>CAWFYN010000001.1:0-234213 GCA_963820045.1 uncultured Actinomycetota bacterium
GATTGAGGAAGACGGGCACTGAGGCCGTCACAGTAATGGATCTCGCGAAGGGTCTCCCCGCCTGAGTCCGCGCGAGTTGGTCCAGGTCACCACGCACCGACTGCTAATCTCACCACCAGCAAGTCCGCAGTGGGCTCATCCAAGCGGTGCGCCGTCGCGAGCGCATCGGATCGATGATCATCCGGGCCTGCGCACCGTGACCGATCGGGAGACTCGCCATCGACAACGACCTAGGCCGTAAGAACGCCGATTCGCGCCACACCCCGGTGTCGGTGGACACCGATGCAACTGGTGCGCGGAGGTCTCAGATCCTCGAAGTCGCTGCGACCATGCTCGCTGACCACGGGTTGCGCACATCAATGCGTGAGATCGCGGACGCCACGGGCTTGTTGAAGGGCAGTCTCTATCACCACTTCGATTCCAAGGACGCCATCCTGGTCGAACTGGTGGGCCGCTACTACGCCGAAATGAACCTCATCGGCGAGGAAGCGCTACACCGGCTGGAGCGGTCGAACGCCCGCACCGTCGTCGGGGATATCGAGCGACTAAGTACCGATATCGCGAACTGCGCGGTTGCGCATCGCGCGGCGCTGCAGATGACCTTCTACGATTCGCCGAGCGAGCTACCGGAACTCGTCGAATTACTGAAGAACCCTCCGGAATTGATAAACGAAGCGGTGCTGCGAACGCTTACTTCGGCGCGGGATTTCGGAGCGGTCAGGCCGGAGGTCGACCTGATCGCGTTAGCGGATCGCGTGTTTCAAACGATGGTGACGGTCGGGCTCGACGTCGTTCGCCACAAGGCCGCGTCCGAACGGGTGGCGGGCGTCCTCTGTCGAATCATCCTGAATGGTCTGGCGCGTCGGCCTCCGCGGTATTCCACACTCGATAATTCGAAGGCGCTCGCGGCGGCTTCGGATGCCGTTCGCTCATGGGGAGATTCTGCATCGGACACCGACGATTTCACCGTCGAGGCCGATCGGATCTTCGCGGCGGCGCGCGCGGAGTTCGGCAGGCGCGGGTACGAGATCACGACGGTGCGTGAGATCGCAGCCGCAGCGGGTGTGAGCCTCGGAAAACTGACGCGGGTGGCGGGCAGCAAGCCGGAGATGCTCGCGTTCATCATGCGATCGTTCGGCTCGCGGCTCACAGCGGGCTATTCGGGTGTTTTGAACGCGGATTCGTCTCCAATCGAGAAGATGGACGCACTGAGCTGGGTCCACATCAACGCGGTCAAGCACTTTCCCGACGAGTTCAAGATTCAACAGGCATGGATGCGACAGTCGCCTCCGGACACCCCGAACCCCGGTTTCGCCTTCGCTAATCGCATGCGGAGGTTGAAGGGCCTGCTCTCCGAGGGCATTGACAGCGGCGCCATCCGCAATGAGGAGACGTCACTGGAAGTGCTGTCGCGTTGCGTGATCAGCGTCCTGTGGATCCCGCAGAGCATCGTCGAGTCAATGGCCGCCCCCGACGCGCTGACCCTCGCCCGCGACACGTGGTTGCGGGGCGTTCGCAAGCGGTGACGTTCTGCGGCGACGAGTTCCGTCTTCAGGGAGGCGATTGAGACGGTGAACGATCAGTCCACACGCCCGCGTCTCACCCTTGCTGCGATCAACATCGCCGTGTGTGGCCGATCCCATCGAATACCATGCCCGGCAACAATATTCCATCGACATTGTCATCTCAGCGCCTTCTGCGGGCGGGTAGCCGCCCGCAGATCGGAGTGACGCAAAGCCGTGTGTTGTTGGGCCACGGCTACAATCTTCGTTCTGAGCGAAACAAACGATTGATCTACCAATTCGAGCGGACTGAAGATAGCATTCGTTCCGACAGGATGGCTGTTGCGCCGCAGTCCGGAACCCACGCGCAGCGTTTCAGGGTCATCGCCAGTCTGACGGGCTAGCCGACATGCCGGTCGTCACGCTCGGCGATGGTGCCGGAATGCGCGGACACGGCACGGGGACAGGTGAATTCAATGACAGGAGCGCCCATGCATGTGAAGATCGAGAAGGCGGCCGCGTGGTCGACGCTGGCCATGTTGGTGGTCTTCGGGATTACGTTCGGCCTGATAGCGGGCGTGCTTCCGCCGATCAATCCGGGTTTTACCGCGGAGCAGACTGCCCAGTGGTACGTCGACAATCACTTCGCGATCCGCCTGGGATTGGGACTGACCATCCTCGGTATGTGGTTCATGACACCCGTGTTCGCGCTGCTTTGCCGGCAGGTGCGCCGAATCGAAGGCTACTGGGGCGTAATGTCGATTACCGAGGTCATTCTGTCGGTGACGTTCCCGTTCGTGTTCACTCTGGCCATGGTGTTCGGCGTCGCCGCCGCGTACCGACCCGATCGCGACCCCCAAGCTATTCAGGCACTCAGCGACATGTTCTGGCTGCTGCTGGTCGGCATCGTCGGGCCCCTCGTGTTGCAGGGATTGATCCTCGCGTTGGCAGTGTTCATCGACAAGCGCGCCGTCCCAACCTTCCCGCGATGGTACGGATACCTCAGCCTGTGGATGGCACTCCTCGTCCTTCCAGGTGGTTGTGTCTACGTTATTCAAAGTGGACCGCTGGGCTGGAACGGGATCATCGCGTGGTGGATTCCGGTCAGTGCATTCTTCGTCTGGATCGTCCCGACCGTGTTCCTCCTAGTCAAGGCCGTCGACATCGAAGCCACGGAGAGAGAGGAGCGCGCCGCTGCGCAAACGTGGGAGCCGGCGGCATGAAGCTGGTCGACGAAAACGAGGTCTCAAAGACAGTCGAGCCCAATGAGGCCTCTCCTGGCCGCGTTCCTGGAGAGCCAGGGGTGTGGATACTGCTATTCGGCGACATGCTGGTTTTCGCCGTTTTCTTCGTCCTGTTCATGTACCAACGCGCACAGGCCCCCGAACTGTTCGACGCGTCGCGCCATACTCTGAATGTCGGCATCGGCTTGGCGAATACCGTCATTCTTTTGACGAGCTCTCTACTCGTGGTCACCGCGATTCGAGCCGTCCGAGCTGGCGCCCGCCCAGCCGCTCGGACGTTATTGGCGGGAGCGCTCGCGTGCGGTCTGGCCTTTGTGGGTCTGAAAATCGTCGAGTACTCGTCCAAGGTCGGCGAAGGACACGTGCCTACCGAGAACACCTTCTACATGTACTACTACGTGCTTACCGGGTTGCACCTGCTGCACGTTCTGATCGGGATCGTGGTTCTCATATCGCTACTCTTCGCGGCACGTGTCGCCGCACCGAGCCCGACCAGAATGGCATTCATCGAAGGCGGCGGGTGCTTCTGGCATCTGGTCGACCTCCTCTGGATCGTCCTGTTCCCGCTGATCTACCTCGTGAGTTGAGCATGACCTCGTCCTTGTTCCGCGCCCGATCCACTGTCGTCTGGCTGGGTCTGGTCATGGCGACGCTGGTGTCGTTCACGATCGGTTTCGACCACGGCATTGGTTCGGGGGTCGCCTTGTGGGTTCTGGCACTGGCGTTGATCAAGGTGCGCTATGTCGGGCTGGATTTCATGGAGCTGCGCGAAGCGCCGTTGATTCTCAGAGGTATCTTCGAAACCTATTGCCTCGCTCTGTGGCTCGTCCTCGCCGGAATGTATCTGTGGCTCTAGACGACTCGTTGAGGCCGGGGTGGTAATCGTAGTCGTCTGCGCTGGCCCGGACAGCCAGCAGGAGTCAGCGAGACACTCGCGAAAGGGGACTCATGCGCAAGTGGACAGTCGCTGACATACCGGACCAGAAGGGTCGAACGGCGATCATCACCGGCGCCAACACCGGTCTGGGGTTCGAGACGGCGACGGCGCTCGCCGCCAACGGGGCGCGAGTCGTCCTCGCGGTGCGCAATCTCGAGAAGGGCGAGAACGCGATTCGCCGCATCAGGGCGGCGTACCCGGCCGCCAGGGTCGAACTGCAAGTTCTCGATTTGTGCTCGCTGGCGTCCGTCCGCGCTGCAGCCGAGGCGCTCACATCCAACCTTGACACCATCGATGTGCTGATCAACAACGCGGGCGTGGTTCTCGCACCCAAGGCCACTACTGCGGACGGCTTCGAAATGCACTTCGGCACCAATCATCTGGGTCATTTCGCACTCACCGGTTTACTGCTCGATCGCATGCTGGCAACACCGCGGTCCCGCGTGGTGACGGTCAGCAGCCTGGGCCATCGTTTGTCCAGCGGTATTCGCTTCGACGATGCGCAGTGGGAACGTGAGTACAGCCGATTCGGCGCTTACGGTCAGTCCAAGCTCGCGAACCTCCTGTTCACCTACGAACTCCAGCGACGGATGCAGGGCAGCGGGACCATCGCAGTCGCCGCGCATCCCGGTGGTTCGAACACCGAGTTCAGTCGTGAGATGCCGACACCGTTCCGCCAGTTCTTCGAGATCGCGGGACCGGTGTTCGCGCAGCCTCCCTCGATGGGTGCGCTGCCGTCGCTGCGCGCAGCGACCGATCCGGAGGTGCTCGGTGGGCAGTACCTCGGCCCCGACGGGTTAGGTGGGCACCGTGGCCACCCAAAGGTGGTCAAGTCCAGCAAGGCGTCGTACGACATCGACGCGCAGAGAAGGTTGTGGGCAATGTCTGAGGATCTGACCGGGGTCACCTACTCGCCCTGACCATCGTTGCCCTATCGGCATGTGCGGTTCCGAGTCGTTCATCGAAGGTGTGGCCGAGGGGACGGAGCACATCCGCATCATGCCCAAGGACCCGAAGGCAGGGCCGATATGCGCGACGTCGCCGCGACGGTCGCGTCAATCATCCTCGCGCTGACTCGGACTCAGCCGAGCATCGCAGCCGCTCAACCGGAGTACACCGGCGAAAATTAATAGTGTCTTCCTAGCCATCTCCAACGGCCAATGGGCGCAAACGAATCTGCGGCACCACGACGAGGCCACCACCACCAGTACCTGCGACCTTCGCCCCGAGCTGCTCAGGTGTCCATGACTGCACCGGGCGAGTCAGCAGCCGCTTCGGATGGACCGGCGAGGCGAGTTACGTGAGCGGTTCGTGGCTGGTACGCCACACCGTGCAGGACTGGCAGCCGGGTGCCGATGGGACGACCGCACCCGGGGAACAGCTGTTCTTGTTCTGGCGCGCTTCGACCAGCCCGACGCGTTGGGTCGGTTGGCACAAGACCACAGGGCAGAGCGGGGCGTCCGGCGTCAACAGACGGCTGACCATCCAGATGCCCTCCACCCTGAACCCTCGAGGTGAAATGTCCTTGTGAACCATCTCTGTCGACGGAAATCAACCCTCGGCGCATTCGAGTCCATCAGCACCGTGTGCGTCGGTCAGCGCGGTTGGTTCGGAACATCCGAGTACAACTGTACGTTCGAGCTGACGTCGACCAGACCGGCGAGCTTGGTGATCAGATGAGGCGCGAAGACGGCGCCGTACACCGCGTGGCCGATGACGATGAACGAGACGGCCGAAAGGACACCCGCCCCGAGCCGACTGCGGGTCTTCGAATCCGACCACTGCTCAATCACCGTCCGGTCTGCCGGGTCCGTTCTTCCCAGGAGGTAGGCGAAAACCATCACTAGAATCCCCATCGCCAACGCGTCGTATAGCGGGTACTGGCTACGGGTCCCCTCGAAGATCGCCAGGCCGCCGATCACGTACCCGTAGTAGAACACTCCCAGTTGAGCGCCGATGACCGCGTTGAACGTCAACGCCCACGCGAACCCGACTATCAAACCGCACCCCAGCAGCGCAAACGGCCGGCGCCATCCCAACCTCGCGGCCAAAGTGCGACCCAATGCGGCGCCGACGAGAGTTGGGAGCACGAAGTACGCGATATATCCCGGCGGTACGGCGGCGGGGAGGCCGCCCCAGGTCATGTTGAACGGCCACCAGGACGGCATCCGTGCCATGAACGGCGGGAACTGTGCGTACATCGACCAGTCGTAAGGCGCCTCCAACCAGGAAAACGAGATCGCCGAGATACACACCAGCAGCAATGAATCGAGACGCCGACGGCGCACTGATCGATACAAGCCCGCCGCCACGAAGACGGTACCGCCGATGTAGGCGAATAGCGTTCCGATCTGTGCTGCCAGGATCATTCGGCACCCCAGGTGTGGCTCTGTGCACTGCGGGCTTCGGGATCGAACCGGGCTACCAGGCCCACGACGATCGCGACGAGCCCGAAGAGCGTGCCCAACATAATCAACACGCCCACGTGTAGCTCCATCCGAATGACGATCAGTAACTGGCCACTCATTAAACTAACGTTTGTCTCGGTCGCCATGCAAGGCATGGTGACGGGTCTGTTCGCGATTCCCCCTTTGCGGACACCGCCGTATAGCTGCGTCAAGCGATGATCACCAACCACCGGAGGAGACTAGTGCTCCCGATGGGAGACGCTGGGATGTCGTGGCATTGGTTGCGGTAGCAGGATGCAACCGGCGCGATCCCGCTGCACTCTTACGACCACCGGTGTCGCGGAATGCGCCAGGGTCGAAAGTGTGCTGGACCGTGGGCTTAACGGGTCGTCGGGATCTCGTCATCGACGCGGAGCGTTCACCGCTCTCGGCGGCCGCCGCCCCTCTCCTGGTTGCGGTCACGTGTTGCGTCCGCCGTTGACGCCGATGATCTGTCCGGTTATGTAACCCGCCTCCTTGGAGATCAGGAACGAGCAGAGGGCCGCAACGTCGGCGGGCAGTCCGATGCGGCGAACCGGTGTCCTCGCAATGATGTCGTCGATGCTGAACGGGCCGAAATCACCGCGAGCAGCAGAATTTCGGAGCATCGGAGTATCGATAAAGCCGGGGGAACGCCATTGACGGTGATGCCGCGTGGCCCATACTCGAGCGCGAGAGCCTTGGTGAGTCCGTTGACCGCCGACTTCGCGGCCACGTAGTGCGCCTTTAGGGGTACGCCCGAGTGAGTACTCGAGGACGAGATGTTCACGATGCGACCCCAACGTCGTCTCATCATGTCGGGTAAAACGGCCTGCGCACAGTGGAACACCCCGTGGAGGTTCACATTGACGACGTGGCTCCACTCGTCGAAGGACATGTCGAGAAAGCGACTCTGCCCCTCGATGCCTGCTGCATTCACAAGCACATCGATCGGACCGAAGTTCGCGCGGATTTCAACGAGCGCCTTCTCGATTTCATCCCGGTCGGTTACATCAACGGTGTACGCACCCGGAGCGTCAACGGGCGACAGATCGAACGTAGTGACCATGAGGCCGTCGGCCCTTAAGCGGGCCGCAATTGCCGCGCCGACACCAGAAGCTCCGCCCGTCACCAACGCAACTGATCTACTCATCCGCTGTTCCTGTCCACTCGTATGCTTGCCCGCCGCTGAAACAAACGATAGTTTCATACCACCCTGTCCGCGAGCCCGTCTCATAGCAGTCCAAGTCGTCGACGGAAAAGCCTCCTCGAAGGACTGGTTCCGATAGCGGTCAGCGTGTTTGACGTACGAAGGGAATTGAGAAGGGGCCCGAATAGACCGCGGCCCAATGGCGGCGGTAGGTCGTGCGCGTCTGCTAAGCGCGCTCGAGCGCAGGCTACGTCCGACAGCAGTTCACATACATCGACACGACGGCAGGAGTCCATTCGACAATGAAGAACGTAGCGGTGATAACCGGCGGCGCCGGGGGGATGGGCCTAGCCGTTGCTCACGCGCTTGGGCGCGAGGCTACTGTGCTGATCTGTGACATCAGCCAAGAGCGTATTGAGGGCGCACAGAATGAACTCGACAACGCCGGAATCGACTGTGCTGCGACCATCTGCGACGTCACCGATCGTGCGTCTGTAGGCCAATTAGTGCAACGCGCAAAGGAACTCGGCACCGTTATCTCAGTTGTCCACACCGCTGGGGTGAGCCCCAGCATGGGCTCAGCCGAGCTGATCCTGAAGGTCAACGCGGTCGGTACGGTGTTGATCAACCAAGCCTTCCTCGGGATCGCGAGCCGGGGTATGGCTCTGGTCAACGTGGCGTCCGTCGCCGGGCACCAGCTTCCGCGATTTCTCACCCCGACTCGACGCTATAAAAAGGCACGGACCGACATCGAACGGTTTCACTCCGACTTGCTGGCTGTGTGCAACCGGTTGCCCGAATCACGGCGGGCGCAGCTGGCTTACGTGCTGAGCAAGAACTTCGTAATCTGGTACAGCAAGGCACTTGCTGCCCAGTTCGGATCATCAGGCGCTCGGGTTCTATCGGTCTCACCAGGATCGTTTGACACTGCCATGGGCAAGCTCGAAGCCGACGCCGGCGCGGGAGCGCTGGCTCAGATCGGCGCCCTGAAGCGTTTCGGCCAACCTGGCGAGATCGCCGAACTTCTAGCGTTCTGTGCCAGTGATAAGGCCGGGTATCTCACCGGCACCGACATTATCTGCGACGGCGGCGTTATGGCCGCCATGACGTTGTCCAACAAGCTCAATATCGCCCGGCAATAACATGTCTCAAGTAAACCGGGCGGACTGATGAGCGGGGAAGGTTCCTCGCAGGTGCACACCAAAACGGTGGTTTTGCAATACGCAGAACGGTGTCGCCTACTTGAGTGCGGCGGCGTTGTCGCTGATTGTGACAGCCCTGATCGTCGCCGGAAACCAGCGACTGTGGCCTCGCGCTGTGGGAATCCAGTCCGACATCAACCCGTCAGCGATCGCCTGAAATGTCCGTCCGTCGGCACGCTCCGCGAGGATCCGCTGGGTGACCTCCAACGGAAGGGCTGGCGCTGCTCCCAGTCGCTCACCACGGGCGCGCTTGGCCGCCAAGGCATCTCGGGTGCGTTGACTGATCAGCCGGCGCTCGTACTGGGAACCCGAAATGATGATATTCGCCGCCATCTCGCCAGCCGGCGTGCCAGTGTCGATGTCAAGGTCGGCGAAGTGCAGCGCCCAGCCCTCGCGAGCGGCTCGCTCCATCAAACCCGCACCGTCCACAACAGAGCGACTCAACCTGTCCATCGTGGCCACCAGCAGTCCACCGACCTCGCCGCCACGCACCGCCTCCAGGGCTGCAAGTGCGGCGGGGCGACCTTTCAGGGATTTCGCACTGATGCCCTCGTCGCAGTACTCCCCGACAATGGTCAACCCCTTGCGCTCGGCGTAAGCGGCGACGGTCGTGCGTTGGGCTTCGAGCCCAAGTCCGGACAGCGCCTGTTCGGATGTCGATACGCGCAAGTAGGTGACCACCGTGCCGGGCGGAGCTCCGGCGCTGCCGTGGCGCCGCCGGCGCCGAGATGCAGTCCGGTCTTGCGCGGCCCCGCCTCGCCACCTCGGTCACCCATTGTCTGCGGTACGGCGGTCGGAACGCCCGTGTCCCGTCCAGCGCAGCACCTGCAGCGCCGCGGCGAACACTGTTGCCCCGACCGCTCGCAGAGAACCCGGTTCAGGTCCCAGCAATAGGATCCGGCCCGCCACCACAAGTCGGCCAAGAGGCGTGTGTATCTGTCGGCTGATGATGTGGGTCGGCCGGCTCACGAGTCTGGCGAGAACCGCGTGTTGGTGCTGCTGCTGGCCTACTGCGGCTTGCGTTGGGGCGAGGCGATCGCGCTGCGTGTGCGCGATGTTGAGTTCCTGCGGCGACGACTGTCGGTGCATGAGAACGCTGTCCAAATCGGTACGCGCCACGCTGTCGGGCCGACCAAGGGCAAGGTGGCGCGGTCAGTGCCGGTGCCGCAGTTCGTGCTCGACGAACTGTCGGTGCAGTGCGAGGGTCGTACATTCGACGCCCTGGTGTTCGGCGATGGCGTCAAATACCTGCCACGTCCGAAGTCGTCCAACGGATGGTTTAAGCGCGCCGTCAAGAGCGCTGGGGTGCAGGCTGTCACACCGCATGACTTGCGGCACACCTGCGCCTCGTTGGCGATCAGTGCCGGTGTCAACGTACTGGCCGTGTCGCGGATGCTGGGGCACCAGTCGGCCAAGGTCACGTTGGACACCTATGCGGACTTGTTCGACACCGATCTTGATGCCGTCGCGGCGGCGTTGGATTTGAAGTGTGCCCAAAGTGTGCCCAAACGCGCTCAGATGAGCGATTTCGTTCAGGTGAAATAGCCTCTGGACTGCACAAACACGGGCCGATATGTAGTGCGGGCGGAGGGACTCGAACCCTCACGCTCTTTCGAGCACCGGCACCTAAAGCCGGCGCGTATGCCATTTCGCCACGCCCGCGGGCTTAGCGATCTTATCGTCCGTTGCGCCGCCAGGTGGTCGGCAGTATGGCTCAATTCGGCCCGTAAACAACGAAGGGTTTGCGATTGCGCGCCAACTAGGTCTTCCACGACCGACCGCGCAGAACTGGCGCCGCCGGCGTCGCCGAGTATCGCAAGGCGGCGGTGGCCCGCCTCGACGAATTCGTCGGACCCAAATCGTGAGCGGTACCTTCAAGGGGTGTCCACTACCCATCGTCGCAGGCCCGCGCTGATCGCCTTGGTGATCGTCGCGGCCTGCGGGTGCCTGGCTCTGGGCTGGTGGCAGTGGACCAGGTTCCAGTCGGTCTCCGGCACATTTCAGAACCTCGGCTACGCGCTGCAGTGGCCGCTGTTCGCCTGGTTCTGCGTGTACGCGTACCGCAAATACGTGCGCTACGAAGACATGCCGCCAGACCCCCGGCAAGACGGCGCCACCACCGAGATACCCGCCGGCTTGCTGCCCGAGCGCCCCAAGGCGATGCAACAGCCGTCCGACGATCCGGCGCTCGCGGAGTACAACGCGTACCTGGCCGAGCTTGCCAAAATAGACACCGAAAAACAGAACAGGACCACCGCATGACCACACCTGAGACGCCGGGGGCACCGCCGTCGGCCTTCCCCGTCGAGAAGATCCGCACCGCGTTGCTCGGCTACCGGATCATGGCGTGGACGACGGGTCTCTGGCTGATCGCGCTGTGCTACGAGATCGTCTCGCACCTGGCCTTCCACCACGAGATCCGCTGGATCGAGGTGGTCCACGGCTGGGTGTACTTCATCTACGTCCTGACCGCGTTCAATCTGGCGGTCAAAGTGCGGTGGCCCATTCCCAAGACGATCGGTGTGCTGCTCGCCGGGACCATCCCACTGCTGGGCATCATCGTCGAGCACTTCCAGACCCGGGACGTCAAGGCCCGCTTCGGCCTCTAGAGCTCGACTGTGCGGCTGGCTTCACACTCGAGGCCGAACGTGCGGCCAGCTTCACACTCGAGGGCCCCAGGCCGCGTCGCGCAGCGCCGGCACCAACAGCGCGAGAGCCCGACCGCGATGCGAGACCGCGTCCTTCTCCTCTGGGCTGAGCTCCGCCGCGGTGCGGTCGGAACCGTGCGGAACGAAGACCGGGTCATAACCAAAGCCGCCGTCGCCCCGCGCTTCCCGGGCGATGCTGCCGGGCCACACGCCGCGGACGACGACCTCACCGGACGGCCCGGCCAGGGCGCAGGCGGACACGAACGCCGCGCCGCGCCGTTCGTCGGGCACGTCACGCAGCTGCGCCAATAGCAAGGCGGTGTTGGCGGTGTCGTCGCCGTGGTTACCCGACCAGCGCGCCGACAGCACGCCGGGCATGCCGTTGAGTGCGGCGACCTCCAGACCGGAGTCGTCGGCGACCGAAACCAGGCCCGTCGCGGCGAAGGCATCCCGCGCCTTGGCCAACGCGTTGTCCTCGAACGTCGCGCTCGTTTCGGGTGCCTCGTCGAAGGGGGGCACGTCGCGCAAAGAGACCAACGTCAGTCCGGTCAAGCCGGCCGCGTCGAGTACCCGGCGTAATTCGGCCAGCTTCTTGGGGTTGCGGCTGGCGACCAGGAGCCGCGTCAACATTCATTCCGAACAGAGTGCATGGAATCTTCCTAACTTACTGACTCTGCAAAAGCGGACGATCGCATCGGGTCTCGCAGGCGCGTTCCGCACTGGCATGCCCAAGCGCCGCCAGATCCGCAGGTAACACCTGTACACGCAAGAAAAAGCGATGGATAATTCACAGCCTATGAAGCGGCTAACCTCGGGGTGGGCAGCGACCGTCTTGGTGTCGGGTGGCTTAGGGCTGGCCGCCTTGGGACTGGCCGCGGGTACCGCTCAGGCCAACCCCCCGGGCTGCGGTCAGTACTCGGCTTGTTGGTGCCCGGGGCAACGCCTGCCGGCTGGCGGCAATGTAGTAGGCGATTGGGACATGACGGCCTGCCACGACTACCACTTTTCCGATCAGAACTACCCACCTGGTCCGCATATGCAGGCGGAATCCGGCCCGGCGCCGCGTGACCCCAGTTGCCCTCCCTGGGCCACGATCTTCAGCGGCCCGGCACAGTGCGGGGGCCTCTAGGTAGGCGTTGACGGGTTCTCGGCAAGCGGCTGGCGACAAGCAGCCGGGTCAGCTGCCGAACGCCTTCGGCGGTGTGCCTCCCTCGGGCAGCTCACCCGGATACGGCAGGGCCAGCGCCTCACGCTGGGCGGCGAACAACTTGTCGCAGGCGGCCAGCGCGACGTCGAGCAGTTTGTCCAGCGTCGAACGCGGGAAGGTCGCTCCCTCGCCGGTACCCTGAACCTCCACCAGCGTCCCGGTGTCGGTGGCGACGACGTTCATGTCGACCTCGGCACGCGCGTCTTCCTCGTAGGGCAGGTCCACCCGGACCCTGCCGTCGACCACGCCGACGCTGACCGCCGCGATGGCACACGACAACGGTCGGGGGTCGGACAGTTTGCCCGCCGCCGCCAGGTAGGTCACGGCGTCGGCCAGCGCCACGAAGGCGCCCGTGACGGCGGCAGTGCGGGTGCCCCCGTCGGCCTGCAGCACGTCGCAGTCGACGGCAATGGTGTTCTCTCCCAATGCCGCTAGATCAATGCAGGCCCGCAGCGACCGGCCGATCAGCCGGCTGATCTCCTGCGTGCGCCCGGACAGCCGCCCTTTCACCGATTCGCGGTCGGAGCGCGTGTGGGTGGCCGACGGCAGCATCGCGTACTCGGCGGTCAGCCATCCCAGACCCGATCCCTTACGCCAACGCGGCACACCCTCGGTGACGCTGGCGGTGCACATGACCTTGGTCTGGCCGAATTCGACGAGTACCGACCCCGCCGGATGGTCGGTGAACCCCCGGGTGATGACCACGGGGCGAAGCTCGTCGTCGAGGCGGCCGTCTTCTCGTCTAGTCACGACAGCAACCCTAACGCGGGATGCTCAGACCCTCTCAGAGCGACGGATATCGAACGATTCACCGCACACCACCGCGTGCACGGGACCATCGAACTCGGCCTTGGCCTCGCTGATCACGTCCTCACGCGAGGTCCACGGCGGGATGTGGGTCAGCAACAGCTCACGAACACCGGCCTGAGTCGCGGTCCGGCCCGCCTCGGTGCCCGAAAGATGCAGAGCGGGCGGGCGATCCGGCGAGTGCGTCCAGGAGGCTTCGCAAAGAAAAACGTCGGCGTCGCGGGCCAACTCGACGAGCTGGTCACAGACGCCCGTGTCGCCGCTGTAGACGAACGAGGCGCCGGTCGAATCCGTGATCCTCATGCCGTAGGACTCCGTCGGGTGGGCCACCACGCGCGGCGTCACCGTGAGCGACCCGAACGTGACCGGTTCGCCATCGACCCAGTGCCGAACGTCGAAAATGTCCGAGCAGTCATCGATTTCGCCGCCGTATGGTGACGACGCCGCCCCCAACCGAGACCAGGTGTCGCCGGGACCGTACAACAACGCCTTGCCGTTGGGGCGCGACGGGTGGTAGCGCCGCCACACGAATAAGCCGGGCAAATCCAGGCAGTGGTCAGCGTGCAGATGCGACAAGAGCACATGCACGGAAGCGGGATCGGCGAAGCGCTGAAGCGCGCCCAGCACCCCCCCGCCGAAGTCGATGACCAATGGCGGAGTGTCCGGCGCTCGGAGCAGATATCCCGACGCGGGCGAATCCGGCCCCACCACGCTGCCCGAGCAGCCGAGCACGGTTATTCGCACGGACACCACTGTGCCATGCCCGATACGACCGTGACGAAAACATCGCCGCATTCGTGTGATGAGAATCTCGCCGCGCGCCAGTGGCGATCGCGAGCGCGGCGAAGCCGGGTGAAGCGGTGCGCCACCATCAGCACTAGTCGATCCGCACGTGGTGAACGGGTTGCACGCCGGTGACCGCCGGACCCAGGAATCGCGCGGCCAACGTGGTGAATGCCTCGGGGTCGCCGGTGGCTTCGAAGGCTCGCGTCGCGGGCGGTGCGTCATGCGGGCGTAGCAGGTCGCGCTCGGTGAGCACCCGAAGCACTTCCTTGGCGGTCTCCTCGGCGCTCGACACCAGCGTCACGTTGTCACCCATCGCCAGCTGAATCAGGCCGGACAGCAGCGGATAGTGCGTGCAGCCGAGTACGAGCGTGTCGACCTGGGCGTGCTGCAGCGGCTCGAGGTAGCCCTCGGCCAGGCCGAGCACCTGACGCCCACTGGTCACGCCCCGTTCCACGAAGTCGACGAAGCGCGGACAGGCCACCGCGGTGATCTCGGTGTCGCGGGCCGCGGCAAACGCATCCTGGTACGCGTGGGAGTTGATGGTCGCCCGCGTACCGATGACACCGATGCGACCGTTGCGCGTCGTCGCCACCGCGCGACGCACCGCCGGCAGGATCACCTCGACGACCGGCACGTCGTAACGCTCGCGGGCGTCGCGCAGGCATGCCGCGGACGCCGTATTGCACGCGATCACCAACGCCTTGACTCCGCGCCCGACAAGGTCGTCCCCGATGGCCAGCGCGTGGGCGCGGACCTCGGGGATGGTGAGCGGACCGTACGGTCCGTGGCCGGTGTCGCCGACGTAGATGATGTCCTCGTCGGGCAGTTGGTCGATGATTGCCCGCGCGACGGTCAGTCCCCCGACGCCGGAGTCGAAGATCCCGACGGGCGCCAATGGCGAGCTCATGTCGTGGGGCGCGGCGTGGCGGTGCCGGCTTTTCTCTTCGCGCGTACCTTGCGTTCCGGCGCGGACAACCAATACGCGGCGATGACGCCGGCGATCGCCCCGCACAGGTGACCCTGCCACGACACGCCACCGCATCTGCCGAGCACCGGCATGGCGCCCAGCAGGACGCCGCCGTAGGCGAACAACACCACCAGCCCGATCGCGATGTCGGCGAACCTGCGCACGAAGATTCCGAACACGAGGAGGAAGGCCAGCCAGCCGAAGATCAGGCCGGAGGCGCCGATGTGATCGGTGGGCCCGCAAGAGCTGCCCATGTCGCCGATGAGCCAGGTGCCGAAGCCGCCCACGATCCACACGATCGCCGTGGCCCAGACGAACCGGCTCAGCCCGGCGAGCGTCATCAGGAAACCCAGCACCAAGAGCGGGATCGTATTGGCCATCAGATGCTGCCAATTGGCATGCAAGACCGGGGCGAAGGCGATCCCCCAGAGGCCGTCGGCTTCGAGGGGTCTGATGCCGTTTTCGTCCAGGGAATGCCGCGTCAGCTGGTCGATCAGCTCGATGAGGTAGAGCAGCGCGACGAAGGTGAGGATCGTGGCGCCGCCCACCATCCACGCGGGCCGCTTGGCCTGGGTCGCCGGTCTGCTGCCGGGGCGTCCCTTGGGGGTGGTCCTACCCATAGCTGCCCCTCCAGAAATTCCTTGCAATCGTCCAGGTTACCGGCGCCGGCGGCGGTGAACTTCTCATTGGGTAAACGCCCCGGGCAGCAAATCGCGGTAGGTCGGTATCCCCGCCACCGAATCCGCGGCGAACACGCCCACCAGCACCGCCCGCGCCAGGCAGTCGGCCGCCGCGGCTCCCACCTCCGTGGCCAGCCGCATCTCGGGCGAAAACGAGGCGGGTGCGTCGGCCGCGGGTGGCACCTCTATCGCCCCGGTCGCCAGTGCGAACACGGTGTCGCCGTCGTACGGAGTGTGCGCCGGCCGGATGGCACGGGCCAGGCCGTCCTGGGCGGCGACGGCGACGCGCCGGCACGCGGCCGGGCTCAGCGCGGCGTCGGTGGCCACCACCCCGATGACGGTGTTGAGCGGGTTCTGAAGCGGCGTCGACGCGGTTGGCAACTGCGCGAAGGCGTCGACCTGCTCCGCCGGCGGGGGCCGCAGCCCGAACTCCCGGATCAGGTCCGCCATCCACGGCAGGCCGGTGGCCCGGTCGGCGACCTCGCCGGCGGAGTTCACCACGACCACCGCGCCGACGGTCACCCCGCACGGCAGCGCCGTCGAGGCCGTCCCGACACCGCCTTTGAGCACGCCGGCACGCGCCCCCACGCCGGCACCGACACTCCCGACGGCCATCGCGTCCTCGCCGCGCGCGGCGGTTTCGCAGGCCAGATAGCCGAACTCGGCCGTCGGGCGGCAGTCCCAGCCACCGACCGGCAGGTCGAAGATCACCGCGCCGGGCACGATGGGCACCACCCCGCCATCCATCGCCACGCCACGTTCTCTTTCTTCCAGCCAGCGCATGACGCCGTCGGCGGCGGCCAGACCGTAGGCGCTCCCGCCGGTGAGCAACACCGCGTCGACGTACCGAACGGTGTTGGCGGGGTCCAGCAGATCAGTCTCCCGGGTGCCGGGCGCGCCGCCGCGGCAATCGACCGCGCCCACGGTCCCGGGCGGGGTGAGCACGACGGTGACGCCGGACGCCCATCCGGCGCCCATGGTCGCGTCGGGATCGAGCCGTTGATGGTGACCGACGCGGATGCCCCCGACGTCGGTGATGGCGTTCATCCGGCGGCCAACGGGGTCATCGGGGCCCCATGAGCACCAGGACCAGGTACTCCTGCAAGACGGTCAACCACTGGTACACGTCGAAGTGCACGGCCAGCGGGTGGTCGGCGGGCAGGCGCTCCGGCCCCTCCGGCCCGACCTCGAGCATGACTCCCAGCGTCAGCCGGATGTCGTTCACCGCCGCGACCCAGGCGTTCGCGTCCTCCTCGGTCAGATCGAATCGCCCGCCGTCCACCGGAACGGTGTCCAACAGCCGCTGTGCGGCAAGGCGTTTGGCGTCGATGATCTCGGGCTCGTGCAGGCTGCGAAGCGCGGCGTTGAGGCTGTCGGCGACGCCGGCGGCCGACGGGTCATTGTTGTCGTGACGGAAGAAATCGGGCAGCAGCCGGCGCAGGGTCGGATCCTTCGGCGGATCGCTGTTTCCGGTCTTCATACCGGTGATCTCTTCGAGTTCGTCTGCGGGCGAGGAAGATTCACGCTCATCCAGCAATCCGACCATGGCTGTTGCGAGGTTCTTCAGCAGGGCGGCTTCATGAGACGCCAACGCGGACCGAAAACGGGGACCGTCCGCGGTCTCGACGCGCTTCCACTTGCGCACAGGTGATCGCCGCGGCCCTCGGATATCACCGGTCCTGCTGCAGGGTCGCCCACAAACCGGCGGCATGCAGCTTGGACACGTCGACTTCCATGGACTCCCGGCTGCCGGCCGACACCACCGCCCTGCCTTCGTTGTGCACCTGCAACATCAGCTTGGTGGCGTGCGGCTCGCTGTAGCCGAACAACTTCTGGAACACATACGTCACGTAGGTCATCAGGTTGACCGGGTCATCCCACACGATCGTGACCCACGGGCTTGCCGTGACGTCTGCCGGAGCGGACTCGCGTTGTCCTGTAGTGCCCGGCTTGGTGGGCGCTGACATAACAACCATGGACTCCACGATACCGAGGGTTGGGTGAGGTTTCCGAGCCCCCGACGGCAGCCGATACCGTTATGGAATGAACGACCCGGTCGTAACTGGGCTACTTACCGACAAGTACGAGTTGACGATGCTGGCCGCGGCGCTGCGAGACGGCACCGCCACTCGCCCGACGACCTTCGAATTGTTCGCGCGCCGACTCCCCGAGGGCCGCCGTTACGGTGTGGTCTGCGGAACCGGCCGGCTGCTCGAAGCCTTGCCGCAGTTCGCCTTCGACGACGAGGCGCGCCAGTTGCTGGCGCAATTCCTCGATCCGGTTACGTTGCGTTACTTGCGCGATTTCCGGTTCAGCGGTGATATCGACGGCTACGCCGAAGGCGAGCTGTACTTCCCCGGCTCCCCCGTGCTGTCGGTGACCGGCACTTTCGCCGAATGCGTCGTGCTCGAGACGCTGGCGTTGTCGATCTTCAACCACGACACGGCGATCGCGTCCGCGGCGGCGCGAATGGTGAGCGCGGCCAGGGGCCGTCCGCTGATCGAGATGGGATCACGGAGAACCCACGAACGCGCCGCGATCGCCGCGGCGCGCGCCGCGTATATCGCCGGCTTCGCCGCGTCCTCCAACCTCGAGGCCCAGCGCCGATACGGAATCCCCGCGGAGGGCACCTCCGCGCACGCGTTCACCATGCTGCACGCGAGCGGGGAACCCGCCGAGGTGACCGAACTGGCCGCATTCCGCGCCCAGGTCGGCGCGCTGGGCGTCGACACCACGCTGCTGGTGGACACGTACGACGTGACGACCGGCGTGGCCAATGCCGTGGCCGCCGGCGGGGAGTCGCTCGGTGCGGTCCGCATCGACTCCGGCGAGCTGGGCGTGCTCGCCCGCCAAGTCCGCGAGCAGCTCGACCAATTGGGCGCCAACAGCACCCGGATCGTGGTCTCCGGTGACCTCGACGAGTTCTCCATCGCCGCACTGGGTGCCGAACCGGTGGACAGTTACGGCGTCGGCACATCGCTCGTGACGGGTTCGGGCGCACCGACGGCCAACATGGTCTACAAGCTGGTCGAAGTCGACGGAATACCGGTGCAAAAGCGCAGCAGCCGCAAGGAATCCCGCGGCGGCCGCAAAGAAGCGTTGCGCCTGACTCGTACGTCCGGCACCGTCACCGAGGAGGTGGTGTATCCGGCGGCCCGCCAACCCACGATCAGTGAACCGTCTCGGGTGTTGACCGTCCCGCTGGTCCGCGGCGGCGACGTGGTAGCCAAACCGAATGTGGCCGCGGCGCGCGAGCTGGTAGCTTCCGGGCTGCGCAGCCTGCCGTGGGAGGGTTTGAACCTGTCGCACGGCGAGCCCGCAATCCCGACTACGCAGATCCCCGCCGGAAGCGGGTAGCCACCACAGAGCAAAAGAGGGTAACCACGTCCGAAGTGTCCGTGCCCG
Source organism: uncultured Actinomycetota bacterium (assembly GCA_963820045.1). Taxonomy (GTDB): domain Bacteria; phylum Actinomycetota; class Actinomycetes; order Mycobacteriales; family Mycobacteriaceae; genus Mycobacterium. The sequence goes on from CAWFYN010000001.1 coordinate 18,962, forward strand.
AGTTGCTGGCCATCGCCGTCGCCGCGCTCGGCGGTAGTGAGCGCAGCGGCCAACTCGAGATGGCCAACGCCGTCGCGCGGGCGTTCGCAGCCGGTGAGCATCTCGTCGTACAGGCCGGTACCGGCACCGGAAAGTCACTGGCCTACCTCGTGCCTGCGATCGTCCGCGCCATCGATGACGACTCGCCCGTCGTCGTGTCCACGGCCACCATCGCGCTGCAGCGGCAGCTCGTCGATCGCGATCTGCCCAGGTTGATCGATTCGATCGCCGATGCACTCCCGCGTCGCCCGCAGTTCGCGCTGCTCAAAGGCCGTCGAAACTATCTGTGCCTGAACAAGATTCACAACAGTGGCGCTGAGGCTGAGGATGACGCCGGCGAAGGGCCGCAGGAGGAGCTCTTCGACCCCATCGCGGCCACCGCCCTGGGCCGCGACGTGCAACGACTCACCACCTGGGCGTCGACGACCGACTCCGGCGACCGCGACGACCTGAAACCCGGTGTGCCAGAACGATCCTGGTCCCAAGTCAGCGTCTCGGCGCGCGAATGCCTGGGCGTGGCCCGCTGCCCGTTTGGCTCCGAGTGCTTCTCCGAACGGGCACGCGGGCGGGCCAGCGGCGCCGACATCGTGGTCACCAACCACGCGCTGCTCGCCATCGACGCCGTGGCCGAGTCGGCGGTGCTGCCCGAACACGCGCTGCTGGTGGTGGACGAGGCCCACGAGCTGGTGGACCGGGTGACCTCGGTGGCCACCGCGGAGCTGACGCCGGCCGTCCTTGGCGTTGCGGCGCGGCGGATCGCCCGATTGGTGAATCCCGAACTGACCCAGCGGCTGGAGGCGGCGACGGCCAACTTCGCCGCGGCGATCCATGACGCCACACCGGGCCGCATCGACCGCCTCGACGAGGAGCTGGCCACCTACCTGACGGCCCTGCGCGACGCGGCCAGCGCCGCGCGCTCGGCGATCGACACCACGAGCGACGCGAAAGCGGCCGCGGCACGCGCCGAAGCGGTTGCGGCGCTTAGCGAGATATCCGATACCGCCTCGCGTGTCCTCACGTCTTTCAGCCCGCCAATTCCGGAGCGCACCGATGTGGCGTGGCTGGATCACGAGGACAACAGGGGCTCCGTGCGCCCGGTATTACGGGTGGCGCCACTTTCGGTCGCGGGCCTGCTGCGCGACCGGGTGTTCTCCCGATCCACCACGGTGTTGACCTCGGCGACCCTGGCGATCGGCGGAACCTTCGACGCGATGGCCTCGGCGTGGGGTCTGACCGCTTCGGACGCCGGGCAACAGCCGAAGGACGCCCGCTGGCGGGGCGTGGATGTCGGCTCGCCGTTCCACCACGCCAAGGCCGGAATCCTCTACGTCGCCGCCCACCTGCCACCACCGGGCCGGGACGGCGCCGGATCGGCCGAGCAGCTGACCGAGATCGCCGAGCTCATCACCGCGGCGGGCGGGCGGACCCTGGGATTGTTCTCGTCGATGCGGGCCGCGCGGGCCGCCGCGGAAGCCATGCGCGGGCGGCTGTCGACGCCGGTGCTGTGTCAGGGCGACGACAGCACCTCCACGCTGGTCGAGCAGTTCAGCGCCGACGCGCAGACCTCGCTGTTCGGCACCCTGTCGCTGTGGCAGGGCGTGGATGTGCCGGGGCCGTCACTGTCCCTGGTGCTCATCGATCGCATCCCGTTTCCGCGGCCGGACGACCCCCTGCTGGGCGCGCGGCAACGCGCGGTGGCCGCGCGCGGCGGCAACGGCTTCATGGCCGTCGCCGCCAGCCACGCCGCGTTGCTGTTGGCGCAGGGCTCGGGCCGGCTGTTGCGGCGCGTCACCGACCGCGGGGTGGTGGCGGTGTTGGACTCGCGGATGGTCACCGCCGGCTACGGCGGGTATCTGCGCGCCTCGTTGCCGCCGTTCTGGCAGACCACCAACCCGGCGCAGGTCCGCGCGGCACTGGAGCGGCTGCGCACCGCGGCGGAAGGGCTGCCCGCCTGAGTCAGCGGGCCAGGGTGACCAGCCCCAGCTCGTTGCCCGCGGCCAGCATCGGGTGGTGGGGCAGCACCCGCACCGTGTACCCGACCGCCCCCGCCAGCGGCAACGACAGCGTCGTCGAGAACACCTGGTTGCCGCCCTCGGCGGTCCCCGTATACGACATCTCGATGGTCACCGGATCCAGCAGCGCGTCGCTGCCGTCCACCCTGCCCACCATCGCTTGAACCGTGACCTCGTCGGGCGCGAGCCCGGCCAGTGCCACCGTCGCGGTCAGGGTCAGCTTGGAGCCCAGCACCGGCGTGTCCGGCAGGCCGGTGCTGTCCACGTCGGTGATGGCGATCTTGGGCCATGCCTCTCCGGCGCGCCGACGATAGGCGGCCACCTCGCGCGCCGCACCGAACTCGCCGCCGTCCTCACCGCCCTCGGCGGGGCCGACGGTCCGGCGCAGCGACTGCGCCGCGTGGGTGTAGTACTGCTGCACGTAGTCGCGCACCATGCGCGAAGCCAGCACCTTCGGTCCGAGCGTCTGCAATGTGTGCCGAACCATTTCGATCCATCGTGGCGGCACCCCGTGTTCGTCGCGTTCGTAGAACTTGGGGGCCACGCCCTTTTCCAGCAGGTCGTAGAGGGCGCTGGCCTCCAGGTCGTCCCGACGGGCCTCGTCGACCACGCCGTCGGCAGACGGTATCTCCCAACCGTTTTCACCGTCGTACCATTCGTCCCACCAGCCATCGCGGATGGACAGGTTCAGCCCGCCGTTGAGCGCGCTCTTCATTCCGGAGGTGCCGCAGGCCTCCAGCGGCCGCAGCGGGTTGTTCAGCCAGACGTCACAGCCCCAGTACAAGTGCCGCGCCATGGACATGTCGTAGTCGGGGAGGAACGCGATCCGGTGGCGCACCTCCGGCCGGTCGGCGAAGCGCACCACCTGCTGGATCAAGGCTTTACCCCCGTCATCGGCCGGGTGCGATTTCCCGGCGACGATCAGCTGAATCGGCCTCTCCTCATCGAGCAGCAGGTGTTCGAGCCGTTTCGGGTCGCGCAGCATCAGCGTCAGCCGCTTGTACGTGGGCACCCGCCGGGCGAACCCGATGGTGAGCACGTCCGGGTCGAATGCCGTTGCTATCCAACCCAATTCGGCGTCCGATGCGCCGCGTTCCAGCCAGGAGTTGCGCAGTCGGCGCCGGACGTCCTCGACCAGCAAGGACCGCAGTTGCGAGCGGATCCACCAGAGATGGCCCGCATCAACCTGGTTCAGTCGCAGCCAGACGCCGGGATCGCCGAACGAGTCCGACCCGGCCAGCTCACGCCCCAACTGCAGCCATTGCGGCGCCGCCCAGGTGCGCGCGTGGACTCCGTTGGTGATCGACCCGATCGGCACCTCGTCCGCATCGAACCCGGACCACAGCTCGTTGAACATGGCCCGGCTCACCTCGCCGTGCAGCAACGAGACTCCGTTGGCCCGCTGCGCCAGCCGCAAACCCATGTGCGCCATGTTGAATTTGGTCGGATCGTCCTCGGCGCCGAGCGCAAGAATCCGGGCGGTCGGCACGCCCGGCAACAACACGGGCGCACTCTTGCCGCCGGCCTTCTCGCTCTTGGTACCGGGATCGTCCTCGACATGCCCGTCGAAGTAGAGCCGCACCATCTCGATCGGGAACCGGTCGATACCGGCCGGGACCGGAGTGTGGGTGGTGAACACCGTGCTGGATCGCACGACGGCCAGCGCGGTGTCGAAGTCCAATGCCGCATCGGTCATCAACTCGCGGATGCGCTCCGCTCCGAGGAACCCGGCGTGGCCCTCGTTCATGTGGAACACCTCGGGCGCCGGCAGCCCTTCGATGGCGGTGAACGCGCGGATCGCCCGCACCCCGCCGATGCCGGCCAACAGCTCCTGGCGCATCCGATGTTCCTGGTCGCCGCCGTACAGCCGGTCCGTGATGCTGCGCAGCTCGTGCTCGTTCTCCGGGACGTCGGAATCGAGCAGGAGCAGCGGAACCCGGCCCACCTGCGCGACCCAGACCCGCGCATGCAGCTGGGCGGAGTCGGGAAGCGTCAGCTCCACCAGGACGGGGTCGCCTGCATCATCGGTGAGTAGCCGCAATGGCAACCCCTGCGGGTCCAGCGACGGGTACGTCTCGTTTTGCCAGCCGTCCGCGGTCAGGGACTGGCGGAAATACCCCGACCGGTAGTACAGGCCCACCGCCACCAGCGGTACCCCCAGATCGGAGGCCGACTTCAGGTGGTCGCCGGCGAGGATGCCCAAGCCGCCCGAGTAATTGGGCAGCACCCCGGCGACGCCGAACTCCATCGAGAAATAGGCGACGGCCGCCGGCATCGCCATACCTTCGGCTTGCTGTTGCTGATACCACAGCGGACGGCTCAGGTAGTCGTTCAGGTCGGCGGCCAACTGATCGAGCCGGCCGACGAACGCCTCGTCGAGCGCCAACTCGTCGAGCCGTGCCGGATTCACCGCGCCCAGCAACGCCACCGGATCAAAGCCGCACCGCTCCCACAGGCCCGAGTCGACCGTCGCGAACAGGTCCTGAGTCGGCTTGTCCCATGACCATCGCAAGTTGGTCGACAACTGGTCCAGGGCGGTCAGGCGTTCGGGAAGATGAGCACGGACGGTAAAGCGGCGAAGGGCTTTCACGCGTCCTTACCTTACTGAGGATTTCGCCCCGCGCACGGCGACGGTGGAGACCGCTTTTCCCCCGAGGGTGTGACCGGACACTAGGGTGGGTATCGGTTAGGTATTGGGGCCGCAACGCCGCTTCCCCGCAGAGGAAGTTCCCCACGACAGGAAGTTTCGCCAGACGATAGGCATGCCGCGACGGAGCACACCGCGGTTTGGCCGCACACAATTCGGAACGGAGTGTTGTGCCTGGTCGTGTCGAGATCGATGACGTCCAACCCGTCGTCTCCTGTGGGGCGTATCCCGCCAAGGCCGTGGTCGGCGAGACCATTCCCGTCAGCGCGTCGGTTTGGCGGGAAGGCCACGAGGCTGTCGCGGCGACCCTGGTCGTCCGCTACCTCGGGCCGCGTTATCCGCAAGCAACGGAAACCCGCCGGATCAAGGCGGTTCAGGCTCCCGTAAAGGCCGCAACCGAAGTCGACGGCGCCGCGGACCAGCAACGGATCAAGCCACTGCTGCTGCCCATGACCATGGGCCTCGAGCCCTACGTCTTCCACGGGCAGTTCACGCCCGACCGCGTGGGTCTGTGGACCTTCAGGGTCGACGGCTGGGGTGATCCCATCCACTCGTGGCGGCATGGCCTGGTTGCCAAGCTCGAGGCGGGCCAGGGCGAGACGGAACTGTCCAACGATCTCCTGCTCGGGGCCGCGCTTTTCGAGCGCGCCGCCACGGGGGTGCCGCGCGCGCGGCGCGACCCGCTGCTGGCGGCCGCGGCGGCGCTGCGGAGCCCCGGGGATCCGGTCACCCGCACCGCGTTGGCCCTGGCACCGGAAATCGACGAGATTCTGGCCGAGTATCCGTTGCGTGATCTGGTGACCCGCGGCGATCAGTACGGGGTCTGGGTGGATCGGCCACTGGCCCGCTTCGGCTCCTGGTATGAGATGTTTCCCCGCTCGACCGGCGGGCGAGACGCCGAGGGCAAACCCGTGCATGGCACGTTCGCCACGGCGGCCGCCCAGCTTCCGCGCATCGCGGCGATGGGATTCGACATCGTGTACCTGCCGCCGATCCATCCGATCGGCAAGGTACATCGCAAGGGCCGCAACAACTCTCCCACCGCCGCCCCCGGCGACGTGGGTTCGCCGTGGGCAATCGGCAGTGACGAGGGCGGCCATGACGCCGTCCACCCGGACCTGGGCACCATCGAGGACTTCGACGCTTTCGTCGCCGCGGCGCGCGAGCTGGGCATGGAGGTATCGCTGGATCTGGCGTTGCAGTGCGCGCCGGACCATCCGTGGGCGCGCGCCCATCGCGAGTGGTTCACCGAGCTGCCCGACGGCACCATCGCCTACGCGGAAAACCCGCCCAAGAAATACCAGGACATCTACCCGCTCAACTTCGACAACGACCCGGCGGGCCTCTACGACGAAGTGCTGCGCGTCGTCCGGCACTGGATGGACCACGGCGTCAAGTTCTTTCGAGTGGACAACCCGCACACCAAGCCGCCGAACTTCTGGGCGTGGCTGATCGCCCAGGCGAAGAGCATCGACCCCGATGTGCTCTTTCTCTCGGAGGCGTTCACGCCGCCGGCCCGGCAGTACGGCCTGGCCAAGCTCGGGTTCACCCAGTCCTACAGCTACTTCACGTGGCGCACGGCGAAGTGGGAGCTCACCGAGTTCGGCAACGACATCGCGGCGCTCGCCGACTTTCGCCGACCGAACCTGTTCGTCAACACGCCCGACATCCTGCACGCCATCCTGCAGCACAACGGCCCCGGGATGTTCGCCATCCGCGCGGTGCTGGCGGCGACCATGAGCCCGGCCTGGGGCGTGTACTCGGGCTATGAGCTGTTCGAGCACCGCGCGGTGCGGGAGGGCAGCGAGGAGTATCTGGACTCCGAAAAATACGATCTGCGGCCTCGCGATTTCGCGGGCGCGCTGGCCGAAGGACGGTCGCTCGAACCGTTCATCACGCGGCTCAATTCAATTCGCCGGCTACACCCCGCGCTGCAGCAGTTGCGCACCATCCATTTCCACGGCGTGGACAACGACGGACTGCTTGCCTATAGCAAGTTCGATCCCGCGACCGGCGACTGCGTGTTGGTGGTGGTGACGCTCAACGCGTTCGACGCCGAAGAAGGCACGCTGTTTTTAGATATGGCGGCTTTGGGTATGGAGCCCTACGAGCGCTTCTGGGTGCGCGACGAGATCACCGGCCAGGAATTTCAATGGGGGCAAGCAAATTACGTTCGCATCGACCCTGCGCGAGCGGTCGCACATGTCATCAACATGCCACTCATACCACATGAGTCCCGGATGATGTTGCTGCGCAGGCGATGAAACGGACCGGAGGTGAAAAGGACATGAGCCAAGCCGATCAACTCGCCAGGACGCACCTGGCGCCCGACCGCGGCGACCTATCGCGCCTGCTGGCTGGCACCCATTACAACCCGCACGGCATCTTGGGCGCCCATGAGTACGCCGACCACACCGTCATCCGTGCCTTCCGTCCGCATGCCGTCGAGGTTGTCGCGCTCGTGGGCGAAGACCGGTTCCCGCTACAGCACATCGAATCCGGCCTGTTTGCCACGGCGTTGCCTTTCACTGACCTGATCGACTACCGGCTGCAGGTGAAATACGACGGTTCCGACCCATACACAGTCGCCGACGCCTACCGCTTCCTGCCCACCCTGGGTGAGGTGGACCTCTTCCTGTTCGGCGAGGGGCGCCATGAGCGACTGTGGGAAGCCCTGGGCGCGCACCCGCGCTCGTTCACCACGGCCGACGGTGTCGTTAACGGGGTGTCGTTCGCGGTGTGGGCGCCCAACGCCAAGGGTGTCAGCCTGATCGGCGAGTTCAACGGCTGGACGGGCGACGATGCGCCGATGCGGTCGCTGGGCTCTTCCGGTGTGTGGGAGCTGTTCTGGCCCGACTTCCCCACCGACGGCCTGTACAAGTTCCGGGTGCACGGTGCCGACGGCGTGGTGACGGAGCGGGCCGACCCGATGGCCTTCGCCACCGAAGTGCCGCCGCACACCGCGTCGAGGGTGACCCGCAGCAATTACACCTGGCAGGACGCCGATTGGATGGAACAGCGTGCCCGGCGCAACCCGGTGTTCGAGCCGATGAGCACCTACGAGGTTCACCTCGGCTCGTGGCGCCCCGGACTCAGCTACCGGCAGCTTGCCGAGGAGCTGACGAATTACGTTGTGGAACACGGGTTCACCCATGTTGAGCTGCTTCCCGTGGCCGAGCATCCGTTCGCCGGGTCGTGGGGTTACCAGGTGACGTCGTACTACGCGCCGACATCGAGGTTCGGCACGCCCGACGAATTCCGGGCGCTGGTTGACGCGCTGCACACCGCCGGCATCGGCGTCATCGTGGACTGGGTGCCGGCGCACTTCCCGAAGGACGCGTGGGCGCTGGGACGGTTCGACGGCACCCCGCTCTACGAGCACTCCGACCCTAAGCGCGGAGAGCAACTCGACTGGGGTACTTACGTATTCGACTTCGGGCGGAATGAGGTGCGTAACTTCCTGGTGGCCAACGCCGTGTATTGGCTCCAGGAGTACCACGTCGACGGGTTACGGGTGGATGCGGTTGCTTCCATGCTCTATCTGGACTATTCGCGCCCTGAGGGCGGCTGGACGCCGAACATCTACGGCGGCCGGGAGAACCTGGAGGCCGTGCAGTTTCTGCAGGAGATGAATGCCACGGTGCACAAGTCGGCGCCGGGCATCGTCACCATCGCCGAGGAATCGACGTCGTGGCCCGGCGTCACCCGCCCGACAAACCTTGGCGGCCTAGGCTTTTCGATGAAGTGGAACATGGGCTGGATGCACGACACGCTCGACTACATCAGCCGCGACCCGATCTACCGCAATTACCACCACGGCGAGATGACGTTCTCGATGCTCTACGCATTCAGCGAGAACTATGTGCTGCCGATCAGCCACGACGAGGTGGTGCACGGCAAGGGCACGTTGTGGGGACGGATGCCGGGCAACAACCACGTCAAGGCCGCCGGGCTGCGCAGCCTGCTGGCCTATCAGTGGGCGCACCCCGGCAAGCAATTGCTGTTCATGGGGCAGGAATTCGGCCAGCGCGCCGAGTGGTCCGAGGAACGCGGCCTGGATTGGTGGCAGCTGGACGAGCAAGGGTTCTCGAACGGCGTCCTGCGCCTGGTGCGCGACCTCAACGACATCTACCGCAGCCATCCGGCGCTGTGGAGCCAGGACACCATTCCCGACGGTTACTCCTGGATCGACGCCAACGACTCGGCCAACAACGTGTTGAGCTTCCTGCGGTATGGCAGCGACGGGTCGGTGATGGCGTGCGTGTTCAACTTCGCCGGCAGCGAGCACAGTGGCTACCGGCTCGGCCTGCCGTCCGCCGGCCGCTGGCGCGAGGTGCTCAACACCGATGCGACCACCTACAACGGCGCCGGGATCGGCAACATGGGTGGCGTCGACGCGACCGAAGACCCGTGGCACGGCCGGCCCGCGTCGACCGTGCTGGTGCTGCCGCCCACGTCGGCCCTGTGGCTGGAGCCCGAGTAGGCCGCTTACCAGGCCGAACGTCAACTTTCAGTACAGCGCGTTGGCGAGGTTGCGCCGTCCGGCGACCACCTCGGGGTCGGCGGGATCGAAGAGCTCGAAGAGGTCGATCAACCGCGTGCGCACCCGGGTGCGTTCGTCCCCGGATGTGCTGCGCACCAAGGCAATTAGGCGCTCGAATGCCGCGCTCACGTCCTGGTTGAGGATTTGCACGTCGGCGGCCGCGAAGGCCGCATCGATGTCGCCTGGTGCCGCGTCGGCCGCGCCGACGGCGTCCGGCGGGTGCGCGGTTGCGCGCATGAGAAAGTCGATCTGCCGGATCGCGCCCTTTGCTTCGACACTGCCCGCATCGGCGTCCAATATCGCTTGATATGCCCCTTTTGCGGCCTCGAAGTTGCCGGCCTCGAGCTGTTCGCGGGCCGCGGCCAGCTCGGGGTCAACCTCATCGGAATCCGCGGAATTGCCTGAGCCCCTGAGTTTCCCGGCCGTCGCCGACAGAAGCGAATCCACCCAGCCCCGCAACTGGTCGGGCGGCTGCATGCCCTGAAAGCTGGACACCGGCTGCCCGGCGGCCAGAGCCACCACGGTCGGTACCGCATCGACACCGAAGATCTGGGCCACCCTGGGTGCCACGTCGACGTTGACCGTCGCCAGGGACCACTTGCCGTTGTCCTCGGCGGCCAGGCCGGACAGGATGTCGACGAGCTGGACACACGCGTCGCTGCGCGGTGACCACAGCAGCACGACAACGGGAACTTCCTCGGACCGGAGCAGGACTTCGGTCTCGAAATTGGCCTCGGTGATTGCGGAGACTCCGGGGCCACCTTCGGCGGCCGGCGTAGCGCCGCCGCCGGTGCCACCGGCCGGCGACTGCGGCTGCTGGGCCCGCTGCTTGAGGCCGGACAAGTCGACCGCGCCAGCCAGCGCGGGGCCGATCGAGGGTCGCGGACGCGTCACGTCGTCAAGTTTGTCATGCGCATCGGCGACCTATCCACCCGGTGGGGCGGACCCGCGGCGCCGCTTGACCGGGCCGAAAATCGCACCAACCGCGCCCGCTACCGGGCGATATGACGAAGATCACAAAAGTCTCCGCTCGCGTCACGCCAGCAACGTCGACGAAGGCGTCAGTGCGCCCGTCCGAGCCCGGCTACTTCGCCCGCAGAATCAACGCATCGCCCTGACCGCCGGCCCCGCACAGCGCCGCAACGCCGTAGCCGGAGCCACGCCGGGCCAGCTCCAGGGCGACGTGCAGCGTGATTCGTGCGCCCGACATCCCGATGGGATGTCCGACGGCGATCGCACCGCCGTTGGCATTGACGATCTCGGGGTCCACGCCGAGTTCGCGGGTCGAGGCCAGCGCGACCGCCGAGAACGCCTCGTTGATTTCCACGACGTCTAGCTGGTCGACGGAGATGCCCTCGCGGCCGAGCGCCTTCTTGATCGCGTTGGCCGGTTGCGACTGCAGGGTGGAGTCCGGTCCGGCCACGACACCGTGCGCGCCGATTTCGACCAGCCAGTTCAGCCCCAGCTCCTGCGCCTTGGCCTTGTTCATCACCACCACGGCCGCCGCCCCGTCGGAGATCTGCGACGCCGAACCGGCGGTGATGGTGCCGTCGCGGCGGAAGGCCGGTTTGAGGCCGGCCAGGGACTCGCCGGTGGTGTTGGCGCGAATGCCCTCGTCCTCGGTGAACTGCAGCGGATCACCTTTGCGCTGCGGGATGTTGACCGGCACGACTTCGTCGGCGAAGACGCCGTCCTTCCACGCCGCGGCCGCCTTCTGATGCGACCGGGCAGCAAACTCGTCCTGCTCCTGGCGGGTGAATTTGTCAACGTCGTTGCGCTGCTCGGTGAGCGCGCCCATCGGCTGGTCGGTGAACACGTCGTGCAGGCCGTCGTAGGCCATGTGGTCCAGGACCTTGACGTCGCCGTACTTGTAGCCCGCCCGGCTATCCATCAGCAAATGGGGTGCCTTGGTCATGGACTCCTGCCCACCGGCCACCACCACGTCGAACTCCCCGGCGCGAATGAGCTGGTCAGCCAGCGCAATGGCGTCGATACCGGACAAGCACATCTTGTTGATGGTCAGGGCCGGAACATCCCAGCCGATGCCGGCCGCTACGGCCGCCTGACGCGCGGGCATCTGACCGGCCCCCGCCGTCAACACCTGGCCCATGATCACGTACTCGACCGCCGAGGCGGGTACCTTGGCCTTCTCCAGCGCGCCGGCGATCGCGATGGCACCCAGATCGCTGGCCGAAAAATCCTTCAGCGAACCCATCAACTTGCCGATCGGCGTCCGCGCTCCAGCAACGATGACCGACGTCGTCATGACTATCTCCTAAGGCCTACTGAGGCGCCCCTGGACGGCCGATTCGGCCGCCTGGAGAAGCGCAATCTTTGCCGTCAGGTTACCTTTATGTGATGACGACCGATCAAGTTGACGCCCGTCAGGTCCTGGCCACCGCGCTGGTGACGGCGGTCGATCACGTCGGCATAGCGGTCGCCGACCTGGACGCGGCAATCGCCTGGTATCACGACCACCTCGGCATGGTCCTGGTGCACGAGGAAGTCAACGAGGACCAGGGGATACGCGAAGCCATGCTGGCCGTGCGCGGCGCCCCAACCGGTACCGCGCAGATCCAGCTGATGGCCCCAATGGACGACTCCTCGACCATCGCCAAGTTCCTCGACAAGCGCGGTCCCGGCATCCAGCAGATGGCGCTTCGGGTCAGCGACCTCGACAGCCTGATCGAGGACCTGCGCTCCCATGGCATCCGGCTCATCTACGAGGCGCCGCGCCGCGGCACGGCAAACTCGCGGATCAACTTCATCCACCCCAAGGACGCTGGCGGAGTTCTCATCGAGCTGGTCGAACCGGCCGCCTGAGACCCAGAAAGTCACGACCACTTCCGCGTCGGGCCGCGCGTAGCGCGGTGGCTCCAGCACGGCGCGTGCCAATGCCGTCGATCATCGACCAGTCCTGGGCCTCCCGCGCGCGTCGAATCGGTCGGCCACACCACCAGATGCGCTGTACCGGCACGTATTTCGTGATCACAACCGGGACAGCGGTACGTCTTGAGTGCCCGGGCCGCCGCGACGGGACGGACTTCGTACTCGTGGCCGTCCGGTCCGATCTCCACCCGGCGAAGGGCCGGCGGCGGCGATGGCTGCCGCTGCCTACGTGGCGGTGTGCGGCGCCGAGCCATACCGCCAGCCTAGCCGCGAGGCTCAGAACAACCGGTATTCGTCGCTGTCCATCCCGCGCATCTTGTCGTAATCCAATGTCAGGCAACGTATGCCGCGGTCGGTGGCCAGCGTGCGGGCTTGCGGCTTGATCTGCTGGGCTGCGAACACCCCCTTCACCGGCGCCAGCACGCTGTCCCGATTGAGCAACTCGAGGTAGCGGGTGAGCTGCTCGACGCCGTCGATCTCGCCGCGCCGCTTGATTTCCACCGCTACGGAACCGCCATGCTCGTCACGGCAGAGCAGGTCGACGGGCCCGATGGCGGTCATGTATTCACGGCGAACCAGCGTGTAGCCCTCGCCGAGCAGTTGCACGTGCTCGGCGAGCAACGCCTGCAGGTGGGCTTCGACGCCGTCCTTGACCAGCCCGGGGTCAACGCCCAGATCGTGGCTGGAGTCGTGCTCGACCTCCTCGACGGTGATGCGCAGCTGTTCGCCGGCCTTGTTCTGGACGACCCACACGGGCGAATCATCACCGGGCTCCTCCGTGAGCCAGCAGGGCGGACTCATCCAGTTCAGCGGCTTGTAAGCGCGGTCGTCGGCGTGCACGCTGACCGATCCGTCGGCCTTGAACAGCAGCAGCCTGCGGGCCGACGGAAGATGCGCGGTGAGCCGGCCGACGTAGTCAACAGCGCACTGGGCGATCACTAGACGCACCCGACTCACCTTAGAGCGTGGCCCACAAATTAGGCTGGCGCCACCATGTCGGCCAACCAGAGCTTGGCAAAGCGCATCGGCCGGGTGCTCGAGACGGTCACTCGGCAGAGCGGCCGGCTACCAGAGACCCCGGCGTACGGCTCCCTGCTGCTGGGACGGGTCAGCGAAAGCCAGCGACGTCGCCGCATCCGCATCCAGATCATTCTGACCGTGCTGGTCTTGGGCGCCAACCTGATCGGCATCGCAGTCGCGCTGCTCCTGGTGACGGTCGCCATTCCGCAACCGAGCGTGTTCGACGCGCCGTGGTGGATCACGTTCGGGGCGTCATCGGCCTACATCGCGCTGGCGCTGGCGGTGGGCACCTACTGGATCACCCGCAGGACCGTCGTCTCGCTGCGCTGGGCGATCGAGGAACGAGCGCCGACCCCGCAAGACGAGCGCAACACCTTCCTGGCGCCATGGCGGATCGCCGCCTTCGACCTCGTCCTGTGGGGTGTCGGAACGGTGGTGCTGACGACCCTTTACGGCCTGGTCAACACGATGTTCATCCCGCGCTTCCTCATCGCGGTGAGCATTTGCGGCATCCTGGTGGCCACCGGAAGTTATCTGCTCGCCGAGTTCGCGCTGCGCCCGGCGGCGGCTCAGGCGCTCGAAGCGGGGCCGCCGCCGCGGCGGTTCGCCTCCGGCATCATGGGCCGGACCATGGTGGTCTGGTTCCTCGGCTCGGGCCTGCCCGTACTCGGCATCGCGTTTCTGGCGGGCTTCCAACTCCTGATGCGAAATCTGACCGAAACGCAGTTCGCGGTCGGCGTGCTGATCGTGTCGATCGCCACGTTGATCTTCGGTTGCCTCTTGATGTGGATCCTGGCCTGGCTCACCGCAACTCCGGTGCGCGTCGTCCGTGCGGCGCTCAGCCGCGTCGAGCGCGGTGATCTGCGTGGCGACCTCGTGGTTTTCGACGGCACCGAACTCGGTGAGCTGCAACGCGGTTTCAACAGAATGGTCGACGGGCTGCGCGAGCGCGAACGCGTTCGCGACCTTTTCGGCCGGCACGTCGGACGCGAAGTCGCGCTGGCCGCGGAGCGCGAGCGCCCGAAGCTGGGCGGCGAAGAACGCCATGTGGCAGTCGTATTCATCGACATCGTCGGCTCGACCCAATTGGTGACCAGTCGGCCCCCGGCCGAAGTCGTTTCGGTGCTCAATCAATTTTTCGGCATAGTCGTCGAGGAAGTGGACCGACACTGCGGGCTGGTCAACAAGTTTGAGGGTGATGCGACGCTCGCCATCTTCGGAGCCCCGAATCGTCTGGACCGTCCGGAAGACGAGGCGCTGGCCGCCGCGCGCGGCATGGCCGAGCGGCTCGAAAACGAAATGCCGGAGTGTCAGGCTGGTATTGGCGTGGCGGCGGGGCGAGTGGTCGCCGGGAACGTCGGTGCCAGGGAGCGCTTCGAATACACCGTGATCGGCGGCCCGGTCAACGAGGCAGCCCGCCTGTGCGAGCTCGCCAAGTCGCGCCCGGGTCGATTGCTCGCGACCGCCGACGCGCTGGACGGAGCCAGCGAGAACGAGCGCGCCCGTTGGTCTTTGGGCGAGACCGTGACCCTGCGCGGACACGAGCGTCCTACCCGGCTGGCTTCGCCCGCCTAGACCCTTGACCCGCGGGTCTGATGCGATTGATTTCGCACCCGAGTGGGTAATGGCACTAAAGACATCGCCCCTTAAAGAGATTGGTGTTGACATGACCGGTAGTGGAACTGCACGCCGTGTTTCCGTTGCCGCCGGCATCGCCGCGGCGATCGCCTTGAGCTCGTTGACCGCGGGATGCGGCTCCAGCAACAACAACAAGAACCCGGCGACATCGACCGTCACCACCACCGTTACGACACCCGCCAGCGTCACCACGACCGCCCCGGCGGCAACGACTCCCGCCGGGCCGGGCGGCGGCGGTCCCGAGACCGGACCCGGTGGTGCCACGACCGCCGGACCGGGCGGGTCCGGCGCCGGCGCCGGACCCGGGGGGGCGAGCGCGGGTGTTCCCGGCGCCGGGGCTTCCGCCGGACCCGGCGGCGCGGGCGCCTGCGCCGGCGGCGTTTGCGTCGGAACCCCTCCGAGCCCGTAGCCAGCGAGCTGTGATGCCGGGCCACCGGCGTCACAGCGTCTGCCCGACCGCCACTACGATGTCGTTTTTCCGCCAGTTTTGTCGGTAGGCGGGTGTAAGTCTTGAAGCATGCACGACGACTTCGAACGCTGCTACCGCGCCGTCCAGTCCAAGGACGCCCGGTTCGACGGCTGGTTCGTCACGGCGGTGCTGACCACCGGCATCTATTGCCGGCCCAGCTGCCCGGTGCGGCCGCCGTTCGCGCGCAACGTGCGGTTCTATCCGACCGCGGCCGCCGCTCAGCGGGCGGGGTTCCGGGCATGTAAGCGGTGCCGTCCCGACGCGTCCCCGGGGTCGCCGGAATGGAATGTGCGCGGTGATATCGTCGCCCGGACGATGCGGCTGATCGCCGACGGCACGGTGGACCGCGAAGGCGTCGGCGGCCTGGCGGCCCACCTCGGTTACACCACCCGCCAGCTGGAGCGGCTGTTGCAGGCCGAGGTCGGGGCCGGCCCACTCGCGCTGGCCCGCGCGCAACGAGCGCAGACCGCCCGCCTGCTCATCGAGACCACGGACCTGCCGTTCGGCGACATCGCGTTCGCGTCGGGGTTTTCCAGCATCCGCCAGTTCAACGACAGCGTGCGCCTGGTCTTCGAGATCACACCCACGGAGCTGCGCCGGCGGGCGGCCGTCCGGCCCGGGTCCGACACCGCGTCGGCGGGCACGGTCTGCCTTCGGTTGCCGGTACGCACCCCGTTCGCGTATGAGGGCGTATTCGGTCATCTGGCCGCCGGGGCCGTGCCCGGTTGCGAGGAGGTCCGCGATGGTGCGTACCGACGCAGCCTGCGCCTCCCGTTCGGCCGCGCGGTCGTCACCCTGACACCGGCCGTCGACCACGTCCGTTGCGTGCTGGTGCTCGACGACTTTCGTGACCTGACCACGGCGATCGCCCGCTGCCGGCGGCTGCTGGATCTCGATGCCGACCCCGAAGCGGTGGACGACGCGCTGGCCGCTGACCCGCACCTGGGTCCCGTGGTGGCTAAGGCACCCGGACAACGCATTCCGCGCACCGTCGACGAGGCCGAGCTCGCCGTGCGCGCGGTACTCGGCCAACAGGTGTCGACCAAGGCGGCCAGAACCCACGCCGGTCGCCTGGTCGCGGCCTACGGGCAGCCGGTCGCAGACCCCGACCGCGGGCTGACCCATACCTTCCCGTCGGTAGGGCAGCTTGCGGAGATCGACCCCGCCCACCTGGCGGTTCCCAAAGCCCGGCAACGCACCCTGAGCGCGTTGGTCACCGGCCTCGCCGACGGCAGTATCGTCCTGGACAGCGGAAGCGACTGGGAAGCCGCCCGAAGACAACTGCTGGATGTGCCCGGGGTTGGCCCCTGGACCGCAGAGGTGATTGCGATGCGCGGTCTCGGTGACCCGGACGCTTTCCCCGCCACCGACCTTGGTCTTCGCGTGGCGGCCAGGCAGCTCGGCTTGCCGACTGACGAGCGGAGCCTGGTCACCCGTGGCGCCGGCTGGCGCCCGTGGCGCTCCTACGCCACGCAGTATCTCTGGACCACCCTCGAGCATCCGGTTAACCAATGGCCACCACAGGAGGTCGCATGATCGAATACCGCACCGTCAACAGCCCGATCGGGCCGCTGACCCTGGCCGGCCAGGACTCGGTTCTGACCATGCTTCGAATGGTCGACCAGACCTACGAACCGAGCCGCACCGGCTGGGCACCGAATCCCGCAGCGTTCAAAGACGCCACTGAACAACTGAACGCTTATTTCGCGGGCGAACTGATCGAGTTCGATTTCGAATTCGAGCTGCGCGGTTCCGAATTCCAACGGCGAGTGTGGAAGGCGCTCCAGACAATTCCGTACGGCGAAACCAGATCGTATGGAGTAATTGCCGAACAGATCGGTGCTCCCGGTTCCGCACGCGCAGTGGGATTGGCCAACGGCCACAACCCCATAGCGATTGTCGTTCCCTGCCACCGGGTCATCGGCGCCAACGGTAGCCTTACCGGCTACGGGGGTGGCCTCGATCGAAAACGAACCCTGCTCGCATTGGAAAAGAAGCGCGCATCGGCGAATGCGGCTTTGACATTGTTCGACTAGGAATTGAGCCGGCGACAGAAAATGCAAAAACACCCCCGTTGCCGGGGGTGTTTTTGTGTATGTTCGGCGGTGTCCTACTTTTCCACCCGGATGGGCAGTATCATCGGCGCTGACAGGCTTAGCTTCCGGGTTCGGAATGGGACCGGGCGTTTCCCTGTCGCTGTGGCCGCCGTAACTCTATTTAAATTTGGTTTCGGTGGGGGGTGTGGTATCCAAGCTTCCCACGACAAATTGTCGCCGGATATGGAAAGTGGTTGCGATTGCGTGTTGGTAAGTTTTCGGCCGGTTAGTGCCAGTTCCCTGCACTCATTACTGAGCTTCCAGGTCTGGCCTATCGATCCCGTGGTCTGCGGGGGGCCTTATCCCTCTAAAAGGGTGAGAAACCTGATCTTGGAGAAGGTTTCCCGCTTAGATGCTTTCAGCGGTTATCCTGTCCGAACGTGGCTATCCAGCGGTGCCCCTGGTGGGACAACTGGTATACCAGAGGTTCGTCCGTCCCGGTCCTCTCGTACTAGGGACAGGTTTCCTCAAGTTTCTGACGCGCGCGGCGGATAGAGACCGAACTGTCTCACGACGTTCTAAACCCAGCTCGCGTGCCGCTTTAATGGGCGAACAGCCCAACCCTTGGGACCTGCTCCAGCCCCAGGATGCGACGAGCCGACATCGAGGTGCCAAACCATCCCGTCGATATGGACTCTTGGGGAAGATCAGCCTGTTATCCCCGGGGTACCTTTTATCCGTTGAGCGACACCCCTTCCACTCGGGGGTGCCGGATCACTAGTCCCGACTTTCGTCCCTGCTTGACTTGTAGGTCTCGCAGTCAAGCTCCCTTGTGCACTTACACTCGTCACCTGATTGCCGTCCAGGTTGAGGGAACCTTTGGGCGCCTCCGTTACATTTTAGGAGGCAACCGCCCCAGTTAAACTACCCGCCAGGCACTGTCCGTGAACCCGATAAGGGTTCGACGTTAGGTGTCCAATACGATCAGAGTGGTATTTCAACAACGACTCCATACAAACTGGCGTCTGTATTTCACAGTCTCCCACCTATCCTACACAAACCGTACCGAACACCAATACCAAGTTGTAGTGAAGGTCCCGGGGTCTTTTCGTCCTGCCGCGCGTAACGAGCATCTTTACTCGTAGTGCAATTTCGCCGAGTCTATGGTTGAGACAGTTGGGAAGTCGTTACGCCATTCGTGCAGGTCGGAACTTACCCGACAAGGAATTTCGCTACCTTAGGATGGTTATAGTTACCACCGCCGTTTACTGGGGCTTAAATTCTCCGCTTCACCTTACGGTTAACGGGTCCTCTTAACCTTCCAGCACCGGGCAGGCGTCAGTCCGTATACATCGTCTTGCGACTTCGCACGGACCTGTGTTTTTAGTAAACAGTCGCTACCCACTGGTTTCTGCGGCCGAATCCCGCTCCCACCGCAAGGGTGTTCACGGTATTCCGGCCCCCCTTCTCCCGAAGTTACGGGGGCATTTTGCCGAGTTCCTTAACCATAGTTATCTCGTACGCCTTGGTATGCTCTACCTGACCACCTGTGTCGGTTTGGGGTACGGGCCGTGTGTGTGCTCGCTAGAGGCTTTTCTTGGCAGCAGAGGATCACCGAATTCACCTCAATCGGCTATGCATCACCTCTCAGGATTAATGAGCGACGGATTTGCCTATCGCTCTCCCTACAGGCTTGCCCCAGTATTACCACTGACTGGTACGGCTACCTTCCTGCGTCACCCCATCGCTTGACTACTACCAGCGAAGGTCCCACGCAGCCCCGAAACTCCATGCCCCCGAAGGGGAATGGTCGATCCGGTTTTGGGTGGTTAGTACCGCTGATTCGTCAGGGACGCCCACACACGGGTACGGGAATATCAACCCGTTGTCCATCGACTACGCCTGTCGGCCTCGCCTTAGGTCCCGACTCACCCTGGGCGGACTGGCCTGGCCCAGGAACCCTTGGTCTTACGGCGGGCAAGGTTCTCACTTGCCTTATCGCTACTCATGCCTGCATTCTCACTCCCCCAAACTCCACCACCGGTTACCCGATGGCTTCTCTGCATGGGGGACGCTCCCCTACCCAACCTTGCGGTTGCCGCGGCTTCGGCGGTGTGCTTGAGCCCCGCTACATTATCGGCGCACAATCACTTGACCAGTGAGCTATTACGCACTCTTTCAAGGGTGGCTGCTTCTAAGCCAACCTCCTGGTTGTCTCTGCGACTGCACATCCTTTTCCACTTAGCACACGCTTAGGGGCCTTAGCCGGCGATCTGGGCTGTTTCCCTCTCGACGTACGGAGCTTATCCCCCGCCGTCTCACTGCCACGCTATACACCACGGCATTCGGAGTTTGGCTGACGTCAGTAACCTAGTAGGGCCCATCGGCCATCCAGTAGCTCTACCTCCGTGGTGAAACACGTAACGCTGCACCTAAATGCATTTCGGGGAGAACCAGCTATCACGGAGTTTGATTGGCCTTTCACCCCTACCCACAGCTCATCCCCTCAGTCTTCAACCTAAGTGGGTTCGGGCCTCCACGCGGTCTTACCCGCGCTTCACCCTGGCCATGGGTAGATCACTCCGCTTCGGGTCCAGAACACGCCACTACACCCCAAAGGGGATGCGCCCTATTCAGACTCGCTTTCGCTGCGGCTACCCCGCACGGGTTAACCTCGCGACGTGTCCCTGACTCGCAGGCTCATTCTTCAAAAGGCACGCCATCACCCCACGAGGAGGCTCTGACGGCTTGTAGGCACACGGTTTCAGGTACTCTTTCACTCCCCTCCCGGGGTACTTTTCACCATTCCCTCACGGTACTAATCCGCTATCGGTCATCGAGAAGTATTTAGGCTTACCGGGTGGTCCCGGCAGATTCACAGCAGATTCCACGGGCCCGCTGCTACTCGGGAGTTGATACAAGGTAGGTGCCGGGTTTTCGCGTACCGGGCTTTCACCGTCTATGGCGGGCCGTCCCAGGCCACTTCCGCTAACCACGACACTTTCTGACTACCCCTCAGCCAGGTAGAGCTGAGACACATCAATCCCACAACCCCGCACACACAACCCCTACCCGGTTACCCATGCGTGCGGTTTAGCCTGTTCCGCGTTCGCTCGCCACTACTAACGGAATCACAATTGTTTTCTTCTCCTACGGGTACTGAGATGTTTCACTTCCCCGCGTTACCTCCCGCACCCTATATATTCAGATGCGGGTAACACGACATCACTCGTGCTGGGTTTCCCCATTCGGAAATCCTCGGATCAAAGCTCGGTTGACAGCTCCCCGAGGCATATCGCAGCCTCCCACGTCCTTCATCGGCTCTCGATGCCAAGGCA
Organism: uncultured Actinomycetota bacterium; assembly: GCA_963820045.1. Lineage (GTDB taxonomy): Bacteria > Actinomycetota > Actinomycetes > Mycobacteriales > Mycobacteriaceae > Mycobacterium. Next base: position 39,593 of record CAWFYN010000001.1, read on the forward strand.
TCCACCATGCGCCCTTAAACACTTACTTACACACAAAAACCAAAAAAGAAATTACACATTTCAACGAACACGCGACCGTTGCCGGCTACGCATCCGTTTAGATGCTCGCAACCACTATCCAATACTCAAACACCACACCCCACCACCAAGATGGAGGGACATCACACGGACTGGCCGAGTGTTGTCTCAGGGCCCAATAGTGTGTCTGGCAATCATTTGCTGTTGCGCACCCGGCCCTCGCCCACTACAGGCGAGAACCCCTCACGGCTCACACCCCACCAATTGGGGTGTTTTCGTGGTGCTCCTTAGAAAGGAGGTGATCCAGCCGCACCTTCCGGTACGGCTACCTTGTTACGACTTCGTCCCAATCGCCGATCCCACCTTCGACAGCTCCCTCCCAAGGGTTAGGCCACTGGCTTCGGGTGTTACCGACTTTCATGACGTGACGGGCGGTGTGTACAAGGCCCGGGAACGTATTCACCGCAGCGTTGCTGATCTGCGATTACTAGCGACTCCGACTTCACGGGGTCGAGTTGCAGACCCCGATCCGAACTGAGACCGGCTTTAAAAGGATTCGCTTAACCTTGCGGCATCGCAGCCCTTTGTACCGGCCATTGTAGCATGTGTGAAGCCCTGGACATAAGGGGCATGATGACTTGACGTCATCCCCACCTTCCTCCGAGTTGACCCCGGCAGTCTCTCACGAGTCCCCGGCATTACCCGCTGGCAACATGAGACAAGGGTTGCGCTCGTTGCGGGACTTAACCCAACATCTCACGACACGAGCTGACGACAGCCATGCACCACCTGCACACAGGCCACAAGGGAACGCCTATCTCTAGACGCGTCCTGTGCATGTCAAACCCAGGTAAGGTTCTTCGCGTTGCATCGAATTAATCCACATGCTCCGCCGCTTGTGCGGGCCCCCGTCAATTCCTTTGAGTTTTAGCCTTGCGGCCGTACTCCCCAGGCGGGGTACTTAATGCGTTAGCTACGGCACGGATCCCAAGGAAGGAAACCCACACCTAGTACCCACCGTTTACGGCGTGGACTACCAGGGTATCTAATCCTGTTCGCTCCCCACGCTTTCGCTCCTCAGCGTCAGTTACTGCCCAGAGACCCGCCTTCGCCACCGGTGTTCCTCCTGATATCTGCGCATTCCACCGCTACACCAGGAATTCCAGTCTCCCCTGCAGTACTCTAGTCTGCCCGTATCGCCCGCACGCTCACAGTTAAGCCGTGAGATTTCACGAACAACGCGACAAACCACCTACGAGCTCTTTACGCCCAGTAATTCCGGACAACGCTCGCACCCTACGTATTACCGCGGCTGCTGGCACGTAGTTGGCCGGTGCTTCTTCTCCACCTACCGTCAATCCGAGAAAACCCGGACCTTCGTCGATGGTGAAAGAGGTTTACAACCCGAAGGCCGTCATCCCCCACGCGGCGTCGCTGCATCAGGCTTGCGCCCATTGTGCAATATTCCCCACTGCTGCCTCCCGTAGGAGTCTGGGCCGTATCTCAGTCCCAGTGTGGCCGGACACCCTCTCAGGCCGGCTACCCGTCGTCGCCTTGGTAGGCCATCACCCCACCAACTAGCTGATAGGCCGCGGGCCCATCCCACACCGCAAAAGCTTTCCACCACAAGGCATGCGCCAAGTGGTCCTATTCGGTATTAGACCCAGTTTCCCAGGCTTATCCCGAAGTGCAGGGCAGATTGCCCACGTGTTACTCACCCGTTCGCCACTCGAGTATCTCCGAAGAGACCTTTCCGTTCGACTTGCATGTGTTAAGCACGCCGCCAGCGTTCGTCCTGAGCCAGGATCAAACTCTCCAAACAAAAACTCCTCGCAGAACGAGGTGAATTCAAATCAGAGAAAATCTGACCTAACAAAAAGACACCAATTAACTGGCATCAAAAAAACGACCATACCCACACACGGGGAGTGTTAAAAGTATGGTCCAAAAAAACAACAACAAATAAAAACACCAAACACACTATTGAGTTCTCAAACAACACTTGTTTCGCCCGCTTTGGGGCAACCCTGCCAGCTTAATACAAGTCTGGCAGTGGAGTCAACTCCCAGTTTCGGCCTTCCAGAGGCCGTTTCGGGAGCAGCCGTGCCAGGCTAGTACCAATCCAGCGAGGGAGTCAAGCGCCCGGGTTGTCGGCCGCCTGGCGTGGCGACCGCCCCTGCGGGACACTGACTTTGGTTACTCTACCCGCTCGATCTCCGCTCCCAAAATCGCCAGGTTCTCCACGAACAACGGGTAGCCGCGATCAATGTGGAAGACGTCGTGAACCTCGGTGTCACCGTCAGCGACCAGCCCCGCCAAGACCAGGCCGGCACCGGCCCGAATGTCCGAACACCACACCGGGGCGCTCGACAATTGTGGCAGGCCTCGCACGACGGCGTGGTGGCCGTCCGTGCGCGCGTCGGCGCCCAACCGGATCATTTCTTCGACGAAGCGAAAGCGCGCCTCGAAGACGTTTTCCGTGATCATCGACGTGCCGTCGGCGATCGACGCCAGGGCGATCGCCATCGGCTGCAGATCGGTGGGAAACCCTGGAAAGGGCAACGTCGCGACGTTGACGGCCTTGGGGCGCTCGTACTGGGTGATCCGGAAGCTGTTGTCCGTTTGGGTGACGGTCGCGCCGGCGTCGTGCAACTTGTGCAGCACCACCTGAAGGTGGGCCGGGTCGACGCCCGTCACCGAAATGTCACCCCGGGTCATGGCGGCGGCGATGCCCCAGGTGGCGGCAACGATGCGGTCCCCGATCACGCGATGCTCGGTGGGGTACAGCCGCGGAACGCCGGTGATCGTCATGGTCGGCGAACCGGCACCTTCGACCTGCGCGCCCATCTGATTCAACATGGTGCACAGGTCCACGACATCGGGTTCGCGGGCCGCATTGTGGATCGTGGTGACACCCTCGGCCACGACGGCGGCCATCAGGATGTTTTCGGTGGCTCCCACCGAGGGAAACTCGAGCTGGATTTCCGCGCCGCGCAACGTGTCGGCCTGGGCGACGACGCAGCCGTGCTCGATGTTGCATTGTGCGCCAAGCTGGCGCAGGCCCGCCTGGTGCATGTCCAGCGGACGAGACCCGATCGCGTCACCGCCCGGGAGCGCAACCCTGGCCCGCTTGCACCGGCCGACCAACGGCCCGAGCACACACACCGACGCCCGGAACTGTCGAACCGCCGCGAAGTCTGCGTCGTATTTCGGCTCGTCGGGCGACGTGATACGGGCGACGTCGCCGTCGAGCTCGACGGTGGCACCCAGGCCACGCAACACCTCCGCCATCAGCGGCACATCGAGAATGTCGGGGCAGTTGGTGATGGTGCTGGTGCCTTCGGCCAGCAGCGTCGCGGCCATCAGCTTGAGCACGCTGTTCTTGGCGCCCCCCACAGCGACTTCGCCGGACAACCGGTTGCCGCCGGTCACCACGAATCGCTCTGTCACCCGCGTCAGTCTAGTGACGCGGTATCGGCTTGTCAGTCAGCCGAGTCTCGGTCCTTCCCCGGGCCGCAGTACCGTTTTGCTCATGGCGATACACCTGACCCGCATCTATACGCGAACTGGTGACGACGGCACGACGGGATTGAGCGACTTCTCGCGGGTCTCCAAAAACGACCCTCGCCTGGTCGCCTACGCGGATTGCGACGAGGCCAACTCGGCGATCGGCGTCGCGATCGCCCTGGGTCGGGCCGACGAGGAAATCGCCGATGTGCTGCGGCAGATCCAGAACGACCTCTTCGACGCCGGCGCAGACCTATCGACCCCGGTCGTGGAAAACCCCGAATATCCGCCGCTGCGAGTCACCCAGCCCTATATCGATCGGCTCGAAGGCTGGTGTGACAAATATAACGAGAACCTGCCGGCGCTGAATTCTTTTGTGCTGCCGGGCGGCTCGCCGTTGTCGGCACTGTTGCACGTCGCCCGCACGATCGTCCGTCGAGCGGAACGCTCGGCGTGGGCCGCGATCGATGCCGCTCCGCAGCAGGTCAATGTCCTTCCGGCGAAATACTTGAACCGCCTCTCGGATCTGCTCTTCATCCTGGCCCGCGCGGCCAACCCCGACGGCGATGTGCTCTGGAAGCCCGGCGGCGGCGCGCCGCACGCGAGTTAACCTGCGGCGCAGGGCCTAAACGCTGCGCCGGCGAGCCCGCGGTGACGGGCGGGACTCCAGCCACGATAGGAATGCCGTCAAAGCGCCCTTGTCCAGCGCGATCTCGTAACCGGTCCTGCGGTCCTGCGTCGTGTCGCGCAGCTCCACGACGACGATCTCGTCGGTCATGATGTCGAATTCGTCACCGCGGGGTGCCCGCCGGGCGACGATCTCCACTCCCCTGCGGCTGACTCGACGGTCCGGCCACAAACGCAGGCTGGAAAGCCGGTAGAACGCCGCCTCACCGCCTCGGTAACGAATCACGCCGTGACGCCAGCCGTGACCGCCGACCGCGGGAATGTCTCGCATGATCCCGGCCGTGCCCCCCTGGCGCAGCTTCCACAACCGATAGCTCAGCGCGACGACCGCGCCCGCTAGGACGACGACGAGCACGACCATGCCGACCATGGGCGCGCTCATCGGCGGTCAGTCGATCGCGCCGACGGCGCGCAACCTTGCGCGCCCTCTGGCGGCGATACGCGGATCGTCCGACTCAGAAGCCTCTCTGGCGGCGCTCTCGTCGATCTCCGACTCGAATTCGGCGGACTCGGCGAGGATGGTGACCGCTTCCTCAGTGACCGACAGGAAACCGCCATCCACCGCGATCCGAAGATCATCTTCGCCTTCTCGTTCGACGCGGACCATTGCGTCATCGACCAGCTGTGCTACCAGCGGGATGTGCCGCGGCAGGATGCCGATCTCGCCGACGGTGGTGCGGGTGAACAGGAAAGTCACCTCGCCCGACCAGATCTCCCGATCTACGGCGACTATCTGAACATTCAAATCCGCCATGCCACAATGCCTTTCACAGCCTCTTAACTCAGTCCTCAGGCATCCAGTTTGGCGCCGAAGCTTTCGGCTTTCTTCGCTAGGTCGTCGAGGCCGCCGATCAAGAAGAACGCCTGTTCCGGCACATGGTCGAAGTCGCCCTTGGCGAGGCGGCCGAACGCCTCGACGGTCTCCTTCAACGGCACCGTCGAACCCGGCTGGCCGGTGAACTGTTCGGCCGCCATCATGTTCTGCGAGAGGAACCGCTCAATGCGTCGGGCGCGCTGAACGAGCTGCTTGTCCTCTTCGGACAACTCGTCGATACCCAGAATGGCGATGATGTCCTGAAGGTCCTTGTACCGCTGCAGGATTCGGATGACCTCCTGCGCCACCCGGTAATGTTCGTCACCGACGATACTGGGGTCGAGGATGGTCGAGCTCGAGGCCAGCGGGTCCACCGCGGGGAAGATACCTTTGGAGAACACCGAACGAGACAGCTCGGTGGTGGCGTCCAGGTGCGCGAACGTCGTCGCCGGCGCCGGGTCGGTGTAGTCGTCGGCCGGCACGTAGACCGCCTGCATCGACGTAATCGAGCGTCCCCGTGTTGAAGTAATGCGCTCCTGCAGCTGACCCATTTCGTCGGCCAGCGTGGGCTGGTACCCCACCGCCGACGGCATACGACCGAGCAGCGTCGACACCTCGGAGCCGGCCTGGGTGAACCGGAAGATGTTGTCGATGAACAGCAGCACGTCCTGGCCGGCCTCGTCGCGGAACCACTCCGCCATCGTCAGCGCGGACAGTCCAACCCGCATACGGGTGCCGGGCGGCTCATCCATCTGACCGAATACCAGCGCGGTGTCCTTGAGCACGTCGGCTTCTTTCAGCTCAACCCACAGGTCGTTGCCCTCGCGGGTGCGCTCCCCCACACCGGCGAACACCGAAGTGCCACCGAAGTTCCGGGCGATGCGGTTGATCATCTCCTGGATGAGCACCGTCTTGCCCACGCCGGCGCCGCCGAACAGCGCGATCTTGCCGCCACGCACATACGGGGTGAGGAGATCCACCACCTTCAGGCCGGTCTCGAGCATCTCGGTGCGAGGCTCCAGCTCTTCGAAGGGCGGCGGCTTGCGGTGAATCGACCAGTGCTCGAAGTCTTCTCCGTAGCCCGGCTTATCCAGACAGTGCCCAAGCGCGTTGAAGACGTGGCCCTTGACCTCTTCGCCCACCGGCACCGAGATCGGGCCACCGGTGTCGATGACCTCAACCCCGCGCACCAGGCCGTCGGTGGGCTGCATCGAGATCGTGCGCACCAGGCTGTCACCCAGGTGCTGGGCTACCTCGAGGGTCAGGGTCTTAGCGAGTTCCTCGAACGTGATCTCCGCATTGAGCGCGTTGAACAGTTCCGGCACGGAACCCCGGGGGAACTCGACGTCGACCACCGGCCCGGTGACCCGTACCACGCGGCCACTGGTGTCGCTCTTGGTCGACTTTTCGGTCTTTTCGGTTGTTTGGGTAGTAGCAGCCATATTTTCTTCGCTTCCTCGTTTGCTACTTAGCGTCGGCGAGTGCGTTTGCACCGCCGACGATTTCGCTGATCTCCTGGGTGATCTGAGCCTGCCGCTCGCGGTTCGCCATCAGCGTCAGCTCTTTGATCAGGTCGTCCGCGTTGTCGGTTGCGGACTTCATCGCGCGTTGGCGGGACGCCAGCTCCGATGCGGCCGACTCAAGTAACGCCGCGTAGACGCGGGTCGTCACGTACCGCGGCAACAGCGACTCGAAAAGCGTCGTCGCGTCCGGCTCGAACGAATACAGCGTATGGAGTTCCTCGGTGTCCTCGACGTATTCCACCACCAGCGGGGCGATCCGGTGGGCCGCCGCCGCTTGCGACATCATCGACTTGAACTCCGAGTAGACGATGTGCAGTTCGTCGACGCCCTGGTCGTCTTGTGACTGCTCGCCGTCGCCGGCCCCCTTCATGAAAGCCTCGACCAAGGTCTCAGCAATCTCGGCGGCGTTCTCGTACTGGGGCTGCTCGGAGAAACCGGTCCACGAATTGGTGATGTCCCAGTTGCGGAACTTGAAGTAGTTCTGCGCCTTACGGCCCACCGTGTACACGATCGGCATCTTGCCCTCATCTCGCAGCAAGGAGAACAGCTCCTCGGAGCGACGGAAGATGCTGGAGTTGTACGCGCCGCACAAACCACGGTCGGAGGACACCACCAGGACGCCGGCGCGCTTGGGTTCTTCTCGCTCCACCAGCAACGGGTGGTCCAGAGCGGCTTCGGAAGACAGGGTGGTGAGCATCGCGGTGATCTGGAACGCGTAGGGCCGCGCGGAATGCAGCCGAGCCTGCGCCTTGCCGATGCGCGATGTCGCGATCATCTCCTGGGCCTTGGTGATCTTCTTGATCGACCCTGCCGAGCGGATCCGGCCGCGTAGTTCGCGAAGTGTGGCCGCCATCGTTAGCTACTTCTTGTCCTTCTTGGAGTCCTTCGACTCCTTCTTGTCCTTCGGCTTCTCTTTTTTGACCTGCACCGACTCCTTTTCCAGGTCCTCCTCGTCCAGCGGCTCGACGTGCTCGTCGGGGACCACCGATCCGCCGCCGGTGGCCGCGAAGCCCTTCTTGAAGTTGTTGATGATCTCGGTGAGCTGGTTCTCGCCTTCCTCCGAGAGCTTCTGGGTGTCGCGGATGCCGGCCAGGAATTTCTCTTCGGAGGCCCGCATGTGGTCCAGCAACTCGGTTTCGAAGCGCCTGACGTCCTCGACGGGCACCGAGTCCAGGTGGCCGCCGGTGCCCAGGAAGATCGAAACCACCTGCTCCTCAACCGGCATGGGCTGATACTGCGGTTGCTTGAGCAGTTCGACCAGCCGTTCACCGCGCTCCAGCTGCGCCTTGGAGGTCGCGTCGAGGTCCGAAGCGAAGGCAGCAAACGATTCCAATTCGCGGTACTGCGACAGGTCCAGGCGCAGCGAGCCGGCGACCTCTTTCATGGCCTTGATCTGCGCCGCGCCACCCACGCGGGACACCGACACACCGACGTTGATAGCCGGCCGCACGCCCTGGTTGAACAGGTCGGACTCCAGGAAGCACTGCCCGTCGGTGATCGAGATGACGTTGGTAGGGATGTAGGCCGAGATGTCGTTGGCCTTGGTCTCGATGACCGGCAGGCCGGTCAGGGAGCCGCCGCCGAGGTCGTCGGACAGCTTCGCGCAGCGCTCCAGCAGCCGCGAGTGCAGATAGAACACGTCACCGGGGTAGGCCTCGCGGCCCGGCGGGCGGCGCAGCAGCAGGGAGATGGCGCGGTACGCCTCGGCCTGCTTGCTCAGGTCGTCGAAGACGATCAGCACATGCTTTCCCTCGTACATCCAATGCTGCGCGATCGCCGAACCGGTGTACGGGGCGAGCCACTTGAAGCCGGCGGAGTCGGACGCCGGGGCCGCAACGATGGTGGTGTAGTCCATCGCGCCGCCCTCGTCGAGCGCTCGCCGGACCGAAGCGATCGTGGTGCCCTTTTGCCCGATCGCCACATACACGCAGCGCACCTGCTTGCGTTCGTCGCCGCTCTCCCAGTTTTCCCGCTGGTTCAGGATGGTGTCGACGCAGACTGCGGTCTTGCCGGTCTTGCGGTCGCCGATGATCAGCTGCCGCTGGCCGCGGCCGATCGGCGTCATCGCGTCGATGGCCTTGATCCCGGTTTGCAGCGGCTCCTTCACGCTTTGCCGCTGCACCACCGACGGCGCCTGGATCTCCAGTGCGCGGCGGATGTCGGTGTCGATGTCTCCCTGGCCGTCGATGGGCACCCCGAGTGGATTGACGACGCGCCCCAGGAATCCGTCACCGACGGGGACGGACAGGACTTCGCCGGTGCGCTTGACCTGTTGGCCCTCTTCGATTTTCTCGAAGTCACCCAGGATCACCGCGCCGATGCTGTGCTCGTCGAGGTTCAGCGCGACGCCGAGGACACCGCCCGGGAACTCGAGCAGCTCCTGGGTCATCACGGACGGCAGACCCTCGACGTGGGCGATACCATCCCCGGCGTCGATGACGGTGCCGACCTCTTCGCGGGAGGTGTCGGAGGTGAAGGAGCCGACGTACTCCTCGACGGCGCTCTGAATGTCATCAGCGGAGATTGTCAACTCGGCCATGGCTTTTCGTCTTCCTACTTGATCTTGGTTCGCGTGTGTTGTGCTGAGTGGTTGGTGTCAGTCGGGCAATCGAGCCTCGGCCGCGGCGAGGCGAGAAGCGAGTGTCCCGTCAATCACTTCATCGGCCACGGAGATGAGCAGGCCGCCGAGTAGTTCGGCATCGATCTGTACCTGCACCGTCACCGGATGACCGTAGATGCGGCCGAGCACGTCGGTGAGGCGAGACCGCTGGTCATCGCTGAGTTCAGCCGCCGCGCTGACTTCCGCGATGATTTCACCGCGGCGCGCCACCGCGACTTCTGTCAAGAACTGAACGGCCTCTTCGGCCGACTGACCTCTGAGCAATTGGACGGTTTGGGTCAGCAGTGACACCACGATCGGGTTGACCCTGCCGCTCGCGCTGTCAAGCACGTTGCGCAGCAGCCTAACTCGGCCCTCCACTGGCACGCCGTAGTCGCCCAACAGGATGGCAAGTCGCGGCTGCGCATCCAGGATGCGGGAGAACCGGAACAACTGGTCTTCGACGTCGTCGACCTTGCCCTCACGTTCGGCAACCTCAAGCAGCGCTTGCCGCGAGACGTGCTCGATGGCATCGACCAAATCGGAGTTGGCCGACCAGCGCTCCGAGACAGCCAGCCGGAGAACCTCGAGTGTGGCATCGGAGACTTTGCCGGAGACCAGCCGCTCGATCAACTGCACCCGGGGTGACGCGTCCTCGGCGGGCACAGTGAGATACCGGGTGACAACGATCTCGCGGTCCAGCATTTCGGCTACCGCAACAAGCTCGCTGGACAGCGAGGAAAGGTCTTTGTTGTCAAGGTTTTTCGCTAGGTCACCGAACCGATCGAGCAGGCCGACCACCGCCTGCCGACTGGCCGAGCGCATCTTCGTCAAGAGCGGATACTGAACATCGGCGGGCGCCGGGGCCATCTCGTCGAGATCATCCAAGAACCGGTCGACGGTGGCCGACCGCTGTGCGGAATCGGCCACATAGTTGCGCACCAATTCGCCCGCCTGGCGCACCGCCTCGTGGCCGAGTTCCAGGCGAAGCTGCCGGCTCAGCTGCGTCCGCAGCAGCTCCACCTGGCGATTGCCTTGCGATTCAATGCGTTCCGCATCGACGCCGGCCTGGGCACGCAACTGCTCGACGATGCGGCCTGCGTCCGACTTCGCCTCTTCGACGATCCGTTCGCCTTCCGACTTGGCCTCCTCCACGGCATTGCTATGAGCCGTGGAGGACTCGGTCAACCGATCGGCCGCCGCGGCAGCATCCTTCAGCTGTTGGCGCACGGTGTCTTGCCGAGCGGCCATCAGACGGCGCACCGGCGGCACCACGTAACGCACGACCAGGAACACGATGGCCGCGAACCCAATCAACTGTCCAATGAATGTCGACATCTGCGATTACCGTCCGGGCTTGCCTGATGCGGACGTGGCAGCGGCGGCGCTGGCGACCTCGACGCCGAGGATCCGGCTGGCCAGCGTCGCCGACATGGTTGCCACGTTGGCACGCAAATCCAGTTCCACGGCGTCCCTCTCCCGCTTCAATTGCTCGGATGCCTGTTGCAACGTCGACATCACCTGTTGCTCGGCTCGGGCGCGCGCGTCTTCGACCACCTTACGACCTTCCGCGCGGGCATTGTCCCGCAATGACGACGCCTCCATCCGGGCATCCTTCAGGGCTTCTTCGTAGTCGGCCTTGGCCGCTTCGAACTGCTCGCCCGCCTTCTTGTTGTCGGCGACCGTCTTGGCGACCATGGCGTCACGTTCGCGCAATACCCGCATGACGGGCGGCACCACGAACGTGCCGATGACGGCGAGCAGGATGAGGAAAATGGCCAGCACGAAGAAGAAGGTGCCGTTGGGAACGAGGAAGTTGCTACCTCCCCCGCCGCCCTCTGATCCCTGCCCGGCGGCCAGGACACTCATGTTCGCGTCATGCATTGCAGCGAATTACTTGACCGGGGTAGCGAAGACAAACAACGCCATGAACGCCAGGTTGATGAAGTATGCCGCCTCGACCAAACCGACCGTGATGAAGAACGGCGTGAACAACCGGCCCTGCGCCTCCGGTTGCCGGGCGATACCCGAAACCAGCGCATTACCGGCAATGCCGTCACCGATGCCGGCGCCGATCGCGCCGCCACCCATGATCAGGCCACCGCCGATGAGAGCGGCGGCAGCGATTTGGGGGTCCAGGGCTGCCATTCTTTTCCTCCTTGATAACTGGTAGCGGTCTACCAGGCCTCTGTAATGGTGCGTGGGACAAAACAATTCATGGCGGTCTCAGTCATGATGGTCCTCGATCTCCATGGCTTGGCTGAAGTACAGGATGGTCAGGATCGAGAAGATGAAGGCCTGGATCGCCCCGACGAACAGGTCGAAGGCCTTCCAGATGGCGTTGGGCGCCCACATGATGTACGGCGGGAAGAGCGCGATCAGCGCGACCAGGATGCCGCCGGCGAAAATGTTGCCGAAAAGTCGGAGCGACAACGAGATTGGCTTGGCCAGCTCTTCAACAAGGTTGATCGGCGCCAGGAACGCCACGTGACCTTTGAGCACGGCCACCGGGTGTCCGACGATGCCGCGTCGCCAAATGCCCGCCACGTGATAACAGACGAACACGAAGAGGGCCAGCGCCAGAACGTAATTGATGTCCGCGGCCGCCGACTTCAGTAACTCGGTGGTGTGCCCGGACTTGTCCGTGTATTGCAGCGGAAGCACCGACATCCAGTTGGAGACAAGGATGAACACGAAGATGGTGACGGCCAGCGGCAACACGAAGGGCGCTATCCGCATCCCGATCGCGGCTTCGATCTGATCGCGCATCTGGACGGTGATGGCCTCCCAGAACAACTGAACGCCGCTGGGGACGCCGGTGGAGGTGATCTTCGCGCGCAGGAAGAAGGCCAGCCCGAGCACGACCAGGGCGGCGATCCCGGTGGACAGGATCGTGTCGGTGTTAACGGTCAGCCCCAGCCACTTGGCTTGGTTGTGCGCGCCGACCTCGATTGCGGATTCGGCCAGGAACGTCATATCAGTCATCGCTGCCGCTTCTTCCTTCCGTTCCTTCCGACCCCGCGATCACGCCGCCCCCGGCACCGTCCGAGACAGCGGACTCCGCCCAGTCACCGGCACGTAGCTTCTTCCACACCGGGAGCGCCGTCGATGCCACCAACAGGACCTGGAATAGCGCCAACCCGAACACGACGCCCAGCCCGGCGGGCCGGAAGATGTAGGCGATGATCAGCCCGATGACGGTGATGATGGCCAGCCGGGTGGCTGAGTTCAGCGCCATCGTGCTTTTCAGCGGATGGTCTTTCGCGGTGATCGCCGCCACCGAACGGCGCACCAGAAGGGCGTTGAGCAAACCGAGCAGCAACCCGACGCCGAAGAACACCCCGACCATCGGGTGACCGGCCAAGCCGGCGGCGACGACTGCCACCGCGGTTACGGCAATGCTGAGGACGAACAGGCGGACTGGGCGGAACGCAACAGAGGGAAACACCAACGGCGCGTCCTGCGCTGGTGTCGTCACTGCAGCACCTCAATCCCAGGTTGTGGAGCGGGGGTCCCCCGACCGACTGATCGGTGGCCCGCCGAGCGTATCGCACGTCACAGTGGAATCACCCAAGGGGTATCTCCCGACGCGAGTCCTTAGCCGACCCAACCGGATCTGCGTCCGTTGGACCGGCAATCTGTACGACTTTTTGGGCTTCTACCTGCACCTTACCACATGGCAAGCAGCTCTACTACTAGCTGTCGTAGTCCTCGTCTTCGTACTCGTCTCGCCGGCGCATGAGCGGGATCGCGGTGGCGACGCCGGCGACGACGATGGCGCCCAGCATCACCGCGGCGGTGTCGCGGGGATCGAAGAAAATCGTGCTCGCGGCACCGAACGCGACAATGCCCACCCACAGGTAGATCAGCAACACCACCCGGCGGTGGGAATGACCGATCTGCAGCAACCGATGGTGCAGGTGCATCTTGTCGGGGCTGAACGCGCTGCGGCCCGCGCGGGTGCGGCGCACGATCGCCAGCAGCAAATCGAGCATCGGCACGAACATGACTGCCACCACCAGCAGGAACGGCGACAGCAGGGCGAACACGTCGCGCGCACCATAGGCGTTTTGCGACACGGGGCCGGCGGCGGTGGTCGAGGCCGCGGCGAGCATCAATCCGATCAGCATTGAGCCGGAATCACCCATGAAGATCTTGGCGCGGTGGAAGTTGTGCGGCAGGAAGCCCAGACAGGCCCCCGCCAGCACCACGGAGATCACCGCGGGCGGATAGAAGAGGACATCGCCGCCGTGGTCGCGCAGCAGGCCGACCGAGAACATGCAGATCGCCAGCGCCGTGATCAGCCCGAGCCCGGCGGCCAGTCCGTCGAGACCGTCGACGAAGTTCATCGCGTTCACGATGGACACCGTCAGCGCCAGGGTGAGCAGGATCGACGAGGCCTGGTCCAGCACGATGGTGCCGACACCGCCGATCGGGATGTAGAGGACGCTCCAGGCCACGCCCATGGTGACCAACACGCTGGCCGCGGTGATCTGGCCGGCGAACTTCGTCAGTGCGTCGAGCCCCCAACGGTCGTCGATGAGCCCGATGCCCATGATCACCGCGCCGGCCACCAGCACCGCTGGCATACCCGTCGAATAGACGAAGCCGCGGGTGAGCGCCGGAAGCTGGGAGGCCAGGAAGACCGCCGAGAGGACGCCGAGAAACATCGCCAGCCCGCCCATCCGCGGGGTCGGGGTCACGTGTACGTCGCGTTCCCGCGGATAGGCAACCGCGCCCAGCCGGGTGGCGAGCACCCGCACGGGCCCGGTCGCGAAGTACGTGATGATCGCCGCGGTCAGTCCCACCAGCGCAAGCTCGCGCAGCGGGACACCTGCGGCGCCGCGGTCAGACAGGCTGAGCAAACCACTGGCAAGGTTGGCTAGACCGCCGGCCGGGTCGCTGGACACGTCGAGACCGTACTGCACCAACCTGGGACCCGAAGAACCGCTCCGGTTAGGCCTGGGCGGTCAGGCTTTCGGGATCCACCCCGAGCACTTCCGCGATCCGTTCGGCGCTCACCGGACCGGGCCGCAGGATGCGCGGGGCGGGACCGGTCAGGTCGACGATCGTGGAGGCGGCCTGCCGCTCGGCCGTCCCCGCGTCGAGATAGACGTCGACGAGATCGCCGAGTTGATTTCGCGCCTCGTTGGCGTCCACCGCGGGCGCCCTGCCGGAGACGTTCGCGCTGGATACCGCCATCGGCCCCACTTCACGCAGCAGCTCGATGGCCACCGGGTGCAGCGGCATCCGCAGCATCACGGTGCCGTGCGCGTCGCCGAGGTCCCATTGCAGCGACGGCGCCTGCGTCACCACCAGGCTCAGCGCGCCCGGCCAGAATGCGCGGATCAGGTCGCGGGCCCCGCCCGGCATGGTGTAGACCAGGCCTTCGATAGTGTGCCAGGAGCCGACCAGCACACCGACCGGCATGTCCCGGCCCCGTCCCTTCGCCGACAGCAGGGCGGCCACCGCGGCGCTGTTGAACGCGTCGGCGCCGATGCCGTAGACGGTGTCCGTCGGCATGACGACCAGCCGGCCGCCCTTGAGCGCCCCTGCCGCCGAGGCGATTCCGCGCGAGCGCTGGCCGGCGTCGGCGCAGTCAAATACCTCAGTCACGGGCGCCGTCCCCCGCCCGCGGGTGGCACCCCCACCTGCGCGCGGTGACAAATCTCGGGCGTCCGGCCAGGTCGCGGTGGGCCCGGATGCCTTCGAAAAGTCCTGTCTTGCGGACCAACTCGACGGTCTGTGACGACGTGGTGTCGTCATGTTCGACGGCGAAGACGCCGCCCGGGCGAAGCCAGCGTCCGGCCAGGCGGACGATGGGGGTGATCACCGCCATCCCGTCCGGCCCGCCGAACACCGCGTGGTGTGGATCATGTTGAGCCACTTCGGGTTCCACGGCAGTGGCGTCGGGGACATAGGGCGGATTGGCCACCACCATGTCGACACCGCCGTCCAGTTCGGAAAGCAGGCTGGGCTCCGTGACGTCGGCCTTGATGAGCTCGACCGCGGTGCCCGCCGCGTTGCTGCGGGCGTACTCCAGGGCCGCATCGGAGTCATCGATGGCGATGATTCGCGCCGTGGGGTGGTGCTGGGCCAGCGCCACCGCCAATGCGCCCGAACCGGTGCACAGATCGACAATGACGGGCCGGGCGGCCAGGCGCTGTTCGCTGGCCCACCCCAACAGGGCTTCGGTTTCCGGGCGCGGGATGAAGACGCCGGGGCCGACGTGCAGCATCAGCGGTCCGAACCCGGCCGTGCCGGTGAGGTGCTGCAACGGCACCCGCCGGGAACGCTCGGCCACGACGTCGAGGTAGCGCCCGAGGAAGTCGTCGCCGGGCGACTCGAGCAGGGCCAGCCGACCGCGCTCGGTGCCGGTCAGGTGCGCGGCCAGCTCCTCGGCATCCCAACGCGCGGAGTCGATCCCCGCTTCGGCGAGCGTAGCCGCAGCGGAGTCGATCGCGCGCCGCAAGACACTCATGCCTGTTGCAGCCGGGACTGTCTGTCGGCGGCGGCCAACGCGTCGAACATCGCGTCGAGGTCGCCGTCGAGCACTTGATCGAGATTGTGTGCCTTGAAACCGATCCGGTGGTCGGTGATCCGGTTCTCCGGGAAGTTGTAGGTGCGAATCCGTTCGCTGCGGTCCACGGTCCGGATCTGGCTGGCGCGATCGGCCGACGCGTCGGCGAGCGCCTGCTCTTCGGCCATCACTTGCAGACGGGCCGCCAGCACCTGCAGCGCACGCGTCTTGTTCTGCAGCTGCGAGCGCTCGTTCTGACAGGTGACCACGATCCCGGTGGGCAGATGCGTGATCCGCACCGCGGAGTCGGTGGTGTTCACCCCCTGCCCACCCTTGCCGGACGAGCGGTACACGTCGATGCGCAGTTCCGACTCGTCGATCTGCACCTCGCCCACCTCCTCGGGTTCGGGATAGACCAGCACACCCGCCGCCGAAGTGTGCACCCGGCCTTGGGATTCCGTCACCGGGACACGCTGCACCCGGTGCACCCCGCCCTCGAACTTCATTCGGGACCACACGCCGTCGGCCGAGTCGCCTTTGCTGGCAATACTGAGCGTCGCGTCCTTGTAGCCACCGAGATCCGAGATGGTTTCGTCCAGTACCGTCACGGTCCAGCCGTGCCGCTCGGCGTAGCGGATGTACATCCTGGCCAGATCCGCCGCAAACAACGCCGATTCCTCACCGCCCTCACCGGATTTGACTTCGAGCACGATGTCGTCCGCGTCATGCGGGTCGCGCGGAGCCAGCATGTCGGTCAGCTGGGTGTCCAATTCGGCGACCCGTGATTCAAGTTCGGTCACCTCTTCGGCGAACGATTCGTCGTCGGGGGCCAGCTCCCGCGCGGTCTCCAGGTCGTCGCGCGCCGATTGCAACTTGCGATAGGTGGAAACGATCGGGGCCAATCGGGCGAACCGACGACCGGCCTTGCGTGCCTCGGTGGGGTTGCTGTGCAAGTCGGGATCCGCCAGCCGTTGCTCGAGCTCGGCGTGTTCGGCCAGCAGCACATCAATCGTCTGCACCGGCTGCGTCACCTGTCACCTCCTGCCCGTTGCGAGCCCCGCGTTCGCATTGCCGCAAACGCAAACCGACGCCCGGCCTGTGCTCTCTCGCACAGTTCGGGCGTCGGCATTGCAGCTATTTGTCGGTGCTGTCCGTCGCGGCACCTTTGCGCTTGCCGTAACGCTTCTCGAAGCGGGCCACCCGGCCGCCACTGTCGAGAATCTTCTGCTTACCGGTGTAAAACGGGTGGCACTGCGAGCACACCTCCACGACGATGCGGCCACCGTCCTTGGTGCTGCGGGTCTGGAAGGTATTACCGCACCCGCAAAGCACCGTGGTCTCCCCGTAAGCGGGATGAATGTCGGCTTTCATAACGTCCTCTTCGATCGCTGTGTCGCCCGGCCCACCCCGGTTAGGATCCGACGGTCGGGCGTGAACTTCGAACCTGAGGCGGTTCGGGGTAGTCGAGCCTCGATTATGCCAGGTCAACCGCCACCATCCCAAACAACGAGCTGCGCCCGGACATTCCCGGCCGCCGGCAGGCTCGGCTAGTAGCTGGCTAGTCGTTGTCCATGGAACCCGGCGTGGTCTTGGACACCTGCACCAGGAACTCGTAATTGGTCTTCGTCTTGCGTAATTGCGACATCAGCAAGTCGATGGCCTGGTGGGAATCCAGACCCGACAGCACGCGGCGCAGCTTGTGCACGACGGCGAACTCGTCCGGCGACAGCAGCAGCTCGTCCTTACGGGTACCGGAGGGGTTCACATCGACCGCCGGGAAGACCCGGCGTTCGGAGATCTTGCGGTCCAGCTTGAGCTCGGCGTTACCAGTGCCCTTGAACTCTTCGAAGATGACGGTGTCACCGGTGGATCCGGTCTCGACCATTGCGGTGGCGATGATGGTCAGCGACCCGCCGCCTTCGATGTTGCGGGCGGCGCCCAAAAACCGCTTGGGCGGGTACAGCGCGGTGGAGTCGACACCACCGGACAGGATCCGGCCCGACGCGGGTGACGCGTTGTTGTAGGCGCGGCCCAGGCGGGTGATCGAGTCCAACAACACCACGACGTCCTTGCCCTGCTCAACGAGCCGCTTGGCCCGCTCGATCGCCAGCTCGGCGACCGCCGTGTGGTCCGTGGGCGGCCGGTCGAACGTCGAGGCGATGACCTCGCCCTTGACGGAACGCGTCATGTCGGTGACCTCCTCAGGACGCTCGTCGACGAGCACGACCATGAGGTGGCATTCCGGGTTGTTCTTGGTGATCGCGTTGGCGATGTCTTGCAGGATCGTGGTCTTACCGGCCTTGGGCGGCGACACGATCAGGGCACGCTGGCCCTTACCGATCGGCATGATCAGGTCGATAACCCGCGTGGTCAGCCGGTCTGGGGTGGTTTCCAGGCGAAGCCGCTGGTTGGGGTAGAGCGGCGTCAGCTTGGAAAAATCGGGCCGCTTTTTCGCGTCCTCGACCGGACCGCCATTGATGCTGTCCAGGCGGACCAGCGGATTGAACTTCTGGCGCTGGTTGGGCTGTTCGCCTTCCTTCGGCACACGAACCGCGCCGGTCACGGCGTCACCGCGGCGCAGGCCGTTCTTGCGCACCATGTTCATGGACACGTAGACGTCGTGCGGGCCGGCCAGGTAACCAGAGGTCCGGACGAACGCGTAATTGTCGAGAACGTCAAGGATGCCGGCGACCGGCTGCACGACGTCGTCCTCACGCAGTTCGGTGTCGCCACCGCCTTCGCCCGAGCGTTCCCCGCGGCGCCTGCGATCGCGATCGCGGAAGCGGCGGCCACGCCTGCCCTGACGGCCCTCGCCGTCGTCGTCGCCACGAGATTGTTGGCCGCCCGAGCCTTGCTGATCACCGCTTGGGTCGCCACCGGAGTCTCGGCCACGCTCCTCGCCCTGGGTGTCCCGCTTGCCGCTCTGGCGGGTGTCGTCCTCGCCGGTAGCCGCACCCTGGCGGTTACGTGGGCGCTCGCCATCCGTTTCGTCGCCGGCGCGGGCTGATTCCGGCTCGCGCGAGGCGCTGCGCCCTTCGCGGCGGGCAGCCTCGGTTGTTGAACCGTTCTGGTGGTCCTCGGCCTGCGGTGCGTCAGCACTGGCGGCGTCGGACTTGCCGCTGTCCTCGGGGGCGGCAGGCGCGGAGGTCCCGTTCGATTGTCCCCTGATTTCGTTTATGGCGGCGATGAGTTCGTTCTTGCGCATGCCCGACGTTCCCTTGACGCCGACTTGGTTAGCCAGCGCGCGCAGTTCGGGAAGCACCATGGTCGACAGAGAGCCAACCGGGGCTTTGGATTTGACGTCGGATGTGTCTGGGGTCACGGCGTTGGGCACCTCATTGCTGTCGGTGCTCGCGTCAGCCGTGAACAGGTCCGTATCGGTCACGGAGTTCCTTTCTTCCCCCGCTGATCAGGTCATCCGGGGGGTTCGTTGCATTCAGCCAAATTTGCCGAGTGCGCCCAATAATCGACTCTGCAACGGTGATCGCCTTAATCGGCGGAGTAAGCGGCGAACCTCGTTCACGAGAAGAATTGGTGTTGTCCTAGCGGCAAGGCAGTATGGATGCAGATGCAGATGCTGCGATTGCTGGACCGGTCCGAGGATAGCCCGCATCCTTCCTGGAAGCAAGCAAACCCTCCGGCCGCGCTGTGGATCACCCGGCGACTGTGACTCCCGGGCTCCAGCGAACTGCTCCGCCGGCGGTCATCTCAGTGAGGGCAAATCCGTTCGCGGCCCCGTACTCCACCACTTCCGTGGGCAACTCCGGCTCTATGCTCAAGGCAATCAGCGCCGGACCAGCCCCCGAAAGCGCCGCTGCCAGCTTATGACGCCGCAGCAGTCGCAAATATTCCGTGGAGGCGGGCATCCCCGGAGCACGCTGCGGTTGGTGGAGCACATCCTCGGTGGCCGGCATCAGCAGGTCCGGGCGTTCGGTCAGCGCTACGACCAGCAAGGCAGCGCGGCTGACATTGAACCGGGCAGCGTCGTGGCTCACTTGGGCCGGCAGCAGCACTCGGGTCTCCGCGGTCAGGGAGCGCTCTTGGGGTATCGCGCAGTACAGCCGGATGTCGGGGTGAAGCCGCACCGACACCGCCGAGTACCGGGGCCGATCACCGGAGCGGTCGATCCAGGAAACCACCGCGCCCCCCAGCACGGCCGCCGCGGCGTTGTCGGGATGACCCTCGAACTCCGAGGACAGCTGAATCAGCTGAACATCGCTCAGCGGTTCCGAATCAGTCTGTGCCACAAGGCCATTCACCGCTGCCAGGCCACCGACAACCCCCGCCGCCGACGATCCGAGGCCGCGCGAGTGCGGAATGGCGTTACGGCAGCGGACCACCAGACCCCCGGCTCGGACACCCAGAGCCCCCAGCCCGCATTCGACGGCGCGCACCACCAGGTGTTCGGGGCCCCGCGGCACCTGCTCGGAGCCCTCCCCCTCGACCAGCACCACCAGACCGGAATCCGTTGTCTCCAAGACGATCTCGTCGCTAAGACTCAATGCCAGACCGATGCTGTCGAAACCGGGACCGAGGTTGGCGCTGGAGGCCGACACCACGGCGCTGGCTACCAAACCAGCAGGCAGCAGCTGTGTCACCGACAGGCCTCAACCACTAGCCCAAACCCAGTTGTTCCACGACCAGGCCGGGATCAACGGGCAGCGGGGACACGGTCGGCATATCCCTCAGGGCCGTGTCGGGGTCTTTGAGGCCATTGCCGGTCACCGTACACACCACCGTCGAGCCACGCGCCACCCAACCGTCGTCAACGGCCTTGAGCAGACCCGCGATGCTTGCCGCCGACGCGGGCTCGACGAATACGCCTTCGCTCTCGGCCACCAGGTGGTACGCCGCCAGGATCTCCTCGTCGGTCGCGGCCAAGAAGCGCCCGTTGGACTGTTGCTGCGCATTGACCGCGGCCGCCCACGACGCGGGAGCACCGATGCGTATCGCCGTCGCGATCGTCTCGGGGTGGCTGACCGGGGCGCCGTGCACCAGCGGTGCCGCGCCGGCCGCTTGGGTGCCAAGCATGCGGGGCAGCTTGTCGATCACGCCGTCGTGGTGATATTCGGTGTAGCCCTTCCAGTACGCGGTGATGTTGCCCGCGTTGCCCACCGGGAGGGCGTGCACGTCCGGCGCGACGCCCAGCGCGTCGACGATCTCGAACGCCGCCGTCTTCTGGCCCTCGATGCGTACCGGGTTGACCGAGTTGACCAATGCGATCGTCGGGAAGTCGGCGGCCATTTTGCGGGCCAGTTCCAGGCAGTCGTCGAAGTTGCCGTCGATCTGGATGATCTTGGCGCCGTGCATGACGGCCTGCGCCAGCTTGCCCATCGCGATCTTGCCCTGCGGGATGAGCACCGCGCAGGTGATGCCGGCCCGGGCGGCGTAGGCGGCCGCCGACGCCGAGGTATTGCCGGTGGATGCGCACAGCACGGCCTGCTGACCGCGCGCCAGCGCGTCGGTGACCGCCATGGTCATGCCGCGGTCCTTGAACGAACCGGTCGGGTTGAGGCCCTCGACCTTGAGATGCACCGTGCAGCCGGTCTTTTCCGAGAGGCGCGACGCCGGGATCAGCGGCGTGCCGCCCTCGAACAGGGTGACCGGCGTCCAGTCATCGCCAATCGGCAGCCGGTCGCGGTACGCCGCGATCAATCCCGGCCACGGTTGGTGGACGGCGGTGCGCGGGACGCTCATCGGCCGGTCTCTTCGAGTCGCAGCACACTCGTGACGCCCTGCACGACATCCAAATCCGCCAGTGCATCGACGGTTTCGGAGAGGGCGGCGTCGGTGGCGGTGTGGGTGACCACCACGACGCGGGCCCCTACCCGTCGGCCGCCTTCGTCGGACACGCCCTCCTGGCGGACCTCGGCGATGCTCACCTCGCGCTTGGCGAATTCGGCCGCCACGGTGGACAGCACGCCCGGCTTGTCGGCGACGTTCATGCTGACGTAGTAGCGGGTGGAGATCAAACCCATTGCGGCGACGGGAAGCTGGGCGTACTTGGATTCTTTGGGACCGCGGCTGCCCAGTACCCGGTTGCGGGCGGCCATCACCAGGTCACCGGTGACCGCGGATGCGGTGGGCGCACCGCCGGCGCCCTGGCCGTAGAACATCAGCCGGCCGGCGGCCTTGGCCTCGACCACAACCGCGTTGAATGCCCCGTTGACCGTGGCCAACGGATGCGCCAGCGGCACCAGCGCCGGATAGACGCGGGCCGACACCCGTTCCTGTCCGTCGTCGCCGGTGATGCGCTCGCAGATGGACAGCAGCTTGATGGTGCAACCCAAAGATCGCGCGGAGGCGAAGTCGGCCGGCGTGATCTTGGTGATGCCCTCGCGATAGACGTCGTCGGCAGTCACCCGGGTGTGAAAGGCGATCGATGCCAGAATCGCCGCCTTGGCCGCGGCGTCGTAGCCTTCGACGTCGGCGGTGGGATCGGCCTCGGCGTAGCCCAGCGCGCTTGCCTCGGCGAGAGCGGTGTCGTAGTCGGCGCCGGTGCTGTCCATCGCGGACAGGATGTAGTTGGTGGTGCCGTTGACGATGCCGGCGACCCGCAGCACCGTGTCGCCCGCCAGCGACTGAGTGAGCGGGCGGATGACCGGGATGGCACCCGCGACCGCCGCCTCGAAATACAGGTCGACATGGGCGTTTTCGGCCGCCTGCGCCAGTTCTCCGGTGGAGGTGGCCAATAGCGCCTTATTCGCCGTGACGACGGATTTCCCGTGCTCGAGCGCGCGCAGGATGGCCTTCCGTGCCGGTTCGACCGGCCCCATCAACTCCAAGACGATGTCGACGTCTTCGCGGGAGACGAGTTCCTCGACATTGTCGGTGAGCAGCTCGATCGGAACGCCGCGATCGGCGGCGACCCGCCGCACTCCGACGCCTCGCAACACCAAGGGCGCACCGACGCGCGCCGCGAGGTCGTCGGCGCTGTCCTCGATGATCCGGACAACTTCGCTTCCGACGTTGCCGAACCCGAGTACCGCTACGCCGACGGGCTTTTCGTCACGGGGCACAGTTCACCTCACTTCCAGACTCAGTAGATCGTCAACGGTCTCGCGGCGCAGGATCAGGCGGGACCGCCCCGCACGCACCGCCACCACCGCCGGCCGGCAGATCATGTTGTAGCGGCTCGACAGCGAATAGCAGTACGCGCCGGTCGCCGCTATCCCGAGCAGGTCACCGGGCCGCAGGTCGTCGGGCACCCACGCGTCGCGCACGACGATGTCACCGCTTTCGCAGTGCTTTCCGACGATCCGGGCCAGCGTTGCCGGTGCGTCGCTGGCTCGCGACACGAGCCGCGCATCGTACTGCGCGTCGTAGAGCGCGGTGCGGATGTTGTCGCTCATACCGCCGTCGACGCTGACATAGCGACGCTGGGCCGTGCTGCTCACGTCGACGTCCTTGACGGTGCCCACCTCGTACAGGGTGATGGTCCCCGGCCCGGCGATGGCACGCCCGGGCTCCACCACCAGTCTTGGGGTGGGCAGCCCCACGGCCGCCGACTCATTGCCCACGATAGCCGTCAGCTTGGCCGCCAGGTCGGCCACCGGGGGCGGGTCGTCGGTTCCCAGGTATGAAATCCCCAGGCCGCCACCGAGATCCACGGTCGAGATCTGGCCCGTCTTGTCGACGCCGAATTCGTCGACAATTTGGTGGAGTAATCCGATGACGCGGTGCGCGGCGACCTCGAAGCCGTCCACGTCGAAGATTTGTGAGCCGATGTGGCTGTGTAGCCCCACCAGTCGCAGGTGATCGGAGGCGAATACCCGGTGCACCGCCGCCATCGCGGCGCCGCTGGCCACCGACAGCCCGAACTTCTGGTCTTCGTGTGCGGTGGAGATGAACTCGTGCGTGTGCGCCTCGACCCCGACGGTGAGACGAACGTAGACGTCTTGGACGACGCCGGCCTCACCAGCGATCGCATCGAGGCGCTCGATTTCGGTCATCGAGTCCAGAACGATGTGCCCGACACCGGCTTTGACCGCCGCGGTCAGTTCCGCGACGGATTTGTTGTTGCCGTGGAAGGTAATCCGCTCCGGCGGGAAGTCAGCGTGCAGCGCGACGGCGAGCTCGCCTCCGGTGGACACATCGAGCGAGAGCCCCTCCTCGTCGACCCAGCGGGCAATCTCGCTGCACAGGAAGGCCTTGGCCGCGTAGCACACGTTGTGCCCGCCGCCAAAGGCGGTCGCGAGCTCGCGGCACCGGGACCGGAAGTCGTCCTCGTCGATGACGAACAGCGGGGTGCCGTACTCCTGGGCAAGCTGGGTCAGCGGGATTCCGGCGAGGCTGGCGACACCGGTTTCGTCGCGAACGATGTTGTGCGGCCATACATTCGGCGCAAGCCGCAGCAGCTCGTCGGGAGATTGCGGTCGCGGCGGGCTATTGGGGTACCGGGTCTCTTCGGCGTGCCGAGGGCCGGCCGGGTGCACGTTCACATTCGCTCCGGAGCGGTCACGCCGAGTATCGCCAGCCCGTTGGCGATCACCTGGCGGGTTGCCTGACACAGCGCCAAACGCGCTGTGTGCAGGTCGGTGGGCTGCTCGTCGCCCTGGGGCAGTACCCGGCACGAGTCGTAGAACCGGTGGTAATCACCGGCCAGGTCTTCCAGGTAACGGCATACCCGATGCGGTTCCCGCAGGGAGGCAGCCGTATCCAGCACGCGGGGGAATTCCCCGATGCTGCGCAGCAGCGTCCCCTCCTTGTCGTGGCTGAGCAGCTCGAGGTGCCCGGTGTCGGGGATCAAACCCAGCTCGGAGGCGTTGCGGGCCAGCGCCGACAGCCGGGCGTGCGCGTACTGCACGTAGTAGACCGGGTTTTCATTCGACGCCGACGACCACAGCGCCAGGTCGATGTCGATCGGGGTGTCGACGGAAGAACGGATCAGGCTGTAGCGCGCCGCGTCGACACCGATCGCCTCGACCAGGTCGTCGAGCGTGATCACGGTTCCGGCCCGCTTGCTCATCCGGACCGGCGCACCGTCGCGGACCAGGTTGACCATCTGCCCGATGAGCACCTCGACGGTCGCGGGATTGTCACCAAAGGCGGCGGCCACGGCCTTGAGCCGGGCGATGTAGCCGTGGTGGTCGGCGCCGAGCATGTAGATGCACAGGTCGAAGCCGCGC
The DNA here is from genome assembly GCA_963820045.1 of uncultured Actinomycetota bacterium. Taxonomy (GTDB): domain Bacteria; phylum Actinomycetota; class Actinomycetes; order Mycobacteriales; family Mycobacteriaceae; genus Mycobacterium. The sequence goes on from CAWFYN010000001.1 coordinate 64,389, forward strand.
TGCCGCTTGTCGAGGTAGTAGGCGATGTCACCGGCGATGTATGCCGGCTTGCCGTCGCTCTTGACCACGACGCGGTCCTTGTCATCACCAAAAGCGCTGGTGCGCAACCAGGTTGCGCCGTCCTTCTCGTAGATGTTGCCCGTCTGGCGCAGCCGGGCGATAGCCTGGTCGACCCGGCCGCTGGTGTGCATCGAGTCTTCGTGAGTGTAGACGTCGAAGTCCGTGCCGAAGTCGTGCAACGACTCTTTGATGTGGGTGAACATCAGGTCGACGCCGATTTCGCGGAACGTCTCGCGCATGTCCGCGTCGGGCAGGCTCAGCGCGTCGGGCGCCTTGCGCAGCACCTGCGCGGCGATGTCGTTGATGTAGGCGCCGGCGTAGCCGTCGGCGGGGGCCGGTTCGCCCGTGGCGGCAGCGATCAGCGAGCTGGCGAACCGGTCGATCTGGGCGCCGTGGTCGTTGAAGTAGTACTCACGCAGGACGTCGGCACCCTGGGTGGTCAGCAGCCGGCCCAGCGCGTCACCGACGGCGGCCCAGCGGGTGCCGCCGATGTGGATGGGTCCGGTGGGGTTGGCCGAGACGAATTCCAGGTTGATCTTGTGGCCGCCCAGCGCCTCGGAGTGGCCGAAGCCGTCGCCGGCGTCGATGACGGCGTTGACGATCTTGGCCTGCGCCGACGCCTCGAGGCGCATGTTGATGAAGCCGGGTCCGGCCACCTCGGCCGAGGCGACACCGTCGGCTTGTGACAGCGCCTCGGCCAGCCATCCGGCCAGTTCGCGGGGGTTGGCGCCGACCTTCTTTCCGAGCTGAAGCGCCAGGTTGCTGGCGTAGTCGCCGTGCTCGGGAATGCGGGGCCGCTCCACGGTGACCGTCGCCGGCAACGCGGCAGCATCCAGCCCACGCTCGGCCAACACCGCGGAGGCGGTGGTTTTGAGCAGCTCGGCGAGGTCAGCGGGGGTCACGAGCATCCATCCTATTGGCTGAGGTGCTCGCGCCCCGAATCCATTGCGGTGGCAAAGCAGCTATCAACATGCGCTAGTCTGGCGGGGCCCAACGGCGCAACACCAAAGTCGTAGCGCCCCCGTAGCTCAGGGGATAGAGCGTCTGCCTCCGGAGCAGAAGGCCGCAGGTTCGAATCCTGCCGGGGGCACTATCTGACCTGCACGAACGTAAATTCGTGCAAGATTCGTGCAACTTAGGACACTCTCGGCGTGGCTCCGAACCGATTGGAGTCACACCATGACCACGCACCACGACGACAGCGCAACCACCTGGCGCGCGTGGTCAGGATTTAAGGGGAATGTCCCTGATTGGGAGCCTGTGCTGGGGGATTGGAAGCCTGTGCTGGGGGATTGGAAGCCTGTGCTGGGGGATTGGGAGCCTGTGCTGGGGCCCCGTGCCTCGGTGGCGGCGGTGGGAAGCTTTGCTGCACAGAGGCAGGCGCCACGCACTTGCGATAGTCGCTCGAGGGAACTCCACCGCTTTCTGCGCAGCAGTCACCCCAGAATCTGCCGATCGCCATGCATTGGTCGTATGCCTGTATGTCCCATTCGGCACGCGCAACTGGGGCTGCTCCGAGGGCTGGGACGGCTATGAACGCGGTTGCCGCCAGGTACAGACTGCTACGGGTGAGGATTGTGGTGCGGTTGATCGGTCTCATGATGAGTCCTTAAGGGAGTCAAGGTCATTCTGGTGCCGGCCGTAGGCGTCCGGCATGAAAAGCGTGTTGCAGAATCGACTCCCGACATCGTTGACCGTAACACGTCGATACAAACGGGGGACAGTTTGCTGGAATCGAACCCTAGTGCTCGTCCGCCGTCAGGTCATGGTCCCGGCAGCGCACACCCCACCCGTCATCCGGCTGCGGCCGCGACCACACGCCACCATGCGGCAGCTCGTCCTCAAACGGACAGTCACTGAACACCTGCATCGGCAACTCAACACCGGGATGCTGCGCCTCCCACGCCGCCCTTCGATCCGACCACCGATCAAACGCGGTATCCCACTCGGCCGCCGACGTGAACTCCCCCCAAAGACCACCAGACCCGGCGGCGGCACCGTGTCGGCGTCATGCCGGCGCCTCACGACTCGTACTCCTCCGACGGACCGCCACGCTCCATCTCCGCCAGCAGACGAGCACGCCGCGCACGGCGCCGCTCATTGACCACGGCCCGCGCCGCCAAATAGGCGGCCGAGCTGGTGTGCGGATACCAGACGTGATCAACGCCGAGTTGGCACAAACAGCAACGCATCAGAATCAGACTCAGTAAATCTGTCCAGATGCGCTGTGATGTCAGATCGGATATGCGGCGGGATCACCACTGTTGCCGCTTTGCCGTCTTTGGGCGTGTCGATACGGCACCATTTCCCGTCGTCACCACGCCGATGAGTCACCGCCCGCCCAACAGAGACAATCTCGCAATCAGCGTCAAAGTCTTTGCGCCGCAGTTCGGATACTTCGCCATATCGCAAACCGCACCACGCGCTGATAAGTATCAGCGCGCGGAATCTCGCGTTTTTGGGATCACTGCCGATCTTGTCGGCCAGGGCGGCAAGTTCAACCGCCGTAGGAATGACAACCGGATGTTTGGTGGGCGGGTTCATCGCTCGTTCGATGTGACACGGGTTAGATGGCAACAAACCGTCATGGACAGCGGTCGCGCAAATCGCATGAAGCAGACCGTAAGCGTGTCCGTTTCTGGTCAGGTGCTGAGTGCCCAAACTAGAGAACCAGGATCGTATGGCAGCCGGTGTGAGATCACGCACGGCGACTTTGCCGAGTTTCGGCTTGATGTACAGGTCAAATTTGCGTTCGTATTCAATTCGGGTGCGTGGCTTTAGCTTTCGTTGTTCGATCCACTGCCCGCCGTAGGTTGCCAAACTTAACGCTTGCGCTTTGTTTTCGAGTTTGCGCGTTGCCGGTGGCTGCCAGGGTTCATCGTTGGCGGCGCACTTTTCGATCAGATCGCGTTCTCTGCCCAACCAGCGTTCGGCCATCATCTTGGATTCGAACGTGACCGGCGCAAAGTGCCGCGCCAAGTCTGGCCCGATAAACGATGCCTGGTAGCGCGCTGATTTGGTGGTTTGCTTGCGGATGCTCCCCCACTCACGCGGATTTTTCTTACCGCTCATGATTGTGTCCGTTTCCCTTCGATTTCAACGCATCTGATACACGGTTCGAGCGGAACCCAGATACCGAATCGAACTGATCTGCCGCTAAGATTCCTGCCGACCTCATGCGTTAGCCAGCGAGTTTGCCACTGCCCAACGATGTTTCAACCATGTCAACCATTATACGCTGGGTAAGGTGCGCGAACTGCGTTGCCCCAGGATTAGCGAAATCGCAACTGCCGCAACATTATTCGAGGTCAGGCCAGGTATCCACTCGACACTGGGCGGCACATTCGAATCCTGCCGGGGGCACCCTCACACCGGCTTCGTGCTGTCGACCTGATCCTGGCTGTATTCGATGACGGGCGCCGAGTCCCCGTACACATCGAGGGTGTGGATGAAGCGGTGCAATCCCATCACGCCCGCACAGGTGAACCCGAGCTCGACGATCTGCGCGGCGGTGAAATGCTCCCCCAACCGCTTATAGAACTCGTCGTCCATGGCGTGATGGTCGGCCGAGAGCAGGTCGAGGAACTCGACGGCCATCTGCTCCTGGCCGGTGAGCGCACCGTGGCCCGGCGCGAGCAGACATGCGACATCGTCATCGGTGATCGAATCATGCTTGCGGGACTGGCTGCAGGGTTCGCATTCACCGAGTTGGGCGCTGCGGATACGCAGCAACTCAAGGATCCGGCCGCCGAGCAGCGTGCCGGCACCGAGGTGGGTCCTGGCCATGTTGACCTGTTCGAGCTGTGCGCTGCGATAGGCGAAGATCTGCAACGGCACCGGCGTCGCGTAGAGCCCGGCGGCAACGCCGGCGTCGACGATTTCGCGGGAGTGTGCGCTGAGCTCTTCCATCGGGATTGGCGCAATACGTGGCATTAATTCAGGCTATCTTTTTTATGCGTCACTGAAAAGAAGTCAAATGCGGGAGGACTCGATGTCCAGACTTGCCGGAAAGGTCGCGATAGTCACCGGAGGTGCCGGCGGGATTGGTGCGGCGACGGCAGCCGAATTGGCGTGCGAAGGCGCGGCCGTTGCCGTCGTCGATATCGACGAGGCAAAGGCTAACGAGGTCGCCGACGAGATTCGGCGAACCGGCGCCCAAGCAGTCGCCCTCGGCGGCGATCTCGCGGAGGAAGACGTGGCCAGGTCCGCGGTGCAGGCCACGCTGGCACAGTTCGGTCGGGTCGACGTCCTGCACAACAACGCGGCCCTGACCGCCAGCAGCTTCTTGTCCCGCGACACCACCGTCTCTGAGATGTCTCTCGACGTTTGGCAGCGATCGTTGCAGGTCAACCTCGGAAGTCAGCTGCTGATGTGCAAGTACGCCGTCCCGGAAATGCGGAAAAGCGGCGGCGGCTCGATCGTCAACATGTCGTCGGGAGCGGCCCTGTCGGGTGACCGGACCCGCCTGGCCTACGGCGTCTCGAAGGCCGGCGTGCACGCCCTGACGATGTATGTGGCCACCAGTGAAGGCAAGCAAGGCGTGCGGGCGAACACCATCGTGCCCGGCTTGATTCTCACCGACGCCGTGCGCGCACACCTGTCCGAGGACATCCTCGACGGCCTGGGCCGCGCCACGCTGACGCCGTACGTGGGGCAACCAAAAGACGTCGCAGAGCTCGTTGCTTTTCTGGCTTCCGAGCAGTCCCGTTACATCACCGGACAAATGATTTCGATCGACGGCGGGATGTCGGCGCATATCGTGATGAACACGGGCGATTAAATAATTGCAGCCTTTATCGACACAAGCGCTATTGCGATCAGCGGATGTGAATTAACCGAATTTCTTTCTCGCCCTATTTAGTTGTCGGCCCGAGCGCGTAGGCGCCGGTCTCCGGGTGGTGATACCAGCCGCTGGCGGCATGGGTGCCTCCGTCGACGTGGATCGTTTGGCCGGTGATGTAGCTGGACATGTCGGACGCGAGAAACACTGCCGCTCCTGCCATTTCGTCGACGTGACCCGCGCGCCCCATCGGAACGGTGAGCCCGAATCGCTGCTCGGAGCCCGGCGGCGCGATTTGCTTGATGCCTTCGGTCAGGGTGATATCGGGAGCCAGCGCGTTGACCCGAATGCCGTGCGGGGCGAGTTCGAGCGCGGCGGTCTTGGTGTAGTTGATGACGCCCGCCTTGGCCGCCGCGTAGGTCGCGTAACCGGGTGCGGCCCGGACACCCTCGATCGACGTGACGCTGATGATGCTGCCAGGCAGTTTCTGCTCGACAAGGTTGCGGGCCACCCGCTGCGTACACAGGTACACATGGCGCAGGTTGGACTTGTACAGGGCGTCCCACCCGTTCTCGGTGGTGTCGAGGATCCCCGACCAGAAGACTCCCCCGGCGTTGTTGACCAGGATCGTCACCGGCCCGAGCTCGCCGGCGGTCTGCGCCAGCGCGGCGTCCACCCCGGCGCTGTCCCGGACGTCGACGGGGATGCCGAGAGCACCGATCTCCTCTGCGGCCGACGCGCACGTGTCGGGGTTGCGCTCCCAGATCGCCACCCGCGCGCCGAATGCCGTCAGCCCTGCCGCGATGCCCCGGCCGATGCCGGCGCCGCCACCGGTGACAACAGCGACGCGATCGGTCAGGAGCACACTGGAGGGATCGAGTGTCATGCATTTGAATATAGAACAATCCCACTTCAAGGTTTACAGTTCTCACTAAATATGTTCGATATGTAACGCGCAGTGAGCCCCAAGGGAGGCGGCGATGGCCAGCACGATCTTCGTCACCGGCGCGACCGGTCAGACCGGCGGCAACGTCTGCGAGCAGCTGATTGAGCGGGGCGACCACGTCCGCGCCCTGGTTCGCAATCCCGACGACGCCGCGGCGCTGGCCGGGATCGGCGTCGAGTTGGTCAAGGGCGACATCAGCGACGCCGACGATGTGGCCACCGCGGCCAAGGGCGCCGAGGCGGCGATCCACTGTGCGGCACTGCTGGGCGGCGCGAGTCAGGACCTAGAGGACTTCAAGGCCGTCAACACAGTCGGCACCACGAACGTCCTGGATGCGGCGAAAGCCCATGGCATGCGTCGGGTCGTTGCCCTGAGCACCGCGACCTTCCTCGACCTGAGCATCGGCCTCGACTTCGAAGAGGCACCCGTTCTGCAAAACCCACCCAACGACCCCTACACAGTCACCAAGCTCGCTGCTTTCCTGGAAGCCCACCGGCGCGCAGCCGCGGGCGACGACGTGCTGACGTGCCACCCCGGGGCGATCTACGGGCCCGGCCTGGTCGTCGAACGCGCATTGCACCGCACCAGTTTCAATCGGGTGCTGTTGGCAGGCATGCGCGGAAAAATCAAGCGCTATTTGGCTTTTCCGGTGACCTGGGTCGCCGGAGCGGACGTCGCGAAGGGCTCGATCGCCGCGCTGGACAAGGGGGCGGCCGGTGAGCGCTACCTGTTGGTCGGCCGTCCCGAAGACACTTTCAGTACCGCCGGTGGCATCAACCGCGCCTGCGAGGTCGCCGGAATCGAGCACCGTGTCGAGGATCTCGACTACCGCACCGATCCCGAGGCGCTGACTGCCGAATTCGGGCCTACGTTGATGGCCATCGCGAAAGCGGCGGCCCGCAGCGAGCGCAAGCCCCGAAGCAAAGACAACCTGACCGCCCGGCGCCTTGGGTATGCGCCCATGTCCTTTGACGACGGACTGCGGCTGTTGATCTGGTGGCTACGCAAACTCGGCAAGCTGTAGGGGCCGCCGTGTCGAGCGCCGTACCGCGCGGCTCAGATCACGGAGATCTGGCCGATCGAATCCTGGACGCGGCCCAGCGGCTGCTGTTCCGGACGGGCGCACGCAAGTTGTCGCTGTCGGACGTTGCCACCCGGGCCGGGGTATCGCGGCCCACCATCTACCGCTACTTCGCGTCCAAAGAAGACCTCATCGACGCGATGGGAAAGCGCGAACGCCGTCGCTTCGCCACGGCGATGGACAAAGCAATGTCGGGAGTCGTCGGCGTCGCACGGTTGGAAGCCGCGGTCGACGTCGTCGCAACCTTCCTCGAGGCTCAGCCGCCGGGGCGGCTGCTCGACCTCGAGCCGGGCTTCGCACACGACCAGATGGCCGCAGCGCTACCCATGCTCGCCGAAGGGCTGGTGGCGGTTATGCAGTGCTGCGCCCGCGAGGGCGCCCTCGCCGCGGCGGTGGATCCCCGCGACGTTGCCGGCGCCGTCGCACGAACCGCCTTGAGCCACTACATATTGCCCGAGTCCGACCGCGCCGCGGCTCGCCGACAGATCCGTGCCGCCGCCGGTCTTTCCGCCCGCGGCTGACCGGCGGGCTCGAATCCTGCCGGGGGCACCAGCTTCGCATCAGTTCAGAGCACGTTTTCAGACCCTCTGGGATGCCCCCACCCGCTACGCGCTTAGGGATGGGGCGTAGGCGGTGTCGCCGTCGGCGATTGCTGAGGAACAATTATTCCTCCGGGACCCATCATTCCGCCGGGACCCATCATTCCGCCGGGTTCCATCATCGGGCAGGTGCCGGCATGACGGCCGCCGTAACCCCGGTGCCAGCCATCGTGGTCGCCCGAGGACCAACCCAAGAAGAACCCCGAGAAGAAGATCACCGCGACGACGAACACAACACCGGCGACGATGCCCACCCACGCGAAGAGCGGAGCCAGCCGACTAGGGTGGTCTGCCACGGTGGTCGGTTCGGCCCTGGATTCAGGAGTTTGCGTCATGTTGCGAACCGTGCCACGCACATACCCAAGCGGGGTAGGGGCTATTGGCCCTAGAAAGTGCGGCGCGGATCTGGTCAGCTTGCCAACGACTGCCTGGGAGGGCGGTGGCCTTGCTCTGTTGTTGCAAACATGTCTCGGAGGGTTGCGGCGATGGCTAAGTTGACGCGGCGGGCGGCGCTCACTGCGCTCGGTGCGATTGGAGCGGGCAGCGTCCTAGGGCTGGGGTATGCCCTTCGCAGCGTCTTTGAACCCTCGACGGCTATCCGCCTCGCCGACGGAGGCGGTTTCATGGGCGCGGGTCACATGGACATGAGCCGCTACATGGAAATGTTCATGCGGCACAGTGAAATCAACCGCGTTGTTGAGGACATTCCCGGCGGCGTGCGCACCACCACCGAAGCGAAGTCCCCAGACCTCACCGCCCAACTGCAAGCGCATGTCACCAGCATGTACGCCCACCTCGATCAGGGAACCGAGATCGCCTGCATGAGCCAAAGCCTGCCGACTCTTTTCCGTCATGCCAGCGGCTACCGCCGCAAGCTCACGTTCACCCCCGCGGGTGTGATCGCCGAGGAGACCTCCGACGATGTCGCCCTCACCGACGTCATCCGTGCACACGCGAGGGAGGTCACCGGCTTCGTCCAGGACGGGATGCCAGCGATGATGCAGGGAATGATGGGCGGCATGATGGGCCCCGGCATGATGGGGCCCGGCGGCATGATGGGACCCGGTCACTAAGCGCAGTCGGCTCAATTCCGTGCCAGCACGAACGCCTCGATGTGGCGCTCGCCGGCCCGCACTTCGTACTTCCGCCATCCCGGGTACATCTCGACGCCTTTCGCCCAGATCTCGTCGCGCTCGGTTGGCGTGGCGAGCCGCGCGGTCGCATGCCAGCTATCGCGGCCGACAGTTACCGTCGCTTCCGGGTTGGCCTTCAGGTTGTGGTACCAAGCCGGATGCTTGACGCCGCCGAAGTTGGACGCGATGAGGCCGATGCCGTCCGGGTGCGGGATTCCGTACACGGCGATGGTGCGGGCCTCACCGGATTTGGCGCCCGTGGTGGTGAGCATGACCACGGGGACGCCGGTTGCGACCCCGGCGAAGCTGCTTCTGCCCCCGGTGACCCTGGTGATGAGCCGGTCGAGGTGGTGTGCCGTGGGGCGCAAGAGCGCCACACCCACCTTTGTGGACGCGAAGCGACGCATCATCCGGTGGAACGCGTTGGCATCATCGAAGGACTGGCTGGTCATGGTGTCATTGTGGCCCGACCCGAAGACGCGTAGGGCCTTTTCACCCGAGCTGGAAAACCCAATGAAAACGCGTTACAAGCGTCGCTTGCAACACTAAGCTGCAGCTCGTGGGCAAGAATGTGTTTGCCAACGGCCGGGGGCGCTGGCTGGCGATCCTGGCGTCGTTCGCGCTTGCGGCCGGCATGGTGTACGCCCAGGACACAAAGCCGCGATGCTGCGCGCCGAACGCGGTGGCGGCGGCACCCACCACCCCGGCCGCCGCACCGACCAGCGCGCCGCACACGGCGAGTCCCGCGGAAGTGGAAATCTTGGCCGCCAGCGCGCCCGCCGCCGCCCAGCAATTCCAGGTCGCGTTGCCTCGTGGCATCGCGTCGGAGGACAGGCTGCAGGTCGAGACGATCTGGGCTGCGCGCGCCATCAGCGTGCTGTTTCCGCAAATCACGACCATCTACGGGTACCGGGAAGATCCGCTGCCGTGGCATCCCAACGGGTTGGCGATTGACGTGATGATCCCGAACCATGGCAGCCCCGAGGGTATCGAGCTCGGCAACCAGATCGCCGGCTACGCCCTGGCGAATGCGAAGCGTTGGGGAATCAACCACGTGATCTGGCGGCAGAAGATTTACCCGGGCGTCGGTGGAGGCAGCTGGACCGCCGACCTCGGCTCGGAAACCCTCAACCACTACGACCACGTTCATATCGCCACCAATGGCGGCGGGTACCCGACCGGGCACGAGATCTATTACATCGCCTCGATGACGCCCGCACCGCACCAGTGACTGAAGTTGGGCGACAACAGGATTCGAGCGCGTCACCCGGGCCCTGCGGGAAACGCCGCCACGGGCATTTCGACGGTTCCCTTGCAGGGACCGCTGTTGATGTCGGTGTGCCAGGCGCCGCGCAAAGACCCGTCCCCCTGGGGCGTGTAAAACGCCCACGACCGGGCGGGCGCCCACACCTTCGGCACGCCTTCGCCCAAGTAGCAATCCCATTGGAAGTCGAAGTGCTCGACCCACCGAGTGCCGTCCCAGGTGTAATGCGACGGCTGCGGCAGCGTGGGGTTCCTGGGAGTGGGCCCGTTGGTGGCGGTGGCCACGCAGCTGCCTGACGAGCACGCGGTGACGAAGACGTAGTCGGCGCTGAATGTGGGCTCGGATTGACCCGCGGCGACGCTGGTGCCGGACTTGCTGACGGCGTACCTCACCAGCGAGTATTTGCCGTTCCACGACGGCATCGCCGCGTGCGTCGCGACCGGCGGCACCGCAGGGACCGCGATCACGATGGCGCCCAGCGCCACCGCGCCGCCGAACCACAACCGCCTAAACATCAGGTCCATGGTGGGGGTTCGACGACGCTCCCCTGATAGCCCGCCAAGAATTCGTTGAGAAGCCGTTAAGGCCCCGTGCTGATTCTGTGATCAACGCACGCAGCGTCCACCAGAAAACCCACATCAGCACACAAGGAGATCCCCATGTTCCCTCGCCGTTTCACCGCCTCCGTCGTCGGCACCGCCGCTCTGGGCCTGGCCGCGCTCGGCCTCGCCGGGACCGCAGGCGCGAGCTCGGTCGACGACGCGTTCCTCGCCCAGCTGGCGTCGGATGGCATCACCCCGCCGAGCGCTTCGGTCGCCGTCAAGGACGCACACGCCGTCTGCAACGCGCTCAACCAGGGCCACTCGAGCAAGGAGGTCATCAACGCGGTGGCCCAGTCGACCGGTCTGAGCGCCAAGGGCTCCAAGACGTTCGCCGTCGACGCCGCTTCCGCCTACTGCCCGCAGTACGTCACCTCGAGCTGACACCGACGATCACAGTGCGGGGACCCGACGGGTCCCCGCACTGTTCATGGGCGCCGCAGCAGGAACAAGGTGTAGGCGGCCACCGACTGCGCGTCGACGATCACTCCCGACCGGATCATCTGCTCGACGTCCTCGCGATCGAACCATGCACTGCGCAGGTCCTGTTCCTCGTGCTCGAGATCCGGCTCGCCCTCAGCGATCCCGGTGGCCAAGAACACCCATCCGCGCTGGCTGCTCATGCCGGGAGCGACATCGAGCTGGCCGAGCACCTCGAACGACGACGCGCTCAATCCTGTTTCCTCGCGCAGCTCACGCTCGGCCAACTCGGAGGGATCGGTGCCCGCCAATCCGGGTGCGGTCCCTTGCGGAAATTCCCACCGCCGCGCCCCGAGCGGGTACCGGAACTGCTCGACGAGCCGGAAGTGGTGCCCGTCGAACGGCATCACCAGCGCATAGTCCGGTTTGTCCACCACGCCGTAAATGCCGGGGCTGCCATCCGGACGACGGATCTCGTCTTCGCGAAGCACCATCCATTGGCTCCGATAGATCTCGCGGGACGCGACGCATTCGATGGAGGGCACCAACCCAGTATCACTACCGGGAGCCTGCTGCTACTGGGATGCCGTGAGGCGGTCGTACGCGCGGCGCAGGGCGCCACGGGCGACAGAGTTCAGCACGCCGGTGAGGACTTCGAACACGTCCACGTGCCCGACAGTGGGATCCGCCTTATCGCCGCGGGTGTATTCCCACGGGAGGGACCGCCCGCGGCGCAGCACTTCCCCGAGATACCACACGGCGCCATCGACGAACGGCGCATTCCGTTCATCGTCGAGGAGCTGCTCGGGTGCCGAGGCCTTCTCAATGACGAGCTCCTCCAACGCGTCAAGGGACTCCGGGGAGAAGTCCCACACGGCGCCGCCGCCGTAATGGGCTGCCCAGACAGGGAATTGGGCCCCGCGCTCGGCAAGCCAGCACCGCAGGTATTCCTCATCCGAAAAATGCTGGTTCGCTTGGCGTTTGGCGCGCAGTCGCCGCTTGGTGGCCCCTTCGACCCGGGCACGCATCTCGGGCATGACCCTGCGGTCAGACTCCGCGCGGAGCCGGCCCCGGTAGTCCTCGACACGGTCGCGCCATTTCGTCAGTTCCTCCCGGGCGGCGACGGTGACGGCATCGTGGTCACCGAAGACCCGGGCTTCGTCGTCGACCAGGGCCTGCCAGGTGGCAACCTTATCCCGGCAGTCCTCCGGTTCTGACTCCCACAGCGCGATGGTGTGCCGCGCGATCAGTGTGTGGCGGTGGTCGGGACCGAGCTTCTCGCGCATCACCTCGACCAGCGCCTCGAGTTCGGCCAGGGCGCCGGCGGCATCGACCGACTCGCCACGCCATTGCGCCAGCGACATCCGCATACCCAGGGTGTCTTCGTGGTGGTCGCCGAGCACCCGGCACCGGGCGGCAAGGACCCGCTCACCCTCGGCGATGGCGCCCGCGTAGTCCCCGAGCTCCTTGCGTTTGTGCGCCACCCGGTCCCTGGACGTCAACGCGGTGGGGTGCTCGGCGCCCAACACCCGTTCTTCGTCGGCGCGCAGCTGCGACCATTCGCCCAGCGCGGCCCGCACGTTTGGCTGCGGCCGGTCCGCGAACATGTGCCGCGCCGTCAACGTGGTGATGTGATCCCGACCGAGCACCCCCTCCAGTTCGGGAACCAGCTGCTCGAGAACCGCGTAGGCGCCGGCCTGGTCCCCCATCTGGAGCTGCAGGTGCACCAGTGCGAGCTTCATGTCCAAGAAGTTGGGGTGCCGCTCCCCCAAGATCGGGCGGCAGACTGCGACCAGCTCGTTCATGAGTGGCAACGCTCCGGCGAAATCGGCCGCGGCGATGCGCTCCGAGATGAGCCTGGTCAAGACGGCGAGCGGCCCTGTCAGTTCCGGCTGCGTCATACCGCTATCGAATCTCGCGCGCGGCGCGCTGGCAATTCACCTTGTCTCTCCCCGCGTCCGGTGTTGCGCTGGCATGAATGGGTACGGTGCCCGATAGTCATAGGAACAAAACTCCAACGTCAGCAGAGGCGGGGTCATGCCCGACGACCCGAAGCGCGGGTAACCATGCGCGGCCACATCATCGTCAGCGGTGACGACGCGCTGGCGACCACGATCGTCGAAGAGCTCAACAACGCCGGTGTGCACATCGTCAAGCTCAGAGCCGCGGGCGACCTCGACACCGCCGAAGTCGCCCGCGCTCGCGCCGTGATTTGCGTCGGGGATGACGACGCAACAAACCTCGAAATCGCTTTGCTGGCAAGGAAAGCCAACCCCCGTGTTCGCGTGGTGACACGGTTGGGCAATGACGTGCTGCGGGCGGCGATGGCCGCCGACAAACGCCCCGGCGCGATTCTGGACGTCGCCGACCTTGCGGCGCCCTCGGTCGTCGAGGCATGTCTGGCGCACACCGTGCACCCGTTCGAGGCGGCGGGCATCGAATTCGTCGTCTCCGGCTCCGAGGCGCCACGTGACGCGACGTTGCGCGAGATCTACGGCGATCTGGCACCGGTGGCGGTGATTCACGGCGAGAGCTGCGCCACTCCGGGAGAGGTGGTGTCGTGTCCGGGCCGCGACCTGTCGGTCCACGCCGGTGATTGGACCGCAATGATCGGCACCGCCGACGAATTGGCCGCCCGCGGCATCAAGGTCCCGCGGCCGACCGTGACGCGCTCCCGCCTGACCCGGCTGCGGCGAACGCTCGACGGCGCGCGCGCCCTGCGTGACGACGTCAACCCCATGTTCCCGCGGGCGTTGCTGGCCGCCGCGTGCTTGCTGATCGGATCGACGGTGGTCCTGCGCTTCTCTTACCAGCCACATCCGAGGATGACGTGGCTGGACGCCCTGTATTTCAGCACCGAAACGATCGCGACTGTGGGTTACGGCGACTTCAGCTTCCTGCAGCAGCCCACCTGGCTGCGGCTGTTCAGCATCATGTTGATGTTCGCCGGCGTGACAACGACTGCGCTCCTCGTCGCTTTCATAGCCGACCTGCTGTTATCGCGGCGCTTCGCCCACTCGGTCGGGCGCCGCCACGCGCGCCACCTGCGCAATCACGTCATCGTCGTCGGGCTCGGTTCGTTCGGTAGCCGCGTCGTCGCCGACCTGAGGTCAGCCGGATACGACGTCGTGGTCGTCGAGCGGGACGAGAACAACCGCTACCTGTCGACGGCGGCCGAGCAGGACGTGCCGGTGATCTTCGGGGACGCCACACTGCGCCAGACGCTGGAGGCTGCCCGCGTCGATCACGCCCGCGCGGTGGCCGTGCTGACGCAGGACGACATGGTGAATATCGAGACCGGGATCGTGCTGCGACAGATGCTGGGCCCCCGGGTGATGCCCGGAGTCATCCGGCCCGACGTTCCGCTGGTGCTGCGCGTCTACGACCGGGTGCTGGGGGACGCCGTGGCGCAGCGGTTCGGGTTCGAGAACGTCCGGTCCACCGTCGAACTGGCCGCGCCTTGGTTCATCGGCGCCGCGATGGGGCTGCAGGTGCTGGGCACCTTTTCCGTCGGGCAGCGCTCCTTCATGATCGGCGGAATGCATGTGGCGCGCGGCAGCGAACTCGATGGGCTCAAGATGTTCGAACTGTCCACCCAAACCCGCGTCATCGCGATCACCCGAGAGGACGCGCCCGTCGAGCTCCACCCGCGGCGCGACGCCTGGCTCCGCGGCGGCGACACCGTCTACCTCGTCGGCCCGTACCGCGAGTTGTTGGCGACGCTGCGCAAGGGTCAGCCTCCCCAGCAGCCGGCCGCCGGCGACGAGCGCGCGTCGGCCTAGTGGCGATCGCAAGCACGGCGCAGCCGGGCGCGGCGGGTCGCCACAATTGACCTAGTGGCGATCGCAAGCACGGCGCAGCCGGGCGCGGCGGGTCGCCACAATTGACCTAGTGGCGATCGCAAGCACGGCGCAGCCGGGCGCGGCGGGTCGCCACAATTGACCTAGTGGCGATCGCAAGCACGGCGCAGCCGGGCGCGGCGGGTCGCCACCATTGACCTAGACCCGGGCCGCCACGTCCGCCGCGCGGCGCAGCTGGTCGACGTCCGCACTCGTCGGGATGAGCTGTACCTCGTCGGTGCCGATGGCCTCGAATTTGCGCAGTACCGCCAGGAGATCGTCCTCGGTGCCGGCCCACCCGGTCGTCGGCGCCATGGCGTCGACGTATTCCGCCGGTATCCAGTTCATGTAGCGCCGCAGATGACGGTGCACCTGGGCTCGGGACTGCTCTTGAGACCCGAACGCGAACCAGAACGACGTCATCAGGTGGGGTTTGCCCCTGCCGGCCTGCGCCCACGCGTCGCGCGCGACGTCGAATAACTCGTTCTGCTTAGCGACGTCCAGATCCAGGGTGGTCCCGGCCAGTCCGGCGGCCCAGGCAGCGGCGCTGCGGACGGTCTTCGGGCCGATGCTGCCCACCAACAGCGGCGGACCGCCGGGCTGCACCGGCGCCGGCCCAACCGGCAGGACTGAATCGGTGAGCTTTTCGCCGGCCCAGACCCGCTTCATCACGGCCACGCGTTCGGCCATGTTGCGCATGGTCTGCGTCGCCGGGTCGGCGCCGACGGCGTGGTAGTCCTCGTGCCTGCCACCCACCCCGATGCCCACGCTGAGCCGCCCGCCACAGAGCATGTCCCCCGTCGCCAGTGCCTTGGCCAGCATCACCGGGTCGTGCAGCTGCGGGACGATCACGGTGGTCAGCAGCCGCACCCGCGTGGTCCAGGCGGCCAGCGCGCCCAGCAGGGTCAGGTTGTCCGGGTTCTCGAACGCGATGCGCTCGCCCCAGCACAGCGACGAGAACGGCCCGTCGTCAATGGCGCGCGCCCAGTTCTCCAGAACTCGCGCATCCAAGTCCGGCTCCATCACCGGCAGCGTCATCGCAATCCGCACGACGGCGATTCTGGCATGGGAGTCAACATCCGGGCGCGCAAGTGGCAGCATGGAGCAGATGGGTTTCACCAGCACCTCGATCGCGCACGTCCGCCTCACCGTCACCGATATCGAGCGATCCCGGCAGTTTTACGAGAGCGTATTCGGTTGGCCGGTTCTGCTGGAGGTGCCCGATAACGCCGACGAAACCACCCGCAAGCAGTTGAGCTTCCTGTTCGGCGGCGTGATCTACGACCTCGGCGGCACGCTGCTCGGACTGCGGCCGGTTGCCACCGATCGCTTTCACGAGGATCGCGCCGGGCTCGACCACATCGCGTTCCGGGTCGCCAGCAAGGACGAATTAGACTCCGCAGCAGCGCATCTCGATGAGCTCAGCGTCGCCCACGAGCCGGTGAAAGACATCGGGCCGTCCTACATCCTTCAGTTCCGCGACCCCGACAACATCGCCCTAGAGCTCACGGCACCGAAGTAGGAGAAGGCCATGGCCATCAGTTTCAACCACACCATCGTCGCCTCCCGGGACAAACGCGAGTCAGCCGAGTTCCTCGCCGAGTTGTTCGGCCTGCCCAGCCCAAAGCCGTTCGGCCACTTCATGGTTGTCCAACTGGAGCACGGTGCCAATCTGGATTATGCAGACGTTGCCGAAGGCGCGGAGATCCCGCGACAGCACTACGCGTTCCTGGTGTCCGAGGAGGATTTCGACGCCATCTACGGCAAGATCTCCTCACGCGGCCTGCAGCACTGGGCGGACCCGGGCGCCCAACGGCCCGGCGAGATCAACCACAACGACGGCGGGCGCGGGGTGTACTTCCGCGACCCTTCCGGACACGCCATGGAGATCCTCACCCGCCCCTACGGGTCGGGGGCTGAATCCGGCGCGGGCGGTACCGCCTACTCGCCGGCGCGCGGCGTGCCGTGCCGCACGCTTTCCTGTGTCCGGTAGTCGTCGGCGAACTGCGCGACATGCCTGGGCAGGGCGTTGGCGGCGACGTCGGCCAGGGTTGTTTCCTCCAGCACCGACCGCATGCTGGCGCGCAGCGCCCGCCAGACGTCCGTGAGCGCCGCGGTGGGCCCCGAGTAGGGCAGGTCCCCCAGGCCGATGTCGCGCACACTGGCCAGCGGTCCGTCGATACAACGCAACACGTCGGCGATGCTGATCTCGTTTCCCGGACGGGCCAGTTCGTAGCCACCTTCGCGGCCCCGATGGCTTCTCACCAGGCGGTCGGTGCGCAGGTTGGTCAGGATGTCGACGAGGAACTGCGGCGGTATGCCCTGCGATTGGGCCAGGTCGTCGGTTTTCGCCAACGTCCCATTGGGGACCGTGGCGAGCTGGACCATGGCCCGTACCGCGTACTCCGCCTTCGCCGACATGCGCACTCTCAGGATTGTGCCACTCGGTGTGGATATTTCGACGCAGCCCGGCGACGATGCGGTCCGCGCCGCGGACCGAGAAGGAGCCGGGCAATCAAATCCAGCCCGGCGACGATGCGGTCCGCGCCGCGGACCGAGAAGGAGCCGGGCAATCAAATCCAGCCGGGCGGGGTCGGGTGCGCTACGCCCGCGATTCGAGCAGATCGACGATGCTCTGCGCCTGCTCCTCGACGGTGCGGTCCGGTGTCAGCCGCAGGTCGGGGCTGGCCGGCGGTTGATACGGGCTGTCGATGCCGGTGAACTGTGCGATCTCGCCGGCGCGGGCCTTGGCGTACAGCCCTTTCGGATCACGCTGCTCGCATTCTTCGATCGGAGTGTCACAGAACACCTCGACGAAGTCGAACCCCGCTGCGGCGTGCACTTTCCGAGCCATCTCGCGTTGCTCGGTCAGCGGGCTGATCGCCGGTACCAGCACGACATTGCCGCAGTCGGCGAGCAATGCCGCCACATGCGCCAGCCGGCGCAGGTTCTCCGCGCGGTCGGCCATGCT
Organism: uncultured Actinomycetota bacterium; assembly: GCA_963820045.1. Taxonomy (GTDB): domain Bacteria; phylum Actinomycetota; class Actinomycetes; order Mycobacteriales; family Mycobacteriaceae; genus Mycobacterium. Next base: position 82,081 of record CAWFYN010000001.1, read on the forward strand.
GAAGCCCAAGTCGGCGTTCAAACCGTGCCGCAGGTTATCACCGTCGAGAACATAAGCGGCGGTGCCTCTTTCGAGCAGGATCTGCTCGACCAGCATGGCCACCGACGACTTGCCGGAACCGGATAGGCCGGTGAACCACACCGTCTTGCCCCGCGGCCGCTCCTCCGCAAGAGCGGAGGACTTGTGCCGCACGGTGTTCGGGCTTGCCGTCTGCACCGAGACGTCACGCAGCACCATGCCCGCCGCCACGGTGCCGTTGGTTTGCGGGTCGATGAGGATGAACGAGCCGGTGCTGGCGTTGCGGGTGTACTCGTCGAGCAGCAGCGGCACTTGGGTGCGTAGTGAGATACGGCCAAGTTCGTTGAGCTGCAACGCCGTTGCGGTCTTATCGCGATGCAGGGTATTCACATCGAGCCGGTAGTCCAGACCGATCACCCTCGCGCGCGTGGTGCGGGTGGTGTGCTTGATGACGTAGTCGCGGCCGGGCTCCAGCGCCGCGTCGTCGGCCATCCAGCACACGGTCGCGTCGAATTCCTGTGCGACCCGGGGATGGTTGTTGGCACGGGCGATGAGATCACCCCGCGAGATGTCGATCTCGTCGGCCAGGCTGACCGACACGGCCATCGGCGGAAACGCTTCTTCCACTGGACCGTTCGGCCCGTCGATCGCGGTGATCCGGGTGGTCTTGCCGATCGGCAAGACAACGACTTCGTCTCCCGGGCGCATGACCCCGCTGGCCACGGTGCCGGCGTAGCTGCGGTGGTCTTGATGCTCGCGGGTGTGCGGTCGGATGACGTACTGGACCGGGAACCGCACGTCCACCAGGTTGCGGTCGCCGGCGATGTAGACCTCCTCCAGGTGCGACAGCAGCGCCGGGCCCTCGTACCAGGGCGTCTGGTCCGACTTGGTCACCACGTTGTCGCCGTGCAGCGCGGAAATCGGGATGGTGGCCACGTCGTGCACATCCAAGCGCGCGGCGAAGGCGTGGAATTCGTCCCGAATGGCCTCGAATTTGTCTCTGTCCCAACCGATCAGGTCCATCTTGTTGACGGCGAGCACGATGTGCCGGATGCCCAGCAGCGAGGCCAGAAAGGCGTGCCGGCGGGACTGCTCCAGCAGGCCGTGCCTGGCATCGACGAGCACGATCACCAGTTGGGCGGTCGATGCGCCGGTCACCATGTTGCGGGTGTACTGGATATGGCCCGGGGTGTCGGCGATGATGAATTTCCGCTTGGGAGTGGCGAAATATCGGTACGCGACGTCGATCGTGATGCCCTGCTCGCGTTCGGCACGCAGGCCGTCGGTCACCAGGGCCAGGTCGGTGTAGTCGTGGCCGCGATCTTTGGACGTCTGCTCCACCGCCGCCCACTGGTCCTCCATGACGGCCTTGGAGTCGTAGAGCAGGCGCCCGATCAGCGTGGACTTGCCGTCGTCGACGGAACCCGCGGTTGCGAGGCGAAGCAGCGTGGTGGGTGTGGCCATCAGAAATACCCCTGCCGTTTGCGGTCTTCCATCCCTGCTTCCGAGATTCGGTCGTCGGCCCTGGTCGCCCCCCGTTCGGTCAGCCGGGACACCGCGGTCTCGGCGATGACCTCCTCCACCGTCACGGCCTCCGATTCCACGCATCCGGTGCAGGTGACGTCCCCGACGGTGCGGAAACGCACCGTAGCCTCGAACACCGGCTCGTCGTCGCGCGGCTGCATGTGCCGGTCGACCGCCAACAGCATGCCGTCGCGGCGAAACACCTTGCGCCGATGGGCGTAATAGATCGAGGGCAGCGCGATGTTCTCCGCGCCGATGTAGGACCAGATGTCGAACTCGGTCCAGTTGGACAGTGGAAAGGCCCGGATGTGCTCGCCCTTGTGGTGCCGGCCGTTGTACAGATTCCACAGCTCCGGCCGCTGCGCCTTCGGGTCCCACTGGCCGAACTCGTCGCGGAAGCTGAACACCCGCTCCTTGGCGCGTGCCTTCTCCTCGTCGCGGCGCGCTCCACCGAAGGCTGCGTCGAACTTGTTCTCCCGGATGGCGCGAAGCAGCGTCACGGTCTGGATCGAGTTGCGCCCCTGCCGCGGCTCGACGACCCGTCCGGCGTCGATGTCCTCCTGGACCGAGGCAACCACTAGGCGCACCCCGTGCTCGGCGACCAGCTCATCGCGGGTGGCGATGACTTCGTCGAAGTTGTGGCCGGTGTCGACGTGCATCACCGGGAAGGGCAACCGCCCGGGCCGGAAGGCCCGCAGCGCCAGGTGCAGCATGACGATGGAGTCCTTACCACCCGAGAACAGCAGCACGGGCCGCTCGAACTCGGCGGCCACCTCCCGGAGGATGTGGATTGCTTCGGCCTCCAGCGAGCGCAGATGGCTCAGCTCGTATTGGCCGGCGGCGGGACCCGCCTTCAGATCGCTGGTCATAGCTTCCTCGGTAAACCTGGTAGAGTCGGTCATATTTAGCAGCTTTACCATCTATAGGATCAGCTCGTCCCGACGGTGTCAAGTGGGGAAGCATGAACGGATGACTTCCGACTCTGCACCCGCCGGCCCACCAGCAAGCGGCCGCGACGTCATCGCGCAGTTCCTCCCCCAATCGGCGTTCGTCGCGAAGCTGGGAATCGTTGCCGACCAGCTTGACGACCATGAGGTCAGGCTGCGGCTGCCGTGGGATCCGTCCAATGTGACTCTCGGTGACATGGTCCATGGGGGCGCTATCGCCACACTCGCCGATGTGACCGTCATGGCGGCGGCGTGGTGCGGCGGGGAGGCGCCCCCGGAACTGCGGGGCGTAACCGTCTCGATGGCATTGGACTTCATGGCTCCGGCCCGGGCCACCGACGTGATCGGTGTCGGGCGCGTGCTGCGGCGCGGCCGGTCGCTGGTCAATTGCGAGGCCGAGCTCGTCGACGCGCAGGGCAGACTCGTCGCGAAGGCACTCGCCACCTACAAGGTCGGCTGAACGCTAGACCTTGATTTCCTCGAGCTTCCCGGTGGCGACGTCGAAGACGAATCCGCGCGCGGATACGTGCTTGGTCACGAACGGGCTTGCCTCGATGCGGCGCAACGATTGCCGGACGTCGTCGGCGACGTCGGGGAAGGCTTCGGACGCCCACGCCGGCTTGAAGCCGGCCTCCTCCTGAATGGCGCGCTTGAAGTCGTCGTCGGTGAAGGTGAGCATCCCGCAGTCGGTGTGGTGGATCAGGATGATCTCCCGAGTGCCCAGCAACCGCTGACTGATGGCCAGCGAGCGGATCACGTCGTCGGTGACGACCCCGCCGGCGTTGCGGATGACGTGCGCGTCGCCCTCGTTGAGACCGAGGAGGCGGTAGACGTCGAGCCGGGCGTCCATGCACGCGACGACCGCGACGTGTTTGCCCGGCGGCATCGGCAGTGGCCCCTGGAAGGTGCTCGCATATTGGGCGTTGTTGGCCAGATAATCCTCGGTAACCGTCACGCACGCCTCCTCGGGAACGTCGCAGCACGGCATTCGCTGCGTATGGGTGCCGCGGTGGATGTTAACAACAGCCCATCGATTATTGACGCATGAAAATCAGCCGGATCACAAGGATCCGGCCGCCGAAGCGGGCCGGTACGGGCTGGGCTCGTTAACCTGTCCCAATGCGAGACGGGCGGTGCGGTCGGGGATGATTCGCTTCTTGGCGCGCCGCTTGCTCAACTACGTCGTGTTGCTGGCGCTGGCATCGTTTCTGACGTTTTGCCTGACGTCGGTGGCCTTCCGGCCACTGGACAGCCTGTTGCAGCGCAGTCCGCGGCCGCCGCAGTCCGTGATCGACGCCAAGGCTCACGCGCTCAATTTGGACAAGCCGATACCGATCCGCTACGCGCAGTGGGCCGCGCACGCCGTTCGCGGTGACTTCGGAAAGACCATCACCGGCCAGCCCGTCGGTGCCACACTCTGGCGCCGCGTCGGAGTCACCTTGCGGCTCCTGGTCATTGGGTCGCTGGTGGGCACGGTCCTGGGCATCGCGGCCGGTGCGTGGGGCGCCATCCGGCAATATCGGCTCAGTGACCGCGTCGTCACCATGGTGGCGCTGCTGGTCCTCAGCACCCCGACGTTCGTCATCGCCAGCCTGCTGATCCTCGGCGCGCTGCGGGTGAACTGGGCTTCAGGCATGCACCTTTTCGACTACACCGGGGAAACGTCGCCGGGTGTGAGCGGCGGCGTGGGGCACCAGTTGGTGGACCGGTTGCGGCACCTGATTCTGCCCACGCTCACCCTGGCATTGGCCGCCGCCGCCGGGTACAGCCGTTATCAGCGCAACGCGATGCTCGACGTCCTGGGCCAGGATTTCATTCGCACCGCGCGCGCCAAAGGACTCACCCGCCGGCGCGCGCTGGTAAAACACGGGCTGCGCACGGCGCTGATACCGTTGGCCACCCTGTTCGCCTACGGGGTGGCCGGGCTGGTCACCGGCGCGGTATTCGTGGAGAAGATCTTCGGCTGGCATGGCATGGGCGAATGGCTGGTGCAGGGCATCGCGACACAGGACACCTACATCATCGCCGCTATCACGCTGTTCTCCGGCACGGTGGTGCTGCTGGCCGGCCTACTCTCGGATGTCTTCTACGCAGCTCTTGATCCGAGAGTGCGGGTGTCATGACGTCCGAACCCAAAGTGGATGGCGCTCAGGGTCTTCCGGCCCCGAAGGTGTCGGACTTCACCTCGCGCCGCACCCTGGTACTGCGCAGGTTCGTGCGCAACCGAATGGCCGTCGCGTCGCTGGCGTTGCTGGTGCTGCTGTTCGTCGGCTGCTACACGCTGCCGGGCGTGCTGTCGTATTCCTACGACGATCTCGATTTCGACGCGCTGTTGCAGCCGCCGAACGCCCGGCACTGGTTGGGCACCAACGCGCTGGGGCAGGACCTGTTGGCGCAGATTTTGCGGGGCATGCAGAAGTCGATGCTGATCGGTGTCTGCGTGGCGGTCATCTCCACCGGCATCGCGGCCACCGTCGGCTCGATCGCGGGCTATTTCGGTGGCTGGCGGGACCGGGCGCTGATGTGGTTGGTCGACCTGCTGCTGGTGGTGCCCAGCTTCATCCTCATCGCCATCGTCACGCCGCGAACGAAGAGCTCGGCCAACATCCTGATGCTCGTATTGCTGCTCGCTGGATTCGGCTGGATGATCAGTTCGCGCATGGTGCGCGGCATGACCATGAGTCTGCGTGAACGCGAATTCATCATGGCCGCAAGGTACATGGGTGTATCCAGCCGTCGGATCATTCTCAGGCATGTGGTGCCCAATGTGGCTTCCATCCTGATCATCGACGCCGCCCTCAACGTCGCCTCGGCCATCCTGGCCGAAACCGGGCTGAGCTTTCTCGGTTTCGGCATTCAGCCGCCGGACGTGTCGCTGGGCACGTTGATCGCCAATGGCACCCAGTCCGCGACCACCTTCCCGTGGGTGTTCTTGTTTCCGGCGGGAGTGCTGGTGCTGATCCTGGTGTGCGCAAACGTCACCGGCGATGGTCTGCGCGACGCGCTCGACCCGGGCAGCGGCATGTTGCGAGGTGGCGCCCGGTGAGTGCGCTCCTGGAAGTGAGCGACCTGGCCGTCACCTTCCCGACGGACGGCCAACCGGTGACCGCGGTGCGCGGCATCAGCTACAGCATCGCCCCGGGCGAAGTCGTGGCCATGGTCGGCGAATCGGGCTCGGGCAAATCGGTTTCGGCGATGGCGGTGGTCGGCCTGTTGCCTGAGTACGCGCGGGTCCGCGGCTCGGTGCGGTTGCACGAGACCGAGTTGTTGGGCCTCGGCGACGACGCGATGTCGCGGTTCCGCGGCAAGGCGGTCGGCATGGTTTTCCAGGATCCGATGTCGGCGCTGACGCCCGTCTACACCGTCGGCGACCAGATCGCCGAGGCGATCGAAATCCACCAGCCGCGTGTGGGCAAGAAAGCCGCCCGTCGGCGCGCGGTGGAACTGCTCGAGCTGGTCGGCATCGCGCAGCCGCAACGGCGCGCTCGCGCGTTTCCGCATGAGCTCTCCGGTGGCGAACGCCAGCGGGTGGTCATCGCGATCGCGATCGCCAACGACCCGGATCTGTTGATCTGCGACGAACCCACCACCGCCCTCGACGTCACCGTGCAGGCGCAGATCCTCGAGGTGCTCAAGACGGCGCGCGATATCACCAACGCCGGCGTGCTGATCATCACCCACGACCTGGGCGTGGTCGCCGAGTTCGCCGACCGGGCGCTGGTGATGTACGCGGGACGGGTCGTCGAATCCGCCGGAGTCTACGACCTTTACCGCGATCGGCAGATGCCCTACACCGTCGGGCTGTTGGGCTCGGTTCCGCGGCTGGACGCCGCGCAGGGCACCCGGCTGGTGCCGATACCGGGAGCACCGCCCTCGCTGGTGGGATTGGAGCCGGGCTGCCCCTTCGCGCCGCGCTGCCCCCTGGTCATCGACGAATGCCGCGCAGACGAACCGGAGTTGCTCCCGGTCGGCGTCGATCACAGCGCGGCCTGCATCCGCACCGACCAGGTCAACGGACGCCCCGCCGCGGACATCTATCGGGTCAAGACCGAATCTCATACGGCGGCATCCGGCGACTCACCGCCCGTCGTGCGCGTGCGCGACCTGGTCAAAACCTTCTCGTTGACAAAGGGCATTCTGTTGCGCCGCAACGTCGGTGAGGTCCGCGCGGTCGACGGCGTCAGTTTCGAGCTGCGGCAGGGCCGCACCCTGGGCATCGTCGGAGAGTCCGGCTCGGGCAAGTCGACGACCGTGCACGAAATCCTGGAACTCGTTGCACCGCAATCGGGCTCGATCGAAGTGCTCGGTACCGATGTCGCGGCCCTGAGCGCGGCCCACCGGCGATCGCTGCGGCGCGACATTCAGGTGGTGTTCCAAGATCCGGTGGCGTCCCTGGACCCACGACTGCCCGTGTTCGACCTACTCGCCGAACCGTTGCTGGCCAACGGCTTCGGTAAGAATGAGACCAACGCGCGCGTCGCCGAGTTGCTCGACATCGTCGGGTTGCGCCGGGCCGACGCCACCCGCTACCCGGCCGAATTCTCCGGCGGGCAGAAGCAGCGCATCGGCATCGGGCGAGCGCTGGCATTGCAGCCGAAGATCCTGGCGCTCGACGAACCGGTCTCCGCCCTGGACGTTTCCATCCAGGCCGGCATCATCAACCTGCTGCTCGACCTGCAGGAGCGATTCGGCCTGTCGTATCTCTTCGTGTCCCATGACCTTTCGGTGGTCAAACACCTCGCTCACCGGGTGGTGGTCATGTATGCCGGCACCATCGTGGAGCAGGGCGACAGCCAGCAGGTGTTCGGCAACCCGCAACACGATTACACCAGGCGGCTGCTGGGCGCCGTGCCACAACCGGATCCGGGCAAACGTGTCTAGGCGGGTCGCGGCGGAACTTCTCGTGATGGCGCTCGTGGCGTCCGGATGCGCACCGGCCATCGGCCTGATGCCGGAGACCGGCCATAGCGCCGAGATCGGCACGACCAGTGACATCAACCCGCAGGACCCCGCCACTCTGCAAGACGGCGGCAGCCTGCGTCTCGCGCTCACCGATTTCCCCCCAAACTTCAATATCCTGAACATCGACGGCAATTCGGCCGAAGTCGCCGCCATGATGAAGGCCACCTTGCCGCGGGCGTTCATCATCGGTGCGGACGGCTCGACCACGGTCGACACCGACTACTTCAGCAACGTCGAACTCACCGGGACGGCACCGCAGGTGGTGACCTACACGATCAACCCCCGGGCAGTGTGGTCCGACGGCACACCGATCACGTGGGAAGACATCGCCAGCCAAATCCACGCTTTGAGCGGCGCCGACAAGACGTTCGAGATCGCCGGCCCCAGCGGCGCCGACCGTGTCGCGTCGGTCACCCGAGGTGTCGACGACCGGCAGGCGGTCGTGACGTTCGCCAAGCCGTACGCCGAGTGGCGCGGCATGTTCGCCGGCAACGGCATGCTGCTGCCCAGGAGCATGACGACCACGCCGGAGGCGTTCAACAAGGGTCAACTCGACGGGCCCGGCCCGTCGGCCGGTCCCTTCATCGTCACGTCGCTGGACCGGACAACGCAGCGGATCGTGCTGTCCCGCAACCCGAAATGGTGGGGTGCCCGACCGCGCCTGGACAACATCACCTACCTGGTGCTGGACGACGCCGCGCGGCTGCCGGCGCTGCAGAACAACACCATCGACGCGTCGGGCGTCGGTACGGTCGACCAACTGACCATCGCGCAGCGCACCAAGGGAGTCTCGATCCGGCGCGCCCCGGCCCCCGCGTGGTCCCACTTCACGTTCAACGGTGCGCCGGGGTCGATCCTGGCCGACAAGGCGCTACGCCTGGCGGTCTCCAAGGGCATCGACCGGCGAACCATCGCCAAGGTCGTCCAATACGGTCTCACCACTGATCCGGTGGCATTGGGCAACCACATCTATGTCGCGGGTCAGAAGGGTTATGAGGACAACAGCGCGGTCGTCCCCTATGACCCGGAGGCGGCCAAACGAGAGCTCGACGCCTTGGGCTGGAAGCTGAACGGCCAGTTCCGCGAGAAGGATGGTCGCCAGCTGGTGGTCCGCGATCTGTTCTATGACGCTCAGGGTAGCCGGCAGTTCGCCCAGATCGCCCAACACAGTCTCGCGCAGATCGGCGTCAAACTCGAACTCGTGGCCAGGGCCGGCAGCGGTTTCTTCACCAACTACATCAACGTCGGGGATTTTGACATTGCCCAATTCGGTTGGCTCGGCGACGCGTTCCCGCTGTCGGCACTGACCCAGATCTATCTATCGGGCGGGGAGAGCAATTTCGGCAAGATCGGCAGCCCGCAGATTGACGCGGCGATCGAGCGGACCCTGGAAGAACTCGATCCCGGCAAGGCGCGGGCGTTGGCCAACGATCTCGACAAACTCATCTGGGCAGAGGGATTCAGCCTGCCGCTGACGCAATCTCCGGGCGACATCGCGGTCCGCAGCACGCTCGCCAATTTCGGCGCGGCCGGTCTCGGCGACCTGCGCTACACCGCCATCGGGTTCATGCGCGGCTGATCCGGCGCAACCTCGCCGGAATCGGCAGGGCGCCCTCCACGGCGGCGGCTACCGCGATCACTTTCCACAGCAGGCGCAGCTCGGGGCGCGCCGGAAGCGCGTCGAGCGCAGGCGCTTTCGCGGCGAGACCATCGAGCTCCCCGCGCCACACCGCTCGCGCGATGGCGACCGCGGCGGGTTCGCGAAAGTCCAGCGCGCTGTGCGCCATGGTGGGCAGCGTCAGGAGCACCGCGTTGGGCACCAGAGAGGCGACGCGCACGGCGACCGCCGGCGGTGTGATGAGGTCGCGGCCGCCGGAAACCACCGCGGTAGGCCAGCCGAAATACGGCATCTCGGCCGCCAAGTCGTAGGGTTCGTCCTCGAAAGTTGCCGTCTGCGTGCGCGCCTCGCGTTCCGCCACGGCGGGGTCGAGCGGCAGTCCGTCGGGTTCGGCGGCGTAGTCCAGTTCTCGAAACGCGATGCGACTCACCAGGTCTTCCTCGTATCGATACGGCAGGTTGCTCAGGGTGGTGAACCGGGACAGCGCCCACCACAACAGCTTTCGACCATCCAGCAACAGGTCGAGTTGCCGTTCGAGCAGGCCGGCGCCGCCGTAACCGTAGATCGTCGCGACAACCTGGGTGGCGGCCGCCGTCATCACCCCCGCGTCGACGAGTTTGCGCATTTTGGGTGCCAGCGTGGCGGTTTCGGGGCTATCGCCCCTGAGCAACAGCCGACGGATCGCGCGGCGCACGATCACAATGTCGTGCCGCGACAGCAGCGGCGAATCGAGGATCATCGCCCGCACCCGGCCGGGATGGCGCACACCGAACCCGGAGGCGATGTAGGTGCCGTACGACGCGCCATAGATGACGGCCGCGTCGACGTGCGCGTCGTCGAGCACGGCGGCGATGTCGTCGACGACCTGGTTCACGGTGATTGCTTCGGGAGGAAGATCCGCGCCGGAGTCGTCGTGGCGCGACATGCCCACTCCGCGGTGTTCGATCATGATGACGTCCAGGCCGGCCGCGGCCGCGCGGCGCCGCAGCCCCTTGTACATCTGCACGGACGCCACTCCGGGGCCTCCCGGGATGATGACCAGCGGATGGGCGGACTTTCGGCCGGCGCGCACGTAGTAGAGATCGAACTCTTCGCGGCTTCCCGGCGAGATCGGCCGGCGCACAGGCCGCACACCTTGTAATGCGGCCAGCTTGTCCTGCACCCGGCGCCGCTTCGCATTCATTGTCATCGCTGTCGGCCCGCCATCATCCCATTCTGCCCGGATCGCCGAGGCCAGCGCGGCGCCGGTCCACAGGCGCCGTCCGACGCAGCTCAGGGCGGTGGCTGCTAGGCGCTGAGGTCGATGCGGTGCGCGCCCTTGACGCCGTCGTACCGGTCGGGACTGCAGGTGAGCACGATCACCTGCCCATCAGTGCCCACGGTGTCGAAGACCTCACCCATCTTCGCCAGCCGGTCGGGATCGGTGAACCCCAGCGCGTCGTCGACGACCACCGGAACGGCGTCCTCCTTGGCGACCAGGGCGGCGCCTGCCAGCCGCGCCAGGATGCCGAGCTGCTCCTTGGCCCCGCCCGACAGGGATTCGTAGGGCACCGTGACGCCGTTGAGCGTGCGGCTGCGGATGCATAGGTCGCTGTCGATGTCGACCTCGAACGTGGGCCCGAACACCGGGCGGCCGAGCCGTTGCAGTTCCGCGCGGTAGGGCTCGACGTACCGCTGACGGGTGGTGTCGCGGTGGCGCGTCATGACCGAGCGGAGCAGCCGCGCGGCCCGCGCCCGGCTGCCGACCCGGATGTGCTTGCTGGCGGCGTGCTCACGTTCGATCTCCGCGGCGTCGAGCTTGCCCTGGCGCCCCTCACTGCCCATCACCGAGAGCTCGATGGTGATCTCGCGCAGCGCGCGGGCGGCCTCTTCGTAGCGCTCACGCATTGCCTCTGTTTCCTTTGTGGCAGCTTCTAATTCGGCGTGCACCCCGTCCGGATTCGCCGCCGCCAGCCCGTCGGCCAGCTCGGCGTAACGACGTTCAGCGGCCTGTGCCGCTTGCAGGGCGGTGTTCGCCGACGACGCGAGATCGTCATCGCCGGCCGACGCCCGCTCCTGGGCCAGCCGGTCGGCTGTCGCGCTGAGCTCGCCGCGTTGCGTCTCCAAAGCGTTCTCAAGAACCGTTGCGCGGGTTGATAACTCGGTGAGCCGCCTGGCGGCGGCCGTGGCGTCCCGAAGACGATCGTCGCATTCGGCCGTCACGGCCAGGCGGGCCGTCTCGAGCGCACCGAGCTCGGCGCGCGCCGCGCCGATGTCCGCCACGGGGAGGTCCCCTTCGGGGGGCTGCCCCGCCCCCAACTGCGCGAGCCGCGAGCGCAGTTGGTCGATCTCTTCGTCGCCGCACAGGCCGGCCAGGGTGGCGCTGAGCTGATCGCGGCTGCCCTGCAGGTCCCGACGATGCTGATCGGCGGACCGAGCGACAGCCAGGTCAGCCACCCGACCGGCGGCTAGCGCTGCGGCCAGCTCCTCTTGTGCCGCAGCGTGTTTCGCTTGGGCATCGAGTGTCGTTGCACCGGGAGTGATGTGCGCGGTCAAGACGCCGGCGACCTGGACCGCAGTGGGCCCGGTGGTAGTCAGGGACCAGGTTTCACCCTCGGACAACGAGATTCGCTCATCGCCGATGGAGAGTTCGATGTCCGCGGTAGCGGTGAACTCGACCGCCGCGGACGTCAACGCCAATTGGTCGCCGATGCGATCGACCGCGGCGGCGGCGGTCTCGATCCGTCGCAGCAGCTGCTCGGTGATGGCGATCTGGCTGAGTGCTGCACACACCTGTTCGCGGTCCCGCTCGATGGCATCGATCTTGGCCAATCGGGCGCTCAACCGGTCGGCCTCCTCGCGGTCGGCGAGCTGAGCGACGGTGCGCCGGGCGGATTCGGCGCGGCGTTGCAGGTCCGCAAGGGCCTCGGCCGCTTCCTGCGAAGCGACATCGGCGGCCGCGGCCTCGACGTGAGCGGCCGAACGCGCCTCGGCGGCTTCGTGCGCCTGGACCTCTGCGGCCGCGACAGCCGCTGTGCGCATGTCGATTTCGGCGAGTAGTTGCAGCCGCGAATTATGGGCGGTTGCCGCCGCGGCGCTGTTGGCCGCCGCCGCGGCAGCGATCAGCTCGGCCTCGCGTGCCTGGCCGGTCAGTTCGTCGATCTTTTCCGCGGCCTCCTGAGCGGCGGCGAGCCGGGGGCCGGCGGCGATGCGCTGCTGGGACAGCTCGGCCACCTGTTCCGTTAGGACGGCGTGCCGACACACCCGCTCGTCGACCTCGGCGACCGCCGCCGCGCACTCCGCGACCGCGGCCTCGGCGCAGGCCAGCCGGGTGATTGCCGCGGCCCATTCGCCCGTGGGACGCCCGGTGGGGGTGAAGTAGCGGCCATATTCCGCGTCGATGCGTTCGATGAGCAGCGGCTCGTTGCCGGACAGCGCCCCGGTGTCGCCGGCCGCCACGTCGAGCGCGCGCGACAGCGCGTCACAGCCTGAGAGATCCACCGCCGCACTCGACGCGGACTGCAGCACCCGCTGGGCATGCCACAGGTCGCTGTCCACCGTCTCGGCCAGCATCGCCTTGACCCTTTCGTGGGCTTCGTCACCGGTGAGCTGTTCGCGGTGCGGCGCCTGGATCGTCAGCTCGGTCTCGCACTTCTTGTGAAACCGTTTGCGGTAGATGAAACGATAAGGCCCACAGCTTAGTTCGGCGCTCACCTCAGAGCCGACGTCGCTGTTGGTGGGCTTGACCTGCTTGACTTCCTTTTTCGTCGAGCGGTCCCTGGACTCGAGCAGCAAGTCCAATGCTTCGATCATCGACGACTTGCCGATCTCGTTGGCGCCGCACACCACGACGACGCCGTGGTCGGGGAAGTCGATCTCCCGGTGCGCGATGCCCCGGTAGTTGGTCAGGACCAGCCGGTGTAACTTCATGCGGCGCCCCGATCCGTCAGGCGCAGCAACAGCGCCAGCGCCGCCTGTGCCTCGACGGCTGTTTCGGAGTCCCCCTCGCGCGCGGTCGCCACCAGCTCGTCGACCGCCGCGGCGGCGAATCCCCCGATACCGAGATCGTTGAATTCGCCCTCGGCCGGGATGACCGCCAGATCGGTGCGGCGTTCCCACAGGCCAAGCCACGCGTACAACCGCGCGTACTTGTCCAGACACGTATCCAGCGCGGCGCGGTCGGTGACGGTGAGTGATCCCGTGAGCGCCAACCGCACCACGGTGCGGTCCTTTTCGGTCATCAGGTCCAGGTTGAGGTCGAGGTCGGCGATGTCCCGGCGGGTGTCGACCTGTCGGTGGATGGTGACGAACCGCCAGGTGCCGACATGCCGCGAGTCCACCGTGGCGGCGCGGCGCGGATCGGTTTCGTCGATGTCGACGATCAGGACATGACCTGGGTCCGATTCCACGTCGTCGAAGTTGGTGACTTCCGGCGCCCCGGAGTACCAGACGCGGCCGCTGTCGCCTACGCGGGTCCGCGAGTGCTTGTCCCCCAGCGCCACATAGTGCACCGTGCCGATCGCCAGCGCGTCGTCGAGCGCGGCGAGCCGGATCAGCGAAGGTTTGTCGCGATCGGGGTCGAGGACGTCGACCCCGCCGTGGGCGACGAGGATCCGGGTGACCGGTTCCGGCGTCAGGCCTTCGAGGAGTTCGGCGACCAGGTCGGTGGTAGGGGCCTTGGAACGCCACGGCGCGGCGACGATCTCCAGCCCGGGCCTTACCTGATGGACGCCGGCCCGGTCGAGCACCACCACGTTGTCGGGACGTTCGGCGGTGAACAGCGCGCTGGTATAGACCGAGGAGGCATCCAGCGGATCGTGATTGCCCGGCAGTAGATAGACAGGAATCCCAATGGCGCGCATGGCTTCCAAGGACTGTCCGACAACGTGCGGGGGAAGCTGATTGTGTTCGAACACATCACCGGAGACCACGACGAACTCGGCACCAACCTCCGCCGCCAGCGTTGCCAGACCGGCCACCGCGTCGCGCCGGGCCGCGGAGTATCGCGGCTGGGCGTCACCGGCGAGGAAGTGCCGGGTCATCCCGAGCTGCCAGTCGGCGGTATGCAGGAATCGCATGGCGGCCGCCCCCTTTCGAACTGCGTGGTTACCAGGGCATCGCGAGCTTAAGTCCGCGCACCGACAAGACGCGGGACCTCGACCGGCAGGTCTCCGAGCGGCTATTTTCGGCCCATAATCACGAGTGCCACTGGCGCGGGTGAAATCTTTTGCACGAGTGTGCATCTATGGCGATCGGTCGCCGTTTCTTGTCGGTGGGGGTGGCTAGTTTGGCGGTGTGAGTGTTGATCCGGAGGTTGACGCGGTGTTCGACGCCCTTGATGCCGACTTGGCCCGTGCCCGCGCATTGCCGGTTGAGGCGATGAACGTCCAGCAACAGCTGGTGATGTTGGAGCGCTGCGAGAAGCTGCGCCGGCAGCTACCGGCCATCGAGCATCCGCTGATCAACAACCTGGCCCGCCAAGCCACCCCAGCCTTCCTCCACCGCATGGAAGCGGCTGAACGTGCTCCTGCCACTTCGCAAACGGGCCAAGCCCGGATTGGCTGACGCAGGGCATCAGACAGTCCCGCGTTTTTCGCGGTAGCGCTGCGGGTAACCTCCCGGGGTGCGCGCCGAATCCGTAATTGCGGCAGCCGCGGTCGCCGTGGTCATTGCCGCATGCTCGTGTCCCTCCGGTTCGGCCGACCCCACGTCCGAGAGTTCACCGTTCCCGATCGGTCAGATGGGAGTGCCCGTGCATGCGCGGGCGGCCGGCGGCGCCACCGCCGACATCACGGTCAACAGTGCAACGTGGTTACCGCCGGGCTGCGCCTCTCATTTTGCGAATCCGACATATGGCTCCGCATGCAACGTTGTGGAACTGACTATCACCGGGACGTCCCACCGATTCTTCCAGTTCGACCAGCGCTACATATTCGCCGGATACGGCGGCGGCAATCAGCCATGGACCCATCCCGACGACGCGCCCCAGCCGTCAACGCTTGCGGTCGACTACCAGAGGCTGGACAAGATGCCCCCGCTGCAATCGGGCGGCCTTCACGACGGCCAGACCGCACATGGATTCGTCGGCTTCGCTATGCCGACGGCGGGCGACCTGTACATCACGATCAACGATCCCGAGCAACACGATCCCTACACCGAAGCGGGCTTAATCGTCCACACCTGATTCGCGCGAACCCACGTTCGAGTTGTCATGCAATAGCTCGACGCACGCCGCGGCGCAGAAAATATCCGACCCCCCACGCGGCCGGACTCCCCAACCGGTGAGTCCTTTTTTCTCGCTGGCTTCAGAATTGACCCGTGGTGCGGGCACGAGTGACGGTGGGCAGAGACTTATTCAAGCTGAGGGGAAGTACCAGCGCCGAGCCCAATGCTCTTCAGATCGTCCCAGAGGCAACGTGATGAAGCGTTCACCGCTGCCCTCCGGCCCCGGTGTCACCCGAGCGTCATCACGAACGCCAGCAGCATCTCGGTGAGACGTCGCGTGGTTTGCGCATGGTCCGCATAGCCTGATGATGTGCTGCTCTGGACCAACGCGGCCAACTCCGTGACGCCATACACATGGGTATTTTGGCGTTCCGCGGCCAACCCCTCACCAACACCTTCCATCACCGGAGAAAAACTCCTGCGCGACGGTGACGATGACGACGACGCGGCATAGGGTCCTGGTTTCGGATTGTTAGCGTGACTCCCGTGAAAGATGAGCGCACGTTGCTGTTGATGCGTCACGCGAAATCCGACTACCCGGCCGGGGTCGCCGACCACGACCGGCCGCTGGCGCCCCGCGGCATCAAGCAAGCCGGACTCGCCGGTGATTGGCTGCGCGCCAACGTGCCCGCCGTCGATGCCGTTCTCTGCTCCACCGCGACCCGCGCCCGGGAGACGTTGGCCAACACGCGTATCGATGCCCCGGCGAAATATAGCGAGCGGCTCTACGGCGCCGCGGCCGGCACCATGATCGAGGAGATCAACGCCGTCGGCGACGACGTTAAGACGCTGCTTGTCGTGGGGCACGAGCCGACGATGTCCGCCCTGGCGCTGGGCTTGGCCGGTAATGGCACCGATGCCGTTGCCGCCGAACGGATTTCGGCGAAGTTCCCGACGTCTGCGATCGCGGTCCTGACCGTGCCGTCCGGCTGGAACAGTCTGGAACTCGGCCGGGCCGCGCTGGTTGGCTTCGAGGTGCCGCGCTAGTCGGTGGCCCGGCGCTGACCTACGAGTTGGTCGCCAGCGTCAGTTCCATCAGCTTAATTGCCTGACCGCAGGCGTCGATTCCGGGCGCTTGAGGGTTGACCCACCATCCGACCACTCCCGCGGCGTCGCTGGCCACTCCGCAGGCGCCATTCGGGTCGTCCGGGCGCATCACGATCGAATCGATCCCGGCGATGTTACGGCTCTCGACCTTGTACTTCAGGAATTCGGCGACCTTGCGTTCGTTGCTGAGGCTGCCCTGTTCGAACCAGAACCGGGTGATGTCGATCAGCCCGGCCGGGTTGGCTGCCTGCCACCGGCAGATGGCCCCGACGAACGTGCTCTGAATGTCGAGCGGGTCGGCACCCACGGTCTTGGCCAGGATGTCGCTGGTGAGCACCTCACATTCCTTCAGCAGGTTCGGGTACTGCTGCTGGGAATTGTTGTTGCGCGTCGGGCCCCCCGCCTTGACGGCGGTACCCCCGACCGACCTCGAACAACCCGTCATCACCACCAGCGTGGTGATCAAGACGGCGACAACGGCGCGGACGCTTCTTCTGCTCATTTCGAGTTCGCAATCGACTGACGCGCCAATTCTTTGGCTATGTCGCATGGCGGCGGGAACGGCTTTTGACTGAAGCTGATCGACCATTCGATGAAGTCGTCCTGGAATTGGATGCCCACCTCGCACAGCGAGTCACCCAGGTTGGGCTCGTTTCCGATGGCGATGAATCCGCCGTGGCCGTTGATGTTGAGGTCATCGACGCTGGCCCGTGACAGCTCCTCGGTCTTGCGCTCCCGTCCGATCGGGCTGCCGCGATACCAGGAAAAGGAAAAGTGCGGGCCGAGGATGCCGCCGCCCGCTAGCCATTGGCAGCCGACGGAGTTGCGGGCCGTGTTGATCAGGCCGGTTACCTTCGTCAGCTCCGCCACCGTCTGATCGCTGATCCCCCCGCACTGGGGGAACATCGGACCGTGGTGGCCCTCCGCGTTTCCCGACGTCGACGAGGACGTCGCTCCCGGTTTATTGCCGCCGGAATCGGAGCATGCCGCAAGCGCGGGGACCAGGATCAGGAAGGCTGACGCCGCGACAGCCAGCGCCCTCGAGTTACGCCGCACTACTACCCTGCTCTTGCTCAGCCTGCTGCCGGTCCACACGATGCACTGTAGCGGCAGCTCAGCGGGTCAACCACCGACGCGCCTGAGCAGGCGTTTCATTACCGCCGGACGCGCCGTATGCGACAGTTACGAAATGCTCCTGGCACTGCTGCGCCAGTACATCCAGCCGTACCGGCGACTGGTCGGGGTGCTGATGGTGCTCCAGCTGATCAGCACGCTGGCGTCGCTGTACCTGCCGACGGTCAACGCAGCGATCATCGACGAGGGCGTCGCCAAGGGGAACCCGACCACCATCGTGAGGCTCGGCTTGGTCATGCTCTCCGTCACCGGGTTGCAGGTGTTATGCGCGGTCGGGGCGGTCTACCTCGGCTCCCGGACCGGGATGGGCTTCGGTCGCGACCTGCGCGCGGCGATGTTCGAACACGTCACCACCTTCTCCGAGCATGAGACCGCCCGCTTCGGCGCACCCACGCTGTTGACGCGCAGCACCAACGACGTCCGCCAGATCCAGTATTTCGTTCAGATATCGAGCACCGTGCTGGTGACCGCGCCCATCATGTGCGTCGGCGGAATCTTCATGGCCATCCACCAGGAGGCGGCACTGACGTGGCTGCTGCTGGTCAGCGTTCCCGTCATGGCCGTGACCAACTACTGGGTGATGTCGCACATGCTGCCCCTGTTCCGCAGGATGCAGGGCCTGATCGACGGCATCAATCGGGTGATGCGTGACCAGCTCTCCGGCGTCCGCGTCGTCCGGGCGTTCGCCCGCGAAGACTACGAGCGCGACCGATTCGCCCGCGCCAACACGGCGCTGTCGAACACCGCGCTCTCCGCCGGCAACTGGCAAGCGGTGATGCTGCCGGTGACCACGCTGACCGTCAACGTGTCCAGCGTCGCGCTGATCTGGTTCGGTGGGGTGCGCATCGACCGCGGCCAAATGCAGGTCGGCTCACTGACCGCGTTCTTGGCCTACTTCACCCAGATCCTCATGGCGGTCTTGATGGCAACCATGACGCTGGTGGTGCTGCCGCGAGCGTCCGTCTGCGCCGAACGGATCACGGAGGTGCTCGCCACCCAAGCCGCGGTCACCAACCCGCAGAGGCCGGCGTTCCCGCGCGGCGGGATCACCGGGTCGGTGCGGTTGGACGGCGCGACATTCACCTATCCGAACGCCGACCGCCCGGTGCTGCGAGACATTTCGTTGACCGCACGGCCCGGCACCACCACTGCGATCGTCGGCAGCACCGGTTCGGGCAAGTCGACGCTGATGTCGCTGATCTGCCGGCTCTACGACGTGACCGCCGGCGCCGTCCTGATCGACGACATCGATGTCCGCGACTACCACACCGAGCGGCTCTGGTCAGCGATCGGGCTGGTTCCCCAGCGCGGCTACCTGTTCTCCGGGACCGTGGCCGACAACCTGCGCTACGGCAAGTCGGACGCGACTGACGGCGAGATGTGGGAAGCGTTGCGAGTGGCCGACGCCGACGGATTCGTGCGCGCACACGATGACGGACTGCGAATGCGGGCGGCCCAGGGCGGAATCAACTTCTCCGGCGGTCAGCGGCAACGACTGGCGATCGCGCGGGCCGTCATCCGCCGCCCGGCCATCTATCTGTTCGACGACTCGTTTGGCGCGCTCGACGTGCACACCGACGCACGGGTGCGTGCGTCGCTGCGTCAGGTATCCGGCGAGGCCACCGTCATCGTTGTCACCCAACGGGTTTCGACTGCGGCACAGGCCGACCAGGTGATCGTCGTCGACGGCGGGAAATTGGTGGGTACCGGTACGCACGAAGTGCTGCTCACCGACTGCGCCACCTACGCGGAGTTCGCCGATTCGCAGTCGGTGAGCGCCTTGCGATCAGGCCAAGTCGGGGGCGCACCATGACCGTCGCAGCCACTCGCGGCCTGACCCCCGCTCCGGTGGGGCGGTCTCACGACTTCTGGGGTTCGGCCGCCCGGCTGGTGAAACGGCTTGCGCCACAACGCCGGCTCAGCATCGCGGTGATCAGCCTCGGCATCACCGGCACGGTGATCGGGGTCATCGTCCCCCGAATCCTCGGCCACGCCACGGATCTGCTGTTCAACGGCGTGATCGGGCGACAGCTCCCCGCCGGCATCACCAAGGCGCAGGCCGTATCCGCCGCCCGGGCCCGGGGTGACCGCACCTTCGCCGACCTGCTGTCGGGGATGAGCGTGGTGCCCGGGAAGGGCGTGGACTTCGGCGCGGTGGCAAGAACCCTGGCACTGGCGTTGGGATTGTATCTGGTTTCGGCGCTGCTGATTTGGGCGCAAGCGCGGCTACTCAACGTTACTGTGCAGCGCACCATGGTGGCCCTGCGTTCCGATGTCGAGGACAAGGTCCACCGGCTGCCGCTGTCCTACTTCGACGGCCGCCAACGCGGTGAACTGCTGAGCCGGGTGACCAACGACATCGACAACGTGCAGTCGTCGCTGTCGATGACCATCAGCCAGCTGGTGACGTCGATGCTGACCGTCGTCGCGGTGCTGGCGATGATGGTGTCCATCTCGCCGCTGTTGGTCCTGATCACCGTGGCGACGGTGCCGCTGTCGCTGGTGGCGACGCGCGCGATCGCGCGACGCGCGCAGCGCCTGTTCGTGGCGCAGTGGACGAGCATCGGTCGCCTCAACGCCCACATCGAGGAGACCTACAGCGGCTTCACGGTGGTCAAGACCTTCGGCCACCAAGCCGCGGCGCGCGCCCAGTTCCGGGATAGCAACGACGATGTTTACCAGGCCAGTTTCGGCGCCCAGTTCTTCTCCGGCCTCGTGGCACCGGCGACGGCGTTCATCGGCAACCTCGGCTATGTGGTCGTCGCCGTGGTGGGTGGCCTGCAGGTGGCCACGGGCCATATCACCCTCGGCAATATCCAGGCTTTCATCCAATACGTCCGGCAGTTCAACGCCCCGCTGAGCCAGGTTGCCGGGATGTACAACACCCTGCAGTCCGGGGTGGCCAGTGCCGAGCGGGTGTTCGATCTACTCGACGAGCCCGAGGAAACACCGGACCTCACGCCAACCCCGCCGCCGCCCGACGGCGACGCTCCGCAGCCGGCCGGACGCGTCGAATTCCAGCACGTGAGCTTCGGTTACCGCCCCGATGTCCCGGTGATCCACGACCTGTCGATGGTGGCGGAGCCGGGTAGCACGGTGGCGATCGTGGGGCCAACCGGGGCCGGCAAGACGACGTTGGTGAACCTACTCATGCGGTTCTATGACGTTGATTCCGGCCGGATCCTGGTAGACGGGCTCGATATCACCACGGTCAGCAGGCAGTCGCTGCGGTCGCGAATTGGCATGGTCCTGCAGGACACCTGGCTCTTCGACGGGACGATCGCAGAGAACATCGCCTACGGGCGGCCCGAGGCCAGTGCGGACGAGGTGGTCCGGGCCGCCAAGGCGGCCTACGTCGACCGGTTTGTGCATACCCTGCCGGCCGGCTACGAGACGCGGGTCAGCGGCGGTGGCGGCAACATCAGCGCCGGCGAGAAGCAACTCATCACCATCGCGCGCGCATTCCTGGCCCGACCGCGGCTGTTGATCCTGGACGAAGCGACCAGCTCGGTGGACACCCGCACCGAGGCCCTCATTGCCCGCGCCATGTCCGAGCTTCGCCGCGATCGCACGAGTTTCATTATCGCGCATCGCCTTTCGACGATCCGGGATGCAGACCGCATCGTCGTGGTGGAGTCCGGCCGGATCGTTGAGCAAGGCACTCACGCCGAGCTGCTGGCCCGGCGGGGCGCCTACTACGCCATGACCCGGGCGTAGCCGCGGAATCCCAGGGACAGGAGGTTCTTTCGATCGCCCGGCGGGGTTATCGCCGGATCCGCCGGGGTTCTATCAGAATGGCAAGGTAGTGACGTTTCCTTGGTGCGCGGCGCTAGGGAGGAGCGAGCGGAGGACCGATAGGCGATGGTGGACAAGCGTCTCGAACTCGGTCTGCTCGGACCGTTGGAGATGAGCGTTGAGGGCGCCCCGGTGGCCCTGGGCACCCCCAAACAGCGGGCGGTGCTGGCCATGCTGCTGATGAACCGCAACACTCCGGTCGGGGTCGACAGGCTCATCACCGCCCTGTGGGAGGACGAGCCCCCGTCGGGGGCGCGGGCCAGCATTCACTCCTACGTGTCCAACCTTCGCAAGCTGCTCAGCGGTGCCGGCATCGACCCGCGAGCCGTGTTGGCCGCGGCGCCACCGGGATACCGGCTCAACATCGCCGAAAGCGCTTACGATCTCGGACGGTTCATCGCCGAGAAGACCGTGGGCGTGCATGCCGCCGCCACGGGAAAATTCGACGAGGCCAGTCAACACCTGGCGGCCGCATTGGCGGAATGGCGCGGGCCGGTGCTCGAGGACTTGCGTGAGTTCCAGTTCGTCGACACCTTCGCCACTTCCCTTGTCGAAGAGAAGATTTTGGTCCACGGCGCGAAGGCGGAGGCCGAAATCGCGTCCGGGCGTGCTTCCGCCGTGATCGCGGAATTGGAGGCGCTGACCGCCGAGCACCCCTATCGTGAACCGCTGTGGGCTCAGTTGATCACGGCCTACTACGTCACCGACCGCCAATCCGACGCCTTGGCCGCCTACCGCCGCGTCAAAACAACACTCGCCGATGACCTGGGGATAGACCCGGGCCCGACGCTGCGGTCGCTCAACGAGCAGATCCTGCGGCAGGAACCGCTGGACGTGAAGCGAACCGCGAAGACCGCCGCCGTCGACACGGTCACGGTGCTCGAACAGCACACCATGGTGTCCGGGCAGCAGGCTATCGCCTATCTGCATGACATTTCGGGTCGCAGCTATCCGCTGCGAGCCGCGGCGACCCGGATCGGGCGGCTCAGCGACAACGACATCGTCCTCGACAGCCCAAAAGTCAGCCGCCACCATGCCGTCATCGTCGACACCGGCACCAGCTTCATCATCAACGACCTCCGGTCGTCCAACGGGGTCCATGTGCAGCACGAGCGGATCCGCTCCGCCGCCACGCTGCGCGACGGTGACCACGTCCGCATCTGCGACCACGAATTCACGTTTCAGATCGCCGCCGACGACGACAACTAATCGTGCGATTCGTCGTGCGCAGGGATCGGTGGGGCCTTACGGTCATGGTTGCTGGGTCAGGGGGTTGCGGCTGACCGGTGTGCCCGGCAATTGTGGGTGTCGGTGGCGTGCTGGCTGGGTGTGAAGGGTCGATGATGAGTGATGAGCAGGCCTCGCGGGTGGGGTCGGACTTTGGTCCTTATCGCCTGAAACGGCTGTTGGGCCGGGGTGGGATGGGAGAGGTCTATGAGGCCGAGCACACCGTCAAAGAGTGGACGGTGGCGGTCAAACTGCTCTCGGAGACCTTCAGCAAGGACCCGGTGTTTCGGGAGCGGATGAAACGCGAAGCACGCACCGCCGGTCGTTTGCAGGAGCCACACGTGGTGCCCATCCACGACTACGGCGAAATCGACGGGCAGATGTTTTTGGAGATGCGCCTGATCGAGGGCACCGACTTAGACGGCGTGCTCAAACGCTTTGGCCCGCTGGCCCCGCCGCGCGCGGTCGCCCTGATCACCCAGATCGCCGCGGCGCTGGATGCCGCGCACGCCGCCGGGGTGATGCACCGCGACGTCAAACCGCAAAACATCCTCATCACCCGCGATGACTTCGCCTATCTGGTCGACTTCGGTATCGCCAGTGCCACCACCGATGAAAAGCTCACCCAGTTGGGCACCGCGGTGGGCACCTGGAAATACATGGCCCCCGAACGCTTTTCCAACGACGAAGTCACCTACCGCGCCGACATCTACGCCCTGGCCTGCGTGCTCTACGAATGCCTCACCGGATCACCGCCCTATCGTGCCGATAGCGCCAGTGTTCTGGTGACCGCGCATATGATGGATCCGATTCCTCAGCCCAGCGCGCAGCGCCCGGGCATCCCCAAGGCTTTCGACGCGGTGATCACCCGGGGGATGGCCAAAAAACCCGGGGACCGCTACGCCAGCGCCGGCGACCTGGCCCTGGCCGCCCACGAAGCACTCAGCGACCCCGACCAAGACCACGCCGCCACCATCTTGCGCCGCAGCCAAGAAGCCACCCTGCCCGGCACCGTGATGGCGCCTCCCCCGACGACACCGTCACCGCCACCGTCGCCCTCCCCGGCGCCCGCCTCGACCCCGGTGCCCGGTTCGACCCCGGTGCCCGCGCCCAGCGCGGCCCCCTGGCGCCCCGACAGCGGCCCCATCCCGGCCCCCGGCCAACCCCCCACCACGCCGCCCTATTACCAAGCCGGCAACGCCAATTGGGGCACCCCACCACCACACACCCCACCACCATTCACCGGCCCACCCGCCTGGAACCAACCCCCACCCAAACGACGCAACCCCTGGCCCATCATCGCCGCCGTCGCCGCCGTGCTGGTCCTCATCGTCGGGGCCGCCGTCGGTATCTCGATGGTCATGGGAGGCGACGACAGCAATCCGCAGGCGAACCACACCTCGACCACGACCACGACCACCAAATCCGTCACCACGACGACGACCACCCGGGCGGGCAACCCACAGAGCAAGCTGCTCGGCATGCTGCCCGCGGGGTATCCCAGTGGCGCTTGCACACCGGCGACCCCGAAGCCGAACAGCATATGGGTGAACGCGCTGGCCATGGTCGACTGCGACCAGAACACCAACCAGGGCGGTCCATCCCGCGCCGTCTACGGATTGTTCGCCAATCCGGATGTGCTGAAGAAGGCGTTCGACGACGACGTCGCCGCCGTGCAGCTGATGAACTGTCCGGGAGCCGGAGCGTCACCGGATGGCTGGCACCACGACAGCACCCCGACGGTGACCGCCGGCATGATCGCGTGCGGCACCTACAAGAACCACCCGAACGTGATATGGACCAACGAAGCACGACTCATGCTCTGTGACGTCTATGGGGATCCCCCGGCCATCGAGGACCTGCATACGTGGTGGACCAACTACGGTGGCTGAGCGATCTGGTCAAACCGCAACGCGGACAGGGTCTTCGCATCGCCGCCCTGGAGCCGCCCTTGACGTTAGTAGTGTGATTGTTGCTGGGGGTTGGGTGTGGAGGATCGATGATGAGTGATGAGCAGGCCTCGCGGGTGGGGTCGGACTTTGGTCCTTATCGCCTGAAACGGCTGTTGGGCCGGGGTGGGATGGGAGAGGTCTATGAGGCCGAGCACACCGTCAAAGAGTGGACGGTGGCGGTCAAACTGCTCTCGGAGACCTTCAGCAAGGACCCGGTGTTTCGGGAGCGGATGAAACGCGAAGCACGCACCGCCGGTCGTTTGCAGGAGCCACACGTGGTGCCCATCCACGACTACGGCGAAATCGACGGGCAGATGTTTTTGGAGATGCGCCTGATCGAGGGCACCGACTTAGACGGCGTGCTCAAACGCTTTGGCCCGCTGGCCCCGCCGCGCGCGGTCGCCCTGATCACCCAGATCGCCGCGGCGCTGGATGCCGCGCACGCCGCCGGGGTGATGCACCGCGACGTCAAACCGCAAAACATCCTCATCACCCGCGATGACTTCGCCTATCTGGTCGACTTCGGTATCGCCAGTGCCACCACCGATGAAAAGCTCACCCAGTTGGGCACCGCGGTGGGCACCTGGAAATACATGGCCCCCGAACGCTTTTCCAACGACGAAGTCACCTACCGCGCCGACATCTACGCCCTGGCCTGCGTGCTCTACGAATGCCTCACCGGATCACCGCCCTATCGTGCCGATAGCGCCAGTGTTCTGGTGACCGCGCATATGATGGATCCGATTCCTCAGCCCAGCGCGCAGCGCCCGGGCATCCCCAAGGCTTTCGACGCGGTGATCACCCGGGGGATGGCCAAAAAACCCGGGGACCGCTACGCCAGCGCCGGCGACCTGGCCCTGGCCGCCCACGAAGCACTCAGCGACCCCGACCAAGACCACGCCGCCACCATCTTGCGCCGCAGCCAAGAAGCCACCCTGCCCGGCACCGTGATGGCGCCTCCCCCGACGACACCGTCACCGCCACCGTCGCCCTCCCCGGCGCCCGCCTCGACCCCGGTGCCCGGTTCGACCCCGGTGCCCGCGCCCAGCGCGGCCCCCTGGCGCCCCGACAGCGGCCCCATCCCGGCCCCCGGCCAACCCCCCACCACGCCGCCCTATTACCAAGCCGGCAACGCCAATTGGGGCACCCCACCACCACACACCCCACCACCATTCACCGGCCCACCCGCCTGGAACCAACCCCCACCCAAACGACGCAACCCCTGGCCCATCATCGCCGCCGTCGCCGCCGTGCTAGTCCTCATCGCCAGTGGCGTGGGCATCTGGCTTATCGTGCGGCCCAGGCCGGTGCCGCCTGTAGAACCGATAACGGCCGAACGGCTCAGCGCGCTTCTGCTCGGCGCTTCCGACATCAACTCCGTCATGGGCTCGTCGACTATGGAGCCCGGCAAGCCCATCCAGGCAATGGACACCTCGTCGCTGACCGTGTCGCAGCCCGACTGCCAGGGAGCGCTCTACACCAGCCAGAGTCCGGTGTACGCGGGCACCGGTTACTCAGCGGTGAGCGGGCTGGTGTCTTCCGAGCCGGGAGACAATTACGACCATTGGGTCAACCAGGCCGTTGTCCTTTTCCCATCCGCGGACAAAGCCAAGGCTTTTGTGCAGACTTCGGCGGGCAAGTGGAAGGGTTGCGCGGGCAAGACGGTGACGGTGACGAACAAGGGCAAGACTTATCGGTGGACGTTTGAGCAGATCCAAGGCGGTCCGCCGAAGATCGCGGTGTTGGACACTCAGGAAGGCGCCGACGGGTGGGAGTGCCAGCGCGCGATGAGCACGGCCAACAATGTGATCGTCGACGTGAACGCGTGCGGATACCACATCAGCGATCAGGGCACGCAGATCGTAGACAAGATCGTCGCCAAAGTCGACAACGGATAGGCGCAAGCCAAAGCCGAAGCCGCACTGCCGCTTTGGCTACGACTGCAGGTCGGGCCCCTGAGCGCGCAAATCGTCGACCGCCGACATGGCGCCACGCAACTTGGCCAGCCATTCCTCGGCATGCTCACCGACCAGCTTGACCGACCACGCCAGTGCGTCGGCGCGAGACCGGGCGACACCGGCGTCCACCAACGTGTCGAGGACCTGCCGCTCCGGTTGCTTCAAGCGCGTCATCACCGGTACTGCGATGTGAGTGAACAGGATTCGCTCCGCGCCTGATTTGGACCCAACCTCGACACCCCAGGAAACTTTGCGGCCGTATCGATCCTGCGCTTCATCGGCGATACGCATTCGCTCCGAACGGGTTTCCTCGCGGAACCGCGAGGCGCGTCCTTCCGCGCGGGCGTCGCTCTCCTCTTGTTCCGAGCCCTGGAGTTCAGGCAACCGTCCGATGACCGTGATTTCTTCGCGGTCGACTACGACCGTCGGGTCGCCGTCGAACCAGCGTTCGGGCAGACGCCCAGCGAACCATTCCGCGGCGTCGCTGGCGTCGGGCTGCTGGGCCTGCTGCCAACCGCCGGGGCGGCCGGAGCGCCGGCCGTGCGCGTGGTGAGATTTCATAATTACATGATTACATCGTTACAGCCGTTATGGAACTGCGTTTCACCCGCAGCGAACGTCGCTTCGGTGCCACCCAGGTGCCTCGCGGGCGTCCAAGGCCGAAGGGGAAGCACCAAATGTCCGTCCGAGTGCGGATAACCCGTTGATATGGGCTGTTCGACGTTGTATTTTTGGTAGCGAAGCAGGCCCGGAAACGACCAATTCCAAGCGCCGGAAGTCAGGGTAGAAAACCGGCCGCGTAGGACCCGCGCATGACGGAGTCAAACGCCCCCAGAGTCGTCCGGGCCTGCCCATGTCCGCGGGATCGCCGGGTCAGTCCCGGCCGTCGGACCCGTCGCCGCGGCGAATCCGGAACAGCTTCACCTCGTTCTTGATGCCCTTGAGGCGGCGCGCACCGGCGAACGACCCGTTGAACCCGCCGGGGTCGCCGATCGTCTCCCAGACCGAATCCGCCGCCAGCACTGTGCCCGGACGCGCCACACTGGTCACCCGGCTCGCGACATTGACCGGGCTGCCGAACCAGTCACCCGCCCGGCTCACCGCCATACCGGAGGCCACGCCCGCCCGCAGCCGCGGGAAGTCGTTGTCGGTGTCAACGGCGTCCACGAGCTTCAGCACCACGTCGAGCATGGGCAGCGGGTCGGGGCAGACGAACATCACCGCGTCGCCGATCGTCTTGATGAACCGCACCGGCGGGACGGTGATGTCTCGGGCCAGGACCGCCAGCCGGCTGGCCAGATGCCCCAACTCCTCTGCCGACACCGCTTCGCCGATCCGGGTGAAGCCGACGAGATCGGCGAACGCGACGGTGATCTGGCGCGCACCCGGCAGGGGTTTGCCGGCGGCGCGCTCCGCGGCATTGACGGCTTCGGTTTCCATCATGTGGCGCAGCTGCATGAACAGCATGTGCTGGATCATCGGGCCAAGCTCGGGCACGATTCGGCCGACCAACGCCTTCGAGGCCTTGGCGATCTCCAGCTCGGTGGCCCCGGGCTGCATGATCGCCGAAAGCGCGGAGTAACGCATGACCTCGGCGGTGCGCGATAGCCCTTCGGCGAGCACCTGGATCACCAGCACCACCTGCTCGGGATCCAGGCCGAGGTCGACGAAGCGCTGGACGTAGGCGGCGGCCTCCCCGTCGGCGCGCATGTGCACGACCGCGTCGGGATCGTCGACCCTGGCCAGACCGATCGCGCGCTGCACTCGTTGCAGCAGCGCCAGGTCGATGCCGTGGGTCTCGCTGATCTCTCGGGTGGACACGTAGCGGCCGTCGTCACCGATGAGGTGGCGGGTGGCGAGCAACAGAGGCGGATTGGTCGTCCTGATCTCTTCGGCGGTGATGCCCTGCTCGAGCAGCCACTCCACCAATTCCGCCCGCTCGGTGCGCGCGCTGCCCTCGAGTCCGTCGAGCAGGTCCTCGATGTCCGGGTCGGCGCCGTGATGACCGTCGTGCTCCACTTCGCCAACGTACAACGCGAGCCGATCGCGAGCGCGGCAAAGCCGGGCGAAGCGGGTCGGCGCCAGCAGACGCGGCGAGCGATGATGTGACGTGATGAGCGCACCACTGCTACAGGGATTCCGACCGGTCGTCGACGAGCACGCCACAGTGCTGATCCTGGGTTCGTTTCCGAGCGCGCAATCCCTGGCGGCGGGTCAGTACTACGCGAATCCGCGAAATGCGTTCTGGCCGATCACCGGCGAGCTGTTCGCGTTCGACGCGGCGGCGCCCTACGAAGCACGGCTGGCCGCGCTGCAAACGGCGGGCGTGGCCCTGTGGGACGTGTTGGGCGCATGCCGCCGCACCGGCAGCGCGGACTCGGCGATCGAACCGAAAAGCTTGGCGGTCAACGACTTCGGTGGACTGTTCGCGCGGTATCCCGCCATCGCGCGGGTGTACTTCAACGGCGCCAAGGCCGCCGAGCTGTACCGCAGGCTAGCCGAGGCCGACGAGCGGGTTCAGTACCGGCGGCTGCCGTCGACCAGCCCGGCCCATGCCGTTCAGCCGGGCGCCAAGCTGGCGGCGTGGCGGGCCATCTGTCCCTTATGACACCGGCGGTCGCCGGTGGGCCCACGGCCTCGCCGATTCGATCTGCGCGGACAGCGATAACAGCGTCGCTTCCGCATACGGCCGGCCCACCAGCTGCACGGCGATCGGCAACCCGTCACCGTCGAAATCCCACGGCACGGCCGCGGCGGGCTGTCCGGTCAGGTTCCAGACCTGCTGATAGGGAACGCGCTGCGCCACCGCCAGCAGCGTCCACACCGCGCCGCGGCGTTGATAGGCGCCGATGTGGGAGGGCCCCGTCGCGTTACCCGGCGTGACGACGACGTCGACGTCGTCGAAGATCGACTGGATCCGGGCGGTCACCGCCGGCTCCGCGTCGCGAAGGGCGGCGATGCGGTGGTCCGAGAACAACGAACCGGCGCGGGCCAGGCGGCGGGTGCGCGCTTCGAGACGTTCGGGGTGAGCCTGTGCGCCGGCGTCGTCGCTGATCCCGCGCAGATAGCGGGGCAGGTAATTGGTCATGATGGCCGACGGCGGATAGTCGGGGTCGGCGGAGATCACCTCATGGCCCAGCTCGCGCAGCAACGCGCCCGCCTCGTCAACCGCCGCCAGCTGCGCCTTGCCGACCCGGACGGGCAGCGGTGTCGGGCTCTTGGTGCTCAACGCAATTCGCAGCCGGCCGGGGTCACGCGTCGCGGCGGCCGCGAACTC
Source organism: uncultured Actinomycetota bacterium (assembly GCA_963820045.1). GTDB lineage: Bacteria > Actinomycetota > Actinomycetes > Mycobacteriales > Mycobacteriaceae > Mycobacterium. The sequence continues at coordinate 111,744 of CAWFYN010000001.1, forward strand.
ACCCTCGGGCCCGGGCACCTCGGACACCACGGCCGCCGCATCCAGGAACAGCGCGGCGTCCAGCACCGACCGGGCCAGCGGCCCGTTGACGCTCAGCCCGTGCCATGCGTCGTCATGTGGCTCCAACGGCACCCGATCCCGTTGTGGTTTGACGCCGAACAGGCCGCACCAGATCGCCGGGATGCGAATCGAGCCGCCACCGTCGGACCCCAGCGCCAGTGGAGCCAGGCCGGCGGCCACCGCAGCGGCGCTTCCGCCGCTGCTGCCACCCGGAGTGCGCCCGAGGTTCCAGGGGTTGCGGGTGGCGCCGAAGGTCAGCGATTCGGTGTAGGGAAACATCATCAGCTCGGGCACATTGGTTTTGCCGATGATGACGGCACCCGCGCCGCGGAGCCGGCGGACCACCTCCGCGTCGGAGGTCGGGGCGGGCCCGTGGGCGCCGCTGCCGTACGTCGTCACCTCGCCGGCGACGTCGACGTCGTCTTTGATCGCGACCGGCACGCCAAGCAGTGGGAGCCGCTCCCCCGCGTCGAGGCGGTCCTGCGCGACGGCGGCCTCGTACCGGGCGCTGTCGGAGAGCACCACGCGGTAACAGCGCAGCTGACTGTCCAGCCGTGCGATGCGTTCCAGGTAGATCTCGAGCAGCTCCGGCGCGGTCAGTTCGGCGTCGGCCAGCATCCGGGCCTGAGCGGCCGCGCCGGCAAAGGCCACGTCGCGAGCGTCCACTGCGGCAGCGTATCCCCCGCATCCGGCCGGCCAGTACCGTGGGCGACATGTCCTGCGTGTTCTGTGCGATCGTCGCCGGGGAGGCCCCGGCCATCCGGATCTATGAAGACGACGACTACCTGGCCATCCTCGACATTCGCCCGTTCACCCGCGGCCATACCCTGGTGATCCCCAAACGGCACACCGTGGATCTCACCGATACGCCGCCGGAGACCCTGGCCGGGTTGGTCACCATCGGCCAACGGATCGCCCGGGCCGCCCGCGCGACGGAATTGGCCGACGCGACCAACATCGCCATCAACGACGGCAGCGCCGCCTTCCAGACGGTGTTTCACATCCACCTGCACGTGCTGCCCCGGCGCAACGGCGACAAACTCTCGGTCGCCAAGGGGATGCTGCTGCGGCGCGACCCCGACCGGGACGCCACCGCGCAAATCCTGCGTTCGGCACTGGCCCGCACCGACGCCAGCCAGTAATACTGGGCGGATGGCAATTCCGTCCTGGGTCGAGCAGCGTTTGCTGCCCCAGATTCTGCGCGCACACGACACCATTTACCGCAAGACGAACGGCTGGATCGGTCATCGCACACTGCTGATACCGAGCCTGCTGCTCCACACCGTGGGCGCAAAGACGGGGCAGGCCCGAACCGCGGCGCTCACCTACGCGCGCGACGGCGACGACTACCTGATCGTCGCCTCCAAGGGGGGCGACCCGCGCGCGCCGGGCTGGTATCACAATCTGCGCAAGCATCCGGACGTGGAAATCAACGTCGGGCCAAAGCGTTTCGCGGTGACGGCCCGCCCGGTACTGCCGGATGATGCCGATTACCCGCGGCTATGGCAGATCGTCAACAAGAACAACGGCGACCGGTACACGGCTTACCAGAAGAAGACGTCGCGCCCGATTCCGGTCGTGGTACTCACGCGGCGCTGACCCGCAACCCGGCGCGGAGGTTTATTCTCCACTAGCGCGGTGAACTCCTCGATGCTCACCGCACGGCGCGGATCGGCTGGAGCGGGTATGAATCCCTGGGCGGCAAACCCTTGGCGACGCTTCGGGCTGCCCCCGCGCCTCGGTTGGCTCGTCGTCGGTGCATATGGTTTGGCGGCCGCGATGGTGCTCGCGTCCTCGATCGGTGACTGGGAGGGCGCCTACGCGACCCGGCCGGTTGACGAAATCGCTCTGGCGATCTGTCTGCTGTTCGGGGCCGGGTGCGCCGGCTACGCCGCCTGGGCCGCGACCGGTCGGCACAGGGCCGGATGGCTGGCGATGGTCACGGCCCAGCTGGGCTGGGCGGCGGGAGAGGTCATCTGGGCGGTCTACGACGTGCGTCCTGACTTCGCCCACGCCCCCGACGCATTGATCGTCGAGATCACCGAGAGTGCCCTCGTCGACTCGGAGCGGTCCCGCAACACCGTGGCCGCGCTGCAGCTTCTCGGCGTCCGCATCTCGCTGGACGACTACGGCACCGGATGGTCCTCGCTGGCCCGCCTGCAGGATGTGTCGGTCGACGAGCTGAAACTCGACAGGCGATTCGTGGCGCGGCTGGCCCAGGACCCACGGTCGGTAGCGATCGTGCAGTCCACCGTGGACTTGGCGCATAACCTGGGCGCCGACCTCGTCGCCGAGGGAGTCGAAGACGAGGCCACCCTGAGCGCGCTGCGGCATTATGGCTGCACCATCACCCAGGGGTTCGTGCACAGCCCGCCGTTACCGCCGGACAAACTGCGGCGTTGGATCACGGCCAGGAGCGCAATCGCCGGGCAGTCGATTCTCAAGCGATCGGCTGTGACGGACTGACCGGTTAGAACAACTCCTTGGCGAGCAATTCCAGGGTCGCCACCCGCGCCGGCGCGGTGGCCGGGTCGGTGCCGCGGCGAGCCGAGGCGACCGGGTGGACCATCACCTCGTCGACGTCAAACCGTTGCGCAAGCGCCCGCAGCTGTGCGGCGGCCTCCGCGGGCGCGCCGAGGACCGCTCGCCGCAGCCCGCTTTCCACGATGCGCTGCTGCTGCCCCGTTAACTCGGCACCTTCGGCTTCCTCGACGAGCGGCACCGGCCCGAGGGGCTGTCCGGTGCGCAGCTTCGCCATCATCTGCAGGTTAGGCAGCATCAACGCCGTTGCCTCGTCGCGGGTTTCGGCCACCGCGGCGTTGACCGTCAAGGAACGTCACCGGCTCGGCGGCCACGGCGCTGGGCTTGAATCGGGACCGATAAAGCTCGAGCGCCTCCTCGGTTCCGTTGCCGGAGAAGTGATGTGCGAACACGTAAGGCAGCCCCTTGGCGGCGGCCAGGTGCGCCGAGTACATCGACGAGCCCAACAACCACAGGCGCGGCTCGCCGGCGGCGGCCGGAGTGGCCTTGAGCCGATATTCCCCCGAGCGCAGCGGCACCACCACGCCGCGCGCGCTCATCAGCGCCGCCACGTCATCGAGGTATTCCGGGAAGTTTTCGATGTCGCGATCGTCCCGGCCGCCCCGCAGCGCATACGAGGTCACCGGGTCGGACCCGGGCGCTCGGCCGATGCCCAGGTCGATGCGGCCCGGGGCGGCGGCTTCCAGCAGCGCGAACTGCTCGGCCACCGCCAGCGGCGCGTGGTTGGGCAGCATCACGCCGCCGGACCCGAGGCGCAGCTGAGAGGTTTGTGCGGCCAGATAGGCGATCAAGACCGGCGGGCTGGTGGCGCCGACGGACGGCATGTTGTGGTGCTCGGCGAGCCAGTAACGCGTGAAACCCAGCCGGTCCGCGGCCTGCGCCAGCTGCACGGTCGCCGCGAGCGCATCGTGGGTCGTCTGGTCGGTGCGCACCGGGACCAGATCAAGGACGGAGAGTCGCACGATGGCGTCAACGCCGTTTGGTGTGTGAACGTTCCCGGCCGCTCAGTAGTCCTTCAGGGTGATCGAACTGACGATGCGGTCGAAGACCTCCTGCGGTATCGGCGCACCACCCGGAATGTTGTCGACGACCAGCCACTGGTTGCGCTTGACGTAACCGTCTAACTCCCGGTGGTAGTTGGTGAAGCCGAGCTCATAGTCGACGGTCCCGTCGTGCGTGGCCGTCGCGAGCTCGCCGGCCAGGAGGTAGGCACCCAGCAGGGCGACACTGGTTCCCTGTCCCGACAACGGCGAGCAGCAATATCCGGCGTCACCGACCAGCGCCACCCGGCCCTTCGACCAGCGATCCATTTTGATCTGCGCCATCTCGTCGAAGTAGAAATCCGGTGCGCTGCGCATGTATTCCAGCAACTGCGGGCGCACCCACCCGTCGTCGCCCATCCGCCGTTCCAGCTCGGCGAACTGCGCCTCGGTGTCGCGGTAGTCGATCCGCAGCTCGGTGTCCATGAAACCCAGCATGGCCCGAGCCTCGGAGTTGTTGCGGGCGCTGTAGACCCCGGCCATGGTGGAGTCCCCGTAATGCCAGGTCTGCCAATAGTCCAAGTCCAGGAAATTGGGCACGGTGAAGATCGCCGCGTGGGTGCCCAGCCTCTCGATGAATTGCTCCTCGGGGCCGAACACCAACCGGCGCACGTTCGAGTGCAATCCGTCGGCGCCGATGACCAAGTCGAAGCTGCGCGCGGGGGTGCGTTCGAAGGTCACGTTGACGGTCGCGCCGTCGTCCTCCAAGCCGGTGATGGTGTCATCGAAGATGTATTCGGTCGTCCATTGGCTTGCGCCGTAAAGCAATTCGACCAGGTCGTCACGCAAGAGCTCGATGTCGGGGCTGTCGATGGTCCCGCCGGTGGGCGTCGACTCGGTATCCCGGGACAATTCGTTGCCGTCGCGGTCGACGACCGAAGCGCCGCGAATTTGCGTCTTACGTTTCTGGGCCGCGGTCAGCAGCCCCATACGTTCCAGCACTGCCAGCGCCGGCCCGCGCACGTCGATCGCCTGACCGCCCGGCCGCGGTCCGGGGTGGCGTTCCACCACGGTCACCGAATAGCCGTGCCGTCCAAGCCAATAAGCCGCGGCTGTACCGGCCACGCTGGCGCCGGAAATCAGAACGTCAGTCACTTATCCCTGCCAGCCTTTTTGCGTCGCGGAAAACGTCGTCGAGCATTGCTGGTGTCAACCTACCGGTAAACATGTTTTGCTGGCTCGGGTGGTAGCAGCCGAGTAGTCGCACACCAGGCGCGAATTGGGCCACGACGCCGTGGCCGAATCGCGGCTTGCGCATCGTTGACGCGCCCGGCAATCGCAGCGCGATCTGCCAGGCGAACCCGCCCAGGGCCACGATCGTGCGCACCCGGTCGGACACCAGCCGCCATTCGGCCTCCAGCCAGCTCCAACAGGTATCGCGCTCCACCGGCGTCGGGGCGTTGGCGGGAGGCGCGCACCGCACCGGCGCCACGATACGAATCCCATTGGCCCGCAATCCATCCGCGGCGTCGACGCTCGTGGGTTGGTTCACCAGGCCGGCCCGGTGCAGCGCCGCATAAAGCTGTTCGCCGGACCGGTCGCCGGTGAACATGCGGCCGGTCCGGTTGGCGCCGTGCGCGGCGGGCGCCAACCCGACGATCAACAGCCGGGGCCGCTCCGACCCCCACCCCGGCACCGGGCGACCCCAATACGGCTGGTCGGCGAAGGCGCGGCGTTTGAGAACGGCAACGTCCTCGCGCCAATCGACCAGCCGCGGGCAGGCCCGACAGACGCTGATCATGGCGTCGAGTTCGGGAATCGAGCCGGCGTGGGGTGCCAGCGCGGCGACCTGTGCGGCGTCGGCGGCCACCGTGGTCCGCCGGGTCGCCGGATCGCCCGGCCACCCGGTCCCGGGAACCACCGGAGAATCGAACGCCTGGCCGGTACGAGGGTGGACTAGCACATGAACATCCTGCAGTCAGCCGGCCGGCGACCGCGCAACGCCCCAATAAATCAGTGGTCCCGCCGCCGATCAGCGGCTAAATTCTCCCCGGGATATTCATGAGCCAGACGAGCCGCGGCCCGGCGCTTCTCATCCTGTCCGCCACGTCGCTGGCGACGACGGGAACCGGCATCTCGATAGTCGCGTTCCCCTGGCTGGCGTTGCAGCACCAAGACCGCGCGCGGGACGCGTCGATCGTGGCCGCCGCCATGACGCTGCCCCTGGTGCTCTCCACGCTGGTCGCCGGCACGGCAGTGGACTTCGTCGGGCGTCGCCGGGTGTCGCTGGTCTCCGACTCGCTGTCCTGCGCGGCGGTGGCCGCCGTCCCGCTGACCGCCCGGCTGTTCGGTGTCGAGGCGATCAACGTCGTCGAGCTGGCCGCGTTGGCCTTCTGCGCGGCCGCTTTCGATCCGGCCGGGATGACGGCGCGCCAGTCGATGCTGCCGGAGGCCGCCGCCCGCGCGGGCTGGTCGCTGGACCGCACCAACAGCAGCTACGAGGCCGTGCTCAACTTGGGGTTCATGGTGGGCCCGGGCATCGGCGGCTTGACGATCGCCACGGTCGGCGGGGTCAACACCATGTGGGTCACGGCGGGTTGTTTCGGTTTGTCCCTGTTGGCGATTGGTGCGCTGCGGCTCGAAGGCGCCGGCAGGCCCGACCACGCGACCCGCCCCGACGGGTTGGTGTCCGGCATCGTCGAAGGGTTGCGATTCGTCTGGAATCTTCGGGTGTTGCGGACGCTCGGCTTGATCGACCTGGCCGTGACCGCGTTGTACCTGCCGATGGAAAGCGTGCTGTTCCCAAAGTATTTCGCCGACAAGCACCAGCCCGCTGAGTTGGGTTGGGCATTGATGGCGCTCGCGGTCGGCGGCGTGGCGGGCGCGCTTGGCTATGCGGTGCTGTCCAGATACACCCGGCGGCGTACGGCCGTGCTGACGGCGACCCTCACCTTCGGCGCCGCGACGGTCGGCATCGCGTACCTGCCGCCCCTGCCGGTGATCCTGGCGCTCTGCACGGTGACCGGCCTGGTCTACGGGCCGATCCAGCCCATCTACAACTACGTCATGCAGACCCGGGCGCCGCATCATCTGCGCGGTCGAGTGGTCGGGGTGATGGCGGGGCTGACCTACGCCGCGGGGCCGCTGGGGCTGTTGGTGGCCGGTCCGCTTGCCGATGCCGCGGGATTGAAGGTCACGTTCCTGGCGTTGGCGGTGCCGATCCTGTTGATCGGGCTGGTGGCCACCAGGCTGCCGTCGCTGCGGGAATTGGACCGCGCGCCGGAGTTCGCCGCGGATCCCGGGCCCTAGGATCGGGGCTGTGAGCCGTGATGTCCTGGCGAGCCTCAGCGCCGACCTTCCCGACGGAATGGTCGTCACCGACCCGACCGTGACCGAGGGCTACCGGCAGGACCGAGCGTTCGACCCGTCGGCGGGCAAACCGCTGGCCGTGGTGCGGCCGCGGCGCACCGACGAGGTGCAGACCGTGTTGCGCTGGGCCGCCGCCCACCGGGTGCCCGTGGTGACCCGGGGCGCCGGTAGCGGCCTGTCCGGCGGGGCCACGGCGCTGGACAACGGGATCGTCCTGTCGACGGAGAAGATGCGCGACATCTCCGTCGACCCGGTGACCCGCACCGCGGTGTGTCAGCCCGGGCTGTTCAACGCCGAGGTGAAGAAGGCCGCCGCCGAGCACGGCCTGTGGTATCCCCCCGACCCGTCGTCGTTCGAGATCTGCAGCATCGGCGGCAATATCGCCACCAATGCCGGGGGGCTGTGTTGCGTGAAGTACGGCGTCACCACCGACTACGTGCTGGGCATGCAGGTGGTGCTGGCCGACGGTACGGCGGTCCGGCTCGGTGGCCCCCGGCTCAAGGACGTGGCCGGGCTTTCGCTGACAAAGCTTTTCGTCGGCAGCGAAGGCACCCTGGGCGTCATCACCGAGGTCACGCTGCGACTGGTGCCCAAGCAGAACGCGTCCAGCATCGTAGTGGCGGCCTTCGCCACGGTCGAGGCGGCGGTCGATGCGGTACTCGGGGTCACCGCACGGCTGCGCCCGTCGATGCTCGAGTTCATGGATGCGGTGGCGATCAACGCCGTCGAGGACACCTTGCGCATGGACCTGGATCGCGGCGCCGCCGCCATGCTGGTGGCCGGCTCCGATGAAAGGGGGCGTGCGGGCTCAGAAGACGCCGAAATCATGGCCGCGGTGTTCGCGGAAAGCGGTGCGGCGGAGGTCTTTTCGACCGACGACCCCGACGAGGGCGAAGCGTTCGTCGCGGCCCGCCGGTTCTGCATCCCGGCGGTCGAAGCGAAGGGATCGCTACTGCTCGAGGACGTCGGGGTTCCGCTCCCGGCGCTGGGCAGGCTGGTGACCGGCATCGCGCGCATCGCCGCAGAGCGTGACCTGACGATCTCGGTGATCGCCCACGCCGGGGACGGCAACACGCACCCGTTGATCGTGTACGACCCCGCCGATGCCGCCATGACCGAGCGGGCCCATCTCGCCTTCGGCGAAATCATGGACTTGGCCGTCGGGCTCGGCGGCACGATCACCGGTGAGCACGGCGTCGGCCGGTTGAAGCGGCCGTGGCTGGCCGGCTACCTCGGCCCCGAGGTGATGGAGCTCAATCGGCGCATCAAGCAGGCCCTGGACCCGCAGGGCATCCTGAACCCCGGCGCGGGTATCTAGGACGCGCCGCTCGACTGGGTGCTCGAGTGTGCGGCTGCGCGCACACTGGGCGCTCAATGTGCGGCTGGCCGCACACTCGGCGCACCCTGGCGTTGACATTCCCATCGGATTGTCGTACGAATGAGACATGGCTGTGGTTATGTCTCACGACGCACCGGTGGGGTTCGAGCTGGCCACCGCCGACACGTGGCCGGATCCCTGGCCGATGTACCGCGCGCTTCGCGACCACGATCCGGTGCATCACGTCGTCCCGGCCAAACGGCCCGAGCACGACTACTACGTGCTGTCCCGGCACGCCGACGTATGGGCCGCGGCGCGCGACCACGAGACCTTTTCCTCCGCGCAGGGGCTGACAGTCAACTACGGTGACCTGGAAATGATTGGGCTGCAGGATAACCCACCGTTTGTGATGCAGGATCCGCCGGTGCATACCGAGTTTCGGAAACTGGTGTCGCGCGGCTTCACGCCCCGACAGGTAGAAGCGGTCGAGCCCAAGGTGCGCCAGTTCGTCGTCGAGGGCATTGAGCGGCTGCGCGCCGACGGCGGCGGCGACATCGTCACCGAGCTGTTCAAACCGCTGCCGTCGATGGTGGTCGCGCACTACCTCGGTGTCCCCGAAGACGATCGGGCGCAATTCGACGGCTGGACGGACGCGATCGTGGCGGCCAACACCGCCGACGGCGGCGTCGCCGGGGCGCTGGAAACGGTTGGGGATGCGGTCGGGTCGATGATGGCCTACTTCACCGGTTTGATCGAGCGCCGCCGAACCGAGCCCGAGGACGACACCATCTCGCACCTGGTGGCCGCCGGGGTCGGCGCCGACGGCGATATCGCCGGCACCCTGTCGGTGTTGGCGTTCACGTTCACCATGGTCACCGGCGGAAACGACACCACCACCGGAATGCTCGGCGGCTCAATGCCTTTGCTGCATCAACGCCCCGATCAGCGGCGGCTTCTGGTGGACGATTTGGGGCTGATCCCCCACGCCGTCGAGGAGCTGCTGCGCCTGACCTCGCCGGTACAGGGACTGGCCCGCACCACCACCCGCGATGTGACGATCGGCGACACCACCATCCCCGCCGGTCGCAAAGTGTTGCTGCTGTATGGGTCGGCCAACCGAGACGAGCGCCAATATGGATCGGACGCCGGCGAACTCGACGTCACCCGCTGCCCCCGCAATATCCTGACCTTCAGCCACGGCGCGCATCACTGCCTGGGCGCGGCGGCGGCACGGATGCAATCCCGCGTGGCGCTGACCGAACTCGTCACCCGCTGCCCGGATTTCGAGGTCGACGAGTCCGCGATCGTCTGGTCGGGCGGCAATTACGTGCGGCGCCCGCTGTCCGTGCCAGTTCGGATGCGGTCCTGATGCCGAACGACTGGCTGGGCGCGCATCGCACCGAGGCGGCCGCGGACCGGATACTCGACGCGGCCGAGCAGCTCTACACCGAACGCGACCAAGCATCGATCGGAATGAACGAAATCGCCAGGGCAGCAGGCTGTTCCCGCGCGACGCTGTACCGGTACTTCGAAAACCGCGAGGCGTTGCGAACCGCCTACGTGCACCGCGAGACCCGCCGGCTCAGCCGCGCGATCAAGGAGCAGATCGGCGGCATCGACGACCCCCGGGAACGGCTTGTCGCGAGCATCATCGCTACGCTGCAGATGGTTCGCGGCAGCCGCGCGTTGGCGTCGTGGTTCGCCATCACCCGGCCACCGATCGGTGCCGAGGTGGCCGGCCAATCCGAGGTGATCACTGCCCTGGCCGCCGCGTTCGTCGGCTCGCTCGGGCCTGAAGACCCCGCCATCGTGGAACGCCGGGCGCGCTGGGTGGTGCGAGTGATCACGTCACTGCTGCTGTTCCCGGGTCGCAACGACGCCGACGAGCGGGCGATGATCGAAGAGTTCGTAGTCCCGATCGTGACGCCGGTTTCCGCCCGCGGCTAGGCCGGTTCGCGGCCGGGACCAATGGCCGGAACCACGTCCGCGCCGGTACCCGTGGGGCTGATGGGCTCGCCGGCGCTGGTGGCTCAGGTCCGCACGCGGGTGAAGCGGTGCAGGAGCCAGGCCAACGGAATGGTCAGCACCATCGTCGCGATGAACAGGTACAGCATCGAGCCGGTGTAGACGTGGGCGCGAACGACGTAGACCATGGCGAATTCCATGGTGATCAGGTGGATCAGGAAGATCTCGTAGGAGATCTCTCCCAACCACACCATCGGCCGCGTCGCCAGCAGCCGCGAATACCAGCCCTGATCCCCCAGGGCCAGCGGCGCCACCGCCAGCGCGGCGATCACCGCGTAGAAACAGGTCTTGAACAAGGCCTCGCTCAGCGTCGCCGGCGAGGTGGTGGGTGCGCCCGCGATCGGGGTCGAGACGATGAAATAGCAGACCACGGCCAGCGGTATGGCCACAAACGCGTACCCGCGCACGCCCATCGCCTGCAGCACGGCCAGCAGCATTCCGGCCAGGAACCAGGCCAAATAGGTCGGCAGCCAGAGCCGCGCGCCGTCGGGAAACCAGTGGTCGGTGTGCACGAGGACGAGCCAGGCCGGGCTGATCAGCGTCATCGCGGCCAGCGCACCCAGCAGCAATCTCGGCTGCCACCGCCGGCGGGAGACGAGCACCAACAGCACGTATGCCAGCGCCGGTAGCAGCACATAGAAGGACGCCTCCACGGCCAGGCTCCACATCTGGGTCAGGCCTTGATGCAGGTATTTCCCCAGGTAGCCGTTGCAGTAGATCTGCGTGAGAGTCAGGTTGCGCACCAGCCCAAGCCACGTGTGCCCGGGGTTGGGTCCCGCCTCGCGGAAGTGATACAGCACGTAGGCGAACAGCACGGTGATGACGTACGCGGGCATGATGCGCCGAACCCGGTGCCACGCATAGCGACTCAGCGACGGCGCCGGCCCGCCGGTGGCCGCGGATTTCAACCACGGACGGAACAGCAGGAAGCCGGACAGCACGAAGAAGATCGGCACGCCGATCTCCAGCCGCGAGCCGACCAGGCCCCAGTAGCCGTGGGTGTACTTGCCGGTGGTGTAGGCGGCGTGGGTGCCGACGACGAGAAGGGCCGCGACGGCGCGGATTCCGGTCAGCGACGCCACCCGGTCGACGTGGGCGGTCTGTTCGAGTCCCCCCTGGGCGTCTTGTTCTTCGGACAGGGTCATCCGGTGTGTTTCCTGCGCGGCTTTCCGCCGTCACGGGCGCGGGATTTGGCCGCGGACCGGTCGGGCTGAAGGTTGATGAGCACACCCGAAATACGTGTGCGCTCAAGCTTCTTCAGCGTCGACGCGGATAGCTTGGCCGGCAACTCCACCAGCGAGAAGTCCGGGCCGATCGCGATGTGGCCGAAATCGCTGCGATGCAGGCCGCCCTCGTTGGCGATGGCGCCGACGATCGCGCCCGGGCCGATTTTGTGCCGCTTGCCCACGGCGATGCGGTACGTGCTGAAAGGCCTTGTGTGACCTGGCCTTTCGGGACGATCGCGACGTTCGGTGTGCCGCTCCCGCCGTTCGCGCGGCGGCTCGGGCGCCATCAGGAACTCTTCGCCGTCGCGGGAATGCAGCGCCACCGCCGCGGCTATGTCGGCCAACGGGACATCGTGCTCGCGTGCGTAGTCCTCGACCAACTTGCGGAACAAGTCGATGCCCGGACTGCCCAGCGCGGCGGTGATGGAATCGGCGAACCTCGCCACCCGCTGGGCGTTGACGTCCTCGACGGTGGGCAGCTCACCCTCGGTGAGCGTTTGCCGCGTTGCCTTTTCGATCGCCTTGAGCAGGTGGCGCTCCCGCGGAGAAACGAACAGCAGCGCGGTCCCCGACCGCCCGGCCCGGCCGGTGCGTCCGATGCGATGCACGTAGGACTCGGTGTCGTGCGGGATGTCGTAGTTGAGCACGTGCGATATCCGCTCCACGTCCAGCCCGCGCGCGGCCACATCGGTGGCGACCAGGATGTCGATGCCGCCGTCGCGCAGCGCGGCGATGGTCCGCTCCCGCTGCGCCTGCGGAATGTCGCCGTTGATCGCCGCCGCGGAAAACCCTCGGGCACGCAGCTTTTCGGCGACCTCCTCAGTAGCCTGCTTGGTGCGTACGAAGACGATCATCGCCTCGAATTGCTCCACTTCGAGGACCCGGGTCAGCGCGTCCATCTTGCGTGGACCGGCGACCTGGATGTAGCGCTGCGAAATGTTCTCCGCCGTAGCGGTTTTGGCTTTGGAGGTAACCTCGAACGGATCGTGCAGATACTTGGTGGTGAGCTTGCGGATCGCCGCCGGCATGGTCGCCGAGAAGAGGGCGACCTGCTTGTACTCGGGGGTGTCGGCCAAGATGCGTTCGACATCCTCGGCGAAGCCCATGGTGAGCATCTCGTCGGCTTCATCGAGCACCAGGTAGTCCACCCGCGACAGGTCCAACGTCCCGCGTTCGAGATGGTCGATGACCCGGCCCGGCGTCCCGACCACCACGTGGGCGCCGCGTCTGAGCCCGGCCAGCTGCACGCTGTACGAGGAGCCACCGTAAATCGGCAGCACATTGATCTTCGGCAAATGGGCCCCGTAGCGGCTGAAAGCTTCGGCCACTTGCAGGGCGAGCTCTCGGGTGGGGGCCAACACCAGCGCCTGGGTCGCGGTGCTGGTGACGTCGATCTTGGACAGGATCGGGATCGCGAACGCCGCCGTCTTGCCGGTGCCGGTCTGCGCCAGCCCGACGACGTCCGAACCCGCCATCAGCGCCGGAATCGTCGCGGCCTGGATGCCCGTGGGTGACTCGTAGCCGACGTCGGCGACCGCCCGCAGTACCGAGGGATGGATCTGCAGGTCGGCAAACGTCGGAGAGGCAGCCTCAGGCGAGCTGTCCGGAGTGGTCATCGCCCATGGAGTCTAGTGGTGATCGCGAGCTCAGCGGAGCTGAGCGCTGCGGGTCACCACCACCGGACTCCGTGGTGATCGCGAGCTCAGCGGAGCTGAGCGCTGCGGGTCACCACCACCGGACTCCGTGGTGGTCGCGAGCTCAGCGGAGCAGCGAGCGTGATCATGAGCACAACTGCAGCGGCTCCGGCCATGCCTGCCACGCCTGCGCGTGCGATGACGGTACGGTGCGCGATGTGTGGTCGCTACCCTGCCGTACCGAGCCACTGACCGGCTCGGCCGCTGTCGCGTTGATCGCCATGACGTTGACCGGCTGTGGTTCGGGGGACTCCACGGTCGCGAAGACGCCGCAGGCTACGACGACTAGCGAGACCCCATCCATCACCGCCCCCGTCCAGCCCTCCGGCGCCGCCGCGCCGCCCGGCAGCAACGCCGCGCCGGCCGACCCGTGCGCGGTCAACCTCGCGTCGCCCACGATCGCGAAGGTGGTCTCCGAGCTGCCGCGCGATCCGCGCAGTCAGCAACCCTGGAGCCCGGAGCCGCTGGCCGGCAACTACAACCAGTGCGCGCAGCTGTCGGCGGTGATCATCAAGGCCAACACCAACGCCGTCAACCCCACCACCCGGGCGGTGCTGTTCCATCTCGGGCAGTTCATCCCGCAGGGGGTGCCCGACACCTACGGGTTCAACGGCGTGGACGCCGCGCAGACCACCGGCGACACGGTGGCGCTGACCTACCCCAGCGGCATCAACGGGTTGAACACCGATGTGCGGTTTCACTGGAACGGCAACAGCGTGGAGCTGATCGGCAACGCCCCGGCCCGCTAGGCTCGCCGGCGAGACGGCGTTTCCGTCAGTCCCCTCACCTACAGTTGCTGCTGTGTTCGTCACTGGCGACAGCATCGTGTACAGCGCCTCGGATCTCGCGGCCGCCGCCCGCTGCGAGTACGCGCTGTTGCGGGATTTCGACGCGAAGCTCGGCTGGGGACCCCCCGCCGGGGCCGAGGACGACCTTCTCGCACGGACCGCCGTCCTCGGCAACGAACATGAGCGACGCGAACTCGAGCGGCTGCGCGACAAGTTCGGTGGTGCCGTCGCGGTCATCGGCCGTCCGGCCTACACACTCGCCGGTCTCGCCGCGGCTGCCGAGGCGACCCGGCGCGCCATCGCCGCCGGCGCGCCCGCGGTGTACCAGGCCGCCATGTTCGACGGCCGCCTCGTCGGCTTCGCCGACTTCCTGGTGCGAGACGACGAGCAGTATCGCGTCATCGATACCAAGCTGGCCCGTTCGGCCAACGTGACCGCGCTCTTGCAGCTGGCCGCCTACGCCGACACGCTGGCGGCCTCGGGTGTCGCGGTGGCGCCAGAGGCCGAACTGCACCTGGGCGACGGGTCGGCTGCCCGCTATCGCGTCCGGGACCTGGTTCCGGTTTACCGTTCCCAGCGCGCGCGACTGCAGCGGCTCCTCGACGAGCACCACGCCGGGGGTGCCGCGGTCCGCTGGGACGACGAGCGCGTGGGCGCCTGTTTGCGTTGTCCGTTGTGCGCCGAGCAATTGCATGCCACCGACGACCTACTGCTGGTCGCCGGAATGCGAGTGGGCCAGCGCGACAAGCTGATCGACGCCGGAATCACCACACTCCCCCAGCTGGCCCAGCATGCCGGTCCCGTGCCGGACATGGCGCCCGGCGCACTCGGCAAGTTGACCGCCCAGGCGAGACTTCAAGTCCGCCAACGCGAAACCGGCACTCCGCTTTTCGAGATCGTCGACCCGCAGCCGCTGACGCTGCTACCCGAACCGGACCCGGGCGACCTGTTCTTCGACTTCGAGGGCGACCCGCTGTGGACTCTCGACGGGAAGGAGTGGGGCCTGGAGTACCTGTTCGGCGTCCTGGAGGCCGGGCCGGCCGGCACGTTTCGCCCGCTCTGGGCCCACAACCGGCTGGACGAACGCAAGGCCCTGACCGATTTCTTGGCGATGGTGGCCAAACGCCGCAAGCGCCGGCCGAACATGCACATCTACCACTACGCGCCTTATGAGAAGACCGCGCTGCTGCGGCTCGCCGGCCGCTACGGGGTCGGCGAGGACCAGGTGGACGAACTGCTGCGCAGCGGAACGCTGGTCGACCTCTACCCCTTGGTGCGCAAGAGCATTCGCGTGGGCGCGGAGTCGTTCAGCCTGAAGGCGCTGGAACCGCTCTACATGGGCACGCAGCTGCGGGTCGGCGACGTCACGACGGCCACCGGTTCGATCACCTCCTACGCCCGGTACTGCGAACTGCGGGCCGACGGCCGTTGCGACGAGGCCGCCTACGTGCTCAAGGAGATCGAGGACTACAACCACTACGACTGCCGCTCGACCCAGGAACTGCGCAACTGGTTGATGTTGCGCGCCTACGAATCCGGCGTCGTGCCGGTTGGCGCCCAGCCCGTCCGGGACGGCAACGCCGTCGAGGACCACGACCAGCTGGCGGTGACCCTATCCGCGTTCACCGGCGATGCCACCGTCGGTGAACGCACGCCCGAACAGACGGCGGTGGCGCTGCTGGCCGCGGCGCGCGGCTACCACCGCCGCGAGGACAAACCGTTCTGGTGGGGGCACTTTGACCGGCTGAACTTCCCCATCGAGGAGTGGGTGGATAACACCGACGTCTTCGTCGCCGAGCACGCGTCGGTCAGCGTCGACTGGAACACCCCGGCCCGCGCACGCAAGCCGCAGCGACGGGTGCGACTGCGGGGGGAGCTGGCACGCGGCGAGCTGATGGCGGATGTCTTCGCGCTCTACGACCCGCCCGCCCCACCGGCGATGGCCGACGATCCCGACCGACGGGGGGCCGGGCGCGCCACGGTGATAGCGGCCGACGATCCGGCGCTGCCCACCGAAGTGACCATCGTCGAACGAGTGGGCAACGACGGCAAGCCATTTCACCAGCTCCCCTTCGCCCTCACCCCCGGCCCGCCGATTCCGACGACCGCACTGCGGCAGTCGATCGAGGCCACGGCCGCCGCCGTGGCGGCCGGCTTGCCGCAGCTACCCCTCCGCGCCGTCGTCGACATCCTGCTGCGCCGCGCGCCCCGCACACGCAGCGGCTCCGCACTGCCGCGTAGCGACGACACCGTCGCCGACATCACCGCCGCGGTGCAGGACCTGGGCTCGTCGTACCTGGCGGTGCATGGGCCGCCGGGCACCGGCAAGACGCACACCGCCGCCCGCGTGATCCAGCGGCTGACGACCGAGCATGGCTGGCGCATCGGTGTCGTCGCGCAATCGCATGCCACTGTGGAGAACCTGCTGGATTGTGTGATCGACGCCGGGCTGGACCCGACGCGGGTGGCGAAGAAGCGCAACGAACACGGCGCGCCGCGCTGGCAGGAGATCGACGGCAGCGCTTACGCCGCATTCATCGCCGACACCACCGGCTGCGTGGTGGGCGGTACGGCATGGGATTTCGCCAACGCCAACCGGGTACCGCCGGGCGGCCTGGACCTGTTGGTGATCGACGAGGCGGGTCAGTTCTGTTTGGCCAACACCATCGCCGTGGCGCCGGCGGCGGCCAACCTGTTGCTCCTCGGTGACCCCCAGCAGCTGCCGCAGGTCAGCCAGGGAACCCATCCCGACCCGGTTGACACGTCCGCGCTCGACTGGCTGGTGGACGGTCAGCGCACCCTGCCCGACGAACGCGGCTATTTCCTGGACCGCTCGTACCGGATGCATCCGGCGGTCTGCGCCGCCGTCTCCGCGCTGTCCTACGAGGGCAGGCTGCACTCCCACCAGTGCACCGCCGGCCGACGCCTTGCGGGGTACCGGCCCGGCGTGCGGACGCTCACCGTTGGGCACCACGGCAATTCGACGGAGAGCCCGGAGGAGGCCGAGGCGATCGCCGCCGAGATCGATCAACTGCTCGGCACGTCGTGGACCGACGAGCACGGCACGCGAGCCCTGACCGCCTCCGATGTATTGGTCTTAGCGCCCTACAACGCCCAGGTGGTGCTGCTGCGCCAGCGCTTGACCGCTGCCGGGCTCGGCGGGATCCGGGTCGGCACGGTCGACAAGTTCCAGGGCGGGCAGGCGCCGGTGGTGTTCGTCTCGATGACCGCCTCCTCCGCGGACGTGGTGCCGCGCGGAATGTCGTTCCTGCTCAACAGGAACCGGCTCAACGTCGCCATCAGCCGGGCCCAGTACGCGGCGGTCATCGTGCGTTCGGGGTCGCTGACCGAGTACCTGCCCGGCACGCCCGGGGGGTTGATCGACTTGGGCGCGTTTCTGGCGCTGACGGAGCCGACGTGACGACCGGCCCGCGGCACGCCTAGTTCCCGGACGAGTGGCGGCCGTGGCCGGTCGGGTCGTCGTCGGGATCGTGACGATTGCGCTGACCCCGCAACGAGCCGTTCTGCTGCCGTTCCGGCGGCGGCGCGAGGCGATCGCGTGGGGCAGCCCGGTAGGCGCGTGCCGAAAGCTCGGTGACCGGACGGAAGCGCTGGCGGGAATCGACATGGGAGCCGTTGTGCGCGAAGCCGATTGGGCCGCGTCGCGGAAGCGGGTCCTCCCGCGGACTGTGCGACAGGTCAGCGGGTGCCGGGCCCGGGCGGGCGACCCGATCGTCCGCCGGCCAGGCGCCGCTTTGCTGGCCGTGCGCCACGCGCGTGGCGGGGGCGGGCTCAGGTTGGAGAAGGATGAATTCGACGTACTCGTCGTCGTCATAGTCGTCGTCAACCACGTCGCCCACCTGGGGCGGCCCACCAGCCATCGCCGAAGGCGCGAACCCGACCAAGAACAGCGCGGCAACAATGCCGAACAGCGCGATGAACGCGGGCAACAGCACCGACTGCGACATGGCGGCCGCGAACGGGTCGCGCAGGAACTCGGGCAGTTGCAGGGTGGCCGCCTCGCCGCCGGCACCACCTGAGGGCTGCGGTGGCATCTCGGCGCCGATCCGCGACGTCATGAACGCGGCCATGCCGGCGCTTCCGAGTACCGCGCCGAGCTGGCGGACGGAGTTGTACACGGCGGAGCCCGCGCCGGCGAGGCGCGGCGGCAGGTTGCGCGTCGCGGTGGCGGTCAGCGGCGACCACACGAACGCCATCCCCACGCCCGTCACGAAGAACGGCAACACCAGCCGCCAGATCGGCGTCGTCGGCGACATCTCGAAGGTGAGCCAGGTCAGCGCGATCGCCAGGACCGAGAAGCCGAACCCGAGGACCGGCCGCGGGTGGTATTTGTCGACGATCCTGCCGACGAACGGCGCGAACACGCCGTTGGCGATCGCCATCGGCGCGATCAGCAGGGCGGAGCGCGTCGGCGACAGCCCGCACACAGCCTGCGCATAGAACGTCAGCGGCAGCATCATTGCCGTCGCGGCGAACGAGATGATGGCCACCCCGACGTTGCACAGGCCGAAGTCGCGGTCAGCGAACATCACCAACGGAATCAGCGGCTCGTCGGTGTTCATCGACTGCCAGAACACGAACACCGCGATGAACCCGATGCCGGCGACCATCATCGCCCAGATCCACGGTTCCCAGTGCGCGGCCTGGCCCTGTTGCAGCCCGAACACGATCAGGAACATGCCCACGCCGGACAACACCACCCCGGCCAGGTCGAAGCGGTGCGACTGGGTGGGTAGCACCGGGACCAGCCAGTACGCCAGCGCGAGCCCGACCAGGCCGACGGGGACGTTGACGAAGAAGATCCACTGCCACCCCAACCCGTCGACCAGCACGCCGCCGGCCAGCGGGCCCACCAAGCTGGCGACGCCGGCGGTGGCGCCCCACAGGCTCACCGCGACCCCGCGCCGCTCCGGCGGGAAGATCCGGGTGATCGTCGACAAGGTCTGCGGGGTGAGCACCCCGGCGCCCACCCCCTGCACGACTCGGGCGGCGATCAGCATGGCGGCGCTGCCCGACACCCCACACCACACCGAGGCGACGGTGAACAGCACCAGGCCGATCAGATAGAGGTTCTTGGGGCCGAATCGGTCACCGAGCCGCCCGGCCACCAGCAACACGACCGCATAACCCAGCAGGTACGCGCTGGTCACCCAGACCACGGTGTCGTAGCCGATGTGCAGTCTGGTCATGATCGTCGGGTTGGCGATGGCGACGATGGTCGAGTCGACCATGATCACGAAGAAGCCGATCATCATCGCCCAGAGCGCGTTCCAGGGCTTCTGCGAATGCGGCGAGTTCTCGGTGAGGTGGTTCCAGCGTTTGCTGACGTGGGCGGGGTTCGGCGCCGCGCGCCGGGTTCCCCCGGACGACGGAGGCGTCGCCGCGGTCATCCACCCACCTCGTTTCCGCTTCCGGCGATGCGTGCCGGCACGGGGGCCTACGGGGCGACCGGCCCGGACCGTCACGGACATCCAGCCTGCATTATTGCCGCTGCGGCAATCGGGGGCAGCCGTGGATCCATCCGAGGTACATCAGGCGGAAGGTTTCGTGTTCACTCGGAGTTGCGCGCCGGGCACGTTAGCCTGGTAGGACGCCATTTGCAGGAGAGGCAAGATGCGGGCCCGACGGAAGCGGTCTTCGAACCGGTTTTTTAGCATGTCGCACGCGGATCAGGCGCCGGCGCCCACCAACGGCCGGCCCAAGACTTCGGCGCGGGCATTGGCCCAGGTCATCGAGCGAAGCTCGCGGATCCAAGGCCCGGCGGCCGAGGCCTATGTGTCCCGGCTGCGCAACGCGCACCCGAGCAGCAGTCCGGCCGACATCCTCGCCAAGCTGCGGAAGCGCTACGTGGGCATCGTGACGGCCAGCGGCATGGCGGTGGGCGCCGCGGCGACCATCCCCGGCATCGGTACGTTGAGCGCCCTGTCTGCCGCCGCGGCGGAAACGGTGACGTTCCTGGAAGCCACCGCGTTCTTCGTGTTGGCCGTCGCGGTGGTGTACGACATCCCCGCCGATCACCGGGAACGACGCCGTGCCCTGGTGCTCTCGGTGCTGGTCGGTGACAACAGCAAGGAGGCGGTCGCCCAACTGTTCGGACCGGCCCGCACCAACGGCGGCTGGGTCTCCGAGAGCGTGGCCGCCCTGCCGCTGTCGTCGATGTCGCGACTGAACTCGCGGTTGCTCAAGTCGTGGGTCAAGCGGTACACGCTGCGACGCGGCGCCCTGATGTTCGGCAAACTGCTGCCGGTGGGCATCGGAATCGTCGTCGGAGCCGTCGGCAACTATTTCGCCGGCAGGAAGATCATCCGCAACGCCGACCGGGCATTCGGCGCCCCGCCGGTGCGCTGGCCACGCTCCCTGCACCTGGTGCCGCCGTTCCCCGAAGCCGGCTAACGCACGGCCATCCCCTTCTACCCCCGTCTCCCTGGCGAATTGCTGGCGAAAGGTTAGCCTTTATAGGGCGGAAACGTTGAGCGTCGCCACCGGTGTGACATGCTCCACAATCCGGGGTCGACATACGTACAGGCGAGCCACGCAACAGCGCTTAAGCGCTTGCAGGACAGAGGAATTGAGGCGACAGCGGTCGTGAGCAATATAAGTTCGCCATTCGGTCAAAACGAATGGCTGGTCGAGGAGATGTACCGCAAGTTCCGCGATGACCCCTCGTCGGTCGATCCGAGCTGGCACGAGTTCCTGGTCGACTACAACCCCGAGTCGACCGTCGACTCAGCCCCGAGCGCCCCGACCACCGGTGACGGCCAGTCCGCCGCGAGCGCCCCACAGGCAAAGCCAGCGCCGGCCCCCCAGGCCGCTGCGCCCGCCCAGGCGGAAGGCGGCGCCGGCAACGGCGCCCCGGCCCCGTCCACCCCAACACCGGCCAAACTCAAAGCACCGTCTCCCCCGCCGGCCGAAGGCGACGAGCTGCAGACGCTGCGCGGCGCCGCGGCCGCCGTCGTCAAGAACATGTCCGCGTCGCTGGACGTACCGACCGCCACCAGCGTCCGCGCCGTTCCGGCCAAGCTGCTGATCGACAACCGGATCGTCATCAACAACCAGCTCAAGCGCACCCGCGGCGGCAAGATCTCCTTCACCCACCTGCTGGGCTACGCGCTGGTGCAGGCCGTCAAGAAGTTCCCGAACATGAACCGGCACTACGCCGAGGTGGACGGCAAACCCACCGCGGTCACCCCGGCGCACACCAACCTGGGCCTGGCCATCGACCTGCAGGGTAAAGACGGCAAGCGCTCCCTGGTGGTGGCCGGCATCAGGGGCTGCGAGACCATGCGGTTCGCGCAGTTCGTCTCCGCCTACGAGGACATCGTGCGGCGGGCCCGCGACGGCAAGCTGACGGCCGAAGACTTTGCGCGGCGTGACGATTTCGCTGACCAACCCCGGCACCATCGGCACCGTGCACTCGGTGCCGCGGCTGATGAGCCGGCCAGGGCGCCATCATCGGTGTCGGCGCCATGGAATACCCCGCCGAGTTCCAGGGCGCCAGCGAGGAACGCATCGCCGAGCTGGGCATCGGCAAGCTGATCACGCTGACCTCCACGTACGACCATCGGATCATCCAGGGTGCGGAGTCCGGTGACTTCCTGCGCACCATCCACGAGATGCTGCTCTCGGACGCGTTCTGGGACGACATCTTCCGCGAACTGGGCAACCCCTACCTGCCGGTGCGGTGGAGCACCGACAACCCGGACTCGATCGTCGACAAGAACGCCCGGGTGATGGAGTCTGATCGCGGCCTACCGCAACCGCGGCCACCTGATGGCCGACATCGACCCGCTGCGGTTGGACAGGCAGCCGGTTCCGCAGCCACCCCGACCTCGAGATGCTCAACCACGGCCTGACGCTGTGGGACCTCGATCGGATGTTCAAGGTCAACGGCTTTGCCGGTCGCCGAATACAAGAAGCTGCGCGACGTGCTGGGCCTGCTGCGCGACGCCTACTGCCGCCACATCGGCGTGGAATACACGCACATCCTCGAGCCCGACACAACAAGAGTGGCTGCAGCAGCGCGTCGAGACCAAACACGTCAAGCCGACTGTGGCCGAGCAGAAATTCATCCTGAGCAAGCTCAACGCCGCCGAGGCCTTCGAAACCTTCCTGCAGACCAAATATGTTGGGCAGAAACGGTTTTCGCTGGAGGGTGCGGAAAGCGTGATCCCGATGATGGACGCGGCGATCGACCAGTGCGCCGAGCACGGGCTCGACGAGGTGGTCATCGCGATGCCGCACCGCGGTCGGCTCAACGTGCTGGCCAACATCGTCGGCAAGCCGTACTCGCAGATCTTCAGCGAGTTCGAGGGCAACCTCAACCCGTCGCAGGCCCACGGCTCCGGTGACGTCAAATACCACCTCGGCGCCACCGGCGTGTACCTGCAGATGTTCGGCGACAACGACATTCAGGTGTCGCTGACCGCCAACCCGTCACACCTGGAAGCCGTGGACCCGGTACTGGAGGGCCTGGTCCGGGCCAAGCAGGACCTGCTGAACCGCGGCGCCCACGACGACGGTGACGAGAAGGCCTTCTCGGTGGTGCCGATGATGATGCACGGCGACGCCGCCTTCGCCGGCCAGGGCGTGGTGGCCGAGACGCTGAACATGGCGAATCTGCCCGGTTACCGGGTCGGCGGCACCATCCACATCATCGTCAACAACCAGATCGGCTTCACCACGGCGCCGGAGTATTCACGATCCAGCGAGTACTGCACCGACGTCGCCAAGATGATCGGGGCGCCGATCTTCCACGTCAACGGCGACGACCCGGAAGCCTGCGCGTGGGTGGCACAGTTGGCCGTCGACTTCCGGCAGCAGTTCAAGAAGGACGTCATCATCGACATGTTGTGCTACCGCAAGCGCGGCCACAACGAAGGCGACGACCCGTCAATGACCAACCCCGCCATGTATGACGTCGTCGACATCAAGCGCGGGGTCCGCAAGAGCTACACCGAAGCCCTGATCGGTCGCGGCGACATCTCGCTGAAGGAGGCCGAGGACGCGCTGCGCGACTACCAGGGCCAGCTGGAGCGGGTGTTCAACGAGGTCCGCGAGCTGGAGAAACACGGCGTTTCGCCCAGCGAATCCGTCGAGGCCGACCAGATGCTTCCCGCGGGCCTGTCCACCGGGGTGGACAAGGCGTTGCTGTCCCGCATCGGGGACGCATTCCTCGCCCTGCCGGAGGGCTTCAGCACGCACCCGCGGGTGCAGCCGGTGCTGGAAAAGCGCCGTGAGATGGCCTACGAAGGCAAGATCGACTGGGCCTTCGGCGAGCTGCTGGCGCTGGGTTCACTGGTGGCCGAGGGCAAGCTGGTCCGGCTGTCGGGCCAGGACACCCGGCGCGGCACCTTCTCCCAGCGGCATTCGGTGATCATCGACCGCCACACCGGCGAGGAGTTCACCCCGCTGCAGCTGCTTGCGACCAACACCGACGGGACTCCTACCGGCGGCAAGTTCCTGGTCTACGACTCACCGCTGTCGGAGTACGCCGCCGTCGGCTTCGAATACGGCTACACCGTGGGCAACCCGGACGCCTTGGTGCTGTGGGAGGCGCAGTTCGGCGACTTCGTCAACGGTGCGCAGTCGATCATCGACGAGTTCATCAGCTCCGGTGAAGCCAAGTGGGGCCAGCTGTCCAACGTGGTGCTGCTGCTGCCGCACGGCCACGAAGGCCAGGGCCCCGACCACACCTCCGGCCGCATCGAACGTTTCCTGCAGCTGTGGGCGGAGGGTTCGATGACGATCGCTGTGCCGTCGACGCCGTCCAACTACTTCCACCTGCTGCGCCGGCACGCCCTCGACGGCGTTCAGCGGCCGCTGATCGTGTTCACGCCGAAGTCGATGCTGCGCAACAAGGCCGCCGTCAGCGACGTCAGGGATTTCACCGAGATCAAGTTCCGCTCGGTGCTCGAAGAGCCGACCTACGAGGAAGGGATCGGTGACCGTAGCAAGGTCACCAGGATCCTGCTGACCAGCGGGAAGGTCTATTACGAGCTGGTGGCGCGCAAGGCCAAGGACAACCGGGACGACGTCGCGATCGTGCGGATCGAGCAGCTCGCGCCGTTGCCGAAGCGCCGGCTCAACGAAACGCTGGACCGCTACCCGGGCGCCAAGGAATTCTTCTGGGTGCAGGAGGAGCCGGCCAATCAGGGCGCGTGGCCGCGGTTCGGCCTGGAACTGCCGGAGCTGCTGCCCGACAAGCTGACCGGGCTCAAGCGCATTTCGCGCCGGGCCATGTCGGCCCCGTCGTCGGGCTCGTCGAAGGTGCATGCGGTCGAGCAGCAGGAGATCCTCGACACGGCCTTCGGCTGATATTGCTCGAGCCGCCCACCGGTACTGGGGACTGCCGGTACCGGCTAGCCTCGACGCAACTAGCCGATAAGGAAGGGTGCTCATGCAAGGGTTCGCCGGCAAGGTCGCGGTGGTGACGGGCGCGGGTTCGGGTATCGGGCAAGCGCTGGCCGTTGAGTTGGCTCGCTCGGGCGCCAAGGTCGCGATCAGCGACGTCGACGTCGAGGGCCTGGCGGAGACCGAGGCGCAGTTGAAGGCGATCGGAGCCGAGGTCAAATCCGACCGGCTCGACGTGACCGAGCGCGAGGCGTTCCTGGCCTACGCCGACGCCGTCCGCGACCACTTCGGCAAGGTGAACCAGATCTACAACAACGCCGGCATCGCCTTCACCGGCGATGTCGAAGTCAGCCAGTTCAAGGACATCGAACGGGTGATGGACGTCGACTTCTGGGGCGTGGTCAACGGCACCAAGGCGTTCCTCCCGCACCTGATCGCCTCGGGCGACGGGCACGTCATCAACGTCTCCAGCGTGTTCGGGCTGTTCTCGGTGCCCGGGCAGGCGGCCTACAACGCGGCCAAATTCGCGGTCCGGGGATTCACCGAGGCGCTGCGACAGGAGATGGTGGTGGCCGGCCACCCGGTGGCGGTGACCACGGTGCACCCCGGCGGCATCAGAACCGCGATCGCCCGCAACGCCACGGCCGCCGAGGGGCTCGACCAGGCACAGCTGGCCAGCCTGTTCGACAAGCGGCTCGCCAAGACCAGCCCACAACGAGCCGCCCAGGTCATCCTGCAGGCGGTGCGCAAGAAGAGGGCGCGGGTGCTGGTCGGTACGGACGCCAAGGTTCTGGACGCCTTGGTGCGGCTGACGGGCCCCGGGTATCAACAGCTGTTCGGGCCGGTCATGGGCCGGCTGATGCCCAAGCAGTGATCCCGCTGGTGCGGCCGGGGTTCGCCGCAGCGCCTCCGTGAAGGCTCACCGCCCCAGCGGGTGTTCTGCCAACCACGCGCCGGCCACCGCCTGCGCGTCGGCTCCGCGGGCCACCTGGCGGCGCATGTCGACCAGGGCCGCTGTGTCCAGCACGCCCGCGACTTCGTTGATCGCCAACAGTTGGCGATCGCTCAGCGCGTTGCGGCGATACAGCGGCACCACGTTCTCGGCCCGGATCAGCGCGGGCTTGCCGTCGGCGAGCGTGACCAGGTCGGTGGGCAGGCCCGGGTCGGCGGTCGTCGTCCACCCCGCAGTCAGCTGCCCGGCCCGCACCGCGGCGAACATCGTTGTCTCGTCGGGGAATTCGCGCGGCACGGGAAGCCGGCAGGTACCGATGGCCGAAGGCGCCTGGCGCCCGGTGACGGTCCCGACGACCAAGCCGGCGCAGTGTTTGGGCAGCGTGTTCAAATCCGCGCTGACATCACTGCCACCCCACGCCTTGGCGGTGGCTCCCGCCACCAGCAGCACGGGTTTGTCTTCCGCGGCCGTCGTGTAGTCGCCGGCGGCGACACCCTCGGGCAGCGCGGCCACCATCGCCCGGTAGACCTCGGCGTCGGACGTCGCCACCGCACCGGGCTGCAGGCTCTGTAGCTGGCGGCCGGTCAGGGCCGGAACGACGGTGAACGCGCCCGAGTCCAGGCGCGCCATCGGATCGTCGGCGGTCTGGGAGTGCGCCGCGAAACCGTATGACCGCAGGGCGGCCACGTAAACGCCGGCCAGCAGCGTCGACTCGGGATCTGCCGCGGAGCCGACCACCAACTCCGGACCGGCGCGATGGTCGCCGCTGTCGGTCCCGCAGCCGGCCACAACCAATATGGCGGCGAGCAGCGGCACCGCCAGCCAGCCGGTTCTCACCCCGCGATGTCTGCTGGGTCTGCGGCCAGGGCCACCGCCGTGGCGACCGCATCCGCGACGCGCAGGTCCAGCGGGCTGGGGACGATCCGGTCGGGAGCCAGGTCATCACTGACGACCGAGAAGATCGCCTCGGCCGCCGCAACCATCATCTTTTCCGTGATCCGGCGCGCTCCGGCATCCAACGCCCCCCGAAACACGCCGGGGAAGGCCAGCACGTTGTTGATCTGGTTGGGGAAGTCGCTGCGGCCGGTGGCCACCACCCTCGCGTACTTGGCCGCGACCTGGGGATGGATCTCCGGATCGGGGTTGGACAGCGCGAACACGATCCCGTCGGGCGCCATGGTGGCGATCATCTCCTCGGGCGCCACGCCCCCCGACACCCCGAGGAACACGTCGGCCCCGTCGAGCGCTTCCGCCATGCTGCCCGTGAGACCGTCAGGGTTCGTGCGCTGCGCCAGAACGCTCTTCACGCTGTTCATGTCGTCACGCCCGGTGTGCAGAATTCCGCGTGAGTCGAGCACGGTGATGTCGGAAACACCCATCGCCAGAAGGAGATTCGTGCACGCGACGCCGGCGGCCCCGGCACCCGAGACCACCACCCGCAGCGACGTCATGTCCCGGCCGAGCAACTTGGAGGCGCCCATCAGTGCGGCCAATGCGACGATCGCCGTGCCGTGCTGGTCGTCGTGCATCACCGGGCAGTCCAGCGCTTCGATCAGTCGCCGTTCGATCTCGAAGCAGCGCGGCGCGGAGATGTCCTCGAGATTGACGGCGCCGAACGTCGGGCGCAGTCGCACCAGGGTTTCGACGATCTCATCGGGGTCCTTGGTGTCCAGCACTATCGGAATAGCGTTCAGCCCGCCGTATGCCTGAAACAGGGCGCACTTGCCCTCCATCACCGGCAGCGACGCCGCGGGTCCGATGTCACCCAGGCCCAGCACCGCGCTGCCGTCGCTGACGACGGCGACCAGTCGGCTCGCCCACGTATAGCGGGCGGCCTGGGTGTGATCGGCGGCGATCGCACGACTCACCTGTGCCACACCCGGCGTGTAGGCGATCGATAAGGCGCGCTGGGTGTCCAACGGGGCCGTCAGGCCTACGGAAAGCTTGCCGCCTACGTGTGCCTCGAAGATCTCCGCGTCGGTGATCGCGCCCTGTTCGGTGCGCGTCTGTATCGATTCAATCAACTCGGACACGCGCCCCAGGGTACTGACTACCGATTAGTAGGCCCAATCTGCGGGGGACCCGATTCAGTGGCGATCGCCACGGTCAGATCAGGCCGAGCTCGGTGACCGCGTTGCGCTCGTCGACCAGCTCCGCGGTGGTCTTGTCGATCCGGCTGCGGGAGAAGTCGTCGATCTCCAGCCCCTGCACGATCGACCAGTTGCCGTCCTTGGTGGTCACCGGGAATGACGACACGATTCCCTCCGGCACGCCGTAGGAGCCGTCGGAGTAGACCGCCATCGACACCCAGTCACCCTCCGGGCTGCCCAGCAGCCAGGAGCGGGCGGCGTCGGTGGTCGCGGACGCGGCCGAGGCTGCCGACGAGGCGCCGCGCGCGTCGATGATCGCCGCGCCGCGCTTGGCCACCGTCGGGATGAATTCGTTCTCGATCCAGTTCTGGTCGCCCACGACCTCGGCGGCGTTCTTGCCGCCGACCTCGGCGTGGAACACGTCGGGGTACTGGGTGGCGGAGTGGTTGCCCCAGATCGTCATCTTCTTGATGTCGGTGACCTTCGCGCCGGTCTTCCTGGCCAGCTGCGAGATGGCCCGGTTGTGGTCAAGGCGGGTGAGCGCCGAGAACCGCTCCTTTCCGATGTCGGGCGCGTTGCTCATCGCGATCAGCGCGTTGGTGTTGGCCGGATTGCCGGTCACGCCGATGCGGATGTCGTCGGCGGCGACCGAGTTCAGGGCCTTGCCCTGCGCGGTGAAGATCGCGCCGTTGGCCTCCAGCAGGTCGCTGCGCTCCATGCCCGGGCCGCGGGGTCGGGCGCCGACCAGCAGGGCGAGGTTGGCGCCGTCGAAGATCTTGTTCGGGTCCGAGCCGATCTCGACCCCGGCCAGCAGCGGGAACGCGCAGTCATCGAGTTCCATCACGACGCCCTCGAGCGCCTTGAGCGCCGGCTCGATCTCGAGCAAACGCAGCTCGATCGGGCGGTCGGGGCCCAGCAGCGAACCGCTCGCCAGGCGGAACAACAGGCTGTAGCCGATCTGGCCGGCGGCGCCGGTGACGGCAACCTTGAGGGGACTTGCGCTCACGTCGAAATGCTCCTTGTGGAGGTGGTCATGCAGATTCGGGTCTCGGCTCGAAACTAGCGCACCCTTCCCGGCTACCAACCTCCGGTCCATTGGCGGAGCTTTTCTTCCGCAACCGGATCGTCGCGCTCTGGGCAGCCGGGACGCGTAGCATGGAGCACCGCCCGGTCAGACCTGCGCAGCGATCGGAGGTGGATGTGTTCCAGGGTTTTGACGCATTGCCCGAAGCGCTTCGGCCGCTCGCGCACGAGCCGCGCCAACAGCGCCCAGTTCCTCAACCGCACGCCCCCAACGAGACGTTGGTCGACTGCGCCGTCTATGCCGAAGGCCACCGGCTGCCCGGGAAATTCAGCTACGCAGCGGCCCTGGACAAAGTGCGCCATATCGAAATGCTCGGGCAGGATGCGTTCGTCTGGGTGGGCCTGCGCGAACCGGACCACAACGAGATGCAGGAAGTGGCGGACGTTTTCGGGCTGCACCCGCTGGCCGTCGAGGACGCCGTGTGCGCACACCAACGGCCTAAGTTGGAGCGCTACGACGACACGGTTTTTCTCGTGCTCAAGACGGTCACCTACGTTCCGCACGAATCGGTGGTGATGGCCCGCCAGATCGTCGAAACCGGCGAGATCATGGTTTTCGTCGGTAAGGATTTCGTGGTCACCGTGCGACATGGTGAGCACGGCGGCCTGTCCGAGGTGCGCAAGCGGATGGACGTCGATCCCGAGCAGTTGAGGCTGGGCCCGTTCGCGGTGATGCATGCCATCGCCGACGACGTGGTGGACCGCTACCTCGAGGTAAGCAGCCTGATCGAATCCGACATCGACAGCATCGAGGAAGTGGCGTTCGCGCCGGGCCGCAAGATCGATGTCGAACCGGTCTATCTGCTCAAGCGTGAGGTCGTCGAGCTGCGCCGGTGCGTCAGCCCGCTGTCCGTGGCATTCCATCGAATGCAGGTGGAGAACAAGGATCTCATCTCCAAGGAAGTGCGGCGCTACCTGCGCGACGTCGCCGACCACCAATCCCAGGCCGCAGACCAGATCACCAGCTACGACGACATGCTCAACTCGCTGATCCAGGCGGCATTGGCCCGGGTCGGGATGCAGCAGAACAACGATATGCGCAAGATGGCGGCTTGGGCCGGTATCTTGGCGGTGCCTACCATGGTCGCCGCCATCTACGGAATGAACTTCCATTTCATGCCCGAGTTGAACTGGACGTGGGGATACCCGGGGGTCATGGCCGCGATGACGCTGACCTGTCTGGGGTTGTACTTCCAATTCCGGCGCAACAACTGGCTTTAGCGGGCTTGCGCGTGAGCCGGGGCACCTCCCGCCCTACCGCCGATTGACAGCCGCCATCCATCAACCGGGTTGTGCGGCAGGGCGATTCGGATTCAGCACGTCGACGCCGTCGTTCTGCCACGCCTGTCTCATAGCCTCGGCACCCTTCAACCGCACCCAGGCCGCTTCGGTCGCCGTGATGGGAGTCGCCAAGAGGAATTGCACCGGGTCGCGGGGCGGCTCCAGCGGCAGATCCTCGATGTCGCTGGGGCCCAACAACACCGCGGTGAACGGCACCCGCCCCGCGGGCCCCACCCACAGGGGCGAGCCGAGATCGACCAACGCGTCGGCGGTCAACACCAGACCCTCGACGGCCGGTGTTGCCGCCAGCACCCCCAGGCTGCGGGCGATGCCGGCGACCGGCCCCGGATGGCGCAGGCGCAGCACGACTTCGGCGCGCGGGCCCCGCATCCGGTCGTCGATGATCTGCGTCGGGTCGGTCATCGGATAGCGCGAACAGCCCAGCGACACGTAATGCATCAGCCGGTCGCTCCCGCGAAAGCGAAGCACCTCGATGGACTCGGTGCCCAGGAAGGTCACGCTGGCCGAATCCGGCTCGGCGTCGGCGAAGTGGCGGCGCAAGTGCGCGCGCACCTGGTCCAGAATTCGGGTCACTGCTACTCAGACGACGCGATGGTCAGGTTCGCCCCGGAGCCGGCGTCGAACACGGCAAGCTTCGTGGTGTCGAACGCCAACTCGATCGACTGCCCGATCGCCGCTCTGGACTCCGCGGGAACCCTTGCCACGAACTGATTTTCGTGCGCGTCGGACTCAGCGGCCAGCTCGTCGAGCTGAGCGGAGTGCGCCGCCCATCCCGCGGTGGAAAAATACACGAACTTGTCGGCGCCCAGCGACTCAACCAAGTCGACCTTCACCTCGAAGGTGAGCGCCCTGATGCGCTGGTACCCGTCGATCAACGCGGCGTCCTGCAGATGCTCCGGCCGGACCCCGACGATGACGTTCTCCGGCGCCGGGTGCTGCGCGATCACCTGTTGGACATCCGGGGTCAGCATCACTTCCCCGAAGGGCAGCGTCAGCCCGATGGGCGTCAACGTGGCCGGGAAGAAGTTCATGGCCGGCGATCCGATGAACCCCGCGACGAACAGGTTGGCCGGATGCGCATAAAGCGCGTCGGGTGTGCCGATCTGCTGCGCGATTCCGCCATGCATCACCACCACCCGATCTCCCAGGGTCATGGCCTCGGTCTGATCGTGCGTGACGTAGACGGTCGTGGTGCCCAGCCGTTTTTGCAGCCGGGCGATTTCGCCACGCATCTGGACGCGCAGCTTGGCGTCCAGGTTGGACAACGGCTCATCCATCAAGAAGGCCTTGGGGTGGCGCACGATCGCGCGGCCCATCGCGACCCGCTGCCGTTGACCGCCCGACAATTGGGATGGCTTGCGGTCGAGCAGTTCAGTCAGGTCAAGGGTTTTGGCGGTCTCCTGCACCTTCTGTGCGATCTCCGCCTTCTTCATCTTCGCCAGCGTCAGCGGAAACGCGATATTCTGCCGCACAGTCATGTGCGGGTACAGCGCGTACGACTGGAAGACCATCGCGATGTCGCGGTCCTTGGGCGCCTTGTCGTTCACGCGTTCGCCGCCGATGCGCAGCTCCCCGGACGAGATGTCCTCAAGGCCGGCAATCATGTTCAATGTCGTCGTCTTGCCGCAGCCCGAAGGCCCGACCAGGATCAGGAACTCGCCGTCGGCGATGGTGACGCTGAGGTCTTTCACCGCGGTGGCGCCGTCCGGATAGCTCTTGCTGACATGGTCCAGCACAATCTCGGCCATCGAGCTATCCCTTCACGGCGCCAGAGGTCAAGCCGGCGATGATTCGTCGTTGGAAGATTAGAACAAAGAGGATGATCGGGACCGTAATCACGACGGCACCGGCCGCGATTGATCCGGTGGGTTCCTCGAATTGCGAACTGCCACCGAAGTTCGCGATGGCCACCGGTGCGGTGATCGCCGCCTTGGTGGCGGTCAGCGACAGCGCCAGCAGCAGGTCGTTCCAGGCGAAGATGAACACCAGGATCGCCGCGGTCACCACCCCGGGTGCGGCCAGCGGGATGACCACCTTGCGGAAAGCCTGGGCCGGTGTGGCGCCGTCCATCTTGGCCGCCTTCTCCAGATCCCACGGAATCTCCCGGAAAAACGCCGACAACGTGTAGATGGCAAGCGGCAGAGCGAACGTGATGTAGGGCAGGATCAGGCCCGGCCAGGTGTCGAACAGACCGACGAAGCGTTCGATGTTGAACAGCGGGGTGACCAGCGAGATCGCGGGGAACATGGTGACCAGCAGGGTGGCGCCGATCAGCACCCGCTTGCCGGGAAAGCTCAGCCGGGCGATCGCGTAGGCCGCCATCGCGCCGAGCACCACCGCGATCGCGGTGGTGCTCAACCCGATCCCGATCGAGTTGACCAGCGCCGCGCTGAACAAGTCACCCCGGAAGATGCCACGGTAGTTCTCGAAGGACACCGACGACGGAATCAACTTGCCGTCCTTGACCGTTGACGTCGGCTTGAGCGAGAGGCTGAGGATCCACAACACCGGAACAAGCGCATACACCACCACCACGGTGTCTACAAGGACCCAGCCGGCCCAGGCGCGCCGGGAGCCTCCCCTGTTAGCGGCCATCGACGTCACCACCGGGGGCCGCCGCGCCGAACACCTTGATGTAGACGAGCGCGATGACGCCCACACAGACGAAGATCAGCACGCTGATCGCCGAGCCCAACCCGACGTTGAACCCCTTGAACAGGTTGTCATAACCCAGGATTGACACCGAGTCGGTGTTGTTGGCGCCGTCGGTCAGCACGTAGATGTTGTCGAAAATGCGAAAGGCGTCCAGCGTCCGGAACAGCAACGCGACCACGACCGCCGGCTTGATGATCGGCAAGGTGATGCGCATCAGCCGCCGCCACGGACCGGCACCGTCGACTTGGGCGGCCTTCAGCAAGTCCTCGGGTACCAACGCCAACCCGGCCAGCAGCAGCAGCGACATGAACGGCGTGGTCTTCCAGACCTCGGCCAGGACGACGATTCCCAGCGACGGGAGCTGTGCGGTCAACGGCGCGCTGCCCTGCGGCAAGAGGTTGGCCAGATAGCCGGTTCCCGGTGTCCACGCGTAGTACCAGCTATACGACGCGACCACGGTGACGATGCCGTACGGGATGAGCACCGCGGTGCGCACCAAGCCCCTGCCGACCAGGGTGCGGTGCATCACCAACGCCAGCGCCAGACCCAACACGAACTCGAGCGACACCGAAACCGCTGCAATGCCCAGTGTTACGGCCAGCGCGGTCCACCAGTACCGGTCGGTCAGGATCGTTTGGTAGTTGCTCAACCCGACGAACGCGGTGTCGTTGGGGGTGGCGAGGTTGTTGCGCTGCAGGCTCAGCCACACGGCGTAGCCGATCGGGTAGGCCGTCACCGCCGCCATCAGAATCGCCGCCGGCGCGACGAGCACAAAGGCAAGCCGCCGGTCCGACAGCCGGTTTCGGGTACGACTGGGCGGCGCGACGGTGGCCTTGTCGGGCTCAACGGCGGTGGCGATCATGGCAACAGCCCCTTGCCGTCGATCGCCTTCTGCGCCTGCACGGTGAGCTCGTCGGCCGTCCGCTCCGGGTCGATCCCGGCGATGGGGCTCAGCGCCGCCGACAGCCGCAGCGACAGCGCCTGATACACCGGCGTCGCCGGCCGCACGGCGGCGTCGGTGAGCTGCTCCCGAATGACCGTGTACATCGGATACTTGGTCTGGAACTGCGGGTCGGAGTACAACGACGTCCGCACCGCGGGCAGGCCGCCTTCCATCGAAACGTACTTTTGGCTTTGCAGGCTGCGCAGGCAACGCACGGCTTCGAAAGCCTCCGCGCGGTGGCGGGTGGTGCTGGCCACGGCCAGGTTCAGCCCCCCGATCGTCACCTTGGCCGGCCGGGCCGGCGCCACACCGGGATACGGCGCGAAACCGAAGACCTTCTGGCTGGCGCCGTAGGCGATGCGGAATTGCTCGTCGCTGGGCACGAAGGTGCCGGCGTCGTTGATGCTGCCGGCCAGGGCCGGGTCCCGGTTCAGTGGCAGAAAGGGCACACCGCCCTTCACCGCGTTCTCCAGCATGGAGGCCAGCACATACGGCCAGTTGACTTCCAGTGCGGCCTTGCCCTGTTCGACCGCCAGGCGCGCCGTGCCTTCGTCGGTCCGGGCGATCGACGGGTCCGCCCCGGGGGCGGTGGCCACCGACTTGAGGATGCGCAGCGCGTTGACGGTCGCGGCCCGGTGCGCGGGCGTGTCGGTCAAGGTGACCCGGCGGCCGTCCTCGGAGAGCACCTGACCGCCCCCGCTCACCAGCAGCGTGTTGAACCACACCACCAGGCCCTCCCCCTCGTTGGCCTGCACGGCGATCCAGGCGGGCCGGCCCGCGGCGTGCAGCCGGGCGGCCTCGGCGACCATCGCGTCCCAGTCACGCGGTGGTTGCGCCACCAAATCCGGCCGGTACCAGAGCAATTCCGTATTGGTGGTGACGGGTGCCGCATAAAGCTTCCGATTCCAACGGGCCGTCGCCAGCGGGCCGGGCAGGGTGTCAGCGGTGGCGTCGGCGTCGGCCTGCCCTTCGGGGTCCTCGGATAGTGGCAGCGCCCAGCCCGCCTCGGCGAACTCCGCGGTCCACACCACGTCCAGCGCCATCACGTCCAGCCCGCGGTCGTGAGCGCTCAGCCGTCGCGCCAGCTGCACTCGCTGCTCCCCGGGACCCCTTGGCAGGCTCACGTGCTGGACGGCGAACCGGCCACCCATCTGCTTGGTGCACGCTTGAGCCACGGCGCTGAATGCAGCCGAATCGGTGGCCGGCGTGAAGAACGTGATCACCAGCCCCTTGGCGGCGGACCCGCAGGCCGACGCCGCCGCTGCGATGGTCACCGCCGCCAAGACCATGACGCCCATCCTGCGCAGACGCCCACGACAATTCACCACTGAGTTCACACCTCTCGCGCGGCCTCAAATAGCCAAGCGCGCCAACAGATCCCGCGCCTTCTCCGCGTTCTGCGGATCGCAGAGCACGTCGTAGCGACCGGCAACCAATTGCATGGTCGAGCTGAAATCCCTTGTGCCGCGGGCCATCGCGTACGGGACGGCGGAGGTGATCAAACCGAAGAAGACACCGGCGATCAGGCCGGTGGCGAGCGCGGCCCACGGATTCGGGCTGAAGAAGCCCAGCACCAACCCGATGAACAAGCCGAGCCAGGCCCCGCTGAGCACACCACCGCCGAGCACCTTGGCCCACGTCAGTCGGCCGGTGACTCGTTCGACCTGCATCAGGTCGACGCCGACGATGATCACCTGCTGAACCGGGAATTCCTGCTCGGAGAGGTAGTCGACGGCGCGCTGCGCCTCGGCGTAGGTGGGATAGGACCCGACCGGCCAGCCCTTGGGTGGCGTCGGCAACCCGGGGACGCCATGCCGGCGGCCCGCCGCACCCTGGGGCGTGGCGCCGGGAACTTGACCGGGCTGGAAAGGATTAGTCATTGGCGCTCATTCTCCTCCGCCCGGGCCAACCTCACATCTCGGGCCCTGCCAGCCTATCGAGCGACCGCGGGCCAACCTGCGAAAACAAAACGCGCCGGGTCCGACCTCTCCCGGCGGCCCGCAGCGGTTCGCCGCCGATTCGCCACCTGTCCATCGGCTAGGTTGAACTGCATGACAGAGCCCGGCGACGGCTTCGGCGAACGCGCCCACGACGACCAGGCCAAACCGCCCGCCGCCGGCAGCGGGCCCCCGGAACAGCCGGAGGCTCCGGGGGAACCGCCGGCATCGGCTCCGACACCCGAATATCCGCCGCCGGGCCATCCCATCGAGTACCACCCCGGTTATGCGGCCCAATACCCGCCTCCTCCACCCGGATACGTGCCACCGCCCGGGTACGACCAGCCGCCGGCTTATGGCGCGCCGCCATACCAGCCAGGGCCGCCGCAATTCGGTGGGCCACCCGCCGGCTACGGGCCGCCGCCCTATCCGGGCGACTACTACCCCGCACCGGACTACCGGGGAGGCTACGGACCGCCCAGCGGAGTGACGCCAGGGACAAATAAGCTCGCTATCGCGTCGCTCATCTCGTCGTTCACCGGCGTGTTCTGCTGCTGCGTCGGCTCGATTTTGGCCATCGTGCTGGGCGCGATCGCGGTCAATCAGATCAAGCGCACCCAGCAAGACGGCTACGGCCTCGCGATCGCCGGCATCGTCATCGGCGTGGCGACCCTGGTGGTGACCCTGGTCGTCGCGATGTTCGCGCTGCACTCGCATTAGCAGCATCGGAGTAGCCGAGCCAACACCGCCGCCATCTGCCGTGCCGCCCGCGGCTGCCTAGGCTCTTCCCCATGGCATCGGTCAACAGGGTGTACATCGCCCGGCTCTCACGGATGTTGGTGCTGGGTCCACTCGGGGAGTCCTTCGGCCGGGTCCGCGATGTCGTGATCAGCATGAGCATCGTGCGCCAGCAACCGCGCGTCTTGGGACTGGTCGTCGATCTGGCCACGCGGCGCAGCATCTTCATCCCGATGCTCAGGGTCGCGGCGATCGAGCCGGAAGCCGTCACACTCAACACCGGCAGCGTGTCCCTGCGCCACTTCGAACAGCGCCCCGGCGAGGTCTTGGCGATCGGTCAGGTGCTCGATACGCAGGTTAGGGTCAACGATCCCGCGCTGCCGGAGCTTTCCGGCCTCGACGTCGTCGTCACCGATCTGGGCATCGAACAAATCCGCACCCGTGACTGGATGGTGAGCCGGGTCGCCGTGCGCAGCCAGCGGCGGCTGCGTCGGCGGGGGCCGGTGCACGTCGTGGATTGGCATAGCGTGCAGGGCCTGACCCCCTCGGCGCTGGCGCTGCCCGGCCAGGGGGTCGCGCAGCTGCTGGACCAGTTCGAGGGCTGGAAGGCGGTCGATGTGGCCGACGCCATCCGCGGCCTGCCGCCCAAGCGGCGCTATGAGGTGCTCAAAGCGCTCGACGACGACCGGCTGGCCGACGTCCTGCAGGAACTGCCCGAGCTGGACCAGGCCGACGTGCTATCCGAACTGGGCACTGAACGCTCGGCCGACGTGCTCGAGGAGATGGATCCCGACGACGCCGCCGACCTGCTCGGCGTGCTGAATCCGACAGACGCCGAGATGCTGCTGACCCGGATGGACCCCGGTGATTCGGCCCCGGTGCGTCGGTTGCTGGCACATTCACCCGACACCGCGGGTGGCCTGATGACCTCGGATCCGGTGGTGCTGACACCCGACACGTCGGTCGCCGAGGCGCTGGCCCGGGTCCGCGATCCCGACCTCACCCCCGCCCTCTCATCGATGGTGTTCGTGGTGCGCCCGCCCACGGCCACACCCACCGGTCGATACTTGGGCTGTGTGCAGCTGCAGCGGCTGCTTCGCGAAGCACCGGCGGAACTTGTCGGTGGGATCGTCGACACCGACCTGCTCACCCTGACGCCGGAAACGCCGCTGGCGGCGGTGACCCGCTACCTGGCGGCGTACAACCTGGTGTGCGGGCCGGTGCTCGATGATCAGAACCACCTGTTGGGCGCGGTGACGGTGGACGATCTCCTCGATCATTTGTTGCCGCACGACTGGCGGGTGGATATGCAGGCGCTCGACGTCACCGGCCGCCTCGAAGAGCGGGGGGGATCCGCGTGAGCAAGTCTTCGGCACCGCGCCGGCTCTACACCCCGAGGACGTCGCGCAGGTACTCGCCGCGCCTGGACCCCGAGGCCGTCGGCCAGATCACCGAGTCCATCGCGCGTTTCTTCGGCACCGGCCGCTACCTGCTGGTGCAAACGATCCTCGTGCTGGTATGGATCGCGCTGAACCTGTTCGCGGTGCGGCTGCGCTGGGACCCTTACCCCTTCATCCTGCTCAATTTGGCCTTCTCCACGCAGGCCGCCTACGCGGCGCCGCTGATCCTGCTCGCCCAGAATCGTCAGGAAAACCGGGACCGGGTCGCGCTCGAACAGGATCGCCATCGCGCTACCCAAACCAAGGCCGACACCGAGTTCCTGGCCCGCGAATTGGCCGCGGTGCGGCTGGCGGTCGGCGAGGTCGTGACCCGCGAATATCTGCGTCACGAGCTGGAGGACCTGCGCTCCCTGCTGGCCAATCTGGACCCGGAAACCGAGGACTCTGAGGCGGTGCAGGGCGGTGACGACTTGGACCGTTCCGCGAAGAAATCCGGGTGAGATGCAGTTCCGACCATTGCGCCACTCTGGTCACAAGAGTTATGTATGGTGATCTAGTTCACGGCTGAGAAGCAGTGGACCGGCTCACATACCTAGGACGGTCGAGTGCGCATAGGGGGACGCCGGGGTGCACGCCCGGCCACCGCGGCGGAGCGGCAGCGAGCACTTCAGGTAACACGCACGCGCGCGTTTGGCGTAGCCACCATCGCTCCGTTGGTCTTCGCGGGAGCAGTGAGCGGAGCGGCGCCTCCGCTCCCCGAAAAGCTCCCCCCGGTGCATGCCAACGTCGCTCCGGTGGCCGCGGTCTCCCCCACCGTTCCCGACCTCTCGCGGGCGGCCGTCGTCTCCATCGACCGTTCCCCGACCGCCTTCCACGTCGCCGCACCCGCCTTGTCGGCACCGCCGCTCCCAATGATTGTGAATGCGCCTGGGGCGCTTGGCATTCCGAGCATCGCGCTGACGGCCTATCGTAGTGCCGAACGAAAGATGGCCGCGGCCGCGCCGGGCTGCGGCGTCAGCTGGAACTTGCTGGCCGGAATCGGGCGCATCGAGTCGGGTCATGCGGGCGGCGGCGCTGTCGACGCGCGCGGAACCGCGGTCGTCCCGATCTACGGCCCCTCGCTGGACGGCACCCTGCCGGGCAATGAGGTCATCCTCCAGAGCAGCGCCGGGAATCGCCCCACCTACGCGCGCGCGATGGGGCCGATGCAATTCCTACCCGGCACCTGGGCGCGATACGCCTCCGACGGCAAAGGTGACGGCGTCGCCGATCCGCAAAACCTGTTCGACTCCACGCTGGCCGCG
The DNA here is from genome assembly GCA_963820045.1 of uncultured Actinomycetota bacterium. Taxonomy (GTDB): domain Bacteria; phylum Actinomycetota; class Actinomycetes; order Mycobacteriales; family Mycobacteriaceae; genus Mycobacterium. The sequence continues at coordinate 150,520 of CAWFYN010000001.1, forward strand.
GCCCGGTATTTGTGCAGCGGCGGTCTCAACCTCCGCGACCCGTCGCAGGTGATGGCCGCGATCCTTCGCTACAACAACTCGATGGCATACGCGCAGAACGTGCTCGGCTGGGCATCGGCGTACGCCACCGGCGTGGTGCCGGTCGATCTGCCGCCGATGACGGGTCCGCCGCCTCCGCTCGGCGACGCACACTTCGAGCACCCCGAGGGACTCGGTCCGAACCTGCCGATGAACATCAACGGGTTGCCGTTGGACGACCCCCTGGCGCGCATGCCGCTGATCGATCTCACCCAACCGCAGAGCGGCGGTGCACAGCCGATGTTCCCGTGGATGACCCCGACGCCACAGCAGGCCCCGACCCGGCTGCCCGGCTGCACGGTGATCTGCGTCGGCCCCCAGAACGCCCCGCCCAACGCCGTCCCACCGTGGGCGCCGCCGATGGTCGCGCCGAACGCGCCGCCGCAGGGCCCGCCGCCGCCCCCGGACCCGCAGGCGCCCCCGGCCGCCGCTCCGGCCCTGGCGCCGCCGGCGCCCAAGCCGGCCGGCCCGCCGAACGCGGCGGCGCCGAAGCAGCCGGGGCCCGTTACGGGCGGCTGACCACCCGCGGCGATCGCAAGCGCGGCGTGAGCCGGGCGTAGCGGGTCGCCGCCAACGAGCCCCGCGGCGATCGCAAGCGCGGCGTGAGCCGGGCGTAGCGGGTCGCCGCCAACGAGCCCCGCGGCGATCGCAAGCGCGGCGAAAGCCGGGCGTAGCGGGTCGCCGCCGACGAGCCAGATCGCGCACGCCTACACTCGGCGGTGATGTCCCGTCATGACGCCGCCGACCTGAGCGCAGCAATCCGCACCGCACTCGGGAAGGTGATCGACCCCGAGCTGCGGCGCCCGATCACCGAACTCGGGATGGTCAAGAGCATTGACACCGAGCCGGACGGCGGCGTGCACGTCGAGATCTACCTGACCACCGCCGCCTGCCCGAAGAAGAGCGAAATCACCGAGCGGGTCACCGCGGCGGTCTCCGACGTTCCGGGCACGGGGACCGTCAGAGTCACCCTGGACGTGATGAGCGACGAGCAGCGCACCGAACTGCGTAAGCAGTTGCGCGGCGATGCTCGCGAGCCCGTCATCCCGTTCGCCCAGCCGAACTCGCTGACGCGGGTCTATGCGGTGGCATCGGGCAAGGGCGGGGTGGGAAAGTCCACCGTCACGGTTAACCTGGCCGCGGCGATGGCGGCCCGCGGCATGTCGATCGGCGTGCTCGACGCCGACATCCACGGCCATTCCATCCCCCGGATGATGGGCACCACCGAGCGGCCCACCCAGGTCGAGTCGATGATCCTGCCGCCCATCGCGCACGAGGTGAAGGTCATCTCGATCGCCCAATTCACCGAGGGCAACACCCCGGTGGTGTGGCGCGGGCCGATGCTGCACCGGGCGTTGCAGCAATTCTTGGCGGATGTCTATTGGGGCGATCTGGACGTCCTGTTGCTGGATCTGCCCCCGGGCACCGGCGACATCGCCATCTCGGTGGCTCAGCTGATCCCGAGCGCCGAGATCATGGTGGTGACGACTCCGCAGCTGGCCGCGGCCGAGGTCGCAGAGCGGGCGGGCAGCATTGCGATGCAAACCCGGCAGCGCATCGCCGGCGTGGTGGAGAACATGTCGGGCCTCACCCTGCCGGACGGGTCGACGATGCAGGTGTTCGGCGAGGGCGGTGGCCGGCAAGTGGCCGAGCGGTTGTCCCGCGCGGTCGGCGCCGATGTGCCGCTGCTGGGCCAGATCCCGTTGGACCCCGCGCTGGTGACCGCCGGCGATTCCGGCACCCCGATCGTGCTGAGCGCCCCCGACTCCCCGGCGGGCAAGGAACTGCGCAGCGTGGCCGACAACCTGGCATCGCGACGGCGTGGATTGGCGGGCGTGTCGCTCGGGCTCGATCCGACGCGGCGCTGACGGTTCAGGTCGCGTCGGCGTCGAAGGGCGTCTGCCCGGGCACGTGTCCCGCGCCCGCGGGTGGTACCCCCAGCTGGGGCGGTGTCGACGACGGATCTGACGGACCGGCCGCGGTTCCGTTCACCGGTGGCCTGTCGAAGTTCCCGGTCAAGAAGGAGTCATCGCCGTCCAGGAGGTGCTTGGTCAGCGCGGCGCGCGGGGTCATCCCCCGCAGCCTCTGCAGTTCGCTCAGCGGAACGCGCAGATCGTCGAACTCGGGTCCGAGGTCTTCTCGCAGCTGAGTGGTCACGCCGCTGAGATAGTCGCGTGCCTGCCGCAGCGCGTTCGACGTCCAGCGGATAGCTCCGGGAAGCCGCTCGGGGCCAAGGACCACCAGCCCGACTACCACGAGGACCAGGATGTGCTCCCAGCTCAGGCTCCCGAACATCTAGCCGCCGTCGGGGTCGGGCTTGACGGTCAGGGTGACGTGCCGGCCGTCGCGGACCACCTCGATCGGCGAGTCCTGGCCGATGGTCAGCTGGCGGACAGCGACGACGAACTCGTCGGCGTCGGCAACCTTGCGGGTGCCGACCTTGACGATGACGTCGTTCTCCAGGATGCCGCCCTTTTGCGCCGGGCTTCCCGCCTTCACGTTGGCGACCTGGGCGCCGGAGGCGATCGCGTTGCTCACCGACCGGGTGCTGACCCCCAGCGTCGGGTGCACGATCTTCCCGTCCTTGATCAGCGTCTGCGCAACCTGCTTCGCCTCGTCGATCGGGATCGCGAAGCCGAGCCCACTTGCGCTGTCGGACAACGACTTACCGGCGGTGTTGATGCCGATCACCTGCGAGTCCATGTTGATCAACGGGCCACCAGAGTTGCCGTGGTTGATCGACGCGTCGGTCTGGATCGCGTCGATGACGGTGTCGGTGTCGGAGCCCTCGCCCGACAAGGGGACGGGGCGGTGCAGCGCGCTGACGATGCCCTGGGTCACGGTGCTGCGCAGGCCCAGCGGCGCACCGGCGGCCAAGACCTCGTCGCCGACGCGCACCTTGTTGGAGTCACCCAGTTGGGCCACGCTCAGGTTGTCGACGTTGTCGACCTTGAGCACGGCCAGGTCGGTCTTGGGGTCGCGGCCCACCAGGTTCGCGGGCACTTCCTTGCCGTCGTTGAATACCACGGTCGTCTTGAACTGGCTGGGGTTGTTGGCTGCCTCGGAGATCACGTGGTTGTTGGTGACGATGTAGCCGCGGCCGTCGATGATGACGCCGGAGCCCTGCATACCCTCCTGGTCGCTCTTGGACTCGATGGTCACCACGGAGTTCTCGGTCGCGGCCGCCACCTTGGCGAACCGGCCGGCCGGCGACTCGCCGTTGCCGTTCGTCGACAGCGTCACCTTCGAGGTGGTGAACGCCTCGGCGACCTCGGCCGTCTTGCGGCCGACCACCCCGCCGATCACGCCGATGAGCAGCGCGATCAGCAGCAAGACGAGCAACGCCAGGTAGGACACCTTGCCGCCGAACAGCACGTCGCGCACGCCGAGCTTGCCGCGGTAGCCCTGCGGCCGCCGCGGTCCCGACGGGGCAACCGCCGGAGTGCCCAACGCCGCCGCCGCCGACGGGTCTCGCCAGGGATCGTCGAGCTCGTCCGGCTCGGAACCGTCCTTTTCGGCCGCCAGCGCGGCGGCGTCGATGGGGTGGCGCTGCAGCGAGTCGGGACTTCCTACCGGCCGGCTGAACGCCTCCTGAAGGACCGGATCGGCCGATTCATCGTGCGGCCTGAACTCGGTCTGGTCCCGATACTTCTGCGGGCGGACACGTTCGGCCAGAAAGGACCCGCGCAGCCCGTTGGGGCGGCTGAACAGTTGACGCGATGCGGGGTCGACCGGCGGCCGGGAGATGGGGCGCGGCGCTAAGCGGTTGCCGCTGTTCTTGCCGCTGTCTTGCCGTTGGTCGAAGCCTTGATCGGAGGTCACGTTACCCCTTTGGATCCTCTTCTTGAGCGCTCGAGACAGGCCCTTCACCGGGCGACATACCCGACACGGGCGTGCTCGTGTCCACCCTAGTATCCACGGTTCGGCGCCGGCCGCCCATGAGCGCACGGGCGGGGTGCGCAGAATTCGGCCGGGTCAACCACGTGGGCTTCGGCCAGAAGGTGTCGAGCTAGCGGCGCTTGCGCTGCTCACGGGCATCGCGGTCAGCGAAACGGTCGGACGCCCCCGTGGTCGCGTCGTCGGGCGAATCGTATGGAATCTCGGCGAGCATCCCCAGCAGTGTGCTCGGGATACGGATCGGATGTGAGTCGCGCAGCGCCGCACGGGCCCGGCTCTGATCGTCGACCTCGGCCGCGCATTGCGGGCACAGCGACAGATGATGCGCCGCCCGCAGGTGGGCGTTCATCCGCAGCTCACCGTCGACGAACGCCGCGATGGCCTCGACGGAAAGGTGTTCGGTGGAACCGAACTGGCGCGGCGCGCCGACGGGGGTATCGCTCTGAGAGGCGAACTGTGCGGGAAGCCAGGAGAACGCGCGGCGGAAGACATGTCCTCGATCGGGCATCGCCGGTCCTTTCGTTGCGTCCTATCCCTCGAATGTAGCGCGAGGTGGTGCGCAATACCGCGTCTAAAGACCGCAAAGCCGCTGGCTCATCGCCCAAGCGGCAACCCGACCGCAGTGATTCGGGCGATTGCCGGCCTACGCCGGCTCGGCGAGCGCGTTCCGGCCGGCACCCTGTCCAGGATGCGCGGCCAGGTAGTCGCGCAGGGCCTGACGTCCGCGGTGGATGCGGCTGCGCACGGTGCCGAGCTTTACGCCCAGCGTCGCGCCGATCTCCTCATAGGACAGGCCCTCGATGTCGCACAGCACCACCGCGGCGCGGAACTCGGGGGGCAGCGAATCCAGGGCCGCCTGCAGGTCGGGGCCGAGCCGCGAATCGTGGTAGATCTGCTCGGGATTGGGCTCGTCGGCGGGCACCCGCTCGTAATCCTCGGGCAGCGCCTCCATCCGGATGCGGGCGCGCCGGCGCACCATGTCGAGGAAGAGGTTGGTGGTGATGCGGTGCAACCAGCCTTCGAAGGTTCCCGGCTGGTAGTTCTGCACCGAGCGGAAGACCCGGATGAAGGTCTCCTGGGTGAGGTCCTCCGCGTCGTGCTGATTGCCGGAGAGGCGGTAGGCCAGCCGGTACACCCGGTCGGCGTGCTGGCGCACCAGCTCGTCCCACGAGGGCATCGCGGACTTGTCCCCGGTCGCGTCGAAGACCGCGGTGCCCTGCAGCCCGTCGGACGGCTCCACCCATTCGTCTGCGGGGCAGTCTTGCGCGTGAGACATGCTGGTCGGGCCCAAAAGCGTGGTGATGATCGAATCCTCCGAATCCGTCCTGCCAACAAGCGACAAGTCGTCACTGGCGGCAACACGCAGCCGCCGGTCCGTATTCCCGTGCGCACGCGCTCCGCGATCCATAGGGACACCGTCGCGTACCGGCGTATGTGCGATATATGAACAATCTGAGCTCAGCCTGAGAAACAGGATCGTTACCTGCGCAGTGCAGGACATATCCGCCGTGGGGTGATGTTAAACGCAGCTGCTCAACCGGGCGTGTCGGGGCGGTGCGGCTAGGCGTGCCACGCGGGGGTGCGCGCGTAAGTGGAATACGCTGCGGGCATGGACGGCACCGACGCAGAAACCCCCGGCCAGCCGGCACCCAGTCGAGCCGAGTCCCTCTGCGCGCACGCCGAGGGGTCGATTTCGGAAGACGCGCTGCTGGCGGCGGCGCGTGAGCGCGCGGTGGACATCGGCGCGGGGGCGGTGACGCCGGCGGTGGGTGCGCTGTTGAGCCTGCTGACCAAGCTCAGCGGCGGCAAGGCCGTGGCGGAGGTGGGTACCGGCGCGGGTGTCAGCGGGCTCTGGTTGTTGTCCGGCATGAGCGACGACGGCGTGTTGACGACGATCGACATCGAGCCGGAGTATGTGCGGCTCGCCAAGCAGGCCTTCTCCGAGGCAGGTATCGGGCCGTCGCGCACCCGACTGATCAGCGGCCGCGCCCAAGAGGTCCTCACCCGCCTTGCCGACGAGTCCTATGACTTGGTGTTCATCGACGCCGACCCGATCGACCAACCGGATTACGTCGTCGAGGGCGTGCGCCTGCTGCGCCACGGCGGCGTCATAGTGGTGCACCGGGCCGCCCTTGGCGGGCGAGCCGGCGATCCCGCCGCCCGTGACGCCGAGGTGGTCGCGGTGCGGGAAGCCGCCCGACTCATCGCCGAGGACGAGCGCCTCACTCCGGCCTTGGTGCCACTCGGCGACGGCATCCTGGCCGCGGTGCGCGACTAAATCGATGGTGGCGACCCGCCCCGCCCGGCTACGCCGCGCTCGCGATCGCCACTAAATCGATGGTGGCGACCCGCCCCGCCCGGCTACGCCGCGCTCGCGATCGCCACTAACCCCACTTTTATGAATTCGTGACGCGGTGCCTCCTTGACTCTCGACTGAACATACGTTTAGCATACTGAACATGCGTTCAGCCGACCTGACCGCCGCCGCCCGGATACGGGATGCGGCCATCGAGCAGTTCGGCGAGCGCGGATTCGGCGTGGGGCTGCGCGCGATCGCCGAAGCGGCGGGGGTGAGCGCAGCGCTGGTCATCCACCACTTCGGCTCGAAGGAGGGCCTGCGCAAGGCGTGTGACGACTACATCGCCGAAGAGATCCGCAACAGCAAGTCCGAGGCGCTCCAGTCGAAAGACCCCGCCACCTGGTTCGCGCAGATGGCCGAGATCGAGTCATACGCACCGATCATGGCGTACCTGGTTCGCAGCATGCAGTCCGGCGGTGAGCTAGCAAACATGTTGTGGCGCCGGATGATTGATAACGCCGAAGAGTACCTGGACGAGGGCGTGCGGGCCGGCACCCTCAAACCCAGTCGGGACCCGCGCGCGCGGGCCCGGTATCTGGGCATCACCGGCGGTGGCGGCTTTTTGCTCTATCTGCAGATGCATGAAACACCAATGGATATCCGGGCGGTCCTCCGCGACTACGCCCGCGAGATGGTACTGCCCGCGCTGGAGATCTACACCGAAGGACTGATGGTGGACCGCACCATGTACGACGCATTCCTGGCCGCAAACGATCAAGGAGGATCCCATGCCAGCTGACAATGCCGCGCCCATCGAAATCCGAGGTCTGACAAAGAATTTCGGAACGGTCCGCGCGCTGGACGGTCTCGACCTCACGGTGCGCGAAGGCGAAGTACACGGCTTTCTCGGCCCAAACGGCGCCGGGAAGTCGACGACCATCCGCGTCCTGCTGGGTCTGGTCAAGGCGGACGGCGGCAGCGTGCGACTACTGGGCGGCGACCCGTGGGACGACGCGGTCGCGCTGCACCGCCAGATCGCCTATGTGCCAGGAGATGTCACGCTATGGCCGACGCTGACCGGCGGCGAGACCATCGACATGCTGGCCCGCATGCGGGGCGGCATCGACGGCAGGCGCCGCGCCGAGCTGATCGAACGCTTCGACCTCGACCCACATAAGAAGGCGCGCACCTACTCGAAGGGCAACCGGCAAAAAGTCTCCCTCATCTCCGCCTTCTCGTCGCGAGCCCGCCTGCTGCTCTTGGACGAGCCCAGCAGCGGCCTGGACCCGTTGATGGAGAATGTTTTTCAGCAGTGCGTTGCCGAGGCGCGCGACGGTGGCGCGACGGTCTTGTTGTCCAGTCACATCCTCGCCGAGACCGAAGCGCTGTGCGAAAGGGTGACCATCATCCGGGCCGGCAAGACGGTCGAGAGCGGCTCGCTGGACTCGATGCGGCATCTCAGCCGCACGTCGATCAAGGCCGAAATGACCGGCGACCCCGGTGACCTCACTCGGATCAAGGGGGTCGAGGACGTCAGCGTCGAGGGCAACACCGTGCGCGCCCAGGTCGACGGCGAAAGCCTCGGGGAACTGATCCGGGCGCTCGGCGACGCCGGTGTCCGCAGCCTCGTCAGCCAGCCGCCGACGCTCGAGGAGCTCTTCCTGCGCCACTACGACACGGCGGACAAGGTTTCAGCATCATGAGCACCGCAACCTTGGATCGCTCACCCCGTCCGCATCCCGCGCCGCAACGCCGCCCGAACTTTTCGGGAACCCTTGGGATGCTGCGGCTTTACTTGCGCCGCGACCGAATCTCGCTGCCGCTGTGGGTGTTGCTGCTTTCGCTGCCGCTGGCCACCGTGTACGTCGGCAGCATCGAGAAGATCTACCCCACCCAGGCCGCCCGCGCCGGATTCGCGGCGTCCATCATGGCGAGCCCCGCGCAGCGCGCGCTCTACGGGCAGGTCTATAACGATAGCCTTGGGGCCGTTGGCATTTGGAAGGCCGGGATATTCCATTTGCTGATATCGGTGGCCGTCATCCTGACCGTCATCCGGCACACCCGCGGTGATGAGGAGGCCGGCCGGACCGAACTCATCGACTCGACCGCGGTCGGCCGCTACGCGAGCCTGAGCGCCGCGCTGCTGTTGTCCTTCGGGGCCAGCATCGCCGCCGGCGTGATCGGCGCGGCGGGGCTGCTCACTACCGATGTGCCACCCGGTGGGTCGCTCGCCTTCGGCGCGGCGCTGGCCTGCTCCGGTCTGGTGTTCACTGCTGTCGCCGCGGTGACCGCGCAGTTGTCGCCGAGCGCGCGGTTCGCCCGCGGTGCCGCGTTTGCGGTCCTGGCGGCCGCCTTCACGCTGCGCGCCCTCGGCGACGCCGGTTCCGGTGCGCTGTCCTGGTTTTCGCCGCTGGGGTGGTCGCTGCAAGTCCGGCCCTATGCGGGCGATCACTGGCCGGTGCTGTTGCTGCATCTGGCGACGACCGTCGCGCTCACCGCGGTGGCGTATCGGCTACTCGCCGGCCGCGATGTCGGCGCTGGACTGTTCGCCGAACGCCCCGGTCCCGGCTCCGCCGCAACCGGGCTGGGCAATGTGTTCGGGCTGGCGTGGCGGCTGGACCGCGGCGCGCTCCTGCTGTGGACCGTGGGCCTGTGCCTCTACGGCGTCTTGATGGGCAGTGTGGTGCACGGCATCGGCGACGAACTCGGTGACAGCAACGCCACGCGCGACATCGTCGTCCGGATGGGCGGCACCAGCGCGTTGGAGGAAGCCTTCATCGCCGTCGCGTTCACCATGATGGGCATGGCGGCTTCCGCATTCGCCGTCTCGCTGACGTTGCGACTGCACCAGGAGGAAACGGGCCAACGTGCCGAAACGACGCTGGCGGGCGCGGTGTCGAGAACCCGCTGGCTGGCAAGCCACGTGCTGGCGGCGTTGCTCGGATCGACGGTCGCGATGCTGGTCAGCGGTTTGGCCGGCGGACTCGTCTACGGCGCCGCCGCCGGCGACGTCGGCGGCAAGGTGGCTCTCGTGGTGGCAAGCGCGGCCGTCCAACTGCCCGCCGTCTGGCTGTTGTCCGCGGTGACCGTCGGCTTGTTCGGTCTTGCACCGCGATTTGCGCCCGTGGCCTGGGGCGTTTTGGTCGGATTCATCGGCTTGTACCTGATTGGCTCGTTGGCCGGATTTCCGCAGTGGTTGCTCGACCTGGAGCCGTTCGCGCATATTCCCCGGGTCGGTGCGAATTTCACCGGCGTGCCCCTGCTGTGGCTGCTGGCCATCGACCTCGGACTGATCACCCTCGGCGTCATGGCTTTCCGACGCCGCGACCTGCGTAGCTAGGAGCGTTGTGAAAACCGGTATTCGCGTTACGGCGACATCTATCTGGGGATTGCTCTCGTTCGGTTTGATCCTCTTCCTACCGGCCGGCACGCTGCACTATTGGCAGGCATGGGTTTTCATCGGCGTGTTCATGGCGGCAACGATCGTTCCCGTCATCTACCTAGCCCGAAACAACCCGGCGGCCCTGCAGCGACGCATGACCGCGGGTCCGCGGGCGGAACCCCGAGCGGCTCAGAAATTCATCATCACGGGCTCGTTTCTGACCCTGTTCGCGACGATGGTGGTCAGCGCGCTCGACCACCGGTTCGGCTGGTCGCCGGTGCCGGCATGGCTGTGCGTGGTCGGCGACGTCCTGGTGGCGACGGGACTCGGGATCGCCATGCTGGTGGTCGTCCAAAACGGTTACGCCGCCGCCACCGTCACCGTGGAATCGGGCCAGACGCTGGTGTCCAACGGTCTCTATCGGTTCATGCGCCACCCCATGTATGCCGGCAACGTGATCATGATGATCGGGATGCCCCTGGCGCTCGGCTCCTACTGGGGACTGCTCTTCGTCATTCCCGGTGGAATGGTGCTCGTGCTCCGCATCCTCGACGAGGAAAAGCTGCTCACCGAGGAGCTGGCCGGATACCGCGAATACCGGCAGCGGGTGCGCTATCGGTTGCTGCCGTACATCTGGTGACGGCCAAGCCGACCCGCCTAGGGTATTCGCGTGGCCCGAAGTCCCGCGCCCACCCCGGATCGGCCGTGGCGACGTCCCGGCGCGCTTCGGTATGCGTTGAGCCGGATACGCGGCGTCGCCAAGCCCCCCGTCACGGTGACCGATTCACCACCCGATGTTCACATCGAACGCGACGTCGGTGCGCCGACCCGCGACGGAACTGTCCTGCGGCTCAACGTTTTCCGGCAAGCCGATGCCGAGGCCCGGCCCGTCATTCTGAGCATCCACCCCTACGGCAAGGACAATCTGCCGAAGCGCCGGGGCAAGAGGTGGACGTTCTCCGTGCAGTACCGGATACTGCGCCAGCCCCAGCCGGTGAGGTTCTCGGCGCTGACCGGCTGGGAGGCGCCCGATCCCGCGTGGTGGACCGCGCAGGGCTTCACCGTGGTCAACGCCGACGCGCGCGGCTGCGGCCACTCCGACGGCACCGGAAAGCTGTTGTCGGGTCAGGAGGCCGAGGACACCTACGACGTGGTCCAGTGGATCGCCGGCCAGCCGTGGAGCGACGGACGGGTCGTCATGCTCGGGGTGTCGTACCTGGCCATCAGCCAGTACGCCGTCGCGGCGTTGCAGCCGCCGGCGCTGCGGGCGATCTGCCCGTGGGAAGGCTTCACCGACGCCTACCGCGACCTGACGTTTCCCGGCGGTGTCCGGGAGCGGGGCTTTACCCGGATGTGGTCGCGGATCGTGCGACGCGGCACGCGTCAGGCCTACGACCTGGAACGGATGCAGGACATCCACCCGTTGCGTGACGAGTTCTGGCGATCGCTGGTACCGGACCTCTCCGCCATCAAGGTGCCGATGCTGGTCTGCGGCAGCTTCTCCGACAACAACCTGCACAGCCGCGGCTCCATCCGCGCGTTCACGCACGCCGGCTCCAGCCACGCCCGCCTCTACACCCACCGTGCCGGCAAATGGGCGACCTTCTACTGCGAGGCGGCGCTGGCCGAGCAGCTGAAGTTCTTCCGCGGTGTGCTGGACGGGGCGCCCGGCTCCCGCAGCGTCCGCCTGGAGGTCCGTGAAGACCGCGACACGGTCACCGAGGTCCGCGAAGAGGACGACTGGCCGCTGGCCCGCACCCGTTGGCGGCCTCTATATCTGAGCGGCGTTGGAGCGCTGAAAGACCATCGCCCATCCACGTCGGGCAACGTTGGATTCGAAACTCGGTCGGGCGCAGCCGCTTTCAGTTGGACGGTTCCCGCCGACATCGAGTTGACCGGCCCGATGGTGGCGCGGTTGTGGGTCGAACTGGACGGTTGTGACGACGCCAACCTGTTCGTCGGCGTGGAGAAGTGGCGCGACGGACGGTTCGTCGGATTCGAGGGGTCGTACGGCTACGGGCGCGACCGGGTGAGCACCGGATGGCAGCGAGTCTCGCTGCGCGCGCTGGACCCCGACGATTCGCGGGCGTGGGAACCCGTCGCGGCGTGCACCGACCCGCAGCCCGTCGCCGCCCACGACGTCGTCGAGGTCAACGTGGCACTGGGCCCGTCGGCGACCTTGTTTCGCGCCGGCGAGCGGCTGCGGCTGGTGGTCGCAGGGCGCTGGCTGTGCCCGAGAAATCCGCTCACCGGCCAGCTCCCGACGGCCTACGCCGGGTCACCGCGCGGTCGCGTCACCCTGCACTGGGGCCCGCGCTACGACGCGCACCTGCTCATCCCGGAGATTCCCTGAGGATGCCGAGCGGTACGACCCCTAGATCCACACGCCCTTGCCCACCGCGACCACACCGCCGGCGCTGATCGCGAAGCGCTCACGGTCCTTCTCCAGATCCACACCGACCATCTCGCCCGGTCCGACGACGACGTTCTTGTCCAGGATGGCGTGGCGTACCACCGCGCCCCGGCCGACCCGGGCGCCCGGCATGATCACGCTGCCCTCCACGATCGCGCCGTCGTCGACCACGACGTTGGACGACAACACCGAGTTGCGCACCGAGGCGGCCGAAATGATGCTGCCGGCACCGACCACAGACTCCTGTGCCGAGCCGCCGTTGACGAACTTGGCCGGAGCCAGGTTCTCCGACTCGCCGCGAATCGGCCAGCGCTTGTTGTACAGGTTGAACACCGGGTGCACCGACACCAGGTCCATGTGCGCGTCGTAGAAAGCGTCCAGCGTCCCAACGTCGCGCCAATAGGCCCGGTCGCGATCGGTGGCACCGGGCACCTCGTTGTCGTTGAAGTCGTACACCGCGGCCATGCCGTCGTCGACCAGTCGCGGGATGATGTCGCCGCCCATGTCGTGATCCGAGTGGTCGTCGTCGGCGTCGGCGCGGATGGCGTCGATGAGCACCTTGGTGGTGAAGATGTAGTTGCCCATCGACACGAACGTCGACTCGGGGTCATCCGGAACGCCCGGCGGATCCAGGGGCTTCTCCACGAAATCGCGGATGCGGCCGGACTCGTCGGAGTCGATGCACCCGAAGGCGCTGGCCTCGCCGCGCGGCACCCGGATGCCGGCCACGGTGGCGCCGGCCCCGCTGTCGATGTGGCACTGAACCATCTGCTCGGGGTCCATCCGATACACGTGGTCGGCGCCGAAAACGACTATGTAGTCGGGGTCTTCGTCGTAGATCAGATTGAGCGACTGGTAGATCGCGTCGGCGGAGCCGGTGTACCAGCGCGGGCCCAGGCGCTGCTGGGCGGGCACCGGGGTGATGTACTCACCGGCCAGGCCGGACAACCGCCAGTTCTGCGAAATGTGACGGTCCAGTGAATGCGACTTGTACTGAGTGAGAACGCAGATCCTCAAATAGCGCGCATTGACGAGGTTGGACAGCACGAAGTCGATCAGTCGATAGGCGCCGCCGAAGGGAACCGCGGGCTTGGCCCGATCCGCCGTCAGCGGATACAGCCGCTTGCCCTCACCCCCGGCCAGGACAATCCCCAGCACATGTGGCGCTTCCCTCATGGTTCAAACCTATCGGCCGTCGCGAAGCGCTGCCAGAGGGACCGCGCTATTGGCGGTGTTCTGTGCGGCTGTCCGTCAAGGTATTTGGTTCTGGTATTTGGTTCGGCGAGCCGGGCTCCAATTCCTCGGCCCGACTCGCGGGCCTCGTTCTCGCCACCCAAGCCCACGGTCCGGCTCCACCTCGGCCCGACTCGCGGGCCTCGTTCTCGCCACCCAAGCCCACGGTCCGGCTCCACCTCGGCCCGACTCGCGGGCCTCGTTCTCGCCGAACTACCGTGCGGGTATGCGGGTGGCGATGATGACTCGGGAGTACCCACCAGAGGTCTACGGGGGAGCCGGCGTACATGTCACCGAACTGGTCGCCCAACTGCGCCGATTGTGCGCGGTCGATGTGCACTGCATGGGCGCCCCACGGCCGAACGCCTTCGTGCACCAGCCCGATCCGCGCTTGCAGGGCGCCAACGCCGCTCTATCGACGTTGTCCTCGGACCTGATGATGGCCCACGCCGCATCGGCCGCCACCGTCGTGCATTCGCACACCTGGTACACCGGCATGGCCGGTCATCTGGCCGCGCTGCTCTACGACGTCCCCCACGTTCTGACCGCGCATTCGCTGGAGCCGCTGCGGCCGTGGAAGGCCGAACAGCTCGGCGGCGGCTACCGCGTGTCGACCTGGGTGGAGCACACCGCGATACAGGCCGCGGACGCCGTCATCGCGGTCAGCTCCGCGATGCGCGAAGACATCTTGCGGATCTACCCCGCCCTGGATCCCAGCGTGGTGCACGTCATCCGCAACGGGGTCGACGCCGACGTCTGGCATCCGGCCGGGCCGATGCAAACGGGGTCTGTGCTGGCCGACCTCGGCGTCGACCCGCACCGCCCCACCGTGGCGTTCGTCGGCCGCATCACGCGACAGAAGGGCGTCGCCCATTTGGTGGCGGCGGCGCACCAGTTCGACCCCGGGGTGCAGGTGGTGTTGTGTGCCGGCGCCCCCGACACCCCGGAAATAGCCGACGAGGTTCGGTCCGCGGTGGCGCGGCTGGCCCACAATCGGCAGGGCGTGTTCTGGATTCGAGAGATGCTGCCCATCGGCGAGCTACGCGAAATATTATCGGCGGCAACGGTTTTCGTCTGTCCCTCGGTGTACGAGCCGCTGGGCATCGTGAACCTGGAGGCGATGGCATGCGCGACGGCGGTGGTGGCGTCCGACGTCGGCGGGATACCCGAGGTGGTAATCGACGGGGTGACCGGTTCGCTGGTGCATTACGACGCCAACAACCCGACCCGTTACCAGGCGGGGCTGGCCGAAGCCGTCAATGAGCTCGTCTCCGACCCCGAAAAGGCGAAGCGCTACGGCGAGGCGGGACGCAAGCGCTGCGTCGAGGAATTCTCCTGGGCCCGCGTCGCCGAACAGACTCTGGACATCTACCGAAAGGTGTGTGCGTAGCGCCGCCGGCAGCCGTCCACCCACGGGGTTTAGCTGGAGTTCGTGACACCCTTGAGCTCGTCACCGAGGGCGGCGGCTTCGTCGGGCGTCAGCTCAACGACGAGTCGACCGCCTCCCTCTAGTGGTACCCGCATCACGATGCCGCGCCCCTCCTTGGTTGCTTCCAGAGGACCGTCGCCGGTCCGGGGCTTCATCGCCGCCATCGAGTGCTCCCTCCAGGTTCGAGCTGGCCCGCCTTTGCGGACCTGGTCGGCGCCGAGCATGCCCCGCCAGCGATTTTCCAGCCATACCCGACATCGAACTGCCAAATCACCCCTCTATTGTTCCCTATCCAGGTCACGAGTTGTACAAAGGCCCGGTTCTCGGGCTTAGCGGGCAGCTGAAGGTCGATCGCCCGCCCGGTTCGTCACGGGCCCGCAACCTGATTGCCCGGTTCCTCGGCAGGCCGCTCGCGGCCCGCATCATCACCGGGGGGAAGGCACCCAACAACCGCGGATATGGTCGTCGACCATCCCGGTCGCCTGCATCAGCGCATACGCGGTGGTCGGCCCGACGAACCGGAAACCGCGCCGCTTGAGCTCACCCGCCATGGCCTTCGATTCCGCAGTGGCCGAAGGGATTTCGGAGCCGTCAGCCGGCCGGGGGCGCGGCGCCGGGGCAAACGACCAGAGCAGCTTGGACAGGTCCGCCGAAGTTCCCATCTCGGCGGCTGCGCGCGCGTTCGCGATCGTCGCGTCGATCTTGGCCCGGTTGCGCACGATTCCCGTATCCGCCATCAGCCGCTGCACGTCGGCATCGGTGTAGCCGGCGACCTGCTCGAAATCGAACCCGGCGAAGGCGCGCCGGAAGTTGTCCCGTTTGCGCAGGATGATCAGCCACGACAGCCCGCTCTGGAAAGCCTCGAGGCTCATCCGTTCGAACAGGGCCACCCCGTCGTGCACCGGGCGACCCCACTCCTGGTCGTGGTAGTCGCGGTACATCTCGAAATCGGGTCCGGGCCGAATTGCCGCCCAGCTGCACCGAACCCGCCCGTCATCGCTCACATCTAGTCCTGACGATCCTCGCCGTCCCCGGGTTCCACGGCGTGGGCATCTTCGGCCGCAGCGGGGGCATGCACCGCGGCCAGCTGGCCGCGCAGCGCCTCGAGCTCGCGGGCGAGCCGGTCCAGCACCCAGTCCACCTCGCTGGTTTTGTATCCGCGCAGCACCTGGGTGAACTTGACGGCGTCGACGTCCGCGCCGGTCACACCGTAGGCGGGCAACACCGTCGCGGTGGTCCCCCGCGGCAGGGGCGGCAGCTGCTCGCCGCGACCGAAGAGCAGGCTGGCCGCGCCGAACAGCACGACCGCCACCAGCACCAGCACGACCAGGTAAAGCAACACCAATGCCACGCCGTCGATACTGCCCTATGCCGCCGACACCGCGACCAAGCAGCGTGGCCTCAGCGCGGCCTCAGGACCCTCATGGGCGGGCGGTCCGCCAGCGACACCTGCGAGGTCTGCTTGGTATAGCTCTGACCGTTGGGCCCGTCGGGCCCGACGGCGAAGAACTGGGTCAACCCGGCACCGGAGTCGGGAACCCCGCAGCGCGAGAGCAGGGTCGCGATGACCTGGCGGCTCATCGCGCCAAGCTCGCCCAGCGGCCGGTTGCGGTGCGCGCGCACACCCAAGTTGACCTGGGCGATCGCATCCAGGCCCAGCCGGTCGAAGGTGTCCAGGAGCAAACCGATCTCCACGCCATAGCCCGGCGCGAACGGCACCGACGTGAGCAGCTCGCGGGTGGCCGCATACTCCCCGCCGAGCGGCTGCAGGATGCAGCCCAGCTCCGGCCGCAGCGCCGCGAGCAGCGGCCGGGCCACCAGCTCGGTGACCCGCCCCCCACCCGTGGCGCCCGCACCGCCCCCCACGTCGCCGACCTGCAGCGGCCGGCGGTAGAAGCTTTTGACCAGGTGAATGCCGTCGCCCATGAGCAGCGGGCCGACCAGCCACGGCACGAACATCGGGTGCGGGTTGATCAGGTCGGAGTCGACGAACACGACGATGTCGCCGCTGGTGGCGGCCAGCGAGCGCCACAGCGCCTCCCCTTTGCCCGGCCGTATCGGCACCTCGGGCAGTGCCTGCTCACGGCTGATGACGCGGGCGCCTGCGGCGACGGCGCGGATCTCGGTGTCGTCCGTCGAGCCGGAGTCCAGCACGATCAGCTCGTCGACCAGCCCCCCAGAGTCCCGGACCAGCGGTGAGATGCTGCCTACCACCGATTCGATGGTTTCTTCTTCGTCGAGGGCCGGCAGCACCACCGAGATGGTTCGCCCCGCCTTGGCGGCCTCGAGTTCGCCGACGGTCCAGCTGGGTCGGTTCCAGGTGCGATTGGACCGCCACGTGTCGCCGGGGCGGGCGGCCAGTACCGCCTCGTCGGTGAGCTCGCCGGCGACCAGGTCAGATGCCGTCATGCCAGCCCCCTCACGGTGCGCGTCGGCGGCCGCATCCCCTGGATGGAGGCCACCATGTCCAGCACCCGACGGGTCGCGGCGACCTCGTGCACGCGAAACATGCGTGCACCGGCGGCGGCGGCCAGCGCCGTGGCCGCCAACGTCCCCTCGAGCCGTTCGGTCAATTCCACACCCAGAGTCTCCCCGACGAAGTCCTTGTTACTCAAAGCCATGAGCACAGGCCATCCGGAATTAACAAGATCGCTCATGTGGCGCAACAACACCAGCCCATGGAAGGTGTTCTTGCCGAAGTCGTGGGCCGGGTCGATCAGCACCCGGTCGCGGGCCACCCCGCAGGCGACTGCGCGCTCCGCGGCTGCGGTGACCTGGCGAATGACGTCGTCGACCACGCCCCTCGTGCTGGTTCCGTAGTTCACCCGGAAGGGACGCGTGCGGGGCAGCGCTCCGCCGGTGTGCGAGCAGACCAGGCCCGCGCCGAACTCCGCGGCGACCCCGGCCAGGGCCGGGTCAATGCCGCCCCAGGTGTCGTTGACCAGGTCCGCGCCCGCCGCGCAGGCCACCCTGGCCACCTCGGAGCGCCAGGTGTCGACGCTGATCAACTGGTCCGGATAGGCGGCGCGCAGCCATTCGATGAAAGGGACCAACCGGGCGATCTCGGTCTGCGCGTCAACCTGCTGCCCGGGGCCGGCTTTGACCCCGCCGACGTCAATGACGTCGGCGCCCTCGGCGACAGCTTGGTGCGCCGCGGCCCGGGCGGCCTCGTCGCTGAAGGTCGCACCCTGGTCGTAGAACGAGTCGGGCGTGCGGTTGACGATCGCCATGATCAGCGGACGATCGCCGGCGACCGGACGGCCGCACCAGGTTGACTGCACTCGTCTATGGTGCCCGGTCCCCCTGCCGCGTGCGGCCCGGGGATCGATGATCGAGTGTGAAGCCAGGGCGCGACGTTGCGGCGTGTCGTCGCCGTCAGCGCACACCGAACGCCGTCACCGCACACTCAGCCTCGCGGCCGCTTACCGTCGGCCACTTCGTCGGGGTATCCGTCGTAGTACGGCACATAGCCCTCGTCGCGACCGGCCAGTACGTACACCGGGTCCCCCACGTCGGCTCCGTAGGCCTGCTCGCGCAGCTCCACCTTGCGGCTCTTGAACGTGGTGGTGTGCTCCAGCGACTTGACGACGCGCACGAACAGCGGCAACGCGTAGACGGGCAGCTGGCCGTACACCGCCCGGGCCAGCGATTTGCCGTCGAACTGCGCGCCGTCGCGCAGCTTGACCGCTGCCATCCCGGCACGGCCGCCGGTGCGGGGAATCTCGACACCGAAAACCGTGCACTCCTCCACGGACTCGTCGGACGCCAACGCCGCCTCCACCTGCGTGGTGGCGACGTTCTCGCCCTTCCACCGGAACGTGTCACCGAGCCGGTCGACGAACGCGGCGTGCCCCATCCCTTGTGGGCTCATCACGTCACCGGAGTTGAACCAGCAGTCGCCCTCCCGGAACGCGTTGCGCACCAACTTCTTTTCGCTGGACTCCTTGTCGGTGTAGCCGTCGAACGGCTGCAGCCGATTGACCCGGCTGAGCAGCAGGCCGGGCTCCCCGGCGGGCACCCGGCGTACCCGCCCGTTCTCGTCGCGCAGTGGGGCTCCGGTGTCGGGGTCGTACTCCACATAGGCCAGCCGCATCGGGAAGACGCCGGTCGTCCTGGGCACGTTGAAGACGTTGATGAAAGCGGTGTTGCCCTCGCTGGAGGCATAGAACTCGCAGACGCGCGCGATGTCGAATCGGTTCGTGAACTCGTCCCAGATCTCCGGTCGCAGCCCGTTTCCCGCGATCACCCGCACCTGATGCGCGCGGTCGGTGGCCTTGCGTGGCTGGTTGAGCAGGTACCGGCAGATCTCGCCGATGTAGATGAACGCCGTGGCTTCGGCGGCGATGACCTCATCCCAGAACTTCGAGGCCGAGAACGACTTGCCCAGCGCCAGCGTGGCCCCGGAGTTGATCACCGACGACAACGCGACGGTCAGCGCGTTGTTGTGGTACAGCGGCAGGCAGCTGTACAGCGTGTCGGAGCTCCTCAGCCGCAGCCCGATGCCGCCGAACGCCGCGAGCGCTTTCAGCCACCGCAGGTGTGTCATCACGCTGGCCTTGGGGAATCCCGTTGTGCCCGAGGTGAAGATGTAGAACGCGGTGTCCTTGGCCTGTACGGCCGATACCGACGCCGGGTTGGTGGCCGGGGCGCTGACGGCGAATCGCTCCAGGTCCTCCACGGTCATCGTCTCCGTGCTGCCCGAGCCGCCGCACTCGGCCACCGCACTGACCAGGTCGGTCTCCGCGATCAACACCTTGGCCTTCAGCAGGCCCAGGCTGTGCGCCAGCACCTCGCCGCGCTGGTGGTAATTCAGCATGCCGGCGACCGCGCCGCATTTGACCGCAGCCAGCATCGCGAGCACCGCGTTGGGCGAGTTGCGCAGCATGATGGCGACGACGTCGCCGTGGCCGACGCCGTGCGCGGCCAGCACCGCGGCGTACCTGTTAGCGGCCGCGTTGGCCTCGCGGTAGGTCAGTTGCTGGTCGCCGAACCGCAGGAAGATCCGGTCGCCGTAGCGGGCGGCCCGTTCCTGGAACACCGTGCCGATCGACTTCTTCGAACCCGGCTGGGCCAGCAACCCGGTCATCGCCCCGCGCACGATCACCGGCATGTCGGCCAGCAGGCCCGGCGCCCGAGATGCGATATCGGTCAGTTTGACCGCCGTGCGCGCTCCCCCGTCGTGATCGGACACGTCATCCCTCGATTCTGGGTAAACAACTCGGCGGCCAGCCTAGTAGGGGTGATCGGAGTGCCGGCGCCCTCATTCGGGCGCGCACGCCTCTACGGCGGCGCTCACCTTGTCGACCAGCAACAACCGGTCCATCGCCGGCTGCGCGATGTAACCGTTGTCGAGCAGCCCGCACAGCCAGGTCCACAGGCCTTCGTAATGCCCCAGGGGGTCCAGCATGACGATGGGTTTGCGGTGCAGGCCGAGGTAGCCCGTGGTCCACGAGTCGAGCAACTCGTCCAGGGTGCCGACGCCGCCGGGGAGCACGATGAACGCATTGGCGCGGTCTTCCATGACCTGTTTGCGCTCATGCATGGTCTCGGTGACGATCAGCTCGTCGGCGTCGGTGTCGGCGATCTCGCGGCGCATCAGGATTTGGGGAATGACGCCGACGGTCCGACCGCCGCGGACGCGCGCCGCCGTTGCCACCGCGCCCATCGCAGATACCCGCCCGCCGCCCCACACCAGGGTCCAGCCGCGCTCGGCGATCGCCTCGCCGAGTTCGGCAGCGACCGCGAGCAATTCGGGATGCTGCGGGCCGGACGCGCAGTACACGCACACCGCCCAGCCGCCTGATGGCTCGCGTTCCGGGCGCATACAACGAAAGGTAGACCACGGTTGCTGCGGACGGCACACCGCGCGCAATAAGATCCGGCGATGCCGATTCGATGGAACGTCCCCCAGCACGCGTCGGCCTTGGAGCGGCTGGACGCGGCGCTGTCGTCGCGCGGGGCCGTCGTGCTCGGGCCGGACGGCTGCGGTAAGTCCACGTTGGCCCGGTTGGCCGCCGAAGGCTTCGGCCGCCGGCATCCCGGCGCGCGCATCCGCTGGGTCACCGGGACCCCGACCGAACGCGCGGTTCCGTTCGGCGCCTTCAGCCACTTGGTGCGGATCGCCGACATCGGCAAGCCGGCCGCGCTGCTGCGCGCGGCCCGGGCATCGCTGGACGGCGACGACCTGCTGCTGGTCGTCGACGACGCCCACGACCTGGACGTCCTGTCGGCAACGCTGGTGTACCAGCTGGCGCTGGCGGGCGCGGCCAGGATGATCGTGACGGGCCGCGCCGATTCGTCTCCCGAGGCCATCGCGGCGCTGTGGGCCGACGGCCTGCTGCCCAGAATCGACGTCGAGCCGCCCGGCGGGATGACCACGCCGGCCGAGGTCGACGCGTTCCTCGCCGAAGCACCCGTCGCGGCCCGGTCGGTGCTGGACTATCTCGCCGTCGCGGAGCCGCTGTCGCTCGCCGATCTGAGCGTCCTCACCGGCGCGGACGCGGTTCGCGAGGCCGCGGATTGCGGGGCCGTGGAAACACGGGCGCGCGGCGGAGCCTCGGACGACCCGGTGGTCTACACGGCCCACCCGCTGTTCGCCGAGCGAGCGCGCGCCGCGCTCGGTGGCGACGGCGCGCGGCAACGGCGCACCGAGTTGGTGCGGCTGCTGTCGCAGCATCCGTCGGATCACCTCAGCGACCGGCTGCGGTTGGCGTCGCTGGCCCTGGACAGCGACGCCCCCCAGCCGACGGCCGAAGTGGTCGCGGCCGCGCGGCAGGCGCTGCGGCTGGGCGACCTCGCCCTGGGCGAACGACTGGCCTCCTCGGCGCTTCAGCGGTCCGGCACATTGGCGGCCCGGCTGGCATTGGCCCACGCCCTGGGGTGGCAGGGCCGCGGCCGCGAGGCCGACGCGGTGCTGGGCGGGCTGGACCCCACCGCGTTGACCGAAGCCGCCCTGATGGACTGGACGCTGCTGCGCGCGGCTAACCAGTTCTGGATGCTCAGCGAGCCCGAGCGGGCCACCGCGTTCCTGCGCACGATCCGCAACCGGATCACGGATGTCGGCGCGCGCACCACGCTCGACGCGCTGAGCGCCACGTTCGCGATGAACGCCGGCAACGTCGGCCACGCCGTGAGGGTCGCGGGCGAGGTGCTGGCCGCGCCGGACGCCGACGACCAGGCGGTGGCCTGGGCGGCCAGCGCGGCGGCGCTGTGCGCGGCGCGGCAGGGGCGTTTCGACGAGGTCGAGCCGCTGGCCCAGCGCGCCCTGGGCGCCGAACATCCCGGATTGCTGCGCTTCACGATCGGGCTCGGGCAGACCACCGCGTTGTTGATGGCGGGCCGGCTCGATGAGGCTGGCGAACTCGCCCAGCAGTTCACCGATTTCGCCGAGTTGCAGCAGCCGGGTCGCGCGATCGGTGAGGTGCTGCTGGCCCACGTGCTGCTCGCCGACGGTGAATTCGCCCGAGCGGCAGCGCTACTCGGCCCGGCGGCCGCGACGTTGGAACGCACCGGCTATTCGTGGGGGCCGCTGTCGTTGACGCTGCTGGCCACCGCGCTGGCCCAGCAGGGAGACATCGCCGCCGCGGGAAAGACGTTGGGCAAGGCCGAGTCCCGGCACGGGACCAAGTCGGCCCTGTTCGCGCCGGAGCTCGGCGTCGCGCGGGCATGGCGGCTGGCGTCGACGCGTGACGCGCACGGCGCGGTGGCCGCCGTCCGCGACGCGGCCCGGATGGCCGAGCGTGGCGGCCAGCGGGCCGTGGCGATGCGCGTCTGGCACGAGGCCGTGCGACTCGGCGACACCCGTGCGGCCGATCCGCTCGGCCGGCTCTGCGACGAGATCGACTGTGCCGCGGGGAATCTTGCGCTTGCCCATGCGCGGGCGCTGGCGGCGGGCGACGACGCTGCGCTGCTGGCGGTGTCGGATGCGCTCGCGGCGGTGGGGATGCGCGCGGCGGCCGCCGACGCGGCCGCGCAGGCGCAGCGGTGCGGGGCGCGCTAGCCGCCCAGGTAGCCGCGCAGCATGGCCACCGCGGCCGTGATGTTGGCGACCGGAACGCTCTCGTCGCGCCGGTGCGCGAGGTTGGGATCGCCCGGCCCGAAATTGACCGCCGGTATGCCCAACGCGGCGAAACGCGCGACGTCGGTCCACCCGTACTTGGCCCGGACCTGTCCCCCGGCGGCCTGCACCAGCGCTTTGGCCGCGGGCTGGGACAGCCCGGGCAGCGCGCCCGCGGCGGCGTCGGTCTGCTCGATGCGCACGCCCAGCCCGTCGAACACCTCGTGCACGTGCTCGAGCGCCGCGGGCAGCGACCGGTCGGGGGCAAAGCGGAAGTTGACCGTGACAGCGGCCGCGTCGGGTATCACGTTGCCCGCCACGCCGCCATCGATGCGCACCGCCGACAGGCCCTCGCGGTACTCGCACCCGTCGATGTCCACGGTGCGGGCGGAGTATGCGGCCAGTCGATCCAGCACGGCGCCCAGCTTGTGAATGGCGTTGTCGCCCAACCACGGCCGCGCCGAGTGGGCGCGCGTTCCGGCGGCTGAGATCACGACGCGCAGCGTGCCCTGGCACCCGGCCTCGATGTAGCCGCCGGTGGGTTCGCCCAGGATGGCCACGTCGGCGGATAGCCAGTCCGGCAACTCACGCTCGATGCGGCCCAAACCGTTTGCCGCCGCGTCGATTTCCTCGCAGTCGTAGAACACGAGCGTCAGGTCGTGGGCCGGTTCGGTCACGGTGGCGGCCAGATGAAGAAAGACCGCGTCACCGGATTTCATGTCGGCGGCGCCGCAGCCGTACAGGTCGCCGTTCTCGCGGCGGCTGGGCAGGTTGCCGGCGATCGGGACGGTGTCCAGGTGTCCGGCCAGCAACACCCGCGACGGGCGCTGGCGCCGGGTGCGCGCCAGCACGGCGTTGCCGTTGCGAACGATCTCGAAGCCGGTCGTCTGAGCGCGCAGGGCGGCTTCCACCTCGTCGGCAAGGCGCGCCTCGTCTCGCGATTCGCTGGGGATGTCGACCAGCGCCGCGGTCAGCTCGATCGGATCCCCACGCAAGTCCAGCACGGGTCCCAGGTTATCCGCTGCCGCGCAGCAAGTAACCTGACGCCGTGACTGGAGCTGTAGGCATCGGGCTGGCGACGCTGGCCGCCGACGGATCGATTCTCGACACGTGGTTTCCCGCACCGGAACTGACCGAGTCGGGCACCGGCGGCACGTCGCGCCTGGCCCTGTCGGATGTCCCCGCGGAGCTGGCCGCACTCGTCGGCCGGGACGACGACCGCCACACCGAGAGCATCGCCGTGCGGACGGTCATCGGCTCGCTTGACGACGTGGCCGCCGACGCCTACGACGCCTACCTGCGGCTGCATCTGCTGTCGCATCGGTTGGTGGCGCCGCATGGGCTGAACGCCGGCGGCTTGTTCGGGGTATTGACCAATGTCGTGTGGACTAACCGCGGGCCGTGCGCGATCGAAGGGTTCGAGGCCGTCCGGGCGCGGCTGCGCCGGCACGGCTCGGTGACCGTCTACGGCGTCGATAAATTTCCGCGGATGGTCGACTACGTGGTGCCCACCGGGGTCCGCATCGCCGACGCTGACCGGGTACGGCTGGGCGCCCACCTGGCGCCGGGCACGACGGTGATGCACGAGGGCTTCGTCAACTACAACGCCGGCACCCTGGGCGCGTCGATGGTCGAGGGCCGCATCTCCGCCGGCGTGGTCGTCGGCGATGGGTCCGATGTCGGCGGCGGCGCGTCCATCATGGGCACGCTGTCCGGGGGCGGCACGGAAGTCATCTCGATCGGCAAACGGTGCCTGCTCGGCGCCAACGCGGGCCTGGGCATCTCGCTGGGCGACGACTGCGTCGTCGAAGCCGGCCTGTACCTGACCGCGGGCACCAAGGTCGCCACGGCCGACGGCCGCGTGCTGAAGGCTTCGGAGCTGTCCGGCGGCAACAATCTGCTGTTCCGCCGCAATTCGGTCAGCGGGGCCGTCGAGGTGGTGGCCCGCGGCGGCCAGGGCATAGCCCTCAACGAGGACCTGCACGCCAACTGAGCTACCCCGACACGTCTTCGCGGCCGGCGCCCAGGGGCGTGCCGTTGGTTTCCGGCAGCAGATAGGTGCACACCAGGCTGGCCAGCACAAGCGCGGCCAGCATGAGGCCGATCGCCCAGCTGCCGTAGGTCGCCAGCAGCATGCCGGCGATCAGCGGCGGCAGCGCGCCGGCGAGTACGCCGGCCAGGTTCACCGCCAGCGCGGAGCCGCTGTAGCGGTAGCGGGTGGCGAACAGCTCGGGGATGAAGGCCCCCGTCGGCCCGGAGCCGATCGCGGCGGTGGCGAACATGCCCAACACCGCGACCGCATACAAAGCGGGGTTGCGGGTGTCCATCAGCGGGATCACCACGAACGCCCACGGCAGGCACGCCGCCCACCCGATCAGCATCATGCGGCGCCGGCCGAAGCGATCGCACAGGGCGGCCGAGAGCGAGACGAACGTGATGCTCACCAGCCCGGCCACCGCGCCCACGGACCAGATGAAGGTGCGCGAATAGCCCAGGTGGGAGTGGGCGTAGATGGTCAGGTACGTGTTGCCCATGTAGACGAAGCCGAACCCGCCGACGATGCTCCCGGCGACCAGGACGATCTCCCGGCGCTGCAGGCGCAGCAACTCCGCCAGCGGCGCCTTGGGGACCAGGTTGCGCGCCTTCTCCTCGCCGAACACCGGCGTCTCGTCGATGTTGAGCCGCACATAGAGGGCGATGCCGATCAGCGCCGCGCTGAACAGGAACGGCAGCCGCCACCCCCATTCCATGAACGCGGGGCTCTGCTCCCCGATGCTCACGTTGACGCCCAGAAACGTCAGGCTGGCCATCACGCCCGCGGTGCCGCCGCCGAGCAGGGTGTACTTGCCGTACCTGCCCCGCTGGCCGGGCGGCGCGTACTCGGCGCTGAGCAGCGCCGAGCCCGCCCATTCGCCGCCGACGGCAAACCCCTGCACGACTCGCAGCGCGATCAGGATCAACGGGGCCGCCGTCCCGATGGCCGCCGTGCTGGGCACCAGGCCGACGCCCACGGTGGACACGGCCATGATCAGCAGCGTTGCGATCAGGGTTTTCTTGCGGCCCAGCCGGTCGCCGAAGTACCCGAACACCGCCGCGCCCAGCGGCCGGGACAGGAACGCCGTCGAGAACGTCGCCATCGAGGCGACGGTGGCGACCGTCGGGCTCAGGCGGGGGAAGAACACGGTCGGAAACACCAGCGCCGCCGCGGTGCCGTAGATCAGGAAGTCGTAGAACTCGATCGCCGAGCCGACCAGGCAGGCGGCCGCCACCCGCCGCATGGGTGTGGGGGCGGATGCGGCCAAGACCGTCGCGGCGGCGCCACCCGGGCGACAGGGGTCACCCATGTTTCTTCACGCCTACGACGGTAGGTGAAGGTTCGCGGCCCCGCTCGACGGTAAAGCTGGCAACCTCCTGCGTGTCGCGAGCGCGTGTGTTTGTACGACGACACGCCGTGCCACCCGTACATCTGCGCGCGCTCGCGGCCCGATCCAGAGGGCACGCAAAGCTCAGCCGTCGGACAGCAGCTGCTTCTTGAGGACCTTGCCCATCGCGTTGCGGGGCAGCGCATCGACGAGACGCACCTCGCGCGGCCGTTTGTGCACCGAAAGTTCTTGGGCTACGTGGTTGATCAGGTCGTCGGCTTTGACGTCAGCCGCGCCCACGATGAAGGCGACGATGCGCTGGCCCAGGTCCGGGTCGGGCATGCCGACGACCGCGGCCTCGTGCACCCCGGGATGCCCGAGCAGCGCGGTTTCGATTTCGCCGGCGCCGATCCGGTAGCCGCCGGACTTGATCAGGTCGACCGACTCGCGGCCCACGATCCGGTGCATCCCGCCGCCGTCGATGACGCCGACATCGCCGGTGCGATACCACCCGTCGGCGTCGAACGCCTCGGCGGTGGCCTCCGGGCGGTTCAGGTAGCCGTCGAACATCATCGGGCCCCGAACCTCAAGGCGCCCAACGGTTTCCCCGTCGTGCGGCACCTCCCCGTCGGCGTCGTCGAGCAGCCTGGTTTGCACGCCGGTGAGCGGTAGGCCCACCCACCCCGGGCGTCGCTCGCCGTCGGCGCGGGTGGACAGGGTGATCAGCGATTCTGAGGCGCCGTACCGTTCGATGGGCTGATGCCCGGCGAGCTGGGACAGCCGGTCGAACACCGGCACCGGCAGCGGCGCGCTCCCGGAGACCAGCAGCCGCGCCGGGCGCAGCGCGCGGGCGGCGGCCTCGTCGGCCACCAGCCGTGACCACACCGTGGGCACGCCGAAATACAACGTGCCGCCCGTCTCCGAACAAGCCTGCGCGTAGCCCGCCGGCGTCGGTTTTCCGGTGTGCACGAAGCGATTTCCTATCCGCAGCGAGCCGAGCAGGCCCAACACCAGCCCGTGCACGTGAAACAGCGGCAGGCCGTGCACCAACACGTCGTCGGGCGTCCACTGCCAGGCCTGGGCCAGCGCGTCGAGGTCGGCGGCGATCGCCCGCCGGCTCAGCACCACACCCTTGGGCAGGCCGGTGGTGCCCGAGGTGTAGATGATCATCGCGGTGGCGTCGGGCGACGGCTCGGGGTAGCGGTGCCAGGACCGGGCGTGCAGTCGCACCGGGATGTGCGGCAGCCCCTCCGGCTCGTCCGGCAGTGGGCCGAGCCAGGCCCGCGCCCCGGAATCGGTGAGCATATGCCGCCGTTCGGCCACGCCGACGTCGGCGGGCACCGGGACGAAGGGCACGCCGGCGATCAGGCATCCGGTCACCGCGAGGACCGTCGCCGCGGTGGGTGTGGCCAGGATCGCGACCCGCTGCGCGCCGGCGACCCGCTCGGCCACCGATGTGGCGGCGCCGGCCAGGTCGCTGCGACTCAACACGGCGCCGTCGATGCGCACCGCGTCGGCGATGTCGGTGGCGGTGACCGCCGCGGGATTCAGGGACGCCAGCAGCACGTCAGCAGGCTACCCGGCGGCCGGCGGGTCAGTTCTGTTCGTCCCAGATCTTCGTCAGGGTGGACAGGATCTCCTCGCCGCGGCCCAGTCCGGCGAGATGGCTTTCGCCCGGCAGCACCAACAGCTCGGCGTCGGGCAGCATGGACACGACGTGCTCACCGTGGGCGAACGGGACGATGTGGTCGCTGTCGCCGTGCCACCACCGCACCGGGACTTTCACCTCGTCGAGCCGGAATCCCCAGTCCCGGGTGAACAGGATGATGTCGTTGAAGGGTGCCGCCAGTTGCTTGCGGCTGCCGTTGAGCAGGTCGTCGAGGAACATCGCCTTGAACTCCGGCCGGGTGAGCAGGCGGCGGTCGGCTTCGGGGGAAATCAGGGCGTAGAGCTCGAGCGCGGAAGTCGCGACCGGACGGATCATCCGGATGACCAGGCTCGCGCCGATCCGCAGCGGGTCACCGCCCAGCTGCAGCAGGGGCGCCGCCCGCTTGCCCAGGTTCATCAGACCGCTGGTGATCCCCTCGTCGCCGAGGAATGGCGCGACGCCACCGAGCACGCCGGCCGCCACGACGCGATCGTGCAGCACCGCCGCGGAGGCGAGCGCGTACGGACCGCCGCCGGACAGGCCGATGACGGCCATCTTGTCGATGCCCAGCGTGTCCGCGATGGCCCGCAAGTCGTCGCCGAACGCCCGGATGTTTTCGTACCGATGGGGCGTCGACGAGCCGATCCCCGGACGGTCCAAGCCGATCAACCGGATCTTGTGGTTTTCGGCGTAGAGGCGGGCCTCGGTGGGAATCTGGCGGCGGGCGCCCGGGGTGCCGTGCAGCCAGAAGAACGCCCGGCCCCGCGGGTCACCGAATTCGGCGAAGCCGATCTGGCGGTCCTGGCCGACCGCGACGTTTCCTTCGAGCTTGGGGCGGGCGATCTCGATGGCCATGTCCAGCAGCCTCGCATGTAACAGGCCGTTTACAAAACCGAGCTCCGCGTCCGGCTAGGAGCCCGGATGCTGCACGAAGGACTTCAGGGCTTCGGCAACCAAGTCGGGGTCGTCGCACATCGGAAAGTGGTTGCCGCGGTGAACCTTCAGTTGGCGCGCCGCGGGAAACAACTCCTTCCACCGCGGCTGAAACCGCAGCGGATCGTTGAACTGGCCGAAGATGGTCAGCAGCGGCAGGTTGGCCAGGGATCCGCGCAACGCGGCATCGACTTCGGCGTAGAGGGCCCGCTCACCCCGCGCATCCCGGAAGTAGGAGTGCCAGGCCCGCCGCGCCGGCGCGTCGATGCCCGCCCGGAAGACCGCGCGGTCGGCGCGGCTCAAGTGCCGGCCGACCCCGAAGCTCGTCGAGGTTATCCGCCCCAGGATGTTGGTCGCCGCGTCCACCTCGCGGACCGGGGCGCCACCCATCAGGGCGAGCATGCCCCGAAACGCGGAGCCTGTGGGCGTCCACGCGAAGCAGTTGACGGCGGCCAGCGCCGCGACCCGGTCGGCGCGGCGCGCCGCGGCCAGGAATCCGGCCGGTCCGCCCAGGTCGTGGGCAACCAGCGTGACGTCGCGCAATTGCAGCGCATCGATGACGGCGACGACCGCGTCGCCCGCTTGGGCAAGCGTTGGGGAAGGCAGTCGGTCGCTGAGCCCGCAACCGGGTGCATCAACAGCGATGCAACGAAAATCGTTTTGCAGGCGCAGCAATACATCACGCCAAACGAAGCTCCAGCTTCCGGCGTGGACGAACAACAAGGTCGGGCCGTCGCCGACATCGGTGACCGCAATGCGGCCTCGGTCATGACTCAGCGCGTACGTCTCCCACGGCCATGCCGACGATGGCAGCCAGCTCGGACGATCAAGTGTGGCAAGCGTTTTCATGATGATCCTCTTTCATGGGGTGGTTTGAATGCGCAGGAGCAGGAACTGCCTGACGCCCAGCAGCTTGAATCCGAATCGTTCGATGGCATTGAAGGCCTGGCGCACCGGCTGCTTTGCGGCCACCGCGTCGACGAACCGGGGCTGCGCCGCGTGATAGCGCCTGCCACGTAGCTGCACAACGCAGTACCCGGCGGCCCGTACATTGCGCGCCCAATCCGATCGATTGCCGAACGACAACGGAATGACGATCGTGTCGCCCGCGACGGAGGCGCTTGTCGGCGTGACGTAGAGCCTGCGGGACCGACGCCCGACGTGCTGGACCCGGGCCATCATCGGCAGGAAGCGTCGTCCTGCGACCGTCCCGACGATCGGGTTGAGAACTTTGGTCAATGGTTTGATGACCAACCGGACAGTCCGCGAAGGTCCTACGACTACGAACTTTTCGTTGCTTGTATCCGAATGTGTTTCTCGTGCGGGCGTACTCATGTATGTAGGGACGAAAAGACCGGAAATTATGTGATGCTAGCGCGCCCCGCCGAGCTCGGCGCGCAACGGGTCGAGCACCGAAGGGCGCACAAGGACATGGATTTTCGTTATCCTCCGGTCATCGATCGTCAGCGCCAGCAGACCGGCAAGCCGGCGATTGACGAACGCCAGGATCGCGGGTTGACCGCATACCGGTTGCGCCACCAGGACCGTATCGGCTCGGCCCCAGTAACGCAGAATGTTGAGGCCGACTTGGCGGGCGCCGACGACGATGACATCATCGCGCGCATCGATTTCACCGGAGACGTCGCGATCCAACACAGCCATCAGCGCGTCGAGGTCACCCGTCGAACATGCTTCGATGAATGCCCTGGCCACCAGGCGGTGCTGGGCCGGTTCCACCAGACCAAAGCCCGCCGAACTTTCCGATTGAGACCCGCCGATCTTGCGTCGGGCCCGATGCGCCAATTGCCGGCATGCGGGCGCGTGGCTTCCGACTGTGGCAGCGATGGTATCGAAGGGCACTTGAAAGACGTCGTGCAATACGAACACCACTCGCTCCGCGGGACTGAGGCGTTCGAGCATGATGAGTAGGGCCAGCCGAACCTCCTCGTCGAGGGTCACTCGATCGGCGGGATCGATGGCTGACAAATCGCGGTCGCGTTGTTGTTCGGCGATGTCTTGCGGGCGTTCACGACGCGACGACGCCGCCTTCATGTGGTCGAGGCAGAGCCGGCTGGTCACCACGATCAGCCACCCACGCTCGTCGTTGATGCCGCCGACCGGCGCCTTCAGCAGCCGAAAGAATGCCTCCTGCACCACATCTTCGGCCGCCCCGACGTCGCCCAGCATCCGGAAAGCGAGATCCACCAAATACGCGCGATTCGCCTTCCACGCACCGCTGACCCGGTCGTCGTCCTGAGCATCCATGAAGTCAAGGACGCGGCGGACCGGCCGAATGTGACATCGCCGCCCCGCCAGTCACATTTCGGCGCGCTGCGCCGTCCTTCCAGTCACCCATCAAACCGATCAGACGAGGTAACAAAGATGAGCCGGATACCCACCCACACCGTTGAGGACGCCCCGCACGCCTGCCGCGGGTTGCTGGAACACGTGATCCAGTTTTCGCCGACCGGGCGCCCGCTGAATCTGCATGCTCAGATGGCACACTCACCGGCGGTGTTCGTCGCCTATACATCGCTTCGCGCGGCGACCGCCGAGCACGGCACGCTCGGCCCGCAGTTGTCCGCCGCCCTGATGCTCGCGGCGGGCGGCGCCCTTGGCAACGACTACGTCGCCGGAATCACCAGTCGGCTAGCACGGCTGGCCGGATGGACCGACGAGCAGGTCGCGGCATTACGCGTCGGACGCGCCACCGGCGACGACAAGATCGACGCAATCGCCGGATTGGTCAGGGACGCGGCCGCCAACCGTGGGAAGGTCGCCGACACCGCGTGGAGCCACGCCCTCGATGCCGGTTGGAACGACGAACAGCTGGCGGAGGCCTTCGCGTATCTGGGGCTGGCCGTATTCACCGCCTATTTCCTGAACTATGCGGAAACCGATCTCGACGTTGCGGTTGCGGTATGACGCCTGAGCCGCGGCTCGAATTGGCGCAGGTGCGCTTCGTTTCGGCAGCGATCGAACCGATCGCCACGTTCTATGCGGCGCTGTTGGGGGTCTCGGTGCCGTTCAATGACCATTACCTCGAGATGCCGGCGGGTCCGGCGTCGGTCGGATTCTCCCGCGTCGGATTCACCGAGGACCGTGCGTCGCGTGCCGCTGGCGAGACGGGCCTGGCGGCGCGCGACGGCGAGATGATTCTCGACTTCACGGCGGCCGACGTCGACATCGAATATTCGCGCATCAACACCTTGGGCGCGGCCTGGGTGATGGAGCCCACGACGCAACCGTGGGGCCGCAGGTCGATGCTATTGCGCGACCCATACGGCCACCTCATCAACGTTTCGACCGCTAGCACAGAAGATTTCAGGCGTTGAGCAGCCGCTAGCAGGTCACGCGTGCTCGCGCGGCGACTTCGAACAGAAGCTCGATGTAAGCACCCAGGATCCGTTCGAATGCTTCGAGTGCCCAAGGCAATCAACTGGTGACGCGCAGTCCCTTTCGCTCCTCAAGCTCCTCTTCGGTTACCCATTCGCGCATCGGTTGCCCGGGCACGCACAACATTGTGAGGACGAAGGTACAAGGAATGTCAGTGCGGTTGTTGGCGTCCTGGTAGTGGATCACGTCGCCGCCGGGTCCCCAGAACGCGTCTCCAGCGCGGAGGACGCGTGGCGGTTCACCCTCGAGCTCGAACAACATCTCACCGTCAATCATGTAACCGAATCCCGGGCCGCCAGGAAGCCGATGTGGCGGGTAACCAGGAGCGCCCGGAGGGTGGTTGATCAGAACAGTCAACACATGCGCATCGGCAGGGATCCGCGGTGACCGCACTTCCTGCACCACTCTTATCGTTGACTTCAATTCGGAATCAGACGCATCCTGCGACATGCGCTATCCCCCTTATATTTCGAAACGGACACGCAACCCGATCC
The DNA here is from genome assembly GCA_963820045.1 of uncultured Actinomycetota bacterium. Taxonomy (GTDB): domain Bacteria; phylum Actinomycetota; class Actinomycetes; order Mycobacteriales; family Mycobacteriaceae; genus Mycobacterium. Next base: position 183,140 of record CAWFYN010000001.1, read on the forward strand.
CCGCTTCTGCGTTAAAGGCCTAGTAGCGTGACCACGCCGGACCTGAGCGCAGATTCCTTGGTTCCCATTAGATTCCCTAATTGTGGCCGCTGGAGTGCGCTTCGATCCAATCGGAGTATCGAGTGGTGAAGATGGTGGCGTTCTCGTCGGGTGCGAGGGTGTGATCGTCGATCACCGCACCGAAGTACGGCGCCTGGGCGTCAGTCACGACCCGACGTCGATCGCCAATGGCGGCAAGGCCCTTGCGGACAAAGTCGTCCATCCCCATTGCTTCAGGCCCGGCGATCTCCGCTACTCCGTTGATAGGGCGCCCGACGGCCGCCTGGGCCACGGCGGTAGCGACATCGTCGGCCGCGATAGGACGGAACAACGCGTGTGGCAATCTGACGATGTCTCCGTCTGTCGCGGAATCGGCCAAACCAACCGCGAATTCGTAGAACGGAGTTGCTCGCACGATCGAATAAGGCCGGCCCGAATCCTTGATCAGGTTTTCCTGAGCCGCTTTCGCGGTGTTGTAGCCGCTATCTGGCATGATCTGCGCGCCCACTACGGACAACGCGACATGGTGTTTGACTCCCGCTTCCTGTTCAGCAGAGAGAAGATTCGTGGTCGCGGTTGTGAAGAAATGCATGACAGGTTCATCGTCGAACAATGGTGAATCGGCGACGTCGACCACGACATCCGCACCGGCGACGGCGTTGGCGAGGCCTTCGCCGGTGAGTGAATCGACACCTGATCGGCGTGAGGCGGGGATCACGTCGTGTCCCTGCGCGCTGAGCTTGGACGCTACTTTCGAGCCGATAAGCCCACGACCGCCAATGACTACGATCTTCATGATGGACCTTTCAGAGTTTGGTTGGTTCTTTATGGTTCCTTGGGACTGTGCACATCGGCGCCTCGGGGCGATGCTCGGGGACTGGCAGCGAGGTCTACTTGCTACCGGATTCGACGATGGCTACGACCTCGATCTCGACGCGCTGACCGGGCAGCGCCAGCGCCTTAACGCCCACCGCGGTCCACAGCGGCAGACGTTCGCCGAAGCGCTTGCGGAACTGGTCCACCATCACCGACATGTGTTGACCACCAATGGAATCGTCGCTGGTGGGGACGTGATAGGAGTGGACGTTCACGACGTCACCCCAGCCGGCGCCTGCCTCAGCGAGGGTCGTTTCGACGTTGTCGCACGCCTTGACGATTTCGTCCTCCAGGGATGTGGCCGACAAGGTGAAATCCGCGTCCCAGCCGCCTTGGCCGGAGATCTCGATGCGATCGCCGATGCGTAGAGCTTGGCGGTAGTAGTTGCGGGTACGGGCAATCTCTCCGTATCCGGGGGTATCGAAAAATTCGGGTTTGGACACGCGGGTGTTTCCTCTCGTCGTTGTTTGTCGCGAACATGATTGCTGTGCTGCCGGGAGAAGCGCCATCCAACCGGACCCGGATCCACGGTGGTCAGGTCGCTTCCCGCCGACATTGCCTGGCCCTAGAGGGATTTCGCAACCAACAGTTGCATTGTCAAATTGGTTCACCGGGGAATTTCAAGTCGAAGCGTTTGCATAGTTCGGGGACGCTGTCGACATCCATCTCCAGTTCGTACCGCGCACAGAGTGCGTCTAGGGTCTCTGTCGATATCTTGTCTATACCGCCGAGGTCAGAAAGCTCGTCGAAGAACTGCTCAAATCCTGCGGGGGAAATGATCTCAAGGATCCGGGCGGGTACATCGTCCGCGTTCCAGAACGTGTGCCATTGGCCTCGTGGCTTGAAAATGAAGTCGCCAGGTCCGCCGTAGAGCACCTCATCACCGAGCAAAGCGCCTACGCGTCCCTCGATGATCCAGCTGTACTCATCTTCGTTGTGGTGGCGATGAAGCGGTGCGGCCAGCGCTCGGGGTGACATTGGATGCTCGAGGACGGAGAAGCGCCCCTCTGCCTGAAGCTTATCGAGGATGTGGCGGACGCCGACCGTCCCATTGAACACGAACTTGCCTTCGGTGCGGCCGACAGACCTAGCTGGCGGCCCGCCTGGCCTCAAGATGTCAATTGTCACTGCATCTATCCTTTCAGCTTTCTCTCACCTTCAAAGGCCCAGGACCTCGAGCGGGTCAGTTGCGGCCGGCCATGACGCCGCCGTCGACGTTGAGAATGGCCCCGGTAACCCAGCTGGCCTCATCGGAGAGCAGATAGGTGACGGCGTTGGCGACGTCGGCGGGGGTGCCGACTCGTCCCAATGGATGAAACGGCGCGAAAGTGTCGAGCGTGGCGTCGATCTCGTCCTTCGGGACCCACCGCTCGAGAGCGGGGGTCTTGACGGCGGCCGGTGCGACCGCGTTGACGCGGATGTTGTGTCCGGCAAGCTCGATCGCCAGGTTATGGGTGAGCGCATGCAGCCCGGCCTTTTGCATCGAGTGCCCACACGATGGGGTCACGCCAACGGCCTGATGTGCCCACATGCTGCCGATGTTGACGATGGACCCTCCCTCACCGCGGGCGATCATGCCCTCAACGACGGTCTGCGTCAGGAAGAACAGGGCATAGTTGAGCTCCATGTACGAGTCGTAGAACTGCGCGTCGTACTCGAGAAACGGCTTGGGGATGAAGAATCCGGCCGCGTTGACCAACAGTGTCGCGTGGCCGTGCTGCTCAGAAAGCGCCCGCTGCACATCGGCGACCGCGGCGCGATCCGTCAGCTCGGCGGCGATACCCCAGGCTTGGCCACCCCGGCTCGTCAGCTCAGCGACGGTGTCGTCGACACGGCCCTTCGACAGGCCGACGATCACCGCGCTCCCGCCATGATCGACGATGTCGCTCGCGACCTGCCGACCGATGCCGGCACTGCCGCCGACGACAATGACCTTCTTGTCCCCAAAATGCATACTCGGCGTCCATTCCTGGTTCTACTGACGGCTCCAAGCGGACCGCCGTTGTTCGTCGTTGCGACGGCAAGGCCCTAGCTGGAGCATCCCCTCAAACGTGGTGACAATCCCGCCCGGTTCTGCTCGTACTGAGACTGCGGCCGGTCGGGGTGAGCTGTCATCACCCCGACCACTCATTCACCCGGGTGAGTGATGCGCCGCCCTGAACCCAAGCGTGGATGGATAACGTCCTGCCGGCGAGCGCCGGCGGTTTGCGGTTGCGTCGATCGCGCGAACGATTACTGCGGAGGTGAGGTTTCGCTTGCGGTCGAGGGGCTCCCACTGGCCAGGGCTGGTTGCACACCCGGCCGGTCGCGGCACAACGCCGCGATGTCGCAGGGCACAGGTTGCCGTCCGGCGGGGGGATTGGTTATCAACAGCGCGGCGCACAACGCGCCCAAGGCGAATAGTGCGGCGCTAACCTCTAATACGTGGGCGAACCCGGTGGCGCTCGCCGTACCGACGCTGATCAGGCCGATGGACCCGATCGATATCAGCGCGGCCAACCGCGAGACGGCGTTGTTGATCGCCGACGCCAGGCCGCTGTGTTCGGTCGGCACCGAGGCCAGCGTCACCGACACAAGCGGTGTGATCGTCGCGACCAGCCCGATCGCCAGCACGGTCATCCCGGGGACCAGGTCCGTGATCGCGTGGAATCCCTTGGGCTTCGGGCGGATCAGCAGCAGCCCGATCCCCGCCAAGGCGGGGCCGGCGATCAGGAACGCGCGTGGTCCCACCCGCGCGGCGATGCGGCCCACATGACGGGCGAACACGAAGGACAGCGCCGGGATCGGCAGGGTGGCCAGTCCGGCCGCGGTGGCAGAGTAGCCACCGATTTCCTGGGTGTAGAGGGCGATGGCCAGCGATCCCAGCGTCAGCGCGCCGTAGACAAACGCGGTGACCAGGTTGGCGGCAGCGAAGTTGCGAAAGGCGAACAGCGGCAACGGAAGCATCGGACGACTGCTGCGGTGCTGCCAGCTCACGAAGCCGGCCAGTGCGGCAATTCCGATCACCGACGGTGTGATGACCATCGGATTGGTCCAGCCGTGACGTTGCGATTCGATCAACGCATACACGGTCGCGGCCAGCCCTACCGCCGATAGCCCAATTCCGGCGGTGTCGACACGGGCTCCTGCGACCCGCCCCGACATCGGGCACAGCCAGAACGTCAGCGCAAACCCGACCACCATGGGGACCGCTGACAACACGAAAATCCAACGCCAGCCTAGGTAATCGACGCATATTCCGCCCAGCAGGGGACCCAAGGCGAAGGCTGTTCCCGTCCACCCGGTCCAGACGCCGATCGCCGCGGACTGGTGGGCTTTGTCGAAAACCGTGTTGATCAGCGCCAGCGAGCCCGGCACGAGGAACGCCGCCCCCAGGCCCTGGATGAGGCGCGCGGTGATCAGCATCGCCGGTGAGGTGGCAGCCGCCGCCAGAACCGAGCCCGCCCCGAAAGCCAACAGCCCGAACCGCATCACCGGGACGCGTCCGAACAGATCCGAGATGGACCCACCGGGCAGAATCGCGGCCGCCATCGCCAGCAGGTAACCGTCGACGATCCATTGCTGCAGCGCCAGGCCGCCGCCGAGGTCATGCTCGATGGCCGGTAAAGCCAGGTTGATCACGGTGGAGTCGAGGAACGCGACCATTGACACCATCACCGCCACCACCATCGCGCGGCTGGTCGGTGCCGCGTCGCGCAACGTCACTGCCGGCGCCATTCGGCGCCTGAGGATGATTGGGCGCCAGACCCGTTGCGTGCGCTGGTCATAGGTGTTGTCTCAGAGCGCCTTTCGCAAAAGCTTCAGCTGCACCAACGCATCGATGTCACGGCTGGTGATCGCTTTTGGCCAGTTGGTAATCAGGGCATCAATCTGGTCTTCGGCGTTCCACATGGGCGGGTGTCCTATTCGCTTTCGGGAGTAGACTTTTGGTGATTTCAGGCGTCAGGTAATCGATTGGGCCGCTCGCCCTCAAACTGGATTCGGCACGGTCAGCTCTGCGCGACCCATCCCTCGCGTGCCCGGCACAGTTCGGTTAGGTGCTGTCCGGAGCCGCCGGCGCAGCGGGCCGCGACACCGGGCGGAGCAATACTTGATACTGGTCGGCCACCAGGTCCCGGTATTCAGGGTGGCGCAGAATGTAGTCACCCGTGATCTTGCACCGCGGAATGACCGTGTGTCCGGCCCCCCGGATTAGTGAGAGCACACCACCGATCATCGCCGAGGAGACACCCCGATCACGCCAGCGCGCGTCGACTTCGGTGGCCATCAATACGATGTGGCCGCGGTAGCGGCGGTAGGGCTGCCGAGCGATCACCTGGCCATCTACGGCGGCCTCGAACCGGCCGTCTTGGGCGTTGTCGGTGATGATCGTCTGCAGTCCATCGTGGGCGCTGCGTTCGATACTGCCCATCGGCGTTGGCGATTCACTCATAGTCAAATATCCCTTCCACGTCATCACATCTGGCGCCACGGCGGACATCGAGGCGGGCGGCTGTCGCCACGTGACCGTGCTCGCCTGATACTGCTGGTAGCGCGTGCAGAGTCCGAAACACTGTCGGCAGCGTTCTTGTCACCTGGGCCGTGACCTGAGGCGCGGTCACCCGCCGTCCTCGTCGTTCTGGTCAAAATCTTCGCGCGCCACCGTGTAAAACGATGGGCCGTCGTGTGGGCTGCCACTGATCTGACCGCGGTGGCGCCGGGTCCGCCGCGGCGGACCCTCGGTGTAGCCGAGCTCGGGCTCCTCAGCGGCTAGACGCTTATCCAGCGTCAGATGTTCCTCAGGCGAGATCCAGCGCAACGGCGCGTCGACCACGATGTCACCATCGTCGTTGCGCACCTCGTCGGAATCCATAGATTCGCTGGGCCCCAGGGTGTTATCGGGGCCCGGGTCGTCGTAATCGCCGTCCATGCTTGTCCTCCTTGAAATTTCGCTCGCACACTGGTGACCGGCCCGCCGGCCGGCTTCGGTAGGCCGCTCACCACCGGTCGAAATGCAGCACGTCATCGAGCGGAATCCGTTTGGCACGGCGGAAGGTCGTGCCGGTGTAGTAGGCGGTGGGGATGGTCGTGGCGTGATAGACGTTGTCGGGCAGCCCGAGGATGGCCCGCATCTCGTCGTCGGCCATGATGGTCACCCCGGTCCACGTGGTTCCCAGGCCCCGAGAACGCGCGGCAAGCATGTAGCTCCACGTGGCGGGCATGATCGAACTCCAATACTGGTTGGCGTTTTGGCCCGTCAGCGTGCCGTCACCGTCGATGACCTCGACGCACGGGATCATCAAGACGGGGACCTCGCCCATGTGCTCGGCGAGATACGCCGCACTGTCGGACACTTTGCGCTGCTCGCGATTGCGCGCGGGGTCGTCCTTGAACCGATCGGCGACCGCGAAAGGGGACGCGACGATCAAGTCCCATGTGCGGCGGTACACATCGGCGATCGCGCGACGCTGTTCGGCATCGGTGACCACGATGAAGCTCCAGTTCTGCACGTTGGCCGACGTCGGTGCCTGCACCGCGATCTCCAGGCATTCCCGGATCAGGCCGATGGGAACGGGTTTGGTCAAATCGAGACGTTTGCGCACTGAGCGGGTCGTGGTCAGCAGTGCGTCGGTGGTCAGGTCGACGATGGGGTAATCGCTCATGCCGGCACGATGGCGATGACTTCGACTTCCACGCGGATGCCGGGCCACACCAGCCCGTCGATGATGCTGAACATGGCGGCGGGTTCGTGGCGGATGATCTCTTTGCTCACCGCCAGGTAGGCGGACGCATTGTCACGGCTGGTGACCCATTGGCGCATGTAGACAATGTCGGTGAGCTTGGCGCCGGCCTTGCCGAGCGCTTTTTCGACATTGGCCCAGCACTGCCGGGCTTCGTCGGTGAAGTCCTCGGGCAGGGCTGCCGTCTTCGCGCACTCCGGGCGTTCCGGAGACGAAAATCTGTGTGCCGCTGCCGGATACGGCGACAGCGTCGGCGTATTCGCCGATGTGATCGGCCACTCCGGTGCGGATCCGGGTAATGGTGGTCATCTCGAGACTCCTTGGTGGTGTGAGGGTTTTCTCGGCTAACTTCGTGAGATGTCTCTTGCGATGACCACCCCGTTGGGCTCGTGGCCCGCGACGACTTGGGCGAGCGCATGGGCGGCCTGATCGCAGGCCGCAGCTACGCGGGGTCGGCATGCTCAAGCGACGGGAGGCGAGCAGCGCGGTCAGCCGCTCGAGTTGGGCGCCGTCGGAACGGACGTAAACCGCGGTCACGCTGATGCCGCGGGTGGGCGCGGGTGGGTCGGGCGTGATGGTGGCCAGCCGGCCGCCGCCGGCGAGCGCGGTCATCGCCGCAGTAGCACCCCCGGGCGCGGCGTTTGCGATGGCGTCGATCGAGCCACTCGCCAACGCCTTTGCGCGTTGTGGCCACGTTGGATCGTGGTAGTCGAGTACCTCGCGGGCGCCATTCGCGCGGACTCGGTCGGCGCTGCGGGGGCCGGCGGTGGCGAGCACATCGACCCCGCGCAGGGCGGCCAGCTGGACAATGAGCCCGCCGGTGATTCCACCCGCGCCATTGAACGAGCAACGTTTCTCCCCGTGAAGGGCCAACGCCTCGCCGACTACCTGCTCGGCGGTCAACGCCGGCACCGGAAAGATCGCTGCAGTCTCCCACGAAATCTCGGGTGGTTTGTGGGCGAGCGATCCGACGGGTGCGATCAGAAACGGCGCCCACGTGCCTTGGTCGCGCAGCGGCACAGGGTGGCACAGCACCGCATCGCCCACACTGAATCCGCTCGGGTCGGCGCCAACGGCCTTGATGACCCCGGCAGCCTCGACGCCGAGCGCCATCGGCGGCCTCGTGCCAACGTCCCAACCGCCGGTGCGAATGATGTCGTCCCAGTTGCCAATCCCGGCGCCACGAACGTCGATGAGGACCTCGTCGGCCGCCAACCGTCGCGGCTCGTCCACGTCGAGCAGCTCCACTTCGCCGTCGAGCGTGTGGACCCCCGCTACAAGCATGGTCACAGCGCGACGACCGGCAAGTCGTAGTTCATTGTGGTTCCCCTCACGGATCGAGGTCTAGCGAGCTTGATAAATGAGCCGATTCGCTTGAATGCTCTTAGGTGTTTTCGGCCCGTCGTCTTCGAAGGTCTTGGGCGACCAACAGATCCCAGACCTGGTTGACCGTCGGATGTGGCGCGACAGCATGGCGTAGCAGGCTGACTGGGACCTTCGCGACGATGGCCAGGGTGGCTGCTTGAACCAGTTCCGAGAACTCCGGTCCGACAAATGTCGCTCCGAGAAGTGTGTTGGTCTCGGCGTCAATGACCAGTTTCGCCCAGCCCTGGAAGCCATCCCTGAAAAGAGCCAGGAATGACAGGGTGCCGGGGTAACAGGCAGTTCGCGTTCTTACCGCAAACCCTTCTGCCCGGGCCTGCCTTTCGGTGCGCCCCGCGCTGGCTACTTGAGGCTCGGTGAAGATGACCTGCGCAAGACTGCCGGCATCGCGGGCAGTCAACTCGTTCTCGGACAGTTCCCGCCCCGCGGCCCGGGCCGCGATGATGTCGGCCACGACGTGGCCGTGGTAGGTGGAGATATGAGACAGCCGGGCGCGTCCGGTGGTATCTCCCAGGGCGTAGAGCCAGTCGCCGGTGACCCCGACCGCCTGGAGATGGTCGTTCACTGAAACGGACCCGCCGCCTGGCAGGCCAACATTTTCCAGTCCGATGTTGTCGGTGTTGGTGCGCCGTCCTGCGGCTATGACGATCTCGTCTACCTCGATGGTCTGGCGGTGAAAAGTTGCCGTGACGGGGCCGCCCGGCGCCGGGCGGGCGACCGCCGACAACTCTGTCTGAAAGTGAATCGTGACGCCTTTGCTTCGCAGTGACTGCGCGACGAGCTCACGGGCTTCGGGTTCCCAGTTGCGAAGCAGGCAGTCCCCACGGACCAAAAGTGTTACCGCGGAGCCCAAACCGCTCAGGATGGTCGCGAACTCGACGCTGACCGGACCGCCACCCACCACCAGGGCGCGAGGTGGCACTCGTGTCATGGTCGTCAATTCCCGATTGGTCCACGGGCGTGCTTGTGCCAATCCGGGTATCTCCGGCACGTTGGGACGAGTGCCGGTGGCCAAGACGACCGCGTGGCGCGCCTCCAACACGGCTTCGGTGTCATCGGCAAGCGCCACACGCACTGTTCGTTCGCCGCTCAACCGGCCGAACCCATGAAACACTGCTACACCGGCTTGCCGCAATGATGCTATCCGGTCTTGATCCGAGAGGTGCTCGATAATCGCGTCGCGTTTAGCGAAGACGGCCGAAACGTCCAGCTCGCTACCCGTAATCGCTTCTCGCACGCCAGGAACCGACTTCGCGAGGTTGAACACCTCGATCGGGCGAAGCAGTGTTTTGCTCGGGTTGCAGCCCCAGTAATGACACTCCCCACCGACCAGACGATTCTCAACGAGCGCTACCGAAAGGCCAACGGACGCAAGCTTTCGCACGGCCGCCACACCGCCCACCCCGCCGCCTACGACGACCACGTCGAAGTCTTTACCAACTTTCATTAACCCTCGCTTCCGATGATCGGTACGCGCAGCCGTGTCTGAACCGATTCACTGGGTTGGCGAAGCGCTGTGACCGCCGCTCAGTGATCGACAACGTTGGCCGGCTGGAGCGCCATCCGTCGGCTTGCGACGGTTTCGATTGTCCGGTCTGGATACGCCGCCAGCGTAGGTGGCGCCAAGGTTGTGCCGAGTACCGCGTAGGCCGCGGCTGCGCTCGCCGCGGAGAAGACGCTGTAGCTCAGCGGTGATTCCACACCGAGCGATACAGCCATCGCCGTTCCGAAAACAATGAGCACCACACACGTCGCGGCGCCGACGAGTTTTGGCCGCCAGCCGGTCAGGAGCAAGACCCCCAGGGTCGCTTCGGTGGCGGTGGTGGCCCACACGATGACGGTCAAGACCCACCCAGATGCAAACGGGACAAGCTGGTGGGCATACTCGGCGAAGCGACCCATGCTCCCCCAGTTACCCTGCCCGAACGGTCCCCACCAACCGAATCGGTCTGCACTAGCGGACAGGAAGGCCGCCGCGAGTGACAATCGCAGTGCTACCCGGACAATTCGGATCGAATCAGGGCGTTCGCATGGACTCGCTCCCGCAGTGGATGATGCGCGCCAGATTGTCGATGCCGAACGGCGCGAAACATCTCGCATCGGTGACGGCGCGCTCATTTTGCCCCGTTGTCGTCCGTGGTGAGCGGGCCGTCTCCGGTATCGAGCAGGAAGACTGCCAGTAATTCAGCGGGTTCGGTGGTGCTGGCATTTTCACTGATCGTGTGGTGCGCGCCGGGGGCTTCACTCCACGTCTCGCCGGCGTGATAGACGCGTGCAGGCTCACCTTCGACTTGGCTGCGGATCTCTCCTGAGATCACGTACGCCATGATGAACGCCGATTTCGCATGGTGGTGAGCTCCGCTTTTAGCTCCGGGCGGATAGCTGACGGTCACTGCTTCAAGTGATTTGCCCGGAACATTGGCGGGTTGATTGAAAACTGTTCGGACAACTGGCTTTTGATCCGAATTCTCTGGCGTCGGCTCGGCATGGGCCGCAGGCGCGAGCATCGCCGCAATGGCCAGTGTTGCGAGTGGTATCTTAACCGCCATTTTTGGCCGCCTTCCCATTTCAGTCTTCGGCGACGCGCAGGATCGTCTTGCCAGGGATGCGCTTGCCGGGAGCGAATGCGGCGGCAGCTTCGGCGAGTGGCAGCACGGCACCCACCACGGGTTTGAGGCGTCCATCCCGTACTCGCGCGGCGAGGTCGGCGAGCTGGGCGCGATCGGCTTCGACGAGGAAGAAGATTGCCCGCCCATCGCGCGGCAGGGTCTTCGGCGGCTCGGCGATGGTGACGAGCGTTCCGCCAGCCCGCACCAGAGCGGCCGAGCGGGCCAGGATGTCTCCGCCGATCACGTCGAACACCAGATCGACTTCGCCTGCGTCCTCAAGCTTTTCGGTCTCCAGGTCAAGGAAGGTGTGGACGCCGAGCTCCCCCGCCCGGTCTCGGTCTGCGGTCCGGCCGGTACCGATGACGCGCGCACCGACCTCGCGGGCGAGCTGCACTGCGATCGATCCGACCCCACCCGCGGCGCCGTGGATCAGGACCGTTTGTCCGGCGGCGAGGCGGCCGTGGTCGAACAGGCCCTGCCAGGCGGCCAATCCAGAGATCGGCAGCGCCGCGGCTACAGTATGGTCGATGTCCATCGGCAGCGGTGCGAGATTACGGGCTTCCACAGCGATGTACTCGGCGAGCGAGCCGTTGCGGGCCCAGTCGGCAAGCCCGAACACCCGCTGACCGACACTCAAAAGGGTGGTGCCGTAGCCCAACTCAACCACGACGCCCGACAGCTCGTGGCCGGGCACGCTCGGTGTCCGGTCACGACCCGCGCGGTCGATCCAAGTGTGCGGCCAGTCAAGCTCCCCGCGTGTAAAACCCGCGGCGTGTACCCGCACGACGACGTCGTTGTCGGCCGCCTGGGGGTAGGGCAGGTCTGTCAGCGACAGCCCAGCGACACCGGCGTCACGATCTGAAACAGTGATGGCTTGCATTTACAGGTCCTCCTGATGTGGGTCGTTGTTGTCGGGTCAGCTGGGGAGCTGCGGTTGTACGCTGACGAGCTCAAGGCCCAGATCACGGACCCGGTCGAGGAGTCCGTAAAGCTGTGACTGGTCGCGGATTTCACCCGTGAACACGCTGTCGGTCGCACCACCCTCGAGGCGCATCCCTTCTAATGCGGACCCGAGCCGCTCGGTCACGCGGCCTCGGATGCAGATCTTGTACATCGTCGGCTGCACTTTCCCTCCGCTCGCCAGCAACCAAATCAGCATTCACCGACGCCGGGTGAGTCGTCATCACCCGGCGAGCTAATTCACCCGGGTGAGTGCAAAAGGCATCCCTCGGCGGATCGAAAGGCATCATGGGCCGGCCGCCGTCGGCGGGCGGCCCCTACCAGGCTGACGCGGCCGCCAGCATCGACCCGCAGCCGCGCCCGGAATACTGCGGCCGGAGTTGGTTCTGGTGGCAACGCCCCGAATCCAATCCTCGAACCCTGAGGGTCCCTTGGTTATCCGGTTGCTTCGCGGATATAGCGCCCGATCTGGCGCAGTGAGCGGGTGGCTTCGGGGATCATCGGCGCGCCGAGCTGGAACACGTGGATTTGGCCCGGCCATACCTGCACATCGACCGGCACACCGGCGGTGGCCAGTCGTTGGGCCGCCAACTGCGCGTCGTGAAGCAACGCCTCGCAACCGGACACATGGATCAACGTGGGCGGCAGGCCGGGTTGGATATGATCGAGCGGCTCGTAGAGCGCGTCGGAATGCCCGTTGGCTTCGCCGCGTGCTGCGGCACGGGTGATCAAGCCGTGTAAGGCGTCGAACGCTCTGGGCGGAAACATCGCGTCCGAGCCGACGTTGGGGTGGGTCGTTTTGGGTCGTGTGGCCAGTTGCAGCAGCGGTGACATGGCCACCAGCGCGGCGGGCTGCTCACCGGACTCAAGCAGGCGTTGGGCCAGCGCTAGCGCCAGGTAGCCGCCGGCGGAATCGCCGGCCAGGACGATCTGATCAGGCTGATAGCCTTTTCGGCGCAACCACGAGTAGCCGTCGTAGCAGTCGTCGATCGCATCGCTGATCGAATGTTTAGGAATCTTACGGTAGTTGGGCACCAGTACGGGGCTGTCCGCGAAACTGGACAGCATGCTCACCAGCCGGCCATGCGAGTGGGCGCCGCAGGTGAGGAACGCCCCGCCGTGCAGATACAGCACAACCCTGCGGGTGCCGTCGGCTGGTGGCACTGCGGCGGCACGGACAAGCTGCGCGGTGCAGTGGGTCAGCCCGACGCAGGTGCGCACCGTGCCTGGCGCCGGCATGATGGCGCGGGCGGTGAAATCGATGACGCCCCACGGCCAGGGCACCGAGGGTAGACAGCTGCCCACGCTCAACGCGGGCCTGATCATGAGCCGGGCGCTCAGCCAGGCGATGCGCGCGGCCATGCTCGGACCGTCCTGGATGACGTCGACGACGTCTCCCGCGCGGACCGGGTACCGCCGAGCTTTTCGTGCCCCGGATGCAGTAAGACCGGGGCGCGATGAACCTGACACGGTGGCGGGTGCGCTCATGTCAACACTTCCACGCCGCGGTAATCGGTTGCCTGACCCCAACCGAATTCACATGACGCTGGCGTTGAGACCGGCGCGAGGCTCATCGCGTCGGCCCCACGTTGAGGACCGGCGCGCACGCCTGGCACAAGAGTCCCCCCTGCCGGTCAACGAATCTCGGTGAGTCGTTTGGTTGTTGGCGCGTACCCCGGCACGACGGGCACTGCTGTTCGGCGCCGGTCGTGGCCTGCTTATCACGGCGCTGCCAGACAGCCGCGCGTCCCCGCGCCACCGCTTGGCGGCGCCGATTGTCAGCATGGGCAATCAGCCCCGCTGTGACCAGCGATCCCGCACAGATGGCGGCGGAGACGCCGAAATCGGCTAGCTGACCATAAATCAACCTGAGGACCGCGTAATCCCCGGCTACGACAGCCAGAAACAGGGAAGCACATGCGCAGTCGGGTCATAATGCCAGCCCCTCGGGCCCGATCGGGCGCACAGCGAAGACGCTGCGCAGGTAGCCAGTGGGACGCCCGCAGGTGGTGCACGCCGGGTGGGTGCCGCATCGGGACGCCATCTCGCGTTTGTCGCCCACGTAGGTCGCCATCGCCCATTGCACAGTGGCCACGCAGGCTTGACAGAGCGTCTCGACAAGGTCGCCGTCTGGGCTTAGCCCCATCTGGTCGCATCCGTCGACGGCGTGGATCTCGGCGACCGCCACCGCCGGCGCACCGCATGCGATGCCGGTCGACACCCCCTGGGCACTGCAGATGGGCTGCAGCGCGTGAAGTTGATCCTCGATCGCTGGGACGGAGTCCATCGCGGCATCTCCGTTCCGATGCGCCCAACGCCGGGCAGAGGCGGCGGCGTCCCGCATTCGATGCAGCAGCCATGGTGTTCGCACGGCGCCGGAGCCGTATTCAGCAGGCGATCGTTGAAATTGGCGAGGCTTCATCTGGTTTTCTCCAATTTGTGGCGATGGTGTTCCGCGGCGGTCAACGCAGCCAGCTCGTCTGCCGTCATCGCGACCCGTTGCTCGCTTTTGCGGCCCCAACACAGATCCGGCACATGGTCGGCTCCACGTACTGTCCGCTCGCGATGTGTTAAGTCAGCATTCATTGACGGTGGGATGAGAGGTCATCACCCGGCGAACCGATTCACCCGGGCGATTTGGCGAGTATTGCGAGTATCACGGGCGGCGAGGGAGAACGCGATCTTGCTATTGCGGTAATGGCGCCAAGGGAAGAAGCGCCCGAGAACCGGGGCGCGACGATTCGCTCCATAGGGACGATGGCCGCGTAACTGCCGCAGGACGCGGGGCGTGGATAGTCAGTTCAATGCCAACAAGTTGTGCCACTGGAAGACCCGTGAAAGTGCCGAAATGGAGCCCCAAATGTTCACGCGCTGCGCCACAAGCGACCACCGTGGAAACAAAGAGTTGCCTGCAGATGCGCTGGCTGCAACAGCACCCGCTCGATCGGCTCGGATCGACCTGGCACTCGATTTGTCGATGCGACGGCGCGGCGCTTCGCGATGCCGATTGTGGGCCAATGCTTTTGGCCGGCACGCGTCGGTATTACGCGATGCCGTAGTCGTTTATCTTGCGGTAGATGGTCGCCCGCGACATTCCCAGGGCGCGAGCCGCCTCTTGCTTGTTGCCGCCGTTGTCTTGCAGGCTACGGACAATCGCGTCGCGCTCAAGGGCTTCCATCTGGGTCAGCTTCCGCCGCGTCATGGAACGGCACTCCGGTGGCAACTTGTCGGCGTTGATAACGCCAGACCGTTGGCGGGCAACGGTTTCGGCCAGAACCCGCCGCAGCTGCGCGACGTTGCCCGGCCACGGCAGCCTGCTGAGTTGACGCATAGCATCGGGTGCCAGCTCCACATCAGCACCGCGGGTGATCTCGCGCAGCAACATCGGCACCAATTCCTCGAGGTCGTCAATCCTGTGTCGCAGCGCCGGCACTGTCACAGTATGGGTAAACAGCGGCAGCAGCTGCTCGATCGGTGCTGAAGGATTCGCAGTACTTTTAGTCGCCGCAATCCAGCCCCGGCCTGCGCGCGTCGCCAGCACCGAGGTGATCGATTCCATTGTGTCCGTGTCGATGTCATCCACATCGGCGATCACCACCGCGAAGTCCTCGTCGCCAGACTCGGCCGCCAGCTCGGCGACCAGACGCGTCGCGCTGGGAAACGTCTCGGCGCGCAGCACCCGAACGGTTCGGCCCGGTTTCACGTACTGCCCCACCGCCTGGGCGAGCCGCGCCCGACCGGATCCTTTCTCTCCCTCGATCATCACCCAGTGTCGGTCGCTGCAGCACTGCCGCACCTGCTGGCAGCAGCGCAGCCAGGCGCCGTCGCGGCCGGCCAGGCCGGGGATTCGAGTGGGCGGCGAGTCGCTGATTTCAGGGCGCTGCGAGCTTGTCTGGGCAGAAAGATCAACGTGGAAAACGACATTGGTCCGGCCGCCGCATATGGTCGAACGGTCGACGGCAGTGATTTTGGCGATGTGCCCGCTGGGCAGAACAGCCAGCGCCGTGCCCGAGAGCGTGGATCTGAGTAGATCCGAGGCGTGTTCGAGCAGCGCGGTCTGATCGTTACCGTGGAGTGTCCGACGCAGATAGGGGTTCATCAACACCACATCGCCACCGATCGCAAGGACCCCGCTCGAAGACCGTCGTGCCTGCCGCAGATACGCCTCCAACAGCGCGGTCTCACCCTCATGAGCCACCACGCGCATGCGATCCTCAATTTGGTGCGCGGCGCTGCTAGCCAGCGCCAGCAACAGTGGATCGGATTTGACGGACAGACAACTCAGATTGACGACGCCGATAATTCTGCGCGTTATCGGGTCACGGATCGGCGACCCCGCGCATGCGAAACCGAACCACATCGCGACGTAGTGCTCACCGCCACGGATGAAAGCGGGCCGGCCAGTCTCCAGCGCGGTGCCAATGCCGTTGGTGCCCGCCGCCTCTTCAGCCAAGCTATAGCCCGGTGCAATGCTAGTCGTGTCGAACGCGTTGAGGACGGACACTTCTGGGGCGGTCCGTTCAACCACGACGCCATCGGTCGATGTCAGGAGAACGCCGACAGTGTGCGCAGCCAGGTCATCGGCGACCCGTTGCAGGACTGGCGCGGCTGCACGCACCAACCGCGAGCCCCTATCAGGTTCGCGCACATAGGGCAGCGTGACCCGGTCGGGATCTAGGTGCAGGAGCCTGCGACCGACGCCAGGAGTCCAGCACGCTTGGGGGCAAGGTCTCCGCCTCCAGGGAGCCCTCGCACAAGAACCGTTCCCTCACCCGGCGAACGTCGGTTTGGACGTCGGCCCGCAAGCTCATCGACGATGGACCTCGCTCCCCGACCGAGCGGTGCTGCAGCCGCCCTCCCAATACCTGCGTCTCAGATTGAGACGCGCAACCAGCGCAGATTGAGACGTTCAGTATACGCCCGCGGCGGTGTCATGAATCACGTCAGCTAATACATCGGACGGATCGGAAGAGTGACGGTGAGGCAGGCAACGGCACACAGTGTCGAACGCAAGGGCGGCTCGGCTGTCAGGCGATCCGACGCCGGCCATCCCGGCACCAGCCGCCCGATGCGGCGCGACAACCACAACACGATCCAGCGATAGGCATGGAGAAATGACTATTTATCAGCTGACCGATCGCCTACACGGCCGTACCGTGCGCGTCCAAGTAGATGACATCGCGGCGACGGTCGCCTCATGGCTGGAAGAGCTGGGCGCCTGCAGTCCGTTAGTAGAGTTGCTCAGCCGAGCGGTGCGCGATGGTGACTGGGCTGCAACACACGGCATAGCCGACTATCTGTCAGTGGAAGTCCAGGTGGCAGCATGACGTCGGGAGCGGCTTCTGCCACGTATGTTCCCTTGGATCATCCCCGCACACCCGGGCGCGTGAATGTGCCGAGTCGGTCGCAGCAAATGGTCGAACGCGATTCACCGCAGACGGCGGGGAGGAACACGCCTAGACTGGCTACCAGCGCTAGCGGTGACGAGGACTGTGGACGACACAACGGGGAGGTCTTCCGCCCGCCTACTTCACGTCGGGGGGCGGCGGTACGCGTGAGCATCGCGAGGGCGTCGGGGAAGGTGCGCATACCGCCGATTCGCGGGCGGGCGGGCGAGCTGAAGGTGAGCGGCGCGCTGATCGCGGCGGTGGCCCAGGGGCGCGGGGGGGTGCTGGTCATCGAGGGGCCGCCCGGCATCGGCAAGAGCCGCTTGTTGACCGAGGTCTTGGCGCTCGCCGAGAAAACCGGTGTTCGGGCACTATTCGGCGAGGCTTTCGAGTACCAGCAGACGGTGCCGTTTTTCTCGCTGTTCATGGCAACCCTGCGCGCAGATCCCCCTGTCGGTGATGCCGAGGCTCTGCGCCGCCTGGGCACATCGGCCGATCTCCGCTACTGGGTGGTGCGCGATCTGCAAGCCGCCATCCATGCGGCCGCGTCCCGAACGCCCTTGGCGATACTCCTCGAGGACATCCACTGGGCCGACAACGCCACCCTGCTGGCGTTGCGGTCGCTGGCCGCGACGCGGCCCGATGCCCCGGTGTTGTGGGTGCTTACCGCCCGAACCGGGGCCGGCGGACCGGCCGTCCGCGAGACGCTGGCCGCGCTGGAACGCGAGGACGCCAGGTTTCTGCGGTTGACGGCGATGACACCGAACGCGGTCGCCGACCTCGTGCAAGACGCCGTGCGGGCCAACGCGGATGCGTCGCTCCTCAGTCTGGCCGACAAGGCGCACGGCAACCCCTTCCTGCTAACCGAGCTGCTACGAGGACTCGACGAGGACGGCCGGCTCGATGTCAGCGGTGGCCGCGCGGTCGCCACCGGAGACACGTTGCCGCGACGGCTCAACGACACTATGCAGCAACGACTCGACCAGCTCTCCAACGCTGCGAGTCAGGTCGTACGGGTAGCCGCCGTGCTGCCTGACCAATTCTCGGCCCGCCTACTCGCCGCGATGCTGGAACGCCGACCGGCCGCCCTCGTATCGGCGGTAGAAGAGGCTGTCCGCGCCGACCTGCTCATCGAAGACGGTGATCAGATGAGGTTTCGTCACGATCTGCTGCGCGAAGCGACGCGGCAATCTTTGCCCCAGTCGCTGCGCCGGGCGATGGAGCGGCAATCGGCGTCGGTCATGCTCGGGTTGGGCGCGGCCCCGGCCGAGGTGGCCACCCAGCTGGCGCGGAGCGCGGAGCCCGGCGACAGGGCGGCGATCGGCGCACTGCGGCAGGCCGCTCAGTCGGTTAGCCGCGGGGATGCCAGCGCGGCCGCGGACTTGTGCAAGCGCGCATTGGAGCTGTTGCCTGCCGATGACGCTGAGCATGGGTCACTGGTTGCCGAAACGGTGGAGCTGCTCAACCGAGCCAGCCGCTACGGCGAGGCCGAAGAGTTGGCGGTTGCGGCGCTCTCGGAGGCGACCTCGCCCGAAGAAGAAGCCGAGATTCGCCTCCGCCTCCCGACGATCAATATGTACAGTGCCCAGCGGCGGGTGGAGGAGAATCGGCGAGCGCTGCAGCTGGGCGGCATCAGCGAGGTCACCCGGGCGCGACATCTGGCTTTGTTGGCTTACAACCTGCTGTACGACCAACCTGGTCAACAACGCGCGGCGGCCGACGAGGCCGCCGCGGCCGCGGCAACGACGGGTGATCTCGAGGCGAAGATCGTGGCCGACGTCAGCATCGCGTGTCTTGACTGTGCCGACGGGTATGCCGGCCGCGCCTTAAGCCGCCTCGAGAAGGCTTTCGCACTCGCCCGCGCGAGTGATCCGACCACAGCCCACGACTTGGTCGCAGCGCACCACGCGAATCTCCTGGCGGTGATCGGCCGGTTGGACGACGCTGCCGCCCAGATCGCCGAGGGAACAGAGAAAGCCCGCCGGGAACGCAACGCGATGGCCCTTGACATCTGGGCCGATATTGACGCGTGGGTCCATCTCGCCGCGGGCCGGTTGGCTGCCGCTCGCGCCGCGGTTGAATCGCTGCCGCGCGCACAGCCTACCGGTGCGACCGACCTGGACATGATCCGAATGGCGGTGCTGGCCGAAGTGGCGGTCCACACCGATGACCGAAAGTTGCTGCAGCAGACGGCCAGTGACGCTCGGAGCGCCTACCCCGCCGGCGCATCGATGGTACGTCGCGCAGCGGCGCAGGTGCTCGCGCTGGCGGCGTGGCAGCGCGACGACGTCCATGAAGCGATGCACTGGCTCGGCGGCATCGCCCTACTCGGAACACCGCTTACGCCCGAGGTCTTAGATCTGGTGATCTTGGGTGCGCGGGTCGCCTCGGCCGCCGGCGATGCCGGCTTGCGCGCGCGGGTCCTGCAGGCCACCGAGGTGCTCGAGTGCGAGCAGCCCGCGGTGCCGCTGCTGGCGGGAGTGGCCGGATATGCCCGCGGGATACTCGCGCGTGACGCCGAGGCATTGGCGGCTGCCGCAGACGTGCTTCGTACGTCTTCGCGGCCGCTTCTCTACGCAGGCGCCGCCGAGGACGCCGGCGCTGAACTCGCGCGCACCGACCGCGCCGACCGCGCGCTCGACCAGCTGAACGCGGCATTCGACACCTACACCGAGTGCGAAGCGCTCGTCGATGCCCGCCGCGTCGGCCGCGCGCTGCGCCGCTTAGGCGTGGAACGCCGCATCGTCACCCACCCGCGGGCAAAAACGGGCTGGGACAGCCTCACCGAATCCGAACTCACGGTCGTCAACCTCATCGCGCAGGGCGCGACCAACCGCGACGTCGCCGCCGAGCTGCACCTCTCCCCCCACACGGTGAAGACTCACGTCCACAACGCATTTGCCAAACTGGGCATTGCCTCGCGCACCCAATTGGCGCAGCTCATGCGCGGCGCTGATTGATCAAGAGCACATCGGGTCGATCCCGTGGGCAGGGCCTACAATGACGTGCACTGCTGTGGCAGTCCGGCAAACGGTAGACAGGACATGCGGTGGGGCCTCGAACCGGCCTTTTTGATGTCGGCGGTCAGCGGCTGGTCACTCCGCCGATTCGGGGGCGGGCGGACGAGCTGAGGGTGGTCGGCGGGCTGATCGCTGCGGTCGCTCAGGGGCGCGGGGGCGTACTGGTCATCGAGGGGCCGCCGGGCATCGGCAAGAGCCGCTTGTTGACCGAGGTCTTGGCGCTCGCCGAGAAGGCCGGTGTCCGGGCACTATTTGGCGAGGCGTTCGAGTACCAGCAGACGGTGCCGTTTTTCTCGCTGTTCATGGCGACCCTGCGTGCGGATCCCCCCGTCGGTGATGCGGAGGCGTTGCGCCGGCTGGGCGGCTCGGCGGATCTGCGCTACTGGGTCGTGCACGATTTGGCGGACGCTATTCATGCGGCGGCAGTGCAGACCCCGCTGGCGATTGTGTTGGAGGACATCCACTGGGCCGATAACGGCACGCTGTTGGGGCTGCGGTCGCTGGCCACCGTGCGCCCGGATGTGGCGGTGTTGTGGGTATTGACCGCCCGCACCGGGGCCGGCGGGCCGGCGGTGCAGGAGACCTTGTCGCTGCTGCAACGCGCGAATGCCACATTCTTGCGATTGGCGGCCATGACGCCGGACGCGGTCGCCGACATGGTCCAAGACGCCGTGCGGGCGAAAGCCGATGTGTCGCTATTGAATCTGGCCGTCAAGGCGCACGGAAATCCGTTTTTGGTCACCGAGCTGGTCGGGGGGCTGGGCGAGGAGGGCCGGCTCAATCTCTCCGGCGGCCGTGCGATGGTCACCGGAGACGGGCTGCCGCGGCGTCTGGGCGTCGGCATGCAGCAGCGGCTGGACCTGCTCTCCGGCGAGGCGTCAGAATTGGTGCGGGTGGCCGCGGTGCTGTCGGACCGGTTCTCGGCCGGGCTATTGGCCGCGATGCTGGAACGGTCGCCGGCGTCGTTGATGTCGGCGCTGGGGGAGGCGGTGAACGCGGATCTGCTCGTCGACGACGGCGAGCGGCTGAGGTTTCGGCACGACTTGCTGCGCGAGACGACCCGACAGTCGTTGCCGCAGTCGCTGCGCCGAGCGATGGAGCGCCAATCGGCGTCGGTCATGCTGGGGATGGGTGCGGCCCCGGCCGACGTGGCCACCCAGCTGGCGCGCTGCGCAGAGCCCGGGGACGGGGAGGCGATCGACGCACTGCGCCAAGCCGCCCAGTCGGTTGGCCGCGGCGATGCCAGTGCGGCCGCGGACTTGAGCAAGCGTGCGCTGGAGCTGTTGCCCGCCGATGACGCTGAGCATGGGTCACTGGTCGCCGAAACGGTGGAGTGGCTCAACCGGGCCAGCCGCTATGGCGAGGCCGAAGAGTTGGCCGTCGCGGCGCTCTCGCAGGCGGTCTCGCCCGAAGAAGAGGCCGAGATTCGCCTCCGGCTCCCGACGCACACTAAGCACAGCACCCAGCGGCGCGTGGAGGAGAATCGCCGAGCGCTGCAGTTGAGCGGCATCAGCGAGGTCACCCGGGCACGGCATCTGGCGTGGCTGGCCTACAACCTGCTGTTCGACCAAGGTGGGCAACACGGCGGGGCGGCCGAAGAGGCCGCCGCGGCTGCGGCAGCGACCGGTGATCTCGAGGCCACGATCATGGCCGATGTCACCCTCGCTTGTCTCGACTGTGGGGACGGGTATGCGGGCCGCGCCCTGCGCCGCCTCGAGAAGGCTTGCGCGCTCGCCTACACGAATGATGCGGCGTTAGCTCATGCCTATGCCGCAATGCACAACGCAAACCAGCTGGCGGTGGTGGGCCGGTTGGGCGACGCTGCAGCCGAGATCGCCAACGGAACAAAGCAAGCCCGCCAGGAACGCAACGCGATGGCCCTTGATATCTGGGCCAATATTGAAGCGTGGGTCCATCTCGCCGCGGGCCGGTTGTCCGCAGCTCGCGTCGCGGCTGAATCCTCACCGCGCCCACAGCGAACGGGTGCGACCGACCTGGATATGGTCCGCATGGCGCTTCTGGCCGAAGTGGCGGTGCACACCGATGACCGAAACTTGCTGCAGCAGATGGCCAATGACGCTCGTAACGCCTACCCCACCGGCGCATCTATGGTACGTCGGGCAGCGGCGCACGTGCTCGCGCTGGCGGCGTGGCAGCGCGACGACTTCCATGACGCGATGCGCTGGCTCGGTGGCATCTCCCTACTCGCGACACCCATCACGCCTGAGGTCTTAGATCTGGTGATCTTGGGTGCGCGGGTGGCCTCGGCCGCCGGTGATGCCGGCTTGCGCGCACGTGTCCTGCAGGCCACCGAGGCGCTGGAGCGTGAGCGGCCACCGGTGCCGCTGTTCTCGGGAGTGGCCGGATATGCCCGCGGGATACTCGAGCGTGACGCCCAAGCATTGGTGGCTGCCGCGGAGTTGCTTGAATCGTCGTCGCGGCCGCTTCTCTACGCCGGTGCCGCCGAGGACGCCGGCGGCGAGCTGAGTCGCGCGCAGCGCAACGCTGAGGCGCTCGACCAGCTGAACGCGGCATTCGACACCTACACCGAGTGCGAAGCGATTGCCGACGCCCGCCGGGTCGGCCGCGTGCTGCGCCGGTTAGGTGTGGAGCGCCGCATCGTCACCCACCCGCGGGCAAAAACGGGCTGGGACAGCCTCACTGAATCCGAACTCAAGGTCGTCAACCTCATTGCACAGGGCGCGACCAACCGCGACGTCGCCACGCAGCTGCACCTCTCCCCCCACACGGTGAAGACTCACGTCCACAACGCATTTGCGAAACTCGGCGTTACGTCCCGCGCCCAATTGGCGCAGCTCATGCGCCGGCGCTGAGTGACCGCCAGCAAACGGGGTAGATGACGCGCGCGGGACTACAATGACGCGCACTAATGTGCACGGCAGTGGCAGTAAACGGTAGACAGGACACCCCGTGGGGCCTTCAACCGGTCTATTTGATGTAGGCGGTCAGCGGCAGGTCACGCCGCCGATTCGGGGCCGGGCGGGTGAGCTGAAAGTGATCGGCGCGCTGGTTAACGCGGTGGCGCAGGGCCGCGGGGGCGTGCTGGTCATCGAGGGGCCGCCGGGCATCGGCAAGAGCCGCTTGTTGACCGAAGTGCTGGCGCTGGCCGACAAGTGCGGCGCGCGCACCTTGTTCGGTGAGGCGTTCGAGTACCAGCAAACGGTGCCGTTTTTCTCATTGTTCATGGCCACGCTGAACGCCGATCCCCCGGTCGGCGACCTTGAGGCGCTGCGACGGCTGGGCGGCTCGGCCGATCTGCGCTACTGGGTGGTGCACGATCTGGCCGACGCGATCCATGCGGCGGCCGCGCAGACCCCGCTGGTGATTGTGTTGGAGGACATCCACTGGGCCGACAACGGAACCCTGTTGGCGCTGCGGTCGCTGGCCGTGCGTCCGGATGTGGCCGTGTTGTGGGTGGTGACCGCGCGCACCGGGGCGGGCGGGGCGGCGGTGCAGGAGACTTGGTCGGTGCTGCAACGCGCGAATGCCACATTCGTGCGATTGGCGGCCATGGCGCCGGACGCGGTCGCCGACATGGTCAAAGACGCGGTGCGGGCGAAAGCCGATGTGTCGCTGCTGAGTCTAGCCGCCAAGGCGCACGGGAATCCGTTTCTTGTCAGCGAGCTGGTCAGGGGTCTGGGCGAGGAGGGTCGGCTCGATTTCTCCGACGGGCATGCGGTGGCTACTGGCGAGGCGTTGCCGCGCCGTTTGGGCGTCGGTATGCAGCAGCGCCTGGACCTGCTCTCCGAGGGTGCTTCGGAGGCGGTGCGGGTGGCCGCGGTGCTGCCGGACCGGTTCTCGGCCGGGCTGTTGGCCGCGATGCTGGACCGCCAGCCGGCGTCGTTGATGTCGGCGCTAGCAGAGGCGGTGCGCGCGGATCTGTTCGTCGACGACGGTGAGCAGTTGAGGTTTCGCCACGACTTGCTGCGCGAGGCCACCCGGCAGTGCTTGCCCCAGTCCCTGCGCCGGGCGATGGAGCGCCAGTCGGCGTCGGTCATGCTCGAGATGGGGGCGGCCCCGGCCGAGGTGGCCACCCAGTTGGCACACAGCGCCGAGCCCGGCGACAGGGAGGCGATCGGCGCACTGCGCCAAGCCGCCCACTCGGTTGGCCGCGGCGATGCGAGTGGCGCCGCGGACTTGAGCCAGCGTGCGCTGGAGCTCTTGCCGGCCGACGACGCGGAGCATGGGTCACTGGTCGCCGAAACGGTGGAGTGGCTCAACCGGGCCAGCCGCTACCGAGAGGCGGAAGAGTTGGCCGTTGCGGCGCTCTCGCAGGCGACCTCGCCCGAAGTCGAAGCCGAGATTCGCCTCCGACTCCCCGCGCACACCAGGCACAGCACCCAGCAGCGGGCGGAGGAGAATCGCCGCGCGCTCGAGTTGAGCGACATCAGCGAGGTCACCCGGGCGCGCCATCTGGCGTGGCTGGCCTACAACCTGGTGTTGCAGGACAAAAATGGGCAACGGCGCACGGCGGCCGACGAGGCTGCCGCCGCCGCGGCAGCCACCGGTGATCTCGAGGCCACGATCATGACCGAGGTCACCCTCGCTTTGCTCGACGTGGGTGAGGGGCACAGGGGCCGCGCCCTCGGCCGCCTCGAACAGCTTTGTTCGATCGGCTACACGAATAATGCGGCGTCAGCTCATGGCTATGCCGCAATGCACTTCGCAATCCTGCTCGCAGTGGTCGGCCGGTTGGACGACGCGGGACACCAGGTCGCCGACGGCATCGGGCGGGCCCGCCTGGAAGGCAACGCGATGGCCCTCAATATGTGGACCGTCATCGGTGGGATTGTCCACCTCGCAGCGGGCCGATTGTCGGCCGCTCGCGACGCGGCTGAGCCGCTGCCGTCCCCCCAGCCGACAGGCGCCAGCGAGCCCGACATACTGCGCACCGTTATCCTGGCCAAGGTAGCGGTTCACACCGATGACCGAAACGTGTTGCAACAGATGACCAATGATGCACACGACGCCTACTCCACCGGTTCACCTGCCATCCGTCGAGGAGCGGCGTATGTGCTCGCGCTGGCGGCGTGGCAGCGCGACGACGTCCATGACGCGATGCACTGGCTCGGCGGCGACATCGCCCTACTCGGAACACCGCTGCAGTCCTATGCCTTCGATCGACTGATCTTGAGTGCGCGCGTGGCCTCGGCCGCCGGCGATGCCGGCTTGCGCGCGCGGGTCCTGCAGGCCACCGAGGTGCTCGAGTGCGAGCAGCCCGCGGTGCCGCTGCTGGCGGGAGTGGCCGGATATGCCCGCGGGATACTCGCGCGTGACGCCGAGGCATTGGCGGCTGCCGCAGACGTGCTTCGTACGTCTTCGCGGCCGCTTCTCTACGCAGGCGCCGCCGAGGACGCCGGCGCTGAACTCGCGCGCACCGACCGCGCCGACCGCGCGCTCGACCAGCTGAACGCGGCATTCGACACCTACACCGAGTGCGAAGCGCTCGTCGATGCCCGCCGCGTCGGCCGCGCGCTGCGCCGCTTAGGCGTGGAACGCCGCATCGTCACCCACCCGCGGGCAAAAACGGGCTGGGACAGCCTCACCGAATCCGAACTCACGGTCGTCAACCTCATCGCGCAGGGCGCGACCAACCGCGACGTCGCCGCCGAGCTGCACCTCTCCCCCACACGGTGAAAACTCACGTCCACAACGCATTTGCCAAACTGGGCATTGCCTCGCGCACCCAATTAGCGCAGCTGATGCGCGGCTCTGATTGACCGACACGTCAAATACGCAGCCGCCTACCACTGCATCCATCCGGCCCTAAACATCAACCCTCGGGCGATGGTTTTGCGCTGCCCGCATGACGACCGTAGTACTCGACATCGATTCACGTGCTCACCCGGCGGCGTTCGAGGCGCAGCCATCCGTCCGCCGGTGAGCACACAAGGCAAAGAGCGAACAATGCTGAACGCAGCCTACGGAGTGCCGGCAATGCTCCCAGTGGCGTTTTGGGTCGGCCAGGTACGCAATGGCATCGGCATGACCGCAAGCCGGCGCGGTCGGATCGCCGAATCAGCAAGCCGCACTGTCAATACCGATACACAGACACAACGGGACGGCAATGGTGAACTGCAACCATGGTCCAACGGTTGCGTGCCAGACGGGCGCAGAAACGTCGTGAGCAAAAAGAGTTGAAAGCATGGCTACAGATAACCGCGAACCCACTTTGGTAAGGGTTGTCGACCACCCTGATGGCCAGACAATGCTGTTCCGTAATTCGGATTAGGCGACTGCTCCTGCCGTCTGAGACCGTGACTCTGAACCGTGGGCTGTTCGGGTTTCTCCGCGTCGGCCTAGTACTAAACCCATCCGCCCCTGAACATCAATCCTCGGGCGATGGTTTTGGGCCGCCCACGCGACGACCGTAGTAGTCGACAACCAATCACGTTCTCACCCAAAAGCGACGGCCCCGACAGGCCACATACCGCGCCGGTGAGCACCCGAAGGGAAGGGTGAACGATGTTGAATGCGGCGCTTGGAATCCTGGCGATGGTGCCAGTGGTGTTCGGTGTCGCTGGGTACACGATGGTGTCCCGATGACCGCCGGTCACGCCAGCTCGCTGGCCGAATCAACAAGCAGCACGGCAGATCTCGATGCGCAGGCGAGTCGGGCTAGCGGAGGGGACAGCGAGGATGCTCACCTGCCCGATTGTTTCCGGACTGTGCCTGCTGCCACTTCTCCACATCCTCTACCCCCCGAGATGCCGTCAGGTAACACAGCGATGACGCCGCAGACGCCACCAACGCGATGCAGCCGTAGGCGAACGCCCGGCAAAGGCCGATCGCTGACCCGCAACCACAGGGTCACCATGAGCGATGGCATCTCACTATCCGTTCGGGACTGGGGATCACCCGCCGCCGGCCATACCGTCGTACTTCTCCACGGCTTCTGTTCCAACAAAGAGTCCTGGAACATTCAGATGACGCAGTTGATTCTTCGCTGGACCAACAACATTCGGATCATCAGTTACGACCACCGTGGCCACGGCGACTCGGGCAGTGCGCCCATGCACACGTACCGGATCGACCGACTCGCCGACGACCTTGCCGAGTTGCTGGTTGCGCTTGGCGTCACGGGCCCGCTCACCCTGGCAGGGCACTCGATGGGCGGCATGACGGCCCTGGCCTATCTTCGCCGGCCGGCCAGCAAGCGTCCCGTTGAGCCGCAGAGCCTTGTCCTCGTCGCCACCGCCGCGGGAAATCTCGGCTCGCGCGGCCTGGGCCGGCTGCTCAGCACTCCCGCGACAAACATGCTCTACCACCTCGTACACCGCATGCCTCGCGCGGGTACCGATGGGGTAGTTCAATTCCTGGCTCGGCCGGTGTGCGCGGCACTGACCAGGCATGGCGGATACGGTGAAGCCACCCCGAAATCATCGGTCGCCATGTCAGTGGCCGCCATGCGCGCCACCCCGTCGACGACCAAGTCGGCTTCCTGCGTGCTCTTAAAGAGTACGACTGCTCTCAACCCTGAGCTCTATCACGGCCAAGACAACCATCATCAGTGGAGGAGCCGACAAGCTCACGCCGGTGTGGCACGCCCGCGAGCTGGCCAACGGTATCCCCGGGTCGACGCTCATCCACCGGCCCACCGCGGGGCACACGCTATTGCACGAAATCCCGCATGTCGTCACCGAAGCCATCAGCTCCACCATCGGCGCTGGCGGACCGGATCTCGCGGCCGGAAGCCGGGTCAGCCGGTTGGCACAGGCCGATACCGTCGTTCGGGTCCTCGACTGCCGCCATTCCGGAGCTACCGACCCAGGCGCGTCCGCGACGCCGGAAAAGACGCCAGGCGGCGACTTCCGTGTCGAGCGTTGCGTTTCGTTACTTAAAGGGTCACCCATCGAAGGCGAGGAGCGGGCGTCATGACCCGGCCAGACAGAGCCTTCGCTCTAACCGCAGTGCTCGCGGGCGATGACGTGACCCTGATGTTGACCATTCGGCGGGCTGGGGCTGCGGTGAGTGCGTCCCAGCCCGCCGAATCCCATCCGCGGGCCCAACATAACGGCCTCTCCCGGCCGGCCGCGCGCGCCACCGCACTCGCCTGCTTCGGATCTTGGATTCGCGCCGGTGCGTTCGCCGGTGATGTTCTTCTTAGGCGAGAATTTCTGGTGGGCAACGACTCTGATCGGGCCCCTTGCCGCGGTCTCCTGACGCCCATGGTTCGTGGTCCGTGCTGCCGACCGATCCAGTCAAACCTCTTGTCCCGAAGAATATTCGGGTGCGTAAACGCATCCTCTACCGAATGAGGTGCTATTCGCGCGCGAATAGCACGATCGCAACTCATACGCCGCTCGGATTGACCAATCCGTCAAATATCAAGTCCCCTAGGTATACACCGACCCGGCACTAAAGATCCCCCGCTGGGCGATGGTGGCGGCGGCGCCCCGCTGCCAACGTAGTCATTGAGCTCTGGATCACCACGGCGGCCGCCGATAAACCAGGAATCGGCGAGGACAGCAACGACACAGAGGAATTGAGAAATCGATGATGTGCACGGCGTCGGGGAATGTTGATAGTGATCCCGGTGGTGCTCGGAGTCGATATTTGCGTGTTGGTGAACCGAGACGACGACGGGCTGTCCCGCCGGTGTCTCACTTTGAGACGCTCAATCACCTCATGTTGAGACGCTCACCATCCGCGCACGGCGGTGTCATGAGTTGCAGGAGACATCCCATCGATGGGAAAAGGGGAGAAATACGGTGAGTGGGCACAGCGTGAGCACAGCTCACGAGAAAATCCTCGAGCCGTTGGCGGCACATGCATCCGTCGGCCGAAACGGGCACCGCCGGCGTGCGCCGGATGAAATCGGGGACAACAGATCTGATTCAATAGCACTACCGCGATTGCCGGGCCGAACGAGCCCGCCCGAGCCTGCAGAGAATAACTGGGATGCCGAGAAGCCAGCGCCCACCCGAGAGGCGTCGACGAGGCTTCCCGCCCGGCCGCTGGGTTCTACGGATTCGCAAAGTTCGGACATGACCGCCCCGGCTGGGCGCAGCGACAACCGCGCGCGAGAAGCCGGCGCGCGAGCAGTTCTGCTCGCCACCAAGCTTCACGCCCCGGCCATGGGGGCCCAGCTCGTTCACCGGGCCACCCTGCTGGACGTACTGTCGGCGGGGCGCCACCGCAAGCTGACCCTGTTGAGTGCGCCGGCGGGCTGGGGCAAGACGACCGTGCTGGCGCAGTGGGCCCTGGCCGCCGGCGAGGACGACCGCTTTGGCTGGCTGTCGCTTGATTCCTCCGACAACGATCCCGTGTGGTTTTGGATGTACGTGATCGCCGCCCTGCAGAACACCAGTCCCGGGGTGGGGATCCGCGCGGTCGAACTCCTCGCGATGGGCGCCGACCCAGTGCAGGTCGTGCTGCCCACCCTGCTGAATGATCTGGACACAATCGACAGCCCGATGGTGCTCATCCTGGACGACTACCACACGGTGATAAGTCGAGCGGTCCATGAGCAGCTGGCATTCTTCATCAGCCGGTTGCCGGCGAATCTTCACGTGGTGCTGGCCACCCGATCGGATCCTTTACTGCCGTTAGCGCGGCTGAGGGCCGGCGGCGACCTGGCCGAGATGCGAACCGACGATTTGCGTTTCGGGGCCGTTGAGGCGGAGCATCTGCTGAACGATGTCCTCGGGTCGGACTGACTCACGCAGACGTTCGACTGTTGCACCGACGCACCGAGGGGTGGGCTGCCGGCCTCTACCTTGCAGCACTGTCGCTTGCCGGGCGTGCTGATACCCCCACGTTCATCAAGACGTTCGCCGGGGACAACCGTCATATCGTCGACTACTTGATGGCCGAGGTGCTTGACGGTCAGCCGCCGCAGCTGCGAAGCTCTTGGTACGTACGTCGGTCTTGGGACGGCTCAGCGGTCCGCTATGCGACGCGGTGCTGCAAACGTCTGGTTCCGCCTCGGTATTCGAGCAGATCGAGCGCGAAAACCTTTTCGTGGTGCCACTGGACATGTCGCGCGAGTGGTATCGCTACCACCAGCTGTTCGGAGAGTTGCTGCGCACCGAGCTGCGTCGCACCGAGCCCGATCTTGTCGAAGATCTACACCGACGAGCCGCGACCTGGTTCGAGACCGAGGGCCTCATCGATGAAGCCGTCCGCCATCTGGTCGCCGGAGGCGATATCGCGCGCAGCGCTGATCTGATCGCGGCCGACTGGGCCGACGAATTCAACGGGGGCGGCGTGTCGACCGTCTCCGGCATGCTTGATCTGCTTCCCGAAGAACCGTTCAACAGGACCCGCGGCTGAGCGTGGCCCGCGCGTGGATCGCCCTGAGCACTGGCCAACTCGATGACGCGGCGGAGTGGATCGAGGCAGCGGAGACGCGATCCGGGGCGGACGGCGCGGATGATGACGCCATCAGCGCTCAGGTCGTCGTGTTGCGCGCGGTCCACTCGTTCAAGACAGCGGAAGTCGCCGCGGCGCTTGAGATGGCGCGCCGGGCGACCACTCTGGAACTCGGCGACGCGCCGCTGGGCCGAGCAAGCGCCTACTGCATCTATGGATCCGCGCTGTACTTTTCGGGCAGCACCGACGAGGCCCGAGCCGCATTCCTGCGGGCCCTGGAGCTGGCCGAGAAGGTGGGCGATCGTCGCGCCCGCTCCTACGCGTTGGGCCATCTGGCGCTGATTTCGGCCGAACAGGGCCGGCTCGCCGATGCCGAACGCCAGATCCGCCGGGCTTCCGGCAGTTCCCGGGACCTGGCGAATGCTGAACACCTCGTGGACGTGATGGTGTCGCTTGCCACAGCCGAACTCCTGCGTGTGCGCGGTGATGCGGCTGCGGCGGCGGCCGCTGCAGACATGGCCGTCATGTCGGCCCGCCAGGGTGGAGCCATCCTCGAGGTGGCCAAGGCGCTTTTGTCCGGGCACAGGTCCTCGAGCATCTCGGCGACCACCAGACCGCGCAGGCCGCCCTCGAAGAGGCCGGTGCCCTGGTGCGCGATTGCGCGGACGCTGGCATCGCCTCGAGGCTGCTCCCTTCGGCCGGGCCGAGCGGCCGCGGTGGGGCGATTGCTCGCAGCGGCGGGTGTATCGCGGGTGAGGAGCTGACCCCCAAGGAGCTTGAGGTTCTTCGCCTGCTCGCCACCCGGTTATCGCGAAGTGAGATCGGTGCGCGGCTGTACGTCTCGCTCAACACCGTGAAGACCCACCAGCGCGCCGTGTATCGCAAGCTCCGCGTTGAGCACCGCGGCGCGGCGGTCAGCCGGGCCCGAGAACTCGGCCTGTTGTGATTCGCCTGCCGGCACCCCGCTGGCGGCGGCCGGTCGCCAATCGCCGCGTCTGAGAACGCCTCGCATTGATCACCGCGGTGTCTGCTTGCCTAATGTCGGAGCCGAAGGCCGTTGCACCCCAATCACCCGGGTGAATCGGTGACCCGGACGATGACAACTCACCCCGGCCACGGCCAGGATGTGCCCCATGGCAAGAACGGTTGACCGCCCAGCAGAGAGCGATGCACGGGATGCAGTGCCCGACATCCTCGCCAAGGCGTTGGTGACATCGCCAATGCAATTCCCGGTGGCTATACACTACCGCGATATCGCAGGACTCCGGTCCCGAGAGAGCGCCAAAACCGGGGCGCCCCGCAAGGACCCCCTCCCCCGGCCCCCACCCCCGGGGGCCAACAACAAAACCCCGGGTGGAACCACACCCGAGCTGTGCTCATCGTCACGAGGCAAATAATCCTGCTGCGCGCATTTGTGCTGCTGGCATCGTGGGCGATCGGACTATTGGTTGCGGCTTGGGTCGTTCCCAGAGTTTCGTTGTCTTTGCCGGGATTCATCGTCGCCGTAGTGATCTTCGCGGTAACGCAGGCGATCCTGTCCCTGTCAATCTTGAAGCTGCCCCATCGGTACGCGTCGCTGCTCCTTGGGGGTACCGGCTTGGCATTGACGATCGTCGCGTTGATCCTCGCGTCGGTATTGACGCGCGGGCTCACGATCGACGGCATGGCATCCTGGCTCGCGACGACGGTTGTGGTGTGGCTCGTGACAACGATTGGGGCAATGCCTTGCCCGAGCTGCTCATCCGCGACGAGGCCGGCTCGCCCTGAAGATAAGGCAGTGCGCAAAAGTTCTGACATCTCGTCAACAACGGAAGGAGCGGTGAATGGGAGACACGCATGACGATCCGACGGATCACTCCCGGACCACTCAACCGCACGCGGGTATCGCGATGAAGGACAACTTCTTCTGGCCGGGGTTGATCCTGCTGGTCGTAGCGATGGTCGCGCTGATCAGTACGGCGGCAACCGCCGCCTACCGGCATTACGAATGGCTCTCCACCACGGTGCTCATCGCCGTTCTCGGCGTGGTCGCCGGAGCGCTGTGGCTCGTCACGGAGAATCGCCGCGTCACCCGAATCGATGCGGAGTGGGACGCCGCGCACCGAGGCAGCCGGACGCTTCGGCGCACTCGCTAATGGGTTAGCGACCGTGGATTCACTAACATGAGCCACAGGCTATTTCGCGTTTGTCGAGCCCCTTGACGAGGCGGCGCTGCTGTAGTGGTGCGCTAGTGCCGACCCGACCGAGGGGTTGGCCGTGCGCGGTGACCGTACAGCGAATCGCCTCGATCGCACCATCGTCGAGGAAACCGCGCCGCAGACGCGTTCTCCTCGTGCGTCTCACCCGGGTGAATTGCCCGCGCGGATGAGGACAGCTCACCCCTTGAGCAGAGATAGTGATCGGTGATCCGAGCCACGACCGTGCACCGCCTGGATCACCGTCTCGACGAACTGCGCCGCCAACGAAGACGGTGCGAGATTCGGCGGCAGCCATGTGGTGAAACGACACACAGAACGGAGACCGCATGTCACAGAATGAGGCCACCTCCATGTTGACTGATGGCCGAGGCAAGTCTCGAACGACCGGCATCGCGTCTCTGGTCGCGCGGTATGGTCTGGTCATAGTCCTGGCCTGGTTCGGTGCCATGAAGTTCACTTACTATGAATCCCATGGTATTTCACATTGGGTGGCCAATAGCCCCTTGATGGGTTGGGTCTACAACATCATGTCCATCGACGCCTTTGGTCGATTGAACGGATCAATAGAATTGATCACTGCGGCACTGCTGGCCCTCAAGCCGTGGTTCCCGAAGGCTTCCGTGGTGGGCGGCATATTCGCCTCGTTGTTCTTCGTGACCACGCTGAGTTTCATGATCACGACGCCAGGCACCGGCGAGGCGTCTGCTGGTGGCTTTCCCGTTTTGTCCGCCGACGGGGAGTTCTTGATGAAGGACATTGCGCTCATAGGCTTGGCGCTGTGGCTGCTGGCGGACGCGATTGACGCGACCCGGGACAGGCGACACTCGCCGAAACGGACCGACACATCCCGCTCCGGCGGCCCTCGGCCGGCGGCCCACCGCCCGCCGTGCGTTAGCGAGAGGCGCCGGCCGCCACCGCCACGCCACCTGGCGTACGCCATGGTCGATACGAGAGCGAGACGGCGGCGGCGGGCGCGACGATGCTGAGGGGGGCCGCCCGCCCGTGACGCCGCCCGCCGCGCGAGCGCCGCGCGGCGACGTGACCGCTAGACGCGGGACGACCGACGCCAGGGGCGAACGCCGCCACGCCCCCCCCCGCGAGAGATGCACGACCGACGGCACGCCGCGTGACCCGTTGACCGCTACGTCGCGAGCGCCGACTTGCGCGACGAGCCGACGCGCCCCCCCGCGGGACCGCCACCGCGCACAGGGCCACGAGCGACGCGCGCGATCCGTTCCGACCAATAGCAGTCAGTGGAGCTGTTGTTCGAGAAGTCGGCTTCGCCGGTCGGATCATGGGTCCGCCCTTCCCGCGGCCGCGCCCACCGATCCGATAGCCTCGGCCCGACGTCCAGCAGCGATTCGGCGTTCTACAGTCGCCGCCTGGCGGCCCGCCTCCAGATGTGGCCGGTCACGACGCGTGTCTGAGACGCCTCGCTTAATCACCCGGGCGACAGCGGTGGGGTGATGGATTCTCCGCACGCGGGGCAGCCGCATAACCCTGCTCACGAAGGCATGGGCGACCTCGGCCGGTGGGCAGCTTGGCTGCCGATCTTCTGACACGCGGCCGGGGCTCCCGAACAGATGTTGCGTCGCCGCGCTCGGATTGGCGGCCACGCGTAGGAGAGGTGTTTGCCGGGTGCCAGAAAACGATTCAAGGCGGTGAAAGTGGTGTCGCCAACCCTGCTAGATGTGTCCCGATGGCAGTTCGTCATCACGATCGTCTTCCACATGACGTTCCCCGCCATCACGGTCGGCTTGTCGGTGTTCTTGACGGTCGTTTATGGTCTGCACCTTCGCACCGGTCAGGACATCTATCTGCAGATCTTTCGGTTCTGGAAGCGGATATTCGCGGTCGGATTTGGGTTGGGGGTCGTCAGCGGAACCGTGATCACCTTCGAGTTGGGTTTGAACTGGGGGCGTTTCGCCAGCGCCACCGGGCCCATCTTGGGGCCGATCATCGGCATGGAGGTGGTGAGCGCGTTCTTCGTCGAAGCCGCGTTCATCGGCGTGATGCTTTATGGCGACGGGCGAGTCAAACCGCGGACGATGTTCTTGTCGTGCTGCATGGTTGCACTGGGCACGGTGTTGTCGACCCTCTGGATCCTGGCCGCCAATTCTTGGATGCAGACCCCGGCCGGTTATCGAATTGACCACGGTCGGTTCGTGCCCGACAACTGGTGGTCGATCATCTTCAACCCGTCGTTCTCACTTCGCTTCCCGCACATGCTGTTGGCCGTGATCATCTCGGCCGCCCTGTTTGTTGGGGGGATCGCGGCCTATTACCTCATCCGCAAGCGACACGACCAGTTCGCTCGGCGCACGTTTTCCATCGCGCTGGGAGTTCTTGCGCTGCTCATCCCCGTCCAGGTCTTCTACGGCGACAAAGTCAGCTTCATGGATGCCCATTACCAGATGGCGAAATTCGCTGCGTTCGAGGGTGATTGGGATTCGACCAACACCGGCTACAACCTGGTCGTGGTTCCTGACCAACCACATCAGCGCAACCGGGTGCAGATCAGCGTCCCCAAGATGGGCAGCGTGATCAGGGGTGACCTGTCTGGCCACACACCGTTGCCCGGCCAACTCCAGATTCCCCGCGATCGACAGCCCAATAGCTGGTCGGTGTTTTGGGGATTCCGGGTGATGTTCTACGCCGCCACGGTCATGCTGTTCGCCGCAGTCACCAGCGTCGCACTGCGACTGCGAGGCCGGTTGTTCGTGGCGCGCTGGTTTCACCGGTTGATGCTGTGGCTGACACCACTGGGTGTCGTTGCGATCATCGGTGGCTGGGTGACCGCGGAGACGGGACGCCAGCCCTACCTCGTGTACGGGATGCTGCGCACCGATCAGGGCGTCTCCCTTATCGCATCACCCGCGGTCCTCGCCTCGTTCTTCTCTTTCCTGGTCCTGTACCTGGCGCTGTTCGGCACCTGGATCGCCTATGTGGTTCGGACCGTGCGGCGGGGTCCTGACCCGCGCGACCTGGAGATCGGGCCACCAGGTTCAGCCTCCGTCGCCGACGTTATTGCCGCCGGGGAGGCGCGATGACCGCGACGATTTGGTTTTGCTTGGTGCTCGTGTTCTGCCTGGGCATGTACGTGGTGCTGGACGGATACGACCTCGGCGTCGGGATGCTGACCCTCACCCAACGGGACATCAATACCCGCCGTGAACTGATCGAGGTGGTTGCGACCGCATGGGATGGCAACGAGACGTGGCTGATCCTGTTCGGGGTAACGCTTTTCGGGGGCCTACCGACCGCCTATGGCGCCGCACTGCCCGCGCTGTATGTGCCGATCGTCGTGATGCTGCTGGCGCTGGTGTTCCGCGGCGCGGCAATCGAGAGGGTGTCCAGCACCGTCGGCGTGCCCCGAGGGTGGGGCCTGGCGTTCGGCGTGGGATCGCTGGTTGCGGCCTTCGCACAGGGCGTGACGATCGGCGGGGCACTTAGCGGGATCGCCGTCACCAATGGCCAATTCTCAGGCGGCACTTTCGATTTCATGACCAGCTACGCCTTGCTGACGGGTGTCACCACGGTCGTAATGTACGGCGCCGCCGGCGCGGCGTACGTCCAGCTGAAGACCACCGGCGCGTTGCGGGCACGGGCTGCGTCGTTGGGCCGTCTGCTTGCCCTGGCCACCGGCGTTCTCACGCTCGCTTGCGCGACGCTGTTGGTGCCCTTGACACCGGTGCGCATCGGTGCGGCGGGTGGGGCGGCGACGGTACTCGCCGTTGTCGCCGCGGTCGCGGCGCTGGCAGGTCTCGCCGCATCGCTGTGGGCGTTCGGCCGTCGCCCTGACGAACGTCCGATGATCGGGATCGTCGCGGCCGAAGCGTTCGGCCTGGTGGCACTGGCATTGCTGTATTACCCGACTGTTCTGCCGCCCGGCCTCACCCTGGATCAAGCCAAGGCGCCAGCAGGCACACTGAACTTCCTGATGATCGCGTCGATCCTCAGTCTTCCGGTGTTGCTGTACTTCAACTGGTACGCGCATCGGGTCTTCCGAGGGAAGTACCGCGAAGTGTCGGCCACTCCCTTGGTCGCGTCGGGCCGCGTCGCCTCGACAGCGGCCTTCAGCCCGGCTCAACCCCGACGGCATCACAGGCAGAGACCGAGAACGCTGCGCTGGGCCGCAAACCTTATGTGGATCGTTGTCGGGGCGCTGATTGCCGCAGTCAGCGTCGGGGTCTTTGGCAAAACCCCAACCGGCGAAGTCATAACCCTCGTCGCGCTGGTGTTGATTGTCTTCGGCGGAGCAGTGGTGTGGTTGCGCGACGAGTTGCGGCAAGCCGATGCCGAATAACCACGCCGCGGCCGACATCCGCCAGGCCCAACACCTTCGGCTGCACCGACTGGGTGCGCCAGGCCACGCCGACTTTCACCGCGCTACCCGCGCCAAAGCCGTGACGTCGGCACTCTTGGTGTCACAATGGGCAACCCTTGTCGCCGTCGTCGCCGCGGCATACCGTGGCGACGGACGAGACGGGTTATGGGCTGGCGCGGCGCTTTTTTTCGGGGTCGCGATCGCCCGAGTCGCATGCGAGACCTGGGCGCGCGGTCACGCCGACACCGGTGGCGCGGCCGTCACAGCCGCGGTCGCCAGCGCAGTCCTCGACCGAGATCTGGGCGCCAGCATGTCGGACCCGACGGCGCCGGCGCACCGCGCGGTCGAGTTGGCCACGCAGATCGGTGAGCACCACGCCCATTTCACGCCGGCACGTCGCGCCGCGCCATGGTGCTGCGCGGTCATCCTGATCGCCACTGCGGTCGCGCATTGGCCAGTGGCGGTGCTGCTCGCCGCCGCAACGCCGATCATTCCGGTCAACGTGCGGATGGTCGGGCTGGCCACCCAGGACGCGGCGGCACGCCAACTGGCCGCCACCAGAGTCTTGTCCGCGCGACTCTTGGACCGTTTTCGGGGTCTGCCCACGCTGAGCACGCTGGGCGCCATACCCGCAGAGCAAAAGTCAATCACCAAAGCCGGCCGCGACCTCAACCGGGCGACCATGACTGTGCTGCGCCGCGCACTGGTGGCCGGTGCGGTGCTCGACCTGGTGATCACCCTCGGCGTCGCGATCACCGCGATCTACTGCGGCTTCACCCTACTCGGATATGTCCACATTCCCGGCTCAGGCGCTTTGACTTTCGAACGGGCCCTGTTCGTGCTGATGCTGGCGCCAGCGTATTTCGCCCCGCTACGGGACCTCGGCTCCGCCTACCATGCGCGGGAACAAGCGGTCGCCGCGGTCGCAGCACTGGGTGAATTGAGCGCATCAAAAATGTCCACGAGAGCGAACGTGATTCGTCACGCGCCACGAGTGACATTGGCTGGCATCTGTGTGCGATATGGGGCTGCGCCCGTTTTGGATTCCGTGGACGCGGTCATCCCCGCGGGGACCAGCGTGGTGGTGCGGGGCCGGTCCGGTGCGGGTAAATCGACACTGCTCGCCGTGGTGGCCGGGCTGATCCGACCCGCATCCGGACTGGTGCACATCGACGGGCGACGTCCGCAGCCCGGAGCGGCGAGCTGGATCGGGCAGCAAACCGTGATCCTGCCCGGCACGCTGGCCGACAATCTGCGGCTCGGCAACGCCGACGCCTCCCCGGCAGCGTTGCTCGATGCTGCCGAGCGGGCCGGGCTGGGCGCGTTACTCGCCCGGCTACCAACCGGATTGGATGCCCCGATCGGTGAACGCGGCTGGGGGGTGTCGACCGGCGAGGCGCAGCGGGTGGCAATAGCACGCGCCTTGCTGCGCGACGCGGGCCTGTGGTTGCTGGACGAACCGACCGCGCACCTGGATGCCGAAAGTGAAGCGGCACTGGTTGACACGCTGGCTGAGGCGGTCCGCGGTCGCACGGTGTTGATAGCCACTCATTCGCCTGCAGTCGCCGCCGTCGCCGATCAGCACTGGGAGATCGTCGATGCGGAACTGCTGCTGACCCAAGCGTGTCAGCCGGTGGCGTCGTGACAGCGTTGTGGGGCTACCTGGGCCTGCTTCGCGGCAAAACCGCCGCTCGCCTCGCGGCCACGGCGATACTGTCGTTGCTCGCCGCCGGCGCGACAGTGGGCTTGCTCGCGCTGTCGGGCGGATTGATCGCGAGCTGCGCGATCGCCGGTTCGGCCACCGCGTTCTCGATCTATGCGCCCAGCGGCGGTGTGCGAACATTTGCGCTCACCCGGATCCTGGCCCGCTACGGCGAACGGCTCAGCGCTCACGCGATCAGTCTGGAGTGGCTGATTCGGCTGCGCCTCCAACTGTTCGTCGACCTTGCGGCGCTCCCTGTCGCCGCGCAGCGGCGGTTCGCATCGGGCGAGCTACTTGACCGCGCAATGGCGGACGGCGACGCGGTGGTCGAAGCACTACCCGGCGCGGTGCTGCCGCTTGCCGCGAACGCGGTGACGGTGGTCGTCAGCACGACCATCCTGGCGGCGATCAGTCCGTTCGCTGCGACCATCCTCGCGGCGGGAACCGCGGTAATCGTCGCCACGGAAACACACGCTGGCCGGCAGCAACGCCGCCTCGCCGCCGATGTTGCCCGTAGTCGCGGCGCGGCGCGAGCACAGCTGATAGCGGCAACGGCAGCGGCCAACGAACTCCTTTCACTCGGCGCCATCGCCGAGGTGCGCAGCACGGTGACAGGCTGGATCGCCTCCGCGGCCGAAAAGCGCACCGCCGCCGATCGTTTCGACCGGTACGTCGCGGCCGCCATCTCCGTGGCCGCGGCGGCGACGACAGCCGGCGTCGCTGTTTCTGTGCTGATGACACCGGGAATTTCGCTGCCGCGGGCCACGCTGGTTCTGCTTATGACCATCGCCACCGTGGATCTATTCGCAGACGCGCACCGTCAGCTACGGCAGCTGACCGGATCGGCCGCTGCGGCAACCAGACTCGCTCGGGCTGCACCAGCAAAGGCGGACTACCGACCGCCACCTTCTGACGCCGTGACGACGGGGGTGCGCGTCGAGATGCCGGCCACCGGCATCTCGGCGCAACCGGGCGAGACCGTTATCGTGCAAGGTCGTTCCGGGTCAGGGAAAAGCACTCTGCTTCAACTTATCTCGGACCGTACCGACGATGTCTTGCTCGACCGCCGGCCATCACGCGAGCTTCCTGTCCGCGCTGTCGTCATGGTCGCAGCCGATGAGCCGCTGTTCTGCGGAACCGTCGCGGAAAACCTCAGACTCGCCGACACCGATCTGGACGACGCCGAGATGCGCCGGCTGCTGGATGACGCGGGTCTCGGCGAGCTCACGCCCGACACCGCGGTTGGTCACGGTGGTCGCGCCCTGTCCGGCGGCGAGGTGCGCCGCCTCGCAGTGTTACGTGCCCTGGTGGCCCGGCCCCGCCTGCTGCTGCTCGACGAACCGACCGAGGGTCTCGACGCGCCCACCGCGCAACGAATGCTTGGCGTGATACGACGAAGAGCTGCCCAACGCCACCGTGATCGCCGCGATACACGACCGCCACCGCTCGCACCTTGCCGCCGCCAAGCATCGCGTGGTCGAGGTTGGGGTGCACCGGACCGAGTAGACCCGTTACCCAGGGCCAGCTGGGGCGGGCCCGTCACGACCGGGCCGTTGGAGAAGACGCCGGCACGTCGCGGCCGCGGAAGCGGTCACCTTTCCCGGGGTGTCGGTTGTGACGGCATCACCGCCTTGCCTTGGTGGTTAGGCGAGGCGGACCGCATCGGGCGGGGTGAGGGTCCTCCCCCGAACGCCTCGCTTTAATCACCCGGGCGAACACGCAGTTGGGGTGATGACGATTCACCCCGTGTCGGGGGCAGCCTCATCGAAGAGTAGATGTCGGCGGGCTCACGAGGGTGCAGCCTAGGCCCGCACTACATGTCGACCGGATCAAGAACACAGCTAGACGGAGCAGGGGCGCAAGCGCCGCCAGGAAACCGGGAGGTGAATCGCGACATGCTTGCAGGGTTGGAGACCAAGAGGGTCATCGTCGGGAGCGCCGAAGCCAGTGTCGACGATACCGTCGCGGACCCCACAGGCCTGTTCGGTCGCATCCGGTGGGGCGACGCCGATCTGACCGATGTCGCGATTGCCTGCGTCTATCCCAGCACCACAGCGGCCCGCCAAACAGGGCGGTGGTTTCTGACATGAAACGTGCCATGGCGCGATTGGCGTCGTCGACGACACTGAACTTCGCGAGTCGTGGTTCGCTGGCGCAATCGCGCCCCACGATCGACCCGTCGATTATCTCCGACGAGGACATGGCGTGGTTGCTGGTCGATGCGGTGGAGTCGTGTCTGACCGGCTATGAGCGCACCATTATTTTTGTCGAATTGGGCTGTGGGGAAGGTTATCTCGTGATCAAACGTATCCTCACCGTCCTGCTGTCAACCGGGATGGCGTTGCCGGAAGCGATAATCTCAAAGCTCACCGGCTGGCTGAATGGCTACGCCGGTAACCCAGAGGAGCCGCAACTGCGCATGATGCTCGCCATCATTCGACTGCAGCAGTCCGAAGCGGTCTAGGTGGGTGGCGATGACTGAGGCTTACGTGTTGGGGGGTGTACGAACCCCATTCACCCGCTATGGCGGCACGCTGTCGGGTATTCGGGCCGATGACTTGCTGGGTATGACGATGAAGGGCGCCTGCGACCGGCTGGGTGTGCCGCTGGGTGCCGTGGAAGACATCGTGGCGGGTTGCGTGAATCCTGCTCACGAGGGCATGGGCGACATCGCCCGGTGGGCGGCGTTGGCTGCCGGATTTCCTGACACCGCGGCCGGGTCCACCGTGAACAGATTTTGCGGATCATCACTAAGCGCGGCGGTGACCATTAGCCACGCGATCAAGGCCGGCGACCTCGGCCTGGGTATCGCCTGTGGAGTCGAGTCGATGTCTCGATCGGGGTGGGCGCTGATGAAGGGCGACGCCGCGTTCAGTCCCCGAGGTCCGGTTCTCATGCTCGACACCATGTGGAGCGGCGCTGGAGGGCCGCCCAACCCGGTGTTGCTGGCCCGCAATGCTTACATCAGCATGATCGAGACCGCGCAAAATGTCGCCGACCGCTACTCACTCAACCGCGAGGAGATCGACGCCTTCGCACTGCGATCCCAGCAACGTGCCAAGGCTGCCCGTGATCGAGGTCGGCTAGCCAAAGAGATTATGCCCGTGACGATCCCGGCGACGAAAAAGACACCTGCCCGGCTGGCAGAACATGATGAGTTCATCCGCGATGACACCACCGCCGAGGTGCTGGCGGGTTTACCGGCCCAGCCCGGCACGACCCAAATGACGGCGGCCAACTCCTCGCCTTTAAGTGATGGTGCCAGTGCCGTAGTCATCGCTTCCGGTGAGCGAGCCAGCGAACTCGGCGTAAAGCCGTTAGCCCGAGTGGTTTCAAGTGCGGTCTATGGCATCGACCCCCTCATTATGGGGGTGGCCCCGGCATGGGCGATCCCGGCCGCGATCCGCCGGGCAGGACTTATCCCCGAGCAGATCGACGTGTGGGAGGTGCACGAGGCGTTCAGCGCCCAGGCGCTAGGCGTGCTGCGGGAATTGCCAAACCAGCTGGAGCGGTTTCGTGGTGCCCGATGAGAAGCTGACACCCAATGGTGGCGCGGTCGCGATCGGACATCCCTTCGGGGCTACGGGAACTCGCTATTTGTTGACACTTGTGACCGAATTGGTTGAAAGAGGTGCCCGCTATGGAGTGATTGGGATCTGTATCGGCTCAGGGCAGGCGGTAGCAGTGGTTTTGGAAAACGTTGGCGCAGAATAGAAACGTATGCGTGTACACGGCGCGAACCCACGCCCGTCGGTCGTCTTCACCCGGGTGAATCGGTCTCGAGGGTGATGAGCGGCTGCGCGGCCGCACTCGATGCCCAGCGCTGGCTGAGCCAACCGCACAGTCCCCTATTGGATTCCATTGCCAGGAAAGGAAAG
Source organism: uncultured Actinomycetota bacterium (assembly GCA_963820045.1). Taxonomy (GTDB): domain Bacteria; phylum Actinomycetota; class Actinomycetes; order Mycobacteriales; family Mycobacteriaceae; genus Mycobacterium. The sequence goes on from CAWFYN010000001.1 coordinate 225,574, forward strand.
ATCCGCTCATAACCCCACCGCGGCCTATCACCGTGAGCGATGCCTCGTTCACCACCGATGTCCTCGAAAGCCCCACACCGGTATTGGTTGATTTCTGGGCCCCGTGGTGCGGTCCGTGTCGCGCCGTCGCACCGATCCTTGAACAGCTCGCCATTGACCACGGTGATAAATTGACCGTGGCGAAGCTTGACGTGGACGCAAATCCGCTGACTGCTCAACGGTTTCAGGTGGTGTCGATCCCCACCATGATTGTCTTCAAGGACGGCATGCCAACCACCCGCTTGGTGGGTGCGCGCGCAAAGTCGGACCCTGCTCCAGGAGCTTCGCGACTACCTCTAGAGAGCGTGTCGATGTGTGTATTACTCGCGTCGGGCGTTGACATCTCACCTGAGGGGCTCAGTGCTCACCGTTCCCCGACGACGTGGATGGCGTTTCGTTCCGGATGGTCGCGATCGATTCTGCGTCCTCCGCGGCGACCTGGCAGGCGCCTTGAAGAACGGTTCGCACGTCGTTGGCGGGTATGGCGACAGCGCCCGAGGGGTCGGCGAAGATGTAGTCGCCGGGATGGATCCCCACCCCCGCCAGGACTACCGAGCGGTTGGCCTCGAAGGGGGTGACAATGTCACCACCCCAGCGCGTTGCTTCGCCTCGGCAATAGATGGCTAGGTCAGTTTGCTGGAGCTCAGCGAAGTCACGAAGTCGACCGTCCGTGAGGATGCCTGCAAGCCGATGGTTTTGGACACGCGACAACTTCGTTCCGCCGCCAAGCGAGGTGTCGGTGTATCCGTTACTGGCCAAGACGAGGACACATCCTTCAGCGCCATCGGCGATGGCCTCATAGAAGAGCCGCTTGAAGTTGTAGCGTTCGGGGGGCAGCGCGGTTCGACAGGTCGGGAAGTAAGAGATTGTCACGGCCGGCCCAAAAAGCACGCGGCCAGGTGTGGGACTCACCAGATCGAGCAGATCGCTGCGATGTTGATGTAGTCGCCCCATCGCGTCCACGACGTCAGCGGTACGGACGCGTCGAGCGAGCTCACTGAGCGAGTTCATTTCCGGCCCGGGATCGCTGCCACCGCCGAGGGACGGGCTTGCCTCCACCGGTAGATGGCTTACATACGGCCCTGTGTGTGTCATTCGTACTCTCTTCCCACCAGCGCATCCGGGGCGGCGGCGTTGGGATCCGTGACCCTCCCATCCTTTAACAAGATGGAGATCGCGCCTTTGGCTTCGAAGATCGCGAGGTGAATACGATCGGAGCTTTCGTGTCCGTGCTGTCGTAGCACAGCCTCGAGATCGGCAGTGGTTAGTCCGCATCGACGGAGGTTGCGTCGGTCGACGTGTCCGTTGCGGATCAGCACTTTCAGAGGCGGATCGATGAAACGTCGAATCCCCGGAATGAAGCGCAATCTCGCTAGTACCGCGTGGGTGGCCAGGAGGCAAATGAGCGCCGCGGTTGCGTTGAGCCACGAGGTATCGCTGGCGGTAGCAGCCCGACCGACGATGGCTCCGGCGGCGACCGCAGCGATCCAGTCGAACGGCGCGAATTCGGCGAGGGTGCGGCGCTCCATGAAACGAAACAGGATCGCAGCCGTGAGGAACAGCGCCGAGGTTTTGATCGCAGCGTCGACGGCACCGGGTGGGTCACCGATCAGGACATGAAATATTCGGTCCATGCGTGCCTGTCCTTCACGGTCGGCGCATCCGGCGGCGCGGGCCGTAATTCAAAGCGAAATGTCCTTTCTGAGCGGCGGTTTCGATCGAGCGGCGCGCGGCGTCGAACGAGGCTGTACAGCCGCCGGCGGCTGCGGCGATCGGCTGCTGGTGGCGCGGTAGACCATGTCGTCGTCGGCGAAGACATCACTGAACCGGGATCGGGATACGCCAGGACTGGGCGCCGCGGAGGTCGAGCCACACGTCGGTGGGCGTTTGGACCAGCCGGGCCAGGACGTCCCCGCAACCAGCGCACCGCACCACGATGCCGGGCCCGCGATGATAGACATGACTCTCGGCGAAGGCCTCGACACGACCACATCCGGCGCAGGTCAGCATCGCGGTGGTGACATCGAATCCCAGCACCTCCGCGAAGGCACCCCCGGCGGCGTTGCCGTCGACGTGCGTTGGTTCGGTCATCATTCCCCGTATCTTTAGTTACTGGCTCGGTCCGAACCGCTCGGTCCGGATGGCTGACGGCTGATGGCCCCGCTCGACCAGCGGTGGTGGTCACCGATTCCACAAATCCTGTTGGGCCGCAAACGTAGACGCGCGAACCGTCGGCTGGGCACCCACTCCGTCGGCGCGAGGTCAGCGGCGCGGACCCGGCCGGGCGGCCGGGCGGTCTGCGGCGCGGCCACGCGGGTGTAGACCAGCGCGACCTGCAGCCAGTCACATGCACGCTCGAGCCAACCCAACTCTTGGGCGTAGTACACGTCAGCGGGACTGCGCACCGAGTAGACAAGCCGAAAGTGCGCAGAGCCGGCCATGACCCGCTGACGCAACATGGCCATCAATGGCACAATGCCCGACCCGCCGCCGACGAGCAGAACCCGAGCCTCCTCTTCAGGCCGCCAGACAAACCAGCCGCCGATGGGTCCGCGGAGTTCGATCTCGTCTCCGGCAGCAAGGCCGGTGAGGTAGGGCGAGACTTCCCCGTCGGCAATCTGCTGCACAGTGAGCTCGATGCGCTCACCGTCGGCCGGTCTGCTCAGTGAATAGCTGCGTTGCGCGCTGTACCCGTCCTCAGCGGTCAGCTTGAGATCAACGTGCTGGCCCGCCACGTGGCCGCCCCAGCCCGGCACGGTCAGCCCGATCGTTTGCGCAGTCTCGGTCTCGGGTTCCGAGTGCACCACGCGCGCGACCCGCCAGCGCAACACCGCTTTCATATGGACGCCCATGGCCGTCGTCAATCCCCGGCGTAGCGTTGTTCTCGCCACGGGTCCCCGTAATTGTGGTAGCCCAATCGTTCCCAGAACCCCGGTGAGTCGCTGTCTCGCAGCTCGATGGATCTCACCCACTTCGCGGACTTCCAGAAATACAGGTGCGGCACCAGCAGCCGTGCCGGGCCGCCGTGCACCGCGCTAAGCGGTGCGCCCTGGTAGCCGTGGACGATCCATGCCTTTCCCCCGCGAAGATCGCGCAGGGGGAGGTTGGTGCTGTAGCCGCCGTAGGAACGGATCAGTGCGAATTCGGCGGCGGTATCGGTCGATTCGAAAAGTGTATCCAGAGAGACGCCTTCCCACTCGGTATCCAGCTTGGACCACGTGGTGACGCAGTGGATGTCCACGGTGAGCGGCTCGCTGGGCAGGAGCTTGAACTGGGCCCAGCTCCACGAGTGTTCGGCGCCGAGCTCGTCGCGAATGGTGAATCGCCAGTCATCGAGATCGATCCGCGGAGTCGGCCCTGCTTGCAGGACAGGGAAGTCCGCGGTCAGGTGTTGCCCGGGCGGCAGCTCACGGGCCGACTCACCGCTTCGTCTGCGAAAGCCTTTGTTGACGATACTCATTGGTGCGCCGTTCCGTGGTGGTGGTCATCCCAAACAAAGCCCGCGTTGGATGTGCGGCTGAATAGGACCGCTAGAACAGCGATAGTGCCGTTGAATATCATTCTGCCCCTGCCGCCTTCGGTAGCTGGACGACTTCGCTGGCCGCTATTTGGGCGTCGGCACCGCAAACGAATCCCATTGACAACACGGTGCGGGGGAAGAAGACGTCGGTGAGATATGCGAGTGCGACCGCCCAGCGGTTGACGAGCCGGGGAATCGCGTAGAGGTGGTAGCCGCGGGCGATAAGCTTCGCGGGATAGCCCGATAGGTGCACGCCTAGCGGGTTGGCGACGGCGTAGCGCGGGCCCAAGTCGACGACCATACCCTTGTCGCTGTGGCGGTAGTCCTTCCGCTCGCCGTAGCCGAGACTTGCGGCGACGTTGCGGGCCAACGCCTTACCTTGTCGGGTCGCGTGCTGGGCGGTGGGTGGGGCGATCTTGCCCGGCTGGGTTAGGTCCGGAACGGCGGCGGCGTCGCCCGCGGCAAAGACGTCGGGGTGACCCGGTACCTGCAAATCGGTCTGCACCTTCAGCCGGCCCCGCTCGGTTTCCAAGCCCAGCGTGGCGATCAGCGGTGACGGGGTCACGCCAGCCACCCACGCTACCGTGTAAGTGCCGACGCGCGAATCATCGGTGAGCACAACATGATCGGCGTGAACCTCCTTCACGGTCGTGCCCAACCGCACGTCGATTCCGCGGGAGCGCAGCACACGCATCGCCGCGTCGCCGAGCTTCTGCCCCAGCTCGGGCATGACGCGGTCGGCCAAGTCCAGCAGCACAAACCGCACCGAGGCGCGATCGAAGCCTATCTGCCTCGCCGCTGCGTCGGCGAGCGCCCGCAGCTGCGCCGTCAATTCGGAACCGGAATACGACGCACCGACAACGACAATCGTGCGCCGCGCGGCCGCGCGCGCCTCGTTTTCGTCGACGTGAGCCAGTTCCAACTGCTCGATGACATGATCACGCAGATACAGCGCTTCGGCCGTCGACTTCAGCCCGTGTGCGTGGGTGGCCAAACCGGGCGTATCGAACAGCCGGGTCACCGAGCCTGGTGTCAAGACCAGCCGATCCCACGATAGCGTCCGTACCCGACCCTCCGGATCGGTGAACGAGAGCATATGCCGATCGAAGTCAACGCTATCGACGCAGCCGCGTACCGCACTGCACGCCCTTGAGCGTTCCGGCCAGCGGAATACAGACAAACCGCGGGTCGACCAGCCCGCCGGCCACATCGGCCAGCAATGGCGTGTACTGCAGGTAATCGACCGGCGAAACAATGGTCACCCTCACATCCGAGGCGCCGCGCCCTGTCTAACCGTCGGGCCAGTCCGCGCGCGCACTCGAAAGCCGCGAACCCGCTGCCGACGATCACAACCGAGGTGGCCGGTTCCGCCTTCTCCGCTCGACGGTGAAGTGGGACCGCGTTCATATCTCTTCTCCTGTTTGGTATTCGGTATCCACATGTGGTCGGGGATCGATCGCACGCGGCCGTGGTGTTCCTTGGTGACCACGACGTCCTGGACCGCGGCGTCGTAGACAGCTATAGAGATCTCCCGCAAGAGCATCGCCCGACCCTGATCCATCTGTCACCACCCGTGAGCACGATTCACCCGGGTGATAACGCTCGTGCTGCCACCGCTGCATCGCATGGGCTGCCCGGGCGCACTGAGTGCCGCACGCTTCAGGGAACCTTCAACGCCGCCTGCCCGTGCGCCGAATCATGCGCTCACGACACAGGATGCGCGACTCGAAAGGCGCGGCGACCAATCATAGGGCGGAGGGACTCATTGGATCAGCGGGTCGCAATTGCGCCGCACCGAAGGACACACTGAAGCGCTCGCACCACAGGATTACGCTGCTGAGTGCGTCGGTGTCGGCGCCGTTGGGCACAGCGTAGACGGCGTCACCCCGGTTGGCGCGTAGGCGGCCGAGGTCTATGTGGTTGCTGTGCGCAAACTTTCGCCATGGGAACCTGGCATGGTCGACCGGTGTATCGCTGAGCCATACGCGCAGTCGTGGTCCCAAAGTGGTATGCAGATTTTCCAGCCGCAGAATCTGTGCCCCGTCAACTAGGGTTAGGAGGCGCGCGGCACCGCTGGTTCGGTGGATGTGGCCGGTAAATTCTCCACAGCAGGTGGTCTGCGCTCCAGGCGGCAACCTTTCATCGGCGGTGGTCCTGATCAACAACTTCCACGGCTGCAGCCACCACAGGGCCACAGGCAGTCCGACGATGGCAATCGCTCGTCGAGCGACACGATGCGGCATCAACCACCACCGGAACCACAGAGCACTCGTCGGCATAATTGACTTCGTGCGTCAGCTCAGATCATCGCGGGCTATGAGCCGGCGGGCCGCCTCGGTGATCGAGCCGGACAGCGACGGATAGATCGCAAGCGTCTGCGCCAAATCGTCAACGGTGATCCGGTTTTGAACAGCCATCGCGATTGGCAGTATCAATTCCGAAGCGATCGGCGCGACCACCACGCCACCGATTACGACGCCGCTGTCCTGCCGGCAAAATAGTTTGACGAAGCCCTGACGCAGCTCCGACATTTTCGCCCGCGCATTGGTTTTCAACGGCAGCATGACAGTGCGGGCCTGAATCGAGCCGTCGTCGATCGCGGTCTGCGGGACGCCGACCGCCGCGACCTCGGGGTGGGTGAACACCGTCGCCGCGACGGTGCGCAACCGCAGCGGATTAACGGCTTCACCGAGCGCGTGATACATCGCGATCCGGCCCTGCATCGCCGCAACTGAGGCTAACGGCAGCAGACCAGTGCAGTCCCCCGCGGCGTAAATGCCCGCGACCGGTGTCCGCGATACCCGATCCACGACAATGTAATTGCCCGGCCCGGGTTCGATGCCCACCCGCTCTAGACCTAGCCGGCCGGTGTTGGGGACTGACCCAAGTGTCATCAATGCGTGGCTGCCCTCGACCGTGCGACCGTCGGTCATTGTCACTAGCACCCCGTCGTCGGTGCGCCTCACGGATTGTGCCCGGGCCTGTTTGATCAGTTTGACGCCGCGTTGGGCGAACGATTCCTCGAGCACCCGTGCGGCGTCGGCGTCCTCGTACGGCAACACCCGGTCGCGGCTGGCTACCAACGTCACGGTCACACCCAGTTCGGTGTAGGCGTTGGCGAATTCGGTGCCGGTCACCCCGCAACCGACCACGATGAGGTGGTCGGGCAGCGAGTCCAGGTCGTAGAGCTGGCGCCAGGTCAGGATGCGCTCGCCGTCGGGGGGCGCCGATGGCAGGATCCTGGGGCTGGCGCCGGTGGCGATCAACACCACATCGGCATCGCGGATCGTGGTGCTGCCGTCGCGCGCGGTCACCTCGACGCGGTGACGCGCCAGACCGGGAGACGCGTCGACCAGCTCGCCGCGTCCCGCGATCAACTCGACACCCATGCTCAGCAGCTGGGCGGTGATATCCACCGATTGCTCGGTAGCGAGCGTCTTGATCCGCTGGTGGATTTCTGCCAAACAGGTCTCGGCGTCGTCGATGTGGATGTCGAAACCCAGGCGGGTTGCCCGCCGCAGTTCAGTGCGCAGCCCCGTCGAGGCGATAAAGGTCTTCGATGGCACGCAGTCGCACAGCACCGCGGCACCGCCGACCCCGTCGGAATCGACGACGGTGACGCGGGCCACGGCGGGACCTCGTGCAGCCGCAACCAATGCCGCCTCGTACCCGGCCGGGCCACCACCGAGGATCACAATGCGGGTCACCACAGGTCAAATTTCACCAAGTGGACGGACGGCAGGTCATCACAGACGCCATCCCTCACCGTCGCTGGTGTCTTCATCGACGACGATATGCATGGCGGCTTCCTCAGCCGAGGCAGCGCCGCCGTCGATACCGACGTCGTGGGCACGGTAATCCGTACCTGGATCCGTCGCGTCCAAGGCGAAGGCGACGAGCCGACCCGCGCGCATGTCGCCGACCTGATCGTCGATTAGCTCACCATCGCTGTCGGCGGTGTCACCGATTCCGTCGCCATCCCACTGATCGGTCACGTCGGGCACCTCACGGGCCAGCCGGCGCGCCAGACTTTCATGGGTCCGCGCTTCCCTCGCGGTGAGACCCCACGCCCGAAGTTCACGCGGGCGTTCCGGGGGCGAGTAGCCTTCGTCGAGGTCGATGCCGGTCTGTTCTGAGTCGAGGCTTTCTTCTGGTTCAAGCAGATGCGCCTGCACGTCATCGAATTCAGAAATCCCCATCAGCGCGGTCTCCATTCCGTATTTCCAAGGTCCCACCGGCGCAGCGAAGTCTCGCAAGAGATTGACATCATGCAGCCTTGGGCAGTCCACACCGCCTGCTTGGTTGTCTCAACCGAGCGCCTCAACAAGGTCGCGGCAGGCTCGTTCACAGCGACGGCATACCTCGGCGCACACGCGGCAATGCTCGTGTTTCGGCGCATGCTTGTCGCACTCGTCTGCGCTTGTTTTACAGGCGATGGCGCACGTTTGGAGCACCGTCCTGGTCAAGTTGGCGTCGTAGTCCGTGTGCCGGGACAAGACGCGGCCGGTTGTCGCGCAGACATCCGAGCAGTCAAGGCAAGTACGGATGCATTTGGTTAAGTGATCGACATCGTCTTCACTGAGGCAGGCGTCTGCACACGCTGTGCAGGCTTGGTCGCATTCGAAACAGGCGTCGATACATTCGACCAGCTTGGCTCTATCGATCCGGCCTAGATCTCGTGGATAGGTCTCCAGCATTCTCCTTGCGGCGCTCACCATTTCCTCCTTGCTCAGGGCGACGGTTGTCTCTTGTGAACTAGCCTTGTCCGCGCATGGCGCCGCTAGGGTGCTGAGTCTCCTGTTGCTTCTTACACAACACGGCTGTGCGGGTGTAGACGTTAAGAGCATGGCGCGGAGGGGGGTGAACTGTCGTCGCCCACCTTCGTCATTCACCCGGGTGATAGTTAGACAGGTGGATGGCGTTCTGGACGACGCGCCGGTCGCTCAGATCGGCGCCTCGGTCGGTGAGCGCTCGGCGATCTATGCGCCGGAACCTCAACGGTTTCGTCATAGAAGGCGCCTCGCATAGTCGATCGCCGGGTTCGAGGGCGAAGCGCAGCGCCAGCGCACCACTACAACAAC
>CAWFYN010000002.1:0-1142206 GCA_963820045.1 uncultured Actinomycetota bacterium
AGCGTCTTGGTCGGTGGGGTGGCGCTACTCATCGGCTATACCGCGCAGCAGGTGGCGCAAGCGCAGGAAGTCAAGAAAGCCATCGACGCCGGGGAACTGTAGCCGATACTGAACCCGCACAACACCACCCGGCTACGACGGCTGCATTAGACCTGCCCAATTTACGGGTCCGGCCGCCAGAGGGTGTCGCGGGGACTGCCCATCGAGTCATTTTCTGCCATTTGTGAGGCCGGGACGCACCGTGTTGAGCGCCGCCAGAAGCGCCAGCAGCAGCACCGAACCGGAACCCCACCCTGTTGGCTCTTGTCTGTTCACTCCTTTGAAGCTTCCCTGGATTGTTCCGGGCCGGCTGGCGCACGATTCCGTTGCGGGCGCGAGGAACTGGCCCGTGCGGCCCACGGGCGCCTCCCACGCGCGTCAAGAGTGGCTTCCCGTCGCCTCGCGATGGCCGTCGGCCGCCCCTTGAACGCGAGCCTCGATGCGCCCTCTGAATAAGGCGAAAGGGCGGTTTGGCGATCAGGTCCCGGCGTGATGCTGCGCTCGACCAGGCCGCCGAGACATTCCCGAGTGTGCTCGTCGATGATCGAGACGATCTTGCTCGGCGCCCGTCGGTGGTGACGTCGAACTAAAAGTCGACCGCCCACACTCCGTTGGGCGCACCGGCCGCCGGTGCATCGACGGTGGAGGTACCGCGGCGCTTGCGTCGCCGCCGCTGCGGCACCCGCAGACCTCTTTGACGCCAAAGGCGTTGGCTTGTGATTCACTTGCCAGCCTTCGCCGCGGGCATCGTGTTAGGCCGGCCGGAAATCCGCAGCGGGGATGGTCCTTGCGCAAGCGCGCGGCCAGGCCCGCAACGCGCATCAAGATGGTGTTCAGTAGCCGCCAAGGTTCGTGTCGCCGCGTCGTCATGCGCCACCGCAGCCACTCGTCCACGTTCATTGCGGTGCGGCCCAACGGCGCCGGCAGGAACGGAAGGAACCGGCTGTTGACACACAGCAGGGATGTTGATGCTCTACCAACCGGGCGCCGAGAATACAAAGCCCGCGTTGCGGGAGCTGGCTGCGCGCACGCTTGCCGAGTTCGACCTGACTGGCGAGATCGACTAACGAACCGCCCAACGCAAGGCTCGCGTAGCTGAGTCCGCCGATGCGATTGTCCTCGAGACGAACCCGCCGCGGGCCTTGACGACCAGGCCGCTCAACCGTCCGAAGCGCGATCGCCCGCCAGCCTGTCGCGCAGACTCTTCGGCCGTATATCGGGCCAGTTCTGTTCGATGTAGTCCAGACACGCAGCGCGGTCCGCTTCGCCGTAAACCACCCGCCAGCCGGCTGGAACATCGGCGAAGGTCGGCCACAGGCTGTGTTGTTCCTCGTCGTTGATCAAGACGAAGAAGCTGCCATTGTCGTCGTCGAACGGATTGACGCTCACCAGTTCTCCATACCGTGTAGTCGAGGTAACTGAAACCGTTCCCGAGCATAGTGGAGGCCAACACGATCGGTGCAGGATCTCACAGATCGTTCCTAAAGGGTCCTGACGCGGCGTTGACTGGCTACTGGTGCACGGTCCTGGCGCGAACGCGAGTGCAGTGAGCGCTTGCGTGGTTGCAGGCGCCGCGAGATGGAGCCACTCCTGTCGGACGCCATCCGGCGCACGGGACGGACCATCGATGTGCCCGGCGGCACTTCGCCGACGCCGATCTCCGTGACGCTCGATCGCGGGCTGCGGTCACTGCGATCACGACTGCGAGATTCTGCGATCGCCGCATGAGCGCGCCGTCGGACGCCAACACGTGCTTGCGCACGCATGGGCGACGAGAACTGCCACACCGGTCCTCATCCGCACACAGAACGTCGATTACTGACTTGGTCCGGGAGTTTCAACCAATATCACGATTCGGTAACGATCGCCACCAATCACCCATATCACTCGGCATGCGCATAATACCGTCGCCCCTGCCATCTAGGCCACTGACGTGCGCCAACGCCCCTGACTCGCGCAGGGCTCAATCGGCGCAGACGCAGGCACCTGGCTTGTCGAGGAGCTGCCACGTCTTGAGTTAAGCAGCGGACAGGCTATGTAGTCGTTAGTGTGAGGGAGGGCGGAATGGTTTCATCCCGGGCGATCGATGATGGTGTGCATCGCTCAGCATCAGCGAATTCTTCGCCCGGCTGTGGACACCACACCTGTCACTCCGGTTGCCGTTATCGGCATGGCGTGCCGACTTCCCGGGGGGATCGACTCACCCGAGCAGTTATGGGAAGCGTTGCTGCGCGGCGATGACCTGGTCACCGAGATTCCGCCCGACCGCTGGGACGCCGACGAGTACTACGACCCCGAGCCCGGGGTGCCGGGTCGGTCGGTGTCGAAGTGGGGCGCGTTCCTCGACGACGTTGCCGGCTTCGATTCCGAGTTCTTCGGGATCAACGAGCGCGAGGCCACCGCGATCGACCCACAGCACCGCTTGCTGCTGGAAACCTCTTGGGAGGCCATGGAGCACGCCGGGTCTCAGCCCGGCAGAGGTTGGCCGGCTCGCTGACCGGTGTGTTCGTGGGCTTGACGCATGACGACTACCAATTGGTGGCCGCCGATGCCCACGCCATGGAGGGGCCGTACGGATTTACCGGGCAACAGCTTCAGCATGGCGTCCGGGCGGATCGCCTACGCCCTGGGGCTGCACGGTCCCGCGATGACGGTGGACACCGCGTGCTCGTCCGGCCTGGTCGCGGTGCACATGGCCTGTCGCAGCCTGCACGACGGCGAAAGCGACCTGGCGCTGGCGGGCGGCGCCTCCGTGATCGCTGGATCCGCGGAAGTTCGCCGCGGGGTCGGCGGAGCGGCATGCTGTCTCCCACCGGACGCTGCCACGCGTTCGACGTCGCGGCGGACGGGTTCGTGTCTGGCGAAGGCTGCGCGATGGTGTTGCTCAAGCGGTTGCCGGATGCGCTGCGCGACGGTGACCGGATCCTGGCCGTGGTCCGCGGCACGGCCGCCAACCAAGACGGCCGCACGGTGAACATCGCGACACCATCGGTGACCGCGCAGACCGCGGTCTATCGGGCGGCGTTGGCCGCTGCGGGCGTGGACGCCGGCACCGTCGGCATGGTGGAGGCGCACGGCACCGGCACCCCGGTCGGTGACCCGATCGAATACGCCAGCCTGGCCAAGGTCTACGGCGTCGAGGGCCCTTGCGCGCTCGGCCTCGGTGAAGACCAATTTCGGACATACCCAGTCGGCCGTCGGGCGCACTGGGGCTGATGAAGGCGGTCCTGGCCCTGCAGCATGGTGTGGTTCCCCAGAATCTGCACTTCACCCGGCTGCCCGATGAGCTCGCCCAAATCGACACGAAACTCTTTGTGCCACAGGAGAATCACGCCGTGGCCGACGCAACGGCCAGCATCCCCGGCGGGCGGCGGTGTCGTCGTACGGGCTCTCGGGAACCAACGCGCACGCCATTTTGGAGCAAGCTCCCGCAGGCCCCCGAAACCGCTGCGCAACGACATCGGCGAAGCCGACGCGTCGACGGCGGCACCACTGCTGTTCCCGCTGTCGTCCACCTCGGCCGACGAACTGCGCCGCACCGCCGGCCGGCTGGCCGACTGGGTGCAAGCCCATGACGACGTGGCGTTGCCGGATCTGGCCTACACCCTGGCGCGCCGGCGTGCGCACCGCCCGGTGCGCACGGCCGTCATCGCCGGCAGCCGCGACGGAGCTGACCGCAGGCGTTGCGCGAGGTCGCCGACGGCGATGCCCCGTATCAGGCCGCGGTCGGGCAAGACGACCGCGGTCCGGTGTGGGTGTTCTCCGGGCAGGGTTCGCAGTGGGCGGCGAATGGGCGCTGACCTGCTGGCGACCGAACCGGTGTTCGCCGCCACCGTCGCGCAGGCCGAGCCGCTGATCGCCGCGAGAGTCGGGATTCTCGGTGACCGAGGCGATGACGGCGCCGCGAGATGGTGACCGGCATCGACCGGGTCCAGCCGACCCTGTTCACCATGCAGGTCGCGCTGGCCGCCACCATGAAGTCCTACGGGGTGCGCCCGGGCGCGGTCATCGGGCACTCCCTGGGTGAGGCCGCGGCGGCCGTCGTCGCGGGGGCGCTGTCGCTGGAAGACGGGGTACGCGTCATCTGCCGCCGCTCGCGGCTGATGTCCCGCATCGCCGGTGCCGGGGCGATGGCGTCGGTGGAATTGCCTGCCCAGCAAGTGCTTTCGGAGCTGATGGCCCGCGGCGTCAACGACGTCGTGGTGGCGGTGGTGGCCTCGCCGGAGTCCACGGTGATCGGCGGTGCCACCCAGACGGTGCGCGAGCTGGTCGCGGCCTGGGAGCAGCGCGACGTGATGGCCCGCGAGATCGCCGTCGACGTCGCATCGCATCTCCGCAGGTCGATCCGATCCTCGATGAGCTGACCGAGGCACTCGCCGAGCTCGCCCCGAGGACACCGGAAGTTCCGTTCTACTCGGCGACGCCAGTTCGACCCGCGCGAGCGAGCCGGTGTGCGATGCCCGCTACTGGGTGGACAATCTGCGGCAGCACGGTGCGGTTCGCCGCGGCGGTGCAGGCCGCGATGGAGGACGGCTACCGGGTCTTCGCCGAGCTGGCGCCACACCCACTGCTCACCCACGCCGCTCGAGCAGAACGCCCGCAGTCTCGACATGCCGCTGGCCGCTCTGGCCGGCATGCGCCGCGAACAAGCGCTGCCGCACGGGCTGCGCGGCTTCGTGGCGGATCTGCACAGTGCGGGCGCCGCGGTCGACTTCTCCGTGCTCTACCCGAATGGGCAGCTGGTGGACGCGCCGCTGCCGACCTGGACGCACCGTCGGCTGCTGTTGAGCCGCGACGGTCAGGAATCCCCCGACACACGGCGGCATGCACCGTTTCGGTGCATCCGCTGCTGGGCGCGCATGTGCGCTTGCAGGAGGAACCGGAGCGCCACGTCTGGCAGGGCGAGGTCGGCACCGCCGCCCAGCCCTGGCTGGGCGATCACCAGATCCGCAATGTGGCCGTGCTTCCGGGGGCGGCCTACTGCGAGATGGCGCTGGCGGCCGCGCGCGCCGTGCTGGGCGAGGCCTCCGAGGTCCGCGACATCCGCTTCGAGCAGGCGCTGCTGCTGGATGAGCAGACCACGGTCGGCGCCTCGGCGTCGTTGTCATCGCCGGGCGTCCGTCGACTTCACGGTGGAGACAAATCAGGGGGGCGAACAAGCGCGGCAAGCTACCGCGGTCCTGCATGCCGCGGACGACGAGCAGCCACCTGCGCACGACATGTCCGCGCTACTTGCCGCGCACCCGCATCGCGAGGATGGCGCCGAGGTGCGCAAGCGCCTGGACCAGCGTGGTGTTCAGTACGGTCCGGCGTTCACCGGTCTCGACCGCGGTGCACACCGGCGAGGGGGCAACCGGCACCGTGCTGGCCGAGGTCGCGCTACCCGCGCCAAATCCGCTCGCAACAAGATGCTTACGGCGTGCACCCGGCGCTGCTGGATGCCTGTTTTCAGTCCGTTGCGGCTCATCCGGACGTCCAGGCCCTGGGCGAGGATGTGCTGGGGTTGCCGTTGGGTATCCGTCGACTCCGCTCCTACGGCGCTGCCCGCAACGCCCACTACTGCTACACGCGGGTGACGAAAGCCGATACGTCCGGGATCGAGGCCGACCTCGACGTGCTCGACGAGCACGGGGCGGTCCTGCTCGCCGTGCAGGGGCTGCGATTGGGCACCGGCGTCTCCGAGAGCGGCAACAACGATCGGGTGCTGGCCGAGCGGCTGCTGACCATCGAATGGCGGCAACGAGAACTGCCCGAGGTGGAATACGCCGACGCCGGAAGCTGGCTGCTGATCAGCACCACCGCCACCGCCGATGTGGTGGCCACCGCGTTGACCGACGCACTGAAAAACCATGGCGCGCAATGCACCACCATGTGCTGGCCACCGCACGCCGACCACGCCTCGAACAGCCGAACAGCTTGGAAACCATCTGCGCGGCGGTGGATTCACCGGTGTGGTGATCCTCACGGGACCCAAAAACGGCGACGCCGAGGACCAGTCCCCGCTGCTGGGCCGCGAGTATGTGCAGCATCTGGTGCGCATCACCCGCGAATTGCCGGAGATCCCTGGCGAGCCGCCTCGCCTGTACGTCGTGACCCGCAACGCCCAGACGGTGCTGGCCGGCGACGTGGCCAACCTGGAGCAGGCTGGGCTGCGGGGCTTGATCCGGGTGATCGGCACCGAACATCCGCACCTGCGCGCCACCCAGATCGATGTGGACGAAGCCACCGACGCCGAGCAGCTGGCGCGGCAACTGCTCGGCGGGTCCGAGGAAGACGAGACCGCCTGGCGAAACGGCGCAGTGGTACACGGCGCGGTTGTCCCCCACTCCGCTGCGCCCCGAGGAGCGGCAGCACCACCGTCGCCGACCACGAGCGCGACGGGATGCGGCTGCAGATCCGCACACCCGGCGATCTGGAGTCGATGGAACTCGTTGCCTGCGACCGGGTTCCGCCGGGACCGGGGCAGATCGAGGTCGCGGTCAGCGCGTCCAGCATCAACTTCGCCGACGTGCTGGTCGCGTTCGGCCGCTACCCCGCCTTCGACGGGCGGCTGCCGCAGCTGGGCACGGATTTCGCCGGAGTGGTGACCGCGGTCGGACCAGACGTGACCGACCACAAGGTCGGCGATCATGTCGGCGGCCTGTCCGCCAACGGCTGCTGGGCGCACGTTCATCACCTGCGACGCGCGCCTGGCCGTCACGCTGCCGCGCAGGCCTGTCCGACGAGCAGGCGGCCGCGGTGACCACCGCGCACGCCACCGCCTGGTACGGCCTGCACGACCTGGCCCGCATCAGGCGCGGCGACAAGGTGTTGATCCATTCCGGCGACCGGCGGCGTCGGGCAGGCGGCAATCGCCATCGCCCGCGCCGCGGGAGCCGAGATCTTCGCCACCGCCGGCAGCGAGCAGCGTCGACAATTGTTGCGCGACATGGGTATTGAGCACGTCTACGACTCGCGAAGCATCGAGTTCGCCGAGCGGATCCGCCGCGACACCGACGGCTATGGCGTCGACATCGTGCTCAACTCGGTGACCGGCGCCGCCCAGCGCGCGGGCATCGAATTGCTGGCGTTCGGTGGACGATTCGTCGAGATCGGCAAACGCGACATCTACGGCGACACCCGGTTGGGGCTCTTCCCGTTCCGGCGCAACCTGACGTTCTACGCCGTCGACCTGGCGTTGCTGTCGTACAGCCACCCAGCACCGGCTGCGCGACTTGTTGAACACGGTGTACCAGCTCACCGCGGACGGTGTGCTGCCGATGCCGGAGAGCACGCACTACCCGCTTGCCGACGCCGCCACCGCCATTCGGGTGATGAGCGGCGCCCAGCACACCGGCAAACTCGTGCTCGACGTCCCGCACACCGGCACGCAGCCGCGTGGTGGTGCCGCCGGCGCAGGCTCCGGTCTTCCGCCGCGACGGCGCCTACATCATCACCGGTGGGCTGGGCGGCCTGGGGCTGTTCTTGGCCGAGAAGATGGCCGACGGCGGGCTGCGGGCGCATCGTGCTGTCCTCGCGCTCGCAGCCGACGCCCGAGGCGCTGGAGACGATCGAGCGCATCCGCGCGATCGGCGCCGACGTCGTGGTGGAGTGCGGCGACATCGCCGAGGCCGGTACGGCTCAGCGGTTGGTGGCCGCGGCGACCGCCACCGGGCTTCCGGTGCGCGGTGTGCTGCATGCGGCGGCGGTGGTCGAGGACGCCACACTGACCAATATCACCGACGAGCTCATCGAGCGTGACTGGGCGCCAAAGGTTTACGGTGCGTGGAACTTGCACACTGCCACCGCTGGTCAGCCGCTGGACTGGTTCTGCTCGTTCTCCTCGGCGGCCGCGCTGGTGGGCTCGCCGGGGCAGGGCGCCTACGCCGCGGCCAACAGCTGGCTGGACGCCTTCACCCTGTGGCGCCGGGCTCAGGGCCTGCCGGCCACCGCGATCGCCTGGGGCGCCTGGGCGCAGATCGGGCGCGCCACCGCGTTGGCGGAGGGCGCCGACGACTGCCATCGCTCCCGACGAGGGCGCCTACGCGTTCGAAGCGCTGCTGCGCCACGACCGCGCCTACACCGGCTACGCGCCCATCATGGGCACCCCGTGGTTGACCGCCTTCGCCCAGCGCAGTCCCTTCGCCGAAGCGTTCCGCTCCACCGGGCAAAACGCAGCGGGCACAAGCAAACTGCGTGCCGAGCTCGACGAGCTGCCCCTGGACGAGTGGCCCACCCGGCTGCGGCGTCTGATCTCCGACCAGGTCAGCCTGATCCTGCGTCGCAACATCGATCCCGACCGGCCGCTCTCCGAGTACGGCATGGACTCGCTGGGCGCCCTCGAACTGCGCACCCGCATCGAGACCGAAACGGGAATACGCATCAATCCCAGCCGACCTCGCCACCATCGGCACCATTCGCGGTTTGGCGGGACTGCTGTGCGAAAAGCTGGCCCCTGCGGAAGCCGCCTGATATGCATGTGCCGGCTCGGCCTCAGTGGAGCGTGGACTCGAAGTCAAGCGGGCCAGCGCACGCAACTTATGCTTATTCCGTTGAATGTCACCTGACAGAACAGCGGTGGGCAGTACCTGATGAACGCAATGTCAGCGATTCGACTGCCTGTGCGGCCGCGATATAAGCCACACGAGCACCTGGACGGAGCCGTACTGTAGCGTCGCCTCTTTCTACCAGGATCGGTGGGCCAACTGATTGGGAGGGACGCATGCCCGAGAACACGGGAGCAGGAAAAGTGGGCGACGTGCGAAAGATGTACGAGGTTTACCCATACCCGAGTCCCACGGTGGGAGACACTCTAATCCCGGACGTCGCGAATAGCTTATACACGATCTTCGGCGAAAACGGACTGTCTGGGCAAAAAATATTAGACGCCGGTTGCGGCACCGGCCAGCGGCTTCTCGCGGTGGCTCGGCGCTACCCCAAAGCACAGTTTGTCGGACTCGATATGACAGCGGCCTCCATCGCCGTTGCAAAAGCCCTCGGTCAGCGACATGGCATTCGGAACGTTGAGTTTTGCACATCCGAGCTTTTAGATTTTAGTCCGGGATGCGCGTTCGACGTCATTCTTTCAATTGGTGTCGTACATCACTTAGAGGATCCAAGTCAAGGGATACAGTTTCTCACATCCCTACTTAGTGACAATGGCGTTTTGATTCTTTGGCTGTATCACGCACTGGGCGAACATCAACGGCTACTCGATAGAGAGACCCTCTTGACGCTCTGGAATCGTACGGAGGGGTTCGACGCGGGGTTGCAAGTATTGCAGGATATGGGACTAAAGCTTGAGATTAAGCAATATGGTAGCTCCGCGGCGCAGTCAAAATCTGAAGTTAGCCAGGTCAGTATTGACGTGGATGCCTACCTACATCCGATCGTCAATGCATATCGATTCGAAGAGATCATCAACATACTCCGTGATTGCGCGAAACTCGACTGGGCCGCTATTAACAACATCAACTTGCTCGACTCGAGCAAATTGATCGACCTCAACGAAGTGGAAACGGGCGACATGCGGTACTTGTGCCAGACTACGGAGGACCTATTCGCAGCTGAGGCGCTAAGGCGCCGGTTTCGGGCACTGGACTCTCTGAAGAAGCTGCGAGTCCTGGAGAATCGGCTCAAGCCCACGGGCTTCACAGTTCTCGGTGGTCGAGGCGACTCTCATCAGCATCTATCAGCGAGAGTGCGGTCGAACGTAATTCCCCTCTAGGGGCGCGGCAATTGGATTGACAGGGAAACCTACCCAAAGCCGTTGAGCTGTGGTTTTCGGTGTTGGCGTGTCAGTGCAGGACCAACGCGCCGAATGCCCAGCAGATCAGCGCATTGCCAGTAGCCATCACGACATCGTCCGTACCACGTGGTGAATAAAACTCAAGGAGCGTGTTCGACACGGCGATCACCAATGACAGCACGAGCCACGGCGCCGGCAAACTGGTTGGCCATCACGATGAAGGCACAGAAGATCAGCGCACCGGTGAACCCGCTGACGATGCCTGCCACCGATTTGCGATTGACGTCGCCGATGCCGCGCACGCAGATCTTTTGGCGTCCGATCAGCGCACCGCCGATCTCCGCCAGCGCATCGGCGACGATGTACGAACCCCAGATGAGCGCGAAGACGATGGCGAACTGGTTCGGAGGAAAGACGACGGTGAGCTGCGTGCCGATCGGGATCATCACGAACTTGAACATCAACCATAAGGTCATGATGAGGAGGCAGTTCGCCCGTGCGAGCACGCCGTCCATGATGCGCGACTGCGGACCGTAAAAGACTGCCGGCGAAAAATCCCTTCCGGTAGTAGAGGGCGAGAAATATCCACGTGACGACCACGGCGTCCAACAGATTGGACTGCATGAACGCGGTGGCGAACGTCTCGGGCCGATCGGTGCCGATGCGCGCGTAGAGATAGAAGAAGCTGACGGCCGCGAGCGTGATGCCTCGGCCCCGGCGTCCGATCATGTCGATGATGCGGATGCGGCGCTCGGAGTGGCGCGCCACAATCTCATTGACGTCGTAAGGCGCGGACATGCGTGACGAAAACGCGGCGCGACGTTCTTCGTTTCGAGAACCCCGCGACAGACTTCAGCAGCGCGTTCTTGACGCCATACCAGATCCCGCCCCAGAAGACCCCGAAGATCAGCACGCCCGAGATCACCCGAACGATCGCGTCGCGGTCGACGGCGTAGGTGCCGAAGAACACCGCGTCGGTTCCGGTGACGAGCATCGCGAGCCAGAAGACCGTGAGTGCGCCGTTGAAAAGGAGCGCGCCCTTGAATACCCGATCGGCGACACGGCGCCGCTGTTCGAGGGCTGATGCGGGCGCGGACGGGTCGACACTTGCGACGACCCGTCGAACGCCGCTCTGGCCGTGAGGTGTGCCGTAGGACAACATGCCCCCAACCCTCCCCGTTTGGTGATGCTCCGGTTTGGTCACGTTGTCCGACTTGTCGATGCGAGCGTATGCGCTCGCGTGGTCATTCACATCGGGGATTGATGAAATTTCTAGTGGCGCTCCGTATTTGACGGGTGGTAGATAACCCGGGCCGGTTTGTCCACGAAAACCCTACATCTCGATTCGCGGACGGTTCGCTGCGCCGGATCGACATCGAGTTGGAGCTGATTGGAAAGTCTTCACAGATCATGCCGTCAAGGCACGTCCGATAAAGGCTTGCCTCGCTCAAAGACTTGCCGCTCCAAGCAACGTTATGGGTAAGCCATTTAACTTTGATTGCTTGACAGACCATCGGTCGGTTGATCGGTCTCCGTCGGATCCAAATCCAGTGGCGTTCGTGTACCGATCCCGCGCAAGGTGAGCCCGGCAGCAGTCAGGAAGTTACCGTCGAGAATGTTTCGAGTATCTACCACGCTATGACCGGCCATCAGGTCGGCAACACGCGCCCAATCAAGCGCTCGGAACGCCGGCCATTCGGTCAGCAAGGCGACAACATCCGCGCCCTTCACCGCCTGGTAAACATCCGGCACGACCGCAATGCCGTCGGTGACGCCGGTAATGTCATACGGAACAACGGGATCGTATGCGGTCAATTCACTACCCTCAAGAGCCAGCTGCTCAGCCACGTCCAGCGCCGGTGAATGCCGGAGGTCGTTGGTACCAGCCTTAAAAGCCAGACCGAGCAGCGCAATTCGCTTGCCACACAATGATCCGCCTGCAGCTATTCGGATTCGTTCGACGATACGCGACTTCTGCCTTTGATTGCTATATACGATCGCTTCCAGAAGCGGTAATTCCAGCCCTACCTGCTTCGAGATATACGAAACTCCCGCAACATCTTTGGGTAGGCACGATCCGCCCCAGCCCGGCCCAGGCCGCAGATATGAATCGCCGATCCGGGGATCGTACCCCATGCCTTTCGTCACCGAGGCGATATCGGCACCCAGATGTTCGCACAATTCCGCGATCTCATTGACAAACGACAACTTTGCGGCAAGAAAGCTGTTGGCTGCGTACTTGACCATCTCTGCACTGGCCGAATCCATAAACATCGTGGGAGCGGCGATCGAGTCGTACAGTGCAGCAACTTGCTGGGCTGCGGCCGCTTGATCGGATCCGATCACTATGCGGTTCGGCCTGAGGAAGTCGTCGACAGCATAGCCTTCACGCAGGAATTCGGGATTGGAGACCACGCTGACATTCGACCCTTTCAAAATGGTTGCGACCCGCGCAGCCGTCCCGATTGGGACCGTCGATTTGATAACCACCACGCATCCATCAGGAAGCGTGTCGCGCAGTTCGAGCACTGCGTTGTCGAAACCGGCCATGTCGACCTGGCCGTTTACCCCCATTGGGGTGGGCAAACACAAAAATGTGATTTTCACATCCGCGACTGCCGCTGATACCGAACCGGAATCCACGAATATGGCCTCCCGACGTACATCTGCCGAATCGATCTACCGTAAGCTGCGGCTAACGATATCCACCTGACCACTGTTCAGCCGCTGAAGCTTGGCTTCGTCTACGTCAGCGCATATGACGTGATGGCCAAGCATCGAAAAGCAAGCTGGCGATGTCAGCCCGACATAACCGGCTCCGAACACAGCAATGCGCGTCGCCATATCAGTCCCCCGAATCTGCCATCTCAACGAAAGGTTCGCCTGTCATCGGTTAGGCGGCAGGCAAGTGTGGAAGTGTCCACTGGTCGGCATAACGCAAGTCCTGTTTCACCGTTGACATCGACGGCATCATTCGGAATGTCCCCTCGCCGGCATCGATGGATCCGACGTGAGCCCGTCCGCATTCATCGACACACGTCTGCCGGCGAGCCATTCGGTCCGATGCGTCCCGCGCCGATCACCCGGACAGCCGGCTTCGCCGATCAGCCAAAAAGCTCGGAGTGGCCGAAATTTCCACAAGGTCAGCGGCGGACGCGATGCTTTCGGTGGGTTTGGTCATCCGGGTGGCCAGCTCCCGGGCCCGGGTGAGATATTCCGGGGAGAGGATAGTGCGGAGGTCTGCGACCAGCGATTTTTCGGTAGTGGACGAAAAGCGCCGGGCGGTGCCCACGTTCAATCGTTTGAGCGCGGCCCCCCAGCGCGGCTGATCGGCCAATATCCAGAGGATCAGCGTGGGGACTCCGGCGCGCAGGCTTATGGCCGTAGTACCCGCGCCACCGTGGTGCACGACCGCGCGGCAGGCCGGAAAGATGGCCGCATAATTCACCGTGTCCACCACCTTGACGTGGTCCGAAATGCGGGACAGAGGGTAAAGTCACTCCAGCCGGTGCAAACCAACGCGCGCTCGCCTAACTGCGCGCAGGCGGCAGCGATCATGGCAAGCGTGTCGGCAGCAGAGCGACCGGTATGCTGCCAAAGCCGAAGAAGATCGGCGGTGTTCCCGCGGCAATCCACGACGCGACGTTGTCATCGGCATCGGTCGGCAATCTAACGTCAGCGCGCCGATAAAGGGCCGTTGGCCATTCCATTTTGCCCATTCGGCTGCCAGGCCGGGAAAGCAAAACTCTTCGTAGGCCTGGATTTCCAGTGATCCGCGCTCGGTGATCCGTCGCGGTGCGGGACTTGTTGCCTTGGGCAGGCCCAGTTCACGGCGCTGCGCATCCTCAATCTTCCTGAACACCACGCGCCAATGCAGCCACTCGGACACCGTCATTCCGTTGCGGCCCAACGGCGCGGGCAAGAACGGAATGAGTTGGCCGTTGACCCGCGCCGGGAAGTAATGCAGCGTGACCAACGGAATGTCGTAATACTCCGCGACGTTCGCAGCTGCCTGCTCGAAACTCAGGGTGGTGAATAGCAGGTCGGCGCCGTCCGCCAATGACATCAGCGTCATGCTCACCTCTCTCCAGCCCTGGGCATACCCTTCCCAAAATTCACGCCGCGACCTGATCAGATCCTGGATCCTCCTGGGGTTGCGGGAACTTGCATCCGCAGGTACGCAACTCTTCCATCTTCGCCTGCATATCCGGCCCGTAAGCGACCGCCTCAAGCCCAGCCGCCTCGACGAAGCCAACCAGGTTGGGCGGGACTGCCATGCGCACTTCGTGCCCTCTGCGCAACAACTCGCGGGCGACAGCGGCGTTAGGCGTGATATCACCGCGACTTCCGTAGCCGGCCGCCACCAATTTCATCGCAGCGCCTCCACTCCCCCATTCACGTTCAGCAAATAGCGCGGAAGCCTGACGCCTCGCCTCCTGGCAGAGTAATTCCCGACTCTGAGCATGTCCCGTTTTTTGTGGAATTTGAGATGGCAGTCCCTCATCTTCAGGACTGCCTGATGCTGAGTCTTCGGGTAACGGCCAATGCACCGGCGAAGGGGCCGCCATGAAGACCCCTACCCACCCTTCGGCTGGGGCCGCCGTGAGTTGCCGTCAACATGTCGGTGGCGATGAGGTTCGCGGCGCAGATTCCCAGAATGGTTTCGAAGGGCAAACACCACAACGTCCGCGCCGGGTGGCGAGCTCCGGGGCCGCGCGACCGAGCACACTGGGGTGCGGCGTCGGCCCGACGCAAACCGTGCATTCAGATTCCGTCGCCGTGAGGATCCGCCCGCTATACATTCGCCAATCGTCCTGCAGATTGTCGCTGGCATTTACAACGAGCAGTTGTCGATTGCCACTGAACTTGCGGCATTCCGAGCAGATTCTTCGGCGGCGGCAATTGCGCGCACGATCGCAACTTCGCCTTCGAGTTGGGTCAGATCCAGCCTTGCGGCGCTTAGCATTCCGATGAAGGCGCGAAGTTCGCGGGTCAGCGGAAGTTCTTCCCCGTAGGCAGGGTAGGACGTCCCACTGGAATTGCGCAGCGAAAGCTTCCTCTGCGAAAAATCGTCGAAGGTGAACGAGTTCTCAGTTCCCAGAATCGTCATGCGATGACGCTTCACCAGCGAGGTCCAGCTGAAACGCGCGGTGAAGGGGATACCCCCAATCACAAATTTTGCGAGTCCCGCCTCGAACCGCGACTCCTCACCGAAGCCCCATGCCCGCACGAAAGCAGGAGTGGCGTCGAACAGCGTCTGCACCATGGAGAGACCGTGGGGAAGCCAGTCCCAAAACACCGATGAATCGGCTCTGGGACGATTATTCATGCCTTCCCAGAACACGGCCTGCACGCTTTCAACTTCCGAGAGGAGCTTTTTGGCGGCTTGAAACGCTGGATTGGACAGATGCACGTGCCCCACGAAGACGGGTGCGCCAGAACGTAACGCGGCTTGGCGAATACGAATCGCATCGGCAACCGTGGTGGCCATCGGCTTTTCGATGAACGTCGGTACACCGGCATCGATGAATGGGACCGCGACCTCCGCATGGGTCGCGGAGGGTGTCGCGATCACCACCCCGTCTGGCCGCTGGCCCAGAATGACATCGACGTTCTTCGACTCGTCAAGTAGATCCACATCTCGCATCGCCGCCAGCGTGCGAACGATGTTCATTCCCCATTTTCCCCGGCCGATTACACCGATTCGCATGCGGCCTTCCGGTAAGACTCCTGGTCTTTGGCCCAGTCGATGAAACGTCCCAGGCCCTCTTGAACGTCGACCTGCGGCTTATAGTTCAGCTCCTCAGTGGCTTTGGCGAGATCGGGACAGCGCCGCTGGGGCTCGCCCGCCGGGTAGGAGTCGGGGTAGTCGATTTGCTGATATGTGGCGCCGGGGACGAGCTTTTTATACATCTCGGCCAAATCGAGCATCGAGATCTCGTTGGCGGCATTGCCAATGTTATAGGGTTCGCCGGGGCGACCCCTCAGGAGCACCTTCAAGAATCCGGTGATCGCGTCCGTCGTGTAGCAAAACGTCCGCGTCTGCTGGCCGCTTCCATGCACTGGAATCGGCTCGCCCGTCAGCGCCTGATAGGTGAACATGGGAACGACTCTGCGATCGTTGTGTTTCATCCCGGGCCCGAACACATTGAACGGCCTGACGATCGTCACGGGCGAGCCATATTTCTGGTGATAGACCGTTGCGATCGTTTCTGCCAGCCGTTTCGACTCGTCGTAACACGCCCGAGGGCCGACGCTCGAGACGTGACCATGGTACGTCTCCGGAGTGGGCACAAAGCGCGGGTCAGGGTCGCCGTAGATTTCGCTTGAACTGAAGAACAAGAACCCCTCCAGCGAGGCGTTTCGGCGCCCCAACTCCAAAAGATTCTTGATGCCTGACACCGCGCTTTCGATCGTTTCGAGCGGATACTTCATATAGTAGACCGGCGACGCCAGACCGGCCGCATGCATGATGTAATGAATGTCCTCGCGCACGGGCAACGGATAGGTGACATCGGACCAGACTTCGGCGATATTCTCGTCGCGGTCATTCGTGCTGGGATCGCCCGTGATGAAATTGTCTACCGAGATCACGCGAACGGGTCGTTCCAGAATCGTATCGTTGAGCCGTTTGAATACCCGCAGAAAGTGCTTGCCAAGAAAGCCTGCACCGCCACTCAACAGTACGGTTTTCCCAGAAAACCGATGAGCATCGTTGCCGATACCCTGGACGATCGCCTCAGTATCGCGGCGAACAATGAAATGATCACGCATCAAGGGATCCTTCTGTTATTTCAACTCGACGGGTGGAATGGGCTTCAAATAGAGGTACGCTCCGTCGGTCTTCTTACGGATGTCATCGAAGTATTCGTACGCGAAAACGACGAGCACGTCGGGCTTGTGTTCATCCAGGTAGGCCTTCGGAACGATCGGGATGTGCGTTCCAGGCGTGAACTTGTTCTGCTTCAAAGGGCTGTCATCGACGGTGAATGGGATTTCGTCGGGCCCGATGCCACCGTAATTGCATATGGTTGCGACGCGCGCAGGCGAACCGTAACCGGCAACTCGCAAACCGGCTTGCTGAAACTCCGCCAGCCGAGCTTTGAACGCCGCTATTTGAAGATCGACTTTGCGCCGAAATTCGCGCAAGGTTTCCAGCGTCAAATCCTCCTCCTCGCGTGCGAGGAGTCGACGCACGGCATCGGTGGAGGGCTGCCGGCCGGCTCGTTGTATGAACACCTGTAATGAACCGCCGTGCGGGGCAATCTCGCGCACGTCAGCGATCACCATGCCATGCGCGGCGAACAACTTCGCGAGCGACGTGAGCGAGTAGTAGAAAATCCGGTCCAAATAAAAACGCTCGAATTGTGTTGTCGCCAGAATGGTCCCGATATATTCCACCTCGACGATAAACGTGCCCTCGTCCGTCAGGAGTCGCTTCACGGCCTCGACGAATCCACTCGGATTTTCAAGATGGGTGAATACGCTGCTGGCGACGATGACGTCTGCCCTGCCATATGACGCCTCGATCTTGTCGGCCGCCTCGCTATCGAAAAAGGTCGTCAGCGTCTCGAATCCTTGATCGTTGGCAATCTTCGATACGTTGATCGAAGGCTCGACGCCGAGCGCATTGACACCCAACTTCTGCAGCGGCCTGAGAAGGATGCCGTCGTTGGAACCGACATCGACGACAAAATGCGCCGATGCCAGCTGCTGGGCAAGATCCTCGAAATGCCTTACCAGTCCGCGATTGACCGAGGATAGGTAGTAGTAGTCTTCGAACATCCGCTCTCGCGAGATGATGGTTCCGAGCTGCACGTTCTTGCAAGTAGGACAGAAGAACACCTGCAACGGAAAGAAGTCCTCGGCGTCAAATTCAGCTCGCGTCGGATACTTGTTCGCAAGGGGTTGCAGTCCTAGATCCAGAAACTCGACGGCTGACGGATCGTCACACAATCGACATTTCATTGTCCTAGTCGGCGGTGCGGGCATCTTCAGGCTCCCGTGTCCGTAGTGTGCGGGTAAGCGAAACTACAGTGCGCCGGCCGATTGTACTCGGTGACACGGGTGCAGAAGGCGCTAATTTTCTTCGCAAAATGAATACTTCGGTTCATCGACAGACCTTCGTCATCTCGGCTTCAAATATTCTGCTAGGCAAGCTGACCCGGTTGAAATGCAGATCCCGATCCGCCGCCGGCAAGCGCGGTAACGCGAGTCACGCCATCCCACCGATCCCCACCACCAGGAGGAATTCGAATTGCACTGTCTCGCTCAAGATGATGAGGGATGAACGTCTCGTACCTAGTACGGATATTCTTACCTGACCCGCCTGGCCGTACTCGACGCCGCATTGCGGATCATCGAGCGATACAGTTTTCAGATACGCCATGGGACAGGCGCCGCGATGGCTCGAGGGCATGCTGAAGCTACACCGATATTCGTCTGACGCTCACGCGGCCGCTGTACACCGATGCCCATCAGGGCATTCCCGTACCACCCAACGATTCGAGCCTCGGGGAAGTGGACCTCTTCCCAGCGCCTCAACTCCTCGTCTTCGACCGGGGTCGCCGACCAGATAATGCCCTTTACCGACTTACGGATCAGGTCATGCATCTCTTCGTGGCGAATCATCGCGCGGAGCAGTGGGCGGAATCGTGATGAGCGCGGCTACTTCATCTCCCTGGAGCGCCCATTTCGCCTGCTGTAAAACATGGGAAACATACGCTTCGATTTCGTCTTTTCTGTCTGCTTTTTCCAGTTTTCGCAGCCAGCGTGGGTCCATATCGACCATGTGACATAGGAAACCTCGTCACTTGCGCGAGTCGCGGAACAACCCTGCCCACACCATGGGGGCCAGACGCACCGACGTAAAGCCAAGATTTTTGGTGTTCGACACCGCTGCATACCGGCTCGGTGCGGGTGGATCCCGGGAAGCCGTGTTCGTCGAGCAGTTCGCTGACTCGCTCGACGTTTTCGAACTTCTCCGGACCGGCGGCGACCCGCGTCGGGGGCCCTGTTGTGCCGCCGGTCTCGAAAACCGAATAGTGGCCTCGGATGCCTTTGGGAACGAGCTTCGCCGTAGGAGTCGTGCGCCAAAGGGGCACCACTACGGGAAAACGGGCCAGATCGTCGAAAGTCCGTATTTCCCTGATCGGGTCAAACGGCAGTGACTTCGAAAGCTCCAGCCAGAAATCGGATCCAGTCTCCGGAGAAAAATGCCATCGCACGATATTCCGAACATGCTCGTCGAGATCATTCGAATACTGTCGACGAAATGTATTCATAAATTACTTTCTAGAAGATCGCGAAAAAACTACGCCCGGCACAAACTACTTTCGGTCATTGAATAGTTGACGGCGCTGAAACTGCTCAAGAAAGTGAGGCTCAGTGCGATGGTCAACACCGGACTCCAAATGGTCAGCTCTTCCGGCGTCATCTGAGGGAGCCTGTCCAGGGTACGGCGAAGGGCTCTCGGATCGAGGTACTCGCACGCTTCTGCCTCGGAGCCACGCAGCGTGTCCTGCAAGAGCGTGGTGAAGCGGCCGGGGTTGGTACCGCCGAGCGGCGGCGCGAAGAACGGACGCTTGAGGTTGCCGTAGTTTCCGGCCGGTATGAGCCGCTTGACGGCTTCGCGCAGCACGTACTTGGATTTCATGTCGCGGATTTTCAGGTCATCCGGCAGCCCGAATGCATACTCTGCCACCGACGGGTCGAGGTATGGATTGCGGGCTTCGACGGAATTGGCCATATCCATCTTGTCGTCGAAGGCCCCGAGCATGTAGTGCAGGAAGATCGACTTATTCCAGAGATAGGAGCTATGGCGCAAGCCCACGCCCATTTTCGGCGTCACGAGTGGGAAATTGTTCAAAAAGACCCGGTAAGGATCATAAGTATCGAACTGTCCCATGAACGCCGGGGCGGCCAGCGATCGGAGTCGCATCGCCGTGGCGGCACGGGCCGAAAGCCACGTCGGCACGAATCCAAACGTGCGCTGGATGGCACTGGTATCGGCCATTTCGCCGACGGGGAGATGCAGGCCGCGGGAGGTCTCGTGAACTGAACTCACGTCCACCGGGCTGCGCCCATCCTGCGTGCCTGGCTGATTGTGGAAATCACTGATGAAGTGCGCATAGCCGGCCAGGATCTCGTCAGCACCCTGGCCGGTGAGCACGACCTTGACGTTTCGCTCGCGGACGCGCCGGCTGAGCAGGTATTTGGCGACGATATGGCCGTTGTGCGAGGGCATTTCCGCGTGCCAGATGGCGGTGCGGAAATGGTCTGCAATGTTGTCGCGGTTCAACCGAACCGTATCGATATCACCGCCGAAATGCTTCACCAACGCGACGGCATCGGCCTCCTCGTTGTACGCCGTGTCGTCGAAACAGGCGGTGAAGGCTTGCGGAGGCCGGGAACTGTGTTGGCAGGCAAGCGCATAGGCGGCGGCCGAATCAATGCCACCGCTGAGGTAGATACCCACCGGCACGTCGGCGATCAGTCGAAGGCGCACGGCTTCGGACAGGCGCGTTTCGAATTCCTTGATGACTTCGGTTTCGTCGTGCGTCTCGGTAACGGAATCCACGTGATGATCCCAATAAGGGATCAGGCGGATATTGCCGTTCCGGACAAGCAGATAGTGGCCAGGAGGAATCTGCCGAACGTGCTTGAAGAAGGTGCGGTCGGGGTCCTGCGAAACGTGAAGGTATTGATAAACCGACTCACTATCCAAATCGGCCGGAACGCCCAGCGCGAAGAGCGCCTTCGCTTCAGATGCGATGAGTAGCTTGCCGTCGAAGACGGCATAGCACAGCGGCTTGATGCCGAACCGATCGCGACCGGCGACCAGCTCGCGGTTGTTGTGATCCCAAAGGACGAAAGCGTATTCGCCGTTAAGCCAGTGAACGGCGGATGTGCCTCGATCCTCGTAAAGGTGCAGCAGGATCTCGCTGTCCGATTTGGTTCTGAACTTGTGTCCAGCGCGCTCAAGATCGCGACGGATGTCCTTGAAACCGTAGAACTCGCCGTTCACCACGGCCCACACGGAGCGATCTTCGTTGGGAATGGGCTGGTCGCCGGTGACAAGGTCGATGATGCTGAGCCTGGTGTGCGCAAGCGTGACGCGACCGTCGGGGGACGTCCAGGCACCGTGACCGTCAGGACCGCGATGAGTCAGTGTGGCCGTGCCGAGATCGAGACTGGTCACTGTCGCCGTCGGGTTAAGCGCCATGCAGGCGACTATGCCGCACATCTGAGACTCTCCTTAATCACGCACAGCCGAGTTGCCTCGCGCTTCGAGGTATTGGACAGCGCCGGAGTCGACCCGGCTTGCCAACTATTGGCCACCGGTCACCTCTAGGGTTTGCCCAGAAACAAAAGCGGCATCGTCAGATGCCAGGAACGCGATCACCTTGGCTTGATCCTCGGGAGTTGCGAACCGCCGCAAGGGAATTGCGTCGACCATCGACTGGACATCCGACTCGGACCGCGAATCCAGCAACTGTTCTTTCATCCGTTTCGTTACGGTTACGCCGGGCGCGGTGGCGTTGCATGTTATGCCGAACGGACCGAGCTCTATCGCGAGCTTTCGGGTCATGGCGGTAATCGCTGCCTTGCAAGATGTATACGCCGCGTTGGTTCTGGGGCTCATGCCTCGCGCAACGATTGACGAAAGATTCACGATCCTGCCCGAGCCCTGACGCTTCATGTGAGGAATCATCGCGTGGCAGCAAAGGAACGTGCCCCGCAGGTTGACCGAAAGGACACGTTCCCATTCATCGAGCGTCATGCTGTCCAAACTGACCCCGGCGTCCGGGATCACCGTGCTGCCGCCGACACTGTTGACCAGAATATCGGCTCGCCGATACTCCCCCATGACGAAATCCGCAAGGCGCGAAACGGCTTGCGGATCAACTACGTCCGCCTCGAAGGCCGTACAGGAGCCCCCCTCCGCGCGGATGCTCGACTCGAGCTCGCGCAGCCCCTGTGGCTCGACGTCTACCGGCACCACGGTGGCGCCTTCCTTGGCGAGCAGTACCGCCGTCGCCCTGCCGATCCCATTGGCTCCCCCCGTGATGACGGCGACACGATCAGCAAAACGCATCGGCGTCGATTCCGTAAGCATCGGGGCTCACGAGAGCTTGTTCCAGCGATGCGGCGGGCGCCCTGCCCTCCAGAATGTTCAGCGTTGCCTTCGCGAGCGGCATTGCTACGCCGACACTTTCGGCGAGCGCGCAACATCCGCGCAACGAGTTTCTTCCTTCAGGCACCTCCGGCATACGCGCGACGATGTCACACAGGGCATCATTGCGGCCGAGCTCGATGCCAAGACGATAGTTCAGCGAATGCGGGCTGGTTGAGGTGAGGAAGAGATCGCCTATGCCTGCCAAACCATAGAATGTATCGCCACGGGCGCCGAGTGCGATTGCCAGCGCGTTGATCTCCGCAAGCCCGCGCGTAAAGACAAATGAGCGAGAGTTCGCCGGCCAATCCAATCCAGATGCAATACCCATCGCGACGGCAATGGCGTTTTTGAAGACGCCTGCCAACTCGACACCGATGAGATCATCGCTGGCATAGACCTTCAGCCGCGGGCGGTGCAGGGCCATCGCACCTAGCTTGACGACATCGGGCCGGCTGGATGCTATGACGATGGCGGTCAGCTGCCCGTCCATCACATCCGGCGTTATGTTGGGCCCCGAGATTGCGCCGACCGCCCCGGTTTGCAGTTCTTCGGCAAGAACCTCAGACATTCGTTTGAGTCCGCTCAGCTCGATCCCCTTCGTGGCGGACAGAACTGGTGGGGGGCTCGGTGCGGCTTGTTTGAGAAGTGTGCAGACGTGCCGAAATTCAGCCGAGGGTACCGCGACGATCATTAGAGAAGCCCCGCTCAGTGCCTCTTCGAGCGAGTCGGTGGCGGAAAGTTGTTCGGAGAGTTGATGATTCGCGAAATGTTTGGGGTGCGAGCGGCGGCCCGAAATCGCGCCCGCCGCGTCGGCCGTTCGACACCACACGATGCACGGACGATCGCCACGCGCCACGGTTTCCGCAAGTGCGATGCCCATGGAGCCATCACCCAGGATGGCGACGCGATTCACAGCGGGCCTATCCGTGTGCGGCATTCAGAGAACCTGGAGAGCGCGCAGCATCGGCTGCTGCTTGAGCCCAGTCTCGAGGTATTCGGCTATCTCGTCGGAATCGCTCACCACACCCGCACCCGTGAAGACATACGCGCGATTGCGGTTGAGCACACCGCAGCGGATTGCGACTCGGAATTCCGCGTCGCCGCGCATGTCGAGCCAGCCCACCGGGCCGCTGTACCAGCCGCGGTTCCCGTCTTCGTGTTCGACGATCCACTCCCGCGCCGCATGACCCGGAACGCCGCCGACAGCCGGCGTCGGGTGCAGCGCCTCGAGTAGGTCCGCGACATGGGTAGTGGGCCGTACCGTTGCCTGAAACGGCGTGTTGATATGCAGGATGTTCCGCAAAATCAGCACTTCGGGAGCAGCGGCTACTACTACCGCGGTGCACAACGGGGCGAGGGCATCACGGATCGCCGCCACCACGAATTCGTGTTCAGCGCGGTCTTTGGAACTGGCGAGCAATTGCGCGGACCGTGCCGCATGTGTTTCGCCGGGGGACCAGCGAGAGCAGGTGCCGGCCAACGCCTGTGTTGCCAGCGTGGCGCCCGATTTGACGAACAGCGACTCGGGTGAGGCGCCGACAAAGGACGACTCCGCCCGCCGGAAGGCGAAATGGGTGCAGTTCTTCTCCGTCATCAAGCGCTCGAGAACGTGAATATCGCTCACCGGCCTGGGCAGGACAACCTCGCATCGACGCGCAGCTACTATCTTGAGAAACTCACCACTGTCGATGGCGGCGCGGATTTTCGAGAGGTGTGCTTTCCATTGCCCTATCGGTTGCTGGTGGATATCGATTTCGCTGGCGGCAAACACATGCTTGGGGGGCGCACCGCGAAACGATCGGCTGCTGTCGGCCGCATCGAAGATGTCATCGAATTCGGCGAGAACTCTGTTGAGCCAGTTCGGACTTTTCGAGATCCGGGTAGACGGCGAGCGCGAGGAAACAGTGGCCGTTGCGCCGTCCGTACGTCCAGCGAGGCAAGGTAAACGAACCATCGCCGAACTCAGCCCAGGGTCCGCTGTGATCTGCTTCGGCAGCAAACGCCAAGCCACCGAAAAGACGGGGCGAATAATCGGTGACGTCCGGGTGCTGGACCACGCGCACCCTTTCCCACAAAGCCTCCGATTGCTCGCGAAGCTGCGTAAGGCGGTCGATCCCCCTCACGGTGATCTGATGCGTTACGCCGCCGCCGGCGCAATCCACACCGGAGGGAGGGTTGTGCCAAGCAAAGCTGAACGCACGCGGCATCAAGTCCAGGAAGGTCGTGATAGCGATCGAAGGCGCAGGTACCGTGACGTGCGTAATTTGCGACGGCTTTAGGCTGCCGAGCAATGCATGCTCGAGGAATTCGCGGATCGTCGAGGCGTTGGTCAAGCCATGGTGGGCGGCGGGCCGTAGAAACACGAGTGACGCGGCTGCCATGCTCATGGTGCATGCCGGCCGTCGCCCGGTCCGGAGCAGCCAAATTGCGTCCACCAGCGGTGATATCGTCCATAGGCACCCGTGAATTACACCACAGCGACCCCCTCGACCATCCCGACTTTGGCTCAATTGGTGTCAATTCCCGCCGATTTCGGCGAGCGCTCCGTCGGGGGTCGCCGGCTAGTTGGCCAGGGCCAGCGGGAACTGGCGTCGGGCGTTGATCTTCCCCGAGACTACAGCCGGTTTGGGCCTCGACGCGGTGGCAGATGGCCGCGCACCTTGCCCCGCTGCTACCAGCACAGGCCGGTAGCTAACAGCTACGGTTGCCGGGCGTCGACGGTTTTCTTGACTTCCTGCGCCCGCGCGACGTGCTGTGCGGTGTAGCCGATGAACAGCGCCACCGCGCCGAGCAAAATCACCACCCCGGCCAGCCACAGCAGTCCAAAGGTGTATCCCTTATCCAGCGCGTGCAACTGCGCGGCGTTCATCGAATTCACCGGCCCGGTGGTGCCACCCAGTTGCAGCGTGCGCCACGTGATGACGGCCTGGATGACGGCCAGCACCATAGGCCCTGCGAGGCTCTGCAACATAACGGTGATCGCCGATGCCGGCCCGATCCGATCGAAGTCGACGCTGGCGATCACCGACAATCCCAGCGGAACGCTGATCATGCCGAGACCTATTGCACCGGCGGTCAGCGGTAGCACCAGATTCGGGAAGTACGGCATCGCGTGGTTGAAAGTCGAGCCGTACAGCATCGCGCCCAACATCAGGACTCCGCCGGCGATCACTACTAGCCGTGGCGGGAATCGCACCACCAGTCGCGACGACACGCCAAACCCAATGGCCATTGCGATGCCGAATGGCACGAAGCCGATAGCTGCGCGCAGCGGACTGTAGCCCATGATCGTCTGTACATATAGGCCCACTAGGACGCTCAAGGTGAAACCCACCCCACCGGCCAAAAACAGAGCAGCGAACGTCGCCAGCCGGTTGCGATCGAAGAACAAATCGAATGGCACGATGGGGTTTTCGGCCGTGTGCTCCACCACGACGAACGCCACGAAAGCGACCAGAGCCACCACACCTGAGCCAACCGTCGCAGTTGACTGCCAGCCCTTCTCGGGCCCAATCAACAGGCCGAAAACCGCTGCGGTACAGCCAGACGTGGCCAGCACGGCCCCTGTGGCGTCGAGCTTCATCCGTTCCTTCTGCGTCTCCCGGAGCATGGTGTGGGCCAGGAAGAGCACCAGTAGCCCGATCGGCACGTTCACCAAAAACGCCAGCCGCCACCACACCTGGGTGAGCGCTCCGCCCACCACCAGGCCCATCACCGCGCCGACAGCGCCCATCGCGCCAAACAGCGCCACCGCGGCGTTGCGCAACGGCCCCTTGGGGAATGTGGTCGCCATCAGCGCCATACAGGTCGGCGAAATGATTGCGGCGGCCACGCCATGCAGGAGCCGGGCGCAAACGAGGGTGCCCCCGTCCCAGGCAATCCCGCACATGGCCGAGGCCGCGGTGAACAGCGCGACACCGACAATGAATGCGCGTTTGCGGCCGATGGTGTCACCGATGCGGCCGCCGAGCAGCATCAGACCGCCATAGGTCAGCAGGTAGGCGCTGATCACCCAGCCCCGCCCGGCATCCGACAGGCCCAGCTCGTTTTGGATCTTGGGAAGCGCGAAGACGGCGACAGGTCCATCCATCGCCACCATCAGCTGCATGCCATTGATCGCGATGACTACGGCGAGAAACTCACGAGAGGCCAGCCAGGTCGGGACATAGCTTTTCTTGCGGCGATGGCTGGTCGGTTTGACGCGGACCGGGTTCGCTCGTTCGACGCGCTCCGTCCTCTGGCGAGGCAGTGCCCCCCGTCCATGAGCCGCCATAGCGGACTACCCTATAGCAACATGTGCGGCGCAGCCGTCGTTCGACAACTCCCCGAAATCGTGGGGCAGTGCAGTCAGGTGAGGCATCTTGGAGACTGATAGGACGTTCGACGGCAATGCCAGAGAACGATTCGCCCCCTCCGGGATACTGGTAAGCCGATCGCCAAGCGTGCAGTCTAGGCCCAAGTCCCGCTGCGGCGGTGGGCAATCGCCTTGGCCTCAGTGATAGCTCTCGCGATGGAGGGCCGGAAGAGCCGAACGAACAAGAGGTTTTGGAAGCCGTAGAAATCCTCGAGCGCGGTCCGAAAACCTTGTTCGCTCACCCCCTCCTGGTACGCGTCGAAAATGTCATTCAGCACAGACCGGTCGAAGGGCTCGTCCCGGCTGGCCGCACAAAGGGCCTCGTAGACCGCGGAATTCCAGTGTGGGCCAATGAGTTCTGTCACTGAATTGCAATCACGCTGGTGCGCAAGATCCGGTGTGAGAAACGCCTCGATCGCATCCTCGTCGGGGGTGTCCAGATCGATAGCGAGGACCGTGGAGATCCGCTTTACTTCCCGGCGCCAATTGTCAAGGAGGTTGCTGTAGTTGACGAATACGCGCGGCAGGGCGCGGGTGTGCCGCTCAGCCAGCAGGCTGTATTTGAGCCATAAGGCATTGGCGAGCTCCGGCGTGGCTCCGATGAAGGACGACCATGACCTGATCACCTCCCCCGGGTGGCGCACGGCGATCACAGCCGCGACGTCGAATCCGGCCAGAACCGCTGCCTCGAACCACATTTCGCTTAGCAGCGTTATCTGCGGGTCCTTGATGACTACGACCGGCGCCGGCGGCAGTGACGCCAGATATGCGCTGATCTTTGCGACGAAGGCGGCCTTCTCTTTGGCGTCGAACTCACCTTCCTGCTGCATGCGCAGTGTCGGATCCAGCGTGGAACTCCTGTGGCGGCGCAGGAATTTAGCGTTGAGATGAAGGGTTGCGCGGGGCTCCCAATACCCACGCTGATTGCCATAGTCGGCACCCAGCATCGCGGCCGGGAGAGCAGCACCGCACAACGATAAAACCCGAGTGAGCGCCGAAGTTCCGGACCGACCCGAGCCCAGCACGAACAAAATTACCGGGGGCGCAGCCATCCGGGAGCGGGCGACAGGTTCAGTCAAGGGATGCCATTGCTTTCGGTGAGCTTGTCATCTGGCCAAATTTCGTCGGGAATCCACGCCTTGTGTCCGGGATTTCGTGCATACAGCTGCCTCAAGTTTCCAATGAAAGTTTGAGTTGGTGGCTATACATGTTGAGCGTTTCGGGGAGCATCATCTCGTCATGTCCGCAGTCGACCGGGTGCACGGTGATGTCGCCGGCAACGTATGGTCGCCAATCCCCCGGGTGGCATAAATTGTTCTGCTCATCATCTCCGCGCGTCGCCGAGAAGATGATCACATCGCCATCGAACACCTCGGGCACATGGTTTCGCTGATGCGCCTGGTTAGCGACGTGATTGCGAACCGCGAACTCCAGGATCTGTTCGGGCGGCAGCACAAACTCCGCAAGTTCTCCTTGTTGGCGAATCAACTCCTCCGCCTGTCGGTAAGTCAGAAACTCCGACTGCTCAGGAATCTCGATGCCACTGAATCGCAAGAAGCGCTCCAGGAGACGGCTTGTGACTTGACTTTCGCCGTAGACAGCCTGGTTGTGGCCATTGACACTCAAGGTCGGGTCCAACAGCACCACCCGTTCCACTACACACCCACGCCTGCGGAGCTCGATGGCGAGCTCATGGGTTACCGGTCCCCCAAACGACCAGCCGAGAAGCTTGTAGGGCCCGTCACGATAGATGGCTTGCAGCCGATCCGCATAGTTTTTAGCCATCTCCCGAATCGATCCAGGTTCAGCCTCGCCATTCTGCGGAATCTGGTTGATGCCGATTATCGGGCCATCCAGATAATCGCCCAGCACGCGATACGCATAGCTTTGACCATGACCTTCATGAAGACAGCACAGCGGAATGCCCGTGCCCTCTTTGAGGATCTCAACAGGCACCAGCTGTAAAGCACTGTCGTCTCTGCCCAACTGCTGACTCAGGGCGCGCACGGACGGAGCATGAAATAAGGTGCGCACCGCAAGACGGGCACCCAGCGACCTGTTGATCACCGAAATCGCCCGCATCGCCGACAGCGAATCCCCACCCAGATCGAAAAACGAGTCCTCCACCCCGACCCGCTCCAACCCCAACACCTGGGCATAAATGCCGGCCAAGACCCCCTCCACCGCATTAGCCGGAGCCCGATAAGAATCGGCACCCTGATAGTCCGGTGCCGGCAAAGCACGTTTGTCCAGCTTGCCGTTGACCGTCAGCGGCAACGCCTCCAGCCCCACCACCGCCGCAGGCACCATATACGCCGGCAACCGCTCAGCCAGTGCGCTCCGAAGCGCGGCAGGATCCGCGCCCCCGGTCACATACCCCACCAACCGCTTATCCCCCGGGCGATCCTCGCGGGCAACCACCACCGCGGCCTCCACCCCATCCAGCCCGGCCAGCGCCGCGCGCACCTCCCCCAACTCGATGCGATACCCGCGAATCTTGACCTGTTCATCGGCACGGCCCACATATCGCAGCTGCCCATCGGCACCCCAGGACACCAAATCCCCGGTCCGATACATCCGTATTCCGGGCGCCCCGGAACCGACGAACGGACACGCCACAAACCGCGACGACGTCAAACCAGGCCGGCCCACATACCCATACGCGAGGCCCCCGCCGGCCACGTACAGCTCACCGACCACCCCCGCCGGCACCGGACGCAACCAACCGTCCAGCACGAAGAAGCCAAGATGGGCCAACGGCACCCCGATTGGGCTGACCTGGCTGTCGATATCGGCCTCGACGATCTCACGCACCGAGGCGTGCACGGTCGTCTCGGTGGTGCCATACAGGTTCAGCAGCTGCGGCCGGCGCGGATGGCGGTCCAGCCACATCCCCAGCCGCTGCGGTTCTAGCGCTTCGCCGGCGAACAGCACCGTCTCCAGCGTGAGCTGATCACTCAGCTCGGGCTGCGAGGCGTCGGCGGTTTGCAGCGCATAGAACGCCGACGGCGTCTGACTCAACACGCTGACCCGTTCGGCGACCAGCAACGCGTGCAGGTCGTGCGGTGACCGGGCCACCACTTCGGACACCACCACCAGCCGCCCACCACCGAGCAGCGCACCCCACATCTCGCACACCGAGACGTCGAAAGCCAACGAATGCCACAGCGACCACACCTGCCCGGCCAGCTCGACCTCGGCGCCCAAGGCCTGCAGCAGCCGAGTCACGTTGCGATGCGTGATGGCCACGGCCTTGGGCACACCGGTGGTGCCGGAGGTGTAGATGAGGTAGGCGGTGTCCTCGGCGGCCGGCGCGGGCAAACCCGTGCTGGGCTGGACGGCTACAGCAGGATCGTTGACATCGATGACCGGACCCGGCCAGTCCAGCTGTGACCGCATTTCCGCGCTGGTGATGGCGGCGATCGGGTCGGCATCACCAATGACAAACTCGATCCGCGCCGTCGGCATCGCCGGATCGATGGGCACGTAGGCCGCACCGGTCTTGAGCACTGCCAGGATCGCCACGATGGCCTCGGCGGACCGCTCCAACAGCAGCGCCACCCGCTGCCCCGGGGCCGCCCCCTGGCCGGCCAGCAGATGCGCCAGCCGGTTTGAGGCCTCATCGATCTCGCGGTAGGTCCACGAACGCTGCCCGTCGCTCACCGCGACCGCCTCCGGTGTGCGAATCACCTGCTCGGCGAACAACACCGGAATCGACTCCGACGCGGTCGCGGGCCGGGTCAGCGCGGTCCGATTGCCCCAGCCGTCCAGGTGGGCCCGTTCAGCGGCGTCGAGGACATCGATCGACGAGAGCCTTCGCTTCGGGTCAGCGGTCAGCGCGACCACAACCTTCTGCAAGCGCTCGACGAGCCTTTGGATGCTGGACGCGTCGAACACGTCGGTGCGGAACTCCACATGCCCGAATATCCCGGCGGGTTCACCGGCCTCGCCCCAGCGTTCGGCCAATGAAAACGTCAGATCAGTGCGGGCGGTGTGGGTGTCAGCCGGCAATGGGGTGACCTGCAAATCAGCAAAGGCCATACCGTCGCCGGACGCATGGTCCTGCCACGAAAGGTTCTGCCAGGCCAGCATCACCTGCACCAGCGGGTGATGGGTCAGGCTGCGGGTCGGGTTGAGCCGCTCCACCAGCACCTCGAAGGGCACATCCTGATGCTCGTAGGCGGCCAGGCTGCGACCACGCACCTGGGTCAGCAGCTCAGCGACGGTGGGATCTCCGGCCAGATCGACCCGCAACACCAAGGTGTTGACGAAAAATCCCACCAGATCTTCCAGCGCGGTGTCACGGCGCCCGGCGATCGGGAAACCCACCGCCACATCGGTGCTGGCGCTGAGCTTGGCCAAGAGCACCGCCAGCGCGGCCTGCACCACCATAAAACTGGTCGCGTTGTGCTCACGGGCCACTTCGCGCACCCGCTGTTGTAGCTCGGCCGGCCACTGCACGCCCACCTGCGCGCCGCGGTAATCGGCCACCGCTGGGTAGGCTCGATCGGTGGGCAGCTGCAGCCGCTCGGGCATCCCGGCCAGGGCCTGTTCCCAGTAACCCAGTTGCCGGTTGATACGGCTGTTGCTGTCCTGGGGATCACCCAGCTGCGCGCGCTGCCACAATGTGTAGTCGACATACTGCACCGCCAACGGCGCCCAGTCGGGGGCCACTCCGGCACGCCGACTGGCATAGGCCGCCCCCAAATCAGCCATCAGCGGGGTGATCGACCAACCGTCGCAGGCGATATGATGCACCACCGCCACCAGCACGTGCTCGTCCTCAGAGACCGTGAAAAGCTGTGCACGCAGAGGGATCTCGGCGGCCAGGTCGAACGGGCGGCGCACCACCGCGCCGGCGGCTTCCTCCAGCCGGCTGGCCGGCCAGTCGGTGGCATCGATGACCTGCCACCCGAAATTGGCCCGCTCGACGGGCACCACCAGCTGCTGGGGGATGCCCCCGGGCGCCACGAAAAGCGTGCGCAGGCTCTCATGACGACCCACCACATCGGCCAGCGCCTGGCCTAACGCGTCAACGCCAAGGTGTCCGCCCAACCGCAGCGCCACCGCCGAGTTGTAGATCGGGGACGGCCCTTGCAACTGGTCGAGGAACCACAACCGGTTCTGAGCAAACGACAACGGCACTACCGCCGGGCGCTCCACCGCCACCAACGGCTCCAGCCGACCCGCCTCCCCACCGTTACGGCGTGCCGACCGGGCCAGCCGTGGGCGTCCACAATGAGAGTTTGAGTTGGTGGCTATACATATCGAGCGATTCGGAGGTCATCATTTCATCATGTCCGCAGTCGACCGGGTACACGGTAATGTCGCCGGCAACGTAAGGCCGCCAATCCTCCGGATGGCATAAATTGTTCTGATCATCATCTCCCCGTGCCGCCGAGAAGACGATCACATCGCCATCAAACACATCCGGCACATGGTTTCGGCGATGCACCTGGTTAGCGACATGATTTCGAACCGCGAACTCCAGGATCTGTTCGGGCGGAAGAACAAACTCCGCAAATTTCCCTGTTGACGGATCAACTCCTCCGCCTGCTCGTAGGCAAAGGCTCCAACTGGTCAGGTAGATCTATGCCACTAAACCGCAAGAACCGCTCCAAGAGGCGACTGGTGACCTGACTCTCGTCGTACACAGCCTGGTTGTGGCCATTGACACTCAGTGTCGGATCCAACAGGACAAGACGTTGAACTACACACCCACGACGGCGAAGCTCGATTGCCAGCGCATGGGCAACCGGACCCCCAAACGACCAACCCAGAAGCTTGTAGGGCCCGTCCTGATAAATGGCTTGGAGCCGATCCGCATAGTTTTTCGCCATCTCCCGAATCGATCCCGGTTCGGCCTCACCATTCTGCGGAATCTGATTGATTCCGATAATCGGGCAATCCAAATGATCGCCCAAGCACCCGATACGCATAGCTTTGCCCGTGGCCTTCATGAACACAGCACAGCGGAACACCCGTACCCTCTTTGAGGACCTCAATAGGCACTAATTGCAGAGCACTGTCGTCTCTGCCCAACTGCTGACTCAGGCCGCGCACAGAGGGCGAATGAAACAACGTGCGTACCGCGAGATGGGCATCCAACGACCGGTTGATCACCGAGATCGCCCGCATCGCCGACAGCGAATCCCCGCCCAGATCGAAGAACGAGTCGTCTACCCCGACCCTCTCCAACCCGAGCACCTGGGCATAGATGCCGGCCAGAACCCCTTCAACCGCGTTGGCGGGGGCCACATACCGATCGGCGTCCTGATATTCAGGTGCCGGCAGGGCGCGGGTGTCGAGCTTGCCGTTGACCGTCAACGGCAGCGCCTCAAGCCCCACCACCGCCGCCGGCACCATATAGCCCGGCAGCCGCTCAGCCAGTGCGCTCCGCAGCGCGGCAGGATCCGCGGTCCCGGTCACATACCCCACCAGGCGCTTATCACCGGGGCGGTCTTCGCGGGCGATCACCACCGCCTGCTGCCACCCCATCGCAGCCGGCCAACGCCGCGCGCACCTGCCCCAGCTCGATGCGATAACCGCGGATCTTGACCTGCTCATCAGCACGCCCCACATACCGCAGCTGCCCGTCAGCACCCCACCACACCAAATCCCCGGTGCGATACATCCGCGCCCCAGCACCACCGAACGGACACGCCACAAACCGAGACCCGGTCAGCCCCGCCCGCCGCCAATACCCCACACCCACCCCGGACCGGCCACATACAACTCACCTACCACCCCCGCCGGCACCGGACGCAACCAGCCGTCCAGCACAAACAACGCCGTCCCGGACATCGGCGACCCGATCGGCGGCATCCCCGACCCCACCTCCAGCAGGTAGCCGATCGTGACGTCCACCGTCGTTTCGGTCGGGCCGTACTCGTTGACCAACGTGGCCACCGCGGCGTACCGGTCCACGATTTCTGCCGTGCACACCTCGCCACCGGTGACCAGGGTCAACCCGCGCACTGACTCGGCCGGCAACGCGGCAGCGTGCTGGGCGTGAACTTGGCGTGCGAAACGCCCTGTTGGGCAATCAAATCGGTCAGTTCTTCGCCGGGCAGCGCCTGATCGCTGGTGGGAATCACCGCGGCGGCCCCACTCAATAACGCCCACCACATGTTGCCGACCGACATATCAAAGATCAACGGAGCAAACTGCAACACGCGACTCTCCGGCGTAATGGCCAAACGCTCTACGTGGGTGGCCACCAGATCGGCGATGCCGCGTATGAGTGACGGCCACGCCTTTGGGCACGCCGGTGGTGCCCGAGGTGTAAATCAGGTAGGCGATATCCTCGGCCG
This sequence comes from uncultured Actinomycetota bacterium, assembly GCA_963820045.1. GTDB lineage: Bacteria > Actinomycetota > Actinomycetes > Mycobacteriales > Mycobacteriaceae > Mycobacterium. Next base: position 33,612 of record CAWFYN010000002.1, read on the forward strand.
CAGGCGCCGGCGCCGACAACGCTGTGCCGGGTTGGCTGTCCACTGCGGGGTCATCGATATCGATGACCATCAGGTCATGCCCGTCTAATCGGTCGATCAGCCCAGTAGTGGTGATCGCGGCGACCGGTGCGGCGTCGTCAAGGATGAACGCGAGGGGCGAATCGGGGTGGTTCGGGTCGATCGGCACGTAGGCCGCCCCGGTCTTCAACACTGCGAGAATCGCGACGAACGCCAGGCCCGAACGCTCAAATAACAACGCCACTACATCTCCGGGGCCGACCCCATGGGTGGACAGGAAGTGCGCCAGCCGGTTTGAGGCCTGATCCAGTTCGCGGTAGGTCCACGAAAGCTCCCCGCACACGACCGCCACCGCTTCGGGTGTGCGGGTCACCTGCGCAGCGAACAACTCTGGAACCGACACCGGTGTGCTCGCCGGCTGGGTCAATACCGCGCGGTTACCGAAGTCATCGAGGCGGGCGTGTTCTGCGGTATCGAGCAGATCGATCGATGAGAGTCTTTGGGTCGGGTCGGCGGTCATCGCGTCCAACACGCGTTGCAATCGTTGGATCAGCGTATGGATGCTGTCGGGGTCGAAGACATCGGTGCGAAATCCCACCTGCCCGGAAATTCCGGCGGGTTCGCCGGCCTCGTCCCAATTTTCGGCTAGATAAAACGTCAGGTCCATATGGGCGGTGTGGGTGTCAGCCGGCAGCGGGGTGGCATGCAAATCACCCAAGGCCATTCCTCGGCGGGGGCATGGTCCTGCCAGTTCTGCCAGGCCAGCATCACCTGCACCAGTGGGTGATGGGCCAGGCTGCGGGTCGGGTTGAGTCGTTCGACCAGCACTTCGAAGGGCACGTCCTGATGGTGTAGGCGGCCAGGCTGCGACGCGCACCTGGTCAGCACCTCGGTGAACGGTGGGATCACCGGCCAGATCGACCCGCAACACCAAGGTGTTGACGAAGAACCCGACCAACTCGTCGAGCGCGGTGTCACGGCGCCCGGCGATCGGGAAGCCCACCGCCACATCGTTGCCGGCGCTGAGCTTGGCCAGCAGCACCGCCAGCGCGGCCTGCAGCACCATGAAACTGGTCGCGTTGTTGCTCACGGGCGATCCCGCGACCCCGCTCTCAGGTCGGCCGGCCACGCGCACCGCCACGCTCGCGCCGCGGTAATCGGCGACCGGCGGGATAGGGCCGATCGGTGGGCAGCTGCAGCTGCTCGGGCATCCCGGCCAGGGCCTGTTCCCAGTAGCCCAGCTGCGCGGCGATGCGGCTGTCGCCGTCGTCGAGATCACCCAGTTACTCGCGCTGCCACAGCGTGTAGTCGACATACTGCACCGCCAACGGCGCCCAGTCCGGGGCCGCTCCGGCGCGCCGGCTGGCATAGGCCACGCCAGATCGCCATCAGCGGGGTGATCGACCAGCCGTCGGAGGCGATATGGTGCACCACCACCCCCAGCACGTACTCGTCGTGGGCGAGGTGAAAAGCTGTGCGCGGAACGGGATCTCGGCGGCCAGGTCGAACGGGCGGCGCACCACCGCGCCGGCGGCTTCCTCCAGCCGGCTGGCCGGCCAGTCGGTGGCATCGATGACCGCCACCCGAAATCGGCCCGCTCGACCGGCACCACCACCTGCTGGGGCACCCCGCGGCGCCAGCAAACAGCGTGCGCAGAGACTCGTGACGAGCCACCACATCGTCCAGGCCTGCCCCAACGCGTCGCATCCAGGGGTCCGTTCAACCGCAACGCCACCGCCATGTTGTAGATCGCCGACGGCCCTTGAACTGGTCGAGGAACCACAACCGGTTCTGAGCAAACGACAACGGCACCACCGCCGGGCGCTCCACCGCCACCAACGGCTCAGCCGGCCCGCCTCGCCACCGATACGGCGCGCCAACTGGGCCACCGTGGGCGCCTCAAACACGGCGCGCACCGACAGGCCGGCATCGAAAGATGTGTTGATCGCGGCGATCACCCGCATCGCCGACAGTGAGTCCCCGCCCAGATCGAAGAACGAGTCGTCCACGCCGACCCGCTCCAACCCCAGCACATGGGCGTAGATGCTGGCCAGGACCTCCTCGGTGAGGGTGGCCGGGGCGCGGTAGTGATCGGTGTCCTGGTACTCCGGTGCCGGCAGGGCTCGTGTGTCGAGTTTGCCGTTGACGGTCAATGGCAGCGCATCGAGCACCACCACCGCCGCGGGCACCATGTAGCCCGGCAGCCGATCAGTCAGCTCCGCGCGTATCTCGGCTTGTATCGACGCGTTCCGGTCACGTAGCCGACCAGCCGCTTGTCGCCGGGGCGGTCCTCGCGGGCGATGACCACCGCCTGTTCGACGCCGTCCAATCCGGCCAACGCCGCTCGCATGTCGCCGAGCTCGATGCGATAGCCGCGGATCTTGACCTGCTCATCGGCGCGGCCCACATACCGCAGCTGTCCGTCCTCACCCCAGGACACCAGGTCACCGGTGCGATACATCCGCGGCCCCGGCGCACCGAACGGGCACGTCACAAACCGCGACGCCGTCAAACCGGCCCGGCGCAGGTATCCGACACCGACTCCGGCGGCCGGCCACGTACAACTCACCGACCACCCCGGGCGGCACCGGCCGCAACCAGCCATCGAGCACGAACAACGCCGGCCTCCGACACCGGCGCACCGATCGGGCGGCACCCCGCGACCCGGTTTGCAGCGGCGCACTGCGGCCGCGCCAACCGTGGTCTCGGTCGGGCCGTAGCCGTTGATCATCACCCGCCCCGGCGCCCAGCGATCCACCACCTCGGTCGGGCAGCGCCTCACCGCCACCAGCCAGGCCAGTGGACTCCAACCCCTCCGGCGGAGAGCATCGCGCACCGCGGACGGGGTCTGGATCAAGACGCTGACCTGCTCGGCCACCAGCAAGGCGTGGAAGTCCTGCGGCGAGCGGGTCACCTCTTCGGGCACGATCACCACCCGCCCGCCATGCAACAACGCGCCCCAGATCTGTTCCACCGAGGAGTCGAAGGCAGCGAGTGGCACTGCGCCCACACCTCCGCACGCGGCCTGCGATCCACGACGCCATCAGCGAGGCCATCACTTGGGTGACGTTGCGGTGGGTGATGGCCACCCCTTTGGGCGCTCCGGTCGTTCCCGAGGTGTAGATGATGTGCGCGATGTCGTCGGGTGCCGGCTCCGGCAACGCCGTGGCCGGATAGGTCTCGATCGCGGGTCGTTGACATCGATGACCGGCAGGCCACCGCCCGTCCAGCCGCGGACGCAGATCCGCCGTGGTGACCGCGGCGATCGGCGAGGCATCGGCGAGCATGAACTCGATCCGCGCGTCGGGGTGGGCCGGGTCGATCGGCAGGTAGGCCGCCCCGGTCTTGAGCACCGCCACGATCGCCACGACCGCCTCGAGCCGAACGCTCAAACACCATCGCCACAGACTCACCTGGTCCCACACCCTGGTCGGCCAACAGATGCGCCAACCGATTCGCGGCTTCATCGAGTTCCCGATAGGTCATGGAGCGCCCTGGCAGCTCACCGCCGCGGCCTCCGGGTGTTCGCGCCACCTGCGCGGCGAACAACGCCGGAATCGACCGTCGGGGTCGCCGACCGGGTCAACACCGCCCGATTACCCCACCCATCCAACCGGGCATGCTCACCGGCATCGAGCACATCCACCGACGACAGTCGTCGCGTCGGGTCGGCAGTCACCGCGACCACCACCCGCTCCAACCGCTCGATCAGCGTCTCGGATGCTGTCGGGGTCGAACACATCGGTGCGGAACTCCACCTCTCCGACAATCCCGGCGGGCTCGCCGGCTCGCTCCAGCGCTCCCCGAGGGAGAACGTCAGAGTCCATCCGCGCGGTGCGGGTATCCACCGGCAGCGGCGCGACCTGCAGATCACCCAAGCTCAAGCCGGCCAGGTCGCTGTCTTGCCCGGCGAAGTTCTGCCAAGCCAAGACCACCTGCACCAGCGGAGATGAGTCAGGGAGCGGGTCGGGTTGAGCCGCTCCACCAACACCTCGAACGGCACATCCTGATGCTCGTAAGCGGCCAGGCTGTGCTGCTCGCACCTGGGCCAGCACCTCAGCGACGGTGGGATCGCCGGCCAGGTCGACTCGCAATACCAAGCGTGTTGACGAAGATGCCCACCAGGGCCTCGAGGGCCGGATCACCACGACCGGCGATCGCGAATCCCACCGCCACATCGCTGCTGGCGCTGACCTTGGCCAACAACACCGCCAGCGCCGCCTGCACCACCATGAAACTGGTCGCATCGTGCTCCCGGGCCGCCGCCGCCACCCGCTGCTGCAGCTCTGCCGGCCACTCCACGGCCACCCGGGCGCCGCGGTAGTCGGCCACCGGCGGATAGGGCCGATCGGTGGGCAACTCCAACCGCTCGGGCAGCCCGGCCAACGCCTGCTCCCAGTAGCCCAGCTGCCCAGCGATGCGACTATCGGATCGTCAAGATCGCCCAGCTGAGCGCGCTGCCACAGCGTGTAATCGACGTACTGCACCGGCAACGGCGTCCAGCCCGGGGCCTGCCCGGCGCACCGGCTGGCATAGGCCACGCCCAGATCGACCACCAGCGGCCGCGAGCGACCAGCCGTCAGCGGCGATATGGTGCACCACAGCGACCAGCACGTGCTCGTCAGCGCTGAAGCGGAAAAGCTTCGCCCGCAACGGAATCTGCGTCGACAGATCAAACGGATGCCGCACCGCGGCGTCGATGGCCTCGCCAGCTGGTCGTCGGACCAACCGGCGGCATCCACCACGCCCCAACCGAATTCGACCCGCTCGGCCGGCATCACCACCTGCTGCGGAACCCCCTCGGGAGCCGCGAACAGCGTCCGCAGACTCTCATGACGGCCGATCACATCGGCCAGCGCCGCACCCAACGCCTCGGCATCGACACGGCCAACCAACCGCAACGCCACCGCCATGTTGTAGATCGCCGATGGCCCCTGTAACTGGTCGACAAACCACAACCGCTGCTGGGCGAACGACAACGGCACCACTTCCGGGCGCTGCACCGCGACCAACGGCTCCAGGCCAACGCCCTCGCCCACGCGCGGCGCCAGTTGAGCCACCGACGGTGTCTCGAACAACGTCCGCACCGATAGCCCCGCATCGAAGGACGCGTTGACCGCGGCGATCACCCGCATCGCGGACAGCGAATCCCCGCCGAGTTCGAAGAAGGAGTCATCAACCCCGACCCGCTCCAGCCCTAGCACCTGGGCATAAATGCCGGCCAAAATCTCCTCGGTCACCGTCGCCGGGGCCCGATAGGAATCCGCGCCCTGATACTCCGGAGCCGGCAACGCCCGCTTATCCAACTTGCCGTTCACCGTCAACGGCAACCCCGCCAACACCACCACCGCCACCGGCACCATATAAGCCGGCAACCGCTCACCCAGCTGCGCGCGGACCTCGGCAGGATCAGCGGTGCCGGTGATGTAACCCACCAGACGCTTATCCCCGGGACGGTCCTCACGGGCAATCACCACCGCCTGCTCCACCCCATCCACGGCGTTCAGCGCGGCCTGGATTTCACCCAACTCGATGCGATACCCACGGATCTTGACCTGCTCATCAGCACGCCCCACATACCGCAACTGCCCATCAGCACCCCACGACACCAAATCCCCGGTCCGATACATCCGCGCCCCAGCCACCCCAGGCCCCGCGAACGGACACGCCACAAACCGCGACGACGACAACCCCGACCGGCCCACATACCCGTAGGCCAACCCCGCCCCGGCCACATACAACTCGCCGATGACCCCGGTGGGTACGGGCCGTAACCAGCCATCGAGGACGAAAAAGCCCAGATGGGCCAGCGGCACCCCGATCGGGCTGATGGCCTCGGTGAGGTCGCTGGCAGTGATCGGGCGCAGCGATGCGTGCACCGTGGTCTCGGTGATGCCATACATGTTGAGCAGCCGCGGCAGTTCGCGATGCTGGTCCAGCCAGTGGGAAAGCCGTTGCGGCTCAAGGGCTTCCCCACCGAAGACCACGGTCTGCAAGGCGAGTTGGTCGGCCCGCTGCGAGGAGGCGTCGGCGGCTTGCAGCGCATAAAACGCCGACGGGGTTTGACTGAGCACACTGACGTGTTCATCGACGAGCAGCGCGTGCAGCTCTTCAGCAGAGCGCACCACCGCATCGGGCACCACCACCACACGCCCGCCGCTGAGCAACGCCCCGAAGATCTCCCACACCGAGAAATCAAAGGCCAGCGAATGGCACTGCGACCACACCCCGGCCGCGGGCACCTCGGTGTGCAAGGTGTCGAGCAGTCCGGTGACGTTGGCGTGCGCCACCGCCACCCCCTTGGGGGTGCCCGTGGTGCCCGAGGTGTAGATCAGATACGCGATCTCCTCAGCGGCCGGTACCGGCAACGCGGTAGCCGGATAGCCCTCGATCGCCGGGTCCTCGACATCGACGATCAAGTCATGACCGGCCAGCCGCTCGGCCAACCCGGCCGTGGTGATCACCGCGACCGGCGCGGCATCGGCGAGCACGAACCCGATCCGCGCATCCGGGTGGGCCGGGTCGATCGGCACATAGGCCGCCCCGGTCTTGAGCACCGCCAACATTGCGATAATCGCCTCCGCCGAGCGCGGCACCAGCACCGCCACCCGCTGCCCGGGGCCTACCCCGTGACCGGCCAACAGCTGCGCCAACCGATTGGCGGCCTCATCGAGCTCGCGATAGCTCACTACCCGCTGCCCGTCGCGGACCGCGACCGCCTCGGGCGCGTGGGCCACCTGCGCGGCCAACACCTCCGGAATCGACACCGCCGCAGCCCGATCGGCGGCCGGTGCGCTCACCACCGCCCGGTTGCCGACCTCATCGAGGCGGGCCCGCTCACCGGCAGCTAAGACATCAATCCCCGACAGCGGCCGCGTCGGGGCGGCAATCATCGCCGCCACCACCCGCTGCAACCGCGCGATCAACACCTCGATCGCGGCGGCATCGAACAACTCGGTGTCATATTCCACCCGCAGACCCAGCTGCTGACCCGGAATGGCCGCCACCGTCAACGGATAGTGATTGTGTTCGCGGGTGCTAAACCCGGTGATCGCCAACTCGTGCTCACCGGCCAACGCCGCGGTATCGACCGGATAGTTCTCATACACAAACAGCGTGTCGAACAACTGATCATGGCCGGTGACCCGGTGAATCTCCGGCAACGCCAGATGCTCATGCTCCAACGTGCGCGTATGCGCCAGCTGCAACTGCTCGAGCAACTCCGCGGTAGTGGTGGCCGCGGTCAACGTCGCGCGCACCGGCACCGTGTTGATCAACAACCCCACCATCGAGTCCGCACCGATGACCTCGACCGGGCGCCCCGACACCGCGGTCCCAAACGCCACATCCTGCTGACCGGTCAACGAACTCAACAACACCGCCCACGCGCCCTGCAACACCGTGCTCAACGTGGTCTGACGCGACCGAGCCAACTCCGCCAACGCCGCGGTGGTGTCCTCGGCCACCCAATACGGCGCCACCCCCCGCCGCCCCAGACCCGAACGCCCCGCCGCCGCCACCAACGTCGGAGCATCGAAACCGGCCAGCACCTCACCCCAGGCCGCCCGGGCAGCCGCAAGATCCCGCCCGGCCAACCAGGCCACAAAACTGCGATAGGGCGCCGGCGCGGGCAACCGCTGCCCCAAATACCCGGCCATGATCTCCTGCAACAAGATCGGCTGCGACCAACCATCCATCACGATGTGGTGATTGGTCAGCACAAACCGGTGCCGATCCCCACCGGTACGCACCACCACCGCCCGAAACACCGGCGCCCCGCCGCCCAAATCACCCACCGCGGCACGCTCAGCAGCACACACCTGCTGCACCTGCTGCTCGACATCACCCTGCGCGCCATCGACCTCGACATAACGCCACGGCACCACCGGATCAGCCGAGAGAACCTGCACCGGCTCCTCAAACTGCGCACAAAACCAGGCCACCAGATTCGGATGGCGCCGCACCACCTGATGCACCGCCTCGCGCAACCGGGCCACATCCAACCCACCACTGATCGCCACATCCAGCTGCACCGCATACACATCATCACCGCCAGCCCCACTGCTGGCATGAAACAGCAACCCCTGCTGCAGCGGCGTCAACGGCAACACATCAGCAAACTCATACTGGCCGCACAACTGATCAAGCTGGGCCTGCGACAACCGGGCCGGAGCGATATCCGACGGCGTCCACCCACCCCCACCAGCACGCACATGCGCACAAATCCCCGCCAGCGCCTCAAACCACAACCGGCTCAACCGCTGCGCCTGACCCCGATCAAGCGCCGAGGACGCCCACGTCCAATTGGCCTGCAACCGCGGACCATCCACGCTGTCCTCGGTCACCGCATTGAGCTCGACGGTATGAGCCAACGACATCGGAATCGGCGCCACCGACCCCGCCACCACCAAACCCTCAGTAGAGATCCGCCACAAATCCTGCGACAGCTCACCGGCCGCCGCACCCAACCGACCCAAATAATTGAACCCCAACACCGGAGCCGGCCCCGCCAACTCCACCTCGGAATTCACATACCGCAACAACCCATAACTCAACGGATCCGGCAACGCGCGCAACTGCTCCTTGGCGTCCTTGACCAACCCCCCCAACGCCGCCCCACCCGCGACGACCTGCCCCCAATCCAGCCCACCAACACGCAACGCCACCGGAGACAACGTGGTGAACCACCCCACCACCCGCGACAAATCCACCCCGGCCGCCCACTCCTCATCACGGCCGTGGCCCTCCACATCAATACCGATCGGCGCGCCACCGGTACCCGCAAACTCCGCGCACGCCAACGCGAACGCGATCAACAAAATGTCTTGCACCCCAGCATGAAACGCCGCGGGCACCTCACCGAGCAGCGTGCGCGTCGTCTCCACATCCAACGACACCGACAAATGCCCAGCACTGGCCACCGTATCCACCCCAGGGCGCACCCCCGGCAACACAGCCGGCGTCCCCACCACCTGCTGCCACACCCCAACCGCAGCCACCACCTGCGGATCGCGCGCATGCTCGGCCAACAACGCCGACCACCGCGCGAACGACGTCCCCCCCGCCGGCAGCGCTACCGGCTGCCCACCATGATGCTGGGCCCATCCAATGTTCAAGTCCTCCAACAGGATTCGCCACGACACCCCATCAACAGCCAAATGATGAACAACCAACACCAACTGGCCAGTCGAACTCACCCACACCGCACGCAGCAACACCCCAGCCGCCGGATCCAACCGCGAGCGCGCCGCCACCACCGCCGCCTCGGTCAACACCCCCACAACATCCACACACGCCCGCGCATCCACCGCCCCGACCTCGGGCACCAACAACGACCACCCACCCGCACCGTCATCCTCAACCCGGCACCGCAACATGGCATGGCGATCCAACAACCCCTGCACCACCACCACCACATCGGCATCGCTCACCCCCGCCGGGGCCTGCACCACCATGGTCTGGTTGAACAACTCGATCGGACCATCCAACTCACGCAACCAACGCATGATCGGCGTGGCCACCACCGACCCCACACCCTCATCAACCACACCGGCCGCACCATCAACCACCCCGGCCACCCGGGCCAACCGCGCCACCGTCTGCTCAACAAAAATGTCCCGCGGCCGACACAACACACCAGCAGCACGCGCCCGCGCCACCACCTGCATCGACAAAATGGAATCCCCGCCGAGTTCGAAGAAGGAGTCATCAACCCCGACCCGCTCCAGCCCTAACACCTGGGCATAAATGCCGGCCAAAATCTCCTCAGTCACCGTCACCGGGGCCCGATAGGAATCCGCGCCCTGATACTCCGGAGCCGGCAACGCCCGCTTATCCAACTTGCCGTTCACCGTCAACGGCAACCCCGCCAACACCACCACCGCCACCGGCACCATGTAGACCGGAAGCCGCTCGCCGAGCTGGGCGCGGACCTCGACGGGGTCGGCGGTGCCGGTGATGTAACCCACCAGACGCTTATCGCCGGGACGGTCCTCACGGGCAATCACCACCGCCTGCTCCACCCCAGCCACCGCATTCAGCGCAGCCTGCACCTCACCCAACTCAATGCGATACCCACGAATCTTGACCTGCTCATCAGCACGCCCCACATACCGCAACTGCCCATCGGAACCCCACGACACCAAATCCCCGGTCCGATACATCCGCACCCCGCCACCCCAGCCCGCGAACGGACACGCCACAAACCGCGACGACGACAACCCCGACCGGCCCACATACCCGTAGGCCAACCCCGCCCCGGCCACATACAACTCGCCGATGACCCCGGTGGGTACGGGCCGTAACCAGCCATCGAGGACGAAAAAGCCCAGATGGGCCAGCGGCACCCCGATCGGGCTGATGGCCTCGGTGAGGTCGCTGGCAGTGATCGGGCGCAGCGATGCGTGCACCGTGGTCTCGGTGATGCCATACATGTTGAGCAGCCGCGGCAGTTCGCGATGCTGGTCCAGCCAGTGGGAAAGCCGTTGCGGCTCAAGGGCTTCCCCACCGAAGACCACGGTCTGCAAGGCGAGTTGGTCGGCCCGCTGCGAGGAGGCGTCGGCGGCTTGCAGCGCATAAAACGCCGACGGGGTTTGACTGAGCACACTGACGTGTTCATCGACGAGCAGCGCGTGCAGCTCTTCAGCAGAGCGCACCACCGCATCGGGCACCACCACCACACGCCCGCCGCTGAGCAACGCCCCGAAGATCTCCCACACCGAGAAATCAAAGGCCAGCGAATGGCACTGCGACCACACCCCGGCCGCGGGCACCTCGGTGTGCAAGGTGTCGAGCAGTCCGGTGACGTTGGCGTGCGCCACCGCCACCCCCTTGGGGGTGCCCGTGGTGCCCGAGGTGTAGATCAGATACGCGATCTCCTCAGCGGCCGGTACCGGCAACGCGGTAGCCGGATAGCCCTCGATCGCCGGGTCCTCGACATCGACGATCAAGTCATGACCGGCCAGCCGCTCGGCCAACCCGGCCGTGGTGATCACCGCGACCGGCGCGGCATCGGCGAGCACGAACCCGATCCGCGCATCCGGGTGGGCCGGGTCGATCGGCACATAGGCCGCCCCGGTCTTGAGCACCGCCAACATTGCGATAATCGCCTCCGCCGAGCGCGGCACCAGCACCGCCACCCGCTGCCCGGGGCCTACCCCGTGACCGGCCAACAGCTGCGCCAACCGATTGGCGGCCTCATCGAGCTCGCGATAGCTCACTACCCGCTGCCCGTCGCGGACCGCGACCGCCTCGGGCGCGTGGGCCACCTGCGCGGCCAACACCTCCGGAATCGACACCGCCGCAGCCCGATCGGCGGCCGGTGCGCTCACCACCGCCCGGTTGCCGACCTCATCGAGGCGGGCCCGCTCACCGGCAGCTAAGACATCAATCCCCGACAGCGGCCGCGTCGGGGCGGCAATCATCGCCGCCACCACCCGCTGCAACCGCGCGATCAACACCTCGATCGCGGCGGCATCGAACAACTCGGTGTCATATTCCACCCGCAGACCCAGCTGCTGACCCGGAATGGCCGCCACCGTCAACGGATAGTGATTGTGTTCGCGGGTGCTAAACCCGGTGATCGCCAACTCGTGCTCACCGGCCAACGCCGCGGTATCGACCGGATAGTTCTCATACACAAACAGCGTGTCGAACAACTGATCATGGCCGGTGACCCGGTGAATCTCCGGCAACGCCAGATGCTCATGCTCCAACGTGCGCGTATGCGCCAGCTGCAACTGCTCGAGCAACTCCGCGGTAGTGGTGGCCGCGGTCAACGTCGCGCGCACCGGCACCGTGTTGATCAACAACCCCACCATCGAGTCCGCACCGATGACCTCGACCGGGCGCCCCGACACCGCGGTCCCAAACGCCACATCCTGCTGACCGGTCAACGAACTCAACAACACCGCCCACGCGCCCTGCAACACCGTGCTCAACGTGGTCTGACGCGACCGAGCCAACTCCGCCAACGCCGCGGTGGTGTCCTCGGCCACCCAATACGGCGCCACCCCCCGCCGCCCCAGACCCGAACGCCCCGCCGCCGCCACCAACGTCGGAGCATCGAAACCGGCCAGCACCTCACCCCAGGCCGCCCGGGCAGCCGCAAGATCCCGCCCGGCCAACCAGGCCACAAAACTGCGATAGGGCGCCGGCGCGGGCAACCGCTGCCCCAAATACCCGGCCATGATCTCCTGCAACAAGATCGGCTGCGACCAACCATCCATCACGATGTGGTGATTGGTCAGCACAAACCGGTGCCGATCCCCACCGGTACGCACCACCACCGCCCGAAACACCGGCGCCCCGCCGCCCAAATCACCCACCGCGGCACGCTCAGCAGCACACACCTGCTGCACCTGCTGCTCGACATCACCCTGCGCGCCATCACCTCGACATAACGCCACGGCACCACCGGATCAGCCGAGAGACCTGCACCGGCTCCTCAAACTGCGCACAAAACCAGGCCACCAGATTCGGATGGCGCCGCACCACCTGATGCACCGCCTCGCGCAACCGGGCCACATCCAACCCACCACTGATCGCCACATCCAGCTGCACCGCATACACATCATCACCGCCAGCCCCGGTGCTGGCATGAAACAGCAACCCCTGCTGCAGCGGCGTCAACGGCAACACATCAGCAAACTCATACTGGCCGCACAACTGATCAAGCTGGGCCTGCGACAACCGGGCCGGAGCGATATCCGACGGCGTCCACCCACCCCCACCAGCACGCACATGCGCACAAATCCCCGCCAACGCCTCAAACCACAACCGGCTCAACCGCTGCGCCTGACCCCGATCAAGCGCCGAGGACGCCCACGTCCAATTGGCCTGCAACCGCGGACCATCCTCGGTGTCCTCGGTCACCGCATTGAGCTCGACGGTGTGCGCCAACGACATCGGAATCGCCGCCACCGACCCCGGCCACCACCAAACCCTCAGTAGAGATCCGCCACAAATCCTCGCGACAGCTCACCGGCCGCCGCACCCAACCGACCCAAATAATTGAACCCCAACACCGGAGCCGGCCCCGCCAACTCCACCTCGGGATTCACATACCGCAACAACCCATACGTCAACCGTCGGGCAACGCGCGCAACTGCTCTTTGGCGTCCTTGACCAGCCCCCCCAACGCCGCCTCACCCGCGACCACCTGCCCCCAATCCAGCCCACCAACACGCAACGCCACCGGAGTACAACGTGGTGAACCAGCCCACCACCCGCGACAAATCCACCCCGGCCGCCCAACTCCTCATCACGGCCGTGGCCCTCCACATCAATACCGATCGGCGCGCCACCGGTACCCGCAAACTCCGCGCACGCCAACGCGAACGCGATCAACAAAATGTCTTGCACCCCAGCATGAAACGCCGCGGGCACCTCACCGAACAGCGTGCGCGTCGTCTCCACATCCAACGACACCGACAAATGCCCAGCACTGGCCACACGTATCCACCCCAGGGCGCACCCCCGGCAACACCGCCGGCGTCCCCGCCACCTGCTGCCACACCCCAACCGCAGCCACCACCTGCGGATCGCGCGCATGCTCGGCCAACAACGCCGACCACCGCGCGAACGACGTCCCCCCCGCCGGCAGCGCTACCGGCTGCCCACCATGATGCTGGGCCCATCCAATATTCAAGTCCTCCAACAGGATTCGCCACGACACCCCATCAACAGCCAAATGATGAACAACCAACACCAACTGGCCAGTCGAACTCACCCACACCGCACGCAGCAACACCCCAGCCGCCGGATCCAACCGCGAGCGCGCCGCCACCACCGCCGCCTCGGTCAACACCCCCACAACATCCACACACGCCCGCGCATCCACCGCCCCGACCTCGGGCACCAACAACGACCACCCACCCGCACCGTCATCCTCGACCCGGCACCGCAACATGGCATGGCGATCCAACAACCCCTGCACCACCACCACCACATCGGCCTCGCTCACCCCCGCCGGGGCCTGCACCACCATGGTCTGGTTGAACAACTCGATCGGACCATCCAACTCACGCAACCAACGCATGATCGGCGTGGCCACCACCGACCCCACACCCTCATCAACCACACCGGCCGCACCATCAACCACCCCGGCCACCCGGGCCAACCGCGCCACCGTCTGCTCAACAAAAATGTCCCGCGGCCGACACAACACACCAGCAGCCCGCGCCCGCGCCACCACCTGCATCGACAAAATGGAATCCCCGCCGAGTTCGAAGAACGAGTCATCAACCCCGACCCGCTCCAGCCCCAACACCTGGGCATAAATGCCGGCCAAAATCTCCTCAGTCACCGTCACCGGGGCCCGATAGGAATCCCCACCCTGATACTCCGGAGCCGGCAACGCCCGCTTATCCAACTTGCCGTTCACCGTCAACGGCAACCCCGCCAACACCACCACCGCCACCGGCACCATGTAGACCGGAAGCCGCTCGCCGAGCTGGGCGCGGACCTCGACCGGGTCGGCGGTGCCGGTGATGTAACCCACCAGACGCTTATCGCCGGGACGGTCCTCACGGGCAACCACCACCGCCTGCTCCACCCCAGCCACCGCATTCAGCGCAGCCTGCACCTCACCCAACTCAATGCGATACCCACGAATCTTGACCTGCTCATCAGCACGCCCCACATACCGCAACTGCCCATCGGAACCCCACGACACCAAATCCCCGGTCCGATACATCCGCGCCCCCGCCACCCCAGGCCCCGCGAACGGACACGCCACAAACCGCGACGACGACAACCCCGACCGGCGCCAATAACCTGCTGCGACCCCGGCGCCGGCGACATACAACTCGCCGACCACACCCGGCGACACCCGGCGCAAGCCGGCATCCAAGACGAACAATGCCGCCCCGGGCACCGGCGAGCCGATCGGCACCACTTCCGATCCCGCCTGAAGTGGCGCGCTGATCGCCGCATAGACCGTCGCCTCGGTCGGGCCGTAAGCGTTGATCATCACGCGTCCCGGCGCCCACCGATCCACCAGTGCAGCCGGACAAGCTTCACCGGCGACGACCAACGCCGTCGACTCCAACCCCTCCGGCGGCAAAACCCCCACCGCCGACGGCGTCTGACCCAGAACACTGACCCGTTCGGCCACCAGCAGGGCATGGAAATCCGCCGGCGAGCTGGCCACCTCTTCGGGCACCACCACCAGCCGCCCACCATGTAACAGCGCCCCGAAGATCTCCCACACCGAGACGTCGAAGGCGTAGGAGTGCCACTGCGACCACACTTCTTCCGGCCCCGTCGGCACCCGGCCATTCTCTGAAGACAGCAACTGGATCGCGTTTCGGTGAGCGACGGCGACTCCCTTGGGCACGCCGGTGGTGCCCGAGGTGTAGATCAGATACGCGATGTCCTCGGCGGCCGGTGCCGGCAACGCCGTACTGGGATAGCCCGCCAGGGGGGGTCGTCGACATCGACGACCGTCAAGTCATGGCCGTCCAGCCGATCGGCCAACGCGGCGGTGGTGACCGCCGCGACCGGCGCGGCATCGGCGAGCATGAACCCGATCCGTGCCGTCGGCAACGCCGGGTCGATCGGCACATAGGCCGACCCGGTCTTGAGCACCGCCAACATCGCCATGATCGCCTCGGCGGAGCGCGAGAACAACAACGCCACGAACCGCCCCGGGCCCGCACCGTGGGCGATCAGCAGGTGCGCCAACCGGTTGGCCGCCTCATCGAGCTCCCGATACGTCATCGAGCGGTCGTCGAAAGTCACCGCCAGCGCATCGGGCGTGCGGGCTACCTGCGCGGCAAACAACTCCGGAATCGACACCGCCGCAGGCGCGAGCTCCGTCAGCGCCGCCCGATTACCCCACCCATCCAAATCGTCGTGCTCGTCCTCTTCGAGCAAATCGAACGACAACAACCGCCGCGACGCATTGATCGTCATGACCGCTCCCCCGAATCCGCCGTCATCGCCAGCAACACCCGCTTGAACCGACGGACCAGCGCCCCAACACCAGCCGCATCGAATACACCGGCATCAAATTCCACCCGCAACTTCAACTCGTCACCCGGCTGCACCTGCACCGACAATGGATAGTGATTCATCTCCCGCGCAGAGAATTCGGTGACGGCCAACTCGTGGTCGCCGCGCCAACGCGGCGGTATCGACCGGATAGTTCTCATACACGAACAGCGTGTCGAACAGCTGGTCGTGGCCGGTGACGCGGTGGATCTCGGGAAGCGCCAGGTGCTGGTGGTCCAGGGTGCGGTTGTGGGCGCTTTGCAGTTGATCGAGCAGGTCTTCGATGGTGGTGGCCGCGGTGATGGTTGCGCGCACCGGCACGGTGTTGATCATCAGCCCCACCATCGAGTCCGCACCGGCCAGCTCGGTCGGCCTGCCCGAGACTGCGGTGCCAAACACCACATCCTGGCGGCCGGTCAACCAGCATCAGCAGCTGCGCGAAGGCGGCCTGCAGCACGATGTTCACCGTGGTGTGACACGAGCGGGCCAGCTCGGTCAGTGCGCGGGTGGTGTCCTCGGGCACCGAGAACGACTCCACGCCGCGCGGCCCCAGCTCCACCAGCGTCGGCGGACGTACCAGGGTGGGGGTGTCGAATCCGGCCAACACCTCACCCCAGGCCGTGCGGGCGGCCTCGAGGTCGCGCTCGGCCAGCCAGCGTGACAAACCTGCGGTACGGCGCGGCCGTGGGCAGCCGCTGGCCGTAATAGCCGGCGAAGATCTCCCCCAGCAGGATCGGCAGTCGACCAGCCATCGAGCACGATGTGGTGATTGGTCAGCACGAACCGGTGCCGATCGGCTGCGGTGCGGATCAACGCCGCCCGAAAAGCCGGCTGGTCGGCCAGATCGCACACCGCTGCGCGCTCGTCGGCGCACACACGCTCGGACCTGCTCGTCGACGTCCGCACCGCTGGCGTCCAACTCGATGTACTGCCAAGGCATCACCGGATCGGCCGGGATGACCTGCACCGGCTCGTCGAACTGCTCGCAGAACCGGGCCGCCAGGTGCGGGTGGCGGGTCACCACGGTCTGCACCGCCTCGCGCAACCGGTGCGGGTCGAGCGGGCCGGTCGATGGTGATATCCAGCTGCACCGCATACACATCGCCACCCGGACCGTGCGTCTGCGTGGTTGCTGGCGTGGAACAGCAGCCCCTGCTGCAGCGGGGTCAGCGGCAACACATCAGCGACCTCGTATTGGCCGCACAACTCGTCGAGCTGCTGACTGGGACAACCGGGCGGGTGCGATATCCGAGGGGGTCAGCCCGCCGCCACCGGCGCGAACATGGGCGCAGATCCCCGCCAAGGGCCTCAAACCACAACCGGCTCAACCGATCCACCTGCGCGTGAGCCAGCGCTGAGGGCGCCCACTCCAATTGGCCTGCAACCGCGGACCGGTGTCGGTGTCGAGAGCGCTGGCGTTGAGTTCCAACGTATGCGCCAACGGGATGGGCAAAGCCGCGGTGACGCCGGTGGCCGCCATGCCCTCAGGGCTGAGGCGCCACACATCGTCGGAGAGCTCAGCCGACGGCCGCGCCCAGTCGGCCCAGATAGTTGAACCCGATCCGCGGATCCGACTCGGCCAGTTCCACCTCGGGGTTCAGATACCGCAGCAGGCCGTAGGTCAACGGATCCGGCAGGGCGCGCAGTTGCTCCTTGGCGTCCTTGACCAGCGCCCCTAACCCGGCCCCACCGGCGACCACCTGCGCCCAGTCCAATCCACCGACGCGCAGCGCCGCCGGATACAAGGTGGTGAACCAGCCCACCGTGCGGGTCAGGTCCACATCGGCGGCCAGCTCCTCGACGCGCCCGTGGCCCTCCACGTCGATGCCGACCGGCGCGCCACCGGTACCCAGGAACTCCGCGCACGCCAACCCGAAGGCGATCAACAAGATGTCGTGCACCCCAGCGTGAAACGCCGCGGGCACCTCACCGAGCAGCATCCGGGTGGTCTCGACATCGAGCTCCACCGACAAGTGCCCGGCGCTGGCGAACGTGTCCACCGCGGGCTGCACCGCCGGCAGGGCGGCCGGCGTCGCCGCCACCTGCTGCCACACCCCAGCCTGAGCCACCACCTGCGGATCGCGGGCATGCTCGGCCAACAGCGCCGACCACCGCGCAAACGACGTCCCGCCCGGCGGCAGGGCGACCGGCTGCCCGCTGTGGTGCTGGGCCCACGCAATGTTCAAGTCCTCCAACAGGATTCGCCACGACACCCCGTCAACGGCCAGATGGTGAACGATCAGCGCCAACTGGCCGGTGCCGGCCGCCCACAGCGCGCTGAGCATCACTCCCGGCGGCCGGGTTCAACCGCGACCGCGCCCCAACCAACGCCGCCTCGGACAACACCTCGACAGCGTGCACACACGCCGCGCGCGTCCACCGCCCCGACTTCGGGCACCTTCAGCGACCATCCCCCGACGCCGTCGTCGTCGACACGGCACCGCAACATGGCGTGGCGATCCAGCAGCGCCTGCACCACCGCCACCACATCGGCCTCGCTCACCCCCGCCGGGGCCTGCACCACCACGGTCTGGTTGAACTGATCGATCGGCCCCTCCATGCATTCCAGCCAGCGCATGATCGGGGTGGCCACCACCGGCCCGATACCCTCATCGACCGGCCCCGCCTGCTCATCGGCCAACCGGGTCACCCGGGCCAAACCGGCCACCGTCTGCTCGACGAAAATGTCGCGCGGCCGGCACACCAGACCGGCGGCCCGCGCCCGGGCCACCACCTGCATCGACAAAATGCTGTCCCCGCCCAGCTCGAAGAACGAGTCATCGACCCCGACCCGCTCGAGCCCGAGGACCTGGGCGTAGATGCCGGCCAGGATCTCCTCGATGGCGCTGGCCGGGGCGCGGTAACGGTCGGCGTCGTGGTATTCCGGTGCCGGCAGGGCGCGGGTGTCGAGTTTGCCGTTGACGGTCAACGGCAACGCCTCCAGCACCACCACCGCGGCCGGCACCATGTAGGCCGGCAGCCGCTCGCCCAGCTCGGCGCGGACCTCGGCCGGGTCGGCGGTGCCGGTGACATAACCCACCAGGCGCTTGTCGCCGGGGCGGTCCTCGCGGGCGATCACCACCGCCTGCTCCACCCCGTCGACCGGCCTAGCGCCGCCTGGACTTCGCCGAGTTCGATGCGATACCCGCGGATCTTGACCTGCTCATCGGCGCGCCCCACATACCGCAGCTGCCCATCGGCACCCCAGGACACCAGATCCCCGGTGCGATACATCCGCGCTCCGGCACCGCCGAACGGGCACGCCACAAACCGCGACGCCGTCAACCCCGCCCGGCCCACATACCCGTAGCCCAGCCCCGCACCGGCCACATACAACTCCCCGACCACCCCGGCCGGCACCGCGCGCAACCAGCCATCCAGCACGAAAAAGCCCAGGTGCGCCAACGGCACCCCGATCGGGCTGACCGCGTTGTCGACATCGGCGGCGACGATCTCGCGCACCGAGGCATGCACCGTGGTCTCGGTGATGCCATACATGTTGACCAACCGCGGCAGTCCCCGATGGTGACCCAGCCACCCCCGAAGGCGCTGCGGCTCCAAGGCCTCCCCGCCGAACACCACCGTCTCCAACTTGAGCTGATCACCTCGCTCGGGGGCCAACCCGTCAACGGCTTGCAGCGCATAAAACGCCGACGGGGTCTGGCTCAACACACTGACCTGTTCGCCGACCAGCACGGCGTGCAAGTCTTCCGGCGAGCGCGCCACCGCATCGGGCACCACCACCAGCCGGCCCCCGCTGCAGCAGCGCACCGAAGATCTCCCACACCGAGAAGTCGAACGCCAACGAATGACACTGCGACCACACCCCCGCCGCAGGCACCTCGGCCTCCAGCGACCTCCAGCAGCTGGGTCACGTTGCGGTGGGTGACCGCCACCCCCTTGGGGCCCCCGGTGGTGCCCGAGGTGTAGATGAGGTAGGCGATGTCGTCTGGGGCCGGCGCCGGCAGCGCTGTGCTCGGGTTGGCTGTCGACTGCGGGGTCGTCGATATCGATGACCGCAGACGTCATACCCGTCCAGCCGCGACCGCAGATCCGCGGTGGTGAGCGCGGCGATCGGCGCGGCGTCGGCGAGCATGAACTCGATCCGCGCGTCGGGAGCGCCGGGTCGATCGGCAGATAGGCCGCCCCGGTCTTGAGCACCGCCAAAATCGCCACGATCGCCTCGGCCGAACGCGGCAACAGCAGCGCCACACACTGTCCCGGGCCCGCCCCGTGGCCGGCCAGCAGATGCGCCAACCGGTTCGCCGCCTCATCGAGCTCGCGATAGGTCAACGAGCGCGCCTCGCAGCTGAGCGCCACCGCCTCCGGGGTGCGGGCCACCTGCGCGGCGAACAACACCGGAATCGACACCGCCGGCAGCCGCCGGCCGAGTCAACACCGCCCGGTTACCCCACCTCATCCAGCCGGGCATGCTCAGCCTCATCGAGCACATCCATCGACGACAGCCGCCGGGTCGGGTCGGCGGTCATCGCCACCAACACCCGCTCGCAACCGCTCGATCAGCGCCTCGATGCTGGCCGCGTCGAACACGTCGGTGTCGTATTCGACGCGAAGGCCCAGTTCGCGGCCCGGCTGGGCCTGCACCGTCAGCGGGTAGTGGTTGGATTCGCGGCCGGTGAACTCGGTGATGGCCAACTCGTGGTCGCCCGCCAACGCGGCGGTGTCGATCGGGTAGTTCTCGTACACGAACAGGGTGTCGAACAGTCTGGTCGTGGCCGGTGATGCGGTGGATCTCGCTGAGCGCCAGGTGCTGGTGCTCGAGGGTGTCGTTGTGGGCGCGTTGCAGCTGGTCGAGCAGGTCGGCGGTGGTGGTCGCCGCGGTGATGGTCGCCCGCACCGGCACCGTGTTGATCAACAGGCCCACCATCGATTCCGCGCCGGCCACCTCGGCCGGCCGCCCCGAGACCGCGGTGCCGAAGGCGACATCATGCTGGCCGGTCAGCCAGCACAGCAGCTGCGCGAAGGCGCCCTGCAGCACGGTGTTGACGGTGGTGTGGCTGCGAGCGCGCCAGCTCGCCAAGCGCCCGCGTGGTCTGCTCCGGACACCCGAAACGACGCAACGCCTCGCCGCCCCAGCCCCAACCGGCCCGGCGGGCCGACCAGGGTGGGGGTGTCAAAACCGGCCAACACCTCACGCCAGGCCGCGTGGGCGGCAGCTCCAGGTCCCGATCGGCCAGCCAGGTGACAAAGCTGCGATACGGCGCGGCCGCGGGCAGCCGCTGCCCGTAATAGCCGGCGAAGATCTCGCCCAGCAGGATCGGCAGCGACCAGCCATCGAGCACGATGTGGTGATTGGTCAGCACAAACCGGTGCCGATCTGCTGCGGTGCGGATCAACGCCACCCGAAAGGCCGGCTGGTCGGCCAGGTCGCACACCGCGGCGCGTTCGGCGGCGCACACCTGCTGGATCTGCTCGTCGACGTCGCAACGTCGTCGTCCAGCTCGACGTACCGCCACGGCGCCACGGGATCGGCCGGGATGATCTGCACCGGCTCGTCGAACTGCTCGCAGAATCGGGCCGCCAGGTTGCGGATGCCGGGTCGACCACCGTGTGCACCGCATCGCGCAGCCGGTGCGGGTCGAGGGCACCGGTCAGGTGATATCCAGCTGCACCGCATACACATCGTCGCCGTCGGCCTGCGCGGTGCTGGCGTGGAACAGCAGCCCCTGCTGCAGCGGGGTCAGCGGCAACACGTCGGCGATCTCGTATTGCTGCTGCAGCTCGTCGATCTGCTGCTGGCTCAGCCGGGCCGGCGCGATATCCGACGGCGTCAAGCCCGCCCCCACCGGCGCGCACATGCGCGCAGATGCCGGCCAGGGCCTCAAACCACAACCGGCTCAGCCGGTCGACCTGCTGCGTGATCGAGCGCCGAGGGCGCCCACGTCCAGTTGGCGTGCAGCTGCGGGCCGGTGTCGGTGTCGATGGTGCCGGCGTTGAGCTCCACGGTGTGCGTCAGCGGCATCGGCATCGCCGCGGCCGCGCCGGTCAACGACAAGCCGTCCTCGGCTGATCCGCCACAGATCATCGGAAAGCTCGGCCGCCGCCGCGCCCAGCCGGCCCAGATAGTTGAACCCGATCGGCGGGTCGGACCCGGCCAGGTCGACATCGGGGTTCAGGTAGCGCAGCAGCCCGTAGGTCAGACCGTCGGGCAGGGCGCGCAGCTGCTCTTTGGCGTCCTTGATCACCGCCCCCAGCGCCGCCTCGCCGGCGATCACCTGCGCCCAGGCCAGCCCACCGACCGCCAAGGACACCGGGTACTTGGTGGTGAACCAGCCCACCGTGCGCGACAGGTCCACATCGGCGGCCAGCTTCCTCGTGGCGCCCGTGGCCCTCGACGTCGATGCCGATCGGCGCCGCCGCCGATGCCCAGGAATTCCGCCAGCGCCAACCCGAACGCGATCAACAGGATGTCCTGCATCCCGGCATGGAACGCCGCCGGCACCTCACCGAGCAGCATCCGGGTGGTCTCGGCATCCAGCGACACCGACAGCTGCCCGGCCGTGGCGAACGTGTCCACCGCCGGGCTGCACCGCCGGCAGCGCGGCGGGCGCCGCCGCCACCTGCCGCCAGGCGTCGGCCTGGTCCACCACCTCCGGGTGTGGGCGTACTCGGCCAGCAGCGCCGCCCACCGGGCAAACGACGTCCCGCCCGCCGGCAGCGCCACCGGCTGCCCGCTGCGATGCTGGGCCCAGGCGATGTTGAGGTCCTCCAACAGGATTCGCCACGACACCCCGTCGACGGCCAGATGGTGAATGATCAACACCAACTGGCCGGTGTCGGCCACCCACAGCGCGCTGAGCATCACCCCGGCGGCCGGGTTCAGCCGCGACCGCGCCGCCACCAGCGCCTCATCGGACAACACGTCCACCGACTGCAGGCAGCCGCCCGCGTCCACCGATCCCGCCTCGGGCACCGTCAGCGACCACCCACCGGCGCCGTCGTCGTCGACGCGCAGCCGCAGCATGGCATGCCGATCCAGCAGGGCCTGCAGCACCACCACCACGTCGGCCTCGGTCGACCCCGGCGGGGGCCTGCACCACCACCGTCTGGTTGAACTGATCGACCGGGCCGTCCACGCTTTGCAGCCAGCGCATGATCGGGGTGGCCACCACCGGCCCGATGCCCTCGTCGATCGACGCCGGCCTCGCCGTCGGCGACGCCGGCCACCCGGGCCAGCCGGGCCACGGTCTGCTCGACGAAGATGTCGCGCGGCCTGACACGTCAGACCGGCCGCCCGGGCCCGGGCCACCACCTGCATCGACAAAATGCTGTCGCCACCCAGCTCGAAGAACGAGTCGTCGACCCCGACCCGCTCCAGCCCGAGCACCTGGGCGTAGATGCCGGCCAGGATCTCCTCGACCGCGTTGCCCGGGGCGCGGTACCGGTCGACGTCCTGATATTCCGGTGCCGGCAGGGCGCGGGTGTCGAGCTTGCCGTTGGCCGTCAGCGGCAGCGCCTCCAGCACCACCACCGCGGCCGGCACCATGTAGGCCGGCAGCCGCTCGGCCAGCGCGCTACGCGCCTCGGCCGGGTCCGCGGTCCCGGTGACATAGCCGACCAGGCGCTTGTCGCCGGGGCGGTCCTCGCGGGCGATCACCACCGCCTGCTCGCACCCCGTCCAGCCCGGCCAGCGCCGCCTGGACTTCGCCGAGTTCGATGCGATAGCCGCGGATCTTGACCTGCTCATCGGCACGCCCCAGATACTGCAGCTGCCCATCGGCACCCCACCACACCAGATCCCCGGTGCGATACATCCGCGCCGCCCGGCCCGCCGAACGGGCACGCCACAAACCGCGACGCCGGTCAACCCGGCCCGGCCCAGATACCCCGACGCCAACCCCGCGACCGGCCACATACAACTCGCCGACCACACCGGCCGGCACCGGCCGCAACCACCCGTCCAGCACGAACAACGCCGCCCCGGCACCGGCGAACCGATCGGCGCCACCCCCGACCCCGCCTGTCAGCGGCGCACTGATCGCCGCACACACCGTGGTCTCGGTCGGGCCGTAGGCGTTGATCATCACCCGCCCGGGCGCCCACCGGTCCACCACCTCGGCCGGGCAGGCCTCGCCGGCCACCACCAGCGCCACCG
Organism: uncultured Actinomycetota bacterium; assembly: GCA_963820045.1. Taxonomy (GTDB): domain Bacteria; phylum Actinomycetota; class Actinomycetes; order Mycobacteriales; family Mycobacteriaceae; genus Mycobacterium. Next base: position 57,739 of record CAWFYN010000002.1, read on the forward strand.
ACTCCAAACCCTCCGGCGACAACGCCGCCACCGCCGACGGGGTCTGGCTCAACACGTGACCTGTTCGGCGACCAGCAGGGCGTGGAAGTCCTCCGGCGAGCGCGCCACCGCCTCGGGCACCACCACCAGCCGCCCACCGTGCAGCAGCGCACCGAAGATCTCCCACACCGAGACGTCGAAGGCCAACGAATGCCACTGCGCCCACACCGCCCGCCGCCGGCAGGCCGTGCATCCAGTGACGCCAACAGCTGGGTGACGTTGTGGTGGGTGACCGCCACGCCCTTGGGCACACCGGTGGTGCCCGAGGTGTAGATCAGGTAGGCGATGTCGTCGGGGGCCGGCGCCGGCAGCGCGGTGCTGGGTTGGGCGTCGACAGCGGGGTCGTCGACATCGATGACCAGCAGATCACACTCATGCCGTCGAGCCGCGTCGGCCAGATCCGCGGTGGTGATCGCGGCGATCGGCGCGGCGTCGCGCGAGCATGAACCCGATCCGCGCCGCCGGCAGCGCCGGATCGATCGGCAGATAGGCCGCCCCGGTCTTGAGCACCGCCAACATCGCCACGATCGCCTCGGCCGACCGCGACAACAGCAGCGCCACACACGCTCCCGGGCCCACGCCCTGGCCGGCCAGCAGGTGCGCCAACCGGTTGGCGGCCTCGTCGAGCTCCCGGTAGGTCAGCGAGCGGCCCTCGAAGGTCAGCGCCACCGCCTCCGGGGTGCGCGCCACCTGCGCGGCGAACAACGCCGGAATCGACACCGCCGGCGGTCGCGGGCTGGGTCAACACCGCCCGGTTACCCCAGCTCATCCAGCCGGGCGTGCTCAGCCTCGTCGAGCAGATCCACCGACGACAACCGCCGTGTCGGGTCGGCGGTCATCGCCACCAACACCCGCTCGCAACCGCTCGATCAGCGCCTCGATGCTGTCCGCGTCGAACACATCGGTGCGAAACTCCACCGTCCCGCCGATCCCGGCGGGCTCACCGGCCTCGGTCCAACGTTCGGCCAGGGAGAACGTCAGATCCATGCGGGCGGTGTGGGTGTCCACCGGCAACGGCGTGACCTGCAGATCACCCAAGCCCAGCTCGGCGGGGTCGTCGTCTGCCGGGAAGTTCTGCCAGGCCAACATCACCTGGACCAGCGGGTGATGGGTCAGCGCTTCGGGTCGGGGTTGAGCCGCTCCACCAGCACCTCAAAGGGCACGTCCTGGTGCTCGTAGGCGGCCAGGCTGCGCTGCGCGCACCTGGGCCAGCAGCTCGGCGACGGTGGGATCGCCGGCCAGATCGACCCGCAGCACCAAGGTGTTGACGAAGAACCCGACCAGCTCATCGAGCGCGGGGTCGCGGCGCCCGGCGATCGGGAACCCCACCGCCACATCGGTGCTGGCGCTGAGCTTGGACAGCAGCACCGCCAAGGCGGCCTGCACCACCATGAAGCTGGTCGCGTTGTGCTCACGGGCCACCCGCGCAACCTGCTGCTGCAGCTCGGCCGGCCACTCCACCGCCACTCTGGCGCCGCGCTGATCGGCCACCGGCGGATAGGGCCGATCGGTGGGCAGCTGCAGCCGCTCGGGCATCCCGGCCAGGGCCTGCTCCCAGTAGGCCAGCTGCGCGGCGATGCGGCTGTCGCTGTCGTCGAGATCACCGAGCTGCGCGCGCTGCCACAGCGTGTAATCGACGTACTGCACCGGCAACGGCGCCCAGCTCGGGGCCTGCCCCGCGCACCGGCTGGCATAGGCCACCCCCAGATCCCGCACCAGCGGGGCGATCGACCAGCCGTCGGCGGCGATATGGTGCACCACCGCCACCAGCACGTGCTCGTCGTCGGCGACGCGGAAAAGCCTTGCCCGCAACGGGATCTCGGCGGCCAGGTCAAACGGGTGACGCGCCGCGGTCGTCGATGGCCTCGTCCAGCCGGCCGTCCGGCCAGCCGGTGGCATCGACGACATCCCAGCCGAAGTCGGCCTGCTCGACGGGCATCACCAGCTGCTGGGGTATCCCCTCGAGCGCCGGGAACAGCGTGCGCAGGCTCTCGTGGCGGCCCACCACATCGGCCAGCGCCGCACCCAACGCCTCGGCATCAAGGCGCCCGCCCAACCGCAACGCCGCCGCCATGTTGTATACCGGGGAGGGCCCCTGCAACTGGTCGATGAACCACAACCGGTTCTGGGCGAACGACAACGGCACCACCGCGGGCCGCTCCACCGCCACCAACGGCTCCAGCCGACCCGCCTCCTCACCGATGCGGGGCGCCAACTGGGCAACCGTGGGCGCCTCGAACAAGGCGCGCACCGACAAGGCCGGCATCCAGGCCGGTGTTGATCGCGGCGATCACCCGCATCGCCGACAGCGAGTCCCCACCCAGGTCGAAGAACGAGTCGTCGACCCCGACCCGCTCGAGCCCCAGCACCTGGGCGTAGATGCCGGCCAGGATCTCCTCGATGGGGCTGGCCGGGGCGCGGTAATGATCGACGTCCTGGTACTCCGGTGCCGGCAGGGCGCGGGTGTCGAGTTTGCCGTTGACCGTCAACGGCAGCGCGTCGAGCACCACCACCGCCGCCGGCACCATGTAGGCCGGCAGCCGCTCGGCCAGCTCCGCGCGGACCTCGGCCGGATCCGCCGTCCCGGTCACATAGCCCACCAGGCGCTTGTCGCCGGGGCGGTCCTCGCGGGCGATCACCACCGCCTGCTCGCACCCCGTCCAGCCCGGCCAGCGCCGCCTGGACTTCGCCGAGCTCGATGCGATACCCGCGGATCTTGACCTGCTCATCAGCGCGCCCCAGATACCGCAGCTGCCCATCGGCGCCCCACCACACCAGATCCCCGGTGCGATACATCCGCGCCCCGGCGCCGCCGAACGGACACGCCACAAACCGCGACCCGGTCAACCCCGCCCGGCCCACATACCCAGACCCCAACCCGGCGCCGGCCACATACAACTCCCCGACCACCCCGGCCGGCACCGGCCGCAACCACCCGTCCAGCACAAAAAAGCCCAGATGGGCCAACGGCACCCCGATCGGGCTGACCGCGCTGTCGACATCGGCGTCGACGATCTCCCGGACACGAGGCATGCACCGTCGTCTCGGTGGTGCCGTACATGTTGATCAGCCGCGGCACCCCGGATGGTTATCGCAGCCACGCCCCAAGACGCTGGGGTCCAGCGCCTCACCGCCGAACACCACGCCTCAAGCTTGAGCTGATCTCCCCGCTCCGGTGAGAGCGCGTCAGCGGTTTGCAGCGCATAAAACGCCGACGGGGTCTGGGTCAACACGCTGACCTGTTCGGCGACCAGCAAGCGCGTGGAAGTCTTCCGGCGAGCGCGCCACCGACTCGGGCACCACCACCAGCCGCCCACCACGCAGCAGCGCACCCCAGATCTCCCACACCGAGAAGTCGAACGCCAAGGAATGACACTGCGTCCACACCTCCGCGCGCCGGCACGGTCGGCATCCAACGACTCCAGCAGCCGGGTCACGTTGCGGTGGGTGACCGCCACCCCCTTGGGCACACCGGTGGTGCCCGAGGTGTAGATCAGGTAGGCGATGTCGTCGGGCGCCGGCGCCGGCAGCGCCGTGCTGGGCTGAGCGTCCAGATGCGAGAGTCATCGACATCGATGACCACCAGGTCGTGCCCGTCCAGCCGCGACCGCAAGTCCGCGGTGGTGATCGCCGCGATCGGCGCGGCATCGGCGAGCATGAACTCCATCCGCGCCGCCGGGAGCGCCGGGTCGATCGGCAGATACGCCGCCCCGGTCTTGAGCACCGCCAGCATCGCCACGATCGCCTCGGCCGAACGCGGCAACAGCAGCGCCACCCACTCCCCCGGGCCCACCCCCTGGCCGGCCAGCAGGTGCGCCAACCGATTAGCCGCCTCATCGAGCTCGCGGTAGGTCCACGAACGCGCCCTCGAAGGTCATCGCCACCGCCTCCGGGGCGCGGGCCACCTGCGCGGCGAACAACACCGGAATCGACACCGCCGGCGGCGCGGGCCGGGTCAACACCGCCCGATTACCCCACCCATCCAGCCGGGCATGCTCAGCCGGCATCGAGCAGATCCATCGACGACAACCGCCGTGCCGGGTCGGCGGTCATCGCCACCAACACCCGCTGCAACCGCTCGATCAGCGCCTCGATGCTGGCCGCGTCGAACACATCGGTGCGGAATTCCACCGTTCCGCCGATCCCGGCGGGCTCACCGGCCTCGGTCCAGCGTTCGCCCAAGCGAAAACGTCAGGTCCATGCGGGCAGTGTGGGTGTCCACCGGCAGCGGCGTGACCTCGCAGATCACCCAAGGCCAACCCGGCTGCGGGGCCGTTGTCCTGCCCGGCGAAGTTCTGCCAGGCCAACATCACCTGGACCAGCGGGTGATGGGTCAGGCTGCGGGTCGGGTTGAGCCGCTCCACCAGCACCTCAAACGGCACATCCTGGTGCTCGTAGGCGGCCAGGCTGCGGCGTCGCACCTGGGCCAGCAACTCGGCGACGGTGGGATCCCCGGCCAGATCGACCCGCAGCACCAAGGTGTTGACGAAAAAACCCACCAGCTCATCCAGCGCGGGATCGCGCCGCCCGGCGATCGGGAACCCCACCGCCACATCGGCAGCTCGGCGCTGAGCTTGGCCAGCAGCACCGCCAGGGCGGCCTGCACCACCATGAAACTGGTCGCGTTGTGCTCACGAGCCACCCGAGCAACCCGCTGCTGCAGCTCCGCCGGCCAGTCCACGGCCACGCTTGCGCCGCGGTAATCGGCAACCGGCGGATAGGGCCGATCGGTGGGCAGCTGCAGGCGCTCCGGCATCCCGGCCAGAGCCTCCTCCCAATAGGCCAGCTGCGCGGCGATGCGGCTGTCGCTGTCGTCGAGATCACCTAGCTGCTGCGCGCTGCCACAGCGTGTAATCGACATACTGCACCGGCAACGGCGCCCAGCCGGGGCCTGCCCCGCACACCGGCTGGCATAGGCCACCCCCAGATCGGCCACCAGCGGGTTGATCGACAAGCCGTCGGCGGCGATATGGTGCACCACCGCCACCAGCACGTGCTCGTCGTCAGCGACACGGAAAAGCCGTGCCCGCAAAGGGATCTCGGTCGCCAGATCAAACGGGTGACGCAGCACCGTCTCGATGGCCTCGTCCACCGGCTTGCCGACCAGCCGGTGGCATCGATGATCTGCCAGTCGAAGTCGGCCCGCTCGACCGGCACCACCAGCTGCTGGGGGATCCCGTCAACCGCCGGGAACAGGGTGCGCAGGCTTTCATGGCGGCCCACCACATCGGCCAGCGCCGCACCCAACGCCTCGGCATCAAGGCGCCCGCGCAGCCGCAACGCCACCGCCATGTTGTAGATCGGCGACGGCCCCTGCAACTGATCGAGAAACCACAACCGGTTCTGGGCAAACGACAACGGCACCACCGCCGGCCGCTCACACCGCCACCAACGGCTCCAGGCCACCCTCATCGCCGCCGATACGGGGCGCCAACTGGGCGACCGTGGGCGCCTCGAACAAGGTGCGCACCGCAAGACCGGCATCCAGGCCGGCGTTGATCGCTGCGATCACCCGCATCGCCGACAGCGAATCCCCGCCGAGGTCGAAGAACGAGTCGTCGACCCCGACCCGCTCGAGCCCCAGGACCTGCGCGTAGATGCCGGCCAGGATCTCCTCGGTGAGCGTGGCCGGGGCGCGGTAATGGTCGCCATCCTGGTAGTCCGGTGCCGGCAGGGCGCGCCTGTCGAGTTTGCCGTTGACCGTCAGCGGCAGCGCGTCGATCACGACCACCGCGGCCGGCACCATATAGGTCGGCAGCCGCTCCGCCAGCCTCGCGCGGACCTCGGCCGGGTCGGCGGTCCCGGTCACATATCCCACCAGCCGCTTGTCACCGGGGCGGTCCTCGCGGGCGATCACCACCGCCTGCTCGACCCCGTCCAGCCCGGCCAACGCCGCCTGCACTTCACCGAGCTCGATGCGATACCCGCGGATCTTGACCTGCTCATCAGCGCGCCCCAGATACCGCAGCTGCCCATCGGCGCCCCAACACACCAGATCCCCGGTGCGATACATGCGTTCCCCAGGCGCCCCCGCGCCCCGAACGGGCACGCCACAAACCGCGACGCCGTCAACGGACCCCGACGCGCATAGCCGACGGCAACACCGGCGCCGGCCACATACAGTTCACCGACCACACCAGCCGGCACCGGCCGCAACCAGTCGTCCAGCACAAACAACGCCGCCCCCGACACCGGCGAGCCGATCGGCACCACCCCGGACCCCGCCGTCAACGGCGCACTCATCGCCGCATACACCGTCGCCTCGGTCGGGCCGTAGGCGTTGATCATCACCCGCCCGGGCGCCCACCGGTCCACCAGTTCGGCCGGGCAGGCCTCACCGGCGACGACCAACGCCGCCGACTCCAACCCCTGCGGCGAGAGACCCCCACCGCCGAAGGGGTCTGGCTAAACACGCTGACCTGCTCGCCGACCAGCAAGGCGTGGAAGTCTTCCGGGGAGCGGGCCACGGACTCGGGCACCACTACCAGCCGCCCGCCGTGCAACAACGCACCGAAGATCTCCCACACCGAGACGTCGAAGGCATACGAGTGCCACTGCGACCACACCCCGGACACCTGCAGGCCGGCATCCAGCGACTCCAACAGCTGGGTGACGTTGTGGTGGGCGACCGCTACCCCCTTGGGGACGCCGGTGGTGCCCGAGGTGTAGATCATGTAGGCGATGTCACCGGCTGCGGGCGCCGGCAAACCGGTGTCAGGATACGTCTCGATCCGCGGGTCTTCGACATCGAACACCAGCAGGTCATGCCCGTCCAGCCGGTCGGCCAGCCCGGCGGTCGTAATCGCGGCGATCGGCGCCGCATCGGCGAGCATGAACCCGATCCGCGCCGCCGGGTGCGCCGGGTCGATCGGGACATAAGCCGCCCCGGTTTTCAGCACCGCCAGAATCGCCACGATCGCCTCGGCCGAACGGGAAAAGAGCAGCGCAACACATTCACCGGGGCCCGCGCCTTGCTCTGCCAGCAGGTGCGCCAACCGGTTTGCGGCCCGATCCAGCTCGCAATAGGTCCACGACCGTCCACCACAGGTGAGCGCGAGCGCCTCGGGCGTATGCGCCACCTGTTCGGCGAACAACGCCGGAATCGAAACCGCCGGCGGTGCAGGCTGGTTTAACACCGCCAGGTTGCCCCAACCACTCAGCCGGGCATTCTCACCGTCGTCGAGGAGACCTATCGACGATAGCCGCCGCGCCGGGTCGTCGGTCATCGCTACCAATACCCGCTCGAACCGCTCGATCAGCGTCTCGATACTTTCCGCGTCGAACACGTCGGTGCGAAATTCCACTGTTCCGCTGATTCCGGCGGGCTCGCCGGCGTCAGTCCAGTGCTCGCCCAAGAAGAACGTCAGGTCCATGCGGGCGGTGTGGGTGTCCACCGGCAGCTGCGTGACTTGCAGATCACCCAAGGCCAGGCCGCCGGCGGGGCCGTCGATCTGTCCGGGGAAGTTCTGCCAAGCCAACAACACCTGGACCAACGGGTGATGCGTCAGGCTTCGGGTCGGGTTGAGCCGATCAACGAGCACCTCAAAAGGCGCGTCTTGGTGCTCGTAGGCGGCCAGGCTGCGCCGTCGCACCTGGGCCAACAGCTCGCCGACGCGTGGGATCACCCTCCACTTCGACCCGCAGCACCAGGGTGTTGACAAAGCAACCCACCAGGCCATCAAGTGCCGTCTCGCTGCGCCCGGCGATCGGGAAGCCCACGGCCACCTCGCTGCTGGCGCTAATCTTGGATAACAGCACCGCCAAGGCGGCCTGCATCACCATGAAACAGGTCGCGTTGTGCCGGCGGGCCACCCGGGCAAGACGTTGCTGCAGCTCCGCCGGCCAGTTCACCTCCACACTGGCGCCGCGCTCATCGGCGACCGGCGGGTAGGGTCGATCGGTCGGCAGCTGCAGATATTCCGGCATCCCGGCCAGTGCATCCTGCCAGTAGGCGAGCTGCGCGGCGATGGGGCTGTCGCTGTCTTCCAAATCACCGAACTGCGCCCGCTGCCACAGCGTGTAATCGACATATTGCACTGGCAGTGCGGCCCAGCCGGGGGCTTGCCCTGCGCACCGGCTGACATAGGCCACGCTCAGATCGCGCAACAGCGGGGTGATCGACCAGCCGTCGGCCGCGATGTGGTGCACTACCGCGACCAGCACATGTTCCTCGTCGGTGACGCGGAAAAGCCTTGCTTGCAAAGGGATCTCGGACGCCAGGTCAAAGGTGTAGCGGGCCACAGTGTCGATGGCCTGCTCTAGCCGGCTAGCGGACCAGTCGGTGGCATCAACGATCTGCCAGCCGAAGTCTGCCCGCTCGAGCGGCACTATCACCTGCTGAGGGATTCCTTCGGCCGCCGCGAACAGCGTGCGCAGGCTCTCATGGCGTCCCACCACATCGGCCAGCGCCGCACCTAATGCGTCCTCATCAACCAACCCGCGCAGCCGCAACGCCACCGGCATGTTGTAGACGGATGACGGACCCTGCAATTGGTCAAGGAACCACAACCGGTTCTGGGCAAACGACAACGGCACTATTGCGGGCCGATCCAACGGCACCAATGGCTCGAGCCGGCCCGCATCTCCACCGATGCGGGGCGCCAACTCAGCAATCGATGGCGCCTCGAACAAGGACCGCACCGCAAGTCCTGCATCCAGATTGGTATTGACCGCGGCGATCACCCGCATCGCCAACAGCGAATCCCCACCCAGATCGAAGAACGAGTCATCGATTCCGACCCGCTCCACGCCCAACACTTCGGCGTAGATGCCGGCGAGGATCTCCTCCGTGAGTGTGGCCGGCGCGCGGTAACGATCGACATCCTGATACTCCGGTGCCGGCAGGGCGCGCTTATCGAGTTTGCCGTTGACCGTCAATGGCAACGCACCCAACGCCACCACGGCGGACGGAACCATGTAGCCCGGGAGCCGCTCGGCCAGCGCGCTGCGTATCCCGGCTGGGTCCGCGGTTCCTGTGACATAGCCCACCAGGCGCTTGTCCCCGGGGCGGTCCTCGCGCGCGATCACCACCGTCTGCTCCACGCCGTCCAGCCCGGCGATAGCCGCCTGAACTTCGCCGAGCTCGATGCGATGCCCGCGGATCTTCACCTGCTCGTCCGTGCGCCCCAGATAGTGCAGTTGCCCGTCAGTGTTCCAACACACCAGATCTCCGGTGCGATACATCCGCGCGTCGGGGCCCCCAAATGGGCAGGCGACAAACCGCGATGCGGTCAACCCCGCCCGGCGCACATACCCGCACGCCAGTTGCGGACCCGCCACATACAACTCGCCAACCACACCGGCGGGCACCGGTTGCAACCAGCCGTTCAGCACAAAGAATGCTGCCCCCGGCACCGGCGGGCTGATCGGCACCACACTTGACTCCGCTGTCAGCGGCGCACTAAGGGCCACCCACATCGTCGTCTCGGTCGGGCCGTACTCGTTGATCATCACGTTTGCTGTAGCCCACCGATCGACAAGGTCGGTCGGGCAGGCCTCGCCGCCCACTAGGAGGGTCACCGAGTCCAAACCGTCGGGCGATAGCATCCCCGCGGCCGAAGGGGTCTGGCACAAAACACTCACGTTTTCGGCGACAAGCAAGGAATGGAACGCTTCCGGTGAACTGGCTACCAACTCGGATACCACCACCAGGCGCCCACCGTGTAGGAGGGCACCGAAAATCTCCCAGCCAGAGATGTCGAAGCTATAGGAGTGCCACTGGGACCACACCTGCCCCGGCGCAGCCAAATCCGGGCCCAGAGACCCCATGAGCTGTGTGACGTTGTAGTGGCTGATGGCCACGCCCTTGGGGACACCGGTGGTGCCCGACGTATAGATCATGTAGGCGATGTCATCGGGTGCCGGTACCGATAAGTCCGTGGACGGGTAGCCATCGATGCGGGGGTCGTCGACGTCGATGACCAGCAGGTCGAACCCGTCGAGCCGCTCAAGCAGCCCGGCCGTCGTGATAGCAGCCATCGGCGCCGCATCGGTGAGCATGAACTCGATGCGCGACGCCGGGTGTGCCGGATCGATGGGCACATATGCCGCCCCGGTTTTCACCACCGCGACCATCGCCACGATTGCCTCGGCGCACCGCGAAAAGAGCAGTGCCACACGCTCACCCGGGCCCGCCCCCGCAGCGGCCAACAGGTGGGCCAACCGGTTGGACGCCTCATCAAGCTCGAGATAGGTCCAGGAACGCTCTCCGCAAGTCAGTGCCACCGCCTCCGGGGCGCTGGCCACCTGCGCGGCCAGCAACGCCGGAACCGACACCGCCGGCGGCGTGGGCAGGGTCAACATCGCTTGGTTGCCCCAACCATTCAGGTCGGCGCGCTCACCCCCATCGAGCAGATCGATCGAGGACAAACGCCGCCCCGGATCGGCGGTCATCGCCCCCAAGACCCGCTGTAGGCGTTTCGCCAAATCCGCGGCGTCGAAATTAGAGAGCGGCTGCCCAGCGCCCGACGTACTGAGCAAGAGTTGGTCACCGGCGCCTGAGAAGAACAGTCCAAAGCCGTCCATGAGGGCGTCATTGGTCAATGACGCCGATGCTGCAACGCCGCCGAATTGCACGCTGAATGTAGACGGGAGAAAATTAACGCTGACCCTGCCGGCTGGTTGCCCTGGGCTGCGTAGGCCGACTTTCCGCTCCAGGGCGTGTACCGGGAATCGCTGATGTCGCAGCAGTTCACGGATTCGCGTGTCAACGTACTCACAGAAGCCGGCAACCGTGAGGTCCGGCGATACCGTCAATACCAGCGGCACCACCCCGGCAAACATTCCGGGAAGCCTCTTCGAGTCCGGATGTACACGCCTGCTGACCGGGAAGTCCAGCACCACCTCTGAGCCCTCGGCGGACCAGGCGCGCACCAAAAGCGCGCACGCCGCCGCAAGGACCGATGATCGAGGCATGCCCCATGTTTCGGCTAATTCTTCAACGCGGCGAACGACCGTAGGGTCCAGCCAAACCGGGCCGGAAGGCCAATTCAGGCCTTGCTCGCTCCCATCTTGGGGCAAACGAGAAAGCAGTCCGGTTCCCAGTGGGAGGTTACGACTCCAATAGGCCTCATCTTCGGAATATTCTGCGGACGCTTCGTATTCCAGTTCGGAATCAACCAAGTCCTGCAAGGAGCCGAAGAAGTCAGGCGGGATAGGTGCGCCGGAAACAATCGCAGAGTAGATTGTCGCGACCCGATGCCCAACCAGCACAATACCGGAGCCATCTATGACTATGTGGTGGCCGGCCGCGAATAGATAAAATTCATCGTGCCAGGTTTGAAATAATGCGAATTTGAACAGCGGACCACTGAATGGCATCGGCGTGCTTTGGATGGATGACGCTATCGCACGCGCTTCTTTTACGGGATGGCGGGAGTCGCTCAGGTCATAAAAGGCAAGCTCAACATCCGGGTAATCAGTCGCCCTCTGGAAAACGTGGCCATCCTCCTCAAAGAAGGTCGCCCTGACTGGTTCGGCCTCTCGCACCGCCCGCCGGATCGCCCACTCAAGGCGGTCGCGTTCTACTGGCCCGTCGATTCTTACGAATAGGCCAAGTTGCCACTCGGCACCGAAGTGACCGGTTTGCTGCGCGAGCCATATGTCTAGCTGTCCGCGCGTCAGCGGAAGTGCCCGCTTATTAACCTCCATCTGACGCTCCCAAGCCACACGGTTTACCTATCAGTAGCCCCGCCCAATCTCTCCTACAGGCTTCTCGCCTGTATATCGGTCCAGTTGTGCTGAATGTAGTCACGAAACGCAGCGCGTTAAGCTTCGCCGTGAACCACCACGTCAGCCGGCTGAAACATCGGCGAAGGTTGGCGACACTCCGTGTTGCTCCTCGTTGACTGAAGAGAGAAAGCCGTCATCGTCGAACGGATTGCTGCTCACAAGGCCCCCGTACCGTCTCGTCGAGATGAGTGAAACCCCTCCGAACATTAGTGGAGGCCAATAGACCCTGTCCGGGCTTTCGACAAACTACTTGGTATGGCCCATGCAGGCCAGTTCGCCACGCGCCGCAGGGTTTCGGTTCTGTGACCTGCGCCGATGGGTTGGCTTCTTGGCGATTCTTACTTGGTCGACACGCACCTTTGAAGACGCACAAGTTCGGCGCTCTTGCAGAGGTCGGAGGGGAGCATCGGCCGCGAAGGTCCGAGGCGTAAAGGTCTAGACACCCATGTCGCAAGCGACTGCGCGTTGGTCGACAGGGTGGGAGCCAGTGAGAACGACGTGACCGCGGTTAGACGAGGCGTTTACTCTTTGGGAGTCGGCTCCGCGACGCTGACGACCTGCATGCTCCGACAGATCTTTGAAACCGGTTGCCAGATGCGCCCTGGCTGAGTGCGGTCGGAGAGCAGATTACAGGGCAGCGGTCAGTACCCGGCTAAGCGCGCGCGCCGATTGGAGATTCCACTCAGGTGACCACCCGTCGCTCGGCGAAGACACCTGTCATTCCTTGCGGCGTAGGCGATCTCCCGCAAGGAGGCTGCGAAAAGGGTAAGCGCAAGCTTAGGTTTGGTGCGCCCTGCCGGATGGTGCGTGCTCGAAGGATTCGTGGCGACAGACGGCAGCGTCGCCGGCAGCTTGATGCCGACGACTCTTTGAGTCCACCTCCCGCCCGAAGCGCAGACGAGCGTTGCTTTCGCTGCCATCTCTCCCATGCGCGCGGGAGGTAACGACACCACCGCCCCCGACGATGGATATGACATGCGGGTGGATGCGGAACATCGGTACCATGACTTGCGTACACGTATGCATCACGATCCAATATCGCGTTGGGAAACAGCCGATATGGAAGTCACCGGCATGGTTTACTCGTCCAGATCAGGTCGCGGTCGCTGAGGCGCTGCTCATTGAGGTGACCGCCGCACGGCTAGCCTGCGGCGTGCATGCTCAAGGTGCTGCTGTCTTGGTGGGCCGCGAGTGATGTGTAAGTTGCAGGGTCGAACAACTGACATACGCCAGGTGTGGAAGCGGGTGGAAGGTTGGATGCGATGGTCGAGCGGGGGGTGCGAGACATTGCTGGAGCCGATTCGGAAGTCGCTGACACGGGTCCCCTAGACATTGGCCAGGAGTCTGGCCGCCGACGCGGATTGCTTGCGACGTGGTGGCCGGCCTTCCGCTGCGCCCCCAACGCCGAGTGGGTCTCGAGAGATTCGTCGAAATCGGGGGTTTTCAATTTTCAAAATTTTGGGCCGGCTGTGGGTGCCGCTGGTCATAATTGCGGTGGTTGTTGCCGGAGGTTTCGCTGTGTCGCGGTTGCACGGCATCTTCGGGTCTGATAAGCAACTCTCGTATTCCGACACCCGGGTCGAGGATGCCAAGCCCTTCAACCCCAAGCACCTCAGATACGAGGTCTTCGGAGCACCGGGGACCGTGGCCGATATCAGCTATTTCGACGTCAATGGCGACCCCAACACCTCAAGGGGGCAGGCTTGCCGTGGACGTTGGAGTTCGCGATCGCTCGCGCGACGGCGGTCGGAAATGTCGTGGCGCAGGGCGATAGTGACAGCATTGGCTGCCGCATCCTCGTCGACAATGTGGTCAAATCCGAGAAGACTTCACACGAAACGAGCGCCTTTGCCTTCTGCCTGTTGAAGGCACGCATGAGCGAGCCACACAGTGCGCAACGAGCAGGCCAGGCGCCGCCGCATTCGCGCCGCGGACGATCCGTCGATTTTCAGTGCCCATCATTTTGGCTTGGGTGGCGCTCGTCGTAATCTTGGGGATCGCGGTTCCCTCGTTAGAGCAGGTCGAGAAAGCGCATTCACTATCGCTGGATCCTAACGATGCGCCGTCGTTCAAGGCGATGAAGCGCATCGGTGACGGATTTCAAGGAAACTAACTCCGGCAGCGTGGTGATGATTGTCTTGGAGGGGCAGCAGCCCCTCGGCGACGATGCCCACACCTACTACAACAGCCTGATTCGTCAGTTACAAGACGATCCGAAACATGTGCAGCACATCCAGAATTTCTGGGGCGATCCACTCACGGCGGGCGCCGCGCAAAGCGCCGACGGCAAGGCCGCGTATGTGCAGGTGGACCTCGCTGGTAAGCCGGGCTCGACGCGAGGCAAACGACTCGACCGCAGCCGTCAAGAGGGTCGTAGCGCGGACGCCGGCGCCGCCGGGGGTCAAGGCGTATGTCACCGGACCCGCGGCGATCGTCGCGGATATGGGCAGCAGTGGTGACCGCACGATCATCCTCATCACAGCGGTGAGCCTCGCGGTTATCTTCACGATGCTGCTCCTCGTCTACCGATCGGTCATCACCGTAATTCTGTTGTTGCTAATGGTCGGGATAGAATTGCAGGTGGCCAGAGGAATCGTCGCGTTCCTCGGTGATCACGGGGTCATCGGTCTGACCACTTTCGCCATTAATCTCCTGGTATCCATCGGGATCGCGGCGGGAACCGACTACGGGATATTTTTCTTCGGTCGATATCACGAGGCACGTCAGGCCGGCGAGGATCGGGAAACGGCCTACTACACGACATACCACGGCGTCGCCAAGATTGTCTTGGCGTCCGGCCTGACTATTGCCGGGGCCCTTTTCTGCTTAAAGTTCACTCGGTTGCCCCATTTTCAAGCGCTGGCCATTCCTTGCGCGCTGGGCGTGATCGTTGCCGTCGCGGTGGCCCTCACGCTTGTTCCGGCAGTTATTCATATCGGGAGCCGTTTCGGCTTATTCGACCCCAAACGCAGAATTACAGTACATCGATGGCGTCGAATAGGCACAGCGATCGTCCGCTGGCCGGCGCCCATTCTCCTCGCGACATTAGCGGTCGCGCTCATCGGCCTGTTGACGCTGCCGGGGTACAGGCCCAGCTACAACGACCTGAACTACATCCCGAAAAATATTCCCGCCGCGCAGGGGGTCAGTGCGGCAAAGCGGCATTTTCCTCAATCGCGAATGATGTCGCCCGAGGTACTGTTGATCGAGGCCGACCACGATTTGCGAAACTCGGCAGATGCGTTGGTATTGAACAAGGTAGCTAAAGGTATCCTCGCCGTTCCGGGCATTTCCAGGGTGCAAGCATTAACTCGCCCTGAGGGCACCCCGATCGCACACACATCGATACCGTTCATGGTCGGCATGCAAAATGCCGCGCAGCTGGAAATCATGCCGTTCCAGAAAGAACGCATGAATGACATGTTGAAGCAGGCCGACGAGATGCAGACAATGATCGCCGTCATGCAGCACATGTACGGCCTGATGCGACAGCTCGTCGCCACCACCCATCACATGGTCGGCGAGACGCACGACATGCAGGCGATCACTAACGAGCTCCGAGATCACGTTTCGGATTTCGAGGATATGTGGAGGCCGATTCGCAGCTACTTCTACTGGGAAAGGCATTGCTACGATATTCCTATCTGCTTTTCCCTGCGGTCCGTATTCGACACGCTCGACGGTATCGACGAGGTTACCGATAAGCTGAAGGATCTGGTAGCAGATCTCGATCAGATGGACGTGATCATGCCGCAAATCCTTCATGACAGTTCCCGACAATGATCGAAACCATGCAGAGCATGCGGACCATGATGCTGACCATGCATAGCACCATGTCCGGGATAATGTCGTCGATGGACCAGGCGAACGATAACTCGACAGCTATGGGGAAGGCTTTCGATACCTCCAAGAACGACGATTCTTTCTACATCGCCCCCGAGGTCTTCAAAAATGCGGACTTTAAACGAGTTATGAAGATCTTCGTGTCGCCAGACGGCAAGGCCGCCCGCATGCTCATTACGCAGAAGGCCGATCCCGCGTCGCCCGAGGGCACTCGGCAAGGTCGACGAAATAAAGAATGCGGCCGAGGAAGCGCTCAAGGGAACTCCTCTAGAAAGCGCCAAAGTATACCTCGGCCGGCACCGCCGCCGTGACAAAAGATATCATCGACGGATCCAAGTACGATCTCATGATCGCGGGAGTCGCTGCGGTTTGCCTTATTTTCATCATCATGCTGATCATGACGCGAAGTTTTGTTGCCGCATTGGTCATCGTGGGAACGGTATTACTCTCACTGGGCGCATCCTTTGGCCTGGCCGTGCTGCTCTGGCAGTATTTACTCGGCATACAGGTGCACTGGCTCGTGCTCATAATGGCTGTGCTGATCCTCCTGGCGGTGGGGTCTGACTATAACTTGTTGCTGGTCGCGCGAATGCAAGAGGAATTACCCGCTGGCATCAAAACAGGCATCATTCGCGCGATGGGCGGTACGGGCAAGGTCGTGACAAACGCCGGCCTGGTGTTCGCATTCACGATGGCGTCGATGATTGTCAGCGACCTGGTAATCATCGGCCAGATAGGCACGACGATTGGTCTGGGTCTGCTGTTCGACACGCTGATCGTGCGCGCGTTCATGACCCCATCCATCGCCGCGCTGCTGGGACGCTGGTTCTGGTGGCCGCAGCGCGTGCGCCCCCGTCCGGCGAGCGCATTACTTCGTCCGACAGGATCCCGTCCGTTGGTGCGCGCCCTACTGAAGCAGCCGCCGGTAAGTGGCGGAGTATCCCGTTGAACGCCGCATGAATACCGATCACTCCCAGGCGCCTTTCATCGCCCGGGCGATCCGCAGGCTTTCAGTGCCCATCATCCTGGCTTGGGTGGCGCTGACTCTGATTGTGACCTTCGCAGTTCCATCGCTGGAGCACGTCGGGCAGAAGCATTCCGTACCACTGGCTCCCCAAGACGCCCCGGCGGTTCAGGCCATGATGCGAATGGGCCGCGACTTCAGGGAATCTGACTCGGACAGTTTCGCGATGGTCGTGCTGGAGGGGCAGCAGCCACTCGGCGAGGACGCTCACGCCTACTACGCCAAATTAGTTCGCGACTTGAGGGCCGATTCCAAGCACGTGGAGCACGTGCAGGATTTGTGGGGAGACCGACTCACGGCGGCCGGTGCCCAAAGCCCCGATCACAAGGCCGCATATGTGCAAGTGAATCTAGCCGGTAATCAAGGTACGACCTTGGGGCAGGAATCGGTGGCTGCGGTCCGGGATATCGTGCAGCGGACGACGCCACCTCCCAGCGTCAAGGTCTATGTCACCGGCCCGGCAGCGCTCGTCGCGGATATGCAGCGCAGCTGGTGACAGATCCATTCTGAAGATGACCGCAATAGGTGCGGTGATAATCTTCGCGGTACTGCTTTTCGTCTATCGTTCGGTCACCACCGTCGTTCTATTACTGGCCACGGTTGGGATCGAAGTACTGGCGGCCCGGGGAATCGTCGCATTTCTCGGTAATAACAACATTCTGGTACTCTCGACGTTCGCCACCAGTCTGCTGACAGCCCTCGCGATGGCGGCCGGAACCGATTACGCGATCTTCTTCCTCGGGCGCTATCAAGAGGCCCGTCAGGCGGGTCAGGATGCGGAAACGGCCTACCACACCACCTACCGCGGGGTCACGCCCGTTGTCTTGGGTTCTGGTTTGACGATCGCCGGAGCAATCATGTGCCTCGGCTTTACCCGAATGCCCATCTTCCAGACCATGGGCGTGCCGTGCGCAGTGGGCATGGTCGTCGCGGTCGTGGTGGCACTCACGCTGGTTCCGGCAGTGTTGACCCTCGGAAGTGGGTTCGGGTTATTCGACCCCAAGCGCGCGATCGGGTTCGGTCGATGGCGCCGGATCGGCACGGCGATCGTCCGATGGCCCGGGCCCGATTCTCGTCGGCGACAATAGCGATCGCGCTGATCGGGCTGGCGACGCTGCCGGGCTATAAAACGAGCTATAACGACAAGCTCTACATCCCCAAAGACATTCCGGCTAATGTTGGGTATGCGGCCGCGGATCGTCACTTTTCCCAGTCCCGAATGATGCCCGAAATCTTGCTGCTTGAATCAAATCATGATTTGCGTAATCCGGCAGATTTTCTCGTGTTGAACAAGGTAGCCAAGGCAATTTTCCGAGTTCCGGGCATTTCTCGCGTGCAGGGCATAACCCGGCCCGAGGGCACACCAATTGAGCACACATCGATACCGTTTCTGCTGAGCATGAAAAATGCGACTCAGCTACAATTCCAGCATTATATGAAATTGCGTACCGATGACATGCTCAAGCAGGCGGACATGATGCAGACGCAAATCGATACGATGAAACACTTGTACGATTTGCAGGCGCAACTCACCGCCATCACCCATCATACGATCGGCGTAACAAAAGAGATGGCGGGTGTTATTCATGACCTGCGGGACCACATTTCGGACTTCGAAGATATGTGGCGGCCCATTCGAAGTTACTTCTACTGGGAAAGGCACTGTTACGATATTCCCATATGCTTCTCGATAAGATCCATATTCGACTTAATCGACGGCGTGGACGAGCTCAGCGACAAAATGGATATCCTTGTGAAAGATCTCGAGAATATGGACGTGTTGTTGCCGCAGTTGCTGGCGCAGTATCCCGCCGATGATCGCGATGGCAGAAGACATGCGGACGATGATGCTGACAATGCACAGCACCATGGCTGGAACCATGGGCGGGATGGACGAAGCGAGCGAAAACGCCACCGCCATGGGCGAGGCCTTCGACGCGGCCAAGAATGACGATACCTTCTTTCTGCCTCCTGAAGTCTTCGAGAACGCGGACTTCAAGAAGGCAATGAACTCCTTCTTATCTCCGGATGGAAAAGCGGCTCGATTTATCATTTCGCATAGGGGCGACCCTGCCACGCCCGAGGGCATAGCACGTATCGACAAGATAAGGACGGCGGGACAAGAGGCACTCAAGAATACACCCCTAGAGGATGCAAAGGTTTCTCTCGCCGGGACGGCGTCGACATTCAAGGATTTCCACGACGGTGCCAAATTCGATCTGTATATCGCGGGTATTGGTGCACTCTGCCTCATTTTCATCATCATGCTTGTCCTCACCCGAAGTTTTGTAGCCGCGCTAGTTATTGTGGGCACGGTGGCACTTTCGCTGGGCGCATCCTTTGGGCTGTCAGTGCTGATCTGGCAGTATATTTTGGGCTTCAAATTGCACTGGATGGTGCTCCCCATGTCTGTGATCGTCCTTTTGGCGGTAGGGTCTGACTATAACTTGCTGCTGGTATCTCGAATGAAAGAGGAAATCGCCAGCGGCATAAACACCGGCATCATCCGTGCGATGGGCGGTACCGGCAAGGTCGTCACGAATGCGGGCCTGGTGTTCGCGTTCACCATGGCCTCGATGGCGGCGAGCGATTTGCAAATCATCGGTCAGGTGGGCACGACTATCGGCCTGGGCCTGCTATTCGACACGTTAGTTGTTCGCTCATTCATGACACCGTCCATCGCCGTACTGCTTGGACGTTGGTTCTGGTGGCCGCAGTTGGTTCGTCCCCGGCCGCCGAGCCGGATGCTTCGTTCCCGGCCACCGCGCCCGGTGGTGCGCGCGTTGCTCGGGGAGAGGTTCGGCGGCGACAACACGGACACCGCCCCAATCCAGAGGGTCTCGTTACCGAGGCCGTCCCGCTAATTCTTTCGGGCTCGCGGTGTGGTCGAGCCCACGTCAGCCGGCAACGGCTCCCGGCTCGAAGAACGGCGCGCCGTATTCCGTCACCGGCTGGAAGCCGCGTTTGCGCGCCTTCTCCGCAGCCTTGCGGATCAGCGCATAAATGCCGACGAACGCCGCGTGATCGGTCATCACCAGCGGTGTCAGCAGCCGGTTGTGCACCAGCGAGAAGGCCACCCCGCTCGCGGGGTCGGCCCAGCCGAGCGAACCACCCAGCCCGACATGGCCGAAGCCGGGCATCACGTTGGCGATGGGCAAGCTGTGGTAGCCCAGGTGGAACGCCAAGGGCACGAACAGGTTCCGGTCCGGCCGCAGGCTCCGCCGTCCCGTCAGGCCGGCGACGAGCTCCCGGGACAGGAACCGGATGCCGTCGACCTCGCCGCCGTTGGCGATGGCCCCGTACATCCGTGCCAGCCCGCGGGCCGTCACCACCCCGTTGGCCGCCGGGATCTCGGCATCCAGCAACGGGGTGTCCCCCGAGACGGCGGCGACCATGCCCGGGAAGTACATCGATCGGAATCCGCCGGACAGCTCGTGGGCCACCTTGCGCGTCAGAGAACTGAGCAGCGGGTTCCTCACGATGGTCTGCGGCGCGATGATCTCGGCGACCCGCGTCGGCGCGCCGGCCGGCGGGCGACCCAGATACAACCCGTCGGTGCCCAGCGGCTCGGCGAGCTCTTCGCGGATCAGCGCTCCCATGCCTTGTCCGGTGACGCCCCGGGCGAGGCCGGACATCAACCAGCCGAAGGTCAGCGCGTGATACGCCGACTTGCCCAGCAGCCGTCCCGGCGCGGCCGCGGCCAGCCGTTCTTCCATCACGGCGTGGTCCAGTAGGTCTTCGGTGCTGGCGCCACGCAGGCCCGACAGGCCGGCAGCGTGCCTCATCACGTCGCGCACAGTGAGGCTCGCTTTGCCGTTGGCCGCGAATTCCGGCCAGTACTCGGCAACGGGCGCCTCGTAGTCGATCAGACCCCGGTCGGCGAGCCGGTGAATGACGGTGGCGGCCATTCCTTTTGTCGCCGAGAACACCATCGCGGCGCTGTCGGCCGACCACCGCCGATGGCCACCCCGGTCGGACCAACCCGGCCCAGACGTCGACGACGGGTTGGCCGTCGAGATAGACCGCCAGCGCACCGCCGCCGAACCGGCGTGCGGGGAACATGGTGGAGAAGCTACGAACGACGCATCCAAAGTGTGAGTCCGCCGCGCCGGACACACGGTGACCTGCGTCAAGGTCATCGTGGACAGGGACCGCGCGGCGATCGACTCGGGTTTCCACCGTCACATTTTGGAATTTACTTCGATTTCACACCTTCTCGGAGCGAAATCTAGATTATTTACCTATCCGTTGTCTGACGCAGCCGTTAATATTTGCTGCGCCGCCAGTGCGGGGGTCAGCTCCCCCGCCTTGACCTGGCGTTCGACGTCGGCGCGCATCTTGCGCACCTTCGGGTTGGACAGCACCCGGTCCAAGACGGTGTCGCGCACCATCTGCCATGTCCAGTCGACTTGCTGGGCGCGCCGCCGCGCCTCGAACTCGCCGGCCTCGGTGAGCACCTGGCGATGGCGTTCGATGGTGTCCCACAATTCCGTCAGGCCCGTCCCCTCCATCGCGCTCATCGTGAGAACGGGAGGCCGCCAGAGTGTTTCACGCGGGTGTATCAGCCTGATCGCCGAGGACAGTTCGCGGGCGGCCATCCGCGCCTCCGCGAGGTGCTCGCCGTCGGCCTTGTTCACCACCACGATGTCGGCCAGCTCCAGCGCGCCCTTCTTGATGCCCTGCAGCTGATCGCCGCTGCGCGCCAGGGTCAGCAAGACGAACGTGTCGACCATGTTGGACACCGTGATCTCGGACTGGCCGACGCCCACAGTCTCGATGACGATCACGTCGAAGCCGGCGGCCTCCAACAACACCACCGTCTCGCGGGTGGCCTTTGCCACGCCGCCCAGGGTGCCCGACGTCGGCGACGGGCGGACGTAGGCATCCGGGTGCACCGCCAGGCGCGCCATCCTGGTCTTGTCGCCCAGGATCGACCCACCGGTGCGCGTCGACGACGGGTCGACGGCCAACACCGCCACCCGGTGGCCTTGCTCGATCAGATGCATGCCGAGGGCCTCGATGGCGGTGGACTTCCCCACCCCGGGCGTCCCGGTGATGCCGACCCGGTGCGCGTTGCCAGAGTCCGGCGTCAGCTCGAGCAGCAGCCGCTGCGCCTTCTCGTGATGGTCGGGGCGGGTGGACTCCAGCAAGGTGATGGCGCGCGGCAGCGCCGCGCGGTCGCCGCCGCGAACGGCATCGGCCAACTCCTCGACGGAGTCGCTCTTGCGGGCTGCCATTTAGTCGAGCGGGTAACCCAGCCGCTCGGCGAGCTTGTGCAGCAAGCCGATCGCGGCATCGGCGATCACCGTCCCGGGCGGGAAGATGGCGGCGGCCCCGGCTTCATACAGCTCGTCGAAGTCACCGGGCGGGATCACCCCGCCGACCACGATCATGATGTCGGGCCGCCCCACCTCGGCGAGCGCGTCGCGGAGTGCCGGCACCAGCGTCAGGTGGCCGGCGGCCAGCGAAGAAACGCCGACGACGTGGACGTCGTTGTCGGCGGCCTGCCGGGCCACCTCCTCCGGCGTCGAGAACAGCGAGCCGACGTCGACGTCGAACCCGAGGTCGGCGAAGGCCGTCGCGATCACCTTCTGGCCTCGGTCGTGACCGTCCTGACCCATCTTCGCCACCAGAATCCTGGGCCGGCGACCGTCGGCCTCGGCGAACTTCTCGACTAGTTCTGTGGCGGTTGCGATGTTCGGGGCCTTTCCGGCTTCGTCGCGGTAGACGCCGGCGATGGTGCGGATCTCCGCCTGGTGCCGCCCGTATACCTTTTCCAATGCCTCGGAGATCTCCCCGACCGTCGCCTTGGCCCGGGCCGCGTTGATCGCCAACGCCAGCAGATTATTACCCAGCCCATCTTCCCCGGCACGGCCGTGTGCCGCGGCGGCCCGGGACAACTCGGCCAGGGCGGCCTCGACGGCGGATTGGTCGCGGCCCGCCCGCAGCTCTTTGAGCTTGGCCAGCTGTTCGGCGCGCACCCGGCTGTTCTCGACCTTGAGGACCTCGACCTCTTGGTCCTCTTCTACCTGATACTTGTTGACGCCGATCACCGGCTGCATGCCCGAGTCGATGCGGGCCTGGGTGCGCGCGGCGGCCTCCTCGATGCGCAGCTTGGGGATCCCGTCGCTGATGGCGTGCGCCATGCCGCCGTGCTCGGCGACCTCGGCGATGTGAGCGCGTGCCCGCTGCGCGAGCTGATGGGTCAGCCACTCCACGTAGTACGAACCGCCCCAAGGGTCGATCGGCCTGGTGGTGCCCGACTCCTGCTGCAGCAGCAGCTGGGTGTTGCGCGCGATCCGCGCGGAGAAGTCCGTGGGCAGCGCCAGCGCCTCGTCGAGGGCGTTGGTGTGCAGCGATTGGGTGTGCCCCTGGGTCGCGGCCATCGCCTCGATGCAGGTGCGCGCGACATTGTTGAAGGCGTCCTGTGCGGTCAGCGACCAGCCGGAGGTCTGCGAATGTGTGCGCAACGACCGCGATTTCGCGCTCTTCGGATTGAACTGGGCGACCAGCTCGCTCCACAGCAGCCGGCCCGCCCGCAGCTTGGCGACCTCCATGAAGAAGTTCATCCCGATGCCCCAGAAGAACGACAGCCGCGGCGCGAACTTGTCGATGTCCAGGTCGGCGTCCAATCCCGCCTTGATGTAGTCCACACCGTCGGCCAGCGTGTACGCCAGCTCCAAATCCGCTGTGGCGCCGGCTTCTTGGATGTGATAGCCGGAGATCGAGATGGAGTTGAACTTCGGCATCTTCGCGCTGGTGTAGCCGAAGATGTCGGAGATGATGCGCATCGACGGCTTGGGCGGATAGATGTAGGTGTTGCGCACCATGAACTCTTTGAGGATGTCGTTCTGGATGGTGCCCGCCAGCTTCTCCGGCGGCACCCCCTGCTCCTCGGCGGCCACCACATACAGCGCCAAGATCGGCAGCACTGCACCGTTCATCGTCATCGACACCGAAACCGTCGACAGGTCGATGCCATCGAAGAGCTGACGCATGTCGAGAATGGAATCGATTGCCACGCCGGCCATTCCGACATCGCCCTGCACGCGGGGATGGTCGGAGTCGTATCCGCGGTGGGTGGCCAGGTCGAAGGCCACGGACAGGCCCTTCTGGCCGGCGGCCAGATTACGGCGGTAGAACGCATTCGACTCCGCGGCGGTGGAGAACCCCGCGTACTGGCGGATGGTCCACGGCTGGTTGACGTACATGGTGGGGTACGGGCCGCGCAGGAAGGGCGGTTCACCGGGGAAACTGTTGAGCGGGTAACCGCCGGCCACCGCGGCGGCCCGGTCGGCGCCGATGTACACCGGTTTGACGGCGATGTCTTCCGGCGTATGCCATTCGAGCTGATCGGGGGTGTACCAGTGCGCCGCCGCGGTCGCGGCGACGTGTTTGTCCACGGCGGTTTCGGTGGGCGGCGCCACGGGGCGGTCACCATTGAGCGGGACCTCGGCGAAGTTACCGATCACAGGTGCGGTGGTGGTCATTGCGGCTACGCTCCCAGTAGAGTGAGCAGGTTCGAAAGGGCTTCGACCGCATTGATTTTCGCGGTCAGGAACTCGTCAGGCCGATGCTCGGCATCGCCCACGGCCTTTTCGGGTCCGGCGAGGTAGACCCTGGAAACGCCGGCGGTTCGGGCCGCCTCGACGATCGCCGCGGCCTCGTCCTGGTAGCGCTTGTCGGTGCCGCAGATGACCGCCACGCCCGGCGATCCCGCGTCGGCGAGAGCCTTTGTGACGCCGGCGGCGTCGACCGTTCCGGGATTGACGGCTTCGATGCCGCCCGACGCCAGCAGGTTGGCGGCGAACGTGGCCCGGATGTTGTGCTCGGCCAGCGGGCCCAACGGAAGCAACAGCGCCTGCGGACGGGCGCCGGTGCGGGCCAGGAAGGCATCGGAGCGATCGCGTAACGCCTCGAATGCGGCGGCGTAGCGATGCAGGTGGCCGGCGGCCAGCGGCGTCGCCGAATCATTCTGGGG
This sequence comes from uncultured Actinomycetota bacterium, assembly GCA_963820045.1. Taxonomy (GTDB): domain Bacteria; phylum Actinomycetota; class Actinomycetes; order Mycobacteriales; family Mycobacteriaceae; genus Mycobacterium. Next base: position 82,356 of record CAWFYN010000002.1, read on the forward strand.
CAGAGCCGGTTCCGTGAGATTGGGATATTCGTTGACGCCGGTGATCGCGGTGCGCCGATGCGCGACGTCGTCGGCGCGTCGCGCGGCGACGTCGGCGATCGCCTCGGTGACGTAGTCGCGCGCCTCGGTGAACCCGCCGCGCGCCTCGATGGCCTGGAAGTGCTCCCAGGCCTGCTCCGCGAGCCGCGCGGTGAGGTCCTCGACGAACCACGACCCGCCGGCCGGGTCCAGCACCCGGCCGACATGTGATTCCTCCAGGAGCAGCAGCTGGGTGTTGCGGGCGATCCGCCGCGCAAAGCTTCTGGCCGTGCCGGGGAAGCCGCCCGGGATGGCCACGTCGAATGGGAGCACCAGCACGGTGTCCGCGCCGCCGACGCCCGCGCCGAAGGCGGCCAGCGTGCAGCGCAGCATGTTCACCCACGGGTCGCGTTGGGTCATCATCGGCAGCGACGTTTCCGCGTGCACGGTGACGGCGCCGCCGTCGGGGTCGCCGACGACCTCGGCGACTCGCGCCCACAGGTGACGCGCGGCCCGCATTTTGGCGAGCGTCATGAACTGGTCGTCGTCGGCGGCCAACCGGAAACTGATCTGCCGCAGCGCCTCGCCGACCGGCATGCCCGACTCGGTGAGCCGCCGCAGATAGGCCACCCCGGCCGCCACGGTGCCGGCGAGCTCCCACGTCGCGTTGGCACCCAGGTTGTGGAAGGCGGGCCCGTCGACGGTGATCGCACGCACGCCGCGCTCCCGGGCCGCCCGCTTGGCGACCGCGACGACCTCATCGAGTGCAGGAGCGGGACGGTCGCTCAGCGACGCGGTGAGCGGGTCGCCGCCGAGGTCGATCGAGAGTGTGGCGCGCTGATCGGCCTCCACCCCGGCCGCCATCGCCAACATGACACCGGCGGCGGCGGAGTAGTCGGCGCCGGCGTCGACGATCACCGGCGCCATGCTCAGGTACACGCCCTCGAGGGCGTCCCCGAGCTGGTCGGCGGTCACTCCGGATTCCCCCACCCGCAGCACCAGCGCGTTGGCGCCGTTGCCAAGCGCCTCGAGCACCGCCGAGTTGAGGTCCTTTGCCGCCACCCCGGCGACGCGATCGGCCGGGAACGCCTCGGCCACCTTCCAGCCGGACTTGACGTCGCGCAGCCCATCGGCGCCCCGCACGTAGGGCCACTCGCCCGGTAACGGCGGTTCCGGCAGCTCGTCCAGCGCCGTGTACAGCGCCCGGATGGCGATGCCGTCATAAGTCGGGGTTTCCAGCAGCCGCTCGGGTTGGTCCCCAAGCTCTGCGGGGTCCTTCCGGGTGCTTTTCGATAGCACGCCGGCGACCGCACTGCGCCAACGCCCGCGAACCTGTTCTAGTTCGGCGAGCTCGGGTACATCAATGGACACCGATTGCTCCCTTTTTCCCAGCAAATGGGGCCTGCGACTTACTAATGAGGCTAATTGATCGAGGCTGTCGGCAGAAAACGGTGAGGCGCGACGTTCAAGGCGGGCCGGCCATGAAACGCCAGCCTCGGGAAACGAGTTATTCATCTGCGCCCCGTAACCTTTACAGACGTGACGGCTTCCGCCACCTGCAAAATCAACCGGACGCTGCGCGACCTCGGCGGCGCGCTGTGCGCGGCCGCGCGTCTGCTGTCGCGGCCCCAGGCGATCGCCACAGTGGTCGGTATCACACTCTTGATCGCGGCCGCGTCGTGGCTCCCGCTCCCCACGCCGGTGCAGATGCGCGACTGGGCGGAGTCCGTCGGCCCCTGGTTCCCGTTGGCGTTCCTGGCCGCGCACATCGTCGCCACCGTGGTCCCCGTTCCGCGGACGGCGTTCACCCTGGCCGCCGGGCTGCTGTTCGGCCCGCTGACGGGTGTGGCGATAGCGGTGGTGGCCAGCACCGCGAGCGCGGTGATCGCGATGCTGCTGGTGCGCGCCGCCGGATGGCGGTTGAACCGCCTGGTTCGTCATCGAGCGATCGACACGGTGGACGAGCGCTTGCGGCAACGCGGCTGGCTGGCCATCTTGTCGCTGCGGCTGATTCCCGCGGTGCCGTTTTCGGCGATCAATTACGCCGCCGGCGCGTCGACGGTGCGCCTGCTGCCGTACGCGCTGGCCACGCTGGGCGGCCTGCTGCCCGGCACCGCCGCCGTGGTGATCCTCGGCGACGCGCTCGCCGGTCACCCCAGCTCGCTGCTGTACCTCGTCTCCCTTTGCACGGCGACTCTGGGCTTGACGGGGTTGGTCATCGAGATCCGCCACCACCGCCGGCACCATCGCCGCTCGCACAGTTCCGTCGCCGACCGGCCCTCCCCCGAGCCGGCCGCCATCAGCTGATCGGCCCGCAGCAGATCTGACGAATCGCGACGGCCGGCGGGCCGAAGCTGGCAAGCTGGGACTCGCAGACTTACCGGCATCGCACGCTCAAAGGGGGGGTGTTGGCCGGAACCCCTGTGTCGTACCCGCCGCCACAACGTTCCAGGATGCATTCCGCGTTGTTGGTGATCGCGGCACTCTTTTGCGCCGCCGCGCTCATCGCAGCCGTCTATCTGCTGCCCAGGAACGCCGACCCGACCCACGAACCCACCCCACCGCCGCTCCTGTCGCCGATCGATCTGCCCGCGTCGAGCGCCGTCAGCCCCGGTGTGGGCATCTACGTCCAGTACGCCGACGGGTCGGGCGGAATGGGATGCACCGCCGGCTTTTTGGTGCGCACCAGCACCGGTCAGCCCGGTGTCCTCACCGCCGGCCACTGCAACCGCCCCGGCGAGCCCAGCAAGGTGACGATGAACCTGGCCGGGATCCTCCCCTACACGACGCTGGGCACGTTCAGCCGGACGGTCAGCGAGGGGGTTCAAAACGAACAGCACGACATCGGCCTCATCGTGCTCAACGGGGACAACGTTCCCCAGAATCCGGCCATCGGGGCCTCCTTGCCGGTCTCCGGCGTCGCCACCGAATTGCAGACCGGCCAGGAACTCTGCGAATTCGGGACGGGTTCCGGCGCAGCCGTATGCGGACAGATCACGGAAGTCACCGATAGCAAGGTCGTGTTCCTGGCGCCCGGCCAATGCGGCGATTCCGGCGGCCCGGTCTATCTCAACGACAGCGACGGCACCGTGCGCGCCGTCGGCATCCTCATCCGCGGGGGCGACCCCTACACCCCAAAACTCAGGTGTTCGGCCCCGGCCAAATTCTCGGTCGCCGAGCCGTCGCCGACGCAACCCTCCCCGCCGCACAGCTGACCGGACTGCCGCCGCCACGATCCGTCAAATCGTGGCGGCGGCAGCCGTCTCGCCAGTAGCGTCTCGGTTACCGACATCCGACGACCGTGGAGAGCCGCATGACCTCGGACAACATCGGAACCCGCCGCTTCCCCGCCGGCGTCGCCGTCGTCGCCGGGCTGGTCGGCCTGGTCCTCGGCGCGCTCGCCACCTTCGCGATCACCGGGTTGGTCTGGACGGTCCGGGTCCAGCTTCCCCCGCCGCCATACCCGCCACCGCTGTCGTCGCAGTCGGCGGGCGGGTGCATTTATCCGTCGCCGCCCTCACCCACGGCCGCGCCGGGCGTCGCGCCGGAGCCCCCGTTGCCGCCGGCGCCGCACGCCTGAGGCCTGAGCGAATTACTCATCGAGCGACCGGCATGGGCCGCGGTCGCGCAGGTGTAAACATCTGTTTATAATAGTAAACGTGCATTCACCGCCGCTGGACGACCGAACAGCCCGAGCACGGATCCGGGACGAAGCGCTGCGACTGTTCGCGATGCGTGGCCCGGACTCGGTCACCCTGCGCGACATCGCGACCGCGGCGGGCGTTTCAGCGGCCCTGCTCATCAGGCATTACGGCTCGAAAGACGGGCTGGTCGAGGTCGTCGACAATCACGTCGTCACGACCTTCGAAGTACTGCTTACGCGGATGACCGAGGAGACCGCCGCGGTTGGACTCGAGCCGACCGCGCTGCCGAGCCTGCTCGACGGCCTGGCCACCTATTTGCCGCCCGACTCACCGATTCCGGCGTATCTGAGCCGGCTGCTGATCGCCGGGGGTCGGGCGGGGTCGGCGTTGTTCGACAGACTTTTCCGGCTCAGCCAAGCCACTCTCGACGCGATGGTTGCGGCCGGAACCGCCAGTCCCGGCGCCGATGCCGAGGTGCGGGCGGCGTTTTTACTGGTCAATGACCTCGCGGTACTGACTCTGCGCCCCCGCCTGACCGAAGTGCTCGGCGTGGATCCGCTCTCCAATGCGGGAATGCGGCGCTGGGCCGGCGAGGTGTTTGCGATCTATCGCGACGGACTTAACCACAGGTGAAAGAGATATGGAGGTAAAGGTGTCCAGCACAACCCTTTTCGCCAGGGCCGGCGCACGAGCGCTGCGATCGCGACGTCTGATGCGCGCACCGATCTGGATCTATAAGGCCCGCGCGGGCGCGCTGTTCGGCTCGCGCATCCTGATGCTCGAGCACGTCGGCCGCAAATCCGGCGCACCCCGCTACGTGGTGTTGGAGGTGGTCGGCCACCCTTCGCCGGACACCTACGTCGTCGCCTCCGGCTTCGGCCGAAAAGCCCAGTGGTTCCGCAACATCCAGGCCAACCCGCGGGTCCGCGTCTACGCCGGCAGCCACGCGCCCAGGCCCGCCACCGCGCGCGTCCTCGAGCAACAGGAGGCCGACCGTGCGCTGGCCGCCTACCTCAGCCGTCATCGCAAAGCGTGGGAGCGGATGAGGCCGGCGCTGGAGGACACGCTCGGCGTTCCGATCACCGAGACTGATACCCCGCTGCCGATGGTCGAGTTGCGCCTGGACTAGCTGCGGTCGGGCCCCTTCGCCGTCATCACGGCGAAGGTAGCCAGGAACGTGGCGGCCGGAAGGGTGTTGACGATCTTGTCGCGCACCCGGATGTGCGCGCCGAGCGGCCAACGACGAAATACACCGTCAGCATCGCCGTCGTCAACCGCGCCAGGACCGGGAAACCGGGTGACCGACAGCAGGCCCGACGGCGGCGGCCGCCTTGACCACCGGCAGGACCGGGCCGAACGTTCTCCGGCAACCCCGACGGTCATCCAGAACTTTCTTGATGGGGCCACCTGGACCGCGCATGCCACCGCGTCAACGGCATGGAACGCGGCCAAGCGCCGCATAAGTCTTCGGTGAAGTCAAAGCGCTCATCCGGCAATCCTATTGAGCCAGCTCCGGCGGCGTTCCCGGCGTCGTGCCATCCACCGGCTGGCGGGCGATCGCCTCGGCCTTGGCTACCGCCTGAGCGATCGCGGGGTCGGTTTGGGTGGAGAACCAGTCGGCGACGTCGGCGTCGTCGTCGGCGCTCTGCTTGGGCGCGTCCTCGACCGGGGACGGTTGGAACCGGAACACGCCGTCCTCGCCCGGGGTGCCCAGGAGTTTGGTGAATCCCTGCAACGCGGCGCTGAAGTCGCTGGGCACCACCCACACCTTGTTGGCGTCACCGCGTGCCATCTCCGGCAGAGTCTGCAGGTATTGGTAGGCCAGCATTTCGGGGGTGGGTCTGCCGGCCTTGATCGCGGCGAACGTCTTCTCGATGGCCTTGGCCTGGCCCTGCGCCCGCAGGTAGGCGGCGGCGCGCTCACCCTGGGCGCGCAGGATGCGGGACTGCCGGTCGGCCTCGGCGGCCAGGATCGCGGCCTGCTTGGCGCCCTCGGCGTCCAGGATCTGCGCCTGCTTGGCGCCTTCAGCCTGGGTGATCGCCGCCTGCCGGTTACCTTCGGCGGTCAAGATCACCGCCCGCTTCTCGCGGTCGGCCTTCATCTGCTTTTCCATCGAGGCCTGGATGGACGGCGGCGGGTCGATGCTGCGCAACTCGACCCGGGCCACCCGCAGGCCCCACCGGTTGGTCGCCTCGTCGAGCACGCCGCGCAACTGGCCGTTGATCATGTCGCGCGAGGTCAGCGTCTGCTCCAGCGTCATGCCGCCCACCACGTTGCGCAGCGTGGTGGTGGTGAGCTGTTCGACGCCGACGATGTAATTGCTGATCTCGTAGACGGCCGCCTGCGGGACGGTGACCTGGAAGTAGACCACGGTGTCGATGTTGAGGGTCAAGTTGTCCTCGGTGATCACCGGCTGCGGCGGGAACGACACCACCCGCTCACGCAGGTCCACCCGGGCGCGGACCCGGTCGATGAACGGCACCAACAACGTCAGCTGACCGCTGACCGTCCGGCTGTATCGACCCAGCCGTTCGATCACCGCGGCCTCCGCCTGCGGAATCAGGGCGACCGACTTGGCCACCACGACAATGGCGAATATCACCAGGACGGCCAGCAACACCAAACCAGTAACCGCACCTTGCACGGGAGTTCCTCTCTCTCACAGCGTCTCTCGCAGTCGTTATGAACCGCTCTTGAACACCACCGCCGTGGCGCCGTCGATCTGCAAGACGGTCACCGACTCCCCCGGCTCGTAAATATCCCCATCGTTGAGCGGACGCGCCGTCCACACCTCGCCGCCGAGCTTTACCTGGCCCTCATCGCGAGAGATCCGCGCGAGCACCAGCGCGTTCTTGCCGGCCAGCGCCTCGATACCCATTTGCGGCACGTGCGCGGGTGTCAGTTGCCGCCGCAGCGCGGGGCGAACCAGCACCAGGAGCAGGACCGAGACGATGAGGAACACCGTCCCGTTCACCCAACCGGGCCAATCCGTCAACCAGCTGGTCGCCGAAGCGGCCAGGGCACCCCCGCCGAGCATCACCAAGAACATATGCCCGGTGAGCGCCTCCGCACCGGCAAGAACCAGCGCGAATATCAGCCAAAGCACCGCGGCGTGCATGCGGTCAGAATACGCGTGATCGGCCATTGCCGGGCAAAACAACTACACTGCGGAATCGTGTGGTGTCCCAGTGTCTCGCTGTCCGTGTGGGCCAACGCCTGGCTCGCAGGCAAGGCCGCGCCCGACGACGTCCTGGACGCGTTATCGGTATGGGCGCCAAAGCAATCGGTCACCGCGTATGATGCGGTCGCCGCCGGTCACACCGGGTTGCCGTGGCCCGACGTGCACGACGCCGGGACGGTGACGCTGCTGCAGACGCTGCGCGCCGCGGTTGGCCGCTCGGCGCCCGCTCCGGACGGCCCGGGCCGGTTGCGCGGGACCATCAATGTGCTGTTGCCCGTGCCCGGCGACGTGCGCGGGTTGGCCGCGGGGACGCAGTTCGAGCGTGACGCCCTGGCCGCGGGGGAGGCGATCATCATCGCCAACCCGCAGGATCCCGCCACCGCCGTCGGGCTGGTCCCCGAGTTCTCTTACGACGACGTCGACGAATCGGCGGACTTCCCGGAATTGTGCGCGCTGGCCTGGACGGTGTACTCGCTGCCGGGCGCGCCGGTGCTCGACCAGCACGAGCTCGGAGATGCCGAATACACGCTGCGGTCGGCCGTGCGGTCGGCCGCCGACGCGCTCGGCGCGATCGGTGTGGGATCCGCCGCCGCCGACATCGACGATCCCCGGGGACTCGTCGAGCAGCTGCTGGAATCCGCACGGCAGCACCGGGTTCCCGATCATGCGCCGTCCCGCGCATTGCGGGTGCTGGAGAACGCCGCGCATGTCGACGCCATCATCGCTGTCAGCGCCGGACTCAGCCGGTCACCCGACTCGCCGGAGCGTTTCGCCGCGCCCGTCGTCGCCGGCCCGGAGCCGTTCGGCGCGCAATCCTCTTCGGAGGCTCGCATCGCCAGCGACGCGCTGCGGCCGCTGACCGCCGTGGTGCGCTCGGCGCGGATGGCGGCCGTCACCGCGATCCTGCACTCGGCCTGGGCCGATTAGCGGCTGATCAGGCGTATTCGGCCGCAGCGCAGTGCGGCGGACGGCACGGGGCGCCGTCGATGCTGGCGAGGCAACCGGGCACCGGGTCGGGGCCGGCCACCCGGGCCGGGTTTCGCCCGGTTCGCAGTTCGTCGATCAGATCGGCGGCCAGCCGGGCGAATCGCCGATCGGCGTTGGGTGTGGCGGCCCGGGCGAACGCCATGCCCGCCGCCTCGGCCTGGGATCGCAACTCCTGGTCGAGATCCCACACCACCTCGATGTGGTCGGCGACGAACCCGATGGGGCAGACGATGACGGCCTCGGTGCCCGAGGCGGCCAGCGCCGTGAGATGGTCTTCGACACTCGGTTCCAACCACGGCACCTGCGGCGGCCCCGAGCGCGACTGCCAGGCCAGATCGTAATCGGGGTATCCGGCCGCGGCCGCGACCAGCCTTGTGGCATAAGCGACTTGGCGGCTGTACAACCGCGGGCCGAGGCGCTGGTCGGCGGCCACCGGAACCGAATGCGCGGTGAACACCAGCCGCGCGCCGGCGGGCACGCTCTCGGCCGCGGTGGCCACGGCCCCGGCGAACATCTCCACGAGCAGCGGGTGGTCGAAGTACGGCCGCAGCTTGACCAGCTCGGGGGCGTCTCTCCCGGCCGCCCGGCGTGCCCGGGCGATATCTTCGGTGTACTGTGTGCAGCTCGAGTAGCCGCTCCACGCCGACGTGGTGAACACCGCGGCGCGACGAACACCGTTGTCGCGCATGGCCGCAACCGTATCTTCGACATACGGCTCCCAGTTGCGGTTGCCGAAGTAGACCGGCAGGTCCAATTCCGCCCGCAGCTCGGTGATCAGAGCGCGGTTGATCCCGTTGATCGGTGACACGCCGCCGAAATGCAGGTAGTGCCCGGCGACGTCGTCCAGGCGCTCGGGCGGCACATTGCGACCCCGGGTGACGTTCTCCAGGAACGGCCGCACCTGCTCGGGCCCCTCCGGCCCGCCGAACGACAGCAGCAGGACGGCATCGAATTCCATTGTAGTCTAAAGTAATTGGGTGCTGGCGCCGCCATCGGCGTAAATGATGGTGCCGGTAGTGGCCGGTAGCCACTCGGAAAGCAGAGCGCACACAGTCTTGGCGACCGGGGTGGGGTCCTTCATGTTCCAGCCGATCGGCGCGCGCTGGTCCCAGCCCTCTTCCAGCAGTTGCATCTGCGCGCCGGCCTCCTCGCCGAGCGCGCCGCCGACGATCGCGCTCATCGCCAGCGTCCGGATGGGGCCCGCCGCAACGAGATTCGAGCGCACCCCGTACTTGCCGGCCTCACGGGCCACGAAGCGGTTCACCGACTCCAGCGCGCTCTTGGCCACCGTCATCCAGTTGTAGGCCGGCATGGCGCGGCTGGGGTCGAAGTCCATGCCGACGATGGATCCGCCCGGGTTCATGATCGGCAGCAGCGCCTTGGCCAGCGAGGCATACGAATACGCGGAGATGTGGATGCCCTTGGAGACATCCTCGTACGGCGCGTCGAAGAACGGGGTGATGCCCATCCCGGTCTGCGGCATGAAGCCAATCGAGTGCACGACGCCGTCCAGCTTGTTGCCCGCGCCGATCTCGGCCGTCACCCGCTCACCCAGGGTCTCCAGGTGCTTCTCGTTCTGCACGTCGAGTTCGATCAGCGGGGCCTTCTCCGGGAGTCGGTCGGCGATGCGCTGGATCAGCCGCAACCGGTCGAACCCGGTCAGCACCAACTGCGCCCCCGCCTCCTGGGCCACCTTGGCGATGTGAAACGCGATCGACGAGTCCGTGATGATCCCGCTGACCAGGATCCGTTTGCCGTCGAGCAGTCCTGCCATGTCCGTCCTTAATGTGGTTGAAATCAGTGGCCCATACCCATGCCGCCGTCGACCGGGATGACCGCACCGGAGATGTAACTCGCATCCTCGGACGCCAGGAAGCTGACCACCCCGGCGACCTCGGCGGCGGTGCCGACCCGCTTGGCCGGGATGAATTCCAGTGCCCCCGCCTGAATCCGCTCGTCCAGCGCGCGGGTCATGTCGGTGTCGATGTAGCCCGGGGCCACCACATTCGCGGTCACCCCGGCCTTGGACAGCTCACGGGCGATCGAGCGGGCCATGCCGATCACCCCGGCCTTGGAGGCTGCGTAATTGGCCTGGTTGCCGATGCCCCAGGTGCCGGAGACCGAGCCTATGAAGATCATCCGGCCGAACCGCTTCTTGGTCATGCTGCGCGACGCCCGCTGAGCCACCCGGAACGCCCCGGTGAGGTTGGCGTCGATGACCTTCTCGAACTTCTCCTCGGTCATCCGCATGAGGAACGCGTCCGCGGCCAGGCCGGCGTTGGACACCAGCACCTCGACCGGACCCTGGTGCTCTTCAACCTCTTTGAAGGCGCGGTCGACGGCGTCGTTGTCCGTGACGTCACACTCGACGCCGAACAGCCCCTCGGGCGCCCCGGATCCGCGGTGCGTGACGGCCACCTTGTGGCCGTCGGCGGCCAGCCGCTGTGCGATCGCCAGACCGATCCCCCGGTTTCCGCCCGTCACCAGGACCGAACGGGATACGAATGCGGGTTTGCCGCCGTCGGCAGCACTTTCGGTGGTGTTCTCGGTGGCTGTGTCAGTCACCCCGTCAACCTATCGCCTCGGTTCAGCAGCTTGGCAATCTGCCCCTCGCATGCCGGCCCTCAGCTGGGCGCACCGCCCGCTCGCGGGCGTAACGCCACTGCGAAAAATGCAGCCCAAATTCGCTGTGGCGTTACGCTCGCGCGGGGTGTCGGTGGCTATCGGCACACTTCCGCCATGGCGGAGCCGTTTTTGGGGAGTGAGGCCCTGGCTGCTAGCGCGCTGACACCGTATGAGCTGCGGAGTCGGTATGTCGTCCTTCATCAGGATGTGTACATCGCCAAGGGCGCCGAACTGTCTCCCATCGTGCGGGCGAAGGGCTGTTGGTTGCGGTCCCGACGCCGGGGCATACTCGCCGGCTTTTCCGCGGCCGCCCTGTACGGGACCAAGTGGATCGACCTATCGCAGCCCGCATCGATCATTGACAGCAATCGCCGTGCCACTCGCGGAGTGCAGGTCTGGGAAGAACGCATCGAGCCCGATGAGATTGCCATCGTTGACGCGATGCGGGTGACCACACCGGCGCGTACCGCGCTCGACTTGGCGAGGCGTTATCCCAAATCCACCGCGGTCGCCGCCATCGACGCACTTGCCCAGGTGGTTGAGCTGAAATCGGCCGACATCGAACAGCTCGCCGAGCGCTATAAGGGCCGTCGGGGTATCAGGGCCGCCAGGGCCGTTATCGAACTGGTCGACGGCGGAGCCCAGTCACCCAAAGAGACCTGGCTGCGCCTGTTATTGGTGCGCGCGGGATTCCCCCGGCCGCAGACACAGATCGCGGTGCGTAACGAATGGGGTTGGGCCGAAGCCTATTTGGACATGGGGTGGGAGGAAATCAAGGTGGCCGTCGAGTATGACGGCGACCATCATCGGTCCAGTCGCGCGCAATACGTCAAGGACATCCGTCGCCTGGAGATGCTCGAGCGGATGGGCTGGATCGTTGTTCGGGTAGTTGCCGAGGACCACCCCGACGACATCATTCGCCGGGTGCATGCCGCACTAGCCCGCTCGCGAGCGTAACGCCAGTGCGAAAAAGCGAGCCGAAATTCGCACTGGCGTGACGCTCGCGGGGAACCAAGGAGCGCTAGGTCGGCAGCCGGCGGTTGATGAGCAGCGCCGCCAGCGCCGCGAGCGCCAGCACCAGCGCACCCAGCCGCAGCCAGCCCACGCTGGCATCGCCCTTGATGGTCTCGTAGCCGATCTGCTGCTGCAGCGTCGCGTAGACGGCCTTCAGCTCCGCCAGGCTGCCGGCGTTGTACCAGCTCCCCCCGGACAGCTCGGCGACCTTCTTCATCGTGGAGTCGTCGACGGGCACGGGCTGGCGCTGGTCATTGATCTCGACGAAGCCGTATGGGGTGCCGAACGAGATCGTCGAGATCGGCACACCCTGGTCCTTGGCGGTGCGCGCGGCGGTGAAGGCGCCCTTGGGGTTGTCCGGGTTGGTCGGCATCGTCTCCTTGCCGTCGGAGAACAACACGATGCGCGCCGGCGGCGGCTTGTCCCCGCCGCCGATCACCGCACCGACCGTGGCGATCGCCTGCAACGCGGTGAAGATGCCCTCCCCGGTGGCGGTGCGATCGGCGAACTGGAGTTTGTCCAGCCCGTTCTTGGTCGCGTCGCGGTTGGTGGTCGGTTGCACCAACACGGTCGCGGTCCCCGCATATTCGATCAGTCCCAGGTTGATGCCCGGGGTCAATTCGTCGGCGAACTGCTTGGCCGCCTCCTGCGCGGCCGCCATCCGGTTGGGCTGCACGTCGGTGGCGCGCATCGACTGCGACACGTCGATCACCAGCATCACTACCGCGCGGTTGCGGGGAATGCGGACGTCGTTGGTCGGTCCCGCCATCGCGATGGTGAATAGCACCAGCGAAGCCACCAGCAGGATCGCCGGCACGTGCCGCCAACGCGAGGGCCGTTTGGGCGCAACGCTTTCCAGCAGCTCCATGTTGGCGAATCGCAACATCCGCCGCTGCCGCGCCAACTGCATCAGGACGTACATCGCGGCGAACCCGAAGACCACCAGCAGGAAAAGGAAGAACCACGAATGTGCGAAACCCGACAACGACATCGGGCCGAGGAGCGGCAATGTCACTGCCGCCCCGCCAGTGCCCCGCGCCGGCGGGACTCGACGAATCGGACGATGTCGGCGATCCAGTCGCGGTCGGTGCGCAGCGACAGTATCGGCGCGCCGCAGCTGCGGAAGGTGCGCGCCACGTCGGCGCGGTGCGCGGCGGCCGCCCTGGCGAAATCGTCACGCAACTGGGCGTCGATGGTGAACTCACGGGTGACGCCGGACTCGGCGTCCTGCAGCACGACGTCGCCGATGTCGGGCAGTTCGACGTCGCGGGGGTCGAGCACCTCGATGGCGAGCACCTCGTGCCGGGCGGCGATCGCCCGCAGCGGGCGCATCCAGTTGATCGGACCGAGGAAGTCGCTGATGATCACCGCCATGCCACGGCGCCGTTCCGGGCGGCGCAGCGCGTCGATGGCCGTCGCCAGATCCCCGCGCACCCCGACGGGCGCCCTGGGCGTCGTGGCTATGGTGCGCAAGAGCGTCTGCTCGTGCTGGCGCCCGGAGCGCGCCGGGACCCGCGTCATCGTCTGCCCGTTGGCGACCAGCGCGCCGAGCCGGTTGCCGCCGCCGCTGTTGAGGATACGTGATCGCCGCCGCGGCCGCCACCGCCAGGTCGCGCTTCTCGCACACCGTGGTGCCGAAGTCCAGGCTGGCCGACATGTCGACCACCAGCCAGGTTTCCAGCTCGCGGTCGGCGATCATCTGCCGGACGTGGGGGTGCATGGTGCGCGCGGTGACGGCCCAGTCCATCCGCCGGACGTCGTCGCCCGGCTGGTACTCGCGCGACTCGCCCGGCTCCGAGCCCGGTCCCGGGATCAGGCCGAGATGGTCGCCGTGCAGGACACCGTCGAGCTTGCGCTTGACCGTCAGTTCGAGGGTGCGCAGCGCCGCCGACAGCTTCGGGTCGACGATCTGCCCGCGCTGCATCGACGGCGGATGTGCCGCCGCCGCGGCGGACCCGGCGTCCGTCACCGACCGCTGGCCGCGCCGGCGGCCTGCATCACCGGGGGCACCGAGTGCCCTTGCTGCGGAACGGCATTGACCTGAGGCAGGGCAACCGTCTGCAGGATCCGGTTGATGACGATCTCCGGCGAGATCTCGTCCGCGAGCGCGTCGTAGGTGAGCACCAGGCGGTGCCGCAACACGTCGGGAATGACGTCCACGACGTCTTGCGGGATCACGTAGTCGCGGCCGCGCACCAGCGCCAGCGACCGGGACGCGGCGATGATGCCCAGCGAGGCACGCGGGGACGCGCCGAACGAGATCCAGGTCTTGACGTCGTTCATGCCGAGCTGCTCGGGATAGCGGGTGGCGGTCACGACCCGCACCACGTAGTCGACCAGCGCGTGATGGACGAAGTTGTTGGCCGCGATGTCCTGCAGCCGCAACAGGTCGCCGGTGTTCAGGATCTGCTTGGGCTCCGGCGGCCGTACGCCCATCCGGTAGATGATCTCCCGCTCCTCTTCGGGCGTCGGGTAGCCGACGTTGATCTTGAACAGGAAGCGGTCCCGCTGGGCCTCGGGCAGCGGGTACACGCCCTCGTGCTCGATCGGGTTCTGGGTCGCCATCACCAGGAACGGGTTGGGCAGCGGGAACCTCTTGCCACCGATGGACACCTGACGCTCCTGCATGACCTCCAGCAGCGCCGACTGCACCTTGGCCGGGGCCCGGTTGATCTCGTCGGCGAGCAGGAAGTTCACCACCACCGGGCCGAGCTCGGTGTCGAACTCCTCCTTGCCCTGCCGGTAGATGCGGGTACCGATGATGTCGGTGGGCACCAGGTCGGGCGTGAACTGGATGCGGGCGAACGTGCCGCCCACCACCCTGGCGAAGGTCTCGACGGCCAGCGTCTTGGCGACGCCGGGGACACCCTCGAGCAACACGTGGCCCTTGGAGAGCAGGCCCACCAGCATCCGCTCGACGAGCTGGTCCTGCCCGACGATGATCCGCTTGACCTCGAAGATGGCCCGCTCCAAGGTGTGCACCTCGGCGGCCAGGCCATTACCGCCGCCGGACGGCGCTTCCTGGGCCGGCGCGCCGGAAGGACCACCCGGGCCCGAGTAACCGCTGGCGCCCGGAGGCGGCCCACCTGCTGCTGTCATCAATAACCCTCCACAGCTCAATCGGACACGACTGCTTGCACCATCACTGTCGTGGGGCCGCGACGTGTCCGCGTCCAACTATTCCAGGCCCGCTGGATTCCGTCGACGCTGGTGGTTCGCCCCCGGCATCCGGCCGGGCATCCCACCTCGCAACGCACCTGGATCAGTACTCGATGATCCTAGTCAGGAATGGCGTCATGCCGGGCTTGCGAACCGGGCTGATGGTCACCTTGCCCGCGAGACTGGATGCCTCGAGCATCTGGCCGTTGCCCAGATACATGGTGACGTGCTGGCCGCCGTTCGGGCCGTAGAAGATGAGGTCGCCTCGCCTGGCCTGGTCCTGCGGGATGTGCCGGCCGGCGTTGTACTGGTCGCCGGAGAACCGCGGGATCAGCACGCCGACCCCGGCGAAGGCGTAGCGCATCAGGCCCGAGCAGTCGAAGCCGTTGATGTTGGCGCCGTCGCCGACGCCCTTGCTGGGGCCGTCCAGCGAACCGCCACCCCAGGAGTACGGGACGCCCATCTGGGAGCCCGCCCGCTTGATGACGTACTCGATGGCCTGCCGGCCGTAGACCCGCGGGATCTTGCCGCCCGGGTTGGTGGCGGCCGCGGGGGCGGGCGCGTCATTGCCGCCGATGTTGATGCCCAGCCCGCCGAGGAACTGCTTGCCCAGATCGAAGGTGGTCTGGGTGGCCTGCGCGGTGGCCTGCAACGAGGCGTTGGCGACGGCGAGCGGGTCTCCGGGAGCGCCGGCGCTGATCGCCGCCGGCAGGGTCGGATCCCACTGGCCGGGGTCGGCGCTGGCCGGGGGAGCCGGGCTGGCCACAACTAACATCAGCCCGGTCACCACGGTGGTGATCCAGGCGAAGTTGATCAGGCGAATCCGCTTGCGGCGCATGGCTCCCCGTTCAGTATTCGATGTAGCGGACGACGTAGGGGGTCATACCGCTGCTACGCACCGGCGCGACGCGGACCTTCAGCCCGATGTCGGGCGCCTCGAGCATTTGGCCGTTGCCGAGATAGATCGTCACGTGCTGGCTGCCGCCGGGACCGTAGAAGATGACGTCGCCGCGGCGCATCTGCGAGGACGGGATCTTGCGGCCCAGGTTGTACTGCGACCCCGAGTAGTGCGGCAGCTTGATGCCCACCCCGGCGAACGAGTAGAGGACCAGCCCCGAACAGTCGAAGCCGGTGATGCCGGCCCCGGAATCGATGCCCTTACTCGGCCCGGCCGCGTTGCCGCCGCCCCAGGAGTAGGGCACGCCGATCTGAGACATCCCGCGCCGGATCACGTATTCGCTGGCCTGCCGCCCGTAGACCCGGGGGATCCGCCCGCCGGTCGCACCCGGTGACGCGTTGGTGATGCCGGTGTCGTCCGGCTTGAGGATGCCGAGCTGCTGCAGGAAGTTGCGGCCCAGTCCGGCGGTGACCTGCGTCGAGGTGGCCGAGATGCCCAACACTCGGTTGATGACCGCGATCGGGTCACCTGGGACGTTGGCGCTGGGGATCATCGGCAGGGTGGGGTCCCAGACGCCGTCCCACCGGCGCGGCCCGGCCTGAGGCGCCGGCCCGCCCGGCGAGCCGGTCTCCCACCGGTCGCCCGACGCCGGGGCGGCGGACCCGCCCGCGGCGAGAGGCAATTGCCGTTTGGCCGCTTCGAGTTTGGCCTGGGCCTCGTCGCGCTCGCTGGCCAGGCGGGTGACCTGGTCGCGTTGTTCGTCGAACTTGCGCTTGGAGTCGGTCAGCGCGGTCACCGCGGCGTCCTGGCTGCCCTTGGCGTCGGCGGCGGCCTTGTCGGCCTTCTGCTTGGCCAGCCGCGCCGCCGATTCCCTGTTCACGTGTTCGGTCCGCGCCCGCTGCAGCTTGGCCATCACCGTTTGGGAGCTCGCCGACAGGGTCTGGGCGGCGGCCTCGGTGGCGATGATGTCGTCGGGGCCGCTGGCGGTCAGGTAACTGCTCGACGGGCCGTTCATATAGGTGGCCGCGGCGAACGTGTCGAACCGCTGTTGGGCCGCGCCGATCGCGGCGTTGGCGTCTTTGACCGCCTGCTGGCTGGTCTCCAGGTCGTGCTGGGCCACGGCCGCGTTGTCCCGGGAGGTTTCGACGTCGACCAGCGCCTTGTTGACGCTCTCCTGTTCCGTCTGGATTTCGGCGCTCAGATTCTCCAGTCGTTGATTGGCCTTGGCGACATTGGCGATCAATCCGGCCAGGCTGTCGGCGCCGGGATCACCGTGGGCCAGTCCCGGCGTACAGAGCAGCAGGGCCACGCTCACCACCGATGGCACGACCGGCCGGACCAGCCTCGCGACCGGCCGCGCAGCGGAGCCCCGGCGTGTGCGTCTCATTCGACTCAGGTCTCCTAAGGCTCAACGCAACGGGCGGCGCCGGCCACAGCTCTCGCTAAAGGCGCCAAAGACAACACCAGCATCATTTGCACCGTACGTCACACTATTGGGCGTGCAAACGCCCAACCGAAATCGCACTCTCTACGTGCGTTTAATGTGACCGAACGGTGACCTACCGCGTTTGCCGCAAAGGGGTGCCGGGACCGCCCGACGGGACTTGCCGGGCCGGATGCGCGTGGCTAGGCCGTGTTGGTGGGCGTCACTTCGTACGTCTCCGCCGAGTCCGCCGGGGTTGCTGGACGCTTGCCGCGCGATTGCAGGAAACGAGTCCCGACCGCCGCACCGAGCACGGCCAGCAACAGAAATATCGTCAGGCCCGTCCACGGAAATTCCGGAGCGTTGAGCTCGTTCAGGAAGTGCTGCGCCGAGACCACCGGGTTGCCCGTCTTGGCGATGTCCTCGCCCGCCTCGAGGGTGACTCGCGGGTACTGGGTGCTGTAGCTGCCCACGTAATTCGGGCTCAGCGTCAGGACGGTGGCGTCGTGGTAGTCGGCGCCGACCACGGTGGAGATGTCGCGCAGCGGAGTGTCGTTCGGGGGGTTGTGATCGAGCAGCACGATCTTGAGGTTGATGCCCTTGGCATGAGCGTCGTTGACGATCTGCAGCAGGCCCGGCAACTCGGTCGGCGGCGCACTGACGCCGGTGGCGGCGACCTGAGCCTTGACCGCGCTCATGTCGACATCCTGTGGGATGTAGACGGGTAGGACCGGGTGCCAGGTCATGATGTCCCTCCTGCCGTAGCGCTACAGGCACCGTACGCGACTTCGTTCCCGGGGGTTTAAACCGACGACTTACGCGACAAGACTGGAACTGGCGCCCCGCCCTAATGCAGGACAAGCGTACTGTTAAAGTGGCTGATTGATCGAAGCACCGCCGACACGGCCCGTCGGTGGGAGAACTAAATCCTCGGGAGTTGAAGTGACTAAAGAAGATTCTGTGAACTCGTTCGGAGCACGCGACGCCCTCAAGGTCGGCGACAACAGTTACCAGATCTATCGCCTCGACGCCGTCCCCAACACCGAGAAACTCCCCTACAGCCTCAAAGTCCTCGCCGAGAACCTGCTGCGCAACGAGGACGGCAGCAACATCACCAAAGACCACATCGAGGCCATCGCGAACTGGGATCGGCAGGCGGACCCCAGCATTGAGATCCAGTACACGCCCGCCCGCGTCGTGATGCAGGACTTCACCGGGGTGCCCTGCATCGTCGACCTGGCCACCATGCGTGAGGCCATCGGCGACCTCGGCGGCAAGGCGGAGAAGGTCAACCCGTTGGCGCCGGCCGACCTGGTGATCGACCACTCGGTGATCGCCGATCTGTTCGGCACCGCCGACGCCTTCGAGCGCAACGTCGAAATCGAGTATCAGCGCAACGGGGAGCGTTACCAGTTCTTGCGGTGGGGCCAGGGAGCTTTCCGCGACTTCAAGGTGGTGCCGCCGGGCACCGGCATCGTGCACCAGGTCAACATCGAGTACCTGGCGAGCGTTGTGATGGAACGCGACGGGGTGGCCTATCCCGACACCTGCGTGGGCACCGACTCGCACACCACGATGGTCAACGGCCTCGGCGTGCTGGGCTGGGGCGTCGGGGGCATCGAGGCAGAGGCGGCGATGCTCGGTCAGCCGGTGTCGATGCTGATCCCGCGGGTGGTCGGGTTCAAGCTGACCGGCGAGATTCAGGCCGGCGTCACGGCCACCGACGTCGTACTGACCGTCACCGAGATGCTGCGCAAGCATGGCGTGGTCGGCAAGTTCGTCGAGTTCTACGGCGAGGGCGTGGCCGAGGTGCCGCTGGCCAACCGCGCCACCCTGGGCAACATGAGCCCCGAATTCGGTTCCACCGCAGCGATTTTCCCGATCGACGAGGAGACCATCTCCTACCTGCGGTTCACCGGCCGCAAGGAGGAGCAGCTGGCGCTGGTGGAGGCGTACGCCAAAGAACAGGGCATGTGGCACGACCCCAAGCACGAGCCGGCCTTCTCCGAATACCTCGAACTCAATCTGTCCGACGTGGTGCCGTCGATCGCCGGGCCGAAGCGTCCGCAGGACCGAATCGCGTTGTCGGACGCCAAGTCCACGTTCCGCGAGACCATCCCCAACTACGTCGGCGATGACCCGGACAAGAAGGAATACTCCAAGCTGGACGAGGCGGTCGACGAGTCCTTCCCCGCCAGCGATCCCGGGCAGCCGCAGAACGGCCATGCCGACGACGCGCCGAAGATTCACTCGGCCGCCGCGCACGCGAAGGGCCGGGTGAGCAACCCGGTGACGGTGCAGCTCCGACGAATACGGCGAATTTGTGCTCGACCACGGCGCGGTGGTGATCGCCGCGATCACGTCGTGCACCAACACGTCCAATCCCGAGGTGATGCTGGGCGCGGCCCTGCTGGCCCGCAACGCCGTCGACAAAGGCCTGGCCTCCAAGCCGTGGGTGAAGACCACGATGGCGCCCGGTTCTCAGGTGGTCAACGACTACTACGAAAAGGCCGGCCTGTGGCCGTATTTGGAGAAGCTGGGCTTCTACCTGGTCGGCTATGGCTGCACCACCTGCATCGGCAACTCCGGCCCGCTGCCGGAGGAGATCTCGAAAGTGATCAACGACAACGACCTCTCGGTGGCCGCGGTGTTGTCCGGCAACCGCAACTTCGAGGGCCGCATCAACCCCGACGTGAAGATGAACTACCTGGCGTCACCGCCGCTGGTGGTCGCCTACGCGCTGGCCGGGACGATGGACTTCGACTTCGAGAAGGAACCGCTCGGCACCGACAAGGACGGCAATGACGTCTTCCTCAAGGACATCTGGCCGTCGCAGAAGGACGTCTCGGACACCATCGCGTCGGCGATCAACCAGGAGATGTTCACCAGGAACTACGCCGACGTGTTCAAGGGTGACGAGCGGTGGCGCAACCTGCCGACCCCGAGCGGCGACACCTTCGAGTGGAATCCGGATTCGACGTACGTGCGCAAGCCCCCGTACTTCGACGGGATGTCCGCCGACCCCGAACGGGTCGGCGACATCACCGGCGCGCGGGTGCTGGCGCTGCTGGGCGACTCGGTGACCACCGACCACATCTCCCCCGCCGGCGCCATCAAGCCGGGCACCCCGGCGGCGCAGTACCTCGACGAGCACGGTGTGGACCGCAAGGACTACAACTCCTTCGGTTCGCGGCGCGGCAACCACGAGGTGATGATTCGCGGCACGTTTGCCAACATCCGGCTGCGCAACCAGTTGCTCGACGACGTCTCGGGTGGCTACACCCGCGACTTCACCCAGGACCCCGAAAATGGAGAAGCTCCGCAGGCGTTCATCTACGACGCCGCGCAAAACTATGCGGCGCAGAACATTCCGCTGGTGGTGCTGGGCGGTAAAGAATATGGGTCCGGCTCCTCACGCGACTGGGCGGCCAAGGGCACGCTGCTGCTGGGCGTGCGGGCGGTGATCGCCGAGTCGTTCGAACGCATCCACCGCTCCAACCTGATCGGCATGGGCGTGATCCCGCTGCAGTTCCCCGAAGGCAAGTCCGCCAAGGAATTGGGGCTGGACGGCACCGAGACGTTCGACATCACCGGCATCGAGGCGCTCAACGACGGCAAGACGCCAAAGACGGTGCACGTCAAGGCCACCAAGGATGGTAAAGACGCGGTCGAGTTCGACGCGGTGGTGCGCATCGACACCCCGGGAGAGGCCGACTACTACCGCAACGGCGGCATCCTGCAGTACGTGCTGCGCAACATGCTGAAGTCCGGCTAGCCAGGCAGCCACGCCCGGCCCATGCCAAAAGTCAGCGAGGACCATCTGGCGGCTCGCCGCCGCCAGATCCTCGACGGTGCCCGTGGCTGCTTCGCCGAATACGGCTACGACAAGGCCACGGTGCGACGGCTGGAAAAGGCGATCGGGATGTCGCGCGGTGCGATCTTCCACCACTTCCGCGACAAGGACGCGCTGTTTTTCGCGCTGGCACGCGAGGATGCCGAACGGATGGCCGACGTGGCGTCCCGCGAGGGCCTCATCCAGGTGATGCGCGACATGCTCGCCGCGCCCGAGGAGTTCGACTGGCTGGCCACCCGGCTGGAGATCGCGCGCAAGCTGCGCAACGACCCCGACTTCAGCCGCGGCTGGGCGGAGCGGTCCGCGGAACTGGCGGCGGCGACCACCGATCGGTTGCGCCGGCAGAAGGAGGCCCACCGGGTGCGCGACGACGTTCCCGGCGACGTTTTGCAGTGCTATCTGGAATTGGTGCTCGACGGCCTGGTGGCCCGGCTGGCGTCAGGCGAAGAGCCGCAGCGGCTGTCCGCCGTGCTCGACCTGGTGGAGAAATCGGTGCGCCGCAACGATTCTGGGCCACAGGCATAACGCCACTGCGAACAAGGGGATGTGATTTCGCAGTAGCGTTACACCCGCGCGGATTTCGTGCGGTTGGGGCCGCCCCGGCTGCGCATCGTGGTACCCGCCTGAAGCAGCATCGCGTGAATCGATCCGTACGACCTGCCGGTGGAGGCGACCAGCGTGCGGATGCTGGCCCCGCCCTCATAGGCGTTGCGCAGCTCGAACAACAACTGCTCGCGGGTCTTCTTCGACCTTTGCAGTGTCCTTTTCATGGATGCCCTCCGCGGCTGAACACGATCGCAAGCACCCAGAGTAGGAACCCGTCGTGGGCCGCGGGCCGATTTGGCCGAAAAGCACCCAGAAGTCAGGCGAGCTCGATGAGATCCCGGTATTCGTCGGACCAGAAGTCCTCGGTGCCGTCGGGCAGCAGCACAACGCGTTGCGGGTCGAGGGCCTCGGCCGCTCCGGGGTCGTGCGTCACCAGCACCACCGCGCCCTGGTAGCTGCGCAGCGCGTCGAGCACCTGTTCGCGCGAGGCGGGATCGAGGTTGTTGGTCGGTTCGTCGAGCAGCAGGACGTTCGCCGTGGACGCCACCAACCCGGCCAGCGCGAGCCGGGTTTTCTCACCGCCCGACAAGGTGCCGGCCGGTTGGTCGAGTTGGGGCCCGCTGAACATGAACGCGCCCAGCAGGCCGCGCAGGTCCTGCTCACCCGAATCGGGTGCGGCGTGCCGGATGTTCTCCCACACGTTCGCGTCGTTGTCGAGCGTGTCGTGCTCCTGCGCGAAATAGCCCATCCGCAAACCGTGTCCGGGCTCCAGCCCGCCGGTGTCGGGCGCCTCGGTGCCGGCCAACAGCCGCAGCAGCGTGGTCTTGCCGGCGCCGTTCAGCCCCAGCACCACCACCCGCGAGCCGCGGTCGATGGCCAGATCGACGCCGCTGAACACCTCGAGCGACCCGTACGACTTGCTCAGCCCCTTGGCGACCAGCGGCGTGCGCCCGCACGCGGCCGGGGTGGGGAACTTGATGCGGGCCACCTTGTCGGCGGCCCGCTCCTCGTCGAGCGCGGCCATCATCCGATCGGCACGACGCAACATGTTCTGGGCCGCAACGGCTTTGGTGGCCTTGGCGCCCAGCTTGGCGGCCTGCGTGCGCAGCGCGGCGGCCTTGCGTTCGGCGTTGGTGCGTTCGCGGCGGCGCCGCTGTTCGTCGGTGGCCCGGGCGTCCAGGTACTTCTGCCAGCCCATGTTGTACACGTCGACTTCGCCGCGCACCGCGTCCAGGAACCACACCCGGTTCACCACGTCGGCGAGCAGCTCGACGTTGTGGCTGATGAGCACCAGCCCGCCGGTGTGCGCCCGCAGGAAATCCCGCAGCCAGCCAAGTGAATCCGCGTCGAGGTGGTTGGTCGGCTCGTCGAGCAGCAGCGTGGTGGACGAGCCGGCCCCGCTATCGGAGGCGGCGAACAGGATGCGCGCCAGCTCCACCCGCCGACGCTGCCCACCGGAGAGCGTGCGCAGCTGCTGGGTCAGCACCCGTTCGGGCAAGCCGAGGCTCGCGCAGATGCGGCTGGCTTCGCTCTCGGCGCCGTAGCCGCCCAACGCGACGAACCGCTCCTCCAGCTGCCCGTAGCGGCGAATGGCGCGGTCCCGGGCGTCGTCGTCGGCGACCTCGGCCATCAACGCCTGCTGCTTCTCCAGGTCGGTGAGCAGGACATCCAGGCCGCGGGCCGAGAGCACGCGGTCGCGGGCCAGCACGTCGAGGTCGCCCTCTTTGGGATCCTGTGGCAGATAACCGATTTCGCCGGCGCGGGCGACGGATCCGGCATACGGTTCGGTCTCGCCCGCCAGGATGCGCAGGGTGGTGGTCTTGCCGGCGCCGTTGCGCCCGACCAGCCCGATGCGGTCGCCGGGCTGCACGCGCAGGTCGGGTCCATCGGGTGAGAGCAGGATGCGCGCCCCAGCGCGGACCTCGAGGTCCGTGGCCGTGATCACATTTGCTCCCTCATCAGTTGCTACTTGTCGTCGGTGAACACCGGGGGGCGTCGCTCCGCGCGCGCGGCAACCGCTTCTTCGAAGTTGGCGGTGAGCAGACGAACGAACAGCTGGCCCAAGCCTTCGGCTTGCATGTGCCCTTCCAGGCTACCGGCGTCCAGCCCACTCCACAGTGTGCGCTTGGTCAACTCGATGCCCGGCCGCGAGAAGGCCGCTATGCGCGCGGCGATGCCGTAGCAGGTGTCCAGCAGTTGCTCCTCGGCCACCTGGCACGACACCAGCCCGATCCGCTCGGCTTCCTCGGCGGTGACGTCGCGGCCGGTCAGCATGATTTCGAACGCGCGCGACGATCCGATGGCCCGGGGCAGCAGGTAACTCAGCCCCAGTTCGCTGGCGGTCAGGCCGTTGTTGATGCCGGCCGCGCGAAAGTACGCGCCGGCGGCGGCGACCCGGATGTCGGCGGCCAGCGCCAGGCACAGCCCACCGCCGATGGCCGGCCCGTTGACCGCGGCGATCACCGGCTGATGCAGGCGCCGCAGCCCCAGGATGACCTCGTCGAGGATCTCCATGGAGCGCAGCGCGTAGGTGGGGCGGGTCAGCCCCTCGACGTGCGGAACCGAGCCCGCGGACTTATGGTCGGCGCCCGAGGAGAACCCGCGGCCCGCCCCGGTCAGCACGACCGCGCGCACGGAATTGTCGTACCTGACCTTCTCGAGGGCCTCTTTCAGCGGCACCATGACGTCGAACGCCATGGAGTTCATCCGCTCGGGGCGATTGAGGGTTATCAGGGCGACGCCGGGCCGCGGGTGCTCTACCAGTACCAGACTCACCCAAGCAACCTAGCGCGTAGCTGGGCGCCGACCTGCGCGCGGCGCTGTGTCGAACCTATTCGGCTTGCCCGGCCTGCGCCGCTTCGACGTCGAATGCCCTGATTTGCTGCACCAGGTCCTCAAGAGCCGCCGGCGGCAGCGCCCCGGCCTGGTTGAACAGCAGCTTGCCCTTCTTGAAGGCCATCAGCGTGGGGATGGACCGGATCTGGGCGGCCGCGGCCAGCTGTTGTTCGGCCTCGGTGTCGACCTTGGCGTGCACGATGTCGGGGTGCTTGTCCGCCGACGCCTGGAAAGTGGGCGCGAACTGGCGGCATGGCCCGCACCAGGACGCCCAGAAATCGACGAGCACGATGTCGTTGCCCTCGATGGTTTCGTTGAACTTCTCAGCGGTGAGATCGAGTGTTGTCACATTTGCTGTAACGCCGAAAACCGGCGTGATGTTCCCGGACGATGAACCCGGCCGAAGTGACACGACGCCGGGGCCCATGCCGAACTCGCTGCATCATCGAAAACCGTGTCACCGAGTTTGCCTATGCCGCAACGCAAGCGGGCTGACGCCCGGTTCGCCCCGACGACATCGACGCGTCGCCTGCCCGCGGCCAGGCGTAGGTTACGGTTGCGTACGTTTTCCCACGTCGGACACACTGAGGCGGACGATCCGCCGCCTCGAGGGACCAGTGAGGGAATCGCGTTGAGCCATTACATCGCTAACGTCCGTGATCTCGAGTTCAACCTGTTCGAAGTGCTCGACGTGGGCGCCGTGCTGGGCGCCGGCCGCTATCGCGACCTCGACGTGGAAACGGTGCGAACGATCCTGGCCGAAGCCGCCCGCCTGGCCGAAGGCCCGGTGGCCGAATCCTTCGCCTTCGCCGACCACAACCCGCCCGTCTTCGACCCGGCCGAGCACACGATCAGCGTGCCGGACGAGTTGGTCAAGACGGTGCAGGCGATCAAGGAGGCCGGCTGGTGGCGGTTGGGCCTGGCCGAAGAGATCGGCGGCATGCCGGCACCGCCGCCACTCGCCTGGGCGGTCAGCGAAATGATCATCTGCGCCAACCCCGCTGCGAACTTCTTCAATCTGGGGCCCGTCATGGCGCAGGCTCTCTATGTCGAGGGCAACGAGGAGCAGCGGCGCTGGGCCGCGGAGGGCGTGGAGCGCGGCTGGCAGGCCACCATGGTGCTCACCGAGCCCGACGCGGGCTCGGACGTCGGCGCCGGCCGCTCCAAGGCCATCGCGCAACCCGACGGCACCTGGCACATCGAGGGCGTCAAGCGGTTCATCTCCGGCGGCGACGTCGGCGACACGGCCGACAACCTCTTTCACCTGGTGCTGGCCCGGCCGGAGGGCGCCGGTCCGGGCACCAAAGGGCTCAGCCTGTTCTACGTCCCGCAATTCCTGTTCGACCCGGACACGTTCGAACTCGGCGCGCGCAACGGCGTCTTCGCCACCGGGCTGGAACACAAGATGGGGATCAAGTCCTCACCGACATGCGAATTGACCTTCGGCGCAACGGATCTGCCCGCGGTCGGCTACCTGGTCGGTGACGTGCACAACGGGATCGCGCAGATGTTCACCGTGATCGAGCACGCGCGGATGACGATCGGCGTGAAGGCCGCCGGCACCCTGTCCACGGGCTACCTGAACGCGCTGGCCTTCGCCAAAGAACGGGTACAGGGTGCGGACCTCACGCAGATGTCGGACAAGACCGCGCCGCGGGTCACCATCATCCACCACCCCGACGTGCGCCGCAGCCTGATGACGCAGAAGGCCTACGCCGAGGGTTTGCGGGCGCTGTACCTGTATGCCGCCGCACACCAGGAAGACGCTGTGGCGCAACACGTTTCCAATGCGGATCACGAGATGGCGCACCGCGTCGACGACCTGCTGCTGCCGATCGTCAAAGGGGTGAGTTCGGAACGGGCCTATGAGGTCCTGACCGAGTCGCTGCAGACGCTGGGCGGCTCGGGCTTCCTGCAGGACTATCCCCTCGAGCAATACATCCGGGATTCCAAGATCGACTCGCTCTACGAGGGCACCACGGCCATCCAGGCGCTGGACTTCTTCTTCCGCAAGATCGTTCGCGACCGCGGCGAGGCCCTGCAGTTCGTGACGGCCCAGATCACCGCGACGATCGATGCCTGCGACGAAGCGCTCAAACCGCAAGCCCAGCTGCTGCAGACCGCGCTCGACGACGTCACGGCGATGACGGGCGCATTGACCGGATACCTGATGTCCGCCGCGCAACACCCCGCCGACATTTACAAAGTGGGGCTGGGATCGGTGCGGTATCTGCTCGCGGTCGGCGATCTACTCATCGGCTGGCGGCTGCTGGTGCAGGCCGGTATCGCGCACGCCGCGTTGGCGGGCGCGGCCGGAAACGACGCTGCGTTCTATCAGGGCAAGGTCGCGACCGCCGCGTTCTTCGCCAAAAACGTGCTCCCGAAACTCACATCGCTGCGCCACGTCATCGAGTCCATCGACGGCGAGATCATGCGGGTTCCCGAACAGGCGTTCTGACCGGCCCGCATTACACACAGGTTAGCCACAGCTTCAGTGGGTACCACCCATTCCGTTGGGTCCAACCATGATTGGAGAAACGTTGATGTCTACCAGCTGTCCAACTCCCCGGCTCATCCGACTGACAATCCTGGCGGTCACCGGGGTCACCGCCCTGTCCATCGCCGCATGCAGCTCGTCGAACAAATCGAGCCCGACGACGTCAACGTCAACCTCCACCTCGGTGGTGACTTCGACGACCACTTCGCCGGCACCGGCCAGCGGCGAGGCCCGGGTCAGCGGCCTGATCACGTCGGTGGCGGGCAACTCCATTCAGGTCACCAAGGAAGACAACTCCACCGCCGCCGTGAACTTCACCTCGACCACCAAGGTCACCGAGACCATCCCCGCGGCCCTGACCGACGTCACTTCCGGCAGCTGCGTCACGGTGCGACCCGCGCAGGAAGCCCAGGGTGGGCAGCCCGTCACCGCGGCGTCGGTGAAGGTCAGCCCGTCCGTCAACGGCGCGTGCCCGGCCAAGCCGGCCGGGCAGGGTTCGGGACCGGGTTCCACCACCCCGGCGCCCCCCGGTTCACCGGCGCCCGCCCCGAAGCCGGCCCCCGTCCGGGGCTCGGTGGCGTCCGTGTCGGGCAACACCATCAATGTCACCGGCACCGACCCCAGCGGCAACACCACGCAGACCGCGGTGACGGTCGACGACAAGACCAAATACAGCAAGCAGGCCTCCGCCACCACTGACGCGATTGCGCAGGGTAAGTGCCTTTGGGCGCGCGGAACCATGGACAACGGCACGTTGCAGGCGACCAGCATCAACGTGCGGCAGGCCAACGACGGCAAATGCGGCAAGCCCAAGCAGGGCGGCTGATCGCGCAGGCGCCTGAGATAACCGTCACGCCAGGCGAGCGCGGTGGTGATAACCGCGCTCGCCCGGGTATTCGCCGGGGACGGCTAACGCGCGATCGGAGGTGTGTCGATGCCTGCCACCTCGGTGACACCCCGGCTCGCTCGACTTGCGCTCGTCGCCGTCGTCGCGGTGACCTTGCTGGGCGTCGCCATGTGCCATTCGAGCGACACAAACACCGGCACTCCCGCCAAGCCGGCGACGCCGGCGGCGGCCCCACCCCGCGCGGCGCCCAGCGCGGCGCCGCCGCCGGCACCTCCGCCCGTGGGCAAGGACTACGTCGAGGGGCTCATCGAGTCGGTATCTGGCCCCACGATCGCGCTCAGGACACGAAGCGGAAGCGCGACGGTGGTCTTCGCGCCGTCGACACGCGTCGTGGCGGTCACCCCGGCCAAGCTGACCGACGTGACCCCAGGCAGCTGCGTCAACGTGCGCGCCACCCCGCAGAGCGCTGCGACCGGTGGCGCGATCACGGCGCAATCGGTGACCATCACCCCCGCCGTCGACGGCAAGTGCCCGCCGCCGGCCGGCTTCTACGGCACGGTCACGTCGGTCTCGGGGGACACCATCGCGGTCAACGGCCTCGGTGCGCAGGCGGCCCCAACGAACGTGACGGTCGCCAACTCGACCTCATACCAGCTGCAGACGCCGTCGGACGCCCGGGCGATCGCGAACGGTAAGTGCATGGGCGCTCAGGGAATTCAGGACGCCGGCGTGCTGCACGCGGCGACCATCAGCCTGCAGACGTGCCCGCCGATGGGGCACCCGCACCACCACCTGCACCTGCCGCATCTGCCCTTCCACCTCTAGGCTCAGGCGGGTTGAGGGCCGGTTCAGACGGTGAAGCCGAGGGCACGCAGTTGCTCGCGCCCGTCGTCGGTGATCTTGTCCGGGCCCCACGGCGGGTTCCACACCCAGTTGATCCGCAGGTCGTCGACCAGACCGCTGCTCACGAGCGCGCTGCGTGACTGGTCCTCGATGACGTCGGTCAGCGGGCAGGCCGCCGAGGTCAACGTCATGTCGATCAAGGCGACGGTTCCGGCGTCGCCCTCTTCCACGTTGAGGCCGTAGACCAGTCCGAGATCGACGACGTTGATGCCCAATTCGGGGTCGACGACGTCGCGCATCGCCTCCTCCATGTCGGCAAGCAATTCGTCATCCGGTGCGGCGGTCTCGCTCATCCTTCTCCTCCTCGAAGTCCGCGGCCCTGTCTGAGCAAGCCTGGGCCAATGCGTCCTTGAAAGCCATCCACCCCAGCAGGGCACATTTCACCCGGGCCGGGTACTTGGCCACTCCGGCGAAGGCGACGCCGTCGCCGAGGACATCCTCATCGCCCTCGACCGTTCCCCGCGACGACACCATTTCGGTGAACGCGGTGATGGTCTTCAGCGCCTCGCCCACACTCTGGCCGATCACCTGCTGGGTGAGCACCGAGGTGGCCGCCTGGCTGATCGAACAGCCTTGGCCGTCGTAGGAAACGTCGACGACGCTCTCGCCGTCGTCGGACAGTGCCACCCGCAGTGTTACCTCGTCCCCGCAGATCGGGTTCACGTGGGAGACCTGCGCGCCGAACGGCTCGCGCAGACCGCGGTGCTGCGGGTGCTTGTAGTGGTCGAGGATCACGTCCTGATACATCTGCTCCAGGCGCACGGCTCACGCTCCGCCGAAGAAGTCCACGGACCGGCGCACGCCGGCCACCAGCCGGTCGACCTCGTCGGCGGTGTTGTACACCGCGAAGGAAGCCCGCGCCGTGGCGGCCACCCCGAATCGCCGGTGCAGCGGCAACGCGCAGTGATGCCCGACCCGCACCGCGACACCCTCGTCGTCGAGCACCTGCCCGACGTCGTGCGCATGCACGCCGTCGACGACGAATGCGACTGGCGAGCCGCGGTTCTCCATCGACGTCGGCCCGATGATGCGCACGGCGTCGATACCCGACAGGCCCTCGATGGCGGCGGCCACCAGCTCGTATTCGTGGGCTTGCACCGCGTCCATGCCGATGGCGCCGAGGTAGCGTGCGGCCGCGGCCAAGCCGACCACCTGGGAGGTCATCGGAGTACCGGCCTCGAACCGCTGCGGCGGCGCGGCGTATGTCGTGCCTTCCATCGTGACCGTCTCGATCATCGATCCGCCGGTGAGGAACGGCGGCAGCGCCTCGAGTAACTCACGGCGTCCGTAGAGCACCCCGATTCCGTTGGGCCCCAGCATCTTGTGACCGGAGAAGGCGCCGAAGTCGACGTCGAGGGCGTGGAAGTCGACCGGCTGGTGCGGCACCGACTGGCAGGCGTCCAGCACGGTCAGCGCACCCACGGCCTTGGCCCGGGCCACCAGCTCGCTCACCGGCGCCACCGCACCGGTGACGTTGGAGTGATGGCTGAACGCAACAACTTTCACGCGCTCGTCGAGTTGCAGCGAGTCCAGGTCGATACGTCCGTCGTCGGTCACGCCGTACCAGCGCAACGTCGCCCCGGTCCGCCGGGACAGTTCCTGCCACGGCACCAGGTTGGCGTGGTGCTCGAGTTCGGTGATGACGATGACGTCACCCTCTCCGACGGCACCGTCAAAGCGATTGTCGCCCAGTACATATGACACCAGGTTCAGCGATTCGGTCGCGTTCTTGGTGAAAACCAGCTCGTCGGTGTCAGCACCGACGAACGCCGCGACATCGGCCCTGCCCTGCTCGTAGGCGTCGGTGGCTTCTTCCATCAACTGGTGCGCACCCCGGTGCACGGCGCCATACGACGTCAGCAGGAATTCCCGTTCGGCGTCGAGCACCTGCAACGGGCGCTGCGATGTCGCGCCGGAATCCAGGTACGCCAACTGGTTTCCACTGCGCATGATGCGCTTCAGGATCGGGAAGTCAGCACGGATCGCCGCGAGATCCAGCGGAGTCACGGTGGCCGACATCGTTACGCCCCCGTGGCAGCCGACTGTGCGAAACGCTCGTAGCCATGCGCTTCGAGCTCGTCGGCCAGCTCTGGGCCGCCGGATTCGGCGATGCGCCCGCCGACAAACACGTGCACGAACTGCGGCTGGATGTAGCGCAGGATCCGGGTGTAGTGCGTGATCAACAGGACGCCGCCATGCTCGGTTTCTGCATAGCGGTTCACTCCCTCGCTGACCACCCGCAGCGCGTCGACGTCCAATCCGGAGTCGGTCTCGTCGAGGATCGCGATCTTGGGCTTGAGCAGCTCGAGCTGCAGGATCTCGTGGCGCTTCTTCTCGCCACCGGAGAAACCTTCGTTGACGTTGCGCTCGGCGAAAACCGGGTCGACTTCCAGCGAGCTCATCGCGGCCTTGACCTCTTTGACCCAGTGCCGCAGCTTGGGCGCCTCGCCGCGTACGGCGGTTGCCGCCGAGCGCAGGAAGTTCGACACCGAGACGCCGGGCACCTCGACGGGATATTGCATGGCCAGAAAGATGCCGGCCCGCGCCCGCTCGTCGACGCTCATCTCCAGCACGTTCTCGCCGTCCAGCGTGATAGATCCCGAGGTCACCCGATATTTGGGGTGGCCCGCGATGGCGTAGGACAGCGTGGACTTACCCGAGCCGTTGGGCCCCATCAACGCATGCGTCTCACCGGATTTCACGGTCAGGTCGACGCCATTGAGGATCGGGATCTCGGTGGCTTCAGGGGTTTCGACGCTGACGTGCAGGTCTTTGATTTCCAGAGTCGTCATGAAGCTGTTGCTCTCGATTCGGTGATGGCCAGTTCGTGTTCGATCGCCGCGGTGAGGCGTTCCCGTATCTCGGGCACCGCAATCTTGGAGATGATCTCGCCGAAGAAGCCGCGGATCACCAGCCTGCGCGCCTGCTCTTCCGGGATACCCCGGGAGCGCAGGTAGAACAGTTGCTCGTCGTCGAAACGCCCGGTGGCACTGGCGTGTCCGGCGCCGACGATCTCGCCGGTCTCGATCTCCAGGTTGGGCACCGAGTCGGCGCGGGCCCCGTCGGTGAGCACCAGGTTGCGGTTCACCTCGAAGGTGTCGGTGTCGGTGGCCTCGGCGCGGATCAGCACGTCGCCCACCCACACGGTGTGCGCGTCGGGCAACGACGAGTCCGGATCTCCTTGCAGCGCACCCTTATAGAGCACATTGGACTTGCAGTTGGGCTGGGCGTGGTCGACCAGCAGTCGCGATTCGAGGTGCTGGCCGTCGTCGGCGAAGTACAGGCCAAGCAGCTCGGCGTCCCCGCCTGCAGCGGTGTACCGCACGTTGGCGGACATCCGCACCACCTCGCCGCCCAGCGTGACGGTGACATGCCGCAGCACGGCGTCCTTGCCCAGCCGTGCGTGCTGCGCGCTCACGTGGACCATGTCATCGGCCCAGTCGGCGATCCACACCACGGTGAGCCGGGCGGCGTCGTCGACGATGAATTCGACGTTGTCGGCGTAGGTTCCACTCCCCCGGTGGTCGATCACCACGACGGCCTCGCCGAGCTCGGCGACGCTGATCTGCAGGTGCCCATAGGCCACCGCGCCCGCGCCGGGGCCGGTCACGGTGATGTTCACCGGCTCGGCGATCTGCGTGTCTCGCCCCACGCTCACCAGCGTCGCGGAATTGAACGACGAAAACGCCTGCGCCGCAACACGGTCGGTGGGCACACCGCCGCGGCCGAGCCGCTGGTCGCCGCGGCGGACCGTCTCGGTCTGCACGCCAGGTTGTTCGCTGACGTCGATCTTGGCGGTCCCAGTGGCCGGCGCCGAGCCGTCGTGCAGGCCGCGCAACCGCCGCAGCGGGGTGAACCGCCACATCTCGTCGCGGCCGTGCGGAACCTCGAACGCGTCGACGTCGAAGGAGGCGAATATCTCCCCCTTGTTCAGTGCTGCAGCGGTCGTCATCCGACCGCGCCCTCCATCTGCAACTCGATCAGCCGGTTGAGCTCCAGCGCGTACTCCATCGGCAATTCTTTGGCGATCGGTTCGACAAAACCGCGCACCACCATGGCCATCGCCTCGTCCTCGGTCAGCCCGCGGCTCATCAGGTAGAACAGCTGGTTCTCGCTGACCTTGGACACCGTGGCCTCGTGACCCATCGTGACGTCGTCCTCGCGGATGTCGACATACGGGTAGGTGTCGCTGCGGCTGATCGTATCGACCAGCAGCGCATCGCATTTCACGCTGGAGCGGGACCCGTGGGCGCCCTTGTTCACCTGCACCAGGCCGCGGTAGGAGGTGCGGCCGCCGCCGCGGGCCACCGACTTGGACACGATGTTGCTCGAGGTGTTCGGGGCCAGATGCAGCATCTTGGCGCCGGTGTCCTGGTGCTGGTCTACGCCGGCGAACGCCACCGACAGCACCTCGCCCTTGGCGTGCTCGCCGGTCATCCAGACCGCCGGGTACTTCATGGTCACCTTCGACCCGATGTTGCCGTCGACCCATTCCATGGTGGCGCCGGCCTCCGCCCGGGCCCTCTTGGTGACCAGGTTGTAGACGTTGTTCGACCAGTTCTGGATGGTCGTATAGCGAACGCGCGCATTTGGTTTCACGATGATCTCGACCACCGCCGAATGCAGCGAATCCGACTTGTAGATCGGCGCGGTACATCCCTCGACGTAGTGCACATAAGAGCCCTCGTCGGCGATGATCAGCGTGCGCTCGAACTGGCCCATGTTCTCGGTGTTGATCCGGAAGTAGGCCTGCAGCGGAATGTCGACGTGCACACCCGGCGGCACGTAGATGAACGAGCCGCCGCTCCACACCGCGGTGTTCAGCGCCGAGAACTTGTTGTCCCCGGCCGGAATCACGGTGCCGAAGTACTGCTGGAAGATCTCGGGGTGCTCGCGCAGCGCCGTGTCGGTGTCCAGGAAGATGACGCCTTGGGCCTCCAGGTCCTCACGGATGGAGTGGTAGACGACCTCCGACTCGTACTGCGCGGCGACACCGGAGACCAGCCGCTGCTTCTCGGCCTCCGGGATGCCCAGCTTGTCGTAGGTGTTCTTGATGTCCGCGGGCAGATCGTCCCAGGTTGCGGCCTGCTTCTCGCTGGAGCGCACGAAGTACTTGATGTTGTCGAAGTGGATGCCCTCGAGGTTGGAGCCCCAGCTGGGCATGGGCTTCTTATCGAAGATACGCAGCGCCTTCAGTCGGGTCGCCAGCATCCACTCGGGCTCGCTCTTCTTGGCGGAGATGTCGCGGACCACCGCCTCGGACAGCCCGCGCTGCGCGCTGGCGCCCGCGATGTCGGAGTCCGCCCAGCCGTAGCCGTAGTTGCCCAGCGAGGCGATCGCCTGCTTCTGGGTCAACGGCTCGGCAGTGGTCTTCTGGGCCTCTGGGGTGAGGGTCATAACGACGCTCCTTCGATGCTCGTGGTGTCGGGGCGCGGGCTGGGCGCCGGGGTAAGAGGGACGTGGGTGGTGCAGGCGCAGTCCCCGTTGACGATGGTCGCCAACCGCTGCACGTGGGTCCCGAGCACCTCGGCCATGGCCTGCTGCTCGGCTTCACACAGCTCCGGGAATTCCTCGGCGACGTGCGACACCGGGCAGTGGTGCTGGCAGATCTGCACGCCGTGGATCGGGCCGCCGACACGCGTCGTCGTGGCGACGTAGCCGGCCTGGGTCAGCGCACCGGCAACCCGCCCGGCGGCCGCCTCGATTTCGGCGTCGTCGGCGCTGTCCGCGGCCGGCACACCGGCCAGGATCGCGTCGATGCGGCGCCGGGCGAACGTGCGGACGGCGTCCTCGCCGCCGATTTCCCGCAGCTGCCGCATGGCCGCCGCCGCCAGGTCGTCGTACGCGTGGTTGAGCTTGGCGCGGCCCGCCGCCGTCAGCCGGAAACGCTTGGCGGGACGCCCACGCCCCACCTGCTGCCAGGCCGCGGCGGGCACCGACTCGGCGTCGCCCGCCTCGATCAGGGCGTCGAGGTGGCGCCGCACGCCGGCGGCCGCCAGTCCGAGCCGGTCACCGATCTCGACGGCGGTGATCGATCCGGACTCCAGCAGCAGGCGCACGATGGCGCGGCGGGTGTGGCCGTCCGGGACCGCCGCGCCCGCTGCGCGTACGGCAGCGTCGTCGAGGCCGGTTCGGATTTTCACAACACCAGTGTGACGCAATTATGGGGATCGGTCCACCAAGGGTGCCCTGATTGCGGGTTGTGCTGGTCACACCCGGGTTGGCCGGGGGGCCCGGGGGCCGCGGCGGCTACGCTGCACTGATGGCAGCCCGCCACCACGTGCTGAGCTCGTCGATCGCCAGCTTGCACGGCGACGAGCAAGCGGTGGGCACGCCGCTGAACGATACCGAGCTCACCGCGCTGCAACGCACCCGCCTGTTCGGGGCCACCGGCACCATCCTGATGGCGATCGGAGCGCTGGGCGCCGGGGCCCGGCCCGTCGTGCAGGACCCCACGTTCGGGGTGCGGTTGCTCAACCTGCCGTCCCGGATCCAGACGGTGTCCCTGACGATGACGACGACCGGGGCGGTCATGATGGCGCTGGCCTGGCTGATGCTCGGCCGGTTCGCGTTGGGCAGCAGGCGGATGTCGCGGGGCGACCTGGACCGCACGCTGCTGCTGTGGGTGGTGCCGCTGCTGATCGCGCCGCCGATGTACAGCAAAGACGTCTACTCGTACCTGGCCCAGAGCCAGATCTCCCTGGAAGGGCTCGACCCCTACCGGGTGGGGCCGGCGTCGGGGCTCGGCCTGTCCCACGTCTTCACGCTGTCGGTGCCCACCCTGTGGCGCGAGACGCCGGCGCCCTACGGCCCGCTGTTTTTGTGGATCGGGCGCGGCATCTCCGCGATCACCGGCGAGAACATCGTCGCCGCCGTGCTGTGTCACCGGCTGGTCGAGCTGATCGGCGTGGGATTGATCGTGTGGGCGACCCCGCGACTGGCCCGGCGCTGCGGCGTCGCCGAGGTCAGCGCGCTGTGGCTGGGCGCGGCCAATCCGCTGCTGATCATGCATCTGGTCGCCGGCGTGCACAACGAGGCGCTGATGCTCGGGCTGATGCTGGCCGGGGCCGAGTTCGCGCTGCGGGGGATCGACGCGCCCCGTCTGATGCCGGACTCCTGGCGGCCCGGCCCCCGCTGGGAACCGCTGGGCATGCTGCTGGCCGGGGCCATCCTGATCATCCTGTCGTCCCAGGTGAAGCTGCCGTCGCTGCTTGCGCTCGGATTCGTCACGACGGCGCTGGCCTACCGCTGCGGGGGCAACCTGCGGGCGCTGCTGCTGGCGGGCGGCGCGATGACCACGCTGTCGCTGGCGGTGATGGCGGTGGTCGGCTGGGCCAGCGGGCTGGGGTTCGGCTGGATCTACACCCTGGGCACCGCCAACGTGGTGCGCAGCTGGATGTCGCCGCCGACCCTGCTGGCCCTCGGCACGGGACAGGTGGGGATCCTGTTGGGCCTGGGCGATCACACCACCGCGATTCTCGCGCTGACTCGTGGCATCGGCGTGCTCATCATCATGGTGATGGTGGCGTGGCTGTTGCTGGCCGTCTTCCGGGGGCGGTTGCATCCGATCGGGGGCCTGGGGGTCGCGCTGGGGGTCACGGTGCTGCTGTTTCCCGTCGTGCAGCCCTGGTATCTGCTGTGGGCGATCATTCCGCTGGCCGCCTGGGCGACCCGCACCGGCTTTCGGCTGGCCGCGATCGTCATCTCCCTCGTCGTGGGCATCTTCGGCCCGACGGCCAACGGCGACCGCTTCGCGCTCTTTCAGATCGTGGACGCCACCCTGGCCAGCACCGTCATCGTGATGGTGCTCATCGCGCTGACGTACACCCGCTTGCCGTGGCGGCGACTCCCGGTCGAGGGCGCCGAAACCAGGGGGGCCAGCGTCGAAGCCGCGCCGGCGCCCGAGACCGCTCAGACCCCCGGGGCCGCCCCCAGTTCCGAGTCGGTACCCGACGCCTACGCTGATTCCACGTGAGCGCGGACGTTCCTGAAACAGTCGTGCGACTGCGCGGGGTGAGCAAGCACTACGGATCCAACACGGCCGTCGCCGACCTCGACCTCGAGGTGCACGCCGCCGAAGTGCTTGCCCTGCTGGGGCCCAACGGCGCCGGCAAGACCACGACGGTCGAAATGTGCGAGGGCTTCGTGCGCCCGGACGCCGGCACCATCGAGGTGCTCGGGCTGGACCCGATCGCCGACAACGCCCGCCTGCGCACCCGCATCGGGGTGATGTTGCAGGGCGGTGGTGGCTATCCGACCGCGCGCGCCGGCGAGATGCTCAACCTGGTCGCCGCGTACGCCGCCGACCCGCTGGACCCGGCGTGGCTGCTGGACACCCTGGGCCTCACCGATGCCGCCCGCACCACCTACCGACGGCTGTCCGGCGGGCAGCAGCAGCGGCTCGCGCTGGCCTGCGCGCTGGTCGGCCGCCCCGAACTGGTCTTCCTCGACGAACCGACCGCGGGCATGGACGCGCACGCCCGGCTGCTGGTCTGGGAACTGATCGACGCGCTGCGCCGCGACGGCGTGACGGTGGTGCTGACCACCCACCAACTCAAGGAGGCCGAGGAGCTCGCCGATCGGCTGGTCATCATCGACCACGGCGCGACGGTGGCCGCCGGCACACCCGCCGAGCTGATGCGCGCCGGCGCCAAGGACGAGTTGCGGTTCACCGCGCCGCCGCGACTCGATCTGTCCCTGTTGACCGCCGCCCTGCCGGAGGACTACCGGGCCAGCGAGGTGACACCCGGCGAGTACTTGGTCGAGGGCCCGGTGGACCCGCAGGTGCTGGCGACCGTCACGGCGTGGTGCGCACGAATCGACGTGCTGGCCACCGATATGCGCGTCGAGCAGCGCAGCCTCGAGGACGTGTTCCTCGACCTCACCGGCAGGAAGTTGCGGCAGTGACCGAATCGAGTACGTTCCCCGCGGGAACCTTCACCCCCGACCCGCGGCCCAACGCGGTGCCGCGGATGCTGGCCGCACAATTCGGCCTGGAGCTCAAGCTGCTGCTGCGCAACGGCGAGCAGCTGCTCCTGACCATGTTCATCCCGATCACGCTCCTGGTCGGGCTCACGCTGCTGCCGTTCGGCTCGTTCGGCCACAACCGCGCCGCCACGTTCGTCCCGGCCATCATGGCCCTCGCGGTGATCTCGACCGCCTTCACCGGGCAGGCGATCGCGGTCGCCTTCGACCGTCGCTACGGCGCCCTCAAACGGCTGGGCGCGACCCCGCTGCCGGTCTGGGGCATCATCGCCGGCAAGTCACTGGCCGTCGTCACGGTGGTGTTCCTGCAGGCGATCCTGTTGGGCGCCATCGGGTTTGTGCTGGGCTGGCGGCCCGCCCTGACCGCGTTGGCTTTGGGCGCGGCGGTCATCGCGCTGGGCACCGCGGGCTTCGCGGCGCTCGGGCTGTTGCTCGGCGGGACGCTGCGGGCCGAGATCGTGCTGGCGGTCGCCAACCTGCTGTGGTTCGTCTTCGCCGGGCTCGGCGCGCTGACGGTGGAAAGCGGGATGATCCCGACGGGCGTCAAGTGGGCGGCCCGGCTCACCCCGTCGGGCGCGCTCACCGAGGCCCTGTCGCGGGCGATGGCCCTGTCGGTGGACTGGTTCGGCATCGTCGTGCTGACGGTGTGGGGGGCGCTCGCGGCGCTGGCCGCGCTGCGCTGGTTCCGGTTCACCTGACGCGCGCGCGGCCCACGACCGGGCTTACTACAGGACGTAGTTTTCATTGGCCTACCATCGGGCCATGCGCGTGGGACGAACGCTGTTGCGGCTGGTGGACCTACTCCCCAACCCCAGCGTGCGTGTCCAGCGGCTCATCGCCGCGGCCGTCATCCTCACCCAGGGCGGTATCGCCGTCACCGGAGCGATAGTCCGCGTCACCGCCTCGGGATTGGGGTGTCCCACCTGGCCGCAGTGCTTTCCGGGCAGCTTCACCCCCGTCGCCCACGCCGAGGTGCCGCGCATCCACCAGGCGGTCGAATTCGGCAACCGCATGATCACCTTCGCGGTGGTCGTCGCCGCGGCGCTGGCCGTGCTGGCGGTGACCCGGGCCCGGCGACGCACCGAAGTCCTGGTGTACGCGTGGCTGATGCCGGTGTCGACGGTGGTGCAGGCCGTCATCGGCGGCATCACCGTGCGCACCGGGCTGTTGTGGTGGACGGTGGCCATCCACCTGCTCACCTCGATGACGATGGTGTGGCTGTCGGTGCTGCTCTACGTCAAGATCGGGCAGCCCGACGACGGAGTGGTTCGCCTGTGCGTGGCCAAGCCGCTGCGCGCCCTGACGGCGCTGATCGGGCTGGACCTGGCCGCGGTGCTGGTCACCGGCACGCTGGTGACGGCCGCCGGCCCGCACGCGGGTGACCGCAGCCCCACCCGGACGGTGCCGCGACTCGAGGTCGCGGTCGACACCCTGGTGCACGCGCACTCCTCGCTGCTGGTCGCCTACCTCGCCCTGCTGGTCGGGCTGGGCTTCGGGCTGCTGGCGGTCCGCGCTGCGCGGCCCATCCTGCGGCGGCTGATCGTGCTGCTCGCCCTGGTGTGCGCGCAGGCCGCCGTCGGCACCGCCCAGTACTTCACCGGGGTGCCCGCCGCGCTGGTAGCGCTGCACGTGGCCGGAGCCGCGGCGTGCACCGCGGCCACCGCCGCGCTATGGGCGTCTATGCGAGAACGGGCCGAGCCCGAGCCGCTCGCAGGCTGACTCCACGGCCAGCGCGAACTCGCGCTCGGCGCGCGCGCGGGTGGCGGGTTCGAGGTGTCCCCAGCCCAGCGACGGCGCGACGAGGTCGAGCCCCACCAGCCGGTCCCCGGCCACGTCGGCGCGCGCGTACAGCAGCTCCCGCGCGCCGATTCCGGCGTGGTCGGCGGCCGACGCGAGCGCGGCGTACCCGAGGTCCCACGTCTCGAACTCCGGCTCGAGGGGCCAGGCGTGCGACTGCTTTCCGTCCAGGAAGATCAACGAAACGTCCGCCCGCCCGCCCGGCTGGGTCGGCACGCCGTCGTTCGCCAGGTCGCGCAGGTACCGCTCGTCGAGGTTCCAAGCGACGGCGCCGGGCGGGTTGAGCAGGTGGCGCACGCGCCGGATCCAGGCCAGGAATTCGGCGCGCCGGCCCGGGTCGCCCGCGGCGGCGCGCAGGATCACCAGGTCAGCGCGCAGGGTCTCCGGGTCGTCCCAGGACCGCCAGCGGGCGTGCAGCCCACGAGTTCGCAGCGCGGGCACCAGCCCATCGTCGTGGGGGTCGCCCGTACCACCCGCCAGCACGATGCGGGGATGGAAGATGTCCGGGCGGGCAAGTTTCATGCCCGGGCATGATAAGCACATGCACGCGATCGAAGTCAGCGAAACCGGGGGCCCCGAGGTGCTGCGCTACGTCGACGCGCCAGAACCCGCGCCCGGGCCCGGCGAGGTGCTGATCAAGGCCGAGGCGATCGGCGTCAACTACATCGACACCTACTTCCGGTCGGGGCAGTATCCGCGCGAGCTGCCGTTCGTCCTCGGTTCGGAGGTGTGCGGCACCGTCGCCGCGACCGGTGACGGCGCGGACGGTTTCGGCGTCGGCGACCGGGTGGTGAGCGCGTCAGCGTCCGGCGGTTATGCCGAATATGCCACTGCCCCAGCACTTTTGACAGCGCACGTGCCGGACGATGTGAGTTCCGAGGTGGCGGCGTCGGTGTTGCTGAAGGGCCTGACCGCGCACTACCTGTTGAAGTCGGTGTATCCGGTGCAAGCCGGCGACACCGTGCTGGTGCACGCCGGGGCGGGCGGGGTCGGGCTGATCCTGACCCAGTGGGCCCATCTGCTCGGCGCGCGGGTCATCACCACGGTCTCGACGCCGGAGAAGGCCCGGCTGTCCCGGCAGGCCGGCGCCGACGAGGTGCTTTCCTACCCGGACGACGCGGACGAATTCGGTCGGCAGATTCGCGGGCTCACCGACGGCGCCGGCGTCGAGGCCGTGTACGACGGCGTCGGCGCCACCACCTTCGACGCCAGCCTGGCCAGCCTGGCAGTGCGGGGCACGCTGGCGCTGTTCGGGGCGGCGAGCGGTCCCGTTCCGTCGTTCGATCCCCAGCGCCTCAACGCCGCCGGCTCGGTGTTTCTGACCCGGCCGTCGCTGGCCCACTTCATCCGCACCGGCCAGGAATTCAGCTGGCGGGCAGAGGAATTGTTCGACGCGATCGCCGGCGGTGCCATCACCATCGAGGTGGGCGGGCGCTATCCGCTCGCCGAAGCGGCGCGCGCCCACCGGGACCTACAGGGCCGCAAGACGGCCGGCTCGATCGTGCTGCTGCCCTAGCCCCTTCGCGTCGCGGCGGCCGATGCGACTCAGCGCCGGTAGTGGGTCAGAGCAGGTGTGGCAGTGAGATCACCGAGTCGACCGCCAACGCGCAGAACACCACCGCAAGATAGTTGTTCGATTGCAGGAACAACCGCAGCGGCTTCACCGCCTCGCCGGTGCGAACCCCGGCGTACAGCTGGTGGGCCATCGCCAGGAACCACACCCCGGCGATCACGGCGACCGTCGCGTAGAGCCAGCCGGTGGCCAGGGCCAGCGCCAGCGTGGCCGCCACCGTCAGCCAGGTGTAGATCAGGATCTGCTTGGTGACCTCACGCTCGGTCGCCACGGCGGGCAGCATCGGGACGCCGGCGGCCTTGTAGTCGTCCTTGTAACGCATCGCCAGCGCCCAGGTGTGCGGCGGCGTCCAGAAGAAGATGATCGCGAACATCACCAAGGCCGGCCAGCCGATGGTTCCGGTGACCGCCGACCAGCCGATCATCACCGGCATGCAGCCGGCCGCGCCGCCCCACACGACGTTCTGCGACGTGCGGCGCTTGAGCAGCAGCGTGTAGACGAAGACGTAGAAGGCGATGGTGGCGAGCGCCAGCAGACCCGACAGCAGGTTCGTGGTCCCCCACAGCCAGAAGAACGACGCCACGCTGAGCACCAGGCCCAGCACCAAGGCGTTTCGCGTCGGCACCGCGGCGCGGGCCAGCGGCCGCCGCGCGGTGCGCTTCATCAGTTTGTCGATGTCGGCGTCGGCCACGCAGTTCAGCGTGTTGGCGCCCCCGGCCGCGAGCATCCCGCCGACAAGCGTGTTGAGGATCAGCAGCGGGTTCACGGTGCCGCGGTGGGCGAGCAGCATGGCGGGGATCGCGGTCACCAGCAACAGCTCGATGACCCGCGGCTTGGTCAGCGCCAAATATGCCAGCACCGTGCTCTGTATTCGGCTCGGTACTTGGCTCGGGGCGACGCGCCCGCGAACGCTCACGCAATTACTCCTCGGGGTCGCAGCGGGGCGCAGCATCTACTACGCACGATGGTAGACCGGGGGCCGGTAATGGCCTGCCCGCAGGGTCCATTCACCGAGATTTCTCCCAGATTTCCGAACTGAATGTTACGGGTCGGCGGCCACCGCGTAATTTTCACGACAGCCGGCGGCGGGTACCCAAAACCTGCACTGCAAGAGCCGGCCCTCCCGCACTAGGGTGGGATTGATCAGCTTGATGACCCTTAGGACTGAGTCTGTGACCACACTCGAAGAGATCTCCACGCTGACCCAACCGCACCTCCCCGACGACTGGTCCGAGCTCGACTCGGCCGCCGTCGACATCGTTCGGGTGCTGGCCGCCGACGCGGTCCAAAAGGTCGGCAACGGGCACCCCGGTACGGCGATGAGCCTGGCTCCCCTGGCCTACACCCTGTTCCAGCGAACGATGCAGCACGATCCCACCGACACCTTCTGGCTGGGCCGCGACCGGTTCGTGTTGTCGTGCGGGCACAGCAGCCTGACGCTCTACATCCAGCTCTACCTGGGTGGGTTCGGTCTGGAGCTGTCCGACCTCGAGTCGCTGCGCACGTGGGGGTCCAAGACGCCCGGGCACCCAGAGTTCCGGCACACCAAGGGCGTTGAGATCACCACGGGTCCCCTCGGCCAGGGTCTCGCCTCGGCGGTGGGTATGGCGATGGCGTCGCGTTACGAGCGCGGGCTGTTCGACCCGGATGCCGCCCCGGGCACCAGCCCGTTCGACCACTTCATCTACGTGATCGCCTCCGACGGCGACATCGAGGAAGGCGTCACCTCGGAAGCCTCGTCGCTGGCGGCCGTGCAGCAGCTGGGCAACCTGATCGTCTTCTACGACCACAACCAGATCTCGATCGAGGACGACACCAATATCGCGCTGTGCGAGGACACCGCGGCGCGCTACGAGGCCTACGGCTGGCACGTGCAGCGCGTCGAGGGCGGCGAAAACGTCGTCGGGATCGAAGAGGCCATCGCCAGCGCCAGGGCGACCACCGACCGACCGTCGTTCATCGAGTTGCGCACCATCATCGGCTATCCCGCGCCCAAGCTGATGAACACCGGCAAGGCGCACGGCGCGGCGCTGGGCGACGAGGAAGTCGCGGCCGTCAAGGAGATCTTGGGCTTCGACCCCGACAAGACGTTCGAGGTACGCGACGAGGTCATCGCCCACACCCGCAAGCTGGTGGACCGGGGCAAGGAAGCCCACGAGAAGTGGCAGGCGGACTTCGACGCCTGGGCGCAGCGCGAACCCGACCGCAAGGCGTTGCTGGACCGGCTGACCGCCGAGGAGCTGCCCGACGGCTGGGACGCCGACATCCCGCACTGGGAGCCCGGATCCAAGGCGCTGGCCACCCGCGCCGCCTCCGGCGAGGTGCTGTCGGCACTGGGCCCGAAGCTGCCGGAGCTGTGGGGCGGATCGGCCGACCTGGCGGGCAGCAACAACACCACCATGAAGGGCGTCGATTCCTTTGGCCCACCGTCGATTTCGACCAAGGACTACACCGCCCACTGGTACGGCCGGACGCTGCACTTCGGTGTGCGCGAGCACGCGATGGCGGCCATCCTGTCCGGTATCGTGCTGCACGGACCGACCCGGGCCTACGGCGGCACCTTCCTGCAGTTCTCCGACTACATGCGCCCGGCGGTGCGACTGGCCTCGCTGATGGACATCGACACGATCTACGTCTGGACGCACGATTCGATCGGGCTCGGCGAGGACGGCCCGACCCATCAGCCGATCGAGCACCTCGCCGCGCTGCGCGCCATCCCCAAGCTCTCGGTGGTGCGCCCGGCCGACGCCAACGAGACCGCCTACGCCTGGCGCACGATCCTGGCCCGGGGCAACGGCAGCGGCCCGGTCGGGCTGATCCTGACCCGCCAGGGTGTGCCGGTACTGGAGGGCACCGACATCGAGGGGGTGGCCCGGGGCGGCTACATCCTGGGCGACGGGGGCGCCGAGGATCCCGACGTCGTGTTGATCGCCACCGGCTCGGAGGTCCAGCTCGCCGTGGAGGCCCAGAAGTTGTTGGCCGACAAGGACATTGTCGCGCGGGTGGTGTCCATGCCGTGCGTGGAGTGGTTCGAGTCGCAACCCGAGGAGTACCGCGACAGCGTGCTGCCCCCTTCGGTGTCGGCCCGGGTGGCCGTCGAGGCGGGCGTCGCGCAGTCCTGGCACAAGCTCGTCGGCGACACCGGCAGGATCGTCTCGATCGAGCACTACGGCGAATCCGCCGACTACAAAACGTTGTTCCGTGAATTCGGTTTCACCGCAGAAGCCGTCGCGGCCGCCGCGGAGCAGGTAGTGGACAACTGAGAAAGGTGTGATTCACATGGCCAGTCAGAACCCCAACCTGGCGGCACTCAGCGCAGCGGGCGTATCCGTTTGGCTGGATGACTTGTCGCGCCAGCGGTTGCAGTCGGGCAACCTGCAGGAGCTGATCGACACCAGGAGCGTCGTCGGCGTGACCACAAACCCGTCGATCTTCCAGAAGGCCCTCGCCGACAGCGATACCTACAACGACCAGATCGCCGAGCTGGCCGAGCGTGGCGCCGACGTCGACGCCACCATCCGCACCGTCACCACCGACGACGTGCGCAAGGCATGTGACGTGCTCAAGCGCGAGTGGGAAGCCTCCGACGGCGTCGACGGGCGGGTGTCGATCGAGGTGGACCCGCGGCTGGCGGCCGAGACCGACAAGACCGTCGCGCAGGCCGTCGAGCTGTGGAAGATCGTCGACCGGCCGAACCTGTTCATCAAAATCCCCGCCACCAAAGCCGGCATTCCGGCGATCACCGCCGTTCTGGCGGAAGGGATTTCGGTCAACGTCACCCTCATCTTCTCCGTCGAGCGACACCGGCAGGTGATGGACGCCTACCTGGCCGGCCTGGAGAAGGCGCGCGAGGCGGGGCATGACGTGTCCAAGATCCATTCCGTGGCATCGTTTTTCGTCTCCCGGGTAGACACCGAGGTGGACAAGCGGCTGGAGAAGATCGGCTCCGAGGACGCGTTGAAGTTGCGCGGCCAGGCCGGAGTGGCCAACGCCCGGCTGGCCTACGCGGCCTACCAGGAGGTGTTCGAGG
Organism: uncultured Actinomycetota bacterium; assembly: GCA_963820045.1. GTDB lineage: Bacteria > Actinomycetota > Actinomycetes > Mycobacteriales > Mycobacteriaceae > Mycobacterium. The sequence goes on from CAWFYN010000002.1 coordinate 127,171, forward strand.
GCGGCGACCGGTACGAGGCGCTCAAGGGCGACGGCGCCCGCGTGCAGCGTCCGCTCTGGGCGTCGACCGGGGTCAAGAATCCCGACTACTCCGACACCCTGTACGTCACCGAGCTGGTCGCACCGAACACGGTGAACACCATGCCGGAGAAGACAATCGATGCGGTGGCCGACCACGGTGTGATCAAGGGTGACACCGTCACCGGCACGGCTTCGGCCGCGCAGGACGTGTTCGACAAGCTGGCCGCGGTCGGCGTCGACTTGACCGACGTGTTCGTGGTACTCGAGAACGAGGGCGTCGAGAAGTTCGTGGATTCGTGGACCGAGCTGCTGGACGAGACGCAGAAGCAGCTGGGCTCCGCCTCCAAATGAGTCCAGCCAAGTCAGCTGCACGATGGCATAACCCGTTACGGGACAAACGGGACAAGCGGCTGCCGAGGATCGCCGGCCCCTGCGGCATGGTGATCTTCGGCGTCACCGGAGATCTCGCCCGCAAGAAGGTGATGCCGGCCATCTACGACCTGGCCAACCGCGGTCTGCTGCCCCCGAGCTTCTCCCTGGTGGGCTTCGCCCGTCGGGACTGGGAAACCCAGGATTTCCGCAAGGTGGTCTACCAGGCGGTCAAGGATCACTGCCGCACGCCCTTTCGGGAGGAGAACTGGGAGCGGCTGGCCGAGGGATTCCGTTTCGTGCCAGGCTCTTTCGACGACGACGGGTCATTCGGCCGGCTCGCCGAAACCCTGGACAAGCTGGACGCCGAGCGCGGCACCGGCGGCAACCACGCCTTCTATCTGGCCATCCCGCCGAAGTCCTTCCCGGTGGTGTGCGACCAGCTGCACAAGTCTGGGCTGGCCCGCCCGCAGGGCGACCGATGGAGCCGCGTGGTCATCGAGAAGCCGTTCGGGCACGACCTGGAAAGCGCGCAGGACCTCAACCATGCGGTGAACGCCGTCTTCCCCGAGGAGGCGGTGTTCCGCATCGACCACTATCTGGGCAAGGAGACGGTGCGCAACATCTTGGCGTTGCGGTTCGCCAATCAGTTGTTCGACCCGATCTGGAACGCGCACTACGTCGATCATGTGCAGATCACCATGGCCGAGGACATCGGATTGGGCGGGCGCGCCGGCTATTACGACGGCATCGGCGCCGCCCGCGATGTCATCCAGAACCACCTGATGCAGCTGCTGGCCCTGACCGCGATGGAAGAGCCGGTCAGCTTCAACCCGTCGGCCTTGCAGACCGAGAAGATCAAGGTGCTCTCGGCGACCCAACTGGCCCAGCCGCTCGACGAGACCACCAGCCGCGGCCAATACGCCGGCGGCTGGCAGGGCGGCGAGAAGGTCGTCGGGCTGCTCGACGAGGAGGGATTCGCCAAGGACTCCACCACCGAGACGTTCGCGGCGATCACGCTGGAAGTCGACACCCGCCGCTGGGCCGGCGTGCCGTTCTACCTGCGGACCGGAAAACGGCTGGGCCGCAGGGTGACCGAGATCGCGCTGGTCTTCAAACGCGCGCCGCATCTGCCGTTCGACGCCACCATGACCGACGAGTTGGGCACCAACGCCATGGTCATCCGGGTGCAGCCCGACGAGGGCATCACGCTGCGGTTCGGCTCCAAGGTGCCGGGGACCGCGATGGAGGTCCGCGATGTCAACATGGACTTCTCCTACGGCTCGGCGTTCGCCGAGGAGTCGCCGGAGGCCTACGAACAGCTGATCCTCGACGTGCTGCTGGGCGAGCCGTCCCTGTTTCCGGTCAACGAAGAGGTCGAATTGGCTTGGCAGATATTGGATCCCGTCCTGGACAACTGGGCGGCCGACGGCAAGCCCGAGCCGTACGAGGCGGGCACGTGGGGTCCGGAGTCCGCGTTCGAGATGCTGCGCCGGGCGGGGCGCGAATGGCGGCGCCCGTGATCATCGACATGCCGGACACCACCACCACCGCGGTCAACAAGAAGCTGGACGAACTGCGGGAAAAGGTCGGCGCCGTGACGATGGGCCGGGTGCTGACGCTGATCATCGCCCCGGACAGCGACGCCGTTCTCGAAGAGTCGCTCGAGGCGGCCAACGACGCCAGCCACGAGCATCCCAGCCGGGTCATCGTCACCATGCGGGGCGACCCGTACGCCGACAACCCGCGCCTGGACGCGCAACTGCGCGCGGGCGGAGACACCGGCGCCACCGAGGTGGTGATCCTGAATATGTCCGGTGCGCTCGCCGGGCACGCCGCCAGCGTGGTCACGCCGTTCCTGCTGCCCGACATTCCGGTGGTGGTGTGGTGGCCCGACGTCGCCCCGGCCATTCCCGCCCAAGACCCGTTGGGCAGGTTAGCGATTCGGCGCATCACCGACGCCACCAATGGAACCGATCCGCTATCGGCGATCAAGAGCCGACGACGCGGATACACCGCCGGCGACACCGATCTGGCCTGGGCCCGCATCACCTACTGGCGGGCTCTGCTCACCTCCGCGGTCGACCTGACGCCCCACGAGCCGATCGAGTCGGCCCTGGTGTCCGGGTTGAAAGACGAACCGGCGCTCGACATCCTCGCGGGCTGGCTGGCCAGCTGCATCGACGGCCCGGTGCGCCGGGCGGTCGGCGAACTCAAGGTGGAACTCGTACGCAAGAGCGAGACCATCGTCTTGAGCCGCCCCCAAGAAGGCAGGACGGCGACACTGAGTCGCACCGCCAAGCCGGAGGCCCTGCTTCCGTTGGCGCGCAGGGAGACCGGCGAGTGCCTTGCCGAGGACCTGCGGCGGCTGGATGCCGATGAGATTTACCAGACAGCGTTAGAAGGCATTGAGAAAGTGCAGTACGCGTGAGCACCATCATCGAAGTTTTCCCAGCAGGTCGGGCCCTCGTCGAATCCGCGGCCAACCGATTGGCCGACACCCTGCGAAATGCCGTGGCGGCCCGCGGTCGAGCACTCGTCGTGCTGACTGGCGGCGGCAACGGCATCGGGTTGCTCAAGGCCCTCGCTGACCACGAGATCGACTGGTTCAACGTGCATTTGTTCTGGGGCGACGAGCGCTATGTCCCCGAGGATGACGACGAACGCAACGACAAGCAGGCGCGGACGGCGTTGCTGGACCGCATCGACATCCCGTCCAGCCACGTGCACCCGATGCCGGCCAGCGACGGGGAATTCGGCACCGATCTCGCCGCCGCGGCGCTGTCCTACGAACAGCTGCTGGCGGCCAACGCCGAACCCGGCCAACCGGTTCCGAATTTCGACGTACACCTGTTGGGCGTGGGGCCGGAGGGCCACATCAACTCCCTGTTCCCGGATACCCCGGCCGTGCTGGAGACCAGCCGCATGGTGGTCCCGGTCGAGGACTCCCCCAAGCCGCCTCCCCAACGAATCACCTTGACCCTGCCCGCAGTTCAGCGTTCGCGCGAGGTTTGGCTGATGGTGTCCGGGGCTTCGAAGGCCGAAGCGGTGGCCGCGGCCATCGGTGGTGCCGCGCCGGTCTCGGTGCCCGCCGCCGGGGCGATCGGCCAGGAAACCACGCTGTGGCTGCTCGACGAGGAAGCCGCGAGCAAGCTGCCGTCTCGCCCGGGTCAGCCAAGCTAGTCCCGGTCCGGTTTTTGATCCGGGTGATAATGACGGTCATGACAGACAGAACCGTGCGCGGTGGGCAAGAGCGAAGCCGGATCAAAACCCTCACCCAGGCTGCGTTGAACGCCGACAAGACGGTGGAGCAGGTCGAAGACGTCCTCGACGGTCTGAGCAGGACGATGACGGAGCTGAACAGTTCGCTGTCGGCGCTCAACTCCACCGTCGAGCGCATGGAGAAGGGCCTGGATCACCTGGACGGCACGCTGTCCAGCCTCGACGATCTGGCGAGACGGCTCGTCGTGCTGGTCGAGCCGATAGAGGCGATCGTTCACCGCATCGACGAGATGATGAGGATGGGCGAGACGATGATGACGCCGCTGTCGGCCACCGAGCACGCGGTGCGCGGCGCCCTGAACCGGCTGCGCAACCGCTGAGACGTCGGCGGCAGGCGAGCCCGATGCCCAGGGCTACATTTTGGTCGATCGGGCCATGACGAAGCTGTACAGCCCGTACGTGACGATCCCGATGCTGGCGGCGACCAGGAACGCCGCGCCGAAGGGTTGCGACCCGAGCGCTTTCAGGGCCCCGTCGAGCCCGGTGGCCTTCTTCGGCTCCGAGCGGCACGCGGCGACGACGACCAGCGCGCCCGCGGCGGCGATCACCAAGCCCTTGCCGACGTAACCGACCACGCCCAGGCGCCGGACCAGAGCGCCCGATTTGCCCTTGAGGTCGTCTACGAAATTGCGGCTAGCGCCCTTGTAGACGTGGTAGCCGCCGACCGCGACGATGATGACGCCGCAGACTATGAGCGCGGCGGTGCCGGCCGTGGTCTGCATCAGGCGTGCGCTGATGGTCGAGTTCTGCACATCCGCGGACTTTCCCGAGCCCCGGGCGTATCCGAACGCCGAGTAGGCGAAGGCGAGGTAGACCGCCGCCAATCCGAGGGCCTTGGCCCGGTCCAGCCTCCCCGACTTCGTGCCGTACCGTTTCCGATCGGTCGACCGGCCGAGGTACGTCTCGACGAGCCGCCAGAGTCCCATCGTCAGGAGGGCGAATGCGGCGAACCACAGCGCGACCGGCCCGCCCGGCTTCGTCGCCAACGTCGCCAGCGCCCCGGTCTGGTCGGCGGTGCCGCCCTCACCGAACGCAAGCCGGATGGCGAGGTAGCCGACGATCAGGTGCAGCAGCCCGCTGACGACGTACCCGGCACGGGCAAATCGCTCGAAGACGCCGTTCTGGGCCAACTCGGTCGGCGCGACAAGCGACGCGTTGTCGGGCGTCGCGTTGTTTGACATGGGGCGGTTATGCCCGTTATCCGCTGTTGCGTAACGCGCTCGCGAGTCCGTTCATCGTCAACAGGATGCCGCGCTGCACCAGTTCGTCATCGTCGCCGGAGCGGTAGCGGCGCAGCAACTCCACCTGCAGGTGGTTCAGCGGCTCCAGATACGGGAACCGGTTGAACACCGAACGCGCCAACGCCGGGTTGTCGGCGAGCAGGTCGTCGTGACCGGTGATGAGTTTGTGCATGGCGATGGTCCGCCGGTGCTCGTCGACGATCGTGTGGAACACCCTGTGCCGCAGTTCCTCGTCGGCGACCAGCTCCGCGTAGCGGGCCGCCAGGCCGAGGTCGCTCTTGGCGAGCACCTGCGCCATGTTGGACAGCACGCTGGCAAAGAACGGCCACCGCTCGTACAGCTCGTGCAGGATCGCCACCCGCTCCGTTTCGCTTTCCGGGCCCGCCGCGATCCACTGCTCGAACGCCGACCCGGTGCCGTACCAACCCGGAAGCATGACCCGTGACTGACTCCACGCCAGCACCCAGGGGATGGCGCGCAGGTCCGCGATCGAGGAGGTGGGCTTGCGTGACGTCGGGCGACTCCCGATGTTCAGCGAACCGATCTCGCTGACCGGAGTGGAAGCCATGAAATAGTCGACGAAACCCGGTGTGTCGTGCACCAATTCGGCGTAGGCGCGCTGCGCCAGCGTGGCCACTTCGTCGAGCACCGCGTAGGCCGGCTCCGCCGCACCGCCCAGGCCCTCGACGTCGAGCAGCGTCGACTCCAGCGTGGCCGCCACCAAGCTTTCCAGGTTGCGCCGCGCCGCCTGCGGTTCGGCGTACTTGGCGGCGATCACCTCGCCCTGCTCGGTGAGCCGCAGCGAGCCGTTCACCGCGCCCGGCGGTTGCGCCAGGATGGCCTGATAGCTCGGGCCGCCCCCGCGGCCGACGGTGCCGCCGCGACCGTGGAAGAGCCGCAACCGGATTCCGGCCTTGCGGGCCACCTCGACCAGGGCCAGCTCGGCGCGGTAGACCGCCCAGCTGGAGGCCAGATAACCGCCGTCCTTGTTCGAGTCGGAGTAGCCGAGCATCACCTCTTGACGTCCGCCTTGCGCGTCGACTACCGCCCGGTAGAGCGGAAGCTCCAGCATCGCCTGCAGGATGGCCGCGCCGTTGTGCAGATCGTCGATCGTCTCGAACAGCGGCGAGATGGCGACCGGACAGTACGGTTCCGGCCCGGAGGCATCCAGCAGCCCAGCCTCTTTCAGCAGGATGGCCACCTCTAAGACGTCGGACACCGAACGGCACATGGAGATGACGTAGTTGGGTACGGCGGCCGGTCCGTAGCGCCCGACGGCGTACGTGGCGGCGCCGAGGACCTCGAGCTCTTTGCGGGCCACCTCGGACAGTCGCGCGCGGTTGCCGACCAGTGGGCGGCGAGTGCCCAGTTCGCCCGCCAGCAGCGTCACGCGCTCGTCCTCGGGCAGCGAACCGTAGTCCGGGTGCACCCCGGCCCACGCCAACAGCTCCCCCACCACCTCTTCATGCACGTCGGAGTTTTGCCGCAGGTCAAGGCCACACAAGTGAAACCCGAAGACGCTCACCCCTTCTCGTAGCAGGGCCAGACGGTCGTCGGCCAGCAGCGCGCTGCCGTGGGTGCGCAGCGACTCATCGATCGTGTCCAGATCCGCCTGCAGTTCGGCCGGGGCGGAATACGGTGTGAGGCCGAGGTCTAGCTCGTGCTGCGGTCGGCGGTCCAGGATCTCGGCGCCCGTCGCGGTGAGCCGCGCGCGGATCACCCGCAGCGCCCGTCGGTAGGGCTCGTCGGCACGGGCCGTCTCCCCGCAGCCCTCGGCCAGTTCGGCCAGCCCGGCGGTGACGGGGACGAGTCGCGCCGACATCGACAGGTCCTGCTCGAGTGCGGTGAGTTCGGCCAGGTAATGCGACAGCGCGGTGAACGCGGCGCTGCCCGTGGCCTGGCGCACCACGTCGCCCGTCACGTTCGGATTCCCGTCGCGGTCGCCGCCGATCCAGGAACCGGGCCGCAGGATCGGCGCGGCGAGCAGATCGGTGCCGGGCCATCGAGCTCGCAACGCGTCCCGGACCTCGGCGTTGACCTGCGGGATCACTTGGAAGAATGCGGCGGCGTAATAGCGCAGCCCCACCTCGATCTCGTCGGTGATCTGCAGCCGCGACAATCGGATCAGCGCGGTCTGCCAGAGGGTGAGGATCTGGCGGCGCAACTCGCGCTCGATGTTGCGGCCGTCGTCGGTTTCGGTATGCCCCTCCGCGTGCAACCGCATCAGGGCGGTGATCCGGTGCTGGGTGACGAAGACGGTGCGACGCCGGGTTTCGGTGGGGTGGGCGGTGATCACCGGGGAGATCAGGGCACCCCGCAGCGCGTCGGCCACCGTGGCCGAATCAAGTTCGGCGCCATCGAGTTTCGCGTAGGTCGCGGCTAGGCTGCTGTCCTGCGGCGGCTCACCGGCGGAGACGTGGATGGCGCGGCGGCGCTCCCGGTGAATGTCCTCGGCCACGTTGGCCAGCAGCGCGAAGTGGCTGAACGCGCGGATGACCGGGATCGCTTGGTGAATGTCGATGCCGTCGAACATTCGCGCCAGGTCGGCCCGGTCGATCTCGGAGCGACGCACCCGAAACGACTCGACCCGGGCGCGCTCCACGAGGTCGAAGACCTCGTTACCGTTCTGCTCGCGCACGGTGTCGCCCAGGATGGCGCCCAGCAGCCTGATGTCGGCGCGCATCGGCTCGGTCGCCTCGCGACCGACCAGCGTGCGTTGCACGGCGCCGATCGGCTCCAGCGCGATGTCGGAAACGTCAACCATGCGTCCCAGTATCGGTGCGGATCACGTGGTCCGCCCGCCGACGGGTCACCGGTACTTGATCAGCAGGGCTATCCCGATGACGGAGACCAGCCAGATGCCGGTGATGAACAGCGTCAACCGGTCCAGGTTCTTCTCCACCACCGTCGAGCCGGAGAGGCTGGACTGCACACCGCCGCCGAACAGCGTCGACAGGCCGCCACCCTTGGCGCGGTGCAGCAGCACCAGCAACACCACCAGCACGCTGGTGACCACCAGGGTGATCTGCAGGGCCAACTCCATGACGCCAAAGCCTACCGGTGGCGCAGTGCTGTCATGGAAGAGGCCCGCCGGCGGCGATCGCCGCCAGCGTCGCGAACTGCTCGCCGTCCAGCGACGCCCCGCCGACCAGGGCCCCGTCGATATCGTCTCGGGCGATGATGTCGCCGATGTTCTTGGCGTTCACCGAGCCGCCGTAGAGAACCCGCACTGCGTCGGCGACCGTTGACGAGGCGAGGGACGCCAACGTTGTGCGGATCGCGGCGCACACCTCCTGGGCGTCGGCGGCGCTGGCCACGCGCCCGGTGCCGATCGCCCAGACGGGCTCGTAGGCGACGACGACGTTGCCGACCTGCTCGGCGGAGAGGCCGGCCAGCGAGCCGCGCAGCTGCTCCTCGCAGTGGCTGACGTGCGCGCCGGCCTCGCGGACGTCCAGGTGCTCGCCGATGCACACGATCGGGGTCAGCTCGTGCTTGAGCGCGGCGGCGGCCTTGGCGGCCACCAGCGCGTCGTCCTCGTCGTGGTAGGTGCGCCGCTCGGAGTGGCCGACCACGACGAAGCTGCAGCCCAGCTTGGCCAGGAAGGCCCCGCTGATGTCACCGGTGTATGCGCCCCCGTCGTGCTGGGAAAGGTCCTGGCCGCCGTAGGTCAGCCGCAGCTTGTCGCCGTCGACCAGGGTCTGCACGCTGCGCAGGTCGGTGAACGGCGGCAAGACCGTGACGTCGACCCTGTCGTAATACTTGTCCGGCAGGGCGAACGCGATCTTCTGCACCAGCGCGATCGCCTCGAAGTGATTGAGATTCATCTTCCAGTTGCCGGCGATCAGTGGCTTACGGCTCACGCTGTCTCCCCGCTCGGTTGCGGCCGGCTCAGCACCTCGAGGCCCGGCAGCGTCTTGCCCTCAAGGTATTCCAGCGACGCGCCCCCGCCGGTGGAAATGTGCGAGAAGTCGCCTTCGGGGATGCCCAGCGCCCGCACCGCGGCCGCGGAGTCGCCGCCGCCCACCACGCTGAACGCACCCTTGCCGGTCGCCGCGGCGATCGCCTCGGCGACGCCCCTGGTGCCCGCGGCGAACGCCGGGAACTCGAACACGCCCATCGGGCCGTTCCAGAAGACCGTCCCGGCGTTGGACAGCAGGGCCGCGAAGCGTTTGACCGATCCCGGCCCGATGTCCAGCCCGATCATGTCGTCTCCGATGGCGTCGGCGGCCACCGTCTGCGGCGGCGAGTCGGCGGCGAACTTTTCGGCCACCACAACGTCCACCGGCAGTCGCAGCACGTCGACGTAGGTGTCCAGCAATCGGCGGCAGGTGTCGATCATCTCTTCTTCCAGCAGCGATTTCCCCACCGAAAAACCTTGTGCGGCAAGGAATGTGAAGCACATCCCGCCGCCAATCACGATGCTGTCGGCCTTGGTCGCCAGCGATTCGATGACGCCGAGCTTGTCGGACACCTTCGACCCACCGAGCACCACCGCGTAGGGACGGTTGGTCGAGCTGGTCAACTGCTCCAGCACCCGGATCTCGTCGGCCACCAGCGTGCCGGCGAAGTGCGGCAGCAGCGCGGCGACGTCGTACACAGACGCCTGCTTGCGGTGCACCACCCCGAACCCGTCGGAGACGAAAGCCCCTCCCGGCGAGACCAATTCGGCGAATTCGCGGGCGAGTGCGCGTCGCTCGCCGTCGTCCTTGCTGGTTTCCCGCGGATCGAAGCGGACGTTCTCCAGCAACAGCACGTCGCCGTCCGTGAGCCCCTCGGCCCGGGCCAGCGCGTCGCCGCCGACGACTCGGGAACGATCGGAGCCGCCCAGCTGCACGTGCCGGCCGAGCTGCTCACCAAGCGCCGCCGCTACCGGCGCCAGCGACAACTTCGGGTCGGGCCCGTTTTTCGGTCGACCCAGGTGCGCGGCGACGACCACCCTGGCGCCGGCGTCGACAAGCGCCTGCAACGTCGGCGCCGACGCGGTGATCCGCCCCGGGTCGGTGATGACGCCTTCGTCGTCGAGCGGGACGTTCAGGTCGGAGCGCACCAGCACGGCGCGACCCGAAACACCTTCGGCCAGCAGGTCTTCGAGTGTCGGGACAGCCACGACTACAGCGACTTGCCGACCAGCACGACGAGGTCGATGAGCCGGTTGGAGTAGCCCCACTCATTGTCGTACCAGGACACCACCTTGGCCTGGTTGCCGATCACCTTGGTCAGGCCGGAGTCGAAGATCGAACTGTGCGGATCGGTGACGATGTCGCTCGAGACGATGGGCGCGTCGTAGTACTTCATGATGCCCTTCAGCTTGCCTTCGGCGGCGGCCTTGAACGCGGCGTTGATTTCGTCGGCGCTGGTGGCCTTGGACAGCTCGACGGTCAGGTCGGTGACCGAACCGGTGGGGATCGGCACCCGCAGCGCATACCCGTCCAGCTTGCCCTTCAGTTCCGGCATCACCAGCCCGATGGCCTTGGCCGCACCGGTCGAGGTGGGCACGATGTTCAGGGCCGCGGCGCGGGCCCGCCGGAGATCCTTGTGCGGGCCGTCCTGCAGGTTCTGGTCCTGGGTGTAGGCGTGGATGGTCGTCATCAGGCCACGCACGATGCCGAACTCGTCCTGCAGCACTTTGGTAACCGGCGCCAGGCAGTTCGTGGTGCACGACGCGTTGGAGATGATGTTCTGGCTGCCGTCGTACTTGTCGTCGTTGACGCCCAGCACGATCGTGATGTCCGGGTCGGTGGCCGGCGCGGAGATGATCACCTTCTTGGCGCCCGCGTCCAGATGGCCCTTGGCCTTGGCGGCGTTGGTGAACAGCCCGGTGGACTCCACGACCACGTCGACGCCCAGGTCCTCCCACGGCATCGCCGACGGGCCCTCCCTGACCTCGAGCGCCTTGATCTTGTGCGGACCCACCACGATGTCCTGGCCTTCCAGGCTGACGTCGTAGGGCAGCCGGCCCAGGATCGAGTCGAATTTGAGCAGGTGCGCCAGTGTGTTGTTGTCGGTGATGTCGTTGACCGCCACCACCTCGATGTCGGCCCCAGAGCTACCAGGACCCTGCTCCTGTTGGGCCAGCAGGGCCCGGTAGAAGTTGCGTCCGATTCGACCGAAGCCGTTGATGCCTACTCGGACCGTCACTTGATCTCTCCCTGTCTTCTGAGGTCTTTCCTTGCGGCCGCTGATTACGCGCTCGCCGCCAGCCTAGATGAGTAACATGCGCGGTTGCCGCCCCGGTTCCCGCCACCAATGTGACGTCAGCCGCGCCGCGGCTTCTTCAGCCACTTCAGCGCCGATTCGGCGGCGTGGTAACCGCAGAGGCCGTGGATGCCGGCTCCCGGCGGCGTGGACTGTGAACACAGATAGACGCCCGGCACGCCGATCGCGTAGGGATTGACGGCGATGCGGGGGCGAAGGATGACCTGCAGCCCGTCGTTGGCGCCCCCGATGATGTCGCCGCCGATGAAGTTGGCGTTGTAGGCCTGCAGTTCGGCGGTCCCCTTGCTGACCGTCGCGAGGACGTGGTCGGAGAATCCCGGGGCGAACCGCTCGATCTGGCCGACGACGGCGGCGGTGGCGTCGCCGTCATAGCCGAACGGCACGTGCGCGTACGCCCAGATCGGGTTGACGTTGCCCGCCGAGCGGGACGGGTCGGCCAGGTACTGCTGGCCGAGGAGCACAAAGGGCCGGTCGGCCATCTTGCCCTGTGCGCGTTGGCGTTCGGTGTCCGCCGTCTCGGCGAACGTGCCGCCGAGGTGGACGGTGCCGGCCCGGGCGCATTCTGGGTTCGTCCACGGGATGTCGCCCTCGATGGCGAAGTCGACCTTGAACGCCGACGAGCCCTGGCGGTAGCGCCGATACGACCGCCTGATTCGGCTCGGCATGGCGTCGCCGTAGATGGCGAGCGCCGCGGCCGGGCTGAGGTCGAGCATGACCAGGTCGGCGTCCGGGATGTCTTGGCGGCTGGCGACGGCCACCCCGGTGGTGATGGTGCCGCCGTGCGCCTCGAGGGCGGCGGCCAGGGCCCGGGTGATCGACCCGGATCCCCCCTCGGCGACGGCCCACCCGTAGCGGTGCCCGCCCGCCAGGAACATCAGGCCGAGCGACGCGGTCAGGGGCCGGTCCAGCCGCGTGAAAATGTGCGCCGCCGCACCGCCGAACACCGCGCGCGCCTGCTCGGTGCGAAACCAGCGGGCCATCACCGTGGCCGGCAGCACCGCCCGCGGCCCCAACGCGGCGAGGCGGATGGGGTGTCGCGGAACGTGCAGCACCGGGCGAAGCAAATCTTCGGACAGCTCGTCGAATCCTGCCGCCAGGTCGCCCACGGCGGCCTGCCACCGCTTCCCGTCCGGCCCCATCCGGGCCGCGGTCTCCTCCACGGACCGATACAGCACGCCCGCGGACCCGTCGTCGAGCGGGTGCGCACAGTCGATCTCCGGCCACTTCCACACCAGGCCGTAGCGCTGGAGGTCGATCTCCTTCCAGAACGGCGAACCGACACCCATCGGATGCGCTGCCGAACAGTGGTCGTGGATGAGGCCGGGCAGGGTCAGTTCGCCCGAGCGGGCTCCCCCGCCGACGGTGTCGCAGGCTTCCAGGACCTGCACGTCGACCCCGTGCCGGGCCAGGTGGATCGCCGCGGCCAGCCCGTTGGGCCCGGCGCCCACCACGACGGCGGTGGTCATCGAGTGCTGCGTTGCGTCGTTCGCGGCGATCGCAAGCGCGGCGAAGCCGGGCGCGGCGGGTCGCCGCCGTCGATGACGTGCACGGGGAACTCGTCACCGGCCTCGGGCCAGGGCTGGCGGGTCAGCATGTCTTTGACGTCGACATGGCCGGCCTCGATCAACCCCGTCTTGGCGTCGAGAATGCGGTACCACTGCTTTTGAATATGGATCGGTTGCCCTTCGAGAACGATGACACGAACGTCGCCATCCTCGAAGTGGCAACGCCGTTGCACCGCTTCGAGTAGCTGCTCGTTGTGCAGGTGGCCTTCGCCGAAGTTCCACCCGACCAGGGGCCCGGCAACTATTTCGCCCTCCCGGATCTTGTAGTTGGCTTCGTCGTCGATCGCGCGGGGCAACAGGGCGTTGAGCGCGCGGCCGTGTAGGTGCATGGCGCGGAACGCGGCCGTCTTGTCCGCCATGATCTCGGCGGTCTCCGGGTCGTAGAGCCTGGCCAGCTGATTGACGACGAGCGCGGAGCTCTTGACGATGTCGGCGTCGATCTTTTCCTCGGCGCCCGCACGGAAGCACCACACGCTGCTGGCCCAGTTGCCGGCGTAGTACCGCATCGCGGGGAGGAACGAAATCTTCTCGGGGAACATGTTTCCCGCAATGACAACCACCACCGCGAGGATCACCAGGGCCAGCAGCAGGGGTGAGCGAAGGTCGGTTGCCTGGATCGCGCTGTAGTGCCCGAACAGATAGAACAGCGAGAAGATGAAGAAGACGTTCCACTCCAACGGGACCCCCATCGGGAGGTTGGAAATGATGTTGAGGTGGAAGATCACCATGAACGCGATGAGGAACCACCGCCAGGGATGATCGCCGGCGAAGAAGACCAGAACCGTCGGAACCACGAATTCTGCTGTGGTGCCACCGACATGGGCCATCAGCTTTGGCAACCAGGAGGGACGTAGGTCGTTGACGTGGTCCAGGTACAGCATGTGCTTGATCGGACTGAACAGCTTGGGTCGCAGCAGCGCGTTGTTGCTCGTCATCACCGCCACCACGTAAGGGAAGTGATGGTTGAGCTTGGAAGTCGCCGCCCCCCACCACAGGCACAGGATGATGATCTTGAAAGCCGCGATCTGATCGGTGAACGGGAAGAAGAACACGAACAGCTTCAGCCAGTAGTGCTCACCGCGGGCGGCCAGGAAGATGGTCTTGTCGCGCAGGCCCAGCAGCGCCAGCGCGACGATCGTCGGGATGACGCGAACGGGATCGATCAGGCCGACGTCGCCGGCGGCCGTGACCGGCCCGCCATGGCCGGGCGACAACAGCGCCCACACCCCGCCGGCCAACACGATCGCGTACAGGGCGACGTCGAAGACGGTGCGGTTGTCACCGCTGGTGAACGGAACCTTCCCGGGCCAGGCGGGCAGCCGGATGGTGTTGGGCCGCAACCAGTAAAGGATGCCTCCGATCGGCGGCATGAACCGCCCCGTCAACGGTCCGGATCCACAGCCGAGGCCCATGACTTCGAACAACAGCGTGAAGACGATCACCTTCTGGTAGACGATCGGTTGCGTCCACCAGTCGCCGATGCGGCTGAGCCCGCCCAGCCCGGGGGTCAGTGCTATCACCGCGGCGGGGACGGCGACGTACAGGGCGATCTTGAACAGGTACAGCAGATACACCGCATACGGTGTCCCGAAGCCGTGTTCCGCCCAGTGCCGCGTCACGACTTGCAGTCGGGTGGCCCGGGGCAGGGTCGGCCAGGTCTTGTGATCGACGTCCGGAAGTTCCGGTGCCATGAATCCCATGGGCGGCCTCGTTCGATGTCGGAAGAAACCAATTGGCCAGTCAAATGTATCGGCACCGCGCTGCGGGCGGGGCCGATTCCCCGCCTCTGAGCCCGTCGCGGTCGCTTGAGCGACCAAAACCGCTGTGCGGTAGGTGAATTGATGTCCGGCCGGAGTTAGCGGACCGCGGAGCTCGGCCGCGGGGGACGGGCGGGCGCCTCGCCCGGGGACCGGCGGACAAATCGGAGACGCAGCTTCTCGAGCATGCCGTCGAGGTTGTCCCGGTCCTGTTCCTCGATCCGCGCCATGCGCCGAAGGTTGCAGACGGCATCTGCGTCGCCGCCCGCTTGCGCGGCGGCGATCGCCTTCTGATAGTCGCCGATCCGAAGCTCGATGAGCCTGCGGTTTTGGGAAAGCAGCCGAACGAAGTACTCGGCCTGGAGCTGGTCCGCCGCGTCCGGCCCGGCCGGATCGACGCCACCGGCCGGCTGGTCGGCGGCCGGTGCGGACGGCGAGGGCGCCTGACTGAGAAGGGCCGGTTCGGGACGGACGACGCTGGCGTGGGGCCGACGGGCGCGTCCGTCGCGGGGGCTGGTCCTGCGTGCAGCGTCCGCGCGGGTACCGCGCTCGGGGGACAAACCGGCAACGTCCATCGGGTCCCCTTCTCGAGGATTTCACTCAGTGCGTCGTTACGATAACGCCCGCGCCCGGCCGACACCATATCGGCAGACGTGATGCCCGCAGACGTGGGAAGAGCTAAACACCATGACGGCCGCCGCGCCCCGGTCGCTACCATCGAGGAACTCAACGTGGCTCCCCTAAACTTCAAGCAGCCTCGCGGGAGCGTCAAGGGAGGAACGTGACCGACAACGATCACCCCGATGTCGGCGACATCGGCAAATTCGATCCCGTCCTGACCCAGCGCCTGATGGCGGTGATGCGCCCGGCGTTGAAGGCCTACTTCCGGTCGGAAGTGCACGGCCTCAAATCCTTCCCGCCCGGCGGGGCGCTGGTCGTCGGCAACCACTCCGGCGGCATGTTCCCGATGGACGTCCCGATCTTCAGCGTTCACTTCTACGAGGAATTCGGCTACGACCGGCCGGTCTACACGCTGAGCCATGACATCCTGATGACCGGCCCCACCGGGGAGTTCTTCCGGCGCACCGGATACATCCGGGCCAACCGGGAGAACGCGGCCCAGGCCCTGCGGTCCGGCGGCGTCGTGATCGTCTTCCCCGGCGGTGACTACGACGCATACCGGCCCACGCTCTCGGAGAACGTCATCGACTTCAACGGCCGCAAGGGATACGTCCGTACGGCGATCGAGGCCGGCGTCCCCATCGTGCCCGCGGTGTCCATCGGCGGACAGGAGACCCAGCTCTACCTGTCGCGCGGCACCTGGCTGGCCGAGCGGCTGGGGGTGAAGCGCTTGCTGCGCAGCGCCATCCTGCCGCTGTCGTTCGGCTTCCCCTTCGGCTTCAGTGCGGTGATTCCGCCCAATTTGCCGCTGCCCACCAAGATCGTCACGCAGGTGCTCAAGCCGATCGACATCGCCACGCAATTCGGCGACGACCCGAACGTCGACGAGGTCGACGACCACGTGCGTTCGGTGATGCAGCAGGCCCTCAAGGACCTCGCCGCCAAGCGACGCTTCCCGATCCTGGGCTGAGCCGTGGCTTCTCCCTTGCGGCCCATCAATCAAGGCCTCGGCATCATCACCACCCTGAGGCGCGCCGGCATGATCGCGCCGATGCGACCCGACCGCTACCTGAAGATGGCCGCGGCCATGCGCCGCGAGGGCATGGGGATGACGGTGGGCTTCGCCGGTGCGGCGCAACGCTGCCCGGACCGGCCGGGCCTGATCGACGAACTGGGCACGCTCACGTGGCGGGAGCTCGACGAGCGGTGTAACGCACTCGCCGCGGCGCTGCAGGCTTTGCCGGGCCGGACGGGGACGCCCGGCGTCATCGGAATCATGTGCCGCAACCACCGCGGCTTCGTCGAGTCGGTGGTGGCCGCCAGCCGGCTCGGCTCCGACGTGGTGCTGCTGAACACGTCGTTCGCCGGTCCGGCGCTGGCCGAAGTCGTCAACCGCGAAGGTGTCGACGCCGTCATCTACGACGAGGAATTCACGCCGACGGTGGACCGGGCGCTGGCCGACACCCCCGACGCCACCCGCATCGTGGCATGGACCGACGAGCCGCACGAGCTGACCGTCGAGAGACTGATCGCCGCCCACACCGGGCAACGGCCCGAGCGCGCCGGCCGCAAGGGCAGGATGATCCTGCTGACCTCCGGCACCACCGGAACACCCAAGGGCGCCAATCAGTCTGGCGGCAACGCCGGCATCGGCACGCTCAAGGCGATCCTGGACCGCACACCGTGGCGGGCCGAGGAGACGGTGGTGATCGTGGCGCCGATGTTCCACGCCTGGGGTTTTTCACAGTTGATCTTCGCGGCGTCGATGGCGTGCACGGTGGTCACCCGGCGCAAGTTCGACCCGGAGGCGACGCTGGACCTCATCGACCGGCACCAGGCGACCGGCCTGGCGGTGGTGCCGGTGATGTTCGACCGCATCATGGAGCTGCCGCCCGAGGTGCGAAAGCGCTACAGCTGCAAGTCATTGCGATTCGCGGCGGCATCCGGATCGCGCATGCGGCCCGATGTCGTCACCGCGTTCATGGACGAGTTCGGCGACGTGATCTACAACAACTACAACGCCACCGAGGCCGGCATGATCGCCACCGCCATCCCGAGCGACCTGCGCGCGGCACCCGACACCGCGGGCCGGCCGGCGGGCGGAACCGAAATCCGGATCCTGGACTCCGAATTCAACGAGCTGCCCACCGGCGAGGTCGGCACCATCTACGTCCGCAACGACACCCAATTCGACGGCTACACCTCGGGCGCCACCAAGGATTTCCACGCCGGGTTCATGTCGTCCGGCGACGTCGGCTACACCGACGAGGCGGGCCGGTTGTTCGTCGTCGGCCGCGACGACGAGATGATCGTCTCGGGCGGGGAGAACGTCTACCCGATCGAGGTGGAGAAGACGCTGGCGGCGCACCCCGACGTCGCCGAGGCCGCGGTGATCGGCGTCGACGATGAGCAGTACGGCCAGCGCCTGGCGGCATTCGTGGTACTGAGCGCGGGCGCCCACGCCACGCCCGAGACCCTCAAACAACACGTCCGGGAAAACCTGGCCAACTACAAGGTGCCCCGCGAAGTCACCGTCCTCGACGAACTTCCACGCGGCAACACCGGCAAGATCCTTCGCAACGAACTGCAATCTCGGGTCAACGGCTGATGCCTCGGTTGTTGGACCGCCTCACCCGGCCCCGGCCGGTGGCGCGGGCCGCACTGGAATTGGCCAACGCCGCCAACGGATTACGGCCGCTGGCCCGCAAGGGCTACAGCACCGTGGTGGTGTTCTGGTTCGGCTGGCCGACCTCGGAGGTGCCGGGCATCTACTTCTTCGTCTCGCTGCTGGACGCGGTCCGGCGCGGGCGGCGCGGCCACTTCGCGGGACGGCGCGGCAAGGCGGCGCTGGCGATGACCGCGGCGTCCTGGGCCGTCCTGGCGGTGATCCGCTACCGCGGTGTCACCACCCCCGGGCCGGTGCTGGAGGCAGGCCTGCGCGAGCAGCTCGGCGACGACTACGAGGAGGCGCTGAGCAAGCTGCCACATACCAAACCCACGCGCAGCGGGCGGCGCAGCCTGCCGCTGGGCAACACCGTGGCGCGCCGGCGCTATGTAGAGAAGACGAACGTGGTGTCCTACGGCCCCAACGGCCGCGCCAACCTCGCCGACATCTGGCGCCGCCGCGACCTGCCGCGCGACGCCAAGGCGCCGGTGCTGCTGCAGGTGCCCGGCGGCGCGTGGATGATCGGGATGCGCCGGCCGCAGGCCTACCCGCTGATGAGCCACCTGGCCGCCCGCGGCTGGGTGTGCGTGTCGATCGGTTACCGCGTCTCCCCCCGCCACACCTGGCCCGACCACATCGTCGACGTCAAACGGGCGCTGGCGTGGGTCAAGGAGAACATTGCGGACTACGGAGGTGACCCGGAATTCGTCGCGGTCACCGGCGGTTCCGCCGGCGGGCACCTGTGCGCGCTGGCGGCGCTCACCCCCAACGACCCGACATTCCAGCCCGGCTTCGAAGATGCCGACACATCGGTGGCGGCCGCCGTTCCGATCTACGGCCGCTACGACTGGTTCTCCACCGAGGGCGAGGGCCGGCCAGAGTTCGTCTCGCTCCTCGAAAAGTTCGTGGTGAAGCGGGGATTCGCGTCGCACCGCCACCTCTACCTCGACGCCTCGCCGATCCGGCGCCTGCGGGCCGACGCGCCGCCCTTCTTCGTCCTGCACGGCCGCGACGATTCCCTCATCCCCGTCGGCGAAGCCCAGGAGTTCATCGACGAGCTGCGCGCGGTGTCGAAGTCCCCGGTCGCCTACGCCGAATTACCCAGCGCGCAACACGCTTTCGACATCTTCAGTTCGCCCCGGGCGCATCGATCCGCGGAGGCCGTCGCGCGGTTCCTGTCGTGGGTGTACGCGACGAACCCGCCCGAGCGCGACTAGGCGCGCGTCTGAACTGTTCCGTCCTTCGGCTGCTCTGTAATCCCTTGTGTCACTTTAGTTTCAATACTCACAGCGCGGTCATTTCTGTCGGTGGGTGTTCCTAGAGTTTCAGGCATGGGCGCCAGTAGTCGTGAGGAGATCGTCGAGGTCTTCGACGCGCTCGATGGCGACGTGGACCGCCTCTGCGAGTTGTCCTTTGACGTGTTCACCACCCCGGAGCGGTTGCGCGCACTGGAGCGCCTGGAACGCGTGACCCGCCGGCTGCGCGCACCTGAGCACGCCTTGATCAACCAGCTCGACGCGCAGGCCAGTGCCGAAGAGTTGGGCGGCTCGCTGCGCTCGGGGCTGGCCGACCGGTTGCGCATCACCAAGGCCGAGGCCGGGCGGCGCATCGACGAAGCCCGGGACCTTGGGGAGCGCCGGGTGCTGTCGGGTGAGCCGTTGGCGCCGCAGTTGAGCGCGACCGCGGCCGGCCAACGCGACGGGCTCATCGGCGATGGGCACGTCAAGGTGATCCGCGGATTCTTTGCTCAGCTGCCGGTTGAGGTGGACGTATTGACCCGGCTCGCCGCCGAGGCCGACCTGGCCGATAAGGCCGGCCGGTATCGCCCCGACGAGTTGGCCAAATACGCCCAGCGGATCATGGATTGGCTGCATCCTGACGGGGAATTCAGCGACACCGAGCGGGCCCGCAAGCGCGGGATCACTCTGGGCAGCCAGGAATTCGACGGCATGTCACGCATCGGCGGTCTGGTGACCCCGGAATTGCGGGCCGCCATCGAGGCCATGCTGGCCAAGCTGGCCGCGCCCGGGGCGTGCAATCCCGACGATGACACACCGGTGGTCGACGCGACACCGGACGAGGATGCGGTGCGCCGCGACACCCGGTCGGCAGCCCAACGCAACCACGACGGATTGCTCGCCGCGACTGCGCGGACTCTTCGCGTCGGGGGAACTGGGCCGGCACAACGGCTTGCCGGTGTCGATCGTGGTGACCACCACGTTGAAGGACTTGGAGGCCGCCGCCGGCAAGGCCCTGACCGCCGGCGGCACGCTGGTGCCCATGTCGGATGTGATCCGCTGGGCCGGCCACGCTCACCATTATCTCGCGATTTTCGACGACGGCCGGCCGCTGGCGCTGTATCACACGAAACGACTGGCCTCCCCCGCACAGCGAATCATGCTGTACGCCAAGGACCGTGGCTGTACCAAACCGGGTTGCGACGCCCCCGCCTACCACAGCCAAGTCCACCACGTCCGCGGCTGGACAACCACCCGCCGCACCGACATCGACGACCTCACCCTGGCCTGCGGTCCCGACAATCGGCTCGCCGAAAAAGGCTGGATCACCCGGACCAACGCCCGGGGCGAAACCGAATGGATCCCACCACCCCACCTTGACCGCGGACAACCCAGAACCAATGGATTTCACCACCCCGAGAGATTCCTTCGCGATGGGGACGACGACGAACCCGATTGACGCAACGCGCATCTTCGACGCGCGCGGTGGCTCAGCCCTGATGGCGGCGACCCGCCGCCTAGCCCTGATGGCGGCGACCCGCTTCGCCCGGCTACGCCGCGCTCGCGATCGCCCCCTGATGGCGGCGACCCGCTTCGCCCGGCTTCGCCGCGCTCGCGATCGCCGCTAGCCGCTCACTCCCCCGCCGCCGCCTTCTCCAGGTCGGTGAGCGCCGATTCGATGCGGTCTGCCATGTCGTCGATGTCGTTGGCAACCTCGGGCGTCGTCACGAAGCCGAAATCCAGATAGTCGGTGTAGGAGAAGCAGGTGATGTTCAGGGCGACGTCCATGACGGGCGGCCCGAGCGGCACCAGCGAATCCAGTTTGGCGCCGGCCATGTACAACGGGAACGGCGGACCCGGCACGTTGGAGACAACCAGGTTGATGGGGGCCAGGTTTCGCGACAGCCCACTGGCGGTGTAGGCGCGGGCGGCCAGCTGCAGCAGCCCCGGCGGCGTGGTCTCGGTCAGCCCCATGATCTGATGCGCCGACAGCGCCTTGGCCATCAGCTTGGCGTTCTGCGTGCTTTGGTGGATGGCCCGCAGCCGCTCGGCGGGATCCTCGACGTCGGTCGCCAGCGACACGGTCATCGAGCCCACCTTGTTGCCGACGTCGTCCTTGTTCTCGTCGGTGCGGGTGGAGACGGGGATCTGGGCGATGAGCGGTTTGGCGGGCAGCTCGCCACGCTTCTGCAAATATTCACGGGCGGCACCGGCCACGAGCGCGAGCACGACGTCGTTGAGCTTCACACCGTAGGCGTCCTTGACGGCCTTGGCCCGGGCCAGCTCGACGCGGCATCCGGTGATGCGCCGGTGTGGCGACACGGGCGCGTTGAACCGGGTCTTGGGAGCTTCGAAGTAGCGCGGGGGCCGGCTGCTGGTCACACCCAGCGCGGCGATCTGCTGGCGGACGGTCTGCTCCATGAGCCGGGCGATGCGGAACGGCGTCTTGACGCCGACGTTGATCAGCGCGCCCACCGCCCGCCGTTCAATGCCCGGAATCTTCGACCCCACCAGCGATCCCACCGTTTCCTGTTGCGGCGGCCGCGGTTCCGGCGTGACGTCCAACAGAATCTCACCCAGGCCGGCACCGGAGACGCCGTCGACGATGGCGTGGTGCATCTTGGTCAGCGACGCGATCCGGCCGCCCTCGACGCCCTCGATCACCCACATCTCCCACAGCGGCCGGGCGCGGTCCAGCTTGTAGGACATCAGCCGGCCCACCAGCTCCTCGAGCTCGCGGCGGCCGCCGGGCGTCGGGACGGCGATGTGCCGGATGTGGAAGTCGATGTCCAGCTCCTCGTCTTCGACGAACCACGGCCGGTCCAGCCCGAGCGGTGCGCCGGTGACCCGCCACCGCAGCTGCGGCAGCTCCGGCAGCCGCTCGATGATCAGTTCGCGGAGCAGCTCGAAGCTGTAGTCGGGCGCGTCCTTCGGGTCGCAAATCGCCAGTGCGCCCACATGCATGTGCCAGCCCGCGGTTTCTGCCGACCAAAACGCCGCATCAACACTCGAAAGCCGTTTCATTCCCCGACCGTAGCCCCCGCCTACCCGTTGCGAACAGCAAATGATGCGACCAGTTAGGCGTCTTCCAGCAGATCCGGCGTCACCGCCGATTCGGTGTCCGGGATACCCTCGATCTTCGCCTTGCGATCGGCCATCGACAGCAGCCGCCGAATACGGCCCGCGACAGCATCTTTCGTCATCGGGGGGTCGGCGAGCCGGCCCAGCTCCTCCAGCGACGCCTGCCGGTGCTCGACCCGCAGCTTGCCGGCCGACGCCAAATGGTCGGGGACGGTGTCGCCGAGAATCTCCAGCGCGCGTTCCACCCGGGCGGCCGCCGCGACCGCGGCCCGCGCCGAGCGACGCAGGTTGGCGTCGTCGAAGTTGGCGAGCCGGTTGGCCGTCGCCCGGACCTCGCGCCGCATCCGGCGCTCCTCCCAGATGAGCCGGGTGTCCTGGGCGCCCATCCGGGTCAGCAAGGCGCCGATCGCCTCGCCGTCGCGCACCACCACCCGGTCGGCGCCACGCACTTCGCGGGCCTTCGCGCTGACCCCGATCCGGCGCGCCGCACCCACCAACGCCAACGCGGCTTCGGGGCCGGGGCAGCTGACCTCCAGGGCCGACGACCGTCCCGGCTCGGTCAGCGAGCCGTGCGCCAGGAAGGCTCCGCGCCAGGCGGCTTCGGCGTCGCCGACGCTGCCGCCCACGACTTGGGCGGGCAGACCGCGGACCGGGCGGCCGCGGTTGTCCAGCAGCCCGGTCTGGCGTGCCAGCGCCTCACCGTCGTTGGCCACGCGCAGGACGTAGCGGGTGCTCTTGCGAATTCCGCTGGCCGACAACACATGCACGACCGCGCTGTACCCGTAGAGCTCGAAGATGTCCTTGCGCAGCCGCCGCGCGACGTTGCCCAGGTCCACCTCGGCCTCCACGACCACCCGACCGCCGACGATGTGCAAGCCGCCGGCGAACCTCAGCAGGGACGTCACCTCCGCGCGACGCGCACTGACCGACTTCACGACCAGGCGGCTGAGCTCGTCCTTGACTTCGGTCGTCATCGCCACGCGTCGTCACCCCCTGGTCCGCTGCCGGCCGGTCCGTCTCCACCGGCGTGTGGGCTTGCACCGTCGACCCGAATATCCGCGGTGGCCGTGATCGGGGGCGCTCCCGGACCCTTGTGGGCCGCCCGGACCCCGTCCAGGGCCGCCGCGAGCTTGCCTGGGTCATGTAAAGGTGTACCAGGTCGGGCCACGTCGGCGAAGTGGACCTCGGCCGAAAGCAGCGTCGCGGTGCGGCGCAGTTGCTCCCGCTCCCGCTCACTGGGCACCCGTTCGGCGTCGATGATGATGTCGTGCACGGTGAACCCCGGTGCGTGCTGGGCCAACACGTGCAGATGACGCTCCACGGAGAAGCCCGCCGTCTCCCCCGGCTCGGCCACCAGATTCAGCACCAGCGCCCGCCGGGCGGTGGTGGCCCCCAGCGCCGCGGCCAGCCCCGGCACCAACACGTGCGGGAGCACGCTGGTGAACCACGACCCGGGACCCAGCACCACGAGGTCGGCGGCCATGATGGCGTCAACGGCCTGCCGGGTCGCCGGCGGGTCGGAGGGCAGCAGCCGCACCCGCCGCACCTTGCCCGGTGTGGTGGCGATCGCCACCTGGCCGCGAATCAGCCGGAATATCCGCGGATCGGTCTCCAGGCCGGACACGTCGGCCTCGATCTGCAGCGCGATCGGGCACATCGGCAGCACCCGGCCCTTCACGCCGAGAATGCGGCCCAGCTCGTCGAGGGCCGCCACCGGATCGGCCAGCACCTCGGACAGCCCGGCGAGCATCAGATTGCCGATCGGGTGGCCGGCCAGGGCGCCGGTGCCGCCGAAGCGGTGCTGCAGGATGGTTGCCCACAAGCGCCCGTGCGGACTATCAGATGCCAAGGCCGCCAAGGCCATTCGCAGATCGCCCGGTGGCACCACATCCAATTCGCTGCGCAGCCGCCCGGACGAGCCACCGTCGTCGGCGACGGTCACCACGGCGGTGACGTGGGGTGTCAGCCGGCGCGCCGCGGACAGCGTCGCGTACAGGCCGTGCCCCCCACCCAGCGCGACGATGCCCTGATTGGCCGCCGCACTCATTCGCGACCCAGATCCCGGTGCAGCACGCGAACCGACAACTGGGCTTCAGGCTTCTGGGCCTGCAGCGCCCGCATCAGCGCCTCGGCGATCGCGACGCTGCGATGCTTACCGCCGGTGCAGCCGATGGCGACCGTCATGTAGCGCTTGCCCTCCCGGCGGTAACCGTCGACAACCAGAGATAGCAACCGATGGTAGGCGTCGAGAAAGTCCGCCGCGCCGGGCTGGCTCAACACGTATTCGCTGACCGCCGGGTCCTGTCCGGTGAGCGGACGCAACTCGTCGACCCAGTGCGGGTTGGGCAGGAACCGCACGTCCATCACCATGTCGGCGTCCATCGGCAGGCCGTACTTGAAGCCGAACGATTCGAAGGTGACGCTGATGGACGTGCTGGCATCTCCGCCGAACGCGCGCTCGATGCTCTCCCGTAAACCGCGCACCGACAGCGTCGACGTGTCGATGATCAGGTCGGCCGTGGCGCGCACCGGGGCCAGCATCCGGCGCTCCGCGGCAATGCCTTCGGCCAGGGTCTGGTCGCCCTGCAGCGGATGGCTGCGGCGGTTCTGTTCGTAGCGGCGCACCAGCATGTCGTCGGATGCTTCCATGAACACCACGCGGGGGGTGATGTTGCGGGTCGCCAGCTCGGTGCGCACCTCATCGAGATCCCCGGTGAAGCCCCGCGACCGCACGTCCATCACCACCGCCAGCTGGGTGATCCGCGAACCGGCGGCCAACCCGAAGTCGACCATGCGGGTGATCAGCTGCGGTGGCAGGTTGTCGGCCACATACCAGCCGAGGTCCTCGAGCACCTTGGCCGCAGTACCCCGGCCGGCGCCCGATAGTCCGGTCACCAGGACGACGTCAATGCCGGCCGGGGCGTCCACCGGGCGGCCCTGCGCCAACTCACCGGTCATCCGGCTTCTCCGGGCTGCTCGGGTCGCAACGCCTCCAGGACGGCGGTGGCGGTGGCCACACCGATACCGGGAACGGCCGTGATCTGGTCGACGGTGGCCTCCTTGAGGCGGGCTATCGATCCGAAATGGGTTACCAGCGCCTTGCGGCGATGCTCCCCCAATCCTGGCACCGAATCCAGCGCCGAGGCGGTCATTCGCTTGGATCGCTTGCTGCGATGGTAGGTGATGGCGAAACGGTGCGCCTCGTCACGAATACGCTGCAGCAAATACAGGCCCTCGCTGTTGCGCGGCATGATGACGGGATCGGGCTCGGACGGCACCCACACCTCTTCCAGCCGCTTGGCGAGGCCGATCACCGCGACGTCGGTGATGCCGAGTTCGTCGAGCACGGCGCTGGCCGCGTTGACCTGCGGCGCGCCGCCGTCGACGACGTAGAGGTTGGGCGGATAGGCGAATCGGCGCGATTTCCCTTCGGGAGAAAGCGTATTCGGGTCATTCTGTTCGCTGAGGTGCCGCACGAACCGGCGGCGGGTCACCTCGGCGATCGAGGCGACGTCGTCGGAGCGCCCCTGCCCGGCGGCTTCGCGGATCCCGAAGTGGCGGTAGTCCGACTTGCGCGGCAGGCCGTCCTCGAACACCACCAGCGAGCCGACCACGTCGGTGCCCTGCACGTGGCTTATGTCGACGCATTCGATACGCAGCGGCGCATTAGCCAACCCGAGGGCATCCTGAATGTTCTGCAGCGCAGCAGATCTGGCGTTGAAGTCGCCGGCGCGCCTCAGCTTGTGTTGTTGCAGAGCCTCTTTCGCGTTGCGCTGCACGGTTTCGGCCAGCGCCCGCTTGTCCCCGCGGCGTGGGACCCGCAGCGCGACCCGCGAACCTCGCAGGCCGGACAGCCAGCTGGTCAGCTCCTCGGAGTTGGACGGCAGGCACGGCACCAGCACCTCGCGGGGAACCGGGTTGGCGGCTTCGTCGGCGGCTTGGTCGGCCGAGAAGCCCAGTTCGGCCTGCTCGCCGTAGAACTGCGTCAGGAATTGCTCGACCAACTGCTCCTCGCCGGAATCACCGGCCTCCGCCGACTTTTCGACGATCCAGCCGCGCTGGCCGCGCACCCGACCGCCGCGAACGTGGAACACCTGCACCGCCGCTTCCAACTCGTCGTCGGCGAAGGCGACCACGTCGGCGTCGGTGCCGTCGCCGAGCACCACGGCCTGTTTTTCCATGGCGCGCTTCAGCGCACCGAGGTCGTCACGAAGGCGCGCCGCCCGCTCGAAATCGAGTTCGTCGGAGGCGGCGTGCATCCGCTGTTCCAGCTCGCGGGCGAAGCGGTCGGTCTTGCCGGACAGAAAGTCGCAGAAGTCGTCGACGATCTGGCGGTGTTGCTCGGCGCTGACCCGCCCGACGCAGGGCGCCGAGCACTTGTCGATGTAGCCGAGCAGACAGGGACGGTCGATCTGCTTGTGCCGCTTGAACACACCGGCCGAACAGGTGCGGGCCGGAAACACCCGGGTGAGCAGGTCCAGCGTCTCGCGGATCGCCCACGCGTGTGAGTAGGGCCCGAAATAGCGCACGCCCTTACGGCGTGGTCCGCGATAGACCATCAGCCGGGGAAACTCCTCGTTGAGGGTGACGGCCAGCACCGGGTACGACTTGTCGTCGCGGTAGCGGACGTTGAAGCGCGGATCGAACTCCTTGATCCAGTTGTATTCCAGCTGCAACGCCTCGACTTCGGTGTTGACCACCGTCCACTCGACCTTGGCGGCGGTGGTCACCATCTGCCGGGTTCGTGGGTGCAGGCTGGCGACGTCGGCGAAATAGGAGGTCAGCCTGCTGCGCAGGCTCTTGGCCTTGCCGACGTAGATGACTCGCCCGTGCGCGTCCCGGAATCGGTAGACGCCCGGTTCGACCGGAATGGACCCCGGCGGGGGGCGATACGTGGCGGGATCTGGCACCCATCCAGGCTAGTAGCTGCTCAGGCGATGGCGGACCGGCGGGATCCGCCGATTGGGTGGCGCGTGCGTGGTGCGGGCGGTTTGGACGACTCCGGTTTCGATTACCAAGGGTGGTGTAGCGGTCGTTAGAGTGGGTGGTGATCAATGGAGGGGGTCCAGAGATGATCGAGCGTTCTTTGACCGGGCTCGCGCTCCGGGTTGGCGGTCTGGTGTTGGCGTCGACCGCCCTGGCCGGGGTCGCATCCGCTGCCCCCGACTACGGCCCGATGATCAACACGACCTGCAGTTACGACCAGGCGATGCGGGCGGTGCACGCGGAGAATCCGTCGGCCGCCCAGTACCTCGACCAGTCGCCGCCGAACCAGCAATTCTTGCAGCAGTACCTGGCGTCGTCGCCGGATCAGCGGCTGGACATGCTCCACGCCATCGAGCACACCCGGGGCGCGCAACAGGCTTTGCCGATCTTCGAGCAGATGATGACCGACTGCACCAGGTATTGACCCGTCCGCCGTTCAGCGGGCATGCAGGTCGGGGCGATACCGCGCCAGCAGCGCCCGCACGGTGTCCATGGCGTTGACCGCGCGTTCTTTGTCCACGGCCTGGATGGCCATCACGGGGATGTACTCGTCGTCGGGCAAATCGATGCGCGCCCAGCGGCTACCCACCGGAAACGAGACCCCGGCGACATCAGCCCACCCGATGAGTTTGTCGCCCAACAAGTTACGCACCGATATCCCGGCCGCCCCGACCCGGAGCCGGGGCCGGGCGAACAGCAGCACCACGCCGGCGAGCACCAGACCGAGCAGCGCCATCGCCACCTGATCGCTGGTCTGGAACACCACCCCGGTGGATCCGACCTTGAGCAGGAAGCCGATCGCGATGTGCACGGCCGCAATGGTGAACGCGGCACCGTAGACGAATATCGGTGTGCGGTGGGGACGCAACTCGGCGTCCCATTCCTCGCGGTTGGTCACGACCGGGCGCGCAGGTCACGCAGCGTCAGCGCGGTTTGCAGGGCCGCCCCAGTCGCCTGAGCTCCCTTGTCCTCGGCCGATTCCGGAAGCCCGGCGCGGTCCAGGGCCTGCTGCTCGGTGTCGGTGGTGAGCACCCCGTTGGCCACCGGCGTCGAGGAGTCCAAAGACACCCGGGTCAATCCCTGCGTCACCGCGTCGCACACATAATCGAAATGCGGCGTCTGACCACGGATTACCACGCCCAATGCGACCACGGCGTCATGGTTGCGGGCCAGTTCCTGCGCCACCACCGGGATCTCGATCGCGCCGATCACCCGAACCACCGTCGGGTCGTCAATACCCGACTCGGATGCCACCTTGGCGGCGCCGTCCAGCAGCGCATCGCAGATTTCGCTGTGCCAGGTGCTCGCGACGATGGCCAGCCGCAGACCGGCCGCCTGCAGCGGCGGAACCTCTGGCACACCGGCGGCAGGGCTCATCAGCGCCGCTCCTCCTCATCCCTTCGTCCCCCACAAGCGGGGGGTGCCCCCACTGCATCGTCGCCGGCGCGGCTCACAGAGCACCGCCGAATTCCCCTGGCAGATGGACGGATTCATGGAAGTCGTCCAGTCCGGCCAGGTCGTGACCCATCTTGTCACGCTTGGTCATCAGGTAGCGGATGTTCTCCGCGTTGGCGCGGACCGGCAGCGGCAGCCGCTCGATGATGTGCAGGCCGTAGCCGTCCAGCCCGACCCGCTTGGCCGGGTTGTTGGTCAGCAGGCGCATCGAGCGGACCCCGAGGTCGACCAGGATCTGCGCCCCGATTCCGTAATCCCTTGCGTCGGCGGGCAATCCGAGTTTCAGGTTGGCGTCAACGGTGTCCTCGCCGGCGTCTTGCAGCTGGTAGGCCTGCAACTTGTGCATCAGGCCGATGCCGCGGCCCTCGTGGCCGCGCATGTACAGCACTATGCCGCGCCCTTCCCGCGCAACCATGGCCATCGCCGCGTCCAATTGGGGCCCGCAGTCGCAGCGCCGCGAACCGAACACGTCACCGGTCAGGCACTCGGAGTGCACCCGGACCAACACGTCGTCGCCGTCGGCGTTCGGCCCGGCGATCTCGCCGCGAACCAGCGCGACGTGTTCGACGTCCTCATAGATGCTCGCGTAGCCGATGGCGCGAAACTCGCCATGCCGGGTCGGTATGCGGGCCTCCGCGATCCGCTCAATGTGCTTCTCGTGCTTGCGTCGCCACTCGATCAGGTCGGCGATGGTGATCATCGCGAGGTCGTGCTCGTCGGCGAAGACCCGCAGCTCGTCGGTCTGCGCCATCGAGCCTTCGTCCTTCTGGCTGACGATCTCGCAGATCGCGCCCGCGGGCTGCAGCCCCGCCATCCGGGCCAGGTCGACCGCGGCCTCGGTGTGGCCGGGCCGGCGCAACACGCCGCCGTCCTTGGCGCGCAACGGGACCACGTGACCGGGGCGAGTGAACTCGTCGGCGACGCTGGCGGGATCGGCCAGCAGGCGCATGGTGGTGGCCCGATCGGAGGCGGAGATCCCAGTACCCACACCTTTTTTCGCGTCGACGGTGACGGTGTAGGCGGTCCCGTGCTTGTCCTGGTTCACCGCGTACATGGGCAGCAGCCCCAGGCGGTCGCAGATCGCGCCGTCCAGCGGGACGCACAGGTACCCCGAGGTGTAGCGGACCATGAACGCCACCATCTCCGGCGTCGCCTTTTCGGCGGCGAAGATCAGGTCGCCTTCGTTCTCGCGGTCCTCGTCGTCGATGACGACCACGGCCTTTCCCGCCGCAATGTCGGCAACCGCCCTCTCGACGGAGTCCAACCTCGTCATCGTCGCTACCTTGCTGTCTCAGGGGTCCGCAGGAAGAGCCCAAGTGTTGCACTCAGTATGAACCACGGCGCGGGCCACGTTATTGCCGCGGCATTTTCCCCGGCGGCCGGCGCCGCGCCGCGTCCCTGACGTGGGCTCGGGTGAGTCCCGGCTAGATGCAGCGTTTGAGGTGCTTGCAGCAAAGGCGGTCGGCCCCCTATCGCCAGGGGAGTTGCACGGGGATGAACACCTTTCTGCGTCATCAACCGTTCAACGTGGTTCGTAAAAGGCGACCGAATGTCATGCCTAACCTGCAAGTACCAGGCGTACGCTTTGCGCCGGCTCTGATGAGCTATGCCGGCTGGTTCCGATTATTGAAGGCGCAGCCGATCGCGACGCCGACCGCTTGGACTCCGCGATCACGTGCGGGCCTTGCCGCCGGCGGCGTGCTCGGCGAATTGTGGCTGGCTGCTTTCATGTGGATGACTCGGGTGGTCGAGGCTCGCCAAACCGCCCTTACTGGAACGATTTCATCCCGGCGTCACATCACGCCGACTCTTCCGAATCACCGCGGCCCATCCCACGGCAGTCCGCCGGCAAACGTGCTTTTCGACGGAAATCGTCGCCTTCGTCGCTAACGGCGTGCCTTGCTGCAGCGGGCTGCAGCGGCAGCGACGGCGACACATCGAGTGCCTACAGCCGCTACAGCGCAGCCCATCACACGCCGGGTCCAGGCCGAATTAGTCGGAACCATATGTAGCCCGACATCACGGTGACATTGAGTCGCCCGTTGTGTAAGCGACTCAGGGCCGGCATAGGTAGCGCCCTGGTGACCATGCCCAAGGCACTTAAAACGAGTGGGCCGCCGCTGCCATCAAGAGCCTGGGCGCTAGGCTGCTCGATCAACGCTGCGAGCTGACGGAGTTCGGCTTCAACTCTGCGGGCATCGGCTGTTCGCCTAGTCGCCGAAGTCGATCCGCAGTTACTCGCCGACCATGCGGTGGTAGCGTTTCCGTGCGGTTCAGTGAACGAACAGGGAAAAGTGCATGGCAGCCAAGTTCGAGACTAACGACGAACTCGGTGGCGTCGTGAGCAACCGCACCGGGTCGAGCGGAGAAAGCGTACTCACGCAGATGCTCAACGCGGGTATTGAAGCCTTGAGTGCAGCGGGCCTGCGTGCCATGCCTTTCCGCCATGTTGACTGCAATGCAATTTGCTAACCCTACGCGCGCGAAGATGATGTGGTACTACTCGTTTGGTGACATTTTGCGAAAACGTGCCGCAGCCTCCCGCTCGTCCGGATGGTCATACTGAGAATTCGTATACCACGGCGTGACGTGCATATTTGCGTTTGATACCAATTGCTGATTTGAAGAGCGCCCGCTGCCGCCTGACAGGTTTGGGCACGTCGGCGGTATGGCCTGGAGCGTAGGAAATCGGACTTGCAGGGAAGAAATTCGCCTGACTGTGGAGGAGTACTGGCTCCGCCCAATGGTTCCTGTTTACACTTCTGATAAACAGTTGAGCAGCATCCAGATTCTCCATGATTTCTACAACACGCTGGTTGCAAATATTGGTGTATTCGACGGCCCATACCTGCGTAGGCCATTCCGTTGCAAACAACACCGTCATGGCGTGGGGCCGATCGCTTCTGTATCAGTTCTTACGCTCGCTGGCTCATTCCGATGGCCATTTGGAGGGCGTTCGCAAAACCCGTTGTCACATGAGTCAGTCACCGGCACGGTGTAGAACGTCGTCGTTAGCAACGGAGATAACCACGGTGGTGCATGAAGGAATCCGCTGGCTGTGGACGCTGTTGACATTCCAGTCGCGACCGCAAGAGTGATCGTCATAGGCATTTTCTCGGCGTTCATCGACTCACTGTAGGGTAGCAATGGCCAAGGCTCACCGACCGTTCTTGCTTCGTAACTTATTTGGAATGCTTCATTAATCACGCGGATGAGTTGTAATCGTTAGTTAACGAGCCGGCCAAATCGACCGTTACGACAGCAGCCGACCGCGGCGGGGCCTCGCGAATGTACACCAAGCCGCCGCCGACTTATATCGATAACAGGACCACCAGGTCATCCGCGGTGCTCGTCGTTTAGCGCACAGGAACGTCCGACGAGTTAATTGCTCAGAACTCGGAGCTCTTCCTTTTTGTTGAAGGTATCAAGCTGTGCTGGTGTCAGACGATAGTAAATCCGTGGCCAGTAACCGCTGAACGTATTTCGCGACTAAGGATGAGCGAACGCTGTGCCTTGCCTGCAAAAGCCGGTTCATGCGTCGGCGCTGTGGTGTGGAATATGTTTGAACCGTTTACCTTCCCAGCTCGGCGCGCCGTGTCTGGCGACATCTGGGCGCACGGCGAGCTTGTCATCGTGGGGCAGCTGGCCAGCGCATGACCACCCACCTGGCACGATTAGCCCGGCGACTCACGCCGTTCGACTGGCGCAATCCCTACTTCTCCAGAGTGAACTGGTTGACGTCGATGTAGCCGATCCGGAACAAGTCGGCGCAGCCGATCAGGTACTTCATGTACCGCTCGTACATTTCTTCGGACTGAATTGCGATCGCCTCATCCTTATGCGCCTCGAGGGCCGCGGCCCATAGGTCAAGGGTCCTGGCGTAATGAGACTGCAGCGACTGGCGGCGAGTCAGCGTGAAACCCGCTTTCGCCGAGTGCTCCTCGACGTTTTCGATCGTCGGCGTCCAGCCGCCCGGGAAGATCTCGGTCAAGATGAACTTGAAGAACCGGACGAGCTCGACTGTAATCGGCAAGGCGCGATCTATCATTTGCCGTTCCGTCAAGCTGGTGATGGTGTGCAGCAGCATCACGCCCTCAGCAGGCAGGATGTTGTGGGCCAGCGAGAAGAAGTCGTCGTACCGGTCAGGGCCGAAGTGCTCGAACGCACCGATCGACACGATGCGGTCGACTGGCTCGTCGAACTGTTCCCAGCCATTTCAGTAACACCCGCCTACTGCGGTGGCTGTCGATCTGGTCGAACAACTTCTGTACATGGGCGGTCTGATTCTTCGACAACGTCAGGCCGACGACGTTCACGTCGTAGTTTTCGATGGCCCGCCGGATGGTGGCGCCCCAGCCGCAGCCGACGTCGAGTAGCGTCATGCCCGGCTGCAGGCCCAGCTTGCCCAGCGCCAGGTCGACCTTGGCGATCTGGGCCTCTTCCAAAGTCATGTCCTCGCGCTCGAAATACGCGCAGCTGTAGGTCTGGGTCGGGTCCAGAAACAAGCGGAAGAAGTCGTCCGACATGTCGTAGTGCGCCTGCACATCCGCGAAGTGTGGCGTCAGCTTGTTAGCCATAGTCTTGTGTGCCCTTCTGGGCCCAGGAGGACTGTGCCCCACCGCGGAGCTTACGCCGGAGCAAAACCCAGCGAGTCTTATTGGTGGCGGCGCTTCGTTGTGCGGCTCGGGAGCGGGGCGGCCCGTTGTCCGTCGATAGCTGTGGCAGATGCGCTCTGCCCATTATGGACAATTTTAGCCACATGTGCTTGTTGATCGCATGTATGTGAGCTAGCGCAACTACTATCAAACTCCTAAGTGCACCACCTAAAACCCCACCAGTAATGCAAATAACTCTTTATGGTGAGTTACTAATTCCCATCGTTGCAGAATTGGCGCGGCCAATCCTTCGTAGAGTCCCACCAAAATAGCAAACGAAACAATTGGAACCTTGGCTAACAGCAGTCGTTGTTCTGTGGTAATTAATTGGATTCCTATGCGCGGTATGGCTCTTATCATCAGCGAATAAATGCCGCCAGTAACGATGATGCCGCCGGCGGCAGAGACAAATCCAAAAAGCATTAAACTTGTGCGCTGTACTTACGTGTTATTCTCGCGTGTGTCAGTGAAACTGCTGGCAGAACCAATATCCCGAGAGAGTAGCCGCTCCACGTACTTGGCGATCACGTCGACTTCGAGGTTCACCTGCGTTCCGACCGGGGCGCGCCCCAAGGTGGTCAGCTCCCTGGTCGTGGGGATCAGCGAAACCTCGAACCAGTCCCCCGGTCCGGTGCCGAGCCCGGAGACCGTCAACGAAATCCCGTCGACCGTGATCGACCCCTTTTCGACGACATAGCGGGCCACCGCCGCGGGGATCTCGATCCGGACCACTTCCCAGTGCTCGGACGGCGCCCGTCCCACGACCTGGCCGGTCCCATCCACGTGCCCCTGCACGATGTGCCCGCCGAGCCGGCTGTTGACGGCCGCGGCCCGCTCGAGGTTGACCGGGCTGCCGACCTGCAAGGCACCCAGGTTGGACCGGTTGAGGGTTTCGGCCATCACATCGGCGCTGAATTGGCCCTCGGGCAGCAACTCGGCGACGGTCAGGCAAACGCCGTTGACCGCGATCGAATCGCCGTGCCCGGCATCGGAGGTCACGACGGGCCCGCGGATGGTCAGCCGTGCGGCGTCGGCGAGCACGTCGCGGCCCGTCACCTCTCCGAGTTCCTCGACAATTCCGGTGAACATGCCATCAGGTTAATCGGCCGCGAAAAAGCCGCGGCCGTGCTGGTAATCAGGCCAGAGCGGCATTGCCGGGCGGACACCGCGGCCCGTGTCTCAAAAGCCGCTCGCCGGCACCCTCTACGATGCAAGGTATGCCGACCCGCCGCCGACTTTCGGCCGTCCTCGCATCCCTGACCCTCGTCACCGCTTTGATCGCCGGCTGCTCGTCGGGCTCGAAGCAGAGCGGTGCCCCACTCCCCGACGCCACCACATTGGTGAAACAGTCGGCCGACGCCACCAAGGCCGTCAAGAGCGTGCACCTCGTGCTCTCGATCCAGGGCAAGATCCAGGGGCTCCCCATCAAGACGCTGACCGGTGACCTCACCACCGCACCGGCCACCGCCGCGTCGGGCAACGCCACGATCACCCTGGGTGGGTCCGACATCGACGCCAACTTCGTGGTCGTCGACGGAACCCTGTACGCCACCCTCACGCCGAACAAGTGGAGTGACTTCGGCAAGGCGTCCGACATCTACGACGTCTCGGTGCTGCTGAGCCCGGACGCCGGGCTGGGCAACATGCTGGCGAACTTCACCAATGCCAAGGCCGAGGGCCGCGAGACCATCAACGGTCAGACCACGATCCGCGTCAGCGGAAACGTCTCGGCGGACGCGGTGAACAAGATTATGCCGCAGTTCAACGCGACTGCGCCGGTGCCGAGCAAGGTGTGGATCCAGGAGACCGGTGACCACCAGCTGGTCCAGGCCAACATGCAGAAGAGTTC
This sequence comes from uncultured Actinomycetota bacterium, assembly GCA_963820045.1. Lineage (GTDB taxonomy): Bacteria > Actinomycetota > Actinomycetes > Mycobacteriales > Mycobacteriaceae > Mycobacterium. The sequence continues at coordinate 162,171 of CAWFYN010000002.1, forward strand.
GGGCAATTCCATTCAGGTCACCCTGTCCAATTGGGGCCAGCAGGTTCAGGTCACCAAGCCCCCGGTGAGCTCGTGAGCGCACAAACCGGACGCCGCGTCGCGATCAGCGCCGGCAGTCTGGCGGTGCTGCTGGGCGCCCTGGACGCCTATGTCGTCGTGACCATCATGCGCGACATCATGAGCGACGTTCACATCCCGATCAACCAGCTCCAACGCATCACCTGGATCATCACTATGTACCTGCTGGGGTACATCGCCGCCATGCCGCTGCTGGGGCGGGCCTCCGACCGGTTCGGCCGCAAGCTGGTGCTGCAGGTCAGCCTGGCCCTGTTCATGGTGGGGTCGGTGGTGACCGCGCTGGCGGGGCACTGGGGCGATTTCCACCTGCTGATCGGCGGCCGCACCATCCAGGGTGTGGCCAGCGGCGCCCTGCTGCCGGTCACGCTCGCCCTGGGCGCCGACTTGTGGGCACAGCGCAACCGAGCCGGCGTGCTCGGCGGCATCGGCGCCGCGCAGGAGCTCGGCAGCGTGCTGGGCCCGCTGTACGGGATCTTCATCGTGTACTTGTTCCACGACTGGCGCTACGTGTTCTGGATCAACGTCCCGCTGACCTTGATCGCCATGGCGATGATCCAGTTCAGCCTGCCGTCGCACGAGCGCGTGGACGAGCCCGAGAAGGTCGACCTCGTCGGCGGTGTGCTGCTCGCGGTCGCGCTGGGCCTTGCGGTCATCGGCCTGTACAACCCCCAACCCGACGGCAAACAGATCCTGCCCAGCTACGGGCCGCCGCTGGTCATCGGGGCCGTCGTGGTCGCGGTGCTCTTCCTGCTCTGGGAGCGGTTCTCGCGCACCCGGCTCATCGAGCCGGTGGGGGTGCACTTCCGCCCGTTCCTGGCCGCGCTGGGCGCATCGCTGGCCGCGGGCGCGGCGCTGATGGTGACGCTGGTCGACGTGGAACTGTTCGGCCAGGGCGTGCTGCAGATGGACCAGACGCAGGCCGCCGGGTTGCTGCTGTGGTTCCTCATCGCGCTGCCGATCGGGGCGGTGCTGGGCGGTTGGATCGCCACCCGGGTCGGCGACCGCGTGATGACCTTCATCGGGCTGCTGATCGCGGCCTACGGCTACTGGCTGCTTCACTTCTGGCGCCAAGACGTGTTGAGCCAGAAGCACGACATCTTCGGGGTGTTCAGTGTGCCCGTGTTGCACGCGGACCTGTTGGTGGCCGGTGTGGGCCTCGGTCTGGTGATCGGGCCGCTGACCTCAGCGGCGCTGCGGGTGGTTCCGTCGGCCCAGCACGGCATCGCCTCGGCGGCGGTGGTGGTGGCCAGGATGACGGGCATGCTGATCGGTGTGGCCGCGCTGAGCGCGTGGGGCCTGTACCGGTTCAACCAGATCGTCGCGGGATTGACGGCCGCGATACCTCCCAACGCCTCCCTGCTGGAGCGAATCGCCGCCCAGGGGACGATGTACCTCAAGGCGTTCGCCATGATGTACGGCGACATCTTCAGCGCGACCGTGGTCATCTGCATCGTGGGAGCGCTGCTGGGCCTTTTGATCAGCGGCCGCAAGGAACATGCCGAAGAGCCGGAAGTCCTTGAGCCGCAGACGATCTCATTGGGTGAGCGTTAAGCGCACCGCTAGTCGCCGCGCGGCACCAGGCTAAGTAGCAGATCCGGCCCGACGCGGTCGATCCCGTCGAAATGCCAGCGCAGCGCCCGCGCGATGGTGGGCACCCCGACGTCGTCGACCGCGCAGACCGGGCCGCCCAGCAGCATCGGCGCGACGTAAGCCAGGATGCGGTTGACCGCGCCTTCCCGCAGGAAGGCGCCGGCCAGGGTGGGTCCGCCCTCCAGCAGGACGTCGGTGCGATCCGATAGCGCCTTGATCACCTCGATGGGGTCGCGGGTGCGAATCACCATCGTCCGCGAATCGTCGTTGAGAACCTTTGCCTCCGACGGGATTTCGCGCATGCCCACCACCACGCGCAGCGGTTGCCGGTCGGCCAGTGAGCCGTCGGGCAACCGGGCGGTCAACGCAGGATCATCGGCCAGCACGGTGCCCGTGCCGACCACGATCGCGTCGGCCCTCGCCCGGCGACGATGCAGGTCCAGCCGCGAGGCCTCGCTGGAAATCCATTGGCTGGTGCCATCGGCGGCGGCGCTGCGCCCATCGACGCTGCTGGCGTATTTCCACGTCACGTGCGGCAGCCCGGTCCGCTGCTTGTGCAGCCACTCCCGCAGCGGGCCGCCGGCCACCTCGTCATCCAACACCCCGGGCGTCACCTGCACGCCCGCCTCCGTCAGCCGGGCCGCGCCGCCGGCGGCGGCCGGGTTCGGGTCGGCCACGCCGTAGACCACCGCGCCCACTTGCGCTTCCAGCAGGGCGTTCACGCACGGCGGGGTCTTGCCGTGGTGGTTGCAGGGCTCCAAAGTGACCACTGCGGTCCCGCCGACCGCCAGATGGCCGGCCCGGCGCAGCGCCAACACCTCGGCGTGGTCGCCGCCGGCGGGTTCGGTGCCGCCGACGCCGACGACCACGCCGTCGGCGTCCAGGATGACCGCCCCCACCGGCGGGTTCGGATAGGTGGCGCCCTTGACCTGAATGGATTGGTCGATCGCCAGGCGCATGGCCGCGTCGAGGCTGTCGACGGGCTGGTTCATCGGCGCAGGTGCGGCGACGCGGCGGCGGCCCGCCTCCGCAGCGCCACTATCGCGGCCTCCGGATCCTCCGCGCCGTAAACGGCCGACCCGGCGACGAAGCAGTCGACGCCGGCCTCGGCGGCCTGCACGATGGTGTCGTCGTTGATGCCGCCGTCGATTTCGACCAGGATCGTCAGCTCCCCCGCATCGATGAGCTTGCGCGCGGTGCGGACCTTGCTCAGCACCTCGGGGATGAAGCTCTGGCCGCCGAAGCCGGGCTCGACCGACATGATGAGCAGGGTGTCGAATTGCGGCAGGATCTCCAGGTACGGCTCCAGGGGGGTTCCCGGCTTGACGCTGATGCCCGCCTTGGCGCCCGCGGCGCGGATGTCGCGCGCCACCCCCACCGGGTTGTCGGTGGCCTCGGCGTGGAAGGTGACGTTGTAGGCGCCCGCTTCGGCGTAGCCGGGTGCCCAACGGTCGGGGTCCTCGATCATCAAGTGGCAATCCATCGGGATGGTCGTGGTGGCCATCAGGCTCTCGACGACCGGCAGGCCGATGGTCAGGTTCGGCACGAAGTGGTTGTCCATCACATCGACGTGCAGCCAGTCGGCCCCGACCACCGCTGCCGCCTCATCGGCTAGCCGCGCGAAATCGGCGGACAGAATGGACGGCGCGATCAGCGGCCTACCGGTGTCACCAGGCATGTGCGCCAGACTACTGAGCGCCGCCGGAGGGTTCACGCCGGCAAGCGACGCAGCGCGGCGGCGGCCCGGTCCGTTGAGTCGCCGTCGCGCTACTCCGCTTCGCGGCGCAGCGCGGCGGCGAACATGGCGTCGGTGCCGTGCCGATGCGGCCACAGCTGGACGTGGGGCCCATCTCCCAGCTCAGCGACGGGATCGAACAGTGGCCGGGCGTCCAACGCGGACACCGGGTGCCGGCGCAGCGCGTCGGCGACCACCCCGAAGGTTTCGGCGAGGTGGGGCGAACATGTCGCGTAGAGCACCACACCGCCCGGTCGGGTCAGCGCGACCGCCGCGCCCAGCAGCTCGCGTTGCAGCTTGGTGAGCGCCGGCACGTCGGCCGGCTGGCGCCGCCACCGCGCCTCGGGCCGGCGCCGCAACGCCCCCAGCCCGGTACAGGGCGCGTCGACGAGCACCCGGTCGAAGGTCGGCTCGAGTCCGCTCTGCCGCGCGTCGACCCGCAGCACGTCGACCGGCAGCCCGCGGGTGTTCTCGGCCACCAGGTCGGCGCGGCGCGGGTTCGGCTCCACCGCCGTGACGCGAGCCCCGGAGCCCAAACCCAGCGCGGCCATCAACGCGGTCTTGCCGCCCGGTCCGGCGCACAGATCCAGCCACCGCCCGGTGTCGTCCTCGACCGGGGCCAGCGTCAGCGCGCGCGCCACCAGCTGACTGCCCTCGTCCTGGACCAGCGCGGCGCCGTCGCGCACCGGCGCCAGCCGCCCGGGATCGCCGCCCGACAGGTACACCGCGTAGGGCGAATACCTGCCGACCTCGCCACCCACGGCGTCGGCGAGCTCCGCGGCGGTCAGCACTCCGGGCCGGGCCGCCAGGTGCACCTGAGGGCGTTCGTCGTCGCTGGCCAGCACCGCGTCGAGCTCGGTGGCGGCCGCCCCCAGCGCGTCGGCGAAGGCCTGGGCGATCCAGCGGGGGTGCGCGTGCACGAAGGCGGCATGCCCGACCGGATCTCGCGACGGGTCGGGCGCCAGCTCCTCGACCCAGGACCTCTCGTCCCGGGCGGCGATGGTCCGCAGCACGCCGTTGACGAAACCCGCTCGGGCCGAATCGAATTCGATCCCGGCCTGTTCCACCGTGGTGGAAACCGCGGCGTGCGCGTCGACCCGGGTGCGCAGCAACTGGTAGGTGCCGAGGCGCAGCAGGTCGAGCAACACGGGGTCGATGGTGTCCGGCGAGCGTTTCGCGGCGGCGCCGATGACCGCGTCGAGCAGGCCCCGGGAGCGGCAGGTGCCGTAGGTCAACTCAGTGGCGAACGCGGCGTCACGGCCGCTGATTCCGCGTTCGCGCAGGAGCGGGGGCAGTGCGAGGTTCGCGTATGCGTCGCGTTCGCTGACCGCCCTCAGCACGCCGAACGCGGCGGCGCGCGCGGGATCGAGCGGCCGGCGCCGCCTGTCGCGCCCGCGGTCCGGCGGTCGGGGCGGGGTCATGTCGCCCGCGCCGCGGAGTCGAGTCGCGCACCCCGGGCCCAGTCGACGGCGTTCATGAGTTTCTTTCCGGGCGGCTGAATTTGGCCCAGCCGCACGGCTTGCGAGCCGGTGCCGACCCACACGTTCTTGCGGTCGACGTGAATAGCGCCGGGCGCCAACGGTTCCGGGGCATCCGCGTCGATGCGTACCGGCCCCAGCTTGATGCGCAGGTCGCCGATCAGCGTCCAGGCACCCGGGTTGGGCGTCACCGAGCGAATCCGGCGCTCCACGACGAGCGCCGGCAGATCCCAACGCACCCGGGCCTGCTCGACGGTGATTTTCGGCGCGATGGTGACCCCGTCGGCGGGTTGCGGTCGAGGTGTCAGCGTCCGATCGGCGATGCCGTCCAGCGTGGTGGACAGCAGCGCGGCACCCGAATCGGCCAGTCGCTCAAGCAGTTCGCCGGCGGTGTCGGTCGGGCGGATCGTCTCGGTGACGACTCCGTAGATGGGGCCGGAGTCCAGGCTGGGCTCGATCTGGAACGTCGTCGCCCCGGTGATGGTGTCGCCGGCCGCGATGGCCGCCTGCACCGGTGCCGCCCCGCGCCAGGCGGGCAGCAGCGAGAAGTGCAGGTTGATCCACCCGTGCGGGGGCACCCCGAGCAGGCCGTCACGCAGCAACGCGCCGTAGGCGACGACCGCGCAGCAGTCGGGTGCCAACTCCGACAGTTGGGCGACGAACTCTTCGGAGTTCGGGCGCGCGGGCCGCAGCAGCGGGATGCCGCGGTCGAGCGCTTCGCGGGCCACCGGCGAGGGCTGCGGCTTGCCGTGCCGGCCGACGGCGGCGTCGGGCCGGGTCAGCACGGCGATCACCTCGTGACGTGGCGAATCGACGAGGCGACGCAGCGCGGGCAGCGCGGGTTCGGGGGTGCCGGCGAAGACGAGACGCACCGGCACAGTCTAGAAAGCCACGGCTGCGGCCCGCCCCGAAGTTGCGTGTGCACATTATTTCTCATGCATACTGTTTGAGACGGTCATTATCTGACGGTGTGACCGCACAGCCGTCCTGGCGACAACGGGGTCGAGTGGGCAGCCCTTTCCTACTTGAAGGAGTTCTGATGACACTCGACACCACCATTCCCGCCGCCGCGCCCCATCGGGCGGTATGGGCGCTCGGTGATTACGCCCTGATGGCCGAGGAAGTGATGGCCCCGCTGGGGCCGGTCCTGGTCGAGGCCGCCGGCATCGGACCGGGCGTGCGGGTGCTCGACGTCGCCGCCGGCTCGGGCAACATCTCACTGCCGGCCGCCGCGACGGGTGCCGCCGTGGTTTCCAGCGACCTCACCCCCGAACTGCTGCAGCGGTCGCAGGCCCGCGCCGCGGCAGGGGGCCTGACGATCGACTACCGGGAAGCCAACGCGCACGCCCTGCCGTTCGGCGACGGCGAGTTCGACGTCGTCATCTCCGCGATCGGCGTGCAGTTCGCGCCGGACCAGCAGCGGGCCGCCGACGAACTGGTCCGGGTCTGCCGGCCGGGTGGGACGATCGGCGTGGTCAGCTGGACCCCGGAAGGGTTTTTCGGGCGGATGCTTGCCACCATCCGGCCCTACCGGCCCAGCCTGTCGCAGGCCGTACCGCCGGCCCCGCTGTGGGGACGTGAGGGGTATGTCACCGGGCTGCTCGGCGACCGGGTCGGCCGGATGACCGCGCGGCGGGGAATGCTGAAAGTGCATCGGTTCGACAGCCCCGAAGCGGTGCACGCCTACTTCAAGAACCACTACGGCCCGACGATCGAGGCTTACGCGAACATCGGCCACAACCGCGTGCTGACCGCCGAGCTCGACGCCCAACTGGTCGAACTCGCGCAGCACTACCTGGCCAACGGCACCATGAACTGGGAGTACCTGCTGGTCACCGCCGAGAAGCGCTAAATATCGATGTCAGCGTCCACGTGCACGTCCGGCTCGCCGCCGGCGGCGGTGAACGCGGTCAGGGCCCGCACCAGCCCGTGACGTTCCGGCGGTGGCATCTTCTCCACGATGGCCGCGATCTCGGCGCGCCGGTACGCGGTGACCTGACGAACGACCTCCCGCCCCCGCTTGGTCAGCGCGGCCAGCAGCTCGCGCCGGGACGTCGGGTGCGGTAGGCGGTCGATCAGCCCGGCCGCGACCAGTCGATCGACCATCCGCCCGGTGGCGGACGGTTGCACGCCGAGCAGGCCGGCCAGCGTGGCCAGGTTGATCGGACCCCGATTGGACAAGATCACCAGGGTCCGGAATTGCGGAATGGTGATCGTCTCGTCCACCTGCCCGATCGAGCGCGCCGAAAGGGCGACCAGCAAGCGGGAAGCCGTCAGCAAAGCGTCGGTGATTACATCCAGCGACTCGTCGGCCGTCGTCGCGTTGTCCGCTGCCATCTGGGCCCTTCTCCGGATCGACTCCGGCCTATCGGCGAATACAGGACAGGAAATGCAACAACCTTCCAATGCCGTAGTCAGGCATTATTTCCGACGCATACTATCGCCTCGGGCAGGATTTGGCGAGGTTATCCGATGTGCAGCGGATCGATCTGCACCCGGACCGGCTCATGGGATTGGCGGGCGGACAGGACGCTCACGCCGCGATGCAGCGCCGCGGCCAGCGCCAGGCCCTGCTCGCGGGGGGCGCGCACCAACATCCTCGTCACCGGGACGCCGGCCGGCGTTCCCGCCGGGCGGCGCACGCCCGCCGGCAAATCCACCGGGCCCAGCACGTCGGCCCCCTCCGGCAGCCCGGCCTCGTCGAGCAGCGCCGCCACCGCCTCCGCGGCGCCGTCCAGGGCCGCCATGTGCACGCTCGGCGGCAGGCCCACTTCGGTGCGAGCCGCCAAGTCGGCCTCGGCGTGACCCACCGGATCCCAGCGGATCAGGGATTGCACCGTGGGAATCGATGATTCCGCCACCGCCAGCACCACCCCGCCGTCGCCGCGGGCACGCACCAGCGCCGCGGCGGTCATCCAGCGCCACAGCGCGTCCTCGGCGGCGCGCAGGTCTTGCCGGCCCAGCAGCGCCCAGGTATCCAGCAGCATGGCCGCCCCGTAGCCGCCCGCCGCGACCGGTTCCGCCCCGGGGGTGGCCACCACCAGCGCCGGGCCTGCCGCGACCTCCGGCACGACGCCGTCCCCCGACGACGTGACCACCGCGATACCGGGAAATGCGCGCCCGAGTTCCTCGGCGGTGCGGCGCGCCCCGACGACCACGGCGCGCACCGCGTCCGACCCGCAGCGCGCGCACCGCCGCGTCGGGTCGATCTGCCCGCACCAGCGGCAGACCAGCGCCGGGCCGCCCTCCTGCGACGGCTCGGCTAGTGAAAGGGGGCCCGTGCAGTGCCGGCACCGGGCGATGGTGCGGCAGCGCGCGCAGGCCAGCGACGGGACGTACCCGCGCCGCGGCACCTGCACCAGCACCGGCGCCCCGGCCTGAAGCGACGTGCGGGCGGCGCGCAGTGCGATGGACGGGATGCGCGCCGTGCGCGCGGCCGGGTCCCGCTCGTCGGCGTAGCCCGTGTCGTCCAGGGCAACCACCCGCGGCGTGCGGGCCCGCACCACCGCCCGGGTCGCGACGATGTCGTGTGCCCAGCCGCTGCGCACCAGCGCCTGCGCTTCGGCGGTGCGCGCGTAGCCCCCGATCAGCGCCGCGCACCGGGCCTGATGCGCTCGCAGCATCGCCACCTCGCGGGCGTGCGGGTATGGCGCCCGCGGCTCGGCCAGGGAGTCGTCGGCGTCGGCCCACACCATGACGAGGCCCAGGTCGCTCAGCGGCGCGAAAACGGCACTGCGGGTGCCGATCACCAGCCGTGCCTGACCGCGCAGCGCCGCGAGCCAGCGCCGGTAGCGGGCGGCCGGCCCCAGCCCGGCCGAAAGCGCCACCACGCCCTGCTCGTCGATCCGCGTGGTCACGGCCCGCCACAGCGTGTCCAGGTCGCGCTGGTCGGGCACGATCGCCAGCGCCGCCCGCCCGGCGCGGATGGTCTGCGCGGCGGCCTCGGCGAACCGGTCCGCCCACGACTCCCCCGGCAGCGCCTGCCAGACGGCCCGCGCGGCGCGGGACTCGGCCAAAGCGTCCAGGAATTGGGCGCCCCGGCCGTATACCTCCCACGCGGCCGGGTCGACGGCGGCGGGCACCGGCAGCCGCAGGGCCGCCGTCGGTTCGCGCTCCACCCGGGCATGCCGGGCCGGCACCGCCAGGCGCAGCACGTCCGGTCGGGTCCCGGCGTAGCGCGCCGCCACCGCGTCCACCAGCCGGCGGATCTCGGTGGTCAGCACCGGTTCGGCCGACACGACGCGGTCCAGCCAACCCAGCTTGCCGTGGTGGTCGGTGTCGTTGCGGCGCTCCAACACGAACGCGTCGACCAGCCTGCCGTGAAACCGCACCCGCACCCGCACCCCCGGCTGGGCATCGTCGGACTGCTCGGGCGACACCAGGTAGTCGAACTCGCGGTCCAGGTGCGGCACGGACAGCATCGGCAGCACCCGGGCGATGGGCTCGACCTGGACGGGCGTGCGCGCGACGCCCGTCACCATCCCCCCGGGAACCGAAATATGTTGTTGCTCAACGCCTTTACCGTCCGGGTGCGAACGGCGACCACCGACAGTCAGCTTTCGGCCGGCCCTGGGATACCGGCGTCGACCGGTGCCTCACGACCGAAGAAGAACCCGGCCGTCATCAGGATCAGCGCCGCCGCGTACGACCACCAGATCGGCACCGCCAGCGCCTCGTTGCCCAGGATGAAGCGGCTGATGGCGATCAGCGAATCGGACGCCGCGAAACACACCGCCCCCACCGCCGTCCAGATCGTCGGCAGCTGCGCCACCAGGGCGGCGCACACCATCGCGGTCAGCACCAGGATGTAGGCCGTCACCGGAAGCGCCAGCTTGTTCAGGTGCGGCCAGAACCAGGCCAGCAGCGCGACGGTGGCCAGGCACGTGGCGACCACGGCCGCCATGCGCAGCTTCGACGGGCGCCTCGCCGCCAAGGGCAGGAGCGCGCCCAGGAAACACAACTGCGCCACCAGGAATGCGGCCAGGCCCACCACGAAGGACTGCGGCCACCAGGGGATCGCCAGCGCCCAGTCGCCGGTGGCCGACAACAGCAGCGCCGGCATCAGCCACCGCCGCTCGCGAACCACGGCGTGGCCCGCGGCGGCGGCGGTCAGCAACAACGCCATCGACGCCTTGAACAGGGGCTGCAGCGCCCAGTGCCCGGTCAGCTCGGTGCCGGGCGGCGAGCCCAACGCCAGCACCGTCAGGTATACGCCGTAGCCGAGGGCCGCCCAGCCGGCCACCACCCAGCCGGTGGCGACCAAACGAGGTGCGTACGGTACGTCCATGCCAAGCTTGGATAACACAGCCGACGAAAAGCCCGCTATCGACCCCATCCTGCAGAAGGTACTGGATCGGGTTCCCTTCCGGCTATCCACCGACGACGGCGTCGACGCAGCGCGGCAACGGTTCCGCGACCTGCCCCGCCGGCCACTGCATCCCGAGCTGCGCGTCGAGGACCGGGCGATCCCCGGCCCGGCGGGATCGATCGCCGTCCGGATCTATTGGCCCCCAAGCGCTTCCGGCGCGAACGCGGACAACCCCGCGCCGCCCGTCGCGCTGTATTTTCACGGTGGCGGCTTCGTCGTGGGCGACCTCGACAGCTACGACGGCACGGCCCGCCAGCACGCGGTCGGCGCCGACGCGATCGTCGTGTCGGTCGACTACCGGTTGGCGCCGGAGCACCCCTACCCCGCCGCCGTCGAAGACGCTTGGGCCGCAACGCTTTGGGTCGCCGAGCACGCCGCCGGGCTGGGCGGTGACCCCAACCGGATCGCCGTGGCCGGGGATTCGGCCGGCGGAACCATCAGCGCCGCGATCGCACAACGGGCCCGCGAACGCGGCGCACCGGACATCGCGTTCCAGCTGTTGTGGTATCCCTCCACGATGTGGGACGCCTCGCTGCCGTCCTTCACCGAAAACGCCGGCGCGCCGATCCTCAACGTCACGGCCGTCGCCGAGTTCTCCCGTTGGTACGCGGGCGAAGTCGACTTGTCCGACCCACCGCCGGGCATGGCGCCGGGGCGGGCCGCAGACGTCTCCAACCTGCCACCCGCCTACATCGCCGTCGCGGGTTACGACCCGCTGCGCGACGACGGCATCCGATACGGCGAACGGCTGGCCGCCGCCGGCGTCTCCGTGGAGGTGCACAACGCCGAGACGCTGGTGCACGGCTACCTCGGCTACGGCGGAGCGGTGCCCGCGGCCACCGCCGCGATGGAACGCGGCCTGACGGCCCTGCGAACCGGGCTGCGCGGCAAAATCCGGAGCGTACGGTGAATCCATGACGGAGCCCACCTTCGCCCGACCGGGCATCGATCCGACGTTCAAGGCGTTGCTCGACGCCTTTCCGATGACGTTCAGCGCGGCCGACGGAGTGGAGGTCGCGCGCTCGCGGCTGCGGATGCTCAAGGTGCCGCCCGAAATGCTGCCTGAGCTGCGGATCGAGGACCGCACGATCGACCACGGTGACCTCACCGATATTCCCGTGCGCATCTACTGGCCGCCCCTGGAACCCGAGGCAGCGCTGCCCGTCGTCGTCTTCTACCACGGCGGCGGGTTCTGCCTCGGCGGCCTGGACACCCACGACCCCCTGGCCCGCGCGCACGCCGTCGGCGCCGACGCCATCGTGGTGTCCGTCGACTACCGGCTGGCCCCCGAGCATCCGTTCCCGGCCGGGGTCAACGACGCCTGGGCGGCGTTGCAGTGGGTCGCCGAGCACGCGGCCGAGCTGGGCGGTGACCCCAACCGGATCGCCGTCGCGGGCGACTCGGCCGGCGGCAACCTGGCCGCCGTGATGACACACCTGGCCAACGAGAACGCCGGACCCACCCTCAGCTTCCAGCTGCTGTGGTATCCGGTCGTCACCGCCGACCTGTCGCTGCCGTCGTTCACCGAGAACGCCAACGCACCGATCCTGGACCGCGAGGTGATCGACGCCTTCCTGTCCTGGTACCTGCCCGACACCGACATCAGCGACCCCACGGCGCTGCCCGTCACACTCGCCCCGGCGAACGCGACGGATTTGTCCGGCTTGCCGCCCGCCTACATCGGGACCGCCGAACACGATCCGCTGCGCGACGACGGGGCCCGCTACGCCGAGCTGCTGGACTCCGCCGGTGTGCCAGCGGAATTGAGCAACGAGCCCAACCTGGTGCACGGCTACGCCAGCTTCGCCGTGGTGATTCCCGCGGCCGGTGATGCCACCGACCGCGGGCTGGCCGCGCTGAAGAAGGCACTGCACCCCTAGGCGGGCATCGATGAGCAGCACTCCCGACTACCACACGCTGATCGTGGGCGCCGGCTTCTCCGGGATCGGCGCGGCCATCAAGCTCGACAACGCCGGACTGTCCAACTATCTGATCGTCGAAGCCGGCGACGGGGCCGGCGGGACGTGGCACTGGAACACCTATCCCGGTATCGCAGTGGACATCCCGTCGTTCTCCTACCAATTCTCCTTCGAGCAGAGCCCGGACTGGTCGCGAACGTACGCGCGGGGGCGCGAGCTCAAGGCGTACGCGGAACACTGCGTCGACAAGTACGGCATCCGATCGCGGATCCGGTTGAACACCAAGGTGCAATCCGCCGAATTCGACGACGAGCATTGCCTGTGGCGGGTACAGACCGACCCCGGGGGCATGGTCACCGCCCGGTTTCTGATCAGCGCCTGCGGCGTCCTCACCGTTCCCAACCTGCCCGACATCGACGGCGTCGACACCTTCGGCGGCATCACGATGCACACCGCGCGCTGGGATCACGGTCAGGACCTGACCGGCAAGCGCGTCGCGATCATCGGCACCGGCGCCTCGGCCGTCCAGGTCATCCCCGAAATCGCGCCGATCGTCAAGCAGCTCACCGTTTTTCAGCGCACCCCTATCTGGTGCTTCCCCAAGCTCGACGTCGCGCTGCCCGCGCCGGCCCGCTGGGCGATGCGGGTCCCCGGCGGCAAGATCATGCAACGGCTACTCAGCCAGGCCTTCGTCGAAGTCACCTTCCCCATCTCGGCGCACTACTTCACGGTCGTGCCGCTGGCCAAGAGGATGGAGTCGGCGGGACTGGCCTATCTGCGCAAACAGGTTCACGACCCGGCCGTGCGCGAACAACTCACCCCGCGTTACGCCGTCGGCTGCAAACGCCCCGGCTTTCACAACGAGTATCTGGCCACCTTCAATCGCGACAACGTCCGGCTGGTCACCGAGCCGATCGACAAGATCACACCCACGGCGGTGGCCACCACCGACGGCGAGGGCCACGAGGTCGACGTGCTGGTGCTGGCCACCGGCTTCAAAGTGATGGACCCCGACGAGGTTCCGACGTTTGCGGTCACCGGAAGCGGCGGCAAATCCTTGAGCCGATTCTGGGACGAGCACCGGCTGCAGGCCTACGAGGGCGTCAGCGTTCCCGATTTCCCCAACCTGTTCACCGTGTTCGGCCCCTACGGCTACGTCGGCTCTTCGTATTTCGCGCTGATCGAGACGCAGACCCACCACATCGTGCGGTGCCTGAAACGGGCCCAGCGCGACGGCGCGACGCGCGTCGAGGTCACCGAGGAAGCCAACGACCGGTATTTCGCCGAGATGTTGCGCCGACGGCACCGGCAGATCTTCTGGCAGGACAGTTGCCGGCTGGCCAACAGCTACTACTTCGACAAGAACGGCGACGTGCCGCTGCGGCCCACCACCACGGTGGAGGCCTACTGGCGCAGCCGGCGGTTCGACCTCGACGACTATCGATTCACCAACGCCGACGCAACCGGTCCTAGACCGCGCGCTTGAGGTCGTCGACCTTGTTGAGCTGCTCCCACGGCAGCTCGATGTCGGTGCGGCCGAAGTGGCCGTAGGCGGCGGTCTGCGCGTAGATCGGGCGCAATAGGTCCAGGTCGCGGATGATGGCGCCGGGCCGCAGGTCGAACACCTCCGGGACGATCTTCTCGATCTTGACCGGGTCGACGGTCGCGGTCCCGAAGGTCTCGACGAACAGGCCGACGGGGGCGGCTTTGCCGATCGCGTAGGCCACCTGCACCTCGACCCGCTCCGCCAGCCCGGCGGCAACGATGTTTTTTGCCACCCAGCGCATCGCGTACGCGGCCGACCGGTCCACCTTGGACGGATCTTTGCCGGAGAAGGCGCCGCCGCCGTGGCGGGCCCATCCGCCGTAGGTGTCGACGATGATCTTGCGGCCGGTCAGCCCCGCGTCGCCCATCGGGCCGCCGACGACGAACTTGCCGGTCGGGTTGATCAGCAGCCGCGTCGACGAGGTGTCCAGCGTGTTGTGCGCGAGGTCGTCGAGCACGGTGTTGAGCACCTTTTCCCGGATGTCGGGGGTCAGGGTGTGCTCCAGGTCGATGTCGGCCGCGTGCTGGGTGGAGATCACCACGGTGTCGAGCCGGACCGGGACGTCGTCCTCGTAGCCGATGGTGACCTGCGTCTTGCCGTCCGGGCGCAGATACGGCAGCACGCCGTTCTTGCGGACCTCGGTCAGCCGCCGGGACAGGCGGTGGGCCAGCGCGATGGGCAGCGGCATCAGTTCGGGGGTGTCGTTGATCGCGTAGCCGAACATCAGGCCCTGGTCGCCGGCGCCTTGGGAGTCCAGCGGATCCGCCGCGCCCTCGACGCGCGTCTCGTGGGCGGCGTCGACGCCCTGGGCGATGTCGGGCGACTGGGCGCCGATGCCGATGTTCACCCCGCACGACGCCCCGTCGAAGCCCTTGTCCGACGAGTCGTAGCCGATGTCGAGGATGCGCGCGCGAACCGTGTTGGTGATGTCGGCGAACGCTTCCTTCGCCGTCGTCGTCACCTCGCCGACCACATGCACCTGGCCGGTGGTGACCAGCGTCTCGACCGCGACGCGTGAGCGGGGGTCCTGCGCCAGCAGGGCATCGAGGACCGAGTCGCTGATCGCGTCACAGATCTTGTCGGGATGTCCCTCGGTCACCGACTCACTGGTAAACAGGCGACCATTTTCGCTCACAATCTCGATCCTTCCAAATAGTTAGTTAACCGAATTATATCGGTGGGCATCGGGCCGCCAGCACCTGGCCTGGCACCGTGGGAAAACCGAACCGTACTACCCTCCGCCGTGCAGGAAGGTGGCGATCGCATCCACGATACGACTGGCCATCAGCGTCTTGGAGCCGTGCCGCAGCGCGGACTCGGTGCCGTCGGACGCGAGCAGCCACCCGTCGTTGCTGTCCACCTCGAACGCCCTGCCGTCGCCCACCGCGTTGACCACCAACAGGTCGCAGCCCTTGCGGCGCAGCTTGGCGCGGGCGTGGAACAGCACATCGCCGTTGGCGTCGCCCGTTTCCGCGGCGAACCCCACGATGGCCCGCATGTTGGGCAGCTCGCCGTGGGCGCGCGCCCGCACGGCGCCGGCCAGCACGTCGTCGTTGCGCACCAGCTCGATCAGTGGGGGCGTTTCCTCATCATTTGGGCCCTTTTTGATCTTGGCGGCGGAAACCTGTGCGGGCCGGAAGTCGGCGACCGCCGCCGCCATCACCAGCACGTCCGCCGCGGGGGCGTGCTTGGCCACCGCGTCGCCGAGTTGCTCCGCCGCGCTGACGTGAACCACCTCGACGCCGGCCGGGTCGATCAGGCCCGCGGTGTGCCCGGCGATCAGTGTGACCTCGGCGCCGCGCTGGGCGGCGACGCGCGCCACCGCATAGCCCTGCTTGCCCGAGCTGCGGTTGCCGATGAAGCGCACCGGGTCGATCGGTTCGCGGGTGCCGCCGGCGGTCACCAGCATCTTGCAGCCGGCGAGGTCATAGGGAAGCGCGTCGTGGCGTTCCAGCAGCAGCTCGGCCAGCGTGGTGATCTCCTCCGCCTCCGGCAGTCGGCCGGAGCCGCTGTCGGTGCCGGTGAGCCGGCCGAACGCCGGTTCCAGCACCACCGCACCGCGGCGCCGCAGGGTGGCCACGTTGTCGACGGTGGCCGGGTGCAACCACATCTCGGTGTGCATCGCCGGCGCGAACAGCACCGGACACCGGGCCGTGAGCAGGGTCGCGGTCAGCAGGTCGTCGGCGCGCCCGTGCACCGCGCGGGCCAGCAGATCCGCGGTGGCCGGCGCCACCACGACCAGGTCGGCCTGCTGGCCGAGCTGGACGTGCGGGACCTCTGGGACGTTGTCGAAAACCCCGGTGTGCACCGGCTGGCCGGAGAGCGCCTCGAACGTGGCCGCCCCGACGAAGCGCAGCGCGGATTCGGTGGGGATGACCCGGACCAGATGACCGGCCTCGGAGAGCTGACGAACGACCGTGCACGCCTTATAGGCGGCGATGCCACCGGAGACGCCGACAATGACCCGTTTGCGATCCACAGCGCGCCCGGCCCTGCCCTGTTACTCGCCCTCGGTGTGCTCGAGCAGGTCGGCGTGGATTTCGCGCAGCGCGATCGACAGCGGCTTCTCCTGAAGCCCCGGCTCGACCAGTGGCCCAACGTATTCGAGGATGCCCTCACCGAGCTGGTTGTAGTAGTCGTTGATCTGACGGGCTCGCTTGGCCGCGTAGATCACCAGGGCGTATTTGCTCGACACACGGTCCAGCAACTCGTCGATGGGCGGGTTGGTGATGCCCAGCGGGGTGTCGTAGGTGCGTTGCCCTCCCGCGGACGGGTCAAACCGATCGGGGACTGCGGCCAACGCCGCGTCGGACTGCGGACTAGTCACTTAGTTCAATCTCCTCAACGTTCGAAAGGCGGTCAGAGCCCCGAACGGCTTGGCTACCGCTGGCAATTCGATGCTCAATCTCGATTGGATCTGGTCTGGCTCCTGGTCTGGCCAGGCGGGTCATGCCGAGCCGGCGCAGTTCCCACCAGCAAGGTTACCAATTCCGCGCACGCAGACTCCAATTGACTGTTGACCACGACCTCGTCGAAGTCGTCCTGGGCCGCCATTTCGATGCGGGCGGTCTCCAGGCGACGCTGCATGGCCTCCGGCGTTTCGGTGCCGCGGCCGACGAGTCTGGCCTGCAGATCCTGCCAACTGGGCGGCGCCAGGAAGACCGTGATCGCCTCCGGCATCGCCCTCTTCACCGCCCTGGCGCCGGCCAGGTCGACCTCGATGAGCACCGGGATCCCCGCGGCGGTGGCGGTCCGCACCGGCTCGGCCAGGGTGCCCGACCGGTGGAGTCCGCCGTGGATGTCGGCCCACTCCAGCAGCGCGCCCTCGTCGATGAGCTGCTGGAAGCGGGCGGGGCTGACGAAGTGGTAGTCGACGCCGTCGACCTCGCCGGGCCGCGCCGCCCGAGTGGTGGCCGAGACGCTGAAATGCAGGTCCGGGATCCGCTCGCGCAGGCACCGGACCACTGTTGACTTGCCGACCGCGGAGGGACCGGACAGCACGACCACGCGTCCCTTACCTGGTGGTGCGGGACGCGTCCCGTGCTCGACGTCCGGTCCCCCGTCGGCGCTCACTGGCGCTCCTGGGCCGGTGCGCCCACAGGGCGGGTTGGCCGAGGCCGGGTTAGGAGCCGAACTTTTCCAACAGGGCCTTGCGCTGCCGATCGCCGAGACCCCGCAGGCGGCGGGTGGGGGCGATCTCCAGCTCGGTCATGATTTCCTGCGCTTTGACCTTGCCCACCTTGGGCAACGCCTCAAGCAGCGCGGAAACCTTCATCTTGCCCAGGACTTCGTTGGTCTCGGCGTCCTTGAGCACCTGCGTCAGGTTGGTGCCGCCGCGCTTCAGCCGGTCCTTGAGCTCCGCTCGGGCTCGACGTGCGGCAGCCGCCTTCTCCAACGCGGCCGCGCGCTGCTCGTCGGTCAACTGGGGAAGGGCCACGATTCCTCCGTATCTGATCAATCAATGTCAATCGATCGCTTTTTGTCTCTGCCGGGTACTTCAGCCAGCGGAGACGACCGTACTCAGGCCTCCTGACGAAATCTAACCCGGCCCCCCGGTTTGGGGGACAAACTCCCAGCATGAGACCGGCGGGGGGCCCGAAAAAGGGGTCCGCCGGGCACCGCCGACGACGGCCGCGCCGAGCGCCGGCGCGGCGGCGGCATTGCCCTGTCGGATCGCGAAATCAGTGTCCTGACCTGCGGTTTTAGTGTCTTGGTCCGGCTCTTGCGGTGCCGCTGGTGCGGCGGCGAAGGCCGGCCAGGACGGGCCGAAACGCCTGCTGCCGGGGGTCGCGCATTTTTCGTCGCGTGTCGCGCGTGTCGCACCGCGCCGTCCGGCCGCGGCGATCGAGCGCCACTTGCCGGCACGACGCCCGGCCGATGGCCATCGGGTTACCATCGAGCGGTGTCGAACCTGCGGATCCGTCAGGCCGCTGAGCTGCTCGGAGTCAGCGACGACACCGTCCGGCGATGGATCAACCAGGGATCGTTGGCGGTCAGTCACGATGCGGCCGGCCGCAAGGTCATCGCCAGCGAGGATCTGGCCCGGTTTTCGCGGACCAACGCGCCCGCCCCGCCGCCGGACCCGCTCAGCATCGGCAGCTCGGCCCGCAACCGCTTTGTCGGGCTGGTTACCAAGGTCACCAGCGACAAGGTGATGACCCAGGTGGAGATGCAGTGCGGCCCCTTCACCGTCGTCTCGCTGATGAGCACCGAGGCCGCCGAGGAGTTGCAGTTGCGGCCCGGCAGCGTCGCCGTGGCCGCCGTCAAGGCCACCACCGTGATCGTGGAGACCGCCCGGCCCAGCACGTCGATGGCGTCGGACTGACGCCTGTGCGCGGGTAGCGGCCTACAGCGCTCCCAGATAGGCGACGGCGTCCAGCATCCGCTCACCGGCCGCGCGCAGTTCGGCCACCGCCGGCCCGGCGCGCAGCACCTCGCGGGCCACCGCGGGCAGCAGCTGGCCGGGATGCGCCCCGCCCAGCCCGGCGAGCGCCTCGGGCCGTCCTCCCTGCACCCCCAGGCCGGGCACCAGCACCGGTCCGCCCAGCGCGCTGAGGTCGGGCGCCTCGAGCACCGTCGCACCCACCACCACACCGACGTATCCGGGCCCCGACGGCGTGGCGGACTTGTTCACCACCGCCGCCTGGTCGACCACCAGCTGGGCCACCGTGCGGCCGTCGAACGCGGCGCGCTGCACGGTCGCGCCCTCGGGGTTGGATGTCGCCGCCAGCACGAACACCCCCCGGTCGTGCGCCGCGGCGGCTTCCAGCAGCGGCCGCAGTGAGCCGAAGCCCAGATACGGCGAGGCCGTCACGGCGTCGGCGGCCAGCGGCGAGTCGCCCGCCCAGGCGGTGGCGTAGGCCGCCATCGTCGTGCCGATGTCACCGCGCTTGGCGTCGGCCAGCACCAGCACGCCGACCGAGCGCAGCGCCGCGATGACGCGTTCCAGCACCGCGAACCCGGCGGCGCCGTAGGGCTCGAAGAAGGCCACCTGCGGCTTGACGACGGCGAATCCGGAGAAGGCCTCGACGCAGATGTCGCAGAACGCGGCCAGCCCGTCGGGGGTCACCGGCAAATCCCAGGCGCGCAGCAGCTCGGGATGCGGGTCGATGCCCACACACAGCGGGCCGCGTTGGGCTTTCGCCTCGGCCAGCCGAAGGCCGAACCCGGTCACCGGGCGCCTTCGCCGGGCGCGGCGCCCTGGCCCATGAGGCTGTGCAGTTCCTGCAGGGATCGGACACCGATGTCGCCGCGGATGCCCGCCTCGATGCCCTGGATGGCGGCGGAGGCGCCCTGCACCGTCGTGACGCAGGGGATGTTGACCGACACCGCGGCCGAACGGATCTCGTAGCCATCGATGCGTGGGCCGGAGTTGCCGTAGGGCGTGTTGATCACCATGTCGATCTCGCCGGCCTTGATCGCGTCGACGGCGGACGCGGCCGGGCGACCGGGCTGTGGCGGCTCGAAGTGCTTGCGAACCTCGTCGCAGGGAATGCCGTTGCGGCGCAACATCTCCGCGGTGCCCTCGGTGGCCAGGACGCGGAAGCCCAGGTCGGCCAGGCGCTTGACGGGGAACACCAGTGACCGCTTGTCCCGGTTGGCGACCGAGACGAAGATGGTGCCCTCGGCGGGCAGCGACCCGTAGGCGGCGGTCTGGCTCTTGGCGAAGGCGCTGCCGAAGTCCCGGTCGATGCCCATCACCTCGCCGGTCGATTTCATCTCCGGGCCGAGCAGTGAATCGATGGCGGCGCCGTCGGCCCGGCGGAAGCGGTGGAACGGCAACACGGCCTCCTTGACCGCGATGGGCGCGTTCTGGGCCGCGTGGGCGCCGTCCCCGGAAGCCGCCAGCATGCCTTCGTCCCGAAGCTGGGGAATGGTGGCGCCCAACATGATCCGGGCACACGCCTTGGCGAGCGGGACCGCGGTGGCCTTGGAGACGAACGGCACGGTGCGGCTGGCGCGCGGGTTGGCCTCCAGGACGTAGAGCACGTCGTCCTTGAGGGCGTACTGCACGTTGAGCAGGCCGATCACCCCGATGCCGTGCGCGATGGCCTCCGTCGCGCGGCGCACCTTCTCGATGTCGCTGCGGCCCAACGTGACCGGCGGCAGCGCGCACGCCGAGTCGCCGGAGTGGATGCCGGCCTCCTCGATGTGCTCCATGATGCCGCCGATGTAGACCTCGCTGCCGTCGCACAGCGCGTCGACGTCGATCTCCACCGCGTCCTCGAGGAAGCGGTCGACCAGCACGGGGTGCTCGGGCGAGAGCGCGGTGGCGCGGGTGATGTAGCCCTCCAGCGTCGCCTCGTCGTAGACGATCTCCATCCCGCGACCGCCCAGCACATACGACGGCCGCACCAGCACCGGATAACCGATCTCCTCGGCGATCCGGCGGGCCTGCGCGAAAGTCGTTGCCATGCCGTATTTCGGCGCCGGCAATCCGGCGCCTGCCAGCAGGTCGCCGAAGGCGCCGCGGTCCTCGGCCAGGTCGATCGCCTCCGGCGGGGTGCCCACGATCGGGACCCCCGCGTCGGCAAGGCGCTGCGCCAACCCGAGCGGTGTCTGGCCGCCCAGTTGCACGATGACGCCCACCACCCCGGGCCCGCCCCCGGCCGACTGCTGTTCGGCGCGGAAGACCTCGCAGACGTCCTCGAACGTCAGCGGCTCGAAGTAGAGCCGGTCGGCGGTGTCGTAGTCGGTGGACACCGTCTCCGGGTTGCAGTTGACCATCACGGTCTCAAAACCGGCCTGCGACAACGTGGTTGCCGCGTGCACACAGCTGTAGTCGAACTCGATGCCCTGGCCGATGCGGTTCGGTCCCGACCCGAGGATCAGCACCTTGGGCCGCTCGGCCTGCGGGGCCACCTCCGTCTCGGCCGCCGGGTCGAGTTCATAGCTGCTGTAGTGGTAGGGCGTCTTGGCCTCGAACTCCGCCGCGCAGGTGTCCACCGTCTTGTACACCGGGTGGATATCGAGGCGCGACCGTAGCGAGCGCACCCCGTTCTCCCCCGCCAATTCCGGCCGCAGCGCGGCGATCTGGCGGTCCGAGAGCCCGCTGTGCTTGGCCCGCCGCAGCAGGTCGGCGTCGAGCACCGGGGCGTCCAACAGCTCGGCGCGCAGCTTGCCCAGCTCGCCGATCTGGGCGACGAACCACGGGTCGACACCGCTGGCCTCGGCGACCTGCTCGATCGAGGCGCCCAGCCGCAGCGCCAGTTCGAGGTCGTAGAGCCGGCCTTCGGTCGGGGTCCGCAGCCGGTCCAGCACCTCGTCTGCGCCCCCGTCCGGGTCCGGCTTCGTCCAGAAGCCCGCGCGGTCGGTCTCCAGGGACCGCATCACCTTGCCCAGCGCCTCGATGAAGTTGCGGCCCAACGACATTGCCTCCCCGACTGACTTCATCGTGGTGGTCAGAATGGGGTCGGCGCCGGGGAACTTCTCGAACGCGAACCGCGGCGCCTTGACGACGACGTAGTCGAGGGTGGGTTCGAAGCAGGCCGGGGTTTCCTTGGTGATGTCGTTGACGATCTCGTCGAGGGTGTAGCCGATGGCCAGCTTGGCGGCGATCTTGGCGATCGGGAAGCCGGTGGCCTTGGAGGCCAGCGCACTGGACCGGGACACCCGCGGGTTCATCTCGACCACGATGAGTCGGCCGTCGCGCGGGTTGACCGCGAACTGGATGTTGCAGCCGCCGGTGTCCACCCCGACCTCGCGCAGGATCGCGATCGCCAGGTCGCGCATCCGCTGGTATTCGCGGTCGGTGAGCGTCATGGCGGGCGCGACCGTGACCGAGTCACCGGTGTGCACACCCATCGGGTCCACGTTCTCGATCGAGCACACCACCACCACGTTGTCGTGGCCGTCGCGCATCAGCTCGAGCTCGAATTCCTTCCAGCCGTAGATCGATTCCTCGATGAGCACGTTGGCGCTGGGCGAGGCGGCCAGCCCGGCGCCGGCCATCCGGTCGACCTCCTCGGAGGTATACGCCATGCCCGATCCCAGCCCGCCCATGGTGAAGCTGGGCCGCACCACCACCGGCAGGCCGACCTCGTCGACCGTCTCACGAACCTCGGCAGAAGTGAAACACACTCGGCTGCGGGCGGATTCACCGCCCACCTTGGCAACGATGTCCTTGAACCGCTGGCGGTCCTCGCCGCGCTGGATGGCGTCGAAGTCAGCGCCGATCAGCTCGACGCCGTAGCGCTCCAGCGCCCCGTTCTCATACAGCGCGACCGCGGTGTTGAGCGCGGTCTGTCCGCCCAGCGTGGCCAGCAGCGCGTCGATCTTGTTGCCGCGGTCGGCCTGCTGGGCGATCACCCGCTCGACGAACGCCGCCGTGATGGGTTCGACGTAGGTGTGGTCGGCGTACTCGGGGTCGGTCATGATGGTGGCCGGGTTGGAGTTGATCAGGCTGACCTGCAGCCCCTCCGCTCGCAGCACGCGGCACGCCTGGGTGCCGGAGTAATCGAATTCGGCCGCCTGGCCGATGACGATCGGCCCCGAGCCGATCACCAGCACGTGATGCAAGTCGGTGCGACGCGGCACTAGCGCCCCCTCTCGCTCTGTCGGGCGGCCATCAGCTCGATGAATTGGTCGAACAGGTATTCCGCGTCGTGCGGACCGGCGGCGGCCTCCGGGTGGTATTGCACCGAGAACGCCCGCCCGTCAGCGAGTTTGACGCCCTCGACCACCCCGTCGTTGGCGCAGGTGTGGCTGACGACGGCCGGGCCGAACGGCGTCTCGAAGGATTGGCCCGCTTCGCCTTCCAGCGCGAAGCCATGGTTTTGTGCGGTCACCGCCACCCGCCCGGTGGCGTGGTCCATGACCGGGATGTTGATGCCCCGGTGGCCGAAGACCATCTTGTAGGTGGACAGGCCCAGCGCCCGGCCCAGAATCTGGTTGCCGAAACAGATGCCGAACAACGGGATTCCCGCGTCCAGCACCTCGCGGGTGAGCGCGACGACGTGGTCGGCGGTGGCGGGGTCGCCGGGGCCGTTGGACAAGAACACGCCGTCGGGTTTGATGTCGGCGATCTGTTCGAAGCTCGTCGACGACGGCAGCACATGGCTGCGGACGCCGCGGCGCGCGAAATTGCGCGGGGTGTTGGTCTTGATCCCCAGGTCCAGGGCGACGACCGTGAACCGTTGCGCACCTTCCGGTTCCACGGTGTAGCGCTGCGGGGTGCTGACCTCGCCGGCGAGATCGGCGCCCAGCATGGACTGCTGCCCCCGCACCCGCTCCACCAGCTCATCTATCTTCAAGGGGTCGGTCGCTGCCTCACCCGAGAACACCCCCGCCTTCATCGATCCGCGGGTGCGCAGGTGGCGCACCACCGCCCGGGTGTCGATGCCGGCGATCCCGACGATGTGCTGGCGCACCAGCTCGTCCTCCAGGGTGCCGGTGGCGCGCCAGTTGGACGCGCGCGGCGACGGGTCGCGCACCGCGTAGCCGGCGACCCAGATCTTGTCGCCGCGGCTCTCGGCGTCCTCGGCGTTCCAGCCGGTGTTGCCGATCTGCGGCGCGGTGGCCACCACGATCTGCCGGTGGTAGCTGGGATCGGTCAGCGTCTCCTGGTAGCCGGACATGCCGGTGGAAAACACGGCCTCGCCGAGCGTTTGGCCGATCTTGCCGAACGGCGTGCCGGTGAAGACGCGGCCGTCCTCGAGTACCAGTAATGCTTTGCTCACGCGGCTCCCTCCTGCTGGGACTCCAGCCACTGGGCGTATTCGTCGCGGTGGTTGGCCCGAAAGCCGGTGTCGATCTCGACTCCTGATGGCAGCCGCCACCGAATTGCCAATATCCCAATCCGAGCCGCGGCCCTACCTGCCATTCTGCGTTCCATACGGATAACCGCGATCGAGTCCTGTGGAATCCAAATTGGTTGGGCCCGAAGGCGTTCCACCATGATTCCCCCGGCATAGCGGGTCAGCACCGCTTTGCTACGGTAACCCAAATCGCCGGCCGCGATCCGCTCGTTCCAATCCGGCGCCATCACGGAACCGCAATAGTGGCCGCGGGTGGTGATGATCGCCGCACCCACCTCGCCCGGGACCTCGGGCAGCATCCCGATCAGCTCCGCCTGCCGCTGCGAGCGACGCTGCCAGGCACGCATCATCAGCTGGATCACCACCGTGATGACCACCACCAGCACGGCCGCGAAGATCAGCGACCCCACCAGCGTGCCCGAATTCATACCGGGCACTTCCCGTCTCGAGCGGTGAGGTTGCCGCGCAGCAGGGTGGCCGTCACGGTGGCGGGCAGGGCCATCGACTCGAATGGCGTGTTGGCCGACCGGCTGGCCAGATCGGACCCGGCGACGGTCCAGGTGGCGTCGGGGTCCACCACCGTCAGGTTGGCCGGCTCCCCCACCTCCAGCGGGCGGCCGTGATCGGGCAGCCCGACGATGCGCGCGGGGTTCTCGCTCATCACCCGGGCGAGGTCGCGCCACGTCAACAGCCCGGGCGCCACCATCGTCTGCACCACGACCGACAGCGCGGTCTGCAAGCCCAGCATGCCGGGGCGCGCCGCGGCGAACTCCACGCACTTCTCGTGCTCGGCGTGCGGGGCATGGTCGGTGGCCACACAGTCGATGACACCGTCGGCCAGGGCCCGGCGCAACGCGACCGCGTCGGCGGTTTCACGCAGCGGCGGGTTGACGCGATTGCGCCCGTCGTAGCTGGCCAGCCTGCTGTCGTCGAGCAACAGGTGATGCGGGGTGACCTCGGCTGTGATCGAGATCCCTTGCTCCTTAGCCCATTTCAGGATCTCGACGGTGCCCGCGGTGGACGCGTGGCAGATGTGGACACGCGCGCCGGCGTCGCGCGCCAGCAGCGCGTCGCGGGCGACGATCGATTCCTCGGCGGCCCGCGGCCATCCCGAGAGGCCCAGCCGGGCGGCGGCGGGGCCCTCGTGGGCGACGGCGCCGACGGTCAGCCTGGGTTCCTCGGCGTGCTGGGCGATGAGCACGCCCAGGCCGGTGGCGTACTCGAGGGCGCGGCGCATCATCAGCGGGTCGTGCACGCAGACGCCGTCGTCGGAGAACATCCGGACCTGCGCGGCCCCGGCCGCCATCATGCCCATCTCGGTGAGCTCCGCGCCGGCCAGCCCGACGGTGACGGCGCCGACGGGATACACGTCGACCAGCCCGACCTGCTGGCCGCGGTGCCAGACGTGGTCGGTGACCACCGGGCTGTCGGCGACCGGATTGGTGTTGGCCATCGCGAACACCGCGGTGTATCCACCCAAAGCCGCTGCGGCCGAGCCGGTCTCGATGTCTTCGGCGTATTCGCGGCCCGGCTCGCGCAGGTGAGTGTGCAGGTCGACGAATCCGGGCAGCAGCACCTGACCGGTGGCGTCGATGACGTCGGCAGTATCGGGGATGGCCAGCTTCGGCCCGATTTCGGCGATCTGGCCGTCATCGACCAGCACGTCGACCCGGTCGCCCTCGCCGTACAACCGGACCCCGCGGATCAGCACGCTCACGCCGCCCCCTCGTTTCCGGCCGACTCGGCGCCGATCAGCACATGGAACAGCACCGCCATCCGCACATGCACACCGTTGGAAACCTGTTGCAGCACAGCCGATTGCGACGAGTCGGCCACCGACGATGCAATCTCCATGCCACGCAGCATCGGCCCCGGGTGCAGCACCACGGCGTGGCCGGGCAGCATGGCCTGACGGCGGTCGGAAAGCCCGTAGCGGGAGGAGTATTCGCGCACCGACGGGAAGAAGCCGCCGTTCATCCGCTCGGCCTGCACCCGCAGCATCAGCACCGCGTCGGCGGCGGGCAGCTCCGCGTCGAAATCGCCCGCGACGGTGACCGGCCAGCCGTCGACCCCGACCGGCAACAGCGTCGGCGGGGCGACCAGCACCACCTCGGCGCCCAGGGTTCCCAGCAGCATGACGTTGGAGCGGGCGACCCGGCTGTGCAGGATGTCGCCGACGATCACGATGCGGCGGCCCTCGATGCCGCCGAGGCGCTGGCGGATGGTCAGCGCGTCCAGCAGCGCCTGCGTCGGGTGTTCGTGGGTGCCGTCCCCGGCGTTGATCACCGACGGGCCGGAGTTCTTGTCGGCGCACGTCCAGTCGGCGAGCAGGTGGGCCGCCCCGGACGCGGGATGGCGGATGATCAGCGCGTCGGCGCCGGCCGCCCGCAGCGTCAACGCGGTGTCGCGCAGCGACTCGCCCTTACCCACCGAGGATCCGGCCGCGCTGACGTTGATCACGTCGGCGCTCATCCACTTGCCGGCCACCTCGAACGACACCCGGGTGCGGGTGGAGTTCTCGTAGAACATCGTGATCACGGTGCGGCCGCGCAGCGTCGGCAGCTTCTTGATCTCGCGGCCCACCAGGGCCTGGGCGAACCGATCCGCGTCGTCGAGGATGGCGATGGCCTCGTCGCGGCTCAGGTCGCCGGCTGCCAGCAAGTGACGCGTCATCGCGAGATCACCACCCCGTCGCGCCCGTCCTGCTCGCTCAGCAGCACGTGCACGCTCTCGGCGCGGGAGGTGGGCACGTTCTTGCCGACGTAATCGGCGCGCAGCGGCAGTTCGCGGTGGCCGCGGTCGACCAGCACCGCCAGCTGCACCGCCCGCGGCCGGCCGACGTCGCGCAGCGCGTCCAGCGCGGAGCGCACCGAGCGCCCCGAATACAGCACGTCGTCGATGAGGATCACCAGCGCGTCGTCGATGCCGCCGGCCGGGATCGAGGTGGCTTCCAGCGGCCGTGGCGGCTTTTGCATCAGATCGTCGCGGTACAAGGTGATGTCGAGGCCGCCGTGGCCGACTTCCACCCCGCTGTATTCGGCGATGTTGGTGGCCAGCCGCGTGGCCAGGATGACGCCGCGCGTCGGAATCCCCAGCAGCACCACCCGCGGCGCGTCGGGACCATCCAGAGCGGTCTTTTCGATGATCTGATGTGCGATACGGGAAATGGTGCGACCCACGTCGGCCGCCGACATCAATTCCCGGGATCCGCGGCCCAAGCCGCTCTCACCCACAGCACTCATCCGAGACTTGACCTCCTTCTCCGCCTCGCCGGACGGATCGTTAAAGGATGTCGACTGCCGGGCAGCGTAGCACTTCTCGGCCAGAGCGGCGTCGGGGGCGCGGGTGGCGGCGCGGTCGAGCGCGCGCCCGCGTCCCACCCGCCCCATGCGTCTCGCCGGGACGCGGGCGCGCCTTGTGCCCCCTCACGGCGACAACGTGCCGCGCTACCCTGGCGGAAATGACGGGCCCCGGCTTCTCCAGACTGCAGCGAATGGACTTCGACGCGCTCTACCGCGGCGAGAGCCCCGGCGAAGGCATCCCGCCGATGACCACACCACCGTGGGATACCAAGGCGCCCAAGGACAATGTCATCGCGTGGCATGGCGGCGGCTGGGTGCACGGTGACGTCCTGGACATCGGCTGCGGGCTCGGCGACAACGCCATCTACCTGGCGCAGAACGGGTTCCGGGTCACCGGACTGGACATCTCGCCCACCGCGCTGGTCACCGCCGCCCACCGGGCGCGCGACGCCGGAGTCGACGTGACGTTCGCGGTGGCCGACTCCACCAAGCTGGACGGCTTCACCGGCGCGTTCGACACCGTCATCGACAGCGGGATGTTCCACTGCCTCGACGACGACGGCAAGCGCAGCTACGCCGCGGCGGTGCACCGGGCGACCAGGCCGGGAGCCACGCTGTTGATGAGCTGCTTCTCCGACGCCAACGCCCCCGACGAGCGGTGGCCCCGGCCGGCCGTCTCGGAGCAGACACTGCGCGACGTCCTCGGCGGCGCGGGTTGGGACATCGAATCGCTGGAGCCCGCCACGATGCGCCGCGACATGGACGGCGCGCAGGTCGAAATGGCGTTCTGGTACGTCCGCGCGCAGCGGCGCTGACCGAACCCTGCCGGCCGGCCGTGACGAGAGGGTTTCGGCCCGGGTATTCGATCGTTGTGGGAAGACAGTACGGTTCGGATCGTCATGGGCGATGAGTTCTGGGTTACCCGCAGCGATGCCGGCGAGGCCGTGGTGTTGCAGGTCAGAGGCGTGGTGGACATCATCACCGCGCCCTCGCTCGCTACGCAAATAGACCTGGCCCTGTCCGGCACGCCCGCGGTGCTCGTGATCGACCTCACCGGGGTCGATTTCTTGTCCTCTGCGGGCATCAGCGTGCTGGTCGAGGTGCATCGCCTCACGCAGAGCAGCCCGACGTCACTGCGGGTGGCGGCCGACGGCTCGGCCACCAGCCGGACGCTGCGCATCGTGGGCCTGGACGAGCTCATCGACCTCTATCCCACCGTGAACGAGGCGCTGGATGGGCGACAGCCCTAGTGTGACGATCGTGCGCCCCGGGCCCGCCGCTAACCTGAATCGGGTGAATCTCGACCTCAATGCAGCCTCCATCCGCGAAGTGTGCGACGCGGGCCTGCTCGCCGGCGCGGTGACGGTGGTCTGGCAGCGCGGAGAAGTGCTGCAGGTCAACGAAATCGGCCATCGCGACGTGGACGCGGGCCTGCCGATGCAGCGGGACACGCTGTTCCGGATCGCGTCGATGACCAAGCCGGTCACCGTCGCGGCGGTGATGAGCCTGGTCGACGAGGGCAAGCTGACGCTGCAAGACCCGGTGGTGCGCTGGGCGCCGGAGCTGGCCGACGTGCGGGTGCTCGACGACCCGCATGGCCCGCTGGACCGGACGCATCCGGTGCGGCGCGCCATCCTGATCGAGGATCTGCTCACCCATACCAGCGGCCTGGCCTACGGCTTCTCCGTGTCGGGGCCGATCGCCAGGGCCTACCTGCGGCTGCCGTTCCACCAGGGCCCGGATGCCTGGCTGGCCGAGCTGGCCAAGTTGCCGCTGGTGCACCAGCCCGGCGACCGCGTCACCTACAGCCATTCCATCGACCTGCTGGGGGTCATCGCCTCCCGCATCGACGGTAAGCCGTTCGATGAGGTTCTCGAGGAACGGGTCCTGGGGCCCGCGGGCATGCCCGACACCGGGTTCTTCGTCACCCCCGAGGCGCGCCGCCGCGCCGCGACCATGTATTCGCTCGACGAGCAGGAGCGGCTGCGACACGACGTGATGGGCCCGCCGCACATCAAGCCGCCGTCCTTCTGCAACGCCGGCGGCGGATTGTGGTCGACGGCCGACGACTACCTGCGGTTCGCGCGGATGCTGCTCGGCGACGGAACGGTCGACGGCGTGCGGGTGCTCTCGCCCGAGTCGGCCCGCCTGATGCGGACCGACCGGCTCACCGACGAACACAAGCGGCACAACTTCCTCGGGGCGCCGTACTGGGTCGGTCGCGGCTTCGGGCTGAACCTGTCGGTGGTGACCGATCCGGCCAAATCCGCGCCGCTGTTCGGGCCGGGCGGGCTCGGGACGTTCAGCTGGCCCGGCGCCTACGGGACGTGGTGGCAGGCCGACCCCAGCGCGGACCTGATCCTGCTGTACCTGATCCAGAACCTCCCCGATCTGACCGTGGACGCGGCGACGGCCGTCGCCGGCAACACGTCGCTGGCGAAACTCCGCACGGCGCAACCGAAATTCGTCCGCCGCACCTATCAAGCGCTCGGCCTTTGACGTGGCCGGTTACCCACCCGACCGCATCACCGGGTCCCGGCTGGTGTTGCGCCGGCCCGTGCTCGACGACGCCGGCGCACTGTTTCAGCGGGTAGCCCGCGATCCCGAGGTCACCAAGTATCTGATGTGGGCGCCGCATGCCGACGTGGCGGCGACGCGGCGGGTGATCACCGAAAAGCTCAACGCCACCGACGACGACCGCACCTGGGCGATCGAGTTGCGGCACAGCGGCGAGGTCATCGGGCTGACCAGCTGCCGGCGCCCGGTGCCGCACTCGGTCGAGATCGGTTACTGCCTGGGTCGGCGGTGGTGGGGCAAGGGGTTGATGGGCGAGGTCATCGACTTGCTGCTGACCGCGCTCGACGGCGACCGCGCGGTGTATCGGGTGTGGGCCACGTGCAACGTCGACAACGAGCGCTCGGCGCGGCTGCTGGAGCGGGCGGGCTTCGTGCTGGAGGGACGACTGGCCCGCCACGAGGTCTACCCCAACTTGGGCATCGAGCCGCAGGACAGCCTGCTCTACGCCAGGATCTTGCGCTGAGCCCGCATCGCCGGTGTGCGTCCACGGCGGGAGCCACCGGCGTGTCGCCGCCGTGAACGCACACCGGAGGCCGTCAGCGCACACTCGATCGCTCCTTGAGGGCGATCACGAAGCGCCGACCACCTCCCGATCCCGCCTGGATCCTTGTGGCGCAGCACTTTCCGACGTTTCCTGGCCGGACGGTGCCTCTGCGCGGCTACCGTGGGAATGCATAAACAACGACACCGGAAGGTGACTGTGCATGAGTGAGGTTTCGCGACAGGCGTTCACCAAGGTGCCGGCGGTCACCCTGGGCTTCTGGATCGTCAAGATCTTGGCGACCACATTGGGCGAGACCGGCGGCGACACCGTCACGATGACGCTGAACTGGGGCTACGCGGCGGGGGTCGCGCTGTTCGGCGTCGCGCTGGTGGCGCTGGTGGCCGCTCAGATCTTCGCCGAGCGCTTCCATGCGAGCCTGTACTGGGCCACGATCGTGGCCTCGACGACATTCGGCACGACGTTGGCCGACTTCGCCGACCGATCGCTCGGCATCGGCTACACCGGCGGATCGCTTGTGCTCTTGGGCTGCCTCCTGGCCACCCTGGGGCTTTGGCGTTGGTCGCAGGGCACGGTATCGGTCACCACCGTCTCGACCCCAAAAGTCGAGGCCTTCTATTGGGCGACAATCACTTTCTCGCAGACCCTGGGCACCGCGCTCGGCGATTGGCTCGCCGACACCCGCGGATTCGGATACGAGCGCGGCGCGTTGGTGTTCGCGGCCGGCCTTGCCGTGGTGATTGCGCTCTACTACTGGACCGCCGTATCACGCGTCGCGTTGTTCTGGGTCGCGTTCATACTTACCCGGCCGTTGGGCGCGACGGTGGGCGACTTCATCGACAAGCCGGTCGCCGACGGTGGCCTGGCCCTGAGCCGCCCGCTGGCCTCGGCGGTGATGGCGGCGATCATCGTGGCATTGCTTGTCGTCTTGCCGCAGCGTCCGGGACGCCACCCCGGCGCAGTCCACGAAGAAGCGTGACGACATGAGAGTCCTTCTCGTTGAGGACGAAGCGCGGCTGTCGGCGACTCTCGCTAAGGGGCTCATGGCAGAGGGGTTCGTCGTCGTGGCCGTTGCCACGGGTATCGACGGCCTACGGGAGGCGGTAGACAACAGCTTCGACGTGGTGATCCTCGACATCATGCTCCCGGGTCACAGCGGATACGAGGTGCTGCGCCGAATGCGGGCGCAAAACGTATGGACACCGGTCCTCATGCTGACCGCCAAGGACGGTGAGTACGACGAGACCGACGCGTTCGATCTCGGCGCCGATGACTACCTGACCAAACCGTTTTCGTTCCGGGTGCTCGTGGCGCGCCTGCGCGCGCTGGTGCGTCGCCGCGTTTCGGAGCGACCCATGGTGCTGACCGCCGGACCGCTGGTGCTGGACCCCGCGCGGCACACCGTCCACCGTGACTCCACCCCGATCACTTTGACACCCCGCGAGTTTGGCGTGCTCGCGTTCCTCATGCGCAACAAGGACGTGGTCGTGACCAAGGCCGATATATTGCGCAACGTGTGGGATGCGCACTATCGCGGACCCGACAATGTGGTCGAGGTTTACGTGGGATATCTGCGGCGCAAGATCGACGTTCCCTTCGGTACCAACAGCATCGAAACGATCCGGGGTGTCGGTTACCGATTGTTGTGCTGAGGTTCGCGTTGCGGCAGGGACACGATCATCCGGGTTCCGCCGCCCGGTCGGTCGTCGATGGTCACCGTGCCGCCGTGAGCAGCGACGACCTCGGCGACGATCGCGAGGCCCAGGCCCGCTCCCCCGCCGCTGCGGGCGCGGTCTGAATCCAGCCGCACAAAGCGCTCGAACACCCGGGCCCGTTCGGCCGGAGAGATTCCGGGACCGTCATCACTGACGGCAAGGATGGCCGTGCCATTGCCGCTGCCGACTTCGAGGACAACACGCGAATTCGCGTGGTGGACAGCGTTTTCCAACAGGTTGCGGATCATTCGCGAGATGGCCACCGGGTCCCCGGTGCAACGCGCGGGGCAGGTATCGGTGTCGATTGCGCAGCGCGCCTCGCGTCGGGCGCGGGCGGCTTCGACCTCGGCGATGTCATCGAGGGCGAGCTCTTCTCTGCGGCGCAGCAGGCTTTGCTCGTCGGCGCGCGCCAGCAGCAGCAGATCTTCGATCAGCGTGTGCATGCGTTGCGCCTCGGGAAGCAGGGTGTTGACCGCCAGCTCCGCGTCGAGCAGACGGGGGTGGGCCTCGGCGACTTGCAGCCCGGAGATAATGGTGGCCAGCGGGCTGCGCAGTTCATGAGACGCGTCGCCGAGAAAACGTTGCTGCGCGCGGTGGCCGGCCTCGATACGGGACAGCATCTGGTTCATGGTGACCGCCAGCGCCGCGATCTCGTCGCGGCCCTGCGGCACGGGCACCCGTTCGGCCAGATCCGATGTCGAGATCTCGGCCACGTGCACGCGGATGGCGTCCACCGATCGCAGCGACCGGCGAACGAGCCAGAACGTCGCGCCCGCCGCGACCGCGACGACGATGGGCGCACCAGACGCCAACAGCAACGCAACGGTTCGTGCGGTCGCCTCGACCGCTTCGCTACCCCCGCCCACGAGCACCGTGTAATCGCCGGATGCGGTGGCGACCCGCTGACCGCTGACACGCATGTTGTGATTGGGCAACGCGTCGTCGGGGATGCCGCGACGCAGAGCGAAGCCGAAGTCGGTGGCGCGAACGAGCGGCGTGGTGGGCGCGGAGCGAGACCGCTTCACCACCTTGCCGTCGGGGGCGATCACTTGAACGGCGACCACCCGTTGGTCGGTGCTCAGCAGGGTGCTGTCCAGGCCGGCCGGCGGATCGGACTGCAGCGCCTTCGCCAGGTCGCGAACCCTTTCGGCGGAGGCATAATCGACGCCCGTCAAAAGCGACCGATACAGGATCGCGTCCAGTCCCGCGCCGGCAAGAGCCAGTGCGCAGAGCACGACGCCCGCCGCCACCGCCGCCGAGCGAGCGGGGATGCCCCAGGGCGGCAGGTACCGCGAACGCACTCGCCCGCTTCGCCGAAACGGCCAGACACCGGATACCCGCACGGTTTCGATTCTGCAGGGCTGCGGACCGCCTGGATACACCGAGCTCAGCGGGCTTCTCAGCGGCCTCTCAGCGATCACCTCCTAGGCTGGCGCCGTCATGACTGGTACTGCACGCTTTAAGCGTCCTCAGGACCGCGCGACCACACGCATACTGGCCTGCGTCGCCATCGTCTTCGGCTCCGGGCTGGTGGCA
Organism: uncultured Actinomycetota bacterium; assembly: GCA_963820045.1. GTDB lineage: Bacteria > Actinomycetota > Actinomycetes > Mycobacteriales > Mycobacteriaceae > Mycobacterium. The sequence continues at coordinate 195,773 of CAWFYN010000002.1, forward strand.
GCGGCACCGGCCGGCGCCGACCCGAGCCCGTTCAGCACCCTCAGCTGCAGCTGTCAGGAGACGGCTCCAGCCGGCAGCACGGCCCGCAGCGACGAGATCGCGCGAGGGATCCGGCGCGGTGAGATCGGCTGGCCGCCGCGAACGACACAGGACTCGGTCCGGGAGTCGCGATAGGCTCAGGCGTCTTTGCTGACAACCTGTGCGGCGGCGCCGTCGCCGTTGAGCGTGCCGTTCAGTCCGGAGGCGTCCGAGGGCAACTCGAACGAGGGATAGGCGGTACCGACGGCCGCCAACGCCGCGTTGCGCTGGGCCTCCATGCGCGCCAGCGCCGCCTCGGTGAACACCGACAGCCCCAGGTCGGGGTTGTATCCGTGGATCTCTTTGACGTCGAGCTGGGCCAGGAAGTAGATGATCTCCTTGGAGACCACCTGCCCGGGGACGAGCACCGGGAAGCCGGGCGGGTAGGGCACCACGAACGTCGTGGACACCAGCGTCTTGCCCTCGGCCAACCGTCGCCCCGCCATGCCGATCAGCACATGCTCGCGATCGGACTCTTCGTATCCGGCGTAGAAGGCCGACCGCATGTCGCCGAAGACGCACGCGTCGACGGGCCGGAAGGCGACGTCGAACTCGCTGAAGTCGGGCAGGTGCGGCAGGTCCTGGGTGATCTCCTCCACGTGGCGCTCTTGCAACGCCCGGTCGGCGACGCTGGCCGCGTTCTCGGTCCGGTCGAAATCGATTGCCACCCTGCGTAAAACATCGAGCAGGTAATGCACACTCGACCACGTGACCCCGATGGTGAAGATCAACAGCACGCTGTTGATCGATGTCTTGTTGATCTGGATGCCGAATCGCTCCATCAGGATTTTTTCGCGGAAGTCGTACCCGTTCATCCCGGTCTTGCCGACGAACAAGGTCACCCGGGTCGCGTCCAGCACGAACTGATCGGACCGCCACGCCTCGTTCCATTCGGCCAGCGCACCCTGCCTGACCTCGCGGTACGAACTCACCGACGACGCCCGGAACTCCTCGGGCACCAGGTCGGACTCGTCGAGGATGCGGAACCACTTGCTGATCAACCGGTCTCGGCGCACCCGATGGCGGAAGACCAGCGCCATGTCGTAGGTCTGCCGGACCAGCTGGAAACCCTCGATGTCGACCTGGCGGCGCGCCAAGTCCAGCGACGCCAGGAGTTGCTGGTTCGGTGAGGTCGAGGTGTGGGTCAGGAAGGCCTCACCGAACGAGTCGCGGGCCAGGGCGTTGAAATCCTGGTCGCGGATGTGGATCATCGACGCCTGGCGAAGCGCCGACAGCGACTTGTGCGTCGAATGCGTCGCGTAGACGCGGACCCGCGCACGGGCGGGGTCGGGCAACAGTGGGCGGTCGACCCACTCGGACCGGTCGACCCCTTCCATCTCCGCCGCCCAATCCCGGTACTGCGCAGCGTATTCCGGCGATGCCAGCATCTTCTCGACCCGTTCGGCCGCCACCATCGCGGTGCGCTGCCGGGCCCAGGGCACGGCCGTGGCGAACGCGTACCACGCCTCGTCCCACAAGAAGCAGATGTCGGGCTTGATCGCCAGCACCTCCTGCATGACCTGCAACGGGTTGTAGACCACGCCGTCGAAGGTGCAGTTGGTCAGCAGCAGCATGCGCACCCGCTGCAACTGACCCGCCGCCTCGAGGCCCAGCAGCGTCTGCTTGATCGTCCGCAGCGACACCGCTCCGTAAATCGCGAACTGCGGCAACGGATACGCGTCCAGGTACAGCGGGTACGCACCGGCCAGCACCAGCCCATAGTGGTGCGACTTGTGGCAGTTGCGGTCGATCAGCACGATGTCGCCCGGCCGGGTCAGGGACTGGACGACGATCTTGTTGGCGGTCGAGGTGCCATTGGTGACGAAATACGTGTGATCGGAGTTCCACGTGTGCGCGGCCTTGTCCATCGCCTTCTTGATGTTGCCGTGCGGGTCGAGCAACGAGTCGAGACCACCGGACGTGGTCGAAGTCTCGGCCATGAAGATGTTGCGGCCGTAGAACTCACCCATGTCCTGCAACGACTTCGAGTTGAAGATGCTGGCACCACGCGCGATGGGCAGCGCGTGGAATTGGCCGACCGGCGCCGCCGCGTACGCGCGCAGTGCGTCGAAAAATGGTGTGGCGTAACGGTTTCGCAGTCCGGCGAGCACCGTGCTGTGTAGGTCGGTGACGTCGTTGAGCCGGTAGAACGTCCGGTCATAGACATCGGGCTCGTTGTCGTCGCCCGCCGCGATCGACTCGTCGGTGAGCAGGTACAGGTCGATGTGGGGCCGCAGCTCCCGGATCCATTCGCCGCACTCCACCCAGTCGTTGGCGCGGTCGGGAATGAATTCGCCCGCGTCCTCGTTGGGCCCGAGCAGCGTGTTCATCAGCGGGAGCCGGTCCCGGGACCGCAGCGGCAGGTCGTCGCGGATGATGGCGGCCTGGATCTCGCCGTTCAGCGCGACCGCGGTGATGGCGTCTTCGACGCTGGGCACCACCAGGATCTCGAACTGCACATCGTCGGACGGGTTGCGCAGGGCCCGCAGGCATTCGGCCAGGCAGTCGGGGGCCGTCGCGGGCGCGTCGTCGGCGAGCAACACGGTGTAGAACTGCTGCCGTTTGGCCTGTGCCACCAGCTCCTGGTCGGCCAGCGGCGCGGAGGTGTCGAAAAGCCCTGCGCGGTCGCCGTATTCGCTCAACAGCCGCACGGCCATGGACACCTCTTCGGTGAGCCGCACCGTGGAGAGGCTCTCGAGGTGCGCGCGGAAGGTCGCCAGGTTTTCCGCGCCGGGATACAGCCAGTACCGCTCGTAGGCGCCGATGCGGTCCATCAGGCGTTTCACCCGGGCCACGTCGTGCGTTTTGTCGAGCCCGGCCAGGTCCACCTCGGCGAGGTGACGGCACGCGTCGTCGAGCAGGTTCCAGGTGTCGACGCGGGCGTAGGACGGGTTGGCCACCGCCGCCAGCGCTGAGACGCGAAGGCGTCGCGGCTGGGTGGTGTATCGAGTCATGACGTCACCTGTTTTTCTGAGCGACTTGTATTCTCACCCCGCCGCGCCGCCCACGTGATCGTTTCGCGCGAGCTCGGTCAGCTGTTCAGCTCGTCGTCACCGTCGTCGGCGTCCACGACGCGCCGATTGGCGCGCGTGCCGTCGACCCAGCGCAGCACCGGAAGCTCCCAGCGGCGGGTCGGCAACTCGGTCACGTCGGACAGCGATCGCACCACGGCCTGCGTCAGGCCCATGATCGCCGCCATCACCGGCAGCAGCGGCTGCAGCGGCCTGGCGGCGGTGCGAACGGTGCTGATGCGGCGGGCCATGATCAGCCGTTCGACGCAGTGATACAGCCAGGCGCCCACCACGAGCCCGTAAATCGACAGCGCCGACGCGACGATCGTCCACCCGAAGGCGGCGCATACGACGGCGCCCAGCACCACCGTCGCGGCCAACAACCCCGCGACGACGGCGCGCAGCTCAAGCCGGGTCACGCCTGGCGTTCCTCGTTCTCCGGTGCGCCGGCCGCGGTGGAACGGACCGCGGCCGCGGCCGCCCGGATCTGCGGCGTCACCAGCATGACCTGGCCCAGCACGCCGTTGACGAAAGCCGGTGAGTCGTCGGTGGACAGCTCCTTGGCCAGCTGCACGGCCTCGTCCACGGCGACCGGCTCCGGGACGTCGTCGGCGTAGAGCAGCTCCCACACCGCGACCCGCAGGATGGCGCGATCCACGGCGGGCAGCCGGTCCAGCGTCCAGCCCTGCAGGTGCGAGCTGATCAGGTCGTCGATGTGGGCGGCGTGCTCGCCGACGCCTCGGGCGGCCGCGATCGTGTACGGCTGCAGCGCCGCCACGCCGGGGTTCGCTGCGGCCAGGGTGGCGCGCACGTCGACGACCTCGGCCGGTCCCAGCCCGCGGGCGTCGGCCTCGAACAACAGGTCAACGGCGCGCTTGCGGGCGTGATGGCGCCCCCTGACCGGCCTGCTCACGCGTTGACGCGCCCCAAGTAGCTGCCGTCGCGCGAGTCCACCTTGAGCTTGTCGCCGGTGTTGATGAACAGCGGCACCTGGATCTCCGCCCCCGTTTGCAGGGTGGCGGGCTTGGTGCCGGCGCTGGACCGGTCACCCTGCAGGCCCGGGTCGGTGTGGGTGACCTCGAGTTCGACCGACACCGGCAGCTCGAGGTACAGCGGCGCCCCGTTGTGGAACGCCACCTGCACCGGCAGGCCCTCGAGCAGGAATCGGGCGGCGTCGCCGACCAGCGCCTCCGGCAGGGGGTGCTGCTCGTAGTCCTGGCTGTCCATGAACACGAAGTCCGAGCCGTCGCGGTACAGGTAGGTGGCGTCGCGCCGGTCGACCGTGGCCGTTTCCACCTTCACGCCGGCGTTGTACGTCTTGTCGACGACCTTGCCGGAGAGCACGTTCTTCAGCTTGGTGCGCACGAAGGCCGGGCCCTTGCCGGGTTTGACGTGCTGGAACTCGACGATCTGCCAGAGCTGGCCGTCGATCACCAGCACCAGTCCGTTCTTGAAATCGGCGGTGCTTGCCACGGTTCGGTGTATCTCCTAAAGGATCGACAGTCGTTCGCCGACTGTCTGCAATTTGTGCGTCAGTCTAAAGCGCGGCGCGGCCCGGGCCCGCGCGTCGGTGGCCGGTGACCGGCGGGGAACCCGCCTCGCGCTCCCGCGTTACGGACCGGCCTCGGCCGGCTCAAACGGCCGGGCGTACATGTCCCACCGAAGATCCCGCAGGCGGGCCAGCCCAGGTTCGATTGGCTCCGCCCCGTTCACGCCAACCGACTTTACCCCCGGGCGCCCGGCCGCCAAACCGAGCCGCTTGACTCTACCCGGCCATTATGTGCAGATCGACGTCAAATTCATCGAACCCATCGCAGCCGCCGCCGGCCGCAGGAAGCGCTACTACCAATACACCGCGATCGACGATTGCACCCGACTGCGCGTCCTGCGGGCCTACCCGCGCTCAGACCAGAAGACCGCGATCCAATTCCTCGACTACGTGCTGTCACGGCTGCCGTTCCAGGTCGAGAAGATCCAGACAGACAACGGCGCCGAATTCCAGTCCAGCTTCCACTGGCACGTCCTTGACCAGGGAATCGGCCATATCTACATCCGGCCAGCCACCCCCAGACTCAACGGAAAAGTGGAGCGTTCGCACCGGATCGACGCCGAAGAGTTCTACCGACTCCTCGACGGCGTCGTCGAGGACGACACCGGCCTGTTCAACCAGAAACTCAAGGAATGGGAAGACTACTACAACTACCACCGGCCCCACGGCGGCCTTGGTGGTCAAACCCCCTACGAAAGACTGCTACAAAAGACCAAGGCCCAGCCTGTCACCGGCCACCGTCAGTCGCACACCTAGCTGAGAACCGCCAACTCCTTGGGGAACCGGGTCAGCAGTTCCGGTGCCCGCCCGCGGGTTGCCGCCGCCTCATCGGGCACGACCAGGGTGTCCTCGATGCGCACGCCGCCGCGACCGGGCAGGTAGACGCCGGGCTCGACCGTCACCACCGACCCCCCCAGCAAGGTGCCGGTGGACGTGGCCCCGATTCCCGGCGCCTCGTGGATCTGCAACCCCACACCGTGGCCCAGGCCGTGGCCGAACTGCTCGCCGTAGCCCGCATCGACGATCAGCTGGCGCGCCGCGGCGTCGACCTCGCGCAGGCTTGCCCCCGGCCGCAGCGCCTCCCGGCCGGCGCGCTGGGCGTCGGCGACCAGCCGGTAGATCTCCAGTTGCCAGTCGGCGGCCTTGCCGAGCACGAAGGTGCGGGTCATGTCGGAGTGATAGCCGGCCACCAGCGCGCCGAAGTCGATCTTGACGAAGTCGCCCGCCGCCAGCACCGCATCGGTGGGGCGGTGATGCGGGATCGCCGAATTCGCTCCGGCGGCCACGATGGTCTCGAATGAGATCGCATCGGCGCCGTGGTCGAGCATCAGGGCCTCCAGCTCCCGGCTCACCTCGCGTTCGGTTCGCCCGGGCCGCAGGCCGCCGCGTTCCACCAGATCGGCGAGCGCGGCGTCGGCCGCCTCGCAGGCCAACCGCAGCAGCGCCACCTCGCCGTCGTCTTTGACCTCACGCAGCGCCTCGACGGTTCCGGCCGCCCGCACCAGCTCGGTGGGCGCCTTGCGCTCGCCGAGTTCGCTGGTCAGGACGTCGAAGGCGTCGACGGTCACCACGTTGCTTTCGAAACCCAGCTTCCCCACCCCGCCCTCGGCGGCCCGGCCGACCAGGTAGCGCCCGAGGGCGCGTTCGATCGCGATCTCGAGCCCCGGCGCCTGCTCCGCGGCCTGGGTGCGGTACCGGCCGTCGGTGACGAGCACCGGGCCGCGATCGTCGGCGAACACCAGCAATGCGCCGTTCGATCCGGTGAAGCCGGACAGGTAGCGCACGTTGTTCAGGTCGCTGACCAGCATCGCGTCCAGTCCACCGGCACCGATCTGGGCTTTCAAGTTGTCCCGGCGCTGAGAATGTGTCACGGCCCTTGACGGTACTCGCTACGCTGATTGCCCATGACTAACTGGATGCTGCGCGGATTGGTGTACGGGGCGGCCATGGTCGTCGTTCGCTTGTTCCAAGGGGCGTTGATCAATGCGTGGCAAACGCAGGCCGGGCTTTTTAGCGCGGTGCTAATGCTTCTGTTCATCGTCGGCGTGGCCGTATGGGGGGTACTCGACGGCCGGGCCGACGCCAACGCGAACCGGGACCCGGACCGCCGTGGCGACCTGGCGATGACCTGGCTGCTGGCCGGCCTGGTGGCGGGCGTGCTGTCCGGCGCCGTCTCCTGGCTCATCGCGCTGGTGTACAAGGGTCTCTACACCGGCGGCCTGATCAACGAGGTGACCACGTTCGCGGCGTTCACCGCGCTCTGCGTGTTCCTGCCCGGGATCATCGGCGTCACCATTGGCCGGTGGCGGGTGGACCGGCAGTTCGAGAAGACGCCGGAGAAGCACCACGGCCTCGGCGAAAAGCAGGAGCGCGACAGCGACACCGACGTGTTCTCCGCGGTGCGCGGTGACGACGCGCCCACCGGGGAGATTCCAGCGGCGGGAGCGCAGCACGAGGACCGGACCGCGGCGGTCGCCACGGCCGAGCGTGAGGCCCCCACCGAAACGGTGGGCACCGCCGAGGGTGAAGCCCCCACCGAATCGATCGCCAAACCCGCGGACGATCCCAAAACCGAGGTGATCCGCACCGCCGGCGACGAGCACACCAAGCCGGGTCCCCAGCACGGTAAGGATTAGCCCTTGGCGCCGGCGGCTTCCGCCAGGTAGCGCAGGGCCAGCACGTAGCCTCGGACCCCGAGCCCGACGATCACCCCGGTCGCTACCGGGCTGATGTATGAGTGACGCCGAAACTCCTCGCGGGCATGCACATTGGAGATGTGTACCTCGATCAGGGGCGCGCGCAACTCGGCGCATGCGTCGCGCAGCGCCACCGAGGTGTGGGTCAGGCCGCCGGCGTTGAGGATCACCGGTTCGCCCGCGTCGGCGGCCGAATGGATCCAGTCCAGCAGCTGGGCTTCGTTGTCGCTTTGGCGCACAACGGCCTTCAGTCCGAGCGCGGCGGCCTCCCGCTCGATCAGCGCGGCCAGTTGGTCATGCGTGGTGTCCCCGTACACGTCGGGCTCGCGGCGGCCCAGCCGGCCCAGGTTCGGGCCATTGATAACTTGCACGTTGACGTTGGTCATCGGGCAACCTCTTCGTCGGACAGCCCCGCGTATGCCGCCGCCAGCAGCGACGGGTCGGGCCCGGCCAGCCGCCCCGGCTTGGCCAGTCCGTCGAGGACCACGAACCTCAGCACACCAGCCCGGGATTTCTTGTCCTGGGCCATGTATTCCAGCAGCTGCGGCAGCGCGTCGGCGTCGTAGCCGACCGGCAGGCCCAGCGCCGACAGGACGGTGCGATGGCGCTGCGCGGTCGCGTCGTCGAGCCGGCCGGCAAGCCGGGCCAGCTCCGCGGCGAACACCAGACCGACCGACACCGCGGCGCCGTGCCGCCACTCGTAGCGCTCCCTGCGCTCGATCGCGTGCGCCAATGTGTGGCCGTAGTTCAGGATTTCGCGCAGCTCCGACTCCTTCTCGTCGGCGGCGACGACCCGGGCCTTGACGGCGATCGAGCGCCGGATCAGCTCCGGCAGCACGTCGCCCGTGGGGTCCACGGCGGCCTGCGGGTCCGCCTCGATGAGGTCGAGGATCACCGGGTCGGCGATGAAGCCGGCCTTGACCACCTCGGCCATACCGGCGACGAGTTCGTTGTGCGGCAACGTTTCCAGGGTCGCCAGGTCCACCAGCACCGCCAGCGGTTGGTGAAACGCGCCCACCAGGTTCTTGCCCGCGTCGGTGTTGATACCCGTCTTGCCGCCGACGGCCGCGTCGACCATGCCGAGCAGCGTGGTGGGAATGTGGACGATGTCGACGCCGCGCAGCCAGGTGGCCGCCGCGAACCCGGCAACGTCGGTGGCGGCGCCGCCGCCGAGGCTGACCAACGCGTCTTTGCGGTCGATCCCGATGCGGCCCAGCACTTCCCAGAGGAATCCGACGACCGGCAGGTCCTTTCCGGCTTCGGCGTCCGGTATTTCGATGCGGTGCGCGTCAACGCCCTTGTCCGCCAAGCGGCTTCGGATCGCCTCGGCGGTTTGCGCCAGCGCCGGTTGGTGCACGACGGCCACCCGGTGCCGGTCGCAGAGGAGCTCGACCAGCTGGTCGCCCAGGTCGGTGCCGATGATCACCGGGTACGGCGGGTCGACGGCCACCCGCACGGTGACCGGCGCGGCGTTAGTCATGGCGCCGCTCCTCTCCCCCGCAAGCGGGAGGTGCCCCCACATCGCTTCGTCCCCCGCAAGCGGGCGGTACCCCCACTGCATCGTCGCCGGCGCGGGTCATGTGGCGGCCTCCGCGTGAGCGTTCTCGGGTGTCTGCAGCCTGGACACGATGTAGCGCACCACCGCCCCGGGATTGCGGCGGTTGGTGTCGACACGGATGGTCGACACGCGCCGGTACAGCGGGACGCGCTTGGCCATCAGCGCTTTGAATTTCTCGGCGCGGTCGGGGCCGGCGAGCAGTGGGCGCACGGTGCCGCCGCCGGTGCGCCGCACGCCTTCGCTGGCGCTGATCTCCAAGTAGATGACGGTGTGGCCCGCGAGCGCCTCGCAGACCCCCGGGCTGGTGACGGCCCCGCCGCCGAGCGACACCACGCCATCATGGTCGGCCAACGCGGCACGCACCGCCTCCTCCTCGATACGGCGGAACTCCTGCTCCCCCTCGGTGGCGAAGATCTCGGCGATGCTGCGGCCGGTCTGCTGCTCGATCGCCGCGTCGGTGTCGAGGAACCCGACGCCCAGCGCCTTGGCCAGGCGCCGACCGATGGTGGACTTGCCCGACCCCGGCAGCCCGACCAGTACCGCCCTGGGTGCCATCACGCGGTACCCCGGGCGGCCGGCGCTTCCCGGTCGGCGACCGCGCGCTGATAAGCCTCGATGTTGCGACGGGTTTCGGTCAGCGAATCGCCGCCGAACTTCTCCAGCGCCGCCCGGGCCAGCACCAGCGCCACCATGGCCTCGACCACGACGCCGGCGGCCGGCACCGCGCACACGTCGGAGCGCTGGTGGATGGCGACGGCCTCGTCTCCGGTCGCCATGTCGACGGTAGCCAGCGCCCGCGGGACGGTGGAGATGGGTTTCATCGCGGCGCGCACCCGCAGCGCCTGGCCGTTGGTCATGCCGCCCTCGAGCCCGCCCGCGCGGTTGGTCGAACGGACCACGCCGTCGGGTCCGGGATACATCTCGTCGTGGGCGCGGCTGCCGCGGCGGCGCGCGGTCTCGAATCCGTCGCCGATCTCCACGCCCTTGATGGCCTGGATGCCCATCACCGCGCCGGCGAGCTGGCTGTCCAGCCGGTTGTCGCCGCTGGTGAACGAGCCCAGCCCGATCGGCAGGCCCAGCGCCACCACCTCGACCACGCCGCCGAGGGTGTCGCCGTCCTTCTTGGCCGCCTCGATCTCGGCGATCATCGCCTCTTCGGCGCCCTTGTCGAAGGCGCGCACCGGGCTGTCGTCGATCGCGGGCAGGTCTTCCGGGCGTGGCGGCGGACCGTCATAGGGCGCCGACGGGCCGATCGCGACGACGTGGGAGAGCACGTGGACGCCCAGCGCCTGGCGCAGGAACGACCGCGCCACCGTGCCCACCGCGACGCGGGCGGCGGTCTCCCGTGCGCTGGCCCGCTCCAGCACCGGCCGGGCGTCGTCAAAGCCGTACTTGAGCATGCCCGCGTAGTCGGCATGGCCGGGCCGCGGCCGGGTGAGCGGCTCGTTGCGCGCGACATTGGCGAGCTCCGCCGGGTCGACGGGGTCGGCCGCCATCACGGTTTCCCACTTCGGCCACTCGGTGTTGCCGATCTCGATGGCGATGGGGCCGCCCAGCGTGATGCCGTGGCGCACCCCGGACAGCACGGTCACCGCGTCGCGCTCGAACTTCATCCGCGCGCCACGGCCGTAACCGAGCCGGCGGCGGGCCAATTGGTCGGCGATATCGGTGGAGTTGACCTCCACGCCGGCGACCATCCCCTCGAGCAGGGCCACCAACGCGCGGCCATGCGACTCTCCGGCGGTGATCCAACGCAACACCCGATCATCTTCCCATGTGCGCCCGGGCGGGCTTAAATCCGAGCGCCGCCGTCGCCGCGCCGGGGTTCACCCGAGAACCAGGCCGATCGCGGCGGCGGTGGCCACGCACATCGCGGGTCCGTGCGGCACCGACGCGGCGCCCGCGCCGCCGAAACGACGGTCGATCAGGCCCCACGCGACGGTCAGCAAAGGCGCGGCCAGCGCCGCCAGAAACCACGCCCCGACGCCGAAACAGCCCGCCAGCGCCCCCAGGCCGATCGCCAGCTTGACGTCTCCGGCCCCCATTCCCGCCGGGGTCACCGAGTGCACCAGCAGATAGATCACGGTCAGCGCCGTCGCCCCGGCGAGCGCGGGCCAGCCGCGCCCGGCCCAGGCGGCCGCCAGCAGGATCACCCCGGCCCCGGGCAGCGTCAGCAGATTCGGCAACCGGCGCTGGCGCAGGTCGTAACCGCTCAGCACCGCCAGCCAGCCCAGCACCACGACCGCCGCCGTCATCCGCATGCAGCGGCACTCTTACGGCAAAGCCTCCAGCGCGCAAGCCATCGCCTCGCGCGGGGCCGGCAGGCCGGTGAACTGCTCCACCTGCGCGAAAGCCTGGTGCAGCAGCATCTGCAGGCCGCTGATCACGCGGCCGCCGGCGGCGGCCACCGCGGACGCCAGCGGCGTGGGCCACGGGTCGTAAACGGCGTCGAGCAGCACCGGGATCGCCGCAAAGGCGTCCGCGTATCGCGCCGCGACGTCCGCGGGAATCGTGCTGACCAGCACCTCCGCGGCGCCCACCGCCTCGGCCAGCCCGGCGTCGTCCAGGCTCACGAACCGCGTCGGCACCCCGACTCCGATGCCAAGGTCCACCAGCCGGGCCGCCTTGTCCGGGTTGCGCGCGACCACGGTGATGGCGGTGACGCCCAGTTCGGCCAGCCCGAGGACGGCCGCCGGGGCGGTGCCACCCGATCCACACACCAGCGCCGGCCCGCCCGCTGACCCCAGCGCCCCACTCACGCCATCGATGTCGGTGTTGTCGGCGCGCCAGCCCACCGGCGTGCGGACCAGGGTGTTGGCCGATCCCACCCGCTCGGCACGTTCGGTGCGCTGGTCGGCGAACCGCAGCGCGGCGAACTTGCCCGGCATGGTCACCGACACCCCGACCCACTCGGGCCCGAACCCGCCGACCACGGCCGGCAGCTGCGCGGCGTCGCATTCGATGCGCTCGTAGGTCCAGGCGTGCAGGCCCAGCGCCCGGTAGGCGGCCAGGTGCAGCTGCGGGGACTTCGAATGGGCGATCGGCTTGCCGAGCACAGCCGCTTTTCGCCCGGCGCCCGGGCCGGGCGTCCTAGCGGGCGGAGTCGAGGACACCGTTGCGCTTAGCCAGCTCGATATTGGCCAGATGCTGCTGATAATCCTTCGTGAACAGCGTCGTGCCCTGGGGGTCGATGGTGACGAAGTACAGCCAGTCACCGGGCTCGGGATGCTCGGCGGCGTGCAGGGCGTCAACGCCGGGCGAACAGATCGCCGTCGCCGGCAGCCCCTGCGACACGTAGGTGTTCCATGGCGTCTTCTGGGCGCGGTCGGCGTCGGTGGTGGCCACCTCCCGGCGGTCCAGCGGGTAGTTGACGGTCGAGTCGAACTCCAGGGTGTGGTGGGCGTGCAGGCGGTTGTAGATGACCTGCGCGACCTTCGCGAAGTCCTGCGACTTGGATTCCTGCTCCACCAGCGACGCCACCACCAGGATGTCGTAGGGCGACAAGCTCATGGCCTGGGCGGTGTCCACCAGCCCGGACTTCATGTACTCGACGGCCCCGGCGCTGATCAGGCTGGACAGGATCGTCTCGGCCGAAGCGGAGGGGTCGACGTTGAAGGTTCCGGGCGCGATCAGCCCCTCGATCCGGCGATGATCCTTGCCGAGCTCGGTGAACGGCTCGACGGCCCATGGGGGCACCGCAAGCGCGGCGGGGGTGCTGTTGGTCGCCGCCGCCCGCAGCTCCGCCACCCCGACGCAGTGCTGACTGCCGTCCAGGCTCACACACGTGGCGCGGGAGATCAGCGTCAAGATCCCCGGGTTCACCACGTTGGTTTTCATGTCGGTGGTGTCGTCGAGCTGCCGGCCTTCCGGGATGACCAGCCGGCCCACCCGGTTGTTCGGGTCGGCCAGCCGCGCGACGGCGTTGGCCGCGGGGATCTCGGTGCGCATCCGGTAGAAGCCGGGCTGGATCGAGGAGATCTTGGTATTGCCGTGCGCGGCGTTGACGAATGCCTTGACGGTCTTGATCACCTGCTCGTTCTGCAGCGTCTCCCCGACCATCGTGGTCGAGTCACCGTCCTTGATCTGAATCACGACGTCGCGCTCGCCGTTTCCGGTGTAGTCGTCGCCGGCCCCGAACACGGTGTGCCACAGGCTGGCGCCGACGAAAACCCCCACCAGCACGACGACGGCGACGACGGCGAGCACGATCTTGCCGGCGAACCGCCGCCGGCGGCGCCCCCGCTCAGCCTGGTTCCGCGCGACGCGGCTCCGCTTTCGCGACGGACCGACCGCTTCGGGCTCGGCCCGTTGCCGCCGTGCGCTGTCAACCATCGGCACGCTCCCCTGCCGTCAGGGTGGCGCGGCGTTGGTCGAGCCAGCTCTGCAGGATGGCCACCGCGGCCGCCTGGTCGATCACCGCCCGCTGCTCCCTGGCCCGGACGCCGGCCGCACGCAGTGATCGCTGCGCGCTGACGGTGGTCAGACGCTCGTCGGCCAGCCGCACGGGCGTGGGCGCGATCCGTTGGGCCAACTCGTCGGCCAGGTTGATCGCATCGACGGCCGAGGGACCGGTGCGGTCGGCCAGCGTCCGCGGCAACCCGACGACCACCTCGACCGCCCCGAGCTCCGCGGCCAGCTCGGCCAGCCGCCGCAAGTGTTTGCCGGATCGGTCACGGCGCACGGTTTCCTTAGGCGTGGCCAGGATGCCGTCGGGATCGCTGCAGGCGACGCCGATGCGCACGCTGCCGACGTCGATGCCGACCCTTCGTCCCGGTCCGGGGTCCTGGTTGGGGTCGCCGGGCCGGTCGGGCAAGCGATGCTGTGCGGGGACCACTCAACCGACCCGCGCTATCACGGCGATCTCGGAGCGGACCGCCTCGAGCGCTGCGTCGATGCCGGTCGGGTCCTTCCCGGAACCCTGCGCCAGGTCCGGCTTGCCCCCGCCGCGGCCGTCGACGGTCGCGGCCAGGTGCTTGATCAGGTCGTTGGCGCGGAATCCGAGGTGCTGGGCGGCCGGGTTGGCGGCGACCGCGTACGGCACGCTGCCGCCGTCGCCCTCCGAGATCAGTGCCACGACCGCGGGATCGCCGCCCAGCTTGCCGCGGATGTCGGCCACCAGGGAACGCAGGTCGCCGGCCGTCATTCCAGCCGACATCCGTTGCGCCACCACACGGACGTTACCGATACGCTCCGCGCCGGCCGCGGCGTTGGTCGCGGCGGCCCGGGCGCCCGCGACCCGGGCGCGCTCGAGTTCCTTCTCGGCGGCCTTGAGCCGCTCCACCAGGTTGGCGACCCGGGCGGGGACCTCCTCGGAGGGCACCTTCAGCGACGACGCCAGCCCCGCCATCAGCGCGCGTTCCTTGGCCAGGTGGCGGAACGAGTCAAGCCCGACGTAGGCCTCCACCCGGCGGACCCCGGACCCGACCGACGACTCGCCAAGGATGGTCACCGGCCCGATCTGAGCCGAGTTGTGCACGTGGGTTCCTCCGCAGAGCTCCAGCGAGAACGGCCCGCCGATCTCCACCACCCGCACCTGTTCGGGATAGCTCTCACCGAACAGCGCGACCGCCCCCATCGCCTTGGCCTTCTCGAGTTGCTCGGTGAAGGTGTGCACCTCGAAGTCGGCCTGGACGGCCTCGTTGGTGACCTCTTCGATCTGGGTGCGCTGCTCGTCGGACAGCGGGCCCTGCCAATTGAAGTCGAAACGCAGGTAGCCCGGGCGGTTCAGCGATCCCGCCTGAACGGCGTTGGGGCCGAGCACTTGTCGCAGCGCGGCGTGCACCATGTGGGTGCCCGAATGCCCCTGGGTGGCGCCCCGGCGCCATTCCGGGTCGACCGCCGCCACGACGGTGTCACCCTCCACGAATTCCCCGGATTCGACGTTGACGCGGTGCACCCAAAGGGTTTTGGCGATCTTCTGCACGTCGGTGACCGCGGCGCGAGCGCTCTCGCCGGCCCCGGTCCCGTTGATCGTGCCCTCATCGGCGATCTGTCCGCCGGATTCGGCGTAGAGCGGGGTGCGGTCCAGCACCAGCTCGACCTGCTGCGCTCCGTCGGTTCCGTGGGCGACGACCGGCACTCGCTTACCGTCGACAAAGATACCCAAAATCCTTGCTTCGGAAGCTAATTCGTCGAAACCGGTGAATTCGGTGGGGCCGGCGTCGACCAGCTCGCGATACGCGGTCAGGTCGGCGTGCGCGTGCTTGCGGGCGGCGGCGTCCGCCTTGGCGCGGCGCCGCTGTTCGGCCATCAGTTCCCGAAAGCCGATTTCGTCGACCTGTAGGCCGGCCTCGGCGGCCATCTCCAGGGTCAGCTCGATCGGGAAGCCGTAGGTGTCGTGCAGCGTGAAGGCATCCGAGCCGGAGATCGCTTTGGCCCCGGTGGCCTTGGTGGTGCCGGCCACCTCGTCGAACAGCTTGGAGCCGGCCACCAGGGTGCGGTTGAACGCGGTCTCCTCGGCGACCGCGATGCGCCTGATCCGGTCGAAATCGGCGACCAGTTCGGGATACGACGGCCCCATCGCGTCGCGCACGGTGGCCATCAACTCGCCGACGATCCGACCCTCGATGCCGAGCAGCTTGGCCGAACGGATCACCCGGCGCAGCAGCCGGCGCAACACGTAGCCGCGCCCGTCGTTGCCGGGCGTGACGCCGTCGCCGATCAGGATCGCCGCGGTGCGGCTGTGGTCGGCGATGACCCGGTAGCGCACATCGTCCTCGTGGTTGCCGACGTCATAAGGGCGGGGGCCGCGCGTTGCGACCAGGTCGATGACCGGCCTCAGCAGGTCGGTCTCGTAGACGTTGTGCACACCCTGCAGGATGAACGCGACCCGCTCGACGCCCATGCCGGTGTCAATGTTCTTGCGGGGCAACGGCCCCAGGATTTCGAAGTCGGTTTTTCCGCTGCCCTCGCCCCGCTCGTTCTGCATGAACACGAGGTTCCAGATCTCGATGTAGCGGTCTTCGTTGGCCACCGGGCCGCCGCCGACCCCGAACTCCTGCCCACGGTCGTAATAGATCTCGGACGACGGGCCACACGGACCGGGGATTCCCATCGACCAGTAGTTGTCTTCCATGCCGCGGCGCTGGATCCGCTCGGCCGGCAGCCCGGCGATCTCCTGCCACAGCTGCACGGCCTCGTCGTCGTCGAAATAGACCGTCGTCCAGATTCTCTCGGGGTCCAGGCCGTAGCCGCCCTCGGACACGCCGTTGGTCAGCAGGGTCCACGCCAGCTCGATGGCGCGGCGCTTGAAGTAGTCGCCGAACGAGAAGTTGCCGGCCATCTGGAAGAAGGTGTTGTGCCGGGTGGTGATGCCCACCTCGTCGATGTCGGGCGTGCGGATGCACTTCTGGATGCTGGTGGCCGTCGAGTACGGCGGTGTGCGTGCGCCCAGGAAGTACGGCACGAACTGGACCATGCCCGCGTTGACGAACAGCAGGTTGGGGTCGTCGAGGATCACCGATGCGCTCGGCACCTCGGTGTGGCCCGCCTTCACGAAATGATCAAGAAACCTTTTCCTGATCTCGTGTGTCTGCACTTCTGGTCCGCTTCTTCCCTGTTTGCTTCGACCTTGCTTCCAGCCTATTAGCCGCGAATTCGGAAGGCTGTCTGACGACGCCATTTCGCCCGCACACAGTACCTGCTCGGGTGCCCCCCACGACCTGGCCGCTAACCCTCCAGAAAGCTCAGCCGCACCGATCGTTGCGCGTTGTCCCGGTTCAGGTCGACGAGCACGATGCTTTGCCAGGTGCCCAGCATCGGCTCGCCGCCGGCGACCGGCACCGTTACCGACGGTGCGACCAGCGCCGGCATCACGTGGTCGGCACCGTGGCCCGGGGAGCCGTGCGCGTGCCGATACCGATCGTCGCGCGGCAGCAGCCGTTCCAGCGTGTCGAGCAGGTCGTCGTCGGAGCCGGCCCCCGTCTCGATGATCGCGACACCGGCCGTCGCGTGCGGGACGAACACATTGCACAGGCCGTCGCCCCGCGACCAGCAGAAGCCCCGCACCGCCTCGGTCAGATCGACGATGCGGCGCCGTGTTGTGTCCACGTCCAGCACATCGGTATGCATCCGGACCAGCCTACGGCGCACCTGCGGGGCCTGCTCAAGACCGGCCAATCGTTTGTGAGCGCGACCACATCAGGCATTGCGGCGCACCACGGGCAGGAGGAAGGTAACGGGTGGAAACTTTGGTAGCCACCGGGGTCCCGATCAATTCAAGCCCCGACAGAGGAGGGGTTAGCCGTGTACGCACGCTCTACCACCATCCAGGCGCAACCCTTGTCGGTCGACATCGGGATCGCGCACGTCCGCGATGTCGTCATGCCGGCCCTCACGGAAATCGACGGGTGTGTCGGATTGTCATTGCTGGTCGACCGGCAGTCCGGAACCTGCATCGCCACCAGCTCCTGGGACAGCATCGACGCGATGCGCGCCAGCGCCGAACGGGTCGCCCCGATTCGTGACCAGGCCGCGCTGATGTTCGACGGCAGCGCGCGCGTCGAGGAATGGGACATCGCTTTGCTGCACCGCGACCATCCCTCCCGTCAGGGCGCCTGCGTGCGGGCCACCTGGCTCAAGGTGGTGCCGGATCAGCTCAGCCGATCCCTGGACTTCTACCGGTCCTCGGTGCTGCCCGAGATGGAGGATCTCGACGGCTTCTGCAGTGCCAGCCTGTTGGTCGACCATCCGGCATGCCGGCGGGCGGTGTCCTGCTCGACGTTCGACTCGATGGCCGCGATGGCCCGCAACCGCGACCGGGCGACCGAGTTGCGCAGCCGGCGTGTCCGGGAGCTGGGCGCCGAGGTGATCGACGTGGCGGAATTCGAGTTGGCGATCGCTCAGCTGCGGGTGCCCGAGCTGGTCTGACTAGGGCAGCGCGTCGCCGGGGAATCCGCGGCAGGGGTGCACCTGGTAGGTGAACACCCCGGCCGCCACGCCGGGGTCGTCATTCATGATGGCGGCGGTGTCGTCGACCGTCGCCGCGAACACCCCGATCCCGCAGATGTCGGACTCGTCGGTGACCGGCAGCACTACCGCCAGCACGCCCTCGTCGCGCAGCCCGAAGTTACGCCGCCCGTGTTCCCAGACGATCGCCGGTGACGACTCGTCACCGAACCTCGGGCCGCGCTTGAGGATGACGACGCAGTATTCCTTGGCGGTGGGCAGCAGCCGGCCCATCTCCGCGTCGGTGAAAGTCTTCATGCCCCTCCCCGCTTCCTGCGGATGATCGCCCGCAACCGTTCCAGCCGCCCGGCCATCTCCCGCTCACCGCCGCGGCCGGTCGGCCGGTAGTAGTCCACGCCCACCAGCTCATCCGGCGGATATTGCTGGGCGACGACGCCGTCGGGATCGTTGTGCGAGTACCGGTAGCCCTGTGCGTGTCCCAGCGCCGCGGCGCCCGAATAGTGTCCGTCGCGCAGATGGGGCGGCACCAGACCCGCCTTCCCCGCCTTGATGTCGTCCATCGCCGCCGCCAGCGCGGCGGTGACCGAGTTCGACTTCGGCGCGGTGGCCAGATGGATGGTGGCGTGCGCCAGCGTCAGCTGCGCCTCGGGCATGCCGATCAGCGCCACCGTCTGCGCGGCCGCCACCGCGATCTGCAGCGCGCCGGGATCGGCCATGCCGATGTCCTCGCTGGCCAGGATCAACAGCCGGCGGGCGACGAACCGTGGGTCCTCCCCCGCGACGAGCATGCGGGCCAGGTAGTGCAGGGCCGCGTCGACGTCGGAGCCGCGCACCGACTTGATGAAGGCGCTGATGACGTCGTAGTGCTGGTCGCCGTCGCGGTCGTAGCGCACCGCGGCCTTGTCCAGGGACTGCTCGATGGTCTCGAGGGTGACCGACTCGGTGGCTTCGGCGGCCACCTCCAGCGCGGTCAGCGCCCGCCGGGCGTCGCCGGCGGCCAATCGCACCAGCAGGTCGACGGCGTCGGGCGTCACCGCGACCCGCCCGCCGAGCCCGCGCGGGTCATCGATCGCCCGCTGCACGACGACACGGATGTCGTCGGCGCTCAGCGGGCGCAATTGCAGGATCAGCGACCGGGACAGCAGCGGCGCCACCACCGAAAAAGACGGGTTCTCGGTGGTGGCGGCGACCAGCAGCACCACCCGGTTCTCGACGGCGGACAGCAGGGCGTCCTGCTGGGTCTTGGAAAACCGGTGCACCTCGTCGATGAACAGCACCGTCTGCTCGCCGCGAAGGATGCCCCGCCTCGCCTCTTCGATGACGGCGCGCACGTCCTTGACGCCGGCGGACAGCGCCGACAGCGCCTCGAACCGCCGGCCGGTCGCCTGGGAGATCAGCGCGGCCAGCGTCGTCTTGCCGCTGCCCGGGGGCCCGTAGAGGATGGCCGACGCCACGCCCGAGCCCTCGACCAGGCGGCGCAGCGGCGATCCGGGCGCCAGCAGGTGCTCCTGTCCGACCACCTCGTCCAGGGAGGCCGGACGCATGCGCACCGCCAGGGGCGCACCGGCCGACACGCCCAGGCCGTGGTCGCTCGGCTGCGGGGCGCCGGGCAGGTCAAAAAGACCGTCGGACACGGCTTCAGGCATACCACGAGAATCGAATCCGGCGCCTAGGACGCATCTATGACACATCTTTGCTAAGTTCCCGTGTGCGCGTGCCCACAGGTTGAGTCAACAGCTAGGACGGACATGAGCCAGCCTCCCGAGTATCCAGGCACCCCCGCCGATCCCCACGGGAGCGAGCAGAACCCCCCGGGCTATCCGCCACCCCCCGGCGCGCCGCCGCCGGGCTACGGCCCACCCCCCGCCGCCCCGCTACGGCGCCCCGGCCACCGCGGCTACGGCCCACCGCCCGGCTACGGCGCGCCGCCACCCCCGCCGCCCGGCTACGGCGCGCCGCCACCGGGCTACGGCCCACCATCGGGCTATGGCCCACCGCCCGGCTACGGCGCCCCGGCCCAGCCGGCCTTGAGCCTGGGTGACGCCTTCAGCTGGGCCTGGAACACCTTCACCAAGAACGCCGTGGCGTTGCTGGTGCCCACCCTGGTGTATGGCTTGCTGTTCGCGGCGGCCGCCGCGGTGAACATCGTGGGCCAAAACATGTCGTCGAACACGACGACCACCGATGATTACGGCTTCTTCTTTGCGTCGAATCTCACTGGCGCCGGGTTCGGAGTCTTCATCATCGGCACCCTGCTGACCTACCTGGTAACGGCGTTCGCCCAAGCCGCCTTCCTGTCCGGCTGCCTGGACATAGCCGACGGACGCCCGGTGACCGTCGGCTCGTTCTTCAAGCCACGCAATCTGGGGATGGCGTTTCTGGCCGCGCTGATCATCGGCGTTCTTACGTCGATCGGCTATTCCCTCTGCTTTGTTCCGGGTTTGGTGCTGAGCCTCTTCGTGCAGTTCACCATCCTGTTCGTGGTCGATCGCTCGGAGTCGGCCATCAAGGGTTTCACCTCCAGCTTCTCGCTGGTGGGGTCGAACTTCGCCAGCGCGCTGCTGGTGTGGCTGGTGGTGATGGCCCTGGCCATCGCCGGTGTGCTGGTGTGTGGCCTCGGTCTGCTGGTGGCGGTTCCCCTCGACGCGCTCATCCTGACCTACGCCTACCGCACGCTGACCGGCGGACAGGTAGCCCCCGTGCCGCAGCCCGGTTACCCACCGGGTCCGCCGCCCGGGCCGCAGCCGACATAAGCGCCGGCCCGCTCGGAAAGTTACGGCGCTGTTAGCCGCGGCTGCGGTGCGCTGCGGCTATCTGCCGCTTGTGATGAGATCACCTTGTCATGAGCATCAAAGTCGCGCTGGAGCACCGCACCAGCTACACCTTTGACCGGGCGGTCCGGGTGTACCCGCATGTCGTGCGGCTGCGTCCGGCGCCTCATTGCCGCACGCCGCTCGATGCCTACTCGCTGCGCATCGAGCCGGACGAGCACTTCATCAACTGGCAACAGGACGCGGTGGGCAATTTCCTTGCGCGCCTGGTGTTTCCGAATCCCACGCGGCGGCTGACCATCACGGTCGGGCTGATCGCCGACCTCAAGGTGATCAACCCGTTCGATTTCTTCATCGAGGACTGGGCCGAGACCTGGCCGGCGGGTGGGTTGGCCTACCCCAAGGGGCTGTCCGACGACCTGGAGCCCTACCTGCGGCCCGTCGACGAAGACGGCGCCGGATCGGGTCCCGGCGGGCTCTCGCGGGCATGGGTGCGCAACTTCTCGGTGGCGGAAGGCACTCGCACCATCGACCTGCTCGTGGGTCTCAACCGCGCGGTCAACGCCGACGTCGCCTACAGCGTGCGGATGGAACCCGGCGTCCAGACACCGGATCACACGCTGCGCACCGGGGTCGGCTCGTGCCGCGATTCGGCGTGGCTGTTGGTGTCGATCCTGCGCCAGCTGGGGCTGGCGGCCCGTTTCGTGTCCGGCTACCTGGTGCAGCTGGCTTCCGACGTGGAGGCGCTCGACGGGCCATCGGGCCCCGCCGCCGACTTCACCGACCTGCACGCCTGGGCCGAGGTGTACATCCCCGGCGCGGGCTGGATCGGGCTGGACCCGACGTCGGGATTGTTCGCGGGCGAGGGCCACATCCCGTTGGCCGCCACCCCGCAGCCGGCGTCCGCGGCGCCCATCAGCGGCGGCACCGAACCGTGCGAATCGGTGCTGGAGTTCTCCAACACCGTCACCCGTGTCCACGAGGACCCGCGCGTCACCCTGCCCTACATCGACGCGGCGTGGCAGACGATCTGCGAGGTCGGTCATCGCGTCGACGAGCGGCTGGCCGCCGCCGACGTGCGGCTGACCGTCGGTGGCGAGCCGACATTCGTCTCGGTGGACAACCAGGCCGCCGAGGAATGGACCACGGCCGCCGACGGCCCGCACAAGCGGCAGCGCGCCTCCGACCTGGCCGCGCGGCTGAAGAAAGTGTGGGCGCCCAACGGGCTGGTGCAGCGCGGGCAGGGCCGCTGGTATCCGGGAGAACCGTTGCCGCGCTGGCAGATTGCGTTGCATTGGCGCACCGACGGGCGACCGCTGTGGACCGACGACGCGCTGCTGGCCGACCCCTGGATGGACCGCCCGGCCCGCCGTCGACAGCGAGGCGGGCTACCGGCTGCTCGCCGGCGTCGCCGACGGCCTGGGATTACCCCTCTCGCAGGTGCGGGCCGCCTACGAGGACCCGCTGCACCGGCTGGCGGCCAAGGTGCGCCAGCCCGACGGCGACCCGGTGGACCCCGACGACGATCTCGGCACCGACTCCCCCGCCGGGCGCGCCGCCCTGCTGGCCCGTCTCGACGAATCCGTGACGGCCCCAACGGCTTTCGTGCTGCCGCTGCATCGACGCGACGACGGCCTGGGTTGGGCCAGCGCCGACTGGCGGCTGCGTCGCGGCCGAATCGTGTTGCTGCACGGCGATTCTCCGGCTGGCCTGCGACTGCCGCTGGATTCCATCAGCTGGGGACCGCCGCGCCCGTCGTTCGACGCCGATCCCCAGACCGTCGGGGACACGCTGTCCACGGACTCGGGCACCGCGGTGGTCGAAGACCCCGACACCGCGCCGCCCACCGCGATGGTCGCCGAGGTTCGCGACGGGCTGCTCTACGTCTTCATGCCGCCCACCGAGGCGCTGGAACACTTCGTCGACCTCATCGCCCGCGTCGAGGCCGCGGCGGCCAAGGCCGACTGCCCGGTGGTGATCGAGGGCTACGATCCCCCGCCGGACCCGCGGCTGCGCTCGACGACGATCACCCCGGACCCCGGCGTCATCGAGGTCAACGTCGCGCCCACCGCCGGCTTCGCCGAGCAGAGCCAACAGCTCGAAACGCTGTACGAAAACGCCCGGCTTGCCCGTTTGTCCACCGAATCCTTCGACGTCGACGGCACCCACGGCGGCACCGGCGGCGGCAACCACATCACCCTGGGCGGCGTCACGCCCGCGGACTCACCGCTGCTGCGGCGGCCGGACCTGCTGGTCTCGCTGCTGACGTACTGGCAGCGGCACCCGTCGCTGTCGTATCTGTTCGCCGGCCGGTTCGTCGGCACCACCTCGCAGGCCCCCCGGGTCGACGAGGGCCGCGCCGAGGCGCTGTACGAACTCGAGATCGCCTTCGCCGAGATCACCCGGCTGGGCGGCGGGGGTTTCAAAAACAACCTGGCCAAACCCTGGGTGATCGACCGCGCGCTGCGACACCTGCTCACCGACATCACCGGCAACACCCACCGCGCCGAGTTCTGCATCGACAAGCTGTACAGCCCGGACAGCGTCCGCGGCCGGCTGGGCCTGCTGGAGTTGCGCGGGTTCGAGATGCCCCCGCATCTGCGCATGGCGATGGTGCAGTCGCTGCTGGTGCGCTCGCTGGTGGCGTGGTTCTGGGACGAGCCACTGCGCGCCCCGCTGATCCGCCACGGCGCCAACCTGCACGGGCGATACCTGTTGCCGCACTTCCTGATTCACGACATCGCCGACGTGGCCGCCGACCTGCGCGCGCACGGGATCGCGTTCGAGACCAGCTGGCTGGACCCGTTCACCGAGTTCCGCTTCCCCCGCATCGGCACCGCGGTGTTCGACGGGGTGGAGATCGAGCTGCGCGGGGCCATCGAGCCCTGGAACACCCTGGGCGAGGAGTCCACCGCCACCGGCACCGCCCGCTACGTCGACTCCTCGGTAGAACGCATCCAGATCCGCATCATCGGCGCCGACCGCCACCGCTACGTGGTGACCGTCAACGGCTACCCGGTGCCGCTGGTGGCCACCGACAACCCCGACATCCACGTGGGCGGGGTGCGCTTCAAGGCCTGGCAGCCGCCGAGCGCATTGCACCCGACCATCAGCACCGACGTCCCACTGCATTTCGAGCTGGTGGACCTGACGACGGGTACGTCGCGTGGCGGCTGCACCTATCACGTCGCGCATCCCGGTGGGCGGGCCTACGACGAGCCGCCCGTCAACGCCGTCGAGGCCGAGGCGCGCCGCGCCCGCCGTTTCGAGGCGACCGGCTTCACCCCCGGCAAGCTCGACCTGTCCGACATCCGGGAGAAACAGGCGCGCATCTTCACCGACATCGGCGCGCCGGGCATCCTGGACCTGCGCCGCGTGCGTACCGTGCAGCAGTAATGGCGTTTGCGGACATGACATTCGGCACCGGTGCAGCCTCGCCGACCACCGGCGGCCGCTACGAGGACCGCTACGACGCCGACCGCCTGCTGGCCGGGTACCGGGCCGCGCGCGCCCAGGAGGCGCTCTTCGATCTGCGGCACGGCCCCGCCGCCGGCTACGACGAATTCGTCGACCGGGACGGAAACGTGCGGCCGGCCTGGACGGAGCTGGCCGACACCATCGCGGAGCGCGGCCGGGCGGGGCTCGACCGGCTGCGTTCGGTGGTGCACAGCCTGATCGACAGCGACGGAATCACCTACACCGAGGTCGATTCCGGCGAGCACGGCCTGGAGCCGCGGCCCTGGATCCTGGACACGCTGCCGATCGTGCTGTCCGCGGCCGAGTGGGAGGCGCTGGAGGCCGGGCTGGTGCAGCGGTCCCGGCTGCTCGACGCCGTGCTCGCCGACCTCTACGGGCCGCGCAGCCTGCTCACCGAGCGGCGTGCTGCCGCCGGAGCTGCTGTTCGCCCACCCCGGTTACGTGCGCGCCGCCAACGGCATCGAAGTGCCCGGGCATCACCAGCTTTTCCTGCACGCCTGCGACGTCAGCCGCCTCTCGGACGGCACCTTCCGGGTCAACGCCGACTGGGCGCAGGCGCCGTCGGGCGCCGGCTACGCGCTGGCCGACCGGCGCGTCGTCGCGCACTCGGTTCCCGATCTCTACGAACGGATCGCGCCGCGACCGACGACGCCGTTCGCCCAGGCGCTGCGACTGGCGCTGATCGACGCCGCGCCCGACGACGCGCAGGATCCGGTGGTGGTGGTGCTCAGCCCGGGCATCTTCTCCGAAACCGCCTTCGATCAGGCGTATCTGGCCACGCTGCTGGGTTTCCCGATGGTGGAGAGCGCGGACCTGGTGGTGCGCGAGGGCAAATTGTGGATGCGTTCGCTGGGCACACTGAAACGGGTCGACGTCGTGCTTCGCCGGGTGGACGCCGACTACACCGACCCCCTCGATCTGCGCGCCGACTCCCGCCTCGGCGTGGTCGGTCTGGTGGAGGCATCACACCGCGGGACGGTGACCGTGGTCAACACCTTGGGCAGCGGCATTCTGGAAAACCCTGGGCTGCTGCGGTTTTTGCCCCAGCTGTCCGAGCGATTGCTCTCCGAGGCCCCCCTGCTGGACACCGCGCCGGTCTACTGGGGCGGCATCGCCGGCGAACGCTCACACCTGCTGGCGAACCTGTCGTCGCTCCTGGTGAAGTCCACCGTGGGCGGCAAAACACTTGTCGGGCCGACTCTTTCGTCCTATCAGCTGGCACAATTGGCCGCCCGTATCGAGAAGATGCCGTGGCAGTGGATCGGCCAGGAGCTGCCGCAGTTCTCGTCGGCGCCCACCGACCATGCCGGGGTGCTGTCGTCGGCCGGCGTCGGCATCCGGTTGTTCAATGTCGCCCAGCGCAGCGGCTACGCCCCGATGATCGGCGGGGTTGGCTACGTGCTGGCGCCCGGGCCGGCCGCGTACACGCTGCAAACCGTTGCCGCCAAAGATGTTTGGGTGCGCCCCACGGAGCGGGCACGAGCCGAGACGGTGAGCCTGCCGTCGCCCGCGCCGGCGGCGAAGACGGCCGCGGGCACCTGGGGCGTCAGCTCGCCGCGTGTGCTGTCCGACCTCTTCTGGATCGGCCGCTACGGCGAGCGCGCGGAGAACATGGCGCGGCTGCTGCTCGTCGCCCGGGACAGGTTCCACGTCTACCGGCATCAGCAGCACACCGAGGAAAGCGAATGCGTGCCGGTGCTGATGGGCGCGCTGGGGCGGATCACCGGGACCGACGCCGCGGCCGGCGGCGACGGTGCGAGCGACGGGGCCGAGATGATCGCCGTCGCCCCCTCGACGCTCTGGTCCCTCACCGTGGATCCGGACCGGCCCGGCTCCCTGGTGCAGTCGGTGGAGGGGCTCGCGCTGGCCGCCAGGGCGGTGCGCGACCAAATGTCCAACGACACTTGGATGGTGTTGGCCGGGGTGGAGCGCGCGCTGGCTCAGCGGCGGGAGCCGCCGGACTCGCTCGCCGAGGCCGACGCGATACTCGCGTCGGCTCAGGTGCAGACGCTGTCCGGGATGCTGACGTTGTCGGGGGTGGCCGGGGAGTCGATGGTGCGCGACGTGGGCTGGACGATGATGGACATCGGCAAGCGCATCGAACGCGGCATCTGGCTGACCGCGCTGCTGCGGGCCACGCTGACCGCCGTCCGCCGCGCCGCCGCCGAACAGACGA
Organism: uncultured Actinomycetota bacterium; assembly: GCA_963820045.1. Taxonomy (GTDB): domain Bacteria; phylum Actinomycetota; class Actinomycetes; order Mycobacteriales; family Mycobacteriaceae; genus Mycobacterium. Next base: position 221,996 of record CAWFYN010000002.1, read on the forward strand.
TCATCGAGGCGATGCTGGTGGCATGCGAGTCCTCGGTCATCTACCGGCGCCGCACCGTCGGCAAGGTCAGCGTCGCCGCCGTGGCCGAGCTGATGCTGTTCGACGCGCAGAACCCGCGCTCGTTGCTGTACCAAGTGGAGCGGCTGCGGGCCAACCTCAAGGACCTGCCCGGGGCGTCGGGCTCGTCGCGCCCGGAGCGGTTGGTGGAGGAGATCGGCACCCTGCTGCGGCGCTCCCATCCCGCCGACCTCGAAACTGTCAGCGCCGACGGCCTGCGCGCAAAGCTGGCCGACCTGCTCGGTTCGGTGCACGCCGGGCTGCGCGAGCTGGCCGACGTCATCACCACCACACAGTTGGCGCTGCCCGGTGGCATGCAACCGCTGTGGGGCCCCGACGTACGCCGGGTGATGCCGGCGTAGCCAGAGGCGGGTCGCCGCCATTAGGGCTGGGCCGTGGTGTCAAACGGGTTCGTCGTCGTCTGCATCGCGAAGGGATCTTTCGGGGTGGTGAAAGCTGTTGGTTCTGGGTTGTCCGCGGTCGAGGTGGGGTGGTGGGATCCATTCGGTTTCGCCTCGGGCGTTGGTCCGGGTGGTCCAGCCTTTTTCGGCGAGCCGGTTGTCGGGACCGCAGGCCAGGGTGAGGTCGTCGATGTCGGTGCGGCGGGTGGTTGTCCAGCCGCGGACGTGGTGGACTTGGCTGTGGTAGGCGGGGGCGTCACACCCTGGCCTGGTACACCCACGGTCCTTGGCGTACAGCATGATTCGCTGTGCGGGGGAGGCTAGTCGTTTCGTGTGATACAGCGCCAGCGGCCTGCCGCTGTCGAAAATCGCGAAATAATGGTGGGCGTGGCCGGCCCAGCGGATCACATCCGACATGGGCACCAGCGTGCCGCCGGCCGTCAGGGCCTTGCCGGCGGCGGCCTCGAGATCCTTCAACGTGGTGGTCACCACGATCGACACCGGCAGCCCGTTGTGTCGGCCCAGTTCGCCGGAGGCAAGCAGGCCGCGCAGCGCGGCGAGCAATCCGTCGTGGTTGCGTTGGGCTGCCGACCGGGTGTCGCGGCGCATCGCGTCCTGGTCGGGTGTCGCGTCGACCACCGGTGTCTCATCGTCGGGATTGCACGCCCCGGGGGCGGCCAGCTTGGCCAGCATGGCCTCGATGGCGGCGCGTAATTCCGGGGTCAGCAGGCCGTTGATGCGTGACATGCCGTCGAATTCCTGCGTGCCCAGCGTGATCCCGCGCTTGCGGGCCCGCTCGGCGTCGCTGAATTCCCCATCGGGGTGCAGCCAGTCCATGATCCGCTGGGCGTAGTTGGCCAACTCGTCGGGGCGATATCCGGCGGCCTTGCCGGCGAGGTCGGCCTCGGCGGCGTGCCGGGTCGGCACGTCGACCTCGGCGGGCAGATGGGCGAAAAAGCTACGGATCACTTTGACGTGTCCATCGCCGATGAGCCCGTCGCGTTGGCCGGCCGCGGTCGCGCTCAACTGCGGGGCCAATGGCTCACCGGTCAGCGCCCGGCGCTCCCCAAGATCCTGGGCTTCGTCGATGCGCCGGCCGGCCTCCGCCTTGGTGATGCGCAACCGGTCGGCCAGCCCCGAGCGCAGCGAGCCGCCCAACTCTTCGGCACTGGCCTGCGCGTCGAGCTGGTTGATCAACGCGTGCTCAGGTGCGCGCAGCCGGCGGGTCACGCGTTCCAGACGCTCCAAGGCGCGCAACCGCTCCGGGGTGGTGAACACGTCAAAGGACAACCCGCACAAGCAGTCCACGTCGTCATCAAGCGCGTCGAAGACCTCGACGATCTCCTCACGACTACTCGCACTCATGGGACAAACTCTAGGAACACCCACCGACAAAAATGACCGCATTGTGACTATTGAAGCTCAAGTGACACAAGAGATTACGAAGATCCAACGGTTCGAGCAGGCGGCCTTTCCTCCGGCCATCGCAAGACGACTCGCCTTACGACGGGAATCACACGCTCGACGTCGCGCGATCCATGGCGACGCCATGGTAGCGGTGTGGATCGGGCAGCCGCCGACGACGCCGCATGTGCACCAGCACCAGTACCGACAGCACGGCGGCGTAGATGCACCACAGTGACGCGAACGCCTGCAGGGCCTGCGTGAGGTGAAGCACTGGCGCGAGGTCACTGCCACCGGCAACAGTGCGGCGCCCACTGCAAGATCCGCCGTCATCGAGAAGCACACCGCCGCAGTGTGCCCGTCTATGCCGCTGCCGAATCGGGCTGCGCCGCGCTCGCGATCGCCGACTAGCCCTGATGGCGGCGACCCGCTTCGCCCGGCCGCGCCGCGCTCGCGATCGCCGACTAGCCGGCGATGGCGGCGGGTCCGCGCGCCTCCGAGGTCACCTCGTCGATCACGGTGTAGATGAACTTCATCTTCTCCAGCACCGCGACCGGCAGCACGAACGGATACAGGTCGTCGTGGCCCATCGACCGGTTCACCATGTTCAGTGACCACGACAGCGGCAGCCACATGTCGATGATCGTCTGAAAGGCGCTGGGGCCCAACGCCGGCCGGTCGAAAGTTGCCGACGCCGACGCGAAGCCGCACCACGCCGAGGTGTCCAGGGTGTCGCGGATGTGCAGGTAGTGGGCGAACGTCTCGGCCCAGTCCTCGGCGGGATGCATGGTGGCATACGACGACACGAAGTCTTCCTGCCAGTCCTCGGGTGGCCCCTCGCTGTAGTGGCGGTCCAGCGCCTCCTGGTAGTCCGCGTCGGGGTCGCCGAACAACTCGTTGAACCGCGCCAGGTACTGGCTGGACGGGGCGATCAGCCGGTAGAAGTAGTAGTGCCCGATCTCGTGCCGGAAGTGTCCCAGCAGGGTGCGGTAGGGCTCCTCCATCTCCACCCGCAGCTGCGCGCGGTGCACGTCGTCGCCCTCGGCCAGGTCCAGGGTGATGACGCCGTTGTCGTGCCCGGTCATCACCTTCTCGCGCGCGCTGGACAGCAGGTGGAAGGCCAATCCCTGCTCGGTGTCCTGGTCGCGCCCGATGATCGGCAGCTTCAGCTCGTGCAGCTCGGCGATCAGCCGGCGCTTGGCCGCCTCGGCCCGGGCGAACTCGGCCAGGCCGGCGGTGTCGGCATCGTTAGGCCGCACGGTGGTCAGCGCGCAGGACGTGCACAGCAGCCGGGGATTGTTGACCGGCACCAGCCAATTGCATTCGGCCAGCTGCAGATTGGCGCACAGCTGATACTCGGCAGCATCGACGAAGCCGGCGTGCTCGCCGGCATTCTCCTCGGTGATCACCAGCAGGGCCATCTGCTCGAGCGAAAAACCCAGGGCGCTGCCACAATTCAGGCAGGTGGAGTTTTCGAACGTCAGGCGCTGGCCGCAGTTGGGGCAGTTGAAGTCACGCATGCAGCACGTCCCCCTCGAAGGGCACCACGTCGACGGCGACATCGATCACGCTGCGTTCGGAATTGGTGTAGATGATGCCGCGCAGCGGCGGCACGTCGGCGTAATCGCGGCCCCGACCCACGATGATGTAGCGCTCGTCGACCAATTGGTCGTTGGTGGGATCCAGCCCCAGCCATTCGAATTGGCCGGGCTCCTGCGGTGTCCACACCGCCGCCCAGGCGTGGGTGGCGTCAATACCGATCATTCGATCCTTCCCCGGGGGCGGGTCGGTGGCCAGGTAGCCCGACACGTAGCTGGCTGCAAGCCCGTTGGCGCGCAGGCAGGCGATTGCCAGCCTCGCAAAGTCCTGACATACCCCTTCCCGGGCCGCCAGAACCTCTTTTACCCCGGTGGAAATCGTCGTCGACCCGGAACGGTAGGTGAAGTCGGTGAAGATCCGCGACCCGAGGTCGCGCAGCACGTCGACCAGCGGGCGCTGCGGGATGAAACTGGGCGCGGCGTATTCGCGGACCTCGTCGGTGATCTCGGGCGGGTTCAGGTCGAGGGTGAATTCGGCGGCGAGCGCTCCCCGGCCTCCGGTCGGGCGGGCGGCCTCCCACGGCTGCACCGCCGGGCCGCTGGTGTGGAAGCCGGGCGCCGGCGGATACACGTCCACGATCGAGTCGCTGGTGACGGTCAGGGTGTGGTGGGGCTCGGTGACGTGGAAATAGGAACTGATGTTCCCGTACACGTCGCCGCTGGTGGACACGTCGGCGGGGGCCGGGTCGATGGTCAGCTGGTGCACGACGCACCGCTGCCGCACCGAATCCCGCGGGGTGAGAAAGCCGCGGCCGTAGGAGCTGGTCACGACGTCGGAGTAGCGGTACTCGGTGCGGTGGGTTACTCGATGGCGGCGGGCGACCCCGGCGTCAGCTTCAGGCACAAGGCTGATCACATCACAGACCGGACGGTGACGCGCCGTCCGCGGCGCGAAACCGTTTGCCGATACGGCGGCACGCGCGCCAAACCGGGAGCACAATCGAGAGGTGGCCACGTGGTACGACGTCGCCCGCATCGTTCGTGAGCTGGCACTCACCTCGGAGCCGTCACCGCATGACTGGCGGGTCGGCAAGAAATTGCTGGCCTGGGAGCGGCCGCTGCGGCCGTCCGAACGCGAGGCGCTGGCACACGAAGGTTCCGACCAGCCGGAGGGTGACATCCTCGGCGTGCGGGTGTCCGATGAGGGCGTCAAGTTCGGCTTGATCGCCGACGAGCCGCGCATCTATTTCACGACCCCGCATTTCGACGGCTATCCGGCGGTGCTGGTCAACCTGGCCGAGATCGGTGTCCGCGACCTCGAGGACCTGATCACGGAGGCGTGGCTGACGCAGGCCCCGAAGAAGTTGGTCCAGGAATTCCTGGCCGACTCGCGCTGAACCGGTCGCGCACGGCTTCAGAACTGGCGTAGCTCGATCACCCGTTGCAGGTCCTCGACACAGGCTGCGACGGCCCCCGCCAGCACCACGCCGGTCGGATCTCGGGCATCGGCCTGCATCTCCGACACTTCGCGGCGCGCCGCCGCGGTGTACGCCGCGGCCCCGGCGGGGTCGGAGTCGGCGAGGGCCGTCGCCGCCGCGAGTTGGACCAGGACGGCCGGCACGGACTTGGGCAGCCGGTCGCAGCGGCCGTCCACCGCGGGGACGACGACGCGGGCCAGCTGAAGCACGGAGCCCGCCAGCTGGGCCACGTGTATCGCGTGATGATCCGCGGCGCGCACGGCCTCGCGCTCCCCCCAGCGCCGGGGGGCGACGCGCACCACCTGGCGGGCGGTGGCGCGGGCCTCGATGAGCCCGCCCAGTTGCTGGTACACGCGGTCGGCCACCGCCAGCGGCCAGTCGGGCGCGGGCACGCGGCGTCCGGCGGCGACGTCCGCGCTGCGCGTCAGGACACCGCGCAGGACGCCCAGCACACCGACCCGCGCGCTGCGCAGCAACTGCAACGGGTCGGCCGGGAAGAGCACGACCGCGAACACGATGGCCAACACACCGCCGATGAGCGCGTCGTTGATGCGCTCCCAACCGAGGCCGCTGCGGAAGAGCGCCAGCACCAGGATCGCCGAAACGACGGTCTGGTTGGCGAACATCATCCCTTGCCCGATGAGGCCGTGACCGATGAACACCGCGGCGCAGAGCGCGATCAGCGCGGCAACGCCGATGGAGACGGCACCGGGCCCGAGGGCGCCCTGGACCAGGGTGCCCACCCCGATGCCCAGGGTCACGCCGATCATCATTTGGATGGCGCGCTGCGCGCGTAACACGTTGCTGATCGACAGGGACACCGCGGCGGCGATCGGCGCGAAGAACGGCTGGGGATGGTGGAGCAGGTCGTGCGCGAGGTACCAGGCCAGGCCGGACGCGACCGAGGTCTGCACCAGGTTGAACCAGGTCCCGCGCAACCGCTTGAGGCCCGCGCGGGACGCGGCGAGAGCCGCGGGAGGCACTGTCCGCCGCGTTGTGCCCACGGGCCTAGGTGCGCTGCAACTCGAACAACGGAATGACTCGGCTGGTCTTGGACTGGTAGTCGGCGAAGCCGGGAGCCGCGGCGGTGACCTTGTCGAAGAGGGCGTCGCGCTCGTCGGACGGCAGCTCACGCGCCGTGACAGCGAACTCGTCGGTGCCGATCTCGACGCGTGCCTGCGGGTTGGCCCGCAGGTTGTGCACCCACGCCGGGCTGACGGGCGAGCCGGCGAAGGATCCGATGATGATCAGCTTGCCGTCGATGCGGAGATACGCCAGCGGCGAGACCCGCGACTGTCCGGACTTGGCGCCCTTGGTGGTGAGCAATAGCAGGTCGGCGTTCTCGAACTGGCCGCTCACTTTGCCGCCGTTGGTACGGAACTCGTCGATGATGCTCTGGTTGAACGCGTTGATCGTGTCGGTGTCGGGCATTTCGGTCATGCCCGCTCAACCTTTTCCGGCCTGGCATCTATTCCGGATTCCTTGCGCTGCTGGGCGGTGATGGGCGCGGGCGCGTCGGTCAGCGGGTCGACGCCGCCGCCGGTCTTGGGGAACGCGATCACCTCGCGGATCGAGTCCACCCGGGACAGCAGCGCATTGATCCGGTCCCAGCCGAAGGCGATTCCGCCGTGCGGCGGTGCGCCAAAGGTGAACGCCTCCAACAGGAATCCGAACTTCTCCTCGGCCTCGGCCTTGTCCAGGCCCATCACGGCGAACACCCGCTCCTGGATGTCGCGGCGGTGGATACGTATCGAGCCGCCGCCGATCTCGTTGCCGTTGCAGACGATGTCGTACGCGTCGGCCAGCACGCCGCCGGGATCGGTGTCGACCACGTCCTCGAATTCGGGTTTGGGCGAGGTGAACGCGTGGTGGACCGCGGTCCAGGCGCCCGAGCCGACGGCCACGTCACCGGCGGCGGTCGCCTCGTCGGCGGGCTCGAACAGCGGCGGATCCACCACCCAGACGAACGCCCACGCGTCGGGATCGATCATGTCGAGCCGGTCGGCGATCTCGTTGCGGGCCGCCCCGAGCAGGGCCCGCGACGACTTCGGCGGGCCGGCCGAGAAGAAGATGCAATCGCCGGGCTTCGCCCCGACGTGCGCGGCCAGGCGAGAGCGTTCGGCGTCGCCGAGGTTCTTGGCCACCGGGCCACCCAGCGTCCCGTCATCGGCGACCAGCACGTAGGCCAGCCCGCGATGGCCGCGCTGTTTGGCCCACTCCTGCCAGCCGTCCAGGGTGCGACGCGGCTGCGACGCCCCGCCCGGCATCACCACTGCACCGACGTACGGCGCCTGGAAGACGCGAAATGTGGTGTCGGAGAAGAACTCTGTGCACTCGACGAGCTCCAGCCCGAAGCGCATGTCGGGCTTGTCCGAGCCGAACCGGCGCATCGCGTCGCCATACGTGATCCGCGGAATGGGCGTCGGCACCTGGTATCCGATCAACGCCCACAGCGCGGTCAGGATCTGCTCGGAGATCGCGATGATGTCCTCGGCGTCGACGAAGCTCATCTCCATGTCGAGCTGGGTGAACTCGGGCTGACGGTCGGCGCGGAAGTCCTCGTCGCGGTAGCAGCGGGCGATCTGGTAGTAGCGCTCCATGCCGGCCACCATCAGCAACTGCTTGAACAGCTGCGGACTCTGCGGCAGCGCGTAGAACGAACCGGGATGCAGCCGGGACGGCACCAGGAAATCGCGTGCCCCTTCCGGCGTGGAGCGGGTAATCGTCGGCGTCTCGATCTCGATGAAGTCGTGGGCCGCCAGCACCGCACGGGCGGCGGCATTCACCTTGGAGCGCAACCGAATCGCTCCGGCCGGGCCGTCGCGGCGCAGGTCCAGGTAGCGGTACTTGAGCCGCAGCTCCTCGCCGGCGGGCTCGTCGAGCTGGAACGGCAGCGGCGCGCACTCGCCGAGTACGGTCAGCGACGCGGCGTTGACCTCGATCTCGCCGGTGGCGATCTCGGGGTTCGCGTTGCCCTCCGGGCGGATCTCCACGACTCCGGTCACCGCGATGCAGAACTCGGCGCGCAACCGGTGCGCCTGGGCCAGCACATCGGCATTGCGGAACACCACCTGCGCGATACCCGAGGCGTCGCGCAGATCGATGAAGATGACGCCGCCGTGGTCGCGGCGCCGGGCCACCCAGCCCGCTAACGTCACCTGCTGCCCGGCGTCGCTGCTTCTGAGCGAACCCGCGGCGTGGCTGCGCAGCACAAACACTCCCTTTCAGCAGGCTTTGGACGAGTGACCAGTCTAGAGGAGGTACTTTCGGTCCTATCGCCACCACCATCGCCCTAGTCGGCCCCGGCGCCGTCGGCACGACCATCGCCGCGCTGCTGCACAAGGCCGGGCATCCCGTGCTGGTGTGCGGCCACACCCCCCGCGAGAGCATCGAATTGCGGCCCGACGGGGCGGATCCGATCGTGGTGCCCGGCCCGGTGCACACCGATCCCAGCGCGGTCGCCGGCCCGGTCGACGTCGTGGTGCTGGCCGTCAAGGCCACCCAGAACAACGCGGCAGCCGGATGGCTGGCCCGCCTGTGCGGCGAGCACACGATCGTCGCCGTGCTGCAGAACGGCGTCGAGCAGGTCGAGCAGGTGCAGCCGCATTGCCCGTCGTCGCCCGTGGTCCCCGGGATCGTCTGGTACTCCGCGGAGACCCAGCCGCAGGGGTGGGTCCGGCTGCGCACCGAAGCCGCACTGGTGCTGCCCAGCGGGCCCTCGGCGCAGACCATCGCCGGACTTCTGCGTGGCGCAGGCTGCCGGGTGGACTGCGACCCCGACTTCATCACCGCGGCGTGGCGCAAGCTGCTCACCAATGCGCTCGCGGGGTTCATGGCGCTGTCCGGACGACGGTCGGGGATGTTCCGCCGTGACGACGTGGCCGGGCTGTCGCGCCGCTACGTCGCCGAATGCCTGGCGGTCGCGTGGGCCGAGGGTGCCCGGCTGGCCGACGGCGTGGTCGACGAATTAGTCGACCTGTTCCGCCGGGCGCCCGAAGACATGGGGACGTCGATCCTGGCGGATCGGGAGACAAACCGGCGGATGGAGTGGGACATCCGCAACGGTGTGATCATCCGCAAGGCCCGCGCTCATAACCTGGCGACGCCGATCAGCGACGTGGTGGTGCCGCTACTCGCCGCGGCCAGCGACGGCCCGGGCTAGATTCGAGCCATGTTCCCCTGCGAGCGCGTCGACGTGGGCTTCATCGACAACGCGCCTTTCGTGTTCCGCAACAGCGTCGACCTCGCCATCACACCCGAGCAGCTGTTCGAGGTGCTCGCCGACGCGGAGTCCTGGCCGCGCTGGGCGAGCGTGATCACCAAGGTGACCTGGACCAGCCCCGAACCGCGCGGTGTGGGCACCACCCGCGTCGTCGAGATGCGCGGCGGCCTCGTCGGTGACGAAGAGTTCCTCGCTTGGGAGCCGTTCAGCCACATGGCATTTCGGTTCAACGAATGCTCGACGCAAGCCGTCGCCGCGTTCGCCGAAGATTACCGGGTCGAGGTCATCCCGGGTGGTTGCCGGCTGACGTGGACGATGGCCCAAAAGCCCGCGGGCCCGGCTCGGCTGGCGATGTACGGGGTGGGGCCGCTGCTGAATCTGGGCCTTCGCCGATTCCTGCGCAACCTGCGCAGCTACACCGACGCCCGCTACTCCGCGACCCAGCAACATTAGGAGCGTGCCATGAGTTTCAACGAGGGAATGCAGATCGACACCAGCACCGCGTCCTCGTCGGGCGGCGGCATGGGAATGGCGCTCGGCGGTGGCGGCCTCGGGCTGCTCATCCTGGTCGGAGCGCTGTTGCTGGGCGTCGATCCGGGCCGCGTGCTGAACCAGCAACAGCCCAACACCGGCGGCTACTCGGCGCCCGGGTTCGACCTGAGCCAGTGCAGGACCGGCGCCGACGCCAACAAGTACGTGCAATGCCGCGTGGTCGCCACCGGCAACTCCGTGGATGCGGTGTGGCACCAGCTGATGCCGGGTTACACCCGGCCACATGTGCGGCTGTTCAGCGGTTCGGTCGACACCGGGTGCGGACCGGCCACCACCGCGGTGGGGCCGTTTTACTGCCCGGTGGACCAGACGGCGTACTTCGACACCGACTTCTTCCAGGAGTTGGTCGACAAATTCGGTTCCAGCGGTGGGCCGTTCGCGCAGGAATACGTGGTCGCCCACGAATACGGCCACCACGTGCAGCAATTGCAGGGCGTCCTGGGCCGCTCCCAGCAGGGCGCGAAGGGCGCCGGGGGCAACGGCGTGCGCACCGAGTTGCAAGCGGACTGCTACGCCGGGATCTGGGCGCACTACGCGTCGACCGTCAAGCAGGAGAGCACCGGCGTGCCCTACCTGCAGCCCCTGAGCGACCAGGACATCCAGGACGCACTGTCGGCCGCGGCGTCGGTGGGAGATGACCGCATCCAGAAGGAAGCAACCGGACGGGTCAACCCCGAGTCGTGGACGCACGGCTCGTCGGAGCAACGGCAGCATTGGTTCACCGTCGGCTACCAGACCGGCGACCCGAAGAAGTGCGACACCTTCGACGCCCCCAGTTTGGGCTAGCGCCAGGACGATGCGGCGGCCAGCGCGGCAATAAGCCTGCAGCGAATCGCGTGTGTCGGTCAGCCAGATCGACGCCAGCGCGTAAGCCACTCACACTTCTTCGCGCCCGTGTCGATCTCGGCGACGACGCACCACCCGAGCCGTGCAAGCGCCAATCAGCGACGCAAGACACTAACCGGCCAGCAGTGCCTTCAGCTCGGCGCGGCCGTCATACCCTCGCGTTGCGCGTGCACCGGTGAACCGCGGCGGGCCGACTCACCAGGGCCGCGTCGAGCAGGTGACCCCGGTGGTGGCACTCTGCGTCACCACGACCTGGCCGTCGACGGCGATCTGGCATTGAATCTGCGGCGTGTTCGACGAGTCGCAGTCCGGCCAGTGACACCCGCCGCTGGCGTTGACGAACGCCCACTGGTTCGGGTCGGCCAGGGTCGCGTTGTACACCAGCGGCTGCCCCGCGGTGAACGCCGTCGGCACGCTGGTCAAGAACTGCGACGAGTTGGCGTTGAAGGCCGCCTGGCTGGGCGGATCGGCGTTCATGTACCGGACGTTGCCGGTCAGGTTGCCGGTGGTGGTGATGGTGTAGGTCACTTGGTGGCCGGCAGGATCCGCGGATGAGGTTGCGGGGGTGACGGCCACCGCCGCGGCTGCCGCAAACGTCGCCGCCGCTAACCCCGTGGTCACTATTCGCACGTTCGTCATATCGAAAAAGCTACCCAATCCGTTACGGCGCTACGCGTGGCCGCAGGCCCCTACTATGCATTTGTGCCTACGGCCTTTGTGTTGTCCGGCGGCGCCAGCCTCGGCGCGATCCACGTCGGGATGCTGCTCGCCCTCGCCGACGAAGGGGAACGCCCCGACCTGATCATCGGGACGTCGGTCGGCGCGGTCAATGGCGGCTGGATCGCCTCCCGGCCGGATCTTCCGGGGATTCGCGGGCTGGCCGACCTGTGGACGTCGCTGTCGCGAAAGGACATCTTCCCGTCCCACCCGATCGCCGGCGCGATGGGCATGCTCGGCCGTCGGTCGCACCTGGTCCCCAACGTCGGGTTGCGACGGCTGCTGGCCGACAAGTTGGAGTTCGCGCGGCTCGAGGATGCGCCGATCCCGCTGCACGTGGTGGCCACCGACGTGATCTCCGGGGGCGATGTGCTGCTGTCGTCGGGTAACGCCGTCGACGCGATCGCGGCCAGCGCCGCCATTCCCGGCGTATTTCCGCCGGTGCGGGTCGACGGGCGCGATCTGATGGACGGCGGTGTCGTGAACAACACCCCGGTGTCGCACGCCGTCGCGTTGGGCGCCGACCGGGTCTGGGTGCTGCCGACCGGCTACTCGTGCGCCCTGCCCGCGGCGCCGAAGACGGCGGTCAATATGGCATTGCACGCCATGACCCTGGCCGTGAACCATCGGCTGGCCGTCGACGTCGAGCGCTTCGAGCAAGCGGTCGACCTGCGCGTCATCCGGCCGCTGTGCCCCGTCGCCACCTCCGGAGCCGACTTCTCGCACGCCGCAATGCTTATCGAGCAATCGCACCAGGCCACCCGCGAGTGGCTGGCGGCCGGCCCCCCATCCACCGGCCAGGCCGGATTGCTCGAACCGCACCGCCACTAGCGCACGCCCGTTCCGCGGACGTTCACCGCGCTCGGGTATGAAGCAGGGGTGCTCGACGATCCCGCACCCTCCCGGGGCAGTGATCCCGCCCCCGGCGTCAGCCGCCGCAGGTTGTTGACCACCAGCGCGGTCTCGGCCGCCCTCGGGGCGGGCTTGGGCGGTGGCGCCGCGCTGGTGTGGTCTCACCCCGGCGCGCCCGCTCTCTGGTATCAGCCGAGCCGCAACGGCGCGCCTCCGGTGACCGGGCTGCACCTGCAATTCGGCCGGCGGGCCGGCACCGAGGTGGTGGTGTCGTGGCACACCGTCGACGCCATCCGCAACCCGCGCGTCGTCTACGGCACGCCGACGTCTGGCCTGGGGCGCACCGTGTCGGCCGAAACCCGCACCTACCGCGACGCCAAATCCAACACCGAAGTCCGCGTGAACCACGCCCGCCTGACGAACCTGACCCCGGACACCGACTACGTGTACGCCGCGGTGCACGACGGCGCGGAGCCGGAGATGGGCACCATCCGAACCGCCCCGTCGGGGCGAAAGCCGTTTCGCTTCACCAGTTTTGGCGATCAGTCCACGCCGACGCTGGCGAGGATGCCCGACGGCACCTACGGCACGGACAACATCGGATCACCCGCGTCCGCCGACACCACCCTGGCGGTCGAGCGCATGGCGCCGCTGTTCAACCTGGTCAACGGCGACCTGTGCTACGCCAACCTCGCGCAAGACCGGATCCGCACCTGGTCGGCCTGGTTTGAGAACAACACCCGTTCGGCGCGCTACCGGCCGTGGATGCCGGCGGCGGGCAACCACGAGAACGAATTGGGCAACGGCCCAATCGGTTACGGCGCCTACCAGGCGTACTTCGCGGTTCCCGACTCGGGATCGAGCCCCGAGACCCGCGGGCTGTGGTACTCGTTCACCGCCGGCTCGGTGCGGGTGATCAGCCTGAACAACGACGACGTGGCGTTTCAGGACGGCGGCAATTTCTACGTGCACGGCTACTCGGGTGGCGAGCAAAGGCGTTGGCTGGCAGCCGAACTCGCCGCCGCACGGCGCGACCCGGACGTCGATTGGATCGTGGTGTGCATGCACCAGACGGCGATCTCCACGGCCGAGCGGGCCAACGGTGCCGACCTCGGTATCCGCGAGGAATGGCTCCCGTTGTTCGACCAGTACCAGGTCGACCTGGTGGTGTGCGGCCACGAGCACCACTACGAGCGGTCGCACCCGTTGCGCGGCTCGCTGCAGACCGACACCCGAACCCCGATGCCCGTGGACACCCGCAGCGACGTGATCGACTCCACCAAGGGAACGGTGCACGTCGTCATCGGCGGCGGCGGCACGTCCCTGCCCACCAACGGGTCCTTCTTCGCCGAGCCGCGCTGCCGGGTGTTGACCGGCGTCGGCGCGTTCGACCCCGGGCTCGGGCGCAAGGCGCCGATCTACGTCGTGGAGGACGCGCCGTGGTCCGCGTTCCGCGACCGGGACTATCCCTACGGCTTTGCGGCGTTCGACGTGGACCCGGGCCAGCCCGGCGGTAGCACCTCGATCAAGGCCACGCATTACGCGCTGAGCGGGCCGTTCGGCGCGGTGACCGTGGTGGACCAGTTCACGCTGACCAAGCCGCGCGCCGCGGTGCCGGCCTAGCTCAAAACAGCGTCGCCTGAACGGCTTCCGGCGCCGCCGGCGCCGCGGCGACGGGCTGGCGGAACGAGCGGTGCTCGCCGCCCAGCCGGTATTTCGCGATCAGCGGCGCCGCCCGCCCCCGCAACATCTCGCGGTAGCCGGGCGGCAGGTACGCCCCACGCCGGTACAGCTCGCGGTAGCGGCCCACCAGCTCGGGATGCGAGCGGCCCAGCCAGGACATGAACCAGCCCCGGGTCGAGCCGCGCAGGTGCAGGCCGAAGACCGTGACACCGGTGGCGCCAGCCGCCGCGATCTGGCCGAGCAGCCGATCGAGTTGCTCTTTCGAGTCGGTCAGGTGCGGCAGCACCGGCGCCACCATCACGTGGCAGTCCAGGCCGGCCTCGCGGATCGCGGCGATCAGGCCCAGGCGCGCCTGCGGTGTGGGCGTGCCCGGCTCGAGGTCTCGATGCAGGTCCGCGTCACCGACCGCCAGCGACACCGCGACCGACAGCGGAACCCGTTCCGCCGCATCGGCGATCAACGGCAGATCGCGCCGCAGCAGTGTGCCCTTGGTCAGGATCGACAGCGGTGTACCGGATTCGGCGAGCGCACCGACGATGCCGGGCATCAGCGCGTAGCGGCCCTCGGCCCGCTGGTAGGGGTCGGTGTTGGTGCCCAGCGCGACGGTCTCGCGCCGCCACGACGGCCGGCGCAACTCGCGGCGCAGCACCTCCACGACGTTGGTTTTGACGATGACCTGGCTGTCAAAGTCGTCGCCGCAGTTGAAGTCCAGGTATTCGTGGGTGGGCCGGGCGAAGCAATAGCGGCACGCGTGCGAGCAACCGCGGTAGCCGTTGACGGTGTAGCGGAAGGGCAGCACGGAGGCGTCGGGCACCTTGTTGAGCGCGGATTTGCACAGCACCTCGTGAAAGGTGATGCCCTCGAACTGCGGCGCGCGCACGCTCCGGATCAGGCCGATCCGCTGCAGCCCCGGCAGCGCCCCGTCCTCGACGGGCTTGCCGTTGACCGCGACGGCCTGGTCCGCCCAGCGCATGATCTATTCGAACATTAGTTCGATGGGGAGTCAAGCGTCGAGCGAGGACGGCGGTTCGTGCGTCGTAGAGTAAGCGACGACCGTGTCGTATCTACGCTGGCTGCGAGGACTCATGACCGAACGCATCGAGGTTCGAGCGCACCATCGCGGCACCGGCACCCGCCATCTTCGCCGTGTTGTGCGACCCGCAGGGCCACGTCGCGATCGACTCGTCCGGAATGCTCCAGGACGCGGAAGGTGATCCGGTACGCGGCGTCGGTGACCGGTTCGTAGTGCACATGGACCGCGAGTCGTTGAACGACTTTCCACAATTCGGCAAATACGACGTCACGGTCGACATCAAGGAATTCGAACAGGATCGCTTGATCGCGTGGACGGTTCTCGGCCAGATCCAGCCGCCGATCGGTCATGTCTACGGCTATCAGCTGCAGCCGACCGAAGACGGTTCGGCCACCGTGGTTACCTCGTTCTACGACTGGTCGAACATCGACGCGAAGTGGCGGGAAGCCGGAATTTTCCCCATTCTGTCCGAGGGTGCATTGCGGGCAACGCTGGGAATTCTCGACCGCACGGTCCGCCGGGGTTATCCACGCGGATAATCCGGTCGCCCGACGCGCTGATTCTCCCCGGAAATCGGGTAACCGGGTAAGCGCGATATCGAAGTGCGGTTTTGTCGCACATTCGGGCGGGTATCACCCCGGGGCCCCTCACGAAAGGACCTGACATGTTGCACTCGGTGATTTTGGCGAGTTCGGACCCGGTCGCGGCGGGCTTTATCCTGCGCGGCATCAAGGGAATTTTCGTCGCTGTCGGCAGCATCATCGCCGCATTTGTCTGCGGAATCATCGCAATGACGAAGGGCCGCAATCCGCTGGGCTGGGGAATTCTGGGGCTGTTCTTCTCTATCCTCACGCTGATCGTCGTTATCGTCATTCCGAGCAAGAAATAGCACGGCGGCCGACGGGCGTCTACCTGGCGGCTACCGGCCGAAGCTGCGAAACCAACTCGGCGACAACCGAATCGACAGGCACCGAAACCTGCTCCCCCGTCGCGAGGTCCTTCACCCCGACCGTGCCGGACTCGATATCCCGGTCGCCGAGCACCAGCGCGATGTGGGCACCGGAACGGTCGGCCGCGCGCATCGCGCCCTTGAGCCCGCGGTCGCCGTAGGCCATGTCGACGCGGATGCCGGCGGCGCGCAGCTGTGCGGCCAGCACCGCCAGCTTGAGCTTGGCCTGCTCGCTCAGCGGCACGCCGAACACGTCGCAGCGGGTGGTCTCCCCCACGCTCTTACCCTCGGCCCGCAGCGCCAGCAGCGCGCGGTCGACGCCGAGCCCAAATCCGATGCCGGACAGGTCTTGTCCGCCGAGCTCGCGCATCAGGCCGTCGTAGCGGCCGCCGCCGCCGATGCCGGATTGCGCGCCCAGACCGTCGTGCACGAACTCGAAGGTGGTCTTGGTGTAGTAGTCCAGCCCGCGCACCATGCGCGGGTTGATGTACGTAGGGCACGCCGAGCGCGTCCAGATGCGCCAGCACCGTGTCGAAGTGCTGCTTGGCGACATCGGACAAGTGGTCGAGCAGCACCGGCGCATCGGCCGTCATCGCGCGCATGCCCGGACGCTTGTCGTCGAGCACCCGCAGCGGGTTGATCTCGGCACGCCTGCGCGTCTCGTCGTCGAGGTCGAGACCAAACAGGAAGTCCTGCAACAGTTCTCGATACTGCGGGCGGCACGTCTCGTCGCCCAGCGAGGTGATCTCCAGGCGGAACCCGTCCAATCCCAGCGAGCGGAATCCGGCGTCGGCGACAGCGATCACCTCGGCGTCCAGCGCCGGGTCGTCGACGCCGATCGCCTCCACACCCACCTGCTGCAGCTGCCGATAGCGGCCGGCCTGCGGGCGCTCGTAGCGGAAAAACGGGCCCGCATAACAGAGTTTGATCGGCAACGCGCCGCGGTCCAGGCCGTGCTCGATCACCGCGCGCACCACCCCGGCGGTACCCTCGGGTCGCAACGTGACCGAGCGCTCGCCGCGGTCGACGAACGTGTACATCTCCTTGGACACCACGTCGGTGGATTCGCCGACGCCCCGGGCGAAGAGCGCGGTGTCTTCGAAGATTGGCAACTCGATGTCGCCGTAGCCGGCCCGGCGGGCGGCGCCCAACAACCCGTCCCGCACGGCCACGAACTGCGCCGAGTCCGGCGGAACGTAGTCCGGCACGCCCTTGGGCCCAGAAAACGCCGAAAACTCCGTCACGGGCTCAGGCCTTCGATGAATGGATTGAAACGCCGCTCCGCGCCGATGGTGGTGGCGTTGCCGTGCCCCGGCAACACCACGGTCTCGTCGTCGAGCACCAGAAGTTTGGCCAAGATCGAGGTCAGCAGGTCGCGACCGCTGCCGCCGTGTAGGTCGGTGCGCCCCACCGAGCGCTCGAACAGGGTGTCGCCGGTGAAAGCGAGATCTTTTCCGTCCTTCGTCCCCCCTGCCACCCGGAAGACCACCGACCCGCGCGTATGCCCCGGGGTGTGGTCGACGTTGACGGTCACGCTGCCCAGGTCGAGCAAGGCGGCGTCGCGGTCCAGCTCGACGACCTGCCTGGGCTCGCGGAAGAAGGCACCCGCCACCAGCTGCGCCATTCGCGGGCCCAGGCCGTAGATCGGGTCTGTCAGCATGAATCGGTCCTCGGGATGGATGTAGGTCGGGCAGCCGTAGGTGTCGGACACCTTCTGCGCGGACCACATGTGGTCGATGTGCCCATGGGTGAGCAACACCGCGGCCGGGGTCAGCCGGTTCTCGTCGAGGATGCGCCGCAACGGGCCCATCGCCCGCTGCCCTGGATCCACGATGACCGCATCCGTTCCCGGGCGCTCGGCCAACACATAGCAGTTGCACTGCAACATGCCGGCGGCGAATCCGGTGATCAACACGGTTCTCAGTTTCCCACGGGCCCCACTTGACACCAGTCGCGGCGCCCACATTAGCCTGAGCTGGCCACTGACGCCTTTTGCGGGCCCCCGACTTACCAACCATGGAGGCATACGGCCGTGCCGACTAACGAACAGCGACGTGCCAACGCCAAGCGCAAGCTCGAACGGCAACTGGAGCGCCGCGCGAAGCATGCCAAGATTCGCCGGATCGTGGTGATCGCTGCCGGCTCGATCGTGGTCGTGGCCGCGGTCGTCGCGGTGGTGCTCACGGTCATCAACACCAAACACGAAAAGAAGAGCAGTACCGCGGCGAGCTCCACGTCCGCCGCCGCGAGCAGCTCGCCGGAGTCCACGACGCCGGCCGGACCGACGCCGCCCGCTGCACCGTTGCCGCCATTCAAGCCGTCGGCCGAATTGGGCGCCGATTGCCAGTACCCGGCCGCACCGGAAGCGGCCGCCAAGCAGGTCAAGCCGCCGCGGACCGGCAAGGTGCCGACCGACCCGGCCCAGGTGAGCGCCAGCATGGTGACCAACCAGGGCCGAATCGGATTGATGCTCGCCAACAACGAATCGCCTTGCACGGTCAACAGTTTCGCGAGCCTGATCGGCCAAAAATACTTTGACAACACCAAATGCCACCGGCTGACCACTTCACCGGACCTGGGCGTCCTGCAATGCGGCGACCCCAAGGGCGATGGCACCGGCGGCCCGGGCTACCAATTCGCCAACGAGTACCCGACCGACCAGTACCCGCCGAACGACCCGAAGGCGCAGCAGCCCGTCCTCTATCCGCGCGGCACCCTGGCGATGGCCAACGCCGGTCCCGGCACCAACGGCAGCCAGTTCTTCATGGTGTACAAAGACTCCCAGCTGCCGCCCCAATACACCGTCTTCGGCACCATTCAGCCTGACGGGCTGGCCACACTGGACAAGATCGCCAAAGCCGGCGTCGCCGGCGGCGGTGAGGATGGTGCACCGGCCTCCGAGGTCACCATCACGTCGCTGTTGCTCGACTAAAGCCAAGCAGCGCAACGCAGCCGCCGATTGGTGAGAATCGCGCGACCTGCGGGCTGTCCACCGCTTAAGGTCGTGGCGTGGGGGCGCCTGTCCCCCGAGCGCGCGGTCGCGGTGATCGAACAGGTCGCCGCGGCACTGGATAGCGCTCACCAGGTGGGGCTGATCCATCGCGACATCAAGCCGAAGAACATCTTGATCACCAACGCGCGGGACTTCGTCTACCTGATCGACTTCGGCATCGCCCGCACCCTGGCCGACACGTCGCTCACGCAGACCGGGCACACGATGGGCACCGTCGCCTACATGGCGCCCGAGCGGTTCAGGGGCACAACGGATCACCGCGCCGACGTGTATTCGCTGGCCTGTGTGCTGCACGAGTGCCTGACCGGCAAGCGTCCCTATGCCGGCGACGGCCTCGAGGAACAACTCCACGCGCATTTGAACATCCCGCCGCCGCGGCCGTCGACCACCGCAGCCGGTGTTCCCCCGGCCCTCGATGCGGTGGTCGCCCGCGGGATGTCCAAGGACGTCGAATACCGCTACCAGTCGGCGATGGACCTCGCCGAAGCGGCCAGGGCGGCGTTGGCCGGCCAGACCGGGCCCGCGGCTTGGAGCCCCCCGCCGGCACCATCAACGCCGCCGCCACCGGCCGCCGGGCCACCAACGCAGGACTTCCCCCCGACGGGCGCCAACCCCGATCCGCGGCCGCTGTACCACCCGCCAACGCAATCGCGGCGTCTGCTGGTGGGCATCGTCGGCGCGTCGGCCCTGGCGCTGGCCGCGGTGGTGGCGTTGGTCATCGCACTGGTCACCCAGAACGACGGTTCCACCAACAGCGCGGGGTCGACCACCCCGTCCCGGGCGCGGGTGCCGGGCAGGCCGGGCTCGAATCCCGGGCCGACCGCGCAGGCAACGGCGACGGTGCCCCACTGCCGGCGTTCGCGCCGCCGGCCGATCTGGGCGCCAACTGCCAATATCCGAGCGCGCCGGACACCATCGTCAAGCCCGTCAACCCGCCGCGAACCGGCAGGATCTCCACCGACCCTCCGCAGATCCCCGCCACCATCTCGACCAACTTCGGTGACATCGGCATCCAGCTCGCCAACTCCGAATCCCCGTGCACGGTCAACAGCTTCGTCAGCCTGGCGAAGCAGCAATTCTTCGACAGCACCCAGTGCGCGCGGCTGATCAACGCCACCGACGGCGGATCGCTGCTGTGCGGCGGCCCGGAGGCCGACGGCTCAGGTGGTCCCGGCTATCAATTCGCCGACGAATACCCCACCAACCAGTACCCGGCCGGAGATCCCGCCCTTCGGGCGACCGTGATGTACCCGCGCGGCACCGTGATCATGGCCACCGACGGGCCCAACACCAACGGCAGCCAATTTTCCCTGGTTTACCGGGATTCGGAATTGGATCCACAGAGCACGGTGTTCGGCACCATCAACGAGGCGGGCCTGGCGGTCCTCGACAAGATCGCCCAGGCGGGCATTGCGGGCAATCGTCAGAGCGGCTCGCCCACCAACCCCGTCACCATCAACTCGGTGCGCGTCGGCTAGCCGGGACCGTCACGCCGCGGACGTCACCCGGTAGACGTCGAAAACGCCTTCGACGTTGCGGACCACGTTGAGCAGGTGTCCCAGGTGCTTGGGGTCGCCCATCTCGAAAGTGAACCGGCTGATCGCCACCCGGTCACCGGAGGTGGTGACCGACGCCGACAGGATGTTGACCTTCTCGTCGGCCAGCACCCGCGTGACGTCGGAGAGCAACCGGTGCCGGTCGAGCGCCTCGACCTGGATGGCCACCAGGAACACCGACGACGGCGACGGCGCCCAATGCACCTCGATGATGCGCTCGGACTGCTGCTGCAGCGACGCGGCATTGGTGCAGTCGGTGCGGTGCACGCTCACTCCCCCGCCGCGGGTGACGAACCCCATGATCTGGTCGCCGGGCACCGGCGTGCAGCACTTGGCCAGCTTGGACAGCACTCCCGGGGCGCCGGGGACCGAGACCCCGACGTCGTCGCTGCTGCGCGGGCGCCGCAGCATGGTCGTCGGCGTGGACCGCTCGGCGAGGTCCTCTTCGGCCTGGTCGATCCCGCCGAGCTCGGCCAGCAGCCGCTGCACGACATGCCGCGCCGACACGTGGCCCTCGCCGATCGCGGTGTAGAGCCCGGACACGTCGGCGTAGTGCAGTTCCCGGGCCACCGCCGCCATGGACTCGCCATTGACCAAGCGCTGCAACGGAAGTCCGCCCCGGCGGACCTCGCGGGCCATCGCATCCTTGCCGGTCTCGAGCGCCTCCTCACGGCGCTCCTTGGCGAACCACTGCCGAATCTTCGTCTTGGCCCGCGGCGACACCACGAACTGCTGCCAGTCGCGCGACGGCCCGGCGTTGGGCGCCTTCGACGTGAAAACCTCGACGACTTCCCCGTTTTCCAGCTTTCGTTCCAACGCCACCAGCCGCCCATTGACCCTGGCACCGATGCAGCGGTGGCCGACCTCGGTGTGCACCGCGTAGGCGAAGTCCACCGGCGTCGACCCGTTCGGCAGGGTGATCACATCACCCTTGGGGGTGAACACGAAAATCTCTTGCACCGCAAGGTCGTAGCGCAACGACTCCAGGAACTCACCCGGGTCCGCGGCCTCTCGTTGCCAGTCGAGCAGCTGACGCATCCAGGCCATGTCGTCGATCTCGGCGGTGTTGTGCGGATGCGGAACGCCGTTGCGGCCCTTGGTTTCCTTGTAGCGCCAGTGCGCGGCGATGCCGTATTCGGCGGTGCGGTGCATGTCGCGGGTGCGGATCTGGATTTCCAGCGGCTTGCCCTCCGGGCCGACGACGGTGGTGTGCAGCGACTGGTAGACGCCGTATCTGGGCTGGGCGATGTAGTCCTTGAACCGCCCCGCCATCGGCTGCCACAACGAATGCACCACGCCGACAGCGGCATAGCAGTCACGGATCTCGTCGCACAGGATCCGGATGCCGACCAGGTCGTGGATGTCGTCGAAGTCTCGTCCCTTGACGATCATCTTCTGATAGATCGACCAGTAGTGCTTCGGCCGACCCTCCACCGTCGCCTTGATCTTCGACGCGCCCAGGGTATTGGTGATCTCGGCGCGGACCTTGGCCAGGTAGGTGTCCCGGGACGGCGCGCGGCCGGCGACCAGCCGAACGATCTCTTCGTACTTCTTCGGGTGCAAGATCGCGAAGGACAGGTCTTCCAGCTCCCACTTGACGCTGGCCATACCCAACCGATGAGCAAGGGGCGCAATGACTTCCAGCGTCTCACGGGATTTGCGTGCCTGCTTCTCGGGCGGAAGGAAGCGCATGGTGCGCATGTTGTGCAGCCGGTCGGCGACCTTGATCACCAGCACCCGGGGGTCGCGGGCCATCGCGGTGATCATCTTTCGGATGGTCTCGCCCTCGGCGGCGGTGCCCAGCACCACCCGATCCAGCTTGGTCACGCCGTCGACGAGGTGGCCCACCTCCTCGCCGAACTCCTCGCTCAAAGCCTCGAGCGTGTACTCGGTGTCCTCGATGGTGTCGTGCAACAGGGCGGCCACCAACGTGGTGGTGTCCATGCCCAATTCGGCGAGGATGTTCGCAACCGCCAGCGGGTGGGTGATGTAGGGATCACCGGAATGGCGCAACTGCGTGGCGTGCCGCTGGTCGGCGACCTCGAAGGCGCGCTGCAGCAACGACACGTTGGCCTTGGGGTAGATCTCGCGGTGCACCGCCACCAGCGGTTCCAGCACCGGGTTGAGCGTGGTGCGCTGGGCGGTCATCCGCCGGGCCAGCCGGGCCCGGACCCGGCGAGATGCGCTGCTGGGGGTTTTCAGCGTCTCGGTCGGCGGCTCCGCCGGCTCGGCGGTCTGCGCAGTGACCGGCTCCCCGACCAGCAGGGCGTCGACGACCTCAGTGGGCGCGTCAAGCGCCTGCGCCGCGCTCTTGTCGTCCGCCACGTTGGTCACCTCCGACCTCGAGGATATCGCGGAGTGGGCGCTGCTAGACGCGACTGAGGCTGTGCACCGGCAACTCCGCCACGGCCTCGCGGCCCCCGAGCGCGGTCAGCTCGAGGATCACCGCCGCCGCGGTCACGGTGGCCCCGCTGCGTTTCAGCAACCGGGCCGCCGCGGCGAGGGTGCCCCCGGTGGCCAGCACGTCGTCGACGATCACGACGCTGCGTCCGCGCAGTTCGATGCCGTCGGCGGGGATTTCCAGCGTGGCGCTGCCGTACTCCAGGTCGTAGTGCTCGGCGTGCACCGGCGGTGGCAGCTTTCCCCCCTTGCGGATGGCCAGCACGCCGGTGCCCAGCCGGTCGGCGACGGCCGCCGCGGCCAGGAAGCCACGGGAGTCGATCCCGGCCACCAGGTCGGCGCCGGACGCGATCTCGGCCAGCGCGTCGGTGACCGCCGTCAGCCCCTGGGCGTCGGCGAACAACGGGGTGAGGTCCTTGAATTGGACCCCCGGCTTGGGGAAGTCGGCCACCTCGCGCAGCAGCGAGTTGATGACGTTCGCCACCGACGCGGTCCCCCCGACACTGGTCACTGGACCAGCGCCCAGCGGTCCATGTTCCAGCCCGCGCCCCAGCGGGTCGGGTTCTTGCTCACGGCATACATCTTTTTCGACATCAAGAGCGTGCGTTGCTGCCGGTAGAGGGGCAAAGTCGGCATGTCGCCCCACAGTAGCGGCGCCGCTTCCCCCAGCAGCCGGACGCGCTCGGCGGGATCGGCCGAAACCGCGAGCGCCCCGATGGTGCTGTCGATCTGCGGATTGGCGTAACCGGACAGGTTGTTGCCGTTGCCGCTGTGCAGGTCGTAGGCATCCATCGCCGACGACCCCGTCGACCCGCTGCCGGTGGCTCCGCCGGTGCTGGCCAGCAGCACATCGATCTTCCCGTCCTTGAGTGCTTGGGGCCCCGAGGTGTCCAGGGCGACGTTGGCCACGGTGATGCCCGCCGCGGCACAGGATTTGCTGATCACCCCGACGTTGACCGCGAGCCGCGCGTTGGGTCCGTGGTAGCCGATTCGCACCGTCATCGGCGCACCACCGAGCGCCGCGCGGGCGGCGGCGGGGTCCGCCTTGGCGAACTGGCCGGCCTCGGCGGCGCCGTCACCGGCGGTGGTGGGGTCGTCGGTGGCCGGGTTCAGGCGTGAATTGGCGATCGGCACCCCGGCGTCGCGTGCGAGGGTGTCGCGCGGGGTGCACAGCGCGAGCGCGCGCCGGGCCTTGGGCTGCGAGAGCGGTCCCAGCGGGGCGAAGATCAGCTGCTGGACGCCGGCCGACGCCGATTCGGCGCGGTCGTAGTTGTCCGGGGTGGTCAGCGTCCCCGAGGACCCCGCCGCCACGTCGACCACGTCGACGCTGCGGTTGTTGACCCGGTCCTGGATGTCGGGGCCCTGCGGCCAGACGGTGATGCGCTTGGTGACCGCCTTGGGGCCCCACCATCGGTCGTTGGCGACGAGCACCACCGCGCCGCGGTCCAGGATGCGTTCGATTTTGTACGGCCCCGACGAGGGGAAGTTCTTGAGGGCCTCGTCGGGTTTCAAGCCGGGTTTGAGGTCCCAGATGGTGTTCCACAGCTTGGCGATCTGCTGCACAAGTTGGGCGTTATTGCTCAGCAGCGCGGCGGTCACATCGACGTGGAGCTGGTCGGCGATGACGTGCGACGGCATCAGCGACGTGGCGGTGAACAGTTGGTTGTAGTCGACGACGCCGCGGTCCGGAATGAACGACACCCGGGCCTTCTTCTGCCCGGGCATGCACTCGACGTTGGCGATGTCGAGGTATCCGGCCTGGGTCGCGGCCCTGAAGTCGGGATACCGGCCGGACTGGGCCGCCCAGGCCAGCACCAGGTCGTCGCAGGTCACCGGCTTGCCGTCGGAATAGACGGCGTTGTCGGCGATCTGGTAGTCCAGCACCAGCGGCGAACCGCTCACCACCGAGACGGTGCCGAAGTCACGGTCGGCGACGGTCTGCCCGTCCGGCCCGTGATAGCTGAAGCCGGCGAGCGTGCGGGCGAACGCCTGCGCCCCGGCCGACGCGGCGCCGACGACGGTGTTGGTGTTGTAGGTGACCAGGGGGCCGTCGACCACGTAGTCGATCTGCGAGGCGGCGCTGCCCGAGCACGCGGTTAGCGTGCCGGCGGCCACGAGCATTGCGGCCAAACCGATAGCGCCCCCAACGAGGCGATACCTGGCGGCCATCGCGACTACCGCCGGCCGGCGTTTCGCTTGCCGCTCGGACGCCGGCTCCCGGTCGGCCGCACCGGGCGCGCACCCGGCGCCGGCTTGTTCGGTGCAGGCTTGTCGGACGGTGCGGCCGCGGCGGTCTCCGGCGACGCCGACTCGTCCCCGGTGGGCTTGGGTTCCTCCGCGGGCTCTGCCCCGGCCTTGCGGCGCCGCATGACGCGGCGGGTGTGCGTGCGCAGCAGCTCGGTGCGCTCGCGCAGCGTGACCAGCAGCGGTGTCGCGAAGAAGATCGACGAGTAGGTGCCGACCAAGATGCCGACCAGCTGTACCAGCGCCAGGTCCTTCAACGTGCCGACGCCCAGCAGCCACACCGCAACGACCATCAGCGCCAGGACCGGCAACACCCCGATCAGGCTGGTGTTGATGGAGCGCATGAACGTCTGGTTGATCGCGAGGTTGGCCTGCTCGGCGAAGGTGCGCCGGGTGGTGTGTTGGAAGCCGTGGGTGTTCTCCTCGACCTTGTCGAACACGATGACGGTGTCGTATAGGGAGAAGCCGAGAATCGTCAGCAAACCGATGACGGTGGCCGGGGTGACTTCGAAACCGACCAGCGAGTACACCCCTGCGGTCACGGTCAGGTCGAACACCATGGTCGTCAGCGCGGAGATGGCCATGTACCGCTCGTACCGCACGGTGATGTACAGGCTGACCAGCGCCAGGAACACCACCAGCGCGATCAGCGCCTTGTCAGTGATCTGATCGCCCCAGGTCTCAGACACCGCCGCGTCGCTGATGGCCTGCTTACTCGGTTTACCGCCCGCGCCCTTGGGCTGGAAGGCATCGAACAGGGCGTTGCGCAGCTTGGACGTCTGGTCGTTGGACAGCGTTTCGGAGCGGATCTGCACCGAGGCCGAGGCGCCGTTGCCGACGATCACCACCGATTCCGGGTCGCGGCCGATGGCCTTGCGGAAGACGTCGGACACGGCGGCGGTCGTGACGGTGGCCGACGAGCCGGCGGTGGGCATCGACACTGTGGTCCCGCCGTTGAAATCGATCCCGAACGTGAAGCCCCGCAACAGGATCGACAGTATCGCCACTGCGACGATAGCTCCGCTGATGCCGAACCACAGCCGGCGCCGTCCGACCACCTCGAACGCACCGGTACCGGTGTAAAGCCGCGAGATGAGGCCGTGCCGCGGCTGGCCGGCGCCGCCGTCGGTCAGCTGCACGGTGCCCTCGGAGGCTTCGGTGATTTCGGTCGCGCCCTTGGACGCCTTGGAGGCACTCATGCGCTATCCCCGTCCCGTCTTCACTTGCGACGAAGCCCGCCGTTCGCGGGCGACCTGCTGAACGGCTCCCAGACCGTTGTACGCGGGCTTTGCCAGCGTCGGGGACTTGGAGGCCAGGTACAGCAGCGGCCAGGTCACCAGGAACACCACGACCAGGTCAAGGATGGTGGTGAGACCCAACGTGAAGGCGAATCCCCGCACCTGGCCGATCGCCAGGGCGTACAGCACCGCGGCGGCCAGGAAGGTGACGGCGTTGCCCGACACGATCGTCTTGCGGGCCCGCACCCAACCTCGCGGCACCGCCGATCTAAACGAACGGCCTTCACGGATCTCGTCTTTGATGCGTTCGAAGAACACCACGAACGAGTCCGCCGTGGTGCCGATACCGATGATCAGACCGGCGATACCCGCAAGATCCAGGGTGTAGTTGATCTGACGGCCCAGGATCACCAGGATGGCGAAAACCATTGCGCCGGAAGCGGTTAGCGATAGCGCCGTCAGCAGGCCCAGCACCCGGTAATACAGCAGCGAGTACAGCAACACCAGGACCAGACCGATCGCACCCGCCATCAGGCCCGCCCGCAGCGAGGTCAATCCCAGTGTCGCCGAGACGGTTTGGGCCTCCGAAGCTTCGAAGGACAGCGGCAGCGAGCCGTACTTGAGGACGTTGGCCAGTTGCTTGGCGGTTGATGCGGTGAAGGGCGGATCGCCACCCGTGATCTGGGTCCGGCCGCCGGGGATGGCTTCCTGGATCATCGGGGCGCTGACGACCTGGGAGTCCAGCGTGAAGGCGGTCTGGGTGCCGATGTGGGCGGCGGTGAAGTCGGCCCAGGTGTTGGCCGCCGCCTGTTTGAATTGCACGTCCACGACGTAACCGATGCCGCGTTGATTCATGCCCGAGGTGGCGTCCTGGATCTGGTCGCCGCTGATGATCGACGGCGCCAGCAGGTACGCCACCTTGTGGTCGGTCGAGCACGTCACCAGGGGCAGATTCGGGTCGTCGTTGCCCGCGAGGATGTCCTCTTTGTCGCAGCGGGTGGCCTGGAACTGCAGCGCGAGGAACTGAACGCCCTGCCGGGTGCTCTGGCGCCACTTCTTCTCGTCGGCGATGCGGTCGGCGAGGTCCTTGCGCGGGTCGGCGGGTGCCGGCTGCTCAGCCGGGGGCGCGTCCGCCGGTGGGGTGTTGCCCGCGGGCGCCGGAGGCGGCGCGGGGCTGCGGCGGTGGCGGCGGTGGGTCCTGCGGATACGGACGGGGCTGGGCCGGCGGCCGGCCGCCCTGCGGCGCGGGCTGAGCCGGCGCGGGCTGGGCCGGCGGAGGCGCTTGGCCCGGGGGTGGCGCTTGGCCCGGGGGTGGCGCCAGGCCTGGCGCCGGCTGGCCCGGGGCCGGGGCCTGTCCGGGCGGGGGCGCCTGCGGGGCGGGCTTGGGCTGGGCCACCTGCGCCGGCATTGAATTGAGCACCGGGCGGATGTACAGCCGGGCTGTCTGTCCCAGGTTGCGGGCCTCGTTGCCGTCGTTGCCGGGGACGGTGATGACCAGGTTGTCGCCGTCGACCACGACCTCCGAACCGGAGACGCCCAACCCGTTGACCCGCGCGCTGATGATCTGCTGGGCCTGCGCCAGCGCGTCTCGGCTCGGGCGCGACCCGTCGGGGGTGCGCGCGGTCAGGGTGACGCGGGTGCCGCCCTGCAGGTCGATGCCGAGCTTGGGGGCGGCGTGCTTGTCGCCGGTCAGGAACACCAGCAGGTACACGCCGACGAGCAGCAACAAGAAAACGGACAGGTAGCGGGCAGGGTGCACCGGCGCCGAAGACGATGCCACGTTCCTTCTATCTCCTCGAGTATCGGTTCTTACCCCGGACAGAACCCCGGAAAGAGCCCGGGAAAGAGCCTACGTGTCGCTCATCCGCCCTTCGCGCGACCGGTCCACCGCCGCGGCGTTTGCGCGGGAATTGCCGTCACAAATCCTTGGTCACCCGGCCCTCGTCGGACCCTTCCAAGTCGTCGGAGTCGTCGGATCGTCACCGTCGGCCAGGTCTTCGTCGTCGTCGGGCAGGATCCGGTCGCGAATGGCCAGCTTCATCCACGTGGTCACCACGCCGGGCGCGATCTCGAGGTCGACGGTGTCTTCGGTGATCTCGACGATCGTCGCCTGCAGGCCCGATGTGGTGTGCACGCGGTCGCCCGGCTGCAACGACTCGTGCAGGTCGATCGTGGCCTGCATCGCGCGCTTCTGGCGCCGCGATGCGAAGTACATGAAGCCGCCCATGATGAGCAGGAAGGGCAGAAACAGGATCAAACTCTCCATGACGGGGCCTGTCTTTTCGTAGTGGCATTGAGGGCTTTTGTTGGCGGCGGGCGCCGGGACGACCCGCGGGCCGCGCACCTCGTACCGGCCAGTGTGCCATTGCCGCAGGTCGCACCCGAGGGCCACGGTGCATCGGAGGCCCGGCGGCGCCGAGCCGGATAGGCTTTGGTAGCGACGTGACAGGCGCGGCGCGGTGAGGAGGATGTCGTGGCCGGCCTCGAGCAGACCCGCCAGCTAATCACCGAAATCCCCGGTCCCGCTTCACTGGAACTGACCAAACGCCGGGCCGCGGCGGTGTCTCACGGCGTGAACGTCTCGTTACCGGTGTTCGTGGCGCGCGCCTTCGGCGGCATCATCGAGGACGTCGACGGCAACCGGCTCATCGACCTGGGTTCCGGCATCGCGGTGACCACGATCGGCAATTCGTCGCCCCGGGTGGTGGAGGCCGTGCGCGCGCAGGTCGCCGAGTTCACCCACACCTGCTTCATGGTCGCGCCGTATGAGCTCTACATCGCGGTCGCCGAAGAACTCAACCGGATCACGCCGGGCTCCGGCGAGAAACGCTCGGTGTTGTTCAATTCCGGGGCCGAGGCGGTCGAGAACGCCGTCAAGGTCGCGCGCTCCTACACCCGCAAGCCCGCCGTCGTGGCGTTCAACCACGCCTACCACGGGCGCACCAACCTGGCCATGGCGCTGACCGCCAAGTCCAAGCCCTACAAGAGCGGCTTCGGCCCGTTCGCGCCGGAGATCTACCGGGCCCCGGTGTCCTACCCCTACCGGGACGGGCTATTCGACAAGGAGCTGGCCACCGACGGGGAGAAGGCCGCCGCGCGGGCCATCGACGTCATCGAGAACCAAGTCGGCGCCGACAGCCTCGCCGCGGTCATCATCGAACCGATCGCGGGCGAAGGCGGATTCATCGTGCCCGCCGAGGGATTCCTGCCCGCGCTGCTCGAGTGGTGCCGGACGAACGACGTGGTGTTCATCGCCGACGAGGTGCAGACCGGGTTCGCCCGCACCGGCGCGATGTTCGCCTGCGAGCACGAGGGCATCGAGCCCGACCTGATCTGCACCGCCAAGGGAATCGCCGACGGGCTGCCGCTCTCGGCGGTCACCGGCCGCGCGCAGATCATGGACGCATCGCATGTCGGCGGGTTGGGCGGCACATTCGGCGGCAACCCAATCGCCTGTGCGGCAGCACTGGCCACCATTGCCACGATCGAAAATGACGGACTGATCGAGCGCGCCCGGCAGCTGGAACGGCTGATCACCGAGCCGTTGTTGCGTCTGCAGGCCAGCGATGACCGCATCGGCGATGTGCGCGGCCGCGGCGCCATGATCGCCATCGAGTTGGTGAAGTCGGGAACCGCCGAGCCCGACGCGGAACTGACGCAGAAGCTGTCCACCGCCGCCCATGCGGCCGGGGTAGTCGTGTTGACCTGCGGCATGTTCGGCAACATCATCCGGCTGCTCCCGCCGCTGACCATCAGCGACGAGCTGCTGAACGAGGGGCTCGACGTTCTGGGCCGGCTGCTCGGCGACCTCTAGACCAGGGAACTCGACGGGCCCGGGTGGGCAATCTCACAACTTCCGCGCGGCGTGGCCGTGGTGGAATAACGTTACTTTAGCTAACGTTCCAATCGTCAGCGCATCGGCGCCAAAAGACTCGATAACTTTCATTGCGAGGGAATTGCTTATGTCGACCATCAACGACGAGGGGCTAGACCGCCGTGTCGAGGACCTGACCGCAAACGACCCCCAGTTCGCGGCCGCCCGCCCCGACCCGGCGGTCGAAGCGGCCCTGGAGAAGCCTGGGTTAGGACTCCCCCAGGTCATCCGGACGGTATTGGCGGGGTATGCGAACCGCCCGGCGCTGGCGCAGCGCGGGGTGGAGTTCGTCGAGGATCCGGCGACCGGGCGCACCAGGCTGGAGCTGCTCCCCCGCTTCGAGACCATCACCTACCGTCAGCTGGGCGACCGGGTCGAGGCCCTTGGCCGCGCCTGGGCCACCCACGAGGTGCACGCCGGTGACCGGGTCTGCGTGCTGGGCTTCAACAGCGTCGACTACGCCACCATCGACATGGCGCTGGCCACGATCGGGGCGGTGTCGGTTCCGCTGCAGACCAGTGCGTCGCTCACATCGCTGCAGCCGATCGTGACCGAGACCGAGCCCAGCGTGATCGCGGCGAGCGTGAACCAGCTGCCCGAAGCCGTGGAGCTGATCCTGAGTGGCTACCGGCCCGCCAAGCTGGTTGCGTTCGACTACCACCCCGAGGTCGACGACGAGCGCGAGGCCGTGGAAACCGCCCGCACGAGGCTGGCAGACGCCGACGTGGCGGTGGAGACGCTGGCCGAGGCGCTCGAGCGCGGCAACGCGCTGCCAGACGTGCCGCTCCCCGCGGCGCAGGGGGACGATCCGCTGGCCCTGCTGATCTACACCTCCGGCAGCACCGGCGCGCCCAAGGGGGCGATGTACCCGCAGAGCAACGTCGCCAAGATCTGGCGCCGCGGCAGCAGGAATTGGTTCGGGGAAAGCGCCGCCTCGATCACCCTCAACTTCATGCCGATGAGCCACGTCATGGGCCGCGGCATTTTGTACGGCACGCTCGGCAACGGCGGCACCGCTTACTTCGCGGCCAAGAGTGACCTCTCGACGCTGCTGGAGGACCTGGAGCTGGCACGGCCGACCGAGCTGAATTTCGTGCCCCGCATCTGGGAGACCCTGTTCGGCGAATTCCAGCGCCAGGTGGCGCGGCGGCTGTCCGACGGCGCCGACCGGCAGACCGTCGAGGCGGAGGTCCTGGACGAGCAGCGGCAGTATCTGTTGGGCGGGCGGTTCATCTTCGCGATGACCGGCTCGGCCCCCACCTCCCCGGAATTGCGCACCTGGGTCGAGTCGCTGCTCGAGATGCATCTGCTGGACGGCTACGGCTCCACCGAGGCCGGCATGGTGCTGTTCGACGGCGAGATTCAGCGCCCGCCGGTCATCGACTACAAGCTCGTCGACGTCCCGGACCTGGGCTACTTCAGCACCGACCGGCCGCACCCGCGCGGTGAACTGTTGCTGCGGACCGAGAACATGTTCCCCGGCTACTACAAGCGGGCCGAGACCACCGCCAACGTGTTCGACGAGGACGGTTACTACCGGACCGGCGACGTGTTCGCCGAGGTCGCGCCCGACAAGCTCGTGTACGTCGACCGCCGCAACAACGTGTTGAAGCTGGCGCAGGGCGAGTTCGTGACCCTGGCCAGGCTGGAGGCCGAGTTCGGCGCCAGCCCGCTGGTGCGCCAGATCTACGTCTACGGCAACAGCGCGCAGCCCTACCTGCTGGCCGTCGTGGTGCCGACCGAGGAGGCACTGGCCGAAGGCGACCTCGAGTCGCTCAAGGGAAGGATCGCCGACTCGCTGCAGAACGTCGCGCGTCAAGCCGGCTTGCAGTCCTATGAGGTGCCGCGCGACTTCATCATCGAGACCACCCCGTTCAGCCTGGAGAACGGTCTGCTGACCGGGATCCGCAAGCTGGCGTGGCCGAAGCTGAAGCAGCACTACGGCGAGCGGCTCGAGCAGCTCTACGCCGAGCTGGCCGAGGGGCAGGCCAACGAGCTGGCCGACTTGCGCCGCAACGGCGCCGGCGCGCCGGTGCTGCAGACGGTGAGCCGGGCGGCCGCGGCCATGCTGGGCGCGTCGGCCACCGAGCTGACCCCCGACGCGCACTTCACCGACCTGGGCGGGGACTCGTTGTCGGCGTTGACGTTCGGAAACCTGCTGCGTGAGATCTTCGACGTCGACGTCCCGGTGGGTGTCATCGTGAGCCCGGCCAGTGACCTGCAGGCGATCGCCAACTACATCGAGGGCGAGCGCCAAGGGACCAAGCGGCCGACCTTCGCCGCCGTGCACGGGCGCGGGGCGACCTCGGTGCGCGCCCGCGACCTCACATTGGACAAGTTCCTCGAGGCCGAGACGCTGACCGCCGCGCCCGGCCTGCCGAAGCCCACCACCGAGGTGCGGACGGTGTTGTTGACCGGCGCGACCGGCTTCCTGGGCCGCTACCTGGCGCTGGAATGGCTCGAGCGCATGCGGATGGTGGACGGCAAGGTGATCGCCCTGGTGCGGGCCCGCTCCGACGACGAGGCGCGCGCCCGGCTGGACAAGACCTTCGGTGTCGGCTCTCCCGCAGGCGACCCGAAGTTGCTGGCGCACTACCAGGAACTGGCCGCCGATCACCTGGAGGTCATCGCCGGTGACAAGGGCGAGGCCAACCTGGGCCTGGACCAGCAGACCTGGCAGCGGCTGGCCGACACGGTCGACCTGATCGTCGACCCGGCCGCACTGGTCAACCACGTGCTGCCCTACAGCGAGCTGTTCGGCCCCAACGCGCTGGGCACCGCCGAACTCATCCGGATCGCGCTCACCACCAAGTTGAAGCCGTACACCTACGTGTCGACGATCGGCGTCGGTGACCAGATCAAGCCGGGCGAGTTCGTCGAGGACGCCGACATCCGGCAGATCAGCGCGACCCGCGAGATCAACGACAGCTACGCCAACGGCTACGGCAACAGCAAGTGGGCCGGCGAGGTGCTGCTGCGCGAGGCGCACGACCTGTGCGGCCTGCCGGTCGCGGTCTTCCGGTGCGACATGATCCTGGCCGACACCACCTACGCCGGACAGCTCAACCTGCCGGACATGTTCACCCGGCTGATGCTGAGCCTGGTCGCCACCGGCGTCGCGCCCGGTTCGTTCTACGAGCTCGACGCCGAGGGCAACCGTCAGCGGTCGCACTACGACGGCCTGCCGGTCGAGTTCATCGCCGCGGCGGTCTCCACGCTGGGAACGCAGCTGCTGGACGACGGGGACGGCTTCCAGACCTACCACGTGATGAACCCGTACGACGACGGCATCGGTCTCGACGAGTACGTCGACTGGCTGGTCGAAGCCGGCTACGGGATCCAGCGCGTCGCCGACTACGGCGAATGGCTGCGGCGGTTCGATCAGACGATGCGTGCACTGCCGGAGCGGCAGCGTCAGTACTCGCTGCTGCCGCTGCTGCACAACTACCAGCAGCCTTCGGCGCCGATCAACGGATCAATGGCACCGACCGACCGCTTCCGCGCCGCGGTGCAGGAGGCGAAAATCGGCCCCGATAAAGACATTCCACATGTCTCGGCGTCGATCATCGTCAAGTACGTCACCGACCTGCAGTTGCTCGGACTGCTGTAGAGGTCAGCAGGTGATGGCCCAGCCCCGCAGGGCTGGGCCATCACCTGCTATGGAATTACTGCTGAGGGTGCGGCCAGCGCAGGTACGCGGCGTTGGCACCCGTCGCCGAGCGTTGGCGACGCCAAGCCCGCTTCGGCTCCGGGTCGGAAGCCGTACGCGGCTTGGTCAGTGCACCCGATGACACCTCGGCGGGAGCGTATCCGGCTTCGCGGTAGGGCAAGACATCCGACTCAGCGTCGGCTTCCGCGGGTCCCACGGGCACCAGAGGCTGCACATCGCGCGCCAGCCGCACGGCCGTCCGCGCCAGCACCACGCCGCCCAGGAACACGATCAGCGCACCCAATCCGGAGAAATAGGTGACCTCGAGCACCGCGCGCTTGCGCTCGGTGGCGGCGACCGGGTCACCGGCGGAGCCGATTCCCAGCAGAGGCGCAAGCTGACCGCCGACGACGAACCAGGCGCCGGCCAGCACCGCCAGCCAACTGCCCAGCATCGCCGCCACGCGGTTTCCGGCGACGATCAACAACAGACCGCCGAGCACGGTCGCGGCTCCCGGCAAGACCTCGAGCCACCCTCGGGCCGTACTCCACGCCCATTCCCGATCGGGTGTGTAGGCGAAATTGAAGCGCGGGCCGACGAACGGTATTAACGCCCCCCAAGCTCCCAAAATGACCAGGAGCAATCCGCTGACCGCGCCACGCGAACGCGGCATGCTCAGCCCGCGGGTTTGGCCGTCTTCTGCGTATTTCATGACATCCCCTCGTTAAATACCGGGCCTATTTCCGGCCGGAGATGGGTACCCGGCGATTTCCACTCGTAACCCATCGGGCGGACGAAAGCCACCCCGCCGCGGGGTTATTGGGGCTGATGAGGCTGGTGTTACTGCTGAAGCCCTAGCAGCAACAGGACGATCGCGATGGCCGGAAGGGTGCCCTGCGTCACCGCGGCCCGCGCCTTGTCCGGCGCGGACAACAGCAGCACCACCGCGGCCGCGGCCATTGACCCGATCCCGGCGAAAACCAGCGCCGCGCCAATTGCATTGTGCCGCAATATAATCGCGGCAATGCCCACGCCGCTGACCACCGCCAGGAACAAGTTGTAGAAGCCTTGGTTGAAGGCCAGCAGCTTGGTGGTCTCGGCCTCCTCGGCCGTGGTGCCGAACGTGGCGCGCGTGCGCGGCGAGGTCCAGGTCAACGATTCCATCACGAAGATGTAGACGTGCAGTAAAGCCGCCAATCCGGCGAACACCAACCCGGCAGTGATCATCGCTCCTCCTCGTTCGGCGAGGCCTGCGCGGTGGCGGCACGTCTCGGTGCCGGTGAACTTTACCGGCCTGCTGTTTTGCCCGGACCGCCCTGACGCCAAAGGGCGCCGGTAGCCACGGGCTACCGGCGCCTCCCGCCTTAACTGGTTACCGCCTAAGCACCGGCGTGGTGGTGCCGGTGGAACAGGCCGCCGCCGCCGCGGCGACCGAATAAGCCACGTCCGGCGCGCCCGCCGGCCTCCGGCTCGGCTTCCATTCGGTCCGTCCGCGCCCGCGCCGGGCCGCGAGGCTCGTCGTACATGGCGGCTTCACCCGCCGGCACGGCATCCCCTGGCACTGCCGCCGGTTGCGCCGGCGTTACGTCTCGCGCATGCCGAACGGCCAGCCGCGCAACGGCGGCCCCGCCGAGGAACACTATGAGGGCACCTAGACCGGTGAAGTAGGTGATCTCGAGCAGGGCTCGTTTCAGGTCCGTCGACGCCACCGGTTGGCCGACGTCCCCGATACCCAACGTCGACGCGAACGCGCGGCCGACCACGAACCAGGCGCCGCCGGCGACCGCCAGCCAACCGCCGAACACCGCGGTGGCGCGATTCCCGGATAAGAGCACCAGCAGGCCGCCCACCGCCGCAGCGGCCCCGGGCAGCACCTCCAACCAGCCTTTGGTCGTGCTCCACGTCCATGCCGGGTCAGCCAGGTAAGCCCAATCGATGTTGGGTCCGAAGAACGGCACCAACGCGCCCCAGGCACCCAACAGAATCAGGAGTAGCCCGGTCAGCGCGCCGCGGGTACGCGGCATGTACAGCGCGCGAGGGCGTTCATAGTCGTAGCGCGTGGTCCTCATCAGAATCTCCTTCAACAGGTATTGCTGCTGTGAGGCTGGTTACCCGACGGCGCCGACGTATAACCGGCGGCGGGGCCGCGCCAGTAGTTTGCTGCGACCCTCGGGCTGGGGCGTTGGGCGGTCTGAGCAGGCCGAAGCCGGGTCAGCAAGCATTTCCCGCATGGCTGCGCGGAAAGGTCACGATTTGGCCGCAAATGGCCAAGCCCCCGATGAGGCAGGCAAACTGCCTGATGGCGGCGACCCGCTAGTCGAACAGGCCGGCCTGCCCTAGCCCCGCCGCCCCCGGCGGCGGACTCATGCCCAGGTGCGTCCACGCCTGTGCGGTGGCGACCCGGCCGCGCGGAGTGCGCGCGACCATCCCGGCGCGGACCAGGAAAGGCTCGCACACCTCCTCGACGGTGGCCGCCTCTTCGCCCACGGCCACGGCCAGCGTCGAAACTCCGACGGGCCCGCCGCCGAAGCTGCGGGTCAGCGCCGAGAGCACCGCCCGGTCCAGCCGGTCCAGGCCGAGCTCGTCGACGTCGTAGACCG
The DNA here is from genome assembly GCA_963820045.1 of uncultured Actinomycetota bacterium. GTDB lineage: Bacteria > Actinomycetota > Actinomycetes > Mycobacteriales > Mycobacteriaceae > Mycobacterium. The sequence continues at coordinate 258,302 of CAWFYN010000002.1, forward strand.
CCAGCGCGGATTTGGCCACGTCCCGCGTGATCACCCCGTCGGCGCGCACCTCCGCGAAGTCCCGGACCCTGCGCAACAGCCGGTTGGCGATGCGCGGCGTCCCGCGCGAGCGCCGGGCGATCTCCTCGGCCGCCTCGGCGCCCAGCTCGATACCCAGGATGCCGGCGGAGCGGGCCAGCACCCGCTCCAGCTCCGCGGGCTCGTAGAAGTCCATGTGCGCGGTGAAGCCGAACCGATCCCGCAGCGGGCCGGTCAGCGCGCCGGACCTGGTGGTGGCGCCGACCAGCGTGAAGGGCGCCACCTCCAGCGGTATGGACGTCGCCCCGGGCCCCTTGCCGACCACCACGTCGACCCGGAAGTCCTCCATCGCCAGGTACAGCATTTCCTCGGCGGGCCGGGCGATGCGGTGAATCTCGTCGATGAACAGCACGTCGTGTTCGACCAGGTTGGACAGCATGGCGGCGAGGTCACCGGCGCGCTCTAGCGCGGGACCGGACGTCACCCGCAACGACGACCCGAGCTCGCCGGCGATGATCATGGCCAGTGACGTCTTGCCCAGCCCCGGCGGACCCGACAGCAGGATGTGATCCGGTGTGCTGCCGCGGTTCTTGGCCCCCTCGAGCACCAGCTGGAGCTGTTCGCGCACCCGCGGCTGGCCGATGAATTCCCGCAACGAACGCGGCCGCAGGCTGACGTCGATGTCGCCCTCCCCCACGGCCAGCACCGGGGACAGCTCGCGGTCGGCGAAGTCGTCGGTCATTTGCGCCGTTCTCCCCCGCAGGCGGGCAGCACTCGCACTGCATCGTCGCCGGCGCGGGTCATCGGGACTTACCCAGCAGCGACAGGGCGGCGCGCAGGGCGCCGGACGTCGTCGCGTCCTGTTCGGTGGCCAGCACCCTGTCGGTGGCCTCTTCGGACTGCTTGACGGCGAAGCCCAGGCTGACCAGGGCCTCCACCACCGGCCCCCGCACCGCGTGCCCGTTCACCACTGATGTGCCGCCCGGTGAGCCCGCCGCACCGGCACCGACCTTGTCCCGCAGTTCGAGCACCATCCGTTCGGCGCCGCGTTTGCCGATCCCCGGGACCCGGGTCAGCGCGGCGACATCGCTGTCGTGCAGCACCGTCCGCAACGCGGGGGCATCGTGTACCGCGAGCGTCGCCATCGCCAGCCGGGGACCGACCCCCGACACCGTCAGCAGCGTCAGGAACAGGTCGCGGGTATCGGAGTCGGGGAACCCGTACAGCGTCATCGAATCCTCGCGGACCACCATCGCGATGATCAGCCGAGCCTCGGTCCCGGTGCGCAGCGTCGCCAGCGTCGACGGCGTCGCGTTCACCCGGTAGCCGACGCCGGCGGCCTCGATCACCGCGTGATCAAGCGCCACCTCGATCACCTCGCCGCGCACCGAGGCGATCATCGCGCGGCCTTCAGCTTGGCCAGATACGCGTGCCGCTGTTGAGCGGCCAGCGCTTCGGCCGCGGCCATCCGGGCAATCATCGGCGCCCTCCAGCAATGGCAGATCGCCAACGCCAGCGCGTCGGCGGCGTCGGCCGGTGTCGGTTTAGCCTGCAGTGCAAGGATTCTGGTGACCATCGCGGTGACCTGAGCCTTATCCGCGGCGCCGTTGCCGGTCACCGCGGCCTTGACCTCGCTCGGGGTATGGAAGTGCACGTCGATGCCGCGCCTGGCCGCCGCCAGCGCGACCACCCCGCCGGCTTGCGCGGTGCCCATCACCGTGGACATATTCAGCTGGGAGAACACTCGCTCGATGGCCACGACGTCAGGTTGGTGGGTGGCCAGCCAATGCTCGACGGCATCGCTGATGGCCAGCAACCGTTTGGCCAGCGGCGCATCCGAGGGGGTCCGCACCACGTCGACGTCCAGCGCGACCACGTTTCGCCCGCGCCCACTTTCCACGACCGACAGTCCGCATCGGGTCAGTCCGGGGTCGACGCCCATCACCCGCATTGCCCGCTCCCACCTGTAGAACAGCTGTTCGATACCCTAGCGGCCGGGACCGACCGGTTCGCGGAGGACACGCGGCGGCGCCGCCAATTCCCGGTCGGGACGTTAGAGCAAGCCGAAGGCGCGGAAAAGCTGTTAGCTTTAGCCGACGTTCGCTCAAGCAAGGTGGCAACGGAGGGTAGGCGTGGGCTCACTGCTGGTCGTCATCGCGATCGTGCTGTTCATCGCGTCGATCGTGGTGCTCGTCATTGCTTTGCGGCGTCCCAGGCAGTCGGGCCCCCCACGCGGACGCCAGGATCCCCTCTCGTTCAACGCGATGCCGGAATTCGGCCCGCGGCAACTCGGCCCGGGCGCCATCGTCAGCTACGGCGGCGTCGACTATGTGGTGCGCGGGTCGGTGACCTACCGCGAGGGCCCGTTCGTGTGGTGGGAGCACCTACTCGAGGGCGGCGACCAGCCGATCTGGTTCAGCGTCGAGGAGGACGACGGGCGCCTCGAGCTGGCGATGTGGGTCAGCCGCAAGGACCTCAGGATGCAGCCGGGCGACCAGTACGTCGTCGACGGGGTGACGTTTCACGAGTCCGAACGCGGTCGCGCCTCGTTCACCACCGAGGGCACCACGGGCCTGCCGGCAGGCGGGGAGATGGAGTTCGTCGACTGCACCAACTCCGACGAGTCCGTGCTGCTCTCCTTCGAGCGCTGGGCGCCGGGCATGCCGTGGGAGCTTTCGACCGGCAAGCCCGTGCTGACCGGCGAGCTGACCGTGTATCCGGCACCCCCGCCCTCCCCCGCTTCCTCGTCCTCCTCCTAGGCGCGCGTCGGTGCCGCTTCACCAACTCGTCGTAGCTCCTTCGGACGTGTCCGGGCAGAAGCTTGGACTCGTGCTCAACGCGCCCGCACCGCCACCACTGGCGACCTGCCTCCTGCACCACCCCGACGGCGGTGCCCTGCTGCTGGGGGTCCTCGGCGCATCGCACGTCGTCACGGTCGAACACGCCGCGGGCCGGTTCTCCGAAGAGGTCTCCTGCACGGCACGCGGCCTCGGGGTCGACCTGCCGAAGCGCTCGGCCGCGCCCGGCTACTCCCTGGAATCCCGCGCCGACACCTACGACGAGGCAACCTTCCGCCGCATGGCGCGCGACCTGCGCGACCGCTGCGCGCGGGAAAAGGGTTGGCTCGGCGGCTCTTTCCCCGGCGACGACGCGGCGCTGACCGCGCTGGCCGCCGAACCCGACGGTCCCGGCTGGCGCTGGCAGACCTGGCACCTGTATCCGCGCAGCCTTTCTGGGTCCGGCGGCGAAGTGATCCACACGGCGAGTCGGTGGCATCCGTGAGCCGCACCCGCCTGTTCGTGATCGCCGGCGCGCTGGCGGTGGCCGCCACCGTCTGCTTGGTTTTCGGAATCATCTTGTCGCAGAAGAACATTGCATCCTACATCGCGAGTCACTATCACGAGTACGCCCACGACGCCAACGGGACGCGCTACGAATGCAGCGGGCCCCCGGACGACGTGGCCGACACGCTCGCCGAGTACCAGGCCCCCGCGGCGCGTGCCGCCAACGGCGACAGCGAATACCTGCGCTACAGCAACAACATCGTGACGGTCGGCCCCGACGGCAACCACGCGTGCAGCATCCGCCTGGAAGCGCTCAACGCCGGATACACCCACGGCGCCTTCATCTTCCTGGGCCCCGGATTCACGCCCGGCTCCCCCTCGGGCGGCGCCGGTGGTACCCCCGGCGGCCCCGGCGGAACCAAGTGACCCCTGGCCGATGTAAACGACCCCACTAGTCCCCCCAATATTCAAAGGAGACCACCATGTACCTCGCGATCGATTTCGGAGGCACCAACTTCAGCACGATCACCCAGGGCGTCGTCGCCGTCGTCCTGTACTTCGCGGTCGGCGTCGTCGTCCTGATCGCCGGCTTCCTGATGGTGGACCTCCTCACGCCGGGCAACCTGCGCCAACTGGTGTTCATCGACAAGCGCCCGAACGCCGTCGTCCTCGCCTCCGCCATGTACATCGCGCTCGCCATCGTCATCATCAGCGCGATCGCCAGCAGCTACAGCCAGCTGGGACAGGGGCTCATCGGCGTGGCGGTATACGGGCTGGTGGGCGTCGTCCTGCAGGGCGGGGCGCTGCTGATTCTGCAGATCGCGGTCCCCGGTAAGTTCCGCGAGCACGTCGACGAACCGGAACTGCATCCGGCCGCTTTCGCCACTGCCACCATGCTGGTGGCCGTGGGGGGAGTGATCGCCGCCGCGATCTCGTGACCTCGACAGAAAGCCGACCGCAGGCGTCAGTGCGGTCGACGGCGCTCCCCGGGCGCTGGCGGGCCGTGCTGCTGGCCGCCGTCGCGGCGTGCGCGGCGTCCGGCATCATCTACGAACTCGCGCTGCTGACGTTGGCGGCGAGCCTCAATGGCGGCGGCATCGTCGCGACGTCACTGATCGTCGCGGGCTACATCGCCGCGCTCGGGGTGGGCGCCCTTGTGGTCAAGCCGCTCCTGGCGCACGCCGCCATCGCGTTCATCGCGGTCGAGGTGCTGCTGAGCATCGTCGGCGGCTTGTCCGCGGCGGCGTTGTACATGGTCTTCGCATTCATCGACGACGAGTCGATGTGGACGCTGGCAGTGGGCACGGCCCTGATCGGTGGGCTGGTGGGCGCCGAGGTACCGCTGCTGATGACGATGCTGCAACGCGGCCGCATGGCCCCCGATGCGGATCAGGCGGCCGACACCGGCCGGACGCTGGCCAACCTCAACGCGGCCGATTACCTCGGTGCGCTGCTGGGCGGGCTGGTGTGGCCCTTCCTGCTGCTGCCGCAGCTGGGCATGATCCGCGGCGCCGCGGCCACCGGCATCGTCAATCTGTTGGCCGCCGCCGTGGTGGCGATCTTCGTGCTGCGCCAAGCCGTTTCGACCCGACAACTGGTGACGGCGCTGTGCGCGCTCGCCGCGGCACTCGCGCTGCTGGCCACGCTTCTGGCGCGTTCGGCCGACATCGAGACGACGAGCAGGCAACGGCTCTACGCCGACCCGATCATCGCCTACCGGCACTCGGCCTACCAGGAGATCGTGGTCACCCGGCGCGGTAACGACATGCGCCTTTACCTCGACGGCGGGCTGCAGTTCTCCACGCGGGACGAGTACCGGTACACCGAAAGCCTGGTCTACCCCGCGCTCGGGGCCAGGGCACGGTCGGTCCTTGTCCTCGGGGGCGGCGACGGGCTGGTGGCCCGCGAGTTGCTGCGTCAGCCCGGGGTCGGGCAGATCGTGCAGGTGGAACTCGACCCCGCGGTGATCGCGCTGGCGCGCACCACCATGCGGGGGGCCAACGGCGGTTCGCTGGACAGCCCGCGGGTCAAGGTGGTGATCGATGACGCGATGCGCTGGTTGCGCTCACCGCACCCGGACGTCATCCCGCCCGGGGGCTTCGACGCGATCATCGTCGACCTTCCCGACCCCGACACCCCGGTCCTGGGCCGGCTCTATTCGACCGAGTTCTACGGGCTGGTCGCGCACGCGCTCGCCGCCGACGGACTCATGGTCGTGCAGGCGGGCAGCCCGTTCTCGACGCAGACGGCGTTCTGGCGCACCGCCTCGTCAATCCGCGCGGCCGGCTATGCGGTCACGCCGTATCACGTCTATGTGCCGACGTTCGGTGACTGGGGTTTCGCGCTGGCACGTCGCGGGGACAGCGCGCCCACACCCACGGTGCCGCCCAACGCGCCCCCGCTGCGCTTCCTCAACCAGCACGTCCTCGATGCCGCCACGGTGTTTCCCGACGACACGCGCCCCCGCCCGCTGGAGCCCTCGACGCTGGACAATCCGCGGATCGTCGAGGACATGCGGCACGGCTACGACTAGAGCAGCCCTACTCAGGCCTCGATCTGCGCCAGGATCTCGTCGGGGATGTCGGCGTTGGTGTAGACGTCCTGGACGTCGTCGCTGTCCTCGAGGGCGTCGACCAGCTTCATCACCTTCTGCGCGCCATCGGCGTCGAGCGGAACGGTCACCGACGGCTGGAACCCCGCCTCCGCCGAGTCGTAGTCGATGCCGGCGTCCTGCAGCGCGGTCCGCACGGCGACCAGATCTGTTGGCTCCGAGATGATCTCGAAGCTGTCGCCGAGGTCGTTGACGTCCTCGGCGCCGGCGTCCAGCACCGCGGCCAACAGGTCGTCCTCGGTCAGGCCGTTCTTTTCGCACGTGACCACGCCCTTGCGGGAGAACAGGTAGGCAACCGACCCGGGATCGGCCATCGTGCCGCCGTTGCGGGTCATCGCCACCCGTACCTCGCTGGCGGCACGGTTGCGGTTGTCGGTCAGGCATTCGATCAGCACCGCCACCCCGTTGGGCGCGTAGCCCTCGTAGGTGATGGTCTGCCAGTCGGCGCCGCCGGCTTCCTCGCCGGCCCCGCGCTTGCGGGCCTTCTCGATGTTGTCGTTGGGCACCGAGCTCTTCTTCGCCTTCTGGATGGCGTCGTAGAGCGTGGGGTTGCCCGCGGGGTCACCGCCGCCGACCCGGGCCGCAACCTCGATGTTCTTGATCAGCCGGGCGAACATCTTGCCGCGGCGGGCGTCGACGACGGCCTTCTTGTGCTTCGTGGTGGCCCACTTGGAATGGCCGCTCATCGGTGTTTCGTACCTCTTCTGTCTTTGAAAGATCGCCAGACGAGTCTACGTGCACGGTCGGCGTCGCCCTCCCGTCCGCTCCCCGCTCGGCCCGGCGGACCCGGCAGTCACCAGAACCCAGGGATATGCTCGGTGGTCCCGGATGTGGCCGCTGATTCTCAGGCGTTGCCCGTGACAATGTCGACGAACATGTGGTGGATGCGACGGTCGCCGGTCATCTCGGGATGAAACGCCGTCGCCAGCTTCGCGCCTTGCCGCACCGCGACCGTGTGCCCCGACGCTTCGGCCAGCGCCTGCACGTCGTCACCGGCCCGCTCGACCCAGGGGGCGCGGATGAACACCGCGCGCACCGTACCGTCCAACCCGGCGAACGGAATGTCGCCCTCGAACGAATCGACCTGCCGTCCAAATGCGTTGCGCCGCACGGTCATATCGATCGCACGCAGCGGCAGCGCCTCCCGGCCGCCCGCGCCGGCGTCAAGGATCTCGCTGGCCAGCAGGATCATGCCCGCGCACGCGCCATAGGCGGGCAGCCCGTCGGCCAGCAGCCCGCGCAACGGCTCCAGCAGGTCGAGGTCGAGCAGCAGGTGGCTCATGGTGGTGGACTCCCCACCGGGGATGACCAGCCCGTCGACCTTCTCGAGCTCGTCGCGGCGCCGCACCGGCATCGACTCGGCCCCGGCCTCGCGCAGCGCGGCCAGGTGCTCGCGGGTGTCACCCTGCAGCGCCAGCACTCCGATGCGCGGCGCGCTCACTGTTTGGCGGGCTGGTATCCGCGCCGGAAGCGGGTCAGCCCCTCCTGCATGACCGCCGCCACCATCTCGCCGGACTGGGTGAAGATCTTGCCCTGGCACAGCGCGCGACCGCCGCTGGCCGAGGGTGACGACTGGTCGTAGAGCAGCCACTCGTCGGCCCGGAATGCGCGCATGAACCACATCGCGTGGTCCAGCGATGACACCTGCAGGTGCTGGCGCACGTCAAGATGCGTGACCTGCGCCGATCCCAGCAGCGTGAGGTCGCTCATGTAGGCCAGCGCGCAGATGTGCAGCACCGGATCGTCGGGCAGCGGGTCACGGTGGCGGAACCACACCTGCTGTTGGGAGGCCTTGCCCGGCGAGAGCTGCAGCCGCTCGCGCGGCACGATGCAGACGTCCCACTCCTCGAACTGCTTGAATCCGGCGTCGTCGAACACCTTGATCGAGTCCAGGCCGGGCAGCCCGTCGGGTGGCGGCGCGGCGGGCATGACGTCCTGGTGGTGGATGCCCTCCTGGTCGGTCTGGAAGGACGCCCCCATGCTGAAGATGATTTCCCCGTGCTGAATGGCGTTGACGCGCCGGGTGGCAAACGAGCCGCCGTCGCGGGTGCGCTCGACGATGAAGACGGTGGGTTCCTTGGCGTCCCCGGGCCGCAGGAAATAGCCGTGCAGCGAGTGCACCTGGTAGCGCGGGTCGACGGTCCGCACCGCCGACACCAGCGACTGGCCGGCGACGTGCCCGCCGAAGGTGCGCTGCAGGAATCCCGACTCCGGGCTGAAGACGCTGCCGCGGTAGATGTTGACCTCGAGTTGCTCGAGATCAAGGATCTCTTCGATCGCCACGAACTGTTTTTACCAGCCGCGTTCGGCCAGCCGATGGGGCTGCGCGATCTGCTCGACGTTGATGCCCACCATCGGCTCGCCCAGGCCGCGCGACACCTTGGCCAGCACGTCGGGGTCGTCGTAGAACGTGGTGGCCTTGACGATGGCGGCGGCGCGCAGCGCGGGATCACCGGACTTGAAGATCCCCGAGCCTACGAAGACGCCCTCGGCGCCGAGTTGCATCATCATCGCCGCGTCGGCGGGGGTGGCGATGCCGCCCGCGGTGAACAGGGTGACGGGCAGCTTGCCGGCCCGGGCCACCTCGGCGACCAGGTCGTAGGGTGCCCGCAATTCCTTTGCGGCCACATACAATTCGTCTTCCGACATCGAGGTCAGCCGGCGGATCTCGCCGCTGATCGCCCGCATGTGTGTGGTCGCGTTGGAGACGTCTCCGGTGCCGGCCTCGCCCTTGGACCGGATCATCGCCGCGCCCTCGCTGATGCGCCGCAGGGCCTCGCCCAGATTGGTCGCCCCACACACGAACGGCACGGTGAACTTCCACTTGTCGATGTGGTGGGTGTAGTCGGCGGGGGTCAGCACCTCGGACTCGTCGACGTAGTCCACGCCGAGGCTCTGCAGGATCTGCGCCTCGACGAAGTGACCGATGCGCGCCTTGGCCATCACCGGGACGGTGACCGCGGCGATGATGCCCTCGATCATGTCGGGGTCGCTCATCCGCGACACACCGCCCTGGGCGCGGATGTCGGCGGGCACCCGTTCCAGCGCCATCACGGCGACGGCGCCGGCGGCCTCCGCGATGCGGGCCTGCTCCGGGGTGACGACGTCCATGATGACGCCGCCCTTGAGCATCTCGGCCATGCCGCGTTTGACGCGCGCGGTTCCGGTTCGTCCGCTGCCGTTGGGTGAAGCGGCGGTATCCACTGCTGATCTCCTTCAACTGTCGTCGACCCAGTCTAGTGAGGGCCCCGCACGCGCGTTGACGGCGCAGTCAGCGGATGGATTGCAGCGGGCCCGGCGCCCGTCCGCGGGCCAGCGCGGCCGCGTCGGTGAGCAGTTCGGATAGCTGCATCGGGTACACCGTCTCGCCGGCCGCGGCGAGTCGGGCGATGTCAGCAGCGTCACACCAGCGGTGACCGTGGATGTAGCTGCGTTCCAGGTCGGTTCGGCCCACGGCGGACGGCTCGAACCGGTGGGTGCGGTAGACGAAGTAGAACTCTTCGCTGTCGATCAGGGCGCCGTTGAACTCGAACACCTCGTCGCGCCGCCAGACGGGGCCCACCATGTCGGCCGGCGCGGCCCGCAACCCGGTCTCCTCGGCCAGCTCCCGGGCGGCGGCCTCGGCCAACCGCTCCCCCTTGCCCACCTCACCGCCGACGGTGATCCACCATTTCGGCGCGTCCTCGCGGGTGATCGCCGGATCCGAGCCGCGCAGCAGCAGCACCGCGCCCGCGTCGTCGAGCAGCACCACGCGCGCCGACGTGCGGTGGTTGAGCACGCCGTGGTCGCCGTGGGCCAACGCGTGGGGCCGTTCGACGATCTCGAAATAGCTGGGCAGCGCGGCGGTCCCGCCGAGGTGGAACAGGCGCACCAGGGGCCGCTCGCGCAGCGCGAGGGTGTCTCGGACCGCGTCGTTGTGGAACCGGCGGGCCAGCACCACCCGGGCCTCGGCGTCGGCCAACTCGGCGATCAGTCCCGCCGGCAGCGCCGCCGGATCGACGATCGCCAGCGCGGCCGAAAGCTCGTTCTCGCACGACTCACGCGTCTGGCGCGGCGCGCCCTCGGCGGCGTCGGCCAACGCGGCCAGCCGCCTGCCCTCGCGAGGCACCGCCGTAGGCGTCGATGGCGACCGCACGCGTGACCACCGCGCGCCGCGCCAGCGCGCCGTCGAGCGCCTGCCATGACAGGTCGTAGCGGACGTGCAGCCGGTCCAGCCGATTGGCCGTCTGATAGGCCCAGGCGCCCAAAACCGCCAACAGCACGGCGAACACCGCGATGGCGACGATCAGCCATGTCATCAGCTGGCCACCTGGACCTTGGCGCCGGAGGCGGCGATCGTCTCGTACACCCGCATGATCTGGCTGGCCACCGTCGACCAGTCGTAGCGCTTGACCGCCGCCGAGCCGGCCGCCACATACCGTTCCCGCAGCACATCGTTTTCTAGCACCGAAACCAAGGCGTCCGCGAGCGCGACGCCGTCGCCGACGGGCACCAGGCACCCGACTTCGCCGTCGCGTAGCACGCGCCGAAACGCGTCCAGGTCGCTGGCCACCACCGCGGTGCCGGCGGCCATGGCCTCGACCAGGACGATGCCGAAGCTCTCGCCCCCGATGTGGGGCGCGCAGTACACGTCGGCGCTGCGCATCGCCGACGCCTTACCGGCGTCGTCGACCTGACCCAGAAAGCGCATGTGCTTCCCCAGTTCCCCTGCCTGGCTACGTAATTGGTCCTCGTCGCCGTGGCCGACGATGAGCAGTTGCAGATCCCCGAAGCGCTGGACCACCCCGGGCAGCGCGTCGAGCAGGACCGACATGCCCTTGCGGGGCTCGTCGTAGCGGCCCAGGAACAACACCGTCTTGCCCGGGCGTGGATAGCCCTGAAGCCGCGGCGCCGAGGCGAACGAGTCGACGTCGACCCCGTTGGGGATCTCGACCGCGTCGGTACCCAGCGCCTCCATCTGCCAGCGACGGGCCAGATCGGACACCGCGATCCGGCCGACGATCTTCTCGTGCATGGGCCGCAGAATGCCCTGGAAGACCGTCAGCGTCAGCGACTTGGTGGTCGACGTGTGAAACGTCGCGACGATCGGCCCCGCGGCGATGTTCAGCGCCAGCATCGACAGGCTCGGCGCGTTGGGCTCGTGCAGGTGCAGGACGTCGAAATGGCCTTCGGCGAGCCACTTTTTGACCTTGCGGTGGGTCGCCGGGCCGAACCGCAGCCGGGCCACCGAGCCGTTATAGGGAATGGGGACCGCCTTGCCCGCGGAGACGACGTAGTCGGGCAACACCGCGTTCGGCGAAGCCGGCGCGAGCACGCTCACCTCGTGCCCGCGCAGGCGCATCACCTCGGCCAGCTGCAAGACATGCGACTGCACCCCGCCCGGCACGTCGAACGAGTATGGGCAGACCATCCCGATGCGCATCACGGTTCCTCGAGCCGGGCCAGTTCGATCCGCCTTTCGGTGGACAGGTCGGCCAGCCACTGCGGTTGCAGCATGTGCCAGTCCTCCGGGCGGGCGGCGATGTTCTTGGCGAACTCGTCGGCCAGCGCCTGGGTGATGGTTTCGACGTCGCCGCCGGTGCAATCCAGCGCCGGTTGTATCGAGACGCCCCAGCCTTGAACGTCACCGTCTTCAAACCAGACGTGCGCGGGCAACAGGTCGGCCCCGGTCTCGATCGCGAGCTTGGCCGGGCCGGCCGGCATCCGGGTGGGTTCGCCGAAGAATTGGACCTGGACACCGCTGCGGGTGAGGTCGCGCTCGGCCATCAGGCACACCACCCGGTTTTGCCGCAGCCGGTCGCACAGCACCTCGAAGGGCGGCCGGTTGCCGCCGGACAGCGGGATCACTTCGAAGCCGAGGGTTTCGCGGTAGTGAATGAAACGCCGGTACAGCGACTCGGGTTTGAGGCGCTCCGCGACCGTGGTGAAGGTGCCGCGCGTGTGCGCCAGCCACACCCCGGCCATGTCCCAGTTGCCGCTGTGCGGCAAGGCGCATACCGCGCCGCGGCCCGCGGCCAGCACCGCATCCAGATTGTCTTGCCCCACGACCGATTCCTCGAGCTGGCGCGCCAGCACGGGCAGGTCCATCGACGGCAGGCGGAACGCCTCACGCCAGTAGCGTGCGTAGGAGGCCAGCGAGGCCCGCATCAGCGAGTCGGGCACCTCGGCCGGCGGTACGCCGATGACGCGGGCCAGGTTCTTGCGCAGCTGCTCCGGCCCGCCGCGGCGGGCCGCATAACGCGCTCCGGTCCCGAACGTGGTGCGCGCCGCGAATTCCGGCATCGCCCGCACGGCCATCCAGCCGGCCGCGTACGCCCAGTCGCTCGCGGTGCCGGATACCATGCGGCCGGCCAACCGGCCCGGCGCGGTGACCGTGCTCAATCCCGGAATCACGGCATCCGCTCCGTCGCGCCTGGCGAGGTCCACACCGTATGCAGCCGCTGCACGCAGGTGACCACGCTGGCCGCCGCCAGCAGCCACATCGCCACTGGCAGCGCGGGCGGCCAAGCGACGAACGGGAAGTCCGACACGCCGGCTCCGACCAGCACGATGATCAGGCGTTCCGGCCGCTCGATGATGCCGCCGCCGCCGCATAGCCCGCTGGCCTCCGCCCGCGCCTTGATGTAGGAGATCACCTGTGACGTGACGAGGCAGATCATGGTCGCCACCACCAGCAGCTTGTCGTGCAGGCCGAAGGCGATCCACCACAGCAGCCCGCAGAACACCGCGCCGTCGCTGAGGCGGTCGCATGTGGCGTCCAGCACGGCGCCGAAACGGGTACCGCCCCCGCGCTCGCGGGCCATGGCGCCGTCGAGCATGTCGAACAGCACGAAGAACGAAACCACGCAGCCGCCGGCGAACAGCTTGCCCATCGGGAAGAGCGTGAGGGCCCCCGCCACCGATCCGGTGGTGCCCAAGATGGTGACCACGTCCGGCGTCAATCCGATCCGCAGGCACGCCCTGGCGGTCGGAGTGGTGAGCCGCGCGAACGCCGCCCGCGACAGGAACGGCACCTTACTCATGTGCGCCGCTCTCCCCAGCAAGCTCTGCATCGCCGCCGCGAGCGACTCATGGCTGCTTTGCCCACTCCGTGGCCAGCAACCGGCGGGTTTCGCGCAGCAACTGCGGGATCACTTTCGACCCACCGATGATGGTGATGAAGTTCGCGTCGCCGCCCCAGCGTGGCACGACGTGCACGTGCAGGTGTTCGGCCAGTGACCCGCCCGCCGACGTGCCCAGATTCAGGCCGACGTTGAAGCCGTGCGGCCGCGACACGTTCTTGATGACGCGAATCGCCTTCTGCATGAAGGCCATCAACTCCGCGCTCTCTTCCGTGGTGAGGTCCTCGAGCTCGGACACCCGCCGATATGGCACCACCATCAGGTGGCCCGGGTTGTACGGGTAGAGATTGAGGACGGCGTAGACGAGCTCGCCGCGGGCGACCACCAGGCCTTCCTCGTCGGACAGTTGCGGGATGTCGGTGAACGGCTGCTCGGTCGTGCCTTTGTCGCGCTTCATGGGCGCTTCGGCCAGATACGTCATCCGGTAGGGCGTCCACAGCCGTTGAAGGTGGTCGCTTTGACCGACACCCGTGTCCAGGATGGCGTCGTCGGCGCGTTCCTCTTCGGTCACTGTCTACTCACCGCCGGTTACCTTCACGAGTTCGGCTGTGGGGACGGCATTCTCGCGGTCGGCGATCCAAGCCACGATCGCGTCGACGGCGGTGTCGCGGGGCACGCCATTGATCTGGGTGCGGTCACCGAAGCGGAAGCTGACCGCGCCGGCCTGCACGTCACGGTCCCCGGCCAGCAACATGAACGGCACCTTCTGGTTGGTCTGAAGGACGATCTTCTTGGCCATCCGGTCGTCGCTGGTGTCCACCTCCACCCGCACGCCGTGCGATTTCAGCTGCGCGGCAACGCTTTCCAGATAAGGCACGTGCTCGTCGGCGACGGGGATACCGACCACTTGAACCGGTGCCAGCCACGCCGGGAACGCCCCCGCGTAGTGCTCGGTGAGGATGCCGAAGAACCGCTCGATCGATCCGAACAGGGCGCGGTGAATCATCACGGGCCGCTGGCGGGTTCCGTCCGGGGCGGTGTACTCGAGCTCGAAGCGCTCCGGAAAGTTGAAGTCCACCTGGATGGTCGACATCTGCCAGCTGCGGCCCAGCGCGTCGCGGGCCTGCACGGAGATCTTGGGGCCGTAGAACGCCGCGCCGCCGGGGTCGGGAACCAGTTCCAGGGCCGACTCGGCCGCCACTTCGGCCAGGGAATTGGTGGCCTGTTCCCACATTTCGTCCGTGCCGACGAACTTCTCCGGGTCCCTGGTGGAGAGCTCCAGATAGAAGTCCTCAAGGCCGTAGTCGCCGAGCAGCTCGAGCACGAACCGCAGCAGTGACGCCAATTCGTCGTGCAGCTGCTCGCGAGTGCAGAAGATGTGCGAGTCGTCCATGGTGAATCCGCGCGCCCGGGTCAGGCCGTGTACCACGCCGGATTTCTCGTAGCGGTACACGGTGCCGAACTCGAAGAGCCGCAACGGGAGTTCGCGGTACGACCGCCCCCGCGCGGCGAAGATCAGCGTGTGCATCGGGCAGTTCATCGGCTTGAGGTAATAGTCCTGCCCGGGCTTGCGCACCGTCCCGTCGTCGCCCAGCTCGGCGTCGAGGTGCATCGGCGGGAACATGCCGTCGGCGTACCAGTCCAGGTGGCCCGAGGTGTGGAACAGCTGCGCCTTCGTGATGTGCGGGGTGTTGACGAATTCGTACCCGGCCTCGATGTGCTTGCGCCGCGAGTACTCCTCCAGCTCCCTGCGCACAAGGCCGCCCTTCGGGTGGAAAACCGGCAGACCGGAACCGATCTCGTCGGGGAAGCTGAAAAGGTCCAGCTCGATTCCCAGCTTGCGGTGGTCGCGGCGCTGGGCTTCCGCGACCAGCTCGAGGTGGCGGTCGAGGGCCTCCTGCGATTCCCACGCGGTGCCGTAAATGCGTTGCAGGCTGGCGTTTTTCTGGTCGCCCCGCCAATAGGCGGCGGAGCTTCGGGTCAGCTTGAACGCCGGGATGTGCTTGGTGGTCGGGATGTGCGGCCCGCGGCACAGGTCGCCCCAAACCCGTTGCCGGCTGCGGGGATTGAGGTTGTCGTAGGCGGTGAGCTCGTCACCGCCGACCTCCATGATGTCGGGGTCGCCGGACTTGTCGTCGACAAGTTCGAGCTTGTAGGGCTCCTTCGCCAACTCCGAGCGGGCCTGCTCTTTGGACTCATAGACGCGCCGGGAGAACAGCTGCCCCTCTTTGACGATCTGACGCATCCGCTTTTCCAGCGCCGCCAGATCCTCGGGCGTGAACGGGTCGGCCACGTCGAAGTCGTAGTAGAAGCCGTCGGTGATGGGCGGCCCGATCCCGAGCTTCGCCCCGGGGAACAAGTCCTGGACGGCCTGGGCCAACACGTGCGCGGCCGAATGCCGGATGACGCTGCGCCCGTCGTCGGTGTCGGCCGCCACCGGGACCACCTCGACGTCGGCCTCGGGCACCCAACTCAGGTCACGCAGTTTGCCGTCGGGGTCCCGCACCACCACGATCGCGTCCGGGGCGCCCCGGCGCGGCAACCCGGCCTCGCCGACCGCGGCGGCGACGGTGGTCCCGGCAGGAACCCGGATCCGGGCTGCTGGGGTGGGCTGGGCGGCGCTCATCGGTTTGGTCTCCAAGGTTTGGATGGGGGCGATCGATCCTGATTGATCGTTGCAATGCTATCGGGGCGCACATCGAAGAACCCAAAGCATTGAGGGCCAGGGGCGCTCTCGCACGTCCTGGCCGAGCGCCCTCAGGGCTGACCGGGCTTGAGCCGAACGAACAGGGCGTCGGCTTCGGTCAGCACCTCCTCGCCGTCGGTCAACCGGCCGGACACGAAGATCTTGCGCCCGTCCACCCGGTCGATGCCGGCGTCGAACTGCAGCTCCTTTTCGATCGGCACGATGTGGCGGTAGTCGATCTTCAGGTAGGCGGTGCGCTGGTAGGGCCCCCCGGTGAGCACCGAGGACGTCAACCCGAGCACGCTGTCGAACAGCATCCCCAGGCACCCGCCGTGCACGGCGCCGTTGCGGCCCAGGTGAAACCGGGCGAAGCGGGCCGAGCCCTGAATGCGGCCGTTGTCGGTCTTGCGGGCCGACATGGGCACGGTCAGGATGTTGCCCCGCATCGGCAGGTCCATCCGACGGCCGGACGGGGACTGCCATTCGTCGGCGTCGAACGGGGCCAGCAGCACCGACACCTTGTCCAGCAGGTCGGCTGCCTCAGTGATCACCGCGTCGGGCGCGTCCACGGCACGGGCGTGATCCTGCAGCGTGCGCACGGCGTCGATGAACCTGCCGTAGTCGGGACCGCCCTTGGTCGTCGGCTCCGGCGGGTTGAACCCACCGCCCTGATGCCGCTGATGTTCCGCCACCACCACACCGTATTGGGCCGGAGGACGCGCGGCGCGGGGCGGTCACACGGTCTGTTGCGCGCCGGCCGCCGACAGGGTTTCGAACTCTTCGTCGCTCAGGGTGATCTGGGCGGCGGCGACGTTTTCCTCCAGGTGCGCCACCTTCGATGTGCCCGGGATCGGCAACATCACCGGCGACCGTTTCAGCAACCAGGCCAGCGCCAGTTGCGAAGGGCTCGCGTCATGCTCGGCGGCGATGCGCTGCAGCGGGCCGTCCGCCGCGGCCAACGGCCCGGCGGCCAGCGGGAACCACGGAATGAAGCCGATGCCCTGGCTGGTCGCGGCGTCCAGCAGCGGCTCGGCGCCACGGGCGGACAGGTTGTACATGTTCTGCACCGAAACGATCTCGGTGGTCCGCTGGGCCTCGGTGAGCTGATCGACGTTGACCTCGGACAGGCCGATGTGGCGGATCTTGCCTTCGTTTTTCAGCGTGAGCAGCTCGCCGACCTGATCGGCCAGCGGGAAGTCGCGGTCGACTCGGTGCAGCTGGAACAGGTCGATGGTGTCAACGCCGAGGCGGCGCAGGCTCATCTCGCATTCCTGGCGCAGATAGCTCGGGTTGCCCAGCGGTATCCAGATGTCCGGCCCGGTGCGCAGCAGCCCCGCCTTGGTGGCGATGACCAACCCGTCGTAGGGGTGCAGCGCCTCGCGAATGATGTCTTCGGCGATGTAGGGGCCGTAGGAGTCTGCGGTGTCGATGAAGTTCACGCCGAGTTCGACGGCGCGCCGCAACACTCTGACGGCCTCGCCGCGGTCGGCGGGCGGGCCCCACACACCCTTCCCCGTCAGGCGCATGGCGCCGAAGCCGAGTCGGTTGATGGTCAGGTCGCCGCCGAGCGTGAATGTTCCGGACGCTTCTGCAACAGTTTTCGAGTTTTGTGCGGTCACTTTTACGACCGTACGCCGGAAATGTCGCCGGGCATCTCGGCGTGGCAAGCTGAGCGGGTGGACCTAGGAGCCCTCGAGGAACTCCCGTTGACGTACCCCGAGGTGGGGGCGACCGCATCCGGCACGCTGCCCGCGGGATACGGCCACCTGCACGTGGAGACCCAGATCGGCACGGGTCGCCAGCGCTTCGAGCGGGCCGCCGACGCGGTCATGCGCTGGGGCATGCAGCGCGGGGCCGGCCTGCGGGTGCGGGCCGGCTCCGAGGTCGCGGAGGTCGACACAGTTGTGGTGGTGCACATGGGTTTTCTGCCCGCGCCGTGCCGCGTGGTGTATGTCATCGACGAACCCGACGTACGCGGATTCGCCTACGGCACCCTGCCGGGACATCCGGAGTCCGGCGAGGAACGCTTCGTCGTCCGGCATGACCCCGTCACCTCCGCGGTGTTCGCGGAGGTGACGGCGTTCTCGCGGCCGGCGACCTGGTGGAGCAAGGCCGCCAGGCCGGTGGTGGCGGTGGCCCAGCGCGTCATCGCCAAACGCTATCTGCGCGGGGTCTGATCCGGCCGGCTACCGGCGCGCGATGCTGCCGCTGTGTACGCCCTGCGCCAGGCGGCCGAGCGCGACGGCGCCGACCAGCAACCCGAAGTCGCGCAATGCCACATCGTAGAAACCCGGCCCGGTGATGAGGTCGATAATGATTCCGGCGAGCCACGCCGCGACCACCCACGCGCCGAATCGCGGAGCGACGGCGACCAGTACACCGGCCACGATCTCGATCACGCCCACCAGATACATGCATTGATCGGCGGTACCGGGCACCAGATCGTCGATCCAACCGGCCAGATACATGCTCCAGTGATGCGGCTGGATCAGCACATTGAAGAACTTGTCCAGCCCGAAGAGTATGGGCGCGATGGTGAAAACGGTGCGAAGGGCGTAGTACGCCGATAGCGCCGGATCCCTCAACTGGGCCGCGAGGCCGGGGCCCGGGTGGGTGATACTCATGGTCGCCTCCTTCTAACGGAAAGTAATTAATACGTTAGAATCTGTACACTGTAGCGTCAAGAGTTTTATCTGTTAGAAATGGTGATCGTGGACGACGACTCCCTGCAGCGCGACGCCGCCGGCATCGGGGCGCTCGCCGACCCGGTGCGCCGCGAGCTCTATCGGTTCGTGTGCGCCCAGGCGGCACCGGTCAGCCGTGACCAGGCGGCCGACGCCATCGGGATTGCGCACCACCAGGCCAAGTTTCACCTGGATCGGCTGACCGCCGAGGGCCTGTTGGAATGCGACTACGCGCGTTTGACGGGCCGATCCGGGCCGGGCGCGGGACGCACGTCCAAGCTGTATCGCCGGGTGGGCCGCGACATCGCGGTCAGCCTCCCCCAGCGCGAATACGAACTGGCGGGACGGCTGATGGCGACAGCCATCGCGGAGTCGTCCGCCACCGGTCGGCCCGTTGTCGAGGTCCTCAACGAGGTCGCGCATGATTACGGACGGAGCATCGGCGCCACCCCGCGCCGGCCCGCCGGCGCGGCGGCGGGGCTCAAGCTGGCCCTCAAGGTCTTGCGCAGATACGGCTACGAACCCCACGCCGTCGGTCGCGGGATCGAACTCGCCAACTGCCCATTCCACGCGCTCGCCCAGGTGCAGACCGAGCTGGCCTGCAACATGAACCACGCCCTCATTTCCGGCGTGGCCGAGGCCCTGGGGCCGCACGGGCCCGAGGCCCGGCTATGCCCCGGGCCGGATCGCTGTTGCGTCGTGCTCACCCCGGCCCAGGCATAGGCGGGTGCTAGGAACCCCAGGCCGCCAGCAAACGCTCTGCGCCCGAACACATTTCGTCGATCACCTCGGCCACCGACGCGTCGTCGCGGATCATGCCCACGCCCTGACCCGCGTCGACCGGGGCCACCCGGCGGTCGTCGGCGGCGATGGAGGCCACCAGCTCGTCGCAGGCCTGCGGGTCGAGCGCGTCCTCCTTGCCCGTCCAGCGCTCGACGAAGTCGTTCGTCAGTACCCGCGACGGGAACCGCGCGGGCCACGGCCGCGCCTGGGCGACGTCGAAGGCCCGGGTGACCGCGGTGTCGGTGGCGCGGGCCGCGATCAACGCGCGGCGGCTGCCGTCGCCGGAGAGTGCCTCCGGGCATGCGGCCAGGCGGGTGCCCACCCACACCCCACTCGCGCCTGCCGCCAGCACGGCGGCCAGGCTGCGCGCCGACGCGACACCGCCACCGGCGAGGACGGGCACCGAGACGGCGTCCAACACGGTGTCGAGCAGCGGCAGCGTCGCGAGCTTCGTCTCACCGTGCCCGCCCCCCTCGGAACCCCGGGCGACCAGGATGTCGACGCCGGCATCGGCCGCCTGGCGAGCCCCGATGCTGTCGTAGACCTGTGTAGCGGCGGGGATCCCGGCGTCGTGCGCCCTGGCGACCCACGACCAGTCGGTCCCGAAACTGACCGACAGCAGGGCCGGCCCCGCGGCCAGGGCATCCTCGAGCAGGCCCGCCTCGGTGCGCATCACCCAATCGACCAGGCCGATGCCGAACTTTCCCCGCACGTGCTGCAGCTGGGTTCGGAGCGCTTCCCTGGTCGCGACGCTGCCCATGCCGACCATGCCCAGACCGCCGGCGGCGGTGACCGCCGCGGCCAGCCGACCACCGGCGACCCCGCCCATCGGCGCGTTGACGATCGGTACCCGAAGCCCGAATTCCCTTGACCAGTGGGTGGAAAGCATCCGGCTAGTGAGCCGAGGGAATGGTCTTGAGCACGGTCAGCATGACCACCGAATCCTCGACCGCAAGCAGGGCGTGCCGTTCGGGCGGAATCGCGACATAGTCGCCGGTTTTCCCGTCCCAGGCGTCACCGCCGGTGGTCAGGCGGACGTGGCCCTGCAGCACCTGCAGCGTCGACTCGCCGGGGCTGTCGTGTTCGGAAAGTTCATGGCCGGCAAGCAAAGCCAGCACGGTCTGCCGAAGTTCGTGGGTGTGGCCACCGTGGATGGTGTGGGCGGCCCGCCCGCTGTGCGATTCCTTGGCCTCGGCCAACTTTTCGGATGCGAGGTTGGTCAACGAGATCGATTCCATAGCTGAGTCCTTTGCGGTTGAACGGACGCGATCAGGCCGTCAGTAGCAGTATCCCCGCCACGACTAGCGCGATTACCTTGACCACCTCGAAGCCCACGTACACGTAATGGGCTTTCGAGCGCGGCCCGTCGGCTCCGGCGAGCACGCTGTCGGATCGGCGCGTCAATCGGGGGCGCACCGCGATCAGCTGCAACCCCAGCGCGCCGACGGCGACGAAAATCGCCACGGCGACGCGCGCCGGTGTCGGGCCGGCGACCACGATCGCGGCGACGACCAGGGCGAAGCCGACCTCGACGGTATTGAGGGCACGAAACACCAGGCGTCCGATGCCGAGCCCGATCTGCAACGTCACGTTGGGCGCGCGGAACTTCAGTGGGGCTTCCAGAAACGAGATGGCCAGCACCATGCCGAGCCACACGAAGGTGAGCGCGACGGCGATCGCCGGTCCGGCACTCACTTGGCCGCTTTCTGTGGCGCCAGGTGCGCCACGCACAGATCCGGCTCGACGAACGCGTCGAGCCGGTCCACCGAGACCGGCGCCCCCCAGGCCTCCATGGCGCCTTGCATGAGGCCGAGGTGCACCGGGCAGACGACGGCCGTCCGGTTTTCCGCCAATTCCAGGAACGGGCAGTGCCGCAGGCCGACCTGTTGCTCCCCGCCGGCCGCCCGGCGCTCGGGCGCGAAGCCGAGTTCGTCGAGCATGTTGACCAAGTGGTCGATGGCGTCGTCGGCGGTGGCGGGGTCGGCGGGCACCGCTTCCAGGCTGGAATCCAGCTTGCGCCCCCAGGCCCGGCCCGCGGCCAACGCCTTCGCGCCGGCATCCCGCTCCCCGGCGAACGCCACGGCCAAGATCTCGGCGAGGAGGCGATAGTGCCGTGTGCCGCCGCGGTCCATCTGCCGAACCGCGCGGAACATCAGCGGTGGCCGGCCCGGCCCCTTGCGGTC
The DNA here is from genome assembly GCA_963820045.1 of uncultured Actinomycetota bacterium. Classification (GTDB taxonomy): domain Bacteria; phylum Actinomycetota; class Actinomycetes; order Mycobacteriales; family Mycobacteriaceae; genus Mycobacterium. The sequence continues at coordinate 279,612 of CAWFYN010000002.1, forward strand.
CAGCTCGACATGCTCCACTTGCCCGTCGCCGACCAGGCTGTCGAGGTGGAAGCGGACGGTATTGGGGTGCACGCTCAGCACGTCGGCGATCGCGGCGATGCTCATGGGATCGGGCGACGTCCGTAGCACCCGCAGCACCTCGCGCCGGCGGCTGGCCGATTCCCCGATCGACGTGGGCGGCAACTTCACGGGACCCTCACGCTCCTTCCGCTTGGTCGGCCCTCGGCTGAGCTGCCACCAACGGCGTGTCTACACCGAGCGGGCCCATCTTGGCCGCCCCACCCGGGGATCCCAAGGGGGTGTCGCGGCCCGGCAGCGTTTCAGCGAAGAACGCCTCATTGTCGGCCAGGTGCGGTTTGAGATCCGCGGGTAGGTCGTCTTCGTAGTAGATGGCTTCGACCGGGCACACCGGCTCGCATGCACCGCAGTCCACGCATTCGTCGGGGTGGATGTAGAGCGCCCGGCCGCCCTCGTAGATGCAGTCGACGGGGCACTCGTCGACACAAGCACGGTCCAGCACGTCGATGCATGGCTTCCCGATCACGTACGTCATGCGGTAGAGTTTACACAACATTACTTGTAAAAATGAGGGCTTGGGGGAACTGGTCGTGAAATCCCGGAAAAACCCTGCGCGGCAGGCAGTCTGTTGATCAAGTCGCGGGCCGGTTCGCGGCCTCCCCTGCCCGCCGCCGGTCGAGCCGACGACGCCGTGGCGGGTCACTGGCTGCTGGCCAGGCTCGGCAAACGTGTTCTTCGCCCCGGCGGCGTCGAGCTCACCCGCACGCTGCTGGCCCGCGCCGAGCTGGCCGACGCCGATGTGGTCGAGCTGGCCCCGGGCCTGGGCCGCACCGCCACCGAGATCCTGGCCCGCCGCCCGCGGTCGTACGTCGGCGCCGAGGGTGACCCCGACGCGGCCGGCGTGGTCCGCGGCGTGCTCACCGAACTGGGCGTCGAGAACCCCGCCGTCCGGGTCGCCGACGCGGCGGCCACCGGGCTACCGGACGCCAGCGCCGACGTCGTCATCGGGGAGGCGATGCTGACCATGCAGGGCGATGCGACCAAACACGCCATCGTGGGCGAGGCGTCGCGAGTGCTGCGGCCACGCGGCCGCTATGCGATCCATGAACTGGCCCTCACGCCGGACACGGTGTCGGAGGAGGTCAGCACCGACATCCGGCAATCGCTGGCCCGGGCGATCAAGGTGAACGCGCGTCCGCTGACGGTCGCGGAGTGGTCGCGGCTGCTGGCCGATCACGGACTGGTGGTCGACCACGTCGTGACCGCGCCGATGGCCCTGCTGCAACCGCGCCGACTGGTCGCGGACGAAGGGCTGCTCGGGGCGCTGCGATTCGCCAGGAACGTGCTTGTCCATCGGGACGCCCGCAGGCGCGTCCTCACGATGCGCCGCACGTTCCGCCGGCATCGCAGGCAACTGGCCGCCGTCGCCATCATCGCCCACAAACCCTGACATCAATCGACTTAGCCTAAATGCCTTGAGCCGAAGCCGGTTTCGCATCGGGTGGGTGGGCGAGCCGGTAAACCTCGATGAGCCGCGCCACATCGGTGGGCGTCACGATGCCGACGACCTGGCTCCCCTCGAACACCAGGGCACGACTACGGGGACCGGCTGGTGCCATCCGCTCCAGCAGGGCGGTCAGCGGTTCCTGCGGCGCGCCGGAGGGCACCTCGTGCAGGGGTTGCGCGATCTCACCGACGGCGGTGGTGGCGCGCCGCTCGGGCGCGACATCCCGCAACTGCCGCAACGTGACCAGACCCGAAATCGACCCGCTCCGGTCGACGACCGGATACGCCGAGTGACGGTCGCCGAGCACATAGCGCTGCACGAAATCGTCCACGGTGATCCATCCGGGAGCGGTATGCGGCCGGGCAGTCATCGCGTCGGCGACGCGTACCCCGGAAAACATCTGCTGGGTCGATATCCGCGTCTCCTCTTCGCGACTGGCGGCGAAGATGAACCAGCCGATGAAGGCCAGCCAGACGCCGCCCACCAGGCCGCCCAACAAGAATTCGGCCAATCCCAACCCGATGAGAATGAAGGCGACCAGCCGTCCCGCGTGAGCCGCGCCGATGCTGGCGCGCACGCTGTCCCCGTGGCGGCGCCACAGGAAGGCCCGCAGCACCCGGCCACCGTCCAAAGGTGCACCGGGCAACAGATTGAACAGGCCCAGCAGGAGGTTGATCACGGCCAACCAGGAAGCGACGCCGACCACGATGGGGGCGGCGCCCACGATCGGCAGGGCGCCAACCAGGCCGGCGAAGATGACCGCCAGCGCGAGGCTGGTGGCCGGACCCGCTATCGCGATGCGGAAGGCCGCCTTGGGTGTCTTCGCCTCGCCGCCGAGGGTGGTCACACCGCCGAAAAGCCACAGCGTCACACTCCCCACGGCCACCCCGGCGCGGCGGGCGACGACGGCATGTGCGAGCTCGTGCGCCACCAGCGATGCCAACAACACCAGCGCGCCGCACGCTCCGGCCGCCCAGTAGGCGACGGGCGAATATCCCTTGACGCTGCCGGGCAGCGTGCTTGCCAGGCTCCAGGTGAACAACCACAAAATGACCAGCACGCTCCAGTGGACGTTCACCGGAAAGCCGGCGATTCGCCCCAATGGGATCGCTTCGCGCACCTCAAACCTCCAAAGTTGTTGAGGCGAGGCGGTTCGACTGCCGCCCCTGCCCGACCGTAGGGCGACGGCGTGGTCACCACAAGGGTCGTTGGACCCCGCGCGCGGCCAACCGGCCCGCCTCGACACGGTCGAACCCGCACCTACCTCCCCGGCGGTCGCCGCCGAACGCGGCCCGGTACGGCCGTGGCCGGCACCTACTCCGGTGATGACTTTGGGCCCCATCCGCAATCTACGCGTGACGTAATAACGGCGTCGTCTGACGTAACTTGGCTGATGCGGTTGCGGGGCGAACAAAGGAGCATGACGGCTATGGGTGGTACCCCACCGATGTTGTTGACCGACGCTGACGTGGACGCCCTGGCCTGGGAATTTCTGCAGTCACACTATCTCGGCCCGATTTATGCCGACTGGTCCCCCGACCGACGGCTCGACACATTCCTGAGACGCCGCGGCCTCTCTCGCGTCGCCGACGACGGCGACCTGTCCAATACCGTTTTGGAACGCATCCTCGGCCATGTGGGCCGGGCCTCGCAGCTGGCGCGGCGGTAGTCGCCTCAACTGCTGGTGACGGCGCCGCTCAGTTGGCAACGCCCACAGCCGCTTCGAGCTCGGCCAGGCACTGTTCGGTCCGCGGTATCAGCGTCTCGATATCGGGCACCACGTCGCGGCCTGCGGCATAGCCGAATCCGATCCGATCGGCGTATGAGCACGTGGTGATGTTGAGTGCGTGGCCGTCGTAGACCGTCGACACCGGATACATCTCCTCGATACGGGCGCCGTTCCAGTACATTTCGGACACCGGGCCGCGAACGTGCGAAATCGGCAGGTTGTATCCGGTCCTGATTTTCGGCGTGAACGGCAGCAGGGGGCCGATTGCCGTAGCGGCGATGCTTCCGGCGTTCGTCAGCAGTGATGCCGCCGCTCCCCGTTTGGCCACCCAGCGCTTTCCCTCCGACATCGATCGATGGATCGCATTCAGTCGGGCCATCGGGTCATCCAGGTCGGTGCCCAACGGGCACATCCAAAGTCCGAACCTGTTGCCATGCTGATCATTTGGTGCTTCGTGCTCGTGGTCGCGCACGGTGATGGGGCACGCCGCCACCAGTGACCGCTTGGGTAGTTCGCCGCGATCAAGCAACCAGCGCCGCACCACGCCGGCCGCCATCGCGGTGAGCACATCGTTGACGGTCACGCCGGCCGCCTGCCGCACGGCTTGAATGCGATCCTTCGCCCAGCTGCTCGCGGCAACCGCGCGCTCGGCGCCCGGGCGGCCGTTGAACCGGGTGTAGGGTGCCCCGAGGGGCAGCACCGTGGTGTGCCCGACCAGGGCGTCGAACACGGTCGTGATTTCGCCGCTGGCCACCCGCCCGATCAGCCCCGCGCCCGAGGCCGCCGCGCCGGTCAGCGATCGCAGCGGTGCGACCAGACGGGACACCAGTCCGGCGGAAGCCGGGGGCGCGGGCTCACGACGGTAGTCGGCGTAAAACGGTGGCATCGAACGGCGATTCGGATCACTGGTCAGCGCGTCGGTGATCATCTGGAAACCCGCCACCCCGTCGGTCACGGTGTGATGCACCTTGATGTAGAAGGCGAAGCGGCCCCCGCCGAGGCCGTCGATCAGATACGACATCCACATCGGCCGGCTCCAGTCGAGCCGCAGCGCGTCCAGCTCTGCGATCAGCCGCCAGAACCCGTCCCCGGAAACCGTGCGACGCTGGCAATGTCGGCTCACATCAACGGGATCCATCTGCCGCCAAACCCACATGCCGCCGGTGTCCACACCGCGATGCGGGTACCGGCACAGCCGTGGATCGATCGAATCGTTCCCGGCGAGCGTCTTCTGATGCAGATCATCGACATAGTCGGGCCCGGCGTCGCCAGGTGGGGACAGGATCAGCACGGCGCCGACGTGCATCGGGTTGGACACCCACTCCGCGGTCATCATCGCCGCGTCCAGCGGATCAAGCGGATTCATTTTCGACCTCCCGCGACTACGCCGGGCGATCGCGTTCGGTCACGGCCCCATTGAGCAGGCCCGACTGCTGCAACGCCGCCTCGACGAACCGCTGTACCGGTCGCGCGCGGAAGAAGCCGGTGTGACCGCCGCGGTACCAGACGATTTCGGGTTTGCCCCAGTGCTCCCAGAGGCGCACCACCTGCTCGCGTGGATGCACCACCTGATCGGCGACGCCGGCGTAGATGAAGCGGCCCCGCATGGGCACGAGCGGAGCGAGGGACAGGGGCGAGGTCATCCGCCCGATGGGTTCGGCGAGTTCGATCGTCTGACGGCGGGGATCGTCGGGTCCAAGCCCGGAGTGCCGACTGAGCAGCCCGACCAGGTCTGCGACCGGGACACCGAGGATCGCGCAGGTCAGTCCGGTCTCGAGGCTGGCGACCAATGCGGTGATGTAGCCGCCCAGCGACAGACCGTTCAACCCGATCTGGGATTCCGGCTCTTCCCGGCGTATCCACGACAACAACCGCCGGATGTCCCACACCGCCTGAGCGGTCGCATGCACGTCGTCGAGGACGTCCTCTCCCGGAAACACGGCTCCCTTCGGCAGGCCCCGGGCCCGGGGGCCGTGCATCGGAAGGACGGGCATGACGACGTTCAACCCGAGATCTTCGTGTAACCGCCACGCGCGGAACAGGGCGAGATCCAAAGCGGCTCGGCCCATTTCCGTTCCGTGCACGCACACCAGCCAGGGCCGTGGTTGTGGGTGGCGGAGGAGCAGGGCGTACTCACGGTTGTTTGCGGTGTAGCCCATCCACCGCTGCGCACCGGGTTCACCCGGCCGAGGCAGGTATCCGCTGTCGAAGGACATACGATAGAGGGAACGCCTGCCGCGCTTTACCTTTCGCACCGTGGCGCTCGAAAGCGGCGGCGGGGCATCGAAGAATCTCTTGGGATGATCGAGCCATCCCCGGTCGCCGTAGAACTTCAGGCCCGTGACCACCTCGCTGGTGATGCGTTCGAACTTCTCGGGGCGGCTGACCGGGCGCCGCGCCTTGAGGCCCGCAAGGACGACTTCGTCGCGAAACGCCTGCGCCGCCAGGGCGAGGGTGGGTCGCGCGATCGGAAGCTCGTCGGGGGCCTGGCCAAGATATTCGCGCCACGACTCAGCGAGGTATCGTCCCGTGCGGGTGAACGGTCTGACGGCGCTGCTCAAGCCGGCGCCACCGGGAGGACTCCAGGGCACAGCGCCCGGATGTTCCGAAGCGCCGTCGTTGGTGGGTACGGCCATGGTGGCAAATTAGCAGGCGCTCAAATCGGCGTGTTAGGGACTTACGGCCCGGTCGCGCCCGCGAAAGTCCTTGGCGGGCAAGCCGCGGCCGCGCCCACCGATCTGGGCCAGCTGACCGGGCGCGAAGGGTCTTTCGTCTCTCGCGCCGGTGCCCGGCCAGTCGTAACGTCGGAGCGGCCACAAGCACATCCGAATCGGTTAGGAATGGGATCATGACAGAGGCACCGCAAAAGACCGAGCCACGATGGGCCGAACTCTCCGACGACGTGCTGGAATCGGTCGAAACCGGCCGCAAGCAAGCCATCGACGCGGTCCGCAAGTTCGTCGACCAGATCAGTCCGGTGCTCCCGGAGCAGTCACGCCGCAAAACCGTCGTCGACGCCGCCCTGGACTTGGCCGACGAGCTGGTCACCGCGCGCATGGAGTTCTTCCGGAGCGTGGTCCGAAGCGCCGGCCAGGCCGTGAGCAAGCACAGCGAGTAAACGCGCCCTCGGCAATCCCGCAAGCAGACGCAAAGCCCTCAAGGCCCTAGTCGAGTGCATGGATCATCTGCCAGGCCACCTGCCGGATCTGCTGATACACACCGCGCTCGAGGGGCAGATCACGAAAGCGCGGTATCTCCCCCGTCGTGGTGACCACGCCCGGTTCCTCGTGTGCCCAGCGCGCGTTCACCTTGTCACCCAACGCGCGCGCGGGCGGATTGTCGGACAGCACGCGGGCGTGAAACCGCCTGATGCCGTCGATGCGCGCCGCGACCGCCAGCGCGCCGAGCAGCAGCGTGCCAATCCCGCGACCCTGGTAGCCGTCGGCCACGGTGAGGGCCACCTCTGCCGAGGCGCGGTCGCCTTGATCGCGGACGAAGCGAGCGTCCGCGACAACCGGCCCCGCCACGCCGTCGGTGACGACCCAGACGAAGTGGTCGACATAGTCGACCTCGAACAGATAGGTCAGGCGCGCATCGGTCGGAGCGCCACCTTGGTACCGCCGGTACAGAGTCTCCCGGGAGAAGGAACCGCTGCTCTTGAACCGCTCGGCATCGCCGGGCAGCACGGGGCGCAGCGATAACAGGGCACCGTCTTTGGTCGACACCGGGATGGGGGTGATGTATGCGGCCAGCCGCTGCCGGGCGGTGCGCAGCATCCGCTCGGCGATGGCCGGCATGGCCAGCATGCGGTCGAACGCGTCGGCGTATCCGGTGTAGCCGAACACGTCCTCCCGCGCGGTCACCGTTGCCGTCCTGGTCGCGTGCCGCAGCAACGCGATCTCGCCGACGATCGTCGCTGACGACAGCTCGGTGGTGGTGACCCTGCCCTTTGGGCCGACGTGGCTCACCCCGACGCGGCCGGACGCGATGATCGCGAATGACTCGGCTCGGTCCCCCTGCCGCATCAGGACCTCGCCGGCGGCGGCATGCAGGGGCTCGAGACTGGCGGCCAACGCCGCAAGGTGCTCGGGCCCAATATCGGCAAAAACGGGCAGCGCCGCCAGTTCCTCGGCGCTGACAGCCATCACGCCGGGCCGCCGGTCAGCCCGAGACTCCGGCCCGAATCACGCCCCGATTGCGAATCCATTGCTAAAGCGGTCATCTCGCCAATTTCGTGATCCAGCGCCCTCGAAACGAGTAACGTGGCAATGCACACCCCCGATGTACGGTACGCGACCGACACCGCCATCGCCGGAGAAGTAAGTAGGTGACCGCAGTGACAAAAGTCCCTGCCGGACTGGGACTTCGGCAGGCCGGAAGCGAGACCAAAGCCTCTCGGTAGCCGTGCTCTTGGCCTCTACGGCCAGATCTCCGGGGCTGGTCGGATGGATCGTTAAGGCTAATGGGGGAGGGAACATGAATACAGCGAAGTGGCGGCAGCATTGGCCACAGCGCAGGGCGGCGGCCACGATCTATCAGCTGACCGATCGCCTCCACGAGGGACATATTGCCCGAGTCCCCGCCCATCAAATACCCGCGACCGTGTCCGCTTGGCTGGCGGAGCTCGGCGCCCACAGCCCGTTGGTTGACGACCTTGAGCGCGCTGTTCAAGGCGGCGATTGGTCCGCGGCGCACGCTCTCGGTGAGTGCCTATCCATCGAGATAGCCCTGGCCGACTGACCGCCCCCGCCGGGACCGACATGGGGCGCCCGGGACGTTTGCCGATCGCCACGTGACTTTCGTCTCTATCGCGTGGTTTGCGCGCTCCCCAGGATCGAACGATATGCCGGTTCAATCACGGCATCGGTATCCGTTCGGCAGCAATGGGATTGCGTCATGAAAACACCACCGGCCTCCATCGAGAGGCCCGACCTCCGCAAGATCGAGAACCGCGCGCCCTCGGTGGCCCAGCTGTTCGTCAACCGCGTCGCCGCAACCCCGCACGCGGAGGCTTTTCGCTATCCACAAGACCACACCTGGGCGAGCGTGACCTGGGAGCAAGTCGGCGAACGGGTCAGCCATCTGGCCGCGGGGCTGATCTCGCTCGGAATCGCGCATGAGGATCGGGTCGCGCTCGCCTCCGCGACGCGCTACGAGTGGGTGCTCGCCGATTTCGCGATCATGTGCGCGGGCGCCGCGACCACCACCGTGTATCCGACGACGAACGCCACCGATGTCGCCTACATCGTCGCCAATTCCGGGAGCCGGGTGGTGGTCGCCGAAAACCAGACCCAGCTCGACAAGCTGCTCGAGCACCGGGCCGAACTACCCGATGTGAGCAAGGTCGTCATCATCGACGGCAACGGCGACGGCGACTGGGTGATCTCCCTCGCCGACCTGGACCTGTTGGGCAAGCAACTGCTGGCGGACACACCCGACGCCGTCAACCGGCGAATCGCAGCCATCGGCCCCGAGCAGCTGGCCAGCCTCATCTACACCTCCGGCACCACCGGGCTGCCCAAGGGCGTGCGGCTGACGCACGGGGCATGGACCTACACCGCCGCGGCCATCGATGCGCTGGACATCCTCGGCCCCGACGACCTGAACTTCCTCTGGCTGCCGCTGGCGCACGCGTTCGGCAAGGTGATGCTGGCATTGCCCCTGCAGATCGGCTTCCCCACCGCCATCGACGGCCGCGTCGAAAAGATCATCGACAACCTCGCGACCCTGCGGCCGACCATCATGGGCGCGGCGCCGCGCATCTTCGAGAAGGCACACGCCCGCATCCAGGACATGGCCGCCGAGCGGGGCAGGCTCACGAAATTGATGTTCGACTGGGCGATCCGGGTCGGCGTCAAGGTGTCGGAAGCCCGGCAGGCCGGCAAAAAGCCCTCATTGGCGTCATCGCTGGCCTACAAGGTCGCCGACCGGCTCGTGTTCGCCACGATCCGGGAGCGATTCGGCGGACGTCTGCGATTCTTCGTCTCCGCCGCCGCCGCACTGGACCGCGACGTCGCCCAATGGTTCGACGCCGTGGGCATCATCGTCCTCGAGGGCTATGGGCTGACCGAGACCGCGGCGGCATCGTTCATCAACCGCCCCAACGCTTATCGGTTCGGGACGGTGGGCTGGCCGTTCCCGGCCACCGATGTGAAGATCGCCGGCGATGGCGAGATCTTGCTCAAAGGGCCGGGTTTGATGACCGCCTATCACGACCTGCCGGACGCCACCGCCGAGGCGCTCGACGAGGACGGGTGGTTCCACACCGGCGACATCGGGGAAGTCGACCCCGACGGATTCCTGCGCATCACCGACCGCAAGAAGGACATGTTCAAGACCTCGCAGGGCAAATACGTGGCGCCGTCGGCGATCGACGCGCGGTTCAAAGGCTGCTGCCCGTACGTGAGCGAGCTCGTGGTCTACGGGGAGGGCAAGCCGTACTGTGTCGCCCTGGTCAGCCTCGACAGCGAGGCGATCACCGACTGGGCCAACAAGAACGGGCTGGCGGGTAAGTCGTTCGCCGACATAGCGCGTGACGACAGGACACAGGCGCTGATCGCCGGATACATCGACGCCTTGAACACCGACCTGAATCGCTGGGAACAGATCAAGAAGTTCGCGATCGCCGACCGCGAATTCACGGTCGACTCGGGCGATCTGACGCCGAGCATGAAACTCAAGCGCAAGGTGGTCATCGGCAAATTCGCCGACCGCCTCGATGCCCTCTATGAGTCATGACGATCCCACACGCGCCTACCTGGTCCCGACCGGCCAGCTGATGGAGCGGCGGTCCCGGACGGGGGGATGCCGGGACCGCCGCGGATTCAGTTGGCCTAACGGCGTTCAGCTCGCCGGGGTGATCAGCCCGTAGTGTCCGTCGTAGCGGTGATACAACACGCTGCCACGGTCACGGGCGCTGTCCACGAAGAACAGGAACGGCAGGGCGAGCAGCCCCATCCGCTCGATGGCCTGCTCGACGTCCAGCCGAGGAGCCGGCTGCGGACTGATGGTCAGCGGCAACTGGAACGGCGCCAACCCGTCCGCTGCTGCCGGATTGACTTGTGCCAGGCGGTATTCGGACGGGCCTTCGCGATATAGCACGCTGTCCTGCTGCGTGCCCTCCTCGGTGAAGAGGTGAAAGTCGTAGTCGAGCTGCTCCATCTCCAGCGCGGCCTCTTCGACCGTGCGGGTCGGCAGGCCGTACGACTTGTGCCGCATGATGCGACGTTCGCTTTCCGGTCGTGGGAAGTACTTCGGCCGTTGCGTCGGCTCGGATTCGTGCCGCCATTCATGCGGGCCGCGACGGGGCATGCCGGCTCGTTTGGCTTCCCAGTGTTCGGCTGCGCGCTCCAGTTGGCGACGCAGCCGCGCCTCGAGTCCATCGATCGCTTCCCGCGCGGTGACGCCTTCGACCTGCGCACGCACCGGCCGGCCGTTGACGTCGAGGTTTGCCTGCGCGATGACCCGGCGAGCCACCGCTGGGTCGCCGTGCTCGCCCAACTTGACGTGGGCGTGCAGCACCGGTTCGTGGGTAAGGTGGCCCAGCTCGCCGATCTTCGTCCGCGCGTAGTCCGCGGCACCGGGTAGCTTGCCGTGCGTCGTTACCTGGACGTCGAGCACAGCCGGTAAATCGGGTCTTTGTCTCATGGCGGCTTTCGTGGTTCGTCGCTGTCGCTCAGTGATGCGGAGCCGTGACGGGTTCGTGCGGATGCTGCGTCATCACCAGATCTCCTTGGGTTGCCGGTCGTTTCGCCGGCGCTATAGATGCGACCATTCCCACCAGGGGCGGGTGTAGGGGCGGAAGTCCCGAATCGCGAGGTCGTTCGTCGACCCAGCCGCGGGATTAACCGGAGGCATCGGGGCCAGCAAATGCGTCGACACACGCGAAGAAAGCGTCAACTTAATCGACATTCTTGCTGGGCTTAATCAACGGTTTCGTTCGCGTATATCGACGTGGCCGACAGTGACGGGCGTGTCCGACCTCCCGACACAGACCAAGTCTCCGCATGCCTCGCGGGGCCGTCGGTCGTCGCCTCATTCGGCCGACGACCGCGAACGGGCGATACTGGCCACCGCCGAACGGCTTCTGCAGGAGCGGCCGCTGGCCGACTTTTCGGTGGACGACCTAGCAAAAGGCGCCGGGATTTCGCGCCCCACCTTCTACTTCTATTTCCGATCGAAGAACGCGGTGTTGCTGTCTCTGCTCGACCAGATGAACGGGAAGGCGCAGGCAGCCCTCAGGACGCTCGGCGGCATTTCGTCCGGCGACCCCGCGGAACTGTGGCGGGCGCGCATCGAGGCGTTCTTCGAGGTGTCGGGCTCTCGGCCTGCGGTCGCCGTGGCGGGCGCCGCGGCGAAGGCGACCAACCCCGAGGTGAGGCAGTTGTGGTCCACGCTGATGCAAAAGTGGATCTCGCTGACCACCGCGGCCATCAAGGCCGAGCGCGGTCGCGGCGCCGCCCCCGACACCGTCCCGGCGGAGCAGTTGTCGGTCGCGCTCAACATGTTGAGTGAGCGGGTGATGGCCGCGACGTTCGCCGCCGAGGACGAGGCGATGCCCGAGGACCGGGCAGTCGATACGCTGCTGCACATCTGGCTGGCCAGCATCTATCAGCGCTGACCGAGCGCCCGTCGGGCGCGGTCCAGGCTCGCGTCGATCAGCCGGTCCACCGCGCCGAAGTAGGTTGGCGACGGCGGCTTCCCCGCCAGCTCGGCGGTCGCCTCTTGTTCCCCCGAAACGTTTGCCGCGTCGAGGTTTTCGGCCATCCGCTGGGCGTGCACCGAAAGTCCCGCCAGCAGCTCCCCGCATTGGGATCCGGCGACGACGGCGCGGCGGGCCAAGGTGCGTAAGGTGTCCCATTCGGCATGCCAGGCGCCGTCGGGCCGCTCGTCGTTGGCCAGCGCCGCGGCGGTGTGCAGGGTCGCCGCCAGCTGCGGTGCGGATAGGGCGGCCCGCCGGATGAGAATGGACAACACCGGGTTTCGTTTGTGCGGCATCGACGACGATCCCCCGCGGCCCTCGCCGCCCGGCTCGCTCAGTTCGCCTATCTCCGGGCGGGCCAGGACGACGATGTCCGAGGCGATCCGGCCCCAAGGGTCGGTGCAGCCGACGAGCGCGTCGGCGGCCGCGGTGACCGGTGTCCTGGTGGTGTGCCAGGGCAATCGGACATCCAGACCCAAATCCGTTGCCGTGCTTTGTACCAGGCCGGTGGAGACCCCGGCGGCGTCGGCGGCGCCGGTGAGCAGCGTGGCCAGCTCCGTGGTGGCGGCCAATGTCCCGGCGGCCCCACCGATCTGGATGGGGACGACGAGCGCGGACAACCCGTCGAAGGCGTCGACGACGCCGTTCAACCAGCCGGCCACCTTCGCGCCGAATGTGGTAGGCGCCGCGTGCTGGGTGAGGGTGCGCGCCACCATGGGCGTCACCCGGTGCAGGGTGGCGAGTCGGGTCAGCGTCGAGATCTGCTCCGCCAGCCGCGCTATCAGCTCTCCGACGACGCCGCGCACGCCGAGCATCAGGCCGGTGTCCAGGACGTCCTGGCTGGTGAGTCCGCGATGGATCCACGGCGCGATCCCCGGCGCGGCCCGCTGCCGCAGCAGGGCGACGAGTCCGATGACCGGGTTGCCGCCGTCCTCGGCGGTGGCCGCCAGGGCTTCACAGTCGTTGTGGCCCAACAGGTTCGAAAGGTCCGCGTCGAGGCACTCCGCCGGGGCCAGCCCCGCGGCGGACAGGGCGCGCAGCCAGGCGGATTCCACCGCGACCATCGATTCCAGCAGCGCCTGATCGGTCATGTGCTCTCCGGCCCGATGATCCCCCGGCCACAACAGATTGGTCATTGCCCACCGTCCCGATACGCCAGGAACACGGTTTCGCGCGGACCCTGCAGGTGGATGTCGAAACGGTAACCCCGGCAACCGCTTTCGGCCTCACACAGCACGGTGGCGCGTCGCTGGGCGTCCAGGCTCGCCAGCAACGGATCCGCGCCCAGGTCGCCGTCGGGCAGGTAGGCGCGGGTGAACAGCCGGTCCAGCAGGCCCCGCGCGAACACCGTGAGGGCGAAGAACGGCGGCCGGCCGGCACTGGCCGAACCGGGCGCCACGGTGGTGAAGGCGTAACGACCGGCGGTGTCGGTCGCACAGCGGCCCCATCCGGTGAACGTCGCGTCATCTCGATTGTGGCGCAGCGAACCGGGCTGGCGCGGGATGCGGCCGGCGCCGTCGGGTTGCCACACCTCGACCAGGGCGTCCGCAACGCCGTCGCCGGCGCCGTCGTAGACCGTGCCGTGGAGCCGGACGGCGTGCGGGTGCCCCTCGTCGGCCAGGGCACTGTCACCGGGATACGGCAACCCGAGATCGAGGAACGGCCCGACCGTTTGCCCTGGGGTGCAAGCGCATTCACTCATTGTGATCCTCTATCGGAGTTCTCCGCACCCCGGCCAGCACGATGTCCCACCGATACCCGGTGGCAAACTCCGGCTCGGTGAGGTCGTGGTCGTAGCGGGCGATCAGCCGTCGCCGCGCGGAGGGGTCAAGAACCGACTGAAAGATCGGGTCCAGCTCGAACATCGGGTCGCCCGGGAAGTACATCTGGGTGACCAGGCGCTGCGGGAAGGCGGTCCCGAAGACGGAGAAGTGGATGTGCGCCGGGCGCCATGCGTTGTGGTGATTGCGCCACGGATACGGGCCGGGCTTGATGGTCAGGAAGCGATAGGACCCGTCCGGCCCGGTCAGACACCGGCCGGCGCCGGTGAAGTTGGGGTCGAGCGGAGCGGGATGCTGGTCGCGCTGGTGGCGGTAACGGCCGCCGGCGTTGGCTTGCCAGATCTCGATCAGCTGACCGGCCACCGGTTTGCCCGAACCGTCGAGCACCCGCCCGGCGACGATGACGCGTTCGCCAAGGGGTTCGCCCGGATGGCCGGCCGTCAGGTCGGCATCGACCGGGTCGACGTCCTGGTGGCCGAAGCAGGGCGCCCAGCGTTCGACCTCCTCGGGGTCCACCAACACCAGGGGCTGTTTGGGATGGCGCAGGACGGTGCCACGATAGGGCGGGTAGTCGAGCCGCGGCTGCGCTTCTCCAGCCCGGTATTCGGCTGCGATGGCTGCGATCTCGGCCGTGATGTCACCCTGAGACGCGGCGCACTCGGGGTTCATGAGCCGTGACGCTACTCTCGCCGGCCCGGCGAGCGGCGCAAGCCGGCGGTGTCGTCGGAGTTACAGAGAGCGCACCAGCGCCGCCCGCCCCTTGGTGCGCATCTTGTGCAGGGCGGAGCTGCGGTACTGCTCCATTTTCGCGGCCATCTCCTCGCCGAGCTCCTCGAGCTCCGCGTCGGTGATCTTCACCTCGGGAGGCGCCGGAATCAAATCGCGTTCCTCTTCGTCGGCGTGGGCCTCCAGCACCGTCTTGAAGGAGTTCCACTCGTCCTCGTAACCCGGCGCGCTCTGCGGGGTCCTGAGCAGCACGGAGAGCTGGTCGACCACCTGGCGGTGCTCCGCGTGGGCGACGGCGATCAGCTTGGTGGCGTCTTTGAGGGCCGGGTAGTACAGGTCGTCCTCGATACGGAAGTGAATGTCGAGTTCGATCAGCATGTCGTCGAAAAGGGCATGCCGCTCTTCGCTATTCACCGGCGCCTCGCTGACCTTGCGGCCGAGGCCCTTGATCGCGATGTGGTGTTCTTTCAGCACGTCATAGGCGTTCACTTGGCTTTCCCTTCTCCGATTCCGACCGCTGCACCGAGCGCGGGCTCGGGTTCGCCTCGAACTTCGACCATTCCGTTGACCAGCCTCGCCTGGTAGCACGGCAGCGGGGCCGCCGCCGGGCCACGCAGAACGTCTCCCGACTCGGCCGCGAACCACGAACCGTGCCAAGGACATACGAGGCGGCCCCGGTCGATCCAGCCGTCGGCCATCGGGGCCGCCAAGTGCGGGCACAACTCCCCGAACGCCGCGACCTCCCCCGGCTTGGTCTGGCACACCACCAGGCCCACCCCGTCGACCTCGACACGCACCGGCTTTCCGTTCAGCGAGCCCGCCGGGAGCACGGGCGTCCATTCCGTGGTGCGCAACCGCGCACCCGACTGGTCGATTCCGATGCCGGACTCGAACACCAACGCCCCGCCGAGATAGCTGCCCGCGACGGTGATGCCGTAGCTCAGGGCCGTCAGCGCGATCCCGCGGCCATGGCGGCCCCGGCGGCGATCCCACCAGGACTGCGCATAGAGCGCGGTTGCGACCAGGTTGACCAGGCCGTGCACCGCCCCGACCCGGCGGTCGGATTCATGGGTGTGCTGCCAATCGGTGACGCCGGTGACTGCCGACCCGATGCTGGCCAGGATGCCCACCCCGAGGGCGCGGGACGCGAACTTCGACGCGTCGCGGACTTCGCTGGCTGGTTGGCCCGGCAGCAGGCTGAGCGCGTCCAGCGCGACGGTCGTACCGAGCGCACCGCTGGTCAACGACGCCAGCGGCGGGTGAACCGGGTGGCCGAGCCAAACGCCGTGCAACGTGTTGGTGACGGCGTTGCGGGCGTTGCCCAGGCCGTTATAGGCGAAGCTCAGCATGTGTTCGAACCGATAGCTCGGCCGATCCAGCCATTCTTGGCGCCCGATGGCGGAAACCACCCGCGTTCCCAGCTTCTGCAATCGACCATCCAGTGAGCGAGCGGCCATCGACCAGTCCTTCCTCAGATTCGTCGCCAAAAGACGGCAACACACGCAAAATCGAACGTTTTACCCCATAGTTACCGCGCCCGCATGCGCAGCGGAGCCGGCGTGACCACCGTATCCCGGCCTTCGGGTCACGCGATTGTGAGCAACCTGTGAGTTACCACAAAGCCTGCTTGTGAACTCCTGACCGCGGATCGGGGCCGGTGGGCGTCCCGCAAACGCCGATTGACCGGCGACGGTGGATGCGAGACTCTACTTAGCGGAATACATCTCTGCGTAGCAGACAACCGGAGCGTGAGGCGGGGGTTACCGTGACAGTCCATCGCGACGCCGGCGACGGTCATTTCGACCAGGTTTTCGCCAGCGTCCGTCGGGGGATGATTCCCGCCCACATCTATAACGACCGGGACTTGTTCGCGCTGGAAAAGGAGCGGCTGTTCGGCCGGGCGTGGACTTTCGTGGGGCACGAGTCCGAGATCCCGCAAAACGGCGACTACGTGGTGCGCCGCGTGCTCGACGACTCCTTCATCATCACCCGCGACTCAACCGGCGATGTGCGCGCCTTGTTCAATATGTGCCTGCACCGCGGCATGCAGGTGTGTCGCGCGGAGATGGGCAACGCCTCCAACTTCCGCTGCCCGTACCACGGCTGGACCTACCGCAACGACGGCCGGCTCACCGGCCTGCCGTTCCATCAGGAGGCCTACGGAGGCGAGGACGGGTTCGCCAGGAGCGCCCAAACCCTGCTGCCGGCGCCGAAATTCGCAAGCTACAACGGTCTGCTGTTCATCAGCATGGACGCACGCGCCGAACCGCTCGAAGACTTCCTCGGCGACTTAAAGTTCTATCTGGACTTCTACACCAGGCAAAGCACCAGCGGCCTTCAAGTGCGAGGGCCCCAGCGCTGGCGCATCAAGGCCAACTGGAAGATCGGCGCCGAGAACTTCGCCGGCGACATGTACCACACGCCGCACACCCATGCCTCGATCGTCGACATCGGCCTGTTCCGCGAGCCGAAAGCGCAGAAGCGCAAGGACGGCGCCACCTACTGGGCGCACCGCGGCGGCGGCACCACCTACAAACTTCCGCCGGGCAGCTTCGAGGAGCGGATGCGCTACGTCGGCTATCCCGACGACATGATCGGCCGGATCAAAGACGTGTGGACGGCGCAACAGCAACGGATGGTCGGCGATGACGGTTTCATGATCTCGGCCGCCACCTGTTTTCCGAACCTGAGCTTCGTGCACAACTGGCCCAAGGTCCAGTCCGGTCGGCACGACCGGGAAACAGCAACCCTGCCGTTCATCTCGATCCGGCTGTGGCAACCGATCAGCGAGAATGAAACCGAGGTCTGCTCGTGGTTTGCGGTGGACTCCGCCGCTCCCCCGCAGTACAAACAAGATTCGTACAAGGCGTATCTGATGTGCTTCGGTTCGACCGGGATGTTCGAGCAGGACGACGTGGAGAACTGGGTGTCGCTGACCACCACCGCCGGCGGTTCCATGGCCCGCCGGCTGCTGCTGAACAGCCGAATGGGTCTGCGCTCCGACGACAGCCCGCTCGTCGAGCCGCTGACCGCCGAGTTGTTCCACGGGCCGGGACGCGCGCAGGTCGGGTACAACGAGTACAACCAGCGCGCGCTGCTTAACATGTGGGCCGATTACCTTCAAGGCGCCGGCGCATGAGAAAGCCGTTGCCGTCCTTACCGTTTCATGACGTTCGGCACCTGCAGGCGCATCAGTTCCTGGTGGACGAGGCGTACCTGCTGGACGCCCAGGACTATGAGGCCTGGCTGGAGACGTTGACCGACGACGTCCGCTACGTGATGCCCGTGCGGGTCACCACCGCGCGCGGCGCCACTTTCGACGCTTCACCGGTACGGGGCCCGGGAATGGCGCACTTCGACGAGGACAAGTATTCGCTGAGTCAGCGGGTCGCGCGGATGGCCACCGAGCACGCCTGGGCGGAGGATCCGCCGTCGCGGCTGCGGCACTTCATCACCAACGTGCGCACCTTCGAATGTGATGACCCGGCGCAGCTGTTGGTCGAGTCGGCCGAACTGCTGTTCCGCAGCCGCGGCGACGTGAACGAAAGCGCCCTGCTGTCGTGCGGGCGCGAGGACGTGCTGCGCTTCAGCGGCGGCCCCGAAAAGACGCTGAAACTGGCCCGGCGCAATATCATCGCCGACGAGTCGGTGCTACGGATGCAAAACCTGGCGGTGTTCCTGTGAATGACGAACTGCAGCGGCTGCTGGACGGCTCGGTCGGCGAACCCCTCGTCGTCGCAAACGAGTTCACCGAGGTGGTGGTGCGCCGGGTCGACACCCGAAACGGGTCGAGGCTGCTGATCGGCGCACCGCGATCCGGGCAGTGGATCACGTTGGACGCGCTCGAGGTCGAGGCCCTGACATGGCAGAACAGTCGAACCCTGGCGGCGATGGTCGCCAACTCCCACGCACCGCTGCTGCCCGATGAACCCGAGGATGGCGATGGCCGGCTGGCTTGAGGGCAAGCGCGCACTCGTCGTCGGCGCCGGTTCGGGGATCGGCCGGGCCGTGCTGGACGCGTTTTACGCCGAGGGCGCGAAAGTCGCTGCGCTGGAACGTGATCACGAAAAGTGCGAGGCCCTGCGCCGGCAGCTGCCCGACGTTCCGGTCGTCGAAGGCGACGCGATCACCCGCGATGCCAACGAACGGGCGGTCGACGCCGCGGCGGATGCCTACGGTGGATTGGACACGCTGGTCAACTGCGTCGGAATCTTCGACTTCTACAAGGGCATCGGCGACATCGACGCCGACGACCTTCCCGACGCGTTCGACGAGATGTTTCGCACCAACGTGCTGAGCCACCTGCACTCCGTCAAGGCGGCGCTCCCCCGGCTGCGGGCCGGGACCCGATCCTCGATCGTCCTGACCGAGTCCGCGTCGTCGTTCTATCCCGGACGCGGCGGCGCGCTGTACGTCTCGTCGAAGTTCGCGGTCCGCGGATTGGTGGCCGCCCTGGCCCACGAGCTGGCGCCGCAGATCCGGGTCAACGGGGTGGCGCCGGGCGGCACGCTGGGTACCGACCTGCGCGGGCTTGCCAGCCTGGGGCTCGAGGGCGTCCGCCTGGCCGACACCCCCAACCG
Organism: uncultured Actinomycetota bacterium; assembly: GCA_963820045.1. Taxonomy (GTDB): domain Bacteria; phylum Actinomycetota; class Actinomycetes; order Mycobacteriales; family Mycobacteriaceae; genus Mycobacterium. The sequence continues at coordinate 298,654 of CAWFYN010000002.1, forward strand.
GGCGCAGGAGGTGGCCGCGCGCACGCCGCTGAATGTCGCGCTCTCCGGGGAAGACCACGCGGGGAGTTTCGTGTTCCTGGCCTCCGACCGTGCCCGCGGGATCACCGGCGAAACCGTCCGTCCCGACGGGGGATTCGGGCTGGGCCCACGGCGATGAGCCCCCTCGACGAACAACGCGCGCTGGTGGCGGAGGGTTGCCGGGTGGCGGCGGCCCGCGGCCTGGTCGACGGCATCCTCGGCCACCTGAGCCTGCGGGTCGACGACAAGCGCCTGCTCATCCGCTGCCGCAGCGACACCGACACCGGGATGGCGTTCACCCGGCCCAGCGACATCCGGCTGATCACCTTCGCCGGCGGCGCCGGTGCCGACGGCGAACTCGACGGGTACCGCGTTCCCAACGAACTGCCCATCCACGTCGAAACCCTGCTGGCCGATTCGGGGCACCGGGCCGTCGCGCATCTGCACCCGCCCGCCGTGATCGCCGCGGACCTGGCCGGCATCGCGATCCGGCCGATCTACGGCGCCTACGACATTCCCGGCGCGTGGCTGGCGCGCGGGGGCGTGCCCGTCTATCAGCGCGCCGTGCTGATCCGCACCCCGGAGCTCGGCAGGGACATGGTGGCGGCCATGCGCGGCCAGCCCGTCGTGATCTGCCGCGGACACGGGATCACCAGTGCGGCCGCCACCGTGCCGCAGTCGGTGTTGCAGGCGATCAGCCTCGACGCGCTGGCCCGAATGTCGTTGCGGGTGAAAGGCGCCGGCGGGACCCTGCGGGATATCGACGACGCCGACTGGGACGACCTGCCCGACCTGGGGCCGTCGTTCACGGCCGAAGCTGCCTGGCGTCACGAAGTGGCGCCGGCCACTGATTGTCAGCGCCGGCTCAACCCAGCTGATCGCCAATCTCCTTGGCCGCCTTGACAAGTGCCGCGGCCACCGCGGCAAACCGGGAGGCATCCAGCCGGTTTTGCGGGGCGGCGGCGTTCAGCGCGAGTCGCAGGCCCGGCGCTCGCGTCGGTATGGGCACGGCGACCGAAGCGACGCCTTCCTCGCTCTCCTCGCGGTTAATGGCGTACCCGCGCTCGCGAATGGCGGCAAGCTCGGCCTCCAATTCCGTCCGGCTGCCGATCGAGGACGAAGTGATGCGTTCCAACCGCTCGTGCGGCAGCAGCGCACGCAGCTCGGGCTCCGGCAGTTGCGCCAGCATGACCTTGCCCGTCGAGGTGCAATGCGCCGGCATGGTGCGGCCCAGCCGGGACGCCACCCGCACCGCGGCCGGGCCTTCGACGGCGGCCACGAAGCGGACGCTGGCGCCGTCCAACATCCCGACGTGAATCGTTTCGCGCAGCTGTTCGCCGATGGTTCGCATGATCGGTGTCGCCGATCGCGCGATGTCGATGCGGCTGAAGATCGCGAACGCCACGCCCGTCAACGACGGGCCGGGCAGGTAGGCCTTCGACGTCGGGTCTTGCCGGACGAAGCCGCGGTAGGCCAGCATCGCCAGCAACCGATGCGCGGTGGACGACGCCACGCCCAGGTAACGGGTGGCTTCGCTCAACCGGATTTGGGGTTGTTCGCCCAACAACAGCAGCAGCTTGAGCGCGTTGTCGACCGACTCGATCGGATACTGCGGCGCAAGCGAATCGGCGGCCGGCGCTGCGACGTCCTCCCCGGCCCGCTCCCGCTTTCTCGGCATGCACTCACGGTAACCAGTTGGGGGCCATCCCTTCGATTATTCTCGGCAACGTGTGCGGGGCTATTCCTTCCGGATATCGCCGTTACGTCGCCATCGGGGACAGTCAAACCGAGGGCCTGTGGGACGGCGACGACGCCGTCGGTCTCCTCGGATTCGCCGACCGCCTCGCCGTCATGGTCGATTCGCTCTACCCGGGCCTGCACTACGCCAACCTCGCGATCCGCGGCAAACGGATCGCCGACGTCCTGTACGAGCAGGTCCCGCAGGCCCTGGCGATGCAGCCGGACCTGATCACCGTGTGCGCCGGGATGAACGACGTCATCCAGCCCGGGCGGTCGTTCGGCCCCGCCCTGGCCGACCTCGAATACGTCTATGCCGCGCTGGCCGCGTCCGGCGCGACGGTGGTGACGACGACCTTCCCGAACGTCGCGCAGTTCCTCCCGCTCGGCCGGCTGGTGTCGGGGCGTCTCGCCCGCATCAACGCAGCGATCACGTCGGCCGCCGACCGTTACGGGTTCGGGCTCGTCGACCTGTACAACGCGCCGTCGATGCGCGAGCTGGACACCTGGGCCATCGACCGGGTGCACGCCTCCACCAGAGGGCACATGCTGTTCGCCGCCGCGGCCGCCGAGGCCCTGAATCTGCCTGGCAGCAACCATGATTGGGCCCATGGGAGCACCGGCGCCATGCGGCGGTCGCTCACCGGCGGCGCTTATGAACAGCTGCGCTGGGCGCAGGACAGTTTCTTTCCGTGGATTTGGCGCCGGCTGCGCGGCCTGTCGTCGGCCGACGGGCGGGAACCCAAACGGCCGCACTTGGAGAGCCTGAGCGCGCCGAGCCGACCGGCCGACGCGAAGCGGCGGGTTTAGGGCGCGCATCGCCAGACGGTCAGGCATCCTGGACGCATGGATGTGGAGGCTTTGCTGCACTCGATCCCGCCGCTCGCGGTCTACCTGGTGGTCGGCGGTGTGGTCGGGATCGAGAGCCTGGGCATTCCCCTTCCTGGCGAGATCGTGCTGGTCAGCGCGGCGCTGATGTCGTCGCATGACAACCTGCCCGTCAACCCGATCGGTGTCGGCGCCGCGGCGGTGATCGGCGCGGTGGTCGGCGACTCGATCGGCTATGCCATCGGGCGCCGGTTCGGCATGCCGCTCTTCGACCGCCTCGGCCGGCGGTTCCCCAAACATTTCGGTCCCGGGCACGTCGCGTTGGCCGAGAGGCTGTTCAACCGCTGGGGAGTTCGGGCCGTCTTCTTCGGCCGCTTCATCGCGCTGCTGCGAATTTTCGCCGGTCCGCTGGCCGGAGCCTTGAAGATGCACTACCCGCGCTTCTTGGCGGCCAACGTCTCGGGCGCCATCTGCTGGGCCGGCGGCACCACGGCGGTGGTGTATTTCGCCGGGATGGCCGCGGAGCGCTGGCTGGAGCGGTTCTCCTGGATCGCGTTGGTCATCGCCGTTGTCTGCGGCCTGGTCGCCGCGGTATTGCTGCGCGAACGCACCTCGCGGGCCATCGCCGAACTCGAGGCCGAGCATTACCGCAAGGCCGAGGGCGCCGCGGCCGACGCCGCCTGAAACCCGCCGCTAACTGGCCGCCTCGCCGAGATCCTCCGGCGCGACCGGCCGGTGCTCTTCGATCAGCCCGGTGGCCATCCTGCGGGCGCGCAAAGCCGCATCCAGGTCGCCCACGGCCGCCAGCACGATGGCGCCCTTCATCAGGATGTGCCACGACGACGCGAATTCCTCGACGTCGCTCAGCCCCGCGGCGACGGCGCGGTGACGCACGATATCGCGGACGTGGTCGATGTGGGTGATGCAGGCCTGCCCGGCGGGGGACTCGGCGCCCAGCTCGAGCAGCACGTTCAAAAACGAGCAGCCTTCGTATCCGTCGCGGAGGTGGAACCACTCGTGCATGACGTCGAAGATCGCCAGCAGCTGTTCCTCGGGCGTCTCGCCCCGCTGCCGCGACTGCTCCTCGATCAGGCCGTGCGTCCACAATTCCTCGCGCCGCTGCAGCACGGCCAGCACCAGGTCGTTCTTCGTCGCGAAGTGACGGTACAAGGTGGCCTTGGCGACACCGGCCCGCTCGATCACCTCTTCGGTGCCGACAGCGCGGATCCCACGCCGGCTGAACAGGTCATATGCCGCGGCGAGTATGCGTTCTCGAGCCGACGCGGGGGGCGTGGCGACATCGCAAGTTGTCATAACAGGCCACAACATACTCTTAGGCCGGACACGTAGACAGACCGGCCTGTCTTGTTATACAAATGAGATTCGCAATCCGCGAAGAGTCTGTCTTCAGACGGCAGGACGGGCATCCATCGCGGCGTCGGAGACGCCGGTCGATTAGGGAGTCCACGATGAGCTCGGCTATTGCAGAATTGATGACAACTACCCACCTGATGCTCAGCACCAAGCTGGTCTATGAGCTGGGCGATCCGAACAGCACGCTGCGCGCGACGGCCGATCGCTGCGGTCCGGCGGTGCTGATTTATGCGGGCGGGGAGATCGACGCGTGCAATGAGCACACCTGGCGCCAGCTGATCAGCGAAGTGGCCGGCATCGTCACCGGGGCGGGCCCCTTGGTCGTCGACGTCACGGGCCTCGAGTTCATGGGCTGCTGCGCGTTCGCGGTGCTCGCCGATGAGGCACACCGCTGCAAGGATCGCGGCGTCGAATTGCGTCTGGTGAGCCGCGAGCCGATCGTCGCCCGCATCGTCGACGCGTGCGGCCTGTCCGCCATCCTGCCGATCTACCCGACCGCAGACTCCGCGCTGGGGTCCGCGGCTCGTTGGTGACGGGGACAGCCCGGCACTGATCGGCGCGCACCGGCCGGGATGAGCAACCCTCCCACCTTCGGCGCGGAGGAGGAATTCCTTCTCGTCGACCCAAGAACCGGCGAACCGGCGCCGCGAAACAGCGATGTGGCCGCCGAGGCCGAGCGCCGGGGCGTCGAGCTGCAGCTGGAACTGAGCAGCTGCCAGGTGGAAACCACCTCGAGCGTCGTCGCGGCCAGCGCGGAACTCGGCGAGGAACTGTCCCGGCTGCGGCGCACCGCGGCGCAGGCCGCCGAGGCCGTCGGGCTTCGGCTGCTCGCTGCGGGCCTTCCGCCCACCACACCGCACGAGTTTCCCGTCACCGACACGCCGCGCTACCGGCGCATCGGCGCAGAGTACGGGATGGTCGCGCACGAGCAAGGCATCTGCGGATGCCATGTGCACGTGCAGGTTCCGGACCGTGCGGCGGCCATCCATGTCAGCAATTGGCTGCGGCCGTGGCTGCCCTCATTGCTTGCCCTGTCCGCGAATTCGGCGGTGTACCGCAGCGCCGACAGCGGATATGCGAGCTGGCGCAGCGTCCTGTGGCGACGCTGGCCGGTGGCCGGGCCGCCGCCCTTCTTTCCCTCGCCCGACGACTACGACCGCACGGTGCGGATGCTCATCGACAGCGAAGTGATCCTCGACCAGAAGATGATCTATTGGGACGTGCGCGCGTCGGCGAACTTCCCCACGATCGAGGTGCGGGTGGCCGACGTGCCGGCGACCGTTGCGGAGACGGTGCTGCTCGCCACGCTGGTCAGGGCCGCGGTGATGACGGCGCTCGAAGCGGGCGAGGACGAGCCCGGGCGGCTTGCGCCGGCGGCCCTGCGCGCGGCGTACTGGAAGGCCGCGCACGACGGGCTTGCCGGGCGCACGCTCGACCTGATCCACGGCCGCGGAGCGGTGCCGGCCCGTGAGCAGTTGGGCGCATTGGTGCAACGCGTGCGGCCGGCGCTGGAGTCGCTCGGCGAATATCACCGCGTCGTCGGCGAACTCGACCGCGTCGCCGCTCAGGGGAACGGGGCGATGCGCCAGCTGCGGGCGTGGCGCAAGCGCGGCGAGGTGATGGACGTCATCGACGAAGCGGCCATCGCCACGCTGAGCTGAACCCATTGGGGCGCAACGGTTTCCTCACGCCACGGCGAGCAGTCGATACAGCCCGATCAGGCCCACCACCACGATCGTCGCGCGCAGCGCGTTTCCCGACAACCGGCGCCCGTAGCGCGCCCCGACCAGTCCACCGACCAGCGAGCCCACCGCGATCAGCCCGGCCGCCGGCCAGCTGATCCGGTCAAAGGCCACCAACGTATACGCCGCCGCCGCAACGACATTCACCACGAGAGTCAGCAGGTTCTTGGCCGCGTTCATCCGCTGCACCGACTCCGGCAGCAGCGCGCCCATCAGGCCGACCAACAGGATGCCCTGAGCGGCGGTGAAATAGCCGCCGTAGACGCCGACGGCGAACGTGCCGAGCACCAGCACGGCCATGCGGCCCGGCGTGATGTGCTCGGGTGAGCGACCGGCCACCTCGGCGCGCCTGCCCGTCCACGCCTGGATTCGCGGCCCGACGACCACCAGCAGCAGCGCCAGGATCAACAGCACCGGCACCACCTCGGCGAACACCTTCTCCGGCAGATGCAGGAGCAGGAAGGCGCCCAGTACGGCGCCGGCCAGCGATGCCGGGAGCTGCCAGCGCAGCCGATTCCATTGACCGCGAAGCTCGGCGCGGTAGCCCCAGGTGCCCGACACGCTGCCGGCGACCAGGCCGGTCGCGTTCGACATGGTGGCCGTGACGGGCGGGAAGCCGAGGGCGACCAGCGTGGGGAACGTGATCAGGGTGCCGGACCCGACGAGCGCGTTGATGGCGCCGGCGCCGAACCCGGCCAAGCAAATCAGCAGCATGTGGGATGGCGACACTGAAGAAAAACCTTAGCCTGCCGCCGGTTTCGGCATGCGGGGGACCCAGCGCGGTCGGCTGCCCGTCAGGCGGGTGGCGCTTCGGCCCCGCGGTCGACGCCGGCGCGGAGCTTGACCGACGCCGAATACGCGAGTGTCCGGAAGTGCAGGACCGGATCGTCGGAGGGCTCGATGCCGTCGGTCACCCGCATCGGGTCGAACACGACGATGTCGCCGCCTTGCTCACGCTCGGTCTGAAGGCCGGTGATCTCGAGGGTGCCGACGGTGGCGATCTGCGTGCTCTGCCAGGGCGCGGACGGGTCGACCGTCGAGTCGGTGGGCCCCGCGATCTGCACACGATATTCGAACCGCACCGGCCCGCTGTCCAGACGGGTGTTCAGCTCGTCGGTGAGAAAGTCCGGACCCTCGCCGTGGGCGGCCGATGCCGACAGGTAATTCTCCGTCGCGGCCGGAACCAGGTGATAGCGAACGAATCTGGCGCTGCCGTCGGCGGCGACCCAGCGGAACGCGTGCAAGCCGTGGTACTCGATGGTGGCGTAGCTTGCCGGGATCTTGTTGGCGTCGCGCACTACCGGTAACGCGCCGAGCAGCCGGGGATGGGTGAGGAAGTATCCGGCCATGCGCAATGGCGTGGTCAGGCCGGGCCGCATCGCCTTGAGCAGATCGACGAATCCGTCCGGTGTGCTGGCGACGAACAGGCGGGCGGTCTGTGTCGACACGTCGGTGGTGGAGCCGTCGGGCAGGGTGAACTTCACCGCCATCCCGCGGATCCCGGGCACGTTGTCGCGCTGCTTGGGGTTGCCGGCGCCGTTGGAGAAGCGGATCAGCGCCGGGACCGTCGAGCCGTCGAGATGCTTTGCACGCGAAAGCATGACAGCATCGGGGGTCGCGGTGAACGTGCCGCGATAGAGCGTGCCTTTGGCGTGCAGCGCGCGACAGCCCGGCTGCGCACCGCCGGTGCCTCGAATCGCCTCGATCGCCTCATCGGGAGTGACCATGCGCGAATCTTAAGGCTCTATTCCGGAAAGCCGAAGAGTTTGACGACACCGTGATCGCGGCCGGCGGTGTAGCCTCCGTCGACCGCGATGGCCTGGCCGCTGACGAACGAGGCGTCGGGTGAGAGCAGGAACGCCGCCATCGCCGCAACCTCCTCCGGCTGACCCAGCCGTTGCAGGGCGTGTTCGGCGGTGATGGATTGCAGCGGGCCCTCCATGCCGGGGAGACCGAAGACGCTCTGGGCCATCGGCGTTTCGATGAAGCCGGGACAGATGGCGTTGGCCCGGATGCCGCTCGGTCCGTAGTCGAGCGCGATGTTCTTGGTGAGCAGGACGACCCCGCCCTTGGCCGCGTTGTACGAGCTGCCGCCCGCCGTCCCCTCCAGGCCCTCGACGCTGGCGACGGTCACCAGCGAACCCCGTTCACCGTCGACGCGGGGTTGCTCGATCATCCGGGCCAGCGCCGCCTTGGCGACCAGGAACGTGCCGGTGAGGTTGATGCCGATCACCCTGTCCCACTCGGCCCGGTCGAGCAGATGGACCGGGCCTCCCCCGGCCACCCCCGCTGCGTGCAGGACGCCGTCGAGGCGGTCGGGCACGGCGTCCAGCACCGCGGCGATCGCGGCTTCGTCGGTCACGTCGGCGGTCACGAACCGGAACCCGGGCCCGAGGTCCGGCGCGGCGGCCAGGTCGGCGCCGATCACGGTGCCACCCTCGGCCAACAGGCGCCGCACGGTCGCCAGGCCGATTCCGGATGCGGCGCCCGTCACGACGAACGTGCGTGTGCGGGCACGGTCAGGGTTCACCAGTCTGGTCCCTCTTCGGAAGATCGCTTTGCCGCAGACATGGTGACACACCGGGTCGCTCGCGGTGGGCAAACCGTTCCGCGCGCATCGCCGACTCGGCCTTCATCGACTACCGGCAAAACAACAACGCGACCCCGCACGCGGCCGGCGAGGGCGGCATGATGATCGAGTCCATGTTCTGAGCACAAGAGTGTGCGCAAACCGAATTCGGAGGGGTCGATGCCACCAGCCGACATGACGGCGAACACGACGGAAACGCTCGCCGGATTCGTCGACCGGCACGCACGGCAGCGGCCCGATGCCATCGCGATTCGCTACGGCGAACGGCAGTGGTCATGGGCTGACTGGGCCGCGCGGATCCGTCGGGCGGCGGGCGCGCTGCGCGCCGCCGGCGTGCAGCGTGGGCAGTGCGTGGCATTCCTGGACAAGAACCACCCCGCCTGCCTCGAAGTGCTGTTCGCCGCCGCGTCGATCGGCGCCGTGACCACCGTGGTCAATTGGCGCGTCATCGGCGACGAGCTCGTCCACGTGCTCGATGACAGCGGGGCGCGGCTGCTTTTCGTCGGCGCCGAGCTGCGGACCGCGGCCGAGGCGGCCGCCGAACGAGTGCCCGGCGTGCAGCGCATCGTTGTGGTGGGCGAGGAGTACGAATCCCTGCTCTCCGGGGCGACGCCCGCGGACAGTGACGCCGGGGTCGACGGGAGCCAGACCGCGCTGGTGATCTACAGCTCGGGCACCACGGGGCGACCGAAGGGTGTGTTGCTGAGCCAGCGCGCGCTGGTCAATCACGCGGCGAACCTGGCGCCGGCCTTCCCGTTCGGCGACGGGGACGCGAACCTGGTGGCCATGCCCCTCTTTCATGTGGGCGGAATCGGCTACGCGCTCTTCGGCATTCGGGCCGGCGTGCCCACGATCATGACCCGCGAACCCGACGCCGCCGCACTGATGGGCGCGGTGCGGTCCGGTGCGACCCACGCGTTCTTCGTTCCGCCGGTGATCGCCCGGTTCCTCGACGCCGGGGAGGCGGCCCACACCATGATCGCGGGCCTGCGCTACCTCGTGTACGGGGCCGCGCCCATGCCGTTGCCCCTGCTGCACCGGGCGCTGTCCACCTGGCCGGACACGCGTTTCGTCCAGGTGTACGGGCAGACGGAATTGTGCGGTGCGGTCACCGCGCTCAGCGACGACGATCATCGCGATTCGGATCGCCCGCACCTGCAGCTGGCGGCGGGAAAGGCGGTGCTGGGCACCGACATTCGGGTGGTCGACCCCGCGACGGGCGCCCCGGTGCCCGTCGGGGAGCCCGGCGAGATCTGGGTGCGGAGCAACCAGAACATGACCGGCTACCTGAATCGGCCGGAGGCGACAGCCGAGACGATCACCGACGACGACTGGGTGCGCACCGGTGACGTCGGGCGCCTGGACGCCGACGGCTACGTCTACATCGAAGACCGGCTGAAGGACATGATCATCACCGGCGGCGAGAACGTGTACGGGCCCGAGGTGGAAAGCGTGCTCATCGAGCATCCCGCCATCACCGACGCCGCGGTGATCGGGGTACCCGACGACTTCTGGGGGGAATCGGTCAAGGCGATCGTGGTGGCCGCGCGCGAGATCGACACGAAAGACGTCATCGAATTCTGCCGCCGGCACCTGGCCGGCTACAAATGTCCGCGGACCGTGGACTTCGTGCCGGTGCTGCCCCGCAACGCGAGCGGAAAGATCCTGAAAACCGATCTGCGCGAACCGTATTGGCGCGACCGGGCGCGGGGAATATGAGCGCTTTGGTGGACGCGCAACGGGCTTATAGCCGCCCGTCCACCCGCAGGTCCGGGTGCACCCAATCGGGCGAGCGGCGCTCCTTGAACGCGCGGAAGCCCTCGCGCGCCTCGGCATCGCTCAGGCTGCTGGTCATCCCGATGCGGTCGTAGAGGCCCAGGTAACTGTCGATGCTGGACTTGATGACACCGCGGGCGCGCGGCGCGGTGCGACAGCACTGCGCGAGCAGGTCCTTCGCCGCGTCGAGCAGGCTCTCGTGCGGCACGACCCGGGTGACCAGACCCCAGTCCAGCGCCTCGACCGCGGTCAGCACCCGTCCGGTGAACATCAGGTCGCGGGTGCGCACCGGCCCGATGACGCGGGCGAGCATCTGGCTGTAGTAGGTATCGGCGTAGCCGCGGAACAGCTCGGGCACGCGGAAGGTGGCCCGGTCGCTGACCACCGACAGATCGCTGCACAGCGCGATCTGGAACCCGCCGCCCTGGCACAGGCCGTTGACCGCGGAGACGATGGGTTTGGCCGAGGTGCGCACCGCGTCGAACGGGGTGACATCCATGCCCAGCGCGCCGCCGAAGGTGATCCAGTTGTCCGTGGCTCCCCCGCCGCCCATGTCCCCGCCGGGCGCAAACACGTCTCCGGTTCCGGTGATCAGGAGCCCGGCCAAATCCGGATCCTCGTTGAGACGGCCTACGGCGTAACGGATTCCGAAGTACATCGCCGGAGTCAGGGCGTTACGCGCTTCGGGACGGTCGATGGTGCACACCGCGATCGACCCCTGACGCTCGAAGGTCAGGTATGGCGTGCCGAGCCAATCCCCCTCGGGCGGGCGTGGGGTGTCGTGCGGGGTCGGGGGGACCTGGGCCACGGGACTCCTCTCGCGTCGGTCACTACTGTCGCTCTTACAGTAGCGGCGCGCACCGCCTACAGATAAGCCAGCGTGGCCGTCCCGGTGGTCGCGGCGGCGTCGGCGAGCACGTCGGCCAGTTTTACCTGCAGCGTTGCCGTGGCATCCCCCACCGGCTTCTCGCAGAACCTGCAGCTCGCCGTGAATTGCGGCTGCTCGTCTTCATCGGGCCAGAACCGGCGCGGCCCCACCATGGCGCCGGGATCGTATTGAACGGCCTGATGCGGGGCGTCCTTGAGGATTCTGCCCACGGGATGGCCTTGGGGGCATTCGAGTTTCAGCGTGCCGATGCCCTCTTGGTTGCCTACCATCGTCCACCGTCCTTAACCGGGTTCTACAGCATCCCAGCATCGTTCATTGTTGTGGGCAACAGGTCTTCGAGCGATCCGCCCGGCGCGGCTCTGTTACCGGAGAGTTCTGCAGGCCTGAATTCGAGGGCTCAGCCGGCTTGGCTGGCGGGACACGCGCCAGCGGCATCACGCGTTCGTTTGCTCGACCACATCTACATCCGTAGCCGGGCGTACGTAGCCTGAAGCAAGGCGCCTCTGCCCCCAGAACGTGCGGGTAAGCCACGCCGGACGCCACCGCGCATGGCAGGCCGCGGGCGGCCCGTGAGGGTCGATCGAGGCGAGGGAAGTTCATCGACCTGCAGTGATACTCGTGGTCCCGGCTGGGATCGAACCAGCGACCTTCCGCGTGTGAAGCGGACGCTCTCCCACTGAGCCACGGGACCGCGCCGAGAGGCGAACGACGTCGAAGATTAGCACGAGCTTCGTCTCGACAGTACCGCCCGCCTGCGCGCCCCGGGGACGGCGCGATAGCGTGGGTATGGTCGGTACCAAGAAATTTGTATGTGCCCGCTCACGTCGACTATCGTCGTGCTTCGCACCGGGCGACGATCTCGTCCGGGGCGCGCGGATGTAGCGCAGTTGGTAGCGCATCACCTTGCCAAGGTGAGGGTCGCGGGTTCGAATCCCGTCATCCGCTCGAAGGTGCAAGTGGCATCAATCCCAGCGGTGGAGTGGCCGAGTGGTGAGGCAACGGCCTGCAAAGCCGTGCACACGGGTTCGATTCCCGTCTCCACCTCCAGCTTTTGATCCCGGCGCGATTAGCTCAGCGGGAGAGCGCTTCCCTGACACGGAAGAGGTCACTGGTTCAATCCCAGTATCGCGCACCAGAGTTGGCAGCTCGTAGGCCCGGATGTACCGGGCCTTTGCCGTCTCCGCCTCAACATTCTTAACGCACTCGCGCCCCGGTGGGGACGCCCATCGGGGAGATTGCTAAATGACCAACACAACAACTAGCCGCCGAGATCATTACATGCAGAAGGTCCACGAGATGACTGATGACACGGGCTTGGAAGACTCAACCTTTGCTGAGCTGGTGGCGTTCGCCGTTTGCCGGCACCGGCCTTTTCCCGATACGGGCTCACCTGCCCACTGCCGAGCATCTGCGGTGTCGAGGGCATAAGCTGAAGCAATCCAAGTTTGGGAACGGGTCCCTCTGAGGAGGTCCTGCGATGACGAGGTTCGTTTGCCGTCTGGCCGCCGGTGTCGCGGTCGCGCTAGTTCCGGTGGCGGCTGTGACGGTCGCGGCGGCGGGAGTCGCCTCGGCGGAATGCGACCCCAACTGGTCGCACAATCCCATGACCGACGAGTGCAAACCGCCACCGCCGCCGCCGGCGTGGTGGACACCTCCGCCGGCATATGCGCCGATGTACGCGCCGCAGTGGGTGCCGCCGCCCCCTCCGCCGCCGCCGTGGGCACAGTCGCTCCACCTCCATCCGGTATGGGACGGGGGTCATCAGCAGTGGGTCTGGATCGGGATCTAACCGTGCCGGCCGTCCGCCTCGGCGCGGGCAATGCGCCCGGACGGCATTTCGGGGTTCGATACTGACCTTGTTGTGAATTGACGGCCACCTCAGCGGTAGTAGGGTTACACCAGCTCAGAAGGGGTGGCGATGTCTGCTGACGTTGGTCGAACGCGGGTCGGCAGTCGCGGGCGGCTGGCGGTGCGATGCAGCTGGCCTACCTGAGCCAAGCAGAGCTGAACGCTGGGGCCGGCGGCGACCCGTGGGCGGTCAATCAGAGTTTGCAAGCCGGTAGCCCGTCTCAAATTGCCAACCTGGCGGAGTCTTTTCGGGCCGCGGGCCGGTGCACCGCGGAGGCGGACCACGCATTCGAGCAAGCCCGTAACCGATTCGACGCGGCTTGGAATCACCAGAACGGCGATCACCCGATCAACGACTCCGCCGAGGTGCAGCGCACCGTTAAATCCCTTGGTGCGCAGTCTCTGCAGTTGCCCAAGATCGGCGCCGACCTGGAAAACATCGCCGCCGCGTTGGCCGAGGCGCAAAAAGCCGGTACCGCAGAGATCGGCACCTTGGAAAGCCAGTTGCAGGTGCTCGACAAAATCATCGGCGCCGCGACGGAGGACTTGAAGCTTCCCCTCGACGCCAAGGACCGCCAGGCACTGGTGTCGTTGATCAACGATGCCAAAGCCGACGCCGTTGAGGACACGCGAGATGCTCTCCACCAGCTGCAGTCCACCCGGGACGGCTACTCGAACACGCTGCAAAAGTCGCTGGCCGCCCTGCGCGCGGAAGGCTACGACCCCGCAGGTATCCAAGCGGTGGAGGGCCCACAGTCCGCGGTGCCGGCGCTGCCCGATGACCCCAAACAGTTCACCCAGGTATGGAACTCGCTCACACCAGAGCAGAAAGATGCGGAGTTCCACCAGAACCCCTTCATCGGCAACCATCCCGGAATGCCCTGGGACCCACCAGATCATCTCGGCGCAGACCACTACAACCGGCTGCACCTAACAGACCTCGAGCAGCACACCCAAGCCGACGTCGACCGGATGCAGGGCCGTGTCAATGACCTCCTCAACAAGCTCTATATGGGTGATCACAGCACGGCGACAACGGACGAACTCAACGCCCTGCGGCCTCAGCTGCTGGCCGCCCGGCACAGTCTGGAGGGCTACAAGACGGTGCAGGCGACCCTCAACCGCAACGACGGAGTGAAGCGCTATCTTGGCCTCATTGACGACAAGGGCCACGCTGCCGTGGCCATCGGAAACCCCGACTACGCCAAGCGAAACGCGATTTTTGTCCCCGGCACCGGCCAAGATATGCCCACCTTCGAGGGCAGCGACCTAAAGTCTCTTCGCATGTACAACGCGGCGCTCAACGCAAACCCCGACCTGAAACCCGGTGACGTCGCGGTCACGACGTGGATGGGTTACGACCGCCCCATGGACCTGTTCGAGGCCGCGTCCCCCGATCGCGCGAGAGCCGGCGCGGCGGCTCTCGATTCGTTTGAATCGGGACTGCGGGCCTCCCACGTGGGCGCGCCGTCCATCGACACCGTGATCGGGCATAGTTACGGCTCAACGGTGGTCGGTGCAGCCGCCACGGGCGGCCACCACCTCGACGCCAACAACGTCATCGCGGTCGGAAGCCCCGGAATGCTCTCGCGCCACGCCAGCGACTTGAGCCTGGATCCAGGTGCCACCGTCTATGGCATGCGAGCACACAACGACATCATCGAAGCGGTAACCGGCCTGACCCTCGGTCATGACCCCGCGGCCCAAGATTACGGGGGCACACGGTTATTGGCGGCTTCGGGACCCAGCAGCGACCCGATTGGGTTGACACCCAGCGTTGCCGCCCACAGCAGCTACTGGAGCGAAGGCAACCCGGGGCTGCTCAACATGGGCGCGGTCATCGCCGGCGTCCCGCCCCCCAACGTCATCCCCAACGACGGGGGGCATTGAGCACCGATGATCCGCGCTTGCATTTCCGTATCAGCCACGCTCGCCGCTGCCCTCGTGATCGTTCTGAGCGCCGGCGCCTGCAGCCACCACAGCCCACTCGGGCCGCCCACACCAACCGGCGCCACGCCACTGGGAGGACCACCCATGGAAGCCAAACCACCGCCACCCTCAGGATGGAAGCTGCAGCCCGCGATCCCCGCCACCCAGCAGCAGGCGCAGGACACCGTCATCGGCTACCTGAAGAAAACTCTGCAGGCGCTTCCACCCGGAATAACGCTGGACGCCTCCCGCTACAGCAGTAGCGCCACCGTCGCCCCGTGCCAGGATGTCACCACCGGCGCCTCACCGATGGAACTGGCGACAAACGGCGATATGACACTTCCACCCGGCACCGACCCGGAAGCCATCATCGCCGAGGCCGGCGACATTTGGAAAAGTTGGGGCTGGTACGTCTACGAGCGCGACGGCTTCTACAAGCCCAACCGCTTCGGCTACTCGCCAGACGGCTACATCCTGCAAATCATGGCTCGGTACAAACCCGGCTATCCCCCTAGCCTGCAAGCCATTTCGCCGTGCTTCTCCCCCGACCTGCCTGACGATCGCAGCCCCTTTCCATCGATCCTCACAGCGTGACCGCCACTTCGGAGACCCGCGGTGAAGGTGATCGCAGCGGCAGAGGATCCGCCACGGGTGCGGGCCGGAAACCGCGAAGGCTATCCTGCGGTCCAGCTGATCTGCGGTGGCCGCACACGCGCGCACAGCGGATTGCCCTTGGCGTCGGTTAGACCGAGGCTGCCAACGAGCAGCCCCGACTTCGCGGCCGCGTCGAGGACATCAGTCGGCACGTCTTCAAGCAGCAGCTTCGCGCGCCGAAACAGTGCGAACTGGCCCGCACCATCGACAGCACCCCAGCTCAGATAGATGAAGCGCCCACCCGGGGGCCCTTGAATATAGGGGCCCCGCACGTCTGTGCCATCCACTACGCAGTCGAAGGTCCACACCGCGGTGGTCGCGTCGCCAGGATGCAGATCCAGCAATTCCTCTCGGCGGTTCTTCCGCTGCACGCCGACGTGGATGTTGGAATAACCCGGAAAGTCGCCGCTCGCTCCACATTCGCGGCCCGGCAGCTGCATTCCGACAATCCGGATTCGCACACACCCATCCTCACCTTCGAACGCCCCAGGTGCCGCAGGCAATTACCCGGATTTTTCACACGCGCTCAGCACTCATATCCATGTCGATGGTTCCTTGGCACGCGCCGCTCAAGATGTCGGTGTGCATGATGCCGGCGAGCGACCCATCGGGTTGGGGTGTGTAGCGCACCGTGGCTCGGGCCGGATTCCATTGGATCGAGGTGTCGGGCATCATGCAGTCCCATTGAAAATCGTTGACTTGCGACCAGGAAGTCCCATCCCAGGTGAACTGAACCGGCTGCGGAACGGTCGGGTTACTCGGCGGAGGGCCACTGATGATTGTGGCGACGCACTTGCCGTTCGTGCAGCTCGAGCGCAAACCGTAGATCTCGGTGTGCTGCACCTCGGGATTGCCGACCGCCATGCTGTTCCCGGCTTTGGGGCCAACCATGAACGTGATCGCGTACTGTCCGTTCCACGACGGATTGTCGGCGACGGCAGTCGGGGGAAGCGACATGGCGACCGGGAGCGACGCGGCGCATAAACCGACGAGACTTTTCCAGCGGTCCGATGCCATCGTTTCTCCTCTGAGGCCCTACCCATTCAATAGTCATCTGCCGATCCATCACGAGCAAGGTTCTGGACCGATGGTTTGGAATCCCCGATGGTGAAGGTCAGTTCCGACACGGAACGCTCAGCGTTTCCATCCGCACGAAACCTCATGGGGACAACGGGATCGCGCCCTCAGTTCTCCACCAGGTCTGGAATCGGCTCCGCGTCCGTCAGCCAGTGGCGTCCGGTCCGGCGGGCCGGCTCCCACTTGGGGATGCTCACCGCGTCGTCCTGGCCCAGGTCCTCAGGGGTGGGGCCGATGCGCTCGGCCAGCCCAGCGAGAGCACCCAGGTCGAAGTTGTACACCTCGGCTGCCGTCAGCCCCAGCATCTGCCGAGTCTCCTCGACGGGAATGTCCCAGAAGGAGCGCTGCAGCCAGCGCCGGGTGTGCGGCCAGGTCCCCTCCGGATGGGGAAAGTCGTTGCCCCACAACAAGTTGGATACGCCGATCTCGTAGCGGCGCGCCAGCTCCCTGCGCTCGGTGGTGGTGGCCCCGATGAAACAGTTGCGGTCGAAGTAGGCCGAGGGCGGCATCGTCAGATCGCCCTCCATCTGGTGGCTCATCTTCTTGGCGGAGTGCTCGCGCAGAAACCGGGTGTCCATCAGCCAGAGCAGATCGTTGGCCCAAAACGCACCGCACTCCGTGACCCCCCATCGCAGCCGGGGGAAGCGCTCGAACACGCCCGACCACAGCGCGAACCACAGGGGTCGGGCCCCCCACCAGCGCACCTCGGTGACATAGATGCCCAGGTGCCCCCCGTACTCCTCCTGCGGGGCGGGACCGGAGTGGGTATGTACGGGCATTTGCAGGTCCTGGCAGGCGGCCCAGACCTTGTCGTAGCGACGGTCGTGGTAGGGCGGGTAACCGACCCAGCGCGCCGGGATCAGGATCCCGCCCCGCAGCCCGGACTCTGCCGCGCGAGTGATCTCAGCTACCGCCGCGTCGATGTCGGCCAGTATCGGCACCACCGCGACCCCGGCCCGCCGCTCGGGGCTGTGGCTGCATAGCTCGGCCAACCAGCGGTTGTGGGCCCGCGCCCCGGCCATGGCGCGCCCCGGGTCCAGGTCGCCCGACTGGCCCAGGCCCGCCCCGAACGGAGCCCCGGCGACCCCGGTCACCGCGTCGGCGTCGGGGAAGATGACCTCGCCGACCACCCCGTCGCCGTCGAGCTCTTGGTCCCGCAGAGCTACATCCCATCCGCCGGCGATGCCGTCTCCATGCTCGGAGAACCACTCTTGCGCGAACTGCTCGTCGATGAATCCGCCGACCTGCGACGCGGCGATCTTCTCAGCCAGGTAGGCCTCGAAGTCCTCCCGGTATTCGGGGTCGACGTATTCGCGGTATCGCTCGGTCGGGAGCTCGGCGTGCGTGTCTGCGGAGATGATGACGTACGGGTCCACGGTGGTCCTTTCAACTACCAGGTGCGGATCGGGTCGGGCTCGAAGGCGGTGCTACTGGCGTCGGCAGGCACGGCGGCCAGGGGCTCGGCAACCTCGGCGACGGTCGGGCCAATCCGGTCGGCCAACGGAGCCAGCGTTTCGAGGTCGAAGCCGTAAACCGCCGCCGCATTCCCACCCACCATGGCCGCCACCTCGGCGGTCGGGACGCCACTGAAGGTGTGGCGCAACGCCTCCCGGGTGTACGGAGCGGTTCCCTCGTAGTGCGGGTAGTCGCTTCCCCACATGATTCGGTCGACGCCGATCCCGTGGCGCTCGGCACACTCGACGGGACGCATGAAACTGGCACCGACGTAACACTGGCGGGACCAGTACTGGCTGGGCCGCAGCGTCAGCGAGCCGGCGGTGGGCCCGGCGAACCGGGCGATAGCCGAGCTCGCACGCCCATAACGGGCCGCCGCAACGTCGAGCGAGGCAAGGGTTGCCGGTATCCACCCGGCGCCCTGCTCGGTGAAGACCACGGTGAGGTCCGGATGGCGATCCAGCGCGCCACTGAAGACCAAGTGCCACAGCGCCCGATGCGCCCACCAGTGCGTCTCGTACACCCACACCGGAAACGAGCTGCCCCACCCGTCCATCGGGCTCGGCCCGGCGTTACCGCCGTGGTGGTTGACCACCAGTCCCGCCTCCGCGCACGCCGCCCAAAGCGGCTCCCAGTGCTCGGCGTAGAGCGGGGGGATGCCGGTACCGGGGACGACCCCGGGCAGCAACACACCTCCGCGCAGGCCGAGCTTGGCGATCTGCGCCACCTCGGCGATGGCTTCGTCGAGGTCTGGAAGCAGGATCTGGCCCACCCCGGCGCGCCGCTCAGGGGACAACGAGCAGAAATCAGTCAGCCAGCGATTGTGCGCACGCAGGCCGGCCCAGCGCAGCTCGAGCTCCCGGGCGGTCTCCGGTGCCGGGGCCGCCAGGCTCGCCTGAGGAAAAAACGGTGGCACGGTATTGGGGAAAATGACCTCCCCCGCGATGCCTTCGGAATCCAGCTCCGAGTTGCGTCGCGCGCTGTTCCAGTTGTGCTCGGCGTCGGGCTCCACGAGGTCGCCGAATGGGTTGACGTATGTCTTTGCCCAGCTATCGAATTCGTCCCGGTAGTGCGGATCCAGGTAGTCGCGGTAGTCCAGCAGGTCAGCGCCGGCGTGGCAATCGGCCGAGATGACCGTGTACCGGTCCATGCGCCTATACCCGCGCCGGCTCGGGCCCGGGGGCGGCGAGCAGGGCCACGTCGTCGTAGCGCTGGTGCACGTACGGCAGCAGCCACTCCTGCGGCACGCGCGCCGCGATCCGACCAATCTGGATCGTGCGCCGGCGACACCATGTGATGGAGGTGATCTGGCGGACCGCCACGTCGGCCACCGGGTCGAGAGGCGACTCTCCCAACTCGAGTTTGCCGTCGATCTTCTCCAGCAGCTCGTAGTGCCGGTGGTACTCGCCGTAGACCAGGTGGGGGTCGGTGATGCCGCTGCCGTCGGGGGCACGCAGGAACTTGAAGTAGAACTCGGTGTTCACCTGGTCGGGCGGCAACTCCGCCGGGCCGGTGACCTGACCGTCAACTCTGATGAGCTGATAGCCCAAGCGGTCGACGGTGGCGGTGACGCGATCGCCGTCGCGCTCCACCTCGATGTGGGCCAATTTCTTTGGCTCGCCGAATGTTTCGCGGCCGCCTGTGACCGACTGTTCGGTGGACTGGGGCATGAAGAGGGGATAGTCGCCCTCGAGGTCGCCGTGCCGGGCGGTCACCGAAAACACCGCCGACCCGAACGGCGCCATGCCCGATATGCTGACCCGCTGTAGCTGGATCCGTACCAGCGGTTCGGCGGCCGGCTCCAGCGGCTTGGGCAGCACGGCCGCGATGATCTCCGGGTCGGTGAGGTAGGTGATGGTCACCGCCTCGGTGGCGATGGGCGCCTTGGTGGCGTCGACCTCGTGGTCGACTTGCGCCTCGGGTGGGCGAGGACCGTAGCGAATTGCGGTGGTGCTCAACGCTTTTCTCCTTCCGTTTCTGAGTCTGACCCGGCATTTCGGCCGAGGACGTCGACCAGGTAGTCGGGCGCGCCGCGAGCAAGGATCGATGCCGCCTTGCGGCCCACAACCTGGTCGGCGGGGGTGGGCGGCCCCATCATCCAGAACCGGCCCGTCCGAATTCCGTCCACCACCTGGTCGGCGACCGTCTCGAGTGGGGTGAACTCGACATGTGCGCCTGCGGCCTCGAAGCGGGCCACGACCTTTGCCAGTGTCGGAGCGGGTGTGCGACGTTCCTGGGTCGCGGCGTAGCGCCTCGGTCGGTGCCGCCACGACTCCCAGATGCCGGTGTTCAAAAAGCCGCCGGGGAACAGGACGTGCGCCTGAACCCGCGTCCCTGTCATCTCCAGGTGGGTGTAGAGGCTCTCGGTCAGACAGAGCACGGCGGCCTTGGTCATCGGGTAGACCGCGGTAGCCGGTCCGCCCATGGCCCCTCGGGCGATCGGCGCGAACCCGCCATTGCCCGAGCACGTGTTGACCACGTGCCCTTCGCCCTGCTCGAGCAGGACGGGCACGAAAGCCTTGATGCCGTGGACGACGCCCAGCACGTTGACATCGATCCCCCAGCGCCAATCGGCCAGATCGTGCTCCCACATGTAACCCTCGGAGACCCCGCCGGTGCCGGCGTTGTTGCACACGACGTGCACCGCACCAAAGCGAGAGAGCGCCTCCTTGGCCAGGGACTCGACCGAGGAATAGTCGGTGACGTCGGTGACCACCCCGGCCGCTTCGATGCCCTCGTCCGCTAGCGCCCGGGTGGCCTCGTCCAGCGGTTCGGCGAGGATATCGGCCAGCACAACTTTCATGCCTTCTTGGCCGAAACGCCTGCCCAGGGCCTGCCCGATTCCCCCGGCTCCACCGGTTACGACCGCCACCTTGCCCGGAAGGTCCATCATTGTGGCCATCGTCACACGGTCGCGTATATCACCGCAAGCAGTCGCATTATGCGACTATTCGCCTATGACGCCGCGCCCCTCCCCGCAGACCGAGCGGGTCGTGAACCTGTTCGCGCATCTGGCGGATGATGCGAGCCCGGGGATGACTTTGGCCGAGGTGTCGCGCCACCTGAGCGTGCACAAGGCCAGCTGCCACTCGATGCTCGCTGAATTGCTCCGAGCCGGCTGGCTGCTACGCGACCCGGTTCGCAAGACCTACCACCTCGGTCCCGCTCTGGTTCGCCTCGGCCGAGCTGCGGCGGGCCGCTATCCGGCCCTGGTATTGGCCCGCTCCGCGATGGCCGAGCTGTCGGCCGCGACGGGCGCCCACTGCGTTGCCTTCTCGATAAGCGATGACTGCTCCACCGTCGTCGATCAGGTCCGAAGCGGTCGCGGCGGCGGTCATCCGATGCCCATCGGCACCCAGTTCCCCCACCGCCCGCCGTATGGGGCGTCGACCGTTGCTTGGGCCGGGCCAGAGGCTCGGGAGCGCTGGCTGGCCGACCTGCCCGAGGACGTGCGTGATCGCTACCGCCAGGCCATCACCAGGGCCCAGCAGCGCGGCTACGCGGTCGGTCTTCACCTCCTGCCCGATCTCCGCCTGCAGGAACTGGCGCTGATTGTGCGTAGTGCCGAGGTCCGTTCCACCCGGCTGAGCCAGCTGGCGCAGGCCTTGACCGACGAACTAATCCACCAGGAGGAGTGGTTCCCCACCAGCCTGGACCCCGACCGCACCTACGAGGTGAGCCACATCGACTCCCCGATCCTGGGGCGCGGGTCGCGCATCGCCCTGATGCTCAGCCTGGTCCCCAGCGCCGAGCCGATGAGCGGCGCGGCGGTCACCCGTATGGGGGCGCAGCTCGCCTCTGCGACCCGCCGACTAAGCGCCGCCCTGGCCGAAGAGTCCCACGTCCCGGTGGGTCAAATGGGTTGCTAGGCAACGCCTGCCACGGGCGGGTAATACCGCACGAGTTGACCTAACCCGAGGCCTCGTCGGAGTCGGAATCCTTGTCGTCCTCGGACTTGTCGGAGTCCTCGTCGTCCTCGTCGTCCTCGTCGTCCTCGGACTTGTCGGAATCGTTGTCGTCCTCGTCGTTCTCGTCGTTCTCGTCGTCCTCGGACTTGTCGGAATCCTTGTCGTCCTTGGAACCCTTGTCGTCCTTGTCGGCCTTCGAATCCTTGGAATCCTTGTCGTCGTCCTTGTCGGCCTTCGAATCCTTGGAATCCTTGGATTCCGCGGACTTGTCGGAGTTGTCGAGCTTGTCTGCGAATTTTGTCAGCAGCTGAGCCAATTTACGAGCCTCATCAGATGACAACGAATCATCGAATAATCGCTCGTCGTTCTCCGAGACGCGCTGAACGTAAACACCGTCGTCCTTGATGCCGACGTCCCACCGGCCGCCCTCTTGAGGAGCCATCTGATGCCGCCTTCCGACTAGTGACCTGTTTGCACAACCGACGCGTCCCGGAGCGTTACCGCGTTGATTACCCACTTGTGCCGGCGACACCTCACTGGGGTGGAGACGTATCGACCTAGTGCATCGGGCTTACGGCGCGATCGGCCGTTTGAAGAAGCATGCGACGGAGAAGGCTCCGCGGTGGTCGGCATCGAGGCCGACCATCTCCCACCCCTGGCGGCCCAGCTCGTCCGCCCTCTGCTTCATCTCGTCCATGGCGGTGTCCCCCTCCCGGTAATCCCACGTGTACTCCCACTGCTGCGGATACCACTTGCCGTCTGAGGCCTGCCACCAACCCGGGCCCGGCGAAGGATTGTTCATGTGGTCGTACGTACCACAGGTTTACGACGGCCTCGGCGCTGGCCGCAGCCAGGGGGAATCAATCGCGGCGCGCCACCGCGTCGGCAACTAAGGCGCGTACGCCCAACCGAGAAAGATGTTTTGCGAATCGTAGGGGCTCGGTCTTATTTCCCGGATATGGGGCGGGGTGAAGTAGTTGGCGGTGAGGTACTGGCCATTGCCCTCGCTGAGCATGACGTGCCCAGTGCCGTTATCGAATCGCGGGTTGCTCGTGAAAACGAGCGCTCCCTCCGGGATGTTGTCGGGGTTGGTGTGTATCTGGCCTTTGCGGTTGAAGTCATTGAAAGCATCCATAGCCGACGGGTATCTGAACGCGTGGTTGTAGGCCTGCTCGACAAATGCCTCGCATTGGACCGTGTTGCCGGGGTCGGCGGCCATTTGGTCACGAGCCCATGCGAGAGCATGAGCCCCTTTGTCTTCGCCGGTTGTTGAAGCGGGCGCTGCTGCACCGCCGCCGCAGTCTGGACCGAGCGCGTCGAGAGTGCGCGTGTCGATGTCGACATCGGCGACGTAATGACCGTCAGTTGTCTTGTACCAGAGGCTGTCCCAACCGCCGTTGGCAATCTGGTAGCTGAAGAAGCCCCTTACCGGCTCGCCCGTGCTGTGGCAAACGAGCGTCAGCACCTGGCCGGCGTTGTAAACGCCCTCTTGGCCCGCCTTCAAATTAGAGCCAATCATGCGCGGGGTGGTCTGCGCTTTGACGGTGGCGGTCGTTTCGGCGTGAGCGGGCGCGGGGCTCGGCAGACCCAACGCAAAAACGGCTGCCGTCGCGGTCGCGATTGCTGCCTTCATTGCATCGTCTTTCTGCCACGCGCCACGTGAAATTGATCGGGACGCTACACCAGCAGCAAACGTTATGTCTTCGAAATGGCGGCGAGAAATCCAGGCATAATTGCTGAAAAGGTAAACCTCGGCGTCAATGGTCGCCATTGCGATATTGCGCTCCCGCGGCGCAGGCGATTCGCGACCCAGCACCGCTGAGGCGGGCGGTCGGCCGAATGCGCGACGCTCACCATCCAAAGCTGAGGAGTCGGCGTTGCGCGCGACTATCGCCGGGGCGCGGGGCCCCCGGGAAGTACCCGTCACCGGGCGGGCGGCGGAGCCGGTGGCGGAGTCCATCGCCGCCCATCCGTGGTCCACCCGCACGGCAGCCAGTTCAACCGTGGGCCGTCGAAGGTCAGGCATTTCGGTGTACCGGGCGGCGGGGTGGGACCCGGGGACGGCGAGTCGGCGCGAGCGGCGGCCCCGCTGAGCATCAAAGCCCCAACGGCCACAAATATCGCTGCCGACTTCCTCATCGCGATTCGGGTGGATGGGGACCCACCATAGCGATATCGGTTAGCCTTCAGCCCGCGCGTTCACGGTATGACTTTTAGTCGTCCGGCCCTGTCTGAAACCTTGAGAATTGCTGCCAATTCGGTGGTACGGCGTGCGCTTGGCAGCCGAATTCAACTGTCCCCAACCCGCGCTCGGGTGGACCGTGCCAGGCGGCGTTGAATAGTAAAGTTCACGGGCATGGGTGGCCGCGACGCCGCGAAACCGCGGGCGGTGCGATGCAGCTTCGGTACATAAGCGTCCCGGCGCTGATCGGCGAAGCCGGCGGCGATCCCTGGGCGATCAGCCAGAGCCTGCAGGCGGGTAGCCCGTTCCAGATCTCCAATCTGGCGGAGGCTTTTCGTCGGGCGGGCCGCTGCACCCAGGAGGCGAACGAGGCGTTCGGGCAAGCCCGCAAACGGTTCGACGCGGCCTGGAATCACCAAGATGGCGACCATCCGATCGACGACTCCGCCGAAGTGCAGCGGGTGACCAAGGCGCTCGGTGCGCAGTCACTGCAGTTGCCCAAGATCGGTGTCGACCTCGAGAATATCGCCGCCGCCCTGGCCGAGGCGCAAAAGGCCGGAGCCGGCGAGATCGCCACCCTTCAGGCTCAGCTGCAGAAACTCGACGACTTGATCCGCGAGGCCGCCGAAATGGAGAAAGACGCCCACCTCAGCGCGGCCGACAGGCAAGCGCTCGATGGCCTCATCCACGCCTGCGAAGACGACGCCGTCAGCGACACCAAGGCCGCACTGGCGCAGCTGCAAGCGCTGCGCAACGGCTACTCGGCCACGTTGCAGAAATCGCTGGCCAATCTCCGGGCCGAGGGGTACGACTCAGAGTCCCTGCGGCAAGTCGACGCGGATACCCAGATCGCGGCGCCCGGCGCCAACGCCGAGGATGTGCACCGCTGGTGGACGTCACTGACACCCGAGCAGCGGCTGCGCTTCATCGCCGAAAACCCTGACCAAATCGGCAATCTCAACGGCGTCCCAGTGCTGGCGCGCAGTGACGCCAACATCGCCGTGATGACGCGAGACCTCAACCGGGTGCGTGACATCGCCAGCCGCAGCGGGGTATCCGTGGACGACGTGATGCGCGATCCGGCGAAATACGGCCTGTCGGCCAGCGACGTCACCCGCTACCAGAACGCCAACGAGACCAAGCAAGGCCTCGACCACGACGCGGGTAACGATCCCCTGCATCCCAATCCCACCTATCTGTTCGCCTACGACCCGTTGGCGTTCGGCGGTAAGGGCCGCGCGGCGATCGCCGTCGGCAACCCGGACACGGCGAAGAACACCGCCGTGATCGTGCCCGGCACCAGCAGCAGCGTGAACGGCGGCTGGCTGCATGACGGTGACAACGACGCCATCAATCTCTTCGCTCAGGCCAACGCCGCGGACCCCAACACCCCCACGGCAGTGATCGCGTGGATGGGCTACGACACCCCCAACGCCATCTCCGATGTCCAGCGCATCTCCACACCGGAACTCGCGCGGACCGGTAGTGAGGCGCTGGCGCAGGATGTCAACGGATTGTGGGCGACTCACCTCGGCGGCGGCCAGCACGTCACGGTGCTGGGCCACTCGTATGGTTCGACGACGGTGGCCGATGCCTTCGCCATGCATGGCATGCACGCCAATGATGCTGTGCTACTTGGCTGCCCGGGCACCGACATGGCCCACAGCGCCGCGGACTTTCACCTGGACGGCGGCCATGTGTTCGTCGGGGACGCCTCCACCGATCCGGTGGGGATGATCGGCCAGCTCGATGGCGCAAGCAAGCACCTCTTCGGTGGCGACATCGTCGGGCAGGTGATGGGCAGCGACCCCGGTTTGGGCGCCGACCCCTCCGTCGACGGTTTCGGATCGGTGCGCTTCCGCGCCGAGGTGCCCGGCTCGGACGGCGTCAATCCCCACGACCATTCCCACTACTACTATCCGGGAAGCGAGGCGCTGCACAGTATGGCCGACATCGTCTCGGGCCACGGCGACGCATTGGAAGCCGACGGCCTGACGGCCGGACATCGCCATCAGGTAGGCGGCATCCAAATCAGAATTCCCGGCCTGCCCCCGGTCACCGTCGGCCCACACACCCCGGCGATCTTCGACCCGGAGTGGGCCCGCCCGGCGGGTTCCATCACCGATAATCACTTCTTCGATGGCCAGCACCATCACTGAGCGCCGGGGGTGGTGTTCGTGGCAAGCACTGCTCGTCGCGTTGGTGGCCGTTGCCATGCTGTTGATAGGAGGATGCGGTCTCGTGTCGCCCAAACCACATTCGGGGGGATCGTCTCATCCGGTGGATGATTCCGCGCACCCCCTGACCGACGACCAGGCGATGGCTCAGGTCGTCGATCCGGCCAAACGGATTGCCGCCGCGGCCAATTTGCAAGGGGTCAGCGGAGGCTTCTCGTTCGCCTCCTGCAACGACCAAGGAGATCCGCCCTACATGGGCACCGTCACGATGAGCTTCTTGTTGCAGGGCGACCCCGACACCTACTTTCAGCAGGTGCGCGCCGCGATGGCCGCTCGTGGATGGAACGACGGCCCCCCGGCGGGACAGCATTACTTCGGCACCACGCTGAACAAGGACGGGGTGACGGCGAATATGGGGTACGTACCGTCCGACCACAGTTACGGACAAATCATGCTCTACGGGCAGTGCCGCAACACGACCGACCACCACCACGACGGCAAGACCAACACCACGAACATCACCAGCGAGCTGAACACGCGATGACGTAACACAACGTCGAAAATACCCGAAGTTCTACAAGTTATTCTGCCCGGCAATGACTTTCGTCAGACGGCAAGTTGGTCGAGTGGCGCGCCGATCAGGACGCGTGAAGGCGAGTCGTCGAGCGCCTTAGCTCTGCGTGGCTTTGCTGACGTATTGCGGGCAGTAAGACTGCGTCGCCGCGCCGATGAAGTAACCCGAATTGCTGTCGGTTAATCCGAGCGCGCCCTTCACATCCGATAAGGTCTGCGGCAGGGTGGCGCCATTGGTCCAGTCCTGGCAAACCCCATGCCCGGCGTTGACGATAGTTTGGTTCGAAAGGTTGGTAAAGGTGAGTCCCTGCTGGGCGAGCGCCTGCAGGAAAACGTCGTCCGTCGCGTCGGCATTCGCGAACGGTGCGGCGAGGACACCCATGCTTGCCAAAACGCCGGCAACCATGCCGGTCAACCGTGCCGAGTTCTTCATGGTGCCTCCTCAGTGGGACCTAAGTTCATACAAGACCGAAATCAGTGAATATTTGTCGGTGCGCTCATGAGTTAATGCCTCGACTACTCGATACTCTTGCATACGCGCTGCTTCCGCGCTGGGCAATGGGCAAACTCGAAACCGATCCCACGCGACCGCGATATTCCCCCTCTGATCAACGAGAACGGCATTTGTAGCGGACCTAATATCCGGGCTCGGCGGGAGATGTAGAAAACGACGAATGCGCGCCGGGCATGACGTTGGGATCGGTAACCCCCTTCACTTGCATGCGCCCTCAACGGGGTTGGGCGCCGGCGCCGGATGCGGCATGCTTGCCGTATGCACCTTGTGAACGGCCTCCGTGACCCAGCGGCAAGCTTTCCTCTCGACACGGTCACCGACGATGCGGCCGAGCGTCGGCAGGCCAACCGGGCTGTCGCCGTCAGCGCCGTCGGACTGGCGCTGACCGGCCTCATCGAATTGGCCATCGCGCTGCTGTCCGGCTCGGTGGCGCTGCTCGGCGACGCGTTGCACAACCTGTCGGACGTCTCCACCAGCATCCTGGTGTTCGTCGGGTTCCGGGCGTCGCGCAAAGTCCCCACCGAGCGCTATCCCTACGGCTACGAACGCGCCGAGGACCTCGCCGGAATCGGTGTGGCACTGGTAATTTGGGGTAGCGCCGCCGTAGCCGCCTTCGAAAGCATCACCAAGCTGCTCCGTCATGGCGGCACGGGATACGTGGGCTGGGGCATCGCCGCGGCGGTCGTGGGCATCGCGGGCAACCAGCTGGTGGCCCGCTACAAGTTGGTGGTGGGCAGGCGGATTCGCTCGGCGACCATGGTGGCCGACGCCAAACACTCCTGGCTGGACGCGCTGTCATCGGCCGGCGCGATGCTGGGCCTGATCGGCGTGGCCCTGGGCTGGGGTTGGGCCGACGCGATCGCCGGGCTCGTCGTCACCGGTTTCATCTGCCATGTCGGCTGGGAAGTGACCGCCGACATCGCCCACCACCTACTCGACGGCGTCGACCCCGAAATCATCACGACCGCCGAGGCCGTCGCCGCCACCGTGCCGGGCGTCACGCACGCGCACGCCCGGGCCCGATGGACGGGGCGAACATTGCGTGTCGAGGTGGAAGGGTTCCTCGACCCCGACACTCCCCTCGCGGCGGCCGACCGAATCGGTCGCCTCGTCGCGGCCGCGCTGGCGCCGCAGATTCCCGAGATGCACAACTTCACCTGGACCGCCCGGGCCGCCTGACCGAGATACGCAGTGAACCGCACGGTTTGGTCACCCGTCACCACGACATGCAACCCCGAGGGCACACAATGACGACTCCTGACTCGCCATCCACCGACCAACCCACACCGGCCCAGGCGGAAGCGCTGCAGGAACTGATACTCGCCGCCTGGATGTCGCAGGCGATCACCGCAATCGCGGACTTGCGCGTCGCGGATGCGCTCTCCGGCGGGCCGCTACCGCTGGACGAGCTGGCCGACAAGGTCGGCGCCAACCCCGACGCGCTGCGCCGATTGCTGCGGGTCTTGATCAGCAGGGGCATCTTCCTTCGCCGCGACGACGACCGCTACGAGCTGAACCCGATGGCCCAGCTGTTGCGTTCCGATGCCCCCGTCTCGATGGCTGCGATGGCGCGATTCATCGGGGCGCAGCAGCACCGCGAGCATTGGAGCCTGTTGACCCAGGCCATCAGATCGGGCGACGCGGCGGTTCCGGCGTTGCGCGGCAAGGAATTCTTCGACTACCTGGGTGACGAGCCGGAGTTCGGACAGATCTTCAACGACGCGATGACGAGCTTGTCCGGGGCGACCATCGGGCCGGTCATCGACGCGTACGACTTCACGCCCTACCGCACCATCGTCGACGTCGCAGGCGGCCATGGCCGCCTGCTCGCGGCGGTACTGGGCTCGGCACCGGATGCGCGAGGAGTGCTCTACGACCTACCCGAGGTGATCGCGGGCGCGGGATCATTGCTCAGGGAAGCCGGTGTGGCAGAACGAGCTCAGCTCGCCGAAGGCTCGTTCTTCGACAAAGTTCCGGCTGGCGGGGACGCCTACCTCCTCAAGAACATCATCCACGACTGGGACGACGAACCCTCGGTTCAGATTCTTCGAAACGTGCGCTCGGCGGCGGCCACCGGCGCCGCGTTGCTGCTCATCGAGGCGGTGGTCCCCGACGACGACAGCGAATCCGCCGCGAAGTTGACCGACATGGAAATGCTGCTGATCAACAACGGCCGCGAACGCACCGCCGGCGAATACCGCCGCCTGCTCGACGAAGCCGGTTTCCGGCTGAGCCGCGTGGTCGACACGAATTCGCGCTTCAACATCATCGAGGCCCGCGCGGTCTAGGGGTCGGCCGAAGCGCTCAGTTGCCGGGCGTAGCGTCCGGCTTCGGGCCGCGGTCCTCGCCGGTCACATACTTCGGGCAGTAATGGCTTGCCGCGAGGTAGGTGAACTTGGCCGCGCTGGCCCCCTGGAATGCCGGGTTCTGGTTGCGGAGTTGCGTCACGATCTCCGCGGACGACTGGCCGTCGTCGAGCAGGTCACACACCGACTTGCCGACCGTGATCGCGTTGCCCGGATCCTGGTAGGTGAGGCCGGCGTCTCGCAGGTCGGTGAGGAAATCCTGATCGTTGTCGACGTCGGCGTAGGCCGGCGCGGCCAAGCCGATCGCGGCGGCGACGCTCGCCAAAACCAGTAGAAGTCGCATAACGCAGCGATTCTCGCAGACCCGTTGGCAAATAGCATCTCGCCGGGCAAACGCCGGGTGAACTCTCACCGGCCCCGCGCCGGCTACGCCGCCGGCGCCCGGGAGAATCGCAGCGCCGGGCGGCGCATCGTCAGCGACCCGGGCAGCGCGCCGACCTGCCGACGTTCCGCGGGTTCCCAGATGTCACCGTCGAGGACACCGGGCAGGCCGGCCTCGCTGGCGATGAAAACCGGTGCCACGCCTTGCGCGAACTGCCGGTGGTAATCCTTGAGCGCCGCGAACGCCCACTTTCCCAGCAGGCAGATGGTGAGCAGGTTCGCGATGGCCATCACCGCCATCGTCAAGTCGGCGAGCGCCCACACCAGCGTCAGCTTGGCCAGGGCCCCGAAAACGATGGACAGCAGCGTGACCACCTTCAGCACATTGGCCGCCAGGCGCCGGCCGCCCAGGTAGAACAGATTGGCCTCGGCGACCACGTAATTGCTCAGAACCGAGGCGAACGCGAAGACGAACACCACCGCGGTCATCAAAACCGTGGTCCACGATCCGAGATCGGCGGCGATCGCGGACTCCGTCAGGCTCGCGCCGGCGATAGCTCCCAAGCGAGCGGGGTTGTAGGTTTCGGGACCCGACAGCAGCACGATGAACGCCGTCGCCGTGCAGATCACCATCGTGTCGACGAACACGGCGAGCGACTGAATCAGGCCCTGTTCCACCGGATGTGCCACGGTCGCGGCCCCCGCGATGTTGGGCGAGCTGCCCATTCCGGCCTCGCAGGCAAACAGGCCTCGCTTGACGCCGGTGAACATCGCGGCGAGCGCACCGCCCGCGAAACCGCCTGCCATTTGGCGGATTCCGAACGCCCCGCCGATGATCTCCTTGATCACCGTCGGCAGTTCGGTGATGTTCACGGCCACAATTCCCAGCGCGAGCAGCGTGTACACCAGCGCCACCACCGGAAGGACCGATCCGGCGAATTGGGCGACCCGCCGCACGCCACCGAAAAGCACGGGCGCCGCCAACACCGCCAAAACGATTGTCGTCCAGCCGACCCCGATGCCGTGCGAGGACTCCAGCACCCCGCTGATCGCATTGGTCTCCACCATGTTGAACGCGGTGGAGAAGGTGAGCACCAAAAGCATGGCGAATACGACGCCACCTGCCCGTGACCGCAGCCCTTGTTGAATGTAGAACGCGGGACCCCCGCGGAAGGCGCCGTCGTCAGAGCGGACTTTGAAGATCTGGGCCAGGGTGGCCTCGATCACCGCGGTGGCCATGCCGACCGCCGCCACCACCCACATCCAAAAAACGGCACCGGGGCCGCCTACGGTCAGGGCGATTGCGACGCCGGCGATGTTTCCGGTACCCACGCGCGACGCGAGACCCACGCAGAACGCCTGAAAGGACGAGATCCCACCGTCGTGGTGGTGGGCTCTACGGAGCTGCCGAATCATGCGCCCGAAGTAACGGATCTGAATGAAGCGGGTGCGCACCGTGAAATACACACCGCCACCGATCAGCAAATAGATCAGGACGTGCGTATTGAGGATGTTGCTAAGGGGCTCGACCAACTGCTGCTGAAGGAAGTCCAAACCCCTGCTTCCTTTCGACCACGGCCGCTGTCCGTCGCCGAAATGGTATGGGCGAATTGTTGATTACAGGTTTCGTTCACCCGCCGTTAGTGGGCGGATATGTAAAAATCGGATCACATCTTGACCGCGGCGGCCCGACCGCCATTGACCGCTAGGAGGCGGCGTTGGACGTCGAAAGCGCTTGGGGGCAATAAGAGTTCGCCGCGATTGCCGCGAACCGGGTGGCGTCGTCCCCCTGAAGCCCACGATTGAGCATTTGGATCATCCTGACGATATCCGCCAGCTGCGAGCCCTCGCCCACCAGTGTGCACACCGACCTGCCGGACGTGATCGCCTGTTCCGGATCCGAATAGGCAAGGCCGGCCGCGTGAACCGTGGCAAGGAAGGCGTCGTCGCTGCTATCGGCGCGTGCGGAGCCCGCCAGGCCGATCGCGGCGGCAAGGCCGAGCAGAATCAGAAGTAGCCTCACGGCTCACCGATCGTTCCAGAGCTGCCGCCGGCCCGCATCTCGTGCAGCGAATCGCCCGATTACGAGCTGGCGGTCGTTGTCGTCGGGGTGGACGACGAGATCGCGTCCGGGCAGTAGGCGCTGGCCGCGATCGCGGTGAACTTCTCCGCTTTCTCCTGGGTCAGTGCGGCTGCCTTGGACGTCATCGCCGTTGCGATATCCGCCATCGCCGTGCCACTACTGGCCGCGGAGCAGACGTAGTGGGCGGCCTGGATAACCTGTCCCGGATCGTTATAGGTGAAGCCGGCCGAATTCAGCGAGGCGAGGAACGCGTCGTCGGTGTCATCGGCGTGCGCGGGCGCGGCCAAGCCAATTACGGCAGCAACACTGAAAATTGTCAGAACGAGCCTCATAAATTCGAAATCGTTCCAGACTCGCGACGAGTCCGCATCTCGTACAGGCATTTGCTGTTCGTCAACCTGCGGTTGACACTCAGTCGACGTCAACCTATCGTTGACGACATGCCCGACCAGACCCGCATCGCCTACCCCGTCCGCCTCGACGAACTGATCAACGCCATCAAGGCCGTGCACGCCGACGCGCTGGACCAACTCACCGACGCCGTGCTGGCCGCCGAGCACCTGGGCGACGTCGCCGACCACCTGATCGGTCACTTCGTGGATCAGGCCCGCCGATCCGGCGCGTCGTGGACCGACATCGGCAAGAGCATGGGCGTCACCAAACAGGCGGCCCAGAAGCGGTTCGTGCCACGCGCCGAGCCCGCCACCCTGGATCCCGAACAGGGCTTCGGCCGCTTCACCCCCCGGGCGCGGGGCGCGGTGGTGGCGGCCCAGAACGCCGCGCACGAGGCGGCCAACGACGAGATAACCCCCGACCACCTGTTGCTCGGCCTGCTCGACGACCCGGCCGCCCTGGCGACGGTGTTGCTGCACCTTCAACAGGTCGACACCGAGGCGCTGCGCGCCGCCGTGCAGTTACCCCCGGGCGGCACCGGGACGCCCGAACTCATCCCATTCAGCGGGCCGGCGCGCAAAGCCCTCGAACTGACCTTCCGCGAAGCACTTCGCCTGGGCCACAACTACATTGGGACCGAGCACCTGCTGCTGGCGCTGCTCGAGCTGGAGGACGCGTCGTCCAACGAAGGACCGTTGCGCCGATGCGGCGTCGACAAGGGCCGTGTCGAGGCCGATTTGATCAAGGCACTGGAATCGCTCGGCGGCGCCAAGGACGTCGGCACCGACGGCTAACCGGCCTCGGTCGACCCCTCCCGGCCGCATCATCGGGTGTGCGATCATTCGATGGTCCCCCTTCCAGGGTGCCTAGGAGGCGAAGACATGGCGAAGATGCAACGCTGGCTGGTCGTCCTGTCCACGTTCCTCGTCGCCGCGGCCGGCGGGACCGCCGTCGCCGTGATGCCCGCTCCCCGTGCCTGGGCCGGTGACGCGCCGATCGGCCACATCGGTGACACGCTGCGGGTGGACACCGGCACCTACGTCGCCGACGTCACCGTCACCGGCGTGTCACCCTGTGATCCGCCTCCCGGATTCGGCTATACGCGCGAAGGCACCTATAAGGGCTTCCCGGGCAGCACTGTTGAACGTGCAGACGTGGTCGTTCGCGCGGTCCGGGTGCCCAATCCGTTCATCATGGCCACCAACTTCAGCTTCCAGGGCGTGACGCCGTTCGCCGACGCCTACAAGCCGCGGGCCTCCGACGCGCCCGACGCGCTGGACAACGTGCTCGTGAACGCGCCGAACGGGGCCATCGTGCGCGGCGAAGTGTATTGGGACGCCTATCGGGATCCCGTTTCCACCGTGGTCCTGCTGGACAAGAAGACGGGCTATCACCTCGCGCAGTGGAATCTCTGACCCGCACCGTACGTGCCGTCACGGCGGATTCCGTTGACGTTCAACAGCTTGCCGATCTCGCCGCCCGCACGTTTCCGTTGGCCTGCCCGGCTTCGATGGCGCCCGAGAACATCGCGGCGTTCGTCGAGGCCAACCTGTCGGCCGCCCGCTTCGCCGAGTACCTGGCCGATCCGCATCACGCCGTCCTGACGGCCGCGCAAGGAGGCCGAATCATCGGTTACGCCATGTTGATTCGCGGTGTCACCGACGACGCCGCCGAGCTGTCCAAGATCTACGTTGTGCCCGAGCACCACGGCACCGGCGTGGCGACGGCACTGATGGACCTCGCGCTGGCCACGGCCGGCGAATGGGGCGTGGGCCGCGTGTGGCTGGGTGTCAACCAGGCAAACCAGCGCGCACAACGCTTTTACGCCAGGAGCGGCTTCACGGTCAGCGGCACCAGGACCTTTCGGGTCGGCGCCGGCCGCGAGGACGACTTCGTCATGACCCGCGCGCTTGGTTGACCGCGGCGGTGAGCGCCAAGAGCCGGGACATGGCCCGCAGATACTTCTTTCGGTACCCGCCGGCCAGCATCTCCTCGCTGAAGATGGTGTCCAACTTCTCGCCCGAAGCCACCACCGGGATGCCGGCGTCATACAGCCTGTCGGTCAGCGCCACCAGCCGCAGCGCAACGTTCTGATCGTCGATGCCGTGCACGCCGGAAATAAACACGGCGGACACCCCCTCGATGAGGGCCAGATACCGCGACGGGTGCATGGTGGCCAGGTGCGCGCACAACGCGTCGAAATCGTCGAGCGTCGCCCCCTCGACACGCGCGGCGCGCGCGGCCACCTCCTCGTCCGACAGTGGCTGCGGCGCCGGCGGCAAACCGCGGTGCCGATAGTCGGGACCCTCGATCCGCACCGTAGTGAAAATGCTTGCCAGCGTGTTGATCTCACGCAGGAAGTCCTGGGCGGCGAACCGGCCCTCGCCAAGCTGCTCGGGCAGCGTGTTGGAGGTGGCGGCCACCGACACCCCACGCTCGACCAGTGAGGAGAGCAACCGCGAGATCAGCGTGGTGTTGCCGGGGTCGTCCAGCTCGAACTCGTCGATGCACACCGCCGTGTAATCGGCGAGCAGATCAACGCATTCGACGAAACCGAACACCCCGGCCAACTGCGTCAGCTCACCGAATGTCGCGAAGGCCTTGGGATTCGGAGCCTGCGGCCCGTCGCCCGGCAGCTCGTAGTAGGCCGACGCCAACAGGTGGGTCTTGCCTACCCCGAACCCGCCGTCCAAATACAACCCCACACCGGGCAGCACTGTCCGTCGGCCCGACAACTTTCGTCGCCCCGCGCGACGTTGGACGGCCTGACGGCAGAAGTCCTGGCAGGCGACGACGGCGGCGGCCTGCGTCGGCTCGGCCGGATCGGGCTGATACGTCGTGAAGCTCACGTCGGCGAACGTTGGGGGCGGCCTTAATTGAGCAATCAGCCGCTCGGGCGACACACTCGGATGCCGGTCCACCAGGTGCGCCACCCGGCGGGAAGGGGACCCGTGCATGCCAGCACTGTAGCGGCGTGCTGCAATCAACCCCATGGGCCTTCCCGAGACGCCGCTGTCGCTGCTCGGGTCGGTACGCGAACTCACCGACGGTGAACTCCCCCGGCTCTACGAATATCCCGAGCGCGACGGGACGTGGGTGCGGGCCAATTTCATCACCAGCGTGGACGGCGGGGCCACCTCGGGCGGCAGCAGCGGAACGATGGGCGGTCCCGGCGACCGGTTCGTTTTCAACCTGCTGCGTGAACTCGCCGACGTCATCGTGGTCGGGGCGGGCACCGTGCGGGTCGAGGGCTACTCCGGCGCGCAGCTGAGCGTCGCCCAGCGCCAGCGGCGGCAGGCCCGCGGCCAATGCGAAATCCCGCAACTGGCGATCGTCACCAAGTCGGGCCGGCTGGATCGCGAGATGGCGGTGTTCACCCGGACCGAGGTGCCGCCGCTGGTGCTCACCTGCGCGGCGGCTGCGGCCCCGGCGCGCCGGCTGCTCAGCGACCTGTGCGAGGTGGTGGACTGCTCCAGCAGCGACCCCGGCGAGGTCGACGAGGCAGCCATGCTGGCGATCCTGAACGCCCGCGGGATGCGCCGCGTCCTGACCGAGGGCGGGCCGACCCTGCTCGATTCGTTGATCCGGCACGACATGCTCGACGAACTCTGCCTGACCATCGCGCCCTACATCGTCGGCGGCCTGGCCCAGCGCATCGCGACGGGCCCCAGCCAGCTGCTGACCCGGATGCGCTGTGCCCACGTTTTGAGCGACGACGCCGGTTACCTGTACACCCGCTACGTCAAGGCCTAGCTACTGTGGTCGGCATGAGTCGGCAGATCAGGTTCGCCACGATGTTGATTGCGGCGACCACCGTGGTCGCCGGCTGCGTCCCGGGCCTGGCCGCCGACCCGCGCTTCGCCACCGATTCCGGTGCCCGACCCCAAGGGGCGACCACCGCCAAGCCACCCCCCAGCGGACCGCCGCCGATCGCGGCCCCCAAAAACGACCTGTCGTGGCGCGACTGCACGTCGCGGGTGTTCGGCGACGCCGCGCTCCCGCCCGCCGCCGGGGTCCAGCTGGATTGCGCCAATTACGACGCGGACCTGGACCCGGTCAACGGCGGGACCAGCACCGTGAGCGTCGGCGTGGTTCGGGCCCGTACGAACCAGACCCCGCGCGACGCGGGCCCGCTGGTCTTCACCACCGGCTCCGACCTGCCGTCTTCGGCGCAGCTGCCGGTCTGGCTGTCCCGCGGCGGCGCCGACGTGCTGCAGACCCACCCGATCGTCGCCGTCGACCGGCGCGGCATGGGCATGTCGAACCCGATCGACTGTCGGGACTCCTCCGACCGCCAGATCATGCGCGACCAGGCGCAGTTCCAGACCGGCGACGACCCAGTCGCCAACCTCTCCGACGTCGCCAACACCGCCACGACCAACTGCACCGACGCCATCGCGCCGGGCGCGTCGGCCTACGACAACGCCCACGCCGCCTCGGACATCGAGCGTCTGCGCACGCTGTGGGACGTGCCCGCCGTCGCGCTGGTCGGGATCGGCAACGGCGCCCAGGTGGCGCTGGCCTACGCCGCGGCGCGCCCCGACAAGGTCGCCCGGCTGATACTCGACTCGCCAGTTGCGTTGGGCGTCAACGCCGAAGCCGCCGCCGAGCAACAGGTCAAGGGCCAGCAGGCCGCGCTCGACGCGTTCGTCGCCCGGTGCGTCGCGGTGAACTGCGCGCTGGGTCCCGACCCCAAGGGCGCCGTCAACGGGTTGCTGGCCGACGCCCGCGCCGGCAAGGGACCTGTGGGCGCGTCGGTCGCCCAGCTGGCGAACGCCATCACCGTCGCGCTGGGCTTCCCCTCCGGCGGCCGCGTCAACGCCACCACCAATCTGGCCAACGCCCTGGCGACCGCCCGCTCCGGGGACACCAATCAGCTGACCAGCCTGATCAACCACGCCGACGCCACCGAGGACTCCGACGGCCAGTTCGTCAACACCTGCAGCGACACCGTCAACCGCCCCACCCCGGACCGGGTGCGCGAACTGGTCGTGGCGTGGGCCAAGCTGTACCCCCAGTTCGGCACCGTCGCGGCGCTCAACTTGGTCAAATGTGTGCACTGGCCCACGGGCTCACCGCCGGCGCCGCCGAAATCGCTGAAGGTCGATGTCCTGTTGCTGGGCGTGCAGAACGACCCGATCGTCGGGACCGAAGGCGTCGCGGCCACCGCGGCCACCGTCATCAACGCCAACGCGGCCAGCAAGCGGGTGATGTGGCAGGGCATCGGCCACGGCGCCAGCATCTACTCGAGCTGCGCGGTTTCCCCGCTGATCGGCTACGTCAACAGCGGCAAATTGCCCGGCACCGACACGTACTGTCCCGCCTGATTTTCGGCGCTGTCCCCGGTGTACGGTGCGCTGGTGACGGCAGCTGAATCGACCCGGACCGGCTTGCGCGATTGGATCCTGGCCGCCTTTCGCCCCCCGAGCGGCCCACCGAGCACCGCGACGATATTGCGGTCCGCGTTGTGGCCGCTGGCCATCCTGTCGGTGCTGCACCGCAGCATCGTGCTCACCCTCAACGGCAACATCACCGACGACTTCAAACCCGTCTACCGCGCGGTGAACAACTTCCGCCACGGCCTGGACATCTACAACGAGCACTTCGACTACGTCGATCCGCACTACCTATACCCGCCCGGCGGCACGCTGCTGATGGCGCCGTTCGGATACCTGTCCTTCACGCCGTCGCGGTATCTGTTCATCCTGATTAACACCGTGGCCATCCTGATCGCCTGGTACCTGTTGCTGCGGCTGTTCAAATTCACGCTGTCGTCGGTGGCCGCTCCCGCTCTGCTGCTGGCCATGTTCTGCACCGAAAGCGTGACCAGCACCCTGGTGTTCACCAACATCAACGGCTGCGTGCTGCTGGCGGAGGTGCTTTTCTTACGGTGGCTGCTGGACGGGAAAGTCGGGCATCAGTGGTGGGCCGGGCTCGTAATCGGGCTCACCTTGACGCTCAAACCTGTGCTCGGGCCGCTGCTGTTGCTGCCCCTGCTCAACCGCCAATGGCGGACGCTGGTACCGGCCATCGCGATCCCCCTCGTCGTCAATCTGGCCGCGTGGCCGCTGGTCAGCGACCCGATGGACTTCGTCACCCGAACGCTGCCGTACATCGGGGGCACCCGGGACTACTTCAACAGCTCGATCGAGGGCAACGGGGTGTACTTCGGGCTGCCCACCTGGCTGATCGTGTTCCTGCGAATCCTGTTCGTCCTGATCGCGATTGGCGCGCTGTGGCTGCTGTACCGCTACTACCGCACCCGGGATCCGCTGTTCTGGTTCACCAGCTCGTCGGGTGTGCTGCTGCTGTGTTCCTGGTTGGTGCTGCCACTGGCCCAGGGCTACTACTCGATGATGCTGTTCCCATTCCTGATGACCGTGGTGCTGCGGAACTCGCTGATTCGCAACTGGCCGGCCTGGCTGGGGATCTACGGCTTCCTGACGCTGGACGACTGGCTGATCTACAAGTACATGAGGTACGGCCGCGCGCTGCACTACCTGAAGATCACCTACGGTTGGTCGCTGCTGCTGATCGTGGTGTTCACCGTGCTGTGCTTCCGCTACCTGGACGCCAAGGCCGAGAACAGGCTGGACGGTGGCATCGATCCGGCGTGGCTGACGGCCGAGCGACAGCGGGCTAGCGTGGAGGCATGACCTCTCCTGACCTGTCGCCTGCCAAGGTGCAACTGTCCGACGACGAGTGGCGCAAGAAGCTCAATCCGCAAGAGTTCGACGTGCTGCGTCGCGCCGGCACCGAGCGACCCTTCACCGGCGAGTACACCGACACCAAAACCGAAGGCGTCTACCAATGCCGGGCGTGCGGTGCCGAATTGTTCCGCAGCACAGAGAAATTCGAGTCGCACTGCGGCTGGCCGTCGTTCTTCGACCCGGCGGACTCCGACGCGGTGATCCTGCGCCCCGACCATTCGATGGGGACGACGCGCACCGAGGTGCTGTGCGCGAACTGCCACAGCCACCTGGGCCACGTCTTCACCGGTGAGGGCTACCCCACCCCGACCGATCAGCGCTACTGCATCAACTCGATCTCGCTGCGCCTGGTGCCGGCGGGGGCGTAGCCCCATTCGGTTTCGCGACACTTAAACCACGCACACGACACGCCGGAAGGCGGCGCCGTGGTTTAAGTCTCGCGGAGCCCTCGGGACCCTCGTGACGTCTTCCTGGTGTGGACGACGTGGTTGTGGGCAGCGAGGCGTTGCGGCAGGGAACCTTGAGCCGGGGCCAGCTGCGCGCCCGGTTCCGGGCCCTATATCCCGACATTTATCTGCCGGCTTGCGCCGTGCCCTCGTTGCGCACGCGCTCGGTTGCCGCGTGGTTGTGGTCGGATCGCCGCGGGATACTCGCCGGACTTGCCGCCGCGGCGCTGCACGGTTCGCAATGGATTGACGACGACGGTCCGATCGAGTTGATCTGGCGAAATCCGCATCCGCCGGCCGGCGTGATCACGCGCAATCAGCGAGTCGAACCGGACGAGGTCACCCGTGTTAATGGTTTGCCAGTCACCTCTCTTGCGAGGACCGCGTTCGACTTGGCCAGGCAATTGCCCACCGCCGAGGCGGTGGCGCGACTCGACGCGCTGATGCGGGCTACGCCCTTCGCAAGCGAGGACGTAATGATCCTCGCCAAGCGATACGCGGGGGCGCGGGGCTTGCGGAAGCTACGCACGGCGCTTCCCCTACTCGATCCGGGTGCCGCGTCGCCCAGGGAAACGTGGCTGCGCTTGCTGCTGATCGACGCCGGACTCCCGGTCCCCACCACGCAGATACCGGTGCAGCAGAACTGGCGACTGGTTGCCGTCCTCGATATGGGCTGGGAGGGATACAAGGTGGCCGTCGAGTACGACGGCGACCATCATCGCGCCAATCGCCGCCAGTACGCCCGTGACCAGGATCGGCTCCGCAAGCTTGAAGAACTGGGCTGGGTCGTCATCCGGGTGATCGCCGAGGACAAGCCCGAGGACGTGGTGCGCCGTGTGCGCGGCGCGCTAGCCCGTCGGGGATGCCGCGACACTTAAACCACGCACACGACACGCCGCAAAGCGGCGCCGTGGTTTAAGTCTCGAGGAGGGCGCGAGCGAGAACGAAGCGAGATCAGTCCACCCGGGTGGCGTGCACTTCCCAGAACGGGGCGTGCACCCGGCCGCCCTTCAGCCACGGCTCCATCAAGCGGAATTGTTCCAGCAAGTCCTGCGCCTGATCGGCCATGTCGGGATTGCGCGCGGCCATCATCTCGATCTGCTCGACGCTCATGTTGACCAGGTAGGTGGTCGGCCCCAGGTAGGTGATCTCCCAGCCGCCCAGGGGAAGCACATCACGAAAAGCCTTGTCGGACAGTGTCCGCAGCATTTTGAAGCCGTTGACATTGTGTTCGCCGAATTCGAACATGTACAGCCGCGCCCCAGGCTTGGTGGCCCGGTGGAGCGCCTGCACATAAGACTTTTGCAGCTCGGGATCGGTGCTGAAGGTGTGATAGAAGGCGCAGTCGACCACGGTGTCGAACCGGCCTTCCAGGCCGTCCAGCTTGGTGGCGTCGGCCAGCTCGAAGTTGACCGAAACCCCGGCCTTGCGGGCGTTTTCGCGGGCCCGCTCCAGCGCGCCCGCCGACCCGTCGATGCCGGTGGCCGAGTAACCCTTGGCGGCGTAGTAAATCGCGTGGTGGCCCGGCCCGGTGCCCGGGTCGAGCACCTCGCCCTTGACCGCGCCCAGTGCCACCAGTTGCTGGACTACCGGCTGCGGCCCGCCGATGTCCCACGGCGTGGCGGCGGGCAGACCGTGCGACGTACGGTCGTCGCGGTACATCTCCTCGAAGCGTGCCGGGTCGGTGACGTCGGGATGGCTCATGGCAGCGAGGTCACCAACTGCTCGACCGGCACCCGCGGCCCGGTGAAGAACGGCGTCTCCTCCCGGGTATGCCGGCGGGCGTCGGTGGCGCGCAGTTCACGCATCAGGTCGACGATGCGGTGGAGTTCGGGCGCCTCGAAGGCCAGGATCCATTCGTAGTCGCCGAGCGCGAAGGCCGGCACCGTGTTGGCCCGGACGTCCTTGTACTCGCGGGCGGCCATCCCGTGCTCGGCGAGCATCCGGCGCCGCTCCTCGTCGGGCAGCAGGTACCACTCGTAGGACCGCACAAACGGATACACGCAGATGTAGTTGCCGGGCTCCTCGCCGGCCAGGAACGCCGGGATGTGACTCTTGTTGAACTCGGCCGGCCGATGCAGCGCCACGCTGCTCCACACCGGCGCGCAGGCCCGCCCCAGCGCGGTGGTGCGCCGGAAATCGGCGTAGGTGGCTTGCAGCGCCTCGACGTGCTCGGCGTGCGTCCAGATCATGAAATCGGCGTCGGCCCGCAGTCCCGCCACGTCGTAGAGGCCGCGCACCACGACACCGCGCTCTTCCTGTTGCTTGAAAAACCGGGTCGCGTCGTCGATCACGGCGTCACGCTGTTCTCCGAGCTCGCCCGGCCGCGCGGAGAAGACCGAGAACATCAGGTAGCGGATCGTCGCGTTGAGGGTGTCGAAGTCGAGCTTGGCCATGGAACCTATCGTGCCACTTGCGCGTCTAAGTCCCCGACGGCCCTGATGACACGCTCGGCGGCCCGGCCGGCCGCCCCGATGCATGCCGGCACCCCGATGCCGTCGAGGTAGCCGCCGGCCACGGCGAGCGTCGGCGGCAGCCCCGCGCGTATCTCGGCGACCAGCTCCGCGTGGCCGGGGCCGTACTGCGGCATGGCCTCGATCCAGCGCTGCACGCGGGCATCGACGAGGTCGACACCCAGCCCGAACACGTCGACCAGGTCGCCCAACGCCCACCCCAGCAGCTCGTCATCGGAGACGCTGGTAGCCACATCGTCACCACACCGACCGAACGACAGCCGCAGCAGCTGGCTGTCCCCGCGCGCACCCCATTTGCGCGACGAGAGCGTAATTGCCTTGCCGCGCAACCGCTCTCCGGTGGCCACCAGCACACCGGAACACTCCGGGAACGGGGTGTTGCCCGGCACCGCCAGCGCCACCACCACCGACGACGCGGTGGTGATTCGGCTGGCGGCGGCGGCGCTACTGGGCGCGACATCGGCGACCAGGCGCGCCATCCCCCGGGCCGGGACGGCGAGGATCACCGCGTCGGCATGCCAGCGCGCGCCGGTGTCATCCAGCAGCGTCCACCCTGGTCCGGCGGGGTCCAGCCGCTGCACCGCGGCACGCACCCAGCGGGGTCGGCCGCGCTCGACGAGCGCGTTGAGCAGCACCTGGTAGCCGCCGTCCAGGGCCCCGAACACCGGCGCGCCGGTCGCCGGCGGCAGTGCCTGCCGAACCGCGTCCGTCAGGCTGGTGGCGCCGCGGTCCAAGGCGGCCGCGACGCCCGGGGCCGCCGCGCGCAGGCCGATCGTGGCCGCCGAACCCGCGTACACCCCGCTCAGCAGCGGATCCACCGACCGGGCCACGACCTGCTCACCGAACCGGTCGCCCACCAGTTCGGCCGCCGCGGGATCGGCGCCGGGTCGCCAGTCCAGCGGGCGGCCGGGTTCGGCGTCGATGCGCACGACTGTCGCCTCGTCGACCAATCCCGCCACCGAGGCGGCCGAAGACGGAATCCCGACGACCGTGCCCGTGGGCAGCGGGTGCAACTTCCGCTGGCTGTAGATCAACGGCCGGGCGCCGGTGGACACCAGTTGTCGCCCCGACAGACTCAGCTCGGCCAGCAGCGCCGGCATCTCGGGCCTGCGGAGCACGAACGCCTCGGCGCCCAGGTCCATGGTCTGGCCGCCGACCAGCTCGGTGCGCAAGATCCCACCCAGCCGATCACCGGGCTCGAACAGCGTGATGGCCGCGTCATCGCCCACCGCCGCGCGGAGCCGATACGCCGCCGTCAACCCCGAAATCCCGCCCCCCACAACACAATACGAGCGGGTGGTCATAGGGAGTGGAC
The DNA here is from genome assembly GCA_963820045.1 of uncultured Actinomycetota bacterium. Classification (GTDB taxonomy): domain Bacteria; phylum Actinomycetota; class Actinomycetes; order Mycobacteriales; family Mycobacteriaceae; genus Mycobacterium. The sequence continues at coordinate 342,033 of CAWFYN010000002.1, forward strand.
CAGCGACACCAGGTCGGTCAGCACGCCGGGATCGGTCTCCGGCAGCACGCCGTGACCAAGGTTGAAGACGTGGCCGCTGGCGCCCGCGTCAATGGCGCGACGCCCGTCGTCGACCACGGCGCGCGCCGCGCGCTCCACCACGGGCCACCCCGCGTGCAGGACCACCGGATCGAGGTTGCCCTGCAGCGCCGTGCCGGGCGCCACCCGGGTCGCCGCATCGGCGAGCGAGGTTCGCCAGTCGACACCCACCACCGTCGCGCCGACAGTCGACATGGCGCCCAGCAGTTCGGCGGTGCCGACCCCGAAGTGCGTCATCGGCACACCGTGCTCGGCCAGCGCGGCGAAAACCCTGGCGCTGTGCGGTTGCACGTACGCGCGGTAGTCGGCGAGCGACAACGCGCCCGCCCACGAGTCGAACACCTGGATGGCGTCCACCCCGGCCTCGAGTTGCGCCCGCAGGAAGCCGACGGTGATGTCGGTCAGTTTTTCCAGCAGCGCATGCCAGCTGTCCGGTTCGGCCAGCATCATCGCCTTGGTGCGGGCATGGTGGCGGCTCGGGCCGCCCTCGATCAGATACGACGCCAGGGTGAACGGCGCGCCCGCGAACCCGATCAGCGGGACGTCGCCGAGCGCGGCCACCAACAGCGTGACCGCGTCGGCGACCGGCTGAATCCGTTGCCGGTCAAGGGGTTTCATCGCGTCGATATCGGCCGGGGTGCGCACCGGCGATGCGATCACCGGCCCGACGCCCGCGACGATGTCCAGGTCGACGCCGGCGCCGAGCAGCGGAACCACGATGTCGGAGAACAATATCGCCGCGTCGACGTCGTGCCGGCGCACCGGCTGCAGCGTGATCTCGCAGACCAGCTCGGCGTCAAAGCAAGCCGACAACATGTCGTGCTGGGCCCGCAGGGCCCGGTACTCAGGCAGCGAACGACCGGCCTGCCGCATGAACCACACCGGGATCCGGCCGGGTTTGCCACCGGTGACGGCGACCAGATAGGGCGACTCGGGAAGGTCGCGACGAGTACTCATTGGCGTCCATGCTGCCACGACGGCGCCGCTGCGTAATATCGACGACCGTGCCAGTCAGCCAGCCCCCCGTGAGTTACGACGACTTCCCCAGCCTGCGCTGCGAAGTGGGCGACAACGGCATCCTGACGCTGGTTCTCGACGCGCCCGGCCTCAATTCGGTCGGGCCGCAGATGCACCGCGACCTCGCCGACGTCTGGCCGGCGATCGCTCGCGATCCCGACGTGCGCGTGGTGCTGGTGCGCGGCGAGGGCAAGGCCTTCTCCTCCGGCGGCAGCTTCGACCTGATCGCCGAAACCATCGGTGACTACGAGGGCCGTATCCGCATCATGCGGGAAGCCCGCGATCTGGTGCTCAACATGGTCAACTTCGACAAGCCCGTCGTCTCGGCGATCCGGGGCCCGGCCGTCGGGGCCGGGCTGGTGGTGGCCCTGCTCGCCGACGTCTCGGTGGCGGGCCGCACCGCGAAAATCATTGACGGGCACACCAAACTCGGCGTGGCCGCGGGCGACCACGCCGCGATCTGCTGGCCGCTGCTGGTCGGCATGGCCAAGGCCAAGTACTACCTGCTTACCTGCGAGACGCTGCTGGGCGAGGAAGCCGAGCGCATCGGGCTGGTGTCTACCTGCGTCGACGACGATGACGTGCTGTCCACGGCAACGCGGATCGCCGAGGATCTGGCGCGCGGCGCGCAGAACGCGATCCGCTGGACCAAGCACAGCCTCAACTACTGGTACCGCATGTTCGCAGCCGCCTTCGAGACCTCGCTCGGCCTGGAGTTCCTCGGCTTCAGCGGCCCCGATGTGCAGCGAAGGCCTCGCCGCGCATCGCGAGAAGCGGCCGGCCCGATTCACCGGCGGATCCGCCTCCTGAGCAGGGGCGATACCCTCTGATGAGGTCTGGTAACGGCTTGGTCGCGGTCGGCGCGCCTGATTCCGCGTGTCGGCCGAAAGGTCTACCGTCGGACCCTGTGACCCGTGCTGCGCCGACGCACAGTGGCCGGGATGAACAGGAGCGGCGCGAAGTGACCTCAGCTGAACCGGAGCCATTCCGCGAGGCGGTAGCGGCGATGAACACCGTCATCGTGCGGCCGGAGATCGAGCTCGGCCCCATCCGTCCGCCGCAACGCCTGGCGCCCTTCAGTTACGCGCTGGGCGCCGAGGTCAAACATCCCGACCGCGAGATCGTCCCGGAGCGATCCGACGGTGACGCCTTCGGCCGGTTGATCCTGCTGTACGACCCGGACGGCGCCGACGCGTGGGACGGAACCATCCGCCTGGTCGCCTACATTCAGGCCGACCTGGATCCCAGCGAGGCCGTCGATCCCCTGCTGCCGGAGGTGGCGTGGAGCTGGCTGGTCGACGCGCTGGAAGCGCGGATGGAGCAGGTCACCGCGCTGGGCGGCACCGTCACCGCCACCACGTCGGTGCGCTACGGCGACATCTCCGGGCCGCCGCGCGCCCACCAGTTGGAGCTGCGGGCGTCGTGGACGGCGACCACGCCGCAAGTCGGCGTCCACGTCGAGGCGTTCTGCGAGGTACTGGAACACGCGGCGGGCCTCCCGCCGACGGGCGTCACCGATCTGAGCTCGCGGTCACGCGCCTGACATGTGCGAACCGGCGGCCCACGGGCCCGGCAGCACCGCGCCCGACAGCACCGAAGCCCAGCCCACCCCGCTGCTGCACCCGGCCGATGGGATCCCGGACCTTTCGGTGACCGTCCGCCAGATCCAGGCGGCCGCTGAGCTCCTGGACCGCGGGCGCGGACCCTTTGCGGTGGACGCCGAGCGGGCCTCGGGTTTCCGCTACTCCAACCGGGCCTACCTGATTCAGATCCGGCGGGCCGGTGCCGGCACGGTGCTCATCGACCCGGTCAGCCACGGCGGCCGACCCGGTGGAGGCGCTGCGGCCCGTTGCGGAGGTGCTGGGCCAGGAGGAATGGATCCTGCACTCCGCCGACCAGGACCTGCCCTGCCTGGCGGAGGTCGGCCTGCGGCCGCCGGCGCTGTACGACACCGAGCTCGCCGGGCGGCTGGCCGGGTTCGAGCGGGTGAACCTGGCGAGCATGGTGCAGCGGCTGCTGGGGGCCGGGCTGGCCAAGGGGCACGGGGCGGCCGATTGGTCCAAACGCCCCCTGCCCGAGGAGTGGCTCAATTACGCGGCGCTGGATGTGGAGCTGCTCATCGAGCTGCGCGCCGCCATCGCCGACGTACTGGACCAGCAGGGCAAAACCGGTTGGGCCGCAGAGGAATTCGACTATCTCCGCGCGGTGGGTGCCAGGGAGCCCAGCGCGGCGGCGCGGCAGGACCGGTGGCGACGGACGTCGGGCATCCATCGGGTGCGCGACCAGCGCGGCCTGGCCGCGGTCCGCGAACTGTGGTTGACGCGCGACCGCATCGCCCAGCGCCGCGACATCGCGCCGCGGCGCATCCTGCCGGACTCGGCCATCATCGAGGCCGCCATCGCCGATCCGAAGACGGTTGACGCCCTCACCGCGTTGCCGGTGTTCGGTGGGCGCAATCAGCGTCGCAGCGCCGCAACCTGGTTGGGGGCGCTGGAAGTGGCCCGGCAAACCAAGAATCCGCCCGCGGATGCCGAACCACCGAACGGCCCGCCGCCGCCGGCGCGGTGGAGCAGGCGCAAACCCGAGGCCGCCGCACGCCTGGAGGCGGCGCGGGCCGCGTTGTCAGAGGTGTCGGAGCGGGTCAACGTCCCCACCGAGAACCTGGTCTCGCCCGACCTGGTGCGGCGGTTGTGTTGGGACTGGGCGGGCGCCCCCGATCCTTTCGAAGCGGTCGAGACGTTTCTGCGCGCCGGCCAGGCCAGGCCGTGGCAGCGGGAATTGGTGGATCCCGCTCTGGCCGGGGCGCTGCAGCCGCCCGCCGAGCCGCCGGCCGGGACCGACGGCTAGTCCAGGTGCTCGCGGATTTCCGCTTCGGTGACGGAGCTGCCGAGCGCGGCGACCCAGCCGGTGATGCGGCGGGCCACGTCCTGATCCGTCAGCCCCAGGTCGGCAAGCAGCTCACCCCGCGAGGCGTGCTCGTAGAACCGCTGCGGCAGGCCGACGTCGCGGCACGGCACGTCGATCTCGGCGCCCCGCAGGGCCGCGGACACCGCCGACCCGACGCCGCCGTTGACCCCGTTGTCCTCGCACGTGACCACCAGTTTGTGCTGCGCGGCGAGCTCGAGAACTCCCTCGGACACCGGTAGCACCCAACGCGGGTCGATCACCGTGACACCGATCCCCTGGTTGTGTAGCCGCTTGGCCGCCTCCAACGCCATCGGGACGAACGCGCCGACGCCCACCAACAGCACGTCGAGGTTCAAGCCGGCGGCCGGCACGGCGAGCACGTCGATGCCCGAGACGCCCGTACCGCGGCGCTCGAGGGCGGGAATGTCTTCGCCCACATCACCTTTGGGGAATCGCAGCGCTGTCGGGCCGTCGTTGACGTCGAGCGCCTCACCGAGTTCCTCGCGCAACCGGGTGGCGTCCCTGGGCGCGGCAACCCGCATGCCGGGCACGATGCCCAGCATCGACATGTCCCACATGCCGTTGTGGCTGGCGCCGTCCGAACCGGTGATCCCGGCCCGATCAAGCACCATGGTGACGGGCAGCTTGTGCAGCGCCACGTCCATCATGATCTGGTCGAAGGCCCGGTTGAGGAACGTCGAATAGATGGCCACCACCGGGTGCATGCCGCCCATCGCCAGGCCGGCCGCCGACGTCAGGGCGTGCTGCTCGGCGATGCCGACGTCGAACAGGCGATCCGGGAATTGTTGCCCGAACGCACTCAGCCCGGTCGGGCCCGGCATCGCCGCGGTGATGGCCACGATGTCGCGGCGTTTCCTGGCGTAGCCGATGAGCGCGTCGGAGAAACTCGCGGTCCAACCCGGGCCGGCGACCTTGGTGGCCTGCCCGGTGACCGGGTCGATCACGCCGCAGGAATGCATCTGCTCGGCTTCGTCGTCCTCCGCCGGGGCGAAACCCATGCCCTTGCGGGTGACGACGTGCACGATCACCGGCCGGCCGAAGCCGCGCGCGTGGCGCAGCGCCACCTCCACCGCGCGTTCGTCGTGACCGTCGACCGGACCGACGTACTTCAGCCCGAGATCGGTGAATAGCAGCTGCGGCGACAGGGAGTCCTTGATGCCGGCCTTGACGCTGTGCATGAAGCGGTAGGCGAGCTGGCCGACCAGGGGCAACGAGCGCACCGCGTCGCGGCCCCTCTCCAGCATCTGCTCGTAGGCCGGCTGCAGCCGCAGCGTGGCCAGATGGTCGGCGACGCCGCCGATCGTCGGCGCGTAGCTGCGGCCGTTGTCGTTGACCACGATGATCACGGGGCGGCGCGAGGCGGCGATGTTGTTGAGCGCCTCCCAGCACATGCCGCCGGTGAGCGCGCCGTCCCCGACCACGGCGACCACATGCCGGTTGCGGTGACCGGTCAGCTCGAACGCCTTGGCCAAGCCGTCGGCGTACGACAGCGCTGCGCTGGCGTGGCTGGACTCCACCCAGTCGTGCTCGCTCTCGGCGCGGGACGGATAGCCCGACAGCCCGCCCTTCTTGCGCAGGCTCTCGAAATCCCGCGAGCGTCCGGTCAGCATCTTGTGGACGTAGGCCTGATGACCGGTGTCGAAGATGATCGGGTCATGCGGCGAGTCGAACACCCGATGCAGCGCGAGCGTCAGTTCGACGACACCGAGATTGGGGCCCAGGTGTCCCCCGGTGGCAGCAACCTTGTGAATCAGGAACTCGCGAATCTCGGCGGCCAGTTCGCGCAGCTGCTGTTGGGACAGGTGCTGCAGATCGGCGGGCCCGCGGATCTGTTCCAGCATCTCGTTAGTCTACGCAGCGGCCGCTGGAACAGCAGAGAAGCGGATGCGGCCGGAGGTAGCCCGCCTACGCGGGGCCGAAAAGTTTGGCCAGGGTGTCACGGAGTTCGGGATCCGCCAGGACGACGACCTCGTCGCCGGCCTGAAGTTCGGTGTCGCCCCGCACCGGCACCAGCCCGCTAGTGCGGACCACGATGCTCACCCAGATGTCGCCGGCACGTTCGCTGAGGTCCTCGACGGTCGCATCCCTCGGCGGCCGATCCGGAGGCGACAGTGAAGCGGTGGACCCCCTGCGGTTCGTCTGCGAGCCGGACGCCGATCGCCCATGGCTCGGGGTCGACGGTGCGCATGGGCAGGCGCAGCAGCCGTGCGACGCTGGGTACCGAGCTGCCCTGCACGAGAACTGAGAAGGCGACGACGACGACCACGATGCCGTAGAGCCGTTCGGCGTCCGCGACATGGGCGGCCCGCAGGAACTCGCCCAGCAGGATCGGCACCGCACCCTTGAGCCCGGCGAGCAGGATGAAGACGCGTTCGTTTCGCTGGAGTTGCACCGGAACCAGGCAGGCGCCCACCGCCAACGGCCTAATCAGCACCGTGAGGGCGACGCCGAGCACGAGCCCGGGAATCCACACATCGGGGTGGGCGAGTACGTGGAGGTCGACGGTCAGTCCCAGGACGGCGAAAGCGACGATTTCGGCGAGACCCGGCCAGGGCGGCATGGAATCGTTTGATCTTCCGGCTTGTAGGGCGCGCGGGCGTCGCCGACCACGATGCCGGCGACGAACACGGCCAGAAATCCCGAGCCGTGCGCAAGCGTGGCGACGCCGTACAGCATCAGGCTGCACGGCCAAGCGTTCGGAGCGGGTAGAGGCCTTCGCTGGGCAGCGGCACGCGGCGCATGAACACGAGCAGGGCTCGCCCGCCGATCACGCCGACGATCGCGCCGATCACCATTTGCAGGACGAATTCGGTTCCCACGCTGGCGAAGCCGGCTGCGCTGAGACCCCCGGCGGCGATCAGGCTGGACCATCAAGGAGATGCCGACCGGATCGTTGGCACCGGACTCGCCCTCCAGGATGGTGCTGCTGCGGCCGGCGATCTCGCGTTTGCCCAGAACGGAGAACACCACGGCCGGATCGGTGGGAGCGACCGCCGTGGCCACGAGCACCGCGAGATACCAACTGATCCCGCATAGGTAGTGCAGCACCAGCGCAGCGCCGGCGGCGGCGAGGAAGGTGCCCACGACGCCGACCGACAGGATCGGGACTGACCGCCGCGCGGAACCGCGCGGCCACCGATGTGCATGCCGCCGTCGAACAACACCAACACCAGCGCGATGGTGATGACCCGCTCCACGGTCGTGCTCGGACGGTGCGCTGCAGCGCGGGCAGCGCGTTCACCGCCACGGCGGCGCCGACCAGCACGAGCAAGGCCACCGGGACCTTCACCCGCTCGGTGAGACGGTTCGCCAGCACCGCAACCAAACCGACTGCACTGGCGAACAAAATGATCAGCGCGTAACGGGAAGTGTCGTTCACGATGGCGCCAGTCGGACGCAGGTGAGTACGTACCGCGCAGGCAACCAGCACGGCTCGATCAGGGACCGTTCTCTGGTGGTATGCACCTAAGCCTTTCGGTCGGTCGATAACGACATCGCCGACCAGACTTCCCGGCACACCGCGACGGAGTCTAGCCGCTCCCGGGAAACATCACCCGCCGATGCATTGCGGTCACGGGTTTAGCGACGTCCTTCCTACCTCCTAGCGAGTGAGCAGCGCGACGCACTCGACATGATGGGTGAGCGGGAACGCGTCGAACACCCTGATCTTCTCGGCGGCGTAACCACGGGCGAGGTAGAGCCCGATGTCACGGGCGAAAGACGCCGCCTCGCAACCAATGTGCACTATTCGCGGGACACCGGCGCCGGCCAAAAGGTCGATGACTTCGCGCCCGGCCCCCGCCCGCGGCGGATCCAGCACCGCCACGTCGGCGCTCGATCGTTGCACGGTGAGCGCCCTCCGCACCGAGTCGGTGACGACCTGCACCTGTGGCAGGTCATCCAGTGCGCCCCGGGCGGCGCGCGTGGCCGCGCGCGAGGTGTCGACGCTCAACACCCGCCCGGACTCGCCGACCGCGGCGCCGAGCGCCGCGGCGAAAACGCCCGCGCCGCCGTAGAGATCCCAGGCGGTCATGCCGGCCCCCGGCCGCGCCCACTCGGCCACCAGACGGCTGTACACGGCCGCCGCCCCGCGGTGCGCCTGCCAGAAGGCCGTCACCGGGATCTGCCAGCTGCGCCCGTCCACTCGCTGCACCGCTTCGTAGCCGCCCTCCACCACTTTCGTCGCGGTTTGCCTGCCCTGCCGCAGCGTGCGCACCACGTGCCGCGCACCGTCGTCGTCCACGACGACGTGCAGCTGGGCGCCCGGCGGCCAATCGGAATCAGCTAGCCCGTCGAGCATGCCGGCTTGCAACTGCGCGCAGCGCAGGTCGGTCACCAGCTGGTCGCTGTGATATCGGTGAAAGCCGGGGCGACGGTCCGCGCCCACATCGAGCCGGACCCGGGTGCGCCAACCCGTCGGCCCGGAGTCCGAAAGCGGTTCGGCCTCACCATTCCAGCGATGACCGCCCAGTCGATCCAGCTGATTGGCCACGACTTGCGCCTTGAGCGCGCGGGCGGCCTCCGGGCTGGCGAACGCCAAGTCGCAACACCCGGAACCGCCCACCCCGGCGATCGGGCACAGCGACTCGGTGCGGTCGATCGACGGCTCCAGCACCTCGACGACCTCTGCGTGCCAATAAGATCCGCGGTCGGCGGTGACCCGGACCCGCACCCGCTCACCTGGCAACGCGTAGCGGACGAACACCACCCGCCCTTCATGATGTGCCACGCAGCTGCCGCCGTTGGCCGGGGCGCCGGTGACCAACGTCAGCTCCTCGGACGGCAGCGGCACCGCGTTGGGTGCGCCAAGTGATTCGCGGGTCAATCGAAGATTCCCCGACGAGCGTCACCCGGGGCGGCGTGTTGCTGCAGCGTCTGCAGCCGCTCCGATGAATTCAGTTGCCACGGAACGGAAGTCACCATCACGTTGGGCATGAACAACAGCCGGCCCTTGAGCCGCAGCGCGCTTTGATTGTGCAGCACCTGCTCCCACCAGTGGCCGACCACGTACTCGGGAATGAAAACGGTGACCACGGTGCGCGGCGACTCTTTGCTGACGCGCTTGACGTACTCGAGTATGGGACGGGTGATTTCGCGGTATGGCGAGGCGATGACCTTGAGCGGAACGCTGATGTCGCTTTCTTCCCACTGGTGCACCAACTCGCGGGTTTCCTCGTCGTCGACGCTGACGGTGAGCGCCTCCAGCGCATCGGGACGGGTCGCGCGGGCGTAGGCCAGGGCGCGCAGCGTCGGCAGATGCAGCTTCGACACCAACACCACGGCGTGGTTGCGGCTGGGCAATACTATTTCGTTCGCCTGCGCCGCGGCCTGTTCCGCCAATTCGCGGTTCACCGTGTCATAGTGCCTGCGGATCATTTTCATCAGGATGAACAGCGCGCCCATGGCGACGATCGCGATCCACGCTCCGGCAAGGAATTTCGTGACCAACACGATGATCAGCACGGTGCCGGTGGACAACAGGCCCACCGTGTTAACCGCCCGGGAGCGCATCATCTTACGGCGCTCCAACGGATCGGTCTCGGTGCGCAGCAACCGGGTCCAGTGCCGGACCATCCCGATCTGGCTCAGCGTGAACGAGATGAACACGCCGACGATGTAGAGCTGGATCAGCGCGCTGAGTTCGGCGCGGAATGCCAGCACCGCCGCGACGGCGGCCGCCGATAAAAACAAGATGCCATTGGAGAACGCCAGCCGGTCCCCGCGGGTGTGCAACTGGCGCGGCAGGTAGCTGTGCTGCGCCAGGACCGACCCGAGCACCGGGAAGCCGTTGAAGGCGGTGTTGGCGGCCAGCACCAGGATCAGCGCGGTGACCGCGGTGACCGCCAGGAATCCCAGGTGGAAGCTGCCGAACACGCTCTGCGCCAGTTGGGCGACCAGCGTCTTCTGTTGGTAGCCGGGCGGGGCTCCGCTGAGCTGGGTGGCCGGTTCGTCGACCAGTTGCACCCCGGTCTGCACCGCCAGCACGACCATGCCCATGAACATGCTCACCGCGATGATGCCCAACATCAAGAGTGTCGTTGCCGCATTACGCGACTTGGGCTTTTCAAACGCGGGCACCCCGTTGCTGATCGCCTCCACACCCGTCAGTGCCGCACACCCCGAGGAGAAGGACCGGGCGACCAGGAACGCCAACGCGACCCCGACGATTTTGCCGTGTTCGGCGTGCATGACGAAGCCGGCGGATTCGGCATGCAGCGGATTGCCCAGCACGTACATCCGGAACAGTCCCCAACCGAGCATGGCGACGATGCCCAAGATGAACGCATAGGTCGGGATGGCGAATGCCAAACCGGATTCGCGAACCCCGCGCAGGTTCATCGCCATGATCAGCACGATGGCGCACACCGCGAAAAACACTTTGTGGTCATATACGAACGGCACCGCCGAACCGATGTTCGACATCGCCGAAGCGATCGAAACCGCGACGGTGAGAACGTAATCCACCATCAGCGCGCTGGCGACCACCAGGCCGGCCGTATCGCCGAGGTTGGTGGTGACCACCTCGTAGTCGCCCCCGCCCGACGGGTAGGCGTGCACGTTCTGCCGGTAGCTCGACACCACGACGAGCAACACCGCTGCCACCGCCAGTGCGATCCACGGCGCCATGGAGTAGGCGGCCAGGCCGGCTACCGAAAGCATCAGGAAGATTTCCTCGGGGGCGTAGGCGACCGACGACATCGCATCGGAGGCGAACACCGGCAAGGCGATCCGCTTGGGCAGCAGGGTGTGGCTGAGCCGGTCGCTGCGTTGCGGCCGGCCAATTAGCAACCGACGCGTTGCGGTTGAAAGTTTGGACACGAGAGCCAAGAGTAAGCCCACACGGCTTTGGCGGTAGCTTCGTAGGCGAGAATGTTTGCCGACCCGAAACCGGCTGGCCGAGTGGGTTGCCGATTTGGGAGCCGGGAGCGGCCGAGAGGATCCTACGTGCGAGTAGTGGTGATGGGATGCGGACGCGTCGGTTCGTCGGTGGCCGACGGGCTCTCGCGGATCGGCCACGACGTCGCGGTCATCGACCGCGACAGCACCGCCTTCAACCGGCTCAGCCCCGAATACGCCGGGGAGCGGGTACTGGGGCAAGGGTTCGACCGGGACGTGTTGCTGAGGGCCGGCATCGAGGAGGCGGAAGCGTTCGCCGCTGTGTCATCCGGGGATAACTCGAACATCATCTCGGCCCGGCTGGCCAGGGAGACCTTCGGCGTCAAGCGCGTCGTCGCCCGGATTTACGACGCCAAGCGCGCCGAGGTCTACGAACGTCTGGGCATCCCCACGATCGCCACCGTGCCCTGGACCACCGATCGCCTGCTCAATGCGCTGCTGCGGGAGACCGAAACCGCCAAATGGCGGGACCCGACCGGCACGGTGGCCGTCGCCGAGGTCGTCCTGCACGAGGAGTGGATCGGGCACCGCGTCACCGATCTCGAGCAGGCCACCGGCGCCCGCGTCGCATTCCTGATCCGGTTCGGCGCCGGCGTCTTGCCGGAACCGAAAACGGTCATCCAGGCGGGCGACCAGGTTTACGTCGCCGCGATCTCCGGCCGCGCCGCCGAGGCCGTGGCCATCGCGGCCCTGCCGCCGAGCGAAGACCTGGCATGAACTCGAGCGACTGGTTTAAGGAGCGGCGAGAATGAAGGTAGCTGTCGCCGGGGCCGGCGCGGTCGGCCGCTCCGTCAGTCGCGAACTCATCGGCAACGGCCATGACGTGACGCTCATCGAGCGCAACCCCGATCACGTCGACGTCGACGCCATCCCCGCCGCGCACTGGCGCCTGGGCGATGCCTGCGAGCTGAGCCTGCTGGAATCGGTGCACCTGCAGGAGTTCGACGTGGTGGTGGCCGCAACCGGAGACGACAAGGCCAACGTCGTGCTCAGCCTGCTGGCCAAGACCGAATTCGCGGTACCCCGGGTGGTGGCCCGGGTCAATGATCCCCGCAACGAATGGTTGTTCACCGACGCCTGGGGTGTCGACGTGGCGGTGTCCACGCCGCGCATGCTCGCCTCTCTCATCGAAGAGGCCGTCGCCGTCGGTGATCTGGTGCGGCTCATGGAATTCCGCCGCGGGCAGGCCAACCTCGTCGAGATCACCCTGCCCGACGACACGCCCTGGGGCGGCAAGCCGGTGCGCCGACTGCAGCTGCCCCGGGAAACCTCGCTGGTGACGATCCTGCGCGGCCCGCGGGTGATCGTGCCCGAGGCGGACGAGCCGCTGGAAGGCGGCGACGAGCTGCTCTTCGTCGCGGCCGCCGAGGCCGAAGAGGACCTGCGCAAGCTGCTGCTGCCGGACGGCCCGGCGCTGGACGACTAATCGCGGACGGGATCGACCGCGATCTGAACGCCGGTCTCACCGGCCGCGGACATGGCACGCTGCGCCGACTTGATCGCCGCGTACGTCGCCAGCGCGGCCGCCACGGTCAGCGGCCACCCCATCGCGATCCGCGCGAAGGCCAGCCAACCGGTCCGGTCGGCGTCGTAAAGAAGGCCCTGGACCACGAACCGGGCGGCGAAGACCAGCACCCAGCAGATCGAGGCGATGTCGAACGCGTAGACGGCCCGGGGCACGTCGCGCCAGCCGCGACCACGCCCGGTGGCCCAGCTCCACGCGTAGCCGACCAACGGCCGCCGGATGACGACCGATACCGCGACGACCACCGCCCACAGCAACGACATCCAGATGCCCAGCAGGAAGTAGCCCTTGGACTCCCCCACGATGTAGGCGACGAGCGCACAGATGGCCACGCCGAAAAAGCCGGAGAATGCCGGCTGCGGGGATTCACGTCGGATCAGCCGCCAGAGCAAGACCAGTGCGGCCACGCCCAGCGCGGACGCGATCGCCACAAACAGCCCCGACACGCTCGAAGCAATGACGAAGATCACAACGGGTAGCGACGAATAGACGACACCGCTGACCCCGCCTACCTGTCCCAGCAGACGGTCCGGGGTGAGGCGACTGGTGGTCCTGCGTTGGGGCGCGTCCGACTCGTGGGGTCCCGGACTTGACCCCCGGTTGCCGGGCAGCGTCACCGCTGAATTTCGTAGTGCGGGTTGTAAATGGCCTTGGTTCCGTTCTCCAGCTTGCCCAGCCGACCCCGCACCCGCAGCTTGCGGCCGGAATCGATGCCGGGTATCCGGCGCTGGCCCAACCAGACCAAAGTGACGGTGTCGCTGCCGTCGAACAGCTCGGCGCGGACGCCGCCCGCACAAGCCTTACCGTTACATTCCACGCTGCGCAGCGTGCCGATCATCGTGACCTCCTGGCCACGCTCGCAATCGATAACCCGTTGCGCGCCGGTACTTGCGACCTCGTCGGACAATTCTTCTGAGTCGCGTTGCTCCGGCGCCTCCGTCAAGCGACGGGTGAGCCGGCGCAGATATCCTTGGGCCCCCATGGCCACTCCTGACATGCTGATAAGCCTCGGCGCTTCACTATGCCAACGGACACCGTAGACCTCTTGGTTCCCGCGCGCCAACCGACTCAAACACCGATGTTGGAGCGCGGATGAATGCCGGGGCACGATCAGGGGGTGGCTGTCGATTTGCGGGATGTCACGACCGTGTTGTTGCCCGGCACGGGGTCCGACGACGACTACGTTCGCCGGGCATTTTCAGGTCCGTTGCGCGAGGTCGGCGCCGTGCTGGTGGCCCCGCCGCCCCGGCCGCAACGGTTGATCGACGGCTACGTGTCCGCGTTGGATGCCGCCGCGCGGACGGGGCCGATCGCCGTGGGTGGCGTCTCGATCGGCGCGGCGGTGGCGCTCGCCTGGGCGCTGACCCACGCGGATAAGGCGGTGGCCGTCCTGGCCGCGCTGCCGGCCTGGGCCGGGGCACCGCAAGCGGCGCCCGCAGCCCTGGCGGCGCGGCATACGGCAGCACAGCTGCGCGCTGACGGACTGGCGGCGGCGACCGGCGAGATGCGGGCGTCCAGCCCGCCGTGGCTGGCCGCCGAGCTGGCCCGCTCGTGGCGCGCCCAGTGGCCACAGCTGCCCGACGCCATGGACGAGGCCGCGGCCTATGTGGCGCCGAACCATGCCGAGCTGGCCCGGCTGGCCGCGCCGCTGGGCGTGGCGGCCGCGCTCGACGATCCCATCCACCCGCTGCAGGTCGGTGTGGAATGGGTCGGCGCCGCGCCGCGTGCGGCACTGCGCACGGTCACGCTCGATCAGATCGGCTCGGACCCCGCCGCGCTGGGTGCGGCGTGCCTGGCCGCGCTCGGCGACCTGGGCTAGCCGCCGGTGGTGGTGCGCAGTTGTTGCATGGCCGAGCCCTCGACGCTGCGGCGCGCCGCCGGTTCGTTGGACCCGGGCTCCGCGGCCTGTTGCGCTTCAGCCTGCTGGGCGGCCGCGGCTTCCCGCAATTGCTGCGCCATCGGCTCGGGCAGCTGCACGGTCAACGGCGTGCGCACCGGAAGCGGTGTATCACCGCGGCGAACCACGGTGTCCGCCAACGCCGCTCGCGCCTCCTGTTCGAGGGCTTCCATGGTCTCGTGGGGGCCGTTGATGACGCAGCGGATCATCCAGCGGTAGCCGTCGACCCCGATGAAGCGCACCGCACCGGAGGCGGAGCCGACCACCTCGCGGCCCCACGGGCCGTCCTTGATGCTGACTTTGGCCGAGTCGTTGCGCAGCGAATCGGCGAGCTCACTGGCCACTTCACGCCACAGGCCGCCCGTCTTCGGCGCGGCGTAGGCGGCGATGGTGAAGCGGCCGTTGGGCGTGACGACCCACACGGCGCTCGGGACCCCGGTCTCGGTCAGCTCGACCTGCAGCTGGCCCGCCTCCGGCATGGGAATGAGCACCGAGCCCAGGTCCAGGCGCGCCAGCTCGGCGACCGACGGGTCGTCGAAATCGTCGATGTCGAACGGACCCTCGAGTTCTTCGATCTCGTCGGAAGCCCCGTCGCCGGCCGGTGTCACGATGTCGTCCGCCGAGCGGATGTCCTCGCCGGCCGGGCCGACGGGCGTTTCTTCGCTGTCGTCATTGCTTGAGCGTTTACCGAATGCAGCCATCACAAACTCGCATGTCCGCCGGAGGAACCGTGGCCGCCATCGCCACGGGATGTTTCGGCCAGCCCGGCCTCGTCGAACGACGACACCTCGACCAGCTCGACCAGCTCGACCCGCTGCACGAGCAGCTGGGCGATGCGGTCGCCACGATGCACCACGATGGGGTCGGCCGGGTCGAGATTGATCAGCGCGACCCTGATCTCGCCGCGGTAGCCCGCGTCGATGGTGCCGGGGCTGTTGACGATCGAAAGCCCCACTCGCGCCGCCAATCCCGATCGCGGGTGGACCAAGCCGACCATGCCGAACGGGATGGCGACCGCCACACCCGTGCGCACCAGGGCGCGTCTCCCGGGTTCCAGCTTGAGGTCTTCCGCGCTGTAGAGATCCACCCCCGCGTCGCCCTCGTGAGCGCGCGTGGGCAGTGGAAGCTCGGGATCAAGGCGGACGATGGCCAGACTGGTCGACACGGGGCCACAGACTACCCTTGACCGCGTGTCCGATACGCGCGTCGCGCCGCACAGTGTGCGATATCGCGAACGACTATGGGTGCCATGGTGGTGGTGGCCGCCGGCCCTGGGGCTGGCGGGGCTGATCGCTTTCGAAGTCAACATGGGCGTGGCCCCCCACCCTTTCTGGCTGCCATACGCGACGCTTTTCGCGGTGGCGGCCGGATCGCTGTTGTGGCTGGGCCGCGTCGAGATCCGGGTTACCGCCGATCCGACCGTGGCGGGCGGGGTGGAACTGTGGGCCGGCGAGGCGCACCTGCCGGTCACCGTGATCGCCCGGTCCGCCACGGTAGCCCCGTCGGCCAAGTCCGCGGCCCTGGGCCGCCAACTCGACCCGGCGGCTTTCGTGCTGCATCGGGCATGGGTCGGGCCGATGATCCTGGTCGTCCTCGACGACCCGGACGACCCGACACCGTACTGGCTGGTGAGTTGCCGCCACCCCGAGCGGGTGTTGTCGGCATTGCACAGCTGACCCGCAAGCCGGTCAAGCGGCGCAGTCGGTACAGATCATCACGCCGTTCTTCTCGCTGGCGAGCCGGCTGCGGTGTTGGACCAGGAAACAGCTCGAGCAGGTGAACTCGTCAGCCTGCTTCGGAATGACGCGAACCGACAATTCTTCCCCGGACAGGTCGGCGCCAGGCAGTTCAAAAGACTCAGCGGTTTCGGATTCGTCGACGTCGACCACGGCCGACGCCGCCTCGTTGCGTCGCGCTTTGAGCTCCTCGAGCGAGTCCTCCGAGACGTCGTCCGTCTCGGTGCGCCGTGGAGCGTCATAGTCGGTAGGCATATCTATTCCCCTGCCCTATTGCCTCTGCACCCTCGTAAATCTCAAGCATCGCTTTGTACCAGCGTCGAACGCATCCACCAAACGATTCGTGCCCGTATCCGGGCCCGTTAATGTGTGATTTACGTCACACCGCCATCCTGGCCCTTGCGTTCGCCTTTGAACAGTGCGTTTTGCGTGCGATTAGAGTGCACGTGTGGTCGCACAAATCACCGAGGGTACCGCGTTCGACAAGCACGGTCGGCCCTTCCGGCGACGCAATCCCCGGCCGGCCATCGTCGTGGTGGTCTTCCTCGTGGTGGCGACGGCCGTGGTGTGGACGATTGCGCTGACCCGGCCGGCGAAGGTGCACGAGGTCGCGGTGTGCAACCCGCCGCCGAAGGCGGCCGGCTCCGCGCAGGCTCAGCTCGGCGAGCAGATGTCACGGAGCGCGATGATGGACGTCACTCCGGCCAAACTCAGCGACACCAAGGTGCGCGTGCTCAACGCCAGCGGGCGTGGCGGACAGGCCGGCGACGTCGCCGGCGCACTGAAGGACATCGGGTTTGCCCAACCGACCGCCGCCAACGATCCGCTTTACGCCGGCAGCCGGCTGAACTGCCAGGGCCAGATCCGCTTCGGTACGGCCGGGCAAGCCAGCGCGGCCGCGGTTTGGCTGGTGGCGCCGTGCACCGAGTTGTTCAACGACAGCCGCGCCGACGATTCCGTCGATCTGGCGTTGGGGACGGACTTCACCGCGCTGGCCCACAACGACGACATCGATGCCGTACTGGCCACCCTGCGCCCCGGCGCCACCGAGCCGTCAGACCCCGCCCTGCTGACCAAGATTCACGCCAGCAGCTGCTGACCGAGCCTCAGTCGAGAATCGGGTCCAGGCCGTCGATTTCGTCCAGGGCGGCCAGCAGCTCGTCGGCGATTCCCGGCGCAGCGGCCAGCACCAGTCCGGCACCCTCAACGTCGTGCGCCGGCAAGGAAACCCGGGCCCCCGCCTCGGCCGCGATCAGCGCACCCGCGGCGCAATCCCACGGCTGCAGGCCGTGCTCGTAGAAAGCGTCGAGCCGGCCCGCCGCAACCATGCACAGATCCAGCGCCGCCGAACCGATACGGCGAACGTCGCGGACCATCGGCAGCAGCCGCGCCAACAATGCCGCCTGCGTCGCGCGGCGCTGCCGTGAGTAGCCGAAACCGGTGCCCAGCAACGCCATTGACAGATCGTCGACCGAGGTGCATCGCAACGGCCGTACCCCTTGCTCGTCGATGACATGCGCGCCGAGACCGGTCGCCGCCGAGTACACCCGACCGCCGACGACGTCCGCGACAGCGCCGGCCACCGACACCCCGTCAACTTGCACACCGACCGACACCGCGTATGCCGGGATGCCGTAGACGAAGTTCACCGTCCCGTCGATGGGATCGAGCACCCAGGTGACCGCTTCGGCGGGCGTGCCCGCCGGATCGGTCGGCCCACCGCCCTCCTCGCCGAGAATCGGGTCGCCCGGCCGCAATTCGGCCAACCGATCCCGCAACAGGCGCTCGGTCTCCGTGTCGACGACGGTCACCGGATCGGTGGGTGTGCTCTTCGACCGCACCGCGCCGTTGCCTGGAACTTTCGAGCCCGCCGCGGTCGCGCCGAATACCTCGGCGCGGCGACGCCGCACGAACGCGGCGGCTTCCATGGCCAACATCTCGGCCACCGTGCGCAGCGGGGCGGGCTCGTCATCTCCTCGGGTCACCGTTCTATCGCATCACAGGCGCCACGGCCCCGCAGATACCCGGTCGCCACATCCGCGCCGGGCTAAGGTGGGCGGACAGCCAAGTCACGCCCAGGAGCTTCGATGACCACCACCGACTCGACCACGGATACGCCCGGCACCGGAGCCGCCGTCGGCACCCCACAGCGTCGGGGATTCGGCATCGACGTCGGCGGCAGCGGCATCAAGGGCGGGATCGTCGACATGGACACCGGGCAGTTGATCGGCGACCGGATCAAGCTGTTGACCCCGCAGCCGGCAACGCCGCCGGCCGTCGCCAAGACCATCGCCGAGGTGGTCAACGCGTTCGGCTGGACCGGTCCGCTCGGGGTGACTTATCCCGGGGTCGTCACCCACGGCGTCGTTCAGACGGCGGCCAACGTCGACAAATCGTGGATCGGCACCAACGCGCGCGACATCATCAGCGCCGAGCTGAACGGCCAGGACGTCACGGTGCTCAACGATGCCGACGCCGCCGGGCTCGCCGAGGAGCACTACGGCGCCGGCAAGAATCGGTCCGGCCTGGTCGTGTTGTTGACGTTCGGCACCGGAATCGGCTCCGCGGTCATTCACAACGGCACGTTGATACCCAACACCGAGTTCGGGCATCTCGAGGTCGGCGGCAAAGAAGCCGAACAGCGGGCGGCGTCGTCGGTCAAAGAAAAGAACGATTGGAGCTACGAAAAGTGGGCCAACCAGGTCACCCGGGTGCTGGTGGCCATCGAGAACGCGGTGTGGCCGGACCTGTTCATCGCCGGGGGCGGCATCAGCCGCAAGGCCGACAAGTGGCTACCGCTGCTCCAAAATCGCACCCCGGTGGTGGCTGCGGCCCTGCTCAACACCGCCGGGATAGTCGGCGCGGCCATGGCCGCCACCTCCGACGTGACCCACTGATTTGTCCGGGCAGAGCCGTTCGGCCGCTCACTGTCGTTACAATGGTCATCGGCGACCGCCCGAACGATAGCGTGCACAGACCCACGCTGATCCAACGCCGACATCGACATAGCAGACACTTTCGGTTAACCATGCCCACTACCCACCGAAGGTGAGCCCAAACGAAGGGGTGTAAGTGGCAGCGACCAAGGCAAGCCCGGCAACCGATGCGCCGGTGAAACGGACCGCCACCAAGACTCCGTCGTCCTCCCCCGCCAAGCGATCGGCGGCCAAGGCCGCTAATGGCTCCGCCCCCGCGAAACGCGCCGCCAAGGCGCCGGCGCGGGCCCCCAAGGCGGCGGCCGGCGCGGCTTCCGACGACACCACCACCACCACCACCAAGACCCGCTCAACCAAGGGCGCCAACGGCAAGGCCCCATCGGGCCGTGGAACGAAAGCGGCCAAGGGCGCTCCGGCCGACTCCGCCGTCGACCTGGAGGCCGTCGAGGACCTAGACGACACGGAGCTCGACGCCGAGCCCGGTGAAGACCTCGAGATCGACGCCGCCGACCTGAGCCTCGACGACCTGGAGGTAGAGGTAGAGGTAGAGGTAGAGGTCGCGGCAGACGGTGAGGACGCCGACCTCGAGCCCGCCGACTCCGACGACGCCGAGGAACCGGTGGCCGTCGCCCCGAAGGCCGTGGCGGCCGAACCGTCCGCCGATGAGGAAGAGGAGATCGCCGAGCCCTCCGAAAAGGACAAGGCCTCCGGCGATTTCGTCTGGGACGAGGACGAGTCCGAGGCGCTGCGTCAGGCGCGCAAGGACGCCGAACTGACCGCCTCCGCGGACTCGGTCCGCGCTTACCTCAAGCAGATCGGCAAGGTGGCGCTGCTCAACGCCGAGGAAGAAGTTGAGCTGGCGAAGCGGATCGAAGCCGGCCTGTACGCCACCCAGCTGATGGCGGAGCACGCCGAGCGCGGCGACAAACTGCCCGCCGCCCAGCGCCGCGACATGATGTGGATCTGCCGCGACGGCGATCGCGCGAAAAACCATCTGTTGGAAGCCAACCTGCGGCTGGTCGTCTCGCTCGCCAAGCGGTACACGGGCCGCGGCATGGCGTTCCTCGACCTCATCCAGGAAGGGAACCTGGGCCTGATCCGCGCGGTCGAGAAGTTCGACTACACCAAGGGCTACAAGTTCTCCACCTACGCGACGTGGTGGATCCGCCAGGCCATCACCCGCGCCATGGCCGACCAGGCCCGCACCATCCGCATCCCGGTGCACATGGTCGAGGTGATCAACAAGCTGGGCCGCATCCAGCGCGAGCTGCTGCAGGATCTGGGCCGCGAGCCGACGCCTGAAGAGCTCGCCAAGGAAATGGACATCACGCCCGAAAAGGTGCTGGAGATCCAGCAATACGCCCGTGAGCCGATCTCGCTGGACCAGACCATCGGCGACGAGGGCGACAGCCAGCTCGGTGACTTCATCGAGGACAGCGAGGCCGTGGTGGCCGTCGATGCGGTGTCCTTCACCCTGCTGCAAGACCAGTTGCAGTCGGTGCTGGAGACCCTCTCCGAGCGCGAGGCCGGCGTGGTACGGCTGCGCTTCGGCCTCACCGACGGCCAGCCGCGCACCCTTGACGAGATCGGCCAGGTCTACGGCGTCACCCGCGAGCGCATCCGTCAGATCGAGTCCAAGACGATGTCAAAGCTGCGCCACCCCAGCCGTTCCCAGGTCCTGCGCGACTACCTGGACTAGCGGGGTCACGCAACACCCTCACCGGACCCGTTGCCGCGCAAGGATGCCCAACGTCCGCGGAAAATCCGTCGCGCCGGCGGCCGCACCGTCGTACGGTGACCTGATGTCAGCCGATCGCACAGTGGTCTCATCCGGCTCCGACTTCGAAACGGCCGTCGGCTATTCGCGCGCGGTCCGGGTCGGCCCGCACGTATGCGTGGCCGGAACGACCGGGGCGGGGCCCGCCGGAGATATCGCGGCCCAGACCCGAGATGCCTTGCACCGCATCGATATTGCGCTCGGTCAAGCGGGCGCGGCGCTCACCGACGTCGTCCGCACCCGCATCTACGTCACCGACATCTCCCGCTGGCGTGATGTCGCGGCGGTGCACGCCGAGGTCTTCGGCGCCATCCGTCCCGCCGCGACCATGGTGGAGGTGTCCGCGCTGATCGCACCCGAGCTGGTGGTTGAGATCGAAGCCGACGCCTACGTGGACTCCCCGACGGGAGAGAACGTGCCGTCCGGCCCCGGACGGTAAGCGGTGACGCGGATCACGGCCTCGACGGGCAGTGGTCCGTACAGGTGCGGGAACAGCATCGACTCCGGATCCGTTGCCAAACCCGGCTCCCAACGCACTTCGGAGCCCAGCCGCGCGGGGTCGATGTGCAGCAGCACCAAGTCCCCGCGATTCCGGTAGAGCCGGTTGGCCGGCAGGTGGACCTGCTCGGGTGCCGAAAGGTGAATGAACCGGGCCCCGCCGGCCGCGTCGGGGCGAATCTCACCGGATGCGCGGGCACGGGACCACTCGTCGAGCCCGCACAGATGTACCAGCAGGTCAGGAGCGAAAGTCACGGATGATCACCTTAGTTGGCCCGCCGAAACGAAACGTTTACACGTCGTGAGAAACGACACACCCGATAACGATCGGGGAACAACGCGAAAAGCCCATACGTCTGAGAGAGTGAATAAAAGCAAGAACGGAGAGGCCATGAACGCAACTCTGACCATTCCCGAGCTGACCCGGGCTGATCGCTGCGATCGCTGCGGTGCCGCTGCTCGTGTCCGTGCCAAGCTGCCTTCCGGAGCCGAGCTTCTCTTCTGCCAGCATCACGCCAACGAGCACGAGGCGAAGCTGACCGAGCTTTCCGCTGTCATGGAGGTCAGCGGGAGCTAATTCGCCGAACTCACCCGTCGGCAATGTGGGTTAGCGGGGCAGTCTTCGGTAATGCTGGACGGGTATGAGCGATCAAGTCGCAAAACCTTCCCGCCATCACATCTGGCGACTCAGTCTGAGGACTCTGTCCAAAAGCTGGGATGATTCCATCTTTTCCGAGTCTGCGCAGGCGGGCTTTTGGTCGGCGCTGTCGCTGCCGCCACTGCTGCTCGGGGTGCTGGGGAGCCTGGCCTACGTGGCGCCGCTGTTCGGCCCGGACACGTTGACGGCGATCGAGAAGAGCACAATCTCCGCGATCCGCAGCTTCTTCTCGCCCAGCGTCGTCAACGAGATCATCGAGCCAACCATCCGTGATGTCACCGCCAATGCCCGTGGCGAGGTGGTGTCGGTCGGCTTCCTGATCTCGATGTGGGCGGGATCGTCGGCAATCTCGGCCTACGTCGACGCCGTGGTGGAGGCGCATGACCAGACCCCGCTGCGGCATCCGGTGCGGCAGCGACTGTTTGCCCTGTTCCTCTACCTGGTGATGCTGGTGTTCGTGGTGGGAGCCGCGCCGGTGTTGGTGGTGGGTCCACGCAAGGTGGGCGAACACATCCCGTACAGCTTGTCCAACGTGCTGCGCTACGGCTACTACCCGGCGCTGATCCTCGGCCTGCTGGTCGGGGTGGTCATTCTGTACCGGGTGGCGCTGCCCGAACCCCTTCCGACACACCGGCTGATCTTCGGCGCGGTGCTGGCCACAGCGGTCTTCCTGATCGCCACGCTGGGCCTCCGGATCTACCTGGGGTGGATCACCAGCACCGGCTACACCTACGGTGCGCTGGCCACGCCGATAGCGTTCCTGTTGTTCGCCTTCTTCGGCGGCTTCGCGGTCATGCTGGGCGCCGAACTCAACGCCGCGATCCAAGAGGAGTTCCCGGCGCCGAAGACGCACGCCCACCGGATGCGCAAGTGGCTGGAAACCCGCATGCCTCCGCTGAAACGGACGACGGCTTCCCCGTCCGAGCCGGCGCCCGACAACGCGACCTGAAGAGCGCCTCAGTGACGCCTGAGCCGGCCTAGTCCTTCTTCATCCGCTCGAAGATCTGCTTGCATTCCGGGCAGACCGGCGAACCCGGTTTGGCGGCCTTGGTGACGGGAAAGACCTCGCCGCACAACGCCACCACGTGTTTGCCCATGACCGCGCTCTCGGCGATCTTGTCCTTCTTGACGTAGTGGAAGTACTTCGGCGTATCGCTGCCGGTCCCGTCGTCGACGCGTTCGTCGGTCTCGGTGCGTTCGATCGTCTGGGTCTGCATACCTGACATTGTGCCCCGTAACTCGCCCCTGCCGGAATCGGTGCGGTGTGGGACAGTGGAGAAATGAAGCGCGAGGAGAAATGAAGCGCGGGCAGAAATGAAGCACCCCTCCGAATTGGGGTTCGACGATGACGGCCGGCCAGTCCTCATCACCGCCGCCGCGCCCTCCTACGAAGAGCAGCACCGCGCGCGGGTGCGTAAGTACCTGACGTTGATGGCGTTCCGCATTCCGGCGCTTATCCTGGCCGCCGTCGCGTATGGCGCCTGGCACAACGGTCTCATCTCGCTGGCGATCGTGGGGGTGTCGGTGCCGTTGCCATGGATGGCCGTGCTCATCGCCAACGACCGACCACCGCGCCGCAATGACGAGCCCCGCCGGTTCGACGATGCCCGGCGCATCCCGCTGTTCCCGACGGCCGAGCGCCCGGCGCTCGAGCCGCGGCGCCAGCCGCAACCGGGAAGGCCCCCCGGCCCGGGCGGCGACATCGGCAACTAGCCGACGACCGCTGACGAGGGCATTGCTTCCAGTTCTCAGGACATTCTCAGGTCGACGGCACATTCCCGCACGTCAAGACGTGTGAGATGGCAACCGGCCGGGAACTCTCAGAGCTGATCTGTCGTTGAACTGCGTGACAGTACAAGCCGAACGTGGGAGGGTCGCTATGGCGAACGCCAGCACGAGCAGATTTGATGGCGATCTGGATGCTCAGAGCCCCGCCGCGGACCTCGTGCGTGTGTATCTCAACGGGATCGGTAAGACGGCCCTGCTGAACGCCGCCGGCGAAGTTGAACTGGCCAAGCGCATCGAGGCCGGGCTCTATGCCGGGCATCTGCTCGACACTCGTAAGCGCCTCGGCGAGAACCGCCGACGCGACCTCGAGGCCGTAGTGCGTGATGGCCAGGCCGCGCGCCGTCACCTGCTGGAAGCGAATCTCCGTCTGGTGGTGTCGCTGGCCAAGCGGTACACGGGTCGCGGGATGCCGCTGCTGGACCTGATTCAGGAGGGCAACCTGGGCTTGATCCGCGCGATGGAAAAGTTCGACTACACAAAAGGTTTCAAGTTCTCCACCTACGCCACGTGGTGGATTCGTCAGGCCATCACCCGCGGCATGGCCGACCAGAGCCGCACCATTCGGCTGCCGGTGCACCTGGTCGAACAGGTCAACAAGCTGGCGCGAATCAAGCGGGAGATGCACCAGAACCTGGGCCGCGAGGCCACCGACGAGGAACTCGCCGCCGAGTCCGGCATCCCGGTCGACAAGATCAATGACCTGCTCGAGCACAGCCGCGACCCGGTAAGCCTGGACATGCCGGTCGGCTCCGAGGAAGAGGCCCCGCTGGGCGACTTCATCGAGGACGCCGAGGCGATGTCCGCCGAGAACGCGGTGATCGCCGAGCTGCTGCACACCGACATCCGCAGCGTGCTCGCCACTCTCGACGAGCGCGAGCACCAGGTGATCCGGCTGCGCTTCGGCCTGGACGACGGCCAGCCTCGCACCCTGGACCAGATCGGCAAGCTGTTCGGGCTGTCGCGTGAGCGGGTCCGGCAAATCGAGCGGGACGTAATGTCCAAACTCCGCCACGGCGAGCGCGCCGACCGGCTACGGTCGTACGCAAGCTAAGACCCCCGAAGCCAGAGCAAGACGGTATGCCCGCCGCGGACGCGGCGGGCATACTGCTTGTCGGGGCAGCGTTACACCCATTCACGCAGCTGGCCAAGTAGACTCGGCGTCGATGGAAGGTGCTGAATGAACGACCTGGTTGACACCACCGAGATGTACTTGCGGACCATCTACGACCTCGAAGAAGAGGGCGTGACGCCGCTGCGGGCTCGCATCGCCGAACGCCTCGACCAGAGCGGGCCGACTGTCAGCCAAACCGTATCCCGGATGGAGCGCGACGGGCTGCTCCACGTCGCCGGCGACCGCCACCTCGAGCTCACCGACAAGGGCCGGACGCTGGCCATCGCCGTCATGCGCAAGCACCGCCTCGCCGAGCGATTGCTCGTCGACGTCATCGGGGTGCCCTGGGAGGAAGTGCACGCCGAGGCTTGCCGATGGGAGCACGTGATGAGCGAGGACGTCGAGCGGCGGCTGGTGAAGGTGCTGAACCACCCGACCACCTCCCCCTTCGGCAACCCGATCCCGGGGCTTTTGGACCTGGGCATGGACCCCGAGTCCGGCGCCGACGACGCCAACCTCGTCCGGCTGACCGAGTTGCCGCCCGGCTCGCCGGTGGCCGTGGTCGTCCGCCAACTGACGGAACATGTGCAGGGGGACATCGACCTGATCACCCGGCTGAAAGACGCCGGCGTCGTCCCCAACGCCCGGGTGACCGTCGAGACCGGGCCCGCCGGGGTCACCATCGTCATCCCGGGCCACGAGAACGTCACCCTGCCGCACGAGATGGCGCACGCCGTCAAGGTCGAGAAGGTCTGACCGCTCGACGCCTAGCACGCCCTGCGGCCGAACGGCAGTCGCGGCGGCAACCGCACACCGAGCTGTTTGGCCAGCCGGTAGCCGGTAAGCGCCAGTTCCCGGATGTCCTCGGGCCGTAGCCCCGACTGCAACGCGGTGTCCAGCATGCCCGCCATTCGATGCTCGGGTTCACAGCGCAGTGCGGCCTCCAGCGACACCCCGGCCAGCGGCCCGTCGCCGCGGGCGTAGGCGCTGAACGCGAGCAATACCAACGCCTCGACCCGCCAGGGTGGGGGCAGGATGCGCGCCAGCAGCGCCCACAATGATTCCGCCTCACCGGCGTTCTCGCCGACCGCCAGCGCGTAGAGGATGTCGCGCACCTGCGGGTCGCTCAGTGCGCAGCCCAGCTTCGCCAGCTGGGCCTCGGACAATGCCTGGCCGGAGGCGACACGGGAGGCGGAGGCCATGGCGTGTCTCACGTCGCCGCGAGCGCAGCGGCCCGGATTCGCGCGATGGGCCGCCGCGCGCCTGGTCGCCTGCCGGTCGATCACGCCGGTCAATGCCGCGCTGCGCGCCGTGTCCTCGACCGCGATGACGGCCTGCAGATCGGCGCGCCGCGCGTAGAGCCGCCTGCCGTCGAGCACCGCCGCGGCGGCCAGCGGTGACGCCGACGGATCGTCGACCAGGCCGCTCGAACCGCAGCCGTCCACACAATGCCAGCGGCCGCCGAGCGCGACCCGATCGACCACATGAGCGGCCCACAGTTCAATGTTGTTTTGCGACAACGCCTTTGCGAGCTGATCGCACAGCTGTCGGTGTTCCTCGTTGCAGGATGGGCAGTGCGCGCCCTCTGCGTCGACGATCACCGCGATTGCGGCGTCGGGCCGGGCCGCGGCGGCGACCTCCGCGAGGTGTCCAACCCGGGCGGCGAGCTCTTCGGCGAGGTCGACCCGCATCACCGCTCCGAGTTCGCCCCCATCCAAAGACAGCAATACCAATGAATTTTCGGGAACGAAGCCGAGAACGGCCGGCAGCGCGGCGATGAGTGCGCCGGGTCGGTTCAGTTTGAAGTCAGGTCGATGCGTCGTCATGGGCACCACGCTGACGGCCCCCACCGTCAGCCGGTGCTCGCGGGATCGAGTGGAATCCGACGCCTGTGAATGAACCCAGCACTGTGAGTTCTGCTGCTCTACTGTTTACCCCATGAGTTCGACGCAAGAGTACGACATGGTGGTCATTGGTTCGGGGCCCGGCGGGCAGAAGGCCGCCATCGCCTCGGCCAAGCTCGGCAAGTCGGTCGCGATCGTCGAACGTGGCCAGATGCTCGGTGGCGTGTGCGTCCAGACCGGAACCATCCCGTCAAAAACGTTGCGCGAGGCCGTCCTTTACCTCACCGGAATGAGCCAACGCGAACTGTACGGCGCGAGCTACCGCGTCAAGGAGAAGATCACCCCGGCCGACCTACTGGCCCGCACCCAGCACGTGATCGGCAAGGAAGTCGACGTGGTGCGCAACCAGCTGATGCGCAACCGCATCGACTTGCTGGTGGGTCACGGGCGGTTCGTCGACCCGCACACCATCGAGGTCGAAGACCCCTCCCGCCGCGAAAAGCTAACCGTCACCGGCAAGTACATCGTCATCGCCACCGGCACCAGGCCGGCGCGGCCGTCCGGCGTCGAATTCGACGAGGAGCGGGTGCTCGACTCCGACGGGATCCTCGACCTCAAATCGCTGCCCGCCTCGATGGTGGTGGTCGGCGCCGGTGTGATCGGCATTGAATACGCCTCGATGTTCGCGGCGCTGGGCACCAAGGTCACCGTCGTGGAGAAGCGCAATGACATGCTGGACTTCTGCGACCCAGAGGTCGTGGAGGCGCTGAAATTCCACCTACGCGACCTGGCGGTGACATTCCGGTTCGGCGAGGAAGTGACCGCGGTCGACGTCGGCTCGGCGGGCACCGTCACCACCTTGGCCAGTGGCAAGCAGATCCCCGCCGAGACGGTGATGTATTCCGCCGGACGGCAGGGCCAGACCGACCACCTCGACCTGCAGAACGCCGAGCTGGAGGCCGACAACCGCGGCCGGATCTTCGTCGACGACCTGTTCCAGACCAAGGTGCCGCACATCTACGCCGTGGGCGACGTGATCGGCTTCCCCGCGCTGGCCGCGACCTCCATGGAGCAGGGCCGACTGGCCGCCTACCACGCCTTCGGGGAGCGGACCGACGGCATCACCGAACTGCAGCCGATCGGGATCTACTCCATCCCCGAGGTCTCCTACGTGGGGGCCACCGAGGTCGAGCTGACCAAGAACGCCATCCCCTACGAGGTCGGGGTGGCCCGGTACCGGGAACTGGCCCGCGGGCAGATCGCCGGCGACTCCTACGGCATGCTCAAGCTGCTGGTGTCCACCGAGAATCTCAAGCTGCTGGGCGTGCACATCTTCGGCACCAGCGCCACCGAGATGGTGCACATCGGGCAGGCCGTCATGGGGTGCGGCGGCACCGTCGAATACCTGGTGGATGCCGTGTTCAACTACCCCACTTTTTCCGAGGCCTACAAGGTGGCCGCGCTGGACGTGATGAATAAAGTGCGGGCGCTCAACCAATTCCGTCACTGACAGCTGTCGTCGAGTTCGCCGGAAACCGGGTCGCCGGGGCCGCCGGCGTCGGCGCGGGCCAGCAACTGCGCGGTCTGCGCGTCGAACGGCGCCGAATACGACACGTTCGCGGCGCACCCGCCGCGCTCGAAACCGCCGATCACCCCGGTGAGCGTGGTACCGCTGACCCAGGGCGCGCCGCTGGTGCCGTCGACCAGCCCCTCGCACGGGAACGACGGGAACCCGCCCTCGGTCAACGACGTGCTGGCCTGACACCCGATGGGCGCGCCACCCACGCCGGCCGGATAGCCCATCACGGTGACATGGCTACCGGGTGGCGGCGTCGAGCCCAGCGTCAATGCCAGGCCGGCGCGCGACTCGACCGGGACCCCGGCATCGTTGCTCAGCCGTGCGATCGCATAGTCCGCGTTGGGGTCCTTGCTGGCGGTCCAGCGCGGGTCGAGGTAGACGGCGTCGGCCTTCCACATGTCGGTCGGGGCGGGGGGCGCATCACCGGCGAAACCCGGCACGAAGGTGATCTTGGAAGCCCCGGCCAGGCAGTGCGC
Source organism: uncultured Actinomycetota bacterium (assembly GCA_963820045.1). GTDB lineage: Bacteria > Actinomycetota > Actinomycetes > Mycobacteriales > Mycobacteriaceae > Mycobacterium. Next base: position 370,778 of record CAWFYN010000002.1, read on the forward strand.
CGCGGTCATCATCAGGTTTCCACCCGTCGAGTGCACCACCGAACCCGTGCAAACGTGCAGGGGACCGCCGTCGATGAAGATAGCGCCGACGCGCTTGTCCGGATCCACCGGCCCCGCCACCGCCCTTTGCTGGGGCTGGCCGAGCCGCTGCACCGGGGCACTGCTTCGCGGAGCGGGCGGCGGAGGCGCCAACGCGCGATCGCCCGGCGGCCGCTTGCACGACGTCAGCGACGTCGCCACGGCGACCACCAGGCACAGCATCACGGTCGGTACGCGCATCGTTTTCATCATGCCTGACACCTGCTCGGCGGGCCGACTCCAACGCGGCGCGGCCCCCCCGACGTGCCCGGCAAAGATCGCCGGCGACCCCCGAGGTGTTCTCTTCGGGATTAAAGGGGAACTTCACATCGCTGTTTGTAATTGGTGCCCACCGATTCGGGGGACACTGGTAGGGCACCCTGGAGAGGCCCCCGAAAGGAGGTAATCCCGATGGCTCACGATCAGGACCCACAGGAGCAGTACTACCAGCCGGGACAGGCCGGCATGTACGAGCTCGAGCTGCCGGCGCCGCAGTTGTCGACGTCTGATGGCCGAGGCCCGGTGCTGGTGCACGCATTGGAGGGTTTCTCGGACGCCGGTCACGCGATCCGGCTGGCGGCGTCGCATCTGAAGGCGGCTCTGGACACCGAGTTGGTCGCGTCCTTCGCCATCGACGAGTTGCTCGATTACCGGTCGCGGCGGCCGTTGATGACGTTCAAGACCGATCACTTCACGAGCTATGACGACCCGGAACTGAGCCTGTACGCACTGCGCGACACCATCGGCACCCCGTTTTTGCTGCTCGCCGGCATGGAACCGGACCTGAAGTGGGAGAGGTTCATCACCGCGGTACGCCTGCTGGCCGAGCGCCTGAACGTGCGTCAGACGATCGGCCTGGGCACCGTCCCGATGGCGGTTCCGCACACGCGGCCCGTCACGATGACCGCGCACTCCAACAACCCCGAGCTGATCGCCGATTTCACGCCGTGGATTTCCGAGATCCAGGTTCCCGGCAGCGCGTCCAATCTGCTGGAGTACCGGATGGCCCAGCACGGTCATGAGGTCGTCGGCTATACGGTGCACGTCCCCCACTACCTGACGCAGACCGACTACCCCGCCGCCGCCGAGGCGTTGCTCGAGCAGGTGGCCAAGATCGCGTCGCTCGAGCTGCCGCTGACGGCGTTGACCGAAGCGGCGGCGGTGATCCGGAGCAAGATCGACGAGCAGGTCGAGGCCAGCGCGGAGGTTGCTCAAGTGGTGACCGCGCTCGAGCGCCAGTACGATGCCTTCATCGACGCTCAGGAGAACAGGTCGTTACTAGCTCGCGACGAGGACCTGCCTAGCGGCGACGAGCTTGGCGCAGAGTTTGAGCGATTCCTCGCCCAGCAGGCGGAGAAGAAGCGCGACGACGACGACCAGGTCTGACCTTTCACCACGGCCTTAGCCCGGCCCGACACCAAGGTTGGCGACATGACCGAGCGGAAGCGCAAGAGCACTCTCCGCCCGGTGCGCGAGGTCACCGCCCCCCGGATGGAATTCCGCACCATCCACGGCTACAAGCGGGCCTACCGGATCGCCGGTGACGGGCCGGCGATCCTGCTGGTCCACGGCATCGGTGATAACTCCACGACGTGGAATACCGTGCAGGCCAAGCTGGCCCAGCGGTTCACGGTGATCGCCCCGGACCTGTTGGGCCACGGGCGATCCGACAAACCACGCGCCGACTACTCGGTCGCCGCCTACGCGAACGGGATGCGCGACCTGCTCAGCGTGCTCGACATCGAGCGGGTGACGATAGTCGGTCATTCGCTGGGCGGCGGCGTGGCCATGCAATTCGCCTATCAGTTCCCACATTTGGTCGACCGGCTGATCCTGGTCGCGGCCGGGGGCGTCACCAAAGATGTCAACGTCGCCTTCCGGTTGGCCTCGTTGCCGATGGGCAGCGAGGCGCTGGCCTTGCTGCGGCTTCCCCTCGTGCTGCCGGCGGTTCAGCTGGCGGGACGGATAGCAGGCCTGGCGATCGGATCGACCGGCCTGGGTCGCGACCTGCCCAACGTCTTGCGGATCCTCGATGACCTGCCGGAGCCGACGGCCTCGGCGGCGTTCAGCCGAACCCTGCGGGCGGTGGTGGACTGGCGCGGGCAGATCGTCACCATGCTCGATCGATGCTATTTGACCGAAGCCATACCGGTGCAGGTCGTCTGGGGCACCAAGGATGTGGTCGTCCCCGTCCGTCATGCGTGGATGGCGCACGCCGCGATGCCCGGCTCCCGCCTCGAAATCTTCCAAGGCTCCGGCCACTTCCCGTTCCACGACGACCCGGCCCGCTTCATCGACGTGGTCGAACGCTTCATCGACACCACCGCGCCCGCCGAATACGATCAGGCCGCCCTGCGCGGGTTGCTGCGCAGCGGCGGCGGTGAGAAGGCCGTCAGCGGCCCCGCCCCCACCCGCGTCGCCGTGCTGAACGCGATGGGTTCCGACGAACGCAGCGCCACCTGAACCACCTTGATCGGTGCGGCCGCGTCGGTAGTCGTACAGTCGGGCCATGGGTATCGACGTCACGGTGCTGCGGGTGTTCACCGATTCGAACGGGAATTTCGGCAATCCGCTCGGCGTCGTGGATGCAGCCCTGGTCGGGCCCGCCGACCGGCAACGGCTGGCAACTCAATTGGGCTACAGTGAAACGGTTTACGTCGATCTCCCCGCCGCCGGGTCAACCACCGCGCACGCCACCATCTACACCCCACGGGTCCAGATCGCGTTCGCCGGGCACCCCACCGTCGGCGCGTCGTGGTGGCTGCGGGAGAACGGCAGGCCGATCAACACGCTGCAGGTGCCGGCCGGCCTCGTGCAGGTGAGCTACGGTGCCGACCGCACGAGCATCAGCGCACGCTCGGACTGGGCGCCCGAGGTTGCCCTCCACGAATTCGATTCAGCCGACACCCTTCTCGCGGCCGACGCGGGAGATTTTTCTGACGACACGGCGCACTACCTGTGGGCCTGGACCGATCGGGCCGGCGGATCGCTGCGGGCCCGCGTGTTTGCCGCCAACCTCGGTGTGCCCGAAGACGAGGCGACCGGCTCGGCCGCGATGCGAATCACCGACTACCTCAGCCGCGACCTGCGCATCACCCAGGGCAAGGGGTCGATCATCGACACGACGTGGAACGCCGAGGGCTGGGTAGGGGTGGCCGGGCGCGTCATCAATGACGGTGTGACGCATCTGGACTGACCGGGGCGAGCCCCCGCCGTTCAGCGCTGCCGGCGCAGCACCGCGGCCAGGTGGTGCTGCAAGGGTTGGCCGACCGCACCCATCTGCACCGAATACGAGAGCTCGTCACCGTCGATGCGGAAGGAACGGCCAAGCGCCGTCACTTCTTTGGCGGTCGGGGTCAGCCCGACATTCGTTGTGGCCAGCTCAATTTCGATGCGGCTGCCGGTGACCGAATACGTGCCCACCTCGATTTCGGTGATGCCGCTCGGGTGGGCCAGCACCAGTTCGGCGTGACCCGGCTGCGGCACGCGAAGATATCCGGTCTCGGCATGCAATGGCTTACCATCGGCCAGCGCCTTGGTTTTCTGCGCGTACGCCAGGAACGGCTTGCCGACATGGGAGAAGACCACTTCTTCGAGATAATCGAAGGGCTGAATCGTCGGGTACTCGCCGGCGCCCTGGCCAGCCCAAGTCCCCAGCAGCGGTGCCAGGGGCTCGAGATCGGGATGCAAGTCGGTGGGCATGAAACCGAGCGTAGCCCGGCTATCCAGATCAGCCCGCCGGCGATGGGGCGAGGCCTCAGCTCGGTGTCGTCACCTTGCGGTGCTCGCGCAGCGCCTTGATCTCGCGCTCGAAATCGTCCGCGGATTCATAGGAGCGGTACACCGAGGCGAACCGCAGGTAGGCCACTTCGTCGAGATCGCGCAGGGGGCCGAGGATGGCCAGGCCGACCTCATGGCTCGCGACCTCTGGGGAACCCGCGGCACGCACGGTGTCCTCGACCTGTTGGGCCAGTAGGTTCAACGCATCGTCGTCCACTTGGCGGCCCTGGCAGGCCCGGCGGACACCGCTGATGACCTTCTCCCTGCTGAAGGGTTCGGTGACACCGCTTCGTTTGACCACAGCGAGCACCGCGGTCTCCACGGTGGTGAAGCGCCGTCCGCACTCGGGGCATGAGCGGCGACGCCGGATGGCCTGCCCCTCATCGGTTTCCCTCGAGTCGATCACCCGGGAATCCGGATGACGGCAGAACGGGCAATGCATGACCGCTCCTTCGCCGTGCCGACAACCGGGTACCGCAGCACTTCGAGCGTACCCGTGCGCTCACCTGCGCGCGGAGCGTGCCCGCACGGATGATCATCAGCCGATCGGGGCGATCAGGGTCTGGCCCGCCACCACGGACGGCGAGTTCATGTCGTTGAGTTCGCGGATGCGGTCGGCAACCTGGCGGGCCGGCGCGTCGGGCGCCACCCGGTGGGCGACGTCTTGCAGCGACTCCCCCGCCTCAACGCGTACGACGGCCAACCGGTCGGGGACGTGAGCGGCCGAACTCCCGGAGTCGCCGTTGAGCACCTGACCGATGTTGCCGATGACGCCCAGCCACAGGGTGATCGCGCCGGCGGCCAGTGCCAGCCAAATGGTGGTTGCCACCGTGACGGGACGCTTGCGATGAGGCGCGGCGGACATCGCGATGCCGGTGCCGTGGTAGCGCGTAGGCGCGCCCGCCGGCCTCGAGGGCCCGGGCCGGCGGGTACGGGCCACCCCGTCCCGGCCGTAGCGGAGCACCTGGACCGGTCCGTTGACCGGACGCCGAGGGCTGCCGGGACGCGCCAGCGTGTGGATGGTTGTCATCTGCATTCCTCCGGTCAACTAGTTCGCTCAGCTGTTCGACTGTATCGCTCGTGTGTTCGAAATCCGAACATGTGAGCGAAGCGTGTCGCACGAGTCGAACGGTAGACCACGCCACCGACAAGTCCGTGGTCGCTGGAGCTGACATGCGGCTGAAATACCCGATCCGCCCAAGAGTTACACCTTTGTGATTTCCCACCTCGACAGCCCGTTTTGCGCACCCGGCGGCGGCGCGACACGCCAGTCGAACACATGTTTGATTCTTGCGCGTCGTGGGGCTACATTCAGTGCCATGAGCGACAGCAAGGACACGTCATCGGCCGGCTCGGGCGGTCGGCTGCACTCCGTGGCTTCATCGCTGACCGAACGGCAGCGCACCATTTTGAACGTCATCCGCGCGTCGGTCACCAGCCGCGGTTATCCGCCGAGCATCCGGGAGATCGGCGACGCCGTCGGTCTGACGTCGACGTCCTCGGTGGCTCACCAGCTGCGCACCCTGGAGCGCAAGGGATACCTGCGTCGCGACGCGAACCGTCCCCGGGCGGTCGATGTCCGCGGCGCCGATGATGAAGTGACGGCGCCGGCGACCGAGGTCGCCGGGTCGGACGCCCTGCCGGAGCCCACGTACGTTCCCGTCCTCGGGCGCATCGCGGCCGGTGGCCCGATCCTGGCCGAGGAAGCCGTCGAGGACGTCTTTCCGCTGCCGCGCGAGCTGGTCGGCGAGGGCGCGCTCTTCCTGCTCAAGGTCGTCGGCGACTCCATGGTCGAGGCGGCGATCTGCGACGGCGACTGGGTGGTGGTGCGGCAGCAGAACGTCGCCGACAACGGCGACATCGTCGCGGCCATGCTCGACGGGGAAGCCACCGTGAAGACGTTCAAGCGCGCGGGCGGTCAGGTGTGGCTGATGCCGCACAACCCGGCGTTCGATCCCATACCCGGCAATGACGCGACCGTGCTCGGCAAGGTCGTGACGGTGATCCGCAAGATTTAGTCCCGCCCGCGGGGTTCCGGCCGGGTCAGTCCGCCTTGACGAAGCCGTTGGCCTGCGCGACCTCTTCGCTGGACAGCCAGATTTCGGCGAGCGTGTCGTGGTAGAGCTCGCTGTCCGGCGTGTAGTACAGCCCGAAGCGGGCGCTCGCCTTGATCGGGTATCCGTCGGGCGCTTGGTACGGGTCGTCGAGCGGCAGGTGGATCGTCGGGCGCCCGGGCGGCCCGGTCCCCGCGCCACTGGCCTCGTCATCCACGGCCGCGTGCCGCCCGCCGCGTTGCTCGGATTCGGCGACGGCCGCAGCCGCCGCCTCGGGCACGACGGCTTCCGAAGCGCCGGCAACGTCCGCCGCGACGTGCCCCACCGCGACATCCGGATATTCGGCCCTGGGGGCGGCGGCGTCGGGAGCGCCGCCGTCGAACTCGGTGTCCGGCGGCGCATGCGGCACGGCAACGTCGAGGTATTCGGCCTCCACGTAGTCATCTTCCGCGCGGTCATCGTCCGCGCGGTCATCGCCCGCGTGTCCGGCGTCCGCGTAGGCGGACTCATGCGCGTCGTCGGCGAACTCGGCTTCGGCGTAATCGGCTCCGGCGTATCGGCGTCGGCGTAATCGGCTTCGGCGTAATCGGCTTCGGCGTAGTCGGATGCGGCGTATTCGGCTTCGGTTTCCGGGTAGCCGGCCTCCGACAGGGCCGCCGGCGAGACGACGGAGAACGAGTCGGTGTCCACCGCGTCGGGGTCCTCCTCGTCGAACGGACCCTCGTCCGCGCCGCCACGGCGCCAGCTGACCCGCCCGGCGGCCTCGGCATCGGTCGATTCCGGCTGACGCGCGAAATGCTCGGTGGTGACGTCGTCGTGTCCCCAGTGCCGGTCCTCCACGGCGTCGTAACCACCGTCGAGGTCGTGATGGGGCTCGTAGACGGCGCCCTCGCGCCCGGCGCGACGCCGACGCCAACCGAAGGCCATCAATCCGGCCAAGACGACCAGCACCAGCACCGGAATGCCGGCCAGTAGCCACCACCACTGCCAGGTGAATTTGTTGGCATGGGCGGGCGTCGCGGAGTTACTCGGCTGGTTCTGTCCCGAAACCTGCAGACCGGACAGCAGCGGCGCCAGATTGGCCGGATCCGTGCTGAACGTGTTCTTCGCGCGGTTCCACGAGACCTTGCCGCCGACGAACTGCTGGGAGACGACGTCGCCGTCCACGGTCTGATCGCCGACGGGTGCGCCCAGTTTTCCGGTGGGTCCCCGGAGCTTGTCCCACGCCGCCTTCATGGCCCCGCGTACCACGAACGCGCCGTGCTCGGACGACCAGAAGATCACCGGCTTGTCGGCGCCGGAGAACGTGGAGATGCGACTGGACGGGATGCCGCCGTCGGATTCGTTGGTGGTGGGGAAGCCCAGGTCGCTGCCGGCCGGTCCGCCCAGCGACTCGTATTTGGCCAGAATGTTGGTCTCGACGGCGTTCGCGCCGGTGGCCGGGCTGAAATACACCTTCCCGTTGGCGAAGTCCTGGACGATTCCGTCACCGCCGATCGGATACTGCGCGCCCTTCTTGACCCCCAACTGCCCATTGGGACCGCCGGCCGCGCGCCAGGCCATGTTGATGGCCGCGGCGGGATCGATCGCCACCTGCAAGCCCTTCAACTGGTCGGCCAATGCCGGTGGCTCGGTGGTGAACTGCTTCGTCTGCCTGTTCCACGAAACCTGACCGCCGCTGAACTTCTGGGCGGACACCTCGCCGTTGTAGGTTTCGTCGCCGACCGGGACCCCGAGCACCCCGCCCGAACTGCCGAGCTTGTCCCAGGCTGCGTTGATCGCGCCGCGCACCACGAAGGCGCCGTGGTCGGGGGTCCAGAAGATCACCGGCTTGTCGCTGGCCGAAAAGGTAGTCACCCGGCTGTCGGGACCGGCGAGGCCGGGCACTTCATTGATGGCGGGGAAGCCCAAATCACTGCCGGCCGGCCCACCCAGCATTTCGTATTTGTCCAGGATCGGCCCATAGACGAATTTGGCACCGGTCGCCGGGGTGAAATACATCTTGCCGCCGTCGAAGTCGAGGGCGAAACCATCGCCGGCGGGGTAGACATCCCCCTTGCGGGCGCCCAGGGGTGAGCCGTCGCCACCGGCCTTCTCCCACGCCGCCATCATGGCGGCCTCGGCATCGCCGATGGGAGACGCCGACGCCGCCGGCGCCAGCAAGGCGAAGGCTATTGCTGTGGCGGTCAAGCTGACCAGCGCGCTCCCGACCAGCCTGCGCATGTGACCTCTCTGCCCGTTCACCAAGCCTCCCAGCCGACGGCTATGCCCCGATCTGCAGCTATGCCCGTACCTGCACAGCCGGCGAGCGGGCCGTAGTCCGACCGCGGGGTAACAACCCCGTTACGATCCGCATTATCGCCGGGCTCGCACAACTTTGCTCCAGCCAACGAAAAATGCGAAGTCAAATCACGAATATTACAAAAACGGATACCACGCCGATGTCGAAATGATGCCGAGCCACACTCGAATCGCGACCAATCGCACCGCTCGCGCGATGTTTGGTTTATCGGGCCGACCTTCGAAGCCAACGCGCGATTAGGGAACGTGTTGCCGAACCCGCCCGTGTCCTCACCGCCGTCGCGCTTTTCGGCTCGCCGATGCACCATTGCGCGGGCGACATACCCCAAACACATGCGCCGACGGTACGTGAGGCCGTTAACCCGTCAGAGATCTACCCCGAAAAAGCGGGCATTGATCGGGTTTGCGGTCACCGTGCGAATTGGCCGGCCCGATGGCGTTGTCGGGCAGAGTGTTCGGGGCTAGACACCGAGGCTGCGGCCGATGATCTCCTTCATGATCTCGGTCGTGCCGCCGTAGATGGTCTGCACCCGCGCGTCCAGATAGGCACGGGCAACGGGGTATTCGCGCATGTAGCCGTAGCCGCCGTGCAGTTGCAGGCAACGGTCGATCAGGTGCACCTGCTTTTCGGTGGAGTACCACTTGGCCATTGCCGCTTGTTCCGCCGTCAGCTTCTTGTCCAGGTGCAGCCGGATGAACTCGTCGACCATCATGCGCACCACGGTGGCCTCGGTCGCCAGCTCGGCCAGCACGAAGCGGCTGTTTTGGAAGCTTCCGATCGGCTTGTTAAACGCCTTGCGCTCCTTGGTGTATTGCAGTGTGTGTTCCAGCACCTGCTCCATCGCCGCCGCCGCCATGATGGCTATCGAGATCCGCTCCTGGGGCAGGTTCTGCATCAGATAGACGAACCCCATCCCCTCCTGCCCCAGCAGGTTTTCGGCGGGAACCTTGACATCGGTGAACGACAATTCGGCGGTGTCCTGCGCTTCCAGCCCGATTTTGTCCAGGTGCCGGCCGCGTTCGAAGCCCTCCATGCCGCGCTCGACGACGAGCAACGAAAAGCCCTGCGCCCCTTTGTCCGGGTCGGTCTGCGCCACCACGATCACCAAGTCGGAGTTGATTCCGTTGGTGATGAACGTCTTTGCGCCGTTGAGCACGTAGTGGTCGTCCTGCTTGACCGCGCGGGTCTTGATGCCTTGCAGGTCGCTGCCGGTTCCCGGCTCGGTCATCGCGATCGCCGTGATGAGCTCGCCGGTGCAGAACGTCGGCAGCCAGCGCTGCTTCTGCTCTTCGGTAGCCAGGGCCAGCAGGTAGGGCGCCACGATGTCGTTGTGCAGGCCGAAGCCGATCCCGCTGTAGCGACCGGCGGTGGTCTCCTCGGTAATGATCGTGTTGTACCGGAAGTCGGGATTGCCCCCGCCGCCGTATTCCTCGGGCACCGCCATGCCGAGGAAGCCCTGCTTGCCGGCCTCGAGCCACACGCCACGGTCGACGATCTTCGCCTTCTCCCATTCGTCGTGATAGGGCGCGACATGGCGATCGAGGAAGCCCCGGTAGGACTCGCGGAACAGATCGTGCTCCGGCTCGAAAAGAGTGCGCTGGTACTTGACGGCACTGCCCATTTGGATGACCTCCGGCGACTGGAAACTCTGTCGCCCAACATATACCAACCAGACGGTTGGTCGGCGGGCCGGCTCACCCGCGAGATCAATCAGCCGCGAACTCTTGCAGGCGCCCGGCCAGCGCCATCGGGACCCGGGCCTTGATCCGCGTGCCGTCGGGACTGTGCTCCTCCTGCTGCACACGCCCGTCGGCGTGCAGCCGGGCCACCAGGTCGCCCCGGTGGTACGGAATGACCACGTCCACGGCCGTATCCGCGGGAACGGCCAGCTCGCCCATCCGGCGCCGCAGGGCGTCGATACCTTCGCCCGTTCGTGCCGAGACGAACACCGCGCCGGGCAGCGCGTGCCGAAGCTTGGCCAGCGTCAGGCCGCTCGCGGCGTCGATCTTGTTCACCACCAACAACTCGGGCGGCGGGTCACCGTGGTGGTCGGCGATGACTTCGGACACCACCGCGCGCACCGCGTTGATCTGCGCCAGCGGGTTGACGTCGGAGCCGTCGACCACATGCAGCAGCAGGTCAGCGCCGACGACCTCTTCCAGCGTGGAGCGGAACGCCTCGATCAGTTGGGTGGGCAGGTGCCGGACGAACCCGACGGTGTCGGTGAGCACCAGCGGGCGGCCGTCGGAGAACTCGGCGCGGCGGGTGGTGGGCTCCAGCGTGGCGAACAACGCATCCTGCACCAGCACCCCCGCTCCGGTCAGCGCGTTGAGCAGGCTCGACTTGCCGGCGTTGGTGTAGCCGACGATGGCGACCGACGGCACCTCGCTCTGCACGCGACGGCTGCGCTGGGTGTCGCGGACCTGCTTCATGTCCTTGATCTCGCGGCGCAACTTGGCCATTCGTTCACGGATGCGGCGCCGGTCGGTCTCGATTTTGGTTTCACCGGGACCGCGCAGGCCCACGCCTCCCCCGCTGCCGCCGGCGCGACCACCGGCCTGCCGGGACATCGACTCACCCCAGCCGCGCAGCCGCGGCAACATGTACTCCATCTGGGCCAGCGATACCTGCGCCTTGCCCTCCCGGCTGGTGGCGTGTTGGGCGAAGATGTCGAGAATCAGCGCCGTGCGATCGATGACCTTGACCTTCACCGCCTTTTCCAGCGCGGTCAGCTGCGCCGGGGACAGTTCACCGTCGCAGATCACGGTGTCGGCGCCGGTCGCCAGCACCACTTCGCGTAGTTCCTGGGCCTTGCCCGAACCGATGTAGGTCGACGGGTCGGGCTTGTCACGGCGCTGGATGAGCCCTTCGAGCACCTGGGAGCCGGCGGTCTCGGCCAGGGCGGCCAGCTCGGCCATGCTGGCCTCGCTGTCGGCGGCGGTGCCGTCGGTCCACACGCCGACCAGCACGACGCGTTCCAGCCGCAGCTGGCGGTACTCGACTTCGGATACGTCGGCGAGTTCGGTGGACAGACCGGCGACGCGACGCAGCGCCGACCGTTCTTCCAGGGCGAGTTCGCCGGTGCTTGGCTCCGCAACTGCCGGAGCGTAATTGGGAGATTCAGAATGTGTCATAGGCAATACAAGATGATGCACGGCGAATCGTCGTCGTGCACTCGAATTAACGCTGCTGCGCGTCCCACCATTCCCCGCTGACCTCCCCATGCGCCACCAGTACCGATGGTCCCCTCAGGTAGCTGGTCGCGTCGGTGATGGTGACGACGACGTCGCCGCCCGGCACCCGCACGGTCAGGGTCCCGGTGTCCGCACCGGCGACGGCCAGCGCGGCCACCGTCGCCGCGACCGTTCCGGTGCCACACGAGCGGGTCTCGCCCACGCCCCGCTCATGCACCCGCATCCGCACCGCGCCGTCCGCCGGTGCCGTGAGGACTTCGATGTTGACGCCCTCCGGGAACTGGGCGTGGTCGAAGCTCACCGGCGCCGCCACGTCCAGTCTCTCCAGCTCTTCGGCGGTCAGGTCCGGATCCACACACGCCAGGTGGGGGTTGCCCACGTCGACCGCCAGGCCGGAAAACCGCCGGCCGCCGACTGTCGCCTCAAACGCGGGTCCCCCGCTACCGAGCGTGTTGACCTTGCCCATGTCCACGCTGATGTCGGCACGGGTCGCATCGGCGCGGTGCACGGTGATCGGCCGCGGGCCGGCGGGTGACCCGACCACGAATTCGTCGCGGGCTTCCATGCCGCTGGCGCGCAGGTAGTGCGCGAACACCCGGACGCCGTTGCCGCACATCTGGGCGACGGAACCGTCGGCGTTGCGGTAGTCCATGTACCAGTCGGCTGAGGCCACGCCGTCGGGCAGACGGTCGAGCACGCCGGCTGACAGCGCGGCACCCGCGGTGGTGACTCGCAGCACCCCGTCGGCGCCCAGTCCGCGCCGCCGGTCGCACAATGCGGCTACCCGGGCCGCGGTGAGGTCGAGCGCGGCCCGCGCGTCCGGGAGCACCACGAAGTCGTTCTCGGTGCCGTGGCCCTTGGCGAATCTCACCCGCTCAGGATACGTGGCCCCACGTTCGCAGGGCTTCGTCGACGAGCCGGGCTCCGTCGCCCACATCCAGCCAATGGACCCGGTGGTCGCGGCGGAACCAGGACCGCTGCCGTCGCACATAGCGCCGGGTGCCCACGTATGTCTGTTCTCGCGCCTCGCGCAGTCGATCGGCGCCACCTCCGCCGTCGAGCGCGTCGATCACCTGGGCGTAGCCGAGCGCCCGCGACGCGGTGACCCCGTCGCGCAGGCCCTCGTCGAGCAGGGCGCTCACCTCGTCGACCAGCCCCTGGTCGAACATGGCGTCGGTGCGCAGAGCCAACCTTTCATCGAGACTAGTTGTGTCACAATCTAATCCGACGATAACGGTATCCCATCTCGGGGGGCCGATGCGTGGCGCGGACGCGGCGAACGGCCGGCCGGTCAGCTCGACCACTTCGAGCGCCCGCACGGTGCGCCGCGCATCGGTGGGCAGGATGGCCGCGGCCGCAGCGGGGTCGCGGCGGGCCAGTTCGGCGTGCAGCCTGCCCACCCCGACCTCGGCCAGCCGCTCTTCCCAGCGCGCCCGCACGGCGGGATCGGTGGCGGGGAACGACCAGTCGTCGAGCAGGGATTGGATGTAGAGCATGGAGCCGCCCACGATGATCGGCACGGCGCCGCGGGCCGCGATCGCCTCGATGTCCGCGGCGGCGGCGCGCTGATAGCGGGCGACGGTCGCGGTCTCGGTGACGTCCAGCACGTCGAGCTGGTGGTGCGGGATGCCGCGGCGTTGGTCGAGGGGAAGCTTGGCGGTGCCGATGTCCATTCCGCGATAGAGCTGCATCGCATCGGCGTTCACGATTTCGGCGCCGGCCGCCAACCGTGCGGCCCACTCCGCAATGTCGAGGGCCAGCTGCGACTTGCCGGTTCCGGTGGGGCCGATGATCGCGAGCGGTCGCACGGCAGCCTCAGAGCTGCCAGGCGCCGGCGTAGTAGCCCACGCCGTAGGGCGCACCCCGGTATAGCTCCTTGGCCGATCGCGGTCCGGGTTCGGCCAGGCCGGCCAGCACCTGGAAGGCGACCCGCCCCAGGATCTGCTGCGGCAGCCGCGTCAGGGCGGCGATGTCACCGGTCGCCAGCGCGTCGTCGAGGGCCAGCTGCGCGTCCGCGTTGCCCGGGTCGTATCCGCCGGGGGCGGCCGGTGTCAGGGTGTTCGCACCGTCGGCCACGACCAGCGCGCCGACCGGCTCCGGTGACCGATCGATCTCGGCGCGCAACCGCCGGCCGTGGGCCAGCGCGCTCTGAGCGTCATGGTCGACGGAGTAGACGCGGGCCTGCGCGGTCGCGTCCGGCCGGACTTGGCCCCGGATCCAGGCGCCCAGCAACGCGCACACGGGCAGATCCGCAGGCGGCTCGGCGCCAGCCCGCGGAGAAAATCGAACCCGTACGTCGGCGCCGAAACCGGCGAAGGTGCCCGCCGTGTCGGGGCCCAGGACCTCGTTGCGCCCCGCGGCCCCGATGACGCTCCACCGCACCGGCAATAAGGCGGCCGCCGCCAGCACCGCGGCCACCAGATCGGTCACCTCAGCGGCGGCCGTGCCAGCGAGCTCGGGCACCAGCAGCGGCGCCGAGGGAACGATCGCAATGCTGCTGAGCACGCCACCAAACTAACGTTTCGCCCCAGTGGCGCGCTCAGGCCTCGGCCGTCACCACCACGATGGGACCGCTAAAAGGGTCGGCCTCGCCGTCTTCGGACGACGACGCGTCGGGCGTGATGCTTCCGTCGTCCCGCCCGGACTGCGCGACCATGGTGGCGGCCTCACCGCGGGCCAGCGCGACCGTCGCGACGATCACGACCGCCACGGCCGCGACCAGCACAAACGACTTGGGGCCGTAAGCGTTCAGTGTCTCGCCGAGCACGAAGATACCGAGCAAACCGGCCACCACGGGCTTCGCCACGGTCATCGTCGGCATGGAGGCCGTCAGCGCGCCGGCGCGGAACGCCGACTGCTGGAAGATCATCCCGGTCAGCGCCAGCAGCAGCCAGGGGACGAACTCCGGCGCGCGCAGCACGGCCAGCGGGCCGGCCTCGGCCACCTCGACGATGCCCTTCGTGAGCACCGCGAACAACGCCAGCGCCGAACCCGCCACCACCGCGAGCAGGGCGGCCGCGAACGGGCTGCCCGACCAGATCCGCGCGGCCACCGCACACACCACCAGCAGCGGCACCATCACCGCGGCGACGACGGCCCACGTCCCGGCCGATGCACGTTGATGGCCGGAGGCCGGGTCGCCGACGATGATGACCACCGCCAGGGCGCCGGCCAGGACCACCGCCCACACCCACTCCCAGCGGGTCACCCGGCGCTTGGTCAGCCGCGCATAGATCGGCAGGGCGAACAGCAACGCGGTCACCTGAAGCGCGGTGACCAACACCACCGAGCCCCAGGCCAGGGCACCGGCCTGCAGGCTGTAGTTGACGATCGCCGCCACGCCTCCCAGCCACCACCGGGTGTCCCGCAACGACATGCGGAACAGCTCGAGGTGGCCGACCTCCTTGTCCGTGATCTCCTGCGCCGAGCGCTGACGGATCACATCGCCGACCGCGGATGCCAACGCTGCGCACAGCGCGATCAACGCCGCGACATCAACTTTGGACATAGTGACCCCTCACCTCACGATTGTCCCGACCAGCTTTCCCTGGGACGCGGGCAAATACACGCAAAATTTGCGATCAGTTCAGCAACAGCTGTATGACGTTACCCGCGCTGCTGCCGGCTGACCGATTAACCCTTTGTTGATACTTCATTAACCTATGTAAGGCCTGTGGGTAGCACTGCGATCCGGTTAAGCCAGGCGGTGGCTACGCCGGTTGCCCGGTGGCGTCCCCGAGCCGCGCCTCGATCCTGTGCTGCGTCGCGGAGGCATCGCCGCGCGCGAGCTCGACGGTGGCGACCGCCATCGCGAGCACCGCCACCGCCAGCGCCAGCATTCCGGCGCGGCCGGTGCCGAGCGTCTCGCCGAGGACGAGCACGCCCAGCACGGCCGCCACCACCGGCTGGGACACCTCCAGCGTCGGCATCGACGCGGTCAGGGCACCGGCCCTAAACGCCGACTGCTCCCAGGCGAATCCCGCCAGCGCGACCAGCACCCAGGCGTACAGCTCGGGTGTCCGGACCACCGCCCAACCCCCGTCGGCCAACCGATGGACCATGCCTTTGGCCAGGACCGCGAAAACGCCCCACAGCGAACCGGACACGAAGGCGAGCAGCACCGCGGCCAGGGCCCCGCCCCGGATCCGGGCGGCCACCACGCATCCGACCAGCAGCGGCGCCAGCACCGCCGCCACGGCGGCCCAAGTCCGCAGCGACGCGGTCGAATGACCCGCCTGCGGGTTGCCGACCGTGACGATCACGGTCACCGCGGCGGTCAGCACGACGGCCCAGGCCCACTCCCGGGCGGTCACGGCCCGATTGGCCAACCTGGCGCTGATGGGCAGCGCGAACAGCAGCGAAAGAACGAGCAAGGCCTGCACCAGCAACACCGAACCTTGGTCCAGCGCGGCCGCCTGCAACACGATGCTGACCACGAGCATCAACGCGCCCCACCGCCACCGTCGGTTGCCGAGCAGCTTGCGGAACAGTTCGAGCTGCCCGGCCGAGGTGTCGGTGATCCGGTGTGTCGCGCGCTGCTGCAGGACATCGCCGATCGCGACGCAGAGCGCGGACGCTAACGCGAGCAACGCGGCGATGTCCGGCTGACCCATGGCTTCTCCATCCGAGTCGGGGTACGGACAAGAGTGATACCTCATGTGTCTGCGCCGATGCATCCCGAGCGGGTAGACCAGGGTGGCGACGCACGGGCCGCCAAGCTGCTTGAATACTGTTAAGCAGCTGTTGGGAGAGCCGGGATGGCCAGCCCACAGGTGCAGCAGACGGTGCCGCTACGCGCGGCAGGTGCGCGGAATACCAACCGCGCGAAGGGTAGGTGACGAGCGCATGACGGAAGACGAACCCCACGGCGGAGATGCGGCTGGGCCGGTGGCCCAACCGGTTTCGGGCCCGGCGCCGCGCCCGGGACCACGTCCCGGTCCCCGGCCGATGAGCTCAGGCCCGCGGCCCGTCGCCCACCCGGTGCCGGCGCCACCACCCAGCAATCCGCATCAGTTCGGGCGCGTGGACGACGACGGAACGGTCTGGCTGATCACCGCCGCCGGCAAGCGCATCGTCGGCTCCTGGCAGGCCGGTGACTCCGAAGCCGCTTTCGCCCACTTCGGCCGGCGCTTCGACGACCTGAGCACCGAGATCACGCTCATGGAGGAGCGGCTCGCGGCGGGAACCGGAGACGCCCGCAAGATCAAAGCCCATGCGTCCGAGCTGGCCGAAACGTTGCCGACGGCGGCCGTGCTGGGCGACGTCGACGCGCTCGCAAGCCGATTGACCAGCCTCATCGACCGGGTCGAGGCCACCGTCGTCGCGGAGCGCTCGCGCCGCGACGAGCATCGCGCCACTCAGACCGCGCGCAAGGAGGCGCTGGCCGCCGAAGCCGAGGAGTTGGGCGCCAACTCGACGCAGTGGAAGGCCGCCGGCGACCGGCTGCGGGCCATCCTCGACGAGTGGAAGACCATCAGCGGCCTGGACCGGAAGGTCGACGACGCGCTGTGGAAGCGTTATTCGGCGGCCCGCGAGGCGTTCAACCGGCGGCGGGGCTCCCACTTCGCCGAACTGGACCGGGAACGCGTGGGGGTTCGCCAGGCGAAGGAACGACTTTGCGAACGGGCCGAGGAGTTGTCCGATTCGACGGATTGGACCGCCACCAGCGCGGAATTCCGCAAGCTGCTCACCGAGTGGAAGGCGGCGGGCCGAGCGGCCCGGGATGTCGACGATGCCCTGTGGCGGCGGTTCAAGGCGGCCCAGGACGTCTTCTTCACGGCTCGCAACGCGGCAACGGCGGAGAAGGACGCGGAACTGCGGGCCAACGCCACGGCCAAGGAGGCGCTGCTGGCCGAGGCGGAACGGATCGACACCGGCAACCCCGACGCGGCCAGGGCGGCGCTGCGCTCGATCGCCGAGAAGTGGGACGCGATCGGCAAGGTGCCGCGGGAACGGTCCGCGGAATTGGAGCGCCGGCTGCGCGCGGTGGAGAAGAAGGTGCGCGACGCGGGCGAGGCCGATTGGTCGGATCCCCAGGCGCAGGCGCGCGCCGAGCAGTTCCGCATTCGCGCCGAACAATACGAGCAGCAGGCCCAGAAGGCCGCGGCGGCGGGCCGTACCAAAGATGCCGAAGAGGCCAAGGCCAACGCCGAACAGTGGCGGCAATGGGCGCAGGCGGCCGTCGAGGCCCTGACCCGCAAGAGCTAGGCTTCGGGATCCCCGGGCGCCCGGTCCTGCGGCTTCCCGGGCCGGTTTCCGGTGTCTTGCCCGGCCCCGTCGTCCAGGGTGTCGAGCAGCGTCATCGACTGCTGCTGCGCCGCGACCCGACGCAGCTGCTCCTCGGCCGCCAGTTGCACGATGGTGCGCGACCACACCACCCGGGCCCATTGGTACGTCAGCGCGAGGACGATGATCCAGGCCGCGATCAACCCGACCCCGGGGCCCGGATGCCCCGCCGCCACCGTCTGGCGCGACCAGATGGCCAACATGCCCGCCGCGCCGGCGAGCGCAGAACCCGCCAGCGCGATCCAGGCCAGCGCCCAGCGCCGCGTCACCAACGCCAGCATTGAGACCCCGACGCCGAACACGAGCGTCAGCCAGGTGAACACCCGCGACGGCAACGCCACCGCGGCCGCGCCGGCCCCGTGGCTGCTGAACAACACGTCCCAGCCCCGCACCGCGCCGGTGTGCGGCAGGATGAACGATCCCAGCAGCACGAAGACCAGGATCGCCACCACGAAACCGCGTGGGCCCGGGTCGAATCCGCGCGCCACCCGGCGCTCGGCGGCCTCGATTTCGCTCCGCAAGGCGTCGAAGTCGGGGTGGTCGTCCTTCATCGGGCACATCCAAGGGATTCTGTGGGTTCTGGGGGGCCGGCGGGCGGTCCGACGGCGGGCATGCCAAGACCGATGCCGCCCGGGCGCTGCCCGGCCGCGTGCGCGTCCCCCGCGCGGGTGCGGCGATGGCTGAGGACGCCCGCGTCGGCGATCAGGTGGTGCGGCGCCGCCCGGGTGATCATCGCGGTGACGAGGTCGCCCGGACGCACCCGGTCGTCGGTACTGAAGTGCACCAGGCGGCCGTCGCGGGCGCGGCCGGTCATCCGCGCCGTGCGGGTGTCCTTGCGTCCCTCGCCGACGGCGACCAGCAATTCCACGGTCTGGCCGACCAGTGCGCGATTGCCCTCCAGCGAGATCTGCTCCTGCAGCTCGACCAGCCGTTCATAGCGTTCCTGCACAACGGCTTTGGGGAGCTGCCCGTCGAGCTCGGCGGCCGGTGTGCCGGGCCGCTTGGAGTACTGGAAGGTGAACGCGGCGGCGAACCGGGCCTGCCGAACCACGTCCAGTGTGGCCGCGAAGTCCTCTTCGGTCTCGCCGGGAAACCCGACGATCAGATCGGTGGTGATGGCGGCGTGCGGCATGGCCGCGCGGACGCGGTCGATGATCCCGAGGTAGCGCTCGGCGCGGTACGAGCGCCGCATCGCGCGCAGCACCCGGTCGGAGCCCGACTGCAGGGGCATGTGCAGGGCGGGGCAGACATTCGGCGTCCGCGCCATGGCCTCGATGACGTCGTCGGTGAATTCGGCGGGATGCGGGGAGGTGAACCGCACCCGTTCCAGCCCGTCGATGTCCCCGCAGGATCGCAGCAACCGCGCGAAGGCGCCGCGATCGCGGGGCAGCGCCGGGTCGGCGAAGGACACCCCGTAGGCGTTCACGTTCTGGCCCAGCAGCGTGACCTCGAGCACGCCGTCGTCCACCAGCGCTCTCACCTCGGCCAGGATGTCGGCGGGGCTGCGGTCGACTTCCTTGCCCCGCAGCGCGGGGACGATGCAGAACGTGCAGCTGTTGTTGCACCCGACCGAGACGGAAACCCAAGCGGCGTAGGCCGATTCGCGTGCGCTCGGCAGGGACGACGGAAATTCCCGCAGCGACTCGGCGATCTCGACCTGGGCGGCATTGTTGTGCCGGGCCCGTTCGAGCAGCGTGGGCAGCGATCCGATGTTGTGCGTGCCGAAGACCACATCCACCCAGGGCGCCTTGCGCAGCACCGCGTCCCGATCTTTTTGGGCCAGGCACCCCCCAACCGCGATCTGCATCTCGGGGTTGCCGCGCTTGCGCGGAGCGAGGTGGCTGAGGTTGCCGTACAGCTTGTTGTCGGCGTTCTCGCGGACGGCGCACGTGTTGAAGACCACCACGTCCGCGTCTCCAAAATCTGAGCCCTCGACCGCCCGCTGGTAGCCGGCGGCTTCCAGCAGACCCGCCAACCGCTCGGAATCGTGGACGTTCATCTGGCAGCCGTAGGTGCGGACTTGGTAGGTGCGCGCAGGCCCTGCGCCGCCGGCCACGGCCGCGGCGTCCTGCACCACCGTTGAAGTCACGGGGCCATGGTACGGCGAGCGGTCGGCACACGAGAAACCGCACGTCAGCGGCTAGACCCGGCGGCGCTCGCGTTCGGCGGCCAGCTCGGCAAAAACGACCTCGCACGCCAGGCTCTGGCCGTAGCCACGACGCACCAACATTCCGACCAGCCGGCGGGTCACGCGCGCGTCGTCGCCGTCCAGCGTCTCCCGGCGCAGCTTGGCCCGCACCAACTGCTCGGCCCGATCCCGTTCGGCACCGGCGTCGATTCCCGACAGCGCCGTGGCGATCACGTCCCTGTCGACACCCTTGGTGCGCAATTCAGCGGCCAGCGCCCGCTTGCTCTTCCCGGCCTTGGCCCGGCGGGCCCGCACCCACTGTTCGGCGAAGTCGGTGTCATCGACCAGGCCGACGGCGGCGAGCCGGTCAAGCACGGACGCGCTGATGTCCTCGGGGTAGCCGCGTTTCGCCAGCTGGCCATGCAGCTCGGCCCGGGTGCGCGCTCTCGCGGTGAGCAGGCGCAGGCATAGCGTCCGCGCCTGCTCCTCGCGGGAGGGCTCAGAAGTCGACGGGGGCGGGCAGGACGCTGTCATCGGACAAGCCATCGGTCACGACCGCACCAATGCCCATCTTTTCCTTGATCTTCTTCTCGACCTCGTTGGCCACGTCGGCGTTCTCCATCAGGAAGGTGCGGGCATTCTCCTTGCCCTGGCCGAGCTGCTCACCCTCGTAGGTGAACCAGGAACCCGACTTGCGGATGAAGCCCTGCTCCACACCCATATCGATCAGCGAACCCTCCCTGCTGATGCCCCTGCCGTAGAGGATGTCGAACTCGGCCTGCTTGAACGGCGGCGCCACCTTGTTCTTGACGACCTTGACCCGGGTGCGGTTACCCACCGCGTTGGTGCCGTCCTTGAGGGTCTCGATCCGGCGGACGTCCATGCGCACCGACGCGTAGAACTTCAAAGCCTTTCCGCCCGTGGTGGTTTCGGGACTGCCGAACATCACCCCGATCTTCTCGCGGAGCTGGTTGATGAAGATCGCGGTGGTACCCGAATTGTTCAGTGCGCCGGTCATTTTCCGCAGCGCCTGGCTCATCAGCCGGGCCTGCAGCCCGACGTGGCTGTCACCCATCTCGCCTTCGAGTTCCGCGCGTGGCACCAATGCCGCCACCGAGTCGATGACCAGGATGTCCAGGGCGCCGGAGCGGATCAGCATGTCGGCGATCTCGAGGGCCTGTTCCCCGGTGTCGGGCTGGCTGACCAGCAGGGAATCGGTGTCGACCCCCAGCTTCTTGGCGTAGTCCGGGTCCAGGGCGTGCTCGGCGTCGATGAACGCCGCGACGCCACCGGCGGCCTGGGCGTTGGCCACGGCGTGCAGCGCGACGGTGGTCTTACCCGAGGATTCCGGGCCGTAGATCTCCACGACCCGGCCGCGGGGCAGGCCGCCGATGCCCAAGGCCACGTCCAGTGCGATGGATCCCGTCGGGATGATCGAGATCGGCTGACGCATCTCGTCGCCGAGACGCATCACCGATCCTTTGCCGTAGCTCTTTTCGATCTGGGCCATCGCCAGTTCGAGAGCCTTCTCGCGGTCGGGGGCTTGCGTCATGATGCCTCTCCTATGGTTCGGTGTGTTCAGTGACCGGTGTCGGTCGGTTGGCCGTGACACTAGAGAAGGCCACCGACAAGTTGACTCACCGAACGTTCCCCACAGTAGCCGAACACCTGTTCGATTCAAGCGGACACGCCGAACCCCGGTAACCCGTGTGGCAACATCTGCTACCGAAAGGCGCCGACGGGCCGACAAGCACGAGGAAACCGGTGTGAATCCGGTGCGGTCCCGCCACTGTGACCGGGTGCCCCCACCCGGGAGCCAGATACTCACCGTCGGCGCTTCCTCACGACAACTGGGGCGGATCTCCCCTTAAGAGGCTTGGTTGGGCATACATGGACATCTCTGCTGAGCTGGCCGAAATATCTTGCTACAAAGGGTTTTTCGCGTTGGCTGTGGGCGGTGACGCGGCCGGATGGCACCCGGTCGGGCAGTCCTACGCCGACGGCTGCACCGACTTGGTCACCGCCACCGCCCGGCGCTATCACACGACGGACCTGCGGATCGGCGCCTCGCTGGTGCATCTCGGCCACGCCACCCGCCTGTGGTCACCCGTGCTCGCGTGCGCGCTCGGGCACGGCGTCGTCCCGGATCTCACCGACCTGCAACGCGCCGACGCGGGGGCTCAACTGCGGTTACCCGCGCCCGTTGGACAAGCCGTCGACCAGGCGTCGGCGACGTTGCTCTACCGCGTCGTCGTCAAACAGCACATGAAGCCGCTCGCCGATGGTCTGCGGGTCAAGCTGGCGCCCGCCCTGGCGGCGGGCAACATCGCCTCCGCGCTCGTCGGGGCGTCCCGGGCGTTGCTTTCCGCGCGGCCCGACCTGCGCGGCCCGATCGTCGGCATCACGAACTCGCTGCTGGGTACCGGCATGATGGCCGGATCCGGCGTCGTCACCGGATCGCAACTCGACTTCAGGCGGCGCAGTTGCTGCCTGCTCTACCGCGTGCCCGGGCGACCCGTCTGCGGCGACTGCGTGTTTCGCCGAACACCGCGGTCCACCCGCGGGTAGGCCGGATTCACCACTGCTCGCGCGGCACGTCGAAGTCGACGCACAGGGCCCGCCACACGTCGCGGGGATCGACCCCATCCTCGATCGCCTGGGCGGCGGTGCGGCCGTTGAAACCGGTCAGCACGTGGTCGGCCAGCACCGAAGATCCGTACGCTGCACCGAATCGCAGGACGACCCGCTCGTTGAATTCCGTTAGCCGCACGCCAGCAAGATACCCACCGGGCGGCGATCGGACACCGGCCGCACTACCGCCAACTGGCCGGCAGGTCGATGAGGTGATTGGGGCAGTAGTCCTGCACCGCCTCGGACATGATGGTCCGCGCGCGCTCCGCCGACATTTTGGCGCGCAACTGCATGAAGGCGTATTCGGCCGGCGCGAACCCCTGTTGGGCGCCCGCAGGGTCGTCCATCAACTGGCATGCCTGTTGCTCGTCGCCGCTGTCGGCGCGGGCGACGCCCGAGCTGAAGATCAAGGCCAGAAGCAGGCCGCCGGCGGCGATCGTCCTCATAGCCGTTGCCCTCCTTGTCGCGAATCCCGCCAAATCATGCCGTCAGAGCGACCGCTTCGTGGCATACCCGGACGGGATCGGCCACGTCGGCGATGCTAGCGGCGGCCGTTTGCGCGGCCTCCCGGTAACCCGGCGACGACAGCACCTCGTTCACCGCGGACACCAGCGCCTCGGCGGTCAGCGGCCGGATCAGCCGCCCACTGCCCTGCCGGACCACCCGATTGGCCATCTCCCACTGGTCCCCGCCGCCGGGCACCGCCACCAGGGGCACCCCCGCGAGCAGCGTCTTGGCCACCATGCCGTGCCCGCCGCCGCAGATCACCAGGTCGGCGCGCCGCAACAACTCGGCCTGGCTGCCCAGCCCGACCACCGCCCACGGCGGCACCCGCAGGTCCGCTCCCCCCAGCCGCGAAACCACCAGCCGCGCTCCGGCCGGCAGCGTCTCCCCCGGCCGCAGGTGAGCCAGCGCGACCTCCGCCAGCCCCTCGGTCCCGGTCAACGCGGTCGACGGCGCGACCACCACCACCGGCCCCGTGCCCGCCGGGATTTCCAGCACCCGATCGGTCGGTTCGAAGTGCAGCGGGCCCACCACCACGGCCTCCGCCGGCCAGTCCGGCCGCGGCACCTCGAGGGCGGGCAGGGTCGCGATCAGCCGCCGCAGCGGCCCGGGGTCGCGGGCCGGCAGTCCGATCTCGACCCGCACGGCCGCGCGCTGCCGCAGGCCCGCGCGCCAGGACCGCGCGGTGAGCGCCCGCATCGTGGCATCGCGGAGCCGGCCTCCGATGCCGGTGCCCGGCGCCAGCCCACTGCCTATCGGCGGCAATCCCTTCGACGGCAGGTACAGCGGATGCGGGTTGAGCTCGATCCACGGGATGCCCGACAACTCCGCGGCCATGCCGCCGCCGGCGGTGATGACGTCGGACACCACCAGGTCCGGCGCCAGCTCGCGCAGCGCCGGCACGTTGAGGACGGCCATCCGCGCCGCGCGCCCGTGGATGCGGGCCCCGGCGTCGACGTCGTCGTCGGTGGCCACCAGCCCGTCCAGCGGGGCGGCGTCGATGCCGGCGGTGCGCGCGGTGTCGACCCACTCGGCGCCGGTGAACAGCGTGGGCGCATCGCCGGCCTCGGCGAAGCGTTGGCACAGCGCAATCGCGGGAAACGAGTGCCCGGGATCCGGCCCGGCGACGACGGCGACACGCATCGGCCTTACCCTGCCACAGCGCGCGACCGCAATGCTCGCCTACGCTGGCAATCATGACCGAGCTGACTGGGACTGCCGTTGCGAACACCCGTATGGTCGAGGGCTTCCTGAACGCCCTGCAGGACGGGGATTACGACGCCGCCGACGCGGCATTGGACGACAACCTCGTCTACGAAAACGTCGGGCTGCCGACGATCCACGGCCGCGTCAGGGCCATGAAGCTGTTTCGCCGGATGGACGGCCGCGCCGCCTTCGAAGTGAAGATCCACCGCATCGCCGCCGACGGCGGGGCGGTGCTCACCGAGCGCACCGACGCGCTGATCGTCGGCCCGCTGCGGCTTCAGTTCTGGGTGTGCGGTGTGTTCGAGGTCCACGACGGGCGAATCACGTTGTGGCGCGACTACTTTGACTTCTTCGATATGTTCAAGGCCACCGTTCGCGGCCTGGCGGCGGTGGTGCTGCCCTCGCTGAAAGCGACGTTCTAGCCCGCCCGGACGCTTATCAACTGGCGCCGCGCAAACCGCCGAGTTCGTCGAACGCCTGCGCCCAACCGACCAGCCGGTCGGTGGCTCCGGCCAGCTCGGCGCGGTAGCGCTGCGAGGCGGCCAGCTGATCGCCGTTCGCCGAGGACACCAATTGAGCTGCGGCGGTTACCATTTCGTTGTACTGGCGAACACCGGCGCTCAACTGCGCGGTGAACGCGTTGATGCTGGGTACCAGATACGCCCGCGACGACTCGCTGGACTGCGCCGCCCGCTCCATCGACACCACCTCGGCCGCGGTGGCCGCCATGGCCGCCGAGGTCTTGTTGGCCGCCGCGGTCAGGTCGCGGATTTCGGCGGCCGGCAACATCGACCCGCGCTCTATCACGTTCAACAACGAGAGGAATCCGCGTTCGGAGGCGCCCAGCGCGTACATCGCGGGCCGCGCCGCCGAGCCGGGCGGCGGCAGCCGACGCACGTTCGTCGGGCGGGGTGTGGGCAGCGGCTCGGCACGCAGCCACCTATAGCGCAGCAACAACAGCGTCGCCGGGATGGCCATGATGACCGCGACGGCGCCGGTGATCTCCAGCAGCAGCGCGAACCATCCCCAGGCGGCCAGCAGCATCGTCACCACGGCCCAGAACAGGCAGCCGGCGGTGAATATCAGGCCCCACCGCAGGGCGCGGCGACGCCGCCGCAGCAGTCGCGCGCGCGGGTCCGCGGCGGCGCTGATCTTTCGGGCCAGCTGGTCGGAAAGGTCGGCGGCGGTGGCCAACCCACGCCCCAGCAACGTGCGCCAGAGCCCGTGCTGCGTCTCGCTCACCGCCACGACACCGGCTTACTGGCCAAAGGGCTTCTCGGTGACCGCGCCCCCGGTGGTCTCGGCGGGCGCGGGGGTCGCCTCCGGGGCCCCCGCGGGCGCCCCGCCGGTCGGCAAGGCTTCGCCGCGCATCGAGGCGCGAATCTGCTCGAGCCGTGAATGACCGGCCATCTGCACCCCGGCCTGCTCGACCTCGAGCATGCGGCCCTGCACCGAACCCTGGGCGAGTTCGGCAGAGCCGATCGCGTTGGCGTAGCGACGTTCGATCTTGTCGCGCACCTCATCGAGGCTGGGCACGTTGCCGGGCGCGGCGATCTCGCTCATCGACCGCAGCGACGCACTCACCTGTTCCTGCATCTTCGCCTGCTCGAGCTGGCTGAGCAGCTTGGTGCGCTCGGCGATCTTCCGCTGCAGCACCATCGCGTTCTGCTCGACCGCCTTCTTGGCCTGAGCGGCCGCGCTCAGCGCCTGATCGTGCAGCGTCTTGAGGTCCTCGACGCCCTGCTCGGCGGTCACCAGCTGGGCCGCGAACGCCTCGGCGGCGTTGTTGTACTCGGTGGCTTTGGCGGCATCACCTGCGGCGGTGGCCTGGTCGGCGAGCGTCAGGGCCTGCCGCACGTTGACCTGCAGCTTTTCGATATCCGCGAGTTGCCGGTTGAGCCGCATCTCCAGCTGGCGCTGGTTGCCGATCACCTGCGCCGCCTGCTGAGTCAGCGCCTGATGCGTGCGCTGGGCTTCCTCGATGGCCTGCTGGATTTGCACCTTCGGGTCGGCGTGCTCGTCGATCTTCGCGTTGAACAGCGCCATGAGGTACTTCCACGCTTTGACGAACGGATTGGCCATGAGTGAGCTCCGCCTTCGCTTCTTGTGGGCCGGCCGGCCCCTGGATGGGCCGTCGCTTGTCGCTCAATTTAGTGGGTCGGCGCCAATCGCCCTACCCCTAGCGCTGGATCCTCGCGCCGGGCGGCGCTCAGGCGATCGCCAGGGAGGCCACCGGCGGGATGACCACCTTGGTGCCGGCGTCGATGCTGGGACCACGCGCCCCGTCGGCGGGCGCGCCGTGGGCCGCCCGTTCCACGCCCGCCATCCGCTCGCCCGCGTCGGTCAGTACCGACGAGAGCGGGACCGCTAACGCTTCGCAGATCGCATTGAGCAGCTCGCTGGACGGCTCCTTGCGCCCGCGCTCCACCTCGGACAGGTAACCGAGGCTCACCCGCGCCGAATCGGACACCTCGCGCAGGGTCCGGCCCTGCGTCATCCTGGCCTCCCGCAGCACGTCGCCGATGACCTCGCGCACTAATGGCGGCATTCCCGCCCTCCTTCGTCCAGTCAGCCTGCTCGGCACGAAATCGACCGCGTTGCGCAGGCGCTCACTACGTGAAACGCGGGCGGTGGGGTCTTGGTTCCCGTTCGGCGAGGAGAATCAGTCGGCCGTCCGGCGCACTTCCCTGACGGTGGACACCACGTAGTCGATGCCGGTGATGATCGTCAGCAAAATGGCCGCGCCCATCACCACCGCCGCCGTCACCCGGAACGGCCCGGGCAGCGGCAGGACGAACAAACCGATCGCCACGGCCTGCACCACGGTCTTGACCTTGCCGCCCCAACTGGCCGGGATGACCCCGCGGCGGATCACCGCCAGCCGCAGCACCGTCACCCCGACCTCGCGGACCAGGATCACCACCGTGACCCACCAGGGCAGGTCACCGAGTATCGACAGCCCGATCAGCGCCGACCCGACCAGCGTCTTGTCCGCGATCGGATCGGCGAACGCGCCGAATTCGGTTGCCATGCCGTAGTTGCGGGCCAGCAGGCCGTCCAACCGATCGGTGATGCATGCGAGCGTGAAGATCGCGAAAGCCACGATCCGGAAGGCGATCTCGTGACCGTCCTTGGCGAACAGCGCGAGCAGGAAGATCGGGACCAACACGAGCCGCAGCAGCGTCAGGGTGTTGGCGAGATTTGCGATATGGACGCGGCCTGGCGGTCCCATAACCGGACCCGATTGCGGCTGCCCCGACACCGCAACAGAATAACCTTTGACCAGCACGCCCGTCTCGATGCCGATACTGTTAGCCGTGACCGAAAGTTCGCAGGACCACCGACCGGTGGTGCGACGCGCGCGAACGTCCGATGTCGCCGCCATCAAGCAACTCGTCGACACCTACGCCGGCAGGATCCTGCTCGAGAAGAATCTGGTGACGTTGTACGAGGCCGTCCAGGAGTTCTGGGTGGCCGAATACGGCGACGACGTGGTCGGTTGCGGCGCGCTGCACGTGCTGTGGTCCGACCTGGGCGAGATCCGCACCGTCGCGGTCGACCCGGCGATGACCGGCCACGGCATCGGCCACGCCATCGTCGACCGGCTACTGGAGGTCGCGCGCGAGCTGCAGCTCAAGCGGCTGTTCGTGTTGACCTTCGAGACCGAATTCTTCGGCAAGCACGGGTTCACCGAGATCGAGGGCACGCCGGTGACCGCCGAGGTGTTCGACGAGATGTGCCGCTCCTATGACATCGGTGTCGCCGAGTTCCTGGATCTGAGCTACGTCAAGCCCAACATCCTGGGCAACTCCCGGATGCTGCTGGTGCTGTAATCCCGGCTTCGTCGGCTGAGCCGGCCTACTCGCCGGGGTCGCCGCCGTCGGCGTCGCCGCCGCCCCGGATCAAGGCCAGCGTTCCGGCGAGCTCGTCGGGCTTGACCAGCACCTCGCGCGCCTTGGATCCCTCGCTGGGCCCGACGATGCGGCGGGTCTCCATCAGGTCCATCAGCCGGCCGGCCTTGGCGAAGCCGACCCTCAGCTTGCGCTGCAGCATCGAGGTGGAGCCGAACTGGCTGGACACCACCAACTCCACGGCCTGCAGGAAAACGTCCATGTCGTCGCCGATGTCGGGGTCGACGTCGGTGCGCTCACCGATCGGCTTGGCCGCCGTGACGCCCTCGGTGTATTCGGGCTCGGCCTGCTCCTTGCAGGCGGTGACGACGGCGTGGATCTCCTCGTCGGTGATGTAGGCGCCCTGTAGCCGGATCGGCTTGCTGGCACCCATCGGCAGGAACAGGCCATCGCCCATGCCGATCAGCTTCTCCGCGCCCGCCTGGTCCAGGATCACCCGGCTGTCGATGAGCGACGACGTGGCGAACGCCAGCCGGGAGGGCACGTTGGTCTTGATGAGGCCGGTGACCACGTCGACCGACGGCCGCTGGGTGGCCAGCACCAGGTGGATGCCGGCAGCGCGCGCCTTCTGGGTGATCCGCACGATCGCGTCCTCCACGTCGCGGGGCGCCGTCATCATCAGGTCGGCCAGCTCGTCGACGATCGCCACGACGTAGGGGTAGGGCCGGTATTCGCGCTGGCTGCCCAGCGGCGCGGTGATGGCCCCCGACCGAACCTTCTCGTTGAAGTCGTCGATGTGGCGCACCCGCGATGCCTGCATGTCCTGGTAGCGCTGCTCCATCTCCTCCACCAGCCAGGCCAGCGCGGCGGCGGCCTTCTTCGGCTGGGTGATGATCGGGGTGATCAGGTGCGGAATGCCTTCGTACGGCGTCAGCTCCACCATCTTCGGGTCGATCAGGATCATCCTGACTTCCTCCGGGGTGGCCCGGGTCAGCAGCGAAATCAGCATGGAGTTGACGAAGCTGGACTTGCCGGATCCGGTGGAGCCGGCGACCAGCAGGTGCGGCATCTTGGCCAGGTTGGCCGAGATGAAATCCCCTTCGATGTCCTTGCCCAATGCGATCACCAGCGGGTGGTGGTCGCGGCGGGTCTCTCGTGCGGTCAGCACGTCGGCAAGCCGCACCATTTCACGGTCGGTGTTGGGCACCTCGATGCCCACGGCGGACTTGCCGGGGATCGGGGCCAGCATGCGCACGCTCTCGGTGGCCACCGCGTAGGCGATGTTCTTTTGCAGCGCGGTGATCTTTTCCACCTTCACGCCGGGCCCCAGCTCGACCTCGTAGCGGGTGACGGTCGGCCCGCGGGTGCAGCCGGTGACGGCCGCGTCGACCTTGAACTGGGTGAGTACCTCGCCGATGGCCTCGGCCATGACGTTGTTGGCGGCGCTGCGCTTCTTCGGCGGGTCTCCCGCCACCAGCAGGCTCATCGACGGCAGCGTGTACGGGCCCTCGACGACCCGGTCCAGCACGTCGGTCTGCTTCTTGCCGCGACGGCGGCTCTTGCCGAGGGCCGGCTCCGGCGTCGTGGGAATGTCGTCCTCGTCCGCGCGCAGGGCGGGGGCCGGGTCCGCCGTCGGCCAGGCCTGCGGCCGCTCGTCGGGATCCAGTGAGCTCTCGTCGTAGTAGGCGTCGGAGAAGTCCCCGGCCGCAACGGGATCCACTTCGTCGTCTTCGTCGTCGTAGTCGTACTCGTCGTCATCGCCGAGCAGCCGGGCCCCGAACATGGCGCGGACCGCGTCGGGCACCTCCCGAATCGTGGTGCCGGTCAGCAACAGCAGGCCGAACATGAACCCGATGAACAACAACGGCGCGGCGATCCAGGCCGTCAGGCCGTCCGACAGTGGGCCGCCGATGGCGAAACCGATGAATCCCGCCGCGCGGCGGCGCGCCTCCGGGTCTTCCGGCGAGCCGGACCACAGGTGGCGCAGGCCGAGCACGGAAAGCGCGATCAGGGTGGCGCCCAGGATCAACCTGGGTCGCGCATCGGCATTGGGCTGGGTGCGCATCAGCGCCACCGCGACCGCGGCGGTGACGACCGGGAGCGCCAGCACGCCCGCCCCGATGAAAGTGCGCAACAGCGTGTCGACCCACGCGCCGAGTGGCCGGGCGGCGTCGAACCACGAGCTCGCGGCGACGACGACGGAAAGGCCGAGCAACACCAGTGCGATCCCATCGCGGCGGTGTCCCGGGTCGATGTCGCGGGCCCGCCCGATCGACCGGGCCGCGCCGCCGGTGCTGCGCGCGGCCACCAGCCAGGTCGCGCGCAGGGCGCGGCCGCCGGTCAGCCCGGCGGCCACCAGGAGCGAACGGTTGCGCCGTTTGGCGGGCCTGCTCGGGCGCTTGCGGGGTGCCGCCGGCCGCCCGCGACCCGAGCCACTCCGTGAAGTGGCCTTTGACCTGCTCGTTCTGGCTCTGGAGCGGGCGGCGGTCTTGTTAGCCATGTCGGCAAGGGTAGTCGCATCGCCATCATCTGCACCACCCGCCACACTGGTAACGGTCCGCGCGTGTGAGCCATCTGGCGGGTTGGGCGCGGCATCGCGTGAGTAGGGTAGGCAAGCGGTGATGTAGATAACAGAAGTCATGCGCGTCACCCACTCCGTAGCCCCCGAGGAGGCCCCAGCATGCCCGTCGTCGTCGTTGCCACCATGACCGTCAAACCCGAATCGGTCGACGCAGTCCGTGACATTCTCACGCAGGCGGTGGAGGAAGTGCACAACGAACCGGGCTGCCAGTTGTACTCTCTGCACCAGTCTGGCGAGACCTTCGTCTTCGTCGAGCAGTGGGCCGACCCCGAGGCGCTCAAGGCCCACAGCACCGCACCGGCCGTCACCAAGATGTTCACCGCGGCCGGCGAACACCTGGTCGGGGCGCCGGACATCAAGATGCTGCAACCGGTCCCGGCGGGCGACCCGGACAAGGGTCAGCTCCGGTCCTGATGGACAGGCCACTCGAAGGCAAGATCGCCTTCATCACCGGCGCGGCGCGCGGCCAGGGCCGCGCACACGCGGTGCGGCTCGCCGCCGACGGCGCGAGCATCATCGCGGTCGACCTCTGCGAGCAGATCGCCAGCGTCCCCTATCCGCTGGCCAACGAGGACGACCTGGCCGAAACCGTCAAGCTGGTCGAGGACACCGGCGCTCGCATCGTGGCCGCTCGTGGCGACGTGCGTGACCGGGCGTCGCTGTCGGCCGCGCTGCAGGGGGGCCTCGACGAGTTCGGCCGGCTCGACATCGTGGTGGCCAATGCGGGTATCGCTCCGATGCAATCCGGTGACGACGGTTGGCGCGACGTCATCGATGTCAACCTCACCGGCGTCTATAACACCATCAAGGTCGCCATTCCGACCATGGTCTCCCAGGGCACCGGCGGCTCGATCGTGTTGATCAGTTCGAGCGCTGGACTGGCCGGCGTCGGCAGCCCGGATGCCGGTTCCGTCGGTTATGCCGCCGCTAAGCACGGCGTAGTTGGGTTGATGCGGGTATACGCCAATCTGCTTGCAACACAGTACATCCGGGTCAACTCGATCCATCCCTCCGGTGTCGAAACCCCGATGATCAACAACGAGTTCACCCGGGAATGGCTGGCCAAGATGGCCGCCGCGACCGACACGCCGGGAGCCATGGGCAACGCCATGCCGGTGGAAGTGCTGCAAGCCGAGGACGTCGCCAACGCGGTGGCGTGGTTGGTGTCGGACCAGGCCCGCTACATCACCGGCGTGACGCTGCCCGTCGACGCCGGCTTCTTGAACAAGTAGCCGCGCATGGCACGAAATCCCGCCGCGCAGACCGCCTTCGGCCCGATGGTGTTGGCGGCCGTCGAACACAACGAGCCGCCGGACCGCCGTCTGGTGGACGACGACCTCGCGGAACTGTTTCTGCCGGCGCCACTGCGGTGGCTGGTGGCCGCGACCCGCGCCACGCCGGTGCGCCGCCTGATGATCCGCGGATCGGAGTGGACCGGCCGCGGCCTGTGGGCGAATTTGGCCTGCCGCAAGCGGTTTATCGGCGACAAGCTGACCGACGCGCTCGACGGCATCGACGCGGTCGTCATCCTCGGCGCCGGATTGGACACCCGCGCTTACCTACTGACGCGGCAAGTCCGCATCCCGGTCTTCGAGGTCGACCTGCCGGTCAACGTCGCCAGGAAGGTGAAAACCGTCCAGCGGGTGTTGGGCAATCCGCCGATGTCGGTCCGTCAGGTGGCGTTGGACCTGGAGCGCGACGACCTGCTCACGTCCCTGGCCGAGCACGGATATCACACCGATTACCGGGCATTCTTCATCTGCGAGGGCGTCACCCAGTACCTGAGCGAAGCCACCGTCCGGCGGACCTTGGAGGGCCTACGCGCGACCGCGCCCGGCAGCCGTCTGGTATTCACCTATGTCCGGCGGGATTTCATCGACGGTACCAATCGGTACGGCACCCGCACCCTGTACCGCAGTGTCCGCCAGCGGCGGCAGTTGTGGCGCTTCGGCTTACAGCCCGACGAGGTCGGCGCGTTCATCGGGGAATACGGTTGGCGGCTGCTGGAGCAGGCCGGCCCCGATGAGCTCGTCCAGCGTTACGTGCAGCCCACCGGTCGCAAACTCAAGGCCTCGCAATTGGAATGGTCCGCCTACGCGGAGAAGAGCTAAGGGCGGGTTCAGACCTCGATGACCGTCGGCACGATCATCGGCTGTCGGCGGTACGTCTCGCCCACCCACTTGCCAACCGTGCGGCGCACGGCCTGGGCAATGCGGCCCGGATCGGTGATGTTCTCGGCGACCAGCGCTTCCAGCTCCGCCTCGACCCGGCGCCCGGCGGGTTCCAGTGCCTTGGGATCTTCGGAGAACCCGCGTGAATGCAGGTGTGGCGCGGCCACCGGGCGCCCGGTGCCACGCTGGACTATCACGGTCACCGCGATGAAACCCGACGACAAGATGAGCCGTTCCCCCAGCGTGATGTCGCCGACATCGCCGTTGATCAGCCCGTCGACGAACATCTTGCCGACCGGCACCGCCCCGGCGACCGACGCCGTGCCGGCGACCAGGTCGACGCTGACGCCGTTCTCGGCCAACAGGATTGACTCCTCCGGCACTCCGGTGCTGGCCGCCAGCTTGGCGTTGGCACGCAACATCCGCCAGGTGCCGTGCACCGGCATCACGTGGCGGGGCCGCACACCGTTGTAGAGGAACAACAGCTCTCCGGCGTACGCGTGGCCCGAAACATGCACGCGGGCTTGGGCGTTGGTGACCACGCGGGCGCCGATCTTGGCGAGCGCATCGATCACCCCGTAGACCGCTTCCTCGTTGCCGGGGATCAGCGACGACGCCAGCACGATCAGGTCGCCCGCGGTCAGCGTGATGCTGCGATGTTCGCCGCGTGACATCCGCGACAACGCCGACATGGGCTCGCCCTGGGTGCCGGTGGTGATCAGGACCACCCGCTCGGGCGGCATCAACTCGGCGGCGCCGATGTCGATCACGTCGGAATCGGCCACCCGCAGGAATCCCAGCTCCCGGGCGATGCCCATGTTGCGCACCATCGACCGGCCGACGAATGACACCCGCCGGCCCAACGCGACCGCCGCGTCGATGATCTGCTGCACCCGGTCCACGTTGGAGGCGAAGCAGGCCACGATGACGCGGCCCTCGGCACCCCGGATCAGGCGGTGCAGCGTCGGTCCCACTTCACTTTCCGATGGCCCCACGCCGGGGATCCCGGAGTTGGTCGAGTCGCACAGCAGCAGGTCCACCCCGGCGTCACCGAGCCGGGACATGCCGGGCAGATCGGTGGGCCGGCCGTCCAGCGGAAGCTGGTCGAGCTTGATGTCGCCGGTGTGCAAGATGGTCCCGGCGCCGGTGTGGACGGCGATCGCCAGCGCATCCGGGATCGAGTGGTTGACGGCGAAGTATTCGCACTCGAAGACGCCGTGCGTGGACCGCTGACCCTCGGTGACTTCGACGAACACCGGCTTGAGCCGGTGCTCACGGCATTTCGCGGCGACCAGCGCCAGGGTGAACTTCGACCCGACGACAGGGATGTCCGGGCGCAGCTTGAGCAGGAACGGGATGCCGCCGATGTGGTCCTCGTGCGCATGGGTCAGCACCAGCGCCTCGATGTCGTCCAGCCGGTCCTCGATATGGCGCAGGTCCGGAAGTATCAGGTCCACCCCGGGTTCGTCATGGGTGGGGAACATCACCCCGCAGTCGATGATCAGCAGCCGGCCCAGGTGCTCGAAAACCGTCATGTTACGGCCGATTTCGCTGATGCCGCCCAGCGCGGTGACCCGCAACCCACCGGAAGTCAGGGGACCAGGAGGGGCTAGGTCTACATCCACTGACGGACCACCCTTTGGCTCACCGGAGCACCGACGCCGCGCGCATATCGGCGGCCAGCGCATCGATTTGCCCGGGCGTCGCCGGCATTTGCGGCAACCGGGGATCGCCGACCTCGATGCCCTGCAGGCGCAGACCCGCTTTCGACATCGTCACGCCGCCCAGTCGGCTCATCGCGTCGCAGAGCGGGGCGACGGTGACGTTGATCTTCCGCGCGGTGGCGATGTCGCCGGAAGCGAAGGCGGACAACATTTCTCGGAGTTGACCCGCGGCCAGATGAGAGATCACGCTGATGAAGCCGGTGGCGCCCATGGCCAGCCACGGCAGGTTCAGCGCGTCGTCGCCGGAGTAGTAGGCCAGTCCGGTCTCCGCGATGATCTGACCGCCGCTGTGCAGGTCGGCTTTCGCGTCCTTGACGCCGACGATGTTCGGGTGCGACGCCAACGTGCGAAGGGTCTCCGGCTCGATCGGCATCACGGAACGTCCGGGAATGTCGTAGAGCAGCACCGGCAGCTCGGTGGCATCGGCGACGGCGGTGAAATGCGCGATCAGCCCGCTCTGCGGCGGCTTCGAGTAGTAGGGCGTGACCACCAGCAATCCATGGGCGCCCTCGGCCGCACAGGCCTTGGCCAGCCGGACGCTGTGGGCGGTGTCATAGGTGCCCGCGCCGGCGATGATGCGGGCACGGTCGCCCACCGCCTCCAGCACGACGCGCAGCAGCTCCCGCTTCTCGTCGTCGGTGGTGGTCGGCGACTCGCCGGTGGTTCCGGAGACCACCAGGCCGTCGCACCCGGCGTCTACCAGGTGGTTCGCCAGTTGCGCCGCGACGGCGGTGTCGAGCGAGCCGTCGGGAGTAAACGGTGTCACCATCGCGGTCAGCACGGTTCCCAACCGTGCCGGGGCGTCGAATCCGACGGTGCTCACGGTCTTCAGGTTACCTGGCTGCGGCAAGGTATTTGGCAACGGCGCGGGCCTGCGGGGACTCAGGCCTCCGTGGCCAGCGGGCTGGTGGCCACCTCGGTCCCATCGGCCAGCGTCGAGATCTCGAAGTCGGCGAACACCGCGGGCGCGGTGTCGGCGAGCTGGCGCAGGCACTCGATGGCCAGCCGCCGGATTTCCACGTCGGCATGCTCGCTGGCGCGCATGGCGATGAAGTGCCGCCAGGCCCGGTAGTTGCCGGTCACCACGATGCGGGTCTCGGTCGCGTTCGGCAGCACCGCCCGCGCGGCCTGCCGCGCCTGCTTGCGGCGAAGGATTGCGTTCGGCTGGTCGGCGAACTTGGCCTCGAGCTTGGCCAGCAGCTCGGCGTACGTGGCCCGGCTGGCGTCGGCGGCCTCGGTCAGGATCCGGCGCAGTTCGGGGTCGTCTTCCATGCCCGGCGGCACGACGACTCGCGAGTCAGGCTCCGGCACGTAGCGCTGCGAGAGCTGCGAGTAGGAGAAATGCCGGTGCCGGATCAGCTCGTGCGTGAGCGATCGGGAAATGCCGGTGATGTAGAACGACACGTTCGCGTGCTCGAGCACCGAAAAGTGCCCCACGTCGA
This sequence comes from uncultured Actinomycetota bacterium, assembly GCA_963820045.1. Classification (GTDB taxonomy): domain Bacteria; phylum Actinomycetota; class Actinomycetes; order Mycobacteriales; family Mycobacteriaceae; genus Mycobacterium. The sequence continues at coordinate 406,709 of CAWFYN010000002.1, forward strand.
TGATGTGCCCGATGTAGCCGGCGTTGGTCGCGGTCTTGGGATTGGGCTTCGACCAGCTTTGATAGCAGGCCCGGCCGGCGAACTCGACCAGCGCCGGACCGCCGTCGGCGTCGGTGGTCCACGGCACGTCCGGCGGCGCCATGAACTCCGTCTTGGCGATCAGTTGCGCGCGTAGCGGCGCGGTCTCGGCCACGGCGCTCACCTTAACGTGGTGACCGTACCGGCAGCTCACCCGATATCAGCAGCGGCAGCAGCGCGTCGCGGAACGCGGACAGCCGCGCGCTCTCGGTGCGACGCGCGTGGCTCAGCGCCCCCAGGCCGGTGATCGTTTGCAAGGCCGCGGCGGGCAGGCGCCGGACGTCTGGGACCCGAACGTCCAACAGGTCGCGCGGCCGGATCCGCTGATGGCTCCCCGACGTCCCCACGACCCGACTTTGCAGCCGTTCGCAGACGCCCCGTTGCCGCACCGCCGACCACAGGGCCGAGGCGTCAACGCCGGTCGGCTTCAGAACGACGAACTCGCTGCTGGCCACGGCCATTTCCGGCGGCAGGCTCACCACGTTCCAGATTCGCGGGATTCGGGGGTTCAGCTTCGCGAACAACACGCATGGTTCCGACAACAGGAACTTGCCGCTCCTGATGGACGCGGCGCGCGCGGTGCGCGGCCTGGCCCCCTCGTCGAACGCGGGAAGGCTGAAGTGCGCGACCACGTCGTCGAACTCGGCGATATTGAGGAATGCCGCCGACCGGCTGGCCAGGGTGGACAGCGGCACGTGTTCGCGTGCGGACTCCGCGATGGCCGCCATCAGGTTCTCGGCGGTCTCGATCACCCGGTCGTTGGCGGATACCTTGTCGTCCAGGGCGCCGAGTAGCTCGGCGATCGCCTGGCGCCGCGGCGCCGCCACGCTCCGCACCGCAACGTCACGCAGGATTCTCTGATTGAGCAGCGGCTGTCCCGATCCGGATCGGTAATCGCCCAGCCGGCAGGTTTGCAACGCGTAGTACCAATACCGCGTCTCGCGTGGGTCCTTGGCCCGGCATACCAACGCGTTCTCGGTGACCCAGACGTCGGTGTCGCAGTATCGCAGGCTGCCGCACTGCGCCCCGACGCGCCCGAGGACGATCACCGGGCCGGTCGCGTTGTGTTCGGCGGCGTAACCGATGGGCCCGTTGGCGCCGTAGACGCGGTACCGTCCGCCCGGCGCTCGCTGCGGCGCGCTGCCGGGGTTGCCGAAGACCAGGTGGTCACCCAGCGCGGTCGTCACCGCAGGCGCTCGAGTTGTTGGCGCACAGCATCTTCGCGGCGCGCGGACTCGTCGAGGGCCGCCAGCAGGTCGCCCGTCAGCCGGGCGATCTTCTGGCCGACCGGCTCGCCGTCGTCCTCGGCGGCGGGCGCACCGACATAGCGTCCCGGCGTCAGGGTGTAACCGGCAGCGGCGATATCGCCGAGCGACGCCGATCCGCAGAATCCCGGAACGTCTTGATAGGTAAGCCCTTTCGCGGCCGACGATGGCGATCCGCGCCACGCGTGATAGGTGTCGCCGATGCGGACGACCTCCTCGTGCGCCAGCGCCCGCTCGGCGCGATCCACCAGGTAGCCGAGCCCGCGGGCGTCGATGAACAGCACCTGCCCGGACCGCTTGCCCTTGTCCGTGTCGAAGAACCACAGGCACACCGGAATCGACGTGCTGCGAAACAGCTGCGCGGGCAGGGCGACCATGCACGACACCAGGTCGGCCTCGACGATCCGCGCGCGAATGTCGCCTTCCCCGACCGTGTTCGACGACATCGATCCGTTGGCCATGACCACGCCAGCCTTCCCGCCGGGGGCCAGTTTGGACAGGATGTGCTGGATCCACGCGTAGTTGGCGTTGCCGACGGGCGGGACACCGAAGCGCCAGCGCGGGTCGTGCTCGTCGCGGGGCCAATCCTTGATGTTGAAGGGTGGATTGGCCATCACGTAATCCATCTGCACGCCGGCGTGCTGGTCGTCGACGAACGTATCGCTCCACCGCGCGCCCAGGCCCGCGTTGTCGATGCCGTGCACGGCGAGGTTCATTTTCGCCATTCGCCAGGTCTGCTCGACGCTTTCCTGTCCGCAGATCGTGACCTTCGCGGGGTCGCCATCGTGTTCGGCGATGAACCGCTCGGTCTGCACGAACATCCCGCCCGAGCCACAGCACGGGTCATACACCCGGCCGCCTGAGGGCTCCAGCACCTCGACGATCACCCGGACCACGCTGGGCGGGGTGAAGAATTCACCGCCCCGCCGCCCTTCCGCGCGCGCGAATTTGCCCAGGAAATACTCGTACATCTCGCCCATCAGGTCCCGGGCGCGGCCCTGTTCGCCGAAGCGCGCGGCGTCGAGCAGACGCAGCAGCTCACCGACGCGGCGCTGGTCGAGGTTTTCGTACAGCCGCGGCAGCGTCGCGGCCTGCATCGCGTCGTCGACGAGCCGGCCGATGCCGGCCGATTCGGCGTTGTGCACCAAGCACTTCCACTGCGCATCGGAGGCGTGCTTGAGGTACACCAGGCCGAGGATGACGTCCTTGTACTGGCTGGCCGACAGGGAGCCGCGCAGCTTGTTGGCCGCCTGCCAGAGCGTGTCTTTGAGCTCTTTGTCGGTTGCCCGCATCAGCTGGCCGCCCGCAGGTCGGCGGCCAGGTCACCCCGGGTGGCGACGCTGAATCCGCCCAGTCCCAGCCACGACGCCATGGACTGCAGTTCGCCGGCCAGCACCGCGGCCACGCGCGGACGCGGCGCGTGGCTGTCATCCTCAGCCTCGCCGAACGCGCCCATAACGCGCAGCGTGTCGCCGGCCCGGTCGGCCTTGAGGTCGACCCGCGCGACCAACTGCCCGTCCATCAGCAGCGGCCACACGTAATAGCCGTACTTTCGTTGCCTCGCCGGGGTGTAGATCTCGATGCGGTAGTGAAACCGGAATAGCCGTTCGACCCGGGGCCGAAAGAAGATCAGCGGGTCGAACGGACATAGCAACGCGGTGCCGCGGTCGCGCCGCGGCAGCGCCCGGCCGGGGCGCAGATAGGCCGGGGCGGGCCAGCCGTCGACCTCGACCCGCTCGATCTCACCGGCGGCCACCAGGTCGGCGACAGCCGGCTTGGCCTGCCGGGCCGACAGCCGGAAGTAGTCGCGAATGTCGGCCTCGGTGCCCACGCCCAGGGCGGCGGCCGCCCGCAGCGTGAGTTCCCGGACGGCCTCCTCGTCGTCCACCTGGTGCGCCAGCACGCTCGCCGGCAGCACCCGCTCCACCAGGTCGTAGTGGCGGGCGAAGCCCACCCGGGTGGCCGTGGTGAGCGCGCCGGAGGCGAACAGCGCCTCGGCCACCCACTTGGTGTCGCTGCGGGTCCACCAGGTTCCCATTTTCCGGCGCGGCTCGGCGGCCAGGTGGGCCTCGATCTGCCCGGCGGTGCTGGGCCCGAGCTCGGCGACGGCGGCGAGGATGTCCTCGGCGAGTTGCGGATTGGCCTTGACGATGTGGGTGCCCCAGCGCCCGTGCCGGTATTGGCGCATCCGCCAGCGCAGCAATGGCCAGTCGTCGACGGCCATCAGCGCGGCCTCGTGTGCCCAGTACTCGACCAGCAGCCGCGGCGAGCGCGCCGAATGAGACCAGGCGGCGCGGTCCAGCACGTCGCGGTCGTAGGGGCCGAGCCGGCTGAACACCGGCGCGTAGTGTGCGCGTACCGCGACTGACACCGAATCCAATTGCAGCACTTGGATTCTCGAGATCAGCCGCTTCAGGTGGGCACGGGTGACCGGACCGGCGGACCGCGGCTCGCTAAAGCCTTGGGCCGCAACGGCGATCCGCCGGGCCTGCGCGGCCGACAGCCTATGGGTCCGGATCGACACGGCGCCGAGAATACCGGTCGGGTGCGACAACTCCCGGGGGCGACGCGGCTAGCCGGTCCACGGGCTCAGCCCGCGCTGACTTTCCCGTCCAACGGCACCACGACACTCGGCTCCGGCGCATTCTTCTGCTCTTGGTAGGCCGACTCGAGAGCGGCCGGAACCGCTTCCAGGTCGCGGTACACGCCCATCAGCTGCTCGAGGACGTTGATCCGTTGCTGGATCGCATCGTCCGCCACGCGCCGGGCCTGCTCACGATAGTGATCGGCCTCCTTTTGGGCGTCGCGCCACGCCTTGTCGATCGCGGTTTCGGTCTTGGCTCGGATGCCGGCCAGTTCGGCCTCGAGTTGTTTCTTGGCTTCTTCGTAATCGGTTTCCATGGCTTTTCGCTGCGCGGCCATCTCCGCCAACTCCTGTTCGTGCTTGCGCTGCGCGGCCTCGACCTCGGCCTCGGTCGCCGCGATCAGCGCGTCCGCCTCGCTGCGCGCCTCGGCCTGCATCTCGGAAACCTCGTCGACGGCGCGCTGCAGCATCTTCGCCATCCGGCGCTGCATCGCGTGCGGCGAGGGCGAGGTGTCGGCAAGGACGGCGACCTCCTTGCGCAGCGCGGCCGTTTCGTCGCCGGCTGCCTTCAGCCGGGTCCGCAGGCTCTCGACGTCGTCGAGCAGTAACTTCTGCTTGGTGGTCAACATCTCGATGTGGGCATCGACCGCCGCCGGGTCGTAGCCCCTGAACATGCGCGTGAACGCTTTCGTGGGTTCGGTTATCACTGCCAATTCCCCCTTCCGGCAACGTGTGGTGACCTGGTGTGACCGTCCCCCGCGTCTTAGTATGTCACGGTCGCGGAGACCGAAGCTCATGCCCGACGGTAGCTGTGCAGCCGGTACCGCAGCCCCGTGCGGCTGACCTGCCACTCCCCCGCCTCGCCCAGCCAGCTGTCGTCGAGCACCGGCGCCAGCGCGTCGTCGTCGTCGCGCCGCAGGTCGACTTCGACCTCGGTGACCTCGCACCGGGCGGCGTGCGGCAGCGCGAGCAGATAGACCTGTTCGCCACCGATCACCCACGTCTCCGGCTCGCTCTCGGAACTGGCAAGAGCCGTCTCGAGCGAACCGACCACCTGCGCGCCGTCGGCCGCAAAGTCGCCCCGGCGCGAGAGTACGACATTCCTGCGGCCCGGCAACGGCCGGACCTTTGCCGGCAACGACTCCCACGTCTGCCGGCCCATGACCACGGTGTGGCCCATGGTCAGCTCTTTGAAGCGGGCCAGGTCCTCGGGTACCCGCCACGGGATGTCGCCGCCGCGACCGATGATCCCCGACGTCGACTGAGCCCACACCAGGCCCACGCGCGTCATACGGCGACGGGGGCTTTGATCGCCGGGTGCGGGTCGTAGTTCTTGATGACGATGTCGTCGTAGGTGTAGTCGAAGATCGAATCTCGCTGCGCGAGCACCAGCTCGGGGTAGGGCCGCGGGTCGCGGCCGAGCTGGGTGCGCACCTGCTCGACGTGGTTGTCGTAGATGTGGCAGTCGCCGCCCGTCCAGACGAACTCACCGACCGACAGACCGGCCTGGGCGGCCATCATGTGGGTGAGCAGCGCGTAGCTGGCGATGTTGAACGGCACACCGAGGAACAGGTCGGCGCTGCGCTGATACAGCTGGCAGCTCAGCCGGCCGTCGGCCACGTAGAACTGGAAGAACGCGTGACACGGCGGCAGCGCCATCTGCGGGATCTCCCCGACGTTCCACGCCGACACGATGATGCGCCGCGAGTCCGGGTCGGTGCGCAGCAAGTCCAGCGCGGCGCTGATCTGGTCGATGTGCTCACCCGTCGGTGTCGGCCAGGACCGCCACTGCACACCGTATATCGGCCCGAGATCGCCTGTGTCGCTTGCCCATTCGTCCCAGATGGTGACGCCGTGCTCGTGCAGCCAGGCGACGTTGGAGTCGCCGCGTAAGAACCAGAGCAACTCGTAAACCACTGACTTGAGATGCACCTTCTTCGTGGTGAGCAGCGGGAAGCCGGCCGATAGGTCGTAGCGCAGCTGCTGGCCGAACAGGCTGCGGGTCCCGGTGCCGGTGCGGTCGGATTTGGCCGTGCCCCGCTCGAGCACCAGGCGCAGCAGGTCCTCGTAGGGCGTGGAAATCGGCACTGCGATCGGCACGCGGCCAGCTTAGCGGCGATCGCAAGCGCGGCGAAGCCGGGCGCGGCGGGTCGACGCCCAAAAACCGAGCGGCGATCGCAAGCGCGGCGAAGCCGGGCGCGGCGGGTCGACGCCCAACAAACCGAGCGGCGATCGCAGAGAGTAGAACGGAGGCCATGGCGAAAATCACTGACAGCGTCACCACTGCCGATGGCACCTGTCCGGTTGGCCTGTTCACCCCCGAAGGACCCGGTCCCTGGCCAGGGATAGTCATGTACTGCGATGCCGGCGGTGTGCGCGACACCTTCGACCAGATGGCCGCCAGGCTGGCCGGATTCGGTTATGCGGTGCTGCTTCCCGACGTGTACTACCGCAGCGGCGACTGGGCCCCGTTCGACATGGCCACCGTGTTCGGCGACGAACGGGAACGCAAGCGGCTGTTCGGCATGATCGGCAGCATCACTCCGGACAACATGGCCGGCGACGCCGGCGCCTTCTTCGACTACCTGGCGGCCCGCCCCGAGGTGTCCGGGGAGCGCTTCGGCGTGTGCGGCTACTGCATGGGTGGGCGCGCGTCCTTGGTGGTCGCCGGCCGGGTGCCCGAGCGCGTCGCCGCCGCGGCGTCTTTCCACGGTGGCGGCCTGGTGACCGACGCCCCGGACAGCCCGCACCTGCTGGCCGACCGGATGAGCGCCACGGTGTATGTGGGCGGCGCCAAGGACGACGCGTCCTTCACCCGCGACCACGCCGAACAGCTCGAGAAGGCGCTGACCGCCGCCGGCGTGCAGCACACCATCGAGTGGTATCCGGCCGGCCACGGCTTCGCGGTTCCGGACAATGCGCCCTATGACCCCGCCGCGGCCGAGCGGCACTGGCAGGCCATGACCGAGGTCTTCGGTTCGGCGTTACCGCGCTAACCGGTCCAGCAGGAGCGTCGCGGCTCGCGTAGCGCCGTCGGTGCGGGTCTTTGCGGCCACGGCGCTCGCCCGCGCCCGGGTCTCCGGGGTGAGGACCGTCCTCAGCGCGGCCGATAGCGACTCGGCGGTGGGGGCCGAGACCGTCATGAGTCCCGGGGCAGGTCTACCAACTCGGCCAGGCGGGCACGGTGACGGTAGGCGGTGCCGAAGATCAACTGGTCGCTCTTGGCTCGCTTGAGGTAAAGGTGTGCGGGATACTCCCACGTCATGCCGATGCCGCCGTGCAGCTGTACGCACTCCTCGGCCGCGTGCACGGCGACGCCGCTGCAATACGCCTGGGCGAGGGCCGCCGCGACGGCCGCGTCTTCGTCGTCGCGGGCGCACGTGTCGGCGGCGTAGCGGGCCGCCGCGGTCGCGGCGCTGACCTCGAACCACAGGTCGGCCAGCCGGTGTTTGATCGCCTGGTACGAGCCGATCGCGCGGCCGAACTGCTTGCGCTGCTTGGCGTAATCCAGTGTCGTCTCGAAACACCACTGTGCGACTCCGAGTTGCTCGGATGCGAGCAAAGCCGCCCCCGTGCGCAGCGCCCCTGCTATCGGCCCGTCGGCCGGCCCGATGCGTGACGAGTCCGCCGCCGAAAAGCGCACATTGGCAAGGGGTCTCGTCATGTCCAACGCAAGCAGTGGTGACACCTCCACACCCGCCGCGGTGCGCGACACGGTATGCAGCTCGAGTCCGTCCGGGCCCGCCACCGGCACCACCAGCACGTCGGCCTCGGCGGCACCGGCGACGCTGGTGATCGCTCCGCTCAGCCCGTCGGCGCCGCTGCGTGCTGCGCCGATCGGATCACCCGGCGCGGTCGACAGCGGCACCACCAACGCCGCGGTCAGCTCCCCTTGCGCCAGCGCGGACACGGTCTCGGTATCGCCGGCACGCAACAGCGCGACGGTGGCCAGCACCGCACTGGACAGGAACGGCACCGGCGCGACCGCCCGGCCTATCTCCTCCATGACGACCGCGGCCTCGCGGGCAGTTGCGCCGGCGCCACCGAGTGACTCCGGGACCAGCAGACCGGCCACTCCCAGCTCGACGGCCAGCGTCCGCCAAATACCCGAAAAATCTTGTGGCTCCGGGCCGTAGGCGCGCGACACCGACTCGGGCGGGCAGCGGTCGGCGAACAGATGCCGAACGCTGTCGCGCAGGGCCTCCTCGGTGTCGGAGTAGAGCAGGTCGCTCACCGGTTCAGGTCCTTCCACGCGACGTCTTTGTCAACGCGGTGCTCGCCCGGCAGGCCGAGAATGCGCTCGGAAATGGTGTTGCGCAGAATCTCCGAGGTGCCGCCCTCGATCGAGTTGCCGCGGGCACGCAGGTAGCGGTATCCGGGCTCGCGTCCCACCAGATCGACGACTTCGGTCCTGCGCATGGTCCAATCGTCGTACTGCAGCCCCGACTCGGTGTGCAGCTCGATGTCGAAGCCCGAAATGGCTTGCGCCAGTTTCGCGAAGGCCACCTTCATCCCGGCGCCTTCGGGCCCGGGCTGGCCCGCCTGGGCCTGCTGCCGCAGCCGCTCACCGGCCAGGCGAAGAACTTCGGCGTCGACCCACAGCTTCATCAGCTCGTCGTGCATGGCGGGGTTGCGCAGCCCCGGCTCGCCCCGCCACGCCCCGGTGACCTTCCCGATCATCCCGCCCTCGCGCGGCGTCCCGGCGCGGGTACCGATGGCGACGCGCTCGTTGTTGAGCGTGGTGGTCGCGACCCGCCAGCCGCCGCCGACCGGGCCGAGCCGGTTCGCGTCGGGCACCCGCACGTCGGTGAGGAATACCTCGTTGAACTCCGCTTCACCGGTGATCTGGCGCAGCGGTCGGACCTCGACGCCGGGCTGCGTCATGTCGCACAGGAAGTAGGTCAGGCCAAAGTGTTTGGGCACCGCCGGGTCGGTGCGGGCGACGAGGATGGCCATCTGCGCGTGCTGCGCCATCGACGTCCACACCTTCTGCCCGTTGACAATCCAGTCTTCCCCGTCGCGGACCGCGCGGGTGGCCAAGCCGGCCAGGTCCGAGCCCGCGCCGGGCTCGCTGAACAACTGGCAATAGACTTGCTCGCCGGTGAACAAGGGGCGCAAGAACTTTCGCTTTTGTTCGTCGGTCCCGAACGCCGCGATGGTGGGCACCGCCATGCCCATGCCGATGAAATTCTTCACGGTGCCGCCCACCGGCGCGCCCGCGGCGGCCAGCTCGGCGTCGACGAGTTCCTGGGCCTTTCGCGGCAGGTCCAGCCCGCCGAAGCCGTGCGGCAGGTGCACCCAGGCCAGGCCCGCGTCGTACTGCGCGCCAAGGAATTCCCGCGGGTCGGTGGACGCCGGGTCGTGCTCGTCGAGCAGCGCCTGCACCCGCGCCTTGAGGTCGACCGCCAGATCTTCGGAGCTCATGGCGAGCCCTGCGGTCGGGTCTGAAAGCCCTGGGCGGCACCGAGCAGCAGGCCGCCGTCGATGACCAGCGTCTCGCCGGTGATCCAGCTCGCGGCGTCGGAAACGAGGAAGGCAACGGCACCGGCCACGTCGACGGGCTCACCGATGCGTCCGAGCGCTATCGAGGACGCGAGCGGATCCTCGTGGTCCTTCCACAGCGCCTCGGCCAGCCGGGTGCGCACCACGCCGGGCGCGATGGCGTTGACGCGGACGCGGGGCGAGAGTTCCAGCGCCAGCTGCTTGGTGACGTGGATCAGCGCGGCCTTGGTGGCGTTGTACATGCCCATGGCCGGCGACTGGTGCAGGCCACCGATGGAGGCGGTGTTGACGATCGCGCCGCCGTGCTCTCCCATCCACGATTTGACGACGAGCGAGGTCCACAGCAGCGGGGCCCACAGGTTGACGTCGAAGATTTTGGTGAAGCGGGCGTGGTCCTGGTCGATCAGCGGACCGTACGCCGGGTTGGTGCCCGCGTTGTTGATCAGGATGTCGGCGCTGCCGAATCGCTCCAGCGTGAGGTCCACGCAGCGCCGGGCGGCTTCCTCGTCGACCGCGTGCGCGCCGACGCCCAGGGCGTTGCCATCGACCTGTGCGGCAGCCTCGTCGGCGGCCTCCTGCTTGCGGGCGGTCAGCACCACGTTGGCCCCGGCCGCCGCGAGCTGTTGGGCGATCGCGAGCCCGATTCCGCGCGAGGCGCCGGTGACGATCGCGGTTCGGCCGGTCAGATCCAGTGAGGTCATCGTGCTGCGCCTTCCGTCGCGCGAAAGCCAACGGTTTCCCGTTTCGCTAGATGGATGTTTACACCTGCGCGTGCGTGGTATGCGACTGGCATGTCCTCGAAATTAACCCTTACGAAAAGACTGGTGATGGGCGGGGCTGCGGCCGTGGCCGTTGCTGTTGCGCCGATCGCCATCACTGATTCTGTCGGTCCCGCACCTGCGGCATCCGGGGCGCCCACGCACGTGGTGTTCAAGGACGACCCGGGCGGCGGCGGCTGCGACGCCAACGGCAACTGCGGTTCGGGCGGCCAGTTCAGCGGCCCCGGCGGCGGTCCCGGCGGCCAGGGCTGCGTCCCCGGCGTCGGCTGCGGCTCCGGCGGCCAGTTCGCAGGGCCCGGCGGGATTCCGGGCGGCCAGGGTTGCCTGCCCGGCGTCGGCTGCGGTTCCGGCCACGCCTGATCAGTTCGGTCACTTCGATCACTTCGATCCCTGGGGCTCCCGGAGTCTGGTAATCCAGGCCCGGGAGTCCGCGGGGTCGATGACGTCGTCGAGTTCGAAGGTGGTGGCCGCCCGCAGCGCCTTGCCGTGCTGGTAGGCCGCCGCCACCAGCTTGTCGAACAGTTCCTGGCGCTTGACGGGGTCGTCCTCGGCGGCCAGCTCCTTGCTGAACCCGAGGCGCACGGCGCCCTCCAGCCCCATCCCGCCGATCTCGCCGGTCGGCCAGGCGACGGTGAATTGGGGTGCGCGGAACGATCCGCCGGCCATCGCCATCGCGCCGAGCCCATAGCCCTTGCGCAGGATGATCATTCCGACCGGCACGGTCAACCGCGCACCCAGGACGAACATCCGCCCGAACCGCCGGACGGCCGCCTCCTTCTCCGCGTCGGGCCCGACCATGAAGCCCGGGGTGTCGCATAGCGAAATCACCGGCAGCCGAAACGATTCGCAGAGGGCGAGGAAGTCGCCGGCCTTGTCGGCGGCCTCGGCGTCGATGGCGCCGCCGAGGTGGTGCGTGCTGTTGGCGATCAGGCCGTACGCCGCCCCTTCGACCCGGACCAGCGCGGTGACGATGCCCACCCCGTAGTCGGGCCGCAGTTCCAGCACGGAGCCGACGTCGACGATCGCCTCGATCGCCCGGTGCACGTCGTAGGCGCGTAACCGGTTCTGCGGCACCACCTGCCGGGCCAGCCGCGGATCCGGCGCCGCCCAGTCGGCCAGGCCGCCCTGGAAATACGACAGATACTGCTTGGCCAGCGACACCGCGTGCGCCTCGTCGCGGGCCACCAGGCTGACCACGCCGTTGCGCCGCTGCACGTCGATCGGTCCGATCGCCTCCGGCGGGTACACCCCGAGCCCGCCGCCCTCGATCATGGCCGGTCCGCCCATCCCGATGTTGGCGTCCGGGGTCGCGATGATCACGTCGCACACCCCGGCCAGCGCGGCGTTGCCGGCGAAGCACCGGCCGGAGACGATCGATATCAGCGGCACCCGGCCGCTCAGCGCGGCCAGCATCCGGAAGGTCGGCACGTCCAGCCCGGCGGCGCCGCCGACGTCGGTGTCCCCCGGGCGCCCACCGCCGCCCTCGGCGAACAGCACCACCGGCAGCCGCTTTCGGCCGGCCAGGTCGAACGCGCGGTCGGTCTTGGCGTGGTTGCGCATGCCTTGCGTGCCGGCCAGCACGGTGTAGTCGTAGGAGACCACGACGGCCTCGGCGGCGGCCCGCCCGAAACGGTCCGCGCCGATCGTGGCCAGGCCGGCGACCAGGCCGTCGGCCGGCGTGTTGGCGATGAGGTCGTATTCCGAGCGCCGGCTGCGCTGCGCGGCGATGGCCAGCGCGCCGTATTCGACGAAGCTGCCGGGGTCGATCAGGTCGGCGATGTTCTCCCGCGCGGTTCGACGACCTTGCTTGTGCCGCTTGGCAACCGCGGCCTCGCGGCCCTCGTCGAGGGTGACCCGATGCCGCTCGCGCACCTCGTCGAGGTCGGCGCGCGGCCGGTCGAGATCCAGTGCGGCCGTCGACGAGTCGGCGCCGGCGCCATCGCCCGTGCGGGTGAACACCAGCAACGGGTCGCCCGTTCCGACGACCTGCCCGGGGGCCACCAGGATGCGCACCGTTCGCAGCGCGTCCGGCGCGACGAGCACATGCTGCATTTTCATCGCTTCGAGGACGACGAGCTGGCTTCCCGCGCGAAAGTCGGCGCCCTCGGGCGCCACCTCGACCACGGTGCCGGCCAACTGGGCGCGCAGCGCGTCCTCGCCGGGATAAAGCTCGACCGGTGTGACGCGGGCGTCGTGCTGATACGACGATGCCGCCACCAGCTCGGGCAGCTTCTCGTCGAGGAAACCGGTGCTCACCCAACCGGATTCCACCGCGGGGTCGCTCACCAGCTCGCGCAGGAAGTCGATATTGGTGCGGACCCCCTCGATGCCGAACTCGGTCAGGGCGGTTCGGGCTTTGCGCAGCGCCGCCCGCAGCGACGACCCGTGCACGTGGGCGACGACCTTGGCCAGCAGCGAGTCGTAATGCGGGTTGACGGCCAGCCCGGCCCGGCCGTAGGTGTCGACACGGATCCCCGGCCCGCTCGGGGGCGAGAACACGCTGAGCGTGCCGGCCGCGGGGACAACGGAGAAGTCGGGGGCGAAAGTCTCCATGTTGACCCGGGCCTGGATCGCGATGCCGCGATGCGCGACGGGCTCGCCGATGACTTCGTTGCCGTCGGAGGCGATCCCGGCCGGTAGCCCGAGCTGGTAGTAGGAAGCGCCCCCGGCGATGGCCAGCTGGACGGCCACCAGGTCGAACCCGGTCGTCTCCTCGGTGATCGTGTGTTCCACCTGAATTCTCGGGTTGACCTCGAGGAACACGAATTCCTCACCGGCGACCAGGAATTCGACCGTGGCCAGCCCGCGCAGGGCGACCCGCGCGCACAACCGCGCCGCCGCCTGGTGTAAGTCGCGCCGCAATCCGTCGGAAAGCCCTTGGGCGGGGGCGATTTCGACGAGCTTCTGGTAGCGCCGCTGGATGCTGCAGTCGCGGTCGCCGAGCGCGAGCGCGCGGGTTTGGTGCCCCGCCGGCGCGGCGACGATCTGGACCTCGATGTGTCGTGCACCGTCGAGCAGCGCCTCGGCGAACAGCGCCGGATTCCCGAAGCCCAGTTGCGCCTCGGCCGCGCACTGTTGGTAGGCGTCGCCGATCCGATCGGCGCTGCGCACCGTGCGCATTCCCCGGCCACCCCCGCCGGCGAGCGCCTTGATCATGATGGCGCCGCCCTGGGCAGCGAAGAACGCCTCGATGTCCGCGACGCTGCTGGGCCCGTCGGTCGCGGGCAACACCGGCACCCCGGCGGCGACGGCCGCACCGCGGGCCGCGGACTTGTTGCCCACCAGTTCGAGCGCGTCGGCGCCCGGACCCACGAACGTGTACCTGGCACCTGCGCAGGCCCGGGCGAATTCGGGGTTCTCACTGAGGAACCCGTAGCCCGGGTGGATCAGCTCCGCGCCCGAGCTTTTGGCCGCGGCCAGCACGGCGGGCTGGTCCAGGTAGGCTCGCGGCCCGGCGCCGGGCAGGCCGATCGCTTCGTCGGCGGCGTGCACGTGCGGGCTCTCGGCATCGTCTTCGGCGTAGACCGCGATCGTTCGCATGCCCAATTCGATTGCGGTGCGGATGATTCGGAGCGCAATCTCGCCGCGGTTTGCGACCAGCACCGTTGCGCTCACCGCAGTGGCTCCCCCCACCGCACCTGCTCGCGCAGTTTTCCCTTCAGCAGCTTGCCGCCGGCGTTGCGCGGCAGCGCACTGTCGACCACGGTGACGTACTGCGGCACCTTGAAGTCGGCGAGCTGCCCGCTGCAGTGATCGAGCACCGCCGGCACGTCTATCTCGTCGGCACCGCCGAACAACACAGCGCCCACCTTCTCGCCCATGACGTCGTCGGGAACCGCCAGCACGCACGCGTCCGCGACATGAGGCGCGGCCAGCAGCACGGACTCCACCTCGACGCTGGAGACGTTTTCACCGCCGCGGTTGATGATGTCCTTGAGCCGGTCGACGATGTGCACCCGGCCCGCATCGTCGACCCGCACCACGTCGCCGGTGTGCAGCCAGCCGTCCATGGTGGTCGCCGCGGTCGCTTCCGGCCGCTTCCAGTAGCCGGCGGTCACGTTGGCGCCGCGTACCACCAACTCGCCCACCCCTTGCTCGTCGCCGCCGAATGGAATCAGGCCGAGGTCGACGGACGGAACCGCGTACCCGACCGAGTCGGCGTGCTCGACGGCCTCCCGGCCGGGCAGCACGGTCATCAGCGATGCCGTCTCGGTCATGCCGTAGCCGTTGAACACCGTGGCTTGGGGGAAGGCGCCCTGCACGGCCTGCACCAACGACGGGGCGATCGGGGCGCCCCCGTAACCCACCCAGCGGACACCGGAAACGTCAACGTCGGCAAAGGCGTTTTGCCGCAACATCAATGCGTAGATCGCCGGGACGGTGACCATGACGGAGATGCGCTCGGTGCTCAGTGTGTCGATCAGCCCGTCCAGGTTGAGCGCGGGCATGATCACCGAAGCCCCGCCCAGCCGGGCGGCGACCAGAAGCTGTGTGTTGCAACCGGTCACGTGGAACAGCGGCACCGAAATGAGCGTGCGCATTCCTTGGCCCAGGTCTCGCGGCTGGTCGAGACACCGAATCGCGTTCTCGGTGTTGGTCAGGAAGGCCTCGTGGGTGGTGGGCACCCCCTTGGGATGGCCGGTGGTGCCGGAGGTGTAGAACAGCGCGGCCACGTCGGCGGGACCGAGTCGCTCGATCACGTACGGTTGGCCGTCGGGCAGCGCGGTGTCGGCCGCCAGGTCCAGCGTCGCCCCGGAGTCGGACAGGACGAACGCGACTTCCGGTTGCGCCGAGCGCGTATTGACCGCCACCGCAACGCCACCTGCCATCACGATGCCCCAGAACGCCAGCACCCAGTCGATGCCGGCCGGGTATCGCACCGCGACGCGATCACCGGGTCGCAGCCCGCCCGCGCGCAGCCCGCCCGCGACGCGCGCGGCGCGGTCCCACAGCTGGCGGTAGGTCAATCGCCCGGCACCGAGTTCGACCAATGCCTCGCCGTCCGGGCGCCGCTCGACCTGTTCGGCGAGCATGTCCAACAGCGTGGCGGGCAGATCGTCGTAGTGCGGGATGCCGTCGGCGTCGCGGGACACGCCCGTCGCGGGGAACGGGTTGTGGCCGCGCGGAATTTCGATCACTGGAGGCATGCCCGGTCCTTACTCTCCGGTGTCCTATCGTGATAGCGGTGACGATCGACGATTCCGCCATCATGCCCGAGGCGTTCTTCACTGTCGACGGCGACTCCTACCTGCCGGGCGTGATGACCCGGGGACCGTGGGGCGCCGCGATGGGTGGTCAGAATGTCGGCGGCCTGTTGGCTTGGGGCATAGAGCAATCCGGCATCGAGCGCGACTTTCAGCCGGCCCGCTTCACGGTTGATCTGCTGCGGCCGGCGTTGCTCGAGCCGGTGCAGATTCGGACCTCGGTGCAACGCGAAGGCCGGCGGCTCAAGCTCGTCGACGGCGCGCTGGTGCAGAACGGAAACACCGTCGCGCGGGCGAGCGCACTGTTCCTGCGTCGAGGGGAGCATCCCGATGGGGCGGTGTGGTCCGCGCCCCTGGCCATGCCGCCGCTTCCGGAAAATCCCGAGGACTTCCCGGCCGACATGCCTTTTCTGATCTGGGGGTACGGGGCCACCGCCGGCGGCAGCCCGGGCATCGCGGCCGGCGAGTGGGAACAGTCCCATTCCCAGAAGTTCGCCTGGACGCGGATCTTTCGCCCGATGGTGCAGGGCCACCCCCTGACCCCGTTCACCCGGCTGGGGTTCGTCGGTGACATCACGAGTTCGCTGACCCATTGGGGCACCGGCGGATTGCGCTACATCAACGCCGACTACACGGTCACCGCGAGCCGCTTGCCCGACGGCGAGTACCTGGGGCTGGCCGCGCAAAGCCATTACGCCACGGCCGGGGTGGCCACCGGCGCCGCCACCCTGTTCGACCGGCACGGGCCGATCGGCACCAGCTCGGCGCTGGCCCTGGCCCAACCGGCGGAGGCGTTCAAGCCGACTTATAGCTAGACGGCTCATTCCATCAACTGGGCGGCGACCGTCGCCCCGAGCTCCCAGCAGGCCTGTAGGTCCGCCTTGTCCGGTTTGCCCGAAACCACCACGGTCTCCGCGGCTTTCGTCCACCCTAGCCCGGTGGTGATCGACATGACGCCGCGCTCGGCGCCCTCGGTGCCCTCGTTGCCGTGCAGGTACAGGCCGAACGGGCGCCCGCGCGTCGAGTCGAGCAGCTGGTAGTAGGCGCAGTCGAACGCGTGCTTGAGCGCCCCGCTCATGTAACCCAGGTTCGCGGGGCTGCCCAACACGTAGCCGTCGGCTCCCAGCATCTCGGCGGGCGACACGGTCAGTGCCGGTCGCCGAACGACCTCGACGCCCTCGATGTCGGGGTCGGTGGCACCGGAGACAACCGACTCGAACATCTCGTGGCAGTGCGGGGACGGCGTGTGGTGGACGATCAGTAGCGTCTTGCTCATTGGCGGCCCTGCAATTCGAGCGCCGTCTTCATGGCTTCCCGCGCTCGGCGACGGTCGCCCGCGTAGTCGTAGGCGCGGGCCAGCCGGTACCAGCGCCGCCAGTCGCCGGGGTGGTCCTCGACTTCGGTGCGCACCGAGGCGAACAGCGCGTCGGCGGCGTCGCGCTCGATGCGGCCCGATGCCCGCCTGGGCAGCGCGCTGGTGTCGAGCTCCATTGCGTCGGCCGCGATCAGATTGGCCAGCTTCTGGTGCGCGAATCCGGACCGCAGGGTGGCCACCATGGCCCACAGCCCGATGAGGGGCATGATCAACACCGCCAACCCCAGCCCCACGGCCGCCGCCCGGCCCGAGGCGATCATCGCGACGGCCATCCGCCCCAGCAGCACGAAGTACGTCAGCATCGCCACACACAGGAACGCGATGAGCAACTGAGTGCGCAGGGCGGGGTTCATTGCAGGTCGAGCAGGGGCTCGAGCCCCACGGTGAGGCCGGGGCGTTCCTGGACGCGCCGCACCGCCAACAACACGCCCGGCACGAAGGAGGTACGGTCCAGGCTGTCATGGCGGATGGTGAGCGTCTCACCCTCGGTGCCGAACAGGATCTCCTGATGCGCGACCAGCCCGGCCAGCCGCACCGAGTGGACCGGGATGCCGTCGACGTCGGCGCCGCGGGCACCGGGCAGGCTGGTGCTGGTGGCATCGGGGTTGGGCGGCAGGCCTTTTCGCGCTTCGGCGATCAGCTTGGCGGTGCGCGCCGCCGTACCCGACGGGGCGTCGGCCTTGTGCGGGTGGTGCAGCTCGATCACCTCCACCGAATCGAAGAAGCGCGCCGCCTGCTTGGCGAAATGCATCGACAGCACCGCCCCGATCGCGAAATTGGGCGCGATCAGCACCGACGTGCCGGGGCTTTTGGCCAGCCAGGCCTGGACCTGCTCGAGGCGTTCGGCGGTGAAGCCGGTGGTGCCGACCACGGCGTGAATCCCGTTGCCGATCAGGAACTCCAGATTGCCCATCACCACGTCGGGGTGGGTGAAGTCGATGACCACCTCGGTGTCCGAATCGCTGAACAGGCTGAGCGCATCGCCGGCGTCCACCTCGGCGGACAGGCTCAAGTCCTCGGCGGCCTGCACGCCCGCCACCATCGCCGAACCGACCTTGCCCTTAGCTCCCAAAACGCCTACCCGCATGGGCTTCACCCTAGACCGCGCCGGTTTATCCACAGTCGGGTGTTTATCCACAGCGGTCGCCTTCCAGAGGGCCGGCGCGGGCGTCCATTAGGTATTGTTCGAACATGCGTTCGATTGGGGTTCCTGCGGACGTGGCCGCCGCCCTCGACGCGCTGGACGCGGCCGGCGCGGCGGTGCGCGGCCTGAACTTCGACGTGCTGGGCCCCGCCGTCCGGCTGCGGGCGCTGGAGCGAATGGAGACCTCGCGGCGACGCCTGGTTGCGACGAGTCACGACCTGATCGCGGGCCTGGCGCAGGAGGATCCCGCCGACATCGGCGGGCCGGTCCACAAGGTCATCGGCGATTGGTTGCGGATCAGCTATAGCGAGGCGTGCCGGCGGCTCCGCGACGCCAGCCAACTCTCGCCGCGCCTGACCCTCACCGGCCAGGACTTGCCACCCGAACTCCCGGCCACCGCCCAGGCGTGGCGGGACGGCATCCTCGACGGCCAGCACCTGCGGGCGATCCAGACGTTTGTGCGCGGCCTGCCCGACGCCGTACCCGCCGCGACGGTGGAACCGGCCGAGCGATTCCTCGCCCAGCAGGCGGCGCAGCTGCGTCCCGACCAGCTGGAAAAGCTCGCGCACCGGTGCGCGCTGCGGATCAACCCGGATGGGAAATTCTCCGACACCGACCGCGCGCGGCACCGCGGCTTCGCCTGGAGCGGGCAGCGTCTCGACGGGATGAGCATCGGGAAACTGGTGGCAAGCCCGGAGTTGCGCGCCAACCTCGACGCCTGGCTGGCGCGGTTCGCGGCCCCCGGCATGTGCATTCCTGTCGATGAAAAGCCTTGCGTCGAAGGCGAACCCAGCGACGAGTCGGCGAGCGGCGACTCACGCAGCCACGCGCAGCGCCAGCATGACGCGCTCAACGCGTTGGTCCGCGGCCAGCTGGGCGACCCGCGGTTGGGTGCGCACAACGGGTTGCCGGTCACCGTCGTCATCTCCACCACGCTGCAGGAGCTGACGGCGGGCACCGGGCGGGCGGTCACGGGCGGCGCAACGATGCTGCCGATGCGCGATGTGATCCGGATGGCACGCCATGCTTACCACTATCTTGCCGTCTTCGATGAACACTCCGAGCGCCCACTGTATCTCGGCCGGTCGCGGCGCATCGCCAGCCCGGATCAGCGCGTCGTGCTGTACGCGAAGGACCGCGGCTGCACCCATCCGGGCTGCGACGCGCCGGGCTATTGGTCCGAGGTCCACCACGTCGACGAGTGGGCCGCCGGCGGGTTGACCGATGCCGACAAACTCACCTTCGCCTGCACACCGCACCACAGGTTGATCGAAAGGGGCTGGCGGACAAGGAAATTGCCCGACGGGCGCACCGAATGGATCCCGCCGCCGCACTCAGGTCGCGGCCCGGGCACGAACGAGTATCACCACCCGGAACGCCTCGCGGATCCTTGACCCGCGCCTACTTCTTGAACCGCCCGGCGAACCCGCGCAGCGGAAGGTCGGCGCTGGTGATGAGTCCCGGCGGCGCCGCGACGACCGATTTGATCGAGGCCAGCGCGGGCATGCCGGTAACGGTCATGCCGATGGAGGCGAAGTTGTCCGGATTGGACAGGTCCACGCCGGGCTTGGGGAAGATCATGTGCTTGTTGTAGATGCACGGGTCGCCCTTGATCTGGGTGATGTAGCAGCCCTTGATGTTCCAGCTCGGATCGGTGTGCGGGGTCATCTGCCATTCCAGGTGCGTTTCGACCCGGGGAACCCCGTCCACCATGCCCTGGTACTTGAGGTAGTTGCCGCCCAGCGAGCCCTTGGGCAGCGTGTACCAGCCCAGGTCCACGTCCTTGGTGCAGGCGCCCAGCTCGTAGTCGAACTTCACCTCGTCGAGGGTCAGGTCGAAGCAATCGGCCATCATCAGCACGCTGTCGGCGAAGACGCGGGTGTACTTCTCCAGCTTGGACGGGATTTCGGGGTCGTCGACCGGCTGGCCGTAGCCCACCTCGATCCAGGTGTCCTTGGAGTGGTGGCATGACACGTCCACGGACTCGATGGTGGTGACGTTCTCGATATCGGCGACGTCGGCCGAACACACCACGCCCAGTATCTGGTTCAGGCCCGGGTTCATCCCGGTCCCGTAGAACGTGGCGCCACCCAACTCGGCGGCCTCGGCCAGCAACCGGCTCACCGGCTTGCCCGACGGATGCGGGTGGTTCCTGTCGCGGTGCCAGCCGGTGATCCAGTCGGCGGTGGTCACGATATTGATTCCCGCCTCAAGCACCTGTAAGTAGAGGTCCTCGTCGGGGAACACGCCGTGGAAGGTGAGCACGTCCGGCTTGGCCGCGATGATCTCCTCGATGGTGCCAGTGGCCTTCACCCCGTTGGGATCGATGCCCGCGAGCTCACCAGCATCGCACCCGACCTTTTCCGGCGAATAGCAATGCACGCCAACGAGTTCGAGGTCGGGCTGGGTGGCGATCCGCTTGATCATCTCCGAACCGACGTTTCCGGTGGCCACTTGGAACACGCGGATCGGTGCTGAACTCATTGCATTGAGCCTTCCTGCGATGCGACCGCCTCGGGGTAGAACTGCTTGGCCCACGTGCGGATTGCGGTGAAGCCCTCGTACTCGTCGGTGGCCAGCGCCGGCGAGTCGGAGTAGCGCTGGTGCCGCCAGATCTCGATGTCCTGCTCGAATTGCCGGATCACTTCGGCGCCGAACTCGGTCGCCTTGAGCTCCGCGCGGGCCGCGTCTTTACCCGGTGTCCGGCCGATGTAGACCATGAACCGCACATCGGAGGTGGACTCGTCGATGGGGGTGATCGCGGAGATGGTGCGGTTGTCGACCATCCCCCAGCTCTTGGTCACCGCGATGCCCAGGCCGCCGTTGATGGCCTCGACGCCGCTGTTGACGTCCTCGATCTTCTGCCCGTCGTCACCTTCGAACGTGATGGTGAAGTCGACGAACGACACGGGCGCCGCGAAGTCGTGGCGGGTGAACACCGGCACGATGGGCGTTTTGTGCACGAACTTGAAATGCGCGAAGTCGACGCCGTTTTCGAGCACGTACTGCGGATGCAGCTCCAGGCCTGCCGGTACAGCCGTTGCTGCGGGTAGTAGTCGTCCGCGCTGGTGCCATCGCGGAATGCGCCGAATACGTCCGGCACGTCGAAGTACGGCTCGCGGCGCTCGACGTCGTGCCAGATGTAGACCGACTCGTTGCGTTCCACCACGGGGTAGGTGCGGATGCGCCGACCGCGGTTGGGGCGATCCTGGTAGGGAATCCGCACGTTGCGGCCCTCCCGACTCCACTGCCACCCGTGGAACGGGCACTGCAGCACCTCGCCGACGACCGTCCCGCCGTAACCCAGGTGCGCGCCAAGATGTTCGCAGTAGGCGTTCATCACGGTGAGCTGACCGGAATCGGCCCGCCAGGCGACCAACTCCTGGCCGAAGTACTTCATCTTGTGCACGTCGCCCACCTCGATCTCGTCGGACCAGGCGACCTGGAACCAGCCGGTTGGTTTCATCGACAACGGTGGCTTGGCCATGCGGGATCCCTCCTTGAGAAGAAATGATAGGCGGTGCGCCCCCGTGAAATCAAAGTACCTTCTATGAAACCTTGACGGCCCTGCGCGATAGGCTCGGCAGATGACTCGGCAGGTCAGCGGGGCCGGGACCGCGAACCGGCGCCCCAACCGGCGTGGCAACGCCACGCGCGAGAGCATGCTCGAAGCCGCGCTCAAGTCGTTGGCCTCCGGCGACCCGGGCTCGGTGTCGGCCAATCGCATCGCCAAGGAGATCGGCGCCACCTGGGGTGCCGTGCAATACCAGTTCGGCGACACCGACGGGTTCTGGGCGGCGGTGCTGCACCGCACCGCCGAGCGTCGTGCCGCGACCTTCTCGACACTGTCGACCCCGCTCTCACCGGATGCACCCCTGCGCGAGCGGGTCGGCGCCATCATCGACACCCTCTACAGCGGGCTGGCGTCGCCGGATTCCCGCGCGATCGAAAATCTGCGGGCGGCGCTCCCCCGCGACCCCGGTGAGCTCGAGCGCCTCTTCCCGCGCACCGCCGCCGAGCTGTTCTCCTGGGGCAAGAGCTGGCTGGAGACCTGCCAGAACGCCTTCGCCGGTCTGGACGTGGACCCGGATCGGGTGCACGAGGTGGCCACCCTGATCCCCGGCGCGATGCGCGGGCTGGTGTCCGAGCGCCAGCTCGGCTCCTACGTCGACCTGGACATGGCGCGGCAGGGCCTGACCAACGCCCTGGCCGCCTACCTGGAGCAATCCCGACCGTGACGACCGACGACATCACGATCCGCCGAGCCGGACCGATCGATTTCGCCCACGTGGCCGAGATGCACTACCCGGTCTGGCGGCAGTCCTGGGCCGGCATACTCCCGGATTCGACGCTCGACGTCCTCGGATCGCCGCGGCGCTGGGCCATGCTGGCGTACCCGCGAGTCCTGCAGCGCCGCGACTGGAGCATGTTGGTCGCGGAATCCGGCTCCCGCGCAATCGGTATGACCATCTTCGGACCGGATCCCGCGAATCCCGAGCTGGTCGAACTCGACTCGCTGTACATCGCGGCGCAGTGCCAACGGCACGGGCTCGGGGGTCGGCTGCTCGCCACGGCCCTGAGCGAAACCCCGTCCGGAGACGTCGTGCTGTGGTGCGCGCAAGGCAACACGCAGGCGCGAATCTTCTACGAAAAGAACGACTTTCACCTCGACGGCCGCACCCTGGACTGGGAACCGTTGCCCGGTGTCAAGGTCGCCCATCTCGGCTACCGGCTCAGCCGGCGGTGACGTGCCGGCGCAGGTCGTACTGTCCGAGATCGACGTTCGCCAGCATGGCGCGATGTTCGCCCGGCGTGAAGGGCCACACCTCGGGCACGCCGTCCTTGTTCAGGTACCAGCTGTCACAACCGGTGGTCCACACCGTGTCCGGCATCGCGGCACGCAGCTTGGCGTTGAAATTCTCGGTCGCCGGCCCGGTCGGCTCCACCGTGTCGAATTCGCCACGCCGCCAGCGTCGAATCCACCGCAGGATGTGGTCTGCCTGCGATTCGGCGACGGTCGTCAGCGCGAGGTTGCCGACCGGGCTGTGCGGCCCCAGCATCATGAAGAAATTGGGAAAGCCCGGCAGCGCCACGGTCTGATAGGCCCGCGGACCGTCGCGCCACACCTCGTCGGCGTCGATCCCGTCGCGGCCGATCAGCCGCATGGGCCGGAAGAAGGCGTGGGTGTCGAATCCGGTGGCCAGCACGATGATGTCCGCCTCGTGCAGGACGCCGTCGTCGGTCACGATGCCGCGCCGTTCCACGTGGTCGATAGCGGCGGTGACCAGTTCGACGTCGTCGCGCTGGACGGCGCGGTAGAAGCCATTCGACATCACCAGCCGTTTGCACATCGGCGTGTAGTCGGGGGTCAGGGCCCGGCGCAACCGGGGGTCGCGAACCTCGCGCAGGCTGGCGCGGCACAGCGCTCCCATGATCTTTCGGCGCAAGCCCGGCTTGGTGAGCCCGGCGGCGAAGAGGTCGAAACCGAAGCTGTAGCACCGGTAGGCCATCCGGTCGAGCCAGCCGAACCTGTTGTGGGTGATGTTGGTGAGCCTGCTGTACCGGGGGTTGGGCAGCCGCAGCACCCACTGGGCGGTGCGCTGGAAGAGCATCACCGCCTCCGCCACCCCGGTCAGGCCGCACACGAGCTGCACTCCCGTCGACCCGTTGCCGATGATGGCGATCCGCCGACCGCGCAGCTCGACGGAATGATCCCACCGCGCCGAGTGAAAAGCGTGTCC
The DNA here is from genome assembly GCA_963820045.1 of uncultured Actinomycetota bacterium. Taxonomy (GTDB): domain Bacteria; phylum Actinomycetota; class Actinomycetes; order Mycobacteriales; family Mycobacteriaceae; genus Mycobacterium. The sequence goes on from CAWFYN010000002.1 coordinate 430,381, forward strand.
GCCGAAGTCGTTCAGGCTGGGGATCGACGGCAGGCGCGGGTGATGCAGCACGCCGGTGGCGCAGATCAGGAAGTCGACGGTCGACTCCGTGCCGGTATCCGTGCGCAGCCGCCAGCGGTCGTCCTCGAATCGCGCGCCGACGATTTCGGTGCCGAATCGGATGCGGTCGCGCAGCCCGAAGCGGTCGGCGACGCCGCGGAAATAGTCCTGGATCTCGCCTCCGGGTGAGAAGAGGTGCGACCAGTTGGGGTTTCGGGCAAACGTGTACTGGTAGACCCGCGACGGTATGTCACAGACCAGGCCGGGATAGGTGTTTTCGCGCCAGGTCCCGCCCACCTCTTCGGCCTTCTCGTAGATGGTGACATCGGTTATCCCGCTGCGCAGCAACGCAATTGTGACGCACAGCCCCGACATGCCTGCTCCGACGACGGCTACAGCGGGGTCGCGTCGCATGGTCGCCGGCTACTCGGACTCGGCGCGCTGCTTGAGGCGCTGCAAGGTGAGCCGGATGTGTTCGGTGTTGGCGGCCACCCGATCTGGGACACCGGTGGCCCTGCCGGCGATCTTGCGGAACCAGCCGGGCCTGCGGTCCCAGGTGCTTTCGGTGACCCGGCAACCGCCTTCGGCCGCCGCGATGTCGTATTGCCAGCGCGAGATCGGGACCATGGAGTGCCGCACGTCGAACGCGAAGAGGCGACCCGGTTCCGCGTCGGTGACCGTGCACTTGGTGCGCCAGCGGCGCTTGGCGCTTTCGTTGTGCCCGGTGAACACCGCCCCGGGGCGCGCCGCATCGCCCTTGCGCCACTCCATTGCCACCGCCTCCTCGGCGAACGAGGCCAGCGTGGGCAGGTCGGTGATGAGCCGGTACACCACCTCGGGGCGGGCGTCGACCTGCACGCTGGCCGTCACGCACGGGTCAGTCATTCGGCGATCATAGCCAGCACGCGCGCGGTTTCACCTCGATTGCGGCCCATCCGAACTTTCTCCACACTTGAGGGCGACCTTCCACAGCAAGGGGCAACCATGCGAGTCGGCGTACCGACCGAGACCAAGGCCAACGAGTTCAGGGTGGCCATCACGCCCGCCGGCGTCGCCGAACTGACCCGCCGCGGCCACGAGGTGTTCGTCCAGGCCGGTGCCGGGGAAGGGTCGTCCATCCCCGACGAGGAGTTCAAGGCTGCGGGCGCCCAGTTGGCCGTTTCGGCCGAACATGTGTGGGCCGAAGCCGACCTGCTGCTGAAGGTGAAGGAGCCGATCCCCACCGAATACGGCCTCCTGCGGCAGCATCAGGTGTTGTTCACCTATCTGCACCTGGCCGCCTCTCGCGCCTGCACCGAAGCGCTATTGGCCGCCCGCACAACGTCAATCGCTTATGAGACCGTGCAGACCGCCGACGGCACCCTCCCGTTGTTGGCGCCGATGAGCGAGGTCGCCGGTCGGCTCTCGGCGCAGGTGGGCGCCTATCATCTGATGCGGTCCCACGGCGGGCGCGGTGTGCTGATGGGCGGGGTTCCGGGCGTCAAACCCGCCGACGTCGTGGTGATCGGCGCCGGTACGGCCGGCTATAACGCCGCCCGGGTCGCGTGCGGCATGGGCGGGAGCGTGACGGTCCTCGACCTCAACATCAGCAAGCTTCGGCTGCTTGACGCCGAGTTCGGCGGCCAGGTCCGCACGCGCTACTCGTCGTCGTACGAGCTGGAGGGCACCGTCACGCGGGCCGACCTACTGATCGGGGCGGTCCTGCTGCCCGGCGCCAAAGCCCCTCAGCTGGTTTCGAATTCGCTTGTCGCGCAGATGAAACCGGGCGCGGTGCTGGTGGATATCTCCATCGACCAGGGCGGCTGCTTCGAGGATTCCCGGCCGACCACGCACGATGACCCGACGTTCGCCGTGCATGACACGCAGTTCTACTGCGTGGCGAACATGCCCAGCGCGGTGCCCAAGACTTCGACCGTGGCGCTGACCAACGCGACGATGCCGTACGTGCTCGCACTGGCCGACGGCGGCTGGCAGGCGGCGTGCCGGTCGGATCCCGCTCTGGCGAAAGGCCTTTCGACGCACGATGGCACGCTGCTGTCCGAACGGGTGGCCGCCGCTCTGGGGCTGCCGTTCACCGATCCGGCGAGCGTCCTGGCCTAGTCGGCCTCCACCAGGCTGGCGATGATGTCGGCCACCGGCCCGGGTTGGGCCTGTTTGAACGACGTTCCGGCCCACAGCGGTATCCCGTTCGGGTCCTCCATGGCGGCCGCCGCCTCCCGGATCGGAGAGGTCATCTGGTTGACCTCCGGGTAGCCCAGGGGCGCCACGTTGTCGAGCAGGCGGGTGAAGTTGTTCTCCAGGCCGCGCGCGTAGCGGCCCGAGAAGGCGCGGGTGACCACGGTGGTGCCGAACACCGGATTCTTCAGGGCGGTGCGGTGCGCGGTACTGGTGCCCGCTTCGTCGCTGAGCAGCAGCGCGGTGCCGACCTGAGCGGCCACCGCGCCCCGGTGCAGCACGGCGGCGACGTCCCGGGCATTACCCAGGCCGCCGGCCGCGACGAGTGGCACGTCGTGGGCGTTGCGGATGCGGGGAATCAGGTGGTGCAGCGACTCGCTGCTGGGCTCCATATCGGGCGCGAACGTGCCGCGGTGCCCGCCCGCGTCCGGGCCCTGGACGATCAGGCTGTCCGCGCCGGCGGCGACGGCCACCCCGGCCTCGTACGCCGACGTCACCGTGACCATCACCAGCAGGCCCTGCGCCCCCATCCGCCGGATGACGTCGGGCGGCGGGACTCCGAAGGTGAACGACACCAGTTCGGGCCGCACGTCGGCCACCACCTCGAGCTTGCGCTCCCAGTCGTCGTCGTCACCGTAATGCGGGTGGCCGACCTCGACCTGGTAGTAGTCGGCGATCTCCTCGAGTTCTTCGGCGTAATAGTCCAGTGCCACCCAGTCGGCCACGCTGGGTTGGGGAACGAACAGGTTGACGCCCAGCGGGCCGGTGGTGGCGGCGCGCGCGGCGGCGATGTCCTCGGCGAACCGCTCCGCACTCTGGTGGCCGCCGGGGACGAAGCCGAGCCCACCCGCGTTGGACACCGCCGCGGCCAGTTCGGGCGTGCCGGGTCCGCCTGCCATCGGCGCACCCACGATGGGCACCATGATGTCCCAAAAGCCCAGTACCACGGAGCTAACTTACCATCGCCCGAAGTTGTTGGGGCAGTGACCGTTTCGAGGTATAGGGGCCGAGGATGGCGGCGCCGTAAGGCTGGGTCAGCAGCCGGCGGGCCACCGCGTTGACTTCCCCGACGGTCACTTGGTCGATCTGCCGCAGGGTGTGCTCGATGCTGCGGTGCTCGCCATAGTTGAGTTCGTTGCGGCCCAAACGGCTCATCCGGGAGCTGGAATCCTCCAGGCCGAGGACGAGCCCGCCGCGCAACGACCCCTTGGCGATGCGGCACTCCGCCTCGGTGATGCCGTCGCGGGCCACCGATTCGAGGACCCCGTTCGTCACCTGCATCACCTCGGCGAACCGCTCGGGCTGGCACGCGGCATAGACGGACAGCGCGCCACTGTCGGCAAAGATGTCCACCGTCGAGTAGACCGAGTAGGCCAGCCCACGCAACTCGCGGACCTCTTGGAAGAGCCGGGAACTCAGGCCCCCGCCCAGCGCGCTGTGCAACACGGCCAGCGCCCAGCGATGCCGCCAGCTACGCCCGGGGGTGCGCACGCCCAGCGAGACGTGGGTCTGCTCGGCGTCCCGATTGCCCAGGACGAAACCGGGGCGTCCGGTCACCCGTCCGGCACCCTTGCGCGGGGCGATGGGGCGGCGGCCGCGGACCAGGTGCGGCCCGAAGTGATCGCGCACCAGCGCGACCACCTCGTCGTGCTCGACATTGCCGGCCACCGCGACCACCATGCGTTCCGGCGTGTAGCGCCGCACGTGAAACGAGTGCAGCTGGGTCCGCGTCATCGACGACACCGAGTGCGCGGTGCCGATCACCGGGCGGCCCACCGGGTGGTCACCGAACATCGCGCCCAGGAACATGTCCCCCAGCGCGTCCTCGGGGTCGTCGTCGCGCATCGCGATCTCTTCGAGCACCACGTCGCGTTCCAGCTCGACGTCTTCGGCGGCGCAGCGACCGTTGAGCACCACATCGGCGACCAGGTCGACGGCCAGCTCCAGGTCGCTGTCCAGCACGTGCGCGTAGTAGCAGGTGTGCTCCTTGGCGGTGAAGGCGTTCAGCTCCCCACCGACGGCGTCCATCGCCTGCGCGATGTCCACGGCGCTGCGGGTGGGGGTCGACTTGAACAGCAGATGCTCGAGGAAGTGCGCCGCGCCCGCCACGGTGGCACCCTCGTCGCGCGACCCGACGCCCACCCAGACCCCGATGGACGCCGAGCGCACCGACGGCAGGTACTCGGTGACGATCCGCAGGCCACCCGGAAGCGTGCTGCGGCGCAGTGCGGATTGGCGGTCCGGTTCCGCCTCGGCGATCTGCTTACCCCGGCGCAGGGCGCCCGCACGAGTCGGACGCGGCCGGGGTACGTCAGCTGCTGGCGGTCGCGGCATCGGCAGGCGCGACCGCCGGAGCATCAGCCGGGGCAGCGCTGTCTTCCTCGACCAAGACGAGAGAGATCTTGCCGCGCTTGTCGATATCGGCTATCTCGACCCGCAGTTTGTCGCCGACGTTGACCACGTCCTCGACCTTCGCGATGCGCTTACCCCTGCCGAGCTTCGAGATGTGCACCAGGCCGTCACGGCCGGGAAGCAGCGACACGAACGCGCCGAAATCGGTTGTCTTGACCACCGTTCCGAGGAACCGCTCGCCCACGGTTGGCAGCTGCGGGTTGGCGATGGCGTTGATCCGGTCGATGGCGGCCTGCGCCGACGGCCCGTCGATGGCGCCGACGAACACCGTGCCGTCGTCCTCGATGGAGATCTGCGCGCCGGTCTCCTCGGTGATGGCGTTGATCACCTTGCCCTTGGGCCCGATGACCTCACCGATCTTGTCCACCGGGACCTTGATGGTGGTCACCCGCGGCGCATACGGGCTCATCTCGTCGGGCGCGTCGATGGCCTCGGCCATGACTTCGAGGATGGTCAGCCGGGCATCCTTGGCCTGGGACAGTGCGCCCGCGAGCACCTTTGAGGGGATCCCGTCGAGCTTGGTGTCCAGCTGCAGCGCGGTGACGAAGTCCTTGGTGCCGGCGCACTTGAAGTCCATGTCGCCGAACGCGTCCTCGGCGCCCAGGATGTCGGTCAACGTGACGAAGCGGCGCTCGGTCTTGCCGTCCACCTCGACGTCGTCGGAGACCAGACCCATCGCGATGCCGGCGACCGGCGCCTTGAGCGGCACCCCGGCATTGAGGAGCGACAGCGTGGATGCGCAGACCGAGCCCATCGACGTCGAGCCGTTGGAGCCCAAGGCTTCCGACACCTGTCGGATGGCGTAGGGGAATTCCTCGACGCTGGGCAGCACCGGGATCAGGGCCCGCTCGGCGAGCGCGCCGTGCCCGATCTCACGCCGCTTGGGCGAGCCGACCCGGCCGGTTTCGCCGGTGGAGTACGGCGGGAAGTTGTAGTGATGCATGTACCGCTTGGACGTTTCCGGCCCGAGCGAGTCGATCTGCTGGGCCATCTTGACCATGTCGAGCGTGGTCACGCCCAGGATCTGGGTTTCCCCACGCTCGAACAGCGCGCTGCCGTGCGCCCGCGGCACCACGGCGACCTCGGCGCTCAGGGCGCGGATATCGGTGATGCCCCGGCCGTCGATGCGGAAGTGGTCGGTCAGGATGCGCTGGCGGACCAGCTTCTTGGTCAGCGAGCGGAACGCGGCGCTGACCTCCTTCTCCCGGCCCTCGTAGGTCTCGGCGAGCCGCGCTGCCACCTCGGCCTTCAGCTCGTCTGTGCGCTGGTCGCGCTCGGCCTTGCCGCCGATGGTGAGCGCGGCGGCCAGCTCGTCGGTGGCCACCGAGGCCACCGAGTAGTAGACGTCCTCGCCGTACTCGGGGAACACCGGGTACTCGCCGGTCGGCTTGGCGGCGGCGTCGGCCAGCTCCTGCTGGGCGGTGCACAGCGCGGCGATGAAGGGCTTGGCCGCCTCCAGGCCTTCGGCGACAACGGTTTCCGTCGGCGCCTGGGCGCCGCCTTCCACCAGCTCGATGACCTTTCCGGTGGCCTCGGCCTCGACCATCATGATGGCGACGTCCCCGTCGACCTTCCGGCCGGCCACCACCATGTCGAACACGGCCCGCTCGAGCTGCTCGACCGTGGGAAAGGCGACCCAGGTGCCGTCGATCAGCGCCACCCGCACACCCCCGATGGGGCCGGAGAACGGCAGGCCGGAGATCTGGGTGGACGCCGACGCGGCGTTGATGGCCAGCACGTCGTACAGGTCGTTGGGGTCCAGGCTCATGATCGTGACCACGACCTGGATCTCGTTGCGCAGCCCGGCGACGAACGACGGGCGCAGCGGGCGGTCGATCAGCCGGCAGGTCAGGATCGCGTCGGTGGAGGGCCGGCCCTCGCGACGGAAGAACGACCCGGGGATGCGGCCGGCGGCATACATCCGCTCCTCGACGTCGATGGTCAGCGGGAAGAAGTCGAAGTGCTCCTTCGGGTGCTTGCTGGCGGTGGTCGCCGACAGCAGCATGTTCTCGTCGTCGAGGTAGGCGACGACGGCCCCGGCGGCCTGTTGGGCCAACCGGCCGGTCTCAAAACGGATGGTGCGGGTGCCGAAGCTCCCGTTGTCGATAGTGGCGGTTGCCTCGAACACGCCTTGTTCAATTTCAGCGACAGACATAGGTGTCCGTACGGCCTCTCTGGTATTTGGCTTTTTCGCGGCGTCACGCGCAAGCAACCCGAGAGCAACCCTGAAGAGCAAGGTCTGAATGCGGCTACGGCCGTCGATCGAAGCGGCCGACCTGCCCCAGATCCGGAGAGCCCGGCAGCCACTACCGAAGACCGCCCGATACAGACTGGGCTGCTCCCTTGTGACGTGCACAGTGACACGCTGGAACGGCACACACGGATCTGCGTGGCCGCACCGTTGCTCGGGCCGAAGCGGCCCAGAACGCTCCCACTCTACACCGGCGGACTTAGCCCGCCAGCAGGGCCGGAGGTTGGCGGTTTCCGGGTGTCAGCGGCGCAGACCCAGCCGCTCGACCAGCGAGCGGTACCGCGCCACGTCGATCTGGGCGACATACTTGAGCAGCCTGCGCCGCCGCCCGACCAGCAGGAGCAGGCCCCGCCGGGAGTGGTGATCGTGCTTGTGCACCTTCAGGTGCTCGGTCAGGTCGGCGATCCGCTTGGTCAGCAGCGCGACCTGCGCCTCCGGTGAACCGGTATCGGTGTCGTGCAGGCCGTAGGTGCCCAGGATTTCTTTTTTCTGTTCGGCGGTCAGCGCCACGAAAACATCTCCATCAATAGGTCCGCGAAAATTCTTCAATCAAGGCGCGGCCACCGCGAACCGCAGCACGCGCCGATGTCGTCCGGCAGTTTAGCAGCCGGGCCCGCCTCGCCCGAATCGGCAAACGCGGTCGAACGCGGTCAGTCCGCCAGCAGGTCGCGCGCCCGGTCGGTGTCCTTGCCCATCGCGTCGATCAGGTCTTTCACCGAGTCGAACCTGTGCTGCCCGCGGATTCGCGCGACGAAGTCCAGCGCGACATGCTGCCCATAGAGGTCGGCATCGGTGTCCAGGACGAAAGCCTCGACGGTGCGGGTGCGACCCGAGAAGGTCGGGTTGGTGCCGACGGACACCGCCGCCTGGTAGCGCTCACCCGGGATGACGGTGCCGGTCACCGGCCCGTGCCCGAGGACGGTGAACCATGCGGCGTACACCCCGTCGGCCGGGATGGCCGAATACATCGGCGGCGCCACGTTGGCGGTGGGGAATCCCAGCTCCATGCCGCGCCCCTCGCCCCGGACCACCACGCCCTCGACGCGGTGCGGGCGGCCCAGCGCGTCGGTGGCCGCCACCACGTCCCCGGCGTCGACGCAGGACCGGATGTAGGTGGACGAGAACGTCACCGTCTCGTTGCTGTGGTGTTCGGACAGCAGTGACATGGCCTCCACCGCAAACCCGAACCGCTCCCCGGCGCGCCGCAGGGTGTCCACGTTGCCGGCCGCCTTCTTGCCGAAGGTGAAGTTCTCCCCCACCACGACCTCCACCACGTGCAGGTGCTCCACCAGCAGCTCGTGGACGTAGCGCTCCGGCGTCAGCTTCATGAAATCGCTGGTGAACGGCATCACCAGAAACACGTCGATGCCCATCTCCTCGACCAGCTCGGCGCGCCGCGTCAGCGTCGTCAGCTGCGCCGGATGGCTGCCCGGATAGACCACTTCCATCGGGTGCGGGTCGAAGGTCATCAACACGGTCGGCACGTTGCGGGCGCGGCCGGCCTTCACCGCATGCGCGATCAGTTCGGCGTGGCCCCGGTGCACACCGTCGAACACCCCGATGGTGAGCACGCATCTGCCCCAGTCCGTGGGGATCTCGTCTTGGCCGCGCCACCGCTGCACGACCGCAAGCCTACGGCGCCGAGGCGTCAGTCGGGAGATCCGCGGGGCGGGAGGGTGTCGAGGAGCACACGATCAGGCTTGGGTTGCCTAAACTTTGTCGTTGTGAGGGCTGACGAAGAGCATGGCGGTCTCACCGCGGTCGGCCAGGACTACCTCAAGGTCATCTGGAATGCCCAGGAGTGGTCCCCCAAGGACGCGCCGCAAAAGGTCAGCACCAAGATGCTGGCCGAGAAGATCGGGGTGTCGGCCAGCACGGCGTCGGAGTCGATCCGCAAACTCGCCGAGCAGGGCTTGGTGGACCACGAGAAGTACGGCGCCGTGACCCTCACCGAGGCGGGCCGGCGGGCGGCGCTGGCGATGGTGCGCCGGCATCGGCTGTTGGAGACGTTCCTGGTCAACGAGCTCGGCTACGGCTGGGACGAGGTGCACGACGAGGCCGAGGTGCTCGAACACGCGGTGTCGGATCGGCTGGTGGCCCGCATCGACGCCAAGCTGGGGTTCCCGCAACGCGACCCGCACGGCGACCCGATCCCGGCCTCGGACGGGCAGGTGCCCACCCCGCCGGCGCGCCAGCTCTGGGCGTGCGACGAAGAAGACACCGGGACGATCGCCCGCATCTCCGACGCCGACCCGGAGATGCTGCGCTATTTCGCCGACGTCGGCATCAACCTCGACTCGCGGCTGCGCGTGCTGACCCGTCGGGAGTTCGCCGGCATGATCTCGGTGGCGATCGAATCCGGCGACGGCGTGCAGACGACGGTCGACCTGGGCAGCCCGGCCGCGCGGGCGATCTGGGTGGTGGGCTAACCCGTCAACAGCCCCTTGGCGATGTGGGTGACCTGAACCTCGTTGCTGCCGGCGTAGATCATCAACGACTTCGCGTCGCGGGCCAGCTGTTCCACCCGGTACTCGGCCATATAGCCGTTGCCGCCGAACAGCTGAACGGCCTCCATCGCGACGTCGGTGGCCGCCTCCGACGAGTACAGCTTGATCGCCGACGCCTCGGCCAGCGTCAGCGGTTTGCCCGCCTGTTGCCGCTCGATGGTGTGAAACACCATGTTCTGCACGTTCATCCGGGCGATCTCCATCTTGGCCAGCTTGAGCTGGATCAGCTGGAACTGCCCGATGTTCTGGCCCCACAGCGTGCGCGTCTTGGCGTAATCGACGCACAGCCGGTGGCACTCGTTGATGATGCCCAGCGCCATCATCGCGATCCCGATCCGCTCGGCGGCGAAATTGTCGCGCGCGCTGTCGCGGCCGTCACCGCCGGCGTGCTGCTCGCTCTCCCCCAGCAGCCGGTCACGACCCAGCCGCACGTTGTCGAAGAACAATTCGCCCGTCGGCGAGGACATCATGCCCATCTTCTTGAACGGCTTGCCCTGCGTCAGGCCCGGCATGCCGGAGTCGAGGACGAACACCAACACGGGCCGGTGCCGCTTGTCCTGCTTGTCCAGGGGTGAGCCGTCGTCGAGCTTGGCGTAGACCACCAGCACGTCGGCGCAGGGCCCGTTGGTGATGAACGTCTTCTGCCCGTTGAGGAGGTAGTCCTCGCCGTCGCGCTTGACCGAGGTCTTCATGCCGCCGAACGCGTCCGAGCCGGAGTCCGGCTCGGTGATGGCCCACGCCGCAATCCTTTTCAAGGTCATCAGGTCGAGCAGCCAGCGTTCCTTCTGGGCCAGCGTGCCGCGGCTCATGATGGTCGCCGCGCCCAGGCCGATGCTCACCGACGCGGTGCTCAGCAACCCGATGCTCACCCGGGCCAGTTCGGACACCAGGACCGCCAGCATCGACGCCTGGGCGCCGCCGCCGAAACCTCCTGCATCATCCGGCTTTTCGTCGGGCGCCTCGCCCGCTTCCCTGGCGCGCTCGCGCTCCAGCATCGACTTGACCGATTCGGCGGCCATCGCGTCAAGACCGAATTGGCTGAACAGCTTTCGGGCGATCGGATAGGGCGACAGCGCGCCCGTTTCCAGTTCGTCGAGATGCGGCCGGATCTCCTTGTCGATGAACTGACGAACCGCATCCCGAACCATCAGGTCGGTGTCGGACCACTCGATCACGGTTCAGCTTTCGGCGCGCCGGTAAGCGGTGACGACGGCCGCCCCGCCCAGCCCGATGTTGTGTTGCAGTGCGGCGCTGACGCCCTCGACCTGACGCTTGTCGGCGGATCCCCGCAGCTGCCACGTCAGCTCGGCGCACTGCGCCAGCCCGGTCGCGCCCAGCGGATGGCCCTTCGAGATCAGGCCGCCCGACGGGTTGACCACCCAGCGGCCGCCGTAGGTCGTGTCGCCGTTGTCGATCAGCTTGGGCGCCTCACCCGGGCCGCACAGCCCCAGCGCCTCGTACAACAGCAGCTCGTTGGCCGAGAAGCAGTCGTGCAGCTCGATCACCTGAAAGTCTTCGGGGCCCAGGCCGGACTGATCGTAGACCTGTTGTGCCGCTTGAACATTCATGTCGTGGCCGATCAGGTTCTTGGCGGTTCCGTCGAAGGTCGACGCGAAGTCGGTCGTCATGGCCTGACCGACGATCTCCACCGCCTGGCCGGCCAGCCCGTGGCTGTCGACGAAGCCCTCCGAGGCCAGGATCGCCGCGCCGGAACCGTCGGACGTCGGCGAGCACTGCAGCTTGGTGAGCGGGTCGGAGATCATCCGCGCCGCCAGGATGTCGTCGAGCGTGTAGGACTCCTGGAACTGCGCGAACGGGTTGTTCACCGAGTGCTTGTGATTCTTGTAGCCGATCTTGGCGAAATGCTCAGCGGTGGTGCCGTATTGCCGCATGTGCTCACGCCCGGCGGCGCCGAACATCCAGGGCGCGACGGGCATCGCGAACTCGTCGAGCTCGGCCATCGCCTTGACGTGTTTGCCCATCGGCGATTCGCGGTCCTGGGCGCCCCCGCTCAGCGAGCCGGGTTGCATCTTCTCGAATCCGAGCGCGATGGCGCAGTCGACGATTCCGCCGCGGATGGCCTGGGCCGCCAGGAAAAGCGCGGTCGAACCGGTCGAGCAGTTGTTGTTGACGTTGACGATCGGAATGCCGGTCATGCCCAGCTCGTAGAGCGCCCGCTGCCCGGACGTCGAATCGCCGGCGACGTAGCCGACGTAGCCCTGCTGCACCTCGCGGTAGTCGATCCCCGCGTCGGTCAGCGCGTTGGTTCCGGACTCGCGCGCCATGTCGGGGTAGTCCCAGCCCTCCCGCCGGCCCGGTTTCTCGAATTTCGTCATGCCGACGCCGACGACGTAAACGTTGTTGGACATAGCGCGCCCCTTCTTCGACAGGCTTGAGGAGATCCGCGCCCCAGCCTATTCCTCGAGCGTCGCCGGGCGGATCACAACCACCGACTTGGTGCGCGAGCCCTCATCGCGCAGCAGCGCGATCACCCGGCCGTCGGCATCGCAGGCGGCGTAGACGCCGTCGATCCCGGCCGGCGAAAGCGGCCGCCCGTTGGCCGTCGCCTCGGCCTCCTGGGCGGTCAGGTCGCGGCGCGAAAACATCAGCAGGCAGGCCTCGTCGAGGCTCAGGGAAAGGGCGGGCCGCTCGGCCAGTTCGTCGAGCGAGCGGGCCTGCTCCAGCGCGAAGCGGCCGACACGGGTGCGCCGCAGCGCCGTCAGATGCCCGCCCACGCCGAGCGCGACGCCGACGTCGCGGGCCAGCGCGCGAACGTAGGTTCCCGACGAGCAGTCGACCTGGACGTCGACATCGACGAACTGACCGTCGGATCGAACGTCGGACACCTCGAACCGGTCGACGCGCACCGGCCGGGCCTCGAGTTCGACGGCCCGGCCCTCGCGAACCAGCCGATAGGCGCGCCGGCCGTCCACCTTGATGGCGCTGACCGCCGACGGCACCTGCTCGATGTCGCCGCGCAGACCGGCGACTGCGGCGGCGATCGCCTCGGGCGTCAGGTGTGCGGCCGAAACATTTTGCAGTACTTCCCCTTCGGCGTCCTCGGTGGACGTGGTCTGGCCGAGCCGGATGGTGGCGGCATACGACTTGGAGGCTGCAGTCAACAGTCCCAGGATCTTGGTGGCCCGGCCGACGCCGATCACCAGCACCCCGGTGGCCATCGGGTCCAGCGTCCCCGCGTGCCCCACCCGGCGGGTGGCGAAGATGCGGCGGCAGCGCCCCACCACGTCGTGACTGGTCATCCCGGCCGGCTTGTCGACGACGACCAAACCTGGACCAGGGCCCGGGCCGCTCGGGCTTGAGCTCATAGCACGATGGCGGTCAGCACCAGTTCCCGCTCGACCGACCACCGGCCCCTCAGCGCGGTCAGCGGTGGGCCATCGAGGGCCTGCCCGTCGATCAGGATCTTCGACACGAACACCCCGGTGGTCCCCCCGTCGGGCGGGTCGAGGTCGAACACGACGTGGGCGTCCTCGAAACCCAGCCAGCGCTTGGTCAACGGGAACCAGGCCTTATACGTTGCTTCCTTGGCGCAGAACAGGATCCGGTCCCAATGCAGTCCCTCGGGCAACGACGCCATCTCGTGTCGCTCCTCGGGCAGGCTGATCGCGTTCAGCACGCCGTCGGGCAACACGTCGTGCGGTTCGGCGTCGATGCCCACCGAGCGCACCGCTTCGGTGCGCCCCACCACCGCACCCCGATAGCCCGTGCAATGGGTGAGGCTGCCGACGACGCCGTCGGGCCAGCAGGGTTCGCCCTTCTCGCCCTTGAGGATCGGCACCGGCGGCAGGCCGAGCCGGCCCAACGCGATCCGGGCGCAATGCCGGACGGTGACGAACTCGTTGCGCCGCTTGGCCACCGACCTGGCGATCAGCGGCTCCTCTTCGGGCAGCGGGGTGAGACCGGGCGGATCGGAATACAACTCCGAGTACGCCAGCGAGTCCGACCCCGGCAGCACCGAGGAAACCAGCGTGTCCCCCGTCATCGTGATTGCCGCTGCCGCAACCGTTCCCGGAACTGGGCGGCCTGTTGCCGCATCTCGGGAGTGATCTCGAAGTGCCCGCCGAAGTCGTTGAGGTATCCCGGCGCGTATTGCGGATCGGGCAACACCTGGCGCAGCCAGCTGTGCGGCTTGCGACGGCGCCACTCCCGCGGGTAGCCCACCGACACTTCCTCGAAGCGCACGTCGTCGTACCAGGTGGTGCGGGGGATGTGCAGGTGACCGTAGACGGAGCAGACGGCGTTGTAGCGGGTGTGCCAGTCGGCGGTCTTGGTGGTTCCGCACCACAACGAGAACTCCGGGTAGAACAGCGCGTCGCAGGGCTCCCGGACCAGCGGGAAATGGTTCACCAGGACGGTCGGCGTCATCCAGTCGAGTTGCTCGAGCCGGGCCCGCGTGGCGGCGAGCCGCTCCTGGCACCAGGCCTCGCGGGTGGGATACGGCTCCGAGGACAGCAGGAATTCGTCGGTGGCCACCACGTTGCGCTCCCGGGCGATGGTCAAGCCCTCGGCTTTGCTGGTGGCTTCCTCGGGCAGGAAGCTGTAGTCGTAGAGCAGGAACATCGGCACGATCGTTGCCGGGCCGCCGCGCTCGGTCCACACCGGGAAGGGATGTTCGGGCGTGACGATGCCCATTTCGTCGCACATGTTGACCAGGTAGTCGTAACGGGCCTTGCCGAAGATCTGCATCGGATCGCGCGTGGTGGTCCACAGCTCGTGATTGCCGGGAACCCAGATCACCTTGGCGAATCGCCTGCGCAGCAGGTCAAGGGCCCAACGGATCTCGTCGGTGCGTTCGGCGACGTCGCCGGCGACGATCAGCCAATCCCCGGGCGAGGACGGGTGCAGCGATTCGGTGACGGGCTTATTGCCGAGGTGACCGGTATGCAGATCCGAGACCGCCCACAGCGTGGGCTGCCCCCCATTGGTCGATTCCTGCCCCGCGATGTGACCGGCCACGATTAACCAGCCTAATGACTCGCGGTCCTGGGCCGGGTGGGGCCAGGCCTTGCTCGCCGCACTAGAACGTGTTCTTGTTTCAACGTGTTCTTGTTTCAACGTGGCCGTACCGGTGCGACTTGTACACTCCCGGCAAGGAGCGCCGAGCCGTCAGGGGGTGTCGTGTTCGCCAAGGTGCGTCTGATCGGGGCGGTCGCTGCCCTGGTCGCAGCGGCCGTAGCAGGCACGGTGGGGTGGCAGGGCGCCACGCCGGGGCCGGCGGGGCGCGTCGAGTTGCGCTCGACCGCGGCGCCGATGGAAACCACCATGAAGAGCCCGATCGTGGCGACCACCGACCCCCGCCCCTTCGACGCGTGCGAGGACATCCCGTTCGATGCGCTGCAGCGCCTGGGGCTGGCGTTCACACCGCCCGAGCACGAAGATGGCCTGCGCTGCCACTTCGACGCGGGTAACTATCAGCTGGCCGTCGAGCCGATCATCTGGCGCACGTATGAGGAGACGCTGCCCCCCGACGCCGTCGAGACCACCATCGCAGGCCACCGCGCCGCGCAGTACTGGGTGCTCAAGCCGACGTATCACAACAGCTACTGGTATTACTCCTGCATGGTCGTGTTCAAGACCGGCTACGGCGTGCTGCAGCAGGCGCTCTACTACTCGACCGTCTACTCCAATCCCGAGGTGGACTGCATGTCCACCAACCTGCAGCGGGCCAACGACCTCACGCCTTACTACAAGTTCTGAAGGTCGCCCGGGCTGCTGCTCCAGTCGGCCCGCTCGACCTGTCAGCCAACGGCGCGCCGGACGCGGGCGGCGGTCTCGGTTAGCGCGTCGGCCTCGCACACCGGCGGCGTCCATGGCGCCCGCACCGGCAGCTCCAGCCAGCTTTTGCAGCCCCCGTACTCGGGCGTTCGGACGACTTGCACCGGCTCGGCGAGGGGGTGCACCGACACCACCAGCACGGCCAGCTTGTGCTTGGGGCGGAAGTCGAGCCGGTCGGCGCGCACCGACTCGGCGGTCCAGATGTGCAGGTCCTCGATCGCCGCGAGGCCGTCGGGCCGGTCAACCGGAACCGCGGCGACGACTTTCGCGGCCGCCCGGATCACCAACCGACCCTCGGTGCTGTCGGCGGCCGCGGCCTCGAGCAGGTCGCGATGCTCGGGCCGGACGCGCTCGGCGTGGCTGTGCGCGACCGTCGGGAACAGCAGGAACTCGCGGGCGGCCAGCTCGAATCGCTTCTCCCCGATGCCGCCCTTGCGCAGCAGCACCCGCTGGCGACCGTCCAGCAGGGCATGCACGGCGGCGCTCCACTCCTTGAGCGCGGGCATCGTCGCGGTGAGCGTCATTGCGCCCCGGCCAGCCGGGCGACCACCTCGGGCCGGCGCAACGGCGGGACGGTCTTGGGCGGCTGACGCCGCGGGGGCAGCGCCGCCAACAACCGCGTCGTCGTTTCCGTGACCTCGGCAACCGCCGCCTCGAAGGCTGAGGCGCTGGCCTCAGGAAGACGAGTGGGGCGGCTGACCCCGCTGACCTTGCGCACATACTGGCGGGCCGCCGCCGCGATCTCCTCGGCGGTGGCCGCCGGTTGCAACCCACGCAGCTCAGTGATGTTCCGGCACATAGCCTCCACGATAGGCGCGCCCGTCGACCCTTTACGGTGATCTCATGACCGACGACATCCTGCTGATCGAAACCGACGAGCGGGTGCGCACCCTGACCCTCAACCGGCCGCAGTCCCGCAACGCGCTGTCTTCGGCGCTGCGGGATCGGTTCTTCGGGGCCCTGGCCGACGCGGAAACCGACGACGAGGTCGACATCGTCGTCGTCACCGGAACCGACCCGGTGTTCTGCGCGGGACTGGATCTCAAAGAGTTGGGCGGTCAGGCGGCGCTTCCGGACATCTCCCCGCGGTGGCCACCGATGAGCAAGCCGGTGATCGGTGCGATCAACGGCGCGGCGGTGACCGGCGGGCTGGAGCTGGCCCTGTACTGCGACATCCTGATCGCCTCGGAGAACGCCCGGTTCGCCGACACCCATGCCCGCGTGGGCCTGTTGCCCACCTGGGGGCTGAGCGTGCGGTTGCCGCAGAAGGTGGGCATCGGCCTGGCCCGGCGCATGAGCATGACCGGGGACTACCTGTCCGCCTCCGACGCGCTGCGCGCCGGGCTGGTGACCGAGGTGGTACCGCACGACCAGCTGTTGAGTGCCGCCCGCCAGGTCGCGGCGGCCATCGTCGGCAACAATCAGGGCGCGGTGCGCGCACTGCTGGCGTCCTATCACCGGATCGACGATTCGCAGACCAGCGGGGGGCTGTGGCTCGAAGCGATGGCGGCCCGCCAGTTCCGGACCAGCGGCGACGACATCGCGGCCAACCGCGAGGCGGTGCTGCAGCGCGGGCGGGCCCAGGTGCGTTGATTGGCGGTCGGCCCACGTCGGTCGCGGCCAACCCCTACTATCAGCTGATGCGAGCGGTCGTCGACGTCACGGTGAGGGTGCTCGCGGGTGTCATGACGCTCGCGGCCGCGATCGCGGCGCCCGCACCGCACGCGGCCGCGCAACCGCCGGGATTTCCCAACCTGGACGGTTTCGCACCCGTCCCGGCGGACGGCTACGTGACCAGCACCGGTCCGAGCACCCCGGCCCGGATCAGTTTCTCCACTCCCTACAGCCTGGTGTGCGACTTCTATGGCGGGCCGGCGCCGGCGCCGCAGCCGTCACAGGACATCAAGTGCAAGGGTGACATGCCCGGGATCGACGACGTTCCCGTACTCGGCGGACGTCCGCACCCGGGCGATTGCCTGGTGGGTTCGGCCGAGTTCAAGGGTCCCGGCTACCAGTTGAGCCGCATGTCCTACGGCGGATGCGACGGCAACCCCGCCGCCTTGCCGCCGAGCGGCAAGTTGTTGGGCGTGGGCCAGAAGTTGACTCACCTGAACGTCACGTGCGCCGTCGGGGCCGACAACCTCGTCGCGTGCCTGGACACCACCAGCGGAGACCACGGGTTCGTGCTGCAGCGCTCGGGCAGCTGGGCGTTCTAGTCCAGATGGTGGCGACCCGTCCCCCGCAAGCGGGAGGTACCCCCAGCGCCCGGCTCCGCCGCGCTGGCGATCGCCACTAGTCCAGGGCGGTGCGCAGCGACGCCACGGCGTCGTCGATCGGGCCGCTCGTCGAATAGCCGGCGGCCAGCCGGTGGCCGCCCCCGCCGAACGCGGACGCGACCGCCGCCAGATCCACGTCGGCCTTGGCCCGCATCGACACCGACCACTGCTGCGGGTCGACTTCCTTGAACACCGCGGCCACCTCGGCCTGCTGCGTGGTGCGCACGATGTCGACGATGCTTTCGACTTCCTCGGGCCGCGAACTGATCCAATCCTGATGCTCGACAACGGCATACACCAGCCCACGACCGCCGACCGCGTCGGACAGCAAGTGCGCCGAGCCCAGCACCCGCGACAGCAGCGGCAGCCAGGTGAAGGGATGGCTATCCATCAGCGTTCGGCTGATCGCGGCATTGTCGACGCCGGTCTCCACCAGCCGGGCCCCCAGTCGAAAGGCGCGGGCGGTGGCCCAGCGGAAGGACCCGGTGTCCGTCGTCAACCCGGCGTAAATGCAGTGCGCGACGTCCGGGTCGATCGGCTCGTCCCAGGCGTCGAGGATGTCGGCAATCATCATCGTGGTCGAATCCGCCGACACGTCAACGAAGTTGGCGGTCCCGAACATGTCGTTGGAGGCGTGGTGGTCGATCACCAGCAACTCCCGACCGGGACCGGCCAGGTCACTCAACGCGCCCAGCCGCTTGAGGCTCGGAACGTCAACGGTGACAACCAAATCGACGTCGCGCCGCATCGCGTCGGGGCTGACCAGCAAGTGACAGCCCGGCAGCGAGGCCAACGATTCCGGCAGCGTCGCCGGCTCGGCGAAACCGACCTCGACGCGCTTGCCGCACTTGTCCAGCACCAAAGCCAGCGCCAGCCCGGCGCCGATAGTGTCGGCATCGGGATGGACATGGGCGACGACCGCGACAGTCGCTGCGCCGGAGAGCAATTCGACCGCGCCGCGGACGTCGACGCGTGCCCCGGCTCCCGCGGCGCGGGACAGCTCAGTCTTCGCGTCGGTCGCCGTCACCGGTGTCCTCATACACGTCGCTTGGCTCACTGGCTCGGTATGGGTCGGCCTCCCCGGCCGGCTTGGCCCCCGAGCGGACCCGCGCCAGGTCGGCGTCCGCGGCGCGGGCGCGCGCCAGCAACTCGTCCATCCGCTGCACGGTGTCCAATGTGGTGTCACGGGTGAAGGTCAGGGTCGGCGTGAAGCGCACGCCGGTGCCCGCCCCCACCATGGTGCGCAGCACGCCTTTGGCCCGTTCCAGTGCGGCCGCGGCCGCGGCGTAGTCCGGCTCGTCGTCCAGGGTGCGGCCCATCACGGTGTAGAACACCGTCGCATCGTGCAGGTCGGCGGTGACCTTCGTGTCGACGATGGTCACCCCGTCCAGCCCGGGATCCTTGATCTCGAATTCGATCGCCGAGGCGACGATCGTGTTGATGCGTTTGGCCAGTCGGCGCGCTCGGGCCGGGTCGGCCATCAGGCGCGCGCCTTCTCGACGAGCTCGTAGGACTCGATGATGTCGCCTTCCTTGATGTCGGAGTAGCCCAGCGTCATACCGCACTCGAAGCCCTCGCGGACCTCGGTCACGTCGTCCTTCTCCCGACGCAGCGAGGTGATCGTCAGGTTCTCGGTGACCACGATGTTGTCCCGCAGCAACCGAGCCTTCGCGTTGCGGCGCACCACGCCCGAGCTGATCATGCAGCCGGCGATGATACCGACCTTCGAGGACCGGAAGATCGCGCGGATCTCGGCCCGCCCCAGCTGGTTCTCCTCGTAGATGGGCTTGAGCATGCCGCGCAGGGCCTTCTCGATGTCGTCGATCGCCTGGTAGATCACCGAGTAGTAGCGGATCTCGACGCCTTCGCGGTTGGCCAGTTCCGTCGCTTTCCCTTCGGCGCGCACGTTGAAGCCGATGATCACCGCGTCCGACGCCGACGCCAGGTTGACGTTGGTCTCGGTGATGCCACCGACGCCGCGGTCGATGACGCGCAGCTCCACCTCGTCGTCGATCTCGATTCCCATCAGGGCCTCTTCCAGCGCCTCGACGGTACCGGCGTTGTCGCCCTTGAGGATCAGGTTCAGCTGGCTGGTTTCCTTCAGCGCGGCATCCAGATCGTCCAGGCTGATCCGCTTGCGCGACCGCGCGGCCAAGGCGTTGCGCTTGCGGGCGCTGCGCCGGTCGGCGATCTGGCGGGCGATCCGGTCCTCGTCGACCACCAGCAGGTTGTCACCGGCTCCGGGCACCGACGTGAAGCCGATGACCTGGACCGGCCGCGACGGCAGCGCCTCGTGAACGTCCTCGCCGTGCTCGTCGACCATCCGCCGGACACGGCCGTAGGCGTCACCGGCGACGATAGAGTCACCGACGCGCAGCGTGCCGCGCTGGATCAGCACGGTGGCAACCGGTCCGCGACCGCGGTCCAGGTGCGCCTCGATCGCCACACCCTGGGCCTCCATGTCGGGGTTCGCCCGCAGGTCCAAAGCGGCATCGGCGGTCAGCAGCACCGCCTCCTCCAGCGCTTCGATGTTGGTGCCCTGCTTGGCCGAGATATCGACGAACATCGTGTCGCCACCGAAATCCTCTGCCACCAAACCGTATTCGGTGAGTTGGCCGCGAATCTTGGCCGGGTCGGCACCTTCCTTGTCGATCTTGTTGACCGCGACCACGATCGGCACGTCGGCCGCCTGCGCGTGGTTGATGGCCTCCACCGTCTGCGGCATCACGCCGTCGTCGGCGGCGACCACCAGGATCGCGATGTCGGTGGCCTTGGCACCACGGGCACGCATGGCGGTGAACGCCTCGTGACCCGGGGTGTCGATGAAGGTGATCAGCCGCTCGCTGCCCTCGAAGTCGACTCCGACCTGGTAGGCACCGATGTGCTGGGTGATGCCGCCGGCCTCGGCCTCGCGCACGCTGGCATTTCGGATGGTGTCCAGCAGCCGGGTTTTACCGTGGTCGACGTGACCCATCACGGTCACCACCGGCGGCCGGGTCTGCAGGTCTTCCTCGCCGCCCTCGTCCTCGCCGTAGGTCAGGTCGAAGGATTCCAGCAACTCGCGATCCTCGTCCTCCGGGCTGACGACCTGGACGACGTAGTTCATCTCGCTGCCCAGCAGCTCGAGCGTCTCGTCGCCGACCGACTGGGTGGCCGTGACCATCTCACCGAGGTTGAACAGCGCCTGCACCAGAGCCGCCGGGTTGGCGTTGATCTTGTCGGCGAAGTCGCTCAGCGATGCGCCGCGGGCCAGCCGGATGGTCTCGCCGTTGCCGTGCGGCAACCGCACGCCACCGACGACCGGCGCCTGCATGTTCTCGTACTCGGCGCGTTTCGCCCGCTTCGACTTGCGGCCGCGCCGCGGCGCGCCACCGGGACGGCCGAACGCGCCCGCGGCGCCACCGCGCTGACCGGGTCGGCCACCGCCGCCGCCACCACCGGGACGACCCCGGAAACCGCCGCCACCGCCGGGCGGGGCGCCGACTCCGCCGCCACCGCCGCGGTAATTGCCGCCGCCACCACCACCGTCACGACCGCCGGGCCCGCCGGGTCGGCCACCGCCGGGTCGCGGGGCACCGGGCCGGGCCGGGCGGCCCTGCCCTGCGGGAGCACCGGGCCGGGCCGGCATGTTGCCGGGCGAAGCGCCGGGGCGCGGGGCGCCGGGCCGGGGCGCCCCGGGACGGGGCACCGGGCGCGGGATCGGCCGGTCGACGGGCTGCGCGGAAGAGAACGGGTTGTTGCCGACGCGCGGGGTGCGGACGCCGGGCTTCGGCGCCGGGCCGGGGCGCGGGCCCGGCGCCATGCCGGGGTGAGCGCCGGGCTGGCCGGTCGGCTGCCCGGGGGCGGGCGGAACCGGCTGTCCGGGCGACGGGCGACCGGGGACCGGGCCGGGGCGCTCCGGCGCCTCGGCCGGGGACGCCGGCGCGGCGGCGGTCGTCGCTCCGCCGGCGGGCGCGCCGGTCGCTTCGCCGTTGCCGATGGCCTTGTCGAGGGCCTGGTCGAGCGAATTGTCCGGTCCCTTGGCGGGAGCCTTGGCGGCCGCCTTGGCCGCGGTCTTTTGGGGAGCCGGCTTGCCGCCTCCGAAGGATTCGCGCAGTCGGCGAGCGACCGGCGCCTCCACCGTTGACGAGGCGGACTTTACGAATTCGCCCTGTTCATTCAGCCGGGCGAGAACTTCCTTGCTGGTGACACCGAGTTCCTTAGCCAACTCGTGTACGCGGGCCTTGCCTGCCACTACATCTCCTGTCTATGAGGCGACAGTCGTAGGGCCGCGCCTCGGGTTTAGCTATGACGCATTGTCATCGGGACTTCACGGTGTGCTCATGTTCTTTGTTGCCTCTTCTGTTCGTGCCCAGAGGATCGGGTGCGCCTAGGGACTCTAGGTGCTCGACCACCGCGGACATGTCCGGGGAACCGGCGATGCGCAGCGCTTTGGTGAAAGCCCGCCGCCGAATCGCCTGTTGCACGCACTGGGGTTCGGGATGCAGCCATGCACCCCGCCCCGGCAGGTTACTCCTGATGTCAACGATCACGGCATTTTCGCCGTTCCCGTCCGACACAGCCACTACGCGAAGCAGTTCGACGGCCAACTCTCGCTTCCGGCACCCGACGCACGTCCGGACTGGTCCGTCCACACGCTTGTGCGCCCTTTCGGTATCGGGGGCCGAAGGCTCACGCTGGATCACGGCTCAGTCTAGCGTCACTTATTCGATGGTCAGAACCGCCCGAGGCTACCGGCCAGTCTCCGGCGTCCCACCGCCGCCCGGCCCGGTCTCCCCGCTAACGGTCGTGCGCCATCCCGTGGGTGGCACCGTGTTCGGGGTGACCAGCTGAATGCGCCTCGGATACACCGGGCGTATCGCCGCGGATGTCGATGCGCCACCCCGTGAGCCGGGCAGCCAACCGCGCGTTCTGACCCTCCTTGCCGATGGCCAGGGACAGCTGGAAATCGGGCACCACGACGCGGGCGGCGCGGGCGTTTTGGTCGATGATCGACACGGAGACCACCTTGGCCGGCGACAACGCGTTGGCGACGAAGCGGGCCGCATCTTCGTCGTAGTCGATGATGTCGATCTTCTCCCCGGAGAGCTCGCTCATGACGTTGCGGACCCGCTGGCCCATCGGGCCGATGCACGCCCCTTTGGCGTTCAGGCCGGGAACGTTGGATTTCACCGCGATCTTCGAGCGGTGGCCCGCCTCCCGGGCGACCGCCACGATCTCGACCGACCCGTCGGCGATCTCGGGGACTTCCAGGGAGAACAACTTGCGCACCAGATTGGGATGGGTCCGGGACAGCGTGATCAACGGTTCCCGGGAGCCGCGGGTCACACCGATCACGTAGCAGCGCACTCGGTTGCCGTGCTCGTAGCTTTCGCCGGGGACCTGTTCGGCGGCCGGGATCACGCCCTCGGAGGCTTTGGTCTCGGTGCCCATCCGGACCACGACCAGGCCGCGGGCGTTGGCGCGGCTGTCCCGCTGAATGACGCCCGCGACGATCTCGCCCTCCCGGGTGGAGAACTCGCCGTAGGTGCGTTCGTTTTCCGCGTCCCGGAACCGCTGCAGCATGACCTGCCGCGCGGTGGTCGCGGCGATGCGGCCGAAACCCTCGGGAGTGTCGTCCCATTCACTGATGACGTTGCCGTCTTCATCGGTCTCGCGGGCCATTACGCACACGACACCGGTCTTGCGGTCGATCTCGATGCGCGCGTCGTTCTGATGGCCCTGGGTGTGCCGGTAGGCGGTCAGCAGCGCCGACTTGATCGTCTCGAGCAGTTCGTTGACCGAGATGCCCCGATCCACCTCAATGGCGTGCAAGGCGGCCATGTCGATGTTCATCAGCGCCGCTCCTCCCCATCGCTACGCTCTGCATCGTCGCTGGCGCGGTTCATGCTCCGGCCTCCGTCCTGTCGGCCCGGCCCGCCAGGTCCAACTCCGCTTGGGCTGGGGGCGAAAACTCCACCTGGACAACCGCTTTGGCGATATCGGTGAGCGGGATATCGCGCACCCGGTAGTCGCGGCCGTCGCGGACCACCAGCGCGACGGCGTGATCGTGCGTCTCGCCGACGCGACCGGTCAGCCGCGACCCATCCGAGAGGGTGACGTCGACCTTGCGAGCGCGGGCGCGGCGGAAGTGCTTTGCACTGGTCAGCGGGCGGTCCACCCCCGGCGAACTGACCTCCAGCACATAGCGGTCCCCGACGTCGTCGAGGCCGTCCAGCAAAGCCGACGCCGAGCGCGACAGCGTCGCGATGGTGTCCAGGTCGAGGGCTTTGTCGCCGTCGGCGATCACCATGATCCGCGGCGGGCGCATCCGGGCGTCGATGACCACGTCTTCGATCTCATAACCCGCGCGCGCGAACTCGTCACCGAGTAGCTCGATCACCTGCGTCTGGGAAGGTAGCCCGGTGGTCACGGCGAGCTCCTCATCTTGAGTTGTCCGGTCAGCTGGAGGGTGTCGCCGCCCCGTTGGCTTGCGGGCGGCTCCAGTGTCCTGGCGGAACGCGAAGCCTGCCGTTCCGCGAGAGCCAGCTATCAACGATACGCCAGGAATCGCGTCTGACGGCCCGATCGCGTCCTGGCTTCGTACCCACCTCCGCACCGATGGCAGGATGTGTTTGTGTCTAGCGCAGATCCCGTCGTCAACCGGCGGGGTGTGCTCGCCGGCGGCGCGGCTCTGGCCGCACTCGGGGTGGTGACGGCCGCCTGCGGCGAGTCCCCGCCCAAGCCTCCGCCCGTCGAAGAACTGCTGGGGCCGTTGGACCAGGCCCGCAAGGACAGCACGCTGGCCGGTGCCGCCGCGGCGGCCGTCGGCAATCCACCGCAGATCGCCGCCGCGCTGACGGTGGTCGCGAGTCAACGCGCCGCCCATGCCCGCGCCTTGTCCACGGAGATCTCGCGCGTCGCCGGCAAGATCACCGCTTCCTCGACAAGCGAGACGACGGGCCCCAGCCCAAGCTCGAGCGCGGCCGAACCGGCGGGACCCCCGCCGCCTCCGCCGCCGGTGTCCGACGTGATCAACGCGCTGCGAGCATCGGCGGACAGCGCCAGCCGCCTGGTGGCGGGTGAATCGGGCTACCGGGCGGGGTTGTTGGCCTCGATCATCGCGTCCTGCACGGCGTCGTACACGGTCGCCCTGGTGCCGGGGGGCCCCTCGATATGAGCTCCGGCAAGGACGCCGACAACGCGGCGTTGTGCGACGCGCTGGCCATCGAGCACTCGACGATCTACGGCTACGGCATGGTCTCGGCGCTCTCGCCGCCCAGCGTGAACGGCCTGGTGGTGGAAGCGCTGGCCCAGCACCGCCAACGCCGCGACGACGTGATCGCGATGTTGACCGCCCGCAAGGTCAACGCGCCGGTCGCCGCCCCCGGCTACCAGTTGCCCCTGCTGGTGGGCAGCGCCGCGGACGCGGCTCGCCTGGCCGCGCGGATGGAAAACGATGGCGCGTCGGCCTGGCGCGTGGTGATCGAGCACGCCGAGACGGCCGACGACCGTGCGTTCGCCGCGACGGCATTGACGCAAAGCGCGGTGATGGCCGCACGATGGAATCGTGTGCTGGGTGCCTGGCCCATCACGACGAGTTTCCCGGGCGGAAACGACTAGCGCCGCAATGCCTTTCGTCGTTATTCGGCCAGGGCGGCCGCGACGTCGGTGGCGAGCGACGGCCCGGTGGCCAGCTCACGCGTCTGTCCGCTGAAGCGGTCGCGCAGCTCGACCACACCGTTGCCCCAGCCGCGGCCCACCACCAAAATCCATGGCACGCCCAGCAATTCGGCGTCCTTGAACTTGACCCCCGGGGATGCCTGACGGTCGTCGAGCAGCACCTCGACGCCCAACCGGTCCAGGTCGGCGGCCAGCGTGCTGGCTCCGGTGCGGGCGTCCGCGTCCTTGTTCGCGATCACCAGGTGGACGTCGAACGGCGAGATCGCCGACGGCCAGCGCAGACCCAGCTCGTCGTGGTGCTGCTCGGCGATCACGGCCACCAGCCGCGACACCCCGAGCCCGTAGGACCCCATGGTCAGCCGAACCGGCTTGCCGTCCTCACCGAGCACGTCGGCGGTGAAGGCGTCGGTGTACTTGCGGCCGAGTGAGAAGATGTGCGCGACCTCGATACCCCGCGCCGACACCAGCGGGCCGGCGCCGTCGGGAGACGGATCGCCGTCACGCACCTCGGCGGCCTCGATGGTGCCGTCGGCGGTGAAGTCCCGACCGGCCACCAGGCCGACGACGTGCCGGCCGGGCTCGTCCGCCCCGGTGATCCAGCTGGTGCCGTCCACCACCCGCGGGTCGACGAGATAGCGAATACCGTTGTCTTGCAACGCTTTCGGACCGATGTAGCCCTTCACCAAGAAGGGGTATTCAGCGAAGTCGGTGTCACCGAGCAACGCATAGTCGGCCGGTTCCAGCGCCGCGCCCAGCCTCTTGTCGTCGACCTCGCGGTCACCCGGTAGCCCGACGGCCAGCAGCTCCCACTCCCCGCCGGGCTGGCGCACCTTGAGCAGCACGTTCTTGAGCGTGTCGGCCGCGGTGACGGTGCGGCCGAGGTCCGCCGTGTTGGCCCAGTCCACCAGGGTGGCGATCGTCGGGGTGTCACCGGTGTCGTGGACCACCGCCTCGGGCAGCCCCTCGACGGGCTTGGCATCGGGGCGGGCGGTGACGACGGCCTCGACGTTGGCCGCATACCCGGACTCCAGGCAGCGCACGAAAGTGTCTTCGCCGACCGGGCTCTCGGCCAAGAACTCCTCGGACGCGCTGCCGCCCATCGCTCCCGACACCGCGGACACGATGACGTAGCGCACCTTCAGCCGATCGAAGATGCGTTGATAGGCCTCCCGATGCGCGTGGTAGGCGGCCTTGAGTCCGGCGTCGTCGATGTCGAAGGAGTAGGAGTCCTTCATCAAGAACTCGCGCACCCGCAGGATCCCCGCGCGCGGCCGCGCCTCGTCGCGATATTTGTTCTGGATCTGGTAGAGCAGCACCGGAAAGTCTTTGTAGGAGCTGTATTCACCCTTGACGGTCAGCGTGAACACCTCTTCGTGCGTGGGCCCCAGCAGGTAGTCGTTGCCGCGGCGGTCCTTGAGCCGGAACACGCCGTCGCCGTATTCGGTCCACCGGTTCGTCGTCTCGTACGGCGCGCGTGGCAGCAGGGCGGGGAACAGAATCTCCTGCCCGCCGATCGCGTTCATCTCCTCGCGGACGATGCGTTCGATCCCGCGCAGCACCCGTAACCCGAGCGGCAGCCAGCTGTAGAGGCCCGGCGCGACGGGCCGGATGTAGCCGGCCCGGATCAGAAGCTTGTGGCTGGGCACTTCGGCGTCGGCGGGATCATCACGCAATGTGCGCAAGAACAGCTGGGACATCCGGGTGATCACAGCGGGCCAGCCTAACTGGTCAGGGGGTCAGCGACGCGAGCCGAGGCATGCATAGCAAGGACATTGGAGTTAGCCGCCAGTCGGCGACCGCGGCCTACAGCTCGCCGGCGTCGATCGCTTCCTTGACCTCTTGCGCGTGGGCCACCTGGTCTGGCGTGTAGCCGATGAACAACGCTGCACCGCCGACGATGACGGCCACCCCGGCGACCCACAGCAGGCCGTAGGTGTAGCCGTGGTCGAGCGCCTGCAACTGGGCGTCGTTCATGAACTTCACCGGGCCGGTGGTGCCGCCCAGGTACAGCGTGCGCGAGGTGATCACGGCCTGGATGACGGCCAGCACCAGCGGACCGCCGAGGCTTTGCAGCATCAGCGCGATCGCCGACACCGGACCGATCCGGTCGAAGCCGACGCCCGCGATCGCCGACAGCGTCAGCGGGACGACGCAAATGCCGATGCCGATGCCACCGATCACGATGGGCAGCACCAGGTTCGGGAAGTAGGAAGCGCCACGGTGCATGAATGCCCAGCCGTAGATCATCGCCCAGAAAAGCAGAATTCCGCCGCCGATGGTCAGCACCCGCGGCGAAAACCGGGACACCAGCTGCGAGGACACGCCGAGGCCGATACCCATCGCGATGACGAACGGAATGAACCCGACGCCGGCGCGCAGCGCGCTGTAGCCCAGGATGTCCTGCACGTACAGGCCGATGGAGACCGTCAGGCTGAACATCAGCCCGCCGGCCAGGAAGATGGCGACGAAGGTGACCAGGCGGTTGCGGTCCCGGAACAAGTCGAACGGCACGACGGGATTCTCGGCGGTGCGCTCCACGATGGCGAAGGCAATGGCGGCCGCCGCGGCCACCACACCCGACCCGATGGTGGTGATCGAGACCCAGCCCTTCTCCGGCCCCATCGAGAACGCGTACACGGCCGCGGTGCACGCCAAGGTGGCCAACACGGCCCCGGTGGCGTCGAGCTTCATCCGCTCCCGGTTGGTCTCCCGCAGCGCGGTGCGGGCCAGGTAGATCATCACCAACCCGATCGGCACGTTCACCAAGAACGCCAGCCGCCAGGACACCTCGGTCAGCGCCCCGCCGACCACCAGGCCCATCACCGAACCGATGGCGGTCATGGCGGCGAACACCGCCGTCGCGAAGTTACGCGCGGGCCCCTTGGGGAAGGTGGTCGCGACCAGCGCCAGGCCCGTCGGCGAGGCGATCGCGGACCCGACCCCCTGCGAGAGCCGCGCGATGACCAGGGTCGCCTCGTCCCAGGCCACCGCACACAGCACCGAGGAAATGGTGAACAGGGCGACACCGACGATGAAGGTGCGCTTGCGCCCGATGGTGTCGCCGAGCCGGCCGCCCAGCAGCATCAGCCCGCCGAAGGTGAGCACGTATGCGGTGATCACCCAGCTGCGGCCGGCGTCGGACAGGCTCAGCTCGTTCTGGATCTTGGGAAGCGCGACGATGGCGACGGTGCTGTCCATCGTCGCCAGCAACTGCATACCGCCGATGGCGATCACGGCCGCGATGAAGCGGCGGGAAGGCAGCCAGGCCGGATAATACTTGCTGATGCGGGTGGAGGCGGTCTCCGCCGGGCGCGTGGAGCGCACCGGGGCCGGACGATCGGGGCGCGCGGACGCCCAGTTTTGGGCAGCGCGCTCTGCGTCGTTGAGAGCCGTCATAAAGGGTTACCTTACAGTAATCTTAAGAACCGTTTAAAGCCCGAATGCGGCCACCGGTCCGATCACGATGATCGCGGGAGGTCGGATACCCTCGGCGCGGATTCTTTCGGGCGTGTCGGCGAGTGTGGCCCGCAAAGTTTGCTGAGCCGCCGTCGTCCCGTGCTGCACCACCAGTACCGGTGTATCCGCAGGTCGGCCACCCTTTATGAGAGCGTCGGCGAAGAGTTCGATCCGTTCGACGGCCATCAGCAAAACGATGGTGCCTGATAAGGCGGCCAGCGCATTCCAATTCACTAACGATTCGGGATGATCGGGCGCGAGATGGCCGCTGACCACGACGAATTCGTGATTTATGGCCCGATGGGTGACCGGGACGCCGGCCAGAGCGGGCACGCCTATGGCGCTCGTCACACCCGGCACCACGGTGACCGGAATCCCGGCCTCGGCGCACGCCAAAACCTCCTCGTAGCCACGGGCGAAGACGAACGGGTCCCCGCCCTTGAGGCGGACGACGAACTTTCCGGACCTCGCGCGGTCGATCATGACGTCGTTGATCGCGTCCTGGGCCATCGCCCGCCCGTAGGGGATCTTGGCGGCGTCGATGACCTCCACGTGCGGCGGCAACTCCGCCAGCAGTTCCGGCGGCGCGAGCCGGTCGGCGACCACGACGTCGGCGTGGGCCAGCAGTCGGCGCCCGCGCACCGTGATCAGTTCGGGGTCGCCGGGGCCGCCGCCGACAAGTGCCACCCCGCCGTGCACGACGTCTGAGCTCACCGCGCTCTCCGGGGTGATGACCCCGGTCTGCAGCGCCTCCCGGATGGCCGAGCGGATCGCCGCGGACCGGCGGTGCTCGCCGCCGGCCAGCACCCCGACCGATAACCCCTCGTAGCTGAAGGACGCCGGGGTCACCGCGGTCCCCTCCACGGCGATGTCGGCGCGGACGCAGAAGAGGTGGCGGCGTTCGGCCTCCGCGACCACCGCCGCGTTCACTTGCGCGTCGTCGGTGGCCGCGATCGCGTACCAGGCTCCGTCGAGGTCACCGTCGCGATATTCGCGCAGGGACAAGGTGATTCCGCTCATCGCCTCGACCGACCTGGTGGCGCTGCGGGAGATGACGTGGACGTCCGCGCCGCTGGCGATGAGCAAGGGCAGCCGGCGCTGGGCGACCGTGCCGCCGCCGACCACGACGACCTTCTTGCCGGTCAGCCGCAGTCCAGCGAGGTAGGCGTTCTCGGTCACCCGACAAGCCTAGTAAACGGGCACGTCGGCGCCGCGGGCGTAACGGCGTGGCGTTACGCCCGCCGACGCGTCGCGGCGGCGTGCGCGACGAACCGCGCGACCGCGGCCGGCGCCGCGGCCGGATGGGTATGCAGGTACGAGGCGTGCACGCCGGCGTGCACGACGCCGTCTCGCACCGCGGCCCCCGCACTGTCGGCGCCGTTACCTCGATAGACCCACGCGGGCTGGTAACGGTCGCTGAAAGTGACTGCGGTCCGGTGGAATTCATGCCCCACCGCCCGTTGCCCGGCCGAATACAACGGTGAATCGGCCACGGCGACGGCGTCGCGATAGGCCAGTGTCAGATGCGGGGTGAACCGCGCCGACGCGGCCAGCACCCCGCACATCGGGTGGCCGTCGAGTTCGGTGGCCAGATAGATGAGGCCGGCGCATTCGGCGTGTATCGGCGCCCCGGCGGCGGCCAGCTCGTTGATCTGCCGGCGCACGGCGTCGTTGGCCGAGAGCTCCGCGGTGAACTGCTCCGGAAAGCCGCCGGGCAGCAGCACCGCGTCCGTGCAGTCCGGCAACGGGTCGGCCAGCGGGTCGAATTCGACCACATCGGCGCCGGCCGCCCGAAGCAACTCGGCGTGCTCGGCATAGGCGAAGCTGAACGCCTTCCCCGCCGCCATCGCCACGGTGGCCCGCCCGCCGGGTGTGTCCCCCACCGCCGTCGCCGCGTCCCACGCCGGGCCGGCCCGGCTTGCGGCGACCGCCGCCACGGCCGCCAGGTCGACGTGACGAGCGACCAGGTCGGTCATCGCCTCGACCGCGAGCCGCGCCCGCCGCCCGTACTCCACCGCCGTAATGAGGCCCAAATACCTTGTCGGGAGCTCCAATTCGGCGGTGCGCGGAATGGCGCCCAGCACCGCGACGCCGGCCTGCTCGCAGCCCTGCCGCAGCACGTGTTCATGCCGGGCCGAACCGACCCGGTTGAGGATCACGCCGCGGACCCGGGTCGCGGCGTCGAACGTCGAAAAGCCGTGCAGCAGCGCGGCGATGCTGTGGCTCTGGCCGCGCGCGTCGACCACCAAGATCACCGGCGCACCCAACAGGCCGGCCACATGGGCGGTGGAGCCTGCCGCGGGACCGGCCGCGGCGGGCCCGATCCGCCCGTCGAAGAGCCCCATCACCCCTTCGATCACCGCGATGTCCGCGCCGTCGGCGCCGTGGGCGTACAGCGGGCCCACGAGGTCCTCGCCGACCAGCACCGGATCGAGGTTGCGGCCGGGACGCCCGGCGGCCAGGCCGTGATAACCGGGGTCGATGAAGTCCGGGCCGACCTTGAACGGCGCCACCGCGTGACCCGCGCGCCGCAGCGCGCCGATCAAACCCGTTGCGACGGTGGTCTTTCCGCTGCCCGACGCCGGCGCGGCGACGACGACCGCGGGGACACTCACCACTCGATGCCCTTCTGCCCCTTGCGGCCCGCGTCCATCGGGTGCTTGACCTTGATCATCTCGGTGACGAGGTCGGCGGCGTCGATCAACCGCTGCGGGGCATCGCGCCCGGTGATGACCACGTGCTGGTGGCCGGGGCGCGCCAGCAGGACCTCCACCACCTCGTCGACGTCGACCCACCCCCACTTCAGCGGGTAGGTGAACTCGTCCAGCACATAGAAGTCGTGGCGCTGCTGCGCCAGCCGGCGCGAGATCTCCGCCCATCCGTCGGCCGCGGCCAGCGCATGATCGGGTTCGCTGCCCGCCTTGCGCGACCAGGACCAGCCCGCGCCCATCTTGTGCCATTCGACCGGCCCGCCGATGTCGCGTTGCCGATGCACCTCGCCGAGTTGAGCGAAGGCGCTCTCCTCGCCCACCTTCCATTTGGCGCTCTTGACGAACTGGAACACCGCGACCGAGAGCCCGACGT
This sequence comes from uncultured Actinomycetota bacterium, assembly GCA_963820045.1. Classification (GTDB taxonomy): domain Bacteria; phylum Actinomycetota; class Actinomycetes; order Mycobacteriales; family Mycobacteriaceae; genus Mycobacterium. Next base: position 462,039 of record CAWFYN010000002.1, read on the forward strand.
TCCAGGCCCGCAACGCCATTCCGAATGCCGCCGTCGACTTCCCCTTGCCGGTGCCGGTGTGCACCGCCAGCACCGGGGTGTGGCGCCGGGCCTTGGTGCTCAGTCCGTCATCGGGCACCTGGAGTGGACGGCCTTGTGGCATGAGCGGTTACCTTTCTCAGGCCGCGTTGCGCACGGCGCGCGTCAGAGAGTCCGCGTGCAACTGCTCCAGCCGCACGGCCGGCGCACCGAGGTGGCGGGCCAGCTGCTCGGCCAACCCCAGCCGCACATAAGACGTTTCGCAGTCCACGACCACCGCGGCGGCGCCCTCGGCCACCAACCGGGCGGCCGCGGCCCGGCTGCGGCCCAACGGGTCGGGTCCTGCGGTGGCCCGGCCGTCGGTGAGCACCACCACCAAACAACGCCGGGCCCGATCGCGCGCCTTCTCCCGAACGATCAGCTCACGCGCGGCGAGCAGGCCTTCGGCCAGCGGCGTCTTGCCGCCGGTGTCGAATCGCGCCAGTCGCCGGCCGGCGATGTGCGCCGACGAAGTCGGCGGCAGCAACAGCCGCGCCTCCTGCTGGCGGAACGTGATCACGGCAACCTTGTCGCGGCGCTGGTAGGCGTCGCGCAGCAACGACAACGTCGCGCCGCTCACCGCGGCCATGCGGTCGCGCGCCGCCATCGAGCCCGACGCGTCCACGACGAAGATGACCAGGTTGCCTTCGCGGCCCTCGCGGATCGCCCGTCGCACGTCGTCCGGCCCGGGCCGCAACGGCCCCGCGCCGGCACGCTCGGCGGCCGACAACAGGGTGGCGAACAGGTGCAGCCCGTGCGCGCCGGAAATCGTGTCGTTGCCGTCGGCGGCCGCGATCACGCTGCCGGTGGCGTTGCGGGCCCGCGACCGCCGCCCGGGCGCGCCCGCGCCGACTCCGGGCACCTTCAGCGCTCGGGCGCGGAAGGCCTTCGACGGTGGCGCGCTGGGTTTCGGTGATTGTGGCTTCGACGATCGCGAGCGCGGCGAAGCCGGGCCCGGCGGGTCGTCGACGACCGTCGAGGACGATCGCGAGCGCGAAGGTGTCGATGAGTTCGATTGCTCCGCAGTGTCTTCCGCGGCCTGACCGCCGCCAGGCGGGTCGGGCTCGGGCTCGGGCTCGTCGTCGCCGGCCCGCGCAAGCGCCTCATCGAGCTGGTCGCGGTCGATACCCGGGTCGTCGAACGGGTCGCGGCGGCGCCGATGCGGCAACGCCAGCTCGGCGGCCACCCGGACGTCTTGCTCCTCGACGGAGTCGGCCCCACGCCAGGCGGCGTGCGCGGCGGCGGTGCGGGCCACCACCAGGTCGGCCCGCATCCCGTCGACGTCGAACGCCGCGCACACCGCCGCGATGCGCCGTAATTCGTTGTCCGGCAACACCACCCCGGCGACGAGCGCCCGCGCTTTGGCGATCCGCCGGGCCAGCTCGGCCTCGGCGTCGGCGTAGCGCTCGACGAACGCCTCCGGGTCGGCCTCGTAGGCCATGCGCTGCCGGACGACCTCCACCCGCACGTCGACATCGCGCGAGGCGTGCACGTCGACGGTGAGACCGAACCGGTCCAGCAGTTGCGGACGCAGTTCGCCCTCCTCCGGATTCATGGTGCCGATCAGCACGAACCGGGCCTCGTGGGAATGCGAGATGCCGTCGCGTTCGATGTGCACCCGGCCCATCGCCGCGGCGTCGAGCAGCACGTCCACCAGATGGTCGTGCAGCAGGTTGACCTCGTCGACGTAGAGCACGCCGCCATGCGCGCGGGCCAACAGCCCCGGCGAGAATGCGTGCTCGCCGTCGCGCAGCACCCGCTGCAGGTCCAGCGAACCGATCACCCGATCTTCGGTTGCGCCGAGCGGCATTTCGACGAGGCCGGCCCCCGAACCGGCGCCGTCGCCGCCGGTAGCGGCGGACAGCAACGCCGCCAGGCCACGCACGGCCGTCGACTTGGCCGTGCCCTTCTCGCCCCGGATCAGCGCGCCGCCGATCTCGGGGCGCACGGCGCACAACAGCAGCGCGAGGCGCAGCTGATCGTGCCCGACGATCGCGCTGAACGGATACGGCTTCACGGTAGCTCCGCCAGGCCGGAGCCCGGCCGGAGCATCGGCACGTGCGGAATGCCGTCGTCGACGAAATCCTCACCGGCGCGGACGAACCCGTGCTGGGCGTACATGTCGGCCAGATAGGTCTGCGCGTCGATCCGGCACGGGTAGTCGCCCACCTCGGCCAGGGCGGCGCGCAGCAGCCGGGTGGTGTGGCCCTGCCCCCGCGCGCCGCGTTTGGTGCACAGCCGGCCGATCCGGAACGTCTTGCGGCCGCCCGGCGTGCTCCTCCATCAACCGCAGCGTGCAGATCACCTCGCCCTCGGGGGTCTGAAGCCAGAAGTGGCGGGTTTCGGCGAGCAGGTCACGCCCATCCAGCTCCGGGTACGGGCAGGCCTGCTCCACCACGAACACCTCCACCCGCAACTTGAGCAGCTCGTAAAGGGTCCGGGCACCAAGGTCTTTGGCCCAGGACCGACGCAACGCTTCACTCATGACCGAACCCCCGAATCGGACTTCAACTGCAGCACTTTCGTACCCCAGGACCACACCTCGTCGTACAGCGCCGGCTCACGCGACAGCTCCACCCCCAGCGACGGCACCATCTCTTTGAGCGCGGGCAGCCAGGAGCGAAAGCGGCCGGCGAAGCACCGCTGCAACACCTCGAGCATGGTCGCCACGGCCGTCGACGCCCCCGGGGAGCCGCCCAGCAGGCCGGCGATGCTGCCGTCGGCAGCGGTCAGCAACGTGGTGCTGAAGTCCAACACGCCGCCCTTGCGTCGATCCCGCCGAATCACCTGCACGCGCTGACCGGCCACGATCAGCTCCCAATCGGAATCCGCTGCGCTGGGCGCGAATTCGCGCAGCGCGTGGATGCGGTCCGGTTCGGAGAGCCGCAGCTGGCCGATCAGGTAGTTGACCAGTGTCAGCTGGGTGAGGCCGACGCCGAGCATGGCCAGCGCGTTGTCCGGTCTCACCGAGCGGGGCAGGTCGCTCACGCGGCCGTGTTTCAAGAACTTCGGTGACCAGCCGGCGTACGGTCCGAACATCAGCCACGACTTGCCGTTGACGAACCGGAGGTCCAGGTGCAGCGCGCCGAGCGGCGGGGCCCCCGGCGCCGGAACCCCGTACACCTTGGCCCGGTGCGCGGCGGTCAGCGTCGGGTTGTCGGTGCGCAGGAATCGGCCGCCGATGGGGAATCCGGCGAAGCCCCTGACCTCCTTGATGCCGGACTTCTGCAACAACGGCAGCGCGTCACCACCGGCCCCGACGAAGACGAATTTGGCGTTCAGCCGGTGCCTTTCGCCGGTGCGGCGATTGCGCAGCAGCAGCGTCCAGGTGCCGTCCGATTGCCGGGCCAGGTCGCGGACCTCGTGGCCGAACAGCGCTGTCGCGCCGCCCTGCACGCAGAAGCCGATGAGCTGCCGCGCCAGCGCACCGAAGTCGACGTCGGTGCCGTTGGGGGCCCAGTTGAGCGCGGTCGGCTCGGAGAAGTCGCGCTTGGCGGCCATGAACGGCAGCCGGCGGGCGAACTCTTGCGCGTCGTCGATGAATTCGGTGCCGGCGAACAGCGGGTTGGGAGCCAGGGCCTGCTGCCGTCGGCGCAGAAACTCGACGCGCTGCGCCCCGCGCACGAAACTCACGTGCGGGAGCGGGTTGAGGAAGCCGGTATCGGTCAGGATCCCGTTCTCGACCGCGTAGGCCCAGAACTGCCGGGTGACCTGGAACTGCTCGTTGATGTGCACCGCTTTGGTGATGTCGATCGAGCCGTCGGGGTTTTGCGGGGTGTAGTTGAGCTCGCACAGCGCGGAGTGCCCGGTACCGGCGTTGTTCCACGGACTGCTGCTTTCCGCGGCGACCGCGTCGAGCCGTTCGACAACGGTCATCGACCAGTCGGGCTGCAACCGCCGTAGCAACGCACCCAGCGTGGCGCTCATGATGCCCGCGCCGACCAGCACGACGTCCGTCCGTGCGGTTCGGGCTAGCGATGACACCTGCTCCTTGGTCCTTCCCTCGACTGTGCCGATCCCCAGGCTATCCCGAGGCAAACAGGGCACGAACGGCATGCGCCTCCCCACGGCCAGCAAAACCTCTAAGCTGGCCTCGTGACTGGCTGGGTGCCCGATGTCCTGCCCGGTTATTGGCAGCGCACCATCCCCCTGGGGCTGGATCCGGTCGGCGAGGGCGAGATCGTCGCGACGCTGATCCGGCGCGGCGAGCCCACCGGACCGTCCGTGGCCCCGGGGAAGGCCACGCCGTGCTGGCCGTGCACGGCTACACCGACTACTTCTTCAACACCGCGCTGGCCGATCACTTCGCCGATCGCGGGTTCACCTTCTACGCACTGGACCTACAGAAATGCGGCCGGTCGCGCCGCGACGGTCAGACGCCCCACTTCATCACCAACCTCGACGACTATGACGCCGAACTCGAACACGCCCTGACGGCCATTCGCGACCAGGACCGGCCCGCCAAGGTCCTGGTGTACGGCCATTCGTCCGGCGGGCTCATCGTGTCGTTATGGCTGGACAGGCTTCGCCGGCGCGATGCCGCAGCCCACGCCGGCATCGGGGGTTTGGTGCTCAACAGCCCGTTCCTGGACCTGCACGGCCCGGCGGTCCTGCGCCTATCGGCGACCTCGGCGCTGATCGCCGGCCTGTCCCGGGTGCGGTCCAAGGCGGTGGTCCGGGCGCCCACCGAGGGCGGTTACGGCACCACCCTGCACCGCGACTACCACGGCGAGTTCGACTACGACCTGCAGTGGAAGCCGGTGGGCGGCTTCCCCATCACGTTCGGCTGGCTCAACGCCATCCGCCGCGGCCACGCCCGGCTGCACCGCGGGCTCGACGTTGGGGTGCCGAACCTGATCCTGCGTTCGGACCACACCGTGCGAGAAACCAGCGACGCGGCCACCATGCAGCGCGGCGACGCGGTTCTCGACGTCACCCTGATCGCCAGGCGGGCCGGCTGCATCGGGAATCGCAGCACCATCGTTCCGATCGATGACGCCAAACACGACGTGTTCTTGTCGCTGCCACAGCCGCGGCAGGCGGCCTACCGCCAACTGGACCTCTGGCTGGCCGACTACCTCGACACCCACCGCACCGGCGCCTCGCCCGCTTCGAGGAAGGTCTGACGAGGTGGAGACGTACGACATCGCGATCATCGGAACCGGTTCGGGCAACACCCTTCTCGACGATCGCTTCGCCGGCAAGCGGGCGGCGCTGTGCGAGCAGGGCACATTCGGCGGCACCTGCCTGAACGTCGGGTGCATCCCGACCAAGATGTTCGTCTACGCGGCCGAGGTGGCCGCGACGATCCGGGATGCGGCGCGCTACGGGGTCGACGCGCACATCGACCGGGTGCGCTGGGACGACATCGTCTCGCGCGTCTTCGGCAGGATCGATCCGATCTCGATGAGCGGCGAAGACTACCGCCGCGCGTCCCCCAACATCGACCTGTACAGCCAGCACACCCGGTTCGCACCGGTCCAGCCCGACGGCCGCTACCTGTTGCGCACCGACGCCGGTGACGAATTCACCGCCGACCAGGTGGTGATCGCGGCGGGGTCGCGCCCGGTGATCCCACCCGCGATCACCGACTGCGGGGTCGGCTATCACACCAGCGACACGATCATGCGGATTCCCGAGTTGCCCGAGCACCTGGTGATCATCGGAAGTGGCTTCGTGGCAGCCGAATTCGCCCACGTGTTCTCCGCGCTGGGCGTGCGAGTGACGCTGGTGATCCGGGGCGCCACCATGCTGCGGCACTGCGACGACACCATCTGCAAACGCTTCACCCGCATCGCCGCCGCCAAATGGGAATTGCGCACGCACCGCAACGTCGTGGCCGGCACCGACAACGGCTCCGGCGTCTCCCTGCGGCTCGACGACGGGTCCGCGCTGAACGCCGACCTGCTGCTGGTCGCGACCGGACGCTTGTCCAACGCCGACCTGCTGGACGCCGAACAGGCCGGTGTCGATGTCGAGAACGGCCGGGTAGTTGTCGACGAATACCAACGGACCTCGGCCCGTGGGGTTTTCGCCCTCGGCGACGTGTCCTCGCCGTACCAGCTCAAGCACGTCGCCAACCACGAGGCTCGCGTCGTGCGGCACAACCTGCACTGCGACTGGGACGACACCGAGTCGATGGTGATGACCGATCACCGCTACGTGCCGTCGGCGGTGTTCACCGAGCCTCAGCTGGCATCCGTCGGACTGACCGAAAACCAGGCTATCGCAAAGGGATTCGAAATATCGGTCGCGATACACGACTACGGTGACGTCGCCTTCGGTTGGGCGATGGAGGACACCACCGGGATAGTCAAGCTCATCGCCGAGCGGAACACCGGCTGCCTGCTTGGCGCGCACATCATGGGCCCCCAGGCATCGTCGATCATCCAGCCGCTGATCCAGGCGATGAGTTTCGGGCTCACCGCGCCCGAGATGGCCCGCGGCCAGTACTGGATTCATCCGGCGCTGCCCGAAGTGGTCGAGAACGCACTGCTGGATCTGTGCTGAGGTCAGCACCCTGAACGTTTAACCGGCCGCGCATCTCGTTTGACGTCCTGGCATTGCGGGCACAGGCCGTGCAGCGTCAGGCCCGCGGCCTCGGACAGCGCAAAGGAGCTGCCCGCCATCGCGTGTTCGAGCGCCGAACTGAGCTGCCGGGCGGGCACCTCGATGATCGAGCCGCATTCCGTACACACGGCGTGGTGGTGCGGCGCGGTGGCCATCCCGTAGGTGGTGATACCGCCCTCGAGCGTCAACGGGTGCAACACCCCCTGCCCGACCAGGGTGGTCACCGTGCGATAGATGGTCGCCACGTCGGGAGGGTGGGCGCCGTGGGGCAGGCACGCCCGCAGCCGCTTGTGGATCTCCGACACCGGCAGGTGCCCGTCGACCGGCTCGAGCACCGCCAGCACCTGGATCCTCGACGACATCCGCCGCAGCCCCCGGGCGCGCAGGAGATCGCCGATCCGGGCGGTGACGGACGGGTCCAGTGCCGACGGCTTGGGCGTCACACGTTCAGTGTCGCGCCGGCCCGCTGGGCGCGCCAGTCTTCGACCGAATTCAGGGCCACCTGATCCTGCAACCCACTTGCACCTGGTTGACGACGGGACATACAGTCGTGCCGGTTGATCCTGCCCGATGCCCGAAGGACCCCAGTGTCCAGTACTGAGCTTGACTGGCGCCCGTCATGGACGATCAAGGTTCGCCGCGCCTTGACGCCGGCCGAGTGGTGGCGACTCGCCTCGATGTTGGCGATCATCGCCGCGCTACACGTCCTCGGCTGGTTCACCTTGGTGGCCTTGGTGGCCCCGGCGCAATTCAGCTTCGGCGGCAAGGCATTTGGCGTAGGCATCGGCCTGACGGCCTACACCCTGGGCATGCGGCATGCGTTCGACGCCGACCACATCGCCGCCATCGACAACACCACCCGCAAGCTGATGAACGATGGGCAGCGCCCCCTGGCGGTCGGGTTCTTCTTCTCGCTGGGCCATTCCACGGTGGTCTTCGGACTGGCGGTCCTGCTGGCGTCCGGGGTCAAGACGATCGTCGGAGGAGTCCGGGACGACGCTTCGAAGCTGCATCACTACACGGGGCTGATCGGCACCGGCGTCTCCGGTGTGTTCCTCTACGCGATCGCCCTGCTCAACGTGGTCGTGCTGGTGGGCATCCTGCGGGTGTTCGCGCGGATGCGCCGCGGCGAGTACGACCCCGAGACCGACGGAGCCGAACTGGAACGGCAGTTGGACCACCGGGGCCTGATGAACCGATTGCTCGGCCGTTTCACCAAGTCGATCACCAAGTCGTGGCACTCCTACCCCGTCGGGTTGCTGTTCGGGCTCGGCTTCGACACCGCCACCGAGATCGCGCTGCTGGTGCTGGCGGGCACCAGCGCGGCGGCCGGGTTGCCGTGGTACGCCATCGTGTGTCTGCCCGTGCTGTTCACCGCCGGCATGTGCCTGCTGGACACCATCGACGGCTCGTTCATGAACTTCGCCTACGGCTGGGCCTTCTCCAACCCGGTCCGCAAGATCTACTACAACATCACCGTCACCGCCCTGTCGGTGGTGATCGCGCTGCTGATCGGCAGCGTCGAACTCCTCACGCTGTTCGCCGTGCAGTTCGGCTGGCGGGGCGCGTTCTGGAGCTGGATCGGCGGGCTGGACCTGGGCGCCGTCGGCTATTTCGTCGTCGGCACGTTCGTCATCACCTGGGTGGTCGCCCTGCTCGTCTGGCGCTGCGGGCGCCTCGAACACAAGTGGACGTCCTCCTAGGGGGTCCCCTGACACCGCTGCGCGTTAGGGGCATTCGGGTGTAGAACAGTGCTCATGAGCCTCGCTGCGGGCGGACGCCGGTGATCGGCGGTGCATGAGCTGTCGCTGTGCGAAGCGATCGCCGATGTGGCCAAGACGCACGCCGACGGTCGGCAGGTCGACGTGGTGCGCGTGCGGATCGGGGCGCTTCGCCAGGTGGTGCCCGAATCGCTGTCGTTCTGCTGGACGCTCGTGCGCGACGCCGAGGACATGCCGCAGGCCGAGCTGGAACTCGAGTGCGTCGGCGCGGAGGTGCGTTGCCGCGCGTGCGGCAGGCGATCGGATATCACGTCGGCCTGGTCGATCTGGTGTCCGCAGTGCGACAGTTCCGACGTCGAGGTATTGCGCGGCAACGAATTCTTGGTGACATCGCTGGACGTCTCGTGAAAAACACTTGTTCCGAACGGATTTGACCATGGGTAGATTTCATCGGCATGACGACGGAACCGTGCACACCCACGAACACGATGATCCGGACCATCGGCACGGCGATCACGGGCACTACCAGACCGGCAAGCAGCGTGTCGACGTGTTGGAGGCGATCTTCGCCGAGAACGACCTCCTCGCCGACGCCAACCGGGCGGCGTTCGAGAGCAACGGGGTGCGCACCCTCAACCTGATGAGCTCGCCGGGGTCGGGCAAGACGACGGTCCTGCAGGCCACGCTTGACGAGCTCGCCGGTGAGCTTGCCATCGGGGTGATCGAAGGCGACATCGCCACCGATCTCGACGCGGCCAAGCTCAGCGGTCGCGGCGCCCAGGTCTCACTGCTCAACACCAGCAACGGTTTTGGCGGCGAATGCCATCTCGACGCGCCGATGGTGAACCGGGCGCTGCCGGGTCTCGACCTTCCCGCGCTTGACCTGGTGATCATCGAGAACGTCGGCAATTTGGTCTGCCCGGCGGAGTTCGACGTCGGCGAGCACGCCAAGGCCATGGTCTACTCCGTCACCGAGGGCGAGGACAAGCCGCTGAAGTATCCGGTGATGTTCCGGTCGGTGGATGTGGTGTTAATCAACAAGATTGACTTGGTTCCCTACCTCGACGTCGATGTCGACACCTACATCGCCCACGTGCGCAAGGTCAATGCGACGGCGACGATCCTGCCGCTCAGCGCGCGCACCGGAGCCGGGATGGGCGCTTGGTTCGGCTGGCTGCGACGATTCGCGGCGGAACCGCCGGCCTGAAGCGGCGGGGGAATGGCGGCCGTTCACTCGGTTGTTTCTGCGACAGACTTGCATGAGAGCGGCGGTGCGGTGCTGAAATCCCGTGCGGGAAAACCACGCCACCGCTATGCAACATCTGCCTAATAACCGGCGGGCGCCCAACACCGTTGACAACGCTCGATGGCGGGAGTAGACCCAAAAACAAGCGCTGCGCAAGTGGGCCGACGGTCGACTCCGGCAGCGTAGGAGCCTCAGCCCGGCTCCGGAAAGCTGCAGCATGCCAACAGAAGCAGCAGTCAAAGCAGAAGAAACATTGATCCATGTTCTATGGATTAATGCGGGGCTCAGTTGTGACGGCGATTCGGTGGCGTTGACTGCCGCCACCCAACCCAGCGTCGAGGAGATCGCCCTGGGGGCTCTGCCCGGGCTTCCCAAGGTAGCCGTGCACTGGCCGCTAATCGATTTCGAGTGCGGACCCAACGGAGGGGCGGACGACTTCCTCTCGTGGTTCTTCAAAGCCGACCGTGGTGAGCTGGAACCCTTCGTGCTCGTCGTCGAAGGATCGATCCCCAACGAAAAGATCAAGGACGAGGGCTACTGGTGCGGGTTCGGCAACGACCCGGCCACCAACCAGCCGATGACCACCAGCGAGTGGCTCGACCGGTTAACGCCCAAAGCCACCGCGGTCGTCGCGGTAGGGACCTGCGCGACCTACGGCGGCATCCACGCGATGGCCGGCAACCCGACGGGGGCGATGGGCGTGCCCGACTACCTGGGGTGGGACTGGAAGAGCAAGGCCGGCATCCCGATCGTGTGCGTGCCCGGCTGCCCGATCCAGCCCGACAACCTGTCGGAGACGCTGACGTATCTGCTCTACATGGCGACCGGTCAGGCGCCGATGATTCCGCTCGACGACGCACTGCGCCCCAAGTGGTTGTTCGGCAGCACCGTGCACGAGGGTTGTGACCGCGCCGGCTACTACGAGCAGGGCGATTTCGCCACCGAGTACGGTTCGCCGAAATGCATTGTCAAGCTTGGCTGTTGGGGCCCGGTCGTCAAATGCAACGTGCCCAAGCGCGGGTGGATCAACGGTGTCGGCGGCTGCCCCAACGTGGGTGGGATCTGCATCGGGTGCACGATGCCGGGCTTCCCCGACAAGTTCATGCCGTTCATGGACGAGCCGCCGGGCGGCAAGTTATCGAGCGCCGCATCGGGTCTGTACGGCACCGTGATTCGTAATTTGAGGGGTATCACGGCGCGCACCGTCGACAAGGAACCGCGGTGGCGCCACAACGGCAACGAACTCACCACCGGCGCGCGCCGCACCTGGTAGGTCATCTACCAGCTCGGCGTGCTTCGTTCTCATTATCGGAGCCCTCGGGTCCACCAGCCCACGGCGGAGAGAAGCAATGCGATGACAACCATCATTCCCGAGCCCACCCACGCCAACCGGGAACCCGGCCAACTGGTCGACATGGCCTGGGACCCCATCACCAGGATCGTGGGCAGTCTGGGCATCTACACCAAGATCGATTTCGAGAACCGCGAAGTCGTCGAGTGCCACAGCACCTCGTCGATCTTCCGCGGCTACTCGATCTTCATGAAGGGCAAGGACCCTCGCGACGCCCACTTCATCACCAGCCGAATCTGCGGTATCTGCGGCGACAACCACGCCACCTGCTCGTGCTACGCGCAGAACATGGCCTACGGGGTCAAGCCGCCGCACCTGGGCGAGTGGATCGTCAACCTGGGTGAGGCCGCGGAATACATGTTCGACCACAACATCTTCCAGGAGAACCTGGTCGGCGTGGACTTCTGCGAGAAGATGGTCGCCGAGACCAACCCGAGCGTGCTTTCCCTGGCCGAGAAGACGCCTGCGCCGCAGGCCGGCGCGCACGGGTACCGGACGATCGCCGACATCATGCGGTCGCTCAACCCGTTCACCGGCGAGTTCTACCGGGAGGCGCTTGCGGTCAGCCGCTGGACGCGAGAGATGTTCTGCCTCATGGAGGGTCGCCACGTGCACCCGTCGACCTTGTACCCCGGCGGGGTCGGCACAGTCGCGACCGTTCAGTTGATGACCGACTACATGACGCGGCTGATGCGCTATGTGGAGTTCATGAAGAAGGTCGTGCCCATGCACGACGACCTGTTCGACTTCTTCTACGAGGCGCTGCCCGGTTACGAGAACGTCGGACTGCGCCGCACCCTGCTCGGCTGCTGGGGCTCCTTCCAGGACCCCGAGGTGTGCAACTTCGAGTACAAGGACATGGAGCGCTGGGGCAACGCCATGTTCGTGACTCCGGGCGTGGTGGTCGACGGCAAGCTGGTCACCCACTCGTTGGTGGACATCAACCTGGGCATCCGGATCCTGTTGGGCAGTTCGTATTACGACGACTGGACCGAGCAGGAGATGTTCGTCAAGAACGATCCGCTCGGCAACGCGGTGGACCGGCGCCACCCGTGGAACCAGCACACTAACCCGCACCCGCAGAAGCGGGACTTGGACGGCGGCAAGTACAGCTGGGTGATGTCACCGCGCTGGTTCGACGGCAAGGACCATCTGGCGCTGGATACCGGCGGCGGCCCGCTGGCGCGACTATGGTCGACGGCACTGGCCGGCCTGGTCGACATCGGCTACGTCAAGGCGACCGGCAACAGCGTCAAGATCAACCTGCCCAAGACCGCGCTCAAGGGCCCGGTCGAGTTCGAGTGGAAGGTCCCCAAGTACGGCAGCAACACGATCGAACGGGACCGTGCACGCACCTACTTCCAGGCCTACGCGGCGGCGTGCGCGCTGCACTTCGCCGAGAAGGCGCTGGAAGAGATCCGCGCCGGGCGCACCAAGACATGGGAGAAGTTCGAGGTGCCCGACGAAGCCATCGGGTGCGGCTTCACCGAGGCGGTGCGCGGCGTGCTCAGCCACCACCTGGTGATCCGGGACGGCAAGATCGCCAACTATCACCCGTACCCGCCCACGCCGTGGAACGCCAACCCGCGCGACAGCTACGGCACGCCGGGTCCGTACGAGGACGCGGTGCAGGGTCAGCCGATCTTCGAGGAGAACAGCCGGGAGAACTTCAAGGGCATCGACATCATGCGCACGGTGCGCAGCTTCGATCCGTGCCTGCCCTGCGGCGTGCACATGTACCTGGGCAAGGGCAAGACCCTGGACAGACTCCATTCGCCAACGCAGTCACCCGTCGGGGAGTGACGCATGGCGGATCGCCCGGAGGAACTGGTGACCTCAGAACGAGAAGCGCAGTGGCGCATGGCGGGCGATCGGATCCAGACCCTGCTGGATTCCTGCGCGGCGAATGGTGTCGCCGCGCAGGAACGCGCCCAGCAGCTGGTCCGCGAGGTGGTCGGGCTCTACGGGGCCGGGCTGGAACGGATCATGCGGTTGGCTCAGGAGGGCCAAGGCCCTCGCCTGGCCGAGCGGCTGGCCACCGACGACCTGGTGGCCAGCCTGCTCCTTGTGCACGGTCTGCACCCGCACGACGTGCACCGCCGGGTGTCCGACGCGCTCGACGGGGTGCGGCCCTACCTGGGCTCGCACGGCGGGGACGTCGATCTGCTGGACATCTCCGATGGACCCGATGGCGCTCGCGTGCTCCTCGCGTTCAAGGGCAGTTGCAAGAGCTGTCCGTCGTCGGCGGTGACGCTGGAGTTGGCGGTCCAGGACGCGGTACGCGCCGCGGCACCCGAGGTCTCCTCGATCGAGGTGGTGCCGGCCGACGCCGACACCAGCGTCATCCCGGCCGAATCCCTGTTGGCGCCCCTGCGTTCGAAAGGCCCCGGCACCTGGTACGCGGTTCCCGAGCTGGCCGAGCTATCGAGCGGGGAGGTCGGCGGCTATCAGGTGGACGGAACGACGCTGCTGGCCTGCCGCGTCGACGACCGGACGTTCGCATATCGGGATCATTGCCCGGTCTGTGACGACACGCTGGCCGGTGCGTCGCTGCGAGACTCGCTACTCGAATGCCCGGGCTGTGGCTCGCGTTTCGACGTCGTGCATGCCGGCGCCGGACTGAATGCCCCCGCCGGGGCTCACCTGGAGCCCCTCCCGCTGTTGACCCGCGACGGCGTGCTGTCGGTGGCATTGCCGGCTCAGCAGCCGGTACAAGTGACGGGCGCGCCGGCATGACGACACCATACGAGGTCCTCACCCGCGTCCGCTCCAACCGGGCGGCCCCCGAACCGGCCGGCGAGCGGTGCGAGATGTGCTCGGAATGGATCGCCGACGAGCACCAGCACGTGGTCAATGTGACTGAGCGACAGCTCATGTGCGTTTGCCGCGCGTGCTATCTACTGTTCACCGACACCCAGGCCCAACTGCGTTACCGCGCGGTGCCCGACCGGTATCTGTCGTTCCCGGACTTCGCGCTGGACCGCCGCGCCTGGGAGGCACTGCAGATCCCGGTGGGCGTCGCCTTCTTCTTCACCAACTCCGCCCTCGGGCGCACCGTCGCCTTCTACCCCGGTCCGGCCGGGGCATGCGAATCCGAGCTCGCGCTGGACGTCTGGGACGCCCTGCGCGGCGCCGACGCACGGGTGGGCCAGCTGGCCGACGACGTGGAGGCGCTGTTGGTCCGGGTCCCCGAATCCGGTCCGCCGCAGAGCTATCTCGTCCCCATCGACGCCTGCTACGAATTCGTCGGGCGGCTGCGCATGTTGTGGCGCGGCTTCGACGGTGGGCAGGAGGCTCGCGAGTTCATCGACGACTTCTTTTCCGACGTCAAGGGCCGCGCCATACAAACGCCTGAAACACCGCCATGATCGACATCAGTTTCGCGGTCCTCGACGTGGCGCCCGAACCCTACACCGTCAGCCCGGTGCTGACCGCGCGCGTCGCCGTGGCCACCGACGGCTCGAACGGAGCAGAGCCGGTGCATGCGATCGCACTGCGCTGCCAGGTTCGCATCGAGCCGTTGCGACGGTCCTACTCCGACGACGAAGCCACCGGGTTGATGGACCTGTTCGGCCCGCGTGAACGCTGGGCGAGCACCCACCGCACCTTCCTCTGGCAGCACTGCACCGCGATGGTGCCGGGGTTCACCGGCAACACGACGGCGGCCCTGCCCCTGGATTGCACGTACGACTTCGAGGTCGCCGCCGCCAAATACCTGCACGCATTGCGGGACGGCGCCCTGCCTCTCCAGTTCCTGTTCAGCGGAACGATTTTCGTCAGATCCGAACGCGGCTTCTCCGTCCAGCAGGTCCCGTGGGACTGTGAATACCGCTACGACATGCCGGTCGCGGTCTGGCGGCAGCTGATGGCCCAGCACTACCCGAACGCCGGCTGGCTGCGGCTGAGCCACGAAACCATCACCGCGCTGGCGGCCTACAAGTCGGCGCACGGGCTGCTCGACCTCGACCATGCGATCACCTCACTGTTGGACACGGACCGGGAGACGGCGCGGTGACCGAGGATCGGGACCGGGCCCGCGCCGTCGCCGACGCGGTGCTCTACGAGGGCTACTTGCTCTATCCGTACCGCGGTACATCGAGCAAGAACCAATCCCGTTGGCAATTCGGCGTTTTGGGCCCGCGCGGGGCCGCGGACGCGGGCCTGGGTGAGGACGATACGCTGGCGGCGCAGTTCCTGGTCGACGGGGCCGGGGAGCTCAACCTGGTGGTGCGGTTCCTGCAGTTGCAGCACCGCCGGGCCGAGCGCGAGGTCGCCGACGGCGTCTACGAACCCGTCGACGAGCTCGCCACCCCGGGTGGGTCGTGGCTCACCTGGGACGAAGCGGTCGAATGCGAAAGGTCCTTCGGCCCTGTCGCCTTGGACGGGCGCCCGTGGACACTGTCGGTGACGGCGGACGCGGGCACCGACATCGAGTTACTCGATGGCGGACGGCTGGTGCGTCAACGACGGGAGGTGCGTGGCGTGCTGACGGTTGCCAGCGAGGCCGACGGCGACCTGTGCCGGGTGTCGGTACGGGTCAGCAACGTCGGCGACGGCGCCGTGGACAAGAACGACTCGATCGCGCGGTCCATGATCGGGACGCACCTCATCGCCGAGGTCGAGGGCGGGCAGTTCGTTTCGCTGCTCGAGCCGCCGCCGGCGGCGGCCGACGCGGTGTCCCGATGCAGCCGGCACCGCTGCTTCCCGGTGCTGGCCGGCCCACCCGGCACCCGGGACCTGTTGCTGATCTCGCCGATCATCCTCTACGACCACCCCGAGGTCGCCGAACAGAGCGACACCGCCCTGTATGACTGCACCGAGATCGACGAAATCCTCACCCTGCGCGTGATGACCATGACGGACCGGGAGAAGGCGCAGGCGCGGGCCACGGATCCGCGAGCGGCGCGGATCATCGACCAGTGTGACGCCATGTCCCCCGAGGCGATGGCGCGCCTGCATGGCGTGCTGCGCGACCCCCACGAGATCCGGGGTCTGGTCCCGGAGATCCCCGAGGGGGTCGATTGGTGGGATCCGCTGGCCGACAACGCCGTCCGTCCGGAAATCGATGCAGTGCTGGTCAACGGGACGCGCGTGGCGCGGGGTAGCCGGGTCCGGTTGCGGCCGAGGCGCAACGCCGACGCGCAGGACATCTTCGTCTCCGGCAGGACCGCCCGCGTCACCTCGGTGCATGAGGACGTCGAGGGCAACAAGCACGTCGGGGTGGTCGTCGAAGACGACCCGGCCGCCGACCTGCACGACTGGTACGGGCGTTACCTGTACTTCTCCCCCGACGAAATCGAGCCTGTGGAAGCTCAACGCAGCCCGGCAAACTCGTGAAAGGAGTTCGAGATGGAAATCCTTGGTTGGATATTCGTCGCAATCATCGCGTTGGTGTTCGCGATCGGACTGGTGCTGGGGCTGGCATCCCTGCCCGATGCCCGCCGATACCTCAAGTTGAGGCGGATGTAGCCGGCGCGGAGATGACAGCGCGCATCCTGGTAGCGGGAATCGGCAACATCTTCCTGGGCGACGACGGGTTCGGATCCGAAGTGATCCGCAACGCCGAGATCCCACAGGACGATCAATTTGTCCGCGTCACCGACTACGGCATCAGCGGCATGCACCTGGCCTATGACCTGCTCGAGGAATGGGACACGCTGGTACTCGTCGACGCCGTCCCCAGCCGCGGTAGCCCCGGCACGTTGCACGTCTTCCAGGCCGATCATGAATCAGATTGGGCCGCAACGGGTGTCGATGCCCACAGCATGGATCCGGCGGCGGTGTTCGCCAGCCTGCGGGCGCTGGGCGGCAATCCGCCCTACACGGTCGTCGTCGGGTGCGAGGCGGGCAGCGTCGAGGAGGGCATCGGCCTCACCGAGCCCGTGGCCAAGGCGGTTCCCCGCGCCGCGCGGGCCGTCGAGGAGATTGTCGCGGCGCTGCAAGCGCACTCCGTCGCAGCCACCCGAGAGGACCGCTGAGCCATGTGCTTAGGGATACCCGGCCAAGTGATCCGGATGCTGGAGGGCTTCGAAGGGCAGCTCGCCTTGGTCGACGTGACGGGCCAACAGCGCAAGGTCAACGTCGGCATGCTGCCCGAGGAGACGTTCGCCCCCGGCGACTGGATCATCATCCACATGGGCTTCGCCGTCGAGAAGACGGATCGCACGGGCGCCGAGCAGGCGATGGCCGGGCTGGAGCTGATGGGCAGGGGCGGCATGGACCCGACCAACTTCCCGGAGGGCGGCTGAGATGACCCGGTCCTCCCCCCTGCTGCTGCGGCACGACGACATTCGGCAGCGCTTCACCGTGACCGGTGTTGTGCAGGGGGTTGGCTTCCGGCCCTTCGTCCACCGCATCGCGACCGAACTCGGCCTATCCGGCTTTGTCGGCAACGAGTCCGGCGCCGTCTTCCTGGAGGTGCAGGGCGAGCGCGCGCGCGTCGCCGAATTCGGCCGGCGCCTGCGCGCCGAGGCGCCGCCGCTGGCCCGGATCAGCAACGTCACGGTCAGCGACCTCGCCACCGACGCCGGCTGCGGCCGCGAGTTCCGGATAGCGGCCAGCCGGGCCGTCACCGGCGGCACGACGCCGATTCCGCCCGACATCGCGGTGTGCGACGACTGCTTAGCCGAGCTCTTCGACCCGGGCGACCGGCGCTACCGGCACCCGTTCGTCACCTGCACCAATTGCGGGCCGCGATTCACCATCATCCGCGGGTTGCCGTATGACCGCCCGGCGACCACCATGTCGGGGTTCGCCATGTGTGAGCGCTGCGCCGCCGAATACCGCGACCCGGCGGATCGCCGGTTCCACGCGCAGCCGATCGCGTGCCCCGAGTGCGGGCCGTCCCTGTGGTTTCAGTCAGCGGCCGGGCGCGTCGACGGATCCGACGCCGCGCTGGCGGCCACCCAACGCGCGCTGGCCGCGGGTGCGGTGGTCGCCATCAAGGGCATCGGCGGCTACCACCTGGCCTGCACGGTCACCGACGGCGCGGCGGTCGCCGCGCTCCGGGCGCGAAAGGCCCGCGGCGCCAAACCGTTTGCCATGCTGGTCCGTGATCTCGAGGTCGCGCGCCGCTACGCCCACGTCGACGACAACGAGGCGGCCGTGCTCCTGCGCCCCGCCCGCCCGATCGTGCTGTTGCGGCGCCGGCCCGACTCGCCGGTCGCCGACGCCGTCGCGCCCGGCAGCCCCTTGCTGGGCCTGATGCTGCCCTACTCCCCCATCCATCACCTGCTGCTGGCACCCGTGCCCGCCGCCGCCCAGCCGGCCCCCGCCGCGCTGGTGCTCACCAGCGCCAACCGATCAGACGAGCCCATCTGCTTCACCGACGACGATGCGATGCAACGACTTCCGGCACTGTGCGATGCGGTCCTCGACCATGACCGGCCGATCCACGTCCCGTGTGACGACTCGGTGGTGCGCGTCATCAACGACCGGGAAGGTGGCGGCGAACTGCCGATCCGCCGATCCCGCGGCTACGCCCCGCTGCCGGTCGACCTGAAATTCGCGGGGCCGCCGGTGCTGGCCGTCGGCGGGGAATTGAAGAACACCTTCTGCCTCACCGACGGCGCCCGTGCCTACCTGTCCGGCCACATCGGCGACATGGCCACCTGGGAGACGCTGCGCGCGTTCGAGCGCGCGGTCAGCCAGCTCAGCGAAATACGCGGCGAGCCGACCCGTTTGGCCGCCGACCTCCATCCCGGGTATCACACCCGAAGCTGGGCGGAGCGCCACGCGGACGATCGACCCTTGGACCTGGTCCAGCACCACCACGCGCACGTGGTGTCGCTGCTGGCCGAGCACGGACGCATCGGCGAACCCGTCGTCGGAGTCTCCTTCGACGGCACCGGTTACGGATGCGACCAGACCATCTGGGGCGGGGAGATTCTCCGGCTCGACAGCGACAGCCACCGCTTCGTCCGGGCCGGCCACCTGTTGCCGGTGCCACTGCCCGGCGGTGACGCGGCGATCCGCAACCCGTGGCGGATGGCGCTGTCCCAGTTGTGGTCGGCCGGCATCGACTGGACACCGGACCTGGCGCCCGTCGCGGCGGCGAGCCCCGACGAATTGCGCGTCACCCGTGCGCAATTGGAGACGGGCACCGGATGCGTGCCCTGTTCGAGCATGGGCCGCCTGTTCGACGCGGTCGCCTCGTTGCTCGGCGTGCGGCACCGCATCGACTACGAAGGCCAAGCCGCCATCGAGCTGGAGGTGCTGGCGGAGTCGGCGGGTATGCGGGCCGGGCCGTCGCTGCCGCTCCTGGTGGGAGCCGACGGGGTGATCGATCCCGCCCCCATGGTGCAGACGCTGGTGTCGGCGCTGTACGCGGGCGCGCGACCCGCGCTGCTGGCCGCGGCTTTTCACGAGGCCGTCGCGGACGCCGTCGCCACGGTGGTCACTCAGGTGGCCGGCGACACCCGGTTAGTGGGCCTCACCGGCGGGGTATTTCAGAACGTGCTGTTGCGCAGCGCATGTCGTCAGCGGTTGCAGCTGGCCGGATTCGAGGTGCTGACCCACCACACCGTTCCGCCGAACGACGGCGGACTCGCCCTGGGTCAGGCCGTGATCTGCATGCTGACCGCGCTGAAGGAGGGCTGAGCCATGACCATCACGGCCATCGATCGCGGGCTTGACGCCGAATTGGCCGAGGACCTCGCCGCCACCGCGTTCACACTCGCCAGGCGCTTCGCCGCGGGCGCAACCATGTGGTCCATCGCGCCGGCGTGGGAACCCCACGCGCTGCACATCGCCGTCGAGTTCGTCCACCCGGTGATCATGGGCAAACGGGCCCTGCCCGCGGTGGCCCTGACCGGACCCGACCTGGTGGATCTGGTGCGGGTGTCCGTGCGGCCCGGCGACATCGTGGTCGCGGTCTCCGGAGCCGACGACGCGCAGGTCCGCTCGGTGATGCGGCGCGCCCCCGCGTGGGGCGCGACCACCATCTGGATCGGCAGCGGCGAACGCCCCGGGGCGGGCATGGCCGATCACGTGCTGTGGCTCGACGACCCCGATCCGCGGGTGCCGGCGACGGGTGGCTTCGTGCTGTTCTATCACCTGTTGTGGGAGCTGACCCACGTGTGCTTCGAGCACCCCGGCCTGCTCAAACCCGAGTGCTCGGAGTCGGTTTGCGTCACCTGCAGCGACGAGGGCCGCCCGGGCGAGGCGGTGACGGCGTCGGCCGACGGGCACGCCGCGGTGCGCACCGCGCGGGGCATCGAGAACGTGGTGACCACGCTGATCGACCCCGTCGCCGCCGGCGACCTGATGCTGGTGCATGCCGGCATGGCGATCGGCAGACTGGACGAGGAGGAGCGATGAGTCAAGACGAACCCACCGACTTCCTGTACCCCTTCATCGACGCACAGGAAGACGATCCCCGGTCGTTGCTCGCCGACCTGGCCGCGTCGGCACAGGCGAAGGCGGCCGAGAGTGTGGCGCTGCGGCGCTCGACACTGGAAGCCAACGCCGCATTGCTCGATCAGGCCGCCGCCGAGCTGGCGCGGCGTTTCGCGGCGGGCGGACGCATGTTCACCTTCGGAAACGGCGGTAGCTGCACCGATTCCACCACCCTGGCCAGGCTGTTCGCCCGTCCACCGCTCGGCAAGCCATTGCCCGCGTGGCCATTGACCACCGATCAGGCGATCCTGACCGCGTTGGGCAACGACGTCGGATTCGAGTTGGTGTTCGCCCGGCAGTTGATCGCCCGCGCCACGGCCGGTGACATCGCGATCGCCATGTCAACCAGTGGCGGCTCGCCCAACCTGCTCACCGCGCTGGCCGAGGCGCGTCAACGCGGCCTGTACACCGTCGGGTTTGCCGGTTATGACGGCGGCGCGTTCGCGAACAACCCGAATGTGGACGTCTGCTTCGTCGTTCGTTCGCAAAGCGTGCACCGGATCCAGGAATCGCAAGCGCTGCTGGGCTACCAACTGTGGCTGAGCGTGCATCAACGCCTCGGCGGCGAGCAGGGTGTGGGGGCGGCATGAGCAAGCCGCCGGGTGAATACCTTTCGTCGGGGCCGCGGTTCGCCGAGGGCGAGGTGATCGAACGGATCGAGTCGTTCCGCCGGCGCCGACCCCGCCTGCTCGACAACCACATCACGCTGGCGCACGGCGCGGGCGGCAAGGCCTCGGCGGCGCTGGTGGACGCGGTGTTCCTGGAGGCGTTTCGCAACCCGCTGCTGGAGTCACTCGGCGACAGCGCGGTCCTGACCCTGCCCGGCGGCGAACGCCTGGCGATGTCCACGGACTCATTCGTGGTGCAGCCCAGGCGCTTTCCCGGCGGCTCCATCGGTTCGCTCGCCGTGCACGGCACCTGCAACGATCTCGCGATGGCCGGCGCCGTGCCGTCGTGGATCTCGGCGGCATTCGTCCTCGAAGAGGGTTTCCCCATTTCCGAATTGAAAGAGATCGTGGCCGATATGGCGGCGGCGGCCGCCGAGGCGGGGGTGCGGATCGTCACCGGCGACACCAAGGTGGTGCCCAAGGGCGCCGCGGACGGGGTGTTCGTCACCACCGCCGGGGCCGGTGTCATCCCCGCGGGACGCGCGCTGTCCGCGGCGTCGGTGCGGCCCGGTGACAAGCTGCTGCTGTCGGGTTCGATGGGCGATCACGGCATGGCGGTCATGCTCGCGCGGGGCGACCTGGCGATCGAGGCCGATATCCACTCCGACACCGCGTGCCTCAGCCCGCTGGTGGAGTTGTTGATGGCGGCCGCGCCGTCCACCCGCTGGCTGCGTGACGCGACCAGGGGCGGGGTGGGCACCGTCTGCAACGAACTCGCCCAGGCCTGCGGCCTCGGGGTGCTGCTCGAAGAGGAGCGACTTCCCGTGGCGCCCATGGTGAACGGCGCCTGCGAACTGCTCGGCATCGACCCGCTGTACGTGGCCAACGAGGGCAAGTTGGTCGCCGTCGTCGCGCCCGAGGAGGCGACGGCCGGGCTCGAGGCACTGCGGTCGCATCCGTTGGGTGCCGATGCGGCCGAGGTGGGGGAAATCGTCACCGAACCAGCCGAAAGCGTGGTGCTGCGCACCGGATTCGGCGGAACGCGGATCGTCGACATGCTGGTCGGTGACCCGCTGCCCCGGATCTGCTAGGAAAGGGAGGCCACACATGTGTCTGGGAATTCCGGGCCGGATCGTTGAAATCACCGATCCCGCCAACTATTTGGCCAAGGTCGACGTCAGCGGCGTGCAGCGCACCATCAGTGTCCGCCTGCTCGAGGACGACATGCCCGAGCCCGACGACTGGGTCCTGGTCCACGTGGGGTTCGCGATGGCCAAGATCGACGAAACCGAGGCGCTGCTCACCCTGGCCGCTGTCAAGAAACTCGGCGACGCCTATAGCACCGAAATGGAAGCCTTCGACTCGTCGGCCATCATCTAGAAGGGGACGCACATGAAATTCGTTGACGAGTTCCGTGATCCGGCCGCGGCGCGCAAGCTGCTGGGCGCCATCGGGCGTTTGGCCGGGACCGACGGCGACCAGTTCAAGTTCATGGAGGTGTGCGGCGGACACACGCACACGATTTACCGGCATGGCATCGAGCACCTGCTGCCCGACAACGTCGAACTGGTGCACGGCCCCGGGTGCCCGGTCTGCGTGATCCCGATGGGCCGCATCGACGACGCGATGTGGCTGGCGGGCCAGCCCGACGTGATCTTCACGTGCTTCGGCGACATGATGCGGGTGCCCGGTTCGGCCGGCAGCCTGCTGGACGCCAAGGCGCGCGGCGCCGACGTGCGATTCGTCTACTCCCCGTTGGACGCGCTGAAGATCGCGCTCGACAATCCCGACAAGCACGTGGTGTTCTTCGCCATCGGTTTCGAGACCACCGCACCGTCGACGGCGGTGACGCTGGTGCGGGCGCGCGATCAGGGGCTGAGGAATTTCAGCGTGTTCTGCAACCACGTGATGATCGTCCCCCCGATCAAGGCCATCCTGGAGTCGCCGGACCTGCGGCTGTCAGGGTTCATCGGCCCCGGGCACGTGTCGACTGTGGTGGGCAACCGGCCCTACCGGTTCGTGCCGGAGGTCTACCGGAAGCCGTTGGTGGTGGCGGGTTTTGAGCCCCTGGACATCCTGGCTGCCGTCGCGATGCTGTTGACCCAGATTCGCGAGGGTCGCTGCGAGGTGGAGAACCAGTACACGCGTGTGGTGC
Organism: uncultured Actinomycetota bacterium; assembly: GCA_963820045.1. GTDB lineage: Bacteria > Actinomycetota > Actinomycetes > Mycobacteriales > Mycobacteriaceae > Mycobacterium. Next base: position 485,143 of record CAWFYN010000002.1, read on the forward strand.
CCGAGCGCGGCAATCCGGCCGCTTTGGCGTTGATGGGCAAGGTTTTTGCGCTGCGCCCGCACTTCGAGTGGCGCGGGCTGGGCTTCATCTCCCAAAGCGCGCTGCGGCTGCACGACGACTTCGCGGAATTCGACGCCGAGCTGCGGTTCGCGATGCCGGGTGTGCGGGTCGCCGACCCCAAGGCGTGCCAATGCGGCGAGGTGCTCAAGGGTGTGCTCAAGCCTTGGGAGTGCAAGGTTTTCGGAACCGCGTGTACCCCGGAGACCCCGATCGGGACGTGCATGGTGTCCCCCGAGGGAGCGTGCGCGGCCTACTACAACTTCGGCCGCATGCACCGCGACGCGGTCAAGCTGGTGGGGCGCGCTTGACCGGCGACACCAGCGGATCGCAAAACGGCGCAGAGATGTTCGCGCGTTACGCCTACGCGCCCAACGCGCTGGGCTATTGCGGTCCGCCGCTGGGAGCCACCTTGCGCGACGGCTCGGTCGACGAGGTGCGCAGGGCCGCGACGAAGTTTTCCGGGGCGTGGCCGTACCTGCGGGTGCTGTCCGCGCTGACCGGGATCGCCGACCCGCTGGATTATCGGCTCGTCGAGTCGTACTGGCTGGGCGGCGGGGTCGGCGCCGACCTGGATCCGCGAGACTTCTTCGACGCGTTGCTGTCGATCATCGGCCCGCAGGCGGGCCGCTACTGGTCGCACCTGACGCCGGAGCTGGTCGGCGAGGCCGCCGCCAATCACTGCTTCCACGTGTTCGGTGTGTACCCGTGGACACGTTTTTTGGGCCGGGGCATGAACGAACATCCCCTGACAGTCCTCGACAACTGCCGCATCACCTGGGGGACCGTGCATTCCCGCGACCACGACCGGATCGAGGTGCGGTGCCGAAGGCTGGTCCTCGACGGTGCGGCGCTCGAGCTGTCCGAACCGTCGTCCCGGGTGTTCGACGTGTGGACCGACGGCTACAGCGCGGTGCCCGATGCGGCCGCCGGCGACGAGGTCGCCCTGCACTGGGGGCGGCTGTGCGGCCGGCTGTCGCCGCGGCAGGTTCGCGCCCTCGCCGACGGGACGGATCGTCAGCTCCGCGTGACGAGCCACAGACTGGCGCACGTCTAATACGTGTCAGACTGGCCGGGTGCCCGGTTCTCTGTGCGACGTGCTGCCCGCGGTCGCCACGCTCCTCGGCGCGCCGGGCGCGCTCGACAAGCTGGGGCTGACCGAATTGGTCGGCGGAACCGACCAGATCGATCGCGTCGCGGTCGTCCTGGTCGACGGTCTGGGCTGGCACCTGCTTGGCGAGCTGGGCGGCAGCGCGCCGCTGCTCACGTCCGTGCTGGCCGGGCAGACCGGCCGCCTCACGGAGCTCACCTGCACCTTCCCCTCGACCACCCCCACCAGCCTGGTGTCGATGGGCACCGGGGCGCAGCCGGGCGAGCACGGGATCCTGGGCTTCACGCTCAACGTTCCCGGCACCGATCGGGTGCTCAACCACATCCTGTGGCGTGACGACCCGGCGCACGCCGAGTGGCAGCCGTTACCGACCTGGTTCGGGCGCCTCAACAGGGCCGGCATCAGCGCGCGCGCCGTGCTGCCGGCCGCCTTTATGGGCAGTGGGCTGACCGACTCGGCCTATCGGGGCGCCGAATTCCGCCCGATTCGGCCGGCGGACGACAACGCACAGAAAGTGGCCGAGGAGTTGCAAGCGGCGCCGGGTCTGGTCTACGGCTACACCCCCGCCCTGGACGCCGCGACCCATGCCTTCGGCGTCGGATCGTCGCAATGGCACGAGGCGGCGGTCCAGGTCGATGGGCTGCTGACTCGGCTGGTCGAGACGCTGCCCCCTAACGCGGCGCTGCTGGTGACGGCCGACCACGGCGGTTTCAACGTTCCACCGGACGCGCGGGTCGACCTCGACACCGACCCACGGCTGGCCGCGGGGGTCCGCGTGGTCGCCGGCGAGCCGCGGGTGCGCTACCTGCATGCCGAGCCGGGCGCCGCCGCCGATGTGCAGGCGGCCTGGAGCGAGGTACTCGGCGGCAGGGCGCACGTCTACAGCCGGGCGCAGGCCGTGGCCACCGGGATGTTCGGGCCGGTCAACCCGGCGCACCTGGCGCGAATCGGCGACGTCGTCGCCGTCTGCACCGGCGATGCCGCCATCCTGGCAACCGGGCACGAACCGCCGGAAACGGCTCGCCTCATCGGCTTTCACGGCGCGGCGACGCCCGCCGAAATGGCCATCCCGCTCATCGCTTTCAAATCCCCTGCCGCGCCTCACTAGTCGCCGTCAGCCGCCTACCGTCCCGGCCCGACGAGACGATCACAGCCGAAATTTCGCCAACTTTAAGCATTTTCAAAGGAGCCGCACTGCACGTGCCGCGGACGCACACCGGACTTTGATCGTTTTCACAGCTCGCTGGGCTTGCCGGCCAAGCCTCGTGTTGTAAATTCGGGCCACTGTGAGAGTCGGAGGCACCCGTAGAGCTCGGCGATGGCGGTCAGCCGTCGCGGTCGTTGCGGCGCTCGGCCTGTTCTGTGCGGTCACCGCGGGTTGGGCGGCGCGCGGGACAGCGGCCGCCGGGCCGCTTCACCCGGCGGCCCCGGCTCAGGAAGCCGCGCATGCCGGGGTGAATGCCGCGCGCATGCAAGCGCATAACGCGAACCCCGTCACATCGGGATTTTCATCCGGCTCCTCGCCGACGCATCACAAGACGACCAAAAACGCGTGGATGACGCGGGACCGACCGCCGACGTGGGCCCGCTCGTCGCCGCCATCGATCGGGTCGCAGTTACCGACTTCGCTTGCGGTCGCGGCATTTCGACTGCCCCGCGCACCGTCCCGACCTGCCGGGCCGGCGGTTCCACCCGACCGGGATCTGTTGACGCAGCTCTGCGTCGCCCGTTGCTGAGGGCTCAGTAGCCCGCGGCAGCCGCCGTCGTTGCACTGCCGCAGTGGCAGTTGAACCTGTAACCCCCAGGCCTACGTCCCAACAGAAGAGGCCGTTTTCAGCGCGGTTCGTACCGCCGTCGTTAGGCAGAGATAGCAATGAATTTCACGACGCTCCCGCCCGAAATAATCTCCGGGCAAATGCATGACGGCCCCGGCTCGGGGTCGATGGCCGAAGCTGCAACGGCCTGGACCCGCCTGGCCACTCGACTGCACACCGCGGTCGCGGACTATCGCGCGGTGACCTCGAAGCTGCTGGCCAGCTGGGAGGGCCCCACGCCCGCGCTAGACGGCTCGGCGCCCTACATCGATTGGCTCAACGCCACTGCGATGGCGGCCGAGCAAGCGGCCACCCAGGCCGCCGCGGCGGCGGGTGCCCACGAAACGGCGCTCGCGGCGATGGTGCCGCCGTCGAGGATCGGCGCTAACCGCGCGCTGGAAAAATCGCTCATCCGGGCGAACCCCCTGGGACTGGCCGGCCCCGCGATCGCCGACACCGAGGCCGACTATGAACGGATGTGGGCCCAGGACGCCGCGGCCATGTACGCCTACGCCGAGGCCTCCGCCAAGGCCGCGGCCATCACACCGTTCACCTCGCCGCCCGGCGTAGGCCCCGGTGCCGCCGCCAGGCCGGCCGCGCGCGCGTGGGCGCTGAAGTCGGCACCGGAGGTCGTATCGGCCGGCCGGCAGCTGATCTCGACGGCCCCCGCCGCGTTGCGGGCGCTGTACCGGTCGCCGCTGGCCACGTTCGACGTCTCCCTGGCGGCGGTGACCTGCCCCCTGTCGAACCTGAGCTCACTGACGGCGCCGTCGGGTGTCGCGATCGCCCACCTGAATGCGCTCAACAAGGCCGCGGCGCTGCGGTGCCTGTTGCCCAACCAGCGTGGTGCTCGCGGCGCGGAAATCACCGTCGGGATCGGCCGGGCCAGGTCGGTCGGAAACTTGTCGGTGCCACGAACCTGGACGGCGGCCACGACGCCGATGGCCGTCTACCGCGGAACGGTCGCTTAGCGCCGGCTCAGCCCGAACGCCCGGCGTACGACCGCGCGGCGTCCACGATCGCCGCGAACAGGCGCATGTCGTCCAGGGATTGCTCCGGATGCCATTGCACCGCAAGCACAAACCGGTCCCCCGGCAATTCCAGCGCCTCGACGACGCCGTCGGGGTCCCATGCGCTGACCACCAGTGCCTCACCGACTTTGTCGATCGCCTGATGGTGGTAGCACGGCGCAGCGGTGGACTCCCCCACCAGCGCGGCCAGCCGGCTGCCCGCAACGGTGCGCACGGGCAACCTGGTGAACACCCCATTGCCCGTCCGATGTCCGTCGTGCCCGAGGACGTCGGGCAGATGCTGGTGCAGGGTCCCGCCGAGCGCCACGTTGAGCACCTGCGCGCCGCGGCAGATGCCCAGCACCGGCAGGCCCCGGTCCAGCGCGCCGCGCAACAACGCGAACTCCCAGGCGTCGCGGGCGGCGCGCGGCTGATCGGTGGTCGGATGCGGTTGCTGGCCATACGCGGCGGGGTCCACGTCGTAGCCGCCGGTGATCACCAGGGCGTGCAAGCTGTCGAGGACCGAACCGACGGTCTCGGGTTCCGCCGGTTGCGGTGGTAGCAATACGGCTGCCCCGCCGGCCATCACGACACCTTGCAGGTAATCGGCCGGCAGATAACCCGCGGGCATGTCCCAAATCCCGGTCTGCACCCGCTCCAGGTAGGCGGTCAGGCCCACCACCGGGCGTCCAGTGGCGTTCACCACCGCGCATCCTTTCCCGATCGATGACCGACAGTAACTGCCGCGCATCGACGGCGCCGTGTTGAGTCGCAGCGACCTGGCCGGCGCCGCCCGCGGCCGATGGCCCGCGGAGCCGTCGGCAAATCGCTTGTGCGACTTGATGTTCGGTGCACGACCGGGACTACCAGGTGCTGGTGCGCAACACGATCTCGGCGGCCAACTGTGCCGTCGACTCCTGCACCGTGCGCCGGCCCAGGTGCACCACGCGGTATTCGGCGTAGACAAACTGCTGGCTGGCGCGCGCCACCGCCCGGGCGGCCGGGGAGCTGACCAGAACCGTGGTGCCGATCTCAACCGGCGGGCAGTCCTTATCGCGAACCACTCCGTCGCGATCGGCCGCCCGCGGATGGCCCCGGTCGATCACCACCAGGCCGACGAACCGGCCCAGCTTCGTCGCCGCCAGTTCCCAGGCCAGTTCGCCGCCGGCGCGATCACCCGCCACCACGGCCCACCCGATACCCAGTGCGTCGAGGATGCCAACCACCGACTTCGGGGTCAGGCGCGGGTCGAGACCGATGACGACCGTCCGAATCGATGCGGTGTGCAGGCGCTCGCAGACCGCGTCATACGCGACCGGGGCGCGTTCCTCGTCACCCAGCATGACGACCACGACGCCCTGCTCCGGACCAGCCACGGCTACCGGGACGGGGAACCCGTCGAGCGTGGTCATCATTGTGGGCATCTACGCACGCTACAGCGAATCGGTCTGCGCGCGCGACCGTTCTTCAACATCACCGCGCGCTCACCGCGTCTTTCGTCGCCGTTGATTCCGCCTTCGGGCCGCTGCAGCTCGGCGAATGACCTACGGGCACAACCCGCTTGCGATGTGCGGTCGGTGTGGCGGCAAACCGTCGAGCAGGCCGAGGACGGCGTCGACGTCGAGATGGGAAGCCAGCAGATCGGCGATCACATCGAGCTGGCCGTCGCGTCGCGCGGCGACGTTGGCGTCGGCGACGACGAACCCGCCGCGGCCGGCCGAGGCCGCGACGCGGGTGAGCCACGCGCGGCGGAATTCGTCGTTGTCGAGCAGGCCGTGCCAGTGGGTGCCGAAGACGGCGCCGCGCACAACGCCGTGCGGCTCACAGTCTCGCCCGCCCTCCGCCGCAAACCAGCTTTCCTCGGCGCATCGCGACACCCGGCCGTGATGGATTTCGTATCCGGTGAGCGGCGGCGGCCACCGGCGCAGGATCTTGGTCTGGCCGAAGGCGATGTCGGCGTCCAACAGCCCCAGCCCGGCTACTTCGCCGGCCCCGGATTCCACGTCGTCGTGGATGCGCCGGCATAGCATTTGAAAGCCCCCGCAGATACCCAGCACCGGCTTGCCCGAGGAGGCGTGCGCCGTGATCGCCTCGGCCAGGCCGTGATCGCGCACCCAGGTCAAATCGGCGACGGTGGATTTGCTGCCGGGAATCACGATCAGGTCGGCGTCGGCCAGGTCGGCGGGGCCGGTGCTCCAGCGCACGACGACACCCGGCTCGCATGCCAGCGCCTCGACGTCGGTGGAGTTGGAGATCCGGGGCAGCCGGATCGCGGCCACCCGCAAACACTCGCGCCCGCGCGGCGGTGCCGGGGCACCGACGACGCGGTGCGCGACCACCGACAGCGAGTCCTCGGCGTCCAGCCATAGTTCGTCGGCGTAGGGCACCACCCCGTAGGTCGGACGGCCGGTCATCGCGTGCAGCTGCCGCAGTCCGGGTTCGAGCAGTGCGGGGTCGCCGCGGAATTTGTTGACGACGAAGCCGGCGATCAGCGTTTGGTCGTCGGGCTCGAGCACCGCGACCGTTCCGAACAGATGGGCGAGCAGCCCGCCGCGGTCGATGTCACCGACCAGGATCACCGGCAGGTTCGCGGCCCTGGCCAGGCCCATGTTGGCCAAATCGGTGGCACGCAGATTGATTTCGGCCGGCGAACCGGCCCCCTCGCAGATGACGGCATCGAATTCGCCACGCAGGCTGGACAATTCGTCTGCAACGATCCCGGCGAGGCGGTCTCGATGCCGCAGATAGCTTGCCGCCGTGACCGAGTCGGCGACCTGGCCCCGGATCACCAGCTGCGACGTCCGATCGCTGCCCGGTTTGAGCAGGATCGGATTGAACCGCACGCTGGGCTCTAACCCCGCCGCACGGGCCTGGACCGCCTGGGCCCGGCCGATCTCGCCGCCTTCGACGGTGACCACGGAGTTGTTGGACATGTTCTGGGCCTTGAACGGCGCCACCCGAATCCCGCGGCGTGCCAGCAACCGGCACAAGCCCGCGACCACCACCGATTTCCCGGCGTCGGAGCTGGTGCCGGCGACCAGCAGCGCCCCGCTCAAGGGTTCACGGCAGGGTGAGGATTTCCACGCCGGTGTCGGTCACCAGCAGGGTGTGCTCGAACTGCGCGGTCCACTTGCGGTCCTTGGTGACCACCGTCCAGCCGTCGTCCCAGATCTCGTACTCCAGGCCGCCGAGGTTGATCATCGGTTCGATGGTGAACGTCATCCCCGGCTGCATGATCGTCGCGACCGAGGGCTGGTCGTAGTGCAGCACGACCAGGCCGTTGTGGAACGTGGTGCCGATGCCGTGACCGGTGAAGTCACGAACCACGTTGTACCCGAACCGATTCGCGTACGCCTCGATGACGCGGCCGACGACCGAAAGCGCCCGCCCCGGCTTGACGGCGTTGATCGCGCGCATGGTCGCCTCTTTGGTCCGCTCGACGAGCAGCCGGTGCTCCTCGGCGACGTCGCCGGCCAGGAACGTCGCGTTGGTGTCGCCGTGCACACCGTCGATGTAGGCGGTGACGTCGATGTTGACGATGTCGCCGTCGGCGATCACCGTCGAGTCGGGGATGCCGTGGCAAATGACCTCGTTGAGCGACGTGCAACACGACTTCGGGAAGCCCTTGTAGCCCAGGGTCGACGGGTAGGCGCCGTGGTCGATCATGTACTCGTGGGCGATCCGGTCCAGTTCGTCGGTCCTCACCCCGGGCGCAACCGCTTTGCCCGCCTCCTGTAGCGCGCCGGCCGCGATCCGGCCGGCGACCCGCATCTTCTCGATCACCTCTTGCGTCTGCACCCACGGCTCGCTGCCCTCGCGCACCGTGGGCTTCCACGCGTATTCCGGACGGGGGATGCGGCTGGGCACCGGCAGAGTCGGGGACAACTCTCCGGCGGAAAGCGCGGTGCGAGCAGGCATGCGGACCAGCTTAACCGCGCGCCCGCCCACGATGCGGGCCGTCGAAGCGGCCCCGGATCAACGAGCGCCGCGGCCCCCGGATGGTCACCGAGCCGCACACCACCCGTCCCGTCAACACGACGTGCGGCCGCCCTTCGCCCGGCGCGTCTTTGCGGCGGTCGCTGGCGCTGCCCACATAGACCTCCACGTCGTCGATCGACGCGCTGGCGCCGTCCGGCAGTCGGACTTCCACCGAGCCGAACCGCATGTCGAGTTCGATGACCACCACCGGCCCCGCGAACCGGGCCTTCGTGAGGTCGAGCTCGATGGAGCCCAGCCGGCGGACCAGCGCCAGGCGGGTGGGCACCGTCCATTCCCCGTGGCGTTTGAGCGGGCCGGCCCAGCCGCGCAGCTCGACCCGGTCGGCCGCGGACGTGACGATGGCGCCCGGGCCGGGCAGGTCGCCGACCAGCCCGTCCAGCTCTCCCCGGGTGCGCGCGTAGGACACCTGCGACGAGCGCTGCTCGAACTCGTCGATATCGATCAGCCCGAGCGCGACGGCGTTGTGCAGTCGCCGCATCGTGCCGTTACGGTCGGCGTCCGAGACCCGTAACGCCACCATCTCTCCACCGGTCTCAGTCATGGCCTTTCCTGACGCTTGAACCCTCGGCCTACCCTCGCAACTTACCGCTGGAACGGGCCGCGGCTAACACGTCGGCGTCAGGCCAGGAAGTCCGGCGGCAGCGATTCGAACATCACCTTGGTCATCCGAACCGCGTATTCCGAGCTGCCACCTCCGACGATCAGCGAGGCGAACGCCAGGTCACCGCGGTACCCGGCGAACCAGGAATGCGATCCGCCCGGGAACTCGGCCTCGCCTGTCTTCCCGTAGACCGCGCCGCAGCCGGCGATCTCCTTGGCGGTCCCATTGGTCACCACCAGCCGCATCATGGGCCGCAGCGCGTCCACCATCTTCGGGCTGATCGGCGTGGTATCGCCCTGAACCGCGGTCGGCCGACCCGCGATGAGCTGCGGCGTCGGCGTCTTGCCGGCGGCGACGGTCGCCGCCACCAGGGCCATGCCGAACGGGCTGGCCAGCACCTTGCCCTGGCCGAAGCCGTCTTCGGTGCGCTCGGCGAGGTCCACCGTCGGGGGCACCGACCCGGTCACCGTGGTGATGCCATCCACCTGGTAGTCCAGCCCGATCCCGTACCGGCTGGCCGCCTGCGTCAGCCCGCGCGGCGGCATCCTGCTGCCGAGTTCGGCGAAGGTGGTGTTGCAGGAACTGGCGAACGCCCGCGACATCGGCACCACGCCGAGGTCGAAGCCACCGTAGTTGGGGATGGTGCGGTGTCCGATGTCGAGATGGCCCGGGCAGCCCAGCATGGTGTTGGGGGTGGCCATGTCGCGGTCGATGGCGGCACCCGCGGTGACCATCTTGAACGTCGACCCCGGCGGGAACAGGCCGGTGGTGGCCAGCAGGCCCTCGGCGTCGGCGCCCCCGTTCTGCGCGATCGCCAGGATCTCCCCGGTCGACGGCTTGATCACCACCATCATCGCTTTGCCGCCGCGGGTATCCACCGCGCGCTGGGCGGCGTCTTGCACCACCCGGTCGATCGTGATCGAGATCGACGGCGCCGGTGACCCCGGTACCTCGTGCAGCACTTCGACTTCGACACCGTTCTGGTTGACGCTGACCACCCGCCAGCCCGCCTCGCCGTCGAGTTGGTCGACCACGGCCTTCTTCACCTCGGTCATGGCCGCCGACGCGAAATGCGGGTCGGTGGGCAGGATCTCGGGCTGCGGGGTGACCACGACGCCGGGCAGCCGGCCGATCGCCGGGAAGACCTTGTCGTTGTCGTCGGGATGCAGCGTCACCAGGTCCACCGAATGGGTCGCCGAGCTGGCCTGCTCGGCGAGCAGCTGCGGGTCGTTCAGCGCGCCGTTGAAGGGGCGCAGGACGTCCACGATCGCGTGCGCCGTCCCGATCAGGGCGGCCCCGGATCCGGCCTGGGTGGCGTCCAGCGTGTAGTGGTACAGGTAACCCGGCACCAGCACGTCGCTGCCGCCGATTTCGTTCACCGAGGCGCGGCGCGGCGCATCGGCCCGCAACGCGAACGTCTGGTGCTCGCCCAGTTTGGGGTGCAGGCCGGTGGTGGTCCACCGGACCTCCCAGCGCCCCTCGTCGCGCGCCATTTTCAGCTGGCCGTCGTAGGTCCAGGTCCGGTTCTTGGGCAGGTGCCAGGTGAAGCGATAGCCGACCGTGCCGGTGTCCTCGGCGTACTTGGCGTTCAGGATCTGCGTGTCGAGGTGATTCGCCTGCAGCCCCGCCCACGCGGCGTTGAGCGCTTCGCGGGCCTCGTTGGGGTTGTCGCTGAGCTGGGCGGCCGTGGCCGTGTCGCCGACGGCCAGGGCGCCGAAGAACTTCTCGGCCGCCGGACCTGGGCCGTCTGGCCGCGGCGTGCAGCCGCTCATCGCGACGGCCGCGAGGAGCAGCAGCCCTGAGGCAGACGAGGCAAATGTTGTTGGAGTTACCATCGTTGCTGATGTTAGGAACTGCAAGGCCAACACCACCGCAGACACACCGAGACCGGGCCGTTACGAACGAATGGCCGCGACCCCTGGTGCCGAGTGCGCGGCCTGCCGCACGTTCGGAGCCGAGTGTGCGGCCTGCCGCACACTCGCGCGGGGTCGGCGAGCCCCGAATGGCCGCGCTAGTCCAGTAACACCGTCGCGAAGGTGCCCACGTCGGCGAAGCCGACCCGGGCGTATGCGGCGCGCGCCACCGTGTTGAAGCCGTTCACGTACAGGCTGGCGATGCGCCCGCTGCCGACGATCACGCCGGCCACCGTCGCGGTGCCGGCGGTGCCGAGGCCCAGGCCCCGCCACTCCGGGTGCACCCACACGCCCTGGATCTGGCCGACGCCGGGCGACTGCGAGCCCACCTCGGCCTTGAAGACGACCTCGCCCTGCTCGAAACGCGCCCAGGCCCGGCCGGCCGCGATCAGGCTGGCCACCCGTCGCCGGTAACCTCGACCGCCGTCGCCCATTCGGGGATCGACGCCCACCTCGCCGATGAACATGTCCACGGCGGCCACCAGATAGGCGTCCAGCTCGTCCGGGCGGACCTGGCGCACCCCGGGGTCGATGTCGCAGTTGGGGTGCTTGGTCAGCGCCAGCAGCGGCTGGTGGTCGCGCACGTCGCGGGCCGGGCCCCACGCCGAGGAGAGCCGCTCCCACATCCGCATCACCAGCTCGGCCCTGCCGACCAGCGACGAACAGCGGCGGGTTGCGCCCATCGCCGCGTCGGCAAAGGCGTCCATGTCCGCCGGAGCGCCGCGCAGCGGGATCAGGTTGGCGCCGGCGAAGCACAGCGACTCCTCCGCGCCGCGCAGGGTCCACAGCTCCCCGCCGATGGCGGTGGGGTCGACTCCGTGGTCGGCCACCCGGGCCGCGACCATGCACGACCCGACGGGATCCTCGTCGAACACCCGCCAGACGGCGGCGGCGTCGCGCAACACAGAAACCCGTCGCTCGCCGGCAAGGCGAAAGAGGGGCGGAGCCGACATCTGGCGAACTCTCTGTGATGCGATTTAAAAGGCCAGCAAGAGGTAACCGGCCCCCATCAGCTTACGGTCACGATCGGCGAACCGCTCGATGTTGTTTCAGGACCGTGATCGGTCCCCATCTCCGAAGCGAGCCGCATGGCCTCTTCGATCAGCGTCTCGACGATCTGCGATTCGGGCACGGTCTTGATCACTTCGCCGCGAACGAAGATCTGCCCCTTGCCATTTCCCGACGCGACGCCCAGGTCGGCCTCGCGCGCCTCACCCGGACCGTTCACCACGCAGCCCATCACGGCGACCCGCAGCGGCACATCGAGGCCCTCCAGCCCGGCGGTGACCTCGTTGGCCAGGGTGTAGACGTCGACCTGCGCGCGACCGCAGGACGGGCAGGACACGATCTCCAGCCCGCGCGGCCGCAGGTTCAGCGACTCGAGGATCTGGTTGCCGACCTTGACCTCCTCGACCGGCGGTGCCGACAGCGACACCCGGATGGTGTCGCCGATCCCCCGCGACAGCAGCGCGCCGAAGGCCACCGCGGACTTGATGGTGCCCTGAAAGGCCGGACCTGCCTCGGTGACGCCGAGGTGTAGCGGGTAGTCACATTGGGCGGCCAGCTGCTCGTAGGCGGCGACCATCACGACGGGATCGTTGTGCTTGACGCTGATCTTGATGTCGCCGAAGCCGTGTTCCTCGAACAGCGAAGCTTCCCACAGGGCGGACTCGACCAGCGCCTCCGCGGTGGCCTTGCCGTACTTCTGCATGAACCGCTTGTCCAGCGAGCCCGCGTTGACGCCGATGCGGATCGGGATGCCGGCCGCCGCGGCGGCCTTGGCCACCTCGCCGACCCGGCCGTCGAATTCCTTGATGTTGCCGGGATTTACCCGCACCGCCGCACATCCGGCGTCGATGGCGGCAAAAATGTACTTCGGCTGGAAATGGATGTCGGCGATCACCGGAATCTGGCTGTGCCGGGCGATCTCGGCCAGCGCGTCGGCATCCTCCTGCCGCGGGCAGGCCACCCGGACGATGTCACAGCCGGCCGCGGTCAACTCGGCGATCTGCTGCAGCGTCGTGTTGACGTCGTGCGTTTTGGTGGTGCACATGGACTGCACCGAAATGCGATAGTCGCTGCCCACCCCGACGTCGCGGACCATCAATTGGCGCGTTTTGCGCCGGGGGGCGAGCGTGGGCGCTGGAGCGTCCGGCATGCCCAGGCCAATGGTCACTGTGCTAAATCCTTGCTATTGGAAGAGCCTGATCGGATTGACCAGATCAGCGGTCACGGTCAGCAACATGTACCCAACGACGAACACCAGCACCACATAGGTCGCGGGCATCAGCTTGAGGTAATTCACCGGTGCGGCCGCGACCATGCCGCGGGCCGACCGGATCAGGTTGCGGATCTTTTCGAACACCGCGATGGCGATGTGGCCGCCGTCGAACGGCAGCAGCGGCACCAGGTTGATAGCGCCCAGAATGAGGTTCAGCTGGGCCAGGAAGAACCAGAACGCCACCCACAGCCCGTGGTCGACGGTGTCGCCGCCGATGATGCTGGCCCCGACCACGCTCATCGGGGTCTGGGGATCACGCTGCCCACCGCCGATGGCGTGCACCAGCGCACCCACCTTGGTCGGGATGGTGACCAGCGCCTTACCCACCTCGCCGGTCAGTTCTCCGGTGAAGGCGAAGGTGGCCGGCACCGCCGAGAGCACACCGTAGTGCGCGGGCGCGAGCTTGACGGCGGCGACGCCGATGGCGCCGACCGTCGCCGGGGCCGCCTGAGCGGCCTGCCCATTGGCCCCATTGGCCGGAAAGCGCTGGGTGGGCGTGACGTCGACGTACGTGGTGATCGTGTTGCCGCCACGCTCGACGACGACCGGAACGGTGCCGTGCACCTTGCGGATCGCGGCGGCCATGTCCTCGAAGGTGGACACCGGGGTGTCGCCGACCTTGACCACGACGTCGCCGGCGCGGATTCCGGCCAGCGCGGCCGGACCGGGGCCGGCACAGTCCGCTAGCTTCCCGGGGGCCACTTCCGGTGCGACACAAGCGGTTTCGCCGATCACCGCTCTGGTCGGCGGGTGCAGGTTCGGCAACCCCCAGACCAGGGCGATGCCGTAGAGCAGCACCAGGCAGATGACGAAGTTCATGGCCGGCCCGGCGAACAGCACCGCGACACGCCTCCAGACGGCCTGCTTGTACATCGCCCGGTCGGTTTCGTCGGGCGTCAGCTCCTCGACCGAGGTCATCCCGGCGATATCGCAGAAGCCGCCCAGCGGGACGGCCTTGAGGCCGTATTCGGTCTCGCCGCGCCGCGTCGACCACAGCGTGGGCCCGAACCCGACGAAATAGCGACGGACCTTCATGCCGGTGGCGCGGGCGACCCACATGTGGCCGCATTCGTGCAGGGCCACCGAGATCAGGATGGCAAGGGCGAACAGCACAATGCCGATAACGAACATCATCTCCGCTGCAGGACCTTTCTCACACCATTCCGGAGGCGCTGACGGGGGCCTCGGTGGGCCGTGCGGGTGCGATTGCGCGTCGCGCCCGCTCCCGCGCCCAGCGCTGCGCGTCTAGTACCTCATCCACGTTAGCGGGTGAAACCGCCCATTGGTCGGCGGCGTGCAGCACGTCGGCGATGGTTTTCACGATGACCGGGAATCCCACCCGGCCCGCAAGGAACGCCTCGGCGGCCTCTTCGTTGGCCGCGTTGTACACGGCGGTCATGCAGCCGCCCGCCTGGCCGGCATACCGGGCCAGTTCGACCGCGGGGAAAACCTCGCTGTCCAGCGGTTCGAATTCCCAGGTAGAGGCGGTGCCGAAGTCGCAGGACGCGGCCACCCCCGGAACCCGGTCCGGCCAGCCCAGGGCCAAGGAGATGGGCAGCTTCATGTCCGGGGGGCTGGCCTGGGCGATGGTCGAGCCGTCGACGAAAGTGACCATCGAATGAACAATCGACTGCGGGTGCACGACGACCTCGATGCGGTCGTACGGGATGCCGAACAGCAGGTGGGTTTCGATGAGTTCGAGCCCCTTGTTGACCAGCGACGCCGAGTTCAGCGTGTTCATCGGGCCCATCGACCACGTCGGGTGGGCGCCGGCCTGCTCCGGGGTGACGCCATCGAGCTGGGCGGCGGTCCAGCCGCGAAACGGCCCCCCGGAGGCGGTCAGCACCAGCTTGGCGACTTCCTCGGGGGAGCCGCCGCGCAGGCATTGGGCCAGCGCGGAGTGTTCGGAGTCGACGGGCACGATCTGACCCGGCCGCGCCGCCCGCAACACGAGTGGACCCCCGGCGACCAGGGATTCCTTGTTGGCCAGGGCCAGCCGGGCGCCTGACTCCAGCGCCGCCAGCGTCGGTCGCAGGCCCAGCGCGCCCACCAGGGCATTGAGGACGACGTCGGCTTCGGTGTCTTCGATCAGTCGGGTCACCGCTTCGGGGCCGCGGTAGGGGACGTCGGCGATCTGCGCCGCGCGTTCGTCGGCGATGGCGATGTTGGTGACCCCGGTCTCGGCCCGCTGCCGCAGCAGGGTTTCCACGTTTGCGCCCCCCGCGGCCAGGCCGACCACCTCGAAGCGGTCCGGATGGGCCGCTATCACCTCAAGCGCCTGCGTGCCGATCGAGCCGGTGCTGCCCAGCACCAGCACGCGCAGGCGGCCCTCGGATGTCGCGTTTGCCACCCATTCATTGTGCCCGCTTCGGTGACGATGCGGGTGGCGCAGTAGCCCATCGAGAGCCCATTGAGGCCGGGCACAAAGCGCGAGCGACGGCTGCGGGACCTCACCGCGGGTATGCCAGAATCGATGCAGAAACGAGGAAAGGGATTCACCGTGGCCAGTACCGAGGTGGAGCATTTCACCGGCGTCGACCCCGTCGAGGTGCCGTCGGCGGCGTGGGGTTGGAGCAGGATCAATCACCGCACCTGGCACATCACCGGCCTGGTCATCTTCGTTTTCCTGCTCGCCATGCTGCGCGGCAACCACGTCGGCCACATCGAGAACTGGTACCTGATCGGGTTCGCCGCGGTGGCGCTATTCGCCCTGGTCCGTGACCTGTGGGGCCGCCGGCGCGGCTGGATCAAGTAGCCGCCGCACCTCAGTGGGGCCTAGCGTTGCGCCCGCCGGTACCAGGCGCCGCCGATCACGACGACGGCTAACGCGAGCAGCGCCGTCAGCCATGGCCACACCCCGTGCTGATGCACCCAGCCGGCCAGTGTCCCCTGCAAGCGCCCGGCCGCGGTGATCACCGCATCCCGCGGGTCGGCGTTCGCACCCAATAAACGCAGCTCGAAGCTGCCGTAATAGGCCACGTACAGACCGACCAGCAACAGCAGGCCGCCGCTGACCCGATTGACGAACGGCAGGATGCGCCGGAGACAGTCGACGATCGCCGAGCTCGCGGTCGCCGCGGCGACGGCGAGTACACCGACGATCAAGGTCAGGCCCGCGATGTAGGCGAGGTAGATCGACACCGCCGTAACGATCGATCCACCCCGCAGGCCCGCCGCGGTGACCGCCAGAAACGGCCCGATGGTGCACGACAGGGAGGCGATCGCGTAGCTGACGCCGTACCCATACATGGAGCCCAGCCGAACCGTGGGTGCCCGCCGCGGTCCCAACGGCCGAGGGGTGAGAGCCGACAGCTGGCGGCCCGCCATCAGCCAGATCCCGAGCGCGACGAGCACGACGCCGACGATCACGGTGGCGTACGGCAGGTACCGCTGCACGGTCGTGGCCGCCGATACGGTCAGCGCGCCGAACAAGCCGAACACCGTCAGGAAGCCGAGCGCCATCCCGACCGTGGCCGCCACCGCGCGTCCGGCGGCCGTCAAACCCGACGACACCCCCGGTCGATCGCCGGACCGCTGACCCCGCACCACCAGCAGCAAGTAAGCGGGCAGCATGGCAAAGCCACACGGGTTCAGGGCCGCCACCAGTCCTGCGGCGAAGGCCAGGCGGACGAGGCCCTGATCCACGAGGTTAGGACCTCAGTGCAGCAACCCGGTCGGACAGCTCCTGCTGCGACATCGCCGAGGTGGGGTTGTTGACGAAGGTCGAGCTGCCGTCCGCTCGGTAGAACACGTAAGCGGGCTGCCAGGGAATGTTGTAACGAGCCCAGATCGCGCCGTCGGTGTCGTTGAGATTGGTGAAGTTCAGGTTGTACTTGGCGACGAAATTCTGCATCGCGGCGACGTCCGAATGGGCCGCTACGCCGACGAAGGTGACGCCCGGGTTCGCGGCCGCCACCTGGCTGACGCCCGGGGCTTCGGCGTTGCAGAACGGGCACCACGCCGTCCAGAACCACAACACCGCGGGCTTACCCTGCAGGCTGGCACCGTTGAACGGCGCACCGCTCAGGGTCGTTCCGGTGAATTGCAGCCGGTCGTCGGCGGCCAGCGCGCGTGACGCGTTGCTCACACCGAATGTCACCGTCACCGCGATCAGCGCCGCGGCAAACGCTTTACTTCGGGCTGAAATGCGAATCCTCATGCCACACCTCATTTGCTGGAGTTATGTCCTACTCGACGGGGCAGCCACTCGGCTGGTTCATCCGCCCTACCCGCCTTCGGCGGCCAGCTGTCCGCAGGCCCCGCCAACTCGCCCGCGCTCCAACTGCCCGCCTTCGGCGGCCAGCTGTCCGCAGGCGGCGCTGATCTCCCGGCCGCGCGTGTCCCGGACCGTGCACGACACCCCCTGGGCCCGGACCCGCCGCACGAACTCCCGCTCCACCGCCTTCGGGCTGGCGTCCCACGCACTGCCCGGGGTCGGGTTGAGCGGAATCAGGTTCACGTGCACCAACGGGCCCAGCGCGCGATGCAGGCGCCGGCCCAGCAGATCGGCCCGCCACGGCTGGTCGTTGACCTCGCGGATCAACGCATACTCCACCGAAACCCGTCGACCGGTGACATCGGCGTAATAGCGGGCGGCGTCCAGCGCCTCGGCGATCTTCCACCGGTTGTTGACCGGCACGAGCGTGTCGCGCAGTTCGTCGTCGGGCGCGTGCAACGACAGCGCCAGCGTCACGCCCAGCCGTTCGTCGGCGAGTTTGCGGATGGCCGGAGCCAGGCCGACCGTCGAAACCGTGACCGAGCGGGCCGAAATGCCGAAGCCGTGCGGCGGCGTTTCGGTGATGCGCCGCACCGCGCCCAGCACCCTGGCGTAATTGGCCAGCGGCTCCCCCATGCCCATGAACACGACGTTGGAGAGCCGATCCCCGAAATCGTCACGCACGGCGACGGCTGCGGAACGGACTTGTTCCAAGATCTCGGCGGTCGACAGGTTACGGGTCAGTCCCCCCTGCCCGGTCGCACAGAACGGGCAGGCCATGCCGCAGCCGGCCTGCGACGAGATGCATACGGTGTTGCGCTGCGGATAGCGCATCAGCACCGACTCGAAGGTGGTCCCATCGGTGCCGCGCCACAACGTCTTTCGGGTCTGACCGGCATCGCAGGTGACCTCGGCGGCCGAGGTGAGCAGGTGCGGGAACATCGCCTCGGCGATCCGGTCCCGCACGGCCGCCGGGAGGTCGGTCATCTCCCGGGGGTCGGCGATCAGGCGGCCGTAGTACTGCTGCGCGAGCTGTTTGCCGCGAAACGCCGGCAGGCCCAGCTCCGCGACGGCCGACGCGCGGCCTTCCGCATCGAGATCGGCCAGGTGCCGCGGCGGCCTCGCGGGGCGGGGTTCGGTGAAAACCAGTTGTTGGACCATGACCAGTCCAGTATCGGCCCTGTCAGCGTACGAGTGTCAGCACGGTCCACGCGGCGACCGCCGACGGGAGCACGCCGTCGAGCCGGTCCATCAGACCGCCGTGGCCGGGCAGCAAGCGGCCCATGTCCTTGATGCCGAGGTCCCGCTTGACTTGGGACTCGACCAGATCGCCCAGCGTGCCGGTGACCACCAGGACCACACCCAGCAGCGTGCCGATCCACCATGGCTTCCCGGCCAGCAAGGTGGCCGTCAGGGTGGCCGCGGTGATCCCGAAGCAGAGTGAACCGGCGAACCCCTCCCACGATTTCTTCGGGCTGATCGCGGGAACCATCGGGTGCTTGCCGACCAGCACTCCCACGGCGTAGCCGCCCACGTCGGAGGCGATGACGGTGACCATCAGGCAGAAGACCCGGCCCGCGCCGTCA
Source organism: uncultured Actinomycetota bacterium (assembly GCA_963820045.1). Lineage (GTDB taxonomy): Bacteria > Actinomycetota > Actinomycetes > Mycobacteriales > Mycobacteriaceae > Mycobacterium. The sequence goes on from CAWFYN010000002.1 coordinate 503,731, forward strand.
TGCGGGTAGACCAGTAGGGCGCCGAAGGAGGCGAACAGCGGCACCCACGCGGCCAGGAATACGGTCGCGGAGGCGTCGCGCAGGTAATTGGCCGACGGGGACCCGGCGAACGGCTCGGGCCGCTTGCTGTTGTCCTGCATGAAGAGCCGCCAGAAGTTGCAGACCACCACGGTGGCGCCGAAGCCGGCCAGGGCGCCTGCGGCATGGAACGGCCACGTCAGCCAGACGGTGACCTGACCGCCGATCAGCAGCGGGATGAGCGGGATGACGTATCCGGCCTCGCGCAGCCGTCGCGCCACCTCATGGGTGGCGACGATGATCGCCAGCGCGACGATGGGCACCCAGTAGCGCGGCGCGAACACCAGCGTGACGACCAGCACGGCGCCGATCCCCGCGCCCACCGCGATGGCGGCGCGCAGGTCGCGTCCCGCGCGGGATGTCGTCGTCTTGGGCGGCTGCTGCGTGGCTTTCTTGGCCTCACGCGCCGGCTCGTCGGGCGGGCTGGCTGCGCCGGTGGTTGCCACGGACCTGGGTGAACTTAGCTGCTGAGCGGCCGCTAGACCTCCAGCAGCTCGCCTTCTTTGTGCTTGACCAGGTCTTCGATCTGGGTGATGTATTGGTGCGTGGTCTTGTCGAGGTCCTTCTCCGCGCGGCCGACCTCGTCCTCGCCGGCCTCGCCGTCCTTGCGGATGCGGTGCAGCTCCTCCATCGCCTTGCGGCGGATGTTGCGCACCGACACCTTGGCGTCTTCCCCTTTGCCCTTGGCCTGCTTGACCAGCTCCCGGCGCCGCTCTTCGGTGAGTTGCGGCACGGCGACCCGGATCAGGGTGCCGTCGTTCGTCGGATTGACGCCCAACTCGGAGTTGCGGATCGCCGTTTCGATCGCGCCGAGCTGACTGGCCTCGTAGGGCTTGATGACCACGAGCCGCGCCTCGGGCACGTTGATGCTGGCCAGCTGCGTGATGGGGGTGGTGGCGCCGTAGTAGTCGATCACAATCCGGGAGAACATGCCCGGGTTGGCGCGGCCGGTTCGAATGGTTGACAGGTCGTCACGGGCCACCGCCACGGCCTTCTCCATTTTCTCTTCCGCGTCGAAGAGAGCCTCGTCGATCATCGTTGCCTCTTCCCCTCAGCTGGTGACCAGTGTCCCGATCTTCTCACCGGCGACCGCGCGGGCGATATTGCCATTGGTCAGCAGGTTGAACACCAGGATCGGCATGCCATTGTCCATGCACAGGCTGAACGCGGTGGCATCGGCCACTCGCAGCCCCCGGTCGATGACCTCGCGATGGCTGATCGCGGCGATCAGCTCGGCTTGCGGATTGTGCCGCGGATCCGCGGAGAACACCCCGTCGACCGCCTTGGCCATCAAGACCACCTCGGCGCCGATCTCCAGCGCGCGCTGCGCGGCCGTGGTGTCGGTGGAGAAGTACGGCAGTCCCATGCCGGCCCCGAAAATCACCACCCGCCCCTTCTCCAGGTGACGGACGGCGCGCAGCGGAAGGTAGGGCTCGGCGACCTGACCCATGGTGATCGCGGTTTGAACGCGGGTGACGATGCCTTCCTTTTCCAGGAAGTCCTGTAGGGCCAAACTGTTCATGACCGTGCCGAGCATGCCCATGTAGTCCGACCGGGTGCGTTCCATGCCGCGCTGCTGCAGCTGCGCGCCGCGGAAGAAGTTGCCGCCACCGATCACGACGGCGACCTGCACGCCGTCGCGAACCACCTCGGCGATCTGGCGGGCCACCCGAGCCACGACATCGGGATCGAGCCCGACCTGGCCCCCACCGAACATTTCGCCGCCCAGCTTGAGCAACACCCTGGAGTACTTGGGCCGCACTGGCGGCTGCCCGGCCTGGGGCTCCCTGGACTCCGTCATGAGGCTCCTCGCATGAGAGTGCCATCCCGGGGCGACCTCATCCGGAACGGCATTTCACATCCTGCCTCATCGCAGCACAACGCGGTGCCTGCGGGGTGCATTATGCGCAGAGTCCGCGATGCGGATGGCTTTTCGAGGCCACGGCCCCAGTGCCGACAGCGGCGCCGGCTTCACCGCCTTGCCACTGCGGATGTTTGAGCGGTGGCCGACATGGGGAATCCGCACCATCGCGGTGGGAATTCACGGCCTTGAGAACAAGGGCCAGCTCCGCCGTATGACCGGACCGGTCGCTTGGGCGATCGGCAGTGAGCGGGGATCGCTCAAAGTACGCCAACGAGAGGAACTAATTCCATGGCGGACAACAACTCGGGACCTGCTGAGGCTGTTAAGGGCGTCGTCGAAGACGTCAAGGGCAAGGCCAAAGAGGCCGTAGGCGCGGTGGCTGGTCGTGACGACCTCACCCGCGAGGGCCAGGCCCAGCAGGACAAGGCGGAAGCGCAGCGCGACGCGGCGAAGAAGGAAGCACAGGCTGAGGCGGCGCGAGGCGGCGCCGACGCCGCTGAGGAGCGCCAGAAGGCCAATCAGTAGCTTGCTGGGAGGATGGGTCCGGTCTGTGGAAACGGACCGGGCCCATCGACTTCTCCGGATACGGCCCGCCGGCAAGGCAGCGCGGTGCATAGTTTTTCTGCGAGCGGGTAATCACCGCTGCGCTGGCAGACATCTCCCTGCGAGGTGCCTCCGGGCCGGGGAAGCAGACCCCACACGAAGTTTCTGGAGATGTCGTTGGACGTTCTACTGCTCACCGACGCGGACGATTTCGATCGCGCTCTGCCGCCGCTGACCTCGTTTGCGCAAATGCGGCGTGCGCCCCTTACCGGCGACGGCCACGGCCCGCCCGATTCCGGCGACGTCGCGATCGTCGATGCTCGTATCGACCCCGCGGCGGCCCAGACCGCGTGCCGCCGCCTGACTACCGACGCTCCCGCCATCGCGGTGGTGGCCGTCGTGGCACCGGCCGACGGAATGACGGTCGACGGCGACTGGAACGTTGACGACGTCACGCCGCCGGGCACCAGCATGGACGAGCTGCGGGAGCGGCTGGGACGGGCGATCGCGCAGCGGCGCAGCGCAGTCAACGGCAGTTTGAGATTCGGCGCCCTGCTCCTGCACCCGACCAACTTCACCGGGTGGCTGGAAGGCAAGGACCTGGGTCTGACGCTGACCGAGTTCAGGCTGCTGAGTTTCCTTGTGCAGCATGCTGGTCGGCCGTTTACCCGTACCCGTCTGATGCACGAGGCGTGGGGCTATGACAGCAACGGTCGCATCCGTTCGGTCGACGTCCACGTCCGCCGACTGCGCGCCAAGCTCGGGCCGAAATATCAGTCGATGGTCGACACCGTCCGGGGCGTCGGTTACATGGCGCCAACGCCACCCCATCCGGAATGGATTGTCAGTGACTCGGCGCTGACCCCGACGCCGGCGACGGCAGCTCCCGCCTCGGACGCGGTCGCGCGCTGACGCCGGTGCGCTGATCTCCAATCTCCCTGTCCCAGAAGGGGGTAGGGAACCTTCAGCCGAAGAGCGGGAAGGCGCGTTTGCGTGCGAGCGCGTCCATGCCCTGCTGGATGGCGTCCTGGATCTCGTTGTACTTGCGGTCGACGTAGGCTTGGTCCTCCGCACGTGCGGGATCGTGTTCGAGCTCGACGGCCGGCATGAACCGGGTCCTGATCTTGGCCGGTAGCGGCAGCTGCGGAAGCGCCGCCGGCGCGATCCCCCACGGCAGTGAAATCGCCATCGGGAACACCTTGAGGCGCAGCAGGCGGTCCAGCTGTAGTGCCTTCGACAGCTTGTCCCCACGGATCAGCACCGGCATGGCGTCGGCGCCGCCGACCGTGGCGAGCGGCACCACCGGCACGCCGGCCCGAATCGCCATCTTCACGAAGCCTTTTCGGCCCGCCAGGTTGGCGTGGTCGCGCTCGGCCCACGGGCGCAGCGAGTCCACTTCCCCGCCGGGCCACAGCGCAACGTCACGCCCTTCGGCCAAGGCGGTGGCGATCGCGTCCGGGGCGGCCGGAAGCACACCCATCGACCGGAAGTACCGACCGATCACCGGAATCGCCATCAACGCATCATGGGCCGTGCCGTGCAGCGGGCGTTCCTGCCCGAAGCGCCGCCACCATTGGATGCCGACGGTCCAGGCGTCCCAGACGAAGGGAGCGCCGGAGTGAATGCCCACCAGCAGCGCCGGCGGTGGCGGGATGTTCTCCCAGCCGTCGATCTCCATGCGAAACCAGTAGTCCACCAGTACATTCCACAGGTACTTCTGCCGCTGCAAGGTGGTCTCATCCTGGCCGCTGAGATCCCACTTGCCGGCACGTTCTGCCACCCAGCCGCTCAATCCGCCGTCCTGACCGCTGCGCCGCTCCTCCATCGTCGCCCGCGCCTGCTCGGCATTCAGTTTCGCCTGTTCGCGTACTTCGGCTGGCCTGTGATCTGGGTTACTCATGGGTGCGGTGTACCCGATTCGCGCCCGCACGATGCAACACCGGCTGGTAAAAATCGACCTCCCCGCGTCGCAGCGCGACGCGGGGAGGTTCCCGTAAGCCGGATTAGGTGTGGGCCGCCGGGCTGGGCGGAGCACCCGGTGCCGGGCTCGCGTTCGGCGCGCCGGGCGCCGAGCCGCCCTGCACGTTCGACGTCCACATCAGAATGTCTTGCATTCCGTCGTTGTAGGCGACGCCGTTCGGGGGCGCGCCCGTCACGTCGAAGTACAGCGTTCCGGTCGACTCGCTGCCCTGCGGGATCGGAGCCGGGTTAAGGCCATTCGGGGCCCCAACCTTGTCGATCACCCGATAGTTCTGACCGTTGGGCCCGCGGGCGATGAAGTCGTTGACCATCGGGGTCACGACCCCGCCATCGGACCTGGCGGACACGTCCGCCTGGTAGAGCGTTCCCTTGGGGGTGTACCCAGGGATGACCGCGGTGCTGGGCTGCAGGTTGCTCACCGTGTAATCGGTGACCAGCGGCCCGTCCACAAGTTTCTCGCTGGTGCCGAAACCCTGAATGTTGGGCGGCGCGGCGGAAGCCGGCGTCGCCGCGAAAATGCTCGCCGCCGCTATACCCCCGGCAGCGGCAGCTGTCTTAACGGTCCTCTTGGTGACCTTCATTGCTCATTCCTTTCGTGTCGAACAAATGCCCCCCGTAAGGGCAATACGCACACAGGCCGCAAATAGCCATTCGCCTTCCGCTTCAAACATGTGCGTGCCCGTTTAATGGCATTTTCGGTCGCTTAGCTGCCGAAACGCGGTTGTTTTGCCGGGCAGCATCTTTGGCATCAGTTCTTAACATCTGTACCGATTTTCACGCCGCATCACGGAGGCAACGCCGCACCACGGCCACCGAGAAGAGCGATTAGCCGCCGTCCTGGCGGGTAGTCGGACCGGGAAGCCGACGAGGAATGGGATTACACGTTCCGGCTCAACGTCGGCGCATACTTTTATCTCACCAAGGCGGCCGTGCCGCATATGAGCGCCGGGTCGTCGATCATCGGCAGTTCGTCGGTCAACTCCGATTCGCCCAATCCCACGCTGGCGCCGTACGCGGCGACCAAGGCCGCGATCGCCAACTTCTCGGCCAGCCTCGCTCAATGCTGGGGGAGAAAGGGATTCGGGTCAACAGCGTGGCACCCGGCCCGATCTGGACACCGCTGATTCCCTCGACCATGCCGCCGGACAGCGTCGAATCCTTCGGGGAGAACGTGCCGCTGGGGCGCGCCGGCCAGCCCGCCGAGCTCGCCCCGATCTATGTGCTGTTGGCCTCCGACGACGCGAGTTACATCTCCGGCGCGCGGGTGGCCGTGACCGGTGGACGGCCGATTCTGTAGCACGACACCGTGTTCAGGCTGTGGAACAGCGGTTCAGGAGCCCCGATTTTCGCCCAGCTCGCGTGGGCGCTGGACGCGTTGTTCAGCGGCCGCGAACCCTGCGGTTGTGCTTCATGATCGCGTCGACCAACTGCGCCTTGCACATCGTCGACCGGCCCCGGATGTCGAGTCGCCGGGCCAGGTCAAGCAAGTGCTTCTTGCTCGCATTGGCATCCACTCCCTCGGCGGACGGACCGGATGCGTGCGGACCACCGCCCTTGGCGCGCTCGTCCGACGGGCCCTTCTCTTCCTTGGGCTCCCAATGGTCGCCCACCTTTTCGAAGCTGTGCTTGAGCGCGGAGTACGCCACCCGGTGGGCACGCTCCTCGCTGCCGTACTGGTCGGCGGCCGCATCATGCGTTTTCGCGAACGTGCGTTGGGCTTTGGGGGCGGAACGCTGCAACGTGCTCGGCAACTCATCCTTCTTCAGCCTGCCGCCTTTAGTCGTCTTCGGCATGGAAACCTCCTGCTGGGCCCGTGCGGTGCGGGTGACGGTTCACCGCTGGTCGGTTACCCCGGTGACCGCCCGGCAATCACGACTTCGCGCCCGGAAGTTCGCGTCGAGGCGGCCAAAGTATGTCAATATCGTTGACATGGCCCTAACCGAAGACGCCCCGCTTGGTTACCTGCTCTACCGGGTGGCGAGCGTGCTGCGACCGGAGGTTTCCGCCGTGTTGGGCCCGCTCGCTCTCACGCTGCCCGAGTTCGTCTGCCTGCGTATGCTTTCCATTTCTCCGGGGATGTCGAGCGCCGAACTGTCCCGGCAGGCGGGCGTCACGCCGCAGGCGATGAACACGGTGCTGCGCAAGCTGGAAGACATTGGTGCGGTAGCGCGTCCGACCTCGGTGTCCAGCGGCCGCGCGCTGCCCGCCACGCTGACCGGTCAGGGCCGTGCACTGCTGAAGCGGGCGGAAGCGGCGGTGCGCACCGCCGATGCCCACATCCTGGCCAAGCTGACCGAAACTCAGCAGCGCGACTTCAAACGGATGCTCGACAAGCTCGGCTCCGATTGACCGCGGCGATCGCGAGCGCGGCGAAGCCGGGCGAAGCGGGTCGCCGCTTCGGACCGCGGCGATCGCGAGCGCGGCGAAGCCGGGCGAAGCGGGTCGCCGCTTCGGACCGCGGCGATCGCGAGCGCGGCGAAGCCGGGCGAAGCGGGTCGCCGCTTCGGACCGGGTCAGGAGGTTTGGATCCGCGCCCATGGCCGCGCTTCTTCGAGTTCGTAGGCCAGCTCGAGCAGCAGCGCCTCCTGTCCGAGGTCGGCCGAAAGCATCATGCCCACCGGCATGCCTTCGGCGGACTGCGCCAACGGAAGCGAGATCGCCGGCTCGCCGGTCACGTTCTGCAGCGGGGTGAACGAGACCCAGTCGATCAGCCGATCCAGCACCTGCCGATAGTCGGTGGGAGCCAGATAGCCGATGCGCGGCGTCTCGTCGGCCAGGGTCGGCGTCAGCACCGCGTCGTAGGTGCCGAAAAACCGCTCGGTGCGCCTGCGTGTGCGGCGCAGCCGCACGATGGCCCCCGGGAGCCGGTGGATGTTGCGCGTCATGTGGCGTTCCAGGCCAAGCGTCAGGCTGTCCAGCCGGGTGCGGTCGAACGTCTTGCCGAACATGTGCCGCCCGCTGCGCACCTGGGCCATCGCGAGGAAACCCCAGTACAGGACGAAATCGTCGACGAAGCTGGCCGGCACCGGCGGCTCGTCGACGTGTTCGACGCGGTGGCCCAATTCCTCTAGCACCCCGGCCGATTTCAGCGTCAGTTCCCGCACCTGGGGCCTGCACTCCCGCTGGACCGAGCGGGTCACGACCGCGATCCGCAACCGCTGTCTGCCGGGCCCGGTGACGTCGCCGACCGGCGCCAGCCGGTGGTTGCGCCAGATCCGCTCGGCCTCCCGGTAGAACGCCGCGGTGTCACGCACCGAACGGGTCAGCACGCCGTTCGCGACGACGCCCACCGGCATCCGGCGCAGCGTCGGGTCCAGCGGCAACCGCCCGCGCGACGGCTTGAGCCCGACCAGCCCGTTGCAGGCGGCCGGGATGCGGATGGAGCCGCCGCCGTCGTTGGCGTGCGCCATCGGCACCACGCCGGCGGCGACGAACGCACCCGAGCCCGACGACGAGGCGCCCGCGGTGTGGTCGGTGTTCCACGGGTTGCGGACCGGGCCGAGCCGCGGATGTTCGGCGGATGCGCTGAAACCGAACTCCGAAAGCTGCGTCTTGCCGATCGACGTCAGGCCGGTGGCCAGGAATACCCGTGCGAATTCGCTGTCGGCCACGGCATCCCAGGGCGCCCAGGCGTCGCTGCCATGCATGGTGGGCTGGCCGGCGACGTCAACGTTGTCCTTGACGAACGTCGGGACGCCGTCAAAAAAGCCGTTCGTCGCCGCGGCAGTTCGCGCCTGCTGAAACGCCGCGTACGCCAGGCCGTTGAGGACCGGATCGACGGCCTCGGTGCGGGCGATGGCGGCCTCGATGACCTCCGCCCTGCTCACCCAGCCGGCCTGTATCGCGTGGGCGAGCCCAACCGCGTCCAGATCACCGAGGGCGTCGTCGCCAAACGCGTGCACGTGTCGCATGGACCGACGCTAGCTCGCCCCCGCGCGGCGCTTATGCCTGGCCCACCTCGAAGCGCGCGAACCGGGTCACCGTCACACCGGCCTCGTCCAGCAGGGCCTTGACGGTCTTCTTGCTGTCGGACACCGACGGCTGCTCCAGCAGCACCGCGTCCTTGAAGAAACCGTTCAGCCGGCCTTCGACGATCTTGGGCAGCGCCTGCTCCGGCTTGCCCTCCGCCTTGGCCGTTTCCTCGGCGATGCGCCGCTCGCCGGCCACGACGTCTTCGGGCACGTCCTCGCGGGACAGGTAGCGCGCCTTGAGCGCGGCGATCTGCAGCGCGACCGAGTGCGCGGCGTCGGAATCCGCGCCCTCGAACTCGACGAGCACACCAACGGCCGGCGGCAGGTCGGCCGCACGCTTGTGCAGGTAGGCCTCGACGGTGCCGCCGAAGAACGCCACACGGCGCAGCTCGAGCTTCTCGCCGATCTTGGCCGAGAGGTCGGCGATGGCCTGCTCGACCGTCTTAGTACCGATCTTGGCCGCCTTGAGCGCGTCGACATCGGTGGCCTGGGATTGCGCCGCCGCGGCGACGATGTCGTCGGCGAGTTTCTGGAATTCGGCGTTCTTGGCGACGAAGTCGGTCTCGGAGTTCAGCTCGATGAGCGCGCCGCCCTGAGCCGCGACCAGACCTTCGGCCGTGGCCCGCTCGGCGCGCTTGCCGACGTCCTTGGCGCCCTTGATGCGCAGCGCCTCGACGGCCTTGTCGAAGTCGCCGTCGCTGTCGGCCAGCGCGTTCTTGCAGTCGAGCATGCCGGCGCCGGTGAGCTCCCGAAGCTTCTTGACGTCGGCGGCGGTGAAGTTGGCCATCTCAGCCTTCCGTAGGGGTCGATTCGGGTGCGCCCGCAGCGACCTCGGTGGGGGCGCTGGCAGCAGCGGAGGCCAGCAGTTCCTGCTCCCATTCGGGCAGCGGCTCGGCCGCCTCCGCCTCGGGCTTGCCATCGCCGCGGCCCACTCCGGCGCGGGCCTGCAGGCCCTCGGCCACCGCGGAGGCGATCACCTTGGTCAGCAGCGCGGCCGAGCGGATCGCGTCGTCGTTGCCGGGGATCGGGTAATCGACTTCGTCGGGGTCGCAGTTGGTGTCCAGGATCGCGATGACCGGGATACCGAGCTTGCGCGCCTCGCCGACGGCGATGTGCTCCTTGTTGGTGTCGACGACCCAGATCGCCGACGGCACCTTGGCCATGTCGCGGATACCGCCCAGGCTGCGCTCCAGCTTGTTCTTCTCCCGGGTCAGCATCAAGATTTCTTTCTTGGTGCGGCCCTCGAAGCCGCCGGTCTGCTCCATCGCCTCGAGCTCCTTGAGGCGCTGCAGCCGCTTGTGCACCGTGGAGAAGTTGGTCAGCATGCCGCCCAGCCAGCGCTGGTTCACATAGGGCATGCCGACGCGGGTCGCCTCGGCCGCGACCGACTCCTGCGCCTGCTTCTTGGTGCCGACGAACATGACACTGCCACCGTGGGCGACGGTCTCTTTGACGAACTCGTACGCCTTGTCGATGTAGGTCAGCGTCTGCTGCAGGTCGATGATGTAGATGCCGTTGCGGTCGGTGAAGATGAACCGCTTCATCTTGGGATTCCAGCGACGGGTCTGGTGCCCGAAGTGAGTGCCGCTATCCAGCAGCTGCTTCATGGTGACGACGGCCATGCTTGTGCCTTACGTGTGTCGGTTGCCGCCCGGCATCGGGTGAAGCCGGGCCCTGGCGCCTGCTGCGATGCCGGACCCTGTTAAGGGACCGCCCGGCACGCGGTGCGAACTCCTAGTACTACGGGAGACGCGGGGCAGACGCGCGAAGTCAGCCCGCGAACGAGCTGCGACCAGGAGTTTACACCCACTCAGCTGGTGGTTTTGCACAGCACCGCCCGCTCTGAGTGGTGCCGGGGTCCGTTGGGCAATGAACTGAACTGATGCGAGGGGTTTTGTGGCCGATGCTGTGCGTGGCGGTGCTCAGCGCGGCGCCGGCGGTTGCGGACGACGCCCGCCTGGATTGGCCGTTGCGTCCGCCGCCGGCCGTCGCCCGGGGATTCGACGCCCCGTCACCGGACTGGAAACCCGGGCATCGGGGCGTGGACCTGCCCGGCGCCCCAGGTCAGCCGGTGTACGCAGCGGGCACCGCCACCGTGGTGTTCGCCGGGCAGCTGGCGGGACGGCCGGTGGTATCGCTGGCCCATCCCGGTGGGCTGCGCACCAGCTACGAGCCGGTCCGGGCCGCGGTGCGGGTCGGTCAGCCGGTGACGGCCCAGACCGCGATCGGCGAGCTGGTGCCCGGGCACTCCGGCTGCCCGGCCGCGGCTTGTCTGCACTGGGGCGCCATGTGGGGTCCGGCGTCCGGCGCCCACTATGTCGATCCGCTGGGCCTGGTGAAATCGACTCCGGTCCGGCTCAAACCGCTGCACGGGTGACGGCCGGTGTGCGTCGCGCTCAGGCCCGCGGGTGGGCCTGATCGTGCACCGCGCGCAACCGCGAGACGGCGACATGGGTGTAGAGCTGGGTGGTGGCCAGGCTGGAATGGCCCAGCAACTCCTGCACGACCCGCAGGTCGGCCCCGCCTTCCAGCAGATGCGTCGCCGCGCTGTGCCGCAGCCCGTGCGGCCCCATGTCGGGCGCGCCGTCCACCGCGGCGACGGTTTGGTGCACGACGGTGCGCGCCTGGCGCACGTCGAGCCGACGGCCCCGCGAGCCCAGCAGTAGGGCCGGGCCCGACTCGGCGGTCAGCAGAGCGGGCCGTCCCCGGTCCAGCCAGGCGCGAAGCGCGTCGGCGGCCGGGATCCCGAACGGCACGGTGCGCTGCTTGTTGCCCTTGCCGAGCACCCGGACCACCCGATGGTGGGTGTCCACATCGTCGATGTCCAGGCCGCACAGCTCGCTCACCCGGATTCCGGTGGCATACAACATCTCGACGATCAGCCGGTCTCGCAACGCCATCGGATCCCCTTGTTGGGCACCGGATTTCGCGGCGGCCATCGCGTCAAGCGCCTGGTCTTGGCGCAGCACCGCCGGCAGCGTGCGGTGCGCCTTGGGCACCTGCAGTCGGGCCCCCGGGTCCCCGGCCAGCAGGCCACGCCGCGCGGCCCATGCGGTGAACGCCTTGACCGCCGAGGTGCGACGGGCCAGCGTCGTGCGGGCCGCGCCTGCGGTGGCCGAAGCGGACAACCATGAGCGCAAGAGCGGCAGGCTCAATCCGTCCAGCGCGGCGCCGCGCTCACCGAGGAAGGTCAGCAGCGAGCGCAGGTCGCCGAGGTAGGCCCGACGGGTGTGCGCCGAACGGTCGCACTGCAACGCCAGGTACTCGTCGAACTCCTCGAGGATCGGTTCGCTGTCCGGCACTCCCCCACGCTCGCAGACACCGGCGGGCGTTCGTCAGTCGACGCGCCGAAGCGTGTCCGGGGTGAGATCTTTGAGCGCGGGGTATCCGTCGACGGCCATGATGAGGTCGGCTTCGGCGAGCATCATCCGCAGCACGTGCACGATGCCGTCGAGCCCGCCGAGCGCCAGGCCGTACGCGTAGGGGCGCCCGATACCCACCGCCGTCGCGCCCAGCGCGAGCGCCTTGATGATGTCGGCGCCGCTGCGGACCCCCGAGTCGAACAGGACCGGAAGGCCGTCGGCCGCCTCGACCACGCCCGGCAGGCAGTCGAGCGCGGGCAGGCCGCCGTTGGCCTGCCGCCCGCCGTGGTTGGAGCAGTAGATGCCGTCGACGCCGCCGTCCTTGGCCCGCCGGGCGTCGTCGGGATGGCAGATGCCCTTGACGAGCAGCGGCAGGTCGGTGAGCGAACGCAGCCACGGCAGGTCGTCCCACGTCAGCGCGCTCCCGAAGACCTGCACCCAGCGCAGCACCGCTTCCTGCGGGTCCTCCTCGGGCGGCCGCTGCAGGCCGGCGCGGAAGACCGGGTCGCTGGTGTAGTTGGCCAGGCAGTGCCCGCGCAGCTGGGGGAAGTTCGACGTGCTCAGGTCGCGGGGGCGCCAGCCCGTCACCCACGTGTCCAGGGTGACGACGATGCCCTTGAATCCGGCCGCTTCGGCGCGCTGCACCAGGCTGGCGGCCAGCTCGCGGTCATTGGGGGTGTACAGCTGGAAGAACCCCGGGGTGTCGCCCAAGGCGGCGGCGACGTCTTCCATCGGGTCGACCGTCAGGGTTGAGGCGACCATCGGGACGCCGGTGGCCGCGGCTGCTCGCGCGGTGGCCAGGTCGCCGTGGCCGTCTTGGGCGCAGATGCCGATGACGCCGATGGGCGCCATGAACACCGGCGTCGGCAGTGTCATCCCGAACAGCTCGACGGACAGGTCGCGTTGGGCGGCGCCGACGAACATGCGTGGAATGAGACCCCACCGCTCGAAGACCTCGCAGTTGGCCCGCTGGGTGCGCTCGTCGCCGGCCCCGCCCGCCACGTAGGACCACACCGAGGGCGGCAACGCCGTGGCGGCCTTGGCCTCCAGCTCGGCGAAGGCCATCGGTAGGGACGGCACCACCCCGCCCAGCCCGCGCAGGTAGATCTCGTTCTGGTAGTCCCCGAAATGCGCCATGGGAGTAAAGGATGCCAGCCGGCGCTCAGACCGACGAACCCGCTACGAGGCCCCGGCCTCCGCCTCGGCCAGTTCCTTCTTCCACTGGCGGAACGTCTCTTCGGTGCGGCCGCGCCGCCAGTAACCCGAGATGGACGACGCCCACTTGGCATCCACGCCGCGCTCCTTGCGGATGTAGGGCCGCAGGTTGTGCATGACGCTTTGCGCCTCGCCGTGTATGAAGACGTGCACCTGCCCGGGCAGCCACGGCGTGGTGCTGACCGCCTCGATCAGCGGGGCGTGATCGCCGGCACGGTCCTCGGGGACCAGATCGGCCCGGCCACCGCGATAAACCCAATGCACCTCGACGCCGTCCGGCGCGGTCAGCGGTATTTCATCCTCCTGGCCCGCTACCTCGATGAACGCCTTGCCGACGGCGCTGGGCGGCAACGCCTCCAGCGCCGCGGCGATGGCGGGGAGCGCCGATTCGTCGCCGGCCAGCAGATGCCAATCGGCGGCCGGGTCGGGCGTGTAGGCACCGCCGGGACCCATCAAATAGATCCGCCGGCCGGGGTGGGCCGCCGCGGCCCATTGACCCGCGATCCCGTGCTCGCCGTGCACGACGATGTTCAGCGTGATTTCGCGGGCCGCCACGTCGACGTGACGGACGGTCATGGTCCGGACCGACGGCCTCTTCTCGGTGGGCAAGGCGGCGAAGCTGTCCAGGGTCAACGGCTGGGGCAAGCCGGCGACGTCGATGTCGTCCGCGACGAACGCCAACTTGACATAGGAGTCGGTGAATTTGCTGGGCACGAAAGCGTCGAAATCCTTGCTCCCCAACACCACCCCAACGATGTGCGGTGTGAGTTCCTTGGTATCGACAACTTCGAAGCGTTGCAGAGGTCGACCCGCCACTTGTCCTCCTGTCCAGACCCGACCCCCGTCGACTATACGAGCCGCGTCGTCGATGCAGCTTGGTCGGCGGCGCCCCGGACAAGTCGCCACCTGCCGTCCTGGCGCCGCACCAGCCCGGCCAGCTCGAGGATGGCCAGCGGCCCCAACACCCGCTCGGGCACCAGCCCCGAGGCGACCGCGAGCTGCTCGACGGTGGCGGCGCCGCGGCCCGGCAGCGCCTCGTACACCCGGCGCTCGGCGTCGCTCAACCCGTCGAGCGCTATCGCCGGGCGCGGTTCCTCGGCCGCCAGCTCGCCGATGCGGCCGATGAGCTCGACGATGTGGTCGGCCCGGGTCACCAGCTCGGCGCCGTTGCGCAGCAGTGCGTGGCATCCGGCCGACGCCGACGACGTCACGGGCCCCGGCACCGCGGCGACCACCCGTCCGAGCGCCCGCGCCCAGGCGGCGGTGTTCGCCGCGCCGCTGCGCAGGCCCGCTTCCACCACCACCGCGGCCCCCGCGGCGGCGGCCACGAGGCGATTGCGGGTCAGGAATCGGTGGCGGGCCGGCCGGACACCGGGCGGGTATTCGGTGAACACCAGCCCGTGTTGGCCGATGCGATGCAGCAATGCGGTGTGACCGCTCGGATAGGGAATGTCGAGGCCGCCGGCGAGAACGGCCACGGTGATTCCGTCAGCGTCGAGCACCGCCCGGTGCGCCGCGCCGTCGATGCCATAGGCGCCGCCGGAGACGACGGCCACCTCGCGTTGCGCCAGCCCGACCGCCAGGTCCTCGGCCACCTGCTCGCCGTATGAGGTCGCGGCCCGGGTTCCCACCACGGCGGCCGCGCGGTGCGCCACCTCGTCGAGCCGTTTCGGGCCCAGCGCCCACAACACCATCGGTGCGCCGCCGCGAGCTTTTGCCGAGGCATTTCCGAAGGCGGCGAACGCCAGCAGCGGCCACTCGTCGTCGTCGGGCGTGATCAACCGTCCTCCGCGATCGGCGAGCAGGTCGAGGTCGGCCGCCGCGCAGTCGATTTCGCGCCTCGCCTCGGTGTGCCGCGCCAGCTCGCCATCCACCAGTCCGCGGCGGACCCGGTCGGCCGCCTCCACTGGGCCGACACATCGCACCAGGGCCGCGAGTTCGGCGCAGGGCGGCTCGGCCACCCGGGACAGGTAGGCCCAGGCGCGCAGCACGGGATCGACGCACGCGGTCAGCATCGCCGTGCTCGGGGTTCCAAGGATTCGCCGAGGATCCGTATAGCCCCGTGCGCGAATGTGTTGTCGTCGAACCCCATTCGCCATCGCGCAGCCGGCAACGAACGGAGCGAACCATGATCATCTGCCAGCCGACCCAGCTCGCCGCGCCCGACCGCTCCCCGGTAAACCCTTGGGCGATCGCGGCGTTCGCCCTGAGCCTGGTCAGCTGGTGCGGCTTGCCGATTCCGATCCTGAGCGGCGTCCTCGCGTCCGGCGCGTTGCGCGACATGGAACAGCGCGGCGAAGGTGGTCTTGCGATGGCCCAGTTTGCCAGGGCGTTCGCCATCCTGGTGACCGTCGCGATCGTGGTCCGGGGCGGGCACAACGGCTGGCTGACGCCGGCGTACTGGTGACCCGAGGCCGGCGCTCATCGCTGCGCCCCCGGTTGCCGGAAGCTGAGCGCGGCCGCGACCTCCTCGGGCCCGGGCGATACCCCGCCGGCCAAATCCGTCAGACTCCACGCGACCCGCAGGGTGCGGTCCAGCCCCCGGATGCTGAGCAGCCCGCGGTCCAGCGCCTGTTGCAGCGGTGTCATCGCGGCGTTGCCGGGGCGGAACTTTCGGCGCAACAGTGCCCCGCTGACTTCGGCGTTGGTGCGGAATCCGTGCGGTAGCCACCGCTGGGCCGCGGCCGCCCGGGCCTGCGCCACCCGGTGCCGAACCTGTGCCGTCGATTCGGCTTCGGTGCCCGAGAACGCGCCCGCGCGCACCGCATGCATCTGCACCCGCAGGTCGACCCGGTCCAGCAGCGGCCCGGACAGCTTGCCCAAGTAGCGGCGCTTGGCCGCCGCCGCGCAGATGCAGTCCTGCGGATCGGCGGGCGCGCACGGGCACAGGTTCGCCGCCAACACCAGTTGGAACCGGGCCGGGTAGCACGCCACCCCATCACGTCGGGCAAGACGAATCTCCCCGTCCTCCAAGGGGGTTCGCAACGCCTCCAGCGCGCTGACGCTGATCTCGGCGCATTCGTCGAGGAAGAGCACCCCACGGTGCGCGCGGCTGACCGCGCCGGGGCGCGCCATGCCCGAACCGCCGCCGACCAGCGCCGCCACGCTGGAGCTATGGTGCGGCGCGACGAATGGCGGCGTGGTGATCAGCGGCGTGTCCCCCGACAGCAGCCCGGCCACCGAATGGATCGCGGTGACCTCCAGTGACTCGCTCTCCGACAGCGGCGGCAACAGGTCCGGAAGCCGTTGCGCAAGCATGGTTTTGCCGATACCCGGCGGGCCCGTCAGCATGAGGTGGTGCGACCCGGCGGCGGCCACCTCCACCGCGAAACGCGCCTGCGTCTGGCCCACCACATCGGCCAGATCCGCCGAGGGCTCCTGCACGGTGGCCGTCGTCGTGATCCGGTCGTCCAAGGCGGCCGACCCGCTGAGCCACTTCTGCAGCTGCCCCAGCGTGCGCACGCCCCAGACGTCGATGCCGTCGACCAGGCTGGCCTCGGCGAGGTTGTCCACCGGGACGACGACCGCCGGCCAGCCGTCGCGTTTGGCGGCCAGCACCGCCGGCAGCACGCCGCGCACCGGGCGGACCCGCCCGTCCAGCGACAGCTCGCCCAGCAGCACCGTCTTCTCCAGGCGGTCCCAGGGGTTCTTTCGTTGCGCCGACAGGACCGCCGCGGCCAGGGCGATGTCGTAGACGGAGCCCATTTTGGGCAGCGTCGCCGGCGAGAGCGCGAGCGTGAGCCGCGCCATCGGCCAGCTGTTGCCGCAATTGGCGACCGCCGCCCTGACCCGGTCGCGGGACTCCTGCAGCGCGGCGTCGGGCAGACCCACCAGATGCACGCCCGGCAGCCCGGAGGTGATGTCGGCTTCGATTTCCACGATTTGGCCGTCCACCCCGCGCACGGCGACCGAGAATGCGCGACCGAGCGCCATCAGCCGATCCCTTGCAGATGGGTGATCTCGGGGGTGCGCCGGCGTCCGACGCGGACCCGGATCACGTCGATGCGGAGCGCCGCCCAGCGCCTGTCCTGGCCGGCCAGCCACAGCGCGGCCAGTCGGCGCAGCCGGCGGACCTTGCGCTCGGTGACCGCGTACGCCAGCCCGCCGTAGCCGTCACCGGTGCGGGTTTTCACCTCGACGAATACCACCGTGCGGGTGGTCTGGTCGCAGGCGATGACGTCGAGTTCGCCGTATCGGCAGCGCCAGTTGCGGTGCAGGATCAGCAATCCCATTTTCGTCAGGTGATCCACGGCGAGCGCCTCACCCATCGCCCCGAGTTGGACCCGCGTCATCGTCGTTTCGGTCGTCATGGGAGCCAATGTGCGCGATGGCCCCGACACGGCGGGCGCGGCGACGCGTGCGGCGCGCTCGCGACGACCGGTTATCCACAGTGCCGCCTTCATGCACAACCGGCCGCACACGGCTAGCTGATTCGATCCGCCCTGGTGTAGATGTTCATCGAGTCCTCCCGCAGGAACGCCACCAGGGTGATCCCCGACTCCTCGGCAAGCGAGACCGCCAGCGACGACGGCGCGGACACCGCGGCCAGCACCGGAATCCCGGCCAGCACGGCTTTCTGGGTCAACTCGAAGGAGGCCCGCCCACTGACCAGCAGCACCGAGCCAATCAGCGGCACCCGCCGATGTTCCAGCGCCCAGCCGATAACTTTGTCGACCGCATTGTGCCTGCCGACGTCCTCGCGCACCGCCAGCATCGCGCCGTCGACCCCGAACAGGGCCGCGCCGTGCAGCCCGCCGGTGCTGTCGAAAACCTTTTGCGCGGAACGAAGTTGGGCTGGCATCGCCTTGAGGGTGGCCGCCGCAACCGCAGCGGGATCCGCGCCGGGCGAGAAGCGGCCGATCAGCCGCACCGCGTCCAGCGACGCCTTGCCGCAGACCCCGCACGAGGAGGTGGTGTAGAAGTTGCGGATCACGTCGAGCGTGGGCGCCGGGACACCGGCGGCCAACGTCACGTCGAGGACGTTATAGGTGTTCGTGCCGTCGACGGCACCGCCGCAGTACCGGATGCTCAGCACGTCCTCTCGGCCGGCGATGATCCCCTCCGTGAGCAGAAAGCCTTGCGCCAGTTCGAAATCAGCGCCCGGCGTGCGCATCGTCACGGTGACCGCCGCGCCGTTCACCCGGATTTCCAGCGGCTCCTCGACGACCAGCGTCTCCGACCGGGTGATCGCTTTCCCGGCGGTGAGATGCTGTACCCGCCGGCGAGCGGTTACGTGCCGCACTAGGCGATTTCACCGTCGGCCGCGATGGCGGCGGAACGCTGGGAGCTCACGCAGTCAAACTACCTCGGTTAGGGGCCGGTCGTCCGGGGCGTTCACACCGCCGAAGCCAGCGCCGTCAGGGTTTCCGCCGACGAGTGGACCGGCCGCCAGCCGAGTTGGGTGCGCGCTTTGCTGGTATCCATGACCATCGATGTGCGCGCCGTGTGCAGCCATTCCAGCATCGACGGGACGAGTGGCACCCGCGAAAGCGCCGCCGACGCCGCCGCGGCCGCGACGGCGGGAACCCGGACCGGACGCCCGCCCAAGGCCCTGGCGATGTCCGTCACCGTCACAACGCCGTCGCCGGCGATGTTGTATGCCCCCGGCGGCGCCGGGGCGGTGGCCGCCAGCGCGATCGCGCTCGCGACGTCGTCGTGGTGCACCAGCTGCAAAGGGAAACCGGGATCCGGAACGACCGGCTTCAGCATCGGCACCGCCTTGACCACGGCGCGCACCGGGCCGGGTAGTTGGTTCCACGGCATCGCATCGGCCAGGGCGGTGGCGTTGGGCCCGGCGACGATGCACGGCCGCAAGACGAATACCTCGAGCGGCGAGCCCTTCGTGATCTCGGCGAGCAGGGCCTCACAGGCCGCCTTCTGCTCGGAGTAGTAGTGCTCGTCGGACCCTCGTGCCGGAACGTCCTCGGTCAGCGGGTCGGGGTTGTCGCGGTGATAGCCATAAGCCGCCACCGACGACGTGTAGACCAGGCGTCGTGTCCGCTCGCTTGCGACCGTTGCCTCGAACACGTTGCGCGTGCCCTGCAGGTTGATGCGGGCGCTCTCCTCCCGCGAACCCATGATGATGAACGCCAGGTGGATCACCACGTCGGCCTGCGCCACCAAGGCGTCGACGGCGTCGCGGTCGAGGATGTCGCCCTGCTGGTAGGTGGTCTTCAGCCACCCGCGCGACGACGGGTCGAACGGCCGGCGCGCCATCCCCACGATGGCGTCCACGGCGGGTTCGCGCTCCAGCGCTGTCACCGCGGACGTCCCGATCTCGCCGGTCGGCCCGGTCACCGCGACGGTAATTCCCACCCCAAGGCTCTTTCCCGTCCGAGCCCGGCCGAAACCATGGGTGGGAAACATCACCGAGCGGCGCCGCCGGGAGCCGCAATTCTTGAGCGCCGCACGCGCGGGTACCCGTATTGTCGGCGGGTGGTTTCCGCTGGCCCGCGGACCGGCAGCCAAGGCGGGTGGAATTCGTCGAAATCGCACCGAACAGGGTGTGGGGCCCGCGCCAAGGATCGATAATCTACGGCGATCGAACGCGAGCCACGCTGCCGACGGCGCAGGGAATGAGGCACAACATGGTGGACGACTCGAAGGCCGCAGGCTCGCCGACACCCGGCGGGGAGAAGGCCGACCCCGGGACGGTTTTCGCCGCGCTGGCCGAGATCATCTACCAGGGCTCGGACGCCGGCCAGATGTATGCGGCCATCTGCATCGCCGCCACCCTGGTCGTCCGCGGATGTGACCACGCCAGCCTGCTGGTGCGCGACGGGGATCGCTATGTCACCGTCGGCGCGAGTGACCAGCTGGCGCGCACGATCGACGAGCTGGAACGCCGTTCCGGCGACGGGCCGTGCATCGACGCGATCGAGGAGGAAACCCCCCAGATCGACCCGGATCTCACCACGCCGTCGCTGTGGCCCAAGCTGGCGGAGGTGTTGGTCGCGGAAACGCCGGTGCGCGGGGCGATGGGTTTTCGGCTGCTGGTGGACAAACGCAAGGGCGCCGCGCTCAACCTTTTCAGCGACACCCCCAATATGTTCGACGCCGAGTCCGCCGGACGCGCGGCGGTGCTGGCCGCATTCGCCAGCGTGGCCATCAACGCCGTCGCCAAGGGTGAGGACGCCACCAGCCTTCGACGGGGACTGCTCAGCAACCGAGAGATCGGCAAGGCGGTCGGCATGTTGATGCTGCTCCACGACATGACCGAGGAGCAGGCCTTCGACCTACTGCGGCGCCATTCCCAGGCGCTGAACATCAAGCTGGCCGATGTGGCGCGGGAGGTCATCGAAAGGCGCGGCGAACTGCCGTCCACGGAAGACAAACAGCAGGACCGCTAGCCTCGGCTACTCCGGCAGCCGCAGCTCGGGCTTTTCCACCTCTTCGATGTTGACGTCCTTGAACGTCACGACCCGCACCTGCTTGACGAACCGCGCCGGCCGGTACATGTCCCACACCCAGGCGTCGGACAATCGCAGCTCGAAGTACACCTCGCCGTCGGCGTTACGCGGCACCATCTCCACGCTGTTTGCCAGGTAGAAGCGCCGCTCGGTCTCCACCACGAAGCTGAACTGGCCTACGATGTCCTTGTATTCGCGGTACAGCGAGAGCTCCATCTCGGTTTCGTACTTTTCGAGATCCTCGGCACTCATCTGTTCAGACGTCCTTCTCGAAGAAACACTTCCCCGGCGTTGCGCCCAGGGACTCCTGGTCCCATCTTTCCTCACCGGTATCCCCTCGCGCGGGCGGAGGGTCCGGTTTGCATTCGGCCACCACGCGGCCACCCGACCCTGCCGACCCTATGGCCACGCGCCGGACGTTGATGAACGAACGGCGGTGTTCGGGGCAGGGGCCCAGCCGGGTCAGCGCCGTGCCGTGCGCCGGTGTGCTGTAGCCCTTGTGCTCGGCGAAGCCGTAACCCGGATGGTCGGCGTCCATGGCGACCATCAGCCGATCCCGGCTCACCTTCGCCAGCACGCTGGCCGCGGCGATGCACGCCGCCACCGCGTCGCCGCCGATGACCGGAAGCGAAGGCACCGGCAGGCCGGGCACCCGGAATCCGTCGCTGAGCACATAACCGGGCCGCAGCGACAGGCCCGCGACGGCGCGGCGCATGCCTTCGATGTTGGCGACGTGCACGCCCCGCCGGTCCACCTCGGCCGGCGGTATGAACACCACGTGGTACGCCAGCGCGTGACGACGGATCAGCGGGAACAACCTCTCCCGGGCGCTCTCGGTGAGTTTTTTCGAATCATCCAGCGCGGCAAGGCTTTCCAGCCGCCCGGGCCCAAGCACACAGGCCGCCACCACCAGCGGGCCGGCGCAGGCGCCGCGGCCGACTTCGTCCACGCCGGCCACCGGCCCCAAACCGCTGCGGTACAACGCGGACTCCAGGGTGCGCAACCCCGACGACTTGCGGATCACCGTCCGCGGCGGCCACGTCGTGGCCATGGCTATTGACGCTGCTGCGGGTTCACCGAAGACACGCCACCCCATCGCCCCGGCGGCCACACGATGAACCTCGCCTTGCCGATCACATTGGACACCGGAACGGTGCCCGACGTCGGATCGCCCGTGCACAAAACGCCCTTGAGCGCCTCGGCCGGGACGCTGGTGCAGTGGGCACGGGAATCCGCGGAGTGGGTCCGGTTGTCGCCCATCACCCACAGCCGCCCCTGCGGAACGGTGACCGGCCCGAACTCGCTGCCCAGGCACGGGTACACCGACGGGTCGGCCATCATGGTGGCCGGATCCAGGTAGGGCTCCTTGAGCGGCTTGCCGTTGACCGTCAACCCCGTGTCGGCCCGGCACTGCACCGTCTGGCCTCCGACCGCGATGACCCGCTTGACCAAGTCGTTCTCGTCGGGGGGCACGAAGCCGACGAAGGACAGCGCGTCTTGCGCCCAGCGCAGCACGGTGTTGTTGGACCGGATCGACTTGTACCCGAGGTTCCACGAGGGCGGTCCCTTGAAGACGATGACATCGCCGGGGCGGGGTGACTCGAAGCGATAGCTGATCTTGTCGACCATGATCCGGTCGCCGACGCAGCCGGCGCACCCGTGCAGCGTCGGCTCCATCGATTCCGACGGGATCAGGTAGGGCCGCGCCACGAACGTCAACATGACGTAATAGAGCGCCACCGCGATCACCGCCAGCAGCGCGAATTCCCGCAGTGTGGATCGCTTGGTGCGCTCCGGCGCGTCGGCGTCCGGCGCCTCCTCCGGTTCGGGGACCGGTTCGGCCGCCTTCGGCAACTCGCCTTCAGGGGCGTCCGGGATGCGGGTGGAGACCTTCGGCTCTGACTGGGCGGACTGGGGCTCAGATGAGTCCGTGGGATCGGTCACGAGATCAGAGTAGCCAGCGCAGATTGTGGCGCGCTAAACCGACCGGGACTGCCACCCGGCCGTACCAGCTCAGCGCTTTTCCTTGATCTTGGCCTTCTTGCCGCGGAGCTCACGGAGGTAATACAGCTTGGCGCGGCGAACGTCGCCACGGGTCACCACCTCGATGTGGTCGATGTTCGGCGAATGCACCGGAAAGGTCCGCTCGACGCCGACGCCGTAGCTCTCCTTGCGCACGGTGAAGGTCTCGCGGATGCCGCCGCCCTGCCGCCGGATCACCGCACCCTTGAACACCTGGATACGCTCCTTGGCGCCCTCGATGACCTTGACGTGCACGTTGATGGTGTCGCCCGGGCCGAAAACCGGGATGTCGTCGCGCAGCGACGCTTGGTCGACGAAGTCCAGGCGGTTCATCTGAGAAGGCACTTCCTTGCGGTCGCGGCCTGCGGCAACAGCCCTCACCTGGGTGTGAGGCGGTCGCCAAGCCGATAGTTTCGGGCAACTTTGCGTATCTCGCAGCAGGCGAGAAGCGGCCCGGCCGGCCGGCAACCGCTGGAGACAACTGGTCAATTGTGCCAGACAGGACGCTTGCCACGAAAATCACAGCATCAGAAGCGGTTCACAGCGAGCCGAAGACGCTGGTAAATGGTACATATGAGCTGGGTTTTGCACGCGCGATCCGCACCTCGGCACTTCGGCCGGGGCCAGGTGGCGCGGCGGGGCCCGCGCCCGTGCACTCGTGGGACCCAGACCGGAGGAGAGGAATGCGCGTTCGGCCGCTATTTTTGCTCACCGCCACCGCGGCGGTGGCGTTGGTGGTGGCCGCCGGCTGCGAGGCGAAGGTGCAGGCCAAGGCATACAACCTCCCGGTGTACGTCACGCCCGACCGCGGCCTGCGCCAGCCGCCCCCACAGTTGGCCGAGCTGATGCTCGATGCGGTCAAGCCGGCGCAGCCGGAACAGCAACTGACGACCGCGGGGCCCATCGGCCTGCAGGCGCGGGTGCAGCAGGCAACCGACGAAGCGGCCGCAGGTGGGGCCACCCTGTCGGTGGCGATTCTCGATCGCAAAACCCACCAGCTGGTGTCCACCGGCAATAGTCAGGTCATCGGCACCGCGTCCGTGGCCAAGCTATTCATCGCCGACGACCTGCTGCTGCACGAATCCGAGGGCAAGGCCGCACTGACCGCGGACGACCGCCAGGCGTTGGACGTCATGTTGCAGTCATCCGACGACGGCGCGGCCGAGAGGTTCTGGGCCCAGGGCGGCGAGAACTCCATCATCACCGCGGTTGCGGCCCGCTACGGGCTCACGTCGACCACCCCGCCCAGTGACGGACGCTGGTGGAACACGATGAGCTCGATGACCGACCTGATCCGCTACTACGAGATGCTGCTCGACGGGTCGGGGGGGCTGCCGGCCGCCAAGGCGAAGATCATCGTCGACGACCTGTCCCAGTCCACCCCGAACGGACTCGACGGCTACCCGCAGCGGTTCGGCATCCCCGATGGGCTGTATGCCGAACCGGTGGCGGTCAAGCAGGGCTGGATGTGCTGCATCGGCAGCGACTGGATGCACCTGTCGACCGGTGTGATCGGCGCGGACCGTCGCTACATCATGGCGGTGCAGTCCCTACAACCCTCCGACGACGCCACCGCCCGCGAGACCATCACCCGGGCGGTCAAGACGATATTCCCCGAGGGCCGGATCGACCCGGTGCGCCGCGGGCTCTAGCCTTGCGGGTCCAGCAGCTCCGGGCGGCGTTCGCGGGTGCGCTGCAGCGAAACCTCACGGCGCCATGCGGCGACGCGCGCGTGGTCGCCGGATAACAGCACCTCGGGAACATCGAGCCCACGCCAGCTCGGCGGCCGGGTGTAGCTGGGCCCCTCCAGCAGCCGGTCCAGGGCCGGCGAGTGCGAATCCTCCCGATGCGACGCCGGATTGCCCAGCACGCCCTCGAGCAGCCGCACCACGGCTTCGATCATCACCACCGCCGCCGACTCCCCGCCCGGCAGGACATAGTCGCCGATCGAGACTTCCTCGACCCGCATCCGTCGGGCAGCATCCTCGATGACCCGCTGGTCGATGCCCTCGTAGCGACCGCACGCGAACACCAGGTGCTGCTCGGCGCTGAAACGCCGGGCGTCCGTCTGCGTGAACAACGCACCGGCGGGCGTGGGAACGACCAAAACGGTTTGGTCCGAACATATTTCGTCCAGCGCCGCGCCCCACACCGGCGCCTTCATCACCATTCCGGGGCCACCCCCGTAGGGTGCGTCGTCGACCGAGCGATGCACGTCGTGCGTCCACTGCCGCAAATCGTGCACCCGCAGGTCGACCGCGCCCGACTGAATCGCCTTGCCCGGCAACGATTGCCGCAGCGGCTCCAGGAAGGCCGGAAAGATGGTGACGACGTCGATTCTCATGCCAGATCCAGCAGGCCCTCGGGCGGATCGATCTCGACACTGCCGTCGTCCAGCGACACCGACGTGACGATCGCGCCGACGAACGGCACCAGCACTTCCCCGCCGTCGCCTCGGCGCACCGCCAGCAGCTCACCGGCGGCGGTGTGCAACACCTCGGCGACGACGCCGACGTCTTGGCCCGTGACGGTCCGGACGTGCAGCCCTTCGAGCTCGTGGTCGTAGTAGGTATCCGGCTCGTCGATGGGGGGCAGGTCATCGGAATCGACGACGAACACGGTGCCGCGCAGCGCGTCGGCCGAGTCACGGTCGGTCACCCCGGCCAATCGCAACAGCAGCCGCCCACCGTGTTCGCGCGCGCTCTCGACGACGAAGTCGCGTTCTCCGCCGCCGCGGGACACCTTGCCGCGCAGGGTATTACCCGCTGCGAAGCGGGCGCCTGGGTCGTCGGTGCGGATCTCGACGACGACCTCGCCGCCGATCCCGTGCGCTTTCGCGACGCGCCCGACCGTCAACTCCACCGGAGTTCCATGAGCCGCTACTGGTCGGTGTCCACCACGTCGACGCGGATACCGCGGCCACCGATACCGGCGACCAGCGTGCGCAGCGCGGTCGCGGTGCGTCCGCCCCGGCCGATCACCTTGCCCAGGTCGTCGGGATGGACGTGGACCTCGACAGTTCGGCCGCGGCGGCTGGTCACCATGTCCACCCGGACATCGTCGGGGTTGTCGACAATCCCACGGACCAGATGCTCCACCGCGTCGACGACGACCGTACTCACGTCGATCAGCTTTCGGCGCTCGGCGCGGCCTGCTCGCCGCCCTCGGCGGCGGGCTCGGCCGGTGCGGCCTCAGGGGCGGCCTCAGGGGCGGTCTCGGCAGCGGCCGCCGGCTCGGCGGCCTTGGGCTCGGTGGCCTCGGGGCGGCCTTGGCGGCCTTCTTGGCCGGGGCCTTCTTCTTCGGTTTCGCGGCCTCGGTGGTGGGTCCGCCCTCGGCCTCGGCCAGCGCGGCGTTGAACAGCTCGAGCTTGCTGGGCTTGGGCGGGGCGACCTTCAAGCGGCCCTCGACGCCCGGCATGCCCTTGAACTTCTGCCAGTCGCCGGTGATTTTCAGCAGTTTGAGCACGGGCTCGGTGGGCTGAGCGCCCACCGACAGCCAGTACTGGGCGCGCTCGGAGTTGATCTCGATGAGGCTCGGGTCTTCCTTCGGGTGATAGCGGCCGATGACCTCGATGGAGCGGCCGTCGCGGCGCGTCCGCGCGTCGGCGACGGCGATGCGGTACTGGGGATTGCGGATCTTGCCAAGCCGAGTGAGCTTGATCTTCACAGCCATGGTTAAGCGACTTCTCCTGTGTGTGTCACGCTGCAATTCAGCGACCAGGGCGGGATGCCCGGATCCGGTTTTGCCTCGCGTGTATGACCACCGAGCAAGCACCCTTGGGGTGGGTCGCGCGGCGGACAGCCGCCCATTGTGCCAGAACGCGGGTCACCGGCGGAAATTCGGCCGCGCCCGGCCCTACATCACCTTCTGGAAGACTTTCGTTTCGACCCGCCGAGTCATCCGCCACCCCTGCGGGCGTGCGCACGAATTCGTCGTCGTACCAGAGCCCGCAGAACAGCACCTGATCCTTGTCTCCGCCGAGCACCATCGGGTTGAAGCAGATCACCCGCGAAGAGGCCGTGTCCCCGTCGATACGCACCGAGAAGTTGCCCAGCATGTGCGCGTACACCGGGAAGTTCGGCAGCACTTCCGACAGCCACTTCTTGACCTCCGGATAGTGGCCCTCGATGCCGCCCAGGGCCGTGTAATCGATGTACGCGTCTTCGGTGAAAACCTTGTCCAGGTCGTCGAATCGGCGCTGGTCAATGGCGGTGGAGTAGTCCACCAGCAGCTGCTGGATCTCGAGGCGGTCGGAAATTTCGGCCAGGCTCAACATGCATCGGACAGTACTGCAGCAGATCGGCGCCGGATAGACCCGGAAGTTAGACTTTCGCCCCATGCGCAAGGTCATGGCCGCAGCCGCTGCCCTGCTCACGGTCGGCGCGTGCGGTGCCACCGTCCCCACTTCCTGGGCCGACAGCATGCAGCCGGCCGGCTCGGTGCCGATCCCGGACGGCCCGGCCCAGACCTGGATCGTCGCCGATCTCGACAGCGGTCAGGTGCTGGCCGACCGCGACCAGAACGTGGCCCACCCGCCTGCGAGCACCATCAAGGTGCTGTTGGCGCTGGTGGCCCTGGACCAGGTGAGCCTGGACTCCACCGTCGTCGCCGATACCGCCGACACCCAGGTGGAGTGCAACTGCGTCGGCGTCAAGGCGGGCCGCGTCTACACCGCGCGCCAGCTGCTCGACGGCTTGCTGCTGGTCTCCGGCAACGACGCCGCCAACACGCTGGCGCACATGCTGGGCGGTCCGGACGTCACGGTCGCCAAGATGAACGCCAAGGCCGCGTCGCTCGGCGCGACGAGCACCCATGCCGCGACGCCGTCCGGGCTGGACGGGCCCGGCGGATCCGGCTCCTCGACGGCGCACGACCTGGCGGTCATCTTCCGTGCCGCGATGGCCAATCCGGTCTTCGCCCAGATCACCTCCGAGCCGTCGGCGATGTTCCCCGGCGACAACGGGGATCATCCGATCGCCAATCAGGACGAGCTGTTGCAGCGCTATCCCGGCGCGATCGGCGGGAAGACCGGGTTCACCGACGCCGCCCGCAAGACCTTCGTCGGCGCGGCCGCCCGCGGTGGCCGGCGGCTGGTGATCGCCATGATGTACGGCCTGGTGAAGGCCGGCGGGCCGACTTACTGGGACCAGGCGGCAACGCTGTTCGACTGGGGTTTCGCGCTCAACCCGCAGTCCAGCATCGGCTCGCTCTAGCTATTCCTGCAGGCCGGCGTCCGGCGCCGCCGCGGACAGCAGCGCCATCAGCATCGGAATCCGTTGCTCGGCGATCTGGGGTTGCGGCAGCACCCCCTCCACCACGGCGGCCCCGTCGAACACGTTGGTCAGCACCCCCACCAGAACCGGGAACGTTTCCTCCGGGAAGCTTTCGGCGCCGGGCAGCGTACGCGCGGCCTCGTGAATCTTCGTGGAGTACTGGCGCAGCTCGTGTTGCAAAGTGGCCCTGAGCTTTTCGTCGGTGCGCGCGGCGACCAGCAGTTCGTACAGCACGGCGTTGCTCGGAGCGGCGGTGAGGTCGCGGAGTATCGCCAGGGCGGCTTCGAGCGCCGGCCTATCGGCGGGTATCTCGGCGACCCGCTTGGTGAACGTCTCGAGCTGACGACGCAACACCTCGGACGCGGTGGCCGCCATGAAATCGCCCATCGTCTCGAAGTGCCGGAACAGGGCGCCCACCGACACCCCGGCGCGCTTGGTGATCACGGCGGCCGACGCCCGGGCGTACCCGACCTCGATGATGGTGGCGATGCAGGCGTCGAGAAGCCGGCCCACGGTCTCTTCGCGGCGCTGCTGCTGGGTCCGGGCCACGTCAGGCCCCGATTTTCAGTGCGCTGCGGCCCCGGTCCCGCCGGCCCGCGCGCAGGTAGCGGCCCGATTTCACGGTCTGGCCATAGCCGTCGCGGAACCGGCCCGCGCGGAAGACCACGGCGCCGTTGACCCCGGTCGCGGCCACGGCGTCGTCGTTGCGATTGACCATGCGCCGCAAGCCCCCGTAGAACGGCACCTCGTCCTCGTAGTAGCCGTCGACCGAGTCGTTGAGGCCGGCCGGGTCGATCACCACGAAGTCCGCGCGGTCGCCTTCGCGCAGCGTGCCGGCATCGATGCCGAACCACTCCGCCAATTCACCGGTAAGGCGGTGCACCGCCCGCTCGGTGGACATGAACGGCGCACCGGCCCGGTAGGCGTCGCGGGTGCGCTTGAGCATCCTGATCGGGAAGTTGTAGAAGGCCATGTTGCGCAGGTGCGCACCGGCATCCGAGAAGCCCATGTGCACGCTGCCTTCGTTGGCGAGCTGCGTCGAGCAGCTTGGGGCGGTGGTTGGCGACCGTGGTTGTCCACCGGACGTTGCGTTCACCGTTTTCGACCAGCACGTCGAGGAACGCGTCGAGCGGATGCAGCTTGCGCTCGTCGGCGATCGCGCCAAAGCTCTTGCCTATCAACGACTCATCGGGGCATTCGACGATCACCGCGTCGTGGAAGTCGCGGTGCCACAGCGACGGTCCTAGTTTGATGCGGTCGAACTCACGCCGGAATTTCCGGCGGTATTCCTTGTCGGCAAGTAACTCGTTGCGCTCCAACTGGTCGCGCAGGTGCAGGGCGGCCGTTCCGGCGCCGAACTCCTCGAAGACCGGCAGGTCGATTCCGTCGGAGTACAACTCGAACGGCACCGGCAGGTGCTGGAATCGCACATGAGAGCCCAGCAGCTTGTTCAGCAGGCGCGTCCCCGGGCCGAAGACGTATACGGACAGCGGCATCGATTTGGCGTCGGCCGATACCAGCATGCTCATGCGAACGCCCTTGCCCCGGTTGAATATCCGGCTGCTGGCCAGGAAGAACAGCATGCCGGTCGCCGGCTTCGCCACGTTCGGGGCGCTCTGCAGCATGCGGCCGCGCTTGCGCAGCACCTTGATCAGCCTGCGCCGCTCGCGCCAGGTCGCGAAGGTGGACGGCAGCGCCCGCGACCGGAAGCGCTCACCGTCGAGCTTGTCGATGGCCGCGTCCATCCCCGACATCCCGAGCACCCCGGCTTCGAGCGCCTCGTCGAGCAGGGCCGCCATCCGCTCCAGTTCGGCGTCGGTCGGCCGGACCGCGGCGTCGGTGGCCCGATCGAGCCCCAGCACCGCAGTCCGCAGGTCCGAATGACCAAGCAGCGAGCCGATATTCGGCCCGAGGGGCAGGGCGTCGATCGCCTTGATGTACTCCGCCGCGGTGGACCACGTTCTGTTGGCGTCGAGGGCACCGTAGACGTATTCGCGCGGCACGGCCTCGACCCGGCTGAACAGGTCGGCGGCGTCCTCGGAGCTGGCGTAGATCGTCGACAACGAGCAGTTCCCCAGCAACACGGTGGTGACGCCGTGGCGCACCGACTCCCGCAGGCCCGGGTCCAGCAGGACCTCGGCGTCGTAGTGGGTGTGCACGTCGATGAAGCCGGGCAGGATCCACTTCCCGGCCGCGTCGATCACCTCGGGGCAACCCGTCTCGTCCAACGGGCCGTCAGACACCGTGGCCACCACGCCGTCGCGAATACCCAGCGTTCGGGTCTGCGGTGCGCCGCCGGTGCCGTCGAACCACAGCCCGTCGCGAATGATCACGTCGTAAGCCACTTTTGCCTCCAGTTGTCGCGGTGACACGAACCGTAACATAGATAGCAAGCACTCGCAATCTTTTTGATTACGGTGTGTCGGCGACGGGCTACGCGGGCGAGCGATACGTCTTGCCGCGCAATATCAGCAGGTCCGGACGGTGCAGCACGGCCGGGCCCGACCGCGGGTCGTCCGAGTAGCACAGCAGGTCGGCGGAGGCGCCGTGGTCGAGCCCGGGCCGGCCCAGCCAGCGGCGCGCGTCCCAGCACGCCGCGCCCAACGCCTCGGTCGGGCTCATCCCTATGCGCTTGAGAGCCTCGACCTCGTCGGCAATCCGGCCGTGCGCGACCGTGCTGCCCGCATCGCTGCCGGCGTACACCGGCACGCCCGCCTCGCGGGCCGCCGCCACCCTCGGGTAGCAGCGGGCATGCAGGTCGCGCATGTGGGCGGCGTAGGTCGGATACTTCGAGGCGGCGTCGGCGATGCCCGGAAAGTTCTCGACGTTGATCAGCGTGGGCACCAACGCGGTTCCGTGGTCGACCATCAGCGCGATGGTGTCGTCGGTGAGGCCGCTGCCGTGTTCGATGCAGTCGATGCCGGCGTTGATCAGCCCGGGCAGCGCGTCCTCGCCGAAGACGTGCGCCGTGACGCGGGCGCCGTGGGCGTGGGCGGCGTCGATGGCGGCCTTCAGCACGCCATCGGACCACAGCGGTGCCAGATCGCCGATCTTGCGGTCTATCCAGTCGCCGACCAGCTTGACCCAGCCGTCGCCGCGCTTCGCCTGCTCGGCCACGGCCGCCGGCAGCCCGGATTCGTCCTCGAGCTCGACGGCGAAGCCCGCGAGATAGCGCTTGGGCCGGGCGAGATGCCGTCCGGCGCGGATGATGCGGGGCAGGTCGTCGTGGTCGTCAAGGCTGCGGGTGTCGGTCGGCGAGCCGCAGTCACGCAGCAGCAGCGCCCCCACGTCACGTTCGGTCTCGGCCTGCGCGATCGCCTCCTCGAGCGGGATCTCGCCGTGCTGGCCGAGGCCGACGTGGCAGTGTGCATCCACCATCCCGGGGATGATCCAGCCCCCGCTAAAGACGGTGTCCGCCCCGGTGACCGGCTCCGTGCTGATGCGGCCGTCGACGATCCACAGTTCGATTTGGGTCTCGTCGGGCAGCGCGACACCTCGCACGTGCATGCGCACGACGGGTTAATTTCTTCCCGGGTTGCCTGGGAACTTGAGCTTGGACAGATCGAAGTCCGCCAGCGCGGGCGGCAGTTCGTTGAGGCCCTCAGGCATCTGCGACAGGTCGGGGAACCCTGTTGGCATGCCCGGCATTCCGGCGCCGAGCGGGTTGCGCACCTTGGGTGGCGTCGGACCCCGCCCACCCTTCTTACCCTTCTTGCCTTTCGCGCCCTTTGCCTTTCGGGTCGCCGACTTGCGGCCCATGCCGGGGATGCCCATGCCGCCGAGCATCGACGACATCATCTTGCGTGCCTCGAAGAAGCGGTCGACCAATTGGTTGACGTCGGACACCGCGACGCCCGAACCGTTGGCGATGCGCAGTCGCCGCGACGCGTTGATGATCTTCGGATCGGCCCGCTCCTCGGGCGTCATGCCGCGGATGATGGCCTGTAGGCGGTCGAGCTGCTTGTCGTCGACCTGGGCGAGTGCATCCTTCATCTGGCCGGCGCCGGGCAACATGCCCAACAGGTTTCCGATCGGGCCCATCTTGCGGATGGCGAGCATCTGCTCCAGGAAATCCTCAAGCGTCAGCTCGCCGGTGCCGATCTTGGCGGCGGCGGCCTCGGCCTGCTCGGCGTCGAAGACCTGCTCGGCCTGTTCGATCAGGCTCAGCACGTCACCCATGCCCAGGATTCGGCCGGCCATCCGGTCGGGGTGGAAGACGTCGAAGTCTTCCAGCTTCTCACCGGTGGAGGCGAAAAGGATTGGGACACCGGTGACCTCGCGGACCGACAACGCGGCGCCACCGCGGGCGTCACCGTCGAGCTTGGTCAGCACCACCCCGGTGAAGCCGACGCCCTCGCGGAACGCCTCCGCGGTCGTCACGGCATCCTGACCGATCATCGCGTCCAGCACGAACAGGACTTCGTCGGGATTGACGGCGTCGCGGATGGCCGCGGCCTGGGCCATCAGTTCTTCGTCGATGCCCAGCCGGCCGGCGGTGTCGACGATGACGACGTCGAAATGCTTGGCCTGAGCCTCGGCGAGCCCCGCCGCCGCCACCGCGACCGGGTCGCCGGGACCGGATTCGGGGGACTCGCCGGGGTGGGGCGCGAACACCGGTACGCCGGCACGCTCCCCGACGACTTGCAGCTGGTTCACCGCGGCCGGCCGCTGCAGGTCGCACGCCACCAGCAGCGGGGTGTGCCCCTGCCCGCGCAGCCACGCGGCCAGCTTGCCGGCCAGCGAGGTCTTACCGGAACCCTGCAGACCGGCCAGCATCACCACGGTCGGCGGCGTCTTGGCGAACGCCAGCTGGCGAGTCTCCCCACCCAGGATGCCGATGAGTTCTTCGTTGACGATCTTGACGACCTGCTGCGCCGGGTTGAGGGCACCGGAGACCTCGGCCCCCCTGGCGCGGTCCTTGATCCGGGTGACGAACGCGCGCACCACGGGCAATGAGACGTCGGCTTCCAGCAGCGCCAGCCGGATCTCGCGGGTGGTGGCCTCGAGGTCGGCGTCGGTCAGCCGACCCTTGCCGCGTAAGCCCTGAAGGGCACCGGTCAACCGGTCGGACAGCGATTCAAACACCCCGCCAGCCTAGTGGAGCCCGGCGAGCCGAAGTCACCGTCCGGACATGCGCGAGCGTGAAGCTGGCCGCACACTCGTCGTTGAGTGTGAAGCTGGCCGCGCACTCGACGTGGCGAAGGGGCTTGACGGCGCGCCGGCAGCGAAGAAAAGTCGCCTCATGCTCGAGGTGATCGACAAAGGATCCTGCAGCCGAGACCATCCGGTGCCGTTGCTCTTCGTGCACGGCGGCTGGCACGGCGCGTGGTGCTGGGAGCACTTCCTGGACTTCTTCGCCGATGCGGGCTACCGCGCCGCCGCGGTCAGCCTGCGCGGGCACGGCGCCAGCCCGACGGCCAAGCCGTTGCACAAGGTTTCCATCGCCGACTACATCGACGACGTCCGTTCGGTGGCCGACGACCTGGGTGGCGGGCCGGTGCTGATCGGCCATTCGCTGGGCGGCTTCGTGATCCAGCGCTGCCTCGAACGCCACAGCGCCCCGGCGGCGGTGCTGGTGGGCTCCGTGCCGCCGCAGGGCGTGCTCAGGTTGGCGTTGCGGGTCTGGCGCCGCCGACCGTCTATGACGATGGAAGCCTGGACCGATCGCACGCTGCTGAAATTCCTCGCCACGCCGACGCTGACCCGCGAATACCTGTTCTGCGCCGACACGCCCGAGGCCGTCGTCGAATCCTGCATGCAACGCGCCGGGGCCGAGAGCATCCGCGCCGCCATGACCGATCCGATGGTCCGGCGCGTCAGAACCCGGCGGGTGAGCACGCCGATCCTGGTCCTGGGCGCCGAGCACGACGGCTTTGTCAGTGTCGGTGATGTGCGGGCCACGGCGCGCGCCTATGGGACCGAGCCGGAATTCTTCTCGATGGGGCACAACATGATGCTCGAGCCGGGGTGGGCCGACGTCGCCGAACGCATCCGCGCGTGGCTGGCGGCGCGCGACCTGGCACGCCAGGCGCCTTAACCGCGTTCGAGTCGTTACTGCGCCGAAAAGCGTTGGCGTGCTACATTTCACGTCCGCCACTTAACCGAGCTGTCCGCGCCGAAAACTGCAATTACGGGGGGAATGTCCGTGCAACCGGTCGCTCGCACGGAGCCGTCCGCCGACGACCGCGACCGGGTGCTGCGGGGCTGGCAGCGCCGCGCGTTGGTGAAATATCTGGCCGGCCAACCGCGCGATTTCCTGGCCGTGGCGACCCCGGGATCCGGGAAGACGGCGTTCGCCCTGCGGGTGGCGGCCGAACTGCTGGGCCAGCGCGCCGTGGAGCAGATCACGGTCGTGGTGCCCACCGAGCACCTCAAGGTGCAGTGGGCGCAGGCCGCACAGCGGCACGGCATAGCCCTGGACCCGAGGTTTAGCAACACCAGCCCCCAGACCTCGCCGGAGTACCACGGGGTGATGGTCACCTACGCGCAGGTCGCCGCGCATCCGACGCTGCACCGGGTGCGCACCGAGCAGCGCAAGACGCTGGTGGTCTTCGACGAGATCCATCACGGCGGTGACGCCAAGACCTGGGGTGAC
This sequence comes from uncultured Actinomycetota bacterium, assembly GCA_963820045.1. Lineage (GTDB taxonomy): Bacteria > Actinomycetota > Actinomycetes > Mycobacteriales > Mycobacteriaceae > Mycobacterium. Next base: position 538,043 of record CAWFYN010000002.1, read on the forward strand.
GCGATCCGCGAGGCCTTCAGCGATGCGACGCGCCGGCTCGCCCTGACGGGCACACCCTTTCGCAGCGACGACAGCCCCATCCCCTTCGTCGCCTACGAGTCGGGCGCCGACGGGGTGCGGCGTTCGCAGGCGGACCACACCTACGGCTACGCCGAGGCTCTTGCCGACGGGGTGGTCCGGCCGGTGGTGTTTCTGGCCTACTCCGGGGAAGCGCGCTGGCGGGACAGCGCCGGCGAGGAGCACGCCGCGCGGCTGGGTGAGCCGCTGACCGCCGAGCACACGGCGCGGGCCTGGCGGACGGCACTCGACCCCGCCGGCGAATGGATGCCCGCGGTGATCGCGGCCGCCGACCAGCGGCTGCGCCAGAAGCGCGCCCACGTGCCCGACGCCGGCGGCATGATCATCGCCTCCGACCGCACCGCGGCCCGGGCCTACGCCGCCCTGCTGACGACGCTGACCTCGGAGGCCCCGACGGTGGTCCTGTCCGACGACCCCGGATCGTCAGCGCGCATCAGCGAATTCGCCGCCGGCACCAGCCGGTGGCTGGTCGCGGTGCGCATGGTCTCCGAAGGCGTCGACGTGCCCCGGCTCTCGGTCGGCATCTACGCCACCAGCGCCTCGACTCCCTTGTTCTTCGCACAGGCCATCGGCCGGTTTGTGCGCTCGCGCCGGCCGGGCGAGACCGCGAGCATCTTCCTGCCCTCGGTGCCCAATCTGCTGCAGCTCGCCAGCGAACTGGAGGCCCAGCGCAACCACGTCCTCGGGGAGCCGCATCGCCCAGCCGACGATCCCCTCGATGGTGAACCCCTCACCAGAACGCAGAACGAGAAAACCGAAACGGACAACGGCTTCACCTCATTGGGCGCCGACGCCGAGCTGGATCAGGTCATCTTCGACGGGTCGTCATTCGGCACCGCCACCCCGGCCGGAAGCGACGAAGAGGCCGACTACCTCGGCATTCCGGGTCTCCTGGATGCCGATCAGATGCGGGCACTGCTGCACCGCCGCCAAGACGAACAGCTCCGACGGCGGGCCACCCAGGGGGCGCCGGGCCGGGTGTCGGCGCCGCCGTCGATGCATGGCCAGCTGCGCGAGCTGCGCCGCGAGCTCAACACCCTCGTGTCGGCCACCCACCACCGCATCGGCAAACCGCACGGCTGGATACACAGCGAACTTCGCCGTCGTTGCGGGGGCCCGCCGATCGCCGCCGCGTCCCGCGAGCAGATCCAGGCCCGCATCGAAGCCCTGCGGCGGCTCAACGCGGAGCACTCCTGACCCGCTCGCGTTGGCGCCTGGTTCCTAGTCGCCGACCGGCTCCTCGAGCACTTCGACCCCGGGGCCGCCCAACACGGCCAGCAGGTGCTGCTCGATTGCGGCTCGCGCGTCGTGCTCTCCTCCCGAGTCAGCGGGCACCGTCACGCAGAAGACGTCAGCCGCCGTCGACCCGAACGTGTTGACCTTGGCCCAGGCGATGTCCGCGCCCGCGCGTTCCAGCGCACGGGTCAGCAGCGCGAGCAGACCCGAGCGATCCATGGCGCGGACTTCGAAGATCAACTGGCCGACGGTCGCCGTGTCGAGCCACAAGATGCGCGGCGGGGCGGTCGACCGAGTGACCGGCACCCCGGCCTGAATCTCGCCGGCCCGCGCAGTCGCCGCGCTGACGGCGTCGCTGTCACGCCTCTCCAGCGTGCCGAGGACATCGAGGTCGCCGGCCAGAGCGCCGTTGAATTGCTGGCGCAGCAAGCCTGATTCGGGCGGCGACCCGAACAGCGGCGATACGACGAACTCGACGATCGCGACGCCCTCGTGAATGTTGGCCAACGCCGAATGGATTCGCAGCGAATTCAACGCCAACACCGCCGCGGCCTTCGACACCAGCCCCCGCTGGTCTGGCGCGAGCATCACCGCAGTCAAGCGCTCCCGGTCGCCGGCGTTGATCTCCACGTGCACCCCGCAGTCGGCCGCCAGCGAAAGATAGTGCGGCGCAACTGGTTCCGCCTCCGGAAGCGGCTCCCCCGCCATCACCAACCGGCAGCGACGGACCAGGTCTTCGATCAACGATGCCTTCCAGTCGCTCCACACCCCGGGCCCGGTGGCCTTCGAGTCCGCCTCCGCCAGCACGTGCAGGAGCTCGAGCAATTGCGGGTCCCCGCGCAGCGCCGCGGCCACCGATTCGATGGTCTTGGGGTCGTTGAGGTCACTTCGGGTCGCCGTTATCGGCAGCAGTAGGTGGTGGCGGACCATACCCGCGAGCGTGTCGTTGTCCTGGGCCGACAGCCCCAGCCTGGTGCCGATCGGGATCGTCAATTCCGCCCCGAGCACGCAATGGTCCGTCCCGCGTCCCTTGCCGATGTCGTGCAGCAGCGCGCCGAGCGCAAGCAGGTCCGACCGCGCCACGCGAGTGGTGAGCGGGGCCGCATTGACGGCGGTTTCGACGATGTGACGGTCGACGGTCCACTTGTGAGAGACATCGCGCGGCGGAAGGTCGCGGACCGCATCCCATTCCGGGAAGAGGCGACCCCACAGCCCGGTGCGGTCCAGCGACTCGATCGTGTCCACCGCCGTGGGCCCGGCCAGCAGCACGACCAACAGGTCATCCAGTGCCTCCCGCGGCCACGGCGACGGCAGGTCGCCAACGCCGTCGGCCAACCGTTTGAGCGTGCCGGCGCCGATGGGCAATCCGGTGTTGGCCGACGCGGCCGCCACTCGCAGCACCAACCCGGCATCGGTTTGGGGTTGGGCGTCGCGGGCGAGCACCACCTCGCCGTCGTACTCGACCACGCCCTCGTCCAGCGGTCGCCGCTTCGGCCGACGCACCAGAGCGCTGATGCCGCGTCGGGGCAGCGCGTTCTGCGCGGTCCGCAGCCCGGTTTCGGCGTGGTAGGCGATGGTGCGGCTGACGCTTGAGAGCGTGCGCGACAAGGCAAATCGGTCTCCGATGCCCAACGCGGCACTCACCTCGTCGGCGAACTGCGCGAGCAGTTGATCGCGTCCGTGTCCGGATACCCGGTGCAGTTCGGTGCGGACGTCCAGCAGCGTCAGATACGCGGCGTCCAGCGACCCCCCCGGCGCGTCCGGATGGCCCATGCCGTGGCGGTCGATGAGCTGCGCGACGCCCAGCGCATCAAGCAATTGGACGTCGCGCAGCCCGCCGCGACCCGACTTGAGGTCCGGCTCGGCCCGCTGCGCGATCCGCCAGCACCGTTCCCAGCGTTCATACGTCATCGCGACGAGCTCGTCCATCCGGGATCGAATCGCGCTGCGCCACTGGCGTCGCGCCCCGTCGATCAGTTCGGCCGACAGCTGCTCGTCCCCGGCGATGTGGCGCGCGTCCAGCATGCCCAGCGCGGCCACCATGTCGCTGTTGGCGACGCCCAGGGCCCCGGACACCGTGCGCACGCTGTGGTCAAGCCGAACGTTGGCGTCCCACAGCGGGTACCACAGCCCGTCGGCGACCCGCTGCAGCACCTCGTCAGACTTGTTGTCGTGCAACAGCATCAGATCGAGATCGGAATAGGGCAGCAGCTCGCGGCGGCCCAGGCCGCCGACTCCGACAATCGCGAAACCGCCGCCGTCGGTGATGCCGATCTCGTCGGCCTTGGCGGCCAGCCAGGATTCGTGGAGCTCCAGCCAGGCTTTCCGCAGCTCCGCCGCACCCAGCTCGCGCCCCTCGGACAGCAGTCGGCGCCGTGAGGCAGCCAAATCGCTTGCCCCGCCGGCGCTTCGGATCCCCGCTGTAGATGACCCGGACGGGTCGGGTGGGTTTCTCATACCCTCCCGGCCCGTCCGGCCCGGTTCAGCAACGTGTGGCTAGGGTCAGATGGCATCGGTTCCGCGTTCACCCGTGCGCACTCGCACAATGGTTTCCACGGGAGAGACCCAGACCTTGCCGTCACCGATCTTGCCGGTGCGCGCCGCCCGGACGATGCTGTCCACGACCTTGTCCACGACGGAATCGTCGACCACGACCTCGATCCGCACCTTCGGCACGAAATCCACCGAGTACTCAGCACCCCGGTAAACCTCGGTGTGGCCCTTCTGCCGCCCATACCCTTGGATTTCGCTGACCGTCATCCCCAGGACGCCCGCGTCCTCGAGGCTGGTCTTGACGTCATCGAGGGTGAACGGCTTCACAATTGCGGTGACTAGCTTCATGCCTGCTCTGCCTCCACCTTGTCGCCCACTCGATCCTCCTCCAGACCGTTGCGGTCATCCACGGGAATCCGCGCCGACGGTAGAACGGATCCTTGCCCACCGATCGTTCCGAAATCGTAACCGCTCTCCGCGTGCTCAGCCTCGTCGATGCCGTTTGATTCTTCCTCGGCGCCGACCCGCAACCCGATGGTGTACTTCAGGATCAGAGCCAAGATCAGCGTGACAATACCGGAGTAGAAGAGGACGGCGAACGCTCCCACCGCCTGCCGCTCCAGCTGCGCCCAGCCGCCGCCGTAGAACAATCCCTTCGACACCCCGGTGACGCCGTTGATCGCCGTGCTCTCCGGCGCCGCGAGCAGGCCCACCAGCAGGGTGCCCGCCAGACCGCCGACCAGGTGCACCCCGACCACGTCGAGCGAGTCGTCGAAGCCGAGCTTGAATTTCAGCCCGACCGCCAGCGCGCACACCACGCCGGCCACCGCGCCGACCACGATCGCGCCCAGGATGTTGACCGACGAGCACGACGGCGTGATCGCGACCAGTCCGGCGACGATGCCCGACGCCGCTCCCAGCGTCGTGGGCTTGCCGTCGCGGATGCGCTCGGTGAGCAACCAGGCCAGCATGCCCGTGGCCGTCGCCACGGTGGTGGTCATGAACGTGGCCCCGGCGGAGCCGTTGGAGCTGGTCGCCGAACCGGCGTTGAACCCGAACCAGCCGAACCACAGCAAGCCGGCACCCAGCATCACGAACGGCAGGTTGTGCGGCCGGAACAGCGTGGTGGGCCAGCCGCGGCGCTTGCCCAGGACGATCGCCAGGGCCAGGCCCGCCACACCGGAGTTGATATGGACCGCTGTCCCTCCGGCGAAGTCGATGGCATGCAGCTTGTTGTTGATCCAGCCACCGTGCTCGGACGCGAAACCGTCGGCGGCGAACACCCAGTGCGCGACCGGGAAGTAGACCAACGTCGCCCACAGCCCGGCGAACACCAGCCAGGCGGTGAACTTCAGCCGATCGGCCACCGCACCCGAGATCAGCGCGACGGTGATGATCGCGAACATCAGCTGGAAGGCCACGAACACGGTGGCGGGCATGGTGCCGGCCAGCGGGATGTCGACCTGCGCGAGCCCCTTGCTCGGGTCCGCCTTGACGGCGTTGCCGCCGATAAGCTTTGCCAGGCCCCAGTAATCGGTCGGATTACCCACGACCCCGCCGCGGTCGTCACCGAACGACATCGAGTAGCCGTAGAGCACCCAGAGCACGGTCACCACGCCCATTGAGCTGATGCTCATCATGAGCATGTTGAGCACGCTTCGGGTGCGCACCATGCCGCCGTAGAAGAACGCAAGGCCCGGCGTCATCAACAGCACTAGCGCGGAACTCGCCAACATCCAGGCGGTATCGCCGGTATCGGGTTGGCCCAATTGCGGGAATGCCACTCGCTCACCTCCGGTCGGACATGAAAGGGCCGTCAGGCGACGCCTGTGACCTGATCCAGAACCTTGCGCAATGGTTGTTTCCGCAATGGGGCCACCGTGTTTCGGCGGTATTAACGTCGCGCTCGCCGTGTAAGGGGTTTCAGCCGAGCAGGGCGTCGACGAACGCGGCCGGCTCGAACGGTGCCAGATCGTCGGGCCCCTCCCCGAGCCCGACCAGCTTCACCGGCACCCCGAGTTCCTGTTGGACGCGGAAGACGATGCCGCCCTTGGCCGTTCCGTCCAGCTTGGTCAGCACTGCGCCGGTGATGTCGACGACGTCGGCGAACACCCGCGCCTGGGCCAGCCCGTTCTGCCCGATGGTGGCGTCGAGCACCAGCAGCACCTCGTCGACCGCCGCGCGTCGTGTTACCACGCGCTTAACCTTGTCGAGCTCGTCCATCAGCCCGACCTTGGTGTGCAGCCGCCCGGCGGTGTCGATGAGCACCACGTCGGCACCCGAGGCGATGCCCTTGTCGACGGCGTCGAACGCCACCGACGCGGGATCGGCGCCTTCGACCCCGCGGACCACCTCCGCGCCCACCCGGGACGCCCAGGTTTGCAGCTGATCGGCCGCGGCAGCCCGGAAGGTGTCGGCGGCGCCGAGCACGACGCGACGGCCGTCGGCCACCAGCACCCTCGCCAGCTTGCCGACGGTGGTGGTCTTTCCGGTTCCATTGACGCCCACGACCAGCAGCACCGACGGGTGGTCGGCGTGCGGCAGGGCGCGGACCGAGCGGTCCATGTCGGGGTGCAGCTCCCGGATCAGCACGTCGCGCAGTACCGCCTTGGCATCGGCCTCGGTGCGCACGTCGCTGCCGGCCAGGCGGCTGCGCAGCTGCGACATCACCGACTCGGTGACCACCGGACCCAGGTCGGCCACCAGCAGGGTGTCCTCGACGTCTTGCCAGGCCTCGTCGTCGAGGTCACCGCCGCCGAGCAGGCCCAGCACGCTGCGTCCGAGCGCGTTCTGCGACCTGGCCAGGCGGCCGCGGAGTCGCTCCAGCCGGCCTTCGGGCGGCGCGATGGCCTCGATCTCGGCGGCCTCGGGAGCCGCCGTGGGCTCGGCGCGCGCCGGCGGCTCGGGTGCCGGCGCTACCGGTGGTGGAGTTACCGGCGGCGCGGCAATGGTGTCGGGTTCGGGGAGTTCGACCTCGGAGATGGTGCGCCGCAGCGCGTCGCGGGGAATGGTCGCGTCGTCGCCCACCGCGGGCAGCCCCGTCGTGTCGAGCCGATCGGCCGGCGCGGTTTGGCTGAAGGCGATGCCGGACGACGCGGTGTACCCGCCCGATCGGTCGATCGCGCCCGGCTCCGGCTCGGCCGTGAAGCTGATCCGCCGGCGGCGGTGCCGCACCAGGCTCACGACCAGCGCGGCGATGACAACCAGGACGGCGATGACGATGAGGACCGCGATGGCGATCCAAAGACCTTGCGACACGCTGACATTGTTTCAGGGGCGTCACGCCGCAGGGTCGGCGCGGGGTCTCCCGTGATGGCGGCGACCCGCTACGACGACTGCGAGACCAGCTGCTCCACCTGCTGCCCGCGCATCCGCTGTGAGATCACCGCGGTGATGCCGTCGCCCTGCATGGTCACGCCGTACAGCGCGTCGGCGACCTCCATCGTCGGCTTCTGATGGGTGATGATCAGCAGCTGCGAGCGCGCCCCCAGCAGCTCGAACAGCGAGAGCAGGCGACGCAGGTTGGTGTCGTCGAGCGCGGCCTCCACCTCGTCCATGATGTAGAACGGCGACGGGCGGGCGCGGAAGATGGCCACCAGCATCGCCACCGCGGTCAGCGCCTTCTCGCCACCGGACAGCAACGACAGGCGGGTGATCTTCTTGCCGGGCGGACGCGCCTCCACCTCGATGCCGGTCGTGAGCATGTCGTCCGGATCGGTCAGCCGCAGCCGGCCCTCCCCGCCGGGGAACAGCACGGTGAAGACTTCCCGGAATTCGCGTTCGACGTCGATGAAGGCATCGCTGAACACCTGCAGGATGCGGGCGTCGACGTCGGCGACGACATCGAGCAGGTCCTTGCGGGCCGCCTTGACGTCCTCGAGCTGGGTGGACAGGAAGTTGTAGCGCTCCTCCAGCGCCGCGAACTCCTCCAGCGCCAGCGGGTTGACCCGGCCCAGTTCGGCGAGCTCACGCTCGGCGCGTTTGGCCCGGCGCTCCTGGGCGGCCCGGTCGTAGGGCATCGGAGCGGGCGCGAACACTTGCTCGCCACGTTCCCGAGCCTGCTCGAATTCGGCCATCTCGAGCTCGGTGGGCGGGAGCGCCACGTCCGGCCCGTACTCGGCGACCAGGTCGGACGGTGCCATTCCGAACTGCTCCAGCACCATCTGTTCGAGCTGCTCGATCCGCATCGCCGCCTGCGCGTTGGCCACCTCGTCACGGTGCAGCGAGTCGGTGAGGGTGGCCACCCGGGCGCTCAACGCCTGAACCTCGTCGCGCACCGCCGCCATCGCCGTCGCACGCTGCTGGCGTTCGGCCGCCACCGCGTCGCGGATCTTCGACGCCGCCACCACCACCCGGTCCAGCCGCTGCGCCAGCAGCCGCCCGGCGTCGGCCACCGCCGCCGCGACGGCGGCCGCGCGCAGCCGCGCCTCGCGCGCCTGCTGGGCCCGCAGCCGTGCCTCACGTTCCGCGGCCGCGGCCCGGCGCAGGGAATCGGCTCGCCCACGCACCGCGTTGGCCCGCTCCTCGGCGGTCCGCACCGCCAGGCGGGCCTCCACCTCGGCGCTGCGGGCCCCTTCGGCCGCGGCGGCGATCCGCTGGCGGACCTCCGCGTGGTTGGGCTGGCCCGCCTGCACGTCCTGCGTCTCTTGGGCGTTGCGCAGCCGGTTTTCCAGTTCCGTGACTTCTTCGACCGTCTGCGCCCGGCCGGCCTCGAGCTCCTCGCGCTGCCGCAGCAACCCGCTCCACTCGTCTTCGGTCGCGCGGGCTTCCTGCCCGAGCCGGCCCAGCTGCTCGTACATCGCCGAGATTGCGGTGTCGGATTCGTTGAGCGCGGCCAACGCCTGCTCAGCGGAGTCCTGGCGGGCCGCCTGCTCGGTCAGTGCGCCGGATAGCGCCGCGGTCAGCTGGGCGACCTGCGCCTCCGCGGCGCCCAACTCGTTGCCGGCCTTATCGATTTCCGAGGTCACCTCGAGCGTGGACAGCTTGCGGTCGGAGCCCCCGCTCACCCAACCGGCACCCACCAGATCGCCGTCGAGCGTGACCGCGCGCAACTGCGGGCGCGCCGCCACCAGCTCGAGCGCCTGATCCAGGTCGTCGACCACCGCGACACCGGAGAGCATCGCCGTGATGGCGCCGCGCAACCGCGCCGGCGCGTCGATCAGGTCCAGCGCCCACAGTGCGGTGTCGGGCAGGTCGTCGCGCGACGAAGGGTGGTCGGCCGGCCAGTCGCCGAGCACCAGCGCCGCGCGCCCGCCGTCGGCTCGTTTGAGCGCGGCGACCGCGGACCGGGCCGCGCCGAAGCCCTCGGCGGCCAGCGCGTCGGCCGCCGATCCCAGCACCGCCGCCAGCGCCGCCTCGTAGCCGGAGCGGACCTTGACCAGCTTGGCCACCGGCCCGAAAAGCCCTGACCCAACATGGTTTTGGGTAAGCCAGGCCGCGCCATCCTTCCGCTCCAGGCCGACCGAAAGTGCGTCGATGCGGGCCCGCAACGAGGCGACCCGGCGTTCGGCCTCGCGTTCGGCGGATTGCAGTTCGGCGACGCGTTCGTCGGCCAGGCGCAGCGCGGCCACGGTCCGCTCGTGGTGTTCGTCCAGGCCCACCTCGCCCTGGTCGAGCTCACCGACGCGTCCCTGCACGGTCTCGAATTCCGCCTTGGAATGCTGCGCGCGGGCGGCGGCCTGTTCGATACGTTCGGACAGCCGCGCGACGCTGTCGTCGATCGATTCGACGCGCGCGCGCATGGTCTCCACCTGACCGGCCAGGCGCGCGAGGCCCTCGCGGCGGTCCGCCTCGGCCCGCACCGCCGCCAGGTGGGCCCGATCGGCCTCGGCGGCCTCGCGCTCGCGCTCGCCCAGTTCGGCGCGGGCGGCATCGAGCCGCGTGCGCGTCTCAGCCAATTCGCCCAGCAATTGCCGCTCGGCGACCGCAACGCGCTCGGCCTCGGCTTCCAGCGCGTCGGGGTCGGTGTCGCTGGGCGGCGCCGGTCCCACGTCGAGATGGTGCGCGCGTTCGCTGGCGATGCGAACGGTCGCGGCCACCCGTTCGGCCAGCGCGGACAGCCCGAACCAGTTGTGCTGGACCGATTCGGCCCGGTGCGAGAGTTCGGCCACCGCCGCCTCGTGCGCGGTGAGCTCCTCGGATGCCACGGCCAGGCGGGCGGCGGCCTCGTCGTGCTCGCGGCGGATGGCGGCCTCGGCCTCGAAGATGGCGTCGCGCTCGGTCTGCCGGTTCACCAGGTCGTCGGCGGCCAGCCGCAACCGGGCGTCACGCAGGTCGGCCTGGATGGTCTGGGCGCGACGGGCCACCTCGGCCTGGCGGCCCAACGGTTTGAGCTGGCGGCGCAGCTCGGTGGTCAGGTCGCTGAGCCGGGCCAGGTTCGCCGACATGGCGTCGAGTTTGCGGAGGGCCTTTTCCTTGCGCTTGCGGTGCTTGAGCACGCCGGCGGCCTCTTCGATGAAGGCGCGACGGTCTTCGGGTCGCGACTGCAGGATCTCGTCGAGCTTGCCCTGCCCCACGATGACATGCATCTCCCGGCCGATCCCGGAGTCGCTCAGCAGCTCCTGCACGTCCATCAAACGGCAACTGGCCCCATTGATTTCGTATTCGCTGGCGCCGTCGCGGAACATGCGGCGGGTGATCGACACCTCCGAGTATTCGATCGGCAGCGCGTTGTCGGAGTTGTCGATGGTGACCGTGACTTCGGCGCGGCCCAGCGGGGCCCGCGACGAGGTGCCGGCGAAGATGACGTCCTCCATCTTGCCGCCGCGCAGGGTCTTTGCTCCCTGCTCCCCCATCACCCAGGCCAGGGCGTCGACGACGTTGGATTTGCCGGAGCCATTGGGCCCGACGACCGCGGTGATGCCCGGCTCGAACCGCAGAGTCGTCGGCGATGCGAAGGACTTGAAGCCCTTCAGCGTCAGACTCTTGAGGTACACGGCGAGCCAGACTACCGCTCAAATCGCCCGGGCCGGCCGCACCGAGGGGTGTCGTCCGGGTCGAAATATGGACGCCGAAACACACTCCGGCGCACTGGTCACAGTGGCCACATCAGCCACGGCAAAGGAAGGCATGTTGCGTGCAAAAACGTGATAGCGCCGGCGCTATCACGTTCGGGACGGCGGGGCCGCGTCAGCGCTCGACGAAACCGTCGAAACGCTCCGGCGGCCGCGACCAGTCGGCGACCAACTTCTCGACTCCGCCCGGCCGGGACGGCCACGACTGGCCGCCTTCCAGCAGGTTCAGCAGTTTCTCGCAGGCTGCGCGCGGCCCCTGGGCGACCACCAGGACGCGGCCGTCGGCCTGGTTGGCCGCGTAACCGGTGAGGCCCAGCTCGAGCGCCCGGCAGCGCGTCCACCAGCGAAAGCCGACGCCCTGGACCTTCCCGTCCACCCAGGCGGTGAGCCTGACGTCAGGCTCCGACATCGGCGACCTCGAATTCGACCTCCGTGCCGGACTTCAGCGTCCGTCCGACGGTGCACACCTGGTCGATCGCCCGGTTGACTACCACCAGCAGCCGTTCCCTCTCCTGCCCCGACAAGGCGGACAGGTCCAGCTCGAGGGTCTCCTCGAGCAGCGGATAGCGCTCCTGCTCGCGATCAGCCGCGCCGGACACCCTGATCAGCGCCTTGTAGTCGTCGCCCAGCCGGCGGGCGAGCGGCTGGTCGCTGGACATCCCGCTGCACGCGGCGAGCGCGATCTTCAGCAGCTCGCCGGGGGTGAACACGCCGTCGACGTCCTCCGAGCCGACAAGCACCTGCGCTCCGCGCGAGCTGTATCCGGTGTAACGGCGCGATCCCGTGCGCTCCACCCATAGTTCGGTCATGTCCTACTTTTTACCGGGCGGTGCTTGCGTTGCGCCTCCTCCTCGCCCGTCGAGTGTGCGTCCTGGGTGACGACGCTCGGCGTGTCGCCACCCTGAGCGCACACTCAAAGCCCTGAACGCACACTCGACGACCGCGCCCCTCGCGGCGCCCTCAGCGGACTATCAACGACAGCAGCTTCTTACCCAACGAGATTGCGGCCGAATCGTTTTCGCAGGACACCACGACTTGCTCATCGAACCGCCGCCGCAGTTCGCGCTCGAATACGTCCCGCAGCGTGGACGATGCGGCCGGACATCCGTGGCAGGCACCTACCATCCGCACGGTCACGGTGTGCCCGACCACCGAGACAAGCTCGATCGAACCGCCGTGCGAAGCGGCAAGCGCGCCAACAGGTCCCGCAAGCAGCTCCGCTGCGATGTTTTCCAAATCCGGGGCCGATGATTCGTCGACCGTCCAGCCCCGCGGGTCCAAGAGCGCCTCGCTGAGCGCGTCGCGAACCTCGTCTCCCGCCTCACGCCAGCTGCCGCCCGCACCGATCGTGATCAGGACGTCGCTCACACCCACCACGAGCTCGGTGATCATCCCGCTGTCCAGCAACGCGCCCAGCCTGCCCGGAGCCTGCCGAACGGTCCCGCGCGTCGGCAGCCGGTCGGGTGGGACCACCCAGCGCAGCTGACGCGGATTCGCGGTGGCGATGGCGTGGATGGGAATCATGCGCCCACGCCGATCGCGATCGACCGGGCGGCAAACGCCATCGTCCACGCCAGGACGAACATGTAGCACCACGCGAACGCGGGCCACCGCCACGAGTTGGTTTCGCGGCGCATCACCGCGACGGTGGACATGCATTGCAGCGCGAAGATGAAGTACACCATCAGAGCGATGACGGTCGACGCGGTGAACACCCTGTGGCCGCCGTCGTCGGTCATGGTGACCAGGGCTCCGTGCGGATCATCGGGGCTCGTCGCCGCCGACACCTGGCCAAGGGTGGACACGAATACCTCACGCGCCGAGAACGAACCGAGCAGGGCGACGTTGATGTGCCAATCGAAACCCAGTGGCTTGAACACCGGCCCGATCGCCTTGCCGACATCGGCGGCGTAGCTGTGGTTCATCACATAAGCGGTGGTCTCCGTCGCCGACATATGCGCGGTTTCCGCTTGGCGCGCCGGCAGGTTGAGCAGCACCCACAGCACCACCGACGTGCCCAGGATGATGGTTCCGGCCTTGCGCAAGAACACTTTGGCCGAATCCCACATCGTGATGAGCACGTTTTTGGCCGACGGGAAACGGTACGGGGGAAGCTCCATCGTGAACGGCAACAGATCGCTGCGCAGGATCGTCGACTTGAACACCGACGCGGCGATCAGCGCCGAAGTGCCGCCGCACAGATAGAGCAAGAACATGGCGACACCCTGCGCGCTCAGTCCCCACCACTGTGTCTGCGGCGAAACCAGCAGCCCTACCAACAGCGTGAACACCGGAAGCCGGGCCGAGCAGGTCATCAACGGCGCGGTGATGATGGTGGCGATCCGGTCGCGCGAGGACGGCAGTGTGCGGGTGGCCATGATCCCCGGTATCGCGCAGGCGAACGACGAAAGCATCGCGACGAAGGCCCGACCCTCCAATCCCGTGGCGGCCATCACCCGGTCCATCAAGAACGCGGCCCGCGCCATGTAGCCGACGTTCTCCAGCAGCGCAATCAACAGGAACAGCAAGACGATCTGCGGGATGAACTGGAGCACGGTTCCCACGCCCCCGATGAGCCCCTGGCCGAGCAGGCCACGCACGACGTAGTTGCCGACGTGGTCGCTGACCAGTCCGCCGAGCCAGCCGAGCCCTTGGCTCACCCGGTCCTGCAATGGTGCGGCGACGGTGAAGACGACCTGGAAGAAGCAGAACATCACCACGAAGAAGATGATGGTTCCCCACAGCGGATGCAGCACGATTGCGTCGATGCCATGGGTGCGCCGGTCCGGTTGTGGCGCAACGTATCCGGCTGCATCCAGCACCGATCTGCCCCAGGCGTCGACGGCCTCGTCGTGGCCGGGAGGCAGGATCGGGGGCCGTTGCCACCGGTCGAAAGACGCCAGTTGAGCGCGCAGGGTGTCGATGCCCCCGCCGCGGTGCGCGATCACCGCGACGACCGGAATGCCCAGCGCCGACGACAGGGCGTCGACGGCGATCCGACCACCGCGCGGGGTCAATTCGTCGGTCATGGTCAGGGCCAGCAGGCACGGAACGTCTTGCCGCAGCACGTCGGCCACGAGTGTGATCGAGCGGTGCAGTGTGGTGGCATCGGCCACCAGGACAATCGCATCGGGACGGCCGGCCCCGGCGACGTTGCCGGCCAGCAGATCGGCCACCACCTGTTCGTCCGGGCTGATGGGCTCCAGGCTGTAGGTGCCGGGCAGATCCTCCACGGCGATCTCGACGCCGTCGACCTTCGTGGTGCCGACCCTGCGCCCGACGGTCACACCCGGGTAGTTGCCGGTCTTGGCGCGTAGTCCGGTCAGGTGGTTGAACACGGAAGTCTTGCCCGCGTTCGGGCTGCCCACCAGGGCGACGCGCGCCATGCCCGCGACTGCGACCGCGGCGCCGCCTTCCTCGTGACAGGACGTCATGCGTCGCCCCCCGGGTCGACTTCGATCAGCCGCGCCTCGCGCCGGCGCAGGCACAGTTCGGTGTCTTGGACCCGGTAGATGGTCGGGTCGCCCATCGGGGCCCGCCGAATGACCTCGACGTCGGACGCCGGCCGAAATCCAAGCTGCCGCAGTCGGCCCGCCACCACGGGAGAAGCGGCCGGCGCCACGCCCACGATGGTTGCCCGCTGGCCCGGCGCGAGCTGAGCCAGCACGGTCGGCGAACCCGGGACACGATGTGCGCTGCGCACCGATCTCCGCACTAGTCGACCCGGTCCCAGAGGTGCACCATGCCACCAAGGATAACGATGCGAGGTGAGGATAACCTCACCTTTCTTCCGAACGTTCCCGGAATCACCTCAAGACCGGGGTCGCGGCTGACATCTCGGGCAGTAGAACGACGACCGGTTCATGAATTTCTCCCGGCGCATCACCGCGCCGCAGCGCCGGCAGTTCTGTCCTTCGCGGCCGTAGGCGTCCAGCGACCGGTCGAAGTACCCCGATTCGCCGTTGACATTGATATACAGCGAGTCGAACGACGTCCCGCCTTGCGCCAGCGCGTCGCGCATCACGTCGGCCGCGGCGTCCAGGACGGCGGCCAGCCGGCGGCGGCTCAACGTGGCGGCGATCCGCGCGCCGTTGACCTTGGCCCGCCACAGCGCCTCGTCGGCGTAGATGTTGCCGATGCCCGAGACCACGGTCTGATCGAGGAGTTGCCTCTTGATCTCGGAATGCTTGCGCCGCAAGACCTTCACCACGGCGTCGCGGTCGAAATGCGGGTCCAGCGGGTCGCGTGCGAGGTGCGCGACGGGGGCCGGCACGGCGCTGCCGTCCACTTCCACGAGGTCGGCGAGCATCCATCCGCCGAAGGTGCGTTGGTCGGCGAAGCTCAGCACGGTCCCGTCGTCGAGCAGCGCGGAGATGCGCACGTGGTCGGCGCGCGGCACTTCCCCCAGCAGCATCTGCCCGCTCATGCCGAGGTGCACCACCAGGGCCGTGTCCGGTTCCGGCGCCGGGGGATCGGTGTCGAGCAGCAGCCACAGGTACTTGCCGCGCCGATCGGTGCCGGTGATCCGGGCGTCCAGCAGCCGGGCGGTGAGGTCGGCGGGGCCGGCCTCGTGACGGCGGACCGCGCGGGGGTGGTGCACCCGGACGGCCGTCATCGTTCTGCCCACGACGCGGGCCTGCAAGCCGCGACGGACCACCTCGACTTCGGGCAGTTCGGGCATCTAAACGGGCATCTAAACGGACGTTTTCCCCGCGGTGTCCAGCGATTCCAGAGCCTTCCAGGTCGCCGCCGCCGCCTTCTGCTCGGCTTCCTTCTTGGAGCGCCCCACACCGGTCCCGTACTCGGTGTCCATCACGACGACGACGGCGGTGAACTCCTTGTCGTGGTCCGGTCCGGTGGAGGTGACCATGTAGGACGGCGCGCCCATGCTCCGGGCGGCGGTCAGCTCCTGCAGGCTGGTCTTCCAGTCCAGTCCGGCCCCCAGGGTCGGCGCGGCGTCCAGCAGCGGGCCGAACAACCGCAGGATGACTTCGCGGACCGTGTCGATCCCGTGCTGAAGGTAGATGGCGCCCAGTAGCGATTCCATGCCGTCGGCCAGGATGCTCGACTTGTCGGCGCCACCGGTGTTGGCTTCCCCGCGCCCGAGAAACAGGTGAACGCCCAGCCCGTCCACGGTCAGCTTGCGCGCGACGTCGGCCAACGCCTGGGTGTTGACGACGCTGGCCCGCAGCTTGGCCAGGTCCCCTTCCGAACGGTCGGGATGCCGATGGTAGAGCTCGTCGGTGATGGTCAGGCCCAGCACGGCGTCGCCGAGAAATTCCAGGCGTTCATTGGTCGGCAGTCCGCCGTGCTCGTAGGCGTAGCTGCGATGAGTCAACGCCAGCGTGAGCAGCTCGTCGGGCAGCCCGACGCCGAGCGCATCGATCAGGTCTTGCCGTTCCGTCATTGCTCACCCCGCGACGCGTCCGGCTCGGGGAACATTCCCGCAAGCTTGGCCCATCGCGGGTCGATGGAGTCGTGGTGATGGTCGGGCTCGGCCGCGAGGGCGACCCCGCATTCGGGGCACAGCCCCGGGCAATCGGGCGTGCACACGGGCGTAAACGGAAGTTCCAGTCCCACGGCGTCGATGATGGACTGCCCGAGGTCTATGGTGTCGTCGACGATGTGACCGACCTCGTCTTGCTCGGTGGTCGCCTCCGTCGTGCTGTCGGGGTAGGCGAACAATTCGGTCAACCGGACCTGCACGCGACCGTTGACCGGCGCGAGGCAACGGGAGCATTCGCCGACGGTGGGCGCATCGACCGTGCCCGTCACCAAGACGCCTTCGGAGACCGACTGAATCTGCAGGTCCAGCTCCAATGGAGCGCCCGCCTCGATCGCGATCATGTCCAGCCCGATGCGCGACGCGCTGGGCACGGTCTTCCGCAGAGTCACCATCGCCCCGGGTCGCCGCCCGAGCCGCGTGATGTCAATCGTCATCGGCGAGCTCAGATGGCGCCGCGAGGTGCTGTGCTGCCGCGTCATACGAGAAATCCTACGGCGCGCACCGCATAATTCCAGGCGCGGCCGCCCGGTCGACGCGCTAGCGCACCGCGTAGTCGTGCGTACCGGCCGCCGTCCGGAGTTGGTGACGCCCCCGCCCGACAGAGCGCAGCGTGCCGTTGAGGAATTCCTCGAACTCGGCGAGCTTGTTGTCGACGTAGATGTCGCACTCGCCGCGAAGCCGGTCCGCCTCGGCATGCGCGGAGTCGATGAGACGGGTGGCCTCGGCGTGGGCCGCTTCCACCACGCTGTTCTGCGAAACCAGACGCTGCTGCTCTTTGATGCCCTCTTGCACGGCTTTCTCGTAGGAGATGTTGCCGTTTTCGAGCAGCCGGTCGGCTTCGGCTTGGGCGCGGCCGACGTTGGCCTCGTATTCGCGTTTCGCCGCCGTGGCGATGCGCATCGCCTCTTCGCGGGCCTCGCCGACCATTCGGTCGCTGTGCTGGCGCGCCTCACTCACCATGCGGTCGGCCTGCGCTTTTGCGTCGGACAAGAGCCGGTCGGCCTCAGCACGGGCGTGGTTGAGCATGGACTCCGACTCGGTGGTCGCCGAGGAAACCATGGATTCCGAGTGCGACTTCGCGTCCTGCAACATCGAGTCACGCGCGTCGAGCACATCCTGGGCGTCATCCAGCTCGCCAGGGATCGCATCCTTGATGTCGTCGATCAGTTCCAGCACGTCACCGCGGGGCACCACGCAGCCGGCCGTCATCGGAACGCCGCGTGCTTCTTCAACGATGGCGCTCAATTCGTCGAGCGCTTCAAAGACTCGGTACACGGCCATATCCTCCTGGCGTCTGCAAAAATCCTATTGTTACCAGTGTGCCTGGTGTTGCCGTTGTGACAGCGGTGGCGGGACCGGTGTGTCGGACATTAGACCGGGATGACGACGCAAAATGCCGCAGAAACCGGCCACCGCCCCGCCGTCATCAGTGAAATCCATCGAAACGCCCGTCCGCGCCGCCAAGGTTGGTTGCACCATTTGCGGCCATTCTAGGGATCGAAGCGGCTTCAGACCCTGGCCAGGGAGCTTTGCCGCATTTGACATATACCCCCATGGGGTATAGTTTTGGGGCTCGCGCTCATCGACAGGGAGGATCCAACACTCGTGCTCGCAGCGGTCGGACACGCCTTGGCGGTCGCGGGATCGATGTCGTGGGAAATCTTGTGGGCGCTGATCTTGGGCTTCGGGCTGTCGGCGGTGGTGCAGGCGGTGGTGCGACGCTCGACCGTCGTGGCGCTGCTGGGCGACGACCGGCCGCGCACCTTGGCGCTGGCCGCCGGGCTCGGCGCGGCGTCGTCGTCGTGCTCCTACGCCGCGGTGGCGTTGGCGCGGTCGCTCTTCCGCAAGGGGGCCAGCTTCACCGCCGCCATGGCATTCGAGATCGGTTCCACCAACCTGGTGGTGGAACTGGGCATCATCCTGGCCCTGCTGATGGGCTGGCAGTTCACCGCCGCGGAGTTCGTCGGCGGCCCGCTGATGATCGTGGTGCTCGCCGTCTTGTTCCGGTTGTTCGTGCGCTCGCGGCTCATCGATGCCGCCCGTGAGCAGGCCGACCGCGGGGTCGCCGGCTCGATGGAAGGCCATGCGGCCATGGACATGTCCATCAAGAAGCAGGGCTCGTTCTCGCAGCGGCTCTTTTCCGCGGAGGGCTTCACCTCCGTTTCCCATGTGTTCGTGATGGAGTGGTTGGCGATCCTGCGCGACCTCGTTCTGGGCTTGTTGATCGCGGGGGCCATCGCGGCCTGGGTGCCCGAAAAGTTTTGGCAGACCTTCTTTTTGGCCGACCACCCGGGCTGGTCGGCAATATGGGGCCCGCTCGTCGGGCCGATCGTGGCGATGCTGTCCTTCGTCTGCTCGATCGGCAATGTTCCGCTGGCCGCGGTGCTGTGGAACGGCGGCATCAGTTTCGGCGGCGTCATCGCGTTCATTTACGCCGACCTGCTGATCCTGCCGATCCTGAATATCTACCGCAAGTACTACGGCACCAGGATGATGCTGACGCTGCTGGGTACGTTCTACGCCGCCATGGTCGCCGCCGGCTATTTGGTCGAATTGATCTTCGGCGCAACGCGTCTCATTCCACAGCAGCGCAACGCCACCATCATGGAAGCCACGATTTCGTGGAACTACACGACCTGGCTCAATATCGCCTTCCTTGCCGTCGCGGCCATCCTGGTCGTTCGGTTCGTCACAACGGGCGGAGTTCCGATGGCGCGGATGATGGGCGGCTCCCCCGACGGCGGCCATGACCACGAGTGTCACTAGCGCGGGTGAAATCTTTGCGCGAGTGTGCATCTATGGCGATCGACCCCTGCTCATGGGTTGCCGCGCAACGCTTTAGGAGCGGCCGGCCAGCTTCTCGCGCAGGCGGCGGTTGACCGGTTCGGGCAGTAACTCCGACACGTCGCCGCCGAACAGCGCGACCTCTTTGGCCAATGACGACGACACGAACGAATACCGCGGTGTCGTCGCGACGAAAAACGTGTCGACGCCGGCGATGTGCTTGTTCATCTGCGCCATCTGCAGCTCGTATTCGAAGTCGGTGCCGGTGCGCAGGCCCTTCACGATGGCGGTCATCCCCCGCGACCTGACGAAGTCGACCACCAGGCCCTGCCCGGCCTCGACCCGCAGGTTGGGCAGGTGCGTCGTCGACTCGTTGATCATCGCGATCCGCTCGTCGAGGTCGAACATGCCCTTCTTGGCGGGATTGGCCAGGATCGCCACCACCACCTCGTCGAACTGGGCCGACGCCCGTTCGAAGACGTCGATGTGGCCCAACGTCACCGGATCAAACGACCCCGGGCATACCGCGCCGCTCATGACGAAAGACGGTACACGCAAGCCTCACAGCCGTTCGGCCATCTCCAAACGGGTGTCGCCGTACACGCGCGACGGCCACACGGACCAGCCGCCCGGCCAGGTCAGCGCCGCACCGGTCGCCGCCCGCTCGACCACCGCCACGGTTCCGGCGTTCGCCCAACCATGGGTGACCAATGCGGCCAGCACGGCTTCCACCTCGGCCGCCTCGACCTCGTAGGGTGGGTCGGCCAGAACGAGGTCGACGGGGCGCGCGGTACCGGCCGCCAGAACGGTCGCGACCGCGCCGCGGCGCACCGTTGCACCGGTCAAACCCAGGGCGTCGATGTTGCGCGCGATGACGGACGCGCTGCGATGATCCGATTCCACGAACAGCGCCGAGGCGGCCCCCCGCGACAGCGCCTCCAATCCCAGTGCGCCCGAACCGGCGTAGAGGTCCACGACCGCGACGCCGGTCAGGTCGTGTCGCGCGGCCAGGATGTTGAAAAGCGACTCACGCACGCGATCGGTGGTGGGCCTGGTCCCTCGCGGCGGGACGGCGATGCGCCGGCCGCCGGCCACGCCGCCGATGATCCGGGTCACGGGCAGACACTTACAGCAGCGTCGACCAATAGTCCCAGAACCGCGCCATGATCAGCAGAACCACCGCGGTGAACCACAGCGCGGCGATGGACCACCGCCATTGGTACAGCACCCACGCCGCACCGCCTCCCCGGCCCTGCAACGCCGGACGACACGCGATCGACGCGACGACCACCAGCAGCGTGATGGTGGCCGCCCAGACGACCATGCAATACGGGCACAACGCACCGATGCTGTAGAGGCTCTCGAAGATCAACCAGTGCACGAATGCGGCGCCGATCAGGAGGCCGACCGTCAATCCGGTCCAATACCATTGGGGCAAAGCCAGTTTGGTCACGGCCAACAGTCCGGTGACCACCACCACCGTGAAGGCCACCAGGCCGAGCAGCGGATTGGGGAATCCCAGCAGCGACGCTTGCGGCGTGATCATCACCGAGCCGCACGACAGGATCGGATTGATGTTGCACGACGGCACGTACGCCGGGTTGAGCAGGAGGTCGATCTTCTCCACCGTGAGCGTCGCGGAGGCAACCAAGCCGATCACGCCGGCGATCAGCACCCACCACGCGCTGGGAGCAGGCACGCGCGCTTCGGGACGCGATTCCGGTGTCAGGCCGGCGGTTTGGGCTGACACCGAGGCGGTCACGCGGCCGCGGGGGTGACGGCGCCGTCTATGCCCGGCACGTCGCCCACGATGCTCTTGATCTTGGCGACCAGCGCATCGGGCGTGGACGGATCGTAATCGTCGCCGTTGATCTTGATGGTCGGCGTGGCGTTGATCTTCGCGGCCCCCGCCTCACCCGTGACCTTGGAAAGGTACTTGCCGCTGTTGATGCAGTCGGGCACCTTGCCCACGACGCCGGCCTCCCGGGCGAGCTCGATCAGCCGGGCGTTGTCCGGGAAGCTGCTGCCGCGCTCGCTGGGCTGGAGGTCGGTGGTGAACAGCGCGGTGTGGAATCGGCGGAACGCGTCGAGGGACTCGTCGGCCACGCATAGGGCCGCGGCGCCCGCCCGCGACGAATAGTTCTGGTTCCTCGGATTGTCGAGGATCGAGACCATTGAGTAGTCGGCCGCAATGGCGCCGACGTCGATGAGCCGAGACACCGTCGGACCGAACGTGCGCTCGAAGTTGCCGCAGGCCGGGCAGAGGAAGTCCTCGTAGAACGTGACGACGGCCTTGGGGTTGCTGGACCCGGGCTGGGTGACCAGCTTGCTCGACGTCACCCGCACCGTGTCGCCCGCGCCGATGGCGGCGGTCTTCTTGTGGTGCGTGACCACGATGTAGGAGACGACCGCGACCAGGAAGATGACGACGAGGACGGTCCCGCCGATCTGTACGAGTCGGCCCGATTTACCGTCGGCCGCCTTCATGTCAAAGCGCGGGGGGCGTTTGGGTTTGTCGGCCACAGTTCCGTGATCCTTCGGTACTCGGGTTGCCGTTTCGATGGTGGACGTCATTTGCTCGTAGGCGCCTCTAGGTTACCGGCGCCAACCGGGCAACGGATCAGACCCGGCTCAGGTGGGCACGCAGAGCCGAAATCAACTCGGTGGTCGCGGCGGCGCTGCCGCCGCCGAGCTGGAACAAATTGATGAAGCCGTGCGTCAGCGAGCGCATGCACCGCAGATCGACCGCGGTCCCGGCGGCCTGCAGGGCCGCCGCGTAGCTCTCGCCTTCGTCGCGCAATGGGTCGAACCCGGCGACCGCGATCAAGGCGGGCGCGAGCCCGGCCAACGACTCGGCCAGCAGCGGCGATACCCTCTTGTCCGCCCGGTCGACGCCCGAGCCCCGCAGGTACTGCGACTCGAACCAATCCATGTCGCGCTTGGTCAGCAGGAACCCCCGCGCGAACAGGCCCAAGGAGCGCGTCTGGGCGGTGAAGTCGGTCCGCGGGTAGAGCAGCCACTGCAGCACGGGGGCGGGTGCACCCTCGTCGCGCGCGAGCTGGCAGACGACGGCCGCCAAGTTTCCGCCCGCGCTGTCCCCGCCGACCGCGACCTGACCGGGCGCGGCGCCGAGTTCCTCAGCGTGGTCGTAGCACCACCTGAAGGCGGCGTAGGCGTCCTCGACCGCGGCCGGCGCCGGGTGCTCGGGGGCCAGCCGGTAGTCGATCGACAACACGTGGATGCCGGCGTCGCGGCACGTCAACCGGCACAGCGCGTCGTAGGAATCCAAGTCGCCGATCGCCCATCCGCCGCCGTGGTAGAAGACCAGCAGGGGCGCGGTCGCGCCGTTGGCGGGACGGTAGTGCCGCGCGGGGATCTCACCCGCCGGCCCGGGCAGCAACAAGTCGTCGACGTCGACGTGGATCTGTGGCCCCGGAAGCTCCGTCGTGAGCTGGCGCAGCTGAGCGCGGGAGGCACCCGGGTCGTCGTCGACAACCAGGCCGTCGATGCCGACGGCGCGCAGACCCGACAGCATCAGCTGGAGCGTGGGGTCCAGCGTGTTGCCGTCGATCGTTACCGAGCGGCCACCGAACAGCGCACGCTTGGCGGGGGTCGGGATCCACGGAATGACCTTGACACCAATCGTGGAGACCGCGCCCTGCATGCGACTGGCCAGGCGCATGCGCGCGTGTTTCGGCCCAAGGTGCAGATCCGGCGCGGGCACGGTCTTGGTCATGGGCACTCCCTCGAATGAAACGTGGTAACGCTCGGGCGACGGGCGGTTATCCGTTCCCGCCGTCATCTCGGAGTCTTCCGGCCCCGGCGGCACCGAGCAGGCGCGGCGTTGCCGGCGCCGGTTTCGTGCACCGTGTGACCAACTCTACGTGGTGACGAATTTGCGAAATATAGACCAGGGCCCGATATCACCGCGCCCCGCCCCGGTGTTGATGGGGTGGTATTTTTGCAGCTCGGTAATATCGTGATCCCCAAGCCGGTAACCGCCTCACGGATTGCGAGCAGCTCCGACGTGTTTCAATTTCGAACTCAGCGCCTCGAACTCAGCGCCGATGGAATGGCGTCGATCTCCTCGCTCGATGACGGCACCAGGTTGGGTCCACGAACCTTCAACTTCATAGGCAGGTGAATGACATTGGCTGGCGAGTCGGGCGTTGCCGTGCCCTCGATAGCTCTTAACGACGAAAACACGATGCCGGTGCTTGGCCTCGGCGTCGCGGATCTATCGGAGGATGAGACCGAACGCGCGGTCTCGGCCGCGCTGGAGATGGGCTGCCGGCTGATCGACACCGCCACCGCCTACGGCAACGAAGCGGCCGTCGGCCGCGCGATCGCAGCCTCCGGGATTCCGCGCGCCGAACTGTTCGTCACCACCAAGTTGGCCCCCGCCGACCACGGTTTCCTGCGGTCCGAGGACGCCTGCAAAGAGAGCTTGGAGCGACTCGGCCTGGATTACCTGGACCTGTACCTGATTCACTGGCCGGTGCCGTCGCGGGGGGAATATGTGAATTCCTTCGGCGGGCTGATCCAGTGCCGCGGGAACGGGCTCGCACGTTCGATCGGCGTCTCGAACTTCACCGAGGTGCATGTAACGGACGTCATCGACCTGACTTTCGTGACGCCGGCGGTCAACCAGATCGAGCTGCACCCGCTGCTCAATCAGGCCGAGATCCGCAAAACGGATGCGGAGCACAACGTCGTCACCCAGGCCTACACACCGCTGGCGCTCGGCAAGCTGATGGATCACCCGACCGTGACTTCGGTTGTCGGCGAATACGGCAAGACCCCGGCTCAGGTGCTGCTCCGGTGGAACCTGCAGCTGGGCAATGCGGTTGTCTTCCGGTCGGCCCAGCCCGAGCACATCGCCGGAAACCTCGATGTGTTCGATTTCGAGTTGGCCGCCGAGCACATGGACGCGATCAACGGGCTCAATGACGGCACCCGGTTGCGCCCCGATCCGAACACCTTCGAGGGCTGAGTCAGCCCGCCGGGCAGGTGGCCGCCGCCTGGCGCAACACCCCCGTCGACGGCTGGTCCACCGGTAACGAGTAGCCGCGTAGCACGGCGATGAACTGCATGGCGTATTGGCAGGCGAAGGCGGCGTTCGGCGGCATCCAATGCGCCGGCGGCGCGTCGCCCTTGTCCTGATTGGCCTGTCCGTCGACGGCCAGCAGATTGGCCGGATCGTTGGCGAACCGCAGCCGCTCGCCGGCCGGCCAGTCATAGGCGCCCATGTCCCAGGCGTAGGCGAGCGGAACGATGTGGTCGATCTGCACCGCTTCCCCGACCTTGGCGCCGCGCGCGAACGCGATGATCTTGTTGGTGTACGGATCGTGCAGGGTGCCGGTGGCCACCGCGTCCGGACACCGTTTGGTCGACACGTACGTCTTGTCGGCGAGGTCGCGGTTGAGGATGTCGTCGCGGGTGTCGCAGCCGTTGTGTCCCAGCGGGGCGTCGTTGTCGTCGTCCCACGCGTCGCCGAACGCCGGCCTGCGGTAGTCATACCGGTGTGCCCGTAGCGGTAGCACCGCGATACCCGCGAGCACATCGGTGCCGGGTTGCACCGTCGGGACGTCGGCGCGCGCCGCATAGTCGTCGGCGTGCCTGGACGCCGACGATCCGACCGTCTGGTAGGCCACCAGCAATGCGAGCGCCGCGGCCGCGGACAACCACAGCAGCACCTTGCGGTTCACGACTTGTCCAGGTATTCGATCCGGTCCGTGGTGACGAAAGGCGCTGCCAACAAAGCCAATTCGGTGTCGGCAGGGTCATCCGCATAGGCGCGGACGCAGAAATCGCGTGCGGCCTCGATGACGTCGCGATGGTCGGCCAACGAAAGCAGGCGCAGGTTGATGGCGCGACCGGACTGGTTGCGGCCCAACACGTCTCCCTCGCGGCGCTCCTTGAGGTCCAGATCGGCGAGCGCGAACCCGTCCATGGTGGCGGCCACGGCAGCAAGCCGCCGGCCCGCCGGCGAATCCGGCGATACCCAGGTGGTCAGCAGGCACAGGCTGGGATGCGCGCCCCGGCCGATGCGGCCCCGCAGCTGATGCAGCTGGCTGATGCCGAAGCGGTCGGCGTCCATCACGAGCATCACCGTGGCGTTGGGGACATCCACGCCCACCTCGATGACGGTGGTGCACACCAGCACATCGATCTCGCCGGCGCGAAACGCCGCCATGGCGGCATCCTTTTCGTCGGCCGGCAACCGTCCGTGCATCAGGCCCAGTCGTAAATCCGCCAGCTCACCCGAACCCAGTCGGGCGTAGAGCCCCTCGGCGGTTTCCGACGGTTTGGTGTTCTCCTCCTGCTTCTCCGGATCGTCGGTTTCGTCGATGCGGGGCGCCACCACGTAGGCCTGGCGGCCGGCGGCGACTTCTTCGGTGATGCGCCGCCAGGCCCGCTCGAGCCACCCGGGCTTGTCCTTGACGAAGATGACATTGCTGGTGATCGGCTGGCGCCCGCGTGGAAGTTCGCGCAGCGTCGAGGTTTCCAGATCGCCGTAGACGGTCAGCGCGACGGTGCGCGGTATCGGCGTCGCCGTCATCACCAGCAGGTGCGGTGTGACACCGGGACGAGCCTTGGCCCGCAACTGGTCTCGCTGTTCGACACCGAAGCGGTGCTGCTCATCGACCACCACCATGCCCAGGTTGTGGAATTCCACCGCGTCCTGCAACAGCGCATGGGTGCCGACGACGATCCCGGCCTGCCCACTTGCCACCTCGGCACGCACCTGCTTCTTCTGCGCCGCCGTCATCGAACCGGTGAGCAGCGCGACCCGGGTGGCCACCCCGCCTTCACTGTCCGCACCACCCAGCTGGCCCGCCATCGCCAACGGGCCGAGCACGTCATTGATCGACCGCAAATGTTGGGCGGCAAGGACTTCCGTGGGCGCCAGCAGCGCACACTGGTAACCGGCGTCCACCAGCTGCAGCATGGCCAACACCGCGACGATGGTCTTACCCGAGCCGACCTCACCCTGGAGCAGGCGGTTCATCGGCCGGGTGGCCGACAACTCCTTGGCGAACACGTCGAGCACTTCGCGTTGTCCGGCGGTCAACTCGAATGGCAACCGCCCCAACAGTTCCGCGGACAGACCGCCCGAGCGCGGCGGCGCCGGAGGCCCCGATTCCGACAGTTCGCTGTGCCGCCGGGCGACCAGCGCCCATTGCAGGCCGACGGCTTCGTCGAAGGTCAGCCGCTCCCGCGCCCGCATCCGAGCCGACTCGTCTTCCGCCAGGTGGATGTCGCGCAACGCCCGATCCTCGGAGACCAGGTCGTGGCGGCCGCACAAGTCGGCGGGTAACGGGTCATCCACCGGATCCAGTACGTCGAGCACCTGGCGTACGCACCTGAAAATGTCCCAGCTCTGCAGCTTCGTGGTCGCCGGATAAATCGGAAAGAAGGCGCGCTCAAACGCCGCCATCTGCACTTCGCCGGTGGTGGCCTGCGAGGCGATGGCAATGTTCTTCAGTGAGCTGGTGCCACGATTCTTGCCATCCGGGGAGTCGAGGATCAGGAATGCCGGGTGCGTCAGCTGCATGACGTTGTTGAAGAATCCGACCTCCCCGGAAAGCATCACCTTGGTGCCTGTGGTCAGGTCCTTCTTCAGGTAATTCGCGTTGAAGAAGGTCGCGGTCACCTTGCTGCGGCCGGCGCCGAGGGTGATGCGGTGGCACAGCTTTTTCGGGGTCTTCTTCATCGGGAACGTCTTGGTTTCAGCGATCGTGTCGACGATCGTGATGTGCTCGCCGGCCGGCGGGCGCTGGCCGTCGGCGTCCCAGCGGGTCGCCCCCTCGGTGTAGCTGCGCGGATAGTGGCGCAGCAGATCGTCGACGGTCCGGATGCCCAGCTCCTCGTCGAGCTGATCGGCGGCCTTGGCGCCCACCACGAAGTCCAGCCGGTCGCGCAACGACGCCACGGCTACTCGACCCCGATCAACAGCGCGTCACCGCGATGGCCGGTGCGGTAGGTGACCAGCTCGGTTCCCGGGTGATGGTCGTGCATGTGTGCTTCCAGGATGCCGCCCACCGCGGCGTCATCGTCCGGTCCGATGCCCGCGCCGATCAGCACGGTCACCAAGTCGCCGCCGGAGGCCAGCAACAGATCGAGCAGACCGATCGCCGCCGCGATCGCGTCGTCGGCCACGATCAGCACCTCGTCCCCCGCGATACCCAGGCCGTCGCCCGGCTGGCAGCGGCCCGCCCAGGTCAACGCGCTCTCGGTCGCGATGCGCACCGATCCGTGCCGGGCCGCACCGGCCGCGCGGGCCATGGTGTAGCCGTCGTCCACCGCCTGCCGGCCGGTTTCGTGCACGGCCAGCGCGGCCAGCCCCTGCACCATCGATCCCGTCGGGATCGGCACCACATCGATCCCCCAGCCGATCGCCGCGGTGCACCCGGCCACCAGCTCCTCGGCCGGCACGTAGCCGTTGGGCAGCACCATCACCTGCGCGGCACCGGTGTCGACCACCGCCCGCATCAGCTGGTGCGCGCTGATGTGGGTGGCCGGGTCGCCCGCGGCCGGATCGCTTTGCAGCACGCAGGCGCCTTCACCGCCGAACAGCTTGGCGGCACCGTCGCCGTCGACGACGGCCAGCACCGCGCGTTCCCTTGTCCAGCCGCCGGCCGGCAGCCCGGTGGCGCCGGGGCTCAGCGCCGAAATCACGATGCGGCTCAGCCGCCCCGCCGCCAGTCCCGCCTCGACCGCGGCGCCGGCGTCGTCGGTGTGCACGTGCACCGAGTACGTGTGCTGGGCGGACGACCGCGCGGCCGCGATGCCGACGGAGTCGCCGAGCCCCCCGAGCCGGTCCCGCAGCGCGTCCGCCGCGGCCGGATCGCATCCGTCCAACCGGTACATCACCTCGAATTGCGGCGTGGGGCGTTCGGCGGTGCCTTCCGGTTGCGGCGCTCGCGGGGACAGCTCGTACACGGTTCGGGCGGGCGCCTGCCCGGTGACGGTGGTGCGCAGGGCGTCCAGCAGGACCAGCAGGCCCCGCCCGCCGGCGTCCACGGCGCCGGCGTCGGCGAGCACCTCGAGTTGCTCGGGGGTCTTCTCCAGCGCGACGACCGCCGCGTCGCCGGCGGCGATGATCGCCGGGGCCAGCCCTTCCCCGGCCTGGGCGCATTCCCCGACGGCGTCGGCGGCGGCGCGCAGCACCGAGACGATGGTTCCCGGGATTTCGTCCCCGCCCATCGAGGTGATCACCAGGTCCACGCCGCGCCGCAGCGACGCCCCGAGGGTGGCGGGGTCGATGTGGGGTAGCTCACCGCCGGAATCGGCGGCCGCGGTCGCGGTGACGTCGGCGATGCCGCGCAGGATCTGGGACAGGATCACGCCGGAATTGCCGCGGGCGCCGTTGAGCGCCCCGGCCGACATCGCCGCGGCGGCCCGGGCGACGCACGCCGAGCTGCCCTCGGAATTGGCCCCCGCGTTGGCCTCGGCCAGCGCCGAACGCATGGTGAACAGCATGTTGGCGCCGGTATCGGAATCGGCAACCGGGAAGACGTTGAGCCGGTTGATCTCATCGATGTGAGTGATCAGGTCGCTGACGGCGGCGTGCGCCCAGTCCCGCAGCGTGATCGCGTCCAGCAGACGGTCCGACGGTCCCAGTGTTACCCACCTCCTCTGCGACTCCCAGCGCCCAGCCCCCCGGTGGGCGCCAGCGTAGCTCGGCGACTCGGGCGACGGCTGGCCGTGACCACCACCCGCCGACCGGGCAGATCCGGCCCATTGAGCCTAGCCAGACGGGGCGACAGCGGTGGGTGATCGTTTTGGCGGTTGCCCCGACAGTCGGTATCCTGGTTGGGCCCGAGTCAACCCGGGCAGTCCCGGCCCCGTGTCACACCCCCAAGCCGGACCCCGAGATCTGAGGAGCTTGAACAATGGCCGCTGTGTGCGAAATCTGCGGGAAAGGCCCCGGCTTCGGCAAGTCGGTGTCGCACTCCCACCGCCGCACCAGCCGCCGGTGGGACCCCAACGTCCAGACCGTGCACGTTGTCACCCGACCGGGCGGCAATAAGCAGCGCCTCAACGTTTGCACGTCCTGCATCAAGGCCGGCAAGGTCGTCCGGGGCTAGTCCGGAGCTGGCAGTGGTCAATCACATGACCACGTGGCCGGCATCCACCGGCATGGCAACGCCGGTCACGTAACGCGACCGCGGGCCGGCGAGCCAGAGCACCGCTTCGGTCACGTCTTGCGCCTCGACCAACGGCACCTCGGGCAGCAGGGTCTGCGACAGGGCCGGATTCGGGTTCTCCACCATCTGGTTCACTACGAAATCGTTGAGGATCATCGGCGTCGCGACGCCGCTCGGATGCACCGAGTTGACCCGAATCTTATGCGGCGCATAGGCATTCGCCGCCGAGCGCATGAGGCCCACAACGCCATGCTTGGACGCGGCGTAAGCGAACATCGCGGCACTGCCATCACCGCCGCGGCCGGTCAGCCCCTGCGACGAACTGACCAACACGACCGAGCCGCCCCGGCCCATGCGGATGATCGACGGCACCGTCGCCAGCATCGTGTGCCACACCCCCTTTAGGTTGGTGTCGACGATCGTGTTGAACACCGGTTCGGACTCGGGGTCCTTGACGCCGATCGCCACCACCCCCGCGTTGGCGATGACGATGTCGATCTCGCCGAGTTCGTCGATCCCGGCCTGCACCCCGACCTGCAGCTGCTTCAGGTCGCGGACGTCGGCGATGACGGGCACGGCCCTGCGGCCGGCGGCGTGGACCAGCCGCACCGTCTCGTCGAGTTCGGATTCCGTTGCCAGGGCATAGGGGATCGCCTCGAGATCAGTGCAGATGTCCAGGGCGATGACGTCGGCGCCCTGCTCGGCCAGGGCGACGGCGTGGCTGCGGCCTTGGCCGCGCGCGGCGCCGGTGATGACGGCAACCATGTCGTCGAATTCGGCCATGACTACACCTCCAATGTTGTGGCGGTCTCTTGTTCGGCGAAGGCCACCAGGCGGGCGGCCGCGTCGTAATCGCACGCGACCGGCGACCGGGCGATGAGCACGGGCCCGCCGCGGAGGCCGAACCTGCCGCTGACCCCGACGTAGCTGCCCGGTGGCACCGGTTCGCTGATGCAGTACAGCGTGGGCGCCGCGCCCTCGTCGATGTCGTTGGCGAGTCGATCGGCCACCGCCTTGACCGCTTTGTGGGCCGCCGACATCAGCGCCGAGTCGCCGAGCTGCGACAGGTTCGAGGCCACCCAACCCGGATGGGTGAGCTGGGTGACGATCGGCGACCTCGCGGCGCGCAGCCTGCGGTCCAACTCCAAGCCCCACAGCATGACCGCGAGCTTCGACTGCGCGTACGCCCCCCACCGGGTCCACTTGTGCCGGCGCAGGTGCAGGTCGTCCAGGCGCAGCGTCGCCGACCGATGCGCGTCGGAGCCGACGTTGATGATCTGCGAACGCACGCGGGGCAGCAGCAGGTTGGTCAGGGCGAACGGCCCGAGCAGGTTGGTGCCCAGCGTCTTCTCGAATCCGTCGACCGTGTCGGTGCGGCGCTCGGTCAGCGCGCCCGCGTTGTTGATCAGGATGTCGATGTCCTCGTCGATAGACGCCGCGAAGGCGCGCACCGACGACAGGTCGGCGAGGTCGATTTTGAGCACGGTGGTCGAACCACCCATTTCAGTGGCGCGCTGCTCGCCCAGCCCGGTGTTGCGCACCGCCAGGATCACGTGCGCGCCCGCTTTGGCCAGGGCACGGGCGGTCCCCAGCCCGACGCCGTTGGTCGCTCCGGTTACGACGATTCTCTTGCCGGTCAGGTTGCCGAGCCGGGCGGGCGTCCACGGTAACGTCACGGCGATCAAGAGTAATGGTCGGTTCTATGTAAATTCGACCGGTTCTGCCACCATTGTTCGCGGAAGCGGAGAAGGCGGGTTCGACAGGTGGTTCCACATGAGTGACAGCGCAACCCAAATCACCAACCTGATCTACACCTACGCGGAGCTTCTCGACGGTGGCGACCTGGACGGGGTGGCCCGGCTCTTCGAACACGGCCGCATCTGCGGCGTGGAGGACGGTCCACCGGAGACGGTGTTCGCCGGCGCCGCCCGGGTGCGCGAGATGTATGAGATGGCCACGCGCATCTACGCCGACGGCACCCCGAAGACCAAGCACAACACGACCAACGTGCAGCTGCACATCGACGAGGCCGAAGGAACCGCACGCAGCACGTCCTACTACTGCGTCACCCAGGCCACCCCCGACCTGCCGCTGCAGGTGATCGTGACCGGCCACTACAAGGACACGTTTCACCGGGTGGACGGCGCCTGGCGGTTCGACAGCCGCACCATGTTCGTCGACCAGGTCGGCAACGTCAGCCAGCATTTGAAGTTCTGAACATTGGCAGCCTCGAGCCCGTCCGGCCTACGGCCTAGAGACCTACAGCCTGCGTGCCGAGCAGGTCGACGAGCGATTCGCGTTGTACAACACACGTTTTGGACAGTATATCGGAGGAACAACGCATGCCTGATGACCCCGTTGCGACCAAATCCCAGCACGAACAGGAACTGGCTGCCCTCGAGCTGATCGAGCACCCGGTCGTCAAGGCCGCGTATGCGACGGTGGCCGAGACGTGGCTGGGCCGGGCCAAGGCGTCGGAGTCGATGCGGGAGCGGTTCGACGACGCGTTCGCCGAGGTGATGTTCTCGGCGGCGGTGTGGTCGTCCAATCAGGACAAGCTGCGGCCGAAGGTCAGCTGCATCACCCGGCTGGCGCACCCCGTCGAGGGCCGACGCATCCCCGGATCGCGTTGGGGCATCGACAATCCGGACAGCGTGTACCGGGTGATTCCGATCTCGGGCGACGAACGTTACGAAATCCACGGCCGGGTCGGCGAGCACCGCATGACCGAAAACTACTTCACCCTGTGGGATGCCCACATGGGCACGGTGGACGTGCTCAACGGCCGCACCATGGCGGTCGAATCCGACGGCAGCTTCACCATCACCGTCGACGCCGACCCCGCCGGGGCGCGACCCAACCACGTGCAGACCTCCCCCGCGGCGCACGAGTTCTACATCCGCGACGTGCTGCTGGACTGGGGTCGCGACGACCCCAATTACCTTGAAGTGCAACGGCTCGGCGGCCCGCCGGCGACACCCGCACGCACGCTCGAAGAGCAGGCCGAGGCCACCGCCGCGATGATGGCGTATTTCGCCGACTTCACCGGCAAGCTCAGCCACGGCGTGTACAAAATGCCGGCCAACCACTTCAATTTGGCCTGGTCGGCCGACAAGGTCGGCGCGATGCGCAACCAGGTCTATGTGATGGGCCGCTTCGATCTCGCCCCGGACGAGGGGTTCGTGGTGGACCTCAACGACGGTGGCGCAGAGTACTTCACGGTGCCGCTGAGCAACATCTGGGGCACCACGCTGGACATCCTCGACCGCACCGGCAGTCTCAACAAGACGCAATCGGTTGCCAACGAGGACGGCGGTTACACCTACGTGATCGGCCCGACCGATCCCGGCGTGGCCAACTGGATCGACTCAGACGGGTTGCGCGAGGGCATCCTGACGCTGCGCATGGCCGAGTTCGGTGAGGCCGGTCCCCACAAAGATCTCGGCGCTCGCGGCCGGGTCGTCAAGCTGGACCGGCTCGACGCGGAGGTGCCGCACCTTCCGCGGGTGTCCCCGCAGGCACGTACCGCCGAACTCGCCGACCGGCGAACCGCGTATCTGCGGCGCCTACCGGAAGGGGCGATCTAGAGATGGCGCGCTGGCTGATCACCGGATGCTCCACCGGCTTCGGCCGCGAAATCGCGCGCGCGGCACTGGAAGCGGGCCACAGCGCGGTGGTGACCGCGCGGCGGGCCGACTCAGTGCGCGACTTCCTCGACGAGTTCGGCGATCGGGCTCTGGCCGTTGCGCTCGACGTGACGGACGCCGATCAGATCGCGGCGGCGGTGTCGGCCGCCGATGCGGCGTTCGGCGGCATCGATGTCCTGGTCAACAACGCCGGTCACGGCTACCTGTCCGCCGTCGAAGAGGGCGAGGACGCCGAGGTGCGAAAGCTGTTCGAGGTCAACTACTTCGGTGCGGTTAACATGATCAAGGCGGTGCTGCCGGCGATGCGCGCCCGCGGCTCCGGACACATCATCAACATGTCGTCGATGACCGGTCTGGTCGCCAACCCGCCCAACGCGTACTACTCGTCCACGAAGTTCGCACTGGAGGCGATCACCGAGGCGCTCGCCACCGAGGTGCGGCCGCTTGGAATCAAGGTGACCGCCATCGAGCCGGGCGCCTTCCGCACCGACTGGGCGACGCGATCGATGAAGGAGTCGCGCACCCCGATAGCCGATTACGTCGACGTGGCCGCGCGCAAGGACCTGATCAAGCAGTTCGCCGATCATCTTCCCGGTGATCCGAAGAAGGTCGCGCAGGCGGTGCTGATGGTGACCACGCTCGACGAGCCACCGCTGCGGTTGCTGCTGGGCCGCGACGTGCTGAAGGCCATGCGCGACAAGATCGCCGCCTCGTCGTCGTCCATCGAAGAGTGGAAGTCCGTCACGAAGGACGTGAACTTCCCGGATTCGTAAAAGCCGGCTAGTCGCGGACGACCAGGACGGTCTTGCCCGCCCGCCGGCCCGGCCGGCGGCCGCTTTCGAACGCCTCGCGGCCCTCGGCGAGCGGAAACGTCCGCGCGAGCTCCATGCGCAGCCGACCGCTGTCGACAAGCGCGGCGAGCTCGTCCAGCTGGTCCCGGTTCGGTGTGACGATGAAAAATGTTGCCGTGACACCGTATTCGTCGGACCTACCCGCCGGCGGGGGCGCCGACAGGGTGACCAGGCGCCCGCCGCGGCGGAGCACGGGGAACGACCGGTCCAGCGTCTCTCCGCCAACGGTGTCGACCACGACGTCGTACAGCGCGTCGTCGAATGTCTCGGTGCGGACGTCGATCACGCGGACGGCTCCGTATCCGCGGACGAGGTCGCCCGCGTCGCTGCGCACGGTCGCGGTGACGCGCGCGCCCAGCATCGCGGCCAGCTGAACCGTCAAGGCGCCCACACCGCCCGCGCCGCCGTGCACCAGCACGGCCTCGCCCGGCCGCACGCCGGCGTGGTCGACGAGGGCTTGCAGCGCGGTCAGACCGGCCAGCGGCAGTGCGGCGGCGACGGCGTGCGACACCGTCGCCGGCTTGGTGGCGACGTCCGCCGCGGGGACGCAGACGAATTCGGCGGCCGCGCCGTCGCGGTCGAATGGGATCAGCCCGTACACCTCGTCGCCGGGCGCGAAATCCGCCACACCCGAGGCCACCTCGCGGACGACGCCGGATGCTTCGTGCGACGGGATCACCGGCGTCCGGCTCACACCGTCCCGGGTCCAGGTTTCGTCCCAGGTCAACTCGTCGAACGTGATGGCGGCGGCGTGTACGGCCACGAGGATTTCGTCAGCGACCGGGGCCGGCACGGGTGCCCGATCGACGACCAGCTGCTCCGGGCCGCCCCGGCGGTGCGCCCGCAGCGCCGTCATCTCGGTCACGGCAACCGCCAATCGATCGGTTCGGCACCCATCTTCGTCAGTAGTTCGTTGGCGCGGCTGAACGGACGCGACCCGAAGAATCCCCGAGATGCCGACAGCGGCGAGGGGTGTGGCGACTCGATTGCCACGCAATTACCCTCGGCCAGAATAGGTTTGAGTGTGGACGCGTCCCGGCCCCACAGGATCGCCACCAGCGGCTGCGAGCGCGCGGCCAGCGCGCGGATCGCGCACTCGGTCACCGCCTCCCAGCCCTTGCCCCGGTGCGAGGCCGGGTTGCTCGGGCGCACGGTGAGCACCCTGTTCAGCAGCATCACCCCGCGCTGCGCCCACGGCGTCAGGTCACCGCACGAGGGCTGCGGATGGCCGAGGTCGGCGGCGTATTCGTCGAAGATGTTGGCCAGGCTGCGCGGCAGCGGACGCACGTCGGGGGCCACCGAAAAGCTCAGGCCCACCGCGTGTCCCGGCGTCGGGTACGGGTCCTGCCCGACGATCAGCACCCGGACGTCCTCGAACGGGAACGTGAACGCGCGCAACACGTTCGGGCCCGCCGGCAGGTACCTGCGCCCGGCGGCGATCTCGGCCCGCAGGAACTGGCCCATGGCGGCGACCTGATCGGCCACCGGCTGCAGTGCGCTCGCCCAACCCTGCTCGACGATTTCAGTCAATGGCCGCGCCGTCATCGCGGTTCTTTCCAGGCATCGACGCTCACCGCGCCACCCTAACGGTCATATGACTGCCAGCCCGCGTAGCCGGTCCACTCTTGTCCGTCGACAAGCACTCCGGGCTTTCCCTCGAGAACCCGTCCGATGATTCGCCATCCGGCGGGCGCGGGGCCGGCGAAGCAGGCCACCAGGGCGTGGTCTTCGCCGCCGCCAAGCACCCACGACCAGGGGTCGGCGCTCGCGGCGGCGGCCGCGGCGGTCAGTGCGTCGCGGTCGGCGGCCAGCGCCGCCGTCGACAGATCCATCGCCACACCGGATGCCGCGGCGACGTGCCGCAGGTCGGCGACCAGGCCGTCGGAGACGTCGATCATCGCCTGCGCTCCCCCCGCCGCCGCCGCCACTCCCTGACCGTAGGGCGGCTGGGGAATCAGATGACGGTGGCGCAGCGAATCGAAGCCCTCAATCCCCTTGCCGAACAACGCAAGCCCGGCCGCCGAGCGGCCCAGCTCACCGGCGACCGCGATCACCGAGCCCGCCTCCGCCCCGGACCGCAGCACCGGCGCGCGACCATCCAGGTCACCCAGGACCGTGACGGAGACCACCCACTGCGGGCAGCTGACGAGATCGCCGCCGGCGATGCCCGCGCCGATGCGCTGCGCCTCATCCCACATCCCGCCGGCCAGCGCATCCACGTCCGTCGCCGGCGTGCCACCGGGCGCGCCGAACGCGACCACGAAGGCCGTTGGCCGCGCGCCCATCGCCTCGATGTCCGCGGCGTTTTGGGCGATGGCCTTGCGGCCGACGTCGTGGGGGGTCGACCAGTCCAGCCGAAAGTGCCGATCCTGCACGAGCATGTCGGTCGACACCACCATGCGGCCGTCCTTGGCTTGCACCACGGCCGCGTCGTCGCCTGGCCCTACCGCCACCGCGGCCGGTTGTCGTCGGCCGCGCACCAGGCGATCGATGACGGCGAACTCGCCGAGCTGCTGCAGTGTGGGATTCGATGCGTCGTCGCGCACGCCACCTCCTCCGGCGCGTCCTCGCCCTGTGGGCCTCTATCCGGTCGCCGACCTGCGGTAAGTTGGGTTACTGCCCGCGCGAGCGGCCCGCGCCAGTG
This sequence comes from uncultured Actinomycetota bacterium, assembly GCA_963820045.1. Taxonomy (GTDB): domain Bacteria; phylum Actinomycetota; class Actinomycetes; order Mycobacteriales; family Mycobacteriaceae; genus Mycobacterium. The sequence goes on from CAWFYN010000002.1 coordinate 574,449, forward strand.
TAGAGCCATGCCCCGATGCGAACCGCTCGCGGCCCGAGGTAGGCAGGGTCCGTCGTGCCAGAGATAGGAGGTGCGCGGGCGGTGACCACCGATCCCGGTCCCGGCCCCGCCGGCGACGCTGGGCCCCCGACCGCAGTGATCATCGCCGCGGTCGCCGTGGCCGTCGTGGCGATCGGCGCGATCCTGGTGATCGCGGCGAACCGCGAGGCGCCCCCGCAACCGGTTGCCGTAGCCGCCGCCCCGGCGCCGCAGGCCGATAGCGCCGCGTGCCGGGCGCTGGCGCAGGCGGTGCCGCAGCGGCTCGGCGACTATCAACGCGCGCCCGTCGCGCAACCGGCGCCCCAGGGCGCCACCGCATGGCGGGCCGGGCCGGACAGTGAGCCGCTGGTGCTGCGCTGCGGACTCGACCGCCCCGCCGAGTTCGTGGTGGGGTCCCCGATTCAGATCGTCGACCGGGTGCAGTGGTTCGCGGTGCACCCCGAACAGCAATCCGCCGGCGACGAGGGCCGATCGACCTGGTACACGGTGGATCGGCCGGTGTATGTGGCGCTCACGCTGCCGTCGGGATCGGGCCCGACGCCGATCCAGCAGCTGTCCGAGGTGATCGACCGCACCATCGCGGCGGTGCCCATCAACCCGGGGCCGCCGGGGTAGCTAACGCAGGCCTACGCCGCGGGCCAACGCCGTTTCCACCATGATCGCCAGCAGGGTGGGATAGTCCACGCCGCTGGCCGCCCACATCCTCGGGTACATCGAGATCGTGGTGAACCCGGGCATCGTGTTGATTTCGTTGAGCACCGGCCCGTCGTCGGTGAGGAAGAAATCGACCCGGGCCAGACCCTGACAGTCGATGGCCGTAAAGGCGCGGATCGCCAAATGCCGGATGGCCTCGGCGATGTCGTCGTCCACCTTGGCCGGCACGTCCAATTCGGCTGCCTCGTCAAGGTATTTAGTGGCGAAGTCGTAGAACGAATCCTCGCGTCCGCGCACCCCCGCCACCCGGATCTCGCCCAACGTGCTGGCTTCGATTGTGCCATCGGGCATTTCGAGCACGCCGCACTCCAGCTCGCGACCGGTGATCGCCGCCTCCACAATCACTTTCGGGTCGTGCCGGCGCGCGACCGCGACAGCCGCAGCCAGGTCCTCCCAGCGTGATACCCGGGTGACCCCGATCGACGAGCCACCCCGGGCGGGTTTGACGAACACCGGCAGCCCCAGCCGCTCGCAGTCCTGCGGTTGCAGGGTCGAGCGCGACGGCCTCAGCACCGCATACGCGCCGACCGGCAGCCCCTCGGCGACGAACAGCTTCTTGGTGAACTCCTTGTCCATGCCCGCCGCACTGGCCAGCACACCGGCCCCGACATAGGGCACCCCGGCCAGTTCCAGCAGGCCCTGGAGGGTGCCGTCTTCTCCGTACGGACCGTGCAGCACCGGGAACACGACGTCGACGGACGCCAGAACCTCACCGGCCCCGGGCGAAAGGGAGACCAGCTGGCCGCTGCGGCGCGGATCCGCCGGGAGGGCCAGTTCGGTGCCCGACTGGGCGGTCACCTCGGGCAGCCGCCGGTTGCTGATGGCCAGCGCGTCCGGGTCACCGTCGGTGAGCACCCACGACCCTTCCGGGGTGATGCCGATCGCGACCACCTCGAACCGTTGGGGGTCGAGGTTGCGCAGAATGCTGCCCGCGGACACGCACGAGATGGCGTGCTCGTTGCTGCGCCCGCCGAAGACGACGGCGACGCGCACGCGGCTTCCGCTGGCGCTCACAACCTGGAGAGGCTACCGGTTGAGCGGCGCTCGGGTCGGGCGGTGGGCCGCGACCTTGGGTTTGGATCGCCGCGCGGCAGTCACTCGGGCTTGGTCCTGCGACCCAGCAGCAGGGCCATCGCCTCGTCCACCAACAGGCCCCGGTGGCATACCCGGTGCACGGCGTCGGTGAGCGGCATCTCGACGTCGTAACTGGACGCGAGCGCCAGCACCGCCTCGCTCGACGTCACGCCCTCGACGACGTGCCCACCACTGGCCCGCATCGCCGATTCCATCGTCCCGCCGCGACCCAGGCGTTCGCCGAAGGACCGGTTGCGCGACTGCGGTGACGTGCACGTCGCCACCAGGTCGCCCACCCCGGCCAGCCCGGCCAGCGTGGCACCCTTGGCGCCCAGCGCTATGCCCAGCCGGATGATCTCCGCCAGACCGCGGGTGACGATCGCGGCCGCGGTGTTTTCGCCAAGCCCGGCGCCGGCGGCCATGCCGCACGCGAGCGCGATGACGTTCTTGCATGCCCCGCCGATTTCGGTGCCCACGACATCGCTATTGGTGTAGGGGCGGAAATACCCGGTGTCCAGCATGCGCTGCAGCGCGACGGCGCGGCCGGAGTCGCTGCACGCGACGACCGTGGCGGCGGGCTGGCATTCGGCGATCTCGCTGGCCAGGTTCGGACCCGAGATCACCGCGACCTGAGCGGGGTCCACGCCCGTCACCGAAGCGATGACCTGGCTCATCCGCATCAGGGTGCCCAGTTCGATGCCCTTGGCCAGGCTGACCAGGGTGGCGCCCGCGGGCACCAACGCCGCCCAGCCTTCGAGGTTGGCGCGCATCGTCTGCGCGGGCACCGCCAGCAGCACGGTCGAGGCGCCGCCGAGCGCCTCCGCAGCGTCGATGGTGGCGCGGATGCCGGCCGGCAGCACCGTACCCGGCAGATAGTCGGGGTTGGATCGGGTGGCATTGATCCGGTCGGCGATGTCAGATCGACGGGCCCACAGCGTGACCTCCGCCTCTGGTTCCCCGGCCTCGATGAGCACCTTGGCCAGCGCCGTGCCCCACGCCCCGGCGCCCATGACCGCGACCTTCGAACTTGCCTTTGAACTGGGCTTCGAACTGAGCATTGTGTCGGCCATCCGCACCCCCGTCCGTCGTCTCCAGCGTGTTGCAGCCGCTACACCCTAGATCAGCCGCGGACCGGGCGTCACGCGAGCTAGCGCGTCCGCCCTCAGCAGTCGCTGGCAGGATGACATCTCATGAGCGGCACACGAGCCGACGGCGCAGGAAAAGACATCGCCTTGATCATCGCCGTCAAACGGTTGGCCGCGGCCAAGACCAGGCTGGCCCCGGTGTTCTCGGCACGGACGCGGGAGAGCGTGGTACTGGCCATGCTGATCGACACCCTGACCGCCGCGGGCCGCGTCGGTTCACTGGGCTCGATCACCGTCGTCACGCCCGACGACGCCGCGGCCGCCGCGGCCACCGAGCTGGGGGCCGACGTGCTGGCCGACCCCACGCCCGAGGGGCACAGCGACCCGCTGAACAACGCCATCGCCACCGCGGAACGGGCGGTGGCCGATTCTTTCCCGAATGTCGTTGTGCTGCAGGGGGATTTGCCAGCGCTGCAGACGCAGGAGTTGACCGAGGCGATCGCCGCCGCGCGGCACCACCGGCGCAGCTTCGTCGCCGACCGGCTGGCGACGGGAACCGCCGCACTCTTCGCCTTCGGCGCCACACTCGATCCACAATTCGGGTCCGATTCGTCGGCGCGGCACCGACGTTCGGGCGCGATCGAACTGACGGGTGCGTGGCCGGGCCTGCGCTGTGACGTCGACACTCCCGACGACCTCGCCGCCGCCCGCCGGCTCGGGGTGGGGGCGGCGACCGGCCGGGCGCTGGCGCAGCAGTGACTTCAGCCGCGACGCGACGTACCTTTCCCCGGGGTGAACGTCGTCCCAACGGCGAATGGATGTCCGTCGAGCGCTAGCAGCATCGGCGAGTGATGAGCAATGATCGCAGAGTGACTGAAATCGAAGCTGAGGCCCGCCCCGACCAGAACTTGTGGCATCAAGGCGACTCGGCCGTGGCCGCGCCGCCCGCCGCGACGCCGGCCGCGATCACCGACCTGCCGGAGGACCGCTACCTCAACCGGGAGCTGAGCTGGCTGGACTTCAACGCCCGCGTGCTGGCGCTGGCCGCCGACAACTCGTTGGCATTGTTGGAGCGGGCCAAGTTTCTGGCCATCTTCGCCTCCAACCTCGATGAGTTCTACATGGTCAGGGTCGCCGGCCTCAAGCGTCGCGACGAGATGGGGTTGTCGGTGCGCTCCGCCGACGGTCTGACGCCGCGCGAGCAACTGGCCCGCATCGGCGAGCAAACGCAGCGGATCGCGACCCGGCACGCGCGGGTGTTCCTTGACGCGGTGCGACCGGCGCTCGCCGAGGAGGGCATACATATAGTCACGTGGGCCGACTTGGATCAGGGTGAGCGCGACGAACTGTCGATCTATTTCCACGAACAAGTCTTTCCCGTTCTGACGCCGCTCGCCGTCGACCCCGCTCACCCCTTCCCCTTCGTCAGTGGGTTGAGCCTGAACCTGGCGGTCATGGTGCGCCAACCCGAGGACGGCGGCCAGCACTTCGCGCGAGTGAAGGTCCCCAACAACGTGGATCGCTTCGTCGAACTAAGTGCCCGCGGCCATACGGATGATGCCGATGGGCCCGCCATAATCCGCTACCTGCCAATGGAAGAGCTGATCGCGGCGTTCCTGCCGGTGCTGTTCCCGGGCATGGAGATCGTTCAGCACCACGCATTCCGCATCACCCGCAACGCCGACTACGAGGTCGAAGAGGACCGCGACGAAGACCTGCTGCAAGCCCTGGAACGGGAATTGGCGCGCAGGCGGTTCGGATCGCCGGTGCGACTCGAGGTCGCCAACGACATGACCGAGAGCATGCTGGAACTGCTGCTGCGCGAACTCGACGTGAATCCGGGTGACGTCATCGAGGTGCCCGGCCTTCTGGACCTGTCGTCGTTGTGGCAGATCTACAGCGTCGACCGTCCCTCGCTCAAAGACCCGGCATTCGTTCCGGCCACCAGTCCCGCATTCGTCGACCGCGAGACGCCTCGGAGCATCTTCGCGACGCTGCGCGAAGGCGATGTGCTGCTTCATCATCCGTATGAGTCGTTCTCCACCAGCGTGCAGCGATTCATCGAGCAGGCCGCCGCCGACCCCAACGTGCTGGCGATCAAGCAGACGCTGTACCGCACATCCGGTGACTCGCCGATCGTTCGGGCGCTGATCGCCGCCGCCGAGGCCGGAAAGCAAGTGGTGGCGCTCGTTGAGATCAAGGCGCGCTTCGACGAACAGGCCAACATCCGCTGGGCGCGCACGCTTGAGCAGGCGGGCGTGCACGTGGTCTACGGGTACGTCGGACTCAAGACGCACTGCAAGACCTGCCTGGTGGTGCGGCGCGAGGGTTCTGCGATCCGGCGCTACTGCCACATCGGAACCGGCAATTACAACGGGAAGACGGCGCGACTCTACGAGGACGTCGGCCTGCTGACGGCGTCCCCCGAGATCGGGGCCGACCTGACGGATTTGTTCAATTCGCTGACCGGCTACTCACGCAAGGTCTCCTACCGCAACCTGCTGGTCGCCCCGCACGGAATACGCACGGGCATCATCGAACGCGTCGACCGCGAGATCGCCGCCCACCGCGAACACGGTGGCGGCCGGATCCGCCTCAAGATGAACGCCCTCGTTGACGAGCAGGTCATCGACGCGCTCTATCGCGCGTCGCGGGCGGATGTGCGGGTGGAGGTGGTGGTTCGCGGCATCTGCGCGCTGCGCCCGGGCACGGAGGGATTCTCGGAGAGCATCTCCGTGCGGTCGATCCTCGGCCGCTTCCTGGAGCATTCCCGCATCATGCATTTCAATCGCATCAACGAGTTCTGGATCGGCAGCGCCGACATGATGCACCGCAACCTCGACCGCCGCGTCGAGGCGCTGGTTCAGGTGAAGGATCCGAGGCTGACCGCATACCTCGACGACTTGTTCGAGTCCGCGCTGGATCCGTCCACCCGGTGCTGGGAGCTGGGGCCCGACGGGCAGTGGACCGCGTCGCCGCAGGAGGGCCATACCGTGCGCGATCACCAAGTGTCATTGATGGAGCGGCACCGCAGTACGTAGCCCGCTGTGTGGTGATTACGGTTCTTTTCCGGCCGCACCGCAAATGCGCGCGTGGCCCCCGACCGAATTGACCTGCAGGAGTTGAGTTGCCGACCAAGAGCTCGTCCACCGCTCGGCATTCGGGAAGTCGGATCGTGTATGCCGCGGGAGCGGTCTTGTGGCGACCGGATGACTCGGTCAACCCGGGGCTCGAGGTCGCGGTGATCCACCGCCCCCGCTATGACGACTGGTCGCTGCCGAAGGGAAAGGTGGACCCGGGCGAGACGGCGCCCGTCGCCGCGGTGCGGGAAGTGTGCGAGGAGACCGGGCACCACGCCATTCTGGGCCGGCGGCTCGACATGGTGAGTTATCCCATCGAGGCGGGTGTCAAGAAGGTCTACTACTGGGCGGCGCGCAGCACCGGCGGTGAATTCACGCCCGGAAATGAGGTCGACGAGTTGGTGTGGCTGCCGATACCTCACGCGCTGAAGAAGCTCAGCTATTCCCATGATCGAAAGATGTTGCGCCACTTCACAAAACACCCTGCGGACACGCATAACGTGGTGGTGGTGCGGCACGGGACGGCGGGCCGGAAATCACGCTTCAAGGGCGACGACACCCAGCGGCCGCTGGACAAACGGGGACGCGCGCAGGCCGAGGCGCTGGTTCCGCAGCTGCTGGCCTTCGGCGCCACCGACGTTTACGCGGCCGACCGCCTGCGCTGCCGCCAGACGGTGGAACCGCTCGCCGAGGAATTGGGCGTGACCGTGCACAACGAGCCGACCCTCACGGAGGAGTCCTACGCCAAGAGCCCCAAACGTGGGCGGCGGCGGGTGCTCGATATCGCCGAGCAGCAAGGCACACCCGTCATTTGCACGCAGGGCAAGGTGATCCCGGACCTGATCGCCTGGTGGTGCGAACGGGACGGAGTGCGTCCCGACAAGTCGCGCAATCACAAGGGCAGCACCTGGGTGCTCTCGGTAGCCGCCGGCCGACTGGTGGCGGCCGACCATATCGGCGGCGCGCTGGCCGCGAACGTGCGGGCATAACACGCGAATACCCTTCGGGTGCATCGCTGCCACCCGAAGGGTATTCGCGTCTAGAACTCGACTGCTGCCTTAGCGGCGACCGCGACGCGCGGTGGCCTTCTTGGCGGGAGCCTTGCGGGCCGGCCTCTTTGCCGCGGCCTTCTTGGCGGGAGCCTTGGTCGCGGTCTTCTTCGCCGCAACCTTCTTGGCAGCCACCTTCTTCACCGCGGCCTTCTTGGCCGGAGCCTTCCGGGCGGGAGCCTTCTTCACTGCGGCCTTCTTGGCGGGAGCCTTCTTCACCGCGGCCTTCTTGGCGGGGGCCTTCTTCGCCGCGGCCTTCTTGGCGGGGGCCTTCTTCGCCGCGGCCTTCTTGGCGGGAGCCTTCTTGGCGGCGGTCTTCTTGGCCGCGCCGCTTGCTACTACACCACGCTTCACTGCAGGTCCTTCCGACGGGAGACGCTGTGCGCCAGACACAACCGCTTTGAATTGAGCACCGGGCCGAAACGCCGGGACGGATGTCGGCTTCACCTTCACCGTCTCGCCGGTCCGCGGGTTGCGGGCCACCCGGGCCGCGCGGCGCCGTTGCTCGAACACACCGAACCCGGTAATGGTGACGCTGTCGCCCTTGTGCACCGCACGCACAATGGTGTCGACAACGTTCTCGACGGCGGCGGTCGCCTGCCGACGGTCGGTGTTCAATTTCTGCGTGAGCACATCTATGAGCTCTGCCTTATTCATCCAATCCCTCCGACGCTAGTGGTCCTCGATTTGAACCGACTAGTGCACACGGTAAACCCTCACCCAGCAAATTTCCAAGAGCCACGCGCAATTTCAGGGTCGAACAATCGGCGGTTTCGCAATCCGGTTGCCGCCCTTGACCGGTGGCGGGCATAGAAAATCGGCCCGGTTTAGTTAGGCGAGCGAGAAGAAATTCCGGCCTTCTCGACCGTTCATGAGGCGGGCAGAGTGCGCGGTTTCCACTGCGGATAGGTGGCTTCGAATGCTTCGATCTTCGTCGAGTTTCCGCAGCGTAAGGGCTATATCGTCGAGTCCTTCGAGGAGTCGCCAAGCGGTGTGGTCGTCAATCTTGAACGGCAACACCGTCGTTCCCGCGGTGATATTTCGATCTTGAAGATTGGCAGTGATTTCCAGACCCGGACTCTGCTCGATGAGCTTCCAAAGTAGTTCCACGCCGTCTTGGGAAACTTCGGCGGCCAGGAGCCCCGCCTTGCCGGCGTTGCCCCGGAAGATGTCACCGAATCGAGACGAGATGACCACCCGGAACCCGTAGTCCATGAGCGCCCACACCGCATGCTCGCGCGACGAGCCGGTCCCGAAATCGGGTCCGGCGACCAGGACTGACCCCCGGTCAAAGGGACTGAGGTTGAGGATGAATGAGGGATCCGAGCGCCAGCTGGCGAACAATCCGTCCTCGAATCCGGTTCGGGTGACGCGCTTCAAATACACCGCCGGAATGATCTGATCGGTGTCGACGTTGGACCGCCGCAACGGCACACCGATACCGGTGTGCGTGTGAAATGCTTCCATGCTCATCCCTTCCGGATAGGCCGGTTCAAATCGGCCGGGGCGGACAAGGTGCCGCGAACGGCCGTGGCGGCGGCGACGCCCGGAGACACCAAATGCGTGCGGCCGCCTTTCCCCTGGCGCCCTTCGAAGTTGCGGTTGGACGTCGCCGCGCACCGTTCGCCGGGCGCCAGTTGGTCCGGGTTCATCCCCAGGCACATCGAGCAGCCCGCCTGTCGCCACTGTGCGCCCGCGGCGGTGAAAACCTCTCCCAGCCCTTCGGCTTCGGCCTGCGCGCGTACCCGCATGGACCCGGGCACCACGAGCATCCGTACCCCGGGGGCGAGCTTGCGGCCGCGCAGCACGTCGGCGACCACCCGCAGGTCTTCGATGCGGCCGTTGGTACACGAGCCCACGAACACCGTGTCGACCGCGATGTCGCGCATCGGAGTCCCCGGTCGAAGGTCCATGTATGCCAACGCTTTCTCGGCGGCCTGCCGCTCGGCGTCGCCGGTCATCAGCTCCGGGTCGGGTACGGCCGCGGCCAGCGGCACCCCCTGCCCGGGATTTGTTCCCCACGTCACGAAGGGGCTCAACGACGTTGCGTCGAGGTGGACCTCGGTGTCGAAGACGGCGCCGGTGTCGGTGTGCAGCTCCCGCCAATAACGCATTGCTGCGTCCCATAGCGCCCCCCGCGGTGCGTGCGGCTTGTCGCGCAGGAATTCGAAGGTGGTGGCGTCCGGAGCCACCATGCCCGCCCGGGCGCCGGCCTCGATGCTCATGTTGCAGATCGTCATCCGCCCTTCCATCGACAGCGATTCGATGGCGCTGCCCCGGTATTCGATGACGTGCCCCTGCCCACCGCCGGTGCCGATCTGGGCGATCAACGCGAGAATGATGTCCTTGGCCGTCACACCGGCGGGCAATTCCCCGTCGACATTGACCGCCATCGTCTTGAATGGCCGCAGCGGCAAGGTCTGAGTGGCCAGCACATGCTCGACCTCCGAGGTGCCAATGCCCATCGCCAGCGCGCCGAATGCGCCGTGCGTCGATGTGTGACTGTCACCACAGACGACCGTCATTCCCGGTTGGGTGAGGCCTAATTGTGGCCCGACGACGTGCACGATGCCCTGTTCGATATCGCCCATCGGATAAAGGCGAACACCGAATTCGGCGCAGTTTCGCCGCAACGTCTCGACCTGGGTGCGCGACACCGGGTCGGCGATCGGCTTGTCGATGTCGACGGTGGGCACGTTGTGATCCTCGGTGGCCAGCGTCAGATCGGGCCGTCGCAACGGGCGGCCGGCCAGTCGCAGCCCGTCGAAAGCCTGCGGGCTGGTGACCTCGTGCACCAGATGCAGATCGATGTAGATCAGATCGGGCGCGTCTCCTTGTTCCGGGTCGCCCCCCTTATCCACAACGTGGTCGTCCCAGATCTTTTCGGCCAGGGTGCGCGGCTTGCCGGATCCCATCTCGAATTCGCCTCGATTCCCTCATCCGCGGCTCGCCGATCCACCATAGGCTGGTGATCTCACAATACGAGACGCTAGTATCTCCCTGTGAGACAGCATAGCGGCATCGGCGTCCTCGACAAAGCGATGGGTGTGCTGCACACGATCGCCCAATCCCCATGCGGGTTGGCCGAACTGTGCGAGCGAACCGGATTGCCCAGGGCCACCGCGTATCGACTGGCCGCCGCCCTCGAAGTCCATCGCCTGCTGGCCCGCGACGACGAAGGGCGTTGGCGGCTCGGTCCGGCGGTTACCGAGCTCGCCGCCCATGTCAACGATCCGCTGCTCGCCGCCAGCGCGGGGGTGCTTCCCCTGTTGCGCGAGACCACCGGTGAAAGCGTGCAGCTGTACCGCCGGGAGGGCACCACGCGGGTCTGTGTGGCGGCCCTGGAACCCGCTGTGGGTCTTCGCGATACGGTCCCGGTAGGGGCGCGACTGCCGATGACGGCGGGCTCGGGCGCCAAAGTGCTGCTGGCCCATAGCGACGCGGCGACGCAAAAAGCCGTGCTATCGACGGCGAAATTCACCGAGCGCACCCTGGCCGAAGTGCGGCGGCGCGGCTGGGCACAAAGCGTGGCCGAGCGAGAGCCCGGGGTGGCGAGCGTGTCGGTTCCGGTGCGCGACGGCCGGGGTGCCGTCATCGCCGCCATCTCGGTGTCGGGACCCATCGACCGGATCGGCCGGCGCCCGGGCGTGCGCTGGGCCGCCGATCTCCTGTCCGCGGCCGAAGCACTCACCCGTCGGCTCTGAACCCGCGCGCGGTTGGCGCATGCCGCCCCGGCATCGAGTGTGCGTCCAGGGCACCAGGATCAAGAGATTCCCGCCCTGGCCGCACACTCAACGCCACCAGCGCACACTCGACCCGCGGGTGGCCTGACAGACTGACCGCCATGGGAACCAATCAGCGCGCGAGCATCGTCATGTCCCCCGACGAAATCGCCGACTTCGTCGTCAAGAGCCGCACCGGGACGCTGGCCACCATCGGCCCCGACGGCCAGCCGCATCTGACCGCAATGTGGTACGCCGTTGTGGACGGGGAGATCTGGCTGGAAACCAAGGCCAAGTCGCAGAAGGCGGTCAACCTCAAGCGTGATCCGCGGGTGAGCTTTCTGATCGAGGGCGGCCACACCTACGACACGCTGCGCGGGGTGTCGTTCGAGGGCGTCGCGGAGATCGTCGATGATCCCGACGTCTCACACCGGGTCGGGGTCAGCGTGTTCGAGCGCTATACCGGCCCCTACACCGACGAGATGAAGCCCTTCGTCGAGCAGATGATGAACAAGCGCGTCTGCGTGCGTATCGTCGCCGAACGCGCGCGTTCGTGGGATCACCGCAAGCTCGGCCTGCCGGCCATGCCGGTGGGTGGTTCCACGGCACCGGCCGTGGAGGGAACTGATCAGTAATTGCTTTGTAGCCCCGATGGGATTCGAACCCACGCTACCGCCGTGAGAGGGCGGCGTCCTAGGCCGCTAGACGACGGGGCCGGACACGATCCGAGCAGTCAGCATAGCTCACGCCCGGAAGCCCACCTAATCGCTTGAGGTGGTGAGATTTTGCTGGGGTACCAGGACTCGAACCTAGAATGGCTGAACCAGAATCAGCTGTGTTGCCAATTACACCATACCCCATCGGCTGCCTAAAACCGCTGGTCAGCGATCATTCCGAGCTCTATCAAGCTGCTCGCGAGACCGCCGCCGCCAGCCGTTGTCGGCCTTTGCAAACCGCAGTGCAGACTACCAAAGACTCGCCACACACTCCGCACGCGAGGTCGCCGGCTAGCCGGCGACCGTTTCGCGTGCGCCGCGTAGCCGCTGCAACCCGCGGCCGCGGCCCAGCAGCTCCAGCGATTCGAACAACGGTGGGCTGACCGTCGTTCCCGTGGCGGCAACCCGGATCGGGCCGAAGGCCTTGCGCGGTTTGAGGCCCAGGTTGTCGATCAGCGAGCTCTTGAGGGCCGATTCGATCTGCGGCGTCGTCCAGTCCGTCACGCCGTCCAGCGCGGCCAGCGCGGCGTCCAGCACCGTGGCCGCGTCCGGCCCGAGCTCCTTGGCGGCGGCCTTGGGATCGATGGCGTATTCGTCGTCGTTGAGGAACTTCAGCAGCTCCCACGCGTCGGCGAGCACGACGATGCGGGTCTGCACCAGCTCGGCTGCGGCGGCGAACGCCGTGTCGCCCAACGCGAGGCGATGGCCGTGGACACCGAAGTAGTCGCGCAGCCGGCCCGCGAAATCCGCCGGCTCGAGCATGCGGATGTGCTCGGCGTTGAGCGCGTCGGCCTTCTTCTGGTCGAACCGCGCCGGGTTGGAGTTGACGTCGACGACGTCGAACGCGGCCACCATCTCGTCGAGGGTGAACAGGTCGTGGTCGTCGGCGATCGCCCAGCCGAGCAGCGCAAGGTAATTCAGCAGCCCCTCGGGGATGAAGCCGCGCTCGCGGTGGGCGAACAGGTTCGACTGCGGGTCGCGCTTGGAGAGCTTCTTGGTGCCCTCCCCCAATACCGTTGGCAGATGGGCGAACTGCGGGGTGCTCTCGGCGACGCCGATGCGGATCAGCGCCTGATACAGCGCCAGCTGGCGCGGGGTGGACGGCAGCAGGTCCTCGCCGCGCAGCACGTGGGTAATCTTCATCAGCGCGTCGTCGACCGGGTTGACCAAGGTGTACAACGGTTCCCCGTTGCCGCGGGTCAGCGCGAAATCGGGGATGGTGCCCGCCGCGAACGTGGTGGTTCCGCGCACCAGGTCGTCCCACCCAAAGCCTTCGTCGGGCATCCGCAGCCGCACCACCGGCTGCCGGCCTTCGGCGAGAAACGCCGCGCGCTGCGAATCGGTCAGCTGCCGGTCGAAGTTGTCGTAGCCCAGCTTGGGGTTGCGGCCCGCCGCGATGTGGCGCGCCTCAACCTCTTCCGGGGTCGAGAAGGCGTAGTAGGCCTCGCCCGCCTCGAGCAGCTTTGCCACCACGTCGCGGTAGATCTCGATGCGCTGCGACTGCCGGTACGGGCCGTAGGGCCCGCCGACCTCGGGTCCCTCGTCCCAGTCGAGGCCGAGCCAGCGCAGCGCGTCCAGCAGCGCCAGATAGCTTTCCTCGGTGTCGCGCTGCGAGTCGGTGTCCTCGATGCGAAAGACGAAGGTGCCGCCGGTGTGTCGGGCGTAGGCCCAGTTGAACAGCGCGGTGCGGACCATGCCGACGTGCGGGGTGCCCGTGGGCGACGGGCAGAAACGTACCCGTACTCGAGCGGCTTGCGAAGCTGATCCAGTCACGACTTTCCCTTACGGACCACGGGATTGGAGAGAGTGCCGATCCCCTCGATGGTGATGGTCACGGTGTCGCCATCCTCGATCGGACCGACACCTGCGGGTGTTCCGGTGAGGATGATGTCGCCGGGCAGCAGGGTCATCACACCCGAAATCCATTCGACGATGGCGCCGACGTCGTGGATCATCAGCGAGGTACGGCTGTGTTGCTTCACTTCGCCGTTGACCTCGGTTCGGATTTCCAGATCCGCCGGGTCGACATCGGTGACGATCCATGGCCCCACCGGGCAGAAGGTGTCGTGCCCTTTCGCCCGGGTCCATTGGCCATCGGACTTCTGTTGGTCGCGGGCAGACACGTCATTTCCGATCGTGTAGCCGAGGATGGAGTCGGCGGCCTCCGCGGCCGAGACGTCCTTGCAGGGCCGGCCGATGACCGCCGCCAACTCCCCTTCGAAATGCACGGGTGATGCGTTGGCGGGCAACCGAATCGGCACGTTCGGGCCGACGATGGCCGTATTGGGCTTGAGGAAGATGATCGGGTCGGGCGCCGCCGGGCCGGTGAGCTCGGTCATCTCCGCGATGTGATCGGCGTAGTTCTTACCGATGCAGACCACCTTGCTGGCCAGTATCGGGGCCAGCAGCCGCACGTCGGCGAGCGGCCATGATCGGCCGGTGAAGTTCGGCGTGCCGAACGGATGCTCGGCTATCTCGCGGGCGATCATTGCGGTGGGATCGGCGAGCTCGCCCTCGATGCTGACGAAGGCGACACCGTCGGGGCTGGCGATTCGACCAAGGCGCATTTCGTCGAGCCTAGTGACGGTCGCGAGCGCGGCGCCGGGGGCACCTCCCGCTTGCGGGGGACCGGGCGCTGCGGGCCGTCACGACAAGCCCACTGATGAGCGGTGGTGCCCGGCATGGCCGGTCATCGCATCGGCGGCGGCCGCACGAGGATTACCAGCGGTTTCCCGTGCCTATGCGAGCATGGGGGATGCAAACGCGGACGGCCGGCGCGGGCGAGCTGGGGGCGGGGGCGCGCTGGTCCATCATGGCCGTATCGCTGGTGGCCACGGCGAGTTCCTTCCTCTTCATCAACGGCATCGCGTTCCTGATTCCCTCGCTGGAAACGCTGCGAGGAATCCCGCTCGACGAAGCCGCCTTGTTGGCCTCGATGCCCAGCTGGGGCATGGTGGTCACGCTGGTGGGGTGGGGCTACGTGCTCGACCGGGTGGGCGAGCGTTCGGTGATGGCCGCGGGTTCGGCACTTACCGCGGTGGCGGCCTACGCCGCGGCATCGGCGCATTCGATGGTCTTGATGGCCGTCTATTTGTTTCTCGGCGGCATGGCCGCGGCCAGTTGCAACACCGCAGGCGGGCGGCTGGTGTCGGCGTGGTTCCCGCCGCATCAACGCGGCCTGGCCATGGGTATCCGCCAAACCGCGCAACCCCTCGGAATAGCCTTGGGAGCGCTGGTAATTCCCGAGCTGGCCGAGCACGGGCCCGCGGCGGGGCTCAGGTTCGTCGCCTTGGCGTGCGCGCTGGGAGCGGTCGCGAGCGCGGTCGGCATCATCGACCCGCTGCGCAAGCCCCGGGCGAAGGCCACCCATTCCGAACTCGCCAACCCGTACCGAGGGTCCTTGGTGCTGTGGCGAATTCACGCGGTCGCGGGTCTGATGATGGTTCCCCAGACGGTGACCGTGACGTTCACGCTGGTGTGGCTGATCAATAATCTGCACTGGTCGGTCGCGGCGGCCGGCAGCCTGGTCACCCTTTCACAGCTCCTGGGCGCCCTCGGCCGGGTCCTGGTGGGCCGCTGGTCCGACCGCGTCGGCTCGCGAATGCGACCGGTCCGCATCATCGCGGCAGCCGCCGCCGTCAACCTATTCCTGCTGGCGTGGGCCGACTTTCTGAATTCGAGTTATCAGGCGCCATTGATGGTGGCCATCTCGGTGATCGCCGTGCTCGACAATGGGTTGGAGGCCACGGCCATCACCGAATACGCCGGCCCGTTCTGGAGCGGGCGCGCCCTGGGCATTCAGAACACCACCCAGCGGGTGTTGGCGGCCGCCGCGCCGCCGCTCTTCGGTGCCTTGATCACCGCCGCGAAATACCCGAACGCCTGGATATTGTGCGGACTGTTCCCGGTGGCCGCGGTGCCGTTGGTGCCGGCGCGGTTGCTCCCGCCCGGGTTGGAAACTACAGCCCGGCGGCAATCCGTTCGCCGACTTCGGTGGTGGCGAGCCGTTCGTTCGGCCGCGTTGCCAGATAGGCCTCGACAGCCCGGTCCACCCGCCTAGCGGCATCGTCCTCGCCAAGATGGGCGAGCAGCAATGCCACCGACATGATCGCCGCGGTCGGATCGGCGATGCCCCGACCGGCGATGTCGGGCGCGCTGCCGTGCACCGGCTCGAACATCGACGGGTTGGTCCGGGTGGCATCGATATTTCCGCTGGCGGCCAAGCCAATTCCGCCACACACCGCCGCCGCCAAGTCGGTGATGATGTCACCGAACAGGTTGTCGGTGACGATCACGTCGAAGCGTCCGGGGTCGGTGACCATGAAGATGGTGGCGGCGTCGACGTGTTGATATGCGACCTCGACGTCGGGGTAGTCCTCCCCGACCTCGGCCACGATTCGCGACCACAGCTTGCCGGCGAACGTCAGCACATTGGTCTTGTGCACCAGCGTCAGGTGCTTGCGACGGCGCTGGGCGCGTTCGAAGGCGTCGGCGACCACGCGGCGCACGCCGAACGCGGTGTTCAGGCTCACCTCGGTGGCGACCTCGTGGGGCGTTCCGGTGCGGATCGCTCCGCCGGTACCGGTGTAGGGGCCTTCGGTCCCCTCGCGCACCACCACGAAATCGATGTGGGGGTTTCCGGCGAGCGGGCTGCTCACACCGGGATAGAGCCGGCCCGGTCGCAGGTTGACGTGATGATCCAGCTCAAACCGCAGGCGCAACAACAGACCCCGCTCCAGCACGCCGCTGGGCACCGACGGATCGCCGATCGCCCCGAGCAGAATGGCGTCGTGCTGGCGCAGCTCGGCGAGCACCGATTCCGGTAGCAGCTCACCGCTGGCGTGAAAACGCCGGGCGCCCAGGTCGTATGGCGTCTTCTCGACGCCGGGCAACACCGCGTCAAGGACTTTGACGGCCTCGGCCACTACCTCGGGCCCGATCCCGTCGCCTTCGATGACCGCCAATTTCATCGGCGCCGCTCTCCCCCGCTAGCGGGTGGTACCCCCACCTCATCGCTGCGTCCCCCGCAAGCGGGCGGTACCCCCACTGCATCGTCGCCGGCGCGTTTCACGACAGATCAACCACCTCAAGCTTGTTGGCGCCCACCGCGGCGCCGATCGCCGACCGCACCTCGCCCGGCACGTCCTGGTCCAGCCGCAGCAGGATCGTCGCACTGGGGCCCTCGGCGTCCTCGGACAACTGCGCGGCGTGGATGTTCACCCCGGCCGCACCAAGCAAGGTGCCGATCTTGCCCAGCGCCCCCGGCTGGTCGAAATAGTTGATCACCAGGTTGGTGCCTTCGGCGCGCATG
Source organism: uncultured Actinomycetota bacterium (assembly GCA_963820045.1). Taxonomy (GTDB): domain Bacteria; phylum Actinomycetota; class Actinomycetes; order Mycobacteriales; family Mycobacteriaceae; genus Mycobacterium. The sequence goes on from CAWFYN010000002.1 coordinate 591,239, forward strand.
TCGAAGTGGCGGCCGTTGATCTGCACGATCTTCTCCACCTCTTGCGGCCCGGCCAACGTGCCCGCGACGTTGGTGGCCGAACCGTCGGGGGCGACCGCGCGCACGTCGACGACGCTGCGGTGGTTCGGGCTCTCCGAGGCCTTGGTGAGCTCGGCGGTGACGCCGCGTTCTTCGGCCAGCGCCGGTGCGTTGACGAAAGTGACCGGACCCTCGACCACTGCCGAGAACAGTCCGCGCAGAGCCGAAAGCTTCAGCACCTCAACGTCTTCAGAGGCCAGCTCGCCGCGCACCTGCACCGACACCGACACCGGCGGTCCGTCGGACAGCGAGGCGGCCAGCAGCCCGAGCTTGCGCACCAGATCCAGCCAGGGCGCCACCTCCTCGTTGACCGCGCCGCCGCCGACGTTGACGGCATCGGGGACGAATTCCCCGGCCAGCGCGAGCTTCACGCTTTCGGCGACGTCGGTGCCCGCCCGGTCCTGGGCCTCGGCGGTGGATGCGCCCAGGTGCGGTGTGACCACCACCTGCGGCAGCTCGAACAGCGGGCTATCGGTGCACGGCTCTTTGGCGAAGACGTCGATACCGGCCGCCCGGACGTGTCCGCTGCTCACCGCTTCCGCCAGCGCGGCCTCGTCCACCAGGCCGCCGCGGGCGGCGTTGACGATGATGACGCCCGGCTTGGTCTTGGCCAACGCCTCCTTGCCGATCAGGCCCGCGGTCTCGGGCGTCTTCGGCAGGTGCACCGAGATGAAGTCGGCTCGTGCCAGCAGGTCGTCGAGGGGCAACAGTTCGATGCCCAGCTGCGCGGCGCGGGCCGGCGAGACGTAAGGGTCGTACGCGACGAGGTGGGTGCCGAAGGCCGTCAAGCGTTGGGCGACCAACTGCCCGATCCGGCCCAGCCCCACCACGCCGGCCGTCTTGCCGAAAATCTCGGTGCCGTTGAACGACGACCGCTTCCAGGCGTGCTCGCGCAGCGAGGAGTCGGCCGTCGGGATCTGCCGGGCGGCCGCCAAGAGCAGCGCCAACGCGTGCTCGGCGGCGCTGTGGATATTAGAGGTGGGGGCGTTGACCACCAAGACGCCGCGCTCGGTCGCGGCGTCCACGTCGACGTTGTCCAGTCCGACCCCGGCGCGGGCGACGATCTTCAGCTTGGGGGCGGCGGCCAGCACCTCGGCGTCGACAGTGGTGGCCGAGCGCACCAGCAGCGCGTCGGCGTCCGGCACCGCAGCCAGCAGCTTCTCCCGGTCCGGCCCGTCTACCCAGTGCACGTCGACCTGGTCTCCCAGGGCTGCGATGGTGGATTGGGCGAGTTTGTCGGCGATCAATACAACAGGCAGATTCACCCGGCCAGCCTAACGGCTGCCATTAACGGGCATCGACGGGCATGGACGGGCTCACCACTGCCCTAACCTGCGCCGACGCGCGCTAGGGCGCGGGGTGATCATGGCCCTACGATGCCCTGGTGACCAAACTTGCGATCATCTACTATTCGGCCACCGGTCATGGCACCGCGATGGCCAAGCGCGTCGCCGCCGCAGCCGAGTCCGCCGGAGCCGAAGTCCGCTTGCGTCACGTCGCCGAAACCCGCGACCCGGAATCGTTCGCCCAGAATCCGGCCTGGACCGCGAATTATCAAGCGACCAAGGACCTTCCGGCGGCGACCGGGGCGGACATCGTCTGGGCCGACGCGGTGATCTTCGGCTCGCCGACCCGCTTCGGCTCTCCCGCCGCGCAATTGCGCACCTACCTCGACTCGCTGGGCGGGCTGTGGGCCGAAGGCAAGCTCGCGGACAAGGTATACGCGGCGTTCACGTCCTCCAACACGGTGCACGGCGGTCAGGAGACTACCCTGCTGTCGCTCTACATCACCCTGATGCATTTCGGCGGCATCATCGTGCCGCCGGGATACACCGACCCGCTGAAGTTCGTCGACGGCAATCCGTATGGGGTGAGCCTGGTCTCCACGCACGACAACATCAACGAATTCGACGAGCCCACGAATAACGCCCTGGACCACCTGGCCCGCCGGGTGGTCGAAACGGCGGGGCGCCTCGCCGGGTCCTAGCCGCCGAACGTGCACTCACAGCAAAAAAAATCGCCGAAAGTTCGCGCTCAGTGCACGTTCGGCGCCAGAAGCTACGCCGTCTCGGTGATCGGGCGGTCGACCCAGCTCATCAGGTCGCGCAGCTTCTTGCCGGTCACCTCGATGGGATGCTCGGCGTTCTCCTTGCGCAGCTGCTCCAGTTGCTTGTTGCCGCCCTCGACATTGGCCACCAGCTTCTTGGTGAAGGTGCCGTCCTGGATGTCGCGCAGGATCTCCCGCATCCGCTCTTTGGTGCCGGCGTCGATGACCCGCGGACCCGACAGATACCCGCCGAACTCCGCGGTATCGGACACCGAGTAGTTCATCCGGGCGATGCCGCCCTCGTACATGAGGTCCACGATCAGCTTGAGCTCGTGCAGCACCTCGAAGTACGCCATCTCCGGCGGGTAGCCGGCCTCGACCATCACGTCGAAACCGGTCTTCACCAATTCCTCTGTGCCGCCGCATAACACGGCCTGCTCGCCGAACAGATCGGTCTCGGTCTCGTCCTTGAAGGTGGTCTTGATGACGCCGGCCCGGGTGCCGCCGATGGCCTTGGCGTAGGACAACGCGAGCGCCTCGCCCTCGCCGGTCGGATCCTGGTCCACCGCGATCAGGCAGGGCACGCCCTTGCCGTCGACGAACTGACGGCGCACCAGGTGGCCGGGCCCCTTCGGGGCGACCATCGCGACGGTGACATCGGCGGGCGGCTTGATCAGCCCGAAATGGATGTTGAGTCCGTGGCCGAAGAACAGCGCGTCACCGGGCTTGAGGTTGGGCTCGATGTCGCCTGCGAAGATGTCGGCCTGCGCGGTGTCGGGTGCCAGCAGCATGATGACGTCGGCCCACTTGGCCACCTCGGCGGGGGTGTCAACGTCCAGCCCCTGCTCGGTGACCTTGGCCCGGGACTTCGACCCCTCCTTCAGCCCGACGCGCACCTGCACACCGGCGTCGCGCAGGCTCAGCGAGTGCGCGTGCCCTTGGCTGCCGTAGCCGATCACGCCGACCTTGCGGCCCTGGATGATCGACAGATCCGCGTCGTCGTCGTAGAACATTGGCAATGCCTCCCCGGATGGGTTAGCCACTTCACTATCTCCTTCGTGTTGCGATTGAAAACTTACTTGGCCGTGGCTATTTGGCGCCTAGGCCGCGTGGGCCGCGGGACAACGACACCACTCCCGACTGGACGATCTCGCGGATACCGAAAGGTTCCAGCACCCGCAGCAGCGCCTCGATCTTGCCGCGGTCACCCGTCGCCTCGATGGTCAGCGCCTCCGTCGATACGTCAATCACCTTGGCCCGGAACAGGTTCACCGCTTCGATCACCTGGCTGCGGCTACCGGCGTCGGCACGCACCTTGATCAGCGCCAACTCGCGGGACAGCGCGCTGCCGTCGTCCAGCTCGACGATCTTGATGACGTTGACCAGCTTGTTGAGCTGTTTGGTGATCTGCTCGAGCGGGGTCTCCTCGGCGCTGACCACAATGGTCATCCGCGACATGTCTTTCTGCTCGGTGGCGCCGACGGCCAGGGATTCGATGTTGAAACCGCGCCGGGAGAACAACGCCGCCACGCGCGCGAGCACGCCGGGTTTGTCCTCCACCAACACCGACAGCGTGTGCGTGTTCATCAGGCGTGCCCTTCGCTCTCGTCGTCGAACAGCGGGCGAATGCCGCGGGCGGCCTGGATCTCGTCGTTGCTCGTGCCGGCCGCCACCATCGGCCACACCTGGGCGTCCGCGCCGACGATGAAGTCGATCACCACCGGACGGTCGGTGATCGCCCGGGCCTGGTTGATCACGTCCTCGACGTCTTCCTCACGCTCGCAACGCAACCCGACGCAACCCAGCGCCTCGGCCAGCTTCACGAAGTCCGGGATGCGGCGCGAGTGCGTGGCCAGGTCCGTCTGCGAATACCGCTCTCCGTAGAACAGCGTCTGCCACTGGCGCACCATGCCCAGGTTGCCGTTGTTGATCAGCGCCACCTTGATCGGCACGCCTTCGATCGCGCAGGTGGCCAATTCCTGGTTGGTCATCTGGAAGCAGCCGTCCCCGTCGATGGCCCACACCTCCGCCTCCGGGCGAGCCATCTTGGCCCCCATGGCCGCCGGGATGGCGAACCCCATGGTGCCCAGCCCGCCGGAGTTGATCCAGGTGCGCGGGTTTTCATACGAGATGAACTGCGCCGCCCACATCTGATGCTGGCCCACCCCGGCGACGTACACCGCGTCCGGGCCCGCGATCTGACCCAGCTTTTCGATGACGTATTCGGGGCCGAGGCTGCCGTCGCTCTGCGGATCGTAGCTCAGCGGATAGGTGGACTGAACGCTGTCCAGATAGGCCCACCATTCGGTCATGTCGAGGTTGCCGGGAATGTCGTAGTGGCGCAGCATCGCGATCAGATCGGTGATGACGGCGTTGACGCAGCCCACGATCGGCACGTCGGCGTGGCGGTTCTTGCCGATCTCGGCCGGGTCGATATCGGCGTGAATGACCTTGGCCTCCGGCGCGAACGTGTCGAGTTTTCCGGTCACCCGGTCGTCGAAGCGGGTGCCCAGGGCGATCAGCAGGTCGCTGCGCTGCAGGGCGGCCACCGCGGCGACCGTGCCGTGCATGCCGGGCATACCCAGGTGCTGTCGATGGCTGTCGGGGAACGCGCCCCGCGCCATCAGCGTGGTGACGACCGGGATGCCGGTCAGCTCGGCCAGCTCGCGCAGCTGTTCGGTCGCCTCGCCGCGGATGACGCCGCCGCCGACGTAGAGCACCGGTTTGCGGGCGTCGCCGATCAGCTTGGCGGCCTCGCGGATCTGCCGGTTGTGGGGCTTGGTGTTCGGCTTGTAGCCGGGCAGGTCCATGCGCGGCGGCCAGCTGAACGTGCACTGGCCCTGCAGCACGTCTTTGGGGATGTCAACGAGCACCGCACCGGGACGGCCCGAGGAGGCGATGTGGAAGGCCTCGGCGAGCACCTGCGGGATCTCGTCGCCCGAGCGGACCAGGAAGTTGTGCTTGGTGATCGGCATCGTGATGCCCGAGATGTCGGCTTCCTGGAAGGCGTCGGTGCCGATCAGCCTGCGACCGACCTGGCCGGTGATGGCGACCACAGGCACCGAGTCCATTTGGGCGTCGGCCAGCGGCGTGACGAGATTGGTGGCGCCGGGACCCGACGTCGCCATGCACACCCCGACCTTGCCGGTGGCGTGCGCGTAGCCGCTGGCGGCGTGGCCGGCGCCCTGCTCGTGGCGAACCAGCACGTGGCGAAGCTTTTTCGAGTCGAACAGCGGGTCGTAAACCGGCAACACCGCGCCACCGGGAATCCCGAAGATGACCTCGACGTCGAGCTCCTCCAGCGACCGGATCACCGACTGGGCGCCGGTAAGTTTCTCGGGCCCAACACGTTTCGGCTTGGCCGAAGATTTCGCGGCGGGCTTGATCGCGTCGGTGGCGACGTCGGCGGCACGCTCTGGCTGTGTGGCGTGCTGCCTGGTGGGTGCGCTCACTGTCTTTCGTCCTTATTCACTCTGGGAGTCTCGCTGGGGGGCAACAAAAAACCCCCGACAGCTCATCTGCTGCACGAGGGTTGCGCGTCGGTCTGGATAGCTTCAAATGCCGAAGAGGCTAGTCAGGCACCAACGCGCCGACTAATTACTACGAGCATCCCGGGCCGTCCGGCGGTATCCATAACGTCCGACGGTAGCCTTCGCACAGCTCAGCAGTCAAATCCGCTACCGTCGGCCCGCGCGGAGATTCGGTCCCCGGAACCGGGTGAAATGATGGTCGGGTGGCTACCGGTTCGTCTTCCCACACACCCGTCGTGATCAAGGTGTCACCGATCGCGCATCTGGCCGTCGGATTCCTGACCCTGGGGTTGCTCATACCTGTGACGCTGTGGCCGCCCTCGGCGCCGCTGCTGCTGATCCCCGTGGTGCTGTCGGCGCTGATCGTCCGGTTGCGCACCGTCGCCGATGATCGAGGCGTGACCGTTCGAACGCTGCGGGACAGCCAGACGGTGGAGTGGGATGACATCGACGGGCTGCGCTTCCACCGGGGTTCCTGGGCACGCGCGCACCTCAAGAGCGGCGCGGAGTTGCGCTTGCCCGCGGTGACGTTCGCGACGCTGCCGCAGCTGACCGCGGCCAGCTCGGGGCGGGTGCCCAACCCTTATCAGTGAGGGCTCAGGCGATCGGGTTGACCCCGTTGAGCAGCACCCACACGGCGATGCCCGCGGCGATGCCGACCAGCAGCGCCACGAAAGAGCCGATGAACGGCCGATGCGCCCAGCCGCGCCGCGCGTCGAGACCGTAGCGGCCGGGCCCGCACAGGATGACCGCGACGGCCAGGACGACCAGGGTGATCTGATATTCGTGCCCGTCCGGCAGGAAGTACGTGAAGATATGCGGATGCGGCCGCGCCGTGATGGTGGCGAGCAGACCGTTGATCAGAAAGGCCAGCGCACCGGCCGCGGCCACCGGTGTGAACAGTCCCAGCACCAGCAGCACACCCGCCACGAGCTCGCCGCCGGCGCTGACGTAGGCCAGGATGTCGGCGTGCTGGTAGCCGACGTCGGACAGTGAATTCTTGAACCCGCCCACCCCGGTGCCGCCCCACCACCCGAACAACTTCTGCAACCCGTGGGCGGCCAGCACGACTCCGAGGCCGACCCGCAATATCAGCAAACCCAGATGCTGGGTTCCGCGCCGGCCGACGTCGTCCAGGCGGGCGTGGTGCTCGTCCCCGTCGATCTCGGCGGGCTCGGCGGCCGCATGCCGGGACGCCTGCGGCTGGACATAGGGCAGGGGCTCCTGCCGGTCGAGTACGTTGTAACCCGCTGCGCTGGACCCGCCCACGGCGCCGTGGTCACCGACGTAGGGGATGACGGTGGTGGTTCCGGTGGAGGGGTTGAAGTCGCCGGGGTAACCGACGGGCGTCAAGTCATCTTCGGGGTCGACCACACGCGCCGAGGCGGGGCGTCCCGGGGTCGGCTCCGGGGATTCGCCGGGCCGCTGCCAATGTCCGTCATTCGATTGACTGGTCACGGGTGCCAGGGTAAGGGCATTTTGCGCTGAATTTGGGATTTGAGCGGCGCTTCTCGGCAGGCAATCGGTGGTTTGCCCGCCAAACGGGCCCAGATTTGCCCCAAATTACCTCGCTCGCGGCGCCGCAGGGTCAAAACCGGGTGAATTCGGCCGCCGGAGGGGCCGTTGGCCGGCGCGGGAAGTGTTCCGACCGAGTCGAGTCGGGCGGTCAGGCGCATGCGTGTGGCGGCGGCGGCCGCACTATCCGTAGCCTGTCGGTCATGCGACTACGGCGCTCGGTTCGGTGCGGGTTTGCCGCGCTTTGCGCGGTGGTGCTGGTCGCAAGCGGGTGCGCGCGGTTCAACGACGCCCAGTCGCAGCCCTTCACCACCAATCCGGAACTCAAGCCCCAACCCAGCTCGACGCCTCCCCCGCCGCCGCCGTTGCCGCCCACGCCATTCCCCAAGGCGTGCCCGGCGCCAGGCGTGATGCAGGGCTGCCTGGAGAGCACCAGCGGCCTGATCATGGGCCCCGACAGCAAAACCGCGCTGGTCGCCGAGCGCACCACCGGTGCCGTCAAGGAGATCTCGGTCAGCGCCGAGCCGAAGGTGAAGATGGTCATCCCAGTCGACCCGTCCGGGGACGGCGGCCTGATGGACATCGTGCTGTCGCCCACCTACAACCAAGACCGCCTGATGTACGCCTACATCAGCACGCCCAGCGACAATCGGGTCATCCGCATCGCCGACGGCGACATCCCCAAGGACATCCTGACCGGGATCCCCAAGGGGGCCACCGGGAATACCGGAGCGCTGATCTTCACCAGCCCGACCACGTTGGTGGTGATGACCGGCGATGCGGGTAACCCCGCATCGGCCGCCGACCCCAAATCGCTGGCCGGCAAGGTCCTTCGCATCGAGCAGCCGACGACCATCGGTCAGGCGCCGCCGACGACGGCGCTGTCGGGCGTCGGCTCGGGCGGCGGCGTGTGCATCGACCCCGTGGACGGCTCGCTGTACGTCGCCGACCGCACGCCGACGGCGGATCGGTTGCAGCGCATCACCAAGACCTCTGAGGTCTCCACGGTGTGGACCTGGCCGGACAAACCCGGCGTGGCCGGCTGCGCGGCGATGGACGGGACCGTGCTGGTCAACCTGATCAACACCAAACTGACGGTGGCCGTCCGGCTGGCGCCGGCGACGGGTGCGGTCACCGGGGAACCCGACGTGGTCCGCAAGGACACCCACGCCCATGCGTGGGCGCTGCGGATGTCACCGGACGGAAACGTCTGGGGCGCAACCGTCAACAAGACCGCCGGGGACGCCGAGAAGCTCGACGACGTGGTGTTCCCGCTGTTCCCGCAGGGCGGCGGTTTCCCGCGCAACAACGACGACAAGACCTAGCGGATCCGCGCCGGACTTCGAGCGACTAGCTTCGCTCAACTCTGCCCACAGGCGGCCAACACCAGTTCGCGCACCCGGGCCGCGTCGGCTTGGCCCCGGGTGGCCTTCATCACCGCGCCGACGATCGCGCCCGCCGCGGCCACCTTGCCGCCGCGGATCTTTTCCGCGACATCAGGATTGGCGGCCAGCGCTTCGTCGACCGCGGCCTGGGTCACCGAATCGTCACGCACCAGCTCGAGGCCGCGGGATGTCATCACCTGCTCGGGTTCGCCCTCGCCGGCCAGGACCCCCTCCACCACCTGGCGAGCCAGCTTGTTGGACAGCTTGCCGCCGTCGACGAGTGCGATCACCGCGGCGACCTGGGCCGGGCTGATGTTCAGTTCGTCCAAGCCGACGTTGGCCTGGTTGGCCTTCTGCACCAGGAAGTTTCCCCACCAGGCTCGCGCCTGCTCGCTGGCGGCCCCGTGCTTGACGGTCTCGATGACCAGTTCCACGGCGCCGGCGTTGACCAGATCGCGCATTACCTCGTCGGAGACGTCCCACTCCTGCTGAATCCTCTTGCGGCTCAGCCACGGCAGCTCCGGGATCGTCTGGCGCAGCCGCTCGACCAATTCGCGGCTGGGTGCGACGGGTTCCAGGTCGGGCTCGGGGAAATAGCGGTAGTCCTGGGCGGTCTCCTTGGCACGGCCCGGGCTGGTGTACCCCGCCTCGTGAAAGTGCCTGGTCTCCTGGATGATCTGCCCCCCGGACACGAGGATGGCTGCCTGCCGCTGCATTTCGTAACGCACGGCGACCTCGACGCTTTTCAGCGAGTTGACGTTCTTGGTCTCGGTGCGGGTGCCGAACTCCGCCGTCCCCGTCGGCTTCAGCGACACGTTGGAATCACAACGCATCGAGCCCTGGTCCATCCGGACATCGGATACACCCAAGGCGCGCAACAGGTCTCGCAACGCCGTGACATAGGAGCGGGCGATCTGCGGCGCCCGGGCGCCGGCGCCCACGATGGGCTTGGTCACGATTTCGATCAGGGGCACACCGGCACGGTTGTAGTCCAGCAGCGACGTCGTCGCGCCGTGGATGCGGCCGGTCTCGCTACCCAGGTGGGTCAGCTTACCGGTGTCTTCCTCCATGTGCGCGCGCTCGATCTCGACCCGCCAGGTGGTGCCGTCTTCCAGCGGCGCTTCGAGGTACCCGTTGACGGCGATCGGCTCGTCGTATTGGGAGATCTGGTAGTTCTTCGGCATGTCCGGGTAGAAGTAGTTCTTCCGGGCGAAGCGGCACCACGGCACGATCTCGCAGTTCAGCGCCAGCCCGATCCGGATGGCCGACTCGACCGCCGTCTGGTTGAGCACCGGCAGCGAACCGGGCAGCCCGAGGCAGACCGGGCATACCTGGGTGTTGGGTTCGGCGCCGAAGGCGGTGGTGCAGCCGCAGAACATCTTGGTGACGGTCGACAGCTCGACGTGCACCTCAAGGCCGAGCACCGGGTCGAAACGCGCGATGACGTCGTCGTAGTCCATGAGATCGGCGCTGGCAGCAACACCCATGCCGTCGATCGTAGTGGTGACCGCGAGCGCGGCGGAGCCGGGCGAAGCGGGGCGCTATCAGGGCCAGTGCGGCGAGCGCGGCGCCAGAAGCGGGTTGGGCTCCTCACCCCTGCCGGGGAACATGCCGGCCAGCACCGCCGCCATCTCGAGGTAACTGCGCCGGCTTTCCTTGCTCAGTCGATCCAACTCGATCTGTTTGCCCTGGTGTATGTGCCGATCGAACGGCAGCACCACCGTCGCAGCGACGCGCGGGGACAATCGCTCGAGTTCCTTGGCGGCCAGCAGCTCCACCTTGGCCGACTCGACGTGGTTGATCGCAAGTATCGTCGACCGCACCAACCCTTGATATCCGTTGTTACCCAACCAATCCAGCGTGGTGGCGGTCTTGCGTATCGCATCGATTGAGGTGCTGGTCACCACGACGAGTGCCCGCGCCTCGGGCAGGACCGCTTCCATCACACCCGAATTGAGCGCCTTCGCGCAGTCCACCAGCACCACCGAATAATGGTTCCGCAGGAGGGAAAACGCTTTGACGACGTGGTGACGCTCGAGCCTCCAGTCGGTCTGCGCATAGTCGGGCAATCCGAGCACTTCCAGGCCGAAGTTGTTCATGTAGGTGTGTGCCCGGACGTCCGCGTAGTGCGTGACCGCCTCGGCAGCGAGCAGGTCGGCCATGCTCAGGGAGTTGGGACGGCCATGGCGCTCGGCCAGGTCCCCGGCGTCAATGTCGACGGCGATGGTTCGATCGTGGCGCACGGCGGCGAATGTTGACCCCAACGCCTCCACCACCGCGGTCTTGCCGACGCCACCTTTGAGGTTGAGAACGGCGATGGGAAATGCGCTGCCCACGACCGCGCGGATGCGGTTGCCCAGGTCCTCTTTGTACCGTGAATCTTTGCCTGGGCCCAGGTCGACGCCGGTGACGCGATGGACCACGTCGCGCCAACTGAACCTCGAGGAGCCCTCACGCTCCTGCGGGTCGAGTCCGTCCAGCGACGTCCCGCCCGGCAGTCCCGCCGGCCGCGGCGGCGCAGCGATTCGCGAGGCCGGGGTCGCAGGCGGGGGCGGCCGGAACGGCCAGCGGATGGATGAATCCGAGCGATGGGGCTGCGGCACCGTGGCGCCTGCCGGATCGGCATCGAAGCGCCGACCGGGAGGACGCGGCTGACGAACCGGGGGTCCCGGTGGCCGCACCGATTCCGCGGGGTGCGGAACGACTCCGCGAATCGGGCCGCGGTTGCTCACACCCCCGTATAGCCGCTGAGGACCCCTCCGGAAACCACGAATTTGCGCGCAAAGGTCCCAGCTGGCCAATCGTCGGGCAAATTCGGGCTCTTGTCAGACCGTAGTCAGGTCGGGGCCACCGGGCGTTTGCCGAAGCCGCCGGGATCAACCGAAGAAGGCGGCGGCGTCGTCGTAGCGGCTCTCGGGCACCAGCTTGAGCTGTCGCACGGCGTCGGCGAGCGCCACCCGGCCGATGTCCTGCCCCCGCAGCGACACCATCTGCCCATATTCCCCGGCGTGCGCAGCGTCGGCGGCGTTGACGCCGAACCGGGTGGCCAGCACCCGGTCGTAGGCCGTCGGGGTACCGCCACGCTGGACGTGGCCCAGCACGGTCACCCGGACGTCCTTATTGATCCGCTTCTCCACCTCGGCGCCCAGTTGAGCCGCCACGCCAGTGAATTTTTCGTGACCGAATTCGTCAATTCCGCCCTCGCGCAAGGAGATCGAGCCAGGAATGGGTTTGGCGCCCTCGGCGACCACGCAGATGAAGTGCGCATCCCCGCGCTGGAAGCGGCGTTTGACCAGCCGGCACACCTCCTCGACGTCGAAGGGTTGTTCGGGAATCAGGGTCATGTGCGCCCCGGAAGCCAGACCGGCGTTCAGCGCGATCCAGCCGGCATGGCGGCCCATCACCTCGACCAGCATCACCCGCTGATGGGATTCGGCGGTGCTGTGCAGGCGGTCGATGGCGTCGGTGGCCACCGTCAGCGCGGTGTCGTGACCGAAAGTGACGTCGGTGCAATCGATGTCGTTGTCGATGGTCTTCGGCACCCCGACCACGGGAACGTTCTCGTCCGACAACCAGTGCGCGGCGGTCAGGGTGCCTTCACCGCCGATCGGGATCAGGACATCGATGCCGTTGTCGTCCAGGGTCTGCTTGATCTGGTCCAGACCGGCGCGCAGTTTATCGGGATGTACCCGGGCGGTGCCCAGCATGGTGCCGCCCTTGGCCAACAGCCGGTCATTGCGGTCGTCGTTCTGCAGTTGTATGCGCCGATTTTCCAGTAACCCGCGCCACCCGTCCTGGAAGCCGACCACCGACGAGCCGTACCGCGCGTCGCACGTGCGCACCACCGCCCGAATGACGGCGTTCAGCCCCGGGCAGTCGCCACCTCCAGTGAGAACTCCGATCCGCATGCCTTCATCTTGCCTGGGGCGACGCCTCTATGGCGCGAGCAAGCACAAAATCGCCCCCGCAAGCCGCGCCAGGCCGGTGGACCCTCTTAAATGGCCGACGGCAGCGGGCCGCGGGCGGCCTCGTAGGCGGCGCCCACCCGATACAAACGGTCGTCGGCCAGTGCCGGCGCCATGATCTGCAACCCGACCGGGAGGCCGTCCTCCGGCGACAGCCCCGACGGCACCGACATACCGCAGTGGCCGGCCAGGTTCAGCGGCAACGTGCACAGGTCGAACAGGTACATCGCCAGCGGATCGTCCACCTTCTCCCCCAGCGGGAACGCGGTGGTGGGAGTCGTCGGCGACACGACCACGTCGACGGCCTCGTACGCCCTGTCGAGGTCGCGGGCGATCAGCGTGCGCACCTTCTGCGCCTGGTTGTAATAGGCGTCGTAGTAACCGGCCGACAGGGCATAGGTGCCGATCATGATGCGCCGCTTGACTTCCGGCCCGAAACCGGCGGCCCGGGTCAGCGCCATCACCTCCTCGGCGCTGTGCGTGCCGTCGTCACCGACGCGCAGCCCGTAGCGCATCGCGTCGAAGCGGGCCAGGTTGCTTGACACCTCCGACGGCAAGATCAGGTAGTAGGCGGCCAGCGCGTATTCGAAGTGCGGGCAGTCGACTTCGCTCACCTCGGCGCCCAGTTCGGTCAACCGTTCGACGGCGGCCTCGAACGAGGCCAGCACTCCCGGCTGGTAGCCGTCGCCGCGCAGCTGCTTCACCACGCCGACGCGCACCCCCTTGAGGTCACCGGCCGCGCCGGCTTTGGCCGCGCCGACGACATCGGGCACCGCCGCATCGACCGACGTGGAGTCGCGGGTGTCGTGCCCGGCGATGACCTGGTGCAGCAGCGCGGTGTCCAGCACGGCCCGCGCGCACGGGCCGCCCTGATCCAACGACGACGCGCACGCCACCAGCCCGTAGCGCGACACGGTGCCGTATGTCGGTTTGACGCCGACCGTCGCGGTCAGCGCCGCGGGCTGCCGGATGGAGCCGCCGGTGTCGGATCCGATGGCCAGCGGCGCCTGGAACGCGGCCAACGCCGCCGCGCTGCCGCCGCCCGAGCCGCCGGGCACCCGGTCGAGGTTCCACGGGTTGCGGGTGGGGCCGTAGGCGGAGTTCTCCGTCGACGACCCCATGGCGAATTCGTCCATGTTGGTCTTGCCCAGGATCGGGATGCCCGCGGCCCGCAACCGCGAGGTGACGGTGGCGTCGTAGGGGGACCGCCAGCCGGTGAGGATCTTGGAGCCGCAGGTGGTGGGCATGTCGACGGTGGTGAAGACGTCCTTGAGCGCTAGCGGCACCCCCGCCAGCGGCGACGACAGCCGCTCGCCAGCGGCCACCGCCTCGTCGACCACGGCCGCCGCGCCCAACGCCTGGTCGGCGGCCACGTGCAGGAAGGCGTGGTACCGGTCGTCGGTCGCGGCGATCTGGTCCAGGCACGCCTGGGTGACCTCGACCGACGACAATTCCTTGGCGGCGATCCGGGCGCCCAGGGTCGCGGCGTCGGCTCGCAGGATGTCATTCAGTGGCGCGTTCACTCACTGTCCCCCAGGATCTGCGGCACCGCGAAGCGGCCGTCAGCGACCTCGGGCGCCTCGGCCAGCGCTTCGGATTGGGTCAGGCAGGGAGTCGGCTCGTCCGGGCGGGTGACGTTCACGTCCTTGAGTGGGTTGTCGGTCGCTTCGACGCCGGTGACATCGACCGCCTGCACCTGGCTGACGTGGGTCAGGATGGCACCGAGCTGGCCGGCGAAGCTGTCCAGCTCGCTGTCGGTCAGCGCCAGCCGGGACAGCCGGGCCAGGTGCGCCACCTCGTCGCGGGAGATCTCGGACACGACAGGAGAGCCTAGCCGCGCGCATGCGACCGGCTTCAGGCCCGTTACCCAATTCGTGCGGGCGGCTGCGCGTCCCCCCGCCGGTTGCGCAAAAATGCAGTCGCCGCATCGCTGTGTAACAGTGTTGGCCGTGCCGTCGTATCTGTTGCGCATCGAGTTGGTCGACCGCCCGGGCAGCCTGGGCTCGCTGGCCGTGGCGCTCGGTTCGGTGGGCGCCGACATCTTGTCGCTCGACGTGGTGGAGCGCAGCTCGGGGTATGCGATCGACGACCTGGTGATCGAGTTGCCGCCGGGGGCGATGCCGGACACGCTGATCACCGCCGCGGAGTCGCTTGCCGGTGTCCGGGTGGACAGCGTGCGTCCGCATACCGGGTTGCTGGAAGCCCACCGCGAGCTCGAGCTGCTCGACCACGTCTCCGCGGCCGCCGACAAGGCGTCCCGGCTGAGGGTCCTGGCCAACGAGGCACCCAGGGTGCTGCGCGTCAGTTGGTGCACCGTGCTGCGCGGTGCGGGCGATGAGTTGCAGCGCCTGGCCTCCAGCCGCGGCGCGCCGGAGACGCGGGCGGTTTCGGCCCCCTGGCTGCCGCTCGAGCGGGCCGCGACGCTGGACAGCACCGGCGATTGGGTGCCGCAGGCGTGGCGCGACTTGGACACCACGATGGTCGCGGCCCCGCTGGGTGATCCGCACACGGCGGTGGTGCTGGGCCGTCCGGGCCCCGAATTCCGGCCTTCGGAGGTGGCTCGCCTGGGTTATCTGGCCGGGATCGTCGCGACCATGCTGCGCTGAACCCGGGCTAGACGGGCACCGGGTCGAGCAGGGTGTTGTAGATGGCGATGATCTTTTCGGTTTGCCGGGATTGCCGACCGCCAAGCGGTCGTCGAACGCATTCGACTGACCGGCCCGGCGACGCCCACAGGGTGTGGGCACACGCGATGGTCGCGGCCGCGCTGAATCAGCGAAGCGCCGCGGGCGTCCCGGACATCACCGCGGGGTCGTCGTCGTCCCACAGCAGCAGCTGGCGAACCGCCGGACGCGGACCGTAGGGCCGCAGCATCGTGCTGGCCGGGCGCGGGCGCACCCGTTGGGGCCACCAGAACCATCGCCCGAGAAGCCTTGCGATAGAAGGCGTCATGAACGAGCGCACGATCAGCGTGTCGAACAGCAAGCCGAGGCCGATCGTCGTGCCGATCTGACCGAGAACCTGAAAACCGCTGAAGACGAACGCGCACATGGTGACCGCGAAGACGATGCCGGCCGAGGTGACCACCGAGCCGGAGCCGGCCATCGCGCGGATGATACCGGTATTGATGCCGGCATGGATTTCTTCCTTGAATCGGGAGATCAACAGCAAGTTGTAGTCGGATCCGACCGCCAGCAGCAGGATCACGGCCAGCGCGAGCACGACCCAGTACAGCTGAATGCCGAACAAATACTGCCACACCAGAACTGACAGCCCGAACGAGGCACCCAACGAGAGGGCCACTGTGCCCACGATGACGAGCGCGGCGATCAGGCTGCGGGTGATGATCATCATGATCAGCAGGATGAGGCTCAGCGCCGCGAACGCCACGATCAGCAGGTCGTACTTGGCGCCGTCTTGGATGTCCTTGTACGTCGCGGCGGTCCCGCCGAGGTAGACCCCCGCACCCGCCATCGGCGTGCCCTTC
Source organism: uncultured Actinomycetota bacterium (assembly GCA_963820045.1). GTDB lineage: Bacteria > Actinomycetota > Actinomycetes > Mycobacteriales > Mycobacteriaceae > Mycobacterium. The sequence continues at coordinate 607,246 of CAWFYN010000002.1, forward strand.
AAGGCCTCGTGCGCGGCCTTCGCAATCGGATCGATGTGCGAAATGCCCTCGGGCGTAGCGGGATCGCCTTCGTGTGTGACGATCATGCGGACGGCCTTACCGTCGGGCGAGAGGAAAAGTTTCAGCCCGCGTTTGAAGTCGGGGTTGTTGAAAACATCAGGAGGCAGATAGAAGGTGTCGTCGTTCTTGGCCGCGTCGAAGGCCCGCCCCAGCGCCGTCGCGTTGTCGATCGCGGCCGCGGTCTGCGCGTAAATGCCGGACAGCGTGGCGTAATTGGCCAAAGTCAGATCGCGATTGGTCTGCTGACTTTCGATCTGCGGCGGGATCAGCGCAACCAGTTTCGGCTGCAGCGCGTCGAGCTTATCGAGGGAAGCCGTGAGGCTTTCGAATTTCTCGGTGAGCTGGTCAATGCCGTCGAGCGCGTCGAAGAGGGATCTGAACGCGAAGCAGGCGGGAATGTCGTAACAATGCCTCTCCCAATAGAAATAGCTGCGAACCGGCCGGAAGAAGTCGTCGAAGTTCGCGATCTTGTCGCGCAGATCCTGGATCGTGCCGAGCGTGTCGTGAAAGCTTTCAGTCTCGTCGTGGGTGGTGCCGGCGAGCTGCTGCTGCAATACGTACTGCTGCTTCAAGATGTTGATGGTCTTGTTCAGTTCGTTGGCCTGCTTGAGGGCGTCGTCGGCCCGATCTCGTTGGTAGGTCAGGTTTTCCTGCTGCGCCGCGCTGGAATTGCTGACCACGAACGCAAGTGAGCTGTGGACCAGCGGGGTTCCCAACGGCCTGGTGATGGTCTGCACCTGCGCGACCCCGGGAACGTGGAACACCGCCTTGGCCACCTTGTCCAGGATCAGCATGCTTTCCGGGTTACGCATGTCGTGATCCGTTTCGACCATCAGCAATTCGGGCTCCAGCCGGGCCCGCGAGAAATGCTTCTCGGCTTGCGTGTATCCGATATTGGCCGGTGCGCTGGCCGGCATGTAGGGACGAGTGTCATAACTGGTCCGGTATCCGGGTAAGGCGATTATGCCTACCAGGGCCAGCGCGCACGCGGCGGCGAGAACGGCGCCGGGCCACCGGACGATGGCGGTGCCGATCCTCCGCCAGCCGCGGGTTCTCATCGCCAGTTTGGGGTCGAAGATGCCCGCCTTGGCGCCCAGGGTGAGGACCGCGGGGCCCAGGGTGAGCGCGGCGAACAGTGCGACCAGGACGCCCAGGGCGGCCGGAATACCGAGACTTTGGAAGTACGGCAATCGGGTGAAGCTCAGACAGGCCACCGCGCCGGCGACGGTCAGACCCGAACCCAGCACGACATGGGTGGTGCCGTGATACATGGTGTAGAAGGCTTTTTCACGGTCCTCACCGCTCCCGCGCGCTTCCTGATAACGGCCGACGAAGAATATTGCGTAGTCCGTTCCGGCGGCGATCACCAACAGGGTCAGGATATTCGTCGCGTAGGTCGACAGCCCGATGATTCCGGCGTTGCCGAGAAAGGCGACAAGACCTCGGGCGGCGGACATCTCGATGAGGACCGTGGCGAGCACCAGCAGCGTGGTCAGCACCGAGCGGTAGACGAAAAACAGCATCAACGCGATCACACCAACGGTGATCATGGTGACCTTCGCGGTGCCCTTGCTGCCGACGTCGAACTGATCGGAGATCAGCGGCGCCGCGCCGGTCACATAGGCCTTGACACCCGGCGGCGGCTTCATGTGCTCGACAATGTCGCGGACGGCACCGACGCCCTCGTTGGCCAACGCCGAGCCTTGATTGCCCGCAAGGAAGAGCTGGACGTAGGCGGCCTTGCCGTCACTGCTCTGTGATCCCGCCGCGGTGAGGGTGTCGCCCCAGAAATCCTGAACGTGCTCGACGTGCTTGCGGTCCCCCTCGAGCTTACGGACCATCTCGTCGTAAAAGCGATGCGCGTCCGCGCCGAGGGGCTTGTCACCTTCCAGCACGATCATGGCCGAGCTGTCCGTGTCGAACTCGTGGAACGCTTGGCCGATGCGCTTGATCGCCTTGAGCGACGGGGCATCTGGCGAGTTCAACGCCACGTTGTGGGTCTTGCCCACCTCTTCCAGCTGCGGCACCGCAATGTTGGTGAGTGCGGCCAGCGCCACCCAGAACAACAGGATCGGCAACGCGAGCCGGCGGATGGTGCGCGGTACAGCTTGCCGCGTGTGCTGTTGGTTGCTTTGGCTGCTCATCCCGACTTATCCAGACAGAAGGTGTAGGCGTCGACTTTGTTGACGGTGCGTTGATCTTTGACTTCACCGTTGACGGTGATGCGGCAACCGAGGGTGTCTCCATTGCCCTGGGCCACGACATTGCCGATGACCGCGGGCTCCGTCGTGGTGATCGTGAACGACCAGGGCAGCGGCGCGTCTTTGACTTGCTGCGGCTGGGCGTTGACGTCCAGGTAGTTGATGGTCGCCACGGCGCCCGGGGCGCCAAAGACCTCGAGCACCACCTGCTTGGGGTTGAACGGCACGATTTCGCCTGCCAGGCCACTATTGGCCGACGTGCTGTCGTGCGAGCCGAAGATTCCGTGCAGACGATAAATGCCGAACCCGGCCATTGCGACGACGACGACCGCGACCACCACTATCCACCCTTGCCTGAGCAAAGCAGACATTGAAATCGCCTTCACCCGTCGGCCTTTCGATGGTCGGGCGTTCTCGATCACTCTAGGACTACGGCAGTTGTCGCGCACGTGTGCGATCGACCGGTATCACAGTACGGTACTGGACCGTACTCTACAAGAGACGCGGCCGTACACATTCATGGACGCGCGGCCGTTGATTTTTACTTGCTGGATCGAGTGAGACCGGGGATGAGGAACCCGTCGACAAGAGCTTGCACGGTGCGATGAGTGGGTGGCCGGCCGGGGATGATGGAGCGGAAGATCAAATAGCCGGGCAACAGGTCCCAGAGCTCATCGGTGACGACGTCTTGGCGGATCTCGCCGCGGTCGACGGCCTGTTGCAGCACGCGCTGAATCATGGCCTTGCGTTGCTTGAGGAATTGCTCCTGCAGGGCTTCGTTGAGCGCGGGATGGCGCGACACCTCCACCATCACCGCGCGGATGGTGCTGGCGTGCTCGAGGCCATGCTGACCGCACGTCTCCCCCAGCTGCAGCAGATCCCCCCGCAAGGTGCCGGTGTTGGGTGCCACCGCGACCTGACGGACGCCTTCGATGAAGGCGGCCAGCACCAGTTCGGCTTTCGACGGCCAGCGCCGGTACACCGTGGCCTTGCTGGCGTGGGCGGCGCTGGCCACCGCGTCCACGGTCAACTGGTCATAGCCGTGTTCTTGCAGTAACCGCAGGGTGACGGCCAGCAGTTCGACCTCGCGGGGAGACCACGGTGATGGGTCTGTGCACGGATCGGCCGTCTGGGTCATAGCGCCCACGATAGAGCTGCTTGGGCGGTGCGGCCCAATTTCGGGTAAGACCGTCATAACGTCAGCAGAGCGCGTTCGATGTCGGCGACGAGGTCGTCGGTGTCTTCGATGCCCAGCGAGATGCGCGCGAATCCGTCCGCGACGGGATCGCCCCAACGCGCCCGGCGGTCCACCGACGTGTGGAGGCCACCGAAGCTGGTGGACGCGATGAGCAGCTCGCTGTTGTCGACTAGGGCGTGCACCGCGGCGGCGTCGGCCAATTCGACCGAGACCAGTGCCCCGAACCGGCGCATCTGCGCCATCGCCACGCGATGCGCCGGGTCCTCGGCCAACCCCGGGTAGCGCACCGCCGTTGCCGCCGGGTGGCGGGCCAACATCGTCGCCACCGCCCGGGCATTCTGGCATTGGCGCTCGAAACGCAAACCGGCACTTGCCAGGCTGCGCAACAGGAGCCATGCCTCGAACCCGCCCAGGATGGCGCCGTCGAGAAGTCGTTGACGTTCCACGGCGACGAGCAACTCGGGCTCGGCGGTGGCGACGTAGCCGGCCAGCAGGTCGCTGTGGCCGGACAGGGCCTTGGTGGCGCTGGCCACCACGGCGTCGGCGCCCAGCGACAGCGGTTGCTGACCCAAGGGCGTGGCGGCGGTGTTGTCGACGATCAAGCGCCCGCCGTGACCATGGCAGATGGTGGCCAGCCGGTGCAGATCAATCACATCCAACGCCGGGTTGGTGGGAGTTTCGGCCAGCACCACGCCGGCTACCGCGGCGGCGTCATAGATCTGCGTGCTCGACGCCTCGATGACGGTCACACCCGCGGGCGCCAGGTCTTCCCTGGCGAAGCGGCGCACCTGGTAGTAACCGTCGGCGGGCACCACCACCGTCGATCCGGGCGTCGCCAGCGCCCGTAGCGCGGCGACGATGGCCGCCATACCCGAGCCGAACACCAGCGCGCCGGTCGCCCCCTCCAGCTCGGCGAGCGCCGACTCCAGTTGCCGCCACGTCGGATTGGAGCCGCGGCCATAGCTATCCGCATCGGTCTCGTCGCTGGACAGGTGATAGGTGGCGGCGAGCACCGCTTGCGGTGCCACCGGCTGGCTTGCCAGCGCCGGTGGGCTCGCGGCTTTGAGGCTGCGGGTGGAATCGCCGTAGCGAACGCTCATCGGACTAGTCCGCCGGAGTTTCCGGCGGACCCTCGGCCAGCAGTTTGCGAAAGCCGTCCTCGTCGAGGACCGGCACGCCGAGCTCGACCGCCTTGTCGTACTTGGAGCCCGGTGCATCGCCGGCGACGACGTAGTCGGTCTTCTTCGACACCGAACCCGCAGCCTTCCCCCCGCGCGCGATGATCGCCTCCTTGGCGTCGTCGCGCGAAAAACCGGCCAGCGAACCGGTGACGACAATCGTGCGCCCTTCCAGCGTGCGGGGCACGCTGGCGTCACGCTCGTCGGCCATCCGTACCCCGGCGGCGCGCCACTTGTCGACGATCGCGCGGTGCCAGTCGACGGTGAACCACTCGGTGAGCGCGGCGGCGATCGTCGGTCCGACACCCTCGACCGCGGCCAGCTGCTCGGTCGATGCCGACATGATCGCGTCCAGGCCGCCGAATTCGGTGGCCAGCGCGCGCGCGGCCGTCGGCCCGACATGGCGGATCGACAGGGCCACCAGTACCCGCCACAGCGCCACCGTCTTGGCTTTGTCCAGGTTGTCGAGCAGCCGCCTGCCGTTGGCGGACAACGCGCCGGCCTTGGTTCGGAAAAGCTCGGTGCGCAACAGGTCGTCCTCGGTGAGCCCGAACAGGTCGCCTTCGTCGGCGATCACCCCGGCCTTCAGCAGCGCGATGGCCGCCTCGTAGCCCAGCCCCTCGATGTCGAGGGCTCCCCGACCGGCGACGTGGAAGACGCGTTCCCGCAGCTGCGCCGGGCAGGACCGGGCATTGGGACAGCGAATGTCCGCGTCGCCCTCCTTGGCGGGGGCCAGCGTGGTACCACATTCGGGACACGTTGTGGGCATGACGAATTCGCGTTCGGACCCGTCCCTCAGGTCGACCACGGGACCGAGCACCTCCGGGATCACGTCGCCGGCTTTGCGGATCATCACCGTGTCGCCGATCAGCACCCCCTTGCGTTTGACCTCGGCGGCGTTGTGCAGGGTGGCCAGCCCGACGGTCGACCCGGCCACCTTCACCGGCGTCATGAAGGCGAACGGCGTGACGCGCCCGGTGCGCCCGACGTTCACGCGAATGTCGAGCAGCTTGGTCTGCGCTTCCTGGGGCGGGTACTTGTACGCCACGGCCCACCGCGGCGCCCTCGACGTCGTCCCCAGCCGGCGTTGCAGCGTGAAGTCGTCGACTTTGATCACCACGCCGTCGATTTCGTGATCGATCTCGTAGCGGTGCTCACCCCAATATCCGATCCGGTCCTCCACGGCGGCCAGGCCACGCACCCGTGCGGTCTGTTCGGCCACCGGTAAGCCCCAGGCCTTCAATGCCGTGTAAGCGTCGTGCAGGGTCTTGGGCGCGAACCCGTCGGTGCGGCCGATGCCGTGGCAGATCATCCGCAGCTTGCGCCGGGCGGTGACCGCCGGGTTCTTCTGGCGCAGCGAACCGGCCGCACTGTTACGCGGATTGGCGAACGGCGCCTTGCCATCCTCGACCAGGCTGGCGTTGAGCGCCTCGAAATCGGCGAGCATGAAGAAGACCTCGCCACGCACCTCGAGTACGGCGGGAACCGGGAAGTCGTTACTGGCGCTGAGCCGTTCGGGCACATCGTCGATGGTGCGCGCGTTGAGCGTGACGTCCTCGCCCACTCTTCCGTCGCCGCGGGTGGCGGCGCGCTCCAGCCGGCCGTCGCGGTACACCACCGACAACGCCACCCCGTCGATCTTGAGTTCGCACAGGTAGTACGGATCGCGGCCGATCTCGTTCTCCACGCGATTACTCCAGGCGACCAGCTCGTCGCGGTCGAAGACGTCGTCGAGGCTCAGCATCCGCTCGAGGTGCTCGGCCTCGGTGAAGTCGGTGGCAAAGCCCGCGCCACCGACCAGTTGCGTCGGGGAATCCGGAACCCGCAGCTCCGGGTGACGATCCTCAAGCGCGACAAGGCCGTTGAACATCTTGTCGAATTCGGCGTCGGAGACGATCGGAGCGTCCTTGACGTAGTAGCGGAACTGGTGTTCGCGGACTTCGTCGGCCAGTTCCTGCCACTGCCGCCGGACCTCGGGCGACACCGGGTCAGCTTCTGCTGAGCTCACCCTCGCAGGCTATCCGAGGGCGCGGACATACCGGCCCCCGGCGCTCAGTCGTCTTCCACGTACGCCCGCAGCCGATCCACCGCCGCATCCCACCGCCGCGACAACTGGGTGAGATAGTCACTGGCCCGGGCCAACGGTTCGGTCCGCACGGTCCAAACCCGCTCGCGGCCCCGTCGGCTGCTGGTGACCAGACCGGCGGACTCCAGCAACTGCAGATGCTTGCTGGCGGCCTGCCGGGTGACCGGAATGGCGCTGGTGACCTGCGATGTCGAGCTGGGGCCCAGATCGCAGAGCCGCACGATGATGCGCAGCCGGTTCGGATCGCCGAGGGCGTCAAATAGCGGCGCGCCCACGGTCGCACGTCCGCTCATACCCGGGCGTCCTCGGTGTACCTGCGCACCAGATCAGTCTGAATCGCCCAGCCTTCGGAGTTCGCCTCGAATGACGACGGGCGGCGCTCCTCGGGGATGGCCTCGAATCCGGATTCGGTGATGGTGAGCCACACGCCGTCGGGCGTCTCCGACAAGGTGAACTCGACCAGCGTCGTGGGCTCTCGGTTGTAGTCGACGCTCGGGTCGACGGCGAATGGGTGCCAGCGATAGGCGAACCGGCGGCGCGGCTCGACCGCGACGATCTGCCAGGTGCTCTGCACCCCGGCGTGCGGCGCCTGGCGTTCGCCCACCTTCGCGTCGACCGTGGTCGGGGTGATTGTCGCGGTGACGGACGTTCCCGCGACGAACGGCCCGTCGAAGCGGACGCCGAACCAGCGGCCGAACTCCTCCGCATCGCTGATGGCTCGCCATACCCGCCCCAGCGGCGCCCGCAGCAAGACGCGCTTCTCGATCTTCATATGCAACCTCCCAGTTGCATATCAGTTCAGCACACCGCGGATTGAAGCGCAACCGTTCGGTTGCGTATCAGATAGCCTCGGGGTCCTCCGCGAATGCCTCGGCCGCCTTGCGGGTCAACTCGATCGCGAGGCGAGCCCACTCGGGTGTGGCGCCGGCCAGACCACACGCCGGGGTGACGCCGATGCGATCGCGCAGCGCCGAGCGAGCGAAGCCAAGGCGATCCGTCACCGCCACCAGCGCGGCGGCCACCTCTTCGGTCGAAGGTCGCCGTGGCGGGGCGCTGGCAGCCACCACCCCCAAGATGACGGTGCGCCCCGATTCGACGAACGCGGCGATGCCGTCGAGATCGGCCGCTATCAGCGTGCTCGCGTCCACCGATACCGCACCAATGCTGCTTTTTTGCAACATGTTCCACGGCAGCGCCGGGGCGCAACTGTGCAACGACACCGCGCCTCCCACCGTGGCGACACAGGCGTCGAGCAGGGCGTTGGCTACCGCCTCGTCGAGCGGCGCGACGGGGCTCAGCGCCGTCACACCCCTCAGCCGTCCGCCCAATGCGTTCGGCAGCGACGGCTCGTCGAACTGCACCACCACCGGCGTCTCCAGCCGGCGGGCCAGTGCCGCGCGGTGGGCGGCGACGCCTTCGGCCAGTGACGCAGCCAGATCGCGCAGGGCGCCGGAGTCGGTGATCGCCCGATGGCCGTTGGCCAGCTCGAGCTCGGCCGCCAGCGTGATCGGGCCGGGAGCCTGCACCTTGACCACGCGGTCGCCACCGCGCAGGCCGGCCACCTCCCAGGCCTCTTCCAACGCGTCCATGTCCTCGTCGAGCAGACTGAGGGCGCGGCGGGCGACCGAACCGGGCCGCGCGGCAACGCAATAGCCCCGCGGCACGATATCGATGGCCACATCGATCAGCAGTGCGCCGGCACGGCCGAGCATGTCCGCGCCCACCCCGCGGGCGGGCAGCTCGACGATGTGGGACAGCGCGTCGGCCAACTCTCCGACGACGACCTCGGCGGCCTCCCGGGGCTTGATACCGGGCCACGATCCCACGCCGCTGGCCTTCGCGAAAACACTCACCCGCCCAACCGTATTCGACGTCACATCGCGCGCCGCAGGCCAGGGGTGTCTGCCGCCTGACCACACGGGTAGGTTCGACGCAGGAACGGTGCGAACGGGTGGCGCAAATGGCGAGATTGGCGCGGCCGCTGCTGTCGTGCGCAGCAGTGCTGCTGGCTGCGGCGTGCACCCGGGTGGTGGACGGCGCGGCGGTGGCCGGATTCGGCACACCGCGCAGGGCCGTGCAGGGCGTGAACGTCGACACGATCCTGTTGGACCAGTCGCGGATGGGCGCGATCACCGGCGCCGGCGAGCACCTGACGATCATCCCCTCCATGGACGGCATCAGTCCGGTGGATATCGACGCGCTCGCCGACACCACCCCGCGCGAATGCCGGTTCATCTACGCCGAGACGGCGACGTTCGGGCCCGACGTCGAAGAGTTTCACAAGACGACCTTCCAGGACCCGCCCGACGGCGCGCTGATCTCTGAGGGGGCCGCGGCCTACCGCGACGTCGACATCGCGCGGCGCGCGTTCGGCGCGTTGGTGACCACGGTCGGGGACTGCGCGAACGGCTCGACCGGCCAGCAATACGTCGGCGACTGGACGGCCGACGCCGCCTCCCTGCACCTGCGACCGGATGGCTGCGGCCGCGACTACCGGCTGCGGTCGGTGGCCATTCTGGAGGTCACCTTCTGCGGATTTGCGCAATCGGTGTCCGACATCGTGATGACGAACATCGTCGCGAACGTGCCGGCCTAGCGCGCAGTGCCGGCGATGGTGGCGCTGCCGAGCACCTCGTCACCGTTCGCGTCGGGACGGTACAGCACCAGCGTCTGGCCGCGGGCGACGCCGCGCAGCGGGGAACGCAACCGCACGACCAGCTCGTCGCCGACCAATTGCACTACCGCACCGGCAGTTTCACCGTGCGCCCGCACCTGGACCGCGCACTCGACGGGGCCTGATGGCGCCCGTCCCGCGGTGAAGACCGGCTCCCGCCCGCTCAACTCGCGCACGTCGAGGTCGGCCGCCTCCCCCACCCGAACGGTCGCGGTGTCGGCGTCGATGGCCGTCACGTAGCGGGGGCCGCCGTCGGGGCCCGGCCCGGCGATGCCCAGGCCTTTGCGCTGGCCGATGGTGAAACCGTGCACCCCGTCGTGCTCGGCGAGCACCGCGCCGTCGGCGCCGACCACGGTGCCGCGGCGGACCGCGATGCGCTCACCCAGGAAGGCTCGGGTGTTCCCCGATGGAATGAAGCAGATGTCGTGACTGTCGGGCTTCTGCGCGACCGCGAGGCCGCGACGGGCGGCTTCGGCCCGGATCTGCGCCTTGGGAGTGTCCCCGATCGGGAACGTGGCGTGGCGCAGCTGCTCGGCGGTCAGCACGGCCAGCACGTAGGACTGGTCCTTGTCTTGATCAACCGCGCGGCGCAGCCGACCACCGGACAGTCTGGCGTAGTGGCCGGTGGCCACCGTGTCGAAGCCCAGCGCAAGGGCTTTCACCGAGAGCGCCGAGAACTTGATCCGCTGATTGCACCGCACGCAGGGATTGGGCGTCTCGCCGCGCGCGTACGACGACACGAAATCGTCGATCACGTCCTCTTGAAATCTCTCGGCGAAATCCCAGACGTAGAACGGGATTCCGAGAACATCAGCGACGCGGCTCGCGTCCGAGGCGTCTTCTTTCGAGCAGCACCCGCGTGAGCCGGTGCGCAGAGTGCCGGGGGCGGTCGACAACGCCAGGTGCACACCGACCACGTCGTGCCCGGCGTCGACCATGCGGGCGGCGGCGACCGACGAGTCGACGCCACCACTCATCGCGGCCAGAACCTTCACTTACGGAGCCCCCGCAGCGGCCAGCGCGGCTCGGCGGGCGCGGTCCACCGCCGGGGGCAGCACCCGCAACACGGCGTCGATGTCGGCGTCAACGCTTGTGTGCCCCAACGACATTCGCAAGGATCCGCGGGCGCTGGTCGGGTCGGCACCCATCGCAACCAACACATGCGACGGTTGCGCGACACCCGCGGTGCATGCCGAGCCGGTCGAACACTCGATTCCGTTGGCGTCCAACAACATCAACAGCGCATCGCCTTCGCAACCCCGGAACGTGAAGTGCGCGTTGCCGGGCAACCGCAGCGGGTCACCGGCACCGTTGAGGGCGACGTCCTCGATGTCGGCCAGCACCCCTTCGATCAGGCGATCCCGCAACCCCCGCAGCCGCGCGCTGTTCGCCTCGATGCCGTCCACCGCAATCCGGGCCGCGGCAGCCATGCCAACCGCGCCGGCGACATCGGCAGTGCCGGAGCGAATGTCGCGCTCTTGTCCGCCCCCGTGTGACAGCGGTACACACGGCACCTCGCGGCGCAGCAGTAATGCGCCCACGCCGGGAGGACCGCCGAATTTGTGTGCGGCCACACTCATGGCCGACAGCCCGCTGGCGGCGAAGTCCACCGGCAACTGCCCCACCGCCTGCACGGCGTCGCTGTGCATCGGAACGCCGAATTCGGCCGCGACGGCGGCGAGCTCGGCGGCCGGCATGACGGTGCCGACCTCGTTGTTGGCCCACATCACCGATACCAGCGCGACGTCGTCGTGGCTGTCCAGCGCCTCGCGCAGCGCGTCCGCAGAGACCGAACCGTCGGCGGCGGTCGGCAACCAGGTCACCTCGGCGCCCTCGTGTTCGACGAGCCAGTTCACCGAATCCAGGACGGCGTGGTGTTCCACCTCGCTGGCGATGATGCGCCGGTGGCGTGGTTCCGCGTCGCGGCGGGCCCAATAGATGCCCTTGACGCCCAGGTTGTCGCTTTCGGTCCCGCCCGCGGTGAAGATGACTTCAGACGGACGGGCGCCCAGCCGATCGGCGATCAGCTCGCGCGATTCCTCGATGCGCCGCCGCGCCGTCCGGCCGCTGGTGTGCAGCGAGGAGGCGTTGCCGACAGCGCCCAACACCGCCGTCATCTCCTCGACGGCGGCGGGGTGCATCGGCGTGGTAGCGGCGTGATCCAGGTAGACCATGACGCGACCCACGATACCGGCTGGTCGAAGGGCCTCCGGAGCCAGTGGCGATCGCAAGCGCGGCGTAGCCGGGCGCTGCGGGTCGCCACCATTGGGCCAGTGGCGATCGCAAGCGCGGCGTAGCCGGGCGCTGCGGGTCGCCACCATTCGGCTAGGAGGCCACCAGCACGGGCCCGTGACCGGCTCGCGGGGCGGCTCCGGCGCCCACCACCGACTGGCACCGGCTCGCCAAGGCTCGCCGATCGGTCCCCGGGAGCTGCAGAGATTCGACGTGCACCCGCGCCACCGTGCGCCGCACGGTGAGCAGCCTGCGGATGGACCGCACCAGCGTCTCGTCGCCGACGAAGGCCGGCACGGTCGAGACGCTGCCGTCGGCGTGATGGTAGGTCAGCCGAAGCGGCTGGACCGGACGGCCGGCGTCGATCGCGGCCTGAAACATCGCCGGATAGAACGCCCCGCGGCCTCGGTGCGATTGCCCACCTTCCCCGGGTCGACCACACCAGGTGGTGCCCTCCGGGAAGCACACGACCGTCTGGCCGGCGCGCAGCCGGCGGGCGACAACGTCCACCACCACCGGCAGCCTCCGCAAACTGGACCGCTCGATCGGAATGATCTTCAGGATCCGGGCCACGATCCCGGTGGCGAGCCCGGTGAACATATCCGCCCGGGCGACGAACGACCCGGGCAACACCGACCCGATGGCGAAGACGTCGAGCCACGACATGTGCGGGCTGACCACCAAGACCCCCCGCAGGTTACGAATCGGGCTGCCCGTCACCGTCATCCGGATACCGAAACAGCGCAACACCATCCGGCAATAGCTGCGCTGCACGCGCGTCCGGCCCGGCAGCGGGACGGCCAACAACGCCAGCCCCGGCGCCAGCAGCAGGGCCAGCACGACGCGAAGCGCCACCCGCAGCGCCACCAACATCGGCGGCGCGGCCACGTCGCCGCCGCCCACACACCCGCCGTCACACGATGCGCGCGGTAGCCAGGGGTGCCCGGAGCGAGTCGGAGCGGTCATCGGTCGCCGCCCCCCAGCTGCGCGGCGACCGACACGGAGCGCAGCCGCTTCAGATATCGGGTATCGGCGCGCCGCTTATCCAGCAGGACGCAGAAATCGCCCACCCCGAAGTCGGGGTCGTGCGCGGGCTCACCGCACACCTGGGCGCCCAGCCGCAGGTAACCGCGCATCAGCGCCGGAACCGACGGCCGCGCGGGCGCCGGAATATCGTCGAGGGCTTTTCCGTCGACGATCACCGGCCGGTGTGGACGCACCCGGTACTGCGGCGGGGCTGCGTGACGGTTCAGGATGAAGTCGCGGACGCCACGCAGCTGACGGCCGGGGGCCCGATTTTCCGGGTCGTCGGAATCGCCGCAGACCGGCACCGACACGCAGCCGGTCACGTAGTCGTAGCCGCAGCGGTCCAGGTAGGCCAGGATGCCCGCCCACATCAGCAGCACGACGCCGCCGTTGCGGTGACCCTCGCGCACCACTGCGCGTCCCATTTCGACCAGCGACGGTCTGAGCGGGTCGAAAGCGCGAATGTCGAATTCCGTGGCGGTGTAGAGGCCCCCGGCCGCGATCGCGCCCGCCGGGGCCAGCATGCGGTAGCAACCCACCAGTTCGCCGGTGCCGTCGTCGCGGACCAGCAGATGGTCGCAGTGCTCATCGAACCTGTCGACGTCCCGTCGTTCGTCGTCGTTCGCCGGCAGTGCGAAGCCCGGCGTGCTGCTGAAGACGTCGTACCGGAGCCGCTGCGCCGCCTCGATCATGCCGGGATCGGTGGACAGCAACAGGGAGTAACGGGCCCCGGCGGGCGACGCCGTCGTCGCACCGTAGGGCTTGTCGCTGGGAATCAGGACAGAAGCAATGCTCATGCAAAACAACGTTGCGCAGTCGATGAGCGAGTCGGCATCGTGGCTGTGACGTGTCCGTGCACGTCAGGTGACGAAATGTGGTTCGGCCGGGATCGGGTTGGTACGCAGGAGCCCCCGACACCGGGTGTCGGGGGCTCCTGGGCCGAGCGACTCAGCCCTTGCGCGCCTTGACGGCGTCGGTCAGCTGCGGAGCGACCTTGAACAGGTCGCCCACCATGCCGTAGTCGGCGATCTCGAAGATCGGCGCCTCTTCGTCCTTGTTGACCGCGACGATGGTCTTGGACGTCTGCATGCCGGCGCGGTGCTGGATGGCACCGGAGATGCCCAGCGCGATGTAGAGCTGCGGCGACACCGTCTTGCCGGTCTGGCCGACCTGAAACTGGCCCGGGTAGTAGCCGGAGTCGACCGCGGCGCGCGATGCACCGACGGCGCCACCCAGCGAGTCAGCCAGGGCCTCGACCACGCTGAAGTTCTCCGCGCTGCCCACCCCGCGGCCACCGGAGACCACGATGGTCGCCTCGGTGAGCTCCGGCCGGTCACCGGCGACCGCCGGCTCGCGCGCCGTGATCTTGGTGGCGTTCTCGGCGGGCGCGGGCACCTCCACGGTGACTTCCTCGCCGGCGCCGGCCTGCGGCTCGGCGTCAATGGCGCCCCCGCGCACCGTGATGACCGGGGTGTCGCCTTTGGCCTGCGACTCCACGGTGAACGCGCCACCGAAGATGGAGTGCACCGCCTTGTTGCCCTCCTGGACTCCGACCACGTCGACCAGCAGGCCGGATCCGATCCGGGCCGCGAGCCGGCCCGCGATCTCTTTGCCGTCGGCGTTGGCGGACAGCAGCACGGCGGCGGGCGCGTTCGACTCGGCGAGCGCGGCCAGCACGTCGACCACCGGGGTGATCAGGTAGTTCTCGGCGTCGTCGGACTCGGCGACGTAGATCTTGGCGGCGCCCGCCTCCTTCAACCCGTCGACCAGCGGCGCGGCCGTTCCGGACTTGCCGACCACGACGGCGGCCGGCTCGCCCAGTGCGCGGGCGGCGGTGATCAGTTCGGAGGTGACCTTTTTCAGTGCGCCTTCGGCGTGCTCAACGAGCACCAATACTTCAGCCATGGTTTTTCGCTCTTCTCGTCTGTGGGATGGGTGCTCGTCTAGATGATCTTCTGGCCAACCAGGTACTGGGAGATCTGGTTTCCGCCCTCACCCTCGTCGGTGACCTTCTCACCCGCGGTCTTCGGCGGCTTCGGCGTCGACGACAGCACGGTCGACCCGGCGTTCTGCAGCCCGACCTCGTCGGGCTCGACCCCGATTTCGGCCAGGGTCAGCACCGTGACCTCTTTCTTCTTGGCGGCCATGATGCCCTTGAAGGACGGGAAGCGCGGCTCGTTGATCTTCTCGGTCACACTCACCACCGCGGGCAGCGACGCTTCGAGCGTGAACACGCCGTCGTCGGTCTCGCGCTCGCCGGTGACCTTGCCGCCCTCGAGGGTCAGCTTGCGCAGGTGGGTCAACTGGGGCAGGCCCAGGTATTCGGCGATGATGGCCGGTACCGCGCCGCCGGAGCCGTCGGTGGACTCGTTGCCGGCGATGACGAGCTCGGTGCCCTCGATGGTGCCCAGCGCGCGCGCCAGCGCCCAGGCGGTTTGCACCACGCAGGAACCGCGCATGCCGTCGTCCTTGAGGTGGACGGCCTTGTCGGCGCCCATCGACAGCGCCTTGCGGATCGCCTCGGTGGCGCGTTCGGGGCCCGCGGTCAGCACGGTCACCGAACCCTCGCCCCCCTCCCGCTCGCGGATCTGCAGAGCCTCTTCGACGGCGCGCTCGTTGATCTCGTCCAGCACTGCGTCGGCGGCTTCGCGATCCAGCGTGTAATCGCCGTCGTTCAGCTTGCGTTCCGACCAGGTGTCCGGGACCTGCTTGATCAGGACCACGATGTTCGTCATGAGTGGGGTTCGTCCTCCTCGAAGGAGTCTCGCAGCAGTCGACCACGAGACTTTCAGTACGCGTTTTGCAGCGCACGGTCGTGTTACTACTCGGTAACTTTGTGCAGCCTGCCTTCACACCATAGCGGGTCGTAGTGCACGTTCTTGCGGCGTGTCTACCCCCCGCAACCGGGGGTGCTCCGTTCCCGGTTCGCGAATGCGACACTTCGCGTTAGCCTGCCTATGCGATGAGCGCAACCGTCCCCGACGTCCCCCGGCACACCCCCGGCGATCCCCTGCCGGCGGCTGACTCCGTGCTGACATTGACCGGCGAGCGCACCATCCCGGACCTGGACGTCGAAAACTACTGGTTTCGCCGCCACCAGGTGGTTTACCAGCGACTGGCCGGGCGCTGCGCGGGCGCCGACGTGCTGGAGGCGGGCTGCGGGGAGGGGTACGGCGCCGACCTGATCGCCGCCGTCGCCCGCCGGGTGGTCGCAGTGGATTACGACGAGGCCGCGGTCGCCCACGTGCGCACCCGCTACCCGCGGGTGGAGGCCATGCGGGCGAATCTGGCCGAGCTACCGCTGCCCGACGCGTCGGTGGATATTGTGGTCAACTTCCAAGTCATCGAGCACCTGTGGGATCAGGCACAATTCGTCGCCGAGTGCGCGCGGGTGCTGCGGCGCGGCGGGTTGCTGATGGTGTCCACGCCTAACCGGATCACGTTCTCTCCCGGGCGTGACACCCCGATCAACCCGTTCCACACCCGCGAGCTCAACGCCGACGAGCTGACCGAGTTGCTGGTCGACGCGGGCTTTCGCGAGGTCTCGATCAGCGGGTTGTTCCATGGTCCCCGGCTGCGGGAGATGGACGCGCGCCACGGCGGCTCCCTCATCGACGCGCAGATCGAGCGCGCGGTGGCCGACGCGCCCTGGCCGCCCGAGCTGGCCGCCGACGTCGCCACGGTGACCACCGACGACTTCGACATCGTCGGGAGCGGGCGGGGTGGCCATGACATCGACGACAGCCTGGATCTGATCGCGATCGCGGTAGCGCCGTGAGCGATGCGCACGACCGGGTGCCCGGCATGTTCACCCTGGTGCTGCACACCCATCTGCCGTGGCTGGCCCATCACGGCCGGTGGCCGGTCGGCGAGGAGTGGCTCTACCAGTCCTGGGCGGCGGCCTATCTGCCGCTGATGCGGGTGCTGACCACGCTGGCCGACGAGGACCGCCGTGGATTGATCACCCTCGGCGTCACCCCGGTGGTGAACGCGCAGCTCGACGACCCGTACTGCCTCGATGGCATGCATCACTGGCTGGCCAACTGGCGGCTGCGGGCGGCGGAGGCCGCCAGCGTGCGGTCCGCACCCCGCTCGAAGTCGTCCGGCTATCAGGCATGCACACCGGAAGCGTTGCGCGCCTTGGGGATTCGGGAATGCGCCGAGGCGGATAGGGCGCTGGACGACTTCGCCACCCATTGGCGGCACGGCGGTAGCCCGCTGTTGCGCAGCCTGATCGACGCCGGCACGGTCGAGTTGCTCGGCGGCCCGCTGGCCCACCCGTTCCAGCCGCTGCTCGCGCCCCGGCTACGCGAGTTCGCCCTGCGCGAGGGACTGACCGACCCGCAGCACCGGATGGCGCATCGTCCGACTGGCATCTGGGCGCCCGAATGCGCTTATGCCCCCGGCATGGAACACGACTATGCCGCCGCGGGTGTCACCCACTTCATGGTCGATGGCCCGTCGCTGCACGGTGACACCGCGCTGGGCCGGCCCGTCGGCGACACCGACGTGGTCGCGTTCGGGCGCGACCTGCAGGTCAGCTATCGGGTGTGGTCACCCAAGTCCGGCTATCCGGGGCACGCCGCCTACCGCGACTTCCACACCTATGACCACCTCACCGGCCTGAAGCCGGCGCGGGTGACCGGGCGCAACGTGTCGTCGGACGCGAAGGCGCCCTACGATCCCGAACGCGCCGACCACGCGGTGGACATCCATGTCGCCGACTTCGTCGACATGGTCCGCACCCGGCTGAGCAGCGAATCCGAGCGGATCGGGCGGCCCGCGCACGTCGTCGCCGCCTTCGACACCGAACTGTTCGGCCACTGGTGGTACGAGGGTCCGATGTGGCTGCAGCGGGTGTTGCGGGCGCTGCCCGCCGCCGGCGTTCGGGTGGGCACGCTGAGCGACGCCATCGCCGACGGGTTCGTCGGCCCCGCAGTGGCATTGCCGCCCAGCTCGTGGGGTTCGGGCAAGGACTGGCAGGTGTGGGCCGGCGACAAGGTGGCCGATCTCGTCCAACTCAACAACGAAGTGGTCGACACGGCGCTCAGCACCGTCGACAAGGCGCTGTCGCAGCGGGCGTCGCTGGACGGGCCGCTCCCCCGCGACCACGTCGCCGACCAGATCCTGCGCGAGACCCTGCTCACGGTCTCCAGCGACTGGCCGTTCATGGTGAGTAAGGACTCGGCCGCCGACTACGCGCGCTACCGCGCCCACCTGCATGCCCATGCCACCCGCGAGATCGCCGGGGCGCTGGCGTCCGGCCGCCGGGACGCCGCGCAGCGGCTGGCCGACGGATGGAACCGCGCCGACGGACTGTTCGGCGCACTGGACGCGCGCAGGCTGCCTCGATGAGTCGGGCGGCGGCGTGAAGATCCTGATGGTGTCGTGGGAGTACCCGCCGGTGGTGATCGGCGGCCTGGGCCGCCACGTGCATCACCTGTCGACCGCGCTGGCCGCGGCAGGTCACGACGTCGTGGTGCTGTCGCGGCGGCCCACGGGCACCGACCCCAGTACGCACCCGTCGTCGGACGAGGTTGTCGACGGCGTCCGGGTGGTCGCGGTCGCCCAAGACCCGCACGAATTCTCCTTCGGCGCCGACATGATGGCGTGGACGCTGGCGATGGGTCATTCCATGATCCGCGCCGGGCTGTCGCTGAAGAGGCGGGGCGGCAACCGGCCGTGGCGTCCCAACGTGGTGCACGCGCACGACTGGCTGGTGGCCCATCCCGCGATCACACTCGCCCAGTTCTATGACGTGCCAATGGTCTCCACCATCCACGCCACCGAAGCCGGACGGCACTCAGGCTGGGTCTCCGGCGCGATCAGCCGTCAGGTGCACGCCGTCGAGTCGTGGTTGGTGCGCGAATCCGATTCGCTGATCGCGTGTTCGGCGTCGATGGCCGACGAGATCATCGAACTCTTCGGTCCCGGGCTGGCCGCAATCACGGTCATCCGCAACGGTATCGATGCCGCGCGTTGGCCGTTCGCCGAGCGGCGACCGCACACCGGCCCCGCCGAGCTCCTCTACCTCGGGCGGTTGGAGTACGAGAAGGGCGTGCACGACGTCATCGCCGCCCTGCCGCGAATCAGGCGCACCCATCCCGGGACCACACTGACCATCGCCGGGGAGGGCACCCAGCAGGAGTGGCTCTTCGAGCAGGCCCGAAAGCATCGGGTGCTCAAGGCAACTCGGTTCGCCGGGCACCTCGACCACGCCGAGCTGCTCGCGGTGCTGCATCGGGCCGACGCCGCGGTGCTGCCCAGCCACTACGAGCCGTTCGGGATAGTCGCGCTGGAGGCTGCCGCGGCGGGCACTCCGCTGGTGACGTCGAACATCGGCGGCCTGGGCGAGGCGGTGATCAACGGTCAGACCGGGGTGTCCTGTGCGCCCCGCGACGTCGCCGGGCTGGCCTCGGCCGTGCGCGTCGTGCTCGACGATCCGGACGCCGCGCAGCGGCGCGCCCGCGCCGCCCGGGAACGGCTCACGTCGGATTTCGACTGGAAGACCGTGGCCGGCCAGACCGCGCAGGTGTATCTGGCGGCCAAGCGCGCCGAGCGGCAGCCTCAGCCACGGATGCCGATCATCGAGCACGCCCTGCCGAACCGCTAACCTGCAGTATGGGGCTGGAATATTCGAGCGTGGTCGACGCGCCGATCGCCGACGTCTTTGCCTGGCATGCCAGACCGGGCGCGTTCGCCCGACTCTCGCCGCCGTGGCAGCCCATGCGGCTGGTCACCGAGGCCGCCTCGCTCAAGGACGGGCGGGCGACGCTGGCGCTGCCCGGCGGACTGCGCTGGGTCGCCGTCCACCAACCCGACGGTTACGACCCGCCGCGGCGCTTCGTCGACGCCATCGGTGGCGGCGGCCTGGCCGCGCTGCCGGCCCGAACCGCGGTGCGCTGGCGGCACACCCACGACTTCGAAGACCTCGGCCAAGGCCGCACCAGGGTCATCGACCGGGTGGACACGCCGGTGCCCGGGTCACTGCTGCGGCCCATGTTCACCTACCGGCACCGTCAGCTGTCCGACGATCTGGCCGCGCACCGGCTTGCCGGCGAGAACGGACTGGCGGCGGCGACGGTCGCGGTCACCGGATCGTCGGGGCTGGTGGGTTCGGCGTTGACGGCGTTTCTGAGCACCGGCGGCCATCGGGTCATCCGGTTGGTCCGTCGTACGTCGCTCGGCGACGACGACGAACGCGAATGGAATCCCGACGATCCGGATCCGGGACTGTTCGACGGGGTGGATGCGGTCATCCATTTGGCGGGCGCCTCGATCGCCGGCCGGTTCACCGGGAAGCATCGAGATGCGATCCGCGACAGCAGGATCGGCCCGACGCGCCGCCTGGCCGAAGCGCTGGGCCGCAGCTCGGCCCGGCCGGCGGTGCTCGTCTCGGCTTCGGCGATCGGATACTACGGATACGACCGCGGCGATGACATCCTCACCGAGGACGACGACCGCGGCGACGGATTCCTCGCCTCCGTAGTGGCCGACTGGGAGGCGGCGACGGCGCCCGCGGAGCAGGCCGGCGTGCGGGTGCTACAGGTGCGCACCGGCATCGTGCAATCGCCGCGCGGCGGCACGCTGAAGCTGATGCGTCCGTTGTTCAGTGCCGGGTTGGGAGGCCGGCTCGGCGATGGCAGGCAATGGCTCTCGTGGATCGGAATCGACGACCTGGTCGACATCTACCACCGCGCACTGTGGGACCAGAGGCTGGCCGGGCCCGTGAATGCCGTTGCCCCCCAACCCGTTCGCAACAGCGAGTACACCGCCACCTTGGCCCACGTCGTGCACCGGCCCGCGGTGTTACCGGTGCCCTCGCTGGGGCCTCGGGTCCTGCTCGGTAAGCAGGGCGCACGCGAACTCGCGTGCGCCAGCCAGCGGGTAGTTCCGCGCAAGCTCACCGCGGTCGGGCACCGGTTCCGCCAACCCGATCTCGATCAGGCGCTGCGCCACCTGCTCGGGCGCGACGGCTGAGCAGAACATCTACCCGCGGGCGCGCCGCGGCGGTCACCGCCGTCCGATCATGCGCGCTTCCCCGGGTGGTTGTTGCTGCTGGTTCTGCGCGCGGCCATCGAGGTAGACCTGCTGCATCACCGCCTGCCACGACTCCATCTCGGGTACCGATCCCCACAAGCCCTCGAACAACCCCACGATCACGGCCCCGTTGTCGTCGGTCAGGGTATAAACCGGCCCGCCGACGTCGCGACTGTCCACGGCCACGCCGGCAACGATGAAACGGTCGTTGCTCACCGAACTGATCGAGCCGCAGAGCTGGCCGACCGCTCGGCGGAATTGGCACACCGGCAGGCCCGGCTGCACGCGCGCGCCGGGCGCCGACTTCAGTGGCCGGCCCGTCGGCAGCACGTCCGAGGCCGTCACGGTGGCGCCAAGGGCAATGACTTCGTATTCGACGGGCAGCGTCGCGTCATTCGCCGCGGCGTCGTCGGCCGCCTGGCGGCGGGCGAGCACCACCGTCCCCACCGGGTGTCCGTCACGGTCGGTGACGCCCGACTCCCCGGTCCCGCATTGACCGCTCGTTATCGCGACCCGCAACCGAGGCTCCACCAGGCCCACCATGCAAACCGTGCCGCCCTGACGAATCTCCATACCGGGAAACACCGTGATGCCCGGGTCGGCGCTCGCGCGGCTCGGGCAGGCCGCCATCACCGCAAACGCGAACGCGATCGCCAGATGACCGCGCCGGCAGTTGACCGCTTCCATTGGGCCGCACCACCCCTCACGTCCGCCCGAGGGATTCTGTCGGACACGCTACGCGGATACCCGCCGGAAAACCCGCCAAACCGCCCAAATCCAGGCCAGAAGTCAACGCGGTACCCATGCCGGAGTCGCCGGTCAATGGCGGGGGCTTTCCAATTCCCCCTGAAATCGTTGCATCGCCTCGATCAGGGCGCCGAGCGCCCGATGCGCGGCCATCAAGTCGGCGTCGGGCAGCTCCTCGAGGGCGACCCGAGTGTGGGCACCCAGCGGACCGAAGAAGGACCGGGCGGTGGCCAGGCCGGATTCGCCGTGCCGCAGGATGACCTTGCGGCGATCGTCAGGATGTGAATCACGGCGAAGGTGGCCGGAATCGATCAACCGATCCACCAGGTAGGTGATGGCCGAACCGGACAGCCCCATCCGCTGGCTGAGGTCACCCGAAGTCATCGGCCGACCCGCGATTTCTGCCACCAGGATGTACATCAGTGCACGGAAGTCATTGGGCCGCAAGTGATGTGACACGGCGAATTGCCGGCCGATCTGCTCCGATTCGGCTGCGACCTCCCGCAGATCGGCCGAGATCAGTGACTCCAGCGCGTCGCGGCGCCAGGGCTGCTCATCAGCGTCCATAACGATGGGCACAGCATATCCCCGAACAACCGGACATTTCACTTAGTTAATGATTAAGTTGCTCAAATACATGTGTTGCGACGCCGGGGCCCCAGGGCCGGCGCGACGCGGTGGCGACGCCGTCTTCCCGAGCCCGCCCCCGGGACTGGCGAAAAACGATGAACTTAAGTAAGTTAATGTTTCAGTTAGTGAATATAATGGCAATTCGACCGAGGTTCCCCACGGACTGAGCGGGGCGAGTCAGCGGCAACGGCGTGACCGTTTTATGGCGCCGAGCAGCGGTTATGCCCACCGTGTTTGCAACCGTCCTAACCTGGGGAATGCCAAGCCGTTCTGGAGGGAGCGCATGGCCAAGATGGGTGGTTTGTCGTTGACACCCGACACCGAGTCGCCGTCAACTCCCGCGGAATGGTGCGGCCCAGCACACTTCCCCGGGTGGCGCTCCAGCGTGCGGCTCGGAGTCCTCGCCCACATCGCCGACTTCGTCGGCCCGCGACGCTCCGAGTTGGCCGACACGCACGTCGACGCCGCCGGCGACATCCTGATGGCGTTCGCCTCCGGTGGCAAGTGCCTGCGGTCGACCTTCGTGTACTTAGGCTGGCTCTGCGGTGCCGCGCCCGGCCGGGCGGCGTTGCGGGCGGCGGCCAGTTTTGAGTTGCTGCACGCGTTTGCGCTGCTGCAAGACGACGTCATGGACGGTTCGACGCAGCGGCGGGGCCGTCCGTCGGCGCACCTCCAATTCGCCCAATGGCATCGCGAGCGCGGGTTATCCGGCTCGTCACGGCGGTTCGGCGAGTCGGCTGCCATCCTGCTGGGCGACTTATGCCTGATCTGGTCTGAGCAGATGCTGCGCGAGAGCGGTCTCGAACCCCGGCGCTTGCAGCAAGCCTGGCCCCGCTACGACACAATGCGTACCGAGCTGGCGGTGGGGCAATTCGCGGATCTGACGAGCGATGTCCGGCACATGCCCCCGCTGGAGGCCGTGCTGGAGGTGGCGCGGCGCAAGTCGGGCAACTACACCGTCCGGCGGCCGTTGGAAATCGGCGCGGCGATGGCGGGTTGCGACGATCGGACAATGACACAGCTCGGCCGGTATGGGTCCGCCGTCGGAGAAGCTTTCCAGCTTCGCGACGACGTGCTCGGTGTCTTCGGCTCGCCGGCGACCACGGGCAAGCCGTGTGCCGGAGATCTGCTGGAACGCAAGGCAACTAGCGTCGTGGTGACCGCCCACCAGCTGGCCGATCCGCCGACCCGCGCCGAACTGATGGAACTGATGAACGGCCATGTCCTCGACGACGATGCGCTCGACCGGTGCAAAGCGTTGATCATCGCGACCGGGGCCGTCCAGATGATCGAGCAGATGATCAGCGACCGCGTCGCATCCGCGCGCGAACACCTTGGCGACACCTCGATCGACGAGCCCGTCCGCGCCGCGCTGGCCGAAATGGCGGCCGCCTGTACGGATCGTGCCGAATGAGTGCCGCGAGTTTGGGAGCATGCTGACATGCGGACCGTCAAAGGACACAGCGAGCACGTGGTGGTGATCGGCGCCGGACTCGCGGGACTGTCCGCGGCGCTGCACCTGGCCGGCCGGGGGCGCGCGGTCACCGTGGTCGAGCGCCAGCCATGGCCGGGCGGACGTGCCGGGCGGCTCGACATCGACGGCTATCGCATCGACACCGGGCCGACGGTGCTGACGATGCCGGACATCATCGACGAGACTTTCGCGGCTGCGGGCCAGAGCCGATCGGGCCGGCTGGAGCTGCTGCCGCTTGATCCGGCCTACCGGGCGGTGTTCGCCGACGGCAGCGCGCTCGACGTGCACACCGATCCGGACCGGATGGCAACCGCCATTGCAGAGTTCGCTGGCTTCGGGCAGGCAGCGGGCTACCGGCGGCTGCGCGAGTGGCTGAAGCGGTTGTACCGGATCGAATTCGACGGGTTCATCGCCGCCAATTTCGATTCGCCGCTGTCGCTGCTCACACCGCAATTGGCACGCTTGGCCGCGATCGGCGGATTCCGGAAGTGGGATCGCATGGTCAAGCGCCACCTCAGCGACCCCCGGCTGCAGCGCGTCTTCACGTTTCAATCGCTCTACGCCGGCGTGGCGCCGCGAAACGCTCTGGCCGTGTACGCGGTCATCGCCTATATGGATACCATCGCGGGCGTGTTCTTCCCGCGCGGCGGCGTTCGCGCGCTACCCGACGCGCTGGCCGCGGCGGCCGCCGACGCCGGGGTTCAATTCTGTTACGACGCGACGGTTATCGGGCTCGACCGCCTCGGCGGGCGGGTCAGTGCCGTGCGAACGGATCGCATGGACCCCATCGCCTGCGACGCGGTGGTGCTGACCACCGAGCTGCCGCAGACCTATGAATTGTTGGGCCGCACACCGCGTCGCCCGGTGCGGCTACGACCGGCGCCGTCGGCGGTCGTCGCTCACCTGGGCTGTCGCCGCGTCGCGTCCGATACGGCGCATCACACCATCCTCTTCGGTGATTCCTGGGACCAGACCTTCACCGACATCATCCGTGATGGACAACTGATGCGGGACCCGTCCTTGCTGGTCACCCGCCCCACGGCGAGCGACCCCGCGCTCGCCCCGGACGGGCACGACCTGCTGTACGTGCTCGCTCCGGCGCCAAACCTGGATCGCGCGGACATCGACTGGGCCAGCGTCGGCGCTTCGTACGTCGACAACCTCATCGACCACGTCGCGGCGCGGCTACTGCCCGGTTTAGGTGACAACGCAACGGTATTGGACATCGTCACGCCCGCCGACTGGGCGCGCCAGGGCATGGCCGCGGGCAGCCCCTTCGCACTGGCCCACACCTTCGGGCAGACGGGCCCGTTCCGGCCCGCCAATATCGTGCGTGGCGTCGACAACGCGGTGCTCGCCGGGTCGTCAACGGTGCCCGGCGTTGGTGTCCCCACCACGCTGATCTCGGGCCGGCTCGCCGCCGACCGCATCACGGGCCCCAGTACCGGCCGAGCCAACGGGAACGCGACGCACCACGACATGAGAGCCGGGCTGACATGATCCGCAGCGAGTTGGCCGCGGCCGGAATCGACGATCCGGGCCTGCGCGAGGGGTATCGGCGTTGCCGTGAACTCAACGCCGCACACGGCCGCACCTTCTTCTTGGCCACCCGGCTACTGGCGCCCGACCAACGGCCGGCGGTGCACGCCCTCTACGGTTTCGCGCGCTACGCCGACGACATCCTCGACGACCTGGATCCCCGGCTGCGCACCGACATTCGCGGCATGAGGCTGCAGCAATTGGCCGACCGGTTCTTTGCCGGCGGGGATCACCCCGACGACCCCGTGCTGGCGGCTGTCACCCACACCGCGCGCCGGTACCGGATCGGCACCGAGTTGTTCGATGACTTCCTGGCGTCGATGCGGATGGATCTCACAGTCACCGACTATCCCGACCGCAAGGCGCTCAACCTCTACATGCGCGGATCCGCCGAAGCCATTGGGTTGCAAGTGCTTCCGGTGCTGGGAACCGTGGTGCCGGTCGAGGAGGCCGCACCCTACGCCGCGGCCCTGGGCAGGGCGTTTCAACTCACCAACTTCCTGCGCGATGTCGACGAAGACTTGCTTCGGCAACGGGTCTACCTGCCGGCCGACGAACTCGCCGCACACGGGGTGGATCGCGAGCTGTTGACCTGGTGCCACCAGCACCACCGCACCGACCCGCGGGTGCGAGAGGCGCTGGCCGCTCAGCACGAGATCACCAGGCAGACTTATCGTTTCGCTGCTGACGGCATCGCCATGCTCAGCCCGCGCTCACAACCGTGCGTGGCGACCGCGGCGACTCTGTACTCGGAGATCCTGGACCGCATCGAAGAAAGCGGCTTCGCGGTGTTCAATCACCGGGCCACGGTCGGCGGAGCCCGACGACTGCAGGTCGCCGCCGCAGGGCTGATACGGTCGTGGCGGGCGCGCAATAGTTCGCCCGGTGTTTCGGATCCCCCGGGGGCCGCATGACCGATCGCTGGCAATATCTCTTGGTCTTGGCCGCATGCCTGGCGATCACAGCGCCGCTGGAGGCGTTCGGTCCCGGCGTCTACCGGCAGTGGCGACGGCTCGCGAAGGCGATCTTCCCCGTGGCCGCGGTATTCCTGCTCTGGGATGAGATCGCCATCGCCGCGCACGCGTGGACGTACAACAGCGCCTACGTCACCGGCCTGAGCATCCCGTTCCGGGTGCCGATCGAAGAAGTGCTGTTCTTCATCGTCATCCCGATATGTGCGCTGCTGACCTACAACGCGGTGAGCACCATCCTGGAAAGGGTCAACCGCCGATGACCGGCCTGGGTTACACCGTGCCGGCCGTGGCAGCCGTATTGACCGTCGGCACACTGGAATTGGCGGTATTGCGCACCGGCCTCTTCCGGCGCCCGGCGTACTGGCTGTCGATGTTGATCGTTCTCGGGTTCCAGATCCCGGTCGATGGCTGGCTGACCAAGCTCAGCGCGCCCATCGTCAGCTACGACCCTCGCCAAATCACCGGCCTGCGCTTCCCGTTCGACATTCCGGTCGAGGATTTCCTGTTCGGCTTCGCGCTGGCCACCGCGGTGCTGCTGGGATGGGAACGCCAACGTGCGCGTCGGTGAAGCCGGTCCCACCCCTGGCCAGCTGTCGGCCGCGTTCGACGCGGGAGCCACGGCCTACGACCGGCTGGTGGGCGCCAGCCCCGGCTACCACCAGCAACTGCTCCTCTCCGCGCGCCGCATGCGAATCCGCGACCGCGGCAAGGGCTTACGCCTGCTCGATGCCGGGTGCGGCACCGGCGCGTCGACGGCCGCGCTGTTGGCCGTCGCCCCGCAGGCCGACATCGTCGCCGTCGACGCGTCGCGGGGAATGCTCGACGCGGCGGCCGCCAAAGACTGGCCGCCATCGGTGCGGTTCGTGCACACTCCCGTCGAGCGACTGGCGGAGCACGGCGTCACCGGACCGTTCGACGGCATCCTGGCCGCCTACCTGATCCGTAATCTCGCCGACCGGGACGACCAGTTGCGGAAACTCCGAATGCTGCTGCGACCCGGCGCCACCCTGGCGGTGCACGAATACTCGGTGCGCGACTCCCCCGCCGCCACCCTCATCTGGCACGCCGTGTGCTGGGGCATCATCATTCCCGCCGGGTGGTGGCGCACGCGTGACACGGCGCTCTACCGCTATCTGTGGCGCAGCGTCCTCGACTTCGACGGCGCAGCACGATTCCGGGCCCGCCTTACCGACGCGGGCTTCACCGCGGTGCACAGCGAGACGATGCCCGGCTGGGAGGCCAACATCGTGCACACGTTCCTGGCGGACGCGCCATGACGGCCCCAGTAACCGGTCGCCGTACCGGTCGCCCCACCGATCGCCGACGCGAAACACTTCCCGCGGCAACCGGATTGCCGGATGCCGGCCAGCTGCCGTCGCGGCCCCGGGCGGTCGTCGTGGGCGGCGGTATCGCGGGCCTGACCGCCGCCACCGGGCTGGCCGAGCGGGGTGTCGCCGTCGAGGTGATCGAGCGCGAACACTATCTTGGCGGCCGGGTTGGCGGCTGGACGGAGCACCGAGACGGGGCCGACCTCGCGATGAATCGCGGCTTCCACGCGTTCTTCCGGCAGTACTACAACCTGCGGGCCCTGCTGAGGCGCATCGACCCGCACTTGCGGATGCTCATGCCCGTCGAGGACTATCCGCTCATCGACGGTGCGGGCCGGCGCGACACCTTCCGGGGGCTGCCGCGCACCCCGCCGTGGAACGCCGTGGCCTTCGCCGCGCGCAGCCCGACGTTCCGGCTCCGCGACTTCCTTCAGATCGACGCCCGCTCGGCCGCGCCGTTGGCCGCGGTGTCGGTGCCCGGAATCTATGAGCGTCTCGACCACTTCGATGCCGCGACGTTCCTGAAGGGCATCCGATTCCCACAGGCCGCAAGGCATCTGGCGTTCGAAGTGTTCTCCCGCAGCTTCTTCGCCGACCCCTCGAAGCTGTCCGCGGCCGAGTTGGCGACCATGTTCCACATCTACTTCCTCGGGTCGTCCGAAGGCCTCATCTTCGACGTTCCCACGTCTAACTTCGACAGCGCCCTCTGGCACCCGCTACGGGGTTACCTCGAGGCGCGAGGCGTGCGCTTCCGGCTCGGCACCGGCGCCTCGCACATCGGCACGGGGCCGTCGCAATCGTTTCTGGTGCACACCGATTCGGGTGACGAGGTGGAGGCGGATGCCGTGGTGCTGGCCACCGACGTGGCCGGTTTGCAACGCGTCGTCGCCGCTTCGAGCGGCCTGGCCACCGACGGCTGGCGCGCACAGATCGCGCTGCTGCGCACCGCGCCGCCGTTCGCCGTGCATCGACTGTGGCTGGATCGTCCCGTCGACGCCCGGCGGCCGGCGTTTCTGGGCACGGCCGGCCACGAGCCGCTGGACAACATCAGCGTGTTGGAGCGCTACGAATGTGAAGCCGCCGAGTGGTCACGCGCGCACCGCGGATCCGTCGTCGAATTGCACTCCTACGCCCTCGACGCCACGCCGTCGCGCGACGCCGCGCTGCGCCAGCTACACAAGGTGTATCCGGAAACCGCGGCGGCGCAGATCGTTTCCGAGCGATTGCTGCATCGCAGCGATTGCCCGCTGTTTCCGCCCGGGTCCTACGCGCACCGACCCGCAGTCGTCACACCGCAGCCCGGTCTGCTGTTGGCAGGCGATGCCGTGCGCATCGACTTGCCCGTGGCACTCATGGAGCGCGCCGCCACCACGGGTTGGTGCGCCGCCAACCATTTGCTGAGAAGATGGGGACTGGCCGGGCACCCGTTGGTCACCGTACCCACCCGAGGCCGGTCATCCCTGTTGCGATGGCTCGCCACCCGCGAAGGACCTGCTCAACGATGAACATCCGCGCACAGCTGCGACACCTGAGGCCGGCCGCACGGCCCAAACACTGGCCCCTGCAGGTGCTTCCGCGCATATCGTGGGCCGACCAACGCCCGACCCACCGCGACGCACAACCCGCCATCATCGAAGGCGCGCTCAAACGTGCCCAGCAAAAGCCCACCGGGAACTGGTTCGCGTTCGCCGGCAGCGCTGACGTGCGCACCGGGCGGCCATTCGGCACGCGTGTCGCCGGTGTGGACGTGGTCGCCTGGCGCGACGAGGAACACCGGCTTTGCGTGGGTCCCCGCAGTTGCCCGCATCTGGGCGCCGATCTGGCCACCGGAACCGTGCGCGGCGGCACCCTGATCTGCCGATGGCACGGGCTGACCCTGGACGGTCATTCGCGGGACTTCGGCTGGAGCCCATTGCCCAGCCACGACGACGGCACCCTGGTGTGGGTGCGGCTCGACAAAGTGGGCGGGGAGGTCCCTTCGGAGCAGCCGGTGATTCCGGCCCGACCGGCCGGTGACACCGTGGCCGCCGTCGCCCGCATGGCGGGGGTGTGCGAGCCTGCCGACATCATCGCCAATCGCCTTGACCCCTGGCACGGCGCATGGTTTCACCCCTACTCCTTCACCCGGCTCGAAGTGCTCACCACGCCAACCGAAGACGTCGATCGCTTCTTGGTGGCGGTGACTTTCCGGATGGGCCGCTTCGGCGTTCCCGTCGTCGCGGAATTCAGCTGCCCGGAGGCACGCACCATCGTGATGCGCATCGTGGACGGCGAGGGAACCGGCAGCACCGTCGAAACCCACGCCACGCCAATCGGTTCAGGCCCCGACGGTCATCCTCGCACCGCCGTGCTGGAAGCTACCATCGCGCATTCGGACCGGCCCGGGTTCAAGCGGGCCACTCGGGCCGCGCCACTGATCACACCGCTCATGCGCCTGGCGGCCAACAGACTCTGGCGCGACGATCTCGCCTACGCCGAGCGCCGCTACCAGGTGCGTGCCGGCCTCGGCTGACGGCTCGGCCGTGCGGAAAGGTTACGTCGCCGCGGTCGTCGTGACGGTTGGCGCGCACCTCGCCTACCTGGCCTACGTACCGGCCGGCGGCTTTCTCGCCCTGCGCTGGCCGCGCACCATCGTGCTGCACCGGGCGGCCGTCGCGTGGGGCGCCGCCGTCATCGCGCTCAAGCTGCCCTGCCCATTGACGGCACTGGAATCGTGGGCGCGCCGTCGCGCCGACATGGATCCCTTACCCAGCACGGGATTCGTCGACCGTTACGTTGCGGGGCTTGTCGTCCCGTCCGGACGCGTCGGCGTCGCGCAGACATTCGCGTTTCTGTTGGCCGCCGTGTCCTGGGCCGCATACGCGAGACGCGTCAGCCGCCGAGGCCCACCGGTGCCCGCCGCGTGCCGGCCCCCGACGAGTCCGTGACCGGCGGCACCTCAGCGGGCCGCGGCCGACGCGACCTGCGTTGCCACCACGCCCAAGCGGCAACCGACAGCGCCACGACCGACAGGATCAGGGTGGGCCAGAGGGCCAACTGCGCAAGCCACACGTCTCGCTGCAAACGCATGACCTTGCGCCGACCGCGCCAAACACGCTGCCGCATCTCTTTCAGAGTCATCGCACGCCAATTACCCCAGACCCGGCGGACTAAACGGCAGGGCACGAGACCAATTCGAGGCTCCCAACGTGTTTGGCTTACCGCGCCGGGGGCTAGTCACCAGCATGAGCACTGAGTCGCACATTCCCGCCGAGCCGTCATCTCGATCCTTCACCCGGCTGGCGGCCGCGTGGTGGGCGCTGGTCGTCGGCCTGGTGATCCTCATCGTCCTGCTCATCTTTGTCGCGCAGAACACCGAACCGATAACCGCCCACTTCCTGGGCTTCCACTGGAACCTGCCGGTGGGAGTGGGTTACCTGTTGGCCGCGGTGGCCGGCGCGACCACGACCGTCCTGGTCGGCGCCGCGCGGATGATCCAGCTACGTCGGACCGCCAAGAAGGATCTCGGGCCGCTTTGATTTCCCGGGCCGGGGCGCGCGCGCAAAGCCCTTGCTCGGCAAGCCTTCACGAGTGAGCCGCGATGGCGGTATCCACATCCTTCCAGTAAATTAAATGTTAACTCACTGAACTGACTGAGCCGGGTTCCGGGGTCCGGCCCGTAGCCCGGCGGGAATGCCCCAGCGACCGGGCGGGGAGGAAACCATGCGTCACAACGGGACGAGCGACGCCGTCGCGGAGGCGGTCGGCAAAGTGACCGAGGCTCTGGAGACGGTCGAGCGGGCCTGGGGGGACCTGTACTCGTTTCACCAGCTGACCGGGCGCGCCGACCTGCAACTCGACGCGGCGGTCGCCCAATTGCACGACCTTGGCCACTCGGATCTGGCGCAACACATCAGCCACGAACTGATCGGGCGCAACGTATTACCGGGTCGCTGGAGCTTTCAGGTCGTCGACGATTACGACGACGGCTACTACCGGTGCTTCCAGGAAGTCGAACGCCTGGTGCGAAGCCGGCTCACCGACGGTCGTCGGCACGTTCACGAAGCACAGCTGAAGGATCGCCGGGCGCACGGCCGGGCATCCGGCTCATACCGCCACCCCCGATGAGCATCCGGCGAAGTCCTGACCACACGGTGCAGCCGCTCGGGTCCGCGTATTCGTCGACCAATCGGGTACAAATGCGAGACACTTACCGGGGTTCGCGGGCCGCGCGTGGCGGTCGCCGATACGCTAGTCGGCGAATCTTTGCAGAAGGACACAGGTAAGTGACCAAGCGCGGCGCCGCTGATCGGCGATTAGACCGAGCCGAACTCGAGAAGTTGATGTCGGCCGACATGCGCGCACTCACAGCGCAATCGGACCGCATAGGCCGGCACTTCGCTCGCCAAAACGAGGTCGGCGGCACCGACCTACACGCCTTGCTGCACATCATGGTTGCCGAAACCGACGGAACTCCGTTGACGCCGGCGCAGTTGCGACGGCGCCTGGACGTGTCCCCCGCCGCAATCACCTACCTGGTGGACCGCATGATCGACTCCGGCCACCTCCGGCGCGAGCCCGATCCGATAGACCGGCGCAAGACGCTGCTCCGCTACGAAGAATCGGGCAAGGCGTTGGCCCGCTCGTTCTTCAACCCTCTCGGTGCGGAGCTGCACTCGGCCCTCGCCGACGTGCCCGACCGCGATTTGACCGCCGCACACCGCGTTTTCCTGGCGATGATGGCGGCGATGTCCACCTTCGAATCGCAACTGGCCCCAGCGGCATCCAAACCGTCGGCGACCGACGCGAAGCGCGCGCCGGCAAAGGGCCGGCGCCATGCGGTGAGTAAGACCGCCGATCGCCCGGCCTAGAACACGGGCCGCTGGGTCGCGGAGCCAAGCACCCGATCCTCGATCAGGTCGGCACCGCGCTGCACACCTCCGGTTGCGGCGAACCCGGCGGCCACTCGACGCGCGCCATCCGCCATCGTCATCGCCGCGCGAACCTTCGCCCTCAGCCGTGCCGGGGTGAGGTTCTTGGCGGTCAGGCGGGTACCGCAGCGGGCGACCTCGACGCGCCGCGCGACTTCGGCCTGGTCCCGCGCGAACGGCACGACGCAGACGGGTACGCCGCGGTCGAGGGCCTTCAGCGTCGTTCCCATCCCCCCGTGCGTGATGGCGCAGGTGGCGCGCTCGAGCACGGCCGCGTGTGGGACGAATCGGCACACGGTCGCGTTCGGCGGGCGGGGCAGGTCCGGGGGGATGCCCGCCGGAAACGTCGCCACCACATGGACGGGCTCATCGGCCAGCGCCCGCAATGCGATCCGCCCCAGCGCGGCGTCGGGCTGCTTGATCGAGGACGTGTTCACCAGCACCACCGGCCGCTCGATGGCAGCGATCCAGTCCGGCGTCGCGCTCTGCGCGGGCTCGAATACGCACGCGCCGATGTGTTGAACCAAACCGGCCCACCCCGGATGCCGATACTCGAAGGGGTCGCCGCCGACGGCCAGCAGCAGCGGCGCGCGCCGCACGAAATCGTCGACCGACGCGACGGGCGACACCCCCAGCTCGGCACGAATGGCGTTGACTCGCGGCAGCATTGGCCGGTCGAACAGATGCCGGACGATCGGTCGCACCGAGGCGTCCCGGATGTCGCCGAGAATGCCCGGCAGCGGGCGCAGCCCCGGACCGAAGGGCGGCACCCCGCGGGACCGCAGGTACGGCGTGAACGGCGAGAACACCAGCCAAGGAGTATTTCCGGCGTCCGCGGCCGACGTCGCCCCCCAGCAGTTCGCGTCCACGATGACCACATCGGGCCGGACCGCATCGACGGCGCGCCGCAAGTCCTCGACTTCGAGCACCGCGCGCCGGCAGAGCACGTCGATCGTTGACTTCAACACTTCCAGGGCATTTCGGGCCCGCCAATCCTCGCCGGCGATCGTCTCGATGTCGGGGGCGACGGGCTCGGCGTGCACCCCGACCGCGCGCATCGTCGCGACACCGGCCGACATGGTGCGCGCGTGAACCTCGTGACCACGGCCGGCGAGCTCGGCCAGCAGTGCGCCGACCGGCAGCAGGTGCCCCAGGGCCGGTGACCCGTAGGCAAGTATCACCGCCATCTCGCAGGCACCTACCAGGTGGGCGTGAGATCGACAGCGCGCAACCCCGAAAGGCTTGCGACACCGCAGCCGTGCAGGCAGACCCGAAGCTCGTCGATGAACGGCTGCAGCCAATCGACAACGGCCGAGGTGGAATCGATCGCGGCCGGCAGCAGGGGTCGAGCCACCGCCACGACGTCGGCGCCCAACGCGATCGCCTTGGCCGCGTCCATGCCGGTGCGGATACCGCCGGAAGCCACCAGCGGAATCTCCGGCAGCACCTCTCGCACCTCGACGATCGCCCTCGCCGTCGGGATGCCCCAATCAGCCAGGTGCGGGTATCGCAGCTCGCCGTAGCGGACGAACTGCTCGACGCGCGACCACGAGGTGCCGCCGGCGCCCGCGACGTCGATCCCGGACACCGGCAAGTCCCCTTCGGCCCCAACCAGTTCCGCGGCGGCCGCGCCGCCGATCCCGTGGCCGACCTCCTTGAGCAGCACCGGGCGGTCCATCGCGTCGGCCGCAATCCGCAGCCGCTCCAGCGAGCCGGAGAAATCGGTGTCACCGTTGCGCTGGATCGCTTCCTGCAACGGATTCGTATGCACCGCAAGCGCGTCGGCGCCCACTCGTTCGAGAGCCTTCGCAAGGTCGGGCACCGCGGCCTTTGTCAGCTGGGCCAGGCCGATGTTGCCGAACAGCAAGACATCCGGGGCCACGTCACGAACGGTGAAACTGGCCGCGGCGCGCTCGCCGAGCGCGCTGTCCAGCATTATCCGCTGCGACCCGAGCATCATCCCGATGCCGAGTTGTTGAGCGGCCGCGGCCAGATTCCGGTTGATCGTCCCCGACAATTCGGCACCACCGGTCATCGCACCGATCAGAATCGGGGACCGCAGGTTCGCACCGAAGAATTTGGCGGACAGGTCGATGTCGCTGAGGCTGGTTTGGGTCAGGGCGTTATAGGGCAATTGGTAGCGATCCAACCCGGTACTGAGGTGCTCGTAGTTCACCTGATCGCCGAGGCACACGTCGATGTGCCGCCGCTTGCGGTTCGTCATCGGTCCGTGGTCACCCGTCACGGCAGCACCCCGGCGCGGCGAACCTGCGGCCTCTGGCATCCATAATGTCCATAGTGCTCCCTTGTTTGCGTGCCGCCGCCCTATTGCGTGACGATGCGTAATTTCAGTTGATTAATGTTTAACATACTGAAAGACTTCGATACGTGGTGTGGGATGGCGTGGCCGCAGCCGTAACGGGACGGCGCTCGTGGCTGTTCGCGCTGGCCACCGTCCTGCTCGGCATCGGCTTCATGGCGGTGGTTGGCGCCAACGCGGCGGCGGGGCAGGCGCCGTTGTCGGTGCCGACCGGCTCGGATTCGGCCAGGGTCGACGCCATGGCCCGCCAGTTCCCCGGCGGGGACCGCGTCCCACTGATCGTGGTGGTGAGCCGCGCTGATGGCGCTGCGCTGGGCGCCGCCGACGTCACCGCCGCCCAAGCGGCCCGCGACCGCGTGCGGGCCGCGCAGCCGGGCGGGGCCATCGGCGGGGCACCGGCGCAGGTGTCGGCCGACGGCAAGGCGGCCATTTCAATGGCGCCCGTCCCCGCCGACCTGTCGGGCCTCGCGCTCAGCGGCGCGGTCGCCAACCTCCGCAAGGCCGCGTCCACCGGCCTGCCGGCGGAGCTGCAGGCCCACGTCACCGGCGGTCCGGCCTTCGGCGCCGACATCGCCAGCGCGTTCACCAACGCCAACGTCACCCTGCTCGCGGTGACGGCGTCGGTGGTGGCGCTGCTCCTGATCGCCACCTACCGCTCCCCGGTGCTGTGGCTGTTGCCGCTGCTGGTGGTCGGGTTCGCCGACCGGGTCGCGACCGCGGTGGGCACCGCGGTGGCGCCGGTTGCCGGGCTGAGCTTTGACGGCGCCACGTCCGGGATCACCAGCGTGCTGGTGTTCGGCGCCGGCACCAACTACGCGCTGCTGCTGATCTCCCGGTATCGGCAGGAGCTTAGGCACCAAAGCGAACATCGAGAGGCCTTGCGCCGTGCCGTGCGGATGGCCGGACCGGCCATCGTCGCCAGCAATGCCACCGTGGTGCTGGCGTTGCTCACCCTGCTGTTCGCCTCCACCCCGAGCACGCGCAGCCTCGGCGCGCTGGCGGCGTGCGGGCTGGTGGTCGCCGCGGGGTCGGCTCTGGTGATACTGCCCCCGCTGCTGGCGCTGTGCGGCCGGCGATTGTTCTGGCCCTTCATTCCTCACCCAGGGGACACCCCGACCGCGGATTCCGGTGCCTGGCACCGCATCGGGGACTGGGTGAACCGGCGTCCCGCCGTTGTCGCGGCGGTCGCGATCGCCGGTCTGGCGGCCCTCGCCACCGGCCTGCTGGGCACGCGCATCGGCCTGGCGCAGACCGAGCAGTTTCGGGTCCACGCGGACTCGGTGTCGGGTTACGACATTGTGGCCGCCCATTTTCCGGCGGGCCTGGCCAACCCCACGCTGGTCATCGCCCCCACCATTTCGCAGGTGCCGCGGGCCATCAGGGCCACGCCGGGCGTGGTTTCGGCGACCGATTCCGGCCGCTCCGCGTCCGGGTTGACGAAGTGGTCGGTGGTGATCGATGCGCCGCCATCCTCCGATCGTGCGTTCGATATCGTTGCGGCGCTGCGTGATACGACGAAGTCCGCCAGCCCCGCGGCGCTGGTGGGCGGGGCCGATGCGCAGGCGCTCGACGTCCGCGACGCGGCCACCCACGACCGGCACGTGCTGATCCCGGCGATTCTGGCCGTCATCCTGGCCGTCCTCTATGTGCTGCTACGCTCCGCACTCGCGCCGCCCGCACTGCTGGCGGCGACGATCCTTGGAGCGCTGGCCGCGCTGGGCATGGGCGGCTGGGCCAGCAGCCACGTCTTCGGATTCCCGGCGCTGGACAACAGCACCCCGCTGTTCGCCTTCCTGTTCCTGGCCGCCCTCGGCGTCGACTACACCATCTTCCTGGTCACCCGCGCCCGCGAGGAGTCCGCGCACCGCGGCGCACGCGCCGGCATGGTCGCAGCGGTGTCGGCCACGGGTGGCGTCATCACCAGTGCCGGAATCGTTTTGGCCGCCGTCTTCTGCGTGCTCGGCGTGTTGCCGTTGATCGTGCTGACCCAGCTGGGAATCATCGTCGGCCTCGGCATCCTGCTGGACACCTTCGTGGTCCGCACCCTGGTCATCCCCGCGCTGTTCGCCCTCGTCGGTGACCGAATCTGGTGGCCGGCCCAACCGAAACCCGCCAAAGCCCTTGCAGCACAAGCCGAAAATCAACACGAACGGAGCACCACGTGAAAACCTCAACGCTGGCCGCGACAAGCCTCGCCGTCGCCGCCGCCGCCGGATCCGGAAGCATCGCGAGCCCCAACGGCGTTTCCGCCTGGTATGCGCGGCTGCGCAAGCCCCCGTACCAGCCCCCCAGCGCCGCCTTCCCGGTGGCCTGGACCACCCTCTACGGCGACATCGCGGTCACCTCCGCGGTGACCATCGACCGGTTTCGGGCGGCGGGACAACAGGACAAGGCCCGCCGCTACGCTGCGGCGCTCGGGGTGAACCTTGTGCTCAACGCCGGATGGAGTTGGCTTTTCTTCCGCTTTCACAAACTCGGCGCGGCGGCGGCCGGTGCCGCCGTGTTGACGGCCAGCAGCGCCGACCTCGCGCGTAGGGCCGCGCAAGCCGACCCGCGGGCCGGCCTGGCCCTGTCGGCGTACCCGCTGTGGTGTTCATTCGCGACCGTCCTGGCCACCCGGGTTTGGCGGCTCAACCGCTGAGGAAACCATCGAATCATGCCGACGCTCTTATGGTTTCGTCGCGACTTGCGGTTGGGCGACCATCCGGCGCTCAATGCCGCGCTCGAGGACGGGGAGG
This sequence comes from uncultured Actinomycetota bacterium, assembly GCA_963820045.1. Taxonomy (GTDB): domain Bacteria; phylum Actinomycetota; class Actinomycetes; order Mycobacteriales; family Mycobacteriaceae; genus Mycobacterium. The sequence continues at coordinate 644,601 of CAWFYN010000002.1, forward strand.
TGCTCGCGTGTTTCGTGCTCGATCCGAGGCTCGAGGCTTCCTCCGGCCGGCGCCGACTCCAGTTCCTGGGCGACTCGCTTCGACAACTGCGTGACGACCTGGATGGCCGGCTGCTGGTGACCCGTGGGCAGCCCGACAACCTGATCCCGAGGCTCGCCAAGGAGATCGGCGCATCGGCGGTGCACATCTCCGAAGATTTCGCGCCGTACGGTAAGCGCCGTGACGAACGGGTCCGTGCCGCACTGGATTCCGTTCCCCTGGTGGCCACGGGATCGCCGTACCTGGTCTCACCGGGCCGGGTCACCAAGAAAGACGGCTCGCCCTACCAGGTGTTCACCCCTTTTCTGCGCCAATGGCGCGAGTCCGGCTGGCGGGCACCGGCGCAATCCAGCGCCGGGTCCGCGCGCTGGCTCGATCCGTCGCAGCTGCGGGTCAAACGAGCCGAGATCCCCGATCCCGGCGCCGCCCTCGACGTCGCCGCCGGTGAAGCCGCGGCCGGTAGGCAGTGGAAGTCGTTCCTGGACAAGGGGTTACCTCGCTACGACGAGCAACGTAACCGGCCCGATCTGCACGGCACCAGCCGGATGTCGGCGCACCTGAAGTTCGGCAGCATCCATCCGCGCACCATGGTCGCCGACCTCGACCTCCATCACAGCGGGGCGCAGGCGTACCTGCGCGAGTTGGCGTTTCGCGACTTCTACGGCCACGTGCTGCACCACTGGCCGGCCAGCGCCTGGCGCAACTGGAACAGGCAGTTCGACGGCATCCGTACCGACACCGGTGCCGAAGCGAAGCGCCGCTTCGAGTCCTGGAAAGCCGGCGAAACCGGATTCCCGTTGGTGGACGCCGGGATGCGGCAATTGCGTGAGACCGGCTTCATGCACAACCGGGTACGCATGATCGTCGCATCGTTCTTGGTCAAAGACCTGCACCTGCCCTGGCAGTGGGGTGCCGAGTGGTTCCTGGATCAGCTGGTCGACGGCGACATGGCAAACAACCAGCACGGGTGGCAGTGGTGTGCGGGTTGCGGTACCGATGCCGCGCCGTACTTTCGGGTGTTCAACCCGACCACCCAGGGCGAGAAGTTCGACCCCTCCGGGGCGTACATCCGGAGGTGGGTGTCCGAGCTGCGCTCCGTCGACGATGCGCACCTGCGCAAGGGTGAACGGCCTGCCGGCTATCCGGCCCCGATCGTCGACCACGGCGCCGAGCGCACCGAGGCGCTGCGGCGCTACCAGCGCATCTGACACATGGGTCGGACGCAGCTGGCTCCGCAACGAATTTTCGCTTGCGTGAATGTTTGCTAAATCGCCGACCCGAAGCTGGGCGGCATGCAATCATCAGCCGATTCGCAGTTGTCGAGCCACCCGGGAGGCATTAATGACGCACATGCTCGTTCGGACGTTGCTGGCCTCCGGTGCGGCCGCGGGATTGCTGGCCGGCGTCAACGCCTGTTCGTTTTCCGTGGGCTCGTCGCACGCGGTCAGCAAGGGCGACGTCGCCGGCCAGATCACCTCCAAGATGACCGACGCCGCGGGCAACAAGCCCGAGTCGGTGACCTGCCCGAACGACCTGCCGGCCAAAGTTGGGGCGCAACTCAACTGCGAGATGAAGGTCAAGAATCAGACCTTCAACGTCAACGTCACCGTGACCAGCGTGAACGGCAATGACGTCAAGTTCGACATGGTGGAAACCGTCGACAAGAACCAGGTCGCCAGCATCATCAGCACCAAGTTGACCCAGCAGGTGGGTAAGAAACCCGATTCCGTGACGTGCCCCGACAACCTCAAGGGGGTCCAGGGCGCGACGCTACGGTGTCAGCTCGTCGACGGCAGCGACAAATACGGGATTAACGTCACCGTCACCAGCGTCGACGCCGGCGACGTCAACTTCGACTTCAAGGTTGACGACCACCCGGAACCGGCCTAGCGGTGATCGCGAGCGCGGCGAAGCCGGGCGCTGCGGGTCACCGCCATCGGCCTAGCGGTGATCGCAAGCGCGGCGAAGCCGGGCGCTGCGGGTCACCGCCATCGGCCTAGCGGTGATCGCAAGCGCGGCGAAGCCGGGCGCTGCGGGTCACCGCCATCGGCCTAGTGGGCGGCCTTCTTGCGTTCGATGTCGGCCAGCGCGGCGCCCAGTTCCGCGCGCTGGGCGGCCGAGCTCTCCCAGGCGAGCTGGCGATTCTTGACCACTTTGGCCGGCGCACCGACCGCGATCGAGAAGTCGGGGACCACACCGCGGACCACCGCGTGCGACCCCAGCACGCAGCCGCGGCCGACGGCCGTGCCGCGCAGCACCGTCACCTTCACCCCCACCCAGGTGTCCGGCCCGATCCGCACCGGGGACTTGACGATGCCCTGGTCCTTGATCGGCAGGTTGATGTTGTCCATGCGGTGGTCGAAGTCGCAGACGTAGCACCAGTCGGCCATCAGAACCGAGTCGCCGATCTCGATGTCGAGGTAGGAGTTGATGACGTTGTCGCGGCCCAGCACCACCTTGTCGCCGAACCGCAGCGAGCCTTCGTGCGCACGGATGGTGTTCTTGTCGCCGATGTGCACCCACCGGCCGATCTCCAGCTGCGCCAGTTCGGGCGTCGCGTGGATTTCCACGTCCTTGCCCAGAAACACCATGCCGCGGGTGATGATGTGCGGGTTGGCGAGCTTGAACTTCAGCAGCCGCCAATACCGCACCAGGTACCAGGGCGTGTAGGCGCGGTTGGCCAGCACCCACTTCAGCGAGGCCATCGTGAAGAACTTGGCCTGGCGCGGATCCCGTAGGTTCGATCCACGCCAGCGGCGGTGAAGCGGCGCGCCCCACATCGTCGTCATGGCCCGAGAGCCTAGCGCGCGGGCCGGCGGACTCAGAACCGCGGGCAATCCGCCAGACCCGAGTCGCCACGGGTTACCCTCACCTGTATTCACTCGCCGCTCATGCCGAACGCCGTGGAAGAAGGATCTGGGAATCGAGGTGCTTGACCGACATCTCCCGCGCGGGCTTCGGCGTTGGTCAGCTGCGCTCCTGGCGGCGGGGATCACGGTCGGGCTCGGCGGGTGCGCCAACACCGACTCGTGGGTCGAGGCATCACCGGCGGCCGGGTGGCCCGCGCAGTACGGCGACGCCGGCAACAGCAGCTACACCGGCACCAATGGCGCCACCAAGCTGTCATTGCGGTGGACGCGTTCGGTCAAAGGAAGCTTGGCGGCGGGCCCGGCGCTCAGTGCGCGCGGCTATCTGGCCCTCAACGCGCAGACCCCGGCCGGATGTTCGCTCATGGAATGGGAGAACGACGACAACGGCCGGCAGCGCTGGTGTGTGCGGCTGTTCCAGGGCGGCGGCTTTGCGGGCCCGTTGCTCGACGGGTTCGACAACGTCTACGTCGGCCAGCCCGGCGCGTTCCTCTCCTTCCCCGTGACGCAGTGGACGCGGTGGCGGCAGCCGGTGATCGGAATGCCCCAGACCCCGCGGTTTATCGGGCACGGGCAGCTGCTCGTCGCGACGCACCTGGGCCAGGTGCTGGTTTTCGAGGCCCACCGCGGCGTGGTGGTCGGCAGCCCGATGGATCTGGTGGAGGGCGTCGATCCCACCGACGCGACGCGCGGGTTGGCCGATTGCGCGCCGGCCCGGCAGGGCTGCCCGGTGGCCGCCGCGCCGGCCTTCTCGGCGGCCAGCCAGATGGCGGTGCTGGGTGTCTGGCAGCCGGGCGCCGCGGCCGCGGGGTTGGTCGGGCTGAAGTATCACCCCGGGCAGACGCCGCTGCTGTCTCGGGAGTGGGCCAGCGACGCCGTCGGCGCCGGCGTCATCGCCAGCCCGGTGCTGTCCGCCGACGGGTCGACCGTCTACGTCAACGGCCGCGACCAACGACTGTGGGCGCTGCACGCCGCGGACGGCAAAGTGAAGTGGTCGGCGCCGCTGGGTTTCCTGGCGCAGACACCGCCCGCGGTCACGCCGGAAGGCCTCATCGTCTCCGGCGGCGGACCCGACACCCGGTTGGTGGCGTTCAAGGACGCGGGCGATCACGCCGACCAGGCGTGGCGCCGCGACGACGTCGCCCCCCTGTCGACGTCGAGCCTGGCCGGCGCCGGCGTCGGCTACACGGTCGTCAGCGCCCCGGCCGCGAACGGCGCACCCGGCATGTCGCTGCTGGTCTTCGAGCCGGGCACCGGCCACACCCAGGGCAGTTACCCGCTTCCCGCGGCGACCGGCTATCCCGTCGGGGTCTCGGTCGGCGCCGATCGCCGCGTGGTGGCCGCGACCAGCGACGGCCAGGTGTACGGCTTCGCGCCGGACTGACCCAGCCTCAGCCGCGCCGGTGCGCGGCCCATAATCGTTGGGTGGAAATCGACGACGCGCCCCGCGTCCGGCGCAGCCGGCCGGCCGGCCTCGCCGCGAGCCTCGTCCTGCTGATCCTCCATGGCTGCCTGTTCGGAGCGACTTTCGGCTTGCTCGGCCTGCTCGTCATGGCCACCGACCCGTGTGGGTCGGTGAAGTGTGGCGACCCGGCCTGGATCGACCGGGCCATGATGCTGGCGACCTGGGGCGGCGGCGCCGTCCTGGTCCTCGACTTGGTGGTGGCGGTGTATCTCCTCGTACACCGCAGGCGGGCCTTCTTCGTCCCGGTCATCGGTTGCGTGGCACAGGCCGCACTGGCGTCCGGCGCCGTGGCGATGGAGTTGCAGGCCGGCCCCGTTTAGGCGTCAAAGCGCCAGCGGCGGGATGGCGTTGCGGGGCACCTGGGCCTGGACCGCCCCGGCGAACGCCGGCAGCATCTCACCGGGCGCGAAGTAGAAGATCAGCTGGTCGTCGGTGATGGCGAAGTTCTGGTAGTGCGTCGGGTCGTGCCCCGTCGACGGCAGAATGGCTGCGCCCAACGGGGTTTGGCGTTCCAGGTCGCGCTGCACGATCGGGAAGATGCCGTCCAGCGGCGCGGTGCCCGGCGCAAACAGATTGTCGAACGTGATGGGCTGCTTCGTCCCGAGGTTGTAGTTGAACGCCTGGTACCAGACGGAGGGGTGCGATCCGCCGAGGTCCTGGAAGAGCTTGAGCACCACGCTGCGGGTGTTATGCGGCGGCTGCCCGGAGGCGTGTTGCTCGGTAGTGGCCTCCAACTGGTAGAGCTGATCGCGCGACCCGGAACTCTGTGCGACGTTGACGAAACCGTCCCGGTTTTGCGTGACGTAGTCGGTCAGCGCTTGCTCGTCGGGATAGTCGGTGGGGAACGCCATGTTGAGCGTGTAGGTGGGGCCGGTGGCGCGCACGCGACACATCTGGCCGTCCTCGATGGTGCCGCCCAAGCTGGCACACGACGGTGGGGCTGCGGCCGCCGGCCAGCCCAACAGGGCCGCCGATGCGAGCGCGACGGCCGCGATCAGATAACGCATTCCTTTGTTGTCCTTGCCGGGTAGGCGGGGGCTGGGCGCCTGGCAGAGCTATCGCACCAGCGTACCCGGCGCTATCGGGAGGGACGGCAGATGAAGGCCGTCACGCGGGCGGCGGCCCGTGACCCGATGCGGGTAATGACCACCGACAGGGGCCGGCCGCCACCCAGCCGCATCCGCCGCCGCAGCGCGTCGGGGTCCACCCGCACACCGCGAACCAGGACCTCCAGCGTCCCGCAGTCCAGCGCCGACAACGCCTGGCGGAGCCGTCGCTCGTCGAATGCCAGCTGCTCGAGCACCTCGAAGCCCCGGACCGCTGACGGCAGCTCATCCCCCGACAGGTAGGCGATGTCGGGGTCGAGTTGCCACAGCCCGTGCCGCGCGCCGTAGTGGCGCACCAGCCCGGCCCGGACCACCGCGCCGTCGGGGTCGACGATCCACCGCCCGGCCGACCGCACGGGGCAGTCGTCCGGGTCCGCGTCGGTGACCTGTTCGCCGCGATCGAGGACGCTGGCTCGCCGGTGGACGCCCCGCTGCGCCAGTCCGGCCGACCATAGGCACGCTTCCCGCACCGAGCCGCGATAGGACGTCACCTCGATCTCGCCGGCGAAACCGAGCTCGCCGACTTCGCCGAAATCGATTCCAGGAGAGCACTTTACGATGCAGTCACGGTCCTGGTAGGTGTCGATCAAGGCGCCCACGGCGGGACGGTAGTCATCGAGACGGTAGCGGCGGCGCCCGCCACGGCGTCGCGCCGGGTCCACGAGCACCGCGGCGTCGCGGGTCACCGGAGCCAGCGCGTCGGCGCGGCAGAGGTGGGCGGCCTCCCCCAGGTTGTGCCGGGCCATCGCCAGCCGCACCGGATCGAGGTCGCTGCCCACCGCTGCCACCCCCACGCAGCGCAGCGCCGCCAATTCGGTGCCGATCGAACAGGTCGCGTCGTGCACCATGACTCCCGCCTCGGCCAGCCGCCTTGCGCGGTGCAGCGCCACCGGGGCCGCGGTGGCTTGCTGCAGCGCCTCGTCGGTGAAGAGCCAGTTCGACACCGGGATGTCGGCGCTCAGCCCGCCGAGTTTCTCGGCGGCGCGCCGGCGCAGCAACGTCGTCTCCACCAATACCGCTGCCCGCTCACTGAACCGGGCCCGCGCCGCGCCGACATCGGCCACCCGGGTGGCATCGGTCAGCTCGAGCTCGGCGACCGCTGCCAGCGCCGCGGCCCCCGATTCCGACCGCAGATAACGGACGTCCTCGGCGCCGAACGTGAGGCCGCCACTCAGGAGGGTTTGACCCCGGTGATCATCACGTTGTAGAACCAGCCCTTCGGCGCAAGGTGCCGCCACACGTTGGCGTCCAGCCAACTCAGCGCCTTCCAGCTGTTGAACGCGAAGTGCGCCCAGCCCCAGCCGAGCCGCTCGGGCGGCACCGCGCATTCGAACGTGCGCAGCGGCCAGCCCAGCATCGCGGCGGTGAATTCCACGGTGGCCGTTTGCACTTCGGCCGCGCCAGCGTTGCCGGCGAGCCGCTCCAGGTCGCCCGGCGTGAAGGTGTGCAGGTCGACGACGGCCTCGAGCGCCGCGGCGCGCGAGGATTCATCGAGTTCGGCCTGCGGCCGCCGCCAGCCGTCCAGACCCGGCAACCTGGTGACGTTGGTCGCGACGCGCCAGGTGAACGTGGACAACGTGCGGGCGTAGGTGTCGCCGACGGTGGTCGGCTCCCCGGCGAACACGAACCGCCCGGCCGGCCGCAGCACCCGAACGACCTCTCGCAGCGCAAGCTCGACGTCGGGGATGTGGTGCAGCACGGCGTGGCCGACCACCAGGTCGAAGGTGTTGTCCGCATAGGGGATTCCCTCCGCGTCGGCGACCCGGCCGTCGATGTCCAGCCCCAGCGACTGCCCGTTTCGGGTGGCGACCTTGACCATCCCGGGCGACAGGTCGGTGACCGACCCGCGCCGGGCCACCCCGGACTGGATCAGGTTGAGCAGGAAAAACCCGGTGCCGCAGCCTAATTCGAGCGCCCGATCGTAGGGTAGCTCGCGCAGCACCTGGTCGGGAACGATGGCGTCGAAGCAGTCCCGGGCGTAGTCCACACAGCGCTGGTCGTAAGAGATCGACCACTTCTCGTCGTATGACTCGGCTTCCCAGTCGTGGTAGAGCACCTGGGCCAGCTTGCTGTCATGCCGGGCCGCCTCCACCTCCTCGGCCGTGGCATGCGGGTTGGGAACGGCATCGGTCGAACTCGTCGTCATGCAGGGCAGCCTAACGGGCGCCGGATTCTGAGTCCGCCTCACCGGTCTGACCAGCGGCAAATACGTCGACGTAACGACGCCGCTCGGCGGCGTCCCGGTCGGCGGGACCCAGCTCGAACACGTCGTTGATGCCGGCCTTGGCGGCGGCCAGCGCGTGTCGCGGGCCGTCGAGGAAGCGGCGTGCCCACCCCGCGGCGGCGTCGTACACGTCGTCAGGGGCCACCATCTCGTCGATCAGGCCCAGCTCCAGCGCCTCCTCGGCGTCGAAGAACCGGCCGCTGAACACCAGCTCCTTGGCCTTGCTCGCCCCGGCCGCATGGGTGAGGCGGACCATGCCGTCGCCGCCGGGGATCAGGCCGGCCAGGATCTCGGTCGCGCCGAACTTCACGTTGTCGCCGCTGACGCGCCAATCGGCGGCCAGGGCCAGCGTGAGCCCGGCGCCCAACGCGTATCCGGTGATCGCGGCCACGGTCGGCTTGGGGATGCCCGCCACGGCATCGATAGCTTGCTGGCGCGCCCGGGCCGCGGTCTCGGCCTCCGGCGCGCTCAGCGTCCGCAGCTCGGGCATATCGTCGCCGGCGGAGAAAATCTCGTGGCCACCGAACAGGATGACCGCGGCCACGTCGTCGCGCTCCCCCAGCTCGGCGGCCGCGGCCACGATCTCCCGGTAGACCTGGCGGGTCATCGCGTTCATCGGTGGCCGCGACAGCAGCAGCATCGCCAGGCCGGCATCCCGTGTGCCGTCGCTGACCACCGTGCTGACGAACTCGCTCAATGCCGCCACCCCATCCCGCCGGCTTCGCGTGCCTGGTGGTAGCGGTCGGAGTCGAAGAACTCGAACACCCAGTTGTCGCCCTGGATCTCGAGGTGCGGCTGCACCGGCACGATCTGCCGCTCGACGGCCAGCACTTCCGCGACGGTCCGTCCGGCCAGCGAATCCAGCTGGGTCCACGTCGGCGGCAGCAGGAAACAGCGGCCGGCACAGAAGTCGTCGATGGCGGCCTGCGGGGTCGTCCAGCCCGCGCGGTCGGATTCGGTGTTGTCGCCGTCGGCCCGCTGCCCCTCCGGTAGGGCGCCGACAAAGAAGTAGGTGTCATAGCGGCGGGTGCGCTCGGCTTCGGGGGTGACCCAGTTGGCCCACGGCCGAAGCAGGTCGGCGCGCAGCTCGAGGTTCTCGCGGCGCAGGAAATCCGCGAACGACAATGTGCCGTCGGCAAGCGCGCGGCGGGCGTCGGCGTACACCGAGGCGTCGCCGACGATGCCGTCCGGATCGCCCGCCGGGCCGGCGAACAGCACCCCCGATTCCTCGAACGTCTCCCGCGCCGCCGCGCAGACCAGCGCCTCGGCCAGGTCGGGCTGAATGCCGAACCGCTGCGCCCACCACTGTGGCGACGGGCCGGCCCACGCGATGTCGGCGTTGCGGTCGCGGTCGTCGACGCCGCCGCCGGGAAACACCATCGTTCCCGCGGCGAACTCCATCCGGGAGTGGCGGCGCATCAGGAAGACCGCGATGCCGCCGGGGTCGTCGCGGACCAGCATCACGGTCGCCGCAGGGCGCGGGACCAGCGGGGGCTGCTCGGTTGATGACGTCATCGCGGCCTCCGGTGGGCGGCGCGGGTGCGGACGCGGCGGGCGAAATAACGCCCGTCGACGACGTCGAGCGCGATCGCCTGTCCGAACGCGATGGACAGGTTCTCGGCGGTCAGCACGTCGGTCAACAACCCCGCGGCGACTACCTGCCCCTCGGACAGCAGCATGCAATGGCTGAACCCGGGCGGGATCTCTTCGACGTGGTGGGTGACCAGCACCAGCGCTGGGGCGTCGGGGTCGGCCGCCAGGTCGGCCAGCCGCGCCACCAACTCCTCGCGCCCGCCCAGGTCCAGGCCGGCGGCGGGTTCGTCGAGCAGCAGCAGCTCCGGATCGGTCATCAACGCCCGGGCGATCAACACCCGCTTGCGCTCGCCCTCCGACAACGTTCCGTAGCTACGGTCCGCGAGGTGCTCGGCGCCGAGGCTCTCCAGCATGTCGACGGCCCGGCGATAGTCGACGTCCTCGTAGCGCTCCCGCCAACGGCCCAGCACCGCGTAGCCGGCCGAGACGACCAGATCGCGCACGACCTCGTCGGTGGGCACCCGCTGCGCCAGGGCTGAGGAGCTGAGCCCGATCCGGGAACGCAACTCCGACACGTCCACCCGCCCCAGCTGCTCGCCGAGCACGAACGCGACGCCCGACGAAGGGTGCTCGGCCGCCGCGGCGATCCGCAGCAGCGACGTTTTGCCGGCCCCGTTCGGGCCGACGATGACCCAGCGCTCGTCGAGTTCGACCGCCCAATCCAACGGCCCGACGAGGACGTGGCCGCCACGCCGCAGCGACACGTCGCGCAAGTCGACCAGCAGATCGGGGTCGGCCGCCTCGCTGGTCTGGTCGGCCCCGCCCTCGGATTCTCTCGAATCCTCGGGTTTCACCTCCGGTTTCCGTCTTCGGGCACCCGACTATCGTGCCGTACCGCGGCCGTCCGATAGCTGCCGGGTCGCCGGGGTCACTCGGGCGGGATTTCCACCCGGCGCACCTCGCCGTCCACCGCGTCGGCGGCCTCGATCTCGCCGCGCGTCACGCCCAGCAGGAACAGCACCGTGTCCAGGTACGGGTGGCTCAGCGAGGCGTCGGCCACCTCACGCAACGCCGGCTTGGCGTTGAACGCCACCCCCAGCCCCGCCGCGGCCAGCATGTCGATGTCGTTGGCGCCGTCGCCGACGGCGACGGTCTGCGCCATCGGGACCCCGGCCCGCTGCGCGAATTCCCGCAGCGCGCTGGCCTTGCCGGCGCGGTCGACGATCGGTCCGATGACCCGCCCGGTGAGTTTGCCGTCGACAATCTCCAGGTCGTTGGCGGCGACGTAGTCCAGCATCAGCTCCTCGGCCAACGGTTCGATGATCCCCCGGAAGCCGCCGGAAACCACCCCGCAGTGAAAACCCAAGCGCCGCAACGTCCGCAGCGTGGTCCGGGCGCCGGGCATCAGCTCCAGCTGGTCGGCGACCTCGTCGATCACGGTGGCGGGCAGGCCCGCCAGGGTGGCCACCCGCTGCTCGAGCGACTGCGCGAAGTCCAGCTCGCCCCGCATGGCGGCCTCGGTGATGGCGGCGACCTTGCCCTCGGCGCCCGCGCGGGCGGCCAGCATCTCGATGACCTCGCCCTGCACCAGCGTCGAGTCCACGTCGAACACGATCAGGCGCTTGGCCCGCCGCTCCAGGGTGTAGTCCTCGACCGCCACGTCGACGCGCTCCTCGGCCGCCACCTGGTTCAGGGTGCTCCGCAGCGCGGCGTCCGATCCCACCGGCACCGAGACCCGCAGCTCCAGGCCGGTCACCGGGTAGTCGGAGACGCCGCGGATGAGGTCGATGTTGACACCGAGGCCGGCCACCGCCCGGGCCACCGCGCCGAACGCGCCCGCGGTGATGGGCCGGCCCAGCACGAAGATGGTGTGGGTCGAGGGGTCCTGAATGATCGGCACGTCGTCGCTGCGCTCGATGCTGACGTCCAGGCCCACCCCGCGGATGGCCGATTCGACGTCGCGGCGCAACTGGGGGCCGTCGGCGACGTCCGCGGGACAGCACACCAACACGCCGAGCGTCAGGCGGTGCCGGATCACCACCTGTTCGACGTTGAGCAGCTCGACGCCGTGCCGGGAGAGCGCCTCGAAGAGGGCCGACGTCACGCCCGGTTGGTCCACTCCGGTGACGGTGATCAGCACCGACACCTTCGGTGTGTTCACTCGCGATTGCCGCCTATCAGGCCATCAGCCGCGAACTTGGACGTCGTCCAGCCTGGTGACGTCCTTGTCCGACGGCCCGTGGGCCCGGCCCACGTGCGCCTCGGCGCGCAGCCGCTCCACCATGTGCGGGTAGTGCAGCTCGAAAGCTGGCCGCTCGGAACGGATCCGGGGCAGCTCGGTGAAGTTGTGCCGTGGCGGCGGGCAGCTGGTCGCCCACTCCAGTGAGTTGCCGTAGCCCCACGGGTCGTCGACGGTCACGACCTCGCCGTAGCGCCAGCTCTTGAAGACGTTCCAGACGAACGGGAACATCGACGCGCCCAGGATGAAGGCGCCGACCGTCGAGGCGATGTTGTACGGCTGGAAGCCGTCCGAGGGCAGGTAGTCGGCGTAGCGCCGTGGCATGCCCATGTCGCCCAGCCAGTGCTGCACCAGGAAGGTGGTGTGGAAGCCGATGAAGGTCAACCAGAAGTGCAGCTTGCCGAGCCGCTCGTCGAGCAGCCGGCCGGTCATCTTCGGGAACCAGAAGTAGGTGCCCGCGAAGGTGGCGAACACGATGGTGCCGAACAGCACGTAGTGGAAGTGCGCGACCACGAAGTAGGTGTCGGTGACGTGGAAGTCCAGCGGCGGGCTGGCCAGCATCACCCCGGTCAGGCCGCCCAGCAGGAAGGTCACCAGGAACCCCACCGAGAACAGCATGGGCGTCTCGAAGGTGATCTGGCCCTTCCACATCGTGCCGATCCAGTTGAAGAACTTGATCCCGGTCGGCACCGCGATCAAGTACGTCATAAACGAGAAGAACGGCAGCAGAACGGCTCCGGTGGCGAACATGTGGTGCGCCCACACCGCGACCGACAACGCCGCGATCGACAGCGTCGCATAGACCAGCGTGGTGTAACCGAAGACCGGCTTACGCGAAAAGACCGGCAAGATCTCGGTCACGATGCCGAAGAACGGCAACGCAACGATGTACACCTCGGGATGGCCGAAGAACCAGAACAGGTGCTGCCACAGCAAGACCCCGCCGTTGGCGGCGTCGTAGACGTGGGCGCCCAGATGACGATCGGCAGCCAGGCCGAACAGCGCGGCGGTCAGGATCGGGAAGGCTATCAGCACCAGGATCGACGTCACCAGGATGTTCCAGGTGAAGATCGGCATCCGGAACATCGTCATGCCGGGCGCGCGCATACACACCACGGTGGTGATCATGTTGACCCCGCCGAGGATGGTGCCCAGACCCGCGAGGATCAGGCCGGTGATCCACAGGTCACCCCCGACGCCGGGCGAGTGGACGGCGTCGGACAGCGGCGTGTAGGCGGTCCAGCCGAAGTCCGCGGCCCCACCCGGGACGATGAAGCCGGCGGTCGCGGTCAGACCGCCGAAGAGGAACAGCCAGAACGAGAAGGCGTTCAGTCGCGGGAAGGCCACATCGGGCGCGCCGATCTGCAGCGGCAGCACCAGGTTGGCGAACCCGAACACCACCGGCGTCGCATACAGCAGCAGCATGATCGTGCCGTGCATGGTGAACAGCTGGTTGTACTGCTCATTCGACAGGAACTGCAGGCCCGGCGCGGCCAGCTCGGTGCGCATCAACAGGGCCATCAGTCCGCCGATGAAGAAGAAAGCGAAACAGGTGACGACGTACATGATGCCGATCATCTTGTGATCGGTGGTGGTGATCAGTTTGTAGACGAGGTTCCCTTTGGGACCGGTCCGGTCCGGGTACGGACGAACGGCCTCGAGTTCTCCCAAGGGGGGCGCTTCGGCTGTCAACAGCTTCTCCAAACATCCGGATAGGACAGGGGCCCAAAAACAGAGCTGACACGAATCTTAACCGCCGATGATGCCGACGTCAGGGCTGGTCCTACAAACTGTCGTAAACGGCTCGGCGGTGCGGCGTGTCGTTTCGGGGTGCCGGGTGCGCAGCCGGCGGGTGTTAGCGTCTGACGCGTGCTTTTCGGCGTGACCCGACCCGCGTCCCTGCGCGCGGCCGCCGCGCTGGCGGCGGTCGCGGTCGCGTGCGGCGGCTGTGGGTCCGGCAAACCGGGCATGAAGGCGTCGACCCCCTCCCTGGTCACCCCGACCACGCAGATCGCGGGTGCGGGCGTCCTCGGAAACGACCGCCGCCCGGACGAGTCCTGCGCGCGGGATGCCGCCGCGGCCGATGCCGGGCCGAAGACGCGGCCGGCCCACAACGCCGCCGGCGTCACTCCGGACGTGGTGCAGGTGCCCGCGGAGCCGCAACGCATCGTGGTGCTGTCCGGCGACCAGCTCGACGCGCTGTGCGCGCTCGGCCTGCAATCGCGGGTGGTGGCCGCCGCGCTGCCGGACGGCTCCTCGAGCCAGCCCGGCTACCTGGGCGGCGCGGTGCACGGCGTGCCCGGCGTCGGCACCCGCAGCAACCCGGACCTGGCCGCCATCGCCGCCACCCACCCCGACCTCATCCTGGGATCGCAGGGGTTGACGCCCAAGCTGTATCCGCAGCTGGCCGCGATCGCCCCGACGGTGTTCACCGCGGCGCCCGGCGCGGCCTGGGAAGACAACCTGCGGGGCGTGGGTGCCGCGACGGCGCGCGCGGGGGCGACGGACGCGCTGCTCAACGGCTTTTCGCAGCGTGCCAGCGACATCGGCGCCAGGCATGACGCCTCGCATTTCCAGGCGTCCATCGTGCAGCTGACCACCGACACGATCCGGGTCTACGGCACCAACAACTTCCCGGCCAGCGTGCTCGGCGCGGTCGGGGTGGACCGGCCGGCGTCCCAACGGTTCACCGACAAGCCGTACTTCGAGATCGGCGCCACCGACGCCGACCTGGCCAAGAACCCGGACCTCTCCGCCGCCGACGCCGACGTCGTCTACGTGTCGTGTGCGTCACCGGCGGCCGCCCAGCGCGCCGCCACCGTGCTGGACAGCAACCCGTGGCGCAAGTTGTCGGCCAACCACGACAACCGGGTCTACGTCGTCAACGACGAGGTGTGGCAGACCGGCGAGGGGTTGATCGCGGCCCGCGGCATCGTCGACGACCTGCGCCTGGTCAACGCCGCCATCAACTAGCCCGGGGCGCACGGCCGCCCGCCGTCCTAAGGTGACACGAGCCGCACCGGTTGGCCCGGGAACATTACCTTAGCTAAACTTTTCAAGGACACGACCATATCGAAGAGGGATATCAATGAGCACTGTTTCGGCCTATGCCGCCACGTCGGCAACCGAACCGCTGACCAAGACCACCATCACCCGCCGCGACCCCGGCCCGCACGACGTAGCGATCGACATCAAGTTCGCCGGGATCTGCCACTCCGACATCCACACCGTCAAGGCCGAATGGGGCACGCCGAATTACCCCGTGGTGCCCGGTCATGAGATCGCCGGCGTGGTGAGCGCGGTCGGCCCCGAAGTCACCAAGTACCGGGTCGGCGACCACGTCGGCGTGGGCTGCATGGTGAACTCGTGCGGGCGGTGCAGCAGTTGCAAGGCCGGGCTCGAGCAGTACTGCAAGCCGGGGGCCACCTTCACCTACAACTCCATCGACAAAGACGGCACGCCGACCCAGGGCGGCTACAGCCAGGCGGTCGTCGTCGACGAGAACTTCGTCGTGCGCATCCCCGATGCGCTTCCACTGGACAAGGCGGCGCCGCTGCTGTGCGCGGGCGTCACGCTGTTCTCCCCGTTGCGACACTGGAAGGCCGGCGACGGCACCCGGCTGGCGATCATCGGCCTGGGCGGCCTCGGGCACATGGGCGTCAAGCTGGGCGCGGCGATGGGCGCCGAGGTGACCGTGCTGTCGCAGTCGCTGAAGAAGATGGAAGACGGGCTGCGGCTGGGCGCCAAGCACTACTACGCGACCGCCGACCCCGACACCTTCAAGAAGTTGCGCGGCAGCTTCGACCTGATCCTCAACACCGTCTCGGCGAATCTGAAACTCAACAACTACCTCAACCTGCTCGACGTCGACGGCACCCTCGTCGAACTGGGCATCCCCGAGCACCCCATGGAGGTGGGGGCGTTCCCGCTCGCGTTGGCGCGGCGCAGCCTCTCCGGGTCGAACATCGGCGGCATCGCCGAAACCCAAGAGATGCTGGACTTCTGCGCCGAACATGACGTGACGCCCGAAATCGAGCTGATCGAGCCGGATTACATCAACGAGGCCTACGAGCGCGTCCTGGCGAGCGACGTCCGCTACCGCTTCGTCATCGACATCTCGAAGCTATGAGGCAACCTCCGAGGCCGCTTCGGCCTCGGAGCCCCGTCCCGCGATTTCGGCCGCCTCCGCGAACTCGTCGTCGGGAACGACCTCGCTGACATCGATGCCGGCCAGCGGCCACCCGGCGGCGGCCAGCGTGGCGGCCACCCGGATGACGTTTTCCTTGCCGGCGTCGAACTGCGTCATGTCGGAGATGAACTCGGCGATCTCGTCGCGATCGATGGGGTGATCGATCGTCTCCGGGGACCCTTCCTTCGCGGTGATGTGGCGCACCACCTCCCGGATCTGGTCTTCGGTCAGGGGTGTGCTGCGCAGCAAGGCCAGCAACGGCACGCGGTCCGGGCCGGGAACGCCGTCCGGGTAGCCGACCTGCAGCCACTGAATCACTGAACGGCAGAAGTGGTGGCGGTGATCCTTCTCAGCGGAGGCGGGGTTCGTCACCCCATCAGTGTCGTGGCAGTGGCATCACCGCGCCAGCGAGCCGTCGCTGCGTCCTCACAATTCATATGCCGTTCATTGCCCGAACACGTCCGGCCCAGGAATGTCGCCGCCCGTACTTACCATCGAAGCGTGCACCGGGTATCCCCCGCATGAGCAAGGCGCTCGTCGTCATCCCACTGGCCTGCGGGCTGGTCGTCGGCGTCGCCGCGCACAGCCTCGGGACGGGGTTTGCGGCGTTCTACCTGATGTTGCTGTTCGAGGTGCTGCTCGGATGGTCGACCAGCCGTCAGTGGCCGCGCGCGGGACGGGCCGACGCCACGATGAGGGCGATCGACGCCATGGACGGGGTCGAGTTCGAGGGCTATGTGGCCGCCCGCCTGCGCCGGGCGGGCTGGCGGGTCAAGTTCACCCCGCCGGTCGGGGACTACGGCGTGGACCTGATCGCCGAGAAGGACGGCCACTCGGTGGCGGTCCAGTGCAAGCGCTACGGCAAGTCGGTGGGCGTCGCGGCCGTCCAGCAGGTGGTCTCCGGCGCCCGCCACCACGGGTGTGCCAGGAGCATCGTGGTGACCAACCAGGAATTCACCAGGGCCGCAAAGCTATTGGCGCACAGTCACGGGTGCCAATTGATCGGTCGCAAAGTGTTGCAGGCCTGGGTGCCACCCGCCGGAGCCGGTACAAGTCCCGCGGGAAGAAATCCGGCCCGGCAGGTGTCTGAATAGGAGATCGGGCCGGCCCCAGTCCCTCCCCCCCGACGGTGTGGCCGGCCCGATTCTTTCCATAAGGTCCGTTCGTGCGCGAGATGCCGCCGAGGGGTAGCGTTTTCGCTGTTCGAGTAAACGAACAGGGGGAACTGCCATGGCAGCAAGTTCGAAGTCGACCATGAACGCGATCGCACTATGAGCAACCCCACCGAATCGAGCAGCGAAAATGCGCTCACGCAGATCCTCAACGTGGGTCTTGAGGTGTTCAGCGTGGTCGTGTCGTTTCTTACCCGCGGAGCGCTCCAGATACACAGCGACCTACCGGGCGGCGAGAACGTCGGCCGCACCTCGTTCAGCCGGGCCATCGCCGGCATCCTGGGCAACCACGACGTCGGTAACGGAACCAGCGCGCCCCAGTCCGCCTCTGATTAGCCGATATCTATGCCGCTGAGCAGCGAAGTCAGAAGTCCCAGTCCTCGTCTTCGGTGACGACGGCCTTGCCGATCACGTACGACGAGCCGGAGCCGGAGAAGAAGTCGTGGTTTTCGTCGGCGTTCGGTGAGAGCGCCGACAGGATCGCCGGGTTCACGTCGGTCTCGTCCCGCGGGAACAGCGCCTCGTAGCCGAGGTTCATCAGCGCCTTGTTGGCGTTGTAGCGCAGGAACTTCTTGACGTCCTCGGTCAGCCCGACCTCGTCGTAGAGATCCTGCGTGTACTCCACCTCGTTGTCATAGAGCTCGAAGAGCAGCTCGTAGGTGTAGTCCTTGAGCTCGGCGCGCTTGGCCTCGTCGACCAGCGCCAGCCCACGCTGGTACTTGTAGCCGATGTAGTACCCGTGCACGGCCTCGTCGCGGATGATCAGCCGGATCATGTCGGCGGTGTTGGTCAGCTTCGCCCGGCTCGACCAGTACATCGGCAGGTAGAAGCCGGAGTAGAACAGGAAGCTTTCCAGCAGCGTGGAGGCCACCTTGCGCTTGAGCGGCTCGTCGCCCTTGTAGTACTGCATGACGATCTCGGCCTTGCGCTGCAGGTTGGGATTCTCCTCCGACCAGCGGAAGGCATCGTCGATCTCGGCGGTCGAGCACAGCGTGGAGAAGATGTTGCTGTAACTGCGCGCGTGCACCGACTCCATGAACGAGATGTTGGTGTAGACGGCTTCCTCGTGCGGCGTCAGCGCGTCGGGAATCAGGCTGACGGCCCCGACCGTGCCCTGGATGGTGTCCAGCAGAGTCAGCCCGGTGAATACCCGCATGGTCATCTGCTTTTCGTGGGCCGTCAGCGTGCCCCACGACGGGAGGTCGTTGGACACCGGCACCTTCTCGGGCAGCCAGAAGTTTCCGGTCAGCCGGTCCCAGACCTCGGCGTCCTTCTCGTCCTGCAGCCGGTTCCAGTTGATCGCCGAAACGCGGTCAATCAGCTTCATGTTCTCGGTCACCAGAACCCCACTTCACACGCCGTTTTGCCTGAGGGACGTCAGGCTCCAAACACTACCCCTGGGGTACGACAACGAAGCGGAACACAAGAGCTTGTGTTTTGCGTGTCGCGGACCCACCCCGCGCTTACTTTGCACTCCCCCAAGTATTACGCGTTCGCCGCGCAATGGGACCGAAGGCTCAGCCGGGTTCACAAGACCCAACGGCCGATGTACCATTTGGTACATGTTTACCGAAGACAGTGTCGAGATCGATGCGCCACCGCGGCTCGTATGGGACGTCTTCAGCGACGTCGAACGCTGGCCCGAGTGGACCGCCTCGGTGACGTCCCTGAAGGGTCTGGACGGAACCGCCCTCGCCATCGGAAAACGCTTCGCGATCAAGCAGCCCGGCATGGCGAAGCTGGTCTGGAAGGTCGCCGAGATCGATCCCGGCTCGTCCTGGACCTGGATCCAGCGCTTCCCCGGCGTGCGGGTGACCGCCCGCCACGACGTCAT
Source organism: uncultured Actinomycetota bacterium (assembly GCA_963820045.1). Taxonomy (GTDB): domain Bacteria; phylum Actinomycetota; class Actinomycetes; order Mycobacteriales; family Mycobacteriaceae; genus Mycobacterium. Next base: position 663,269 of record CAWFYN010000002.1, read on the forward strand.
CGCACAACCCGGTGGCCGCACCCTGGTGCGCCAGCAACTCGACCAGCGCGGTGTGCTCGGTGCGCTGGTCGGTCGGCTGATGCTCAACAAGACCAAGCGATTCCTCAAGCTCGAGGCTCAAGGACTCAAGGCCCGGTCTGAGCAGCTCAGCCGCGCCGATGGCTCGCACTCCTGACTCGCAAAGGCGCCGGCAGCTGCTCGACGCACTCGTCGACGAGTTCGCGGCGGCCGGCGTCGGCGACCGATCGTTGCGCGACGTGGCCGCCGCGGTGGGAACTAGCCATCGAATGTTGTTGCATCACTTTGGATCTCGAGAGGACCTGCTGCTGGCGGTCGTCGAGGAGGTGGAGCGCCGCCAGATGGGCGTCCTGGCCGACCTGCCCATGACTCCGGCCGGGGGCTTCGCGGCCATGTGGGCCGACGTCCGTCGGCCCGAGCTACGCCAAGCCGAACGCCTGTTCTTCGAGTGCTACGCCCGCGCCGCCCAGGGCGAAAAGCCTTTCGCCCGGATGATTCCCGGTGCGGTCGACGGGTGGCTCGCGGAGGTCGAGGCCTTGGAAAACCCCGCCGGCGCTCCGATCGACCCGGCCATGGCGCGGCTCGGGCTGGCCGTAATCCGCGGCCTGCTGCTGGATCTCGCGGCCACCGACGACGAGGCCGGCGTCGACGCGGCCGCGAATGCCTTCGTGATCCTGTTAGCCGGTGGCGGCCTTGCGGCCGGTACGTAAGCCCGCGCCGACCCCGAAGAACTGGTATTCCTCCGGTTTGACCGAGCGGGTGTCACGCCAGTACTGCCAGGTATAGCCACCCCACAGCACCGTGTTCTTGCCGTGCTCGTCGAGATACCAGCTGCTGCATCCGCCGCTGTTCCACACCGACGGCCCCAGCCGGCGCTGCAACTCGTCGTTGAACCTTTCCTGCGCGGCCCGCGTCGGCGCCAATGCCTGTGCGCCCCGCTTGTCGCAGGCCTCGATCGCGCTGGCGACGTAGCGGATCTGGGACTCGATCATGAACACCACCGAGTTGTGGCCCAGACCGGTGTTCGGGCCCAGCAGGAAGAAGAGGTTGGGCATGTCGGCGACGGTGATGCCGTGGTGGGCGGCGATGCCCTCCCGATTCCAGCGGTCCACCAGGTCCTCACCGTTGTGGCCCTTGATCTGGACGTAGGTGTAGGAGTCGGTGACGTGAAATCCGGTGCCGTAGACGATGACGTCGGCCTCGCGCTCTTTGCCGTCGGCGGTGACGATCCCGCGGGGCGTGATCCGCGCGATGTGGTCGGTGATCAGTTCGGTCTTCGGGTCGGCGACCGCGCGGTAATAGGTGGAGGAGTTCAGGATTCGCTTGCACCCGATGCGGTAGTGCGGGGTCAGCTTGCGGCGCAGTTCGCGGTCCTTCACCGACCGGCGGATGTTGTATTTCACGTAGGATTCGATGAACTTCAGTGCGTTGGGACGCTTGGTCATCCCGACGGCCAGGGCCTCTTGCCCCCAGTAGAGCGCGAGGCGCACCAGCGCCCGCAGGCCCGGGACGTTCGCCATGGCCCGCCGCAGCGCCACGGGAATCTCGGGGTTCGAGCGCGGCACCACCCACGGCGGAGTGCGTTGGTAGAGCTGAAGTTCGGCGACCTGTCCGACGATCTCCGGCACGATCTGGATCGCGCTGGCGCCGGTCCCGATCATCGCCACCCGCTTGCCGGTCAGGTCGACGGTGTGGTCCCATTCGGCCGAATGGAAAGCGGGACCACGGAATTCGTCGCGGCCCTCGATGTCGGGCATGGATGGGATATGCAGCGCGCCCGCGCCGGAGATCAGGAACTGCCCGACGAATTCGCGGCCGTCTTTGGTGAAGACGTGCCAGCGTTGCTCGTCGTCGTCCCAGTGGGCTCGATCGACGTGCGAATTGAACTCGACGTACCGGCGCAGCCCGTATTTCTCGGTGACTCCCTTGAGGTAGTCCCAGATCTCGGGCTGATAGGAGAACGGGTTCTTCCAGTCGGGCTTGGGTTCAAACGAGAACGAGTACAGGTGCGACGGGATGTCGCACGCGCAGCCGGGGTAACTGTTGTCGCGCCACGTGCCGCCCACGTCGTCGAACTTCTCCAGGATGACGAAGTCCACGCCTTGCTGCTGCAGCCTGATCGCCATTCCCAGGCCGGAGAAACCGGTCCCGATGATGATGGCGCGGGTATGCACCGGTTCGTGCGCCGGAGTTGTCGGCTCGGCCTGTGTCATGGCATCGGTCATGGCAATCTTTCTATTTCAGATCAGCTCGGACGTTCGCGGGCTCCCAGCCACACTAAATACCCGGTACCCAGGGTATCGGATGGGACGAGTGTTATCGAGGCCGGCCGCGGTGGCTCAGCTCGCCGCGGGGCTGCTGGGGACCACGGTGTGGATCGGCCGGTCGGGGTCCAACGCGATGCCGAGCGCCTCGCCGGTGCCGACGATGACCCCGATCATGATGGTCGTCAGGTGGGCGACGAATTGCTCGCGCGGCATGCGCCGCGGGCTGTCGGCGTCGGGGCCTAACCACCACTCGGTGGCTGAGGCGGCCGAGCCGAACGCCGCGTGCCCGGCCAGTTCGATCGCCGCGTGGTCCAGCTCCATCTCCCGGAGCTCGTTGTCGAACATGTCGGCCACCGCCAACGTGATGCCGCGGCCCTCGTTGAGGATCCGGGGCTGGCCGCGGAGCGGCCGTGGATGAAGACCCGCAGCACGTTGGGGTGTTGGTCGACGAGGTTGACGTACTCCTCGACGGCCCGCCGGACGACCTCGCGGGCCGTGTCGGTTTTCAGGTCGATCGACGGGAAGATCGCCGCCCAGAGCATGTCGCGCAGGCGTTCGCCGATGGCCTGGAACAGATCTGACTTGTCATGGAAATGCCGGTAGATCTTCGGCTTGGCGGTGCCGGCCTCCTCCGCGATTTCCCGCACGCTGAGCTCGGGACCGAGGCGGTCGATGGCGCGGAAGGCGGCATCCACGATCTCGCCGCGCACCTTCTTGCGGTGCTCGCGCCAACGCTCGCTGCGCGCGTCGACCTTCGCCCCAGGCGGCTTCGCACTGGGGTGGGGCCTAGGAGGTCGAGGTATTTTCACCACCTCAAGCACCATACCTCGTCGTAGGCGCTGACCTGCGCAGACTCCTCCCGCAGCCTCAGAGCATGCAGGACACGCAGCCCTCGACCTCGGTGCCCTCCAAGGCCATCTGCCGCAGCCGGATGTAGTAGAGCGTCTTGATGCCCTTGCGCCAGGCGTAGATCTGCGCCTTGTTGACGTCGCGGGTGGTGGCGGTGTCCTTGAAGAACAGCGTCAGCGACAGCCCTTGGTCCACGTGCTGGGTCGCCGCGGCGTAGGTGTCGATGATCTTCTCGTAGCCGATCTCGTACGCGTCCTGGTAGTACTCCAGGTTGTCGTTGGTCATGTAGGGCGCCGGGTAGTAGACGCGGCCGATCTTGCCTTCCTTGCGGATCTCGACCTTGGACGCCACCGGGTGGATCGAGCTCGTCGAGTGGTTGATGTAGGAGATCGACCCCGTCGGCGGGACGGCCTGCAGGTTCTGGTTGTAGATGCCGTGCGCCTGCACCGATTCCTTCAGCCGCTTCCAGTCGTCTTGGGTCGGGATCCGAATCTCCGCCTCGGCGAAGAGCTGACGCACCTTGTCGGTCTGTGGCTCCCACACCTGCTCGGTGTACTTGTCGAAGAACTCCCCCGAGGCGTACTTCGACCGCTCGAAACCGCCGAACGCCCGACCCCGTTCGATGGCGATGCGGTTCGACGCCCGCAGCGCGTGGTAGAGCACGGTGTAGAAGTAGATGTTGGTGAAGTCGATGCCTTCCTCGGACCCGTAGAAGATGCGCTCCCGGGCGAGGTAGCCGTGCAGGTTCATCTGTCCCAGCCCGATCGCGTGGGAATCGTTGTTGCCCTGCTCGATTGACGGCACCGACGTGATGTGCGTCTGGTCGCTCACCGCGGTCAGCGCGCGGATGGCCACCTCGATCGTCTCGGCGAAGTCGGGCGAGTCCATCGTCTTGGCGATGTTCAGCGAGCCCAGGTTGCACGAAATGTCCTTGCCCACTTTGGCGTACGACAAGTCGTCGTTGAACAGCGACGGCGTGGACACCTGCAGGATCTCCGAGCACAGGTTCGAGTGCGTGATCTTGCCCTCGACCGGATTGGCCCGGTTCACCGTGTCCTCGTACATGATGTAGGGGTAGCCGGACTCGAACTGCAGCTCGGCCAGCGTCTGGAAGAACTCCCGCGCCTTGATCTTCGTCTTGCGGATGCGCGCGTCATCGACCATCTCGTAGTACTTCTCGGTCACCGAGATGTCGGCGAACGGCACGCCGTAGACCCGCTCGACGTCGTACGGCGAGAACAGGTACATGTCCTCGTTCTTCTTGGCCAGCTCGAAGGTGATGTCGGGAATCACCACTCCCAGGCTCAGCGTCTTGATCCGGATCTTCTCGTCTGCGTTCTCGCGCTTGGTGTCCAGGAAGCGGCAGATGTCGGGGTGATGCGCCTGCAGGTACACCGCGCCCGCGCCCTGGCGCGCACCCAACTGGTTGGCGTAGGAGAACGAATCCTCGAGCAGCTTCATGATCGGGATGACGCCCGAGGACTGGTTCTCGATGTTCTTGATCGGCGCGCCGTGCTCGCGAATGTTGCTTAGCAGCAACGCAACTCCCCCGCCGCGCTTGGACAGCTGCAGGGCGGAGTTGATCGATCGCCCGATCGACTCCATGTTGTCCTCGATGCGCAGCAAGAAGCAGCTCACGGGTTCGCCGCGCTGCTTCTTGCCCGAGTTCAAAAACGTCGGGGTGGCCGGTTGGAAGCGGCCGTCGATGATCTCGTCGACCAGCTTCTCGGCCAGCGTGGTGTCGCCGGAGGCCAACGTCAGCGCCACCATGACAACGCGGTCTTCGAAGCGCTCCAGGTAGCGCTTCCCGTCGTACGTCTTCAGCGTGTAGGACGTGTAGTACTTGAACGCGCCCAGGAACGTCGGGAACCGGAACTTCTTGGCGTAGGCGCGGTCCAGCAGTGTCTTGACGAAGTTACGGCTGTACTGGTCGAGAACCTCGCGCTCGTAATAGTTCTCCTTGATCAGATAGTCGAGCTTCTCGTCCTGATTGTGGAAGAACACGGTGTTCTGGTTGACGTGCTGCAGGAAGTACTGATGTGCGGCCTCACGGTCCTTGTCCAGCTGAATCTTGCCGTCCGCGTCGTACAGGTTCAGCATCGCGTTGAGCGCGTGATAATCCGTCTCCCCCGGCAACGCGTGGGCTCCGGTGGTTACTGGCTCTGCAGTGACGGTAGGTGGCACGTCTGTTCCTTCCAGAAATCGGCCCAAAAATTGGCCAGGCCCGCCCGGACGGCATCCACGTCGTCCGGGGTTCCCATCAGTTCGAAGCGGTAAAGGTATGGCACACCGCATTTGCGTGAGATCACGTTGCCCGCGTAGGCGAACTCGGTGCCGAAGTTGTTGTTGCCCGCGGCGATGACGCCGCGGATCAACGATCGGTTGTGCTCGTTGTTCAGGAATGTGATGACCTGCTTGGGCACATAGCCACCGGCGTTGAGGTCGGGGGTCGCCCGGCCGCCGCCGTACGTGGGCAGGATCAGCACGTACGGCTCGTCGACCTCGATTCGGTCATGCAGCGGTATCCGCGTGGCGGGAACATCCAGCTTCTGCACGAAGCGGTGGGTGTTCTCCGACACTGAGGAGAAATAGACCAGGCTGCGCGAGTGCACCGCAACCTCCTTCTTACCTACGTCTACCGCTAAACGCTCAGGCGATGAGCGCCGATTCCGCAAGCGACTTGATGCGGTCCGGCCGGAACCCTGACCAGTGGTCGTTTTCCGTCACCACCACCGGGGCCTGCAGGTAGCCCAGCGCCATCACGTAGTCACGCGCGTCGTTGTCCAGCGTGATGTCGACCTTGTTGTAGCCGATGCCCTGCTTGTCCAGGGCCTTGAACGTGGCGCTGCACTGCACGCATGCCGGCTTGGTGTACACGGTGATGCTCATGGAAGCCGCTCCTTTGCGGAAGGTGGGACTTATTACGGACTGGCAACTACTCGGGTACTGCAAACGAACTACGTCTTCGCTGTGTTTCAGCGGCCCGTCAAGCCCCTACATTCCCGTCTGCGGGCTCTCGGGCCGAATGACCGATCGAGCCGATTTCGGTTGGTGAACCAGGCCCCGGTCGGGCTGGTGAACCTGGGATCTGCCGGTGCTCGAAACACTACACCTAGTGGCTGACAAGATGACCAGATACAAGATGTTCGGAATAACATTTCTGAAATTCGCTGGTCGTAAGCCCTCCGGACGACACGCGCTCGGCGTGTCGCAGGTCACATCTCGCATCGCAGCCATCCATGCGTATCGGTATATCACCGGCCACCGACAACCCCCGTCGGCGCCGGCCCGTTCCCACCGGCGCGGTCCGCCACAGCAAAGCCGCCAGCCGGGGCTGGCGGCTTCTGCTATCCGGTTACGGCAACCTCGCTGGTCGCCAGCGGCCGGCTTGTTGACTTCCGCCAATTAGCCGACTTCGGCGACCAGCTTCCCGACGACATCGCGCACATTTTCCGAGAGCTCGGCGTGCGCCGCGGGGGCCTTGCCCTCCAGGGTTTTGAACGGCACGGAGAGTTTGATCGACTCGACCACCCGCGCGCCGGCGATGCCGAACGACTTCCGGGTTTCGTCGTGTGCCCATACCCCGCCGTATTGGCCGAAGGACCCCCCGATGACCGCCAGCGGCTTGCCTTTCAGCGCACTGTTGCCGAACGGGCGGGACAGCCAGTCGATCGCGTTCTTGACGACGGCCGGGATGCTGCCGTTGTACTCCGGGGTGACCACCAGCGCGGCGTCGGCGTCGCCCGCCGCGGCGCGCAGCGCGGCCACCGGGGCCAGCGGCGGCGCGTCAGGGTTCATAGCCTCGTCGATCTCCTCGTTGTAGAACGGCAGCTCAGCCAGCCCCTCGAAGATCGTGACGGTGACGTCATCTGGAGCGACCTGCGCCGCCAGCTCGGCGATCTGTCGATTCACTGACGCCGCTCGCAGGCTACCTACGAACGCCAAGATTTTGATTGTCACTACCGGAGTCCCTTCGGTCGTTGTCTACATCCCTCCACCCAACCGGACTGTAGTCCGCTTTATTCCGGCAGCGTTAAAGTGCAGTCATGAGCGAGCGGCTGGGTGAGTTGCCCGTGTGCGTTCCGCAGGTGGTTCCCCAAGAGCGGGGGGACGCCGCGCGCAACCGTGCCCTGCTACTCCAGGCTGCCAGAAACCTGGTCGCCAAGCGCGGCGCCGACGCCGTCACCATGGACGACATCGCCGCCGCCGCCGGGGTCGGCAAGGGCACGTTGTTCCGCCGCTTCGGCAGCCGAGCCGGCCTGATGATGGTGTTGCTCGACGAAGACGAACAAGAAAGTCAGCAAGCGTTTCTGTTCGGGCCGCCGCCCCTTGGCCCCGGCGCGCCGCCGACCGACCGGCTGGTGGCGTTCGGCCGCGAGCGGATCCGGTTCGCGCATGCGCACCGCGAACTGTTGTCGGCCGTCAACCGTGATCCGCAAAACCGTCACAGCGCGCCGGCGATGGTGCAACGCACCCACGTGCGGGTCCTGCTGAAAGCCGCCGGGTCCACGGGCGACCTCGATGTCCAGACCGACGCGTTGCTGGCGCTGCTGGACGTGGACTACATCGAGCATCAACTCGCCGAAGGCGGTCACACCCTGCAGACCCTCGGCGACGGCTGGGAAAGCTTGGCGCGCAAGCTTTGTGGGCGGTGACACCAACATGGCCGCCCCGAGCCCGAGTTGGGTCCTGCACGTCGACCTCGATCAGTTTCTGGCGTCGGTGGAGTTGCGCCGCCACCCCGAGCTCGAGGGGATGCCGGTCATCGTCGGCGGCAACGGCGATCCGACCGAATCGCGCAAAGTTGTCACCTGCGCCTCCTATGAGGCCCGGGAATTCGGAGTCCACGCCGGCATGCCGTTGCGAGCCGCCGCGCGGCGCTGCCCCGAGGCGACGTTTCTGCCGTCGGATGCGGCCGCCTACGACGCGGCGTCCGAACAGGTGATGGGGTTGTTGCGCGATGTGGGACATCCGGTCGAAGTATGGGGCTGGGACGAGGCGTATGTCGGGGTGGCGGCGGCCGATCCGACCGACGTGGCCGAAGAGATCCGGACGGTCATCGCGTCGGAAACCGGGCTGTCCTGCTCGGTCGGAATCAGCGACAACAAGCAGCGCGCCAAGGTCGCGACCGGCTTCGCCAAACCGGCGGGCATCTTCACGCTCACCGACGCGAACTGGATGACGCTGATGGCGGACCGTCCGGTCGACGCGCTGTGGGGCGTTGGCCCCAAGACGGCGAAAAAGCTTGCAGCGCTGGGGATAACGACGGTATGGGGGCTTGCGCACAGTGATGCCGAGCTGCTGACATCCACGTTCGGCCCGCGCACCGGCCTGTGGCTGCTGCTGCTGGCCAAGGGTGGCGGCGACACCGGCGTCAGCGCCGAGCCATGGATCCCACGCTCGCGCAGCCACGTCGTCACCTTCCCGCGCGACCTCACCGATCGCGCCGAAATGGAGTCATCCATAACGCAATTGGCCGAACAGGCGTTGGCGGAGGTGCTGGCGTCGGGCCGGATCGTGACCCGGGTAGCGGTCACCGTGCGAACTGCGACGTTCTACACCCGTACCAAAATCCGCAAGCTGGCCGCGCCGACCACCGATCGCGACACCATCGTCGCCGCGGCACTGCGCGTCCTCGGCCTATTCGAACTCGACCGCCCGGTCCGGCTGCTCGGGGTGCGACTCGAACTGGTGATGCCGCGGTAGCGGAGCCGGGCCGGGCCGAAGTGCCCGGGTGAAGAACATGTTCACCTGGCGCATCACCAAGCTATAGGGCCACCACGCCAGCCTTTTGAATGCGTAAAGCGCCCGAATGTCCTGCGACGTGTAGATCAGGTATCTATTTTTCGCCACTCCGGCGAGCATCTTTTCGGCCGCTGCTTCCGGCGACACGGCATGATCACCGAATCGGTCGATCCAGCGGCTCACCGTGGGGTCCTCACGGTCGACGCCGGCGATCTCGACCGTCTTGACCAGCGGCGTCTTCACCGCGCCCGGCACCACGACCGACACCCCGATGCGGTACCGGGCCAGGTCGAAGCGCAGCACCTCAGACAGTCCGCGCACGCCATACTTGCTGGCGCTGTAGGCCGCATGCCATGGCAGCCCGACCAGCCCGGCAGCCGACGACACGTTCACCAGATGCCCACCGTTGCGGGCGGCCAACATCGGCGGGACGAACGTCTCGATGACGTGGATCGGACCCATCAGGTTGATCGCGATCACCTTGCTCCACTGCTCGTGCGTCAGCCGGTCGACGGTGCCCCAGGCCGACACTCCGGCGATGTTGAGCACGACGTCCATGCTCGGGTGGTGGCGATGGATGTCGGCGGCGAACGCCGCCACCTCGTCGTAGTTCGCGATGTCGAGCGCCCGATGCTCGGACACCTGCGCGCCCAGCGCGCGGGCGTCGGCCACGGTGAGCTCGAGGCCGCCCCGGTCGCGGTCGGTCAGATAGAGTTCGGCGCCCTGCGCGGCCAACCGCAACGCGGTGGCGCGGCCGATGCCGCTGGCCGCCCCGGTGACCAGACACCGTTTGCCTGCGAAATATCCCTGCTGCCCCATTGCCGTGACAATACTGGCGCTAACGGTCGCCCTGGCGAGGCCCGCTCCAGAGCGCGTGCAGCCACAACCGCTCGAGCACGCGCACGCGACGGTCGCGATCGCTGTCACGGCCGGCCAGGATGGGATCGCCGGTCAGCATCAGCGCGGTGGTACCGGCAAGGGTGCGGATCAGCGTCGGCAGGTCGTCGCTGATCGGGCTCGCGGTCCCGGCTTCCATTTCGGCCTCGACGATAGCGACGATCTGGCCCAGCACCACCTCGAATTGTTGGTCCATCAGATTACGGATCTCGACGTCGGTGTTGCGGGCCTCGTTGCACGCGGTCATCACCGGGTCGTTGTGCGCGTACACGGCGGCCGCACTGCCGACCATCCGTTTGGCGAACTGGTCCGGCGACTCCCCGGGCTGGCGCGGGGCGAAATCCTGTGTGAGCTCCTCGAGTTCCTCAGCGGCCTCGGCCATCAGCTGGGCCAGTACGGCGTACTTGGAGTCGAAGTAGAAGTAGAAACCGGACCGGGCCACCCCGGCCCGCAGGCTGATGGTGCTGACCGACAGCTCCGCGAATGGCTTCTCCTGCAGCAGTTCCCGCACCGCCTGCAGGATCGCTTGGCGCTGTTTGTCGCCGCGCCGTTGCCCGCCCGGCTCCGGGGTGGCGGCGTGGCTGCTCATTCCCTGACCTTGCACCACGCCGCTCAAAAAGCAAACTTGACAGCCGTCAAGTTTTTTCCGAAGGTTATTAGGCAGTGACGGCTGTCACCTCGGAGGGCACGCGAAGGAGCGTCTATGACCGCCACGATCAGCACCCCGCGCTACCTGCTGGACCAGGCGCGGCGCCGGTTCACCCCGTCGATCAATAACTTCCCCGGCATGGGTCTTGTCGAACGGAAGCTGCTGGACACCGAGTTCCCGGAGCACAAACTCGCCGACCCGCCGCCGGGCAGCGGACTCAAGCCGGTCCTCGGAGACGCAGGACTGCCGTTCATCGGGCACATCATCGAGATGTTGCGCGGCGGACCGGATTACCTGATGTTCCTCTACCAGACCAAGGGGCCGGTAGTATTCGGGGACTCGCCGGTACTGCCGGGTGTCGCGGCGCTGGGCCCTGACGCCGCGCAGGTCATCTACTCCAACCGCAACAAGGACTACTCGCAGCAGGGCTGGGTTCCGGTGATCGGGCCGTTCTTTCACCGCGGGCTGATGCTCCTCGACTTCGACGAGCACATGTTCCACCGGCGGATCATGCAGGAAGCTTTCGTCCGGTCCCGGCTGGTCAGCTACGTCGAGCAGATGGACAAGGTCGTCTCGCAAGTGGTTGCCAGCGACTGGGTGGTCAACGATGCGCGCTTCCTTCTTTATCCGGCGATGAAGGAGCTGACCCTCGACATCGCATCGATGGTGTTCATGGGCCACGAGCCGGGCACCGACCGCGAGCTCGTGACCAAGGTGAACAACGCGTTCGCTATCACCACGCGCGCAGGCAACGCGATCATCCGCACCAGCGTTCCCCCATTCACCTGGTGGCGCGGCCTGAAGGCTCGCGAACTGCTGGAGAACTACTTCCGCGAGCGAGTCAAGGAACAACGCGGGAAGGACGGCAACGACCTGCTGTCGGTGCTGTGTCAAACCGAAGACGAGGACGGCAACAAGTTCTCCGACGAGGACATCGTCAACCACATGATTTTCCTGATGATGGCCGCGCACGACACCTCGACGTCGACCGCGACGACGATGGCCTACCATCTGGCGGCCCACCCGGACTGGCAAGAGCGCTGCCGCGACGAATCCGATCGACTCGGGGACGGGCCGCTCCACATCGAATCGCTGGAGAAGCTGGAATCGCTCGACCTGGTGATGAACGAGTCGATCCGGTTGGTCACGCCCGTCCAATGGGCAATGCGGCAAACGGTGCGTGACACCGATCTGCTGGGCTACTACGTACCCAAGGGCACCAACGTCATTGCATATCCCGGGATGAACCATCGCCTGCCGGAATTGTGGACGGACCCACTGAAATTCGACCCGGAGCGATTCACCGAACCGCGCAACGAGCACAAACGGCATCGCTACGCGTTCACGCCGTTCGGCGGCGGCGCGCACAAGTGCATCGGGATGGTGTTCGGGCAGTTGGAGATCAAGACCATCCTGCACCGGCTGCTGCGCAAATACCGGCTCGAACTGCCCCGCCCCGGATACCAGGCCGTATGGGACTACGGCGGCATGCCCGTGCCGAAGGATGGCATGCCGATTGTGCTGCGCCCACTCTGAGGGCTTTTGCTGTCAGACATCCGCCGAGATCGACGCTGGCGACGTCGGTACTCGAACTTTGTCGCGCTGCCGTCGTTCTCGACGGTGATCCCCACCCTCATACGGCATCGCCCAGGCGGCGGAACGCGCCCGCTAAGTAGAGGATTCGCACAAATACATCAAAGGTTTTAGTTTACGTGTGTCAAACAGTGGTTATAGATTCGGTGGAGGTTTATGCGTCGCCGCGTAATCGATTAGCATCCGACCCGCCCACCGGGTTGCTTGCGTCGTTATCCCGTCGGCCCGGCCGACGGATCGAACCGCAGGTAAGCCTGAATCGTGGTGCCGCTTGTGGTGGTGTGGGTGCGGACCAGGTCCGAGATTGCGTTGACCAGGTACAAGCCGCGGCTGGCGGGACCGCACGGCCCCGGGTCGAGTCGGCCGACCAGCGGATCCTCGAAGCATCCGGTATCGCGCGCCTCGCACACCAAATAGTCGTCGTCGCGCCAGAAGGCGAGCTGGCAGGCGCCGTCGGTGTACATCAAGCTGTTGCTGGCCAGCTCGGTGGCGACCAATTGCAGGTCCTCGGTTCCGTCCTGGGACAACCCAACCCAGCCGGCGTAGTTGACGGCGAAGGACCGCGCGGGACTGAGGTCCGCCGACTTCCTGACCACGTAGGTGACCGCCCCCGGATTACCGGGCAGCGGCCGGTTGCAGCGCTGCAAAGCGGCATCGGGGGCGTAGTCGACGTTGCGGCGCAGCCTGCCGTCGCTCCACAGCAGGGGGTGCGTCGCGCGGGCGTCCGCCAGCAAGTCGTCGTCGAGTCGGCTCGCGTCGTAGAGGCACAGACCGGTCACCTGGTAGCCGTCCATGGCCTCGTTGAGCAGCGCCTCGTGCTCCACGCAGGCGACCAACTCTCCGCCCGTGCGACCGGGCCAGGCGAGTTGACTGACGATCCGGACCCGTTGGTCGGGGTGGTCGTCGACGAAAGACCCTTCCATCGCCATGAATCGGCTCGGGTTGCGGGCGACTTCGGCGATGTCGACCATCTGCAGATCGGCCGACAGCTCGCCGCCCGCGCGCAGCGCGTCCTGAAGCAACGCCAGCTCGTCGGATGGCACTGCGACGAGTACCGCCTCGCCCATCGCCAACCCGTCGCTGACGAAGCGCGTCACAAAATCCAGATACTCCTGCTGGGATCGGTAAATGAGTGCTGAGTGAACGAAGCCGAGGTTTCCGATTTCGGTGCCCGCGGTCACTCCAGCACTCTCGCTTTCAATCACAAATGCCAACCCCCTGCTGGACCGGCCGTTCACTTCCTCCCTCCTCAGTACCCGCGACGGGCCTTCGCTATACCGCGCTGCAGATCACATCTGCGAACTCAGTACTCGCTACAGCCACCAGGAGGCGGCGGCGTCCAGATGACGGCGGACGCGATAACGGGCCAGGCTCTCGTCGCCCGCCTCGATCGCGTCCACAATCCGCAGGTGAGCGTGGTGCACGGCCAGGACGTCCGCCCAGGTCGGCGGCGCCTGCCCGCTGCTCGACCAGTGCCGCCGGAACAACTCGACGATGATGCGAAGGAACAAGTCAAGCAGCGAGTTGCCCGCCAATTGGGCCAGTCCGACGTGGAACCGGAACTCCTCCACGGCCGCGTTGCTCACATCGCTTGGAGTTTCCTCGACCTCGCACCGATGGGCGGCCAGGAAGGCGGCCACCTCGGATTCGCCGCGCCGCTTGACCACCTTGGCGACGTTGTCGATCTCGATGGCGTCCCGCACGCAACGTAAGTCTTCGCGGCTCGGGTCGCGGTACTGCAAGTACAAGGCGATGGTGTCAATGCTGGCCTGCGCCTGGGGTTTGGCGATGACGAGCCCCCCGCCGGGCCCGCGGCGCATGTGCGCAACCGAGTGATATTCGAGCAGCCGCACCGCTTCGCGGAACACCGCGCGGCTCACCCGGTAGCGCTCCAGCAGGGCCGTCTCGGTGCCGAAGACCGAACCGACCTGCCGGCCACTGGCCGCGATGTCGTCGCCGATCGTGGCCGCCAGCATCTCCGCCAGCTTGCCGCGCGGCACCTCGGAGGTGAGCCGCCGCGGCTTGCGCCGTCGACTCGCGTTGCCGGGGTGATGGTGCTGCAGCCAGGCGGTCACGGCCTCGACGTGCCGTTCGCTGAGCGTTTTGGCCCGCGCCGAGTCGCCGGAAGTGACGGCCGCGACAATCTCGGCGTGATCGATGTGCATCCGGTCGACCGCCTCGACGGCCTCGGTGGCCGTGTCCGTCCGCGACTGTAGGGCGTACCGGGTGCTGAGCCGGATCAGCACGTCGATAAATAGTTGCAGGACCGGGTTTTTCGATTGCTCCGCCAGCGCGATGTGGAATTCGTCGCGCGGCGTCGGCAACCCGGGCTTCCACTGCTCTTCACCCCGTAACACCGCTCGCAACCGAGCGATGCCCGCTTCGTCGATCCGTTCGGCGGCCAACGAAGCCGCCAACGGTTCGAGCACCAGGCGCGCGTTGAGCAGGTCGCCCAGGGTCGTGCCGAGGTATTCGAGATAGATGACGACGGCGCGGGTGGCGGGGCCGGCGTCGGGCTCGCAGATGATCAGCCCGCCGCCCGGCCCGCGGCGCATCCGGGCGACCTGATGGTGTTCGACGAGCCGGACGGCCTCGCGCAGCACCGAGCGACTCACCCCGAAGCGCTCTTGCAGAGCGTGTTCGGAGCCCAGCGATTCGCCGGTGGCCCAGCCGCGGCGGACGATGTCGGCCTCGAGGTCCCGCGCGATCTTGGCAGCCAGCTTGTTCTCGAGGCCGGTGCTCATGTCAGGCCCAACGATGTTTTCTCGCAAGCACTTTCAGCATGTGAGCAACATGCAGCCGGCGACGGGCCCGCCTCCCACGGACACGACGCCGACGTCCGGGCGCTGCGACACCTGCCGCTCCCCCGCCTCGCCGCGCAACTGCAGACAACCCTCGTGCAACGCCCAGTAGCCGTGCATGCGTCCCGCCGACAGCTGACCGCCGTAGGTGTTCAGCGGCAGCACGCCGTCGCGGGCGATCCGCGCGCCGCCTTCGACGTACGGCCCGGCCTCGCCATCACCGCAGATCCCGAGGGCTTCCAGCCACGCGATGGTGAGATAGGTGAACCCGTCGTACAGCTCGGCGACCTTGACATCCGACGGCTTCAGGTCCGTGCGCGACCACATCTGCGCCGCGGCATCCGACATCGCCATCTTCGGGTAGTCGTCACGGTGGAACCAGCCCCCGGCGCCGTCGGACCCGCCAATCGCCTCCACCGCCACCGCGCGGTGCGGGCAGTCCCGCGCGTACTCGGCATGCGAGACGACCACCGCGATCGAGCCGTCGATCGGAACGTCGCAGTCCAGCAGCCCGAACGGGGTGGACACCGGCCGCGCGGCCAGGTAGTCGGCCATCGTCATCGGATCGCGGTACACGGCGCGCGGGTTCAACGCGGCGTTGCGTCGGCCGTTGAGGGCCACCCAGCCCAGCTGCTGCTTGGTCGTCCCGTACAGCTCCATGTGGCGCCGGCAGTTGAGCGCCAGCCAGTTCGCGGCGGAGTACGCGTTGGCCGCGACCAGGTCGTTGACGTCGTCCATCGGGCCGACTGCGGGCCGTTCCGCGCCCTGCGGCGCCTCGAACATCCGCGCGAGCGGCGGGGCGGGCGCGTTCTCCTGCGGCTTCACCGGGACCGTGCCCCCGAGCATCTGGATGGTCCGGTACACCACCACGTGCCGGGCGCGACGCTCGGCGACCGCGCGGCACGCCGACATCACCGGGCTGAGCAAGCCGCCGGTGCCGAAACCGGACCCGCAATCCGCCGCCTCGATCCGCAGCTGGGCATTGACGTCGCCGGCGGGGGTGTCGCCCAGCGTCGCGATGCCGTCGATGTCGGCGGCGACCAATCCGGCGTCCTCAATCGCGGCCCGGACCGCTTCCATGGTCAGCTCCAAGCCCGCGATGCCGGTGCGGCGGCCGATCCGAGAGATGCCGATGCCGGACAGAATCGCGTCCTTCTCGAAAAGCGTCATGCACACCGCCCGTCAGACCACAGCCCCGCATTCAATCGATTGAGTGTACTGTATTCGTCGTGCCGGACGAGCCGCTGCTCATCGAACATTGCGACGATTGCGCCCGCTGGGTGCATCCGGCGGCCGGCGAATGCCGCGCCTGCGGCGGCCCGCTGGTCGCGCGGCCGGTCTCCGGGCGCGGCACGGTGTTCACCTATACGGTGAATCACCACCCGTACAACCCGGAGCTCCCCGTCCCGTACGTGATCGCCATCGTCGAACTCGCCGAACAACAGGGCCTCCGAGTGGCCGCCAATATCGTTGACTGCGAACCCGATTCGGTCAGGTGCGGCATGCCCGTCACTATCCGACCGGAACGGGGCAGCGGCGGTGCTCCGTTGTTCGCTCCCCACTGACCGCCCGTTTCGCCGGCAGAGCAGGGGAGCTAGTTGATCAGCGGGTCGCGCGGCATGCCGAGAATCCGCTCGGCGATCTGATTGCGGGTCACCTCCGAGGTGCCGCCGGCGATCGCCATGCCGCGGGCCCCCATCGCCAGCCGGCCCACCACCGCGCCGGGTCCGTCGGTCAGCGCGACCTCCGGGCCCGATAGCGCCGACCAGATCGCGGCGCCGTCCACCATGTGCTCGGCCAGCTTCAGTTTGGTGATGTTGCCTTCGGGACCGGGTCCCGCTCCCTCGACGCTGCGCGCGGCGCGGCGCAGGTTCAGCAGCCGCAGCGCGTGATCGTCGGCGAGGAAGGACCCGATCCGAATCGGCGCTCCGGCCAGCCGATCTGGCTGCTGCGCAGCGAGCTGCACCAGGGTGGACGCCAAACCCTCGTAGAACGATCCACTGCCGCCGATGCTGACCCGCTCGTTGCCCAGCGTGGCGCGCGCGACCGTCCACCCCGAGTTGGGCGTCCCGACGACGTCCTCGTCGGGAACGAACACGTCGTTGAAGAAGACCTCGTTGAATTCCGAGCCGCCGGTGATCTGCCGCAGCGGCCGCACCTCGACGCCGGGCCCCTTCATGTCGATGATCACGGTGGTGATCCCGGCGTGCTTGGGGGCCTCGGGGTCGGTGCGCACGGTGGCCAGGCCGCGCGCGCAGTATTGGGCCCCACTGGTCCATACCTTTTGCCCGTTGATCTTCCAGCCGCCGTCCACCCGGATGGCGCGGGTCTTGACCGATGCCGCATCGGAGCCGGCGTCGGGTTCGGAGAACAGCTGGCACCAGATTTCTTCTTGGCGGAGCGCCTTCTCCACGAATCTTTCGATTTGCCAATCGGTTCCGTGCTGGATCAGGGTCAGGATCACCCATCCGGTGATCGAGTAGTCGGGCCGTTTGATGCCGGCGGCGCGGAACTCCTCCTCGATCACCAACTGCTCCACCGCGTCGGCGGCACGACCCCAGGGCTTGGGCCAGTGGGGCATGACGTAGCCCGTATCGATCAGTTTGTCGCGTTGCGCCTCTTTGTCCAGAGGGGCGATCTCGGCGGCATCGGCGCGGATCCGGGTGCGCAATTCTTCGGCCTCGGGCGGCAGGTCCAGGCTGTTCTCCCGCTTGGCGCCGGCGGCCGTGCGGTCGAAAACATCCCGGGCAGGCGCGTCACCGCCGAACAGCGCCGCGATCACCAGTGCGCGGCGCAGGTGCAAATGGGCGTCGTGCTCCCAGGTGAAGCCGATGCCGCCGTGCACCTGGATGTTCAGCTCCGCGTTGCGCGCATAGGCGGGCAACGCCAGTGCCGCGGCCACCGCGGCCGCCAGCTGGAACTGGGATTCGTCCTCCGATGAGTCCTCTGCTGCCGCGCGCGAGGCATCCCACACCGCGGCGACCCCTGACTCGGCGGCCACCAGCATGTTCGCGCAATGATGCTTCACCGCTTGGAAAGTCGCGATGGTGCGCCCGAACTGCTGACGCACCTTCGCGTAGTCCACGGCGGCGTCGACGCAGTCCGCCGCGCCACCCACCGCCTCGGCGGCCAGCAACGTCCGCGCGCGGGCCAGCGCCGAATTCCGCGCGCCCGCCAAGACGTCGTCGGCGCTGACGCTCACGTGGTCGAGCCGGACTCGCCCGGAGCGCCGGGTCGGGTCGAAGTTGTCCGGCACCTCGACAGACACGCCGGCACGACCGCGCTCCAGCAGCAGCACGTCCTCGCCCGCGGCGATCAGCAGCAACTCGGCCAGCCCCGCGCCCAGCACGATCCCGGCGTCGCCGTCGGCCACCCCGTCCGCGAGCCGCACGTGCCCGTCCACACCGATTCCCGCGGTGACCGTACCGTCGATCAACCCGGGCAGCAGCCGCGATTTCTGTTCGGCGCTACCGTTTTTGGCGACCACCGCAGATGCGATCACGGTCGGCACAAACGGGCCCGGGGCCACGGCGCGGCCGAGTTCTTCGACCACCACCACGAGTTCGGGGAGGCCGAAGCCGGAACCGCCGTGCTCTTCCTCGACGTGCAGGCCCAGCCACCCCAGCTCCACCAGGTTCTGCCAGAACGGCGGCCGTGATTCGTCGGCGGCATCGAGCAGGGAGCGCGCCGCCCAGCGGGCCTTCTGCGAGGTCAGGAACGCGCGGGCGACTTCGGCGAGTTCGCGGTGGTCGTCGGTCAGTGCGATACCCATGAGGGGCCCTCCTCGCTACCGGCTGGGTGGCCGGCCCCGCTTCGAGGGGAAGCGGGGCGGCTGGGTAAAGAGTGTACTTAATGCGAGCAGGGCGACCCCCCGGGGGTAGTTACTTCGGCGCGAACCGCTGGCCGGCGTCCAGCCGCAGGCACTGGCCGTTGAGCATCGGGTTCTCCACGATGGCCGCCACCAGCTTGGCGTACTCGATCGGCCGGCCCATCCGCTTCGGGAAGGCCGCGTCGCGGGTCAGCGTCGCCGCCATCTCGTCGGGAACCATCGACGTCAACCCGGTCAGGAACAGGCTGGGGGCGATGGCCAGCACCCGGATGCCCATCGAGCCCAGGTCGCGGGCCATGGTCAGGCACATGCCGGCGATCGCCGCCTTGGCGGCGGTGTAGGCGACCTGCCCGATCTGCCCCTCGAAGGCGGCGATCGATGCGGTGTTGATGATGACGCCGCGCTCTTCGTCCTCGGGCTCGTTCTTGGCCATGTGCGCGGCGGCGAGCCGGCTGATGTTGAACGTGGCGATCAGGTTCAGGTCGATCACGGATTGGAAGGATTCGAGGTCATGGGGACCGGACTTGGTCAGCGTCCGCTTGGCGATGCCGCCGCCCGCGGTGGTCACGGTGACGTGCAGGCCGCCCAGCTTGTCGACGGCGGTCTGCAGCGTCTCCTCGGTGCCCTTGAAGTCCGTGACGTCGACCGGATAGAACGCGCCGCCGATGCCTTCCGCGACGGTCTTGCCGTCGGAGCCCTCGCGGTCGAAGATCGCGACGTCCGCCCCGCGTTCGGCCAGCAGCTCCGCCGAGGCACGACCCATCCCCGACGCGCCGCCGATGACGACGACCTTCTTTCCGTTGATCTCCATCCGGACCTCTCCTTTTGGTTGTCAGAATCCATGCAATCTGTAACGTTACGTAGGCACGCTAGCGTGTCCGTCGCCGAGGGTTGTCGGCGAGCCATGCCAAGCTGATTTCGTGCTCCTTCTCGACGTCGCGACGACCTCGCTTGACGTGGGCGGCACGTCGTCACGGTTGAGCAAGGTCGCCCACATCGCCGACCTGTTGCGCCGCGCGGCGGCCGACACCGACGGTGTCGCGATCGTGGTGTCCTGGCTCTCGGGTGAGCTGCGCCAGCGCCAGATCGGGGTCGGCTGGGCATCGTTGCGGTCGCGCCCGCCGCCGGCGTCGCATCCGACGTTGACCGTCGCCGGGGTGGACGCCAGCTTCTCGGCGATCGGGGCGGTGTCGGGCAAGGGATCACAGGCGCGGCGCGCCGGCCTGGTGGCGGGCTTGTTCGCCGCCGCGACCGACACCGAGCAGGCCTTCCTGGCGCGGTTGCTCGGCGGGGAGCTTCGCCAGGGGGCCCTGGCCGGGATCATGGCCGACGCGGTGGCCAAAGCCGCCGGAATCCCGGCCGCGTCGGTACGACGCGCCGCGATGCTGGGCGGGGACTTGCCGGGGGTGGCCGCCGCCGCCTTGGGCGGTGGGGCCGCGGCTCTGGACGCGTTCGCCCTGCGGGTCGGCCGGCCGGTCGGCCCGATGCTGGCGCAGACCGCGACCGGAGTGGCCGACGCGCTGGAACGCCACGGCGGCACAACGATTTTCGAGGCGAAGCTGGATGGCGCCCGGGTGCAGATTCACCGGACCGGGGACGAGGTCACCGTCTACACCCGAAGCCTCGACGACGTCACCGCGCGGCTGCCCGAGGTGGTGGAGGCGACGCTGGCCCTGCCGGTGCGCGACCTCATCGCCGACGGTGAGGCGATCGCACTGCGGCCCGACAACTCACCGCACCCCTTCCAGGTCACCGCGTCGCGGTTCGGCCGATCGGTCGATGTGTCCGCAGCCCGTGCGGCGCAGACGCTTTCGGTGTTCTTCTTCGACATCCTGCACCGCGACGGCACCGACCTGCTCGACGCGCCGACCACCGAGCGGCTGGCCGCCCTGGATTCGCTGGTGCCGGCCGCGCAGCGGGTCGATCGGCTGCTCACCTCGGACGCCGCCGACGCGGCCGGGTTCCTCGACGCGACGCTGGCCGCCGGCCACGAAGGCGTGCTGGCCAAGGCGCCGGACGCGCCGTACCAGGCGGGCCGCCGCGGAGCGGGCTGGCTGAAGGTCAAGCCGGTGCACACGCTGGACCTGGTGGTGCTCGCGGTGGAGTGGGGGTCGGGGCGCCGAAGCGGCAAACTGTCCAACATCCATCTCGGGGCGCGCGACCCCGCCACCGGCGAATTCGTCATGGTGGGAAAGACTTTCAAGGGCATGACCGACTCCATGCTGGACTGGCAGACCGCGCGGTTCAGTGAACTCGCCGTCAGCGGGACGGATGGTTACGTCGTGCGGGTGCGGCCCGAGCAGGTGGTCGAGGTGGCGTTGGACGGCGTGCAGAAGTCGTCGCGCTACCCCGGCGGTGTGGCGCTGCGGTTCGCCCGGGTGGTGCGCTACCGCGACGACAAAGGACCGGCCGAGGCCGACACCATCGACACCGTGCGGGCGCTCTATTAAGACACGCGGAGTTCGCTTCCCGCGCGTAGGGTTTCGGCCGTGGCAGTGAAAGAACACGACGAAGACGTCAGCTACATCCGCACCGACGAAGACTTGCCGCCCGTCGCGATCGTCGACCGCTCCCCCATCACCGTCCGGCACAAGATCATGTTCGCGGCCGTCGCGGTGATCGGTGCCCTCGCGTGGGCGATCATCGCGTTCACACGCGGCGAGGCGGTGAACGCGGTCTGGTTCGTGGTCGCGGCCATCTGCACGTACGTCATCGGCTTCCGGTTCTACGCCCGGCTGATCGAGATGAAGATCGTCCGCCCGCGCGACGATCACGCCACCCCGGCCGAAGTGTTCGAGGACGGCACCGACTATGTGCCCACCGATCGGCGGGTGCTCTTCGGTCATCATTTCGCCGCCATCGCCGGAGCCGGACCACTCGTCGGTCCGGTGCTGGCCACCCAGATGGGCTATCTGCCCTGCAGCATCTGGATCGTCATCGGCGCGGTGTTCGCCGGCGCAGTGCAGGATTACCTGGTTTTGTGGATCTCCACCCGCCGGCGGGGACGTTCCCTGGGCCAGATGGCCCGCGACGAGCTCGGCGTCACCGGTGGCGCGGCCGCCCTCGTCGGTGCGTTCGTCATCATGGTGATCATCATCGCGGTGCTGGCGCTGGTGGTGGTGCGTGGCCTTGCCCAGAGCCCGTGGGGCGTGTTCTCCATCGCCATGACGATCCCCATCGCCCTCTTCATGGGCTGCTACCTGCGGTTCCTGCGGCCCGGGCGGGTAGCCGAGGTGTCGCTGATCGGCTTCGCGCTGCTGCTGCTGGCCGTGGCCTCCGGCAATTGGGTCGGCGAAACAACCTGGGGCGCAACGTGGTTGAACATCTCGCCGGTGACGGTGTCCTGGCTGATCATCGGCTACGGCTTCGTGGCGTCGGTGCTGCCGGTGTGGTTGCTGCTCGCCCCGCGCGACTACCTCTCCACGTTCATGAAAGTCGGGGCCATCGCCCTGCTCGCGGTCGGCATCTGCGTGGCCCGGCCGCTCATGCAGGCGCCCGCGATCTCGCGGTTCGCCGCCGGCGGCGACGGGCCGGTGTTCCCGGGCTCGCTGTTCCCGTTCCTGTTCATCACCATCGCGTGCGGTGCGCTGTCCGGATTCCACGCACTGATCTCGTCGGGGACGACGCCCAAGCTGCTGGAGAAGGAAGGCCAGATGCGGGTCATCGGCTACGGCGGCATGCTCACCGAATCGTTCGTCGCCGTCATGGCGCTGATCAGCGCGGCGATCCTCGACCAGCACCTGTACTTCGCCCTCAACGCCCCGACCGCCAAGACCGGCGGCACCGCGGCGACCGCCGCCGACTACGTCAATCGGCTCGGCCTGTCCGGAAGCCCGGCGACCGCGGACCAGCTCACCCGGGCCGCCGCAGGCGTCGGCGAAAAGTCGATCGTGTCGCGCACCGGCGGCGCCCCCACGCTGGCGTTCGGCATGTCGGAGGTGTTGAACCGGGTGTTCGGCGGCAGCGGACTCAAGGCGTTCTGGTATCACTTCGCGATCATGTTCGAGGCGCTGTTCATCCTCACCGCCGTCGACGCGGGCACCCGGGTCGCGCGTTTCATGTTGTCCGACGCGCTGGGAAATCTGGGTGGTCCGCTGGCCAAACTGCGCAACCCGAGCTGGCGCCCCGGCGTCTGGCTGTGCAGCCTGGCCGTGGCGGCGGCCTGGGGCAGCATCCTGCTGATGGGCGTGACGGATCCGCTGGGTGGAATCAACACCCTGTTCCCGCTGTTCGGTATCGCCAACCAGCTGCTGGCCGCCGTCGCGCTGACGGTCATCACGGTGATCGTCATCAAGAAGGGCCTGCTGAAGTGGGCGTGGATTCCCGGGATTCCGCTGGTGTGGGATCTCGCGGTCACGCTCACCGCGTCGTGGCAGAAGATCTTCTCGGCGGATCCCAATGTCGGCTACTGGACGCAGCACTTCCAATACCTGGCGGCGAGGAACGCGGGCAAGACGACGTTCGGGTCGGCCAAGAACGCCCATCAACTCAACGACGTCATCAGGAACACCTTCATCCAGGGCACCCTGTCCGTCCTGTTCGCGCTGGTCGTCGTCATCGTGTTGATCACCGGGGTGCTCGTCGCGCTGGGCGCGATTCGCGGCCCGGGCAGGCCGCTGACCGAGGACGAGCCGGTGCCGTCGAAGCGGTTCGCGCCGGCGGGTCTGATCGCCACCGCCGCCGAGCGGGAATTGCAAAGACGATGGGACGCGCCGGACAAAGAGGTCGTGTCGAACTCCCCAGCGCGGTCCTAAGATTGCGCGATGAGAGTCGGCATCGACTTTGGTACCACGCACACCGTCGTTGCCGCCGTCGACCGAGGCAACTATCCCGTTATCTCCTTTGACGGGGTCGACGCGTGGCCGTCGATCGTCGCGGCAAACGCCGCCGGGGAGCTGCGGTTCGGTGCGCAAGCCGCCGCCGTCCGCCACGACCCGGGGTGGTCGGTGTTGCGATCGTTCAAACGTCTGCTGAACGAGGCCGGCCCCCAGACCGAGGTGAGCCTGGCCGGGCGCAGGCATCGACTGGCCGACCTGCTCACCGGCTTCCTCGCCCAGCTCAAGAGCGACCTGCTGCGCCGCTCCAACGCCGACCTCAGCGCGGGGGAAACCATCGAGGCCGCGATCAGCGTGCCGGCCAACGCCTCGAGCGCCCAACGCCTGCTGACACTGGACGCTTTCGTCGCGGCGGGTTTCCACGTCGTCGCGCTGCTCAACGAGCCGTCCGCGGCGAGCCTCGAATACGCGCACCGGTACCGCTCCACCATCACCGCCAAACGGGAGTACGTCCTCATCTACGACCTGGGCGGGGGAACCTTCGACGCCTCGCTGCTCAAGATGACCGGGCACGCGAACGAGGTCGTCGTCAGTGAGGGCATTCAGCGCCTCGGCGGCGACGACTTCGACGACGCGATCGTTGAGCTCGTCCTGGCGCGCTCGCGCCTGGCCGGGGTGGACGCCGCCGCCCGCGACCTGCTGCGCGAGGAGTGCGCCGCCCGCAAGGAGGCCGTGGGGCCACAGACGCGCCGCTTCCTGGTGGACCTCACCGGGGTCGACGGAGTGGACCGGCCCCCGTTCTCCTGCCCCGTCGACGACGTCTATTCGGCCTGCGCGCCGCTCGTCGATAAGACGATGGAGTTGCTCGACCGTGTCTTGCACAACAAGGCCGGCGGCGGCCGAGACGTGACGTGGTCGGAGGTCGCCGGCATCTACGTCGTGGGCGGCGCCGGCAGCTTTCCGCTGGTTTCGCGGATGCTGCGCACCACCTTCGGCGACAAGCGGGTGAAACGCTCGCCGCACCCCTTCGCGGCCACGGCCATCGGCCTGGCCGTCTTCCTCGACAAGGAATCCGATTTCGCGCTCTCCGAACGCTTCTCGCGCAACTTCGGGGTTTTCCGCGAGGCCGAATCCGGTGCCGGCGTGGTCTTCGACCCGATCGTGTGCAAGGACGTCTCCCTGCCCGCCGACGGGCACAGCCCGCTGGTGGTGAAGCGGACCTATCGCGCGGCGCACAACATCGGCCACTTCCGGTTCGTGGAGTGCAGCCGCCTGGTCAACGGCCGGCCCGACGGCGACGTGACGCCGTATGATCCGGTCCTCTTCCCCTTCGACCCTGCCCTGCATGATCGCGACGACCTCGGCCGCCAGCCGGTCGGCCGGTGGCGGGACGGGCCCGTCGTCGAGGAGCGCTACGTCATCGCCTCCAGCGGCGCGGTGGAGGTGACCCTGACGACGCAGCCGGCCGGATTCAAGCGCACCTTCCGCCTGGAGCGCCACGCCTCCGCGAGCGCGTGAGGCGGCCATGGAGCTGTATGACGCCATGCGAACGGCTTTCGCGGCACGCGAATTCACCGACGACCCGGTGCCCGACGAGGTGTTGTGGCGCATCTTCGACAATGCCCGGTTCGCCCCGAGCGGCGGCAACCGGCAAGGCGCCCACATCACCGTGGTGCGCGACCCGGACACCCGTCGCCGGCTCGCCGAGCTGGGCACGACCGCGGCCCGCCGCTACTTCGCCCAGCTGCAGGCGGGTGAAAACCCCTGGAACTCCATTCATCCCAGCGGTGTGCCGCAGGACATCATCGACCAAACCGAGATCCCCGACACCTTCGTCGCGCCGATCGTGAACGCACCTGTCGTGCTTGTGGTTTCGGTAGACCTGACCGTCGTCGCCGCGATCGATCAGGAATTGGATCGGGTCGGCCTGGCCGGCGGCGCATCGGTGTACCCGCTGATCTGGAACATCCTGCTGGCCGCCCGTAGCGAGGGGTACGGCGGCACCATCACGACCATGGCCATCGCGGCCGAGGAAGAGGTCCGCGGCCTCTTGGGGATCCCCGACCTGCATGCGATCGCCGCGGTTGTGCCCCTTGGGCAAACCGGTGCGCCAGCCCACCAAGCTGCGCCGCCGGCCGGTCGCCGAGTTCATCACCAATGGGCGCTTCGACGGCCCGCCGTTCGAAAGTTGAGGTGTCGCATGTCCACCTGGCTCATCACCGGATGCTCGACCGGACTCGGTCGCGCGCTTGCCGAAGCCGTCATCGGGGCCGGCCACAACGCGGTCGTCACCGCACGCGACGTCGCGAAGGTTGCCGACCTGGCCTCAGCCGCGCCCGAGCGGGTGCTCGCCGTCGCCCTTGACGTCACCGACCCCGCGCAGGTCGCCTCGTCGGTGCGGCGGGCCCACGACCGGTTCGGCGGCGTCCCGGACGTACTGGTCAACAACGCCGGCTATGGTTACCGCGCCGCGGTCGAGGAGGGCGACGACGCCGACGTGCGCATCCTGTTCGAGACGCACTTCTTCGGCGCGGTCGCCATGATCAAGGCCGTCCTGCCCGGCATGCGGGCACGCCGCAGCGGTGCGATCGTCAACATCTCCTCGATCGGTGCGCAGCTGACCCCGGTGGGGTCCGGCTACTACTCGGCGGCCAAGGCCGCCATCGAAGGCATGAGCGGTGCCCTGCGCGGTGAGCTTGCCCCGCTGGGTATTTCGGTGACCATCGTCGAGCCCGGCGCGTTCCGCACCGATTTCGCCGGGCGCTCGCTCGTCCAGTCTGCCACCGTCATCGACGATTACGCCGCTACCGCCGGGCAGCGACGTAAGGAGAACGACACCATGCACGGCAACCAGGCCGGGGACCCCGCCAAGGCCGGCGCCGCGATCATCGCGGCCGTCGAATCGAGCGAGCCGCCGGGGTTCCTTCTGCTCGGGCCCGACGCGCTGGCCGCCTACCGCTACGTCGCGGACGCGCGCGCCGGCGAGATCGCGAAATGGGAACAGCTGACGAGCGCCACTAACTTCGGACCGTAACCCGGGTGACTGCGATGGTGACGAGGCTCATGACGATTCAGAAGCGGATCAGCCCGCGGAGATTCACCCCGGCATGCATATCGTCGTAGCCTTGGTTGATCTCCTCCAGGGTGTACTCGCGGGTGACGAGCTCGTCGAGCTTCAGCCGACCAGCGCGATACAGGTCGAGCATCCGGGGTATGTCGTGCCGGGGGTTGGAAGATCCGAAAAGCGATCCGCGAACCTGCTTTTCGTACAGGGTCAAATCGAATAGCGACATGTCGACACAGGTATCGGCCGGGTGCGGGATCGCGGTCATCACCACCCTGCCGCGCTTGCCGACCAGGCTCAGGGCTTGCGCCACGTAGCTCCCCTCTGCGGAATCGGTGCTGACCACGCAGACGTCTGCCATCTGTCCGCGCGTCAGGTCGGCGATCAGGGCTTGGGCCTCGTCGACCGTCGCCGCGGTGTGGGTGGCGCCGAACTCAAGGGAACGGCCGCGTTTGTATTCCACGGGATCGAGCGCGACGATGACGCGTGCGCCCGCGATCCGTGCGCCCTGCACCGCGTTCATGCCGATCCCGCCCACGCCCATGACCACCACGGTGTCGCCGTCACGCGCCTCGCCGGTGCGCACCATGCTGCCGTAGCCCGTCGTGACTCCGCACCCGACCAGGGCGGCGGTGTCCAGCGCGGTGGACGGGTCCACCTTGATCACCGAGGCCAGTGGCACCACCGTGTATTCGGAAAACGTTCCCAGCACACACATTTGGCCCAGATCTTGGCCTCTGGCGTGGAACCGGAAGGTGCCGTCGAGTTGCGGTCCGGCGATGATGGCGGCGCCGAGCACGCACAGGTTGCTCATGCCGCGCGCACACGGTTCGCAGCGACCGCAGGCCGGGATGAAGCTCAGCACCACCGCGTCGCCCTCCGCGACCTCGGTGACGCCCGGGCCGACGTCTACGACGACGCCGGCCCCCTCATGCCCACCGACCACCGGTAGCTGCATCGGCATGTCGCCGGTGATCAGGTGGTCGTCGGAATGGCACAGCCCGGCGGCGGCCACCTTGACCAGGACCTCATTCTCCTTGGGCCCGTCGAGGTCGACCTCTTCGATTTCCCACTTCTGGTGTAGCCCCCACAGCACCGCTGCTTTGGTCTTCATCGAAAACTCCTTGAAGTCAGCGCTTCTCGGGCGTCCAGGTCGCCGGGAGGCTGTTGACACCGTTGATGAAGTTGGCCAGGGCGTAGTTGGGCTCCGGCGCCGAGATGTCGGGAATGCGCGTGTACACCTCGGTCAGCAGCGCCTTGAGCATCGTCCGGGCCAGCGCCGCGCCGAGGCAGAAGTGCGGGCCGCCGCCACCGAAGGCGATGTGCGGGTTCGGGTTTCGCAGGATGTTGAATGTATGCGGGTCGTCGAAGACGTCCTCGTCGCGGTTGCCCGAGTAGTACCACAGCACGACCTTGTCGCCGGCCTTGATCTCCGAGCCGCGCACGGTGATGTCCTGGGTGGCGGTGCGGCGCATGTGCAGCAATGGCGATCCCCAGCGCAACACCTCCTCGACGGCGGTGCCGACCCTGCCCTCGACGTCCTCGGCGAGCAGCGCGCGTTGGTCGGGGAACTTCGAGAGGGCGGCGATGGCGTGGGCCGAGGCGTGCCGCGTGGTGTCGTTGGACGCGACGCCCATCAACACGAAGAACGCCTTCAGCTCGTCGTCGGTCATCTTCTTGCCGTCGAACTCGGCCTGCACCATCCAGGTCATCAGGTCGTCGCCGGGGTTGGCCCGCCGCTCGGGGATCAAGACCGACGCGACCTCGTGCAGGTCCATCACGGCGCCCATGAACAGTTCGAGTTCGCTCTGCTCACCGCGGATGTTGGGGTCGGTCCAGCCGACCAGGCGCTGGGCGGCGGTGACGGCCTTATCGCGCAGTTCGCCGTCGGGCAGCCCGAAGAAGCTGCCGAAGATGCGGCCGGGCAGCTTGACCGACACGAGTTGGACGAAGTCCCCTTCACCGAGGTGTGCCATTTCGCTGACCAGGTCGTGGGCGTGGCCGCGGATCCAGCCTTCCAAGCGGCGCACATTCTTTGGCTTGAAGGCTTCCGTCGTGATCCCGCGGAGCTGGGTGTGCCGCGGGGCGTCCATCGCGATGAACGACTGCGCGATCTCCACCGCCTCGGGGGCGAAGTCCTCCATCGTGATGCCCTGCGCGGACGAGAAGATCTCCGGGTGGCGGCTGGCCATCCGGATGTCCTCTTGTTTGGTCAGCGACCAGAACCCCCTGGTGTTGAGCTCGGGGGGCAGCAGATCCGACTCCGCGGGTCGGCTCCACGGCACGGGGTTCTCCGCGCGCAGGACGGCGAATGCGGCGTCGCGCTCCTCTGGAGGTCTCGCCCAGAACTCGCGGGCGCTCAGATCGATGTCCTTATGGGTGGGCGCGGTCGTGGGTGCGGTCATCAGGGGCCCTTTCTGGCGATGCGCAGTGGTGCACGTCACCGCGGCTTGGCACCCATGCTGGTCAGCGCAACGGCGGCGCGGCACAGGCGCGCGTGCCAATCACTGGCCTGCGCGGGCCAGCGCATGGAACCGGCGATCAGGCGATCGGGGCGCGGAATGTGGCGACCAGCCCGCCGCCGTTGCGCGCGGCGAAGTCCACCCGGCCGCCCATCGCCTCGGCGATCTGCTGCACGATCCACAGGCCGAGCCCGGCGGTGCCACGCTGGCCGCCGACGCTGACGTACTTGGTGGTCAGCTGGCCGAGGCTCTCGGCCGGGACACCCGGCCCGCGGTCTGCCACCGCCAGGACCAACTCCTCGCCTTCTTGCGAGCACGTGACATCGACCGGTTCACCCCGGCCGTGCCGGGAGGCATTCTCGAGCAGATTGGTCACAACGCGGCGAAGCCCCTGGGCGTTCACCGCCACGCCGTCGACGCTGACTTCCAGATGCAACCGCGGGGGCACCAGGCCGACGGCATCGGCGGCGGCAACGACAAGGTCGGCCACGTCCACGCGGCGAATCCGGCCGCCCGAGAATGTCGGGCGGCGGCTGAGCGCGACGTCGGACAGGGCCTCAAGCATGTCGGCCAGATGGTGCACATGCCGGGACACCAGCTGCAGACTGGTGTCCCGGTCAACGTGCGACATTGGCTGGTTCGAAGTCAGTGCCTCGGTCAGCGCCTCCAAAGACGTTACAGGGGTGCGGAATTCGTGCACCAGCACCTGGAGTCCATCCTGTTGCGACTGGTAGGACCGCAGCAGGCGCGCCCGCAGGTCGCGTTCCTCTTCGGCGGCGGCGTGTTCAGCCTCGGCCTCTACCAGCGCCCGCAGCCGGGAGCGGTGTTCGCGTTCGGCGAGCGCGGATAGCCCCGCGGCAATGATCGCGACGAAGATCAGATACACCGCCACCCAGCAGGCCTGTAGCGCCGGAGCCGCGCTGACCGGAAGCCTCGGCGACGACGTCAGCGCCACGGGGATATAGGTGGCGCCCAAGAGGATCGCGACCAGCAGGGTTTCGCTGAAGGACAGCCGCGCCGCCGAGGCGACGACCGCCAACGCCAACACCGCAACCACGGGGCTGTAGACGCCTCCACTCAGCGCGATGAGCGCCAGCGTGAACGCCGAGTCGAAGCCGGTGACCAGCCACGAGTACCGGGTGCGACGGACCTCCAGCTGCGGATAGGCCATCACTACGGCCGCGTAGACGATCGCGCCGCCCAACACCGCGACGGTGGCCGTCGTGTGCTGACGGACCCACTGGGGTCCGATCGCCAGCAGCACGCCGATTGATACGACCACGGCGACCCGTACCGCGACGACGGTGCGGGCCAGCCCGTAGTCCTCGCCGTCGAAGTCGACCGTGGTTCTGAGCTGATCGAACGGTCTCACCCGGCTGACCATAGAGTTGGGGCTAGCATCGCGGCAATGACTCGCTCGCCGTATGTCGTGGTGATCGTGGACGACCATGAGCTCTTCGCGCAGGGCCTGGCCCTGCTGCTCACGCGCGAATGGGGCGAACTGTTCACCGTCGGCGGCCAGACGACATACGTGGAAGAGGCCGCCGACCTGGTGGCCCGCTGTGACGCCGATGTCGCGATCATCGACCTGTCGATGCCGCCCCTGGGCGGGGTCGCCGCCATCCGCCACATCAAGGCGCGCCACCCAAAGACCCGTGTCCTGGCGCTGTCGGGAACCGACGATCTGGGGCTGGCCGAAGAGGCATTGCGGGCCGGCGCCGACGGCTTTCTGCCCAAAACCGCGAGGCCCGAGGCGCTGGCGGGGCCACTATGGACGATCGCGGAGGGGATGCGGGTCGTCGACGGCGCGCTGCTCGACAGGCTGCTCAGCAACACCCGCAAGCCGCCGTCGCAGCTACTGGCCAACTTCAGCGCCCAGGATTTCCAACTATGGACCCTGCTCGCGACCGGCATGGAGACCGGTGACATCGCCCAGCGGATGCTGGTGTCGGAGCGCACCGCCAAACGCATGGTGGCCGCGCTGCTGCACAAACTCGGGGTCAGCAACCGCATCGCCGCTGCCGCGTTGGCCGGGCGCTACCGGTTGCTCGATGACGTTGCCGACACCGGCCGGATCAGTTAAGGATTCGGATCGCTTGCGCGGGGCACATCGCGGCGGCCCGAACCACACGTTCGCGGTCGGCCTCGGGCGGGTCCGGCTCGAGCACCACGACTTGTTCGGCCCCGTCGGGAATGTCGAAAACGTCGGGAGCGGCCAGTAGGCACTGCCCGTGTCCCTCACACAGGTCGTGGTCGACGGTGATGTGCATGGGCGTCAGTATCGGTCGCGTCTGGGCACCGCGGACGGTCCACGCGCGCCAGATGTGGCCTGGCCGGGCCAGTCGTCCAGGGCCTTTCAGCCCTACTTGGCATCGCGGCGGACGGCGTAGCATCTGCTCATTCTGGAGACCCTTAGTGTCCCCTCCCTGAGTCGAAAAACGCGGTCATGACCACTACGCAAACCCAGCCCGCCTCCTCCCTCGAAGCACCCGCGGTTGTCGAACAGCGCAGACACGAAGTCGACGCGATCGTCGACGCGGCGGCCGAGGCGGCCCGAGCATTCCGCAAGCTCGACCAGCAGCAGGTCGATGCGATCGTCGAGGCGATGGTGCGCGCCGGGGTCCGCGCGGCGGCGGAACTGGCGAGTGTGGCGATCGAGGAGACTGGCTTCGGCGTCTTCGAGGACAAGGTCGTCAAGAACTATGTGGCCACCGAGTTCCTGCACGACTATCTGCGCGGCAAGAAATCGGTGGGAGTCATCGACGAGGACGTCGAGCACAACATCGTCCATGTGGCCGAGCCGATCGGGGTCGTGCTGGCCATCACCCCGGTGACCAACCCCACCTCGACGGTGCTGTTCAAGGCGATAGTGGCCGCCAAGACCCGCAACGCCATTCTTTTCCGCCCGTCACCGTATGCGGTGCGCTCCTGCGAACGCAGCCTCGAGATCCTCCGCGCCGCTGCCGAAGCGGCCGGGATGCCACCCGGGGCGCTACAGGTCATCCCCGACGCCGCCCACGAGGTCACGCACTACCTGTTCAAGCACGCAGGAGTCGACTTCATCTGGGTGACCGGTGGACCGAAGATCGTCGCGCTGGCGAATTCGGCCGGAAAGCCGGGCCTGTCCGTCGGCCCCGGCAATGCGCCGATCTACGTTCACAAGACGGCGGACCTCAAGGGCGCGGTCGTCGACATCCTGATCTCGAAAACCTTTGACTCGTCGGTCATCTGCCCGGCCGAGCAAACCTGCGTCATCGACGGCGAGGTATACGACGAGGTGATCGCCGAGTTCGAGCGGATGGGCGCCCAGCTGCTCACGCCCGACGAGGCCAAGGCCGTGGCGGAGTTCGCATTTGGCTGCGGCGACAAGATCTCGCACGAGGCGGTCGGACAGAAGGCCTCGGAACTGGCCGCCCGGGCCGGCTTCAGCGTGTCACCGACCGTGAAGGTGCTGCTGGCGCCGCTGCCGGCCGACCTGGACGAGCTCGCCTCGCACCCGCTGGTGCAGGAGAAGCTGATGCCCGTGCTCGGGGTGGTTCGCGCAAGCGGCGCCCAGCACGCCATCGACGTCGCCGTCCTGGTCACCGAGCACGGGGGATTGGGCCACACCTCGGCGATCTACGCCAACGACGAGGACGTCATCGAGGCATACAGTCTGGCGGTTCGCACCGGCCGCATCCTGGTGAACGCGCCCACCGCGGTCGGAGCTCTCGGCGGGGTCTACAACGATCTGACCCCCACGTTCTCGTTGGGTTGCGGCACGTGGGGCGGGTCGAGCACGACAGAAAACGTCAACTACCGGCAGCTGCTGAATATCAAGACCGTCTCGCGGCGCCGCACCCCGCCGCAGTGGTTCCGCGTGCCGGCCAACACCTACTTCAACGAAGGTGCACTGGACAACCTGCGTGAGCTCGACTGCGAAATCGTCGTGGTGGTCACCGATGCGCTGACCGAAGAGCGCGGCGTGGTCGACCTGCTCCGCGCCAAGTTGCGCACCAAGCACGTGCAGGTGTTCAGCGAAGTGACACCGGAGCCCGACGAGACGACCATCCGTCGCGGGGTCGCGCTGCTGCAGCGGGTCCAGCCCGATCTGTTGATCGCAATTGGCGGCGGCTCGGTGCTGGACGCCGGCAAGGCGATCCGGCTGTTCTACGAACACCCGGAGAAAAGCCTCGACGAGTTGACGATGCCGTTTCTCGACCCCCGCAAGCGTGTGGCCGATTATCCGACCGACCGTCACCGCGTCCAATTAGTCGCTGTCCCAACAACATCGGGCACCGGATCGGAAGTCTCGCCGGCGGCGGTATTGACGGTGCGCGGTAAGAAGGAGACGCTCGTCGACTACAGCCTGGTGCCCGACCTGGCGATCGTCGACCCGGTCCTGACCTCGTCGATGCCACCGAAACTGACCGCCGACACCGGTGTCGATGCGCTGACCCACGCACTGGAAGCGATCGTTTCGATCTTCGCCTCGCCTTACACAGATGCGTTGTGCGCCCAGGCGGTACGGCTGATCTTCGACGCCCTGCCCAGAGCGTACGAAGATCCCGACGACCTATCCGCGCGAACGGGCATGTCCAATGCGGCAACCCTTGCCGGGCTTGCATTCTCGAATGCATTCGTCGGCACGAACCATGCGCTGGCCCATGCCGTCGGTGCGAGATTCGGGATCTCGCATGGCCGGGCGAACGGTATCTTCCTGCCGCATGTGCTGCGTTACAACGCAAGTCTGCCAAGCAAGTTCATGCCCGCGCCCGGATATTCGGCATACATCGCCCCCGACAAATACGCACAGCTCGGGCAGCTGATCTTCGGCGGCCATGAGTCCGACGAGGCCCGTCGTCGGTTGTTCCAAGGCGTTGATGACCTGCTGAACCGACTGGACATGCCGCGATCGCTGCGGGAGTACGGCGTCGAGGAGGAGCAATTCCTGGAGGCGCTGCCCGCGTTGGCGATGACGGCGTTCGAGGACCTCAGCAACCGCACCAATCCGCGGATGCCCTTGGTCAGCGAGATCACCGCTTTGCTTCGGGCGGGCTTCTACGGCGATGCCGGTCTCGGGCAGTCACTCCCGCCCGAAAGATTGGAGCCGTCTCCAAGCTGAAGCTCACCCGCGCAGCTCGGGCAGCACGCGTTGTTCCCACGCCGCAAGAACCGGTCCACGTCGGAGCGGATCCGACCTCGCCTCCTGGCATGCGTCACAGCGGTCACAGCCGCCACGGCACGGGTGTGGCAGGGGTGACGATCAGTACCGTCAGGCCCGACCGACAGCGTGCCCGAGAATAGGTTTCGCCAGTTTGGAGAAGGTAGTTCTCCAAAGCCGAGAGACGAATTACGATACGGGTGACCTGTGCGTCCCAAGCCCCCGAACGATGGGAGTCTGTCATCTACGCCTGGATCCTCGATGCGGTGCACGGCATGTACCGGCAGGCTCTGCGAGGGTGACCATGCCGAGCACGCTGGAGCTCGAGCGGCCGTGCGACGGGGTCGCCGTGCTGCGCCTGAACCGCCCGAAGCGGCTCAACGCCATCAACGAGGTGATGCAAACCGAATTGGGGCACACGCTGGCCGATTTGGCCGGCGACCG
This sequence comes from uncultured Actinomycetota bacterium, assembly GCA_963820045.1. Classification (GTDB taxonomy): domain Bacteria; phylum Actinomycetota; class Actinomycetes; order Mycobacteriales; family Mycobacteriaceae; genus Mycobacterium. The sequence goes on from CAWFYN010000002.1 coordinate 697,805, forward strand.
CTCGGTGCGTGCCCTGGTGCTGACCGGCGCCGGGCGTGGATTTTGCGCCGGGATCGACGTACGCGACTTCGGTCCGTCGATGCTCGAGGCCAGCGCTCCCGCGCTGGACCGGATGCGCTTCCAGGAGCGGATGGCCGCCCTGGCGCAAGCCGTCCGCGCGTTGCCACAACCCGTCGTCGCCGCGGTCAACGGGCCCTGCGTTGGAGCCGGACTCGCGCTGTGCCTGGCGGCCGACATCCGAATCTGTTCGGAGGCAGCATCTTTCGGCAACGCCGCGATCCTGCTCGGCCTTTCCGGCGCGGAGATGGGCATGAGCTACCACCTGCCGCGCGTCGTCGGCACCAGCGTGGCCGCCGACTGGATGCTCACCGGCCGCACCGTGTCGGCCGGCGAAGCCGATCGGCGCGGTCTGGTCAGCGAGGTGACCGAGCCGGATCGGTTGGCGGAACGGGCCGTCGAGTTGGCGGCGCTGGTAGCGAGCCATTCCCCGCTGGGCGCTCAGCTGACCAAGCGCGCCCTGCAGGCCAACACCGACGCCCCGAGTCTTTCGGCGGCGCTGGAGCTGGAGAACCGTAATCAGGTGATCGCGCACGCCACGGACGAGGCGGCCGAGCGCCGCACAAAGTGGTCGTCATGACGGGCCCACCTGGTGGCCCAAACCGGCTTACAGCGAGCAACCTAGAGAGGACGGCGCATGTCGTGGGACTTTTCCACCGACCCCGAGTGGGCACAGCAACTCAAATGGGTCGAGGACTTCGTGCGCGAAGAATGCGAACCGATCGACCTGATTGTCAAGGAGTCCCACGACCTTAACGACCCGGTGCGCCAAGCGCTGATCCCGCCGCTGCAAGAGGTCGTCAGGGAGCGCGGCTTGTGGGCCACCCACCTCGGTCCGCACCTCGGGGGGCCGGGCTACGGTCAGGTGAAACTGGCGCTGCTCAATGAGATACTGGGCCGCTCGGAGTGCGCGCCGATCGTCTTCGGCTCCCAGGCCCCCGACTCGGGCAATAGCGAAATTCTGGCGCACTACGGCACCCCGGAACTCAAGTCCCGCTACCTTGAGCCGCTGCTCGACAACCGCATCGTTTCCTGCTTTTCGATGACCGAACCGCAGGGCGGTGCCGACCCGAAGGTCTTCCGCACCACCGCGGTACCCGACGGGGATCACTGGATCATCAACGGGGAGAAGTGGTTCTCGTCGTTCGCATCGATGGCATCATTCATCATCGTGATGGCGATGACCGACCCCGACGCGCCGCCCTATCAGCGTTATTCGATGTTCGTCGTTCCCGGCGACACTCCCGGCATCAACGTGCTGCGCGACGTCGGGCTGGGTTACCAGCCGACCGGGCGGCGGGCGTGAGGGCTACGTCCGCTACGAGAACGTGCGCGTGCCGGCCGATCACATGCTGGGTCCGCGGGGCGGGGCCTTCGTCGTCGCGCAAACCCGCCTGGGCGGCGGGCGAATTCATCACGCGATGCGCACCGTCGGTCTGGTCCGCCGCATCTTCGACATGCTCTGCGAGCGGGCCGTGTCGCGGTACACCCAGGGCGAGGCGCTGTCCAACAAGCAACTCGTTCAGGAAATGGTCGCGGACTCGTGGATGGAGATCGAGGCCTTCCGGCTGCTGACCCTGCAAACGGCTTGGAAGATAGACCAATTCAACGACTATAAGGCGGTGCGGGCCGACATCTCGGCGGTGAAGGCGATGATGCAGAAGGTGTTGCATGACGTGTCGTCGCGGGCGCTGCAGTTGCACGGATCGCTGGGCACCACTCACGAGATGCCGTTCGTGCAGTATTTGGTGGAGTCGTTCGTGCTGGGGCTTGCCGACGGTCCCACCGAGGTGCACAAGGTCACGCTGGCCCGGTTGCTGTTGAAAGACCGCGAGCCCGCACCCGACCTGTTCCCGTCCGAACACTTGCTCCGGTTGCGCGCGGCCGCGGAGGCGAAGTTCGCCGACAAGCTGGCCGGCATCCCCCGCGGTTAAACCGATTTGGTGACGCCGACGTACGACAGCACCACGTCGGATAGGTCGGTCATTCGAGTGAGCACCGCATAGGAGCGGATGAACGACTGGCCCACGCATCCGTCGATCTTGATGTGGAAGTTGCTGATCATGACCCAGGGATTTGCACCCTTGAATTGTTTCTTGATCACCGGCACCACGATGACGAGGCCGGGTTTCATTCCGATGCTCATCACGCCGTTCATGGGAGTGGAGACGAACGGCAGCAGGGGCGGCAATGTACCGGTGGTGTCGAATGTCGGGCTGACGCCCGGGATCACACCGACGCCACCCTCCATGATCACGCCGTTGGATGTGCTCATGTCGATCCCGCACCCGATTTGGTAGCCCACTTCCAGGACGCCGTGGGGCTCTTCGGATCCCTTCAGCGAGCCGACGAAGATGCCGCTGGCCACGTATTCGCGTGACGCGATGGACGTGGTCAATGGTGGCACCGGAACCTGCATCTCGTCCTTCGCGCCCAGCCCCAGGGTCCAGCCGTCGGGAGTGTTGAGGATGACGGGCGGATTCGAGGGCACCGCCCCGCCGGCCGGCGGCGCCGTAGCTGCGCCGGCGGGTTCGACGTCGGGACCGGCGTCGGGATCAGCCGCTGTCGCGGGGGACGTGATCACCGACATTGCGAGGCAGACGGCGATCACCAGGGCGCGACGAACGACCACGGCTATCGGCCTCACGGACCACAACGTACGCACTCGCCGTTTCTAGTCGCGAAATTTGCTGGGCGGCCGATCAAAGTTGTTGTGTGTTTGTAACTCTTATGCGATAAGGACGCCGAATGTAGAATCAGGCTCGGTTGGCGGGCAATTCGGGCAGATAGCGGAAAGGACTGCGATGATCGTTCGCAGGTGCGCTGGTCTACTGCTCGCGGGTTCGATGATCGTCGCAGCTTTGACCGGCGGCACCGGCATGGCGCTCGCCTCTCCGGACCCCGGCCAGCAGCCCGACATCCCGGCGATCGACGAATGGCAGATCCAGTTCCCGACCACAATGACAAATCCGCTCGACGATGCAGTCGGGTCGTCGGGCGACTGGGGTGGCGTCGGAATGTATTGCGAAAACCTCCACGCCAACTGCGGCTGATCAGCGTCGCTAAGCCAGCAGTGACCGCGCCCGCTCCAGCAACCCCGGAAGCGTTGCCGCCATGGCTTCCAGTTCCGCCCGTGGTGTGTTTCTTCGCCGATTGTGCTTGACGATCAGCGACCACGTCGCAGCCGACTTGAAGCACGCCAGCGCGCTGAACCAGGCCAAGTCGGTGGCCTCGCGACCCAGCTCGTCTTGGTAGATCTCGGCGAGCTCGACGACGGGCGGCACAGTGCCCGCCAAACCCGGAACGCGCCGATATGTGTTCGGGTCGCAGTTGATCAGAAACCAGCCCGCATCGATACGCAGATCGCCTAACGACCAGATCTCCCAGTCGATTACGGCGTTGATGCGCGATCCGGCGGCCATCAGGTTGCCCAGCCGGAAATCACCGTGCACGACGCTTGGCCCCATAGCCGTTGGCGCGCAAATCAACAACGCGTCACGAACCCCCGGCCAATCGGGCACCAGCGCCGCATCGACGGTCTGCAGCGTGTCGGACCACCGCCAGACTTCGGCGATCGCGTCGACAATCGGTTCACCATCCAGGCCAAGCTCGCTCGGCGACAGACTGTGCAGCGCGGCCATGGCCCGACATGCGTTACGGTACCGTCCGGAAAGATCGGGAGTGTCAGCGCAACCGTCGAAAAGCGGTTCCACACAGTCGCCTTCGGCGCGAGACATCACGAACAGGGGCGGCGTGTGCGGCGGGTCGCCCGGGTCCTCCCACAGCACCTCGGGCACCGGAACCCGTTTCCCGGCAAGTGCTTTGATGATGCGGGCCTGACGCAGCACGTCGCGGTGCGCGACCGGTTCGACACCGGGCGGAGCGATCTTGACCACCACCGGCCGGCCATCGAGGGCGCCTTTGAACGTGAGGCTGGAGGCGCCCCCGGACAGCGGGGCGACGCCGGTAACGCCGGCGCCGTCCAGTCGCCGCCGCAGCTCGTCGGGATCCGGCTCGGTCATTCAGCCGGCGGGCTTAATCCAGCCGACCTCGGCGAGGAAGGGCTGCGTGTGTGCGATGCGCCCGGTCAGGATAGTCGGATCGCCGGTACACAGCCGGAAGGCCGTTTCAGTGATCAGTTCGATGTCCTCGGTGCCGGTCTTGGCCAGGTCCAGGATGCCGGCCCCTGGCGTGGCCACGGGGTTGCTGGGGGCGGCGGCGTTGACGGCGATCCCGTCGTCGTACAGCTCGGCCGCAAGGCTTTTCGTCAGCCGGTTGAGCGCGGCCTTGACCGTCCCGTAGATGCCGAAGCCCGCGGTGCGGTCGAATTCCGAGAATGGCGGCCCCGGTGGCAGGTCCCCGCCCGCCGAGGTGAGGTTCAGGATCCAGCCGCGCCCGCGCTCGCGCATCGCCGGGATCGCCAGCTGGCACAACTGCAGTGGGCCGAGAACATGCATCTCCATCATCAACCGGGCCCGCCGTTCGGGAAACTCGTCCAGGGGCCGCAGGAAGGTCACCGCCGCGTTGTTGACCAGGATGTCCGGGGCGCCGACGGCGCTGACCACCTCGGCGAAAAGCCGTTTGCGCTCCTCGGATTGGGACAGATCCGCTTGGACCGCAACGGCCTTCCCGCCGGCGGCCACGATCTCGTCCAGGGTCTGGCTCAGCGACCCTTGGTATTTGGGGTCGGGGTCCATCGTGCGGGCGGTCAGCGCCACCGTGGCGCCTCGCGCGGCGAGCCGTGCGGCGATCGCCTTGCCCAGCCCGCGGCTGCTCCCGGTGACGAGGGCAACCATCCCGTCGCATCGTAGGTCAGCGCTCATCATCGGCCTCCTCCGGAAACGGCTTCTCGGTACCAGAGAATGCCATTATCGCCGGTCGAGGGGAAGTGCCGGCCCGCGCAGACCGTCGACCGAGCAGTTCCGTTGTCACGGTCGAACGGTTACGGTCGCGGTCCAGTCGAGCAGGCGCCGCCACAGCCGATGCCGACTCGACGCCATGTTGTGGCAGTGCGCGCTGTCGGCCAGGACCAGCGTGGTGATGTCCGGGCAGCTGCGATAGAGGCCGGCCTCGGCGCGTGGGTCCGGCGAGACGTCGACGACGCCATACCCGATCAACACGGGCACGTCGATCAACGCGGCGTGTTCGGCGACGACACCGGGAATCATGGCGGTGCCGAACACGCGCGGCACCATCGACTTTGCGACGACGCAGTCCGCCGCCACGACGTCGGCGGGGACGTCGGCAAGGTGGAACCAGCTCTGCAAGTACTCGCGCGAGCCCTCGAAGTAAGGCTGCGGCAGGGCGGAAAGGATCTCGCGCGCAAGCTCTGCCCGTCCCTGCGCGGTTGCCGACCGGGCGATGAATGCCGGGTCCAGGTTGAGCGGCGCGACGTGTCGATTGGTGCAGCCGAGAAGGGCCAGTGCGGCGAAGCTGGAGAACAGCGCCTGCTGGGTGATTGCCAGGTAGCCGCCGAGGGAATGGGCGAAGGCCACCGGGGGTGCGTGGATTCCGGTTGTGTCGGCCAACGCGGAGACAACATGCGCGAGCGTGGCGGCGATATCGCTGAAACCGAAATCCCTTATGGGTTGTGAGCTTTCGCCGGTACCAAGGGGGTCTATGGTCACGACGGCGTAGCCGTTGCCGGCGGCGAAATCGGCGAAGCTGTATCCGTGATGCCCGGGGATGCGCAGGTCCCAGTAGTCGCGGCTGTAGGTGCCGCCCGGCAGGCACACCAAGAGTCCAAGCGCCTCTGCGCCGGCACGCGCGGGATAGAAAGTCGCAGCCAGCGATGCTTGCTCCCCGATCACGTCGCTGACGTCAAACTTCAATGGGTGCGCGGGAAACGTCATACGGCGCAATCCTTCCACGTCCGGTACACACATACATGTACGTCGGACGCAAGGAGGCCTCGTGACTTACCTGTTTCTCCTCTGCGCCATCTTTGCGGAGGTGGTCGCGACCAGCCTGCTCAAGAGCACGGAGGGTTTCACCCGACTGTGGCCTACCGTCATATGTCTGACCGGTTATGCCATCTCTTTCGCGCTCCTGGCGCTGTCGATTTCGCGCGGCATGCAGACCGACGTCGCCTACGCGTTGTGGTCGGCGATCGGTACGGCCCTCATCGTGCTGATCGCCGTGCTGTTTCTGGGCTCCCCGATATCTGTGACCAAGGTCGCCGGCGTGGTGTTGATCATCGCCGGCGTTGTCGCGCTGAACCTGTCCGGTGCGCACTGACCGAATCAATGCGTGTCGGGTGTCCAGGCACGACGCCCGCGCCTAGGATCTCGGCATGTCGATTCTGGGCAATGCAACGGTCGTCCTCGCGCGAGTGACGAGGTCGACATCGAACGCTCTGCGGGTCGACCTCGCCTCCCCCGACGGCACCGAATTGGCGCGCGCCCAACAAAAAGTCAGTGCCGCAGTGCTTTTCGGCTTCAAGAACGGGGGCAAAAGCGATTACACGCTGTCCGCGGCCACCGGTGATGAACTCAAGATCGCGGTGGCCGCAACCACCATGATTACCAACCGGAACACGCCCGTGGGCAAAATCGTCCCCGCCGACGGCGCGGCACGCCTGGAAGACGGTGGTGGCACCGTGCTGGCGGTGGTGCGGCCGCACACCGGACACAAGGCCGACGGGGCCTGGCATCATCGCTTGTTATCGCCGTCCGGTGCGGCGCTCGGTGTCCTCACGCTGATGACCCTTCACACCGGTTGGAGCGATATCGAATCCGAAGCCGTTCAGCTGCTGTTCAACCGCAACGCCCCCACCCTGAAGGCACCCTCGGCGGGCGCGATGCTCACCCTCGCCGCGCCGGTCGATCCACACTTGGGTGACGTCCTGGTCGCGGCGTGCGTTGACTTCTCGGTGCTCCCCCGCGGGTACATCGGAGAAAGCCAGACCTAGTGTTAGCCGGGGATCCGGCACACCGCTGGCGGTCAGCCAGTCGCGATACACCGCGATCTCGTGGCCCGACGCGCGGTCCGCCGGTCGACAGTGGACGTTTTACCGGTCCACCGCAAGGATCGACATAGCCACCCCTGGCAGGAGGAAAGTGACACAACGATTCCGTGGGTTGGTTCTGGCCCCGTTAACCATGGTGCTGGCGATGCTGCTCGCGCCATCCGCCTCGGCCGACACCTACACAGACCAGCTGGTGGACAAGTTCAACCCCCAGACGCACGTGTTGACCGACCCGGGGGCGAATCCGCCGTTGCAAAATCCCGACAGGCTGAACGACCAGATCCTCGCCAGCCGCTGGACGTGGAGTTCCACACCGCCGATCTGGGTGGCGGCGGTGGCACCCAGTCAGACCGGTGTGACCACCGCGGATGCCATCCACAACGTCATCCTCGGGCGCGATCCCGCCTTCAGCGGGATCATTCTGGTCATCGACGCCAAGGGCTACCACGTGCGCGCCTACAACGTGCCCAAGCCGATCGCAGACAGTGTCGATCCGCTCATGAGCTCCTCGGCCAGGGATCACCGAAACGACCCCTACAGCGCCACCAGCGAATTCGTCCGCAAGGTGGCCAAGGTGGATGTGTCCTCCGGTGGGCCGGCGACGACCTCCCCCGTTGTGCAGAAGAACCCCAACCGGTGGGCATGGCTGTGGACCATGCTGGTCTTCATCGCCGTCGCGTTGAGCGTGACTGGTTTGATCTGGTTCGCGGTGAACCGAAACCGCAAGCGCCGCAGGGACACCGAGGCAAAGGAACAGATCAAACAGCAGTTGATCACCGCCACATCGGATGTCAGCGACCTCGATAACGCGGTGCTCACCGACAGCGAAACGGACGTCAGCGCCGAGTCGACGAAGGCCAATGCCAGCCTGTATGACGCCCGAAAGGCCTACGAGCAAGGTGACTACGGCGCGGCGCGAGCGCACCTGCGGGTGGTGGAGTCGACGGTGGCCAAAGCCAACCAGAAGCTCAACCCGGGTCGGCCCGCGCCCAACATTGCGGCCGTCGCCTCGGTGCCGGAGGACGACCGCAAGCAGGCCTCGGTTCGGGCGAAGAATCCCGACACCGGCGAGGACGTGACGATCAACAACAATAACTACAGCACCACCCCCCAGCCCGGTTATCCGCACTACTACGGCGGTGGCTACTACAACGGGATGTTCTTCTACCCGGGGTACTACCCGTACGCGTTCTGGGGGCCGGGGTGGGGCTGGGCCCTCACCGACGTCCTGCTGATGGATGCGCTGCTGGACGACCATTGGGGCGGCGGCTACGACCGCGGCTTCGAGGCCGGCCGAGATTCGGCGTACGCGGATACCAGCTATGACGGCGGCCAAAGCGCCGGCTACGACAGCCAACAAGCCGACGTTGCGTTCAGCGGCGGCTATCAGGACTCGGGCGGCGACACCAGCTTCGGAGGCGACAGCGGCTCGTACTCCGGCGGCGGCGACGTGGACTTCGGCGGCGGTTGGGACTCCGGCGGCGGCTCTGATTTCGGCGGATCCGATTTCGGCGGCGGCGGCTCGGACTCCGGCGGCGGCGACTTCGGGTTCTGATTTCCGAGAAGTAAGGTTCTGGCGAATGAGCACCGGCGGGATCATCCGCGGTGCGGTCTACGACCGCAAGCGCTGACTCCAGGGAGTGGGATAGTGACTGAGGGACTATTCGGTTTGCTGACCGTGATCGCCTTAGGGCTGGCGCTGGCACTCGCCGCCGTTGCCGCCGTATTCGTACGACGGATGGAGAGGCGAACAACCACCCCGATAAGCGAGGAAATCGGCAGCGCCAAATCGGTGGTGCACAAGTTGCGCAAAAGCGAACCGATGTCGCCGGACGAGCTGGCTTACGCGCGGCAGATCGTCGCCGACCGTAGCTCGTTCATGGCGCTCTGCATCCCCGGCGCGTTGTTCATGCTGGGCTGCTTTTATGTGTTCGGCAGCCTTTACCACCTGCACGGGGCCACGCCTTCCGAGCGAACATTTCTCGGGGTCATTCCCATGCTGACCTCGACAAACCTGGCCCTGCGGCTGGTCAGCAGCGCGCGGCTGAAAAGGCGCCTGAAAACAATCTCTTGAGTGCGTTTGGCAGGGCCACCAGACGTGTTTGCCTGCGAGCTCGCAACGGGCTCGTGTGCGCTGCCGACGGGAGCGGCAGGTGATAACGTCCGCACACCTGGTGTTCGCGCTTCCGCCCGGTGCTGATAGTGTCGTCAGGCGCATATATCAATCAGATTGATATATGCTCGGCGCAGTCGGTACCGGACGAGAACGGATCAGGAGGGTTCGGGGAGGTGGACGAGTGAGTCCTCGTTCAGTCGGCAGGACTGTCTTAGCGCGCACGTGGATGCCGCTGGTCACAGTCATTGCAATCGGTGTCGGTTTGGTCTGCATGTACAAGGTGCACCAGTTCTCCGAACCTGAGCCGGTCATCACCGTCAATGGCCCGCAGGCACCTGAGGAGTTCAACCTCAAACGGATTACCTACGAGGTGTACGGCTCCGCCGCGCAGGGCGGGAAACTCGTCTATATCGACATCGACGGCCATCCGCATCAGGTTGATTTCACGACTCTGCCGTGGTCCCACACGGAGACCACGACGCTCACGGTGGCGTCGGGCAGCGTCTCGGTGCATGTCCATGGCGGTCAGGTGGGTTGCCGCATGCTGGTGGATGGCGTAGTCCGCGACGAACAGTCGGACGACCATCAGGACGCCGACGTCGAGTGCAGAGTGAAGTCGGCATGAGCGAGCAGCGCCCCGAGGAGCCCCGGGTCAAGCGCCCCTTCATCCCCAGGATGGTCCGCGCTTTCGCAATACCGATCATCTTCTTCTGGGGCCTCCTCGCGGTCACGACGAACACCTTTATGCCCCAAGTGGAACGGGTCGCAGAAGAACTCGCCGGACCGATGGTCCCGCACTACGCGCCCTCGCAGCGGGCGCTGCTGCACATCGGTGAAAAGTTCCACGAATCCAACTCGACCAACTTGACCATGGTGGTCTTCGAGGCGAACCGACCGCTGGGGGACTCCGACCACCGGTACTACGACGATCTGATGCGCCGCCTCGAGCGCGACACCAAGCACGTGCAGTACGTGATGGATTTGTGGGGCAAGCCGTTCACCGCAGCGGGGGCGCAGAGCGTCGACGGCAAGTCCACCTATGTGCTGTTGCGTCTCGCCGGCGACATCGGTCAGATTCAAGCCAACCAGTCGGTGGACGCCGTCCGCGACATCATCAAGAAGGACACCCCGCCGCCCGGCCTCAAGGTCTACGTCAGCGGCGCGGCCCCGCTGGCCTCCGACACTTTGGCTATCGCGAATGCGAGCCTGAACAACGTCACGATCGTCACGATCATCCTCATCGTCGTGATGCTGCTGCTGGTGTACCGCACCCCGTCCACCCTGTTGGTGCCCTTGCTCGGCGTCCTGATCGAAATGCTCGTCGCGAAGGGCGTTGTCTCGACCCTCGGGCATTACGGATACATCGAACTCTCGTCGTTCGCCGTGAACATCGTCATCGCGCTGACCCTGGGAGCGGGAACGGATTACGGCATCTTCCTGATGGGTCGCTATCACGAGGCCCGACAGGCCGGCGAAAGCCGGGAAGACAGCTTCTACATCGCGTACAAGGGTGTTGCGCCCATCATCATCGGTTCTGGGCTGACGATCGCCGGCGCGTGTTACTGCTTGACGTTCGCGCGCCTGAACTACTTCCACACCATGGGGCCGGCCGTAGCGATCACCATGCTGTTCACCATCGCGGCAGCGATGACGCTGGGCCCGGCGGCCTTGACCGTCGGCAGCCTTTTCGGGATGTTCGACCCGAGAACCGACACCAAAGGACGTTTGTATCGCCGCATCGGGGCGAGCGTGGTGCGCTGGCCGGTGCCGATCCTGGTGGCCAGCTCCGCCATTGTGATGCTCGGGGCGATCTTCGTTCCCACCTACCGGCAGAACTACGACGATCGCCAGTACCAGCCGGCCAATGCGCCCGCCAACCTGGGTTTCCAAGCGGCCGATCGGCACTTCCCCAAAAGCAAGCTGTTCTCCGAGATGCTCATGGTCGAAACCGATCACGACATGCGCAACTCGGCCGACTTCATCTCGCTGGACCGGGTCGCCAGAGCCCTGATTCGCTTGCACGGTGTGGCGATGGTGCAAGGCATGACACGGCCCTTGGGCCGGGCGCTCGAGCACGCCAGCATTCCGTACCTGTTCACCACGCAGGGCAGCGGCAACGGTCAACAGCTCCCGTTCAACAGGGAGCAGAACTCGAACACCGATGCGCAGGCCGACATCCAGGCGCACTCTGTCGCGGTCTTGCGAAAAGAGATCGGCTTTTTCCAGAAGGTGTCCGACGAACTGCACCAGACAGTTCTCACCGTCGAAGATCTGCAACGGGTCAGCGACGACATCAGAGACGAGGTCTCGAATGTCGACGATTTCTTCCGTCCGATCAAGAGCTACTTCTATTGGGAGAGGCACTGTTTCGACATCCCGATTTGCTGGACGTTTCGTTCGCTGTTCGAGACGATCGATCAAATCGACAAGTTGGCCGACGACATCGCGGACGCGAGGGTGTCGCTCGAGGAGGTGGACAAGGCTTTCCCGCAAATCATCACCCAACTGAAAGCCACCGCCGACGACACCGAGGCACTGCAGTCGAAGCTGGTCAACAGTTACGGCTCGGCGGATCTGCAGTCCCTACAGACGGAGCAGACATTCGACGATTCGATCAACGTCGGCAACGACTTCGACAAGTCCCGCAGCGACGACTACTTCTACATCCCCCACGAGGCTTTCGACAACGAAGACGTCAAGGCGGGCATGAAGTTGATGATGTCGCCGGACGGCAAGGCGGCCCGGTTCATCGTCACCCACGAGGGCGACGCGATGGGGCCCGAAGGTGTGGAGCATGTCGCACAGTTCCCCGACGCGATAAAAACGATCCTGAAAGAGACGTCGTTGGCGGGCGCGAGAATCTACATCGGCGGTTCGGGGGCCAACGACAAGGACATCAAGGAATACGCGATGTCCGATCTCATGATCGCGGCAATCGCCGCGTTCGTGCTGATCTTCTTGATCATGTTATTCATCACGCGAAGTCTGGTGGCGGCCTTGGTGATTCCCGGAACGGTGGCGTTCTCCTACGCCGGCGCGTTCGGCCTGTCCATACTCGTTTGGCAGCACCTGGTCGGCCTGCACCTGCACTGGCTGGTCCTGCCGCTGACGTTCATCCTCCTGGTGGCGGTGGGGTCGGACTACAACCTGCTGCTGATCAACAGGGTCAAAGAGGAGCTGCACGGCGGAATTCACACCGGCCTCATCCGGGCGCTCGGCAGCACGGGCGGTGTGGTGACGTCCGCCGGTTTGGTCTTCGCCTTCACCATGCTGGCGATGCTCACCAGCGACCTGCGGACCATCGGACAGGTGGGTTCGACGGTCTGCATCGGCCTGCTGCTCGACACGCTGATCGTGCGTTCGTTCGTCGTGCCGTGCATCCTGCGAATCCTCGGGCCGTGGTTCTGGTGGCCGACCCTGGTGCGCAACCGTCCGCTCCCCCAGGGGTAACGAGCTAGCCGGCGCCCTTGCCGTTGTCGACTCGATACACGGCGCCGTGCACGGCTGCCGCGGCGTCGCTGGCGAGGAAGGCGATCACGTTCGCTACGTCAAGGGGCTGCATCATGCCGCGCGGCGAGGCCGCGCGCATGATCAGGTCGTAGTTGGGGTTGTCCGGCGCGCTGAAGTGTTCGAGTTGCGGTGTGAGCATGCCGCCCGGGCAGATCGCGTTGACGCGCAAGCGATCCGCGGTGTACTCCACCGCCAGAGCGCGGGTGAGCCCGATCAGCCCGTGCTTGGCGGCGCAGTAGCCGGCCGAGTACGCCTGGCCCTCGACGCCGGCAATGGAGCCGACGTTGACGATGTTGCCGCCTCGTTCCAGCAGGTGCGGCAGCGCGGCCCGGCAGAGGGAGAACGGCCCGTTGAGGTTGACCGCGAGGTCGTGCGCCCAGTCGTCGTCGCTCATCGACTCCGTTCGGCGCATCTGGTGTTGCCCGGCGACGTTGACCAGGACGTCCAGCCCGCCCAGCTCGTGCACGCAATGCTCGACCGCGTCGCGGCAGGCCCGCGCGGAAGTAACATCCACCGATGCGTAGGAACCGTTGTGCACGTCGGCGAACACCTCGGCCAAGCGTGCCGTATCCCGGCCGATGCCGAAAACCGTTGCGCCCTGGCGGGAAAACAGCCGGGCCGTTTCAGCGCCGAGGCCTGATGAGGCTCCGGTCACCAACGCGATCTTGCCCTGCAGTGCTGACACAACAGTCCTCGTGGTCAGTAGGAACGAATCCGCGCAACGCCACCGCGCAGCAGCCCGAGCGGAGCGATGAGCCTCGGTCCCCAGAGCGCGTCACGCAGCATACGTTCGGCCCGGAAGCCTCGCCGGATGCGGCGTGCGGTTAGCGCTACGAGCAGACTGATCGCCAGCCGCCCCAGGGCGACCCGACTCGTTCGCCTCTTCCAGGTCGGCGGCGTCGACCCCACGCGTCTTCCAAAGTAGTAGCCGACGCATGTTGCCATGGCGAGGGCCGCGATTACCGCAAGCACCGTCATGATGATGAGCGTTTCGCGTCATCGTCGCGGCGAGGTCACGCGCGAGATACACCTTGGCCAATACGCGAGGCGCTAGCCGCTCTCGCTCACGATATAAACGGCCACATAACCGATGGGGATGCCGGTCCAGGTGGCGATGCACTCGCGTGCCGCCAGCTCCACCGCGCCCCGGCGGCTGGTGCGGGTGACCCTGTTGATCTCGGGAATCCGGATCATCCACCCGTCGGCGTCGCGAGTGACTTCGATATCGAAGGACTGGCCGACGATTGGACACTTCACGTGGGGAAGGGCCCGGTGTGCACGGGCGCTGCGCAACATTTGCGGGCGCAGCAGGGTGGGCTGAATGGGCATGGCTGCTTTCGGTGAGTCGCAATCGAACCGCGGGCAAGATTAATGCGCATCGAGGCGAAAACCTAATCGTCCGGCAGGCCGGCTCCTGCATTGAGGCGCAGCCTCTACCAAGTCGTTGCCTGGACTTAATGTTTGAGTTCGAGTGCGATCGAAGGAGGAACTATGCGATTGGTCCGGTTGCCTGCTTGCGGGGCGAGCACGGTATCAGCATTGATCATCGGCTGCCTTGCCGGCCCTGCGCGTGCGGACGGTGGCTATGGCCCAGGCTCGTACGAAGGTGGGATGAAACCAAGCGCGGAGCAAAGGGTTCACCTTGCCTAATCCGGGCGGCTCGGCGGAAACTCGGCACGCTTCTCGATGGCCTCGCGATAGGCATGCACCCGACCCGGGACCGTCGCGAGCACTGCGATGGTGCTCCCGCTACGCCCGTATGCGGCGACGAACTCCCAGGTGTCCGGATCGCCTTCGACGATCTCCACAGCATCGTAATGGCTTGGCACGCCTAGCATTTGCAGCTTGACATCGTATTGATCTGACCAGAAATACGGCAGCTCGTCGTAGGCCTCTGCACGCTGCGGCCCCGCCAACAATGTCCGCGCCGCGGCCGCCCCCTGACGGCCTGCGTCCTCCCAGTGCTCGGTACGTAGGTGGCGTTCGTACAGCGGGTGCCACCAGCGCGCGACATCACCGGCGGCAACAACAGTCGCATCCTGGGTGTCACCCTCGGCCGCACCCGTGGCATCGCAGATCACCCCGTCGTCGAGACGCAATCCGGAGCCGTCCAGCCAGCCGGTGGCCGGGGCCACCCCCAGGCCGACGATGACAAGGTCGGCCGGAATCTGCGAGCCATCGGTGAGTCGAACCCCCTCCACCTGACGGTCACCGACGAATGCGTCGACGCCGACGCCGACCCGCAAGTCCACGCCATGCTCACGATGCAGTTCGGCCCAGCGCGGCGCCAGCTCCTTGCCCAGCGCGGCCAGCAGCGGGCCGGTGGCCTTCTCGATCAGCACGACGTCCAGGCCCAGTGACCGGCAACTCGCCGCTACTTCGGCACCGATGAACCCACCTCCGACCACCACAACCCGTGGGCCCGAGCCCAATTGTTTCCGGATGGCCAGACAGTCGTCGACCGTGCGCAACATCAGGACCCCGTCGGGGACGGGGCCGCCCGGCCATTCGCGTGGGACCGCGCCACTGGCAATCACCAGTCCGTCGAACGGCAAGGCAAGGTCCTGGTCGTCGTCGCGCACGTAGACGGTGCGCGACGACATGTCCAACTTGAGCGCCGATGCGCCGCGCAGTACGCGCGCATCCATGTTGAATTGCGGCGCCAGGTCAACGCCGGCCCGTTGCACCTTGCCGGTCAGCAACTTCTTCGACAACGGCGGCCGATGGTAGGGGGCCTGCCGCTCGGCACCCACGATCGTCAGGGCACCGTCGTAGCCTTCCTGCCGCAGGGTTTCGGCGGCCCGCGTGCCCGCCACGCCGGCGCCGACGACGACCACCTCCCCTAGCTGATGATGCATTGGTCAGTCCTTCACCATGATCGCCTGCGTGGGACAGGACACCTCGGCGCCGATCAACTGCTGGCGCAGCTCCTCGGACGGCTCCTCTTGTAGTAAGTGGAGACCGTCTTCGCGCACGTCGAACACCTCGTGGCAGATGCTCATGCAGACGCCGTTGCCGTCGCAGGTGTCGAGATCCACCGAAACCTTCATCGAACCTCTGCCTTTCGTGATTCGTCGCGGGAAGTCTCGTTCCCCTGAGGTTGATTCGGTGACTTCCCTTGGGAACGTGCTCGCTCTCGGGCGGCTTTCGCCACCGGCGAGTAGTTGAGGTAGTCGACCGCCATCTGGGTGGACGCCTCGTCGTTGGGATGGTGACTCGGCCGCAGATACCGGACGGGCGTCGTCACAAGAAGCTTCCAGGGGCCCGGCAACCGGTACTCGCGGGCGGCCCAGAACCAGTCCCGCCAGCGCCACTTGCGATCAATGGTCGGATCCTGGGCCATCAGGTAGCGGGCTCCCGCGACCCACCAGCCGATGAACAGCGGCGCGGTGAAGAACATCGAGAACGCCCTGATCGCATAGCTCCCGCAGACATGTTGGTAGACGTCGAACACCAGCGAGCGGTGCTCGACCTCTTCGGCGCCGTGCCAGCGCAGCAGATCCAGCATCATGGGGTCGGCCCGTGCGTAATCCAGGCCGCGGTTCGTCAGCACCCATTGGCCCAACATCGCGGTGAAATGCTCGAGTGCGGCCACATCGGCCAGACGCCGATACAGCCACCACCGCCGCAGCGCGGGCGGAAACCACTTGGGCGGATCACCCAGCGTCACCGACAGCAGTCTTCCCGAGCCGGTCGGTGTACGGCTGGTGTCGATGCCCTGCTCGGCCAAGTGGTCGAGAACCACCTGGTGCGCCCAGGCGTGCCAGGACTCCTGCTGGATGAACGGCTTGATCGCCGCCTCCAACTCCGGATCGTCGACCAGCGACGACGCTTCGAGTACCGCCTTGATGAAGTGCCGCTCACCCTCGGGCAGCAGCAGATGCAGGACGTTGATCATGTGCGTTGAGAACGGGTCGTCGGGCACCCAGTGCAGCGGCGTCTCGGACCAGTCGAACCGGACCATCCGGCGATACATGGGGTGGCCTTCATGGTGAAGTTGGACCTCGGGCATCAGAAGCTCCTCCCGCCGACCGAAGTGCTCAGTCGGTCACTTCCTTCTTCGTCGAAAGAAAAAGTCGACTCGCGATCGAGCCGCACAGCAGGCGCCCGGTTCGTTGCGAACAGCCGTTCACTCAGCGGCGTACCCACACCGGTGGCCGGTTATGCGTACCCGCGGTACCAGGATGCTGAGAATTTTCTGGCTCCTTAGACGGCGACCAGGCTGGCAGTGAAACGTATTCCACTCCGCGACACCGTTGATGCAGGACGACAAGGGGCTTTGGGCCGCTACCTCACCTTGACCTGGTCGACTTTGGCACTGACGTGCGTGGCTTCTTCCAGGCTGAGTTGAAGCGGCGGCTCGACGCTCACAAGGAGTTCATCAACGGAATGCCGCGATCGCGGGCTGCGCTGTGTTACTCGCGCTCCTCTGAATCACATTGGTACGTCCATCAGAACGAACCACCGGCCCAGGTCTTCTGGGTCTACTCGGATGAGCGAGAGGGCGCCGACGCACCGTCATCGGCCACCAGATTCAAGTGCGTCCAGCAGTGTCGCCGCGAGCAGCGTCCGCGAACTGCTGCGCGGTCGGCTGCGACACAACCCCGTCGACGTAGGTGAAATTCCAAAATAATTGGCCGTGAACCGTACCGACCGCCGCCATAAGGTAGCCGCCGACCGATAGGCTACCCGCGCCCTGCCCGCCGGACAGGGACCGTTCGCCGATCCGCGCTGGGAAGTCGAGGCGACCAGACGTTCGTCAGGCAAATACTGGAGGTAACACCGAGGCGTTCCATCAGGCCAATGACGCGCGCGCTGGTGTCGAGCGAGGCGGGGGCCACGTACCGCACAGCGTTCTGCGCCGCGAGATGCTGACCGAATCGGACGCGTCGGCGCATCGACCGGTTGAACTGCTGGGCGATCGACCATAGATCCCGGCCACCGCCGAAGCGCACTATTGGCGTCAACGAGGACACGTAGGCACCGGCTTCGTCGGCGCGAACGGGGGGAACCGCTGCGGCGCGGCAGTCGACCGGTGATGTGATGCCTATCCAGCCTGAATCTTTCTGCGCGACTGCCGGTCCGATCGCCATCGCCATGGCCGCCGCCAGTGCGCCGTGTACGGTGACGCCTTCGGCATGGCAACGCTGGATCAGCGCCATCCACCTGACTGCCTGACAGGTTACGGCACAACAGTCTGGTCCGGCGCTGGGACGCCGGGACGGGTGTCTCCGCGCGCAGCCGTCGCGGACGGGTGATCGCAGTGGCGAGCCCGTCGGCGATAACGCTGCCCGCGATCCTGGCGAAGCCCCGGGCACCGCGATACCGGGCGGGCAACCGATCTTCGGGGGCGCCGACCGCCGGCCGTGAGATCGTCTGGGTGTCGCCAGGTGACCGGCCCAGACGGTCGGCGTGCTCGAGCAGCCTGAGCATCAAGGAAATGACGGTGAAGCCGTCGACAATGATGTGCGACCCGGTCAGCACCAGATCGTGCACGTCGCCGGAGTTACCCGCCACGTGCACGATACGGACCAGCGGACCGGTGTGCCAGTCCAGCGACGTGGCCAGCTCGTAGCTGTCGACCTGCCGTTGCCATTCGGCGTCGTCACCGCTCACCGTGCGGACCTCGACCGGCCGCGCGGACGGCAGGTAGGAGGGATTGGTTCCGTCGGCGTCGGCCGTGATCGCTACCCGCAGTACCGGGTATTCGGCGGCCAGCGCGGCCGCCGCCGCTTCGAGCAGGTCATGCGAGATTTTTCCATGAAGACGCACCCGCGCAATGACGTTGAGCGGCGAGACCTGATTGGCGATCCAGTACCACCGCTCTTGCGGGCTCAACGGGCGGCGCAGCTGCGGGGTCACGACGCGGTCCACGCCATATCGAACCACATGGGACGGACAGTTTGCCGCGTCAGGACGCATGTCGGCGCCAGGCGCAGCCCGAGGTTGCGATTCGCCAAGGCGAGTCGGTTCTCCGTTTGCTCGAGTTTGGCCAGCCGCCGCAAGCCCTTCACCCGGGTGCGCTTGCGGCGCAACTCCTCGTATGTGCGCAGCACCGCAACGGGATCGGGCACTCGGGCAAGAAGTTCGGCCAGCGCGTAGCCGTCCTCGGTTGCGGAGCTGGCGCCCTGGCCCATGCTAGCCAGCATCGGGTGGGCCGAATCACTGAGCAGGGTGACCGGGCCGCGGCCGCACTGCTCGAGAAATCGACGATCCCGCGCGTGTACGGCGACGACGGCCTCCTGGGGGGTGCGCTCGATGACAAAGGGCCGCCCACGCGTCCCGGGCGGGCGCGGCGCAGCACTTTGCCGGCGCAAGGGCAGATCTCGCATACGGCCGACTGGATTACGGATGGTCCATATAGCGTCTCTGGTCGCCGTCATTTGAAAGCTCACCCGCAATTCCGAACTGTCGTTGCGGCGACTGTACAACCGCCACGACGGAATTACGGGGTTAACCTCGGAGTCAACCCGAACGTCGATTCCGGTGCGGCGGATTTACGCCGGAATCCGTGCGCCGGCGAGGTGTACCGGTCGGGGGCGATTTCGATGCGGCTGGGATGTCCGTCCAACTGCTGATCGACATGAGTGAAATCATCCCAAAGTCCGAGCAGTTGCAGGTCGGTGACGTATTTGATGATGATCGGCGCCGAGACATGCGGAATGTCCGCACTGCGGCCAATTCGTGCTTCTTGCACCGCAGCACGGAATCGGTCCGTGGGCGCAAGCGATCCGCGGCTCGGCTCAGCGGGCCGTAAATGACTTGCGTTGCCGAACAGCAACTCCAGGACGCTGCCGGGGCGCTGTCGATCCGGCAGGGCACGCAGGGCGGTCTCGAAGCGCTGCTAACCACTCCCCGAAGTCGCTAATGCGCTGGATCGGGTAACCGGCCTCGATCACCCAGTCGACGTATTCGTCGAGTCCGATACCGTCGTCGTGCGGGTTCATCACGTGATAGGTATGGAACCCTTCGACCGCCTGGGCTCCCAGTGTGGCGATCGCTTCGGCGATGAATTCGACGGGCAGCCCGTCGAAGTGCGCACGCTGCCGGTTGCCGTCCGGGTCGAGCTGGTAGAACGAGCCGGGCGCGATGCCGGTGGCCAACAGGCTCAGCACCATCTGGGTGAACCAGTCCGACACGTTGAGTTGGCCCGCATAGGTGGTGTCCGCCAGGATCATGTCGCAACGAAACACCGTGACCGGCAGGTTGCACAGGTCATGGACCTCCCGCAACAGCACCTCGCCGGCCCACTTGCTGTTGCCGTAACCGTTGCTGTCATCGTATGTGCGGCTGGAACTGATGACCCGGATGTCGGCATCCTCGGTGAAGGCCGACGGCTCGATCTGATCGCCCACGCTCGCCGTCGACACGAACGTGTAGGGCTTCAGCTTCGTGGTGAGCGCGAGACGGATCAGCTCTGCGGTGCCTACGACGTTGGGCCCGAATACGTCGCTGTAGGGCAGGACACCGCTGACAAGGGCTGCGGGATCGACGATCAGATCCACGGTGTCTGCCAGCCGCTGCCAGGTCTCCTGGTCCAGGCCCAGGTCGGCTTCGCCCTTGTCGCCGGCGAGGACCTCCAGATGATCGGCGGCCAGTTCCCGGAAGTGCCGCAGCAGCTTCGGGTTGCCATTATCGAAGGTCTTTTCCAAGCGCTGATACGCATCCTCGTTGGACTTGGCCCGCACCAGGCAGATCAGCGTGCCGCCGACTCGGTCGATCCGCTGCAGCCATTCCAGTGCCAGGTAACGTCCCAGGAAACCGGTCGCCCCGGTCAGCAGTACCGTCCGCACTTCGGCGTTCGGGGCCGGGAGCGTCGGAGCGGCGGTCAGCGTCGAGGCGTCGATGAACTTGTCCAGCGTGAGGTCGCGAGCGTGCACCTCGGTGCTGTTACGGCCGTGCACGGACGCGAACGTCGGCCCGTTGGCCCGTCTGTTGCCTAACTGCTGACTCAAGCTTCTGACGGATGGCGCCTCGAATATGGTGCGCACGGAGAGGCTGGCGTTCAGGGTGTTGTTCGATCGCGGCGACCAGGCGCATGGCCGAGCAGCGAATCCCCGCCCAGGTCGAAGAACGAGTCGTCGATCCCGACGCGCTCGCACATTGAGTACTTCGGCGTAGATGCCGGCCAGGATCTCTTCGGTCGGGGTTGGTCGGAGCGCGGTAGCTTCCACCGGCACCGTGGTATTCGGGTGCCGGCAGGGCGCGGGTGTCGAGTTTGCCGTTGACGGTCAACGGCAGCGCCGTCGCAACACCACCACCGCGGCCGGGACCATATACTCCGGGCAGCCGCTCGGCGAGCTGCGGCGCGCACCTCTGCCGGGTCTGCGGTGCCGGTGACGTAGCCGACCAGTCGTTTGTCGCCGGGGCGGTCCTCGCGGGCGATCACCGCCGCCTGCTCCACCCCGTCCAGCCCGGCCAGGCGGCCTGGATTTCACCGCAGTTCGATGCGGTAGCCGCGGATCTTGACCTGCTCATCGGCGCGCCCGACATACTGCAGCTGCCCGTCGGTGCCCCAGCGCACCAGATCCCCGGTGCGATACATCCGCGTGCCCCGGGCTGCCCCGAACGGGCAGGCCACAAACCGCGACCCGGTCAACCCGGCCCGGCCCAGATAGCCCACCGCCACGCCCGGCACCGGCCACATACAACTCCCCGACCACACCGGCCGGCACCGGACGCAACCAGCCATCCAGCACAAACAACGCCGCCCCGGCCACCGGCGCACCGATCGGCGGCACCCCCGACCCCGCCGTCAGCGGCGCACTGACCGCCGCACACATCGTGGTCTCGGTCGGGCCGTAGGCGTTGACCATCACCCGCCCCGGCGCCCACCGATCCACCACCTCGGCCGGGCAGGCCTCGCCGGCCACCACCAACGCCACCGACTCCAACCCCTGCGCCGAGAGCACCGCCACCGCCGACGGGGTCTGGCGTCAACACGCTGACCTGTTCGCCAACCAGCAAGGCGTGCAAGTCTTCCGGTGAGCCGGCCACCGACTCGGGCACCACCACCAGCCGCCCACCGCGCAACAGCGCACCGCAGATCTCCCACACCGAGACGTCGAAGGCAACGAATGACACTGCGTCCACACCGCCCGCCGCCGGCAGGCCCGCATCCAACGACTCCAGCAGCTGGGTCACGTTGTGGTGGGTGATCGCCACCCCCTTGGGGACCCCGGTGGTGCCCGAGGTGTAGATCAGGTAGGCGATGTCATCGGGGGCCGGCGCCGGCAGGCGCCGTGCTGGGTTGGGTGTCGACAGCGGGGTCGTCGACATCGATGACCAGCAGGTCACGACCCGTCCAGCCGCGTCGGCGCAGGCCCGCGGTGGTGATCGCCGCGATCGGCGCGGCATCGGCGAGCATGAACCCGATCCGTGCCGCCGGCAGCGCCGGGTCGATCGGCAGATAGGCCGCCCCGGTCTTGAGCACCGCCAAAATCGCCACGATCGCCTCGGCCGACCGGGACAACAGCAGCGCCACACACTCACCCGGGCCCGCCCCCTGGCCGGCCAACAAATGCGCCAACCGGTTCGCCGCCTCATCAAGCTCCCGGTACGTCATCGAGCGGCCCTCGAAGCTCACCGCCACCGCCTCCGGGGTGCGGGCCACCTGCGCGGCGAACAACACCGGAATCGACACCGGCGCGGTCGCCGGCTGGGTCAACACCGCCCGGTTACCGATCTCATCCAGCCGGGCATGCTCACGGCTCATCGAGCACATCCACCGACGACAGCCGCCGGGTCGGGTCGGCGGTCATCGCCACCAACACCCGCTGCAACCGCTCGATCAGCGCCTCGATGCTGGCCGCGTCGAACACGTCGGTGCGAAATTCCACGTGCCCGCCGATCCCGGCGGGCTCACCGGCCTCGGTCCAGCGTTCGGCCAGCGAAGAACACCAGATCCATGCGGGCGGTGTGGGTGTCCACCGGCAGCGGCGTGACCTGCAGATCACCCAAACGTCAGCCCGGCCGCGGGGACATCGACTTGCCCGGGCAAGTTCTGCCAGGCCAACATCACCTGAACCAGCGGGTGATGGGCCAGGCTGCGGGTCGGGTTGAGCCGCTCCACCAGCACCTCGAAGGGCACGTCTTGGTGCTCGTAGGCGGCCAGGCTGCGCGCTCGCACCTGGGCCAGCAGCTCGGCGACGGTGGGATCCCCGGCCAGATCGACCCGCAGCACCAAGGTGTTGACGAAAAACCCCACCAGCTCATCCAGCGCGGGATCGCGGCGCCCGGCGATCGGGAACCCCACCGCCACATCGCTGCTGGCGCTGAGCTTGGACAGCAGCACCGCCAGGGCGGCCTGCATCACCATGAAACTGGTCGCGTTGTGCTCGCGGGCCACCCGAGCAACCTGCTGCTGCAGCTCCGCCGGCCACTCCACCGCCACCCTGGCGCCGCGGTAATCGGCCACCGGCGGATAGGGCCGATCGGTGGGCAGCTGCAGCCGCTCGGGCATCCCGGCCAGCGCCTCCTCCCAGTAGGCCAGCTGCGCGGCGATGCGGCTGTCGCTGTCGTCCAGATCACCGAACTGTGCGCGCTGCCACAGCGTGTAATCGACATACTGCACCGGCAACGGCGCCCAGCCGGGGGCCTGCCCCGCACACCGGCTGGCATAGGCCACACCCAGATCACGCACCAGCGGGGTCATCGACCAGCCGTCGGCGGCGATATGGTGCACCACGGCCACCAGCACATGCTCGTCGTCGGCGACGCGGAAAAGCCGTGCCCGCAAAGGGATCTCGGTCGCCAGATCAAACGCGGTGGCGCGCCGCCGCGCCGATGGCCTCACTCAGCCGGCCTGCCGACCAGCCGCTGGCATCAACGACGTCCCAGCCGAAGTCGGCCCGCTCGGCGGGCACCACCAGCTGCTGCGGTATCCCCTCGACCGCCGGCGAACACCGTGCGCAGGCTCTCATGGCGGCCCACCACATCGGCCAGCGCCGCACCCAGCGCGTCGGCATCAAGGCGCCCGCGCAGCCGCAACGCCACCGCCATGTTGTAAACCGGTGAGGGCCCCTGCAACTGGTCGATAGAACCACAACCGGCTGCTGGGCGAACGACAACGGAACCACCGCGGGCCGCTCAACCGCCACCAACGGCTCAAGCCGACCCCCCTCCGCACCGATACGGGGCGCCAACTGGGCCACCGTGGGCGCCTCGAACACAGCGCGCACCGCAAGGTCGGCATCCAGGGCGGCTGTTGACCGCGGCGATCACCCGCATCGCCGACAGCGAATCCCCACCCAGATCGAAGAACGAGTCGTCGACCCCGACCCGCTCCAGCCCCAGCACCTGGGCGTAGATGCCGGCCAGGATCTCCTCGACCGCGGTGGCCGGGGCGCGGTAGCCATCGCCGTCGGTGTATTCCGGTGCCGGCAGGGCGCGGGTGTCGAGTTTGCCGTTGACCGTCAACGGCAGCGCCGTCCAGCACCACCACCGCGGCCGGCACCATGTAGGCCGGCAGCCGCTCGGCCAGCGCGGCGCGCAGCCTGGCCGGGTCTGCGGTCCCGGTGATATAGCCCACCAGGCGTTTGTCGCCGGGGCGGTCCTCGCGGGCGATCACCACCGCCTGCTCCACCCCGTCCAGCCCGGCCAGCGCGGCCTGGACTTCGCCGCAGCTCGATGCGATACCCGCGGATCTTGAC
Organism: uncultured Actinomycetota bacterium; assembly: GCA_963820045.1. Lineage (GTDB taxonomy): Bacteria > Actinomycetota > Actinomycetes > Mycobacteriales > Mycobacteriaceae > Mycobacterium. The sequence goes on from CAWFYN010000002.1 coordinate 722,106, forward strand.
CTGCTCATCGGCGCGCCCCACATACGCCAGCTGCCCATCGGCGCCCCAGCACACCAGATCCCCGGTGCGATACATCCGTGTCCCGGCGCTCCCGCCCCGAACGGGCACGCCACAAACCGCGACGCGGTCAACCCGGCCCGCCGCACATACCCACACCCCACCCCGGCGACCGGCCACATACAACTCCCCGACCACCCCGGCGGGCACCGGCCGCAACCACCCATCCAGCACAAACAACGCCGCCCCGGGCACCGGCGACCCGATCGGCGGCACCCCCGAACCCGCCGTCAACGGCGCGCTGATCGTCGACATCCACCGTGGTCTCGGTCGGGCCGTAGCGCGTTGATCATCAGCCGCCCGGGCGCCCACCGATCCACCAGCTCGGCCGGGCAGGCCTCACCGGCCGACCACCAACGCCACCGACTCCAAGCCCTCGCGGCGACAGCATCCCCACCGCCGACGGGGTCTGGCTTAGCACGTTGACCTGTTCGGCGACCAGCAAGGCGTGGAAGTCTTCCGGTGAGCGCGGCCACCGCCTCGGGCACCACCACCAGCCGCCCACCGTGCAGCAGCGCACCCCAGATCTCCCACACCGAGAAGTCGAAGCAAGGAATGACACTGCGTCCACACCTGTCCCGGCGCCAGTCGCAGGCCGCATCCAGTGAGTCGAACAGCTGGGTCACGTTGTGGTGGGTGACGGCCACCCCCTTGGGGACACCGGTGGTGCCCGAGGTGTAGATGATGTAGGCGATGTCGTCGGGCGCCGGCGCCGGCAACGCGGTGCCGGGCTGGGTGTCGATCCGCGGGGTCGTCGACATCGATGACCAGCAGGTCGTGCCCGTCCAGCCGCGTCGGCCAGCCCGGCGGTGGTGATCGCGGCGATCGGCGCGGCATCGCCGAGCATGAACTCGATCCGCGCCGCCGGCAGCGCCGGGTCGATCGGCAGATAGGCCGCCCCGGTCTTGAGCACCGCCAAGATCGCCACGATCGCCTCGGCCGACCGCGAAAACAGCAGCGCCACACACTGCACCCGGGCCCACGCCGTGGCCGGCCAGCAGGTGCGCCAACCGGTTCGGCGGCCTCCTCAAGCTCCCGATAGGTCATCGAGCGGCCCTCGAAGCTCAGCGCCACCGCCTCCGGGGTGCGCGCCACCTGCGCGGCGAACAACGCCGGAATCGACACCGCCGACGGCGCCGGCTGGGTCAACACCGCCCGGTTACCCCACCCATCCAGGCGGGCATGCTCACCGGCATCGAGCAGATCCATCGACGACAACCGCCGCGCCGGGTCGGCGGTCATCGCCACCAACACCCGCCCCAACCGCTCGATCAGCGCCTCGATGCTGGCCGCGTCGAACACGTCGGTGCGAAACTCCACGCTCCCCGCCGATCCCGGCGGGCTCACCGGCCTCGGTCCAGCGTTCGGCCAACGAAAACGTCAGATCCATGCGGGCGGTGTGGGTGTCCACCGGCAGCGGGGTGACCTGCAGATCGCCCAAGGCCAACCCGGCGGCGGGTCGCTGGTCTGCCCGGCGAAGTTCTGCCAGGCCAACATCACCTGCACCAGCGGGTGATGGGCCAGGCTTCGGGCGGGGTTGAGCCGCTCCACCAGCACCTCGAAGGGCACGTCTTGGTGCTCGTAGGCGGCCAGGCTGCGCTGCGCGCACCTGGGCCAACAGCTCGGCGACGGTGGGATCGCCGGCCACGATCGACCCGCAGCACCAGCGTGTTGACGAAAAACCCCACCAGCTCATCCAGCGCGGGATCGCGGCGCCCGGCGATCGGGAACCCCACCGCCACATCGGTGCTGGCGCTGAGCTTGGCCAGCAGCACCGCCAGCGCGGCCTGCATCACCATGAAGCTGGTCGCGTTGTGCTCGCGGGCCACCTCGCGCACCCGCTGCTGCAACTCCGCCGGCCAATCCACCGCCACCCTGGCGCCGCGGTAATCGGCCACCGGCGGATAGGGCCGATCGGTGGGCAGCTGCAGCCGCTCGGGCATCCCGGCCAGCGCCTCCTCCCAGTAGGCCAGCTGCGCGGCGATGCGGCTGTCGCGGTCGTCGAGATCGCCGAACTGTGCGCGCTGCCACAGCGTGTAATCGACATACTGCACCGGCAACGGCGCCCAGCCCGGGGCCTGCCCCGCACACCGGCTGGCATACGCCACCCCCAGATCACGCACCAGCGGGGTGATCGACCAGCCGTCGGCGGCGATATGGTGCACCACGGCCACCAGCACGTGCTCGTCGTCGGCGACGCGGAAAAGCCGTGCCCGCAAAGGGATCTCGGTCGCCAGGTCAAACGTGTAGCGCGCCGCCGCGTCGATGGCCTCAGCCAGCCGGCTCGCCGACCAGCCGGTGGCATCGACGACCTGCCAACCGAAGTCGGCCCGCTCGCCGGCGATCACCACCTGCTGCGGGGATTCCCTCGACCGCGGCAAACACCGTGCGCAGGCTTTCATGGCGGCCCACCACATCGGCCAGCGCCGCCCCCAACGCCTCGGCATCCAGGCGCCCGCTCAGCCGCAACGCCACCGCCATGTTGTAGACCGGTGAGGGCCCCTGCAACTGGTCGATGAACCACAACCGGTTCTGGGCAAACGACAACGGAACCACCGCGGGCCGCTCACCCGCCACCAACGGCTCCAGCCCACCCCCGTCCGCACCGATACGGGGCGCCAACTGGGCCACCGTGGGCGCCTCGAACAAGGTGCGCACCGAAAGGTCGGCATCCAGGGTGGTGTTGATCGCGGCGACCAGGCGCATCGCCGACAGCGAATCCCCACCCAGGTCGAAGAACGAGTCGTCGACCCCGACCCGCTCCACCCCGAGCACCTGGGCGTAGATGCCGGCCAGGATCTCCTCGATCGCGGTGGCCGGGGCGCGGTAGCTCGACCGGCATCGTGGTATTCCGGTGCCGGCAGGGCGCGGGTGTCGAGTTTGCCGTTGACCGTCAACGGCAGCGCCGTCCAGCACCACCACCGCGGCCGGCACCATATAGGCCGGCAGCCGCTCGGCCAGCGCGGCGCGCACCTCGGCCGGGTCCGCTGTCCCGGTGATATAGCCGACCAGACGCTTGTCGCCGGGGCGGTCCTCGCGGGCGATCACCACCGCCTGCTCGACCCCGTCCAGCCCGGCCAGGGCGGCCTGGACTTCGCCGAGCTCGATGCGATACCCGCGGATCTTGACCTGCTCATCGGCACGCCCCAGATACTGCAGCTGCCCATCGGCGCCCCAGCGCACCAGATCCCCGGTGCGATACATCCGTGCCCCGGGCCCGCCCGAACGGACACGCCACAAACCGCGACGCCGGTCAACCCGGCCCGGCCCACATACCCACACGCCACGCCCGGCACCGGCCACATACAACTCACCGACCACACCGGCCGGCACCGGACGCAACCAGCCATCCAGCACAAACAACGCCGCCCCGGCCACCGGCGACACCGATCGGCGGCACCCCCGACCCCGCCGTCAGCGGCGCGCTGACCGCCGCACACACCGTCGTCTCGGTCGGGCCATAGGCGTTGACCATCACCCGCCCGGGCGCCCACCGATCCACCACCTCGGCCGGGCAGGCCTCACCGGCCACCACCAACGCCACCGACTCCAAACCCTCGCGGCGGCAGCACCGCCACCGCCGACGGGGTCTGGCTCAACACGCTGACCTGCTCGCCAACCAGCAAGGCGTGCAAGTCTTCCGGTGAGCGCGCCACCGACTCGGGCACCACCACCAGCCGCCCACCGCGCAGCAGCGCACCGAAGATCTCCCACACCGAGACGTCGAAGGCCAACGAATGACACTGCGTCCACACCTGCCCGCCGCCAGCGGCAGGCCACGCATCCAGCGACTCCAGCAGCTCGAGTCACGTTGCGGTGGGTGATCGCCACCCCCTTGGGCACACCGGTGGTGCCCGAGGTGTAGATCAGGTAAGCGATGTCATCAGGCGCCGGCGCCGGCAACGCCGTGCTGGGTTGGGTGTCGATCAGCGGGATCGTCGACATCGATGACCAGCACGTCAGACCCGTCCAGCCGGTCGGCCAGCCCCGCGGTGGTGATCGCGGCGATCGGCGCGGCATCGGCGAGCATGAACCCGATCCGCGCCGCCGGCAGCGCCGGGTCGATCGGCAGATACGCCGCCCCGGTCTTGAGCACCGCCAAAATCGCCACGATCGCCTCAGCCGACCGCGGACAACAGCAGCGCCACACACTCACCCGGGCCCGCACCCTGGCCGGCCAACAAATGCGCCAACCGGTTCGCCGCCTCATCGAGCTCGCGATAGGTCATCGAGCGGCCCTCGAAGCTCACCGCCACCGCCTCCGGGGTCCGCGCCACCTGCGCGGCGAACAACACCGGAATCGACACCGGCGCGGTCGCCGGCGCTGCGTCAACACCGCCCGGTTACCGATCCCATCCAGCCGGGCATGCTCAGCGCTCATCGAGCACATCCATCGACGACAGCCGCCGCGCCGGGTCGGCGGTCATCGCCACCAACACCCGCTCCAACCGCTGCGCTAAATCGCGGACATCGCAATTCGAAAACCATTGCCCAGTACCCGGCGTGCTGAGAAAGAGCCGATCGTCATCCCTGAAAAAGACCAGCCCGAACTGATCTCACGAGGTCGGCATGGGTCAGGGTCCCCGTGGCCGGAGCACCAGCAAGATCCGCCAGATGTGTAGTCGGAATGAAATTGAGCAACTACCCGATTCGATGCCTGCCCGGAGCTGCGGAGACGCGCCTTGTTCTCAATGGCGTGCACCGGGAACCGCTGATGCTGCAGCGCTTCCCGCATTCGCGTGTCGACATGTTCACAAAAACTCGGCAACCGTAGACCCCGGCGAGGCTTTCAACACCAGGGGCACGACCCCGGAGACCATTCCGGGCACCGTCTGTGTCTCCGGACGCACACGCCTGCTTACCGGGAAATCGAGAACCACCTCCGAACTCTCAGCGTCACACCCACGCACCAGCAGCGCGCACGCCGCAGTAATCACCGACGATCGACGCATCCCCAAGGCCTGCGACAACTTGTCGGATCCCGGCAACAACGACAGGGTCCAATTGAACCGGTGCAGAAGACTCGCATCGGATCACGCCTGTCCGCGGCGGCTGCCAACCGATAACGCGGTTCGCTTTCCGACGGAAGGTTCCTCGTCCAATAGGCCTGATCATCGAGATAATCGGTGGACGCTTCGTATTCCAACTCGCAATCAATCAGATCACTCAGCGACCCAAAGAAAGCGGGGGGAATCGGCGCGCCCGAAGCCATCGCAGTATAGACAGACTGCGATCCGATGACAAACAAGAGCAAGGCCGATTCCGTCAGCCACTATATGATGGCAGCACACGAAGAAATACAATTCATCCTCCCGTGTCTGCATCAACGCGAATTTGAACAGCGGGCCAGCTAAGCGGCATCACCGTGCGCTGAATCGAGGATGCTAGCCGATAGGCTTCCTGGGCAGGATCCTGCGAACCTCTGAGGTCATGGCGAGCAAGCTCAACGTCCGGGTCATCAACCGTCTTTTGGAAAACCTGGCCATCCACCTGGAAAAAGGCGGCTCTAAGTGGTTCGGCCTCGCGCACCACCTGACGGATCGCGCGCTCGAACAGATCAGGCTCCATCGTGCCCTCGATTCGCACAAGGCACGCCCAGCTGCCACCTCGCACCGAAGCGACCCGTTTCCTGCGCAAGCCAGATGTCTAGCTGTCCCCGCGTCAGCGGAAGGGCTCTGTTATGGAGCGGAAGGGCTCTGTTATGGAGATGCATCAAACTTCCTCAAGGCGAACGGATGTTACGGATCGTCAAGAGAGCTCGCCCCCCGAAGGCACGCCCCACTCGAAGTACTGTGGTTACCAGGCACGAATCGAATTGGTCAGCTGACCATACAGCTACCCCACAGGGTCTGTACGTCGTTTCAGCAAAGTTTCTGGTGTGACTCCTGAGACTTCGCATAGCTCACGAGCGCGCCACAGCCATGCTGGTTACGCGCCGTGGCTGTAGCTGTAATAGGCTGGCATTCTGCCATCTTCGGGCACGAGCCGTCCGCGAACGATGGATTTTCTGCGCCAGCTAGCGATGGGGGTCACACCGTTATGGCCCCCGCCGGGCGTGAAATCAGCAAAGGCGTCAATTATCTCGGCCGCGCGGGAGCGTTGTCATCACCGCTGCCACGTCAGAGATGCGCAGGGCGTTTGGGGGTAGGCGAGAGAAGTTGACGGCGCGAAGGTCCTCAGCTGCGTGAGGGGTTAGATTCAGGCTATTTCCGTACATCTGCTGAGCGCTTAGCATTTGTACACCAACGCGAGGGAGGCTAAGTGAGCGGACTCGAGAACCTCGACTTCTTCACCGACAAGTCGCTCGTCGATGACCCCTACGACTACTACGACGCGATCCGTCGTTGCCCAGTATGGCGTGAGCCGGCGCACGGCGTGGTGATGGTCTCGGGGTACGACGAGGCCGTCGCCGTGCAACGCGACACCGACCAGACCTTCTCGGTATGCAACATCGTCAGCGGACCATGGTCCGGGATTCCGATCGAAACCCACAGCGATGACATCTCGGATCTGATCGAGCGGCACCGCCACAGGGTTACGTTCGGCGACTATTTCATCACGTTTGATCCTCCGAAGCACACCGCGCACCGCTCGCTGTTGAGCCGGTTGTTTACGCCGAGGCAGCTCAAGAACAACGAGGACTTCCTGTGGCGTCTTGCCGATGAGCAACTCAACAGCTTCATCGCAAAGGGCAAGTGCGAGATCGTCATTGACTACAATTTTCCGTTCACGCTCGACGCGATCACCGACCTGCTGGGCGTACCCGAGGCCGACCGTGAGCGATTCCGCCGCGCAGCGAGAGCCAGCAGGCTCGAAGGCGATCGCAGCGGTTTCGTTGGCGTGAAAGAGGAGTGGTTCGTCGAGTACATCGAGGATCGGCGGCGCGAGCCGCGCGACGACGTCCTCACCGAGCTTGCGCTGGCAAAGTTCCCCGACGGCACGACGCCCGACGCGATTGACGTTGCGCGCGTTGCCACGTTCATGTTCGCCGCCGGCCACGGCACGACGATCGACCTGCTGAGTCTCTCGATGCTGATGCTGGCGGAGCGACCGGACTTGCAAGAACAGCTGCGCGAGGACAACTCAAAGATCCCCGCCTTTATCGAGGAGATGCTGCGCTTCGAAAGCCCGATCAAATCGAATTTCCGCATGGCGCGGCGCACCACCAGGATCGGCGACATCGACGTGCAAGCCGGCACCAGCGTACTCGTGATGAACGGTGCGGCAAATCGCGATCCCCGACGGTTCGAGGACCCCACGAATTCCGCCTCGACCGCCCAAACATATTGCGCCACATCGCATTCGGCCGTGGTGTTCACACGTGCCCGGGCGCGCCGATCGCACGCGCCGAAGTGCGGGTGAGCTTGGAACGAATCCTTGACCGGATGGCCGACATTCGGCTTTCAGAGGCCGAGCACGGTCCGGCAGGCGCTCGTCGGCTCAAATGGGACCGCACCTTTCTGTTCAGGCGCCTCAAGGAATTGCACCTCGAGTTCACTCCGGTTCAGTGAGCCGTTCCATTGCGAAGACCGACGACCGCGACCGAGCCGACAAGCGCCGAAACCGCCGTCCGGCCAAGAATTCTTCCCAAATTCGGTGCAGGCAGCGAATCGGCCCTCGTTGAGCCACTGATTCGAAGTACTGTCGTGCGAGATCTCATCGTTGGCGGCGTCGTACGTTAGCAGCCAATTGGTATCCCGGCAGACAACGGCCTAACGAAAATCGACGTACCAATGCGCTGTCGTTCGGGCAGTCCCTGGAAGCTCCGAGATACGGTCATGCCGCGCAACAGATTTGACCACCGGATTGCGCCACGCCAGCTGACGCGGCGCAACCCCAACCTTGTTCCCTTGATGCCAGGGTGTTCGGCTTCGTCGCGCGCGCGAAATCCAGCGCGTTCGAAAGCCCCTTCTCCACCCCCGGCCTGTCGCGGTGGTTGGCCATCGAGCTCGCGCTGCTCACTTCGCGGCTTCGCCGACCTTGTCTGTTTGGCAGCCGTCGCGACATGAGTACACTGCGAGTCCTCTGCCTTCAGGGGCATACCTCATCAGATGGTCATCGTGGAAGGCTAGGGGTGTGTCGTCCTTCATAAGAGCACATCTCGCTGCGGGTTGCGTGGCACGACGTTGACTGGGACGGGACGGTCTGTAAAGTCGGCAACGCCTCGTGCACCTTGCTGAGCAATGTCGGGCCGAACCGCGAGGACTCAGTGGAGGTGGGCCTCGCCGGCAATGCATGCTCGACAGTCGCTCGTACGTACCGCCTTGCATCAACGAGCGGGCAACGTTCATGGCGCCGAAGGCGCTGGGCGTCATCAGTCCCATCCATTCGGCAAAAATAAGGCGCTCAAGCCCTTGATGCGCTCGACCTTTCGGCCTCGGCGCTGGAAGCCAGCCCCGGAGGGCCGGTCGCCGCCGCTCGTCTTGCCAGCGGCGCTGGGGCACTGCGACTGACGTACTCACTGGAGTGGGGTCCGAAATCTGATTAAGCGTCGAGAAACGCCTGCGAGCGCGGCATACATGCGCACCGGATCTGGCGGTCGCCCTCGCGGCCGAGCTCGGCCCACTTCCGTCCGACATAGAAGCGCCATGGCTCGAGGAACGAGCGCGTGAGAAGCTTGCGGTGCTTTAGGAGCTCTACGAGTCACGGGTGAGCGTTCTCATCGGGTCGGCGGGCATCGGCAAGCGCGCAGCAGAACGGGGTGTGTGCGATCTGCGACGATGGATGCGAATCGGGCCGCGCTTTGGCGGTGGATCACGATCAAATCACCGGTGAGCCGCGTAAGTTGTTGTGAATAATTGCAACCGTGCGATCGGCTCGCTGAATTATGATCCTGACCTGGAGAAGCGTGTCGCTCAGTACGTCTTGAGTTATCGAAACAGCCAGTTCGCGGTCATCGTTCAATTCACGGGAAAGTTCGGTCCTCTTAGCCAGCGCGTGCCCTTACGGTTGATCAGCAGAACTTCTCTGACACCTTTCCGCATCAGGAAGTCTGCTTATCGAAACAGCCAGTTCGCGGTCATCGTTCAATTCACGGGAAAGTTCGGTCCTCTTAGCCAGCGCGTGCCCTTACGGTTGATCAGCAGAACTTCTCTGACACCTTTCCGCATCAGGAAGTCTGCCCAACGCGATGTAATAGCCACCGCCCCGACGCCATTTAAGCTTTACATCTGATAAACGCGAAGGCAACGCTTCCGCGAATACGCGGCTCTGCGCCAAACTGTGGTGCGTATTGCCCGCTGGAAGGTCCCCCAAGGTATGGAGCGGATTCAGGATCGACTTCAGGCCGGAGAACGAACAGACATCACCGATTACTATCCTCCCCCCTACCCTCACAGCATTCTTCAGTGCTTGGAAGGCTTTTTCGGGCTCACTAATGATCGACAAGCCCAGCGTGCATATGCCCGCATCGTAAGACGCCGTTTCGACAACACCCGCTGGTAAGGCGGTAACGTCGCCTTTGACCAGTTTGATGTTCGTCCAACCATTGTCCATAATCCTTCGGCGAGCCCGCTCTAACATACCATCTGACCTGTCGACGCCGAGGATTTTTCCTTCTGGACCAATACTCGTCTGAATGAAGGAGAATTCCAGACCGGTCCCACAGCAAAAGACAATTACATGGTCGCCACGCTTGAGATCCAATTCATTCACCGCTGCTTTTTTCAACGGAATAATCGGAAGTTGACTGAGCTCATAGACCTTCGATATAACGTGGTCATAAAGGAAATGGAACAGCCGAATCCGCTTCGCACTGATCGTAGGAACGCTTACCGGAGGAGTCATACCGGCCTTTCAACTTCGACTTCACGGATAAGCGGATGAAGTGGCAATTCTGAACCGTACTGCAGTCCTTGCTCGACATGTATTATGCCGCCCTGCGCTTCGATGAGGTTTCGAGATGCATCTGCGTTGCTTCTGGTTGCTGTTGATAGCGCTTGCTCTAGTTCGTCGCCCGCCGGTTCTATCCCGGCGTGGAAAAGATAATCGCGGTAGTGTTTTAGACTTATGCTGTGCTGATTCATTGGCGCAGTTACCGCTGTACGAATGCTCATGCGTTGGATGTGTAGCCCCATCTGTACTCCTTGAGCTGCCTCCGCGTGATGCGGGGGAATAATGGTTCTGTGTGCTGCCTCTGCAATGGCCGTACCATGAAGTTCGGTCGCAGATCTACGCCTAAATCCCTGCCGTGCAGCGCCATAGCCCCCGCTCACAATCGCAAGGCGGCTGGGGGTGGTTCTCGCCCACAGCCGCGACGTGGGGCAAGGTCGGTTCTGGTGTTGCTCCAGCGTTCGGTGACAGCCGCCCTTTAAGCTTGCCCGTTGCTCGTGCTCAGGGTAATCCGCTGCTCCGATTCTGTAACCGATTTTCATGAAAGTGGCGGTGGAGCGTGATGCCTCGGACTCGATCAGCACCGTATTCGAACATGGTGGCGACAAATCGTCGGGCCCCGTGAGCGCGCAACTCTCCCCGTAGGAGGCCAAGCGGGTCATTGCATCTCAATCCACAGATGCTTACCGCCTCGGCAACAAGCGCCCCGTCAAACAAGGTTGCGGGCCGGAGAAAACCGCTCAAGCTGGACGGGTGGCCCGCCTGCTGACCGCGGCACCAGACCAACGACACCGTCGATCACGCTAACGACTGCCCGGCTCCCACGATCAAAGTTCAGGGTGCCGTGTTGAAAATTCTGGACGACCCACTCGGGCTCCTGGATTTCGGCACTGGTCGGCAACCCCAGCGCACTGTGCTCGTAGCCGAGAGTGCCCCACGCGGTGTAGATGGCGCCATAGACGGGCTGGGCCCCGCTGGCCGGTGACCAGTACATCGCTCCTTTCTCGAAGATGACGTATCGAATGGCTCCCGCTCCTTGCGATTCCGGCGACGTCGGTGCGCCCAGTGCGCTGTTCATGCCGCCCATCGCCTGCCACCGGTCATAGATAGCACTACCTTCGAGCGACTGCGCCAGATCCTGGGCGCTGAGGCGTTTGGTGGACCGCGCGGCAATGTCGCGAATCTGGTTCATCAAGGCATATCCGAAGGTGCCGGGGCAATCAGTATCGCTGACGTCGCGGTGGGCGAAAATGCACGGCAGGTTCACGGCGGCGCCGCGGGGGAAACGGGTGTAGGGGCCCCCATCCGATGTCAACACAACACTGCCCTGCGGGTCGATGCCATCCATGGCGAGCCGCCACCCGAGCAAGCGCCCGACGGTGCGCACCTGAACCGGCGTGGGGCCCACCATGTCGAACTCGCCGATCATGCACACCGCCCACGTGTTGCGGTTGAAGCCGCCCGTATGGGTGCCCTGAACCGATCTTGTCATTCCGCCGAATCGGCCCTCGAATACCTGACCGTACTTGTCGACCAGGGCGTTGTAGGCGATGTCCGACCAGCCCAGGGTGCGGGTGTGGTAGTCGTAGATCGACCGCACAATTGCCGCCGAATGCTGCCGCGCGTAGTCGTTTACGCCGGCGCTATGGTGCACGATCCCTGCCTTGATTCCGTTGTCGTACATCGGTGCTCGACTGCGAATCGACTCGTCGGCGCCCCACTGAGCACGACTGATGATATTGGGCGACTGCCCGGGCACTTCGACCGCCGCAACCAAGGTCGGATCCGCTCCCGCGCTCGGGGGGTGGACCAGCCCTGATGCGGCGGAGCCCAAACCCAGCATAATTGGTGCGGCCGCAACGTATTTGAGGACATCGCGGCGCGAAACAGACGGTGACGCTGAGCAGCCGCACCAATCACGCACGGAAACACGGTAACCCGCGGCAACAACAATCGTAACGCGACCCGCCGCAGCCAAATACGGTTGATAAGTGACGGGTTAGCAGTGCTGGCAATAGGGTTCTGCCACAGACAAACCAACGGGGATGACCCGCATCGAACCAAAATTTCCCGATCGGTCCTCGCCGTCGTTGCGAAACGCCCGGTTGCCAAAAATCCTGTATCTATTTGTCCGTCAATCGATTACGTCGCTCGTGTACCGCCTTTCATCTCCCAACTAGCATGCCGCCGTTCGTCAATTCCAGTCCCGCCGTGGTAATCGGAAATCACTTGTCGTCCGCGCCACTCAGACTGACGACTCGACGGCCCGGCTTTGCACCGATCGATATTGTGCCGGCCAGGGCGATGTCCAAAGAACCAGCGCCACCTGTCTGGCTCCGGATCTCCGGCACTGACGTGCCGCCGCCTACCGAGGCGAGGCTCCCACCGGTAGTCGATGCCGCTATCCGGCAAGCCAGCGTTCCAGCGCCTCTCGCTGCACGTCCGGATTTGTCCGACTCACCGGGTATCGCCGCACGTCCACCACCAGCGCAAATCCCGCACCGCCAAGCAACTCCCCTAACCGCTCCCCGCCGGCCCGTGGCCCACGGTCAGCTATTCCCGCTCCACCAGCACAGCTTGCCCACAATGGGCGGCGGCTGCCCTCGACTCGCGGCCATGATCATCGCGAAGCAAAGCCGTAGCGGGGCCTTTGCATTACTGGATCAGCAGGGTGGAAACTGCGCTTTTCCCGAACATCTGCACGTGCCGGCCTGCCGCTATCCGGCTGGTGACTGGACCGGCTCGGCAGCTGGTAGCCGTCGCCATGGAAGACGATGTCATGCAGGGGTGAGTCGGATACGGGCTCGAGCTGGAAGTCTGGGATGCGGTGTAGCCATTCGATACCACTAATGCCAGCTCTGTAAGCTTCGGTAGGCGCCGAGACATCGGTCAGGGCCGGCGGTACAGCCGATACGGCGGTTCCGCGAACTATATTCCAACCCATTGTCAAGATCGCCCCTGCGGCCAACGAGATTATGGCCACGAGGGCTACCAAGATCACCGCGATCGCCGCTCGCACGACTTCATCTTCGCTGGGTCGCCAGCGGGGCTTTAATTCAAGCAGGCCGGTTTTGGCCCGGGCCCCGAAGGCTTCTGCTTTGGCTCTGGCGGCCAACACGGTAGTCCTATGGCTTATCTCCGATTCATGCGCTGAGCCGCACAAAAACCCCGAATCTGTATGCCCGTGTACCGCGCGCCTCCTGACTCATGCGTGCGCAGGGGGTCCCGATGGTCCAATCAGCCAGCCCGTTTTTAATGCTCATTTGTCACCGCCCCGGGCCGTCGGGAGTGCATCGTGCGGGAAGTGGTCGGCGTCATCAACGAATGGGATTGTCGCAGTTGGATAAGCCGTTACACGGTCAGGGCCTACAGCGCACACTTCAAGAATCTTTTTGAGATCGTCATGAGTGAACATCAGCTTGCGCCCGATTTTGTGCGCCGCAATATTATCCAGCCCGAGCGTTGTCGCCTACCCAGCGCGTTTCTGAGTGGAGCTAAGGGGACTCGAACCCCTGACCCCCACACTGCCAGTGTGGTGCGCTACCAGCTGCGCCATAGCCCCAAGTCGTGCCAATCGAAGCTACACCACCGGCAACGACGGTTCAAAGTCGCTGGTGAGGCCCCGAAGCCACACCTCACCCGATGACCTGATTGACCACCTCGCGCGCGGCTTCTTGCACCTCGCGCCAAATGCTCGGGGCCGTTGAAAGACTCCGCGTAGATCTTGTAGACGTCCTCGGTGCCCGACGGCCGCGCCGCAAACCACGCGTTGGCCGTCGTCACCTTCAATCCGCCCAGCGCCGCGCCGTTGCCGGGCGCGGCGGTGAGTTTCGCGGTGATCGGCTCGCCGGCTACCTCGGTCGCGGTCACCTGCTCGGCCGAGAGCTTGGCCAGCCGGGCTTTCTGGTCACGGTCGGCGGGCGCGTCGACCCGCGCATAGAACGGCGTGCCGTACTCGGCGGTCAGTTCCTGGTAGCGCTGCGACGGAGTCAGACCGGTGACGGCCAGGATCTCGGAGGCCAGCAGCGCCGAGGATGATGCCGTCCTTGTCGGTGGTCCACACCGAGCCGTCGCGCCGCAGGAACGACGCCCCCGCGGATTCCTCGCCGCCGAACCCGATGGTGCCGCCGATCAGGCCGTCGACGAACCACTTGAACCCGACCGGCACCTCGACCAGCTTGCGGCCGATGCCGGCGACCACCCGGTCGATGATCGACGAACTCACCGCGGTCTTGCCGACGGCGATGCCGGCCGGCCACGACGGGCGGTGCGTGTAGAGGTAATCGATGGCCACCGCCAGATAGTGGTTGGGGTTCAGCAGCCCCCCGTCGGGCGTGACGATGCCGTGGCGGTCGGAGTCGGCGTCGTTGCCGGTGGCGATCTGGTAGCGGTCGGGGTTGGCGAACATCGTTCGGATGAGCCCAGCCATCGCGTCGGGCGAGCTGCAGTCCATCCGGATCTTGCCGTCGTGATCGAGCGTCATGAACCGCCACGTCGCGTCGACCAACGGGTTGACCACGGTCAGGTCGAGACCGTGCCGCTGGGCGATCTCACCCCAGTAGTCCACACTGGCCCCGCCGAGCGGGTCGGCGCCGATCCGCACGCCGGCGGCACGAATGGCATCGATATCGACCACATTGGGCAGGTCGTCGACATAGTTGCCCAGAAAGTCGTGGCGCTGGACGGTCTGCAGCGCTCGGGCCAGCGGCATCCGCTTCACTCCGGAGCCGTCGCGCAGGATCTCGTTGGCGCGCTTGGCGATTGCGTTGGTCGCATCGGTGTCCGCCGGCCCGCCGTTGGGCGGGTTGTACTTGAAACCGCCGTCCGGAGGCGGGTTGTGCGACGGCGTCACGACGATCCCGTCGGCCAGCGCTTCGGTGCGACCGCGGTTGTAGCGGATGATGGCGTGGCTGACCGCCGGTGTCGGGGTGTAGCGGTCGCGGGAGTCGACCATCGCGACGACGTCGTTGGCGGCCAGCACCTCCAGCGCGGACACCCACGCCGGCTCGGAAAGGCCATGCGTGTCACGGCCGATGAACAACGGCCCGGTGGTGCCCTGCGCGGCGCGGTATTCGACGATGGCTTGGGTGATCGCCAGGATGTGGGCTTCGTTGAAGGCCCCGTCCAGCGCCGAACCGCGATGGCCGGACGTGCCGAACACCACCTGCTGGGCAACGTCGTCGGGATCGGGCTGAATCGAGTAATAGGCCGTCACCAGGTGAGGTAGATCGACAAGGTCTTCGGGCTGGGCCGGCTGTCCGGCACGGGGGTGGGCCATGCTTGCCAATTCTGCCCGTAGTCAACCGTTCTGACTCCCCGGGCAGGTTTCTGACTTCTCAGGTACTTCCCGGGTTCACCCACTGGTCAGTCTCCCCCTTAGGCTGCTAGCGACCGCTCGCACACCGAAGGGAATCAGCCGTGGCCCACGACTACCGGGAGTTGGCAGCGATTTTCGCCGGCGGAGCGCTCGGCGCCCTGGCCCGTGTGGCGGTGCAAGCCGTTGTGGCCCGCGACCCGCATCACTGGCCGTGGTCGACGTTCACCGTCAACATCGTCGGCGCCTTCCTGGTCGGTTATTTCACCACCCGATTGCTGGAACGCCTGCCGCTGTCGAGTTATCAGCGGCCCATGCTCGGCACCGGATTCTGCGGCGGGTTGACCACGTTTTCGACCGTGCAAGTCGAGACCGTGCAGATGGTCGAATATGGCCACTGGGCCCTGGCCGCGGGTTACACGGTCAGCAGCGTCACGTTGGGCCTGCTGGCGGTGCACCTGGCCACCAAAATGGTGCGCCGGGTACGGGTGCGCGGATGACCGCCGCCGCGACGACGGCGGCTCTGATCTGGGTCGCCGTCGCACTACTCGGCGGCATTGGGTCCGTGCTGCGTTTCCTGCTCGATCGCGCGGTGGCCAGGCGGGTGGCGCGGCCGTTCCCGCTCGGAACGCTCGCCGTGAACATCAGCGGCGCCGCGCTGCTGGCGTTCCTCGGGGGCCTGGCGCTCAGCAAGGACGCGGCCCTGCTGGCCGGCACGGCCTTCGTCGGCGCCTACACCACATTCTCGACGTGGATGCTGGAGACGCAGCGCCTGGGCGAGGAGCGCCAGATCTGGGCGGCGCTGGGCAACATCCTGGTCAGCGTCACTCTCGGCTTGGCGGCGGTCGCGTTCGGGCAATGGGCCGCCGCGCAGCTGTGAGTCCGGCCGGTCAGGAACGGCGAAGGCCGGGAACGTCGTCGGGCGTGCGGGCCAGTACGTACAGCGCCATCCGCCGGTTCGACATGTCGTGCTCGCCAAGGAAGACGCAGCCGCCCCGCTCACAGAACCTGCGCGCCAATACGTTTCGGTGGTCGGGATCGAACATGATGCGCCGACACCGCGGATCGAGTCCGAAGATGCCGCCCACCAAATGTGGCAACAGGAAGCCGACGTGTCCGCGCTTGATGTAATCCAGATCGGCGACCGCGACGTGCAAGCCTAGATCATGGGGATCATAGTCATAGCGGTTAGCGATGGAATCCTTTGCCGCTCTGTACAATTCGACATAGGCGTGGGGTATCGCATCCAGTGTGGCGATGAACGGCCGGGAAAAGCCGCCGTCGAGTTGCGCGCGTAGGTAACGACGCCACCGCTGAGCCGGCCAGGCGGACTCCCAGGCTTCGTCCAGGTGCGGCCGGTTCATCCACTCGGCGATCATCTCGGCGTCGCCGTCCGGGTCGGCGAGGCGCAATCCGTATGGCTCGGGCAACCCCGGTGTGGGCGGCGGGGGGACAGCGCGGACCTCGTCGCCGATGTCGGTCAACTCCCGCGGCAGGATGGGATCGGCCTCACTCACGCGGGTGCCGCCGTCATCCACTGCTCGGCCAGTGCCGAAACCCAGTCAGCCGCCGCCGCGGGCCGGTCCGGGGGCGCCCCGACGAGAACCAATTCGTCAATGCCCAACTCGACAAGGGTGCCGGCATCACCAATGCTCGGATCGCGCAGCGCCACCGACAGCCGCAGCTGCGCGCGATCACGTCCCGAGTCGCCGCATAGCTGCTCCAGCTTGGCGACCCGATCGCGCACGGCGTCCGAACCATCGAGGTTGAACCCGTACCAGCCGTCGCCCCACGTCGCCACCCGCCGCAGCGCCGAATCGCTATTGCCCCCAACCACGATCGGGATACGACGATCGCGCACGGGCTTGGGGTTGACCCGAATGGAATCGAATCGGACGAAGTCACCGTCGAACGAAGCGACGTCGTCACGCCACAATGTGCGCATCGCGGCCACGTATTCGGCGGTGCGCGCACCACGCTGGGCGAAGGGCACTGAAAGCGCTGCGAATTCCTCTCTGGACCAGCCGACGCCCACCCCCAGTGTCAGCCGTCCGCCGCTGAGTCGATCCAGGCTGGCGGCCTGCTTGGCTACCACCACCGGATTGTGTTCGGGCAGCAGGAGCACGCCCGTCGCCAGCCCGATCCGCGACGAGGCGGCCGCGGCGAAGCTCAGGGCAATCATCGGGTCAAGCCAATCCGCTTGTGCGGGAACGGCGATGACACCGTCGTCGGAGTAGGGATAGCGCGAGGCGGGCCGGTCGACCATGACGACGTGTTCGCCCGCCCACAGGGTGGCGAAGCCGCGATCGTCCGCGGTTGACGCGACGGCATCAATCACCGCACGGTCGGCGCCGGCACCAATCCCCAGTGCATGCAATCCCAGCCGCATCGCACGATCGTCTCACGGTCTTCAGCGGCTTTTCAGCAGCTTCGCGAGGACGGCCGCCTGGCTGATGTCCAGCTCGCGCGTCGCGGTGACCAGGGTGACGACGCCGCGCCTGCTCAACTGGCGCAGCTCGTCCAGCGCGGGGTTGTCGCGCAGCTCGGCCTCATACCGCTTGGCGAATTCGTCGAACCGTTCAGCACGGTGCTGGTACCACTCCCGGAGCTCCTTCGACGGCGCGACCTCCTTACACCAGGTGCCCACCCGCGGGTCGTCCTTGCGGACCCCTCGGGGCCAGACGCGGTCGACCAGGACGCGCCGGCCGTCGTCGGGGGTGACGTCGTCGTAGACGCGCGCTACCCCGATCCGCCTCTTGACGCTCACGCTTGCCAGCGTAGCGGCGGTTTGTCGGTGCGTGTTGCCTCACGTCAAGATGCGCGCGAGGGTGGTTTCGTTGCCTCATGTGATTGTGCGCGCTTGGGGACTCGGGCCCGGGTGGCGGGTTGGGACTTGCTGGTGGTCATTTTGTGAAGCTGTGCGGTCAGGGCCTGGATCTGACGCTGGGTGGCCGCGGGGTTGATCAGAGCGTGGGTTCGGGCGAGAGCGGCTATGCGGTCGACTGTGGTGTCGGGGTGATTGATGGCGCGGTGGAATGGGGTGGTCGCGGTGTCGTATTTCTTGGTCACCTTGGCGCCGTCACGGACCTTGGATATCAGCTTCTGCTGTGGGTAGAAGTAGTTGGTCAACTGGGACTGAAGCTGCCAGATTTCGTTGAGTAGCAACAGTTCTGGAGCGGTGTCGTAGCGGTGGTAGCCGACGACTGTGCGGACCACTGCCCAGTTTTTCTGCTCGACGTGGCAGCCGTCGTTCTTGTTTGTCGGCCGCGCGCGGGTGAAGGTGATCTTGCGGTTTCTGCACCAGATGAACAGATAGACGTTGATGAACTCAGCTCCGTTGTCCGAGTCCACCCCCAGGATCGGGAACGGCACCTTGTTGGCGATGCCTTCGAAGGCGGCCAGGACGCATTTGGCCTCTTTGCTGGGCACTGAGCGGTTCTCGGTCCAACCAGTGGCGACGTCAGTGACCGTGAGCGTGAATGCGAACGGGCCGATGGTGTTTCCGCCGTCGTGGGAGACCAGATCGATCTCAACGAAGCCCGGCTTAGCGTCGTCCCAGTCTGCCCAGGTGCGTATTGGGATCTGAGCTCTCAGCAGCGATCCGGGCTTGGTGGCGCGACGCCCCTTGAGCTGACGTTTGGCTCGTTCACCCGCCAGGCGACGATCGATGGTGGCCGCCGACATCGACACTAGGAGTTCTGCGGTGTCCTCGTCGATGACCAGTTCGCCGAAGTGCCGTAACACTGCCACTAGTTCGTTCAACATCGGCGCCAGTCGCTTGCCTGCCGGCATCCCCAGTACCAGCCAGCACGTCGTAAGCGCAGCAATCACATCCGGCCCGTAGATCGGGGGACGCGGACTTCGCCTCGGCGCTACCACCTTGGGCTGCAGCGCAGCCTTGAGCGCTTTGCGGGCATGGTTACGGTGCCACCCCGTGTTGGCGCACAACTCGTCCAGAATCCTGCTCTTGACTCGCCTATCCGCCACCACGTAGCGGATCGCGGTCATCTCGGTCACAGCCCTGCGCTCGGCCAACGTCCATCCCATCGTCTGGGCCTACCGAGACCCGCACTGATCGCTCAGGTAGGCACGCCGCACGCGCGCATTTTCAATGAGGCAACGAATAGCCACTGAGCGCGCATAAAAGGCGATTCAACGCGGGTGGCCTCGGCTATTATCGAATGTATGTTCGAAGCATTGGTGGCAGTCGACCCGGCGGCTGACGAATCGACACTGATCGATCGCATCGCCGAGCTGGAGACGATCAAATGCGCGGCCGCCGCCGGCCAGGCCCGAGCGGCGGCCGCCCTGGACGCGGCTCGCCGCGCCAACGAAGCAGCCGCCGGAGTGCCCGCCGAGCGGCGCGGACGCGGCGTGGCCGGGGAGGTCGCGCTGGCACGCCGCGATGCACCCGCCCGGGGCGGCCGGCATCTGGGCTTCGCCAAAGCACTCGTACACGAGATGCCGCACACGCTGGCGGCGCTGGAATGCGGGGTGCTGTCGGAATGGCGCGCGACGCTGATCGTGCGCGAGAGCGCCTGCCTGGATGTCGAGGACCGCCGCGCCTTGGACGCCGAGCTGTGCGCCGACCCGGCGAGCCTGGAGGGCATGGGTGATGCGCGAGTGGCCGCGGCCGCGAAGGCGGTCGCTTACCGGCTGGACCCATACGCCGTCGTCCAGGGCGCGGCCAAGGCCGAGAACGAACGCACGGTCACCATTCGGCCGGCCCCCGACACGATGACCTACCTGACCGCGTTATTGCCCGTGGCCCAGGGGGTTTCGGTGTACGCGGCGCTGCGACGCGAAGCGGAAACCCGCGGCGATGGGCGCTCGCGCGGGCAGGTGATGGCGGACACGTTGGTGGAAAGGGTCACCGGCCGCAACGCGACGGTCGCTACTCCCATCGCGGTCAACCTGGTGCTTTCCGACGAGACGCTGCTCGGCGGTAACGAGGCGCCGGCCGATCTCGATGGCTACGGTCCCATCCCCGCGGCGGTCGCGCGCGCACTGGTCAGCGGCGCTGTCACCGACCCACGTTCGCGCGCGACCCTGCGCAGGCTGTATACGCATCCCCGGGCCGGGGCGCTGGTCGCTATGGAGTCACGGGCGCGCATTTTTCCGCGCGGGCTGGCCGCATTCATCGGGTTACGCGATCAACGTTGCCGCACGCCCTACTGCGACGCGCCGATCAGGCACCGCGACCACGCCCAGCCGTGGGCCGAGGGCGGGCCGACCACCGCGGACAACGGTCTCGGATTGTGCGAGCGCTGCAACTACGTCAAGGAAAACGCGGGCTGGCGGGTAAGCACCGGCGCCGACGAAACCCATACCCACACCGCCTTATTCACCACGCCCACGGGCAAGAGCTACCGGTCGATGGCGCCGCCGCGCGCGCCGGTGATCACGGTCAGCGAGGTGGAAGTCCGGATCGGGGTCTCGCTCGCGCGACATGCGGCCTAGGTCGACGAGACCATCACGCCTGGCCGGTGAGGCGCTCGACGTCGATGACCTCACCGCGATTGATGCTGACCCAGTCGCGGCCGTCCAGGTAGGGACGCAGGGTGCGGCCGATGAGCTCGACGTCGGCGGGCGATTTGGGCCGCTGCAGCTCGTATACGTGGGGCAACTCGGCCATGCCGGTGACGACATTCCACAGTGTCAGCGCTTTCGGGCCGGTCGGCGGGTCCACCAGTACGGGCCCAAACAAGCACTGCCCCAACAGAAATAGCGTCGGCACCCCGTAGCCGCCGGTATCGAGGACCCGTTGATGATCCTGGCGGATCTCGTCGTGGGTTGTCGGATCTTCCAGCGCCGCATCGAACACCGACGCCTCGGCGCCGATGTCGCTCAGCAAGCGTCGCGCAACCGCGGGGTCGTGCGGCTTGCCGCCCAGCGTGTGCAGTTCATGTCCGATGGCGGCGTACCACCGGTCCAGCAGCGACACGTCCGTTCGCCGAAGCAGCGCCCCGATCCGCATCAACGACCATCCGTAGGACCACTCTCGCTCCCACGGGTGCTTCTGTCCCGCTGACCGATTGACCTCTTCGAGGCTGAAGAACCGCCAGTCGATGGCGATGCCGAGTTGCTCGCGAACGTCGCGTATCCACAACGACGTCTGGTAGGCGAACGGGCACATCGGGTCGAAATGAAACTCCACCGCAATGCTCATCGGAAGACCCGTTCTGCCGCTCAGTAGTGATAAGTGTCCGACGGCGCGGGCGAATGATCCCGTTCTTCGTCGTCGAAGTCCGACGATTCGATCCCGTACGCGCGAGCCAGCTCGAGGATCTTGGTGGCCCGGGCGATGCGCGGTAGGTCGGAGCCGTTGCGAATCTCGCCCCCGTCACGTTCGAATTCGGCGAAAAACTCTTTGGCCCACGATATTTCGTCGTACGACGGTGATAAGCCCTCGTTCACCACGGCGCATTGGTCCGGGGACAGGCAGATCTTGCCCGTCATCCCGAATTCCACGGAGACGGCCGTGGCCTCGATCAGTTTCAAAGCGTTGGAGCCGATGGTGGGCCCGTCGATCGCGCTGGGCAGGGTGGCCGCCTTGGCGGCGATCGTGAAGCGCGACCGGGCGTAGGCCAGCGTGCCCGGGTCTTCCCCGAAACCGGTGTCGCGGCGGAAATCGCCGATGCCGAAGGCGAGCCGGAAGGTGCCCTTCGCCGCGGCAATTTCGGTGATGCGCTCCAAGCCGCGGGCCGTTTCCACCAGCGCCACGATCGGCACGTTGGGCAGCCGCTGAGCGGTCTCGGTGACGTGGTCCACCGATTCGACCATCGCCAGCATCACCCCGCCGACCGGTGTTCCGGCCAGCGCGGCGAGGTCGTCCGCCCACCAGGGCGTGCCGAACCCGTTGATGCGCACCCAGTCGGTATTGCCGCCGCCCAGCCAGCCCACCACGTTGTCGCGGGCGGCGTGCTTGTCTTTGGGCGCTACGGCGTCCTCGATGTCGAGTACGACGATGTCGGCCCGGGAGTGCGCCGCGGACTGGAACCGGTCGGCGTGCGCGCCATTGACCAATAGCCAACTCCGGGCCAGGACGGGATCGATGCGATACCCGATGGTGTCGTCGGGCTCTGTCGCGCTGTTGTTGACCTGCTCGTACATTTCAGCTGATCTGTCGTCTTTTCGTGGTGATCGAGGGCGGACGTGTTCCATAACCGTAGCGTGAGCCGGCCAGCCAAAACGGCTCGGCCGCCCGGTCGAGGGTCTAAACCCCGCCCGGGCGGCCTTGAGTCCGCTGTTGGAACTAGTTGATGCCGACGACCTCCTGCGCGATAGCGGCGACGCGCGTTTGAGCGGCCGACACGATCCGCTGGCGGTTCTTGTTCGCCTCTTCGTAGGCGATGATCGCCCGCACGTCGCTCGGATTGGCGAGGTCCTTCACCTCGGCCACCGCCTCGCTGACGTTGAGCTCGTCGTAGTTGGCGATGGGCAGCTCATCGGCGTCGAGGACTCCCACGGCGGCGCGTGCCGAGTGCAGGGCATCGGCGGTCTGCCGGGCCCCCTCGTTCCGGGTGACCTTCTCGGCCGCCTCGAGCGCGGCGTTCCGCGACGCGACGAGCGCTTTCGCCGCCACGTCACCGGCGTTAGCGCTCCGGCTCACCAGCTCGTTGAACGTCGGCCGGGCGGAGCGCAGCGCGTCGGCGGCCCTGTCGAATCCCCGCGTCGACCATTCAACCGGCAGGTTCACCAGTTTCACCGCGGTGCCGGCCGCCGCCTGCAGGGGCGTGCGACGCAGCGCGGCCGGGCCACCCAGGGCATCCTCGGCGAGCACGGTCGTCAGCCAGTCGACGGTCGCCGAGTGAGCGGTGATCAGCCGGGTCGCCAGGCTCTCGATGTTGCTGAGTTTGGCGGCCACGGCCAGCGCCTTGAGGTAGCGGGCGCGGTCCAGCAGCTGGTCCTCCAGCGCAAGGTCGCCCAACAGCGCCTCGTCGAACGGTTGCGCCTGTTCGGTCAGAGCCTTGACCGCCGCGGCGGCACGGCCCAGGAAGGGGCCGATGAGGTCGGGCACGCCGCCGAGTTCACGAATGGCCTTCTCTATGGCCTCGGATCGCTCACGCGCGTTGGATGCGTTCTGAGTGAGCTCACGCTGCACCGCCTCGGTACGCGCCTGCGCGATGCGGGTCTCGGCAACCTGGATCTCGGTGTTAGTCAGCTGGTGCAGCGCCCGCAGTTGTGCCAGCACCGTCGTCTTGTCCGATGAAGTCATCGAAAATTCGCCTCCTGCATTGATTGATTGGATCGGCATGAAAGGGCCTTTCCATCGGCTACCCATTCGGTGGCCGACAGATAACATCGGGTCCCGGCCTGTGATCCATCTCGCGTTGCGGAATTGGCGATTGGCCTGCTCAGCAGCACGGAAGTCGTTGTCCGGCAAAACCTTCGGAGCCGCCTCAGTTCGTCCCATCGTGGCGGCGCACAGCGCCGTTTAGGGGCTTGTACAGCGGGTATGCCTCGCAAAGCCGCACCCAGCCCGTAGTGCGCTCCCCTGATCACTGGAGGTATCGGCGATGGCCGACATGATTGTCCAATCGCCCGACGAGGTCGTCGCGTTCCTGAAAGCGCAGCACAACCTCATCGAGGACATGTTCGACGAAGTGCTGCACGCTTCCGACCCGCATGCACGGGAGAAGCCGTTCATCGAGCTGCGTCAATTGCTCGCCGTCCACGAGACGGCCGAGGAAATGGTGGTGCACCCGCGGGTGCGTCGCGAGACCGATGACGGCGACGCCGTCGTCGACGCCCGGCTCAAAGAAGAGCACGAAGCCAAGGAGCTGCTGTCGCAGATCGAGAACCTCGATATCACCTCGCAGCAGTTCGTCGAGGCGGTCACCAAGCTGCGCGACGCCGTCCTCGAGCACGCGCGTCATGAGGAGGACGAAGAGTTCCCCGTATTGCAGCGGGAAGTCGACGAAGACGACCTCAAGCGGATGGGGGCCGCGGTGCGAGCGGCCGAGGCCATTGCCCCGACTCGTCCGCATCCGGGCGTGGAATCGGCGAAGCTCAATTTTGCGCTGGGGCCGTTCGCGTCAATGCTCGACCGCGCTCGCGATCTGATCAAGCAGGCCATCGGCTAGACCGGCAACGCTTGAACTTTCCGTAGGCTCGACGAGGTGAGTGTTGCCCCGGACATGACGGTTGCCCTACAAGACCGGTTCTTCCGTGAGCTGCCCGAAATGGCCATGCGCTGGCAAGCGGAACCACCCGCCGACCTGCGGCTGCTCGTGCTGAACGAACGGCTCACGGCGCAACTCGGCCTGGACGCCGCCTGGCTGCGGAGTCCCGATGGGCTGCGCTTCTTGGTGGGCAACTTGGTCCCCAGCACCGCCGTCCCGGTGGCCCAGGCCTATTCCGGGCATCAGTTCGGCGGCTACGTCCCCCGGTTGGGCGACGGACGCGCGCTGCTGCTCGGCGAGCTCGTCGATGAGGACGGACGCCTGCGCGACATCCACCTGAAAGGCTCCGGGCCGACGCCGTTCGCGCGCGGCGGCGACGGGCTGGCGGCGGTGGGTCCCATGCTGCGCGAGTACATCGTCAGCGAGGCGATGCATGCGCTGGGAGTGCCGACGACGCGATCCCTGGCCGTCGTGGGTACCGGCCGCCCGGTACTGCGCGAGGCGGAACTGCCCGGTGCCGTGCTGACCCGAGTGGCCAGCAGCCACCTGCGGGTGGGCAGCTTCCAGTACGCCGCGGCCACCGGCGACCTCGGCCTGCTGCGGCGCCTCGCCGACCACGCGATCGCCCGCCACCACCCCGGTGCTGCGGACGCCGAGCGCCCCTACCTCGCGTTGTTCGAAGGCGTGGTGGCGGTGCAGGCATCCCTCATCGCGCGATGGATGCTGATCGGATTCGTCCACGGGGTGATGAACACCGACAACGTGACGATCTCCGGCGAAACGATCGACTACGGACCGTGCGCTTTCATGGAGGCCTACGACCCCGACACGGTCTTCAGTTCCATCGACTTCTGGGGGCGCTACGCCTACGGCAACCAGCCCGCCGTCGCCGGCTGGAACCTGGCCCGTTTCGCCGAGACGCTGCTTCCGCTGCTCTCCGACGATGTCGAGGAGGCGGTCGCGCTCGCGGAGAAATCGTTCGGGGTTTTCCAGCGCGAGTACGACGCCGTGTGGTCGTCCGGGATGCGCGCCAAGCTCGGTTTGCCTGCGGAGGCCGCGGCCGACGCCGCTGCGGCGTTGATCGACGAGTTGCTCGCGCTGCTGAAGAACAGCCACGTCGACTACACCTCGTTCTTCCGCCACCTCGGCCGCGCGGCGCGGGGCGATGCCGAACCCGCGCGCGACCTGTTCATCGACCTCGCGGGCTTCGACGGGTGGCTGGCGCGCTGGCGAGCCCTGCGTCCCGACGCGGATGTCATGGACCGGGTCAACCCGATCTACATTCCGCGCAACCACCTGGTCGAGGAGGCGCTGACCGCCGCAACGGCGGGCGATCTCGGCCCACTTGAACAGCTCCTTGCCGCGGTGACCGCGCCCTATAACCAACGACCGGGCCTGGAGCGCTACGCCAGTCCAGCCCCCGAGGACTTCGGCAAATACCAAACCTTTTGCGGCACTTAGCCTTACGTTAGCTTCGCGAACTCGGCTTGCAGCTCATCGAGACGTGTGAGGGTCTCGTCGCGGGGCTCGGTGGGCAGTTCCACCAGCAGGTGCTCCAACCCGAGAGCGACATAGCCCCCGAGCTCTTTGGCCGTCGGCGCGCCGCCATGGAAGCCGATCACCGGTACGTCCTGGCCGGCCACGCCGCGCAGTTTCTCCAGTTGAGGCGCCAACACTTCCGCTGATGGTGTCATCGACAGCCAGCCCGCCCGCAGCCGGGCGATGCGTTTGAAGCCAGCGGGGCCGCCGCCAAAGTACAGCGGCGGATAGGGCGTCTGCACCGGCTTGGGCCAACTGTAGATGGGGTCGAAATTGACGAACTCGCCGTGGAATTCGGCCTTTTCCTGCGTCCAGATCTGGATCATCGCATCCAGTCGCTCGTCAACAACTCGCCCTCGAACCCCGGGATCGACGCCGTGGTTGGCGATCTCTTCGCGCAGCCAGCCCACACCGACTCCGAAGCGGAATCGTCCCCGCGACAGCAAATCCAGCGATGCGACCTCTTTGGCCGTGTGAATGGGATCGCGCTGGGGAACCAGTGCAATTCCGGTGCCCAGGACCAGCCGTTCGGTGGCGACAGCCGCGGCGGTCAACGCCACAAACGGATCCAGCGTCCGGTAGTACTTCGGCGGGATGGGCCCACCCGCCGGATAGGGGGTGACGTCGCCCGCCGGGATGTGGGTGTGCTCGGCGAGAAACAGTGACTCGAATCCACGCTGTTCGAGCGCCTGCCCCAGCTCCGCCGGACCGATGCCCTCGTCGGTAACAAACGTCAGCACGCCTACGCCCATGGTGCTCAGTCAACCGCATCAAGCTTGTTCCGGCGACTGTTTGTCCGCCGCGCCGCGCCCCAGAGCCCGACCCCGATGCCGACGACGGCGCCGCCGAGTCCGATGATGCGTTGCGAGGGCTTCAGCTCGTGGTGGACGCTGATGCCGCCGAGCAGGTCGGCCGCGTCGGCACCCCCGGACGCCAGGAACCATCCGCGGGTGTTCTTGCCGCGCAGCGCCGCCGTCGCGAGCATGCCACCGATCAAGGCGTCGCGATATCCCATGGACCGCAACAGCAGTCGCGCCGTTGGTGCCGGCTCGCCCGGGTCTCCCCAGAACCGGTTCGCGGTCAAGGGGTCGACGAGGAACCAGACGCCGGAGGTGAGTCGGATGCTGCCCGCCAGAAGTGCCGCTCGGTCGATTGACATGCTCGGCAGCCTAAGAGCAGACCGCGCTCTCGCGCACGGCTTCGCCCAAGAGACGGTCACTCCAGCGCGGGATCGGGCAGCCCGCACAGCCAGCACAAGGTGGCGAGCCCGTCGGGTGTGCCGGGCCAGTGCTTGGCGAGCGCATCGGGCCCCGCTATGCGGCCGACCCAGCGCAGCACCAGGCCGACGATGACCACGTCGTCGGCGAAGCCGATGACCGGGAGGGCGTCCGGTATGAGGTCGATGGGCGACACGACAAAGGCGATCAGCGCAACCAGCACAATCCGGATTCGCCGCGGCAGTTCGGGATCGGCGGCGAGCGTTCGAGCAGCCGAAGCACGTCGGGTAACAGGCGTATCAGGTCCTGCAGATTGGCCTTGGGTCTCACCAGCCAGAGGGTGACAGCGAGGATCAGCCAGATCACCGCGAGCGCACCCACGATGCCTATCGGGATCATCCACCAGTCAGGCCACATCGTTTTCATCTTGCGGTAGGGGTCGGGTGTGCCTAGGCCGCCGGTGGCGCGGGCCACGGAAATTCGGGGACGATCCACGTGCCCGACGGAGTCGGCGGTGGCTCTGTGGTCGGTTCCCCGAGATGTTGGGGGCAGTAGACGCTCACCGCGCTGGTCGTGAAGTGAGTTGCGTCCGACATCGTGAATCCGTTCTCCGCCGACACGCTCTGAATGACGGCGGCGACCGAGTGACCCTTGGTCCATCAGTTCGCAGGCCTTCTTGCCGACCCGAATGGCGACAGCGCTGTTCTTGTAGGGAACGCCGGCCTGGTCGAGCGCCGCCAGAAAGTTCGCATCGGGGTTGCCGGCCGGATCGGCCTGTGCGGGCGTGGCCACGCCGACGACGGCGGCCAAGCTCGCAAGCACAAGAAGCATCCGCACCGCTTCATCCTTGTACAGATGGTCGGCGTTGTCCTGGCGACCGCCTAAGCAAACATTGGCCAGCGCCTGAATGTGGTACACAGGGCTATGCCCGCGCTGAACCGTCAACCTGATTGAGGGCGTCGGCGTGGGCGACGACCGACTGCTAATGCCCGGACGGACGTGCTGGCGTCTGGAGCGTGCCGATCAGTACGCCTGCATCATCGATGCGGCCGACTACTTCAAGCACGTCAAGGCGGCAATGTTGCGCGCCCGGCACCGGATCATGTTGATCGGTTGGGATTTCGACGCCAGGATGACGTTCGAACGGGGCGTCAAGACCCTCCCCGGGCCGAATCAGCTAGGCGCCTTTCTCTATTGGATGCTGTGGAAACGACCGACACTCGAGGTCTATCTACTGAAGTCCAATCTGCGCCTGCTGTCGGCCTTCGACAGCATCTGGTTCGGGCTAACGCCCGTGGCGCTGGTGAACCAGATCAGCAGCAGGCGAATCCACTTCGCCGTCGACGGTGCCCATCCCACCGGCTCCGTCCATCACCAAAAGATCGTGGCCATCGACGATGCGGTGGCCTTCTGCGGCGGGATTGACCTCACCGTCGACCGGTGGGATACGCGTGCGCATGAACATGACGGTTACGTCCGCCGGACATCGGGACGCCGCTATGGGCCGCGACACGACGTCGCCGCAGCAGTTGACGGTGCGGCCGCCCGCGCACTCAGCGAGCAAGCTTCGGCGCGGTGGCGGACGGCGACCAAGCAATCGTTGACGCCGGTTACCGCCAAGCACACCCCTTGGCCCAGCAAACTCAAGCCGGCACTGCGTGACGTCGACGTGGGAATCGCACGAACCCTGCCGGAGCTCGACCGTCGCGCTGAGATCCGGGAGGTTGAGGCACTCAACCTGGCGGCCATAGCGGCGGCACGCGACACCATCTATCTGGAGAACCAGTATCTGGCGGCCCGACGCATGGTCGATGCGCTGGCCGCTCGGCTAAAGGAAGACGACGGCCCGGAGATCGTCATCGTCCTTGCTCGCCGCGGCAACAACCTCCTCGAGCGTGGAACGATGGACTCCGCACGTCACCGGCTGATTCAGGTGCTGTGGGCGGCAGACAAGCATCGGCGGTTGGGCATTTACTGGCCGGTGACCGACCGCGGGGCGGCGATCTACATCCACTCGAAGGTAATCGTGGTGGACGACCGGTTCCTGCGCGTCGGCTCATCGAATCTCAACAACCGATCGATGGGGTTCGACAGCGAGTGCGATGTGGCCATCGAGGCGGAGCCGGCGAGCTCGAAAGACGATGCCGTGCGCCGCGAAATCACGGCGGTGCGACATCAATTGGTGGCCGAGCACCTGGGTGTGTCCGTCGGCGAGCTCGAAGAGACGATGCTTGAATGCCGGTCGGTGCTGAAGGCCATCGAGGCACTTCGAGGAGACGGCAAGACGTTGCGGCCATTCACCGAGCGCACCGTGGCCGATGAGGCCGGGCCGCTGGCCGAAAACGACCTAATGGACCCCGACCATGTCCCACGATCGCTGAGCCGAAGCGTGCAACGGTTCATCACGGGCCTGAGGGGTTGAGTCCAGGCGAACTCGGCTTAGTGTGGGTGCGGGATGAAGGACGAGTGCCAATGAACATGGACGACGAGTACGTCACGACGCTGGAAGACCTCAGGGGCGATCTGGCCCAGCGGTACAAGCGGAGATCGAGCGGTGGGAGCTCGGTCGGCAGCGCGATCGTCGACGCCGACATGGCGGCTCTCGAGCGCGATGGCTATGTCATCTGGGAGGGTCTGCTCAGTCCCGAGCAGTGCCAGCAGATCCGTGCGGTCGTGCGCCCTTGGCTCGGACATACGGGACGCAACTCCTTCGAGGGCCGGCGCACCCAGCGCGTCTACAGCCTGCTGAGCCGGACGCGGGTGTGCGACGGGATCGTCGACCATCCCCGGGTGCTGGCGGTGCTCGACCGGCTGCTGATGCCCAACTACCTACTTTCGGCGTTGCAAGCCATCAACATTCAGCCGGGAGAGGCCGCGCAGCTGGCTCACCACGACGACGGGTTCTACCCGGTCCCGCGTCCGCGAGAACCGCTGGCGGCGGCGACAATCTTTGCCGTCGACGACTTCACCGCCGAAAATGGCGCCACCGTCCTCTACCCCGGCAGCCACCGCTGGGGCAAGCGCCGGCCGGGTCCGGCCGATCAGGCCCTACCCGTCGTCATGCCCGCCGGTTCGTGCGTGTTCTTCGTCGGCACGCTGTGGCACGGCGGGGGCGCAAACAACACCGACCGCGAGCGTCTCGCCGTCACCGCCCAGTACTGCCAACCGTGGCTGCGGCCGATGGAAGCCTTCACGTTGTCGATATCGCGCGACATCGCTCGCACGGTCTCCGATGACATTCGCCGCATGCTCGGCTACAGCATCCATCCCCCGTTCGTCGGCGCGGTCGACGGTCTTCACCCGCTCCGGCTGCTGGAAGCCGCGCCGGATTCGTAGGAGCTTCTATGCCCGCAGCCCACGGGCTCTCATCGCCGCACTCGTCATCGCCCTCGTAGCCGGCGGGTGGTTCTCTGCCGCCCTCTGCTAGCGGCGCGAGCGCCGGGCCGTGACGGGGCTAGCTGGCGCGAGCGCCGGGGCAGTACTTGATACGGCCCAGGTCGACCCACATGTTGGCCTGCTTGGCGGCCTGATTGGGATTCAGCCCGGTCACATTCTGGTTGTTCGCTTGTTGCATCGCGCCGACTATCTGCGCGCGTGACCAGCCCTGCGCCATGGCATTGCACATGGTCTGTTCGGTTTGCATCTCGTAGAAGGGCCAGTCCGGCGGGAATCCAATCGGGTCAGCGTGGGCCGCAGCGAGTGTCGCCGGGATCAAAGTCGAAGCAACAAACGCGATCACGAACGACAGGGCAAGAAGCAGCCTTCGCGTGACCGACAAGGGTGAAAGCGACTGGTGCACGGATATGTCTCCTCGATTCGGCGCCTCAATGACCTGGAGGGGTCGACTAGCTATGGCCCCCGCCCACCAATGGTAGGGCCTGGGAGTCTTCGACCGTTCCCGATTGAGATCTGGACACCAGTACGCGAGACGACGTGAAACGGCGCGAAATGACCTGCGGATATACCAGACATGTTGTTGGCAGCGATTGGAATAGCGCTGGCGGCAGAGCCGGAAGAACCGCACCATCTGCTGAGACGAGCCGACGCCACGATGTATGAAGACAAGCGGCGGCGCGGGACTGGGGCTTTTGAAGAACGCACCTAGCCGGGCCACGACCCGCTTCGCGCGCTCGGCGTCGCAGGTCAAGGTGACCGCCGATATGGACCGCATGCAAGCATTTCGCGGCTGGTTGCCGCTTGTGGCGATCATGACAAACTGGCCGGGAAAGCCTGACGTCTTTCGTGAAGGAGACACCGAGGCTCAACCACGCCGACCCGTTATTGCCGAGGCGGCGCACGACGAGGAAGCGCATCGAGCCGTGCACGCTCTCGTCGCAGAGCTTCAGGCCGGATGGGATCGCCACGATGCCGAGATCGCCGATCGGCATATGAGCGCCGATATCGCGTGGGGGAGCCCCTATGGCGCGACCGTGCACGATTTCGACACGCTGTACGACATTCATCAACGACTGAAACGTGAGAACACCGGTGGCGTGCAGTCGCGCTACGAGATCGACCGCGTTCTGCCGATCACGGCCGATGTGGTCGTCGCGCACGTCGCGCGTCGCGCTCTCGATGCACAGCGTGAGCCGATCCCGCCGGGTGATGACTCTAAGTCGGGGTTCTCCGAAATGGCGCTATATGTGCTCGTCCGCCGCGACGGCATCTGGTGGCTCGCGGCCGGACAGAACACGCCGATCCGTCCGGGCGGCGCTATCTAAGACGTCATTGGTCGCCGCACTGTGCTGTCCGCCAGGACAACCGTTCAAGCCGCGAGGCAGCTATGCCTAACGGCTCGTGTTTGGCAGCAGGTGATGATGTGATGTTGATGTCCTTCGAACGGCGGGGTGCCGCGGTGGCGGGAATGCTCGCAGCGTGTCTCACGCTGGTGCAGTGCACCGCTGCGCAGCCACCTCCTGCGGCGACACCAACACGGTCTGCTGCACCGTCACCATCGGCCGCCGCGTCGTCGGCCAGTGCGCCGCCAGCACCTGCCGGTGGGACCGTGGAGCCGGTCACCGCCGCCGAACTCGGCGCGAGCTGGCGGCCGGGTTGCCCAGTCGAGCCCGGGCGGCTGCGACGGGTCAGCGTCGACCACATCGGTTTCGACGGCCAGATGCATCGCGGTGAGCTGATCGTGCATGAAGACCTGGTGCCTGAGGTCATCGCGATCTTCGAGCGGCTTTACCGGCTTGGCTACCCGGTCGAGAAGATCCGCACTGTCGACCACTACCCGGGCGCCGATGACGAGTTATCCATGGAGGACAACAACACTTCGGCGTTCAACTGCCGACGCATCCCTGGAAGCAACGAATGGTCTCCGCACGCTTACGGTCGGGCTATCGATCTCAATCCGCTTGTCAACCCGTGTCTCTACGCCAGCGGGTATTTCGAACCACAGAACGCGGCGGCCTACCTGGACCGCAGCCGCACCGACCCGGGACTCTTACACAATGGCGACCCAGCAGTGCACGCCTTCACAGATCGTGGCTGGCGCTGGGGTGGCGAGTGGACGGCTCCCCTCGACTATCAACACTTCGAGCGCCCCTAAAGACCCAGGGCCTGTGCCGTCGCCGTTGCAACCTCACCTCGCAGATTCGACATCGGCGGACTGCCTCGGGTGTGAATCGAGTTCGAGAGCAGAACTACATAGGTATCTGAGCGTGGGTCCATCCAAACCGAGGTTCCGGTGAAGCCAGTGTGGCCGAAGCTACCGATGGGGAAAACCATGCCCCTCGGCGTGGACTGGCCCGTGTCGATATCCCAGCCAAAGCCGCGCAGGTTCTGCCCCGCGATCGCCGGATAACGTGGAGCGAGGAGCGGATCTGCTTTATTCGGTCTCTTCGCGACGGCGTCTCGGGCGGCATCGTTGGCTGCCTTGAGTTGCGCAAGCGTATGTCCCGGCTGCTGCGGAGTCGTCATCAACTCGAGAGTTGTTTGCGCCAACGGGAATTCGCTTGGACGGCCTGCGAGCCGGTCAAGCAAGGCCTGGGCAAAGATGCTTACATCGTGGGCCGTCGAGAACACGCCGGCATGCCCGGCCACTCCACCCATGCGCCGCGCCGTCGTGTCCTGCACGGTGCCCCGGAGCAGGTGGTCAAGATCGGGATTCTTGCCCGGATCAGCCCTGCCCTCTTCGTCACGTGCCGTTGGCGCGATGCGCGACAAGAGACCGGTGCTCCATGTGCCCGCAGGACAGGCTTCCGGACCCTGGCCATTGGGCGCGGGAGCCCGGGCGATCGCAGCCCCGATCGTCGTGTGCGGACCACACGCTTTGGCCGGCGGAAGGTAGCGGGTGTCTTGCATGCCGAGCCGGTCGAACACGTGTCGCTGAACGTAGACGTCCAGGGCGTCGCCTGTGACTTTCTCGATCAGCGCGCCAAGCAGGATGAAGTTGATATCGGAATAGCGGAAACCCTGACCGGGACCCGACTCCAGCGGCGTGGTGAGCGCACGACGAATCCCTTCGTCTTTATCGGCTTTGTCCAGTCCCCACGGATCTCCCAGATTGACGTCCCCCGTTTCGCCGGAAGTGTGCGTAAGGAGCATGCGAACGGTCACCTTTGCGCGGCGCGGATCGTTCGCGGTGTTGAAGTCGGGCAAGTACTGCTGCACGGGATCGTCGAACGCAACCTTGCCCTGCTCATAGAGCTGCATGACGGCAGTCGCCGTTGCGAGGCTCTTCGTCAACGACGCCAAGTCGAAGATCGTGTCCTCGGTCATCTTCTCTGCGGGCGCGGGCGATCCGTCTAGCCCGGGTTCGCCCGCAAGCTTGCGTGAGCCGTAGGCCTGGTGGAAGGCAACCTTGCCACCGTGCCCGATGACAAGCACCGCGCCCGGCAGCCGGTCTGCCGCAATCGCATCGTTGATCAGCTTGGAGACTTTTGCGAAATCGACTGCGGGAGCCGGGTCCGGCTGTTTGACGCCCGTCGCGACGTCCGGTCTGGGAGCGTGCGTGGCTGCACCCAACGCTGAGCGTCCCGCGTCGCCACGCGAGCAAGCCGCGGTTATTGCAAGGAAGGCAGTCCCGGCGGCAATGGCGGTTCGGATCGCACCGCGGAAGCCTGCGGCGACCGGTCGATTCATTGTGGAGCTCATCTCGTTACCCGCGATTTTGTTTTCGGATCCTGACGGCGTCAAGAGGGCAATGAAAGGCATCCCGCGCCCCGGATCACGCCCGTATCGTGAGGGCGGTGTGCGAGCCTGCGCCCGGCCGGCCTCAACCGCCAGCCGTTGTCAGCCGTCGCCAGCTGTTAGGGGTCGCCGGCAGCGTGGGGGTGGCGTCCATGATCGGCGCCAAGCCACCTTCGGCTCCGCCTCCTTCCGCGACGTCGACGACCAGCGTCAGCCTGGCCGCGACCACTTCGGCATTGTTGCTATGCCGAGACGCCTGGGGCGCGCGACCGGCCCGCTCTGGAGGCAAGCGCCACACCATCACCCGCATGACACTGCACCACGAGGCCGTCGTCCTCGGCGACAACCGTAATGCCCCGAGCCACTTGCGAAGTGACCAGCGATACCACCAAGACCAGCATGGATGGATCGACATCGCCTATCACGTCGGCGTCGACCGCGACGGCAACATCTACGAACTGCGGAGCACCGAAATTGCCGGCGACACCGCGACGGATTACGACACGACGGGCCATTTTCTGGTCCTCTGCGAGGGAGACTTCGATCAAGAGACTGTGCCGGAGGCCCAGCTTCACGGAGCAGCCCTCGCGTTCGCATGGGCCGCGCAGAACTTTCGCGTGGCGAGCGGCACATTGGCGGGCCATCGGGACCTAGCCCAGACTTCTTGTCCGGGCGCGAACCTCTACGCCCATCTCGCCTCAGGCGACCTCAAGCGCCGCATTGAGGATCTGCTGGCCGCCGGCAGGGTGGACCTGCAGCGCTTCTGCGGACCCGACGCCGCCGAACGAGTCGCGGCCATCGAGGCGGGCAACTGACCCTGTTCTTCTGTGGAGCTGCCGGCAATCGAAACCGATGCTCTACCAGGCGTTTTGGCGTCCAACTGGCCATTTGGTCCTTTTCGGTCCCGCTCGTCACCTGCCGTTTCGTTTTCCAGTCTTGACGGCGTCAATGCTCACGATGTACTGCCCGGGCTCGCAGGACTCGTAGGACTTGTCGGGGTCGTAGGAGTCGTCGGTCGTCGTAGGAGTCGTCGGGCTCGCAGGACTCGTCGGGGTCGCAGGAGTCGTCGGGGTCGCGGGACTCGTTGGGCTCACGGGGCTCGTAGGACCTGTCGGGCTCGTAGGGGTCGCGGGCGTGGAACTCGCAAGGCCTGGGCCTTCGCCACACCAGTCCGCCACATCTTTCGGGTACTGCTCGAGCGGTAGGGGACAACGCTGACCCGGCGGGAAATTGGCGCCGGCGTTGAGTAGATCGCAGGGCACATAGACCTGCTTGCCTTTGGGGGTGTTGGTCAAACACTTCGTCAGCGGACCGGCATGGCCGTGGGCAGGGACGACGATCGCCACCGCCAAAGCGGCAAGCACCCCGATGGCAAGGCGAGAGATCATGAGCACTCCTTTATCCAGAGCCCCGGTCAGGATCGAACTCTGCTGGAAGATAGTCAGCCACAGCCTACGAAAAAGAAAACTGGCCAGAGCTTGTAGCTCTGACCAGCATCTTCTCAGTGGAGCTGCCGGGAATCGAACCCGGCGCATAAATCGAGCTGACCTGCGGTGATGCTGAATTTGACGACGCGAAAGCACGTGAAACAACGCGAAATGACCTGCGGATACGCGAGAGGTGTTGATGGCATCAACATCACTCCGCCCAAGCCTGACGCACTCGCCGACATCGCGCGTTCAGTCAGTCGGGGTGGGCTGCCTGTACGACGGCGTCGACGATGTGGCGGATCCGGGTGGCGGCGTGGTCAGGGTCGGGCTGGCCGGCGTCCAGCCAGGCGATGACGGCGTCTGTGGTGAGGGTGGGTAATAGTCGAGCTGCCCAGCTTCGCCAGCGGTCGTCGGTGATGGCCGTGAGGTAGCGGTTAGTGATCTCAGTCCAGCCGGACCGGAGAGAGTCGATGACGTCGCGGAACTCGGGTTCGCGACTTGCGTGGCGGAACAACAGCCTGAAGGCGTCAGGGTTGGCGGCGCCGGCGCGTACGACAGCGGGGATGCTGGCGTCGTCGAAGTCGTCTGCTCCGGTGGCCTCTCGGAGCCGGGCGTACGCGCTGTCGAGGACTTCCCGGTACAGGTCGGCCTTCGAGGCGAAGTGGCGGTAGAGGATCGCGGGGGTGACACCGGCTTCGGCGGCGACGACGTCGAGGCCGGTGTTGGCAAAGCCGCCGCGGGCGAAGGCGCGAGTGGCGGCCGCCAGGATCTGTTCGCGCCGTTCGGCCCGCGGCATCCGCCGAGTGGGTACCGGTACAACCGCCGTCACCGCCATCCTCCTCTTGTCCACACGTCATTGTACAAATAGACTTGTTCTTACAGCTTGTATAAGTCCGAGTATACCTTGGGAGGATGCGGTGACGACCTCCGCCCAACCGCCGGTGCAGCAGACATCCCCGCCAGGGGCCACACCGGGATCGCCAACACCGCAGTCGCACGGCACGATTCGCCGGATCCGCACCTCGGTTGGCGACGAAGCCTGGCTGATCACCGACTACACGCACGTTCGACGACTTCTCGATGACGACCGCCTCGGCCGGTCGCACCGCCAGCCCGAGGCTGCCGCGCGCACCGGGCAGTCGGCACTTTTCGGTGGCCCGCTGGGCAACTTCGACACCGAAGCGGAAGACCACGCCCGGTTCCGGGCATTGCTGCAACCACATTTCTCGCCGAAGCACATGCGGTCGCTGGTGCCGAGGGTGGAGGCTCTCACCGCGGGGCTGCTGGATGACTTGGCAGATCAGGGCCCGCCGACCGATCTGCACGCCAAATTGGCGCTGCCGCTGCCGGTCCTGGTGATCTGCGAACTGCTCGGTGTGCCCTACCGCGATCGGAACCAGTTCCGCACGTGGACCCAGGACGCCGCCAATGTGCTGGACCCCCTCCGCTCCGAACTGGGGCTGGCCCAGCTGTACGACTACGGAATCACCCTGGTCGGGCACAAGCGTGCCCGCCCCGCAGACGACGTCATCTCCCGGTTATGCGCGATCGACGGCGTCGCCGACGAAGAGGCGGCCACACTGGCGATGGGGCTGCTGTTCGCCGGCCACGAGACCACAGTCGTGGCGATCGGTTTGGGGACCTTGTTGTTGCTGACCACTCCAGGTCAGTGGCGGGCCCTGCTGGAGAACCCCGCGCTGATTCCCGATGCGGTTGAGGAGCTGCTGCGCGCAGCGCCTTTCGGGGACAGTGTCGGCGGCATTCCACGCTATGCGCGCACGGACTTGGAGATCGATGGCGTTGCGATTCAGTCCGGCGACCTCCTGCTGCTTGACATCGGATCGGCCAACCACGACCCGTCGATGTTCAGCAATCCGGACCGTGCGGACATCTCCCGCAAGCACGCCGCCCACCTCACCTTCGGACACGGCGCGCACTATTGCATCGGGGCGCCGCTGGCGCGTATCGAGCTGAAAACGGTTTTTGCGCAGATGATTCCACGATTCCCGTCCATGCACTTGGCCGTCGACGCCGCGACGCTGACGATGCGTGACGATGTGCTCGCCGGTGGGCTGGTCGAGCTTCCCGTGTCGTGGTGAGCCCCGATCCCGCATAGCGATCCCACCAGAGAACGACGCCTGCAGGCCTAATTCGCTCTCGATCAGTGTGCCGCGATGACGCGGGCCAGGGCCTCGGAAATGACGTCACTGGCCGCTTTTGGGCGGCTGATCGGCCGGACGCAAAGAAGTTGATGCCGTGTTGATGTGAGGCCAGCGAGCCGGAAAAGGTCGCTGACCTGGATGTATTGGTGGAGCTGCCGGGAATCGAACCCGATGCTCTACCAGGCAATTTGGGCTCTGCACTGCCAGTTCGTTCCATTTCGGTGCCGTTCGGTTCCGCTCGTTACCTGCGGTTTCGTTTTTCGGGTCTTGACGGCGTCAAGAGCGGTCAGTACCTGGCCCTTGCCCCTCACGGAGCTATCGATTCTCTCCCGATGAAGAGCACTTGGCCGAAAATCCACTGCGGCGCCAGCATGGATTGGGGGACATAATGTAGGGGTGTGTCCTACCGCACACGATGGAGGAAGTAACAGTCATCACGCCCGCGCATCCGTCGAATGTTCAAGGAGGATCGCCGCATGGATGCATGGCTGATCTGGTTGATCATCGCCGTAGTGTTGCTGGTGGTTGAGATGCTCACTATCACCGCAGCGGTCGGGATGCTCGGTGTCGCTGCACTGATCACCGCGGGCTTCGCCGCAATCGGACTACCCGTGGCTGTCCAACTCCTTGCGTTCACAGTCACCGCCACGATCGGGGTGCTGCTCATCCGCCCCGTGATCCGTCGGCACATGCTCCGGCCCCAGCTTGAGCGTTTCGGTGTAGAAGCATTAATCGGAAAGCCCGCCTATGTCGTGTCAGAGGTGTCCTGGCTGGATGGCAGGGTTCGCATCGGCGGTATGCGTGGTGAGGAGTGGACGGCGCGCGCCTACGACCAAACCCTGGTGATACCCGCCGGAGCGACCGTCGACGTGCTGGAGATCAGCGGCACCACCGCGCTCGTGTACCCCCGGGAGTAACCCATGGAAACCGCACTCTCTCTTATCCCCGGACTGGTCATCGCGCTGTTCGTAGCCTTTACCGTGCTGCGGGCGGTGCGCATCGTGCCCCAGGCGCGTGCCCGCAACGTCGAACGGCTCGGCCGCTACGACCGCACGTTGCAGCCCGGCCTCAATTTCGTCATCCCCTACTTCGACCGGGTCTATCCGATGATTGACCTGCGGGAACAGGTCGTCTCGTTCCGACCGCAACCGGTTATTACCGAGGACAATTTGGTCGTCGAGATCGATACTGTGCTCTATTTCCAGGTGACCGATGCGCGCGCGGCCGCCTATGAGATCGCCAACTTCCTGCAAGGCGTCGAACAGCTCACGGTCACCACACTGCGCAATGTCGTCGGGTCTATGGACTTGGAGCGCACACTCACCTCCCGCGACACCATCAACAGCCAACTCAGAGGTGTGCTGGACGAGGCCACCGGCAAGTGGGGGCTGCGGGTCAACCGGGTAGAGATCAAGGCCATCGACCCGCCGCAATCCATCAAGGACGCAATGGAGAAGCAGATGCGGGCCGAACGCGACAAGCGTGCGGCAATCCTGGGCGCCGAAGGCCAACGCCAGTCTCAGATCCTCACTGCCGAGGGTGACAAGCAGGCCGCCGTCCTGCGCGCCGAGGGCAATCGGACCGCAGCGATCCTCCAGGCCGAGGGCCAGGCCCGCGCTATCGACGAGGTATTTCAGTCCGTGCACCGCAACGACCCCGACCCCAAACTGCTCGCCTATCAGTATCTCCAGATGCTGCCGCACCTGGCCCAGGGCCCGGGAAACACGTTCTGGGTAATTCCAAGCGAGGTCACCGCTGCCCTACAAGACGTGTCCCGCGCCTTCACCCAGGCGCTGCCCAAGTCATCGGCCACCCGCGAAGCCGCCTCCGACGACTTGGCAGCACACGCTGCCGCCGATGCGGCGCAGGCGGCACAAGCCGCCGCCGATGCGCTCGAAGGCGCAGCCGAGGCCAACGGCTACCAGACCGCGACGCCATCGCGCCCGTAACGACCGGTCGGGGCAGGATTCTTCGAAAAAGAAAACTGGCCAGAGCTTGTGGCTCTGACCAGCATCTTCTCGGTGGAGCTGCCGGGAATCGAACCCGGGTCCTACGGCATTCCCTCAAGGCTTCTCCGTGCGCAGTTCGCTATGCCTCTGCTCGGATCTCCTGGTCACGCGAACTAGCCAGGATGACGATCCCAGTCGCTGTGCATGTCCCGATGAGTCCCGCGACCGGACTCACCGGTGGATCCCTCTAGCTGACGCCAGGCTCCGGGTCGAGGGCGTTCCCGGTCTGACGGACTAGCTGTCGCTTAGGCAGCGAGAGCGTAGTCGCGCTGATGTGAATCGGCGCTTAATTGGTTGCAACGACGCTTACGGTGGTCTCTTGCCTGCACCGGCACGCTTCCCTTGATTCGATGCGCGAAGTCGAAACCGTTCAGCCCCTCGCATCCCCGCCGATTTTCGGCAGGACAATCCATGGTACGCCGCTACCAACGCGCGGCGACGGGCCTATCTTCCCGACCCGGGCTGCGATCAGATCACGAAATTCAGATGCTCGACGACCTGGGCGGCCACGTCCTGGTCGCCGCCGAGGGCGATGTCCTGCGACCGTGCGGCGCACATGGGTCGCCCGCCGGCGAGCCTGGTGAACTG
Organism: uncultured Actinomycetota bacterium; assembly: GCA_963820045.1. Taxonomy (GTDB): domain Bacteria; phylum Actinomycetota; class Actinomycetes; order Mycobacteriales; family Mycobacteriaceae; genus Mycobacterium. Next base: position 762,512 of record CAWFYN010000002.1, read on the forward strand.
CAGACCGTCCAGCCGGATCGTCACGGTCGGCTCCTGGCCGCCGAAGTCGTCGACCAGCCGGGCCCGGCCATCGACTCTGACACGGATGCTGCGGCTGAGCGGGCCGGTCAGGTCGAACAGAACCCGCGATCCCTCTGGCGCTTTGGCCCGCTTGCCCACCACATAACCCATCGTGGCGGCGATCTCGTCGAGGGAGAGTTCCGACGCCGGCCCGCCAAGCTGATCGTCGGACGGTGGCCAGCGCAGCGCCTCGCGGATGTCCTGCTCATGCATCCAGCAGTCGAACACCCGGACCCGCATGAACCGCCCGTAGCTCTCCGGGCCCACCGGCGTCAGCGTCACCGCGTCCCACTCCTCGTCGGACATGCCCGTCAGCGCCTTGCGTCGGTCGGCGGTGATGTCGCTGAACCGGGCGAGCACGCCCCCGCCGGCTTCCCCGCGGAGATAGTGCACCCAGGATTCGTTCATCACGCCGATGTCGTTGCGCACATGCTCGAGCGTCGAGACGTCGAAGTCGGGCTGCGGCGCGGGGACGCCGGCAAGGAAGGACTCGGTGCCGATCATGTGCGCCACCAGCGCCTTGACGTCCCAGCCGGGCAGCGGACTGGCCGCCTGCCATTCGGCTTCCGGCAACCCGTCCAGCAGCGCGCTGATGTCGTCCCACACAGCGAACAGACCAGTGAGCACTTCGGACTTATCAAGCTTGGTGACGGGGCGATCGGCCATGGTCGGATAGTAGGCCGATCAGCCACCCCGTCGACAGGCGCGGCCGTCAGCTGGCGGCGATCATCGCCACGGAACCCATGGCCATCACCATGCCGAACCCCTGCCAGCGGGTCAGCCGCTCGCGCAGCACGATCATCGCCAGCACGACCGTGGCGGCCGGGTACAACGAGATCAGGATGCTGGCCAGCGAGAGCAACCACGTGTGCAGCGCCAGCAGCATGGTCACGTTGGCGCAGATGTCCAGCACCGCCACGGCCCAGGCCAGCTTCATCGGCTTCCCGCGCGGCGCCCGCAGGTTCTTGCTGGCCGCGGCCATCACGAAGATCACCACGGTGGCCGAGAGCCGGGCGAAGACCAGCGGCCACAGCTTGCACGCGTGCGGCGCCTGATGGAGAAACACCAGGTTCAGCCCCATCGCCGAGCCGGCCAGGAGCGTGAGCCACGCCACCTTCGGGGTGAACCGATACGGAGACACCCCTTCGGCAGCGGCCTCTCGGCTCACCAACATGACCCCGATGAGGGCCAGCACGACGCCCACCGACGCCGCTTGCCCCGGCCGCTCCCCCAACGCCACCCCGACCGCGACCGGCACGGCCGCGTTGAGGACTGCCGCCAGCGGTGAGACGACCGAGATCGGCCCGGCACCCAGCGCCGCGAAAAACGCCCACATGCCGATCGCCATTCCGACGCCATAGAGGCTGCCCCACAAGATGGCACCGCTCGAAATCGGCCCACCCACGGCGAGGGCCATCACGCCCAGCAACAGTGTCTCGAGCGGGTAGACCACCAGCATCACGCGCAGCGCGGCTACCCGTCGAGCGGCTACCCCGCCCACGAAGTCGCTGACGCCGTACGTAACGGCCGACAGCTGGGCGTAAGCGGCCCCGATCAGTTCATGCCCTTGGCTCGGCGGCCCAATTCACGGACCACTTCGCGCTGGGCATCGCGGCGAGCCATGTCCTGGCGTTTGTCGTGCGCTCGCTTGCCGCGCGCTAACGCGAGCTCGACCTTGACCTTTCCTTCGGAGAAATACAAAGACATTGGCACGAGGGCGAGGTTACCATCTCGTATCTTTCCGACCAGACGGTCGATTTGTTGCCTATGTAACAACAACTTTCGATTGCGACGGGGCTCATGGTTGGTCCAGCTACCGTGCTGATATTCCGGAATGTACAAGTTGCGCAACCACACTTCGCCGTCGTCGACGGTTGCGAACGCGTCGGCCAGCGATGCGTGGCCCTGGCGCAGGCTTTTCACCTCTGTACCTTGTAAAGCCACTCCAGCCTCGAACTCCTCGAGGATCGAATAGTTGTGCCGCGCTTTGCGATTGGTGGCCACAATCTGTTTGCTGCCACGCTTGCCGCCCGCCGACTGGGCCCGGCCGGGATCTTTGGCCACAGCTATCGCCGGATGTAGAGGCGCAACGTCGCGTAGGAGGTCAGGCCGGCCATCGACACGCCGAGCAGGAACAACCACGGCGAGATGTAGAGGATGTCGGCATAGTCGACCTTCGCGATCAAATGGGCTTGGTAGAACTGGCTTAGCGCGTTGTCCAGGAACCACGCCCGAACCAAGACCAAGCCGGCGATCGCGATGGCCACACCGATGGCCGCGGCGAGCATCGCCTCCACCAGGAAGGGCAGCTGGGTGTACCAGCGGCTGGCGCCGACCGACCGCATGATGCCGATTTCGGTGCGTCGCGTGTACGCCGCGACTTGGACCATGTTGGCAATCAGCAAGATCGCGCCAACGGCCTGCACCAGGGCGACGGCGAACGCGGCGTCGCGTAACCCGTCCAGAACGGCGAATAACCGGTCGATCAAATCCTTTTCGTTGAGGATGCTGCGCACCCCGGGCTGGCCCTGCATCGCGGCATCGAACTCCGCGTGCTGTTCGGGGTTGTTCAGCTTGACGATGAAGGACGCGGGAAACGATTCCTTGCCGGCCACGTCCTTGAACTCCGGGAACTTCTTGATCGCGTCGTTGTAGGCGTCCTGCCGGTTCACGAAGCGCACCGATTTGATGTCTTGTCGCGCATCGATCTTGTCCCGCAGCGCTTTACACGGACCGGAGGCGCACGTCGCGTCGTTGGCGGAGATGTCGTCGGTGAGGAATACCTGCGTCTCGACGCGGTCGAGATAGATCTCGCGGGAGTTGTCGGCCAACCGGACCACCAGCAGACCGCCACCGAACAGGCCGATGGAGATGGCCGTCGTGAGGATCATTGCGGCCGTCATCGTGACGTTGCGACGAAGACCGGTCAGGACCTCGTTGAACAGGAAGCCAAAGCGCACTTAGCGGTCCATCCCGTAGATGCCTTGCTGCTCGTCGCGAACCAACCGCCCCAGGGACAGCTCCACGACGCGCTGACGCATCGAGTCGACGATGTGGTGGTCGTGCGTCGCCATCACCACCGTCGTCCCCGTGCGGTTGATCCGCTCCAACAAATCCATGATGTCCTTACTGGTGTCTGGGTCGAGATTGCCAGTCGGCTCGTCGGCCAGCAGAACCAGGGGCCGGTTGACGAAGGCGCGCGCGATCGCCACGCGTTGCTGCTCGCCACCGGACAACTCGTGAGGCAGCCGGTTCGCTTTGCCGGACAGGCCGACGGTTTCCAGCACCTCGGGCACCACCCGGTTGATCGCGTCGGTGCGTCGGCCGATCACTTCCAGCGCGAAGGCCACGTTCTCGTACACGGTCTTCTGCTGCAGCAGCCGAAAGTCCTGAAAGACGGTTCCGATCACCTGACGCAGCTTCGGTATGTGACGGCCGCGCAGCTTGTTGACGTGGAACTTCGACACCCGGATGTCGCCGGCGCTCGGATTCTCCTCGCCGAGCAGCAGCCGCATGAACGTCGACTTACCCGAACCCGACGGGCCGATCAGGAAGACGAATTCACCCTTGTCGATTTTGACGTTGACGTCCTCCAACGCCGGACGGGCCGACGCTTTGTACTTCTTGCTGACATGGTCCAGGGTGATCATCACGGCACGCCAGTGTAGCCGTGACCTTCGCTGGCAGGCCAAGTCAACTGGCTGGCGGCGGTGAACTGGCCGCCGGGCCGGGCCCCGGCTGCGGTAACTGGGGCGGTGGTGCGGTCGGGCTGGTGCTGGGTGGGCAGAACGGCGCCGGCAGCAGGCACGGCAGCTGCCACGGCGGCGTCGGCGTGCTCGTCGTCACCGGCGGCGGCGGTGGTGGTGGTGGCGTCGGCGTGCTCGTCGGGGTCGGCGTGGGTGTGACGGTGGCCGGCGGCTGCTGCACGCGACTGCGCGGCACCCAGGTGTAGTTGGGATCGGGCACGAAACCCGGCGGCACCACCTGCTGCGCCGGCGGCTTGGGCGCGGTTTCCGGGCGGTAGGTGTCGTAGACCCACCACACGGCGAAAAAGGCGATGATCAACACGATGGTCGACGTGCGGACTCGCCCGCCGAACATGTAGTGCGGCCAGCGACGATCCGCATTCGAGTCTTCGCTGCGCTTCTCGAAGATGCTCAGGGTGAATTTCAACGCTTTTGCACCGCGCCTTGCACGTCATCGTCGGCTCGGCCTTCGGCGGCCTGGGCGGCCGGCACGGACGGGTCTTCCACCAGGCCCACCCTCGCGTCCGCCGCGGTCACGATGCCGACGCGGGCCAGCGCCCGGATGACGAGGACACGCAACTGCCGGCCGGCCTCGAACTGCTTGCCGGGCAGGGTGCGGGCCACCAGCCGCAGGGTGACGGTGTCGACTTCGATGCTCTCCACGCCCATGACGGTGGGCGCGTCCAGCAGCAATTCCCCCAGCACCGGGTTGTCCATGGCGCGGTCGCATTCCTGGTGCAAGACCTCGTTGACCCGGTTGAGGTCGGCGTTCGTGGACACCGGAATGTCCACCACCGCGCGCGCCCAGTCCTTGGACAGGTTGACCACCTTGACGATCTGCCCGTTGGGGATGGTCAAGACCTCGCCATCCGGCGAGCGCAGTCGGGTCACTCGTAACGTCACGTTCTCGACGGTGCCGCTGGCTTCCGTCGCGGAGACGACGGTGAGGGTGACCAGGTCTCCGAAGCCGTACTGCCTCTCCGCCAGGATGAAGAAGCCGGACAGCAGGTCCCTCACCAGCTGCTGTGCGCCGAAACCCAGCGCGGCGCCGACAACGGTGGCCGGCGCGACCAGTCCCCCCACCGAAAACTGCAGCACGTCGGCGATCTGCATCATGACCCAGATGCCGATGAGGACCACCGACACCCAGGAGATCACCGAGGCCAGGGCCTGGCGGTGCTTGGAGGCTTCCGAGCGCACCAACGCGTCGCTTTCGGCGAAGCCCAGGTTGAGCTGACGGGTCACCTGCTGCGCCACCCAGTTCACGAACCGGGCCGCCAGCATCGCCGCGATCAGCACCATGACGATCCGCAGACCGCGGGTGATGATCCATTGCCCGATGTCGCCGCGCCAGAAGTCGTGCCAGCCCAGCGCCTTTGTCCAGGCGGTGGAGGCGATAAGAGTTGTGTTAGTCGTCATCTTTTCGGTTGCGCCACCGGATTCCCGCTTCCAGGAACCCGTCGATGTCCCCGTCCAGGACGGCCGCCGGATTGCCGACCTCGTACTCGGTCCGCAGGTCCTTGACCATCTGATATGGGTGCAGGACGTAGGAGCGCATCTGGTTGCCCCACGAACTGCCGCCTTCGCCTTTCAATGCGTCGAGCTCCGCGCGTTCTTCGGAACGCTTGCGCTCCAACAACTTTGCCTGAAGTACGCGCATCGCCGAAATCTTGTTCTGCAGTTGCGATTTTTCGTTCTGGCAAGTCACGACGATACCCGTTGGGATGTGGGTTAAACGAACCGCCGAGTCGGTGGTGTTCACCGATTGGCCGCCGGGCCCGCTGGAGCGGTAAACGTCAACGCGCACATCGCCTTCCGGGACATCGATGTGATCGGTCGTGTCCACCACCGGAAGAACCTCGACTTCGGCGAACGACGTCTGACGTCGGCTTTGGTTGTCAAACGGGCTGATCCGCACCAGCCGATGGGTGCCCTGCTCGACCGACAACGTGCCGTAGGCGAACGGAGCGTGCACCGCGAACGTCGCGCTCTTGATGCCCGCCTCCTCGGCATAGGAGGTATCGAACACTTCGACGGGGTATTTGTGCTGCTCGGCCCACCGGATATACATCCGCATCAGCATCTCGGCCCAGTCGGCGGCGTCCACCCCGCCGGCGCCGGAACGGATGGTGACCAGCGCCTCGCGCTGGTCATACTCACCCGAGAGCAGGGTCCGCACCTCGGTGGCCTCTATGTCGGCGCGCAGCGCCTTCAACTCGGCGTCCGCCTCGGCGAGCGCATCAATTTTGCTGGCCGCGCCTTCGGTTTCTTCGGCCGCGAGCTCGTAGAGCACCGGCAGGTCGTCGAGGCGCCCGCGCAACTGCTCGACCCGGCGCAGCTCCCCTTGAGCGTGGGATAACTCACTGGTCACCCGCTGCGCGCGGGCCTGGTCATCCCACAATTGGGGATCGGACGCCTCATGTTCGAGCTTCTCGATGCGGCCGCGCAGACCGTCCACATCCAGCACCCGCTCCACCGTGGTCAGGGTGGAGTCAAGGGCGGCGATGTCGGCTTGACGGTCGGGTTCCACAGCGAACAACGTTACCGGGGTCCCCCAAGCACCTCGGCCCCCGGCGAGTGCTCGGGCCACGACCAGCGGTCATGCGTTTAGCATCGAGTCACGATCATGTGCGCCCCGCGCCGCGCGCCGACACAGCCCCCGCGCGCTAACCGGGCACGAATAGAAGGTCGAGTATGCGCCCATACCACGTTGCAATCGTCGGCTCGGGACCGTCGGGGTTCTTCGCCGCGTCATCCATGCTGAAGGCGGCTGACGCGTCCGACGACATCGATATAGCGGTCGACATGCTGGAAATGCTGCCGACCCCGTGGGGGCTGGTCCGCTCCGGCGTCGCGCCCGACCACCCGAAGATCAAGTCGATCAGCAAGCAGTTCGAAAAGACCGCCGAAGATCCCCGCTTCCGATTCTTCGGCAATGTGGTGGTCGGTGAACACGTCCAGTCCAGCGAGCTGGCCGAACGTTACGACGCCGTCGTCTACGCCGTCGGGGCGCAGTCCGATCGCGCGCTCAACATCCCCGGCGAGGCCCTGCCGGGCAGTGTCGCCGCCGTCGACTTCGTCGGCTGGTACAACGCGCACCCCAACTTCGAGGAGGCGACGCCGGACCTCTCGGGCGCCCGCGCCGTGGTCGTCGGCAACGGCAACGTGGCGCTCGACGTGGCGCGCATCCTGGTCACCGATCCCGACGTGCTGGGGGTCACCGACATCGCCAATCACGCGCTGGATTCGCTGCGGCCATGCGGCGTCGAGGAAGTGGTGGTCCTCGGCCGGCGCGGGCCCCTGCAGACCGCCTTCACCACGCTCGAGCTGCGTGAGCTGGGAGACCTCGAAGGCGTCGATGTGATCGTCGATCCCGCCCAACTCGAGGGCGTCACCGACGAAGACGCGGCCGCGGCCGGCAAAACGGCCAAGCAGAACATCAACGTGCTGCGCGGCTACGCACAGCGCGACGCGCGCCCCGGTCATCGTCGAATCGTGCTGCGATTCATGACCTCCCCGATCGAGATCAAAGGCGAGGACAGTGTGGAGCGGATTGTGCTGGGCCGCAACGAACTCGTCACCGACGAAAACGGGCGGGTGTCCGCCAAGGACACCGGCGAGCGCGAGGAGTTACCGGTTCAGCTGGTGGTGCGGTCGGTCGGCTATCGCGGAGTGCCCACGCCGGGGCTGCCGTTCGACGACAAGACCGCGACGATCCCCAACACCGCCGGCCGGGTCGATGGCAGCCGCAACGAATACGTCGTCGGTTGGATCAAGCGCGGACCGACCGGTGTGATCGGCACCAATAAAAAGGACTCCCAGGAGACGGTCGATACGCTGCTCGCCGATCTGGGCCGCGCGAGAGACGGCGGTCTGGCGGATTTGCCCGACGACCACGCCGACAAGCTGGCCGACTGGCTCGCCTCACGGCAACCCAAGCTGGTCACCTCCAAACATTGGGAGATGATCGACCGTCATGAGCGTGCCGCCGGTGAGCCGCACGGGCGCCCCCGCGTCAAGCTGCCCAACCTGACCGAGCTGCTGCGGATCAGCCACGGCTGATCCGGGCGCAACCGCCTCATCGATCGCATCCGTCCACACGCACGACGACTGCCGGAGCTGGATAGCTATTGCTCATCGCCGTCTCCTCTGCTGAGCTGTAAGGCGGCAACTTTCACCTCGCTCAGCCATGACGTTATGACCGGGAATGCCTCTCCCCCAGAGACATTGGTCCCGAATTGACGCCATGGGCCCTTAGGGACCGGCGACGGTCATTGGCGTTTTGAAGACGGGAGACCCGCACATGGCCGCTCAACAGACCGCCGCACAGGAATCCTCGCAGCCCCTGGTGGGCAAAGGCTGGATCCAGGGCGTTGCCCTGGTGATGATCTTCGGCTTCCTGGTCATGGGCATCCTGGCCTACCGCACGTACTCGGCATCGATGCCAATGCCCGACAAGGTCGTCAACGAATCGGGCCAACTGCTGTTCACCGGCGACGACATCACCCGGGGGCAGGAGCTCTACCAGGCTCGGGGCCTGATGGAATACGGCTCGGTGCTGGGGCATGGCGCATACCTGGGACCTGACTACACCGCCGAATACCTGCGGATGGCGACCGACGACGTTGCCAATCAACTACGGACCCAGGGCGTGGCCGATCCGCGCGATCGGGTGGTCAACGAGTTCCGGGCCAACCGCTACAACGCCGCCACCAAGACGTTGGTGTTCACCGACCGGCAGGCCGCGGCGTTCGACCACATCCAAGGCCATTACGCGGCCTACTTCGGTGAGAACTCGACCAAATATGGGCTGCTGCCCCGGATGATCACCGACAAGGCGAAGATCCACGACTTGACGGCGTTCTTCGCGTGGACGGCCTGGGCAGGCGCGGCCGAACGCCCCGGCCACAAGTACAGCTACACCAACAACTGGCCGGCCGAGCCGCGGGTCGACAACGGCCCGACCGCCCCGGTGATCGTGTGGTCGGCGCTGTCGCTGATCGCGTTGCTTGGCGGTATCGGCGTCATGTTCGCGGTCTACGGGCGGTGGAGCCAGAAGGTCGGCTGGCACAGCGCCGAGTCGTCCACCCTTTCCTTCCGCCAGCCCGGCGAGGTGAGCCTGACACCGGCGCAGCGCGCCTGCGTGTGGTTCTTCGCGATCGTGTCGGTGTTGTTCCTGGCCCAGACGCTGCTGGGTGCGGCCGCCGAGCACTACCGGGCCGATCTGTCGAACTTCTTCGGTTTGGATTTGGCCCGGGTGCTGCCGTACAACCTGGCCCGGACCTGGCATGTGCAACTGGCGCTGTTCTGGACCGCGGCGGCCTTTCTGGCCGGTGGCATCTTCCTGGTGCCGTTCATCTCCCGCCGCGAGCCGCGCCGTCAGGGCCTGCTGGCCTACGTGTTGCTGGGCGCGGTTGCGGTGGTGGTGTTCGGCTCGCTGATTTGCGAGGCACTGTCGATCTACGGAGTGATCCCGCATGGGCTGCTGTCCCAGCAGTGGGAGTATCTCGACCTGCCGCGGCTGTTCCAGATCCTGCTGATCATCGGCTTGTTCGTGTGGATCGCGATCATCTTCCGGGGCATGCGTGCCCGGCTGAAAGGCGAATCGAAGATGAACATGCCGTGGTTGTTCTTCTTCTCCGGACTGGCGATCCCCGCGTTCTACACCGTCGGGCTATTGGCCAGCAGCGGAACGCATTACACCGTCGCCGAATTCTGGCGGTTCTGGGTCGTGCACCTGTGGGTCGAGGACTTCCTCGAGCTGTTCACCACGGTGATGGTGGCCTACATGTTCGTGTTGCTGGGCGTGGTGCGCGAGCGGATCGCGCTGGGCGTGATCTTCCTTGACGTCATCCTGTACTCCGCGGGCGGCGTCATCGGCACCATGCACCACCTGTACTTCTCCGGCACCCCGGTGGAACACATGGCGCTGGGCGCGTTCTTCTCGGCGGCCGAAGTCATTCCGTTGACCTTCCTCACCGTCGAGGCGTGGGCGTTCCTGCAGCTGGGTTCGCGGCAGCAGTCGGGCGACTCCCAGCCCTTCCCGCATCGCTGGGCGGTGATGTTCCTGGTCGCCGTCGGATTCTGGAACTTCCTGGGCGCCGGGATCTTCGGATTCCTGATCAACCTGCCGATCGTGTCCTACTACCAGATCGGCACCGCACTGACCGCCAACCATGCACACGGTGCGATGATGGGCGTCTACGGCATGCTCGCCGTCGGCCTGGCGATGTTTGCTTTCCGCTACGTGATTCCGGCCGACAAGTGGCCCGAGAAGCTGGCGCGAATCTCGTTCTGGTGCATGAACATCGGCCTGGCATGGATGGTGTTCGTCACGCTGTTGCCGCTGGGCGTTCTGCAGCTCTACCACTCGGTCAGCGACGGCTACTTCGAGGCGCGTTCGCTCGGCTACATCACCAAGCCCGGCAACGCCGTCCTGGAATGGCTCCGGTTGCCCGGCGACGTCATCCTGATCGTCGGCGGCGTGCTGCCGTTCGTCTGGATCGCCTGGACCGCGTTGCGGCATTTCCGTGCGGGTTCGACGGTTCAAGAATTGCCCGAACATCCGCTGTATGTCGAAGCCCCAACCGAGCCGGCGGCCGGCGCCGCGGTACCGGCGAAGGACTGACCGGTGACTCAACCGGCTGTCTCCGTCTGGCTGATCGCCGGGTATTCCCTGGCCCTTCTGGCCATCGGCTGGAGTTTCGACTCGATGGCCCGACGGGCGTCGGCGCATGCGGCCCGTTGGCGCACAGGCCAATTCACCTATCGGCCCGATCATGACGCCTGGGTGTGTCCACAGGATCATTGGCTATGGCCGACTTCGTTCGATCCGCGGCACCGGGTCATGCGATATCGCGCCCAACCGGTGGTGTGCAACAGTTGTCCCGTCAAATCCAGCTGTACGACGTCCGATCATGGCCGGGAGATCAGCCGCGAGGTGGACCCGTGGCCGCATTCGGACGCCGGACGGTTCCACCGCGGGATCGCGTGTTGCATGGCGGGGTTCGGAATCGTGCTGCCGCTGGCCACGTTGGTCGCCAACCACTCGGTCTCTGACGTGTTGGTCCTGACGGGCACCGTCCTGGTCGTCGCGCTGCTGGGCCTGCCGCTCGTCCGCCACCTGTGGAACACGCCGTCGAACGCGCCCGAGCACCTCCCGCACCGCACCGCGCTCGAGGACCGGGCGGCCGCGGCGATAGACAGGTATTCCACTCGCTGGGGCAGCTGGGAAAGCAAGGAGGGCAAGACAACATGACTACCGTCGTGATCGTCGTCGTCATCACCGGGATTGTCGCACTTACCGTGCTCGCGATGTGGTCGCTGGCCGTGCTGCGCGAGTACGAACGCGGCGTCGTCTTCCGGATGGGGCATGTGCGCCCGCTGTACGGGCCCGGGCTTCGTTTCCTTATCCCCTTTCTGGACAAGATGATCCGCGTTGACCAGCGGCTGGTGACGCTGACCATCCCGCCGCAGGAGGTGATCACCCGCGACAACGTGCCGGCCCGCGTCAACGCCGTCGTCATGTTCCAGGTGATGGAACCGCTGAAAGCGATTCTGGCGGTAGAAAACTACGCGGTGGCCACCTCGCAGATCGCCCAGACGACGCTGCGTTCGCTGCTGGGCCGGGCCGACCTGGACACGCTGCTGGCGCACCGCGAGGACCTCAACAGCGACCTGCGCACCATCATCGAAAAGCAGACGGAACCGTGGGGCGTACAGGTCCGCGTCGTGGAGATCAAAGACGTCGAGATTCCCGAGTCGATGCAGCGGGCCATGGCCCGCGAAGCCGAAGCCGAACGCGAACGCCGCGCGAAAATCATCAACGCCCGCGGGGAATTGCAGGCTTCCGAAGAACTGCGTGAGGCAGCGGAAACCCTGTCGAAGAGCCCCGCCTCCCTGCAATTGCGTTATCTGCAAACGCTGTTGGAATTGGGGGCGGACCAGAATTCGACCGTCGTCTTCCCGTTGCCGGTGGACATCATCACGCCGTTCCTGCGGCATCCCGAGGCACTACAGGGCGTCGTCGATAACTTAAACAACGATCGCCGGTGATCGCCGGCCGCGGCCGGATAACCGGCGCTACACCGGGGGCGGCTCGGGCGGTGCCAGCCTCCAGTTGTCCGGATTCTTCGGCGAATACACCACCGGAAACAACTGGCCCATGGTCGGCCAGTGGTCGACATCGACCGCCATGCGCTGATACACCGCGTGCTCGCTGACCGTGGGCCCGTTGATCACACCGGCGATGGTGACGAACTGTTCACCGGTGGCCTCCGGTCGCGGGCTCACCCCGGTCACCAGCAGCGTGCCGTTCAGCAGCTCGCCGCGGGGGCCGCGAGGGAGGAACCGCTGGGCGAGGGCGACCGCCAAGACGGCAACCAGGAGGAGCAGCACACCGAATTCCCACACGCCGCCATGGTAGGACTGCCTCATGAATCAGGACGATCTGGCGTTGGCGCTGGCGCTGGCCGACCGCGCGGACACGCTGACCTCTGCGCGGTTCGGGGCGCTCGACCTGCGCGTTGACACCAAACCGGACCTGACCCCGGTCACCGACGCCGATCGCGCGGTGGAAACCGACCTGCGCGAGGTGCTCGGCCGCGAACGGCCGCACGACAGCATCGTCGGCGAGGAGTTCGGCGGAACGACCGCTTTCACCGGACGGCAGTGGGTCATCGACCCCATCGACGGCACCAAGAACTTCGTGCGCGGCGTGCCGGTGTGGGCCAGCTTGATCGCGTTGCTCGAAGACGGTGTGCCCGCGGTCGGCGTCGTCAGCGCGCCCGCGCTGCAGCGTCGGTGGTGGGCGGCGCGCGGCCGGGGCGCCTTCGTCGCGGTCGACGGCGCACCGCCCCGGCGGCTGTCGGTTTCCTCTGTGGCGCAACTGGATTCGGCCAGCCTCTCGTTCTCCAGCCTGTCGGGCTGGGCGCAGCGCGGCCTGCGGGAGCACTTCATCGCGCTGACCGACGCCGTGTGGCGGGTGCGCGCCTTCGGCGACTTCCTCTCCTATTGCCTGGTGGCCGAAGGGGCCGTCGACGTCGCCGCCGAACCCGAGGTGTCGGTGTGGGACCTGGCGCCGCTCGACATCCTGGTGCGCGAGGCGGGCGGGAGCCTGACCGGCCTGGACGGCGTCGCGGGACCCCACCGCGGCAGCGCGGTGGCGACCAACGGTCCGCTGCACGACCACGTCCTGCGCAGCCTCGATGCGGCCGGGGCTGTGAATTAGTTAACAACGTGTTCTCTGTGATCTTACTCCGGAGTAAGATAGGCTCATCCGCATCGCCCCGACTACTACAGGCTGCCGACATGACCGACACTCGTTCCGGTGCACCAAAGTCTTTCCGATCCGCCCGCTCCCGCCGCAAACGGAAAGACCGGCAGAGCGGGGTCGGGCTGCAACCGCACAAGCGCACGGGCATCGACATCGCCATCGCACTGCTCACCCCGCTGATGGGCCAGGAGTTCCTGGACAAATACCGTCTGCGCGATCCGGTCAACCGCGGGCTGCAGTACGGCACCAAGACGATCTTCTCCACGTCCGCCGCCACCTCTCGGCAGTTCAAACGGCTGCAGAATCTGCGCAGCGGGCCCACCCGGCTCAAGTCGAGCGGCAAGGACTACTTCGACCTGACGCCCGACGACGACCAGAAGATGATCGTCGAGACCCTCACCGAATTCGCCGAGGAGGTGCTGCGGCCCGCGGCTCACGACGCCGACGAGGCGGCGACCTACCCGCCCGACCTCATCGCCAAGGCCGCCGAGTTGGGCATCACCGCGATCAACATCCCCGAGGACTTCGACGGCATCGCCGCACACCGCTCCAGCGTGACCAACGTGCTGGTGGCCGAGGCGCTGGCCTACGGTGACATGGGTCTGGCCCTGCCGATCCTGGCCCCCGGGGGCGTGGCCGCCGCGCTGACCCACTGGGGCAGCGCGGACCAGCAGGCCACCTATCTTCACGAGTTCGCCGGCGAGAACGTCCCGCAGGCCTGCGTCGCCATCGCCGAGCCGCAACCGCTGTTCGACCCCACCCGCCTGGCAACCACCGCGGTGCGCACGCCGGGCGGGTACCGCCTCGACGGCGTCAAGTCGTTGGTTCCGGCGGCGGCCGACGCGGAGCTGTTTGTCGTCGGCGCGCAGCTGGACGGCAAGCCGGCCCTGTTCATCGTCGAGTCGTCGACGAAAGGCCTTACCGTCAAGGCGGATCCCGAGCATGGGCATCCGCGCGGCGGCCCTGGGTCACGTGGAGCTCTCCGGGGTCTCGGTCCCGCTGAGCGCACGGCTCGGCGAGGACGAAGCGACCGCAGAGGACTACTCCGAGGCGATCGCGCTGGCCCGGCTCGGCTGGGCGGCGCTGGCGGTGGGCACCTCGCACGCGGTGCTCGACTACGTGGTGCCCTACGTGAAGGAGCGCGAGGCCTTCGGCGAGCCGATCGCCCATCGTCAGGCCGTCGCGTTCATGTGCGCCAACATCGCCATCGAGCTGGACGGGCTGCGGCTGATCACCTGGCGCGGCGCGGCCCGCGCCGAACAGGGCCTGCCCTTCATTCGCGAGGCGGCGCTGGCCAAGCGGCTGGGCACCGACAAGGGCATGCAGATCGGCCTGGACGGCGTGCAGCTGCTCGGCGGCCACGGCTTTACGAAAGAACACCCGGTCGAGCGCTGGTATCGCGACCTGCGGGCCATCGGCGTGGCCGAGGGTGTTGTCGTCATCTAGGTCATTATTTACATTCGAGCCGAAAGTCCAATCATGGCAATCAATTTGGAGCTACCCCGCAAGCTGCAAGCGGTGGTCGTCAAGACCCATCAGGGCGCCGCGGAGCTGATGCGCCCGATCGCGCGCAAGTATGACCTGAAGGAACATGCCTACCCGGTCGAACTCGACACCCTGTACAACCTGTTCGCGGGGGCCTCGGAATCCATCGAGTTCGCCGGCGCCGACGCGCTGGGGGACGAAAACCAGGACAGGGACAAGAATCACAACGGCGCCAACATGGCGGCACTGCTGCAGACCCTGGAGGCCTGCTGGGGCGACGTCGCGATGATGTTGTCGGTTCCGTATCAGGGGCTGGGCAACGCGGCCATCTCCGCGGTCGCCACCGACGAGCAGCTGGAACGTCTGGGCAAGGTGTGGGCCGCGATGGCCATCACCGAACCGGGCTTCGGCTCGGACTCGGCGGCGGTGTCGACCACCGCGAAGCTGGACGGCGACGAGTATGTGATCAACGGCGAGAAGATCTTCGTCACCGCCGGTTCGCGCGCCACCCACATCGTGGTGTGGGCGACGCTGGACAAGGCGGCGGGCCGCGCGGCGATCAAGTCGTTCATCGTGCCGCGCGAGCATCCCGGTGTCACCGTCGAAAGGCTCGAGCACAAGCTCGGCATCAAGGGTTCCGACACCGCGGCGATCCGGTTCGACAATGTCCGCATCCCCAAGGACAACCTGCTGGGCAACCCGGAAATCGAAGTCGGCAAGGGCTTTTCCGGCGTGATGGAGACCTTCGACAACACCCGGCCCATCGTGGCCGCCATGGCCATCGGCGTCGGCCGCGCCGCCCTGGAGGAAATCCGCAAGATCCTCACCGAGGCCGGGGTGGAGATCTCCTACGACAGACCGTCGCACGCCCAGAGCGCCGCGGCGGCCGAGTTCCTGCGGATGGAGGCCGACTGGGAGGCCGCCTACCTCCTGTCGCTGCGCGCGGCGTGGCAGGCCGACAACAGGATCCCCAACTCCAAAGAGGCGTCGATGAGCAAGGCCAAGGCCGGCCGCATGGCCAGCGACGTCACCCTCAAGACCGTCGAATTGGCCGGCACCGCAGGCTATTCCGAACAATCAATGCTGGAAAAGTGGGCGCGCGACTCCAAGATCCTGGACATCTTCGAGGGCACCCAGCAGATCCAGCAGTTGGTGGTCGCCCGCCGCCTGCTGGGCCTGTCGTCGGCCGAGCTCAAGTAAACCCAAGCAGCGACGGCGTTCTCTAGGTCCCGGGGCGACCCGAACGCGTTCGGGCCCGTGCGGTTAGCGTCGAGGCATGGACACGTTTCACGCGCTCGTCGCTCGCGAAGATGGTGACCGGATAACCGCGTCGGTCGAGACCTTGAGCCACTCCGACCTGCCGCCCGGTGAGGTGACGATCCGGGTGCTCTATTCGAGCGTCAACTACAAGGACGCGCTGGCGCTCACCCCGGGCGGCGGCGTGGTGCGCAGCTACCCGGTGGTGCCGGGCATCGACCTGACCGGTGAGGTCGTCGAGTCTGGGTCACCCGAGTTCACCGTCGGCGAGAAGGTGCTGGCCCACGGGTACCAGATCGGCACCGGCCACCACGGCGGCTACGCCGAATACGCGCGGCTGCCGGCCGACCAGGTCGTGGCACTCGGCGCGTTGAGTCCGCACGAGGGCGCCGCGATCGGGACCGCCGGCTTTACCGCCGCGATGAGCGTGCAAGCGCTGATCGACTGGGGGGTCGAGCCGGGCGCCGGGTCGGTGGTCGTCACGGGCGCCTCCGGCGGTGTCGGCTCGGTCAGCGTCGACCTGCTGGCCGCCGCGGGCTACCGCGTGGTCGCCTCGACCGGCAAGGAGGCGGCCGCTGGGTTGCTGAAAGAGCTTGGCGCCGCAGAGGTTATCGGGCGGCTGCCGGAAAATCCCGACGCCAAACCGCGGCCGCTGGTCAAGGCGCGCTGGGCGGCCGCGGTGGATTGCGTCGGCGGCGCGACGCTGGCCGACGTGCTCAGCGCCGTCGACTACGGCGGGGCGGTCGCCGCCAGCGGGCTGACCGGTGGTCCGGCGTTGCACACCACGGTGATGCCGTTCATCCTGCGCGGCGTCGCGCTGCTGGGAATGGATTCGGTGCAGATGCCGATCGGCCCGCGCCGCAAACTGTGGGCGCTGCTGGGCGATTCGTTGCGGCCGCGTCATCTCGACTCACTCACCAGCGACGTCGACGTCAAGGACGTGGTCGATGTGCTGGATTCGGTGCGCGCCGGCAAGTTCACCGGTCGGGCGGTGGTGCGGGTCGCCGGTGGATTTTGAGTCGGCAGTAGGCTGTCCGACCATGCGAGCTGCGCGGGTGACTCGACTAGACGGTCCGGACGCGATCGAGGTGGCGGAGGTCGACGAACCGTCGGGTGACGGCGTGGTGGTCGAGGTGCACGCCGCCGGTGCCGCGTTCCCGGACGCGCTCCTGACCCGGGGCCTCTATCAGTACCGCCCCGAGCCGCCGTTCGTGCTGGGAGCCGAAATCGCCGGTGTGGTGCGCTCGGCGCCGCAGAGCGCACACGTGAAAGCCGGCGACCGGGTCGTCGGATTGACCATGCTGTCCGGCGGCATGGCCGAGGTCGCGATCCTGCAGCCCGACAGGGTGTTCAGGCTTCCCGACAACGTCAGCTTCGAGGCGGGCGCCGGCCTGCTGTTCAACGACCTGACGGTGTACTTCGCCCTGACGGTGCGCGGCCGGCTGGCCCACGGCGAGACGGTGCTGGTGCACGGCGCCGCCGGCGGCATCGGGACATCGACGTTGCGGCTGGCATCGCTGCTCGGTGCGTCCCGAACCATCGCCGTCGTCAGCACCGAAGCGAAGGCGGACGTCGCGACAGCCGCCGGCGCCACCGACGTGGTGTTGGCCGACGGGTTCAAGGACGCGGTCAAGGAGCTCACCGGCGGTCGCGGCGTCGACGTCGTACTGGACCCGGTCGGCGGCGACCGGTTCACCGATTCGCTACGCTCGCTCGCCCCGGGTGGGCGGCTGCTGGTCGTCGGCTTCACCGGTGGCGAGATCCCGACAGTGCGGGTGAATCGATTGCTGCTCAACAACATTGACGTGGTCGGCGTGGGATGGGGCGCCTGGACGGCGACGCATCCGAACGCGCTGGCCGAGCAGTGGGCCGGGCTCGAAAAGCTGCTCAGTTCGGGCCAACTGGCTGCCCCCAACCCGGAGGTCTACCCCCTGCAGGAGGCCGCCGCCGCGGTCGCATCCTTGGAGAACCGCACCGCCAGGGGCAAGGTCGTGGTGCGCGTCCGCGATTGACGGACGGCCGAACCCGCCGCGTCTGGTCGTGCGGTCGGTCAATCCGCGGACCCTTGTGCACGACGAAAACAAAAAGTAATGTCACTTTCAGTTTTGTTCGTCGCCCGAGCCGGGGGTCATCATGGAATCCTTCGTCCACTTGCGAAAAGGCAAGACACCGCAACGCCTGCATGCCGATCTCGACGGGCTGAAGGACGACGAGCTGGGCCGGGGCGGATTCACCGGCCGCACGGCGAACCTCTACCGCCGCCACGACCCGACCGCCTACCGGTCGGTCGGCCCGCTGCGTCCCGTCGACGTGCTGGCCAGCGAGCTCAAGCCCCGTGACGCCACCGACGCCAACGGCGGTCCCCTGCTGATGTTCAGCAATTCGGACTGCCGAATCCTGTTGAGCCGCCGCCACGAACCGATGCCGTTCTACACCCGCCACGTCGACGGCGACCTGCTGTGCTTCGTGCACCGGGGCGCCGGTCTGGTCGAAACCGAATTCGGGCCGCTGCGCTACACCGAAGGCGACTGGGTCTACCTCCCGAAGGCGTGCACCTGGCGCCAGGCGCCCGATAGCGAGACGACACTGCTCATGATCGAGGCGACCGACGAGTTCCGGGTGCCCCCGCCCGGGCCGCTGGGCCGCCACTTCCCCTTCGACCCGTCGCAGGCCACCATCCCCGACCCGGTCCCGATTGACGATGACGGCCGCGACGAGTACGAGGTCCGGCTCATGCACGAGGGTGGCCCCACAACGCTGTTCTACCAACACAATCCGATCGACGTCGAGGGCTGGCGCGGTGACAACTTCGCGTTCACCTTCAACATCGCCGACTACAACGTCGTCACCTCCGACAGCGTTCACCTGCCGCCGACGGTGCACCTGTTCATGCAGGCCACCGGCGTCTATGTGATGAATTTCTTGCCGAAGCCCGCCGAAGGTGTTGCCGGCACCGAGCGCACCCCGTGGTATCACCGCAATGTCGACTACGACGAAATCGCCTTCTTCCACGGCGGCTCGCTCTACGGCATCCCGATGCCGCCCGGCCTGATCTCCCATGCGCCGCAGGGCGTCCACCACGGCGCACCGGAGAAGGCGCGGGAACGGGCGCGCCGCAAGTTCGACGAGTACTCCCGCGTCGACTGGCAAGTGATCGCCGTCGACACCCGACGGCGCCTGATCCCGTCGGCCGAGTTGCTCGCGCACGACCTAGGACAACACTGACCATGACCCGTCACGAATACGAACGAATCCCCTATCTCGTTGCCTTCCAGAACAATTCCGGCGTCCGCGACGTCTATGGCGGCCTGGCCGAGATCACCGTGCTGGAGAGCTACCTGCTCAAGCCGAAAGACAAGCCGTCGGACACCGTGCTGGTGTTCATGCACCCGATCGGCGGCGGCGCCTACCTGCCGATGACGGGCGCGCTGGCCCGGGCCGGCCATCACGTCATCTACTGCAACAGCCGGTTCCGCGGCACCGACTCGGCGCTGCTGATGGAGAAGGTGGTCGAGGATCTCGGCGAATGCATCAAGGACGCCAAGAAACGCTTGGGCTACTCCAAGGTGGTGCTGGCCGGATGGAGTGGCGGCGGCTCGCTGTCGATGTTCTACCAACAGCAGGCCCAGCACCCGACCATCACGTCGAGCCCGTCGGGCGACGGCCCCGACCTGACCGCCCTGGACCTGCCCGCCGCCGACGGCATCATGCTGCTGGCGGCGCATATCAGCCGGCACGGGACGCTGACCGAATGGCTCGACGCGTCGATCCTCGACGAATCCGACCCCACCAAGCGCGATCCCGAGCTGGACCTGTACAACCCCGACAACCCGAACCGGCCGCCCTACAGCGAAGAATTCCTGGCCCGCTACCGCAAAGCACAGGTCGAACGCAATCGGCGCATCACCGCCTGGGTCAAGAACAAGCTCGCCGAGTTGAAGGCGGCCGGGCGCCCCGACGACGAGTTCGGATTCGTCGTGCACGGCACCATGGCCGACCCGCGTTGGCTGGACCCGACCGTCGATCCCAACGAACGCACCCCGGGAACTTGCTACCTGGGGGATCCTCGAGTGGTGAACATGAGCCCGGTCGGGTTGGCCCGCTTCTCCACGTTGCGCGGCTGGCTCTCGCAATGGAGCTACGACGACGCCCGCGGCGACGGAGTGGCCTGCGGGGCCGACATCGAAATCCCGGCGCTGGTGATCGGTAACCTGGCCGACGACGCCTGCACGCCCAGCCACACCCGACGGCTCTTCGAGGCGATCGGGCATCAGGATAAGGAGATGCACGAAATCCCCGGCGCCACCCACTATTACGCGGGCCCCGACCAGCGCGACAAGTTGCGCGCGGCCGTCGACGTCGTCACCGACTGGCTGGTCCGCCACGACTTCGCGGGCACAGAATGATTGCTCCCGGTGTGACGGGACCGCTGGACGGCATCCGGGTGCTCGAGCTGGGTACGTTGATCGCGGGCCCGTTCGCCGGGCGGCTGCTGGGCGACATGGGTGCCGACGTCATCAAGGTGGAACCCCCCGGCGCCCCGGATCCGTTGCGCACCTGGGGCCAGGCCGAGGTCGACGGGCAGCACGTCTTCTGGACGGTGCACGCGCGCAACAAGAGGGCGATCACCCTCGACCTGCGCCGCCCGCGCGGCCGCGAACTGTTCTGTGACCTCGTCGAGCGCTCCGACATCGTCGTGGAGAACTTCCGCCCGGGGACGCTGGAGAAATGGGACCTGGGTTACGACGTGCTCAGCGCCCGCAACCCGGGCATCATCCTGGTCCGGGTGTCCGGCTACGGGCAGACCGGGCCCGACGCCCACAAGCCCGGCTATGCCTCGGTGGCCGAGGCGGCCAGTGGCCTGCGGTACCTCAACGGCTTCCCGGGCGGCCCGCCGCCGCGGCTCGCGCTCTCGCTGGGCGATACCCTGGCCGGCATGTTCGGCGCCCAGGGCGCGCTGGCGGCCCTGTACCGCCGCGGCGTCACCGGGCGTGGCCAGGTGGTGGACGTCGCGCTGACCGAATCCTGTTTGGCCGTACAGGAATCCACCATTCCCGATTACGACGCCGGCGGCGTGGTGCGCGGACCGTCGGGCACCCGGCTGGAAGGCATCGCGCCGTCCAACATCTACCGCAGCGCCGACGGCTCGTGGGTGGTGATCGCCGCCAACCAGGACACCGTCTTCGCCCGGCTGTGCAAGGCGATGGGCCGCCCGGAGCTGGCCGCCGACGACCGGTTCGCCACCCACGGCGCCCGTGGCCGCAACCAGGACGCCCTCGACGAGATCATCGGCGCGTGGGCGGCGGAACGCCAACCCGGTGACATCATCGAAACGCTCAGTGCCGCAGGAGTGATCGCCGGGCCTATCAACACGGTCGCGGAAGTGGTCAACGACCCGCAGCTGCGGGCCCGCGGCATGCTGGTCGAACACTTCGATGAGAGGATCGAGCGGAACGTTCTGGGGCCGGGCATCGTGCCGGTGCTCTCGGAAACCCCGGGCCGCCTGCGCAACGCCGGGCCCGCGCGTCCGGGCCAGCACAACGACGACGTCTACATCGGGCTGCTGGGCAAGACCGCCGAGGAGCTCGAGGAGCTGCGCGCCGAGGAGGTGCTGTGAACACACACGTGACCATCCGCGAGGTGGCGCTGCGCGACGGCCTGCAGATCGAGCAGCCAATCCCGTTGTCGGCCAAGCTCGAACTGCTGGCCGCGATCGCCGCGACCGGGGTCCGCGAGGTGGAGGCATGCGCTTTCGTCTCACCGTCGAAGGTGCCGTCGATGGCCGACGCCGCCGAGCTCGCCGCCCACCTGCACGACTACCCCGACATCGAGTTCTCCGCCCTGGTGGCCAGCCCTAACGGGGCCAAGCGGGCCGTCGCGGCGGGGCTGCGCTCGATCGAGTACGTGGTGGCCGCCGACGACACGTTCAGCATGGCGAATGTCGGGCGCACCAGCGCGCAGGCCACCAAGGCGATCGACGAGATCGTCGCCATCGCACACGACGGCGACGTCACCGTCGAAGTGGTGATCGCCACCGCGTGGGACTCGCCGTTCGAAGGCCCCACCCCGCCCGGGCGGGTGCTGGATATCGCCGTGGCCGCCCGCGACCGCGGCGCCGACCGCCTGTCGATCGCCGACACGATCGGCACCACCACCCCGGGGCGGGTGAGTTCGCTGATCGCACAACTGCGTCCGGTGATCGGTGACCTGCCGCTGGGCGGGCATTTCCACAACACCCGCGGCTCCGGGCTGGCCAGCGCCTACGCCGCCATCAGTGCCGGGGTGAGCAGGCTGGACTCCTCGGTCGGCGGGTTGGGTGGCTGCCCGTTCGCGCCGGGCGCAACCGGCAACATCGCCACCGAGGATTTGGTCTACCTGCTGCGCGACAGCGACATCGACGTCGATGTCGACCTGCGGGCCGCCGTCGCCGCGGCCGAAGTCGCTAAATCCGTTGTCGGGCATGACCTGCCGAGCTCGCTGCTGCGTGCCGGCGACCGGATCCGGACCTGATGGCCGCCCCCGAAGCGCTGACCGCCAAGGGGCGCCAGACCCGGCAGGCGATCGAGCAGGCCGCACGAAAGCTGTTTGCGGAACGGGGTTTTCACGGCACCACACTGGCCGACATCACGTCGGCGGCGGGCAAGTCGCCCGCGGTGTTCTACCGGTATTTCGCCGACAAGGAAGACCTGCTCGCCGCCCTGGCCGAATCGTTCCTGCACGATGTCGTGACACCGTCGGGGTTGAGCCTCGAGCTCCCCGCCTCGCCGGACGACGACGCCTTCTTCACCTCGGTGGTCACCGGGTACTGGAACATGTTCAAGCAGAACATCGGCATCATGATCGCCGTGGCCCAGCTGGCCGCCACCCAGCGACGCTTCGCGGCCGTGCAGAACGAATTCCGCCGCTTCGGCATGGACATCGTCGCCGCCTCGGTGCGCCGCGCCCAGGAACAGGGCTACGGAACCGAACTCGACGCGCAACACACCGCCGCGGCCATCGCCCTGCTGTTCGAGAACTTCACCACCGTCTTCGTCGGCCCCTCCAACCTAGGGCTGAAGATCAGCGATAAGGACGCCATCGCCACCCTGTCGACGATCTGGAAGAAAACCCTCTACGGCGCGTAAGGAGAAACCTGTGGACTTCACACTCCCCGAACACCTTCCGGACCTGCTCGCCGAGATGGACGAGTTCATCGAGGCCGAGATCAAACCGCTGGAACGCGAACACATCCAGTATTTCGACAAACGTCGCGAGCACGCCCGCACCGATTGGGACAACGACGGCATCCCGACCCGCGAGTGGGAGGATCTGCTCGCCGAGATGCGCAGACGAGCCGATAAGGCCGGCTGGCTGCGGTACGGGCTGCCGGCCGCCCTGGGCGGCCGGGACGGCACTAACGTCGACATGGCTGTCGTCCGGGAGCACTTGGCGCACAAGGGCCTCGGCCTACACAACGACCTGCAGAACGAGTCGTCGATCGTCGGGAATTTCCCCCAGGTGATCATGATGGAGCGCTTCGGCACCGACGAGCAACGGCGGCTCTGGTCCGAAGCGCTGATCACCGGGGAACGTTCCATGGCGTTCGGACTGACCGAGCCGCAGCACGGCTCGGACGCGACGTGGCTAGAGACGCGCGCGCAACCCGACGGCGACGGCTGGGTGATCAACGGCTCCAAGCGGTTCAACACCGGCGTCCACCGCGCGACCCATGACCTGGTCTTCGCCCGCACCTCCGGGGAGCCGGGCCAAGCGCGCGGCATCACGGCGTTTCTGGTGCCGACGGACGCGCCAGGGTTCGAAGTCCCCTATTACTGGTGGACGTTCAACATGCCGACCGATCACGGCGAAGTTCAGTTGACCGACGTCCGGGTATCCACCGACGCGGTGCTGGGTGAGGTGGACCGCGGACTGGAGGTCGCGCAAACGTTCTTGCACGAGAACAGGATTCGGCAGGCCGCCAGCAGCCTGGGCGCGGCCCAATACTGCATCGACCGCGCCGCCGAATACGCCGGCAAGCGGACCGTCTTCGGCAAACCGCTGTCGGTCAACCAGGCCGTGCAATGGCCGCTGGCCGAACTGCAGACCGAAGCCCAGATGGTGCGGCTGCTGGTGGCCTACGCCGCCTGGCATCTGGACCGCGACCACCATATGGAGGTCTCGGACAAGGTGTCGATGGCGAACTATCGGGCCAACCGACTCGTCTGCGACGCAGCAGACCGGGCCATGCAGATCTTCGGTGGCCTCGGCTACAGCCGGCACGAGCCGTTCGAGCACATCTATCGCCACCACCGTCGCTACCGGATCACCGAGGGGGCCGAGGAGATCCAGATTCGCCGGGTGGCGCAGCGGCTGTTTAAGTTTGGCAAGTGACGCCCACCGGGGAGCTGGCCCCTCAACTGGCCACCGTGCTGGCGCCGGTGGTCGGCACCGAGGTCGCAGTTGAGAACCTGCGCGCGTTGACCGGGGGCGCCAGCCGCTCCACGTGGGCATTCGACGCGGTCACCGGCGATAGGCGCCAAGCGCTCATCCTGCGCACCGGCGCACCCGACGATGTGCACGCTGGAATGGAGTTGGAGGCACGCGCCCAGGCCGCCGCCGCTGCCGCCGGCGCACCGGTCCCCCACGTCCTCATCGCCGACGATTCGCCTGCCGCACTGGGCAATCCGTTCCTGATCTGCGAGGAGATCGCCGGCGAGACCATCGTCCGGCGCATCCAGCGTCAGCTCGACGCCGCGGGCGGGCAGACGGCCCGCGCGGGGCTGCTGCGGCAATGCGCTCAGGCTCTGGCGGCCATCCACCGCGCCGACCCGTGCATCTCCGGTCTGGCCGGCGAGGATCCGCTCGCGCAGTGGCGCGAGCGGCTCGACGCCATGGGCGACACCACGGCCACCTTCGAATGGGCCTTTCGCTGGCTCGAGGCCCGCCGGCCGGAACCATCGGCGGACGTGCTGGTGCACGGGGACTACCGGATGGGCAACCTCATCGTCGACGGATCCCGCCTCGCCGCCGTCCTCGACTGGGAGCTGGTACACCGCGGCGACCCGTACGACGACCTGGCCTGGTTCTGCATCCGAGCCTGGCGGTTCGGCGCTCCGGCCAGCCTGGGCGCCGGCGGCCTCGGCAGCATCGAGAGCTTCGTGCGCGCCTACGAGCACGCCAGCGGGACTAGCGTCGACCGGGTGGTGTTTCACTGGTGGGTGGTGCTGGCCACGCTGCGCTGGGGCGTCATCTGCCGCTATCAGGCCGAGCGGCATCTGACCGGTCAATTCCGCTCGGTGGAGCTGGCCGCGATCGGTCGCCGCGTGTGCGAGACCGAGTGGGACCTGCTCGACCTGCTCGAAGGGGCCGCCTGATGATCGGCGCGTACGGCCGCCCGCTCGCGGCCGAGCTGGTAGCCGCTGTGGCCGAATTCCTGGAGACCGACGTGCGTGCGGCCACCAGCGGGCAGGTCAACTTCCACGCGAGGGTGGGTGCCAACGCGTTGCGCATAGTCGAGCGCGAACTGCTCGACGAGAGCGATGCCGAATCCCGCGCCGCGCTGGCCGACCTGGGGTTCGCCGACGAGGAAGAGCTGGCCGCCGCAATACGCGCCGGCGAGATGGACGCGCGAGCCCACGACGTCACCGCCTGCCTGCGCGCGTTGGTGCGCCGCCGGGTGGCGGTCGCCCACCCCGGATACGACATCGAATAGGAGCCAGCGCATGCCCGCTGCGAGTGCGGAAATAGTTGCCGATGCGGCCGACCGCCTGTTCACCGCGATCGAAAAGGGCGACTTCGCAACGGTTGACCGGATGTGGAGCGATGACATCGCGGTCTGGCGCGTCGGCGCGCGGCGCGATGACGGCAAGGCCCGCGCGTTGCGGGTCATCGACTGGTTCATCACCGCGACGACCGAGCGCCGCTATGAACTTCTGGACCGGCGATTCTTCGCGGGTGGCTTCGTCCAGCAGCACGTCCTGCACGCCACGGGCCATGCCGGCCAGTCGATTTCGATGCGGGTCTGCATTGTCATCAGGGTGGGCAGCGACGGCCGGCTCGACCGGATCGACGAGTACTTCGACCCGGCCGAGATCGCGCCGTTGCTGGGTTAGGGGTTAGATTCCCCACAGATTCGCCACAGATTCGCCACGACAGATGGGGGTGACGATGACGACTCTGGAAACGCTTCTGAACGATCCGGACCTGGCCGGCGTGTGGAACCTCGTCCCGGACCGCTCGACCGTCACGTTCAGGATCAGAAACATGTGGGGCCTGCTGAACGTCAAGGGCCGCTTCACCGAGTTCAGCGGCGACGGCCAACTGACGGGCAAGGGAGCGGTATTCGGCCGCCTCGACATCCGCGCCGCCTCCCTGGACACCGGCATCGCCCGCCGCGATAAGCATCTGCGCTCGGCCGATTTCTTCGACGTCGAGCGCTTCGGTGAGATCAGCGTCGTCGTCACCGCGGTGCACCCGACGAAAGGCAAGGCCGCCGACCTCCGGGCGGCCTTCACCATCAAAGGCATCACCGCGCCGCTGCCGCTGTCCGCCACGATCACCGAGCTCGAGGACGGCTCGATCCGAATCGCCGGGACCACCAAGGTGGATCGCACCCAATTCGACCTGGGCTGGAACCGGCTCGGCATGATGGGCTCGACGGCGACGGCGGCGGCCGAAGCCGTCTTCTCGCGGGCTGCCCAGTGAAGCCGGTGCGGCACCAGTAGCATCTGCACCGTGCCCGATTCCAGCCCCGAATCCAGCGTTGCCCTGCGGATCCTGGTCTACAGCGATAACGCCGAAACCCGCGAACAGGTGATGCGGGCACTGGGCAAGCGTCTGCATCCGGACCTCCCCGAGCTGACGTACCTGGAGGTGGCGACCGCCCCGATGGTGGTGCGGCAGATGGACCAGGGCGGCATCGACTTGGCCATTCTCGACGGGGAAGCCACGCCCACCGGCGGCATGGGAATCGCCAAGCAACTCAAAGACGAACTCACGACGTGCCCGCCGATCGTGGTGCTCACCGGCCGCTCGGACGACGCCTGGCTGGCCAACTGGTCGCGGGCCGAGGCCGCGGTGCCGCATCCCCTCGATCCCATCGTGCTGGGCCGCACCGTGCTCGGACTGCTCCGCACCCCCACTCGCTAGGCCGGGCTACCGCGCTCACCTGCGCTGATAGCACCCCGCTAGGCAGTGGCACCAATGGCCGCGGCGCGGACCCGTGAGCCCCCCGGTTGCGGCGGCACAAAAACGAGACGAATAGCCCCACCCCGGCAAAACACGCCCGCCTTCACGACGCTATGTTGTGGAGGTCACTGTGACCGCCCGCAGCCCGGGCGCGTCACAGCAGCCCGGCCCCCGCCCGGCCGCCGCACCGGCGACCCGTACGAGGAGATCTTGGAGCGAGTTGAACGTCTACATACCCATCCTGGTGCTCGGAGCGATAGCCGCGGCCTTCGCCGTGGGATCGGTGGCGATCGCGAGCCTCGCCGGACCCTCGCGGTACAACCGCTCGAAGCAGGCGGCCTACGAATGCGGGATCGAACCGACCGAGAGTCCGGTCAGCGGCCCGCACGCGGCGAGCGGCCAGCGGTTCCCGGTGAAGTATTACCTGACCGCAATGCTTTTTATCGTCTTCGACATCGAAATCGTGTTCTTGTATCCCTGGGCGGTCAGTTACGACGCGCTGGGAACGTTCGCATTGGTCGAGATGGTGGTGTTCATGCTCACGGTTTTCGTGGCGTACGCCTATGTGTGGCGCCGCGGCGGCCTGACCTGGGATTGAGGTAGACGTGGGTCTCGAGGAACAGCTGCCCGGTGGGATTCTGCTGTCGACGGTCGAGAAGGTGGCCGGCTATGTCCGCAAGAACTCGTTGTGGCCGGCGACGTTCGGGCTGGCCTGCTGTGCGATCGAGATGATGGCAACCGCCGGGCCAAGATTCGACATCGCGCGGTTCGGCATGGAGCGGTTCTCGGCGACGCCGCGGCAGGCCGACCTGATGATCGTGGCCGGGCGGGTGAGCCAGAAGATGGCGCCGGTGCTGCGCCAGATCTACGACCAGATGGGCGAGCCGAAGTGGGTGCTGGCCATGGGCGTGTGCGCGTCGTCCGGCGGGATGTTCAACAACTACGCGATCGTGCAGGGCGTGGACCACGTGGTCCCGGTGGACATCTACCTGCCCGGCTGCCCGCCGCGGCCGGAGATGCTGCTGCACGCAATCCTCAAGCTGCACGAGAAGATTCAAGAAATGCCGCTGGGCGTCAACCGCGAAGCAGCCATCGCCGAAGCCGAGCAGGCGGCGCTATCGGTCCGGCCCACGATCGAGATGCGCGGGCTGCTGCGATGAGTTCGCCGGATCAAGACCCGAAAGAGGCAGTCAGCCACGCCGACGAAGAAGTGATCGACGTGCGCCGCGGCATGTTCGGCGCCAAGGGCTCTGGGGACACCTCCGGCTACGGGCGCCTGGTGCGGGAGGTCGTGCTCCCCGGCAGCAGCCCCCGCCCCTACGGCCGCTACTTCGACGATGTGGTCGACAAACTCTCCCAGGCCCTGCAAAGCGCCGACGTCGAATTCTCCGACGCGATAGAAAAAGTCGTGGTCTACCGCGACGAGCTGACCCTGCACGTGCGCCGCGAGGCGCTGCCCCAAGTGGCCCAGCGCCTTCGCGACGAGCCGGAGCTGCGGTTCGAGATGTGCCTGGGCGTCAGCGGGGTGCACTACCCGCATGAGACGGGCCGCGAACTGCACGCGGTGTACCCGCTGCAGTCGATCACACACAATCGCCGCATCCGGCTGGAAGTGGCTGCGCCGGATGATGATCCGCACATCCCCTCGCTGTACGGGGTCTACCCGACCAGCGATTGGCACGAGCGCGAAACCTACGACTTCTTCGGCATCATCTTCGACGGACACCCGTCGCTGACCCGCATCGAGATGCCCGACGACTGGCATGGACACCCGCAACGCAAGGACTATCCCCTCGGCGGCATCCCGGTGGAATACAAGGGAGCGCAGATACCCCCGCCCGACGAGCGGAGAGCGTACAACTGATGGGCACAACCACTGACTCGACGCACGATGGTGGCGCCGGCGAGACCGTCTTGGTCGCCGGGGGCCAGGACTGGGAACAGATCGTCGAGGCCGCCCGCAACGCGGACCCCGGCGAACGGATCGTCGTCAACATGGGCCCCCAGCACCCCTCCACCCACGGGGTGCTGCGGCTGATCCTCGAGATCGAGGGCGAGACGGTCACCGACGTCCGCTGCGGAATCGGCTACCTGCACACCGGGATCGAGAAGAACCTCGAATACCGCTACTGGACCCAGGGCGTCACCTTCGTGACCCGGATGGATTACCTGGCACCGTTTTTCAACGAGACCGCCTACTGCCTGGGCGTGGAGAAACTGCTCGACATCGCCGATCAGATACCGGAGCGGGTCAACGTCATCCGGGTGATGATGATGGAGCTCAACCGGATCTCCTCGCATCTGGTCGCGCTGGCCACCGGCGGCATGGAACTGGGCGCCATGACCCCGATGTTCGTCGGATTCCGCGGCCGCGAAATCGTCCTGAACCTGTTCGAAAAGATCTCCGGGTTGCGGATGAACAGCGCCTACATCCGGCCGGGCGGCGTGGCGCAGGACCTGCCGCCCAATGCGGAGACCGACATCGCCGAAGCCCTCAAGCCGCTGCGCCAGGTGCTGCGCGAGATGGGCGATCTGCTCAACGAAAACGCCATCTGGAAGGCCCGCACCTGCGACGTCGGCTACCTGGATCTGACCGGTTGCATGGCCCTGGGCATCACCGGGCCGATCCTGCGTGCCACCGGGTTGCCCCACGACCTGCGCAAGAGCGAACCCTACTGCGGTTACGAAAACTACGAATTCGACGTGATCACCGCTGACACGTGTGATGCTTACGGGCGCTACATGATTCGTGTCAACGAAATGTGGGAGTCGATCAAGATCGTCGAGCAGTGTCTGGACAAGTTGAAGCCGGGCCCGACCATGATCTCCGACCGCAAGATCGCCTGGCCGGCCGACTTGACGGTGGGCCCGGACGGCATGGGCAACTCACAGGAGCACATCGCCAAGATCATGGGTAGCTCGATGGAGGCACTGATCCACCACTTCAAACTGGTCACCGAGGGCATCAGGGTTCCGCCGGGCCAGGTCTACACCGCGGTGGAATCGCCGCGCGGGGAGCTTGGCGTGCACATGGTGAGCGACGGCGGTACCCGCCCCTATCGGGTGCACTACCGGGACCCGTCGTTCACCAACCTGCAGTCGGTCGCCGCAATGGGCGAGGGCGGGATGGTGGCCGACCTGATCACCGCGGTGGCCAGCATCGACCCGGTGATGGGCGGGGTGGACCGGTGACCGGCCCACAGGGACAGCCGGTCTTCATCCGCCTCGGGCCACCGCCCGAAGAGCCCAACGCGTTCGTCACCGAGGGTGCGCCGCAATCGTATTCACCGGAAGTGCGGGCCCGGCTGGAGGTCGACGCCAAGGAGATCATCGGCCGCTACCCCAACAAGCGCTCGGCCCTGCTGCCGCTGCTGCACCTGGTGCAGGCCGAGGACTCCTACCTGACCCCGGCCGGTTTGGAGTTCTGCGGCGAACAGCTGGGACTGACCGGCGCCGAAGTGTCCGCGGTGGCAAGCTTTTACACGATGTATCGCCGCGGACCCACCGGCGACTACCTGGTCGGTGTCTGCACCAACACGCTGTGCGCGGTCATGGGCGGCGACGCCATCTTCGAAACCCTGGTGAATCATCTCGGCGTCCGCAACGACCAGACCACGCCCGACGGCAAGATCACGCTGCAACACATCGAGTGCAACGCCGCCTGCGACTACGCGCCGGTGGTGATGGTCAACTGGGAGTTCTTCGACAACCAGACTTGCGAGTCGGCGCGCGAACTCGTCGACTCGCTGCGCGCCGGTGAGCCCCAGCCGCCCACCCGCGGCGCCCCGCTGTGCGTCTTCCGCGAGACGTCGCGCATCCTGGCCGGCCTGCCCGACGAGCGTCCGGACCAGGGCCAGGGCGGCGCGGGCGCCGCGACCTTGGCCGGCCTGCAGGTGGCGAGGGAACTCGGCATGGAGGCGCCCGACACCCCGTCGTCCGGGAAGGATCAGTGATGGCTGCCCCCACCGCCCAGGCGACGCCGTTGACGCCGGTGATCAGCCGCTTCTGGGACGATCCCGGGTCGTGGACGTTACAGACCTACCGCCGCAACGACGGCTATCAGGCCATGCAGAAAGCGCTGAGCATGGAGCCCGACGAGGTGATCGGGGTCGTCAAGGACTCCGGCCTGCGCGGCCGCGGCGGCGCCGGCTTCTCGACCGGGACGAAGTGGTCGTTCATCCCGCAGGGCGACACCGGCGCGGCCGCCAAGCCGCACTACCTGGTGGTCAACGCCGACGAGTCGGAACCCGGCACGTGCAAAGACATTCCGCTGATGCTGGCAACGCCGCACGTGCTCGTCGAGGGCGTCATCATCGCCGCGTACGCGATCCGGGCCAGCCACGCGTTCATCTACGTGCGCGGTGAGGTGCTGCCGGTGTTGCGCCGCCTGCAAAACGCGGTGGCCGAGGCCTATGCCGCCGGATACCTGGGCTGCGACATCAACGGTTCCGGCTTCGATTTGGAACTGGTGGTGCACGCCGGCGCGGGCGCCTACATCTGTGGCGAGGAGACCGCGCTGCTCGACTCCCTGGAGGGCCGGCGCGGGCAACCGCGGCTGCGGCCACCGTTCCCCGCGGTGGCCGGGCTCTACGGCTGCCCCACGGTGATCAACAACGTCGAGACGATTGCCAGCGTCCCGCCGATCATCCTCAACGGCGTCGAATGGTTCCGGTCGATGGGCAGCGAGAAATCGCCCGGCTTCACGCTGTATTCGCTGTCCGGCCACGTCACCCGGCCGGGGCAGTACGAGGCTCCGCTGGGGATCACGTTGCGCGAGTTGCTCGCCTACGCCGGCGGCGTGCGGGCGGGGCACCGGCTCAAGTTCTGGACGCCCGGAGGGTCGTCGACGCCGCTGCTCACCGACGAGCACCTCGACGTGCCCCTGGACTACGAGGGCGTGGGCGCCGCCGGCTCGATGCTGGGCACCAAGGCGCTCGAGATCTTCGACGAGACCACGTGCGTGGTGCGCGCGGTGCGCCGCTGGACCGAGTTCTACAAGCACGAATCGTGCGGCAAATGCACGCCATGCCGGGAGGGCACCTTCTGGCTGGACAAGATCTATGAGCGGCTGGAAACCGGCGGGGGCACCAGCGAGGACATCGGCAACTTGATGGACATCTCCGACACCATCCTGGGGAAGTCCTTCTGCGCGTTGGGCGATGGCGCCGCCAGCCCAGTCATGTCGTCGATCCAGTACTTCCGCGA
This sequence comes from uncultured Actinomycetota bacterium, assembly GCA_963820045.1. Classification (GTDB taxonomy): domain Bacteria; phylum Actinomycetota; class Actinomycetes; order Mycobacteriales; family Mycobacteriaceae; genus Mycobacterium. The sequence goes on from CAWFYN010000002.1 coordinate 794,705, forward strand.
CGAGTACGTCGCCCACGTCGAGGGGGGCGGCTGCCCGTTCGACCCCCGAGACTCCATGCTCAACGGAGGTAACGCGTGACGCAGGCGGCCAAGACCGAGACCGGCGACGAGGTGCGTCCGCCGGACATGGTGACGCTGACCATCGACGGCAACGAAATCAGCGTGCCCAAGGGCACATTGGTGATCCGGGCGGCGGAGTTGATGGGCATCCAGATCCCGCGGTTCTGCGACCACCCGCTGCTCGAGCCGGTCGGCGCATGCCGGCAGTGCCTGGTTGAGGTGGAGGGGCAACGCAAACCGATGGCGTCGTGCACCACCGTCGCCACCGACGACATGGTCGTGCGCACGCAGCTCACGTCGGAGGCCGCCGACAAGGCCCAGCACGGTGTGATGGAGCTGCTGCTCATCAACCATCCGCTGGATTGCCCGATGTGCGACAAGGGTGGCGAGTGCCCGTTGCAGAACCAGGCGATGTCCAACGGCCGCAGCGATTCTCGCTTCACCGACGTCAAGCGCACCTTCGCCAAGCCGATCAACATCTCCGCCCAGGTGCTGCTGGACCGGGAACGCTGCATCCTGTGCGCACGCTGCACGCGGTTCTCCGAGCAGATCGCCGGCGACCCCTTCATCGACATGCAGGAGCGCGGCGCCCTGCAACAGGTCGGCATTTACGCCAATGAGCCGTTCGACTCGTACTTCTCGGGCAACACGGTGCAAATCTGCCCGGTGGGCGCGCTGACCGGATCCGCCTACCGATTCCGGGCCCGGCCCTTCGACCTGGTGTCCAGCCCCAGCGTCTGCGAACACTGCGCGTCCGGATGCGCCCAGCGCACCGACCACCGCCGCGGCAAGGTGCTGCGCCGGTTGGCCGGCGACGACCCTGAGGTCAACGAGGAGTGGAACTGCGACAAGGGCCGGTGGGCGTTCACCTACGCGACGCAGCCGGACGTGATCACCACTCCCCTGATCCGGGACCCCAAGGACCCCAACGGCTCGCTGGTGCCCGCGTCGTGGTCGCACGCGATGGCGACGGCGGTCAAGGGACTGGATGCGGCCCGCGGGCGTACCGGCGTGCTGGTCGGCGGCCGGGCCACCGTGGAAGACGCCTACGCGTACTCCAAGTTCACCCGAATCGTCCTGGACGGCAATGACATCGACTTCCGTGCCCGCCCGAACTCGGCCGAAGAGGCCGACTTCCTGGCGTCGCGGATCGCCGGCCGGCGCCACGTCAGCTATTCCGATCTGGAATCGGCGCCGGTGGTGGTGCTGGTCGGTTTCGAGCCGGAAGACGAGTCGCCCATCGTGTTCCTGCGACTACGCAAGGCCGCTCGCAAGCACCGGCTACCGGTGTATGCGGTTGCGCCGTTCGCCACCCGGGCGCTGGTGAAGATGTCCGGACGGCTCATCAAAACCGTTCCGGGGAGCGAAGCGGCGGCGCTGGACGGCCTGACCACCGGCGAGGTGGGCGACCTGCTGTCCGCTCCCGGGGCGGTCATCATGGTCGGGGAACGCCTGGCCACGGTGCCCGGCGGATTGTCGGCCGCCGCCCGACTCGCCGACGCCACCGGGGCCCGGCTGGCGTGGGTGCCGCGCCGGGCCGGCGAGCGGGGTGCGCTGGAGGCCGGCGCGCTACCCGCCCTGCTGCCCGGCGGCCGCCCACTCGACGACGAGACGGCCCGCGCGCAGATCGCCGCGGCGTGGCATGTCTCCGAATTGCCCTCCGCCGCCGGGCGTGACGTGGACGGCATCCTGGCCGCCGCCGCCGACGGGACGCTGGGCGCCTTGCTGGTCGGCGGTGTCGAACCCGATGACTTCGCCGACCCCGAAGCGGTGCTGGCCGCGCTGGACTCCGCGGGGTTCGTGGTCAGCCTGGAGTTGCGGCACAGCGCCGTCACCCAGCGCGCCGACGTGGTGTTCCCGGTCGCGCCGACGACACAGAAAGCCGGCGCCTTCGTCAACTGGGAGGGCCGCTATCGCCCGTTCGAACCGGCGCTGCGCGGCAGCACCCAGCAAGCGGCCCAATCCGACCACCAGGTGCTCGACGCGCTGGCCGACGAAATGGGCGTCTACCTGGGGCTCTCGACCGCCGAAGCGGCCCGCGCGGAACTGTCCGCGCTGGGCACCTGGGACGGCGATTGGGCCGCCGGCCCCGCTGTCGCGACCCCGCAGCCGGCCCAGCCCGGTGCGGGTGAAGCCGTGTTGACCGGCTGGCGGTTGCTGCTGGACAACGGCCGAATGCAAGACGGCGAACCGCATCTGGCCGGGACCGCGCGCACACCCGCGGTGCGCCTATCGGCCGATACGGCGGCCGAAATCGGCGCCGCCGACGGTGACACGGTCACCGTCAGCACGTCGCGCGGATCGATCAGCCTGCCGCTGGTCGTCACCGACATGCCCGACCGGGTGGCGTGGGTTCCGCTGAACTCCCCGGGTTCGGCGGTGCACCGGCGACTCGGTGTAACCCTGGGCAGCACAGTGAAAATCGGAGTGGATTCATGACCTCCTTGACCGCCTTCGGACACGACACCTGGTGGCTGGTGGCGGGCAAGGCGCTGGCCGTCTTCGTGTTCCTCATGCTCAACGTCCTGGTCGCGATCCTGCTCGAGCGCAAGATTCTCGGCTGGATGCAGCTGCGGCCCGGACCCAACCGGGCGGGGCCGTGGGGCGTCCTGCAGAGCCTGGCCGACGGAATCAAGTTGGCGCTCAAGGAAACCATCACGCCCGGCGGCGTCGACAAGTTCGTCTACTTCGCGGCGCCGGTCATCTCCACCATCCCCGCGTTCACCGCATTCGCGTTCATCCCTTTCGGCCCGGTGGTGTCGGTGTTCGGCCACCGCACACCGCTCCAGTTGACCGACCTGCCGGTGGCGGTGCTCTTCATTCTGGGGCTGTCGGCGATCGGGGTATACGGAATCGTGTTGGGCGGCTGGGCATCCGGGTCCACCTACCCGCTGCTCGGTGGGGTGCGCTCCACCGCCCAGGTCATCTCCTACGAGGTGGCGATGGGACTGTCGTTCGCGGCGGTGTTCCTCTACGCGGGCACCATGTCGACATCGCAGATCGTCGCCGCGCAGGACCGGGTGTGGTACGTGTTCCTGCTGCTGCCGTCGTTCGTGATCTACCTGATCTCCATGGTCGGTGAAACCAACCGTGCGCCATTCGATTTGCCCGAGGCCGAGGGCGAGCTGGTCGCGGGATTCCACACCGAGTACTCGTCGCTGAAGTTCGCCATGTTCATGCTGGCCGAGTACGTCAACATGATGACGGTTTCGTCGCTGGCCACAGTGTTGTTCTTCGGCGGCTGGCATGCGCCGTGGCCGATCGACATGTGGGCGGGCGCCAACACCGGCTGGTGGCCGGTGCTCTGGTTCACCGCCAAAATGTGGACCTTTTTGTTCATCTACTTCTGGTTGCGGGCCTCACTGCCCCGGCTGCGCTACGACCAGTTCATGGGGCTGGGCTGGAAGCTGCTGATCCCGGCCTCGCTGGTCTGGGTGTTGATCGCCGCGGTGATTCGCACGCTGCAGAACCAGGGGTATGCGCATTGGACCCCGTTGCTGGTGGTCAGCAGCATCGTGTTCGCCACGGCGCTGGTGCTGTTGCTGCGAAAGCCGTTCAGCGCGCCCGGCATTCGCGCGCTGGAGCGACAGCTCCGCCGCGAGGCCAAACAACTCCCGGCCGGGCAAAGCCCCACGCCGGTATTCCCGACACCGCCGCTGCCGATGAAGTCCCTGGCGGCTGCGAGCAAGGAGGAAGCACGTGGCTAGATTCTTGGACGCCGTGGCCGGATTCGGCGTGACGTTCGGATCGATGTTCAAAAAGAACGTCACCGAGGAATATCCGGAAAAGCCGGGCCCCGTCGCCCCGCGCTATCACGGCCGTCACCAGCTCAACCGTTACCCGGACGGCCTGGAGAAATGCATCGGCTGCGAGCTGTGCGCCTGGGCGTGCCCGGCCGACGCCATCTACGTCGAGGGCGCGGACAACACCGAGGAGCTGAGGTACTCGCCCGGGGAACGCTACGGCCGGGTCTATCAGATCAACTATCTGCGTTGCATCGGTTGCGGCCTGTGCATCGAGGCGTGCCCGACGCGGGCGCTGACCATGACCAACGACTACGAGATGGCCGACGACAACCGCGCCGACCTGATCTACGAGAAGGACCGGCTGCTGGCCCCGCTGCTGCCCGACATGACCGCGCCGCCGCATCCCCGGGCACCCGGCGCCACCGACAAGGACTATTACCAGGGCAATGTCACGGCGGACGGCCTGCGCGATATCGAGAAGGCCGGAGAGTCCCGGTGACTGCGTTGTCGGGCCAGATGTTGGCCTCCGACACGATCATCCGCACCTCCACCGGTGAAGCATTCGCGTTCTGGGTGCTGGGCGCGCTGGCGCTGATCGGCGCGGTGGGGGTGGTGCTGGCGGTCAACGCCGTGTACTCGGCGATGTTCCTGGCGATGACGATGATCATCCTTGCCGTGTTCTACATGATCCAGGACGCGCTGTTTCTGGGCGTCGTCCAAGTCGTGGTCTACACCGGCGCGGTGATGATGCTGTTCTTGTTCGTGCTGATGCTGATCGGCGTGGACTCCGCGGAATCGCTGAAGGAGACGCTGCACGGACAGCGCGTCGCCGCGGCGGTGGCCGGTGTCGGGTTCGGCGTCCTGCTCATCGCCGCGATCGGCACCGGCGCGACCGGTGGTTTCGCGGGGTTGACCACCGCGAACGCCAACGGCAACGTGGAAGGGCTTGCCGCGCTGATCTTCTCCCGTTATGTCTGGGCATTCGAACTCACCAGCGCGCTGCTGATCACCGCGGCCATCGGGGCGATGGTGCTGGCGCACCGGGAGCGTTTCGAGCGCCGCAAGACGCAACGGGAGCTTTCGCAGGAGCGGTTCCGTGCCGGCGGGCACCCCACCCCGCTGCCCAGCCCCGGGGTCTACGCGCGCCACAACGCCGTCGACGTGGCCGCGCTGCTGCCGGACGGGTCGTACTCGGAGCTGTCGGTGTCCCCGATCCTGCGCAGCCGCGGCGCCGACGGCAACGAAACTCCCTCCCGTCCGGCGAGCCCGAGTTTGTCACAAGGCGGTGCATCATGAATCCGGCTAATTACCTGTACCTTTCGGCGCTCCTCTTCACCATCGGGGCCTCGGGTGTGCTGTTGCGACGCAACGCCATCGTCATGTTCATGTGCGTCGAACTGATGCTGAACGCGGTCAACCTGGCGTTCGTCACCTTCGCGCGGATGCACGGCCACCTGGACGGGCAGATGATCGCGTTCTTCACCATGGTGGTGGCCGCCTGCGAGGTCGTCGTCGGCCTGGCCATCATCATGACGATTTTCCGTGCCCGCAAGTCGGCGTCGGTCGACGACGCGAACCTACTCAAAGGCTGACAACGCCAACATGACTCACTACACCTGGCTGCTGGTGGCGCTGCCGCTCGCCGGTGCCGCCATCCTGCTGTTCGGGGGGCGACGCACCGACGGGTGGGGGCACTGGCTGGGCTGCGCCACCGCCCTCGCGGCGTTCGGCGTGGGCCTGAGCCTGCTGAACGAGCTGCTCGGCCGCGGCGCCGACGACCGGGTCCTGCACCAGAGGGTGTTCACCTGGATCCCGGTCGGCCAACTGCAGGTGGACCTCGGCCTGCAGATCGACCAGCTGTCGGTGTGTTTCGTGTTGCTGATCTCCGGGGTCGGGTCGCTGATCCACATCTATTCGGTCGCCTACATGGCCGAAGACCCGGACCGCCGAAGGTTTTTCGGCTTCCTCAACCTGTTCCTGGCCTCGATGCTGCTGCTCGTGGTCGCCGACAACTACGTGGTGCTCTACGTCGGCTGGGAAGGTGTCGGCCTGGCCTCCTACCTGCTGATCGGGTTCTGGTACCACAAGCCGACGGCGGCCACCGCGGCCAAGAAGGCGTTCGTGATGAACCGCGTCGGGGACGCCGGACTCGCCCTGGGAATGTTCCTGATGTTCAGCACCTTCGGCACGCTGTCCTTCGCCGGGGTGTTCGCCGGCGCACCGGCCGCCGGCCGGGGCGCACTGACGGCGATGGGCTTGCTGCTGCTGTTGGGCGCCTGCGCCAAGTCCGCGCAGGTCCCGCTGCAGGCCTGGTTGGGCGACGCCATGGAGGGCCCCACCCCGGTGTCCGCGCTGATCCACGCCGCCACCATGGTGACCGCCGGGGTGTACCTGATCGTGCGATCCAACCCGCTCTACAACCTGGCGCCCGATGCTCAAACGGCCGTGGTCATCGTCGGCGCGGTCACGCTGCTCCTCGGGGCTTTCATCGGCTGCGCCAAGGACGACATCAAGCGCGCGTTGGCGGCGTCGACGATGAGCCAGATCGGCTACATGGTGCTGGCAGCCGGTCTCGGCCCGGCCGGCTACGCATTCGCCATCATGCATCTGCTCACCCACGGCTTCTTCAAGGCGGGGTTGTTCCTGGGCTCCGGCGCGGTGATTCACGCGATGCACGAGGAACAGGACATGCGCCGCTTCGGCGGCCTGCGCGCCGCCCTGCCGATCACCTTCGCCACCTTCGGGCTGGGATATCTGGCGATCATCGGTGTGCCGCCGTTCGCGGGCTTCTTCTCCAAGGACGCCATCATCGAGGCGGCGCTGGGCGCCGGCGGCGCCCGCGGTTACGTGTTGGGCGGGGCGGCGCTGCTGGGCGCGGGCGTCACCGCGTTCTACATGACGCGTGTGATGTTGATGACCTTCTTCGGTCAAAAGCGTTGGGCGCCGGGCACGCATCCCCACGAGGCACCCGGCCTGATGACATGGCCGATGATCCTGCTCGCCGTGGGCTCGGTGTTCGCCGGTGGGCTGCTGGCATGGCGGGGCACCCTGCAGAGCTGGCTCGAGCCGGTCGTCGGTAAGCACGAAGAAGTGACCCACGCGTTCCCGGCGTGGGTCAGCACCGCCTTCGCGCTGGGCGTCGTCGCCATCGGCATCGCGGTGGCCTACCGGTTGTACGCCACCGCGGAAATTCCCAGGGTGGCCCCGCTTTCGGTGTCGCCGGTGACGACGGCGGCACGCAGGGACTTCTACGGCGACGCCTTCAACGAAGAGGTGTTCATGCGCCCAGGAGCGGAACTGACTCAAGCGCTTGTCGAGGTCGACAACGCGGGGGTGGACGGTTCGGTGAACGCGCTGGCCGCGCTGGTGGGGCGGACTTCGAATCGCTTGCGGGGGCTGCAAACCGGCTTCGCCCGCAACTACGCATTGTCGATGCTGACGGGCGCGGTCCTGGTGGTCGCGCTGATCCTGGCGGTGAAACTGTGGTGAACGCGGGCTCTTTGAATTCGGTTCCCTGGCTGAGCGTGCTCTGGCTGCTCCCGCTGGCCGGCTCGGTGCTCGTCATCCTGCTGCCACCGGGGTTGCGTCGGCTCGCCAAGTGGACCGGCCTGGTCGTCGGCGTCCTGACGCTGGCGGTCGCGATCGTCATCACCGTCGGCTTCAAGTCCGGTGGCGGCCCGTACCAATTCGTCGAAAGCCATTCCTGGATACCGGCGTTCGGGGCCACCTACTCCCTCGGCGTGGACGGCATCGCCGTGGTGCTGGTGTTGCTGACCGCGGTGCTGATCCCGGTGCTGCAGGTGGCCGGCTGGAACGACGGAGGCGAGCGTACCCGGGGCGTGCACGCCTACATCGCCCTGACGCTGGCCATCGAGTCGATGGTGCTCATCTCGGTGGTCGCACTCGACGTGTTGCTGTTCTATGTGTTCTTCGAGGCCATGCTCATCCCGATGTACTTCCTGATCGGGGGCTTCGGCGGTGGTGCCGGCAGGTCACGCGCGGCGGTGAAGTTCTTGCTGTACAACCTGTTCGGCGGGCTGATCATGCTGGCCGCGGTGATCGGGCTCTATGTGGTGACCGCGGAGCACGGTTCGGGCACCTTCGACTTCCGTGAGATCGTCGCCGGCGTCGCCTCCGGCCGATACGGCGCCGACTCCGCGGTGTTCAAGGCGCTGTTCTTGGGCTTCATGTTCGCGTTCGCGATCAAAGCGCCGCTGTGGCCGTTCCACCGCTGGCTGCCCGACGCCGCGGTGGAGGCCACCCCGGCGACCGCGGTGCTGATGATGGCGGTGATGGACAAGGTCGGCACCTTCGGCATGCTGCGCTACTGCCTGCAGCTGTTCCCCGGCGCCTCAACGTATTTCCGCCCCCTGATCGTCGTGCTGGCAGTCATCGGGGTCATCTACGGTGCGGTCGTGGCCATCGGGCAGACCGACATCATGCGCCTGATCGCCTACACCTCCATCTCCCACTTCGGGTTCATCATCCTGGGCATCTTCGTGATGACGAGCCAGGGGCAGAGCGGCTCGACGCTGTACATGCTCAACCACGGCCTGTCCACGGCGGCGGTGTTCCTGATCGCGGGATTCCTGATATCGCGGCACGGCAGCCGGGCGATCGCCGACTACGGCGGGGTGCAGAAGGTGGCGCCCATCCTGGCGGGCACGTTCCTGGTCTCGGCCATGGCCACCCTGTCGCTGCCCGGCCTGGCGCCGTTCATCAGCGAATTCCTGGTCCTGCTGGGCACTTTCAACCGGTACTGGCTGGCGGCGTCGTTCGGTGTCACCGCGCTGGTGCTGTCGGCCATCTACATGTTGTGGCTCTACCAGCGCATGATGACCGGCCCGGTGGCCACCGGCAACGAGAAGATCGGCGACCTGCGGGCGCGCGAATTGGTCGTCGTCGCACCGTTGATCGCGCTGTTGCTCGTTCTCGGTGTCTACCCCAAGCCGGTGCTGGACATCATCAACCCCGCCGTCGAGAACACCATGACCACCATCGGTCAGCACGATCCCGCGCCGCGCGTGCCGGCAGTCAACCGCGCACCCCGGACAGCCGAAGGACCGCGATAATGATCCTCCCCACCCCCAGCATCGAGTACTTCCTGCTGTGCCCGACGCTCATCGTGTTCGGCGTCGCCGTGGTCGGCGTCCTCGCGGAGGCGTTCCTGCCCAGGCGGGTTCGCTACGGCGCCCAGGTGACGCTCGCCCTCGCCGGTCTGGTCGCGGCATTCGTCGCGGTGATCGCGGTGAGCCGCTCCGTCCCGGCCTCCGGCCGCGCGACGGTGCTGGGCGCGATGGCCATTGACCGGCCGACCCTGTACCTGCAGGGCACCGTGCTGCTGGTCGCGGTGCTGGCGGTCATCTTCATGGCCGAACGCACGCAGGCCAAGGCGGAGAGCAAGGTCGCCGCGGGGGTCGGAGCCGCCGGACCGGCGGGCCTGGATTCCTTCACCCCGCAGGCGTCCGCGGTTCCCGGCAGCGACGCCGAGCGCGATGCGGAGCGGGCCGGCGCGGCGCAGACGGAGCTGTTCCCGCTGGCGATGCTGTCCGTCGGCGGCATGATGGTCTTTCCCGCCTCCAACGACTTGTTGACGATGTTTGTTGCGCTCGAAGTTCTTTCGCTGCCCCTGTACCTGATGTGCGGCCTGGCGCGGCATCGGCGCCTGCTCTCGCAGGAGGCGGCGATGAAGTACTTCCTGCTGGGTGCGTTCTCGTCGGCGTTCTTCCTCTACGGCGTGGCGCTGCTGTACGGCGCGACCGGCACGCTGCTGCTGACCGGCATCCGGGATGCGCTGGCGGCGCACGGAGACACCTCGATGGCGCTGGTGGGCGTCGCGCTGCTGTCGGTCGGCCTGCTGTTCAAAGTGGGTGCGGTTCCGTTCCATTCGTGGATTCCGGACGTCTACCAGGGCGCACCCACCCCCATCACGGGGTTCATGGCGGCGGCCACCAAGGTCGCGGCCTTCGGCGCGCTGCTGCGGGTGGTTTATGTCGCGCTGCCGCCACTGCACGACCAATGGCGGCCGGTGCTGTGGACCATCTCGATTCTCACCATGGCGGTGGGCACCATCACCGCGGTGAACCAGACCGACGTCAAGCGCATGCTGGCCTACTCGTCGGTCGCCCACGTCGGATTCATCCTCACCGGCGTCATCGCCGACAACCAGGCGGGCCTCTCGTCCACGCTGTTCTACCTGCTCGCCTACAGCTTCAGCACCGTCGGGGCGTTCGCGATCATAAGCCTGATTCGCGATGCCGACGGCGCCGAAGACGCCACCCTGTCGCACTGGGCGGGGCTCGGGCAGCGCTCACCCATTGTGGGCGTGATGTTTTCGATGTTCCTGCTGGCCTTCGCCGGCATCCCGCTGACGAGTGGGTTCGTCAGCAAGCTCGCCGTGTTCAAGGCCGCCGCCCAGGGCGGCGCGGCGCCGCTGGTGATCATCGGTGTGGTCGCGAGTGGAATCGCCGCTTACTTCTACGTGCGGGTGATCGTGTCGATGTTCTTCACCGAGGCAACCGACGACACCCCACACGTGGTGGCGCCGGGAATTTTGAGCAAGGCGGCGATTGCGGTGTGCGCCGCGATCACCGTGGTGTTGGGTATCTTCCCCCAGCCGCTGCTCGACCTGGCCGACCGGTCCGCCCAACTGCTGCACTGAACTCAGCTCAGGAACGGACGCACGGCCAGCACGTAAACGGCCAGCGCCGCGAGCGGCGCCACCAAGGGCAACCACGGCAGCTGCAGCGGGAACAACGTCGCTACCAGCCCGGCGAACGTAAAGCCAACGGCCCCAACGGCTGTCGGCCAGCTCCCCATGACCACACCGGCCGATGCGCCGACCGCGTGGCGGCAGACCAGGTAGGCGGCAGCGCATAGCCCGGACAGCGCCACGAACAGCAGCGGCGGGTCGGACAGCGCGGCGGAGGCCACCGACAGCAACACGGCAAGCGTTGCCGCGGAAGGAAACACCGTTCCCACCGCCACCGCGACCAGAGCCGCCACCCAGGCGGCCACCGGGAGTCCGTGCGAGCCATCGGCGGCCAAGCCCACCATCAGCAGGCCGAACGCCATCGAGCACACCGGGGCCCACAGCCGCGGCAACGCCGACGTGTCACCGTTAGCCACGAAGCCGCCCCCGCACCCGCCGACGGCGATCCGGCAACACGCCCATGGACTGCTCCAACCCGCTGTCTTCTCGCCACGACACGATGTCGACACCGACGGTGGCCATGTCGCGATACATGGCGGAGCGCTGCAGCGACCACATCCGGTCCACCAGGGGATCCTGATCACCCTCGAACGGAGAGCTGTCGAGGACATCGACGGCGATGACGACATGGCCGCGCTTGCGCAGATCGATCAGCGCGAGCGCGAACTCGGTATCGAGCAGCGTGGAGAACGCGATGACAATCCCACCCGCGGGCACGGCGGCGCGCGGCGCCAAAGTGCCCGTCGTCTTTTCGAACCGCTCACCGGCCCCGAGCACGGTGTCGAGCACCCGATAGAACTGCCGCTGCCCGATGTCGGCGCCCAGCCAGCGCGGGCGGTTGCCGCCCAGGGCGACGATCCCGGCGCGATCGCCGTGCCGCAACGCGGTCTGTACGACCTGCGCGGCGCCGCGTACGACGCGCTCGGTGGCCTCGGTCGCCGGGCCCGCCGGTTGCCGATAGGTGTCAATCAGCACCACCACGTCGGCGGCGCGGTCGGTCAGGCGCTGGGTGACGTGCAACTGGCCGCGGCGCGCGCTCACCGGCCAATTCACCACGCGTAGTTGATCGCCGGGCACGTAGGGGCGGATGTCGGCGTATTCGACACCCGGGCCGATATGCCGGGTGAGGTGGGCGCCCAGGCGGTCGAGCAGCTCGGTCGACGGGATGGGCGTCGGCTGTGGCGGAGTCAGGGGAAACACGATGACTTCGGCGGCGTCGACGGTGGCCGTCCCCGTCAGCAGCCCACCGCGCGCGACCGTGTCGACCCGCGCCCGGATGAAGTACCGGCCCCAGCGTTGCGCGGTCGCCGAAACCGTTTTGGCGTGGCGGGAAGCCGAATCGAGGATTTCGAGCTCCATCCCCTCGACGTCCGGAACGGTGACCTCGACCGCGGAAAATCCCGTCGCCTCGCCACTTCCCGTCGCCCAGATGCGTAGCCGCGCCCGGTCGCTTTCGAAACACCGCTGCGCATCGGGGTCGCCGTGCACGTGGACCGTCGGCACGGGTCGTTGCCAGCTGATCGAGCACAGCACCCCGAGCAGCGGCGCCGCGAAGGCGATCAGCTGCCACCGCGCGCCGATCACGGCGACCGCCAGCACCAGCCCCGCGCAGGTCGCGGTGGCCCGCGTCAAGTGCGATGCGCGCCAGCGGAACTCGACCTTGCGCGGGGTCACGCCACCCTCATCCGGCGTCCCCGTGGCCCCCGCCGGTGCGGGGCACCGGTAAGCGGCGCAGCAACTCCCCGACCACATCGGCGCCCTGAATCTTTCGCACCCACATCTCCGGGCGCAGGGTGATTCGGTGCGCGACCGCGGGAACGGCGAGCGCCTTGACGTCTTCGGGGATCACGTAATCACGGCCGAGCAACAGCGCACGGGCGCGGGCGAGTTGAACCAGGTCGAGTTCGGCGCGCGGGCTGGCGCCCACCGCCACCTGCGGATGGTGCCGCGTGGCGTTCGCCAGCGACACCACGTAATGCAAAACGTCTTCGTGCACGGTCACCTGCTCGACCGATTCACGCATCGAGAGCAGGTCCTGGGCATCCACCACCTGATTGACGGTCGGCTCCACCGACCCGCGATCCAGGCGCCGGCGCAGCATCGCGGTCTCGTCGCGCTCGGAGAGGTAGCGCAGCTCCAGGCGGATGGCGAACCGATCGAGCTGCGCCTCCGGCAGCGGATAGGTGCCCTCGTACTCGATCGGGTTATCGGTCGCGAGAACAATGAAAGGGCTTGGCAACTGGTGTGTTTCACCATCGATGCTGACCTGGCCTTCGGCCATCGCCTCGAGCAGCGCCGCCTGTGTTTTGGGTGGGGTGCGGTTGATCTCGTCGGCGAGCAACAGGTTGGTGAAGATGGGTCCGGCCCGAAAGGCGAAGTGACCCGACTGCATGTCGTAGATCGTGGAGCCGAGCAGGTCCGCGGGCAGCAGGTCCGGGGTGAACTGCACGCGAGTGAAGCGCAGTCCCAGCGCGGCGGCGAACGATCTGGCGATCAGCGTCTTGCCCAGACCGGGCAGGTCCTCGATCAGGACATGGCCGCGCGCGAGCACCGCGGTGAGGATGAGCGTGAGTGCGGAACGCTTGCCCACCACCACGCGCTCGATCTCGTCGAGCACGGCCTCACAGTGCGCTGTGGTTGTTTTCGCCGGCAGCGTCATACCTGTTCCAACTTTCGCAGAATCTCTTCCAGCGCCCCACGCCCGGGACCGGGTTGTCGGTCGCCGGTCCGCGTGACGTTGTTCGGATTAACCCATTCCCACAGTTCGGTACCGAAGAGCATTTGACCGGTCGCGTGATACGCCACGCGGTCCTTGGATTGTCTTTGGCCAGTTGTCATCTCGTAGCGGCGCGCGAGCATCGGGCGCAGGTGCCGGTCCCAGTCGGCCCGGGTGGACTCCGACCACCGGATCGTCGTCGCGGTGTTGGAAAGCCAGCGGCGCAGCGAATCCCCGAGATCGTCGGGGTCGGCTTCGGTCTCGGGTCCCATTCCGCGCCCCAGGACGCGACGGACGGTGAGCAGCACCAGAGCCAGGGCGCCGCCCGAGGCGGCCAACACGAACCGGCGATCGTGCTGTATCAGCGCCAGCAGCTCGATCCCAGCGATGAGGCAGATGCCAAGGGCCAATGTTCGTTTCATACCGGACTCCGTGAGCCCAGTTCGTCGAGGACCAGCCGCAGAACACGCACCGCCACGTCACGGTGTCCCTCGTTCATCACATGCGGGCTGAATCGCGCCTCGGCGAACAGGTTCACCAATTGCACGGCGTTATCGGCATGCAGCACATGATGATCGACGGCCCGGGCCAACACCTCGGTCGGGGTGTCGAAGTCCTGTGGGGCGGCGCCGGGAACATTGGCGAGTTCGCGTTCCATCGCCGCATAACAGGCGATGATCGCCTCGCGCGGTTCGCGGCTGAGGTCGGTCATCTCGGCCAGCCCGCGTTCGGCCGCCCGCGCCAGTGATTCCGAACGTGTTGGCGGCGCCGGGGATTCGGCCTGATCGTCGGCGACGATGCCCGGCGTCGCCGCGCGCCACCGGCGCCGTGACATGACAAGCGTGCCCGCAACGATGATCAACATCATTGGGACGGTGGCGGCGAGCAGGATGCCGAACATGTCCCCGTCCTGCGGGTGTGACGGCGGCGGCGGCTGGGCATTGACTTGCTCCGAGGGCGAAGCGCCGGCCGCCGGCGGGGGCTGGGCCTGACCGACGCCGTGAGGCGCCGACAGGCGGGACGCCACCAACACGATCAGCAGCCAGGCAACGATGACCGCCAGCCCGATCAGCAGCACGCGCCAGCTCGGCCGGCCCCTGCCGGTGCCCAGCATCTCGGACAGCTGGCCGGCTTGTGGGGCCGCCGCGCGCGGGTCGCGCAGCCGCGCGATGACCGCGATCGCCACCAGTGCGAGGGTCACTCCAAGGGCCGCCACCACGAATATCAGCGCCGCCCGGCTGCCGGCGGGCTCGCCGCGCCCTTCCTGGTGCGAGGCCGGCAGATATCCGCGCAGGGCGGCGGAGACGACGAGCAGCAGCACGAGCAGGGCGACGACCCGCCCCGTGGGCTTGTCCATACCAGGCATTGGCACACCACTCGACCGGTTGTTGCGGCACTGGCTTTGCCTCATCCTGGCACGTCAGGCCGGGGATTATCCACAGTCGGTGATTCATCCACAGATCCGGATTCGGGCCCTTCGCGTCGAATCTTTGTTCGATAGCGTGGTCTGGTGGGTTACCGGATGAGCGCCGAGCAGGCAAGGGAGCGGATCGGCGCCGCTCTCGACGCGATCGACGCCGCCCACGAGGTGCTGCGGGAGACCTCGTCGGATGTGGTCGGCAACGGCTTTCGGGTCGAGGTCGCCGACCGGCTGGAAACCCAGGACCGCGCCAACCGGGGGTTCATGTACCGGTTCTTCGCGGAAATCGCCGACCCACCCGACGGGAGCGGGTTCGTGCCGGCGGTGCGCGACACGCTGTGGGCGCGGCTGCGCATCACGCCCCACGAGATCACCCGCCGATTCCGGCTCGCGGCCCGGATCCGGCCGCGCCGCTCGCTGACCGGTCCGCCGGTGCCACCCGAGCTGCCGGCACTGGCGGCCGCGGTGGCCGACGGTGCGCTCGGCGAGGACCACATCCGGGCGGTATGCGCGGCGGTGGATGTTCTGCCCTCCTGCATATCGCCCTCGGACGCGGCGGACGCCGAGCTCGCGCTGGTGCAGCACGCGGCCAAACTCGACGCCGGCGTCGTCGCCAAGCTCGGCCGGCGGATTGCGGACCACCTCAATCCCGATGGCCTCTTCAACGACGACGATCGGGCCCGCCGCCGCCGACTGCACCTGGGCCCACAGGGGCCCGATGGGATGTCGCGGCTATCCGGCCTGCTCGACCCCGAGGCCCGCGCTTACTTTGAAGCCGTAGAAGCGGCCGTGCGACCCGGCCGCCACCAACCGGTTGGCTCGGGGAAAGATGCGCGCGATCAGCGCACACCGGCCCAACGGTGCCACGACGCGTTCAAGCTGGGGCTCGAAACCGCCGTCGCATCCGGCCGGCTCGGGGCGCACCGCGGTCACCCCGTCACCGTGATCGTTACCACCACGTTGAGCGAACTCGACCGGGCCGCACACGCCGTCGCCGACCCCTCGGTCCCCATGCCGGCGCCCGCCGCAACCGGCGGCGGTTCCAGGCTGCCGATGCCGGACCTGATTCGCATGGCGGCCAAGGGTATTCACTATTTGGCGGTGTTCGACGACCACACCGCCCGGCCGCTGTACCTGGGCCGTCAGAAACGCGTCGCCACCGCCGATCAGAGACTCATCTGCTATGCCCGCGACCGCGGTTGCACCCGGCCCAACTGCCTCGAGCCCGGCTACCACTGCGAGGTTCACCATGCGCCCGACTGGGCGGACGGTGGCCGAACCGACGCGGACAAGCTGTTTTTCGCCTGCGGATGCGACCACGCGGCGGTGAGTCGGGGCGAATGGCGCACGGAGGTCAACGGCGGCGGGCGACTCGGCTGGACGGATGGCAGTGGGCCACCCGAGATCAACCGCGCTCACCACCCCGACGAACTCCTCCGCGGCGATCCCGACCCCCCCGACGGCCCCCAGTCGGGGCGTTGAGGCGCCGACGACCGCCTAGTCCGGCTCGAAGGCCCGGAAGCTGCCGTCGAGCACCTGCAGATGCCCGATCGTGCGTCCGGTGACCCTCCCGGGGTCAACCAGCGTCAGTTCCACTGCGGCTCGGGCAAACTCGTCCGCGGCGGCGGTCTCGTCGAACTCCCGGGCGTAGTAGGCCAGCCCCGGGGTAAGGATCGGCTTCGACGGTGACAGGGCATTCACCGCGACCTGGTGATCGGCGAGATCGAATGCCGCGCACTGGGTCAGATGCTCGAGCGCCGCCTTGGATCCCCCATACCCGGGCAACACCCCGCCGCTGCGGTCCGGGTACGGCCCGTTGCCGGGGATTCTCGACGCGACCGAGGTGACATTGACGATCGACCCGCCACCCGCCTCGATCATGTCGGGGCACACCAGCTGCATCAGCTCGTAGGCGGCAAAGACCGCGATGTCGAAATGTCGGCGGTACGCCGCCAGCGGGATGCTGACGAATCCCGGCCAACCCGGTTTCGCCCCGCCCGATGCGGACCTGGCGGGTTTGGCACGCGGTTCGGAACCGGGCGCCGGCGGGCGCCCGGGAGCGGTGAAGGCCGCGTTGTTGATCAGGATCGTGATGGGCCCCAGCGCATCTCGCGCCGCGCTCACCAACCGGGCGATGTCATCACGGTCGGTCAGGTCGGCCCGGACCGCCGCCGCGCGCCCGCCCGCCGCCTCGATGTCGGACACCGTCTCGCCGATGGTTCCCGGCAACCGCTCGTCCCATACCTGCTCGGTGCGCCCGGCCACCGCCACGGCGGCACCCTCCGCCGCGAGGGACAGCGCGATCGCCCGGCCCAGGCCGCGGCTGCCGCCGGTGACGATCGCGGCCCGCCCCGCCAGCCGCCCCGTCATCGCGTCACCCCGTGCACAACGATGGCAGTGGTCTGCTCCACCCACGCATCGTCGAGCTTGTCCTCCGGGCGCAGCAGCATGCGCAGCATGGTGGCTCCCCCGATCAACTCGATCAACCGGTCCGGGTCCACATCGGGATGCGCCTCACCCCGCTCGACGGCGTCACTCAACCGCACCCGCACCGTCGCGAACAGGTCCGCGAACCGGGACATCACCCGGGCGTTCAAGGCGGGATCGGCCGTCATGTCGGCCACCAGGCCCGGCAGGGCGGCGCGAACCACCGGGGTGGTGAACACGTCGCGGGTGGCCTCGATCATCATGCGGATGTCGGCGGCGATGTCCCCGGCCGGCGCCTCTAGCGCGGTGGGCGCCACCGGAAACGCCGCCTCGTGCACCAATTCGGCCTTGCTCGACCACCGGCGGTACAGCGCCGATTTCGTGGTTCCCGCGCGCTCGGCGACCGCCGCCAGGCTCAGGTTTGAATAGCCCATTTGGACAAGCAGTTCCGCGGTGGCCGATAGGATGGCCGAGTCGATACGCGGGTCCCGCGGACGGCCGGCGCCGGGGGCCTTGTCAATGGCGGATGGGTCTGCTTTCATAACGCTACCTACCGTATCGTAATTGCCGCGAAGAAGTCTCAAAGAATGGAGGCACCCGTGGCCAACGAACCCGTGCTCGATAAGGTCGACCGGCTTCAGCGCTCCAGCCGAGACGTCACGACGCTACCCGCGGTGATGTCGAAATGGCTGTCGACCGTTCTGCCCGCCGGAGCGGCGCCGGAGGTCACCGTGGAGAGCGGCGTCGACTCGACGGGCATGTCGTCGGAAACCATCATCCTCTCTGCCCGCTGGCAGCAGGACGGGAAGCCGACCAAGCAGAAACTCGTGACCAGGGTGGCGCCCGCCCCCGAAGACGTGCAGGTCTTCCCCACCTATCGGCTTGACCACCAATTCGAAGTCATCCGAAAGGTCGGCGAACTCACCGACGTCCCCGTCCCGCCGGTGCGCTGGCTCGAGCCCACCGGCGACGTGCTGGGCACCCCCTTCTTCGTGATGGACTACGTGGACGGTGTGGTGCCGCCGGACGTCATGCCCTACACGTTCGGCAACAACTGGTTCGCCGACGCTACGCCCGAGCGTCAGCGTGAACTCCAGGACGCCACCGTCGGGGTGCTGGCCAAGCTGCATTCAATACCCAACGCAGAGAAGACGTTTGGCTTTCTGTCCGAAGGGCAGGACGGGGACACGGCGCTGCGCAAGCACTTCAACTGGGTGCGGTCCTGGTACGACTTCTCGGTACCCGACATCGGGCGCTCAGCGCTGCTGGAACGAACCTTCAAATGGCTGCAGGACAACTGGCCGGCCGAGACGGCCGCGCGTGAACCCGTGCTGCTGTGGGGTGACGCCCGGGTGGGCAACGTGTTGTACCGCGACTTCCAGCCGGTGGCGGTGCTGGACTGGGAGATGGTCACGCTAGGGCCACGCGAGCTGGACGTGGCGTGGATGATCTACGCGCACATGGTGTTTCAAGAGCTCACCGGCCTGGCGGGACTGCCGGGCCTGCCCGACGTGATGCGTGAGGACGACGTGCGCGCCACCTATCGGCGACTGACCGGCGTGGAAGTCGGTGACCTGCGCTGGTTCTACGTCTATTCGGGCGTCATGTGGGCCTGCGTGTTCATGCGCACCGGCGCGCGCCGGGTGCATTTCGGCGAAACCGAGAAACCCGACGAGGTCGAGTCGCTGTTCTACCACGCCGGGTTGATGCGAAGGTTAATCGGCGAGGGCCTTATCGGAGAGGACCAATAATGCTCGGACCGCTCGACGAGTTCCCGGTGCATCAGATTCCGCAGCCGATCGCGTGGCCGGGCTCCTCGGACCGCAACTTCTACGATCGCTCCTACTTCAACGCACACGACCGTACCGGGAACATCTTCGTCATCAGCGGTATCGGCTACTACCCCAACCTGGGCGTCAAGGACGCGTTCTTCCTCGTCAGGCGCGGCGACACCCAGACCGCGGTGCACCTGAGCGACGCCATCGACCAGGATCGGCTCAACCAGCATGTCAACGGCTACCGGATCGAGGTGATCGAGCCGCTGCACAAACTGCGGCTGGTCCTCGACGAAACCGAAGGCATCGCAGCCGATCTCACCTGGGAAGGCCTGTTCGACGTCGTGCAGGAACAGCCGCACACCCTGCGCTCCGGCAACCGGGTGACGCTGAACGCTCAGCGGTTCGCTCAGCTCGGAAGCTGGAGCGGCCGTATCGCCGTCGACGGCGAGGAGGTCGCAGTCGACCCCGGGACCTGGCTCGGCAGCCGCGACCGGTCCTGGGGCATCAGGCCGATCGGCGAGCCCGAGCCGGCGGGGCGACCGGCCGACCCGCCCTTCGAGGGCATGTGGTGGCTGTACGTGCCGATGGCATTCGACGACTTCGCCATCGTGCTGATCATTCAGGAGGAACCCAGCGGCTTTCGCTCGCTCAACGACTGCACCCGGATCTGGCGCGACGGCCGCGTCGAGCAGCTGGGCTGGCCGCGGGTCAAGATCCACTACCGCTCCGGCACCCGCATCCCCACCGGGGCAACGATCGATGCCACCGCCCCCGACGGCACCGGAGTCCACTTCGACGTGGAGTCCAAGCTGCCGGTGCCCATCCACGTCGGCGGCGGCTACGGCGGCGACTCGGACTGGATGCACGGCATGTGGAAGGGCGAGAAGTTCGTCGAACGCCTGACCTACGACATGACCGACCCGGCGATCGTCGCGCGCTCCGGGTTCGGGGTCATCGACCACGTCGGCCGGGCGGTGTGCCGCGACGGCGACCGCGACCCGGTGGAGGGCTGGGGTCTCTACGAGCACGGCGCGCTGGGCCGCCACGACCCGTCCGGGTTCTCCGACTGGCTGACCGTCGCCCCCTAGGCAGCCTGCGAACGCGGGGTAGCCGATGCGGCGGCGTCGGGCATTTGCCGTACGAAATCTTAGAAATGCGGTTGACTAGTGCCCGTGCCAAGTCCGCCGTGGATTGTCGATGTTGTCGTGGTGGGCGCCGGCTTTGCGGGGCTCGCCGCGGCGCGCGAGCTGGCCCGCCAGGGCCACGACGTGGTGGTCTTCGAGGGCCGCGACCGCGTCGGCGGTCGATCGTTCACCGGCAGCGTGGCGGGGTTGCCCGCCGATCTGGGGGGCACCTTCGTCGGCCCGACCCAGGACGCGGTGTTGGCGCTGGCGGCCGAACTCGACGTCGGAACCATCCCGACCCACCACGACGGCAAGAACGTGATCCACTGGCGCGGCTGGACGCATTCCTACCGCGGCACCATTCCCAAGCTCTCGCTGACCGGGCTGCTCGACATCGGCCGGCTCCGTTGGCAATTCGACCGGATCGCCCGCACCATCCCGCTGTCGGCCCCGTGGGACGCGCGCCGGGCGCGCGAGCTCGATGAGGTGTCGCTCGGCGACTGGCTGCGCTCGGTCCGTGCCACCGCCTCGTCGCGCGACCTGCTGGCGATCGTGGCCCGGGTGACCTGGGGGTGCGAACCCGACGACGTGTCGATGCTGCACGCGGCCCGTTACACGCACGCCGCCGGCGGCCTGGACCGGCTGCTCGACGTCGAAAACGGTGCCCAGCAGGACCGCTTTCCCGGCGGTACGCAGCAGATCGCCGTGGCCGCGGCCGCCGAACTGGGCACGCGCGTTGTGCTCAACGCGCCGGTCCGCCGCATCGACCGGCACGGCGCGGGGGTGACGGTCACCACCGACGTCGGCCAGGCCGAGGCCGGGTTCGTCGTCGTCGCGGTCCCGCCCGCGCACCGCGCATCGATCGAGTTCGCTCCCCCACTGCCCGCCGAGTACCACCAACTCGCCCAGCATTGGCCGCAGGGCCGGCTCAGCAAGGCCTATGCGGCGTATTCGACGCCGTTTTGGCGGACCAGCGGCTTCTCCGGCCAGGCGCTGTCCGACAAGGGACCGGTCTTCATCACCTTCGACGTGAGCCCGCACGCCGACGGGCCGGGCGTCCTGATGGGCTTCGTCGACGCGCGCGCGTTCGACTCGCTGTCCCCCGAGCAGCGTCGCAGTGACACGTTGCGGTGCTTTGCGACGCTGTTCGGCGACGACGCACTCAAGCCGCTCGACTATATCGATCATCGTTGGGGCGCAGAGCCTTTCGCGCCCGGAGGCCCCACCGCCGCGGTCCCACCGGGATCGTGGACACGGTTCGGACCGTGGCTGCGCGAGCCGGTCGGCCCCATTCACTGGGCCGGCACCGAGACCGCGGACGAATGGACCGGATTTCTCGACGGCGCCGTCAGGTCGGGCCAGCGGGCGGCCGCCGAGATCACCGCCCTGCTATGAACTGATCCGCACGTCCTGGGTCACCGATTCGGCGAGTGCCCGCAGGTGGCGGTTCACCTCGCGCGGGTGTTCCAGCATCGAGCAGTGGCCACCGGGCAGCTCGACCAGGCCGACGACGTTGGGCGCGGTGCCTGCGATCCTGCGGGCCTGGCTGATCGGGGTCAGCCGGTCTCGTTCGCTGCCGATGACCAGCGTCGGCACCGTCAATCCGTCCAGCTCGAGGTATCGCGACCCCAACGCGGCGACCAGCATCCGGGCGCATCCGGCGCGCCCCGCGGGTGACGTCTGTTCGAAGAACTGGTGGACGATCCTGGCGACGCTGGGGTCGGCGTCCTTGCCCACCGCCAGCATCGCGACCAGGTAGCGGCTCGGGATGCGCGCGGCGCTCGGGATCGGGAACCCACCGAACGCGTTGATCAGCGCGCGTGCGGCGACAACTCGCGCCGGCGACAGCCCGTGCGGCACCGACAGCAGCTGCACCTTGCGGACCAGATCCCCGGTCGTGGTGTTGATCAGCGCGACGGCGTCTGCGCGCCGGCGAACCATGTGCCGGTATCGCGCCGACCACGCGGCGATGGTGATGCCGCCCATCGAGTGTCCGGCCAACACGGCACGCTCATCCGGCGCCAACGTCGCGTCCAGCACCGAATTCAGGTCGGATGCAAGGCTTTTCAGGCTATACCCATTACGCCGGGGCAGACCGCTGCGCCCATGGCCGCGATGGTCGAAGGCGATGACCCGGTAGTCATTGGCCAGGTCCGCGATCTGGTGGGCCCAGGCCCGGATGGTGCATGTGATGCCGTGCGTCAGGACAATCGGATAGCCGTCGGTCGGGCCGAAAACCTCGGCGTGCAACCGGGTGCCGTCGGTCGCCCGGACGGTCAAGGTCTGGCTGGGCGGCAACACTTCGGGGTAGGGATCGACTGCGCGAGCCGACCGTCGAGCACTCATCGCCGCTCCCCCCCGAACGCGGCCCCGTCGCCGCAGTTAAGGACTGTCGCAAGTTTATCCCTAAGGTCCGTTCGGATTCGGTAAATCCGGCAAACCGTTGTGTATGAGACGCTAACTCCCGTGTACCCGATGTCCCGTCGGGAATTCATCGCGGCAACCACGAAAGCGGTCGGCGGCGGGCTGATGGCCGCCTGCGCACCACAGCACCCACCGTCGGCGCAACCGCAGCGGCCCGACGCCCGGTCGGTGCTCGTCATCGGCGCCGGAATGGCCGGCCTGTCCGCCGCCCGCAGCCTCGCCGACGCGGGATGGCCGGTACGGCTGATCGAAGCCCGCGACCGCATCGGCGGCCGAGTCCACACCGACCGCGACTGGGGCGCACCGCTGGAGATGGGCGCGTCGTGGATCCACGGCACGGCGGACAACCCGCTGATGGAGCTGGCGCGGCAAGCGCAGGCGCGGCTGGTCACGACCGAATACTACGGCTGGGCAAAGCTCGTGGTCGATCCCACACTTGGGCCCCTCGACTACGACCCGACACCATGGCGTGCGTTTGTGGAACGGGCCCGTTATCAGGTGGACGGCGGCAGCCTGGCCGCCGCCGTCCACGCCGCGGCCGGCGCCGAAAGGCTTTCCACCGCCGACCGCGCCCAGTTGGCCTTCTACCTCACCACCGAGATCGAAGACGAATTCGCCGCCGACGCGGATCAGCTGTCCGCCATCACTTTTGACGAGGGCGACTACACCGGCGGGGACCAGGATGTCATCACGAACGGCTATGACGCCCTGCCGCGGCTCCTCGCCAACGGGCTTCGGATCGAGCTGAACACGCCGGTGACCGCGATCACCCAGCGCGACGACTCCGTCATCGTGCGGGCAAAAGATCGGTCCTTACAGGGACCCGCCGCGATCGTCACCGTTCCCCTCGGCGTCCTGAAAGCCGGTGCTATCACTTTCGATCCGCCCCTTCCCGACCACCACAGCCACGCGGTCGAAGCCCTGGGCTTCGGGGTGTTGTCCAAGAGCTTCTTCCGGTTCAACCGGCGCGGCTGGACGGTCGACGACGCCTTCTACCAATACCTCGCCGCCGACGCCGGCTGGTGGGCACAGTGGTTCACCATGCCGGCGGCGGCGGGCCCGATCGTGTTGGCATTCAACGCCGGTGAGCGCGGCCGTGCCGTCGAGTCCTCCTCGCCGCGGGACCTCATGGCCACCGCGCTGCCCATCGCGCGCCGGCTGTTCGGCGACATCTCGCCGCTGGAGGTCAAGACATCGAACTGGAGCGCCGACCCATATGCGCGCGGTGCCTACTCTTTTCACGCTCCCGGCTCGGGTCTCGATGACCGGCGGCGGCTGCAGGAACCGGTCAGCGACCGGCTCTACCTGGCGGGCGAAGCCGTCGGCGTCAACAATCCGGCCTCGGTGCACGGCGCCGTGTCCAGCGGCCGGTACGCCGCCGACCAGTTGATGCGCCGGTTGAGTCGTTGAGGGCCCGTGTCGTTGAGGGCCCGTGTCGTTGACGGCCGTTAGGAAGCCAGACCGCGAAGTCGCGTCGACGCATCACGCTGGGGTTCGTGCTGCCGCGCCGGCCCCGAAACCAGCCGACGGCGGGCCGTCGTGGCGCCTTCGATGTGCGTGAGGGCCGCAGCGACGGAGTCGGCGATGGGCAGGCCGTGATCGGGGACGACCCGGGTAAGCCGGCGCAGCGCCGCGCCGCTGACCATGCTGCACCGCAGCCGGGTTTGCCGATGCTCCTCGTTGAGGACGAGCAGCGCCCGAAGGCCCGCGCCGGCAAGGAAGTCCAGGCCACCCAGGTCGAGGATCAACGGGGCCTTCAACCGCGAAAACCGGCGAATCACGTCGGTGATCAGGTCGGCGTTGGATGCGTCGACCTCGCCGTCGATGCGCAAGACGGTGGCTACGCTACGGGCGTGAACGTGGATTTGCGCTCCGGCGCAATCGATTTGGTAGCGGCTGCGCGGTTGTCCGAGCAGCTCGGGTCGACGTGGATCGGATAAAGCAGTCATGTGGGTGTGCGCCCTTCAGGCTTGGCAGTGAGCAGGGCGAGCGACGACGGTGTCCGAGTGGCGCCCGTTCATAAACGGCAGCTGTGGACTCAACCTCACCAAAGCTTACCGGCTGGGGCGGTCGCCGGTGCGCACAAGCGACGCCGCCCGGTCCACGTTTTGGCTCCGAATAGGCTCCGAATACGTCGTCAACCAGGCGGTTTCACCTATTCGGGGTGCGAAAAATATGTGTTCGGCGTGTTCGTTTTGCGACATGGCGCGAAGCTGACGCCCGGTGAGATGCGCGGGTGAATGCGGCGGGTGTGAGCTGCGGCTCAGCGGCGTGTCGTCGGCACGACCGCGGGGGTCATGTGCCGCAGGGTGGTGTGCGGGCTCTGGCCGTAGGTCTGCCGGTACAGCACCGCGAACCGGCCCGTGTGCGCGAACCCCCAACGCTGGGCGATCTCGGTGACAGTGGTGTCGGACGGCGCCCCGGCCATCAGCTCGTGATGGGCGCGGCTGAGGCGGACGCGACGAATGTATTCCGTTGGTGTGGTGCCGAGTTGGCGTCGAAAAAGGTACTGCACAGCCCTCGGTGTCAGATGCACGGCGGCTGCTACGTCGTTGATGCTGACGTCCCCGGCGCCGTGACGATGGATGAAAGACACGGCACCCCTCAACGTTTCCGGCAGGTCGCGCTCGTTACCAGGATCCTGCTCGGTGATGTTGGACGGGTAACACTCCAGCAGCGCGCCGGCCAACAGCGGCGCCAGCCCGGCCACGATCAGTGGCTGGTGGGCGGTGTCCGGGCCCGCCAACGTCGCGGCCACATAGTCCAGCGTCCGATGCCACGCCCGCACGGCCGCGCGCGAGCGTGGGCGCCAATCCAGGAAGTGGACCTGCTGCGGTAACGGCGCATGCCAATCCGCGGCGACCTTGCGCAGCACGTCCTCCGCGACGCTCACCACGTCGAACCGCGCACCGTTGCACTGCAGCACGCACGACATGCCGCGGGCGACCAGCACCGGAAAGTCCACCGTGCCGAGCGGACCGCCGGCAACGCCAATCGATCCCGCACGAGGTTGGATCACGGCGACGCCGTCGGAGGCCGGGATCTCGACGGCGACGCGGCCCTGAAGCATCACGTCGTCGACCGTCAGCGAGCCCGCTTCACAGCGCCGATGGGAAACGGCGGCGCGGCCGGTGACGCCGGCGATGCGCCAGCCGGGGTTATAAGCGCCGGCAAAAAATTCACGCGCGGCCTGCGGATCGACGGTGCGGAACTGGTCGTACCGAATTGCCGAGGCCGGACCCCGTGCCCGCCGCTCCGCATCGGCTGGGAGGGCGACGCTGAGGTCGGCTTGCCCCGCGTCGGGCAGTTGGCCACCTGCACCTACGACCCCACCGGGGCCGGTGTTATCGGTAATGCTCGTCACGGTGGTCATAGTCGGCGTCCGCCAAGGCTTTGCGGTCTCATCATTGCATCACCTGACGCCCGATGACTGCAAGCTCGGTGGCAACCAAGATGGCACGCCGACCTTCTGATAGATATTGAGCGAGTCGAGGGCAATCCGATCCCAGGCATAACGCGACTTTGCGCGACTGCGACCCGCCGCGCCCATGCTCTGATATTGAAAGCTTTGCGCGAGAAGGCTTCTCAAAGTGGCCGGCAGTCCACCGAGGGTTTCCGGCGAAAGCACCAGGCCGGTGACGGTGTCCACCACGGCGTCTTTGAGCACCCCGACGCCGAAGGCCACCACCGCCACGCCACTGGCCATCGCCTGTAACACCGCCGTCGCGCGCGGTGGCTGTCGCGGCGTGCACGCGACCACGTCGGCGGACCGCAGCAGCATAGGCAGTTCGTCGCCAGCGACGGTGCCGGCGAACCGGACCCGGTCGGCCACCCCCAACCCGGCGGCGAGATCTCGCAGCCGGCCCCGCGCATCGTCGCGATCGGGGTCGGTGGATTCGGTTTCCGCAACCACCAGCTCCGCGCCGGGCACCCTGGCAATGGCGCTGATTGCGATGTCGAAACCGTTGCACGACAGGGGATTCTCTGCCAGGCAGAGGACGCGATGCAGGTCGGTGCGGCCCAGCGCGGGACCACTCGAGGTGTACCGCTGCACATCGACACCGCTCGTCAGGGCGGACACTCGGCACCGGCTGCGGCGCAACCGGGCCAGCGCGTCGACATCGTCGGCGCTCTCCCCCGTCACCCACGTCGCACTGCGCGCCAGCAGCGGTTCGATCCGCATCCGCTCCGTTTCCTGCGCTGCTGCGCCGGCAGCGCGGGCCCCGCACGTGGCGGCCAATCCCAGGAAACTCTGGACGGTCGGCACTTCTCGCCGCCGCGCGGCCAGTTGCGCGGCCAAACCGGCTAACCAGCCGTACGCATGCACGACGTCTGGTGGGTCCGACGCCCATTCGCGCTCGAGGACGGCCGCCCACTCGCCGACGTAAGGCAGCAGGTCCAAGTCCGAGTTCACCGCGCGGGGACCGACCGACACCGAGAACGTGCGGTGGCCGTCGCCGCTGGTCGCGCCGGCACCGCGCCCGGCGCGCCTGACGAATCCGGTGACGTCGTGCCCGCCGGCCGCGAGCGCAGCGCACAATTGCTGCGGGTCGTCCCCGACGGTGCCGTCGCCGCTGACGATCGCAATCCTCAATTCGGACCTCCTGCGATGCCGCTGCGCCGGGCCCTTCTTGCGTACCCGGCCGGTTATTCACGAAAACCCGGCAGCCTCGCGGTTTCGCCTCGCGTGCGGTTATTTCGTATGGCGGATAGTCGGCGCGAGTCCGGAACGGGAACGGATCGCTCGCGGGACTGTGGCGCGGCGCTAATTTTGGGAGACTGGTTAGGTGGCAAGCGGCGCGCGTCGGCCCGTCGTCGAGCTGGTGGTCCTGCTGGCGTCGGCGGGTGGTTTAGAGGCGCTGTCTACGGTCTTGGGTGATCTGGCGACCAAGTTTCCCGCCGCCATCGTCGTGCAGCAACACCTTGGCAACCACGGCAGCGTCCTGCCGGTGATTCTTCGCCGGCAGACCGCGCAGCGGGTCAGTTGGGCGCACGACCGGCAGGCGCTCTGGCCGGGAGAGGTCGTGGCGTGTCCACCGGGAATGCAACTGGAACTGAGGCCGGGCGGCCGCTGTCACCTGCGGAAGATGGAGGACCACGGGGTGCGGCGCTTTGACGTGTTGCTGCGGTCGGTCGCCAAGGCGTACGGACCGCGCAGCGTCGGAGTCGTGTTGTCGGGTTCCGGGCTGGACGGTGCCGCGGGCACCGCGGAGATGAAACGTGCCGGCGCCATCGTGATCGCGGAGAGTCCCGACACCGCTCGGTTCTCGTCGATGCCGATGGCGGCGGCGCGCGCGGGGGCCGATCTGGTGTTGCCAGTTCAGGAGATCGGCCGCGCGCTCGCCGGCATCGTGGAAGGCGCGCCGCTGCCCGAGCGGCAGCCGTGCGACGGCAGCGGTGCTCTCCGGGAGCCATCCGTGCAGGACAACGGCGCCGCGGCCATACCCGCGCCGGGGCCTTCGGAGTTCTGGTGCGACGAGTTCGTGAACAACGCAACGGGTCGCGCCGAACTCGCCCGGGTGCGTGCCGCCGAACTCGGCCGCAGACGTGAGGATCTATCCGCCGGATCCGGTGCCACCACCTCCCAGACGCTGGCAACGGCGCGACGTAGGGCCGCGGAGTCGCGGCGACGGGCGCAGTTGGCCCACCAAGCGGCCCAGGAGGCGGCCGCGCGGTGGGGGCATTGAGGCGACTAGCTCACCACTTCCATGAGCAGCAGCGCGCCCCCGACCGTTCCCTCGGGTGAGCGAAACGACGTGCACGTGACGCGTACCCGGGAGGGCCGCCCGCGCCGGTTTACCGCGTCCACTTCGGTCTCGCCAGCGCTGTCGCCCTCGACGAACGCGTTGCCGATCAGCGGCCGCACGCTTTCCAACGGCAATCCGATGTCCAAAGTGGTCAGCCTGGTCCCGATCGCCTCGTCGGACCGCAGCCCCCAAAGCTCTTCGCAGCCGCGGTTCCACAGAATCACCTTCATCTCGCGGTCCACCACGATCATCCCCATGCGGACCGAGTCGATCAGCGAATCCAGAAAGCTTTTGGCATCGTCCAATTCGAGGCTGCGTTCCCGCAGCATGTCGTTGATGGTGTGCAGTTCGTCATTGGTGGACTGCAACTCCTCGTTCATTGTCTCGAGTTCTTCGTTGGTGGACTGCAACTCCTCGTTCGTCGTTTCCAGTTCCTCCACCGTGGACTGCAGTTCTTCGTTGGTGGTCTCGAGTTCCTCGTTGGTGGACTGCAGCTCCTCGTAGGCCGCCTCCAGCTGGCGGTTGGTCTGAACCACCTTGTCCAGCAGTGCCCGCGTCGCGGTGACATCGAAGAACACGATCGACACCCCGAGCAGTCCGTTCTCGGCATCGACGAGCGGATTGACATGGATTTCGAACCACACCGTCTCGGCGCCCGGCTGCTGCCATTTGACGTCCTGGATCCGCGCCGAACGCCGCTCCACCTTGGCCTGCTCCAGATAGACGCGCAGCTCGATCGGACGGTAGGACACTTCCAGATCGCGTAGCAGCCGGCCGATGTCGCGGGCGGACAGCCCAAAGATTGTCTCGGCCTGCTGGTTGATCATCGCGACGGTGTCCTCCCCGGTGACCACGATCTGCGCCACCGGGCTGACCCGAAAAGCCAAGTCGCGCACCGTAGTCAGGCCGGCCAGGTCAACCTCGCGTTCGTAGAACACGCCGGTGGGGTCGTAGCGCTCCGCGCCCGGATGGCTCCCGCCGGCCTTACGGAAAATCCGGTGTTCCAGATTCAGCGGAGTGAACCGGTCACCGTGACTCAGCAGCATTTCGGCGTGCCCGAGAAACAGCGTGCCCGCCGGTGCCAACGCAAAATGCAAGCGGCTCAAGACATTTCGCTGTGTCTCGGCGTTGAGATACATGAGGGTGTTGCGACACACCAGCAGGTCGACACGCGAGATCGGCGCATCCTTGACCAGGTCATTGCGACCGAAGATCACCGCGCGGCGCAGATCTTTCTGGAAAACGTACCGGCCGTTGATCTGTTCGAAGTAGCGCGACAGCAGCTCGGCCGGCACCGACTCAACGGCCTTGGCGTCATAAGACGCGGCGCGGGCCTCGGTCAGCGCCTCCTCGTCGATGTCGGTGGCGTAGATCTTGACCCGGTCCCGGAATGCTGCGGCACCCAGCGCCTCGGCCAACAGCATGGCCAGCGTGTAGGCCTCCTCCCCGGTCGCGCATCCGGCGCTCCACACCCGAATCGGGTCGCCGGGTGCGCGCTCGGCCAGCAGCCGGGGAATGACTTCGCTTGCGATGTATTCCCAGGCCTGCGGGTCGCGGAAGAACGCGGTGACGTTGATGAGGATGGTGTTGAACAGGGCGGCGAATTCGTCCGAGCTTGCTTGCAGGAAGTCGAGGTATTCCTCGAATGAGGTGTAACCCGCCTGATCCATCCGGTGACGGACACGGCGTATCAGGGACGTGCGCTTGTAGCCGGTGAAGTCAAAGCCACGGGAATCCCGCATATAACTGAGCAGGGCCTCGAAAGCCTCGTCAGTCGTGCCGTCCATCCAAGGTCCCGTCCAATTGAGGGTTGGGCGAAGAACTCGAACACTACTCGCGCCGTCATAAGTGATTCTCACGACCGATCAACGCCCAAATCGTCTTGCCCGATGAGGTCGGCATGCTGCCCCAGGTTCGGCACAGGGCGGAGACGATGGACAGGCCGGACACGATTTCGGCACCCCGATCGGGATCTTCGTGCCGGCCCGGCGCACGGCTGCTGCAATCCTCGACCGCGACGGTGACAACGTCGCGGTGACTCTCGACGATCAAGACCGGAGCGCTCTGGGTGTGGTCGAGGACGTTTTCGACGAAGACGGTGGC
Source organism: uncultured Actinomycetota bacterium (assembly GCA_963820045.1). Taxonomy (GTDB): domain Bacteria; phylum Actinomycetota; class Actinomycetes; order Mycobacteriales; family Mycobacteriaceae; genus Mycobacterium. Next base: position 824,962 of record CAWFYN010000002.1, read on the forward strand.
CACCGTGGCCGCGACCGGAATCAGCTCGCGGATTTCCCATCCGGTGAGCCAATCGCTGACGACCGTGCGGGCCATGCCGATGCTGCCGGGCGAGCGTGGAAGCTCAATGCGTGACCGCCGGCGAACTTGAAGCGACCGGGAGCGGACGGCATTGAGCGCCAACCCACGGCTCGCATAGACGGGCACATATCGGGCCACTCCGCCGGCGCTGATGGTGCGCCGCACGTGCTGTTCGGCGCACACGAGCAGGATTGGGATGTCCGGCCAGACGCTGACGTGCCAGCGGGCGCTGGTAAAGACCGTCCACGCCGAGGCCGTCGGCACCGACAACCGGTTGACATCGACGATCACCGCATGGGGTTCGTCAAGCGCGGCCTTGATCACGGTGTCGCGCACACCTCGATACGTCGAGCTGTCCAGCACCCCGTCCGCCACCAGGACCGCCACATCGTGGGTTGCTTCGGCATCGATGCGGATGGTCGGGCGCGGCTCAGCCACTGCCATCACCGCCGCGAGAACCACTGCTCGCCAACCGGTCGCTGAGCACTTTCAGCGCCCGTTCGGTTTCTTCGGCCAGGCCCGAATAACGGTGCAGGGTCACCAGGTAGGCGTACGGCATGTCCGCCGATGAGCCCGCTGCCAGCCTCGACAGCGCTTCAACTCCGCCCGCGGAGGCACCGATGGCCACCACGCCACGCAGACCGCCGTTCTCGCTGGTCGCCTCGATCACACTCCTCGACTACCCGCATCAATGGTAGGTAACCCGCTCGGGGATCGATAGTTGCGCGGGCGGCCCCATTGGGCCCGACGGCTATCGAGGCCCACGTGTGGGTTTCGCCGCGGCCGGGACGGGAATTCCGACGGGAGGTTCTGGAGGGTCTCATCGCGGGCAGGAGGATCAATCATGCCGAATTCGTCGATCAAGAACGAGAAGCTGTATAAGGATTTGCGCAAGCAGGGTGACTCCAAGGAGAAGGCGGCGAGGATTTCCAACGCGGCCGCCGCGCGGGGTAAGTCCTCGGTGGGGCGCAAGGGCGGCAAGTCCGGCTCCTATCAGGACTGGACCGTGTCCCAGTTGAGGAAGCGGGCCAAAGAGCTTGGCATGTCCGGTTATTCCAGCCTGACCAAAGACAAGTTGGTGGCCAAGCTGCGGAATCATTGACCACCGCAAGGATCAGTGCAGGCCCAGCCTCTCGACCAACACCAAGAAGGCGACCGCGTAATCGTTGTCGGCGGTCGCCGAGGTGATTTGGTCCCAGTCCAGCTGTTCGCGGACGGCCCGCACGGCCGGCAGCAGCTTCGCGTAGTCGCAGTGATGCTCGTTGAGTGAACGCAATTGCTGGATCAACACCATCGTGGGCGGCAACACGGGCATCCTGATGGCCAGCACGTCCTGCTGTTCGGCGTGATCCAGGGTCGCGTGCTGGACGCGCACGCCGTTGATGCGGTGCAGCACATCGACGACCGTGTTCCCGGTGCGCGCTTTGAAAAGCCAGCCCTCCGGGGGACGTTCGACCGAGAATCCGGCATTGGTAAGCGTGGCGACGGCATCGTCCGCATCGGACTCCGCCACCACTAGATCCACGTCGTGAGTGGGTTCGGGTGCGCCGTAAGCCCATAACGCGTAGCTGCCGGCCAATGCGAAGCGCGGGCCGTTCTCCAAGAACGCCGAGGCCGCGCACCGCAGCGCTTCCCGCAACTGCGTGCAGGAGGTAGGCACGGCGGTGGGTGGCATGGTGCCTAGTTCATACCCCGCAAACGCCCAGGGCAACCTGGCCGAAAGGGGCGGCACCCTGCTGCCAGTCCGTTTAACTCGCGAACCTTTGGGCAAACCCTCCGTTATGTCAGCCGCTTGGCTCCGCCTCTACGATGCCGCCGCCGTGGTGATCCCGGCTCGCAACGAGCGGGCGAAGCTGCCAGCCTGCCTGCGCGCGGTGCTCACCGCCGCCTTGTGCGCCCCGATCCCGGTCACCATCGTTGTGGCACTTGACGACTGCGATGACGGCAGCGATGAGCTGGCCGGCGAGTACGGTCCCGACGTGCATTTCATCAGCGTCGACGCGCACAACGTCGGCGCCGCACGCGCGGTCGGGTTCGGTTATGCGCGGTCGCTGGTCGGGGACGGCACGCGGTGCTGGTATGCCACCACCGACGCCGACAGCCGGGTGGACCCCGGCTGGCTGGTGCATCAGCTGGGACTGGGCGCGGACGTGGTCCTGGGTGTCGTGCGGGTTAGCGACTGGCGCCAGCACGGCTCCGACGTCATCGACAGCTATTTGCAGTCCTACCAAGCGGACCCGGCATCTCGGGACCACCCCCACGATCACATTCACGGCGCCAATATGGGTTTCAGCGCGCACGCGTATTGGCGGGTCGGCGGCTTTCGCGCGCTGGCCTCCGGCGAGGACGTCGACCTGGTCGATCGATTCGAGGCCGCCGGCTATCGCATCCACCGCGACACCGAATTGTCGGTCATCACCTCGGCGCGAACCCAGGCTCGGGCGCCGCAGGGGTTCGCTCACCACCTCAGGCAACTGAGGAGATCGGTTGCGGGTGATCGAGCGTGACTGCGGGGTTGGTCAGGCATTGGCTGGAGTCTGGACGACTCGAGCTGCCGCTGCCCGCCGCTGGCCGCACCGCCGAACGCTGGCAACGCCTGGCGTCGCTGGCCGAAGAGAACATCGTGGCGGCCAGGGTCGCCGAAGCCCATGTCGACGCCGTCGCGATACTTCACGAACTGGGTGGTAAACCCCCGGAATCCGGGCAGTTGTGGGGGGTTTGGGCCGCCGAATCCCCGGATGCCGCGCTCACCGCCACCGACGTCAACGGCGCATTCACCCTCACGGGCACGAAGGTATGGTGCTCGGGTGCCGGGTTTTGCACCCACGCCCTGGTGACCGCCCGTCTCAAAGACGGAACGCGGGGCCTCTTCGCCGTGCAGCTGACGGACCCCGCGGTCAAACCGTTGCCCAGCACGTGGTGGAACGCGGGGATGGCCGGCAGCGACACCCGACCGGTGCAATTCACCAACGCACACGCTGTCGCCGTGGGGGATCCCGGTGACTATCTGGATCGGCCCGGGTTCTGGCACGGCGCAATCGGTGTGGCCGCCTGTTGGCTCGGGGGTGCGCGAAGAGTCGCCGAGCCGCTATACCGCTGCGCCGCAAGCCAATCCGCCGATGCCTACTCGCTGGCACATCTCGGCGCAGTGGACGCCGCGCTGGCCGCCGGCGATGCGATCCTGGCCGCGGCGGCAGCGCAGGTCGATTCCGATCCGTTCGACCGGTCCGCCACCGCTCAACTGCTGGCCCGCCGCGTTCGCACCGTTGTGGAACACGCCGTCGACGAAGCCATCACCCGCACCGGTCGCGCGCTGGGACCCGGCCCGCTCTGTCAGGACGGAAGGCATGCCCAGCGGGTCGCCGACCTGAGCATCTACATCCGCCAAAGCCACGCCGAGCGGGACCTCGCCGAGCTCGGCCGGCTCGCCGGCCGTTCGCATTGAGGACGCCGTGAAAACCGCGCCGATCAGCAATTGCGCCAGGTTCGCGGCCAAGCCACTAACCCACGGCGGCACCCCCGCGCCGTTGTGGCTGGCCGCTTTGGAGCGCGGGCCCCTGCCACCGCTGGACTTGACCGAGTGCCGACGCCTGATCGTCGTGGCACCCCACCCGGACGACGAGACCCTCGGTGTGGGTGCGATGGCCGCACAACTGCTCGCGTCGGGCGCCGACGTCCGGGTGGTGTCGGTCAGCGACGGGGGTGCCGCCCAGCCCGGGGCGACGCTGTCTGGCCGGATCCGCCTGGCGACCACTCGCCGATACGAACTACGCAGGGCCACCAGTGCTTTGGGGCTCCCTCCCCCGGTGCGGCTGGGCCTGCCCGACGGGGAGCTGACCGGCCACGAGGCTCGTCTCACCGAGTCGCTCGTGGAGATCCTGCGGGCCGCGGGTCCCGACACCTGGTGCGCAGCCACCTGGCGGGGCGACGGGCATCCCGACCACGAAGCCGTGGGACGCGCCGCCGCGGCGGCATGCGCGCGCACCGGCGCCGCGCTGCTGGAATATCCGGTCTGGATGTGGCACTGGGCCACCCCGGCCGACCCGGTGGTGCCGTGGGAGCGCGCCCGCTCGGTTCCCGCGCACGGCTGGGCGGTCAATCGAAAACGCCAAGCGGTGCAATGCTATCGGAGTCAGTTGCGTCCCGGCCGCGGCGAAACCCCGCCCGTATTGCCGCCATTCGTCCTGCAACGACTGCTCGCCGTGGGAGAGGTGGTCTTTCGGTGACCACGCGGCTGCCCGACGCCTACTTCGACCAAATGTATGTCGGCACCGACGATCCCTGGCAGCTCGCAACCCGGTGGTACGAGCAGCGCAAGTACGCGATCACCCTGGCGCTGTTGCCGGCCCGCAGGTACCGGCACGCCTTCGAGCCGGGTTGTTCGATCGGCACGCTGACCGCGGAGCTGGCGCGGCGCTGTGCTCACGTGACGGCGATCGATGTGGCCGACGCGGCGTTGCGCGGCGCGGACGCCCGGCTGCGCGAGGCCGGCTGCCGGGACCGGGTGACGCTGACCCGGTCATCCCTGGACGCGACGTGGCCGGCCGGGCCCTTCGACCTGCTGGTGCTCAGCGAGGTCGCCTACTACCTGGAGGCCGAGACACTGGCCTCGGTGCTGCGTCGGGAATGCCCCCGATTGCAGCCGGGCGCGACGATCGTTGCCGCGCATTGGCGTCACGACGTGGCCGATTATCCGCTCACCGGCGACGCGGCCCACGACATCATCGCGCGTACGCCCGGGCTGACGCCGCTTGGGCGTTACCGGGACTCGGACGTCGTCGTCGAGGTGTTCGACACCGGCGACGGACGATCGGTGGCGACCCGCGAAGGAGTTCCTGGGGCGCGCTGACCGCGGACGACTGCGTGCGCGGGAAAGTGGGTAGGAAAATCCCTATGCGAGTGGCGACCTTCAACATCTTGCACGGACGCACCGTCGGCGACGGGGTGAAAGTCCAGCGGCTGCGGGACTGCGTGCGCCGCCTCGACCCCGACGTGCTCAGCTTGCAGGAGGTCGACTGCGACCAGCCGCGGTCGGAACGGGCCGACCTGACCGCGGTGGCGGCCGAGGCCATGGGCGCCGTCGAGCACCGGTTCGTGGCGGCCATTTCCGGCACCCCCGGGGCGACGTGGATGGCCGCCACGGGTCACGAACAACCAGGGACCGCCGCTTACGGGATCGCGTTGCTCTCGCGCTACCCGGTGGCCAGCTGGCAGGTGGTGCGGCTGCCCCGCATTCGGACGCGCTTGCCCCTGTATTTGCCGGGTCCCAACCGGGTGATGGTCGTCCACGAAGAGCCGCGGGCGGCGGTCATCGCGCAGCTGCACACCCCGCTGGGTGGGCTGACGGTGGCCAACACTCACCTATCCTTCGTGCCCGGCTGGAATCGGCGTCAGCTGCGCCGGCTGGTTCGCGACCTGCGCGGCTTGCCCGGTCCGCGGCTGCTCACCGGGGACCTCAACATGACGCCCAACGCCGTGGGCCGCTGGTCGGGCATGCGCGCGCTCGCCGCCGCCGCGACGTTTCCCGCGGATGCCCCCGACCGGCAGCTGGATCACATCCTGACCGACGACCGCCGGCTACGCGGCAGTGCAGTGCAGGCCGAGCCCATGGGAATCTCCGACCACCGGCCGCTGGTCGTCGACCTCGAGCACGCGTGAGTCACGCTCAGCCGTGGTGGTGGCCCGCCCATCCCGTCGCGCTCAACCGGCGCTGCACACGCTGGATCTCGGCCACCGACGGCAGCTCTTCGGTGACCCCGGTGATTGCCACCCCGACATCGACGGTGTCGACCGAAGGACGCCTGGGCGCAAGCAGTTTCCTCGCGATGGTCGTGATCTCGTCGTCGGACACCCGTCGCGGCAGCAGCGCCAACAGCGGCGCGTAGCCAAGGGCGGGCGCGCCGCTCGGGTAACCCGCGCGCAAAAACGCGACGAAGGTCGACACCCGGTCAATCAAGCCCATCTCTCACCTCGCTACCCACCGCACGCTACGCAACCAGCAGGCGGTCCTAGCCAGGAATAACCCGGCCTAGGGGTTTGAAACCCCGCCCGCGGCACGGACGCAAAAAGGGGCCCGGCCCCAATGCGGGACCGGACCCCTTTACCAATGACCTATTGGTTTTCCTTCTGCCGCTGTTCGGCGGCCTCGGCGCCGGCCCGCGCGGACTCGGCTTCGGCCTCCCTCTTGCCCGCATCACGTTGCGCGTCTGCCTTGTCCTGCTGGGCCTGGCCCTCTTCGACCAGGTCGTCCCGACCGATGACGGTCCCACCGACCTCCTTGGCCTTGCCCTTGACGCCCTCGACGGCGCCCTGGACCGCTTCCTGCGGTCCGCTCTTGTGATCCCCCATGAGTCGACCTCCCTCTGCTTCGGATTCTGTCGCTGGCCCCTACGGCTTTCCCGCCTGTCGCCCCGCCAAACGCCCCGGCAGTGTGCGCGGCATCACGAGCGGGCGGCCGCCGAATTGGCACGTTTGACGCGCGATCCGCTGGGTAGCTGTTCAGCGACCAGGAAACGAGGTAAGGCTTCTTGACCACCATCGCCGTCATCGGGGCGACCGGCACGGCCGGATCCCGCGTCGTCGCCAGGCTCAAGGCCCGCGACGTCGCGGTCGTCGAAGTTTCCCGCGCACATGGCGTCGACCTGCTCGACGGGGAGAGCCTGTACCGGGCGCTCAAGGGAGTCGACGTCGCGATCGACGTATCCAACCCCGTGCCGGACGACGGGCAGCCCACCGTCGCCCAGGCTCTGGCCACCGCCACGCGCAACGTCATGGGCGTGTGCGCCGCGCGCGACGTCCAACGCCTGGTGGTGTCGACGATGGCCGGCATCGACGATCCGGCGTTCGACGGCGTGCCCTACTTCGCAGCCAAGCGGGCGGCGAAAGAGATCCTCCTCGACGGTCCGGTCCCGACCACGGTCGTGAAGTCCACCCCCTGGTACGAATCCGCCACCGCCCCCGCGGGCCCCGTGAATTGTGACGGGGAAGAAGTGATCGTCGAGGACTGGTTGATTCAGCCCATCGCCGCCGACACCGTCGCCGACGTACTCGTCGAGGCAGCCCTGGGACAGATTCGAACGCCGCGCACCATCACCGGTCCGGAGGCCATCCGGCTACCCGAACTGGCCTCGAAAGTGCTTGCTCGCCAAGGCGATAGCCGTCGCGTGCGGGCCGTGCAGCCCGCCGTTCCCGCGCTGGCCGCGGGGGCGCTGTTGGCCTCCGAACCAGCGGTGGTGGTCGGTCCCGACGTCGAGACCTGGCTACGGGGGCTGCCGCCGGCGAGCACCGACGGCCACACGAGGGACGGCGAAAACGCGCACGCGTCGGTGCGCAGGCCGGATTTCTCCCGGATCTGAGCGAAGCGTCGCGAAGCCAGGTCACGATTCCGTCACGATCTTTGATCACGATTCCTTAAGAACCGCCCTGTGCCCTTTAAGGATTCTCAGCATTGTTGAACGGATTTGATCGTTCGCTTAGTGAACGGCCTCGTTCCGTGGCTATTTCGGTCGAGTTACGGTCCGCCCGTCGGCGTGAGCGAACACCGCCACTTTCGGCTTCCGCTACTTTGGATTTCGAGGATCGGGAGCCTCTGTCGAAGAATCAATTCGAATTTCGAAGGACACATTGATCATGAAAATCAGCAGTATCGCCGCGCGTCGGCGACTGGCCGGCATCAGTGCCGGCTGCCTGCTCGGGGGAATCACCATGGGTGTCGTCGGCGCGCCGACGGCGGCCGCAGCGCCCGACTGCAGCCCCGGCGGCGTCAACGCCACCGTTTCGTCCGTGCAGGGCTCGGCTGAGCAGTATCTGGCCGCGCACCCGGGCGCCAACCAGGTGGTCACGGCCGCCTACGGCCAGCCGCGTCCGGAGGCCGAGTCGAACCTGCGGGGCTACTTCACGGCCCATCCGCAGGAGTACTACGACCTGCGCGGCATCCTGGCGCCGATCGGCGACACCGAACGGCAGTGCAACGTCAAGGCCCTGCCGCCGACCCTGGAGTCGGCTTACCAGGAGTTCATGGCCGGCTGATCCCGCTCGAGAAACGACCCGCCACGGCGCCGTGGCGGGTCGTTTCATTGCGACGTGTGAACGGCGAGCGCGGCGGGTAATTGTCCGGTCAGCGAACGTAACTGGAGGGACATGATGCGGCTGCGGCGCAGCGTTTTAACCAAGCCGGGCATCGCGCGCAAGCGCCGAGGCAAGGGCTTCGCGTATTACGGGCCCGACGGCGACCTGGTGTCCGACCCCGAAACCCTGCAGCGGATCAAGGAATTGGTCATTCCTCCCGCCTGGAAGAACGTGTGGATCTCGCCGCATCCCAACGGGCACATTCAGGCCGTCGGCGTGGACGCCGCCGGCCGCCGCCAGTACCTCTACCACACCGCGTGGCAGCAGGAACGCGCCGAGGAGAAGTTCGACCGCGTCCTGGAACTGTCCACCCGGTTGCCCCAGTGGCGCACCGTCATCGCGAAAGACCTGACGCGCAGCGGGTTAACCCGTAAACGGGTGCTGGCGCTCGCGTTACGCCTGTTGGATCGCGGCTACTTTCGAGCGGGCGGAGAGCAGTACGCCGAGGAGCATGAGTCATACGGACTGGCGACCCTGCTGTGTGAGCACGTGGTGGTCCGGCGCGACGCGGTCGAATTCGACTTTCCCGCCAAGAGTGGCGTGCGGCGCACCGTGGAGATCGAGGACCCCGAAGTGATCCGCGCGGTGCGCGCGCTGATGCGCCGGCCAGATCGGACCGAGCGACTGCTGGTGTGCCGCAACGCATCCGGCTGGTTCGATGTGCGCTCCGACGACCTCAATGCCCGATTCAAGGAGCTTGTCGGCGACGAATACACCGTCAAGGACCTGCGGACCTGGCACGGGACGGTGTTGGCGGCCACAGCTTTCGCCGACGCGGACCCGCCCGTTTCCCGGCGGGCAGCCAAACGCGTCGAGTCCGCCGTTATGAAGGAGGTCGCCGAGGAGCTTGGCAATACCCCGGCCGTGGCCCGCGGCTCCTACGTCGACCCACGCGTCGTCACCGGGTACGAGCAGGGGTTAACCATCGCCGCGGCGACGCGGCGCGCCGAACGCGCCCGTAACCCCGACGCGGCCCAGGAGATCCTCGACAAGGCCACCCGCATGCTGATCCGGCGAGTGGCCAAGGGCCACAGCGCGTCCGGATCACTCGCGTTGCCCAAGAGCGCGTGACCCCGGTACGAGGTTTCGTTCGCCGGAGTCGAAGCCGCTCGGCAAGCCATTAGCGCTCGCACCCGTCGCGGAAAAACCGACGAATAACGGCGGCGATCGGGGGTATGCCCCCGACGTGTGGGAAGCGCCCTCGCCGCCCATTCGCGCCAGGTTGCGGTCGAAACAGACGGCCGCGGGCCATCGCAGCAAACCACGCATCACCGTGGTGCCTGCGTCGGCCGGCGTACGTAGCGAACATCATCGAAAACCGTCTGTCTAGGAGGAACGGCAATGGCCAAGCAAGAGGTCTCGGACTACCTACTGGAGCGATTGCGGGCATGGGGTGTCGAGCACGTGTTCGGCTACCCCGGTGACGGCATCAACGGGCTGCTTGCCGCGTGGGGCCGCGCAGACAACAAGCCGAAATTCATTCAATCGCGCCATGAAGAGATGAGCGCCTTCGAGGCGGTCGGCTACGCGAAGTTCACCGGCCGGGTCGGGGTCTGCGCGGCCACATCGGGGCCGGGGGCGATCCACCTGCTCAACGGCCTCTACGACGCCAAACTCGACCACGTTCCGGTGGTGGCCGTCGTCGGGCAGACCAACCGCAGCGCCATGGGCGGCAACTACCAGCAGGAGGTCGACCTGCTGACCCTGTTCAAGGACGTCGCCAGCGACTACGTCCAAATGGTCACCGTCCCCGAACAATTGCCCAACGTCCTGGACCGGGCGATCCGGATCGCGATGACCCAGCGGGCCCCGACCGCGTTGATCATTCCCAGCGACGTGCAGGAGCTGCCGTACTCGCCGCCCGAGCACGCGTTCAAGATGGTGCCGTCCAGCCTGGGCATCGAATATCCCTCCATCGCCCCAGGCGACGCGGCCATCGCGCGCGCGGCCGAAGTGCTCAACGCGGGCAAGAAGGTCGCCATGTTGGTGGGCACCGGCGCCCGCGGGGCGCACGCGGAACTGTCCGAGGTCGCCGACCTGCTGGGCGCCGGCGCGGCCAAGGCGCTGTTGGGCAAAGACGTGCTGTCGGACGAATTACCTTGGGTCACCGGTTCTATCGGACTACTGGGGACACGGCCGAGCTACGAGCTGATGCGGGACTGCGACACGCTGCTCACGGTGGGATCCAGCTTCCCCTATACGCAATTCCTGCCCGACTTCGGCCAGGCCCGCGCGGTGCAAATCGATGTGGACGGCCGGCTCATCGGGATGCGCTACCCGTACGAGGTGAACCTGGTCGCCGACGCGAAGACCGCGCTGCGAGCCCTGATTCCGCACCTGCGCCGCAAAGAGGACCGGTCGTGGCGGGAAGGCATCGAGAAGAACGTGGCCCGCTGGTGGGAAACCATGGACAAGGAAGCGATGGTCAGCGCCGACCCCATCAACCCGATGCGCCTGTACTCCGAGCTTTCCCCGCAGCTGCCCGACGACGCCATCGTGACGGCCGACTCCGGGTCGGCGGCCAACTGGTACGCCCGCAATCTGCGCTTCCGCGGCAACATGCGGGGTTCGCTGTCCGGCACGCTGGCGACGATGGGACCCGGCGTGCCCTACGCGATCGGCGCCAAATTCGGCCAGCCGGACCGGCCCGTCATCGCGTTTGTCGGTGACGGCGCCATGCAGATGAACGGCATGGCCGAACTCATCACGATCAAACGCTACTGGCAGGAGTGGAACGACCCCCGGCTGATCATCGCGATCCTGCACAACAACGACCTCAACCAGGTCACCTGGGAGATGCGTGCCATGGCTGGTGCACCGAAATTCCATGAGTCGCAAGCACTTCCCGACGTCGACTTCGCCGCGTTCGCGGCCAGCCTCGGCCTGAACGCGATGGCCATCAAGGACCCGGACGAACTCGACGGCGCTTGGCGCAATGCCTTGTCGGCCGACCGCCCCACCGTGCTCGACGTCTTCACCGACCCCGACATGCCGCCCATCCCGCCGCACGCCACGTGGGAGCAGTTCAAGTCGGCCGCCACCGCGGTGCTCTCCGGTGACGAGGACCGCAGGGGCTTCGTCAAGGTCGGCCTCAAGACCAAGGCGCAGGAATTCCTGCCGCACAAGAAGGGCTGAGCAGACCCGTCAGCGAGTAGCGCCGACTCCGCCGCGCACACTGCGCAGGTCGTCGACGAAAAGGCGGTAGGCCTCGTCGCGTCCATCGCTGCGATCGCGTAATACCGCCGACGGATGCACCGTCGCGACCACGATCGGCTCGGGTTCCACGTCGAGGGCGACGGATGAGGGCAGCCGGACCTCTTGGCCCCGCTGGGCGGATACCCGAAACGCCGCTCCCAGAAGGGATTGCGCGGCGGTCGCGCCCAGGCACACGATGACCTGCGGCCGCACCGCCTCGATCTCGGCGATAAGCCAGGGACGGCAGGCGACTACCTCGGTGCGGCCGGGCTTTTGGTGAATCCGTCGTTTGCCGCCCTTGCGGGTGAACTTGAAGTGCTTGACCGCGTTCGTCTCATATGTCATCGCCGGGTCGATTCCGGCCTCTTCGAGGGCGCGGTCCAGCAGCCGCCCGGCCGGCCCGACGAACGGCTCGCCGGCGCGGTCCTCCTGGTCCCCGGGTTGCTCGCCGACCAGCATGATGGGCGCACCCGGGTGTCCGCGGCCGAACACCGTTTGGGTGGCATCGGCGAAAAGGGGGCAGCCGCGGCAACACTCGGCCGCCGCGCGCAGCGAATCCAGCCCCCGCTCCTCGGGCAGGTAGCGGACGGCACCCGGTGCCTTGGTCGCGGTCATAGTCTTCCCCCTCAACCCGGGGCGGGCCGCTAGCCCTTGCCGACGATGGCGTCGCGGGCCCGGTCGAGCATCGCGGCGAACGGGCCGGCGGCCAGATTGGCGGCCTGGGACTCGACCCCGGCGTGCGGCCGGGTCGGCGCGATCGCCTCGGCGAGTTTGGCCGCGCGGCCCATTCTTTTAAGCTCGTCGCCGCTCAATTCCTGGCCCAGCTTGGAGAACTCGTCATGCTCCTCGTGCTCGGCGTGCTCGACAACCGCGTCGCGAAGTTCGGTCAACAGACGGGTGAACTCCGCGCTGTCCACGTCGAGCTTCTCCAGCTTCTGCAGGACGGTCTTGGCCTCGCGCTCTTCGTGCAATCGCTCGTCGACCACATCGGTGGGCGACTTGATGGCGTTCTGAGCCACGGTGTCCTTCCCATCTCCGGTTGCGCGCGCGGGCCGTTGCGCGCTTCTTTCGGCTACCCGACGAAATCCGCCACCAAACGGGTACGGCCGTCGAGCAGTGGGTAGTTCCTCACCAAGTCGGGAAAAGGAAGAACGCTTGTGGTTACCGGTGTCCGCGGTCGGGCCGCGATCCTAGGCGCGCTCGTCGTGACGGCCGGCTGCGCGGCGCCGGGAGCGTCATTGGAGAGCGCGCCCGACGTCGTGCTGTGGTCGGTCGCCGCGCCCCTGCGCGAGCCGGTCTGGTCGTATCGCGTGCACGCACTCGTCGCGCTCACCGGCGATCACCGGCTGGCCGAGGTGACCGCCGGCGATCGCCCCGGCGATGCCAAGACGCGGTTGTCGACGCCCATGGCGGTCGGACGCAATCTGCAGATCAGCCGGCAAGACAGTTCCGTGGTGTTCGTCCCGCAGCCCGAACGCGGCAGGGTCGCCGAGGTCGACCTCCAATACCTGCGCCAGGTCGGCGATTTCGACGCCGGACCCGCCCCGGCGTATCTATCCGAGGATGCGGGATTGCGGACGCTGCTCGCGCTGTCGTCGGATGGAACGTCGGTGACACCGGTGGATCAGGACGGCTTCCGGAAGCTGCCGACCGCCCCGATCGCCGGTGATCGCGCGGACAGCATCGACGGCGCCAACCGCGGCCGCGAGATCGACTACCACGTCTACGCGCCGTCGGGAATCCGCCACTACCAAGGGTCTTCGTCGCCCGCCGAGGAGCGTGGCTCGCTGCGCATCAACGTCGCGGTCTCGGCGGGTGACGGCACCGCGGTGACGCGCAGCTACGTCGCCGGCCACGACGACGGGACGCTGTACGCCGTGGACTCCCGGCGCGGCGGTGACGGTTTGACGGTGCTGGCCAGCGCCCGGCTGCCGTCCCCGATCCGCGAATTGGGCACCGACGACACCAGGATCTACGCCGCCACGGACCACGAGGTGGCGGTGCTGGAGACGGCGAGCTTCACCGGCTTCCCGTCGCGGACGATTCCCGTGATCCGCGTCATCGGCTACCGGGCGGGGTTGCCGCCGGCGGCACAATCGGCGCCGCTGTCGGGCATGGCGATCGGGCCGCACCGGGTGTATCTGACCCTGGCCGACGCGCGCTATGTGGTCAGCGTCGCCAAACCGCGCCTGTGACGCCCGGCCGCTTCGTCGGCTACATTTCGGGCAGGTTCGGCCGGTAAGGAGGCGCTGGCGTGACCAACCCGCAGGACCCGTACTGGCAGAACCCGTACACGTACGACCCGCTCGGCCGGCTCCCCCCCGAACCGCCGCCGGTGCAACCGCCGCTCTTCACGCCGCCGCCCGCACCGCCGCAGCGGCCGCCCGTCAACGTGCTGGCGACGCTGTCGCTGGTCTTCGCGTTCGTGTTCGCGCCCGTCGGGGCGATCCTGGGACACGCCGGGCTGGCGCAGATCCGCCGCACCGGCGAGCTGGGGCGGGACCGCGCCCGGGCGGGGGTGGCGCTGTCGTATGCGTTCATCGCCGTGGCCGTGGTCGCCCTGGTCGCGTGGGCCACCCTGGGCGCCGGCCCCTCCACCCAGACCGCGGCGCCCGACACCACCGCGAGCGCGGCGCCCCCGGCGCCCCCCGGGCCGGTCGCACCGGGCGCCTTGGCGACGCTGCTGCCGGGCGTCGACGCCCTGAAGAACATCACCGCCGACCAGAACCTCGAGACGGGCCAGACGTGGGACAGCCCGGGCCGCGCAGGCGCGGAAGGGGCCATCGACCGGCCGGAATGCTGGGGCAGCATCGCCCCCGGTACCCCGGACGCCTACACCGGCGACGGCGTCGCCGGCTATCACGCGGCGGAGTTCCGCGACTCGCACAGCTTCCTCAAGTCGACCCAGGTCATCCAGGCGGTCGTGGCCTTCCGCGACCCGGCGGCGGCCCAGGCCCAGCTGGCGGCGTTGCTGTCGGGATGGCGCCAATGCGGCGGCTCGACCGTGACCCTGACGCCACCCAACGGCGAGGCGCTCCGGTTTTCGGTGGGCGCGCCCGCCGATGCCGGCAACGGCATCACCACACTGGACCTGACGCCGAGGGCACTCCAGATCCGCTCGGCCCGGGCGATCGCGGCCAAGGCCAACGTCATCGTCGACCTGATGGTCTCCTGCAGCGGCACGACGGACGGCGACCAACCGCGGCTGGCCGGGCTGGGCATCGCCAACTACGTGCTGGGCAAGCTCCCTGGCTAGGGTGGGTCCCATGAAGTATCTCGACGTCGACGGAGTCGGACGGGTCAGCCGGATCGGCCTGGGCACCTGGCAGTTCGGGTCACGCGAATGGGGCTACGGGGAGGGCTACGCCTCGGGCGCCGCGCGTGACATCGTGCGTCGCGCCCGCGCACTGGGGGTGACGCTGTTCGACACCGCCGAGGTGTACGGGCTGGGCAAGAGCGAGCGGATCCTCGGCGAGGCCCTGGGCGACGAACGCGCCGACGTCGCCGTGGCCAGCAAGATCATGCCGGTCGCCCCGTTCCCCGCCGTGATCAAGCAGCGCGAGCGCGCCAGCGCGCGGCGGCTGGGCCTGGACCGCATCCCGCTCTACCAGATCCACCAGTCCAACCCGCTGGTTCCCGACTCGGTGATCATGCCGGGCATGCGCGATCTGCTCGAGGCCGGCAAGATCGGCGCGGTCGGCGTCTCCAACTATTCGCTCGCACGGTGGCAGAAGGCCGACGCCGCGCTCGGGCGGCCGGTCGTCAGCAATCAAGTCCATTTCTCCCTGGCCCACGCCGGGCCGCTGGAGGACCTGGTGCCCTTCGCCGAGCGGGAGAACCGCGTCGTGATCGCCTACAGCCCGCTCGAGCAGGGGCTGCTGGGCGGCAAGTACGGACTGGACAATCGTCCCGGTGGCGTTCGGGCGCTGAACGCGCTGTTCGGCACCGAGAACCTGCGCCGTGTCGAGCCGCTGTTGCAGACGCTGCGCGATGCCGCGACCACCGTCGGCGCCAAGCCGGCTCAGGTGGCGCTGGCCTGGCTGATCAGTTACCCCGGCGTCGTGGCGATCCCCGGCGCGTCCAGCGTCGAGCAGCTCGAGTTCAACGTCGCCGCCGCCGACATCGAACTGCCCCCGGACGCCCGCGAGGCGCTCACCGGGGCGGCCCGCGCCTTCCGGCCGACCTCGGCCAGGCGTTTTCTGACCGACCTGGTCCGCGAGAAGATGGGCCGCACTTAGGGGTCAGGACTGGCCGGAATCCGCGAACGCGGCCGGGCTGGCGGGCGCGCCTCGGGCCACCACCACCGGCATCGAGGTCGCGGCATTCGTCCGCAGGATGGTGTGCACCACGTCGATGAGGTCTTCGACCGGCATCAGCTTGCCGGGCATGCAGCCGCGGGACGCCCACAACGGCACGGCCTTCATGGCGAGGTCCATATCCCAGCCGATGTTCATTCCCGTCGCCGCGTCGCCCTCGCCGCCCGGACATTCGCCGACGATGAAGGTGGTGAAGCCGATGTCCGGGTGCTCGGCCCGCCACGCGTCGACCATCCTTTCGAGCGCCGCCTTGCTGACGCCGTAGGCGCCCAGGCCCGGCCACGGCGGCCCGAACGTGCCCGCGTCGGAGGACAGGTAGACCGCCTTGCCCGCGGATACCGTCAGATGCGGCACCGCCGCGGCGGTCACCAGCGCCGCGCCGATGACGTTGGTGTCGAAGACGCGCCGCCAGGTGGCGGCATCGGTGTCGACCATGCGGACCAGTGGCCCGACGGCGGGGGTGTAGACGAGGTTGTCGATGCCGCCCAGGGCGTCGGCGGCGGCGGCGATGGCCGACCCGCACGACGCCTCGTCGGTGACGTCGCATTCGATGGCGACCGCGCCCGGGCCGGCGTCCTTGGCCGCCGCCTCGATGCGCTCGCGGCGCCGGGCCAACAGCGCGACCTGGTCGCCGCGCTGGGCGAGACCGACCCCGATGCAGCGACCGAGTCCGCTCGAGGCGCCCACCACCACTGTCCGTGACATATTTGCCCTCTCCTGTAACGAGCTGCCGTCGGCACAGCGTATCGGCCGGCGGCACCTACGTAACGCTCGGGCGGAAGTGTGTCAACCCGCTCAGCCCCCGTCAGGGGCTTGCAACACCACGGCGGTATGCGCGTCCACGGTGAGCGGGCCTCCCCCGGGCACCTCCTCCGCGGGCGTCTCCTCCTCGGGTCCGGTAAAGACCACGAGTTGCCACGCTGCACCGAATTCCTTTGGCGGCAAGGTGAATTCGATCGGCTCGTGGTGGGCGTTGAAGCACAACAGGAACGAGTCGTCGAGCACCCGCCGCCCCCGCGCATCCCGGTCGGGGATGCCGTGCCCGTTGAGGAACACCGCGACGGATTTCGCGAATCCCGCGCCCCAGTCCTCCTCGGTCATCTCGGTTCCCTCGGGGGTGAACCAGGCGATGTCGGGCAGCCCGTCCTGCCCGCGGCGGCCCAGCGGCTTGCCGGAGAAGAACCGGCGCCTGCGGAAGACCGGATGGTTGGCGCGCAGCGCCGACACGACCCGGGTGAACTCCAGCAGGCCGTTGTCCGCTTTTGCCCAGTCGACCCAGGTGAGCTCGTTGTCCTGGCAGTAGCCGTTGTTGTTGCCGTTTTGCGTGCGGCCCAGCTCGTCGCCGTGGCAGATCATCGGCACGCCCTGCGACAGCAGCAACGTGGTGAGGAAGTTGCGTTGCTGGCGGGCGCGCAACGCGTTGACGTTCGCGTCCTCGGTCGGCCCCTCCACACCGCAGTTCCACGACCGGTTGTGGCTCTCGCCGTCGTTGTTGTCCTCGCCGTTGGCTTCGTTGTGTTTCTGGTTGTAGGACACCAGGTCACGCAGCGTGAACCCGTCGTGCGCGATGACGAAGTTGATCGAGGCCACCGGCCGGCGCGCGGTGTGCTCGTAGAGGTCGGCGGACCCGGACAAGCGGTAGGCGAACTCGTCGAGTGTGGCCGGCTCGCCGCGCCAGAAGTCGCGGACGGTGTCGCGGTACTTGCCGTTCCATTCCGTCCATTGCGGGGGGAAGTTGCCGACCTGGTAGCCGCCCGGCCCGACGTCCCACGGTTCGGCGATCAACTTGACCTGGCTTACCGTCGGATCCTGTTGCACGAGTTCGAAAAACGCCGCCAGGCGGTCCACGTCGTAGAACTCGCGGGCCAGCGTCGCGGCCAGATCGAACCGGAAGCCGTCGACGTGCATCTCGGTCACCCAGTAGCGCAGCGAGTCCATGATCAGCTGCAGCGCGTGCGGGTGTCCGACGTTGAGGCTGTTGCCCGTGCCGGTGTAGTCCATGTAGTAGCGCTTGTCGTCGTCGACCAGGCGGTAGTAGGCGGCGTTGTCGATACCCCGCATCGACAGCGTCGGGCCCATGTGGTTGCCCTCGGCCGTGTGGTTGTAGACGACGTCGAGGATGACCTCGATGCCGGCCTCGTGCAACGCCCGCACCATCGCCTTGAACTCCTGCACCTGGCCGCCGGGGGACGTGGCGCTGGAGTACTTGAAGTCGGGTGCGAAAAACCCGATCGTGTTGTACCCCCAGTAATTCGAGAGTCCCTTGTCCACCAGGGTGGAGTCGTTGGCGAAGTGGTGCACCGGCATCAGCTCGATGGCGGTGACACCGATGCTCTTGAGGTGCTCGATGATCACCGGGTGCGCCACCGCCGAATACGTGCCGCGCAACTGCTCGGGGATGTCCGGGTGGGTTTGCGTCAGGCCCTTGACGTGCGCCTCGTAGATGACCGTGTCGGCGTACTGGTGGTCCGGCGGCCGGTCATTGCCCCAGTCGAAGTAGGGGTTGATCACCACCGACTTGGGCATGAAGGCGGCGGAGTCGTCGTCGTTGCGGCTGTCCGGGTCGCCGAAGTCATAGCTGAACAGGGCCTGGTCCCACTCGAAGGAGCCGTCGATGGCCTTCGAATACGGGTCCACCAGCAGCTTGTTCGGGTTGCACCGCAGACCGTTCTGCGGGTCGTACGGGCCGTGGACGCGGTAGCCGTAGCGTTGGCCGGGCTCGATGTTGGGTATGTAGGCGTGCCAGACGAATCCGTCGACCTCGGGCAGCGTCACGCGGCTCTCGGTGCCCTCGGCGTCGAACAGGCACAGCTCCACGCGCTCGGCCACCTCGCTGAACACCGCGAAGTTGGTGCCCGCACCGTCGTAGGTGGCGCCCAGGGGATAGGCCCGGCCGGGCCACACCTCTCCGGTGGGTGTGGGGGCCAGGCCTTCTGCGGATGTCATGGCGGATTCAATACCCTGCCAGCGCCGCCCCCAAACGACGGCTGCAAAGGCCTTGCGGCATGGCGGTTTTCAGGGCCGCAATATAACCTTAACCGCTCCATCCTGCTTCTTCTGGAAGATGTCGTAGGCGTGCGGGGCCTGGTCGAGGGGCAGCACGTGCGAAGCGAAGGTGTCGACCCCCAGAGGGTCGTCGTCGGTCAACAGCGGCATGATGTCGTCAACCCACCTCTTGACGTTCGCCTGGCCCATCCGCACGGTCACCTGCTTGTCGAAGAGGGTGAGCATCGGCAGCGGATCGGCCATCCCGCCGTACACGCCGATCAGCGATATCGTGCCGCCGCGGCGCACGATGTCGATGGCGGAGTACAGGGCGCTGAGCCGGTCCACGCCGGCGGTTTGCATGAGCCGCTTGGCGAACACGTCCGGCAACAAGCCGGTGGCCTGCTGGGCCAGCTTGGCCGCCGGTGACCCGTGCGCTTCCATGCCGACCGCGTCGATGACCGAGTCGGAGCCGCGCCCGTCGGTCAGATCCCGGATCGCGTCCCCCAGCGGGGCGTCGAGCCGGCCCAGGTCAATGGTGTGGATGCCGCGTTGCGCGGCACGCCCCAGGCGTTCGGCCACCAGGTCGACGGCGATCACCCGATAGCCGAGGTGATCGGCGATGCGCGCCGCCATGTCGCCGATGGGACCCAAGCCCAGGACGGTGACCGTGCCCCCCTTGGGGATGTCGGCATAAGCCACTGCCTGCCAGGCCGTCGGCAGCACGTCGGACAGATAGACGAAGCGCGAATCCGGTGGTCCCACAGGGACTTTGATGTGTGTGAACTGGGCCTGGGGAACGCGCAGCAGTTCGGCTTGGCCGCCGGGGATTTCGCCGTAGAGCTCCGAGTAGCCGAACAGCGCTGCTCCCATGCCCTGCTCGCGTACCTGAGTGGTCTCACATTGGGTGTAGAGCTGCTGGTCGCACATATAGCAACTGCCGCAGGAGATTTGGAAGGGGATGACGACCCTGTCCCCGACCCGCAGGTCGCCCGTCTCGCCGCCGACCTCCCGCACGATTCCCATGGGTTCGTGCCCGAGGATGTCCCCCGGTTTCATGAACGCCCCGAGGATCTCGTAGAGATGCAGATCGGAACCGCAGATATTGGTCGACGTGACTTCGATGATCGCGTCGGTGGGCTTCTCGACCTTCGGGTCGGGCACCGACTCCACCCGCACGTCGCGCTTGCCGTGCCACGTGACAGCTTTCATGGGGATGGCACATACCCGCCTGCCGGCCGCCGAAACGCCGGCCCCGGCGGCGTGTCGAAGAGCCGCGGCGCGGGTATCAGCCTGGGGTGAGCGGTTCGGGAGTGATCATCGTGGGCAGCGGGCCGGCCGGGGTGGCCGCGGCGGAGTCGTACCGCGACCATGACGGCGACGCCCCGGTGCGGGTCCTCAGCGCCGACATCGACCTGCCGTACGCCCGACCGCCGTTGAGCAAGGAGTTTCTGCGCGGCCAGACCGACGATGTCGCCTTGCATCCCGCACACTGGTTCGACGATCGGGCGATCGAATTCGTCCCCGGCGCCCCGGTCGATCGGTTGGACGTCGCCGAACGCGCCGTATACGTCGGCGACCAGAAGCACGCCTACGACGTTTTGATCCTGGCCTGCGGCGCGGCGCCAAAAGTACCACCGTTTCCCGGTGGGCACCGCGCGCGGCTGCTGCGCTCGCTGACCGACGCCACCACCCTGCGCGACGCCGCCGGCACCGCCACCTCCGCCGTGGTGATCGGCACCGGCTTCATCGGCTGCGAGGCCGCCGCGTCGTTGGCGCTGCGCGGCATCCCGGTGACTTTGGTTGCCCCGGGCGCACTTCCGCAGGAGAAGCGGCTCGGCCACGAGGCCGCCGAGCGGCTGCGTGATCTGGTGACCGCGTCGGGTGCCCGCCATGTCG
Source organism: uncultured Actinomycetota bacterium (assembly GCA_963820045.1). GTDB lineage: Bacteria > Actinomycetota > Actinomycetes > Mycobacteriales > Mycobacteriaceae > Mycobacterium. The sequence goes on from CAWFYN010000002.1 coordinate 845,544, forward strand.
GCGGGGTGGCCGTCGAGGAAATCACCGACGCCGGTGTGCGGTTGGACAACGGCGTCACCATTGATTGCGACCTCGTGCTCGCCGCGACCGGTGTGGTGCCGCAAAGCCGCATCGCCGCCGAGGCCGGACTTCAGGTACGCGACTCCCGCATCGTCGTCGGCTCCGACATGGCCACCTCGGCGCCCGGCGTGTTCGCCGCAGGCGACGTCGCGCTGGCGCGCCACGAGATCGCGGGGCGACATCTGGCCATCGAACATTGGCAGGACGCGACCGACCAGGGCGCCGTCGCCGGTGCCGGCGCGGCGGGCCACCATGCGAGATGGGATGGCGTCCCGGGGTTTTGGACCTCCATCGGCGACGCGACGCTGAAGTACCATGCCTGGGGCGACGGGTATGAGCGCAGCCGGCTGCTCGAGCGCGGCGGCGGATTCACCATCTGGTACGAGTCGGGGAACGCCGTGGTCGGCGTCCTCACCTATGACGCCGACGACGACTATGACTTGGGCGAGCGCCTGATCGCAGAGCGCCGGCCCGCCCCGGTGCCGATGGAATGAACATCGCCGTCAGCGGTGTCGCTGGCCTACCTGACCGATGCGCTGTTCGCCCGGTCGGTGGTCTGCACTGGGCTGTCTGAGCCCTGCTCAGCCCTCGGCCGACTGTTGGGCCATCGCATAGGCGAGCTGCAGGAAGTCGGCGCCGGCCAGCGCGGTGAACACACCAGCGATCAGGCGGGTGAATCGCGGCGCGAACACCAGGCCGATGGCAAAGCCGGTCGCCACCCACATGTCCAAGCAGAACGGGCAGGTCAGCAGCTCGCCCAGGCTGTGCCGCAGCTGGCTCTCGTGCCTGACGTCCTCGTTGACCTCCGCCGGGCCGCCGGTGCCCGCATAATGCGTGAACGGCGCTCGCAGTGGGCTTGTCACCGCGTCCTTGGTCAGGGTCCGCGAGAGCTTGTGGGTGCCCAGGGTGACCGTGATCAGGTCCTGGATTCGCCAATGCTTCGGCAGTGTGCGCCCGCTGAACAGCGCGGCCGCGGTCGCGACGGCCACCACAACACTGTAGATCGCCAACACCGCCACGTAGCCTCCCAGCGGCCGGGGCTGGTCGCCGCGGTAGGCGTCCGCTTCGCGCCGTGCGCCGTCGACCATTTGGGTCTTGGCTCCCGCCACCTCTGCCATTGCATCTCCTTCACCTCAAAGGCACAGCAGGTGGTGTACCCGAAGTCGACGAGCGCAATCGAAAGGACCGCTGGGGTGGTCAGGCGTCCTGGTCGGCGGGTTCGGTGGCCGCGCTGGTGAACTTCGCGGTCTTGGCGGCTTGGCGCAACGTCCGGTTGGTGGACCGCAGGTCCGTGTTGGCCGCCGATAGCGTCGCGTTGTGGTCCTCGAGGTCGAGGATGCGGGCGACGCCGGCCAGGTTGATGCCGGAGTCGACCAGCTCGCTGATGCGCTTGAGCCGAGCCAGGTCGTAGGCGCTGTAGCGCCGGGTTCCGCCATCGCTACGCGCCGGCGTGAGTAGTCCATAGCGTTCGTAGAGGCGCAGCGATTGCACCGCGATACCCGTGAGTTCGGCGGCCACCGAGATGCCGTACACGCCGTGATCGGGCGCCGGGACGCCGGAATCGCCGCGTTGGTCCGTCATCACGCGTCTCCTCAAAGCTAGCTGGCTCAAAAATGTGTTTAGCACACTTGCACGATTGTGTCGACAGTGCTATATCAAATCTATGTCATTAGACGTAGGAAATAGCCGACCCACGACCATACGATTGGAGTGAGAGGTGACCGCCATGCTGATGCGATCCGACCCGTTCCGTGACCTCGACCGCTTTGCCAACCAGGTATTCGGTACCGCCGCCCGGCCGGCAGTGATGCCGATGGACGCCTGGCGCCAGGGCGAGGAATTCGTCGTTGAGTTCGACCTGCCCGGCATCAACGTCGATTCGCTCGACATCGACATCGAGCGCAACGTGGTGACCGTGCGGGCCGAGCGGCCCGCCGTCGACCCCGACCGCGAGATGCTGGCCACCGAGCGGCCACGCGGGGTGTTCAGCCGGCAGCTGGTTCTCGGCGACAACCTCGACACCGACAAAATCGAGGCGTCCTACCGCGAAGGCGTTCTGCGCCTTCGCATTCCGGTGGCCGAACGGGCGAAGCCGCGCAAGATCGCCGTCGGGCGCGGCAACGCGCACGCGGCCATCGACGAAAACGCCTCGCAACGCGAAGTAATCAACGCCTGATCGCCCGGCGGGCGGGGCGGCGGCCCGGTTCGTGCCACGCACACGGACCGCCGCCCTCCGCCGGACCAGGCGCCAGGAGGCCAGGTGCGAGATGAAGTGGCAACTCGACGGTCAAACGTCTGACGTCGAACGGGCCTTAGCCGGCGGCACCGCGCAACCGGCCGGCTGGTTTCGCTTCTACTTCGCCGACCAGCGTTGGGAGTGGTCGGAACAGGTGCAGCGGATGCACGGGTATGAGCCCGGCGGCGTCACGCCCACCACCGACTTGGTGCTCTCGCATAAGCATCCGGACGACCGCGGGCAGGTCGCGGCCACCATCGATCAGATCGTTAACACCAGACAGGCGTTCAGCACCCGCCATCGGATCGTCGATACCGGTGGCAACGTGCACCACGTCGTCGTCGTGGGCGACCGGTTCTTCGACGACGACGGCGACGTGGCGGGGACGCACGGCTTCTACATCGACGTCTCCGCGGCGCCGGGGCAGGCGAACGAGGACCTCGTCAGCGCGAAGCTGGCCGAGATCAGCGAGAACCGGGCCGGCATCGAGCAGGCCAAGGGAATGCTGATGCTCGTCTATGACATCAGCGAAAGCACGGCCTTCGAATTGCTGAAATGGCTTTCCCAGGAGGCGAATATCAAGCTGCGACCGCTCGCCGAGCAGATCGCCGAAGACTTCCGCGGCGCCGGCTTGCGTCTGGACGCCCGATCGGAGTTCGATCACCTGCTGATGACCGCGCATTGGCGCGTCGCCCACGCCGATAGGTCATGACGACTTGCGCCGCCGGGTGCGGGCGGCCGCGACCAGTTTCGCCATGCCCTTCTCGATGCCGGCGGCGAGCGCGTCGATGTCGGGCGCGGTGTCGTAGTCGGCGGTGATGCCGAAGACGAAAGCGTCGGCGTAGCTGAGCATCGCGATGCCGGTGCGCACCTGCAGGGCGATCGGTGGGACCGGCAACAGCTCCAGCACCCGACGGCCCATCAGCCGCTGCCGGCTCCGCGGTCCGGGGACGTTGGTCGCCAATGCGACCACCGCTCGTTGGGGCAACCGCGAAAGCAAGCGAATCGTCCACGCGGACAGAGCGAACGGGGTGCGTTTGGCCGCCACAACCACGGCGCTGCCACCCTCGCTCTGACCGCTGGCTTTGGCGTGGGTGAGCCGGTTGTGCACCAGCTTCAGTTGCTGCACCGGGTCCGCCTCATCGACCGGCAGCAGCGGCAGCATCGCCGAGACCCGGTTGCCGGCGACATTGAAATGGTCCACGGCGCGGACCGAGACGGGAACGAGCGTACGCAGCGAACCTGGGCCGGGTTCTTCCCCGCGCGCCAGTAACACAGCGCGATAGCTGTTGGTAATGGCGGCCAGTGCAACGTCATTCAGCGTCACTCCGAAGGCTCGGGCGACCTTGTGCATGTCTGCCAGCCGGGCGCGGGCCACGCTGTACCGCCGCATGGTGGTAACCGGCCCGTTCAGCGATGATTGCGGGCCGGGGCGCAGCAGGCCGGCCGCCAGCTCGGCCACACCGATCGCCGCGTGTTCGGCCGCGGCCGCCGCACCAAACGCGCTTCGACCGATTCCGCTCGCCCAGCTCAACGGGTTGAGGCTGACCTTGGACAGCCCCTCCCCCGGCCGGACCGGCTTCTTCCCGGCGCCGACATCGGCGGCAAAGGTGTCGCCGTCAGCGTCGTCGCTGAACTTCGCCAACAGCTGCGTCGTCGCGATGCCGTCGGCGATGCAGTGGTGAATCTTGGTCAGCACCGCCCACCGGCCGTCGCTGAGCCCCTCGATGATCCAGCACTCCCAGAGCGGGCGCTCCCGGTCGAGCCGGCGCTCCATCAGCGTGGCGACCATCTCGAACAGCTCCGTGTCGCCGCCGGGATGCGGCAGGGCCATGCGGTGCAGGTGGCGCGCGAGGTCGAAGTGCGGGTCGTCCACCCATTCGGGCGGCCGTAGGTCGAGCGGATGGAATCGCAGGAGCTGCCTGCAGCGCGGGATGGACTCAACCCGTTCGGCGAACGCGGCGGCGAATTCCTCGTACGCCGGGGCCGGGCCCTGGACGATTGACACGCCGCCGACCGCCAGGCTCACATGCGGATCCGAGTCCTCGACCTCCAGGAAACCGGCGTCCAAAGTGGTCAATTGCTCCATGGTCGAATCCCTTCCAGGGTGGCGGGTGGCTGACGGTACAGCGCGGCGCCCGCAGTGACGCCGGCACCGGCGGCCACGAGTAGAACCCGAGCACCCGCGGGAAGCCGCCTAACCTGCCGTTCGAAGGCGGCGGCCAGCGCGGCGGTGTGCATCCGCTCGTCGTCGGCGATAATCACTTGCTCCGCCGGCACTTTGAGGCGATCGCCCAGCTCTGCCCGGAATCCGGGCCGGGCGGGGGCGGCAATGATCACGTCTACGGCCGACAACGCCACACCCTGGGCGTCCAGGCAAAGTCGCGCCGCCTTCGCGGCCGCCGCGGCCATTCGGTCGTCGAGATCGGCCGACTCGGTGATGCGCAGGAGATTGCGCGAGTCGGCGAAACCTACTGTCGCGGTGAGCGCTTCGGCGTCTTCTCCGTCGGTGTTCACCCACGACACGCGGCTCAGGCCGTAGTCGTCATCGGACCATCCGCACAACACGGCCGCCCCGGACGCCGAGAAGGGGAAGCGCTCGCTCAGCCCATGGCCCGGATCGGCATCGCTGGCCACGATGAGCGCGCGGTTGATGCTGTGCGCCCGCAGAAAACCGTCGACGATCTGCAAGGCGGTCAACACGCCGCAGGTGCCGTTGGCGATGTCGAAGGAGAAGGTGCCGTGACCGCCGGGGTGCGGGTCCTCGGGATTGGCGCCGATGTCATCCTGGATCAACGCCGCCAGAGCCGGTTCCCCCATATTCCGGTCGCGGTAGATCCCCGCATTGACGATCAGATCCAATTCGGACGCGTCGCGCCCAGCGCGCTGCAGGCAGTCGTTGGCGGCGGTGACGGCGAGGTGCAGGGCGCTGTGCCGGCCACGCAACCGCGAGTGCACGACGTCGACTCGATCAATCACTGTGCCCATAGCGGCCCACCAAATCCTCATCCAGGGTCAGCAAGACCACTCCGATCTCCAGCCCGGAGGCCAGCGCCAACAATGCGATCCGCTCACCGGCCTGGATGCGCCCGGCCTCGAGCTCCTCGACGAGCGCCACCGTGTGGGTCGTCGACGCGGTGTTGCCGTACCGATCGACGGTGATCACCGCCTCGTGGCGGGGCATGTCGCCGAAGGACTCCGACATGCGGGCCATCCCTTTGCGGATGGCGCGGGCGGAAGTCTGGTGGGTGATCACGTGGTCGATGTCGTGGATCGAAATACCCACCGTCTCAAGGACTTCCTGCAGCAGCAACGGGGTGTCGGTGATGGCCGCCTTCTGGATGGCACGGGAGTTGGTGAACATCCGCGCGCCAGGGTCGTCGCCCTGTGGGTAGGCCAGGCAGAGCCGGCTGTAGTCGGCGACGGTGGTGAAGCCGGCGAGGCTGATGCCGGCGGATCCGGCCGGGGCGCGCTCCAGCAGGAGCGCCGCGCCGGCGTCACCGAGGGTCAGACAAGCAAGTTCTTTGCTCATGATGTTGCGGATATGGCGAGCCGCATTATGGCTGAGTTGGGAAATGTATTCACCGCTGACGACCAGCGCGCGCTCGATGGCGCCTTGCCGGATCCAGTTGTTGGCAATAGTGACCCCGGTGAGCATGCCGGCGCACGCGTTGGAGACGTCGAAGGTCATCGCATTGGGCGCCCCGATGGTCCGCGCCACCGCGCCGCTCATCGTCGGCTCGAGCCATTGCGTGAGGCCGCCGCGGAATTTCGTGATGCTGCAGCTGATCACGACGTCGAGCGAGGCCGGATCCCATTGGGCGACGGCCAGCGCATTGCGCGCCGCGGACGTGGCGAGGGTGTAGGAATCGTCGTCGCCCACCGAAACGCGGCGCTCGTGGATCCCGGTCAACCGTTCCAGGTCGATGTGGGTGCGGTGGCGCGTCGTCGCCATCAATTCGTCCGTGGTGAGGTGGGTTTCGGGCAGATGCCGACCGGCACCGGCCACCCGGGCGACGAACGGGGCCGGGGCGCCGTCCGCGGCGGTCTCCATCACCAGCCAATGTCGAACCATCGCTGCCACCTCCTGTCGCTCATTCGCGAAACTCGAGGACTTCGGTGACCAGGCGCCGAGACGTGGATTCGACGTGTTGGCCACTCGCCGGTGAACTACCGACTCGGATCAAAAGCTGTGGCGCCCCGGACGTTCCGACGATGCGCGTGATGATGCCGCGGCTCTCGGCAATCTCGGTCATGTGGGTCAACGTGCAGGTGGCCACGCCGGCCACGGTGCACTCGAGTAGCACCGCCGACAGCGCCTCGCCGCAGCGCAACAGTTCTAGCGGGGCATCATCGTGCGGGGTGGACAGCACCAGGAGCTTGGAGCGGTCATGGTCGATGGTCATGCGGCGGTGGCCGCCGCCCGTCGGGGGAAATTGGCGGGCGATGTCAACGCGGGCGGCCTCCGAGGAGGACACCAGCGCGGTTTCCGGGACGTGGTTCTCGTCCGACTCGAACGGCGATGTCCACCAGCGCAGCTCGGACAGATAGGAGGTGTCGTTACGGCGCAGCGACTCGACCAGCGCGGACTCTTCCGCCAAGCGTGGACGGTCGTCGTCGGGCACCACATCCAGCAGCACGTCGAAAGGCTGCACCGCGCGGCACAGCGCCGAGTGCAAGGCCGGCCAGCCGGCCGGCGCGCCGAACGGCAGCCGGTCGGTGCGGCGGCGGCCAATCGCGGCCGCACGGCGCCGGTACTGCTCCGACACGGCCTCCATGGATTGGAACCGAAGGGTTGCCAAGTGATACGGCTGGCATGGATCGGGCAGGCGCTCGGTGGTGCACTCCCATCCGGCGGCCGCCATGGCGACCCGAAGGTGATCAAGAACCGCCCCGCAACTCAACGTCAGCTCCCGGCCGGCGTGATCGGTGGCGGGCATCAACCGGCAAGAATCTGCCCACAGCTGCAGGCTCGCTCGTTCGACGATCCACCGCCAGGGCTGGCTGTTGTGCAGGGAGGGCGCCCGACTCGCCAGCATCACCGCGTCACGGATGACTTCGGAATCCGGTGCCGGCACAGGCATGTCACTCACCTCGCTCAGCAATCGCAACCATGCGCACGCGCGTGCGCCGATAGCGCGGCGAGTTCGGCATCAACCCCACCCGCCCGCATCGCGGCCAGGTAGCTGCCGCGCATCAGCACGAACGCGGGCGGAACGGGAAGGCCGGCGGCGACCGGCTCCCCCATGTTGGCGCCCTCACCGCCGGCTTCCTCGGAGTCGCCCAGGCGCCACGCCGATATGTCGCTGACATAGGCGTTGAGCAGGGTTTCCGTTGACATGTCTTACTCCTTCTCGCCCAGCTTTGAGTGCTGCCAGACATCGCGGGCCTCTCGTACCGCATTCCCGGGCCTAGCCGAGGTGTCGAGGACGTGCGCGCCGTCCCAACCCGCACGCCGGGCTGCTAACACGGCGGCGATCTCGGGGGTCACCTCCGAATTGCCCGGACGCCTGGCCGCGATTCGGCCGGCGGCCAGGCCGGTCGTCGCCGAGCACATGAATTCGACCATCTCCGAATGGGTTTCCGCCGCGAGGCGGCGCGCCAGCGCCCGCGCGTCCGGGTCCCGCCAGGTGCCGTCCAAAATCACCGATTGCCCGCCGCTCAACAACGGGCGCGCCCGGTGCAGGACCGACTTGTAAACCGCCGCCACATTGTCGGCGCTGTACAGCCCGGCATCGAGGACGCCCGGATCCCCGGCGATGGCGCCCGTGTCGCGCAGCTCCCGGCGCATGTCGTCGGTCGAGATAACCTGCGCACCAACGCGTTCGGCGAGAGCGCGCGCGACGGTCGACTTGCCGGTACCCGGGTTTCCACCGACGAGCGCCAGGCGGACCGCGCCACTTTCCAGGTGCCCGGTTGCGATGGCGAGGTGGCGGGCCGCGTCCTGGGCCCCCGCGCGCTTGCCCTGGGACAGGCGAACGCAATCCACCTTCGCCCTGACCACGGCGCGATAGGCGATGTAGAACTCGCGCAGCGAGGACGGGGCCGAGTCTTCCGAGTGTTCGGCGTAACGCTCGAGGAAGTACCCGGCGAGGTCTTTGCGTCCGAGGAACTCGAGATCCATTGCGAGGAAGGCCGCGTCATCGATGCAATCCACGTAGCGAAGTTCGTCGTCGAACTCCAAGACAGTCGAGCAGCGCCGGTGTCCCGTCCACCCAGAAGATGTCGTCGGCGAGGAGATCGCCGTGGCCGTCGACGATGCGTCCTTGCGCGATGCGGCTCTCGAGCAGGGGCGCACGGCCCGCGATGAATTCGGCGACCAGGCGCTCGATCCGCGACACAGTTTCGGAAGCCACTCCCGGCGTCGATGCGTCCGCGTAGCGCCGGAGTTCCGACAGGTTGTCGCGCCAGCGGCGCTCGACCGCTGCCGTCTCGCCCTGGGCGCTGATGACCCGGCTCCGCTGGGCGTGGCGGTGAAAGTGCGCCAGCAGGCCGGCGATGGCATCCAACGCGCCGCGAACGGACTCGTCGGGACCGCGGAAGGCCATGGACGCCAACCGGTCTTCGTCGTGGTAGCGCCGCATGACGATGACGGGTTCGGGCGGCCCGCCGGTCGGATCGCTAAGATGCGCTACCCCGAGGTAACTGTCGGGCGACAGCCGGCTGTTCAGCTCGACTTCCCGGTGGCACGCGCGTTCCCGTTGCTCCGGTGCGCGAAAATCGAGGAAGTCGGTACGCACGGCCTTTTTCGCCTTGTATGCCCGGTCTCCGGCCAATACGACGACACCGGTGTGGGTTTCGTGCATGTCGAGGTAGGACACGGCGGTCTTCATCGCTGGTGCGGTGGCTGTCGCTGTGGGCATGGCGCGGCGCGGCTCTACGACGGCCGGGCCACGATGACGGGCATGCGGACCGAGTGGACGACGGCGTTGCTGACCGAACCCAGCAACACCCCGGACAGGCCGCCCCGGCCGTGGCTGCCCACGACGACGAGTTGGGCGGATTCCGACTGTTCGATGAGCTGCCGGGCCGGCCGGTCGGCGACGACGACCCGGTGCACGGTGACGTCGGGATAGCGTTCCTGCCAGCCCGCCAGTTGTTCGGCCAGACTCCGCTCTGCTTCCGAGCGCACCGCGGACCAATCCACCCCAGGGAGTTCGAAGATGTCGACGTCGCTCCATGCGTGCAGCGCCGTCAGCTCGACACCGCGCCGCGAGGCTTCGTCGAAGGCAACCCCGACCGCGACCTCCGAGGCGGATGAGCCGTCGATGCCAACGAGCACCGGGGCATGCTGGGGATGCTCCATCAGCGGGTCTTCGTCGCGGATGACCGCGACCGGGCAGCGCGCGCTGCGGACCACCGCGCTGCTCACCGAACCCAGCAGCAGCCTGCCCAGCGCCCCGCGCCCGTTGCTGCCGACGACGACCATCTCGGCCTCTTTGGACATTTCGACCAGGGTGGGCACCGGCGGTGCGCACCTCAGCTCGCTTCGGACGTCGATCTTGCGGTCCGTGGTGACGGCGTCTTCGGCGATCTTGACCGCCTGCTCGAGGGCCTCTCGGCCTTGCTCTTCCTGCCACACCGCGACGCCCGTCGACAGCGGGAGGGCCGGATACATCGGCACGGTCGCGTTCACCATGTGGACCACAGTCAGCGTGACGTGTCGCATCGCCGCGTCACGGGCCGCCCAACAGATGGCGGCGTTCGAGGCCGGCGATCCGTCGATTCCGACGACGATGCCATGGCGGTTTGCCAGTGTGGACATGGTCTTCTCCCTCCGTCACCCAAAACGCTATGGCGCGAACGGCCGTCGATCATGAGGCTTTAGTCACCAACCGCATGGTCATGAGGCCCCCTGCGCCGGTGGGGCTTGACGGGTGCCGGCGCTGTGGCGTCGTCACAGAGGTGACCGAATGGCCCGTCACTGTTTCACCGGACTGGAAACCCGCGACTACCGCTGATCCTCAGCCCGCAATGGCCAAAAGCGTTGGACCCCATCGAGTTCCCGTTCGTATATCGCGGCCAGCGGCTGCACCTCCGGGTCAGCGGGCGGGGGCGAGCTGGCCTCCGAGGCCGGGAACACCGCATCGATCGCGGTGGAATGCCGCGGCCGCGTGCAGCACCTGCTACCCGGGTGCACCGTGGAGGTGGCCTGAAGCCAGGTGACCAATGCCCGGGAGCCGGGGTCGAAGGACCCTGCCGAGTCAACCACCCTCCCCATAGCGTGACCAGTAACGGCTTCCGGGCGCCCCGGTCAGCCGGTCAGCAGGAGGAATCGATGAACAATCCGCGGTCGTCACAGCGGATCGTGGTGGGTATCGACGGCTCGGACGCCGCCATCAATGCGGCCAAGTGGGCCACCGACGAGGCCATCAGCCGCAACATCCCGGTACGGCTGATCCACGCCATCCCGCAGCGGCGCGCGGACGCACCGGGCGACGACAGCTTGGATATCGGATACGCCCAAGCGTCCCTACGCGCCGCCGATGCGGCGCTTCAGGCCATGGGTAAGCCGGTGAAAGTCGAATGCGACATCGTGCGGGGTTCGTCGGAGAGGGTGTTGATCGACGAATCCCGGAACGCCGCAATGGTTTGCGTGGGCTCAGTGGGAATGGGCTGGGTGGCCCGCAAGGTCCTCGGCTCGACCGCTGGCACCGTGGCCGACAAGGCGCATTGCCCGGTGGCCATCATTCGCAGCAGCCACGACGCCGCCACATCGGATGGCGGATATGTTGCCGTTGCCGTCGAGGAATCGCCCGCCAACGACGCGGTACTCGAACATGGCTTCCGCGAGGCGCGCCTACGGAAAGCCCCGATCCTGGCGATGGGAGTCTGGCGGTGGGGCCTCGGTGAAATTCCCTACAGCCAGCTGAATCATCGGCTCGGGCCCTGGGTGTCGCGGCACCGCGAGGTGCACGTCCAACCGGCCGCGGCGAGGCGCGGGGCGGCCGACTTCCTCACGCACACAACCGAACCCGTCCAACTCGCGGTGGTGAGCAGCGACGACGCCGGCAAGGTCGCCCGCATGGTCGGGCCGATCACCGTGCATCCGGGCGGAAACCCGGGATGCTCGGTGCTCGTCGTGCGCGACTGACGGCGGGCTATCCGGCCGCCCACTCCTTGGCGCGGTCAAGCTCGGCAAGCCCGAACACGGCGATCTCGCCGGGGACCATCCAGGCCAGGGCGTGCAGGACGGGGGCGACCCAGTCCTTGTCGGAGACCACCGCGATCCGCTTGAACGCCGAATGGTGCGGCAGGACGGTCCCGAAGCCCAGCTTGAGATCCTCGAGGAATCCGCCGGGCCCGAATCCCTCGTAATCGGACGCGATGACCTCGACGATCCTGACCTCGCCCGTCTGCAGCACCTGGTTGATGTCGGGCTTGACGTCGCGCAGCTCGTCACCGCGCAGGCGGCCCGACACGCGGATGCCGATCACTTTCTCCGGCATGTCCGGCAGCAGTTCGATCATCGGAAGCCTCCTTCGCGGGCATGGGTTCTCATCGTCAGCGGACAACCAGCACGGGCACCGGCGCCGACTGCGCGACGGCGGAACTCACCGAGCCGAGCAACATCCCGGGGAATCCACCACGGCCGCGGCTGCCGACCACCACCAGTTGAGCGCGCTCGGATTCCTTCAACAGCCACTCGGAGGGCTTGTCGCAGAAAAGTTTTCGCTCGACACGCACGTCGGGATAGCGTTCTTGCCAGCCGGCCAGGCGTTCGGCGAGGATCTCTTGCGCTTCCCTCTCGCGGTCATGCCAATCCATGCCGAGGATCGGAAACACCCCCACGTCGCTCCATACGTGCAGCGCCACCAGCCCGACGCCGCGGCGCGCGGCCTCGTCGAAGGCCAGGGCGGTCGCCGCTTCCGACGCGGGCGACCCGTCGATGCCCAGCACCACCGGCGCGCCCGCGTCCGGGGTGACCCCTTCGTCGGAGTGAACGACCGCGACCGGGCAGTGGGCGTAGTGCACGAGTCCCGTTGTCACCGAGCCGAGCAGCAGACGCCCCACCGCACCGAGCCCCTGGGTCCCGGCGACGATCATCCAGGCGTTCTTGGAGGCCTCGATCAACGCCGGGACGATGGCCGAATACACCGTCTCGGTGTGGATTTCGGGTGGTTCGGAGTCGCCCAGGCTGGCGTTGAGCGTCTTGCGGGCCTGGTCGATGACGTGTTGCGCGCTGTCGTGCTGCCACTCGGGCATGTCCGCGTACAGTTGGCCCACCGGCCAGCCGACCACGACGGGCGGAACGGCGTGCACCAGCGTGATGGGAAGATCGCGCATGATGGCCTCACGCGTCCCCCAGGCGACGGCGGCGTCGGACGCGGCCGACCCGTCGACACACACCATTATCCCGTATTTTTTCAAGTCTTCCGTCATTTCCGCTCCTCTAGGCAGGCGCCTCGTCGAATTCGGGCAGGTCGATCTCGAGATGCCGAATCGATCCGTAATCGATTGGCCTGCAAGGCCAGCCGAGATCGAAGAAGACCGTGAGCATGAGGTGGTTCTCGCCGAGGACGTCGGCGATGAACCGGCCGATTCCGTGCGCCCGGGCGATGGGGGCCAGGTGCTTGATCAAGGCCGTGCCCACACCCATCGAATGATCCTCGTGGGCGACCACGATCGCGATCTCGGCGACCTGCGGGTCGTCGGCCACGATGCAGTGCGCCACCCCGATCAGCCGGTCGGCGTCAAAGGCGCCGAGAGCGTACAACCCGTCTACGGGCTCGGTGAGCTTGGCGACGAGCTCGTGCAGCGGTGACAGCTGCACCGTGAAGAAACGAAAGTATCGGTCATGGTCGGACAGATGTTGATGAAGCGCGAAAACGCCCTCGGCGTCGGCGACGGTCAGGGGCCGCAACGACACGAGGCGCCCGTCGAGCAGCCGAGCCGTGGCCGCGATATCCACCGATCGATCACCCACGATGCCTGACGTTATTCCGGGTTGACCGAGTTGGGCAGGGCCGTTAGGCCCCAGGGTCGCCCCCATTGGTCACGTTGGCGGCGATCGCTACTGATCGATGAGTGGAGCGCGCCAGTGGACCTGAGTCCCGCCCTCCGGCGGGCTGCAGATCTCGCAGGCACCGCCCAGTTGTTCGGCGCGGCGTTTCATGTTGGTCAGGCCGCTGCGACGCGAATTATCGGCGGGTATGCCGCAGCCGTCGTCGATGATGTCGAGGACGAACATGTCGGCGACGCTGATCTCGACGGTCAGCCGCGAGCCACCGGAATGACGCAGCGCATTGCTGACGGCCTCTACGGTCACCGCTTCGGCGTGGTCGGCAAGCTCACCGCCGACGGCGGTCATGGGCCCGTGCATGCGCACGGTGGTCACGATGTCGCGCTCCTCGGTCAGGTCGGCGACCACTTGTTGGATCCGAAGCCGAAAGTCGCCGTTCCCCATCGGGGATTTCAGCTGGAAGATCGTCGTGCGAATCTCCTCGATGATGGTCTGCAGATCGTCGAGCGTGCGGTTGAGCCGCTCGACCACCTCCGGCGAGCGCGCCCGCGCCAGCGTCCCCTGCAAGTTCATGCCGGCGGCGAAAAGCCGCTGGATGACGTGGTCGTGCAAGTCGTGGGCGATGCGTTCGCGCTCGGCCAGGATGGTCAGCTGGCGCGCGTCGTCGCGAGCCGACGCGAGCATGAGCGCCATCGCGGCGTGCGTCGCGAAATCGCTGACCAAATCGAGATAGCTCTCGTCGAAGGGCGGCTGGTCGCTGCCGCGGGCGATGGCGATCACGCCGACGACCTCGTCGCGGGCGCGTAGCGGCATGAGAATGGCCGGGCGCTGCCCGACATCGGTGAATGCCTGAATGGGGTACTGAAAGCTCTCGGTGATCAGCGGTTCGCCGGAGCGGAACACGGCGCCGCTGGTGGAAACGTCCACCGGGACCCGCTGGCCGACGACCTCGGCCGCGTGCACCCCCACCGCCGCCGAGACCACCAGCGTGTCGACCTCGTCATCGGGCAGGTCGGGATCGGCCGGCACCAGGACGATCGCCTGCTCGGCGTCCGTCAGGGTACAGGCACTTTCGGCGATCAGCTGCAGCGGCCGCAGGTGCGGGTGGGCGCTGGACAGCAGCGCGGTCGTGATTTCGCGGCTGGCCTCCATCCACTTCGCGGCTGTCCGCTCGCGCTCGAATACCTGCGCGTTGTCGATGGCGACCGCGGCGGCGAACGCCAGCGCGCGGGCGGCGACCTCGTCGGACTCGGAGAACACCCGCTTCGGATCGACGTGGGTGAGATAGAGGTTGCCGAACACGGTGGCACGGATGGTGATCGGCACCGCGAGAAAGGCGCGCATCGGGGGATGGTGCTCGGGGAAACCCGACGGCGGCCGGATGAGCGGTCAGGTCGTCCATTCGCAAAGCCGGCCCGTCCAGCACCGACAGGCTCAGCATGCCCTTGCCTACCGGCAGGTGCCCGATACTGGACACCGTGTCGGCATCCATACCCTCGTGAACAAACGAGATCAGGGTGCCCTCGGAATCACGGATGGCCAGGGCGCCGTAGGTGGCGGAGGTCAATTCCCTGGCCGCGACGATGATCCGGTGCAGGGTTGCGTCGAGGTCGAGGTCCCGCACCGATTTCGACGATGACCCGCAGCAGTTGCTCCATCTGGTCGCGGGCCGCCAGCAACTCGTCGAGCTGCTGGTGCATCCTGCCGACCAACCCGCGCTGGCCGAGTCCGGCGAATGCCGAGCCGCTATCGTCGCTCGTCAATTCCGACCGACCTCCCAAGACCTCGGACGCGACGCAATGCCAGTACGCCCAAGATCAGCTTAGGCGCAAGTTGTCAAGCGCCCAAGCGAAGAGTCGGCAGTCGATCGCGTGAGCGTCTGGCGCCAGCCCGCTAGTCGGGCGGCGTCGCCGTCGGCGGCTGTCGAATGGCCGGACCGTTGATCCAGCTTCGACGCGAACACGGCCGCCTGGGTGCGGCGCTCCATACCGAGTTTGGCCAGCAACCGCGACACGTAATTCTTCACCGTCTTCTCGGCGAGGAACATGCGGGCGGCGATCTGCCTGTTGGTCAGGCCTTCACCGAGTAGCCCCAGCAGCGTTCGCTCCTGGTCGGTGAGCCCGGACAGCGGGTCTTCGCGCTCCGCCGCGCCGCGGAGCTTTGCCATCAGCGCGGCCGCCGCCCGGTTATCCAGCAGGGATTTGCCGGCGCCCACCTCCTTGATGGCATGGGCCAGCTCCATGCCCTTGATGTCCTTGACGACGTAGCCGCTGGCGCCGGCCAGAATCGCCTCGAGCATCGCTTCGTCGGAGGTGAACGAGGTCAGCATCAGGCAGCGCAGGTCGGGATACCGGACAGCAGGTCGCGGCACAGCTCGATTCCGTTGCCGTCCGGAAGCCGCACGTCAAGCACGGCGACGTCGGGTTGCAGCGCCGGAATCCGCGCCTTTGGCTTCGGAGACGGAGCCCGCTTCTCCGACGATTTCGAGCTCGGGATCCGATGCCAGGAGGTCGACAAGACCGCGCCGGACGACTTCATGGTCATCGACCAGGAAAACCTTGACCATTACCAACCCTTCCTGCCGGCCGCGTCTCGGCCCAATATCCCACACCTGGCAATCTTGGGAGCTCACATATGTTGCCGATTCACGATCAACAGCGAACAGTTGGCGTCCTGCATCACGGCACTGCCTACCGGGCCGACGAGTTCGGCCAGGTGCTGACGATTGTGGGCACCGACGATCACCAAGCCGACAGGCCCGCGCGGGCCGGCCAGGTATTCGAGCAAGCCGACGTGCATTGCCACCGATTCGACCCGCAGCTGCGGATGGCGTCGCTTCCACTGGGCCAGCCGGCGATCGAGGTCGGCGAGCGCCCGGCGATCGGCCTCACTACCCCACACGCCATGTTCGGCCGGCCCGCTTCGCCGCGAAATGACCGCCTGCAGGGCGGCGCCGCGCAGCAGGGCCTCCTCGATGGCGGCGCTCAGCAGAATCGGGTCGGGCGACCCGTCGATCTCGACGACCGTTTTTTCTCCGGGATGGCGGCGGTGATCGTCGCGGCCGCGGACGATCGCCACCGGGCAGCGCGCGGAGATGGCCAGGGCCGCGGCGGTGGAGCCGACCCGGCCCGGTTGAAAGTGGCGTAGTCCGACAGCTCCCACGCAGACCATGGCCGCCGACGCCGACGAGCCGATCAGCGACCCGACCGCCGGCCCGTGAACAATCCCGGTCTCGATTTTCACTGGCTTGCCCGCGGCCTGGGTCGCCATAACCGCCTGGCGGATCACCATCTCCGCGGCTTCTGGGCTGTCCCCAGGCTCGATCGCGTGGAGCAGATGCAGCGGGACGTCACGACTCACCGCCTCGTCGGCCGCCCACAGCGCCGCGCGAATCGCCGCCTTGGAACCATCGATACCGGCGACGATCGACTTGATTCTGGCTGGCGCTGTCATCGTTCTCAGTGGCGGACCACAAGCACCGAGCAATCGGGGTAGCCGACGATCGGATGGCAATTCGGGGTGACCAGCCCGGCCATCTCGTTGGCGTCGGCACTGCCCACCACCGCCAGTTCGATTGCGATACTGGGCTTTTCGCCGGACCTCGTGCCCGAACCCGCGGCGACGGTCTGGACGTGGACATCCGGATATCGGCGGACCCAGCTGTTGAGTCGACGGTCGATCTGCCGCACGGTTGCGCGGCGCCGCCGCCCTTCCTCCATGGCTTGGTGCACCACCTCGTCGTTGTCGGGGTCATCGTTGAGCACGACGGCGATCACACCAAGCTCCGTCGGCGATCCGTCGGGATTGGTACGAATGATCGCGACCGGACAGTGCGCGCCCGCCACCAAGCCGGCAGCGGTCGGCCCCAACAGCCCGTCGGAGGCCCATCCCCGCCTGGCGGTGCCGACGCAAACCAGGGCCGCGTCCTCGGATTGGCCGACGAGCACCTGCGCCGGATCTCCCGAAAGGATTGCCGTCTCGACCTCGACCGGCTTCTGCGCCCCCTGCAGGGCGCACTCCGCCTGATACAGCGCCATTTCCGCGCGCTCCAGCTCCCACTCCGAGCTGGGCCCCGGCCGGCCCGGCGTCTCGTGGCCGGTGATGACATAGACGAGCCGAAGGGGCAGCTGCCGACTCACCGCCTCGTCGACCACCCATTTGGCGGCGTTCACCGCGGCTTGCGAGCCGTTGATGCCCACGACTACCGACTTCGAGTCCAGATCCGTCATGTCGGCTCCTGACTGATTTCCATCGCTACCTACCAGGTTATTGCGCCCACGCCCCTCGCGGAGGGGCCGTTAGGCCTCAGGCGGGATGCCGTTGGGCCCAACGACGTCCGAGGGTTCGGCGATGAGATCGAACAACCCCTCCACATCCGCGCGCTCGCAGGCCGCCGTGCCGGGTGTCCTCAGCATCGCCGTGCCGGCGGCGATTCCGAAACGCACGGACTTCGCCAGCGGCCATCCGCGACCGAGAGCCACAGTGATTGCGGCAACCATCGCATCGCCCGCGCCGACGCCGCTCCCGCTTCGCATCGGTACCGCCGAAAACCGCTGGCTGCTATGGCGTGTCGCCAGCAGCGCACCGTAAGAACCCAAGGACACCACCACAACCTGTGCGCGACCATGGTTGATCAGCTCATGGGCGGCGGCGAATTGCTCGGGCTCGGTGGCAAGGCGGCGGCCGACGCATTCTCGTAGTTCCCGCACACTCGCCTTGAGGAGAAAAACACCCGAGGAAATGTGCTGCAATCCGCCGCCGGAAGTATCCAAAATGAGCGGCACGCCCAGCTGTTGACAGATATCGGCAACCCGCTGGTAGTAGTCGGCCGGTACACCCGGTGGCAGGCTGCCGCTCGCCACAACGAATCCGGCCGATTCGGCCGCGATCCGCAGTTGGTCGAGGCATTGCTCCTGCTCCGGGATGGTCAGCTGCGGGCCCGGCAGAACGAACCGGTATTGCTGACCGGTACTGGTCTCGTTGACGGTGAAGCTCTCACGCGTTTGCGCACCGATCGGAATCCGCCGGAACGGCACCTCCGCATCGCTGAGCAGACTCGTCACGAGACCGCCGTGCGAGCCGCCCGCAGGAAACACCGCTAACACCGAGCCGCCCAGGACCTGCGCGATCCGGGCGACGTTGATGCCCCCTCCGCCCGGGTCGTAACGAGTCGCGGAGCAACGCAATTTATCGGTCGGCCGCACGACACCGACACTTGTCGTGATGTCGAGCGCCGGGTTCATGGTCAGCGTCACGATCTGCGCGCGGGCCGTGCCCCACTCGGCTGACGTCTCCATTTTCTTCGTTGGCTCCTGAGGGTTAAAGGCCGCTCGGGTACGTTTCCGGCGTTTCACCCGCGATCCACAAGCTGGTGACCATTGACGAATCCATCCGACCAGTTCGCTGTGATCGGCGATAGGGGCCGAAGTCCCGGGCTCGCGGGTCGTTCGTCGGCTCAGCTTCTTTGGCGTAGCTTGCCGATATAGGCCATGACCCGGTTGAGGATGAGGCCGTAGGCATCGCCGTCTTCCACCAGACGGACCAATCCGCGGTGGCGGAGAAAGCCATCGAGACGCTGGTCCAGGCGCCAGTCGACATAGGCGTCGCCGGCATAGGGCGAGTGCAGGAAACCGAACGCGAGCTCATCGACGTCGGAGTCGGTCATTGATGAACATCCGTCTGTGGTGGAAGGCATTTGGCTGCTTACCCGCCCCCGGCGTGCTGCCGTATGGCGGCTTGCACCGCGGTGAACCGCGATCGCGCTCGCTCGTCGGCGGCCTTCTGCTCCGCGGCCGTGACGATTATCGCGTCGGGGCCGGGGTACACGGTCGCCTCCTCCCCGGTGGCCAGCCACCGAACCCGGTAGGGCGGTTCACCATCCGGCGAACGCACCAAGGTGATCAGCCCGCGCAGATCCGCGCGTCCGACCGTGCCGCTCTTGATGACGAGCCAGTCTCCTTCATCGGCATTCACTATCGTCTCCCTTTGCAAGGTATTGAGGCACAACCGGACTCGCTAGCGACGCATCTCCAAGACATCGCGCGTGGCCCGCCGCGGCGTCGGTTCGAGTGCGCCCTTGCCCACGGTGCCGACCCGAATCAAGACCTGGGGTACCGCTTCGGCGTCGGGTATGAGCTCCCGAATCATGTCGCGACTGGCTTGCAATTCCGTCACGTGCGTCACGGTGCAGGTCGCCAGGCCCGCCATGGTGCACTCCAGCAGGATCGCAGAAAGCGCCTGGCCGCACCGGAACGCGTCCGCGCGGGTGTCGCCCGCCGTGGACAGGACCACGACCTCCGCGTGATCGCGCACGCCCTCCGAACCCGCCGGGGTGCGGCCCTCGGCGGGAAATTGCCGGTTCACGTCGACGGTGCGGGGCCGCGCCTCGTTCGCCAGCGCGGCTGCGGGTATGCCGTCGTCGTGCCTTCCCGGGGTTGTCCACCAACGCAACTCGTGTTGGTAGGGGTCGTCGTAGCGGCGTAACGCCTCATTGAGGCGAGCGGCCTCCGCCAGCCGTGGCCGCGCGTCGTCGGCCAGCACGTCGAGGGCGACCAGGTCACCGTCGACGGCGCTGCGCAGCACCGGCTCGAACGACGCCCAGTCCCCGGGCGCGCCGAACGGGCGCCGGTCGGTCCTGCGACGCAGGATCGCCGCGGCGCGGTCGCGCCGGGCCGCGGCGACGTAGTCGGCCGAGTCGAAGTCGATCGAGGCCAGGTGGTCGAGGTTGTTGGGGTTGGGAAACTCGTCGACGCTGGTCCCCCACCCTTCGGCGGCCATCGCGACCCGGAAGTGGTCGAGCACCGCGCCGCAGCTGATGATCGACTCGCGACCCGAGCTGTCGGCCGAGGGCACCATGCGGTGTGGGTCGACGAACAGATCGACTGTCGCGCCGCCGGCAACCCATCGCCACGGCTGGCTGTTGTGCAGCGAGGGTGCACGGCAGGCGAGCTCCACCGCCCTGGTGAGCACCCTGGTGTCGACCATCGTCGGCGTCATTGCCCTTCGCCTCTCCTGTCCTACTTGGACCCTCAGGCATGCGGGCACCGCGCGCCAGGGTCCTTGGTCCCCAGCGTCGGGTCATTGGACCCGCGATGCCACCGGCGCGACTGATGACCTTTGTCTCTATTGCGGCCTTGCCGCGCAACAAACGATGAACACGACCCCGCAAACCGAGGACTCTCTTATGGACGTGATCAGCAAGACAGCCGCTGACTATCGTGTTCGGCCCAACCTCACGGACTACCAGCACGAGCGCGAACAGTTCCGCTGGTCCGATGTGCCGGATTTGTGCGAGGGCATGGGGCCCGGCCTGTGCAACATCGCCTATGCCGCCCTGGACCGGCACCTCGGTCCCACCGCTGGCCCGGCCGCGACCCGCACGGCGTTGCGGTTTGTCACCGACAGCCCCCGGGACGGCGAGATCGCCACCCGCGACGTCAGCTACGCCGAGCTCGGCCGGCTCTCCAGGCGATTCTGCAGCGCGTTGCGCTCGTTGGGCATCAACAAAGGCGATCGCGTGTTCACCCTCATGGGCCGCACCCCTGAGCTCTACATCGCGATGCTGGGCGCACTGCGCAACGGCAGCGTGGTCTCGCCGTTGTTCTCGGCCTTCGGGCCCGAACCGATTGCCACCCGGGTCAACATCGGGCGAGCCGATGTCCTGGTGACAACGAGGGCGATCTATCAGCGCAAGATCGCCAAGATCCGTGATCGGCTGCCGTCGGTGCGGCACATCTTCGTCGTCGATGACGGCCAGGCCGGCGGCGCGCCGCCGGGCACGCTCGACTTCTGGCAATCGGTGGACGCGGCCGACGAGAACCCGCCGATCGAGCCCACCACCGCCGATGACCCCGCTTTGCTGCATTTCACCAGCGGGACCACCGGTACGCCCAAAGGGGCCATCCACGTACACGGTGCGGTCGTGATGCACTACGTCACCGGCTTGTACGCGCTTGACCTTCACCCCGACGACATCTATTGGTGCACAGCCGATCCGGGCTGGGTGACGGGCACGTCCTACGGCATCATCAGTCCGCTGCTGCACGGGGTTACCTCCATCGTCGACGAAGCGGACTTCGACGCCCAACGGTGGTACCGCATCCTGCAGGACCAGGGCGTGTCGGTGTGGTACACCGCTCCGACCGCCATCCGGATGCTCATCAAGGCGGGGCCGGAACTGCCCGCGCAATACCAGTTTCCGCGGCTGCGTTTCATCGCGAGTGTGGGCGAACCGCTCAACCCGGAAGCGGTTTGGTGGGGGAAACGGGTGCTGGGCCTACCGATTCACGACAATTGGTGGCAGACCGAGACGGGCGGCATCATGATCGCCAACACGCCCGCGTTCGACATCAAGCCCGGCTCGATGGGGCGCCCGCTGCCCGGGGTGGACGCGTTCATCGTGCGCCATCACGACGGAACCGTCGAGATGATCGACGAACCCGGCGTCGAGGGGGAGCTCGCGCTCAAGCCCGGTTGGCCGTCGATGTTCCGCGGCTATCTGAACGCCGAGGAGCGATACCGAAACTCCTTCGCGGACGGCCTTTACCTGACCGGCGATCTGGCGAAGAAAGACGCCGACGGCTACTTCTGGTTCGTCGGGCGCCAGGATGACGTGATCAAGTCCGCCGGGCATCTGATCGGTCCGTTCGAAGTGGAAAGCGCGCTGACCGACCACCCCGCGGTCGCCGAGGCGGCCGTCATCGGGATTCCCGATCCCACGGTCGGCGAAATGGTCAAAGCCTTTGTCACCCTGAAAAACGGTGTCGTGGGCGACGAAGACCTGCGCCTGCAACTGCTGGGCCACGCGCGCAAACGGCTCGGGGCGACGGTGGCGCCCAAGGAGATCGAGTTCGTCGACGCGTTGCCGCACACGAGCAGCGGCAAAATCATGCGACGCCTACTGAAGGCCCGTCAGCTCGGGCTGCCCGAGGGTGATACCTCCACCATCGAGCGACAGCCCGCCCAACACGCCCAGGGGGTGCCGTCATGACCAACACGAAACTGGCCCATGAGCTGTTGTCGGACATGGTCCGCGTCCGCCGCATGGAGGAGAAATGCGCGGAACTCTACAGCGCGGCCAAGATCCGCGGATTCCTTCACCTCTACGTCGGTGAGGAAGCTGTGGCCGCCGGGTCGCTGCGCGCGCTGGCGGACGACGACGCGGTGGTGGCGACCTATCGCGAGCACGCGCACGCGCTGCTGCGCGGCATCCCGATGACCTTGATCATGGCCGAGATGTTCGGCAAGCAGGAGGGCTGCTCACGCGGCCGCGGCGGGTCGATGCACCTGTTCGACGCGGCCAGGCGGTTCTACGGGGGTAATGCGATCGTGGCCGGCGGCCTGCCGCTGGCGGTGGGCATCGCACTGGCCGACGCCATGCTGCAGCAGAAGCGGGTGACCGCCTGCTACTTCGGCGACGGCGCGGTGGCCGAGGGCGCGTTCCACGAGTCGTTGAACATGGCGGCGCTGTGGAACCTGCCGGTGCTGTTCTGTTGCGAGAACAACCTTTACGCGATGGGAACCGCGTTGGATCGCGCCCAGTCGCAGACCGATCTCACCGTCAAGGCCGCCGCCTACCGGGTGCCCACGCTGGCCGTCGACGGCATGGACGTCGAGGCGTGCCATGCCGCCGCGCAGCAGGGTGTCGATCACGTCCGCGACACCGGCGGCCCATTCTTCATCGAATTCCGCACCTACCGGTTCCGGGCGCATTCGATGTTCGACCCGGAATTGTATCGGGACAAGGCCGAAGTCGAACGGTGGCGCCAGCGCGACCCGATCCAGGCGTACACCGAGAAGTGCTTGGGCGACGGTGCGTTGTCCGAGGCCGACGTGCGCGAGATCCAGGATGCGGCCGCCATCGAGATCGAGGAAGCGGTGGCCTTCGCCGAGGCCGGTACGTGGGAGGACGTGGCGGACCTCGAACGCGACGTGCTGACTCCGGAGTCGGTGCGATGAAGACCAGCTATCGAACCGCCGTTCACGACGCGCTGCGCGACGCCCTGCGCGACGACCCGCGTGTCGTGCTGATGGGCGAGGACGTCGCACGGTACGGGGGAACGTACGCCGCCTCCAAGGGCCTGCTGGAAGAATTCGGCCCCGACCGCGTGCGGGACACACCGCTGTCGGAATTGGGCTTCGTCGGAATCGGGATCGGCGCGGCGCTGAACGGTCTGCGCCCGATTGTCGAAGTCATGACCGTGAACTTCAGCCTGCTGTCGCTCGATCAGATCGTCAATACCGCTGCGGCCCTTCGCCATATGTCCGGCGGGCAGTTCTCCGTGCCGATCGTGGTCCGAATGGCCACGGGTGCCGGCCGCCAACTCGCCGCCCAGCATTCGCACAGCCTGGAGCCGTGGTACGCCCACATCCCGGGCATCAAGGTGGTGGCTCCGGCTACCGTCGAGGATGCGTACGGCATGCTGGCGGCCGCCCTGGCGGACCCGGACCCGGTGGTGATCTTCGAGCACGTTCAGCTCTACAACACCTCAACCGACGTCGACGTCCTGAGCCCGAAGGATATCTCGCGGGCGGCCGTTCGCCGCAGCGGCGGCGACGTCACCCTGATCACCTACGGCGGTAGTCTGCCGAAGACGCTCGACGCCGCCAACGAGCTGTCGCTGACCGGAATCGACTGCGAGGTGGTCGATTTGCGGGTGTTGCGGCCACTTGACGACGACACCATCCTGGAATCCGTCCGCAAGACGCACCGCGCCGTCGTGGTAGACGAGGCCTGGCGCACCGGCAGCCTGGCGGCGGAAGTCATGGCGCGGGTGATGGAGGGGGCGTTCTACGACCTCGACGCCCCGGTGGCCCGGGTGTGCAGCGCCGAAGTTCCCATCCCCTACGCCAAGCACCTGGAAGAGGCCGCCCTACCCCAGACCGCCGAGATCGTCGCCGCCGTGCAGACTCTGTTCGGTGAGCCGTCATGATCGAATTCAAGATGCCCTCGCTCGGCTCCGACATGGATGAAGGCACCCTGAACGAATGGCTGGTCAAGCCCGGAGACAAGGTGACTCGCGGCCAGGTGGTGGCGATCGTCGAAACCACCAAGGCCGCGGTCGAAGTCGAATGCTGGCAAGAAGGCACGATCAACGAGCTCGTCGTGCCCGTCGGTGAAACCGTCCAGGTGGGAACGACGTTGGCCACCCTGGCGGCACCCGGCGAGCAGGCGGAGAAACCACCCCGGCCAGCGCCGGTGGCCAAGGCGGCCACCACGCCGGCGACCGCGCCGCCGACGGCGCCGGCCACGCCCAAGACGCCGTCGACCGCCCCCGGGCGGCGCCGCTGGGTGTCCCCGGCCGCGCGGCGGTTGGCCCAGTCGCTGCGCGTTGATCTCGACGCGGTAAGCGGCACCGGCCCACAGGGCGCCGTCACGATCAACGACGTCGAGCATGCCGCCGCGGCTATGCCGGTCGCACAACCGGTCGCACAACCGGTCGCACAGCCGGCGGCCAAACCGACGGCGGCCGATCGCGCGACGCAGATGCGAAAGTCGATCGCCGCGGCGATGAGCCGGTCGAAGCGGGAGATCCCGCACTACTACCTCGCCGAAGAAATCATGCTGGAAAAGTCGCTGTCCTGGCTGACGACGAGGAATGCGCAGCGGTCCATCGACGAAAGGGTCCTGCCGGCCGTCTTGTTGTTGAAGGCCGTCGCCGTCGCCGCGCAACGGTTCGGCGAGTTCAACGGATTCTGGCGGGAAGACGGGTTCGAGCCCGCCCCTGGAGTTCATGTCGGTGTCGGGATATCGCTGCGCGGCGGCGGTCTGGTCGCGCCGGCGATCCATGACGTTGCGGAGAAGAAACTGGACGAATTGATGGACGACCTCACCGATCTGGTGGCGCGGGCCCGGTCCTTCTCGCTGCGGAGTTCGGAGATGTCGGACCCGACCATCACCGTCACCAACCTCGGCGACCAGGGCGTCGATGCGGTCTTCGGCGTCATCTACCCGCCGCAGGTCGCGATCGTCGGTTTCGGCCAGCCGGCCGAGCGGGTCTGCGTCATCGACGGCGGGATCCGGGTCGTCACCACCGTGCAGGCCACGCTCGCCGCCGATCACCGCGCCAGCGACGGGCACCGGGGCGCGCTGTTCCTCGCCGCGATCAACGAGCTGCTCCAGCAGCCCGACCTCCTAGAAAAGTGATGCGCAATGACCAATGAAGACACTCGTGCCGTCGTGCTGTCGGTGCTGACGACCATAGCCCCCGAAATCGACCCCGAAGACATTCGCGACGACGTCCTGCTGCGCGACCAAGTCGACCTGGATTCCATGGACTGGCTGAGCTTTCTGCGTGGTATCCACAAGCGACTGCGTGTCGACATCCCGGAGTCGGATTACGCATCGCTGCGGACGCTGGCCGACGTGGTCGGCTACGTGGAAGCGAACGCGTCCAAAGTCTGAGCCGCGAAGTGCAACGCGCGCAGCAACTTTCGAAGCGTACTCAATAGGGGGTTTGCACCATGGCTGGCACGGTGGGCAAGACGCCGGACATCGACGTGCTCGAAAGGGCGGTGCTGCTCGCCTGCCGCGCCCCTTCGGTGCACAACAGTCAGCCCTGGCGCTGGGTGGCCGAGGACGGTGCCCTGGGCCTGTTCGTCGACCGTCACCGGGCGACACCCGCCACCGACTATTCCGGCCGAGAAGTGATCCTGAGCTGCGGCGCCGTCCTGGACCACCTCTGCGTCGCCATGACCGCCGCGGGCTGGGAACCGAAGGTCGAGCGGTTTCCCGTTTCGCGTGACCCCGACCAGCTGGCGTCGGTCACCTTCAGCCCGCTCGAGCGCGTCACCGAAGCCCAGCACCGCCGCGCCGAGGCGATCCTGCAGCGCCGCACCGACCGGCTACCGTTGGGAAGCCCCACGTATTGGGACCTCTTCGAATCCACCCTGCGTGGCACATTCGACGACACCCTGGTCACCCTGGACGTGCTCCCCGATGACGTGCGACCGCTCCTGGTGGATGCGTCGCAACTGACCGAGCAGCTTCGCCGTGACGACGCGTACTATCACGCCGAACTCGACTGGTGGACTTCGTCGTTCGTATTGGCCGAAGGGATGCCACCAACCGCGCTGGCCTCCGAAAAGGAGAGCTGGCGGGTCGACGTTGCCCGCAGCTTCCCGATCAGGAGCCATGCGGACCGGCGCGGCGAGGTCAAGGTTGATTGGGCGAAAATCCTCGTCCTGTCGACGCCCGAGGACGCCCGGGCGGACGTGTTGCGCTGCGGCGAAGTGTTGTCGACGGTGTTGCTCGAATGCACGGTGGCCGGGATGGCGACCTGTACGCTCACCCACCTGATCGAACTGGACGAGAGCCGTGACATCGTGCGCGAAATCATCGGCCGGCGCGGCGAGCCGCAAGTGCTGGTCCGCGTGGGGATCGCGCCGCCGATGGAGCAACTTCCACCGGCAACTCCGCGGCGGCGGTTGGACGATGTGCTGCAGATCCGGTAGGCAAACCGGGCACGACCGGATAAGTGGTAAACCACTTTGGTCCCCGCCCTGCGGGACTTTCGGCCGACGCTCCCGGTCCGCCTCCGCAATACCATCAAGTGTGTGGTGCTGTCGATGAAGGGGATGACTGATGTCGCTGCTCGATAATGGGGTTTCCATCCTGCCGGTGAACCAGTGCTGGGATCTATTGGCGGGTGTGACGCTGGGGCGCCTGGTCACCAGCGTTGATGGTCAACCCGAGATTTTCCCGGTCAATTACGTCGTCCAGCGCCACACCGTGCTGTTTCGCACCGCGGAGGGCACCAAGTTGGTCAGCACCGCGATAAACAACCGGGTGCTGTTCGAGGTGGACGACCACAACGTCGCCGAGGGATGGAGCGTGATCATCAAGGGCGCCGCACGCTCCCTTCGTACCAACGAGGACATCGAGGAGGCCGAGCGCGCCCAGGTCCTGCCCTGGACCTCCTCGGAGAAGTCGCACTACGTACGGATCATCCCCGAGGTCGTCACCGGCCGCCGGTTCCGTTTCGGTGTGCCGGTGGAGTGATCCTGAGGCTACCCGGCCTCGTCTGGCGCGGGCGCGGCACGAACTCCAACGGCAGCAACATCGGCTTCTGGGACTGATCTTCACGGCGCCCTCTAGCGCACGACGAGCACCGAGCATTCGGGGTGGCGGAACAGCGGATGTCCTTGCGGCCCAACCAGTCGGGCCAGCTGCCCCGCCTCGTCGCCGCCGATCACCGCGAGCTGAACTCGCTCGTCGTTGGCGCTCAGGTAGCTGGCGATGGCATCCTTCGTGGTGATCGGGTACACCCGGACCTCGGGAGAGTGCTGCCGCCATTCGGCTACCCGGCGTTCGAATGCCCCGTCGGCATGCTCGGTGAGTTCCTCGGGCCGGCCACCGAGGACAAGCATGGGGGCCCTGCGCAGTTTTGCCTCCGCGGCAGCATAATTCACGACGGCGTCGTTGCCGGGCGCGTCCGTCATCCGGACCACGATCCAATTGATTTCCGGTGGGGGCCGGTCGGATTCGGTCCGCAAGACCGCGACCGGGCAATGCGCGTTCTCGGCGAGCTCCGTCGCCGTCGAGCCCACGATCGCACGCGCATAGCGTCCGATGCCCACGCAACCTATGCAGACCATCTCGGCGTCCGAGGATGCCTCCAAGAGCACCGCATCGGCGGGGCCGCGCGGCACACCGGTTTCGACCGCGACCGTCTTCCCGGTGGCCTCGACTGCGAACCGTGCTTGCAGGAGCGACTTCTCGGCGTGTGCGATGTCACGCTCGTAGTCTTCCGGGGATTCATGCGTCGACCTGACAACGGAGATGAGACGCAGCGGCACGTCGCGGGTGATCGCCTCGTCGATACCCCACAGCGCGGCCGCGGTCGCCGCCGGCGAACCGTCGATTCCTACCAGGATGGGTTTCGTCATCGTCCGATCCGCCCACGCAACTAGGCGAGAATGGCCGCCGGCGCCACACCGGCGTTCATGATGTCGCGTGCGGTGGTCATCGTGTCCTCCCGGATTGCGGGTCTACGTCTGCTATCGAAAATAGGCAGTCGCCACCCGAAGGCACTAGGGTCGTTCGGCCTGGAAACGTCAGCTTGTTTCGACTGACGAGCGGACCGGCTCTGTCGAGTTGAGGCGCTCCGCCCGCCGCTTGATCGCCAGCAACAACGCACGTGTCCCGAGCGCTATCCACGGCCTGGCCAGTTCCATGACGAACACTTCGCCCGGATAGCGCAAGCCGATTCGGGCCCGCGCCAGGAGTCGGACACGATCCTCCCAGTGCGGCTGGAGGTGAAATGACAAGACCCCATTCCAGCGTGGCTCGGATCGCATCGCACTGAGCACGACGTGTTTTTCGGGCACGATCTCCGCGACGCGCAACGTCACCCCTTCGGCTAGCCCCATCCAGCCTTCGGGAGCCACGCGGATCACATCGCCCACCCGCAGACTGTTGTTATCAGCATGCCCCGCAGGATTTCTCGATTCCTCGAAGCCGTAGCGTTCACCCCGATCCCGGCCCATCTGCACTAGGCAGGACCAGACCGCGGAAGCGGTCGCGTCGATATCGACCGCCTCGGTCGTCTGGACCGCCGGATCCTTCACCAAGGTGTCGCCGGGAAAGCGCATCCGCGACTCCGCCTTGGTTGCGCCCCAATTGCGGTAGTACCTGCGCGCGCCATAGAGAACGGCCAATAACGCGGTGGTCTGGGTGATCCGTTTAGTCATGGTGGCCATGGCGTCAGTGTGCGCGGAGCGCCCCGACGCCTGCGAGGGTCCTTGGTCCTTGGTAAGCGCGCCGATGTGCCCGCGCACCGCTGTGAGGTGCCCTAGCCGGCCAGGGCTCGCCGATCACTGGGCCGAGGCGAAATGCACACCCCCGCCGTCGTTACGAAGCCGCCTGAGAGCTCGCCGCCCGTTTGCGAATCCGAGCGGCGAATGCGGCAGCCCGGTCGAGGTCGTGCTCGTTGGGCCGCCCTCTATTGATTCCGCCGATGAATCCGAACGGCCCAACCGTGTCGAACCCTCGGCACGAGAACGATCCGATCACCTCGATGCCCTTTTGTTCGAGCTTTTCCCGAACCGGTCTGTGGTAACCCAACAACGGAATCTCGCGTGCGCCACTGGTAAAGAACGTGAACGCGGCGGTATGGTGCCCGGCGGCCGGGAGTTCACGGATCAATTTCCGCAGCCTCGCATCCGCCATCATGTAGTAGATGCCGGAACCAAAACCGACGAGGTCGTAGTCGTCAACGATGTCGGGCCCGACCGACTCGGGTGTGACGACCTCGGCATCCAGCACCCGGGCCATCCGATCGGCTACCAGGCGGCTGTTGCCGTGTGATCTCGAAGCGCACACGATAAGCGACCTCATGGCCAACTCCTTTGCGAATGTGGCTCAGACGGCTCCCATGCTGGCGCAGGGACGCGCGGCCCGGTAAGGGCGCAAAGGCACGGCGGCCCGGGGCCTTGGTCACTTTCGCGGATCACCCCCGGTGAACGTCGGGACCGACGGACAAACGGAGGTCCTTCGCGGTCGGGACTTCGGTCCCTATCGACTTGCCCGGCGAACCGGTCAAATAAGGGTTGTGACTGCGACAGTTCCCGTAACGGGGCGAAGCACCGCGGCATCCGTTGTCGGCGCGGAGGTAATCATCCTCGAGTTGCATCCGGCTTGGATTTCGGCCCAACGACATGCAGCTGAGCTCGTTGAGGCGATGCGCCGTCATCCGTCATCGACGGCGCGCCCCTCCCAGTCGAGTCGACCCCATGGCCGGCGGCGCCTGACGTGACTGGGATAGCTGCCCGTAAGCCAGCCCGCGCGCTGATCGCAGTGTCAGCGGCCGCGCTCATGCTGTGGGCCGGCCCGCCGGGCATGGCAGCCGCCGAAAGCGGGCGTCCGCAAGCCAAGCCCGAGGAACGGGCGGCGGCTCTGATCCGGCCGTCCATCATGTATCTCGCCGGCGAAGGCTACGGCGTGGTCCGGCTGCCCAGTGGTGAGGTCCTGTCCCAATTCGGGCGAGGTTCCAGCATGCCATTCCTGGCCACCTGGCACTGCACGGCTTTCGTCGTCAACCCCGACGGGTGGGTGGCGACGTCAGGTCACTGCGTCGACCCGGCGAGCGCCACGCTGCTGATACTCAAGCGGGCCGCCGTCGAATACCAAAACGAGTTTCCCAATGCACCCGAGTCGAGCGATCCGGCAACCACGTTGGAGTGGCTGCAAAAGAACGCGAAGGTGGAAGGGGATTCGCCCGGCCAAGGGCCCCACGTCAGTATCGCGCTGCTGTCCGGCACCGGGGCCAAACTCGCCGACAAGGTGGCCGCCAACGTCGTCGATTTCCGGCCCACGGGGAAGGGCGACTCCGCTCTGCTCAAGATCGCCAAGCGCAACCTTGCCTCATCCGAACTCGCTACCGACGCCGACGTCACCATCGGTACGCCCATCCTTGCGGTGGGCTTCCCCGAGAGCACCCAAAACATCACCGGCCCTTCGCTAGACCCCACCTACAAGAGCGGCAAGGTCAGCAAGAAGTCAGTCGCGGGGCCGAATCCCGCGTACGAGATCGACGCCGCAATGACGGACGGCATGAGCGGTGGCCCGGCAATCGGGCTCAACGGCAAGGTGATCGGCGTCAACAGCTTCGCCCCCGTCGGCGAAACTCAGCCGTTCAACTTCATCACGCCCGCCGACGGCATCGCTGCGATATTGGCCGGCAAGGGCGTCAAGCCGATGCTCGGACCCGCCGACCGCTTCTATCGCAAAGGGCTGACCGACTTCTATGCGGGTCACTACACGGATGCGATCGACGAGTTCGACCAGACTCTGGCGATGGCGCCCGGCTATCCCGGCCTCGACGATCTCAAGACCACCGCGGCCAATCTTCGCCAGCAATACGGGGACGCCTCGTCGCTGAGCGGCGTAAACCTGTTGTGGTACATCGTCATCAGCGTCGTGTCGGTGATCGGACTTGGGGCTGGCCTGACCTTCTTGGGGCTCAAGAGGCATCGTCCCAGCCCTGCGGCACCCGACGTACAACCGCTTCGGCTGATGCCCAGGCATGAGTCGGCGGCCGGCGAGCCGCACTTCTGCGCGCATTGCGGAGCGCAGCATCATCCGAGCGAACAGTTCTGCCCGAACTGCGGCAAGCACATCGATCTTCCAGCAGCGGCGCGGGGAACCGGGCTGATATCTTGACGGATGGCGCATCGCGATGAGCGCGGGACTATCAACCAGATTGACAACCCGGTTCGACGACGCGGTGGCCCGCACTCGAGAAGCCCTTGAACAGCAGGGATTCGGCTTGTTGACCGAAATCGACGTCAGCGCGAAACTGCAGGCTCAGCTCGGCGTGGATATGGAGGATTACCTGATCCTCGGTGCCTGCAATGCGGCTCTGGCGCATCGAGCTATCAGTGTGGATCGGGAGATCGGGCTGCTGCTGCCGTGCAACATGTTGGTGCGCGCCGACCCGGGTGACCCGGGCACCGTGATCGTTGAGGCGATGGATCCCGGCATCCTGGTCGAGGTGACCGGCGAGCCGGCCCTCATCATCATCGCCGCGGAGGTCACCCAGAACCTGCGTGCTGCGATCGCTTCGCTGACCGAAAGCGGTTGATCTCGGCGGCCACCATACCGACCAGCACCGGTACGGCTCGGGCGACCCGCGGGGTCAGCCCGTCGCCAGAGCCGGTATCCGCCGCCTCGACGGCGAACACCACAACCTCGTCGGGTACCCGCCCAAGCGCGCGAGCCAGTGCATGGGTGCGGCCGATATCGACGCTGTGCGAGCTCAACCCCTCGGATTGGGAGGGCACTTCATCCAAGCGATAGCGATGGATGCGACCCGGGTCCGCCGGGGCGGCAACCGCCGCATCGATGATCACGGCCAGCCTGGCACCCGTCCACGCCTCGAGAAGGCCTATCGGCTCCGCAATGCCGGCTGTCACCACGACATTCGGCCACGCGAGATGGTCCATTGCGATCGCAGCGACGACGCCGACGCCGTCGTCGCGCCGGTAGCGGTTGCCGAGACCTATAACCGCAACACGGCCGGCAACCGTGCCGGCATCCTCGATCATCCGCGCTGCACGGTCAGCGTCAAGAAGTGGGCCGAGCATGAGATGCATGGGTCGTAGCTGCGGATCAGCTGTTCACACAGCTCGGTCAGCGCGCCGTCGTCGAGTGAAAGGTTGCCGGAAACCAGTCGGGCCAAGTCGGATTCGATCGCGCCCTGATTCTGCGAGGTCGGTGGAATGATCGTCGCGGCGGATACCAGCCCCTCTTCGTCGATCCGGTATCGGTGATACAACAGGCCGCGGGGCGCCTCGCTGACCCCGTGACCGACACCGGCGCGAGCCGGAACGTCAACGAACGGGCGCGACGGACGCTGGTAGTCGCCGATGATGCGCAGTGACTCTTCGATCGCATAGACCACTTCGACGGCACGGACGACGATGCTGCGGAACGGGTTTCGGCATTCGCCTGACAACCCGGACCGGGCGGCCGCTTGAGCGGCGATCGGTGACAGCGCCGGTGCGTTCAGCGAGTACCGGGCCAGCGGCCCGGCCAGGTAGCGGCCGCCATCGAGTGTCGCGTGCAGGGCGGTGGAGTAGGGCAGCTGCGATTCGGCGACGTGGTCGGTGAAGTCGGCCACCGGAAAAACGGGGCCGGCGCTGCGCGCGATGGAGCCGTTCTCGATCGGATACGTGCCCGACGCCGTAAGCGCCAAGAACTCGTGCTCGAGCTCAAGGTCGGGAAACTCGAATCCCGATACCCACTCGACCGTCGCCACGGCGTCGTCCAGCGCGCGACGCAACTGTTCTTCGATCGGCCCGAAGTCCGAACGTGTTGGAACGGAATAGAATCCGCCCAGACGTACATTGACGGGGTGGATGGCCCGACCGCCGACGAATTCCATCAGCCGGTTGCCCGCCTTCTTCAGCGACAGCCCCCGCTCGACGATCTCCCGATGGTCGCGCGCCATGCCGATGATGTCGGGGTAGCCGAGGAAGTCCGGTGCATGCAACAAGTAGATGTGCAGCGCGTGACTGTTGATCCATTCGCCGCAGTACAACAACCGTCGCAACGCGACGAGCTCCTCGTCCACCCGGACCCCGCAGGCGTCTTCGATCGCATTGCAGGCGCTGACCTGATAGGCAACGGGGCAGATACCACAGACGCGCGCCGTCAGGTCGGGGGGCTCGGTGTGGGCGCGTCCGCGCAGGAACGCTTCGAAGAACCGGGGCGGCTCATAGATGTTGAGCTGCACGCTGTGCAGCGCCCCGTCGTGCACACTGACGTGAAGGGCGCCTTCACCTTCCACCCGGGTCAACGCGCCGACGCTCAACGTGCGATCGGCCGGATTCACGGCCGGTCCCGTTCGGCGGTGAACGTGGCGACGTTGAACGTCGAGAACACCCGGTCGACGTCACCGTCGGACATGCCGTCGCGGCGCAGCAACGGGATCAGCGTCGCGGTTCGCGGCGCCGCGGACGGACCGAAACACCCGTAGCAACCACGATGATGGCTGGGGCACAACGCCCCGCAGCCGGCGTGGGTGACCGGTCCCAGACACGGAATCCCTTCGGCAACAACGACGCACGTCACCCCGCGGAGCTTGCACTCGGTGCACACCGTCTTGGCCGGCAACCGCGGCTTGCGTCCGATCAGCAGGGCCGCCAGGGTGTCGAGCAGCTGGCCGCGGTCGATCGGGCAGCCCGGCAACTGGTAATCGACCTTGACGTGCGCCGATGCCGGCGTGGACGTGGCCAGCGTGTCGACGTATTCGGGCTTGGCGTAGACGACGGAGGCGAACTCGGCGATGTCGGCGAAGTTGCGCAGCGCCTGCACTCCCCCGGCCGTGGCGCATGCCCCGATGGTGACCAGAACCTTTGAAAGCTGGCGGATCTCTTGAATGCGTTGCTCATCGTGACGAGTGGTGATGGAGCCCTCGACCAGCGATACGTCGTAGGGACCGGCGACGATGGCGCTGGAGGCCTCGGCGAAGTTGGCGATCTGCACCTGGTCGGCCAGAGTGAGCAGCTCGTCTTCGCAGTCCAGCAGGGTCAGTTGACACCCGTCGCAGGAGGCGAACTTCCAAACGGCCAGGGTGGGCCTGCTCATCAAAGCTCCTTCACCCGTAGCAGCGGGCCGGCGACGTCGTAGCCGACCACGGGGCCGTCGCGGCACAGCAGCAGTGGCCCCAGCTGACAGTGCCCGCACATACCGACTCCGCACTGCATGTTGCGCTCCAGCGATACCCGGATATGCTCGGCCGCAACGCCTTTCGCAAGCAAGGCCTCCGCGCCGAAGCGCAGCATCGGCTCGGGGCCACACAGGAATGCGCTGGTGCGATCGGGATCCAGGACGAGCCGCCCCAGGGGCTCGGTCACCAGGCCGACTTCGCCGCTCCACCCCGGCGTCTTGGCGTCGACGATCAAGTGCAATTCGATCTGCGGCTCGTGCGACCACTTTTCGAGCTGAGCGGCGAAGACGAAGTCGGCCCGCGAGCGGGCGCCCACGATGAGCGTCACCTTCCCGTAGCGTGACCGCTCGGCCAGCGCCCCGAGTATCGCCGGACGCAACGGGCACAAACCCACGCCCCCTGCCACCATGACCAAATCCCGCCCGGTGGCTTCCGTTAACCCCCACGTGGTGCCGAAGGGACCCCGGACACCGATGATGCCGCCCGGTTGTGCGTCGTGCAGGGCACGGCTGACCGCACCGACCGCGCGGATGGTATGCGTGATCGAGCCGTCGGTGACGGTGGGATCGCCGCTGATCGAAATCGCGGCCTCGCCAACGCCGAATGCGTAGAGCATCATGAACTCTCCGGGTTGCGGTGCGCGCAGCACCTCGCCCAGCGGTTCCAGGCACAGGGTTGCCGAGTCGGGGCTTTCGACGACGCGGCTGCGCACCCGGTACGGGTTCGGGGCCATCGGCGGCGCGGGTGCGACGGCGCCCGCCGCTTCAGTCATCGCGGGCCATCTTGTTCATTTCCTCGGTGATGTCGATGCCGGTGGGACACCAGGCAATACAGCGCCCGCAGCCGACACACCCGGACATGTCGAACTGATCGTGCCAGGTGCCGAGTTTGTGGGTCAGCCAATGCCGGTACCGCGAGGCGCCGGTCTGGCGGACGCTGCCGCCGCCGTGGATGTAGGTGAAATCCGGTTCATAGCACGACGCCCACTGCTGCCAGCGCTCCGCGTGTTCGCCGGTCAGATCGCTGACGTCTTCGGTGCTGGTACAGAAGCAGGTTGGGCACACCATGGTGCAGTTGCCACACGTCAGGCAGCGGCCGGCGACCTCTTCCCACTGCGGCGACTCGCGAGAACGAGCCAGCAAGTCGCGCAAATCCATCTCGGGCATCTGGCGGCCCATCCGATGCGACGCCGCCTCCACCTCGGCACGCGCGGCACCGATCTCCGCGTCGTCGGCGACGCGGTGCGGAACGGCCGCGAGCACATCGGCACCGTCTTGGGTGCCCACGTCGACCAGGTAGGTCACGCCGTCACCGTCGAGTCGCTCGGTCAACGACAAGTCGTAACCCGGTCCGACCGCGGGGCCGGTGCCCATCGAGGAGCAAAAGCACAGCCCGCCCGGCTCCGTGCAGTTGACCGCGACCACGAAGATCTGCCGATGGCGGCGGACGAAGGAGTTGTCCGGAAACCGGCCGCGGCCCAGGACCCGGTCAAGTGTCGCGATCGCGGCCAGGTCACACCCACGCACTCCGAGGAATGCGTAGCGCGGAACCTGCTCGTCCGATTCGGCATCGCTGAAACCGTCCCGGGTGCCCGACCACAGCCGACGCCGTGGTGGGTGCAAGAACTGCTTCCATGACTGCGGTCCGGCCGAATGCCCGAACGCCGCGTCGTCGTCGCGCTGGCGCACCCGGTAGTGCCCGGGAGCCACTTCGACTCCCCATCCCCGCGGCAGGTCCGCGGCGGACTGCAGTTGATCGAGCACGATCGCGTTGTCCCGCAACGTCGGGCCGATGACGCGGTATCCGCGCTCGATCAGGACCTCGACCAGGCGGTGCAGCCCGACGGTGTCAAAGGACGCGGCACCGGAATTCTCGCCGTTTCCGCTCATCGACACATCATCCGCCAGTTCGGCTGTGCTGTATAGGGGTTTGGCAATCGGGGTCACGTCTTATGGTGTGCTCTGCGCCGCAAATGTTTCGGTGGGTTCGTCGTTTCAGTGGGTGTGGTCGGCCATCCACTCGACGAAGTCGGAGAGCTCGCGCCGCGGTGTCGCCGGCAACGGGTCGGCGTTGATCGGCGCCCAGCCGACCCGGAGCAGCATCTGGGGATAGTTGCTGTCTCCGAAGATGTCGGATTGGACCGCCGCGCGCGTTCCGGGCGTCTCCAACGGTTCGGTGACCGGGCAACTGGCCAGCCCCAGCGACGTCGCGGTGAGGAGGACGATGCTGGTTGCCTCGCCGGCGCGCAGCTGGGCCAGGCGGTCGTCGTTGCGGGTGCCAAGCGCGAGGACGACGGCATTGTCGTCGGCCGATGACGAGTCCGGCGCCATGGGCAGCGCCGGGCCGGCGAAGAACCGAGCCGGAATCTTCGCCGCCGGATCCGGTACCGGCGTATTGCGCGCGGGAACGCCGGCCACCGACGCGTAGCGGCCACTCCACGCCGTGAGCTCGGCGAGATAATCCTGGTTCAAGTGATCCCGCACGGATTGGGCGACGATCTTGCGCAGGTTGTCGAGGTCTTCGACCTGGCACAGCGTTACGCCGCTTCGAGCTGCCCGCGCCGCCATCAGGGCAACATCGCCCACGGGCACCGGCCACGAGCTGTAGTACCGCCGGTCGGTTCGCCGCCGCGGTATCGCCGCGGCCAACGCTATGTCGACGGAGTCCGCGCGGTGTTGCGAAAGTTCGATTGCCGCCAGGTGGCTGGGGTCGGCGGGATTCGGGAGCCGGGTCACCTTGGAAAGCCACCCGACCGCCGCGAGCGCGACGACGCAGTGATGCAGGGCCGCACCGCAACTCAACATGAGGTCCCGGCCATCCGGGTCGATGTTGGGCAGTTGCCGGCTCGCGTCGGAGTAGAGGTGCAGGCTCGCGCCGTCCACCCGCCAGCGCCAGGGCTGGGTGTTGTGCACCGAAGGCGCCCGAGATGCCAAACTCAGGACCGTCCGGACCGTGCCGGCGTCCGGAAAACGGGTGTTCATGGCGGTCGTTCCCTTCGGTATTGCGTCGTCATACCTACGATTGCGGATTGCTGCCCGCCCCACGAGAGCCTGACGGCACTAGCCCGAAGGACTTTGGGCCAATCGCGGGACTAGGCGGCCGCCGCGACGGTCACATCGACGGACAGCCGATCGCCGATGGCGTAGGCGGCCGACCAGTCGCCGACGCATGCCGCCCGCGCCAGCTCGTCGACCAGGGGGCTGTGGGCGCCCAGCTCCGCCAGCCAGGCCGAGACGATGAGTGCGATCTGTGAACCGGGCACCTGGACGGTGCGTCCGCCGTGCAGGCGATCGGTGACGCGGTACAGCGTCGCGGTCGGTACCGCTCGCAGGTGTTGCCGTAAAAACATCACAGCCTCCCCGATCGGGCTTGAAACTCATCCGACCACTCCCCCCGCCCCGGACCACAGGGTCAAACGGAACCGGGCGGCAGTGCTTCAGTCGTGCTTTCGAGGATTCGGAGGACCCTGGGCGGAAGGGCCGTTGGTCACTTGGTTGCGCGAGGCGAACGGGCCCGCGATCGAGGTGGCGGCGATGGTCAGCAAGGCGCCGAACATCAACGCGGACGCTTCGCCCGCGACCAGGAGGTGTTCCTCGGTGCCGATGGTGGCCGCGGCCACCGGCACCCCGAGTTGCGCGGCCGAGAGCACCGCCAGGGTCAGCGGTTGGCCGAGCAACCTGCCGGCGCAGTGCGCCCCCAAGCCCCGCGCCGAGCAGGATGAACTTCGGGTGCGAACCCAGCTCCCGCACCTGCAGCGAAGCGCCCAGCCAGACGAAGAACAGCGGGCTGAAGAACCCCTCGGTGATCCCGAATAGCTGACGCGCCAACCGCCGCGGTTCACCGACCATGGCGACCACCAGGCCCACCGCGAAACCCGCGAGCATGACCGACACGTGAGTGCTGGCAGCGAGCGCGGCCAGGGCGAACAGCACGATGAGATTGGTCCGCAATTCCAGTGCGAACCGGCGGTTCTCGGAGTAGACGTGCATGCGACGACGCCAGCCTTTGGCGTCGGAGGCGCGCAACAGCGCGAACAACACCACTGCGCAGCCAGCCACCGCCAGCGCGCCCAGTGCGGCGGTGCGCGCATGTCGGAGGTCAATCACCAACGGCAGCAAGATAAGCGGCATCCGCGATAGCGATCTGCGCGGTAACGGCAATCACCTGCGGTCCCTGCAACCGCAGGGAATCGATCACCGGCAGCGCCAGCGCCGCCGACGACGAGGCCATGAGGACCGCGTACGTCGCCGCGTGGCCGGTTCCGAAGCCCGCCGCCAGCCCGGCACCGAGCCCCACCGCGACGGCGCCGCCCAGCGCCGCCCGTGCCAGCGCCTGCGGTAGCGACGAGCGCAGTGCGCCGGCGCGGACCGGGACATGGGTGCCCACGACGAACATGACCAACGCGAAGCCGATGTTGGCCAGCAGCTGGAACGTCGGATTGGTGACATCGACGACACCCAGACCAGTTCGGCCGACGACGAGGCCCGCGATCAGCTCACCGATGATCACCGGGATCCGAAGGCGCGGCAGTGCGGCCAGCAGCGGGCCGGCCAGCCCGATGGCGGTCAGCAGCGCCAGGGTGTGGAAGCCAAACCCCGGCACGTCAGCGGTTCCTGCGCGCCAGCACGAAGTCATTCTGCATTGTTCGCGGCGCAGTTCTAGGGATTGATCGTGTTATCTCCGACTTGGCGACAACCGACCTCGGACATGGGTTCGGTGACCCACATCACCACGGATTTTCCAAACTTGGCCCCAGCTTCTCCGTACGCAACCCGCCCAGGAAGCCGCCCGTCACGCTTAACCCGCTGGTGCACAATCCTTTCGGACACTTCTGCAGGGCGCTGTCATGCCAAGGGCAAAGGGTGTTTTGCGCACCAGCATGCCGATCACCACCAGCGCCAGCGCTCATCGGACGCCTCTGCGTCTGAGGCGTGGGACCGCCGCTCGGCCCGTCGCTTCGGCACCCAGTCGGGCCCCTCGATCTGGTCGGGCGCAAGCCACATCATGAGGGCGAGGTTGTAGCACGCCAACACCCCCCACAAGACGATGGCCGCAGCGGTCAGCCCCAGTGGGCCGGGCACGTGATGCGTCGCGGCCACCGCAGAGATCATGGTCAATGCGAGCGCGCAGGAGGTCATCGCCGCGCTGAACACCAGTGCCAGCCGACGATGGAGCATCGACGTGGCCGCTATTGCCGCGACGCCCAGCAACACCCAACTCAACGCCGGGGTTAGGAGCAGGCCGGCCACGGCGAACCCGGCGCCCGCGGGTGCGACCAGATAGACGCCGACGAGACCGGCCACTCCAAGGATCGCGGTCGCGAGGGTTTCCGCGGCCAGCAGCCACCGCGACTGATGCCAATGGGCCGGATTGAGGCTGACTCGGCGCAGGTCGGATGTCAGACCCGGTACCGGCCCTTTCGTATCGCGCATGACGCCTCCCCGATTTCCTGGCGGCTTAGTTCCGCGATGAGTCTCTGAGGGAGAGATAGCCGCACGGGAGACGTGCAAACATGATAATTGCCTGAGTAAACACTATCCATAGTGCACGATATGAGTGCTGGGATGCCTGCCGGGGTGCCACCTCGGGGTTATGAGCCGCGTACCGGCTTGCCCGGCGGCGAGTAGCGTCGTCGGCGTGACTCTCAAAGACATCGCCCTGATCACCCTCGACGGCCGGCCGACGACGCTGGGCGAACTGTCCGACGGCGCAACGCTGGTCGTCAACGTGGCCTCCAAATGCGGACTGACCCCGCAGTACACGGCGCTGGAGAAGCTGGCCAAGGAATACGGTCACCGTGGCCTCACGGTCGTCGGCGTCCCCTGCAACCAGTTCATGGGCCAGGAACCGGGCACGGCCGACGAGATCGGAGAGTTCTGCTCGACGACATACGGGGTGACGTTCCCGCTGCTGGCGAAGACCGACGTCAACGGCCATGACCGTCACCCGCTGTACGCCGAGTTGACCAAAGCTGCCGACTCCGCCGGCGAGGCGGGAGACATCCAGTGGAACTTCGAGAAGTTCCTCATCGCACCCGGCGGAGAAGTGGTTCAGCGGTTTCGGCCCCGCACCGAGCCCGATGCCCCCGAGGTCATCAGCGCCGTCGAGGCCGTGCTGCCCCGATAGGCACGAAACCGGCCCCCGGAGAATCCTCCGGGGGCCGGTCTACCTGGTAGCGGGGACAGGATTCGAACCTGCGACCTCTGGGTTATGAGCTAGCTGTGCGACTGACGGTGGCCGGTGACAGGCTGGGCCTTGGTCTTTTGTAGCAGTCTTTCGTAGGGGGTTTGACCACCAAGGCCGCCGTGGGGCCGGTGGTAGTTGTAGTAGTCTTCCCATTCCTTGAGTTTCTGGTTGAACAGGCCGGTGTCGTCCTCGACGACGCCGTCGAGGAGTCGGTAGAACTCTTCGGCGTCGATCCGGTGCGAACGCTCCACTTTTCCGTTGAGTCTGGGGGTGGCTGGCCGGATGTAGATATGGCCGATTCCCTGGTCAAGGACGTGCCAGTGGAAGCTGGACTGGAATTCGGCGCCGTTGTCTGTCTGGATCTTCTCGACCTGGAACGGCAGCCGTGACAGCACGTAGTCGAGGAATTGGATCGCGGTCTTCTGGTCTGAGCGCGGGTAGGCCCGCAGGACGCGCAGTCGGGTGCAATCGTCGATCGCGGTGTATTGGTAGTAGCGCTTCCTGCGGCCGGCGGCGGCTGCGATGGGTTCGATGAATTTGACGTCGATCTGCACATAATGGCCGGGGCGCTGCTTCTCGTAGCGTTTCCACCGCCCCGTGTGACGCTTGTAGCGCTGCGAAGCAGGCAGCCGGTTCATGTTGAGGCGCTTGAGGATTCGCCATACCCCGGACGTGCTGATCTCGACGTCGTGGTACCGCTTGAGATACATCGCGATCTTCATCGGTCCGAAGTGGTAATGCTGGCGCAGATGGATGATCTTCTCGACTACCTCGGGTTCAGTGACCGTCGGGCAGTGCAACGGCGCACTGGAGCGGTCCTTAAGACCTTCGAGGCCTTCGTCGTCGTAGCGACGCTTCCACCGGTAGAAGACGTTGCGGCTGATGCCGTAGTAGCGGCACGTAGCCGCCACATTCCCGCTGACCTCCTCCGCGTGCTGCAATACGGCCAGGCGTCGGTTGGCTCGCCTCCGCAGATCTTTCTCACTCCAAACACGGTCAGCCATGGGGCTCCTTCCATCAGGAGCCCAGACTGTCAACAACCTCAGTCAGTTTTAGAGCTAGCCGGTCGCTGTCTACCCCAACGCGTTCGGTCTCATA
This sequence comes from uncultured Actinomycetota bacterium, assembly GCA_963820045.1. Taxonomy (GTDB): domain Bacteria; phylum Actinomycetota; class Actinomycetes; order Mycobacteriales; family Mycobacteriaceae; genus Mycobacterium. The sequence goes on from CAWFYN010000002.1 coordinate 887,257, forward strand.
GCCGCAGGCCGGCGTCGTTCAGCCGTCCGACCTCTCTCGCCCCGTCCCGCTTGTTCGCATCGGTTCCCGCCGTGTTCCGTGTCCAAATCGGTGGCCAAACGCGCCAAGTGACAAGTGCAGCCGACCAGCCACCTCAAGGGCAGCTTGCCGGTAACCCTCATATTCGCAGCAGTTTTCGGCACGACGGAATATGGTTGGTTACCAGTACGACCGTTGAAGGGCGCTCGACAGCCACTGTCTGGCACACTCTACGCCGCAAGCGCACACACGATGCCGTGTCCGCCTATTTAGCGGCGTCGGCGCCGAATTGCTTCGGCCCCAGCGAGTCCCAGAGTCATAAGTAATCGACGCACTGCCTCGGGCACGCCTTCGTGTGGTCGAATCAACGGAAGAAGACCAGCCAGGCGTGGAGGGGGCTGGCGAACCTCCGACCGCTCGGCCGTAACACTGGACAGCGCGTGAACGAAAACCGCAAGCGTTTCACAACCGGGTAGGGCCGCTGCCGGAGCGAGTACGGCGTCAAACCCCGCATCGCGAGCAGCGCAAGCGATGTTCTGGGTAGTGGCACAATCGTCGGACACAAGGTCTGCCTCATCCACGCCCAGATCCGATCGAGTCGCCTTGTCGGTGAGGTCGAGGACGACAAGGTCAACCGATACGCGACCAACGCGGCGACGCACCTCGAACGGATCGACTCCTTCGTCAACGAAATGACGAAAGAGTTCCGCCCAGGCGCCTTGCTCACGGTTGGATGCATACCAAACCCCCGGTTCTCCGGTTCGGTGATAGCGGCCAGGGCCCAGGGCGGGGTCAGCACAAGATGTCAGCAAGTGCCGGGTGGCGCCTTGGTGCCAGTAACTGCCGGTCAGTCTTCGGCGCGGTGCGCTGGCGACCGCGTCGGCAAGGCTCACACGTACGAGCCGTCGACAAAGGATTCGGCCGCACTGCGGACCTTCTCGTAGTGGTCCTCGGCGAGCAGGTCGACGGGGCGCTCGCCGTCGAGGAGGCGGTTCTTGGCGTGCAGCCACTGGCCGACGCCCCGCGGGGTGAGCGAGTCTGAGAGCAGAAGGACGAGGTCGCGAAGCTGCGCGAGTCGGTCATATCGGTCAGCGCGGATGTCGCCGGTGCGCCACCCGCGTACCGCGCGGTCCGACACCTGCGTTACCGCCGCAACATCGACCTGAGTGACACCGAAGGATTTCAGGGCGTCGACGATCTCACTAGCCTCGACGGCCCGGTCCAACGTATCCGCCATCGGAGCCTCCTCCCATACTTCCGGTTCTACTACCGGATATGCTACCGGTTACTCACGATGGCGGCAATGACCCGCGAGCCCCACCAGCGCCGGCGCAACCTGATCTCGCGGTCGTTCCGCAGGCCTCAAAGGGCGCTGTCGCTAAGCCGCCGTGGAGGACGCTCACCATGCTGATCAGCGAAGACTGAAGTTTGGCGCCAAGACAGCTAAGTCAATTAGCAATCCTACTGTGTCCAAACGCGTGTCCATCAACGATGAAAATGGCCCCCGGAGAGTTCTCCGGGAGCCATTTCCGCTGGTAGCGGGGACAGGATTCGAACCTGCGACCTCTGGGTTATGAGCCCAGCGAGCTACCGAGCTGCTCCACCCCGCGTTGGTGAATGCCAGGTTACCGAACCGGCATCACGGCGGCCAAATCGCCCTGTCAGCTGCCGTTCTGTGGCCAAGATCCGGGTTAGTGTGACGGCGGGTTCAGCCCGTACCGTTGCGCGACGTCCTGCATCCAGTCCGGCGACCCGTAGGTCAGCCCGTACTTGTCGGCCAGCTCGCCGAACTCGGGCGACTCGTGCAAAGCCTTGCCGACCGGGTCGTCGGCGTGTTCGATGAGCAGCTCCCCGAGCTCGCGGAAGTAGTTCTCGAACCCGCCGGGGGTGATGATCTCGACGATGCGGCCCGGCTCGCTGCCGGCGTTCCACATCGCGTGCATCTGACCCCGCGGCTTGGTGATGTAGCCACCGGGGCCGAGGACCACCTCACTGTCGTCGGATCGGAAGCCGATCTCGCCCGCCAGCACGATCGAATGTTCGTCCTCACGGGTGTGCCGGTGCGCCGCCGTGAGCAGGCCGACTTCAAACGGATGCTCGACGATGGACACCTCGCCCCCGTTGGTCTTGCTGGACAGCTTGAACACCGCGCCGAATCCGGGGAGGGCGACATACTCGCCCTCCCCCGGCCGCACCACGGTGACCCCGATTTCGTTCAGCTCGGTCATTTGACCCACCTTCCTGGGCTGTTCATCCCACCGCGGCCAGACCGGTCGTCGTGTCACCATGCGGCGGCCAGAGCGGCTGCGGCACCTCGACGCCGAATGGCGCGTCCCAGCGGTTGCGGGACGAAACCTCATGCACCGGAAGGCGATTGGCCGCCACACCCCATTTGCCCCGCGGGTAGCCAAGCGTCAGCATGGCCGACATCTTCCACCCCTGCTCAACGGGCACGCCCAGCAGCTCGTTCACCTCGTCCTCGAAATTGCGCAGCACCATCGTCATGACGCCGCCGACACCCTCGGCACGGGCGGCGAGCAAGATACTCCAGATCGCCGGGTAGATGTTGGCGCCGCCGAGGTCGTCGATGGCGAACACGAAGAGCAACAGGGGAATTTCTTCGAAATGGTCAGCCAGGTAGTTCCCCGAGCCTTTCATCCGGCGCATCGTTTCGGCGTGGGCGGCCGGGTCCGCACCAGGCGCCGGCGCCACCATCGGCCCCGTCCCCGCGCTGAACTTCTCGTACTCGAGGGCGCGGGCCTGCCGGAACAGTTTGGCGAACTCGCGGATGAGTTTTGGATCGTCAACGGCGATAAAGTGCCAGCGCTGGGTGTTGCCCCCATTCGGGGCGCGGACGGCCGCATCCAGGATGCGGGCCTGAGTGTCCAGCGGAATCGGGTCCGGCCGCAACCGGCGCATCATCCTGGTGGTGTACAGCGCTTCGTGGATCTCCATTTTCCTGCTCCTTTCCCGCTATTCGGGCCAGCTGTTGTTGATGATCTTGTCGACGAAGTCGACCCCCTCGAACGCGGGGTCGAAGTGCGCCAACACGTCGGCGTTCATGGTCCCGAACGTGGTCTGCGGGCGGTGCTTCATGCCGTCGTTGAACGCCGCCAGGATGCGGTTCTTGAAATCGGGTCGCGGGTGGGCGGCGGTCACCGCCGCGAGAGCATCCGGGGCCAGGGATTCGCGGCCGACGCCGACCACGTCGACTTCCACACCGGCTTGCAGCAAGGCAACTTCGGGGTCAAGGAACTCCGGCACGCCGGGGGTGGTGTGCAGGGCGATGCCGAGCCACACCTTGTCGGCGTCGGCCTTGTCGACCCCACGGGCCGTCAAGAAGTCCCGGGCCGCGTTGGCGCCGTCGACCTCGAAGCGAACCGTGGATCGGCGGTAGCGCTCGGTGAGCCCGATGTCGTGGAACATCGCGCCGACGTAGAGCAGTTCCAGGTCCGGTTGCAGCCCGCGGCGCAGGCCCCGCAACGCGCCGAACAGGAACACCCGCCTGGAGTGGTTGAAGAGCAGGTCGTCCTCGGCGTCGCGGATGAACTCGGTGGCCTCGCGGGCCAGCGGTGAGTCAGGTATGCGGATGCCGGCAATGGTTTCGATCGACGTGGTCATGATCTCGTCTCCTTCGGGTGACCGTGATAGCCAGTGTGCGGCCGGAGGCGCCCTGCGACCGCGGGCGTTCGAGCCGTCCTCTCCACAGAAAGCGACACAATGTCTTACGTGGCTGAAACCGGAGCGGGTTCGCGGGTGGTGGTAATCGTCGTCTTCGACGACGTGACGCTGTTGGACGTCGCGGGAGCGGGTGAGGTCTTCGTCGAAGCCAACCGGTTCGGCGCCGACTACCAGCTCAAGATCGCGTCGGTGGACGGACGGGACGTCACAACGTCGATCGGGACTCGATTGGGCGTCACCGACACCATTTCGGCGATCGATTCGGCCGATATCGTCCTGGTCGCCGGCAGCGACCACCTGCCGGGGCGGGCGATCGACCCCGCGCTCGTCGAGGCCATCAGATCCCTGTCGGCACGCGCCCGGCGGATGGCATCCATCTGCACCGGGTCGTTCATCCTCGCGCAGGCCGGACTGCTCAGCGGCCGACGCGCCACCACCCACTGGCACGATGCCCGGTTGTTGGCCCGGGCCTTTCGGGATGTCACCGTGGACCCGGACGCGATCTTCGTCCGCGACGGCGACGTCTTCACCTCGGCTGGGGTGTCGTCGGGCATCGACCTGGCGCTGGCGTTGGTCGAAATGGATTACGGGACCGCACTGGTCCGCGACGTCGCTCGGTGGTTGGTCGTCTACCTGAAACGCGCGGGCGGCCAATCACAATTCTCGGTGTTGGTCGAGACCGATCCACCGCCACAGTCGCCGCTGCGGGCGGTGATCGACGCGATCGCGGCCGATCCGGCCGCCGACCACAGCGTGAAAAAGCTTGCGGCCCGGGCGTCACTGAGCACGCGCCAGCTGACCCGGCTCTTTCAATCCGAGCTGGGGATGAGTCCCGCACGCTACGTCGAGTTGGTTCGAATCGATTTCGCGCGTGGCGCACTCGAATCCGGCCGGTCGGTCACCGAGACCGCGGGCATGGCCGGCTTCGGCAGCATCGAAACGCTGAGGCGGGTATTCGTCAGCCACCTGGGCATCAGCCCGAAAGCCTATCGGGATAGATTCCGAACGGCCTACGCCTGAACGCTACTTGGTGTTGTTGTACTTGGTGATCGCGTCGTCCAACCGCTGCAAAGCGGCACCGTAACCGGCGAAATCGCCCTTCTTCTGGGCGTCCTTGGCCGCGCCCAGCGCCGCCTGAATCTCTTGCAGGGCACCGGCTTTGGCCGGGGACAGCGTCACCGCCCCGTCCGGAACCGGCGGAAGCGCCGTCGGCGGTGGAGATCCGGGTGTCCCCGCCGGTGCGGGCGGGCTCGCCGGCGGGGCCGCGGGAGTGCCGGCTTCGGTGGGCTGGATGCCCGTCGCGGCCGCGCCCGCGCCGGGGCCGAACAGCCCGGTGAGGGCGTCACGCACCGTGGGGCCGTACCCGATCTTGTCGTTGTACATCATCGCCACCCGGATCAGCCGCGGGTAGGACGAGGCGGCGTCGCTGGCCCCCGGGGAGGCGTAGACGGGTTCGACATACAGCAGGCCGCCCTGGCCCACCGGCAGCGTCAGCAGGTTGCCCCAGCGGATCCGGTTCTGGTTGTCCCGACCGATGACGCCGAGGTCCTGGGACACCGCCGGGTCGGTGGTGATGGCGTTGTTGGCCAGCTTGGGCCCGTTGACCTGACCCGGGATGGTCAGCACGGTGATCTTGCCGTACGTCGCGGGATCCGAGCTGGCGCTGATGTAAGCCGCCAGGTAGTCGCGCTTGAACCTGTTCATTGCGCTCGTCAACTGGTACGACGACGAATTATCGTTCTTGGCAATGTTTTTCGCGACGATGTAATAGGGCGGTTGATAGCTGCTGGCGGTCGGGTTGGGGTCCAGCGGCACGTCCCAGAAGTCCGAGGTGGAGAAGAACGTCACCGGATCGTTGACGTGATACTTGGCCAGCAGCATGCGCTGCACCTTGAAGAGGTCCTCGGGGTACCGCAGATGCTCGGCGAGTTCGGGGGTGATGTCGCTCTTCGGCTTGACCGTGCCGGGGAAGACCTGCATCCACGCCTTGAGGACCGGGTCCTGCTCATCCTGCTGATACAGCGTGACGGTGCCGTCGTAGGCATCCACCGTGGCCTTGACCGAGTTGCGGATGTAGGAGACCTGCTTGTCGGGAGCCAGCTTGTTGAACGCCACCTCGTTGGAGTCGGCGGTCGCCGATTCCAGGGAGGTGAGTTCGGAGTACGGGTAGTTGTCCAGCGTGGTGTAGCCGTCGATGATCCACACCAGTCGCTTGTTGACGATCGCCGGGTACACGGAGCTGTCGGTGGTCAGCCACGGCGCCACCGCCTCAACCCGCCGAGCCGGATCGCGGTTGAACAGGATTCTGCTGTTCGAGCCGATCACGTTGGAAAAAAGGAAATTTCGCTCCGCGAACTTGGCGGCGAACACGCTGCGGGACAACCAGTCCCCGACGGGCACTCCCCCGAGCCCGGTGTAGGTGTAATTCTTGGTGTCGGCGCTGGTCTCGTAGTCGTATTCGCGGTCCGCACCGTTGCGCCCGACGATCGCGTAGTCGGCGGACGTGCTGGAGATGACGGGGCCGTAGTAGATGCGCGGCTGGTCCAGCGGTGCCGGGCCATCGGATACGACGTTGCCGTTGGCGCCCACGACATTGACCAGAAATTCGGGATAGCCACCGTTTTGGTTGGGGTCGTTGGCGATTCCGCGCACGGTGTTGGCCGGCGAGGCGATGAACCCGTTGCCGTGGGTATAGACGGTGTGCCGGTTGATCCAGTCACGCTGGTTGTCGATCAGCCGGTCGGGGTTGAGTTCGCGAGCGGCGACGACATAGTCGCGCAGCGAGCCGTTGCGGTCGACGTATCGGTCGATGGACAGCTGGTCGGGGAAGTAGAAGAAGTTCTTGCCCTGCTGGAACTGGGTGAACGCCGGGCTGACGATGGTCGGGTCGAGCAGCCGGATGTTGGAGGTGGTCGCCCGGTCGTCGGCGACCTGCTGGGCGGTGGCCTGCGTGTCGCCGCTGTAACTGCGATAGGCGACCACGTCCGACGTCAGGCCGTACGCCTGTCGCGTCGCCGTGATGCTGCGGCCGATGTATTCGCTTTCCTTCTGCGCGGCATTGGGTCTGACGCTGATCTGCTCGACGACCAACGGCCACCCGGCGCCCACGATCAACGACGACAACAGCAACAACACCAGGCCGATGGCGGGAATCCGCAAGTCGCGCAGGACGACCGCGGAGAACACCGCGGCGGCGCAGATCAGCGCGATCGCCATGAGGATCAGCTTGGCCGGCAGCACCGCGTTGATGTCGGTGTACCCGGCACCGGTGAAAGGCTTACCCCCGCGGGTGTGCGACAGCAACTCATAGCGGTCCAGCCAATACGCGAACGCCTTGAGCAGCACCAACAGCCCCACCACGGTGACCAGCTGGATTCGGGCGGAGCGGCTCAGCGCGCCGGTACGGCCGGACAGCCGGATCCCGCCAAAGATGTAGTGCGCCAACAGGTTGGCCACGAAGGCCAGGAACGCGGCCACGAAAATATAGCTGAGCACCAGTCGGTAGAACGGCAGGTCGAACGCGTAGAAGCCGAGGTCCTTGCCGAACTGGGGATCCCTGATGCCGAAGTCCCCGCCGTGCATGAACAATTGGATGCGCACCCAATAGCTTTGCGCGATGATTCCCGCCAGCAGGCCGATCGCGACGGGGACTCCGATGCCCACCAGCCGCAACCGGGACAGGACGACAGCGCGGTACCGGGCGACCGGATCGTTGTCGTTGTTCGGCACGAACACCGGACGGGTGCGGTAGGCCACCGCCAGACCGGCGAACACGATGCCGCCCACCAGCAGCCCGGCCACCAGAAAGACCACGAAGCGGGTGACCAGCACGGTCGTGAACACCGAGCGGTAGCCGAGCTCGCCGAACCACAGCCAGTCCACGTACCCGTCGATCAGCCGCGGACCGGCGAGCAGCAGAGCGATCACGCCCAGTGCGATCATGATCAGAATCCGGCTACGCCGAGTCAGCTTCGGCATCCGTGCGGTGGGCCGCATCCCCACTGGCTACGCTCCCTGCTTGATTGATCGACGGTGACAACTCTACGCATGACGCGACCCGCGATCCCGGCCCGTTCAGCTTCAGCAGCTTGGCGCCTGACCCCCCGACGTGATCGCATGCAGCGCGCCGACCGCCTGGCCGAGGGTTTCGACCTTCACCAGGCGCAGGCCGGACGGATTGTCCGAGTTCGCCTCGTAGCAGTTTTTGGCCGGCACCAAGAACACGGTGGCGCCCGCCGCGTGGGCGGCGACCATCTTGTGCGTGATGCCGCCGATCTGGCCCACCTTCCCATCGGCGGAAATGGTGCCGGTCCCCGCGATGAACTTCGACCCGGTCAAATCACCGGTGGTCAGCTTGTCGACCACCGCCAGGCTGAACATCAGGCCGGCGGACGGCCCGCCCACGTTGGCGAGGTTGAAATCCACGACGAACGGAGCCCAGGGGGCAGTGAGCACGGCGACACCCAGGAAGCCGTAGTCGCGATCTTTGTTCGCGCCCAGCGTAATTTGCGCCACGCCGGCCGGCTCGTTCTTGCGTCGGTAATCGATGGTCACCGTCTGGCCGGGTCTGGTTTTCTTCAGCAACCCCGTGAACTGGTCGACGTCGGCCACCGGGGTGCCGTCGACCGCGTCGATGGCGTCGCCGTCCTTCAACTTGCCCGCCGACGGACCCGGGTCGGTGACCTTGGCGACCGTGACCGCGGCGGGGTATTTCAGGTAGCCCAGGGCGGCGTAGGCGGCGCTGTCCTCGGACTCCTTGAAGTCGGCGTTGTTCGTCTTGTCGACCTCGTCCCGCGACTTGCCCGGCGGGTAGATCAGGTCGCGGGGTACCAGCTGTTCCTGTCCGGAAAGCCACAGCGTCAGCGCTTCGCCCAGGGTCAGCTCGTCCCGCTGGGACACCGTGGTCATGTTGAGGTGCCCGGTGGTCGGATGCGTCGCGGCGCCCTCGATCGCCACCACCTGCTTGCCGTCGACCTCGCCGAGGGTGTCGAAGGTCGGGCCGGGACCCAGCGAGACGAACGGTACCGTCACCACCGCGAGCAGCACACCGAAGACCAGGATCGGCACCAGCGCGACCATCAAGGTCAGAATCCGCCTGTTCACGCCGATTACACTAGACGGAGCCCCCCGCGCCCGGTTCAGCCACAAGCTGACCCGAGACCGCCCGCCCCGTCCCGGTGGTGAGTACCGTTGACGGTATGGCTGACCTGCCTTTCGGCTTCTCCCACGGGGAAGACCCCGACAACCCCGGGAAGAGAGATCCCAATTCGGGCTCTGGCGGCTCCGATCCGTTCGGCGGATTCGGCATGGGCGACCTGGGGCAGATCTTCACGCAGCTTGGTCAGATGTTTTCCAGCGCGGGCACCGGGACGGCCGGGGGGGAATCATCGGGACCGGTCAATTACGAGCTGGCCCGCCGGGTGGCCACGAACTCGATCGGGTTCGTGGCGCCGATCCCGCCCTCGACGCACTCGGCGATCGCCGACGCCGTGCACCTCGCCGAGACCTGGCTGGACGGCGCCACGGCGCTGCCCGCCGGCACCAGCAAGGCGGTGGGCTGGACCCCGTCGGACTGGGTCGACAACAGCCTGGCGACCTGGAAGCGGTTGTGCGACCCGATGGCACAGCAGATTTCCACGGTGTGGGCGTCGTCGCTGCCCGAGGAGGCCAAGAGCATGGCCGGCCCGCTGATGGCGATGATGTCGCAGATGGGCGGCATGGCCTTCGGCTCCCAGCTCGGGCAGGCGCTGGGCCGGCTGTCCCGCGAGGTGCTGACGTCGACAGACATCGGTCTGCCGTTGGGGCCCAAGGGCATTGCCGCCATCCTGCCCGACGCCCTGGAGGCCTTCGCCGCCGGACTCGAGCAGCCCCGCAGCGAGATCCTGACGTTCCTGGCCGCCCGCGAGGCCGCCCACCATCGGCTGTTCAGCCACGTGCCCTGGCTCTCGAGCCAACTGCTGGGCGCCGTGGAGGCCTACGCGATGGGCATGCAGATCGACATGAGCGGGATCGAGGAGCTGGCCCGCGACTTCAACCCGGCGACGCTGTCCGACCCTGCTGCCATCGAAAACCTGTTGGGGCAGGGCGTTTTCGAGCCCAAGGCCACCCCGGCGCAGACGCAGGCGCTGGAACGCCTCGAGACGCTGCTCGCGTTGATCGAGGGTTGGGTGCAGGTGGTGGTGACCGCGGCACTGGGCGATCGGATCCCGGGTGCGGCCGCGCTCAGCGAGACGCTGCGCCGCCGCCGGGCCACCGGCGGCCCGGCCGAGCAGACCTTCGCCACGCTGGTGGGCCTGGAGCTGCGGCCCCGCAAGATGCGCGAAGCGGCCGCGCTGTGGGAACGCCTGACCGAGGGAGCCGGGGTGGACGCCCGCGACGCCATCTGGCAACACCCCGATCTGCTGCCCGCCGCCGAGGACCTCGACGAGCCGGCCGGCTTCATCGACCGGGTCATCGGCGGCGACACCAGCGGCATCGACGAGGCGATCGCCAAACTTGAGGAGAACCCCGAGGACCCGGGCGCCGGCCCTGTGGACAACTGACCGGGGCGGCCAGCCCATACAACGAAACGCATGCTCACAACGTAATTCGCGCATTGTGCACGGCACCGTTTCAAAGACTACGAGCAGCGTAGGCGATGCCCGTCGGAGGTCGCTCGCATCGGCCCGATCCACTAGGCTAGCAACGCGGTGCTGGCTACGGACGATAGATATTAGGTGGGGAAAATGCGGAAAAAACCAATCATCGCCGCGGGGCTGGCGACAGTCGCCCTGGCGTTCAGCGCCGGGGTCGCGCAAGCTGATCCGGCCCCGGACCCGAATGATCCCGGCAACCAGGCCAACTGGCCCTGCGGCGTGACGGTCGGACCGGTAACCACGACGACGGGAACGATCATCGGAATACGCGGCGGCAAGCCGTGCCCACCGCCGCCGCCGCCCGCACCGGCTGAACAACCCTGACGGTTACGGCCAGTTCGAGGTTGACGGCAACGTCGCGGCTCATGATCCTCGACGGCGTCCCGATACCCCGGGCCCCCCGGGTCCGAGGGCGGTTCTGTGGATAACTGACCGGGCCCATCGCCTCCGGCGTGGCACAGTCAGCATTCATGCCGCAGACGGCCTCCGCTCTCTACGCGCTGGACCCGGCCCTGCCGGTGCTGCTGCGGCCCGACGGCGCCGTTCAGGTCGGTTGGGATCCCCGCCGCGCCGTGCTGGTGCGTCCCCCGGGTGGCCTGGCCGCCGCCGAGTTGGCCGCATTGCTGCGGTCCATGCGCTCACCGACGCCGCTATCGGAGCTACAGCGGCGGGCCGCCGAGCGCGGCTTGCAGGACACCGAGGGGCTGGCGGACCTGGTCGGCCAGCTGATCGGTGCGGGCGTCGCGACCGAATGCGCGAAGTCGCGCGGCCGGGCGCCGTCGATCCGGATCCACGGCCGCGGGCCCCTCTCGGAGCTGCTGGTCGAGGCCCTGCGTTGCTCGGGCGCGCGGATTGCCCACAGCAACCAACCGCACGCCGCCGTGTCCGCCACCGCCGTCGATCTGGTGGTGCTAACGGACTCCCTGGTCGCCGACCCGCGGATGGTCCGCGACCTGCACACCCGGGGTGTCCCCCACCTGCCGGTACGGGTCCGCGACGGCATCGGGCTGGTCGGCCCGCTCGTCATCCCCGGCGCCACCAGCTGCCTGGGTAATTACTAGATGGAAACACCCACTGGCGAGATCGACGGCTTGTGTTTGAGTTCGCGACGGGCGCGTTTCTCCACCAACAGCGGTACGAAATCGCGGATCCGGCTGGTCTCGAACCGGACGTGCTCTTTGCGGATGAGGGTGTTGACAGCCGTGGGCGCAACGCGAGAAAACTCGTCAATCAGTCGTCGCTCGAGGTCTGCTAACAGCGTCTCCTCACTGACCTGGATGGTGCGGCCCGCAAAACGAAACGATCCCTGGCCGTTCGTCATTCGTCAAACGGGATCTGTAGTTTCGACGCGGGCGACGGGCTGTGAATGCGACGATTGCGCCTGGCGCGCAGGTTCACAAGGGTATCGCCTTAGCGTCATGACAATGGGAGCTTTGCCACCAAACCCATGATCGCGGTGTATTTCGTGGGTCACCCCGCCGATTGATCAAACGCTCGGTCGAGGACGGGTGCGTGCAGGTTCCAGGTCGGAAATTCCCGGCGCAGCCGCATGGGACCACTGACTGTGATTTCGCCGGTGCGAAGCACATCCCGCCAGGGTCGGGCGCCCCGATGCCGGTCGACGAATGCCTGCGACCCGGCCTTGACGGTGAGGTCAGGCTGCCCGCCGGGATCGAAGTGACAGAACTCGGCATCGCGGTGCTCGATCAATATCCAAAACCGCCGATTGCTGGGGCGCTCTTCGGGAAACGTGAAGCAACCACTGTCCGGCCGTCGGGCAGGGCGGACCGGTCGATTTGCACTTGACACCAGGCCCATAGGGCGTAGGCGGGATCGGATTGTTCTCTTGTTACCTCCACCCAGCGTTGGCCCCACGACGCCAGAGCAGTGATTACCCCGGCGAGGTCGGCGCCAGCTTCGGTGAACCGGTAGTTGTACCCACGGCCATCGGGCTTGAGCTGGGTTTCGATGACGCCGGGCAGCGCACGCCTATCCGCCGCACCAATGCCTGTTCGACATGGACTGGAACTGCTAGGGGTCCCCGCAATACAACGGGCCGACGCAGCCGATTGGGAGGTTCCCGTCAACTCACGAGTGCAGTGCTACCCCTATCCAGATTCTGTGACGGGTGTCACGCACTACGCCTGCAGTCCCGTGTATCCGTAACGTATGCCCCTGTGAGTCTCGCGCGGGCTGCTGGCGCGGAGCAGTCTGTTGCCGCTCGGGCGGCGATCATCTCCCGAGCCGACCGGCAGCACGCGCAGGTGCTCGCCAGCGACCAGCGCGGCATCTCCGGCAATTACCCGCCCGCGGTCTGACTTAATGCCAGCGCAGCGGCAAACTCGACAGCCGGACCGCCTCCTCGAGGATAACCGGCGGCACGGACTCAGCATCTAACCCGAACGCGGGGATAGTGCGTAACCATTCGCTGACCAACACAGTCAACGCTGTTTTCGCCAGACTGACGGCCACACAGCGGTGCGGGCCCCCGCCGAACGCCCAGTAGTCCGCCCGCGACCCGTGGCCGTCCGCCATGTCTTCTTGGATGGCCGCCCCTACGCACAGCACGACCCGGGCCCCTGCCGGTATCTCGACACCCGCCACGGTGACGTTCTGCGCGGCCCTGCGGATAATCACCGGGGCCGGCGGCTCGCGGCGCAGCACGTCTTCGACGAATCCCTCAATCCCTGCGGGGTTTTCGCGCAGCGAAGCGCATAGCCGCGGGTCGCGGGCAAGGTCAAGAAACACGAAACCCACCGCGCTCCTAAACGGCGTAATGCCCGCAGCGATCAGCATCTCAACTACCGCGCACGCGTCAGCTTCGTCGAACCCATCGTCACCGGCAACCAACCGGGACATAACACCCGCAATATCAGGGCCGGCGCGGCGCTGCGCGAAAGCCTCCGCCAAATAGGCGAGCATCTCAACTTTTTGCACCAAATCCTCGAAACGGACACCTATGACCGCGGCCAGAGGCGCCCGCTGGATCGCCCAAAGCGCTTTCTCCCAGCGCAGCAACCTATCCCCGTCTTGCGGCGGCAACCCCAACATTGTGAGAAGAACCTGAGCCGCGAATGGCTCCGCAACATCGGCGATCACCTCACAACTACCCTGCGCGGCCACCGCTTCGACCACCGCCGCGGCCTGATCTTGCAACGCGGGTTGCATCTGTTTCACCGCGGGGGAACTCAATAACGGCTGCAAGATTGCGCGCCAACGCGCATGGTCCGGCTGATCCAAAACGGGGTTAAGCGAAAACACTTCCGGGTTACGCAGCGCTGCGAGCACGTCATCGGCCCGTGTGAGGCAATAGCCATTCATAACCACGCTGTCCTCGATAAACACGACCGGCCCGCGCTTGCGCAGCGCGTCCCAAAGCTCGCTGCGATCCTCTGTGAAGAAATCAGGCAGCAACTTCTCACCGATCGGTGAGAGGTGATCTATCCCAGGCCGCACCTGCGCCGGCACACTCACACATCGCCGAAGTACTCGCGAATCTGGTCGAATTCGTCCAACAGGTACAGCCGCTCCCGCGCACGCCCCTCCCCCCCGTAAGGCAACCCGGCGCGCGCAAGCTCACTCCCGGACAGCACAACCGACTCACCAGCTTTCAACGCACGCTCGAGCTCACACATCCGGCCTTCAAGGCGCCGCCGGTCCCACGACGCCTGCATGGTGTCGATCAGCCGTTGCCGCACACCGCTCGTAGTCGACAACCGGCGCGGCATCAGGTGCCCTTCCCGCGCCAGCGGATATTCGCCGCACGGCGGCCCTGATTTACGCCACCCACCATACCCGACGCCTCGGGAACATCGGTCTTGATCCGCGCCAACGTCTGGTTGATCGCCAAGTGCAGTTGCCGAAGCTCCCCCAGCAACGGATTCGCCACCGACTGACCCTGCGACCCGCGAACCATCCGCGGCACACCGACCAACTCAGCCTGAAGAATCGCGGCCTGATCGGTCATCCGACACGCCGAATGCAGCCATGCCGCACCGCCGCAGACACACCGGGCCCTGCGCACCGCGTTGTTCACCACATGGTCGCGTCGACGCAACGCGCCGCAGCGACGGGTGACGAGCGGTGGCGCGCGGTGCTGCACCGCTTTGGTGAGATCACCGCCGAACTCGCGCAACGGTTCGGCGGCACGGTGGTCAAGAGCACCGGCGACGGATATCGCCACGTTCGACGGGCCGACCCAGGCCATTCGCTGCGCCGAGGCGTTGCAGACTGACGCCGAGACACTGGGCATCGAGATCCGCGTGGGCATCCACACCGGTGAGTGCGAACTGCTTGACAACGGTATTGCGGGGATCGCAGTTCACATCGCGGCGCGGATCTGCGGCCAGGCCGGCGCCGGGGAAATCCTTGTCTCGCGCACCGTGCGTGATTTGGTCGTCGGCTCGGGCGCGGGCTTCGAGGACCGCGGCAGCGTCGAACTGCGCGACGTGCCCGGCACCTGGCAACTCCTGGCGGTGGATCGCCACGGCGCGCGGGCGGGATCGGCCGAGGCAGAGCTGGCATCAACGCCGACCCCCGGGCGTCGGACCGCGATGCGTCGATCGGATCGCGCCGTTGAGGTGATCGCGACCCACGCGCCATGGATACTGCGCGGGATGGCCCGCCTCGCCCCGGCCACCCGCCGCCGCTCGACAGCCGGAGTCAGCGCGCTTGGAGGTGTCTGAGTCCTCGACATCGTTGGCAGGTGAGTCGCATATCGGGCTGCCGCTGGGGCCCTAGAGGGTGGCCGCGATACTGCCGGACGCCGTCGAATCGTTCGCCGGCGGGCTCGAGCAGCCGCGCAGCGAGATCATAACGTTCCTGGCCGGCCCGCGAGGCCGCGCATCACCGGCTGTTCAGCCACGTGCCCTGGCACGCCAGTCAATTGCTGGGCGCCGTGGAGGCGTACGCGATGGGCATGAAGATCGACATGAGCGGGATCGAGGAGCTGGCCCGCGACTTCAATCCGGCGACGTTGTCCGACCCGGCCGCCATCGAAAACCTGCTGGGGCAGGGTGTGTTCGAACCCAAGGCGACGCCCGCGCAGACCCAGGCGCTGGAGCGCCTCGAGACGCTGCTCGCCCTGATCGAGGGCTGGGTGCAGGTGGTGGTGTCCGCGGCCCTGGGCGACCGAATCCCGGGCACCGCCGCGCTCAGCGAGACGCTGCGCCGGCGCCGCGCCAGCGGCGGCCCGGCCGAGCAGACATTTGCGACGCTCGTCGGCCTGGAGCTGCGGCCCCGCAAGATGCGGGAAGCCGCCGCGCTGTGGGAGCGCCTGACGCAGGCCACCGGCGTCGACGCCCGCGACGCCATCTGGCAACACCCCGACCTGCTGCCCAACGCCGAGGACCTGGACGAACCGGCCGCCTTCATCGACCGGGCCATCGGCGGCGACACCAGCGGCATCGACGAGGCGGTCGCCAAACTCGAACGGGACGACCCCGGCGCCGACGGCGGCCCTGTGGATAACTGAGCGCAGCGTCCGGCCCGGCCTGGCACAGTTCGGGTCGTGTCGCCGGCCGCGCTTTCCCGCTATGCGCTCGACCCGGCGCTGCCGGTGCTGTTGCGCCCCGACGGTACCGTGCAGGTGGGCTGGGATCCCCGCCGCGCCGTGCTGGTCCGGCCACCGGGTGGTCTGGCCGCGGCCGAGCTGGCCACCCTGCTGCGATCCATGCGATCACCGACCCCGCTGCCCGAGCTGCAGCGGCGTGCCCTCGACCGCGGCCTCAAAGACGCCGACGGGCTGACCGGGCTGCTCGCGCAGCTGGTGGGCGCGCGCGTCGTCACCCAATGCGGGCGGGCCCGCGGCCGGGCGGCGTCGATCCGCATCCACGGCCGCGGCCCGCTCTCGCAGCTGCTCGCCGACGCGCTGCGCTGCTCGGGGGCCCGCATCGCGCACAGCAGCCAACCGCACGCCGCGGTGGCGGCCGGCACCGTCGATCTGGTGGTGCTGTCCGACTACCTCGTCGCCGACCCGCGCATGGTGCGCGACCTGCACCACCAGGGCGTGGCGCACCTGCCGGTGCGGGTGCGCGACGGTACGGGCCTGGTCGGTCCGCTGGTGATCCCCGGCGTGACCAGCTGCCTGGGCTGCGCCGACCTACATCGCCGGGACCGCGACGCGGCGTGGCCGGCCATCTCGGCGCAGCTGCGGGAAACCGTCGGAGTCGCCGACCGGGCCACGCTGCTGGCGACCGCGGCGCTGGCGCTCAGCCAGGTGAACCGGGTGATCGCGGCGGTGCGCAAACAAGAGGCGGTGCCGGATCCGGGGCCGCCCCAGACGCTGAACGCCACCTTGGAGTTCGATCTCAACGCCGGCGCCATCGTCGCGCGGCAATGGACCCGACACCCGCTGTGCCCGTGTTGATGGCCGCCACCCGTGCCCCCGCGGCGAAGCGTTGTGAAGATCATGCGCGAGTCGAGCTGGCCGTCATGGATGATGGGTACGTGGCAGACATCAAACGCGGTCGTGCGGCGCGGAACGCGAAGCTGGCCAGCATCCCGGTCGGCTTCGCTGGCCGGGCGGCGCTCGGCTTCGGTAAACGGCTGACCGGCAAATCGAGGGACGAAGTCCAAGCCGAGCTGATGGAGAAAGCCGCCAACCAGCTGTTCACCGTCTTGGGCGAGCTCAAGGGCGGAGCGATGAAGGTGGGCCAGGCCTTGTCCGTCATGGAGGCCGCCATCCCGGACGAGTACGGCGAGCCCTACCGCGAGGCGTTGACGAAGCTGCAGAAGGACGCCCCGCCGCTGCCCGCCAACAAGGTGCATCGGGTGCTCGACGCCCAGCTGGGCACCAAGTGGCTGGAGCGGTTCAGTTCGTTCGACGACATGCCGGTGGCCTCGGCCAGCATCGGCCAGGTGCACCGGGCCGTCTGGGCCGACGGCCGACCGGTGGCCGTCAAGATCCAATACCCGGGCGCCGACGAGGCGCTGCGCGCCGATCTCAAGACCATGCAGCGGTTGGTCGGGGTGGTCAAACAACTCGCTCCCGGGGCCGACGTCCAAGGCATCGTCGACGAACTGATCCAGCGCACCGAGATGGAGCTCGACTACCGGCTGGAGGCCGACAACCAACGCGCGTTCGCCAAGGCCTACGAGGGCCACCCGCACTTCGCCGTACCGCACGTCGTCGCCAGCGCACCCAAGGTGGTTGTCCAGGAATGGATGGAGGGGTTGCCGCTGGCGGAGATCATCCGCGCCGGGAGTCGCGAGCAGCGCGACCTGATCGGTACCCGGCTGCTCGAGCTCACCTTCGACGCGCCGCGCCGGCTGGGGATGCTGCATGGCGACGCCCATCCGGGAAACTTCATGCTGCTGCCCGACGACCGGATGGGCGTCATCGACTTCGGTGCCGTCGCCCCCCTGCCCGGCGGCTACCCGATCGAGCTCGGGATGACGATCCGCCTGGCCCGCGACAAGAACTACGACCTGCTGTTGCCGACCATGGAGAAGGTCGGCTTCATCCAGAAGGGCCAACAGGTGTCGGTGCAAGACATCGACGAAATGCTGCGCCAGTACGTCGAACCCATCGAGGTGGACGTCTTCCATTACACGCGCAAGTGGCTGCAGCGAATGACCGTGGGCCAGATCGACCGGTCGGTGTCACAGATCAAGACGGCCCGGCAGATGGACCTGCCGCCCAAGCTGGCCATTCCGATGCGCGTCATCGCGTCGGTGGCCGCGATCCTGTGCCAGCTGGACGCGCGCGTGCCGATCAAGGCGCTATCGGAGGAACTGATCCCCGGCTTCGCCGAGCCCGACAGCGCGGTCGTCTAGCGCCCGTCACGCCGCGACCCCGTCTTTGCGGGGTCGCCCGCGCGGTCGCTTGAAGCTCAGGATCGAGCCCCGGTCGAGGATTTCGCCGCCCCACACCCCCCAGGGCTCGGCCCGCTCCAGCGCCGACGTCAGGCACTGGCGCCGGATCGGGCAGCTCGCGCAAAGCGCCTTGGCGCGCTCGAGGTCGGCCGGGGTCTCGGAGAACCAGAGGTCGGGATCGCCGGCGTGACACGGCAACAGCGGCGACGGCTGTCTGGGAACTGCCGACATGTCCTGCTCACCTGCTTCCTGGTCGGGGCTTCGTTCTTTCGGAGATCCGGACCAGGTAGCGGGCTTTTGAAACTGATGCCCATAAAACTGTGGCCACGGATCCTTGACTTCGGGTCCGTGGCCATGTGGTGAAACCGGTTGGTTACGTAGCCATTCGGTGGACCTCGAGTCGCACGGACGCGTTAGTCGCGGCGGCGCCATGCTTGAGCGCGGTCGCCGGCACGGCGACATGGGCGCCGTGGGCCGCATGGAAGGTGGGCGCGGGCAGCGCCGCGGCGGCCACGCCCACACCGAACGCGTCGTTGATCATCGTGGCCACCCTCCTCTCATAGCGCCAGAACCCGGTTTCGAGGGTAAACGGTCACCGCCGCCCACCACAACCGATTTTCTGACCTGCACCTTCTCGGTCAGCGGCCGCGCACCAACCCGAGCACGTCGGGCCCGTACTGTTCCAGCTTGCGGGCGCCGATGCCGGGGATCGCGATCAGCGCGCCCTCGTCGTCGGGCCGCAACTCGGCGATCGCGATCAGCGTGTTGTCGGTGAAGATGACATACGCGGGCACCTTCTGCTCCTTGGCGATGTCCAGCCGCCACGCCTTGAGCCGCAGCAGCAACTCTTCGTCGACGTCGGCGGCACACGTCTCGCAGCGCCGCAGCATGACCGCGGCGGCGGTGGACAGGTCCTTGTTGCAGATCCGGCAGCGCGCCGCGGCGCCCCGGTTGCGCCGGGTCTTGCCCGGCGCGGCGTCGGCGCGCGCCTGCGGCGCGATGCCGTTGAGGAACCGCGACGGCTTGCGGCCCTGCCGTCCGCCGGGGCTGCGGGCCAGCGCCCAGCTGAGCGCCAAATGTATTCGCGCCCTGGTGATTCCGACGTAGAGCAGTCGACGCTCCTCCTCGACGGCCTCACTTTCGGGGCCGTGCGCCAACGCGTGCGAGATGGGAAGCGTGCCGTCGGCCAGCCCGACCAAGAACACCGCATCCCATTCCAGCCCCTTGGCGGCGTGCAGCGAGGCCAGCGTGACGCCCTGCACCACCGGCGGATGCCGCGCGTCGGCGCGCAACCGAAGTTCGGCCAGCAGGCCGGCGAGTTCCAGCTGCGGGCGCTGGGCCACCTCGTCGTCGACCAACTCGGCGAGCGCGGTCAGCGCTTCCCAGCGCTCCCGTGCGCGGGTGCCGACCGGCGGCTCGGCCGTCAGCCCCAAGGGTTCCAGGACCGCCCGCACGACGGCGGGCAGCGCCCCCTCGGCCCCGCGCTCGGCCGCCCGCTGCAGCGCCAACAACGCCTGCTTGATCTCCTGACGGGTGAAGAACCCCTCGCCGCCGCGGAGCTGATAGGGGATGCCCGCCTCGGTCAACGCCTCCTCGTAGGCCTCGGACTGCGCGTTGACCCGGTACAGCACGGCGATCTCCGACGGCGGGGTGCCCGATTCGATGAGGCGGGCGATCGAAGCGGCGACCGCGGCGGCCTCGGCCGGTTCGTCGGAATGCTCATGGAACGACGGCGCCGGGCCCGGCGGACGCTGCCCGGACAGGTGCAGCTTGCTGCCGGCGACCCGGCCACGGGCCGCGGCGATCACCTGGTTGGCCAATGACACCACCTGCGGGGTGGAGCGGTAGTCGCGCTCCAGGCGAACCACCGTGGCGTCGGGATAACGCCGCGAGAAGTCGAGCAGGAAGCGCGGTGAGGCCCCGGTGAATGAATAGATGGTCTGGTTGGCATCGCCGACGACGGTCAGGTCGTCCCGGTCGCCCAGCCACGCCGTCAGCACCCGCTGCTGCAGGGGGGTGACGTCCTGATACTCGTCGACCACGAAGCAGCGATAGCGGCCCCGGAATTCGTCGGCCACGGCGGCATCGTTTTCGATCGCGGCCGCGGTGTGCAGCAGCAGGTCGTCGAAATCGAGCAACGTCACCGCTTCGTCGCGGACCTTGAGCGATTCGTAGGCGGCGTACACGGTGGCGACCCGCGCGGCGTCCAACGGGATGTCCCGCCCCGCCGCGGCCACCGCGGCGGGGTACTCCTCGGGGCCGATCAGCGATGACTTGGCCCACTCGATCTCGCCCGCCAGGTCGCGGACGTCATCGGAGCTGGCGTTGATCCGGGAGCGGCTGGCCGCCCGCGCCACCACGGCGAACTTGGTGTCCAGCAGCTGCCAACCGGTGTCACCGACCACCCGCGGCCAGAAATACCGCAGCTGTCGGTGCGCCGCCGCGTGAAACGTCAGGGCCTGCACCGCGGCGACGCCGGTGTCCGTGCCCGCGGCGGCATCCAGCGTCCGCAACCGGGAACGCATCTCCCCCGCCGCCCGCTGAGTGAACGTGACCGCCAGCACCTGCCCGGCCGCCACATGACCGCCCGCGACCAGCTGCGCGATCCGGTGCGTGATGGTGCGCGTCTTGCCCGTTCCGGCGCCCGCGAGCACACAGACCGGACCGCGCGGAGCCAGTACCGCCTCGCACTGCTCGTCATCCAGCCCGGCAGTCAAGGCGTCGGCGACCATCGGCATGGCGTCCATCTTGGCAGCGATGCCCGACAAACCGTGGCCCCGCCCGTGCGCGTCGGCGAGTTGTCGCCGTTCCCACCGGATGACGCCCGGTCAACCCGCAGCACGGAACACATCGTCGCCGGGCTACGTTAACCAGCTATGACCAACGCCCCGATCACCGTTTTCACGACCTCATGGTGCGGCTACTGCCACCGCCTCATGACCGTGCTGAAGTCCAACGGAATCCCTTACGAGGCGGTCGACATCGAGCACGACCCCGCGGCGGCGGAGTTCGTCGGTTCGGTCAACGGCGGCAACAGGACGGTTCCGACGGTGAAGTTCGCCGACGGGTCGACGCTGACCAACCCGAGCGCGGCCGAGGTCAAGGCCAAACTGGCCGAAGCCGGCGCCTGACGGCGCTGCCAAGAACGCACCGAAACGCCGCCGGCGCGCAACGGGCTATCGGCGCCCGGTCGCAGGCGGCCGTACCATACTGACCATGGCGTCGAGTTTTAGGTCGAGCCGCTTACTCCGACGTTTGTCGGTGGTTGGCAAGGCCTCGGCCGTCATCGCCTGCGGCGCCGCGGTTTTTGTGTCGGCGTGCTCGCACCCGTCGGCACGACGGCGACTCCTTCCGAGCACGCCTACGCCAATTCGTTGATCGTCAGCCTCCAAGATGCCCGCCGCCTCGCCAATTTCGAAGGCCTGCAACCGTATTCGTATGCCGACCGACATGACCCGCCGCGGGAGACCGTCGGCAACCCGCCGACCCCATGCCGGGCGGTGGGAACCACCGACCTCACTTTCGCCGGGGGTTGGAAAGAGTATCGTTCGGTCGCCTACAGCGGCTCGACCGACGATCTGAGGCCGGGGGGCATCGCCCCGATCAACGAGGTGACCAACGCCGTCGCCATCTACCCGGACGCGAGCGCCGCGCGCGCGGCCCTCGACCAGCTGCACGCGACCCTGGACCAGTGCGCTGTCCTGCACCACTCCGCCTACGACTTCAGCTTGAACAGACCGGATTCTGCGACGCTAAAGCTCGACTCCGAGGGATGGGTCCACCTCTACACGGTGAAATCCTCGGTGCTGGTATCCGTCGGCGTGCTGGGAATCCAACCCACCGAGCAGATCGCCAACACTGTGCTGCGGACGGTGACCGACCGGATCAAGTAGCCGCGCTTGATCAGTCGATCGCGGCCCAGGATTCGATGATCACGCGCGCGATCGAGATCGACCCGGGCAGCAGCAGTTTCGACTCCCCCGCGCTGGACCAGTCGCCGGCCGCCAGTGCCGCGCGCACCTCGTCGCGGGTGAACCACGCCGCCTCGGCGATCTCCCCGTCGTTGAACGCGAAGTCCTCCGCCGGGTCCGCGACGGCGTGGAATCCGACCATGAGCGACCGCGGGAACGGCCACGGCTGGCTGCCCAGGTAACGCACGTCGCGGACGGTCAGGCCGATTTCCTCGCGAATCTCGCGGGCGACGCAGGCCTCGAACGATTCACCGGCCTCGACGAATCCGGCCAGCAGCGAGAACATCCGCTCCGGCCACACCGCCTGACGGGCCAGCACCGCTCGGTCGCCTCCGTCGTGGACCAGGCAGATCACCGCCGGGTCGATGCGTGGGAACTCCTCGTGACCGGTGACCGGGTTGACCCGGGCCCAGCCCGCCCGGGCCGGCTTGGTCGGTGAGCCGTCCACCGAGCTGAACCGCGCGCTGTCATGCCAATTGAGCAGCGCGACCGCGGACGACACCAGCTGGCTGCTGGTGTCGTCGAGGATCGAGCCGAGGCCGCGCAGGTTCACCACCTGGGCGTGAACGTCCGGGTTCTCCGGCGCCTCGAGCGCGCCGCGGATGGCCCACACGTGGCGGTCGTTGTCGATCCGGCCCAGGAACACCGCGTCCGGTGGCGGCTTGTCGGCCAGCTTGGCCGCGGCGCCGAGCACCACCCGGCCGTCGGCGACCAGTACCTGACTGCGCGAATCCACCCGCAGCAGCGCGGCATCCGCCCATCCGGCGGTGGCCGCTTCGACGTCGGTCCGCAGCTGATCGGCCCGGTCGGCGCCAACCCTCGACAGCAACGGAACATTCCGCAGCTGAAAGTCTGCGATCCCCCTAGGCCCCCAACTCGCGGCGACCCGCAGCGACCGGCTCCGCCGCTCTGCGATCGCCACCGAACCCAACTCATGGCGACCCGCAGCGACCGGCTCCGCCGCTCTTGCGATCGCCACCGAACCCAACTCATGGCGACCCGCAGCGACCGGCTCCGCCGCTCTTGCGATCGCCACTAGTGCCCCGCGTGCCGGATGTAGAGCAGCCGGTCGTTGGCCTCGACGGCGTCCACCTCGGGCGCCCCGATGCGCAGCAGGTGGCCGTCGCGCACCACACCGAGCACGATGTCGCGCAGGTGCCGCGGCGAACCGCCGACCTCGGTCGGCTCCACCTCGCGTTCGGCGATCGCCAGCCCCTCGTCCGGGGTGAGCAGGTCCTCGATCATCTCCACGACGCTGGGCGTGGTGGTCGCAAGGCCGAGCAACCGACCGGCAGTCGCCGAGGAGACCACCACCGAGTCCGCGCCCGATTGCTGCAGCAGGTGCTGGTTTTCGGCCTCCCGGATGGACGCCACGATCTTGGCGTTGGGCGCAAGCTCCCGCGCCGTCAACGTCACCAGCACCGCGGTGTCGTCGCGGCTGGTCGCGACGAGGATCGAGGCCGCGTGCTGCGCCCCGGCCAGCCGAAGCACGTCGGCCTTGGTGGCGTCGCCGTGCACGGTGACCAGGCCCGCGCTCGCGGCGTGCTCGAGGGTGCTGCGATCGGTGTCGACGACGACGACCTCTCCCTGCGCGGCCTCGTCGCCGAGAATGGCGGCGACCGCCGTCTTGCCCTTGGTGCCATAGCCGATCACGATCGTGTGGTTGCGCACTCTGTTCCTCCAACGCTGAATCTTCCACCCTTGCCGGGACCGCTCGGAGAGGACTTCGAGTGTCGTGCCGACCAACACGGCCAGGAACGCGATGCGTAACGCAGTGAAAATCAGGGTGTGCACCAAACGGGCGGTTTCGGTGAACGGGGTGATGTCGCCGTACCCGGTCGTCGACAGTGACACCGCGGAGAAGTACACACAGTCCAGAAAGGTCAGCGGCTCGCCCCGCACATCGCGGTACCCGTTGCGGTCCGCGTAAACGATGACGGCCGCGGCGAACAACACCACCAGCGCGATGGCCACCCGGCGAGTGATGACACGGATGGGGCTGGCGTGATCTTCGGGGATGCGCACCACGCCGACCAATTGGTGGCCGCGCTGGGCGGTCAGCGCTTCTTCCAGGCCGGCCAGTTGTCGGGACCTACCGTTGGGCACGGCGGTCCGTCATCGGCTCAACGCCAGCGCTAAAGGCACGCACGCCTCAATGTAACCACGGTCGCGACCCCCGCACTCGGGCAGCGCAGGTCACACGGCGGCGCGGTCGGCCAGCAACCCCGCCAGTTCAGCGGGGGCGGGCAGATCATCGGGGGCGACCGTGGTGCGGGCGCGCACGTAATAGAAGGCCGTCCGCACCGACGATTCCGTGACACCGGCCAAGGCGGCCCACGCCAAGCGGTAGACGGCGAGCTGGACGGCAGCCTGGCGCATGGCTTCCGGCCCGTGCGGCGGTTCACCGGTCTTCCAGTCGACGATCGTGGCGCCCCCGTCGGGGTCGGCGAACACCGCATCGATGCGGCCGCGCACCAGGGTGTCGCCGATCGGCATCTCGAACGGCACCTCGACGGCGATGGGAGTTCGTGCGGCCCAAGGTGATTCGGCGAATGCGGCCTGCAACGTGGCCAGCTCCCGGGTGTCGCCGACGTCGGAGTCCGCCGCGCCCGGCAGGTCCGCGAGATCGAATAGACACTCGGCGCCGTAGAACTGCTGAACCCAGGCATGAAAAGCATTGCCCAGCAACGCATGCGGATCCGGACGGGTCGGCAGCCGATGCCTGAGCCGCTGCGCGGCACCCGCGGGGTCGCGGGCCAGGTCCACCAGGCCGCTGACCGACAACTGACTGGGCAGCGCGCCGGCGGGCGATAGCACCAACCGCGCGCGTTCGGCCAGTAACGCGTCGACGTCGGCGGCCCAACCCTCCACGTCGGTGGCTTGCCCAGCCGCACCGCCCGACAACGCCCGCGTCACCAACGCCGCCCCACGCTCGACGTCACCGCGCCGGGCGGCCAATGGATCGGCGGGCCAGGCCGCCTCGCTCACTTTGTCGCGCAACGGGTTTCGGTCACCATCGGCCGGTGCGGGCGCCCACTGATCCACCACCCCGCATGGCTCCCCGGCCGCGGCCGAACGGTCGACGACCTCCTTGATCTCGCACAGGAAATCCGAGGGGCCGCGCGGTTTGACCCCGGTCGCACCCCAATGATGACCCGACAACAGCAGGGTGTCCTCGGCCCGGGTGATGGCGACATACAGCAGCCGGCGTTCCTCGTCGACGCGCCGCTGTTCGAGCTGGCGGCGATGCTCGGAGATCTTGTCGGACAGCTGCTTTCGATTGGTAACGTCCGAGGTGTCCAGCACCGGGATGCCCAGCGCACCCGCCGAGGCACGGTCCCCGCGCAACAGCGGCGGCAGCTCGGCCGCATCGGTCAACCAGGTGCTCCTCGACGTGGTCGACGGAAAGACTCCACCCGACAGGTGTGCCACCGCCACCACCTGCCATTCCAACCCCTTCGCGGAGTGCACCGTGAGCACCTGGACGCGGTCGCGCGCGACCGCCAACGGGGCCGGCGGCAAACCGTTCTCGACGGACTCGGCGACGTCCAGGAAGGCCAACAGGCCCGATACCGGCGCCGTTGCGGCGCCGTCCGTCACGCCGGCGGCATCGGCTCGTCCGGCGTAACCCGCGACGACGTCGGCGAACGCGTCAACGTGTTCGGTACCGGTCCAGCCCGCGTTCGCTCCAGCCGCGGCGCGAGCCTCGCAGTCGACACTCAGCACGCGGCGCACCTCGGCGACCAGGTCCGGCAGGGAATGACCCAGATGCCCGCGCAGGGCACGCAGTTCGGCGGCCAGCGCGGTGATGCGCTGATACCCCGCCGGCGAATACGCTGCGGCCGGGCCGGGATCGGCGATCGCGTCGGCCAGGCACGCGGCGTCCGCGTCTGGGCCCGCGGCGATCGCGATCGATTCCGGCGACGACGCCGCGCTTGCGCCCAGCCCTTCGCCGAGATTTCGCGCGCGCCGCCAGAGCGCGGCGATGTCCCGACCGCCGAGGCGCCAGCGCGGACCCGTGAGCACCCGCATCGCCGCCGCACCCGCGGTCGGGTCGGCGACGAGCCGCAGCATGGCCACCACGTCGGCGACCTCGGGGATGGACAGCAGCCCCGCCAACCCGACGACCTCGACCGGGATGCCGCGGGCGCGCAGGGCATCGGCGATGGGCGCGGCGTCGGCGTTGCGGCGCACCAGAACCGCGGCTGTCGGCGGGCTCGCGCCGTCCTCGCGCCGATACCGCGTGGCGAGCTCGTCGGCGATCCACTCCCGTTCGGCCTGCACATCGGGAAGCAACGCGCAGCGAACGGTCCCGGGCGGCGCGTCCGGGCGCGGCCGCAGCGCGCGCACCGCGACGGACCTGCGACGCGCCTCCGCCGATATCGCGTTGGCCAGATGCAGGGCCCGAGGCGGGTTGCGCCAGCTGGTCCGCAGCTCCAGGACCGGCGCGGGAGTGCCGTCCGATAGGGGAAAGTCGGTGGCGAAACGCGGCAGGTTGGTCGCCGAGGCGCCGCGCCACCCGTAGATCGACTGAATCGGGTCCCCGACGGCGGTCAGGGCCAACCCGTCGTCGACACCACCGCCGAACAGAGCCGACAGCGCGACCCGCTGGGCATGGCCGGTGTCCTGGTACTCATCGAGCAGCACCACCCGGTAGCGGCCGCGCAGGTCCTCGCCGACCTGCGGGAAGTTCGCCGCCAGCCGCGCCGCGCAGGCCATCTGCACGCCGAAGTCCATCGTCTTCGCGGCATGCATGCGCTGGTTCAGCGCGTCGAGCAGCGGGACCAGCTCGGCGCGCTGGGTCTGGGTGGCCAGCAGCCTCAGCAACCACTGGCTGGGGCCGCGGTCGCGCTGATAGGGGCCGGCCGGCAGGGCGTGGATCAGCCGCTCCAGCTCCACATGGGTATCGGCGAGCTGGCGGGTGTCCACCAGGTGTTCGGCCAGCTGACCCCACAACCGCAGCACCATCGACGTGACCGCCGCGGGGGTCTTGTCGGTACGCAGCTCCCCCCGGTAGCCACTCACCACGTCGAACGCCAGCTGCCACAGCTCGGTCTCGCCGAGCAGCCGGGTGTCGGGCTCGATGGGCAACAACAGCCCATAGTCGCGGATCAGCGAACCAGCGAAAGCGTGGTAGGTGCTGACCGTCGGGGCGCCCATCGGTTCCACCGGGGCCGCGCCGTCTGGACCCAAGCCGACGCCGGCCAATCGGGCCAACCGCGACCGGACCCTGCGCAGGAGCTGGCCGGCGGCCTTACGGGTGAACGTCAATCCCAACACCTGGCCGGGTTCGGCGTAGCCGTTGGCGATGAGCCACACCACCCGCGCGGCCATGGTCTCGGTCTTGCCGGCGCCGGCTCCCGCGATGACGACCAGCGGTCCCGGCGGTGCCGCGATGACGGCGGCCTGCTCCTCGGTGGGCGGGAAAAGCCCTAGCGCGCACGCCAATTCGTCCGGGCCGTAGCGCGGGGTCACTGGGCCGTCCCGTCGGCGTGGGCCGGACACGAGGGCCGTATCGGGCAGTGCGGGCAACCATCGTTGCGCCGGGCGACGAACCGGGGCCCGGCGGTCGCCTCGGCCGCGCGGCGGACCCGCTGGCGCCATTCGTCGCGCGCTGCCGGCGTCAGCGGATCCTGTTCGCGTTCCGTGACGCCCGAGGCGCCGGCCTTGCCGACGTACACCAGCCGCGCGCCGCCGGGCTCCTCCCCGGTAGCGACCATGCCTTCGGCCACCGCCAGCTGATACATCGCCAGCTGAGCGTGTTGTTGGGCATCGTCCTTGCTGACCGGCGTTTTGCCGGTCTTGATGTCGACGATCACCAGGCGGCCGGCTGCATCGCGCTCCAGCCGGTCGACCCGGCCGCGCAGCCGGATTTCGCCGCCGTGATCGCCGGATCTTGCCAGGGTTCCGTCGATCTCGACCTCGACGCCGACCTCGGTCAGCGCGCCCCGGGTCTGCGCCCGCCACTCGGTGAAAGCCTCGATCATCGCGCGGTGCCGCGCCAGCTCGTTGGCCGAGTGCCACTCGGCGTCGAAGGGCAGATGCTGCCAGGCGCGGTCCAGCTCGGCCAGCAATTCCGGTTCGCTCTTGTGCGGTTGGGCGACCAGCGCGTGCAGCACCGAACCGATGGTGGAGCGCAGCTCTCGCCGGTTGCTCCCGCCATGCCGTTCGGCCAGCCAGCGCAGCGGGCAGTCGTTGAGCATCTGCAGGGTCGACGGGGTCAAGGTGACGACATCGTCACCGTTATGCAGCGGTTCGCTGGTGCTGACCTGGACGAGGCCGTGCCAGCCGGCCGGGTCGGCGCCCGGGACTCCGGCCCGGGCCAACCGCGCCAATTGCGTTGCCGCGCAAGCACGGGCGGCGTCGTCCACCGCACCGTCGGGCGCACACACGACGCCGCGCAGCCGGCCCACCAGCGACGCCGCAGACAACACCCGGGGCGCTGAGATGGGCTGCGCGGCAACGGGGTCGCCGCCGTCATCGGTCCACTGCGCGAGTTCGTAGCAGAAGGCGGACGGCAGGGCGGCCCCCTCGCCGGGGCCGCCCACGTCGCCGTCCACGGCGGTCACCAACAAACGGCGCCGGGCGCGGCCCATCGCCGCCACCAGCAGCCGCCGCTCCTCAGCCAGCAGCGGCGCCCGCACCGACGCGTCCTCGGTGACGCCGTCCAGGGCGTCCAGCAACCGCTGGGTGCCCAACACACCGCCGCGCGGAACGGTGTTGGGCCACAACCCCTCTTGCAGCCCGGCGATGACCACCAGGTCCCATTCGTGGCCCAGGGCGGCGTGCACGCTGAGCACCCGCACCTGCTCCAGGGGCGACACCGGCTCCGGGTTCACGCTCGGCAGGTGCAGCGCGGCGACGTGCTCGACGAGCCCACGCAACGACGCACCCGACGTGCGGGACACGTACTGATCGGTGATGTCGAACAGCGCGGTCACCGCCCCCAGGTCCCGGGTTGCCCGCGCACCGTCGGGGCCGCCCCGCTCGGCGGCCGACAGCCAACGCCGCTGCAGGCCCGAACGATGCCAGGCCGCCCACAAGGTGTAGCGCGGATCTTGGCCCGCGCGATGGCTGCGCGCGGCCGCGTCCAGCACCGCACGCACGCGTTGCACCGGACGGAACTGGGGACCCGATGGCGGCGCGTCACCACCGCACAGCATGCCGGCCAGCAGGTCCGCGAAATGGCCACGCGCGCGATCGGCGTTGGCGCGCTGCAGTGTTCGGCGCAGCTGCCGCAGCGAAACCGGGTCGACTCGTCCGATGGGACCGGTCAGCAGCGCCAGGGCCCGTTGGCCGTCGAGCCCGTCGGCGGTGGCCGCCAGGACGGTGAGCAGCGCCCGGGCCGCCGGCTCGTCGGACAGCGGCCCGCTCGCCGCGGGTGCGGCCACCGGAACCCCGGCGGCGGCCAACGCGCGGGGCAGGCGCGCGCCGGCCCGCGGTACCGACCGGACGAGGACCGCCATCTGCGACCACGGCACGCCGTCGACCAGGTGCGCACGCCGCAACGCGTCGGCGATCACCGCCGCCTCGGCGTGCGCCGACGTTGCCAGGCGCACGGTGACCGATCCCTCTTCGGGCCCGGTGCCCTCGATCCGCCTGCCGCCGCTGGCGCCGGGCAGTCGACCTGCGATGCCGCTGACGGCCCGCGCCACCGCCGGGGCGCAGCGGTGCGAGACCGTCAACGTCACCGACGGCGAATCCCCTTCGTGGGGGTACCACCCGCTTGCGGGGGATAGCCCGGCGGATTCACCGCCCCGAAAGCCGAACACCGCTTGGTTGGGGTCGCCGGCGATCACCGCCAGCTCGGCGCCCGCCGCGAGCACCCGGACCAGGCTCGCCGCCTGGGGATCGAGCTGCTGGGCGTCATCGACCAACAAGACCCGCACCCGGCCCCGCTCGGCGGCCAAAAGCTCGGGATCGATCGCGAAGGCCTCCAGGGCGGCGCCCACCAGTTCGGCGGCGCCCAGCGCGGGCGTGGTCGCCTGGGGCGCCGCCGTCCCGACCGCCGCCCGCAGCAGCATCACCTGCTCATACTGTCGCGCGAACTGGCCGGCCGCGCTCCATTCCGGACGTCGGCACCGACGGCCCAGTCGCTCCAGATCCTGCGGGTCCACCCCCCGTTCGGCGCAGCGCGCCAACATGTTTCGCAGTTCGGTGGCGAAGCCCGCGGTGGCCAGCGCGGGCCGTAGATGGGCGGGCCACGCCGTCGCCGCGCGGGGTCCGTCCTCGAGGTCTCCGGCCAGCAGCTCCCGGATGATGGCGTCCTGTTCGGCGCTGGTGACCAGCCGCGGGGGCGCATCACCGGCACGCTCGGCGGCCCGCCGAAGAACCGCGTACGCGTAGCCGTGCACGGTACGTACCAACGGTTCGCGGACGGCGGCGCGGCAGGGCCCGGTGCCGCGCGGCCGCAGCAGCGCCGCCGTCAGGGTGCTGCGCGCCCGTATCCCGAGCCGGCCGGAACCGGTAAGCAGCAGAACCGATTCCGGGTCGAGGCCGGCGTCGATGTGCGCGACCGCGGCGTCGACCAGCAGGCTGCTCTTACCGGTGCCCGGGCCGCCCAGCACCCGGACCGCCCCGCGCACGCCGGGTGCCAGCAGGGCCCGCGCCTCGGCGTCCCAGGTGTACGACATGGCTGCATGCAATCACCACGGTCTGACAAGTCGGTCCGACATGCGCCGCGTCCGACCCCTACGCTGGAGGCCGTTAGCAGTCCCGACGAACGGTGAGGAGGGTAGGAAATCGTGACGGACGTCGAAAGCGGCTTTCCCAGCGACGAAGCGCCCGAAGGCGACGCCGCGGAACAACTGCAACCCGTCGACGTCGACGACGAGGTCGGCTTGGACACCGAGTACCTGGCCGTCGCCGACCGCGAGGCGAACGAGGCCGACGTGATCGAGCAGGCCTACGTCGTCCCCACCGAGGACGAGTGGGACGACGAACGCTGAGCCGCCCGCCCGCCAGCGCCGATGGCGGCGGCTGGCACGATCGACGAGTGTCCGCTGATCTCCATGTGCACCGCTACGGCCCGCCGGGTCCGGTGCGAGTGCTGGCGCTGCACGGGTTGACCGGCCACGGGCAGCGGTGGCAGCAGCTGGCCGGGCTGCTACCCGAGATCACCTTTGCGGCACCGGATCTGATCGGTCACGGCAGGTCTTCGTGGGCGGCGCCGTGGACCATCGACGCCAACGTCGCGGCGATGGCCGCGCTACTCGACGACGAGGCCGAGACGCCGGTGCTGGTGGTGGGGCACTCCTTTGGCGGCGCGCTCGCCATGCGGCTGGCCGTGGCACGACCGGATCGGGTGGCGGCACTGTTGCTGCTCGACCCGGCGGTCGGATTGGACGGCGGGTGGATGCGCGAGATCGCCGACGCGATGCTGTCCTCGCCCGACTACCCCGACGCCGAGGAAGCGCGCCGGGAAAAGGTGCACGGCTCCTGGTCGGATGTCGACCCCGCGCTACTCGACGCCGAGATCGCCGAGCATCTGATCGAGTTGCCGGGGGGGCGCTACGGCTGGCGCGTGAGCCTGCCGGCGATGATGTCGTACTGGAGTGAGCTGGCCCGCGACGTCGTGCTCCCGCCGGCCGGGACGGCGACGGTCCTGGTGCGGGCCAAGCGCACCTCGCCGCCATACGTCGGCGACCAACTCATCACCGGACTGCAGGACCGGTTAGGGTCCGGTTTCCGGCTGCTGGATTTCGACTGCAACCACATGGTGCCCTACGCGGCGGCGGCGGAAGTCGCCGCGCTGACGCGTGAGCTACTGGAAGCCCACTGATCGTGGCGCCGGTGACCGAGTCGCAGGTCGAGCGGGTGCGCGCGCTGGTCGCGGCGATTCCGTCCGGCAGGGTCGCCACCTACGGCGACATTGCCGACGTCGCAGGCCTTTCCAGCCCGCGCATCGTCGGCTGGATCATGCGGACCGACTCCTCGGACTTGCCGTGGCACCGCGTGATCACCGCCTCGGGGCGCCCGGCGCGCCACCTGACCACCCGGCAGCTGGAGTTGCTGCGCGCCGAAGGGGTCCTGGCGACCGACGGCAAGATTGCGCTGCGCGAGGTCCGTTACGACTTCGGAGGCCGACGCTAGAGGACCAGCCGAACCAGCGCCGCGGTGCGGGCCAGCCCGGGGAAGGCCTCAGCGGTCGACCGCGGGTGCAGCGCATGGACCGCCAGGCGAAACATCAAGGCGCGCAACAACATCTGCGGCCACTCCGGCAGCGCGTTCCAGCGTTCGATGAGTCCGTCGTCGGCATCGCCCCACGACAGCGCGTCGACGACCACGACACCGGCCGCCCACGACGCGGGCCGCCAGTAGGGGGTGATGTCGGTGATCCCTGGGGCGGCGGTACCGACGAAAAGCACTGTCCCGTAAAGGTCTCCGTGCACCAGCTGGTTCGGGCTCTTGGTCGGTCGGCGCAGGGTGGCCAGCTGGTTGATCAGCTCCACCGACCGCTGGGCGTCGGCGCTCGGCGGGGCGGTCCGGGCGCCCGGTGGCACCGAGGCCAACGGCCGTTCCTCCCACGCGGCACGGTCGGCGGCGATGAAGATATCCACGTCGCCCCACGGCGCGGTGGGGCCCTGGGTCAGAAACCGGGGACGCTCCAGCTTGCCGGTTGCCTCGTGCAGGCGGACCGCCGCCGAGACCACCTCGTCATGCCGGGGTTCGGGCGTGCCGGCGACGAAGGTATCCGCCCGCCACCCGGAAACCACGTATCGCCCGTCCGTCGAGCGGACCGGACGCGCCAGCCGGACACCGTCGACGAACAACGTCTCGCGCACCCGGGCCGACCAAGCCGCCCGCGCGTGGTCGGCCACCTGCGACAAGACGACTTCGCCGCAGCGCCAGCCACCTTCCCAGCTCGCCCCCAGATAGACGGGCTTCACACCGGTCAAACCAAACGCCGCCAGCACATGCTCCGGCGGTGGCTCGACATTCACACAGGTAGCCTAGACGAGCCCACCTGCGGCGACCGCGAGCGCGGCGGGGCCGGGCGCGGCGGGTCGCCGCCGGATAAACGCCGGCGACCGCGAGCGCGGCGGGGCCGGGCGCGGCGGGTCGCCGCCGGATAAACGCCGGCGACCGCGAGCGCGGCGGGGCCGGGCGCGGCGGGTCGCCGCCGGATAAACACCGCGACCGCGAGCGCGGCGGGGCCGGGCGCGGCGGGTCGCGTCAGTACATCACCATGTCGGGTTGCATCTGCTGCGCCCACGCCACGATGCCGCCCTGCAGGTGCACCGCATCTGAGAATCCGGCCTTTTTCACCGCCGCCAGCACCTCCGCCGAGCGCACCCCCGTCTTGCAGTAGAGCACCGGCATCCGGTCCTGCGGCAGTTTTGCCAGCCCCTCACCGGAGTTGATCGACGACTGCGGGATCAGCTGGGCCCCTTCGATGTGCACGATGTCGAATTCCACGGGTTCGCGAACGTCGATCAACGCCAGCTTCTTGCCCGAGTCCAGCAACTCGCGCAATTCCCGCGGAGTGATGGTGGAGCCCGTGACAGCCGGACCGGCGTCGTTTGGCGCCACGCCGCAGTACTGCTCGTAGTCGATCAGCTCGGTGATCTTCGGCCGGAAGTCGTCCTGCGGGTCCCTGCGAATCTCGATGGTGCGGTAGGACATTTCCAGCGCGTCGTAGATCATCAACCGGCCCAGCAGCGATTCGCCAATCCCGGTGATGAGCTTGATCGCCTCGGTGCCCATCACCGACGCGATGGAGGCGCAGACGATGCCCAGCACGCCGCCCTCGGCGCAGGACGGCACCGTCCCGGCCGGCGGGGGCTCCGGGTAGAGGTCGCGGTAGTTGAGGCCCCGCCCGCCCGGCGCGTCCTCCCAGAACACCGAGACCTGGCCCTCGAACCGGTAGATCGACCCCCACACGTACGGCTTGGCGGCCAGCGCCGCGGCGTCGTTGACCAGATATCGGGTGGCGAAGTTGTCGGTGCCGTCCACGATCAGGTCGTACTGCTCGAACAGCTCGACGGCGTTGCTCGAATCCAGCCGGAACTCGTGCAGACGCACCTGGACCAGGGGGTTGATCGCGGCGATCGACTCCCGCGCCGACCGGGCCTTGGGCCGTCCGACGTCGGCGACGCCGTGAATGACCTGGCGCTGCAGGTTCGATTCGTCGACGACGTCGAAATCGACGATGCCGATGGTTCCGACGCCGGCCGCGGCCAGGTACAGCAGCGTCGGCGCGCCGAGGCCGCCGGCTCCGATCACCAGCACCTTCGCGTTCTTGAGTCGCTTCTGCCCGTCGACGCCCAGGTCGGGAATGATCAGATGGCGGCTGTAGCGGGCCACCTCATCGCGGGTCAGCTGGTCTGCCGGCTCCACGAGAGGCGGCAACGATATCGACACCCCACTTCTCCTCGGTCTCGCATTGCGGTTCGCTCGTCCCCACCATCACAGCAGCCGCCGACACCGACGGCAATGAATCCAACCGGCGGGCTAGGCGATCGGAAACGGCCAGGGATTGAATCGGCAGGTTTTCCCGTCCGCCTTGACGAAATCCGGGTCGAACTGCGCGGCATCGTTATTCGACGTGGAGAACGTTTGTTGCATCATCACCGGGGCCAAAGCGCCCTGCTGTTCACACGGTTCGTGGCGCACGTACCCGATGGCATGGCCGACCTCGTGGTTGATCACGTACTGCCGGTAGGAACCGATGTCGCCCTCGAACGGGACGGCCCCGCGCACCCAGCGCGCCTCGTTGATGAAGACCCGCGACTGCCGATCCCTGCCGAAGGACGGGTTGTAGCAGGAGGTCTCCAGCCGGAATTCGTAGCCACAACCCTCGCGGACCGTCACCGGAGACACCAGTGAGATCCGGAAGTCGGGTTTTCCGTCATCGATCCGGATGAACGCGAATTGCGGGTTGTGCGTCCAGCCCTTGGGATTGGCCAGCGTCTGATCGACCATCTCCGCGAAGGCGGCGTCGCCGCCGAACATCGTGGGGTCGATGCCGTCCTCCACCTCGACGGTGTACCGGAACACCTTCACGGTGCCCCGGCCGGTCTGCGGCGTCGTGCCCGGCACGACGTGCCACGTCTTGTCGCCCGCCTCGGTGAACGGGCCGCCGTCGGGCAGCGTCCCGGCCGGCAGGTTGGCGTCGAAGGCGGCGAGCCCGCGAGGTGGGGCGTCGATGATCGCAGTGCCCACCGCGCCGATCGCCTGCGGGCTCTCGATCGGCTGATTCGCGGTGGGCTTCGTCGCACTGGTGCCGGTCACCGTCTGGTAGACCACCACCGCGGTGAGCACCGCCAAGGCGGGCAGCGCGTAAGCGCGCCAGCCGTAGGTGGATACGAACCGTCCCAGCCACGTCTGTTTTCGCCACTGGCGTGGCCTCTCCCGGTCGGCCCGGGTCCGTCCGGCCTCGCGCGCGATCGGGTCACGCAAGGCCCGTAACGGTTCCCGCCACTCGTCCCGCAGCACCGGCACGCGACCGTTGCCGCGCGAAGGCCGCTGGGAGGTCATTTCCCCAGGATTACACAGCCGGGAGCGAGGTCGTCCCTGGCGCGCCCGAATGCAGCGCCCGACACCACTTTCTGCCAGCGACAACGGCGGCGACGACCATCACCAGAACGACACGGGTAGTAATGTCTGTGCAACAAGCCGCGCGCGGCCGGCCAATACGCACCGGCGGCCGGTTGCCGACACATCAGATGAGGACTCGATGAGCGAACTCGCCAAACCCGCGGCGCGGCGTGCCGTCAAATCGGCTGACCGCAGTCGGCTGGGGGACGGCATTGCGGCTTCGAACCGGCGCGGCAACAGGTTGCCCCGAGATGAACGTCGCGGTCAGTTGCTCGTCGTCGCCAGCGATGTCTTTGTCGATCGCGGCTACCACGCCGCCGGTATGGACGAGATCGCCGACCGGGCCGGGGTCAGCAAACCGGTTCTGTATCAACACTTTTCGAGTAAGCTTGAGCTCTACCTGGCCGTGCTCGCCCGGCACGTCGAGAACCTGGTCTCGGGTGTGCAGCAGGCGCTGAACGCCACCACCGACAACCGCAGGCGGTTGCACGCGGCGGTCCAAGCGTTCTTCGACTTCATCGAGCACGACAGCCAGGGTTACCGGCTGATCTTCGAGAACGACTACGTCACCGAACCCGAGGTGGCCGCGCAAGTGCGCGTTGCCACCGAATCGTGCATCGATGCGGTGTTCGCGTTGATCAGCGCGGATTCGGGGCTCGACCCGCACCGCGCCCGGATGATCGCGGTGGGACTGGTCGGCATCAGCGTCGACTGCGCCCGCTACTGGCTCGACTCCGATCGCCCGATCTCCAAGGCGGACGCCGTCGAGGGCACCGTCGCGTTCGCCTGGGGCGGGCTGTCACACGTGCCGCTCACTCGCCTTTAGCGCCCTTGCCGGTGAGCTTGGCGACTTCGGCGCCGATACCGAAGCCGACCCGGCGTCCGTCGGCGGGACCGATCTCGACGTAGGCGATCTTGCTGGTGTGAATAAGGAAGCGACGTCCCCGCTCGTCGTTCAGCCTCAGTAGACCCGGTCCCTCGCTCAGCGCGGCGCTGACGAGCTCTTCGACTTCGGCCGGCGTCTGCGCACTGGCGAGGACCAGCTCGCGCGGACTGTCCGTAATACCGATCTTGACCTCCACGGTCACCCCTTCCGTTGGTATTGAAGTCGACAGGCCTGTCAGCTGCAGGCTAGTGGACGCGGCGGGCTCGCATCCCCGACGGCCCCCGCCGCACGGTTCGCGTTGAGCGAAACGCCGGTCGCGAGCAGATAACGATTAGCTTGCAGCTGGGCTCAGGACCGGGTCCGAAGCCCGATCTGTGTTTTCACATCGCTAACTTCGGCACCATGGGTACCACAGTGGTCGATCGCGACGAGGTGCGGGACTACCCCGACGACGAGACCGATGAGCTTTACGGAGCCGACTCCTACCCCGAGGGCGACTACACCTGGACCGGCTGGCCGGCGGAGCTTCGCTGGCGCCCGGTCACGGCGATCCTCGGCGCCGTGGTGGCCGTAGGGGCGATCGCGAGCGCCGTCATCATCAACAGCGGCGACAGCGCCTCGACCAGGGCCACCGTCGCGCCGGCGCCCCAACCGGTGACGTCCGCACCGGCGACGACGAAGAGCTCCGTCCCGCCCAGCGCGCAGCCCGGCCCCTCGCAATTGCCGCCCGAGACGTTCACCACCGTGACCGCGCCCAGCGCATCGCCGAGCCTGGCGCCGACGGGCACGCCCACCGCCGCGCCGCCCCTGACGCTGACGCCCCCGCCGTCGGCGGCGCTCAACCCGCGCACCGTCATCTACAGCGTGACCGGCACCAAGCAACTGCTGGACCTGGTGAACATCGTCTACACCGATGGGCAGGGTTACTCCCAGACCGAGTTCAACGTGTCGCTGCCGTGGACCAAGGCGGTGATCCTGAATCCCGGGGTGCAGACCCCGTCGGTGGTCGCGACCAGCTTCTACGGCCGGATCAACTGCTCGATCGTCAACGCCGCCGGCCAACTGGTGGCCGCGTCGACCACCAACTCGAGCCTGGCGACCTGCACGCGCTGAGCGTCAGCTCAGACCCAGCTCGCGCATCCGCCGGTCGTGCGTCTGCTGCAGCCGGTCGAAGAACGCACTGAGCTGGCCCAGGCTGCCGGCGCCCGACATGAGCAGGTCGACCAGCTCGTCGTGGTCGGCCAGCAAGTACTGGGCCTGCGTGATCGCCTCACCGAACAGGCGACGCGACCACAGCGCCAGCCGGCTGCGCTGCTTGCCGCTGGCGGTCACGGCGGCGCGCACCTCGGCAACGACGAACTGGGAGTGCCCCGTCTCCGAGAGCGCCGCCCGCACCACATCGGCAATCTCGTCGGGCAGCCCGTCGGCGATCTCCAGATACAGGTCGGCGGCCAGGGCGTCGCCGACATAGGTCTTCACCAAGGCTTCCAGCCACGTGCTCGGCATCGTCAGACGGTGATAGTTCTCCACGGCGGAGACGTACTTCGACATCGCCGACACGACGTCGACGCCCCGGCATTCCAGGGCGTCGCGCAACAGCTCGTAGTGCTGCATCTCCGCGGCGGCCATGCTCGCCATTGAGATCCGTCCGCGCAGGTCGGGAGCCATCCGCGCCTCGTCGGTGAGCCGATAGAACGCGGCAATCTCGCCATACGCCAAGATCGCGAACAACTCGTCGACGCCCGGGTGGTCGGCCGGCAGACGCGGGGCGGGCGAATCGTCGGGCTGCTCGGCTTCCAGATCGGCTGCGGCGGGCTGGCAAGAGGGCCGGGTCATGGCAACACTGTAGTCGTCGGGCCTGGCGCAAAACGGGACCCAGCAGTCGACCGGCTATCATGTACGTAGATAGCGGCTGTTTCTTTCTTTCCCAAGGCGCTATCGGCGAAATGTGCGTGCACAGCTGGCCCGCCCAGATTGAGCAGGGGCCGGCGACTCGGCGACGTATTCGGAGTCGGAACTCGTGCGCGCGTGACCGCGACAGAGAACACCGACACAATCCGATATGTCACCGAAAGGCTTCCTACCCACGCATGACTACACTCACCAGCACAACTGAATTGACCTTTGCCAGCCTCGGAGTTCGCGACGAAATCGTCCGCGCGCTCGCGGAGAAGGGCATCGAGAGTCCCTTTGCGATCCAAGAACTGACCCTGCCGCTGGCGCTCGCCGGCGACGACCTGATCGGGCAGGCACGCACGGGCATGGGTAAAACCTTCGCCTTCGGCGTGCCCCTGCTGCAACGCATCACGGCCGGCGGCGACGCCCGGCCGCTCACCGGCGCACCGCGGGCCCTCGTCGTGGTGCCCACCCGCGAGCTGTGCATGCAGGTCACCGGGGACCTGGCCACCGCGGCCAAGTACCTGACCGCCGAGGATGGCCGGCGCCTGTCGGTGATCTCCATTTACGGCGGCCGTCCCTACGAGCCGCAGATCGAGGCGCTGCGCGCCGGCGCCGACATCGTGGTGGGCACCCCGGGCCGGCTGCTCGACCTGAGCCAGCAGGGCCACCTGCAACTCGGTGGGCTCTCGGCGCTGGTGCTCGACGAGGCCGACGAGATGCTCGACCTGGGCTTCCTGCCCGACATCGAGCGCATCCTGCGCCAGATCCCCGTCGAGCGGCAGTCGATGCTGTTCTCGGCGACCATGCCGGACCCGATCATCACGCTGGCCCGCACGTTCATGAACCAGCCGACCCACATTCGCGCCGAGGCGCCGCACTCGGCGGCCACGCACGACACCACCGAGCAATTCGCGTACCGCGCCCACGCGCTGGACAAGGTGGAACTGGTCAGCCGAGTGCTGCAGGCCGAGAGCCGCGGCGCGACGATGATCTTCACCCGCACCAAGCGCACCGCCCAGAAGGTCGCCGACGAACTCGCCGAGCGGGGCTTCAAGGTCGGCGCCGTACACGGCGACCTCGGGCAGGTGGCGCGCGAGAAGGCGCTCAAGGCCTTCCGGTCCGGCGACATCGACGTGCTGGTCGCCACCGACGTCGCCGCGCGCGGCATCGACATCGACGACGTCACCCACGTCATCAACTACCAGATCCCCGAGGACGAACAGGCCTACGTGCACCGCATCGGCCGAACCGGCCGCGCCGGCAAGACCGGTGTCGCGGTCACCCTGGTGGACTGGGACGAGCTGCCCCGCTGGACGATGATCGACAAGGCCCTGGGGCTGAACACCCCCGAGCCCGCCGAGACCTACTCGAACTCGCCGCACCTCTACGAAGAGTTGGGCATCCCCGCCGAGGCGGCCCGCACCATCGGCGCGCCGAGGAAGCCGCAGGGCCAACGCCGCAACAGCGAGCGTGACGGCCAGCAGGCGGAACGGTCCGGGCGTGCCCGCTCCGGCGCGCCGCGGCGGCGCACCCGCGGCGGTCAAGCCGTCACCGGACATCCGAACGGGAACGCCGCGGCCGGCGCCACCAACGGCGAAGCCGCCGCGGAGGCACCCACCGGCTCTGCACCCGGCTAACGCCGGGACCAACCGGCGCCGCCGCCGGCGCCGCAAGCCCGCCGGGGCCGGCTCGCACGCCAACTGAGGCGCGCTCCGACGGATGGTCAGACCCGAACGCCGGACCAAAGGCGACATCTTGGCCGCCACGGCGATCGCGGTCGTCGTTGCCGCCGTCGCGTCACTGATCTGGTGGACCAGCGATGCCCGGGCCACCATCAGCCGGCCGGCCGCCGTTGCGGCGCCTAACCCAAACCCGGCCCGGCAGGTGCCGGCCACGCTCCGTGAGCTGTGGACCGCGGCCAGTCCGGCCACCACCGCACCCGTGGCGGTCGGCGGGACGGTCATCACCGGCGACGGCCGCCGGGTCGACGGCCGCGACCCCGAGTCGGGCCAGTCCCGCTGGAGCTACCAGCGCGACAGCGACCTGTGCGGGCTGTCCTGGGTCTACCACTTCGGCGTCGCCGTCTATCGCGACGACCGTGGGTGTGGGCAGGTGAGCTCGCTCGACGGGTCCACGGGTCGCCGTGGACCCGCCCGCAGCGGCTACGCCGACCCGCACGTGCAGCTGTCCTCCGACGGGACGACGGTGTTGTCGGCCGGCGACACCCGGCTGGAACTGTGGCGTTCGGACATGGTCCGAATGGTGGCCTACGGCGAGACCGACGCCCGGGTGAAGCCCTCCGCACGTGGGCTGCACTCCGGCTGCAAGCTGGTCTCGGCGGCGGCCAGCTCGTCGGCGGTGTCGGTGTTGGAGAGCTGCGTGAACCCGGCCGACCTGCGGCTCGTGCTGCTGCGGCCGGGCAAGGACGACGACGAACCCCAGCAACGCATCGTGGCCGAACCCGGGAACACGGCGGAGTCGGGCGCCCGGGTGCTGGCCGTCTGTGAGAGCAACACCGCGGTGTATCTGCCATCGCCGCGGCCCCGGGTGGACGTGATCGACGAAACCGGCACCACCGTGTCGAGCATCCTGCTGCCCAAACCGCCGTCGAGCCAGGGGGTGGTCTCGCGCGCGGGCAGCCTGATCACCTGGTGGACCGGGGATTCCGTGCTGGTGTTCGAGACGGGCAACCTGACGCTGCGCTACACCATCGCGGCGGGTGACACGGCCGCGCCGTTGGGACCCGGCGCGATGATGGCGGGCCGCCTGCTGGTGCCGGTCACCGGCGCGATCGGGGTCTACGACCCGGTCAGCGGCGCCAACGAGCGCTACATCCCGGTCAACCGGGCGCCGGGCACGCCCGGACGGGCGGTGGTCCCGGCCGTCGCGGGCTCGCGGGTGTTCGAGCAGCGCGGCGACACCGTGGTGGCCCTGGGCTGACGGCCGTGTGCGCTGGGGGCGGCGACACGCCGGGCGACCGCACCGCCACCGCACACCAAAGGCAGCGACCGCACACTCGAACCGTTACACCTCGACGGCGAACGTCGGCAGCGGCTTGCCGGTCTTCCAATGCTTGAGCAACGCCTTCGCCAGCTCGCTGTAGGCCGACGCGCCCTTGTTCTTGCGGCCGGACATCACGGACGATCCCGAGGCGCTGGCCTCGGCGAACCGCACGGTGCGCGGAATCGGCGGGGCCAGCACCGGCATGTTGTAGCGGTCGGCGACGTCCAGCAACACGTCGCGGGTGTGGGTGGTCCGCGAGTCGTACAACGTCGGCAACGCGCCCAGGAGCCGCAGATCCGGGTTGGTGATCTGCTGGACATCGGCGACCGTGCGCAAGAACTGGCCGACACCGCGGTGCGCGAGCGTCTCGCACTGCAGCGGCACGATCACCTCGTCGGCGGCGGTCAGCCCGTTCAGGGTGAGCACACCCAGCGACGGCGGGCAGTCGATGATGATCACGTCGAAGTCGTCGGCAACCTTGGCCAGCGCGCGTTTGAGCGCGTATTCGCGGCCGGCGCGCATCAGCAGCATCGCCTCGGCTCCCGCCAGGTCGATGTTGGACGGCAGCAGCGTCATTCCCTCCATCGTCGGGACCAGCGCGGCGTTGGGCTCGACGTCACCGAGCAGCACCTCGTGCACCGACACCGGAAGCTTGTCGGGATCCTGGCCGAGCGAGAAGGTCAGGCAGCCCTGCGGATCCAGGTCGACCAGGAGCACCCGTTTGCCCTCGTCCGCCATCGCCGCGCCCAGCGAGGCAACCGTCGTCGTCTTGGCGACGCCGCCCTTCTGGTTGGCCACCGCCAATACCCGGGTCTTCGTCACAAGCGCCCGCTCCCCTCATCGCATGGCTTTCGCATCATTGCCGCCGCGCGGTCAGTGCCCATCCTGGCATGTTCGATCGCCGCGCGCTGCGGCCGACGGGGCCGGGGTGTCGTCCGGCAGAATCGGTCGATATGGGCTTGCACAACCACCGACTCGTACTGCTCCGCCACGGCGAGACCGAGTGGTCGAAATCCGGCCAGCACACGAGCCGGACCGACCTCGAGCTCACGGACACCGGCCGCGTCCAAGCCGAGCTCGCCGGTCGCGTCCTGCGTGAACTGAACCTGGCTGACCCGTTGGTGATCAGCAGCCCGCGCATCCGCGCCCTGACCACAGCCAAGTTGGCCGGGCTCGCCGTCGACGAGGTCTCAGCCCTGCTCTCCGAATGGGATTACGGTTCCTACGAGGGGTTGACCACGCCGCAGATCCAGGAATCGGTTCCCGACTGGCTGGTCTGGACGCACGGGTGCCCCGATGGCGAGAGCGTGGCGCAGGTCAGCGGCCGCGCCGATCGGGCCGTCGCATTCGCGTTGGAGCAGATGAACTCGCGCGACGTGGTATTCGTGG
Organism: uncultured Actinomycetota bacterium; assembly: GCA_963820045.1. Lineage (GTDB taxonomy): Bacteria > Actinomycetota > Actinomycetes > Mycobacteriales > Mycobacteriaceae > Mycobacterium. Next base: position 930,093 of record CAWFYN010000002.1, read on the forward strand.
GGCACAGCCACTTCTCCCGTTCGGTCATCACGCGCTGGGTGGAGTTGCCGCTGGTCGAGGGCAGCCGCTTCTGGATGCTGGCCGGCTCCGTGGCCGTGTGCGGTTTCGAGCACGGCGTCCGACAGCTCGCTGCGCTGGGATTGACCAGCCAGCCACAGGCGATCAAGCCCGGGTGAACGCCGAAGGCGACGATGCGCGCCGCGCGGCGGCGCGTGGGGGCACCTCCCGCTTGCGGGGGAGAGGAGTCGAGCATCTGAACAACGAACCGCCGTTCGCGCTGTGCGGACCGACACAGACGCTGGTTGCCGACGGGGTGCGGGAGCGCTACCGCGACGTGGCAGCCGCGCAGAACGCGCTGCGTTCGGGATGGGCCCCAATAGTGTTGGGCGCGCTGCCTTTTGACGTGGACCGGCCCGCAGCGCTATTGACGCCCGGCACGGTTCACCGCACCGACGGGCCGCCGGACTGGCCGACCGGCCCGCTGCCGCCGGTGCGTGTGGCGGCCGCCGACCCGCCGCCGGCCGTCTTCCGCCGCCGCATCAGCAGGGCCCGCGACCAGCTCACCGCGCCCGACAGCCTGCTGAGCAAGGTGGTGCTGTCGCGCGCGCTGCGCCTGGTCGCCGACGCCCCCCTGGACGCCCGGGTCATCCTGCGCCGCCTCATCGCCGCGGACCCGGCCGCATACGGCTACCTGGTCGACCTGAGCGCCGCCGGCGATGACTACGCGGGCGTGGCGCTGGTGGGCGCCAGCCCGGAGCTGCTGGTGGCCCGCTCCGGGGACCGGGTGACGTGCCGGCCGTTCGCCGGTTCAGCGCCCCGTGCCGCCGACCCGGAAGTCGACGCCGCCAACGGCGCCGCGCTGGCAGGTTCGGCCAAGGACCGGCACGAGCATCGGTTGGTCGTCGAGACGATTCAGACCGCCCTGGATCCGCTCTGCGAAGAATTGACGATCGCCGCCGAGCCAGAGTTGAGCCGCACCGCGGCGGTGTGGCATCTGTGCACACCGATCAGCGGCCGGCTCCGTGACACCTCAACCACCGCAATCGATTTGGCCGTGGCACTGCATCCCACCCCGGCGGTCGGCGGGGTGCCGACGAAGGCCGCGCTGGAACTCATCGCCGAGCTGGAAGGCGACCGCGGCTTTTACGCGGGGGCGGTGGGATGGTGCGACGCCCGGGGCGACGGCCGCTGGGTGGTGTCCATCCGCTGTGCGCAGCCGTCGGCGGACCGCCGCACGGCGCTCGCCCGCTCCGGCGGCGGCATCGTCGCCGAATCCGACCCCGATGAGGAAGTCGCGGAGACCACAACGAAATTCGCCACCATCCTCAACGCATTGGACGTCGAGCAATGACCATTCGCCGCGCCACGCCCGAAGACGCCGCCGCAATCACCGAAATGATTCACGCCCTGGCGCAATTCGAACACGCCGCCGATCAATGCACGGTCACCGAAATACAAGTCAGCGCAGCGCTTTTCGGTGGCGCCCCGACGGTGCACGGGCACGTCGCGGAAGTTGACGGCGAGATCGCCGCGATGGCGCTGTGGTTTCTCAACTTCTCCACGTGGGACGGCGTGTCGGGCGTCTACCTCGAAGACCTGTTCGTGCGGCCGGGGTTTCGCCGCCGCGGCCTGGCCCGGGCGCTGTTGGCGACGCTGGCGGCCGAATGCCTCGACCGGGGCTACACGCGGTTGTCCTGGGCCGTGCTGAACTGGAACGCCGACGCCATCACGCTGTACGACGGCGTCGGCGCCGAACCGCAGCGCGAGTGGACCACCTATCGGCTGTCCGGCCCGCGATTGGTCGAGCTGGCGGAGTCGCGTTGATCGCCGCCGGCCGCCCACCGCAGGCCGGCGGGACTGAAGAGCAACCCCAACACTGCCAGCGCCACCACGCCCGCGGGAACCCCGAAGGCGGGCCGGTGCGAGTCCACCGTCAGGTACCACGCCACCGGCAGTGCCAGCAGCTGCGTGATCACGGCCAGCCCACGCCCCCAGCGCTTGCCGACCATGAGCGCGCGTCCGGCGGCCAGCACCCCCGCCCCGACCAGAACGAAAAAGACCGCGGTGCCCACGCCGTTGACCACCCGCTGGTCTGCCCCCGCGATGCCCCGCACCACCAGCACCGCCGCCAGCACCAGCGCGGCCACCCCCTGCACCACGACGAGGAGTCCGGCACCGCGGACGGCCGCCGGGGCGGCCCCTGCGTTACCGCGGAAAGCTGTCACCCGCGTCAGCGTAGTCACCGCGCTCGCGGGGACTTCCCCACAGCGCGGCCTTAGCCGTCCCGCATAAGCTCGTGCATCATGCGCGCCGTGCTGATCGTGAACCCCACAGCCACTTCGACCACCCCGGCCGGTCGCGACCTGCTGGCGCACGCGCTGAAGAGCCGCCTGCAGCTCACCGTCGAACACACCAACCACCGAGGTCACGGCGCCGAACTCGCGGAGAAGGCGGTCGCGGACGGCGTCGACCTGGTCGTGGTGCACGGCGGCGACGGCACGGTCAGCGGGGTCGTCAACGGGTTACTCGGCCGGCCCGGTGCGGCTTCGGGGCCCACCGGCCCCGTACCGGCGGTTGCGGTGGTCCCCGGCGGGTCGGCGAATGTGCTGGCGCGGTCGCTGGGCATCTCGCGGGACCCGGTGGCCGCCACCAACCAACTCATCCAGCTGCTCGACGACTACCGCCGCCACCACACCTGGCGCCGCATCGGCCTGATCGACTGCGGTGAGCGGTGGGCCGTGTTCAACACCGGTATGGGCGTCGACGCGGAGGTGGTCGCCGCGGTCGAGGCCGAGCGCGACAAGGGCGGCAAGGTCACGGCGTGGCGTTACATTCGCGCGGCGGTGCCCGCCGTGTGGGGCTACACGCGCCGCGAACCGATGCTTCAGCTCGAACTGCCCGGCCGCGAACCCATCACCGGGGTGAGCTTCGCGTTCGTGTCCAACTCCAGCCCCTGGACGTTCGCCAACGACCGGCCGGTGTGGACCAATCCCGGCTGCACCTTCGAGTCGGGGCTGGGAGTGTTCGCGCCCACCACCATGAAAACGATCCCCACCCTGCGCATCGTGCGGCAGATGTTCGCCAAGCGGCCCAAGTTCGAGTTCGATCACCTCATCACCGAGGACGACGTGGGTTGCCTGCGCGTCACCTCGACCGGGGGCCCGGTCGCCTGCCAGTTCGACGGGGATTACCTCGGCGTGCGCGAAACCATGACGTTCAGGGCGGTTCCCGAGGCGCTGGCGGTGGTCGCGCCGCCCCGGAAAAATCCCCTCTAGCTGCGGTAACGAAGCGCCCACGGGCCGGGCGGCGAAAATTTTCTGCAAGAGGGGCCGGTCAGTGTAGTACAACGGAGTAAGGCCTCGGCTAAGGAATCATCAAAGTGAGATAGCCCACGAGCCAACTCGGCGCTATTGACATCCTCTGAGCCTGTGAAACGATCGAAAGGTTGCATGCAGAAGTTTAGATAGGGGTACGGACCCTTTTCTTGTGCACGCGTTAACAGCCGAAGAAAATTGGCCGTGCGCCTTGCTGCGCACTCAGTGAGGAGTAATAACTTATGGATTGGCGCCACAAGGCGGTCTGTCGCGACGAGGACCCGGAGCTGTTCTTCCCGGTAGGGAACAGCGGCCCGGCGCTCGCGCAGATCGCTGACGCGAAACTGGTCTGCAATCGGTGTGCGGTGACCACAGAGTGCCTCTCGTGGGCCCTGAATACCGGCCAGGACTCGGGCGTCTGGGGCGGCATGAGCGAAGACGAGCGGCGCGCACTCAAGCGTCGCAATGCCCGGACGAAGGCCCGTAGCGGAGTCTGACTCAGTTTGAGCAACAGCGCGGCCCCGACGAAAGTCGGGGCCGCGCTGTTGTGTTGGGCGCAGCATGCCTATAACACCAATCGGGCCCGCCGACCGATCGGCACCCGCAGGACCACATCGGTGCCGCGCGCTGGGGCCTGGCGCATGCCCAGCGTCCCGTCGAGTTCCGCCGACACCAACGTCCGCACGATCTGTAGACCGAGGCTGTCGGACTTCTCCAGGCTGAAGCCTTCCGGCAGCCCGTGGCCGTCGTCGTGGACGACGACGTCGAGCCAGCGGGCCGAACGCTCGGCGCGGATGGTCACCGAACCCTCTTCGACCGCCGGGTCGAAGGCGTGCTCGATCGCGTTCTGAACCAGTTCGGTGATCACCATGATCAGGGCGGTCGCCCGGTCGGAGTCCAGCACACCCAGGTCCCCGACCCGGTTGATCCGGATCGGGCGGTCCACCGACGCCACGTCGTTCATGATGGGCAGAATCCGGTCGATGACCTCGTCGAGGTTGACCTGCTCGTCCACCGACATCGACAGCGCGTCGTGCACCAATGCGATCGACGACACCCGGCGCACCGACTCGATCAGGGCCTCGCGTCCCTCGGCGTTGACCGTCCGGCGGGCCTGCAGGCGCAGCAGCGCCGCCACCGTCTGCAGGTTGTTCTTCACCCGATGGTGGATTTCGCGGATCGTGGCGTCCTTCGAGATGAGGGCCCGGTCACGGCGCTTCACCTCCGTGACGTCGCGGATGAGCACCGCGGCACCGGCGCTGGCGCCATCGACCACCAACGGCAGCGTCCGCAGCAGCACCGTGGCGCCGCCGGCGTCGACCTCCATCCGCATGCTCTTCCCGCCGGCCAGCAGGTCGAGCACGTGCTCGGCGAGCTCCTGCGCCTCGAACGGGTCGGAGACCAGTGGCCGCGTCACCTTGACCAGGTTGCGGCCCTCCAGCTCGGTCGTCAGGCCCATCCGGTGGTAGGCCGACACCGCGTTGGGGCTGGCGTAGGCGACCACGCCGTTGACGTCCAACCGGATGAAGCCATCGCCCGCCCGGGGCGTTGAGCGCGACATGACCACGTCGCCCACGTCGGGAAAGGTGCCGTCCGCGAGCATGTGAACGAGATCGCCGGCGCAGTCCCGGTATGCCTTCTCCAGCTGGCCCGACGTGCGGTCGGCCGCGACGGCGGTTTGATGCCGGGTGAGCACGGCCACCACGCGGCCGCCGTAGCGCACCGGGGACGCCTCGACGTGCGGGCCGGGCAGCCATGAATCCTCTTGGCCCGCTTCGTAATCCCGCTGGGCGGCGCCGGAGTCGAACGCCTCGGCGACGAGCGCCAGCCGGTCGGCGGCGACGACACTGCCCACCGAGTCGGTCAGCAACACCGTGGGCGCGGTGTTCGGCCGGCACTGCGCCACACACACCAACATGCCGTCGTCGCGGCGAACCCACATCAGGTAGTCGGCGAACGACAGGTCCGCCAGCAGCTGCCACTCCCCCACCACCGCGTGCAGGTGGTCCACCGCGTTGCCCGGCAGCACGGTGTGTTCGGCAAGCAGATCACCGAGAGTCGACATCACTCACTCCCCGGGGCGTCCCCGGCAGCAGACGGGTCCAACGGCTAGCTGATCACAGCAATCAGGTCGCCCGCCTGGATGACATCGCCCACCGAGACGCTCACCTTGCTGATGGTGCCGCCGACCTCAGCCAAGACGGGAATCTCCATCTTCATCGACTCCAGCAGCACCACGACGTCGCCTTTGCCGATCTGGTCACCCTCGTTCACTACGACTTCGAGCACGCTGGCCACGATCTCGGCGCGGACATCCTCGGCCATCTTCACCCCACTCGTTTTCGGCCATTGCGCAGGCTGGCTGCTGGTCATCAAGCTTTCGTCAGGCTCAGGTACATCGAACCACAGGACTGCCGGGGACCGCGGCGCACGGGCCGTTGTCCCCGCGCCCGACTTCCGTGAGAGACTGTCCGGCAGGCTAGCGGGCGCTGGGCGCCCGGCTCAAAGACTCAACGGAGGGTTCGACCAATGGCCAAACGGGGCCGTAAGAAGCGCGACCGCAAGCACAGCAAAGCCAACCACGGCAAGCGGCCCAACGCCTGACTGCCGCTACTGCGTACGCCGGATGATGGTGGTCCGGCGGATCTCGAGCCGTAGCCGCTCGCGCAGGCCCTCGGGGGCCTTCTCGCCTCTGCATTTGGAGGCGATCAACGCCTTGATCCGCTCCTCGAGGCCGTAATGCTTGAAGCAGCCGGGGCACGCCTCGAGGTGACGGCGCAGCTGTTCGCGGGACTCCGGCGTGCATTCACCGTCGAGCAGCAGCCAGACCTGGCGGATCACCTCCGCACAGCCGACCGCGCCGTGGGCGTCGTCGTTGGGGCACGTGTCGCTGGAGCTGGAGAACTCGCTCATGACGACACCTCCTCGTGCGCCTGGTGGCCGCGGTTGAAGCCCCGCTCCTTGGCCACGTCAGCCAGCAGTCCGCGCAGCTGACGTCTGCCACGGTGCAGCCGTGACATTACCGTCCCGATGGGCGTATCCATGATCTCGGCGATTTCCTTGTAAGGGAATCCCTCGACATCGGCGTAGTAGACCGCCATCCGGAATTCTTCCGGCAACGCCTGCAGCGCTTCCTTGATCTCGTTGTCGGGCAGCGCTTCCAGCGCCTCGACCTCGGCCGAGCGCAGCCCGGTGGACGAGTGCTCGGCGTTGGCCGCGAGCTGCCAGTCGGTGATCTCTTCGGTCGGATATTCGGCCGGTTGGCGCTGCCTCTTGCGGTAGCTGTTGATATAGGTGTTGGTCAGGATCCGGTACAGCCACGCCTTGAGGTTGGTGCCGGCCCGGAAGGAACGAAACCCCGCATAGGCCTTCACCATCGTCTCTTGCAGCAAGTCCTCCGCGTCGGCGGGATTGCGCGTCATGCGCAGCGCGCCGCCGTAGAGCTGGTCCAGCAGGGGAATCGCGTCGCGCTCGAACCGCGCCGTCAGCTCCTCGTCCGTCTCGGCTGGGGCGGGTTCGGGAAGCTCTTGTGCTGTCGCGCCGTCTGTGTCGGCCATGTCGAATCCCCGGGTCCCTTCTGCTGCGGTGTCGCCGGACAGCGTTGAAAGCGCCACCGGGCTTGCGAGAAAGCAAGCCAGCTGCTCGGCACCCATTGGATTGTCCAACAGGCTCGTCGCCGCTGACACCAAACCGCTCCTCCCAATCTAGAGGCTGCCACCGACACGTGCCCGGGTGCGCCCGCATAACATCAGAGACCGACTGCTTCAACAGCGGTGGCCGACGTGCTATTTCCCGGCGGAATCAGTGGCCGCCCGTCCCCCGGTCCGGCCCATCGCGGCAGGACGTTAGTGTGACGCCATGTCCCACGCCATGTCCCTGCAGGGCAAGACCATGTTCATCTCCGGCGCCAGCCGCGGTATCGGCCTGGCGATCGCGAAACGCGCCGCACAAGACGGCGCGAACATCGCCCTGATCGCCAAGACCGCCGAGCCGCACCCGAAGCTGCCCGGCACGGTGTTCACCGCCGCCAAGGAGCTCGAGGAGGCGGGCGGCCAGGCCCTGCCGATCGTCGGGGACGTCCGCGACCCGGAGTCCGTGGAGTCCGCGGTGGCCAAGACCGTCGAGCAGTTCGGCGGCATCGACATCTGCGTCAACAACGCGTCCGCGATCAACCTGGGGTCCATCACCGAGGTGCCGATGAAGCGGTTCGACCTGATGAACGGGATCCAGGTGCGGGGCACGTACGCGGTGTCGCAAGCCTGCATCCCGCACCTGAAGTCCGCGGAGAACCCGCACATCCTGACGCTTTCGCCGCCCGTGCTGCTCGACAAGGAGTGGCTGAAGCCGACCGCATACATGATGGCCAAGTTCGGCATGACGCTGTGCGCGCTGGGGATCGCCGAGGAGATGCGCGAGGCGGGCATCGCGTCCAACACGTTGTGGCCGCGCACGCTGGTGGCCACCGCCGCGGTGCAGAACCTGCTCGGCGGCGACGAGGCGATGGGACGGGCGCGCAAGCCCGAGGTCTATTCCGACGCGGCCTACGTCGTCCTCAACAAGCCCGCCCGCGAGTACACGGGCAACACGCTGCTGTGCGAGGACGTGCTGGTGGAGTCCGGCGTCAGCGACCTGTCGGTCTACAACTGCGTGGCCGGTGGGCAGCTCGGTGTCGACTTCTGGGTGGATGGCGTCAACCCGCCGGGGTACTCCGGTCCGTAGCCGTGATCGACATCCGCGTAACCGCGCGAGCGTAGCGCCATGGCGAAAACCGGGCCGATTTCTCGGCGTCGCGTTACGCTCGCGCCATGAAGACGAAGCGATCCCGCGGCGCGACGATGGTCGCCGCCGGTGTGCTGGCTTTCTCCGGATTGATGACCTTTGGTGTGGGCATCGGCAACGCCGACACGATTCAAACCGAGGCCAACTATCCGACTCGGGAGGCGTGTCAGAACGCCGGGCCGGGCGTGAAGGCCACCACGCCGGGGATCTGGAACAACTTCTGGTGTGTTCCGGACCGTAACGTCAACGGCAACTGGAAGCTGGTGCTCAGCAACTGAGGCTAGAGCAGGGTCGCCTGCTCGGGCTCCGGCTCGGGCGGCTCGAGTAGCTCGGGCCCGTTGTTGCGGACGTTGTTGACCAGAGTCGAGACCTCACGCATGCGAATGCCCCGCACGTCGGGTGCTCGGGTGAGCAGCTTTTCGTCGACCGGGGCGTCCGGGTCAAGCCAGCGGTCCCAATCGCGCTCGGGCACCAGCAGCGGCATCCGGTCATGGATCTCGGCGAGCTCGCCGGGGGCGTCGGTGGTGATGATGGTGCAACTCAGCAGCGGCGAATCGTCTTTGGCGGCCTTCCAAACCGACCACAGCCCCGCCATGAACAGTGGCTCGCTGTCCTCGCGGTACATGAAGAACGGGGTCTTGCGGGACTTCTTGCCGGCGGCCGCGTCGGCGTTGACGCGCCATTCGTAGTAGCCGTCCATCGGGATCAGGCAACGCTTCGACTTGGCGCTCGACCGGAACGCGGGCGAGGTGGTGACCTTGTCGGCGCGGGCATTGATCAGCATCGGGCCCTTGGTCTCGGGCGCCCCGTCGGAACCGGCCTTGGCCCACGGGGGTACCAGGCCCCAGCGCATCAGCCGCACCCGGCGGGTGGGCTCGTCGTCGGGGTCGGTGTGCCGGCGCACCACGGTCGCGATGGTGGAGGTGGGGGCCACGTTGTAGTTGGGCGCCCCGGCATCAGGTGCGGCGCCCGTGGCCTCGTCGATGGCCTTGATCTTCCGGGCCAACAGCGCCGGATCGGTGGTGACCGCAAACCGTCCGCACATATGTCCCATGGTGGCAGAAGACGGTGACAGGCAATGATGGACCGGTGAGTACGTGGACGGCCCCGAGCGCGCCGAAACCGGTGCGCGCGACCGTGACCGTTCCCGGCTCGAAGTCGCAGACCAACCGGGCGCTGGTGTTGGCCGCCCTGGCGGCCGCACAGGGCCCGCCAATTGGGGGCACCCCGACCATCGGCGGAGCGCTGCGCAGCCGGGACACCGACCTGATGATCGGCGCGCTGCGCACCCTGGGACTGCGCGTCGAGGGCGCCGGGTCCGAGCTGACGGTCAGTGGTCGGATCGCTCCCGGGCCCACGGCACGGGTGGATTGCGGCCTGGCCGGTACGGTTCTGCGGTTCGTGCCGCCGCTGGCGGCGCTGGCGGAAGCGGTGGTCGAGTTCGACGGCGACGAACAGGCCCGGGTGCGGCCCATCGCGCCGCTGCTCGACGCCCTGCGCGGTCTGGGCGTCCCGATCGAGGGCGCGGGTCTGCCCTTTCGGGTCCACGGCGGCGGGTCGGTCGCGGGGGGAACCGTGGCCATCGACGCCTCGGCGTCGTCGCAATTCGTGTCGGGGCTGCTGTTGTGCGCGGCGTCGTTCACCGAGGGCCTGACCGTGCAGCACACCGGTGCGACGTTGCCGTCGGCCCCGCACATCGCCATGACCGTGGTGATGCTGCGGCAGGCCGGGGTCGACGTCGACGACTCGGTTCCCAACCGCTGGCGGGTGCGCCCCGGCCCGGTCGCGGCCCGGCACTGGGAGGTCGAACCGGACCTGACGAACGCCGTTCCGTTCCTGGCGGCGGCCGTGGTCAGCGGCGGAGCCGTCCGCATCACCGGCTGGCCGGCGACCAGCGTGCAACCGGCCGACAACATTCTGAGCGTGCTGGGCAAGCTGAATGCCGTTGTCACCCAGGCTGATTCGTCCCTCGAGGTGCAAGGATCCGCCGCATACGACGGTTTCGATGTCGACCTGCGCGCGGTCGGCGAGCTGACCCCGGCGGTGGCGGCGCTGGCCGCGCTGGCACAGCCCGGTTCGGTTTCCCGGCTCTCGGGCATCGGCCACCTGCGGGGCCACGAGACCGACCGGCTCGCCGCGCTGAGCACCGAGATCAATCGCCTCGGCGGCGACTGCTCCGAAACGCCCGACGGCCTGGTGATCACCGCGACACCGCTGCGGCCCGGCGTCTGGCGCGCCTACGCCGACCACCGGATGGCGATGGCGGGCGCGATCGTCGGACTGCGGGTGGCCGGGGTCGAGGTCGACGACATCGGCTCCACCGCCAAGACGCTGCCGGAGTTTCCTCAGTTGTGGGCGCGGATGCTGGAGTCCACCGGTTGAAGCCCGGCGATTACGACGAGTCCGACGTCAAGGTCCGCTCCGGTAGGGGCTCGCGACCGCGCACCAAGACTCGTCCCGAGCACGCCGACGCCGAGGCCGCGATGGTCATCAGCGTCGACCGTGGCCGCTGGGGGTGCGTGCTGGGCGGAGACCCCGATCGGCGGGTCACGGCCATGCGCGCCCGGGAACTGGGCCGGACCCCGATCGTGGTCGGTGACGACGTCGACGTGGTGGGCGATCTGTCCGGGCGGTTGGACACCCTGGCCCGCATCGTCCGGCGCGGGGAAAGGCGAACCGTGTTGCGGCGCACGGCCGATGACACCGATCCGACCGAACGCGTGGTGGTCGCCAACGCCGACCAGTTGCTGATGGTGGTGGCGCTGGCCGACCCCCCGCCGCGGACGGGCCTGGTCGACCGGGCGCTGATCGCCGCCTTCGCCGGCGGCCTGACGCCGATTCTGTGCCTGACCAAGACCGACCTCGCCCCGCCGGAGCCGTTCGCCGAGCAGTTCGTCGACCTGGACCTGACGGTAGTCGTCGCGGGCCGCGACGATCCGCTGCTCGCGGTGGCCGACCTGCTCGAGGGCAACATCACCGTGCTGCTCGGGCATTCCGGCGTCGGCAAATCCACATTGGTGAATCGCCTTGTGCCCGAAGCGGAACGGGCCGTCGGCGAGGTCACCGACATGGGCAGGGGACGGCACACCTCCACCCAGTCGGTCGCTTTGCCCCTGGCGACGTCGGGCTGGGTGATCGACACCCCGGGCATCCGCTCATTCGGACTGGCACACATCCGGCCCGACGACGTGCTGATGGCCTTCTCGGATCTGGCCGAGGCGATCGAGGACTGCCCGCGTGGCTGCGGGCACATGGGGCCACCGGCCGACCCCGAATGCGCGCTCGACGCCCTGTCCGGCCCCGCCGTTCGCCGCTTGGCCGCGGCCCGCCGGCTGCTGGCCGCGCTCAACCAGACTTAGCCAGCCGCACCCCGAGCTCATCCGGTGCCACCTTATGCCCTTCCGTGCACCGCATCTGGACCTCCGCGTTGGCCCCGCAACCCAGATGGGTCAGGCGGAGCCGGTGGCGGCCCGGCAGGTGGCGCCGGCCCCACTCGAACATCGCCCACACCACCGGCATGAAGTCGATGCCGGCCTCGGTGAGCACATACTCCTCACGACGGCGCTGCCCGGGCTCGTGGTAGGGCTGGCGCTTCAGCAGCCCCAGCTCGACCAGTTCGGACAGCCGCGCCGAGGTGGCGGCCTTGGTGATGCCCACCCGGCGGGCGAAGTCATCGAAGCGGGTGGTGCCGTAGTAGGCCTCGCGCATGATGAGCATCGCGGACCTGGTGCCCACCACCGCCATGGTCTTCTCAATCGCGCACTCGCCGACGGCCGACCAGGCGTCGCGGTCGGCCAGGGGTCCCTGCAGCAGTGTCATAGATCACCTTCCCGGCTGGGTTGCTTTTAGCATACCTAGATGTTTATCTGAGTAGAGCGATCTATACCCAGATTTGCGGGACTCGAGGAGGAGCCATGAACCGCGACGCCGTCATCGTCGGAGCCGTCCGCACCCCCATCGGTAAGGGCAAACCCAGCGGTGCGCTGCATGATGTGTTGCCCGCCGACCTGCTCGCGCACAGCCTGCGCGAACTGGTGGCGCGCACCGGCGTGGACCCGGTGCAGGTCGACGACGTCATTGCCGGAGCCGTCGCCCAGGTCGGCGACCAGGCGGTCAACATCGCCCGCAATGCGTTGCTGGGCGCCGGATTCCCCGAGTCGGTTCCCGGCGTCACGATCGACCGGCAGTGCGGCAGCAGCCAGCAGGCCATCAGCTTCGCCGCCCAGGGCGTGCTTTCCGGCGCCTACGACCTCGTCGTCGCCGCCGGCGTGGAGTCGATGGGCCGCGTCCCCATGGGCACCTCGGTGCTGCCGGACAGCAACCCCTTCGGCGACGACATGACGCGCCGCTACCCCGACGGCCTGGTGCCGCAGGGCATCAGCGCCGAACTGATCGCCGCCAAGTGGGGCCTCTCGCGCACCCAGCTCGACGAGTTCTCCGCCGGCAGCCACGACAAGGCCGCGCGCGCCACCAAGGACGGGCTCTTCGACAACGAGCTGATTCCCATCGCGGGGCTGTCCGCCGACGAATTCATCCGGCCCGGCACGACGGTCGAGACGCTGGCCGGGCTGCCGCCCGCGTTCTACAGCGACGCGATGAAAGCCCGCTTCCCCCAGATCAATTGGGAGATCACCGCAGGTAACTCCTCGCCGCTGTCCGACGGCAGCGCGGCCGTGTTGATCACCACCAGCGATGTTGCCAAGAAGCTCGGCCTACGCCCGCTGGCCCGCATCCACACCACCACCGTGGTGGGCTCCGACCCGCTGTACATGCTGACCGGGGTCATCCCCGCCACGGAAAAGGTGCTCGGCCGCGCCGGGCTCACGCTGGCCGACATCGACCTGTTCGAGGTGAACGAGGCCTTCGCTCCCGTCGTGCTCGCGTGGGCAAAGGACGTGGATAGGGAGCAGACTGGAATTCTTGAGCGGACGAACGTCAACGGTGGCGCAATCGCCATCGGCCACCCGCTCGGAGCCAGCGGTGCCCGCATCATGACCACCATGGTCAACGCGCTCGAACAGCGCGGCGGACGATACGCGCTCCAGACGATGTGTGAGGGCGGCGGCATGGCCAACGCCACCATTATCGAAAGGCTGGGCTAAGCGGCAACAAAACCGTAGGCCGGTGATCTGCGGTCTTCCCGACCGACTCCCCCACCCGCGGTCAGACCATCGGCGATGGGACCGACGAGCGTCTTAGAACTTCACCGCCAGGTCCCGACGAGTCAACCTGCGAACGCCCCAGAAGTAGGTGACCAGCGGCATGGTGCACCACAAGAGGTTCAGCGCCACAAACTTGATCCACATCTCGACTGGACTGGTCATGCTTTGCATGTTGTTCGCGATCTCCACTCCGAAGTAGACCGCTGGCAGCGTGACCTCCACGATCATCCCGCCCATGATGAAGGACAGTTGAGTGCTGGTGAACCGCTTACCATTCCGGAAGAACTGAACGATCGCATACGCCTCGAACAGGCCAATGAAGAAGGCGATCCACTCGAGAACGACGATGAGCGGGTCACCGTTGAGATAGCGGGCGTCGCCTCCGAGCAGGACGGGCGCCCACATATAGGTCCAGAGCGCACCGTGTTGGACACCGGCTTTGATTTGGTCGAAAACCAAGAGCCACGGTAATTCCCAGATGAATCGTGGAATCAAGGCAATAAAGACCCACACGATAACCATCGCACTGAGTCGTTCTGACTTAGTCCGGTCACGCTGGCCCGGCAGCGGAAGCCACGGGAGCGCAAGTGCCGTTAGGAAACAGCCCACGACGAAGACGACCAACGTGGTGGACGCGACGACGTGGGACACCCCGGCGTGAAATTCCAGGTACCAAAACACAGGGTGGATGACGAAGAAAAATGCCAGGACGCCGAACAGCGACTTCTGCAGTGATGAGAGTCCGGGGCGCTGAGGCGACACTCGCTTGTCGTCTACGTTGATCGTCTCAGTCATGAATCGGGCCGATGGCATGTGGGCAGCTCCATGAGCAAAGCATGGCACATGCCATGTTTTAGCGCCAAGGGTGTTGGAATAAGGTGTCGTTGATGAGGCAACGCGGTGAGCAGGCCGGACTGCGATGACTGGGCGCAGACGCACCGCGCCGCGTCGTCCGAGCACCGGGCGACAGGAGCGGGGTGACCGGACTCGCGACCTACTCATCGACGAGACGGTTCGGTGCATTCGCGAGGAAGGCTTCTCAGCGGCCAGTGCACGGCACATCATCGAACGAGCCGGCGTCAGCTGGGGTGTCATCCAACATCACTTCGGAGACCGCGATGGTTTACTCACTGCGGTGATCGACGATGCCGTTGACCGTTTGACCGCATCACTGGAAGCGTTGTCCGATCCAGCGCAAGTCATGGACACAGAAGACCTGGTGCGGGCAACGTGGGAGGCACTCGCGAATCCAAAGGCAATGGCGGGGTTGGAGATACTCATCTCGACCAAGCAGTTGCGCAGCGGAATTGACGAGCCGCGCATGGAACGCCTGGGCGCGGCACTGGCGAACTTGATGGCTCGGTTAAACACTGAGACCAACGGTCAACATGCCGTCGCGTTGGGCATGCTGCTGTGGACCACCCCGGTAGCAATGATGATTGCCGAAATGTTCGCCACGCCGCCGCTGGCCACCAAGGACGCACAGAAGGCGGTTGCCGCCCTGATCGACGCGCATCGCTGACTGGTCCCAATGGCTCTGCTGGCTCCCGCATCCTTCGGCGAGGCGTTTGAGGCCACGGTGCCGGACCTTCGAACGCGGCGCGGCCTTGCCGCAAGCCCGTGGTGCTGGCCTGGGCAAAGGACGTGGATAGGGAGCAGACTGGAATCCTTGAGCGGACGAACGTCAACCGCGGCGCAATCGCCATCGGCCACCCGCTCGGAGCCAGCGGTGCCCGCATCATGACCACGATGGTCAACGCCCTAGAACAGCGCGGCGGACGCTACGCGCTGCAGACGATGTGTGAAGGGGGCGGCATGGCTAACGCCACCATCATCGAGCGGCTGAGTTAAGCAGGGCCAACACAGCGACAGACCCCCAGCGCCCGACCGGCGTTGGGGCGGTCTGTTGATAGTGGATCGCCCTACTTGAGTCGGAGCCCGTCGAGCAGAACGTTCAGCGCCTGCACTCCTTGATCGCGTGCCGCATGTTGGTCGGGTGCGTTCGCTATGAAGAGCGCAGCTTCGTCGGCGGCAGCGAGCAGTAGATGTGCTAAAGCGTCACTCGGCTGATTGGGCGCAAGGTCGCCTTCTTCGATGGCACGTTCAAGCATGGCTCGGATCGCCCCGAGTCCGTAGAGGCTTTCCAGTTCGCGCCATTTGACCCAACCGAGCACGGCTGGCCCGTCGATCAGCAATATCCTCTGAACATGAGGAGTGAGCGACGCGTCCAGAAAGCCAATTAGCCCCTGCCGCAATTGGTTTAGCGCGCCGTCCGCAGGGTCGGCAAGGTTCTTTGCGGCCTCGATAACCAGGTCCTCTTCGACTGCGAGAAAAACCGCTTCGAATAGCGCCTGCTTGTCGGCGAAGTGGTGATAGAGCGCACCACGCGTGCCGACGCCGGCCTCTCCAACGACTTCTTCGGTGCCCGTGTGGTGATAGCCCTTTTCGACAAACAGCCGTCGAGCGGCAGCGACGAGCGCGGCACGTGTGGCTTCAGCCTGCGCAGCCCTGCGCGCCTTCGTGTCTAGGGCGTCATCCTCAAGCGCCACCGCGTCAGCCTATTGCATACAGGGCGTAGCTCACATACAGTGCGAATGTCACATACACCTTGTAGGTGATATCCGGTCATCCCGGCCTGAAGTGGAGGTTCCACGACATGTCTGCACCTGTCGATGTCGTCCGCAAGTTTTGCGCGTTGATGGAGGGACGCGACGCAGAGGCGCTGCGGCCGCTGATTGCCGACAACGCCGTCTACCAGAATGTCGGCATGCCGGCGTCAAACGGCGTGGACGCCATCCTTGAAAACATGGCGGCGCAGTTCGCAATCTTCCCTGACGCCTACGCCTTTGAAATCGTGAACATGGCCAGCGATGGCCCAGTGGTGCTCACCGAGCGACTCGACTACATCCAGGCACCCGATGGCAGCAAGCCAGCAGTTCCAGTGATGGGCACCTTCGTCGTCGGCCAAGACGGAAAGATCACCCGCTGGACGGACTACTTCGACGTGTCACTGACCGTGAAGCTCCTTCAAGGCGAAGACATTTCCGCGCTCGTCCCCCCAACCACATGAGAACTCCGGCAACCTTCGAATCCCGATTGGTCACGCCGCAAAGCCCGTCGTCCTTGCCTGGGCCAAGGACACCGGGGCGGATCTGGCCAAGACCAACGTCAACGGCGGCGCCATCGCCATCGGCCACCCGCTGGGCGCCAGCGGTGCCCGCATCATGACCACCCTGGTCAACGCGCTCGAGCAGCGCGGCGGGCGCTATGGGCTGCAGACGATGTGCGAGGGCGGCGGCATGGCCAACGCCACCATCATCGAGCGGCTGGCGTAGTCCGGTGACCGAGATCCGGTTCGAGGGTGTGCGGGTGCGCTTCGACAGCGACAAGGGCTACGACGAGCTGCTCGCCGCGTTGCTGGCCGACATCGGCGAGCAGCCGGTGCCGATCAACGACATCGCGACGACCACGTCCGACTGGGAGTCCTATCGCGAGCGCGTCGAATCCCACGTCGGGCCAAGCGGATTCATGCTGTTCGGCCTCATCGACCACGGCGCCTGGATCACCAAGGCCGGCATCGACCGCAAGGCGATCCGCGTTGTCCTGGGCAATCCGTTGATCGCGGTCACGATGCTGCGCCACGACGTGAAGGCCGGTTTGTTCGCCCCGGTCGAGCTGCTGCTCGCCGACGAGGGTGAGGGCCGCAGCAGTTTGACCTACATCAAGCCGTCTTCGCTGATGGTATTCGAGCCCAACCCCGAATTGCTCGGCGCCGCAGAGGAGTTGGACGCAAAGTTGGGGGCGCTGGCCGAGAAGGTCGTCCGCAGCTAGGCGGCGAGATGGTCGACACCACCTGTGTCGACGCGGCTCAGGCAGATCACTTCATCGTCGCCAGGTTGCGCCAAAAGTTTTTGAGGCTGTCCGTGCCGCCGAACAACGTCGTGAAGTTCGTAGAGTCGACCAGCACGATGTCGCCGGCCCGCTTACCGGACGGCGGCATCCAAATCAGCGCGTTGAACTCCGCGTTGCCCGCCTCGGTGAACGGATGCGGCCGCAACGGGTCGACGCGTTGGCGGCCGAGAACGCGCACAGAATCGCTTTCGGGAGCGGTCAATTCGTAGTGCGGCAGATGCGGATGGAAGTTGAATGTCGTGACGTCGGCGAGCAGCCGGGGCGTGTCGAGGTCGCGGAAGCCGGTGAGCGGCGTGATCTCGTTGGTGCCCTCCACCACCGCAGGGCGCAGTCCCCAGGTGTTGTGAACGGGAACGTCCAGCGCCTTCATCAGCGAGCGTGTATAGGCCGTGAACCGCTGTTGGCGTGGCACCAGCGGATCGCCGTGGTGCAGGTATTCGACCTGTCGCTGGGCCGGGTCATCGGTGAAACCGACGTCGTGGTGGGGAGCCAACAGCAGGCAGGTGCCTTCTCGTTGCAGCCATTCCCGAAGGGCGGCGACCTCGCCGGCCCCTGCTTGGTCCTCGCCGAGGAGATGATCGAGCCCGAAGACCATCAGCGTGTCGGTGTCGGCCAGTACCCGCTCGTCGATGGGCAGCCTGAAGCCGGCCTGGTCGATGCGCTGGAATACCGCGACCCGGTGACCGGTGACTTCCCCCGTCAGCTCCTGAAATGCCAACGTCGAGCGGTGGAACAGCTCCAATGTGCCGGCGATACCCTGCAGGAAATGAGCCGCGTCGTACTCCGGTGTCTCGTATGCCGGCCACGCCGCGTTACGGACCTCGGTCATCGTGGAGAAGCGGTTGTAGATTTCGGCCGGGTCGCGCTGCGACTCCCACGGGTAGCTCCACGTCCAGTAGATGCTGACGCGTCGCCCGCCGCTGTGCGGGCGCGGCAGGTGGCTTTGGTTGTATGTCCGGGCGGCGGGCAGTGCGCTCATAGCAAATCCCTGCTCATCAGTCGAGCGTCGCGAGGTAGCGCATCGCGTTGATGCCCGGCATGAAGAAGTACGCCCCACCCGTGAGGGTGGTGAACGCCGGCAAACCTTTGAGTACCTTGCGGATCGGCCTGCGGGGGATGGTGAATTCCAGTGTGCCGTCTTGTGTTCCGCAAATCGGATCGTGCTCGTTGCCAAGCTCGTGAAAGGTGCGGTCGTTGATCCAGACGTTCTGGGCGAACTCGAACTGACGAACCAGATCCGCGCAGATGATGAAGGCCGCGATGCCGCGCTCCACGCCATCGTCTGACGCGCCCTCGGGCAGCGCCGGACCGTAGGTGGCGCCGCGCCGAATCATCCTGCGCCTGTTCATGTAGTGCGCCGTGTCCCGCGGATTGAGACGTCTCGCGTGCGATCCCAGCGGGCACGCATACCCGTGCGGGTCCATTTCCTTGTAGTTGAAGTCGTTGTTGCGCATCGGGTCTGCGCCCAGCTCGGGATCATCCTTGTCCGGGGCGAGCACCAGCGGCGCACCGCTGCGCCAGCGGCCCATGAACTTGGCGGCCAGCAACTCCTCGGATGCCGGGTTCCCGGCATTGTCCCGGAGGTAGTCGCGGAACAGGGCGACATGTTCGGCAAGCCGCCGGTATGCCATGTAGGTTCCGTTGCGCGAGAGCATATCCGGTTGTGGGAGGTTGGCCACGGGCCCATTCTCGTCGGGATAGCCGAGGATGAACTCGCCCGCCTTCAGCGCTGCGCCCGACCCCGGCGTCGGTTCTTCACCCGAACCTT
This sequence comes from uncultured Actinomycetota bacterium, assembly GCA_963820045.1. GTDB lineage: Bacteria > Actinomycetota > Actinomycetes > Mycobacteriales > Mycobacteriaceae > Mycobacterium. Next base: position 949,028 of record CAWFYN010000002.1, read on the forward strand.
CGATCACCGGCTGGGACAACCGGTCCCTGAACCCGAAATGGTCATGGGCGTAATTGAACGGCGGTGTCGCGTTCAGATCCAGAACCGACAAGCTGCGCACCCCATCGCAACGCGCCACGAGTTCGTCGTGCACCCCGGTGGCCCTGGCATGTTCGGCGTCGTTGCGGGCGAACAGGATCGCGATCGCGTGCAGGTCGTCGCCCGCCAGGCCGCCGACCCAGTTGTCGGGATGGCTTCCCCCGGTGTCGCCGAGGATGTCGGCGCGGGCCGCCATGCCCTGGCGGAACGCCTCCGGAAAGGTTGCCAGCGACTCCTCGGAAACCCCGAGCGCCCGCAGACCGTTCCAGGTGAACGCCAGGGTGACCCACCGCTCGGTGTCGTCCATCGTGGCGGGCGCCGCGGCGGCGGATTCGACGACGGGAAGGAGCTCCGACAGCCACGCTCGGCCACCGGCGGGGTTGTCGAACGAAAGGAATTCGTAGCGCCCGGTCACGGCCGGAGTGCGGGTCAGCAGGATGTGCTGAATGTCGTCGAGCTCAAGCATGTGCGCACGCTTCGGTGCGAGTCACTGCATCTGATCCAGCATCGTCTGGAACGACGCCTTCAGTCGCAGCGCCTTCTTGATCTCGTCGGCGGTGACGAACGGGTATTCGCCGTACTCCAGAAAGCTCGGGCACTGGTGGTCACGCACGAACTTGACGAACGCGTCGGGATTTTCCTTCCAGTCCTCCGGAAATCCCTCGAGGTTGGTGAACACCGTCGTGATACCGGTCTGGCTGAACAGCTGCACCGCGTCCTCGGTGTACTTGTCGAAGTCGGTGTCGAAGATGCCCTGATACTGGAAGTGCAGCCCCGAACCCACGTCGAAGAGAACCCACCGCAGGTAATGCAGCCGCAGCGGTGCCAGCACGTCCGGACTGCCCTTGATCGCCTCCTCGATCTGCTTGCCGTAGGCGCGGACAGCTTCCTCGCGGCCCTGTTTGACCTTGGCGATGATCGAAAAGCCGTAGCAGGCGGGCGTGCGCGGATAGACCGGGCCGTAACGCCCACGCTCGAGTTCGAAATAGCCCTCCGGCGGGATGGCTATCGCCGCGGGCTTGCTCCAGTCATGTTCAGGCGCCGGCATCGCAATACCTCATCCACTTCGCTCGATGAGCACGACACTACGCCCCGACCTTCACCGGCAACCGCCTAATGCCGAATCGCCCGGCGCCGCATAGAAAGTCGACGCAAGTTGGCGAGGCAGGTTGTGAAGGCGACCCGTGAAATCAGAGCCAGCCGGTGCGGGCGGCCGCAACCGGCTCGGCGGGGGCAGGGGCCAATGCCCCGTCCCGCACGCCGTCGAGCATCCGTTTCACCGCGGCCACGATTTCGGGGGCCGTCGCAGCGAGTCCGGTCTTGTCGGCTTCGCTGACCTCATCGGGGTCGACGCCCGCGCGGGCCAGCACGGCGGCCGGGTCGGCCAGCTGCTCGGCCAGCCAGGACACCGGGTCGGCGGACAGTTCGGGAACGAAGTGCCGGCGTCCGGGTTCCCAACCGTCGAAACGGGGGTGGTGATGGGCCCGGTCCAGCGTCCCGGGCGGGCTCTCGGTGGATCCGAACAGGTCCACCCGCCACACCGGACGGGTGAAGGCGATCGGGATGCCGGCGTAGATCGACCCCTGCGGCTCGGCCCGGTCGACCAGGCGGAGTTCCAATCTGACTCCGCGTTCCGGGGTTTCCTGACCCTTGAGCGGAGTCGGATCGACGAAAAACATGTCTCCGACGACCACACCCAGGGTTTCGAATCCGAACGCTGCGAGCATTGCGTGCCTTTCCTGCTACCTCCCCGAGCCTAGACCCGGCCACGGGGCCGATCGGGTTCGGCGCGATCAGTCCATCCGTTCGACCCATTGCGCCCGGGATGGCCCCGGCTCGAAGGGATCGCCGAAGTACTGCGTCTCGCGGACCACTTCCCCGTCTTCGAATTCCATCACGCTGACCACATAGAACGGCTGCCCGTCATACGTCAGGACGAGCTCGCTGACCCAGAGATCGCCGCCGCCGAGCATCCGCCGCACAGTGAAGCGTTTCGCGTTTGGCTGGGCGGTGCGCGATGCTTGGATGTTGGCTCGACCTCGGATGCGCTCGCCCGATTGCGGATACTCGAGAACTGCATCGGCTCGGTAGATTTGGTGCTCCGTCACGAAGTCGTTGGCGTCTGAAGCCGCCCAATGGCGCTGCAGGGCGACCCGAACATCGTCAGCACCCATGACTGGCTCCTCCCAGGCCCCCGCATGGGTCACGCTAGACCGCCCGCCGTTCGGCGCCGAACGTCAGGCCGCCAGGTCGTCCTCGCCGATCGCCCGCCGCGCATCCCGCTGAGCGCGCTTACCGCGGCGCCAATCGCGCACGGTCGCGATGGCGGTCTTCAGCCCGCGCCGCCGGCCGGTCTGCGGGTCGGTGCCCGCGAAACCGGGCTCCAGCTCGGCGAACATGCGCTCGCTGCGGGTTTCCGGCGCGTTGTCGGCGTCGTCGCGCAGATATTTGTTCGGCAGCGACAGCTTGGCCAGCGTGCGCCAGGTCTTGCCGTACTGCATCAGGAACGAGCCGGTGGTGTAGGGCAGGTCGTACTTGTCGCAGATCTCGCGCACCCGCACCGAAATCTCGTGCAGCCGGTTGCTGGGCAGGTCCGGATACAGGTGGTGCTCGATCTGGTGGCACAGGTTGCCGCTCATGAAGCGCAGCAACCAGCCGCCCTCGAAGTTGGCGCTGCCCAGCATCTGGCGCAGGTACCACTGCCCCTTCGTCTCGCCGATCATGTCGGTCTTGGTGAATTTCTCTGCGCCGTCGGGGAAATGGCCGCAGAAGATGACGGCGTTGGCCCACACGTTGCGGATCACGTTGGCAACCGCGTTGGCCTTCAACGTGGACGTGTAGGTGGCGGCGGGCGACAACGCGGTCAGCGCCGGGAACGCGACGTAGTCCTTGACCACCTGTCGACCGGCCTTGGCCAGGAACTCCTCCGCCCGTTGCCGGGCTTCGTCGTGATCCATCCGCTTCTTGGCGATCTTGCCGAGCTCGACGTGCTGCAGGCCCACGCCCCACTCGAAGAGGAGCGCGAGCAGGGTGTTGTACACCAGGTTGAAGATGTTGAAGCGCTTCCAGCGCTGGTCCCGGGTGACGCGCAGCAGGCCGTAGCCGACGTCGTCGTCCATCCCGAGGATGTTGGTGTACTTGTGGTGCACGAAGTTGTGCGTGTAGCGCCAGTGCTTGGACGACCCGCTCATGTCCCACTCCCAGGTCGAGGAGTGGATCTCCGGGTCGTTCATCCAGTCCCACTGGCCGTGCATGACGTTGTGGCCGATTTCCATGTTCTCGACGATCTTGGCCACACCCAGTGTCAGGGTCCCCGCCCACCAGGCCGAGCGCCGCGAACTGGCGGTCAGCATCAGCCGGCCGACCACCTCCAGCGCGCGCTGCGCGGCAATGGTGCGGCGGATGTAACGGGCGTCGCGCGCCCCACGAGAGTCTTCAATGTCCTGGCGGATGGCGTCGAGCTCAACGGCCAGGCTTTCGATGTCGGCGTCCGTCAGATGGGCGAATACGTCGACGTCGGTGATCGCCATCGTCTTTTCTCCCTGCGGTCGTTGTGTGTTACTGACCTACGCTATCGTAACCTACGAATCCGTAGGTTACCTGTGAGTAGCCTTTAGATGTCGAGCACACAATCGCCAGACGCGGCCGATATGCACGTCTGAATCCGGGTGCCCGGTTCGTGTTCCGCGCCGGTGCGCAGGTCACGAACGTGGCCGTCGACCAGGCTGACCACGCACGACTGACAGATCCCCATCCGGCAGCCGAAGGGCATCTGTACTCCGACGCCCTCGCCCGCGTCCATCAACGACGTGGCGGCGTCCGCGGCGACGGCGCGCCCGCTCCGGGCGAATGTGACGTTCCCGCCGGCACCGGCCGGCGCGGCCTTGGCCACCGCGAATCGCTCCAGGTGCAGCCGGTCGCCGATGCCCGCCGCCGACCAGATCCTCTCGGCCTGGGTCAGCATGCCCTCCGGCCCGCAGGCCCAGGTGTGGCGTTCGCGCCAGTCCGCTACCTCGCGGTCGAGCAGGGCGAGGTCGAGCCGGCCCTGGGTGCGGGTTTCGCGCAGCAGTAGGCGATAGCCCCGATGGTCGGCGGCCAGCGCTTCCAACTCGGCGCGAAACATCACATCGGATTCCGTGGGCGCCGAATGCACGTGCGCGATATCACCAATCTGATTGCGGCGCACCAGGGTTCGCAGCATTGACATCACCGGTGTGATCCCGGATCCGGCGGTGAGGAACAGAATCGACGACGGCGCCGGGTCGGGCAGCACAAAGTTGCCCTGAGGCGCGGCCAGCCGGACGATGGTCCCCCGCTCGACCCCCGCCACGAGGTGGGTCGAGAGGAACCCCTCGGGCATCGCCTTCACGGTGATGGCCACCGTGCGCCCCGAGCCGGATCCGGACGTCTCAGCGGGGCTGGACGTGAGCGAATACGACCGCCAGCGCCAGCGCCCGTCCATCAGCAGGCCGATCCCCATGTACTGGCCCGGCTGGTAATCGAAGTTGAAACCCCACCCCGGCTTGATCACCAGGGTCGCGGAATCCTCCGTCTCGCGACGCACCGCGAGGACGCGTCCCCGCAGTTCACGTGCCGACCACAACGGATTGGCCAGATGCAGATAGTCGTCGGGCAGCAGCGGTGTGGTGATGCGCGCGGCTATCTTGCGCACCGCGTGCCAACCGGGATGTTTCTCAGCGCCGGCGACAACCGGCCGCTTGGTGTCGACGACATTGCCCGTAATCGACGGGTTACGTCTGCCCAGCGGAAGCTCCTGCTCACTATGCGGGGTAAGGCTTACGCCCAACATTGTGGTCGATTCGGTGCGCTTCACGAAACCTACGGTACCGTAACCTACGTTCCCGTAGCCAGGCCGGCGGGCCGCGATTGCATCACATTCGACGTCAGAGCAGCTCTAGCAGGAACGGCAGCTCCTGGCTGGCGTACCACGCCAAATCATGGTCTTGAGCGTCGCCCACGATCAAATCCGCATCCTCGTCACCGAGGTCGGCCGCGTCGATGGCCTCGATCGCCTTCGTCACCGCCGGCTCCGCCCCGGCGTTGTCGACGTACGCGGCGATCACGTCCTGAAGCGCGACGGGCCCGCCGAGTCTGACTACGGCGTCATCGAGGTCGGGCCGGTAGCTGACATCGCCCACCTCGGCGGCCAGCACCGCGCGCCGCGGCGGCAGGGATCCGGCGGCGGCTCCATCCGCCTCGGAGCCGGCCAGCAGGCGCAGCGACGCCAGCGCCGCCTCGCGCAGCGCGACTTCGGCGAGCTCGTCGTCATCGCCCTCGGCGTACGCCTCGCGCAACGTCGGCGTCAGCGCGAAAGCGGTGCCGTTGACGGGCATCAACGAGCCGTCGGCGACGAGTCGTTGCAGCATGGCCAGCGTCGCCGGAATGTAGACAACCGTCATCGCTCCCCGATCAGTGTGGCCGCGTAGTCGTCGACATACTTGGACAGCTCACGCGGCGGGCGCTCGTAGTTCCCGCTCACCACCGGAGTTTCGGGCAGTTTGACGTGGGGCCGCTCGACGTCGTGGTATTCGATGGTAGACAGCAGATGCGCCATCATGTTCAACCGCGCGTGCTTTTTGATGTCCGATTCCACGACGTACCAAGGGCTGACCGGGGTATCGGTATGCACCATCATCTCGTCCTTGGCGCGCGAATAGTCCTCCCGCCGATACAGCGATTCCGTGTCCATCGGGCTGAGTTTCCATTGCCGCACAGGATCATTGCGCCGCGCCTTGAACCGGCGCAGCTGCTCAGCCGCGGAAACCGAAAACCAATACTTGCGCAGCAGGATCCCGTCGTCGATCAGCATCTGCTCGAAGATCGGGGTCTGCCGCAAAAACAGCACATAGTCTTGCGGCGTACAAAATCCCATGACCTTTTCCACGCCGGCGCGGTTGTACCACGATCGATCGAACAGCACGATCTCCCCCTTGGCGGGAAGGTGGGCGATGTAGCGCTGGTAATACCACTGGCCGCGTTCCCGATCGGTCGGCGAGGGCAACGCGGCGATGCGGGCGACGCGCGGGTTGAGGTATTCGGTGATCCGCTTGATGGTTCCGCCCTTGCCCGCTCCGTCGCGGCCTTCGAAAACGACCACCAGGCGTTGGCCGGTGTGCCGCACCCACTCTTGCAGCTTCACCAATTCCGTTTGCAGCCTGAACAATTCGGTCTGGTATACCTTATCGGAAATCTTCGGTGCGTTCGACGCCGGTGATTTGGCCGACTTTGCCTTGGGGCCCTTCGTCGCGGTGCTCACAACAACGAATGATAGAACCGGCCACCGCTTTTCACTGCGACTAATTACCGGGAAGCTTCCAGCAATTCCTCGAGCGATTGGCTCAACAGGCCGGGCAGCAGCTCGACGTCGCTCATCGCTTCGCGGTCGGCATTAATGCCGAAATACAGCATGCCGTTATAGGACGTGACGCTGATGGCCAGCGCCTGGTTGTGCAGCAGCGGCGGGACGGCATAGGTCTCGAGCAACTTGGTGCCGGCGATGTACATCTGCGACTGAGCCCCGGGCGCGTTGGTGATCAGCAGGTTGAACGTCCGCCTGGAAAAGCTGGGAAAACTGGTGGCAACCCGGATACCCATGGCATGCAGCGTGGGCGGCGCGAATCCCGACAGGGTGACGATGGTCCTGGCGTCCACCAGGCGGGCCGCCGTCGGGTTCGACTCGGTGGCGTGCGCGATCTGCGACAGCCGCACCACCGCGTTCGGCTCCCCCACCGGAAGGTCAACCAGGTATGGCATCACCTGGCTGATGGACTGGCCGGGCCCGGTCGCGTCGAGCTGGGCGTCGGCGTAGATGGACAGCGGCGCCATGGCCCGCACCGTCGCGGTCGGCGACACCGCCACCCCGCGTGACATCAGCCAGTTGCCCAAGGCGCCCGCGATCACGGCCAGCACCACATCATTGACGTCACAGTCATACCGCGCCCGCACGGTGCGGTAGTCGTCGAGGTTGCCGCAGGCGACCGTGAACCGTCGGTGGCGTGAAACGGTGGCGTTGAGCGGGCTGCTGGGCGCGGTGCCGCGCGCCACGTTGCGCGCGAAATCGAGGACCCGGCGGCCGGCGGCGAGGACTTCGCCCTGGTTGCTGACCAGCCCGCCGATGGCCGACCCGACGGCCTGCAGCTGGGTGCCCGGCCCCACCAACCAGTCGCCGATGGCACCGAAAATCAGCCGCGCGTCACCCGGGTCGCGTTCCGGTACCCAGATGTCTTCGGGAAACGCCGGCGGACGTTTGGTGCGATCGGCGATGACGTGGTTGATCTCCAGCGCCGTCATGCCGTTGATCAGAGCCTGATGCGACTTGGTGTAGAGGGCGACCCTGTTCTTGGACAGGCCCTCGACCAGATACATCTCCCACAGCGGCCGCGACTTGTCCAGCGGCCGGGCGGCGAGCCGGGCGACGAGCTCGTGCAGTTGTTCGTCGCTGCCCGGGGAGGGCAGCGCAGAGCGCCGCACGTGATAGGTGATGTCGAAGTCGGCATCGTCGACCCAAACGGGCCGGGCGTAGCCGACCCGCACCTGCCGGACTTTCTGCCGATACCGCGGAATTTGGGGCAACCGCTGTTCGATGGTGGCCAGCAGCTTGTCGTAGCTCAAGCCCGCGCGCGGACGGCGCAGGATCGACAGCGATCCGACATACATCGGCGTGGCCGTGTTTTCCAGCCGAAAAAACGACGCGTCCGATGGGGACAACCGCGTCACCATAGGGTGCTGTCCTCCTCATCGAATCGTCGCGTCGAGGGATGTCCCGCACACGGTAATCGTCCGGCCGGACCCCGGCCGAGCGCGGGTACGCGCGGGCCCGAGTTGTGCCATGATGACCACTGCCTGCCACTCTCCAGCGGGCTCCCGGTTCGACCGAAGAGTTGGAGAGTGCGCGTTGAACACTAGTCCTGTCGTGGGTGTGCCTGAGGCCTTTGCCGTCCTGCCCGTCGTCGACTACGAGCCTCCTACACAAGCCATGCCGCAAGAGGTTCCTGTGTGCCGGCAGCCGTCACGCGCGTCGTCGCGCCGGCGCAGCACCCATGCGCCCCACCGGCCCTACCCGCCCGGCCGGCAACCGGCCGCGGAGCCCCGCATGGCCATGTCCGCGCAGATGCGCCAGGCGGCGATCTTCGCCGACGGCGCGCTGCGCCGGGTGCTGGAAGTCATCGACCGCCGCCGCCCGGCCGCCCAGCTGCGCCCCTTGCTGACGCCCAGCCTGGTGGAGTCCGTCGGGTCGGTGGGCCATTCGGCCGCCGGTCACGCTGGCGCCGCGGTGCTGCGGCGGGTGCGGGTGCAGCCGGCCGGTCACCGCGACCCGGAGGCCGCGGCGGAGGTTTCCGGCTCGTACAGCCGCGGCAACCGAATCCACGCCATCGCCTGCCGTGTCGAGCGGGTTCCCGCCGGCGCGGGGGCCCGGTGGCTGGTGGTGGCCCTGCACATCGGTTGACCGCCGGGTCAGCGCGAAGGCCCGGCGCTGGGCGCCAGCGGGCCGCCCGTGTAGCGGGCCAGCACCGGCCCCGCGATCGCCATGATGAACACGTACGACGTCGCCAGCGCGGCGACCGCGGGGATCGATGTGCCCGCCAATCCGATGATGATCAGCGAGAATTCGCCCCTGGCGATCAGCGCGGTGCCGGCGCGCAGTTGCCCGCGCCGCGCCACCCCGTCGCGGCGGGCGGCGAAAACCCCGGTGGCCACCTTGGTCGCCGCGGTCACCGCGGCCAGTATCAGCGCCGCCGGAAGCATCGGGATCAGCGCGTGCGGGTCGACCGAAAAGCCGATCGCCAGGAAGAAGATCGCGGCGAACAGGTCCCGCAACGGGCCCAGCACCTGACGCGCCCGAACCGCCGTTTCCCCGGTCAGCGTCAGCCCCACCAGGAACGCGCCCACGGCGGCCGACGCGTGCAGGGATTCGGCCAGCGCCGCCACGATCAGGGTGATGCCCAGCACCCGCAGCAGCAGTTGTTCGGAGTCGGGGTGTTCGACCAGCCGGCCGACGTGGTGGCCCCAGCGGTAGGACGCGGTGAACGCCGCCAACAGCGCGACCACCGCCACCACCATGCCGCCGACGGCCTGCAGCCAGCCGCCGCCCGATGCCAGAACGGCGAACAGCGGCAGGTAGCCCGCCATCGCGAAGTCTTCGAGGACCAGCACCGAAAGCACCGCCGGCGTCTCGCGGTTACCGAGCCGGCGCAAGTCCTCCAGCAGGCGGGCGATGACACCCGAGGAGGAGATGTAGGTGACGCCGGCCAGGCACAGGATCGCCACGCCGTCCAACCCCAGCAGCCAGCCGGCGACCGCGCCGGGCGCCGCGTTGAGGACGATGTCGACCCCGGCGGATGGCAGGTGGTGGCGCAGGCTGGCGGCGAATTCGGCCGCGGAGAACTCCAGCCCCAGGGTCAGCAGCAGCAGGACGATGCCGATGGGCGCGCTTGTCGTGATGAACTGGCCGCCGGCGTCCAGCGGGAGGATCCCGCCCTTACCCAGCGACAGACCCGCCAGCAGGTACACCGGGATCGGGGACAAAGCGAATCGGCGTGCGACGCCGCCCACGATGGCCAGCGTGGCCAGGAGGCCGCCGAGTTGCAACAGCAGCGACCATGAAACCTGCACCGGCTCAGCCCTTGTGGATTATCTGTTCGACGCCGGCGATGCCGTCCTGGGTGCCGATTACGATCAAAACGTCTCGGGCATAGAGCATTTCGGCCGGCCCGGGCGAGGCGAGCACCTCCTCGTTACGCACGATCGCGACGATGGAGGCGCCGGTGCGGGTGCGCGCCCGGGTGTCGCCCAGGGGGCGGCCCACGAACGGGCTATCGGCCAGGATGTGGACTTGCCCCGTCTCGAGTCCGGGTATTTCGCGGGCCAGCTCGGTGAACCGCTCGGCGATCCGGGGCGCCCCCAGGATCTGGGCCACCGCCTCGGCCTCTTCCGCACTGAGGTGCAGGAGCGGCCGGGCCTCGTCCGGATCCTCGCGGGCGTAGACGACGACCTCGAAGTCGCCGCTTCGCCGCGCGATGATGCCGATGCGGTCGCCCTTGTGATCGGTGAATTCGTAGCGAAGGCCGACGCCCGGCAGCAGCACCTCCTTGACGTCCATACCCTCAATCCTGACAGGTCGGACGGCGGCGCCGTCACCGGTTCGCCGAGCCGCTGACGAATCAGCCCTGGCGCGCCATCCGCGTGGCGGTGCGGCGCGGAATCGGCACCAGCATCGACACCTCGCGGCGGTAATCGCGGTATTGGGTGCCGAGCGACGCGACCAGGTCACGCTCCTCGAGCTGCGTGGCGATCAGGATGTAGCCGGTCATGCCGATCGAGAAGAGCAGGTGCCCGGCCGTCATGGTGGGCGCCGCCCAGAACGCGATGACCATTCCGAGCATCAGGGGGTGACGCACCACGCGGTAGAGCAGGCGGACGCGGAATTCAATACTGGTGTAAGGCTTTTGGCGCGACGCCAGATACACCTGCCGCAGCCCGAACAGGTCGAAATGGTTGATCAGGAACGTCGCCAGCAGCGCTATCGCCCAGCCGAGCCAGAACAGCGCCCACAGCACAGCCCGGACCGCCGGCACCCGCACGTCCCAGATGACCGTCGGCATCGTTCGCCATTGCCAGTACAGCAGGGCCAGCACCACGCTCGACAGCAGCACGTAGGTGCTGCGCTCGATCGACGACGGCACCAGGCGGGTCCACCACCGTTTGAACGCGGGCCGGGCCATGACGCTGTGCTGGACCGCGAACAGGCCGAGCAGCGCCGCGTTGATCACCACCGCCCCGGCGATGGGCGCGGCGAGCCCGCGATCGACGGTTCGTGGCACCACGAAGTTGCCTACGAAACCAATGAGATACAAGAAGGCCGCGAGGAAGAGCAGGTACGCCGCGGCGCCGTAACCAAGCGTCAAGTATCGCTTCATGGCCTAAGTGTCCGCCGCGTGCCCGCGCTCGCATATAGGTCGTTTGCCTCATCTTCGCCGAAGCGGGCACTAGGTATTTTTGACCAGTCCGGCGCGCAGGGCGTACATGCTGGCGCCGATGCGGTTCGAGACGCCGATCTTGGCGTAGGTTCGCTCGACGTGGTTGCGGGCGGTCTTCTCGCTGATCACCAACGACGCCGCGATCTCCTTGTTGGAGGCGCCGCGCGCGACCAGACACAGCACTTCGATCTCCCTGGGGGTCAACCCATCCGGCCGCACGCTGGGCCGTTGTGCCGGTTGCCCCGCCGCGTGCAGCACCGCTTCGACGGCGACTGATGCGAGTTCGCCGGCTTGCGCCCGCCCCCGCAGTCGCCGGGCCGCCGCGTCCGGGGACATCTGTTCGCGATACGGCCTCGGCTCGCAGGCGGACTGGTAGCAGACCGCGGCGGCCAGGATGCGGTCCGGCAGGCCGAGCGCGGCCCCGGCGAGGCCGCGCGGATATCCCGAGCCGTCGAGGCACTCATGGTGATTGCCGGCGACCTCCGCGAGCTGCCGAAGCCCCCGAACCTGGTTAAGGATGCGCACCGTCAAATAGGGATGCAGCCGAACGCGTTCGAACTCCGAGGCCGTCAACGCCCCTTGCCGAGACCAGATCTGATTCGACACCCCGATGCGGCCCAGGTCGTGGACGTGGCCCGCGCGTCGGGTCAATGCCACCGCGTCGGCGTCGACACCCGCGGCCCGCGCGGCTTCCCCGGCGAGCCGGGCCACCGCGCGCGAATGGCCAAGGGTGAAAGGACATTTCAGGTCGACGAAGTCGCCGAGGGCGACGAGCAGGGCGTCCAGCGATTGATCGTCCAGCCGCTGGTGATGATCGGGCGCCGCGGACAGGGCCATCTCCCAGGCGTCGCCGGCCGGCGGGCCGGCCAGGACCTCCTCGGCGTGGCGCAGGAAGGCGTCGGCGACCTGGGGATCGAATTGTCCGCCGCGCCGATCGCGCACCATGGTCACGGCCCCCGCCACGCCGTAGGTGCGGTGGTGCACCTCGACCATGTCGGCCAGCTGCGCGATCCGCATCTGAATCGGGATCTCGTCGCCCCGGACGCCGGCGGGCAGGCCACCGCCGTCGTAGCGCTCGAACGTAAACGCCACTGCCGCCTGCACGTTGGGGCCCAAGCCGATCCGATCGGCCAGCACGGCCGCCGACGTGCAATGCGAGTGGATCAGCCGGGAGATGTTGCCACGCGCGTTGGCGAACAGCGTTGCCATCACGCTCAACCGGTGCGCCAGCGGCTGACCGCGGCCGACGTTGCCCGCCAGGAACCGCAAGTACGGTAACCCCGACCAGTCGACGAGGTAAGAGTCGTGGCGCACGGCGATGTCGTCGCCGAACCATCGCGCGTATTCGTGGGAGTCGGCGTGACAGCCGATCCACATGATCAGGGTCGTGTAGTAGGTGCAGTCCCGTTGTTCGGTGTCGAGCCCGAGCCGGTCGGCGAGCCTGGTCGCGATCAGCGCCGCCCGGAGCATGTGCTCGGCCGGTTGGCCCAGGCCGAGGTCGATCGCCACCGACAGCGCCGCCAGCAGCTCCGCACGGGTCGGCAGTTCGGGCTCCGACATGGGCCTCATTGTGCCCAGCTCATCATCCCGCGGTCAGCCGATTGACACAGTGCGTCCGACGGCGCGATGGCGGCCGGCGTCGAACGTGTCGAAATGTCCCGACCCCACCACGAACAGGCCGCGCTGCGGCGGCCGGAAGCCGGCCAGCCGCGGTTGACGGGGCAGCGGCCTGACCGGCCCGAGGTCCGCATCACGCCATACCGCCCGCGAGTGCTCCACCGCCCACACCCGCGCGAGGGCGATCATGAATCGCTGCCCGTTGGGCGCCGTTCCCGAGAGCCGGACCCGGCCGGCGCGCAGGGAAGGGCCGGCGGCCCGGCCCAGGGCGGCCAGCACCGCGCGATTGGTCCACGCGCGCGCCGGCAACCGCCCGCCGACCGCGCTCATCAGTCGCGTCGACGGGGTGGCGCCGATATCGATCTGCCACGCAAGCAATCCCGGGATCTCGACGAACAGCGACCACGGGGTGACCCAGGCGACGTCGATGTCGCACTGCACCGCAGCGTTGGGCGTCGCCGAGCTGAAGAAGCGGGCACAACTCTGTGGGCCGGGGGTGGTCGCGTAGAAGGTCCACGCGCCGTCGGGGTCGCGGTGCCACACCGACCGGTAGCCGGGCGAGAACGACGTGGCCGGAAAGTGCCGCAGTGCCAGGTAATGTCCGCTGGCGAACGGAAGGCCCATCACACCGAAGCCGACGAAGCGCTCGTCCTCCCCGGCGGGCAGGTGGGGATCTTGCAGGACGGCCGTGGCTGCGTCCAGCGGGGTGCGCGAGTTGATCATGCGTCAATCGTCCGCGCACGCAGGCCCGCAACGCATGGGGCGACTGCCTCAAATCAAGGCGCCGAGTGTGAAGCCAGCCGCACACTCGTCGCCGAGTGTGAAGCCAGCCGCACACTCGTCGACCGGTAGTAGCGGGCTAGCGCCGCTTCACCGATTTGGGTGGCTTGGCGCCGCGGCCTTGCTGCCTTGCGGCCGCACGCCGCTCGCGCCGGGAGCCTCCCCCCGCCACGCCCGCCGGCGTCTTGTGACCGTCGCCGCCGTTGCGCTGCACCTGCGCCGAGCCGTCCTCCGAAGGGCCGGAGTAGGTCATGGCCGGCGCCTCGTTGTCAATCCCCTTGGCACGCAACTGGGTTGGAGCCTCTTCGCGCCCGGGCGGGGCGGTGTCGCCCTGATCTGCCGCGGTTCCGAGATCCCGGAGCCCCTCCGGGGTTTCCACGGGCGCCACCTGGGGTGGCGGCACCGCCTCGACCGTGACGTTGAACAGGAATCCGACCGACTCCTCTTTCATGCCGTCGAGCATGGCCATGAACATGTCGTAGCCCTCGCGCTGGTACTCCACCAGCGGATCGCGCTGCGCCATGGCGCGCAACCCGATGCCCTCCTTGAGATAGTCCATCTCGTAGAGGTGTTCGCGCCACTTGCGGTCGATGACGTTGAGCAACACGTTGCGTTCCAGCTGCCGCATCGCGCCCTCGCCCGCGATTTCCTCGAGCTCGGCTTCCCTTGCGCCATAAGCGCGTTCGGCGTCTTCGAGCAGCGCGTCGAGCAACTCCTCGCGGGTGAGGTCGTCGCGTTCGGAATCACCGTCCAGGCGCATCAACGTCTCGTGCTCGATGCCGACCGGGTACAGCGTCCCCAGCGCCGTCCACAACGCCTCGAGGTCCCAATCCTCGGCGTAGCCCTCGGCCGTGGCGCCGTCGACGTAGGCGGTGACCACGTCGCGGACCATGCCCAGCGCCTGATCTTTGACGTTCTCGCCCTCCAGGATCCGGCGGCGCTCCGCGTAGATCACCTTGCGCTGCTGGTTCATCACCTCGTCGTACTTGAGGACGTTCTTTCTGACCTCGAAGTTCTGCTGCTCGACCTGGGTCTGAGCGCTCTTGATCGCGCGGGTGACCATCTTGGCCTCGATGGGCACGTCGTCGGGCAGGTTCAGCCGGTTGAGCATCGACTCCAGCGCGGCGCCGTTGAACCGGCGCATCAGCTCGTCGCCCAGCGACAGGTAGAAGCGGGACTCGCCCGGGTCGCCCTGCCGGCCGGAGCGGCCGCGCAGCTGGTTGTCGATGCGGCGCGACTCGTGGCGCTCGGTGCCCAGCACGTACAGGCCGCCGGCCTCGACCACCTCGGAGGCCTCCTTGCCGGCCTCCTCCTTGACCAGGGGCAGCTCCCGGTGCCAGGCCTCTTCGTATTCCTCGGGCGTCTCCACCGGATCCAGACCACGCTCACGCAGCCGCGTGTCGGTGAGGAAGTCGACGTTGCCACCCAGCACGATGTCGGTGCCGCGGCCGGCCATGTTGGTGGCCACGGTGATGCCGCCGCGCCGGCCGGCCTCGGCGATGATGCCCGCCTCCTGCTCGTGGTACTTGGCATTGAGCACGTTGTGCGGGATGCGCCGCTTCTGGAACTGCCGCGACAGGTACTCCGAGCGCTCCACGCTGGTGGTACCGATCAGGACCGGCTGACCCTTCTCGTAGCGCTCGGCGACGTCGTCGACCACCGCGATGTACTTGGCCTCCTCGGTCTTGTAGATGAGGTCGGACTGGTCGGCGCGGATCATCGGCTTGTTGGTCGGGATCGGGACCACCCCGAGCTTGTAGATCTCGTGCAGCTCGGCGGCCTCGGTCTGGGCGGTACCGGTCATGCCGGCCAGCTTGTCGTAGAGCCGGAAGTAGTTCTGCAGCGTGATGGTGGCCAGCGTCTGGTTCTCCGCCTTGATCTCGACGTGCTCCTTGGCCTCGATGGCCTGGTGCATGCCCTCGTTGTAGCGGCGGCCGTAGAGCACCCGGCCGGTGAACTCGTCGACAATGAGCACCTCGCCGTCGCGGACGATGTAGTCCTTGTCGCGGTTGAACAGCTCCTTGGCCTTCAGCGCGTTGTTGAGGTAGCTGACCAGCGGCGAGTTGGCGGCTTCGTAGAGGTTTTCGATGCCGAGCTGGTCCTCGACGAACTCGACGCCCAGTTCGTGCACCCCGACGGTGCGTTTACGCAGGTCCACCTCGTAGTGGACGTCCTTTTCCATCAGCGGCGCCAACCGGGCGAACTCGAGGTACCAGTTGGAGGCGCCGTCGGCGGGCCCGGAAATGATCAGCGGGGTGCGGGCCTCGTCGATCAGGATGGAGTCGACCTCGTCGACGATGGCGAAGTTGTGCCCGCGCTGCACCAAGTCGTCGAGCGAATGCGCCATGTTGTCGCGCAGATAGTCGAAGCCGAATTCGTTGTTGGTGCCGTAGGTGATGTCGGCGTGGTAGGCCACGCGACGCTCGTCCGGCGTCATCTGCGCGAGGATCACGCCGACGTCCAGACCGAGGAACCGGTGCACGCGGCCCATCCACTCGCTGTCGCGCTTGGCCAGGTAGTCGTTGACCGTGACGACGTGCACGCCCTTGCCGCCGATGCCGTTGAGGTAGGCCGGCAACACCGAGGTCAGCGTCTTGCCCTCACCGGTCTTCATCTCCGCGACGTTGCCGAAGTGCAGCGCCGCCGCGCCCATCACCTGCACGTCAAACGGACGCTGGTCGAGCACCCGCCAGGCCGCCTCCCGGGCCACCGCGAACGCCTCGGGCAGCAGGTCCTCGAGGCTTTCGCCGTCGGCGTGCCGCTTCTTGAACTCATCGGTCTTGGCCCGCAGCTCCGCGTCGGTCAGCTTTTCGACCTCGTCGGACAAGGTGTTGACGTAGTCAGCCACCCGATTGAGACGCTTGAGCATGCGACCTTCGCCAAGGCGCAGCAACTTCGACAGCACAGCTATGTCCCCTGTTGGTAGGAGTCTCTTCTATAAGGCGACTCCCATGGTAGGTGACAACCCCGCAGAGGCCGTCGCAGCGGCGATCGCCAGCGCGGCACTGCCGGGTGGAGCGGGTCGCCGCCTGAGGACCTCCTCAGGAGAGCCTGATCAGCCCGTAGTCGTAGGCGTGCCGGCGGTAGACCACGCACGGCCGTTCGGTCTGCTTGTCGTGGAACAAGAAGAAGTCGTGTCCGACGAGCTCCATCTCGTAGAGCGCGTCGTCGACCGTCATCGGCGTGGCCGGGTGTTCCTTGGTCCGCACGATCCGTCCGGGCTCGTGGTCCGTCTCGGCGCCGTCATGCTCGGCGGACGGCTCCGGCATGCGTTCCTGCCGCGGTGGTGGCACCACCGCGGTGGCGGCGGCCAGCGACACCGGGGTCTTGTCGCCGTAGTGGACTTTGCGGCGGTCCTTGATCCGGCGCAGCCGGTTCTCCAGCTTGTCGACCGCGGACTCGAACGCCGCGTAGAAGCTGTCGGCGCAGGCCTCCGCCCGGCTTACCGGCCCACGGCCGCGGGCGGTGATCTCCACGCGTTGACACGATTTGCGCTGGCGCCGGTTGGGCGCGTGTTTGAGCTCGACATCGAAGAGATAGATGGAGCGATCGAGCCGCTCGAGGCGGGCGAGTTTTTGGGAGACGTAGGCCCGGTAGTGGTCGGGGATTTCTACGTTGCGGCCCTTGAACACGACTTCGGCATTGGTCGTCGGTTGAACTTCGCCGTCGGTTTGTGTCGGCGGTTGGTCAAGAATTTGACCGGGGTCCACGGATAGCCTTGACATACGTGACAACTCGTTTCTCTTTCACGTCGCACGCGTCCTGCGTGCCCGGCTTGCTGACGACGCGCCGACGAGGTGGGAGAGCGGCATTTTGAAGAGTTGCCGCCGCAGGCTGCCCGCCGGTGCAAGGTGTCGAATACTCACCCCTTCCCGCGAGTGGGTCTCAACCTGGGAATCGCGACCAGTGAGTCAGACCAGTGAGTTGATTAACGTTGTCCTCGACGTTAGCTCGTGTTCGCCTCGCCATGCCACTAATTTCGCTGAGCTGTTGCGAGTTCTTCACATGCTCTTGGCAACCGCACAGCTTCACGCGAACGCGACGGCCAGCACGGCGGCGACCCGGACGCCCGCGGCCCGCAACACCCGCACCGACTCGCGGGCCGTCGCCCCGGTGGTGACGATGTCGTCGACGATCAGCACTTCGGTGCCCGGTCGCGTTCCGCGCAGGAAGACCCGGCCCGCGACGTTGCGCTCGCGGGCGGTGACGCCAAGGCCCACCGAATCGCGAGCCAGCGCCCTCATCCGCAGCGTCGGGGCGACTTGGACGGCCGGGTGGCCGGCCATCGCGGTGCGTGCCAGCCGGGTGACCGGGTCGCCGCCGCGCCGGCGCGCCGCCGAACGACGCGTCGGGGCCGGCACGACCGTCAGCGGGGTCTCGACGATTCCCCACGACAGCAGCCGGTGCACACCGAGGGCCAGCGCGCCCGCCAACGGCCCTACGAGATCGGTGCGGCCGTGCTCCTTGAGGGCCAGGATCGCCTGCCGGCGGGCGCCGGCGTAGCGGCCGAGCGCGAACACCGGCGCCTGCGGGTCGATGCGGGGGGTCACCACATGCGGCTGGTCGGCGGCCACCGACAGCTCCCGGGCGCAGGCGTCGCACCAGCGGGTCGACGGCGCCCCGCAACCGCCGCACTGCAGCGGCAGGATGAGGTCGAGCACGCCCGCCAGTGTGGCGGGCGGGACCGACATCGCCTGAACCGCTGCAGGCCTCGTCTGAACAGCGGCGCGCCGAGATCGACGTTGGCGCGCTACTCACCCGCACTTTCACACGCTGGCGTCGATTTCGGCGGTCACGGGGCTGCGGCGCCGGCCCGTCCTACCCCGGCAGCACCGGTGCCGCGCCGAACACCGTCAACCCGGGCACCTCGGACCACGACTGCTGGCTTTCGGCCGCCGCCGCCGAATACTGCAGCACCCCTTGGGAGGCCCCGACGTAGACCGTCGACGGATTGGCCGCGACCGTGATCACCGGCATCTGCAGGCCCCTGGCGGGCGCGTCGGAGTTCACTCCGTCGATGTTGACGTACGACACCGGATGGCTGGGGTCGGTGCGGGTCACCACGATGTCGTCGCCGGTACGCCAGGACAGCGACACCACCGAGTTGCCCAGCCCGAAACCGAGCCGCCGCGGGTGGGTCAGGGCGAACTGGCCGGCCTGGGTCTGCTCGACGCTGGCCAGGACCACCTGACCGCCGATCACCATCGCGGCGCGCGTGCTGTCGCGGGACAGCTGCAGGTCGGTGATCGGGCCCGGAAACCGGCTGGCCACGGCGACGGAATCGACGGGGATGCGCGCGGGTTGCCCCGACGCCGGCTCCTGAATCGCGCGCAGCACGTTGTTGCCGTCCACCACCACCCATACCGCGTCGTCCAAAGACCAGCTCGGCCGTGACAGGCCGTGCCCGTCGGCGGACTGGACCGCTTCGCCACCGAGGTCGCCGATCCATAGCGACGCCGCCTCGTCCGGCGCGCCGCGGTGCAGCGTCACGACGGACGCCACCTGCCGGCCGTTGCGGGACAGCGCGGCGCCGGTCTGGTCACCCATGCGCCCGAACGCGCCGGGCACGTTGTTGAAGCGCTGACCATCCAGCGATACCAGCGAGCCGTTCACCAGGGCGTGCAGGCCGGCGCCCGCGCCGTCGGCCACGCCCGGGTCGGTGGCGGCGACATCGGAGGTCGTCCACCCCTCGGCGAACCTGTCGTCCAGCGGCGCCCCGTCGGCATTGATCACGTACGGTCCCCGGATGTCGGCCCGGGCCAGCGTCCAAATGATCTGCGCGGCAAGCAATTGCCGGCTGTGCGGATCGGTGGTGGACAGCTTTTCCATATCGATGCGCGCGCCGCCGTAACCGCGCCCGATCCCGTTCTTGCCGCCGTCGGCCCGGGTCACCGGACCGCGCAGCCGCAGCGGCGGGGCGAGCAGGTTGCGGACCGTGTGGGCCATCTCGGGCCGCGGGCCGGCGATCAGCTTGGAGACCAACTCCGTGGCCAGCTGATCGTGATCGGCGACCGCGACGTAACGCGGATCGGGAACCACCGTTTTGCCGGTCGGATCGGCGAAGTACAGCGTGTTGCGCTTGTAGGTCGACTGGAACTGCTGCCAGTCCAGGAACACCCCGTTGGGCAAACGGTCGATCCGCCAGCCGCCCGAGGTCTTCACCAACTCGATGGGGCCCGGGTCGGGCAGCACCCCCTCGGCGGTTTCGAACACCCCCACGTCCGACAGCGAGCCCAGGATGTCCGCCCGCATGGTCGCCGAAACACGTTCGGCCGCACGGGTTTCCACAAACACCACGTGGTCGATCAGCAGCGCGCTACCGGCGTCGTCCCAGGCGTTGGATGCCGACTGGGTGAGGAATTGGCGGGCCGCCAGATGCCGGTTCGCGGGATCGGCTGTGGCCTTGAGGAATTCGCGCAGCAGCACGTCGGGATCCATGCCCGGGGTCGGCTTGGGCAGATTCGAGGGGGCGGGTCGTTCGACGGTGCCGATGGCTTGGGGGGCCGACGAGCTGGGCACCCCCGCGCAGCCCGCCAGCAGCATCGCGAGCACCAGCAGCCCGAGCAGGCGCCGCATCTACCCGCTCCTCTCGGCGTGCTCACGTTGGCGCGGACGGTCTTTGGTCGGTTGCTCACCGGTGGTGGCGGTCGGCGGAATCGGCTTCATGGGCAGCGGGCTGGTGGTGACCTTGTGGCCGCGAACCAGCGGAAGCGTCAGCCGGAAGCACGAGCCCTCGCCGGGCTCACCCCACGCCTCCAGCCGGCCCTGGTGCAGGCGCGCGTCCTCAACGCTGATCGCCAGGCCGAGCCCGGTGCCCCCGGAGCGGCGCACCCGCGACGGGTCGGCCCGCCAGAACCGGCTGAACACCAGCTTCTCCTCGCCGGGCCGCAGCCCCACCCCATAGTCGCGGACGGTGACGGCCACGGTGTCCTCGTCGGCGCCCATCCGGATCTGCACCGGCTTGTGTTCGGCGTGGTCGATGGCGTTGGCGATCAGGTTGCGCAGGATCCGCTCCACCCGCCGGGTGTCGACCTCGGCGATCACCTCTTCTTCCGGCAGGTCGACGAGCAGCTCGATGCCGGCGTCTTCGGCCAGGTGGCCGACGTTGCTGAGCGCGCTCTGCACGGTGGTGCGCAGATCCACCGCCTCGACGGACAACTCCGCCACACCGGCGTCGTGGCGGGAGATCTCCAGCAGGTCGTTGAGCAGCGACTCGAACCGGTCCAGCTCGTTGACCATCAGCTCGGTGGACCGCGCCAGCGTGGGGTCGAGGTCGGCGCTGTGGTCATAGATGAGGTCGGCGGCCATCCGCACGGTGGTCAGCGGGGTGCGGAGTTCGTGACTGACGTCGGAGGTGAACCGGCGCTGCAGGTTGCCGAACTCCTCGAGCTGGGTGATCTGGCGGGACAGGCTCTCCGCCATGTCGTTGAAGGAGACCGCCAACCGGGCCATGTCGTCCTCGCCGCGCACCGGCATCCGTTCGGACAGGTGCCCCTCGGCGAACCGCTCGGCGATCCTCGACGCCGACCGCACCGGCACCACCACCTGGCGGGAGACCAGCAGCGCGATCCCGGCGAGCAGCACGAGCAGCACGGCGCCGCCGGTGATCATGGTGCCGCGAACCAGCGTGA
Source organism: uncultured Actinomycetota bacterium (assembly GCA_963820045.1). Classification (GTDB taxonomy): domain Bacteria; phylum Actinomycetota; class Actinomycetes; order Mycobacteriales; family Mycobacteriaceae; genus Mycobacterium. The sequence goes on from CAWFYN010000002.1 coordinate 970,131, forward strand.
TGGTGGCCTGCTCGTTCTTCAACGGGAAGATCAGGTACAGCTCCAGGTTGGCCACTTGCGACGAGGCCGGCGTGCCGATGATCAGCGCCGGCCCGGAGAAGCCGTCGGTGTGGACGGTGGCGTACTGGTACGACGCCTGACCGGCCTTGACGAAGCCGCGCAGGGAATTGGGCACCTGATCGACGGGCCCGGCCGCGGTCGCCGCTCGCGGCCCGTCGCCCGGCACGATCAGCACCGCGTCGAACGCACCGGCCAGCCCCGCGCCCGACGCGGGGTCGGTCTTCGACGTCAACGTGTTGCGTGCCAGCTGCAGGCTGCTGTCCAGCGAGCGCGTCTCCTCGCCGCTAACGATCCCGCCGACGGTGGTGCGCGCGCGCTCGATCTGCTCGATGGCCGCCTTCACCTTGACGTCGAGCACACGATTGGTGACCTGAGAAGTCAACACGAAGCCGAGCGCCAGGATCACCGCCAATGACAGCCCGAGCGTCAGCGCCACGACACGCAGCTGCAACGATCGGCGCCAGGCAACGGCGACGGCTCGACTCACCGCACCCATGCCGCGGGTCATGGGGCCGGAGCGCCCCCAGCGGCTCCGAGTGCGTCGCCGGGAGCCCCAGATCACCGCCGGCGCCCTCCCCCAGGACGCTCTTCATCGTTGGCGGCGCGGATCACGGAGGTCCGGCCTTGTAACCCACTCCTCGAACGGTCAACACCACTGTCGGGTTCTCAGGGTCTTTCTCAACCTTGGCCCGCAGACGTTGGACGTGCACGTTCACCAAGCGGGTGTCCGCTGGGTGACGGTAGCCCCACACCTGTTCGAGCAGCACATCACGAGTAAACACCTGTCGGGGTTTGCGCGCCAACGCGACCAGCAGGTCGAATTCCAGCGGCGTCAGGGAGATCTGTTCGCCGTTGCGGGTGACCTTGTGCGCCGGCACGTCGATCTCGACGTCGGCGATGGAGAGCATCTCGGCGGGCTCGTCGTCGTTGCGGCGCAGCCGCGCCCGCACCCGGGCCACCAGCTCCTTGGGCTTGAACGGCTTCATGATGTAGTCGTCGGCGCCCGACTCGAGGCCCAGCACCACATCGACGGTGTCGGTCTTGGCGGTCAGCATCACGATCGGAACGCCCGAATCGGAACGCAGCACCCGGCACACGTCGATGCCGTTCATGCCGGGCAGCATCAAATCCAACAGCACCAAATCGGGGCGCAGTTCGCGCACCGCGGTCAGGGCCTGGGTACCGTCACCGATGACCGCGGTGTCGAAACCCTCCCCACGCAACACGATGGTGAGCATCTCGGCCAGCGAAGCGTCGTCATCGACGACCAAAATCCTTTGCCTCATGGAGTCCATGGTGTCACCAGATCGGGACAAAACTGGGGCGCCACACGGGCGTTTCTTGCGCCGAGCCGCAAATATGGAGGCAAATTCGGTCAAATCCCGCTGTCGGGCGCCCCCGCCGGACCTTTCCGGACGGTCGCGGGGATGTCCTTGGCGCCGATGAGGGTGGCGGCCAGCCGGCCCGGATCGACGTCCGCGTCGGCCACCAGCCAGGGTCCGCCCCAGCCCGCGGCGGCCAACTCGGCGTACACCGCCCCGGTGCGCAGCTGCAGTTCGTTGTCGCGTTCGTAGCTGTCGCGCGTCCGGCCCGGGTCGGACTGCGCCCGGCTGCGGGCGCGGCGGGCGGCCAGCTCCGCCGGCACCGCGAGCAGCACCTGCCAGTCGGGTGCGGGCAGCCGCAGCCGCCGGTACTCGAGCTCGAGCACCCAGGCGGCCGTCGCCCCGGCCGCGTCCTGGTGCAGGCGCGCGGCGCTGTAGGCCGCGTTGGATGCGACGTAGCGATCCAGGATCACCACGTCGTTCTCGCGGCGCAGCGCCTCGATGTCCTCGACGGCACCCGCCCGGTCGAGCGCGAACAGCATCGCCATCGCATAGGCGGATGACGCCAGGTCCCCGTGCCCGCCGTGCAGGGCCTCGGCCGCGATGTCGGCGGTCACCGATTTGCCGTAGCGCGGGAAGGCCACGATCGCCACGGACTTCCCGGCCGCCGTCAAGGCTTTGCGCAGGCCCTCGGACAGCGTCCGCTTGCCCGCGCCGTCAACCCCTTCGATCGCGATCAGCACGGCGCGAGCCTATCCCCGGCGCCCCGCTCGGCGAGCCGGCCGGCCGTCAGTAGCGGTAGTGGTCGGCCTTGTAGGGACCCTCGACCTCGACGCCGATGTACTCGGCCTGCTCCTTGGTCAGCTTGGTCAGCTTGCCGCCGAGGGCGTCGACGTGGATGCGGGCCACCTTCTCGTCGAGGTGCTTGGGCAGCCGGTACACCTCGTTGTCGTACTCGTCGTTCTTGGTCCACAGCTCGATCTGGGCGATCACCTGGTTGGAGAAGCTGTTGCTCATCACGAATGACGGGTGGCCGGTGGCGTTGCCGAGGTTCAGCAGCCGGCCCTCGGAGAGCAGAATGATCGACTTCCCGCTGTCGGGGAACGTCCACACGTCGACCTGGGGCCGGATCGTCACCTTCCTCGCGCCGGAGCGCTCCAGCGCGGAGACCTGGATCTCGTTGTCGAAGTGCCCGATGTTGCCCAGCACCGCATAATCCTTCATCGCCCGCATGTGCGCCAGCGTGATGATGTCCTTGTTCCCGGTGGCGGTGATGACGATGTCCGCCGCGCCGATCGCGTCCTCGACCGTCTCGACGTCGTAGCCCTCCATCAGGGCCTGCAGCGCGTTGATCGGGTCGATCTCGGTGACGACGACGCGCGCCCCCTGGCCCTTGACCGACTCGGCACAGCCCTTGCCCACGTCGCCGTATCCGCAGACCAGCACCTTCTTGCCGCCGATCAACACGTCGGTGCCGCGGTTGATCCCGTCGATCAGGGAGTGCCGGCAGCCGTACTTGTTGTCGAACTTGGACTTGGTCACCGAGTCGTTGACGTTGATCGCCGGGAACGCCAAGTCACCGGCGGCGGCGAACTGGTAGAGCCGCAGCACGCCGGTGGTGGTCTCCTCGGTGACGCCCTTGATCGACTCGGAGATCTTGGTCCACTTGTCCTTGTCGGTCTCGAAGCGGCTGCGCAGCAGCTCCAGGAAGACCTTCCACTCGGTGGGGTCGTCCTCCTCCGCCGGGGGCACCACGCCGGCCTTCTCGTACTGCGCGCCGCGCAGCACCAGCATGGTGGCGTCGCCGCCGTCGTCGAGGATCATGTTGGCCGGCTCGTCGGGCCAGGTCAGCATCTGCTCGGCGGCCCACCAGTACTCCTCAAGCGTCTCGCCCTTCCAGGCGAACACCGGGACACCCCTGGGCTCCTCGGGCGTGCCGTGCGGGCCGACGACCACCGCGGCGGCGGCATGGTCCTGGGTGGAGAAGATGTTGCACGACGCCCACCGGACTTGCGCACCGAGCGAGACGAGGGTCTCGATGAGGACCGCGGTCTGCACCGTCATGTGCAGCGAGCCCGAGATGCGCGCTCCCTTGAGCGGCTGGACGTCGTGGTACTCGCGGCGCAGCGACATCAGACCCGGCATCTCCTGCTCGGAGAGTTCGATGTCCCGGCGACCATATTCCGCTAACGACAGGTCGGCGACCTTGAAATCGATGCCGTTGCGGACGTCGGCGGTCAGCGAACTTTCGGTCGTCGTCATATCTCTCATTCCTTCTGCGGCTTAGGTTCCAAGCGGATTACTTAGCTTAGGTATACGCTCTCGAGCCACTGTAGTCGGCGGCCGCAGGACGGCGTCAGGGGACGTTGACGACGCCGTGCCGCTCGGCGAACGGCGTCATGAGCCGCGCCAGGTCTGCGGCCACGTCGTGATCGGCCTCGGGCGGCATCGACACGTAGCTCAAGGCCAGCCGCACGATGGCCCGCGCCAGCACGCCGGCGTCCTCGTCACTGGTGGCCACCCAGGTCTGGGTAAGTGCGGACGCCAGCCGGGCCGACGCTCGGCTGATGATGGGCGCGCTGTCGGTGGTGATCAGCTGCAACAGATCGGGCTTGGCGACACCCGTGCGCAGTGAGGTCACCAACGGGTCCGCCGCCGCCTCGGCGAAGAACCCCCGGAGAGCCTGCAGGAACGACTCATAGATGTTGCCGACGTTGGCGTCGAGGGCCTGATGGATGGTGTCGACCAGGCGGTCGGCCAGGCGCAGGGCGTAACCCTGCGCCAGGCCTTGCCGCGAGCCGAACTCGTTGTAGATGGTCTGCCGGCTGATGCCCGCAGCGCGGGCCACGTCCGACAGCGTGACGGCGGACCAGTCACGGGTGCCCAGCAGCTCCCGCATCGCGTCGAGCACCGAGTCGCGCAGCAGGACGCGCGACGCCTCGGGGTACGGCATCCGCTTCACAGGCGCGACAATAGCTGCTTTCGCAACCACATTGGTGTCGATCACGAACGAGCTATCTCGACCATCTCGAAGTCGGATTTCGCCGCGCCGCAGTCCGGGCAGCTCCAGTCCTCGGGGATGTCGTCCCAACGGGTTCCGGGCGCGATCCCGTCTTCGGGCCAGCCCCTGGCCTCGTCGTACTCGAATCCGCATTGCACGCAGATGAAGAGCTTGTAGTCGCTCACCGGGTCACCTCCTGTCCAATCGTTTGGAAATCGGCCTTCTCGCGCACTGCGCAATCGGGGCAGCACCAGTCGTCGGGGATGTCTTTGAAGGGCGTACCCGCGGGAAAGCCTTCCCGCGGAGCGCCTTTGGCCTCGTCGTAGGTGTAGTGGCAGCCCGGGCAGCGGTAGGCGGTCATGCGGGCACCCCGTAGCGCGCCAGCACCTTGTCGCGCATCCGCGGGTGGATGTTGACCTTGGTGATGTCGCCGTCGTAGTGCTCGAGGACCCGGTGGTCCATCACCTTGCGCCACAGCGGCGGGAGGTATGTCAGCGAGATCATCGACGCGTACCCGCTCGGCAGGTTCGGCGCGCCCTCCATGCTGCGCAGCGTCTGGTAGCGGCGGGTGGGGTTGGCGTGGTGGTCGCTGTGGCGCTGCAGGTGGTAGAGGAACAGGTTGGTGACGATGTGGTCGGAGTTCCAGCTGTGCACCGGGGCGCAGCGCTCGTAGCGGCCGTTGGCGTTCTGTTGCCGCAGCAGCCCGTAGTGCTCCAGGTAGTTGACGGCCTCCAGCAGGCTGAAGCCGAACACGGCCTGGACGATCACGAACGGGATCAGCGCCGGGCCGAAAACCGCGATGAGCACGCCCCACAGGAGCACCGACATCAGCCAGGCGTTGAGCACGTCGTTGGACAGATACGTCTTGGGATTCCAGGGATTAGCACCCTGCCGGCGCAGGCGCTGGGCCTCCAGCCGCAGTGACGAGCGCAGGCTGCCGAACACGCTGCGCGGCAAGAACTCCCAGAACGTCTCGCCGAAGCGGGCCGACGCCGGGTCCTCCGGGGTGGAGACGCGCACGTGGTGGCCGCGATTGTGCTCGATGTAGAAGTGGCCGTAGCAGGTCTGCGCCAGCGTGATCTTGGACAGCCACCGTTCCAGCGAGTCCTTCTTGTGGCCCATCTCGTGCGCGGTGTTGATGCCGACGCCACCGAGCACGCCCACCGACAGCGCCACGCCCAGTTTGCCCGCCCAGCCCAACGCTCCGTCGTAACCCAGCCAGGTCAGGTTCGAGGCGGTGAACAGGTAGGCACCGAAGACCACGCTGAGGTACTGGAACGGGACGTAGATGTAGGTGCAGTACCGGTAGTACTTGTCGTTCTCCAGCTGCTCCATCACCTCGTCGGGCGGGTTCTGCCCGTCGGGCCCGAAGCCCAGGTCCAGCGCCGGCAACAGAATGTAGAGCAGGATCGGGCCGATCCACAGCGGCACCTGGGCGGCGGCGTGCCAGCCGAGCTGGTTGAGCCCCCAAATAATCGGCAACATCACGAACAACGCCGTCGGGGCGATCAGCCCCATCAGCCAAAGACGCCGCTTCTTGTCCCGCCAGGGTGGCGGCTCGGACGCTTCGGGCCTTGCCTGCCGTTCCAGTGTGGTCATATGCCAAACCTCCTTGTAAGTCACGCCACGTTGAGGTTGACAATATAGCCTTCTGCGTCTTGTGTCTAGACACAGAGCCATATTTTGTAAAGCAGTTGTGGATTACGCCACGGGGCTGCTGGGATCGACGGCAAGTGAGCTGGGCACTTCGCCCCCCTCGGCCTCGCGACGGCCCTGCACGGAGTGCCGGTACCCATAGCCGACGTAGATCGCCGTGCCCACCACCAGCCAGACGCCGAACCGCACCCAGGTCAGCGCGGTGAGGTTGACCATCAGCCACACGCACGCGCAGATGGAGGCGATCGGCAGGACCGGCACCCACGGGGCCCGGAAGCCGCGCTCCAGGTCGGGGCGGGTCCGGCGCAGCACCATGACGCCGGCCGAGACCAGGACGAACGCGAACAGCGTTCCGACGTTGACCATCTCCTCGAGCTTGGCGATCGGAAACAGCGACGCCGTCGCGGCCACGACGATCGCGACCAGCACGGTGATCCGGACCGGGGTGCCGCGCGAGCCGGTCTTGGCCAGCTGGCGCGGCAGCAGGCCGTCGCGGGCCATCGCGAACAGCACGCGACACTGCCCGAGCATCAGCACCATCACCACGGTGGTCAGCCCCGCCAACGCGCCGATCGCGATGATCTTGCTGGCCCAGTTGATCCCGTTCGCCGTGAATGCGGTGGCCAGGTTGGCCGGCTTGTGGCCGGGCAAGGTCTTGAGCCGGGTGTAGGAAACCATGCCGGACAGGACCACCGAGACCGCCACGTAGAGGACCGTCACGATCGCCAACGACGCCAGGATTCCCCGGGGGACGTCGCGCTGGGGGCGCTTGGTTTCCTCGGCCATGGTGGCGACGATGTCGAAGCCGATGAACGCGAAGAACACGATCGAGGCCCCCGCCAGCACCCCGTACCAGCCGTAGTGGCTGCTTTGCGCGCCGGTCAGCAGGGACAGCACCGATTGATTGATGCCCGAGGCCTCATGCCCGGCTTCGGGCTTGGGGATGAACGGCGAAAAGTTGGAACTCTTGATGTAGAAGGCGCCCACGACCACGACCAACAGCACCACCGACACCTTGATGCCGGTGATCACCGCCGAGAACCTCGACGACAGCTTGGTGCCCAGGACGATCAGGAACGCCACTCCCGCGACGATCAACAGCGCGCCCCAATCCAGGCTCATCGACCCGAACTGGCTTGTACCACCGGCGAATCCGAACACGTTGCCCAGGTAGCTCGACCATCCTTTGGCCACCACCGCGGCGCCGATCGCCAGTTCCAGCAGCAGGTTCCAGCCGATGATCCACGCGAGGAACTCCCCGAAGGTGGCATAGGAGAAGGTGTAGGCGCTGCCCGCCACCGGCAACGTCGAGGCGAATTCGGCGTAGCACAGGGCCGCCAGCGCACACGTGGCCGCCGCGATCACGAACGAGATCCAGATGGCCGGACCGGTGATGTCGCCGGTTGTCGACGCGGTGACGGTGAAGATACCGGCACCGATCACCACCGCGACCCCGAAGACGACCAGGTCCAACCAGGTCAGCTCCTTGCGGAGCCGGGTGTCCGGCTCGTCGGTATCGGCGATCGACTGCTCCACCGATTTCGTGCGCCATCGATTGGCCATGCAGCCGCCCTTTCCCATCCTCTGGGGCCCCATTGGTCCGTCACAGTACTGGGTACTCTGCCGAGATGCCGGACACCAAAGCAAACACCAGGGACCACGCGGTGGTCATCGGAGGCAGCATCGCCGGGCTGTGCGCCGCGCGGGTGCTGTCGCATTCTTATTCCCGCGTCACCGTCTACGAGCGAGACGAGTTGCCCAGCAGACCGTCGAACCGGGCGACGGTCCCGCAGGACCGGCACCTGCACATGCTGATGGCCCGCGGCGCAATGGAGTTCGAGTGCCTGTTCCCCGGGCTGCTCGAGGATATGGTGGCCGCGGGCGTGCCCATGCTGGAGAACCGGCCCGACTGCATCCACCTCGGCGCCGCCGGCCACGTGCTCGGGACGGGGCACACCCTGCGCGACGAATTCACCGCCTACGTGCCCAGCCGTCCGCATCTGGAGTGGCAGTTGCGCAAACGGGTCCAAGACATCGCCAACGTCTCGATGGTGCGGCGCTCCGTGGCCGAACCGCGGTTCGACGCCGCGCGCCAGCGGGTGACGGGGGTGCTGTTGGATCCCGCCGACACCGGCGCCGGAGAGCCCGAATTCGTTGTCGCGGACCTCGTCGTCGACGCGGCGGGGCGGGGCACCCGGCTGCCGGTGTGGCTGACGCAATGGGGGTACGAGCGCCCCGGGGAAGACCTCCTCGACATCGGCATCTACTACGCCACCCAGCAGTTCCGCATCCCCGACGGATTGATCGCCGAGAAGGTGGTGGTCGCCGGCGCCTCGCACGACAAGTCGCTCGGGCTGGGCATGCTGTGCTACGAGGACGGCACCTGGGTGCTCACCACGTTCGGGGTGGCCAACGTCAAACCGCCGGGCACGTTCGCTCAGATGCTGGCGCTGGCCGAAGAGCTACTGCCGGCCCACTTCAACGCCGCCTTGGCGCAGGCCGAACCCCTCGGCGAGCCGGCGTTCCACGCCTTTCCCGCCAGCAGATGGCGTCGGTACGACAAGCTGGACCGCTTCCCCGCCGGCATCATCCCGCTCGGTGATGCCGTCGCGAGCTTCAACCCCACCTTCGGGCAGGGCATGACCATGACCTCGCTGCAGGCGGGTCACCTGCGCCGCGCCCTGCAATTGCCGGACGACGAGGTGGCCGCGGCGCTGCATCGGGCGACGGCCAAATCCACCTTTCCGGTGTGGACGATGAACGCCATCGGCGACGTCACCTTCCACCACGCCGAAACCAAGGAACCCATGCCCTGGTGGTGGCGGCCGACCGGTGCGCTGTTCGACCAATTCCTGGGTGCGGCCGAGACCGATCCGGTTCTGGCCGAATGGTTTTTGCGCCGGTTCTCGCTGCTCGACAGCCTCTATATGGTCCCGCCGCCGCGCATCGTCGGCCGTACCGTCGCGCACAACCTGCGGCTCTGGCTCGGCGAGCGTCGCCGGGCCGCAAGGGACCGGCGGACCGTGGCGATCGCGAGCGCGGCCGGACCGGGCGAAGCCAGTCGCCGCCAGCAGGACTAGGCGATCGCGAGCGCGGCGGAGCCGGGCGAAGCGGGTCGCCGCCATCAGGACTGTCACAGCCCCACGGTCGCCCTGAACAGCTTGGTGGGCTCGCGGGCGACCAGCCGAATCGGGGCATCGTCGGCGGCCACCCAGGCGGCCATCCCCCGGTGCAGCGTCAGCGAGCCGGACTTGCCGTGCACCGTCGTGCAACCCTCGGTGCACAGCAGGATCTGGGGACCCTCGTGGCTGCACGAGGCGTCGACCTCGTGGCCCAGGTAATCGCCGTCGAGCTCGAGCAGCGCGACCGCGAACTCGTCGGCCGGGGTCTCATAGATCAGTCCGAAGCCCTCCCGGCGGATGTGCGGGCGCAGCTGCGCCTCCGCGGTGGGGGCGAAGTCGAGCACCCGCAGCAGCTCGGGGACGTCGACGTGCTTGGGGGTCAGGCCGCCGCGTAACACGTTGTCGGAGTTGGCCATCACCTCCACGGCGAAACCGCGCAGGTAGGTGTGCAGGTTGCCGGCCGACAGGAAGATCGCCTCGCCCGGGGCCAGGGTGATGCGGTTCAGCAACAGGGCCGCCAGCACCCCGGCGTCGCCGGGATAGCGCTCCCCCAGTTCCAGCACCGTCTTGACTTCACCCGCGAATTCCGTTGCCCCGGAGCTGATGTACTGGATGGCGCCGTCCAGCACGGCGGGTACCAGCACGTCGATGTCGGGCTGCGGCGCGGTGATCCAGGTGGTGAACAGCGCGCGCAGGCCGTCGGCGTCGGACTGGTCGTTGAGCAGGTCGATGAACGGGTCGAGGTCGGACACGGCCAGGGCCCGCAGCAGCTCGACGGTGCGGGAGACCTGGCGGAATCCGGCGAGCGCCTCGAACGGCTGCAACGCCACCAGCAGCTCGGGTTTGTGCGAGGTGTCGCGGTAGTTGCGGACCGGGGAGTTCAGCGGAATGCCCAGCCGCTCCTCACGCAAATAACCCTCGGCCGCCTGGGCCGCGCTCGGGTGGGCCTGCAGGGACAGCGGTTCGTCGGCCGCGAGCACCTTGACCAGAAACGGCAGCACGTCACCGAACCGGGCACACGCCCCGGGGCCGAGTTGTCCCTCGGGGTCGGCAATCAGCGCGTCGAGCAGCGAGACCTCGCCCTGATCCGTCTCCAGCCAGGCCGGGTCGCCCGGGTGGGCGCCGAACCACAGCTCGGCCTCCGGATGGGCGGCCGGAACCGCCCGCCCGGTGAATTCGGCGATGGCGGTGCGTGATCCCCAGGCGTATGTCCGCAAGGCCCCGCGAAGCAGTTCCACTGTTATATCTATCCCCGCACCAGTCGCGCGTAAACCGCGGCCATCTCGAGCCGGACGGCCAATACCGCCAGTTGCTGCTCGGCGCTGATGGCACCCCCCAACGCCGGTGCAACGGTAGAGCCCGCCGAGCCACCGGGTCCGTCGGGCACGTCCTCGGCGGCGAGCAGGTAGACGTCCTCGAAGCCGGCAGTCCGGGCGGCCACCACCGACTGTTCGGCCGACAACGTCAGCGCCAGCACCCGGAGCCGGTCGGGCAGCGGCCCGTCGATCTCTTCGTCGTGGAAGATCGCGTCCACCGGGGAAGCGGCGCCGCCCGACTCGGCCGCCGCGCGCAACGCCACCAGCGCGTCCGGCAGCCCCACGGCCGCGACCACCTCATCCGCGAGCCGCAGCAGCACCGAACTGCCGTGCCGCGCCAGCGCCAGCGTCCCGGCGCAGTCCCCCGCCAGCACCAACCGGTGACCGGTCAGGCGCGCGGCGATGGCCTTGGCCGGATTGGTGAACAACTCGCGGGCAGCGCTGTTGCGCAGCGCCTCGGCGTCCAGCGCGTCGGCGAGCGCCCGCAGATCGATGCTCGGTCGCTGGTCGACGGCGTGCATGACGGCCAGGCCGGCGGCCAGGTACCGGCACAACCCGAACTCGTCGGGGATCGGAAGCCGCGGCGCCAGCACCGCCGCCCGGCCGGCGGCGGCGTCGCGCAGCGGGCCGTCGTACGGCGCGACGACGACAAGCCGCGAGCCACGGCGCACCGCGGTCGCGGCTGCGGCGACCAGCGCGGGATCGCCGGGGGCATCACCCGCGACGACCAGGACGTCAAGTGGGCCGATCCACGGCGGCACCTCGGCGCTCAGCGCGATCGGCTCGGAGGCCACAGCGCCCAGCGTCGCGGCCAGCATGGCGCCCGCGCTCTCGGCGGTCCCGCGGCCGGCGACCCAGATCACGCTGCGCGGTCGGTCGTCGGCCCGCAGCGGATCCAGCGCGCCCTCGTCGACCGCGGCGGCAATCGCGCGCACCTGCGCTCCGGCCGACGACGCCGAGCGCAGCAGGCCCTCCCGGTCGGCGGCGAACAGACCCTCGGTGTCCTCGAGATCGATCGCCCGGACGGCATTCACGGCGCGGCCGCCGCGGGCGCCGACTGGGCGTCGATCTCCGCACTGATCTGGGCAACCACCATGTCGACCTCCTCAGTGCTGCGCGCCTCCACGTTGAGCCGCAGCAACGGCTCGGTGTTGGAACTGCGCAGGTTGAACCAGCTGCCGTCGCCCAGGTCCACCGTCACCCCGTCCACGTGGTCGATGGAGTGAATCCGGCTGCCGAAGGATTTCAGCACCGCCTCCGTGCACAGCGAGGCGTCCGCCACGGTGAAGTTGATCTCGCCGGACGATTCGTAGCGCTGGTAATCGGCGGTCAACTCCGACAACGGCCGGTCCTGCTCACCGAGGGCGGCCAGCACGTACAGGGCCGCCAGCATCCCCGAGTCCGCGCCCCAGAAGTCGCGGAAGTAATAGTGCGCCGAGTGCTCCCCGCCGAAGATGGCGCCGGTGTCGGCCATCAGCGCCTTGATATAGGAGTGTCCGACGCGGGAGCGCAGCGGTGTGCCGCCGCGCTCGGTGACCAGCTCGGGCACCGCCCGGGAGGTGATCACGTTGTGGATGATGGTGGCGCCGATCTCCCGGCCCAGCTCGCGCGCGGCCACCAGGCTGGTCACCGTCGAGGGCGACACCGGCCGGCCGCGTTCGTCGACGACGAAGCAACGGTCGGCGTCCCCGTCGAAGGCCAGGCCTATGTCAGCACCGACGGCGCCGACGTATTTCTGCAGGTCCGCCAGGTTGGCCGGGTCGAGCGGGTTGGCCTCGTGGTTGGGGAACGAGCCGTCGAGCTCGAAGTACAACGGCAGCAAGGTGATTGAGTCGATCGCATCGAGCACCGCGGGCGCGGTGAGACCGGCCATGCCGTTGCCGGCGTCCACGGCCACCCGCAAGGGCCGCAGCCCCGAGGTGCTCACCAGCGAGCGCAGGAACTTGCCGTAATCGTCCAGCACGTCCCGGTCGGTGACGGTTCCGGGTTGTCCGTCATAGCGCTCGACGCCGGCGATCACGTCCTCGGCGATGGTGCCCAGGCCGCTGTCGGCGCCCACCGGCTTGGCGGCCGCCCGGCACAACTTGATCCCGTTGTAGGCCGCCGGGTTGTGGCTCGCGGTGAACATCGCGCCGGGGCAGTCCAGCAACCCCGAGGCGAAGTACAGCTGATCGGTGGAGGACAAACCGATCCGCACCACGTCCAGCCCCTGGCTCATCACCCCGGCGGCGAAGGCCGCGGCCAGCGAGGGCGAGCTGTCGCGCATGTCGTGGCCGATCGCCACCCGCCCGGCGCCTTCGCCGCGCATCAGCTTGGCGAAGGCCGCCCCCAAGGCGGTGACCAGCGGCTCGTCGATCTCCTCGCCGACCAGCCCTCGCACGTCGTAAGCCTTGACGACGCGGTGCACAGTCGCGGCGAGCCGAGACATGCGGGGGCCTCCTGACGCCTTGAAAAGACTTCGTTCCTTCGCCTCTCGATCGTCAGCCTATCGGCCCCCCGGGAAACCCGGACCGCAGCGGTGCGCGGGGATCGCGTGCGACGCGGGAACGGCTAGTCACTCGGGTCGGGCAACACCCGCAGATGCCCGCGGCGCCGACCGGAACGATGCTCGGGCGGCGCGAGCACACTGCTGCTGGGCGCGGTTGCCTGCGAGCCGGTGTGATGAATGTGCGGGTCGGCGAAGCCATCAAAGCCGTTCGACCCGTTGCGTGGCGCGCCGGTGCCGCCGTAGGGCGCGGCGCCCTGGACGGGGCCGCCTTCGCGCACCGCGTCGGCCAGGGCGACCAGGTCGTCCTCATCGGGATGGTGGGTGGGCAGCGGACCGGCGTGGCGCACGAGATCCCAGCCGCGGGGCGCGGTGATCCGGCCGGCGTGGCCGACGCACAGGTCCCACGAATGCGGTTCCCGCGCGGTCGCCAGCGGCCCCACCACTGCCGTCGAGTCCGAGTAGACGAACGTCAATGTCGCCACGGCGTAGTGCGGACACCCAGGCCGGCAACAGCGACGGGGAACGTTCACGCCGAAAGGCTATCGTGCACAAACGCCGGTGCAGCGCCGGACACGCGCAACCGTCCGACCCCCGATGTTTAACCGTTACCATCGGCGCGTGGGCGATTCGCGCAGCTCCCCGCGGAGGGATCGGTCCCAGGGCCGATTCGCTTCCCATCGGTCCTCGCGGCGGGGCCGCGAGGTGCGCGGTCCGCTGTTGCCGCCGACGGTCCCGGGGTGGCGCAGCCGGGCCGAGCGGTTCGACATGGCGGTGCTGGAGGCCTACGAACCCATCGAGCGACACTGGCAGGCCCGCCTCGCCGAGCTCGACGTGGCGGTCGATGAGATTCCCCGCATCGCGGCCAAGGATCCCGAGAGCGTCCAGTGGCCGCCGGAGGTCATCGCCGACGGGCCGATCCCGCTGGCGCGATTGATTCCGGCCGGCGTCGACGTCCGCGGCAACGCCACGCGGGCGCGAATTGTCTTGTTCCGCAAGCCGATTGAACGACGGGCCAAGGACACCGTCGAACTCGGTGATTTGCTGCACGAAATACTTGTGGCCCAGGTGGCCATCTACCTCGATGTCGAGCCGTCGGTCATCGACCCGACGATCGACGACGAATAAAGTTGTGCCGCGGCGTCAGATGATGCCGCGCTTGAGGCGGCGGCGCTCGCGCTCGGACAGACCGCCCCAAATGCCGAAGCGCTCGTCATGCTCCAGGGCGTACTCCAGGCACTCATGACGTACCTCGCACCCCAGGCAGATCTTCTTTGCCTCACGGGTGGAGCCGCCCTTCTCGGGGAAGAAGGCCTCGGGATCGGTTTGGGCACACAGCGCCCGGTCCTGCCATTGGTCCGCAGCGGGCGCCAGCAATGGCTCGGGCTCGAATGCGACGGGCGCATCGGGAACCACGGTCAAGTGCGGCCGAACGGGTCGGACAGGTGCCGAGCCGATAGCGGTGTGCGGCGTGCTCGCCATGACTCCTCGAAGATGTTCGTAAGACATACGGTCGTCCGCCTCCTCAGTTTCATTGAGAGAGTGAGTGGTTCCCACTTTTCTGATGTGTACAGACAATTCGAACAAGTGATCGAATCTCGGTCTGCGACACCGGAACCGGCCGGCCAACCGGGAAATGACACTGGTGTGATTAGACACGGGTTGATCTGCCGGGTCAAGCATTAAGGCGCATTTCCATACCATCTCGTGACCGAATTACGGCGTTTCCGTTGTTTTTGCGCATTCGGCGTGTTGATCACACCACCCACGACTACGCTTAAGGCCCGCGTCACGGGCCCGCTACCACAGAGTCGCCGGGCAGTACTGTCGTCCAGGTGAAGGTCACCGTTCTGGTCGGTGGGGTTGGCGGCGCCCGCTTCCTGCTGGGGGTTCAACAGTTCCTCGGGCTGGGTCAGTTCGAAACACAACGGCACCCAGACGCGGGAGCCAGCAACCACGAACTCAATGCGATCGTCAACATCGGCGACGATGCCTGGATTCACGGACTGCGAGTCTGCCCGGATTTGGACACCTGCATGTACACCTTAGGTGGAGGCGTAGACCCGGAGCGAGGGTGGGGTCACCGGGACGAAACCTGGCACGCCAAAGAGGAATTGGCGCGCTACGGCGTGCAGCCGGACTGGTTCGGACTGGGCGACCGGGATATCGCCACCCACCTGGTGCGCACCCAGATGCTCAATGCCGGATACCCGCTGTCGCAGATCACCGTGGCGCTGTGTGACCGCTGGCAACCCGGCGCCCGATTGCTGCCGGCCAGCGACGACCGCTGCGAGACGCACGTGGTGATCACCGATCCCGACGACGGCAGCCGCCGGGCGATCCACTTCCAGGAGTGGTGGGTGCGCTACCGGGCCGACGTACCCACGCACAGCTTCGCTTTCATCGGCGCCGAAAAAGCCGCCGCCACAAGTGAAGCTGTCACGGCCATCGCCGACGCCGACGCCATCTTGCTGGCGCCGTCCAACCCGGTGGTGAGCGTCGGCGCCATCCTGGCCGTCCCGGGCATTCGCGCCGCGTTGCGCTCGGCGACCGCCCCGATCGTCGGCTACTCCCCGATCATCGGTGGAAAACCGTTGCGCGGCATGGCCGATGCGTGCCTGTCTGTGGTCGGCGTCGAATCCACCGCGGAGGCGGTCGGCCGGCACTACGGGGCGCGCCGGGGCACCGGGATACTGGACTGCTGGCTGGTGCACGAGGGCGATGCGGCCGACATCGAGGGCGTTGCGGTGCGCGCGGTGCCGCTGTTGATGACCGACCCGAAGGCGACGGCCGAGATGGTCAGCGCCGGGCTCGACCTTGCGGGCGTGACGCAGTGACCGAACATGGCAGCGGCGCGGCGATCGAGATCCTGCCCGTCGCCGGGCTCGGTGAATTCCGGCCCGGCGACGACCTGAGCGCGGCGCTGGCCGCGGCCGCACCCTGGCTGCGCGACGGTGACGTCGTGGTGGTGACCAGCAAGGTGGTGTCCAAGTGCGAGGGCCGGCTGGTGCCGGCACCGGCGGACGCCGAGGAGCGGGACCAACTCCGGCGCAAGTTGGTCGAGGCCGAGGCGGTGCGGGTGCTGGCGCGCAAGGGCCGCACCCTGATCACCGAGAACCGCATCGGTTTGGTTCAGGCCGCCGCCGGGGTGGACGGATCCAACGTGGGCCGCGACGAACTCGCGCTGCTGCCGGTCGACCCCGACGGCAGCGCCGCGGCCCTGCGCGCCGGGCTGGCCGAGCGGCTCGGCGTCGACGTCGCCGTGGTCATCACCGACACCATGGGCCGCGCCTGGCGCAACGGCCAGATCGACGCGGCGGTGGGCTCGGCCGGCCTGTCGGTGCTGCACGGCTATTCGGGCACCCTCGACCGCCACGGCAACGAGCTGGTGGTCACCGAGATCGCGGTCGCCGACGAGGTCGCGGCGGCCGCGGATCTGGTGAAGGGCAAACTGACCGCCATGCCGGTGGCCGTGGTGCGCGGCCTTTCGGTGTCCGACGACGGCTCGACGGCCCGACAACTGGTGCGGCCCGGCGAGGAAGACCTGTTCTGGCTCGGCACCGCCGAGGCCCTCGACACGGGGCGGCGGCAGGCGCAGCTGTTGCGCCGATCGGTGCGCCGGTTCAGCGCCGAACCGGTCGCGCCCGAGCTGATCGAAACCGCCGTCGCCGAGGCCCTCACCGCCCCGGCCCCGCACCACACCCGCCCGGTCCGGTTCGTCTGGCTGCAGGCTCGCGACGTTCGGATGCGGCTCCTGGACCGCATGAAAGACAAGTGGCGCTCCGACCTCGCCGGCGACGGCCGGCCCGCCGACGCGATAGAACGGCGGGTGGTGCGCGGCCAGATCCTCTACGACGCACCCGAGGTCGTCATCCCGATGCTGGTTCCCGACGGCGCGCACACGTATCCCGACGCCGCCCGCGCCGACGCCGAGCACACCATGTTCACGGTCGCGGTCGGGGCGGCCGTGCAGGCGCTGCTGGTCGCATTGGCCGTGCGGGGGGTGGGCAGCTGCTGGATCGGCTCGACGATCTTTGCCGCCGACCTGGTGCGCGCCGAGCTGGAATTGCCCGCCGAATGGGAGCCGTTGGGCGCCATCGCGATCGGCTACCCCGGGGAACCCGGCGGGCCGCGCGACCCGGCGGACGTCGGGGACTTGTTGATCCGCAAGTGAGCCACGTCTTTCCTCAGATACTTAAGCCCATGAGATTCGCGGGCAAGGCGGCGGCGTCCGCCGACAAGGCCCGCGGCGGCTACTACACGCCGGCACCCGTGGCCCGATTCCTGGCCCGCTGGGTTGGCGAAGCCGGACCGCGCATCGTGGAACCCGCCTGCGGCGACGGCGCGATCCTGCGCGAGCTGGCCCGGGTGAGCGTCGGGGTCCAGGGCGTCGAGCTCGTCGCCGAAGAGGCGGCCAAGTCACGGCAATTCGCTCCCGTCGCGGCCGCGAACCTGTTCACCTGGCTGGCCACCACGGAGCCCGGCGGCTGGGACGGGGTCGCCGGGAATCCGCCTTACATCCGGTTCGGCAACTGGACGTCCGAACAGCGCGACCCCGCCCTGGAACTGATGCGGCGGGAGGGTTTGCGGCCCAGCCGGCTGACCAACGCCTGGGTCCCTTTCGTCGTGGCGAGCTCCGTTTTGGTGCGCGACGGCGGCCGGGTGGGCCTGGTGCTTCCCGCCGAGTTACTCCAGGTCACCTACGCCGCGCAGCTGCGCGAGTTCCTGCTGAGCCGATTCCGTGACATCACGCTGGTGACGTTCGAGCGCTTGGTGTTCGACGGCGTCCTGCAGGAAGTCGTGTTGTTCTGCGGGGTGGCCGGCGCCGGGCCCGCGCGGATTCGCACGGTCCACCTCGCCGACGCCGATTCACTCGCGCTGGCCGATCTGGACGTCGACTCGGCTCCCGCGCTGTTACACGAGAACGAGAAGTGGACCAAGTACTTCCTGGACCCGGCCGCGATCCGGCTGCTGCGAACGCTCAAGGGGTCGACGGCCATGACCCGGCTGGGGTCGGTCGCCGACGTGGACGTGGGCATCGTGACGGGCCGCAACAGCTTCTTCACGTTCACCGACGCGCAGGCCCGCGAACTCGGGCTGCTGCCCCACTGCGTCCCGCTGGTCTCGCGCAGCGCGCAGCTGTCCGGCCTGATCTACGACACCGACTGCCGGGCAGGCGATCTCGCCGCCGGGCACCGCGGCTGGCTGCTCAACGCGCCGCGCGAGCCGGTCGACCCCGCGCTCCTCGCGCACATCGAGGCCGGTGAGTCCGCCGGCGTCGACCGGGGCTACAAGTGCTCGATCCGCAAGCCGTGGTGGAGCACGCCGTCGCTGTGGACCCCGGACCTGTTCATGTTGCGCCAGATCCACCGCGCGCCGCGGCTGACCGTCAACGCCGCCGCGGCGACGAGCACCGACACGGTGCACCGGGTCCGGCTCGCGGCCGGTGTGGACGCGAGCGCGCTGGCCGCGGTTTTCCACAACAGCGTGACGTTCGCCTTCGCCGAGATCATCGGGCGCAGTTACGGCGGCGGGATCTTGGAGCTGGAACCCCGCGAAGCGGAGCAACTACCCATTCCCCCGCCGGCGCTCGCCGGCCCCGGGCTCGGCTGCGACGTCGATCTGCTGTTGAAGGCCAACGAGATCGAGAAGGCGCTCGACCTCGTCGACCGCCACGTGCTGATCGACGGGCTGGGACTCGGGTCCGAGGTGGTGGCGCAAAGCCGCGCGGCCTGGGCGTCGCTGCGGGATCGCCGGAAAAGGCGGGGTTCCCGGTGAGCGTCCGGGAGTCGGCGATCTCGCTGCTGTCCGACTGGCAGGCCCCCGACGCGGCGCAGGATTCGTTGCGGCACGCGGTCCTGGCCTTCGTGCACGCCCGTCCGGACGCTTGTCGCCGCGAGTGCGTCCCGGGCCATGTCACGGCCTCGGCGCTGGTGCTCGACCACACGGGCGGCCAGGTGTTGCTCACCCTGCATCCGCGGCTGGGCCGCTGGGTGCAACTGGGCGGCCACTGCGATGACGACGACGCCGACATCGTCGCCGCCGCACTGCGCGAGGCCACCGAGGAGTCCGGAGTCGACGGTTTGCGCATCGACCCGCAGCTGGCCGCCGTCCACGTCCACCCGGTCACTTGCTCGTTGGGCGTGCCCACCCGCCACCTGGATCTGCAGTTCGTGGCGCACGCGCCGCCCGGCGCGCAGATCGCGATCAGCGACGAGTCTGAGGACCTGCGGTGGTGGCCGGCCGACGCGTTGCCGGACGGCACCGACCACGCGCTGGCGTATTTGGTGGAACGGGCCACTCGCCGAGCGTGCGGCTAGCCTCACACTCGGCCTCGAGCGAGCGGCTGGCCGCACCTTCGGCGCAAAGGGAGGCGCCTAAACGTCGGAGGAGTAGCGGATCCCGCCGTCGGGAATCGAAACGCCGGGCCAGACTCGGGCGCCGCGCAGCAGCTCGCAGCGCGCACCGATGTCGGCACCGTCGCCGATGACGCCGTCGCGGATCAGCGCCCGCGGGCCGATGCGCGCACCGAAGCCGACGATGGAGCGCTCGATCACGCTGCCGGCTTCGACCTTGGCGCCGTCGAAGATCACCGCGCCGTCCAGCCGGACGCCGGGACCGATCTCGGCGCCCCGCCCGACGACCGTCCCGCCGACCAGCACCGCACCCGGCGACACCGCGGCGCCGTCGTGCACCAGGTGCTCGCCGCGGTGGCCGTGCAGGGCCGGCGACGGCGCGATCCCACGCACCAGGTCCGCCGATCCCCGTACGAAGTCTTCCGGGGTGCCCATGTCCCGCCAGTAGGTGGCGTCGACGTACCCGCACACCCTGACGTCCGGATCGGAGAGCAGGGCCGGGAACACCTCGCGTTCGACCGACACCTCGCGGCCCCGCGGGATCCGGTCGATGATGCTGCGTTCGAAGACATAGCAGCCGGCGTTGATCTGATCGGTGGGCGGATCCTGCGTCTTCTCCACGAAGGCGGTGACCCTACCGTTTTCGTCGGTCGTGACGCAGCCGAAGGCCCGCGGGTCGCCCACCCGCACCAGGTGCAGGGTGACGTCGGAGCGCTGAGCCCGGTGGAAGTCGATCATCTGGTTGAGGTCGGAACCCGCGAGCACGTCGCCGTTGAACACCATCACGGTGTCGTGCCGCAGATGGCCGGCGACGTTGGCGATGCCGCCGCCGGTTCCCAGCGGCCGCTCCTCGGTGACGTATTCGATCTGCAGACCCAGCTTGGACCCGTCGCCGAACTCCGCCTCGAACACCGCGGCCTGATACGAGGTGCTCAGGATGACGTGCTCGATGCCCGCCGCGGCGATCCGCGACAGCAGGTGGGTCAAGAACGGCAGGCCGGCGGTGGGCAGCATGGGCTTGGGCGCCGACAGCGTCAGCGGCCGCAGCCGGGTGCCCCTGCCGCCGACCAGAATCACGGCATCGACTTGGGGGTTAGCCATTCAGCGCCGCCTTTCCGCCAGTTCCCGTCGCCGAGTGCGCAGCGCCCCGCGCACCATCAGGCGCGAACGTAGCGCCAGTGAGGCGCGCAGGGTCAGGCGCAGCGGCGCCCGCCGCCAACCCGAATGCCGATCGGCCAGGAACATGTAGGTGCTCTTGTGGTGCGCCGCCAGGTGGCTCGCCGGATCGTCCCCGGTGGAGTGGCCCTTGTGGTGCAGCACCTCGGCCGACGGCACGTAGACGCTCAGCCAGCCGGCCCTGCCGAGCCGGTCCCCGAGGTCGACGTCTTCCATATACATGAAGTAGCGCTCATCGAACCCGCCGACCTGGCCGAACGCGGACCGGCGCACCAGCAGGCACGACCCCGACAGCCAGCCCACCGGGCGTTCGGTGGGCTCGAGCCGCTCCTGGCGGTAGGTCGCCGTCCACGGATTGCGTTTCCAGATCGGGCCGATGACCGCGTGCATGCCGCCCCGGACCAGGCTGGGCAGGTGGCGCGCCGACGGGTACACCGAGCCGTCGGGGTCGCGGATCAGCGGGCCCAGGGCGCCGGCGCGCGGCCAGCGGGCGGCGGCGTCCAGCAGGGCGTCGATGCTGCCCGGGCCCCACTGCACGTCCGGGTTGGCCACGATCACCCAGTCGTCGTCGACCTCCGGCGTCTCGGCGAGCTGGGCGACCGCGCGATTGATCGCGGTGCCATACCCGAGGTTGGCCCCGGTGTGGAACAACCGCACGTTCGGGTAGCGCTCGACGGCGGCCTGCGGGGTTCCGTCGGTAGAGCCGTTGTCGGCCATCAGCACACAGACCGGGCGCTCGGTGGCCAGCGACAACGACGCCAGGAAACGCTCGAGGTGTGGGCCCGGTGAGTAGGTCACCGTCACGACCGGCAGGATGTCAGTCACGCGTAGAGGGTAACGGTCGATCGGTCGCGACGTGGGTTGCCGCGGTGGTCTTCGAGGCCGCCAGCGCGGCGACAAGTGCGGGGCGCCAGGGCCTTAACGGCCGTAACCCCGCCGCGGCCGACTGCCGGCCCGACAGCGCGGAGTAGCTCGGCCGCGGCGCGGGCCTGGGGGACTTCCCGGTGCTGACCGGCCGCACGCGCGCGGGGTCGGCGCCGCATTCGGCGAACACCGCGCGCGCCTGCTCGAAGCGCGACACCGCGCCCTCGTTGGCGGCGTGCAGGATCGGTCCCGGTACGCGGTCGTCGGCGATCTGCAGCAGCGCGGCCGCCAGGTCACCCACATAGGTCGGCGAGCCGATCTGGTCGTCGACGACGTCCACCGGGCCGTCCCCGGCGGCCAGCCGGCGCATGACGGCGACGAAGTCTTTGCCATCACCGCCGGTGTAGACCCAGGCGGTCCGGACGATGACGGCCTCCGGCAGCGCCGCCAGCACGGCCCGCTCCCCCGCGGCCTTGCTGCGGGCGTACACGCCCTGCGGGGCCGTTTCGTCGTCGGGCTCATACGGCCGGGGCGCCGCGTCGCCGAAGTCGCCGTCAAAGACGTAGTCGGTGGAGACGTGGATCAGCCGCGCGCCGGCGCGCGCGCAGGCCCGGGCGATGTTTTCGGGGCCGGTGGCGTTGACGGCGTAGGCGCCGGCCTCGTCGCTCTCGGCGCCGTCGACGTTGGTGTATGCCGCGCAATTGATCACCACGTCGCCGCGCTCGACGATCCGCTCGGCGGCGGCGGGGTCGGCGATGTCCCACTGCAACGACGTCAGCGCCAGCACGTCGCGGCCCTGACTGGCTGCCAGCGAGCGCAAATAGCCGCCCAGCTGCCCCCCGGCACCGGCGATCACGATCCTTCCCGACATGGTTTGAGTCTGGCATGTGCGGGAAAGCCCGGGCCACGCCGCCGCCGGCTCCCCCCGAAGCGTCTGTGTCGCAAGTAACCTATTGGGATGCCTGTGCAACGTGTGGTTCGTGTGATTGCCACTGCGCTCACGCTCGCGGTCGTCCTGGGCACCGGGCTCGCGTGGAGCAACGTCCGGTCCTTCGAGGACGGCATCTTTCACATGTCCGCACCCTCGCTCGGCAAGGGCGGCGACGACGGCGCGATCGACATCTTGCTGGTCGGGCTCGACAGCCGCACCGACGCCCACGGCAACCCACTGTCCGCCGAGGAACTGGCCGCCCTGCGGGCCGGCGACGAGGAAGCCACCAACACCGACACGATCATCCTGATCCGGATCCCCAACAACGGGAAGTCGGCGACGGCCATCTCGATTCCCCGCGACTCCTACATCGCGGCCCCCGGTCTGGGCAAGACGAAGATCAACGGCGTCTACGGCCAAACCCGCGAGGCCAAGCGCACCAGCCTGGTCAAGGCCGGGGATTCGGCCGAGGACGCCGCGGCGCAGGGCACCGAGGCCGGGCGCGAGGCCCTGATCAAGACCGTCGCCGACCTCACCGGCGTAACCGTCGACCACTACGCCGAGATCGGGCTGCTCGGTTTCTCGTTGATCACCGACGCGCTCGGCGGTGTCGACGTCTGCCTCAAAGAGCCGGTGTTCGAACCGCTTTCGGGCGCCGACTTCCCGGCCGGCCCGCAACGGCTCGATGGGCCCGAGGCGCTCAGCTTCGTCCGTCAGCGCCACGAGTTGCCGCGCGGCGACCTGGACCGGGTGGTGCGCCAGCAGGTGGTGATGGCCTCGCTGGCCCACCGGGTCATCTCCGGCAAGACACTGTCCAGCCCCACCACGGTGAGCCGGCTGGAGGCCGCCGTGCAGCGCTCGGTGGTGATCTCTTCGGGTTGGGACGTCATGGATTTCATCCAGCAGATGCAGAAGCTGGCCGGCGGCAACGTCGCGTTCGCCACCATTCCGGTGCTGGACGGGGCCGGCTGGAGTGACGACGGCATGCAGAGCGTGGTGCGGGTGGACGCGCACCAGGTCGCCGACTGGGTCAGCGGGCTGCTGCACGACCAGGACCAGGGCAAGACCGAAGAGATCGCCTACACCCCCGCCAAGACCACCGCCAGCGTGGTCAATGACACCGACATCAACGGCCTGGCATCGGCGGTCTCCCAGGTGTTGACGGCCAAGGGATTTGGCGCCGGCACGGTGGGCAACAACGACGGCGGCCACGTCAAGGGCAGCCAGGTGCGGGCCGCCAAGACCGACGACCTGGGCGCCCAGGAGGTGTCCAAGGAGCTGGGCGGGTTGCCGGTGGTCGCCGATTCATCGGTCGCACCGGGCTCGGTCCGGGTGGTGCTGGGCAACGACTACAGCGGCCCCGGCTCGGGACTTTCGGGCACCGCGTCGGTGATGCCCGCCCGCGTGTCCAACGTCGGTTCGGTGGCGCCCGACCCGAACGTCCCGCCCCCGTCGCCGATCCTGACCGCCGGTTCCGACAAGCCCGAGTGCATCAACTGAGCACGCTCTCCGGCGCCATCCTCGACCCGATGTTGCGGACCGACCCGGTCGGCCCGCGCATCACCTACTACGACGACGCGACCGGTGAGCGCATCGAGTTGTCCGCCGCGACGCTGGCCAACTGGGCGGCCAAGACCGGCAACCTGTTACGCGACGAGCTGGGAGCCGGGCCGGCCAGCCGGGTCGCGATCCTGCTGCCGGCGCACTGGCAGACGGCGGCCGTGCTGTTCGGGGTGTGGTGGATCGGCGCCGAGGCGGTGCTCGCGGGCCCGGCCGAGATCGCACTGTGCACCGCCGAGCGGCTGGAGGAGGCGGAGCAGACCGCCGCCGGCGAGGTGGCGGTGCTGTCGCTGGATCCGTTCGGGCGCCCGGCCCCCGACCTGCCGATCGGGGTGACCGACTACGCCACCGCCGTGCGGGTGCACGGCGACCAGATCGTCGCCGAACGCCATCCGGGCCCGGCGCTCGCCGGACGATCGGTCGACGAGGTCCTCGCCGATTGCCAAAGCTCTTCCGCCGCACGGGAATTGACGGCCGCAGACCGGGTCCTTTCCACCGGCCCGTGGTCGGTGCCCGGCGAACTGGTGGACGGCCTGCTGGCGATCCTGGCCGTCGGCGCGTCGCTGGTGCAGGTGGCCAATCCCGACCCGTCGGCGCTGGCGCGCAGGATCGAGACCGAAAAGGTCACCCGGGTGCTCTGAGGCGCCGGGCCGCCAATTCATATTGATATCGCTATATCGCGATGTTAACGTCGAGCGAGCATCAACGGACGCTGAGACGACACGGAGGTCCAGGCAATGGCGGGGTACGGGCTCTTGGCAAAAGCGGCATCGACGGTGGTCACCGGCCTCGTCGGCGTGACGGCCTACGAGGTGGTACGCAAGGCCGTGGCCAAGGCGCCGCTGCACGAGACGGCGGTGTCGGCGGCGGAACTGGGGCTGCGCGGGACGCGCAAGGCCGAAGAGGCCGCCGAGTCGGCGCGGCTGAAGATTGCCGACGTCATGGCCGAAGCCCGCGAGCGCATCGGTGAGGAAGCGCCCACACCGTCGGTCGCCGACACCCACGAGCACTGATTCCGCGGGCATGTCCGTCGCCACGGCCGCGCTTCCCGATCTCACCACGAAAGACCCTGCGCTGCAGATCGTTTCCGACGCCGCGGGGCGCATGCGGGTTTGCGTCGAGTGGGTCCGGTGCAACTCCCGGCGCGCGGTGGCGGTCGAGGAGGCCGTCGCCAAGCAGGACGGCGTGCGCGTGGTGCACGCCTACCCGCGCACCGGATCCGTCGTGGTCTGGTATTCGCCCCGGCGCTGCGATCGCGCCGCGGTGCTGTCCGCGATCAGCTCCGCCGCAGACGTCGCCGCCGAGCTGATTCCGGCGCGCGCGCCGCATTCGTCGGAGATCCGCAACACCGACGTGTTGCGGATGGTCATCGGCGGTGCGGCACTGGGGATGCTCGGCGCGCGCCGCTACGTCTTCGCCCGGCCCCCGCTGCTCGGCGCGAAGCGGCCGGATACTGGCCACCGGCGTCACCATCTTCACCGGCTACCCCTTCCTGCGCGGCGCGCTGCGCTCGTTGCGCTCCGGCCGCGCCGGCACCGATGCCCTGGTGTCGGCGGCGACGGTGGCGAGCCTGGTGCTGCGCGAGAACGTGGTGGCGCTCACCGTGCTGTGGCTGCTCAACATCGGCGAATACCTGCAGGATCTCACGCTGCGCCGGACCCGGCGGGCCATCTCGGAGCTGCTGCGCGGCAGCCAGGACACGGCATGGATCCGGCTGACCGACGGCCCCGGGACCGAGGTTCAGGTGCCCATCGACAGCGTGCAGATCGGCGACGACGTGGTCATTCACGACCACGTCGCGATACCGGTGGACGGCGAGGTCGTCGACGGCGAGGCGATCGTCAACCAGTCGGCGATCACCGGCGAGAATCTGCCCGTCAGCGTCGCGGTCGGCGCCCACGTGCACGCCGGGTCGGTAGTGGTGCGCGGCCGCCTGGTGGTACGGGCCCGGGCCGTCGGCAACCAGACCGCGATCGGGCGCATCATCAGCCCGGGTCGAGGAGGCCCAACACGACCGGGCCCCCATCCAGACGGTCGGCGAGAACTTCTCCCGCCGTTTCGTTCCGACCTCGTTCATCGTCTCCGCGGTCACCCTGGTGATCACGGGGGACGTGCGCCGCGCGATGACCATGCTGTTGGTCGCGTGCCCCTGCGCGGTGGGCCTGTCCACCCCGACCGCGATCAGCGCCGCGATCGGCAACGGCGCGCGCCGCGGCATCCTGATCAAGGGCGGATCCCACCTCGAACAGGCCGGCCGGGCGGACGCGATCGTGTTCGACAAGACCGGGACGCTGACCGTCGGCCGCCCGGTGGTCACCAATATCATTGCCCTGCACAAGGACTGGGAGCCCGAGCAGGTGTTGGCCTACGCGGCCAGCTCGGAGATCCATTCCCGCCATCCGCTGGCCGAGGCGGTGATCCGCTCGACCGAGGAGCGCCACATCACCATTCCGCCGCACGAGGAGTGCGAGGTGCTGGTGGGCCTGGGCATGCGGACCTGGGCCGACGGCCGCACCCTGCTGCTCGGGCAGCCCCGGGCTGTTGCGCGCGGAAAAGGTACGGGTGTCGAAGAAGGCGTCGGAGTGGGTGGACAGGCTGCGGCGGCGGGCCGAGACCCCGCTGTTGCTCGCGGTCGACGGCAAGCTGGTGGGCTTGATCAGCCTGCGCGACGAGGTCCGGCCCGAGGCGATCGAGGTGCTGGAGAGGTTGCGGGACAACGGGATTCGCCGCGTCGTCATGCTCACCGGCGACCATCCGGACATCGCCCAGGTCGTCGCCGAGGAACTGGGAATCGACGAGTGGCGCGCCGAGGTGATGCCGGAGGACAAGCTCGAGGTGGTGCGCCGGCTGCAGAACGACGGCTACGTGGTCGCCATGGTCGGCGACGGCATCAACGACGCCCCGGCGCTGGCCGCCGCCGACATCGGGATCGCCATGGGCCTGGCCGGAACCGACGTCGCGGTGGAGACCGCCGACGTGGCGCTGGCCAACGATGATCTGCATCGGCTGCTCGACGTGCGGGACCTGGGCGCCCGGGCCGTGGACGTCATCCGGGAGAACTACGGCATGTCCATCGCGGTCAACGCCGCCGGGCTGCTCATCGGGGCGGGCGGCGCGCTGTCCCCGGTGCTGGCCGCGATCCTGCACAACGCGTCGTCGGTCGCGGTGGTGGCCAACAGCTCCCGGCTGATCCGCTACCGGCTGGACTGAACAGGCGGGTCAGCAGCCGCAGTCGTGGCCGCGCCACGCGCGGGCACCCTGCCAGGCCGCGACGCCGGCGATCCCCAGTCCGACCGCCGGGTCGATCCACCATGCGCCGGACCACAGCGCGGTCGCGGCCAGCCCGACGAGCACCCCGGCCGCCTGGGCGGCGCACAGGTAGTTCTGGATTCCTTCGGCCTCGGTCGCTCCCGAGTCCAGCCGCATCCCCAGCCGGCGGTTGGCCCGGCCCAGGATCGGCATCAGCAGCAATCCGGCCGCCGTCAGCGCCAGGCCGATCACCGAGGCCTCGGCGCGATGTTCACCGATCAGCTCGCGGATCGACTCGGCGGCGACGTAGGGCGTCGTCAGCCAGAACGACACCGCGATACCGCGTTGTGCGCGCCGCTCGGCGTGGTGGGAAAAGGTCCGCGACCCGCTGAATCGCCACACCACCATCGCGCTGGCCAGTGCCTCCGACACCCCGCCGAGGGCCCACCCGGTCAGGGCCACCGACCCGACGGCCAGGCCCTGCCACAGTCCGATACCGCCCTCGACGAGCACCGCGGCCAGGCTGATCCAGGCCAGGCGCCGCGCCCACTGGGCGTCGCGGCGCCACCCCGCGTCGCGCGTCGCGGCGACGGTGCATTCGTCGGCGATGACAGCGGAAGTGGTCATCTGCGCGAGGCTAGCGGCGATCGCGCGCGTTCGCCGACCTAGACACCCGGTGGTAACACAACCGTGTCGAAAGCCCCGACTGGGCGCGGCGGCCGGCCGGTTCGCACACCCCTGAATCAGTTGTCGGCCGATAACGGGTTACCTTTGCAGCGCACCGAACCGGGTGCGCCCATCGCGCGTAACCACTACTGCACTGGGGTCTTGCACGAGGCGATGCACCCGGCCCGTTGACGGAAGGCCACCCATGGCAAACAGGACGCCCGCCAAGCCGCTTGACGGATTCCGGGTACTCGACTTCACCCAGAACATCGCCGGGCCGCTGGCCGGGCAGGTGCTGGCCGATCTGGGTGCCGAGGTGATCAAGGTCGAGGCGCCCGGCGGCGAGGCGGCCCGGCAGATCACCGTGGTCCTGCCCGGACGCCCGCCGCTGCCGACGCTCTTTCTGCCCCACAACCGGGGCAAGAAGTCGGTGGCGGTGGACCTGACGGACGACGACGCCAAGCAGCAGATCCTGCGGCTGGTGGACACCGCCGACGTCGTCTTGGAGGGGTTTCGGCCCGGCGTGATGGAACGGATGGGCCTGGGCCCCGACGACTTGCGCTCTCGCAACCCCAGGCTCATCTACGCGCGGCTGTCGGCCTATGGCGGCAACGGCCCGCACGGCAGCAGGCCGGGCGTCGATCTGATGGTCGCGGCCGAGTCGGGCATGACCACCGGCATGCCGACGCCGACCGGCAAACCCCAGATCATTCCCTTCCAGCTCGTCGACGCCGCCAGCGGCCACGTGCTGGCGCAGGCGGTCCTGGCCGCGCTGCTCAACCGGGAGCGCCACGGGGTGGCCGACGTGGTGCGGGTCGCCATGTACGACGTCGGGGTCGCGCTGCAGGCCAGCCAGCTCACGATCCACCTGAACAAACCGAGCGAGGCGCTCAAGCCGAAGCCGGACCCGGAGCCGAAAGCCAAGAAGCGCAAGGGAGTCGGCTTTGCCACCCAACCATCGGACGCGTTCAAGGCGGCCGACGGGTATCTGGTGATCAGCGCCTATGTGCCGAAGCACTGGGCGAAGCTGTGCCAGATCATCGGCCGGCCGGACCTGCTGACCGACGAGCGGTTCATCGACCAGCGTTCGCGCGCAATGAATTACCCCGAATTGACCGAGGAGCTCGAGTCGGCGCTGGCCACCAGGCCCGCGGCCGAATGGGTTCAGCTGCTTCAAGAAGGCGGGTTGATGGCCTGCCTGGCCTACACCTGGAAGCAGGTGGTGGACACCCCGCTGTTCGCCGAAAACGAGCTGGCCGTGCGGGTGGGCAGAGGTGACGACACCATCACGGTGGTCCGCATGCCCGCGCGCTACTCGAGTTTCGACGCGGTGGTCACCGATCCCCCGCCCGCGCCGGGCCAGCACAACGACGAGTTGCTCGCCGCGCCGCAAGCGGCGCCATAACCGGCCGTCCTCACTGGCTGGGCAGCCGCACCACCTGGACGAAGAACTCATCGATCTGCCGGACCGCCTTCATGAACTGGTCCAGATCGACCGGCTTGGTCACATAGGCGTTGGCGTGCAGCTTGTAGCTGCGCAGGATGTCCTCCTCCGCCGAGGAGGTGGTCAGCACGACGACCGGGATGCGGGCCAGGTCGGGGTCGGACTTGACCTTCTCCAACAGTTGTCGGCCGTCGTATTTCGGCAGGTTCAGGTCCAGCAGGATGAGGTCGGGCCGCGGCGCATCCTGGAATTTACCGCGCCGGTAGAGGTAGTCGAGGCCTTCCTCGCCGTCGTGAGCGACGTGCAGCCGGTTCTGGAGTTTGTTGTGCTCGAACGCTTCTCGCGTGATGAGCTCGTCTCCCGGGTCGTCTTCGACGAGCAGGATGTCGATGGCTCTACCGGCCGATGTCATTCATGGGCTCCTTCCAAAGCGGCTGGGCGTGGCGCGTCCGTGTCCTGCTCGGGCTCGGGCATGGGCAGCGTGAACTCGAACCGCGTTCCCTCGGTGCGGGACGTGTCGATCCGAATCGTGCCGCCATGGTGCTCGACGATCTTCTTGACCAGCGCCAGGCCGACACCGGTTCCGCCGTACACGTCGCGGCCGTGCAGGCGTTGGAAGATGACGAAGACCTTGTCGGCGAACTCCTCCGGGATGCCGATGCCGTTGTCCGACACGGTGATCACCCATTCGCCGTCGTGATTGCCGCTGCCCGGTGCGCACTCGATGACGACGCGGGGCGGGCGATCTTTGTGCCGGAACTTCACCGCATTGCCGATGAGGTTCTGCCACAGCATCGTCAGCAGCATCGGGTCGCCCTTGATCTGCGGCAGGGGGCGGTCCGGGCGCACGATCTGGGCGCCCGACTCTTCGATCGCGACGGCCAGGTTGGCCAGGCCGGAGTCCAGCGTCACCTCGAGGTTCACGTCTGCTTCCGTGGTGCCCAGCCGGCCGACGCGCGAGAAGGTGAGCAGGTCGTTGATCAGCGCCTGCATCCGCTTGGCCCCGTCGACCGCGAATCCGATGTATTCGATACCGCGCTCGTCGAGCTTGTCGCCGTATCGCCGCTCCAGCAGCTGACAGAACGAGGCGACCTTGCGCAGCGGCTCCTGCAGGTCGTGCGAAGCCACGTAGGCGAACTGCTCGAGTTCGGCGTTGGACCGGCGCAATTCGGTCGCCTGCTCGTCCAGTTGCGCCTGGGCCGAACGCGATGTCTCGAGCTCTTCGACCATCCGCTTGCGCATGTTCTCCACGTCGATCGCCATGTCGCGAACGTCTTTGGGCCGCTTCGGCGGTGAGATGCTTTGCTCGAAGTTGCCCCGGGTGATCCGCTGGCACGCCGCGGCCAGCGCTGCGAGCGGACGGGCGACCGTGTCCCGGATCAGGAAGCCCAGTAGCGCAGCCGTGCAAAAGAAGAGCAACACCATGGCGCCGAGGACCCTGTCCCGCCAGGCGTCGGTGCGTTTGAGTTCGGCCGCGGCATTCGACCGCGCCGCGGACAGGTTCGCGCTCTGCCTATCGAAAAGCATTCGCAGATGGTCGAATTCGGTTTTGCCGCGCTCCGCCGAGGGCTTGCTGTTGACGTTCTTGCCGGTCGGGCTCACGTCCGCGATGACCGGCTCGGCATAGGTTGCCCGCCAATTGGCCGCGGCGTTCTCGATCGCGTCCAGGTCGGCGATCAGCTCCGGGCGCTGCCCCAGCCTGCGCCGGATCTCTTGCGCCGCACCCTCTTCGGCGTGTTGCCCGTCATAATACGGCGTCAGGAATTGCCGATCCCCGGCGATCAGATAGCCGCGTATGCCGGTCTCCTGGTCGCGCAAGGCGGCCTGCAGCTGACCGGCCGCCACGCGCGCCGGCTGGACGCTGTCGATCAGATCGCGCGACACCTCGTCGGTGCGGTTCAGCAACAACGCGCCGACCACCGCGCCGGCGAGCACCGTCACGCCCATGCTGAGCAGGGCGAGGGCCTGCCATCCGCGAACGGTGAGCCGCGACAGCCGCGGGCGGACCAACCTTGGGGTCACGTGGTGGTCCTTTCGACCCGGAGCACGGCGATGTCATCGGTGAGTCCGCCGTGCGATTGGGCGAGCGCCTGTGCCCCGTCGATGAGCGCATCGACGAACTCCGGACCCGGCCGATCCGCGTGCGACCGGGCCAGCTCGAGCAGACCGTCCTCGCCGAGGCGTTGAGTGCCTTGTCCGGAATATCCCTCGAACAGCCCGTCGGTCAGCAGCAGCAGGCCGTGACCCGCGGGCAAGTCCATCTCATGGCGCGGCCAGTCGTCGGCGCGCAGGCCCAGCGCGGGACCGCCCGGCGGCTCCACCCATTCCACGCTGCCGTCTCGCTGCAACAGCATCCCGGGATGGCCGGCGCGGATGGCGGTGATGCGGGGGCCGTTGGCCGGGATCTGAAGACTGAGCACG
The DNA here is from genome assembly GCA_963820045.1 of uncultured Actinomycetota bacterium. Classification (GTDB taxonomy): domain Bacteria; phylum Actinomycetota; class Actinomycetes; order Mycobacteriales; family Mycobacteriaceae; genus Mycobacterium. The sequence goes on from CAWFYN010000002.1 coordinate 1,001,760, forward strand.
GTCGCGAAAACCCCGGTGCCGGTTCGCTCGGACTGCAGCACCCGCTCGAGCTGCCGCATCAGTTCCACCCCGTGCACACCGGCAAAGGTGAGCGCGCGAAAAGCGATCCGCAGCGCCGCTCCCAGGGCGGCCTCGTGTGGCCCGTGCCCCGCGACGTCACCGATCAGGACGTGAACGACCCGGTCGGGCGTCTGGACCACGTCGTAGAAGTCCCCGCACAGCAATGCGTCCTCGCGGCTCGGCCGGTACCGGGCGACGATGTCGACGCCCGGGTTGTCCAGCAGCAGCGGGGAGGGCAGCAGGCCGCGCTCGAGCAGCGCGTTCTCGCGGGCCCGCAGCTGGGTCGCGTGCAGGTCGGCGGCGATCAGCTCGGCGCGCTTGCGCTCGATCGCGTACAGCAGCGCGCGCCGCAGCATCTCGGGTTCGACACGACCCTTGACCAGGTAGTCCTGGGCGCCCGCGGCGACCGCGGAAGCCCCGAAGTACTCGTCGTTCAGCCCGGTCAGCACGACGATCGGAACGGTCGCATCGCGCTTGGCGATGCGGTCCAGTGCGTCCATGCCGTTGGCGTCGGGCAGGTGCAGGTCCAGCAACACGCAATCGGGCCGGGCGGATGCCAGCTCGCGCTCGGCGTGGGCCATCGACTGCGCCCACACCACCCGGATATCGGCGACGACGTCGGCGATCAGGTCTTCCACCAACACCGCATCCGCGCGGTCGTCTTCGACCAACAGCAGTGACAACGACTGCCAACTCGCCGCCGGCGTCACTGGGGCGCGCACGGGCATCAATTCCCGGTCATCCACGGGCGCGCAGAGGAAGCCACGCTGTTCACTTCAGACCCCCTGGGTCAGACCCATCGCACGACTCTACGTGTGGCCTACCACCCCGAATGGTTGCCCTGAGCGATCCTAGCGTCGCCGCATTCAGCGCAGCAGCGCGCGAGACATGACCACGCGCTGAATCTGATTCGTGCCCTCGTAGATCTGGGTGATCTTGGCGTCGCGCATCATCCGCTCGACCGGGAAGTCGGTGGTATAGCCGGCGCCGCCGAACAATTGCACAGCCGCTTCCGTAACGTCCATCGCGGTGTCGGATGCGAAGCACTTCGCGGCCGCGGAGATGAATCCGAGATTCGGCTCGCCGCGTTCGGCGCGGGCGGCGGCGGTGTACACCATCAGCCGGGCCGCTTCGACTTTCATCGCCATGTCGGCCAGCTCGAACTGCACACCCTGAAACTCAGAGATCGACCTGCCGAACTGCTTGCGGTCCTTGGTGTAGGCGACGGCCGCGTCCACCGCGCCCTGCGCCAAGCCCACCGCCTGCGCACCGACAGTGGGACGGGTGTGGTCGAGCGTCTGCAGTGCGGTTTTGAACCCGGTACCAGGTTCGCCGATGATGCGATCGCCCGGGATGCGGCAGTTCTCGAAATACAACTCGGTGGTCGGCGAGCCCTTGATGCCCATCTTCTTTTCCTTGGGGCCGACGGTGAAGCCCTCATCGTCGGAGTGCACCATGAACGCCGAGATCCCGTTGGCGCCCTTGTCAGGATCGGTCACAGCCATGACTGTGTACCAGGTCGACTTGCCGCCGTTGGTGATCCAGCACTTGGTGCCGTTGAGAATCCAGTCATCCCCGTCCGCCTTGGCCCTGGTCCGCATCGACGCCGCGTCACTGCCGGCTTCGCGCTCACTCAATGCGTAGGAGGCCATTGCCCCCTCGGTGGCCAGGGACGGCAACACCTGCTTCTTCAGCTCCTCCGAACCCCGCAGGATCAGCCCCATGGTGCCCAGCTTGTTGACGGCGGGAATCAGCGAGGCGGATCCGTCGACGCGCGCCACTTCTTCGATCACGATGCATGCTGCGACCGAGTCCGCACCCTGACCGCCGTATTCCTCGGGGATGTGGATGGCGTTGAAACCGGACGCGTTCAGGGCGTCCAGGGCCTCCTGCGGAAAACGGGAATTCTCATCCACATCGGCGGCATAGGGAGCGATCTCCTTTTCCGCCAGCGCCCGAATCGCCGCCCGCAATTCGTTGTGTTCCTCGGGCAATCCGAACAGATCAAACGTGGGATCTCCGGCCCAACCAGCCATCTCTGAAGCCTCCTCTTGCTACTCGCCGGTAACTTTACCGTGCAGCTCCTGCAGCGCCTCATCCTTGGTCCGCACGCTCTCGGCCAGCCGGCCTTGAAATTCGACGATTCGGGCTCGCAGCGCCGGGTCTGACGACCCGAGAATGCGCACGGCGAGCAGGCCCGCGTTGCGGGCACCGCCGATCGAGACCGTGGCCACCGGGACGCCCGCCGGCATCTGCACGATCGACAGCAACGAGTCCAGGCCGTCCAGCCGCGCCAGCGGCACCGGCACCCCGATCACCGGCAGCGGCGTCACGGACGCGACCATGCCGGGCAGGTGGGCGGCGCCGCCGGCGCCGGCGATGATCACCTCGATGCCGCGGCCGGCGGCCCCGCGCGCGTAGTCGAACATCGCCTGGGGCGTCCGGTGCGCCGAAACCACCCGAACCTCGACGGCCACGTCGAACTCGGCCAGCGCCTCGGCGGCCTCTTGCATCACCGACCAGTCGCTGTCGCTGCCCATGATGACGCCAACCCTGGCGTTGCTAGCCATGAGGATCCCATCCGTCCGTCCACTGCGCGTGTGACAACCAGTGTGCCGCCAGCTCGGCGCGCTCCCGCAACGCGCCCGCCTCGGCCATATCGGTGCCGAGGAAATTGATGTGGCCGACCTTGCGACCGGGTCGTTCCTCCTTGCCGTAGAGGTGGACCCGGGCGTCGGGCATCCGCGCGAACAGGTGGTGCAACCGCTCGTCGACAGTCATGGCGGGGCGCTGCCGGGCGCCCAGGATGTTGGCCATCACCGTCACGGGTGCGATGGCGTCGGTGTCGCCGAGCGGATAATCCAGCACCGCGCGCAGGTGCTGTTCGAACTGGCCGGTGCGGGCCCCGTCCATGGTCCAGTGCCCGGAGTTGTGCGGCCGCATCGCGAGCTCGTTGACGAGCAGCGTGCCGTCGGTGGTCTCGAACAGCTCGACCGCGAGCACCCCGACGACGCCCAGCTCGGCGGCCAAGCGCAACGCCAGTTGCTGGGCGGCGGCGGCCAGCTCGCCGGGCAGCTCGGGCGCCGGCGCGATCACCTGCACGCAGATCCCGTCCCTTTGCACCGTCTCGACGACCGGCCACGCCGCGCCCTGGCCGAACGGGGAGCGCGCCACCAGCGCCGACAATTCGCGGCGCAGGTTCACCTGTTCCTCGGCCATCACCGGCACGCGAGAGGCCAGGAAGTCGGCCGCGATTTCGCGGGCATGCGATGGGTCGCGGGCCATCCGCACCCCGCGCCCGTCGTAACCCCCACGGACCGCTTTCACGACCACGGGGCCGGCTATCCGCTGCGCGAAGGCATCGAGTTCGTCGACGCTTTGGATCTCGACATAGCGGGGCACCGGAACCCCGAGCGCGTCGAGCCGCCGGCGCATGACCAGCTTGTCCTGGGCGTGCACCAGCGCCTGCGGCGGCGGCGCGACGTTGACGCCTTCGGCGACCAGCTTGTCGAGCAGCTCGCTCGGCACGTGCTCGTGGTCGAACGTCAGCACGTGGGCTCCGGCGGCGACCCGGCGCAGGTCGTCCAGCTCGGTGTGCGAACCGATCACGACGTCGGGTGTGACCTGCGCGGCCGATTCGTCGGCGGCGGTGGCGAGCACCCGCAGCGTCTGCCCCAGGGCGATCGCGGCCTGGTGGGTCATCCGGGCCAGTTGACCACCGCCGACCATGGCGACTAACGGGGCGAGCGAGGGGGCGGCTCCCGGCGGGCGTGTACTCGGCACGGCCATCATGGTGTCACGGCGGGGACGGCGTGTTGACCGGCGGTGACGCCGAATCGTTGAGTACGATTTTGCGTCAGTTTTGTATGCGTCCGTACACTGACGACTTGTGCCCTTCGCCGAAGCCGCAATCGAGCGTCTGCCCGGGTTTATGCAGCCCTACTTGCTCCGCCATCACGAGCTGATCAAATTCGCCATCGTGGGTGGCACCACGTTCGTGATCGACTCGGCGATTTTCTACACGCTGAAGCTGACAATTCTCGACTACAAGCCGGTCACCGCGAAGGTCATCGCCGGCATCGTCGCGGTGATCGCGTCCTACGTGTTGAACCGGGAATGGAGCTTCCGCGATCGGGGCGGCCGCGAACGACACCACGAGGCGCTGCTGTTCTTCGCGTTCAGCGGCGTGGGGGTGCTGCTGTCGATGGCGCCGCTGTGGTTCTCCAGCTACGTGTTGCAGTTGCGGGAGCCGATGGTGTCGCTGACCGCGGAAAACATCGCCGACTTCATCTCGGCCTACATCATCGGCAACCTGTTGCAGATGGCGTTCCGCTTCTGGGCGTTCCGGCGGTGGGTGTTCCCCGACGAGTTCGCGCGCAACCCCGACAAGGCGCTGGAGTCCGTCCTCACCGCCGGCGGCATCGCCGAGATGTTCGAGGACGAGATCGAGGACGGCAACGTCACGTTGCTGCGCGCCTGGCGTAACCGGGCCGGCCGGTCGGGTCAGCTGGGCGACTCCTCCGAACCCAGGGTGTCGAAAACTTCGTGATACAGCAGCGCGTGCACCTCGCGCAGGCGCGGAATGTCGTAGAACTCCAACGGATCTTGTGACGCCGATTCGATAATCAGCGTCCCGGTGCGAAACATCCGCTCGGTGATGCGGTCGCGGAATTCCACACTGTTGATCCGCGCCAGCGGGATATCGATTCCGGTGCGGGTGAACACCCCGTGCCGAAACATCACCCGCCGGTTGGTCACGACGAAATGCGTGGTCAGCCAGCTCAGGAACGGCCACAGCGTCAGCCAGCCGACGATCACCAGCCAGATTCCCCAGATGACGCCGTAGATGATGTTCTTGGCCAGCTGGCCCCAATGCGTCGAGTTGAGGTATCCGGACCCGAACGACGCCAGCGCGGTCACCAGCAGGAGGGCCACGACCGGCCAGATCAAACGCTTCCAGTGCGGGTGGCGGTGGACGATGACCTGTTCGCCGGCGGCCAGGACGTTATCCGGATAGCTCATGCTCGCCGACATTAGCTGCGCGCGCCGCGAAGTTAGGGATAACTAGCGCAAATGCACTACGTCGCCCGCCGACACCACGACGGTCTGCGGCCCGGTTTCGCCTTCCGTGTCCAGGCACAGTCTTCCCTGGTCGTCGATGGCGCTCGCGGTCCCGACGACTTCGTTGCCGCCGGGCAGGAGGGCCCGCACCCGGGTGCCGAGGGTCAGGCTGCGCGCCCGGTAGTCGGCCGCCAGCGCCCAGTCGGCCCCGCGGGCGGCGCGCCAGGCCACGATCCGCCGTCCGAGCTCTCTCAGCAGCCCGCACACCAGCCGGGTGCGGTCGGGCGCCGACACGCCCAGGTCGAGCAGCGAGGTGGCCCCGTCGATCCCGGACGGGGCCGCAAACACGTTGAGCCCCAAGCCAATTACCACCACCGGCCGCACCACCTCGGCCAGGATGCCCGCCAGCTTGCCGGGGGAATCGGGGGCACCGGCCAGCACGTCGTTGGGCCACTTGAGACCCACTTCCACCCCTTCGGAGACCCCCTCGAGCAGCGGGGCCACCGTGTCGACCACCGCCACCCCGGTGGCCAGGGGCAGCCAGCCCCACCCGGCGGTCGGCACGTCGACGATGCTGACGCCGACCGACATCGTGATCTGGGCCCGCGGGGTGGCCGACCAGCCGCGGCCGTGCCGTCCCCGGCCGGCGGTCTGGTGTTCGGCGATCAGCACCGCCCCGGCCACGTCGATCCCCGACGCCGCTTGCGCGAGCAGGTCGGCGTTCGTGGAGCCGGTTTGTTCGACGACGTCGAGCCGGCGCCAACCGAGCCCGGTGCCGATCAGTTCGGCACGCAGCGCGGCCGCATCCAGCGGTGCCCTTGCTTCATCGGTGTCCATCACCGACCAGCCTAAAACCGCGCCGCGGCGGCGGCCGATACCATCGGATCCCATGACAAGCGTTACCGACCACACCGCGGAGCCGGCCGCCGAGCACACCATCGACATTCACACCACCGCCGGCAAGCTGGCCGAACTGCACAAGCGCCGGGAAGAGTCGCTGCACCCGGTGGGCGAAGAGGCCGTCGACAAGGTGCACGCCAAGGGCAAGCTGACGGCTCGCGAGCGCATCTACGCCCTGCTCGACGAGGACTCGTTCGTCGAACTCGACGCGTTGGCGCGGCACCGCAGCAAAAACTTCGGCATGGAGAACAACCGCCCGCTCGGCGACGGCGTGGTCACCGGCTACGGCACCATCGACGGCCGCGACGTGTGCATCTTCAGCCAGGACGCCACGGTGTTCGGCGGCAGCCTCGGCGAGGTGTACGGCGAGAAGATCGTCAAGATCCAGGAACTGGCGATCAAGACCGGCCGACCGCTGATCGGCATCAACGACGGTGCCGGCGCGCGCATCCAGGAGGGCGTCGTCTCGCTCGGCCTGTACAGCAAGATTTTCCGGAACAACATCCTGGCCTCCGGCGTCATCCCGCAGATCTCGCTGATCATGGGCGCCGCCGCCGGTGGGCACGTCTACTCGCCCGCCCTGACCGACTTCGTGGTGATGGTCGATCAGACCAGCCAGATGTTCATCACCGGGCCGGACGTCATCAAGACCGTCACGGGCGAGGACGTCACGATGGAGGAATTGGGCGGTGCCCACACCCACATGGCCAAGTCGGGCACCTTGCACTACGTCGCCTCGGGCGAGCAGGACGCCTTCGACTGGGTGCGTGACCTGCTGAGCTACCTGCCGCTCAACAACGCCACCGACGCGCCCCGCTACGCCGAGCCCGTCCCGGAGGGCGCCATCGAGGACAACCTCACCGAGGAGGACCTCGAGCTGGACACGCTGATCCCCGACTCGGCCAACCAGCCCTACGACATGCACGAGGTGATCACCCGCATCCTCGACGACGACGAGTTCCTGGAGATCCAGAACGGCTACGCCACCAACATCATCGTCGGATTCGGTCGCATCGAGGGCCGGCCGGTCGGGATCGTGGCCAACCAGCCCACCCAGTTCGCCGGCTGCCTGGACATCAATGCCTCGGAGAAGGCGGCCCGGTTCGTGCGAACCTGTGACTGCTTCAACATCCCGATCATCATGCTGGTGGACGTCCCGGGCTTCCTGCCGGGCACCGGCCAGGAGTACAACGGCATCATCCGGCGCGGCGCCAAGCTGCTCTTCGCCTACGGCGAGGCCACCGTTCCGAAAATCACCGTCATCACCCGCAAGGCCTACGGCGGCGCCTACTGCGTCATGGGTTCCAAGGACATGGGTTGCGATGTCAACATCGCCTGGCCGACCGCCCAGATCGCGGTGATGGGCGCCTCCGGCGCCGTCGGATTCGTCTATCGCAAGCAGCTGGCCGAGGCGGCCAAGGAGGGCAAGGACGTCGACGAGCTGCGCCTGCAGTTGCAGCAGGAGTACGAGGACACGTTGGTCAACCCGTATGTCGCCGCCGAGCGCGGATACGTCGACGCGGTGATCCCGCCGTCACACACCCGGGGCTACATCGGCACCGCGCTGCGGTTGCTGGAACGAAAGATCTCGCACCTGCCCCCCAAGAAGCATGGGAACATCCCGCTGTGACAGACGAAACCCAGCACCCCCACGCGCACGAGCCGCACATTCAGGTTCTCAAGGGCAAGCCGACCGACGAGGAGCTGGCCGCGCTGGTCGCCGTGCTCGGCGGCGTCGGCGGCGGCGTCCCCGAGCCCGCCGAGCCCGAGCGCACCCGCTGGGGCCTGCCGGTGGACCGGTTGCGTTTCGCGATGTCCAACTACCAGCGGCTCACCATGCAGCAAATGACGCACCTGAAGCATTGACCCGCCTGGTACTCGGGTCGGCCTCGTCGGGTCGCGCGAAAGTACTGCGCCAGGCCGGCATCGATCCGCTGGTCGTGGTTTCCGGCGTGGACGAAGACTCCCTGGTCGCCGGGCTGGGGCCAGACGCCACGCCGGCCGAGGTGGTGTGCGCGCTGGCGGCGGCGAAGGCCGACCGCGTGGCGGGTCAGCTGGACGCCGCCGTGGCCACCGATTGCCTTGTCCTTGGCTGTGATTCGATGCTCTACCTCGACGGCGGGCTGTGCGGCAAGCCCGGGTCGGCCGATGCCGCGATGGCCCAGTGGCGCCGCATGGGCGGCCGGCCCGGCCGGCTTCACACCGGGCATTGCCTGCTGCGGCTGAGTGATGCGGCGATCACCCATCGCGAAGTCGATTCGGCTTGCACCACAGTGCATTTCGCCACCCCCAGCGACGCGGACCTGCGGGCTTACGCCGCCAGCGGCGAGCCCCTGCACGTGGCCGGCGGGTTCACCCTCGACGGGCTGGGCGGCTGGTTCGTCGACGGGATCGAGGGCGACCCGTCGAACGTGATCGGCGTGAGCCTGCCGCTGCTGCGACGACTGCTGGACCGCGTCGGGTTGTCCGTGACCGCGCTGTGGACGGCGGACTAGCCTTCGGCTGATCCGCGAGACACCGCGGCGGCAAACGCACCCACCGTCCCTGACGGTAGGCTCGATTGCGTGGCATTACCCCCCGACCCAAGCCCGACTCTGACGGCCTACGCCCACCCCGAACGGCTGGTCACCGCCGACTGGGTTTCCGCCCACCTGGGCGCCCCCGGACTGGTGATCGTCGAATCCGACGAGGACGTCTTGCTTTACGACGTCGGCCATATCCCCGGCGCGGTCAAGATCGACTGGCACGCCGACCTCAACGACCCGACGGTCCGCGACTACATCAACGGCGAGCAGTTCGCCGAATTGATGGATCGCAAGGGCATCTCGCGCGACGACACCGTGGTGATCTACGGCGACAAGAGCAACTGGTGGGCCGCCTACGCGCTGTGGGTGTTCACGTTGTTCGGCCACCCCGACGTGCGCCTGCTCAACGGCGGGCGTGACCTGTGGCTGGCCGAGCGCCGGGAGACCACCCTGGACGTGCCGACCAAGACCTCCACCGGCTATCCCGTCGTCGCGCGCAACGACGAGCCCATCCGGGCGTTCAAGGACGACGTGCTCGCGATTCTGGGCGGCCAGCCGCTGATCGACGTGCGCTCGCCGGACGAGTACACCGGCAAGCGCACCCACATGCCCGAGTACCCCGAGGAAGGGGTTCTGCGCGGCGGCCACATCCCCACCGCGCGGTCCATCCCCTGGGCCAAGGCGGTCGACGAGAGCGGTCGATTCCGCAGCCGCGAGGAGCTCGAAGAGCTCTATGACTTCATCGACCCCGACGACAAGACCGTCGTGTACTGCCGCATCGGCGAGCGGTCCAGCCACACCTGGTTCGTGCTCACGTACCTGCTGGGCAAGCCCGGGGTGCGCAACTACGACGGATCGTGGACGGAGTGGGGCAACACCGTGCGCACACCGATCGTCGCGGGTGAAGAGCCGGGGGCCGTCCCGATCCGATGACCCTGCCCGCCCCATTAGCCGAGGTGGTGTCCGACTTCGCCGAAGTCCAGGGCCAGGACAAGTTGACGCTGCTGCTGGAATTCGCCAACGACCTCCCGGCCCTGCCCGCGGAGTTGGAAGAGCGGGCCATGGAGCCGGTGCCCGAGTGCCAGACCCCGCTGTTCCTCCACGTCGATGCCAGCGACCCGAACCGGGTGCGGTTGCACTTCAGCGCGCCCGCCGAGGCGCCGACCACCCGGGGGTTCGCGTCCATCCTGGCCGCCGGTCTCGACGAGCAGTCCGTGGCCGACATTCTGGCGGTGCCAGAGGATTTCTACACCGACCTGGGTTTGGCCGCGCTGATCAGCCCGCTGCGGTTGCGTGGCATGTCGGCAATGCTTGCCCGCATCAAGCGGCGGGTGCGCGAATCGGGTCAAAATTCCGGCACCGCCTCATCGGCCTGACGGCGCGCCGCTTAGACTTCCCCATCAGTGTAAGAAACTCTCTTAAAGAAGCCGACGGCGGAGACAACGTCCGCAGAGATATGCCAAACAGGAGGCGCAGTGGCTAGTCACGCCAGCTCGAGGATCTCCAAAGTGCTTGTCGCCAACCGCGGCGAGATCGCTGTCCGGGTGATCCGCGCGGCCCGCGATGCGGGCCTGGCCAGCGTGGCGGTGTACGCCGAGCCCGACGCGGACGCGCCGCACGTGCGCCTCGCCGACGAGGCGTTCGCACTGGGTGGCCAGACTTCCGCGGAGTCCTACCTGGACTTCGGCAAGCTCCTCGACGCGGCGGCCAAGTCGGGCGCCAACGCCATCCACCCGGGCTACGGCTTCCTCTCGGAGAACGCCGATTTCGCGCAGGCCGTCATCGACGCCGGGCTGATCTGGATCGGCCCCAGCCCCCAGTCGATCCGCGACCTCGGTGACAAGGTCACCGCCCGCCACATCGCCGCCCGCGCCCAGGCTCCCCTGGTACCCGGCACCCCCGACCCCGTCAAGGACGCCGACGAGGTGGTCGCATTCGCCAAGGAGTACGGCGTGCCGATCGCCATCAAGGCCGCGTTCGGCGGCGGCGGGCGCGGCATGAAGGTGGCGCGCACCATCGAAGAGATCCCGCACCTGTACGAGTCGGCGGTACGCGAAGCCGTCGCCGCCTTCGGCCGCGGCGAGTGCTTCGTCGAGCGCTACCTCGACAAGCCGCGCCACGTCGAGGCGCAGGTGATCGCCGACCAGCACGGCAACGTCATCGTGGCCGGCACCCGGGACTGCTCCCTGCAGCGCCGCTTCCAGAAGCTGGTGGAGGAGGCTCCCGCGCCGTTCCTGACCGACGCGCAGCGCAAGGAGATCCATGAGTCGGCCAAGCGCATCTGCAAGGAGGCGCACTACTACGGCGCCGGGACCGTCGAGTACCTGGTCGGCCAGGACGGCCTGATCTCGTTCCTGGAGGTCAACACCCGCCTGCAGGTCGAGCACCCGGTCACCGAGGAGACCGCGGGCATCGACCTGGTGCTGCAGCAGTTCAAGATCGCCAACGGCGAAAAGCTGGACCTCACCGAGGATCCCACGCCACGCGGGCACGCCATCGAGTTCCGGATCAACGGCGAGGACGCCGGCCGCGGCTTCCTGCCCGCGCCCGGTCCGGTCACCCGCTACGACATCCCGACCGGGCCCGGTGTCCGGCTGGACTCGGGTGTCGAGGCCGGTTCGGTGATCGGCGGCCAGTTCGACTCGATGCTGTCCAAGCTGATCGTGCACGGCGCCACCCGCGGAGAGGCCCTGGCCCGGGCCCGCCGCGCCCTCGACGAATTCCACGTCGAGGGCCTGGCCACCGTCATCCCGTTCCACCGCGCCGTGGTGTCCGATCCGGCTTTCATCGGCGACGACGACGGCTTCTCGGTGCACACCCGCTGGATCGAGACGGAGTGGAACAACACCGTCGAGCCCTTCACCGGCGCGCAGCCCCTCGACGATGAGGACGACACCCGACCCCGGCAGAAGGTGGTCGTGGAGGTCGGCGGCCGCCGGCTCGAGGTGTCGCTGCCCGGCGATCTGGCGCTGGCAAACGGGTCAGCCGATCCGGCCGGCGTCATCCGCAAGAAGCCCAAACCCCGCAAGCGCGGGGCGCACGCGGGTGCCGCCGCCTCCGGCGACGCGGTGACCGCGCCCATGCAGGGCACCGTGGTCAAGGTCGCCGTCGAGGAGGGACAGGAGGTCGCCACCGGCGACCTGGTCGTGGTCCTCGAGGCGATGAAGATGGAGAACCCGGTCACCGCGCACAAGGACGGCGTCATCACCGGGCTTGCGGTCGAGGCCGGTGCCGCCATCACCCAGGGCACCGTACTCGCCGAGATCAAGTGACCCGCCGACAGTATTCTTGGGAAACAGTTGTCGACCCCGTCCAGCACGGGTAGCGTTCGGGTCAGGTTGAGTTCACAGCCGTCCGGATCACGTCAATGGGCGCGGGGAACTCCCTGCCCTCGGCTTCGCTACACGCCTGACGTCTTCCGTAGCACATCCTGCTCTACGGATGGAGTTCGTAATGTCTGTGACCCGATCTTGGCAGCAGAGCGGTGAGGCGCAGTTCACCGAGCGCTGGGCCCCTCCGGGAATCCTGATCACGGTGGACGGTGAGCTCGACGCCGCCAACGCCGACCAGCTCGCCGCTCATGTCCAACGCTGCATCGGTCGTTCGCGCCGCGTGATCCTGGACCTGCGCGGCCTGAAGTTCATTGGTACGGCTGGCTTTTCGGCTCTGCATCGCATCAACGTCGTGTGCTCGGGCGCCCAGGCGGAGTGGGCCATGGCGCCGAGCCCGGCGGTGTCGAGGTTACTGCGCATTTGCGACCCCGACGGCATCCTCCCGGTGACGACGCCGATGGCCGAGCCGCTTTTGGAATCGCTGTGGGAGGAAGGCGAAGCGCCACAGTCCCTATTGCAATTGGTCGCGCAGCCGCGTTAGCGACTTCGCCAGCAGCCGGGACACGTGCATCTGCGAGATGCCGACCCGTTCGGCAATCTGTGTCTGCGTCATCGACTCGAAGAACCTGAGCACCAACACCGTTCGTTCCCGCTCGGGCAGCGCCTCGAGCAGTGGGCGCAGGGCCTCCTGATCCTCGATCCGGTCCAGACCGGTGTCCACGTCGCCCAGCGTGTCGGCGATGGCGCGGGCCTCGTCCTCGTCGCTGCCGCCGCCGCTGTCGATCGACAGGGTGTTGTACGAGCTGCCCGCCACCAGGCCCTCGACGACCTCGTCGCGGTCCATGCCGAGCTCGGCGGCGAGTTCGGTTGCGGTGGGCGCCCGGCCGAGCCGTTGCGACAGTTCGGCGGTGGCGGTGCCGAGGCGCAGATGCAGTTCCTTCAGGCGCCGCGGCACCTTGACCGACCAGCTGTTGTCGCGGAAGTGGCGGCGGACCTCGCCCATGATCGTGGGCACCGCGAACGAAACGAAGTCGGACCCGGTCTCCACGTCGAAACGGACCACCGCGTTGACCAAACCGACCCGAGCGACCTGCACCAGGTCGTCGCGCGGTTCGCCGCGGCCCTCGAACCGGCGGGCGATGTGGTCGGCCAGCGGCAGACAACGCTCGACGATCTTGTCCCGTTGACGCTGGAATTCCATCGAGTCAGCGCCCACGGTGGCCAACTCTCGGAACATGTCCGGAACATCGGCATACTCGTTCGGCCGCGAGACCGAACCGCCGGCAGCTGGTGGGGTCACCTGCTGGAGGCCGCCCGTCGCGCCGTCAGCGTGATACCGAAGACACTGCCGGTTTGATTGGGCTCGCGACCATCGTGGAAAGTCTGGACGTCGTCGGCCAAAGACGTCAGCACATGCCAGCTGAAGCTGCCGGGCGCCACCACGTCGTGGGTGTCGCACGCCGCGGAAGCCTCCACCACCAACTGGTCGTCCTGCGGGTCAACCACGACGACCAGGGTGGCGTCGGGGGTGGCGCAGCGGATCAACCGGGTGCACACTTCGTCGACCGCGAGCCGCAGATCCGCCACGGCGTCGAAGTCCAAGTCTTCAAAGGTGCCGATCGCACCGACCAGCGTCCGCAGCATCGCGAGGTTTTCCAGGCGTGCCCCAACATGCAATTCGACTGCGCGATGGCCGCGCTGACCCTTGGTAGTGCGCAATCCCGCATCGTTCATATGGTCTCCCGGCAATGTTTGACTGACAGTACTACCGCCCCGCAGCCCGCCGTGGCCCGAACTCTCGAGTCGATTAGTCACGGTTGCCGCCGGGTATTCGGGCTGATACGGACGGGCCGGAAACCACCGAAACGGTTCGGACGCGGCGGCTCAAGCGTGTGGCGGTGATCGCCGGGATCGCGCTGGTCGTGTTGGTGGTTCTCGCTGTATGCATCTATGTCGGTGTGTTCGTGATCCTGTCCCCCATGATGGGGTGACCACGCTAACGCACCCCCTCCGGCACTCATCATGGTGCACAGGTGATACCCATTCGCCGGGCCCGGTAACCCCGGCGTTTGGTTGGTCGCGAGAAAGGTTCGGCGCTCAGGTCGACCGCGGCGGACACGCTCCTAGCTGGCGGGCCATTGTCTCTGCGCCTCGGGGTGTTCGGCGTACCAGCGCTCGGCGATCCGGCGGATGCGCCGGTGCTCTATTGCCACCCACACCAAGCCGAGGACGGTGGCGATGACCGCCAGCGCGCCCGCGGTCATGCCCTCGTGGTGATGGCCGGTGCCGAAAGCCGCCAGGCTTGCGCACGCTCCGATCACGCCGGCCACCACCAGCAGATATCCGGGCCAATGCAGTACGTCGATCAGCGACTCGCCGGCGAGCGGGCGCGTTGTCCTCAGATGGTCGACGGGGTCGTGAAAGTTGTCTCCCATGGCTGCTCCTAGCGGAGATCTTCCTGGACTCATGCGCAGCTCAATACGGGTTGCACCATCAACGGTAGATCTCTTCGTAGGCTTTTGGCGAGACCCCGGTCAAAAGGCCAGCGCCGGGCCGGCGATCGGGGCCACGCCCAGGGCCACCATCAGCACCATCAGGGTGAACAAGAACCAGCCGGCACCGTGCCACCCCCACCAGGTGCCCTGCGCCTTCCACACGAGATAGGTCCGCAGGAACGCCCAGAGGCCGGCTGCCAGCAGCATCAGCGGTCCCCCGAGGGCCAGCAACGTCCGCTGCGGTGCGCCACAGGCCGCCGTGTCGACACCGTTGCCCGGGCAGGTGCTCACCCACAGCGCGGCCATGACGAGGAAGCCGACCGCCGCCGCGGCGACTACTACTGCGAACCGGATGGCGGCGCGCACCTCGCCGTCTTCCTGTCCCAAGCGATCACCACCCGATCGCTCATCCGCTTTGTGCATCCGTGCCCCTCATATCCCCCGCGTGGCCAATGTTTTGTTCATCGTTTGCCGCGTCGCAATAGTTACCGCTCAATGACAAATCATTCGATCAACGGGCACCGCAATCGCCCTGGCCACTTGCGTGAATGCGCATGTGAACAAATACCCATCGGCGAACCCGGTTAACCGCCCCCGCGGTCGGCGCGAATCGCCGCATCGGTCTCGGCGCAACGCGGTCGGCGCCGGGCGACTTCGGTGCGGACTTCGGCCTGCACGCGGCGCGCCACCAACACGATCAGTCACCCCGACGAATTACCGCTGGCCCGGGGCGTGGAGCCCGGAAAGACACGATCTGGTTGGTGTCTCAGCACCGGTGAGTACTATCTCTCACATGCCGACAGCCCGAAGGCGGTTATCCCCCGAGGATCGACGCGCTGAGCTGCTCGCTTTGGGGGCGGATGTCTTCGGGAAGCGGCCCTACGACGAGGTGCGGATCGACGAGATCGCCGAACGCGCCGGAGTGTCCCGGGCGTTGATGTATCACTACTTCCCCGACAAGCGGGCCTTCTTCGCCGCGGTGGTCAAGGACGAAGCCGATCGGCTGTACGAGACCACCAATTTGGACGACGCCACCGGTCTGACCATGTACGAAGAGGTGCGAACCGGGGTCATGGCCTACATGGCCTACCACGAGCAGAATCCGGAGGCTGCGTGGGCCGCGTACGTCGGGCTGGGCCGGTCCGACCCGGTTCTGCTGGGCGTCGACGACGAAGCCAAGAACCGCCAGCTCGAACACATCATGAGCCGCATCCACGACCTGGTGGCCAACATCGCGGGGGCCAAGCTGGAAGCCGATGTCGAGCGGGACCTGCGGGTGATCTGTCACGGCTGGCTGGCATTCACCTTCGAGCTGTGCCGCCAGCGCATCATCGATCCCACCATCGACGCGGAACGCCTCGCCGACGCGTGCGCGCACTCGCTGTTCGACGCCATCGCCAGGGTGCCCCAGATACCTTCGGAACTGTCCCACGCGATGGCGACGGCCCGAATCGAACCGCGCTAGCCGGCGCTGTTGTCGGTGCGCCTTGGCACCATGGTTAGGTGAGCACCCGTAACCCGCTAGGCCGCTTCAGCGCGACCACGCGCGAATGGTTCACCAGTACGTTCGCCGGGCCCACCACCGCGCAAGCCGAAGCCTGGGACGCCATCGCCGACGGCGACAACACACTGGTGGTCGCGCCGACGGGATCCGGTAAGACGCTCGCGGCGTTCCTGTGGGCCTTGGACTCCCTCGCCGGTGTCAGCGCCCCGGCCGAAAGACCGGCCGGCACCCGCGTGCTCTACGTGTCCCCGCTCAAGGCGCTCGCGGTCGACGTCGAGCGCAACCTGCGCACCCCGCTGGCCGGCCTCACCCGCATCGCCGAGCGCCACGGCCTACCGCCGCCCCACATCAGCGTCGGCGTCCGCTCCGGTGACACCCCGCCCGCCGAACGTCGTCGGCTCATCGCGCGGCCCCCCGACGTGCTGATCACCACGCCGGAGTCGCTGTTTCTCATGCTCACCTCGGCCGCGCGCGAGACCCTGGCCGGCGTGCACACGGTGATCGTCGACGAGATCCACGCCATCGCCGGCGGCAAGCGCGGCGCGCACCTGGCGCTGTCGCTCGAACGGCTCCAGGATCTGCGCGAAGGGCAGCCCGCGCAGCGCATCGGGTTGTCGGCAACGGTGCGTCCGCCGGAAGAACTCGCCCGGTTCCTGTCCGGGCGGCAGCCTACGACGATCGTCGCACCCCGGGCGGCCAAGACCGTCGAGCTGACGGTCCAGGTGCCGGTGCCCGACATGGCCAACCTGGCCAACAACAGCATCTGGCCCGACGTCGAGGCGCGGCTGGTTGATCTGATCGAATCGCACAACTCGACCATCGTGTTCGCCAATTCGCGGCGGCTGGCCGAGCGGCTCACCGCCCGGCTCAACGAGATTCACGCCGAACACTGCGGGGTCGAACTGCAGTCGGACCCGAACCGCGGGGTGCCCGGCGGGGCGCCCGCGCAGATCATGGCCAGCGGGCAGACGTACGGCGCCGACCCGATACTGGCGCGCGCCCACCACGGCTCGATCAGCAAGGAGCAGCGCGCCCTGGTCGAAGAGGACCTCAAGCGCGGGCTGCTCAAGGCGGTGGTGGCGACGTCGAGCCTGGAGCTGGGCATCGACATGGGCGCGGTCGACCTGGTGATCCAGGTCGAGGCCCCGCCCTCGGTGGCCAGCGGCTTGCAACGCATCGGGCGGGCCGGCCACCAGGTCGGCGAGGTCTCCCAGGGCGTGCTGTTTCCCAAGCACCGCACCGACCTGATCGGCTGCGCGGTGACCGTGCAGCGGATGCTCGCCGGCGAGATCGAAACGATGCGGGTGCCCGCCAACCCGCTGGACATCCTGGCGCAACAGACGGTGGCGGCGGCCGCGCTGGAGCCGCTGGACGCCGACCGGTGGTTCGACACGGTGCGGCGGGCCGCCCCGTTCGCGACGCTGCCGCGCAGCGTGTACGAGGCCACCCTCGACCTGCTGTCGGGCAAGTACCCGTCCACCGAGTTCGCCGAGTTGCGGCCGCGGCTGGTGTACGACCGCGATACCGGCACGCTGACGGCGCGGCCCGGCGCGCAGCGGCTGGCCGTCACCTCCGGCGGCGCCATCCCCGACCGCGGCATGTTCACCGTCTACCTCGCCAGCGAGTCGGAAAAGCCGTCGCGGGTGGGCGAACTGGACGAGGAGATGGTGTACGAGTCCCGACCCGGTGACGTGATCTCGTTGGGCGCCACCAGCTGGCGAATCACCGAGATCACCCACGACCGGGTTTTGGTGATTCCCGCGCCCGGCCAGCCGGCCCGGCTGCCGTTCTGGCGCGGTGACGACGCCGGCCGCCCGGCAGAGTTGGGCGCCGCACTGGGCGCGTTCACCGGCGAGCTGGCCGGACTGGACCGCGACGCCTTCAACGCCCGGTGCGCGGGCTTGGGCTTCGACGCCTACGCCACCGACAACATGTGGGCGCTGCTGGAGGAGCAGCGCAGCGCCGCCGGCGTGGTTCCCACGGACACCACCCTGCTGATCGAGCGGTTCCGCGACGAACTGGGCGACTGGCGGGTGATCCTGCACTCGCCGTACGGGCTGCGGGTGAACGGGCCGCTCGCGCTGGCGGTGGGGCGGCGGCTACGCGAACGCTACGGCCTCGACGAGAAGCCGACGGCCTCCGACGACGGCATCGTGGTGCGGTTGCCGGACACTTTCTCCGATTTCGCGTCCGACACGGGCACAGATGCCCCGCCCGGCGCCGGATTGTTCGTCTTCGAGCCCGACGAGGTCGATCCCATCGTCACCGCCGAGGTGGGTGGTTCGGCGCTGTTCGCGTCGCGGTTCCGGGAGTGCGCGGCGCGCGCGCTGCTGTTGCCCCGCCGCCACCCGGGCCGCCGCTCACCGCTGTGGCACCAGCGCCAGCGGGCCGCCCAACTGCTGGACGTGGCCCGCAAATACCCCGACTTCCCGGTGGTGCTGGAGACCATCCGCGAATGCCTGCAAGACGTTTACGACGTCCCCGCACTGGTCGCGCTGATGGCCGGCATCGCCCAGCGCAAGGTGCGGGTGCTCGAAGTGGAGACGGCGCGGCCTTCCCCGTTCGCGGCCTCCCTGCTCTTCGGTTACGTCGGCGCGTTCATGTACGAGGGCGACACCCCGCTGGCCGAGCGCCGGGCCGCCGCGCTGTCGTTGGACAGCACGCTGCTGGCGGAGCTCCTCGGCCGCGTCGAGCTGCGCGAGCTGCTCGACCCGGACATCATCGCCGCGACCGGCCGCCAATTGCAGCACCTGTCGGCGGACCGGGCCGCGCGCGACGCCGAAGGCGTCGCGGACCTGCTGCGACTGCTCGGTCCGATGACCGAGGACGAGGTCGCCGCCCGGGCCGGCGGCGCCGAGGTGGGCGGCTGGCTCGAAGGCCTGCTCGCGGCCCGGCGGGCGCTGCCGGTGTCGTTCGCCGGCCGCAGCTGGTGGGTGGCCGTCGAGGACATCGGCCGGCTGCGCGACGGGGTCGGGGCCCCGGTTCCGCTGGGCGTGCCGGCCGCCTTCACCGAGGCGGTGGCCGACCCCCTGGGCGAGCTGCTGGGCCGCTACGCGCGCACCCGCACCCCGTTTTCCACGGCCGAAGCCGCGGCCCGGTTCGGGCTGGGGCTGCGCGTCACGGCCGACGTGCTGGGCCGGCTGGCCGCCGACGGCCGGCTGGTGCGCGGCGACTTCGTCGCCGCCACCGAAGTATCGGGGATCTCCGGCGCGTCCGGAAGCGAACAGTGGTGCGACGCCGACGTGTTGCGCGTGCTGCGGCGGCGTTCGCTGGCCGCGCTGCGCGCGCAGGTCGAACCGGTGAGCACCGCCGCGTACGGCCGGTTCCTGCCGGCCTGGCACCGGGTGCCGGCCGGGCATTCCGGACTGGACGGGCTGATGTCGGTGGTCGACCAGCTGGCCGGTGTACGAATGCCGGCCTCCGCGATCGAACCGCTGGTGCTGGGCCCCCGGATGCGGGACTACTCCCCCGCCATGCTCGACGAGCTGCTCGCCACCGGGGAGGTGACCTGGTCGGGCGCCGGGTCGATTTCGGCCGTCGACGGCTGGGTCGCGCTGCACGTGAGCGATTCCGCGCCGTTGACCCTGTCCGAGCCCACCGAGATCGACTTCACCGACGCCCACCGCGCGATCCTGGAAACGCTGGCCGGCGGGGGCGCCTACTTCTTCCGCCAGCTGGCCCAACAGGGGGTTTCCGACCCGGGACTCAAAGCCGCGCTGTGGGAACTGATTTGGGCCGGCCGGGTCACCGGTGACACGTTCGCCCCGGTGCGGGCCGCGCTCGGTGGGGTGGGCAGCCGCAAGCGCTCCGCCCCGGCGCACCGGTCGCATCGGCCGCCCCGGCTGAGCCGATACAGCGTCGCGCACGCGCAATCCCGCCCCGCCGACCCAACGGTGGCGGGCCGATGGTCGGCCCTGCCGGCCCCGGAACCCGATTCGACGGTGCGCGCCCACTACCAGGCGGAGTTGCTGCTGGGCCGTCACGGCGTGCTCACCAGGGGCGCGGTGTCGGCCGAAGGCGTCCCCGGCGGGTTCGCCACGCTCTACAAGGTGCTGAGCACCTTCGAGGAAGCCGGCCGGTGCCAGCGCGGCTACTTCGTCGAGTCGTTGGGCGGTGCGCAGTTCGCCGTCGCGTCCACCGTCGACCTGCTGCGCAGCCACAGCGACGGGATCGACCCCGAGCGCCCGGAATACCGGGCGGTCGTGCTGGCCGCCGCCGACCCGGCCAACCCCTACGGCGCCGCGCTGCCGTGGCCGGCATCCGCCGGCGAGGGCACCGGACCCGGGGCGCGGCCGGGCCGCAAGGCCGGCGCGCTGGTGGTGCTGGTGGACGGCCACCTGGCCTGGTTCCTCGAGCGCGGCGGACGGTCACTGCTCACCTTCACCGAGGACCCCGCGGCGCACGGCGCGGCGGCCACGGCACTGGCCGACCTGGTCGCCTCCCGCCGCGTCGCGTCGATCCTGGTCGAGCGCGTCGACGGGGTGCCTGCGCTGCAGCCGCGACCGGGCGGGCCGGAATCCGCGGCGGTGACCGGTCTCGTCGGGGCCGGGTTCGCCCGCACACCACGCGGACTTCGGCTCCGGTAAGGCTGCGGTAACCATGCCCGAAGGAGACACCGTCTGGCATACCGCGGCCATCCTGCGACAGCATCTGGTGGGGCGCACCCTGACCCGCTGCGACGTCCGCGTCCCGCGGTACGCGACCGTCGACCTCACCGGGCAGGCGGTCGACGAGGTGCTCAGCCGGGGGAAGCATCTGTTCATCCGGGTGGGCCGGGCGAGCGTCCACTCACACCTGAAGATGGACGGCAGCTGGCGGGTCGGCAACCGGCCGGTCCGGGTCGACCACCGGGCGCGAATCATCCTGGAAGCCGGCGCCGTCCGGGCCGTGGGCATCGACCTGGGCGTGCTGGAGATCCTGGAGCGCGACCACGACGGGGATGCCGTCGCGCATCTGGGGCCCGACCTGCTGGGCGAGGACTGGGACGCCGCGCTCGCCGCCGCCAACCTGGCGGCCCACCCGGACCGGCCGCTCGCCCAGGCGCTGCTCGACCAGCGGGTGCTGGCCGGGATCGGCAACGTCTATTGCAACGAACTGTGTTTCGTCAGCGGACACCTGCCCACCGCGCCGGTGAGCGCGGTGGGCGACCCGCACCGGCTGGTCTCGCGTGCCCGAGACATGTTGTGGCTGAACCGATTACGCTGGAACCGCTGCACCACCGGCGATACCCGGGCCGGGCGGCAGCTGTGGGTATACGGGCGAGCCGGGCAGAGTTGCCGGCGCTGCGGCACTGCCATCGATCACGACGGCTCCGGGGAACGGGTCACGTACTGGTGCCCGTCCTGTCAGCGCTGACGCGCTAGTCCTATGGTGGCGACCCGCAGCGCCCGGTCCCCCGCAAGCGGGAGGTGCCCCCAACGCGCGCTTGCGATCGCCACTAGTCCCGGGCGTGCGCCAGGAAGAACTCCGCGATGGCTTCCGACCCGTCGAGCGCGCGGGTGGTGGACCCGATGATCGCCTTGGGCAGGTATTGCCTGCCGCCCGGCCAGGTGTGCCCGCCGCTGTCGATCTGGTAGAAGATCACCTCGGTGGACGCCGCGCACCCCGTGGAATCGAAGCGGTGCACGACGGTGCCGTCCCCGACGTTGGGCAACGCCTCCACCGCCGGATCGCCTTGGCACCCATCGGCCGAGCGCCACTTGTTCACCATGCTGTTGGCGGAGATGGAGTGGCTGACCCCACCGCGCCCGCGCACGGTTCCGCCGCTGAACGGCACCAGCGGGTCGGCGGTGCCGTGAGCCTCCCAGACCGACACCGGACGCGACGGACTGCAGGCCACGCCCACGCCCAGGGTTCCCGCCACGGGCGCGATCGCGGCGAAGACGTCGGCGCGGTCACACGCCAGCCGGTTGGACATGAAACCCCCGTTCGACATCCCGGTGACGAAGACGTGACCCGGGGCGATGCCGTAATCGTTCTGCAGCTTGCCGACCAGGCCCACCAGGAAGCCGACGTCGTCGACGTGGCGGCGGTCCGCCGGCGACGCCCCCCGCCCGTCGGCCCAGCTCTTGTCGTAACCGTCGGGATACACCACCAACAGGTTGTGGGCGTCGGCGACGGTGTCGAACCCGGTCAGGCCCCGCTGCCCGTTCCCGGTGCCGCCGCCCCCGTGCAGGCTCAGCACCAGACCGACCGGGCTGCCCGGCGGCGCGTGCAGCAGGTAAGTTCGCTCTATGCCTCCGGAACGAAACGTCCCGGAAGCGTCCCGAGCGCTGGCCGCCGACACATGCCGCACACCACAGCCCACAACGCACACCGTCACGCACACCGCCACAAGGGCCAGCGACAACCAACGCGCGCACGGCATATCGTCAATACACCGACGGGGCCGACGGCGGAGCAAACTTTGGTGTGGCGATGATCGCAATATCAGTGATCCTGCACTGTGTGGCGCCGCAACGTGCGAACATTCGGGCAGGCCCTGCTGTCAGCGAGCAACGGCACTTCTGTGTCACGGGAGTATCAGAAATGACAAGGACCCAGAGACGCAACCCAAGCCTTCTGCTATTGCTGTTGGCTGCCGGCGTTGCCCCGGCGGCCGGGCTGTTGGGCGCGCTGGGAGCGGCCCCGGCTGTCCACGCCACCGCCACCGATGACGCTTTCCTCGCGGCGCTGACGGCCAAGGGCATCAACTACGAATCGCCCGAAACCGCCATCCGGTCGGGTCACTTGGTGTGCCAGGAACTCGATTCCGGGATTGCAGCGCAACAGGTGGCGAACGACGTCATGACCAACGGCCACCTCGATGGCTACCACGCCGGCTACTTCGTGGGCGTGAGCATCCGGGCGTACTGCCCGAAGTACGGGGCCCAGGCCTGAAACGTAACAGGCAGTTGACAGGTCCGTGACAAGCGCGTCGGTAAAATCAGGCCTGAACCCATCTCGAGAACTCGAAGGCCAAATGATTCCTAAACTTTTGGTCGGCGTTGCGCTCACTCTCGGCGCTGCTTGTTGGACGGCAGCATCAGCCAACGCCGACCCGAGCCCCTTCAGCACCCTCAGCTGCAGTTGCCAGGAGACGGCTCCGGCGGGCAGCGCGACCCTGACGGACAATGTCGACCGGGGAATCCAGCAAGGCCTTTCGGATCTGCCGGCTGTCCTGGTCGACAACTAAAGCTCAGTTCCGCTTCCGCGTCCGCTGCTCGATGTAGTGGTAGCGCGCGGCCCGTCGCCGGATGCGATGGGCGCTTCCGCGGGTGCGGTGCGGCTGCCCGACCAGGCGTATCGGCTCGCTGTAGAAAAGCACCTTGCCCAGCTCCACCAAAACGAGGTAACAGACGACGAAGGCGCCCAAAACGGCGAAGAACTGCCACGGCAGCGGCGTGAAACCCAGGGTGCGGGCCAGCGGTGAAATCGTCAGCCCGGTGCCGACGGCGACCACGCTGACAGCGGTGACGGCCAGCAACGTGCTGGGCCGGCTGCGGAAGAACGGCACCTCGCGGGTGCGAATCACGAAGATGATCAGCGTCTGCGTCGCGAGGGATTCCACGAACCAGCCGGTACGGAACTCGATGGCGCCGGCGTGCAGCGCGCCCAGCATCAATCCGAACGTCATGAAGTCGAACAGCGAACTGATCGGGCCGAAGATCAACATGAACCGGCGGATGAACGCGACGTTCCAATGCGACGGCGCCTGCAGCTGGGCCGCGTCGACCCGGTCGGTCGGGATCGCCAGCTGCGAGGAGTCGTAGAGCAGGTTGTTGAGCAGGATCTGGCTGGGCAGCATCGGCAGGAACGGCAACAGTGCCGATGCGGCCGCGGCGCTGAACATGTTGCCGAAATTGCTCGACGTGCCCATCAGCACGTACTTGATGGTGTTGGCGAAGATGCGCCGGCCCTCGGCCACCCCGGTGGCCAGCACGCCCAGGTCTTTTTCCAGCAGCACCACGTCGGCGGCGTCCTTGGCCACGTCGGTGGCGCTGTCGACCGAGATCCCCACATCGGCCGCGTGCAGGGCCAGCGCGTCGTTGACACCGTCGCCCAGGAAGCCGACCGATCGTCCCTTGCGCCGCAGGACGGTGATCAGCCGCGCCTTCTGCTCTGGGGAGATGCGCGCGAAAATGGTGTTGTTCTGCGCGATATCGGCGAACGCGTCGTCGTCCAGCGCGTCGAGCTGCGCGCCGGTGATGGTACCCTTTGATGCCAAATCCAGTTCGCTGCATACCTTTTCGGCAACCCGCGGATTGTCCCCGGTGGCGATCTTCAGCTCGATGCCCAGCTCGGCCAGTTCGGAGAGCGATTGCCGCGCCGCCGTCTTGGGTTCGTCGGCGAAGACCAGGAATCCCGCCAACGCCAAATCGCATTCGTCCGCCCGGGTGAGCGTTGTCAGCTCCGGCGCCGGTTTGGCGGCCACGGCCACCACCCGGCGACCGGCGGCGAACAACGCCGCGAGGGTTTCCTCCGTCACCGGCGCGACGGCCCGGCAGTGAGCCAGCACTTGTTCGGGCGCGCCCTTGACCACCAGCAGGCGGTTTCCGCCGTCGTCGACCAGTGCCGACGATGCCCGGCGTTGATGGTCGAATGGCAGCATCGCAACCCTGCGCGCGGCGCCCACCAATTCCTGTGACTGCGTCGACTCCCAGAGCGCAGCGTCGAGCGAATTGGCGCTGGCACCACCGGTTTCCGGGTCCACGTCGGTGGCCAACAGCCCCAGCCGGCGGACCGAGTCGCTGTGCGCGCCGGCGGGGTCGACCGTGTCCACCAGACGGATCCGGCCCTCGGTCAGGGTTCCGGTCTTGTCGGTGATCAGGATGTCGATGTCGCCGAGGTCTTCGATGCACACCAACCGCTTGACGAGCACCTTGGATTTGGCCAGCTGGCGTGCGCCGGTGGCCAGGCCGGTGCTGACGACGGCGGGCAGCAGCTGCGGCGTGATACCGACCGCGATCGCCAGCGAGAACAGCACGGAGTCGATGATCGGCTTGGCCAACAGCAGGTTGCTGATCAAGATGACCACCATCAGCGCGACGGCGACTTGCAGCAGCAGGTAGGAGAACCGGCGCAGCCCCACCTGGAAGTCGGTTTCGGGCTGGCGTGCATCCAAAGCCGATGCGATTCGCCCGAATTCGGCTTTTCTTCCGGTGGCGTATACCACCCCGGTGCCCTCGCCGGCGCTGACGATGGTGCCCATGAAGGCGAGGTCGGTCGCGTCGGCCAGGCCGGTTCCGGGCGGCACCGGCTCCGGTGATTTCTCCGATCCGGTCGATTCCCCGGTCAGGATGCTTTCGTTGCATTCCATACCGCTGACATCGATCAGCCGGACATCGGCCGGCACGGCCTCCCCGAGCGACAGCCGAATCACGTCGCCCGGTACGAGCGCGGTGACGGCGAGCGCGACGAACTCCCCGTCGCGGCGCACCACGGCGTTGTGGTGCACGCTGGCATGCAGGTCGGCGGCGGCCCGCTCGGCGCGGTATTCGTTGATGAAGCCCAGCCCGATGCTGGCCGCCAGGATGATGCCGATGATGATCGCCTGAATGCTGTCGCCCAGGAAGTACGAGACGATCGCGGTACCGGCCAGCAAGATGAGCACCGCGCTGCGCAATTGACGACCCAGCACCGCAAGAACATTGACGTGGTGTGTCCGCACCGCGTTGGGGCCGTAGCGCGCCAGCCGGGCGGCGGCCTCCGCATCGGACAACCCGGCGGTCGAGCTGTCCAACCGGCGCAGCACCTCGTCGACGGGGGCGGCGGCGACGAACTTCGCGCTCGGGGCCGCAGTGTCCGGCAGCAGGTCAGCGGTCATAGCCAGTCGCGCCGTCTGAACATCACGTAGATCACCACCATCAGGACGAAGATCAGGCTGGTACTGGCGAGGAAGCCGGCGAGGTGGCCGAAGCCCGGGTAGGGCACGTTCTGGCCGTAGAAGCCCGTGATCGCGGTGGGGACCGCGATGATGGCCGCCCACCCGGTCAGCTTCTTCATGATCGTGTTCAGCCGGGCGTCTTGCAGCGACAGGTTGGTTTCGAAAATGGTTGTGACCATGTCGCGCAACGACTCCGTCCATTCCGACACGCGAAGCACGTGGTCATACAGGTCGGCGTACAGCGGGTCCAGTTCCGGGGCGGTGCCGACCTCGTGGCGGTGGTGCTGGATCGAGTTGACGACCTCCCGCATCGGGAGCGCCACCCGCCGCAGGCCGACCAGGTCTCGTCGCATCTGAAATGTCCTGCGCTGAAAGCTCACCTGGCCGGGCCTGCCGTCGAACAGGTCGTCTTCGATGGCTTCGACACAGTCGTCCAAGGCCTCCACCGCGGCGAAATGACTGTCCACGACGACGTCGAGCAACCCGTGCACCAGCGCGCCCACTCCGTACTGTTGGGCACCGATCTCCTCCCAGCGCCGCGCGACGGCGGCGATGTCGAAGTCGGGCGTCAGGCGCACCGTGATCAATCCGCGGGGCAGCACGAAGGCCGAAATCCGCTGCATGGACAGCGTTCGCCGCGGCCCGTCGGCGGCGTCCGCCGCGACGTTGACGGCATAGACGGTGAAGAATGTGTGCGTTTCGTAGGCGGTGGCCTTGACACGTTCGGCCGCCGCCACAGCGTCTTCGACGGCCCAGGTGTTGAGGCCGAGTTCGGATGCCAGGTCGCACAACGCGTCGTGGTCCGGGGCGCACAGGTCAACCCAAACCAGGGCGTCGGGCTCGCGGAGGTAGTCCGAGACGTCATCGAACGTGAAGTCGTCCTGCGGCTTACCGTGGCGCCAGACGCGGCCCTGGATGTTCGGTGTGCCCTGCACGACGCTATCTTGTCAGCCCGGCGCACCCGGCGCCTCTCAGTAGGTCGATATCTCGTCCGGCGCGGGCAGATCGCCGCTGACCATGAAGATGACGCGGCGGCCGACTTCGACGGCATGGTCGGCGAAGCGCTCGTAGAAACGGCCCAGCAACGCCGCGTCCACGGCGACGGGAATGTTGTCCGTCCAGTCTTGATCCAACAGCACGCTGAACAAATGCCGGTAGAGCTCGTCCATCGCATCGTCTTGTTCGCGAAGTCGGGCGGCGCGCTGCGGGTCGTGGGAACTCAGCACCTGTTTTGCGCTGTCGCCCAGCGCAATTGCCACCTTGGCCATGTCGGCGAAACACGCGCGGACTGCGTCGGGGAGTGCCCGATTCGGGTGTTCCCGCCGGGCGATCTTGGCGACATGCACGGCCAACGCACCCATGCGTTCGATGTCGGCGATGATCTGTATGGCGCTGAAGATCGCCCGTAACTCACCGGCTACCGGTTGTTGCAGCGCCAGCAATGCAAACGATTCTCGTTCCGCCCGCGCCCGCATCACCTCCGTCCGCTCGTGCTCACGGATGACCTGCTCGGCGGCCTCAAGGTCGGCCTCTAACAGGGCTTCGGTCGCCCCCCTCATGGCTTGGTTGGCCAGACCGCACATCTCGCCGAGCTGGACGGTCAGCTCGGCCAGCTGGTGGTGATACGCGGTTCGCATAGGGCAACGGTGGCCAATGCGAGCGCATTTCACAAGGGACGAAAGCCACCCGAAAAGGGCCTGAACGGCTCCTCCCCCGCGCGCCCCCGCCCGTTAACCTGCCGCCATTACCCTTGCCACCGCGGATACTGCAGAAATTCGCCTGAGCCGGGAGAACACACGGTGAGCACACGACGCAGCCTGCCCGGCCTGGGCCTGCTGATGGCGCCATTGCGCGTCGCCGTGGTGGGCACCGAGATCGCCGCCGGCACCGCCCTGTTCGGCGGCCATGTCGCGGCGAGCATGGGCAGGTCGTTGGCGCACACCACGCCGGACGTTGCGGCGCTGACCCGCGCGGCGGCGGGCGCGGTGGCCGAGGCGATGGGCGGCCCACCGGCCCGGCGCGTCAGCGGCAACGGGCCCAGGCGCTGGATCGAAGTGCGCGGCCTCGAAGGCGAGCACGGCTCGGCGATCGCCGCCGACGTGCTGGCGGCCGTCCGGGCGATGCCCGGCGTGCAGCAGGCCCACCTCAACCGCACCCTGGCGCGGGTGGTGGTCACCGTGGCTGACGACGGACCCTCGGTGCCCGAGCTGTGCCGGACCATCGCCGGCGCCGAACGGCGCGACCGAACGCGCGCCGGGAGGCCGCTGCCGGCCAGCCTGCCGGGCGACGACGCGCTGCTGATGGGCCGGATGGTCGCGGCCACGGCCGCCTCTGTGGGCCTTGGCCTTTCACTGACCGGCAGCCTGCTGCGGCTGCCCCGACTGCCCGACTTGGTGGCAGTGCCGCCGACCGTCGCCGACCACCTGCCGCGGTTGCGTCGAGAGTTGAATCGACGCCTCGGGCCCGAGGGCACCGATGTGTTGTTCGGCATCGTCAACGCCACCACCGCCGCCTTGACGCTGTCACCGACGGCGGCGATCGCCGAGGCCGCCATCCGCACCATGCTGGCCGCCGAGGCGTGGAACGGCAGGCTGGCGTGGATCCGGCACGAGCCCGAGCTGGCCGGCCGGCCGGTGTCCGACGATGCGGTCGCGGCGCCAATCGGCAACCCGGCTCCGCCGGACGGGCCAGCGGAACGCTACGCCAACCGCATCGGTATGGCCGGCATCGGTGCCGCCGCCGCGGTCGGCCTGCTCACAGGCAACCCCGACGCGGCCGGCGCCGCGGCGCTGGCCGCCGTGCCCAAACCGTTGCGCACCGTGCGCGAAGCGTTCGGTTGCACCATGAACCGCGGCCTTTCCACCCGCCACGACGCGCTGGTGCTGCGCCCCGGTGTGTTGCGGACACTCGACCGGGTTGATGCGATCATGGTCGACCCCCGAGCGTTCTACACCGACGAACTGACGGTCAGTCGCGTGCTCGGAGTGGACAATTCAGCACGCGCCCACGCGTGGGAAGCCGTTCGGGCCGCACTTGACGATGACGGCCTGGAGCCGGGATGGCACCCGCTGGCCGATATTCGCGGGGCGGGCCGCGTCGGAGCGGCGCTCATCAGCCCGGTCCGCGATCCGTTCGCGGCGGCGGTGCTGACCGAAGCGCGGCGCTCAAAGCCGCGCGTGTATTCCCTCGACGACGACGGATTACGTTCCCTGGCACAGGGTTTCGACCAGCTGTATCCCACGGGCGAGCCGGGCGGCTCGATCGACTACGCGGTGGCGGCGGCCGTCGCGGAACTGAAGGCCGCCGGGAAGACCGTGGCGCTGTTGACCACGTCGGACATGCGGGCCGGGCACCGGTCCGACGTGACGATCGGCTTGCTGCGGCCCGGTCATTCCCCGCCCTGGGCCGCCGACGTGATCGCGAAAGATCTGACCGGCGCCTGGCGGGTGTTGCACGCGCTGCCCGCCGCGCGCGCCGCCACCGACGGTGCCGTCCGGTTGTCCGCCTCGGCTTCGGCGATCGGCGCGTTGATGCTGATTCCCGGGGTGCCCGGACGAAGTTCGGCCTCGGTGAATGCCGGCATGGTCGCCAGCCTGTGGTTCGGGTACCGGGCGGCCGTGAAGACCCTCCGGGATGCGCTGCCCGAGCCCGAAACCAGCCACGACTGGCACGCGTTGCCGGTCGCCGAGGTCCAACGGCTGTTGCCCCGCCCGGCCGAGGAGGCCCGCGAGGAGACGGCCGTGTGGTGGCAGCAGTTACCGCCGGTGCGCGCGCTGCACGACGCGAGCGTGGCGTCGTGGGGAGTCGTCCGCGATTTCTCCGACGAGATGCGCGGTGACCTGGCGGACCCCATCACCCCGCTGCTGGCCACCGGCGCGGCGGCCAGCGCCCTGCTTGGCTCTCCGCTGGATGCGGTGCTGGTGGGCAGTGTGCTGCTGGTCAACGCCGCCTTGTCGGCCGAGCAGCAGCTGCACGCCGAACGCACCCTGGATCGCCTGCTGGCCGTGCAGGATCCGCCGGCGAGACGGCGGGTGGGCGCAGCGGACGGGCAGCGCCGCGAGAAGGTGCCGACCAAGCGGTTACGGCTGGGCGACATCATCGAAGTCCACGCCGACGAGGTGGTTCCCGCGGACGCCCGGCTGCTGCACGCCTCGAACGTGGAAGTCGACGAGTCGACGCTGACCGGCGAATCGCTGCCGGTGGCCAAGCAGACCGAACCGACGCCGGGAGCCCCGCTGGCCGAACGGACCTGCATGCTCTACGCCGGCACCACGGTGGTCGCGGGCACGGCGGTGGCCGTGGTGACCGCGGTGGGGTCGCGGTCGGAGATGCGCCGGGCGCTGGCGATGGCCCC
Organism: uncultured Actinomycetota bacterium; assembly: GCA_963820045.1. Lineage (GTDB taxonomy): Bacteria > Actinomycetota > Actinomycetes > Mycobacteriales > Mycobacteriaceae > Mycobacterium. Next base: position 1,031,856 of record CAWFYN010000002.1, read on the forward strand.
GAGGAAGCTGCAGGAGATCGGGCTGCAGCGGCAGTTGCGGCATATCACCCGTCGGGCCTTGCCGTTCAGCGTGGCCAGCGGCGGCCTGGTGGGCCTGCTCAGCGTGGCGCGCGGCACGCCGTTGCGCGAGGCGGTATCCAGCGCGGTCACGCTGATCGTCGCCGCCATCCCGGAGGGCTTGCCCCTGGTGGCGACGCTGGCCCAGCTGTCCGCCGCCCGCCGGCTCACCGGCGAATCGGTGCTGATCCGCAACCCCCACTCGGTGGAGGCGTTGGCCCGGCTCAACGTGGTGTGCTTCGACAAAACCGGGACGCTGAGCGAGAACCGGCTCAAGGTCAAGGCGGTACGCCCGATGACGGGCCACACCCCCGGCGTGGTGCTGGATGCGGCGTTGAGCACCAGCTACGCCAGGCACAGCCACCGAGTCGACCACGCCACCGACGATGCGATACACGGGGCCGCCGGCGATCCCGCCCTTCGCGGCGACGGCTGTCGCCCGCAACGGCTGACCCGGGACGCGTTCCTGCCGTTCCAGTCCGGCCGCCCGTTCGCGGCCGCGCTCGTCGGGACCCGGTTGACCATCAAGGGTTCACCCGAGGTGCTTTCGTCGGCGTTGCTGCACGACGACCATCACTTGACGCGACTGGTCGACGAGATGGCGGCCAACGGCCTGCGGGTGCTGGCGGTGGCCGAGCGGCAACTCAGCGCGGACGAAGCCGCGGCCGCGGCGACCGATCCCGACCGTCTGGAGGCCCTGTGCGCCTCCGGACTCACCCCGATCGGCCTGCTCGGACTGGCCGACACCCCGCGGCCCGCCGCCCGCGCGGTGCTGAAGGAACTCGGCGACCGTGGCATCGGCGTCCGGGTGATCACCGGTGATCACCCGGCGACCGCGGCGGTGATCGCCCGGGAGTTGGGAATCGACGTCACCGCCGATGAGGTGATCACCGGCAGCGACTGGGAAGCGCTGTCCGCCGACGGGCGGGCCGCCGCGGCGGCATCACGGGTGGTCTTCGCGCGGATGACGCCGGAACACAAGATCGACGTGGTGCAGACCCTCGAGCGGGCCGGGCTGGTGACGGCCATGGTCGGCGACGGCGTCAACGACGCCGCCGCGATCCGGGCGGCCAGCGTGGGCATCGGCGTGGCGGCGCGGGGCAGTGATGCGGCCCGCACGGCGGCCGACGTGGTGCTGCTCGACGAACGGATCGAGGGGCTGCTTGACGCCCTCGACGAGGGCCAGCAGCTGTGGCGGCGCGTGCAATCGGCGGTGTCGATGCTGTTGGGGGGCAACCTCGGCGAGGTGAGCTTCGCCCTGATCACCACCATCCTGACCGGGCGTTCGGTGCTCAACGCCCGCCAGATGCTGTTGGTCAACATGCTGACCGACGCGCTGCCGGCCGCCGCGTTGGCCGTCAGCCCCCAGACGGGCTCCGCCGACGTCGACCGCGACGAGGCGGCGATGTGGCGGGCGATCGGTATCCGCGGTGCCGCGACCACCATCGGCGCCACGGCGGGCTGGGCGATGGCCGGCGTGACCGGCCCGCCGCGCCGCGCGGCGACCGTCGCACTGGTCGCGTTGGTGGGTGCGCAACTCGCCCAGACCCTGGTCGACTCGCGCGCCCCGCTGGTGGTGTTGACGTCGGTCGGCTCGCTGGGCGCACTCGCGGTGGTGGTCAGCACCCCGGGGCTCAGCCAGCTGTTCGGTTGCACGCCGCTCGACCCGTTGGCCTGGGGTCAGGGGCTGTTGGCCGCGACGGCGGCCAGTTCGCTGTCGGCGGTCGCACCCGATCTGCTGCTGCGCGCGTCGCAGGGCGTGCAGCGGCGCTGGCTCGGCGGCGAGTCGGCGACGGCTCACGAAAGGGCACAAGGTCACCCCCCTTCGGTGCGGCGGACCCTGTCGGGTTCCGATCGCGCCCACCACGATTGAGGCGTGCAAATGGAAAATCGGTTACAGCTCAAGCCGTATCGGTCCGTATCGGAACACATCGACGGGGCATGGTGGCCGCGAACGTCGAACTTGGTCGGCGAATTGCCGGGCCTGCTGGCGTCGGTGTCCGAACGGCTCGGCCCGGTGGTGATGGTGGGCTACCGCCGCAATGGCTGGGAAGAGACCCCTCCGCTGGTACAGATCGGCGGCCACCCGGTCGAATTGCTGGCGTTCACCAGCGACGAGCCGGCCAGCGTCATCCTGATCGGTGCAGACGGCCACCACCTCACCCTGCAGGTCATCCGCCCGGACGCCGGCGAAGAGGTCGCCCGGCAAGCGTTGGACCAGGCGCGCCTGCCCGCCGACGACGGGGTGCCGCCGCACAGCCGGTCAACGGTGGCACGATCCGTGGCCGACGTCGCCGACAAGCTGGCCCGCCATGAAGGGCTGGGTGACGAGCAACGGACCGCTCAGATCAAACGCTGGTCGGAAGAGGCCGCCGAGCAGTTCGTCGAGGCACCCGTCCAGACCTTCGTGCCCATCCTCGTCGAACACATCGTTCGCAACCGCATGTTGGAGTCGCGCAGAGAAGCCCGGTCGCCGCTGCCGACGAGCCACCGCTGAGCTGTTGAGCGCGCTCGGTGGACGCCGCACTGCTCGACCCCGACCCCGCGCTCCTGGACGCCACCGTCGTCGTCGAGAAGCTGCGCACCGACCCCGAATTCGGCTTGACAGCGGTCGAAGCCGCCCGCCGGCTCGTCGTGGCGGGCGGCAACGATATCGAGAGCGTTCCGCCGGCGCCGGCCTGGAGAAAGCTGCTGGCGCAGTTTCGCAGCCCCCTGATCTACCTGCTGCTGGCCGCGCTGATCGCCTCGCTCGCGGTCTGGGTCGTCGAGGGGGCCGGCGGCTGGCCCGTCGACGCGGTGGTGATCGCTGTCATTCTCGTCCTCAACGCGCTCCTGGGTTACGCGCAGGAAGCCCGCGCCGAGCGCGCGGTCGGCGCGCTGGCGCGAATGGCGGCACCCTCGGCGACCGTCGTCCGGGACGGGGCGCATCGCACCGTTCCGGCGAGTGAGGTGGTGCCCGGCGACGTGCTGTTGCTCGCCGAGGGCGATGCGGTGGTGGCCGATGCCAGGCTGGTCTCGGCCGCGGAGCTGGAGATGTCGGAGGCCGCGCTGACGGGCCTGAGTGAACCGGTGCGCAAAGACGTCCGGACGCTGACGGAGCCGGCCGCGCTCGGGGACAGACCCGGCATGGTGTTCAAGGGCACGGCGGTCACCCACGGTGTTGGCCGGGCGGTGGTGACCGCGACGGGGATGGCGACCCAGACCGGTCAGATCGCCGGCCTGGTGCGCACCGTCGACCATGAGGCGACACCGTTGCAACGTGAGGTGGCCCGAGCCGGTCGGCTGCTGGGGATCGCCGTGCTGGTGATCGCCGTGGTGGTGATCGCGACCATATTGCTGGTCTTCGGCATCCACAGCGCCCACGACGTGGTGACGGCGGTGCTGCTGGGCGTCTCGCTCGCTGTGGCGGCCGTGCCGGAAGGCCTGCCCGCCATCATGTCGGTCGTACTCGCCCTGGGAATGCGGCGGATGGCCCATCGAAACGCCGTCGTCAAGGAGCTGTCTGCCGCCGAGACCCTCGGGTCGGCCTCGGTGGTGTGCTCGGGCAAGACCGGCACCCTGACGACCGGGGAGATGACGATCGTGCGGATCGTCACTCCCCTTGGCGAGGTGACGGTCACCGGCGCCGGACATCGGCCCGACGGCCGCCTCGAGCATCGCGGGATGGCGCTGCATGAGCGCGACGACCTGTGGCGACAGGCCGCGCTGGTGCTCGACGCGGGCGCCGCCGCCGGCGAGGCCACCCTCGACGGGAGCGGCGGCCGGCGGTCGACGCGGGGCGATCCCGTCGACGCGGCCTTCCGGGTGGCCCGCAGCAAGCTCGGGGGCGGGCCGCGCCCGACCCCGGCGGGCGTGACGACGGGTGACCCCGCCTACGTGCTCGACCGCTGCACGTGTGTGCAGGCCGGTCACCGGCTTGCACGGATCGACGACTCGACAAGGGCCACGATCCGAAGCGATGCCGAGCGGCTCACCCTCGACGCCCTGCACGCCGTGGCGGTCGCCTACCGGTCGGACCGGGACCTGGTCTACCTGGGCATGGTGGGCATCACCGATCCGCCCCGCCCGGAGGCGGCGGCGGCGATCGCCGAGGCGCGCCGCGCCGGGGTCAGGGTCGTGATGATCACCGGCGACCATCCCCGGGTGGCGGCGCGCATCGCCCGGCAGCTGGGTATCGAAGACAGCGAATCGGCCGTGTCCGGCGCTCAACTCGCCACCCTGGATGACGACCAGCTGCGGGAAACCGTGCGCCTGCACTCGCAGTACACCCAGCTCGATCCGGCGGATAAACAGCGCATCATCGACGCCCTGCAGGCCGACCACGAAGTCGTCGCCGTAACTGGAGAGGGGATCAACGATGCGCCCGCGCTGAAAGCGGCCGACATCGGCATCGCCATGGGCCGCACCGGCACCGAAGTCGCCAGGGAAGCGGCGAACATGATCCTCGCCGATGACAACTTCGCGACCATCGTCCAGGCCATTCGAGAAGGCCGGGGCATCTTCTCGAACATCAAGAAGTCGCTGCGCTACCTGCTCTCCTCCAACATGGGGGAAGTCTTCACCGTCTTCTTCGGCGTCGTGCTGGCCGGGGCGATCGGCCTGTCACAGGGACATACCGTCGCACTGCCGCTGCTGGCCACCCAGATTCTGTGGATCAACCTGCTGACCGACGGCGCGCCGGCCCTGGCGTTGGGCGTGGACCCCCAGACCGAGGACGTCATGAGCCGGCCACCCCGCTCGAAGTCGGACCGGGTGATCGATGCGCGAATGTGGAACAACATCGTCGTGATCGGCGCGGCCGTCGCGGCCGCCACGCTCATCACGATCCACCTTTACGCGCCCGGCGGGCCGCTGCCGTCCTCCCTGGACACCGCCCGCACCGCGGGCTTCACCGTGCTGGTGATCGCCCAGCTGTTCAACACCATCAACGCCCGCTCGGAAACCAGAACCGCCTTCCACCGGTTCTTCGCCAACGGGTGGCTGTGGGCGGCGATCGGGTTATCGGCGCTGCTGCAGGTGGCCGTCGTTCAGCTGCCCGTCCTCAACGCCGCCTTCACCACCACGCCGCTATCCCCGAGCCAGTGGCTGGTGTGCGTGGCCATGGCCAGCACGGTCCTGTGGGTGAGCGAGATCCGCAAACTCATCTTGCGCCGCCGAGCACCTTTGCCCCCGTCGCCGGCACCGCCGAAGCCGAAGTACCGGTAGATCCCACTCCGTCAGTTCGGCCAGGCTCCCGGCCGGGAGCTACGAATCGAAATCGGTATAGACGCCCAGCAGGTCGCGGGCCGAGACGATGCCGAGCAGCGCGCCGTCGCGCTCCACCAGCACGTGGCGGATGTAGCGGTCCATCATCCGGGCGGCGACCTGGTCTATCGAGGCTTCGGCGTCACACCACACCAGTTTGGTGCTGGCCACGTCGGAGACCGGAGCGTTCGCGGGATTTCGCCCGGCCGCTACCGCCCGCACGATGTCGCGCTCGCTCACCAGCGCGACCGGCCGCGGGTCGTCGCCGATCGCGATCGCTCCCACGTCGCAGGTCACCATGGCCCTGGCCACGTCGGCGATCGTTGCGTCGGCGGGGACACGGGCCACGGGGTCGCCGGTGATGGTCGAGATCGGCATCGAGCCGACGGAAGAGGTGTCACTCACGCCACCATGCTGACCGGAACGCGCGGCCCCCTGCTAGTGACCAGAGTCCTCAATCCCCGTCCATCCGGCCCTAGCCATCGCGGGAGCGTCGGGTCAGGCTGACACGCATGGATGCTGTGGCACGCGAGCGGTGGATGCGGGCCGCTCGGTGGGTAGAGCCGGTCCTTGTCGGGGTGACGCTCGTCGCGCTGGCGGCCGGTGGGATCGCCTGGCTGGCCGGGGCGCCGCGGGTTGCCGACGGCTGCTGGATCGCGGGCACGGTGGTGGCGGTGGTCCCCGCGGTGGTGTGGGTGCTGGCGGCGCTGCGGCGGGGCCGGTTCGGGGTCGATCTGATCGCGGTGTTGTCGCTGGTCGGCACGCTGCTGGTGGGCGAGTATCTCGCGGGCGCGTTGATCGCGGTGATGCTGGCCGGTGGGCGGGCGCTGGAGGCGGCGGCCGCGCGCCGCGCGTCCCACGACCTGCGGGCGCTGCTGGAACACGCGCCGCGGTTCGCCCGCCGCCGCGTCGGGTCGGCGGTGGGCGTCATCGCGCTGGCGGACGTGGCCGTCGACGATCTGCTGGTGGTCGGCCCGGGCGAGGTGGTACCCGTCGACGGGCGCATTTCCGGTGCCGTCGCGGTGCTGGATGAATCGGTCCTGACCGGAGAACCGCTGCAGGTGGAGCGCGGCGACGGCGAACCGGTGCGCAGCGGCGTGGTCAACGCGGGCAGCGCCTTCGAGATGACGGCCACGGCCACCGCCGCCGACAGCACCTACGCACAGATCGTCCGCCTGGCCGCCGAAGCCGGGGCGGAGAACGCGCCGTTGGTGCGGCTGGCCGACCGGTACGCGGCATGGTTCCTGCCATTGACGCTGTTGGTGGCCGGGGCGGCCTGGCTGGCCAGCGGGTCACCGGTGCGGGCGGTGGCGGTGCTGGTGGTGGCGACCCCGTGCCCGCTGTTGCTCGCGGCGCCGGTCGCCATCGTGTCCGGGCTGTCGCGGGCGTCGCGTCGCGGTGTGGTGATCCGTGGCGGCGGCGCCCTGGAAAACCTCGGCCACGCAACCACTTTGGTGATGGACAAGACCGGCACCCTGACCATGGGGCGCCCCGTCGTCATCGACGTCGCCGCCGCGCCCGGCCGCGACGCGATCGAGATCCTGCGGATGGCGGCCTCGGTGGATCAGATGTCCCCGCATGTGCTGGCCGAGGCGATCGTCACCGCGGCGCGGGCCCGCGGCCTGTCCCTGTCGCTACCCACCGAGGTGGTCGAGGAACCCGGCCGCGGCGTCACCGCCACCCTGGACGGTCACCGGATTCACGTCGGCAAACTCTTGCACGACACCGTCGAACGCGGAATGGGCCCGCGCGGTGGTGAATCGGGCCCTGCTCGACGGCGCTGCGATCGCTTGGGTCTGCGTCGACGAGCGGCCTACGGGCGCGGTGTTGCTGCGCGACCCGCTGCGGCGCCACGCACCGCGCACCGTGCGCCGGTTGCGCGACGCGGGGCTGAACCGATTGGTCATGCTGACCGGAGACCGCGCCGAGCCGGCCCGCGAGGTCGCGGCCGTGCTGGGTTTGGACGAGGTGTACGCGGAACAGAGTCCGGCCGACAAGGTGGCCGCCGTGCGCGCCGAGAAGGACCGCGCGGTAACCGTGATGGTCGGCGACGGGGTCAACGACGCACCCGCGCTGGCCGCGGCCAGCGTCGGCGTGGCGATGGGCGCCCGGGGTGCCACCGCGTCCTCGGAGGCCGCCGGCATCGTGTTGACCACCGATCGACTGGAGCGGCTCGCCGATGCGATGGACATCGCCCGCTGGTCACGGCGCATCGCCGTGCAGAGCGCGGTCGTCGGCATGGGCCTGTCGCTGGCCGCGATGGCCGTCGCCGCCGTCGGGATGGCTCCCGCCGGCCGTCGGTGCGCTGGTGCAGGAGGGCATCGACGTCGCCGTGATAATCAACGCGCTGCGCGCCCTGCGCGGCAATCCCGACATCGAGGTCGACCTCCCGGCACCGACCGAACAGATGTTGCGGCGCTTCGACGCAGAACACGACGAGCTGCGCGACGCCGTGGATCTGTTGCGCGACGCCGCCGACCGGTTGGCCGCCGCGCCCGATCAGGCCGCCCTGGAGGCGGTCGGCCAGGCGCACACCGTGCTCACCGAGCGGATCATCCCGCACGAACGGGCCGAGGAGACGCAGCTCTATCCCGCGCTGGCCCACCCGCTGGGCACCAGTGAAGCGACCGCCCCGATGAGCCGAACCCACGCGGAAATCCAACGAATCTCCGACCGGATCGGCGCCCACCTGACATTGGCCCGAAGCAGCGGCGCGATCGGCCCCGACCAGGTCGACGACCTGCTCGCGTGCCTCTACGGGCTGCACGCCCTGCTACGCCTGCATTTCCTGCAGGAGGAGGAAAGCTACTTCACCCTGGCCGAGGACCAACCCGGTCCACGAGCACCGGAGAGCCGTCAGGCCTTGGCGCACAAGCTATCCCGCTGACGGCGGTCGATTCATGACCGTGCCGGGAAGCTCCGCGCCGTATTCGACGTCGTAGTCTCGACCGTCGCCCCGGCCACTACCCTTGCCGCCCACCGGCGGGCGCACCGGGACCATCGGGAGACCGCGCGCCTGGGCCGCCCCCGACGGAAGCGCGGACACCGTCGAGGCGAGCTGCACCGGCGGCTGCGCGCCGGGAAACATCCCCACCACGGCGGGCGGCATGCTCAGCTTGCCCACCAACACGGAGACACCCAGCGCCCCCCGAGGCGCCAAGGCCCCGGCGCCGAGTGCGCTCGCCAACCTTGCTTCCGCCGACGCCAACGCGGTGGTGCCCTCCGCCAGGCCCTGGCCGATGTCGGCCCCAACACCTTGAAGCGCGTGGGCCGCATTCAGTTGCGCAATGTAACTGAGCATGTTGACGGGGAAGCCGCCGGCGGTGAATTGGTTGCCCCAGGTGCTGAAATATCCGAACCAGCCCTTGTTGGGGTCGAAGGGGGTGACGCCCAGCGCGTCGAGTACCGACCCCGTGTTGGAAGAGGCGGCCAGAGCGTTGGCTGCTGGCACCGTCGTGGCCTGGGTGGTGACCGCCGAGGGGTTGGCAACCGGCGGCGGTGAGGAGAATTGGGACAGCCTGACGGCGTTCAGCGACGTCGCGCCGTACCGATACATCGCCGTCGAGTTGTTGACCCACATGGCGTTGTACTCGGCTTCGGTTTCGGCAATGGCCGGAGCGTTGATCCCGAAGAAGTTGGTGGCCAGCAAGAGCGCCAACCGCACCCGGTTGGCTGCGACGACGGCGGGATGCACCACCGTCCAGTGGGTCAATTCAAATGCGGCCGTGACGGTTTCGACCGATGCGGCGATTTCCTGGCATTGCGCCGCGGTGGCGCGCAACCAGACGAGGTAAGGCTCGAACGCCTGGGCCATCGTCATCGAGGACGGACCGCGCCAGGTCCCGGTCAGCGACGCCAACTCGGAGGCATAGCCGCTTGCGGCTTCCTCCAATTCGGCGCTGAGCTCCTGCCACGCGCCGGCGGCTCCGATCATTGACCAGGCACCGGGTCCGGAGTGGATCAGCGCCGAGGTGATCTCGGGCGGCAGCAGCCCGAAATCAATCACGTCGGGCCCAACGAGACAGGACACGCGTGAACCGCCGCGCTTGCGCGGCAGGGCATTTGCGTCGCGATTGACCTATCCGGCGGCGAAATGCGGCTTCCGGAGTGGTGAGGCACCGTCATCGGCTCTCATCCCCCGCTGGGCGGTCGGTGTATCACCTTCTTCGCGAGGTCCGCCCCGTATTCAAGGTCCTCGAACTTCTGCTGCTTCCTCTTGCGCCAACCGCTGCCCGCCGAGTTGGTCGGCGGTGCCATCAACGGCATCAGCGGCATCCCGGAGAGCCCGGTCTCGGCCGGCAGCGGCGACACCGACGAAGCGAGTTGCACCGGCGTTTGCGTCGCCGGTAGCAGTCCCACCACCGCGGGCGGGGCGGTCAGCTTGCCCAGCGAGACTCCGACACCCATCGCCGCGCTGGCTGCGCCCCCCGGTGCGCCTTGCAAGGCGCTGGCCAGCCTGGTCACCGACGACGCCAGCGCCCCCTCGCCCTCCGAGAGCCCCAGGCCGATGTCGCTGCCCACCCCTTGCAGCGCCTGAGCAGAGGAGTTCTGGGCCAGGTAGCTGAGCATGTTGATGGGGAAGCCGGACGAGATGAACTGGTTTCCCCAGGTGCTGAAGTAGCTGAACCAACCGGAGTTGGGATCGAAGGGGGTGACGCCGAGCGCGTCAATTATGTTCCCCGTGCTTGAGACCGGAGCGTTGAGCAGGGAATTAGACACCGCCGCCTGTTGGGTGGCCGTCCCCGTCGGATTGGTGATGGACAGCGGCGAATTGAACTGCGGCAGCGCGGTGGCCTGCGTCGAGGCAGCCTGATACCTGGTCATCGCCGCCGAATTGTTCGCCCACATGGTTTGGTACTGGCTTTCGGTCTCGGCGATCGCCGCGGTGTTCTGTCCGAACCCGTTGGTGGCCAGCAGTTGTGCCAGCCGCGTCCGGTTGGCGGTTACCACCGAGGGATGGACCACCGTCGATTGGACGGCGGTGAAAGCCCCCGCCGCGGACTCTGCCGAGGTGGCCATTTGCTGGGCCTGCTGCGCGGTCTCACGCAGCCAGATGAGGTAGGGCTGCACGGCCTGCAGCATCGCCATCGAGGACGAACCGTCCCACGACTCGATCAACGACGACAGTACCGACGCGTACACGGCGACCGAGTTTTCCAACTCGACGCCCAGACTTTGCCACGCGCCGGCGGCCTCGATCAGAGAACCCGCTCCTGGCCCGGAGTGGATCAGCGTCGAGGTGACCTCGGGGGGCGCGAATAGGTCCATCACATCTCACATTGTCTACGCCGAGTACGCGGCCGGAAAATTTCGATTACTAGTTTGCAAAGAGACCGGAAACATTACGCATCCACCCCCAGGGTGCCGCCCGAATCCTTCCCCTTCGAGTCCCGGATATCAGGAACGATATACCCGTGACGTTAGGGTAACCAAAGTATTAGCAGGTGTCGGGCCCTTTGAAGGCAGCCGGCCGGAGGCGATCTAGACGGTCACCGACCACCGCGGACCACCTCGATGACCCGATCGGCACCGCCGTCGCGGCCCCCGATCAGCGCTGAGTGCTATTCGTCCCGGCGATCTGCTTACCGGCACCGCACGAATTGGTTTTCGCAAGACATTCCGACGGCGTCCGAGCCCACCGATGGACCGCCTTCGTCGTTCGGATCCACAGACAGTCCTGGAGTGGACGTCACTATTTGATCGATTATCCCCGGTCCCGCGGGCACAAAAGGGTCTGAATCCGCGTGCGCTACGCCGGTGCCACCCGAGAGAACCATGAAACTCACCGCTGCGGTCAGCAGTCCGCGAGCACACATGCGAGTTTTCATCGCCGCCCTCTTTCCGTTCCCCCGGATTACCAGCTGCAACGACTCTACCGGTCTGGCAAACGACGTGAGTGCAGAATTTCTGGTTCACACCGGCTATCGCCCCAGGATTCCGAACCCATATCCCATAACGATTACGAACGCACAACGAGTTTGGCGGGCGGACCAGCGAATTCCGCGACCCGAATCGGAAGGCGCTTACGGTATCGCGCGTGTGGCCGATAGCCGTGGTCGTTCGTCGTGCCGCGATCCTCGCGTGCTGCGTCGTCGTGTCAGCGACCATGGCGCCTCCGGCGACCGCCGATCCCGACGCCGAAACTGCCGCCGCTGCTGCGGCGCCGGACGACGGGCGGTTGCCCTCGGCCGATCCGGTGACCTTCACGACGCCCGAAGGATGGACCCTAGACCTCGGCGCGAAGGACGAGTCGCAAGTTCCCGTGGCGCCGTTGACCACCGCGGTCTCCTCCCGCGAATACCTTTCTCGCGGAACATTCGTCGCCTCATTGGAAGGACTGGAACAGCCTCGCGGCGTCCTCGAGGTGGGTTATGAGATCGGCTGCGGAATCGATATGAGCACGTCCAACGGCGTCACCATTGCGGGCAGCCAGGGCATCAGCCCTGGCCTGGGATTCACGGGCCTGTTGACCGGTTTGCCGGGAGTCGTGCCGTTGGTGACCGCGCCGATGAACGGCGTGGTCACCGTCGGCCTCAAGCCCGGGATCATATTCGTGGTGCCGGTGGTCAAGAAAGAGTTCAAGGGTGCCCATCCCCGGGTGATAATCACAGGCTTCCACGTCAAAATCGACGGATGCGTGGGTCAGTCGTTCATCCGGTCCTACGCGACTCTTACCCAGGTGACCGATGAATCCGACGTAGTGCTGTCCTACGTCGGCGTCACCAAATCCGTCTGAGGGACGGCCGGAACACGGCCGCTATGACGAGGCATGACCAATGAAACTCACGGTCCCGGTCGCCGGCTGACGAATTCGCGGCGGTCGCCCGTCAGCGGATCGTCGAACTCGATGCGCTGCGCCAGCAGCCGCAGCGGCGTGCTGAAGTCGTCGGCCGGCACGTCAATGATGTTGGGGTACAACGGATCCCCTTCGATCGGCACGCCGAGGGCGGCCATCTGGACGCGCAGCTGGTGGGTGCGCCCGGTGCGCGGGGTCAGCCGGTACAGGCCCTCCGGGGAAACAAGTTCCACCAGCGTCTCCGCGTTGGGCGCACCCGGTTCGCAGACGGCCTGCAAAACGCCGCGCCGCTTGATGATCCGACTGCGCACCACGCGCGGCAACGCCAGGGCCGGATCGACGGCGGCGCGCGCCAGATACGTCTTGCGCACCAAACCCCGCGAGAACAGCGTCTGGTAGGCACCGCGCACCTCGCGGCGCGCGGTGAACAGCAGCACCCCGGCGGTGAGCCGGTCGAGCCGGTGGGCCGGGCTCAGCTCCGGGGTGCCCAGCTCCCGGCGCAGCCGCACCAGCGCCGTCTGCGCCACGTGCCGGCCGCGGGGCATGGTGGCCAAAAAGTGCGGCTTGTCGACGACCACGATGTCGGCGTCGCGATGAAGCACCGGGATTTCGAAGGGGACGGGCACCTCGTCGCGCAGTTCGCGATAGAGGTAGACGCTGGCGCCCGCCGGCAGCACCGTGGCCTCGTCGACCACCGCGCCATCGGCGTCAACCACCTCCCCGGCCGACACCTTCGAACGCGCCGGCGCGCCGAACCGGGCCGTCAACTCGGCCATCACCGACCCGCCATGCAGGCGCACCCGTGCCGGGCCGAGCCCGTCGCGCACCGGAAGCGGGGCGGGTCTCAATTGAGCGGAACCGGCTCGAGGATCTCGGCGCGCGCCTCGGGGGCGCTCGCCCGCAACTCGTCCGCCGACACGTCGTCGGGCTGGGCCTGCGACAGGATCTCGGCCTCCACCCGCGCGGCGTAGTTCGCCACCTCACGGTCGACGTCCGCCGCCGTCCAGCCCAGCACGGGGGCGACGACGTCGGCGACCTCGCGGGCGCAGTCGACGCCGCGGTGCGAGTATTCGATGGAGACGCGCATCCGGCGGGCCAGGATGTCCTCCAGGTGCAGCGCCCCCTCGGCGACGACCGCGTAGAGCGCCTCCACTCTCAGGTAGCCCGGCGCTTCCTTGATCGGCCTGAGCAGGTCGGCGTCTTCGGAAGCCAGACCCAGCACGTCGCCGATCAGCGAACCGTAGCGGTCCAGCAGATGCCGCACCCGGTACGGGTGCAATCCCTGCAGCGCCGCAACGTGTTCGGCCTGATTGACCAGCGCGAAGTAGCCGTCGGCGCCCAGCAGGCGGACCTTCTCGGTGATGGACGGTGCCACCCGGGCGGGCACGAACTGGGCCGCCGCGTCGACCGCGTCGGCCGCCATCACCCGGTACGTGGTGTATTTGCCGCCGGCGATGGCCACCAGCCCCGGCGCTGGCACCGCCACGGCGTGCTCCCGCGACAGTTTGGAGGTCTCCTCACTCTCCCCGGCCAGCAGCGGCCGCAGCCCGGCGTAGACCCCGTCGATGTCGGCGTGCGTCAACGGGGTGGCCAGCACGGTGTTGACGGTGCCGAGGATGTAGTCGATGTCGGCCTTGGTGGCCGCGGGGTGGGCCAGGTCGAGGTTCCAGTCGGTGTCGGTGGTGCCGATGATCCAGTGGGTGCCCCACGGAATGACGAACATCACCGACTTCTCGGTGCGCAGGATGATGGCGACGTCGCTGACGACACGGTCGCGCGGCACCACCACGTGCACGCCCTTGGACGCGCGCACCTGAAAACGCCCGCGCTGCTTGGACAATGCCTGAATCTCATCGGTCCACACCCCGGTCGCATTGACGACGACGTGGCCGCGCACGTCGGCGACGGCGCCGTCCTCGGAGTCGCGGACCCGCACGCCCGTCACCCGGTCGCCCTCGCGCAGCAACGCGACCACCTGGGTGGAGGTTCGCACCACCGCGCCGTAGTGGGCGGCGGTGCGGGCGACGGTCATGGTGTGCCGGGCGTCGTCGACGACGGTGTCGTAGTAGCGGATCCCACCGACCAACGAGCTGCGCTTCAGGCCGGGGCACAGCCGCAACGCGCCGGCCCGGGTCAGATGCTTTTGTGCCGGAACGGATTTCGCGCCGCCGAGGCGGTCGTAGAGAAAGATGCCCGCGGCGATGTAGGGCCGTTCCCACACGCGGTTGGTCAGTGGAAACAAGAACGGCATCGGCTTGACCAGATGCGGCGCCAGGGTGGTCAGCGACAGCTCCCGCTCGTAGAGCGCCTCGCGCACCAGCCCGAATTCCAGCTGTTCGAGGTAGCGCAGCCCGCCGTGGAACATCTTCGATGAGCGACTCGAGGTGCCCGACGCGAAATCGCGCGCCTCGACCAGCGCCACCTTGAGCCCGCGCGTGGCGGCGTCCAGCGCGCACCCGGAGCCCACCACGCCGCCGCCGATGACCACGACATCGAACTGCTCGGCGCCAAGCCGCTCCCACGCCAGCGCGCGCTGCCGGGGCCCCAACGTGGAAGCAGCCCAGGTCTGTGCGCTTCGGGGCGCCTGTATCGGGTTGCTCACGGCAGAGGACTCCTCACCGGGAAACTCCTGTCGGTTACTCGCCAGTAGGACGGTGTCGAACCAAGGCTAGTCCAGATCGTCGTGGGCCATCAGCCGACGAGCGGCCTCGGTGATCGACCCGGACAACGACGGGTAGACGGCGAGCGTCTGGGCCAGCTCGTTGACGGTGATGCGGTTTTGGACGGCCACGGCGATCGGCAGGATCAGTTCGGAGGCGATCGGTGCCACCACCACGCCGCCGATGACCACGCCGGTGGACTTGCGGCAGAACATCTTGACGAAACCCTGTCGCAGCCCGGACATCTTGGCCCGCGCGTTGGTGCGCAGCGGGAGCATGATCGTGCGGGCCGAGACCGAACCGTCGTCGATCATCGTTTGCGGTACGCCGACGGCCGCGATCTCGGGCCTGGTGAACACGGTCGCCGCCACCGTGCGCAACCGGATCGGGCTGACGCCCTCGCCCAGCGCGTGGTACATCGCGATCCGGCCCTGCATGGCGGCCACCGAGGCCAGCGGCAACAAGCCGGTGCAGTCACCGGCGGCGTAGATGCCGGCGACCGAGGTCCGCGACACCCGGTCCACGGTGAGGTAGCCGCCGCGGCCCAGCTCGATGCCGACCCGGTCCAGGCCGAGGCCGCCGGTGTTGGGGACCGACCCGATGGTCATCAGGGCGTGGCTGCCCTCGACGGTGCGCCCGTCGGCCAGGGTGACCAGCACGCCGTCCTGCGTGCGGGTGACCGACTGGGCGCGGGCGTTCTTGACCAGCTGGACGCCGCGCTCGGAGAACGCCTCTTCCAGGACCAACGCGGCGTCGGCGTCCTCGTAGGGCAGCACCCGGTCCCGGCTGGCGACCACCGTCACCGGCACGCCCAGCTCGGTGTAGGCGTGCACGAACTCGGCGCCGGTGACGCCCGACCCGACCACGATGAGGTGCTCGGGCAGCGCCTCCAGGTTGTAGAGCTGTCGCCAGGTCAGGATGCGCTCGCCGTCGGGCCGGGCCGACGGCAGGACCCGCGGGCTGGCGCCGGTCGCGATGAGCACGACGTCGGCCTCGTGCTCGCTGGTGGTGCCGTCGGCGGCGGTCGCCTTGACGCGGTGGCAGGCCAGCCCGGGCGTGGGGTCGATCAGCTCGCCGCGACCGGCGACCACGTGCACGCCCACGGCGAGCAGCTGTTCGGTGATATCGGCCGACTGCTCCGTGGCGAGTTGCCTGACCCGGGCGTGGATCCGGGGCAGCGAGATCTTGGCGTCGTCGATGTCGATGTCGAATCCCAGCCGCGGCGCCCGGCGCAACTCGGTGCGCAGCCACGTCGAGGCGATGAAGGTCTTGGACGGCACGCAGTCGTCGAGCACGGCGGCGCCGCCGATGCCCTCGGAGTCGATCACGGTGACATGGGTGGTGTCGGGGTGGGAGGTGGCGGCCACCAGCGCGGCTTCGTAACCGGCCGGGCCTCCACCGAGGATCACGATGCGGGTCGCCACAGCCCCAACCTAGCGGGGGGACCGGGGACGCCGCAGCGCGGCGACGCCGCACGCGGCGCCGCGGGGCGGCGGCGAAACCCTCGGGGAGAAGACCGCTCGCGCATGTGACGTTTAAGCTTTCCCCGTGCCGCTCTACGCCGCCTACGGGTCGAACATGGATCCTGAGCAGATGCTCAAGCGCGCACCCCATTCGCCGATGGCCGGAACGGGCTGGCTGCACGGCTGGCGATTGACGTTCGGGGGCGAGGACATCGGCTGGGAGGGCGCGCTGGCCACCGTCGTCGAAGACCCGGATTCCAAGGTGTTCGTCGTCCTGTACGACATGACCCCGGCCGACGAGAACAACCTGGATCGGTGGGAGGGCTCGGAATTCGGCGTCCACAAAAAGATCCGGTGCCGGGTGGAGCGGATTTCGTCGGACACCAACACCGACCCCGTGCTGGCATGGCTCTACGTGCTCGACGCCTGGGAGGGCGGCCTGCCGTCGGCGCGGTACCTGGGGGTGATGGCCGATGCCGCCGAAATCGCCGGGGCGCCAGCGGATTACGTGCACGACCTGCGGACTCGACCGGCCCACAACGTCGGCCCGGGGACCGGCGCCTAGGACTTCCCCCGCGAGCGTGCGTGTCTGTACGACGACACGCCGCTGCAACCGGCATTCTGCGCACCCTCACGCCGCCCGTCGTAGATGCGTCTCGAGGCGGCGGACGAGTTCGCCGGGCCGATATCTGACATCCCCGGCGATGATGGGCACTATCAACCAGCCCAGCTGCTGGAGCGCGGACACGCGGCGGCGGTCCCTGAGAAACGCGTCAGGCCCGCTGTGCCAGTCGAGTCCGTCGTACTCTGCGCCGACGCGAAGCTCGGGCCAAGCGAAGTCGAGCCGCCAGGTGCAACCCTGCGGGTCCACCAGCTCGTATTGCAGGACGGGCGGCGGCAGGCCACCGTCGATCATGACCAACCGGGTCTCGCTTTCCATCGGTGACTCCGCCAGCGGGGAGGCCACATCGAGCAGGTCGCGTACCGCCGCGATGCCGCGACGGCCGCACTGTCTCCTGGCCGCGCGCTGCAGTTGACCGCGGTCACACGTGCCGCTGCGCAGCGCGGCGTCCAAGGTCGCCAGTGCCCGCGGCCGGTTCAAGGCGCGCGCGACCTCGATCGCCGTCCAGGCGGGGGTGGTCGCCGGCCGACCCGCAACCAAGGTCAACGGCGCGCCGGCGCGCCGGTGCACCGTCAGGCCCTCCGTCGACCGCAATTGCCGGCCGATGGGATTCAGGATGTGCAGATCGGCGGTGCGTTCGGTGTCAAAGCCATGGACAGCGGCGGCAGTACCCATGCACGCCGCGACCGTCGTACCCGCCGCCAAGTCAAGGCCGCGCAGACGCAATGCCGTGGTCACCTCGCCGCGGCCGTAGATGCCATACCAAATCTTTTGCAGCTCGCCACATTTCAGGCGCACCTCCAACGACCGGCGGGTGAGGAATGTCAATGCCTGAGCGGAGGTGACCACCCCGCCTTGGACCTCCAGCAGCCGGCTGAGCTCTGAACACATGCCGGCCATCGTCGGGGCACCGCGGACTGCTCACAAATCACCCCTGTGAACACCGCCGAGCGTGCGGAGAATGCCAGCCAACGCGGCGTGTCGCTGCACAGACACGCACGCTCGCGGTCAGAACGCGGCCGACTGCTCGACGATGTTGACCAGCACGCGCAGCCCGATCGCCAGGGCACGCTCGTCGAGGTCGAACGTCGGCTGGTGCAGGTCCAGCTGCGGCCCCTGGCCCGACCACACGCCCAAGCGCGCCATCGCGCCGGGAATCTCCTCGAGGTACCAGGAGAAGTCCTCACCGCCGCCGGACTGGCGGGTATCGGCCAGCGCGTCCGGGCCGATGGCCTCGATCGCGTGGGTGAGGATGCGTGTCGAGAGATCCTCGTTGACCACCGGTGGGACACCGCGCCGGTATTGCAGCGTGTGCTCGATGCCCAGCGGTACCAGCAGCGAAGACACCGTCTCGCGAATGATCTCCTCGAGGCCCACCCAGGTCTGCCGGCTCGCGGTGCGGACCGTGCCACCGAGCACCCCGGTCTGGGGAATGGCGTTGGCGGCCACCCCCGCGTTGACCGCACCCCACACCAGCACGGTGCCGTTGCGTGGGTCGATGCGGCGGGACAGCACCCCGGGCAGTCCGGTGATCAGCGTGCCGAGCCCGTAGACCAGGTCGGCGGTCAGGTGTGGACGGGACGTGTGCCCGCCCGGGGAATGCAGGGTGATCTCGATCTGGTCGGCCGCCGACGTGATGGGGCCGTGCCGGACCGCGATCTGGCCGACCTGCAGCCGGGGGTCGCAATGCAGGGCGAAGATCCGCGACACCCCGGTGATCGCGCCGGCGGCGATGGCGTCGATCGCGCCGCCGGGCATCAGCTCCTCGGCCGCCTGGAAGATCAGCCGCACCCCGACCGGCAGCTCCGGCACCGACGCCAGGGTCAGCGCGGTGCCGAGCAGGATCGCGGTGTGGGCGTCATGCCCGCAGGCGTGCGCGACGTTGGGCATGGTGGAGGTGTACGGCGCGCCGGTCCGCTCGGCCATGGGCAGCGCGTCCATGTCGGCCCGCAGCGCGATCCTCGGCTCGTGTTCGGGGCCGAGGTCGCAGACCAGACCCGTGCCACCGGGCAGCACCTTGGGGTTGAGCCCCGCGTCGGCCAACCGCTCGGCGACGAACTGGGTGGTGGCGTACTCCTGCCGGCCCAGTTCGGGGTAGCGGTGGATGTGCCGGCGCCATTCGACCAGGTCGTCGTGGTGTGCGGCCAGCCAGGAGGTGGCGGCGCCGGCGAGGCTCATGCGTGCGCCCCGCGGAGTCTGCGCTCGTGGGCCGCCAGCACGCGGTCGCGTTCGGCGGGGGTCTGGGCCAGCTGAACCACCGTGCGGGCCAGCATGATCGCACCTTCGACGACGGCGCGGTCGGCGCTGGGGCTGGCGGCGGCGGCGGTGAACGCGCGTTGGTGCACCGTGGCACCCCCGGCGTCGACGCCGACCACCGGATGGATCCCCGGGAGCACCTGGGTCACGTTGCCCATGTCGGTGCTGCCCATCGGCAGCGCGGCTTCGAACTCGCGGGCCACCGGCTCGCGCCCGAGCCGGCGCATCTCCTCGCGGAAGGTGTCGGCCAGCCATTCGTCGGGCGTGAGTTCGTCGTACGCGGGGGCCGGGTTGTCGATTTCGTATTCGCAGCCGGTGGCCAGTGCGCCCGCGGCGAAGCACGCGTACATCCTGCCCTCCAGCTGTCTCAGCGAATCCGATTCGATCGCCCGCATCGCATACTGCACCGTCGCGTGGCCGGGGATGACGTTGACCGCCTGCCCGCCGTCGGTGACGATCCCGTGCACCAGCTGGCCCGGGGCCAGCTGCTGCCGCAACAGCCCCACGGCCACCTGCGCGAGGGTCACGGCGTCGGCGGCGTTGACCCCCAGATGCGGCGCGACGGCAGCATGGGATTCTTTGCCACGGTAGTGCACCACCGCCTCGGACAGGGCCAGCGAGCGGGCCGCGGCGATGTCGGCCGGCCCGGGATGCAGCATCACCGCCGCCGCGATGTCGTCGAACACCCCGGCCCGCAGCAGCAGCGCCTTGCCGCCGCCCGCCTCCTCGGCGGGGGTGCCGATCAGCGCCACCCGCAGGCCCAAATCGTCGGCCACCTCGGCCAGCGCCAGCGCCGTGCCCACCGCCGACGCCGCGATGATGTTGTGGCCGCAGGCGTGCCCGATCTCGGGCAGTGCGTCGTATTCGGCGCATACCCCGATGGTCAGCGGCCCGCTGCCGAAGTCGGCGCGAAAAGCCGTGTCCAGGCCACCGGCGGACGCGGTGATCGCGAAACCGCGCTCGGCGACCAGCGCCTGGGCCTTGGCGCAGCTGCGATGCTCGGCGAACGCCAGCTCGGGCTCGGCGTGGATGGCGTGGGACAGCTCAACCAGGTCGGAGTCACGTCGCCGCACGACATCCTCGACGTTGTCCAATGCGGGCATTCTCGCAGTATCCCACCGCGACCTTAGGGCCCGGGCTACACCAGTCCGGCGATGAATCCCGCCGCCTGCCCCGGATAGGGCGGCACACCGTAATCGTGGTGCGCGTCCCGGTCGCGGCCGCCGACGACGCACACCGGATCACCCTCGCCGCAGATGTCGATGGCGCGGCCGGCGAACTGGCCAGTCGTCGACAGGGGCGTGTTGAAGCGGTTGCCGGGATTGCCGAACACCGCCACCGCCGCAACCTTGTTCGCCAGGCCGGGATCCAGCGCGGGAGCCGACCCGAAGTTGCCGACGCGCGCACCCAGCGGCGGCACCCCGGCCAGCATCGAGACCGCGGCGGCGCCCTGCGAGAAGCCGCCCAGCACCAGCCGCGTCGCCGGGCACTGGTCGGCCATCTGGGCGATGTGGTCGCGTGCGTCGTTGGCGGCGTCGGCGGTCTGCAGGAAGTTGTAACTCGCCGGATAGTTCACCGCGTACGCGTCGACGCTGCGCGAGCCGAGCGCGGGCTGCAGCGCGGCCAACAGCGCATCCCCGGCGACCCCCAGGCCGGGCGGCTCGGCGGTACCGCGGGCGAAGACGAGCTGAACGTCGGGACATCCGTCGGCCCGCGCCGTCGGCGCCCGGCCGCTCGTGATCGAAAACACCGACACCGCCACGGCGACGGCCAGGCCGACACCCGCCCACCTACGAAGATTCATGCGGCAGATTTTCACATATTCCTCAACGCACGATCGCGGCGCTAGGCTCGCCGACTGTGAGCCACCCCGCGTTCGACCCCGGCGAACTGGCGCGGCGGGCCGCGCAGGTCATCGAGGAGCGCACCGGCGTCGGTGAGCACGACGTCGCCATCGTGCTCGGCTCGGGATGGCGCCCGGCGGTCGCCGCGCTCGGCTCCCCGACCGCCGTGCTGCCCCAGGCGGACGTGCCCGGGTTCGCGCCGCCAACCGCGGTCGGGCACACCGGCGAGCTGATGTCGACGCGCATCGGCGAGCGCCGGGTGCTGGTGCTGGTCGGTCGCGTGCACGCCTATGAGGGCCACGACCTTTGCCACGTCGTGCACCCGGTGCGGGCGGCCTGCGCGGCGGGGGCCCGCATCGTCGTGCTCACCAATGCGGCCGGTGGCCTGCGGCCCGACATGGCGGTGGGGCAGCCGGTGCTGATCAGCGATCACCTCAACCTGACCGCGCGTTCGCCCTTGGTCGGCCCGCAGTTCGTGGACCTGACCGACGCCTACGCGCCGCGGCTGCGAAGCCTCGCCCGCCAGGTCGACCCCGGGCTGACCGAGGGCGTCTACGCCGGAATGCCGGGACCGCATTACGAGACGCCGGCCGAGGTGCGCATGCTTCGGACGCTGGGCGCCGACCTGGTCGGCATGTCGACCGTGCACGAGACCATCGCGGCCAGGGCGGCCGGCGCCGACGTGCTGGGGCTGTCGCTGGTGACCAACCTGGCCGCCGGGATCGGCGGACAGCCGCTGAGCCACGCCGAGGTGCTCGCCGCCGGCGCCGCGTCGGCGAGCCGGATGGGCGCGCTGCTCGCCGACGTCGTAGCCCGATTCTGAGCCGATGACGCCCGACCAATGGCGGCGACCCGCGGCCCCCGGCCTCGCCGGGCTTGCGATCGCCGCGGCAGAGTGGATCGCGCACGACCCCGACCCGGCGACGGCCGCCGAGCTCGCCGCGTGCGGTCCCGACGAACTCGCCGCGCGATTCGCCCACCCGCTCACGTTCGGCACCGCCGGCCTGCGCGGTCCGGTGCGCGCCGGCCCCGACGCCATGAACGTGGCGGTGGTGTCGCGCGCCACCTGGGCGGTGGCGCAGGTGCTGGGCGCGCGCGGCCTGGCCGGCTCGCCGGTGATCGTCGGGCGTGACTCCCGGCGCGGCTCCGCCGTTTTCGCCACAGTGACCGCCGAAGTGCTTGCCGCCCAAGGCTTCTCGGTGACGCTGCTGCCCGGGCCGGTGCCGACTCCGGTGGTCGCGTTCGCGGTGCGCCACACCGGCGCCGCCGCCGGCATACAGATCACCGCGTCGCACAACCCGCCGACGGACAACGGCTACAAGGTCTACGCCGACGGCGGCATCCAGATCGTCTCCCCCACCGACCGCGAGATCGAGGCCGCGATGGCCGCCGCTCCCCCGGCCGACGAAATCGACCGCGCGCCCGTGGCGCCCGCGGTCACCGATCTGGTCGAGCGCTACGTCGAGCGGGCCGCCGGGGTGCGGCGCGGCGCCGGTTCGGTGCGGTTGGCCCTGACCCCGCTGCACGGGGTGGGCGGCACCGTGGCCGTGGAAGCACTGCAACGCGCCGGCTTTGAGCAGGTGCACACCGTGGGTGCCCAGTTCGCGCCGGACCCCGACTTCCCCACCGTCGCCTTCCCCAATCCCGAGGAGCCCGGCGCCACCGACGCGCTGCTCGCCCTGGCCGCGGACGTCACGGCCGACGTCGCGATCGCGCTGGATCCCGACGCCGACCGATGCGCGGTCGGCATCCCCACCGGGTCGGGATGGCGGATGTTGTCCGGAGACGAAACCGGTTGGCTGCTGGGTGATTACATCTTGTCGCGGGTCGCCGATCCCGAAACGGCGGTGGTGGCCAGCACCGTGGTGTCGTCGCGGATGCTGGCGGCGATCGCCCGTGACTACGGAGCCACCCACGTCGAAACCCCCACCGGCTTCAAGTGGCTGGCGCGCGCCGACGCGAACGTGCCCGGCGGCATCCTGGTGTACGCCTACGAGGAGGCGATCGGGCACTGCGTCGACCCGGACGCCGTGCGCGACAAGGACGGCATCAGCGCCGCGGTGCTGGTGTGCGATCTGGTGGCCGCGCACAAACAGCGGGGGCGCTCGGTGGCCGACGCGCTCGATGAGCTCGCCCGACGGTACGGGGTGCACGACGTGGCGGCGGTGTCGCGGCGGGTTGCCGATGCCGCCGAGGCCGCCGCACTGATGCGGCGGCTGCGGGCGACGCCACCGGAAAGGCTGGCCGGGTTCACCGTCACCGTCACCGACATCACCGACGCGCTGATCTTCACCGGCGGTGACGACGACACGTCGGTCAGGCTGGTCGTGCGGCCTTCCGGGACCGAGCCGAAGCTGAAGTGCTACATCGAGGTTCGCTGCGCGGTGACCGGCGGCCTGCCGCATGCCCGGCAGCGGGCCGGCGCGTTGCGCGACGAGCTGGTGTCGGCGGCGCGGAGCTGGTAGCGGGCTAGCGCGGCCCGTATTGGCGGTCGCCCGCATCGCCGAGACCCGGCACGATATAAGCGTTCTCGTTGAGTCCGTCGTCGACCGCCACGGTGAAAAGCCGCGCATCGGGCGCCGCTTTCTCAAGCGCGGCAACGCCTTCGGGCGCCGCCACCACGCACAACGCCGTGATATCGGTAGCGCCGCGCTGCAGCAGCAGACCGACGCTGTGTTTCAACGACCCGCCCGTGGCCAGCATCGGATCCAGGACCAGCACCGGCACGCCGGTCAGCTCGTCGGGCAGCGACTCGAAATACGCACTCGCCTGATGGGTTTCCTCGTTGCGCGCCACGCCGACGAATCCGACTCGCGCCCGCGGCAAGAGCGCAAGCGCCTGATCGACCATGCCCAGTCCGGCCCGCAGCACCGGCACCAGCAGGGGCGGCTTGGCCAGTCGCACGCCCAACGTCTCGGCCAGCGGCGTGCGGATCGGGAAGGTCTCCCGGGGGGCGTCCCGGGTGGCCTCGTAGACCAGCATCGCGGTCAGATCACGCAACGCCGCCCGGAAACCGTCGTTGTCGGTGCGTTCGTCGCGCATCGTCGTCAGCCGGGCGACCGCCAGCGGGTGATCGACAATGCGCACCTCCACGGTGTTCGACCCTATATAACGATCCGGCCGCAATTCGTTAACGCCCCACTGAAACCGCCCGCGTCGCCGCCGTCGGCATGCCGGGTCCACCAATATGCTCCCGTGGTGCTGAGCGGAATCACCGGTTCAACCGGGTTGACGGGCAGGGCATTTCGAGTCTTGCGGCTGCTCGGCGCGGTGGCCTTGGTGGGGCTGGCGGCCAGCCCACTGGCCGGGCGGATCGGCCTTGTCGCCACGGCCATTCCGCAGCCGGCACACATCGTGATCGTGGTGGAGGAGAACCGCTCCGAGGCCAGCATCATCGGCAACAAGTCGGCGCCCTTCATTACCGCGCTGGCCGCGGGCGGCGCCAACATGGTCCAGTCGTTCGCCGAAACACACCCCAGCGAACCGAATTACCTGGCGCTGTTCGCCGGCAACACCTTCGGGGTGACCAGGGACCTGTGCCCGGTCAACGGCGGCGCCGCGCCCAACCTGGGTTCCGAATTGCTGGCCGCGGGCTACACGTTCGTCGGCTTCGCCGAAGGCCTGCCCGCGGTCGGCTCGCCGGCGTGCACCGCCGGCAAGTACGCGCGCAAGCATGTGCCCTGGGCCAACTTCACCAACGTGCCGCCGGCGGACTCTCAGCCGTTCTCCGCGTTCCCGATGGGCAACTACGCCGGCCTGCCCACCGTGTCGTTCGTCATCCCCAACAACGACGACAACATGCACGACGGCTCGATCGCGCAAGCCGACACCTGGCTGAACCGCCAACTGTCGGGCTACGCCACCTGGGCGACGGCCAACAACAGCCTGCTGATCGTGACGTGGGACGAGGACGATAACGGCGGTCGCAACCAGATCCCGACGATCCTTTACGGCGCGCACGTCCGCCCCGGCAACTACAACGAACAGATCAACCATTACAACGTGCTCTCCACCATCGAGCAGATGTACGGGCTGCCCAAAACCGGATACGCGGCCAGCGCGCCGCCGATCACCGATATCTGGGGCTAGGTGCTCCCGACGGCGGGCACGTTCGGTGGCCGTCGCTATTGTGTGCCGCATGGCTGCTGACCTCGTGCCCATCCGCCTGAGCCTGTCCGACGGTGACCGCTACACCGTGTGGGCACCCCGCTGGCGCGACGCCGGCGACGAGTGGGAGGCGTTCCTGGGTAAGGACGAGGACCTGTACGTCTTCTCCTCGGTCGCCGACCTGGTGGCGTTCGTGCGCTCCGATACCGACAACGACCTGGTCGACCACCCGGCGTGGAAGGACCTGACCTCGGCGCACGCGCAGAAGCTCGAACCCGCCGAGGACAACCGTTTCGATCTGGTCGCGGTCGAGGAGCTGGTGTCGGAGAAGCCGACCGAGGAATCGGTCACCGGGCTGGCCCGCACGCTGGCGGTCGTGTCGTCCCTCGGGGCGGTGTGCGAGCTCGCGGCGGTGACGAAGTTCTTCAACGGCAACCCGACGTTGGGCACCGTGTCGGGCGGGATCGACCACTTCACCGGCAAGGCCGGCCTCAAACGCTGGAACGCGATCGGCGAGGTCATCGGACGCAGCTGGGACGACGTGCTCGGCGCGATCGACGGCATCGTCACCACCCCCGACGTCGACGCCAAGTTGTCGGCCAAGGCCGCCGACGAGCTGGCCGAAGAGCCCGAGGAAGAAGAGGCGGACGAGCCGGTCGCCGCCGGGGAAACCGACGAGGAAACCGACGAGGAGACCGACGTCGAAGCCGACGAGGAGGCCGACGACGCGGTCCAGGCCGACGTCGAGGACGACGAGGAACCCCGCGCGGCCGCCGACACCGTGGTCCTGGGCAGCGACGAGGATTTCTGGGTGCAGGTGGGCATCGACCCGATTCGGATCATGACGAGTTCGGGCACTTTCTACACGCTGCGGTGCTACCTGGATGACCGCCCGATTTTCCTCGGCCGCAACGGGCGCATCAGCGTGTTCAGCTCCGAGCGGGCGCTGGCGCGCTACCTCGCCGACGAGCACGACCACGACTTGGCCGACTTGAGCACCTACGACGACATCCGCACCGCCGCCACCGACGGCTCGCTGGAGGTCAAGGTCACCGAGGACAACATCTACGTGCTCAGCGGACTGGCCGACGACATCGCCGACGGGCCGGACGCCGTGGACAGCGAACAGCTGGACCTGGCCGTCGAGCTGCTCCGCGACATCGGCGACTACTCGGAGGAGGGCACGGTCGACAAGGCGCTCGAGACCGGTCGCCCGCTGGGCAAGCTGGTGGCCTACGTGCTCGAGCCCGGCTCGGTCGGCAAGCCCTCGGCCCCGTACGCCCCGGCGGTACGGGAATGGGAGAACCTGGAGCAATTCGTCGACGGGCGGCTCAGGCGAGAGTAGGGCGCGAGTAGCCCCCGTTTGACGGCCCCCCGAGTCTCATCTTTACTGGCGGGTGTCGCTTCCCGGGGTCGGCCCGTTACCGCTGTACGGCTTCCAACGCCCGGGCATGTTGTTGTTCGGTTTGCTCCCGCTGGCTCTGCTCGCGGTCTACCTCCTGGTGCAGGCTCGCCGGCGGCGCCGGTTGCGCCGATACACCGAGGCGAACGTGCCGCAGTCGCCGACGCGGCACATTCCGATCGCGGTGTCTCTGCTCAGCCTGATCCTGCTGACCATCGCGCTGGCCACCCCCACCCACGACATGCGCATCCCCCGCAACCGGGCCGTCGTCGTGCTGGTCATCGACATGTCGCAGTCCATGCGGGCAACCGACGTCCCACCCAACCGCCTCAAGGCCGCCGAGGAGGCGGCCAGCGAGTTCGCCGGTCAGCTGACGCCGGGCATCAACCTCGGGCTGGTCGGCTTCGCGGGCACGCCGTACCTGCTGGTGCCGCCGACCCCGCAGCACCAGGCGACGATCGATGCCCTGAAGAAGCTCGACTTCGCCGACAGCACGGCCACCGGCGAGGCCATCTTCACCGCCCTGCACGCGGTGAGCGCCACCGCCATCACCGGGGGCGACACCCCGCCGCCGGCCCGAATCGTGCTGCTGTCCGACGGCGGGGAGAACAAGCCGTCCAACCCCAGCGATCCCCATGACGGGGTCTACACCGCGGCGCGGCTGGCCCGGGACGAGGGGGTGCCCGTCTCGACGATCTCGTTCGGCACCAAGACCGGCGAGATCGAGATGGACGGTAAGCGGGTCGCCGTCCCGGTCTCGACGGACCAGATGAAGACGATCGCCAGGCTGTCCGGCGGGCAGTCCTACACCGCCAGCAACATCGCCGAACTCAACAAGAGCTACAACGCCATCGAAAAGGACATCGGCTATCGCACCGTAGCGGGCCCCGGCAGCGCAGGGTGGTTGCGCCTGGGCGTCATCACCGCCTTGATCGCGACGGCGCTGGCGCTGTTGATCAACCGGCGGCTGCCGATCTGATCGCTCAGGAGGGCAGCCGGCGGTTCAGGAACAGGCCGGCCAACACGGCGCCGGCCATGGCGAGCGCACCCAGCAGCATCCAGGCCAGGCTCGCGTCCCCCTTGACGGTTTCGTAGCCGATCTGACGCTGCAGGGTCGCATAGACGTTCTTCAGCGACTCCAGGCTGTCGGCGTGGAACGACTGGCCGTCGGTGATCTCGCAGATTTTCTGCAGCGTCTGGTCGTCGACGGGAACCGGGATGGTGGCGCCCTCGTACTCGACGGTGCCGTACGGCGTCCCGAAGGAGATCGTCGAGATCTGCACGCCCTCGGCCTTGGCGGCCCGGGCGGCGGTGAACGCGCCCTGCGGGGCGTTGGCGTCCAGCGGCACGTTCTCGGCGCCGTCGGACTCCAGCACGATGCGGGCCGGCGGCGGCCCGTCCCCACCCCCCATCACCGAGCCGACCGTCGCGATAGCCTGCAGCGCGGTGAACAGGCCTTCGCCCGTCGCGGTCTTGGGGGCCGGTTTCAGGCTGTCGATCGCCGCCTTCACGGCCGCGCGGTTGGTCGTCGGGGAGACGAGCAGCGAGGCGTTCGCCGCGAACTCCACCAGCCCCAGGTTGATGGCCGGCGTCAGCTCGTCGGCGAATTGCTTGCCGGCCACCTTGGCGGCGGTCAGCCGGTCGGGGGGGACGTCGGTGGATGCCATGGACTCCGACACGTCGATGACCAGCATGACGACCGCCCGGTTGAGCGGGATCCGGACGTTGGAGGTCGGCCCGGCCATCGCGGTGGTCAGCAGCACCAGCGACGCGGCCAGCAGGATGGTCGGCACGTGCCGCCACCGGCTGGGGTGTGCCGGTGCGACGCGCTCCAGCACCTCCATGTTGGCGAAGCGCAACACGCGCCGCCGCCGGGCGAACTGCAGCACGACGTAGACGCCGAGGATCAGCAGAACGACCAGCAGGACCAGGAAGAACCAAGCGTTCTGGAAGCCGGTGAGCGACACGGGGCCCAGCAGGGGCAGCTTCATGTCCAGCCACACTATGCGCCAACTGGGGGCCGCGCACGGCCCCGCCGGGTCAGCCGGCGACGAGGTCGCGGCGCTGGGTGAACTTGATG
Source organism: uncultured Actinomycetota bacterium (assembly GCA_963820045.1). GTDB lineage: Bacteria > Actinomycetota > Actinomycetes > Mycobacteriales > Mycobacteriaceae > Mycobacterium. The sequence goes on from CAWFYN010000002.1 coordinate 1,060,387, forward strand.
TCGAGGCTGCGGAGGTGGGTCTGCAGCCCGGCGTCCTGGATCGGGATCAGGTGGGCGGGCTGGTCGGTCTCGTTGTAGTGGGCGTGCCACATGCCCGGCGGGGTGGTGAAGGCGCAGCCGGCCCGCCAGTCCACCCGGATGGGGTCGACGATGTCGCCGTGCTTATCGAGGCGGGTGCCCAGCAGCGTGTAGCAGCCGCTTGCGGGCGCGTCGAGGATCAGGTCGAGGGCGACCGACTGGTGTCGGTGCGGGCGCTGCACCTGGTTCGCGGGCAGCACGCCGAACATGGCCCACAGCACGTGGGTGATGGTCAGCGTCTGTCCTTGGTTGGCGTTGGCCAGCAGCACGCTGACCCGGCTCTTCTCGTTGGCGCCGGGGCGCGACGCGATCTCGGTCAGCTTGGCCAACGCATCCGACCGGCGGAACTTGGTCGCACGGAACCGCGGCCGGGTGGCGTCGGCGCCCAGGTAGCGCATCAGCGGCTCGTCGTGCACCCAGTACATGGCCGTGTCGGTGGCCGCGTAGAAAACCGAATGGGTGCCGGCGGGCAGGGTGAGGAAGTCGCCCTTCTCCCATCCGACCAGCTGGCCGTTGACCGCCGCGAAGCCCCGCCCGTAGAGCACGTAGTACAGCTGCGAGGTGGCGTTGGGGCTGGTGCCGATCTGCTCGCCCGCGCGGATCCGCACGAAGTTGGCCAGCAGGGCGGGGCTGGTCGCTGCGCCGGTGTCGATGCCCAGTTCCTTGGACAGATCCAGGGGGATCACTCCGGTCGGCTGATCGGCGTAGACCTCCGGATCGAATCGGGTAATCGGCACTTGCGGGACGTGGCCCGAGCCGATGGGGTTGGCGGCCTTGGAGTATTCGAAGTACTGGGCGTCCTCGGCCCAGTCCTGGAAACGACCTTCGAACCCGTACTCGGCCACGTTGATCATCGGCGCGGGCATCGTCGGGTCCAGGTTCGGGGTCAGGGTGTGTTCGGTGACGGGCATGTCGCGTCTCCTTCGAACTGCTCAGGCGCTCTTGGGTGCGTCTGATGTTTGTCTCGTATTTATCTTGTATCTTAGTTGCGCCATTGTCAAATGTCGCGCCGTCAATGCCGGTCGTGCCCGTCGCGGTGTACCGTCACCAGACTGCTGGGATACGACTGAGCTACCAGGAAGGCTGCAGTGGCAACGAGTGACCCGCGGCCGGGCACGGCCAAGGACCGCGCGCTGGACTACGTCAAGACGCAGGTGCTCACCGGCGCGTTCCCCGGCGGGGAGCTGATCAGCGAGGGGGACGTCGCCGCCGAGCTGGGAATGTCGCGCACCCCGGTGCGCGAGGCGTTCCTGCGGCTGGAGGCCGAGGGGCTGCTGCGGTTGTACCCGCAGCGCGGCGCACTGGTCGTTCCCGTTTCGCCCGACGAGGTCCGGTCGGTGATGGAGGCGCGCCTGGTGCTGGAGCGATTCGCCGCGACCAAGGTCGTGGGCCGCGGGCCCGCCGCGTGCGCCGCCGCTTTCGAGCGGCTGTCGGGCGAGCTACGACGGCAGCGTGCCGCCGTCGACCGCTCCGATTGGCCCGAGTTCCTCGATGCGGACCGCGCCTTCCACGCGATCACAGTGGCCGAGTCGGGGAACGCCATCTTGTCGGGTTTCTATGGATCACTGCGGGACCGGCAGATGAGGATGATCGGCGAATCGGCGCTGCGCGACCCCGACCGGGTGACGACGATCCTGGACGAGCACCGCGCCATCGCCGAGGCACTGCGCGACGGCGATGATCAGCGAGCGCTGCGCGCGGTGCAGACGCACCTGGCCGGCACGGTGCGTGCGATGGGGCTCGCGGCCGACCTGATCTGACTCCCACCCGAATTGTGTTAGAAGTCGGTTAATTCGGGGAAATCCTGTCCGCAGATGGCGCCCACCCCGGGAGCCGTTATGACAGGAGCTCAAATGGTCGGATCCATAATCCTCGCCATCGTCGTGGGCGCGATCATCGGTTTGGTCGCGCGCCTCGTGATGCCGGGCAAGCAGAACGTCGGCATGATCATGACCGTCGTGATCGGAGCCGTAGGCGGTTTGATCGGCTCGGCGGTCGCCAGCCAGTTCAGCTACCACAACGCCAATGGCGGTATCGCGTGGGTTCCGTTCTTCATCGGAGTCGGCGCCGCCATCGTCCTCATCGCGCTCTACGAAGCACTGACGGGTCGTCGAACCGGCACCCGGCTGCATCGGTAGGCCCAAAGCTGTGCCGCTCGCCCGGTTTTCGGGCGGGCGGCCTCAGCCTGGCCGTGACATTCACTAGCCCGTCGGTGGTGACGCACCAATGTCACGAGGTTGTGCGGTGTCAAATTGTAGGCCGCTGCTCGCCTCTCCTTGCCCCGCCTCCTTGCGGCGGCCGAGCCAGAACTGCGTCGAGCCTCCGATCCATCGGACGTACTGCAGCGTTCTTGACACCGTTACACCGCTGCGGGGCAGTTCCTCATCGTTGATTACCAACGAGGGCCCTGAGCCGACGACTTCGCCAAGCGCTCTCGGCGGTGGCGTGCCGGTGACCGCCATAGCCGCGCGCCGCAGCCGGACCCGCGTAGTGACCGGATCCGACACGGGGACAAGGGGTATCCAGTTTTCCGGCACGGCGGTAACCAGTCGGTAGTCCAGCGCGTCGGCCCCGTAGTGTTCTTCGGGCTGTGGCAGCGCACGGGTGCGGTCGATTACCCGACCCGCGGCATCGAGGATCTTTTTCTCGATCGCCCATCCCATGTTGGCCATTTCGTCGCGCGCAAACATCACTGTCTCGATCGTCAGCGGTGACGCTACGTCCGCACTGGGCGGCACGAACAGCAAGTCCGGTTCTTCGCGCGCGCCCACTGTGAACATCCGCCATCCGTCGGCGGCGCCGGTGGTCGCGCTGAACGGCGGCACGGACGCAGTGACGCCGAAACTGTCGGTCACCATCAGCGATGTGATGCGGCACAGTGAGCCGACGCTGACCGGCACGGGGATCACCAGCCAGTCGTTGCCGTAGGTTATTGCGAATTGCAGCAGCACCAGCGCTGCCGAGTCGCCTGGAAGGGTGTCGATTGACCCGAAATCGACTCGGGCATCCTCGAATTGCCACCAGCGTTCGGCCGGCATCCCCGGGTAAGTGACCGGGGCGGGGATCGCCGTGCGGGTTAGATCCTCGCGCTTCGCCTCCTGCGGTGGGGAGCCCAGCGACGCGCCGGGTTGATGCGTGAAGGCGTACCAGTCCAGCGGACCGCCGCGGTAGTCCGGTGCGTCGAGCACGATTTCGCCGTCAGGCGTCGCGGCGCTGACGGCGAATGCGTACTCCATCCGGGCGGGGATCCAGGCCGACTCTGCCGCCTTTGGCGGCTCGCTGATGATTTGTTCGTACCAGTCGATCCAGGCTTGCACGGCGCTGTCGACGAGGTCTTGGTCACCGATGGCGATGGCGGGTGTGGCCGGCGGCGTCGCGGTCAGCGCCGCGTACAACTTGGCACCGTCGATCAGCCGACCGGCCAGTGCCGTTGCGAAACGGGCGCTTTCACCCTCCAGATTCGTCGGGGGCTGCAGCGGATACATGGCGAGGAACGCCGCGGCGTAGTGCGGCACCGCGTGGGACGCCAGCAGCCGCACGAAGTGGCGTCCCGCGTCGCCGGCGAAACGCGCGTTGACGACTGAATTGTGGGTGTACGGCTCGCGTTGCACGAGCATCTGCAGCGGGGTGCTCGACGTGTCCAGCGCCTGACCGGTGGCACTTCCGGAAGCGGGAAGATCGCCGGTGAAGATTCGGGTGGGCTGATAGGCGTCGCCCGCCAGCTCCGCACTGACGGGTGAGCCGCCATCGTGTGCCGCGAATTCGTTCATCTGCCACTGGCGCCCTAGCAGCCACAGCGGGTCGTAGACCCGGGCCTGTAATGCGGCGTCGATCGTCTCGCGGCGGCTCCGCGGTTCCAGACGCAACCAGGTGGTGATGGACGGCATCTACCTCACCCGCAGATCCGAGGAGATGGTGTCGCCGCCGGCATTGACGGCCACCGCCGCCGCGGGTAGGAACTGGTCGAGTTCGGTCATCGCATCCTGATCCACCAGCCGCGCCTGGCTCAGCGCGATGGTCTCGCGCAGCACCTGCTCGAGCCTGGCCAGGTTCCACGGCTGCGACATATCGGGGGCCACCGCCAGCAGGATCGCGTGCGGCGAGCGCGCCGTGGGCCGGTCGGCGTGAAATGTCAGCCCGGTGGTCTCGCTCGGATTCGGGATGACCTCGTTCCACTCATCGAAGACCAGGCCGGCCACCCGATGATCCAGCTGCGCCGGGCTTCCCACAACGAAGAGCGAAAGATGAGCTTTCCGTTGAGAATTGGGCCGCAGCGGCAGTGCAATCCACGGCTCACCGGGGGTATACGGGAGCTGCCCGACGGTGAACGTGGGGACCGCGGCGGTGAAGGCCTCGGCAAAGCGCAGTGTGTCCGCGAGAGGACCCAGTGCACCGCGCGCGCACGACACCCGGGTGAACCAGCTGTGGGCTTCGAGTCGCCGGTTCCCCAGCAGTGCATCGCTCGCGCCGAACGCGGTCTGCAGCTCGGCGGAGTTCGCCGCGGTGAAGCGAGGCAGCACCTGGAAGTCGGCACCGAACACCGCGCGCATCCGGTCACGTTCGTAATCGAGAATCGTTGCCGGACTTGCCGAGGCGGCGTCGAAGGCCTGAGCGAGGTCGTCGACGGCGGCCAGCCGGTGGGCGGTGTCGGCTGCCACGGCGGCGAGCTGCTGCGTTTGGCGACCGGATACCGGGACGGCGGCGGGGAGGCCCAGATGTGCCGCCTGCATCAACGCCGCCGCGTCACCGGCAGCGGCAGCGTCGTGTACGGCGCGCAGCGTGGCGATCGCGGCCTCGGTGCGCGCGTGCAGTTCGCCGGTGTCGATGCCGGGCGCGGCGGGGGAATCGGGGCCGGCCAAATCTGTGCCGGTGAGGGGCCGCGACCCCGCCAACGTTGCGCGCAGCGCGGCGGTGATGGCGAGGAAGTCCTCGACGCTGACCGCGCCGCCGGCTGCGGCGGTGAAGGCTATTTCTGCCGGATTAGTGCCCGGGAGCTGGGCGACGCGGGCACGCAGCTCGGGTTCGTCGGTGTAGACGGCGTCCAGCGGGGAGAGCTCGAGCTCGGCGAGTGCGACGGTGCGTGGCGTCGTCCCGGCGGCGGTGACCGTACACGTGACGGTGTGCGGGTCGGGCAACCGAGCGGCGGCCCAGGCGTTGAGGGACGGGTCGGCGACCGCTCGGGACTGCATCGCATTCGTCGGCCATGTCGACGGTTCGATAGACGCGGTGTCGAGGAATTCGATCACCCGGTGCAGAAGTCCCGTACCGGTGCGTGAGGTGGTGATCACCTCCTGAGGTGGTAGCGGTTCGCCGCGCAGCACCGCGTCCAGTGTCAGCCCGGCGCGGTTGAAGTTGCCCCGCGCGACCTGATGCACGCTGTTGGCGGTCAGCACGTCGCCGAGCGCGTCGACGAGGTCGGCGAGGCGCGTGAAGATCGCATCGATCTTGGTGAAGTCGGCGGTGTTGGCCGGTGCGCGAAGGGCGGCGAACGCCGGGTCGTTGTTCTGCCACATCGCCAGGATCTGTTCGCCGTGAACGACATTCGTGGCGGCCACGGCCTCCGACGGTGCGCTGTCCACCGATGAGTTCGACAACAGCGGCGCGATCAAGCGGAACCGCGCCACATAGGCGCTCAAGCCCGCGTCGTGCAGTGCGCGTTCGAGTTCGTAGCCGAGCAGCGCAGGCAGCGGCTGGCCGCGCCGCACACCCGCGAAAAGCCGATCGGCGAGCTTGACGCGTTCCGCGGACAGGTCGATTGCGAACGGGTTTCCGCTGTCCGAAGTGCGGTGGGTGAGGTATCCGCTGGCCAGGATCGCGGCGGTGGTGGCGTGTGTTGGCGACGGGGTGTGGATGTATCCGGCGGACGGTTGCGCCGTGGCCGGGGTCAGGTTGTCCACCCATCCGTAGCCGCCTACCCAAATTCCGGTTGGCTGCGCCGCCCTCAGTGTTTCCACCCGCCGGGTGGCCAGCGAACTCGCCCACGCGTCCCATCGGTGCGACGCGGTGTCCAGCGCGGCGGCGAGGTGCAGTTCGACGCGTTCCGCAGGCTGGTCCGCCAACGTAGTCAAAGCCGCGCGCAGCTCGTCGACTGCCGGCGCGTGCCCGGCGGCGTCGAGGTAGTCGCCGAGGGTTTGGGCGCCGGTGACGGCGGCGACCGGCTGGTCGAGCCGGCGCCACACGGTGGCCGTGGGTGGGTCTGTGAGGTCGATGAGCTCGGGCTCGTGACCGTCGACGGGGATGCCGGCGTCGCGCTGAATACGGCTGGCGTCGTTGGCGTAGCCGAGCAGCATCGCGTGGCGCGCCAGGTCGTAGAAGAGGGTGCGCGCTCCTGGCACGACCGTGGTGTCCGCGCGCAGCGCCGCCAGATTGGCGGCGGCCAGCGCATGCAGGTAGGACAGGCCGTCACCCGCAGCCTCGACGAGGGGTTTGTCGCCCAGGCCGATCGCGGTCGGCGCGAACAGGGACGTGGCCTGCGGCGAATTGGCCGGCAGCCCTGGAATGTTGACGGTCAGCGTCGCGGCGGCGGCCTGCGCGCGCCACCACGCGGCGTCCAGTGGTGTGCCCGCGAAGCTGAAGAAGTTGTCGACGTAGCGCGGTCCTATCATGTGCCGCACCGCATAACTCGACGAGAAGCCGTCCATGTGCAGTATTTCGAGCAAGCTCTGGTCGGGGTCGCCTGCGCCGCTCAGTCGAGGCAGGTTGACCACCGCGCGCGCGTAGGCGTCGCCGAGGTTGCGCAGCACGGTCACTGCGCGGGTGGTGACATCGCTGCCGTCGGCTGGAGCCCACAGATCCAACGCGGTGACCGGCAGCACCCCGTAGGGCTGCTTTCCCACTCGTAGCGTGTTCAGCGCTCCAGCGCCGCGTACGTGGTCGATGAAATGCGAACGGATGCAGGACAATTCGGAGTCAGCGACGATACCAGGCAGCCGCTGTGCCAGGTAATAGCCCCAGGTCGGCGGCCACAGCGCGATATTGACCGCACGCGCAATGGTCTCCGCGGAGTCGTCAACGCCGATAGCGCTGGCGAACGCGGTGGCGTCGATGCCGAGCGCGCGGCTCAGCGCGTCGCCTGCGTCTCCGCCGGAGGGCCGCACGAACGGCCCGCCGTCATCAACGGTCACGGCCGAGGTGTATCCCGACGGGGCGTCGCGTGTGTTGTTGGTGGGGGTTCCCCGCTCGAGTAGGGCCAGCCCGTTGGTGTAGCGGTGGCCGGCCATCAGGTCTGTGAGGGCCTGCGCGGCCTCCGCGCCGTCCATTGAGGTCTTCACGCCAAGCACGATCAGCCGCGTCAGGCCGGCTTGCGCTGTCTGCGGAAGCGGCACTCGAAGTGCCATTCCGGTGGCTACCGCGGTGTCGAAGTCGAAGAGCCACTTCATCTCCGGCGCAATCTGGGCCAGCGCGTCGGTGCCGCCCGGCGGCGGCGGACCGGTGCCGTCGTCGGGCGCGGGGCCGACGGTCAACCGGTCGGGGATCGGTGCGCCGGTCTGAGCGAACACCCGACCGTTGGCGGTGTAGCCGAGGGCGACCCAGCGGTCGGGCAGCAGATCGGTGCGGGCGGCGCGGGTCCACGATCCGGCCCGCGCCGGCGGTGCGGTGCTGATGTCCTGCGTGGAGCGGGCGATCCATTCGCCTCGCTGCGGCCCGTGGAAACGGGCGAGCTGCCGCCACGCGTCGCGCGTGTCGGCACCGGCGGCCACCTGTTGCCAGTAGGTGCGGCCGCGAGCGGCCTCGTCGAGGGTGAGCTCCGGTTCGTGGGTGTCGATATGGATGTCGTCGGGATAGATGCGAATGAGCAAATCCGTTCCGGCGAACCGGGTTTCGATGCGCACGGGTAGCAGTGCGATGGGCAGCGCCGCATCGATTCCGTCAATGGCGTCGGGCTCGGCTGTGAGCTGGGTTTGACGTAGGGAGTCGACCTGTTGCGCGGCGACCGCGGCTCGCTGCGCGGCGGTGTCGCGCTTCGCGGTGAGCGCGGCGATTGCCTGATCGCCACCGAGGCGACGTGCGGCGGCGAGTTGCGCGGTGAGCTCAGTGAGCTGCTGCTGCGCAGTGTCCCGGTTTTGGCGTGCGTCGCCGAGAGCCGTCATCCGCCGATCCCCGCGAGCAGGTCCCGGGCATGGATGGCCAACCGCACCGGCGGCTGAAGGTAGCTGGTAGCCGTCACCGCGGCGTCGCTGCCCGCAGCGAGCGGGGCGGGCGGGGTGTCGGGTGCCACGCCGAACCGCGGCGCGCAGGGGTGCTCGGCGATCACGAAGAACCAGCCGGGCTGTGCGGCCGTTGCGGCGCCGACCGCGTCGGACTTGCTGACCGGGAAGCCGGTGAAGACGGTGTCCGGGCCGAGGGTGCCGCGCATGATCGGCTGAACCTCGTTGGTGCCCAGCGCCGGCCGGTCGTGCCCGGCCGGCCAATTCGCCTGCACCATCGTGAGGACGGCGTTGGGGTAGCGGCGCACGAGCTCACCGCGGATCAGCAGCACGACGAAATTCCCCGACAATGAGGCGATCTCGGCAAGGTGCTTCGGCGCCGGCCAGGTGTGGAGCGGCGGCACGTCGGTGGTCGCGACCGGGGAGTCGACGCCGCGGCGGTCCCAGAAGGTGGCGAAGTAGGTGCCGCGCTGATCGGTGGGATAACCCCGCCAGAGCAGTTCGCGGCCCATCTCGTGGTTGAGCCCGGCCATGAACGCCGCAACGAATGGCGGGTTGGGTTGCAGTAGTGACACCGTGTTGTCCGGCAGGTCGTTCAGACCGGCCAGCACTGCGTCGGGGGCGATGTCACGAAGCGCTTCGTACATCGGCTGCGGAAACCGCGGGGCCCCGCTGATCGGGTCGAGAGTGTCGTCGGGCCTCGCCGGTCTGCCGCTGATTCGGATCAGTGGGCGAACCCAGTTGGAAACCGTTGTGGTCGGATCGATTTGGCTCAGCAGCGTCGGGGTGACCGCGTCGACGTTCAGGGCCGGTGTCAGTGGGTGGAACACCATGACCGCAGGCCCAAGCATGCCCTGATGGGCGGCCATGGCTTCGCGAAAGCGGGCGCCGGCAAGATTGTCGTGACCCGGGAAGTGCGGCGGCGGTGGTGGATTGGAGACGGCCGCGCCGGGAAGCTCGGGCTCACGCACCACGAAGTAGGGCCGCGGCGGGAACGACGCCGCCTGGTGCACCTGCATCTGCAGGAAGTTGACCGGGGCCACGTCGGCGGGACGGGTACCGCCGGCTTGCCGATAACGAGCCTCGACAGCTTCAGGAACGACGACCGAGTAGGTCGGCACTGCGGTCACGCCCGAAACCAGCCCTGCGGCCACCCGGCTGATCACGGTGCGGGCCGTCATCCGCTGCGGCGGCGCCAGCGCGCTGCGCATCACCGGCCCGTTCGGGCGCGCGACGCGACTGAACGCCGGGCTGACGATCGCGGCGGGAACGTGCTGGTCGGCGAGCTGTTTGGACAGCGTGGTCTCGGTGGCCACCGCGATACGGGTGTGCACCGGGCGGCTGAGCTGAAGCAGCGTGCCGCCCGGAAGCTTGCTGATGTGGTTTCGGTGGATCGCCTGCGCCGCTCGCCGGAGTAGCTGCGCCTGCAACAGCATCCCGTTGGCGCGGGCCAATTCGCCTGCCTGCTCCCAGGCCGACGCCATCAGCGCTTCCTGCTCCTGCTGGATCATCCTGGTGCCATACGCCGCGACGGCGCGGTGTTGCGGGTTGAGATTCAGCTCGCCGAGCCACAACGGTGGGGTACCGATCGGTGGGGACGTCGTCTGGTCGGCGTGGCGGCCCGCATACAGCGGCGGCGTGACGGGTGGGTCCGCGCCCGTGTCGACCGGCACGTCGATCAGACTGCGCATCGCGTCGCGGAACCGGTCGGCGAAGCCACCGGTCCACTCCAATACGGTCGCCCCGGCGGGAAGCAGCGCGCTGCCGAGACCCACAGTGGTGTCATCGGATTCGTCGGCGGCGGGAAGGCCCTGCCCGCCGGCACCGACGTACATCGGCCGCGTTCCGCTGCCCGTCGCCAACGGGTGCGCCTTCAGCAGCGCCACCAGCGATGCGAAGTCACCGGCCGGCCCGGTCTGGAATTCCCACATGTAGTAGACCGGCAGCTGCACCGACGGGTCGGCCGGTGACCAAGCCGGCTTCAGGGTGGCATCATCGCCGCCGGGTGGCAGCCCGAGTCCCGCCGCGCGACCTGCGTGAAAGGCCGGCACGACGCATGCGTAGTAGGCGCTGTCCGGTTGTAACCGCTGCGGGGCGATCAGTCGTGACAGGGTGCGTTGCGGGGTCTGCGCGTCGATCTCCTCGACGCTGCCGGCAGCGTCGCCCGCGAGCTGGGCATGCGCCCAGGCCCACGAGGTGGCCAGGTCGGGCAGCTCGGAAGACACGGCGGCCGGTTGATCGATCCCCAGCACGAGCGGCAGGCCCGGCGGCCCGGCGGTGATGCCGACGCCTGCCTGCTGGCGGACCGCGACCAGACAGAGCCACGGCCGTAACCGCTGCTGAGCGCCGGGCGCAGCCGGGGTGAACAACCAGGGGAAGTCGGGGCGGTCGAATTCGATCGCCGCCAGGAAGTTCGGCTCGTAGTTGCGTGCGCCCGCCGGCGGCTCGGTGCGGATGACTTGACGGGCGTCGAAACCGACGACGTCGGCGGCAGACGCCAGCGCGAATCGCTGGGTGACGGTCGGTCCGCCGCTGATTTGCAGTTGTGCCCCCACCGACACCGACGACGGCATGGCCGGATCGAGGGTGTCGGGAGGCAGCGAGGCGAGCCCTCGGCGCATCCACGGATAGAAGCGCAGCACACCGGGGTCGGTATCTGCCATCAGACGACCGCCGGCAGGATCTGCAGGCCCTCGCGGCCGTGCGGGTCGGAGCGCAACGCGGCCGCCGCCATCGTGAAGCTGGCCGCGCGCCCATCGGACAGCCCGGCGAGCGTCGCGGGCTGCATCGTGTCGGTGGACGCGATCATGAACTCGAGCGGCATCACGCGCACGGGTGTCGCCGGGCCGCCATACCGCGCGGAGCCACCGCGCGAAGCCGCGGCCAGCGCGGCCGCGCTGATGTCGGCGAGCAAATGCAGCCGGCCCTGACTGGGCGTGTAGGGCTGGTCGGGTTCGGCCTGCCCGGTGGCCGCGTTGTAGGTCAGGGTGCGGTACGAGGTGGTGGCGCTGGCCGCGCCACCGCCGTTCAGCGGCTGGGCCGGCACGGCGACGCCGGCGTCCATCGCCTCGAACGCCGGGGTCGACAGTTTCTCGTCATCGGACATCGTGAAGTATTGCGATCTCACGAACTGCTCCTGCACCGGCGAGACGGTGGCGGTCGCGCCGGCCACGGTCAACGTGTCGATGGCGAACACGTTCGGGCCCTGCACGGGGGCGCTGCCGAACCGGTCAATCGCTACGCCCAACGGCACCACTCGCTGGCTGACGGAGATGGTGCCCAGCGGGTGAAGCAGCGGTTGGCCGCCGGCCGGTCGCAGCGTCACCAGCGATTGCACAGCCGTCGGCAGCGACGCCGCCCAGGCGCTGCGGTCGGTGAGTGCGGCGGCGAACCGGCTGCTGACATCGACGGCCTGCTCCACCTCGGTGGTGGCGTCTCCCCATGTTCTGTCGAGGCTGAAGGTGTGGCTGAAGATGAACAGGTCGAACGTGGCCTTCGCGGTCAGGTGATAGGGCTGTCGGCCGGAGTAGGTGCCACGCACCTCCACCAGAAACAGCGTCACGTCCCAGGCTTTCAGCTCGAACTTGGCGTCGAGGTCGACAATGAACCGCGGCTCTTGGTCTTGCAGCAGCGCATCGACGCTCAGGCTGCCCTCGACGCCGAACTTGCCGTCCTTGAGCGCAACGGCGAACGAGCCGCCGAACTGCGTCGAATGCGGGGTATGCGCGAGGTAAAGCGAGGCCTCCATCCGAATGTCGTCGCTGTACTTCAGCGACAGCTTCAACCGGGCCAGCGTGGGGAAGTCGGACGGAAGTTGTTCGACGAAGCGCGGATTGAAACCGCCCAACGAGAAGATGAACGTCTGCGGATTGCTCAGCACCGCGCCCTCGCCGCTGAGCGCCGCGTCGAGGATCTGGGTGCCGTTGAGGGTCAGGTAGCCGAAGGTGCGCCCGGCGGCGCGGTCGTGGTCGAGGACCACATCGGCGAGCACTTTGATGACTTTGTCTTTCTCCGACGGCAGCGATGCGCGCGCCTTGCCGAGAATGACCCACTTTCCGATCGAGAATCCGGAACCCTGGACGACTACGGCCAACTCGAATTTGACCAATTTGTCCAAGCCCCAGGAGATCTGGACCATCGCCCCGCCGACCCAGTTGCCGGTGGACGGCGGGAACGCCGCGGCCGCGGCGCTAACCAGGGCGGGCGCGTTGGCAATAGGGTTGGCCGGGAACATCAGGTTGTCGAGCGCATGTGTTTTCACGCCCGCTTCCAGCGCGGTCAGGTCGATCACCCGGTCAATGCCGACGAAAATGCCGAAGCCGGTCAGGGCGAACCCGCCCGGAAGTTTCACGTCGATGTTGGTGGCGGATGCGATCAGCATGAACGAGAAGACGCGTTGGCCGTCGATTTCGGTGACGAGCAGCCCGACCGCCTTGACGTTGAGCCCCATGATCGTCAGGTCGAGCGCCCCGGCGTACGTATGGGTGGTGTGGTCGAAAAACACGTAACCGCCGCCGGTGCAGCCGTCGGATTTCACCACGACGCCGATTCCCTTGGCGCTCAACGCATCAGATCCGACCATGTCCTTCCCGCCGGCCGACAAGGTCAGGCCGACGCGGTCCAGTGTCACGGTCACCGGGCCCAGGGTGATGGCGACCGTCGTCGACGCCTCGAGCGACAACGGGGGCTGGTCCGGCTGGCTGCCTCGGGTGATCGCCAGCGTCACGGAGCGGAATTGCAGCGACTTCCAGCCGAGCGTGACCGGGATCGTCGCGGTCAGCCCGCTGCCGCCGTCGATGTAGAAGCGTCCCGCCGCATAGCCGAACCCGACGCCGACCTGGACCCTCAGGTCTTCATGACTGCCACCGGTGCCGCGCTGCAGCACCGCGTCGCTGCCCGAGTCGATGACGAACGCGCTCTTGTCTGCGACCGCGCGGAACTTGAAGCCTCCGGCGTCGGCGCCGACGGCGACCAACACATCGCCGACGCTGCCCGCGACGCTGCCGTCGGCGACGATCGCACCGCCGAATTCCACCCGGACGCCGCCGATGCCGAATGTCTGGGGAACGCCGCCGGGGTTTGGTACGTGTACCAGCGAGAACTCGAAGCCGGCATCGGCCGGCCCGTTGACACTGGGGCTCGCCCCCTCGCGGAAGATGATGCTGAACGCGCTGGCCGACGAGAGGGTGCCCTTCCACTTCCACTGGTCCACCACGGTCGCGACGGCGCCGGACCCGCCGAGCGACACCATCAGCCCCGGGCCGCCGTGCACCCTGGGCACCAGCGCCAGTGTCGCGCTGATCGATCCTTGAATGTGATCGGTGGAATCCGGCTCCGCCGACGCGAAGGAGAACGACAGCATGCGACCCGAAATCTGATCCGCGACCGGAGTTTTCGAGTCGGTGTCGGGTTCCCATCCGTACAGGACCTGGATCTGTTCGGGCTTGAGCACGTTGTGTTCGACGAGCTTCTTGCGCACGAAACCGAACGCCGCCGCAAGGGCGCCGCCGCCGATGTCGGAGATCAGCTGCGCATCGTCCTCGGTGTCCAGCGGCGGGTAGGGCAACGATTTCAGGTAATCGATCGGACCTTCGATGAACTGTCCGAGGTTGATGAAGAAGCCGCCAACGAGGTGCTGGACGCCGTGCCCGGCACCCGCCAGGTTCTGCAGCGTGATCTCGCGGGCAATGGGCTCCGGAAGCAGGCCGGTGGACGAGGCGTCATCGAGCAGCAGCAGCGGCTGGGCGAGCCAGTACAGGAAGGGGAAGCGCAGCCGAATGTAATTGGTGGACATCAGCCGCAGCAGCGCGTCGAAGATCTCCTCGGCCGTGAGCCCCTGCTCCGGGTGGATGATGTCCACGAGGGCCTGGCGGATGGCGCGCATCTCTTCGAGCGCGGCCTTCATCTGCTCGGCCCCCACGCTGGTCCCGGAGAGGTAGCCGGTAGCGGCGTCGGAATGCGGCAAGGTGGCGGGGGGTGGCGCACCGTCTGGTGGAGGTGCCAGACCGAGATCGGCGTAGACGGAGGCGCGCACCTGTGAGTCGGCGAGAGCGTCGGCGGTCCAGACGAAAAAGTCGATCGCCTTCATCAACAGGTCGATGAACCAGTTGTGGTCGTGCAGCGGTTGGTCCGGGTTGGTCATGGGCCCACCGGCGTTCCGATGAAGGGCGGCGGTTCGGTCGGGGTGTCGAGGTCGACGCGGTGCTCCATGCAGATCTGCGGTGTGCCCGGCGGCAGGGCGCCCGGATCGGACAGTTGGTCGCTGGGGGGCGCGGAGTACAGCCGATGGATCGCGGTGACGACGGTGCCGTTCTTCTCGAACTGTATCCAGCCGACGTTGGTGGCGAACAGCATCTGCCGGGTGAAATCCATCTTGTTCAACAGCTTCGCGTGGCGGGCCGCGATCGTCGGGTAGGCGTCGGCCGAAGGCGCCGCGTCGTGTGCCGGATTGTCGGGGTAGAGCTGCGCGGACCGCAGCGCGGCCGGGCGCTCCGCGCGTGGACGCTCGTCGAGCACAATGTGCGTGCGCCACGCCCAGTCGGGCCGATTGACAACCTTCTCATTGGTTCCGGCCGGCCAGCCGATCGTGGGCACCATGATCGGTGTCTCCTGTAGGCGCGCCACCAGAGCGGGCACCGGTCGTGCCTGCGACGGGATGGCGAGCAGGTCGCTGCCCGGCGGGCTGGCCAATTGGTCGCTGTGGAAGTTGTTCCAGCCGATACGAGTGATGTCGGCGTCCAGCTGCAGAACGCGCTGAAACAGCGCCAACGACTGGCTGGCGATCGCCGCGAAGTCGAAGAAGTCGTTTTTCAGTGCGCTGCAGATGAATTGGGCGAAGCGGGCGGGTGGCTTGGTCCGGTCGGTCCAGTAGCTCATCACCACGCTGGTCGAGTAGTGGACGTCGCCGGAGAGCATCACCACCCGCTTCAACGGGGCCAGCGCGGCGAGTAGGCGCTCGAACCCGACGGGCTCGTTGGGCCAGGATTCAATCGCATCGGGGTTGGTGGCCGGCAGATCGGCCCGGTCCATGTGGTCCTTGATGTCGAAAGACTTGTACGAAAACGGGCCGAGCAGCGCGTCGAAGACCGGCGGCCCAAGGACGACCAGACTCGAGATCACCAACACCACGTCGATGTCGGACGGCGGATTCATCAGTGCCGGGTCGGTGTCGGTCGGCAGCTGCTCCTTGACCGCGTCGGCTGACAGATTCTGGGGCGCGGCCGTTTGACCGGTGTGGAAGCGGCGGGTGCGCACGTCCAAACACAGCACCAGGTGATGCGGTCCGCCGACGCGATAGGTCCAGGTTGCCGGCGGCGGGAACTGGGGGGCTTGCGGCGATGTTGCCGGGTCGCGGTCGAGGCCGAGGAGGCCCTCGACCTGCTTGGCGACGTCGTCGACCGGCGTCGCGGTTTCGCCGGACGGAAACAACAGCGGGACGGCGTTGAGGATCTGCTTCTGCGGCCCCGCTCGCAGGTTGCCCTGCGGATCGCGGATGTCGGCGGTGAATTGCCTGGGGTCATTGCCCCAGCCCTGGCACACCGTATACGCGAGTAGGCCGTTGCGCAGGATCGTCCGTCCCAACCGTGAGGTGAGCACCCGGTCTTTCCACGGTTGGGCGAAGTTCCAGTCGTCGCTTATCTCGTGGTCGTCGAAGATCATGTAGGTCGCGATGTTCGCCAGTGCGCGACGGACTTTGGGAAGCGAAGCAAAGAACGCCTTCGTGTATCCGACGTCGTCGGCATAGCTGTCGAACGTGTCGTAGATTTCCTTCACCTTGCCCGAGGGCTTGGGCACGTTGGTGGTGAAGAACTGCAGCACTGTTTTCGCGTTTGCCTGGGTGAACGGTAGCGCCGACGCCTTGCCGTCGGCTGTGATCGGACAGGAAATATCGGGAGAGGACTGCTTGTCGGCAAAACCACCCATCAAGCCGAGGTGGAGCGCCCATATCTCCTGCAGATTCGTGGGGTTTTGCGGATAGGCCGTCGGAGCGTCTGGCAGCTGATCGGGATGGGGCCACAACTCGTTGCACCACACCATCAGATACATCACGCAGAATTCACCGAAGCTCAGCAAGTGATTCTTGCCGTCGCTGGTCGTCATTCGCGCCTCGTACATGATGGCGTTCTTGCGCAAACCGGCTGGAAAATTATCACTCGTGCACTCGAGTTGTTTTGCGTCCTGCGCGAAATCACCCGGATCGAGTGGAAACCGGATGGGCAGCATTTCCGCCACGCCCATGTAGTCGTTGGCGATGCCCGTCAAGATGTGCTGCATCGTGGTCGGCAGATTGTCGGCGTAGATCTGGTCCCCGGTGAGGAACAACTGATGGGGTCGTTTGACCGCATCGGTGCGGGTGTCGACGAGGAAATCATCGATCCACTGCATCGCGTCGGGTGCGTTGTATTGCACCCTGCGGCAGGACCCGTGCAGGATCTTCAAGTCCTTCAGTTGCCGGGGAGGTAGCACGAAGCTTGGCAGAGCGTCGTTGCCGTAGCCGAGCGCCAGATGCGGTTTGGCCGGATCGGCGCTGTCCTTCAGCAGGTTCAGGCTCTGCAGTGTGTCACTGCCACCGCCGCCGGCTGCCGTGAAGGTCAGGTTGTAGTAGTAGACCTTCTCCGGCTCCAGCGCCGTCTGATCGGCCGCTAAGTCCAGCACCGGCAGACCGAAATGAAGCCTGTTACCGACGCGAATGGTCACCGACGACGCGCGGTAATCGGCGTCCGGTAGCGATGAGGCGCTCTGCGCGTCGTTGTAGATCGCTAGGTCGACGGTGCACGCCGTGTCGGTGGCGACCCAGACCGCGACCAGCGTCGGTTCGACCCGACGAACGATTGGGCCGGCCAGTAGCCGCATCGCCTTAAATTAACACCGCGCCCACTGTCTGCGAAACTCTTTCATGAGCACCGATCGGTAAAGAAGTTTTGATCCTGCAGTGAGATTCAGGATCGAATTCGCCTGCTTGCCGCCGGCGACTCTGAGCGCTGCGGCGCGGTGCCGCCGGGCGCGGTTTCTCAGGCTGCCCTGCGCTCGCCGCGCTAGCCGATCAACACCGCATACCGCGGCTTGATCACCTCGTCGATGATCGCCAGCCGCTCGTCGAACGCGATGAATGCCGACTTCATCGCGTTGATGGTGAACCGCTCGAGCTCGCTCCATCCGTAGCCGAAAGCCTCTACCAGTCGGCACATTTCGAGGCTCATCGTGGTATCGCTCATCAACCGGTTGTCGGTGTTGACGGTCACCCGGAACCGGGCGCGGGCCAGCAGGTCGAACGGATGATCCGCGATGCTTTTGACGGCGCCGGTCTGCACGTTGGAGCTGGGGCACAACTCCAGGGGAATTCGCTTGTCCCGCAGAATCGATGCCTGGCGGCCAAGCCGGACCTCGCCGTCGTCGAGGACGTCGATGTCGTCGACGATGCGCACCCCGTGGCCCAGGCGGTCGGCGCCGCAGAACGCGATCGCCTCGTGAATGGACGGCAGCCCGAACGCCTCGCCGGCGTGAATGGTGAAGCGCGCGTTGTGGTCTCGCATATATTCGAAAGCGTCCAGGTGCCGCGTCGGCGGGTTGCCGGCCTCGGCGCCGGCGATGTCGAAGCCCACAACCCCCTTGTCCCGGAACCGGATTGCCAGCTCGGCGATCTCCCGGGACACCGCGGCGTGCCGCATGGCGGTGACCAACAGCCGCACCACGATCGGCCGGCCCGCTGCGGCACAGGCCTTCTCGCCGTCGGCGAACCCGGCCAGCACGGCGTCGACGATCTGGTCGAAGGACAGCCCGCGGTCGATGTGCAACTCGGGCGCGAATCGGATCTCGGCGTAGACAACGGAATCGGCGGCCAGGTCTTCCACGCACTCGTAGGCGACGCGATGCAGCGCGTCGGGTGTCTGCATCACCGCCACGGTGTGCGAGAACGGCTCGAGGTAGCGCTCCAGCGAGCCGCTGTGCGACCGGGTGCGAAACCACGTGGCCAGCTCGTCGACGTCGGTGGTGGGCAGCCCGTCGTAGCCGGTCTGGCCGGCGATCTCCACCACGGTCGACGGGCGCAGCCCGCCGTCGAGGTGATCGTGCAGCAGCGCCTTGGGCGCCCTTTTGATCTGCTCGAGGCCCAGTGGTGTGCTCACGTGACGATCCGATCGATGATCAGCGGCCGCGAAACCGGCGGTGTCTCGCCGACGCTGAAACCGCCGTCGAGCTCGGCCCGCGCCGCGCCGAAGCGCTGCGGGATGTCGGTGTACAGGGTGAACAACGGCGCGCCGGACGTGACCGGCTGACCGGGGCGGCGGTGGATCCGGACACCGGCGCCGGCCTGCACCCGTTCGCCCGGACGGGACCTGCCCGCACCGAGCCGCCAAGCCGCCAGCCCCACCGCCATTGCGTCGATATCGCCCATTGTGCCGCCCCGGCCGGCGGTCACCGTCTCCGAGTGCGCACCGACCGGCAACGGAACCGATAAATCGCCGCCCTGGGCCGCGATGAGCCGGCGAAATCGGTCCATCGCGGTGCCGTCGCGCAGCGTGTCGGCGGGGTCGCGGTCGTCGATCCCGGCCAGCTCGAGCATCTCGGAGGCCAGCCGCAGCGTCAGCTCGACCACGTCGGGCGGGCCGCCGCCGGCCAGCACGTCCAGCGACTCGGCGACCTCGAGCGCGTTACCGACCGTCGCGCCCAGCGGGCGGTTCATGTCGGTCAGGAGAGCGCGGGTGGGCACCCCGTGCGCCGCACCCAGCTCGACCATGGTGTTGGCCAGCTCGCGGCACCGCTCGACAGAGCTCAGCAGCGCCCCGGAGCCCACCTTCACGTCGAGCACCAGCGCGCCGGCCCCCTCGGCCAGCTTCTTGCTCATCACCGAGCTGGCGATCAGCGGCAGCGACTCGACGGTGGCGGTGACGTCGCGCAGCGCGTACAGCTTGGCGTCGGCCGGCGCCAGCTCGCCCGCGGCGAAGATCGCCGCGCCGACATCGCGAAGTTGGGCGTGCACCCTCCGGTTGGACAGCGCGGCGCTGAACCCGGCGATGGACTCGAGCTTGTCCAGGGTGCCGCCGGTGTGCCCGAGCCCCCGTCCCGACGCCTGCGGCACCGCTGCGCCGCACGCGGCGACGACGGCCACCAGGGGCAGGGTGATCTTGTCCCCCACGCCGCCGGTGGAGTGCTTGTCCACGGTGGGCGACCCCAGGTCGCGGAAGTCCAGCCGCTCACCGGACGCCAGCATCGCCGCGGTCCAGGTGGCGGTCTCACCGCCGTCCATGCCGCGCAGGAAGATCGCCATCAGCAGCGCCGACATCTGTTCCTCGGCGACCCGGCCGTGGGTGTAGGCGTCGACGACCCACTCGATGGCGGCATCGGACAGCCGGCCGCCGTCGCGCTTGGTCCGGATCACCGTCGGCGCGTCGAAGTTCAAGTCGGTCAACGGGGTTCCCGTGGCAGATCGGCGCTGAACGCTTCGGGCAGTAGCTCGCCGAGGCGGCGGGGACCGCCCGCATGGTCGACCAGCAGTTCGGCGCCGCCGTGCTCGAAGAGCACCTGACGGCATCGCCCGCACGGCATCAACGGCGACCCCTGCCCGTCGACGCAGGCCAGCGCGATCAACCGGCCGCCGCCGCTCGCGTGTAGGGCACACACCACACCGCACTCCGCGCAGAGACCAAGGCCATATGAGATGTTTTCCACATTGCAGCCGGTGACCACGCGTCCGTCGTCGACCAGCGCGGCGGCCCCCACCGGGAACCGCGAGTACGGCGCGTAGGCCCCCGCCGCCGCGCCGATTGCCTTCTGGCGCAACGTGTTCCAATCGACATCAGGCATACCCAACACCGTTCAAAACCCCGCTCACCTTCGGCCACATAGGACTGCAAGCCTAACTCTGACACGACACTTCGGTTGGCGGACTGTTCGGCGCAGGCCGTCCCAATGCCGGGTTAGGCTGAACTGCCCTCCCTTGATGTCAGAAGGCGGTGAGGACCGGGTGACCACACAGGCGACAACCGCGGATCCGGCAGCAGAATCTGCACCCTCGCGCAGGCGCAGACCACCCCGGACCCTGTATCGGGGCGATCCGGGGATGTGGTCGTGGGTGTTGCATCGCATCAGCGGCGCGACGATCTTCTTCTTCCTGTTCGTCCACGTGCTGGACGCCGCGATGCTGCGGGTGAGCCCGCAGACCTACAACGCGGTGATCCACGACTATCAGACGCCGGTCGTCGGCCTGATGGAGTACGGGCTGGTGGCTGCGGTGCTCTTTCACGGGCTCAATGGGATCCGCGTCATCCTCATCGACTTCTGGTCCGAGGGGCCCCGCTACCAGAAGTTGATGTTCTGGATCGTCGGCATCGTCTTTCTGTTGCTGATGGTTCCCGCCGGCGTGGTGACCGGCATCCATATCGCCGAGCACCTCCGATGAGCTCCCCCGACCTGCAGCTCGGCCGGGGTCAGGCAGCCCCGGTCCGCCAGCGCAGCCATGACCGGCCGGCCAGCCTCGACAACCCGCGTTCGCCGCGGCGCCGCGCCGGCATCCCCAACTTCGAGAAGTTCGCGTGGCTGTTCATGCGGTTCTCCGGCGTCGCGCTGGTCGTCCTGGCCCTCGGGCACCTGTTCATCATGCTGATGTGGGACAACGGTGTTTACCGCATCGACTTCAATTACGTGGCCCAGCGTTGGGCTTCGCCGTTCTGGCAGTTCTGGGATCTGGCGCTGTTGTGGCTGGCGCAGCTGCACGGCGGCAACGGCCTGCGCACCATCATCGACGACTACAGCCGTAGGGACAGCACCCGGTTCTGGCTCAACAGCCTGCTGCTGTTGTCGATGGCGTTCACGTTGGTGCTGGGCACCTACGTGCTGGTGACATTCGATCCGAATATCGGAGGCTGATGAGGTGATCTCCCAACACCGATACGACGTGGTGATCGTCGGCGCGGGCGGCGCCGGCATGCGCGCGGCGGTGGAAGCCGGTCCGCGCGTGCGCACCGCGGTGTTGACCAAGCTGTACCCCACCCGCAGCCACACCGGGGCCGCCCAGGGCGGCATGTGCGCGGCGCTGGCCAACGTGGAGGACGACAACTGGGAATGGCACACCTTCGACACCGTCAAGGGCGGCGACTACCTCGCCGACCAGGATGCGGTGGAGATCATGTGCAAGGAAGCCATCGACGCGGTGCTCGACCTGGAGAAGATGGGGATGCCGTTCAACCGCACCCCCGAGGGCCGCATCGACCAGCGCCGCTTCGGCGGGCACACCCGCGAACACGGCAAGGCCCCGGTGCGCCGGGCCTGTTACGCCGCCGACCGCACCGGCCACATGATCCTGCAGACCCTCTACCAGAACTGCGTCCGCCACGACGTGCAGTTCTTCAACGAGTTCTACGCACTGGACCTGGTCCTCACCCAAACCCCGAGCGGCCCGGTGGCCACCGGCGTGGTGGCCTACGAGCTGGCCACCGGCGAGATCCACGTCTTCCACGCCAAGGCGGTCGTGATCGCGACCGGCGGCTCGGGGCGGATGTACAAGACCACCTCCAACGCGCACACGCTGACCGGCGACGGGATCGGCATCGTGTTCCGCAAGGGACTCCCGTTGGAGGACATGGAATTTCACCAGTTCCATCCGACCGGGCTGGCCGGGCTGGGCATCCTGATCTCCGAAGCCGTGCGCGGCGAGGGGGGGCGCCTGCTCAACGGCGAGGGCGAGCGCTTCATGGAGCGCTACGCCCCCACCATCGTCGACCTGGCGCCGCGCGACATCGTCGCCCGCTCGATGGTGCTGGAGGTGCTCGAGGGCCGCGGCGCGGGCCCGCACAAGGACTACGTCTACATCGACGTCCGCCACCTCGGCGAGGACGTGCTCGAGGCCAAGCTGCCCGACATCACCGAATTCGCCCGCACCTATCTGGGCGTCGACCCCGTGCACGAGCTCGTCCCGGTCTATCCGACGTGCCACTACGTGATGGGCGGCATCCCCACCACCGTCACCGGACAGGTGTTGGCCGACAACACTTCCACTGTGCCGGGCCTGTACGCCGCCGGCGAGTGCGCGTGCGTGTCGGTGCACGGCGCCAACCGGCTGGGCACCAACTCGCTGTTGGACATCAACGTCTTCGGCCGCCGCGCCGGCATCGCCGCCGCGGATTTCGCCGACGGGCACGACTTCGTCGACATGCCGCCGGACCCGGCGGCGATGGTGGTGGGCTGGGTCGGCGACATCCTGTCCGAAAACGGCAACGAGCGCGTCGCCGACATCCGCGGCGCGTTGCAGCAGTCGATGGACAACAACGCCGCGGTGTTCCGCACCGAGGAGACGCTCAAGCAGGCGCTCACCGACATTCACGCGCTCAAGGAGCGGTACTCCCGAATCACGGTTCACGACAAGGGGAAACGCTTCAACAGCGACCTGCTGGAAGCCATCGAACTGGGCTTCCTGCTGGAGCTGGCCGAGGTCACGGTGGTCGGCGCGTTGAACCGCAAGGAATCCCGCGGCGGGCATGCCCGGGAGGACTACCCGAACCGGGACGACGTCAACTACATGCGCCACACCATGGCCTACAAGCAGGGCACCGATCTGCTCAGCGACATCGCGCTGGACTTCAAGCCCGTCGTGCAGACCCGCTACGAACCGAAGGAACGGAAGTACTGATGTCCGACAGCGTCGAAGTCGAGGTGGGCCGGGGACCGGAGCCGCCCTTGCCGCCCATCCCCGACGGCGCGGTGATGGTGACCCTCAAGATCGCCCGGTTCAACCCCGACGACCCGGACGCCTTCGCGAAAACCGGTGGCTGGCAGAGCTTTCGGGTGCCATGCCTGCCCAGCGACCGGCTGCTGAACCTGCTGATCTACATCAAGAGCTACCTGGACGGGACGCTGACCTTCCGGCGCTCCTGCGCCCACGGGGTGTGCGGCTCGGACGCCATGCGCATCAACGGCGTCAACCGGCTGGCCTGCAAGGTGCTGATGCGCGACCTGTTGCCCGAGAAGAAGGGTAAGTCGCTGACCATCACGGTGGAACCGATCCGTGGCCTGCCGGTGGAGAAGGACCTGGTGGTCAACATGGAGCCGTTCTTCGACGCCTACCGCGCGGTCAAGCCGTACCTGGTCACCAGCGGCAACCCGCCGACGCGGGAACGCATTCAGAGCCCCACCGATCGTGCCCGCTACGACGACACCACCAAGTGCATCCTGTGCGCGGCCTGCACCACCAGCTGCCCGGTGTTCTGGCATGAGGGCAGCTACTACGGCCCGGCGGCGATCGTCAACGCGCACCGCTTCATCTTCGACAGCCGCGACGAGGCCGCCGCCGAGCGCCTCGACATCCTCAACGAGGTCGACGGCGTGTGGCGGTGCCGCACCACGTTCAACTGCACCGAGTGCTGCCCGCGCGGCATCCAGATCACCAAGGCCATCCAGGAGGTCAAGCGCGCGCTGATGTTCACGCGCTAGGTGCTTGCGCTGGTCGGTGGCCGGTATGGCAACATCCGTCACAGGAGTACCGCGCCGTCACCACCACACGAGCCGCGAACTTGATATCGCGGGTGATATCGCTTTCAAAAGTCGCCTATTGGTCCTCTTCGGGCGGCCGTCACACTTTCGCGGGCAGCGTCGTCTGAGGGGTATGACACAGAAAACCCGCATCGAGCCCCTGTCCCCCCAGCGCGCCGGGCTGCTGACCCGCGCCATGTACCGGATCGCCAAGCGGCGCTACGGCCAGGTTCCCGAACCCTTCACCGTGACCGCTCACCATCGCAAGCTGATGGTCGCCGGCGCCGTGCACGAGACGATGATCGACCGGGCGTCGAAGCACCTGCCGGTCAGCGTGCGTGAGCTGGCGGTGCTGTGGACCGCGCGCAGCATCGGCTGTTCCTGGTGTGTCGACTTCGGGTCCATGCTGCAGCGCCTCGACGGCCTCGACATCGAGCGGCTCAAGGACATCGAAAATTACTCCACCTCAACGGCCTTCACCGACGACGAGCGCGCCGCGATCCGCTACGCCGACGCGATGACCACCGACCCGCACACCGTCACCGACGAGCAGGTGGCCGACCTGCGGGCCCGGTTCGGCGACGCCGGCGTGATCGAGCTGACCTATCAGATCGGCGTGGAAAACATGCGGGCCCGAATGAACACCGCGCTGGGCATCACCGAACAGGGTTTCAATTCCGGTGACGCCTGCCGCATTCCGTGGGCCAGCGAAGCACCTTCTGGTCACTGACGCAGCGAGTTACAGTAGCGGGATGCGCGTGTGGGATTTGGGGCCCGGTCGGCTCATGGTTGCCGGCGTCTTTTCCGACCTTGCGCTGCACCATCACCCCGCATTTCAGGTCACGGTCGGTGCCGGGGTCCGTTAACCCTTACCCGAGCGGGCGAGCAGCGAGAGATGTGCCGGCTGGTGGTAGTTGGCAGTGGAACGCACCACGCCGTGCGGTCGGATGCGACCTCCGCGGCGCTGACGTTATACCTTGGGCTGCAGACGGTTCAGGGCGTCGCCCTGAATGCGTTGAGCCACAACCGCGGTCGAGGCATCTGGATCGTCGATGATGGCGCGCGGCTGGCCGACGCCACGGCGGCGGCGCTGGGGACGAATGGCCCGCTTGCCGCCGCTGATTTCCTCGTCGATGAGCTGTGCGGGGCGGCAGACCGAGGCTCTGTCGCCCAGGGATCGGTCCACCCGCAGCTGCGGCAGGCGATCGAAGTCGTGTCGAGCCGGGTGCCGGACCACATCGACGTGGTGTCGGTCGCGAATGCCGTTGCGCTGTCACCCGATTACCTCGGGCGACTGTGCAGACAGCAGACTGGTGTGTCGATGTCGGCCACGATCCGCTGGACGCGGCTGGTGACCGCCGTGAGCCACCTCGTCGATGGCCGCTCCGTCACGGATGCCGCCCACTTGGCCGGGTTTGCCGACGGCTCGCACGCCAACAGGGTGTGCTGGGAGATGACCGGGACCGCCCCGCGCGAGCTCGCGCAAGCCGTTCGCGAATCCATCTGACGGATCCATCCAAGCGTTCCGAGCGCAAGCGGCCCACGCTCGGAATGTGCCCGCGAATTCACTGGAGAGGTTCGCGGAAAGCCCAGTAATCGAAGGGATCGTCATGGCCACCTCCCGGAGCCGCTTACAAGCCACGGTGGTTCGCAGCCTCTTCGCGTTGCCCACACCGATCCGCCGGTTGCTGGCGGGCCCGCCGTTGCGAATCGACGGGCAGGAAATGGCGCTCGACGCCCAACTGCTCATCCGGCTCAAAAACCGTTCCGGCTCCGATGTTTTCGACGGCCCCGTAGAACTGGCCCGGGCGCGCTATGACGCGCTTCCCGGCCTCATCAGCTACGAGCCGCCGACGCCTGTGGCGACCCGCGAGATCACCATCAGAGCCGAGCGCAACGGCATCCCGGCCACCCTCTACACCCCCGCGGACCTGCCCGAACCCTCCGGCCTGCTGGTGTATTTCCACGGCGGCGGCTTCTCGGTCGGATCCCGGCGCAGCCATGACCCTATCGCTCGCTACCTGGCCAGCCACGCCGGCGGCCGGGTGCTCTCGGTCGAGTACCGGCGCGCGCCCGAGCACCGGTTTCCCGCCGCCGCAAGCGACGCACTCGCCGCCTTCGACTACGCCCACGACCACGCCCCCGATCTGGGCGCTGATTCCAAGCGCATCGCCGTCGGGGGTGACAGCGCCGGCGGCAATCTGGCTGCTGTGACCGCCCAACAGGCGGCGCGGCGAGGCGGTGCGATCCCGTCTTTCCAGCTGCTGATGTACCCCGCAACCGACCTGAGCACGCGCCGGCCGTCGCGCGACCTGTTCGCCCAAGGTTCCACCTTTACCGACCGCAATATCGGTTGGGTACTGGGGAACTACATTCCTGCGGGAACCGATCTGGAAGATCCACGTCTGTCACCGCAGCACGGCGACGTCACCGGCGTACCGCCCGCCTATATCGCCACCGCCGGTTTCGATCCCGTCCGCGATGACGGTGAGGCGTACGCCGAGAAGCTGCGAGCCGCCGGAATCCCGGTGGCATTGACCCGCCAGGCCGACCTGCCTCACGGATTCCTCAACTTCGTGGGCCTCGGGAGCCGGTTTGCCGAAGCCGCCGCCGAAGCCGCCGGCGCGCTACGACTCGGCCTCGCTATCGCGTTGGCGGCCTCACCGGCCGCAGCGGAGAGCCGGTGAACTTGTCCGGGTTGGCGATATCCCATAGGGCGCAGACCTTTCCGTCACGCACCGTCAACGCCGTGATCCGCGGCATCATCTCCCGATATCCGTCGGAAGCGGGGCAGCCGGCGGTATAGACGCCCAATTCGCCGTTGACCAGCCCCAGCTGATATGAGGTGAACATCGCCGGACCGTACCGCTGCGCCAGTCCCAGCATGAACCGGACCACCTTGTCCGGACCGTGGATGACCTGAACGGCGGTGGGCGCCTTGCCATTCGAATCGCCGGTGAAGACGACGTCGGGGTGCAGCAGCGATACCACGGCGTCCAGGTCACCGGCGGCCATGGCGGCCATCAGCCGGCCGACCACCTCGTCATGCGACGGGTCGGGCTTGGGCGGTGGCTCCGCCGTGACGGCCTTGCGGGCCCGCGACGCCAGCTGCCGGGCGGCGGCCTCGGTGGTGCCGAGCACGTCGGCGACTTCGGCGAAGGGCACCGCGAACCCGTCGTGCAGCACGAAGGCGACCCGCTGATCCGGCGACAACCGCTCCAGCACCACCATCGCCGCGAACCGGGCGTCCTCGCGGGCCACCACGGCGGCCAGCGGATCCGCACGGTCGAGGCCGGTCACCACCGGCTCCGGCAGCCAATTGCCGGTGTAGGTCTCGCGCCGGTGCGCGGCCGAGCGCAACTTGTCCAGGCCCAGCCGGCTCACCACGGTGGTCAGCCAGGCCCGCAGGTCGTCGATCTCGGAGTCCTGGGAGGCCCAGCGCAGCCAGGCTTCCTGCACGATGTCCTCGGCGTCGGCCACCGTGCCGGTCAGCCGGTAGGCGACCGCCATGAGGTGCGGCCGCAGGGCCTCGAATTGTGAGACCTGTTCGGTCCCGGTCATATCGCGAGCCTAGCGTTACGCTCACGGTCAAGATGACAGAACACCTGTGGCTGCACTTCGCCCGGCACGGCGCCGGCATCACGCCGCCGGTCATCGTCCGCGGCGACGGCGTGACCATCTTCGACGACCGCGGCAAGAGCTACCTCGACGCGCTGTCCGGGCTGTTCACCGTGCAGGTGGGCCACGGCCGCACCGAACTCGCCGAGGTTGCCGCGCGGCAGGCGAGCACGCTGGCCTACTTCCCGTTGTGGGGCTACGCCCACCCGACCGCGCTCGAGCTCGCCGAGCGCCTCGCGCGCTACGCCCCGGGCGACCTGAACCGGGTTTTCTTCACCAGCGGCGGTACCGAGGCCGTCGAGACCGCGTGGAAATTGGCCAAGCAGTACTTCAAGCTGACCGGCAAACCCGGTAAGCACAAGGTGATTTCGCGCTCCATCGCCTACCACGGCACCACCCAGGGGGCCCTGGCGATCACGGGCCTGCCGTCGTACAAGGCGCCGTTCGAACCGGTGACGCCGGGCGGTTTCCGGGTGCCCAACACGAACTTCTACCGCGCGCCCGACCCATTCGCCCACGACCCCAAGGCCTTCGGGCAATGGGCCGCCGACCGGATCGCCGAGGCGATCGAGTTCGAGGGCCCCGCGACCGTCGCCGCGGTGTTCCTGGAACCGGTGCAGAACGCGGGCGGCGCCATCCCCCCTCCCCCGGGCTACTTCGAACGGGTGCGCCAGATCTGCGACTCCTACGACGTGCTGCTGGTTTCCGACGAGGTGATCTGCGCGTTCGGCCGGATCGGCTCGATGTTCGCCTGCGACGACTTCGGCTACGTGCCCGACATGATCACCTGCGCCAAGGGCCTGACGTCGGGCTACTCGCCGCTGGGCGCGATGATCGCCAGCGAGCGGTTGTTCGAACCGTTCAACGACGGCGTCACCGTCTTTCCGCACGGCTATACCTTTGGCGGGCACCCGGTTTCGACGGCCGTGGGGCTGGCCAACCTCGACATCTTCGAACGCGAGGGCCTCAACGACCGCGTCAAGCAACACGCGTCCGCCTTCCGCGCCACCTTGGAGAGGCTGTACGACCTGCCCATCGTCGGCGACGTTCGCGGCGAGGGCTACTTCTACGGCATCGAACTGGTCAAGGACAAGGCGACCAAGGAAACGTTCGCCGACGCCGAATGCGAACGGCTGCTGCACGGTTACGTCTCGCCCGCGCTCTTCGAGGCGGGCCTGTATTGCCGCGCCGACGACCGCGGCGACCCCGTCGTCCAGGTGGCGCCGCCGCTGATCAGCGGTCAGGCCGAGTTCGACACCATCGAATCCATCCTGCGCACCGTGCTCACGGAGGCCTGGCAGCGCCTTTAGCCGACGCGCTTCACCGCGTCGGCCGCGATCAATACCTCCCGCGAATGCGCCGCCGTGGGGGTGTCCACCATCCGTGACAGCGCGTTGCACAGCCAGGTGAGCGTTTCTCGCAGGCCGGCGTCGGACGTGGCGTCACGATGCTGCTGCAACTCGGTCAACACACCCTCGAGGCCGGAGCGCCGGACCTGGGTGGCCTTCTCGACCTCCTTAAGCAGCTGTTGCAGCGACCGCGGAGCGTCGCTGTTCCGCCGCCACCGGGACCAGAATCGATCGTTGTGAATGGCATCCTCTTTGGGGTTCGGCGGGAAGATTCGTCGCTGTCACGCTGACCGCATGCCCAGCGTAGTGGGTCGAGGGCGTTCTGCCCGATCGAGCGGTCTCACAACTTCCGCCTCACCAGTCACAGCGCGGCTCCCTCTAATCGGGCCCGCGATCGCCTAGTCTGCACAAGCGATGAACTTCCTACGCCCCGCATCATGCCTGGCAGCGGCCGTTTTCCTGATCGCCGCTCCGGTGACGCTGGCCGCGCCCTCCGCTAGAGCTGAGCCCGGCGCCGAACCCAACGCCGCCCCCGCGAACTGCCCCTTCAAGGTGAGCACCCCGCCCGCGGTGGATTCGTCGGAGGTTCCCCAGGCCGGTGACCCGCCGATCCCGCTGGCGGTGCCCCCCAAGCCGGTCGGCGGCGAGGCGCTGGGCAGCTGCGGCATCGTCGCCGCCCCCGAGACGCCGGCGCTGCCCACCGACGTCTCCGCCGACGCGTGGTTGGTGGCGGACTTGGACAGCGGCGCGGTGATCGCCGCCAAGGATCCCCACGGCCGTCACCGCCCCGCCAGCATCATCAAGGTACTGGTCGCCATGGCGTCCATCAATGCGCTCAACCTCAACAAGGCGATTCCCGGCACCGCCGACGACGCGGCCGCCGAGGGCACCAAGGTCGGCGTCCAGGACGGCGGGGTGTTCACCGTCAACCAGCTGCTGCATGGCCTGCTGATGCACTCCGGCAACGACGCCGCGCACGCGCTGGCGATGCAGCTCGGCGGGATGCAGCAGGCGGTGGAGAAGATCAACGTGCTGGCCGCCAAGCTCGGCGGCAAGGACACCCGGGTGGCGACGCCGTCCGGGCTGGACGGGCCGGGCATGAGCACGTCGGCCTACGACATCGGCCTGTTCTACCGCTACGCCTGGCAGAACCCGACTTTCGCCGACATCGTCGCGACGCGGACGTTCAACTTCCCCGGCCACGGCGACAGTCCCGGCTACGAACTGGAAAACGACAACCAGCTGCTTTACAAGTATCCGGGCGCCCTGGGCGGCAAGACCGGTTACACCGACGACGCCGGCCAGACCTTCGTCGGCGCGGCCAACCACAACGGCCGACGCTTGATGGCGGTGCTGCTGCACGGGACGCGGCAGCCGATCGCCCCGTGGGAGCAGGCGGCGCACCTGCTGGACTACGGATTCAGCACGCCGCAGGGCACCCAGGTCGGCAACCTGATCGAACCCGACCCCTCGCTGGCGCCCGCCAAAACCGACAACGCCGCCGACCGGCAGGGCAACGGCGCGCAGGCCGCCGGACTCATGGGATCGGCTGACTCGCTGCCCATCCGGGTGGGTGTCGCCGTCATCGGAACCATCGTCGTGTTTAGTTTGATCATGGTCGCACGCTCGATGAACCGCCGGCCCCAACACCGTTGACCACCCCCTCGCGGCAGGGATTGCGGGTCGGGCTGACCGCCGCCAGCATCGGCGTCATCTACGGCTACGACCTGTCCATCATCGCCGGCGCGCAGCTCTACGTCACCGAGGACTTCGGGCTGTCCACCCGGCAACAGGAACTGCTGACCACGATGGTGGTGATCGGCCAGATCGCCGGGGCGCTCGGCGCGGGCGTGCTGGCCAACGCGATCGGGCGGAAGAAGTCGGTGGTGCTGCTCCTGGTGGGCTACGCGGCGTTCGCGCTGCTGGGTGCGCTCTCGGTTTCCCTGCCGATGCTGTTGGCGGCCCGGCTGCTGCTGGGCCTGACCCTCGGCGTGGCGGTGGTGGTCGTGCCGGTATACATCGCGGAATCGGCTCCGACGGCGGTGCGCGGCTCGCTGCTGACGGCCTATCAACTGGCCATCGTCAGTGGACTCATCGTCGGCTACCTGACCGGCTACCTGCTGGCCGGAACCCACAGCTGGCGCTGGATGCTGGGACTGGCCACCGTGCCCGCAATGCTGTTGCTGCCGTTGCTGATCCGGGCGCCCGACACCGCCCGGTGGTACGTGCTGAAGGGCCGGCTCGACGACGCCCGCGAGGCGCTGCTGCGCGTGGAGCCCACCGCCCGGGTGGACGAAGAGCTCGCCGAGATCGGCCGGGCGCTGGGCGAGGGTGGTGGCGGCTGGTCGGAGATGCTGCGACCGCCATATTCGCGGGCCACCGCCTTCGTCATCACGCTCGGCTTTCTGATCCAGATCACCGGCATCAACGCGATCATCTATTACAGCCCACGGATATTCGAAGCCATGGGCTTCACGGGTAATTTCGCATTGCTCGGGTTGCCCGCCCTGGTCCAGGTCGCCGGGTTGGCGGCCGTGGGCGCGTCGCTGCTTCTCGTCGACCGGCTGGGCCGGCGCCCAATCCTGTTGTCCGGCATCGCCATGATGATCGCCGCCGACGTCGTGCTGATGGCCGTGTTCGGCCGGGGGCTCGGCGGCGCGATTCTCGGCTTCGCCGGCATTCTGCTGTTCATCGTCGGCTACACCATGGGGTTCGGCTCCCTGGGCTGGGTGTACGCCAGCGAGAGCTTCCCGTCCCGGCTACGGTCCATCGGGTCGAGCACGATGCTCACCTCGAACCTGGTGGCCAACGCGATCATCGCCGCCGTGTTCCTCACCTTGCTGCATTCTCTCGGTGGCGCAGGGACTTTCGCGGTGTTCGCGTCCCTGGCGGTGGTCGCGTTCGTCGTCGTCTACCGGTATGCGCCGGAGACCAAGGGGCGCCAGCTGGAAGAAATCCGGCACTTCTGGGAAAACGGCGGCCGCTGGGAAAACCCGTGCGAGTGATCGCCGCGGGCACCATGGTCCTCGAGGGGCGGGTCCACCGGCCGGGATGGCTTCAGACGGACGGCGGGCGGATCCTGGCCTGCGGCGCCGGCCCTGCGCCCCGCCCGGCCGACGCCGACTTCCCCGATGGCATCGTGGTGCCCGGTTTCATCGACATGCACGTGCATGGCGGCGGCGGGGCTTCCTACACCGACGGCGACGGCATCACCGGCGCCGCGGAATTCCACCTGCGGCACGGCACCACGACGACGCTCGCCAGCCTGGTGACCACGTCGCCCGCCGAATTGCTCGCCGGGGTACGCGCGCTCGCCGAGGCCACCCGGCACGGCATCGTCGCGGGCATCCATCTGGAGGGCCCGTGGCTGAGCCGGGCGCGCTGCGGGGCGCACGAGCCCGCCCACCTGCGCGACCCGGACCCGGCCGAGATCGACGCGGTGCTGGACGCCGGCGGCGGCGCGATCCGGATGGTCACCCTGGCGCCCGAGCTGCCCGGGGCCGACGGCGCGATCCGACGCTTCCTCGACGCCGGAGTCGTTGTGGCGGTGGGACATACGGACGCAACCTACGAGCACGCCGAGCGCGCCATCGCGCTGGGCGCCACGGTCGGCACCCACCTGTTCAACGCGATGCCGCCGCTGCACCATCGCCGGCCCGGGCCGGCGCTCGCCCTGCTGCGCCACCCGGAGGTCACCGTCGAGCTGATCGCCGACGGCGTGCATGTGCACCCGGCCGTCGTGCACGCGGTGATCGGGGCCGCCGGGCCCGACCGGGTCGCCGTGATCACCGACGCCATCGCCGCGGCAGGCCGCGGCGACGGGGCGTTCCGCCTCGGCGCGGTGGACATCGACGTCGTGTCCGGGGTGGCACGGGTGCGCGGGACGTCGACGATCGCCGGCGGCACCGCCACCATGGACCGGCTCTTCCGCGCCGTGAGCGCCGAGGCGGGGCTGGCCGTTGCGGTGCAGACGACCGCGGCGACGCCGGCGCGGGCCCTGCGCCTCGAGCGGGTGGGCATCCTGCGCGCCGGCTATGACGCCGATCTTGTTGTGCTGGATCGCGATCTGCGGGTGGCCGCGGTCATGGTGGCCGGCCGTTGGCGTCTGGGCGGTTAGCGCCGCCAGCGGATGAGCCGGGAAAGTGCCAACGCGCCAACGGCTCCCGCCGCCATTGCGGTCAGCGTCTGCCGCGTGCTGATCCCCTCGTCCAGTTGCACGCGCGGGGCGATGATCGCCGGCGCGGGCGGGGCGACGTGGCGGGTGCGCGGGTGATCGGACGCCGTCGCCGCCCACGCCGTACAGAACAGCACGAGATACGAGGTGATGTAGGCGAACACCATCAGACCCAGCACCGGGCCGAAGGTGGCGCCCGCGGGGCTGCGCAACACCACGCGCAGATAGATGGATCCCACCTGTTTGAACGCTTCGAACCCGACGGCCGCCATCAGCGCGCCGCGCGCCGAATCGGCCAGGCCGACCTTCTCGCGCGGAAGCCGGGCGATCATCCAGGTGAACAGCAACCACGACACCGCCGTCGAGATTACGATCGAGAGAAGCCCGAATAGCCAATCCAATACCGACAGTTGCGGTACGCCAAGCCATTTCAATAGCGCGGCGAGCGGTGCATCATGGCTGATGGTGGTCAGGCCGACGGTGGCCATGATCACCGCGAACGTCCCCAACATCGCCAACAGATCGGAGAGCTTGTTGCGCACGAAGCCCGGCGACTCGATCTGCTCGTCCCACCACATCTCCGTCAACGCTTGGCGCAGATGCGATATCCAGCCCAGACCCGCCCATACCGCGGTGGCCAGGCCGATGACACCCACCGACGTCCGTGCGTTGATCGCCGAGTTCATCAAACCCAGCAGCTGATCCCCCAGGGCCCCCGACACCTGGGACCGGATGTGGTCGTCGATCGTCTTCAGCAGCTCAGGCCGCCGGGACAGGATGAACCC
Source organism: uncultured Actinomycetota bacterium (assembly GCA_963820045.1). Taxonomy (GTDB): domain Bacteria; phylum Actinomycetota; class Actinomycetes; order Mycobacteriales; family Mycobacteriaceae; genus Mycobacterium. Next base: position 1,094,000 of record CAWFYN010000002.1, read on the forward strand.
GAAGGCCGCGAAACCGACCATCAGCAAAGGAAATAGCGCGAAGATCGTGTAATAGGTGAGCCCGGCCGCGAAAAACCCGCCGTTGCGGTAGTCGAAGCGCTCATAGGCGCGCATGACATGGTCGAACCATCCATACCGGGCCCGCAGCCGGTCGAGAATGCCCGCCTTGGCCGGCTCGCTCATGGTGAACTCATCCCCGTTGCGGAAGGAACCCGAGCCGATCGTAGACCCGCCGAACGGTTTTGCCGGCGACATCCTCGGCCCGCTCCGCCCCGGCCGCGAGCACCCCCTCCAATTCGGCTGGGTCAGCCAGCAATTCGTCGACACGCGCCTTGATCGGGCTGACGAACTCGACGACCGCCTCGGCGGTGTCCTTCTTCAGGTCGCCGTAACCCCGTCCGGCGTAACCCCCGACGAGCTCGTCGACGCCGACGCCGGTGACCGCCGACTGGATGCTCAGCAGGTTGGACACCCCCGGCTTGGCGTCGGTGTCGAAGCGGATCTCCCGTTCGCTGTCGGTCACCGCCGAGCGGATCTTCTTGGCGGACGCGGCGGGGTCGTCGAGCAGGTTGATCAGGCCGGCATCGGTGGCCGCCGATTTGCTCATCTTCGACGTCGGATCCTGTAGGTCGTAGATCTTGGCGGTCACCTTGGGGATCAGCAGGTCGGGAACCACGAACGTGTCGGGGAACCGGCTGTTGAACCGCTGCGCCACGTCGCGGGCCAGCTCGAGGTGCTGGCGCTGGTCCTCGCCCACCGGCACCAGCTCGGCGTCGTAGGCCAGCACGTCGGCGGCCTGCAACACCGGATAAGTGAACAGTCCCACGGTGGTGGAGTCGCCGCCATGGCGGGCCGACTTGTCCTTGAACTGCGTCATCCGCGAGGCCTGCCCGAATCCGGTGAAGCAGCCCAGCACCCAGGCCAGCTGGGAGTGGGCGGGCACGTGGCTCTGCACGAAGATGGTGCTGCGGGCGGGGTCGATACCCAGCGCCAGGTATTGGGCGGCCGTGACCAAGGTCCGGCGGCGCAGCGCCTCGGGATCCTGGGGGAGGGTGATGGCGTGCAGGTCGACCACGCAGAAGAACGCCTCATGGTCGTCCTGCAGGGCGACCCACTGGGTGATGGCGCCCAGAGCGTTGCCCAGGTGGAGCGAATCGGAGGTGGGCTGCACGCCGGAGAAAATCCGGCCGGATCCGGTAGCGGTGGTCATGATGCACCGATCTTTCCACGCGAAGCCGTCGGGCCAGCACGGACGGGTGCCGCGGGTCCTGCTCGCTTGCGGTACCGGCGGTACCGCATTTAATGTCGGCGGTATGAGACGTCTCGGCTCCTTACTCGTGAGCTCCGCTCACTCGCCGTCGCCTCGAATGGGGAGCAGCACGGGGAGCACCAACAGCATGGGGACGCGGCCACCGATCCACCTCGGTTCCGGAGAGCCGGTCCTGTTGCTGCACCCGTTCCTCCTGTCCCAGGCGGTGTGGGAGGACGTCGCCCGGCGGTTGGCCGACACCGGGCGCTATGAGGTTTTCGCCCCGACGATGGCCGGCCACAACGGCGGGCCAGCCGCGGGGACCTGGTTTTTGTCCTCCGCGGTGCTGGCCGACCACGTGGAGCGCCAGCTCGACGAACTGGGCTGGGACACCGCGCACATCGTCGGCAACTCGCTGGGCGGTTGGGTCGCGTTCGAACTCGAGCGGCGCGGACGGGCGCGCAGCGTGATGGGCATCGCCCCGGCCGGCGGATGGACGCGCTGGAGCCCGGCCAAGTTCGAGGTGATCGCCAAGTTCATCCTGGGCATTCCGTTGCTGGTGCTGGCCGCGCTGTTCGGCCCGCGGGTGATGCGCCTGCCGTTCAGCCGCCGGCTGGCCACTTACGCGATCAGCGCATCGCCGGACGGGGTCAGCGACTCTCAGCTGCTCGGCTGCATCGACGACGTCGCCCACTGCCCCGCCTACTTCCAGCTGCTGGTCAAGTCGCTGCTGCTGCACGGCCTGCAAGAGCTGGCCCACAACGCCGTCCCGGCGCACCTGGTGATCTGCGAAAAGGACCGGATCGTGCCCGCGCCCAGGTTCAGCCGGCATTTCACCAATCACTTGCCCGACGACCACCAGGTCACCAAGCTCGACGGCGTGGGGCACATCCCGATGTTCGAGGCGCCGGAGCGCGTCACCGAACTGATCACCGACTTCCTCGAGGAGTGCAACCCGGCGAGCCGGGGCGTCAACCCCTCGGCTAGTTAGCCAGCTTCTTTTCCAGGTTCTCGGCGATCGAGTCGAGGAACGCCTCGCTTTGTTGCCATTCCTGGTCGGGTCCGATGAGGATGGCGAGGTCCTTGGTCATCTTGCCGCTCTCGACCGTCGAGATGACCACGTCCTCCAGGGTTTGCGCGAACTCGTTCACCTCCGGCGTGCCGTCCAGCTTGCCGCGGTGCGCCAACCCACGCGTCCAGGCGAAGATCGAGGCGATCGGGTTCGTCGACGTCGGCTTGCCGGCCTGGTACTGCCGGAAGTGCCGGGTTACGGTGCCGTGCGCCGCCTCGGCCTCGACCGTCTTGCCGTCGGCGGTCATCAGCACCGACGTCATCAACCCCAGTGAGCCGTAGCCCTGCGCGACCAGGTCGGACTGGACGTCGCCGTCGTAGTTCTTACAGGCCCACACGTAGCCGCCCTCCCACTTGAGGCACGCGGCGACCATGTCGTCGATGAGCCGGTGCTCGTAGGTCAGTCCCTCGGCCTCGAACTTGTCCTTGAACTCCTCGTCATAAATGCGCTGGAACTCGTCCTTGAACATGCCGTCGTAGGCCTTGAGGATGGTGTTCTTGGTGGACAGGTACACCGGCCACTTGGCGTTCAGCCCGTAGGCCAACGACGCGCGCGCGAAGTCCCGGACGGATGCCTTGAAGTTGTACATCCCCATCACGACGCCGCCGTCATCGGGAATGGACACCACCTCGTGCACCATCGGCGCGCTGCCGTCCGACGGCGTGAACGTGATGGTGACGGTGCCCGGCTTGTCGACCATGAAGTTGGTCGCCCGGTACTGGTCGCCAAAAGCGTGGCGGCCGATGACGATCGGCTTCGTCCAGCCCGGAACCAACCGCGGCACGTTCGAGATCACGATCGGCTCGCGGAAGATGGTGCCGCCCAAGATGTTGCGGATCGTGCCGTTGGGCGACAGCCACATTTTCTTCAGGTTGAATTCGGAGACGCGGGCTTCGTCGGGGGTGATGGTGGCGCACTTGACGCCCACACCGTGCTTCTTGATGGCGTACGCGGCGTCGATCGTCACCTGGTCGTTGGTGCGGTCGCGGTTTTCGATGCCGAGGTCGTAGTAGTCCAGGTTGATGTCGAGATGCGGCAGGATCAGCATGTCCTTGATGAACTTCCAGATGACGCGGGTCATCTCGTCGCCGTCGAGCTCGACTACGGGCCCTGTGACTTTGATCTTGTGTTCGCCTGCCATATCGAGTCCGACTTTCTCTTCGCGGCCCTTAACCTTACGAGCCTTGCGAAGCGGCTAGCGCTTCATTGAACGTCTTGCTCGGCCGCATCACTGCAGTCGTCTTCTCGGTGTCCGGCTGGTAGTAACCACCGATGTCGACCGGTGCGCCCTGCGCTTCGTCGAGCTCGGCCACGATGGTGTCCTCGTTCTCGCCCAACGAGTCGGCCAGCGCGGCGAAGTGCTCGCGCAACTCTTCGTCGTCGGACTGCCCGGCAAGTTCTCGTGCCCAGTACAGCGCCAGGTAGAACTGGCTGCCCCGGTTATCGAGTTCACCGGCCTTGCGCGACGGACTCTTGTTGTTGTCCAGTAGCTTGCCGATCGCGGCATCCAGCGTCTGGCTCAGAAGCTTGGCGCGCTCGTTATCCGTCTTGATCCCGATATCCTCGAAACACGCTCCCAGAGCGAGGAACTCGCCGAGGGAATCCCAGCGCAGATGATTCTCCTCGAGGAGTTGGTGGACGTGCTTGGGCGCCGAACCGCCCGCTCCGGTTTCATACATTCCGCCGCCCGCCATCAACGGCACGATGGACAGCATCTTCGCGCTGGTGCCCAGCTCGAGGATCGGGAACAGGTCCGTGAGGTAGTCGCGCAGGATGTTCCCGGTGGCGGCGATGGTGTCCTGTCCGCGCATCGCGCGCTCCAGCGTGTACCTCATGGCCCACACCTGCGGCATGATCTGGATCTGCAGGCCCTCGGTGTCGTGCTTCTTCAGATACTCCTTGACCTTCTTGCGCAGCTCGACCTCGTGCGGCCGTTCGGTGTCCAGCCAGAACACCACCGTCATGCCCGAGTTTCGCGCCCGGTTGACCGCCAGCTTGACCCAGTCGCGGATCGCTTCGTCAGTGACGACGGGCATGCGCCAGATGTCGCCGGCCTCCACGTTCTGGGTGAGCAGGACTTCCCCGCTGTCGAGGTCGACGATGTTGGCGACGCCGTCTTCGGGGATCTCGAACGTCTTGTCGTGCGAGCCGTACTCCTCGGCCTCCTGCGCCATCAGGCCGACGTTGGGTACGGTGCCCATCGTCTTTGGATCGAACGCCCCGTGCGTCTTGCAGAAGTTGATGATCTCCTGGTAGATGCGCGAAAACGTTGACTCGGGGTTGACGGCCTTGGTGTCCTTCTGCCGCCCGTCGGCGCCCCACATCTTGCCGCCCGCGCGGATCATCGCCGGCATCGACGCATCCACGATCACGTCGCTGGGCGAATGAAAGTTGGTGATGCCCTTGGCCGAATCGACCATGGCGAGCTCGGGGCGGTGTTCGTGGCAGGCGTGCAGGTCACGGATGATCTCGTCGTGCAGCGACGCGGGCAGCGACTCGATCTTGTTGTAGAGATCGACCAATCCGTTGTTGACGTCGACGCCGAGTTCGTCGAAGAGCTCCTGGTGCTTGGCGAAGGCGTCCTTGTAGAAGATCTTGACCGCATGGCCGAAGACGATGGGATGCGAGACCTTCATCATCGTCGCCTTGACGTGGAGCGAGAACATCACGCCGGTCTCGTAGGCATCCTGCATCTGCGCCTCGTAGAACTCGCAGAGGGCCTTCTTGCTCATGAACATGCTGTCGATGACGTCGCCTTCCCGCAACGACACCTTGGGTTTGAGCACGATCGCCTTGCCGCTCTTTGTCTCCAACTCCATCTTCACGTCGCGCGCGCGGTCCAGCGTCATCGACTTCTCGCCGTGGTAGAAGTCGCCGTGCCGCATGGTGGCGACATGGGTGCGCGATGCCGGCGACCAGTCCGCCATGCTGTGTGGGTGCTTGCGGGCGTACTCCTTGACGGCATTGGGTGCGCGCCGGTCCGAGTTGCCTTGTCGCAGTACCGGGTTGACCGCACTGCCCAGGCATTTGGCGTAGCGGTCGCGGATTTCCTTGTCCTCGTCCGTCTTCGGGCTCTGCGGAAAGTCGGGAATCTTGAATCCCTTGCCCTGCAGTTCCTTGACGGCGGCGATCAGTTGGGGGACCGAGGCGCTGATGTTGGGCAGCTTGATGATGTTGGTGTCGGCCAGTTTCGTCAGCCGGCCCAGCTCTCCCAAGTTGTCGCCAACCCGCTGCTCTTCGGTCAGGTGTTCGCCGAACTCGGCGAGGATCCGGGCCGCCACGGAGATGTCACTGGTCTTGATCTCGATACCCGCCGGCTCGGCGAAGGCGCGCACAATCGGCAGGAACGCGTAGGTCGCCAGCAACGGCGCTTCGTCGGTCAGTGTGTAGATGACGGTCGGCTGTTCGGCGCTCACGATCCCTCTCCGGCGTGGAAAATCTTCGAATATCGGTCAGATCCCTGGGGGGCTCAGCGTTCTTCCTGCCACGTTATCAAGGGCGTTTGGGCAGATGTCGACCTGCCATTGGCACGGAGTCGGCACGGTAAGCTAGGCTTCCTATTGGTCATGAGCGCCAGCGTCAAGCCCCGGCTTGCTGGCCGGCAACCCTCCAACCGCGGTGGGGTGCCCCGGGTGATGACCAGGTCTAGTAGCCACAGGCTGCGCGGCAAGCGCGGGTCCGCCATGTCGGACCCCTGACTAGAGGGGAAGACGTGATGTGCACATATCCAGCTCCTTCGGCTCGGCTCATGTGTCGAATCGCGTGTCGCTGCTAATCCGCGACCCCGATACCCGATTCACCAGTTCCGAAGCAGAAAGCAAACCTACGTGAGCCCCGACAACAGCACCACCAGCAACGGCAACATCGATCCGACCGCCCATTGGTCGTTCGAGACCAAGCAGGTGCACGCCGGCCAGCAACCGGACCCGGCCACCAACGCCCGCGCCCTGCCGATCTACCAGACCACGTCCTACGCGTTCGACAACACCACACACGCCGCCGCCCTGTTCGGGCTCGAGGTTCCCGGCAACATCTACACCCGGATCGGCAATCCGACGACCGACGTCGTCGAGCAGCGCATCGCGGCCCTCGAGGGTGGCGTGGCGGCGCTCTTCCTGAGCTCCGGGCAGGCCGCTGAAACCTTCGCGATCTTGAACCTCGCGTGTGCCGGGGATCACCTCGTGTCCAGCCCGCGGCTCTACGGCGGCACGTACAACCTGTTCCACTATTCGCTGGCCAAGCTCGGCATCGAGGTGAGCTTCGTCGACGATCCCGACGATCTGGATTCCTGGCAGGCCGCGGTGCGGCCGAACACCAAGGCGTTCTTCGGCGAGACCATCTCCAACCCGCAGATCGACATTCTGGACATCCCCGGGGTGGCCGGGGTCGCTCACGCCAGCGGCGTACCGCTGATCGTCGACAACACCATCGCCACGCCATACCTGATCCAGCCGTTCAAGCACGGCGCGGACATCGTGGTGCACTCGGCCACCAAGTACCTCGGCGGGCACGGCTCGGCGATCGCCGGAGTCATCGTCGACGGCGGCAGCTTCGACTGGACCCAGGGTCGTTTCCCGGGATTCACCACGCCCGACCCGAGCTACCACGGCGTGGTGTTCGCCGAGCTGGGGCCGCCGGCCTACGCTCTCAAGGCGCGCGTGCAGCTGCTGCGCGACCTCGGGTCGGCGGCTTCGCCGTTCAACGCGTTCCTGGTGGCCCAGGGCATCGAAACGCTGAGCCTGCGCATGGAACGCCACGTCGCCAACGCGCAACGCGTGGCCGAGCACCTCGCCGGGCACGACGGGGTGTTGTCGGTCAACTATGCGGGACTGCCCAGCTCGCCGTGGCACGAGCGGGCAACGAAGCTGGCGCCCAAGGGATCCGGCGCCGTGCTGGCGTTCGAGCTGGCCGGTGGCGCCGAGGCCGGCAAGGCGTTCGTGAACGCGCTGAAGCTGCACAGCCACGTCGCCAACATCGGCGACGTGCGATCCCTGGTGATCCATCCGGCGTCGACCACCCACGCCCAGCTCAGCCCGCAGGAGCAGCTGAGCACCGGCGTCAGCCCGGGGCTGGTGCGGCTGGCCGTCGGCATCGAAGGCATCGAGGACATCCTGGCCGACCTGGAACTCGGCTTCGCAGCGGCCGCGAAATTCGGCTCGCCGGCCACTGCGAGTAGTGGTGACCCGCAGGCGGTGGCGGCGTTCTGATGGGCTCCGACTCAGTGATTTCCGAGGTTCCCAGCCAAACATTGCCCCCCGAAGGCGAAATCGGCTTCGTCGACATCGGCTCACTGACCCTCGAAAGCGGTGCAGTGATCGACGATGTCCGAATCGCCGTACAGCGCTGGGGTGAACTCTCGGCTACGCGTGACAACGTGGTGGTGGTGCTGCACGCGCTGACCGGTGATTCGCACATCACCGGGCCCGCCGGACCCGGGCATCCCACGGCAGGCTGGTGGGACGGGGTGGCCGGGCCGGGTGCCCCGATCGACACCAACCGCTGGTGCGCGGTGGCCACCAATGTGTTGGGCGGCTGCCGTGGCTCCACCGGGCCCAGCTCGCTTGCGCCGGACGGAAAGCCGTGGGGCTCTAGGTTTCCGCACATTTCCGTACGGGATCTGGTGGAGGCGGATGTCGCCGCGCTGGCCGCGCTGGGTATCAATCAGGTTGCCGCCGTAGTCGGTGGATCCATGGGCGGCTCAAGGGCTTTGGAGTGGCTGGTCAGCCAACAGGACCGAGTCCGGGCCGGGCTTCTGTTGGCAACAAGCGCTCGCAGTACCGCCGACCAGATCGCTCATATGACCACCCAGATTGACGCCATCAAGGCCGACCCGAACTGGCAGGGCGGCGACTACCACGACACCGGGCGCACGCCGGATGTCGGGTTGTCCATCGCCCGTCGCTTTGCCCACCTGACCTACCGCGGCGAGCTCGAGCTCGATACCCGGTTCTCCAACGACTGCCAGGGCGACGAGGACCCGACGAACGGCGGCCGCTACGCGGTGCAAAGCTATCTGGCATACCAGGGCGACAAGCTGGTGAACCGCTTTGACGCCGGCACTTACGTCGCCCTGATCGCGTCGGTCAACGACTATGACGTGGGCCGTGGCCGCGGCGGGGTGCAAGAAGCACTGCGCGGGTGTCCGGTACCGGTCGTGGTCGGCGGCATCACCAGTGACCGGCTCTACCCGCTGCGTTTACAGGAAGAACTGGCCGAACTGCTGCCCGGCTGCACCGGCCTGCAGGTGATCGACTCGAACTACGGCCACGATGGGTTCCTGGTGGAATTCGAGGTAGTCGGCGAGATGATCCGCAAGACGCTCGAATTGGCCGAGAAGGAAGGCGCGTGGCAACGGTGACCCGCTCTCGCCACGACCGCTCCCTTTCGTTTGGTTCGGCGGCCGCAGCCTATGAGCGAGGGCGCCCGTCCTATCCCCCTGAGGCCATCGACTGGCTGTTGCCGCGCGACGCGCGCCAGGTGCTGGACCTGGGTGCGGGCACTGGCAAGCTGACCACCCGGCTGGTGGAACGCGGGCTGGACGTGGTGGCCGTCGACCCGGTTCCCGACATGCTGGAGGTGTTGCGCACCTCACTGCCGGAAACCCGGGCGCTGCTGGGCACCGCGGAAGGGATCCCCCTGCCGGACAACAGCGTTGACGCCGTGCTGGTCGCACAGGCCTGGCATTGGGTGGATCCCGAGCGCGCCATTCCCGAGGTGGCGCGCGTGCTGCGGCCGGGCGGGCGGCTGGGCCTGGTGTGGAACACCCGCGACGAGCGGCTGGGCTGGGTGCGCGAGCTGGGCAACATCATCGGTTCCGATGGTGACCGGGGCCGGTTTGACGTCACGCTGTCCGAGTCGTTCACCACCCCGGAGCGCCACCAGGTCGAGTGGACGAATTACGTTACGCCGCAAGCCTTGATCGACCTGGTCGCATCCCGAAGCTATTGCATCACCTCACCGGCCGAGGTCCGCACCAGGACACTGGAGCAGGTGCGTGAATTGCTGGCCACCCATCCGGCGCTGGCGAATTCGACCGGCCTCGCGCTGCCCTACGTCACCGTGTGCATCCGGGCGACGCTGGCCGAGTAGGCAGGACTACCGCTCGTCGTCGTCCTCACCCCGTAGCAGCTTTTCTCCGGTCTAGAAGTTCAGCCCGGAGAACATGACCCGGTTCGGGTCGTACTTCTGCCGCACGGCCGTCAGCCGCGACAAATTCGAGCCGAAATAGCGCGACGGCGCGGCGTTGGCCTCCAGGTAATTCACGTATGCGCCGGCCGAAAACTGTTGCACCGCTTGGTGCGCGGAGCTCAGCCAGGTGTTCGCGGCGCTGACCTGGCTACCCGAGGGTTCGACGTACCACTGCAGGACGGCGGACTGATTGCGCCACGGGAATGCGGTGTCGCCCGCGGCCACGTCCGCGACGGCACCACCGAGCGGATCGACGAGGACCGATGCCTGTCCGGCGCCGGCTGGCCACTGCCCTATCGCGGTGGCAATGGCGTGGGCCACAGCGGAATCCACCGGGCCGATAACGTCAGAGCCGGCCACGAAGGCGCGCGCCGGGGGCGTCGAACTACCGCCGGCCAGGAACATCACCAAATCCGTGCGGTTCATCGTCTTGTTCGAAACCGAAGTGGGCGCCACCCCGACCGCGGACTTGATCGCATCGGCCACTCCCGAGCCCGCGCCGGCGGGGCAGGTCGCCAGCACATGGCAATTCGGCGCCGAGCCGACCATGAGATCGACGATGCCCCAGGTGTTCCGGTCGGCACCGCTCAGCCACGACTGCCAGCCGACGAGCACCTGGGTGGCCGACGCGGGCGGGAAATCAAGCCGCACGACGTCGCTGTCGGCCGCGGCGAAGGTGGAGAACGTCATCGACGTCGTCACCCCGAAATTCCCGCCGCCACCGCCGCGAAGCGCCCAAAACAGATCCGGGTTGTCGGTGGCCGAGGCGGTCACCACCTCCCCACTGGGCAACACCACCGTCGCCGACTGCAGCGCGTCGCAGGTCAGGCCCGCGTGCCGGGTATCGGGGCCGATGCCGCCGCCCAGCGCGAGCCCCGCGACGCCGACGGTCGGACAGGTGCCGCTGGGTATCGCCCGACCGGCGCCGACCAATGCCTGGTGGATCGCGTACAGGGTGGTCGCCGGGGTGACGGTGACGTTGTTGCCGTCGAAGTTGGCGCCACCCGGAAGCCCGCGCAGGTCCAGCACCAACGCGCCGTTGGCGCTGGACGCGCCGACGTAGGAATGCCCGCCGCCGCGCGGGGCGACCTTGAGGCTGTTGGCCGCCGCGAACACGAGCGCCTTCTGCACATCCGCCTGCGATGAAACCGTCACTACCGCAGCGGGATTGGAGCTGTCATAAAATGAGTTGAAAACCTTTTTGCTGGTGGAGAATTGAGCGCCGTTGGCCGGCAGCACGACGGTGCCACCGATGGAGGACGCCAGCCCGCCCCAGCCGGTGGCGGTGTCCGCGGCCGCCCGCGCGGTGCCTAAAACCGCGCCGGTCGCCAACATTCCGACGGCACCGCGAAGAAAGCTCTGGCGCGAGATGCCCCTCTGCAAGGAAAAGTCCGGCGGACGGCTGCGATTCGTCGTCATGTGCGGAGATTCTTAAACATTTCTCACCGAAAAGCCCGTTACCAGCGCCCGTGTCGGATCACAGTGTGGCCTCGATCCACTCCAACGGCGCGAAGGTACCCGCCGCCCAATAATCGACGCTTGCGCCGCGACGAGCTCACAAAACGCATATTGTGCGAACCTTTACCCCACCGTGTCGTAAACGTGACTGTGATAGCTCAGAGTTCGTAACGTGATTCGAGTGCCTTTGGCGCACTCCACGAGCGAGGGGGAGCTGCATGAAGGCACTGGGACGAACGCACCGCTGGATCTGGCTGTTTCGGAACCAGCCCCTGACCGTTCGCCTGCTGGCCGCGGCCGCCGGCCTGCTGACCGCGGCGTCGGCGTTCGCCGCGCCCGCCGGAGCCGACAATCCCGATGACAACTTCATCGACGCGCTCAACCACGCCGGCATCGACTTCGGCGAACCCGGCAACGCGATGTCGGTGGGCCAGTCCGTCTGCCCGATGCTTTCGCAGCCGGGCGGCAACTTCGCCGCCGCCGCGTCCAGCGTCTCCGGCCGGGGCATGTCACCCATGATGGCCCGCATGTTCACCACCATCGCGATACAGACGTACTGCCCACAGGAGATGGCGAGCATCGCCAACGGCAATCTGACCGGGGGCCTACCGCAAATGCCAGGAATGGCCGGGCAGATCCCCGGCATGCCCGGCATGGCTGGGCAGATCCCCGGAATACCACAGCAGATCCCGGCGGTGCCGGGTATCTAGCCGGTGCCCAGCGGGTCGATGGTCCACGCTATGTAGACCATGGCGGCCGCGACCGCCGCGGTGGTGATGAAGTCAATTCCCTTGCTGCGCACCACCAAAAGACCGGATCGATCCTCGGATAGCACCAGTCGCAGCGCCGCCGCCACGCCGACACCGATACCGATGAGCAGCGACCCGCGACGCCAGAAGTTCGCCCCCACCAGCGCGAGCGCCGTGGCAAAGGTCAACCCGACCAGCAGGATTGGCCACTGGGCCCTGAGGATGGACCGCGCGCTCATTCCCGCTCGGCCAGCTCGACGACGTTGCTCAGCAGGAACGCGCGGGTCAACGGTCCGACACCACCGGGATTCGGCGACACGTGGCCGGCCACGTCCCACACGTCGGGGTGCACGTCGCCGACCAACCCGCTGTCGGTGCGACTGACGCCCACGTCGACCACCGCTGCACCGGGTCGCACCATGTCGGCGGTCAACATGTGCGGCACCCCGACGGCGGCCACGACGATATCCGCCTGCCTGGTGTGGGCGGCCAGGTCACGAGTTCCGGTGTGGCACAACGTCACCGTGGCGTTCTCGGAGCGTCGGGTCAGCAGTAGCCCCAACGGGCGACCGACCGTCACACCACGGCCGATGATGACCACATGCGCGCCCGCGATCTCGACGTCGTAGCGCCGCAGCAGGTGCACGATCCCGCGCGCGGTGCCCGGCAGCGGCGCCGCGACGCTGAGCACCAGTCGGCCCAGGTTGGTCGGGTGCAGGCCGTCCGCGTCCTTGTTCGGGTCGACACGCTCCAGCGCCGCGTTCTCATCCAGCTGCTTGGGCAGCGGCAACTGCACGATGTAACCGGTGCAGTCGGGGTTGGCGTTCAGCTCGTCGATGGTGTCTTCCAGCGTCGCGGTGCCGATGTCGGCGGGCAGGTCGCGGCGGATCGACGTGATGCCGACCTTGGCGCAGTCCGCGTGCTTGCCCCGGACATAGGCCTGCGACCCGGGATCATCACCGACCAGGATGGTCCCCAGCCCGGGGGTGCGACCCGACGCGGTCAGTGCGGCCACCCGTTGTTTCAGGTCGACGAAGATCTCGTCACGGGTGGCCTTGCCGTCCAGTGTGATTGCGCCCACGCCTGACAGTCTGGCACGCTCCCGATATGTCTACCCCTCCAGACGTGTTCAGCCCGGCCAAGCTCGGCCCGATCACGCTGCGCAACCGCACCATCAAGTCGGCGACGTTCGAGGCCCGCACACCCGACGCCCTGGTGACCGACGACCTGATCGAATACCACCGGCAGCCCGCCGCGGGCGGCGTCGGCATGACCACCGTCGCTTATTGCGCCGTCTCCCCCGGTGGCCGCACCGAGGGCAACGGGATCTGGATGCGCCCGGAGGCGGTCCCCGGGTTCCGCCGGCTCACCGACGCGATCCACGCCGAGGGTGCGGCGGTGAGCGCGCAGATCGGCCACGCCGGCCCGGTGGCCAACGCCAAATCCAACAAGGCCAGGGCCCTGGCGCCGGTGCGGTTCTTCAATCCGATCGGGATGCGGTTCGCCAAGAAGGCGACCCGCGACGACATCAACGACGTCATCGAGGGGCACGCCAACGCGGCCCGCCTGGCCATCGAGGCCGGCTTCGACGCGGTCGAAATCCATTTGGGCCACAACTACTTGGCGAGCTCGTTCCTCTCGCCACTGATCAATCGCCGCGACGACGAGTTCGGCGGATCGCTTCAGAACCGCGCAAAGGTGGCCCGCGGCATGGTGATGGCCGTGCGCCGCGCGGTGGAGAAAGAGGGCACGCCGATCGCGGTCACCGCCAAGCTCAACATGGCCGACGGCGTTCGCGGCGGCATCAGCACCGAAGAATCGCTCACCACCGCCAAATGGCTGCAGGAGGACGGCGGGCTGGATGCGATCGAACTCACCGCGGGCAGCTCGCTGGTCAACCCGATGTATCTGTTCCGGGGTGACGCACCGCTCAAGGAGTTCGCCGGTGCGTTCAAACCGCCGCTGAGTTGGGGCATGCGGATGACGGGCAAGAAGTTCCTGCGCGAGTACCCCTACCGCGAGGCCTATCTATTGCGCGACGCCAAGCTGTTCCGCGCCGAGCTGACGATGCCGCTGATCCTGCTCGGCGGCATCACCAACCGGGAAACGATGGACCTGGCGATGGCGGAGGGATTTCAGTTCGTCGCGATGGCCCGGGCGCTGCTGGCCGAGCCGGACCTGATCAATCGGATCGCTGCGGACGGCGCCCGGCACAGCGTGCGTTCGGCGTGCACCCACTGCAATCGGTGCATGCCCACGATTTACACCCGGACGCGCTGCGTGGTCACGGGCGCCCCGGATGTTTTGGCGGCCCCCTGACGCAGATTTGGGACTCAGGGCAGCCGTGGGTTCACGAGATACAGTTGGTTCGATGAGTGCACCAGCCCCGCCCGTCTTGACGGTTCGCTACGACGGGTCAGAAAGCACCTTTGCCGCCGGTCACGACGTGGTGGTGGGCCGCGATCTGCGCGCCGACATGCGCATCACACACCCGCTCATCTCGCGCGCACATCTATTGCTGCGCTTCGACCAGGGCCGGTGGCTGGCAATCGACAACGGTTCGCTCAACGGCACTTTCGTGAACGGCAGGCGGGTGCCGGTGGTCGAGATCCACGACGGCCAATGCGTCAACATCGGGAATCCGGACGGCCCGCAGCTGACGTTCGAGGTCGGCCGGCACCTCGGGATGGTCGGGCGCCCACCGCAAACCGAATCGATCCGCATCCCGGCCGCGGCCCAGCCTGCCGCGCAGGCGTGGTCGGCCGCGCCGGGCCCGCCCGTCGCCGCCCCACCCGGACCCCCGCCCGGGCCGGCGGGCCGTCCGCCCAATTGGGCATCGCCGCCGCGGCGACCGAATCCCGGTGGGCCCGGGCAGCGCCCGGCTCCGCCGGGTCAACCGATGTATGCCGGCGGCGGGCGCGCGCCCGCCCCTCCGCCCGCGGCGGCACCGCCCAATTTCCAGCCGCCCCCGCAGAGATCCGCAGCGGCGTCGCCGCACACCGAGATGTCGCGCGGCGCCGCCAAGCCCCCCGAGGTGGCGAACCTGGCGACGAAGATGTTCCAGGCGCTCATGCCTTCGCGGTCCGGGGCCCTGCAGAAGCCTTCCGGCGCGTTGACGATCGGCCGGGCCACCGACAACGACGTCGTCATCCAGGATGTCCTCGCGTCGCGCCATCACGCATTTCTGACCCAAACGCCGCTGGGCACCGAGATCCGCGACGCGCACAGCGTCAACGGAACCTTCGTCAACGGTGTGCGGGTGGGGTCCGCGGTGCTGACCGAGGGCGACGTGGTCACCATCGGAAACGTCGACCTGGTTTTCACCCGGGGCGAGCTACTCCGCCGCACCGAGGCCGCGACGCGCACCGGCGGCCTGGAAGTGAACTCCGTCTGCTACACCGTCGACCACAACAAGCAGCTGCTCGACCACATCTCGCTGACCGCCCGGCCCGGCACGCTGACGGCCATCATCGGCGGTTCGGGTGCCGGCAAGACGACGCTGTCGCGGCTGATCGTCGGCTATACCAGTCCGACTTCGGGCTCGGTGACCTTCGAGGGCCACGACATCCATTCCGAATACGCCTCGATGCGCAGCAGGATCGGAATGGTCCCGCAGGACGACGTCGTGCATCGGCAACTGACCGTCAACCAGGCCCTGAACTACGCCGCCGAGCTGCGGCTGCCGCCCGACACCAGCAAGGCGGAGCGGGCTCAGATAGTCGCCCAGGTCCTCGAAGAACTCGACATGACCAAGCACGCCGAGACCCGGGTGGACAAGCTGTCGGGCGGCCAGCGCAAACGCGCCTCGGTGGCACTCGAGCTGCTCACCCAGCCCTCGCTGCTGCTTCTCGACGAGCCGACCTCCGGCTTGGACCCCGCGCTGGACCGTCAGGTCATGCTCATGCTCCGCCAGCTCGCCGACGCCGGCCGCGTGGTGTTGGTGGTGACGCACTCGGTGTCGTACCTGGAAGTCTGCGACCAGATCCTGCTGGTGGCACCGGGCGGCAAGACCGCCTTCTGCGGGCCACCCGACCAGGTCGAGGCGGCCATGGGCACCCGCAACTGGGCGGACATCTTCGCCAAGGTGGGCGCCGATCCCGACGAGGCCAACCGCCGCTTCAAGGAGCGCAGCCAGCACTCGTCCCGGCCGCCGTCGCCGCAGAGCCCGGCGGACCTGGGCGAACCACCCCAAAGCAACATGTGGCGGCAGCTGTCCACGATCGCCCGCCGGCAGGTTCGCCTCGTCGTATCCGACCGCGGTTACACGATCTTCCTGGCGATCCTGCCGTTCCTCATCGGCGCGTTGTCGCTGACGGTGAAGGGCCCCCACCCCGGCCTCGGCCCGGCCGACCCGCTCGGCCCCGCGCCCACGCAGCCGCAGTACATCATGGTGCTGTTGAACATCGGTGCCGTCTTCATGGGCACGGCGCTGACCATCCGCGACCTGATCGGCGAGCGCGCCATCTTCCGGCGGGAGCAGGCCGTAGGCCTGTCCACCACCGCCTATCTGCTGGCCAAGATCGTGGTGTTCTGCGTCTTCGCGACCGGCCAGGCGGCGGTGGCGACGATGATCGTGCGGCTGGGCAAGGGTGCGCCGACGGCGAACCCGCCGTTCTTCGGCAACTCCACGTTCTCGCTGTTCGTCACCGTCGCGGGCACCTGTGTGGCTTCGGCGATGCTCGGCCTGCTGCTGTCCGCCTGCGCGCAGTCCAACGAACAGATCATGCCGCTGCTCGTGGTGTCGATCATGTCGCAGTTGGTGTTCTCCAGTGGGATGATTCCCGTCTATCAACGCTTCGGCCTCGAGGAGCTCGCGTGGCTGACACCGGCACGTTGGGGCTACGCCGCGGGAGCCTCGTCGATCGACTTTCCGTCGCTGGTGAAGGTCAAACAGATCCCGACCAACGACCCGATTTGGCAGCACTCGAAACACATTTTCGTGTTCGACATGGCAATGCTGGTGTTCCTGTCCGTCGCGTACACCGGTTTCGTCCGGTGGTACATCAGGTTGAAACGCTGAGATGACGCAATCTGCCGAGCACGTGCTGACGGTTCGATCCGACCGATCGAAGGGGAGCTTCGCCGCCGGCCGCGACGTGGTCGTCGGCAGCGACCTGCGCGCGGACCTGCGGGTGGCGCACCCGTTGATCGGCCGCGCGCACCTGTTGCTGCGCTTCGACCGCGGCAAGTGGGTTGCGCTGGACAACAATTCGCTGAACGGGGTGTACGTCAACGGCCGGCGGGTGCCCGCGGTCGACATCGAGGACGGCCAGACGATCAACATCGGCAAGCCCGACGGCCCGCGGATCACCTTAGAAATCGGCCGCCACACCGGGACTGTCGGCATGCTGCCGCCGACCACGGAGTCGATCCCGATCATCACACCGCCGAGCGACGCGGTGCCCGCACCGCCGACCGGTCAGCGGCAACCGGCCCCGCCGCGGCAACCCCCGGCCCAGCCGCCGCGCCCACCCAAATGGGAAGGCCCGCACCGCACCACCGCCGTTCCGATCGTCCGGCCGGACGCCGCGACCCGGTCGGTACCGCAGTCGGGTGAGGCGCCCGAGCTGAGTCCGGCCACCCAGATCGGGGTGAGCGGCCAGGTGGCGGAGTTCCCCACCACGCGGGTGAAGAACCTGGGACCCGACTCCGAGCGGGTGGCCGACCGGCCCGGACGCGCCGCCTGGATCGGTCGCGCGCTCGACAACGACATCGTGATCCACGACGTGCTGGCGTCGCGCCATCACGCGTTCCTGACCCCGACGCCCGCGGGCCCCGAGATCCGCGACGCCAACAGCAGCAACGGCACCTTCGTCAACGGGGTCAAGGCCGCGTCCGCGGTGCTGTCCGAGGGCGACGTGGTGACCATCGGCAACGTCGACCTGGTGTTCTCCGGCGGCATCCTGGTCCGCCGCCAGGAGGCGGCGGCGCGCACCGGCGGCCTGGAGGTGCGCGGCGTCGACTTCAGCGTCACCGGCAAGAACCTGCTCGAGAAGATCTCGATGACGGCCCGCCCGGGCACGCTGACCGCTCTCATCGGCGGTTCCGGCGCGGGCAAGACCACGCTGTCGCGGCTGATCGCCGGGTACGGCACCCCGACCTCCGGGGTGGTCACGTTCGAGGGCCACAACATCCACACCGAGTACGCGTCGCTGCGCACCAGGATCGGGATGGTGCCCCAGGACGACGTCGTGCACCGCCAGCTCACGGTCAACCAGGCCCTGGGCTACGCGGCCGAGCTGCGGCTGCCGCCCGACACCACCAAGGCCGACCGGGAAGAGGTCGTCGCCCATGTGCTCGACGAACTGGGGCTGACCCAGCACGCCGACACCCGCGTCGACAAACTCTCCGGCGGCCAGCGCAAGCGCGCCTCGGTGGCACTCGAGCTGCTCACCGGGCCGTCGCTGCTGATCCTCGACGAGCCGACCTCGGGCCTGGACCCGGCGCTGGACCTGCAGGTGATGACGATGCTGCGCCAGCTGGCCGACGCGGGCCGGGTGGTGCTGGTGGTCACCCACTCCCTGACCTACCTCGACGTCTGCGATCAGGTGCTGCTGATGGCGCCCGGGGGCAAGACCGCCTTCCTGGGGCCGCCCGACCAGATCGGTGCGGTCATGGGAACCACCAACTGGGCGCAGATCTTCGCGAAGGTGGGCGCCGACCCCGACGAGGCCAACCGCCGCTTCCTGGCACAGAACAAGCCCCCGCCACCGGTGGAGACGGAGGCGCCGGCCGATCTGGGCGTCGCGCCGCGCACCAGCATGCGCCACCAGTTCTCCACCGTGGCCCGCCGCCAGGTTCGCCTCGTCGTCTCCGACCGCGCCTACTTCGTGTTCCTGGCGGTACTGCCGTTCATCATGGGTGCGTTGTCGCTGACCGTCCCGGGCCACACCGGTTTCGGCTACGCCGACCCGACCAGCGATTCAGCCGGCGAAGCCGGGACGATTCTGACCCTGCTCACCATGGCCGCGGCGTTCATGGGTACCGCCCTGACGATCCGCGACCTCATCGGGGAGCGCCCGATCTTCCGGCGGGAGCAGGCCGTCGGGCTGTCGACCACGGCCTACCTGCTGGCCAAGATCGCCGTGTTCTGCGTGTTCGCCGTCGTTCAGGCGACGATCGCGACGGCCATCGTGGTGGCGGGCAAGGGCAAGCCGACGCGCCCGGCGGTGCTGCTGGGTAATGCGACGCTCGAGCTGTTCGTCGCCGTCTCGGCGACCTGCGTGGCCGCGGCGATGCTCGGGCTGCTGCTGTCGGCGCTGGCGCGCTCCAACGAACAGATCATGCCGCTGCTGGTGGTGTCGCTCATGGGGCAGATGGTGCTGTCCGGCGGGATGGTGCCGGTCACCAACCGGATCTTCCTCGACCAGCTGTCCTGGGCGGTGCCCTCGCGGTGGGGGTACGCCGCGCAGGCGTCGACGGTCGATTTGTGGACCGTGGCGCCCGGCCCGCAGAGCCCACGCGACAGCTACTTCCAGCACACGTCCGGCGCCTGGCTGTTCGACATGGGCATGCTCGCGGCGTTGTCGCTCGCCTATACCGCCCTGGTGCGGTGGCGCATCCGGCTCAAGCACTGAGCCGATCAGCCGTCCAGGCGCAAGCCTTGCGCCGCCGCGAAGGCCACCGCCTGGCCGACGTCGACGCGGGCACCCGCCAGCGACGCGGTTCTCCAGAGCGAGGGATCCACGGTCGCGCCGCGCAGGTCGGCTTCCACCAGGCTGGCCTCCCGCAACCGGCAGCCGCTCAAGTCGACGCCGCGCAGGTCGTTACCGCCGAGGACGGCGAGCGTGAAATCCACCTCGTCGAAGGTGATCGGCCGCATCCGGCAAGCCACGAAGACCGAGCCCAGCATGCTGCACTGCGCTAACACGTCCCCCGCAAGCGGGAGGGGCCCCCAGTGCCACAACGATGTCCGCTGAAAGGTGCAATTGCGGAACGCCGACCCGCGGTGTTGCGACTCGGCCAGGTTGGCGCCGCCGAAGTTGCACTCGTCGAACACGGCCCGCTCCGTGTGCAGCCGGCGGAGGTCCTCGTCGGTGAAGTCGTGGCCGGCAAATTCGCGATCGGCCCACCGCTCGGTCAATTGGCGGTCAGGCTGGCCAAAGCGTATTCGCTGACCGCGATCAACGCGTCGGTCGCCGACCGGCGATCCCGGGCGTCGACGGTGATCACCGGGATGTGCGCGGGCAACGTCAGCGCCTCACGCACCTCCGCAACGGGGTAACGCGGCGCGCCGTCGAACTCGTTGACCGCGACCAGGAACGGCAGCTTGCGGTGCTCGAAGAAGTCGACCGCGGCGAAGCTGTCCTCGAGCCGCCGGCAATCCACCAGCACGACCGCCCCGATGGCGCCGCGAACCAGGTCGTCCCACATGAACCAGAACCGGCGCTGGCCGGGCGTGCCGAACAGGTAGAGCACCAGTTCCTCGTCCAGCGTGATCCGGCCGAAGTCCATCGCGACGGTGGTGGTCCGCTTGTCCGGGGTGGCTTCCAGCGCGTCGACGGCGGTCGAGGCGTCGGTCAGCATCGCCTCGGTGCGCAACGGCATGATCTCCGACACCGCCCCGACGAACGTCGTCTTGCCGGCGCCGAATCCGCCCGCGATGACGATCTTGGTCGAGGCGTGGGCTCCGGAGCCTGGTTGCACCTCGGAGTGCGCCTCAGAGTGCCTTAAGGCCACGCAGCGTCCTTCCTATCAGTTCGTGGCGCTCATCGGAGGTCGAACGCTCGGACAACGTCCTGTGCACCCGAAGGTAGCCGGACAAAACCAGATCGCCGACCAGGACGCGCGTGACACCGAGCGGCAGATCCAGCCGCGCCGAGATTTCCGCGACCGACGGGCTGCCGACGCACAGTTGGATGATCTTGCCTTTCGCGTCGTCGGGTGGCCAGCGGTGGGCCAGGCCGGCCTGCAACGTCTGAATCGGCGCTTCCACCGGAAGGTCGACGTCGGTGCCGGTCCGTCCGGACGTCAGGGTGTACGGGCGGACCAGATTCCCTCTATGCGCGGTCGGCCGGGGCTCGCGTTCGTCCATCGCGGCTCACGAGGCAGAGGACCGGCGGGTGGACTGCACCACGCCGCCGACCCGCTCCACCAGGATGGCCATCTCATAGCCGATCTGGCCGATGTCGCACGACGTCGCGGCCAGCGTGGCCAGATGCGAGCCGTCGCCGACGCGCATCAGCAGCAGGTAGCCGTTCTGCATCTCGACCACCGACTGCAGCACCTGGCCACCCTCGAACAGCTGCGCCGCGCCGGTCGCGAGGCTGGCCAGGCCGGAGGCCACCGCGGCCAGCTGGTCGGCGCGCTCGCGCGGGAGGTGTTCGCTGGCGGCGATGGGCAGCCCGTCGACGGAGACCAGCAAGGCGTGCGCCACGCCGGGGACCTCGCGGGCGAACCGCGTCACCAGCCAGTCCAGCGAGTTTCCGGGTGAGGTCATTCCTGATCGGGCCCTTGACTCGTGTCGCGGGCGTGCGACCGGCCGGTGCGCACGCCGCCGAAGTGGCTACTGAACGAGGCGCGAACCGCCTCGGGATCGCGCGCCGCGGCGGTGTGCTGCGGCTCGGGGGCGGAATGGACGCCACCGTTGGCTCCTTGGCCCTCCTCGGCGGGTGGGTCCTGGTCGGGCAGGTCCGTCCCGTTGGCCGCGCCGGGCACCAGCCGGGCGCCGGGTGTGCGGACCGGCAGGCCGTGCTCGGCGGTGCGCGACTCGACGGGCTTGTCCTCGGCCGCGGCGGCCAGCGTCCAACCGCGGTCCCACACCGACTGCCAGTCCAGGTCGGGGCTGTTGACGAGGTCGTGCGGATCACCCAGCATCTCCGACAGCATCCGCCGGTAGATCACGTCGTCATCGGCCGGGGTGGTCGCGGCGGTTGTGGGCGCGGCCGGAATCGACGGGCCGGGCGCGCTCGGGGCCGGGGTTGCCGGCTCGTGGGCCTCCCGCGTCCGCGCGGCGAAGAACGCCGACGTGTCCGACGCGGCCCGCGACGGCGCGGGTTTCGGCTCCGGCGGGGTTGCCGGTGTGGCCGGGGTTTCGCCCTCCCACCACGGGGTGGGAAGTTCGCGCCGGTGCCGCCGGGGCGGCGCTTCGGCCGGTTGGTCGGGCACCTCGGTGATGCCGCTGGAACCGGGATTGCGGCGCGGCAGCAAGGTGACCGGCGGCGCGGGGTCTCCGGCCGCGTTGCGGGTCGCGGGCGCGGGCTTGCGTTCCACGGCCGGGGCGGCGATCGCGGCGGCGAGTTGCGCGCTGGGCGACGAAACCGCCCTGATCCGCGCCCGGGGCTCCGCGGGCGCAGCCGAACCCTCGAGAATCGTTGGCGGCAGGTAGATCTCGGCGGTGGTGCCGGAGCCCGCCTCGTTGGCCGCCGGACCCCGCAGCCCCACCCGGATGGCGTGTCGGGCCGCGATCCGGCCGACCACGAACAGGCCCATGTGGCGGGCGTTGTCGGGGCTGACCTCGCCCCCGGCCTGCAGCCGCATGTTGGCGATGCGCCGATCGGTGTCGTTCATGCCCAGGCCGGAGTCGGCGATCCGCACCACGACGCCCCTGTCGCCGCCGCGGGCCGCCGAGACCCGCACGGGCGTCGCGGGGGGCGAGTAGCGCAGGGCGTTGTCGATCAGCTCGGCGAACAGGTGGATGGCGCCACCGGCGGCCGCGCCGATCAGCGTGCTGTTGTCGGGCAGCCCGGCGATTTCGACGCGGCGGTAGTCCTCGACCTCGGACACCGCGGCGTTGAGCACCGTCGAGAGCGGCACCGGGTCGCGCTGGTCGCGGGCGAGCTGCGCGCCGGCCAGCACCAGCAGGTTGGCGCTGTTGCGGCGCAGCCGGGCGGCGAGGTGGTCCAGCCGGAACAGGCTGTCCAGGCGTTCGGGATCCTCCTCGTTGCGCTCCAGCCGGTCGATGAGCGACAGCTGCTGGTCCACCAGCGAACGGCTGCGCCGCGACATGGTCTCGAACATGTCGTTGACCAGCAGTCGCAACCTCGCCTCGTCGCCGGCGAGCAGCAGGGCCTGGGTGTGCAGCTCGTCGACCGCGTGGGCGACCTGGCCGATCTCCTCGGTGGTGTACACCGGCAGCGGTTGCGGCGTCGGCTCGGCGCCGCCGGCCTTGACCCGGGCGATCTCCTCCTCGAGGTCGGTGTGGGCCACCTTGAGGGCGCCGTCCCGCAGGACGCGCAGCGGCCGCACCAGGGCGCGCGCCACCAGCAGCACGACCACCAGCGCGATCACGATGGCGGACAGCACCAGGACCGTGTCGAGGATGGCGGCGTTGCGCTTGTCGGTGGCCTGGGCGTGCACGGACTTGGTCACCGAGGCGGTGGCGTCCTTGATGACCTGGTCGGCGATGTCGTCGGTGGCCTGTATTGAGCGCAGCAGGTCGGCGTTGTCGACGAGCACGCTGGCCGGATCGGACATGATCGCCATCCGGGTCACCAGCTGCTGCTGCAGCGTCTTGGCTTCGGGCGAACCGGCGCCGAGGACTTCGCTCATGCCGAACAGGGTCGACGGCTCGGTCCCGGCCAGGGTGATCATCGAGGTCCGCAGTTGCGGCTCGGGCAGGTCGGCGCCGCGGGTGACCAGGATCTTCTGCATCGTCATCTGACCGCGGGCCCCGACCGCGCGGCTCAGGCCCTGGGTCTGGGCGCGGATTTTCTCGTCGTCGACGCGCACCGACGCGTTGATGACGTCCTCCGCGGTCAACAGGATCGGCGCGTAGAGGGTCACCCGCTCCCGCAAACCGAGGTTGTTGTCGGCCACCTTGTCCACCAGCAGCTGACCGCCGTCGAGCAAGGTGTTCACCCCCGACCGGACTTCGGCGGTCACGTCGGTGTCCCGCAGCCGGGTGTCCAGTTCGTACTTGCGCGCCGCGAAGTTCTTCTTGGCCCCCTCCACGTCGCGCCCGGTGCCGCCCGCCACCAGGGCGACGTCCAACGCCGACATGTATTTGGTGATCACCGGTACCACGTCGGCGCGGGCCGCGGCCAGCCGCAGACCACCCGAGTTCGCCATCGCGCCCTGGATGCGCAACGCCCCGAAGACCGTCACCAACGCCAGCGGGACCAGCACGATCGCCAGGACCTTCCACCGGACCGGCCAGTTGCTCAGCGACCAGGTCGGTGGGCGTTTGGCAGGCGCCGCGTCGGCCGCGCCGGGCTGTGCGGAGTCGGACGGGACCGCCTCGGCCGGGGTGGCCGGGCGGGCGAACATGGTCACGTCGTCACGGCCGCGCGAGCGGCCGCTGCGCTGATCGTCAGCGCTCGAGAAAACGAGAGGCTCATCAGACTTCCTGCTTTATCCACCCGTGCCACGCCGGATGGGCGCGAGCGCGTCAACGTGGCAATCCGACGAGTATGACAGCCCGCGGCCCAGGTCACCAGAATCCTTACTGAGCAGACAGGGCCCTCCAAGGTGGAGCCGCGCATGGGCGGACGACTCTGGCAAACACGCCCGCGGAGGGTCTAAGCCGGCCGGAGGACCGCGACGAGGAAATCGGAGTCATCGGTGAACGGTCGCAGGTCCCAGGTGGCCAGCAGCAGATCGGGCTCGAACCCGGCGGCCGCCGCGTCGCCCAGGAACTCGGCGAACCCGTAGTCGCGGCCGGCGCCGAAGCCGATGGCCGCTCGACCGTCAGCGTTGAGGTGGGCCCGTAGGCGGGCCAGCACCTGGCGCCGGGTGCTCGGGGCGAGGAACGTCATGACGTTGCCGGCGGACACGATCACGTCGAACGGTTCGGGGATGCCGCGCGCGGGCAGGTCCAGCTCCGCGAGGTCGCCGACCAGCCAGCGCGGGCCGGGATGGTCCTGCTCGGCCGCTGCGATGAGCGCCGGATCGACGTCGACGCCGACGACGTGGTGACCGGCGGCGGCCAGGTGCCCGCCCAGCCGGCCGGGGCCGCAACCGGCATCGAGGATGCGGGCGCCGCGGGGCGCCATCGCGTCCACGAAGCGGGCCTCGCCCGCCAGATCATCGCCGGCGCGGGCCATCGCCCGGAAGCGCTCGATGTACCAGTGCGAATGTCCCGGATCGGCAGCAACTTTCTGCATCCAGATGCTCTGCTCGACCATGCGACCATTATCCCGTTGTGTTCAAGCTGATGTTCTACTCCCCGCGCATCGCCCCCAACACGGGCAACGCCATCCGGACGGCGGCCGCGACCGGCTGCGAACTGCACCTGGTCGAGCCGATGGGCTTCGACCTGTCCGAACCCAAGCTGCGGCGGGCCGGGCTGGACTATCACGACCTGGCGTCGGTCACCGTGCACCCGTCGCTGCCTGCCGCGTGGGAGGCGCTCGCGCCGGCCCGGGTGATCGCGTTCACCTCGCACGCGCCCACCTCGTTCGCCGACGTCCGCTACCGGGCGGGCGATGTGTTGATGTTCGGGCCCGAACCCACCGGGTTGGACGCGGCGACGCTGGCCGACGCGCACATCACCGAGCAGGTGCGCATCCCGATGCTGGCGGGCCGCCGGTCGCTGAACCTGTCCAACGCCGCGGCCGTCGCGGTGTACGAGGCCTGGCGGCAGCAGGGCTATCCGGGGGCCGGTTAGCGATGAGTTCTGCATCCGGCGGGAGTCAGCATTGATATGCCTACGTTCATCACGATCGGTTACGGCGCAGAGGCCGGATATCACCAGTTGAGCGACGACCGCAAACGGGCCGCGCACGCCCGCGACGACGAACTCAGCGCGTCCGGCGCGCTCGTCGGCCGGGCCGGAGACGCCGTCCAGGTGCGCAATCCGGACGGCGCGGGAGTGCGGATCGAGCCGGGGCCCTTCCTCCGATCGACGTTGCCGATCGCGGGGTTCGCGGTCATCGACGCCGAGGATATCGACGCGGCGATCGAGCGGGTGAGCCAGACGCCGTGTGCGGTCGCGCACGGGGTCGTCGAGGTCTGGCCTTTTCAGACCTGATTACCAGGCGTTCCAGTGCGTGACCTGCTCGGCGGGCAGCCGCTTGGCCGGGCGGAAGTCGGTGCCCTTGGTGTAGGCGATGGGGAACAGCCCGCCCTGGCTGTAGCGGTCGTGCGGGATGCCCAGCACCTCGGCGGCCTGCTTCTCGCCGTCGGACAGCAGGTGCAGCGTGGTCCAGCAGGTGCCCAGCCCGCGTGAGCGCAGCGCCAGGCAGAAGCTCCACGCCGCCGGGAACAGCGACGCCCAGAACGAGGCGCTCAGTCCCAGCGGCGCCTTCTCCACCCGCCCCTCAAGGCAGGGGATCAGCAGCACCGGCGCCTCGTGCATGTGCTCGGCCAGGTAGAGCGCCGAGTTCTTGACCTTGTCCATCCGCTCCCCGCGAGTGTCCCCCTCGGCGTACTCCGGCGCGGGCAGGCTGAGGTAGCCGCGGGCGTTGGCCAGGTAGATGTCGGCGATCGCCTTTTTCTTCTCCGCGTCCTCGACGAACACCCATTGCCAGCCCTGCGCGTTCGATCCGGTGGGCGCCTGCAGCGCCAGTTCGAGGCATTCCATCAGCACCTCGCGGCCGACCGGCTTGTCGAAGTCCAGGCGCTTGCGGACCGAGCGGGTGGTGGTGAGGACTTCGTCGAGGGGCAGGTTGAGGGTCATGAGTGGAGACTACGGATTGGCGGCCACCCCGCTGCGCGCAGCGTGGCCAAATCGGGGGCGTGCGGACCTGCCCGGGGCATCGAGCTCACCGGAAGTCGCGTGACTTCGATCCGACCGCCAGGGTGATGCTGCCCAGCCGCTCGGCGACGACGGTGATTGCGCCGGTGGCGTTTTGGATCTGGCCGCGGACCAGCAACGCCGGCGCGGTGTTCGCCAGCTTGCGGTGCCGCGCCCACACGCCCGGCGTGCAGAGCACGTTGACCATCCCGGTCTCGTCCTCGAGGTTGAGAAACGTCACCCCCTGGGCCGTGCCGGGCCGTTGCCGGTGGGTCACCGCACCGGCGATCAGCACCCGGTCGCCGTCGGGCACTGAAAGCAACTGCTCGGCGGGCACCACCCCCATCGCGTCCAGGTCGGCCCGCAGGAACTGCGTGGGATAGCTGTCCGGGGAGACGCCGGTGGCCCACACGTCGGCGGCGGCCAGCTCCAGCCCACTCATCCCGGGTAACGCCGGGACATGCGACGACGAGCCCACGCCGGGCAACCGGTCCGGGCGTTGGGTGGCGGCCGCGCCGGCCGCCCACAGCGCCTCGCGCCGCGACATGGAAAAGCAGCCCAGCGCGCCGGCCGTCGCCAGCGCCTCGGTCTGCGGCACGGACAGCTGCAACCGCGTCGTCAGGTTCAGCAGGGAATCGAACGCGCCGTTGGCTTTTCGTTCCTCTACCAGCCGCTCGGCGAGGTCGTCGCCGATGTGGCGCACGGCGCCAAGGCCGAGGCGGACGGCGTTTCCCGCATCTTCCAAGGTGGCGTGCGCCAGGCTGGCGTTGACGTCCGGGCCGCGCACCGTCACGCCGTGCCTGCGCGCGTCGGCCACCAGCGACTGCGGGGAATAGAAACCCATCGGTTGCGCCCGCAGCAGCGCCGCGCAGAACGCCGCCGGGTGGTGCAGCTTGAACCACGACGAGTAGAACACCAGCGACGCGAAGGACAGCGCGTGGCTTTCCGGGAAGCCGAAATTGGCGAACGCCTCCAGCTTTTCGTAGGTGCGGTCGATCACCTCGTCGGGGGCGCCGTGCAACTCGCGCATGCCGTCGTAGAACCGGCCCCGCAGCCGTCGCATGCGTTCGGCCGAACGCTTGGAACCCATGGCGCGCCTCAGCTGGTCGGCCTCGGCGGCGGTAAAGCCGGCGCAGTCGACCGCGAGTTGCATCAGCTGCTCCTGAAAGAGCGGCACGCCCAGCGTCTTTCGCAGCGCCGGCTCCATCGACGGGTGATCGTAGACAACCGGGTCCAGGCCGTTGCGCCGCCGGATGTAGGGGTGCACCGACCCGCCCTGGATGGGCCCGGGTCGGATCAGCGCGACCTCCACCACCAGGTCGTAGAAGATCCGCGGCCGCAGGCGCGGCAGGGTGGCCATCTGCGCCCGCGACTCCACCTGGAACACCCCGACGGAATCGGCGCGGGCCAGCATCTCGTACACCGCCGGCTCGGAGAGGTCGAGTTTGGCCAGGTCCACCTCGATGCCCTTGTGCTCGGCCACCAGGTCGATGGCGTAGTGCAGCGCCGAGAGCATGCCCAGCCCGAGCAGGTCGAACTTCACCAAACCGATTGCCGCACAGTCGTCTTTGTCCCACTGCAGAACGCTGCGGTTCGCCATGCGCGCCCACTCCACCGGGCACACGTCGGCGATCGGGCGGTCGCAGATCACCATGCCGCCGGAATGAATGCCCATGTGCCGCGGCAGATTCCGGATCTGGTTGGCCAGGTCGATCACCTGCTCTGGGATGCCCTCGACGTCAGCAGAGTCCGCGAGCCCGTTCCAGTGGCCGATCTGCTTGCTCCACGCGTCCTGCTGCCCCTGCGAGAAGCCCAGGGCGCGGGCCATGTCGCGCACCGCGATCCGCCCGCGGTAGGTGATGACGTTGGCAACCTGGGCGGCGTAGTCACGGCCGTATT
The DNA here is from genome assembly GCA_963820045.1 of uncultured Actinomycetota bacterium. Taxonomy (GTDB): domain Bacteria; phylum Actinomycetota; class Actinomycetes; order Mycobacteriales; family Mycobacteriaceae; genus Mycobacterium. Next base: position 1,122,229 of record CAWFYN010000002.1, read on the forward strand.
TGTCGTAGACGTACTGGATGACCTTTTCGCGCTGGTCCGACTCGATGTCCATGTCGATGTCGGGCGGCCCGTCGCGGGCGGGCGACAGGAACCGTTCGAACAACAGCTCGTTGGCCACGGGATCCACCGCGGTGACGCCGAGGGCGTAACAGACCGCGGAATTGGCCGCCGATCCCCTGCCCTGACACAGGATGTTGTTCTGTCGGCAGAACCGGGCGATGTCGTGGACTACCAGGAAATAGCCCGGAAATGTCAGCTGCGCAATGACTTTCAGCTCATGTTCGATTTGGGCGTACGCGCGCGGCGCGCTCTCGGGGGATCCGTACCGGTCCCGCGCCCCCACCAAGGTCAGCTGCCGCAGCCAGCTGTCCTCGGTGTGCCCGGCGGGCACGTCGAAGGGCGGCAGCTGCGGGGCGATCAACGCCAGCCCGAACGCGCACTGTTCGCCGAGCGCGGCGGCGGCGGTCACCGCTTGGGGCCGCTGCCCGAACAGCCGGGACATCTCCTCGCCGGACCGCAGGTGCGAACCACCCAGCGGGGCCAGCCATCCGGCGGCGGCATCCAGGGACTGGCGCGCCCGGATGGCGCCCATCGCCATGGCCAGCCGGCGCCGCGACGGCCCCGCGAAATGCGCGCCGGTGGTGGCGACGACGCCGAGGCCGAAGCGCGGCGCGAGTGCGGCCAGCGCCGCGTTGCGTTCGTCGTCGAGCGGATGACCGTGGTGGGTCAGCTCGATGCTCACCCTGCCGGCCCCGAACCGGTCCACCAGGTCGGCCAGCGCCCGCTCCGCGGCGTCGGGCCCACCGTCGGAAAGGGCTTGGCGGACATGGCCTTTGCGGCAGCCGGTCAGGATGTGCCAGTGGCCGCCGGCGGCCTCGGTCAGCGCGTCGACGTCGTAGCGCGGCTTGCCCTTCTCCCCACCGGCCAGGTGCGCCGCGGCCAGCTGCCGCGACAGCCGCCGGTAACCTTCCGGGCCGCGGGCCAGCACCAGCAGGTGCGGGCCGGGCGGATCCGGCGTCTCGGTGCGGGCGCCGGGCCCCAAGGACAGTTCGGCGCCGAACACGGTGCGCAGCTCGAGCTCGGCGGCCGCCTCGGCAAACCGCACCGCCCCGTACAGGCCGTCGTGGTCGGTCAGTGCCAGGGCGCGCAACCCCAGCCGGGCGGCCTCCTCGACCAGCTCCTCCGGCGTGCCGGCCCCGTCGAGAAAGCTGAACGCCGAATGCGCGTGCAGCTCGGCATACGCAACGGAATGAGCGGCGCACGAGCGGGCCGCCAGGGTGTCGTCCGGCGGCCGGTACGCCCCGCGCCTGGACGACAGGGGGGCGTCCTCCCCGGGTCCCGCCGGCACGCCGGCGTGGCGCGGCTTGCCGTCGAGCACCCGCTCCATTTCCGCCCAGCTCGGGGGACCGTTGAACCAACCCACAACCAGCAGTCTATCGAATGTTTGTTCGAATTACCTCCGGCGCAGGACAACCGTCGTTAAACCGATCTTCAACTCCTAAACACGCTCTTAACGCCGCGCGCCTACCGCGCACGCACGGCCGGGCGGACACTGGTACCAGGGAAAATTGGCGGCGGGGGCGAGCATGGCGCAGGTCAGGGCACTGGACACGGCATTCCGGCAGGCTCAAGATCCTGATCAGCACGCCAGCCTGGCGATCGGCGCGGTGGCCATCGTCGACGGCGCCGCACCCGATTACCAGCGCCTCGAAAGCCTTCTCGCAGAACGTATTCGGTCGATTCCGCGCTGCACGCAGCTGCTGCGGGCGCACCCGCTGCACCAGGAATGGGTCGACTGCCCGCAATTCGACCTCGCCCAGCATGTGCGCCGGCTGGCGATTCCCCGACCGGGTGACGAAACCGAGCTGTCCCGGGCTATCGCCCACGCCCTGGAGCGCCCCCTGGGCCCGGACCGTCCGCCGTGGGAGTGCTGGGTGATCGAGGGCCTGAAGGGCAACCGGTGGGCGATCTTGATGAAGACCCATCACCGCCTGCTGGACGGCAACTCGCCCGCCCAGCTGCTCAGCCGGCTTTGCGACGACGCGGATGCCGCCGACTTCGCCAACACCCCCGCGGCCAAACAGGTTTCGCGGCCGCCGGCGCGGCGCCAGGGCTGGGCCGATGCGCTGTGGCGGGCATCCTGGACCGCGACGGGCGCCGTCGTGGGCGCGGCCTGGCCCCTGCTGCAGACAAATGGCCGGGTCGCCACTGCGCGGCGCTATGCCACCGTGCGGGTCCCGATCGCCGACGCCGACCGCGTCTGCCGCCGATTCGGTGTGACCGTCAACGACGTGGCGCTGGCCGCCGCCACCGAGGCCTTCCGGACGGTGCTGCTCGGTCGCGGCGAGGAGCCCCGCGCGGACTCGCTGCGCGCCCTGGTGCCGACGCCGGTCCGTTCGCCCTATCTGCCGGTCGACCATGACGACCCGGTCCAGCGCCTGCGGACCGTGCAGACCAGGTGGAGCGAAAAGCCAACCGGCCCGCCGCAATCCGGCGGCATCATCGAGTCGGCGATCAATTCGTTGCCAACCGCGGTGCGGGACAGCGTCATCGCGCTGCTGTGCCGCCTCCCGCAGCGCGCCATCGTGACGCTGGCGACCAACGTGCCCGGGCCCCGCCACCGGCTGCGCCTCATGGGCCAGACGATGGAGCGTTTGCTGCCGATCCCCCCGACCGCCGTCCCGTTGAGCACCGGGGTCGCGGTGCTCAGCTACGGCGACGATCTCGTATTCGGCATCACCGCCGAGCCCGGCGCCGCGTTCGACGTCCAGCAATTGGCCGCCGGCATCGAACTGGGCATGGCGCGGCTCGTGGCGCTCAGCCAAGACTCGGTGTTGTTGTTCAGCGATCGTCGCCGCAGACGATCGCCGCGGGCGTTCCCCGGCCGCGCGCGGGGCACGCGCCCGCCCGCGCCGGGGCAAGCGCGGCACTGACCGACTCTCGGCCGGGCGGACCACCGTGAGAAAGTTGGTTCATGCCAAAGCCCGGGTCGGTCGTCGTCGATCCGCGCCGTCATGACGCGGTGTTGTTCGACGCGTTCGACCCCACCCTGGGTGGGCAACTTCGCGAGGTCGGGGTCGGCACCGCCGTTTTCCCCTCACCCGGGGGCCTGACGGGGGCGGCCGACGACTTGGGCGTGCGGCCCGGTCGGTGCGTGGTCGTCACCGCCGAGCAAGCCGGGGTAAGGGCCGCGCGCGCCGGCGGGTTCGCGTTGGTCATCGGGGTCGACCGGACGGGGCAGCGCGACGCGCTTTATGACGCCGGCGCGGATGCGGTGGTCGCCGACCTTCGCGAGGTCACGGTGCGCACCGGGGACCGCCGGATGTCGCAGCTGCCCGACGCGCTGGCAGCACTCGACGACCTGGCCGCGCGGCGACCGGCGGTGTTCTTCGATTTCGACGGCACGCTGTCCGACATCGTCAACGACCCCGGCGCGGCCACCCCGGTCCCCGGCGCCACCGAGGCGCTGCAACAGCTGGCCGCGCGGTGCCCGGTCGCGGTGCTGTCGGGCCGCGACCTGGCCGACGTGACGAAGCGCGTTGGTGTGCAAGGGATCTGGTATGCCGGCAGCCACGGCTTCGAGCTGACCGGGCCCGACGGCGCGCACCACCAGAACGACGCCGCCGCGACGGCCATACCGGTGCTGGAGCGTGCGGCCGGCGAGCTGCGCGAGCGACTGGGCGCCATTCCCGGTGTGATGGTCGAACACAAGCGCTTCGGGCTCGCCGTACACTACCGCAACGCCGGGCGCGACCGAGTCGGCGAGGTGGCGGCCGCGGTGCGCGCGGCGGGCCGGCGCGACGGCCTCCGGGTGACCACCGGCCGCGAGGTCATCGAGCTGCGCCCGGACCTGGACTGGGACAAGGGGAAAACGCTGCGCTGGGTGCTCGATCACCTGACCGAGGCCGACGCGGGGCCCCGGACGCCGGTCTATCTCGGCGACGACATCACCGACGAGGACGCGTTCGACGCCGTCCACGACGGCGGTGTGCCAATCCTGGTGCGGCACACCGACGACGGCGACCGAGCCACCGCGGCGCAGTTCGCGCTGGACAGCCCCGCCCGGGCCAGCGAGTTCACCGCCCGGCTGGCGGGCCGGCTGGCCCGCTAGGCCTGCGCGTATTCCACCGCGCCGTCGTCGAGCACCACGCGGGTACCGGCGCCCTCCGCTCCCGACGCCTCGGTGCGGAACACCGCCTTTCCCGGCTCGGTGCGCCAGATCAGCGTGGTCAACGTCTCGCCGGGAAACACCGGCGAAGTGAACCGCGACGCGATCGAGGTGACGTTGGCAGCGACCCCGCCGCCGAGCTCGGCGACCAGCGCGCGGCCCGCCACGCCGTAGCTGCACAGCCCGTGCAGGATGGGCTTCGGGAAGCCGGCCAGCTCCCGGGCGAACCACGGGTCGCTGTGCAGCGGGTTGCGGTCACCGGAGAGCCGGTAGATCAGCGCCTGGTCCTCCCGGGTGGGCAGCGCAACCCGGGCGTCGGGCTCGCGGTCGGGGATGTCGGGGGCCACCGGCCGCTGACCCGGCATACCCCCGAACCCACCCTCGCCCCGGATCACCAGGGTGGTGAGCGTCTCGGCGATCAGCTTCTCCGAGTCCGGATCGGTGCCCCGGCCGCGCAACACCAGGATCGCGTTCTTGCCCTCGCCCTTGTCCTGGATGTCGGCGACCTCGCTGACCACCGACAGCTTCCCGGCGGGCGGCAGCGGCGCGTGCAGCCGGATTTCCTGCGAGCCGTGTAACAGCATGGCCCAGTTGAACGTTCCGACCTTGCCGGCCGCCCCGAAGGCCGGGCAGCAGATCACCGCGTAGGTGGGCAGCACCTGCTGGTCGATGTCGTGGCTGTTCTCGGTGGTGAAAGACAGGTCGTCAAGGCCGGCGCCGACGCCGAGCGCGTACAGCAGCGTGTCCCGGTCGGTCCATTCGAACAGCATCGGTTCGGTCACCGCGCCCACGGCACTCGGGTCAATCGCCATCTGAGCCTCCTTCTCACGTATTTTCTCCACTTAACCATCGCAAACCCTTCCCACCGAAGCCGTCGGCAGGGCAGGCTATCTGCCATGCCGAAGCGCAGCTTGATCCGGAATGTCTCGAAGGCACTCGCGGTGCTCACCGCGGCCGTAATCGTCGGCGCCTGTGGCGGATCGCCGCAGGCGCGCAGCATCACGCTGACGTTCATCCGGCACGCCGAGTCGGAGGCCAACGCGAGCGGGATCATCGACACCTCGGTACCGGGTGCCGGCCTGAGCGCCGAGGGCAAGGAGCAGGCCCAACAGGTCGCCCACCGAGCCGGCCGCAAGGATTACGACGGCGTCTACGCCTCCACCATGGCCAGGGCCCAGCAGACCGCCGCGCCGTTGGCCGCCGAGCTGGGCAAACAAGTCGAGGTGCTGCAAGGCGTTCAGGAGATCAACGCCGGCTGGTTCAACGGCAAGCCGGTTGCCCAGGAGGCCTCGACGTACCTGTTGGCGCCCGCTGACTGGCTCAGGGGCGACATGCAGGACAGCATCCCCGGGTCGGTCAGCGGCAAGGAGTTCAACGAACGATTCACCGCGGCCATCCAGAAGGTCTACAACAGCGGCCAGCACAACCCGGTGGTGTTCTCGCACAAATTCGCGATCGAGTACTGGACGGTGATGAACACCAAGAACGCCAAGGACTCGCTGCTGACCAGCCACCCGCTGCCCAACATCGGGCGCGTGGTGATCACCGGCAACCCGATGACCGGCTGGACGCTGGTGGAGTGGGACGGTATCCGCGACTTCCGCAGCTGAGCGGCGGCAATAGCGGTACAAATCACGGTTGACGTGGGCGGCGCCAGCCGCCACGATGGCTGCATGCGGTATGTCGTTACCGGCGGTACCGGGTTTATTGGTCGCCGCGTCGTGGATCGTCTGCTGGAATCCCGGCCCGATGCGCAGGTGTGGGTTCTGGTCCGGCGGCAGTCGCTGGGCCGCTTCGAACGGCTCGCCGCCGGGTGGGGTGAGCGGGCCAAACCGCTGGTTGCCGGGCTGCCGGAGCCGGCACTGACCGACGAGACGATCGCCGAGCTGGGCAACATCGATCACGTCGTGCACTGCGCGGCCATCTACGACATCACCGCCGGCGAAGCCGAGCAGCGGGCCACCAACGTCGAGGGCACCCGGGCCGTCGTCGAGCTGGCGCAGCGGCTGGGCGCGACGTTGCACCATGTGTCCTCGATCGCCGTGGCCGGTGATTTCCGCGGCGAGTACACCGAGCACGACTTCGACGTCGGGCAGCAACTGCCGACCCCGTACCACCGGACGAAGTTCGAAGCCGAGCTGCTGGTGCGGTCGGCCCCCGGACTGCGCTATCGGATCTACCGCCCGGCGGTGGTGGTGGGCGACTCGCGCACCGGCGAGATGGACAAGATCGACGGGCCGTACTACTTCTTCGGAGTGCTGTCGGCGTTGGCCGTATTACCCAAGTTGACGCCGATCCTGCTGCCCGACACCGGCCGCACCAATATCGTGCCGGTCGACTACGTGGTCGACGCGCTCGTCGCGCTCATGCACGCCGAGGGCCGGGACGGGCAGACATTTCACCTGACCGCGCCGAAAACGACTGGCCTGCGCGCCATTTACCGCGCCGTGGCCAAGACGGCCGGGCTGCCGCCGCTGCGCGGGTCGCTGCCGCGCTCGACGGCCGCCCCGGTGCTGAAGGCGCGCGGGCGCGCCAAGGTGCTGCGCAACATGGCGGCCACCCAGCTCGGCATCCCCGCCGAGATATTCGACCTGGTCGACCTCAAGCCGACGTTCGTCAGTGAGCAGACGCGGAAAGCGTTGCAGGGCACCGGCATCGAAGTTCCCGAATTTTCCGGTTACGCGCCCAGGCTGTGGCGGTACTGGGCCGAGCACCTCGACCCCGATCGCGCCCGACGAAGCGATCCGCTGCGCGGCCGGCACGTCATCATCACCGGTGCGTCCAGCGGCATCGGCCGGGCGGCGGCGATCGCGGTCGCCGAGCGTGGGGCGACGGTGTTCGCCCTGGCCCGCAACGCCGACGCGCTGGACCAACTGGTCGCCGAGATCCGTGCCACCGGCGGTGACGCCCACGCCTTCAGCTGCGACGTCACCGACTCGACATCGGTGGAGCACACCATCAAGGACATCCTGGGCCGCTTCGACCACGTCGACTACCTGGTCAACAACGCCGGACGGTCGATTCGCCGCTCGGTGGTCAATTCCACCGACCGGTTGCACGACTACGAGCGGGTGATGGCGGTCAACTACTTCGGCGCGGTGCGGATGGTGCTGGCGCTGCTGCCGCACTGGCGCGAGCGCCGGTTCGGTCACGTGGTCAACGTCTCCAGCGCCGGCGTACAGGCGCGCAACCCCAAGTACAGCTCGTACCTGCCCACCAAGGCGGCGCTGGACGCGTTCGCCGACGTGGTCTCCTCCGAGACGCTGTCCGATCACATCACGTTCACCAATATCCATATGCCACTGGTTCGTACGCCGATGATCGCGCCGTCGCACCGGCTCAATCCGGTGCCCGCCATCAGCCCGGAGCGCGCGGCGGCCATGGTGGTGCGCGGCCTGGTGGAGAAGCCGTCGCGCATCGACACCCCCCTGGGCACGCTCTCCGAGGTCGGCAACTACTTCGCGCCGCGGACGTCGCGGCGAATCCTGCACCAGCTCTACCTGGGTTATCCCGACTCGGCCGCCGCGCGCGGAGTGTCCCCCGAACCGTCCGCGGCCCCCCCGCCACGACGCAAGCCGAGGCGGCCCGTGCGGGCGGTCACCGGCGGCATCCGGACGCCGAGAGGTGTCAAACGGTTGGTCCGCCTGGTGCCCGGGGTGCATTGGTAAATCAGAGCGTTTCAGCCACGCCCGATTGCGGTATTCCGGCGCGATGACCCGGACCCTTTCCGAGAAGCGGGTGGACGCCGACCCCGTGGCCGCCGCCGCCCGGCTGGTCGCCACCACGGGCGCCGCGGTGATGTCCTCGTTCGACGTGACTCGAAGCCTGGGCGCGGGCCGCGAAGAGTGGACCCGGTTCGCCCGGCACTGGCAGCAGCTGGGCCCCGACCCCTATGCGGCGGAGCTGGGTGTGCAGCGGCTGCGCCGGTACGGCCGATACTCGTATCGCGATGGCGTGCTGAGCCCGATGCCCAGCAGCACCTTCGTGCAGCCCGAGGACTCCAATCCCCTCTACGTCGGCAAGGACCGTGACTTCGAGCCGCTGACCGACGCATTCGCTCGGGATCGGTTGCTGCACAAGCTAATCAAGCTGCTGGCCCGGGTGGCGGCGGCGCTGGACGACGTGGAGGACTGGAACGTCAAGGTGCATCCGTTCCGCATCCGGTCGTTGACGGGCGAGGGCGGCCACCCGACACCCGAGGGCATGCACCGCGACGGCGTCACCCTGGTCAGCTCGTTGCTGGTCGGGCGGCGCAACGCCATCGGCGGCGAGAGCACCGTGTGCGACCTGGACGGCCGGCGGTTGCTGGCGACCACGTTGACCGAGCCCGGCGCGCTGGTGCTGGGCGACGACCGGCGCACCCTGCACGCGGTGTCCCCGATCCGGCCGATCGACGCCTCGGGCCCGGCTCAGCGCGACGTCCTGGTGGTCACCTTCGCCTCGGCCTGGCCGTAAGCGCGGGTGCGCTTGGTGCCCGGCGTGCGCTGGTAGTCATTTCTGCAGCGTGAACTGATTGACGTCGACGTATCCGACGCGGAACATCTCGGCGCAGCCGGTCAGGTACTTCATGTAGCGCTCGTAGACTTCCTCGGATTGCACCGCGATGGCCTCATCCTTGTGGGCTTGCAATGCGGCAGACCAGATGTCGAGCGTCTTTGCGTAGTGCGGCTGCAACGATTGCACCCGGGTCACGCTGAATCCGGCCGCGGTGGCGCGCTCTTGCACCATCGGTATCGAGGGCAGCCGCCCGCCCGGGAAGATCTCGGTGACAATGAATTTGACGAAGCGGGCGAACGTGAACGACATGGTCATGCCGCGCTCAATCATCTCTGTCGGGTGCAGCCCGGTGATGGTGTGCAGCAGCATGGTCCCATCGCCGGGCAGCAGGCCATGCGCCAGGGTGAAGAACGCGTCGTAACGCTCGTGCCCGAAGTGCTCGAAGGCGCCGATGCTGACGATCCGGTCGACGGGCTCGTCGAACTGCTCCCAGCCTCGCAGCAGTACCCGCATGGAGCGAGGGCATTCGGACTGGGCGATCAGCTGCTCGACGTGATCGGCCTGGTTGCGGCTCAGGGTGAGGCCGACGACGTTGACGTCATACTTTTCGGCGGCGCGCATCATGGTGGCGCCCCAGCCGCAGCCGACGTCGAGCAACGTCATGCCCGGCTGCAGCCCAAGTTTGCCAAGGGCGAGGTCGATCTTGGCGATCTGCGCCTCTTCCAGCGTCATGTCGTCGCGCTCGAAGTAGGCGCAGCTGTACGTCTGGGTCGGGTCGAGAAAGAGCCGGAAGAAGTCGTCCGATAAGTCGTAGTGGGCCTGCACATCATCGAAGTGCGGCGTTAAATCAGCCCCCTCCGGGGGCTCCGACGTCGTTGGCATCGTGACAGCCTAATCGCCGGTCTGAGTATCTTGGAAACAATGGAACCGCCCATATTCGTGGACGCCGATACCGGCGTGGACGATGCGTTGGCGTTGATTTATTTGCTGGCCAGCCCGGACGCCAACCTGATCGGAATCGCCTCGACCGGGGGAAATGTTGCGGTGCAACAGGTTTGCGAAAACAACCTGGGCCTGCTCGAGCTGTGCCGGGTCACCGGCGTACCGGTCTCCAAAGGGTCCGACGAAACCCTGACCGGCCCGATGCGTCTCCCCTCGAGGGTGCACGGAGCCCGGGGATTGGGATATGCCGACCTGCCGCCGACCGCCCTTCGGCTCACCGATCACGACGCGGCGACGGCCTGGGTGCGTGCGGGACACGACTTTCCCGGTGAGCTCGTCGGCGTGGCGACCGGGCCGCTGACCAATCTGGCGCTGGCGCTGCGCGCCGAGCCGGCGCTGCCGACGCTGCTGCGCCGGCTGGTGATCATGGGCGGCTCCTACGACCACCGGGGCAACACCACAGCGGTGGCGGAATGGAACATCAGCGTGGACCCCGAGGCCGCAGCCGAGGTGCTGGCCGCCTGGAACTCCGAAGCCGTTGGCCAAGGACGGCTTCCGATCCTGTGCGGCCTGGATCTGACCCGCAAAGTCGCGATGACGCCTTACCACCTGGCAAGGCTGGCGGCCGCCGCCGGGTCGACGACAACCGTGATGAGCACGGCCGACGAACGCGGCACCCGGTCGACTGCCGCCAATCCGTTGATCCGGGTCATCGAGGACGCGATGCGGTTCTACCTGGAGGCATACCACGACAACGGGCACGGCTATTCGGCGCATCTACACGACCCGCTGGCCGCCGCGGTGGCGCTGGATCCCGAACTCGTCACGACACGTCCGGCGACCGTGGACATCGAGCTGACGGGAAGCCTGACCCGCGCCATGACGGTGACGGATTGGTCGGGGTGCCGGGAACCCAACGCGCTGATCGGGATTGACGTCGACGCGGCGGCGTTCTTCGACCGGTTCATCGACCGGGTTGGGCGCTTCGCACGCCGGTTAGCCTAGATTCCATGAAGATTCGTCTCATCGAAGTCCTGCGCGCGGGTTGGGGTGCCGTACTGCTGACCGCCCCGTCCGAGGTGCTGGACCACATCCACGGGGTGCAAGTCGATCGCAAGGCACTCATCGTCACCCGGATATTGGGCGGGCGTCATCTCGTCCAGGCGCTGCTGTCGGGGATCAACCCCGGCCCGGAGGTGCTGGCGGCCGGCGTCTGGGTCGACTCGGTGCACTCCGTCACCGCGCTCGGCCTGGCCGTGGTCGACCGGCGCCGGGCTCGCGGCGGGGTGACCGACGCCGCCGTCGCCGCGGTGTGGGCGGGCCTGGGCTGGCGCCACCTGCGGGCCGGCAAGGCCAGGACCGACGGCGTCCGCGGCCGCGATCGGTTGGCCCGCACCGTCGTGGGCGCGCTGCCCGGCGGCGCCGGGCTGATGGCGCAGGCGCAGGCGGTCCGGGATATGCACCGCTACTCGTAGCTGCCCTCGAGGTACCAGCGCCGCTGGCGATAGCACAGCAGAAACGCCCGCTCGCCCTCCAGCAGGACCTGCGCGCGGGCGGTGCGACCCTTTCCAACGTCGGGATCCCACCACCGCTCGTCGACCGGCCACGGTCCGGCCCACCAGTCCAGCCGCTCGTCTCGGCCGTGCGCGGTCAGCCGCGCCGGGTCGGCGGAGAACAGCCCCCGGTTCGTCACCCGCACCGGGTTCCCTTGGGCGTCAAGCAATTCCACCGGGTCGTCGAGCAACACCGCCGGTGACGGCTCGGGCAGCCGGCCGGGCCACGGCAGGCCCGGGTCGGCCCGCGGGACCGGCTCGTCGCCCAGCGGGGTCAACGTGATGCGTTCGGCCGGCCCGCGCCCGCCGGACAGCACCGGCACCCGCACCGCCTCCGGGCCGAGCAGGCCCTGCACCCGCACCAGGGCCCGGCGGGCCCGCAGTCTGTCCTCCTCTCCCAGGCCGCCCCACAGCGGCAATTGCAGCGCCTCGGCCGACACCACCTCGACCGCCTGCAGCCGCAGCAGCGTCACCGCCGCCGTCGGGCGGGGGTTGCGCGCGGTCCGGCTGCTCAACCAGCCGTCCAGTTGCCAGCGCACCCGGTCGGCGGTGGCGTCCTCGGTCAACGGCTCGGCGCACCGCCACACCCGGTGCAGTTCTTCGCCGGCCCCCGTGACGGCGTGAATGGCCAGCCGGGTGCAGCCCACCCCGGCGGCCATCAGCGTCCGATGCAACGCGGCGGCCAGCGAGCGCCCGGCGAAGGCCGCCGCGTCGACCCGGTCGATCGGCGGGTCGCAGTCCAGCACGGCCTCCAGCTCCTCGGGCGGCTCCCGCCCGGACGGCCCCCGCTCGGGTTCGCCGCGGGCCAACCGGTGCGCGGTCACCCCGTCGGCGCCGAACCGGGACGCCACGTCGCTGGCCGAGAGCGCGGCGAACTGCCCGATGGTGCGAATCCCCATCCGCCACAACAGGTCCGTCAGCTCTTCGCGCCCGGGACCGCACAGGCTGGGCTCGGTGGCGAGTTGGCGGATCGACAGCACCGACAGGAATTTCGCGTCACCGCCCGGCCGGACAATCCGGCCCGCCCGCGCGGCGAAGACCGCGGTGGACAGCCGGTCGGCGACCCCGACCTGGCACTCGGCGCCGGCCACTGAACTCACAGCCACCGCGTCGATCAGCCGCTCGGCGGCGTCGGCCTCGGAACCGAAATAGCGGGCCGCCCCGCGCACCGGCAACACCAAAAGCCCGGGCCGCAGCACCTCGGCGCGTGGCACCAGGTCGTCCACCGCCGCAACGACCGCCTCGAAGAAGCGGGCGTCGCGGTCCGCGTCGGCGGTGCCGACGTGCAGCTGCGGGCACCGGGCCGCCGCCTCCCGGCGCCGCAGCCCCCGCCGCACTCCCGCCGCACGGGCGGCCGCCGAGCAGGCGATCACCCGGTTCGCCAGCGTGACCGCCACCGGGACGGTCGCGGACAGGCCGGCGGCCGCGGCCGCCGCGACCGCGGGCCAGTCCATGCACCAGATGGCCAACACCCGGGAAGACACCGGAATTCACCCGGCTCGTGCTCGGGCGGTCACCCGTCGCCCCGCACACACCCCGCTGACCTGCAGCCGCACCCGGCCGATCCGGCCGAAGCCGGGGCGGCTTCCCGGGGTGATGTCGTAGCCGCAGACCCGGGCCTGAAGCCGCGTGGGCGCCCCTTGCCAGTCACCGTCGGTGACCAACACGGTGCACCCCTTGTTGCGGGCCCGCGCCACCACCGCCCGTGCCCGGGTCTGCGGCACCCGCCGCCCGCCCAGGCCGAGGACCACCAGGTCCATGCCGTCGACGAGCACCGCGGCCACCTCCACCGGATCGGTTCCGGGATCCGGTATCACCGCGAGCCGGCTCAGGTCCGCCCCCATCTCCACGGCGGCCAGCAGTCCGATATCCGGCTGGCCGACGATTGCCGCGTTGCCACCCGCCGCCGTCACCGCGGCCACCATGCCCAGCAGCAGCGACCGGGCTCCCGAGAGCACCGCCACCGTCCCGCGCGGAAGCGGCGCCGGCAGCGACTCCGCCAGCCACCGCGGCAGCGCCAGCTGGGATTCCGATTCCGGCAGCAGGTCGTCGTCACGAGCGGCTCCGACGGATACGGCTCCCGGCGCCTCCCCGGTGATCACGGCCATCCGCCGGCGAAGCGATTCGAGCTGCTCAGCGCGGGTTTCGTGCCGGCGATCGGGGGCGAAAGCCGCAGTCATGACCAGCCTCCTACCACCGCGCTCACACGACTGTTTTCGAAAGTATGTTCGACTGATTGAGAGTAAACACCCGCCCTCCGACAACCGTCAAGAAACGCGAGGGACGGCTTATGCGATCGATACCGGTGGGGCGGATGGGTGTGATGTGGCGGGGATTTCGCGCCGCCCGGTCACTCCCACTCGATGGTGCCGGGGGGTTTGCTGGTGATGTCCAGCACCACCCGGTTGACCTCGGCCACCTCGTTGGTGATGCGGGTCGAGATCCGCTCCAGCACCTCGTAGGGCACCCGGGTCCAGTCGGCGGTCATGGCGTCCTCGCTGGACACCGGCCGCAACACGATCGGGTGCCCGTAGGTGCGGTTGTCGCCCTGCACGCCGACCGAGCGGACGTCGCCCAGCAGCACCACCGGGCACTGCCAGATCAGGTTGTCCAGGCCGGCGGCGGTGAGTTCCTCGCGCGCGATCGAGTCGGCGCGGCGCAGGGTCTCCAGCCGCCGCGCGGTGACCTCGCCGACAATTCGGATGCCCAGACCGGGGCCCGGAAAGGGTTGGCGCGCAACGATTTCCTCCGGCAGGCCAAGCTCACGCCCGACGGCACGCACCTCATCCTTGAACAGCAGCCGCAGCGGCTCGACGAGCTTGAACTTCAGATCGCCCGGCAGGCCGCCGACGTTGTGGTGGCTTTTGATGTTGGCGGTCCCGCTGCCCCCGCCGGATTCCACCACGTCGGGATACAGCGTGCCCTGCACCAGAAATTCGACCTGAGAATCCGTGTCCCCCACGATGTCTCGCACCGCGCCCTCGAACGCCCGGATGAACTGGCGGCCGATGATCTTGCGCTTGCCCTCGGGGTTGGTCACCCCCGAAAGCGCCTGCAGGAAGGTGTCCGCGGCGTCGACGGTGACCAGATTGGCGCCGGTGGCGGCCACGAAATCGCGCTGCACCTGGTCGCGCTCGCCGGCGCGAAGCAGTCCATGGTCGACGAAGACACAGGTCAACTTCTCGCCGATGGCGCGCTGCACCAGTGCGGCGGCCACCGCCGAGTCCACGCCGCCGGACAGCCCGCAGATCGCGTGCCCGCCGCCGACCTGGCCGCGCACCTGCTCGACGAGCGCATCGGCGATGTGGGCCGGTGTCCAATCCGCACCGAGCCCGGCGAAGTCGTGCAGGAAACGGCTGAGCACCTGCTGCCCGTGCGGGGTGTGCATGACTTCGGGGTGGTACTGCACCCCGGCCAGGCGCCGGGCCCGGTTCTCGAAGCCGGCCACCGCGGCGCCCGCGCTGCTGGCCACGACGTCGAATCCATCCGGTGCGGCAGTGACCGCGTCACCGTGGCTCATCCAGACCGGCTGGACGCCCGGCAGTCCCGAATGCAGTTCGCCGCCAACCACTTTCAACTCGGTGCGGCCGTACTCGCTGGTGCCGGTGTGGGCAACGGTGCCGCCCAGGGCCTGCGCCATGGCCTGGAATCCGTAGCAGATGCCGAACACGGGCACACCGAGGTCGAACACCGCCGGATCGAGCTGCGGGGCTCCCGGTTCGTAGACGCTGGACGGTCCCCCGGAGAGCACCAGCGCCGTCGGCTGCCGGGCCTTGATCTCGTCGATCGAGGCGGTGTGCGGGATCACCTCCGAATAAACGCGCGCCTCGCGGACCCGGCGGGCGATCAACTGCGCGTATTGTGCGCCGAAATCGACCACCAGCACGGGCCGCGTCGAGGGTGTTTCCACGCCAGCCAGCTTAGTGGCTGGCAACGACAACCCGGGTGGGGCCGTACAGTCGGCCACCCGCTACGGCAAGTTCATCGCCCGTGCGCTCATCGACGCCCTGCTCCAAACCCGGGATTGATCCAGTGGGACTACAGCGAAAAGGCCGCACGCACAGCGTCGACGGCCCCTTGGTCGCCCGTCACGGTGATGCGCCGCAGCGCCGCCTTGCGCTTGGCCTCACTCGAGCCCAGACGGGCGGTCACCAGATCGGCCGCGCCGGCGGTGATCGTCACCGAGGGGTCGCCGTGAGCACCGGCCAGGCGCCCCCCCGTAATCGCGAAATCAAAGCGCCTGCCATCGATCTCGGCCCGGCACGTCGCCTCCAACCCGCCCGCCTTGCCCGAGTCGAAGCCGAGCAGGATCCCGGCCAGGAACCCGTTGAGCGGTGACACCGGGCCGCCCTCCATCAGGTCCAGCCGATCCAGGCCGAACCACGCGATGCTCTGCAACACCGGCAGCACGCGCTGCCAGCCCGTGTCGCTGAGCGTGTAGACCGTCCGCCCGATCGGCGCCGGCAGGTCGGCGCGGTCGACGAGCCCGGCGCCCTGCAGTTCCTTGAGCCGCTCGGCCAGCAGATTGGTTGCGATGCCAGGCAGTTGGTCACGCAGGTCGCCGTAGCGGCGTGGCCCGCCGACGAGCTCGCGCAGGATCAGCAGCGTCCACCGCTCGCCGAGGACGTCTAGGCCGCGCGCGATCGGGCAGTTCTGGTTGTAGTTCCTGCGGGAAGCCACAATGGCACCTTACCTGCACTGGACATGTTTTTCAACTCTTTACTTGATTTATTTGTCTATAAAGTTTAGCGTCTTGTCCATGCGCACCGACCCGATCTTCCGGAAGCATCCGATCACCGCACTCGCCGTCATCTGCCTCGGCGTCTTCGTCATCAGCGTCGACGCCACCATCGTCAACGTCGCGCTGCCCACCCTGTCGCGCGAACTCGGCGCCGACACCGCGCAGCTGCAGTGGATCGTCGACGCGTACACCCTGGTGATGTCCGGCCTGCTGCTCTCGGCGGGCAGCCTGTCCGACCGCTACGGCAGGCGGGGCTGGCTGAACTCCGGACTCGCGCTGTTCGCGGCCACCTCCGCCGTTGCGGCACAGGTGGATTCGGCGGACGCCCTCATCGCCGCCCGCGCCGCTATGGGGGTGGGGGCAGCGGTGATCTTCCCGACCACGCTGGGCTTGATCACCAACATCTTCACCGACCCGGCGGCGCGCGCCAAGGCGATCGGGCTGTGGGCGGCGATGGTGGGCGTCGGGGTGGCCGTGGGACCGATCAGCGGGGGCTGGCTGCTCGAACACTTCTGGTGGGGCTCGATCTTCATGGTGAACATCCCGATCGCGGCGCTGGCCATCGCGGGCGGCGCCCTGTTCGTCCCGACCTCGCGCGACCCGGCGGCGCCCCGCGTCGACCTCGGCGGCCTGATCCTGTCGACGGCGGGAATCACGACGCTGGTCTACACGGTCATCGAGGCGCCCACGTGGGGATGGACCAACGTCCGGACCGCGGCCGGGTTTGCGCTCGCTACAGTCGTTCTCGCCGGGTTCGCCGGGTGGGAGCGGCGCAGCACCCACCCGATGCTGGACGTGTCCGTGTTCGGCAACCGCCGGTTTTCCGGCGGCAGTCTGGCGGTGACCGCCGGCTTCCTAACGCTGTTCGGCTTCATCTTCGTCATCACCCAGTACTTCCAGTTCATCAAGGACTACACGGCATTTCAGGCCGGCGTGCGCTTGCTGCCGGTCGCCGCCTCGATCGCGCTGGCCAGCATCGCGGGTCCCCGGCTGGTGGAATGGGTCGGCACCACCGCCGTCGTCGCCGCCGGCCTGACCGTCTTCGCCGCCGGGCTGGCATGGGCGTCCACGGCCGACGCCGCCACGCCGTACCCCCAGATCGGCGTGCAGATGCTGCTCCTCGGCGGCGGACTCGGCCTGACCGTTTCGCCGGCCACCGAGGCCATCATGGGATCGCTGTCCGCGGACAAGGCCGGAGTCGGCTCGGCCGTCAACGACACGACGCGCGAACTCGGCGGCACCCTCGGCGTGGCCATCGCCGGCAGCATCTTCGCGTCGGTGTACTCGGGACATCTCGGAGCAACGGCCTTGCCGGGATTGCCCGCCGAGGCGATGCAGCACTCGATGGCCCTGGCGCACACGGTGATCCAGCAACTGCCCGCGCAACAAGCAGGCTACGTCCGCGGCGCCGTCAATCAGGCATTCCTGGACGGACTACAGGTGAGCTCGCTGGTGTGCGCGGGCATCGCGCTTGGCGCGGCGATCGTCGTCGGCTGGCTATTGCCGGCGAGGGAGACGGGACCTCGAACCGAAAGGAAAATCCCATGAGCGACAGCACCTATGCCCTCGGCCACGCCGACGTGGAGGTGCGGCGGCTCCTGCTGCAGGGGCGGCTGTACAACGACTACACGGAGCACGCGCTGCGGCTCGCCGGGCTGCGGCCGGGGATGCGGGTGCTCGATATCGGTTGCGGGCCCGGTGACGTGTCGTTCCTCGCCGCCCGGCTCGTCGGTCCGACGGGAAGCGTTCTGGGTGTGGACGCCGCGCCCGTGATGGTCGAGCTCGCCCGTGACCGCGCCACCGAGAAAGGGTTGCGCACAGTATATTTCATGCAGGCGCCGTCGACTCGATCGCGCTGGACGAGCCGGTGGATGCGGTCATCGGCCGGCTGATCCTGATGCACCTGCCTGACCTGGCCGCCACGTTGCGGCGCCTGCGTTCCCTTGTGCGCCCCGGCGGCGTGGTCGCGTTCTCCGAGAACGACATCACCGCGACGCGCAGCATCCCGGACCTGCCGCTGTTCGGGCAGGTGTAGGCGGGCATCGTCCGCGCCTTCGAGGCGATGGGCCTGTCCGTGCGGTTCGGCACCACACTGCACACCGTCTTCACCGACGCCGGCCTGGGCGCACCGCGACTGACCCGGGGACGCCGATCGGCACCGCCGCCGACGCCGACATCTTGGCCTACGCCGCGGAAGTCTGGCGGCTGGTATCCCCTATCGCACAACAGGAGGGCTTCGCCATCGACGAGGTCGCCGACATCGACAACTTCGTGCCTCGCTTCCGCGAGGAGGCGCTGGCGGCCAACGCCCTCATCACGATGCCACCCATCACCACCGCATGGACAAAGGTGCAAGAATGAACCACACGATCCAGGACCAGTACGCGACCGGCCTGTCGCGCAACAACATCGAGCACGCGCTGCGCTCCGCCGGGAAGGACCTCGACCGCCTCGCCCCCGCCGACCTGGCGCTGCTGGAGGACTTTCACACCATGGGCCGCATCGCCACCGCGCAGTTGGTCGAGTTGGCGCAGATCACCGGCGAGAGCGCAGTGCTCGACGCCGGCAGCGGGGTCGGCGGCACCGCCCGCTACATCGCCGACCGCTACGGCAGCCAGGTGACCGCCGTGGACCTCACCGACGAGTACTGCGAAACGAACCGCTGGCTCAATCGACTGGTCGGCCTCGACAATCGGATATCCGTTCACCGGGCCGACGTCACCGAACTGCCCTTTCCCGAAGCCGCTTTCGACGTCGCCATCAGCCAGCACGTCCAGATGAACATTCCCGATAAGGCACGCTTGTACTCCGAGGCGCGCCGAGTACTGAAAGATGGCGGCCGACTCGCACTGTGGGACATCACGATTGGGGATGGCACCCAACTCGACTACCCGCTGCCGTGGGCCGATCACCCCGCCCGCAGCCATCTGGTCACTCCCGACGAATTGCGCGCCGCCGTCGAGTCCGCCGGGTTCGCCGTCGAACACTGGAACGATCTCACCGACCAGGCGGCCTCGTTGAGCGGGCCATCTTGGCCCAGCCCGTCAACCCGCTGGGCCTGCACGCCTTCGTCACCGACTTCCAGCGAAAAGCCGAAAACCTCACCCGGGCCCTGGACGACGGGCGCCTGCGCGCCATCCAGGCGGTTTGCGACGGCGAACACCATGAGGCCCAACGAGATTCCCGATCAGCGCTACACGCTGGCGTGGAGCGGCGGGCGCGGCGAGGTCAAGTTCCGGCCGCGCTCCGACGGCTCCCGCTTGCGCTACTTCACGGCGGGAACCGGCCGCCGCTCGTCCTGCTGCACACCGTCCGCACGCAGCTGGACTACTTCCAGCGGGTGGTGCCCGCGCTCTGGGACGACTTCACCGTGTACGCCCTGGACCTGCCCGGCATGGGATGGTCCGACGCGTCCCGGCGCCCGATACGGAGAGCCCGAATTGCGCGGCGCCGTCGTCGAATTCGTCAGGACCCTGGGCCTGCGTGAAGCCACGCTGGCGGGCGAATCGATGGGAGCCGCGCCCGCGCTGTTGGCCTCGATCGAGCTACGAACCGGGTGGGCGGCGTGATCGCCTTCAACCCCTACGACTACCCGGGCGGCCTCGAGCGCGGCAACTGGTTCGCCCGCGTGATCGGAACGGGCGTCCGCCTGCCCGGCTCGGGGCCGGTCTTCGCCCGATTGGAGAATCGCGCGATCCTGCGGGCGTGCTGCGCGGCGGTTTCGCCGACCACCACGCGTTGCCGAAGGACCTGCTTGCCGAACTACGCCGAAGCGGCCGCCGGCCCGGCTACCCCAGGGTGAACCGGGCTATCACGCGCATCCTCACCGGGCTGATCGACGCGAAAAACCGCTACGCGCAGGTGAAGACACCCGTCACGTTGGTCTACAGCGAGCACGACTGGTCGCGCCCGGCGGAGCGGGACCAGGCTGCCCACCAACTTGGTGTCCGGGCCATCACGGTGAGCGGCGCGGGCCACTTCTCGGCCCTCGAGCGCCCCACCGAGATGGTCCGCATCATCCGGCACGCGCGGCGTCCATAAGCTGTGGTGGTGAAACCCGAGTTGGCTGAAATTAGT
>CAWFYN010000003.1:0-547065 GCA_963820045.1 uncultured Actinomycetota bacterium
TTGACGACGGAAAGGGCGGTCGGTGTGGACGTCGGTGTGTACTTCGATCTAAGAAACCGCGGCCAGAGCCCCAACTCGCACGCCTACACCACGAGGTGCTCGAGTTGTGCTCGGCTGCAGAGCGCTTCGGAGCTTCCTCAGTCTGGTTCTCCGAACACCATCTTTTCGACGACGAGTATCTTTCGCAGCCCTTGACGTTCGCTGCCGCCGTTGGCGCGCAAACGACTACAGTCCGCTTCGGAACCGCAGTGACCATTGCACCGCTTCATTCGCCTGTCGAAATCGCCGAACAGGCCACTCTCGTAAACGTCCTCAGCGGCGGACGGCTGGAGCTTGGCCTCGGTGCCGGGTATCGCGTCCCCGAATACGAGCTGTATTCGGCCTCGGCGAACCGCAGGTATGCGACAACCGATGACTGCGCGCTGGAGGTGGCCGACCTGTGGCATCGGGTAACCCCGAAACCGGTCCAGGGTCGCGCGCCGATCTGGATGGGCTACCAGGGCCCACAGGGTGCACGGCGGGCCGGCCTCTTGGGTGCGCGATTGCTCACCGCGGATGCCAGGTCGTGGCTGCCCTACCGCGACGGGCTTGCGGAGGCCGGTCATGATCCCGCCGTCGGGCGCATGGCCGGACTGATAGACGCCTGGGTCACCGAAGACCCCGAACGTGACTGGCCGGTGGTGGCGCCATACATTGCGTATCAACGGGATTCGTACATGCGGCACATGGTCGAAGGCACCGGCCGGCGCATTCCGCGTCCGGTTGACCCCGAGAAACTTCGGTCGAGTGAATCGCCGGGCGTATGGACGTCGTTTTGGTTCGACACCCCCGAAAACATCGCGGTGCGAATCCGCGAGATGACAGCGGCCGCCCCGGTCGAGACCGTGTTCCTGTGGGCATCGATCGGCGGCATGCCGATCGATCTGGCGATGCGCCACGTCGAGACCATCACCACTAAGCTTGCGCCTCTGCTTCGCTGAGCGCTGACACGAAACAGACGCCGCGATCGTCAGAAGGCGGCGCGGTGCAGTCCGCCGTCAACGGTGATGTAGTGCCCGGTAATGTAGCCGGCCGGCTCCGAGCACAGGTATGCGATCGTCGAGGCGATTTCATCAGGCTTGCCGAGGCGGCCGGCTGGAACTCCGGCGCGCTCGATTAAGAAGGCGCGACGTTGCTCGTCGGTACTCAAGCCCTCGTGCTTGCTCAGGTACCACTCGGTGGTGTCGGTGCCGATCCAGCCGGGCGCCAGCGTGTTGATCGTGATGCCGAACCGGGCATATTCGTCGGCCACGCTCTTGAGGAGCCCGACCGTCGACGGCCGCGTGGCATTGGCCACGGTGTGCGGTGGCGTCGACTGTGGTTCCTTGGCTGTACCCGACCCGATGTGCACGAAGCGGCCCCACCCGGCGTCCTTCATCGCGGGCAACAGTGCCCGCAGCAGGAAGACCTGGCTCAGCGTGAAGGCTCGGTAGGAGTCGACGTAATCCTCGGCGCGGGTGATCTCTTCGAACGTGCCGCGCACGTGATGGTCGGCCTGCGTTACGGCGATCAGGGGAGGGCCGAACTGCTCGGTGATGGCCGCGACCGCCGCGGTGATGCCGCTTTCGTTACTCATGTCTGCCGCAACCCCGATGGCTGCCCCGCCGGAGTCGGTGATGGCGTCGACCGCCCTGTCGATGGGCTCTTGAGTGCGTGCGACGACCGCGACCTTGGCGCCCTCCATGGCCAGCAGCTTCGCGACCTCCAGGCCCATGCCTCGGCTACCGCCGACGACCAATGCGGTCTTACCGCTAATCCGCAGATCCATGTCAGATCCGTGATCCGGAGGGCGCGACCCGGGGACGAATCTGCCCGCTGGCCCTAAGCTCGGGCAACAGGTCGAACTGGCTGAGTATGTGGCCGGTGTAGTCGGTCGGCTGCGCGGCGATCCACGCGACGGCCTGAGCAGGCCCCTCGGGGAGCTCGTTGGCCGAATGGTCGGAATCGGGCGTGTTCTTCAGCACCGCCTGTGTCACCGCACTCACCTCCAGTGCATTCACCGCGACTCCGGCATCGGTGAACTCCGCGGCCAGCCCCACGGTGAGGCGGTTGAGCGCTGCCTTGGAGGTTCCATAGGCGGTGCGGCTCAACTCGAACGGTCGCGCGGAATCACCGAATGTGGCCGTGGTCGAGTCGTAACCGATCATCGACGCGATCTCACCGGCTGAGTCCAGGTCGAGGCGACCGTCGGCAGAGGAGATATTGACGATGTGTCCGCTGCCCCGTTCGATCATGTTGGGCAGGAACGCCCGGCTCATCAGCATGGGACCGCGCAGGTTGACGGCCATGACCACATCCCAGCGTTTCACCGACAGATCCAGAAACGGCGCGAGATAGGACATCGCAGCGTTGTTGACCACGATGTCGCAGCGACCGAATCGGTCCAGCGTCGCGTCACGGGCGGCGGCTACGTCGTCTTCCCGGGAAACGTCCCCCTGGACCGTGAGCACTTTTCTGCCCAGCCGTTCGATGGCGGCGGCAACGTCGTCGAGGGTGCCTTCGAAGTTCTTGCTCGGCGCGTCGGCGGTGCTGCGTGCCATCAGCGCGACGTCGGCGCCGGCGCGGGCCAGCTCGATGGCGATGGCCTCGCCAATGCCTCTGCTTGCACCGGTGACGATGGCGACTTTGCCGGACAGATCCATTGTTTGCCTCCTGGTATTACGTGGTTCAGTGATTCACAAAACGGTGTCGGTGCTCAACGCCCGCAGGGCGAAGTCGGCGATGGCGCTGCGCTCCTGCGCCGAACAGGTTGTGCCCTCCAACACATGCGACTGCATGAGCGACAGGGTTAAGAAGAAGATCGCCCGCGCGTCTGAGGGGCTGTCGGCGCTGTGTAATGTCCCGTCGGCCGCGCCCGCCGAGATGGATGCAGTCAGCGGCGCCAGCATCGCGTGGCCGACTGCGCGATAGGCCTCGGGGAATAGCTGATTGAGGCGTGCGGCGTGCACGAGCAAAGGTCGACCCAGCTCAGCAACGGCTGGTTCGGCCTGATCGAGAACACCGTTGATCCAGGCGATAACCCTGTCTCGCGGGGTACCGGCTGAATCCGTTGCCTGCGTGAGGTACTCGGCCAGATCAGTGAAAACGTCTTCGAGCATGACTAGCAGGAAGGCTTCTTTGCTCTCGAAGTGCCGGTAGAACCACCGCGTGCCTATGCCGGTTTCGTCGAGCAATTCGCGCAGGCTCAGGTCGATCGTTCCGGCACGTCGAATCTGGCGTCGAGCGACCTGAACTAGCTGGCCGAGCACGGCATCGGCGGCGGCGGTCCGGTCGGCGACGCCTCGTGCGACGGCGTCGCGGCGAAGCGAGGTCGGTTCTGCCGTCACCGGGCTCTCACCCTTCCTCTATTGACAACGCTGTTGCCTCGTGCGAAAACAGTGTTGCCGCTAATGTAGCGTGTGTTTGCATGGGAGGGAAGCGGATGTCGTCACACTTCGAGAATCCTGAGGCTGGCGGTGCGGGCGAACGTGGTGCGGCGACGCATGTTCTGCACGTCAACCTCAACACCGGTGACCCTCAGGCCGAACTTGCTTATTACGTCGGGAAGTGGGGACTGCAGCAAGGCATGCACGCCCATGACCCTCATGGAGATTGGTCTTTCGCGGGTTACCCCGATCCCGTGGACAGTGAGGCGTGGTTCCTATACGACGACCGTGGCCCGCGAGCAGCTCCTGCGCTGGAACTGGTTGCCTGGCATCGGCCTTCAGTCGTCGGGCAACCACACTCGGTCGTCAACCGGGTGGGCATCACGACCATCGGACTTGGCATTCCCACCCGTACGGCCGCACCGGACGCCAAGAAAGGTGTCATCGACGTCGACGGAGTCAGCCGAGACCTCGTCACCGATGCCGACGGGGTCATGGTGGAACTCGTGCGCCACGATGAGCCCGCCACCCGGTTACGGCACATCAGAATTGGGTGCTCGGATATGGCGACGTCGCTGCGTTTCTACACCGCTCTTGGGTTCCAACAGGTCGCCGAGCCAGCGCCGACCAGGCTTCGCGTCGGTGACGATGCCATCACCGGCTCCACCCTCGCGCTGTCGTTGGTCAGCCGATCCGTTCTGGTTGAACTGACCACCTGGGACCAACTCGTCGAACCTGATCAGTCGCCGTTGCCGTTCTGGCACCGGGGGCCGGTTCGGTTCGCGATGGCTGTCCCCGGCCTCGACGCCGCCACCGGTGCCCTTCGCCGCACTGGGATCGACCCTGGTCACCGGCTGAGCTTCGTCCTGCCTGGCACCGCCATCGGCCGGGTCTCGGTCAACTTCCTCTCCGACCCCGACGGTCTGCACGTCGAACTGGTCGACCGCATCGTCCCGCCACAGACAAGTCGTGTGGCGAGCAACAGCAACTCCACGCTTTCCGACGACTGAAGGGCCACTCACATGAACAACGACACCGGAACATCTCTGCAGGGGCGCACCGCGCTGATCACTGGCGGCAGCAGCGGTGTGGGTCGTGGCATCGCGTTGGCGATGGCGGACAAGGGCGCGGCCATCGCGGTGGCCGGCCGCACCATGGAGCGCTGCGAGCGCGTCGTCGCCGAAATCGAAGGCCGTGGCGCCAAGGCCATCGCGATCCAGTGTGACGTCAACAAACCCGACGACGTCGTCCGCACCGTCGACACCGCCACTACGGCCCTGGGACGGCTCGATTGTCTGGTGCACTCCGCGCAGAGCTTCAACTACGGCCCGATCCGCAGGCTGGCACCCGAGGATTTCGACGAGTCGTGGCGGACCGGCCCGCTGGCCGCCGTACGTCTCATGCAGGCTGCATTCCCGGCGCTCCGCGAATCGAAGGGTCTCATCGTCAACGTCGCGTCCGGCGCCGGCATGACGGCTCCGCCGGCGATGGCCGCGTACGCGATGGCCAAGGAGGCAATGCGCGCGCTGACTCGGGTAGCCGCCGTCGAGTGGGGTCGCCACGGTATTCGCGCCCTGGTGCTGTGTCCGTTCACCGAAACCGACGGCATGGACACATTCGAAGCCGAGATGGGACTCTCACGTGGCACGGACCTGCTGCCCGATGTGCCGCTCGGACGCATCGGTGACGCGGAGACCGATGTGGGACGTGTGGTGGCGTTCCTGGCATCCGATGACGCCAATTATCTGACTGGGTCGACCTTGATGGTCGACGGTGGCTACACCTACATGCGGTGACTCTCCGATGAGCGACAACCCGAACCCGTTTGCCCTGGCGAATCTGATCAGTCCGCACCACACTGCTGTGCTGGTGTCGGAAATGCAGCGTGGGATCGTCGGAGACCTCGCGCCGGACGTCCTCAGACCGCTCACCGACGCGGTTGGCGAAACCCGGCTGATCGAATCGGTGGGACAGCTCGTCGACGGCTCGCGCAATGCAGGTGCCCAAGTCATCCACACCACAATGCAGTTCCGCCCGCGCCGGGCCGGCGTCAAAGTGGTGACGCCGTGGATGGCGGTCACGATGCGGTCCCCCGAGTATCTGCTGGCCGGCTCCGCACAGGCCGACGTGGTGCCGGAATTGGCGCCGCGCGATCCCGATATCGTCGCAAAGCGGTACCACGGGATGTCCGCATTCGCCGGCACCGACCTCGATATGCTGTTGCGAGGCTTGGATATTCGTACGCTGGTGTTGGTCGGCGTATCGCTGAACGAGGCGATCATTGGCGCCGCGATCGAAGCCGTCAACCTGGGCTACCGGATCGCCGTGGTCCGCGACGCGGCGCTAGGCGTGCCAGCCTCGTTCGGTGCGGACATGCTGCGGCACGCCTTCGCCATGCTCGGGCCTGTGGTCTCCGTCGAAGAAATACTGGAGGTCTGGTCCAACGCGTGACGGCGACCGTGATTCGGTGCGAGTGAGCGGCGGTTCCATCTCGTCAGGCCATGGCCACAAGCGGAGGTTCATCTATTCACGTACACCTAGCGCGCTCTTCAGCGCAGCTGCCACGACGGTGCGCAACGGTTGTACAAGCGCACTGATGTTTCGAGCTTCCTGGAATCAAAGGGGATCGCACCGTGTGTCAGCTGACGCATACCCCATAGTTCGGCCGCTTGCTGCGACGGAACGCCGTACTCCGCCGATCCGACGTCCAGCTGCGTTGAGATTGGCTGCGGGCGCTGTTCGATCCCTGGACGCGAAGCAACCGACGACCTGAGGTTCTGCCGATTCTTGCTGATCGACTGATTCCACCGAGTGCGGCGCATGTAGTGGGAAGCGCCCAACAGGACCTATGCCGATGTGCGCGCCGAGGCCGGAGGGGCTCGATCGTTCGCGATAGCGAAGATGAACGGGCTCGACGTGGCCGCAGCGGCGCATCGGTAAAAGTACCGATTGTCGGCAAGTAATGCGCTGGCTACCTTGAGTTCACCGCCTAGTCCTGAGTCGACACAGCCGCCGGCCCGCGGAACAGGGTGTCCTGCCTGCTCTATTCGCCTGGCCGGTTTCCGAAAGCCGCAAGCTGTGGAAATCACCTCACTCACCGGAAGCCCCGACCCATGAACGCGGTCGACGACAACACTCATTCGGCAAACGCCGAGCTCGAAAGATTTGGGTACGAGCCTGAGTTGAAGCGGTCCATGAGTCTGGCCGATGTGGTCATCTATGGACTGATCTACATGGTCCCGATTGCGCCCATCGCCGTCTTTGGCATCGTGTACAACTTTTCGTCGGGCGCGGTTGCCCTGGTGGTCGCGATCTTCTCGGCCAGCACGGTCTCGAGCGGATAACCGAGGATTCGAATCGATGGATGCTCTGGCCGTAGCGCAGGTAAGTCGATTTGTTGGGGTGCGGGAGTGACCGGGTCGCCGAAATTGACGTCCAGACGCAGCTTGATGACCGCGGTCGCGATTGCGCAGTCCATCGCGACGCGCACTCCCGAGTACAGGTCCTCGTCGCGGATCACGCGCGATGTCACAGTGTGAGTGCGGTATTCGACCCGTCGTCGAGTATTGATTGCTCGGCGATGGCGACGATTCGCGCGACGACAGTCGCTTCGTCGTTGGCGAAGTTCCGCGCCAACGCATCGACGTCAGCGGTCGGCCGGCGCGCATCGAACGCCGCCAGGAGGATCCCGCCTTTGAGCACGAACTGCTCGGCGTATGGCAAGAGTGCCAGTCGCGCAAGCCACCGCTCGACCACGTAAAGGGTAAGCAACTCTTGGGTAGGACGGCCCTCGGAACGGGCACGGCGCTGCAGATCCAGGTAGGCGCGCCCGGCCGCGGTACTGCGCGTCGGCCGGCTCATTCCGCAGTGGCCACGTCGAGCGCACGGCGCACCGGTCCCGCCACATCAAACATCGACGCCAGGCGCAGCAACTCCGCTGGTGCCGCATCACGGCGGCGCAGGTACCGCTGCAGCGCCGCGAGTGCTAACGACTCACCAAACCGATGCCGCAGTCGCATCAGGTCGATGACCGTCCGAGCGGGAGTGTAGATCCGTACCCACTCTCCTGGCGCCGCCTGCAGCTGTGATAGTTCAACTTCGAAAGTATTGGCAGCAAAGCGAAATACCTCTGTCGGTGGATAGGCGATCCGCGGCGGACGGTGCCCCGCGGGCACGGCGATCTGCACCGCGGGGGGAGCTCGTCGCTCAGTTCGTGAACCGCTGCGGCCGACCGACAACACACGATCGCCACCGGGGATCGGTACGCAACTGCCAGCAGATCCGGTTCACTGGCTAGCGGCGCGTCCGCACGTCGAAAAACGCCACGCGACAATTCGACGACGTCACCACCGTCACGCAAGGCATATAGCACTCGCGGATGCACACCACGAGCCAGGGCGGTCGCGGTCGTGAATGTATCCGGCAGTTCCTGAAACCCCGACATGGATAAAAGTGTTGCACGCACCCGCGCTGGGTGCAACACTTTTATCCACAAACTTAAGGTCCCGGAACGGCCGATCTGGGTTCACACCTCGCCAGCGGCGCATGCTTTCGGCGAGACTGCCAGCAGCCCGTACCCCGGGATCGACCAGTTCCCCCGCCTGATGACGATCAAGCCACGCGGTGAAGGACTCCGGCGCTGCTCCGGGGGCATCTTTCCCGACACGACCCTAGACGGCCAGATCGAATACGGAGGGGTTACCGGTAACGCGCCTGAGACGGCGGGGCGACTGTACTTGTCGCTCAATGGGTTGGCCACGAATTTGGACGCCGAACACGGTGGAACCGATACGAACAAGCGGGACGAGGCGAGACAGCTTGGACGGCTGAACGTCGCTGACGTGCAGCTATGAGACCGAGCGTAGCGGGTAAGACAGCGACCGGTTAGCTCATACCTTAGAGGTCGAATCGTGGCCAGTGAGAGGCGCGTTGGCGGCATTTTGCTGCGAACATGCTGTTTCAACCTCTCCAACCGCGAACCGTAGGTCGGGCCGTCTGGTGTGCTATCCGGTGTAGCTTATGGGTGTGTTATGAGGAGCTTATGTGGTAACGTCTCGGGTAGATCAATATGGAGGTGCGATATGCCGGTCTTGACCGTCTCTGCGGCGCAGCGGCTGGATGACGAGGCCGCGACGCTTTCGATCCGCGAGATCGCCGCATATCTGCAGGAGGCTGTCGGCCAACGCGTCGCCGCGGCGATCGCGGGCTTGGCTGACGCCAAACAAATCGGCCGCTACGCGCGCAATGGACGGCCCGGAACCTCACGGCGCGACCGAGCGCCGGCTGCGCGAGGGCTACAAGGTCGTGCGGATGCTCGTCGACGCCTACGACGACAAGACGGCGCGGGCGTGGCTGTTCGGCACCAACACGCGCCTGGACGACCGCGCGCCGATCGAGGTGCTCGGCGCGGCGATCGACACCGCGGAGTTCGCGTGGTCGTACGCGCCGCACGGCAGGTCGCCAGCTTCCAGTCGTGATCGCGGCGCCCGAGCAAGGGCGAACCCTGTGGCGGGTCGGCTATCACGCTGACCCGCTCGGCTTCACTCCGCTAGAGCTGTACCAGTTCAGTCACCGTTTCGACGACGTCCACCGCCGTTTCCGCACGCTCTATTGCGCTGAGCTCGGCCGAAACGTGTCTGCGCGAGGTGCTCGCCGACTTCCGGCCGAACCTCGCGCGCGCTGCGCCGCCATGTCGAGCGCTACGGACCCGAGGCCGCTGCAAGACTTCACTGAGAAGCCGGTAACCGCGCAGTGGCGCATACAGCACGTCCTCGTTCCCACAGTCCTCAAGCTCGATGGCCCCTTGATCGACCTCACCGACGTCCCCCCACGCCAGGAGATCGAGGATCGCCACGTCGAACTGCTGCTCGAGCACGGCCTGCAGCACCTCGATCTACACGAGATCACCACCAGTCGCCGCGCCATCACGCAGACGATCGCCGCGGACCTTTTTGACCGAGGCGCCGGCGCCGTCCGGTTCCCGTCCCGCCTGGACGGCAACGCTTGCGTCGCACTCTTCGAGGGGCGCGGCACCGCGAGCTTGGCGGGAGACCTCATCGCGCTCACCGACCCGCCGCCCAAACCGCTCACCAACGTCACCACGCCGTGGGGCCTGGTGCTTGAGCCGGCGCCGTGAAACTGCTCCCAGATTGGGATGCGCGCGTGGTGCCCATCGGACCACACGCAAGAAAATTGCACTGCATCCAGCCTGTCAGTTGCGGCCGATTTGGGTCATCTCATGGGGCCAATATGGGGTCAACGAGCCAGGCCAAACTGATCCAACACGTCCGGATGCCGGCCGCGCGTCTGGTCTGACCGGCTGAAACACATTGGTGTAGGCCAGAACTCCGCCTGAAAAGCGGAAGGTCGGCGGTTCGATCCCGCCCCTGGCCACCAGCATTCCCCACGCGGTTTGTCGCACACCTTTCGCGGCTTCGCCAGTGGCATGCACCCATCGGGGCCTGGGATCTGCGGCGAGGAGGGCCGACGGCTTTCACGGCGGCCGTCGTCTCGGCGGCCAAACCTGAGTGCGGGCAGGTGCTGACGACGTGCCCCCGAGGCACGTCGCTCTTCTCGCGCAATCGTTGAATCCGCGGCAGAAGGGTCTTGCGTCATCTAGTGTCTGGCGCAGTGCCCGCCACGAAAGGTCGGATATGACAAGTCTCTGGCCTTTTCAGGATTTCGCGCCGGTGTCTTCTGGGGTGACCAATTGACTTCCATCACTGCACGACCCGGCGAACTGACCGGTCGAATCGTCCGTCCGGGCGACGCGGATTACGCGGTTGAAACCGCCTGCTGGAACCTGCTTTTCACGCATGCCCCGATGGTGATCGTGTTCGCCCAGGGCGCGCAGGACGTTGTCAATGCCCTCACGTGGGCGCGGCAGAACAACGTCATGCTCCGCGTGCGTAGTGGCCGCCACTGTCTTGAGGGATGGTCAAACGTCGATCACGGGATCGTGATCGACGTCAGCGAAATGAAGTCGGCAATCATCGACACCGCATCGGGCACCGCGACTGTCGGTGCCGGGCTTAACCAGGGTGAGGCGGTGGCCGCGCTCGGCAAGGCCGGCGTTGCGGCGCCAACCGGCACGGAAGGGACCGTCGGTTTGGTAGGCGCGACCCTCGGGGGCGGCTTCGGGCTACTTACCCGCAATTTCGGCATGGCCTCCGACAACCTCATCGCGGCAGAGGTCGTTGTCGCGTCGAACTCGGACGAGGCGAAGTTGATCGTCGCCGACGAGAACGAGAACTCAGACCTGCTTTGGGCGCTCCGAGGCGCCGGCAACGGCAATTTCGGAATCGTGACGTCGTTGACCTACAAGGTTCATCCGCTGACGCAGACCATCTACGTCACCGCTACATGGCCGGGCCTCGATGACCTCGACGGGGTCTTTGCGGCCTGGCAGCGCTCCGCGCCGCATGCCGACAACCGCCTCACGAGTCAGCTCGAGATACACCCGAATGAGATCCTGCTGGTCGGTGTTCTGGCATCCGGGTCCGAGGCAGACGCAATGCAGATGCTGGCGCCGATTCTGTCAGTCGGCGATCCCGTTATCTCGACGGCGGACGCGAGCTGGGCCGACACCTACGCGGGATTCCAGATACCGACATCCCAGGAGCCCGCGAACTGGAAGTTCTCCTCGCAGTTCATCTCTGACCCGTTCCCCGATGAAGCAATCAGCCTTGTTGGCTCATTCATGTCGAAGGCCCCAACGCCCGACTGTAACTACTTCACGAATGCCTTCGGCGGAGCCGTCAAGACCAGCCAGCCCTCCGGCGGC
This sequence comes from uncultured Actinomycetota bacterium, assembly GCA_963820045.1. Lineage (GTDB taxonomy): Bacteria > Actinomycetota > Actinomycetes > Mycobacteriales > Mycobacteriaceae > Mycobacterium. Next base: position 11,188 of record CAWFYN010000003.1, read on the forward strand.
TCGGCGTTTGCCCACCGCGACGCGCTCTTCTACGCCGAGCCGGGCGCCGGCTGGGGCACCCGCGGCGGCATACCCGCAACGGCCGACCCGTTGACCGCGAAGTGTCGGGCCTGGAATGCCGAGTTCAGCCAAGCGTTGAGGCCCTACGTCAGTGGCGCCTACGTCAACGTGCCGAACGCCGGGATGGCGGACTGGGAGACCGCCTATTGGGGGCCCAACGTCGACCGACTGCGCGCGATCAAGGCGAAGTATGACCCCAATAACGTGTTCAGCTTCGAGCAGAGCATTCCACCGGCTGCGTGACCGCGGGCCTTAGCTGTCGCGACGCGGTTCCTACCCCCGGCGATTGGGCGATCCCATAATGTATTTGGGCACCACCCGCGCAGCGCACGATCACTAACCAGCTTTGCCCGTGCCCACGACACAGCCCGCCTCGGTGGTGCGGTGCTATCCGTCCTAGCAGTTCGAGGGCAGGGGCTGGCCACGCGGGATTGAGTCCTGATTGCAGAGGCCTGATTCTCCGCGCGGAGCGGGCGGGTGCAGAGTCGCGGTGATCGTTGGGGTTGGGCCCGGGGTGTTTGGGGGCACGGGGTCTGCGTTGGCCATTGGGGCGGTGAGCCCCATAACGGCCATCCCCAACCCACCGGCGAGAACGGTTCTGGCGGCCCATTTTTTCGGTTTGGGCGAAGTGGTGCAGTCGGTGTGATGGGTGGTGGTCATGATGTTTCCTGTGTGTCGCCGCCCGGGGTGGGCCGCTCTCCAGGTAGGGCCAACCCCCGCAATCGGATCGTCTTGCGACAACTCTTTCCGGAGACCGTCCAGGATGGTGCTGGTGCTCCCGGCTGCGGGGGTGTGGCCAAACCTAGATTGAGGCTATTCGGAAGACACGATGATGTATCGCTTTTCGTGAAATTGACGGTCACGACATCGAGCCTTGCGGACGTGGGCCCGGGCAGCCGAAGATGACTACGTCGCTGGGGCTGACAGGGATTGGACTACCGCGATTAGTGGCTGCGGGGACGGCGCGGTGTCGCCGATATACGGGTGGGCAAGTTCCAAGACGAGGAACAGGTCGGTGGCCAGCAGCACGCCCACGGTCGCGACCAGCACGTAGTGAATGGTGGGTTTCTCGACTCCGTAAACAATGACGCAACCAAGGACCAGTCCGCTAAGCAGGAAGAAGACTATCCACATCGACCAGGGTAGGCCATTGTCGGTCTGGGCTCGGATTATCCGGTCTGTGCGTGCCTGACTGATCTTGTTAAAGGAATCGAAAGAGGTAGCGAGGAAAGTCTTTTGGGTATCGGTGCGAGGCTGAACTTCGCCGTATGCGGTGCGGAGGCGCTGCAGCGCTTGGCCGGCGGCAGGATAGGTGTGGCCGTTGGCGGCCAGCGGCCACTCTGCTACGGCCGCGCGTTCATAGTCCATCAGCGCCTGGCGGATTCGGTCGCCGTCGGCCTTGTCGAACACGGTGAGGTCGCTGGCCATCTGTACCCCGGTCGTGCCCTCGGCCCGCATCGCGTCGTCAGCAGTACTGTTCTGACCCCACATCGCGGTAACGATGAAACCGGTGAAGAACGCGTAGACGAATCCGACCAACAAGAAGGCGAACTGTGTCACCTCGCTGCGCTCGTCCCCCCTGAGCCCGGGGAACCGATGCCGGATATATATCAGGGCGAGCGCTGCACCACCTGCGATGAGGATGTTGAGTCCGAGCAATAGCAGCCACGACGGCACGTTGCTCACGATCCAACCACTCACAAGCCGCACTCCTTCCGAGCATCGCGCCGGAAACCCGGGGCGAGAGATGGAAACTAGGCCGGGCGTGGTTACGCGGCAGGCATTCCGACTGTAGGCGCTATCGCTTGCCTGACGCCCAATTCGTCCACATTTCTTAGCTGGGATGTCAGCGGACATCGTGGCAATCTCGAAGAGCTCGAGCAGAAGGAATTGCTCGGCGGGCTAGCACGCCACGCAGAGATCCCCGCGGGCATCGGGATGTCGGCTTGGGTCGAGTAGCACGGCGTCAGGTGGCGCCGGTGGCGGCGGCTTGAGTAGCAGCCACACCGCCACGGCTGAGGCGAGCAGCAGCGCTGAGCCGACACCGGCGGCAATCGCCAGTCCGTGGGTGAAGGCGATCTTGGCGGCGGTCAGGAGGTCGTGCGCGGGGTCCGCGGGCAGACTTCTTGCCTCCTGGATGGCGGCGGCGAGCGACTCGCGCGCATGCGACCGCACCGCGTCGGCGGTGCCGGGCGGAATCGCCATCGTGCGGTAAACGCCGTTGACGATGGAGCCGAGCGTGGCGATGCCCAGTGCCATGCCGAGCTCGTACGCGGTCTCCGAGACGGCCGCTGCCGCACCAGCCCGCTCGGGCGTAACGGTAGAGAGTACGACGTCGCTGGCCGCGGTGAAGGCCAAGCCAAGGCCCACGCCGACAACGAACAGAGCTATCCCGATCTGCGGATAGGCGGTGGACGGCGTGATCAGCGTCAGCGACGCCATCGCGGCACCGACCAGCGCCAGCCCGGTCGTGAGGACCGCGCGCTGCGACCAATAGCGCACCGCGATGCCGGCCAGCACACCGAACACGGTCGCCGCGACCGCGGCGGGCAGTTCGGCCAGCCCGGCCTTCATCGGGTTGTAGCCCTCGACCAGCTGGAAGAACTGGGACAAGAAGAACACCATGCCCGAAAGGCCGAGCACCGAGAGCAGGTTGGCGGTGATCACGCCCGAGAACGCGCGATTGCAGAACAGGCGCACATCGATCAGGGGGTCCGGCAGCCTGAGCTGCCGCCGGACGAACAGTGTCAGCGCCGCGCCGCCGATCACACCGACCACCGCGATGTCGACGCGGAGCCCGTTGGTCGCACCTTCCTTGACGGCGTAGACGAGGCCGAGCACGCCGACGAGCGACAGCCCGACGCTGGCAAGGTCCCTCGGTCTGGCCGTGGGGTTGCGCTGTTCGGGCAACAGCACGATGCCGCCGACGAGCAGCACGACCATCACCGGGACGTTGATCAAAAAGACCGAGCCCCACCAGAAGTGCTCCAGCAGCAGCCCGCCGATCACGGGACCCAGCGCGGCTCCCGCCGAGAACATGGTGGCCCATATGCCGACTGCCATGCTGCGTTCCCGTGGCTGGAGAAACAGGCCGCGGATCAACGCCAGCGTCGACGGCGCAAGTGTCGCCCCGGCCACGCCCAGGAGGGCTCGCGCGCCGATGAGCAGCCCGGCGGTCGGCGCGTACGCCGTCACCACCGACATTGTGGCGAAAACCGTTGCGCCGCAGAGCAGCAGCTTCCTGTGCCCGATGCGGTCGCCCAGGCTTCCCATGGTGACAAGCAGTCCAGCCAGCACGAACGAATAGATGTCGCCGATCCACAGGATCTGGGTCGCCGTCGCCCCGAGAGCCCTGCTGATGAACGGCGTGGCCAGCGCCAGCACCGCGCCGTCGACGCCGATCAACAGCGCACCGAGGGTAAGCACACCGAGCGCCAACCAACTGCGCGTCATGACCGGCTCACCCCGTGTAGCAGCAGGTCGGTGACCATCGGGGTGAAGTCGTGGCGGGCGGCCCGCCCGACTTGGATGACCCATGCCGCACCGGCGACCAGGCTGTAGAACGCCTCGGTCAACCAGACGGCATTCAGATCGGGACGGAATTCGCCCTCGCGCTGACCGCGCTGGAACAGTTCGCGGATCTGGGCGTCGATTTCGGCCCAGCCTTCCTGCGCCTGATCGGCATCGAAACCCTGACTCTGAGTGCAGAGAAAGGTGAGATACCCGGACACCGGTTCACATGCAGTCACCAAGCGCCGCAATGCTTCGGTGGCCGAGCCGTCCTGCCAGCGAGCAGTCTTCAAGGCCTCACGCATCTGGGCGACCGCGAGCTGGTCCAGCGCCTCGAGGAGCGCGGCCCGCCCAGCGAAGTAGCGATGCAGGCTCGCGCGACTGACGCCGACCGCCGCGGCGATCTCGTCCTGGGTTGCGTTGGGCCGACGGCCGAGGAAGTCCGCGGCGGCGCGCAGCATTCGTTCACGATCAGCAGCCATGAGACGAGTGTATCTCAAATGAGATGTTTATGTCTCATACCAAGTTAAGATCGTGCCGTCGTCCGAAGGCGCCCGTGGCTACCCGAGCACCGGAAGCAGTAGCCGCGACGACGAGCGCACCGTGTTCAAGCTGGAAGTGCCGACGCTGGCGTGCCGGAAGTTCATGATCGCCGGCGTCGACGGTTCCTGGTCGTCGCTGGTGAGTGTCAGGCGAATGCGGTGGCCGGCCTTGAACCGTCGGGCGTTGGGTACCAACGGGATTCGATACTCGACATCTTCGCCCAGCGGCACCGCTTGCGGGTTACGGCACGGCAGAGCCGGGGCGCCGGGACGGCTGGCGGCTTCGTCGACTTCGCGCAAGCTGGCGCGCAACCAGCCCGCGGTCACGTCGGTCGTCTCCCCGTCGGGCGCCACGTCGTGCAGCATCACGATCCACGCCGTGTCGATCGCCGTCGCCGAGGCAATCAGCCGCAGCTCGATGTCGCCGACCACATCGACGCCTTGGTCCAGCGGTGCGCTGGTCCAGGCCAGCATTGACGGCGGATCGATCTCGCTGGGCCTGCTGCGGAGCAGGCCGGGTCCCAACACCATGAATTCGCGACTCCCCGGTTCGCCCTCGTCGGCATCCAAAGCGCCGTCGGCGCGCAGGGCCAGTTCGCGATGCGGGGCTTGTGACGGCGGCCAGGAGTCGGCGGTTCGCCATTCGTCGGCGCCGGGCAGGAAGTAGCGGATCGGCGGCCCGTCGGTGATCCCGGTGTCGCGTCCCTTCAGCCAATGGTCGTACCAGGCCAGCGCCTCGGTGTGCATGCTTTCCCAAGGCCACGTCAGCCCGAACTCGCCAAGCATGCCCATCCGCACACATGCGTTGTCCGCCAGCCCCTTCCAGGCGGCGAACGTCGAAGGCAGGTGTAAAGGCACGTTCTGCCAGTCGCACCCGAGGTAGACCGGGATGTCGATTTCCTTGAGCAGTGGCAACAGGTTTCGCTCGTCCCACCACTCGTCACGCGTCGGATGCTTGACCACCGACTCCAGCCATAGTTCGTCCCACGGGTGGGGATTATGTGGCAGCCTGAGCAGTTGGCGCAGCATGGTGATCGCCGCCTCGCCGTTCATGGTCTCGAATTTCTTGTGCACGCGTGGACTGTTCAGCACGCGCCGCGCCAAGCCAACGGGCTTGCTGCGCCACAGCTTGTCGCTGCGGTCGGAGGTCAGGCCCATCATGGCGAGAAACGGTGTGATGAACGACGAACTCAACAGCCCGTGATGGTTGGCGCCCTCGTACAGGTCGCTCGTCACGGCAAGGGGAAATATCGCTTTGAGGTGTGGCGGGCGCTCGACGGCCGCCTCGAGTTGAGTCATCGCGAAGTAGCTGATGCCGATCATGCCGACGTTGCCGTCGCACCACGGCTGAGCCGCGACCCACTCCACGAGGTCGTGCACGTCCTGGCGTTCCTGGGCGTCGAAGAAGTTGAAGGAGCCCTCGGAGCCGCAGGTGCCGCGCAGGTTGGCGATGACGTGCGCGTAGCCGCGTGGCACCCAGAAGTCCGTCCTGCCGGCCTCGATGAATCCCGCCGGGGCGCCGAGGTCCTGCATCTGCCGCGGGTATGGCGAGGCGGCCAGCAGCGCCGGGAAGCGGCCGTCGGCGTCGGGCCGGTGAATGTCGGCCAAAAGCGTTGTGCCGTCGCGCATCGTGATCGCGACGTTGATGTCGGTGCTCGACGCGTACTGCGGCTCGCTGAGGTTCCGGTATTCCCGGCCGGTGGTCTGCGGGCCGTTGAGCGTGGTCATAGTTTCACGCTACGTTGAAATTAGTTTCAACGCAAGATGAAACTATTGGTACGGTGAGCCGGTGCCGAAGCGATCGATCACCCCGGGTCCGCGCGACGAGCGCGGCGTGCTGGCGGCGCGCATTCTGGCCGCCGCTCGCGACGAATTCGCCCAACATGGGTGGGCCGGCACGGCTATTCGCGCCGTCGCCCGGACCGCGGACGTCGACCCGGCCCTGATTTATCACTACTTCGGGTCCAAAGAGGGCCTGCTCGATGCCGCCACCACGCCGCCGCAGAAGTGGCTCGACGCGGTGGCCGCGACGTGGGCGACGCCCAAGGCCGACCTGGGCCGGCAATTGATCCGTACCGTGCTGGACACCTGGGCCGATGAGGAAGTCGGTCCGATCCTGCGTGCGGTGGTGCTGACCGCCGCCCACGAAGACAAGACCCGAGAGAAGCTACGGCTGATCGTGGAGCGCGGTCTGATCGGCGGTTCCACCCTGGGGGCCGACGAAGACGAACGACTGCGGCGCAGCGGTCTGATCGCCACCCAGCTCATCGGCTTCGCGTTGCTGCGCTACGTCTGGAAGATCGAGCCGATCGCGTCCATGTCCGAGGACCAGGTGGTGGCGGCGATGGCACCGAACCTACAGCGCTACGTCGAGGGCGACATCTCTTAAGGAATAACGCAACTCGGGGCGGCCAACCGGGACAATGGGCGGATGCGTCTTTTACGCGCGGTCCTTCCGCTTGCGGTCGCCGCGGGTCTGGCCGCGGTCTCCGGCGCGGTCACCGCCCAGGCCGGTCCCGACGTCCCGCCCGTGAGCGATGCGGCGCGCTCGGCCGGATTCGTCGACGTCCGCACTGTGGTCTCCGACGCCATCATCGACCTGCGCTACGCGACGACCAACAATTTCACCGGCACGCGGCTATACCCCTCCGACGCCCGATGCCTGGTGCATCAATCGATGGCTTCGGGGCTGGCCGCGGCCGCGACGGCGCTGCGCCCGCAGGGGCATCTCCTGGTGTTCTGGGACTGCTATCGGCCCCACGACGTTCAGGTCAAGATGTTCAACGTCGTCCCCAACCCGGCGTGGGTCGCGCGGCCCGGCCAGTATGCGCATAGCCACGAGTCGGGGCGCTCGGTGGACGTGACGTTCACGACGAGGCAGCAGCCATGCGCGTCCGGCCAACACGCGGACGGGCTCTGCCTGGCCGACATGGGCACCGACTTCGACGACTTCACCTCGCGCGCAAACGCTTTCGCAACCCAGGGAGTCAGCGCGGACGCCCAGGCGAACCGGGCCGCCCTGCGGAACGCGATGAAGTACGGCGGGCTGGCCCCGTACTCCGGGGAGTGGTGGCATTTCGACGGCCCGGGCGCCGGGGTCGACCGCCCGATCCTGGACGTCCCCGTCGACTAGTCTCATATTATGAGACTGTTATTTCATATACTGATGCGGTCGGTAGTCTTCAGGCATGAACGACGAACGCGGGGCCACCTATACGCACGGACACCACGAGTCGGTGCTCCGGAGTCATCAGCGCCGCACCGCGGCGGACTCGGCCGCCTACCTGCTGCCCCACCTGAGGCCGGGGATGTCGGTGTTGGATCTCGGGTGCGGACCCGGCACGATCACCGCCGATCTCGCCGCCCGGGTGGCACCAGGATCGGTGACGGCCGTCGACCAGTCGGCTGACGTCCTCGACGTGGCACGCGCCGAGGTACAGGAACATGGCCTGTCGAACGTTTCGTTCGCTTCCGCCGACGTCCACCGGCTCGACTTTCCGGACGGCACATTCGACGTCGTGCACGCGCATCAGGTGCTGCAACACGTCGCCGATCCGGTGGGAGCACTGCGGGAGATGAGACGGGTGTGCGCGCCCGGCGGCATCGTGGCGGTCCGGGACGCCGACTATGCGGCGTTCATCTGGTTCCCGCAGTTTCCGGCGCTGGATCTGTGGCGCGAGCTGTACCAGCGGGCCGCTCGGGCGAACCGCGGCGAGCCCGATGCGGGGCGGCGGTTGCTGTCCTGGGCCCAGCAGGCGGGTTTCGCCGACGTGACGCCGACGGGCAGCGTGTGGTGCTACGCGACGCCCGCGACGCGCGAATGGTGGGGCGACATGTGGGCCGATCGGATACTGCACACGCGGATCGCGCGCGACCTGCTGGATCTGGGTCTGGCCACGACCGCGCAACTCGAGGAGATCTCCGCGGCGTGGCGCGCCTGGGCCGCGACGCCGGATGGCTGGCTATCGATCCCACACGGCGAAATTCTCTGCCGGCCATAGCCCGATCGGGGCCGGAATGTCGCCGAGCTGGGCAAGTTTCCCCAGCTCAACCATGTGGTATTGGCATTCTCTTTTTTTGCAAGTACGTTATTCATCGATGGATAACGCTGCTCAGACACCATCCGGCATTCCGCTTGCGCCGGTGTACGGCCCGGGGGACGTTACGGCGCCACCTCCGGCGCCGGGGGAGTTCCCGTTCACCCGGGGTAACTTCGCGTCCGGCTACCGCGGCAAGCTCTGGACCTTCCGGCAGTATTCGGGATTCGGCACCGCCGAGGAATCCAACCGCCGGTACCGCTACCTGCTCGAACAAGGCGGGACCGGGCTTTCGGTGGCGCTGGACCTGCCGACCCAGTGCGGATACGACTCCGACGATCCCGAGTTCGGCGAGGAGGTCGGGCGGGTCGGCGTCGCGGTGGACACCCTGGCCGACTTCGAGATCCTGTTCGACGGCATCCCGTTGGACAAGCTCAGCACGAGCATGACGATCAATGGAACGGCGGCGATCCTGCTGGCGTTCTACGTCGCCGCCGCCGAGAAAAAAGGGATACCGCGGGCGAAACTCACCGGCACCATCCAGAACGACATCCTCAAGGAGTACGCATCCCGCGGCACGTGGATCTGGCCGCCGGAGCCGTCGCTGCGGCTGATCGCCGACACCATCGAGTTCTGCGCGGCCGAGGTGCCGCGATTCAACGCGATCTCGGTGGCGGGCGCGCACTTTCGCGACGCCGGGGCCAACGCGGTGCAAGAGATGGCGTTCACCCTGGCCGACGGGGTGACCTACTGCGACACCGTGGTGGAGCGGGGCCGGATGACGATCGACCAGTTCGCACCGCAGATCTCCTTCTTCTTCTACACCCATGGGGACTTCTTCGAGGAGATCGCCAAATACCGTGCGGGACGGCGGCGTTGGGCGACGATCGTGCAGGAGCGCTATGGGGCGACGACGGACAAGGCGTCGATGTTCCGCTTCGGCTGCGTCTGTGGCGGCGCATCGCTGTACGCGCCGCAGGCCCACAACAACGTCGTCCGGGTGGCCTACGAGGCGATGGCCGCGGTGCTGGGCGGTGTCCAGTCGATGTTCACCGCGGCCTGGGACGAGCCGTTCGCCCTGCCCACCGAGGAAACCACGACACTGGCGCTGCGCACCCAGCAGATCCTGGCCCACGAAACCGGCGTGGCCAGCGTCGCGGACCCGCTCGGCGGCTCCTACTTCGTCGAGGCGCTGACCGATGCCACCGAGGCCCGCATCATCGAGATCATGGATGACCTCGAGCGGAACGGCGGCATGGTCCATGCCATCGAGGACGGCTACCTGCAGGGCCTGATCGCCGACGAGGCCTACCGGGTGCATCAGGACATCGAGTCCGGCACCCGGCCCGTCGTCGGGGTCAACCGGTTCGTGACCGAGGAGCCGGAACCGGATGTCGTGACGTACGAACTGGACGCGGAGGGCCGCGATCTTCAGCTCAAGCGACTCTCCAAGGTGAAGGCCGAAAGGGATTCGGCCGCGGTCAAATCCAGTCTCGCGGCACTATCGCGTGCCGCCGAAGGAGACGACAATCTGATGCACAAGCTGATCGACTGCGCCAACGTGTACTGCACGGCCGGCGAAATGGTCTCCGCGCTCAAGGCGGTGTGGGGCGAGTTCCAGCAACCGGTGGTGTTCTAGTGGCCGCCCGGATTCTGGTCGCCAAGCCCGGTCTGGATGGACACGACCGCGGCGCCAAAATCGTCGCCCGCACGCTGCGCGATGCCGGTTTCGAGGTGATCTACACCGGGATTCGGCAGCGCATCGAGGACATCGCCTCGATCGCCGTCCAGGAAGACGTGGCGGTCGTGGGCTTGAGCATCCTGTCCGGTGCTCACCTTGCGCTCACCGCGCGCACCGTCGAAGCATTGCGGGCCGCCGACGCCGCGGACATCGCCGTCATCGTCGGGGGAACCATTCCGCACGCCGATGTACCGAAGCTGCTGTCAGCCGGCGCCGCCGCGGTGTTTCCCACCGGCACACCGCTCGACGTGCTGGTGCGCGAGATCCGCACACTGACCGGTACCCCCGAACCTGCTGGAGAAAAAGAAAAAGAGGAACAGTGCGCGTCGGAGTAATGATCGGCGCCGAGCGTGGCGATATGGCCCGCAAGGTGGACAAGCTGGCCTCGGATATCGAGTGGGCCGAATCTGCGGGTCTGGATACCGCGTGGATGCCGCAAGTTCCCGATGACTTCGACTGCTTGACCATGGTGTCGCTGATGGCCGCGCACAGCTCGCGCATCGAGCTGGGCACTGCGGTGGTGCCGCTGCAGGCCCAGCATCCGATCGCCCTTGCCCGCCAAGCGCTCTCGACGCATGCCGTGGCCGGTGGGCGGTTGGCGCTGGGTGTCGGACCGTCGCACCACTGGATCATCGGGGACATGCTCGGCTTGCCGTATGAGAAACCGGCCAGCTACACCCGCGACTATCTGCAGGTGCTCAACACCGCCATTGGGGGACCGGGACCGGTTGACGTCGAGAACGATTCGTTCACGGTGCACAATCCGCTGGCGATCGGGGCCGATACCCCGATGCCGGTTCTGGTCGCCGCGCTGGGGCCGGTGATGCTGCAGATCGCCGGCGAACTCGCCGACGGCACCGTGTTGTGGATGGCCGACGAGCGCGCGATCGGCGATCACATCGCGCCGAAGATCACCAAGGCCGCCACGGATGCCGGGCGCCCCGCACCGCGAATCGTCGCGGGCATCCCGGTATGCCTTTGTGCGCCTGCACAGGTCGATGAGGCCAAGGAGCGGGCCAACCGCATCCTGGGTGAGGCCGAGGTGTCGCCCAACTACCAGCGCCTGCTCGACCGCGGCGATGCGCGCGATGTCGGCGACCTGTGCGCAGCCGGCGACTCGGAACAGATTCTGCGGCGATTCCGCTCTTTCGCCGACGCCGGCGTGACCGATCTATCGGTTCGCCTGCTGCCGATCGGCGAAAACCGTGACGAGCTGGTCGCGTCCAAGCGCCGGACACGCGAGATGATCGCCTCGCTCGCAACGGAATTGCGTTGAGCCCGACGTCTGCCGCGCCGCTGGCGGGGATACGCATCCTCGAGGTTGGCACCATGTTGGCCGGCCCCTACGCCACTATGCTGCTCGCCGATCTGGGCGCCGATGTCACGAAGATCGAGCCGCGCGGTGGCGAGATCTCGCGCGGGGTGGGGCCCAGCTACTTCGCCAGCCTCAACCGCAATAAGGCCAGCATCTGCCTGGACCTGAATTCCGATGCGGGACAACAGCGCCTGGGCGAACTGGTCGCCGAATCCCACGCGCTGCTGGTCAACCTGAAGCCGTCGGCCATCCGCCGGCTGGGGCTCACCTATGACCAGTTGCGACGGCACAATGAACGCATCGTCTGCGTGGCGATCACCGGCTTCGGCCTGCATGGTGGTGACGATCCGGCCTTCGACTATGTGGTTCAGGCGGGTTTCGGAATCGCCGCGCTGACCGGCGATCCGGACGGTCCACCGACGCTGCCGGGTTACTCCTCAGCCGACAACTCCACCGGAATGTGTGCGGCGCTTGGGCTTTTGGCCAAGGTCATCTCCGGCACCGGCGGACAAGTGGACGTCTCGCTGCGCGACGTCATGCTGTCGCAGCTGAACTATCACGCGTCAGCGTATCTGAATGACGGTGTCGAGCCGCAGCGTCGTCCATACGGGGCACATTCGTATTACGTTCCGGCCCAACTATTTCCGACTGCCGAGGGCCATCTGGCGCTGTTCATCACGCACGACGGCTTCTGGAAATCCTTCGCCACTGAGGCGGGCATCGGCGGATTCGAGACGGTGGCCGAGCGGGTGTCCCGCCGCGATGAGGTGCTCGCGGTCGTCACAGCGATGCTGGCGACCGACACCGCCGCCGGGTGGGAAGGGCGCCTGCGCCCGTTGGGGGTGCCGGCGGCGGCGGTCAGAACGCTGCCCGAGGCGCTCGAAGCGACTCCCGAAGTCGTTGTGACTGCGGGCGACTTCCGCCTCGTCGGGAGTCCGATCCATGTTTCGGGTTACGAGCCGGAATACCGGCCACCGCCCGAGCTGCCCCAGGCCTAGTCGCCGGCCGAATGTGCGGCGAGCCGCACGCTCGGGCTCCACTGTGCGGCCAGCCGCACACTCGTGGGGGACAACCGGGCTACCCCCCGCACTCGGTGGTCACCTCGAGCAGTCGTGGGATCGGCGCCGGGTCCAACTGCAGGGCATCGGACATGTGCAACTGACCGGCGTTGGCGATCATGTTGTCCAGAATGGCCTGAAGATCGTCACCTTCGATCTCATAGATGGCGACGTATGGGCCGTTGCCGTCGACCGGACGCATCCGCCGCGCCGAGACGAAACCGTCAAGGGCCACGAGCTCACCCAAGTGGACCTCGTCGTACCAGGTGTTGTATTCCTGCTCCCGGTCGGGCGAACTGGGTCGACTCTCAACGAGGATGATGCCCTTGGCCATCGCCGCCACCTCTCTGGGCTACTACTCGTAGCGCACCGTGACCGAATCCGTGTCCGGCACGCCCTGGCACGTCAAAATGTAGCCCTCGGCGACCTCGTCTTCTTCGAGAGCGTCGTTGACCCGCATCGTCGCGTGGCCCTCTTCGAGCTTGGCCATGCATGTACCGCAGTTGCCGGCCTCGCAATTGAACGGCGGTTCCAGGCCGGCCCGCCGCGCGCTCTGCAATAGCGTCTCGCCGGGGACCAGCGGCACCGAGACCTTCTTTCGGTCCAGGTGGATGGTCACCGTGCCCGCCCCGGAGCCGTTTGACGGATCTGTCACCCGTGGGGCCCCCTCGATGCTTCGGGCGACTGTCACTCGTACCGCCCCTCCCGTACTTGCATTCTTCACTATAGAGAATACTATTCTCACAGAGCGATAGGATCTTCTCAAGCTGGTGCGGATGTCAGGTCAGCCCGGCCTGTCAGGAAGGACGGGACGTGACCGAGCCGGCTGCGGTCGTGTTCGAGGAACGGCGATTGAGCCTGCCTCAGCTCGACGCGCTAGCCGACGGCTGGGCCGCAACACTGGCCAAGCACGGTGTCACAGCAGGTCAGCGGGTCGCGGTGATGGTGTCGAACCGGCCGGAATTCGTTGCCGTCGTGCTGGGGATCTGGCGGCTCGCGGCCACGGCGGTACTCATCAGCCCGGCATGGAAGCGTGACGAGGTCGATCACGCGCTCGCGCTCACCGAACCCGCCCACGCCGTCGGCGACCATCCGGTGCTGGCCGGCGCGATGCCGATGCTTCACATCGACGAGCCGATCGTCCCCGGTGAGCACGTGGCCGTGGCGCCACCGCCACGGTCCGACGCGGTGCTGGTGTTCAGTTCCGGCACCACCGGGCTGCCGAAGGCCGTCCGGCACACCCACGCGGCGCTGGGTGAGGCCGTGCGGCACTGGCGCGAAGCACTGCAGCTGACCCGGCACGATCGGATTCAAATCGCCACGCCGCCGTCGCACATCCTCGGGCTGCTCAACATTCTCACGGCGCTGCGCACCGGGGCCAGCGTGCGGCTGCACCCCCGGTTCGACATCGACCGGATGCTGCATCACATCGAAAAGGACCGCATCACAGTCGAAATGGCGGTCGCGCCCATCGCGCTGGCCCTCGCCTCGCATCCCTCGCTCGAGTCCTACGACCTGTCCTCGCTGCGCTACATCATGTGGGGGGCGACGCCGGTCAGCGCCCACGTTGCGGAAACGGTGACCCGGCGCACCGGCATCGGCTGGGTCCCGGCGTACGGGACCACGGAACTTCCCGTCATTGCATGCAATCCGATCGAGGGCGCCCGGCTGGACGCTGTCGGGCGTCCGGTGCCGGGGGTGGACCTGCGGGTGGTCTCGCTGGAGAACGGCGAGCCGGTCTGCCCGGGAGAGGTGGGTGAGATCCAGGCCCGGTCTTCGTCGCTGATGGCCGGTTACCTGCCGGCCGAAGCGACCGCCGAGGTGATCCGCGACGGCTGGTACCGGACCGGCGACGTCGGCTGGATCGACACCGGCGGCTGGCTGCGAATCACCGATCGCCTCAAAGAGATGATCAAAGTGCGCGGTTTTCAGGTCGCGCCCGCCGAAATCGAGACGGTGCTGCACGGCCATCCGGCCGTCAAAGACTGTGCGGTGTTCGGCGTGCCCGACGGGATCAACGGCGAAGCGGTCGTCGCCGCGGTCGCGACATGCGCGCCCGTCGATGCCGGCGAGCTCACCGCCCGGGTCGATGAGCGGCTGGCTTCCTACAAACACCTGAGCCGGGTCGTGTTCGTGCCCGACATTCCTCGCCTGCCCTCGGGCAAGGTACTGCGCCGAGAACTGAAGGAGCGCTATGGATGTACGTCTGACCGCTGAACAACAGCAATTGCGCGACGCCGCCGCCAAGCTGGCCGACGACCTTGGGCCTTCGGCGGTCCCCAACCTCGATGACCAGAGTCGGATTACGCGTCTGGACAAGCAAATCGCGGCGACGGGCTGGAGGGCGCTGCGCTCCGACGGGGCGTCGGGCGTCGAAGTGGCCATCGTCGCTGAGGAATTCGGACGGCGACTGGTCGACACACCGTTTCTCGGTCCGGTGCTCGCCGACGATCTGGCCCGCCACGTCGGCGCCGAAAGCGCGGGCGCGACGATCGCGGTCGGCGATCGTGCCGTCGACGCGCGGGGCGCCCAGCGGGCCGTGAGCCTCTCCGGCGTCTCGGTCCTCGCCGCCGATGTGCGGGACCTGACCGATGGCCCGGACCTGACCCGGGTCGATGCGAAAATCGCGGCAACGCCGGTGACTCTGGGCGAAGTGTCGTCTGACGTTGCGGGGCGATGGCGGGCGCTCGCGCTGGTCGCCACGACGGCGGACCTAGTGGGGGTAGCCCGGGGCGCGCACGCGGTCGCCTGCGACTACGCCAAGATCCGAGAACAATACGGCAAGCAGATCGGGTCCTATCAAGCCGTCGCCCACCTGCTGGCTGAAAGCCTTGCGCTGATTGAAGGTTCGATCAGCGTATCGCGGCATGCCGCGTGGGCGGTCGACGAGCTTTGCCCCGCCGATGCCATCCGCGCCGCGCAGGTCGCGAAAGTTTACTGCGCGCGCGCCGCCCGAACCGTCTGTGAAACCGCGATTCAGGTGCACGGCGGCATTGGCAACACCTGGGAATGTGTGGTGCACGTCTACCTGCGCCGTGCCCTGATATCGGCCGAGCTGTGGCGCGTCGCGTTGAAGGAGATCGATCTTGGACTTTCGTGACTCACCAGACGAAGCCGCCTTCCGGGAGCGGCTCCGGGCCTGGCTTTCCGCGCACGCGGGAGAATTCTCCGGATCCGGGGACGAGTACTGGGCCCGCCAGGCCGAATGGCATCAGGCCCTGTACCGAGAGGGTTTCTTCGGGTTGTCGTTTCCCCGGGAGTATGGCGGGCAGGAGTTGCCGCCGGTGTATGACGTCATCGTCGACGAGGAACTCGCCCGAGCCGGCGCCCCGCCGCGGCCCAGCGTGGGCTACCTGATCTACGGCATCGGCAGGCATGCTAATGACGAAGTGCGGCAACGTTTCCTGCCGGGCATCATCAACGGCACCGAGCGATGGTGCCAGGGCTTCAGCGAGCCCGGCGCCGGCTCGGATCTGGCCTCGCTGACCACCACCGCGCGCCTCGACGGCGACGCCTACGTGGTGAACGGGCACAAGATCTGGACCAGCTACTCCGATGTTGCGGACTGGTGCCTGTTGCTGGCCCGCACCGACCCGCAGGCGAAACGCCACCGCGGCCTGTCGGCATTCGTGCTGGACATGAAACAGCCCGGCGTGCAACAGCACCCGCTGCGCATGATCAACGGGGTGACCAACGAATTCGGTCAGGTATTCTTCGACGGCGCAAAGATACCGGCCGACCGGATGGTCGGCGCCCCCGGCGACGGCTGGGCGGTCGCAATGACCGTCGTCGGGCATGAACGCGAACCCTCCACGCTCGGTTACGCGGCCCGATACGGCAAGTTGGTGCGAAACCTGTACGCGCGCAACGAAGGCCCGGTTCCCGAAGAGCTCGCGTGGGCGGCGGTCCAGTCGGAGATGCTGACCCATCACGTCCGGCGGCGCCTGTCCGAACAGCTCGACGGGGTTTCGCACGGGCCCGAAGGGTCGCTCGACAAGCTGCTGATGACCTGGGTCGAGCAGTCCGTCGGACACGCCGCGCTGGCGGTCACCGGGACCCGCGACCCGGACCTGCTCAGCGCCTATCTGTACAGCCGCGCACAGAGCGTGATGGGCGGAACATCACAGATACAGAAGAACATCATCGCTTCACGCATCTTGGGACTGGGAGTCTGACGTGTACGACATGCCTGCTGAAATCGACGTCCGCGCCGACGGTCCGCTGCGGATCATCACCTTGAACCGGCCGGAGTCGCTCAACTCGGTCAATGACGACCTGCACGTCGGGCTCGCGCGGCTGTGGCAGCGATTGACCGATGACCCCACGGCCCGCGCAGCGGTCATCACCGGTGCCGGCAGAGCGTTTTCGGCCGGCGGCGATTTTTCGTACCTCAAGGAACTGTCGACCGATGCCGATCTGCGCGCCAAAACCATCCGGGATGGGCGCGAGATCGTTTTGGGCATGGCCCGGTGCCGAATTCCCGTGGTGGCGGCGGTGAATGGCCCGGCCGTCGGGCTGGGCTGCAGCCTGGTGGCACTGAGCGACATCGTCTACATCGCTGAAGAGGCCTACCTCGCCGATCCGCACGTGCAGGTGGGCTTGGTTGCCGCCGACGGCGGCCCGCTGACCTGGCCGCTGCACATCAGCCTGCTGCTGGCCAAGGAGTTCGCGTTGACGGGCACCCGCATCAGCGCGCAGCGCGCCGTCGAGCTCGGGCTGGCCAACCATGTGGCGGCCGATCCTGTTGCGGACGCAATCGCATGCGCCAAAAAGATTTTGCAGCTGCCCCAGCAGGCGGTCGAGAGCACCAAGCGGGTGCTCAACATTCATCTGGAGCGGGCGGTGCTGGCCAGCTTGGACTATGCCCTCTCGGCCGAGCAGCAGTCGTTTACGACCGAAGACTTCCGGTCAATCGTCACCAAGCTGGCGGCGGGCAAGAACTGATCGCACGAGCCGAGCAGACCGCTCAGTCGTGCGGCCGCAGGAAATCACGCATCACCCGATCGAACTTCTCGGGCTCCTCGATGAAGGGCATGTGAGCGCTCGACTCAAACAGCTCATAACGCGAGCCGGCGATGCGTTGGTGCATGTCCCACATGTGCTCTGGTGCGCATTCGTCATACCTGCCGGCGAGAATGAGAGTCGGCAAGGTGATCTCGGCCAGCCGGTCGAACACATCCCAGTCGCGGATGGTGCCGACGATGTGAAAGTCGCTCGGCCCGAACATCGTCTCGAAGATGTCGGCGCCCATCTGGGCGAAGGCTTCCAAGAGATCTGGGGGCCAGGGACGTACGCGGCAAAGGTAGGTTTCGTTCCAGGTGCGGATTGCGTCCTGGTATTCGGCCGTGTACGTCGTCCCGGCGGCTTCATGACGTTCGATGGCGGATTGCGTTGCCGGGTCGAGCTCCGTTTTGAGCCGGGCCACCATCTCCGAGAACTGCGGTATGGACGCGATGCTGTTCGAGATGGTGAGACTGACGGCCTGCGACGTCACGTCGAGCGCGTACTGCTGCGCCATCATCCCACCCCACGAGTTGCCGAAGATGTGGAAGCGGTTGAGGCCGAGGCCCGCTACGACGGCATCCATTTCGGCCACCGAGCGTCGCATGGTCCAGAGTTCGCGGGTCGGCGGGCGTTCGGAGTTGCCGCATCCGAGCTGATCCCAGAAGATGACTTCCCGCTCGTCAGCCAACCGCTCCAGCGAACGCAGGTAGGTGTGGGGTAAGCCGGGGCCGCCGTGAACCACCAGCAGGGGAAGACCCGGTCCACCGCCGACCCGCTGGAACCACACGGTGCCGCCCGGGACCGCGATCATTCCGTCCATTGCCGGTGATGCCTCCTGGGTTCGCGAGCTGGCGCAAAGTCGCCCCCCGCGATGCCGGTATATGCGATTTTCCGCCTGCTCGCGAGTCCGCCACTCCTTGCAACGCTGACTCTCAAAATGAGAGAATAGTGTTCTCATAACCTGCGGGGCCTCTCGGGCGCTCGCGACCCTCGCCGAACTGGAGTAACACCCGTGCCTGAAGCCGTCATCGTTTCCGCCCTGCGCACCCCCATCGGCACTGCCCGCAAGGGCACGCTGCGGGACACCAGTGCCTTCGACCTCGCGCACCATGCGGTCTCCGAAGCGGTGAAGGACCTGGACCCGGCCCAGGTCGACGATGTGATCCTGGGGGAGGGCCTTTACGGCGGCGGCGTGATCGCCCGCCATGCTGCCATCACGGCCGGCCTGGCCCGGGTGCCCGGTCTGGCCAACAACCGCCACTGCGCGGCCGGCCAGGCGGCGGTGCAGACCGCGGCGGCGGGCGTGCGTGCCGGGATGGATCAGCTCGTCATCGCCGGTGGCGTGAACTCCGCCTCCACGTCTCCGCGGTCCCGGATGCAAGTGGACGGCGAATGGGTCGACTGGTTCCCGCCGACCCACCCGGACCGTCCCGACGCGCCAAACCTTGACATGTCGATCACTGTCGGCTGGAACGCCGCGGTCAAGGCGGGCGTGAGTCGCGAGGAGATGGACGCCTGGGCGCTGCGGTCGCACCGCAACGCCGTCGCCGCGATCGACGAGGGCCGCTTCAAAGAAGAGATCGTCCCCATCGAGACGCCGCACGGGCTGTTCGCGGTCGACGAACACCCGCGCCGGGACACCACCATGGAGAAGCTAGCCGCGCTCAAGCCGCTGCACCCCGAAATCGAGGGCTTTTCCATTACCGCCGGCAATGCCTGCGGCGCCAACGACGGTGCGGCCGTGCTGACAATCGCGAGCGACGGGCTCGGGCTCCCGGCGCTGGCCACCGTGCGGTCCTGGGCGTCGGTCGGGGTCGATCCGGCGATCACCGGCTTGGCGCCGGTCGAGGCGATCCCGAAAGCTCTTGCCCGCGGCGGGCATTCGATCTCGGATGTCGATCTGTTCGAAATCAACGAGGCCTTCGCCGCGATGTGCGTGGCCACCGTCAAGCTGCTCGACCTCGACCCGGACAAGGTCAACGTGAGTGGCAGCGGATGCTCGCTGGGGCACCCCGTGGCGGCCACGGGAGCCAGGATGCTCGTCACGCTGGTCTACGAATTGCGTCGTCGCGGCGGCGGAATCGGGGTCGCGGCCATGTGTGCGGGCGGCGGCATGGGATCCGCCACCGTCATCGAGGTACCAGCCCCCTAAATGGAGATCGCCGACCTGATTGCCGACGCGCGCAAGGGATCTCCGCGCGCGGCGGGTCGGCTACTCTCTCTGGTGGAGGGCGAGCGCCGCGACGAGGTGCTGGCGAGTATCGAGCCCTCGTCGGCGAGTGCGGGCACTGTCATAGGCATCACCGGCCCGCCGGGCGCGGGCAAGTCGACGACGATCGCCGCCCTGGTCGGGGCCTACCGGGAGCGGCTGTGCCGGGTGGCGGTCTTGGCGGTGGACCCGTCGTCACCCTTCAGTGGTGGTGCCTTGTTGGGCGATCGAATACGAATGGCCGCACATATCAACGACTCCGACGTGTTGATCAGGTCGGTGGCTACCCGCGGTCACCTCGGCGGGCTGTCCGCCGCCGTCCCCGCGGCCGTCCGGCTGCTCGGGGCGATTGGTTACCAGGTGGTCCTCCTGGAGACCGTCGGGGTGGGGCAGTCCGAGATCGAGATCGCCGCCATCGCCGACCCGACTGTCGTCATCCTCAATCCCGGGGCGGGGGACGCGATTCAGGCCGCCAAAGCGGGGGTGCTCGAAGTCGCCGACATCGTGGTGGTCAACAAGGCCGACCGCGACGGTGCCGAGCAAACCGTGCGGGATCTGCGGGCCGAGACCGACGCCCCGATCGTCAGCCTCATCGCCGACCGCGGCCAGGGCATTGCGGAGTTGATGGCCGCCATCGAGGACCACCACCGCGCCGACAGTCGCGCACGCCGCCTGGCCCGCGCCCGGGCGCAGATCCTGTCCCTGGCGCAAACCCGGCTGCGGAGCCGGCCGGACCTCGACCGGCTCGCCGAGGCGGTCGTCGACGGCGACCAGGACCCTTACTCGGCGGCCGAGCAGCTGCTGTCGCCGGCCACTACGGAGCAGGAGTAACCGCTCGCGTTGTCCCCCGATCGGGGGAAGGGGAATTCATCCCATTTGCGGACCGATCGGCGGAGGTTGTGCCGCGCCACGTTGAGGCTTGTGTACAACACGGCAGTCACCCCAGCCACCGACCGGACCCCCATCCGTCGCGGAGCTCCGGCCGACGCCATCACGATTCCGCGATGAGTTAGGAGACCCGGCACGAGCGAATGACGTTATGCGCCAGGCCATCCCCTGGGGAATTCGCAGGCGTTCGGTCGCCAGCCCGGCGTGAGCAATGCGGCGCAGGCCGCCAGGATTGGTTCGTAGAGGACCGCACTTATGGCCCACGCTCGGCGCCAACGGCGTACGCTCCGCCCGCTACTTCAGGTCCACGGATTTGCCCGTCGCGGCCGCGTGACCGGCTCGGTAGCCGAAAACCATTGCGGGTCCCAGTGTTCCGCCGGCTCCGCCGTAGGCGCGTCCGGTCACACCCCCCATCGCGTTGCCGGCGGCGAAAAGGCCCGGTATCGGCTCGCCGCCCACGTGCAGCACACGGCCGTCGCGGTCGGTGCGCGGGCCACCCTTGGTGCCCATCGCGCCGATACACACCGGCACCGCGTAGTACGGAGCGGTGTCGATCGGGCCGAGGGTCTTGCCGGCGAGTGTGGTAGCGCTGTCGTCGCCCCAATAGCCGTCGTAAGCGCTGGATCCGCGCCCGAAGTCCGGATCGGCGCCGTCGGCCACATGACGGTTCCAGTCCCCGATGGTGCGGATCAAGCCGTCCGCGTCGATCCCGGTCTTGGCGGCCAACTCGGCAAGGTCCGCCGACTCGCAGAACCAGTCCGGAACGGACTGCCCCGGCTCGATGCCCAGGAATCCATAGCGCTGCAGGTGAATTGAATCGAACACCATCCACCCGCGGTCGTTGACATACCCACCGCGGGGATCGAGGTAGTGGAAGGCGCCGGCCATGGAGTTGTAATCGCACGCCTCGTTGACGAAGCGACGCCCGGCCGAGTTGACGATGATGCTCCTTGGCCGCGTTCTTTCCAGCCGTACGCTGCGGCTGCGTTGCTTGCCTTCGATGGTGTCGCCGGGGATCCGGACGATCGGTACCCACCAGGCTTCACCCATATTGGCCAGGTCCGCGCCGTGCGCCATCGCCATGCGCAGGCCATCGCCGGTGTTGTTGGGCGGAGAGACCGCGCCGTGCATCGGGCCACGCAGAAAGGCTTGCGCCAGAGCAGGATCCCACTCGAAGCCGCCGGTGCCCAGGATAACGCCCCGCCTGGCGCGAACGCTGACGGTGCGTCCCTGAAAGCCGATCCGCACCCCGGTGATCTCTCCGCCCTCGGCAAGGAGTTGTTCGGCACGCGCGTTGGTGTGCGGTGTCACGCCGGCATCCAGCAGGCCCTTGAGGAGGCCCGCAATCAGCGCGGTGCCGGCAACGCACAGGTGGCTGGTTCGTTCGTCAATCGCCGCGTGCAGGCGGCCCCGGGTCTCGGCATCGAAACCCACGTTGGACCAGTCAGCGGGAAACGACGTGATCTGAGTGGCCCACTCGCCCAACTGGGTCAGGTCGAAGGGAGCGGCACTAAGCGATCGGCCGCCGGTCGGTTGCCCCCCCGGCAATTCGGGCTGATAGTCGGGGAAGCCGGTGGCGATCTCGAAGCGCAAACCACTATGCGCCTCAACAAAGTCGAGCATCGCCGGGCCGGTGTACACGAAGGTTTCGACCAACTCGTCGTCCATCGAGCCCAGGGACTGCGCGCGCAGGTATCGCAACGCGTCAGCAGGGGTCAATTCTCCGTCGGGAGAACGGCTATGGGCGGGGATCCACACGACGCCCCCCGACACCGCGGTGGTACCGCCGACGGTCGGCGCCTTTTCGAAGACCTCCACCGAGGCGCCGGACGCGGCCGCGGTGAGCGCGGCGGTAAGCCCGGCGCCACCACTGCCCAGCACGACTACGTCGACTTGCATGTCCCACGACATGGATTGTTATCCCTTCAGCTCAGCAGCTCGGACAACTGCTTCGCGGCTTTGACGACCGCATCTTTTCCGCGCATCACCACGTCCTCCCGGTGCGAGATGAGGTTGATGCAGGTTGGGGGCGACGGAGCCGGGCGGTGCACCGCCACGGCGAGGCCGTAGGTGTTCGGCTCGATTTCCCCGTAGGTGGTCACCCACCCGCGCTCGCGTGCGCGGGTGACCAGATCTCGTTCGCCCGGACGCGGCGGCATGCTCGCCAGCAGGGCGATCCCGGCGGCGCCGCGGTTCAGCGGATATCGACTGCCTTCGTGGAAGGACAATTGGTAAGCCACATGGCTCGGCACGATCACCGCGATGGCCACCTGCTGGTCGCCTTCGGCGATGAGCAACGACACTGTGGTGCCGAGCTCGTCGGCCAACGCGCGCAGCGTCGGGAGGCTGACTTGACGCACGTTGCGGTCGAATGATGCACCGAGAACGGCGAGCCCGGTTGCGGGCCGGTAGCGCCCATCCTCTCCTTTGGCCACCAGCCGAAAGTCGGCGAGCGTCGTCAGTAATCGGTACGCGATGGTGCGATGCACCCCGACCTGTTCGGCGAGCTGTTGCACCGTGAGGCCGCTCGGGGAGTCCGCCACCATTTGCAGCGCGGTCAGTCCCCTGGCCAGCGTTTGCGAACCCGTCACAGCCTTGACAGACCCCCGTCGGAGAGCCAAGCTCTATATATAACGCACATCAGTGTGCGATATTAGCACACCGGGTACGTCAAAAACGAGAACAAGATTTCCCCAACTCTTCGGCCAGAGAGGAATCGTGGCGGAGTTCGAGAGCATCTGGAGCGATCTCCAGGGCGTCGCATTTGAGCAGGGCTACCTCGACGCCGGGGGAGTGCGGACTCGCTATCTGCGGGCCGGTGACCCGGGCAAGCCGGTCCTGGTGCTGTTGCACGGATCCGGTGGCCACGCCGAGGCGTACGTCCGCAACCTCGCGGCGCATGCGGAGCATTTCTGGACCTGGTCGATCGACATGCTTGGCCACGGCTACACCGGCAAGCCGGGCCATCCGCTGGAAGTCCGCCACTACGTGGAACACTTGATGGCCGTCCTGCGCACCATCGGCGTCGATCGCGCTTGCATAAGCGGCGAGTCCCTGGGCGGCTGGGTGGCGACCCGCGCCGCTGTCGACCACCCCGACGTGGTCGACAGGCTCGTCCTGAACACCGCCGGCGGCTCCCAGGCCGACCCGGTCGTGATGAAGCGGATCATCGCCCTGTCGATGGCGGCGGCCGAAGACCCGACCTGGGAAACGGTGCGAGCGCGGATCAAGTGGTTGATGGCCGACAAGTCAAAGGACTACGACGACTTGGTTGCCAGCCGCCAACGCGTCTATCGCCAACCGGGATTCGTCGACGCCATGCGCGACATCATGGCGTTGCAGGACCCCGAGATTCGGGCACGCAACATCATCGGACCCGACGAGTACGGTGCGATCACCGCGCCGACGCTGGTGCTGTGGACCAGCGACGACCCCACCGCGGACGTGACCGAGGGCCGCCGTATCGCGTCGATGATCCCTAATGCACGCTTCGAGGTGATGCCCGGCTGCGGTCACTGGCCGCAGTATGAGGACGCCAAGACCTTCAACCGTTTGCATCTCGACTTCCTGCTGGGGCGGTGATGGTCGACGCGGGGCGCGAGCCGGCAGGAATCGAGACCGATGTTGTCCTGGTCGGCGCCGGACCGGTCGGCTTGACGTTGGCCAATATCCTTGGTCTGCAGGGCATCCGCACCGTGGTGGCCGAGGAACGCGACACCCTGATCGACTATCCGCGCGGGGTGGGCCTGGACGACGAGGCGTTGCGGACGTTCCAGTCGATCGGGCTCGCCGATCGCGTCGTGCCGCACACGGTGCCCAACCAGATCCTGCGGTTCGTCGACGCCAAGCGGCGCGTCCTCGCCGAAATGGCGCCGCCCGACGCGCGTTTCGGGTGGCCGAAGCGCAACGGCTTCGTCCAACCGCTCGTCGACGCCGAATTGCTCGGCGGGCTGGACCGATTCGAGCACGTCGAGGTCCGGTGGGGACGTCCGATGACGACGTGTCAGGAAGACGCCGACGGGGTGACCGTCGAACTCCGGGGTGAGCGCGACCACGAAACGTCCAGCATCCGAGCGCGTTACGTGGTCGGCTGCGACGGCGGTCGCAGCATGACCCGCCGCGTGATGGGGGTCTCGTTCGACGGGACCACATCGTCGACGCGCTGGCTGGTGGTCGACATTGCGAACGACCCGCTCGGCCACCCCAACAGCGAGGTCGGCGCCGACCCCGAACGTCCGTATGCTTCGATCTCGATCGCGCACGGAATTCGCCGGTTCGAGTTCATGATTCACGTCGACGAGACTGACGAGCAGGCCGAAGATCCGGCGTTTCTCACGCAGATGCTGGCCCGGATGGTGCCGCACCCGGACCGCGTCGACGTGATCCGGCGGCGGGTCTACACCCATCACTCGCGGATCGCGGGTGCGTTCCGCAAGGGCCGGCTGTTGCTCGCCGGGGACGCCGCGCATCTCATGCCCGTATGGCAGGGCCAGGGTTACAACAGCGGAATCCGGGACGCCGCCAATCTGGGGTGGAAGCTCGCGGCGGTGGTGAGCGGTCGCGCCGACGATAAGCTACTGGACACCTACGACTCGGAGCGCCGCAAGCACGCGCGGGCGATGATCGACTTATCCACCATGGTTGGCCGAGTGATTTCGCCGACCAACCGCCGGGTGGCCGGCGCGCGCGACCTCCTCGTGCGGTCGGCCTCAATTGTGCCGTCGCTCAAGCGGTATGTCCTGGAGATGCGGTTCAAGCCGATGCCACGCTACGAGCAGGGCGCCGTCGTGCACGACGCTGCCGCTCGGTCGGATTCGCCGGTGGGCACGTTGTTCATCCAGCCTCGGGTGGACACCCGCGACCGGCAGGATGTCCTGTTGGACGACGTACTCGGTGACTGGTTCGCCGTGCTGTGCTGGAACAACAACCCCCGCAAGATCCTCGGCGACGTGGCCTTCGCGAACTGGAAAGCGCTGGGCGCCCGGTTCGTTGCGCTGCGACCCGCCACGCAGCTGCACTGGACCGGACACGACGATCCCGACGTCGTCGTGGTGGGCGATCGCGGCGGTGCGGTGAAATCCTGGTTCGACACCCATCAGGAATCGGTCTTGTTCCTGCGTCCCGATCGGTGCATCGCCGGCGCTTGCATCGCTCAGTGCGCGCCCGACCTGAGCGCCGCGCTTTTTGATGCCCTCACGCTCACGCCGCGAGGGGGTGATTTGCAAAGTGGCACTGGCTCTGTGCTGTATGTCGCACAGCCCGCTCCTGAATCTTCCGGGGCCGTCGCGGGACCTGCTTGACGACATCGAAGGCGCGATCGCCGATGCGCGGCAATTCGTTGCCGACTACGACCCCGAACTCGTCGTCATCTTCTCCCCGGACCACTACAACGGGTTCTTCTACAAGATGATGCCGCCCTTCTGTATCGGCACGAGGGCCAACGGGGTGGGGGATTACGGCACTCATGCCGGCGCGCTCGACGTTCCGGGGGAGCTGGCGACCGAGTGTGCCATGGCGGTGCTCGACGCGGGCGTCGACGTCGCGGTATCGGCCTGCATGGATGTGGATCACGGCACCGTGCAGCCGCTCGAGAAGTTGTTCGGCGACGCTACCTCACGCCCGGTGATACCCATCTTCGTCAACGCAATCGGCGTGCCGCTGGGGCCATTGCATCGTTGCCGGGCGCTCGGTGCCGCCGTTGGCGGTTACTTGGCCACGCTGGACAAGCGGGTCCTGGTGATGGGATCCGGTGGGCTGTCCCACAGCCCACCGGTGCCCACATTGGCGACCGCGCCGCCCCCGGTGCTGGAGCGCATCGTGCACGGCCGGCCGATGACGCCCGAACAGCGGCAGGCCCGGCAGGCGGCCGTGATCGATGCGGCCAAGGGCTTCGCCGCCGGTGAGAGTTCTCTGCAACCACTAAACCCGGTGTGGGACCAGCGCTTCCTCGAGATCATCGACGGCGGGTGGCTCACCGAACTCGACCAGTGGTCGAACTCATTCGTGGCCCACGAAGGTGGCGGCTCCGCCCAGGAAATCAGAACGTGGGTGGCCGCATTCGCGGCGCTGGCGAGCGCGGGTCCTTACCAAATCACCGGGCGCTATTACAAACCGGCGGCCGAACTGATCGCCGGCTTTGCCATCAGAACGGCAGTGCCGAAATGACGGCCGCAGTGGACGGCTTCGACCTCGTTGTCGACGTACTGGTCGTCGGATCGGGCGGCGGCGGGATGACGGCCGCCCTGACCGCCCAGGCTGCGGGGCTGAATGCGTTGGTGGTGGAAAAGTCCTCGTTCTTCGGTGGCTCGACCGCTCTGTCCGGGGGCGGCATCTGGGTGCCCGGCGCGCCCGCGCAGCGCCGGGAGGGTTACGCTCCGGCACCCGAAGGCGTGGTCGAATACCTGCGGCAGATCACCGATGGATTGGTCAGCGAGGCGCGGATACGGCAATACGTCGAGTCCGCTCCGAAAATGCTCGGATTCCTCGAACGGCTCTCCGAATGGTGTGAGTTCGTCTGGAAGCCCGGCTACGCCGACTACTACCCGGAATTGCCCGGCGGATCCGAACTCGGCAGCACCATCAACGTACCGCCCATTGACCTGCGCAAGCTGGGTCCCGACGAGCATCTGCTCCTCCAGCCGTTGGCGTTGGCGCCCAAGGGGATCTGGCTGGGACCCAAGGAGCTTCGGGCCTTTTACCGAATCCGGCAATCGTGGGCCGGCAAGGGTGTGTTGCTCAAGCTGATTTCGCGCATGGTCCGGGCGCGGGTGTTCGGCGAGCGAATGGCGGCGATCGGGCAGTCACTGGCCGCTCGCCTGCAGATTGACCATGAGGGAGCGTGGCATCCCGCTGTGGCTGGACTCGCCGATGACCGAGTTGCTCACCGGCGCCGACGGATCGGTGACCGGCGTGGCGGTGGAGCGGGACGGCGGAACGCAGCGGATCGGCGCGCGTCTCGGGGTCATCCTGGCTTCCGGCGGCTTCGACCACGACCTGTCCTGGCGCAAGGAAGTACTCCCCGTGGTGGAGCAGGACTGGAGCTTCGGTAACCCCGCGGCCATGGGAGACGGTATTCGCGCGGCCCAAAAGCTGGGTGCCGCAACCGAACTGCTCGACGAGGCGTGGTGGTTTCCCGCCATCCAATGGCCGGATGGCCGCATGCAATTCATGCTCAATGAACGCATGATGCCCGCACAGTTCATCGTCAACGGCGATGGCAAGCGCTTCATCAACGAGGCGGCACCGTACATGGACTTCGGCCACGCCATGATCGACGGCCAGAAAACCGGGGTCACCCACATCCCCTGTTGGCTGATCACCGACCACAGGTCGTGGAATCGCTATGTCATCGGCGGTCACCTGCCGATACCCAAAATCCCGGGCGCTCCGGTGCCCACCGGCCGCAAGGTCCCCTCGGCGTGGCTGGAGTCGGGTGTGGTCAAGGCGGCGATGACGTGGGAGGAGATGGCGACCAGGATCGGCGTGCCGGCGGAGAATCTTTCCGAAACGGCCGGCCGCTTCAACGAACTCGCCCGCAAGGGTCACGACGACGATTTCAACCGCGGCGACAGCGTCTACGACAACTACTACGGAGATCCGACGCTGCCCAATCCGAACCTGTACCCGTTGAGCGATCCGCCGTACTACGCATTCCGGATCGTCCTCGGCGACCTCGGGACATCCGGTGGCCTGCGTACCGACGAACACGCGCGGGTGCTACGGGACGACGACACGGTGGTGCCGGGGCTGTACGCGGTGGGTAACACCTCGGCGCCGGTGATGGGACGCAGCTACGCCGGCGCGGGAGCGACCATCGGCCCCGCGATGACCTTCGGCTTTGTCGCGGCGAATCACATTGCCGCACATGCAGCCAAACGAACCCTTAATTCTCATAGGAGGTAGCAATGAAAATTTCGCTGTTCTACGAATTCGCACTACCGCGGCCCTGGGCGCGCGACGACGAACACGTCATGATGCAGGAGTGTCTCGACGAGGTCGAGGCCGCCGACAAGGCGGGCTTCTCCACCGTCTGGCTGACCGAGCACCACTTCCTCGAGGAGTACTGCCACTCGACGGCGCCGGAGATCTTTCTGGCCGCAGCCAGCCAGCGGACCAAGAACATCCGGCTGGGCTTCGGCATCATGCACCTGCCGCCCGTGGTCAACCACCCCGCCCGGGTAGCCGAACGCATCGCCACCCTCGACCTGCTCTCCAACGGCCGTGTCGAGTTCGGTACCGGGGAATCCTCCTCCGTCGGTGAACTCGGTGGTTTCAACATCGATCCCGCCGACAAGCGTGCCCAGTGGGAGGAGGCGCTCGAGGTCTCCATCCGCTGCATGATCGAGGAGCCGTTCGCCGGCTTCAACGGTGAGCACGTCCAGATGCCGGCGCGCAACGTCGTTCCCAAGCCGCTCCAAAAGCCGCATCCGCCCGTCTGGGTCGCCTGCACGCGGCCGGCCAGCGTGCAGATGGCGGCCCAAAAGGCGATCGGCGCTTTGAGTTTCGCCTATACCGGGCCGGGGCCGCTGACCGAGCGGGTGAACGGCTACTACAAGGAGTTCGAAGAAAACGGTGTCCCCGTCACACCGCGAATCAATCCCAATATCCTGGCCATCGGTGGTGATCTGTCGATGATGGTCGCCAAGACCGACGAGCAGGCGCTGCAACGGCTGGGGCAGGGCGGCGGATTCTTCTCGTTCGGGATCATGCACTACTACATGACGGGGGTGCACACCCCCGGACGGACCGGTGTGTGGAAACGGTATCTCGAAGAGGTCGAAAAGGATCCGACGCTGGCGTACGGACCCGGGCGGGGCGCGATCGGATCGCCCGCGACCGTCCGGGAATTCCTGCGCGGCTACGAGGAAAGTGGCGTCGACGAGATCATCCTGCTACTCAACCCGCGCAGCCACGAGGGCACCATGGAATCCATCGAGCTGATGGGCTCCGATGTGCTGCCAGAGTTCATCGAGCGCGACGCGAAAGCGGTCGCCGAAAAGGCGAAGCGGCTGGAGCCGGTCATCGAGAAGGTGGAAGCGCGGCGGCCGGAATCCACCGCGCCGAAGTTCGACGAGCACTACTCGTTCGGTGGCCTGCCCACCGGTCGGGGAGGTAAGTTCACCGCCACCGAGATCCCCGAAGCCATGGCGGAGATCAACGAGGGCCGCGTCCAGGCGGCCCAGCGGTTGAAAGAGCAGCAGCAGAAGTGAGGCCGGAAGACCTCTGAGTCTCCGAAGGAATCGGGGCGAGCCTTGGCAGAGATCGACGAGCTGTGGCGCTATGACGGCCGCCGGGCGGTGGTGACCGGATGTGCGTCGGGCATCGGCGAACACGTGGTGCGCCAGCTCACCGAGCTCGGTGCTGACGTCATTGGGCTGGACAAGCGCCGGCCCGATTTCCAGCTCAACGACTTTCGTGAGATAGACCTCGCTGACCCGCGTTCGATCGATGATGCCGTGGCGTCGATCAGCGGGCCGGTCGACGCGATTTTCAACGTCGCCGGCGTCTCGTCCGGGATCGGCAACCCGGCGCTGATTGCCACAGTCAACTTCTTGGGCCTGCGCCGTTTGACCGAGGCGCTGGTCCCGAAGATGGCTGCGGGATCGTCGATCGTGAGCGTCTCCTCGCTCGCGGCAGCCGCATATCGCGAACATGCGGCTGCGGTGGCACCTCTGCTGAACACCGCGACGATGCAAGAGGGCATCGACTGGTGTCACGGCAACCCCGGCGCGTTGGGCAACGGCTATCAACTGTCCAAGGAAGCGATCATCTTATACACCATGCGAAGTGCTACGCCGCTGGGCGCCAAGGGTATCCGCATCAACTGCACGGGCCCCGGGGTCACCGAGACCCCGATCCTGGACCAGCTGCGGACCGCGTACGGGCAGGGCTTCCTCGACGACATCCCCAAGCCCTTGGGTCGTGTTTCCGACCCCGCCGAGCAGGCCGCGGTATTGCTCTTCTTGAATAGTGGTGCAGCCAGCTATATCACCGGGCAGATCGTCTGGGTCGACGGCGGAAATGTGGGCGCCGCCATCGCCCGTGAACTCGAGGAAGGAGCGCCGTGGCCGAGCGTGACCGATTTTCGGCGGGTCGCTCGCGAAGTCTCCAACTGGGGGCGGTGGGGCGACGACGACGAGCTGGGCACGCTGAACTTCATCACCGCGGACAAGGTCGCCCAGGCCGCCGAGCCTGGTCCGGCACGGCAAGGTGTTTCCACTCGGCGTCGATTTCGGCTCCTCAGGTCCGCAGGGCGCCTTCGAGTTCCGGCACAACCCGGTCCACATCATGACCGTCGACGGCGGCGATGTGAACACGCTGGCCAAGTACGGGCCGACCTGGCCGCGTAACCCGTTGGCCCAGCAGCTGAGTGGTTACATGACGGCCGACAACCCGTTTCGTTTCAACGACGACATCATCATCATGCCGTTGCAGGCGGCAAGCCAGTGGGATGCGCTGTCCCACGTCTACTACGACGATTACCTATACAACGGCTTTCCGGCGGATTCGGTGACCAGCATGGGCGCCTACCACTGCGGCATCGACAAGGTTGACGTCAAGGGCATCACGTCCCGCGGTGTGCTGCTGGACTTGGTTCGCCATCGAGGGGCGGAGGTCTTCCTCGAAGCCGGGAACCCGATCTCGCCGGAAGAACTCGATGACGTGGTTCGCGCCCAAGGCGTGACGATTGGGCGAGGCGACATCGTGCTCATCCGGACCGGCTGGTGGACAAGGTTTCTCCTGACCGGGAACAAGACAGAAGGCTACTCCGGGCTCGACTGGCGATGTGCCCAGTGGCTGCACGATCACGAGATCGCGGCCGTCGCCGCCGACAACCTTCAGGTCGAAGACCTCGTGTCCGGTATCGACGGCGTCACCTTTCCCCTGCACCTGCTCTGCTTGCGCGACATGGGGATGATCTTCGGCGAATACTGGGATCTCACCGCGCTGGCCGAGGACTGCGCCGCCGACGGTGTGTACGAGTTCCAGCTCGTCGCCCCACCCCTGAGAGTTGTTGGCGCTGTGGGCTCACCGGTCAACCCGATCGCGATCAAGTGATGGAAATTCATCGCAGAATCATGACGGTCGACGGCCTGGTCACCAGCTACCTGGAGGCGGGCGACGGCGACCCGGTGGTGCTGCTGCACGGCGGCGAGTTCGGTGCCAGCGCCGAACTCGGCTGGGAACGCAACATCGCGGCACTCGCCGAGCGCTACCGAGTGCTGGCGCCGGATCAGCTGGGCTTCGGGCAGTCGGCAAAGGTCATCGATTTCGTCGACGGGCGTGGGATGCGGATTCGGCACGTGGCACGGTTCTGCCAGCTGCTCGGCATCGACTCGGCGCACTTCGTGGGCAACTCGATGGGCGCCATCAACCTGCTCACCGACGCCACCTCGGACGCACCGCTACTGCCCGTCCGCAGTCTCGCGATCATCTGCGGCGGCGGCGAAATCCAACAGAATCAGCACTTCGAGGCGCTACAGCAATACGACGCAACGCTTCCCGGGATGCGGCGCATCGTCGAGGCCCTGTTTCACGACCCGGGCTATCCCGCAGACGACGACTACGTGCGGCGCCGCTATGAATCGAGCACGGCACCCGGCGCCTGGGAGGCCATCGCCGCGGCCCGCTTTCGTCGCCCGGGCGCCGCACCGTCCACCACGCCCTCGAGTACACGACTGTACGAGCGGATCAGCGTGCCGACGCTCGTCGTCGAGGGGGGAGGCGACAAGCTCCTTCCGGCGGGCTGGGCCGCCCAGATGGCCAAGGAAATCGACGGCGCGCGTTCGGTCGTGGTCGACAAGGCCGGCCACTGCCCACAGATCGAGCAGCCGGCAACGGTGAACCGGCTGCTGCTCGACTTCCTCGCCGCCGCCTGACGCTTAAAAAACGTAGTCCAGCCGGGTCTGCATCCCGGCTTCTTGGTGATAGGTATTGTGGCAGTGCAACATCCACAAACCCGGGTTGTCGGCGACCAGCACGGCGAGCAGCTTCTGCTTGGGCAGCACCATGATGGTGTCCTTGCGTGCGCCCGGGCTGCCGTCGGCCTTGATCAGTTGGAACGTGTGACCGTGCAGGTGAATAGGGTGATACATCATCGTGGTGTTGTCGAACGTGATGGTGGGCCGTTCACCCTCTCGGATGTGCAACGGCTCCGTGTCGCTGTAGGGCTTTCCATTGATCGTCCAGTTGTATTGAACCATGTTGCCGCCCAAAGTGACCGGGAGGTCCAGCCCAGGCTGCGGTCGGCCGAGGTTGACGGGCGTTGTCGCCGTGAACATTTCCACCGTACCCACCCGCCGGTTGAGTTCGGCCGGTTGAAACCCCGGTTCGGGAGGGCTGCCCGCCCCGGTGGACAGCAGGGCCCGCGCCACGGCATTCTTTCCCTCCGCGAGTGCGACCAGCGGGAAAAGTCCGTCGGCGGCCGTCACCACCACGTCGTAGCGCTCGGCCATGCCGATGAGCAGGGCATCGACTTGGGTCGGTACCACGGGGTAACCATCCGTGTGGGTGACCGTCATCGAATGGCCGGCCAGCGCGACGCGAAACGTGGTGTCCGAGCCGGTGTTGATGAAGCGGATCCGGATGCGCTGGCCCGGCTTCGCGTTGAAGGTGATGGGGGAAGCGGGGATTCGGCCGTTGATCAAATAGTACGGGTACGCGATGTCCTCGGCGTCGCCGCCCAGCAGATCGCTTCTGCCGACGCTCCCGGCTGCCGCGGTGGGCGGACTGCTCGACGTGGTCGTGCTGGTCGACGTCGTCGAAGTCTCACTGGTCGACGAGGTCGTCGAGGTCGTCGAGGTCTCAGTGGTCGTCGTGGTCGTCGTAGTGGTGGTCTCGGGTGCCATTGGCGGGGTGGGCTTGTTGGGGCTGGTGAGCTCGGTGTAGAGCTGCTGCGGTGACTTCCCTACGCCGTCGGTCCAATCATCAAGGACCACAATCCATTCTAAATCGTAGTTGCTTTCCGTCGGGTCGTCGACGATGACCGGCAGGTACAGACCCATGTCGGCGTCCAGACCGGTATGCGGGTGGGCCCAGTAGGTTCCCGAATTGGGGACGGAGAACCGGTAGGTGAAGTCCTGGCCGGCAGGGATGTCCGGGCTGGCGGGCGCGGCGCCGTCCATGTCGTTGCGCAGGGCGACGCCGTGCCAGTGCACCGACGTCGGATGGTCGAGCCGGTTCGCAACCGTGACTACCAGCTCGTCGCCGATGCGGGCCCGGATCGGCGAGCCCGGGATGGTGTTGCCGTAGGCCAGCGTCCGGACCACCGGTCCACCCAGGTCGATCTGGACCTGCTGGGCGGTCAGGCTGGCGGTGACGCTCCGGCCACTGTGCGGCCTGGCGGCCTCGGCCGCGGCGATGGCGGCGGCCATCTGAGCACTGCCGGATAGCGCGGGCTTGGACTGACTGCACGCCGCCAGCGCGAAGCCGCCGGCGATGCCGGCGGCGATGAATCCGCGCCTGGTGAGCCGCGTTTCCTCGACGGGGGCGCCGCGTGTGGGTTGCACAGGTATCGATCGCTCCTCGTCTTCCGACGAACTCGTCCCCCTTGTCTTATACCGTGCCCGGGCGCTACGGGGAACGAATCTGGTGGCAACAATCTCCCGTTCACGAAGTCGGCATCGTCCTCAGAGCTGGGCGGGCCGGTAGATCGACTGGGCCGATGCCGACGCGACGCCAAGCTCGGAAGCGACCGCGTCGACCGCGCGCTGCGCGATGTCGATGTCCACCCGCCCATCGGCGGTGAAGTGCGGACCGATGTAGCGCTCGTAATGGCGTTGCAGCTCATCAGGGGTCAGCCGGCTCAGAAACGACGCCATGTGTTCGATGGCCAAGTCCGGTAGGTCTGCAATCGCCTTGAGGGCGCGCCGGTTGGCGCGCACCACCGCTTGCACCGCCGGGCTGTCGATCGGCAGGCGGCTCGGGTCGACGGCAATGCCGACGGTGGGAATGTGGAAATGGTCTCCCACCCAGGCCAGCACGTGGAAGCCCTCCTCCGCGGCGACCTGATCGGGGTCCATGGTGCTGCCGACATACGCCGCGTCGATCGATCCCTCGCGCAGCTTTCGCAGATCCATCTGGTAATCACCCGGCGCGCGGGCCAGGAACTGCAGGTCGCGGTCGGGGTCAAGGCCATGCTGGCGCAGCACGATCCGCGCGAAGCATCCCGGTGCGGTGTGCGCCGCGTGAACCGCGAGCCGGCGTCCGCGAAGGTCGGCCATGGATGTCAGGCCGTCGCCACCGAGAAACCAGAACAACGGACGGTGGGTATTGACGCTCAGCACCGTCCATTCGATGCCATGGGCCAACCGCGACAACACCGCCCGGCCCAGGCCGATCGTCACACACGAGCGCAGATGCTCTGTGTCCCAACTGATTCCATCCCGCACGGCGACGTGGACACCTTCGTCTTCGAAATAGCCCTCCTGGTCGGCGATATAGGCGACCAGTTCTTCGTGAATGCCGCGCCCCACATAGGCCAAATCGATCGCTTCCATGACCGCAAGCCCGATCAGTCCATTGCCAGTCCGCCATTGATCGGCAGGTAGTGGCCGGTGGTGAAACCGGAGTCCGCACTTGCCAAAAACGCAATCGTATGGGCCACCTCGTTCGGCGTGACGAGCCGCTTCATCGGCGCGGCCGCCCCGAGCTCACGCATCCGCTCCGACGTAAGTTGTTCGGTCACGGCCGTTCCGCTCACGGTGGCGGGTGCGACGAGGTTGGCGGTGATCCCGTGCGGCGCCAGCTCGAGTGCCACATACCGGACGAACTGGTCCAGCGCAGCCTTCGCCGTTCCCAGCGCGATCATCCCGTCCCGCGGACGGCGGGACAGGCCGGTGCTCAGAAAAATCAGCCGCCCGTAACCACGGGAAACCATGCCCGGCACAACGACCTTCGTCAGCGAGTACGCGGCGTGTAGCTCCGCGTCCACCTTGCCGCCCAGTTGTTCCCAGGTGAGGTCGGCGAAGGAGGTGACGACGAACGGTATCAATGCGTTGTGCACCAACACATCTACGGTCCCCCAGCGCAGCGCGATTTCGTCTGCCATCGCGGAGATGGCCTGGGGCACCGTGACGTCGGCCTGAATCGCGACGGCCTCGCCGCCGGCCGCGGTGATGCCAGCCACCACCTCCTGCGCCTGTTGGGCGCTCGCGCGGTGATTGACGACCACCCGAAACCCGCGTTCGGCCAGCACGCGTGCGGTCGCCGCACCGATGCCCCGGCTGGCCCCGGTGATGAGTGCGACTCTGGACATTCCTCTTGGTTGCCTTCCGCTACCACTGCGCCTAATGCGCAGCGCTAGAGGTCCGAGAGGCTACCCAGTCGCTGAAGCGGGTCGGGTAGATCGTGGGGTCCTCGCCCTCGATAGGAACGATGCTGTGCTCGTCGATCAACGCACCGAAGTAGCGCGCCGTCGGGTCGGTGACTACCTGGCGTGGATCCCCAGAAGCAGTCAGATGGGCGCGGATGAAGTCGTCCATGCCGAGCTTCTCCGGACCGGCGATGTTGACGATCCCGTTGATCGGCTCGTTGATCGCCGCATCGGTGACGGCCGTGGCAACTTCCTTGGCGGCGATGGGCTGGAACGCCCCGTGCGGCAGGCGGACCGTGTCACCGTCGGTTGCCGAATCGGCGATGCCATCGACGAATTCGAAGAACTGGGTCGCCCGTACGATCGAATAGGGAAATCCCGATTCGACGATCACCTCTTCCTGGGCGACCTTGGCCCGCATGTAGCCGCTTTCGGCCGCCCGGTCGGCTCCCACGATCGAGAGCGCGACGTGATGCTGCACGCCGGCGGCCCGCTCCGCCTCGAGGAGGTTGCGGGTGGAGGTGGTGAAGAAGTTCAGGACATCGTCGTCGGCCCAGGACGGCGAGTTGGAGACGTCGACAACCGTGTGGACACCGGCGACGGCGCCGGCAACACCTTCGCCCGTGACGGTATTGACACCCGAGCGGGGCGAGGCCGAGATTGCGTCGTGCCCCAGCTGGGACAGATTGGCGATGACCTGCGAGCCGATGAGTCCGGTGCCCCCGATTACCAGGATCTTCATGATCAAGCCTCCCGAATGTGCGATGAACTGGCCACTTCAGCATCGTCCGCCCGCCCCGGCAATGGAACCCCTCCGTAGGCAGCGCAACGGCAGGCTCGGTGGCCGGCGGCCGGCGCGTCCCCCGGTCTCTTAAATCAACTGCTTGACTTAATGTGGTCGGCGCGGATTAACTCGTCGGGTGGTCAACGAATTGGGTGGCAAGGTCGCCATCGTCACCGGTGGGGCCTCGGGCATCGGTCGCGGAATAGTGGAACGGTTTGTGGCCGAGGGGTCGCGGGTCGTCATCGCCGACATCGAGACGGACCGTGGAGGCGAGCTCGCCGCCACTTTGGGCCGCGACGCCCTCTTTCGGCGGACGGACGTCTCCGATCCCGAACAGGTCGGGGAACTGGTCGCCACCACCGTCGAGAAATTCGGCGGCCTGCACGTCATGGTGAACAACGCCGGAATCTCGAGCCCGCTGCGGCGACTGCTCGACGACGACCTGGCCGACTTCCACCGGGTGATGGGTGTCAACGTTTTGGGAGTGATGGCCGGCACCCGAGATGCCGCCCGCCACATGGCCAAAAGCGGTGGCGGATCGATCATCAACCTGACGTCGATTGGCGGGATTCAGGCGGGCGGCGGGGTGATGATCTACCGCGCATCGAAAGCCGCGGTCATCCAGTTCACCAAATCCGCCGCAATCGAGCTGGCGCACTATGAGGTTCGGGTCAACGCCATCGCGCCGGGAAGCATCCCCACGCCGATCCTGGCGTCCTCGGCGACCGACATGGATCCAGCTGAGCTGGAACGATTCGAAGCGCGGGTGCGCGAAACGATGCGCGAGGACCGGCCGCTGAAGCGAGAGGGCACGCCCGACGATATCGCCGAGGCGGCGTTGTACTTCGCCACCGATCGGTCCCGCTACGTCACCGGAACGGTGCTGCCGGTAGATGGGGGGACGTCCGCCGGTAAGGCGATTCGCCCCCGCCACGAGTCGCATAAGAGCGAGTGAGAGGCCGGCGTCAGGACCCTTCCGCGGGATGTCCGACGTGGGTTTCCAGCCGTAGCTTGGCCAGCGCCTCGGCGCGCTTAAGGTCTTGCACGCCAGCGCTTTCCATGATCACGCTGTGGGAATGCGTCAGCATGCTCAGCACCGCCTCGGTGGGGAGGTCGGGAAACTGGCGCCCCAGCGCCTCGGCCGCATTCCTCAACTCGAACAGTTTGGGGTACGCGCGGTCCGGGGGCGTTGACGGCACGACGCGGGTGACGTCCTGGGCGTGCTGCAGCACGGCGATCGTCTTCTTGCCGTCTTTGATCGGGGAGTTCACCGGCGTCCACACCTTGTAGACGAACTCGCCCGGATTCCGCCAGTCGGGAATGTCGTAGCGCTGCACCCCCAGCCAATGGCGGACTCCGCGGCGAAAGACCAACTCCAGCGATGCGGAGGCGTTGGCCACGCCGTCTGCGTCCGGATTGGCCGGGTTGTCCGGGAAGACGTCGAACAGCTGGCGCCCGAGGAGGCCTTCTCGTGGGTGCCCTGATACGCGTTCGCAAGCCGCGTTCACCGCACGGATTCGCAAGTTCGCATCGGCCAGCAGGTATGGCGCCCACTTCGACTGAAACCAAGCCGATTCCTCGATCGCCGAGGCCCGGCTGGCTGACAACATGCCTACCCCCACCGACTATTCATGGTCCGGACACCGCCACGTTGCCGCCGCGCGATCAGTCATCGTGACCCCGCCGGGAAGCCCCGGGCGAGGGACCTTTGTCACTCGCTGTCTGCCATGTGGCATCGGAGCGGGCCCGGTCGGCCGATGGGTGCGCCAAAAATTAAATCAATCGCTTGACTTAATCGCTGGGGCGCGGTTGACTACCCGGGTGACCACCATCGGCCGGACCGTTCGCACCGAGCGGACCAGTTCTACCCAGGAAGCGATCCTCGTTGCGGCCGAGCGGTTGTACGCCGAGCACGGCATGTTCGCGGTATCGAACCGGCAGGTGAGCGAGGCCGCCGGACAGGGCAATAACGCCGCGGTGGGCTACCACTTCGGCACCAAGGCCGACCTGGTGCGGGCGATCGAACACAAGCACCGCGGGCCGGTCGAGCAGCTGCGCAAGCAGATGGTGGCCGAGCTGCTCGAAGCGGGTGGTTCCACCCAGCTGAGGGACTGGGTGGCATGCCTGGTGCGCCCGCTCACCGATCACCTGGAGGAGCTTGGCAATCCCACCTGGTACGCGCGTTTCGCGGCGCAGGCGATGACCGATCCCGCGTACTACCACATCATCGTCAAGGGCGCTCTCAGCTCGCCGTCCCTGGTTCAGGTCGTCGAGGGCATCAACCACTGTCTGCCCGACCTGCCGGCCGAAGTGCACTTCGAACGAAACATCATGGCCCGCAACCTACTGATGCACACTTGCGCGGATCGGGAACGAGCGCTTGCCGCGGGCGGCTCGCCCCCCCAGCGTTCCTGGCGGGCCGCCGCATCCGGTCTCATCGACGCGATCGTGGGCCTGTGGCTCGCGCCCGTCTCGCCGTACGAATGAAAGGTCTGCAGATGAAAGTGACTGTCGACCAAGACGTTTGCGCTTCGTCGGGAAACTGCGTGATGAATGCGCCCGAGGTGTTCGACCAGCGCGACGAGGACGGCGTCGTTGTTCTGCTCAACCCCAATCCATCGGCCGAACAGGCCGAGGGCGCACGGCGAGCGGCCGCGGCGTGCCCCGCACTGGCCATTCACATCGAGGAATGAGAAAGATGTCAGAAACACTGACCAACACCTCAGCCGCCGAGGCGACCGCCGAGATCCCGGACTATCCGATGCCAAGGCAGGCGGGCTGCCCCTTCGCGCCGCCGCCAGGTGTCATGGCGCTGGCCGAAGCGCGACCGCTGTCCCGAGTCCGGATCTGGGACGGCAGCACACCGTGGCTCGTTACCGGCTACGAGCAAGTGCGGGAACTGTTTTCGGATTCGCGGGTCAGCGTCGACGACCGGCTGGCCGGGTTTCCGCACTGGAATGCGGGCATGCTGTCAACGGTGCACAAGCGTCCGCGGTCAGTCTTCACCGCCGACGGGGAAGAGCACACCCGATTCCGGCGCATGTTGTCGAAACCCTTCACGTTCAAGCGCGTTGAGGGTTTGCGCCCGACCATTCAGCAGATCACCGACGACCACATCGACGCGATGTTGGCCGGACCCCAGCCCGCGGACGTGGTCACCGCGTTGGCGTTGCCGGTCCCGTCGCTGGTGATCAGCCAGCTGCTCGGGGTTCCGTACGAGGACGCCGACATGTTCCAGCATCACGCCAATGTCGGGCTCGCGCGATACGCGACAGGCGAAGACACCGTCAAAGGCGCCATGAGCCTGCACAAGTATCTTGCACAGCTGGTCGAGGCCAAAATGGAGAACCCCGCGGAGGACGCGGTTTCCGACCTTGCGGAGCGGGTGAAGGCCGGCGAACTCAGCGTGAAAGAGGCGGCCCAGCTGGGTACCGGGCTGCTGATCGCGGGGCACGAGACCACCTCCAACATGATCGGCCTCGGGGTGCTCGCCCTGCTGTTGAACCCGAGCCAGTTGGCCGTCATCCGCGACGCCGAGGACCCCAAGGTGGTCGCCAGCGCGGTCGAGGAATTGTTGCGCTACCTGAGCATCATTCAGAACGGGCAGCGCCGAGTCGCGCTCGAAGACATCCATATCTTCGGGGAGACCATCCACGCCGGCGAAGGCATCATCATCGACTTGGCCCCGGCCAACTGGGATCCGGACGCTTTCCCCGAACCTGACCGGCTGTACCTGCACCGTTCCGGAGCCGACCGCAACGTCGCTTTCGGCTACGGCCGGCATCAGTGCGTCGGGCAGCAGCTCGCCCGCGCCGAGCTGCAGATCGTCTACCGCACCCTGTTCCGCCGTGTCCCCACACTGGAATTGGCCATCCCGGTCGAGAACGTGCCCTTCAAAGACGACCGGCTCGCGTACGGCGTCTACGAACTTCCGGTGACCTGGTAGCTCTCAGGTCACTACTCTGGAAAATGCCGATCCGAATGGAGGGTCAATGATGACGACTCAAACAAGCACCGTTTCGCTTTACCCGCCCGAAGGCTTCGGCGCCCCGAAGGATCGCCGCGGTCACGCCTCGGGCGCGGAAGTCGGCCTGCCGGCGGGCACCGTGGTGTTCTCCGCGGACAACCACATCTCGCTGGCGGACGACATTTTCTACCAACGCTTTCCGGACGACCTGAAAGACAAGGCGCCTCGGATCTGGTACGAAGACGGCGCCTACCAGATAGGGCGCAAGGGGCAATCGTTCCTGCCGGGCGACTTCAGCGCGGTGCTGATGCAGTACGACGACCTGCCCGGGGCGGCAAGCACCAACATCGAGGCACGCATCCAGGAACTGCATGACGACGGCGTCGACAAAGAATTGGCTTTCCCCAACGCGATTTTGGCGCTCTTCCACTACCCGGACAAGAACCTGCGCGAACTGGCCTTCCGGATCTACAACGAATACATCGCCGAACTGCAAGAACGCTCGAACGGCCACTTCTACGGTGCCGGACTGATCAACTGGTGGGACCCCCAGGGCGCCAGGAAAACGCTCGAAGAGCTGAAATCTTTGGGGCTCAAGACTTTCCTGTTACCGCTGAATCCCGGCAAGGATGACGAGGGCAATCCGATCGACTACTCGAGCACGTCGATGAATGCCGTCTGGGACGAGATCGAGGCCGCGGACCTTCCAATCACCCACCACATCGGGGAAACCCCGCCGAAAAGCCCAACCGAGTTCAACAGCGTAGTGGTCGGCATGATGATTAACATCGATGGATTCCGGGAAACGTTCGCCAAGTACATCTTTGGCGGCATCCTCGACCGGCACCCGGCCCTGCGCCTCGGCTGGTTCGAGGGCGGCATCTCCTGGGTGCCGTGGGCGCTGCAAGACGCCGAGCACCTGGTCGCCTCGTACCAGCACATGTTCAACCGGCCGCTGGAACATGACGTGCGGTACTACTGGGACACCCATATGAGCGCATCGTTCATGGTCGATCCCCTGGGCCTGCGGTTGATTGACAAGATCGGTGTGGACAAGGTCATGTGGTCCAGCGATTACCCGCACAACGAAAGCACCTACGGCTATTCCGAGAAATCGCTGGCCGCCGTCGTCGAGGCCGTCGGGCCCGCGGATGCTGCGAAAATTGTGAGCGGCAACGTCACCAAGTTCCTGGGCCTGTAAGGGTGGCCCGATGACGACGTTCGCGCGAGCGGGAGCGAGCACCAGCAGCCTGGTGATCCCCGAAACACCCGACCTGGGCCGCATGCGCCGTGAGACCGGGACGCGGCTGCGTTCGGCGATGGCCGAACGCGGTGTCGACGCAATGATTCTGCTGGGCAACAGCGCAGTGGTTTATGCCACCGGAACCAGTTGGCCGCTGGGTGATGCGGGTTTGTCCTATGTGGAGCGGCCGGTTGCTGTGGTGCTCGCCGGGGACGAGTGGCCGCATTTGTTCCTGCCGTTCCGCGAGGGCGCCTCGCTGGAGTCGGGCTTGCCCACCGATCACGTGCACGGGCCGGTGTACCTCGAATTCGATGAGGGTGTCCAAGATTTCGCGCGTCTGCTGGCCGACTTGATTCCCGCTCAAGCGGTGATCGCGGTCGACGAGTGCACCGGCGCCATGTCGCGTGCCACGAAGCTGTTATTCCCCGGCGGTGCGCCCGTCGACGCCTCGGCTATCGTCAGCGCCGCCAAGTCGGTGAAGACGCCGGATGAACTGTCCTGCATACGCACCGCCATCCGGATCACCGACGAGGCGATGGTCGAGGTCCATAAGCGGTTGGCGCCAGGAATCCGCCAAATCGACCTGTCGGGAAGCTTTTTGCGACGGGCCTTCGAATTGGGCGCCACGGCCAGCATGCTCGAGCCGATCTGGCAGGTGATGCCGCCCAGCAAGGCCGATGGCGTGTGGACCACGCACGGCGACCTGGCGCTGCCCCTGCTGAGCACCGAGCGAGAACTGGCCGAAGGCGACGTGCTGTGGACCGACGTCAGCATCACCTACCACGGTTACTGCTCGGACTTCGGACGCACGTGGATCGTCGGCAAGGACCCGACGCCGCGCCAGCAGGCCCAGTTCGAGAAATGGTTCGAGATCATGTCCGCCGTCCTGGGTGTCGCGAAGGCCGGCGCCACGGCGGCGGATCTGGGGCGGGCCGCTATCAAGGCCAATGGCGGCAGCAAGCCGTGGCTGCCGCATTTCTACCTCGGCCACGGGATCGGGGTGAACGCCGCCGAAATGCCGATGATCGGAACGGATCTTGGCCAGGAGTTCGACGAGAATTTCGTCCTGCAACCCGGCATGGTCCTGGTGTTGGAGCCCGTGGTGTGGGAGGACGGCACCGGCGGTTACCGCAGTGAAGAGGTCTTGGTAATCACCGAGGAGGGCTGGATCCGATTGACCGACTACCCCTATGACCCCTATGGCAACTGATGTCCTGCCCGACGACCGGGCGCTGCGCTCGGGTCGCCGCCGGCGTGTGCTGGATCAGATGGCCGCGCACGACCTCGACGTGTTGGTCCTCGGTCGCCAAGCCAACGTCCGCTACGTCACCGGCGCACCGCAATTGTGGGTCGCCGGCACCCGGCCGTTCGGCCCGACGTGTGTGCTGGTGCGCGCGACCGGGGCGATCCATCTGCTCAGCACCTGGGACGAAGGCGTTCCCGACGACATTCCACACGAGCACCTGTACGGCATTTCGTGGAACCCGATGAACACCATGTCGGCGCTGCAGCGCATCGATGGGGCCGCCACCGCCAGGCGCGTCGGAACCGACGCGATATCACCGGTTTTCGTTCAGCTGCTGCCGACGGCGTTTCCCAACGCGGAGCTCGTGGACGGCGAACTGGCGATGCGTGGAGCCCGGCGCGTCAAGACGGCCGAAGAAGTGGTTTCGCTGCGGGAGGCGATCTCGATCGCCCAGTCGGGTTTGGCCGCCGCCGTGTCCGAATTGCGGCCCGGGGTAACCGAACAGGCGCTTGCCGGCGTCCTGCTGGAGGCCGTCGCTGCCGGCGGGGTGAGTACCCCGTCGAACCAGGATGTCGCGTGGGTGACCTCACCTGATCACCCGTGGCGGCGGGTAAACGGCGGTGATCGTGTTCAAGGCCGGGTCAACGACGGTGACCTGGTCGCGTTCTCGGCCGGCGTGCTGGCCGGTGGCTACGTCGGCGAGGTCGGACGCACCTGGCCGGCGGGCACGGCCCGCGGCGTGGCTGGCCTGTATCGACGCTGGGAAAGCCTGTGGGACAGGCTGTTAGCCGCATGCCAGCCGCAGGCGGGGGCAAGCGAACTGCTGGGCGCCTACCGGGCCGCGGGGGAGGCGGCACCGCCGATGCCGGTGGCCCGAGGACTGGGCATGGGCTTTGACCCGCCCGTGATCTCCCAGCACCTGCCTGCGACGGCGGCCGGGGAACGGTTGGAGCCCGGCATGGTGCTGGCTGTGACCGGCTATGTCTGGGAACAGGGAATCGGCGCGGTCTTCGGGCGGGAAGCGGTATTGATCACCGCCGAGGGGCCCGAGGTGCTGACCGACAGCCCGTTGTGGCGCGAATAGCCATGTCCGGCAAGTCCGAACCCTCGGCCGAAGAGATCATCAAATACCACAAGGACGCCGCGACCCGCATCGCCACCATCACCTTCGATCGGCCGGGCCAATTCAATGCGCCCACCATCGCCGCCCGGCTGCGCTACGCCGACCTGTTGCACCGCGCCTCCATTGACGACGAGGTCAAGGTATTGGTGGTGCGCGGTGCCGGCGAGGATCTCGGCTCGGGGGCTGATCTCGTCGAGGAAATGGCCGCGCAGAACTCGGCGGACCAGAATGACCGGCTCGCGGAGTACCGGATCGGCGACGAGGACATGAGCTTTCCCCCCGAGGGTTCATTTCGGCATGGCGCCACCCTGGGCCAGTGGTACGCCAACCCGAACTCAGGGATACGTGGCCTGCAGGACTTCAAGAAGATCAGCATCCTGGAGGCCAAGGGCTACTGCTACGGCTGGCATTTCTACCAGGCCGCCGACGCCGATCTGGTGATCTCCAGCGACGACGCATTGTTCGGGCATCCCTCGTTCCGGTACTACGGCTGGGGACCACGAATGTGGTGGTGGGCGCAGACGATGGGAATCCGGAAATTTCAGGAGATGGTATTCACCGGAAGGGCTTTCACCGCCGAAGAGATG
This sequence comes from uncultured Actinomycetota bacterium, assembly GCA_963820045.1. GTDB lineage: Bacteria > Actinomycetota > Actinomycetes > Mycobacteriales > Mycobacteriaceae > Mycobacterium. Next base: position 55,815 of record CAWFYN010000003.1, read on the forward strand.
TACGACTGCAACTTTCTCAACAGTGTGGTGCCCAGAGACCAGTTGGAAGCCGAGGTCCAGAGGTACGCGCTGGCCTGCGCACGCAATCGCCCCACCGACACGGTGTTCATGCAGAAGGTCTTCTTCGAGATCATGAAACAGTTTCAGGGCGAGTACATGGGCAGCATGCTCAGCGGATTCTTCGAGTCGATGGGCGGCCGGGTCCGCTCGGACGGTGCCGACGACTTCACGCTCGGTGATGCCATCGAGCGGGGTCTGGGCACAGCGGTGAAAGACAACGACGACAAGTTTCCTCCGGAATGGCGCCTGAGCAAGAAGGGACGCAAGGGCGGGGGCGCCAAGAAGGAGCCCAATCGAAAGCGGAAGCGGTAGTGGCGGAGCCCACCGTCGAACCACCGCTGGCCGGCTATACCGTCGTCGATCTGTCCACCGGAATAGCGGGCGCCTACTGCACCAAGTTGCTGGCAGACGGCGGAGCACACGTCGTCAAAGTCGAACCACCCGAAGGTGATCCACTGCGCTCCTGGTCCGCCTCGGGCGCCGTCACACCGTCCGGCGGCGACGGGGCGTTGTTCAGCTTTCTTGCCGGGCCAAAACGCAGCGTCGTCGCCGACCCCGGCATCGACGACGACGTCGAGCTGGTCGACAGGCTGCTGGCGGCCGCGGATGCGGTGGTGTGGTCACGCGGCTCCGCAGTCGCCGAGCGCTCGGAGTTCGCGCCCGCGGCGGTGCACCGACGTCATCCGCACCTTACCGTCATGTCGATCACCCCATTCGGGCTGGAAGGTCCCTGGCACGATCGGGCGGCCACCGAATTCACGCTGCAGGCATGGTCTGGCGGAATCGTCGGCCTCGGGCGTGGCGAGCCGGACCGCGCACCCGTCTTTGTGGGCGGGCAAGTCGGGGAGTATTTGGCCGGGGTTTATGCGAGCGCGGCCGTGCTGGCATCGCACTACGGCCGGACTGGGGGCGGCCCGGGCGAACTCCTGGACCTGTCGATGCTGGAGACAGAGATTCTGTGTCTGACCTACTATCCCGTCACCTATTTCGAGATGCTCGGGCGGCCGTGGCGGGACGCGCGTCGCGTCACCGTACCGGGCGTGGCGCGCGCCAAGGACGGTCTGGTGGACGTCGGCTGCGGAACCGCGCAGCAGTGGTTCGACTTGTGCGCGATGATCGGGCGACCGGAATGGATGGACGAGGATTCACCGCTGACGATCACCGAGCGGGCCAACCTCAATGCTGACGAGATTTACGCCTGGTTCGAAAACAACACGGTCGACGACATACGGGAACTCGCCACGGCGTTCCGGATACCCAACGCTCCAGTCGCCAACGGCGCCAACATCGCGTCGCTCGACCACTTCCGCGAACGCGGATCGTTCGTGCGCAACCCGGGCAATGACTTCCGGCAGCCGGGCCATCCCTACCGGATGACGCCCGCGCTGCTCCGCCGGCCGCAACCGGCGCCGCGGCTGGGTGAGCACACAGCGCATTACCGGACCGCGAACCTGACGCCCCGTCGCGCGCCCACGGGGGCCGCGAATCGGCTGCCCTTGACTGGGATTCGAGTGCTGGACCTGACGACGTTCTGGGCCGGTCCCTGCTGCACCCAATTCTTGGCGATGCTGGGCGCCGAGGTGGTCCACGTGGAATCCACCCGCCGGCCGGACGGGACGCGGCTGATCGCCGGCGTGCCCATCACCGAAAACCAATGGTGGGAGAAGTCGCCGATCTTCGCGGCGCTGAACACCAACAAGAAGGGCCTGACGCTGGACCTGCAGAGCCCGCGCGGCCGGGAGCTACTGCGCCGGCTGATCGCGACCTGTGATGTGGTCGTGGAAAACTTCACGCCGCGGGTGCTCGATCAGATGGGTCTGGATTTCGCTGCGGTGCAAGCCATCAAGCCCGACGCTGTGATGTTGCGGATGCCGGGCTTCGGCCTGGACGGGCCGTGGCGCGACAACCCGGCATTCGCCTATGTCATCGAGGCCGCGTCCGGCCTGACGTGGCTGACCGGATACGCCGACCGCCCGCCCTACGACCCCTACTCGATCGGTGACCCCAATGCCGGTATGCACGCCGTGAACGCGCTGTTGCTGGCGCTGGAGCACCGGCGCCGCACCGGCCAGGGCGTGTTCGTCGAAGCGGCGATGGTCGATGCGGCCCTCAGCATCGCCGCCGAGCAGATCATCGAGTACTCCGCGTACGGGGCGCTGCTGGAACGCGCCGGTAACCGGGGACCGGCGGCGGCGCCGCAAAACCTCTATCGCAGCGCCGACATCGATGAGTTCGGCCTGCCCGACAGCTGGGTCGCCATCGCGGTGAGCACCGACGAGCAGTGGGAAGGGTTATCCGCCGCGATCGGGTCACCATCGTGGGCAACGGATCCCAACCTGGCGACCGCCAAGGGACGGAAAGAATATGAGGACGCTATCGACGAACGGTTGGCCGCGTGGTGTGAGCGGCGCAGCCGCGACGAGATCGTCGTATTGCTCTGGGACGCCGGCGTTCCGGTGGCCAAGGTGATGCAACCGCACCGCCAGACAGAACTGGATCAGCTGGCGTTTCGCGGCTTCTTCGAGGAAGTCGACCACCCTGTCAACGGCCCGGCTAGGCTCAGCACCGTGCCGATGAGGTTGTCCGCCGGGCCGTCGAAGTTCCACACCCAGCACGCGCCGCTGCTGGGGCAGCACAACCATGAACTGTTGGTCGGGCTGGGGTTGAGCGACGCGGAGATCGCCGACCTGGAAGCCGACGGTGTCATCGGCCACACCCCGGCGATGTGATGAGAAGATGGCTATCGAGCCCTCGGACATTTTGCTCACCGGCCGCGTGGCGGTGGTCACCGGCGGGGAAGCGGGGATCGGTCGCGGCGCTGGAATTGGCGCCCCACGCCATCCGGGTGAACGCGATCGCACCCGCCATCACGCTCACTGAGGGGCTGGCGCAGCTCGGGGGTGAGGCGGCGCTGAGCGGGATCGGCCACGTCGTGCCGCTGGGGCGTCCCGGCCACGTCGACGAAATCGCCAGCGTTGCAGTGTTTCTGGCGTCCGATATGTCGGCATACCCTGACCGGACAGACCCTGCACGTCGACGGCGGCACCCACGCGGCGAGCGGTTGGTATCACGACCCACACACGGCGACTACCGGCTCGGTCCGTCCAGCTAGTGGCTCCAGCCCTCGCCGGCCTGGTCGGAGAAGGTGCGATCGATGCGCTCGAACCTGCGGCGGATCGAGGCGCGGGCCGCTTCGTGCGGCAGCACGTACAAGCGGTTGGCCAGGATCGCATCCGCCGTCAACCGCGCGACGTCGTCGGCGCCGACGCTGTCGTCTTGTGTCGGGAGCGTCCCGGCAGCCGCTTCGGGCGAAGACGACAGCCCGTAGTCCGCGCCCCGGATCCGCTCCGAGTTGGAGACCAGCTTGGTATCCACCACCATCGGGCACAGCACCGATACGCCGATACCGTTGTCCCTGACCTCGCGGGCGAGCGTCTCCGCCAGGCCGACAACACCGTATTTGGCGACGCCGTACGCCCCGAGGCCGGCGTTGGGAACCAGGCCGGCGAAGGACGCGGTGAAGGCGATGTGTCCGCCCGTGCCCTGTTCGAGCAGCCGAGGCAAGAACGCCTCGACGGCGTGGATGGAACCCCAGAGGTCGATATCGATGACCCAGCGCCAGTCGTCGTGGGTCATCTGCGCGATCGGGCCCGCGACCACGATGCCGGCGTTGCTGAAGACGACGTCGACGCGGCCCAGCAGGCGGAAAGACTCATCCGCGAGGTGAACCATTTCGTCGAGATGCCGGACATCACACACCACACCATGCGCGTCGAATCCCTCGCCGCGCAGCCGGTTTACCGCCTGTTCCAGCGCGGGCTGATCGACGTCGGACAGCACCACGCGGGCCCCCCGGCGGGCGAATTCAGTGGCTGTGGCCAGACCGATACCACTGGCACCGCCGGTGACGACCGTCCCGCGACCTTCAAATCCGGCAATTCCATTCACACACCGGATGCTACTTAAGGCAGCTGCCCGCATCGATGGGCAGGGTCACGCCGGTGATGTAGCGAGCTTCGTCGGAGGCGAAGAACAGCACCGCGTTGCTGACGTCGATCGGCTCTACCCACGGTATCGGCAGGGTGTGGAACAGCTGACAGATCGGCGCCATGTCGTCAGGACCCGGATTCTCCAGATCCGGGCGGAACATCTTGAAGGTGCCCTCGTTATGCAGCATCGGTGTCTTGACGTGGGTCGGATGTACCGAGTTGACCCGAATCATGTGCTGCCCCAACTCAACCCCGAAGGCGCGCATCAGCCCGACGACACCGTGTTTGGCGGCGACGTAGTGACCGGTGTGGGGGTAAGCCTTGAGGCCGCCGACCGAGCTGGTCAGGATGATGGAACCGCCCCTGCCCCCCGACAGGAGGTGCGGCACACCGGCTTTCACGGTTTTCCACACTCCGGCCAGGTTGATGTCGATCATCTCCGTCCAGTCTTCTTCGCTGGTTTTGTCCAGAGTTTCGCCGCCATTGCCGATTCCGGCATTGGCGACGATGATGTCGAGCCGGCCGAGTTGTCCGACCCCGCTGTCCACCGCGGCTTTCAGCGCGTCGAAGTCGCGCACGTCGACCTCGGCGGTGAAGACCCTGCGGTTGTGTCCCTTGACCAGGTCGGCCGTCTCGGCAAGGTCCTCGGGCGTCGAGGCCGGGATCGCGGTCTCCGTAACGCCCTCGCGGATGGGCTTGCAGATGTCGATGGCGATGATGTCGGCGCCCTCTTGCGCCAACCGCACCGCGTGACTGCGGCCCTGACCGCGCGCCGCCCCGGTGACGAAAGCGACTTTGCCCTCAACACGTCCGGTCATCGTTACCTCAACTCCTGACTACTGATCGCCCGCTCGGCGCAGAACAGCGGAACCGCGCCCCCCGAATCGCGGATCGCGCCGCCTTTGCACTCTGTCACCACCCCGTCACGGGTGTCAACGGCGAATCCGTTTTGGCTATTTGTGATTCTAGATATTAGAGAATGAGATTCTCATCAGCAAATGGCGTGCGCTATTTGATCAGCCCGAGCAAGGATGGTGGCGCTGCGCCTCGCGCTAGCCGACGAAGCCGCGCGAGCAGAAATCCCATACCTCTTCGCCGGTAATGGGATGGACTGTCGCGTCGTCGGAGCCGCCGCTGGATTGCGCGATGAACATGACCGTCTGCATGGTCATGGCGGCCATCCGCTTCGCGTTCACGCCCGCGCGCAGCTTACCGGCGTCGCAGGCCGCTTCCATCAGTTCGGTCAGCAAAGCCAACAACGGGGCGTGCGCAATCTTGACCTCGGCGGGGTGTGTAACCAGCAACCGCGGTGCGAAGTCGGTGAACAGCGGCCGCTTGGCGGTCGGATCCGGACGTGAGGCCTCGTAGAGGAGTTGGACGGCGACCTTTAGCCGCTCCAGGGGATCGGCTTGGCTTTCCGTCGCGGCGCGAATCTGATCGGCGGACCGGCTCAGGGCGTCCTCGAACAGGGCCAACAACAGCTCGTGCTTGCCGTCGAATTGCAGGTAGAAGCTGCGCAGGGATTGGCGGGACCGGTCGACGACCTCCTGCACGGTGAAATCCGTCGAGCCCTTCTCGATGATGATGGCCTGCGCCGCGTCGAGGAAACGCTGAACGCGCTGCGCGGCGCGCAGCTTCGCCGTCTTGATGGACCTCTCGACGGCGCGCTGCTTCCAGGCGGGCTCTTCGCTTGGACTGGTCACGGCCGGCTCAGCTGATTGCCGCGAGGGGAGAACATGGTTGGACTCTACCGGAGAACGCCGTGACATCGCTGCGCTCGACCCCCTCACGGATCATGTGTCGGAGATTGTAACTTCCTCGCCGCGAGAATACTATTCTCTTAGACGTGTGTATGGAAGCGTAATCATAAGAGCGAACCGCGCCGTCGGCGGAAATCGTGATCTACCGACGCCGGGCAGTGCTCACGACCGTTGCCGGGAGTCGCGTGCAGCTCACCTTTGACGCCGAGGTGGAGGCGTTCCGCTCCGAATTCGTTGCCTTCCTGGACGCGCATTTACCCTCCGATGCCGAGGCGTTCGAACGCCCCCGCTCGAGTTCGCACGTGCCGGAATGGGCCCGGCGCTGGCAACGGCTGCTGTTCGACAGCGGGTGGCTGCTGCCGGGCAACCCGCCCGAGTTCGGCGGACGCAACGCCACGCTGTTGCAGCAATACGTGTACCTGGAGGAGCTGGGGCGGCGGCGCATCTATCAGAGTTTCAATCCGCAAGGCGTGGGCATCATTGCGGCGTCGTTGTTGACCTTCGGCACGCCCGAACAGAAGCACAGGTGGGCGGTGCCGATTCTGCGGGCCGAGATCACCGCGTCGCTGGGGATGAGTGAACCCGGTGCGGGCTCGGACCTCGCGTCGCTGAAGACACGGGCGGTGCTTGACGGTGACCACTTCGTCGTCAACGGTCAGAAGGTGTGGACATCAGGCGCTCACGATGCCGACGTGCTGCTGACCTTCGTGCGCACCGATCCAAAGGCACCGAAGCACAAGGGTATTAGCGTGTTGCTGATTCCGACCGACACACCGGGTGTGCTGCGCCGCCCATTCGCGTCGATGTGTGACGTCGACGAACTCGACTTCAACGAGGTGTTCTTCACCGATGCTCGGGTGCCGGCCGAGAATCTGGTGGGTGAGCTCAACGGGGGATGGCGGGTGGCCACCGGTTCCCTGGGGCACGAACGCGTCATGCTGTGGATGGGATACGTCGACCTGTTGCACGAACTGAGCATCGATTTTTCTCCATCGAGCCCGCTGCAGCGGGATCGCTACGCCACCCTGGTGATGGACGCCCACGCGCTGCGGCTACTGGGGTCCGCGGCGTTGTCGCGGGCCGCTCGCGGAGAAGAGGACGTAGCCGCCCAGTCGGTACTGAAGCTGCTGGGCTCCGAGGCCCTGCAACGGGCATCCGAGGACGCGCTCGACGCTGCGCACGCCGACGGACTCGGGCATCGCACGGTGACCGCCCCGTTCGCTCCGCTGAACCTCGACAGCCATTACCGCAGCTGGTTCGACCGCTACGCGCGCAGCTTCGCCGCGACGATCGCCGGCGGCACGTCGGAGATTCAGCGGAACATCATCGCTGAGCGCGTGCTCGGGTTACCGCGGAATTAGCGGGCGTCCAGCCGGGCGTAGTACGCAATCGCTACGAGTCCGGCAGCGATCGACACCGCTCCTAAAACCATGCCCGCCACGGCGATTCGGAGATTATCCGCTTCGCCTCGCAGGACTCGTCTGCGCGCGACGTCGCCCGTTATCACCGCCGCAATGCCGAAGGGAACCCCGATCAGCATCCAGCACGTCAGGAGCGCGACCAGGCCCACGAGCAGTGAAGCGACGCCCATCTCGTTCCGGGGTGAGTCGGGCTGGCTCATCGCGTCCCATTCTCTTGGTGGCCAGACGAATTCTACGCGTAGGGTTTTAGATCCCACCCGACACATATGATCCGGGGCGGGGGGTTGTGCGGGGCGCCAGCTGGCTAGAGCTGCGCAAGCCGCGGCGCAAACCCCTTATCCACCAAAGTTTTTCCGGCTTCTCGGGTCAGTTCACGTTCGTTGCCCAGCAGACCGTCCAGGATCAGCGACCGTTTGACGTGGTGGTGCAGCGGGTGCTCGGCGGTGAAGCCGATCCCACCGAGCACCTGCTGGCAGTGGCGTGCGGCGGTCATCGCGGCCCGGCCGGCAGCGGCTTTTGCCAGCAGCGAGGCCAGGCCGTCGTCGTCGTTCGTATGCGCGCCGACGTGCAGCGCCGCTTCGGCGCCCTCGATCGCGACGAGCGTCTCGGCCAGTCGGTGCCGGATCGCCTGGAACGAGCTGAGGTGCCGGCCGAACTGGACGCGGTCGATGGCATGCTGGCGCGCCAGCGTCAGCATGGCCCGGCTGGCGCCGACCAACCACCAGCCCAGCGCCCGCCGACCCGCATGCAGCGCGGCCGGGGACAGTGAATCCCCATGCGGGACGCGGTGTATCGGCAGCAACTCGTCGATCGCCGAACCGCCGCTCTCACCGCGCTCCCAGATCACCCAGGAGCCGCCGGCGAATGGTAGCGGCAGCGTGTCTCCCGGCGCGGCGCCGGCTTCGCGTAACACCACGTCATTGAGCACCGGGGCGTGCGCACCCGTCTCGCCGAGCATCAGGAAGACCAAAGGGACGGCAACATCGGGCATTTCGTCCAGCATGTCGCGCCAGCCCAGATCGATCAGGGCCGCGTCGAGCTTAACCCCCGACCCCGCCGCCATCGTTGTTCGCAGGGAACCTTCGAGCAGGCGCAGGGACTCGGGATCCGTTGTGGCGTCCACGGTTCACTCCTTCCCGAGGTCGAGCAGCCGGCGGGCGATGATATTGCGCTGGATCTCGGCGGTACCGCCATAGATGGTCGCCGCGCGCGAGTACAGGTATTCCGGGCGCCATGGCGTGTCGTCGAGCTCGAGCGTCCCGGGCAGCAGGTCGTGGACGGTGTCGTAGAGTCGTTGCTCGGCGTCGGCCAGCAGCACCTTGTCGATGGACGTGTCCGGTCCCAGTCGGGCTCCGTCCCGCAGCCGGTGCTGGGTGTCGCGGGATCGGCAGCGCAGCGTGTGCAGCGCCAGATAGGCGGCGCCAAGCGCGGATTCGTTCCGCTCGCCGACGTCGGGCGTCTGCACGATGAGTTCGTCGAAGCGGGAGTACAGGTAAGCGATTCGTTGCCAGAAGCAGGTGGACCGCTCATAGGGCAGCAGGTCCATGGCGAGTCGCCAGCCGTCCCCCGGGCGGCCGAGCATCCGGCTCCCCGGGATCACCACGTCGTCGTAGTAGACCTCGCAGAATTCGTCGACGCCGTGCATCGTCCGTAGCGGCCGGATGGTGATGCCCGCCGTGTCGAGGTCGACAAAGAAGGCGGTGATCCCGTCGTGGCCGGGTGCGGTACGGGTGAGCAGGACACAGCGCGTCGAGAACTGCGCGAAGCTGGTCCAGACCTTCTGTCCGTTGACGACCCAGTTGTCGCCTTGCTGCGTCGCACGGGTGGTCAGCGAGGCCAGGTCGCTGCCGGAACCCGGCTCCGAAAAGCCTTGACACCACTGCTCTTCGCCGCTCAGCAGACGCGGCACCATTTCGGCGGCGAGCTCTGCCGGCGCGTAGTCGATCAGCGTGGGCGCGAGCACCTCGAGCATCGAATAAGGGCCGGGTTCGGCGAGGCGGCGACCGACCACCTCCTCACCGACTACCGCGCGCAGCACCGCGGGGCCACCCAATCCGCCGACTTCGGTGGGCCAGCCGTAGCGCATCCAATCGGCGTCGTAGAGCGCCCGGCTGACCCGGGCGAACTGCCGCATGTGGCCCTGCAACGAGTGGTCGGGTCCCGGGGTCAAGTCATTGTCGTCGAGCCACGCGCGCAAACCCGCGCGGAACTCCTCGACATTCACGGCGTGGGGCGGCCGACGGCGTGCGGCCGCCCGGAGTCATGCACGCCGCTGCGGCGGATGAACGTCATGGCACGGGTTTTCAGCCGCCATCCATCCGGGGTGCGGGCATAGGTGTCGCGGTAGTAACCGATCCGCATGTCATGGGTGGCGTGGTCGATGAAGCACAACGGCTGGGTGCCGCTTGCGGAATCGCCGTCGATGTCGACGACCGCCGTTCCGGTGAGAAACAGGCCCTTTGGCGCCGCCGCCACCAGCTCGGGAAACCTGTCCAACCGGTAGGTGTCGCCGAAGGCGCTGTATGTTCCGTCCGGTGTGAAGACGCCGACCAGTCCGTCGATGTCTTCCTGGGTGATGGTGACCGCGTAACGGGCGAGCATTTGCTGGATCTCGACCAGGTCGTCAGTTCGGGTTGGCTGATTTGTCGACATAGACCTTGCCGCCTTTCATGACAAAGTTCACGTTCTGGGTGACGGTTATGTCTTTCAACGGGTTTCCCGGCACGGCGATGATGTCGGCGAGCTGACCGGCCGCGAGCCGACCGCGGTCGGTCGAGTTGATCAGCTCGGCCGCGGTCACCGTGGCCGCCCGCAGCACCGCCAATGGCGGAAGCCCCCATTCGACAAGGGTGACCAGCTCGTCGGCGTTGCGCCCGTGCGGTATCGCCGGCGCGTCGGTGCCGACCGCGATCTTCACCCCGGCTTTGTAGGCGGCCAGTATGGAGGTGCGCGACTTGGGGAACATCTCGGCCGCCTTCGCCTGCAGCTCTGGCGGAGCGTGCGAGACGTCCATGCCCTCCGCCAGGCGCCGGGTGCTCACCAGGAAGGTGCCGTGCTCGACCATCGACGCGATCGCTTCGTCGTCGATCAAAAAACCATGTTCGATGCAGTCGATGCCGGCCTCGACGGCGTGCTTGACCGCCTCGGCGCCGTGCGTGTGCGCCGCGACGCGCAGCCCACGCCGGTGCGCCTCGTCGACGATCGCGCGTAGCTCCTCATCCGAATAGTGCTGCGCGCCAGGCGGACCGGTCAGTGACATGACACCGCCCGAGCAGCAGACCTTGATCAGCTCGGCGCCGTGTTTGATCTGGTAGCGCACCGCCTTGCGGATCTCGTCGACGCCGTTGGCGATGCCTTCTTCGACGGTCAGCTCCAGTGCGTGGGGAGCAAACGCCGCGAACATCGTCGGATCCAGGTGGCCGCCGGTGGGCGTGATGGCATGCCCGGCCGGCACCACCCGCGGACCGTCGATCCAGCCGGCGTCGATGGCCTTGCCCAGCGCGACATCCAGCAGGTAGCCGCCCGTCTTGACGAACAGACCGAGGTTGCGCACGGTGGTGAATCCGGCGCGAAGCGTGCGCCGCGCATTGCCGACCGCGCGCAACACCCGCGTCGGCGGGTCATCTTGGACCTGGGACAGTCCGGGCTTTTCGCCGCGGCCGCCCATCAACAGGTTGACCTCCATGTCCATCAGCCCAGGCAGGAGGATCTGATCACCGAGGTCGATGATCTCGCCTTCGGGGTCGCCACCGACATCGACGATGCGGTCATCCTCGATCTTCAGAATGCCGGGCCGAAGGATCTCACCGGCGTCGACGTCGAGCAGCCCGGCAGCCTTGAGCGTGAGCACCGCTTAGATCACCGGCTCCCGAAGCACTTCAACCCACGCCGCGCCGCTGTCGGGGACGCGCGGCTGTTTCCATGCCTCGATGGGGAAAGACACCATCACCAACGATTGCATGATGTGCATCAGAGTCTTCGCGTCCTCCGGCAGGTCGTCGAGCGGGTACTTGTCACAGTACGCAATCACGTCGGGCAGCATCGGGAACGCGACGTCGTAGAACTCCTGCATCTCGGCCATCGTCGAGGCCAGCCGCTTGGCGTAGCGCTCGGGCTCGGTGGCCAGATCCCAATCCAAATAGGGCTCCAGGGCCGCGAATTCAGACGGTAGCGCCATTGCGCTGGTGCTCCTTCACGTAGTCACCGGTCGTCTTGTGCAGATGACGGATCAAGATTTCCTGGTCGCACAGCAGGAACTCTTTGACGGCCCGGGTGCCGATCATGGTCTGGGTCGCCTCCAGTGTGTTGGCGTCCTGCAACGCGTACTCCTTGAACGTCACCGCGGCCAACTCCTGGGCCAGGCGTTCCCGCGCATTGCGCGGCGGCACGAAATACAGTGTGGACTCGAAGATGTGCTTGTCCACCGCGGTCGGCCAGTAGTGGTAGGTCAGGTACCAGCCCGGCTCCCAGATCATCAGCATAAAGTTCGGGTAGAAGAGCCACGAGTCGATACCCCACTGCGGCACCCTCTTCACGTTGACACCCGGTGGCAGCTCCAGGTTCTGGATGATCTCCGGCTTGTCCCAGGGACCGAACAACCCGCTACGCAACACCTGGTCCAGGGGCTTGACCATGGACATGTCCGGGGGCGGCGCCTGCCCGCCCCAGGTTGACTGCAGGTTGTGCGGGCCGGCCAGCTCGTAGTGCAGCGCCTCGTAGCCGTACTTTTGAATCTTGGCGGCTTCCTCCTTGGTGTACTGCCCTTGGTGCAGGATCGGCGCGTGGTAGAACTCGACGAATGCGTCGATGAACAGCTTCCAGTTGCTGCCGACCTCGGCCCGGTAGGAGTAGGTCTCGGTCATCTCGCCGAAGGGGTAGCCCTCGATGCTCTTGGCCAGGGGGCCGAGGTAGTCGATCAGCGGCGCCGCGTTGCTGTCGAAGTTGATGAAGATGAAGCCTTCCCACACCTCGCAGCGCACCGGTACCAGGCCGTAGTCGCCCTTGTCGACGTCGAAGAACTCTTCTTCCTGTTGGACGAAGGTCAGGTCACCGTCCAGGCTATAGCGCCAGGCGTGGTACTTGCAGGTGAACTGGCGGCAGGTGCCGGAGGTCTCTTCGTTAGGAAAGTCGTTCCATACCAACTTGTTTCCGCGGTGGCGGCAGACGTTGTGGAACGCCTTGACGGTCCCGTCCTTGGTCTTGACGATGATCACCGACATGCCCTTGCCGGCCGACGGTAGCTCCTTGGTGAAGTAGCTGCCGGTGCGCGGCAAACGGTTGACGCGCCCGACGTTGAGCCAGGTCTTCTTGAAGACCGCATCGCGTTCGGCTTCGAAGAATGCCGGGTCGATGGAGTCGCTGTAATCGACCGGTGCGGTCCCCAGGTCGGGATAGTTCTCTGTCCAGCTGCCGGCGGCTGGCTTCGGGAAGTGCGGCAACTTTCTTACCTCTCTTGTCAGTGCTGTTCGGCGTGTTCGAGCTGTACGCCAAAAGTGTTGAAGGCCATGGCCAGCAGCGTGTAACAGCCGACCGTGAAGACGAAATCCATGCGCTGCTGGTCGTTGAGGCGCTCGCCGAGCGCGGCCCAGGTCTCGTCGGACAACTGCGATTGCTCGTCGAGTTCGTCGACCCCGGCGATCACCGCTTGGTCGAACTTGTCGAAGTGGCCGCCGTCCGCGCCGGGATCACGCCGCACCGCCGCGATCTGGTCGTCGGTTATCCCCTCGCTTTTGGCCATCGAGACGTGGTGGGTCCACTCATAGGCGCAGTCGCGGCGATGCGCGACGCGCAGGATGGCCAGTTCCCGGATGCGCGCGGGCAGCGTGGACGAGTACAACAGGTGGACGTTGAAGCGGAGAAACGCCTTGGCCAGCGCGGGGTGGTGGGCGAAAGTCGCCAGCGCGTTGTTGGCATCCCGCGACTCACCCGCGCGGCGCATGACGGAAAGCGCCCGCTCCGCAGTCTCGTCCCACTGGTCAGCGGGCAGCGGCGGCAACCGCATCCGCTCTCTCCTCTCGCCATCCTCCCGACCAGCTCTCGGCCAGGGAGAATCATATTCTCATTTCTAACCAATAGAGTTGCACGAATCGCGCGGCCGGTCAATGCCGGTGGCCGGCGCCGGGCGCCGTGTGCCCAACCGGCCGTCAAGACGCTCGCTTTCCATCGACCACGTCAGCGGCGATGCCGGGGGCGCCACACAAGGCGGGCGTTTACCTCAGCGCATTGTCGCTCGGGGGCAGGCAATTCGGGGGCCCGCTCCGTCCCTGGTCAGGCGGCGGACGTCGGCAGCGGCGGTCGCTGGATGTTGATTCTCGCTTGGCGAGAAGATAGTTTTCATTTTAGTGATCTTGGCACGGGACAGCGATTCGCCGAGGCTGCGTGGGAGCGGAATCGAATAGACGGACCCGATGGAAGGGCAACGGCCATGAACAAAGAGGACATGATCCTGATCAGCGTCGACGACCACACGGTCGAGCCGCCGAACATGTTCAAGAACCACCTGCCGTCGAAGTACCAGGACGACGCACCTCGGTTGGTGCACAACGCCGACGGGTCGGACATGTGGAAGTTCCGCGACACGGTGATCCCGAATGTGGCGCTCAACGCGGTCGCCGGTCGGCCGAAGGAGGAGTACGGCATCGAGCCGACGGGGCTCGACGAGATCCGGCCGGGTTGCTACAACGTCGACGAGCGGGTCAAGGACATGAATGCCGGCGGCATTCTGGCCTCGATCTGCTTCCCGTCGTTCCCGGGCTTTGCGGGGCGGCTGTTCGCCACCGAGGACCACGATTTCTCGGTGGCGCTGGTGCAGGCCTACAACGACTGGCACATCGACGAGTGGTGCGGGGCCTACCCGGCGCGATTCATCCCGATGGCCATTCCGGTGATCTGGGATGCCGAGGCGTGCGCCGCGGAGGTGCGGCGGGTCTCGAAGAAGGGCGTACACGCGCTGACCTTCACCGAGAACCCGGCCGCGATGGGGTACCCCAGCTTCCACGACGAATACTGGAACCCGCTGTGGAAGGCCCTGGTTGACACCGACACCGTGATGAACGTGCACATCGGGTCCTCGGGGCGGCTGGCAATCACCGCGCCCGACGCGCCGATGGACGTGATGATCACGCTGCAGCCGATGAACATCGTGCAGGCCGCCGCGGACCTGCTGTGGTCGCGGCCCATCAAGGAGTACCCGGACCTCAAGATCGGCCTGTCCGAGGGCGGCACCGGCTGGATCCCCTACTTCCTGGAGCGGGCGGACCGCACCTACGAGATGCATTCGACCTGGACCCACCAGGACTTCAAGGGCAAGCTGCCCAGCGAGGTCTTCCGGGAGCACTTCCTGACGTGCTTCATCAGCGACAAGGTTGGCGTCAAGCTGCGCAACATGATCGGTATCGACAACATCTGCTGGGAGGCCGACTACCCGCACAGTGACTCGATGTGGCCGGGTGCGCCGGAAGAGTTATGGGACGTGTTGTCGTTGAACGACGTGCCGGATGACGAGATCAACAAGATGACCTATGAGAACGCGATGCGCTGGTACTCCTTCGATCCGTTCACCCACATCACCCGGGAGCAGGCATCGGTGGGGGCGCTGCGGAAGGCCGCCGAGGGGCACGACGTATCCATAAAGGCGGCGGGCCACCAAAAGGACACCCGGGGCGGTTCGTCCTTCGCGGATTTCGCGGCCAACGCGAAAGCCCTCACCGGCAACAAAGACTGACAAACCACGACGGTCTCGGGCCCGGTGAGCTGCGTCGAGATCGCACTCAGGGTCACCCTTGCGGCAATTCACGACCACAACGGCGATCTCGCCGCCAGCAATGAAAGAGAGATCCAGCAGTGCCCGGCGCCGGAATGAACTTCGAGCTGACTGACGATCAGGACCTGATTCGTCGGTCGGTCGCCGAGTTGGCGCGCAGGTTCGACGATCAGTACTGGATGGAAAAAGACCAGGCGCACGAATTTCCGAGCGAGTTCTATCAGGCGATCGCCGATGGTGGCTGGCTGGGCATGACGATTCCCACGGAATACGGCGGGCACGGCCTCGGAATCACCGAAGCCACCATCCTGCTTGAGGAGGTCGCCAAATCCGGCGGCGCCATGAACGCCGCCAGCTCGATTCACCTGTCCATCTTCGGCATGCAACCGGTGGTGGTGCACGGCTCAGACGAACTGAAGGCGCGCACCCTGCCCAGCGTCGCGACCGGCGAAGTGCACGTTTGCTTCGGCGTGACCGAACCCGGTGCGGGACTGGACACGTCGCGCATCACCACCTTCGCCAAACGCGACGGCGATCGTTACATCGTCAACGGCCGCAAGGTGTGGATCTCCAAGGCCATGGAGTCCGACAAGATCCTGCTGCTCACCCGCACCCAGAGCTATGAGGAAGTCACCAAGAAAACCGACGGGATGACGCTGTTCCTCACCGATCTCGACCGCAGCCGCATCGACGTCCGCCCCATCCGCAAGATGGGCCGCAACGCCGTCAGTTCCAACGAATTGTTCATCGACAATTTGGAGGTACCGGTCGAGGACCGAATCGGCGAGGAGGGCAAGGGCTTTCAGTACATCCTGGACGGTCTGAACCCGGAGCGGATGCTGATCGCCGCCGAGGCGCTCGGCATCGGCCGGGTGGCGCTGGACAAGGCGGTGAAATACGGCAACGAGCGTGAGGTCTTCGGTCGACCCATCGGCATGAACCAGGGCCTGCAGTTCCCGCTCGCCGATTCGCTGGCACGGCTTGACGCCGCGGAGCTGATGTTGCGCAAGGCCACCTGGTTGTACGACAACGGCAAACCCTGTGGCCGCGAGGCGAATACGGCAAAATACTTATGCGCCGATGCAGGCTTCACCGCCGCGGACCGGGCGTTGCAGACCCACGGCGGCATGGGCTACGCGGAGGAATACCACATCGCCCGGTACTTCCGTGAGGCCCGGCTGATGAAGATCGCGCCGGTCAGCCAGGAGATGATTTTGAATTTCCTGGGTTCCAACGTCCTGAAATTGCCGAGGAGCTATTGATGACCAATCCGCTGTTCGACCTCACGGGCGGCGGCACGGTGATGTGACTGCGACCGACGGCCCCGCGCTCCTGTCGAAACACCGCGACGGAGCGTGCCCCGGTAGGCAATTTCGCGACCGCCGATTCGGCCGCCGCGTATGCCGCTTTCGCCGAGCGGCGGGAGCCGTCGTTTACTGGCCGGTGGGCGCTATCGAAATTTGACCAGGAAGCGGAGTAGGGATATGCGGGAAACAGTCATTGTCGAAGCCGTCCGCACCGCGGTGGGGAAACGCAACGGCGGCCTGTCCGGGATGCACGCCGCCGACCTGTCCGCTGTCGTCCTCAACGAGCTCCTGGAACGCGCCGGAGTCGGCCCGGAGGTCGTCGACGACGTGATCTGGGGATGCGTGTCCCAGGTCGGTGACCAGTCCAGCAACATCGGCCGCTATGCGGTCCTGGCCGCCGGCTGGCCGGAGAACATCCCCGGGACCACCGTCAACCGGGCGTGCGGGTCCAGTCAACAGGCGCTCGACTTCGCCGTGCAGGCGGTGATGTCCGGCCAGCAAGACGTCGTCGTCGCCGGCGGTGTCGAGGTCATGAGCCGCGTTCCGCTCGGCTCGGCCAGGGCGACCGGCATGCCCTACGGCCCGAAGGTCCTCGCCCGATATGACGACTTCTCCTTCAACCAGGGCCTGTCGGCGGAGATGATCGCCAAGAAGTGGGGATTCTCCCGCACCCGGCTGGACGAATACTCCGCCCAGTCCCACGAACGGGCCGCGGCGGCCCAGGACGCTGGCGCGTTCACCGACCAGATCGTGCCGGTGTTCACTGGCGACGAAACGGTGGTCGCCGCCGACGAGGGTGTGCGGAGGGGGACCACGGTCGAGAAACTCAGCGGACTGAAGCCGGCCTTCACCGAAGACGGTGTGATCCACGCGGGCAATTCCTCGCAGATCTCCGACGGCGCGGCGGCGCTGCTGGTCACCACGGCGGAGATGGCGGTCGAGTTGGAGCTGACCCCGCTAGTGCGTTATCTGGCGGGCGCGGTGACCGGCGCGGATCCCGTGCTCATGCTGACCGGGCCCATCCCGGCGACCGAGAAGGTGCTGAGGAAGGCCGGCGTGCCGCTGTCCGAGGTGGGCGTGTTCGAGGTGAACGAGGCCTTCGCGCCGGTGCCGTTGGCATGGCTCGCCGAAACCGGGGCGGACCCCGATCGGGTCAATCCGCTCGGCGGTGCGATCGCGCTGGGGCATCCGCTGGGCGCTTCCGGGGCGGTGTTGATGACGCGGATGGCGCACCACATGCGCGACAACGGGATCCGCTACGGGCTGCAGACCATGTGCGAGGGCGGCGGTACCGCCAACGCCACGCTGATCGAGCTCGTGCGCTAGCACCGGCGTAGCCGCGCCCCGAGAAGGCGCACCCCGCGTGACCCTTGTCACAATGGCCTAACTAACCTACTGTGTGTTCACTAGGTTGGTTCAGCCCGCCAATCGGTCAAAGGAGTCCGGTGCCCGACGCACGGCGATACGACACGCTGCTCGCCAAAGGCGAGGACCGCAAGCAGCGGATCCTCGACGTCGCGCAACGGCTGCTCACGCGTAACGGCTGGCGCAGCACCACCCTCGCCCAGATCGCCGGCGAGGCGGGGGTCACCCCCGCGGGATTGCTGCATCACTTCGAATCCAAAGAGCAGCTGCTGCACGCCGTCCTCGACGCCCGTGACCTCGACGATGACCTCCACGCCGACCGGACCGGCGACCTGTTCACCCAGATCGCCCAGGTCGCCGACCGGTTCAACCGCGCACCCGAACTGGTCGGCACGTTCACGGTGCTGCTGGTCGAGAACATCCTGCCCGACGCTCCACTGCACGACCGGATGCTGGCCCGGCATCGCGCCGCGATCGACATCGTCGCCGATCTCATCCGCCGCGGGCAGGCGGATGGGCGGTACCGCACCGACATAGACCCCGCCGTCAAGGCGGTAGAAATTCTCGCCTTCGTCCACGGAATGGAAACCACATGGTTGCTCGATCCATCGATACCGCTAACCGAGGCGTTCAAGCAGTACGCCGAGACACTGGCGCGGGACTTCGCGCCGTAGAAGAGCCACGCGAGGACATGCGATACCGGCTGGACGTGGTCGCCGCCACCGTCCTCGACGTGGTGCGGTTCGCCGGCGGCTGGCTCTTCGACCGGGCGATGGCGGGATGGGACGTCACCGTGCTCCTGGCGGACCTAGCCGACCATCCCGACGATCGGCCGCTGCAGATCCTCGGCGCCCGGGTGGTCGACCTCGAAGACGCCTTGGCGTCGGCGCAATCGCGTCCTCGCCCGCAGGCCCTGGCGGCGGCGGCAGATTTGTTCGGGTGCGACTCGCGGGTGCGGCAGGGGGTGTTGCAGGCCCTCGATCACGGCGTCACCGAGGTCACGCTATGGGGCCAGAACTGGCCGGCCGAGCTTGACGACAGCGTCGGCCTGGTGCAACACCGGCTGAGCGCGGCCGCCCACACGTTCAAAGCGGAGGCCCTCGCCGCCGCTTTGAAGGGGGAGGGGCTCCGCACGGCTCGGTCGGTCACGTCGAGACCTTCCGCAGTGGGCTGCTGGCCTGGCCATCGGTCGCCGCCGATCTGATTCCCGCGAGCTAAGGGGGGTCATAGCCCGGTTCGCAGGCCCGGCGACGCCCGCCCCTCGTTGACGACCACCACGCCTTATGGAAATGTAATACTCATCTTCGAGAGGCGCGTTCTCACTAGCCGAGATTCAAGGAGCAGGAGATGACGAACGAATTCTCCGAGTTGGACTTCTTCCGCGGCAGCGAGCTCATCGAAGACCCGTACCCCTATTACGAGGCGCTGCGCTCGCAATGCCCCGTCACGCGGGAGAGCCATCACGACGTCACCATGATCACCGGTTGGGACGAGGCGTGCGCGGTGCTCAACGACGCCGAGACGTGGTCCTCGTGCATTTCGGTGACCGGTCCGTTTCCCGGCTTCCCGGTACCGCTGGAAGGTGACGACGTCACCGAGTTGATCGAGAAACACCGGGACGAATTGCCGTTCAGCGACCAGCTGCCCACGCTCGATCCGCCGACCCACACCAATCACCGTTCGCTGCTCATGCGGCTGATCACCCCGAAGCGCCTCAAGGAGAACGAGGACGCCATGTGGGTGCTCGCCGAGCAGGCGCTCGACACCTTCCTGGCGCCCGGTCACGGTGAGTTCATCAAGGGCTTTGCGGGTCCCTTCACGCTGCTGGTCATCGCCGATCTGCTGGGCGTGCCGGAAGAAGATCGGGAAAAGTTCGTCAAGGGCATCCGCCAGCACTCGGGTGGCGGCGTCGGTGGCACCGGCAAGGAATCGCTGGCGCACAGCCCGCTGGAATTTCTCTACGGGCTCTTCGCCGACTACGTCCGCGACCGCCGGCGCGAGCCCCGCGACGACGTGCTGACCGGCCTGGCCACCGCCACCTACCCGGACGGTTCGATTCCCGAGGTCGAGGACGTGGCCCGTGTCGCCGCCAACGTCTTCTCGGCGGGTCAGGAGACCACCGTGCGGCTGCTGGGTGCGGCCTTGCAGACGCTCGGGGAACGCCCCGACATCCAGGCGCAGTTGCGCAAGGACCGCAGCCTGATCCCCAACTTCATCGAAGAGTCGTTGCGCCACGAGAGCCCGGTCAAGGGCGACTTCCGGTTGAACCGGGTGCCCGTCAACGTCGGTGGTGTCGAGCTGCCGGCGGGAACCACGGTGATGGTTGTGCAAGCGGCCGCCAACCGTGATCCCCGCCGGTTCGACGACCCCACCACCTTCGACCCGGCCCGCAAGAACGCCCGTCAGCACATCTCGTTCGGGCGCGGTATCCACAGCTGCCCCGGCGCGCCGCTGGCGCGCGCCGAAACCCGGGTGGCGATCGAGCGCCTGCTCGACCGGACGTCCGACATCAGGATCGACGAGCGCATGCACGGCCCGGCGAATGACCGTCGCTACCAATACGTTCCGACTTACATCCTGCGCGGGCTGACCGAGCTGCACCTGGAGTTCACGCCGGCATGAAAGTCACAGTCGACGACCAGCGCTGTCGCGGCCACGGCGTCTGCACGACGCTGTGCCCGGAAGTCTTCAGCCTCACCGACGACGGTTACGCCGAGGCGATACCGTCTGACGTTCCAACGGAATTCGAAACCGCCACTCAAGAGGCCATCGAGAGCTGCCCTGAGCAGGCCATCAGCGAGATTTGACCAACACGCCCGCGAACCAGGAGATTGGCAGAATTGGCTAAGGGATACGTCATTTTGACGGAGCGATCAAGGATCGGGAGGGCATGAAAGCCTATGCCCAGGCTGCCGGTCCGGCGATGGCCGGAGCGACCATTCTGGCGGTGGACACCGCTCCCAAAGTGATCGAAGGTACCTGGCACGGCGACCAGACCGTCGTGCTGGAGTTCGAATCGGTGGACGCGGCCCGCGCATGGTACGAATCCGAGGGCTATCAAAAGGCGGCGAAACTGCGGCAGGCGGCGGCCGACTGCAACGCCGTCATCCTCTCCGGTTTCTGACCGCCGTTACTCGACGATCGAGATCGCCTGCCGTGGGCACTGACGAACGGCCTCGCGCACGTCCGCCTCATTCTCCGGGGTGACTTCTTCCTGCAACACGGTCAGCATGTCGTCGTCGCCGAGGAGAAAGATCTCCGGGTTGATGCCCATGCAGACCCCGTTGCTCTCGCAGAGTCCCCAATCGACTTCGATTTTCTTGGTCACGGCGACCCCCTTAGCGAAGCACCTTGACGGGCACGTTCTTCCAGCCCGCGACGTTTTGCATGTTCACTCGTTTGCACCCCGCCCAGTCCACCTCGTAGCGCGGCATGAAGTCGAGCAGCCGTTCCAGCGCGATCCGGCTTTCCAGGCGGGCCAGCGCGGCACCGAGGCAGCTGTGAATCCCGTACCCGAGACCGAGGTGCTGCGCCTCGGTCTGGTCACGCTCGATGTCGAAGGTGTCGGCGTCGGTGAAGGCGTCCGGATCGCGGTTCGCCGCGGCGCCGCAGAGGAACACCGGTTTGCCGGGGGGAATCACGCCACCGCTGACGTGTGCCTCTTTGAGGGTGTAGCGGACGTTGTACTGGACCGGCCCCTCGTAGCGCAGTAGTTCTTCCACCGCCCCCGGGATTTTGTCGCGGTCTTCCTGCAGCTTCTGCCACTGGTCGGGGTTGCGGGCGAAGATCACTGCCGCGTTGCCGAGCAGCTTGGTGACGGTCTCGGCGCCCGCCCCGCCCAAAAGGGTCGCGAAGCCGGTGATTTCGATGTCGTCGAGCTTGCGAAACTGGCCTGTCCTCGCCCGGGATTTCGGCCGCGATCAGCCTGCTGATCATGTCATCCTGCGGATTCTGCCGCCGGTCCTGGACCAGGCCGAAGTAGTACATCGCTGTGTCGATGTTGGCCTGCATGCCGGCTTCGCTGATCTCGATCTGTCCCGGTTCGTGATGCAGGCTGGTGTCGATCCAGTGGCGGACCTGCTGGCGGTACTCCTCCGGCACCCCCGCCATCCGGGTGATGACTTCCACCGGGAACGGCCCCGAGAAGTCCTGCACGACATCGAAGGCATCGGGGTTGGCCGCGCCCAGGTACTTGTCAATCACGTCGCTGACGGTCTCGCGCTGCGATTGAATCGCCCGGGGAGTGAACGCCTTGTTGAGCAGGCTGCGCATGTGGCGGTGCTCCGGCGGATCCATGAAGATGATCGACTTCTGCTCGGGGGCCAGGCCCCGGCGCACCATCGCAAGATCGCAACCGCGCGCCGACGAGTACGTCTCGAAGTCTTTGAACGCGGCCGAGACGTCCTCGTGTCGGGTCAGTGCATAAAAGTCCTCTTTTTCGTCGTAATACAGCGGTGCTTCCTCGCGCATACGCCGGTATATGTCGAAAGGGTTGTTGAAGTAGTCCTCGGAGTACGGATCGAAGACGACCTTCGGTTTTGTCACTGAATCCTCCTCAGCGGCGAGGCTGGCTGAAACCTTTACAGCGGAGTCGCTGACTGTAACGGTAACGGTAATACGTTCGTGACGAACCGGGAAGACCGAAACGCTGGCATTTCACACCCTCTTCGCGACACCGATGGCGTTGATGACGTCATCAAGGGCGCCCAGGTCGCTGCCGAGTTCTTCGCTGGTGCCGCGCACGACGGTCACGTCTTTGTTCACGAATTCACCGGCGACCTCGATGAACGACCCGACGGAACCGCCCGCCGCCACCAGGCTCAGGACACGGCTGGTCGCGCTGCCGTGGGCCAGCGCGGCCAGCAGCGTCGATTCCGGCACGCCGAGCCGCTCGCCCAGCCTGATCGATTCCACGAGCAGCCCGATCTGACCCGCGAACAAGGCATTGTTGACCAATTTCACCTTTTGCCCGGTGCCCCTGGGCCCGACGTGCAGGACGGGATCGCCGTAGCAACCCAGCACCGGCCGCACCCGCTTCACTGCGTCGTCGGCGCCACCCACGAACAGCGTGAGCCGGCCGGCCGCGATGTCGTCCGGTCCTCCGCTGATCGCGGCATCGATGACGTCGACCCCATCGGCGCGCGCGGCGAGGGCGTCGATGGTCTTCGGGCTCGCGGTGGTGTGCACCACCAGCGCCGAACCGGGCGGCATGGCGGACAGCAGTCCGTCGTCCAGGCAGACCTCCCGCACCTGTTGATCGGTGAACACGCAGAGCACCACGATGTCGGCCCCCGCACCGGCTTCGGTCGCGCCGCGGACCGCACGCGCGCCGAGCCGCTCGAGACCGCTGCGCTTTTCGGAGGTGCGGCCCAAGGCCCGGACGTCGTGCCCGGCTGCTACGAGACGAGCCACCAGGGGGCGGCCCATCCGCCCCGCGCCGATGAACCCGACTCTCACCGTGGATGGCCCATCAGTGCCAGTGCGGCGTCGGCCGCATCGAGCACGGCGCCGCCGCTCGCCCCTGCTCGGTCGGCCAGGTCCACCACCAGGCGGACGTCCTTTTGCAGCAGCTTCCCGGCCACACCGGCAAGCCGGTCCAATCCGCCGATACCGCCAAGAGCGTTGAGCGCGAAGCTGTTCCCGCTGCTGCGAGAGACGACTTCGGTGAGACGGTCCGGGTCGACGCCGAGGGCGCTGGCCAGCGACAGCGCGGTGGCCGCCGTTGCCAGATGGGCGGTGAACAGCAGGTTGTTGAGCAGCTTGGTGGTTTGACCGGAACCCAACTCACCGAGGTGGACGACCGGGTCGGCATAGGTGGCGAAGACCGGGCGACACCGCTCGACGACGTCGGCGTCGCCGCCGACCATTACCAGCAGGCGCCCTTCGGACGCCGCCGGCCCGCCGCCGCTCACCGGCGCGTCGAGAACGGAAATGCCTTTGGCTGCAGCCTTCTTCGCCAGTTCCCGGCAGGTACCGGGGTGCACGGTGCTGTGCACCGCGATCACGCCGCCCGGCTTCATCGACGCTAACAGCCCGAGCTCGCCACCGGTGATCTCGTCGATGTCGGCGTCACCCACGACGCAAAGGCAAACCAGATCACTGGCCGCGGCGAGCTCGGCCGGTGACCCGGCGACCTTCGCCGGCGTGTCGGCAAACGGCTCGAGGGTTGCGGGTCTGCGCGCCCACAGCGTCGTCTCGTGGCCGGCCTCGACGATGCGCCGTGCCATGGGCCCGCCCTGACTGCCCAGACCGATGAATCCGACTCTCACCCGGCCTCCAGGTCGCCTTTTGTGTCAATGGGATTACCGCGGCCGGCCAGACATTCGTCGACGAACGCAAAAACCTTCGCGTGATAGGCCGCGGCGGTGTGGCCGAGGCTCATGTTGTGTCCCGCGTCGGGCTGCCGATGCACGGTGAACCGCGGCGAGCCGGAGAACAAGGTTTGGATCTCGGCCGTCGCGGAAGTGTCGTTCTGCCAAACCTTTTCGTGCTCTGCGATGCTGAATTGCACCGGGACACGCAGGGCTGGGGCGAGCGCCGGAAAATCCTGGCGGGCCCAGTTGGACACCATCTGGTCCTCGTAGGACGGCGCCGTCGGAGAGACCGTGGCCCCGCTGAGAACCTCGGGCGGATAAAGGTTCTCCGGATGCCACAGCAGCTCACGCAGGCCAGCCGGGCGGCGTTCGCGCGTCGCGGTTTTCAGGATCTCTCGGGCCGCCGGGTGATAGCGCCGGCCGGTGCCGGCCAGTTCGATGCCCAGCAGATCCGTGCCGCGTTCGTCGGCGCCCATCCGCATCACGAGTTCACACCCGCCGGAGTGGCCCATCAGGAAAAGGCCCGCGCCGCGCGGTCGGTCCCCCAGGATGCGATCCACTGCCCCGTAGGCAAGGTTGACCCGCTGCTCGGGCAGGGCCATCGCCTCCGGGTAGGGCGCGGAACTGCCATAGCCGGGGCGGTCGACCGCCACCACGGTGAATCCGGCTGTCGCGCCGGTCCGTAGCAGGGACAACGAGGGGTGACCCGGGCAATCGAAGTAGACCGCGGTGGTGCCGCCGCCGTGAATGGCCACGATCACGGCCTTGGGTTGGGGCGCCTCGGCGATCAGCGCCGACATCGGAACGCCGTCGACGATCACCAGCCTGGGGCGCGGCACGGTTTGGCTCATGAGTCGGCCCGGAGCAAGAGCACGCCGCTAGGGGTGAGGCCCCCGCTGCTGACCACGCCGACGCGGGCGTCGGCGACCTGGCGATCGCCGGCCTCCCCGCGCAGCTGGGTGATGGCTTCGTGGATGAGGCCCATGCCGTGGGTGCGGCCGTGCGAGAGCTGGCCACCGTGTGTGTTGAGCGGCAGCAAGCCGTCGCGGGCGATGTTCTTGCCGCCGTCCAGAAAGTCTTTGGCTTCGCCGATTCCGCAGAATCCCAGCGCCTCGATCCACGACAGGCAGTTCATGGTGAAGCCGTCGTACAGTTCGGCGACGTCGACGTCGGTCGGTCGCAGCGAGGTGCGTGTCCACACGTGCGCGGCCTGGCCCAGCACCTGCGGCTCATGGGTCAAAGTGCTTTGGTCCCAGTCGATTCGCTCGATGATCTGGGTGCCCACCGCCTCGACCAGCACGGGTGGCTTGGCGAGGTCACCGGCGGCGTCGACGGCCGAGACGATGACGGCTATCGCGCCGTCGCATGGCACGTCGCAGTCGTAGAGGCCAAAGGGTGTGGTGATCTGCCGGGCGTTCAGATAGTCGTCCATGGTCATCGGCGACCGGTACACCGCGGTCGGGTTCAGCTCGGCGTTGGCGCGCTGGTTCAACGCAATCCAGCCCAGTGTCTCCTTCGTGGTGCCGTAACGGTGAAAGTGCCGCTGCGCGTTCATCGCCAGGGTGTGCGCGGCCGATGTGGCGCCGAACGGCATCAGCCAGCCGGCAGCGCGGCCCCGCGATGCGTGTGCCGTGCTGATCTTGCCCTGCTTCATCAGCTCGTTGAAGGTGGCTTCCCACAGGGTGCGGAAACACAGCACGTGACGGGCCAGACCGCCGGCGACCGCGAGCATCGCGGCGATCAACGATCCGCCCGGGCCGAATGTCTCGATCCCGCCGTTGTGCCAAGTCGGCCGGATACCCAGGGCGGCCTCGAGCGAGGTGACCCCACCCTCACCGAACCCCCCAAGGTTGCCCCCGCCGGGATACGTTGACAGCCCATCGATGTCGGCGAACGTCAACCCGGCATCGGCAATCGCCGCCTCGCAGGCTTGCACGGTCAGCGCCAGCGGCGGTTGCATCAACCGGCGCCCGATGGGCGACATCCCGATTCCCGTGAGCGCGACCTTGTCCTCGAACTTCTCGGCAGTCAGCATCGGCCGGACGTATTCGCCGAACCGCTCGGGCGCGATCTCGTCGGGCGGCAGCGGAGCGCGCTTGGATTCCGCCGTCGGCCGAAACAGCGGCAGCCAAACGTCTTCGGCGTGTTCGAATACGACTTCCACCTGTTGGCCGAGTTCGAGCCGATCGGGATCGCACTCCACGATGTTGGTGGTCAGCCGGACGCGGGGGTCCTCGGCGATGGCGACCTGGGCGATCACGTACGGCGCCGGCATGCCGGGCAGGCTGAACCGGTGGTTCACCGTGAAGCCGGCCAGCGTCGCCTTGCCGGAGACCGCCCGGACGCCCATGTCGCCGGAACGGCAGTACCGGCACACCGGCGCCGGTGGATGGATCAGCGATTCGCAGCTATTGCACTGCTGCAGCCGCAGCATGCCGTCGGCGCCCGAGGTCCAGAAGAACTCGTTGTCCTGCGTGATCAGGGGCAACGGTCGTCCCGGTGCTGCTGACACGTCACCTCCGGAAGTCGGCTGGGCGCTCCGAGCCTCGGCAGGCCCGTTATACAAATCGGAGAATTACGTTATCATTCGCCCGCGGGAACGATCTAGCCCACGTCAAACGCGGGCGGTCCGCGGCCGACAACTGCCTCGAACGCCTGCTCCCTATCGATCGGATGGGGGGTTGTGCTCCCTGCGAGACATGAAGTACTTCACATTCGGAGGGCTGGTGCTCGAGGCGGAGAAGATCCTGATCACCGGAGCGACGGGCAAGATCGGGTTTCCCATCGCGCGTGCTCTGGCGGTCTCAAACGAAGTGTGGGGCGCCGCGCGCCTCAAGAACCCCGCCGATCGACGAAGGCTCGTCGATGCCGGCATCGAACCCGTCGCGTTGGACATCGGCGCGGGCGACTTGTCCGGCCTCCCAGAAGATTTCACCTACGTCTTTCATGCGGCGGTAGACACCGGCACAGACGACTGGAACCGTTGCGTCGAGGCGAACGCGCAAATGTCCGGCGAACTGCTTCACCACTGCCGCGCCGCCAGGGGTTTCGTGTTCTGTTCGACCGGCTCGATCTACGCGTACCAAGGGCAGCGACCGCTCGCCGAGACCGATCCGCCTGGGGTGCCGCTGCGCGCGAACTACAGCTTCGCCAAAGTCGCCGCTGAGGCGGTGTGCACCTGGATCGCCAGGCATCACCGAATCCCGATGACCATCATCCGGATCTGCTCAACCTATGGGCCGGAGGGCGGTGCGCCCGCCGATCGTCTGGATGCGATTTTGGCGCACAAGCCCATTCGGTTGCATCCCGACAAGCCGAACAACTACAACCCCATCTATGAGGACGACTACGTGGAACTGGGCATCCGCGCGATGGAAGTCGCATCGGTGCCGCCGGTCGTGGTGAACTGGGCCGGCAGTGAAACGGTCAGCGCCGAAGATTACTGCACATTCATGGGTCAGTTGATCGGCGTCGAGCCGATCTTTGAGTACACGCCTCGGGCGCACACGCCGCTATGGCCGGATGTCACCCGCATGCACCAGCTGCTCGGCCGTACGAAAACGCCCTGGCGCGATGGCTTCCGGCGCATGGTCGAGGCCCGGCACCCCGAAATCGCACTGTCCGAAGACGATTCGACGAAATCGTGAGAACTATGCGGGTAACGAGGGCTCAACGCGTGAATCCCCACTCCGCCTCGTTCTCTTCGGTTTTGAGGTGCTCTGCCGGATCCTCTGCGTCGGCGAGCGGCGCATGCGGGGTTGGGAATGTGCGCTCACCGATCTCGGCGATGGCGTGCACCGGGCAGTCCATCAGGGCGCGCATGACCGCGTCGCGATCCGACTCTGCCACGGTGCCGTCGCCGATGAGGGACGCGTAACCCCAGTCGTCCAGCGAGAAGTATCCGGGCGCATATTTGGCGCAGATGCCGAAGCCGTCGCAAACAGTGCGGTCCAAGCGGATCTTCATGCGCGCCTCACAGCTTCCGCCTCATACGGTCGGTCGGCGCGGAACGCGCCGTGGCTGCAGTCCTGACAGGTGCCGCCGAGGTGTGCGGCGACTTCGTCCGGGAACTGACCGAGCAGGCTGGCGGCCACGTTGGTGGCGGCGTCCAGCGTCGCGCACGCGCCGCGTCCGCGTAGCAGCACCGACCAGCGGCGCAGCCGTTCGACGTCTTCTGTTGTCGCGGCGCCGTCGCGTAGCGCACCCGCGGCGGCGGCCATCGCCGCCGTTCCGTTGAAGCACGAGCCGCACTGCCCGGCGTTTTCGCGGTCGAAGTAGGCCAGCACCGACGCCGCGACCGCGACGGGGCAGTCGTCGGTGATCACCGAGATCGCGCCGCAGCCCAAACCGCTGCCGAGTCGCCGCATCGCCTCGTGGTCCAGGGTTGTTTCCAGCACGGTGCGGTTGAGCAGACCGGCGAAGTAGCCGCCCATCAGCGCCCCGCGAACATGGTCCGGTGAAACACCGTGCAGGGCAAGAAGTTCGGTGAACGGCATGCCGTGCGGAAGTTCGTAGAGGACCGGCGGGCGGCCCGCGCCGGTGATGGTGGCCAGGAAGGTGCCCGCGGACAGCGATGTGCCCTGCGAGCGAAACGCCGCCGAGCCGTGGCACTGCAGGAAAGGCAGATTGGCCAGGGTTTCGACATTGCTCACCAACGTCGGTCGATCATCGATGCCGACTTCGAACGGGCGTGGCGGCTTGTCTGTCGGCTTGGTCGGGCCGCCGTTGATCGCGCGGACGGCGGCGGTTTCCTCGCCGGCCACGTACCCGGGCTGCACGGCAAACATGTCGATCGTGACGCCGCCGAGGACGCCGGTATCGAGCTCGCCGAGCGCGGCCTCGACGCTGTGCGCCGATTCCGGGTCGGACACGTAGACATAGGCGCGATCGGTGCCCACGATCGCCGCGGCCAACCGGAGGCCGTCCAGGATCAGGTGGGGGCGGTTACGCAGCAGCCATCGATCCTTGATCGAAGCCGGTTCCCCCTCTTCGCCATTCGCGACCACCACGCTGCCGCCGGCAATGCCCCCGTTGTCACGCACCGCACGCAACTTGATCGCCAGCGGGAAGGCCGCACCCCCGCGGCCGACAAGCCCGCTGGCTTCGACCTCGCTCAGCAATGCGTCGGCGTCGGCGAGCGGGCGGTATCCGCCGAGCCGTCCATACGCCGTGAGATCTTCGCGGGCTTGGCCGGTTCGTTCGAACAGCAACCGGGGTTCGCAGCCGGGGGAGCTGGCGGTGGTGATGGCGGCGGATTGTGCGGTGTTCACGGCTGGCCTGCCGTCGTCTTAGTTAGGCTTGCGCACATGCGAACTGCGGTGGTGCGCGTCAACGTCGACCCGGAAAGCGTGTTCACGCCCGCGCAGCTACGAGACGGCATGGCAGCACTCCTTGACCTCGCCGCGCAGTCGGGTGCCGGCCTGGTCGAGAACGACCTCGCCGCCATGCCCGTGGGGCGCCGTGAAGTGGAATTGCTGATCGCGGCCGAAGACGGTGACACGGCCAGAGGTGTCGCAATCGAATTGTGCGCCAAAGTGTTCGGCGTCGCTCCGGTTCCGGGCATCGTCACCTTCATCAGTAGGGGAACCGATGACGACGCCCACGGTGTGCTGTCCGGGTTTGGGCTCACCGGTGACATCCAGCGGACGCCGGGGGACGACGGCTTCGACATCGTGTACGTGACGCTGCGTGAGGAGGACCTCGAACGCATTCCGGAGAGCCGGGTTCACACGGCTCTGGAGGCATCGCTCAACTGCGAGGTGCACATTCGCACCGTGTAGGTACATCACGAGCCCAGGAACTCAAGTATCGCGGGTGCGGCCTGCACCCACGTGTCGAACATGTTGAAGTGCTGCACCCGCCCCGCCGCGCGGTCTTCGGACGCACGCTCCCACGCATCCTCCGGCCAGGGGGGATCGATGAGCTTCGATCCCTTGATCAAGCAACTGACCTCGAGCGACGTCCGCTTGGGGTGATCCATGTCGTTCTCGCCGCCACGAATGATCAGCGTGGGGACCTGTATGCGGTCGAACATTTCGTCCTCCACGCCCGGAATCGTCTGTCCCGGCTTGGAAACGAACGCGTTGAGCCAGCGCAGCATGACCTTGAGAAACTCGCCGGAGTCGAAGTCGAGGAACCGCTGCTTGTTGTTCGGGTTCTCCTCGATGCGGTCGCGCCATTCGGCCACCTTCACCACGCCGTCCATTCCGGTGCCGCGCACGGCGAGAATGCTTGGGATGATATAGAAGGAGCCGAGCACGAACGTGCCGTAGATGCCGCCGACGATGTTCCATACCACGAGCTTTTCGACAAGTTCGGGGTAGAGCATCGTGGTGAGCATGGAATCCCTTGCGCCGCCGGATCCCCCGGCGAGGATGCAGCGCTCGAAGCCCAGCCCCGTCACCAGCTTGTGCAGCGTCTCGGCGCGCATGTGCGACTCGCTTTGCCCGTAGAACTGCACATCGGAGGCGCCGCAGTTTGGCCGGTCCCACAGCAACACGCGATAGCCGCCGGCGGCGAGTGCGTCAGCAAGCGGACGCAGACCCTCGATTTCCTTGCTGAACCGCCCGCCCGGGGTCAGCGCAATGAGATCACCCGATTCACCGAGGATTTCATAGACGACGTTTCCCCCGTTGATCTCGACAGTAGGCACGCGATTCTCCTGTAGTTAGGCCTGTACCAGGACGTCGTTGCCGACCACGCGCACCGGGTAGGTACGGATACTCCATTCCGGTTTGACCGCGGTCGTACCGGTCGCCAGCTCGAAACCCCATTGGTGCCAAGGGCAATAGATGTACTCCAGGTCGCGCACCATGACCGAGTCACCCGCAGCGGTCTCGTCGACGATCGTGCGCCCCCTTGCGCGGCCCGAACAGAGCGGACCGCCTTGGTGCGGGCAATAATTCGCGATGGCATAGAAGCTGCCGTTGACGTTGTAGACGCCGACGCCGTGCCGCCCGATGGGCACCAGCTTGTGTTTGCCCGGCGGGATCTCGTCGACAGTTGCAACCACATGCTCGCGGCCCTGGGCGAGACGGGGCTCGGGCCGTTTGGTTTGTTCCGTCAATTCAGTGCACCCGGGTCTGGCCCTCGAGCACCGGAACGGTCTCGGGCAAGTGGTAGGTCGCGATGCCGTTCTTGTACATCACCGCGTCGCGGGCCGCTTTGGGGAGGTGCTTGACCAGCCAGCGGGGATCGTCGAACGTCCAGTGCGGGTAGTCAGAGGAGAAGAGCAGAATCTTCTCGCACTCCATCCATTCCAGGGCGCGGGTCAGCTGGGTCTTGTCCTCGGGGTAGTCCAGCGGCTGGGTGGTGAACTTGATGTGGTCCTTGACGTACTCCGATGGCTTGCGCTTGATGTCCACCCACGACTTGCGGGCTTCGTAGATCGCGTCCATCCGCCACATCAGCGGCAGGATCCAGCTGAAAGCGTGCTCGACGAACACGATCCGCAGTGTCGGAAACCGGTCGAAGACGCCGTCGAAGATCAGGCTCATCACCTGATTGGCGGCCAGCAGCGAGTAGGTCACCATGAAGTCGTGGTTGTAGCTGGGGAAGCCCACCGGCGGGATCGGTAGCTCATCGAACTGGCTGCGCGACAGGTGACAGCTCACGGTGATGTCGTGCTTGGTCGCAGCGGCCCAGATCGGGTCGTACTTGGGGTGGCCCCATGACGGCCGCGGCTCGGCCTTGATCAGGATCTGCGCCATATAAGGGTGGCCGGCCCATTTCTCGATTTCGCGCACGGACTCTTCCGGCTCCTCGATGGCGGCGCAAATCGAACCCCGCCACCGCTGGTGCCAGTTGTTGTGGCTGTCCAGCCAGTGATTGGCCTGCCACTCGTTCAGCGCGGCCGACATCGCGTGCTGCGCTTCAGGCAGGCGTGCCGGGTAGGCGCCGGGTTCCAGGATCGCGATGTCGGAGCCGGCCTCCATGATCAGCTGGCGAAACGCCATGTCCGGGTCGCTACAAGGGAATTCGCCGTTCGAGGGGAAGGTGTCCATCCGCATCGCGTAGGAGTGCGCATAGTCGGGGGCGTCATAGTAGATCTGCTCTCCGATATTGCGAGTGAGGAAGTACTTGCTGCGCCAGGGCTCGGGGATGTACGGGGATGAGCTCTCCGCGCTTGGGTGCCGGGTGGACATCTGAGTCGACGCACCGGACGGCTATGCGCTCGGCAGCGGGAAGCCGCTCCTGCGAATGGGTCAACGTCATCTGAAACTCCTCAGTCTCACGTCTTACTTCTACTGTGCGCCCACCCCGGCGGGAATGTCTATGTCGTAGAGCTGTGCCGCGTTGCGCCAGCACAACTTCTCGCGCTGTTCGGTGGAGAGTGCGCTGGGAAGCTTCTTGATATCGCCGCACTGCCAGTGCGGATAGCTCGAACCGAACATCACCATGTCGTCCTTGCCGGTGAAGCCGAACCATTCACCGGCAAACTCGGTGTCACCGGGCCCGTCGAGACTGCCCTGAACGAAATACACGTGACCGGGCAGGTAGTCGCTGGGGATCCGCGGTGCCCACGGTGTCTGCTCCAGATGCGGCCGACCGAACGTGTCCATCCGCCAGATGAACGGCGTCACGAAGTCGGCCGCGCCGTCGCCCCAGACGAACTTGAGGCCGTCGAAGCGCTCGAACACTCCCTCGGCGATCATGTTCATCAGGTGATAGACGTAGTTCAGCGCCATGAAGCTGACGTACTGCTCGTAGGTGCGGGTGTTACCGGACGGCGTCGGCGGAAAGGCGATGCCCGAGCCGACTTCGATGTGCGCGGCGACCGGAAGGCCGGCGTCGGCCGCGGCTTCCCACAGCGGCCAGAACTGCGGTTTGCCGTAGAGCTCGCGGGATTGCAGTGGAACGCCGATCTGGACCACGCGCGGATGCTCCCGCCATTTCTCGATCTCGCGCAGCGCACCGGCGATGTCGTCGGGGTTGACCCGGATGGTGCCGCGGAACCGCTCGCCGAACTCGCCGGACTCCAGCCAGTCCGACACCATCATCTCGTTGTGCGCCGCGTGCAGCGCGCTGCCCAGGTGCCGGTCCGGCATGATGCCGCGGGCCATCGGGTGCAGGACCGCAATGTCGACCCCGCGCTTCGAAAACAGCTCATTGGCAACGAATTCGGGATCCGAACCGGGGTACTGGCGATCGGGGCCCTCGGTGTTCGGCGCGTACTCACCGCCCGGAGCGCCGTACCAGTCCATCTCGTAATCGGGGAAGCCGCGGCTCTTGAACGGCTCACGCAGGGTCTTCCGCAGCGCCTTGTTGGACGGGAAGAAAATGTGCACGCTCGCGTCGATCAGCGGTGTGCTTGTCCCGTCAGCGTGTTCGATCACGACAGCCACCCTTCGGTTCCGGCAGCCGAGGTGAGCCACACCAGGTCATAAGATAGATAATCTAACATTCTTGTCGGCTGTCAATCAATGGGTTTCCGGTAAGCGTTTCGTTTAGTCATCGTCCCTGGTGGAGGGCATTTTCACGAGCCTTGCGCAAGGGTGGTTCTTAAAACTGATAATACCATTCTCGTACCGCCAAGAAGGGTTCGGCGCCGGCGAAAGGTGACCGGCGAGCCATGGAAAAACCCATGTGCCCCAGCCCGATGGATCCGACGTGCGCGACCAGCCCTAGTCCCGCTCCAGTTCGGCGAATGCCTCGTGCGCGATGCGGAAGCTGTCGACGGCGGCCGGCACGCCCGCGTAAATGGCCACCTGCAGAAAGATCTCGCGGATCTCCTCACGGGTGACGCCGTTGGTCAGCGCCGCCTTGACATGCGTCCGCAGTTCGTTCGGCCGATTGAGCACCGAGATCATCGCCAGGTTGAGCATGCTGCGGGTTTTCCGGGGCAGCTCGTCGCGCCCCCACACGGCTCCCCAGCAGTATTCGGTGACGAGGTCCTGCAGGGGCTTGGTGAAATCGTCCGCGTCGGCCAGGGCGCGGTTGACATACTCCTCGCCGAGCACTTCGGAGCGGATGTGCAGTCCCCGCTGGTAGGTTTCGGGATCCAATGGTCTTTCCCTTCGTCTCGGAGGCGTCGGCCCGGCAATCGCCCTGAGCGCAGTCTCGCATCGCGCGCATCGGCGTCTACAGTCGACACCCGATGCACCTCTGCGATGCTTCGCAGGCTTACGCTGGACGGTGTCCAGGGCTCGCCAATGTCCAATCAACCTGTCCTGCAACATGATTGCCAACGAGGGGCGACGCCGGTAATTAAGGAGTAGCCATGACCGCAGCCAGCAGCGACGTCTGGGAAGTGATGTCGACCGCGCGGACGATCCGGCGCTTCACCGCCGAGCCGGTCGACGACGCGACCCTGGCTCGGTGCCTGCAAGCGGCGAGGTGGGCACCCTCGGGCGCCAACGCGCAAGGCTGGCGCTTCGTCGTGCTGCGGTCACCCGAGCAGCGCGCCGTGGTGGCCACAGCGGCGGCCCAGGCCTTGGCAGTGATCGAACCCGTCTATGGCATGAGCCGCCCCGCCCAGGGCGACAACAGCCGCCGCGCCCGCACCTACCGCGCGACCTACGAATTGCATGACCGGGCCGGCGA
The DNA here is from genome assembly GCA_963820045.1 of uncultured Actinomycetota bacterium. Classification (GTDB taxonomy): domain Bacteria; phylum Actinomycetota; class Actinomycetes; order Mycobacteriales; family Mycobacteriaceae; genus Mycobacterium. The sequence continues at coordinate 90,335 of CAWFYN010000003.1, forward strand.
GTTCACCTCCGTTTTGTTCGCCCAGCAGCACTACCCGACCGCGTCGGAACTTCTGCTCGGCGGGTCGATCTTTCCCGCCATGCAGAACTTTCTGCTGGCCGCGCGCGCCCAGGGCCTGGGGGCGTGCCTGACCAGCTGGGCGTCCTACGGCGGTGAGCGGCTCCTGCGCGAAGCGATCGGCGTACCCGACGACTGGCTGGTGGCCGGCCACGTCGTGGTCGGTTGGCCCAAGGGCAAGCACGGGCCACTGCGCCGTCGGCCGCTCGCGGAGTTCGTGGCGCTCGACCACTGGGATCGGCCCGGCGACGACCTGGTCGCGGCGGTTTAGCCGGTGCGGGGAACCCGCTAGTCCCATTTGGCCACCCCATAGCCAGTTTCCGAGATTATTACTTCCGTGAGTGAGAATGATATTCTCCCAGCGGCGATGACGACAGGAGGCAGCCCTCATGCTGTTGGAGTTCGATGCCGATCAGCGGCTGTGGCAGAAGACCGTTCGCGAGGCCGTCGCCAAGCAGTGCCCGCCCTCGCTGGTGCGCAGCGTGGCCGAGGATGGCGTCGACTCCAGCCCCTTGTGGAAGTCGTATGTGGATCAGGGCTGGACCGAGTTGAACGATGCCACCAGCGCGGTCGAGCTGGCCATCGTGCTCGAAGAGTTGGGGCGCGCGACCGACCCCACCCCCTTCCTGGCGACGATGAGCCAGTTCGCCCCCTTGGCGGCCGAACGCTTCGACCCGCACGAGTCGGGTACCGCCGTGCACACCGGGGTGGCGGCACACCGGGACGCCGAGGGCTGGGTGCTCGATGGCACGGCCCGCCATGTCCTCGACGGCGATCGCGTCGACCGCCTGGCGGTGGTGACCGACGCCGGGGTGTTCATCGCCGCGTCGAACCAGGTGTCGGCGCGCCGCGCCGCGGTCTTCGACCCCGTCTTGCATGTCGCCGACCTGTCATTCTGCGAAGTCCGGGTGCCCGACAGCGCCCGGCTCACCGTCGACGTTGAACGCGCACATCACATCGCGCTGACCGGCATGGCGATCACGATGGTCGGCGCCTGCCAACGCATCGTCGATCTAGTTCTCGAACACGTTCGCAGCCGTCAGCAATTCGGTGTGCCGATCGGCTCGTTCCAGGCCGTCCAGCACAAGGCCGCAGACATGCACGTGGCGGTGGAGCGGGCACGGGCCCTGGCGTACTTCGCGGCGCTGACGATCGCCGCCGACGATCCTCGCCGCCGGCTCGCGGCGGCGATGGCCAAGGCGTCGGCGGGCGAGTGCCAGTCGCTGGTATTCCGGCACGGTTTACAGCTCCACGGCGCAATGGGATTCACGTGGGAAAACGATCTGCAGTTCGCACTGAAACGAGCCAAAGCGGGTGAGCTGATGCTCGGCGGCGCCGCCGAGCACCGGGCGCGGATCGCGGAGGAATACCGTGCAGCTGACTTTTGATTCCGACGTCGAGGAGTTCCGGGCGGAGTTCTCGGTGTTCCTCGACGAAAATCTGCCTGCCGCAAGCGAAACACTCGAGCGCCCCCGGTCGGTCTCGCACATGCCGCAGTGGGCACGCGACTGGCAGCGGCTGCTGTTCGACAACGGCTGGCTGCTGCCGAGCCAGCCATCGGAATTCGGTGGTCGCAACGCGACGGTCATCCAGCAGTTTGTCTATCTCGAGGAACTCAGCCGTCGTCGGATCTATCACAGCTTCAACCCACAGGGCGTGAATATCGTTGCGGCTTCGCTGTTGTCGTTCGGCACCGACGAACAGAAGCGGCGCTGGGCGGTGCCGATCCTGCGGGCCGAGATCACCGCTTCGCTCGGGATGAGTGAACCCAGCGCGGGCTCCGACCTGGCGTCGTTACGCACTCGCGCGGTCCTTGACGGCGATCACTTCGTGGTCAATGGCCAGAAGGTTTGGACCTCGGGCGCCCATGATGCCGACGTCTTGCTGACTTTCGTGCGGACCAATCCAGATGTGCCGAAGCACAAGGGAATCAGCGCGCTGATCATCCCCACCGACACCCCGGGCCTCGTGCGCCGGCCGTTTCCGTCGATCTGCGGTGCCGATGATCTGGATTTCAACGAGGTGTTCTTCACCGACGTCCGGGTGCCGGCGGAGAATTTGGTCGGTGAGCTCGACCAGGGATGGCGGGTCGCCAACGGATCGCTGGGGCACGAACGCACGATGATGTGGCTGGGTTTCGCCGATCGACTCGAGAACATGATCGACGACTTCCATCCCAGTACCGAGGTTGAGCGCGACCAGTACGCCAGCACGATCATGGACAAGCAGGCGCTGCGCCTGCTCGGTTCGGTGGCCCTGGCCCGCGCATCGCGCGGTGAAGATGACGTGGCGGCGATCTCGGTGCTCAAGTTGCTCGGATCCGAGGCCGAGTTGCGCGGCATGGAGCTTGCACTGACGTCGGCGGGCTCCGACGGGCTCGTCCATCCGGGCTTGACCGGGCCGTATGCGCACATGAACCTGGACCACTATTTCGCCAGTTGGTTCGAGCGCTACGCGCGCAGCTTTTCCGGGACGATCGCCGGGGGCACCTCGGAGATCCAGCGCAACATCATCGCCCAGCGAGTGCTCGGCCTTCCACGCGGCTAGCGCGTCACGCGAGGATGTCTCCCGGGTTGCTCTCTCTCACAACGGCGTTCGATGGGCTGCTAGACCGGATCGAATTTGGTGATCAGCCAGGTGCCGTTGACTCGGTTCAAACTCACCAGCACGCTGCTGGAAGCCATCGCGGGGTCGGGATTGTCCTTGCTCGTGGTGCTCTGGTCGACCAGCACCAGCACGACGGCAGAGTCCGGACGTAATTCCTGAACCGCCGCCCCCAATACCCGAGCGGTGGTTTTCAGCGACTTTTGTTTGGCCGCCGGTGCGACGATCTGCTCGGTGAACTGGTTGTAGTACGACAGGAAATCTCCAGAGAGGTGCGACTTTGCGGCGGCGAAGTCTTTATCGAGCGAATCGGGCGAGTAGGACAGCAACGCGACCGTCCCCTCGGACGCCGAATTGATGACCGCCCTCGCGACGCTGGCGTCGGTTTGTTTATCAGGCCGGTACTGCTTGAAATACAGCCATGTCGCCGCGCCACCGGAAATCAGCAGGAGCACAATCAGAATCACCGGAACGGCTTTCACCTTGCGCCGCGCGCGTGGCTCGCGTCCACCGCGTTCGGTTTGTTCGGAAGAGTCGTCGCTGGCGTCGATGCTTCGGTCGTCCTCGCTCATGGAATGAACTCCACGTTGGACATCTTGTATTGCCCACCGTCGTTTGTGACGGTCACCTTGAGCCGCCAATTGCGTGGTGCGTCCTTGGCACCGGCGGCGTTGGTGATCCGCGATGTCGCCGCGACGAGTACCAACGCGGAATTCGCGTCCATGGATTGCACGGCCGCCGCATTCACGGTTCCTTGGGTGACCACTTTGGACTGCTCAACGACGGTCGTGAAATCTTTTGCGCGCTGCTGGAAGTCGTCCCTGAACTGGCCGGTCGAGCTGTCGATCACCCGCTGGACGTCCTCCTTGGCCCGATGGAAATCCAGGGAAGTCATGTTGACGACACCTTGTCTGGCCCCCGCGACGAAGTCAGCGGCGCGCCGGTTGCGCTCGGTGATTTGATGGCGTTGCCACATCATGTATCCGCTCGCCCCTACGAAGGCGCAGATGAGGATGATGACAACCGCTTTCCACGCCACGGACAACGATGGCAACCGCACGCTTCGCCACGAACGGGCCGGCTTGGATTCCGGTTCGGCATCTTCAGGAATCTTGTCGGAGACTTCTTCCTCGGTCTCGGCGTCGGTTGCTTCGACGGTGTCGGTGACTTCGTCGTCGCTCTTCGACTCGGCGGTGTCGGTTGCGTCCTCGTCGGCGCCCGGAGATTCTTCGTCGGAGGCTTCGGCCGCCTCGTTCTGGAGCTGTTCGTTGGCCTTCTGCTCAGCCTCGGCCGCAGCCTGCGCTTCGCGCCGGAGTCGGGCGGCACGGGCGCGGGCACGCGCCGCGGCCGCCAGTGCTTCGGCTTCGGCGGCTTCCGCCTCGGCTTCCGCGATCAAGGCCATCGTCTCGGCTTTCGATGCGGCCGGATCCTGCGGCGGTTCCTTCGCCTCAGCCATCGCGCTTACTGCCTGTCACTTTCATGATCGACTGACTCCGCTGTGTGTCACGCGGCTACCATCGCACGAGCGAGAACGGGTAAGTGTTGGTGCCCCCGGGTCCACCACCGCAGCCGGTGTCAAATGTTGAGTCGACCTGACCCGCCAGCGTCACCGCATCCCATGAGTAAACGTCATGCGAGGGGAAGAACTGGACCACGCAACGCACACCGTCGGGCACGTCGACGGCCAAGGTGTAGCGGCCGTTGGACAGGTGAGCGTTTCCTCTGTAGAGCGCAGCTTGCCCGTTTGGTTGCGGAATTGCTTGGATGTCTACGCATCCCGCTGCCTGAGGAGTGCACGGTCGAATCGCCCAAATCCAGCTGTGGCCAGGATCCCGGTTTGTGTCCAACCTGTAGTTGCCAACGAGCATGTCCGCGTGGGCGGTCGGGGTAAGAGTCAGCGCGGTTGCGGCAAGCGCGAGGCTCATTGCGAAAGTCCTCACCGATGCGTCTCCCATCTCTGCACACGCGCTTGGCCCAAATATAGGGCGCGGTCACGCTCAACAGGCCTACTCGGAAAAATTGCGGCAGTCAACGGCTCGCTTTCACGTGCGTAACCTGGCCTTGGGCCGCGAGCGGCTCAGTCGATTACCGCGGCTTCCTTGCGTTCGGTGATCGGTCTGGCGAGTTCTTGTTCGTCGCAGATGCGTTGCAGCTTCTCCAGCGTCTCGTCCAGGCCACCACCGATCCGGCGGCCGGGCGTGAAGGTGGCCGGCAGCTTGCGCATGCCCTGGATGACGCCGATGGTCTCGTAGTGGACGGTGCCTTCGGGGTCGCAGTGGTAGTCGGGCATCCGGTCGAGAACCGCGGTGAGCATGGATTTGAATACGGTGCGTGCCACGTTCGATCCGATGCAGCGGTGGACGCCCAGCCCGAAGCTGAAGTGCCGGTTACCCTTACGGTCGAGGACGATCTTGTCCGGGTCGTGGAAGACCGATGGGTCGCGGTTGGCCATCGCCCAGGAGATCCACAGGCGCTCACCCTCTTTGAATTGGGTGCCGTCGAGTTCGACCTCGTCGGAGAACGTCCGGCCGTCCCCGGGGGCGGGGGTGAAGAAGCGCAGGAACTCCTCGGTCGCCGCGTCGAGCAGGGTCTTGCGTTCATTGCTGAGCAGCTGTCGTTGATCGGGGTGCTCGGAAAGCCATTCCAACGAATGGGCGGTCAAAGCGGTCGTGGTGTCGAAGCCGCCTCCGATCACCAAGCCCAGGTTGCCGAGGATTTCCAGATCCGGAGCGGGTTCGCCGTCAATGCGCATCTGCAGCAGCGCATTCACGATGCCGGGGCGCGGATTTTCACGAATCTCGAGCATGGTGTTGACCATGTCGAGGCCCATCTCCCGGTGCATGGCGGTGACTCGCTCGATGTCGGGGGAGTGTTCGGGCGTATAGACCGCGGCGTGAACCGGCTCGCTGTACATGTTCCACTTCGTCAGCGGAATGCCGAGCATCGCCAAAGTCAGCACTGCCGGCACGATATTGGCCAGGTCATCGACGAAGTCGATTCGGCCTTCTTCGATCTTCTCGTCAAGAGCGGTGCGCGTCACCTCGTCGATGAACGGCTCCCAGCGCTTGACTGCGGCCGGCGACAAGTACGGGTTGAGCACTGTGCGGTAGATGCGGTGCTCGGGGTCGTCCATTTCCAGGATGCCGCCACGCACGGCGCTGACGCGGCTGGCTGTGGGGATCGAAATGCCTTTGTAGCCACGGCGTTCGCCGTGCAGGTCGTGGTCGTTGGAGACGGCAGGACAGCGGGCGAGCTCGAAAACCTCATGGCTGCCGGCCGCGACCCAATGGCCGCCGTAGGTTTCAGTCCACGCGATCGGGCACTTGGAATGCATCTCTTGGGTGATCGACTTGAACTGCGAACGGTACTCGGCGGTATGCCGATCGAAGTGATATTGGTTTTTCTTGCGATCGCTGTCGCTGACGGCGTCATCGACACTCACAGCTCTGTCTCCCTAGATGTCTCGTTGGTCGGTACCAGGTACCGGCTCAGGCGTCGTCGGTGATCATGATGGCCTGCTCCGGACAGGATTGTGCGGCTTCGCGGACCTGGTCCTCCCGATCGGCGGGCACCAATTCGTCGATCGCCGATGAACTGCCGTCGATGTCGCTGAGCTGGAAAGAATCCGGGGCGATCATCGAGCACAGGGTATGGCCCTGGCATCGCTGCGAATCCACCCAAACCTTCACGGGCTGTCTCCTCTCACCTGATGCTTGAGGCTTAGCGTCTCCCACCGCTTACCCTCCGATTGGTGCCGGGCACCGCTGACGAATCGCCACCGCTCAGGTGTTGCGGCCGCCGTTGACGCCCAGCATCTGTCCAGTGATGTAACCGGCTTCGTCGGACACCAGAAAGGCGCATGCCGCCGCGATGTCTTCCGGCTTACCCATCCGGCGCACCGGGGTCCGCGCGATGGTCTCGTCGATGTCGCCCAGGAATCCGTTCTTCGCCGCGGCACGCAGCATCGGGGTGTCGATGAAACCCGGCGGCACGGCGTTGACCGTGATGCCTGCGGGGCCGTATTCGAGTGCCAGCGATTTGGTGAGCCCGTTGACCGCGGACTTGGCTGCCACGTAGTGGCTCATATAGGGCGCACCGGAATGCGTGCTCGACGAAGAGATATTGACGATGCGTCCCCACTTCGCCTCGATCATGTCGGGCAACACCGCCTGAATGGTGTGGAAGACCCCGTTGAGGTTGACGTCGATCACCCGCTGCCAGTCCTCGAAGGTGATGTTGTTGAAGCGTTTGAATCCGTCCAGGCCTGCGGCGTTGACGAGAACCGTGACGGGCCCCAACTGGGCACGGATCGCCGCGAACGCGGCATCCACCTGAGATCGATCAGTGACGTCGGCGGTGAACGCGTGGTCGCTGTCCGACGGCCGGAGGTCGATCGTGGCGACGTCGAGACCGTCGGCGCGCAGGCGGTGCGCGACGGCAAGACCGATGCCGGATCCGCCACCGGTGACCACCGCAGTCTTCACGTTGAGGCCTCTACTCCAACCGTGACCGTCTCAGCCACAAAGAATCTCCCTTGCAATTATGAGAACCTTACTCTCACGCCGGAGCGGCTTGCAACATCCGCTCGAAACCCCGTTCGGCCTGCGTCGAGCCGCCAACTGCGGCAACGGATCGGCGTTTGCGTGGCTGGTCAGCGGCTGCGCCTAATTCCTGAGAGTTTCTTGAATTATCGAGACTCGAATGTAAGATTCGCCCGGGAAGAGAATGAAATTATCGCGACCGTCACCACTTTAGGGGGTACGGATGCCTGCCCAGGACACGGCAGAGCCCGCCGCGGATGCCGCGCCTGAGTCACATGTCGACCGCCGGCTCTTGATCGGTGGCCGGCTGGTCACCGCCGACAAGACGTTCCCGTCGGTCAATCCCGCCACGGGCGCCGTCATCGGGCATGCTCCGGATGCCGGTGTCGAGGAGGCCGAAGCGGCGATCGCGGCGGCCCGGCGTGCGTTCGACACCACCAGTTGGCCCACCGACGTCGAGTTGCGGATCCGCTGCCTCGACCAGCTGCACCGGGCGCTGATCGAGCACGCCGAAGAATTGCGTGAGTTGACCATCGCCGAAGTCGGCGCCACCCGAGCGCTGACCCAGGGCGCCCAGCTCGACGAGCCGATCGGCATCGTGCGGTTCTACGCCGATCTGCTTCGCAGCTACCAGTTCTCCGAAGACCTCGGCGAGAAGGAATCGCGGGGCATGCTCCATCGCCGCTGGGTGGAAAAGGAAGCCGCCGGGGTAGTCGCCGCGATCATCGCCTACAACTACCCGAACCAGCTGGCGTTGGCGAAGCTGGCCCCCGCGCTGGCCGCCGGATGCACCGTGGTCCTCAAGGGCGCGCCGGACACACCGTTGGTCACGCTGGCGCTCGGCGAGCTGATCGCCGATCACACCGACATACCCGACGGGGTGGTGAACGTGCTCAGCTCCTCGGGGCCAGGGGCCGGCGAGGCGCTGACCACCAGTCCCGACGTCGACGTCGTCACCTTCACCGGATCGACGGCCGTGGGGCGCAAGATCATGGCCGCCGCGAGCGAGACGGTCAAGCGGGTCTTCCTGGAATTGGGCGGCAAGTCGGCGGTCATCATGCTCGACGATGCCGACTTCGCCAGCGCGGCGATGTTCGCGGCCTTCAGCATGGTGACCCACGCGGGGCAGGGGTGTGCGCTGACGTCGCGGCTGCTGGTGCCCAGGTCTCACCACGACGAGATCGTCGAACTGATCGCGCAGAACTTCGCGAAGGTCCGCCACGGTGACCCGGCGGATCCGAAAACCTACATGGGCCCGCTGATCAACGAGCGCCAGCGGGACAAGGTCGACGGGATGGTCCAGCGGGCGGTCGCCGCGGGCGCGATCCTGGTCACCGGTGGCAAGCGGTTGGACCCGGGCTACTTCTATGCGCCGACGCTGCTCGCAGGCGTCGATCCCGACAGCGAGATCGCTCAGGAGGAGGTCTTCGGGCCGGTGCTCGTCGTGATCGCGTTCGACGATGACGACGACGCGGTGCGCATCGCCAACAACTCGATCTATGGGCTCGCGGGCGCCGTCTTCAGCCGCGACCAGGATCGGGCGCTCGCGGTGGCGCGGCGGATCCGGGCCGGCTCCTTCTCGGTCAACGGTGGCAACTACTTCGGCGCCGACAGCCCGTTCGGGGGCTTCAAGCAGTCGGGGGTGGGCCGCGAGATGGGTGTGGCCGGGCTCGAGGAGTTCTTGGAGCGCAAAACTATTGCGGCGCCGGCACTGGGGGCACCGGCGTGAGGCCGCTCGAGGGCATCCGTGTCTTGGAGGTCGCCATGTACGGGTTCGTCCCGTCGGCGGGCGCCGTGCTCGCCGAGTGGGGTGCTGACGTCGTGAAGGTCGAGCACGCGGTAACCGGCGACCCGCAACGCGGTCTCCGGCAGACCGGCATGCTGCGCGTCGAAGGCGACCCCAACCCCAACATCGAGCACGCGAACCGCGGCAAGCGCAGCATCGGCCTGGACATGTCGGTGCCCGAGGGCAAGGACGTGCTCTACGAGCTGGCCCGCCGATCGGACGTGTTCCTGACCAGCTTCCTGCCCGGCGCCCGCCAGAAGTTCGGGATCGACGTCGACGACATCCGCGCGGTGAACCCTCAGATCATTTACGCGCGCGGCAGCGCGCTCGGACCGCGCGGCGAGGAGGCCACCAAAGGCGGTTACGACATGACCGCGTTCTGGTGCCGGGCCGGGACCGCCGCGACCATCACCCCGGCGGGGATGCCGGGAATGATCGCGCCACCCGGCCCCGCCTACGGCGACACCATCTCCGGAACCAACCTTGCCGGGGGCATCGCGGCCGCCTTGCTCAAGCGGGAACGCACCGGCGAACCGTCCACCGTCGATGTGTCGCTGCTGGGCAGCGGGCTGTGGTCGATGGGTCACACCGTCGCGCTGACAAAACATTTGGGCCAACGAATGGAGGCGCCGCCGCCCGGCGTGCACGGCGCGCCGAATAACCCGTTGGTGGGCCTGTACACCACTTCCGACGGCCGCTACATCTCCTTTGTGATGATGCAGCCCACCAAGTTCTGGGCCGACGTTTGCCAGCACGTCGACCTGCCAGAGCTGGCGGACGACCCGCGCTTTGCCACCGTGGAAAAGATCGCCGCCAACACAGCGGATGCGGTGGAGCTCTTGACCAAGGCCATCGCAACCCGCACGCTGGCCGAGTGGAGCGAACGCTTCGCCACGCTTGCCGGACCGTGGGCGCCCGTGCAGGACACCCTGCAGGCCGCCGATGACGCGCAGGTTCGGGCGAACGACTACATGGTTCGCGCGGGCGAGCTCGAACTGGTTGCCAACCCGGTCCAGTTCAACGTCGCGGCACCACAGACCGCTCCGGCGCCCGGATTCGCCGAGCAGACCGACGAGATTTTGATGGAACTCGGGCTCGACTGGGACCGCATCATCGAACTCAAGACGGCTGGCGCCGTCACCTAGGGCCGGAGGTGTCCTTAATGTTTGAGCCGACCGTCGCATCCGTTGCGACTCAGTCGCCCCGGGTGCGGATGGGTTGCCCGATAACGGTTATGCATTTTCCTCTCCACCCGGAGTCGGCATGAGTCATAATCTCCGGACGCTTCAAGGCATGGGGCCCCACGTGTTGAAGCGCCTGCGCACGCAACAGAACGGAGGGCCTGGCGTGACGATGCGAACCGCTGTCGGGCCTGCGGCAGATGCCGAATTTTGGCTGCCGACTAGGCGTTTCGCCGTGGCCGGCACGCCCTCCTGCGGGCCTTGTCAGCCGAATCTACAACAGCCGGTACGCCAGAACAAGACTATCGGTCTCATAACTCAGGAAAGGGTCTGAGGCCGATGGCAAGCACTGGCAGCGACCGCTGGTCACCGGGATTGCCCACGCTGCGATTCAAGAATCTCTCGGGACCCATGCAAGCCGTCGGGGGCTTGTTCGCGATGTCGGCCGACGCCGTCAAGTTCGCCTTCCGGCGGCCGTTCCAGGGTCGGGAGTTCCTGGAGCAATCCTGGTTCATCGCGCGGGTCGCGCTGGCCCCCACCCTGCTGGTGGCCATCCCGTTCACGGTGCTGATCAGCTTCATACTCAACATCCTGTTGCGCGAACTCGGCGCCGCCGACTTGTCCGGCGCCGGAGCCGCGTTCGGCGCGGTCACCCAGGTCGGCCCGCTCGTCACGGTCCTGATCGTGGCCGGCGCCGGGGCGACGGCCATCTGTGCGGATCTGGGATCGCGAACCATCCGCGAGGAGATCGACGCGATGGAGGTGTTGGGCATCAACCCCGTGCAGCGGCTGGTGACACCGCGCATGCTGGCGTCCGGGCTGGTGGCCCTGCTGCTCAACAGCCTCGTCGTAATCATCGGGATCGTCGGCGGCTACACGTTCTCCGTCTTCGTCCAGGACGTCAATCCTGGCGCGTTCGCGGCGGGCATCACCCTGCTGACCGGTGTGCCCGAAGTGATCATTTCCTGTGTCAAGGCAGCGCTTTTCGGCCTCATCGCCGGACTAGTCGCCTGCTATCGCGGCCTGATCATCTCCGGCGGAGGCGCCAAGGCGGTCGGCAACGCGGTTAACGAAACCGTCGTGTACGCCTTCATGTCGCTCTTCGTCGTCAACGTGGTCGTCACCGCGGTCGGCATAAAGATGACGGCGAAGTAGGGGCTGTCAGTGGCGCTAAGGGCTGCATATCCACGATTGACCCGCCAAATCGAGAGGCCGGTCGCGTCGCTGGGGCGGATCGGTGACCACACCCTGTTCTACGGCAAAGCGCTTGCTGGGGTACCCTTCGCTGCTGTCCACTACACCCGCGAAGTCATCCGTTTAGTCGCCGAAATCAGCATGGGCGCAGGCACTTTGGCAATGATCGGTGGAACCGTTGTAATCGTCGGCTTTCTGACGCTCGCCGCGGGCGGAACGCTGGCCGTTCAGGGTTACAGCTCGCTGGGCAATATCGGCATCGAGGCGCTGACCGGCTTTTTGGCCGCATTCATCAATGTGCGTATCGCTGCGCCGGTAGTCGCCGGGATCGGTCTGGCGGCCACATTCGGTGCCGGAGTGACTGCTCAGCTGGGTGCCATGCGGATCAACGAAGAAATCGACGCGCTGGAAAGCATGGCCATTCGCCCGATTTCATACTTGGTCAGCACCAGGATCCTCGCCGGAATGATGGCCATCACGCCGTTGTACTGCATCGCCGTCATCCTCTCGTTCCTCGCCAGTCAGTTCACCACGACGTTTCTGTTCGGGCAGTCGAGCGGCCTGTACCAGCACTACTTCACGACCTTCCTGAATCCGATCGACCTGTTGTGGTCGTTCCTGCAGGCCATCCTCATGGCGCTCACCATCCTGCTGATCCACACCTACTACGGCTACTTCGCTTCGGGTGGACCATCCGGTGTCGGCGTCGCGACCGGCAACGCGGTGCGCACCTCGCTCATCGTCGTGGTGTCGGTAACGCTGCTGGTCTCGCTTTCTATTTACGGTTCAAACGGCAACTTCAACCTGTCTGGTTAGCGGAGGAGGTGGGACGGCAGTGACTCAGAATGTGCCAGCGGGTCGAGGCGCGGCCGCCGGGCGTCCCGCACGCGCCGCCCATGCCCGACCCGCCGGGCGAAGTTATCTGGCTCCCCTGCTCGGATTGACGACCGTCGTCATCATTTGCGCGATTTTCGCGTTGGCGGTGGGTCTGTTTCAGGGCTCGTTCACCGATACCGTGCCGGTGACCGTGATCTCGCAACGCGCCGGCCTGGTCATGAACCCGGACGCCAAGGTCAAGATGCGTGGCGTGCAGGTGGGCAAGGTCGATTCCATCGAATCGCTGCCGAACGGCCAAGCGGCCATTCACCTGGCGATGTACCCGTCGCAGCTGAAATTCATTCCGGGCAACGTGCTCGTCGATATCGCGTCATCGACGGTGTTTGGCGCCAAGTCCGTCGAGCTGGTGCCACCCGCCGACCCCTCGGCGCTGCGGCTACACGGTGGGCAGACGCTGCAGGGCAAGCACGTCATGGTCGAAATCAACACGGTGTTCCAGCAACTGGTTTCGGTGCTGTCCCAGATTGACCCACCGAAGCTCAACGAGACACTGGGTGCGCTGGCCAAAGCGTTCAGCGGGCGGGGCCCACAGCTTGGTCAATCGCTGAGCGACTTGGATTCGTTTCTGGCTCGGCTCCAGCCGAGCCTTCCCGCATTGAGTCATGACCTCGAGGTCTTACCGGCGGTGGCCAACGCCTATGCCGACGCGGCACCAGATCTGGTGAGGACCGCGGCCAACGCGACCCGGATCAGTAAGACGATTGTCGACGAGCAGCACAACCTCGACGCATTGCTGATCAGCGCGATTGGCTTGGCGGACATCGGCAACGACGTCTTGTCGACGAACCGCCAACCGCTGACGGATGTGCTGCATCTGCTGGTGCCAACCACCGACCTGACGAACGAGTACCACGAGGCGCTCACCTGTGCTTTCGGTGGGCTCGTCCAGATAGCGCACAGTCCGCCGTTGTCGGAACCGAGCATCGCCATATCGGCGAGTCTCACGTGGGGCGGCGAACGTTACCGGTATCCGACAAACTTGCCCAAGGTTGCCGCGACGGGCGGGCCGAAGTGCATGGGTCTGCCGAAGCTGCCGTTCAACACGAGTCCGCCGCAATTCATTACAGATATCGGTGCCGACCCGGTGGGGTACGGAAATCCACAGCTGTTGATCAACTCCGATCTCCTCAAACAGCTGTTGTACGGGCCGATCGCCGGGCCACCGCGCAACTCCGCTCAGGTCGGACAACCCGGATGAGAACTCGCGCAACGCTGATCAAGTTCACGATCTTCGCGGTCGTGATGGCGATCCTGAGCGCCTTCCTGTTCTTCATCTTCGGCCAGTACCGGACGGGTTCGACGACCGGGTATTCGGCGGTGTTCACCGACGTGTCCCGTCTCAAAGCCGGGCAGTCGGTGCGGGTCGCGGGGATCCGGGTCGGCACGGTCAATGGCGTGTCGCTGCGGCCGGACAAGAAAGTTGTGGTGAAGTTCGACGCCGACCGCAACATCGTCCTCACCGAGGGCACCAGGGCGGCGGTCCGCTACCTCAACCTGGTGGGCGATCGCTACCTCGAACTCATCGATGGTCCTGGCTCGACCAAGCATCTGCCGGCCGGCGGTCAGATTCCCGTCAACCGCACCGCGCCGGCGCTTGACCTCGACCTGCTGCTCGGCGGATTGAAACCCGTTACCCAGGGCCTGAATGCGCGCGACGTCAATGCGCTCACCTCAGCGTTGTTGCAAGTTTTCCAGGGTCAAGGCGGGACTCTCGAGTCGCTGTTCGCCAAGACGACGTCGTTTTCGAACGCCTTGGCCGACAACGACCAAACCGTGCAGCAACTGATCGACAACCTCAACATTGTGGTCGCCACGATTTCCAAGGACGGCACCAAGTTCTCCGGCGCAATCGATCGCCTCGAGCGGCTTGTCAGCGGGCTGTCGGGCGACCGCGACACCATCGGGTCCGCGATCGACGCCCTAGACAGGGGGACTGCCTCGCTGGCAGATCTGCTGGCCAGCGCGCGGCCGCCGCTGTCCGGCACCATCGCGCAGTTGAGTCGGCTGGCGCCGGTCCTCGAGGGCGACAAGGACCGCCTCGACGCCGCAATCGCGAAGGCGCCAAAGAACTACCGCAAACTGGTCCGACTCGGCGTCGCCGGCGCCACCATCCCCTACTACATCTGCGAGATAGAGATTCGCGGCACGGATCTTCAGGGCAAGACGGTGAAAGCCCCCTGGTTTAGATCAGATGCTGGAAGGTGCACGGAACCCTAATGCTTAAGTATCGCGGAATTGGGCTCGCCAAGGCCGGACTCATCGGCATTGCCCTGATCGTCATGGTCATTCTGGTGGGCCTGTCGCCCGACCGGTTCGTCGCATGGGCGACGAAGGTCAGGTACCAGGCGCTGTTCACGGAAGCCGGCGGCCTTCAAGTGGGCAACCCCGTGACCGTGTCAGGGATGAAGGTCGGCTCGGTGTCGAATGTGTCGCTGCGCCACGGCGATGCGTTGGTGACGTTCGCGATGAGCGGCAACATCCTGCTCGGGTCGGAGACCACCGCGCACATTCGCACCGGCACGCTGCTGGGCGAGCGGATGTTGACGGTGGAGTCCGCCGGCAGCGGCACGATGCATCCGATGGCTCTGATCCCGGTGTCGCGCACGTCTTCGCCCTACTCGTTGACCGAAGCGGTCAGCGACTTCACCTCGAACACTGCCGGAACCAACACCGCGTCGCTGAATCAGTCGTTGGACACGCTGGCGGGGACGCTCGACCAGATCGCACCCCAACTGGGGCCGGCCTTCGACGGACTCACCCGCCTCTCACGCACCCTCAACGGCCGCAACAAGAACCTGGGCGAGCTGTTCAAGAGCGCCAGCGACGTCACCGGGGTTCTTTCCGAACGCAGCCAGCAGGTCAACAAGCTCATCCTCAACTCCGACGATCTGCTCCAAGTCCTGGTGGCGCGCCGGCAAGAGATCGTGGACCTGTTGGCCAACACATCGGCGGTGGCCAAGCAGCTGACGGGATTGGTGCACGACAACGAAAGCACATTGGCGCCGACGCTGGAGAAGCTCAATTCGGTGCTGGCGATGCTGCAGAAGAACCGCGACAACATCAGCAAAGCGTTGCCGGGTCTCGCAAAATTCGAGATCACGGTCGGTGAGGCTATCTCCAACATGTACGCCTACTCGGCGTTCGTCCCGAACTTCCTTGTCCCCCAACTCTTCCAACCGTTCCTCGATTACCTCTGGGGATTCCGCACCTTCGACACGGCTCGCGGTCCCGGCTTCCCCTCGCCGGTACCTCGATCGCTGATTCCCTGGCCTTACAACGGTATTCCGGTTTGCCCTGGCTGTACGTTGGGCGGACGGATCGGAGGATCGCAGTGAGCCAGCGCAAGAGGCTAGCGGGTGTTGCGGCGGTCGTCCTGGTCGGGCTCATCGTTGCCGGCGCTGGGTTGATCGTCCGCAATACGTTCTTCGGCCCAACGACGATTACCGCCTACTTCACCACCGCCACTGCGATCTACCCCAATGACGAGGTGCGGGTCTCGGGTGTGAAAGTCGGCAACATCAAATCGATTCAGCCGCAAGGGACACAGGCCAAGATGACCCTCAAGGTCAACCACGGCGTGCCCATTCCGGCTGACGCGAAGGCGGTTATCGTCGCCTCGAATCTGGTGTCTGCCCGCTACGTCCAGCTCTCACCGGCCTATCGAGACAGTGGGCCGGTCATGCACGATGGGGCAGTCATACCCGTCGAACGGACCGCAGTGCCGGTCGAGTGGGACGAGGTCAAGACCCAGTTGATGCGGCTGGCAACGGATTTGGGACCCAAGAGTGGTGTGTCGGGCACGTCGGTGGGCCGGTTCATCGACAGCGCCGCCAATGCACTCGACGGTAACGGTGATAAGCTGCGGCAAACACTCGGTCAATTATCAGGGGTGGGCCGGATCCTTGCCAACGGCAGCGGCAACATCGTCGACATCATCAAGAACCTGCAGACCTTCGTCGCCGCGCTGCGCGACAGCAACACCCAGATCGTGCAGTTCAACGACCGCCTGGCAACGCTCACCAGCGTGGTCAACGACAGCAGATCCGACCTGGACGCGGCGCTGACCGATCTGTCGACGGCGGTCGGCGAGGTGCGGCGATTCATCGCCGGGACTCGCAACCAGACCAGCGAGCAGATTGCCCGCTTGGCCGATGTCACGCAGGTTCTGGTCGATAAGCACATGGCTCTGGAAAACATCCTGCACACCTCGCCGAACGCGCTCGGCAACTTCTTCAACGACTACAACGCCGACACCGGAACCATCGTGGGCGGGTTCGGGATCGTGGATTTCGCGAATCCCACGTCTTCGGGTTTGCTGCTTCCGCTGCCCGTGCCCGGCTGCTCGCAAGTCGGCTCGATCGAGAACGTCACCGCCGTTGAATCGGCCAAGCTGTGCTCCCTGTTCCTGGGCCCCGGCCTGCGGCTGCTCAACTTCAACAATCTGCCGATTCCGATCAACATCTTCCTGCAGAAGTCGGTAGACCCTTCCAAGATCCTTTACAGCGAACCGCGCCTGGCACCCGGCGGCGAGGGCCCCAAACCCGGACCACCCGAGACCCCGCCCGCGGTGTCGGCCTATACCGGCCTGCCGGGTGATCCGGTGGGACCGCCGGGGGCGGTGCCACCGGAACGGATACCGGGCGCGGCGATGCCGCTACCGCCCCCGCCGACGACACCGATGGCGCCACCACCGCCGGCACCGAGCGTTTCGGGCATGCTGCTGCCGGCCGAAGGGCCACAACAATGATCGCCCGGATGGCGGCTCGGCGGGTGTTCACCATCGGCTGTTGCGTGGTGTTGACGGCGACAGGATGCGCATTCCACGGCCTGAATTCACTACCATTGCCCGGCGCGGTCGGACGCGGGCCGGGGGCCAACATCTACCACGTCGAGATCCCGAATGTCGGTACGATGGAGTCGAATTCGCCGGTGATGATCGACGACGTCGTAGTCGGCAGTGTCGGCACGATGAGGGTGAAAGGCTGGCACGCCGACGTCGAGATCTCAGTAAAGCGCGACGTCGTCGTGCCGGCCAACGTGGTAGCCAGCGTCGGTCAGACCAGCCTGCTGGGGTCGATGCATGTGGAGCTCAATACGCCGCTCGGCCAGTCGGGAAGCGGACGGCTGCAGCCGGGGGCCACCATCCCGCTGAGCCGGTCATCGGCCTACCCCTCGACAGAACAGACGCTGTCGTCGCTGGGGGCGGTGGTAAACGGCGGGGGACTGGGCCAGATCGGGGAGATCATCCACAATTTCTCCGCCGCCCTGTCCGGGCGTGAGGGCGCAGTACGTGATCTGCTTACTCGCCTCGACACGTTCGTGGGAACCCTGGACCAACAGCGCGACAACATCGTCGACTCCATCCAGGCTCTGAACCGGCTTGCCGCGACGTTCGCCGGACAACGCGACGTTCTCACTCAGGCGCTGGACAAGATACCGCCCGCGCTTGACGTGCTGATCAAAGAGCGGCCGCGTCTAACGGCCGCCCTGGACAAACTTCGCGTCTTCAGCAACACCGCCACCAGGCTGATCAACGACAGCCAAGCCGACCTGGTCACGAATCTCAAAAACTTGGAGCCGACCATCCGCGCGCTCGCCGACGTGGGACCGGAGTTCGGCACGGCGATCGCGGCGGGGTTCGTGTTCCCGTTCACCCAGAACTTCGTCGACCGAGCGGTCCGAGGCGACTTCTTCAACCTGCATGTCGATTTGGACCTGTCCATTCCACGGCTCAAGCGGGGACTGATGTTGGGGACCCACTGGGGGCAGCTGGACATGCCGGAGCCACCGGCGCCCGGCGAGCCGTACTACCTGAATTACACGCTCGACCCGCTGCATACCCCGCTGAGGCCACCGTGGGTTGGTGCTCCGGGACCGGGGCCCGGTGCCCTGCTGCCTGGGCCTGCGCCGGCCGCGGCCCCGCTGCCTGGGCCTCCGCCGGCTGCTCCGTCGTCTGACGCGGGTCTGGGTCAAACGCCGCCGCCGGCAACGGCACCCACGGGGGACGGTGGATAGATGCTGACCCGCTTCGTTCGGATCCAGCTGGCGATCTTCACGATCGTCGGGACCATCGGCGTGATCGCGATGGTCCTCTTCTACATTCAGGCGCCGACCCTGCTGGGCATCGGTCGGATGACGGTGACGCTGGAGTTGCCGGCCACCGGCGGTCTGTACCGGTTTTCCAACGTGACCTACCGTGGGGTTGAGGTCGGTAAGGTCACCTCGGTGGGGTTGACGCCGACCGGCGCGAAAGCGACTCTGTCGCTTAGCAATTCGCCTAAGATCCCCGCGGACCTGACAGCGGAGGTGCTCAGTGTCTCCGCGGTCGGTGAACAGTATGTGGACTTGCGGCCCAGAACCGCTTCGCCACCCTATTTGCACGACGGCTCGGTCATCGCCGCGCGTGACACGACGATTCCGCAGCCGGTCGGGCCGATGCTCGATCAGGTCAGCGCATTGGTCAACAGCATCCCGAAGACCAAACTCGGTCAATTGCTCGACGAGTCATTCCAGGGCTTCAACGGGTCCGGGTACGACCTGGGGTCACTGTTCGACTCCTCGGCGACAGTGTCCCGCGACGCCAACGGTGTCGTCGATCGCACCCGTGCCCTCACCGAAGACACTGGGCCGCTGCTGGACACGCAGGCACGCACCACCGATTCGATCAGAACGTGGGCACGTAGCTTGGCCGGCATCTCGGATGTGCTGGCGGATAACGATTCCCACTTCCGCACCCTGCTGCAAAACGGTCCAGAGGCTGCGAACGAGGCGTCCCGGCTTCTCGAACAAATCAAACCGACGCTGCCGGTGTTGCTTGCCAACCTGACTACCATCGGGCAGATCGGCGTCACCTACCACCCCTCGCTGGAACAGCTGCTGGTGTTGCTGCCGTCGGCGGTTGCTATCGAGCAAGCCGCTACCCCCGGAAACGATCCCGACGGTCTGGCCAAAGGCGACTTCGCGCTCACGATCGACGATCCGCCTATCTGCACGGTGGGCTTCATGCCACCCAACACCTGGCGATCTCCGGACGACACCACCGACATCGACACACCGGACGGGTTGTATTGCAAACTCCCGCAGGATTCACCGCTGTCGGTTCGTGGCGCCCGCAACTATCCATGCATGGGTCACCCCGGCAAGCGCGCACCCACCGTCGAAATCTGCAACAGCGACAAGCCGTTCATGCCGCTGGCGATGCGCCAGCACGTTCTCGGTCCCTACCCGTTGGATCCGAACCTGCTCTCCCAGGGCATCCCGCCCGATGACCGGGTTACCTCCAACGACAGAATCTTCGGCCCGATCGAGGGAACGCCACTGCCGCCGGGGGCGGTGCCGCGCGGCACGCCGCCGGGGCCGCGGGGAGAAAATCCACCGCCGGGCACGATCGGAGCGGCCGTACCGCCCGTGCCGTCGTCGGGACCACCCCCGCTTGCGCCTATGTCGCGAATGTCGGCCGATCTTCCGCCCATAGCACCGCTCGACGTTCCCTCACCTGGGGAACTTCCCGCACCGCCGCCCCCTCCGCCCGCGCCACTCGATCAGCCCAACGGTGTACAGCCGCAGGCGGCGCCAAGCTCGTTCGGAGCCAAGGTATCTGGACCGTCGGTTGCGATCGCGAAGTATGACCCGCGCACCGGCCGTTATGTGGGTCCGGACGGAAAGTTGTACCAGCAGTCGGATCTCGCGACGAAGGCGCCCAAGACGTGGCAGGACATGCTTCCCACCTGAAGCACGAAAAGTTGGTCAGGCTAGCTTGTCCAGGCGGAACGGCATCGCGACATCAAGCCACTGGTTTTGCCCGCAGGCCCCGCTCGGGCCGACCGTCTTGTCCTTGCCGGCGAAGGTCGGTGACCCGAGAAGAAATCCGCCATTGGAGTCCACGGGATAGAAGTAAAAGGTCTGCTGACCGGTGAACGCCGTACCGTCGGCGCATCGCTCCCAGTTCGGCACATCGCGTTTGACGTACCACATGATCCCATCGATCATGTATGTGGGCGCGCTCCATCCCTGGTCGCTCGACACCGTGCCGTGGCATTCCTGAAATGTGACGCATGACGAGCTGATGGTCCATGTGCTGGTGACCGTCGCCTCGCCGTTGAATTGGTCGTTGGTCTTGGCCCAATCGCCGATGGACGTCGCCCGGTACGTTCCGTTGACGGCCACATCTTCCTTGGTTTTTGCCTGGGCCGTGGATGCCGTGCCCAAACCGCCGAATACGGTGGCAGCCACCAGCGTTGCGGTGGTGAGTGTTGCAAGTGAACGCATCAGATGCTCCTCGACGCGCAGAATCCGACAACGGCGTTCTCGAGCGATGACGTTACACCGCATCGGCCGACCAGGTAACGGATAAACCAAAGATTTGCCGAGCTCATCCGACCGGCTCGAACTTCGCGATCAGCCAGGAACCGTCGACCTTCGTCAGCGTGACCAGGACGCTGCTGTCCGCCTTCACGGGTTCCTTCTTTTGCATGCTGGCCGTGGTCTGGTCGATGAACACCAGCACGACGGCCGAATCGCGATGTAAGTCCGAAACCCCGGCCCGAATCACCTTGGCGGTCGTTGTCAGGTGCCCCTGCTGCGCCGTCGGCGCGACGATCTGTTCGGTGAATTTGCCGTAGTAGGCCAGAAACTCACCGGTGAGATGCGATTTCGCCGTGGCGAAATCGCGATCCAAATGGTCGTAGGAGTACGACATCACCGACACGGCACCGTCTGACGCCGCCTGGATTGCCCGGTGTGCCGCCGCATCGTCGACCTGCCGATCCGGACGGTACAGGACGAAGAACACACCGACCGCGAGTCCCACCGCGGCAACCACCAACGCTGTTGCGACTATTGGACGCCATCTCGCCAAATACCGGCGGGCCCAGCGCAGGACCGCGGCCAGCCCGCTTACGCGGGCCGGTCCATCGCAAGCGGGTGGTCCCCCGTTCTCGTCGGCGGGCGGAGTCTTCTCGCCGCCGCTGGCTGTTTCGGCGCTGTCCAGCGACGAGCCATGCTCGACAGTCATTGCAGGAAATCAACTTTCGACATCTTGAGCTGGCCCCCGTCGCGATCGAGGTTGACGCTCAGCCGCCACAAGGCCGTCGGCGGCTTGGCGTTATCCAGCCCAGTGGCATCGGATTTCGCCGCCACCAGCACGACTCCCGAATTGTCGCTCAACGACTCGATGGCGACAGCTTCCACGGTGGCCTTGCTGCTGACCTTCGACTCCTCCGCCTGCTTGGCCATGAGGCCGGACATCACCGACAGTTGGCTCTTGAGGTCGCCCGTAGAGTCGTCGATGATGCGCTGGAGGTCCTCCTTGGCGTGGTTGGCGTCAATCGACATCAGCGCCGTGACCCCTCGCCGGGCTGCTGCAGTGAACTCAGCGGCGAGCTGCCGTTTGTGCACGGTGGTCTGGTGCTGCCACACCATGTAACCGCTCGCGCCCAGGGAAGCCGAGGCGAGCACGATGCCGACGCCAACGGCTATGGTTTTTCGCCCTGGCCGGCGGAGCCACCGCGGCCGCCCGGGACGCCGCGGCAACCGTAGCCGCACCCGGGCCGACTTTGCGGGGCGCTGCTCGACATCTTGGGAGAAGGCGCCGTCGTCGGCGTCGCCTTGGGCCGCCCCGCGCAGCCGTGCGAGGCGTGCCCGCGCCGCCTCAGCCCGCGTTTCAGCCTTGGCAACCTCGTCATCCGCGTCCGCCGCTGCGGCGCCGGGCCCCTCTGGATCGTGCACGGAGAAGCAGCTTATCACTCCGGCGTGGGCTCAACGCTGTCATCGGGCGGCCGCCTTCGTGGCCTTCACATGCGGAAATGCGCGCTCGGCAGGGATAGGGCGGAGTGGCGTACGAGGTCGCCCGGCGCCCACGGCGGTTCGGTTCAGGTGATCTTCTCCAACGGGGAGAATTTTCTTTTCAGGTGTGGCAAAGTGATTGGGTGCGATCGATCGTGGCTCTGGTTGCCGCGTTGCTCGGCGCCGGTGTGCTGGCCGCGCCGCCGTCCGTCGCCGGGCCAACTGTCTGCGACTACCCCGACTGCACCCCGGGCATCATGCCGCATCAGGTTCTAGGCGCGCCGTGTGACAACACCACCTACTACGCCTTCGGTGTCGCCGACGGTTACGTCTCCTTCGCATCGCAGCCTGGTCGGCTGATGTTCTGCGGCTCGCCGAGAAGATACGAGCCACGATGGTTCCGTTCACCTCCAATGGCGGGAATCAAGGAGGAAGGCGCGGACTGCCACATGTACCAGCACTACGTCGCGCAGGCGCCCGACGGCCTGTTCCTGGTCTGTATCGGCCACGACGGCGTCACGTCCTGGGTCCGCGGCGACACATAGCATCGCGGTCAGTCGCCTGAAGTGTCCTCCTGATGCAGGCCGAGCAACCGCCTGCTCAGGTCGATCAGCCGGTCGAGCAACATGTCGTCATCGATGTCGGCGACGAGTGGGTGCATCACGGCACTGCTGATCGCGCCGGAGAACATGGCCGCCTCGATTCGCCCGTCCAGACCGGCGCCGCTCAGCAGCACCTGATAGAGGCGCTCCATGAAGCGTTGGAAGGGTTCGTGCTCGGCCAGCAGACGAACCACCACCGGATCGAATTGCAGTGTCCGGACCAGCCGGCGGTCGCGCACCGCCATCTCGACAACACGGACCAACAGCGCATCGCGGGCCCGAGCCCCGTTGCCCTGTGCCTCGGCTTCCTCGAGCGCCGGCCCCAGCCGACCCAACTCGCGCTGGGTGACCGCGAGGACGATCTGCTCCTTGGTCCGAAACTGATGGTAGACAGCGGCTTTGGTGATCCCGACGGCGTCGGCGATCATCTGCAGCGACGTACCGCTGACACCATGCACGGCGAACAGGTCCAGCGCGGCGTCGAGCACCCGTGTGCGGGCGGCACTATGCTCGACGACCTTCAGCCGGCCATCGGAAGCCGGCTGTCGCGCTGTTTCCACACAACGAGACTAGACGAACGGCTATTGACCCATGCCTAGCCGATCGGCTAGCTTCGCTGACGAGCCGAGTGCAGTTAGGCAATGTCGTGCCGGAAGGAGTTCCCATGTCCGACATCGGCCAGAAGGGCGTGCCAGACGGGGGAGCCCAGCGAACTTCCATGCGGCGGACCGACGGTGAGCTGATCCTGCTCTGGACGTTGCCAGTGGCGCTGATCCTGTGGATTGCCTCGTTCTTCCTCTTTCCGGGTTTCAATCCGCCGATGTCACCCGCGATGTCGGCGGACCAGGTTGCCGCGTTCTATCGCGACCCGGCCCACCTCCCGGAGATCCGGTACAGCATGATCCTGTTCAACTGGTTCGGCGTGTGCCTCGTCCCGATTCTGGCTCTGATCGTGTTGCAAATCCGCCGAATGGCGCATCGGACGCCGATCTTCTCCTACGCGATGCTGGGCTGCGTGGCCGGCGGTCCGACGCTGTTTCTCGTCGCCAACATTTGCTGGCTGCTGGCCGCGTTCCGCCCGGAACGCAGCCCCGAGTTAACCCAGCTGCTGAACGATTTCGGCTGGATGACCTTCACCATCCTGGTTCCGTTCCTAATCGGGCAAAGCGTAATCCTCGCCTTGGCAATATATTTCGATGATCAGCCACGTCCGGTATTTAGCCGTTGGGTGGCCCACTTCAACCTTCTGGTGGGGGCCGCGCTGGTGCCCGCTGCTTTCGTGGGGCTGTCTTTGACCGGCCCGCTGGCGTGGGACGGCTTCCTGTCATTCTGGGTGAAGAACGTCGCCATTGCGGTGTGGATCGTCGTGATGGGCGTCGTACTGGGACGAGCCATCTATCGGGAGCGCGCCGAGAACCCTGGGCGCACAGAGCAACTGGTCAACGCATGAGCGCGGTGATCACACCGTCCACGTCCCCGCCGACGCCGCCCCCGGGCCCCCCGCATCAGCGAATCGCCTGGCATCTCCGGCACAACCCCAAGCGCGAGCTCTGGCTGGCGTGGTGGACGCTCGTCGCGTTCTACACCATCTTCTTCCCGATGTTCTTCATCGTGGCGCAAGTCCAGCCGCCGCCGCAGCCGACCTGGGACCTCGCGACGCAGGTCCACTGGTTCTCCGAACGCCACCTCGGGATACCTTTTGGCTTCGGCGTCATCTTCGCCATCAGCGGCATGATCGCGATCAACAATGCCCTCATCGCGTATTCGATGCGACGCATGTCCGTCAGCCGCGCGTTCGGCTATTCGTATCTGATCATTTACTCGCTCAGTGCGGTTCCCGGCATGCTGCTGCTGTGTATCGCACTGATCGTCGGGACCCTGCGACCCGAACGCGACCCGGAAGCGATCGGTTGGCTCTATGACTTCGCCTTCTTGTCTTTCGACGGGACCATGGGGGTGTTCCTGATCGGGTCGCTGATCTGGATGGTCACGATTCTGCTCGACAAGAATCGGGTCTTCCCCAAGTGGTTCGGCTATCTCAACCTGTGCAACGCGCTGACCGAGGTCGTTGTATCGCCCTGCTGGATCTTCCGGCGGGGTGTTTTGGCCTGGAACGGTCAGATCGCTTGGTGGCTGGACATGGTCGTGTTCGGTATCTATCAAGTCACTTTCATCGTCATGCTGTTTCAAATGGTCCGCCGCGAAGACTTCGGCACCGGGCCGCTGCCCGACCTGCCGCGGAAACGGAGAGCCGACCGAGCCGACGTCACGGCGGCGGCCTGATGTCGCAACTCAGCGAAACTGGTAATCGTGCCCGATTCGTGCCGGGCCAGCCGGACATGTGGGCCTTCGTGCTGTTCGAGACGCTGGTTTTTACGGCATATTTCGGCTTTTACCTGTTCTATCGCGCCCACAGCCCTGAGCTCTTTCTGCATGCGCAGGCGCAACTGGACCTGCGTGTCGGGGTTTTCAACACCCTTGTCTTGCTGTTGAGCTCGTGGTCGGTGGCGCGGTGTGTCCAGTCGGCCCGTGCCGGCGCTTATCGAGCGGCGTTGCGAGACGTGTTCATTACGGCCGCGTTCGCCGCAGTGTTCCTGTTTTTCAAGGTGTTCGAGTGGGCCCGCTTGGTCGGCGCGGGAAACGGGTTGGACAGCAACGACTTTTTCACCTACTACTTCTTTCTCACCGGCATCCACTTCGTGCACCTGCTGATCGGCTTCGTTGCGCTCGGCGTCGTGGTCTACCAACTTCGCGAAACGGCGCGAAAAGCGCACGGATCCCAGGAATCCCAACAGCTCGTCGAAACCTGCGCTACCTACTGGCACACCGTTGATTTCCTGTGGGTGCTCATCTTTGCGCTGCTCTACGTGGTGAGGTGATCAGGATCAAATTCAACAAACGACTGCTGGTGGTATGGACGATCCTGGCGGCCCTTACTCTCGGCTACCTGTGGATTGATCACTTCGCCGGGGGTTATGCCGGGTCGCCGAAGTCCAGTGCGGTGGTGACGTCGAGCGTCATCGTGATCGCACTCATCAAGGTGCGCATCATTTTTCGCGAGTTCATGGAGGTGCGAAACGCTCCGGTCTTGCTGTGCCGGCTCATCGACGGGTGGGTGGTGCTGATGGCCGTCGCCTTGCTCGGCTGCTACTTCGTCGGTACGCAGATCCGGTAGCGCTGTCGCGCGCGAAGCGTTTCTAAGCCACGGGCGCGACCGCGTCCGCGGTGGTGAACGACAGGTGCAGTTCACTGAGGCCCCGCAAGATGTAGGTCGGCTCATAGTTGTAGCGACGTTCCGCGGCCGGCCCGTGATGGGCTTCGTCGATTTCGATGTGCGCCATCCGGTCCAGGATCCGTTCGATCGAGACACGCCCCTCGACCCGGGCGAGCGGCCCGCCGGGGCACGAGTGCACGCCGCGGGCAAACGCCATGTGTTCGCGGACGTTCTTGCGGCGGATGTCGAATTCGTGCGGCTTTTCGAACCGGCGTGGGTCGCGGTTGGCGGCACCCGGCAGCACCATCACCACGGTGCCCGGGGCGATGTCGACCCCGCCAATGCTGGTGGCCCTACGGGCCAACCGGCAGTCGCTCTTGACCGGGCTGTCCATGCGCAGAGATTCTTCGATGAACGCCGGGATGAGGCTGCGGTCCTCACGCAGCTGCTGCTGGATGTCGGGCCGGTCGCCGATCACCTGCAGCGCGGCGCTGAGCAGCTTGGCCGTCGTTTCCTGGCCGGCGGCGAAAAGGAAGGTGGCCGAACGAACCACCTCGATCACCTCGGGTGTCGATCCGTCCGGATACTTCGCTTCGGCCAGGAAGGTCAGCACGTCGCTGCGCGGTTCGCGCCGCCGATCCTCGATGTAGTTGCAGAACTTGTCGTCGAGCCACTCCAGCGGGTTGATGCCGACCGACTGGTGATCGAGTGCGCCGACCCGGGCGCCGGGACGGTCGGCTCCCAGGACGCTGCGGAAATCCTTGTGATCCTCCTCCGGCACGCCGAGCAGGTCGGCGATCACCAAGGTGGCGAACGGCTTTGAATATTCGGCGATGAACTCGCACGCGCCGTTGTGCAGGAACTCGTCGAGCTGACGGTCGGCGAGGCGCCACATGAACTCCTCGTTCTGCTTCAGCCGGCTCGGAGTCAGCAGCTTCGCCAGCACCGATCGTGCCTTGGTGTGGTCCGGCGGATCCATCGTGACCATGTGCTCGTTCATCGGGAAGGAACTGCGGTGCGCATCGATCTGTGCGCTGATGTCTTCGCCTTCGGGCGCAAAGGGGAGCGGAGGGAAGGGCCCGCCGAGCGCGACGATGTTGGAGAACGTGTCTGGATCCTTGTAGATCTCGGTGGCTTCTTCGTAGCCGGTGATCGCGACGACGCCATAGTGCGGCAGGCGCAGCACCGGGTTCCGACTGCGGAGGTAGTCGAAGTAAGGGTGCGGATCTGGGACCAGTGACGGATCGGTGAAGAAGTCGATCGAGTCGTAGGTGCTCATCGGATTGCGTCTTCCTGGGCTGGGTTACCGGTGGTATTTCGGCGGCAAACGGACAGCCGCGGTGATTTCGAGATCGAAAAATCTGCTGAGCACCTGCTTAGCATGACGGTAATGTCAGGGTCAAGGTCGCAACGCCGTGCCGACGCGGGCGTGGCTACCATCTGGCATGGTCGATACTGGAACGTCGGGGAAGGCGTCGAGAGTACGGAGCGAAGGCATGACATCTGCTTCCGGGGCCGCCCGCAGGATCGGAGCGCCGGACGCGAAGAATCGCGGCCTGCTGCTGGACGCGGCCGAACGTCTGATGCTCGAAGAGGGTTATGCCGCGGTGACCTCGCGCCGGCTCGCCGGCAAGGCCGGGCTGAAGCCCCAGTTGGTGCACTACTACTTCCGCACCATGGAGGACCTGTTCCTCGAAGTCTTTCGGCGCCGAGCCGAGGAGGGCCTACGGTTCCAGGCCGAAGCGCTGCAATCGCCTCAGCCGTTGTGGGCGCTGTGGCGATTCGGCACGGATCCCGCATTCACCCGCATCTCGATGGAATTCATGGCGCTGGCGAATCATCGCAAGGAAATGCGAGCCGAAATCGCTTACTACGCTGAGCGTTTCCGCGAGGAGCAGCGCCAAGCGGTGGCGGCCGCGCTGCGGCGCTACGGCGAGGACAGCAGCGACATGCCGCCGGTGGTCTGGACGGTCCTGATGACCAGTCTGTCGCGAATGCTGGTGCTCGAGCAGTCTATCGGCATGTCCGGCGGCCACGCCGAGACTATGGAGCTGGTCGAGAGTCACCTGCGCCGCCTGGAAGGCGAGCCGCAACCCATCGCGGGTATGGCCCCGGCCTGGGTGGTTCACCAGTTGCGCAGCGAGCAGAGCACTCCCTTGGGGCCGTCCTTGGATACGACGACTGTCCCGTCGACCGCCAGATCACAGTGAAGGCCGGGCGTGCCGGGCTCCGTGCCCGTGCTCGCCACGACCATCGCGTAGTCGTCGGGGTCCGACAAGTCGACATCGAAGCTCCACGGCTTGCCCGGGCCGAGATCGACGTCAACGTGGGGTGTGAACGAATAAGGGTTGTGGCTGTAGTCGGAGAATTTTGCCGGCTGTTGGTCCAGGTAATAGATGTCGGTGTAGATCGGATTCTGTGCGCTGACCGTGTACTTGACGTGATGCATGACCGGGTCATCAGCTTGGGCCCGCCCGCTTCCCACCAGCACACCCGCTGCCGCTAATAGAAACGCCGATGACACGATGGAGCCGAAGCCGATCACTGTCTTCATATTGATGGTCATGCCACTCCTCCGGCTGCCGGGCGCGGTTTGGTGTTGCGGTTCATCACCCGCTCTGCGGCCCGCCAGTGTGCGTCGGCAACCCACAGCCGCGCAAAGGATGCTATCGCTTCGTCTGAAGAAACTCCGCTGATTACGCGCTTTATCTCCGTCGCCGGGTGGCGGGCCAGCGACCTTGCGACGGACCGCCATCCTTCGTCGAACGAGGCGCGGGGAAATACCCGGTCCACCAAGCCGACCCGCTCGGCCTCGTCCGCGGTGAGGGCGGTTCCGGTGCCGGCCAACAACAACGCGCGGCTCTTTCCGACGAGCTTGGCCAGCCGCTCGGCGCCGCCCCAGGCGGGCATGATCGCCAGCTCCACCTGATTGAAGGCGATCTTGATGTCGTCGGCGGCCAGCCGGATGTCGGCGGCCACGGCGACTTCGGCGCCACCACCGAAGGCGTGGCCGTTCAGCGCCGCGATCACCGGAGCCGGGAAGCTGGCAAGCTGATCGCAGATCGCCCGCATTCGCTTGGCCATCGCCGCGGCGTCCTCCTCGGTCCGCAGCGCGCGCAGCTCCTTGAGGTCACCGCCGGATACGAAAGCCCGATCACCCGCGCCCTTGATCACCAGGGTTTTGGCGCCAGACGCCGCATCGAGTGCCTGTTCCAGCTGCTGGATCGTGTCCAGCGCAATGGCATTGCGCGCGTGAGGTCGATCGATGGTCAGCACCGCCAACCCGTCGTCGATCTCCAGGTCCACCATGCGTCATTGCTCCTTGGGCGAGAACAGACGATATTGGCATTCTCTTAGTGCGAGAATAACATCATCGCTGCAGGCCGAAGAGCCGTCGACAGCGGAGATGGGGGTAGCTGTGCGGGATCGAATCGCGGCAACAGCGGTGGCGGCACTCGCCGTCACTGCACTCGGCGCGTGCACGTCGCGGCCACCGAGCCAACTCTCGAGCACGGCATCCGTGACCGTCAATGGTAACGATCGGACTTTCCACATCGTAAAGTGCGGTCAGTTGCAGTGGACTCGGATGATCGACATCGGCGGCGATTTTGCCGGCGCCAAGGTCATCATCGACGAGGGTGCGCAACCCGCGACGGCCGAATCCGTGCACATCCAGAACCTGGGCGGGTTCAGCGGGATGTACTCCAGGGGTGACGGCGGCAACGCCGACATGAGCATGAGTGGTGACAAATTCACCATCAGCGGCACCGCCAATGGCTACCAGGCCGACAAACCAAGTGAACCGGCGACCGCCAGGTTCAAAATCGTCGTCACGTGCTGACCGGCGCCGAACCGAGGAGGGGCCGGGGCGTTGCAACTTGCTACCCATAGAGAATACAATTCTCAAAAATTGCGAAGGAGGATTCCATGGGTCAGTTGTCGCATCGGGAAGACGTCCCGTTTCCAATCTTTGATGCGGATAACCATCTCTACGAGCCGCCGGAGGCGCTGACCAAGTTCCTGCCCAAGGAGTACAAGGACTTCGTTCAGTACGTGCAGGTCAACGGGCGCACCAAGATCGCGATCCGCGGCCACATCAGCAACTACATTCCCAACCCGACCTTCGAGGTCGTCGCCCGACCGGGCGCCTGGGAGGAGTACTTCAAGTTCGGCAACCCCGACGGCAAGACCAAGCGCGAGCTGTTCGGTGAGCCGATGCGCGCGATCCCGGCGTTCTTCGAGCCCGGCCCGCGCCTGGAAAAGATGAACGAGCTGGGCCTGGACCGCACCCTGATGTTCCCGACGCTGGCCAGCCTGCTCGAGGAGCGGTTGCGCGACGACCCGGTCGCCATCCACGTCCTGATCCATGCGCTGAACGAGTGGCTCGACGAGGTCTGGGGCTTCAACTACCAGAACCGGATCTTCACCACCCCGGTCATCACCCTGCCGATCGTCGAGAAGGCGATCGAGGAGCTGGAATGGGCGGTCAAGCGCGGTGCGCGTTGCATCCTGGTCCGCCCGGCGCCGGTCCCCGGATTTCGTGGCCCGCGGTCGTTCGCGGTGCCCGAGTTCGACCCGTTCTGGGAGCGGGTCGTCGAGCACGACGTGCTGGTCGGCATGCACTCCAGCGACAGTGGCTACTCCCGGTACACCTCCGAGTGGGACGGTGCCGACCAGGAGATGCTGCCGTTCCAGACCAATGCGATGGGCATCCTCAACGAGTGGCGGCCGATCCAGGACTCGGTGGGTTCATGGGTGATCCACGGCGCGCTCTACCGCCATCCCAAGCTGAAGGTCGCGATCGTCGAGGCCGGTTCGAAGTGGATGACCCCGTTGCTGGACGGCCTGGCCGAGGTCTTCCGGAAGGCCCCGGAAGTTTTCCCGAGCGACCCCGTCGAGATGGTCAAGAACCGGATCCACGTCAGCCCGTTCTTCGAGGATGGCATCGACGATCTGGTCAACCTCGTCGGCGTGGATCAGGTGCTGTACGGCTCGGACTGGCCGCACCCGGAAGGGCTGGCGGAGCCGACCTTCTACGTCAACGCGCTGTCGCACCTGTCCGCCGACGACCAGGCAAAGATCATGGGCGGCAACCTCGGTCGGCTCGTCACGGTGTGACGGACCAGCCAAACTGGCAGACCATCCCCGAGATGGTCTTGAGCGCGGCGGACCGGTTCGGCGACGCGGAAGCGATCGTGGACGGTCCGCTGCGCTTCACCTTCGCCGAAGTGGTCGAGCGAATCCGTTGCGCCGCAGGCGCCTTCGCTGACGTCGGGGTCGGGAAGGGCGACCGGGTCGCGATTTGGGCGCCCAACTCGGCGGAGTGGATCATCGCGGCGTTCGGGCTGCTCACCGCGGGCGGCGTGCTGGTCCCGGTCAACACGCGGTTCAAGACCGACGAAGCGGGCGACATCATCACCCGCAGCAAGGCGAAGGCCGTCCTGGTGCAGAAGGGATTTCTGGGGCAGGATTACACGGCGCCACCCGGAATTCCGGTCATCGATCTGAAGTCCGACTTCCTCACCGGCGGTTCTCCGTTCGAGCGGGCGGTGAGCGGCACCGACATCGCCGACGTCATCTTCACCTCGGGCACGACCGGTCGCCCGAAGGGCGCGATGATGAATCACCGCCAGACACTGCGGATGTACGAGGAATGGGCGACGCTCGCGGATCTGCGCGCGGGCGACCGCTATTTGCAGATCAATCCGTACTTTCACACGTTCGGCCTGAAGGCGGGGCTCGTCACGTCGTTTCTGCGCGGCGCGACGATGCTGCCGGTCGCGGTTTTCGACGTCGACACGGTGGTGAATCTCATTGAACGCGAACGCGTCACGATGTTGCCCGGGCCGCCGACGCTGTACCACTCGCTGCTGACGGTTCGCGACAAAGCCAAGCTGTCGACGTTGCGGGCGGGCGTGACCGGCGCCGCCGACATCCCCGTCGAACTGGTCCGTCGCATACATGGCGAATTGCCGTTCCAGACGTTGATGACCGGGTACGGGCTCACCGAGGCGGGCAACGTCACGCTGTCGCGGCCGGGCGACTCTTTCGAGGATGTCGCCACCACGGCGGGCCGGCCGTGCGAAGGGGTCGAGGTGCGCATCGCCGACGACGGCGAAGTGCTGGTCCGCGGCTACGGCGTCATGCAGGGGTACCTGGATGACCCGGAGGGCACCGCTACGGCGATCGACGCGGACGGCTGGTTGCACACCGGTGATCTGGGTCGCCTCGATGCGGCGGGTCGGCTGCGGATCGACGGGCGCAAGAAGGACATGTTCATCGTGGGCGGGTTCAACGCCTACCCGGCGGAGATCGAGGGCTATCTACTGGAGCATCCGGCGGTGGCCCAAGCCGCCGTCATCGGGATTCCCGATGATCGCCTCGGCCAGGTGGGCAAGGCCTTTGTCGTGGCGAAAACGCAGGTGTCCGAGGATGACCTGCTGATATGGTGCCGGGAGCGGATGGCTGGATTCAAAGCGCCGAGATTCATCGAGTTTCTCGGCGAGCTGCCGCTCAATGCCACCGGAAAAGTGATGAAGGATTTACTCCGTTGAGTGACGGCGACATTCATTCGATGGTGATCGCATCGGACTACCGCGTCCCGGATCCCAGCCGGGTATGGCCGCTGCTCGAGCGCAGGAAGGCGGCGCTGGCCGACATCGGCGCCCACCACGTCCTGGTCTACACGTCGACCCACGACTACGGCCGCGTGCTGGTGATGATCGGAGTCCACAGCCGCGAGCCGATCGTGGAGCTGCTGCGCTCGCGGATCTTCTTCGACTGGTTCGACGCGGCCGGCGTCGACGACATTCCCGCGGTCTTCGCCGGCGAGATCGTCGACCGGTTCGTTCCGGCACCCATCGCGACTCCGGAGGCGCCCGGCGTCGTGGTCGTCACGATTGCCTCCGTCCACGACGTGGCCGCCCTCACCGCCGAAGTCGCCTCGGCCATAGACAGATTCGGCGCCGCCGGCATCCGCAAGACCTGGATTTTCCAAGCCTTCGACGATGAGCACGAGGTCCTGATCATGTCGGAGTTGCCCGACGAAGAGAGCGCGCGGCAATGGATCGACCATCCCGACGCTGCGGCGGAGTGGATGTCCGGTGCCGGGGTGGGGCCGTACCCGCCCATTTTCGTCGGCCGATTCACCAACATGATGCGCATCGAGGCGGACTGAGCGGTCGCCTGGAATGTTCGTGTGCCTGTGTAACGGAGTCACCAGCCAAACGGTGACCGAGGCGATCGAAGCCGGGGCCTGCACGACCAAGGATGTCGCCCACGCCTGCGGGGCAGGCGCCGACTGCGGGCGCTGCCGGCGAACGGTCCAGGCGATATTGCGATCATCGGACCCGAACGGCGCACCGACTCGCTCCGGGCCCGGTTGATGCGGGCGCGCTAGCGGCGAACGCTGCCGTCCGGCGACATCGGCTGGACGAGTTCGACCAGCAGCGGCGGGATTTCGAGCCGCGGCAAGACCACCTCGACGAGCACCATGCTGTCTCGGTGCCGCGCCGCGGCGGTCAACGCGTCGTCGAGCTCGCCGTAGGTCTGCACCCGGAACGCCAGGTGGTTGGCCACCCCGAGCGCGCTGGGGACGTCCGTCCACTTCCAATTGACGATGTCGTTGTAGGGCGCCGTCTCTCCGTGGATCGCCCGTTCGACGGTGTAGCCATCGTTGTTGACCACCACGATGACCGGCGACAGCCCTTCCCGCGAGAAGTTGCCGAGCTCTTGGACCGTCAGCTGCGCGGCACCGTCGCCGATCAGCAGCACGGTCCGGCGGTCCGGATGCGCCACCCCCGCGCCCAGCGCCGCGGGCAACGTGTAACCGATTGAGCCCCAAAGTGGTTGGCCGATGAAGGTCACGCCCTGGGGCAAGCGGTGGTCGGCCATGCCGTAAAAGGAGGTGCCCTGGTCGGCGAGGACCACGTTGCCGGGCGTGAGGGCTGCGCACAGGCGGTCCCACAGCATCTCTTGCGTCAGCGGTTGATCGCGCGGCGGGGGTGGGGGCGGGGCGTCGGCGGGCGGCGACGCGACGGCCGGTGACGTGATCCGGCGCCGGGCCAGGATGGTGGCCAGCGCCTCCAGCGCGGCGCCCATCTCCAGCGGCGCGAAGACCTCGCCGGCCACACTGCTTTGGTATTGCGCGACATCGATGGTCCGCGCCGGATCGATCCGCTGGCTGAAGAAGCCGCTCACCATGTCGGTGAACACCACGCCTGCGGTCACCAGAACCGGTGCCTCCTCGATCGCGGCGCGCACCGCCGGGGCACTGGCCGACCCGGCGTAGATCCCCAGGTAGTTGGGTGAGCTTTCGTCCAGCAGGCTCTTGCCCCACATCAGCGTCGCGTAGGGCACCACATCGGCCGCCAGCAGCGCCTCGAGTTCCTTGACCACCTGCAGCCGGTGCACCAGCAAGTCGGCCAGCACGGTCAGCTGGTGGTCGGCGATGAGATCGGAGGCGGCCTCGACGAACAGCGACAGCGCGCGCGGGCTGGTGCCGCCGGTGTAGCGGGGTAGCGGGTCCCCGGGCGGTTCGGTGGGAAAGCGGGCCACATCGGTGGACAGCAGGATGTAACCGGGCCGCTTCTGTTCGCGCACCTCGGACAGCACCCGGTCGATCTCCCGGCGTGCGGTCGCGGGCATCAGGTTGGCTTGGGCACAGGTGATCTCGCGGCTCACCCGCAAGAAGTGCTCGAAGTCTCCGTCACCCAGCGAATGGTGCAGCGCGCGCCGGGTGCCCTGGGCGTCTTTCGAGGGGCCGCCGACGATGTGGACGACGGGCACCTGCTCGGCGTAGCTGCCGGCGATGGCGTTGGCCGCCGACAGTTCACCCACACCGAAAGTCGTTACCACGGCGGACATTCCGCGCAGCCGCCCGTACCCGTCGGCGGCGTAGCCGGCATTGAGCTCGTTGGCGTTGCCCACCCAGCGGATGCTGCGATGGGCAACGACGTGGTCGAGGAACTCCAGGTTGTAGTCGCCGGGAACACCGAAGATCTCGGTGACGCCGAGTTCGGCGAGGCGATCCAGCAGGTAGTCACCGACGGTGTAGCCGGGCTCGGTCGCGGCGTCAGTCACAAGCACGACGGTACCTCGGTCGAATCTGTTCCGGACGGGACGCCGTTTCGCCTATTGTGCGGGCCATGGCACTCAAAGAATCCCGCGACATCGTCATCGAAGCCAGTCCGGAGGAGATTCTGGACGTCATCGCCGATTTCCAAGCGATGCCCGAATGGTCTGAACCGCATCAGAGTGCGGAGATCCTCTCGACCGGCGCCGACGGCCGGCCCAGCCAAGTGCGGATGAAGGTGAAGGTCGCCGGGATCACCGACGAACAGGTGGTGGCCTACACCTGGGCGGCCAACGAGGTGAGCTGGACGCTGGTCAGCTCCTCTCAGCAGAAGGCGCAAGACGGGAAGTACACCCTGGTGCCGAAGGGATCTGAGACCCTGGTCAAATTCGAGCTTCTCGCGGACCCGAACGTTCCGCTGCCGGGCTTCGTCCTCAAACGTGCCGTGAAGGGGACGATCGATTCCGCGACCAAGGCGCTGCGGGAGCGGGTGCTGAAGGTGAAGAAGGGCAACTAGTCGCGTGGGCGCGGGCGGGCCCCTGGCCGGGGTGAAGGTGATCGAGCTCGGCGGGATCGGACCCGGGCCGCACGCGGGGATGATGCTCGCCGACCTCGGGGCCGACGTGGTCCGAGTGCGGCGCCCCGGCGTGGCGATCGCAAGCGCGGCGCAGCCGGGCGAAGCGGGTCGTCACCAAGCAGGCGTGATCATGCCGCCCGAGGACCGCGATCTGCTGCACCGCGGGAAGCGGATCGTCGACCTGGACGTCAAGGCGCAGCCCCAGGCGCTGCTCGATCTCGCCGCCAAAGCCGACGTGCTGCTGGATTGTTTCCGGCCCGGCACCTGCGAGCGACTCGGCGTCGGTCCCGAAGAGTGCGCGGCGGTCAATCCGCGACTGATCTTCGCGCGGATCACCGGCTGGGGGCAGGACGGGCCGCTGGCCCACACGGCGGGCCACGACATCAATTACCTGTCGCAGACCGGGGCGCTGTCCGCGTTCGGCTATGCCGACCGGCCTCCGATGCCGCCGCTGAACCTGGTCGCCGACTTCGGCGGCGGTTCGATGCTGGTGCTGCTCGGGATCGCGGTCGCGCTGTACGAGCGGGAACGTTCGGGCAAGGGTCAGGTCATCGACGCGGCGATGGTGGACGGCGTCAGCCTGCTCGCCCAGATGATGTGGACCATGAAGTCGACTGGGGCGCTGCGCGACCGGCGCGAATCGTTCCTGCTCGACGGCGGCGCCCCGTTCTATCGCTGCTATGAGACCGCCGACGGCAAGTACATGGCCGTGGGCGCCATCGAGCCGCAATTCTTCGCGGCATTGCTGACCGGACTAGGTCTGTCGCCCGAGGAGGTGCCCGGCCAGCTCGACATCGGGTCCTACCCGCAGATGTACGACCTATTCGCGAAGCGGTTCGCCGGCCGGACCCGTGACGAGTGGAGCACCATTTTCGCCGGTACCGACGCGTGCGTCACACCGGTGCTGACGTGGGGCGAAGCGGCGGCCGACGGGCACTTGAGGACACGGTCCACGGTGATCACCGCCCACGGCGTCGACCAGGCCGCGCCCGGTCCGCGCTTCTCGCGCACCCCGGCCGCACCGGTCGGGCGACCGCCTGCGGCCACCACACCGCTTGTCGAAATCGACTGGTAGCCAGCGTTTTACGCTGAACCGGCCCGCGGGCGGGCCGGCCTTGCTAGGTTGGGCTCAGTGGCCGTAAAAGCATCACGCGAATTTGTCGTCGACGCGCCGCCAGAAGTGGTCATGGAGGCGCTGACAGATGTCGGCGTGCTGGCATCGTGGTCTCCACTACACAAACACATCGAAGTGATCGACCGTTATCCCGACGGTCGACCCCACCACGTCAAAACCATCATCAAGATTCTGGGGCTCGTCGACAAAGAGGTCCTGGAATATCACTGGGGTCCCGATTGGGTTGTCTATGACGCCAAAGGGACTTCCCAGCAGCACGGTCAGCATGTCGAGTACAACCTCAAACCCGAGGGTCTCGACAAGACCCGGGTGCGCTTCGATGTCACGGTCGAACCCGGCCGGCCCATGCCCGCCTTCATCGTCCGGCGCGCCAGCGAAAGCGTTCTTGACGCAGCGGTAAAGGGATTGTGCGAATTGATAAAGCGTGTCAACGGTTCAGCCGACCCTGAATAGTCCGCCGGTCCCTTATTTCTCCTTCGCCATCGGCGAAGCGATTGCTAACTTAAGAGCAGTGGCCGTTCAAGCATCGTCGGAAATCGTCATTGACGCGCCTCCGGGAGTGATCATGGAGGCGCTGGCCGACATGGACGCCGTGCCCTCGTGGTCGTCGGTGCACAAGCGGGTCGAAGTCGTCGACAAGCACCCCGACGGGCGACCGCACCACGTGCGGGTCACCATCGCGGTGACCGGCATCCACGACACGGAACTGCTCGAATACCACTGGGGGCCGGACTGGATGGTGTGGGACGCTGCCAAGACCGGCCAGCAACACGGCCAGCACGGGGAGTACAACCTGAGCCGCGTGAGTGACGACAAGACCCGGGTGCGCTTCACCATCACGGTCGAACCGTGGGCGCCGCTGCCGGAGTTCTGGGTGAACCGGGCCCGCAAGAAGATCCTCCATGCCGCGCTGGAAGGTCTGCGTCAGCGCGTGATCGAGGGCTTCGGCCCGGCGGGGTAGCCGGGCGGTCAGCGCAGGACGGCCAGCCGCCTGATCGCCTCGTCAAGGGTGTCGTCGCGTTTGCAGAAGGTGAAGCGCACCAGGTGATTCCACACCTTGGCTTGCGCCGAGGCGTGCGGGGCCGCCGGATCGCAGAATGGCGACAGCGGAATGGCGGCCACCCCCGCCTTCTCCGGCAGTGCCGCACAGAACGCGGTGCTGTCGTCATAGCCCAGGGGGCGT
This sequence comes from uncultured Actinomycetota bacterium, assembly GCA_963820045.1. Lineage (GTDB taxonomy): Bacteria > Actinomycetota > Actinomycetes > Mycobacteriales > Mycobacteriaceae > Mycobacterium. The sequence continues at coordinate 128,162 of CAWFYN010000003.1, forward strand.
GGGTCGGCGCACAGGAAGTAAGTCCCGGCGCTGTCGTGCACATCGAAGCCGATCTCGGACAGCCCGGCGGCCAACCGGTCGCGGCGGGCCTGCAAAGCGTTGCGCAGCTCGGCCACCCACGCGTCCTCGGTGTCCAGCGCCAGGGCCACCGCCGGCTGGAACGGCGCGCCGCCGACGTAGCTCAGATACTGCTTTGCCGCACGCACCCCGGCGATGAGTTGCGCTGGGCCGCAAGCCCATCCGATCTTCCAGCCGGTGCAGTTGAACATCTTGGCCGCGCTGGAGATGGTGATCGTCCGCTCGGCCATGCCGTCGAAGGCGGCCAGCGGCAGATGGCTTCTGCCTTCGGGACCGTCAAACACCAGGTGCTCGTATACCTCGTCGGTGATCACCAGGAGGTCGGCGGCGACCGCGACCTCCGCGATGGCCGTCAGCTCGGCTGCGCCGAGCACCGTGCCGGTCGGGTTGTGCGGCGAGTTGACGATCAGCGCGCGGGTGCGTGGCGTCACCGCCCGGCGCAGTGCGTCGGCGTCCAAGGCGAAGCCGCGGCCATGCGGGACCAGGGGCACGGCCACCCGGTGCGCCCCGGCCATCGCCACCACCGGCGAATACGAGTCGTAGAACGGCTCGATGAGCAGGACCTCCGACCCGGGCTCGATCAGACCGATCACCGCGGAGGCGATGGCCTCGGTCGCCCCGACCGTCACCAGCACCTCGGTTTCGGGGTCGTACTCGATGCCGAAGTGCCGCTGCCGCTGGGCGGCGATGGCGTGCCGCAGCGGCGCGATACCCATTCCCGGCGGGTATTGGTTGTTCCCCTCGGCGATGGCATCTTGGGCGGCCTTCAACATCGCCGCAGGCCCGTCCTCGTCGGGGAACCCCTGACCGAGGTTGACCGCACCGACCCGCGCGGCGAGCGCCGACATCTCGGCGAACACCGTGGTCGCGTACGGGCGCAGCCGCGACACCGTCATGCTGGTCGAGCTTAGGGCGCATGAATGCCCGAGTGTGCGCGTGGCCGCACGTTCGGCGGCGAGTGTGCAGCTAGCCGCACACTCGAATGCGAGGGGCGGCAGTGGAGCTGACCAGTGGCAATCGGCCCAACCAACAGGTTGGACGGGCACTTTGTTAGGGTGCGGTATCCGGACCTACCTTTAATACGGATCCGAAACCCACTTGCGAAGAGGAACTCGACATGTCCGAAGAAGCCTTCATTTATGAGGCCATCCGCACGCCGCGGGGCAAGCAAAAGAACGGCTCGCTGAACGAGGTGAAGCCGCTGAACCTGGTCGTCGGGCTGGTCGACGAGCTGCGCAGGCGCAACCCCGACCTGGACGAGAACCTGATCAGCGACATGATCCTGGGCGTCGTGTCGCCGGTCGGTGACCAGGGCGGCGACATCGCCCGGACCGCGGTGCTGGCCGCGGGGCTGCCCGAGACGACGGGCGGCGTGCAGCTCAACCGGTTCTGCGCCTCGGGCCTGGAGGCCGTCAACACCGCCGCCCAGAAGGTCCGCTCCGGCTGGGACGACCTGGTACTGGCCGGCGGTGTGGAGTCGATGAGCCGCGTGCCGATGGGCTCCGACGGCGGTGCCTGGGCGACCGACCCCGAGACCAACTACCAGATCGGCTTCGTGCCGCAGGGCATCGGCGCCGACCTGATCGCCACCATCGAGGGCTTCTCCCGCGATGACGTCGACGCCTACGCCCTGCGCTCGCAGCAGAAGGCCGCCGAGGCGTGGTCGGGTGGCTACTTCGCCAAGTCGGTCGTGCCGGTGCGCGACCAGAACGGTCTGGTCATCCTCGACCACGACGAGCACATGCGGCCCGACACCACGATGGAGGGCCTGGCCAAGCTCAAGACGGCCTTCGACGGCATCGGTGAGATGGGCGGCTTCGACGACGTGGCGCTGACGAAGTACCACTGGGTCGAAAAGATCAACCACGTGCACACCGGCGGTAACAGCTCGGGCATCGTGGACGGCGCCGCGCTGGTGCTGGTCGGCTCGGAGAAGGCGGGCACGTCGCAGGGTTTGACCCCGCGCGCCCGCATCGTCGCCACGGCGACCAGTGGTGCCGACCCGGTCATCATGCTGACCGGCCCGACCCCGGCCACGCGCAAGGTGCTCGACCGCGCGGGGCTGACCGTCGACGACATCGACCTGTTCGAGCTGAACGAGGCGTTCGCGTCGGTGGTGCTGAAGTTCCAGAAGGACCTGGGCATCCCCGACGAGAAGCTGAACGTCAACGGTGGCGCCATCGCGATGGGCCACCCGCTGGGCGCCACCGGCGCCATGATCACCGGCACCATGGTCGACGAGCTCGAGCGCCGCAACGCGCGTCGCGCGCTGATCACGCTGTGCATCGGCGGCGGCATGGGCGTCGCCACCATCATCGAGAGGGTTTAAGACCATGGCAGAGAACACCATTGCTTGGGACAAGGATGCCGATGGCATCGTCACGCTGACGCTGGACGACCCGACCGGGTCGGCCAACGTGATGAACGAGCACTATGCCGAGTCCATGCACAACGCGGTGGAACGCCTTGTCGCGGAGAAGGATTCGGTCACCGGCGTGGTCATCGCCAGCGCCAAGAAGACGTTCTTCGCCGGCGGCGACCTGAAGGGCATGATCAAGCTCGGCCCGGAGAACGCCGGCGAGGCGTTCGACACGGTGGAATCGGTCAAGCGGGACCTGCGTGCCCTGGAGACCCTGGGCAAGCCGGTGGTGGCCGCCATCAACGGCGCCGCGCTCGGCGGCGGCCTGGAGATCGCGCTGGCCTGCCACCACCGCATCGCCGCGGACGTCAAGGGCCTGGTGGTGGGCTTCCCCGAGGTGACGCTGGGCCTGCTGCCCGGTGGTGGCGGCGTCGCCCGCACCGTGCGGATGTTCGGCATCCAGAATGCGTTCATGAACGTGCTGTCGCAGGGCACCCGGTTCAAGCCGGACAAGGCGAAGGAGATCGGGCTTGTCGACGAGCTCGTCGGCTCGGTCGAGGAATTGGTGCCCGCCGCGAAGGCGTGGATCAAGGCCAACCCCGACTCGCACACGCAGCCGTGGGATGCCAAGGGCTACAAGATGCCCGGCGGCACCCCGTCCAGCCCCGCGCTGGCCGGCATCCTGCCGTCCTTCCCGGCGCTGCTGAAGAAGCAGCTCAAGGGTGCGCCGATGCCGGCGCCGCGGGCCATCCTGGACGCGGCCGTCGAGGGCGCGCAGGTGGACTTCGACACCGCCAGCCGCATCGAGAGCCGCTACTTCACTTCTCTGGTCACCGGCCAGGTCGCCAAGAACATGATCCAGGCGTTCTTCTTCGACCTGCAGCACATCAACGGCGGCGGCTCACGTCCCGACGGCATCGAGCCGGTCAAGATCAACAAGATCGGTGTGCTGGGCGCGGGCATGATGGGCGCCGGCATCGCCTACGTGTCGGCCAAGGCCGGATTCGACGTGGTGCTCAAGGACGTCAGCATCGAGGCCGCGGAGAAGGGCAAGGGCTACTCGGAGAAGCTTGAGGCCAAGGCACTTCAACGCGGCAAGACGACCGAGGAGAAGAGCAAGGCGCTGCTGGGTCGCATCACGCCGACGGCCGACGCCGCCGACTTCAAGGGTGTCGACTTCGTGATCGAGGCGGTGTTCGAGAGCCAGGACCTCAAGCACAAGGTATTCCAGGAGATCGAGGACATCGTCGAACCCAATGCGCTGCTCGGGTCGAACACCTCGACGCTGCCGATCACCGGTCTGGCGACCGGCGTCAAGCGGCAGGAGGACTTCATCGGGATCCACTTCTTCTCCCCGGTCGACAAGATGCCGTTGGTCGAAATCATCAAGGGCGAGAAGACTTCTGACGAGGCGCTGGCCCGGGTGTTCGACTACACGCTGGCCATCGGCAAGACCCCGATCGTCGTCAACGACAGCCGCGGCTTCTTCACCAGCCGCGTGATCGGAACGTTCGTCAACGAGGCTTTGGCCATGCTCGGTGAGGGCGTCGAGCCGGCGTCGATCGAGCATGCGGGTTCGCAGGCCGGCTACCCGGCGCCGCCGCTGCAGCTGTCCGACGAGCTCAACCTCGAGCTGATGCACAAGATCGCGGCCGCCACCCGCAAGGGTGTCGAGGACGCCGGCGGCAAGTACGACCCGCACCCCGCCGAGGCGGTGGTGGACAAGATGATCGAGATCGGCCGCCCGTCGCGGTTGAAGGGTGCGGGCTTCTACGAGTACGTCGACGGTAAGCGCGCCGGGTTGTGGCCGGGTCTGCGCGAGACGTTCAAGTCCGGTTCGTCGCAGCCGCCGCTGCAGGACATGATCGACCGGATGCTGTTCGCCGAGGCGCTGGAAACCCAGAAGTGCCTCGACGAGGGCGTGTTGACGTCGACGGCCGACGCCAACATCGGGTCGATCATGGGCATCGGCTTCCCGCCGTACACCGGTGGTAGCGCGCAGTTCATCGTCGGCTACTCGGGCCCGGGCGGTACGGGCAAGGAAGCCTTCGTGGCCCGGGCGCGTGAGCTGGCCGCCAAGTACGGCGACCGCTTCCTGCCGCCGGACTCGCTGAGCTAAGGTCCTCAATCGCAAAAGCCCCCGAGCGCTTGTCTTCGGGGTCTTTTGCGATATCCCGGGCCTGCGACGGCCGGTCAGTTCACGGCAACGCCGCGGCGATCCGGCGCCATTGCTCGCGCGGGAACACCTTCGGGTCGGCCAGCAGCACCTGGACGCACACGTGGTCGGCGCCGGCCGCACGATGCTCGGCAACCCTGCGCATGATCGTCGCTTCGTCGCCCCACGCGATGATGGCGTCGAAGAGCCGATCACTCACCTGCGCCACATCGTCTTCGGAGAACCCGCTGCGCAGCAGGTTGTTGGCGTAGTTGGGCAATGCCAAATACGCACGCAGCCAGTCGGTTCCGATGCGTCGTGCCTCGTCGGCATGATCGGTCAGGATCACCGTCTGCTCCGGCAGCAGCAAGGGTCCGTCACCCAAAGTCGAACGGGCGGAGGCGGTGTGGTCGGGGGTGACCAGGTAGGGGTGCGCCCCGCGGGAGCGGGTCGCGGCCAGGGCCAGCATCTTCGGGCCGAGCGCGGCAAGAACCCGTCGCCCGGAAGGGACGGGTCGCGATGCGGCATCCAGCCCGTCCAAGAATGACGCCGTCGCCGCCAGCGGTTTGCGGTATCGCCCGGGTTGGCCGGCATCGATCAGCGGTGCGTGGCTGACGCCGATGCCCAGCAGGAAGCGGTCCCCGTGTTCGGCGGTCAGTGTCGCATAGGAATCAGCGACGTCGCCGGGCGAATGCATCCACAGGTTGAGGATCCCCGTGGCGATCACGGTCCGCTTGGTCGCGGCGAGCAGGTTGCCGACCGCGTCGAAAACCGGCCCGCCAACGTCGGGAATCCACAGCGCCGGAAAGCCGAGTTCGTCCAATTCCGCTGCCGCCTCGGCGGATTCGGACGGATCGCCGTAGCGCAGTTGACTGCTCCAGATCCCCACACCGGTCAGCTCCATCAGCGATCATTCCTTTCGTGGCCCACGCGTACGGTCAGGGACATGTTGTCAAACGTCGTCTTCGCCGTAGTCGGGAACCGGCATCGAATCGTGCATCCGGACGCCTTTCGCGTTCAGCTTCGCCAAGGACCGCGACAGCGACCCGGGCAACAGCGAGACCAGTTGGGCGCCACGGGTCAACGCCCACACCCCGAGTCGCGAGCCGGGGATGATGCCCCTGGCGGCGCCGCGCGCGAAAGCCCGGCTGCGGTGCACCGGTTCGCGCATCTCCAATTCGTAGGCGGCGAACGCGCGCAGGTGGTCGCCGTCGGCCCGGGCGAGCTCACCGGCCAGCACGTAGGCGCCGAGCACCGCAAGGCTGGTGCTGCCGCCCACCGCGGGTCCGGGGCAGTATCCTGCGTCGCCGGCGAGGGTGACGCGCCGGCGCGACCATCTGTCGAGCCGCAGTTGGCTGATCGAATCGAAGTAGAACGCGGGCGTGCGGTCGATCTCGCCCAGCCAGCCGTCCACCTGCTCGTGCATGTTCGCGAACGCGTCGCGCAATAACCCCCGCTGCCGCAACGCATCCCGATGGTCGCAGTCGAGTTCTCGTTTGGTGCGGAACAGGAAGACGGCGCGCGCGTCGTCCAGGTGGTCGGCGGTGTAGATGGCCGCCAGGCGGCCCACGCCGACGTGGCAGGTCATCTCGCCGCGGCCGGCCAGCGCCTTGGGTGCCGACACCACCGCCAGGTAACCGCCGAGGAACCGGGTGAGGTTGGCTTCCTCGCCGAAGGTCAGCTGCCGCACATTGGAGTGCAGCCCGTCGGCGCCGACGATGACGTCGAACCGGCGGGCGGGAGCGTGCTCGAACGTCACCTCGCCGTCATGATCGATCGCCGTGATCGAGTCGCCGAACAGGTACTCCGCGTCGTCGCGCCCGGCGGCGTAGTAGATCTCGCTGAGGTCGTCGCGCATGATCTCCACGTGCCGATCCGACGTGGCGGCGTAGATCTTGGTGAGGTCGATCGCGATGGGCCGCGTCCGGCCCTCCCGATGCAGGGTCATGCGGTTCGTTCCGGTGGCGAGCGCTTCGATCTGGGGCAGGACGCCCATGTTCGCCGAAATCTCCATCGCGGGACGGAACAGGTCGACGGCGTGGCCGCCGGTCTTGCGCAGGGTGGGCGCGCGCTCGACGACGGTGACGTCGAAGCCATGACGGGTCAACCAGTACGCCAGCACCGGGCCGGCGATGCTGGCGCCAGAGACGAGGACCCGCATCATGACCTCCCGCTTGCTTAACGAGGGGTAAGCCTAGCGGCGGCCTGCAGGGCTGCTGCCCGCAGTTGCGGGAAATCGCTATCGGGGCCGAACCTTTCGTGGCCGGTCGGCCGACGGGGTCATGCGGTGCTCTGGTCCCGGGCGTTCTGCGTGAAGATGTCGCCCGAGGTCTGGCCCTGGTCGTTGACGAAATTGGTGTCGTCAGTGGCAATCGGGGTGGTGGGGTTGTCGGCGGAAGCTGAGCGAGAGTTATCGATCGGCTGTGAGCCCTTCGGGCTAAAGTCCGTGGCTATGCGCTTCGGTCTCTTCATCCCGCAAGGTTGGCGAATGGATCTGGTCGACATCGAACCGGACCAGCACTGGGCGGTGATGCGCGACCTGGCCACCTACGCCGACAACAGCGCATGGGACTCGCTCTGGGTCTACGACCACTTCCACACCGTCCCGGTGCCCACCGGCGAAGCCACCCACGAGGCGTGGTCGCTGATGGCCGCCTACGCGGCGGTCACATCGCGGATCAAACTCGGCCAGATGTGCACCGCGATGAGCTACCGCAATCCGGTGTACCTGGCCAAGGTCGCGGCGACCGCCGACATCATTTCCGGTGGGCGGATCCAGATGGGCATCGGCGGCGGCTGGTACGAACATGAGTGGCGCGCTTACGGTTACGGTTTCCCGTCGGCCGGCGTCAGGCTCGCTCGGCTGGACGAGGGCGTACAGATAATGCGTGCCGCCTGGCGCGACGGCACGGTCAGCTTTGACGGCAAGCACTACCAGGCGGACGGCGCCATCGTTGCCCCCAAGCCCCTGCAGGACAACGGAATTCCGCTGTGGATCGCCGGCGGCGGCGAGAAGGTGACCTTGCGCATCGCGGCGAAATACGCCCAGTACACCAACTTCGCGCCGGAAGCCGAGGCGTTCGCCCACAAGTCGGAAGTGCTTGCGCAGCACTGTGAGCAGCTGGGCACCGACTTCGATGCCATCGTGCGTTCGGCCAACTTCAACGCCGTCGTCGGGGCCTCGGAGGCCGATGTCAAGGATCGGCTCCAGCGCGTCCGTGACCGCCTCGTCCGCTACCTGCCCGAGGCGGCCGCCGATGCGATGCTTGCCGCCGGCAGCGGACCCGATTCGGCGACGGGGACACCGGAACAGGTGATCGAGCGGATCGCCAAGCTCCGCGACCTCGGGTGCGAATACGCCATCTGCTATTTCCCGGACGCCGCTTACGACCGCTCCGGCATCGAGTTGTTCGAGCGCGAGGTGATTCCCGCGCTGAGCTAGCCGTCAGATGTCGGACGTGGCGTACCTCTTCTTGACGGGAGCTTCGGCCAGCAGCGGCGGTAATTCGGTGAGTCGGCCTTCGCCGGCACGAAACGCGCGGTAGGCCTCGTCGTGCTCGACCGTGTCCCACAGTTCGTAGATCAGCCAGTGGGCTTCGTCGTCCTCATCGACGAGCACGTCGGTACCGAGATTTCCGGCAAACGCCCGGGTGTCTTGCAACGCCCGGCCCATGACGTCGCGCGCCTGGGGCACCGCGTCGGGCTTGAACTTCAGTTCGAGTATCACCGTGACTGGCATAGTCGTCTCCTCGGTTGCGACGGCGATCTCAAGATAGCCGCCACGCCGGCGAGGCGAGCCAGAGCGGGTGGACGAATGCGGTCACCGAGGATGAGAATGCGGTTTCCACTTTTCGGAACGCTGTTATACGGTTCAGTGAGCGATGTTCTGTCGCCCGACCGTGGACGCTCCTGGAGGATCCCCCGATGCAAAAGGCACTGGCCCCCGAGATCTCTACCTGGCCCGATGAGACCCCACAGCTGATCGGCAGTCGATGCGGCAGTTGCGGTGCCACCACGTTTCCGGTGCAGCAATGGTGTCCGCGCTGCAGCGTCGGTGAGATGACCGACGTGTTGTTGCCACGCCGCGGAACCCTCATCGCGTGGACCACGCAGGGCTTCCCGCCCGGGGCTCCGTACGCCGGCCCGGCCGGCAAGGACTTCGTCCCCTTCGGGGTTGGGCTGGTCCAGCTCGACGACGTCATCCGTGTCGAGGGGCGGTTGACGGAGAACGACCCGGCCAAGCTGCAGTTCGGCCAGGAGGTCGAGCTCACCATGGTGCCGCTCACCACCGACGAAGAGGGCACCGAAATCATGACGTTCGCGTTCCAGCCGGTCTAATGGCGATCGCGAGCGCGGCGAAGCCGGGCGAAGTGGGTCGCCACCATCTACCCAGGAGGAGACTGTGATGACCAACGATGTCGCCATCATCGGCGTCGGCCTGCATCCGTTCGGCCGGTTCGACAAGACTTGCATGCAGATGGGCGCCGAGGCCATCCAATTGGCGTTGACCGACGCAGGTGTGGCGTGGAAGGACATCCAGTTCGGCTTCGGCGGCAGCCACGAGATCTCCAACCCCGACGCCGTGACGCGGCTGGTCGGACTGACCGGCATCACGTTCACCAATGTGTTCAACGCCTGCGCGACGGCCGCCAGTGCCATCCAGCAGACGGCCGACACCATCCGGTTGGGCAAGTACGACCTCGGCATCGCCATCGGCATGGACAAACACCCCCGTGGTGCCTTCACCGACGAACCGTCCTGCCTCGGGTTACCGCGTTGGTATGGCGAGAACGGGCAGTTCGTCACCACCAAGTTCTTCGGCATGAAGGCCAACAAGTACATCCACGATCACCACATCTCCCAGGCCACGCTGGCCAAGGTAGCCGCCAAGAACTTCCGCAACGGCGCGTTGAACCCGAACGCGTTCCGGCGCAAGCCGATTCCCGAGGACGAGATCCTGCATTCGACCGTCTTGAACTACCCGTTGACGCAGTACATGTTCTGCGCGCCCGACGAGGGCGCTGCCGCGGTGGTCATGTGCCGCGCCGACATCGCGCACAAATTCACCGACAAGCCGGTATACGTGCGAGCCTGCGAGATACGGACCCGGCGGTACGGCGCCTACGAGGTGCACGCCACATCCGCCCCGCTGGACGAGGACGCGTCGCCCACGGTGTACGCGTCCAGGGCGGCATACGAGGCGGCGGGCATCGGGCCCGAGGACGTAGACGTCGCGCAACTTCAAGACACCGACGCCGGCGCCGAGGTGATTCACATGGCCGAGACCGGCCTGTGCGCCGACGGCGAACAGGAGAAACTGGTGGCCGACGGCGCCACCGAGATTCACGGCTCGATGCCGGTCAACACCGACGGCGGGTTGATCGCCAACGGCGAGCCGATCGGCGCGTCGGGGCTGCGGCAGATGCACGAACTGGTGCGTCAGCTGCGCGGTGAGGCGGGCGAGCGTCAGGTGCCCGGCAACCCACGCGTCGGCCTGGCCCAGGTGTACGGCGCACCGGGCACCGCTTCGGCGACCATCCTGTCGCTCTGATCACGGGTGCGGCCCGCCGTCAGACGGGGACCATGCGTGCGTTCCCAAATTTGATATCGCCGGTGATATCAGATTCCGCGAGCTTCGCATCGTTCGGAATAGCGCCTCGGCGATCGTCTATGTCGCCGGACGTGAGCCCTATGTTAAATTCGCGGTCGGCCTATGCGACGTACTGGGGTAGTCCGATGTCGTCGCGGAATTCGCTCCGAATGGCCCAGTCGGCCAGCCGCGGAATGTCCAGCAGTTTGGACGCCTGATTGCGGATCCAGAGCCCCAGCGCCGTCTTTGGCGCGAACATCGTGGCAAATCCCCGCGCCGATCGCTGCCTGGCCTCAACGATCGGACGCAGCCGCCGCTCATAGCGACGAAACGCGTCCTGGTAATTGGCTCCTGCGTGATTGAGCTCGCCCGCCAGTATGTAGGCCTGCATCATCGCCAGACCCGTTCCCTCACCTGCCAGCAGAGAGACCGCGGCCGCGGCATCACCGATGAGCGCTACTCGCCCATCCGACCAGTGGTCCATGACAATTTGGCTGACGCGGTCGAAGTACACATCGGAGGCCTGGTCGAGTTTGCGCAGGATCTCCGGGCATTCCCAGCCGGCGTTGCCGAAAACCTGATGCAGAGTTGCCTTGGCCTGTGACACATCCTGCGGATCGGGGGCGCTCACTTGATCACGGGTGAAAACGAAAAGAAACATTGTCTTCTCGCCGCGCATCGTGAATCGTGCGGCCATGCGCCCGGGCATGGTGTGGGCAAGGTAGACGAGTTCATCACGCGGCTGATAGCCCTCGGCCTCGAACGCAGCCACTCGGTAGCCGAGATCAGTCTCCCACTTGGATTGCGGGCCGAACACCAAATCCCGCACGGGCGAATGGATGCCGCCTGCGCCGACGAGCAGGTCGAATTGCCGTGACCCGCCGCGCTCGAGTGTGACCCGCACGCCCGAGTCGTACTGCTCGATGGCCGAAACGCTTTCACCGAACAGAGTTTCGGCATGGTTGTCGATGGAGTGATAGATCATGGCCGCCAGATCACCACGGGGCACAGTCACAAACCGGCCGTCGAGGTTCCGCCGGAACGATTCAGCCGAAAAGCCGCCCACCTTTCGCGAATTCCGGTCCACGAGCCGCACCTCCCGGACCGCATATCCGGCGGCGTGCAATTCGGCAGTAAGTCCCATACGTTCGGCAACGGCATACCCGCTACCCCAAAAGTCCACGGCATAGCCGCCGGTGCGAAGGTGCTCCGCCTTCTCGATCAGGGTGGGCTCGTGGCCATAGCGCCAGAGCCAGTACGCGAGAGTTGGACCGGCGATACCAGCACCGACAATGGCGATCTTCATGTGCGTACTCCTCTGCGGCGGGAGTTGTGACTATCATAGCACTATGCAATAGTTGCACTAGTATACGAACGGAATGCTTTCCCGTGACACCGGAGAGGAGACCGCTGTGCTGAAAGCACTTTCGGGCATGCCCGCGGGCGTTCAGGCGCTGGAGGCGGTCGGGACCGTGACGGCAGGGGACTACGAACGGGTCTTTGCGCCGATGATCGAACAGGCGGGACGCGCAGGGGGTCGGATGCGGCTGCTGTATCAGTTCGGGCCGGGATTCCAGCGCATCACGGCGGGAGCGTTGTGGGCGGACGCGAGACTCGGACCGGGCTATGCGCGACGACTCGACGGGTGTGCTGTTGTGAGTGATGTCGGCTGGATTCGGGCACCAAGCCGCGCCATCGGCGCCTGGATGCCATGCCCCTGTCGGGTGTACGACAACGCCGAACGCGATGAGGCCGTCGGATGGCTAACCTCGTTATCGAAATGCGCTGACGTGTCCACCCGCGATATGGCCAAGGCCTACATCGGTGGAATCGGCGCTGCTCTTGTGAGCCTAGGCGGGTTCGCCGTATCGAAGGATGTCAAGGACCGGAAGAGAATTCGTTGATCACGGGGCAGCGAAGGACATCGCGGCCGCTGCGCTGAGCGGAGACCCCACCACAAACCTAAATCGCCGGGCCCAGTAGGTCGTCCGCGTCGCGGATGATGTAGCCGTAGCCCTGCTCGGCGAGGAAGCGCTGCCGGTGCGCGGCGTACTCGGCGTCCAGGCTGTCGCGCGCCACCACGGAGTAGAAGATCGCGCCGCCACCGTCGGCCTTGGGCCGCAGCAACCGCCCCAGCCGCTGCGCCTCCTCCTGGCGCGAGCCGAACGTTCCGGAAACCTGCACCGCCACAGAGGCTTCCGGCAAGTCGATGGAGAAGTTCGCGACCTTGGACACCACCAACGTCGACACCTCACCGCGGCGGAACGCATCGAACAGTTCCTCGCGTTCCGTGGTTCGAGTCGACCCCTGGATCACCGGGGCGTTCAGCTCGGCGCCCAGCTCGTCGAGCTGGTCGAGGTAAGCGCCGATCACCAGCGTCTGCTCGCCGGGGTGCCGGCTCAACACCGACTTGACCACGGCGATCTTCGAATGCGCCGTCGAGCAGAGCTTGTAACGCTCTTCGGGTTCCGCGGTGGCGTAGATCATTCGCTCGTTGTCGGTCATGGTGACCCGCACTTCGACACACTCCGCCGGCGCGATCCAGCCCTGGGCCTCGATGTCCTTCCACGGCGCGTCGTAGCGTTTCGGGCCGATCAGGGAGAACACGTCGCCCTCGCGGCCGTCTTCGCGGACCAACGTGGCGGTGAGGCCGAGGCGCCGCTTGGATTGCAGGTCGGCGGTCATCCGGAAGACCGGCGCCGGCAGCAGGTGGACCTCGTCGTAGATGATCAGCCCCCAGTCGCGGCTGTCGAAGAGTTCGAGGTGCCGGTACTCGCCCTTCGTGCGACGGGTGACCATCTGATACGTCGAAATGGTGACGGGCCGAATTTCCTTGCGTTCCCCGGAATACTCGCCGATCTCGTCTTCGGTCAGCGAGGTGCGCGCCACCAGCTCACGCTTCCATTGCCGCGCCGCGACGATGTTGGTGACCAAAATGAGCGTCGTCGCGCTGGCCTTCGCCATCGCGGCCGCACCCACCAGCGTCTTGCCCGCCCCGCACGGAAGGACCACCACCCCGGACCCGCCGGACCAGAACGAATCCGTCGCCATCTGCTGGTAATCGCGCAGGTGCCAGCCATCCTGCGCCAGGCTGATCGGATGTGCCTCGCCGTCGACATAGCCCGCGAAATCCTCGGCGGGCCAACCGATTTTGAGCAGCATCTGCTTGACGCGGCCCCGCTCGCTGGGGTGGACGACGACGGTGTCGTCGTCGATCCGGGCGCCGAGCATGGGTGCGATCTTCTTGTTGCGCAGCACCTCCTCGAGCACCGCCCGGTCCAGGCTCACCAGCGTCAGGCCATGCGCGGGGTGTCTGACCAGCTGCAGGCGGCCGTAGCGGGCCATGGTGTCGACGATGTCGACCAGCAGCGGTTGGGGAACCGCGTAGCGCGAGAAGCTGACCAGGGCGTCGACGACCTGTTCGGCGTCATGGCCGGCCGCGCGGGCGTTCCACAGCGCCAACGGCGTGATGCGGTAGGTGTGCACGTGCTCGGGTGCGCGTTCCAGCTCGGCGAATGGCGCAATAGCGGCACGCGCATCGCCGGCCAGCTCGTGGTCGACTTCGAGCAGCACCGTCTTATCGGACTGCACGATCAACGGGCCGTCAGTCAAAGGCGCCGCTCCTTTTCTTCCTCTGCATCTCGCCGGCGCGAGTCATGGCCTCCATTATCGGCCGTTGGCCGACACCACCGACGTGATGCGGTGGATGGCGAAGTCCCGCAGCCGCCCCGACGCCGAATCGAAGGCGGTCAGCTGACCGCCCCGAACGCTGATTGGCGCCACCACCCGCTGAGTGGCGACGCCGGCGGCATCCAAATAACCGATCACCAACGTGTCTTGTTCCTTGGCCGCGCGCTGCAACAACGACATGGTCACCGCCGGATCGACGCGAATGCTGCCGAACGGTGCGGCGGTCACCTTTCGCAACACCGCAACCACCGCGTTCAGGCTCTCGCTGTTGGGTCGCGGCATCGGGCGGTAGGGGCGCCGCTGCAGGGGCGTGGGCACCCGGGCGCCGCGGGGACGGACGTCGACGATGGCGCCGGTGGAGTCCTCGGCCGCCGGCGCGAACCCCGCCGCGCGCAACGCGGCCAGCACCTCGCCGATCGGCGCCGGAGACACCGCGACCGTCGGAGCCAGGGCGCGCAGTTGCACGCCTTCGGTCGCGGGTGCGGTGACGGCCTGGGCCAGCAGCGCCGGGTCCTCGCAGCGCACGAACGAGGCCGCCATGCCGATCCGCAGCTGGCCGTGCCTGCGTGCGACGTCATCGATGAGGTAGGTAAGGCCCTGCGGGACAGGCGTTTTCGAGTGCCTGGCGAGCAGGGCATGCATCCAGTCGCGCGTCTTCCCGACGTCGAGCGCATGCCGGATCGTCTGCTCGGTGACGCGGTACACCATTGCGGTGCCGGCCGATTCGACGGTGGCCACCGCGGCCAGTTGCTCGGCGAGATCGCGCTGCAGCGGGCCCGGCACGACCACGGTCAGGTCGGCCTGGACCAGGAAATAGTCGATCGGCTTAGGTAGGGCCCGCGCCATCGCGTCGATCGCGGCCCGGGCGTCGGCGCCTTCGCCCAGCAGGGCACGGGCGGGGGTGCTCAGCGCCCCACGCCCCATCAGGCCCAGCGCGTGGCTCTCGGCCAGCAGATCACCCACGGGGCCGGGCTGGAGCCGCTTGGCCCAGCGCGGGCGCCGCCAGATGAGCGCCGCGGACGCCTCAACCGCGTTGACACCGGCACCCGGCGGCAATTGGGCCAGCGTGCTCAGCAGCAGCCGGCGATCCAGCGGCGCGGCCGTCGAGTACAACGCATCCGTAAGGGCACCATAGGGTTTGGCGTCGGGTCCGCGAGTCCCGATCAAGGTGGGCCGGCTCGGCAGGTCCAGCCAGCTGCTGGCCAGCAGCTGCCAGCGCTCGGCAATTGGCAGCGCTGTGAACCGGTCGGTGGCCACCGTCGGCGCCCAGAAAGGTCCATCGACGTTGGGGCCGGTGAGAGGTTCCGGATCGGGCATCCCGCTGGCGATCAACCCGGCCGCGGCCGCCACCTCCAGAATCAGCCCCAGCCGCGACTCGTCGATGCCGGTCGTTTTGCTGAGCCGTTTGACGTCACGAATTCCCAGCCCGCCGCTGCGCAGCTCGGAAACCGGTGCGGCGGCAAGCGTTTCGACCAGCACGTCGAGGTCTCGCAACAGGTCGATGGTGGCCCCGGCCGCCGCCGCGTCGACGTCGTCGGTGGAAGTGGTCGACACCACCGGGTCGGGTGCCGTCAGCTGCATGGGACCGGGCTGTTCGCCGCGCAGCACCTGCCCGACGTGGCGGGGCAGGATCACCGTCTCGGCGTCGATGCGCCGCAGCACGCCCATCGCCAGCAGCTGGGGCACCGGATGGTCCGTGGGGGCGCCGGGCGCGGCGTCACGGGTGCGGCCCATCGGGGAACCCTCGAGAAGCTTCGCCAGCACGTCGAGCTGCGCCTGGCTGAGGTCGTCGATGAGGCCGGCGATCTCCTCGCCACTGCGGGCGGCGTCCTCGAGGGTGACTTGGCCCGGGTGCCACGGCAGGGCCGCGCCGGCATCAGGAGCGACGCGGAGCGCGGCGTCGCCCCAGACCAGGGCGCGCTCTCGCAGATCGCCCAACGCGGCCACCACGTCGGCCTCGGCGGCGCGCTCCCCGATCAGCGCCAGCAGTTTCGCCGTCGGCACGGGCGTGGCATCGGCCTGCAGCACCAACAGCGCGTCGAGCACCGCGAGCCGCAGGAAGTCGAGCTCGTCGGTGGCGGCCTTGACCGACTGGCGGGCCTGGGCGCGCGCGGCCAGCGCAGCGATGCTCCCGGGTGGGGGCTGGGCGAGGTCCGGCCGCAGCTCTAGCAGTCGGATCAGCCGCTCGTCGGGCAAGTCGGCCAGCCACGACCCCAGCGGGATATCCGGGGTGTTGTCGGTCATTGCTGACCAGCGTAAGACAGTCGGCGGGTGCCAACGTAGGCAACGAATGTCGCAGCTCGTCGATCGAACTGCCGGTCTTGCAGGACACGCGCAAGAGTGACCTGTCAGAATGGACGTCGTGGCTGACACTGCTGAGGGCAAAGCGCGCAAGACCAGGTATGTCGACAACGGCTGGCCGACGACGGACCACGACGATCACGCGGTAAGCGAACTGGCGACCGACCGAACGGGTGCGTTGTCACCCTACGGCGAGCTGGTGTTCCCGCTGCCCTCCGACTGACCTGCCCTACCTGCACCCGGTCACCGTCGTAAACCGGTAGGCGCCACGATGGCCAGGGCCTCCGAAGCCGCCAAGCCCCCGGCGACCTGGGCGTCGGGGGAATCTCCGTCGGGCGCGTTGTCACATCTGGACGATCGCGGGGCGGCGCACATGGTCGATGTCAGCGGCAAGGGAGCCACCAAGCGGACCGCCGTGGCCGCGGGTGCCTTACACACTTCGCCGCACGTGGTGGAGCTGATCTCGGCCGGGGGCCTGCCCAAGGGCGATGCGTTGGCCACCGCACGGGTGGCGGGCATTCTGGCGGCGAAGCGCACCAGTGACCTGATTCCGCTCTGCCACCAGTTGGCGCTCACCGGGGTGGACGTGGATTTCACCGTGGGGGAGTCGGACATCGAGATCACGGCGACGGTGCGCAGCACCGACCGCACGGGTGTGGAGATGGAGGCGCTGACCGCCGTCAGTGTGGCCGGTCTGACGCTCTACGACATGATCAAAGCGGTTGACCCGGCCGCGCGTATCGACGACATTCGGGTGCTGCGCAAGGAAGGCGGCAAAACCGGAACGTGGGTGCGGTGATGAGCGCGCGAACCGCCCGAGTCATCATCGCCTCGACCCGCGCGTCGGCCGGGGTGTACGACGATCGGTGCGGGCCGATCATCGTCGAATGGCTTGGGCAGCAGGGATTTTCGTTCGCCGAGCCGGAGGTGGTTTCCGACGGTGAGCCGGTCGGCGAGGCCCTGCGCAAGGCGGTCGACGACGGGGTCGACGTGATCATCACTTCGGGCGGCACCGGCATCTCGCCGAGCGACAGCACGCCCGACCAGACGGTGGCGGTGCTGGACTACATCATCCCGGGGCTGGCCGACGCCATCCGCCGGTCGGGCCTGCCGAAGGTGCCGACGTCGGTGTTGTCGCGCGGGGTGTGTGGCGTTGCGGGGCGGACCCTGATCGTCAACCTGCCGGGTTCGCCCGGTGGGGTTCGCGACGGGCTGGGCGTGCTTGCCGGTGTGCTCGATCACGCGCTCGATCAGCTCGCCGGTGGAGATCACCAGCGATGACGCTGGTGATCCGCGCGGCCATGACCAATCACCCGATCTTCCTGGCCGAGCACGAGGAGCTGGTGGGCCATCAGTCGGCCGGCGCCATCGTCGGCTTCGTCGGCATGATTCGTGACCACGACGGCGGGCGGCGGGTGGTGCGGCTGGAGTACTCCGCGCATCCGTCGGCTGACCAGGTCTTGGCCGAGGTGGTCGCCGATATCGCGGAGCAGTCCAGCGGGGTGCGCGCCGTCGCGGCGAGCCACCGGACCGGGGTGCTGCGCATCGGCGAGGCGGCGCTGGTGGCGGCGGTCGCTGCCGACCATCGTCAGGCGGCCTTCACCACCTGCGCGCTTCTGGTCGACACCATCAAGGCGCGGTTACCGGTGTGGAAGCACCAGTTCTTCGACGATGGAACCGAAGAATGGGTGGGCTCGGCGTAATGCCGTAGTGGTTGGAATGCCGGCACGTCCCGAAGCGGGAACGTTCGAGGCGTGCCGGGCAGTCTGACGGGCGGGCCTCAGGTGGCCGGGGACGGCTGGGCAATCGCGTCCAGCGCGTCGTTGCCCTGGATGTCCTGAGCCCGAATGGCCTCCCACAGCTGCTTCGTGTAGCCGACCGAGGAAGCCTCCTGCGGCATGTTGGCCGGCACGAAACCGCGGAAGTCATTGTCGACGGGCGCGTCGGCCGGGGGTGCCGGCGGCAGGTCGGCCGGAGGCGCCGGCGGCACGTCGGCCGGAGGCGCGGGCGGCATGGCGTCGGCCGGGGGGGCCGGCGGCAGGTCCGCAGGAGGCGCGGGCGGCAGATCCGCGGGAGGCGCGGGCGGCACGTCGGCGGGCGGCATGGCGTCGGCCGGGGGCGCGGGCGGCATGGCGTCGGCGGGAGGCGCGGGCGGCATGGCGTCGGCCGGGGGTGCCGGCGGCAGGTCGGCGGGAGGTGCCGCCGGCAGATCCGCCGGAGGCGCGGGCTGGTCAAAGGAGGCCAATTGCACCGGTGCGGGCGGCGGAGGGGCATCGGCGGGCGGGGGAGCCAGCGGTGCCGGCTGGCCGTTGATCCCGGGTGCATCCAGCGGAGCGTCCAGGCCGGCCGGCGTGGGAAGCTGGCGCGGGGTCGGCCCCGAGAGCGGGCCACCGCACACGGGCCACGCGCCGCGGCCCTGGCTGGCCAGCACGCGCTCGGCGACGGCGATCTGCTGATCCTTGGTGGCCAATTCGGCCGACGGGGCGTACTGGCCGCCACCGTGCGAGGCCCAGGTGCTTGCGCTGAATTGCACGCCACCGTGGTAGCCGTTGCCGGTGTTGATTCCCCAGTTACCGCCCGACTCGCAACGGGCTACCTGGTCCCATTCGCCATCGGTGGCCGCGGCCGCTTGGGCGGCCAGGGCGATGCTGCCACCACCGAGGACCGCCCCGGTGACGGCGATCTTGGCGACGCTGATGTTTGACGTGCTGGGCTTACGGTGACGTCCGCTCATAGGCCGTGATAGATCCTCTCTCGTCACGCGCCTGCGAGGTCAGCTGTCGGGTTCGGGTTGGAGAGGCCACCCGGCCGTCGTCGTCTTCGACTGTGAAACGACTTCGACTTCACCCCAAGGGGCCGGTAACGGCCCCAGTCCGATCGCGGTGGACCGGTGGGTCCCCCGTCTCCATCCACGTAGGTCGGTGGGCCCCTGCCTACTGGATGGAGCTCGGCGCGATAGGGAGGGGAGGTCCGTCAATTCGGTTGTCTTGACGAGCCTTCGGAGAAACGTAGCGGTTTCTGTTGGTCCCGTCACGTTCTGCGAAACCCGGCGTTTCCCTCTCGGCCATCTGCGAAAACCCGAGGAACGTGCGGCATTCACGCAGGTCATCGCACCCGATATTGAAGCGTGATTGCGTCGTTATCGTTCCGTTACGTGACATAACTCACAGTTCTAACCGCCGGCGAAGGGCGGCAAGACGTCGACAGTGTTGCCGGGGCGTAACGGTGTGGTCTCGTCGCGGACCGCGACTCCGTCGCACAGGTAGGAACATCTGCCCAACACGTCGGCCAAGCGAGAGCCCCGCACGGCGAGGCGCTCGACCAGCTCGGCCACCGTCGTCCCCGGGCGCACAACCAGCGTCTCCGACTCGGCTCCGGCCGCGGCCCGTGCGGCCGCGAAATAGCGGACGGTCACCTCAATGCCGTTGGCTTGGACAGGTGCCTGTCCCATGGGGCTAGCCACCGATCGCGCTCATCGGACGATCGGGCTGGATGAAGTTCGGGTCGTTGATGCCGTGACCGGCGGGCTTGCCCCACATCGCGACGCGCCACGCCGCCTCGATCGCGTCGTCGGACGCACCGGTGCGCAGCAGGGTCCGCAGATCGGTTTCCTCGGCGGAAAACAGGCAGCTGCGGACCTGGCCATCAGCCGTCAGGCGCGTGCGATCACAGGTCGAACAGAAGGCGTGCGAGACCGACGCGATGACACCGAACTTGCCGCTCGGTGTGCCCGGACCCGTGTCAACCAGCCAGAGTTCGGCCGGGGCGGATCCGCGTGGCGCCGGGTCCGGTCGTAACCGGAAGTGGGGCCGCAGCACGTCGAGCACATCGTCGGCGCTCAGCGCGGCACCCCGGCGCCATTGGTGCCCGGCATCCAGTGGCATCTGTTCGATGACCCTGAGTTGGTAGCCATGCTCGAGGCAGAACCGCAACAGCCCGACGACGTCTTCGCGCCCGGTGGTGGGGTCCAGCACGGCGTTCACCTTCACCGGTGTCAAGCCTGCATCGTGGGCGGCGGACAGGCCGGCGAGGACGTCGCCGAGCCGGTCCCGGCGCGTGATCGCCGCGAAGTGGTCGCGATCCACGCTGTCCATGGAGACGTTGACGCGGTTCAGGCCGGCCCGCACAAGCGCGGCGGCCCGCCGCACCAGGCCGACGCCATTGGTGGTCAACGAGATCTCCGGGCGGGGCCGTAGGCCGGCCGCCGCCGCGACCACCTCTTCGAGGTGGCGCGCCAACAGGGGCTCACCGCCGGTGAACCGCACGCTGGTGACACCCAACCGGGTGACGGCGATGTGCATCAGCCGCGCCAGCTCATCGGGACGCAGCAGCTGCTCGCCGGGCAGCCAGTCCAGGCCCTCGGCCGGCATGCAGTAGTTGCACCGCAGGTTGCAGCGGTCGGTCAGCGAGACCCGCAGATCGGTGGCCACTCGCCCGTAGGTGTCCACCAAGGGGCCCGCGGTCGGCGCGCTTCGCGCCGCGCCGCCGTCGCTGCGGCCCGGCACGGTCGGAAGGCCCAGTGCTGTCAGCGTCATGCGGCCGTCGCTGAGTGTTGGGACGGCGAACTGACCGGAACGATCTGCTTGCCCAGCGGCATCAACGACACGGGGATCAGTTTGAGGTTGGCCAGCGCCAGCGGTATGCCGACGATCGTGATCGCCATCGCCACCGCGCTGACCAGGTGACCGATCGCCAGCCAGACCCCGAACAACAGCACCCAGATGACGTTTCCGATGAGGGCCCCGGTCCCGGCGGTCGGCTTGTCGACGATCGTGCGGCCGAACGGCCACAAGGCGTACGAGGCGATGCGCAGCGACGCGAAGCCGAAGGGGATGGTGATGATCAGCAGGAAGCTGATGAGCGCCGCGACCACGTACCCAAGGGCCATCCACAGGCCACCGAACACGAGCCAGATGATGTTCAGGATCAGGCGCATATCTCCTCCACCGGTAATGCCCAGCGTACCGAGTGGGCAGAAACGGGGGTGCTCGTCAGGCGAGCATCCGAGTAGGATCAGGGACCAAACGGCGTCCTGCGCAGGCGGGACGCTTATTCTATTGGCCATTCTATTGATCCGTTAGACAAGCAGGTGAGACCAGTGCCGACCGGCAAGGTTAAGTGGTACGACGCCGACAAGGGATTTGGCTTCCTGTCGCAAGAGGACGGCGAAGACGTGTACGTCCGCTCGTCGGCGTTGCCCGCTGGGGTCGAGGGGCTCAAAGCAGGCCAGCGCGTGGAGTTCGGGATCGCTTCGGGGCGGCGCGGGCCTCAGGCGCTGAGCCTCAAGCTGATCGAGCCGCCTCCGAGCCTCACCAAGGCGCGCCGCGACGCGCCCGCCGAGCACAAGCACAGCCCCGACGAATTGCACGGCATGGTCGAGGACATGATCACGCTGCTGGAGGGCGCCGTGCAGCCCGAGTTGCGCAAGGGCCGCTACCCGGACCGCAAGACGGCGCGCCGGGTCTCCGAGGTGGTCAAGGCGGTGGCGCGGGAGCTCGACGCCTAAACCGCGATGATGCGCTCCGGCGGCCTGCGTGAGTAGAGTCCAACAGTGGGTATTCAACTCGCGACAGTTGTGAGCGAGGAGGCTGCGATGGCACAGCAGGCGCAGGTCACCGAGGAGCAGGCGAGAGCTCTCGCCGAGGAATCCCGCGAAAGCGGTTGGGATAAACCATCCTTCGCCAAAGAGTTGTTCCTTGGTCGATTTCCCTTGGAGCTCATACACCCATTTCCCAAACCGTCCGATGCCGACGAAGAGCGCATCCGTGCGTTTCTCGGCAAGCTGCGGCAATTTCTGGACACCGTCGAGGGCAGCGTCGTCGAGCGCGACGCGCAGATTCCCGATGAATACGTGAAGGGTTTGGCCCAATTGGGCTGCTTCGGCATGAAAATACCGTCCGAATACGGCGGCCTGGGGTTGTCGCAAGTTGCCTACAACCGCGCACTGATGATGATTTCGAGCGTTCATCCCAGTCTCGGCGCGCTGTTGTCGGCCCATCAGTCGATCGGGGTACCGGAGCCGCTCAAACTCGCCGGGACCCCGGAACAGAAACGGAAGTTCTTGCCGCGGTGTGCTGCTGGGGCCATATCGGCATTTCTACTTACCGAACCCGATGTGGGCTCAGACCCGGCGCGCCTGGCCTCGACGGCCACACCGGTCGAAGACGGAAAGGCTTACGAACTCGAAGGCGTCAAGTTGTGGACCACCAACGGCGTGGTCGCCGAACTGCTGGTGGTCATGGCGCGGGTGCCCAAGGGCGACGGGCACCGGGGTGGAATCAGCGCCTTCGTCGTCGAGGCCGATTCGCCCGGGATCACCGTCGAGCGGCGAAACAAGTTCATGGGGCTGCGCGGTATCGAGAACGGCGTGACCAGGCTGCACGGCGTTCGGGTGCCCAGCGAGAACCTGATCGGCCGCGAAGGTGACGGGCTCAAGATCGCGTTGACCACACTCAACGCCGGACGGCTGTCACTGCCCGCGAGCGCGACGGGGTCGGCAAAGTGGGCGCTCAAGATCGCCCGCGAGTGGTCCGGTGAGCGTGTGCAGTGGGGCAAGCCGCTGGCCAAACATGAAGCGGTGGCCAGCAAGCTCTCGTTCATCGCTGCAACGAACTACGCGCTTGATGCGGTGCTCGAGCTGTCGTCGCAGATGGCCGACGAGGGGCGCAACGACATCCGCATCGAGGCTGCGCTGGCCAAATTGTGGTGCAGCGAGATGGCCTCCGTCATCGCCGACGACGTTTTGCAGATCCGCGGTGGACGGGGCTATGAGACGGCGGAGTCGTTGGCCGCGCGCGGCGAGCGCGCGGTACCGGTCGAGCAGGCGGTGCGGGACCTGCGGATAAATCGCATCTTCGAAGGTTCCAGCGAGATCATGAGGCTGCTCATCGCCCGCGAGGCGGTCGATGCCCACTTGAGTGCGGCCGGTGACCTCGCCAAGCCCGACGCCGGCCTGAAGCAGAAGGCCGCCGCGGCGGTCGGCGCGAGCGGATTCTACGCGAAGTGGTTGCCACAGTTGGTCTTTGGCGAAGGCCAGCGACCGAAGGCGTACAACGAGTTCGGCCCGCTGGCGACGCACCTCCGATTCGTTGAACGCTCCACCCGCAAGCTGGCCCGCAACACCTTCTACGGGATGGCTCGTTGGCAGGCCAAGCTGGAGCAACGGCAGGGATTCCTCGGGCGCATCGTCGACATCGGTGCCGAGCTGTTCGCGATGTCCGCGGCCTGCGTGCGCGCCCAGAGCCAGCGGGTCGCGGACCCGACCGTCGGCCAGCAGGCTTACGAGCTTGCCGAAACGTTCTGCCGGCAAGCGACCCTCCGCGTCGAGGCGCTGTTCCACGCGTTGTGGACCAACACCGACAGCGACGATGTCCAGCTGACCCATGACCTCCTGGAGGGCCGATACACCTGGCTGGAGGACGGAATCATCGACCAGTCAGAGGGCACCGGACCGTGGATCGCGCACTGGGAACCGGGCGAGTCCACCGAGACCAACCTGGCTCGGCGATTTCTGACGGTGTCTGCGTCGACGGAGGCGAATCTCTAGGGGCAGAATTGTCGCCATGACCACCTACGTTGCCGGGACGGGTGAATTCACTCGCGACACCAACTACATCACCACCCGCATCACCGCCGACGGGCGAGACGGTTTTCGCGTAGAGCCCGGCCGATATCGGTTGATCGTCGCCCGAGCGTGCCCGTGGGCCAACCGCGCGATCATCGTGCGGCGATTGCTGGGACTGGAAGACGTTCTCTCCATTGGGTTTTGCGGGCCCACCCACGACCAACGCAGTTGGACGTTCGATCTCGATCCGGGCGGTGTCGACCCGGTGCTGAAGATCCCGCGGCTGCAAGATGCTTACTTCAAGCGCTTTCCCGACTACCCGAAAGGCATCACGGTCCCCGCGATCGTCGATGTTCCCTCCGGTGCGGTCGTCACCAATGATTTCGCACAGATGACGTTGGACCTCTCGACGGAGTGGACGGCATATCACCGCGACGGCGCACCGCAGCTGTACCCCGAGCGGCTGCGCGCCGAGATCGATGAGGTGAACAAACGGGTGTACACCGAGATCAACAACGGTGTGTATCGGTGCGGCTTCGCCGGCTCACAACAGTCGTACGAAGCGGCCTACGATCGCCTGTTCGCCGCGTTGGACTGGGTGAGCGACCGCCTGGCCAGCCAGCGATATCTGGTGGGGGACGCCATAACCGAGGCCGACGTACGGCTGTTCACCACGCTGACCCGCTTCGACCCGGTCTACCACGGGCACTTCAAGTGCAACCGAAGCAAACTCAGCGAGATGCCGGTGTTGTGGGCGTACGCGCGCGACCTGTTCCAAACACCGGGGTTCGGCGACACCGTCGACTTCGTCCAGATCAAGCAGCACTACTACATCGTGCACGCCGACATCAACCCCACGGGCATCGTGCCCAAGGGGCCGGACCTGACGACCTGGCTGTCGCCGCATGGCCGGGAGGCGTTAGGCGGCAGGCCTTTCGGGAATGGGACACCCCCCGGTCCGCCGGTCGAAGGGGAGCGGGTGCCCGCGGGGCACGGCGCGTAGCTCCCGTTGCGCCCGAGCGTCGACTTGTTGGGCGGAATGGCCCGACTTTGTCGCAAAAAGCCGACGTTTACGGTCGATCAGAATCGGTAACCGGCGGTTAGCAGGGCACTGCGCGTGCGTGCCACGACAACGTCGGGTCGGTGCCGCAGCATGTCGGCGCTGACCCGAACAATCGTCCACCCACGTGCCTCAAGCTCGGCTAGCCGATCGATGTCTCGGGTGCGCTGCGCAGGGTCCGTCCAGTGTTGTGCGCCGTCGAACTCGACGCCGACCTTGAAGTCATCCCAGCCCATATCGATGCGCGCTATCACCGCGCCCCATTCGTTAAGCACTTCGATCTGGGTCTGTGGCCGCGGCAAACCGCTGCCGATGAGGACCAGACGAGTTCTGGACTCCCACGGAGATTCGGCGCCTCCGTCGGCTAGGAGCAAAACCCGTCGCAACTGCACCAAACCGCGCGCCCCTCGATGCCGATCGACCAACAATTCGACGTCCACCGCCTTCACCTCGGTCGCATGCATGAGCGCATCTAACCGAATCACAGCCAGGGTCATATCTTTTCGCCTCCCTAGGTCGAACGCCGTGCGTGCCGGCGTGGTGAGGCGAATCCCGTCGCGAACACATGTTTCGTCATCGTCCAGAGTGTCGCTGTGCAAAACAATGTCACGTGCCTTATCGCGGTTCGGCCGGTTGAGTTCGGCCGGCAACCAATCGTCGATCCATGCCGTGCGATGTAATGCCGCCGCGGATAGACCCGCCACGGTCGCGGTCCGGCCCGACCACAGCCAGGCCGCCACCGCTCGGGTCACGGGCGTCAACTTCTGGCCTCGGGGGATGTACACATTGCGGTAGACCATTTCGAAGTTGGTTCGCAATTGGTGCGCCGTGACGATGCCGGCTGCCAACGCTTCAGTTCCTCTGAATGGCCATTCCAGCTTTCCCATGCCGACACACTGCACGCTCGCACCGACACCCTCGCCCCAGCGTGGACTTGTTGGGCCCGGAAGACCTGAATACGCCCAAGAACTCGACGTTCGAGCTGGGCGCTCAATAGCTCAGGCGCACTGACCATTCCGCGTGCGGGACATCG
The DNA here is from genome assembly GCA_963820045.1 of uncultured Actinomycetota bacterium. Lineage (GTDB taxonomy): Bacteria > Actinomycetota > Actinomycetes > Mycobacteriales > Mycobacteriaceae > Mycobacterium. The sequence goes on from CAWFYN010000003.1 coordinate 153,992, forward strand.
CGCAATTCACCGGCGGGGTCCACCACGAGCGTCAGCAACTGCACGACTATCCCGACCAGGCGCCCGCGGTGCGGGTCGACCGGGGCGATGGTGACCGCGAACCGGGTGTTCGGCCGAAAGATGGTGCTGGTGGTGTTGGTTGGGTCCTCATACACCTGCAGCAGCCGCCACGGTGCCCGGTAAATCGCGTCGGGCACTGAGAGCTGCACCGGATACCGTTCGCTGACCTTCAGCTCGCCCTGGGCTTGGGGCGTGTCACAGTCGTCGAGGTTGAGCACGCTGCAATACAGGTACGGCCCCACCCTTGCGAGGTGGCCGTGCGAATACGCGCTGATCTCGGGTCGCTGCGGACCGGACGGGCGCACCAGCAGCCAGGTGCCGACCCCGACCGCCAGGCACAACAGAGTCATCAGGCCGGCGAGCAGCACGGCCACACCGCGTTTCACTCGGGTACCACCGCCGGGCTGCCGCGGCGCACGCCTTCCTGCTCGACCATGACGGGCCGGTTACCCCCGAGGCCGGGAATCAGCGAATTCCCTTGAAAGCTGACGAGGGTCTGCGCCAACCCGAGGATGAGTATCGCCGTGACCGCGGTGAATCCGACCCACAGGTCGGTGTAGACCAAGACGCCTACGGCGCCACCGAGCACCCAGGCCAGCTGCAGCGTCGACTCCGAGCGCCCGAATCCCGATGCCCGCGATTCCTCGGGCAGATCGTTCTGCAGCGAGGCGTCCAGCGAGGCCTTCGCGATGGCGCTGGAGCCCGCGGTGACCAGGGTGGCAATCACGGCCGCCGCCAGGGTGCCCGCCACCGAGGCCGCCAGCGCGACCGCCGAGACCGCCAGCGTGCAGCGCACCACCAGCACGGCCGGCCGGCCCAACTGCAGGCGTGCGGCGGCGAAGTTGCCGGCGAAGTTGCCGATGCCGGCCGCCGCGCCGATCATCCCGAGCATGCCCAGCTGAATCCAGCCGCTGGCCTGGTGCGCCTTGGCGACAAACGCCGGGTACAAGAACAGGAAGCCGACCATGACCTTGATGGTGCAGTTGCCCCACAATGAGGTAATGATGTTGCGGCCCAGCGGTTGTCGAAGTGTGCCGCCGACCTTCTTGACTTCTTCGGGCCACTTTCGCCGCAGTGGTTCGCTGTCCTGGCGGTAGCTCAACGTGGCCGGCACCTCGCCCGCCGTCACCTCGACCCAGCGCGGGATGCGCATCGACAGCGAGGCGCCGACGATCGTGACCGCGATGACGACGAACAACGCACCGGGCAACTTGAACAAGTGGATGCAAGCGAACTCGACACCGGCCGCGGCGGCCCCGCCGGCGATGGTTCCGCCCAGCAGACCGAATACCGTCAGCCGGGAGTTCACCCGCACCAGGTCGATGGTCGGCGGCATGACCCGCGGGGTGACGGCACTGCGCAGCACGCTGAACGACTTGGAGAACACCATCATGGCCAGCGCGCAGGGATAGAGCACCCACGACGGATAGCTTCCGGTGGCGCCGTCGTAATTCATGATCAGCACCAGCGCCAATGCCGTCCGCAAAACGAACGACCCGGCGAGGGCGACGCGCCGGCCATGCTGCAACCGGTCCAGCGCGGGACCGATGAGCGGCGCGATCACCGCGAACGGCGCGATGGTGATCAGCAGATACAACGCGACCCGGCCCTTGCTTTCTCCAGTCGCGGCGGCAAAGAACAACGTGTTGGCCAGCGCCACGGCCATCGCGGCGTCCACCGCGAAGTTGGCCACCACCGGCCACGTCAGCGCGGTCAGACCGGACTTGTCGGCCCCGTCGGCGGTGGCGGCGCGCTGCACCATCCAGTACATCCGCGAACCCATCTCGCGGCTTCGCTGCGCGGCGGCGCGGGTGACGGTGATCCGCTCGCCGGCGGCGGCATCACGCGGGGGAGCGCTGTCGCTTGGATCCGGCTCCGACTGGTGCCCGATGGGCGGCAGGTAGCGATTGGCGCTCGCCATCGGCGGTGGCCGGCGCGACCGGCGGTAGTCGGCATCATCGGCGGGGTAGTTGGCCATGCCCGGATGTTGATTGGCAGCCCTGTCGCGGGGCCGGCGACCGGGGGTGGAGGCCACGCGGCCCGGATCGTCACGCCGCCGTCCAGACACGTTCCGATTCTCCCCTATGCCGACGACAAGCGTCCGCAGGTAACGGGGCGTGGCTCGCCAACCTAGTATTGGAACGGCAATGCAGGAAGGGGACAGCGTGACCGGGCCCATCGAGGAATCCGCCGTGGCGACCGTGGCCGAGTGGCCCGAGGGCTTGGCGGCCGTGCTCACGGGCGCAGCGGACCAGGCCAGGGCCGCCGTCGTGGAGTTCAGCGGTGCTGAGACGGTCGGCGATTACCTGGGCGTCAGCTACGAGGATCCGGCTGCCGCCACCCACCGGTTCCTGGCGCATTTGCCGGGTTATCAGGGTTGGCAATGGGCCGTCGTCGTCGCCGGGCATCCCGGTGCAGACCACGCCACCGTCAGCGAGGTGGTGCTGATCCCGGGACCGACGGCCTTGCTCGCACCGCAGTGGCTTCCCTGGGATCGGCGGGTGCGGCCGGGGGACCTGAGCCCGGGGGACCTGCTGGCACCCGCGGCCGACGACCCGCGGTTGGCCCCCGGCTACGCCGCCAGCGGTGACCCAGAGATCGACGAGACCGCCGCCGAAATCGGGCTGGGCCGGCGCTGGGTGATGAGCGCTTGGGGCCGCGCGGAGGCCGCCGAACGATGGCACACCGGCGATCACGGTCCCGACTCGCCGATGGCCCGCTCCACCAAACGGGTGTGCCGCGACTGCGGTTTCTTCCTGCCGTTGGCGGGATCGCTCGGCGCGATGTTCGGCGTGTGCGGCAACGAACTGTCCGCCGACGGGCAGATCGTCGACAAGCAATACGGTTGTGGCGCGCATTCGGACACCCCGGCCGCGGCGGGTACCGGTTCGCCCGCGTACGAGCCATACGACGATGGCGTGCTCGATGTCGTGGAGCCGCCGCCCGAGCCGCCCGAGCCCGCAGAGCCGCCGGAGGTCGAACCGGAGCTGTCGGCGTCAGCGCCGGACGCGCCGGAGCCTCAGCCCGAAGCGCCGGAGCCCCAGCCCGACGCGGACTAACCCTCTTCGGCGACGGCCTTGATCCTGGCCAACGAGGTGTTCATGCCCTCGAGCAATTCGCGTTCGAAGTTGGTGGTCCCGCCGAACAGCGCATTCACCGACAGGTTCGAGAACGCGGTGACGCCGTTTTCGGCGTGACGGCTTTCAATCACCCGGGTGCCGTCGCCGCTGGGTTGGAGCTCGTAGCTCCAGATCGTGTGATTGGCGTCGACTCGGAACGCGAGCTTGGTCTCGGGGATGACCTCGACGACCGTGCAAGTGGTCGGCCAGAACATTCGGTTACGGCGATTGATGTTGACGGTGCGCATGCCCTGGCGCAGCGGACCAAAGGTCTTCATCCAACGACATTGCGGGCTCCAATCCGGCATCCGCCGAAGATCGGATATCAACCCCCAGACCGTGGAAACCGGTGCATCGATATCGATTTGCGCTTGCAGTAGCGGGGCTGCCATCGCTCCTCCCGGGTCCGTGATAGGTCCGAAAACTAGCTGTGGTCGAGATAGTTTTCGAGTCCGGCTTGCGCGCCGCGCGCGCCGCGGCGGGCCGCCGCGAGTTGTAACACGAAGATGCCCGTCCCGAGCAATCCCACCCCGAGCCCGGCCAGCGTCACCGGACGCCAACTCTGCAGACTCGCGACGAAGAATGCGGCGGCGGCCGCGACCAGCCAGCCGAGCGCACCAAGGGCAATGAACGGCCACGCGTTGAGCAGCGCGGCCGGCAGCGGCGGTGCCTCGCGGTTCTGACCGGGTTCGACAGACATCCCGATTAACATAGCCCCCGCCGGTGCGGGCCACCGTACCGCCCACTTGCGCGGCCGGGTGCCGAAAAGGCCTGGGCGGCGAGGGTTATGCGCGCACGCAAGCGGTTCGGCGATCGTCGGCCCGCGCGGCGGTCCGGATCAAAGCCCGTCGTTCCCCGGGTCGTGCCCCAATTCCTTGAGGTTCCGTGTAACCTCGCGCCATGGCTGACAGCGATGCGCGGCTGGCCAGCGACCTTTCGCTGGCGGTCATGCGGCTGGCCCGCCAACTCCGGTTCCGGAACCCGTCGTCCCCGGTGTCGTTATCCCAGCTGTCGGCGCTGGCGATGCTGGCCAACGAGGGCCCGATGACGCCGGGCGCGCTGGCGATTCGCGAACGGGTCCGGCCGCCGTCGATGACGCGTGTGATCGCTTCCCTGGCCGACATGGGCCTGGTGGATCGCGCCCCGCATCCCATCGACGGCCGGCAGGTGCTGGTTTCGGTTTCCCCCTCCGGCGCCGAGCTGGTCAAGGCGACTCGGCGCGCCCGCCAAGAGTGGCTGGCCAAGCGGCTGGCGACGCTGGACAGCGAGCAACGTGACACCCTGCGCAACGCGGCTGACCTGATGTTGGCCCTGGTCGACGAAAGCCCGTGAGCGACGGAACCGATGGCCCGAACGTCCGGGACGTTGACGATCCCGACGATCCTCGACTCGACGATTTCCGCGACCTGAACAGTGTCGATCGTCGTCCCGATCTACCGTCCGGCAAAGGCCTGGTGATCGCCGAAGGCGTGCTGGTCGTGCAGCGCATGCTCGCCTCCCGGTTCGCCCCGCACGCCCTGCTGGGCACCGAGCGCCGGCTCGCCGAGCTCGCAGGCGACCTGGCGGGTAGTGCCGTGCCGTTCTACCGGACCTCCGCCGAGGTGATGGCGCAAGTGGTGGGCTTTCACCTCAATCGTGGCGTGCTGGCGGCCGCCCGCAGGGTGCCGGAACCCGGCGTGGCCGAGCTGGTCGAGCGCGCCCGGACCGTCGCGGTGCTGGAGGGCGTCAACGATCACGAGAACCTCGGCTCGATCTTTCGCAACGCGGCCGGGTTGGGCGTGGACGCGGTGATGTTCGGCAGTGGCTGCGCCGACCCGCTATACCGGCGCGCGGTCCGCGTCTCCATGGGCCACGCCTTGCTGGTCCCGTACGCGCGAGCGACGGACTGGCCCGCCGAGCTGGCGATGCTGAAACAGAACGGATTTCGGTTGCTGGCGATGACCCCGCACGGCAAGGCCTGCCCGCTGCCCGAGGCCATGGCGGCCGCCCGCGAGGAACGTATCGCGGTGGTGGTGGGCGCCGAGGGACCGGGGCTCACGCCGGCCACCCTGCGCCTGAGCGACGTGCGGGTGCGCATCCCGATGTCGCGCGGGACCGACTCCCTCAACGTCGCCACCGCGGCCGCTTTGGCGTTCTACGAACGGGGTCGTTCGGCGACGGAGCGGCCCGAGGTGGGGGTCTCGCCCGCTTGCGGGGGAGACCCGGCCGATCAGGCTAGGCTCGGCTCGTGACCGACGATTCCGTGCCCTGGGCAACGGGTTTGACGGTCGCCGGGTTCGTCGCCGCAGTAACCGGGGCCGCCATTGTGGTGCTCAGTCTCGGACTGATCAGGGTGCATCCGCTCCTGGCTGTCGGGCTCAACGTCGTCGCGGCCGGTGGGTTGGCGCCGACGCTGTGGGGTTGGCGGCACAAGCTGGTGCTGCGCTGGTTCCTGCTGGGCGTGGGGATCGGCGTCGCCGGGGCGTGGCTGACGCTGCTCGCGCTGACGGTGGCGCGGTAGCGGCTAGCGCTGTCCGCCCGAGCGCACCCCCAGCAACACATCCTCCCAGGCCGGGATGACGGGCTTTCCCCGTCGGGTGTGCACCGGCTGCTCCTGCGGAGCGGGCTGTTCGTGGGGTGCGGCGGCGGGCTTCATCGGCTCCTCGAAGTCGACGTGGGCCACCCGCGCGAGCGGTCGCAGCGGACGGTCGAAGTTCGGGTCGATCAGCTCCTTGGCCGCATCGTCGATAGCGGTGACCGTTCCGCCGTGCGCGCCGGGGGCAAAGCAGAAGTGCGCGATGTTGTCGGACCGGCCGGCCTTCCACGCGAGCTGCACGGTCCAGCGGCTGTCCTCGTTGCGCCAGGCGTCCCAGCTGAGCCTGTCTGGTTCCAGACCGCGCGTCACCAGGGCGGTGCTCACGGTGTCCAGCAGGGTGAGCACCGCGGGGCCATCGACGAGCACCGGATGCGCGGCCGTCGCCAGCTCCGCGGCGCGAGCACGTTCCAACAGCACCGGATGCGCGAACCGGCGGATCCGTGAGATGTCGGAGCCCGACGCCGCGGCCACCTGCTCGACGGACGCGCCGGCCCGGATCTTGGCCTGAATCTCCTTGGGGCTCAACATGTTGGTGACCTGGATGTCGAGCTGCGGTTGCTCCGGCGATGTGGTGTCACCGCGCACGGCGGCCTTCAGGTGATCGTCGACCGCCAGCTTGAACGGTTCGGCAGGATCGCCGGCCTCACAGATGATGTGTTTGCCGTCGGCATCGACCCCAACCATTTTGAGTTCCCGCATGGCTTCTCCTCGCAGGCTCCGTGCAGGTCGACGGACCCGTCTCGTGCGCACTCTAGTGCAGCAAACGCCCATAACCTGTGCTGACACGCGGGGCGGTTGCGTGCTGATTGCGAGGGGGTTAAAGGTGTTCGACCACCCAGTCGACGCATTGCGTCAAGGCGCTGACATCGTCGGGGTCGACCGCCGGGAACATCCCGACCCGCAACTGGTTGCGGCCGAGTTTGCGGTACGGCTCGACGTCGACGATGCCGTTCGCCCGCAAGACCTTCGCGACGGCCGCGGCGTCGATGTCGTCGACGAAATCGATGGTGCCGACCACCTGGGACCGCAGGCCGGGGTCGGCGACGAACGGCGTCGTGTACGACCGCTCCTGCGCCCAGGAGTACAACCGCTGCGACGAGTCGGCGGTGCGCTTCACGGCCCACTCCAGCCCGCCGTTGCCCAGCATCCAGTCGATCTGCTCGGCCATCAACGCCAGGGTGCCGATCGCCGGGGTGTTGTACGTCTGGTTCTTCAGGCTGTTGTCCACCGCGATCGGCAGCGACAGGAAGTCGGGAACCCAACGGCCGGACGCGGCGATGGACTCTACGCGCGCCAGCGCCGCCGGGCTCATGATGGCCAGCCACAGACCGCCATCGCTGGCGAAATTCTTCTGTGGCGAGAAGTAGTAGGCATCGGTCTCGGTGATCTCGACCGGCAGGCCGCCGGCGCCGGAGGTGGCGTCGATGACGATCAACGCGTCGCCGGAGTCGGCGGGACGGCGAATGGGCACCGCCACACCGGTCGACGTCTCGTTGTGCGCCCAGGCGATCACATCGACCGACGGATCGCTCTGCGGCTCGGGCGCGCTGCCGGCATCCGCTTTGATGACGATGGGATCGCCAATGAAGGGGTTGTTGGCGACCGCCGAGGCGAACTTCGAGCTGAACTCGCCGAAGGCCAGATGCAGTGAGCGCTTGTCGATCAACCCGAACGCCGCGGCGTCCCAGAACGCCGTCGCGCCGCCATTGCCGACGATGACCTCATAACCGTCTGGTACGGAAAACAGCTCGGCCAGCCCGGATCGGACCCGGCCCACCAGATCCTTGACCGGCGCCTGCCGGTGTGATGTGCCGAACAGCGGGGCCGCGGTGGTCGTCAGCGCCTGCAACTGTTCGGGCCGGACCTTGGAAGGGCCGCATCCGAAGCGGCCGTCGCGGGGTTTGATGTCAGCGGGAACCTCGAGCTGGTCAGCCATGCCCATCAGGGTAGTGAGCGGGCGTGAGCGGCGACGCGGCGGTCCGATTGCGGACCCCGCTCGCAGGAGCAAAACGCCTGGTCGCGGCCGTGCGGCGGCTTACGCGCTGTGAGGCGGGCCACACGCAGCCGCTGACCACTGGTCAGGACACAGCGCGCGCCGGGGTCTAGAAGATATCCGGTACCTGCGGTACTGTCTGGACATAGCACGTCCAAATGTAAACCTCGCTGGGGAGGCTTGGATATGGCCACGACACGTATGGTTCGGCGTTGGCGCCGCAAGATGGAAGTGCGCGACGACACCGACTACGTCAACATGCTTGCCACACTGTCCGAGGGGTCGGTGCGGCGAAACTTCAACCCGTACACCGACATCGATTGGGACTCGGCCGAATTCGCCGTCACGGAGAATGATCCCCGGTGGATCCTGCCGACGACCGACCCGTTGGGGCGCCACCCCTGGTACCTGGCGCAGTCCGAAGAGCGCAAGATCAAGATCGGCATGTGGCGCCAGGCCAACGTCGCCAAGGTCGGGCTGCACTTCGAATCGATCCTGATCCGCGGCCTGATGAACTACACGTTCTGGGTGCCGAACGGATCCCCGGAATATCGTTACTGCTTGCACGAATCCGTCGAAGAGTGCAACCACACCATGATGTTCCAGGAGATGGTCAACCGCATCGGCGCCGACGTTCCGGGCATGCCGCGGATGCTCAAGTGGCTCTCGCCGTTGGTTCCGCTGGTTGCCGGTCCCTTGCCGGTGGCGTTCTTCATCGGAGTACTCGCCGGCGAGGAGCCGATCGACCACACCCAGAAAAACGTTCTGCGCGAAGGTAAGTCGCTGCACCCGATCATGGAACGGGTGATGGCTATCCACGTGGCCGAGGAAGCGCGGCACATCTCGTTCGCGCACGAGTTCCTGCGCAAGCGACTGCCGCAACTGACCAAGAGGCAGCGGTTCTGGACAGCGCTGTACTTGCCGCTCACCATGAAGATGTTGTGTCGGGCGATTGTGGTGCCGCCCAAGTCTTTCTGGCGTGAGTTCGACATCCCGCGTGAGGTCAAGAAGGAACTGTTCTTCCGGTCGCCAGAATCGCGCAAGTGGCTCAGCGACATGTTCGGTGACGTCCGGATGCTGGCCTACGACACCGGCCTGATGGAAAACCGCTCCGCCCGGCTGATGTGGCGGATCTGCAAGATCAACGGCAAGCCGTCGCGTTACCGCAGCGAGCCGCAGCGCCAGCACCTGGCCGCTGTCCCGGCCGCGTAGCCACTGCGAGTTCCTTTATGCCGCATGTTATTACCCAGTCGTGCTGCAACGACGGGTCCTGCGTCTTCGCCTGTCCAGTGAACTGCATCCACCCGTCGCCGGATGAGCCGGGCTTCGCGACGGCGGAGATGCTCTACATCGATCCGGTCGCCTGCGTGGACTGCGGCGCGTGCGTGAGCGCCTGTCCGGTTGGAGCGATCGCGCCCGACAACCGGCTGGAAAGCAAACAGCTGCCGTTCGTCGAGATCAACGCGTCGTTCTACCCCGAGCGACCGGCCGATGTGAAGCTGCCCCCGACGTCGAAGCTGGCCCCGGTGATTCCGGCCGCCCATGTGCGGGTCCGCCGCCAGCCGCTGACCGTGGCCATCGTGGGGTCCGGGCCGGCGGCGATGTATGCCGCCGACGAACTGCTCATCCAGCATGGCGTGCGGGTCAACGTCTTTGAGAAGCTGCCCACCCCCTACGGACTGGTGCGCGCGGGGGTGGCGCCGGATCACCAGAACACCAAACGGGTCACGCGGTTGTTCGACCGGGTCGCCGGTCATCGCCGGTTCCGGTTCTACCTCAACGTCGAGGTCGGCAAGCACCTCAGTCACGCCGATCTGCTGGCCCACCATCACGCCGTGTTGTACGCCGTCGGTGCTCCCGACGACCGTCGCCTGGAGATCGAGGGCATGGACCTGCCGGGCACCGGAACCGCCACCGAATTGGTCGCGTGGATCAACGGGCATCCCGACTTTGCCGATCTGCCAGTCGATCTCGGCCACCAGCGGGTGGTGATCGTCGGCAACGGAAATGTCGCGCTGGATGTGGCCCGCCTGCTCACGGCGAATCCCGACGAGCTGTCGCGCACCGACATCTCCGATCGTGCATTGGCCGCCATTCGCGCTTCGGCGGTACGCGAAGTGGTGGTCGCCGCCCGGCGCGGACCCGCCCAGTCGGCATTCACCCTGCCCGAACTGATCGGACTCACGGGCTCCTCGGATGTCGTGCTCAGCGCGGCCGACCACAAGCTGGTGGCGGCCGATCTCGCGACCGTCACGGACGGCTTGACGAAGCACAAGCTGGAAATCCTGAGCAAACTCGGTGACGACTCAACGCCGGTCCAAAAAGGTGGGCGTCCGCGAATCCGGCTGGCCTATCAGCTCACCCCGAATCGTGTTCTGGGCGATCAACGCGCCACCGGCGTGGAGTTCGCCGTCACCGGCAGCGACGAGCTGCGCCAGCTGGACGCGGGCCTGGTGCTGACGTCCATTGGCTACCGGGGCAAGCCGATTCGCGATCTTCCGTTCGACGATTCTGCGGCTGTGGTTCCCAACGACGGTGGTCGTGTGGTCGATCCCGACTCCGGGGCACCGGTGTCCGGGGCGTATGTCGCGGGCTGGATCAAGCGGGGGCCCAGCGGGTTCATCGGCACGAACAAATCGTGTTCCTTGCAAACGGTTCATGGCCTGGTGGCGGATTACAACGCCGGCAGGCTGAGCGATCCGGTGGCCGAGCCACAGGCACTGGCCGAGCTGGTGCGGGCCCGGCAGCCCGACGCCGTCGATGCCCCCGGCTGGCGAGCCATCGACGCCGCCGAGATTGCGCGCGGCAGCACCGATGGCCGGCCGCGGCGCAAATTCACCGAGATCGCCGACATGCTCACCGCCGCGGCCGCCGCCCAGCCGGCGCCGCCGCCGCGACGCCGGCTGCTGGACCGGCTGCTTGGCTAGCCGCCTCCCTGCCCGGACATTGCTGCCTGGATCTCGTCGTAGCCGACCTCGCGGACGGGCTGCCCCAACGACCAGTGGTGGCCGAACGGGTCGGCGACCACGCCGTAGCGGTCGCCCCAGAACTGATCCGCCAACGGGGCCACCACGGTGGCGCCGGCCTCCAGCGCCCGCTGGAACTTGGCGTCGACGTCGGTGACGGTCAGATGAATCGTCACCGGGGTGCCGCCCAGTGACGTCGGCGTCATCGACTTGCCGCCACACATCTCCGGGAAGTCATCGTTGAGCATCACCAAAAACCCGTTGATGCGCACCGCGGCGTGGACCAATTTGCCGTCGGGTCGGGGCACCCGACCCAGCTCCTCGGCGCCAAAAGCCTTGACGTAGAAGTCAATCGCAGCGGCGGCATCGTCGACCACCAGGTGCGGGGACAGCGCGGGTTCGATGTTGAGCGCCATTGTGTTCTCCTTGTTGTCGGTCTCCCAGGCCGGCCCGGGACGGGCAGGCTCGCGAGTAATGACTGCGCCCGCGACGAAAACTCATCGCGGCGACATTCATTATTCGCCGGGGACCGACAACCAGGCCTGCGTCAGGCGTGGGTCAGGCTGCGGTCCCAACCTTCGACGGATTCCGGGCTGCGCGGGGCCGGCCCCACATAAATGGCCGACGGGCGGACCAGCTTGCCGAGCCGCTTCTGCTCCAGGATGTGCGCGCACCAACCCGCGGTGCGCCCACAGGTGAACATCGCCGGCATCATGTTGGCCGGTACCTGCGCGAAGTCCAGGATCACCGCAGCCCAGAACTCGACGTTGGTCTCGATGGCGCGGTCCGGACGGCGCTCGCGCAACTCGGCCAGGGCGGCCTGCTCCAGCGCGACCGCGACCTCGTGGCGCGGCGCGCCCAGCCGCTCGGCGGTCGCGCGCAGCACCCGCGCCCGCGGGTCCTCGGCGCGGTAGACCCGGTGCCCGAAGCCCATCAGCTTGTCGCCGCTGTCCAGGATCTTTTTGACCAGGCCACGGGCGTCGCCGGTGCGCTCGACCTCTTCGATCATCGGCAGGACCCGCGCCGGCGCTCCGCCGTGCAGCGGCCCGCTCATGGCGCCGATTGCCCCGGACAAGGCCGCCGCCACGTCGGCTCCTGTCGAGGCGATCACCCGCGCGGTGAAAGTCGAGGCGTTCATGCCGTGTTCGGCGGCCGAGACCCAGTACGCGTCAATCGCTTCGACGTGCCGCGGGTCCGGCTCGCCCTGCCAGCGCGTCATGAAACGGGCCGTGACCGTTGAGCATTCGTCGATTACCCGCTGCGGTACCGCGGGCTGGTAGATGCCGCGGGCGGACTGCGCGACGTAGGACAGGGCCATCACCGATGCGCGGGCCAGCTGGTCGCGGGCGGTGGCGTCGTCGGTGTCGAGCAGGGGCCGGTATCCCCAGATCGGGGCCAGCATCGCCAGGCCCGCCTGCACGTCGACGCGCACGTCGCCGGTGTGGATGGGCAGCGGGAACGGCTCGGCGGGCGGCAGGCCGTGGCCGAACCTGCCGTCGACCAGCAGGGCCCACACGTCACCGAATGTGACCTGCTGATTCACCAGGTCTTGTATGTCGACGCCGCGGTAGCGCAACGCGCCGCCGTCCTTATCCGGTTCGGCGATTTCGGTGGTGAAGGCGACCACGCCTTCCAGTCCGGGGACAAAGTCTTCGGGGACCACAGTCATAGGAAAAGTCTCGCACCCCACCTTCGCGCCGACGCTACCGGCCGGTAGCACGCCCCGGTAGCGTTGGCGCGATGGCAGGACCAGGCAAGGAACACCTGCAGAGGATGCGCGTGGAATACGGATCGGCGGAAAAGGACGGCAGTCCCGACCTCGACGCGGACTGGCTCGACGACGGTTGGGTTGCCTTGTTGCGCAAATGGATCGACGACGCCGAGCGGTCCGGTGTCGCCGAGCCCAACGCCATGGTGCTGGCCACCGTCGCCGACGGCCGGCCGACGAGCCGATCGGTGCTGTGCAAGAGCGTGGACGAGACCGGAATCACGTTTTTCACCAACTATGACTCGGCCAAGGGCGCCGACCTCGCGGCGACGCCCTATGCGTCGGCGACATTTCCCTGGTACCAGCTGGGCCGCCAGGCCCACCTCCGCGGCCCGGTGAGCAAGGTCACCCCGGAGGTCATCGAGGACTACTGGTCCAAGCGGCCGCGCGGCTCTCAATTGGGCGCGTGGGCATCGCACCAGTCCCGTCCGATCGCGTCGCGCGCGGCGTTGCTCGCCCAGCTGGCAGAGGTGACCGCGCGCTTCGCCGACCGGGAGCAGGTTCCGGTGCCCGCGGGCTGGGGCGGCTATCTGCTTGCTCCCGAGTCGGTCGAATTTTGGCAGGGACGGGAGAACCGGTTGCATAACCGAATCCGGGTCACCGGCACTCAGGTCGAGCGCCTGCAGCCCTAGCCCGAGCCGGGGGCCGGCACGGCGCGAAAGGACTTACCTGAGGGATTGCCCTGGCAGCCTCCGCAGACCCGACCCCCGGCCAGGCACGCGAACGCGACAACGACTACCTTCACCTATAAGCACCTAGTCAGGGCAGCCATACCAGCCAGAGCGCAAAGGGGTTCTCGTGGCCGACACCGACGACACCGCAACTCTGAAGTACCCGGGGGGCGAGATCGACTTAGAGATCGTTCGCGCCACCGAAGGTGCTGACGGGATTGCGCTCGGTTCCCTGTTGTCCAAGACCGGGCACACCACCTTCGACAACGGCTTCGTCAACACCGCCGCCTGCAAGAGCGCCATCACCTACATCGACGGCGACGCCGGAATTCTGCGCTACCGCGGCTACCCGATCGAGCAGCTCGCCGAGAAGTCGACCTTCATCGAGGTGAGTTACCTACTGATTTACGGTGAGCTGCCGGACAAGGAGCAGCTGGCGGAGTTCGCCAAGCGGATCCAGCTGCACACCATGCTGCACGAGGACTTGAAGCGCTTCTTCGACGGCTTCCCGCGTAATGCGCACCCGATGCCCGTGCTGTCCAGCGTGGTGAACGCGTTGAGCGCCTACTACCCCGACGCGCTGGACCCGATGGACAACGAGCAGGTCGAGCTGTCGACCATCCGCCTGCTTGCGAAGCTGCCCACCATCGCCGCGTACGCCTACAAGAAGTCCGTCGGCCAGCCGTTTCTCTACCCGGACAACTCGCAGTCGTTGGTGGAGAACTTCCTGCGCATGACGTTCGGGCTGCCCGCGGAGCCCTACCAGCCCGACCCCGAGGTCGTGCGGGCGCTGGACATGCTGCTCATCCTGCACGCCGACCACGAGCAGAACTGCTCCACGTCGACGGTTCGGCTGGTCGGCTCATCGCGGGCCAACCTGTTCACCTCGATCTCCGGTGGCATCAACGCGCTGTGGGGGCCGCTGCACGGCGGCGCCAACCAGGCGGTGCTCGAGATGCTCGACCAGATCCGCGAGAGTGGCGATGACGTCAGCGAGTTCGTCCGCAAGGTGAAGAACCGCGAAGAGGGCGTCAAGCTGATGGGCTTCGGCCACCGCGTCTACAAGAACTACGACCCGCGGGCCCGGATCGTCAAGGAACAGGCCGACAAGATCCTGGCCAAACTCGGCGGCGACCCGTTGCTGGAAATCGCCAAGGAGCTGGAAGAGGCGGCGCTGACCGACGACTACTTCATCGAGCGCAAGCTGTACCCGAACGTCGACTTCTATACCGGGTTGATCTACCGCGCCCTCGGCTTCCCGGTCCGGATGTTCACCGTGCTGTTCGCGTTGGGCCGGCTGCCCGGCTGGGTCGCGCACTGGCGTGAGATGCACGACGAGGGTGACAGCAAGATCGGCCGTCCGCGTCAGATCTACACCGGCTACACCGAGCGCGACTACACGACCATCGACGCTCGTTAGCCGAGCGAGGCCAGCACCGCCATGGCGGCGTTGTGCCCGCCGATGCCCGACACCGCACCGCCGCGGCGGGCACCGGAGCCGCACAGCATGATCCGCTCGTGCGCGGTGTCCACCCCCCATTGCCGCGCCGGGGTGTCCAGCGCTTCGTCCCCGTCCGCGAAGGGCCACGACAGGCCGCCGTGGAAAATGTTGCCGCCGCTCATCTGTAGCGTGCGCTCCAGGTCCAGGGTTGTCGTCGTCTCGATGCAGGGACGTCCCTGCGCATCGGGCAGCAGCAGCTCCTGAATGGGTTCGGCCAGAACGGAATTCAGCGACGTCAGCACCGTGTCGGTCAGTTGGTCGCGCAGGGTATCGGGGTCGGCGCGGCCGAAGAGCGAGTGCGGGGTGTGCAGGCCGAACACCGTCATGGTCTGCGCGCCCGAGTCGCGCAGACCGGCCGACAAGATGCTGGGGTCGGTCAGCGAATGGCAGTACGCCTCGCACGGCAGCGGATTCGGTATCTGCCCGCCCGCCGCCCGCGTGTACGCCGTGTCCAGTTGTGTCCACGCCTCGTTGACGTGAAACGTTCCGGCGAATGCCTGCTCGGCCGTGACCGCGTCGTCGCGCAACCGGGGCAGCCGCCGCAGCACCATGTTCACCTTGACCTGCGCGCCCTGAGCCGATGGTGCCGGTGTTTCGCCGAGCAGGCCGGCCAGTACCGCCGGTGTGACGCCCGCAAGGACGAACCCGGCCCGGATCTGGTGCTCCTTTTCGCCGGCGCGGTAACGCACCCGGCCGTCCGGTTCGACGGCGTAAACCTCTGCGCCGGTGGTGATTTGGGCGCCGTGGCCGACGGCGGCGGCCGCCAGCGCCTCGGTCAGCGCGCCCATCCCGCCGACGGGGACGTCCCAGTCGCCGGTCCCACCGCCGAGCACGTGATACAGGAAGCAGACATTCTGGGTCAGCGACGGGTCATCGAGCCGGGCGAACGTGCCGATCAGGGCGTCGGTCGCGATCACGCCGCGGACCACGTCGTTGCCGACGGCGGCGGTGATGGCATGCCCGATCGGCTCGTCGATCAGGGCGTGCCACGCGGCCGCCGTTTGTTGCTCACCGCCTCCCAGCACATGCCGGCGGGCCTGCTCGCGGGCGCGCAGCGGTTCCAGCAGCGTCGGCCATAGCCGTTGGGTCACCAGCCGGCAACGCTGGTAGAAGGCGGCGAACCCGGGCTCGTCGGCGCCGGCGCCGATCGCGGCGAACGTGTCGCCGGCCGGCCCGATCAACAGCCCACGGCGGCCATCGCCGGCCGGGTCGGGCGTATACGAGGAATACCGTCGCCGGGCCAGCCGCACCGCGGCGCCCAGGTCGTCGACGATGCGGGACGGCAACAGGCTGACCAGATAGGAGTATCGCGACAGCCGAACCCCGACACCGTCGAATGCCTGCGCCGAGACGGCGGCCCCGCCGACGTGTCCCAGCCGCTCCAGCAGATGCACCCGAAGGCCCGCCCGCGCCAGGTAGGCCGCCGCCACCAGGCCGTTGTGGCCGCCACCTATGACGACGACATCTATGGGATCGACATTCGCCGGGTGCTGGCTCAGTTCAGGTAGCCCTCGACCTCGTCGGGCGGACGCACCTCGGCCTCGCGCGGGTCACCGCCGCTGTCGCGCAGCGCCCGACGCTGCCGCAGCAGATCCCAACACTGGTCGAGCTCGATCTCCAGCCGCCGCAAGCGATCGTGCTCCTCGGACTCGGAGATGTCGCGCTGTTGCAGCTGCGCCCGCAGCGTTTTCTCCTCGGCGACCAGTTCGCGGATGTGTGCCAGGGTGTCGTTGTCGGTCGGTTTCTTGCCGTTGCCCATCGCTCCAGTGTGCCCGACCCGGGTACCGCCCGCGCCGTAGCGCAAGCAGCGCTAGCTCGGGCCCGGGAGCCGCAGCACCAGCCGCGCGCCGCCCAGTTGGCTGCTCTCCAGTGCGGCGGTCCCCCCGTGCAGGTGGGCCTGCTGGGCCACCAGCGCCAGCCCCAGCCCTGACCCCGAATGCGAGGCGGTCGACCCGCGGGAGAACCGCTCGAAGACCACGTTGCGTTCCTCTTCGGGCACGCCGCTGCCGTTGTCGTCGATGGCGATTTCCACCCCGGCGCGCGAGCTGACCGCCGAGAGCTGGACGCGGGTCGCGCCGCCATGCTTGACGGCATTGGCGATCGCGTTGTCCACCGCCAGGCGCAATCCGGCCGGCAGTCCGACGATGATGCACGTCGGTGACGGCACCAGCGACACGTCGAGGTCCGGGTAGATGCGCATCGCGTCGTGGGCGGCGCGGTCGAGCAGCTCGGTGATGTCGACCGGCACGTGATCGTCGGCTGTCGACAGTTCGCCCTGGGCCAGCCGCTCGAGGGCGCTCAGCGTGGCCTCGATCCGCGACTGGGTGCGGGTGACGTCGCTGAGCACCTCTTTGCGTTGGTCGTCGGGCATATCCAGGGTGGATAGCACCTCGAGGTTGGTGCGCATCGCCGTCAGCGGCGTGCGCAGCTCATGCGAGGACACGGCGGCGAAGTCGCGGGCCGACTCCAGCGCATCCTTGGTCCGGTTCTGCTCGTTCCAGATGCGTTGCAGCATGCCCCGCATGGCTTCGGCGATCTCGACGGCCTCGGTGGCGCCGTGCACTTCCACCCGCGGCGCCTGGTCGCCGGCTTCGATCGACCGGGTCTGCTGCGCGAGCTGCTTGAACGGGCGCACCGCGAACGCGGCCAGCAGCCACGCGAACACTGCCGCCGCGCCGATCGCGAAGCCGCAGATCAGCAGCACCCGGCGGTGCAGGTTGT
The DNA here is from genome assembly GCA_963820045.1 of uncultured Actinomycetota bacterium. Taxonomy (GTDB): domain Bacteria; phylum Actinomycetota; class Actinomycetes; order Mycobacteriales; family Mycobacteriaceae; genus Mycobacterium. Next base: position 171,366 of record CAWFYN010000003.1, read on the forward strand.
TGGTTTCGGCGATGGTCGCGTCATACGTCGCGCCGACGGCCAGCGACGTGGGCTCCGGCGCGGGAATCTCCACTGTCCGCACCCGGTAGCGCACGCCTTCGACGTACGCGTCGGCGTAGTCGACGCCCAGCTTGGGCAGCGTCACGTTGGAGTTCGACTTGACCAGGTCGCCGCGGCGGATCGTCATGATGGCGTCGTTGTCGTTGGGGGAGCGCGGAATCTCGTTGACACCGCGCGGCAGGAAAGGGATCGCGAAGCCCGCGGCCTCATCGAGGCGGCGGTCCAGTCGCTCCTTGCGGTCGTTGGTGATGCCCACCCAGACGACGATGCCGACGATGAGCACGGGAATCGCCGCGCCGATGACCGTCGCGACCACAACCCGGGCGCGTAGCGATGGCGTACGGGTCAGGATCCGGGACAGAAAATTCATTGCCGCTCGACCTGGTTACTGCATACGAAGCACGAACCCTACGCCGCGGACGGTGTGCAACAGCCTGGGGCCGCCATTGGCCTCCAGCTTGCGGCGCAGGTAGCCGATGAACACGTCGACGACGTTGGTGTCGGCGGCGAAGTCGTACCCCCACACCAGTTCCAACAGTTGCGCGCGGGACAACACCGCGGTCTTGTGCTCGGCGAGCACCGCCAACAGGTCGAACTCCCGCTTGGTCAGGTCGACGTCGACGCCGTTGACGCGGGCGCGCCGGCCGGGGATGTCGACCTCCAGCGGGCCCACGGTGATGGTTTCCGAGGAGGTCGAGGCGGTGGCACCGCGGCGGCGCAGCAGCGCCTTCACCCGCGCGACCAGCTCGGCCAGCACGAACGGTTTGACCAGGTAATCGTCGGCGCCGGCCTCGAGCCCGGCCACCCGGTCGTCGACCGAGCTGCGGGCGGAGAGCACGCAGACCGGGACGTCGTTGTCCATGGCCCGAAGCGCCGTGACGACGCTGACGCCGTCCAGCACGGGCATATTGATGTCGAGCACGATCGCGTCCGGCCGGGTCTCGGTGGCGCTGCGCAGGGCTTCGGCGCCGTCGACCGCGGTCGACACCTCGAATCCGGACAGCCGCAGGCCGCGTTCCAGCGAGGCGAGCACGTCGGAGTCGTCGTCGACGACCAAGACGCGAGGTGAGGTCCCGCCAGTGTCCATGCCGCCCATCTTGCCTGATTGTTGACCGCGGCGGGGCCGTGGATGGTCCGCCGGTGTCTAAATGGTTACGTTATCGACGCCGCGCCGCAACTGCCGGCGATCTCGGCATGCCATTACCGAAATCGGTTGAGGCTTAGAGGCATTCGGCTGTGCTCTAGCCTCAGCGAGGTCATCGGGCTGCCGCACCGCGGCGGCGATTCATGTTGTCTGCGTATGGATTTCGGTTATTCTGCGGCGAGCCCGCTCAACTGCACCGCCAGCCGCCGCCGCACCGCCGGAACCCCTGCGGCCAGCCGCATTCCCGTGTTGCGCAGGGGGCGCAACGGGCGCGGCAACGTCGCGACCCGGGTCAGCCGCCCGGTCAGTTTCAGCACCCGCTCGGCGCGTCGGCGTTGCGCGGTGCTGTAGGCATCCAACGCGGCGTCCGGGCCGCCATGCAGGACTTCGGCGAGGGCCCCGGCCAGCGCCATCGCGTCGGTGATCCCGAGGTTCATCCCCTGCCCCCCGGCCGGGCTGTGCACGTGGGCCGCGTCGCCGGCCAGCAACATTCGGCCGGCCCGGTAGCTGTCGGCGACGCGGTGATGGATGTGGAACCGCGACCCCCACACCAGCTCGGTGACGGCGGTTTGCCCCGGGCCGAAGCCCCGGGCGTCCAGCAGTGCCTGCACAAACTTCGCCGACGGCAGCTGCGGCGCGTCGGCGGTCGGCGCGACAACGCGGAAGATGTCGCCGGGCAGCGGCGCCAGCACCGCCAGGCCGTCTTTGGCGTAGAACAGGATCACCTCGTTGCGTGGCGCCTCACCGGTCACTCGCACGTCGGCGAGCGTGAAGGATTCGGCGAATTCCCCACCGGTGAAGCCGATTCCGGCTTGTGCACGAACCGTGCTCTGCATGCCGTCGGCTCCGACGACGTAACCGGCCCTGAGGGTGTCGCCGTCATCGAAGGTGGCCGTGACGCCGTTCTCGTCCTGGGTGATGCGGCGCAGCGCCTTGGGGCGGATCACGTCACCGCCGAGTTCGCGCAGTCGCTCGAACAGCAGCCGCTCGGTGTCGGCTTGGGAAAGCATCAGGGTGTACGGATGCTCCGTCGGCAGCTCGCTGAAGTCGACGGGGATCAGGATGCGCCGCCCCTGCCGCATGGTGAACCTCGGCGCGATCAGGCCGGCCTTGACCATCCCCCGGGACACGTCGAGCTCTTCGAGCACCTCGAGGGTGCGCGAGTTGACGGCGGCAGCGCGGGACGTGTTTGCGCCGGCCGCCAACTTGTCGACCACAGCCACCCGGATACCGCGGCTGAGCAGTGCGGCGGCCAGCGTGAGGCCGGTAGGGCCTGCGCCGACCACCAGGACATCGGTGTCTTTCATGGCGGGCTCCTCTCCCTGGATAGTTAGTCAACGCTTGTTGGCATAACCCCATGCTTGCGCGCCGATGGCGCTATGTCAACAGTTGTTGGCCTACAATTGTTGACATGAGAAGATCGTCGGTTGAGACGAAGGCGGTGATCCTGGCGGCGGCCCGCGAGCGGTTCGGCGCGGTCGGCTTCCAGGGCGCGACGATTCGGGCCATCGCCGCCGACGCGGGGATAGATCCCGCGATGGTCATGCGGTACTACGGCAGCAAGGACAAGTTGTTCGCCGCCGCGGCCGAGTTCGACCTGCGGTTTCCCGACTTCGCTACCACCGACCCCGCGCAGGTCGGGCCGTCGCTGGTTCGGCACTTTCTCGAACGCTGGGAGGGCGACGACGCGCTGGTGATCCTGCTGCGATCCAGTGCCACCAACGGCGAAGCGGCGCAGCGGATGCAGGAGATCTTCGTATCCCAGATCCGGCCGCTGGTGGCCTCCTTCGTGCCGCCGCAGGACACTGGTGTGCGGGCCGGGCTGATCGCGACCCAGATTCTGGGGATGGCATTGTGCCGCTTCGTGTTACGGCTGCCCCCGGTCGTCGAGATGACCCGAGACGAGATCGTGGAGTGGATCGGCCCGACGATCCAGCGCTACCTGGGGCTGCCGGAGGCATGACTCGCAAGACATAAGCCACGGTCACGTTTTGCGCGTGTGCGTGGTTTATGTGTCGCGAGTGGCGGTCGCCTCGCCGGGCAGCCCGATATGGCGGTAGCGCTGCAATCGCCTGGCCAGCCGCTCGCCGGCCGGTAGCGCGCGCAGCGCGTGCACCTCGGCGGCGATGGCGCGCGAGAGTCGCTGGCAGAACTCAACCGGTTCGTCGGCGGCGTCGGGGTGCTCCGGTACGACGGCGTCGACGATGCCCGACGCCAGCAGGTCGGCCGACCGGATTCCTTGTGCCGCAGCGAGTTCGGCGGCGTGGGCGGTATCGCGGAAGACGATCGCGCTGGCGCCTTCCGGCGGGAGCGGCGCCAGCCACCCGTGTAACGCGGACAGCACCCGATCGGCGGGCACCATCGCCAGCGCCGGCCCGCCGCTGCCCTGGCCGAGCAGCACCGACACCGTCGGGGTGTCGAGGGTCACCAGCTCGGCCAGGCACTGGGCGATCTGGCCGGCCAGCCCGCCCTGTTCGGCCTCGGCCGACAGCGCGGGCCCGGCGGTGTCGATCACCAGCACCAGCGGCAGGCGCAGCTCGGCGGCCAGCGCCATGCCGCGGCGCGCCTCGCGCAGGGACGCGGGTCCCACCACCCCGCCAGTCACCCGCTGCTGCCCGAGCACCACAGCGGGCTGACCGGCGAAGCGGGCCAACGCCAACAAGGTGGTCGCCTCCACCCCCTGCCTGCCCGACAACAGCACCCGGTCGGTGGCGCCGTGGCGCAGCACCAGCCCGATACCCGGCCGGTCGGGGCGGCGGGACGCCACTACCGAGTCCCATGCCGGGACGTCGGGTATGGGTTCGGGCGGTGGCGCGGCAGGTAGCGGCTCGGGTGGGTCGGCGATGACCGTCAGCGCGCGGTCCAGCATCCGGCGCAGCTCGCCAACCGCGACGACGTCGTCGATCACGCCGTGGCGCTGCAGGTTCTCCGCCGTCTGGACGCCTTCGGGGAAGGGCTCGCCATAGAGCAGCTGGTAGACCCGGGGCCCGAGGAAGCCGATCAGGGCGCCCGGCTCGGCGAGCGTGACATGGCCGAGCGAACCCCACGAAGCGAACACCCCGCCCGTGGTCGGGTTGCGCAGATAGACCAGGTACGGCAGGTGTGCCTGCTTGTGCAGGCGGACGGCGGCGGCGATCTTCACCATCTGCAGAAAGGCGACCGTGCCCTCCTGCATGCGGGTACCGCCGGAACTCGGCGAGGCCAGCAGCGGCAGGCCCTCGGCCGTCGCTCGCTGCACCGCCGCGGTGATCCGTTCGGCCGCCGCCACCCCGATCGAGCCGCCCAGAAAACCGAACTCGCAGACCACCACAGCCACCCGGCGCCCGAAGATGCGACCCTCGCCGGTCAGCACCGATTCGTCCAGACCGGTGGCCGCCCGCGCGTCGGCCAGCTCCGCCGAATACGCCCCGCTGACCGGCACGGCGAGTGGCTCGCTGTCCCAGCGGATGAAGGAACCCTCGTTCAGCACCGCGTCGCGCAGCTGAGCAGCCGTGATACGACTCACGACACGAGGCTATATAGGGTGGCTGCCATGATCGGTGTTACCCAGGCCGAAGCCGTGCTGACCATCGAGCTGCAGCGCCCCGAGCGCCGCAATGCCCTGAACTCGCAGCTCGTCGAGGAGCTGCGGGAAGCCGTGCTGAAGGCCGGCGACGGGTCGACCCGTGCGATCGTGCTGACCGGCCAGGGCACGGTGTTCTGCGCCGGTGCGGACCTCAGCGGCGACGCGTTCGCCGCCGACTATCCCGACCGGCTCATCGAACTGCACCGCGTCTTGGGCGCGACGCCGATACCGGTGATCGGCGCCATCAACGGACCCGCCATCGGCGCGGGTCTGCAGCTGGCCATGCAATGCGACCTGCGGGTCGTCACGCCGGAGGCGTTCTTCCAATTCCCGACGTCGAAATACGGCCTGGCCCTTGATAACTGGAGCATCCGGCGACTGGCTTCGCTGGTCGGTCACGGCCGGGCGCGTGCGATGCTGCTGGCCGCGGAGAAGCTGACCGCCGAGATGGCGCTGCAGACCGGGCTGGCCAACCGCCTGGGCACACTGGCCGACGCGCAGGCCTGGGCGACCGAGATCGCCGGGCTGGCGCCGCTGGCGATTCAGCACGCCAAGCGGGTGCTCAACGACGACGGTTCGATCGAGGAGCCCTGGCCCGCGCACAAGGAGCTTTTCGATAAGGCGTGGGGCAGCCAGGATGTCATCGAAGCCCAGGTCGCCCGCATCGAGAAGCGACCGCCGAACTTCCAGGGGGCCTGACGGTCATGCTGCGGGGCACGCTGCGACTGGCCGCCGGTACGGCATCGCTGGCGGCCGGTGGCTGGTTGGTGCGGGCGCTGCACGGCGCACCGGCCGCCCTGGGTGCGCACCCCGCTGCGATCCGGGCGGTGGCGGAGGGGTCACCGAACTATCGCGACGGCGTGTTCGTCAACCTCGACTCCGCCTCCGAGTTCAAGATGGATCGGGAGGAGATGCGGCTGGTCGCGTGGGAACTGATCGGCAACCGGGGCGTGAGCCGGCCCGCGGCGCCGATCCCGTTGGCCGCGCCGGCGATCTTCGACGGTGACCCCGGCCGGCTCGCCGTCAGCTGGTTCGGCCACTCGACGGCGCTGCTGGAAATCGACGGCTACCGGGTGCTCACCGACCCGGTGTGGAGCAACCGATGCTCACCGTCGGACATCGTCGGCCCGCAGCGGCTGCATCCGCCGCCGGTGCAACTGGAAGGGCTGCCCGCCGTCGACGCGGTGGTGATCAGCCACGACCACTACGACCACCTCGATATCGACACGGTGATGGCATTGGCCCGCACGCAGCGGGCTCCGTTCTTCGTGCCGCTCGGTGTCGGCGCCCACCTGCGCGCGTGGGCGATACCGGAACACCGCATCGTCGAGCTCGACTGGCATCAGAGCGCCCTGGTCGACCAGCTCACCGTGACTTGCCTGCCGGCGCGGCACTTTTCGGGCCGCTTCCTGGACCGCAATACCACGCTGTGGGCGTCGTGGGCCTTCAGCGGTCCGCATCATCGCGCGTATTTCGGCGGAGACACCGGCTACACCAAGAGCTTCGCGCAGATCGGCGCCGATCACGGACCCTTCGACGTGACCCTGCTGCCTATCGGGGCCTACAACACCGCATGGCCCGACGTCCACATGAATCCCGAGGAGGCGGTCCGGGCGCACCTGGACCTCACCGACGATGGCCTGCTCGTGCCGATCCATTGGGGCACGTTCCGGCTGGCCCCCCACCCGTGGGCGGAGCCGGTCGAACGCCTGCTCGCCGCCGCCCGACCGGCACAGGTCGAAGTGGCGGTGCCCGCCCCCGGCGGGCGCATCGATCCCGCGGCGCCGGTGAAATCGAACCCCTGGTGGCGGTTCTGATTCGGCGGTCTGGCCACCTCCCCACGCTAAGCTGAATCGCCCGCCTCTCCCCCGCAAGCGGGCGGTGCCCCCACCTCGCGCCGCACGCGGCGCGCATCGTCACCGGGCTAAGGTTCCGCCATGACGAAACGTGCGGCCGCGGCCGCTGTCACAGTGCTGCTCGGCATCACCGGATGTGGGCCCGCGCAGCCGGTATCCGGCCCGCCCGCACTCTCTGACGCGCCGCCCAACGAGGTGTCGGGTCTGGCCATCCCCGCCGGCCGCATCGACGCGGCCGTCGCAAAGGTCGACGGCCTAGTCGGCGACCTGATGAAGAATACCGGCATCCCGGGCATGGCGGTGGCCATCGTCCACGGTGGAAAAGTGCTGTACGCCAAGGGCTTCGGCATCAGGGATGCGAGCAAGGGGCAGGGGCAAGACAACAAGGTGGACGCCGACACCGTCTTCCAGTTGGCCTCGGTGTCCAAATCGGTCGGTTCGACGGTGGTCGCGCACGAGGTCAGCGACAACGTCGTCGCGTGGGACACCCCGGTGGCGTCCAAGCTGCCGTGGTTCACGTTGAGCGACCCCTACGTGACCGGCCATGTGACCGTCGCCGACCTCTATTCGCACCGTTCCGGACTGCCCGACCACGCCGGTGACAAACTTGAAGACCTGGGCTACGACCGTCGGCAGACGCTCGAGCGGCTGAAGTACCTGCCGCTGGCCCCGTTTCGAATCAGCTACGCCTACACCAACTATGGAGTGACCGCTGCTGCCGAGGCGGTGGCTGCCGCGGCGGGCAGGTCATGGGAGGACCTGTCCGACGAGGTGCTCTACCGCCCCCTGGGAATGACGTCGACCAGTTCGCGCTTCGCCGACTTCATCGCCCGGCCCAACCATGCGGTCAACCACACCAAGATCGCCGACAAGTGGGAGGCCCGCTTCCAGCGAGACCCGGACCCCCAGTCACCCGCGGGCGGCGTGAGTTCGTCGGTGAACGACATGGCCCGCTGGCTGATGATGTTGCTGGGCAACGGAACTTACAACGGCCAGCGAATCGCATCGCCGGAAGCCCTGCTGCCCGCCACCAGCCCGCAGATGGTTTCGGCGCCCGCGACGACGCCCAAGGAGCGTTCGGGGTTTTACGGATACGGCTTCAACGCGTCGGTTGATTCCTCGGGGCGCACCGAATACAGCCATTCCGGCGCTTTCGATCTGGGGGCGGCGACCAATTTCGTGGTGATGCCGTCCGAGGACCTGGGCATCATCGCGCTGACGAACGCCGCCCCCTACGGCATCCCGGAGACGCTGACCGCCGAATTCATGGATCTCGTTCAGTACGGTCAGGTGCGTGAGGATTGGGCCGCGCTGTACAAGAAGGCGATCGGATGGCTGAACAACCCGGAAGGCTCGCTGGTCGGAAAGCAGCCACCGGCCAACCCCGCCCCGGCCAAACCGCTCGGTGACTACGCCGGCGTGTACGCCAGCGACTACTGGGGCCCGGCCGTCGTCACCGAGCGCGACGGCGCCCTGCAGCTGGCGATGGGTCCAAAAAACCGGACGTTCACCTTGACGCACTGGGACGGCGACACCTTCACCTTCCCGATGACCAACGAAAACGCCCCGCCCGGAACCATTTCCAAGGCCACCTTCGCCGGCTCCACTCTGAACCTGGAGTACTTCGACTCGGACAAGCTGGGAACGTTCACCCGATGATTGCCGGCCTGACCGATGCCGAGGTGGCGCAGCGGGTCGCCGAAGGCAAGAGCAACGCGGTGCGGGAACGTGCCACCCGCAGCATCGCCGACATCGTGCGCGCCAACGTCTTCACCCGAATCAACGCGATCCTGGGGGTGTTGCTGCTGATCGTGCTGGCGACGGGCTCGCTGATCAACGGGATGTTCGGTCTGCTCATCGTCGCCAACAGTGTCGTCGGCATGGTCCAGGAAATACGGGCCAAGCACACGCTGGACACGCTGGCCATCGTCGGACAGGCGAAACCGTTGGTGCGCAGGCTATCCGGCACTCGTACCTTGCCGCCCGCCGAGGTGGTGCTCGATGACGTCATCGAACTCGGACCCGGAGACCAAGTCGTCGTCGACGGCCAGGTCGTCGAAGAGGCGAACCTGGAGGTCGACGAGTCCCTGCTCACCGGCGAGGCCGACCCCATCGCCAAGGCCACCGGCGATGCGGTGATGTCGGGCAGCTTCGTCGTCGCCGGAACTGGCGCCTACCGAGCCACCAAGGTCGGTCCGGAGGCCTACGCCGCCAAGCTCGCCGAGGAGGCCAGCAAGTTCACCCTGGTCAAATCCGAACTGCGCAATGGAATTAACCGGATCCTTCAGTTCATCACCTACCTGTTGGTGCCGGCCGGACTGCTGACGATCTACACCCAGTTGTTCACCACCCACGCGGACTGGCGGCAGTCCGTGCTGCGGACGGTGGGTGCGCTGGTGCCGATGGTGCCCGAAGGCCTGGTCCTGCTGACGTCGGTCGCGTTCGCCGTCGGGGTGATCCGGCTCGGCCAGCGCCGGTGTCTGGTCCAGGAGCTGCCCGCAATCGAGGGACTGGCCCGGGTCGACGTGGTCTGCGCGGATAAGACGGGCACCCTGACCGAAAGCGGCATGCGGGTCGCGGCCCTAGAGGAACTCGAAACGGCACAGCGGGACACGGTCGCGGACGCGCTGGCGGCGTTGGCCGCAGCCGACCCGCGCCCCAACGCCAGCATGCGGGCGATCGCCGAAACCTATCAACGGCCGCCCGGCTGGATCGCCACGGCGACTGCGCCTTTCAAGTCCGCCACCAAGTGGAGCGGGGTGTCCTACGATGATCACGGCAACTGGGTGATCGGGGCGCCGGATGTGCTGCTCGATCCGGCGTCGGCGGCGGCCGAACAGGCCGAGCGGATCGGCGCACAGGGGTTGCGGGTGCTGCTGGTCGGCACCGGCGACGTGTCCGTCGACCACCCCGAGGCGCCGGGCCGCGTCACCCCCGTCGCGCTGGTGGTGCTTGAGCAGAGGGTGCGTCCGGACGCCGCGGAGACGTTGGATTACTTTGCCGAGCAAGGCGTTTCGGTCAAGGTGATTTCCGGCGACAACGCGGTGTCGGTCGGCGCCGTCGCCGATCAGCTCGGGCTGCGTGGTGAGACCATGGACGCGCGCCGACTACCGTCGGAACCCGCGCAATTGGCCGACACACTGGATACCTACACCACCTTCGGCCGGGTGCGGCCCGACCAGAAGCGGGCGATCGTGCACGCCCTGCAGTCGCACGGGCACACCGTCGCAATGACCGGCGACGGCGTCAACGACGTGCTGGCCCTCAAGGATGCCGACATCGGTGTCGCGATGGGCGCCGGCAGCCCGGCGTCGCGCGCGGTCGCACAGATAGTGTTGCTGGACAACAGGTTCGCCACCCTGCCGTACGTTGTCGCCGAGGGCAGGCGGGTGATCGGCAACATCGAGCGGGTCGCCAACCTGTTCTTGACCAAGACCGTCTACTCGGTGCTGCTGGCGCTGCTGGTCGGCATCGAATGCCTGATTTCCAGGGCGCTCAACGCCGATCCCTTGCTGTACCCGTTTCAGCCGATCCACGTCACCATCGCGGCGTGGTTCACCATCGGAATCCCGTCGTTCATCCTGTCGCTGGCCCCCAACAACGAGCGCGCCTACCCGGGCTTCGTGCGGCGGGTGCTGAGTTCGGCGCTGCCGTCCGGGCTGATCGTCGGCACCGCGACGTTCGGGTCGTACCTGGTCGCCTACCACGGCCGGCACGCGACGTTCCAGCAACAGGAGCAGGCCTCGACCGCGGCCCTGATCACGCTGCTGATGGCGGCGCTTTGGGTGCTGGCGGTGGTGGCGCGTCCCTACCAGTGGTGGCGGGTCGCGCTGGTGATCGGGTCCGGCCTGGCCTACGTGCTGATCTTCAGCATCCCGCTCGCCCGCAAGGCGTTCCTGCTGGATGCCTCCGACGTCGTGGTGACGTCGACCGCCGTGGGGATCGGCCTGCTGGGCGCCGCCGCCGTGGAGGCGATGTGGTGGATCCGGGCACGGATGCTGGGCGTGCAGCCGCAGTTGTGGCGCTAGCCACTTCGAGCGGGCAAGTAGGATTTCGGCGGGGAAAGGACGGGTACATGGGATTTTTGGGCAAGGCCAAAGACCTGCTGTCGCAGAACGCCGACAAGGTCGAGACGGCCATCGACAAGGCCGGCGAATACGTCGACGGCAAGACGCAGGGCAAATACTCCGACACCATCCACAAAGTGCAAGAAGAGGCCAAGAAGGTGGCCGAATCCGCGGCAAAAGGCGACGACCAGAACTGAGCTCATGGCGAAACTCTCCGGATCCATCGACGTCCCGCTGCCACCCGAGGTGGCCTGGAAGCATGCGTCCAATCTGTCCCGGTACAAGGATTGGCTGACCATTCACCGCGTGTGGCGCAGCAAACTGCCCGAGGACATCGACAAGGGCACGATCGTGGAGTCGATCGTCGAAGTCAAGGGCATGTACAACCGGATCAAGTGGACGGTCGTGCGGTACAAGCCACCGGAAGGGATGACGCTCAACGGCGACGGTGTCGGCGGCGTCAAGGTCAAGCTGATGGCCAAAGTTCAGCCGGGGGAGCAGGGCTCCGTCGTCAGCTTCGACGTCCACCTCGGTGGACCGGCGTTGTTCGGGCCGATCGGCATGATCGTCGCTGCCGCATTGCGAGGCGACATCAACGAGTCGCTGCAGAACTTCGTCACGGTTTTCACCAGGCCCGACCCTGGCATGAACGGAGACGGCGGCGGCCGCCACTAACCTTTTTCGCGGACGATGAGTTTTCCCGTCGGCGCCGGTCCATATATCTGAACCCGCTTTCGGGGCCAGACTACGAGGAGTTCATCATGCCCATCCGTGACCGCGCGCCGCTCGGCGCTCCCTGCTGGATCGACCTGACGACGTCAGACGTCGACCGCGCCCAAGACTTCTATGGCCGAGTGTTCGGGTGGACCTTCGAGTCCGCCGGACCCGAATATGGCGGATACATCAACGCCGCCAAGGACGGCCGCCGGGTTGCCGGGCTGATGGCCGGCAACCCGGAGTTGCAGACCCCCGACAACTGGGCCACCTACTTCCACACCGCCGACATCAACGCGACGATGTCGGCGGTCACGGCCGCGGGCGGTTCGGTGTGTATGGGGCCGATGGAAGTGCCCGCCAAGGGACACATGGGAGTGGCCACCGACCCGTCGGGCGCGTTCTTCGGCTTGTGGCAGCCGTTGGAGCACCGCGGGTTCGAGCTCGTCGGGGAGGCAGGATCGCCGGTGTGGCACCAACTGACCACCCGCGACTACCGCGCCGCGGTCGACTTCTACCGCGAGGTCCTCGGGTGGCGCACCGAGCAGACTTCCGATACCGACGAATTCCGCTACACCACAGCCTGGTTCGGCGACCAGCAATTGCTCGGCGTGATGGACGGCTCTTACTGTTTGCCCGACGGTGTCCCGTCGAACTGGGCGATCTTCTTCGGCGCCGACGATGTCGACAAGACCCTCGAGCTCATCAGCGAGCACGGTGGCACCGTGGTACGTGGCGCCGAGGATACCCCGTACGGACGGTTGGCCGCGGCGACCGATCCCACCGGCGTCATCTTCAACCTGTCGTCGCGGACCCCCTGATTCCGCCGAGCGTCACGCTGGCGCCACCGCCGTCAACGGGCGCCACGCTAGCGTGACGTTCGGTCACACAGGGCCGGTCACAAGTCGGCTAATCTCGCTAACATGATTCGCCGGCTGCGCCCTGGTTGGCTGGTGGCGCTTTTAGCGTTGGTGATCTCGGCCAGCGCGTGGCTGCCATGGCTCACGACGGCGGTCAACGGCGGGGGCTGGGCCAACGCCATCGGAGGCGCGCACGGGAACTTGGAGCTCCCGCGGGGGTTCGGCGCGGGCCAGCTCATCGTCCTGCTGTCCTCGGCACTGTTGGTGACCGGGGCGATGGTCGGCCGCGGGTTGTCGGTGCGGCTCGCTTCGATTGGTGCACTGCTGATTTCGCTGCTGATCGTCGCGCTCACGGTGTGGTACTACAAGCTCAACGTCAATCCGCCGGTATCGGCCGAGTACGGCCTTTACGTCGGCGCGGTGGCGGCGGTCTGTGCGGTGGTGTGCTCGATCACGGCGGTCATCGCGGCGCTGGCTTCCGGTCGGTCCCGCCGTTGAGGTCTCAGAGCGGCGGAAACTCGTGTGTTCCGGAGGCGGAGCTGTCGCTCGGCTCGTTGACGCCGAACACGAAGGGCGCGAACACGATTTCGCGGCCGTCGGGATCGCGGTAGGTGACCGCGCCCGTCGCCTCCCAGTACGGATGCTGTTCCACGGGTTCAACGCCCGCCGCATGCAGGCGGGTGATCGCCGCCTGCTGGGCCTGGCGGTCGGGGAAGTACAGGCACAGCTGTTCGTGCGGGTCCACCGTGACGGGGTCGACGGATTCCACGATCTCCAGGGTCAGATTCCAGCTGGGCAGCCCGAAGATGGCGCCGTTGCTGCCGTAGCTCTCGCCGAACGTCTCAAACAGCGGCAGCCCCACCAGCTCGCGGTAAAACCGCACCGTCTCTTGGAAGTTCGACGATCGCCGCGCGAAACGGATACCGCCGATCGACGCCAACTGCGCCGGCCAGTGCGTGTGCCGACGGGGCCTGTGGGCGGCCATCACAGCCCGACCGCGCTTGCCGCCGGCTCCGCGGTATCCCAGCGCCGCAGCTGTTCACCGGGCGCCCACGTCGAATGGGTGCCGCTGGAAATACGCTCCGGCAGTTGGAGTTTGCACACGGGGCCGTCGGCGATACGGCCGGCGTCGAAGATCACGCAGTAGGAGGCGTCGGCGTTCATGTCGGTGGTGAGGGTGACGAGGTAGCCGTCGTCCTCGCCGGTGGCACCGACCCGTGGCGCCATCGCCGTTTCGCTTCCGTAGACACCGTCGCCGAACGAGAATTGCTGTTGACTTCCGGTGCGCAGGTCGTGTTTGACCAGCCCGTCGAACAGGAACCAGCCCGGCTTGCCCGTGGCAGCGTACGCGTATCGGTAGTTGCCCGCGGCGTAGTCGGGGTTGATGGTGCCGAACTCGGTGATGGACTCCGACAGTCGCTCTTCGGCCACGGCGCCGGTGGTCAGGTTGAAACGCCACCGGTGCAGCCGTGACTGCAGACGATCGAGTGCCAGGAACCGAAACAGCTTGTCCCACTTCGGTCCACCGGTGTCTGCCGGGGAAGGATCGCCCTCGAAGAAGCCGTCGAGCACGATCTCGTCACCGTCCTCGTAGGCGTTGACGAAGTGCAGCACGAACGTCGGGTCCGCCTCGAACCATCGAATGTCGGCGGTTCCGCCGCGGCGGGGCAGGACCGCGAAGCGCGACGGAATGTCGGGATAAAAGCGCGGCAGGTGCACGTCCCGCTCGAGCAGGGCGGGGTCCCAGAACAACGGAAAATCGTTGAGAATCACGTAGTTTTCGGTGAACGCCATGTCGTGGGGCAGCCGCGGACCGGGCAGTGGGATGTCGACGTAGTGGACCAGCTCGCTGTTCTCGTCGACCACGCCGTACCGCATGTACGGCTCCCGCTTGCTGTAGTTGAAGAACAGCAGCTCACCCGTTTTGTTGTCGACCTTCGGATGCGCGGACACACCCCAGTCGGTCGGGAAGCGGCCGTTCCAGCTCTCCTTGCCCAGCGTTTCGCCCGAGTACGGATTGACCCGGTACAGGTCGCCGCACTGGTAGAAGCTGGTCAGTGCGACGCCCCGGTGCACGATGACGTCGGTGCTCGACGCGTCCTTCATCCGGGTGCGGGCGCCCCAGCCGTCCTCGCGCTTCGCCAATTGCACCGGCTCGGCCAGCCCCGGCCACAGCGGCTCGCCCGCCTCGTTCTCGGCCAGGAAGCCGTCAGTCCGGACAAAGCGGTTGCGGTAGAAAGCTTTTCCGTCGCGGAAGCCAACCATTTGCAGCATGCCGTCACCGTCGAACGGGTGATAGGTCTTGAGCGCCGGGTGCAGCGGGTTTTCGGTGTTGCGCAGATAGATGCCGTCCAGGTCGCGCGGGATTTCCCCTTCCGCGGCGATGAGGTCGTCGGCGTCCCACTCGGTGGTCTGGGGACGCCACGGCCCGGTCCGGTACGGGTGGCCGTCGTCCTCGGGGAGCGTGGACAGGAACTTGCCGACGATCTCAACATCCATGTCACACGCCTTCTGCTGTGCTGACAACGAAGCTCACGGTGGTGGCGGTGCTCCCGCCGAAGTTGAGGGTGCCGAACGCCTTGGCCCCCTCGACCTGGTACTCGCCCGCCGCGCCGCTGACCTGTTTGGCCGCGTCGAGCAGCATGCGCACGCCGGAGGCCCCGACCGGGTGGCCGCCGCCGATGAGGCCCCCGCTGGGGTTGATCGGCAGCCGGCCGCCGATCTCGATCTCCCCGTTTTCGATGGCCTTCCACGACTCACCCGGACCGGTCAACCCGATGTGGTCGATGGCCAGGTACTCGCTGGGGGTGAAGCAGTCGTGCACCTCGTAGCCGTCGAGGTGGTCGAGGGTCAGGCGGGCGCGCCGCAACGCGTCGCGCACCGCGGCCCGTACGTGCGGAAGGACGTGGGGGTCTTCCGCCGCGCGGTCCAGCTTTTGTCGCAGCCCCAGCCCCACCGTGCGGTGTCCCCAGCCGTCGATGCGGCCAATGGGGCGCGCATCGGGGTGGTCGCGCAGATACGCGTCACCAACCAAAACCAATCCCGCTCCGCCGTCGGTCATTTGGCTGCAGTCGAAGCGCCGCAGCCGGCCCTCGGTGATGGGGTTGGTTGCGTCGTCGTCCGTGATGGGGTCGGGCACCGTCCAGGCGCGCGTCTGGGCGTTGGGGTTACGCCGCGCGTTGGCGAAGTTCAGCTGCGCGATGGCCCGCAGGTGGTCGTCGTCCAAGCCGTAGCGCCGGTCGTATTCGTCGGCGACCTGAGCGAACATCGACGGCCACAGGTAACGCGCGCCGGCCCCCTCGTGACCCGTCCACGCTGCCGCACCCAGGTGCTGGGCTGCGGTGTCACCGGGCACCGTCTTCTCGAGTTCGATCCCCACCACCAGCGCGGTGTCGTAGGCGCCCGACCGCAGATCGGCCATCGCCGACAGCGTTGCGATGCTGCCCGACGCGCACGCTGCCTCATGCCGGGAGGCCGGGGTGCCCCAGAGGTCGGCGCAGACTGTGGCCGGCATCGCCCCGAGGTGGCCCTGGCCGGCGAACATCTCGCCGAAGGCGTTGGCAACGTGGACCACTTCGATGTCGGCGGCGTTCACCTTGGCCGAGGCGAGCGTGCCCTCGACGACCTCCGCGGTCAGGGCGGCGAAGTCGCGGCCCTCTTTGGTGAGGTTGCGGGCGAAATCCGTTTGGCAACCGCCCAGAATCCACACACCTGCCGCGCCATCCATACGCCGCACGGTACTCCTGGATGGCCTCGTGGTTGTGGCGTATCCGCGGGGGGGCGCGGTCGAATAGGTGCCCAAAAATGGCGGCCCCGTCGGCTCTCGGGCTGAACCGACGGGACCTAGGCGGACGCGAAGGCCGGCCGACGCGTTCGCCTCTCATGGAACATGCCCCCTATCGCGAATGGCAAACATGCGGAGTCAACCTCATGGAGTGCCAGCCGGAGACCTCGGCGACGGCGTTGGGGGCTCGCACACACGCCAGTGTCGTAGCGACATCTTGAAGGCGGCGCCTGGACCAGCGGGCAGGGAGCGAACCCGCAAAGTGCGCGGATCGGCCGGAGCCGGCCGAGTTGCGACACGGTCACGGATGCGTACCTATCGTCGCATCACTAGTCACAAGAGTCGCGCTGATCACTATCGTCACATAAGCCAACTGCGGACGTCAATGCGGTGTCCCGCCCCTCGAAAGGTGTTACATGTCGGCGATTCTTCGAAGTGTGTCGCTCTCGATGGCGTCGGCGGCCGCAGTCGGACTCGTCTACGTGGTCGGACCGGCTCCGTCGGCCAATGCCACTCCGTGCGGCGCACCGGAAGCGAACGTGGAGCCGCCGGCCGCGCCACCGGCGATGCCCGCGCCTCAGCCGGTTGTCCAGCCACCGACGGGTCGCAGGCCCACTCACACGAATGACCAGGCGCCGCTGCCCAGGCTCGGACCGCTGATCTCCTCATTCCTCAAGCCGGCGGCCCCTCGGCAGGCCGCCCCGATGAGGCCGCAAGCGGAGATACTCCCGCCCGGCCCGAATCCGCCCGTCCCCGGTCTCCCGCAGCCCCCGAACGCCGGTCAGCTGCGGCCCAACGCGGCTCCGGTCCCGCAGCCCCCACCGGGACCACCGCCGCCCTCGATTGCGGGGGCGCCGACGTCGCTCGTGGACTGGGTGACCGGGCCCGACGGCCCGAACAAGACGCTGCAGCGTTTCAGCATCTCGGGCACCGACCTCGGAATCGCTTGGGACAACGGCGATCCGGCGAACCGCCAGGTCCTGATGGCCTTCGGCGACACCTTCGGCTATTGCAAAGTCAAGGGCCAACAGTGGCGCTACAACACGCTTTTCCGCAGCTCGGACCACGATCTGTCGCACGGAATCCACATATCGGACGGCATCCCCAACGACCGGTACTCCGGTTCACCGGTGTGGGCGAGCAGCCTGTCCAAACAGGTCGTCAACACCATTCACAAGGCAGCGCACGAGACGGGGATCATTCCGACCGCCGGCATCGCGATCGGCCGGACGCAGTACATGAGCTACATGTCCATCCGTCAGTGGGGGCGCGATGGCGAGTGGTCGACGAACTATTCGGCGATCGCCAGGTCCAATGACAATGGCCAGAACTGGGGGATTTTTCCCACCTCGATCCGCACGGCATCCGCGGACGCCATTCCGGGAGCCGGGTTCACTCCCGGTAATGAGAACTTCCAGATGGGCGCGTTCATGAAGGGCAACGACGGTTACCTCTACCAGTTCGGCACGCCGTCGGGCCGCGGCGGTGCGGCCTTTCTGTCACGAGTTCCACCGGGTCAGTTGCCCGATCTCACCAAGTACCAGTACTGGAACGGCGACAACGGTGGCCGCTGGGTGCCGAACAATCCTGGCGCGGCTACGCCCATCTTCCCGGGTCCGGTGGGTGAAATGTCGGCCCAATACAACAGCTATCTCAAGCAATACCTGGTGCTCTACACCAACGGCGGCAGCAACGACGTGGTGGCACGGACGGCACCGGCCCCCCAGGGACCGTGGAGCCCGGAGCAACCGCTCGTGTCGTCGTTCCAGATGCCCGGCGGCATCTATGCGCCGATGATCCATCCCTGGTCCTCCGGACGAGACCTGTATTTCAACCTCTCGCTGTGGTCGGCATACGACGTGATGCTGATGCACACCGTCTTGCCCTAATGGTGATCGTGTCGCACCCCGAATTGTCGGCAAACCCGTCATAACCCAGCGCGTCGGCGGCCGGCTGCAACGGCCGGGGCAAGATGTAACGCGTGAGTTGGGCGAAGCGTAAGGGAAAGGCGCCCGCGGATACCACCCTGAGCGGCGATGCGTTACGCGCTGAACTCGAAGACTATATCCGCGTGCGCAATCCGCATTTGACGGACGTTCGGTTGGAGAAGGCAACCGCGACCGAGGAGTACGACGGCGGCGTCCAACCGTCGAGACGATGGTATGTGGTCACTTACTTGGCCGACGATGGCGAGGGTTACGGCAACAGACGTTGAGTGCCCCTGTTCAGAGTCGGTTGATCCTTGACACTCATGTTGTGGTTTAGGTCCCGGTGCCGGTGCGCGGCGCCCCTCATTTCGAAGTGGTTGCCGCTGCCAGCACCGCGTCGTTGACCGCGGTCGGCGTGATCGCAACGACGGCTTTCTGGGCGCGACTGAGGATATCTAGCAGATACCGGCGCTTAGGGCGCCTCGATGTCAGCGCGTGATCGACGGCCTTCGTGACCCGCTTGGGATCGGCAGCCAGTTTTTGCATACGTCCCAACAACTTCCGACTCCCAGCAAGGTGTGATGCGTAGAGTCGGCGATGCTCGTCACTGAGTTGTTTGGTCATATGGTCGTAGTCGTCGAGCACGTCGGCCCACATGTCGGTACGGATCGGCCCTGGCTCGATGAGTGACACGGGAATGCGCCACGGACGCAACTCCATCCGGAGCGCGTCGGCCAAGGATTCGATCGCGTACTTTGATGCGTTGTAGGCGCCGGTGCCCGGTGTGGTGAACAATCCACTGACCGACGACATGAATACCACCCGCCCCCGGGCGTTACGGATTTTCGGCAGCACCGCCTGCGTCACTGCGATCTGCGAGATGACGTTGACGTTGAGTTGCTGTGTCAGGTCATCGAGGGACAACCCCTCGACCGGCCCGTTGACGATGATGCCGGCGTTGTTGACGACGCCGTTCAGCTCAGCGGGGAGCTGATCGGGAAGTGCTGCAATCGCGGACCGGTCGGTGATGTCGAGCGCGATGGCGTGCACATTGGGCAGGCGGTCGAGGTTGTGTAGGGCGGCATCGGATCGCGCGGTGGCGTAGACGCACCAGCCCCGCCGGCTCATGTGCTCGGTGATCGCCAGACCGATCCCTCTGCCTGCGCCGGTAACCAGTACTGAAGGCATCTGTTCACACCGCCTTGGCAGAAATGCGCCGCTGCCACCCGAGCAGGATCGGCACTCCGATGGTCTCGAGGGCGATCGCCCCCACGGTGACGGGGTGCGGGCGCCCGCGCTGTTGCCATGACCTCAGCCGCGCGAGGCCGCCAAACGCGATGGTCGCAGCCGCGAAAGACACGGTCGGTGAACGCTCGACTCGTCCGAGTTGAGACCAAATGACAGGTCCGACCGCGAATTTGAACGCGTTGGCATAGCGCAGAGAACTGTCCACGGTCGGAATCACCTCTGGCGAGCCGCCCGGCACCCCCTGCGGACCTCGAAGAATCTCACCGGTTGCGCTCGCCACGGGGATCGCGGCGAGCACCCCCAGGGTCCATTGCAACCTTCGCCGGCTGCCGCTGCTTTGCTGACTCACGACCACTCCTTATATACCGATCGGTTTACCTTCTGGCGGTCGACGCTACGCGCCTCAACGATCAATGAAATCCGTTGCGGCACACGCGAAGTCGTGGTGGTATTGGAAGATCGCACCGTGGCCGGAGTCGGGGTAGATGATGAGCTTCGAGCCGGCGATGCGACGGTGCATGTCTTCGGAGAGGGCCGTGGGAACCATGCGGTCGTTGTCGCCGTTCGCAATGAATGTCGGCTGGGTGATCACGGACAGATCGGCGGGTGTTGAGCGCCCCCAACGTTTGATCGCTTTGAGTTGGGTTCGGAAGGCCTTAACCGTGATCGGCGTGTCTCGATCTTCGGTGCGTTCGTTGAGGCGTTCGACGAATGCGCGTGCGGCTCGTTTGGCGACGTCGTCGCGGTTGAAGAACAGGAACTCCTTGGGGTCCTGCCGGGTGAGGGTGGCGCGCAAAGTGTCGTAGTAGGTAATACCGGCAACCTTGTCGATGCCTTCCCCGCCAGCGGGCCCGGTTCCGGTGAGGATCAGCTTGCGGACGAGCTCAGGATGTTTGAGCACCAGCGCCTGGGCGACCATCCCGCCGAGCGAGAAGGAGAGGATGTCGACGGTGTCGAAACCGAGTGCGGTGATGAAGGTGTAGGCGTCGTCGGCCATGGACTCGACGGTGTCGGGAACGGTTCCGGTGGAAGCTCCCACGCCGCGGTTATCGAAGGCGATGACGTGATGGTGCGCAGCGATGGGGTCGATGATCCGGGGGTCCCAGTTGTCCAGGGTGGCGGCGAGGTGGACGAAGAAGATGACCGGAATCCCGCCCTTCGGTCCGAGTTCGCGGTAGGCGTAGGTGACGCCCCCTGCGGTGACCGTGCGCGATGGCGCATGTTTGTACGACGTGATCGCGTCGTTGTGTTGACTCGGATGTAGGTTCATGACGTTCTCCTAACGGTCTGGAAAGCTCTTTCCTCGGCGAGGAATTGCAGCGCGTCGGCGACGAATGCTCGGTGGTGCTGGAATACTCCGCCGTGTCCCGAGTTGGGATAGATCTTCAGTTGGGCATTGGGCAGTCGACGTGCCATGTCGGCCGAGTGGCTGCTGTCGACCATGAGGTCGTGGTCGCCGTTGGCGACGAGGACGGGATGGGTGATGAGCGACAGGTCGTCGGGGGCGCTTAGCCCCGCGTGCCGGATGGCTTTGAGCTGAGCGATGCGGGCCTGCATCGAGATTCGTTTGTCGCGGTTCTGGGTGCGTTCCTTCAGGCGGTTGAGGTAGTCCGACGCGGCGCGTTTGCCCTCGGCGGTACGTGGGAAGAACAAAAAGTTCCTGGGGTCGCTGAATGTGAGTGCTGCTTTGAGGTAGGCGATCCCGACGATGGTTGCCATTTTGTCGATGCCGCCGCCGCCGCGTGGTCCGGTGCCGGCGAGGATCATGCGCCGCACGAGGTCGGGCGCCTGGAGGGCGATCATCTGGGCGACGCCGCCACCGAGCGAAAAGCCGAATAGGTCAACGTGTTTGAGCCCCAAAGCGCGGATGAAGGCGATCGCGTCGGTGCCCATCTGCTCGACCGTAGGGGGCACCGAGGAGCCCGTGGCGCCGACGCCGCGGTTGTCGAAGGTGATCACGCGGTGGTGTGCGGCGATGCCGTCGATGATCCGCGGGTCCGAGTCGTCGAGGACCGCGGTCAGGTGGTGGAGAAACACCACCGGAACGTCTGAGCCGAAACCGAGTTCACGGTAGGCGAACTCGACGCCGTTGACGTCGATCATGCGGGTGGGTGTGTCCTTCCACGCAGCCATTTCATGCCTTTCGATGTGATCGGGGGTCCCCGCAGGAAGATCTTCCTACCTGTAGCCTGCCATTGGCGTATGACTGTAATATTATGACTGTAAGGTAATCGGGTATGATCCGCAAGGACGACTTTCAGAGAGGGAGAGGGAGGGCGCCAGCTGTGGCCAGGTACGACGCAGAGCACAAAGCCGGGACGCGGCGGCGGATCATTGAAACCGCCGGCCGACGCTTGAAGCAGGACGGCATCGACGGTTCAGGTGTCGCCGCGCTCATGACTGACGCGGGCCTGACCAACGGCGCGTTCTACGCGCACTTCGAGTCCAAGCACGATCTCGTCGCCAACGTGGTCGCCGATCAACTGGCCACCCAGCGTGCCGTCCTCGCCTCGCTACCCGCGGGCCGGGCGGCACTGGAGGAATTCGTGCGCGAGTACCTCGCGCCACATCATCGCGATAATCCGGGCACGGGCTGCCCGTCGGCGGCCCTGCTCGATGAGATCGGCCGCTGCGACGACGCCATCCGGGATTCCTACACCGAGGGAATGCAATCCATCGTCGACGTGATCGCAACGCACTTGTCTCCACGCGACCCATCCGCCGCACGCACAACTGCGCTCGGGCTTTTCACAATCCTCGTCGCCACCCTGCAACTCGCGCGCGCCGTATCCGATCGGGAACTCTCCGACGACTTACTGGAATCGGGCATTCGCAACGCACAGATCCTGCTGGACCGGTGGTGAGTTATTCCCAGCTGCTCGGTCGGGCTGCTCGGCAGCGCTCAACTCCCTCATCGAGGGAGTCTTCTTCGTGGCTGCTGCCGTCCTGGGGGTCTGGGGTGCGTGGATCTTGATTCAGCGCCGTGTGGGCCACCGTCGAATGCACCGTGTGAACAGGGACGACGGCAGCGCCGTCGACTTTGAGGAGGCCTCGTCACATCGGGGCTTCTGGTCTGGAGTCGCGCTGTGAGCCTCAGGCTCCAGTTGGCTATTCGCGTTCGCCGCAATGAAAGACCGGTAACGCGTTCAGCCCGGGTACCTTGCGCGACAGTTTTGGAGGCAGGCGTACCCCTGCGGCGACGAAGCGGCGCCGTAGGGATCTTCGGGTCTCGCGTACTTCTCGTTGCACGCCTGTGCGCAGGCTTGAAATTCGGGGCCGTCGCACTTCTTCGGCTCGGTTGAGGCGGGCGCTGCGAACAACAAGGCTGCTGTGGCGACGCCCACCAAGATGCTGAGTGCTCGCTTCATATTGATCACCCCGGGAGACATCGGATCGCCCTCGGTCGAGGAGTGACGGCAACGCTACGCGCTCCTGGTCCATCGATGGGCAAACGGTCTCGAAGATTACGCGGTTCGACGTTTCAGTCTTGTGCCGCATTGCTCGCACACGAATGTCTGAAGGCCGATGGTATTCCGGAGGGTGAACTGCCAACACCAACGCCCCAAGTTAGCCTCCGTGCATGCGCGACATTGACACCATCGACTCCGAGCTGCAATTGGTGGCGACTCTTCGCCGCGCGGCTCGGGAGCGGCGGGCCGCTGCCGTCGATGGATGGCCCACCGGTCGTTCCCGTCGCAACCAGTCCGCGTGGGTCCATTCCGTTTTCCCAGACGTTACCCACAAATTTGGCCCACCTGTCCGTGATTAGGGCTCGCCTCGCACGCTCGTCTCTCGCGTCTCCAGAAATCGCGGAGTTTGTCGATGCAAGCCTGGTGGGCAGCGGGATCGGTGACGCTGGCACAGGGATCGCCGGCGTGTGCTAGTGCTGGTGGAATGCCGAGGGGTGCCAATGCTATAGCTGCTGCTGCTGACGCGCCCAGTATTACGCTCTTCATCAGCTCTTCCATATTCTCCTGACCACCGCATTGCTTGCAGAAACTACGGGGCAAATGCTGGCCCCACCCAGTGCCAAAAGCCCCCCGCGCAGCGGCCGACGGTCCGTTCCGCTACTGACCGGGCCGAGCCGCACGTTTCGGCAAACATCGTGTCTCACATCATCGGGGGAAACGGCAACAGCCAGATCAGTGAAGGATCGAGAGTGCCTTTATATTCCGGGCAGTAGGCAGCCACCGAGACGCCGATGAACTAGCCGGCTTGCCTTGGCGAAAGGTTCAGCTTCGTGTCGTTCATTAGCTTCATCGCGACGAGGCTTGAAGCTTGGCCTTGATCCAGTGCGGCGCACACCGCATGCCCATGCGCAATCGCGGTGTTGTGGTCGTCAATGTCAATCCCGTTCTTATCAAGCGCGGCGACGAAAGCATCATCGTTTTCATCCGCAGATGCCGGCGCTGCCTTCAATACCTGCAGCACGCTACGACGGTGACTCGAGGGTTCCTTGGATGACCTGACGATAACGCTCACACTCTATGAGAATCCTGCTTGGGCAGGCTAGTCACTAGTGGCGTGTCGACGCCGAGTGCACCCATCTTGGCGGCCCCGCCCGGTGACCCCAGCGGCTCGTCGCGTCCTGGCAGGGTTTCGAAAAAGAAGGCTGCATTGTCCGCTTGATAGGGCTGCAGGTGCTTGGGAAGGTCGTCTTCGTAGTAGATGGCCTCGACCGGGCAGACCGGCTCGCACGCTCCGCAGTCCACGCATTCGTCGGGATGGATGTAGAGCGTCCGGCCGCCCTCGTAGATGCAATCCACAGGGCACTCCTCCACGCAGGCACGATCCATCACGTCAACACATGGCTTCCCGATCACGTACGTCATGGCGTACAGTTTACACAAAGCAGATTGTAAAAATAGAGAAGGTACGAGATCCGATGTCCGACAATGAACTCGACGTCCGACAGTCCCGGGGGGAAAGTACTACTAGCGCTGACGGGCACGTCGAGTCGTCGGGAACCGGCGTAGCTACCGCCGCGCACGGTGGCGAAGAGCTCGAGCCCAACAAAGATGGCCCCAACTGGCACCAAGCTGTGGGCTATCGCGCAGAGCTGCACCTTGCCGAGAACATCGTCAACCCGGAGACCTGGGCCGGCGGGCTGGAAGATAAGCGGGCGATCGCGCCGCGACTGCGCGTCGGCCGTGACAAGTGGTTCAACCTGCTGTGGCTGATTCCCGTCGGGTTCGCCCTGCTGGTCGCGGCGGTGGCGGTGGGCAAAGGCCTACACAACATGCCGGCCGTGCAGGCATTCATCCAGCGTTATCCCGGCACCCATATACCTTCCGGGGTGGCCCCGGGCATCCCCGGCTGGGTGGGCTGGACGCACTTTTTCAACCTGTTTTTGATGATGTTTATCATCCGCTCCGGGATTCAGATCCTCTGCGATCATCCGCGGCTGTACTTCAGTCGCAACGCCACGCCGGGCAAGGACGAGTGGCTCCGGGTGGCCGAGCCGGTGCCGGACGACCCGCTGTGGACGGCCAAGGACGATTCGGTTGCGCTGCCGGGTCAGTTCGGATTGCCGGGGATACGCCATTCCATTGGACTGGCGCGGTGGTGGCACCTCGGCGTTGACGTCTTGTGGCTGCTCAACGGCGTGGTCTTCTACGTGCTGTTGTTCGCTACGGGCCAATGGCGCCATCTGGTACCGACCAGCTGGGACGTCTTTCCCAACGCAGTATCGGTGGCGATCCAATACCTGTCGCTGAACTGGCCGACCGACAACACCTGGGTGGCCTACAACGCGCTGCAGCTGCTGGCGTACTTCACCACAGTCTTCATCGCCGCCCCGCTCGCGGTCATCACCGGGCTGGGGATGTCACCGGCGCTGTCGATGCGCCTCACCGTGATCAGTAAGCGCTTGAGCATCCAGACCGCGCGCTCGCTGCATTTCCTGGTGCTGGCGTATTTCCTGTTCTTCATCGTTGTCCACGTCACGCTGGTCTTCGCTACCGAGGCGTTGCGCAACCTCAACCACATGTTCGCCGCCCGCGACGACAACAGCTGGGTCGGGTTCTGGGTCTTCGCGGCGGCCATGGTGGTGGTGGCTGTCGCCTGGGTGGCCGCCACCCCGTTCACCTATCGCCACCCCCGCGTGGTGCAGCGGGTCGGCTACGCACTCATCGGGCCGCTGCAGCGGCTGTTCGAGTACACCAACCCGAAGCCAGGAGCGTTCACCGAAAAGGACATCTCGCCGTACTTCTGGCACAACGGCACCTACCCGGAAACCGTCGAGTACAAGGAGTTGGAGAAGAACAACTTCGTGGATTGGCGGCTAAGGGTTTACGGTCTCGTCGAGCACCCGACCGAGTTCTCGCTGGCCGACTTGCATGACCTCCCCTACCACGAGCAGATCACCCAGCACTTCTGCATCCAGGGCTGGTCGGGGGTCGCCAAATGGGGTGGCGTGTCGATGCAGACGATCATGGACATCGTCAAACCGCTGCCGGATGCGAAATGGGTGGTGTTCTACTCCCTAGGCCCCGGCGCCGACGGCGGAATCTACTACGTCGCGCACCCGATCGAGCAGATGAGCAACCATCTGACCATGCTCGCCTACGACATGAACGGAGAACGGGTGAGCTACGGGCACGGGGCGCCGCTGCGGCTGCGCAATGAATTGCAGCACGGCTTCCGGCATGTCAAGTGGCTCAAGGGCATTGAGTTCGTCGCGCAATACTCCGAGTTGGGTAGCGGTTTCGGTGGTTATAACGAAGACCACGAATTCTTTGGACGTCATCAGACCATCTAGTGCGTGTGGAACAACGGGTGTGCCATTCCGATGTAGGGAAGGCTTCCCGCCCACCCAGCTAATGAGGTAGTGTTTACACAAGTGCACTTGTAAAAACCCGGGGAAGGCGTGAAACCTTATGGCCGACAACGAACTCGACGTGCGACAGCTGCGCAAGCCGGACAAGCACCCGACAATCTTCGCCACCTACGCCGACCTGCCGGTCGGTGGATCGTTCGTGCTGATTAACAACCACGATCCCAAGCACTTGCATGAGGAATTCGAAGTCGATCACCCCGGCAGCTACGGCTGGGAGTACGTCGAGAAGGGCCCGATGGCCTGGCGGATCCGGATCAGCAAACTCACCACCACCCCGCTGCCGCGGATTGTGACGAACACCGCCGACAACGCGGGCGCCGACGCGGAACCGGCCGTGGCCGGGGTGGCGTGGAAGCTGGCCGTCCGCGAGCGCGACTTGGACTCGAATGTCATCACGCTGGCACCCAACGGCGGAATCGACACGCACACCGGAGCCGACGTCGACGTCTTGATCCACGTGCTGTCCGGCAGCGGCCGACTGACTACCGAAGAGAGCGCGATCGACCTGGCCCCCGGTGCCCTGCTCTGGCTACCACGTCGGTCGCGTCGACAGTTCACCGCCGGCCCGGACGGACTGCGCTACCTGACTGTGCACCAAAAGCGGGAAGTCCTGCCGCTGATCCCCACCGTGCGGCAGGGTGTCTGATCGGCAGCGTTGTGCAAACCCATCGACCGGAGAAGCTGGCGTGGTCGAACCGCGGCAACAGCTTATTGTTTACACAAGTCTGTTTGTAAAAATAATCCCACTGGGTTCTAGTAGCGGAGTCGATGAGTATGAGCATTGCCGAACGGACCACGCAGGCTACGTGGAAGGGCCCGCTGGCGTCTGGCCAAGGCAAGCTGGCGGAGGGCAGCAGCGGAGCACTGGATGGCCTGCCGTTAACCTGGGCTTCCCGGACTGAGCAGCCTGGCGGCAAGACTAGTCCGGAGGAACTGGCGGCAGCCGCGCATTCGTCGTGTTTCGCGATGGCGTTGGCGTTGAAGTTGGGCGAGAACCACACGCCGCCACAGCGACTCGATGTCACGGCCACCGTGACCCTGGACGCGGTCGACGGAATCCCGACGATCACAACGTCGCGGCTGAAGGTCAGGGCGCAGGTGGCTGGGTTGGACGCCGAAGCGTTCGCGGACGTGGTGGGCCAGGCTGCTGCGCTGTGTCCGGTGTCTCGATTGTTCGCCGGTGCCGAGATAAGTGTCGACGCCGAGCTTGACGAGACCGAATCTCCCCGCCCTGCAGGCTGACGCAGAGGAGCGCACGATGCCGAGCCTGGCGCTGTCTGCCGCGTGGAAGCGGGAGCACCGCGAAATTGACAGTGCGATAGAGACTTTCGTTGAGAAGCTCGACTGTGGCAGCGTGCAGCCCGAACCATTGACGGCGGCGTTGGAAGCGCTGCGGATTGGGAGCGGCTCGTGATCACTTTGGACCGCTTGGTGAACGTGCTGGGCAGTTATGGCGTCCGCTTGCGTTGGTCCTCGGTGCCAAGGTCGACTGAACTGGCCAGCGTGGTGATCCACGAGGCCGCCGCGGACCGCCCCGTGGTGGGCGATGTGTTGCTGGCGATTGGTGCTGGCTCGCTCGGGGAAGCGGTGCGCTGGGCCGTCTCGGCGCATGCTGTTGTGGTGTTGATCCGCGGCGGTGAGGAGCCGATAGCGTTCGATGGTGACGCCCAGGTTGGCGCGGTGATGGTGGTCGACGAGACGCTCTCGTGGAGCGAATTGGCTGGGGTAATCTACGGGCTGGTATTAGAGGGCCGCGAGACTGAATCCGGCCGCGGCCCAACCGATTTGTTCGCGCTGGCCGACAGTCTGGCGGATGCGATCGGCGGTGCAATCGTCATCCACGATCGGCTGCTACGGGTGCTGGCGTATTCACGGCTGCAGCAGCACGCTGACCCAGCGCGGGTGGAGACGATCCTGGGACGACAGACACCAGAGCAGCTGCGGGCATTCTTCGATGCTCGTGGGGTATTTGCACACCTGGCGGTCTCCGACGATCCACTGTTTGTCGCCGAGGACGTCGAACATGGCTTGACCGGCCGCATGGTGGTGGCGGTGCGCTCGGGACGAGAGATCATGGGGTCGGTGTGGGTGGCGTGTTCGGCGCCGCTGGACGGGGCCGCGCGCACTGCCTTGGCCGACGGCGCGCATACGGTGGCCCTACATCTGCTGCGATCACGAGCCAGTGCGGACCTGGAGCGCCAGGTCGAATCCGACCTGGTGATCCGGTTGCTGGAGAGCACCGCGGATGCCGCCACGGTGGCCAGCAAGCTGGGCCTGCCGCACAGCCGGTTGCGGGTGATCGCGCTCCAAGCATTCATCGGCGGCGAACGCGATGCCGCTCTGCTGTTGGCGTTCGAGCGCGCCACCACTGGGTTCGGCTGGTCACGGCCGGGTCGCAGCACTTTGGCGGGCAATATCGTTTACACGCTGCTTCCCGGCGAGCAGGCGGCGACGGCGCGGCGCTGGGTGACTGGTCTGCGGGCGGCCCTCCCCGAACAGGTGACGGTGTTGGCTGGCGTCAGTGGCGTGGCGGAGGTGACAGACCTCGCCGCTGCACGCCAGGAGGCCGAGGAATGTCTGGCGCTGCATGAGATGTCACCCGGGGCCACGCCTCCGGTCTATGACGAGTCGTGGGCTGACATCCTGCTGCAGCGGTTGCGCACCGCGGCGCGCTCAGGCCGGTCCCCATCCCGTGGGCCGGTGGCCGAGCTAGGCCGCCATGACCGCACCCACGGGACGGACTACGTGGCCACGCTGCGAGCATGGCTGGAGGCCCAGGGCGACCCGACCGAGGCCGGTGAACGTCTGGGAGTGCACGAAAACACCGTGCGTTACCGGCTGCGCAAGATGGCCGAGATCACCAACCTGCCGTTAGACGATGCCAGAAAGCGGCTGGCGATGATGATAGAACTCGCGGCCATCGACACCGATTGACCAAGGGCGCTGTTGTAGCTCGACAAAGCGCGGAGGGGTCGTTGTACGGCCGCGGCAAAGCTTGCGGCAGCCATCCACACCATCATGGAGGTTGCCAAGTCAGAGCCATCCAGTTCCGGCTGATTTCCGCCCGCCGTGCGATACCTCAAGCAAACGCCGACCCTCCGATAGGAAACATGCGATGTCCACCTCAGATCCCGATAATCATCCGGTCGCCGACCGCCGACCGGATGATGACACCGCATTGGAGACCTTCACCGTGCCCTTGCCGCGGAGGCTGTTCGTGCGGCTGCTTGGTCGTAACCCGCTGGTACGCGCCACCGACCGGGTGGAGGCACTGATTTTGGTGTTAGCAGTTGCGATATCACTGATCGCTGTGCCTATCAGTGCCGCCGTGGGCACCGTGGTCCATGATTCTCGAAGCCGCAGCTATGCCGAGCAGGTCCAAACTCGCCGCCCGGTGACCGCGACTGTCACTGGGGACAGTCACCCTCGCCGGAACCTTGAAAGCCCAACAGTGACGGCTCCTGCCCGATGGTTTGCCGCCGGGGCCGAACGCACCGGCGACGTCACCGCACCGCTGACAGCCAAGATTGGCGACGAGATTGAGATTTGGATAGACGACGAAGGCCTTCCGGTTGCCCGACCGGTAAACACTGCCCGCGACGAGGCGGTGGCCTTCGCGGCAGCGACCTGGTGGACCGTGAGTCTCTTGGCAGTGGCCTTATTCGCCCGCGCACGTATCACCCTTGACCGACTCCGCTATGACCAATGGCAACAGAGCTTCGACCGCCTCGTCGCGCGACAGTGAGATAGCGCACCCACCTTTAGTCCCCAACCCAATCCCCGCAGTGATTTGTTTGCGGGGATTGGGTTTCCCATATATGAAGCGCTCTCGCCAGTCACGCTTTGGTTGCCTCGGGGCAGCAGCGGCAACAGCATTGTCGGGGCGTGACAATGCACCACAGCGCCGTTGTCGGTTTCCGGCAAACAACGTGGCGCCCGCGCACGTCACCATGGAATTAGTAATCCAAAGTTCAGTTGCGGAGGACCGGCCACTGGCTCTCCCGCTACCCGCGGGGCTAAACCGCAAAGTTTTCACCCATCACGGGCCCCGAGTGGTCAGGGGCGGTTGCCCTTGCGGCCCGCCCCTGACGACACCCTCTCGATACGAAAGGACATCAATCACGATGACCAGCATCCAACGCATCCGGATGACGCACCAGGACTACACCCGACTGCACGAGGAACTTGCCGCACAGCGCTCGCAGTGCAGCGTCGAGGTTCCCGACGACATCATGGACTACGACGCGAATCTCCTCGCGCGTCACTCGGCGCGACAAGCACGCATCCGCGAGATTGAGGATTTGCTGACCAACGCGGTGGTCGTCGGTGAAGAAGCCGTCTTCGACCCCGTCGCCAAACCGGGCATGGTTCTGACCCTGCGCTACGACGACACCGGCGACACCGAAACGTTTCTGCTCGGCAGGCCTGACTTCGAAGACGCCGACATTAAGGTCTACTCGACGGCATCGCCGCTGGGCCACGTGATTGCCGGCGCCCGTCCCGGCGATCAGCGCGTCTACACAATCCCTGATGAAACGGGGCGGCTCGTGACGCTCCTGAAGGCGGTTCCTTTCGGGATGTATGTGGCGAAAAGCCCTGGACCACAGGCGGCTTGACGGTGACGCAACGATAACGATTGGCGCCACAGACCCTAGCAAGAAGCAGCCGGGAAACGAAGCACGCGCCGCCACAATCGCTGTCGGCGGCTCGCGGCGTAGACCCGCCGTGCGGTCAGGGACGATTCCTGCCGCGTTAATGGAAGGAATAGACATGACCAGCTCGCAACGAGTGTGGATCTCGCCGCCAGCCTACGAGCGACTACAAAGAGAGCTGGGCACCCTTCGTGAATTATGCGCGGCGGCGGCCGCCGACGGTGATGCCGACGAAAACGCAGCCGCGGTCCAACGCGCTTGGCAGATACGGATTCAACAGATTCATGATCTGTTGATCAACGCCGTCGTCGGTAAGGATCCACCCGACGACGGGATCGCCGAACCCGGCATGGTGTTGACCATCCGCTACGACGACGGCACCGAGGACATCGAAACCTTCCTCCTGGGTGTGCGCGGCGCCGAATACGGCGACACTGAGGTCTACTCCGACCAATCACCGCTCGGCGCCGCCATCTCCGGCGCACGACCCGGCGAGCAACGCACCTACACCCTGCCCAGCGACGCCACCCTCACCGTTACTCTCCTCAAAGCCGTTCCCTACGGCATTCACACGGCTGACGGTGACGCAATGCGCCACGAGGACCAAAGAAACCTCAACTAACAACGAGCACAACTAATTAGAAGATTTTGCACATGTCCAGCGCGAACAAACCTTCCCGTGCCGAATCCCACGCAGACGCGGATGCGCGAAGTCGTCGCGCGGCGGGCGATCACTCCGGCATGTCGCTGTGTACACGTTTCCTGCCGGGCATAACCATTGTCGAGGTACATGGTGGGGTTGACGCTTGCAACGCCGACCGGCTAAGCGATTACGCCGGTGACCTGGCTACCCCCAGCCGGCCGCAAATCGCCGACCTCTGCGGTGTGAATTTCTTTGGCTACGACGGCTTCCGAGCTTTGGCCAGAATGGCCGAAAAGTGCCACCGGAGAAGTGTGAGATGGGCTCTGGTGGCGAGCGAGGCCGTCGGCCGAGTTTTGCGTATCACGGTCAGCACCTACCGGCTGCTCATCGCAACCTCACTGGGCGAGGCCCTGCTGCGGCTGACAGTACACAACCATGCATGGTCGGTACCACATCGCATCGCGCCGGCTGAGGTGACGAGATACTAGGACACATAGACCAGTCACGTAAAACGCTTGTGGCACAACGAGACACGTTGCGATGCAAACGGCGTGCGCTACGGGTTGTTGAATTGTGCATGGTAAAGGGCCACGGGACGAGGGGGTGATCGCATGATGTTTGACCTGATTGACCCGGCGGCGATGATATTGCTCCTCATGGCGGTGTTCTTCCTAATCATGGGCGTCGCGTACGGGCGAAAGTAACCGCCATGAAAGTCAAAGTCGAGGCAAGCCTGTCTAAGTGCGAACCCGACTCGGGATGTCGTGCAGCGACGAAAATCAACACTTGCGTTGTCGAGCTATGACAAGGCGGTAACCGAAATCCACACCATCATGGAGTTTGCCTAGCGGGATCCAGCAGTGGAGGTCGGTGATGGCCAGCCTTAAACGAGTGCGCGAAGAGCATTGAACAAACGAGGTCAGAAAGGCAGCACATGTCAGCAACCGCAGAGCACATTGCCAGCGTCGGGGATGCTTCCACCTGTGATGAACTGCTCGGAATCAGCCAGAGCAGCGCCAAAGATCGCCAGCATGCCCTAATTGCGTTGCATCGATGGGAATCCGAAGGGGGAGCTGTGCGTGGTCTTGCACCAGGATCGCCACCATATATGCAAGCTCAAAGCTCAACTGAACCGTGACATTTTAGGCAGGCACTACTAGATACCAGCTCTGACCTGTGCCCACGGCGGTCACACGACGTGCCCCTCTAAAACTGACTGAGATTGTTGACAGTCTGGGCTCCTGATGGAAGGAGCCATGGCTGACCGTGTTTGGAGTGAGAAAGATCTGCGGAGGCGAGCCGGTAGGCCGCAGGACGCGCAGTCGGGTGCAATCGTCGTCGCGGTGTATTGGTAGTAGCGCTTCCTGCGGCCGGCGGCGGCTGCGATGGGTTCGATGAATTTGACGTCGATCTGCACATAATGGCCGGGGCGCTGCTCTCGTAGCTCAACCGACGCCTGGCCGTATTGCAGCACGCGGAGGAGGTCAGCGGGAATGTGAGGCGGAGGATCGCATCGGACGTGCCGACTGACGGTACGGCATCAGCCGCAACGATCTTCACCGGTCGGAAGGGTAACGCTACGAAGATGAAGGCCTCGAAGGTCGGTTAAGGACCGCTCCAGTGCGCCGTTGCACTGCCCGACGGTCACTGAACCCGAGGTAGTCGAGAAGATCATCCATCTGCGCCAGCATTACCACTTCGGACCGATGAAGATCGCGATGTATCTCAAGCGGTACCACGACGTCGAGATCAGCACGTCCGGGGTATGGCGAAATCCTCAAGCGCCTCGAACATGAACCGGCTGCCTGCTTCGCAGCGCTACAAGCGTCACACGGGGCGGTGGAAACGCTACGAGAAGCAGCGCCCCGGCCATTATGTGCAGATCGACGTCAAATTCATCGAACCCATCGCAGCCGCCGCCGGCCGCAGGAAGCGCTACTACCAATACACCGCGATCGACGATTGCACCCGACTGCGCGTCCTGCGGGCCTACCCGCGCTCAGACCAGAAGACCGCGATCCAATTCCTCGACTACGTGCTGT
The DNA here is from genome assembly GCA_963820045.1 of uncultured Actinomycetota bacterium. Classification (GTDB taxonomy): domain Bacteria; phylum Actinomycetota; class Actinomycetes; order Mycobacteriales; family Mycobacteriaceae; genus Mycobacterium. The sequence goes on from CAWFYN010000003.1 coordinate 204,767, forward strand.
CACGGCTGCCGTTCCAGGTCGAGAAGATCCAGACAGACAACGGCGCCGAATTCCAGTCCAGCTTCCACTGGCACGTCCTTGACCAGGGAATCGGCCATCATCTACATCCGGCCAGCCACCCCCAGACTCAACGGAAAAGTGGAGCGTTCGCACCGGATCGACGCCGAGAGAGTTCTACCGACTCCTCGACGGCGTCGTCGAGGACGACACCGGCCTGTTCAACCAGAAACTCAAGGAATGGGAAGACTACTACAACTACCACCGGGCCCACGGCGGCCTTGGTGGTCAAACCCCCTACGAAAGACTGCTACAAAAGACCAAGGCCCAGCCTGTCACCGGCCACCGTCAGTCGCACACTCGTGCCCCCGGCAGGATTCGAACCTGCGACACCGGCTTTAGGAGAGCCGTGCTCTATCCCCTGAGCTACGAGGGCGGACCGCCTGAGCTTACCGGGAGTCCGATGGTGCGACGGGTCAGCGTAGTTCGGCGATGACCTTCGCGAAGTTGTCGACGTGGTTGTCCTGGACGGTAATGAACGTCACCCCGTACTTCTCGCGATATCCGGACAATGTGTCGGCCATCTCGCGGGGTGACCCCGTCAGCACGGAGTGCATGGCCAGGATTTCCTCGTCGGACAACCCCGCCGCGTACCTACGGGTCATCGCCAGGTCGGGCAGGCTCTCGCCCTCTGCGGGCACCGCCGTGATCGCCAGGTTCAATTCGAGCGCGTCGAATCGGTCGCCGGCGGCATTGCGGACGAACTCGACGCGCTCGGTCAGCGGGTCGTCGGCCTCTTTCACCCTCGAACCCGTCAGCCCGATGATGTCGGCCTGCCGGGCGGCGATGGTCAGCACCCGGTCGCCGTTGCCGGCGATGATGATCGGTGTCGTCGGGTGATGTTCTTTCAGGTACTTCGTCATGTGGTCGAGGTAGTCGACCCGGGCACCGGCGCTGGGGTAGGGCAGCTCGGCGGCATCGAACTCTTCCTTGACATACCCAGTGCCCAGCCCGATTTCGAGACGGCCTTCACTGAGCTTGTCCAGGTCGCCCAGGTCCCGGCTGAGCAGGGCCGGCTTGTAGAAGGCGGCGTTGAGCACGTACATGCTCAGCTTGAGCTTGTCGGTAACCATGGCGGCCGCCGTCAGTGCCGGAATCGGGGCCACCGCACCGAGATGGTCTGGCACGCACAGCACATCGAATCCGATGTCTTCCGCCTGCTTCACCTTGTCGACGAATGCCGCGCGCGATTTGATGAAGCGCATGCTCATTCCGAAGCGAAAATCTTTGGCCACCAACAACTCCGTTCAACAGATGAGGACAATTACCAACAACGCGCAGCTTCCGCCAATCCCCGGACCAGGGCGCTGGTGACCGGCGAGAGGCCGTCGCCGCCGGGCAGCGGGCTGCGCGGGCTGAGACCGCGCACGCGGGGGGACAGCTCCAGCTGCGTCCCGCCGTCGCGCACCCGGTTCACCGGGTTGCGCGGATGCAGACCCCGCAACTCCGGCGGGATGTCCTCGAGGTCGGTGATCACCCGATAGCCGGTCAACCGGATGTGCCGGGCCAGGTGCGCGGCCAGCGCGCGGTTGCGGCCGCCGGCCAGCAGTTGCGTGCTGCGTCCGATGCGGCCGTAGCCGTGCAGCGACACCGCAACATCGACGTGGTCGAGGAACTCGGCGAGCCGCGGGGACTCGGCCGGGTCGAACAGCGCCGACGGCACGTGATGCGGGTAGCGGTCGGGATGACGCAGCACATACACCGACGCGCCGGCTGCGTCGGCGGCGCGTTCGGCGATCACGTCGGTCATCTCTTCCAGCCCGCCGCCGTGGATGGCGAGAAAGCCGAAACGCGACCGCAATCGGCTGGCCTCGCTTATCCCGGGTTCGCTCAGTAAAGCCGAAAGCGATTGCGGCGCAGGCCCCGACGCCGGCGAGCGGCGAGGCCAGCGCGACGGATCCCAGCGCCGCAAGAAGTCGACCCAGCGTTGCGGCAACCCGTGCTGCACGGCGCCGTCGATGATCTTGGGCAGGTAGCCCGGCCGGGGCGGACCCGGAGTCACCCGATGGTCGATGTAGACCCAGGCCGGCGATGGCCCGTCGTCGGTGTGCACCGTCAGCCGGTCGCGGCGGTATCGCACCGGCACGCCCTCGGCGCTATCGAGGGTCGCCAGGTCGCCATCGGAGATCTGCCAGACCACGCCATGCACCTGATTGCCGCTGCAAAGTTCGACCGTGGCCACGCCGCGCTGGTTGATCAGCCAGTCGTGATCGGACAGGACCGCCGGGCGCGGATCGGCGGCGTCGGGACACCGCAGCGCCATCTGCCTGACGCACAGGTTCGACCCATATGCGAAGTAGGCATGCCGGCGGGCCGGCATTTAGCCGGTCACCGTCAGCCAGATCAGCATCACGTTAAGCAGACTAATCATTACGCCGACGGCCCAGCCAATAATGGTCGTGACGGGATGGTTGGTGTCGCTGCCCATCAGCTCGCGGTCACTGGTCAGTTTCACCAGTGGAAGGACGGCAAACGGTATCCCGAACGACAGCACGACCTGGGAGAGCACCAGCGTGCGGGTGGGGTCGAACCCGAACGCAAGGATCGCCAGGGCGGGGCACACGGTGATCAAGCGGCGCACCAGCATGGGAATCCTGCGGTGCAGCAGCCCCTGCATGATCATCGCTCCGGCGTAGGCGCCCACGGACGACGATGCCAGCCCGGACGCCAGCAACCCGACGGCGAACAGCACCGCGATGGTCGCGCCCAGCGTGTTGTGAATTGCCGAGTAAGCGCCCTCGATGGACGCACTGATGTCGCTGTGCTGCAGGTTGATCGCGGCGACCAGCAGCATCGCGGCGTTCACCGTTCCAGCGACGGCCATCGCCAGCACCACGTCCAACCGGGTGACCCGCAGCAGCAGGCGCCGATGTGAGCCCTCGGCGGGATGCCCGTGCCGGTCGAGGACCAGCCCGGAATGCATGTACACCGCGTGCGGCATCACGGTGGCGCCCAGGATGGCGGCGGCAAGCAGCACGCTCTCGGTGCCCCGGAATCGCGGCACCAGCCCGCCGAGCACGGCATCGGGCGGCGGCGTCTTCACGAAGAAGCTGGCCGCGAAGCCGACGGCGATGACGAGCAGCAGGCCGGTGATGACCCGCTCGAAGATGATCTGCCCGCGCCGGTCCTGGATGGCCAGCAGCAGCAGGGACACCAGCCCGGTGATGATCCCGCCGAGCAGCAACGGCAAAGCGAATAGGATGCGCAACGCGATTGCCCCGCCGACGATTTCGGCCATGTCGGTCGCGATCGCCACCAGTTCGGCCTGGACCCAGTAGACCAGCCGGACCGGACGGCTCATCCGCTTGCCGATGGCCGCGGGCAACGAGCGCCCGGTCACCAGTCCGAGCTTGGCCGACAGATACTGCACCAGGCCGGCCAGCGCGTTGGCGACCACGATGACCCACAGCAGCAGGTATCCGAACTGCGCGCCGGAGCTGACATTGGCCGCGACGTTGCCCGGGTCCACATAGGCGATCGCGGCGACGAAGGCAGGCCCGAGCAAATACCAGCTGCTCTTGAGCGAATCCTGCCTGCTCTGCGTCAACGTCGTGGCCCTCGATTCACTTGGCCGAATAAGAAAGTGAGGTTAGCCGAAGACTCCGGACGGACGTGGAGGCCACCCCACAATTCGGACACGAGCGCCGGCGCTTCCTTCCCGGGCTGCCGATCATCCGGGCAGGTAGAGCCCCTTGCCAGTGATCAGGGGCAGGTCCAGCGTCGTCACGATTCCCGGCGGGGCGGCCACCACCGCCGGGATGGCGTTGACCAACCGCATCGCGGTGGCGACCAGCCCGGCGTGGTTGTGGTCGCCCTTACGGCTGCTCAGGCAGATGTCCATGGCGTAGGACGGTTCGCCGGTGACCTCGACGCGGTAGGACCCGCCATGCTGGGCGGGCTGCGGCCAGTCGGGGCACAGGTCCTCGCGCAGCCGGGTGACGTGTTCGAGGACCACGACGGGGTCGCCGTTGACCATGCCGAACACCTCGAACCGCAGCGCCGCGGCGCTGCCCTTGGGGATGTGCCCCGACGCGATGTCGAAGTCCTCGGGCGCCGGCACGCGCACGTACTCCTGGGCGACCGAGTCGAGCGAAATGCCCAGGCCCGCCGCCAGTTGCCGCACCACCGATCCCCACGCCAGGCTGAGCACGCCCGGTTGCAGCAGCATGGGGATCTCGTCGAGCGGCTTTCCGAAGCCCATCACGTCGAACATCACGGCGGCGCTGTCATAGGTGGCGTAGTCGACGATCTCCATGCAGCGGATCTGCTCGATGCTCTGACAGGTGCCGGCCAGCGCCATCGGCAGCAGGTCGTTGGCGAAGCCGGGATCGATCCCATTGACGTACACGCTCGAATTGCCTTCGCGCGCAGCATCTTCGATGGGCTTGATGAGCTCCTCGGGAATCACTTGCCACGGATATTGCAAGAAGACCGGGCCGCTTCCGACAATATTGATTCCGGCCGCCAGGACGCGCCGGTAGTCATCCAGCGCCTCGGGCAACCGGTTGTCGGCCAGCGCGTTGTAGACGGCGCATTGCGGGCCGGTGGCGAGCACGGCGTCCAGGTCGGTGCTGGCCAGCACGCCGGTCGAATCGGGAAGTCCGGCAAGCTCGGCCGCATCCTTGCCGGCCTTGGCGTCCGATGACACCCAGACGCCGGTGAGCTCGAACTCCGGGTTGGTGATGAGCGCTCGCAGCGCGTGGACGCCCACGTTGCCGGTGCCCAATTGGACGACGGGTATTCCCATGACGGGCTCCTAGCGATCGGTGGTCACAGATCCGGGACGGGGATGTCGAGGTTGGGGTAAGTCAGGCCGCCGTCGACCTCCAGCGTCTTACCCGTGAGGAAACTGCCCGCCGGGGAAGCCAAATAGACTGCGGCCGCGGCGATGTCGACGGGATCGCCGAGACGGCGCATGGGTGTGGCCTTCTCCATCGGCGCGCGCAGCTCGTCGTTGGACGCGACCACGTCCAGCGCGGAGGTGAGGATCGACCCCGGCGCGATCGCGTTGACGCGGATGCGAGGGCACAGGTCCAGGGCGGTGAGCCGGGTGTAGTGGGACAGCGCGGCCTTGGCGGTGCCGTAGGCGGCGAAGCCCCGTCCGGCGAGCCGGCCCATGGTGGAGGTGATGTTGATGACGCTGCCGCCGCCGGAGTGTTCGAGCATGAGGGGTACCGCCGCGACGGTCAGCGCGTGCGCGGTGGCGACATTGAAGGTGAATGCGTCCTTGAGTTCCTTGGTCGAGGTGGTCAGCAGCGTGTTGGGCATCGTCCCGCCGACGTTGTTGACGACGATGTCTAGTTTCCCGAAGGCCTCGACGGCCTGGGCGGCCAACTGGGCGGTCACCTCGGGGTGGGCCAGGTCGGCGGCGACGATGTGCGCCCGCCGGCCGGCGGCGCGGACCTGTTCGGCGACGCCTTCTAGTTGCGATTCCGTTCGGGAGGCGATGAGGACATCGGCGCCGGCCTCGGCGAAAGCCAGCGCGATAGCCGCCCCAAGGCCGCGGCCGGCGCCGGTGATGACGGCGACTTTGTCGTCGAGACGAAATCTGTCAAGGATCATTGCGGCCTCTCTTCGCCCAAGTTGTCAGCCGACACGGTAGCAAGCCCCGCCGTCTCGGATGCGGCATTTCTGGAACAGGTTCTAGTTTTGCATATGGGCGGGGCAATGTAACGCCCCGATCCCGTGACCGGACGGCCTCGCCGCATCTCGCGTCCCCTGCGAGAACATTCGCCCGGCGTTAGCCTTAGTGCTGACAGTTGGGTCGGCGCGCGGCGCTGTTGAATGGTGGCGATCATGTTTGATCTTTCCCGTTGGGAATCCTATTGGGGCTGAACCGATTTGGTGCTGCGTTCAGCGTCCTGACCGCTGTTGCGGTGGCATTGTCGAGCTGCGGGAGTAACGACAACGCGGCGGGGGAAGCGGGCGGGCCGGGCACATCGCCCGGCAAGGTGAGCTGCGGCGGGACGAAGGCGCTGAAGGCCAGCGGGTCGACCGCCCAAGCGAACGCGATGACCCGCTTCATCAAGGCCTTCGAGCAGGCCTGCCCCGGCCAAACGCTGAACTACACGCCCAACGGCTCCGGCGCCGGGATTGGCGAATTCACCGGAAACCAAACAGATTTCGCGGGGTCCGACTCACCCCTGGCTCCCATCGAATACTTCGCGGCGCACCAGCGCTGCGGTTCGTCGGCGTGGAATTTGCCGGTGGTGTTCGGCCCGATCGCGATCACCTACCACGTCGCGGGCGTGACTTCGCTGAATCTGGACGGACCGACGGCCGCGAAAATATTCAAAGGTGCCATCACCGCCTGGAACGATCCGGCGATCCAGGCACTGAACCCGGGCGTCGCGTTTCCCGCCGAGGCGATTCGGGTGATCTTTCGCAACGACCAGTCCGGCACTACAGACAATTTTCAGAAGTACCTGGACTCCGCCGCCAACGGCGTCTGGGACAAAGGCATCGGGAAGACATTCAACGGCGGCGTCGGTGAGGGGGCCAGGGGCAACGACGGCACGTCCGCGGCGGTCAGGGCCACCGAGGGGTCGGTCACCTACAACGAATGGTCCTTCGCCCAGGCGCAGAAACTCACCATGGCCAAGATCATCACGTCGGCCGGTCCGGACGCGGTGGCGATCAGCGCCGAGTCGGTCGGCAAGACGATCTCCGGTGCCGATTTCAGCGAGGAGGGCAACGATCTGGTCGTCGACACATTCTCCTTCTACAAGCCGATCCAGCCCAACTCCTACCCGATCGTGTTGGCGACCTATGAGATCGTCTGCTCGAAGTATCCGGATCCCCACGTCGCCGCGGCGGTCAAGGCGTTCCTGCACAGCACCGTCGGTGCGGGGCAAATCGGTTTGGCGGACAACGGCTACATTCCCGTTCCGGACTCGTTCAAGCCGCGGTTGTCCGCGGCGATCGACGCCATTTCGTGAGCCTTCCCCCAATCGCGGGTGGCCTCCCCTCAAGCCGCCTGGGCCAGCGACAATCGGCCCACAGCAATTTGCCCAACGTTAACCTTCGTGCTGTTAGCTTCTTTGCTGCGAGAGACGGCTCGTCGCCCGGCTGCGGCTAGGAGAACGTCGGCAATCATGTTTCATCCCTAATCGTTAGGAAGTGACTTGAAACTCAACCGATTCGGCGCCGCGCTGAGCGTCGTCACCGCCGGTGCGCTGGCGTTGTCGGGGTGCGGAAGTGACAACAACGCCAACGGCGGAAGCGGCGCGACCAGCGGCTCGTCGTCGAGCAAGGTCAGCTGTGGCGGGAAGAAGACGTTGAAGGCCAGCGGGTCGACCGCCCAGGCCAACGCGATGACTCGCTTTGTCAACGCCTTCGAGCAGGCCTGCTCGGGCCAGACGTTGAACTACACGGCGAATGGCTCGGGCGCAGGAATCACTGAATTCAACGGCAACCAAACCGATTTCGGTGGCTCGGACTCGCCGCTTGCCGCCAAGGAATACGCTGCGGCGCAGCAGCGTTGCGGCTCGCCGGCATGGAATCTGCCGGTGGTGTTCGGCCCGATCGCCATTACCTACAACGTCAAGGGCCTCAGTTCGTTGAGCCTTGACGGTCCCACGGCTGCGAAGATTTTCAACGGCGCCATCACCACGTGGAATGACCCGGCCATTGCGGCGCTGAACTCCGGTGCCACGTTGCCGGCAGAGCCGATTCACGTGGTGTTCCGCAACGACGAATCCGGCACCACGGACAATTTCCAGAAATACCTCGACGCCTCCTCCAACGGCGCGTGGGGGAAGGGCGCCGGAAAGACCTTCAAGGGCGGCGTCGGTGAGGGCGCCAAGGGCAACGACGGCACGTCGGCGGCGATCAAGGCCACCGAGGGGTCCATCACCTATAACGAATGGTCGTTCGCGGAGGCGCAGAAGCTGGATATGGCCAAGGTCGTCACGTCGGCCGGTCCGGACGCCGTGGCGATCAGCACTGACTCGGTCGGCAAAACGATTTCCGCGGCCAAAATCAGCGGGCAGGGCAACGACCTGGTGCTCGACACGCTCTCCTTCTACAAGCCAACCCAACCCGGGTCCTACCCGATCGTGCTCGCGACCTATGAGATCGTCTGCTCGAAGTACCCCGATCCCCAGGTCGGTACGGCGGTGAAGGCGTTCCTGCAAAGTACCATCGGTGCGGGGCAAAACGGCCTGGCCGACAATGGGTACATTCCCATTCCCGATTCGTTCAAGTCGAGACTGTCGGCTTCGATCAACGCCATCACGTGATTTGAGGTGGTCGTGACCCGTGGCGCGGTAGCCAGCCCGTCGACCCCGAAAAAACCCGAGCTCAAGTCGCTGGGTGCGCCGTCAGCTCGGCGGGGGGACCGACTGTTCGAGCTGGCGGCTGCCGCTGCCGGTTCGACGATCGTGGTCGCGATCCTGCTGATCGCCGTTTTCCTGCTGATGCGTGCCGTACCGGCGTTACGGGCCAACCACGCGAACTTCTTCACCAGCGCCCAGTTCAGCACCAACGACGCGGGGAAGCTCGCATTTGGCATCCGCGACCTGTTGATGGTGACTGTGCTGAGTTCGCTCACCGCGCTGGTGCTGGCGGTGCCGGTCGCGGTCGGGATCGCGGTCTTCCTCACCCAGTACGCGCCCAAGCGGCTGGCTCGCCCGTTCGGGGCGATCGTGGACCTGCTGGCCGCGGTGCCCTCGATCATCTTCGGGTTGTGGGGGATCTTCGTGCTGGCGCCCAACATCGAGCCGGTCGCGGCGTTCCTCAATCGCAACCTGGGCTGGTTGTTCCTGTTCAGGCAGGGCAATGTGTCGCTGGCAGGTGGCGGCACCATCTTCACCGCGGGCATCGTGCTTTCGGCGATGATCCTGCCGATCATCACGTCGGTCTCGCGTGAGGTGTTCCGGCAGACCCCGCCTATGCAGATGGAAGCGGCGCAGGCGCTGGGTGCCACCAAGTGGGAGGTGGTGCGGATGACCGTGCTGCCGTTCGGCCGCAGCGGTGTCATCGCGGCGTCGATGCTGGGGTTGGGCCGAGCGCTCGGCGAGACCGTGGCGGTGCTGATCATCTTGCGCTCCGCCGCACGCCCGGGGAATTGGTCGCTGTTCGACGGCGGCTACACGTTCGCCTCGAAAATCGCCTCCGCGGCCGCCGAATTCAGTGAACCGTTGCCCACCGGGGCCTACATCGCCGCGGGATTCGCGCTGTTCGTCTTGACCTTCGTCGTCAACGCCCTGGCGCGTGCCATCGCCGGCGGGAAGGTCAACGGATGACCCGCGCCGTCGACGATGCAGAGCGAAGCGATGAGGAGGAGCGGCGCCGATGACCCACGCCGTCGACGATGCAGAGCGAAGCGATGAGGAGGAGCGGCGCCGATGACCCACGCCGTCGACGATGCAGAGCGAAGCGATGAGGAGGAGCGGCGCCGATGACCCACGCCGTCGACGATGCAGAGCGAAGCGATGAGGAGGAGCGGCGCCGATGACTCCCGCCGGCGAAACGTTCGACCGGCCGGTCAAAGCTCAGGCGTTCCGGCCCGTGAGCATCCGACGCCGGCTCACGAACAACGCCGCGACCGTATTCTTCGTCGCCTCGTTCCTCGTCGCGCTGGTGCCGCTGGCCTGGGTGCTCTCGGTCGTGGTGGCCCGGGGTTGGCACGCGGTCATCCAGATGGGTTGGTGGACCCACTCGCTGCACGGCATACTGCCGGAGCAGTTCGCCGGCGGGATCTATCACGCGCTGTATGGAACCGTGGTGCAGGCCGGGGTGGCCGCCCTGCTGTCCGTGCCGCTGGGGCTGATGACCGCGGTCTTCCTGGTGGAATACGGTTCCGGCCGGCTGGTGCGGCTGACGACGTTCATGGTCGACGTGCTCGCCGGAGTGCCCTCCATCGTGGCAGCGCTGTTCATCTTCAGCCTCTGGATCGCCACCCTGGGATTCCAGCAGAGCTCGTTCGCCGTTTCGCTGGCGCTGGTCTTGCTGATGCTGCCGGTGGTGGTGCGGTCCACCGAGGAGATGCTCCGGTTGGTGCCCGACGATCTGCGCGAGGCCAGCTACGCGCTGGGCGTTCCCAAGTGGAAGACCATCGTGCGGATCGTGTTCCCGATCGCGATGCCCGGCATCGTCTCCGGCGTCTTGTTGTCCGTCGCGCGGGTGATCGGCGAAACCGCCCCGGTGCTGGTGCTGGTCGGCTACAGCCGATCGATCAACGTCGATATCTTCCACGGCAACATGGCCTCGCTGCCGCTGCTGATCTACACCGAACTCACCAATCCCGAGCACGCCGGCTTCCTGCGCATCTGGGGTGCGGCTCTGAGCCTGATCATCATGGTCGCCGCGATCAACCTGATCGCAGGGGCGACCCGGTTCCTGGCAGCCCGCCGGCGCTGACGACGCAGCGCTTCAGGATTTCGACGCGGCCTTCTTTGCCGGTGCCTTCTTCGCCGTGGTCTTCTTGGCGGCCGTCTTTTTCGCCGTCGTCTTCCTGGCCGTCGTCTTCTTGGCCGGGGCCTTGCCGTCACCGGAGCGCGCCTTCACGCTGGCTTCCAGCTTGGCCAACAGGTCGGAGACGTCCTCGGTCTCGTCGAGTTCCTTCGGTTGCTCCTCAGTGGTAAAGGCTTCGCCGCCTTCGAGTTTCGCGTCGATCAGCTCTTGCAGCTGCTCCTGGTAGGTGTCGTGGTAGCGATCGGGGTTGAAGTCCTCGGCCATCGACTCCACCACCTGGCCGGCCATCTTGAGCTCCGCGGGCTTGATCTCGACCTTCTTGTCGAGAACCGGGAAGTCCGGATCGCGAATTTCGTCGGGCCACAGCAATGTGTGCACCACCATGACGTCGCGCTTGCCGAAGTCCTTGACGCGCAACGCCGCCAGCCGGGTCTTGTTGCGCAACGTGAAGTGGACGATCGCCATCCGATCGGTCTCGGAGAGCGTCCTGGCCAGCAGCACATAGGATTTCGACGACTTGGAATCCGGCTCCAGGAAGTAACTGCGGTCGAACAACATCGGGTCGACCTCGCTGGCCGGCACGAACTGCAGCACCTCGATCTCGCGGCTGCGTTCTTCGGGCAAGGTGGCGATGTCGTCGTCGGTGATGATGACCATTTGGCCGTCGTCGGATTCGAAGGCCCGGGCGATGTCGCGGTATTCGACGGCCTCGCCGTCCACCTCACACACGCGTTGATATCGGATGCGGCCGTTGTCCTTGGCGTGCACCTGATGGAACTTGATGTCGTGGTCCTGGGTGGCGCTGTACACCTTGACCGGGACGTTGACCAGCCCGAACGCGATCGAGCCCTTCCAGATGGAGCGCATGTGAATCAGTATGCCCATACTGTTCGCCCGCTAACAGGACGCGGGGCCGTCGCGCCCCAGCTCGTGACCGCATCGAAGCCTGCCGAGAAGCTGCGGCCGGTTTGCCTGGGCCCTGCGCGATCGGGGGGTCTGCCGCGCTTCGTCGTCGGCGATGTGGGTCAGGAAACCCCCGCCGGACGACGTATACGTTGACACTATGAGTGCGACGGCGGGCCCTAGGGTGCGGCTGACCAACGCCGACAAGGTGCTGTATCCCGCCACCGGGACGACGAAGCGGGACGTCTTCGACTATTACCACCGGATCGCCGAGGTGATGGTCCCGCACATCGCGGGGCGTCCGGCCACCCGCAAGCGCTGGCCCAACGGCGTCGAGCAGGATTCGTTCTTCGAGAAGCAGCTCGCCTCGTCGGCGCCGGACTGGCTGCCGCGCGCCAGCGTCACGCACCGGTCGGGAACCACGACGTATCCGATCATCGACAGCGCCGAAGGGCTGGCCTGGATCGCGCAGCAGGCCGCGCTGGAAGTGCACGTGCCGCAGTGGCGGTTCGTCGCCGAGTGGACCCGAAGCAGGGCCGAAGAACTCAAGCCCGGCCCGGCGACTCGATTGGTGTTCGACCTCGACCCCGGCGAAGGCGTGACCATGGCTCAACTCGCCGAAGTGGCCCATGCCGTCCGCGATCTCATCGACGGGATCGGGCTGACCCTTTTTCCGCTCACCAGCGGGAGCAAGGGCCTGCACCTCTATGCGCCGCTGGCGGAACCGGTGAGCAGCAAAGGGGCCACGGTGCTGGCGAAACGGATCGCCCAGCAATTGGAAAAGTCGATGCCCAAGTTGGTCACGTCGACGATGACCCGCAGCTTGCGGGCGGGAAAGGTGTTCCTCGACTGGAGCCAGAACAACGGATCCAAGACGACCATCGCGCCGTATTCGTTGCGCGGACGCGAACACCCGACGGTCGCGGCACCGCGCACCTGGGAAGAACTCGACGACCCCGCGCTACGCCAACTGCGTTACGACGAGGTGTTGGACCGGATCGCCCGCGACGGCGATCTGCTGGGCGGCCTGGACGACCCGGATAGCCGAGTGCCGGTGCCGGACCGGCTGACCAAATACCGCAGCATGCGGGACGCGTCGAAAACACCGGAACCCGTCCCGCGGACGAAACCGAATACGGGCCAGGGCAATACGTTCGTCATACAGGAGCACCACGCCCGCCGGCTGCACTACGACTTCCGGCTCGAGCGCGACGGCGTGCTGGTTTCCTGGGCGATTCCGAAGAACCTGCCCGAAACCACATCGGTGAACCACCTGGCGGTGCACACGGAGGATCATCCGCTGGAATACGGCGCCTTCGAGGGCAACATCCCCAAAGGGGAGTACGGCGCCGGGAAGGTGATCATCTGGGACTCCGGAACCTATGAGGCGGAGAAGTTCAATGACACCGCCGAAAAAGGTGAGGTCATCGTCAACCTGCACGGCAGCAAGGTCTCCGGCCGCTATGCGCTGATCCAAACCAACGGCGACCAGTGGCTGGCGCACCGGATGAAAGAGCAGAAGGTCTTCGACTTCGACGGGATAGCGCCCATGCTGGCCACCCATGGCTCGGTGGCGGCGTGCAAGGCGAGTCAGTGGGCCTTCGAAGGCAAATGGGACGGCTACCGGCTGCTGGTGCAAATCGACCACGGTGACTTGCGGGTACGGTCCCGGCGCGGCCGCGAGGTCACCGGCGAATACCCCCAATTGCGCACGCTGGCAGCCGATCTCGCCGACCATCACGTGGTGCTCGACGGGGAGGCCGTCGTTTTGGACTCGTCCGGAGTGCCCAGTTTTCACGCGATGCAGAACCGGGGTCGCGGCGGCCGCGTCGAATTCTGGGCGTTCGACGTGCTCTATCTCGACGGCCGTTCACTGCTGCGGGCCCGTTACCAAGACCGCCGAAAGTTGTTGGAAACGCTGGCCAGTGGCAGCGACCTGATCGTCCCCGAGTTGCTGCCCGGTGACGGGAAACAAGCGCTCGAACACTCCGGCGAGCATGGCTGGGAGGGCGTGGTGGCCAAGAAACGCGACTCCACCTACCAGCCGGGCCGACGCTCGGCGTCCTGGATCAAGGACAAGCATTGGAACACCCAGGAATTCGTCATCGGCGGCTGGAAGGCCGGGGAGGGCGGGCGCAGCAGCGGCATCGGCTCACTGCTGATGGGCATCCCGACCGACGGCGGCCTGCACTTCGCCGGACGGGTCGGTACCGGGTTCACCGAACGTGACCTGACGAACCTGAAGAAGACCCTGGCGCCGCTGCACACCGACCAATCTCCCTTCAACCCACCGCTTCCCCGCAGCGAGGCCAGGGGCGTGACGTTCGTCGAGCCGGTGCTGGTCGGGGAGGTGCGCTACAGCGAGTGGACCCCGGATGACCGGTTACGCCAATCGAGTTGGCGTGGGCTGCGGCCGGACAAGGAACCCAGTGAGGTGGTGCGCGAATGAAATGGGTGACCTACCTTGACGCCGATGGTGAACGCACCGGGGTGCTCTCTGGTGACGCCATCTACGCGATGCCCGCGGGCGTGACGCTGATCGACCTGATCGGCCGTGGCGCCGACGGGTTGCGAACCGCCGGCGAGGAGGCGCTGCGTGCCCCGGCGGCGACGGTGGCTGCGGGCGCGGTGCGGCTCCTGGCGCCGATTCCACGCCCGCCGTCCATCCGCGACTCGCTGTGCTTCCTGGATCACATGCGCAACTGCCGGGCCGCGCTGGGCGCCGGGCGCGCGCTCGCCGACACCTGGTATCGGGTGCCGGCGTTTTATTTCGCTTGCCCGGCAACGGTTTTGGGTCCTTACGACGACGCCCCGACCGCACCCGGAAGTGCTTGGCAGGACTTTGAATTGGAGATCGCCGCGGTCATCGGAACCGGCGGGAGGGACCTCACGGTCGACGAGGCCGAACGGGCCATCATCGGCTACACCATCTTCAACGACTGGTCCGCGCGCGACCTACAGCAAATGGAAAGCCAACTGGGGATCGGGCAAGGCAAGGGCAAAGACAGCGGTGTCACGCTGGGCCCGTACTTGGTGACGCCCGACGAGCTCGAGCCGTACCGACGCCCCTCCCATCCTGGCAGACTGGACCTGAAGGTGACCGCCCTGGTCAACGGCGCCGTGATCGGATCGGGGTCGACCGCCCAAATGGATTGGACCTTCGGCGAAGTCATCTCCTACGCCTCGCGCGGCGTGACGCTTTCCCCCGGCGACGTCATCGGCTCCGGCACCGTGCCGACCTGCACGCTGGTAGAGCACCTCAACCCGGCGGCGCTGGACTCCTTCCCCGGCTGGCTGCATGACGGTGACGTGGTCACGCTCCAGGTCCAAGGACTCGGGGAGATCCGGCAAACCGTGCGCGCCAGCCGTCCACCGCACCCGTTGGCGCCCCGAACCAATCCGGACGCCGCGCCGGCCGCGCGGCGGGTGAACCGGGCGCGCGCGAAGGTGCCCTACACCCGCGGCCTGCACGAGGTCGCCGGGCGGGTGTGGGCCTGGACGCTGCCGGACGGGGGCTACGGGTGGAGCAACGCCGGGCTGGTCGCCGGCGATCGGGCGTCCCTGCTCGTCGACACCCTGTTTGACCTGGCGTTGACCCGCGAAATGCTCGGCGCGATGCGGGATATCACCTCGTCGGCACCCATCACCGACGCGCTGATCACCCACTCCAACGGGGACCACACCCACGGCAACCAATTGCTCGGCGACTCGGTGCGGATCATCGCCGCGCAGGGCACCGCCGACGAGATCGCGCACGGGATGGCTCCCGAGATGCTGGCGATGGCGCAGACCGCGAACCTGGGCCCGGTCGCGACCCCGTATGTGCGAGATCGCTTCGGGCACTTTGACTTCAGCGGCATCACGGTGCGCAACGCCGATCAGACGTTCGACCGCGATTTGACCATCGAGGTGGGCGGGCGGCGCGTCGACCTGCTGAACCTGGGCCCCGCGCACACCGCCGCGGATTCGGTGGTGCACGTGCCCGACGCGGGGGTGCTGTTCGGCGGCGACCTGCTGTTCATCGGCTGCACCCCGATCGTGTGGGCCGGCCCGATCGCCAACTGGATCGCCGCGTGCGACGCGATGATCGCGCTCGACGCGCCGACGGTGGTGCCCGGTCACGGCCCCGTCAGCGATCCGGACGGAATCCGTGCGGTCCGTGGATATCTCGCGCATGTCTCCGAACGTGCCGAGGCCGCCCACCGCCGGGGCCTGTCGTGGTCGGAGGCGGCCGACACCATCGAGCTCGGTGAGTATGCGACCTGGCTGGACGCGGAGCGCGTCGTCGTCAACGTCTATCAGCGGTACCGCGAACTCGACCCCGACACCCCGCAGCTGGAGGTCATGGCCCTGCTGGTGATGCAGGCCGAGTGGCTGGCCAAGCGGTCGTGACGACCGCGAGAGCGAACCTTGGGGGCTAAAGCCGCACGGCCCGAACGAATTTGATGGTGGTGGCCGGAACCTGCTGCGCGGCCTGCCCCAGATCCGGCAGCCCGGCGGCGGAGAACAGATCGGTGAGCCGGGATACGGTGGTTTCCCACCCGTTCGCGTTCAGCAGCGCGGCGACATCGGTGTGCTCGCCCGGGTACGTCAAGCTGGTGAGGTCCATCTCGAGTCCCCGGCGCCGCCAGCCTTCGGTCATGAGCCGGGATTGCTCCCGGGCCTCGGGCGAAGTCCCGGTCACCGTGCCGTAGTCGGCGGCGAGCCGGCTGCCCTCGGCGGACAGCGGGATGATGGAGTCCAGCAGCCGAACCTCGGCCTCCGGCGGTAGCCATCCGATGAGCACCCCCTCGGCGAGCCATGCCGTGGGGTGGGCCGGGTCGAAGCCCGCCTCTTGTAGCGCCGCCGGCCAATCCTCGCGCAGATCGACGCCCACCTCGCGAAGCTTGGCAGTGGGGGCCGCCCCGATCTGTGACATCGTCGCCATCTTGAACGCGATCACCTCGGGCTGATCGATCTCGTACACCGTGGTCCCGATCGGCCAGCGCAGCCGGTAGGCGCGGGAATCGAGCCCCGAGGCCACGATCACCACCTGGAGCAGCCCGGCCTGGCCGGCGGCGGCGAAATAATCGTCGAAATACCGGGCGCGGGCGGCGAACGTGTCGACCATCCGGAGAAACCCGACGTCCCGCTCGAGGTCGTCGGAATCCAGTTCGCCGCTGGCCAGCTTGGTGAACACGTCCAGTCCGACGGCACGCACCAGCGGCTCGGCGAAGTCGTCCGTGACGACCGGTTGTGGACGCTTGCTCGCGGCGGCCCGGGCGGCAGCGACCATGGTGGCCGTCGCTCCCACGCTGTTGGCCAGGTCCCAGCTGTCACCTTCGGTTCGTGCCATGGTGTCTCCTTCGGTGTGGCGGCCAAACCACGGTATGCCCCCACGGCGAACGTCCGCTTCGCCTACGGTTCTCCCATGCCCGCAGTGGAATTGGAAACCCTCGAAGGCGACATCGCCCGCATCACCCTGAACCGGCCCGAGCGCCTCAACGCCATCGATGGATCTCTGATCGACGGTGTGGGCCATGCCTTGGACGTGCTCACGGGCGGCGAGTTCAGGGCCGCGATCCTGACCGGCGCCGGACGCGGGTTCTGCGCCGGCGCCGACTTGAGCGGCACCGGCGAGCCGTGGACCAAGCCCAGGCCGTCAACCCCGCCGTTCAAGGTCAATTACGACTCCCAGGTTCGGCTGGCCGACCTGTTCACCCGGATCTACGAGCTGCCCATTCCGGTGATCGCCGCGGTCAACGGCGTGGCCGTCGGGGGAGGGCTGGCGTTCGCGCTGGTCTGCGACATCCGCGTCGCCTCCGATCAGGCCCGGTTCTCCTCGGCATTCATCAAGGCGGGCTTCTCGTCGATGGACATGGGTACCAGCTACCTACTGCCGAAAATCGTGGGCGCGGGAGTGGCGCGCGAACTCATGCTGACCGGCCGCATCATCGACGCGGCCGAGGCCTACCGCATCAAGCTGGTACACGAGGTGGTCGCGCCCGACGACCTCATGCCGGCCGCGCTGAAGGTGGCCCGCTCGATCGCCGAGAACAACGCCTACGGCGTGTGGCAGACCAAGATCGGCCTCAACGCGGCGCTGGACGCGCCGAGTTTGCGGCATGCCATCGAGATCGAGAACCGCACCCAGATCCTCAGCGGTTTCACCAACAACCCGGTCGAGGCCGCCAGGGCGCACCGGGAGAAGCGGGCTCCGAAGTGGGATCCGCTGTGACGCTTAGCCGGCGGCGGCCCGGCGGCGGCCGCCGCGGCTGATGGCGGCGGCGGTCGCGGCTGATGGCGGCGGCCCGCTACGCCCGGCTTCGGCTGATTGTGGCGACCCGCTTCACCCGGCTGCGCCGCGCTTGCGATCGCCACGGCCGCGCTTGCGACCGCCGCTTAGACCTTCGCGATCACGTTCTCGGCGAACATCTCCAGGTTGCGAATCTTGTTCTCCAGCGGCTCGGTGTCATTGCCCTTGATGTAGGGAATGCGGAAGCCGACGATGGCGTCGGTGACGCCCTTGTCTTCAAGGCGTTTGATGCCATCCACGGTGTAGGCGTCGGCCGAGATGACATGAATCTGCAACGGTCCGGTCTTGCCGGCTTCTTCGCGATACCGCTTGAGCTTGGCGATGAGCCCGTCGAGTTCTTCCGGGTCGCCGCCGCCGTGCATCCAGCCGTCCAGCCGGGCCGCGCGGCGCAGCGCCGCGTCGGCATGCCCGCCGATCAGGACCGGGATCGGCTGGGTGGGCGCCGGCGTCATCTTCGTCTTCGGGATGTCGTAGAACTCCCCGTGGAATTCGAAGTAGTCGCCGCTGGTGAGCCCCTGGATGATTTCGATGCATTCGTCCATGCGCTTGCCGCGCTTGGCGAATGGGACGCCCAGCAATTCGTAGTCCTCGGGCCACGGGCTGGTGCCGACACCGAAGCCCACCCGATTGTCGGTCAGCGCCGCTAACGAACCGATCTGCTTGGCCACCAGCGCCGGCGGCCGGATGGGCAGCTTGAGCACGAAGAAGTTGAAGTGCAGCTTCGTCGTCACCGCGCCCAATGCCGCTGTCAGCACGAAGGTTTCGATGAATTCCTTGCCGTCCAGAAACTCGCGATCGCCGTCGGGCGTGTACGGATACTTCGAGTCGGACTCGAAGGGGTAGGCGATGCTGTCGGCGATCGTCATCGCGTGGTACCCGGCCGCCTCGGCGGCCTGGGCCAGCGGGATGTAGTACCTGTGGTCGGTCATCGCCTCCGCGTAGGTGAACCGCACGTCATCTGCCTTCCTGAACCGGGTCGTCACACGAGATTAGAACGTGTTCTAGTTCTACCCGTGCCCGGGTTCCAAGCACAATAAGGCGTCAGAGCTGGTTTTCGGGGCCGATGACCGCCCACACCGTCTTGCCGGCCGAGGTGGAAGTGCTGCCCCACGCGCGCGAGAGCGCTTCGACGATCGCCAGGCCAGAGACGTCGATGCCGTTCGCCGGCGACGGAAGCCGCCGTGCGGCGGCTTGGCTGCTGTCGGACACGGCGATGGTCGCCGTCGCGCCATGGCTCTCGATCCGCATCACGGGAACGCTCGCGGTGTGCTCCAGCACGTTCTCGACGAACACGTTGACCACCACCAACCCAACCGGGATGAGCGTGGATTGTGACCACGCGGTGAGCCACTCGCGGACCAGGCGGCGTGACTCGCGCAGGCTGGTCAGGTCGGCGGGCAACGGCGCGTCGGCGCGACGCCCTGCGCGCCGGTTGTGCTGACTAAGCGCCTTCAACGCCGCCTTCTCGGTGGAGTACACCGGCATGAAGTAGGCGACTCCGGTGCGGGTGATCGCCTCGCGCGTCCCGCGGTGGGTGCTGACCAGCACGATCGGTACGTTGGGCTTGCTGCGGACCTGCCAGTGCGCGCCGATGAAGGTCGACCACGCCAACTCGGCGAGCACCTTGAGCCCTGAGATATTGACGATGACGGCGGCGGGCTCGTCCAGAGTCGCCTGCAAAATGTGGTCGCGGAGCGCCGCGGAGTTGCTGGTGTCGAGCACACCGTCCACGGTCAGGATGGCCACCGATTGATAAGTCCGGGTCGCGACGGCCAGCGTGCTGGGGGACTCAGCTACCGAGCTCACCACAGCGACCCCTCTGCTTTCGGGGGACTATGGTGTCGAGCCGCCCGGATCGCCGGCGATCTCGGAAACGGGGGGGACGGCGCAATCCGGCTTCCCAGCTCGGTCCTGTCGTCCGGTTCCATCGCTGCTCCTCGAATTTCCGCCGGGCCAACTGCTTGAGTATCCGCCCTCAGGGGCAAAAGTCTAATTCCAGTGGACCGGCCTTGACGGCGCCGGAAATCGCAGTCCACTGGGGTAATAGCCCGGACACGCGCCATGAGCGGCCCGGCATGAGTGAGGCACGTGCTCGTCCCCACCCGTTCGAGGCCCCCGCCTCTACCGCGCCGAACATGCTGTTCGAATCGCTGCGCAGCACGCGCATCCCCGGGTTTACCACCTTCGGGTGACCGCCAAACCCCGCGATGCGCCCGAAAAACGGCGCGATGATCAGCGCAATGGGCGCCGGTCAGTTGGGCGCGTACGGCGGGGCGCCCACTCCGGCGACCGAGTGCGTGCCCCAGGGCGTTTGCTCGACGATCCGCGCAGCGGCTCGGCGCCGGCCCACCGTCAACGTCGCGGCCCGCGGTTGCCTGAGCGCCGCGTCGGGCAGTGGCCGCCGCGGCGATCCGAACACCGTCCCCTGCCAGTGATAGCGACCGTCGATCGGGTCGAGGTGGCCGGTCAGCCGAACCCGCACCGGATGACTGGCGCCGGCTATCTCCAGCGTCGCCGCGCCGTCATAGGCGTCGTCGCAATCGGGCGCGCTGGACGACAGGTCGAAGGCGGATGCCACCGCGGGAGCCTGATCGGGTGTCAGCTGGGCGCGCTCGTTGAACACCCGCAGGCTGCTGGCGCGAACCTCGATGCGACTGCTGGCCGTGCGCTCCATCAGCCGCAGGCACTCGGCGATATAGCGTGTCTGCGCGCCGGCGTCGGGCCCGGTGAGGAAGAAGTAGTTGGGAAAGCCGCGAACCGCCACGCCGTAGAACGGCTCCATGCCGTCGTGCCAGGCCTGCCGGATGGTCAGCCCGCCGGCACCGACCAGTGTCCGATCGGAGACCTGCTCGGGGATCGAGAACCCGGTGCCGTAGACGATGGCGTCGACGCGGTGGTCGACGCCATCGCGGGTGCGGATGCCCGACGCGGTCACCGCCTCGATCGCCGACCCGGCCAGCTCGACCCCAGGGCCTTCGGCGGTCGGTCGGATGCGGTGGCGGAGCCAGCGTTTGGCCCGGGTTGACCACACCGGGACCTCGGTGACGACGCGGCGCGGCGAGTGGGCGAAAACGGTGACCGACGCCGCCGCCCCGGCCAGCCGACCGATGTGGTGGCCGGCGGTGGCGTCGGTCCCGACGACCGCGATGCGCTTGTCCGACGGATCGAAGTCGGGGTCCCACGCGGCCGCGTGAAACGACGCGCCCAGAAACTCGTCACGGCCGACGATGTCCGGCAGCCAGGGAACGGCGAGCGATCCGGCGGTGGCGATGACGGCCCGCGCCCGCACATCCTCGCCGCCGGCCGTCGTCAGCAGCCAGGTGGCGGTGCCGTCGTCGAACGTCGACCGGACTGCGCAGGCCGGCCCGTCGAGGGTCACGAGGTCGGTGACGCCGGCCGCCAACAGTGCCGAGCGAGCGTCGGCGTGCGCACCGACGATGGCTATCGGGTGGCGGGGCCCACCGGGGCCGCGCGGCCGCGTCACAGAAACCTGCTGCGCTTCCAGCCGCGGCGTGCGATGGGTCCGAGCAGCCCCACCTCGGTCAAGAACGCCGCCAGCGGGGCGAAACCGGCGACCTGTGTGTCGCGGCGATACGGGCTGGTCCGCGCGATCCGTCGCGCGCGCTTCGGGTCCAGACCCGTGCGCGCGTACGGGACCGGATTGCTGAACAGGTAGTTGAAGAAGTAGCCGCCCAGCCCGTTGATGTTGGCCATGAACCAACGGTTGAACCGGGGCATTTCGGCGACGCGTCTGCGGGCGCCGTCGCGCGCGAACTGGATGTGGCGCGCTTCCTCAGTGACGTGAATTCGCATGAGCCGCTGAATGATTGGCTGCAGTTGCGGGTCGTCCATCATCTGCCGTTGCAGCGAGTCGAAGATCTCTTCACCGATCAGCGCGGCCACCCACAGTAGCGACCCGCGCTGGAAGGCCAGCGGAAGCGCGTTGATGATCATCCGGTGAAATAGCCGTGGCCGCACCGGCTTTGCGCCGATGCGCTCGATGGCTTTGCCGAACATGACCATGTGGCGGGTCTCGTCGCCCAGCTCGGTCAGCTTGTAATGCGTCGACCGGCTGGTGGGATCCTCGTGCAGGATCGTCCGCAGGAGCGATTGATTGAGCATGTTCTCGAACCAGATCCCGGCCGAGAGCGTGTTGACCAACTCCTGTCGAGACAGCTCGATCTGTTGCTCGCGCGTCATCTCGTCCCACATCGGCGTGCCGTACAGCGACACCAGGCGCGGCGGCAGGTAGAACTTGTCCGGATCCAGCGGGGCGTCCCAGTCGATGTCGACGACCGGCTCGTAGGACTTTTTGACCGAGCCCCTGAGCAGTCGCTCCGAGAACTCTTCACGACTCGCCCCACCTGGTTTCACGGGAGTGGTCATCGCTGGCGTCCCTTCATCGGGTGCTTCAGACGGTACCCATGGTACTGGGTACTTTTGGGCCCGACTAGGCCCTCTAGATTTCAATTCGGCAATCTGGCTTAGAGCCGCTCGCGGGCAGGAGAAGGTATTGGGCCGGCACATCCACGTCATCGGCATCGGCGCCGGGGACCCCGACTACCTGACCGTTCAGGCGATCGAGGCGCTCAACGACACCCAGGTGTTCTTCGCGGTGGACAAGGGCGAGGCTAAAAGCGACCTGGTGGCGCTGCGGCGAGACATCTGCGCCAGGTTTATCCGCGAGCCCGGCTACCGCTTCGTCGAGCTGCCCGATCCCAAACGATCGACCGATGTGGGGTCCGGCGAGGGCTACCGGGAGGCCGTTTCGGACTGGCATGCGGCGCGGGCGCGGCTCTGGGCGGCGGCCATCGCCGCCGAACTGGGCCCCGACGGCGTCGGCGCCTTCCTGGCCTGGGGCGACCCGTCGCTCTACGACAGCACGCTGCGCATCCTGGACGCCGCCGCGGCCGATCTCGAGTTCACCCTCGACGTCATTCCGGGCATCACCGCGGTGCAGGCGCTGACGGCTCGACATCGCATCCCGCTCAACGACGTCGGGGAACCGGTTCTCATCACCACAGGTCGGCAATTGCGCGCGCACGGACTGGCCGGATCGGCAGTGGTGATGCTCGACGCCGAGTGCTCCTTTCAGGCCTGCCCGCCCGACACCCAGATCTGGTGGGGCGCCTACCTAGGCACCGACGACGAGCTGCTGGTGGCGGGCACCGTCGGCGAGGTCGCCACGCGCATCGTGGCGCTTCGGGCCGGGGCCCGCGCGCGGCACGGCTGGATCATGGACACCTATTTACTCAGACCGGCAGACTGAAGGGCGTGCCCGAACTGCCCGAGGTCGAAGCGCTGGCCGACCATCTGCGCCGCCATGCCGTCGGATTGACGATCGGCCGCGTCGACGTCGCCGCCTTCTCCGTGCTGAAGACATTCGACCCGCCGCCCAGCGCGCTGCACGGCCAGCCCGTGACCGGGGCCCACCGGTGGGGCAAGTACCTCGGGCTGCAGGCGGGGGAGCTCCATTTGATCGCCCACCTATCGCGGGCGGGATGGCTGCGATGGTCCGACAAGCTGGCCCCGGCGCCGCTGCGCCCCGGCAAGGGCCCGATCGCCCTGCGCGTGCACCTGGGCACGCCCGGCGAGGCGCCCGGCTTCGACCTCACCGAGGCCGGCACCCAGAAGCGGCTGGCCGCGTGGCTCGTCCACGATCCAAAGTTGGTGCCGGGCATCGCGGCCCTGGGGCCGGACGCGCTGGAGCTCGGCGTCGACGATCTCGCCGGCCTGTTGGCCGGCAACACCGGGCGGATCAAGACGGTCATCACCGATCAGAAGGTGATTGCCGGCATCGGCAACGCGTACAGCGACGAAATCCTGCACGTCGCCAAGGTCTCGCCGTTCGCGACCGCGGGCAAGCTGACCGACGAGCAGCTCACCACTCTGCACGACGCGATGGTGTCCGTCCTGCGCGACGCGGTGGGCCGATCCGTGGGACAGGGGGCGGCCACGCTCAAAGGCGAGAAGCGCTCCGGACTGCGGGTGCACGCTCGCACCGGCCTGCCCTGTCCGGTATGCGGGGACACCGTCCGTGAAGTTTCCTTCGCGGACAAGTCTTTTCAATACTGTCCAACGTGCCAGACCGGCGGCAAGGTGCTGGCCGACCGGCGGATGTCGCGGCTGCTCAAGTAGGCACCGGCCACGGTCGCTATGCTGCCCGGGTGACTCGTCAGAAGATCCTCATCACGGGTGCCAGTTCCGGCCTGGGTGCCGGCATGGCGCGTGCCTTCGCCGCCAAGGGCCGCGACCTGGCGCTGTGCGCCCGGCGCACCGACCGGCTCGACGAGCTGAAAGCCGAACTGTCCCAACAGTATCCCGGTATCAAGGTTGCCGTCGCCGCGCTGGACGTCAACGACCACGAGCAGGTGCCCAAGGTCTTCGGCGAACTGAGCGACGAGCTCGGCGGGATCGACCGCGTCATCGTCAATGCCGGCATCGGCAAGGGCGCGAAGCTGGGCTCGGGCAAGCTGTGGGCCAACATAGCGACCATCGAGACCAACCTGGTGGCCGCGCTGGTGCAGATCGAGACCGCGCTGGAGATGTTCAACAACAGTGGTGCGGGCCACCTGGTGCTGATCTCCTCGGTGCTCGGCAACAAGGGAGTTCCGGGGGTCAAGGCCGCCTACGCCGCGAGCAAGGCCGGAGTGAGTTCGCTGGGCGAATCGCTGCGCGCCGAATACGCCAAGGGCCCCATCAAGGTTTCGGTCATCGAGCCCGGCTACATCGAGTCGGAGATGACCGCCAAGTCGCAGAGCACAATGTTGATGGTGGACAACGAGACCGGAGTCAACGCGCTCGTCGCCGCCATGGAACGCGAGCCCGGCCGAGCGGCGGTGCCATGGTGGCCATGGGCGCCGCTGGTGCAGGTGATGCGGGTGCTGCCGCCGCCGCTCACCAAGTGGTTCGCCTGAAACCCGGTCAGCTGGTGCGCCCGCGTTCGGTCCGGTAACGGCGCACTAGCGCGTCGGTCGAGCTGTCCGACTGCGGCGCCGGCGAGCTGTCGGACGTGATCACCGGAAGCAGCGCTTTGGCCTGTGTCTTGCCGAGCTCCACGCCCCACTGGTCGAACGAGTCGATGCCCCAGATGACGCCCTCGGTGAAAACCTGATGTTCGTAGAGCGCGATCAGCTGGCCCAGCACGGACGGCGTGAGCCGGTCGGCCAGGATCGAGGTCGACGGCCGGTTGCCGGGCATCACCTTGTGCGGCACGATGTCTGCCGGCGTGCCTTCGGCGGCGATCTCCTGGGCGGTCTTGCCGAACGCAAGCACCTGGGTCTGGGCGAAGAAGTTGCTCATCAGCAGGTCGTGCATGCTGCCGGTGCCTTCGACGGTGGGCAGGTCGTCGATGGGCTGGCTGAAGCCGATGAAGTCGGCCGGCACCAACCGGGTGCCCTGATGCAATAACTGGTAGAAGGCATGCTGGCCGTTGGTTCCCGGTTCGCCCCAGAAGATTTCGCCGGTATCGGTGGTGACCGGAGTGCCGTCAGCTCGCGTCGACTTGCCGTTCGATTCCATGGTCAGCTGTTGCAGATAGGCTGCGAATCGCGCCAAGTCGTTAGAATAGGGCAGCACCGCGCGCGACTGTGCGCCCATGAAGTTGGAGTACCACAGCCCGATCAGCCCGAGCAGCGCGGGCGCGTTGGACTCCAGCGGGGCGGTCTTGAAATGCCGGTCCACGATGTGGAATCCGGACAGAAAGTCGGCGAACGCCTCCTTTCCGATGGCCGCCATCACCGAGAGGCCGATCGCCGAATCGACCGAGTACCGTCCGCCGACCCAATCCCAGAACCCGAACATGTTGTCGGTGTTGATGCCGAAGTCGTCGACCAGGCGCTTGTTGGTGGAGACCGCCACGAAATGCTTGGACACCGCGGCGTCGCCGAGCGTGTCGGTCAGCCAACGGCGTGCGGCGGTCGCGTTGGTGAGGGTTTCCAGCGTGGAGAAGGTTTTCGACGCGACGATGAAAAGCGTTGTGGCAGGGTCTAAGTCGGCCAGGGTGGCGGTGAGGTCGGCCGGATCGACGTTGGAGACGAAGCGGGCCGAGATCCCGGCGTCGGCGTAATGGCGCAGGGCCTGGTAGACCATCACCGGGCCCAGATCCGACCCGCCGATGCCGATGTTGACCACGGTGCTGATTCTTTTCCCGGTGGCACCGGTCCATTCACCGCTGCGTAACCGGTCGGTGAAGTCGCCCATGCGGTCCAGCACGGCGTGCACGTCCTCGACGACGTTGCGGCCGTCGACGATCAGCTCGGCGTCCCGGGGCAGCCGCAGCGCGGTGTGCAATACCGCCCGGTCCTCCGAGACATTGATGTGAGCACCGGCGAACATCTTGTCGCGACGCTCTTCAAGGTTAGCCGCCCGCGCCAGATCGACCAGTAGCCGCAGCGTTTCTCGGGTGATGCGATGTTTGCTGTAATCGATGTAAAGGTCGCCGACCGACAGCGTGAGCTCGCGGCCGCGGTCGGGATCCTCGTCGAAGAACTGGCGCAGATGGGTCGCGCCAATTTGTTCGTGATGCCTGCGCAGGGCGTCCCACGCCGGGGTGCCGGTGATGTCGGGGAGGGTTTGCACGGAGGTCATAGTTCGACCCTAGTGACGGTCGCAAGTGCGGCGTAGCCGGGCGCCGCGGGCCGTCACCATCGGCCCTAGTGACGGTCGCAAGTGCGGCGTAGCCGGGCGCCGCGGGCCGTCACCATCGGCCCTAGTGACGGTCGCAAGTGCGGCGTTGGGGGCACCACCCGCTTGCGGGGGACCGGGCGCCGCGGGTGTGACGGGTGGCCTCAGTGACCGAGCCGGCCCCTACCCAACCGCAGCAGCAGTATCGCCAGGTCCTTGCCGTCGGGACCGAGTTCGCTGTAGCGCTCGATGACCTTCATTTCCCGACTGTGGACGAGCCGAGTGCCGCCGGATGCCATCCGTACCTTGCCGATCGCCTGAGACACCTCGGTGCGCCGCTTGACCGCGGCGAGGATCTCGCCGTCCAACCGGTCGATCTCGTGGCGCAAGTCGTCGATGCTCAACTCTTCGGTGGCGGCGCTCTGTGGGGTTTCCACCGTCTCAACCTTCATCTCTGCAAACTCCGCATTCTCGTGATGTGGGGGTTGTGGTCTCATCCGGTTTCGGGCCTCACAAGAAAGAAAAGACGAGCCCCGATCTCCGGAAGCGGACCACGGGGCTCTGTGAAAGCAGCTAGACCACGGGGACCGCTAATCGGTACCCGTAGAAAAATCGGCGGCAGACCAGCGTGGCGGGCTGTCGACGACACTGCGTGTTGAGCACTAGATGAGTGTGCCACTACAAACAGTCCCCACGCAAAAACGTGTCCCTGAGCTGGGCATTACGCGGTCGACGCCCGGGCGGGGGCCGTCCCGTGTCCGGTTGTGCCGAGGCCATGCCGCGGTTGCCCGCCTGTCTGGATTTCCTTAACACGGGGCAAAATTGGTGCCTCTGGCGGATCGCGCACGATTGACGCGCCATAAACTCGCGCGCGATTTATGAGCGGCTTTCCAGGCCGCGAGTGTAATTAGCGGCCATTCTGGGAAACGACCTTTTGTGCAGCGCGTATTTGCCGGGCGCCGGGCGGGCGGGCCACTAGCCTGGTATGACGCCTGCGCGCGTTGCGTCGGTGGGCGGCGGTAAGTTTGGACCAACATGAGTGTGTACGCAGCCGATGCCAATCTGGCCTCCGAAGCAGACCAACTGCTTGAAGGCCTCAATCCGCAACAGCGCCAGGCGGTGGTGCACGAGGGTTCGCCGCTGTTGATCGTCGCGGGGGCGGGATCGGGCAAGACCGCGGTGTTGACGCGCCGCATCGCCTATCTGATCGCGGCGCGCGGTGTCGGGGTGGGCCAGATCCTGGCCATCACCTTCACCAACAAGGCCGCTGCCGAGATGCGCGACCGGGTGGTGCGGCTGGTGGGTAACCGGGCCCGCGCCATGTGGGTGTCCACCTTCCACTCGACGTGCGTGCGCATCCTGCGCAACCAGGCGTCGTTGATCGAAGGCCTCAATTCCAACTTCTCGATCTACGACGCCGACGATTCGCGCCGTCTCCTGCAGATGATCGGGCGCGACATGGGGCTCGACATCAAGCGCTACTCCCCACGACTGCTGGCCAACGCCATCTCCAACCTGAAGAACGAGCTGATCGACCCCGCCGAAGCGGTGGCCAAATTGACGGATGATTCCGACGACCTGGTCCGCACCGTGGCCTCCGTTTACGGCGAATACCAGCGGCGGCTGCGCGCGGCCAACGCGTTGGACTTCGACGACCTGATCGGCGAAACCGTCGCGGTGCTGCAGGCCTTCCCCCAGATCGCCCAGCACTACCGGCGGCGGTTCCGACACGTCCTGGTCGACGAGTATCAGGACACCAACCATGCGCAGTACGTGCTGGTGCGGGAACTGGTCGGTCACGACGCCACGGAGTCGCCCGATGATGTGCCCCCGGCCGAATTGTGCGTGGTCGGTGACGCCGATCAGTCGATTTATGCGTTCCGCGGCGCCACCATCCGCAACATCGAGGACTTCGAGCGCGACTATCCGGACGCGACAACCATTCTGCTGGAACAGAATTACCGCTCGACGCAAAATATTCTGTCGGCTGCCAACTCCGTGATCGCTCGCAACTCCGGACGCCGGGAGAAACGGCTGTGGACCGACGCCGGCGCCGGCGAGTTGATCGTCGGCTACGTCGCGGACAACGAACACGACGAGGCCAGGTTCGTGGCCGAGGAGATCGACGCGCTCGCCGATCGTGGCGAGATCACCTACAACGACGTGGCCGTGTTCTATCGCACCAACAACTCGTCGCGGTCGTTTGAAGAGGTGTTCATCCGCGCCGGCATTCCCTACAAAGTCGTTGGGGGAGTGCGTTTTTACGAGCGTAAAGAGATTCGCGACATCGTCGCCTATTTGCGGGTGCTGGACAACCCTGGTGATGCGGTCGGCATGCGGCGCATCCTCAACACGCCGCGCCGCGGCATCGGTGATCGTGCCGAGGCCTGCGTGGCGGTGTATGCCGAGAACACCGGTGCGAGTTTCGCCGACGCGCTGGTGGCCGCCGCCGAAGGCAAAGTGCCGATGCTTAATTCGCGTGCGGAGAAGGCGATCGCCGGTTTCGTCGACCTGCTCGACGAGCTCAGGGGCCGGCTCGACGAGGATCTCGGCGATCTCGTCGAGTCGGTGCTCGAACGCACCGGATACCGGCGGGAGCTGGAATCCTCCACCGATCCGCAAGATTTGGCTCGGTTGGACAACCTCAACGAACTCGTCAGTGTGGCACACGAATTCAGCACCGACCGGGCAAACGCCGTCGCGTTGGGCGAGTCGTTGCAGGCCCCGGACGATGAGGACGTGCCGGACACCGGCGTGCTCGCGGAGTTCCTGGAACGGGTCTCGCTGGTTTCCGACAGCGACGAGATCCCCGACGACGGCGCCGGCATGGTCACCCTGATGACGTTGCACACCGCGAAGGGGCTGGAATTTCCGGTGGTGTTCGTCACCGGCTGGGAGGATGGGATGTTCCCGCACATGCGGGCCCTGGACGACCCCACCGAACTGTCCGAGGAGCGGCGGCTGGCCTACGTCGGCATCACCCGCGCCCGTCAGCGGCTGTATTTGAGCAGGGCCATCATCCGGTCCTCCTGGGGGCAGCCGATGCTGAACCCGGAATCGCGCTTCCTGCGGGAGGTTCCGCAGGAACTCATCGAGTGGCGGCGCACCGCGCCGGCCCCGTCGTTCAGCGCGCCGGTGAGCGGCGCCGGCCGGTTCGGTACGCCGCGCGCGGCCCCGACCCGCTCGGGCGCGGGCAAGCGCCCGCTGCTGGTGCTCGAGCCCGGCGACCGGGTGACTCACGACAAGTACGGACTCGGCCGCGTCGAAGAAGTTTCCGGGGTCGGCGAATCGGCCATGTCGCTCATCGATTTCGGCAGCGCGGGACGGGTCAAGCTGATGCACAACCACGCCCCGGTCAGCAAGCTCTAGCCGCCGGGTAGCGCCGGCGCCGGGTCAGGCCTGAAGCCAGCGTTTGGTTCGTGGGTGCATCGCCAGCACCACGCTGGCGATCGGCAGCAGCGGCAGCAGGTCCACGATCCACGCGACACGGGCACCGGCGATGAACACGCCGATGTAGGTCAACACGGCCACCACGGCGCCGACGACGATGAGGTAGCGCCCAACAGGCCGGTGCTGCAGCAACATGATCACGCCCGACACGGTGGTCGTGGCGAACACCAGGGCCAGGAACGCTACCGCGATGCAGAACAGGCGGTCGGTCCGCCACCAGCCCGCGATCAGGTCGGTCGCCACCACCGACGTGGCCCACCCACTGATGATGCTGACCGCGCAGGCGGCGACGGCCGTGCGGTCGCTGGGCTCGCCGACCGGCGCGCTCGATGTTCCGCGGCGTCCCGCGCGAGAAGCGGCCTGGTAAGGCGGTGCCTGCTGGGGGATATGGGTGGTCGGGGATTCCGGCGCTATGGGCACCGGTCCGGTGGGTGCCCGCCGAATGATCCGGGTCTTCGAGTCCGACGGCGACGTGGACTCGGGCGGTTGCGGACCGGGAGGTGGCTGATTCGGCGCGGTCACCTCAACCAGCGTAGTTACCGACCATAAGACCCCGCTTAGCCAGCCACGGGACGGGGTCGATTCGTTCGGTGCCGCCTTGAAGCACCTCGAAATGCAGGTGCGGGCCGGTGGAATTACCCCGGTTGCCCATGGTGGCGATCTGGTCGCCGGCCATCACCCGCTGGCCGACGCTGACCAGCGTGGTGTTGACGTGGCCGTAGAGCGTCACCGTGCCGTCGGCGTGGCGGAGCTTGACCAACGCCCCGTAGCCGGCGGCGGGCCCGGAGTCGATGACGACGCCGTCGGACACCGCATAAATCGGTGTCCCGATCGAGTTGGCCAGGTCGATGCCGGCATGCAGCACCCCCCAGCGGTAACCGAAGTTAGAGGTGAAGATGCCCTTCGTCGGCATCACGTAGAGCGGCTGCTGCAACCGCGCCTCGCGCTGAGCCCGATCGTTGGCGAACGCGACGCCCTCGGCGAGTTCCTGGTTGTGGAGCGCGGCGGTCGTCGCCGGCTCGAGCGCGACCACCTGGGCGCCGCGGATGGTGTTGTTGCCCGACCCGCCGATGAGCGCCGACGCGTTGGCGGTGAGCACGGCCTCGGTCTTGGGCGGATCGGCGTGGCTGGTGGCGGTGTGGGCCGCCGCGGCGGCCGCGCCGGCGGCCATCGCCGAAATCAGCAGGCGACCCCTGGCCGCGCTGGTGGGTTCCTTGCGATGCTGTCCGCCGCGCCGTGCCACACCGACCACATCGGTGGCGTGCGCGCGACCCAGGCGCGGCCCGGCGGCGGGTCCGACGACCACCCGCGGCAGCACTTCGGTCACCGGTGCGGCCAGCCACAGCGGGGCCGGGTCATCGGCCTCGTTCAGGTCGTCGAGTTCGGGGGCCAGCAACACCTGCGCTTCGTTGTCGAAGGTGGAGTCGTTGCTGTAGTCGAGGTCGCCCAGATCGCTGATCTCGTCGCGCCAATCCGGATCGTCGAAGTTGAAACCGTCGAGCGGGAGGATCTCGGTGACTTCGTTGCTATGGGGCTCCGTCCCGCGGCCGCCTGCCGCGCGACCAACCCTCACCACGCCTGCTGTTTCAGCAGTAGAAGGAGCTAACCGGTGCTGGGACAAGCTGAAATGTCCTCGTATCGTGACCATACCGTTATCTGGACCCTAGGACGGTATCCGCTAACTCGCGGAACTGGCAACCTCGTCGGGCAATCCGACGGAAATTGTGATTTGGGTCACGAGCCGGGTGAGCCCGGCATCCGTGAGCTGTGCCACATCGGCGGACGCGCCGATAAGAGCCGGTTGGGCGGTGGATACAGTTCCTCCGTGCGAGTTGCCGAGCGCGGCACCGCCCAACAAGAGGCCTAGCAGTTGAGTCGAGCGAAGACAGAGAGCCCATGGACCTTTTCGAGTATCAAGCCAAAGAATTGTTCGTCAAGCACAACGTACCGACCACGCCGGGACGGGTGACCGACACCGCCGAGGGCGCCAAGGAAATCGCGACCGAGGTGGGCGCCCCGGTAATGGTCAAGGCGCAGGTGAAGGTCGGCGGCCGTGGCAAGGCCGGTGGCGTCAAGTACGCGGCGACACCCGAAGACGCCTACGAGCACGCCAAGAACATCCTTGGTCTCGACATCAAGGGACACGTCGTCAAGAAGCTGCTGGTCGCCGAGGCCAGTGACATCGCCGAGGAGTACTACATCTCCTTCTTGCTCGACCGCGCCAACCGCACCTACCTCGCCATCTGTTCGGTCGAGGGCGGCATGGAGATCGAGGAGGTCGCCGCCACCAAGCCTGAGCGGCTGGCCAAGGTTCCGGTGAACGCCGTCACCGGTGTCGACCTGGCGGCCGCGCGTTCCATCGCCGAGCAGGGCCACCTGCCGGCCGAGGTGCTCGACGCGGCCGCGGTGACCATCAACAAGCTGTGGGAACTCTTCGTCGCCGAGGACGCCACCCTGGTCGAGGTCAACCCGTTGGTGCGCACCCCCGACAACCAGATCCTGGCGCTGGACGGCAAGGTCACCCTGGACGCCAACGCCGACTTCCGTCAGCCCGGCCACGCCGAATTCGAGGACCGCGACGCCACCGACCCGCTGGAGCTCAAGGCCAAGGAACACGACCTCAACTACGTCAAGCTCGACGGCCAGGTCGGCATCATCGGTAACGGCGCGGGCCTGGTGATGTCCACGCTCGACGTCGTCGCCTATGCGGGCGAGAAGCACGGCGGCGTCAAGCCGGCCAACTTCCTGGACATCGGCGGCGGCGCGTCGGCCGAAGTCATGGCCGCGGGCCTGGACGTCATCCTGAACGACAAGCAGGTCAAGAGCGTGTTCGTGAACGTGTTCGGGGGTATCACCTCCTGCGACGCCGTCGCCAGCGGAATCGTCACCGCACTGAACATGCTCGGTGACGAGGCCAACAAGCCGCTCGTGGTCCGGCTCGACGGCAACAACGTCGACCAGGGTCGCCGCATCCTCGCCGAAGCCAACCACCCGCTGGTGATCCAGGCCGAGACCATGGACGCCGGCGCCGACAAAGCCGCTGAGCTGGCGAACAAGTAGAAAAGGACCAATGACCCATGTCTATTTTCCTTAACGCGGACTCGAAGGTCATCGTTCAGGGCATCACCGGCGGCGAGGGCACCAAGCACACCGCGCTCATGCTGAAGGCGGGCACTGCGGTGGTGGGCGGGGTGAATGCCCGCAAGGCGGGCACCACCGTCTCGCACGTCGACGCGAAAGGCAAGGACGTCGAACTGCCGGTGTTCGGGACCGTCGCGGAGGCGATGAAGGAAACCGGCGCCAACGTGTCCGTCGTGTTCGTCCCGCCGAAATTCGCCAAGGACGCGATCATCGAGGCCATCGACGCCGAGATTCCGCTGCTGGTGGTCATCACCGAGGGAATTCCGGTGCAGGACAGCGCATATGCGTGGGCCTACAACGTAGAAAAAGGGCAGAAGACGCGGATCATCGGGCCCAACTGCCCCGGCATCATCACGCCGGGTGAGGCGCTGGCCGGCATCACCCCCGCCAACATCAGTGGGCCGGGTCCCGTCGGGCTGGTGTCCAAGTCCGGCACGCTGACCTACCAGATGATGTACGAGCTGCGCGATTTCGGGTTCTCCACCTCGATCGGCATCGGCGGCGACCCGGTGATCGGCACCACCCACATCGACGCGATCGAGGCCTTCGAGAAGGACCCCGACACCAAGGTCATCGTGATGATCGGTGAGATCGGCGGCGACGCCGAGGAGCGGGCGGCCGACTACATCAAGGCGAACGTCTCCAAGCCGGTCGTCGGCTATGTCGCGGGATTCACTGCGCCGGAAGGCAAGACGATGGGCCACGCGGGTGCCATCGTGTCGGGCTCGTCGGGCACCGCGGCGGCCAAGAAGGAGGCCTTGGAGGCGGCGGGCGTCAAGGTCGGCAAGACCCCGTCCGAGACCGCGGCCCTGGCCCGGGAGATCCTGCAGAGCCTGTAGCGGGTCGCCACCGTCGAACCGGTGCCCGGGCCCCGATTCGACCCCGGGACGGGCCTACGGTACATAGTGGGTCTATGAATCTCGCCCCGAACACCCCCGTCGTCGTCGGCGTGGGGCAGGCCGCCGAGCGGATCGACGACCCGAAGTACCGCGGGATGTCACCCGTCGAACTGGCCGCCGCGGCGGCCGGGGCCGCCGTCGCCGACTGTGGTGCCGAAGACGCCGGGACGGCCATCGACACCGTGGCCGGTGTCAGGCAGTTCGAGATCTCCGGGGTGGTCAATGCCCCGCTGGGGCGGTCGAACAACTACCCGCGATCCGTGGCCAACCGGATCGGTGCGGCGCCCACTCGCGCAATCCTCGAGATCGTCGGCGGCCAGGGGCCTCAGCACCTCATCAGCGAGCTGGCGGCGGAAATCGCGGCGGGCCGCTCCCAGGTCGCGATGGTGTTCGGTTCGGATGCGACCTCGACGCTGCGCCACTTCGCGAAAGCCGAAGCCAGGCCCGACTTCACCGAGACGGTCGACGGCGACTTGGAAGACCGGGGCCAGGGCATCGAGAAGCTCGTGTCGCGCTACACCGTCGTCCACGGACTGACCAGCGCGCCGATCCAGTACGCGCTGCTGGAGAATGCCCGGCGGGCCGGGACCGGGCTGGGGCCGGCGGAGTACCGGCGGCGGATGGGTCAGCTGTTCGCGCCCTTCACCAAGATCGCCGCCAGCAATCCGTTCGCCGCCGCGCCGGTGGAGCGCACTGTCGACGAGCTGGTCACCGTGACCGAGCGCAACCGCATGATCGCGGAGCCGTACCCGCGGCTGATGGTCGCCCGAGACCAGGTCAACCAGGGCGCCGCCGCACTACTGATGTCGGTCGAGGCGGCGCGTCGCCTCGGCGTGCCCGAGGAGAACTGGGTCTACCTGCACGGCCACGCCGATATCGAGGAACAAGCCCTGCTGCAGCGCCCCGATCTCGGCCATGCGCCGTCGCACGTCCTGGCCGTGCGGGAGGCGCTGGCGATGACCGGCATCGGCATCGACGACGTCGCCACGTTCGATCTGTACAGCTGCTTTCCCGTGCCCGTGTTCAACATCTGCGACGGCATGGGCCTTGCGCCCGACGATCCGCGGGGCCTGACCCTGACCGGCGGGCTGCCGTTCTTCGGCGGCGCCGGCAATAACTACTCGCTGCACGCCGTCGCCGAGACGGTGGCGCAAATGCGAAGGACGCCGGGCGAATTCGGCCTCGTGGGCGCCAACGGCGGCATCCTGAGCAAGTATTCGGTCGGCGTGTACTCCACCGCTCCGGCGCCATGGAGGCCTGACCGCAGCGCGCAGGCACAGGAGCGGGTCGCCAACTGGCCGACCGAGGCGGTGACCGAGAAGGCCGACGGCGCCGCCACCGTCGAGACCTATACGGTGCGGCGCGACGACGGCCGCCCGATCGGGATCGTCATCGGCCGGCTGGATGACGGCAGTCGGTTCCTGTCCACCACCGAGGACGACGAATTGATCGCGCTGCTGATCGACGGCGACCCGTTGGGGCACCGGGTTCGCGTGCGTTCCTTCGATTACGGCAACCGCTGCTTTTTGACCTGAGTACCCGGGCGCGCCGCGCGGATACGAAGGGTTCTCAGGCGAGGGCGGCCAGCTTGCCGGCCAGCCGCTCGACGTAGGCGGCGATCTCGTCCTCGGCGCGGTCCGGCAGGCCGAACAGCACCTCGGTCACCCCGAGCTCGGCCCATTTGGCGAGTTTCTCGGGGACCGGCTTGAAGTCCAGCGCCACGATCTGCGGTGCGCCGTCGCGGCCGGCCGCAGCCCAGGTGTCCTGCAGCAACTTCACCGGCTCGTCGATGTCGAAGTCGCGCGGGGTGGTGATCCAGCCGTCGGCGCTCCGCGCGATCCACTTGAAGTTCTTCTCGGTCCCGGCCGCGCCGACCAGCACGGGGATGTGCGGCTGCAGGGGCTTGGGCCAGGCCCAGCTGGGCCCGAACTTGACGAACTCGCCGTCGTAGGCGGCTTCCTCTTTGGTCCACAGCTCCCGCATGGCTTCGAGGTATTCGCGCAGCATGGTGCGGCGCCGCGCGGGCGGCACGCCGTGGTCGGCGAGCTCGTCGGTGTTCCACCCGAAGCCGACGCCCAGGCTCACCCGCCCGCCGGACAAATGGTCAAGGGTGGCAATGCTTTTCGCCAACGTGATCGGGTCGTGTTCGACGGGCAGCGCCACCGCGGTCGACAGCCGCACCCGCGACGTGACGGCGCAGGCCGCGCCCAGAGAAACCCATGGGTCTAGCGTGCGCATGTAGCGGTCGTCGGGCAGCGACGCGTCCCCGGTCGTCGGGTGCGCCGCCTCGCGCTTGATCGGGATGTGGGTGTGCTCCGGCACGTAAAACGTCGTGAAGCCGTGTTCGTCGGCAAGCTTCGCGGCCGACGCCGGGGAGATGCCGCGGTCGCTGGTGAAAAGCACAAGCCCGTAATCCATGGGGAGAATTAGAACGTGTTCTACCTCCGCGGAGCAAGCTGCCGTCGTGGCGGCACGGATCGGCGTCCAAGCCGGTCGCCACGGCACCGGCATCACGAAGTGCGCTAGCGTGGTTGATCGATCGCGTCGCAACGCAACCGCCGGGCACGGCGTTTATGGGACGGCGCGCCTGAAAGCACAGCGTCGCGACGCAACTGTGGCGCCCGCAAGGCACTTCAAGGCACTGGAAGCAACAGGAGGAGCCATGACTTACTCGCCCGGTAGCCCCGGATACCCGCCCGCGCCGCAGGGCGGCTCCTACGCCGGCGCCACACCGTCGTTCACCAAGGACGACGACGGCACGACCAAGCTCCCGCTGTACCTGAACATCGCGGTGGTGGTGCTCGGCCTGGCGGTGTATCTGCTGAACTTCGGCCCGACGTTCACGATCGGCGCCGACCTCGGCCCGGGCGTTGGTGGAC
Source organism: uncultured Actinomycetota bacterium (assembly GCA_963820045.1). GTDB lineage: Bacteria > Actinomycetota > Actinomycetes > Mycobacteriales > Mycobacteriaceae > Mycobacterium. Next base: position 241,432 of record CAWFYN010000003.1, read on the forward strand.
GCGCCGGCGATGCGGGCACCGCGGTCATTGTCGCGGTGCTGGCCGCGCTGCTCGCGGGGCTCGGCCTGGTGCCCAAGGCCAAGAACCACGCCGGAATCGTCGCGGTCATCGCGGTTCTGGGTGCGTTGCTGGCCATCACCGAGACGATCAACCTGCCCGCCGGCTTCGCGATCGGCTGGGCGATGTGGCCCCTGGTGGCTTGCAGCGTGCTCCAGGCGATCGCCGCCGTCGTCGTCGTCCTGTTGGACGCGGGCGTGATCACGGCGCCGACGCCGCGGCCGAAATACGACCCCTACGCCCAGTACGGGCAGTACGGGCAATACGGGCAGTACGGTCAGCAGCCGTACTACGGTCAGCCGGGCGGCCAGCAGCAGGCGCCGCAGCACCCCGGGTACGGGTCGCAATACGGCGGATATCCGACCAGCCAGGCCCCGACCCAAACCGCGGTTCAGACCGGCGGTTTCGGTGCTCAGTCCGGCCCCCAGCAGGCGGCCCAGCAAGGTCCGTCCACCCCGCCCACCGGCTTCCCCAGCTTCAGCCCGCCGCCCGCGACCGGTGCGGGCTCCGAGGGTTCGGCGAATTACTCCAACCCGGCCGCGGGCCAGCAGCCCTACGGCCAGGAGCAGCAGTCGCCTTCGTCGCCGTCTGGTCCAGCGCCGGTCTAACCGTGCGCTCTCGCGCCCAGTAGTCGGGAACGTGCGCCAAGAGTGACACGGGTGGAGAACAACCGGCCAGCGGGCGCCCGCCAGGCGCGTGACCTTGTCCGGGTCGCGTTCGGCCCGGCGGTGGTGGCCCTGGTAATCATCGCGGCCGTCACGCTGCTGCAGTTGTTGATCGCCAACAGCGACATGACCGGGGCGCTGGGCGCGATCGCCAGCATGTGGCTGGGCGTGCACCAGGTGCCGATTTCGATCGGCGGCCGCGAACTGGGCGTAATGCCGCTGCTGCCGGTGCTGGTGATGATCTGGGCCACCGCCCGCAGCACGGCCCGGGCCACCTCTCCCTATTCCTCGTGGTTGGTGGTCCGCTGGGTTGTCGCGTCGGCGCTGGGCGGCCCCCTGTTGATCGCGGCGATCGCCTTGGCGGTCATTCATGACGCGTCGTCGGTGATCACCGAGTTGCAGACGCCCAGCGCCCTGCGCGCGTTCGCCAGCGTCCTCGTCGTGCATGCCGTCGGTGCCGCGATCGGTGTGTGGTCCCGGGTGGGACGACGGGCGTTGACGGCGTCGTCCCTGCCGTTGTGGCTGGGCGATTCCCTGCGCGCCGCGTCCGCCGGTGTGCTGGCGTTGCTCGGCCTCTCCGGCTTGGTCACGGCGGCTTCGCTGGTGGTCCATTGGGCGACGATGCAAGACCTGTACGGGATCACCGATTCGATATTCGGGCAGTTCAGCCTCACGGTGCTGTCGATGTTGTACGCGCCCAACGTCATTGTCGGCACGTCGGCGATGGCGGTCGGGTCCAGCGCTCACCTCGGCTTCGCGACGTTCAGCTCGTTCACCGTCTTCGGCGGCGACATTCCGGCGCTGCCGATCCTGGCCGCCGCCCCCAGGCCGCCGCTCGGGCCGGTGTGGGTCGCCCTGCTCATCATCGGCGCGTCGTCCGGGGTTGCGGTCGGACAACAATGCGCGCGGCGTGCGCTGCCGCTGATTCCGGCGATGGCCAAGCTGCTGGTCGCTTCCGTCACCGGGGCGCTGGCGATGTCATTGCTCGCATACGGCGGTAGCGGCCGGCTGGGAAACTTCGGCGATGTGGGCGTCGACCAGGGCGCTCTGCTGATCGGGGTGTTCTTCTGGTTCTCGCTGGTTGGTGGGATCACGGTGGTGATGACCGGCGGCATCAGGGTCCGGCCCCGGCGGCCCAAACCCGCGCCCGCCGCCGAGAAACCGGCGGATTTTGCGGGTGTCTTCGAGGAGCCGGACGGCGAGCCGGACGACGTGCGGGACGACGAGCCGCCGGCCGATTTCGCCGATCGCGACGATTTCACCGATCCCGACGCGCTGGTCAGCGACGACGACGCAGCGGCGAGCGACGACGACGGCGGACCGCCCCCCGAGGAAGCCGAACCGACCGCGACCGACCGCGACTCCGGCGAGTAGCCCCCACTAGGCTCTCTCCTTGTGGCCGAACCGCTCCATGTGCCCCCGAGCGCGCCGGCGCGGGTGGTGGTGTTGGCATCGGGCACCGGGTCGCTGCTGAGCTCGCTGCTCGACGCCGCCGTCGGCGAGTACCCGGCCCGCGTGGTCGCGGTCGGTGCCGACCGCGACTGCCTGGCCACCGAGATCGCCGCCGGAGCGTCACTGCCGACCTTCACCGCCCGGCTCGGCGATCATCCCGACCGCGCCGCCTGGGATGCGGCCATCACCGAAGCCACCGCCGCGCATTCGCCCGATCTGGTGGTCTCGGCGGGCTTTATGAAAATACTTGGACCCCAGTTTCTTTCGCGGTTCTACGGCCGGATCATCAACACGCATCCGGCACTGTTACCGGCATTCGCGGGTGCGCACGGAGTGGCCGACGCGTTGGCCTACGGCGTCAAGGTCACAGGTTGTACGGTGCACCTGGTGGATGCCGGGACGGATACCGGGCCGATCTTGGCGCAGCAATCCGTGCCGGTGCTCGACGACGACAGCGAAGACACCCTGCATGAACGCATCAAGGTCACCGAACGGAAGCTCCTGGTGGACGTGGTGGCCGAGATCGCGACCGGCGGCCTGACCCTGGTCGGAAGAACAGCGACGATCGGACGAAAGGCGACCACGCGATGAGCACCGACGATTGGCCGGAGACGGCGAAAAGGCCGATCCGCCGCGCGTTGATCAGCGTCTACGACAAGACCGGGCTCGTCGAACTCGCCCGCGGACTGGCGGATGCGGGCGTCGAGATCGTCTCGACCGGATCGACGGCGAAGACCATTGCCGAAAAAGGGATTCCGGTCACGCGGGTGGAGGAGCTGACCGGCTTTCCCGAGGTGCTCGACGGCCGGGTCAAGACGCTGCACCCGCGCGTGCATGCCGGGCTGTTGGCGGACCTTCGCAAACCCGAGCACGCCGCGGCGCTCGAGGAACTCGGCATCGCGGCGTTTGAACTCGTCGTCGTCAACCTGTATCCGTTCAGCGAGACCGTCGACTCCGGCGCCAGCATCGACGAATGCGTCGAGCAGATCGACATCGGTGGGCCGTCGATGGTCCGCGCGGCAGCGAAAAACCATCCCAGCGTGGCGGTGATCACCGACCCGCGCGGCTATGACGGCGTGCTCGCCGCGGTGCGGCACGGCGGCTTTTCCCTCGCAGAGCGCAAAAAGCTGGCGGCGCTGGCATTTCAGCACACCGCAGATTACGACATCGCCGTGGCGGGCTGGATGGAGTCGACGCTGGCGCCCGAGCATCCGCCGACGGCGTTTCCCAAATGGTTGGGGCGCAGCTGGAGCCGCTCGACGATGCTGCGCTACGGCGAGAACCCGCACCAGCAGGCGGCGCTCTACAGTGACCCCGGCGCCTGGCCGGGCCTGGCGCAGGCCGAGCAGTTGCACGGAAAGGAGATGTCGTACAACAACTTCACCGACGCGGACGCGGCCTGGCGGGCCGCCTTCGACCACGAACAGATCTGCGTCGCGATCATCAAGCACGCCAACCCCTGTGGGATCGCCATTTCGTCGGACTCGGTGGCCGACGCGCATCGCAAGGCCCACGAATGCGATCCGCTGAGCGCCTTCGGCGGCGTCATCGCGGCCAACACCGAAGTCAGCCTCGAGATGGCCGAATATGTGAGCACTATCTTCACCGAGGTCATCGTCGCGCCCGCGTACGCGCCGGAGGCGTTGGAGGCCTTGACGCGCAAGAAGAACATCCGGGTGCTGGTGGCCTCCGAGCCGCTGACCGGCGGCACCGAGCTGCGGCCGATCAGCGGTGGATTGCTGGTGCAGCAACGCGACGAGCTCGACGCGCACGGCGACAACCCGGCGAACTGGACCCTGGCGACGGGCTCACCGGCCGACCCGGCGACCCTGACCGACCTGGTCTTCGCGTGGCGGACGTGCCGGGCGGTCAAGTCGAATGCCATCGTGATCGCCGGCGGCGGCGCCACCCTCGGTGTGGGCATGGGGCAGGTGAACCGGGTCGACGCCGCCCGGCTGGCCGTTGAAAGAGGGAATGCACGCGGGGGCGACCGAGTCCGCGGCGCGGTCGCGGCGTCCGACGCGTTCTTCCCGTTCCCCGACGGCCTCGAGACGCTGACCGCCGCGGGAGTGAAGGCGATCGTGCACCCGGGAGGGTCGGTGCGCGACGACGAGGTGACCGCGGCGGCAGCCAACGCCGGTGTCACGCTGTACCTCACCGGGGCCCGCCACTTCGCGCACTGAGCGCTCAGCTCGTGGGGCCATTCCGCGACGCGTAGCGTGAAGAGGTGCCATCACCCAGCAATCTGCCCCGCACCGTCGGCGAACTGCGTGCCGCCGGCCATCGTGAACGGGGAGTCAAACAGGAAATCCGCGAAAACCTGCTGACCGCGTTGGCCGAGGGCGACGAGGTGTGGCCGGGGATCTTGGGATTCGACGACACCGTCCTGCCCCAGCTGGAGCGGGCGCTCATCGCCGGGCATGACTTCGTCCTGCTCGGCGAGCGTGGTCAGGGCAAGACCCGGCTGCTGCGGGCCCTGGTCGGGCTGCTCGACGAGTGGACACCGGTGATCGCCGGAGCGGAATTGGGCGAGCACCCCTACTCGCCGATCACGCCGGAGTCGATCCGCAAGGCCGCCACCCTGGGCGACGACCTGCCGGTGGAGTGGAAGCACCGCAGCGAGCGCTACACGGAGAAGCTGGCAACCCCCGACACGAGCGTCGCGGATCTCGTCGGCGACATCGACCCGATCAAGGTCGCCGAGGGCCGCAGCCTCGGGGACCCGGAAACCATCGCCTACGGGTTGATCCCGCGCGCACACCGCGGCATCGTCGCGGTCAACGAGCTGCCCGACCTCGCCGAGCGCATTCAGGTGTCGATGCTCAATGTGATGGAGGAGCGCGACATCCAGGTCCGCGGGTACACGCTGCGCCTGCCGCTGGACGTGTTGGTGGTCGCCAGCGCCAATCCCGAGGACTACACCAACCGAGGCCGCATCATCACTCCGCTCAAAGACCGGTTCGGTGCGGAGATCCGCACCCACTACCCGCTGGAGCTCGAGGCGGAGGTGGGCGTCATCGTCCAGGAGGCGCACCTGTCCGCTCAGGTGCCCGACTACCTGATGCAGGTGCTCGCCCGTTTCGCCCGGTATCTGCGGGAGTCCAATTCGGTCGACCAACGCTCCGGGGTGTCGGCGCGGTTCGCGATCGCCGCTGCCGAAACCGTGGCGGCGGCCGCTCGGCACCGCGGCGCTGTGCTGGGGGAGACCGACCCGGTGGCCCGCGTGGTCGACCTCGGCACGGTGATCGACGTCCTGCGCGGCAAGCTGGAATTCGAGTCCGGTGAGGAAGGCCGCGAGCAGGCCGTGCTCGAACACCTCCTGCGCCGCGCAACGGCCGACACCGCGTCGCGGGCGCTCGGCGGCATCGACGTCGGGTCGTTGGTGTCCGCGGTCGAGGGTGGTTCCGCGGTCACGACTGGCGAGCGGGTGTCGGCCAAGGACGTGCTGGCCGCCGTTCCCCCGCTGCCGGTGGTGGACAAGATCGCGGCCAAGCTGGGCGCCCAGTCGGAGGGCGAGCGTGCGGCGGCATTGGAACTCGCGCTGGAGGCGTTGTATCTGGCCAAGCGGATCGACAAGGTGTCCGGGGAGGGCCAAACCGTCTATGGCTAAAGGGCATTCGTCGCGGTACTCGGCGTACACCGGCGGGCCCGACCCGCTGGCCCCGCCGGTGGATCTGCGCGAGGCGCTCGAGCAGATCGGGCAGGACGTGATGGCCGGTACGTCGCCGCGCCGCGCGCTGTCCGAGCTGCTGCGCCGTGGCACCAAGGAGATGCCCGGCGCCGACCGGCTGGCGGCCGAGGCGAACCGGCGCCGGCGGGATTTGCTGCGCCGCAACAACTTGGACGGCACCCTGCAGGAGATCAAGAAGCTGCTCGACGAGGCCGTGCTGGCCGAGCGCAAGGAACTGGCCCGCGCGCTCGACGACGACGCCCGCTTCGGCGAACTGCAGCTCGACGCCCTGCCGGGGTCGCCGGCCAAGGCGGTCCAGGAGCTCTCCGACTACAACTGGCGCAGCAACGAGGCCCGCGAAAAGTACGACCAGATCAAGGATTTGCTCGGCCGCGAGATGCTGGATCAGCGTTTCGCCGGCATGAAGCAGGCGCTACAGGGAGCCACCGACGAGGACCGCCAGCGCGTCAACGACATGTTGAACGACCTCAACCAGCTGCTGGACAAGCACTCTCGCGGCCAGGACACGCAACAGGACTTTCAAGACTTCATGGACAAGCACGGCGAGTTCTTCCCGGAGAACCCGCGCAACGTCGACGAGCTGCTGGACTCGCTGGCCAAGCGCGCCGCCGCCGCGCAACGCTTCCGCAACAGCCTGAGCCCCGACCAGCGTGCCGAGCTGGATGCATTGGCACAGCAGGCATTTGGCTCTCCCGCGTTGATGGAGGCGTTAGGCCGACTCGATGCGCATCTGCAGGCCGCGCGGCCGGGCGAAGACTGGACCGGCTCTGAGCAGTTCTCCGGCGATAACCCGTTCGGCATGGGCGAAGGCACCCAGGCGCTGGCCGACGTAGCCGAGCTCGAGCAGCTGGCCGAGCAGCTCTCGCAAAGTTACCCGGGTGCCACCATGGACGACGTCGATCTCGACGCGCTTGCCCGCCAACTCGGCGACCAGGCCGCCGTCGATGCCCGCACGCTCGCCGAATTGGAACGCGCACTGGTCAATCAGGGATTTCTTGACCGCGGTTCCGACGGCCAGTGGCGGCTCTCGCCGAAGGCCATGCGCCGGCTGGGCGAGACGGCGCTACGCGATGTCGCGCAACAGCTTGCCGGTCGGCGCGGCGAACGGGACCACCGGCGCGCGGGAGCGGCCGGTGAACTCACCGGTGCCACCCGGCCCTGGCAGTTCGGTGATACCGAGCCGTGGAACATTTCCCGCACGCTGACCAACGCGGTACTGCGGCAGGCTGGAACCGCCACGCTGGACGCCGCCGGAGCGCTGAGGATCTCCGTCGACGATGTCGAGGTGTCCGAGACGGAGACGCGCACCCAGGCCGCGGTGGCGCTGCTGGTCGACACCTCGTTCTCCATGGTGATGGAGAATCGTTGGCTGCCGATGAAGCAGACGGCGCTGGCGCTCAACCACCTGGTGTGCACGCGATTCCGCTCGGATGCCTTGCAGATCATCGCGTTTGGCCGTTATGCCCGGACGGTGACCGCCGCCGAGCTCACCGGTCTCGAGGGCGTCTACGAGCAGGGCACCAACCTGCATCACGCCCTGGCGCTGGCCGGTCGGCACCTGCGGCGGCACCCCAACGCGCAGCCAGTCGTGCTGGTGGTGACCGATGGTGAGCCCACTGCTCACCTGGAGGACTTCGACGGCGAGGGTGGTTCTACGGTGTTTTTTGATTACCCGCCGCATCCGCGGACCATCGCCCACACCGTGCGCGGGTTCGACGACATGGCCCGCCTCGGTGCCCAGGTCACCATCTTCCGGCTGGGCAGCGATCCCGGCCTCGCCCGGTTCATCGACCAGGTCGCAAGGCGCGTCGAGGGACGTGTCGTGGTACCCGATCTCGACGGCCTGGGTGCTGCCGTGGTGGGCGACTACCTCCGGTCCCGCCGCCGCTGACCCGTCGTCGACCAAACGGGGATAGGTGCCCACTGGACCGGGTACACGGACCCGAGAAGGAGGAGACGCATGAGCAAGGTTCCAACGATCGAACTCAATGATGGTGTCGGCATTCCGCAGCTCGGCTTCGGCGTGTTCCAGATCAAGCCCGAGGAGACCGCCGCGGCGGTAAAGACCGCCCTCGAGATCGGCTATCGGCACATCGACACGGCCGAGATGTACGGCAACGAAAAGGAAGTCGGGCAAGGCATTCGCGCCGCCGGCGTGGACCGCGCCGACGTATTCATCACCAGCAAGCTCAACAACGGCTTTCACAAGCCCGACGATGCGCGCCGCGCCTTCGATCGAACGCTGAAGGCTCTGGAGTCCGACTACGTCGACCTGTTTCTCATCCACTGGCCGCTGCCCACGCTCTACGACGGTGACTTCGTTTCGACCTGGAAGGTCCTCGAAGAGTTCGCCCGGGACGGACGCGCCCGCAGCATCGGCGTCTCGAATTTCCAAGTCGTACACCTGGATCGGCTCGCCGCCGAGACCGACACCGTCCCATCGGTCAACCAAATCGAGGTTCATCCTTACTTCGGCAACGAACAGGTCCGCGCGTATGGGCGCGATCACGGCATCGCCACCGAGGCGTGGTCGCCCATCGCACAGGGCAAGGTGCTCGACGATCCGGTGATCAACCGCGTCGCCGATGCACGGGGTAAGTCGGCGGCGCAGGTGGTGCTGCGCTGGCACATTCAGCGCGGCGACATCGTCTTCCCCAAGTCGGTGACACCGGAGCGGGTCAAAGCCAACTTCGAGCTTTTCGACTTTGAGTTGGACGACTCCGACATGGACGCGATCTCAGCGCTGGACAAGGGCGAATCGGGTAGGACCGGGCCCAACCCCGACAAGTTCGACTACGTGCCCCGCTAGCGCCCGCGCGACGCTACCCGCGTGGCCGGCGGGCCTTGCGCAGAATACCGACACCGCCCCACAGCGAAAAGCCGCGAATATTCACCTTCGGCGCGCCGGGGGTGCCCTGGCCGGGGACGCTGCGGTCAAAGTTACCCATGACGCCGTGGCCGTGAATCTCGACGTTGACTTCGGGCGGCAGCAAAATGTTCTGCACCCCCATGATCGACATCGCGTGGATGTCGACCTCGGTCGAGGTGAAGTCGGCGTAGCGCAGATCCACCACCCCGCTGCCCCACAACGTGAACGTGGTCAGCTTCTTGGGTACGTTCCACCGGCCCCGCCGCTCGAAGCCGCTCATCAGGGCCAGCAGCAGCGTGGACGGCGCCGGGTTGGGCTTGCCGCCCCGGCGCGGGTTGATCGGTGAACCCGGCAAATCCGCCCGCAGCTGGTCCAGTTCCTCGTACGTCGTGGCTGCATAGGCCCTGGTCAGACGGTCTTCGTAGTCCTTCAGCTGCAGCCGGCCCTGCTCGGCCGCGTACGCCAGCAACTGCGCGAGCTGTATGCGATCAGTGTCGGCCGCACGCGACGATTCGTCGCGCGTGTCCTTCGCATCGCGTTGCGCAGAGTTGCTCATCACCCACGAGCCTACGACGTCCGGCTATTGCCGCAAGACGATTGGTCAAACTGCAACCTTGCGCCGCGCCGGCCGGTTGGGCCCGTGCGATCTGTTTGACACCTGGCTAATTCGTCCAGCTGGGTGCGCGCTTCTGCAGGAACGCCAACATGCCTTCGCGGGCTTCGTCGGATACGAAGAGCCGGGCCGATTCCTCGGCGAGCCGTTCGGCGTCGCGGTCGAACCGTTCCAGCATCGCAGCCGTGGTCAGCGCCTTGGAGGCCGCCAGCCCCTGGGGCGAACCGCGGCCCACGTCGGCGAGCAGTCCTCCCACCGCGGCGTCGACGTCCTCGGCTGCCATCGTGATCAGTCCGATGTCCGCCGCTTCCCCGGCGCCGAAAGTCTCGCCGGTCAGGTAGTAGCGCGCCGCCGCCCGCGGCGACAGTTTCGGCAGCAGTGTCAGCGAGATGATCGCCGGGGCGACGCCGATCCGGGCCTCGGTCAGGGCGAAGGTGCTGCGCGGACCGGCGACGGCGATGTCGCAGGCACCGACGAGTCCGAACCCGCCCGCGCGAACATGCCCGTTGACGGCGGCGATCACCGGCAGCGGCGAGGAGACGATCGCCCGCAACACCGCCGTCAGTTCGCGGGCCCGGGCAAGGGCCATGTCGAACGGCGATGGTGGCGACCCGCCACTCGGGTCGCCGCCGCCGGCTTCACTCAGGTCGGCGCCGGCGCAGAAGGTGTTGCCGGTATGCCCCAGCACCACCGCGCGCACGGCCGGATCCGCCGCGGCGTCGCGCAGCCCGTGATGCAGCTGCTCGACCAGCACGGTCGAAAGCGCGTTGCGGTTGTGGGGCGAGTTCAGCGTCAGCCGCGCGAACGCGCCGCCGGTATCGGCGGGCCCGGCGTATTCGACCAGCGTTTCCATCAGTGCGGCTTCAGTAGCTTCGGGGCAGGCCCAGCGACGTCTGCGCGACGAAGTTGAGCACCATCTCGCGGCTGATCGGGGCGATCCGCGCCGAGCCGGGCCGAGGCGAGCATGGCGGCGACTCCGTACTCCTTGGTCAGCCCGTTGCCGCCCATCGACTGCACCGCCTGGTCGACCGAGCGCGGTAGCCGCCTCGGCCGCAGCGTATTTGGCCATGTTGGCGGCCTCGGCCGCGCCCGCGTCGTCGCCGCTGTCGTAGAGCGCGGCGGCCTTCTGCATCATCAGCTTGGCCAGTTGCACCTCGATGTGGCACTGCGCCAACGGATGCGACAGGCCTTGGTGCGCGCCGATCGGCGTGCCCCAGACCTGGCGGGTCTTGACGTAGTCGGCGGCCCTGTCGAGCGCGAACCGTCCCATCCCGACCGAGCTGGCCGCGCCCATGATGCGCTCGGGGTTCAGGCCCGCGAAAAGCTGCGCGATGGCGGCGTCCTCGGAACCGACCAGGGCATCGGCCGGCAGCCGGACATCGTCGAGGAAGACCTGGAACTGCCGTTCGGGGCTGATCAGCTCCATCTCGATCGGCGTATAGGTGAAGCCGGGCGCATCGGTGGGCACCACAAACAGCGCCGGGCGCAGTTTGCCGGTTTTGGCCTCTTCCGTGCGGCCCACCACCAGGACGGCCTGCGCCTGGTCGATACCGGAGATGTAGACCTTCTGGCCCTTGAGGATCCAGTCGCTGCCGTCGCGGCGGGCGGTCGTGGTGATCTTGTGCGAGTTGGAGCCGGCGTCCGGCTCGGTGATGGCGAACGCCATCGTCAGGGTGCCGTCGGCGATGCCGGGAATCCAGCGCTTCTTCTGATCCTCGGTGCCGAACTTGCTGATGATCGTGCCGTTGATCGCCGGCGACACCACCATCAGCAGCAGCGCGCTGCCCGCGGCCGCCATCTCCTCCATCACCAGCGACAGCTCGTACATGCCGGCGCCGCCGCCGCCGTACTCCTCGGGCAGGTTCACCCCCAGGAAGCCGAGTTTGCCGGCCTCCGACCATAATTCGTCGGTGTGCTCGTGCGCGCGGGCCTTCCTCAGGTAGTACTCGCTGCCGTAGCTGGCGGCCCACGCGGACACCGATTTCCGCAGGGCCTGCCGCTCCTCGCTCTCGATGAAGCTGGTGTCGGTCATTTCAAGAATCTCCTTTTGCTTGCGGCGCTTCGACCCGCGCTAGGACAGCGCCCACTTCCACTTGATGGCCGGTCTTGACATTGAGCTCGACGAGTACGCCGTCGGTCGGCGCGGTGATGGTGTGTTCCATCTTCATCGCCTCCAGCCAGATCAATGCCTGGCCGGCGTCGACGGTCTCGCCGACCGCGGCACCGATGCGGATCACGTTGCCGGGCATGGGCGCCACCAGCGAACCCTGTTCGACGGCCGAACCCGGCTCCGGGAATCGCGGCAGCGCAACCAGGTGAACCGGTCCGCGCGCCGAGTCGACGTAGACGTCGTCACCGTATCGCGCGACCGCGAAACCGCACGCCACCCCGGCGCCGTCGGCCAGCACGACCTCGTCCGGCGTGGCCGAGACTAGCTGGACCGGCTCGCCTTCGGCGAACAGCAATCCCGTTCTGGTGAAGCGGTATTCGACCCGGTGCTCGCCGCCCGCGGCGTCGCGGTAGCCCTTCACCTGAAAGCCGGACGCGATGTTGCGCCAGCCGCTGGGTAGGGAGCCCAGGACGGCGGCGGACGCGCGGTTATGCGCGGCGTCGGCGAGCGCGGCGGCAATCGCGGACAACCGGACGGTGGCGGCGTCGGCCAGGGGGGCCGACAGGCTCTCCAGTCCGTGTGTGTCGAAAAACGCGGTGTCGGTGGCGCCGTCGAGGAATGCGGGGTGGCGCAGCACGTTGACCAGCAGCTCACGGTTGGTGCGCACACCGTGCAGCCGGGCGCGGGCGAGCGCGTCGGCGAGCACCAGCGCCGCTTGCCGGCGCGTCGGCGCATACGAGATGACCTTGGCCAGCATGGGGTCGTAGTGGATGGACACCGTGGAGCCGGAGACGATGCCCGAATCCAACCGGATACCGGTCCGGTGTCCCAGCGTGCGGAACCGCGCCCGGACCGCAGGCACGTCGACGCTGTGCACGCGGCCGGCCTGCGGCTGCCAGCCCTGGGCGGGATCCTCCGCGTAGAGGCGGGCCTCGAGCGAATGCCCTTGAGCTGCTGGCGGTTCGGCGTCGAGACGCTCGCCGTCCGCGACGGCGAGCTGCAGTTCGACCAGGTCGAGCCCGGTGGTCTCTTCGGTCACCGGGTGCTCGACCTGCAGCCGGGTGTTCATTTCCAGGAAGTAGAACTCACCGTCATCGTCGGCGAGGAACTCGACCGTCCCGGCGCCGGTGTAGCTGATCGCTTCGGCGGCCAGCCGGGCCGCGTCGAACAGCTTGGCCCGCATGCCCGGAATGCGCTCGACCAAGGGGGAGGGGGCCTCCTCGACGATCTTTTGGTGCCGGCGCTGAATGGAGCATTCCCGCTCGCCGATGGCCCAGACGGTGCCATGGGTGTCGGCCATGACCTGAACCTCGATGTGATGCCCGGTGGGCAGGTAGCGCTCACAGAACACGGTCGGGTCGCCGAAAGCGGACTGCGCCTCGCGCTGGGCCGCCTCGACTTCGCCAGCGAGAGCCGACAATTCGCGCACCACCCGCATCCCGCGGCCGCCCCCGCCCGCGGACGCCTTGACCAGAACCGGCAGCTGCGCATCGGTGACCGCATCGGGGTCGAGCTCGTCGAGCACCGGGACACCGGCGGCGGCCATCAGCTTCTTGGACTCGATCTTGGAGCCCATCGCCCGCACCGCGTCCACCGGTGGCCCGATCCAGGTCAGGCCCGCGCCCTGCACGGCGGCGGCGAATTCGGCGTTCTCCGAGAGGAAGCCGTACCCGGGGTGCACCGCGTCGGCTCCCGCGGCGCGGGCGGCCGCGATGATCGCCTCGGCGTTCAGGTAGTCGTTGGTCTTGGGCAGCCGCACCCGGGCGTCAGCCTCGGCCACGTGCGGCGCGGCGGCGTCGGGGTCGGTGTAGACGGCGACGGTGCCCAGGCCGAGGCGCCTGCAGGTGGCGAAAACCCGCCGGGCGATCTCGCCCCGGTTAGCGACCAGCACTCGAGTGACCATGGAGCTCACATCCGGAAGACGCCGAAGTTCGACGTCCCCTTGATCGGGCCATTGGCGATGGCGGACAGACACATTCCCAACACCGTGCGGGTGTCGCGGGGGTCGATCACCCCGTCGTCGTAGAGCATCCCGGACAACACCAGCGGCAGCGACTCCGCCTCGATCTGCCCCTCGACGGCCGCCCGCATCGCGGCGTCGGCCTCCTCGTCCACCTGCTGTCCGCGGGCCTCGGCGGCGGCCCGCGCCACGATCGACAGCACCCCGGACAGTTGAGCTCCGCCCATCACCGCCGCCTTGGCGCTGGGCCATGCGAACAGGAAGCGTGGGTCGTAGGCGCGCCCGCACATGCCGTAATGGCCGGCCCCGTACGACGCGCCGATCAACAGCGAGATGTGCGGCACGGTCGAGTTGGAGACGGCGTTGATCATCATCGAGCCGTGCTTGATCATCCCGCCCTCCTCGTAGTCCTTGCCCACCATGTAGCCGGTGGTGTTGTGCAGGAACAACAGTGGCGTATCGGAGCGGTTGGCCAGCTGGATGAACTGGGTCGCCTTCTGTGACTCCTCGCTGAACAACACCCCGCGCGCGTTGGCCAGGATGCCCAGCGGGTAGCCGTGCAACCGGGCCCACCCGGTCACCAGCGACGAGCCGTACATGGCTTTGAATTCGTCGAATTCGGAGCCGTCGACGATGCGGGCGATCACCTCGCGCGGGTCGAACGGGATGCGCAGATCCGCGGGTACGATGCCGATCAGCTCCTCGGCGTCGAATAACGGATCGGCAACCGGACCGGGCGCGGGGCCCTGCTTGCACCAGTTCAGGCGGGCGACGATGCGGCGCCCGATGCGGATCGCGTCGAGCTCGTCGACGGCGAAGTAGTCACCCAAACCCGATATGCGGGAATGCATTTCGGCGCCGCCCAGCGATTCGTCGTCGGACTCCTCGCCGGTGGCCATCTTGACCAGCGGGGGGCCGGCCAGGAACACCTTCGAACGTTCCTTGATCATCACCACGTGATCGGACATGCCCGGCACGTAGGCCCCGCCCGCGGTGGAGTTGCCGAACACCAGCGCGATGGTGGGGATGCCGGCCGCCGACAGACGGGTCAGGTCGCGGAACATCCGCCCGCCGGGGATGAACACTTCCTTCTGCGTCGGCAGGTCCGCCCCGCCGGATTCCACCAGCGATATCACCGGCAGCCGGTTCTCGAACGCGATTTGGTTGGACCGCAGTATCTTTCGTAGCGTCCACGGGTTGCTGGTGCCGCCTTTGACGGTGGGGTCGTTGGCGACGATCATGCACTCCACGCCCGAGACCGCGCCGATGCCGGTGACGAGGCTGGCGCCGACCTGGAACGCGCTGCCGTACGCCGCCAGCGGACTCAACTCCAGGAACGGGGAGTCGGGGTCGACGAGCAGCTCGATGCGTTCGCGGGCGGTCAGCTTGCCGCGCCCGTGATGGCGCTCGACATACTTGGGGCCGCCGCCGGCAAGCGCTTTGGCGAGCTCGGCGCCGATCTCTTCGAGCCTGGAGGTTGCGGTCGACGCCGCGTCGGTGTAGGCGGCGGACGTCGCGTCGAGGGTGGACCGCAGCGTGGTCATGACCACCGCCGACGATGCAGTGGGGGTACCGCCCGCTTGCGGGGGACGAAGCGATGAGGTGGGGGTACCCCCAGCCGCGAAGCGGTGAGGGGGCGAGGTGGTGTAATCATGACTGATATCCAAGGGTTTTCGCGGCCAGTGCGGTCAGGATTTCGGTGGTCCCGCCGCCGATGCCGAGTATCCGCATGTCGCGATACTGGCGTTCGACTTCCGACTCGGCCATGTAGCCCATGCCGCCGAACAGCTGGACGGCCTGGTTGGCCACCCATTCGCCGGCCTCGACGGCGGTGTTCTTGGCGAAACACACCTCGGCGATCAGGTTGGTCTCGCCGGCCAGTTGACGCTCGACCACGTTGCGGGAGTAGACGCGGGCGACGTCGACGCGCCGGGCCATCTCGGCCAGCGTGTTCTGCACCGACTGCCGAGAGATCAGCGGCCGGCCGAAGGTTTCGCGGTCGCGGCACCACTGCACCGCCAAGTCCAGACACCGCTGCGCACTCGAATACGCCTGCGCGGCAAGGCCGATGCGTTCCGCGACGAAGGCCTGCGCGATCTGCAGGAATCCACTGTTCTCGGCGCCGACGAGGTTGTCCGCCGGCACGCGCGCGTCCACGAAGGACAGCTCGGCGGTGTCAGACGACCGCCACCCCATCTTTGCCAGCTTGCGGCTCACCTCGAAACCCGGTGTGCCCTTCTCGATCACCAGTAGTGAAACGCCCGCCGCGCCGGGGCCGCCGGTGCGCGCCGCGGTGACGACGTAGTCGGCGCGGACCCCCGAGGTGATGTAGGTCTTGGCGCCGTTGACCACGTAGTGATCCCCGTCCAGCACCGCCGACGTTCGCAGGTGGCCGACGTCCGAACCGCCGCCGGGCTCGGTGATGGCGAGCGCGCCGATCTTGTCGCCGGCCAGCGTCGGCCGGACGAACTCCTCGATCAGCCGCTGATCGCCGGAAGCGATCATGTGCGGCACCGCGATACCGCAGGTGAACAGCGACGCGAACACTCCGCCCGGGGCACCGGCCTGATGTACCTCTTCGCAGATGATCACCGCGTCCGCGCCGTCACCGCCGCCGCCTCCGACCGCCTCGGGAAAGTTCGCACCCAGCAGGCCGGCCGCCCCGGCGCGCCGGTGCAAGTCGCGCGGCAACTCGCCGATGCGCTCCCACTCGTCGGCGTGGGGCAGGATTTCGCGTTCGGTGAAGGAGCGCACCGTCTTTCGCAACTGCTCGCGCTCCGGCGTCGTCCAAAGGCTCATAAAATCCTCTCCGGGATGTCGACGTGCCGGCCGCGCAGCCATTCGCCCAGCCCCTTGGCCTGCGGATCGAAACGCGCCTGATAGGCGACGCCCTCGCCCAGGATGCCGTCGATGACGAAGTTAACCGCGCGCAGGTTCGGCAACACGTGGCGGGCGACGTCGAACTCCGCCGCCTCGGGCAGCAGTTCCTTGAGCAGCTCGACGGTCAGAGTATTGGCCAGCCAGCGCCATTGCTCGTCGGTGCGGACCCAGACCCCGACGTTGGCCGAGCCGCCCTTGTCGCCGCTGCGCGCCCCCGCGATGCGGCCCAGCGGCACCCTGCGGGCCGGGCCCGGGGGGAGTGGCTCCGGCAATGGTGGGGGATCGGCGGCTGCCAACTCCAAAGTCTCGGCCGCGCAGGGGATGTCGGTGCGGGTACCGTCGGCGTGCACGGCGACGTGCGGCACCTGCGTGGCGTCGACGTAGCCGGGGTTGAACACGCCGTAGACCTGACCGTCGCCCGGCGGGGCGGTCACGTGAAAGCCCGGATAACTGGCGAGTGCCAATTCCACAGCGGCCGAAGAGAATTGGCGTCCGACGTTCGCGGGATCGGGATCGCGGACCACGCAATGCAGCAGCGCGCTGGCTGCTTCCTCGGTGTCGGCGTCGGTGTGGTCGGTGCGGGCCAGTGACCACTGCAGCTCCGCGGGTTTGACGGTCAGCGCGGCTTCGAGCTGCCGGCGCACCAAGTCGGCCTTGGCCTCGATGTCCAACCCCGTCAGCACGAAGGTCATGGCATTGCGGAATCCGCCGATGCTGTTCAGCGACACCTTGTAGGTCGGCGGCGGGGGTTCGCCGAGCACGCCGCTGATGCGCACCCGGTCCGGGCCGTCGGGCGACAGTTCGATGGTGTCCATCCGGGCGGTGACGTCGGGGTTGGCGTACCGGGCGCCGGTTATCTCGTAGAGCAGCTGCGCGGTGACGGTGTCGACGCTGACGAGGCCGCCGGTGCCCGGGTGCTTGGTGATCACCGAGGATCCGTCGGCGTGGATTTCGGCCAGCGGGAAGCCGGCGTGGGTGAGGTCGGATACCTCGGTAAAGAAGGAGTAGTTGCCGCCGGTCGCCTGCACGCCGCACTCGATGACGTGGCCCGCGACCACGGCGCCGGCGAGCTGGTCGTAGTCGGTGCGGCCCCAGCCGAAGTGCGCCGCCGCCGCCCCGACGATCACCGAGGCGTCGGTGACCCGTCCGGTGACGACGACGTCGGCGTCGTCGCCCAGGCAGTCGGCGATCCCCCACGCGCCCAGGTAGGCGTTCGCGGTCAGGGGCGTGCCCAGCCCGAGTTCGGCGGCGCGCGCCAGCAGGTCGTCACCTTCGACGTGGGCGATCCGGGCCGGGATGCCGAGGCGTTCGGCCAGGGCGCGTATCGCGTCGGCCAGCCCGGCCGGGTTGAGCCCGCCGGCGTTGGCGACGATGCGGACGCCCCGGTCGCGGGCCTCGCCCAGGCAGCCCTCGAGCTGGGTCAGGAAGGTCTTGGCGTAGCCGCGCTCGGGATTCTTCATGCGGTCGCGGCCCAGGATCAGCATGGTCAGCTCGGCCAGGTAATCGCCGGTGAGGTAGTCCACGTCCCCGCCGGTGAGCATCTCGCGCATCGCCGATAGCCGGTCGCCGTAAAAACCCGAACAGTTCGCGATCCGGACCGCATTCGAACGGCCGGGGGGACCAGCAGAGACCATGCAGTCCTCCCATCTGCGATTCACCGGTGAGCGCAAACCAACCAACCAACCGGTAGGTTAGCCGGTCGCGCCGGTGTTGCGTCAAGGACGCCCGCTGGCCTCCCGCGCCGAGATTGCCGCCAGGGTCGTTGACGCCGGCCGGATCACAGCCGTCACGGCAATCTCGGCGCCGACGGGCGTCGTTTTGGTGAGCAGCAGGCCACCGACTATCCTGATAGCAATCGTCGCACGTTCGGCCGCACCGGCCACGCCCCGCGACATGCCCGACTAGCCCCGGCTAGGCCCCGACACGAGGAGTTAGGCCCGACCATGGCCGTACCCAAGCGCAGGATGTCGCGCGCCAACACCCGAAGCCGTCGCGCGCAGTGGAAGGCCACCAAGACGGAGCTCGTCGGCGTGACGGTCGCGGGCCAGAAGCACAAGGTGCCCCGCCGGCTGCTCAAGGCCGCCCGCCTCGGCCTGATCGATCTCGACCGGCGTTAGTTAATCTCGGCAAACACCCGGCGCGCCTCTCAGGCCGCTCTCAGGCGTCGGGACGACACTTAGGCCCGTGCGGATACTGGTCGTCGACGACGATCGCGCAGTGCGTGAGTCGCTGCGCCGGTCGCTTTCCTTTAATGGCTACTCGGTCGAGTTGGCCCATGACGGGCTGGAAGCGCTCGAGATGATTGCCAGCGACCGGCCCGACGCGCTGGTGCTCGACGTGATGATGCCGCGGCTGGATGGCCTCGAGGTCTGCCGTCACCTCCGCAGCACCGGGGACGACCTGCCGATCCTGGTGCTCACCGCCCGCGATTCGGTGTCCGAGCGGGTCGCCGGGCTGGACGCCGGCGCGGATGACTACCTGCCGAAGCCGTTCGCCCTGGAAGAACTGTTGGCCCGAATGCGGGCGCTGCTGCGCCGCACCAAGCCGGACGATGACGCCGATTCGGTGGCCATGACATTCTCCGACCTGACGCTGGACCCGGTGACCCGCGAAGTCACTCGCGGGCAACGCCAAATCAGCCTGACGCGCACCGAATTCGCCTTGCTGGAAATGCTGATCGCCAATCCGCGCCGCGTGCTCACCCGCAGCCGGATCCTGGAGGAGGTGTGGGGGTTCGACTTTCCCACCTCCGGCAACGCGCTGGAGGTCTACGTCGGCTATCTGCGCCGCAAGACGGAGGCCGACGGTGAGCCCCGCCTGATCCACACGGTGCGCGGCGTGGGCTACGTCCTTCGGGAGACACCGCCGTGACGAGTCGCATTCGACGATGATCCGGTACCAACGGCCCCAACGCGTGCCGCTGCGCGCCACCAGCTCGTTGTCGCTGCGGTGGCGCGTCATGCTGCTGGCGATGTCGATGGTGGCGATGGTCGTCGTGCTGATGGCGTTCGCCGTGTACGCGGTGATTTCGGCTGCGCTGTATAGCGATATCGACAACCAGCTGCAAAGCCGGGCGCAGCTGCTGATCGCCAGCGGTTCACTGGCCGCCGATCCCGGAAAGGCCATCGAAGGCACCGCCTATTCGGATGTCAACGCGATGCTGGTGAACCCGGGCCACTCGATCTACACCGCGCAGCAGCCGGGTCAGACGCTGCCCGTCGGCGCCCCGGAAAAGGCGGTGATCCGTGGCGACCTTTTTATGTCCCGGCGCACCGCCTCCGATCAACGAGTGCTGGCCATCCACCTGCCCAACGGCTGTTCGCTGTTGATCTCCAAGAGCCTCAAACCGACCGAGGCGGTGATGACCGAGCTGCGCTGGGTGCTGCTGATCGTCGGCGGCATCGGCGTCGCGGTCGCCGCGGTGGCGGGCGGCATGGTCACCAGGGCCGGGCTACGTCCGGTGGCCCGCCTGACCGAGGCGGCCGAACGAGTGGCACGCACTGACGACCTGCGGCCGATCCCGGTGTTCGGTAGCGACGAATTGGCCCGGCTCACCGAGGCGTTCAACTTGATGCTGCGGGCGCTGGCCGAGTCCCGGGAGCGCCAGGCGCGGCTGGTCACCGACGCCGGACACGAATTGCGCACCCCCCTGACGTCGCTGCGCACCAACGTCGAGCTGCTGATGGCTTCGATGGAACCCGGAGCGCCGCGGTTGCCCGAGCAGGAGATGGTCGAGCTCCGCGCCGACGTGTTGGCGCAGATCGAGGAACTGTCCACGCTGGTAGGCGATCTGGTGGACCTCACTCGGGACGACGCCGGACAGGTGGTGCACGAACCGGTCGACATGTCCGAGGTGGTAGATCGTAGCTTGGAGCGAGTCAGGCGGCGCCGCAACGACATCCACTTCGACGTCGACGTGGCCCCCTGGCAGATGCACGGCGACGCCGCCGGGCTGTCGCGCGCGGTGCTGAACCTGTTGGACAACGCGGCCAAGTGGAGCCCGCCGTTCGGCCACGTCGGCGTCACCATGCGGCAACTCGACGCCTCGCACGCAGAGTTGGTGGTGTCCGACCAGGGCCCGGGCATTCCCCCGCACGAACGGCGGCTGGTGTTCGAGCGGTTCTATCGTTCGACGACCGCGCGCGCCATGCCCGGTTCGGGGTTGGGGCTGGCGATCGTGAAAAAGGTCGTGCTGAATCACGGTGGATTGCTTCGTGTCGAGGACACCGTGCCGGGCGGACAGCCGCCGGGGAGTTCCTTCTATGTCCTGCTGCCCGGGCGACCGATGCCGCCTTCGCCGTATCCCACAGCCGCCGCCGGGAATCCCGACGAAGGGGTCGGCACCGACCCCACGGTCCCCGTGGCCGGCGATCAGTCGAACTCTCGGGAACCGGCGAACGTTATCTCAGTGGACTCTCAGTCCGCGCGGGCAAGGTAGGTCTGCAGCTACTGTTGAAGAGCCCAATCGAGCCGACTAGCCGAATACCGAGATAGAGGAAGAGCGACCTAGCGACATGACGAATGACCCGAGGTATTCGCCACCGCCGCAGCAGCCGGGATACCGTCCCGCGCCTAATCAGCCTGCGCCCGCCCCCAGCCCCGCTTATGGCCATGGGCACCAGCAGCCGTACGGCCAGCCATTCGACTGGCGGCAGCAATCGCAGACGACCCAATTTCGGCAGCCCTACGACCCGTACAGCGCCACCGGTCCGGGCCGGATACCGGGCGGAACCGGCGGAGGACCGATCCCCGGGGGCTCCGGGACGGGACCGATTCACGGCATGTTGCCCCCCATGCCGCCGGGTCCCCAAAGACGGCCCCGCGCAGGCTTAATGATGGTCGGCGCCTTGGCCATTGCGGTGGTGTCGGCAGGTGTCGGCGGAGCCGCGGCGACGGTTGTCGAGCTGGGCACGCACGCCACCAGCAGCAATGGGCACAGCGTCATCGGCGGGGGGGCGCCCACCGTACCAGCGGCGAACATGCCGCCGGGAAGCGTTGAACAGGTTGCCTCCAAGGTGGTGCCCAGCGTGGTCATGCTGGAGACGGATCTGGGCCGCCAGTCCGAAGAGGGCTCCGGCATCATCCTTTCCACCGACGGGCTGATTCTCACCAACAACCACGTGATCGCGGCGGCCGCGGTGCCGCCGAAGGGGCCCGGGGCTCCCGCTGCTCCCCCCGGCGGTCCGCCCGGGGGTCCCGGTGGCGCACCGGGTGGGCCCACGCCAAAGACAACAGTGACCTTCGCCGACGGCCGCACCGCAACGTTCACGGTCGTCGGTGCCGATCCCACCAGCGACATCGCCGTGATCCGGGTGCAGGGCATCTCGGGCCTCACCCCGATTTCCCTGGGCTCCTCGTCGGATCTGCGCGTCGGGCAACCGGTGGTGGCGATCGGGTCGCCGCTGGGTTTGTCCGGCACGGTGACCACCGGGATCGTGAGCTCGCTGAATCGGCCGGTGTCCACCACCGGTGAGTCGGGTAACCAGAACACCGTTCTGGACGCGATCCAGACCGACGCCGCCATCAACCCGGGTAACTCCGGCGGCGCGTTGGTCAACATGAATGGCCAGCTAGTGGGCGTCAACTCGGCGATCGCCACCTTGGGTGCGGACTCCCCGGACGCCCAGAGCGGTTCGATCGGGCTCGGTTTCGCGATCCCCGTCGATCAAGCCAAGCGCATCGCCGACGAGCTGATCAGCACCGGCAAGGCGACCCACGCCTCGCTCGGCGTGCAGGTGACCAACGACAAGGGCTCCCCGGGCGCCAAGGTCGTCGACGTCGTGGCGGGTGGCGCGGCCGCCACCGCCGGTGTGCCCAAGAACGTGATCGTCACCAAGGTCGACGACCGCCCGATCAACAGCGCCGACGCCTTGGTCGCCGCCGTGCGGTCCAAGGCGCCCGGCGACAAGATCTCGCTGACCTTCCAGGATCCCGCTGGTGGCAGCCGTACCGTGCCGGTGATCCTGGGGAAGGCGGACCAGTAATGCGAGTCGAAGAACCCTCGGCGGCCGGATTGTCCGAGCTCGGTTATACGGTGGCACCCATGGAGACGGCTGCGGAGTTGGTAGTTGGCCGGGCCCTGGTCGTGGTGGTCGACGATCGCACCGCTCACGGGGACGAGGACCACAGTGGGCCGCTGGTTACCGAGCTGCTGACCGAGGCGGGGTTCGTTGTCGACGGTGTGGTTGCGGTCGCCGCGGACGAGATCGAGATCCGCAACGCGCTCAACACCGCGGTGATCGGCGGGGTGGACCTGGTGGTCTCCGTCGGCGGGACGGGCGTCACGCCGCGCGATGTCACTCCCGAGGCCACCCGCGAGATCCTGGATCGCGAAATCCTTGGCATCGCCGAAGCGGTTCGGGCCTCGGGTCTGTCCGCGGGGATCATCGACGCCGGGTTGTCACGCGGCCTGGCCGGGGTGTCGGGAAGCACCTTGGTGGTGAACCTGGCCGGTTCCCGGTATGCGGTGCGCGACGGAATGGCGACGCTGAACCCGTTGGCCGCTCAGATCATCGGGCAACTGTCGAGCCTGGAGATCTGACCCGTCTTCACCTCGGTCGCTCCGTGGCGCCGATCGGGCTAAGACTCGGCGTCGGCGCGCGGCCCGTGTTCCGGAGGGGGCGTCGTGGCGGCTGTGCCGTGCTTGGTGGGCGCGTCGCCGTTGGTGTGGGCAAGTAGGTCGCGGATTTCCGTCAGCAGGACGATTTGGGCGTCGTCGGCCTGCTCGACCTCGCCGCGCCTGCGCAGCGTCGTGTACGGCAGCACCACCAGGAAGTACACCACCGCCGCGATGATGGCGAAGTTGATGGCGGCCGACAGCACGTTGTTCAAGTCAATGGTCTGGCCGCCACCGATGCTGATCCGCAGGACGCCGAGATTCGACTTCTCGTTGACGCCGGCTCGGTTGATAAGCGGCTTGATGATGCTGTCGGTGCATTGGGTGACCAGCGCGGTGAACGCGGTACCGATGACCACCGCGGTAGCCAGGTCGATGATGTTGCCCCGCGAGAGAAACTCCTTGAACCCTTTGAACATTCAGATGTCCTTCCTGGGATTGGACAGAGTTTGCTGCCGGTTTGGCGGCTATCGGTGGCGAGGTGCTCAGTGCAGGGTCAGGGTCACCGCCTGACCCAGCGCCGAGCCCGCCACCGTGTTCGCCACGCGAGCCGGCAGCGCCACCAACACTACGCGGTCGCCTTCCGTGGCCTGGACCTTCGCCTTGGCCGACACGAGCACCACGACGGCATCGGTGGCCACCACCTTGGGGGCCGATTGGGGCGTCTCCGGGGAGCCGGTTGCCGGTGCGGCCAGCACGTCGACGACGTCGCCGACGCGGACCAGGTCGATCAGGGCGCTGTCGGCCAGCCGTAGCGGCACGATGCGGGCGCCGGGTCCCGCTGTCGACTCGGCCAGCCGGCTGCCGAGCAAGCGGACGTCGGTGAGCACCTCTCCGCGCCTCGTCGGGCCGGCCAACGTCGCGCCGACCACGTCGCCCACATCGGTTCGTGCCCCGTCGGGAACAGTTGCGGCCAAACGTTTTTCGAGACGAATATCGGCTGGAATCAACGCTGCGCCGGGCCGCAGATCGTGATCGGCGACCACCACGTCGGCGTAGTCACCGGCCGGGTTGGACCGCAGCGCCGCCAGGCCGGCCAACACGACAAGCCCGCCCGCGGCGACTCGCCGCGCCAGCACGGTCCGGGCCCAATCGGGACGCAGCCACATCGAAAGGCGGCTGAACAAGCTTGGATTCAGCGACGATTCGACCACGCCGCAACGGTAAGCGCACCGCGGTCAGCGGCGAGTGCCGGCGGCGAATGCGTTTGTGGATAACCCGTTAGCTCGTGGCGGCGGCGGTGGAGGACGTAGAGCTGCTGCTCGACTTCTCGCTCGACCCGGACTTCTCGCTGGAACCGGACTTCTCGCTCGACCCGGACTTCTCGCTGGAGCCCGAAGTCGATCCTGAGTCACTCGGCGAGGACCCGTTGGTGGGACTCGTCGCCTTCTTGCCGGACTCCCGGCTGTCGGTGCGGTAGAAGCCGCTGCCCTTGAACACCACGCCGACGGAGTTGAAGCGCTTGCGCAGCCGCCCGGAGCAGCGTTCGCAAGTGGTCAGCGCGTCGTCGGTGAAGGCCTGCACGATGTCGAAGCGATCGTCGCACTCAGTGCACTGATAGCTGTAAGTCGGCACGAAAACCTCCGGATGGTTGCAAAAGCTTGTTAGCACTCTACCGTCTCAAGTGCTAGAACCGCCACGTGACGTCACTCATTCCCGCCATGTCAGCGCGGATTGAGAGCGACCAGTCCGGCCCGCGGCGTGAGCGCATCGGTCATGGGTATGTCGTGCGACTCGGCGGGCAACTCGTCCACCAACTCCGCGTCGCGCACCACCGCGATCAGCCGGGCGTATGGGTCGCGCTCGCCCAGGGAGCGATCGTAGAAACCGCGACCCCGGCCCAACCGCACCCCGGAGCGATCGACGGCCAACGATGGCACCAGGATCAGGCCCGCCTCCGCGATCGCCGATGCCGGCAGCCACGGCTCCGGGGGTTCGAGCAATCCCCACCGCGCGGATGTCAGTGTGCCGGGCCGGTATTCGCCCCAGCGCAACGGCAGCGGCGCGTTGTCGGCGGTGGTACGCGCAACCGGCAGCAGCACTCGTCCGGCCCGCCGCAGCAACACATCCACCATCTCGATCGAGCCGGGCTCGGCGCCCACCGGCACGTAGGCGCACACCGTACTGCCGCGGCTCACGATGTTTTCCAGAGCTTCCAGTTGCTCGCCCAACACGCGCGCCTCGTCGGCCCGGACGCCGTCGGCAACGCGCCGGCGGGCCGCCTGCAGCTGCGCCCGCAACGCGGCCTTGCTGGTCGTCGCCATGGGACAACCATGGCAGCCGGGTCCTTGCCCGCGCCACATCGCGTCGGCAAACCGCGATCGGGTTATCGTGTGAACAATGTCAAGCGCAAAAGTGGTGGTCCCACACACGGCGATCGTGCCCGCCGCCGGTCTTGGTACCCGCTTCCTGCCCGCGACGAAAACGGTTCCCAAGGAGCTGCTGCCGGTCGTCGACACCCCCGGCATCGAGCTGGTCGCCGCCGAGGCGGCTGAGGCCGGCGCCGACCGCCTGGTGATCATCACCTCCGAGGGCAAGGACGGCGTCGTCGCGCACTTCGTCGAGGACTTGGTTCTGGAGGGCACGTTGGAGGCCCGCGGCAAGACGGCGATGCTCGACAAGGTGCGGCGCGCGCCGCAGTTGATCAAGGTCGAGTCCGTCGTGCAGGCGGAACCGCTCGGCCTCGGACACGCCATCAGCTGCGTGGAGCCCACGCTGACGTCCGACGACGATGCGGTGATGGTGCTGCTGCCCGACGACCTGGTGTTGCCGACCGGCGTCCTGGAGAAGATGTCGAAGGTGCGGGCGGACCACGGGGGCACGGTGTTGTGTGCCATCGAGGTGACGCCCGAAGAGATCAGCGCCTACGGGGTTTTCGACGTCGAGCCGGTGCCCGGCGACCACCCTGACGTGCTGAAGGTCAACGGCATGGTCGAGAAGCCCCAGCGCGAGGACGCCCCATCGATGTTTGCCGCGGCGGGCCGCTACGTACTCGACCGCGCCATTTTCGACGCCTTGCGCCGCGTCGAAAAAGGGGTGGGCGGCGAAGTACAGCTCACCGATGCGATCGCGTTATTGATTTCGGAGGGCCACCCCGTACATGTCGTCGTGCATCGCGGATCTCGACACGACTTGGGAAATCCCGGCGGCTACCTCAAGGCTGCGGTTGACTTTGCATTGGATCGTGACGACTACGGCCCGGATTTGCGGCGATGGTTGGTAACGCGGTTAGGCCTGGCCGAGAAGTAACCGGCCGAACGCCCGGCCCAAGACGGAGCCCGTCAGGGCATTAGAGGGCAGAGCCCGGTCGGGGCCTAGAGGGCAGAGAGGCGCGCTGTGCGTTCTGTGGAGGAGCAGCAGGCCCGGATAACGGCCGCCGCGGTGGCTCCGCGGCCCATCCGGGTGGCCATTGCCGAGGCGCAGGGTTTGATGTGTGCCGAGGAAGTAGTCACCGAGCGGCCCATGCCCGGTTTCGACCAGGCCGCGATCGACGGGTACGCGGTGCGCAGCGTCGACGTGCAGGGCGTCGGCGAGGTGGGCGTCGACAGCCTGGGCGAGCCGGCCGCCGACCCCGAGATCGACGAGGACCGGCGTGACGGCCTGGTCCTGCCGGTGATGGGAACCATCGAGGCCGGTGCGCGCACACCCAGCCGCCTGCAGCCCCGCCAGGCCGCCCGGGTGCGCACGGGAGCCCCGCTGCCCACGCTGGCCGATGCCGTCATCCCGTCGCGCTGGACCGATGGCGGAAGTTCGCGGGTGCGGATTCTGCGCGGGGCGCCGTCGGGCGCGTATGTGCGCCGGACCGGCGACGATGTCCAGCCCGGTGATGTCGCGGTGCGGGCCGGCACGGTCATCGGCGCCGCCCAGGTCGGCCTGCTGGCGGCGGTCGGCCGCGAACGGGTGCTGGTGCATCCGCGACCCCGGGTGACGGTGATGGCCGTCGGTGGCGAACTGGTCGACATCTCGCGCACCCCGGGGAACGGCCAGGTGTATGACGTCAACTCCTACGCCTTGGCGGCGGCGGCCCGGGACGCCGGCGCGGAGGTCAACCGCATCGGCATCGTCAGTAACGACCCCAACGAGTTCCGCGAGGTGGTCGAGGGCCAGATCAACCGTGCCGAGGTGGTGGTGATCGCCGGCGGTGTCGGCGGCGCCGCGGCCGAGGCGGTGCGGTCCGTGCTTTCCGAACTCGGGGAGATGGAAGTCGTCCGCGTCGCCATGCACCCCGGGTCCGTCCAGGGGTTCGGGCAACTGGGCCGTGACGGCGTCCCGACGTTTCTGCTGCCGGCGAATCCGGTCAGCGCGCTGGTGGTCTTCGAGGTGATGGTGCGGCCGTTGATCCGGCTTTCGTTGGGTAAGCGCCAGCCGATGCGCCGTATCGTGCAGGCCCGCACGCTGTCGCCGATCACGTCGGTCGCCGGTCGCAAGGGCTACCTGCGTGGCCAGCTGATGCGCGACCAGGAGACCGGTGAATATCTGGTGCAGGCGCTGGGCGGCGCCCCCGGGGCGTCCTCGCACCTCCTGGCCACCCTCGCCGAAGCGAACTGCCTGCTGGTCGTGCCGAGCGGCGCCGAACAGATACGCACCGGCGAGATCGTCGACGTCGCCTTCTTAGCTCAGCGCGGTTAAGTGCCACGACTCCGCACGCTCGTGAACCTGTGGCGCACCAACCCCCGTCATCCGGGCTGGCCGCTGGAGGCCGGGCCGTTGCGTGTCCCGGCGGGAGTCGTCCGGTTGCGGGCGGTGCGGATGCGCGACGGCGCCCAGTGGAGCCGCATCCGGCTGGCCGACCGCGCGCACCTCGAGCCGTGGGAGCCCAGCGCGGAAGGCGATTGGACGAGCCGGCACACGGTTGCCGCGTGGCCGGCGCTGTGTTCCGGTCTGCGCGCGGAGGCGCGTGCGGGCCGCATGCTGCCATACGTCATCGAGCTTGACGGGCGGTTCTGTGGCCAGCTGACCATCGGTAACGTCACCCACGGGGCGTTGCGGTCCGCCTGGATCGGCTATTGGGTGCCGAGCTCGGCGACCGGCGGCGGCGTGGCCACGGCGGCGTTGGCGCTGGGCCTGGATCACTCCTTCGGCCCGGTGATGTTGCATCGCGTGGAGGCGACGGTGCGGCCCGAGAACGCCGCCAGCCGAGCCGTACTGGCGAAAGTCGGGTTCCGGCAGGAGGGGTTGTTGCAGCGCTACCTCGAGGTCGACAAGGCGTGGCGCGACCACCTGCTGATGGCCATCACGGCCGAAGAGGTGTCCGGGTCGGTGGCATCGACCCTGGTCCGGGGCGGGCACGCCAGCTGGGCCTGACCGCGCGCCGACGTGCCGCGCGTCGATGGCCTTCCGGCCCGGGGGCGCGCCCCGGCGTTCAGAGCCCCAAGCAGCTCGCCTTTTGCATGTGGCTGCCGCGACACGAGTGACTCGTGGTGCTTGTGAGAGGCAAATTACAGGTGTGTAATTGTCTTGGTCACTAAACCCGGCCGCGCTGGCCACCAGAGGGTCTCGCGGGGATCGGAAACCGAAGAGAGCAGGTCGTCATGCCAAGCATTCCGCAGTCACTGTTGTGGATCTCGCTCGTAGTGCTCTGGCTGTTCGTCTTGGTGCCGATGCTCGTCAGCAAACGCGACGCCGTGCGGCGCACCAGCGACGTCGCCCTGGCTACCCGGGTCCTCAACGGGGGCGCGAAGTCGCGCCTGATCAAGCGCAGCGGTCCGGCCGCGGGCCACCGCAGCGATCCCGATTGGAAGCCGCCGGAAGAGTTGGCCGAAACCGAGCTGGATGAGGAGCGAGACCTCGCCGAGGACGAGGACGAGGAGCACGGCGACGAGCACGACACCGATGAGCTGCGGCAGCTGCGCCCGGTGGTCGTGAAGGTCGCGGCGCCGGAGTGCTCCGAGCCCGATTACCTCGACGTCGACGTCGTCGAGGATTCGCAGGCGCTGCCGGCGGGTGCCGCCGCGGCAGTCGAGGACGAGGCCGAAGCCGACGAGGACGACGACTCCGACACGGACGTGGTCGCCCACGGCGACAGCGACGAGGACGACGACGGCTACGAATACGTAGAGGACTCTTCGGGTCTGGAACCCGAAGCCGACGCCGACGACGAGGAAATGCCGGCGCCCGTCCCACGGAACGCCTCGCGGCGCCGCCGGTTCGACGCGAAGACCGCCGCCGCGGTCAGCGCCCGCAAGTACAAATTCCGCAAGCGCGTGCTGATGGTGATGGCCGTCGTCCTGGCCGGCACGGCCACGGCCGCGTTCAAAATTTCGCCGAGCGCCTGGTGGGTGTGCGGCAGCGCCACCGGTGTGACGCTGGTGTACCTGGCTTACCTGCGGCGCCAGACCCGCATCGAGGAGAAGGTGCGTCGCCGCCGGATGCAGCGGATGGCGCGGGCGCGCATGGGCGTGGAGAACGCCTATGACCGCGGCTACGACGTGATCCCGTCGCGGCTGCGGCGCCCGGGCGCGGTTGTCCTGGAAATCGACGACGAAGACCCCATCTTCGAGCACCTGGACTACGCGATGCCGACGCGGAACTACGGCTGGCCCAGGGACTTGCCGCGGGCCGTCGGCGAGTAGTTGCTCGCGGTTCGGCGGTTCCGGCCGCGGCTGGTAGCCTGCTAGCGATCAGGGGCTATGGCGCAGTTGGTAGCGCGACTCGTTCGCATCGAGTAGGTCAGGGGTTCGAATCCCCTTAGCTCCACCCAGACGAAGCCCGGCTAAACGCCCTGCGAATGCGTAATTAGCTCTGTCCCTGCAACGGATAATCTCGGGGCCGCACCGGCCCCGGTTCTCGTGGTTGCCGGGGCCGGCGCGGGATCGCGGGGTGATGCCGCCGTCAAGGCTGGGGTGGTACTGACCCGTCAGGCGGTACCACACCAAAACCCCGTGCCGTGAGGGTGCCCACCAACGCGCTTCCCTTACACCTGGTGGGTCAAGTCGATGACGACGAGTTCAGCATCGGCTTGGGCGATGTGACCTAGGTGCCGTTCTAGCGTCCTGCACGCTCAACAACGCTGCGCTCTGACAAGGGTCGTCAGGCGCTAAGACCCGAACTTCCTGGCCCGCTGGGACTTTCGGCGAGACGACTGGCCGCAAATGACGCGCCCATGTCGATCACCGCGCCGTTGGTCGAGTACGTGTCGTGTGCGGTGAAATTCATCCCGTCGGAACAGATCGGGTCCTCGGGAGCGCATACCTGGATGGTCTTGGCCTGATAGAGCGGTCCGATGACGACCGGTGGCTCGCCGAAGAAGTTCATCGCCTTATCGCTTGGCAATGCGAAGAGCACGACCGAGGAGACGTGGTTGGCCACCTCGGGATCCATCGGCTTAGGCACGCTCGCAGGATCGATCCCAGCCGGTACTGAAGCCGAGGTGACGAAGCCCATCACGGCCGCGCCCTGGGAATAACCTCCGAGCACCATCTTGGTATTGGGGCAGTCGTGCGCCATCGAAACGACATGTGCCCCCGCGTCTCTGATGCCGGCCTCGCCCGCGTTGGTCCAGTCATAGGTAGCGGGGTAGTTGACCGGATACACGTCGAGTGATTTTGCGCCGACGCCCGGGCGCAGAGCGTCGACGAATGCCTGTCCGGTCGGGCCGACCCCAGGAGGGTCATCGGTGCCGCGGGCGAACACCACCTGAACGTCCGGACACGGTTCGGCGGAAGCAAACGGGAGTGCAGACGTGAGGACGGAAGCGCTAACGCCCGACGCCGCGACTACCGCAGGAGCAACGAAACGCGGAATGTGACGCGCGATCATCCGCAAGAGGTGCCCACACATGCGATTTCTAAACCCCGACTTTTCCGGCACTGACGGCCATGGAAGAGCACCGCGAGCCGGTGGGCTATTGCGTCGCGACGGACGCCCTTCGTCAGGGGTGCGTGACGAGATACGTTTCGTTGTCCAGGTCGGCGGTGAGTTCGTCGACGTTGAAGGGCCGGTCGAGCCGGGCGTGCAACGCCTTCGGGTCGATCAGGAGGCTGATCTCGGCCGTTTGGCGGGCGAACATCCGTCCGATGAGTGGATAGAGGCGGCGCATGATCGCCCGCTCCCCGGCGGTGCAACGCGATGCGCAGTAGCCGACGTGGCCGATCTCGTCGGTCAGGATCTCGCTGTACAGCAGTTCGATTCGTTCGGCGACTGCCGGTTCATCGCTGAATAGTTCAATGCCGACGCGGCGCAGTTCGTCGAACATGATGCAGCCCGCCATCTCAGCGGCTCCGACAAACAGAAAACTCAGCCGTTCGGGAAGGAACACGCCGGTCTTGACGAACTGGCGCATCACGAAGGGTGGGGGAACGACTTGGAACGTCAGATCGAATGTGTCGAGCGCATACGCGAGCAGCCGGGTGTGGTAGTGCTCTTCGAGTTCTAGGTAGACGTTCTCGGGCGGCAGATTCTGATCGCTGTTGCGCCCGTAGGTTTCGCCGAGTCCGACGCCGAACCGTTCGGCCTGATTCAGCTTGGCCGTCGCCAGCAGGAACAGCATCTTGGGATCCAGCCCGGCTTCGGGTCGTCGGCGGCGCAGGTTGGTAAGGAAAGTTTCTCGGTCTGCGGGGTGGGCTGACCGGACGGGGTTTGCTTCGAGTTGGTCGAAGAACTGCTCACGATTCGCCAACCGCCGGTTGAGCAGGTCGGCTTCCCCGTCACGCCGGGCCAGAAAATTCCGGTAGCCCTCGATGCCAGTGCTGTTCATCGCTTCTCCATTCCTTTGACAATCGTTGTCACATAACGACTTAAGAGGGCGGAATCGTGTGTCCCGGTGGCCAAGAGCGCGAACAGCCCGGTAAGGAAGAATGTTCCGAGTTCGGCCGCGTCCACGTCCGGACAGACTTGCCCTGCAGACTGGGCCCGGCTGATCACGCTCACCAGAAACTCGGCTAACGGGTGTTGCGCCAACTCGTCTTCGACCGGACGTGATGACGAGAAATGCAAACCGAGCATGTCGCGGAAAACGGCTGCGCCCAAACGACGTTCGGCGTCGAGTACGTGAGCGACGAGTCGTGAAAGTATCGACGTCAAATCGCCCGTGGCGCCGCCAAGTTCGCCGATGATCCGGGTCTCCTCGTTGCGCTCCAACTCGGTGAGAATGTGCTCCTTGGTCGGAAAGTGGAAATAGAACGTCCCCCGCACCACGCCCGCCGCGGCGGCGATGGCACTCACATCAGCGGCGGCCAACCCGCGCTGCGCGATCTCAGCCAACGCGGCGTCGAACAGGCGTGCCCGGGTTTCGAGCCGGCGAGCCTCTCGGACGCCGCCGGCCCGCGTTTCGGGCGCGCATAGGGCGGGCGATGACTGCATGGGGGCACCGTACGGCAAAACGCTGACGACCGTCAATGACGGCCGTCAGCGAAATCTGGCGCGCGGGGATCGGGCCCCGCCGGGCAGGCCCGCGATTGCCCGCCACACGACGCGGGTACTGACCCTTTCGGACGAGCCACGGACCCGGAAGGATCGAATGGCGACGCGCGAGGACAACGCCACCGGCGGCCTGCTGCAAGAACTTCTGTGGGCCTACGGCCCATGCGGCCAGGAAGCCGAGGTGCGCGCCGTGTGTGCCCGCGAACTGCAACCCGTCGTCGACGACATGTGGACCGACGACGCCGGCAATCTGATCGGGTATATCGCCGCCGACCCCGCGGCCGACGACAACGGGCGCGGGCACCGGCACCGGACGTCCTCGGAACCCGGCGTCGCCACGCGGATCATGGCGCACATGGACGAACTGTCCATGCTGGTCAAACGGGTGGAGCCGGACGGCACGCTGCACCTGACGCAGCTGGGGACGATGTATCCCGGCAACTTCGGCCTCGGCCCGGTCGCCGTCCTCGGCGAGCACGAGACGCTGACTGCGGTGCTCACGCTCGGATCCGAGCACACCACCCAGGAGAGCCAGCGGATCTGGCAGACCAAACCCGACCAGGGTGACCGCGCGCTGGATTGGGACCACGTCTACGTCTTCACCGGCCGCAGCCCCGAGGAGTTGGAGGTCGCCGGGGTGCGCCCCGGCACCCGGGTGTGCGTCGACCACAGCAAAAGGACGCTGGTCGAGGTCGGAGGCTACCTGGGCTGCTACTTCCTCGACGACCGGGCCGCGGCGACCGCCCTGCTGCGAGCGCCTCGCCTGCTGCGCGAGCGCGGAAAACGACCGGTCGACGACGTCTACCTCGTGTTCACCACCAACGAGGAGATCGGCGGGGTGGGCGGCAGCTACGCCAGCGCGTCGCTGCCCGGCACCCTCACCCTCGCCCTGGAGGTCGGCCCCACCGAACGCGAGTACGGCACCAGCGTCACCGGTGGCCCGATCGTCGGCTACAGCGACGCGCTATGTGTGTACGACAAAGACGTCGCCGACCGGCTGATGAGCATCGCCACCGAGCTGGGGCTGTCGCCCCAGGCGGCCGCCCTGGGCGCCTTCGAATCCGACGCGTCGCACTCCAAGGCCAACGGGCTGACGCCGCGCGCGGGTCTGCTGTGCCTACCCACGCTGAGCACTCACGGTTTCGAGGTGATGCCGCGTACCGCGATCGATGACATGGCGGCGACCATCGTCGAGTTCGTACTACAGCCCGGTGCGCATGCGCGGGGCGAAGATTAATGCGGTCCCAAAAATTGCCTGAACATTGCCTAAGAGGCGCGTGGCGGCACCGGGCGCGCCGGGATACCGGTCCTACGGTCGACGGATGAACGTTGACTATTACCTGCAGAAGGTGCCGGTTGAGTCGGTGCGGCCCGGGTTTTCGCTCGCGATTGATCAGGGCGGTGATTATCGGCTGTTTCGGGTCGAATGCACGCAGATGACTCAGCGCAGCGGTCAGCCCGTGATGTTCACGCTCACGTCCGAGCCCAGCTCAGAGCCCGACGGCGGCGATGCCCGGGTGCTGGAATGCGAGGCGGGCACGCCGGTCGTCCGCGTCCTCGGCGTGTGCAAGGCCGCCTCCTAGCCCGCCGCGGTATCAACCGGGCTTGGATGCCGCGACGAACTGCAGCGCGCGCTGCGTCTGTTGCTCGATGTCGACCAGGCCGGCCGCCGAGAAAAGGTCGACGAAGGCGCGCCGGTCGAACATGGTGAGCCCGATGACGCGGGCACCGGCCGTCATCACTCGGCGGACCGGCGGCAGATCCGGGGCGTAACTGGTGAGCACCGCGATCCGGCCCCCGGGCTTGAGCACCCGCACCATTTCGCGCGCCACACGGAACGGCTCAGGGATCAGGTACAGCGCCCCGAAGCAGCAGACCGCGTCGAATGTCGCGTCGGCGAACGGCAACGCGCGCGCGTCGCCCCGGACATAACAGGTCCGCGTGGTGCTGTTGTCCAGGACGGCGCGCGTCAGCATCGGCTCGGAGATGTCGAAACCGACGGCGAGCCCGCCGGCCGGCAATTGCTCGGCCAACGATCCGGTGAAATTGCCTGGGCCGCAGGCGACGTCGAGCAGTCGCCCCGCGGCGGACAGCCGCAGCGCCGATGCCGCTCGCCGCTGCTCGGCGCGGGTGGTGACGCCGCTGGCGACGTAGAAGGCGGTCGGGCGCCACAGCCGCTCGTAGACCGTCGCGACGACGGGGCTGTTCATGGCGCGCTGCGCGATCGTCGGGACCGGGGAACTCGTCGATTCGCCCAATACGTCGAGGAAACCGTGCCGCAGCGCGGCCGCCTCGGTGAGGAGACCGCGGGTCAATTCGACTGGATCCTGGCTCATTTCATCGCTTTCGTGAGGGCTTGGTCGGGATGGCATAATCCGCAGGTGAATCGCGATTTTTCTGCTGATCCGGCTGTTAGGCTAGGGCTCTTGGTGAGAGGCCATGCATTGGGGCCTCACGCAGCAACGGATGGGGTTAAGACGTGGCGCACGTTTCGCTGACGATCGCGGGACGCGCGTCGGTCGGCTGAGCGGATTGCGTCGACAGTGAATCCCCCGCCCCCGCATTCGCACACGTGCGCCGCTGCGGATTTCGTTCGCGGGAGGCGCACCGACGTACCACCGTTCCCGACCACCGAAGGCGGCTGCGTCCTGTCGGCGACCATCGACCGCTACGCGCAGGGATCGCTTGCCACGCGCACCGATCGCAAGGTCACGATCGAGTCGGTGGACTTTAAGACCACCCAGTCAGCTCGAACTGAGCCTGCTGCCCTGCTTTCGGGCATCACGGGCATCACGTGGAACTCCGCATTTCGATGGGGTGCTCCTGTCTCGGGAAGCCCAAGCCCACGAAGACGACGTCGGGTGCGGCTGCCGCAACGGCGGTGACTGCCCGCCGCGTGCGCATTCGCGAAGGATCAGCGGGCGTCCTTGCCGCGGCCGGAACCCAGCCCATAACCTGGGCAGGATCCGACCGCATCCGGGCAATGTCGGGCCTGGCGCGGTAGACGACGGCAACACGGGCGGGCAGGTCATGGCACAGCGGTCACCGCGACGCGTCGACCCTCGGCCCGATGGTGTGATCGGCGGGCTATCGCAGTGGCCTTGACCGGCGCGCGAGCCGACGAGCTGGCGACGATGGACATCTTCGAGGGATGCCCCGCCTCCGATCTCGTGCCGCTGGCGACCTCGCTGGAACCGCTGCGCGCGGCGACCGGTCAAGTCTTGATGCAGCAGGGCGAGCAGGCCGTTTCCTTCCTGCTGATCTCGTCGGGCATCGTCGAGATCACCCATGTCGGCGACGACGGCGTGCTCATCGTCGAACACGCGTCTGCGGGCATGCTCATCGGAGAGATCGCCCTGCTGCGTCACATCCCGCGGACGGCAACGGTCACCACCGCCGGACCGCTGACCGGTTGGACCGGCGACAACGACGCCTTCGTCCGCATGGTCCACATACCCGGGGTTATGGAGCGGCTGCTGCGCACGGTGCGGCAGCGTCTTGCCGCGTTCATCGCGCCGATCCCGATCCGAGTCCGCGATGGAACGCCCCTGATGCTGCGACCGGTGCTGCCCGGCGACAGCGAGCGAACCGTGCACGGACACATCCAATTCTCCAGCGAGACGCTGTATCGGCGCTTCATGACACCGCGCCTTCCCACCCCGGAGTTGATGCATTACCTCTCGGAGGTCGACTACGTGGACCACTTCGTCTGGGTGGTGATCGACGGCAGTGATCCGGTGGCCGACGCGCGCTTCGTGCGCGACGAAAGCGACCGCGGCGCCGCCGAGGTCGCGTTCACCGTCGCCGACGCCTACCAGGGCCGCGGAATCGGCACCTTCCTGATCAGCGCCCTGTCCATCGCCGCCCGGGTCGCCGGAATCGAAAGGTTCTCCGCGCGAATGCTTTCCGACAACCTGCCGATGCGCACAATCATGGACCACCACGGGGCGATCTGGCAGCGCGAAGACGTCGGCGTCATCACCACCGTCATCGACGTGCCCCACCGGCCCGACCAAGTCGTTCGGCGTGACGTGGCCGCCCAGATCGAGCACGTCGCCCGCCAGGTGATCGAGGTGGTCGGCTGAGTCCGGCACGTTGTGATATTGAACTCCGCATGCGGCCGTTCCGGATTGGCCCGGTGACAACTTCCGCGCTCGCACTGCTGGTGGCGGCCGCGTGCGGGCATGCGCCCGCACCCGCACCGTCGCCGACGTCAACGAAGGCGCCGCCGCCCACGGCGGTCAACCCGGCCAACATCAAGCGAGTGGTTCGCGAGCTGCCGCCCGGCTATGAGGCGACCACGGGTATTCCCAGCGGGGCTTCCCCCCGAGTGATCTGGAGCCTCGGGCCCGGCGCGTTGGATAGCAAGGCCAAGCCGCCGCAATGCGCAACGCTCGCCGACCCCGGGAATGGACGCGACCAGTCGGCGCAGGGTGTGTCGGGGTCGGGCAGCGGCGGCATCGTCGACGCGGTGGTGGTGGCTTTGCCGGGACCGGTGGACTTGCCTGATGACGTCGTCGCCGCGTGTGGTCAGTGGACCATGACCGGCGGCCGCACCACGGCAACGGTGCAGCTCACTGAGGCCCCGCACATCGATGGCGCCGATACCCTCGGCATGGTGGCCGATATCAAGTCGTCCGTCGAGTCGGGTACCGAGATAGATTCGCGCACATACACGTTCACGGCCTACCTGGGCAACTACTACGCGTTCACCACACTGACCACCGATCCGGGTTCGGTGGTGCCCGCACTGCCACCGCAATTCGCCGCCGATCTGCTCGTCAAAACGGTGTCCACGTTGCGCGGCTGATGCATCCGCCTTGGGTAGATTAGCCACGATGTTCAAGGTGGCGGTCGCGGTCGCGGTGGTGGGGGTGCTCGCAGGCTGCTCGTCAGGGGCGGCTACCTCGGCGAAGGTCGACATCAAGAAGGTCGCAGGCGTGAAATCAAGCTTCGGGCCCGAGTACAAGGTCACCGACATCGGTGAACGGGGGATCGATCCCAAGTTGCTGTCCGGCCGCAAGCTCCCCGAGGGGCTGACGTTCGACCCCGCCAACTGCGCGAAATCGGCGACGGGGCCGGAGATGCCCCCGGACCTGCAGGGCAATATGGCCGCGGTCTCCGCCGAGGGCAAGGGCAACCGATTCGTCGTCATCGCCGTGGAAACCTCAAAAGCCTTGCCTTTCAACGACCCCGGTAAGGACTGCGCCAAGGTCGCGTTTTCCGGCCCGCAACTGCGGGGCGGCATCGAGGTGGTCGACGCTCCGCAGATCGACGGAACCCGCACGCTGGGGGTGCACCGCGTCCTGCAGGCCCTGGTCGCGGGCGGCGCGCGCACCGGCGAGCTCTACGACTATTCGGCCCAATTCGGTGACTACCAGGTGATCGTCACCGCCAACCCGCTGGTGATCCCCGGGCAGCCGGTCGCCCCGGTCGATACGCAACGCGCCCGCGATTTGCTGGTCAACGCGGTGAAGTCGGTCCGCGGCTAGCGCGACGACGGCGAGCGCCGGGACGGCGCGAGTAAGAAGTTGCGCGATCAGACCTAGCGGACGCCGCGGGGCCGGAACTGAATGCTGATGCGCGGTCCCACCGGTGCCGACGTCTTGGGCACGGCATGCTCCCAGGTGCGTTGGCACGATCCGCCCATCACCAGCAGATCGCCATGCGCCTGCGGCAGCCGCAACGACGGGCCGCCGCCGCGCCGCCGCATGGCGAAGGTGCGGGTGGCGCCCAGGCTGATGATCGCCACCATGGTGTCCTCGGAGCTGCTGCGGCCGATGGTGTCGCCGTGCCAGGCGACGCTGTCGGAGCCGTCGCGGTAACAGCACAACCCGACCGTGGTGAACGGTTCGCCCAGCTCGCCCGCGTAGATGTCGTTGAGCCGGCGCCGCAGCCGGGCCAGCAGCGGATGTGGCGGCTCCTCGACGGTGAGGTCGTGAAAGCTCACCAGCCGCGGCACGTCGACGACCCGGTCATACATCTGACGACGTTCCTCGCGCCACGGCACGGCCGATACGAGGGCGTCGAGCAGGTCGTCAGCAGTCGCGAGCCAGCCGGCGCGGATCTCGATGAAGGCGCCGTCGCCGAGTTCTCGGCGTTCGGTGTGCGCAAACAGGGAGCCTTGTACCGCGATCTCCACGCCGCCGAGTTTATCGCACACTCGTTCGATCGTGGGGCCGGCGGAGCGAGCGGCTACCGTTTTCACTGTGGGTGTGGTTGAGCTGGGCACCAATTCCGAGGTGGGCACGCTGCGGGTCGTGATCCTGCACCGTCCCGGCGCCGAGCTGCGGCGGCTCAATCCGCGCAACATGGACCAGCTGCTATTCGACGGGCTGCCCTGGGTCGCACGCGCGCAAGACGAACACGACCAGTTCGCCGAGCTGCTGCGTTCCCGCGGTGTCGAGGTGCTGTTGCTGTCGGAGCTACTGGCCGAGGCGCTGACCCACAGCGGGGCCGCGCGGATGCAGGGCGTCGCCGCGGCGGTCGACGCGCGTCGACTCGGAGTGCCGCTGGCGCAAGCGCTTTCGGCTCACCTGCGCGGGCTGGACGCGGGCAGGCTGGCCCAGGTGCTGATGGCCGGCATGACGTTCAACGAATTGCCGCCCGACATCCGGAGCGACGTGTCGTTGGTGCTGCGCATGCACCAGGGGGCCGACTTCGTCATCGAGCCGCTGCCCAACCTGGTGTTCACCCGTGACTCGTCGATATGGATCGGTCCGCGGGTGGTGATCCCCACGCTGGCGTTGCGCGCCCGGGTGCGCGAGGCGTCGTTGACCGATCTCATCTACGCCCATCACCCGAGGTTCACCGGGGTGCGGCGCGCCTACGAGTCGCGCACCGCTCCGGTCGAGGGCGGCGACGTGCTGCTGCTCGCGCCCGGCGTGGTGGCGGTCGGGGTGGGTGAGCGCACCACCCCGGCGGGTGCGGAAGCGTTGGCCCGCAGCCTTTTTGATGACGACCTTGCGAGCAAGGTGCTCGCCGTGCCGATCGCCCAGCGGCGCGCGCAAATGCACTTGGACACGGTGTGCACGGTGGTCGACACCGACACCGTGGTGATGTACGCCAACGTCGTCGACACGCTCTCGGCGTTCACCATCGAGCGCACGCCCGACGGCGTCGCCATCAGCGAGGAGGCGCCGTTCCTGGAGGCCGCCGCCAAGGCCATGGAGATCGACGGGTTGCGCGTCATCGACACGGGGCTGGACCCCCTCATCGCCGAACGGGAGCAGTGGGACGACGGCAACAACACCTTGGCGTTGGCGCCCGGCGTCGTCGTCGCCTATGAGCGCAACGCACAGACCAACGCCCGCCTGCAGGACGCGGGCATCGAGGTGCTGACCATCGCGGGGGCCGAACTGGGCACCGGCCGCGGCGGACCCCGCTGCATGGCCTGTCCCGTCGCCCGTGATCCGGTGCGCTAGACGCGGCGAGCCGTCGTCGAGATCGACGTTGGCGCGAAGAAATACGAGTGAACCGCACGCTAGCGTCGATTTCGGCGTCCAAACACGCCCCATTGGCCGATGGCGGGGCGGCGCAGAAATTACCGCCAGCTGGGTAGCCAGATCTCCATGTCCCACGTCTGCTGCGAAATCGGCAGGCCGGTAAGCACCGGGAACAGCCAGGCGAAGTTGGTCACCACCAAGGCAACGTAGAAAGAGACGGCGATCAGCCCCAGCGTGCGTCGCTCGGAGCCCAGAGCACGAGACCGGCCCGGGGGATAGAGGATGTCCCCACAGATCAGCGCCAGCCCCATCACCAGGAACGGCGCCATCGTGGCCGCGTAGAAGAAGTACATCTGCCGGTCGATGTCGGCGAACCAGGGCAGCCACCCGGCGCAATAACCGGTCAGCACAACGGCGTAGCGCCAGTCGCGGCGGATGAAGGTGCGCCAGCACGCGTAGACCAGAACAGGCACCGCCAGCCACCACATGGCCGGAGTGCCCACCAGCATCTCCGCCTTGACGCACGACTGCGCGCCGCACCCGGAAACGTTCTGCTGATCGATGGCGTAGAGCACCGGCCGCAATGACATCGGCCAGCTCCACGGCTTGGATTCCCACGGGTGGTAATTGCCGGCGGAATTCGTCAGGCTCGCATGGAAATCGAACGCCTTGGCGGTGTAGTGCCACAGCGAGCGGATGGCGTCGGGGAGCGGGACCACCGAATGCGGGCCGATCGACTGGCCCACCTCATGTCGATCGATCGCCGTCTCGGAGGCGAACCACGGCGCGTAACTGGCCAGATACACCGCGAACGGGACGAGCACCAGCGCGTAAGCCGTGGGGATGAGATCGCGCCGTAAGGCCCCCATCCAGGGCCTGGTCACCTGGTACTGGCGCCGCGCCGCGACGTCGAACGCCAACGACATGACGCCGAAGAACGCCACGAAATACAGGCCGGACCACTTTGTCCCGCAAGCCAATCCGAGCAGGACGCCGGCCAAGAAGCGCCACCAGCGCACCCCCAGCCGCGGACCCCACACCGTCTGGGTGGCGCGCCCCGCCAGCAGCGCGAGGTGCATGCGCTGGCGGACCTGATCGCGGTCGACGATGAGCGCGCCGAACGCCGCGACCACGAAGAAGGTGAGGATGCCGTCGAGTAACGCGGTCCGCGCGGCGACGAAGCTGACACCGTCGCAGATCACCAGCACCCCGGCGACGGCGCCGACCAGCGTCGAGCGGCTGATCCGCCGGACGATCCGCATAACGAGCGCCACCAGCACCACGCCGAGCAGGGCGCCGGTGAACCGCCAGCCGACGCCGTCGTAGCCGAAGATCGCCTCGCCGATCGCGATCAGCTGCTTGCCGACCGGCGGGTGGACCACCAGGCCGAAACCGGGGTTGTCTTCCACCCCATGGTTGTGCAGCGCCTGCCAGGCCTGGGGGGCGTAGTGCTTCTCGTCGAAGATGGGTGTGCCGGCGTCGGTCGGCGAGCCCAGGTTGAGGAATCGGGTGACCGTCGCCAGCACGGAGATCACCCCCGTCACGACCCAGCCGCGAATGTGATCGGTCGGCCCGAAGTCGGCCACCGGAACCATCGGTCCCGGGCTGACGACGGGCACGACTCGCTCCTGGCCGGCATCTTCTACCTGCAAGGGGGTTTCGCGGGGCGGGGCGGACATCGGTGTCGATCGTAGGCTGTCGGTCATGACCACCGGCCGCCTGTTGCTGGGCGCGACCCCCCTGGGCCAACCGTCGGACGCCTCGCCCCGCCTGATCGAGGCGCTCGCCCACGCCGACGTGGTGGCGGCCGAGGACACCCGGCGGGTGCGGACGCTGGCGAAAGCCCTGGACGTCGCCATCACCGGCCGGGTGATCAGCCTGTTCGACCGGGTGGAGGCGGCCCGGGTGGAATCGCTGATCGCCGCGCTGGAAGCCGGCGCGACGGTGCTGGTGGTCAGCGACGCCGGGATGCCGGTGATCAGCGACCCCGGCTTCCGGCTGGTCGCGGCGTGCGTGGCGGCCGACCTTCCGCTGACGTGTCTTCCCGGCCCGTCGGCGGTGATGACCGCGCTGGCGCTATCCGGTCTGCCGGCGGAGAGGTTCTGCTTCGAGGGTTTCGCCCCGCGCAAGAAGGTCGCGCGGCGGACCTGGCTGGATTCGCTGGCCGACGAGCGGCGCACCTGCGTGTTCTTCGAATCGCCGCGCCGGTTGGCCGCGTGTTTGCGCGACGCCGTCGACCAACTCGGCGGTGACCGTCGGGCGGCGGTCTGCCGGGAACTGACCAAGGTGCACGAGGAGGTGGTGCGCGGATCGCTCGACGAGCTGGCGGCGTGGGCGGAGGACGGGGTGCTCGGCGAGATCACCGTGGTGCTGGCCGGCGCCACCCCGCGCGCCGACCTGCCCGCCCTGGTGGCACAGGTGGAGGAGCTGGTCGCCGACGGCGCGCGGGTCAAGGACGCCTGCGGTGAGGTGGTCGCCGCGCACCCGGGGGTGCGCTCGCGCCAGCTCTACGACGCGGTCCTGCAGTCGCGCCGCGGGTGAGGGTCAGCTCGCCGAGAACGCGGCCGCGATGCGCGGCTGCCCCACGATGGGGGACGCCTTGTACAGGCATTCGGCCCATTCGGCGTCGGGATCGGAGTCGGCGGTGATCCCTCCGCCGACACCAAGCACCGCGCCGCCCGCGGCGTCGAACTCGACCGTGCGGATCGCGACGTTCAGTTCGCATCCCGCCACCGGGGAAGCCAAACCGATTGTCCCGCAGTATATTCCGCGACGATGAGGCTCCCACTGCGAGAGCAGTTGGCGGGCCCGGTGTTTGGGCGTCCCGGTGACCGAGGCCGGCGGGAAGGCGGCGTCCAGCAGCGCCGACGTCGGCAGTTCGACGGGAACCCGCGCGGACACGGTGGACACCAGGTGCCACACGCCGGGGGCGCGCCGCACCACCAACAACTCGGGCACGGTGACGGTGCCGACGATCGCCACCCGCCCGAGGTCGTTGCGGACCAGGTCCACGATCATGATGTTTTCGGCCACCTCCTTCGCCGACGCCCGCAGCGCCGACGGCCAGGCGTCCAGGGGCAGGGTGCCTTTGATCGGGCTGGACGTCACCAGCGTGCCGCGCCGCCGCAGGAAGAGCTCCGGGGACAGCGACGCCACGGCGCCCCACGGCCCTGCGACGTAGGCCGCCCGCGCCGGGGAGGTGCGGGCGATGCCGTCGGCGAAGAAGTCCAGCGGGGCGCCGCTGACGGTGCCGGTGAATTGGGTGCACACGCACGCCTGGTAGACCTCGCCGGCGCGGATGGCCTCCAGGCAGTTCTGCACGCCGTCGCGGTGTGCCGCCCGGTCGGCGGGGGCCCAGTCGATTCGGCAGTCGCGCGCCGGCGGCGGCGCCGCCAGGGCGGCGGCCAACCAGTCGGGCATCGGCGCGCCGGACAGGCATTCGTACCACCACTGCCCGTCCCGGTCGCGGCGCAGAACGCAGTCGGTCCAACCGCCCGCGGCTTCGGGGATCCGGTTTCCCCGGTCGTCGGCGCCGGGATCGGGATAGGAAAGGTAGCCGATCCAGCCGC
This sequence comes from uncultured Actinomycetota bacterium, assembly GCA_963820045.1. Lineage (GTDB taxonomy): Bacteria > Actinomycetota > Actinomycetes > Mycobacteriales > Mycobacteriaceae > Mycobacterium. Next base: position 284,719 of record CAWFYN010000003.1, read on the forward strand.
CGCCCACCGCTTGCGAGTCGACCGTTTGGGAGCCGAGTTGGACCCCGAAGGCGGCGCCGGCGTCGACGGGCCGCGCTGACACGCTCGGGACGATCACCGCCAGCGCACCGAACCAGTCGCCGGTCAGCGCCGCCGGCGGCGGCAGACCGAGTCGCGCCGTGGCGTCGCCCACGGCGCGCAGCACCTCGGGTGCCGCGCCGAGGTCGCCGAGCCGGTCAATGCGCACCGCCCTAGCTTGACAGAAGGACGGTCGCCTAGCCGCGGCTGACGTCGCGGGCGGTCGCCAGAGCCGCCAGCTTGTCCGGGTTGCGCGTCACGTAGAAGTTGGTGATCTTGTCCTCGACGATCTCCAGGGTGATCACCCCTTCGAGGTGATCACCCAGGTAGAGCAGCACCGCCGGGGCGCTGTTGCAGGTCACCATTTCGACGCGGAACCCCGCGAGCACCGTCGCCTTGCGGATCAGGCCGACGATGGCCCGGGCCACCCGCTCGGCGCCCACCACGGGCCTGCGGGCCGCGCTCACCTTGCCGCCGCTGTCGGCCGTCCAGGTCGCGTCGGGTGCGAGCATCGTCATCAGCGTCTCCACGTCACCGCCGGCGGCCGTCTGGAGGAACTGCGCGGTGATCTGCGCGGTGCGTTCCGGGTCTACCGCGTCGAACCTCTTCCGCCGCGCCCGTACGTGTTCGCGCGCCCGGTGTGCCACCTGCCGCACCGTCGGCGCCGATCTGCCCACCGCCTCGGCGATCTCGCCGTAGTCGAAACCGAACACCTCGCGCAACAGGAACACCGCCCGCTCGTCGGGACTCAGCGTTTCCAGCAGGACCAGCATCGCCATCGAAATGGATTCCGCCAGAACGACATCGGTTGAGGGATCCTGCTCGTCGAGGAGCAGCGGCTCGGGCAGCCACGGCCCCACGTAGTCCTCGCGCCGGCGGGCGTCGGCGCGCAGCGCGTTGAGCGCCTGGCGGGTCACCAGCTGGGCCAAATAGGACTTGGTGTCGCGCACCGTCGACAGGTCGACCGCAGCCCACCGCAGGTAGCTGTCCTGCAGCACGTCGTCGGCCTCGGTCGCCGAACCCAGCATCTCGTAGGCGATGGTGAACAGCAGCGGCCGCAACACGGTGAACCGTTCGGCGTGCTCGTTGCCGGTCGGCGCGCGCGTCATCGCAGCGCGATCTCGGCCGGCTGGTGCGCGGGCCGCTTGCCGCCCCTGAGCCAGCGGTAGGAGCCGGGTTTGGCGGCCTCACGCCGGATGGCCCACAGCGTGCCCTTGCAGATGGCCTCCTTGATGGACGCGGCGGTCCGGCCGCCCACCGCCAGGTTCACCGGTGTGTCGTCCGTGCGCGCCAACTGGACCGTGCCGTACGAGCGGCCCAGGCTGATGCACTGACCGACGAACGCCTGGTTGAGCAGGGCGGGGGCGCTCGCGGAGATGCGGCTGAGCACCGTGTTGGCGGCTTGCGCGCCCAACGGCCCGGCGGCCTGGCAGCTCATCCGTAGCGGCTGTCCCGACGGCGCGGCCGCGTCGCCCGCCGCCACGATGTAGGGATTGTCGACGCTGGTCAGCGTCTCGTCGGTGAGCAGCCGGCCCAGCGCGTCGGTGCTCAGCCCGCTGCGCGCGGCCAGGTCCGGCACGGCGAAGCCCGCCGTCCATACGGTCGCCGCGCTGGGCAGCACGGCGCCGTCGCTCAGCACCACCGCGTCCCAGCGCACCTCGGTCACCGCCGCGGATTCCAGCACGTTGACACCGAATCCGCGCAGTCGCTTGGCAACCGAACGCCGGCCCCGCTTGCTCAGCGACGGGCCGAGCGCCGCGCCGCACACGAGGGTCACCTGGCGGCCCCGTTCGGCCAGCTCGGAAGCCGTTTCGATGCCGGTCAACCCGCCGCCGACGACGGTGACGGGCGCGGCCAGCGGCAGGTCGGCGAGCGCGTAACGCAACCGCTGCGCGCTTTCCAGGTCGGCTATCGAGTAGGCGAAGTCGCTGAACCCGGGCACGGTCGACGGGGTCGCGCCCCTGCTGCCGACGGCGTAGATGAGGTAGTCGTAGTCGAGCTCGGAGCCGGAGGAGAGCAGGAGGCGCCCGGCGGTGGCCTCGATGCGTTCGACGGTGTCCACGACCAATCGAATCCCGTCGCCGAGCAGCGTCGCGTAGTCGGCGGTCGCGGCGCCGGTATCGGCGACCAACTGGTGCAGGCGGATTCGCTCCACGAAGACGGGGCGGGGGTTCACCAGGGTGATGTCGATGTCCTGACGTTGCCGTAGATGATTCGCGGCCAGGGTTCCGGCGTATCCGCCTCCGACCACGACGACATGAGTTTTCTGGGCGGCCACCTCGGTCATTTGCTGTCTCCTGTTCTGACGGGCCTGATGCCCTTGAGACACCGCAGGCCGGCCGAGCGTGACAGGCCCGCCCACATTGTGACCCGTCTCACTGGGCCGTTTCCGGGGGCAAGGCCGCACCGCGTCGGAGCGGGAGCCCGCCGGGTCGTGCGTGTTAGGCTGCGCTACGCCAATTCGTGACCTGCCCCGCGTCGGATACACGCACCGGATAACCCAGGCAGTATGGGGCCACTTCAGTGTGCATCGGTGTGTGTTGGGAGAAGCAACCGTGAAGACGAGGAAGAGCGCGCTGGCCGCTGTCGTGTGCACGGCGATGGTGCTCAGCGGATGCGGTGGCAACAGCGATCCCGGACCGCTGTCCGCGATGGTCAGTCCGGCCATTCCGCCCAGCGCTCAGGAGATCCCCAACCCGCTGCGCGGCCAATACGAGGAAGGGTTGAATCCGCTTTTCCCGCAAGGCAATTCCGCGCAGCAGCGGTACGCTTCCTGGCCCGCGTCCTATGACGCCAGCCTGCGGGTCTCGTGGCGGCAGTTGCAGCCCGTCGACCCGCGTACCCTGCCCCCCGACGCCCCCGACGACCGCAAGTTCGACTTCAGCGTGATCGACGACGCGCTGACGAAGCTCGGCAGCCGAAATATGCGGCTGACCCTCGGCGTGTACGCCTACAAATCCTGTTGCAACGACTCCTATCCGGACAACACCAATATCGCGATTCCGGACTGGATCCGCTCCGCGGCCACCAGCTATCCCGCGTCGCCGAACAGTTCCGGTGTCGCACAGGTGGTGCCGAATTGGAACGACGCCGACTACCTCAACAACTTCGGGCAGCTGCTCGCCGCGCTCGGGCGCCGCTATGACGGCGACGAGCGCCTCAGCGTCTTCGAGTTCTCCGGGTACGGCGATTCCGGCAAGACCAGCCTCGCGTACTTGCGTGACGCGCTCGGCGCACCGGGGCCCGCTCCGGACGAAAGCCAGCCGAAGTTGGGCTACTACAGCCAGTTTCGCGATCAGAGCATCACCAAAGCGTCCATTGCGCAGCTGGTCGCGGCGAACGTCGGCGCGTTCGGCCATACCCAATTGGTGGTCACCGCCGAGAATCCGGAGATCGTCCGGGAATTGTTCGCCGACGACGTGACGAAGAAACTGTCCGCGCCGGTCGGCATCCGCGCGGATTGTCTTGGGGTGCAGGCACCCCTGCCGGAATGGGCCGCAGTCCGGCGACTCGCACTACGTACGGTTCAACGACGCGGCCGTCAACGCGATCAAGCAGCGGCTCACCTCGGCGCTGGTGGTCAGCCAGTGGTGCCCGTTGCCGAGCGGGACCGACCCGCGGTCGTACTACGAGAAGGCCCTGCACGACGTGGTCAGGTATCACGTCTCGATGACGTCCAGCGCCAACTTTCCCGACCGGGATTCGACGTCGGCGATGGACCCCAAGCTGTATCTGCTCTGGGCCAAGGCGAACACCTCCGCCGGTTACCGATACTCGGTGGAGGCCAAGCCGGGATCGCAGTCGATCCAGGGCAAGGCGGCTTCCATCGCCGTCGTCTGGACCAACTACGGCTCGGCGGCGGCCACCGAGCAGTGGGCACCCGGCTACAAGCTGGTCGATTTCTCGGGAGCGGTGGTCCGCACCATTCCCGCGACGGTCAATCTCAAGACGCTGGTCTACGACGACACCAGCCAGTCACGCGAGGAGGCGGTTCCGGAGTCGTCCACCGAGTCGGTGCACGTCGACGTGACGGGGCTGGCACCCGGGCACTACACGCTGCGCGCGTCCGTGGAATGGCAACAGCACAAGCCCGGCGCCTCACACGTGGTGAACTACGCGCCGATGACCCTGGCCCGCGACGGGCGTGACGGTTCCGGCCTGTATCCGATAGCGACACTTGATATAGCGAGCGACGCGGCGTCAACCAACGGTCAATGACGTCCCGTGACGTTGATGACCGCCCTTCGCGCCGGCAATCAGGGCCCACGGCAAGTTGTTCGTTAGCCAGTTGGAGCGGGTCCTGCGTGATCCGTTTTGCTGACCAATAACCATCGTGACCTGCCCGGGTTCGAATACGCCCGCCAGACAACCAAGCGAACCAAAGGCCCAATGCGGGCGCCGGAAGTGGCGGCTCACTTCCTTCCGTCACTCGATTGCGGTTCCGGGACGCTGCTTACTCGCCTTCGGGAAGGTGGCGGGGGAACCCGCCGGCCGGCGGTGGCAGTTTCGTGCCGGGGGCCAGCCGCGCGCCGACGGCTGTGACCATCTCAGGCCGTCTGTGTGCTGGCCCCGCAGAATCCGCTGATCAGGATGTCGAGGCGGGCGGCGTGATGGTCCGGGCGTAACCGGCCGCCGCGGTCGAGCGTGACCAGGCCATGCAGAGCGGCCCACACCACCTCGGTCAGCGTGTCCGGGTCTCGCGGGCCAGCGACCATGTCCACCGCCGCCCGCAGTTCGGCGAAGGCCGCCGTCAGCTCGGCCGGGGTGTCCGGGGCGGCGAACGGCAGTGTGGTCGCCCGGGTGAACATCGCATCGAACAGTGCGGGATTGTCACGCGCAAACCCGATGAACGCCTCGGCGACTCGCGCCAGGGCGTCCCGGCCGTCGGTGGCGCCGCCGCGCGCGGTGCGGAGCGCGTTCGCGAGTTCGCCGAATCCCTCGACGGCGACCGAGGCGGCGATGTCTTCCATGCCCGAGAAGTGTTTGTAGAGCACCGGTTGGCTGTATTCGATCTCGGCCGACAGCCGGCGGGTGGTGACGGCCTCCCACCCGTCTTCCTCGGCGAGCTTGCGCGCCGTAGCGGTGATCAGCCGGCGACGGGCAGCCCGTTCGCGTGCCCGGCGGTCTTCGATGGCCATCCGCCCATGCTAGCGCCGATATAAAGGCTAGCATTGCTATTGACACGCTCATCGGGAGGAGTTAGCATCGCTAACACCTGCCGATGACAAGGAGTGTGCCTCATGATCGCCACGTTGTTCGCGGTCCTCGCGGTGCTCGGCACCGCGGTGGTCTACGGCACCGACGTGTTCTGCGCGGTGGTGCAGCGGCCCGCGTTGGCCCACATCGACGACGGGGCCCTGCTCGCGGTGATGGGCAACATCCATCGCTACGGAGACCGTCGGATGCCGGTGCCCGGGGTGCTCGGCCTGGCGGCCGCGGCGATCAGCGCGGTAATCGCCGCGGCGTCAGGTCGCTGGGCGCAAGCCGGCGCGGCCGGTGCCGCCGTAGGCTTGCTGCTGGTGTGGCTGCTGCTCTACCTGCGAGTGAGCGCACCGATCAACCACCAGCTCATTGCCGGAGTCGATCGACCCGAGCTGCCAACCAATGCTCGTGCGCTGCAACGCAACTGGGACAAGGTGATCACAACCAGGGCCACCCTGCAGGGCCTGGCAGTCGCGGCGTTGTGCCTGGCGCTGCTGATCTGAACTCGGAAGGGGTACCGGGACAATGACCATAGCCAAGAACGTCGGGCGGCTGCTGATGCGCGCTGCACCGCTGTTGAACGCGCCGGTCGCGGCGATAGCGGCCTCGCCGCGCTTCGGCGCGGGCATCAGGCGCAGCATCACGCTGGTCACCTATACGGGTCGACGTTCGGGACGGACGTTTTCGATTCCGGTGGCCTACCGCCGCCGCGGCGACAATATCGAGATCGCCGCGAATATGCCCGAAGCTAAGACGTGGTGGCGCAACTTTGTCGGCGATGGCGCGCCGATGTCGCTGACGCTCGATGGCGCGGAACGGTCCGGATATGCCATCGCCCACCGCGACGCCAACGGGCGCGTCACCGTTCGCGTTCGCCTCGCAAACGGCTAGTCGACTTGATAGCGGGGGAACACCCCGGTCGGCCCCGGCAGCGCCGTGCCGGGCGCCAGCAGTGTGCCGATGGCGGCGAAGCTGCGCTGCTCGGGCGGTTGGCCGAGCAGGTCAAGCAGCTTGCCGGCGGAGTAGGGCATGACGGGCTGGACGAGTAAGGCCGCGATGCGAACCGCCTCGCAGGTGGTGTACAGGACGGTGCGGAACCTGAGTTGATCCGCCTCGGACTCGCTCTTACGCAATACCCACGGCTGTTGGGCCGAGAAGTATTTGTTCGCCTCGCCGAGCATCAGCCAGATCGCCTCCAAGGCAAGATGCATGGCCTGTCCGTCGAAACTGGCGCGCACCCGGTCCAGCAAGCCGTCGGCCGTGGCCAGTAACTCCGTGTCGGCGGGGGTCAGCTCGCCGGGCTCCGGCACCACCCCGTCGAGGTTCTTGGCCACCATGGACAACGACCGCTGGGCCAGGTTGCCGAGCTCGTTGGCCAGGTCGGCGTTGATCCGCGTAATGATGGCATCTTCGGTGTAGTTGCCGTCCTGGCCGAATGGCACCTCCCGCAACAGGAAATAGCGGACCTGGTCCACACCGAACGTGTCCGCCAGTGCGACGGGGTCGACGACGTTGCCCACCGACTTGCTCATCTTCTCGCCGTCGTGGAGCAGAAACCCGTGCGCGAAAACCCTGCGCGGCAACTCGATTCCGGCCGACATCAGAAACGCCGGCCAGTAAACGGTGTGGAATCGGATGATGTCCTTTCCGATCATGTGCAGGTCGGCCGGCCAGTAGCGGCGGAACAACTCGGATTCGGTGTCCGGGTAGCCGACCCCCGTCAGGTAGTTGGTCAGCGCGTCGACCCAGACGTACATGATGTGATCCGGATGCTCCGGCACCTTCACGCCCCAGTCGAACGAGGTGCGCGAGATCGACAAATCACGCAGCCCGCCGGAGACGAAGCTGACGACCTCGTTGCGGCGCACCTCGGGTCCGATGAAGTCCGGGTTGGCGGCGTAGTGGGCCAGCAGCTTGTCGGCATACGCCGACAGCCGGAAGAAGTAGGTCTGCTCCTCGGTCCAGGTCACCGGGGCGCCGGTTTCGACGGCGATCCGGGTGCCGTCCACGAGCGCGGTCTCGGATTCGACGAAGAACCGCTCGTCGCGCACCGAATACCAACCGGAGTAGGTGTCGAGGTAGATGTCGCCCGCGGCCTGCATGCGCCGCCAGATCTCCTTGGAGGCCTCGTGGTGGTCGGCGTCGGTCGTGCGGATGAACCGGTCGAAGGAGATGTTCAGCTTCTCCTGCAGGCGCTGAAACGCATCGGAATTGCGCCGCGCCAGCTCGGCGGTGGGAATGCCTTCCGCCGCAGCCGTCTCGACCATCTTGAGGCCGTGCTCGTCGGTGCCGGTCAGGAATCGCACGTCGAAGCCGTCGAGCCGCTTGAAGCGGGCGATGGCGTCGGTGGCGATGTACTCGTAGGCGTGGCCGACGTGCGGTTCGCCGTTGGGGTACGTGATCGCGGTGGTGATGTAGTAGGGCCTCATCGAGAGTCCACCTTATTGTGTGCCCGTGAGCTCCGACCGACGACAACGCGAAGCGCCGCCCGCCCCCGAGCCGTTGGCGCCCTTGGTCGACGCCCACACCCACCTCGACGCCTGCGGCGCGCGGGACGCCGAGGACGTGCGGGCCATCATGGACCGCGCCGCCGCGGTCGGGGTGGGCGCGGTGGTCACCGTCGCCGACGACCTGGATTCGGCGCGCTGGGTGGCACGGGCCGCCGAATGGGACCCGAGGGTTTATGCCGCCGTGGCGCTGCACCCGACTCGCGCCGACGCGCTGGACGACGCTGCCCGCGCCGAAATCGAACGGCTCGTGGCGCATCCCAGGGTGGTGGCCGTCGGTGAGACCGGTCTGGACCTGTATTGGCCCGGGCGCCTCGACGGGTGCGCGCAGCCGGGCGCGCAACGGGAAGCCTTCGCATGGCATATCGACCTGGCCAAGCGGTGCGGAAAGCCGCTGATGATCCACAACCGCGACGCAGACGCCGAAGTGCTCGACGTGTTGGCGGCCGAGGGCGCTCCCGACGCGGTGATCTTCCACTGCTTCTCGTCGGATGCGGCGATGGCCCAGCGCTGCGTGGACGCCGGGTGGTTGCTCAGCCTGTCGGGAACGGCGAGCTTCCGCAACGCGCGCGACCTGCGGGAAGCCGTCCCGTTGATACCGCTGGATCAGCTGCTGGTGGAAACGGACGCGCCGTTCTTGGCGCCGCATCCCTACCGCGGGTCGCCGAACGAGCCGTACTGCCTTCCTTATACTGTGCGGGCGGTCGCTGACCTGGTCGGTCGCTCCGCCGAAGAACTGGCGCAGGCCACCACGAGCAACGCTCGGCGGGTGTACGGACTGGCTCCCGGTTAAGTCGCCGAAGGGGGCGATTCGGTTAACAAACCCGCGCCGGAGTTGCTCAACATTGGCCGGTTCGTTACCGTCTTGTGATCGAAAGGGTGGGGCCTACGGGCCCTTATTATTTGTCGCTGGGTGCTGATTAGGTCGTTGGAGTGCTTGCTGTGGTCGGGATAGGCGCGCGTTGACTGTATTGACAAAACTTCATCAGACCCCCTCCCCGATGTTGCGTCTCGTTGTCGGAGGGCTGCTGGTAGTTCTGGCGTTCGCCGGCGGATTCGCGGTCTCCGCGTGCAAGTCGGTGACGCTGACCGTCGACGGAATCGCGATGCGGGTCACGACCATGAAGTCGCGGGTGATCGACATCGTCCAGGAGAACGGCTTCGCCGTCGACGAGCGTGACGATCTGTACCCCGCCGGAGACGTCAAGGTTCACGACGCCGCCAACATCGTGTTGCGCCGCAGCCGGCCGCTGCAGATCTCGCTGGACGGCCATGACACCAAGCAGATGTGGACGACGGCATCGACCGTCGACGAGGCGCTGGCCCAACTCGCCATGACCGACACCGCCCCGGCCGCGGCCTCCCGCGGTAGCCGGGTTCCGCTGGCGGGGATGGCGCTGCCCGTCGTCAGCGCGAAGACGGTCCGCATCAACGACGGCGGCGCGACACGCACCGTCCACCTGCCGGCACCCAATGTCGCGGGGCTGCTGAGCGCCGCCGGCGCGCCGCTCCTCGAAGGTGACCAGGCCATGCCGAACGCGGCGTCGCCCGTCGTCGACGGAATGGAAATCCAGGTGACGCGCAACCGGATTCAGCGGGTCACCGAGCGAATGCCGTTGCCGCCGAACGCCCGTAGGGTCGAGGACCCGGACATGAACATCAGCCGCCAGGTGGTCGAAGACCCGGGCAGCCCGGGCACCCAGGACGTCACGTTCGCGGTCGCCACCGTCAACGGCGTTGAGACCGGCCGGTTGCCGATCGCCAACACCGTGATCGCCCCGGCCCGGGATGCCGTGGTGCGGGTGGGCACCAGGCCCGGCACCGACGTGCCACCGGTCACCAACGGATCCGTCTGGGACGCGATCGCGGGCTGCGAGGCCGGCGGAAACTGGGCGATCAACACCGGCAACGGCTACTACGGCGGTGTGCAGTTCGACCAGGGCACCTGGGAGCGCAACGGCGGCCTGCGGTTCGCTTCCCGCGCCGACCTGGCAACTCGAGAAGAGCAGATCGCGGTCGCCGAGGTGACTCGGGAACGCCAGGGTTGGGGGGCGTGGCCGGTGTGCAGCGGAAGAGCTGGTGCGAACTGACCATCCGGCTGCTCGGTCGCACCGAGATCAGACGGCTTGCCAAAGAACTTGACTTCCGGCCACGGAAATCCCTCGGTCAAAACTTCGTCCACGACGCCAATACGGTCCGCCGGATCGTGTCGACTTCCGGGGTGGGTCGTTCCGACCACGTCCTCGAGGTCGGTCCCGGCCTGGGCTCCCTGACGCTGGCGTTGCTCGACCGCGGCGCAACCGTCACCGCTGTCGAGATCGACCCGGTGCTGGCCGATCGGCTGCCGCAGACCGTCGCCGAGCACTCACACAGCGAGATCCACCGGCTCACCGTGCTCAACCGCGACGTGTTGGCCCTTCGCCGGGACGACTTGGCCGCCGAGCCCAACGCGGTCGTGGCCAACCTGCCCTACAACGTCGCGGTGCCCGCGCTGCTGCATCTGCTCGCCGAATTCCCGTCCATTCACACAGTGACGGTGATGGTGCAGGCGGAGGTTGCCGAACGTCTCGCCGCCGAGCCGGGCGGCAAGGACTACGGCGTGCCCAGCGTCAAGGCCCGCTTCTTCGGGACGGTTCGGCGGTGCGGCATGGTGTCACCGACCGTCTTCTGGCCGATTCCGCGTGTCTATTCCGGGCTGGTTCGCATCGACCGCCACGCCTCCCCGCAGTGGCCCACGGACGACGGCTTCCGTCGTCAGGTTTTCGCGCTGGTGGACATCGCGTTCGCGCAGCGCCGCAAGACCGCCCGCAACGCGTTCGTCCAGTGGGCCGGCTCGGGCAACGAGTCGGCGAACCGGCTGCTGGCCGCCAGCATCGACCCGGCCCGCCGCGGTGAGACGCTGTCCGTCGACGACTTCGTACGGCTGTTGCAACGATCTGCCGAAGCGGCCGACACCACCGCCGCGGCCAGCCCGCCCGTCGCCGAACAGCAGCACTCCCCGAGCTGACTGCGGGGCCGGCGGCGCCGTTGCGTGTAGTTGACCGGTGGCAGCGATAGTCTGCTGCGGTGGCTGACAATGTCTGACGGCAATACCGCCGCCCAGTGGGTGCCCACGGGGTCGGTCACCGTTCGGGTGCCCGGGAAGGTCAACCTGTATCTGGCGGTCGGCGACCGCCGCGAGGACGGCTATCACGAGGTGACGACCGTGTTTCAGGCCGTCTCCCTGCTCGACGAGGTGACGGTCCGCAACGCCGACGTGCTGTCGCTCGAGCTCGTCGGCGAGGGCGCCGGCAAACTGCCCACCGACGAACGCAACCTTGCCTGGCAGGCCGCGGAACTGATGGCCGAACACGTCGGCCGGGCACCCGATGTCTCGATCATGATCGACAAATCCATCCCGGTGGCCGGCGGAATGGCCGGGGGCAGCGCCGATGCCGCGGCCGTGCTGGTCGCCATGAACTCGCTGTGGGAACTCAACGTGCCCCGCCGCGACCTGCGCATGCTCGCCGCGCGGCTCGGTAGTGACGTGCCCTTCGCGCTGCACGGCGGCACCGCGCTGGGCACCGGCCGCGGCGAGGAGCTGGCCACTGTGTTGTCCCGCAACATCTTCCACTGGGTGCTGGCGTTCGCCGATGGGGAATTGCTCACTCCGGCGGTGTTCGCCGAGCTGGACCGGCTCCGGGAGGCGGGGGACCCGCCGCGACTCGCCGGCCCCGGCCCGGTGTTGGGGGCCTTGGCCGCGGGCGACCCGGAACAACTGGCGTCGCTGCTGGGCAATGAAATGCAGGCGGCCGCGGTGAGCCTGAATCCGAAGCTGCGCCGGACCCTACGCGCGGGTGTGGACGCCGGTGCGCTCGCGGGCATCGTGTCCGGCTCCGGTCCGACGTGCGCCTTTCTGTGCCCCTCGGCGGCCTCGGCGGTCGACGTGGGCACCGAGGTGTCCGGCGCGGGCGTCTGCCGCACGGTGCGGGTCGCCAGCGGGCCGGTGGTCGGGGCGCGCGTGGTGCCGACTCCCACCGAAGTGTGAAAATCGACCCAAAATCGCGCTTGCGTTTGGGCTGTTCCCTAAGAGGAGTTTAAGATAATCCGCGGTGAACGGTAGCGCTGAGCAAGGTCACTTGTTTTCGTCGTCCGCCGGGGCTTCCGGCGGACGACTGATGCGTCGGGCCCACCGGCGATTCTCGGGCCCGATCTGCGCGTGTTGGGCGGCCGAACGCGAGGTCGCCGAGTCATCGCCGATTCGAGACCTAACCGCTGCCCGACTGTGTTTGCGTGCCTGCTCCCAACTGTTACCCAGCGGGCGGAATATGAGATCTCGGGCGCTGGGGCAAGCGCCGGAACCGAGGAGGTTTGTGTGAGCAGGTTTACCGAGAAGATGTTCCACAATGCCCGCTCCGCGACGACGGGCATGGTCACCGGTGAACCCCACGAACCGGTCCGCCACACCTGGGGCGAGGTGCACGAGCGCGCTCGCCGCATCGCTGGCGGACTGGCCGCCGCGGGCATCGGCCTCGGCGACGCGGTCGGTGTGCTTGCGGGCTTCCCGGTGGAGATCGCCCCGACGGCGCAGGGCCTGTGGATGCGTGGGGCCAGCCTGACGATGCTGCACCAGCCCACACCGCGCACCGACCTGGTCGTCTGGGCCGAAGACACTATGAACGTCATCGGCATGATCGAGGCCAAGGCCGTCATCGTCTCCGAGCCCTTCCTGGTGGCCATCCCCGTGCTCGAGGAGAAGGGCGTCAAGGTCCTCACAGTGGCCGACCTGCTGGCGTCGGAACCGATCGATCCCGTCGAGGTCGGCGAGGATGACCTGGCGCTGATGCAGCTGACGTCGGGGTCCACCGGTTCCCCGAAGGCCGTCCAGATCACCCACCGCAACATCTACTCCAACGCCGAGGCGATGTTCATCGGCGCCGAGTACGACGTCGACCGGGACGTCATGGTCAGCTGGCTGCCCTGTTTCCACGACATGGGCATGGTCGGGTTCCTGACCATCCCGATGTACTTCGGCGCGGAGCTGGTCAAGGTGACCCCGATGGACTTCCTGCGCGACACGCTGCTGTGGGCCAAGCTCATCGACAAGTACAAGGGCACCATGACCGCGGCGCCGAACTTCGCCTACGCGCTGCTCGCCAAGCGGTTACGTCGCAATGCCAAACCCGGTGATTTCGACCTGTCCACCCTCCGGTTCGCGCTCTCCGGTGCCGAGCCCGTCGAACCCGCCGACGTCGAGGACCTGCTCGACGCGGGCAAGCCGTTCGGCCTGCGGTCCTCGGCGATCCTGCCGGCCTATGGCATGGCCGAGACGACGCTGGCCGTGTCGTTCGCGGAGTGCAACGCCGGTCTGGTAGTGGACGAGGTCGACGCGGACCTGTTGGCGGCCCTGCGCCGCGCGGTACCCGCCACCAAGGGGAACACCCGCAGGCTGGCGACGCTGGGCCCCCTGCTGCGGGACCTCGAGGCGCGCGTCATCGACGAGAACGGCGACGTGATGGCGCCACGCGGCGTCGGGGTCATCGAGCTGCGCGGCGAGTCGCTGACGCCCGGCTACCTCACCATGGGCGGCTTCATCCCGGCCCAGGACGAGCACGGCTGGTACGACACGGGCGACCTCGGCTACATGACCGAGGAGGGCCACATCGTGGTGTGCGGCCGCGTCAAGGACGTGATCATCATGGCGGGCCGGAACATCTACCCGACCGACATCGAGCGGGCGGCCGGCCGCGTCGAGGGGGTCCGGCCCGGCTGCGCCGTCGCGGTGCGTCTCGACGCCGGCCACTCCCGCGAGACGTTTGCCGTCGCGGTCGAGTCCAACGCCTGGCAGGACCCGGTCGAGGTGCGCCGCATCGAGCACCAGGTCGCCCACGAGGTGGTCGCCGAGGTCGACGTGCGGCCGCGCAACGTCGTGGTGCTGGGCCCCGGCACCATCCCGAAGACGCCGTCGGGCAAGCTGCGCCGGTCCAACTCCGCCACGCTGGTGATGTAGGGCCGGAGCGGTCGCCTCACTTCCGCCGCGTCGAGTGCGCCGCTAGGGCGGCGACACGCCGAGGAGCTCCGCCCCGAGCGCTCACCGGAGGGGTGTTCACCAGGCGTGGACGCGGTTCTGCGCCGGCTCTAACCCCAGCTCGATGAGCAACTCGGTGGCGTCCGCGGCCTGCTCGCAAATGGTGGGCACCTCCGCGCGCTCGGCGGCGGAGAAGTTCTCCAACACGAACGCCGCCGGGTCTTTGCGCCCGGGTGGACGGCCGATCCCGATGCGGACCCGCTGAAACTCCTTGTTGCCCAGCGCGGCCGCCACCGACCGCAGCCCGTTGTGGCCGCCCTCGCCGCCGCCGATCTTGAGCCGGATGCGGCCGAAGTCGAGGTCGAGTTCGTCGTGGATGACGACGATGTCGGCCGGCGCCACCGAGTAGAACTTCGCCAACGGCGCGACCTGGCGGCCGGACTCGTTCATGTAGCAGCGCGGCTTGGCCACCAGCACCGAGTGCCCGGCGAACCGGCCGCTGACCACTTCGGCGCCGGAACGCTTGTGCACCTTGAACTTTGAGCCCAGCCGGTCGGCGAGCAGGTCGGCCACCATGAACCCGAGGTTGTGGCGGGTGCGGGCGTAGTTGTCTCCGGGGTTGCCCAGGCCGACCACCAGCAACGGCTCGGCCACTTTGCGATCCGCCTACTCGGACTCGTCCGCGGGGGCCTCGGTCTCCTCGCCGGCTTCCTCTTCCGCGGGGGCTTCTTCGGCCTCGGCGACCTCGCCGGCACCCTCTTCGGCGAGATCCTCGGCCGTGGGCGCGGTAACCACGTTGACCACCAGCAGCTCCGGGTCGGAGATCAGGTTGACACCCTTCGGCAGGGTGATCTGCCCGGCGGCGAACTGGGTGCCCGGTTCGGCGGCCTCGACGGACACCGTCAACTGCTCGGGGATCGCCATGGCGTCGGCCTCGATTTCGATGGTGTTGGTGTCCTGGGTGACCAGGGTGCCGGACACGGCTTCACCCTCGATGACGACCCTGACCTCGACGACGACCTTTTCGCCGCGGCGCACGGCCAGCAGGTCGGCGTGCTGAATGGTGCGGCGGATCGGGTGGATGTCGAGCGCTTTGGTCAGCGCCAGCTGTTCCTTGCCGTCGATGTCGAGGGCCAGCACGGCGTTGGTGCCCGCGTGGCGCAGCACGGCCGCGAAGTCGTGGCCGGGCAACTCCAAGTGCTGCGGGTCGGTGCCGTGGCCGTAGAGGACGGCGGGAATCTTGCCTTCGCGGCGGGCCCGGCGGGAGGCGCCCTTGCCGGTCTCGGCTCGCACCGTGGCGGTGAGTTGGTTGCCTGCGGACTTAGCCATCGTGTCGCTCCTGTGTGCTCAGTGCCTGAGTGGGGGCACGGACGAGGATCGCGACAGTTCGTCGGTCTCCGTCGATAACGGTGCTGACCAGCCAGCCACCCTCGCCGTGACGCCCGGTCAGGTTAGCGCATGCGCGCCTCAGAGCGGAAATCCCGGCGGCGGCCCGCGTCACATGCGTCACTCCGCTATCTGGCCGGGGCGGCGCGCGTTGACTCACTAAAAATGCCCGGTTAGCCCTTTCGTTGCCTCATATGAAATTGCCCGCCTGCGGCGTGTCGTTAAGGCCCGGGAGGCGCGTGCTGAGCTACCGCCGGATGATGGAGTTGACGTTGGCGCAGCGCACTGCCGTGACGAGGGTGATTGCGGTCCGCTACCGGCGGGCGGGCAAGGCCGAGAAGGCAAAAATTCTTGACGAGCTGTGCGCTACCACGGGCTGGCATCGCGATCATGCGCGGAAGGCGTTGCGCCTCGTGCGCCGCCCACGGCTGGTGAGTACGCGGCGGCCGCGTCCACCGAAGTATGGGCCGAAAGCGGTTGCCGCGCTGGTGTTGTGCTGGTCGGTGGTGGGGATGCCAGCCGGTAAGAGGCTGGCGCCGATTTTGGGTGAGTTGGTGTCGGTGCTGCGCCGGTACGGCGAGTTGGACATCGACGAGGACTCCGCGAAGCTGCTGGCAGATATGTCTGCGGCCACCATCGATCGCCGGTTGGCCCCGGAGCGCAAGAAGTACCTCGCCAGGGGGCGCTCACGCACCAAGCCCGGCAGCCTGCTCAAGAGTCAGATCCCGGTGCGGACGTGGGCCGACTGGGACGATGCGGTCCCGGGTTTCGTCGAGATCGACCTGGTCAGCCATGACGGCGGGCACGCCGTGGGCGAGCATGTCTGGACACTGACGGTCACCGACGTCGCCACGGGCTGGACCGAGAACCGCAGCGTGCCCACCAAGGCCCGCAAATGGGTCATGGCCGCCCTCGACGACATCACCGCGGTGATGCCCTTCCCGATCCGCGGCATCGATTCTGACAACGGTTCGGAGTTCATCAACTTCCATCTGCTGGACTGGTGCGATAAGCACCAGATCACCTTCACCCGCTCGCGGGTTGGCAACAAGAACGACGGCTGCCACGTCGAGCAGAAGAACTGGGCCGCCGTGCGCACCCTCGTCGGCTACCACCGCTACGACACTTCTGCAGAATTGGTGCTACTCAACAAGATCTGGACGTTGCAAGCCTTGTTGAGCAACTTCTTCTACCCCCAGCAGAAACTCGTTTACAAAGCCCGTGACGGCGCGAAGATCGTTAAGAAGCATGACACCGCAGCCACCCCGCACCAGCGGGCACAAGCACACCCGAACCTGCCGACCACCGCCAAAGCCGACCTCACCCGCGCCTACCTCGACATCAATCCTGCTGCCTTGCAACGCCACATTCAGGCCCTGCTCAACGAGCTACTCACCTTGACCATCACCAAGGCCGGACCTAAGCGCAAAGCCCCACCCAAGAAGGCACCAGCAAACGATGCGACGAATCAGTTAACCCGGGCATCCGGCATTTGAGGCAACGAATACCGTCGCGGGCATATTGACATGAGGCAACAGGCGGCGCCGAAGTGCCCGCCTCACAGCGACAACGGCGCCACGAACGCCAACCGAGCGTTGTCGCTGTGAGGCGGGCACAACGTCGACCGTCCGCTTGAGAAGCCGGTGTGGCCGGTGGGGCCGGTGGGTTTGGAATCCCGGGGTATCAGAGCGGAAATTTGGTGCCGGTGAGCTGCTCGGACAGCTCCCACAGCGCCGCGGCCGTCTTTGGGTCCCGTGCCCGCCGGCTGCGTCCAACCGGTTGGGTGCGGCCGATCTGGCCGAATCGCGGTCCGACGAACGTGTTGCCCGGCACGTCTTGGGACGCCGCGTACAGCGTCTGCCGAGCGCCGAAGTCGGCGTCGGTGGCCACCACCCGGGTGACCGCCGACATCATCGCGTCACCCAGCTTGCGGCCGGAGGCCCCCTGCAGGTTCGTGTGCGAGTAGCCGGGGTGAGCGGCCAGCGCGCGCAGCTTGGAACCGGCCGAATCCAGGCGGCGCTGCAGCTCGCTGGTGAACAGCAGGTTGGCGAGTTTGGACTGGCTGTAGGCCAGCCAGGGCGAGTACCGGCGGGTCTTCCAGTTCAGGTCGTCGAGGCTGATCCGCCCCGGCCAGTGCGCCATCGACGACACCGAGACCACCCGGTCGGTGAGTTTGGGCAGCAACAGGTTGGTGAGGGCGAAATGTCCGAGGTGGTTGGTGCCGATCTGACTCTCGAAGCCGTCGACGGTCAGTGCGTACGGGGCGGCCATGATGCCCGCGTTGTTGATCAGCACGTCGACCTCGTCGACCCCTTCGGCGAATTGGCGCACCGACGACAGATCCTGCAGGTCGAGTGAACGCACCTCGACCGGGCCGGTGTCCGAACCCCTTATCTGCAGCGCGGCCTTCTCGCCCTTGCGAACGTCGCGGACCGCCATGACGAGCGTGGCGCCTTTACGCGCCAGCTCGCGGGCCGTCACCGCGCCCAGCCCGCTGTTGGCGCCGGTGATGATGACGGTGCGCCCGGCGAACGAGGGCAGGTCTGCCGCTGTCCAGTTGGTCATGGGTGTGAGCCTAGTGAACCGCCGTCACTTCGCGGCGACGACGAAGCCTCGCATGATCGCCTCGATGTCGGATGACTGCGCGACGGCCTCGTTGGCCAGGCCGGTGATGGTGAGCTGAACCAGGTATCGCTGCTTGGCGGGCGGCGAGCCGGTGGCGATGACGATCCGGTTGAAGCTGTGCAGCCGCGTGCCATCCAAGTCGTAGCTGCCCTGGATCATCGACGAGGGAAAGCCGTTGTAGGGCGTCGTCGACGCGTCCAGCTGCTTGAAGTCCTCGAACAGTTGGGCATCGTCGTTGCCGTGCTGGATCACCTGGGCGGGATCGAAATCACCGCGCAGTAGGAACACCACGAGTCTGGCGGTCGGATACTTGCCGCCCTTGGAGATCATCACCGTCTCCGGAGCGATGTGCGGATTGTTTGCAGCCGACCAGCCCGGGGGCGTCGGTATCGACACCGTCAGGTCGGGCAGCTTGCCCGGCGCCACTTGCTGCCCGGTAACACCGATGTTCTGTAGGTACTGCGACAGCGGCACGGGCTTGGCGACCCGCGTCGTGGTGGTCGTGGTGGTCGGAGTCGTCGACCAGATCGATTGGTAGTCCGGCGTTTTCGGACCACATGCCACTGCGGTCAGGGTCAGCGCAACGGCCGCGGCCGAACCCGCACGTCTCACAGAATCTCGCGGACCGCGTCGGCCGGCCGAGCCAGCCGGGTGCCCTTCGGTGTGACGACGAACGGCCGCTCGATCAGGATCGGGTGTTCCACCATGGCGTCGAGCAAGTGGTCGTCGGTCGCGTCGGCGAGATGGAGTTCGCCGTACAGTGCCTCACGCTTGCGCACCGCGGTACGCACGTCGATGCCGGCGTCTTTGATCATCTGCACCAGTTCGCCGCGTGACGGCGGCGTCTTCAAGTACTCGATGATCGTCAGATCAAAACCATTGTCCCGCAACAAGTCCAGCGTGTTGCGGGAGGTGCTGCACCGGGGATTGTGGTAGATGACGGCTTCGCCTGGCTTCACAGCCATCTAGGCGTCCCCGTCGAAGAGCCCTGTGACGGAGCCGTTTTCGAATACGGCACGAATGGTGCTGGCGAGCAGCGGCGCGATCGACAAAACCGTGAGCTGGGGGAAACGCTTGTCCTCGCCGATCGGCAAGCGTGTTGGTGACAATCACCTCCCGGGCGCCGGAGGCCGCGAGCCGCTCGGCGGCCGGCTCGGACAGCACCCCGTGGGTCGCCGCGACGATCACGTCTTTGGCGCCGTCTTCGCGCAGCAGATTCACCGCGCCGGCGATGGTGCCGCCGGTGTCGATCATGTCGTCGATCAGCACACAGGTGCGGCCCTCGACCTCGCCGACGACGCGGTTGGACACCACCTGGTTGGGCACCCGCGGGTCACGGGTCTTGTGAATGAAGGCCAGCGGAACGCCGCCCAACGAGTCGGCCCACTTCTCGGCGATACGCACCCGGCCGGAGTCGGGGGAGACCACGACCATGTTGCCGTCCGGGTAGTTGTCCTTGATGTAGGTGGTCAGCAGGGTCTGGCCACGCATGTGGTCGACGGGCCCGTCGAAGAAACCCTGGATCTGATCGGTGTGCAGGTCGACGGTCACGATCCGGTCGGCGCCCGCGGTCTTGAGCAGGTCGGCGACCAGCCGAGCCGAGATCGGTTCGCGGCCGCGGTGCTTCTTGTCCTGCCGGGCGTAGGGGTAGAACGGCATGACGGCGGTGATCCGCTTCGCGCTGCCCCGCTTGAGCGCGTCGATCATGATCAGCTGTTCCATCAGCCAGTTGTTCACCGGCGCCGGATTGGACTGCAAGACGAACGCGTCGGACCCGCGAACCGATTCGTGGAAGCGCACGAAGATCTCGCCGTTGGCGAACTCCCTCGCCGTCTGAGCGGTGACGTGGACGTCGAGTTCTTTTGCCACCTGCTCGGCCAACTCCGGATGCGCACGGCCGGAGAAGAGCATCAGGTTCTTGCGGTTATCGGTCCAGTCGTGGCTCAACGCACTGCCCTCGCCGTATCGGGATGAAAATCGAGAATGGAATGGCCCATCGTACGTAGCGAATGGTACGGAAATGTGGCCGGGTTACCAGATACCAAAATCACGGTGTCTGTTCGGGCTCGGATGGGTCGTCGGTGGTCTTGGTCGCCTTTGCGGCCGCTTCCGCGGCCGCGCTACCCGGCCGTTTGCGTTGCACCCAGCCTTCGATGTTGCGTTGCGGACCCGCGGACACCGCCAGCGCGCCCGGCGGGACGTCGTCGCGAACCACGGTTCCCGCGCCGGTGTATGCCCCGTCGCCGACCGTCACCGGGGCGACGAACATGGTGTCCGATCCGGTGCGCACGTGCGAGCCGACCGTGGTGCGCCGCTTGGTGGCGCCGTCGTAGTTGACGAAGACGCTGGAGGCTCCGATATTGCTGTGTTCGCCGATGTCGGCGTCGCCGACGTAGGTCAGGTGCGGAACCTTGGTGCCCGTGCCGATGGTGGAGTTCTTGGTTTCGACGAACGCCCCGAGCTTGCCATCGTCGCCGAGCGCCGTGCCGGGCCGCAGGTAGGTGAAGGGGCCGACCGTGGCGCGGGCCCCGATGGACGATTCGGTGCCGTGGGTGCGCACCACCGATGCGCCGTCACCGACGGTGACGTCGGCGAGCGTGGTGTCCGGCCCGACGACGCAATGCCCGCCGAGTCGGGTGCGGCCCAGCAGTTGCGTGCCGGGGTGGACGACGGTGTCGCGACCGATCGTGACGTCGACGTCGATCCAGGTGGTCGCGGGGTCGACGATGGTCACCCCGGCCATCTGATGGGCGGCGACGATCCGGCGGTTGAGTTCGGCGCCCAGCTGGGCCAGCTGGACGCGGTCGTTGACCCCGGCCACCAGGGCGCTGTCGTCGACATGCTGGGCGTGGATGGCCTGCCCGTCGCCGCGAAGGATCGAGATGACGTCGGTCAGGTAGAGCTCCTGCTGGGCGTTGTTGGAACTCAGCCGGCTCAGCGCCGAACGCAAGGCCGCCACGTCGAAGGCGTAGACCCCGGCGTTGACCTCGCGGATTTCCCGCTGCGACGGTGTCGCGTCGGCGTGTTCCACGATCGCCGGTGACCTCGTCGTCCTGGGTGCGCAGGATGCGCCCGTAGCCGCTGGGGTCGGTGAGCGTGGTGGTGAGCACGGTCGCAACGGCCGATCCCGCGTTGTGCGTCGCGATCAGCTCGGCCAGGGTGTCGGCGTCCAGCAGCGGCGTATCGCCGGAGGTGACGACGACCACCCCGACGTAGTCCTCGGGGAGCGCGGACAGTCCGCAGCCCACCGCGTGGCCCGTGCCCAGCGGCCGGTCCTGCAGGGTGACCTCGATGGCGCGTCCCAGGGCGTCGGCCGATTCGGCGACCAGCCGGGCGACGCGCTGGTGCTCATGACCCAGGACCACGACCAGGTGTCGCGGCGCGACCTTGGTGATCGCGTGCAGCAGGTGGGACAACATGCTGCGGCCGGCGATCGTGTGCAGCACCTTGGGGGTGTCCGAACGCATCCGGGTGCCGGGCCCGGCCGCGAGCACCAGGACCGCGGTATCACCACGAGACGCCATCAACTCTCCTTTGCCCTGGGCGTGCATGCCGACACGCCGTCAAGCGTGTCACTTCATGCACGCTCGAGGCAAAGAGCGGGGCCCATTCGGATGCTCCGTCGCCAGGACTCGAACCTGAACTCTCAGAACCAAAATCTGATGTGCTGCCGATTACACCACGACGGATTGCGGACCCGTTGAGGTCCAACGGAAGCGCGCCAACCCAAGACTCTAGACGGTGTTCGGGCCGATCGCGGCGCCGAGGGAAAGACGAAAGGTTTCCTCCCCGCGAAGATATACGCTGATTGACGTGGCTGTTCTCGATAAGGAGCCGGACAAGGAGGTTCGCGCGCCGCGCGCGCGGATGACCGGCAGCGAGCGCCGACAACAACTCATCGGCATCGCACGCTCGCTGTTCGCCGAACGCGGTTATGAGGGCACCTCGATCGAGGAGATCGCGTTGCGCGCCAACGTGTCCAAGCCGGTCGTCTACGAACATTTCGGCGGCAAGGAGGGGTTGTACGCCGTGGTCGTCGACCGCGAGATGTCGGCGCTGCTCGACGGCATCACCTCGTCGCTGACCAACAACCGCTCCCGGGTGCGGGTCGAGCGGGTCGCGCTGGCGTTGCTCACCTACGTCGAAGAACGCACCGACGGCTTCCGCATCATGATCCGCGACTCGCCGGCCGCGATCAGCTCCGGCACCTATTCCAGCCTGCTCAACGACGCGGTCAGCCAGGTCAGCTCCATCCTGGCCGGCGACTTCGCCCGTCGCGGCCTGGATCCGGAGCTGGCGCCGCTGTACGCCCAGGCGCTGGTGGGCTCGGTGTCGATGACGGCGCAGTGGTGGCTCGATACGCGGGAGCCCAAGAAAGAAGTGGTCGCGGCGCACCTCGTCAACCTGATGTGGAACGGGCTGACTCACCTGGAAGCCGACCCCCGGCTGCAGGACAGCTAGAGCTGCGGCTCGCGCCGTTTCCTCACGGTCCCTTGACGGCGCCGGGCTCAAATTGACGAATCCTGGCGCCCCTAGAATGGATTCATCATGACCGCACCGGGGCCTGCTCGCCCAGAACCCCCGATCGCGGGGCTCGTTGAATTGGCGCTCACCGCGCCGACCTTCCAGCAGCTGATCGACAGCGCCGCCGAGCGACCGGCCGAGCTTCACCTGGTGGGTCCAGCCAGCGCACGGCTTTTCGTCGCCAGTGCGCTGACGCGGTTGGGTCCTTTGCTGGTAGTCACCGCGACCGGGCGTGAAGCCGATGACCTGACCGCTGAACTGCGCGGCGTCTTCGGCGATGCCGTGGCGGCCTTCCCGTCCTGGGAGACCCTGCCGCACGAGCGACTCTCGCCCGGCGTCGACACCGTCGGCACCCGGTTGACGGTGCTGCGCCGGCTGGCCCATCCCGACGACGCGCGGTTGGGTCCGCCGCTGCGGGTGGTGGTGACCGCCGTGCGCTCGCTGCTGCAGCCGATGACCCCGCAGCTGGGCCTGGTGGAGCCGGTCACCTTCAGCGTCGGCCGCGAGATCGCCTTCGAGGAGGTCGTCGCCCGACTGGTCGAGTTGGCCTACACCCGCGTCGACATGGTCGGCCGGCGCGGCGAGTTCGCCGTGCGCGGCGGGATTCTCGACGTCTTCCCGCCGACCGCCGAGCACCCGGTCCGCATCGAGTTCTGGGGCGACGAGGTCAGCGAGATACGGATGTTCTCCGTCGCCGACCAGCGCTCGATACCCGAGATCGAGATCGACACGGTCATCGCGGTGGCCTGCCGCGAGTTGCTGCTGACCGACGACGTCCGGGAACGGGCCGCCGCGCTCGCCGCCCGCCACTCCGGGCCCGGGGCCGCCATCACCGGCAGCGTCACCGACATGCTGGCCAAGCTGGCCGAGGGCATAGCGGTCGACGGCATGGAGGCGCTGCTGCCGGTGCTGCGGCCCGGCGAGCACGTGCTGCTCACCGACCAACTGGCCGAGGGCACGCCGGTGCTGCTGTGTGACCCGGAGAAGGTGCGCACCCGGGCCGCCGACCTGATCAAGACCGGCAGCGAATTCCTCGAGGCATCGTGGTCGGTCGCGGCGCTGGGCACCGACGCGCCCGTGGACGTGGCCCAGTTCGGCGGATCCGGGTTCGCCGAACTCGACGACGTGCACGCCGCGGCGGCGCGGACGGGCCATCCGTGGTGGACGTTGAGCCAGTTGTCCGACGAGTCGGCGGTGGAGCTGGAGATCCGGTCGGCGCCGTCGGCCCGCGGGCACCAACACGACATCGACGGCATCTTCGCGATGCTGCGCGCGCACGTCTCGACCGGCGGTTACGCCGCGGTCGTCGCCCCCGGTGCCGGCACAGCCCATCGGGTGGTCGAGCGGCTCGCCGACTCCGACACCCCCGCCGCCATGCTGGAGCCCGGCGCGGCCGATACCACGCTCAAACCGGGGATCGTCAGCGTTCTCAAGGGCCCGCTGCACGACGGCGTCGTGATCCCCGGCGCCAACCTGGTGGTCATCACCGAGACCGACCTGACCGGCAGCCGGGCCACCGCCGTCGAGGGCAAGCGGCTGGCGGCCAAGCGGCGCAACACTGTCGATCCGTTGGCGCTGACGGCCGGCGACCTGGTGGTGCACGATCAGCACGGCATCGGCCGGTTCGTGGAGATGGTCGAGCGCACCGTCGGCGGCGCACGCCGCGAGTACCTGGTGCTGGAGTACGCGTCGAGCAAGCGCGGACAGCAAGCCGACCGGCTGTATGTCCCGATGGATTCGCTGGACCAGCTGTCGCGCTACGTCGGCGGGCAGGCGCCCGCGCTGAGCAGACTGGGCGGCAGCGACTGGGCGAACACCAAGACCAAGGCGCGCCGCGCCGTGCGCGAGATCGCCGGCGAGCTCGTCGCGCTGTACGCCAAACGCCAGGCCAGCCCGGGGCACGCGTTCGCGCCGGACACCCCCTGGCAGGCCGAGATGGAGGACGCGTTCGGCTTCACCGAGACCGTCGACCAGCTCACCGCCATCACCGAGGTCAAGGCCGACATGGAGAAACCGATCCCGATGGACCGGGTGATCTGCGGCGACGTCGGCTACGGCAAGACCGAGATCGCGGTGCGCGCCGCGTTCAAGGCCGTCCAGGACGGCAAGCAGGTAGCCGTGCTGGTGCCCACCACGCTGCTGGCCGACCAGCATCTGCAGACGTTCACCGACCGGATGGCCGGCTTCCCGGTGACCGTCAAGGGGCTGTCGCGGTTCACCGACAACGCCGAGTCCCGCGCCGTGATCGACGGCCTGGCCGACGGATCGGTGGACGTCGTGATCGGCACCCACCGGCTGCTGCAGACCGCGGTCCGCTGGAAGGAGCTGGGCCTGGTGGTGGTCGACGAGGAGCAGCGGTTCGGCGTCGAGCACAAGGAGCACATCAAGTCGCTGCGCACCCACGTCGACGTGCTGACCATGAGCGCCACCCCCATCCCCCGCACGCTGGAGATGAGCCTGGCCGGAATCCGCGAGATGTCGACCATCCTGACGCCGCCCGAAGAGCGTTACCCGGTGCTGACCTATGTCGGGCCGCACGACGACAAGCAGGTCGCGGCCGCCTTGCGACGCGAGCTGCTGCGCGACGGGCAGGCCTTCTACGTGCACAACCGGGTCAGCTCCATCGACCGGGCGGCGGCCCGGGTCCGCGAGCTGGTCCCCGAGGCGCGGGTGGCCGTCGCACACGGCCAGATGCCCGAGGAGCGGCTGGAACGCACCGTGCAGGGATTCTGGAACCGCGAATACGACATCCTGGTGTGCACCACGATCGTGGAGACCGGGCTGGACATCTCCAACGCCAACACGCTGATCGTCGAGCGCGCCGACACCTTCGGGCTCTCGCAGCTGCACCAGCTGCGCGGCCGGGTGGGGCGCAGCCGCGAGCGCGGTTACGCCTACTTCCTGTATCCGCAGAACGCGCCGCTCACCGAGACGGCCTATGACCGGTTGGCGACCATCGCGCAGAACAACGAGCTGGGCGCGGGCATGGCGGTCGCCATGAAAGACCTCGAGATCCGCGGGGCCGGCAACGTGCTGGGCATCGAGCAGTCGGGGCACGTCGCCGGGGTCGGCTTCGACCTGTACGTGCGGCTGGTGGGCGAGGCCGTGGAGGCGTACCGGGCGGCAGCGGACGGCCAGACCGTGACCACCGCCGAGGAGCCCAAAGACGTGCGGATCGACCTCCCGGTGGACGCGCATCTGCCGCCGGACTACATCGCCAGCGACCGGCTGCGGCTGGAGGCCTACCGGCGGCTGGCCGCGGCGGCCTCTGATAGCGAGGTCGCGGCGGTGGTCGAGGAACTCGTCGACCGCTACGGGGCGCTGCCCGAACCGGCCCTGCGCCTGGTGGCGGTCGCGCGGTTGCGGCTGTTGTGCCGCGGCGCCGGCATCATCGAGGTGTCGGCCCCCTCGGCGGCGACCGTGCGGCTGTCACCGATGACGCTGCCCGATTCGGCCCAGGTGCGGCTCAAGCGGATGTATCCGGCCGCGAGCTACCGCGCCACGACGTCGACCGTGCAGGTTCCGATCCCGCGCGCCGGCGGCATCGGGGCGGCACGCATCCGCGATGTCGAGTTGGTGCAGATGGTGGCCAATCTGGTGACGGCGCTGCAAGGTAAACCCCAGACGGATGTTGGTATAACGAGTTCACCAGCAGCGATGTCAAGTGAGGAGCGGCAAGCGCGATGATCGTCGTCTTGTGCGACCCGCGTCGCCCGTCGCTGGTGCCCGTGGAGGCCATCGAACATCTCAGCGGCAGAGGTGCAGTACACCGAGGAGATGCCCGTCGCGGTGCCGTGGTCGCTGCCCGCGGCGCGCCCGGTGCACTCCGGCGACGACGCGCCGGTGCTGCTGTCGTCGGACCCCGACCATCCCGCGGTCACCGCACGGCTGGCGGCAGGGGCCCGGTTGATCTCCGCGCCCGAGACGCCGCGCGGTGAACGACTGGTCGACGCCGTCGCGATGATGGACAAACTGCGCACCGCCGGCCCCTGGGAAAGCGAGCAAACCCACGACTCGTTGCGCAGATTCCTGCTGGAGGAGACGTACGAACTGCTGGACGCCGTCCGCAGCGGCAGCGCCGACCAGCTGCGTGAAGAACTCGGCGACGTGTTGCTGCAGGTGCTCTTTCACGCCCGCATCGCGGAAGACGCCCCGCAACTACCCTTCACCATCGACGACGTCGCCGTCACGCTGATGCGGAAGTTGGGCAATCGGGTTCCGGGTGTGCTTGCGGGTCAGACCATTTCGCTGGAAGAGCAGCTGGCCCAATGGGAGGAGCGCAAGGCGGCCGAAAAACCGCGCAAATCCGTGATGGACGATGTGCATACGGGTCAACCGGCATTGGCGTTGGCGCAGAAGGTGATTCAGCGTGCCGAGAAGGCCGGCTTGCCCGCCGACCTGATCCCGACCGAAATCAGCTCCATCTCCGTGTCGGCCGATGGTGACGCGGAAGGCGCGCTGCGCACCGCGGTTCTGGAGTTGGTGGACACGGTGCGCGAAGTCGAGCGGGCGATCGCCGCGACGCGCCGCGGCGCCGGGGTCCCGGAGGAGTTCGACGTGTCCCCCCTCGGTGAGGTCACCGAAGTCGAGTGGCGTGAGCACTGGCCGTCGGACGAGGACCCCGCCGACGAGCCGGCTGCGGTGGACGAGCCGGCCGATGAGTCCGCGGTGGACGCTGCGGCCGGTGACACCTGACACGCGACATGATTGTGCGCTGGGGCCCCGAAGCGGCCGGGCTGCACCGGCACCCATGGGACGATGGTGGTGCGGAAGTTGGTGCAGGGGAGTCTGAGGGAGCTTTAACCAGCATGGTGTCGCCGAGGCGATGGTTGCGCGCGGCCGCCGTGATAGGCGCGACCGCGATGCTGCTGGCCTCCAGCTGCACGTGGCAGCTCAGCCTCTTCATTCCGGAGGGGGTCCCGCCGCCTGCCGGGGCCCCGGTGCCGCCGGTCAACACGCACGGCAGCGGACGGCCCGCGGACCAGCTTCGGGTCTGGGCCGAGCAGCGGTCCGCGACGACGGAGATCCCGGTCATCGCCCTGGAGGCCTACGCGTACGCCGCCCGGGTCGCCGAGGTCGAGAACCCGAAGTGCCACATCGCGTGGACCACGCTGGCGGGCATCGGGCAGGTCGAGAGCCACCACGGCACCTACCGGGGCGCGCGGCTGGCGCCCAACGGAGATGTGAGCCCCCCGATCCGTGGTGTCCGCCTGGACGGCAGCGGCGGCACACTGCGCATCGTCGACAGCGAGGAAGAGACGACGGACGACGGGGTGGTGCGGGCCATGGGGCCGATGCAGTTCATCCCGGAGACCTGGCGGCTGTACGGTGTCGACGCCCACAACGACGGCCGCGTCAGCCCGGACAACATCGACGATGCGGCGCTGGCGGCGGCCGGTTACCTGTGTTGGCGGGGAAAGGATCTGGCGACACCGCGCGGCTGGATAACCGCGCTGCGGGCCTACAACAACTCCGGCGTCTACGCGCGGGCGGTGCGCGACTGGGCGACCGCTTACGCGGCGGGTCACCCGCTGTAGCAGGATGGATCAGGCTTCACGCAAACGGCGGCCCGAGGCCGGCACCAGCCAGGAACGCAAGGAGAGATTCAGTGCCGATTATCGAGCAGGTCGGGGCCCGCGAGATCCTCGATTCCCGCGGTAACCCGACGGTCGAGGTCGAGATCGCCCTGATCGACGGGACGTTTGCCCGCGCGGCGGTGCCTTCCGGCGCGTCGACCGGTGAGCACGAGGCCGTCGAGTTGCGCGACGGCGGTGAGCGTTACGGCGGCAAAGGCGTGCGCAAGGCCGTACAGGCCGTCCTGGACGAGATCGGCCCGGCGGTGATCGGGCTCAACGCCGACGATCAGCGGTTGGTGGACCAGGCGCTGGTGGACCTTGACGGCACCCCCGACAAGTCCCGGCTGGGCGGCAACGCGATCCTGGGCGTGTCGCTGGCCGTCGCGAAGGCCGCCGCCGATTCGGCCGCGCTGCCGCTGTTCCGCTATCTCGGTGGGCCCAACGCGCACATCCTGCCGGTGCCGATGATGAACATCCTCAACGGCGGCGCCCACGCCGACACCGCCGTCGACATTCAGGAGTTCATGGTCGCGCCGATCGGCGCACCCAGCTTCGTCGAGGCGCTGCGCTGGGGTGCCGAGGTGTACCACTCGCTCAAAGCCGTGCTCAAGAAGCAGGGGCTGTCCACCGGCCTGGGTGACGAGGGCGGTTTTGCCCCGGACGTGGCCGGCACGAAGGCGGCGCTGGATCTGATCAGCTCGGCCATCGAGTCGGCGGGATTCAAGCTGGGTACCGACGTGGCGTTGGCGATCGACGCGGCCGCTAACGAGTTCCATAATGACGCTGACGGCTACACCTTCGAGGGCCAGTCACGGACGGCGGAGCAGATGACAGAGTTCTATGCTGGCCTGCTGGGCGCTTATCCGCTGGTGTCGCTCGAAGACCCGCTGTACGAAAACGATTGGGATGGCTGGGCGGCCCTGACCGCGTCGATCGGTGACAAGGTTCAGATCGTCGGCGATGACATCTTCGTCACCAACCCCGAGCGCCTCGAGGAGGGCATCGAAAAGGGTGTGGCAAATGCATTGCTGGTCAAGGTGAATCAGATCGGGACGTTGACCGAGACCCTCGACGCCGTCGCGCTTGCCCACCACAGCGGCTACCGCACGATGATCAGCCACCGCAGCGGTGAGACTGAAGACACCACGATCGCCGACCTCGCGGTGGCCGTCGGCAGCGGACAGATCAAGACGGGCGCGCCCGCCCGCAGCGAGCGTGTCGCTAAGTACAACCAGCTGCTGCGCATCGAGGAGGCGCTGGGCGACGCCGCCCGCTACGCAGGCGATCTGGCGTTCCCGCGGTATGCGCCGGAGGCCAAATAGCTTGCCCGCCAAGCCGGATCCGAAACGACGCTCCCCGGCATCGCGGCCGGGGAAAGCCGGTGATCCGGTCCGTCGTCGCCGCACGGGCAAGCCCTCTACCAAGCCGTCCACCAAGGCGTCCCAAACCGCGAAGCAGGCCAGCGCGCGATCGGTTTTCGAGCATGTGGTCGAGCCCATCAAACGGCAGGCCGTCGAATCGGTCGAGCAGCGGTCCGAGCAGCGGCTCGGTTTCACCGCGCGACGGGCGGCGGTGCTGGCCGCGGTCATCTGCGTGCTGACGCTGACCATCGCCGGCCCGGTACGCACCTACTTCGCCCAGCGCACCGAGATGAATCAGTTGACGGCAAGCGAAGCCGCGCTGCGCCGTCAGATCGCCGACCTGGAGCAGAGAAAGGCCAAACTCGGTGACCCGGCCTACATCGCGGCGCAGGCCCGCGAGCGGCTCGGCTTCGTGAAGCCGGGCGACATCCCGTTCCAGGTTCAGCTTCCGCCGACGGCGGCGACTCCCACCGAGCCGGGGGGCCAGGCGGCGAAACCCGCCAACACCGATCCCTGGTACACGTCGCTTTGGCACACCATCGCCGACGCGCCGCACCTGCCGCCGGCGGCTGTGCCCCCGTCGGAAGTCCCGCCCCCGGGACCACCCGGTCCCGTACCGCCGGCCGCACCGAACCCCACGGCGCCCGGTGGTTGATCGTGCCGACCTGGAGGCCGTGGCACGTCAGCTCGGGCGTGAGCCGCGCGGCGTGCTCGAGATTGCCTACCGCTGCCCCAGCGGTGAGCCCGGCGTGGTGAAGACCGCACCGAAACTTCCGGACGGCACGCCGTTTCCGACGTTGTACTACCTGACACATCCGGTGCTGACCGCGGCCGCGAGCAGGCTGGAGACGACGGGGTTGATGCGCGAGATGACCGAGCGGTTGCGGCACGACCCCGAATTGGCGGCCGCGTACCGGCGGGCCCACGAGTCGTATCTAGCCGAACGGGATGCGATCGAGCCGCTGGGGACCACGTTTTCCGGGGGAGGAATGCCGGACCGGGTCAAGTGCCTGCACGTGCTGATCGCGCACTCGCTGGCCAAGGGGCCCGGTTGCAATCCGCTCGGCGATGAGGCGCTGGCGATCCTGGCCCCCGAGCGGGCAATGGCCGACGTACTGGTGGCGGGGCAGTGGTGAGCAGACTCGCCGGAATCGACTGCGGCACCAACTCGATTCGATTACTGATCGCCGATGCGAGCGACGGCCGGCTGCGCGATGTACATCGGGAAACGCGCATCGTGCGCCTGGGTCAGGGTGTCGACGCGACGGGCCAGTTCGCGCCGGAGGCGATCGCCCGGACCCGGGAGGCGTTGACCGACTACGCGGCTCTGGTGAAGCGGCACGGCGCCGAGCGGGTGCGGATGGTGGCCACATCGGCCGCTCGCGACGTCGCGAATCGCGATGTCTTCTTTGCGATGACGGCCGACGTACTGGGCGCGGCGGCGGAGGTGATTACCGGCGCCGAGGAGGCGTCGCTGTCGTTCCGCGGGGCCGTCGGCGAATTGGATGCTGCGGCAGGCCCTTTCGTCGTTGTCGACCTGGGCGGCGGCTCTACCGAGATTGTCTTCGGCGGGGATGCGGTGGTGGCGAGCTACTCGGCCGACATCGGGTGCGTGCGGCTGACCGAGCGTTGCCTGCACTCGGACCCGCCGACGCCCGACGAGGTGGCGGCGGCGCGCGCGGTGGTGCGCGAGCGGCTCGACGCTGCGCTGGCGGTGGTGCCCGTCCAGGGCGCGCGGACCTGGGTCGGGCTGGCCGGAACGATGACGACGTTGTCGGCGCTGGCTCACGACTTGACGACGTATGATTCTGCGGCCATTCATCTTTCGCGCGTCGCCTTCCCCGATCTGCTGGCAGTGTGCGAGCAGCTGATCGCCATGCCGCGATCCCAGCGCGCGGCGCTACCGCCGATGCACGAGGGACGGGCCGACGTGATCGCCGGTGGCGCGATCGTCGTCGAGGAGTTGGCGCGCGAGTTGGGCGCCCGCGCCGGCATCGACGAATTGACCGTCAGCGAGCACGACATCCTGGACGGCATCGTGCTGTCGATCGCGGGGTAGTCACAGTCGCCACACGAGTCACTCGCGCCTCGCCGCCGGAGGAATCGGCGATGTGCCCGCCTCACAGCGACAACTCCGGGGTGTCACACCGGTATGCGATGGTGCGGCAATGAATCTTCAGGGGATCGAGCTGCGTTACGCGCTAACGATGCACCTCGCCCACCATGGGCAGGCGACCATCGGCGAAATGATCGATGCGCTGGCCGGGCAGGGCTTTCACATTCGCGGCAGGGCATCAAAGGTCATTTCGGACGCCCTGCGTTGGGAGATCGGTCGAGACAGAGTGCGTCGCATGGGCCGCGGCCGCTACGGACCGAGGTACATCCCGCGCTCCACCGAACACCGAATCCATCAGCGCGTGCTGGCACTGCGTGAGGCGGCGCGTTGTCGCTGTGAGGCGGGCACATCGTCGATTCCTCCGGCGGCGAGGCACGAGTGACAGATGTGACCGCCGCTCACGCGTCGAAGCGATAACCCATGCCCGATTCGGTCACCAAGTGCTTGGGCTGCGACGGGTCGTCCTCGAGCTTGCGCCGCAACTGCGCCAAATACACGCGCAGGTAATGCGTTTCGGTGGCGTACGCCGGGCCCCATACCTCCTTGAGGAGTTCTTCGCGGCCGACCAGCTTGCCGCGATTGCGGACCAGCACCTCGAGCATCCCCCATTCGGTCGGGGTGAGGTGGACCTCGGCGCCGTTCTTGGTGACCTTCTTGGCGGCCAGGTCGACGGTGAAGGCGTCCGTCTCGATCACCGGCTGCTCCAATTCGGAGGCGGCGGTGTTGCGGCGGACCGCCGCCCGCAGCCGGGCCAAAAACTCGTCCATGCCAAAGGGTTTCGTGACATAGTCGTCGGCCCCGGAGTCGAGGGCCTCGACCTTGTCCGACGAGTCGGTACGCGCCGACAACACGATCACCGGTGCGGTGAGCCAGCCCCGCAGCCCGGCCAGCACATCGATTCCGGAGATGTCGGGCAGACCCAGGTCGAGGATCACCACATCGGGTTTGTGCTCGGCGGCGGCGCGCAGCGCGCCGGCGCCGGTCGACGCTGTGATCACCTCGTAGCCCCGCACGGACAAATTGATGCGCAGCGCCCGCAGGATCTGCGGCTCGTCGTCGATCACCAACACCCGGGTCATCGCGCACCAATCGGTTCCGGCACAGGCAGATCCACCACCACGGTGAGTCCACCGCCCGGCGTGTCGGTCGCCTGAATCGTGCCGCCCATCGCCTCGACGAAGCCCCGCGCCACCGACATGCCCAGGCCCACCCCGGTGGTGTTGTCGTGATCGCCGAGCCGCTGAAACGCTTCGAAGATTTGCTCCTCGGTGCCGTGCGGGATGCCGGGGCCCTCGTCGATGACGTTGATCAGGACGCGATCGCCCACGCGTCCGGCGTT
The DNA here is from genome assembly GCA_963820045.1 of uncultured Actinomycetota bacterium. GTDB lineage: Bacteria > Actinomycetota > Actinomycetes > Mycobacteriales > Mycobacteriaceae > Mycobacterium. Next base: position 317,419 of record CAWFYN010000003.1, read on the forward strand.
GACCCGGACCACATCGGGTGCATATCGCAGCGCGTTGTCGATCAGGTTGGCAAGGACGCGTTCCAATAGCCCGGCGTCCGCCAGCACCACGGCATCACCCACGTCCACCTTGACCCGATCGATAGCGGATCGGTAGAAACCGGTGGCGCCCTTGCCGATGCTGATCAGCGCCCGTTGCACCGTTTCCTCCAGATACACCCGCTGCAGGTCCGGGTGTATCACCCCGGCGGCCAGGCGCGACGAATCAAGCAGGTTTCCGACCAGCGCGGTCAGCTGGTCGATCGACTCCTCGATGGTCGCCAGCAGTTCCGCCGTGTCCGCAGGGGAAAAGGCGACGTCCTCGGCGCGCAGGCTGGACACCGCTACCTTGGCCGCCGCCAGCGGCGTCCGCAGGTCGTGGCTGACCGCTGACAGCAGGGAGCGCCGCAACTCGTCGGCCCGCACGATCGCCTCGGCCCGGCTGGCTTCCTCGGCCAGCTCGCGCTGCCGGATCAGACCCGCGGCCTGCTTGGCAACCGCGCTCAGCACCCGGCGGTCGCGCGCCGAAAGCTTCCTGCCCGCGAGCAGCATCCAGAACTCGTCGTCGCCGACCTCGATCGCGGTATCGGCGGAATCGACGTCGACACAGGGGTCGTTGCCCACGCAGGCGACGATGTAGCTCTTCTTGCCATCCGCGCGATCTTGCTCGCTGGGTTCGCGCAGCATGCTGACCGCGCGCTGCGAGTAGGTCTCGCGCACCCGCTCGAGCAACGTCTCGAGGTCGGCGCCGCGCAGCACCGATCCCGCGAACAGCGTCAGCAGCTCGGCCTCCTGGGAGGCACGACGAGCCTCCCGCGTACGTTTGTTCGCGCCGTCGACCAGCACCGCGACGGCCACCGCGACCAGCAGCAGCACCAGTTCGGTGACCGCGGCATCCGGTTCGGCGATGGTGAAAGTGTGGCGGGGGGCGGTCAGGAAGTAGTTCAGCAACAGGCTGGACAGCACCGCCGAAACCACAGCCGGGGCAACACCTCCCAGAAGGGCCACGACAACCACTCCGACAAAAAACAGCGCGCTGTCGCCGCTGGTGCCCAGATACGGGTCGAGCGCATTCACGATCACCGCGCAGATGGCCGACGGCACGATGACGGCCGCCAGCCATGAGGCCACCCGCCGTTCGTTGGGCGATACCGACGCTACCCGAAATCCGCGTTTGGACTCCTCGTGCGTGACCATGTGCACGTCGATCTTTCCCGAGTGCTCGACGATCGTCTGGCCGATGCCCTCCTCGAAGATGCGCGTCCACCGAGGCCGGCGAGAGGTGCCGATCACCAGTTGTGTCGCATTGTTTTCCCGGGCGAAATCCAGCAGGGCCGTGGGCACGTCGTCACCAACCACGGTATGCAGGGAAGCATCGAGGCTGTTCGCCAGCTCACGAACTTTGGCCATCCGGGACTGCGACAGGCCGGCCAGACCATCACCGCGGATGACATTCACCACCATGAGTTCGGCGCTGGACTTCGACGCGATCCGGGATGCCCGTCGCACCAAGGTCTCTGATTCCGGACCACCGGTGATCGCCACCACGACGCGCTCGCGCGCCTCCCACGTGTCGGTGATCTTGTTCTCCGCACGGTATTTGGCCAGCGCGGTATCCACCTGGTCCGCTAGCCACAACAACGCTATTTCCCGTAGCGCGGTGAGGTTCCCGCGGCGGAAGTAGTTTGACAGCGCGGCGTCGATCCTTTCCGGCGCGTACACGTTGCCGTGGGAAAGCCTGCGGCGCAACGCCTCCGGCGTGATATCGATCAGCTCGACCTGCGCAGCCTGCCGGACGATGGAATCGGGGATCGTCTCCTTTTGTTCGATGCCGGTGATTTGGGCGACGACGTCGTTGAGGCTCTCCAGGTGTTGCACGTTGACGGTGGAGATCACGGTGATCCCGGCATCGAGCAGTTCCTCGACATCCTGCCATCGTTTGGCGTTCTTGCTGCCGGGTGTATTGGTGTGAGCGAGTTCGTCGACCAAAACCACCTGGGGGTGGCGCGCCAGCACGGCCGGCACGTCGAGTTCGGGAAAGGTACTGCCGCGATATTCGATGTAGTGCGGCGGAACGAACTCGATCCCCTCAAGCAGGTCAGCGGTTTTCGCCCTGCCGTGGGTTTCGATCACGCCGGCCACGACGTCGGTGCCGCGTTCCAGCCGGCGATGCGCCTCGCCCAGCATCGCGTAGGTCTTGCCCACCCCGGGCGCCGCGCCAAGGTAGATGCGCAGCTCGCCACGTTTGGGACGGTGGTCAACTACACTCACGTCAACCATCATCCCTCCTTAGCGCTAGCTTGTGACCGGGTACCTGCGGTCAAGTTGCAGATTGAGTTGCAGCACGTTGACAGTCGGCTCACCGAGAAAGCCTAGAGCGCGACCGCTTTGGCTCTGCGCAACGACCGCACGTATTTGATCGGGGCTGGCATGCCGGGCCTTGGCCACCCGCGTGATTTGAAGGTCGGCGTAGGCCAGGGAAATATTCGGGTCGAGGCCGCTGCCGCTTGCGGTCACCGCGTCGGCGGGCACGGCCGGGTCCGCGGGTGCCGCGCCGCGGATCGAAACGATTTGACCGATCGAGTAGTCCTCGCCGTACTTGGCGCACTCGACCCGCACGCCTTCGTACGTGGCCAGGAACGGCGTTTGCGTGGACTGGCATGGCTCGTTGACGCTGACCACCCGGGTGGGGTGGACGACTTTTCCGCGGGCGTCGCGGGGTCCGATCACCGACAACACCGCACCCACACCGCCGCCGGTGCAGAACGGGCGGGAGCCGTCCACCCCCTCGAGTTGGCCCACGGCGGCGCTGCGCGTGCACACCTGCGTCAGCAGGCTCGGCTTGAAGCCCGCATCCGTAGCGGACTTGCCGGCTGCCAGTTGCGCCGGATCGGCGGGGGTGTCGACGATGTTTTCCGGACCCAAGTTGCTCGCACCTGACGACAGCGGGTCATAGCCGTTGCCGGCCGCCGAGGGGCGGCTCTGGAAGTACTGGCGCAGCGGGTTGCCGCCGGAGTCGGTGAACAGCTGACCGATCAGGCGGCTGCCGATTGGTTTGCCGTTGACGGTGAGAATCGACCCTTCGGCCTTGTCGTGCAATCCCGGAATCTGCGCGACGAGCCAGATGAACACCGGGTAGGCGAGACCGGTGATCGCGGTCAGCACCAGCAGCGCGCGAAAGGCCGCCCAGTGCATGCGAACAAAATTCGAGAATTTCATGTCAGGACATCCCTGGGACGAATTGGATGATCAGGTCGATCAGTTTGATTCCGATGAAAGGGGCGACGATCCCGCCGAGCCCATAGACATAGAGGTTGCGGCTCAACAGTTTTGAAGCGCTGCTTGGTGTGTACCGGACACCGCGCAGTGACAGCGGGATCAGCGCCACTATGACGACCGCGTTGAAGATCACCGCCGACAGGATCGCCGACTGCGGGCTGTGCAGCCGCATGATGTTGATCATGTCCAGCCCCGGGAACAGCGCGACGAACATCGCCGGGATGATCGCGAAGTACTTCGCGATGTCGTTGGCGATCGAGAAGGTGGTCAGCGCTCCGCGGGTGATCAACAGCTGCTTGCCGATCTCGACGATCTCGATGAGCTTGGTAGGGTCGGAGTCGAGATCGACCATGTTGCCGGCCTCTTTGGCCGCCGATGTGCCGGTGTTCATCGCCACGCCCACATCGGCCTGAGCCAGGGCCGGTGCGTCGTTGGTGCCGTCACCGGTCATCGCGACCAGCTTGCCGCCTTCTTGTTCGCGTTTGATCAGCGCGAGCTTGTCCTCGGGCGTGGCCTCGGCGAGGAAGTCGTCAACACCGGCCTCGTCCGCAATCGCTTTGGCGGTCAATGGATTATCGCCGGTGATCATCACCGTTCGGATTCCCATGCGGCGCATCTCGTCGAACCGCTCGCGCATACCCTGCTTGACGACGTCCTTGAGGTGGATGACGCCCAGCACCGCCGGCTCGCCATCGCGGCTCTCGCCGACGACCAGCGGGGTGCCGCCGGCGGCGGAGATGCCGTCGACGATTTCGCCCAGCTGGGCGGGAACCTTACCGCCCTGTCCGCGTACCCATTCGGCGACCGAGCTGGCCGCGCCCTTGCGCAGCAGGTGCCCGTCGAGGTCGACGCCCGACATCCGCGTCGCGGCGGAGAACTCCACCCAATGGGCGTGTGCGAGTTCGCCGGGCGTGCGGGCACGCAGCCCGAAGTGTTGTTTGGCGTATACGACGATCGAGCGTCCCTCCGGCGTTTCGTCGGCGAGGCTGGACAATTGCGCGGCGTCGGCCAGTTGCTCTCGGGTGACACCGTCGAGGGGGACGAAGTCGCCGGCCTGCCGGTTGCCCAGGGTGATGGTGCCCGTCTTGTCGAGTAGGAGCGTATTGACGTCGCCCGCGGCTTCGACCGCGCGTCCGGACATGGCGAGCACGTTGCGTTGCACCAATCGGTCCATGCCGGCAATGCCGATCGCGGAAAGCAGCGCGCCGATCGTTGTGGGGATCAGGCACACCAGCAGCGAAACCATCACGATCCCCGTGACGCCATTTGCATTGAGTGCCTGGGTGTCTGGGACGCCCGGATTGTTCAGCTTGGAGTAGATGGCCAGCGGCTGCAGGGTCGCGACGGCGAAGACGAAGATGATCGTCAACGCGGCCAACAGGATGTTGAGCGCGATCTCGTTGGGGGTCTTCTGCCGGTTGGCGCCCTCGACGAGCGCGATCATCCGGTCGATGAAGCTCTCCCCGGGCTTCTGGGTGATCCGCACGACGATTCGGTCGCTCAGCACAGTGGTGCCGCCGGTCACCGCCGAGCGGTCACCACCGGACTCGCGGATCACCGGCGCCGACTCGCCGGTGATAGCCGATTCATCCACGGAGGCAATGCCTTCGACGACATCTCCGTCACCCGGTATCACCTGCCCGGCCTCGACCACGACGACGTCACCCTGCTGCAGCAACGGCGCGGCGACCTCTTCCTCGACGGCGGGCGCGCCGGGCTGCCAGTTCTTGAGCCGCCGGGCCAGCGTCTGGGTTTTGGCTCGGCGCAGGGTTTCGGCCTGGGCCTTGCCGCGGCCTTCCGCGACCGCCTCCGCGAGGTTCGCGAAAAAAACGGTGAGCCATAGCCAGACCACGGTCAACCATGCGAACCAGGTCGGGTCGATGATGGCCAGCACGCTGCTCCAGGTGGCGCCGATCTCGACGATGAACATCACCGGGTTGCGCCACAGGGTGCGGGGGTCGAGCTTGCGGAGCGCGTCCGGCGTCGACTTCCACAGCATCTTAGGGTCGAGCAAACCGCCTTGTACCCGTTTGGTATTCGCCGAATTGGTGGGCTGCGACTGCTCAGCCTGGTCGACGGTGGTCGCGGTCATCAGTGAATTCCTTCAGCGAGAGGTCCGAGCGCCAGCATGGGCAGGAACGTCAGGGCGACGAGAATCAGCGTGACACCGGCGACCATGCCGACGAATTGGGGCCGATGGGTGGGCAGTGTGCCCACCGATTCCGGTGTCATGCCCTGCTTGGCCAGCGACCCGGCCAGGCCGAGCACGAGCACGATGGGCAGGAATCTGCCGAAGACCATAGCCAACCCGAGGGCAGTGTTGTACCAGTTGGTGTTGACGCTGATTCCGGCGAAGGCGGACCCGTTGTTGTTGGCCGCGGAGGTGAACGCGTACAGCACTTCCGACAACCCGTGTGGTCCGGTGTTGAGCATCCCGGCGCGCTCGCCCGGCAGTGCCATCGCGATCGCGGTGCCGGTCAAGACGATCAGCGGCGTGACCAGGAAATAGCTTGCGGCGAGCTTGATCTCACGCGGGTTGATCTTCTTGCCGAGGTATTCCGGGGTGCGCCCGACCATAAGCCCGGCGATGAAAACGGTGATCACCGCCAGGATCAGCATGCCGTACAGGCCCGATCCGGTACCGCCGGGCGCCACCTCGCCGAGCTGCATGTTGAATAGTAGCGTCATGCCGCCAAGGCTGGTGTAGGAGTCGTGGAACGAGTCGACCGACCCGGTCGAAGTCAGCGTGGTCGAAGCGGCGAACACCGCGGAGTTGGGAACACCGAAGCGCTGCTCCACACCTTCCATGGCCGCCCCAACGGCGGTCGGCACCGTGCCGTGGTGCTGCAGCTGCATCCAAATCGTGATCGTCCAGCTGATCGAGGCGAGCGTCGCCATGACCGATGCGATCGCGTAGCCCTGCTTCTTGCTGCCCACCATGCGCCCGAAGGTGCGCGGCAGCGAGAATCCGATGCACAGCAGCAGGAAGATCTCAATCCAGTTGGTCCACGCGGTCGGATTCTCAAACGGATGCGACGAGTTCGCGTTGAAGAAGCCGCCGCCGTTGGTGCCAAGGTCCTTGATGGCTTCCTGGCTGGCCACCGGGCCGCCGTTGATGGCCTGTTGGACACCGCCCAGCGTGGTCACGACCTGATCGTGCAGGTGGAAGTTCTGGATCGCGCCGCCGATGATCAGGACAACGGCGGCAACCACGCAGATCGGCAGCAAGATCCGCAGCACCGTGCGCACCAGGTCGACCCAGAAGTTTCCCAGTTCGCCTGTGCGCGTTCGGGCGAACCCTCGCACCAGCGCGATCGCCACCGCCATGCCCACGGCGGCGGAAACGAAGTTCTGCACCGCGAGGCCGGCCATCTGGACGAGGTGGCCCTGGGTCGATTCACCCGAATAGGCCTGCCAGTTGGTGTTGGTGACGAAGCTGACCGCCGTGTTCCATGCCAGCCCCGGGGTCATGTTGGTGGCCGGATCATGCAGGTGCAGCGGCAATTTGCCCTGTACGAGTTGGAACACGAACAAAAAGAGAATGCTCATCGACGAGAACGCCAACACACTGCGCGCGTAGGCGCCCCAGGACTGCTCCGAGCGGGAATCAACACCGATCAGCCGGTAGATCACCCGCTCGACATACGAGTCTTTTTCCGACGTGTACACCCGGTACATGTAGTCGCCGAAGGGCACGTGCACGAGGACCAATGCCGCGATGAGGACAAGCAGGAAGATCACTCCCGCTGTTGTTGTGCTCACTAGAACCTCTCGGGGAACAGCAGGGCGCATCCGAGGAACAGCGCAAGAAGGATGGAAAGCGCCAAGCCGACGATGTTTTCGTAACTCACAACCGCTCGACCAGCTTCTGCACCAAGCCGAGTACGGCGAACACCGCCACCGTGAGTACGACGTACAGCAATACGCCCATCTTGTCTCCGTTCCGCGCCTATCGCGTGCATACGAAAAGACCTCATCGAGTCAGCCACAGCGCAGTCCTCGGAGGCAAGGTCAGCTTGAAATTAGCTGGCGCCCCGGGGCTAGGGCCCTTGGTTGACACTTTTCTAACGGCGGCGCCGTCCACCTTTACGGTTTCTTAACGCCCCATTGCACGCGGGAAGCCGCGCGGCTATACGGCGTCGACGCCGGGACCGTCGCTCATCGGGATCCGCACCCGGAAAACCGTTCTGCCCTCAGTGGATTCGGCGGTGACGGAGCCGTGGTGGGCCTTGACGATCGAACTGACGATGGCCAGCCCCAGCCCATTCCCAGAGCCGTTGAGCCTCGAGTTGTCTGCCCGGGCGAAACGTTCGAACAAGCGGGGAAGGAGGTCCGGGTCGATGCCCGGTCCGTCGTCGGCGACGGTCAGTTCCACGCACGGCGCTTCGGGACCGTCGCGGTAGCAGGTGATTCCGGTTGTGACCGTGACCCCGGGCGGGGTGTGCACCCGGGCATTGTGGAGCAGGTTGCTGACCAGTTGGTGTAGCCGCGCATGATCCCCGCGGACCCACACCGGTTCCTCGGGTAGGTCCTTCACCCAATGGTGCGTCGGGGCCGCGACCGCGGCGTCGTTCACGGCGTTGATGACGAGCTCGGCGAGGTCGACGTCCTCGCTCTGCAGGTCTTGTCCCTCGCCCAGGCGGGAGAGCAGGAGCAGCTCGTCGACCAGCAGCGTCATGCGCCGCGCTTCGGATTCGATGCGGGCCAGCGCGTATTCGGTGGTCGGCGGCAACGCCGAACTGTCCTGCCGGGTGAGTTCGGCGTATCCCTGGATCGCCGCCAGCGGGGTCCGCAGCTCGTGGCTGGCGTCGGTGATGAATTGCCGCATCCGCAGATCGGATTCGGCGCGCTGCGCCAGCGCGCTATCGACGTTGTCCAGCAACCGGTTCAGGGTGTGGCCGACGATGCCGACCTCGTTCTGCTGGTTGGTGTCCCGCGGCCGCACCCGGACACTGATCCGGTGGTCGTCGTCGGTGAGCGGCATGGCCGCGACTTCCGCGGCGATACCGGCCAGCCGGCGCAACGGTCGGAGGGTGTAGCCGACGACCCAGACGGTGAGCCCGGCGGTGACCGCCAACGCCGCCGCGATGAGCAGGGTGGTGGTGACCTGCTTGCGGGCGATGATGCGGTCGGCGAGGTTCAGCGACACTCCGGCAATCAGCACGTCGGATCCGTCGGCGTGGCTGTCGAGCCGATAGAACCCGAGGCCGCCCAGCTTTTCGGTCCGTGGCGGTCCGTCAGCCCATGCTTGCGCTTCGATGGCGCGGACCACGTCGGCCGGTGCCGGTCGTGCTTCGGCCTCGGAGAAAACCGCCGACCCGATCACGGCGCCGTTGTGCAGCACCACGATGAGGTTTCCCGGCGTTTGATCGGTGAACTGCAGCATCGCCTGAGGCAGCGGCTTAGTGCCGTCAGCCGGATTATGTTCGCCCTTGCGGTATTTGGTGTACGAGTGGCCCAACGCATCCAAGGACTCGGCGACGTCGGCGTCGCTCATCGCGGTGACGTATCCGCGCAGGCTCAGCACCGAGACAATTCCGACCGTCACCAGCACCACGCTGACCACAGCCAGCACTCCCAGTAGCAACTGGCGGCGCAAGGAGTGGGGCAGCCATCGCGGAAGATCCCCGGTCAAGGCGTCCCGGTCCGGGCTCATTCCGGCGGCCGCAGCATGTATCCAACACCGCGCACGGTGTGAATCATCGGTTCCCGACCGGAGTCGATCTTCTTCCTCAAATACGAGATGTACAGGTCGACAATGCTGGTGCGCCCCGCGAAGTCGTAGTTCCAGACGCGGTCGAGGATCTCGCTGCGGCTCAGCGCGCGCCGGGGATTGCGCATCAGGAAGCGCAGCAGTTCGAACTCGGTCAAGGAAAGCGATATCGATGTGCCGTCGCGGGTCACTTCGCGGCTGGCGGTGTCGACTCGGAGGTCGCCGACTTGCAGGGTTTCGGCGGCCGGCGGCGTCTGCTGACCGGAACGGCGCAACAGCCCGCGCAGGCGCGCGACGAGCTCCTCGAGGCTGAACGGCTTGGTCATGTAATCGTCGGCGCCGGCAGTCAGGCCGGTCACCCGGTCCATGACCGAGTCCCGCGCGGTCAGAAAGAGCGTCGGGGTGTAGGCATCGGATTGGCGGACGCGCTCCAAGATTCGCAAGCCGTCCACGTCGGGAAGCATGATGTCGAGCACGAGCACGTCCGGGCTGACCTTGTCGAACTTGGCCATGGCCTCGCGCCCGTTGTGGGCGATGTCGACAACCCAACCCTCATAGTGCAGCGCCATCTTCACCAGGTTGGTCAGCGCCGGCTCATCGTCGACCAGCAGCACCCTGATCGGTGATCCATCGGCGCGGTAAATCCTGGGCAGCTGCCCGAGGATGGCCTGGCGAGGGCGCTGGCCGCCCGCGTATCCCGACATTGCGGTCATGTTCCTCCATTCTGGCAAGCCACACACTCAACTGTCACGAAGTTCATAGAGTTCTCAAATGTGCTCGTGTCGGGCGCGTCACATCAAAGGCCACTCAAATATGTGTTTGGTATGTGTCGCACCAGCAAGCTTGAGATGAGCGGAGCCGCCAAAAATACTGGTATGCGTAGTCGTTGGATTGGTCGCGCTATCTCTTCCGGCTCGTGTTCGCCAAACCGGCCGTGCCAGAATGGATTTGGTTGATTGCGGGGCGCTGTATTGCGGCGATGCCTCGCGGCCCAATGGGGGTCCCGCACGCTGGCAAGGGACGACGGAGTCCCGACCCGCGCTAGTTCAACGCTACGTCGTGTTACCAAAATTGGCTGATTGAATTGCTTTTCGTAGCTCGGCCCGCACGTGCAACGCCGGACGCGACGGTTGTCGCTGCAGTCTCCTTATGGCGGCCTCGGCAAACTCAACTAGCAAAAGGAAAGTGATGGATTTTGGCGCATTGCCTCCGGAAGTCAACTCCGGTCGGATGTATCTGGGGCCAGGGCCGATGACGCTGCTGGCCGCCTCGGCAGGATGGGACTCGCTGGCCCTCGAGCTGACCTCGGCCGCCAGCGGCTACGAGTCGGTGACCGCGGCCCTGACGCAAGAATGGCTGGGCCCGACGTCGATGTCGATGGCCGCCGCGGTCACGCCCTACGTGGTGTGGCTGCGGGCCATCGCCGAGCTGTGCGAGCAGTCGGCGATGCAGGCTACCGCCGCGGCGGCGGCCTACGAAGCGGCGTACGGGATGACGGTGCCGCCGCCGCTCATCGCCACCAACCGCGCTCAGCTCATGGCGTTGATCGCGACCAACTTCCTCGGTCAGAGCACGCCGGCGATCATGACGACCGAGGCCGAATACAGCGAGATGTGGGCCCAGGACGCCACCGCGATGTACACCTACGCCGCCAGCTCGGCGTCCGCGTCAACCTTCAGCACCTTCGCGCCGCCGCCGCAGACGACCAATCCGGGCGGGGTCGCCGGCCAAGCCGGCGCGGTGACCCAGGCGACCGCAACTCAGGCCGGAAGCAACGCCCAGACGGCGTCCTCGCAGGTGATGTCCGCCGTGCCGCAAACTCTGCAGAGTTTGTCGACCCCCGGGTCGTCATCGAGCACCGGCCTGTCGCAAGCAGCGATAGGCACAGAGGCATCACTGGGAACCACGGGGGCGTCGACCCCTCTCAGTGCGCTGTCGAGTCTGACCAGCGTGTCGGGCAAGAGTGCCACCAAGAGCGCCAGCACTGGTGCGGGGGCGGCGTCCGGTCTGGCGTCTGCTCTCGGTGGGGCTGCCGGCAGCGGCGAGGCAGCCGGGCTGTTTTCCGACGTGGCCGGGCTGGGGTCTGACGCGGCGGGCTTCGGCGCCGACGGAGGCGGCGTCGGTATAGACCTATACGGGTTGGGGCTCGATTACCGAGGCCTGGCTCTCGATATGGAGGGTGCGGGTTCGATCCTGGGGGCGGAGGGAGTTCCCGGCTTCGAAGGCCCGCAAGCTCTGGGTGGCCTGGGAACCCTCGGGCCGATCGGTGGCCTGGGCGAAGGCGCGTCGGCGGGCGTTGGTCAAGGAGCCTCGCTCGGAACCTTGTCGGTGCCACCGGGCTGGGCCAACGCGGCGTCGTCGGTGACGCCGCTGCCCGCCGCCCTTGATGCCAACGTCACGCCGGCTGGGTGGGGCGCCGCACCGGCGGCGTCGCCGGCGACGGGCATCTCGAAACTGCCACTGGGGGGGATGGTTGGGCGTGAGTCCGACGGCGCGGTTCATCGCGTCGGGTTCCGTCCCTCACTCATCCCGCGTTCGCCGGTGGCCGGATAGTCCAGGGGCGCAGAGCTTCCGAAAACTCAAAGGGCCCGCACACCGTGGTGTGCGGGCCCTTTGAGTGAAAACGCGGTGTCAGGCCCAGCTGGACCCGACGGCGCTGTCGGTGCTGGCCATGTTGTTGCCGGCGCTTTGCACCTTCTGCCCGTGGGCGTTGGCCTGCTCGTAGATCACCTGGAAGTTGCGACCCAACTGGGTGATGAACTCCTGGCAGGCGACCGAACCGGCGCCGCCCCAGAAGTCACCGGCAGCAAGCACATCACGAACGATGGCCTGGTGCTCTGGCCTCCAGCGACGCGGCCTGGGCGCGGATCAGGGCGCCGTGCGAGTCGACATCTCCGAACTGGTAGTTAATGGTCATTGCTTAGCTCCTTAGAAGTGTTGGACGGCAGTGGTTTTCGGCGGCTAGCTGCCGAGGATCTGCTGCGAGGCCTGCTCTTGCTGCTCGTAGTTGTTGGCGTCGCGGATCAGTCCGTCGCGCACTCCGTGGAGCATGTTGACGATGTTGCGGAAGGCCTGGTTGACCTGACCCATGGTGTCGTACGAGGTCGCCTGCGCCTGACCGCTCCAGCCAGAGCCGGCGATGTTCATCGAGGACGCCCACATCTTGCGGGCCTCGTCCTCAACCGTCTGGGCGTGCACCTCGAAGCGGCCCGCCATGGCCCGCATTTCGTGCGGGTCGGTCATAAAACGTGTTGCCATGTTGCCCTTCTCCTTATCCTTCAAGCCTTCAGTGTCGAAGTCTTAACACTTGTAATTGATGCGGTGGTGGCCGCGTTATGGACAGATTACGGCCTACCGGTTAACTGATCGCCTCAAACGGGTGACATGTACCCCCTTATTTCCCGTAGCGGTAATCCCGACATCAGACGACAACCTGCTTGGGCATGACGATCGGCTTGAAGCCGTACCGCGGCCCCGCGCCGTAGCCGCCGGCGCCCTTGGCGGCCGCCGCCATTCCCGGCATGCCGGGCATCGCCGCGACCGGCTCCGCCTCGGCCGCGGCCGTCCACCCCGAGCCCGCGAGGGGAGCGGTGGAGGAAGCCAACGAGGCCGGGGCGGCCGCATTCCAGCCGGCCGGCACCGACAGGCCGCCGACGGCGGAGGCCTCGCCCAGGGCCGCCGACGCTCCCGCGCCGGACACCGAGCCCACCATGGTGCCTGGCACCATCCCACCGGCGAGCGGCGTGACCGAGTCGGTGAGGGCGAACGGGATCGACGGCACCGTGCCGAGCGTGTGGCCGAGCGAAACGGCCGTCGGGATGGCGTTCATGGTGAACCAGGCCCCGGTGTTGACCGCGCCGTTGATGGCGTTCAGGACGGACGGCGTGCCGAGGAAGTTGTCGATCGAGCGAAAGCAGGCCCGTGGTCTGGAACGGGGAGGGTGGGGGCGGCGGCCAAGGGCGCCGCGGCGAGTCGGGCAGCCAACGCCTGGACCGTGCCGGCCGTCGAGTCCGCGCCGAGGGCGGCGCTGTCGGCGGCCGCGGCGGTCGCCGGGTTGGTGGTCGACGTCAGTGGCGTCACCGGGGTCAGTACCCCGGCCACCGCCGAGGCGACCTGGTAGGTGGCCATCATCGTGGCGTCCTGGACCCACATCTCGGCGTACTGCGCTTCGGTCGCGGCGATCGCGGCCGAATTGACCCCCAGGAAGTTGGTCGCGACGAGCGTGGCCAGCAACGTCCGGTTGGCCGCGATCAACGGCGGGGGCACCGTCGCCGCAAACGCGGCTTCGTAAGCGGCGGCCGAAGCCGTGGCCTGCGCGCCCGCCTGCTCGAGCGTCGCCGCGGTCTCGGTCAGATAGGCGATGATGGGCTGGGCCGCGGCCGCCGCCGCCGCCGACCCCGCCTCCCGTCCACTGCTCGCCGGTCAGCAACGAGACGATCGACTCCCACTGGGTGGCCGTGGCGCTCACCTCTGCGGCCAGGTTGGCGTAGGAGGTCGCGGCGGCCATCAGCGGCGCGGCGCCCGCACCGGCGTACATGAGCGAGGAGGTGATCTCCGGGGGGATTGCTGCAAAGTCAAGAACCATTTGTGTTTCCTGTTCCCTTTGTCTTTGGAATTTGACGTCGTTGAGGAAGTGGCCGAGGGCTAGACGGCCGTCGGTTTCGGCATGACGATCGGCTTGACGCCGTAGCGTGGTGCGCCGAAGCCGGCGCTGTTGCGCGCCGCCGCGCCCATTCCCGGCATCCCCGGGATGATGCCCCCCGTCGCCGGCCTGCGGTGCGGCGGCGGTCCAGCCCACGGTCTCGCAGCGGTGCGGCGCTGGTGCCGACCACCGGGGTGGCCGAGCCGGCCCAGCTCGGCGGCACCGACAGGTTGCCGACCATGGTCGCCTGCCCCGCCGCGGCCATCGGCATCGCGCCCATCCCGGCTATACCGCCACCGGCCATCGGGCGCCGTCGTGTCGGCGAGACCCGCCGCGTCGGCGGCGGAACCGGCGGCGTCGGCGGCGGAGGTGTCGAGCAGACCACCACCGGCCAGGCCGAGCAGGTCGGAACCGGCGGAGGCCCAGTTGCCAGTACCGATGTTCAAGATGTTGGCGCCGTTACTGGAGAGGCCGAAGATCCCGCCGAGCATGCTCGGGTTGGTGCCATTGCCGGTGCTACCGAGGAGATACGCAAGGAAGTCGAGGGGAGTGTTTGACGGCGTGGCAGCGGCGGCAGCCGGGAGACGCGGCGCTCGAAAGCGCGGCCTGGCTCGCATTGATGGCCTCGGTGTCGCCGTAGCTGCCGGAGCTGATGCCCAGGGTTTGCGCGTACTGTTCCAGCAGCGTCTGCGCCTCGGTGGCGATCGTCTGGTACGTCGTGCCGTAAGTGGAGAAGATCGTCGCCTGCTGGATCGATACGGGGTCGGCGGCCGCGGGAGCGATGACGGTGGTCGCCGCCGCCGCGCCCGCGTTCTGCGCCGCCAGGTTGGTGTTGATACCCGACAGCAGCTGCTCCGCAGCTAGCATCTCTTCAGTTTGTGTTGTCAGAAAAGACATCTATTGCTCCTAGTGTTGGAACGAGTCGACCCCCATGTGTTGGTCGACCTGTGTGTTCGCGTAACAGCCCCTGTGCGTTGGCGTAACACTAACGACCCACGAGTCCACGGTCCCGGCCGAAAGGGCCGGGGTGACAGCCGTTTACGGCTTCTTAACGAAGAGGGCGGTAGTTTTAACACGGTCCTGTCGCGCGACATAGTGATGTGATCTGTCATCGGACGGAATACCGTGGTTAGGGCGCGGGGGCGCGGATCCTAGCCGTCCCCCGTCGGCAACGCATCTTGCAGATTTCGCTTATCTCGAGCGGGAGGCGATGTCCCGGATTCAACGTCCGCGCGCTAGATTCGCCGCCGGGCCCCCATAGCCCAATTGGCAGAGGCAGCGGACTTAAAATCCGTCCAGTGTCGGTTCGAGTCCGACTGGGGGCACCGTAAATCACCAGCTAGATGGGTCTATCAGTGAAATTTGATCAGCTTCAGTGGTGATGCCGTCCGCAGAGCGTCCGCAGCAGTGTCAAAAGCATCTGCAATATGACCTAAGTCATCGGGAAACAGGCGGCCATATCTATCCAGGGTGAGAGTGGCTGTCTTGTGCCCCAGCAAGGCCTGCAGCACCGAAAGCCCGAACGACACGACGTTGCTGCTCCACCAGACAACGGGCTCACCCGGTGACCAAATAGTGGACCTCGATCGGATGCGGATCAACGTTGGGTCGACAAGACGCTGGCTTTACCAGAGGCAGCAGGTGTTGCCGTACCTCGGTGACGCAGGACCGTGATGCACCGTTCGGGTGGCTTGCATGGCGCGTCACATGCAGGTGAGTCTCTCCGGGTGCGGCGGCGCGAAAGTGTAAGTACCCGGACATCATCTGCGGGAAGAAGGATTCCCGCTGCGCGGGCGCTAGCCGCCGCAATCCCTACTTCTCAAGGGTGAACTGGTTGACGTCGATGTAGCCGATCCGGAACAAGTCGGCGCACCCGCTCAGGTACTTCATGTACCGCTCGTACATTTCTGCCGACTGGATCGCGATCGCCTCGTCCTGGTGCGCCTCGAGGGCCTCGGCCCACAAGTCGAGGGTCCTGGCGTAATGAGGCTGCAGCGACTGGCGGCGAGTCAGCGTGAAACCCGCTTTCGCCGAGTGCTCCTCGACGTTTTCGATGGTCGGCGTCCAGCCGCCCGGAAAGATCTCGGTCAGGATGAACTTGAAGAACTGAACGAGCTCGACTGTAATCGGCAAGCCGCGATCGATCATTTGCTGTTCCATCAAGCTGGTGATGGTGTGGAGCAGCATCACGCCGTCAGCGGGCAGGACGGTGTGGGCCATGTTGAAGAAGTCGTCATAGCGGTCAGGCCCGAAGTGCTCGAACGCGCCGATCGACACAATGCGGTCGACGGGCTCGTCGAACTGTTCCCAGCCATTCAGCAACACCCGCTTGTTGCGCGGGCTGTCCATCTCGTCGAACAACTTCTGTACATGGGCGGCCTGGTTCTTCGACAACGTCAGACCGACGACGTTCACGTCGTAGTTTTCGATGGCCCGCCGGATGGTGGCGCCCCAGCCGCAACCCACGTCGAGCAACGTCATGCCCGGCTGCAGACCCAGCTTGCCCAGCGCCAAGTCGATCTTGGCGACCTGCGCCTCTTCCAGCGTCATGTCGTCGCGCTCGAAGTACGCGCAACTGTAGGTCTGGGTCGGGTCCAGAAACAGGCGGAAGAAGTCGTCGGACAAGTCGTAGTGCGCCTGCACATCCGCGAAGTGCGGCGTCAGCTTGTTGGCCATAATCTTGTGTGCCCTTCTGGGCCAGAGGCCCCGTCGAGCCATGCTCCTCTCTCAGTAGAAATCCACACAAGGGTCCGTCCGCCCGGGCGCTTCGTCCAACGAATGGTGAAAACTGGGTGGGGACGACGTCTAGTGCAGGGTATTTCCTTCTCGGTCATCTCCGCGTGGCTCGGGCACGCGGACCTGGCGAGTCCCCGATACTGAGTCCACCCGGATTTAGAGTCGGGTTGTTTTGATTCGGATTCAGTTGATCTGCAGGCCACGGGGTAGTGGGTGTGGCTGCAGCGGCAGCGTACTCGGCCGGTGTTCGGTAGCCCAGGGCCGAGTGGCGGTGTCGGTGGTTGTGCTCGTCCTTGAAGTCGCCGATGACCACGCGGGCCTCGAACAGGGTGTTCCAGTGGTTGCGGTTGAGGCACTCCTTGCGTAGGCGGTTGTTGAACGATTCGATGTAGCCGTTGTTCCACGGGGTGCCGGGCGGGATGTAGGACAAGCCGACCTTGTTCTCGCAGAACCGTTGCAGCGCTTGGGAAATCAACTCCGGACCGTTGTCCATCCGCAGCACCTTCGGTGGCCCGCCGGCGGCGGCGAACACCTTCTCGAGCTCGGCGACGAGCCGCTCGGCGGTGATCGAGCGTTCGACAGATGTTCAGCAGCGAGTCCCGGGTGTGTTCGTCGACCATCGACGCGATCTTGATCGCCTTGCCGTCGATGGTGGAGTCGAACTGGAAGTCGATCGCCCACACCACCTTCGGGGCGTCGGCGACCGACCGGCGGGATCGAGGACACCCCGGCCCGCTTCCGCGGGCTGTGGACCCGCACCTGCAGGCCCTCCTCGCGCCACAGCCGGTGCATCTTCTTCTTGTTGACCTCACGGCCCTCGTCGTAGCGCAACGCCGCCCAGGCGCGCCGGAACCCGTGGCACGGGTGTTTGGTGGCGTAGGCGCGCAACCAGGCCCGCATATCGGCGTCGGGATCGGCGGGGGTCTGCGCCTGCGGCAGCCGTCGGTAGGTGGAGCGGGCAAGCCCAACTGCTTTGCACGCCAACCGTTCCGACATGCTCAACGTCGTCCTTGAGCATGTCCACGGCGCGGCGCTTGGCGGCTGGGCTCAGAATTTTCCCTTCGCCACCTCCCGCAGCGCGTCCTTGACCAGCTCGGCCTCGGCCAGCAGCCGCTTCAACCGGGCGTTCTGCTCGCGGAGCTCCTTGAGTTCCTTGGCGGCGTCGGTGTCCATCCCGCCGTAGGCGCGGCGCCAGTTGTACAGCGTCGCCGCCGACACCCCGAGCTCGGCGGCGATCTCCTCGCCGGTCTTGCCCTCCGCGGTCAGCTCATCCGCACGGCGCAGTTTGCGCACGATGTCCTCCGCGGAATGCCGCTTCCGACCAGCCATGTGTTCATCGTCCCTTCCCGCCCGACATCGGGCCACAGGACTCTAAAACCAGCCTGATCTGTCCCCGCCGTTTCGAGCCGTGGTTATGCGAGCTGAGGGATTGAATAGGTGGACGTCCAGAGCGTTTCGAACTCTGTGGGGCTGATGTTACCGAGGTAGCTGTGGCGGCGTTCGACGTTGTAGAAGTTGTCGATGTAATCGGCCATGGCGGCGGCCAATTCCATGGTGGTGGCCCATTTGCGGGTGTTGAGGAGCTCGACTTGCATCCGGGCCCAGAACGACTCCATGGCGGCATTGTCATAGCAGTCGCCGACGGTGCCGAACGAGGCCAGTAATCCCCAGCGCCGCATGTTCTCCCCGAAGCTCCATGACGTAAATTGGGTGCCGTGGTCGGCGTGCAGAATCGTTGGGCCGCTGCGGTTTCTGCCCGCGACGGCCATGTTGACGGCGTTGTTGACCAGCGCGGTGTCGGTGTGGTGGAAAACGTGCGGGCCACGATCATCCGCGAGAAACAATCCAGGATCGCGCAGCAAAAGACCTTGCCATCCCTGGCGGGATGTTCGGTGATGTCGGTGCACCACAACTCGTTGGGCCGAGTCGCGGTGAATCGCCGGTTGACCAGGTCAGCTGGGGTGGCGACCCGGATCAGGTTGGGTATGCGCCGCCCAGGCCGCGGCAGCCCGTACAGGCCGTGCTCGGACATGATCGAGTCGACGAGCTTGAGGTTGACGTTCATCTCGTAGTCGGCCAGCAGGGCCGCACGGACTCGCCGGCGCCCGTAGGTGCCGCGGGACCGCTGGTGGATCTCGGTGATGGTGTCGGCCACGATCAGCCGCCGAATCTCTCGGTCGGGTACCGGTCGGCGGCGATGGTATTGCAGCAGGGATCGCGCCAATCCCGTTATTCGACAGGCGGATCGGGCTGAGTGTCCTCGCGCGATCAGCTCTTCAGCGATCGCGCGTCGGCGTTTTGGGGGCACCACCGCCTGCTCGTTGAACAAGTCGCAGGCATCCCGAGTCAACGCCAACTCGGCCTCAAGTGCGGCGATGCGTTTGTGGGCCGCGGCCAGTTCGTCGGCCTCTATGCTCGGGATGCCTTCGATGACGCCGGCATCGATCAGCGCCCGGCGCTTCCACCGAAAAAGGGTGGCCTGAGCGATCCCGGTCTCGGCTGCGATCACGCCGACAGGTTCGCCCGACCGCAGCCGTTGAACGATTTGCCGGCGCACCGTCGCCGGATACATGCGGGGCATGTGACCTCCTGCAGATCACTCTGCCCCCAACTCTCACAACGGTGGACCTATAACCCGGGTACAGATCTGCCGGACTCATTCACCGGGAACACGCCAGACCCAGCGTTCACCATGCGGACCAACCTGCACGCTCAGAATGACGCGCGCTGAACGTTGCCGCGGCCACTTTGCAGAAGGTTGATGTCTGAATAGCAGGTTTTCGGCTTCCGTTCACCGCGAAAACGGCATCAGGACTGTACTCCCCTGCTTACCCTCCTTCAATGCAGGGGAAGAAAACTGCTATCGCGGGAGCGGCGATAGTTCTCGCAGGTTGCGGCGCTTCAAGCCAGACAGCGCCCACGATGACGGTGACGTCCACACTGCAACCGGTAATGACTAAAACAGTAACGGTGACCTTCCCACCGCCACCGCCACCTGTCCCCAAAACGACCATGGAAACCGATGGCACATATCGGGTCGGCACCGACATTCTGCCGGGCACCTATCGCTCGGCCGGTCCTGACCCTGAAGGAGAATCCGATTGCTATTGGGCGAGGCTGAAAAGTCTCAATCCAACCCACATCATCAGTAACAACATCGGCACTGGCCCTCAGGTAGTCGCAATCCAGCCGGGTGATAGGGCGTTCTTGACGCATAGCTGCCAGCCCTGGCAGAAGTCCGACTGACCAAACAGGAGCCGAAGTCCGTCGATTCCCCCGCCACCGCAAAGGTGACTTAGTGGCGGAAACTCCCGAGGGACAAGACCGCTCGTAGGGGAAAGCGAGCAGGCGGGGGTCGTCGTTGCTAGCGTCGCTCGTATGCGACACGTGCACGCATTCGACGACGACGCCCTCGGCGAACTCGACGCGGTCGCTCTCGCCGAGGCCATCAAAGCCGGTCGGGTGACCAGGGCCGAGGCGGTGGAAGCCGCCATCGCGCGCACCGAAGCGGTCAATCCAGCACTCAACGGCTTGGCGTATCAGGCATTCGACCAGGCGCGCGCCAAAGCATTGGAGCCAGGTTCGGACGGCGAATTCTTCGCCGCCGTACCGACTTTTGTCAAGGACAACATCGACGTCGCCGGGCTGCCGACGATGCAGGGCACCGACGCGTGGGTGCCGCGTCAGGCCGCCACCGACAGCGACTTCACCCGGCTGTACCTGGCCACCGGGCTGATATCGCTTGGCAAGACCCAGTTGTCAGAATTCGGCTTCAGCGCATCCGCCGAACATCCTCGACTGGGATCGGTCTGCAACCCGTGGAACACCGACTACACCGCCGGTGCCTCCTCATCGGGCTCGGGCGCGTTCGTCGCGGCCGGTGCGGTGCCGATCGCGCACGCCAACGACGGCGGTGGCTCGATCCGTGTTCCGGCTTCCTGCAACGGACTGGTGGGCTTGAAGCCGTCGCGGGGCCGATTACCGCTGGACAAGAAGGCGCGCCGGATGCCGGTTCGTCTCCTAACCAACGGTGTGCTGACCCGGTCGGTGCGTGACACCGCGGTTTTCTACCGGGAGGCTGAACGCATCTGGCGTCATCCGAAGCTGCCGCCGATCGGCGACGTGAGGCACGCGGGCAAGCAGCGGCTGAAAATCGCCGTCATCACCCGCTCGCTGGAGCGTGAGTGCAGCCCCGAAGTGCGTGAGCTGACGCTGAAATCCGCCGACCTGCTCGACGAGCTCGGTCACCGCGTCGACCATGTCGAAAACCCGCCCGTGCCATCCAGTTTCCCCGTCGACTTCGTGCTGTATTGGGCATTGCTGGCGACGGGACAGGTGCACGCCATCCGGCGCGCGTTCGGCGACACCTTCGATCGCACCCGGTTGGACAACCTGACGCTGGGCCTGGACCGCTATGCTCGCCGCAACGTGCACCGCCTCCCCATGGCGATCATGCGTCTGCGCGCCACCCGGCGGCGCACCGCGCGGTTCTTCGGCACCTATGATGCGGTGCTGACCCCGACGGTGGCCGACGAGACGCCGCGCCTCGGTTGCCTCGACCCGACCGCCGACTATCAGCAGATCATCGACCGACTGGGCGACTGGGTCGCGTTCACGCCGCTGCAGAACGTCACCGGCGAGCCCGCTATCTCACTGCCCCTGGCCGAATCCGCGAACGGCATGCCAGTCGGCATGATGCTCTATGTGGACTTCGGGCGCGAAGCGCGGCTCCTGGAATTGGCCTTCGAACTCGAAGAGGCCCGGCCCTGGGCGCGCATCCAGTCCCGCGCTCGAGACGGGCGAGCGCCGTGACCAGATCTTTTGTTGTGGAGCTGCCGGTGTGGAGCTGCCGGTGTGGAGCTGCCGGTGTCTGAGCTGCCGGTGTCTGAGCTGCCGGTGTGTGGTTTCAGGACATGCGAATAGCGTGTCTCAAGACATCGGAATAGGTGGCGGCGAGACGGTCATCGGGTATCGAAGGCTCGCCTGGTTATCACCGCCGTCATCGTCGAAGGTCGCAGCCAATCTGCGGTTGCCCGGGAGTACGGGGTTTCCCAGGGTTGGATCTCGAGGCTGGTCAAGCGCTACCGACTCGAGGGTGAGGCCGCCTTCGAGCCCCGCTCACGGCGCCCGCAGACCACCCCGACCCGACTACCGCAAGCCACCATCGATCTGATCATCGGCCTGCGCCGCGATCTGGCCGGCAAAGGCCTCGACCACGGACCGCACACCATCGCCTGGCACCTGCGACACCACCACGACCTAGTGGTGTCGGTGCCCAGCATCCACCGCCACCTGGCCGCGGCCGGGCTCATTACACCCAGCCCGCAGAAGCGCCCGAAATCGTCCTACATCCGTTTTGCCGCCGAACAACCCAACGAACGCTGGCAAGCTGACTTCACCCACTGGTGGTTGGCTGATGGCACCCACGTAGAAATCCTCAACTGGCTCGATGACCACGCCCGCTACGCCCTCTCCGTCACCGCACACCGTCGCGTCACCGGCCCCATCGTCCTGGCTGAATTCCGCAAAGCCGTTGCCAACCATGGCATTCCGTACTCAACTCTGACCGACAACGGCATGGTCTTCACCACTCGCTTCGCCGGCGGCAAAGGCGGACACAACCACTTCGAAACCGAACTGCACCGCCTGGGCGTCGCCCAGATCAACTCCACCCCCAACCACCCCACCACCTGCGGGAAAGTAGAGCGCTTTCACCAGACCCTCAAAAAGTGGCTCACCGCCCAACCCCACGCCACCAGCATCGCCGAACTACAGACCCAGCTCGATGAGTTCATCGACATCTACAACCGCCGCCGCCCACACCGCGAACTACCCCACCGCGCCACCCCAGCCACCGCCTACACCGCCCGACCCAAAGCCACCCCTGGCGAACACCTCGACACCCACAACCGAGTCCGCACCGACCGCGTCGACCAATTCGGAAAACTCACCCTGCGCCACGCCGGACGGCTACACCACATCGGCATCGGACGAACCCACACCCACACCCGCGTACTGCTGCTCATCCAAGACCTCAACATCCGGATCATCAACGCCGCCACCGGCGAACTCATCCGCCAGCTAACACTGGACCCCACCCGCGACTACCAACCCCGCCAAACCCGAACCGGACGCCCAAAGAAAAAGCCCGAACCCTAAACGAGGGTTCGGACCTATTCCGATGTCTTGAGACATCACATGTCTGAGCTGCCGGGAATCGAACCCCCGCTTGTCTAAACCACCGTTGACCAACCCAAATACCGTGCCCCCAGTCGGACTCGAACCGACGCTGGGCGGATTTTAAGTCCGCATGAAGCCGTCCGCGTGTGTCCGTGCCTGTTCGTCGCGTGTGACCGGACATGTCCCAGATTTTGCTGCTGACCAGCAGAATTATCCCGCCAGTACCCGTCGGCGTCCGCATCTGTTCGTGGGTGTCGCCGGGGGTGTGTAGCGCATGAGTTGTGACAACGTTGTGACAGCAACTCCAAACTGCTGCGGCGGGCGAGACTGACGTGTCGGACCGGGTGCAACCCTCGATGCGACCCGAAAGAGAGGTAAACCATGACCACCGACAACACCGCCCTGCCCACACCGCCGGCCTGGGCGCTGCCCGACACCGGTCCCGAATGGGACAGCCTCACCCCCGATGGCGGCCCGCTGGCCGGCGGGACCCGCGATGTCGGCACCGACGTGTGGATCGCCTGCGATGACACCATCGAAGACGGCCACTGGGCGCGCAGCCCCGCAGCCATACACTACAGCGAGGAACCCGGCCAAGGCCAAGGGATCGACGCGGCCGCAGCCCGCCGACTCGCGGCCGAACTGCTCAACCCGCAGACCTCCTTGACCAGCACACCGACTGACATACCTTTAGCGTCATCTGGCGCTAAAGGGGCCGACCTGCGGTTTAAGAGTTGGCCAGTTGGCTGGCGCGCTGAGGTGAGATTTCGACGAGTTCTGCAATATCGCCGCCAGACACGCCGTAGGTGACGTAGAAATCCGAAAATGTGCCAAACCTATAGGACCGAATGAAAGGACATACAAAATGAGTTCGACTGAAGTGACCGTGAGGCGCGATGAGGAGGGGAAGGTACATGCTCATTGGGTCGGCTCAGTGACCTTCGCTCCGAGCGTCTATGGCGACCCCCACTCGTTTCATTCGCTGATCAATGAGTGCGTGGAGAACTTCACACGGCAATTGCAGGCGGAGATCAGCGCGAACTTTGAGGGGTTTTCCGGGCAGTCACCGGGTTAAGCCGCTTGGATCTGGGATCTGGTGGAACCCGCACTGACGACGTTCTTCGACCCGTGCTCGCAGGCGTCGAGCAACATCTACCAGTACATCGCGGAAACCCGTCTCGCACTGGCCACGCCTAGGCCCGGCGCCATCAACCTGGTTTCCGGATTGCCCACCAGCTGACCATGATTCGGGAGAACAACATGACTGACAAGCAGGTCAAAGGTCAAGGTGATTGACCGCTGGCGCGTAGTTCACGACGACAAGCCGTACATCAAAGATGACGTACTAGTCGTGCCTGAAAACGTTGCCCAAGAATGGGAACGCAGCGGGTACGTCGAACGCGCGTCACGCGTAAATCAAACTTGCTAAATTTTTGCAATTTGCTATCCACAGCAGCCTGCGGTGTGGGTTTGCTGACGAGACACCCGGTGGGGGGATTTGCTGGATACGGGTATATACGGCAAACCCAACTCGGGCATTTCCGATGGTAGAAAAGATGTCGCAATGCCTGGGTTGCGCGGCCAAAAGGGTTGGCTACCCCCTCCCCCACTGGGGGTTGTTTGCTGGATGGGTCAGCCGATGGTCAAGAAGATGTCCGATCTATCGGGTGATTCCGTTTCATGGGCTGACCTCGGCTGACCTGGGCGGGTGCTCCCTAGCGGGGTTTGACCACCTGGGCGTTTTGGTTTGGCGTGTCAACACCGCCAAAATTGGCCCACCTGTCCGTAAAGGGGGCTCGACTGGCAATCACACTGGTATCGGTGCAAGGGGCAATCGCGCTGGTATCCATGCAAGGGTTGGTCGCGCAGGGATTCGTCGATGCAAGCCTGGTGGGCAGCGGGATCGGTGATGCTGACACAGGGATCGTCGGCGGGTGCTTGTGCTGGTGGAATGCAGAGGGGTGCCAGTGCTGTGGCTGCTGCCGTCGACAAGCCCATCATTGCCCTCTTCACCTGACCCCCTAATGGCCGCCGTGTTGTCGCCACTCCAGGGTTGTCCAAAATTGTTGCCATAGCGTTCCAAAAGCCTACGAATTTGTTGCAGATTGCTGTCGTTTGCTCGCAGGCGAAGGTGTGTCGTTGAAAACTCGTTGGCGAAAACCGCTAGGGGCCGCAGTTCAATTCGCCACAGCGACGTATTGAAGGGGTATGCATATCGTAGTCCGCCAGGGCAAAGGTAATTGGGAAGTTCGATCACGAGTTCCGGGAGGGGGCGGTCCGCATTATCCGGGAGACCGGCAAGCCGATCGCCCAGGTAGCTCGGGACCTGGATATCAACGCGGGCACCCTGGGCAACTGCGTCACTAAGGACTCCGACGCGTGCGCGACATCGAGACCATCGACGCCGAAGTGCGGTTGGTGGCGGCTCTTCGCCGTGCGGCTCGGGAGCCGGGTGGTCCGCTGCCGTCGATAGATGTGGCGGATGCACTACTGGACGAACGCCTCGAGTTGACAGGAAGTTGACAGCACTTTGGATTCCGAGCCCGGTTTGGGGGCATGGGCGGCAAGTTTCGGTGACATGTGGTGAGGGTATGGGGGGTGCATTGGAACCGCCGCCAAGTAGAAGGTGCAGGGCTCATGATTTCTAGCGCCGTAAATTCGCTTGTCTGGATCTTGGTGCTCATTGCGATTGTTGCGGTGGTCATTGCAGTCGTGCGTGCGGTGTCGAGGCCGAGGACCGAACGGCCTGTTGTCGAGCAGCCGGTAGTGCAACAACAGCCAGTCGTAACCAGCGGTTTGGCGCCTGGCTGGTATCCCGACCAGCAGGACATGAATTTGATGCGCTACTTCGATGGTCGGGTATGGACCGCGCAGACTGAGCCTCGTCGAGAGTAATGGTTTGTTGCGTCCCCAGCACGCACCCCCGGAACCGGGTATGACCCGGTAGACGTCACCGTTACGCTGCTGGATGAACGCCGCGAGCTGACCGATTGGGCTACAACCGCCGGGCGGGAATTCCACAATTCCCGGTGTGAGTAAGGGCGGAAGCGTTGAGGCTCCCGTCGACGAATCGGGCAACGTCACCAAAACAGAACGTCACCAAACGGGGGTTTTGGAAGGCATGCTGTTCCGCGCAATTTTGTCGCCGCAACTACTTTGGCGATTGCGGCCGCCGTCGCTGGGGTCGGGTCCGCGGCGCCGGCCCACGCCGACAGCGCCGACGACCAGTTCGTCGCGGCGCTGAACGCTCATGGTGTGCCCCGGTGACCGCGGCGCTGAGATTGGCATCGCACATGAGACTTGCGATCTGCGGAACCTGCCGCGCATTGCGTGGGGGGTGGAGCCACCGTTTTCGGCCGCGATGCGCAAGGTCCGTGGCGAGTTGCAGGCTCAGGGTGTGACGCCGGGTGCGCAGATGGTTGCGTTCAAGGACGCGACACGGGACGCGTATTGCCCCGATCTCGATCAGGTATTCAACTGAGGGTCGCCCACGCCGACTGGTGGATGCGCTGCTGGATGAACGCCGTGAGTTGGCCGAGTGGGCTACAGGCCGCTGCGGCAATTTTCACAAATCCCGATGTTGTGAGTAAGCGCGGAAGTGTTTACGCTGCCATCGACGAATCGGGCCACGTCACCAAAGACGAATGTCACCACACGGGGGTTGGAAGCATGCCGATGGTGAGCGGAGCGACTTTCGCTGGCTACACCATCCTGCGCCTGCTGGGTTCCGGGGGGATGGGCGAGGTCTACTTGGCCCAGCACCCTCGATTGCCGCGTTGCGAGGTGTTGAAAATCTTTCCCGAGGCGATGACAGCGGACATGGAATTCCGCGAGAGGTTCTACAGAGTAGCCGATCTCGCGGCAACGCTATTCCACCCAAGTATCATTGGGGTGCATGATCGCGGCGAGTTCGGTGGCCAGCTGTGGATCGCGATGGACTACCTCGACGCGAGGAACGCCGCGCAGCTAATCAAAGACCAGTACCTGTCGGGAATGCCGACGCGTGCCGTGTGCGCCATCGTCACCGCGGTAGCCGGCGCGCTCGACTACGCCCATCAGCGGGGCGTATTGCATTGCGACGTCAAACCGGCCAACATCCTGGTCACCGAGCCAGAAGACGGTGTACGACGAATCCTGTTGGCCGACTTCGGAATAGCCACGCAACGCGGCGAGATCAGCGGACTCACCGCCATAAATTTCACCGCGGGCACGGTCGACTACTCCGCACCCGAACAATTGATGGGCTCGGACATTGACGGGAGCGCCGACCAGTACGCGCTGGCCGCCACTGCGTTTCACCTTTTCACGGGCGCGCCGCCATATCCGCATTCCAACCCGGCCGTCGTCATCAGCCAACACCTCAACGCAGCACCACCGAAGCTCACCGATCGGCGCCCGGATTTGGCGCACCTCGATCAAGTGCTATCGACTGCCCTGGCCAAGGACCCCGCCGACCGGTTCGACCGGTGCCGCCAGTTCGCCACAGCACTCAAGGAGCGGGCCGCCGACTCGGAAAGCGATCGCAGCGCCGAGGCCGCTATTGCTGTGGCCGCCCGCGTCCCGCGGCAAGACGCCAGGCCGCCCGCCAGATCGGCGCGAGAGGGACGACACAGCGCGACAGCACAGCCGACGCCCACGAAGTCGGGGTGGAGAGCTCTGGGACGCCGGCGGCGCAAGATCCTGCTCACGGGGGCGACAGCGTTGGTCGTGCTCGCCGTCATCGGCGCCATCGGCTACATCACCCAGCAGAAGCACCAGACCACTCCTTCCCCGCCCGGCGCCGTACTGGATGGCACGTATCGCATGGTCTACGACGCAACAAAACGGACGGACAACGGCGGTCCGGCCCCCCCGCAGCCCAACACCGACAACATCAGCTGGTGGGCTTATCGTTCGCTCTGCGGATCATCCACACGATGCGTTTCCACAGGGACCAAACTCGATCCACACAACCCGCAAGTCATGCTTACCCCGGCTTTCAGTGCCGTTCTGCACTTCGCCGACGGCCACTGGCAGGACACGGCTCCGCGATTCCAAAATGATGAGCCCAAGTGCCTCGGGGTCGACGGAAAAGTCGTCGCAGGCACGGAAACCATGGTGACTGCGAGGTCTATGGAGCCACAGACCGACGGGACGCTCCGAGGCGTCTCGACAACCACCGTTCTCACGAATGAGTGCGGCAATCAGGGCAAGGTGGTTCAGGTCCCTTTTGTAGCGAACCGCACTGGTGATAGGCCTATCGGTGTCTCCGTGGCTGATCCGGCAGGAGTGGCCGCCTCACCGTCGACGAGCACCCCGGCGCCGCCTGCCGCAGGTCCCGTACTAAACGGCGCTTATCGATTCGACTACGACAACACACACCAGACCGTCAACGGACACCCAACGACGGGCGGCGAAATAACAGAGACTCACTGGTGGGCGTTTCGTTCGTTATGTACGTCTGCCCGATGCGTCGCCACCGGGGCCACCCTCGCCGACAACAACCAGCAGGAACCCTCGGGTGCCGCAGACGTCGTCCAGTTCATCGACGGAAGCTGGAAGGACACACCTTCTCTGCTAAATCCCACGCCCTGTAGCACAGGAAACGGCGCCCAGATGACCACTTCCGGCTGGTCATTCCAGCCACAGGCGGACGGGACCCTGCGAGGCGTTGCCACGGACACCGTTATCACCAACGAGTGCGGCCTTCAAGGCTACGTTTATAAGACTCCCTTTGTTGTGACACGCATCGGTGACGTGCCGCCGGCCGTCGTTCTGGCCGATCCGGCGTTGTTCTAAGAGTCAACTGCTCAGCACTTTTTCGAGGCGGAACCGAGAACTAGCGCCGTTCGAGCCAACGAACAAGGAGAACTGCTGTCCTCAGTGGCCGCAATGCGTCGTGCGGCTCGGGAGCGGGGCGGCCCGCTGCCGTCGATAGACGTGGCGGACGCGCTGTTGGATGGACGCCGCGAACTGACCGGACTTCCCCGCCTGACCAGATGCCTGGGCTGTCATTAAAGGGGATGTCGTCGTCTCGAATGAGTCAAGTCTTCACAATTTCGGCGTGAATAGTCCGCCAAGCCCCTATGCTGGCGATGAATCAAGCTGCGTCATCCAGCAACGAGGTTGGGTGCATGGAATTTCGATCCGCCTCGGCGTCAGTCGTGTCGACCGGCATGGTGGTGGGGTGAGTGTTCGGCTTGGCACCTGCCGCAGGATCTGGCCGCGGAGCAGTCGGTGCTGAGCGGGATGCTACTAAGCAAGGACGCCATCGCCGATGTGCTGGAACGGTGGCGGCCACGTTGCGAATCAAAGCTACGAACAATAGGCCGAACTTGTGGCCATTTGGATTGACACGAAGAGATACTGTCGATGACATCAGATCATACGCATAGCACCGGTTTCAACTGGGACCAATTGGTAAAGATGCCCACCGCGAGTGAAGAATGGCACAAAGGGCGCCAGGTTCTTAACTTTTACCCGATGGATAAAGACTATCGAGATTCGCAGGCGGCGC
This sequence comes from uncultured Actinomycetota bacterium, assembly GCA_963820045.1. GTDB lineage: Bacteria > Actinomycetota > Actinomycetes > Mycobacteriales > Mycobacteriaceae > Mycobacterium. The sequence goes on from CAWFYN010000003.1 coordinate 346,483, forward strand.
GGGCGATGGTGACGAATTACTTTGACAATGCAAAGGCTCTAAACACAGACGCGGCAGTGCTCAAATTCGGCTCTGACCACGTTACGCTGCGCGGCGCATTTTTGGAGATGGGCGTGTGTACGGGAAGAACCATCAATTTTATTGCCGCACTCAATCCAGAGGAACATATCTGGGGATTCGATTCCTTTGACGGGCTTCCTGAACAATGGCCCCGCATCGATATTACTGTCCCTCAAGGTACTTTTCGGGTTAACGTCGAGGGGTGGATGCCACCGGTTCTTCATAATGTAACCCTGGTAAAGGGCATGTTCCATGAGACCCTTCCACAATTCAAAAAACAAGTTCTGAAATCTACTCCCATCGCTTTCTTGCGTATCGATTGCGATATTTATGCGTCCGCGAAAGAGATCTTTGACCAGTTGGTCGATAACATCGTGTCAGGCACTGTGATCGCATTTGATGAATTTTATAATTATCCGGGAGCCGAGGAACATGAATTCAAGGCATTCCAAGAGTTCCTGGACTGGACCGGGAAAAAACCTGTCTACCTTGCCTATAATCAGTATTTTGAACAAGCGGTTGTCCAGATAGCCTGACCTCGATTTTTCATGGCGCTTGGTCCGCGTCTCAATAGTTGATCGGGCCGCCCCTGTTCTGCTCGGGGGCGGCCCAAGTCTCGATCGGTGGGCCTTACTCATAATGGAAAATCGCAGGTTCGGCAACCCGGGTGTTAGTGGACCCGACTTGGCTCAATTTAGTGTTCAATTCGGCTGCTGATCTTGGTGAGGGCTTCGTGGAGGTCGTCGGGTAGCGGGTCGGCGGCGGTGAGGGTCTGGTCGCCGGCTTTGATTCGAACGGTGCGGTAGCGGCGTGCAGTACGGACGAATTTCTTGATGCTCCACCCGGTTTGGTGTTCGATCCAGTGGCTGACGGCCAGGGCAGCAACCACGATGCTCAGGTGCGCCTCGATGGACTCGCGAATGTGGTGGTAGACCGGCCGGGCCTGCAGGTCGTGCTTGGACATCCGGAAGCTCTTCTCGATGTGCCACAACTGGTGATACGCGTCGATGACGAACTCCGGCGTTGCGTTGGTGAGATTGGTGGTGTAGCCCTTCCAGCCCGGCCAACGCGCGGGTCTTGGCCTCCAGTTGGCGGTTGACCGACTTGGTCGCGCCCGACAGTTGGATGTAGCGGTTGCGCTTGACCGGAGCGTGCCCGTCGACGGCACGCTGGGCTTTGGCGACCTGCTCATCGATCCCCCGCAGGGTGCGCCGGGCCCGGTCGTGGCGGAACTGGTAGTAGATGACCCGATCTGGGATACCGCGGGCCTTCTCGCTGTTGGTGGCCGGCCACGGCTGGGTCAACACCAACCCGTCAGGGACAGCCTCATCGGGATGCTTGCTGCGCCATTCCCGCACCACGTCGGGCAGATACGGGATCCTCGTGCCGAGGATGAACGACAACCCCGCAGCCTGCAGCGCGATCTGATTGGCCTCCGAAATCATCCCGGCATCGGCGACCACGGTGACATCGCTGAGCTTATGGGCGGCCTTGAACGCGTTGATGACCGGCAGCATCGTGGCGGTCTCGGCCTTGTTGCCTTCAAAGGCCTCAACGGTCAGCGGGAACCCGGTCGCGTCGGTCAATAGCCCGAGGGTGATCTGCGGTTCCAGGCGCCGCTCCTTGGAAAATCCGGACTCACGAAATCCGTCACCGGCATCAGTCTCGAAATACAACGTCGAGACGTCGAACAGGACCAGTGAGGCCGGCCCCAACCCGGCATGGCGTGCGCTGGCAGTGGCCAGCGACTGCCGCCACGACGGTCGAGCATAGACCGGCAACCGCCGCTTGATAGTGGCATAGGAGGCCGGCTCGACCCCGACTTCGCTCAGCACGCGGGCCGCGTCGATCTTGCTGGTCGGTTCGATGATCCGCGCGAGCACCAGATCACGAAACACGCTGTCGTCCTTGGTGACCGACTCGAATCCCAACACACGGTAAGCGGCACACAACCCCTCCCACAAATGGGTCATCTGCGAGGACGTGATCGGCAACGTGCCCGGCTCGAGCCCCTCGGACAGCCCCAGATCCAGCTCGGTTTGCCCGGCCGCCAACCGCACCGCCGCAGCGGTCTTCAGCGCGGCCAACTCGACCTCGTCATGGGCCGAACCGATGTGCTCGATCGAGCGCGACCCCTGCCGCCAGGACCACACGACCTGCACGGCAGTCGCCCCCGAGGCAGTCTTCACCGTGCGTACATAGGCCACCAGCGCAGCCTACGGCCCGACTTTAGTGTTCAAATTTCGCCGATTCTGCACACAACACCGCAGTTCAACGACTTTCGGCCACCTCGAAACCCGAAACGTGAGCCAAGTCGGGTCATAATGGAAAATCGCAGGTTCGGCAACCCGGGTGTTAGTGGACCGGGACGGTTTAAAACCGGATCACAGTCACCGTCGCCGCTCCGGCGCTAGGGGCTAGGGCGCTCCGCTAAGAGATGGTGCTGCGGGGCACTGCTCGGGCACTACTCGGGGCGGGCACTACTCGGGGCACTGCTCGGGGCACTGCTCGGGGCACTGCTAGGGGCACTGCTAGGGGCACTGTCGGTCGAAAGCGCTTGGGGGCAGTACGCGTTGGCTGCGATTGCCGTGAACTTGGCCGCTTTATCGTCGCTCAGTGCGGAGTCCTTGGATTGGATTGCCTTAGCGATATCCGCCATCGCCGTGCCACCACCGGCGGCTTGGCACACGTAATGGGCTGCCGTTATTGCCTGTCCTGCGTCCGAAAAGATGAAGCCGGCCGCTTGCAGTGAGGCGATGAATGCGTCATCGGTGTTATCGGCGTGCGCGGGCATGGCCATGCCGATGATGGCGGCAAGGCTTGTCAGGGTCACGAGTAGTCGCTTCATAAATCACTTGATCGTAATCGTCGCAGAGTGGCGATCAGCCCGCATCTCGTGCAGAAAACTTCGCCCGCATGGCCGCATTACGGCGCACAGACTTCTGCACCGAACCCAACGACATGCCCCGCCGCGCCGCGATCACCCGAAACGGCACACCCGCGGCACGCAACGGGTCGGCGTACCGAAGTCTGGCGATTAGAGTTTCGGAGTGCTGGCGGCCCAACTTGTCGATGTTGCTGATTAACGGGCAGCGCGGCTCGGTCGATCGCCAATACTTGTGGATCAAGATCGATCTCGGGTCCGGTCAAACTCTAGGGGTGAGGGCTGTTGGTGGGTGGGGCAGGCGGGGCGGCGAACAAGGCTGGATCGGCCACGGTGACACTGCGCGGCACATCGCCTGTCCGGGTCGCGACGACGGGGGTTTGGTACACCGTTCCTTGATTGCCGCATTCATTGGTTAGAACGGTTTCGGTCTGAACGCCTCGGAGCGTGCCGTCAGGCTGTGGCTCCAATGACCAACTGAGTGTTGAGGTGTCGGTGACTGTTCCGCTTGTTCCGCGGCACTGTTCTGGTGGATGAAGATAAGGCGTGTCCTGCCAGTGACCGTCGGCGAAGCGGAGAACGCGTGCACCACCTTTGGCCTCGTTGTGGTTGGTGTCGGCCAGCCGGGATCCTGTGGCGACGCATCCCGTGGCTGTGCACAATGAACGAAACGCCCACCAATTAGTGGTCTGGATGGTGGTGGGGTCGCCGGTTGTTGGGTCGCCGTTGGCCGTTTGCTTTGCCCAGTCGTAGTCCACGCGATAGCTGCCGTCGAGTACCGGACCCGGAGCGGCTGGGGCAGGGGTGCTGGTGGCCGAGGCCCCGGTTATGGTCGCTGGGTCCGCCACGGTGACACCGCGCGGCACCTCGCCTGTCCGTGTCAACACAAAGGGGGTTTGGTACACCGTTCCTTGATTGCCGCATTCATTGGTTAGAACGGCTTCGGTCTGAACGCCTCGGAGCGTGCCGTCAGGCTGTGGCTCCAATGACCACGTAAACGCTTCGGTCTCTGCACCTGCTATGACTTTTCCGTTTGCTCCGAGGCACCGCTGTTGCTGGATTTCGCCCTGAACAGGCGCGGCCTGCCAGTGACCGTCGACGAAATGCAACTCGCCTGTATCGGCTGGCGTGCGCGCCACTTGAGGGTTGTGGTCGTCTAGCTTGGTTCCGGTGGCAATGCACCCCGTAGGTCTGCACCATGAACGAAACGCCCACCAAGCGTTGGAGGTGTCGGTAGAGGAGTCGAGGGTGCCGTTCTTAGTCCGCTTTGCCCAGTCATAGTCCATGCGATAGGTGCCGAGGAGTACGGGACCCGCAGCAATAGTGGCTGGGGTGCTGGTCGGCGGGGCAAAGATCTGATGGTCGATCATGTAGCCGATCATCCAGCCGATGACGGTGAGCACGACCACCGCTGTCGCCCCCGTGAGCAGCATCTTGCGCCGCCGGCGTCCCAGAGCTCTCCACCCCGACTGCGCGGGCGTCGACTGCGCTGTCGCGCTGTGTCGTCGCTCCGGCGCCGATCTGCTGGGCGGTCTGGCGTCGTCTTGCCCTGGGGCAGGGCGCACCGGGCCGAGGAACTCCCGCGGGGCGGCGGCCCGCTCACTGAGGGCTGTGGCGAACTGGCTGCACTGGTCGAACCGGTCGGCGGGGTCCCTGGCCAGGGCAGTCGATAGCACTTGATCGAGGTGCGCCAAATCGGGGCGCCGATCGGTGAGCTTCGGTGGTGCTGCGTTGAGGTGTTGGCTGATGACGGCGACCGGGTTGGAATGCTGATACGGCGGCGCACCCGTGAAAAGGTGAAACGCGGTGGCGGCCAGCGCATACTGGTCGGCGCGCCCGTCAATGTCCGAGCCCAGTAATTGTTCGGGTGCGCAGTAGGCGACCCGTTCCACGGTGAAATTTGCGGCGGTGAGTCCGCTCATATCGCCCCGTTGCCGGGCTATTCCGCAGTCGGCCAACAGGATCCGTCGTTCACCGTATTCTGGATTTGTGAGCAAGATGTTGGCCGGTCTGACCTCGCGATGCAATAGGCCCCGCTGGTGGGCGTAGTCGAGCGCGCCGGCCACCGCGGTGACGATGTCGCACACGTCGTGTGCTGGCATCCCGTCCGGGTAATGGGCTTTCATCGCCTGCGCAGCGTTGGCGCCCTCCACATAGTCCATCGCGATCCACAGTTGGCCATCGAACTCGCCTCGGTCGTGCACGCCGACAATGTGCGGATGATAGAAGGTGGCGGCCAGGTCGGCTTCGCGGTAGAACCGGTCTCGAAACTCAGTATCCGCTGACACGTGCACCGGCAGAATCTTGAGCGCGCGTTGGCGAGGCAACCTTGGGTGTTCGACCAGATAGACCCCGCCCATCCCCCCGGATCCCAGCAGCCGCAGGATGGTGTATCCAGCGAAGGTTGCACCGTTTCTCAACGTCATGTTCGGACCGTACCAAGCGAAGACTCGCGGTTCAGCGCAACTTCCCGGCTCCCGGAGCTGCCTAGTCAATCCCTGACTGGAAGCACCAGTGCGGAACCATTAGGCAATCGGGTGCGGCGCGCAACGACCTTGTAGTGTCTGCCCGATGCGATTGAACAGTCCGCCGAACTGGCCGACAGCTCCCACGGGGTGGACACCCCCGCCAGGCTGGTAGCCCGATCCTTCCTGGCCGCCACCGCCGCCCGGATGGCCGCTATGAGTGTCAGACGCGAGAAACAAGACGCCGCTCATCATTGGCGGGATTGCCACGGTTGTAGCGGTGATCGTCCTCGTCGTCGCCGTTACCCTGGGATCATCCAAACCCGGCGTGGCACGTAGTGAGGGAACTGCAAGCGAACTTTCTGGCCAGACCGCCCAGACGATCAGCGGCCACACGACGCCGATATTGCTGATAGCCGGCACTAATGTGATGGACGGAAAAAAACTCGAAACGACTACGGAAAAATGCGAGGTTTCATCTGACTCAGCTATTGGCGAGCATGTCTACTGGAACGGCATAGTCAATGCTTCCGAAGTGTATGGCATCGATCTCTATAGGAATAAACAATCGATATCTCCGCTAACAGTCAGCTGGGTTCAGAATGGATCGTTAACCCAGTTCCTGGGGCAAGACGTTCACGCCGCAACGTACACCAACGGTACTTACACTTTTTCTGGGCAGGTGAACTCCAGTACCGCCGGAACCCATAAGGCCGCATTCAAAATTCCGTGCGAGAACTACTCGGAGAAGCTGTAGTGATCGTCAGTTGCCAACGCGAGCGCCGCGCAGCGGCTAAAGCCGGAGTTAACCTAGTGGCCGACAGGCGCTGAGCTTGGTGGCGGCGCTCCGCCGTGCGGCTCGGGAGCGGGGTGGGCCACTGCCATCGATAGACGTCGCGGACGCGCTACTGGATGAACGGCGCGAGCTGACCGCGTTGAGCTACTATCCGCCACAAGCATTTTCACAAATCACGATGTAACTAGCCGCGCAGGCGTCTACGCTTCTTTCGACGAATCGGGCAACGTCACCATGTGCGGAGGCTCACGATGGTCACACGGCGATGGAGCGAGTCGGACGAGGCCAAGAGCAGTTACGTCAAGGAGCTGTTTTCGGCGCTGGCTCCGCGCTACAACGTGATGACCGATGTGTGGACGTTCGGGCTTCATCGGGTGTGGAAGCGGCAGGCCATGGAGCTTTGCGCCCTTCGGCCCGGCGAGTCAGTGCTCGACGTTGCGACCGGGACGGGCGATCTGGCGTTCCTGGAGGAGGCGGTGGTCGGGCCGGAAGGCCCGGTTGTGGCCGTCGACGCGTGCGCGGCGATGCTTGAGGTCGCCCGGGGGCGGCAGCGCGGGGCCATCGACTTCCAAGAGGGCGACGCCATGGGCCTGCGGTTCCCGGATGCGTCGTTCGACGTAGTCACGATCGGCTTCGGGCTGCGCAATGTTGCCGACCGCGGCCAGGCGCTGCGCGAGTTCCGGCGCGTCCTGCGCCCGGGCGGCCGGTTGATGGTGCTCGATTTCAGCACGCCGAACTCGAAGATGCTGACAGTCGTTCACGACCTGATCTATTTCGTCCTGATGCCGGCGCTGGGCTGGGCCGTGGCCTGGCATCGCGATGCCCATCATTACACCTCCGATTCGATCCGCACCTGGCTGTCGCGGGACGAGCTGAGCAAGGCGATGCTAGCTGCGGGCTTCGTCGATGCCCGCTACATCTCGCTGAGCAGCGGGTTCGCCACGGTCCATTTCGGTTTGCGCCCGGCCGATCAAGGTCAAAGCGGCACATGCCGGGGCTGCTGATGAGCCTCGCATCGCGCAATATGGAACCGGAGGACCTGGACGGCGAGAGCACCGACCTAGCCACCTATCAGCGATGCCTGGGCGAACTTGCCGTCGTCAATCGCATGACCTTCACCCATTATCCGACGCTTCGCTGGCTGGCCCGCGCTAGTCGCGCACTCCCGGCTGGCGGCACGGTTACCGTTTTGGACGTGGCCTGCGGGCATGGTGACCTGTTGCGCGCTATCGCCGCTTGGGGGCAACGGCGCGGGCTAAAGTGCGACTGTCGGGCATCGACGCCGTCCGGTTTCCTCGCGCGGTCGAGGAACTAGCGATCGCGCGTCCTTTCCGGTACACGGCGCGCCAACACCCGTGGATGGTCACGCAAGAGGCGCTCCCATTCCAGCTTGAACCACGGTGTGAAAGTCTCGGGTGCGCTTGCGATCTCGGCGAGCAGTGCCTGCGGCGTGACGTAGCGCCAGGCCGCGATCTCATGGACGTTCGGGCGCGGTCGCTCGGCGCTGCGCCCGGCGTAGACCCAGCACAGCTCGTGTTCGGCGCCTTGCAAGTCGTACTGAGCCTGGTACTGGAACTTGAACAGGAATTCCAGCTCCGCCCTCAGGCCGAGTTCCTCCTGCAAGCGGCGCCGGACGGCGTCGTCCATCTTCTCGCCCAAGCGTGGATGCGAGCAGCAGGTGTTCGACCAGTGGCCCGGCCACAGGGGTTTGCTCTTCGCGCGCTGCTGCACAAGCAGTTCGCCCGCTGGACTGAACACGAACACCGAGAAAGCGCGGTGCAGCGTTCCGCGACCAACATGCGCATCGGCCTTCGCGAGGAAGCCGATCTCGCGGTCATCGCTGTCCACCAGAATCAGCTGCTCGTCGTCGCGGGAGACGACACGGTTATTGGTCTCCAGGTTATTCAAGCCGCACTTCGATCCCTGGTGAATAAAATCAGCACAACGGGCAACGCATGAAGCGTGGGCCCGACTTGGGCCAAATTAGGGGCACATCGTGGCTGTTGATCTTGGTGAGGACGTCCCGGAGGTCGTCGGGTAGGGGATCTGCGGCGGTCAGGGTCTGTCGGCCGGCCCCGCAGGGCAAGCCACTCGGCGGGATTGGCGCCTCGCAGAGATGGCCTCATATTTAACGGCCTTCCTTCACATTTCAGAATCTATTACCATTTCACCGGTCTATCTCACACTGATTCATAGTTTCCGCCTCGGCAAGGGCGCAGACGTGAAGGGAGACCGACAATTATGGTCCACACACGGACAGCGCCCCCGTCCTGAGTCGTGCGCGAACACTGATCACCGCCGGTCATCCGGTAGAGATGCTTGCCATCACGGCCCTGACCACCGCCTTGGCGGCGCAGGCGGCACCGGATGGGATAGGGCCCGTACTGACCGCACCTGCCATGCTGGCCGGCCTGCTTTCGATCGGCTGGTCCAACGACGCCTTGGACGCGCCCCGGGACGCCGCGGCGGGCCGGACGGACAAGCCGGTCGCCACCGGCGCCATCAGCGTGCGGGCGGTCTGGATCGCGGCCTTCGCGGGGCTGCTGGCCGCGCTGGCGATGTCGCTGGCCATCGGCGTGGTAACCGCTGTCATCCTGGCGGTGATCGTCGGCGTGAGCTGGGCCTACAACCTCGGCCTGAAGTCGACGCTGGCGGATGGCCTCATCGCCGTCCTCGTGTTCGGCCTGTTACCCGTGTACGCGGCGAGCACGCTGCCAGGTCACCCCGTGCCGGCATGGTACGCGATCGCAGGGGCGGCCCTGCTCGGCGCGGGCGGCCACTTCGTTATCGCGCTGCCCGATCTCGCCGCCGACTGGGCCACCGGCGTCAACGGCCTGGCGCAGCAGGTAGTCGCACGCTGGGGCGTCGGGACCATGCGCGGCGTCGTGCTGGTGCTGCTGCTGTCGCCGTCCGTGCTGCTGTTGCTGGCCTCAAGCCGCCCGTGGGTCGCGCTGGCCGGGCTGGGCGCCGCCGTCCCGCTCGTGCTGATTGCCGCCCGCGGCACCGGCCGGGCGTCGCTCTGGGCCGTGGTCGGCATCGGGGCCGTCGTTGCCGTCGTGTTCGGCGTGGGCGGGTGCCCACTGATCTGAGATCACGCATCATGGGGGGTTACCCAGGACAGTCGGTATTCTGGGCGCGCCACCATTCCGCCTGGGCGTGCTCGTACTCCCAGGTGTCACTGATCCACTTCCGGAACAGCATCGGGAACACATACGTCTGAAGTCGGCGGGGTCGACAGGTCCGCGCGGGGCGTTGGCGGCCGCGACAAGGCATAACCCAAACCCCGTCCGGGAATTCGTCAGCCAGAAGGGGTTTCCGGCGTCGGCAGTAGCTGGCGTTGAGCAGGCCGACGTGGGTGTCACATGTGCGTAGGGTTTGTTCCCTACTCAACTACGACCCCAACGGTTGCGCAGCCGATCCGTGGTTGCCCACCCTCAGGTGTAGTCGCCTTCCGGTAGCTCGACTAGTCCGCTCATGTTGAGGTACTGCAGGCTGTTGGCCACAGCCGTAGTGTCCGAACCCAACGCTTCGGCGACCGTGATGACGCTCACCTAGGTCCTGGTGGGCCCGACCTCAGGGTGACGGTTGCCCAGATACGGGCAACCGTCCGCAGACCGTCCGCAGCAGTATCGACAACAGCTTTCGTGGGCCAGCAGAGCCAACCCTCTGAGCTGGTCTTTTGTTCAAAAGTCAACGCAGCTTGAACCAACAAACGTCAAGAGTGACGGACTTAAAATCCGTCCAGTGTCGGTTCGAGTCCGACTGGGGGCACAGTAAAAGGCCTGGTAGATGGGGGATATCAATCGCTAGAGAGGCTGCGCAGGTGCGCTCATCGCGGCGTCGTCGCGGCGCGCGGCGGATGGCGGCGGGTAGACGAGGCTCGCGAGCTAACCGACACACGCAGATAGTGTGGCTCGGAGGAAGGGGCGGAGGATGACCAAGGCGGATGGCAAAGCCGACGACGCAAGCTGGAAGATCGAACATGTCGAGGAGCGGCTTTGCGACATCTTCACTTACCTCCGGTACACCGCGACGGACGTGAAGATGAGGCGGCCAGCGCTGACGAACGCTCACACCATTGGTGAGGGGGAGTGGCAGTAAGACTTCGACAGCGTCGAGCCATCCGAGGAGGCGGTGCTTCGCGCAGCTCTTACTCCCCGGTCGACCGGCTCGCCGGCCAAGGCGAACACGCTGCCCGAGCCACCCGCGCCGGTACGGCACGCCGAGGCGACCGACAATCTACTTCCACTGCGCCGGCAGACGAGCTAGCAGCGGCCATCTTTTGGAGATCGGCTTTTCGAAGCAACAGCCGCTGGCGGTTTTCGCGAACCAGCCACGTCCATGCCGCTCTCGGTTGCGCGAAAAAGGAACACCAAGCGCTGGTCGGCAGTAGGCTTCGCGCATGCCGTTGAAAGACGGTGAGGTTTTCGCCGGCTTTGTTATTCAGCGATTCCTCGGCGCTGGTGGGATGGGCGAGGTTTACCTAGTTCAGCATCCCCGTCTGCCGCGCCTCGACGCGTTGAAGGTCTTACCGCCCGCCCTGACAGCCAACGCGGAGTACCGTTACCGGTTCAATCGCGAGGCCGAGTTGGCGTCGACCTTGTGGCATTCGAATACCGTCGGCATTCATGATCGCGGTGAATTCAACGGCCAACTGTGGATTTCGATGGATTATGTCGATGGCACCGACGCCGACCGGCTGGTCGAGGAGAGTTATCCGACGGGCATGCCGATGCTCGAGGCGCTCGAAATCGTCACCGCTGTCGCCGACGCACTAGACGTCGCCCATCAGCGCGGCCTGCTGCACCGCGACGTCAAACCGGCCAACATCATGCTGGCAAAAGCACAGGGGGCCCACCGGCGGATACTGTTGGCCGACTTCGGTATCGCCCGTCAAGCCGATGAGGTCAGCGGTTTCACCGGCACGAATATGACGGTCGGCTCCGTCGGCTACGCGGCGCCCGAACAGCTGATGGGCGAACCGATCGATGGGCGAAGCGATCAATACGGCTTGGCGGCCACGGCTTTTCGCCTTTTGACCGGCACGATGCCATTTCGGGACTCCAACCCGGCTGTCGTGATCAGCAAGCAACTCACCACGCCGGCTCCGGTGCTCTCCGAGCGCCGCCCTGATCTTGCGAACCTGGATCGCGTGCTGTCGGTGGCGCTGGCCAAAGACCCCAATCAGCGATACCCGCACTGCCTCGACTTCGCCGAGGCGTTGAGCCGAGCCAGCCGCCGACCTTACACGCGTGGGAGCGCCGGCCCCGCCGACGCCACCCGGCCCATGAGCGCGCCGTCGGCGCCGGCTCCGTCCGGGGCCCAGGCCGACGCGATCGAGGCCCTCAACCTTCCGCCGACGGGTTCGGGTGCGCGATCGGCCGTGGCCACACCTACGGCAGCTGCCACCCGGCCGATGAGCGTGCCGTCCACATCGGGTCCTCCCAGAGCCCCAACTCACCCCACCAGGCGCGTCGGGGTCCCGCCGCCTGCCGCGGGCGTGCCCGAGCCACCCGACGCCACCGACCTCCTCAGCGTTGCGGCGCCTACCGACCAAGCCCCCGAAGCACCAGTAGGTGATGCGCAAGATAGCGGCGCCGCGGTGGTCCAGATGGTCTCGGCCGACCACGACACAGAACCGCGCAGTGCACGGGGGGTGGCCACCGACGTTCATGAGGAGCAGTCTTCGACTCCACCGGGGGCACCTGCCGAGCGGCGCGGAAACCTGCTGGCCGATCCCCAGTGGGCCGAGGCACTGAGCGTCTTTTTCGCCGAACGCTGGGGCGAAGCCGTAGAACGGTTCGAGACGCTGCAGGCCTCCTATCCGGGTGAGGGGCTGGTCGAGACAAGGCTGAAAGAGGCACGCCGACAACGAGACATCGACGTCTGGTCGAGCAAGGCCGAGGCTTCCGCCGCTGGGGGTGACTGGGACATCGTGCTGACCGCGTTGGGAAATCTGACCGCCCCCCAGCGACGTAAAGCACTGGCGGATGAGATGACGGCCCTGCATCAGGCCGGGCGATGGAATGCCGTCGTGGCCGCCGCGCGGGAACTGGCTCGAATCGACCCGGACAACTCCGACCCGGGTGGCATCGTCGCCGACGCGCAGGCCAAGATTCGCGAAACCGAACTCGCCTACCGGTATGCGCAGGCACTCAACCACCTAGACCAAGAACAGTGGCAGCAAGCCGCCGGCCTGCTAGCTGCGATCGAGCAGGAGCAACCGGGCTACCGGGACGCCGCCGCGCTGCTCGGGACAGCCCAACAGAAACTGCACGAGACAGCAGAAGTTACGCAACGAGCTACCCCACCAGCACGGCCAATACCCCAGACGACGACCCCAGCGCCCCCGAGAACCACTACACCGCCGGATTTCGTGGGCGTCCAAAGACGCTGGCAAACCAGCAGCTGGTTTGTCGCCGCCGTTTCCATTGTGGTCTTCGGCGTGGCCCTCATTGGCGGCCTGATCGTCTTGGCCGTAGTTCAAAGCTCGAAGTCGTCGAACACGTCGACATCGACCTCGACATCAACGCCCACGGCAACCACTTCGGCTCCCTCGGCGTTCGCTCCGGCGTCGGGTCCGAACGAGACGATCGGCGACTACATCAAGAAAAACAACATCCAGGAGACGACGATCACGCACGGCACACCGGGCGCGCCGAAGATCGAGCTCCCAGTTCCCGTGGGCTGGACAGGGATTCCCGAAGGCGCCGACGCCCCGTATGGCGGGATCGTCTTTAACACCCCGACCGATCCCAAGGACCCGCCCAAGATTATTGCGATCGTCGCGAAGTTGACGGGCTATGTCGATGCGGACAAGCTGCTGGCCGTCGCACCCGGTGAGGTCAAGAACTTGCCAGGCTATAACGGCGGCGACGGTCAAAGGAGCACACTGAGTGGCCATCCCGCATACCAAATTGCCGGCTCGTACACCAAGGACGGCGTCACGCGAATGGTTGCCCAGAAGACGGTGGTCATCCAAAGCAAGAATGGAGTCTACGTACTGCAGCTCAAAGCCGAGGGTCCGCAGGCCGATGCTAACGCGTTGAATGATGTGACCGGTGTGATCGACGAGAAAACCACGATCACGCCTTGATACTCGGAAGAATGTCCCCGCCCGTCTGTCGGACGCGACAGGGGTGCCACGAAGGCGATCGCAATCCAGTCTATGAGGATGACAATGATCGGGACGGAAAGGATAAACGCTCGGTGTATCGGCCGAGAGCGGGTGTTTTGACCCGAGCCCCCTTCGGTCGGCCACCGCGCCATTGCCCTAATTGCGTCCTAACGACCTGGATTCAGGCCGACGAACTGAATCTCCCGCGGCCTCACTTATTGCCGCGGCAACCACCCGTCGGCCCGTGCGGGTCGCATAGGTGAGTTCCTCTTGTCTGCAGGCAGCTCGTATGCTATTGGTCACCCCCGCCTTGGGGCTTTGGGCCGAGGAAGGCGTGCGCGATGAGGGTGTTCACCAGCTACCCCCGCCACGATGAAGCAACCCCCCCGCCGCGATACCGGAGCCCCGGCATTCTCATTGCGGCTGCTGCGTTAATCGCTGCTGTTGGAATTATGATGTCGGGGGCGGGGGAGCCGGGAACCGCGCCTGGCGGCACAACCGGGACGAGCGTCCCGTGGTCGGCGAGATTCTCGCTCATTGCGACCGGGTGGTGGACACCGGATCAGACGGCACCCCCAGTGGCGGCACCCCAAGTGGTGGCACCCCAAGTGGTGGCACCCCACACGGCGGCACCCCCCGCGGCGGTACCGCCGCCTCCTGCGCCTCCGGAGCTGAAGCTACGGCAGGACCACTCGTTGGCGGCGGCCTTTGTGTCGATTACCAATAACGCAGACAAGCCTGCGGTGGGTTGCGTGTACAGATCCGTTGCGGTGGCGGGTACCGCCAAAGCAATCAACTGGAACGACTCCGTTCATTTCACCGTAACCGGCTCGCAGGAGACAAAGATCAAATATCGCGGACCCGCGACAGGCTCGACCTTTCACGACACCGTGACGTGTGACAACGGCCTGTCGACCAGTATGGACAATGTATGGTGAGCGAAGTCTCCGCGAGTTAAGGCAAGCGGCTACTGACAATCAGATGAAGCTCAACCTCACCGAGCAAGTGCTTGGTAGCCCTAACACGAGACGACAAGCGTCGCAACTATGTTCGCGGTTTACGCGCGACGCGACGGCGATGACGGCACTATCGAGCGCCGGATACGAGATCAACGATGCGATGTTGGTTCTGTGCTCGTTGGGAATCGAGAAAGCCTCGTTTAGCGCGGCCCACAGGGATGCCAGGTCAACGCCATCGGCGGTGTGCGTGACCAGAGCATCACCGCGCGTCGCGATGCCTTGCTGTGGCGTCGGCATCGTGCCGCCGAAGATCGGGCCTGCCGCCAAGGCCGCTAGGCGTTCGATCGTGGTGTTCATCTCTCTACTTTCAGAATCGACGCAAGTCTTTGGCGTCGATTCTACTCTGAATATGCTTCGAAATCCCTTGGCGCACAGGGGCTATCGTGGTTCTACTCTTGATCTTGCTCGGCCCGTCGGAAGGATGACTGCCATGCGAATTAGGCGCACCTATCTCCCAGCGCTCGCGGCCGCCGCCGCAGCAGCGGCCATTCCTGTCGCCACCGCGAGTCCACCGCATGTCCAACTCAGCTCTGCTCCCATACAGAACGCCCCCTTGGATGACCTGAACATCCCGGGCGTGCCCGGCAACATCGACTTTGGTGTTCCAGACCTCAACGTGCCAGACATGATTGACGTCCCGAACGTCAACGTGCCAAACATCAACCTGCCCAACATCAACCCCGGGAACGTCGGCCGACCGGGTCGCGGACGGTAAGGGCCGCCGCGGCGCCACAGCAGTTCGCGCGCCGTCAAAGAAGCGCCCGCTGTCGACCGCGGCCTGTTCTCCCGCCTGCTGACCAGCAATCGAATCAGAGTCATCTTGCTATCAGAGGTAGAGCCTTTGTGCCCTGTCTGGCGGGCGTCGTCGAAGCGAAGGATCACCGTTCAAGGATTTAGGAGGCCAGCGGTGATCAAGCGAGCCATGGCGGGCGCTGCGGTGGTTCTTGTCGTCGCCGGCTGCTCACCTCAGACACACACCAGCGGCAGCGGCACCACCACGACGACGTCGCACGCTCAGGCCGTGCGCGGATGGGTCGAACTGACCAAAGACCACATGCAAGACTTGGGGATCGCGATGGGCAAGGCCACCTTTGCCATCGGTGGCCACGACTACGCCGCCCTCGGGCCGGCCTGCCACGATGGCCATGACGCGGCAAGCTTCCTCCAGGGCCACATGCCTTCCCCTGACAAAGAACTCACCGACGCGCTGCAAGCCAGCCTCGACGACTTCGACGCCGCGTCGCACTTCTGTGTCGCCGCGATCCAGGACAGCGATGCGAATGAGGCCCGCCACGCGGGCGAATTCATGAATTCTGCCGAGGGGCATCTCACGACCGCCACCGCCATCCGCGATCGCATTGTCAACGGAGCCACATAGGTCCATATGTAGAGCGGCATGTCTGGCTGATGCCGGGGCAGTAAGTTGGTCGCGACTATTACCCGATCGGACACCGCGAAGGAGCTGCGCCGAAGTGACTGACGATCCGCGAGGCGACGGTGTCTCCCGCCAATACGATCGGTGGGAGTATCCGCCTCCGGTAACCGATCTCGCGGCGTGGACCAAGAACCACTGGGATTGGTTCGATCCCTTCTGGGCCCACCGGGTCTTGTGGCCGGACCGGGAGTACAAGCCGGACCTTGACATTCTCATTGCGGGCTGCGGCACCTTCCAGGCGGCCCATTTCGCGTTCATGAACCGCGCCGCCAACGTGGTCGCGATCGACGTCAGCCGGTCGGCGCTGAAGCATCAGCGGTATCTGAAGGACAAGCACGGGCTGGACAACCTGGAACTGCATCTGCTTCCCATCGAACAGGTGTCGACGCTGTCCCGCGACTTCGACCTCATCGTCTCCACCGGCGTCCTGCACCACATGGCGGATCCACTGGCCGGGCTCAGGGCGCTCGGCGGCTGCCTGCGCACAGAGGGGGCGCTGGGCGTCATGCTCTACGCGAAGTACGGCCGGATCGGCGTCGACATGCTCGAATCGGCGTTCCGCGACCTCGGACTGGCACAGGACGACGCCTCGGTCCAAATGGTCAAAGAGGCGATCGCGGTGCTGCCGGCGGATCACCCCGTGCGCACTTACCTGAAGGCCGCGCGCGATCTGCTGTCCGACGGCGCCCTGGTGGACACCTTCCTGCACAGTCGTCAGCGGAGCTACACCGTCGAGGAATGCCTGGACCTGGTCAGCTCTGCCGGACTGGCATTCCAGGGATGGTTTCACAAAACGCCGTACTATCCGCACGACTTCGTCGCGCCGGCCAGCCAGTTCCAGGCGATGTTGGACCAACTGCCCGACATCAAACTCTGGTCCGTGATGGAACGCCTGCAGCCGGCGAATGCGACCCACTTCTTCATCGCCTGCCGCCCCGAACGTCCGAAAGAGCATTACGCAATCGACTTCTCGACGGCTGCGGCGCTGGACTATGTCCCGTTGCTGCGGACGGCCTGCCTGCTGTCCGGGGACGAGATTCACTTGCCCGGCACGAAGCTGAAGCTCAACCCGGCTCAGTTGCCCTTCGTTCAGCAAGTCGATGGCCGTCGCACGATTCGGGAGATCATCGACCATGTGGCACGGCGCGACGACGTCGGCGCGGAAAACGTCGATCTAGTAAGGGAATTCGGGCGCAGGCTGTTTCGGTCGCTGTGGCGGCTCGATTTCCTGGCGATGGCGCTTAACGCAAACCCGTCCGGTTAACTGCATCGCCGATGTTGCGATCGGCGAGCCGCGCAAGCAGGCTACCGATCTCCTGCGCCCCGGCCGTGTGATCGGCGGCGCCGGCTTTGATGGCATTCTTCGGCAGGTCGGGAAACAGCGCGTCCGCAGGTTCCTGGACCACGGTGACGCCCCCGTTGGCCTTGATGGCGCGCAGCCCGGCCACGCCGTCGTCAAGCAGTCCCGACATCAGGACACCGATGGCGCGTGGCCCATAGTCCACCGCGGCGGATCGGAAAAGTGCGTCGATCCCCGGTCGGTGAGGGCTCTCGCACGGTCCGTCCGTCAGCGCGACCCGATGGTCGCGGGTAAGCAGATGGTGGTCGGGCACGGCGGCGTATATCCGTCCGGCCTCCAGGATCGCGCCGTCGACCGCCGCGACCGCCGGCAACGGGCCGTTTCGGTCGATGATCTGCGCCAGCAGGGAAGGCGCCCTTCGACCCATGTGGATGACGATCATGACGGCGAACGGAAAATCCCGCGGCATACCCGCCGCCAGGTCGCTCAGCGCTTCGATGCCCCCGGCGGATGCGCCGATCGCCACCACGCCTTCCGCCGCTGTTGCCGTGCGCTCCATAGCTCGACCTAGCCTTGCCCAGTCCTGGCCGACGGCTCGGAGATCCCGCCACCGCCTGCACGCGGACGGCTTCAACACTGCCCCGGCCGTGCTTCGACGCCAAGGGTCATTAGACCAAATTTTCGGCCTGCCGCTGACGGCACGGCGAATCGCCACTCATACACTGACCCATCGTGGGCATGCTGTTTGGTCTTGCGCCGTGGATCGTTTATTGGGTGCTCGTCGGTAACGTCCCGTTCGGCGCCGCCGCGGTGGTCGCGCTGGCGGTCGCGGCCATCGCGCTGTCGATCGCGAGCTTGAGCGGCAAGCCGGATCGATCACTCGAAATCAGTTCTGCCGCAGTGTTTGTGGTGCTGACGGGGCTGACCTTCGCGCTCGGTGAGTCGTTCGCTTCGCGGTGGGTACTGCCGCTCAGCACTGCCGGGTTCCTGCTGGTGGCGCTGGTCGGCAGGCTGACCGGTAAGCCATTCGTGCAAACGTTTGCCGCCGCGGAACAACCCGCCGACGTCGTCAAGACCGAGCTGTTCGGCCGGGTCGTCAGCCTGCTGAGCTGGGTGTGGGTGGCGACGGCGGCCGTCATGACCGTGTCGTCGGCGATCCCGCCGATCGCGCGGGGTGACGCCACCATCCTGGACACCAGGACCCCGTTGTCCTACGTGTGTTACTGGATCATCCCGTTCACGCTGTGGGGCCTGGCGGCGCTGGCGTCGCGGTTGCTGCCCGAGCGGATGCTGGCCGGCATCGACGACATCGAGCGGAAAACCTCGTTCGTTGCGTACGACGAGGCCACCATCGACGAGCTTTACTACCTCGCTCAGGAGCACGCCAATCGCGAGGTGGGCCCCGGCAAGGAGGCCTACAACGTGAAGGTTGGGGGCATGGGCACCCCGTTGACCGGTGATGAGTCGCGCAAGTCGTGGCCCTCGACCTACAAGGTGCGCGACAAGCGGCGCTGACCGCCATCTGAAAGGTTTGGTTTCCCGGTTATGAGCACTTCTCTCGCCCAACACGTCGGGGTCGACGGCACCGGCAGGGCCGCCACGGATCAGGAGGTGGCCCGTGACCGCCGACCGTGACTACCCCCAGATGGCCGCCACACGTGGCAGGGTCGAGCACGCGCCGCGACGGGTGCGTGGCTATCTCGGGGACGCGTTGGTCTTCGACACCACCGCCGCCCTTTACGTGTGGGAGGTCGCGTACTACCCGCAGTACTACATCCCGTTGACCGATGTCCGTGCGGAATTCCTGCGCGACGAAAACCATCCTCAGAAAGTGCAGTTCGGTCCGTCACGGCTACATTCCCTGGAGGGCGGCGGACAGACCCACCCGTCCGCCGCGCGGGTGTTCGACGCCGACGGTGACGGCCCGGTGGCCGGGACGGTGCGATTCGAATGGGATCCGTTGCGGTGGTTCGAGGAAGACGAGCCGATCTACGGCCATCCGCGCAATCCCTATTCGCGGGTCGACGCGCTGCGCTCACACCGGCATGTTCGGGTCGAGCTGGACGGAAATATGCTGGCCGACACCAGGTCTCCGGTTTTACTATTCGAAACTGGTTTGCCTACAAGGTATTATATCGATCCAACCGATCTCGCCTTCGAGCATCTGGAACCCAGCACGACACAGACGCTGTGCCCGTACAAAGGGGTGACGTCGGCATACTGGTCGGTGCGGTCCGGTGGTGCCCTGCATCCGGACCTGGCGTGGACATACCACTACCCGCTGCCCGCGGTCGGCCAGATCGCAGGTCTGGTTGCGTTTTACAACGAGAAGCTGGACATCTTCGTCGACGGTGCCGCCTTGCCACGGCCGCGAACCCAGTTCAGCTAGCGGCCAAGGTGTGATCTTTCCCTCTTCGCGCCCGGACCCTGAGAATCTCTTAACCCGGCCGACTCAACGGCGCTGACCGGGGGCGTTAGCGGCGCAAGCGAAATCCGCCGGAAGCGCGTTTGCATCACTTTCGCTACGGGTAAGCGACTGCGGTACAGCGTAATTGAAAGCCTGAGCAGAACCTGAGTGCGGGGAGTGACGTAGCTAACGTCGGGGAATTCGAACCGCTTCGGCGTGAATTCGGCCGGTAGAATCGCAAACCAGTCGCGTCAGCGCCTTTCGGTGCTGAGATCCGGTGGATCCGGAGGCCGAATTGTCGCGCAAGTCCCGGCGACCCATGCCTCCGCGCCGACAACATAGCAAAGGCGGTGCAGCGTGAGCGGTGTGAACGACCGTAAGGAGTTCCAGGACGACGGAGATGAGCGGGTGTTCCCGTTCGACGACACCTCGGTATTCCGGATTCCGGTCCGAAATGGTCCGATCAGCGACATCGGCATCAACGATGACGGCAGCCGGCTGGTCGTGGCCAACTATGGCCGCGACACGGTTTCAGTCATCGACACCGATGCTCGTCGGGTCGTGCGGACCGTCGCCGGCCTCAACGAACCGTTCGCGATCGTGGTGAGCCGTGGGGACGCTCCGCGCGCGTACGTCAACACCGCGACCACGGCGTATGACTCCATCGACGTGGTCGACCTCGCCACGAACGCGCGCATCGCGACCCATCCGCTGGCGCACCGCGTCAGTGATCTGGCGGTCAGTGCCGACGGGAGGTTCATCTACGCCAGCCGCAACGGCGTCCGCGGCGCCGATGTCACGGTCGTGGACACCACCACGGACGACTTCGAGGCGATCGAACTCGCCACCACACCGGGGACCACCGCGGATTGCGTGCGCATCAGTCCCGACGGAAGCCACCTGTACGTCGCCACCAACGGGCCGTCCGGCGGCGAACTGATCGTGATCGAAACCCCAGCGCGCTCCGACGGCCGCATCGTCGGCGCCTACGAGCTGGGTTTGCCCATTCGCGACGTCGCGCTGAGCGGCGACGGCGGCACCGCCTACGTGGCCAGCTGCGGCCCCGTTGTGGGCGCGGTGCTCGACGTCATCGACACCCGGACCCGCAAGATCACCAGCACGCGAAAGCTCAGCGAGGGCGGCGGTCCGCTCACCCGCTTGGCGCTCAGTCGCGACGGCCGCCGCGTCTACCTGGTCAGCGATGACCGCGTCGCGGTGGTCTGTACGCGAAGCCACGACGTCGTCGGTGACATCGGCGCGGTGAAGCACCCGTCGTGCGTGGTCGAAAGCCCCGACGGCAGATACCTCTACATCGCCGGCCACTCCGGTGTGGTCGCCGTGGCGCCGATCGCTGTCGGCGGGGGACCGGCCGAGGCGTCGACCACCCGGTTACCCGAGCTGCCGGAGCGGGAACCCGTACTCGCCTAGGGTGATTGCTGACACCGGCGCCGAACTGGGGCTTAGGGTGGAGGCGAACGACGGCTCATCGCTACCGGCCCGGGACGCGCAAAGGCGGTACCTCAATGGACAGCACGATGCAGGACTTTCCGTTGACGATCACCGCGATCATGCGGCACGGCTGCGGTGTGCACGGCGCGCGCACGGTCACCACCGCCGGCGGTGACGGCGACCGGCGAATCAGCTACCGCGAGCTGGGTCAAGACGCCGCTCGGCTGGCGAACGGACTGCGCCGCCTCGGCGTTAGCGGGGACCAACGGGTAGCGACGTTCATGTGGAACAACGCCGAACACCTGGCGGCCTACCTCGCGGTGCCGTCGATGGGCGCCGTGCTGCACACCCTCAACATCCGCCTCTTCGCCGAGCAGATCGTCTATGTCGCCAACGAGGCCGAAGACCAAGTGGTGCTGGTCGACGTGTCGTTGGCCAAGCTGCTCGCCCCGGTGCTCGGCGACCTCAAGACCGTGCACACGGTCATCGTGGCCGGGGAGGGTGACGCCGCCGCGCTCGAGGGGTCGGGCAAGACGGTGCTTCGATATGCCGACGTGCTCGCCGGCGAGTCGGCCGAGTTCGACTGGCCGGCGATCGAGGAGAACTCCGCGGCCGCGATGTGCTACACGAGCGGCACCACCGGCAATCCCAAAGGCGTGGTCTACAGCCACCGTTCGAGCTACCTGCACACCATGGCGGCCTGCACCACCAACGGCATCGGCGTGGGTGCCGTCGACAGTGTGCTGCCGATCGTGCCGATGTTCCATGCCAACGCGTGGGGCCTGCCCTACGCGGCGTTGATGGCCGGCGCCGACCTGGTGTTGCCCGACCGCCATCTCGACGCGCGGTCGCTGATCCGCATGGTGGAGGACCTGCGACCGACCGTGGCGGGCGCGGTGCCCACCATCTGGAACGACGTTTTGCATCGCCTGGAGGAAGACCCCGACCACGACATGTCGTCGTTGCGGCTGGTGGTCTGCGGGGGCTCGGCGGTTCCGGTGTCGCTGATGCGCACCTTCGAGGAGAAGCACGGCGTTCAGATCCGGCAGCTGTGGGGCATGACGGAAACCTCCCCGATGGCCACCATGGCGTGGCCGCCGCCGGAAACGCCGGCGGACCAGCACTGGGCGTTGCGCGCCACCCAGGGCCAACCGGTCTGCGGCGTGGAAATGCGGATCGTCGACGACGAGGGCCAGGTGCTGCCCAACGACGGCGAGGCCGTGGGCGAGGTCGAAGTCCGCGGCCCATGGATAGCCGGCTCGTACTACCTGACGCCCGACGACTCGAAGTTCGACTCCGGCTGGCTGCGCACCGGTGACGTCGGTCGGCTCGACGAGCGGGGTTTCGTCACCCTGACCGACCGGGCCAAGGACGTCATCAAGTCCGGTGGGGAGTGGATCTCCTCGGTCGAGTTGGAGAACAGCTTGATCGGGCACCCGCATGTGATCGAGGCCGCGGTGGTCGGCGTCCCCGACGAGCGGTGGCAGGAACGGCCGCTGGCCGTCGTGGTGGCCAAGGAAGGCACCACCATCAGCGCCGAAGATCTGCGAAAGTTCCTCGCGGACAAGGTGGCTCGCTGGTGGTTGCCCGAGCGGTGGGCGTTCGTCGAGGAGATTCCCCGCACCAGTGTGGGCAAGTACGACAAGAAGGCAATCCGCGGGCGCTACGCCGAGCATGGCTACTGGGTGGTCGAGGCCCGCGACTGAGCGCGGCTGTTTGCGGAATAAGGTGAGTCCATGAGCCTGCGGGTCATTCAATGGGCGACCGGGTCGGTCGGCGTGGCGGCGATCAACGCTGTGCTGGAACATCCCGACCTCGAACTCGTTGGCTGCTGGGTACATTCGGAGTCCAAGAGCGGCCAGGATGTCGGCGACATCATCGGCGCCTCGCCGCTCGGCGTCACCGCGACCACCAGCATCGACGAGGTGCTGGCACTGGACGCCGACGCCGTGATCTACGCGCCGCTGCTGCCCAACGTCGAGGAAGTCGCCGCGCTGCTGCGCTCGGGCAAGAACGTCGTCACCCCGCTCGGCTGGTTCTACCCCAGCGAAAAGGAGGGCGCGCACCTGGAGGTCGCCGGGCAGGCCGGCAACGCGACGCTGCACGGCGCCGGCATCGGCCCCGGGGCGGCCACCGAGCTGTTCCCCTTGCTGTTGTCGGTGATGTCCACCGGCATCACTTTCGTTCGCGCCGAGGAGTTTTCGGACCTGCGCACCTACGGCGCACCTGACGTGCTGCGTCACGTGATGGGCTTCGGCGGCACGCCGGACAGCGCGTTGACCGGGCCGATGCAAAAGCTGCTCGACGGCGGGTTCATCCAGTCCGTGCGGCTGTGTGTAGACCGGTTGGGCTTCGCCGCCGATCGCGACGTCCGCTCTTCGCAGGAGGTGGCCGTCGCGACCGCGCCGATCGATTCGCCGATCGGGGTGATCGAGCCCGGGCAGGTGGCCGGGCGGCGCTTCCACTGGGAGGCGCTGGTCGGTGACACGGTGGTCGTCCGCATCAGCGTGAACTGGCTGATGGGTTCCGAAAACCTTGATCCGCCTTGGTCGTTCGGCCCCGCGGGGGAACGCTACGAAATCGAAGTGCGCGGCCACCCGGACACCTCTGTGACGGTCAAGGGGTGGCAACCCGAAAGCGTCGAAGCGGGGCTGAAGAGCAATCCCGGGATCGTCGCGACCGCCGCGCATTGCGTGAACGCGATTCCCGCCACCTGTGCCGCACCGGCGGGCATCCAGAGCTTCTTCGATCTGCCGCCCATCACCGGGCGCGCCGCCCCCGGCCTGGCGCGCTGAGAACGGAGCCCCATGACGCAACCCCTCGTCGTCGAGCAAACGCATGTGGTGCCCGTCGCGCCCGAGGAGGCGTTTCGCGGCACGTTGCCCGCATCGCTCCCGGAGATCTTCGGGCGCTGGTACGGGCCGATTCCGCCGATCAAAGAGGTGCGCGACCAGACCGGCGACTGGGACGCCGCGGGCCGGAGCCGCACGCTGATCCTGGTCGGCGGCAGCGCGCGCGAGGACCTGACGAGTGTCGATCCGCCGCGATCGTTCGGCTACCGGCTCACCCGCATCCAGGGCCCGATGGCGCTGCTGGTCGGCTCGGTCACCGGCGAGTGGACCTTCGCCCCGGCAAGCGGTGGCACCCAGATCACCTGGCGCTGGACTATTTACCCGAAGTCACCGCTGTCCGCACCGGGCCTGCCGCTCTTCGGGATGATGTGGAAGCGCTACGCGCGGCGAGCGCTGCATGACCTCTCCGAGGTGTTGACCCGCTGACGCTGGGTACCGTCGAGACCATGTGTCGACTATTCGGGCTGCATGCCGGGACGGACGTTTGCACCGCGACGTTTTGGTTGTTGGACGCCCCCGACAGCCTGGCCGAACAGAGCAGGAGGAACCCGGACGGCACGGGCCTGGGCGTCTTCGACGAGCGCGGCCGGCCGCAGCTGGACAAGCAGCCCATGGCGGCCTGGCATGACGCCGCCTTCGCCACCGAAGCCCACGAGATGACCGGCACCACCTTCATCGCCCATGTGCGCTACGCGACGACCGGTTCGCTCGACGTCCGCAACACCCACCCGTTCCTGCAGGACGGCCGGATCTTCGCGCACAACGGCGTGCTCGAGGGGCTGGACGTCCTCGACGAACGGCTGCGCGAGGTCGGCACCGATGATTTGGTCCTGGGCGACACCGACTCCGAGCGGGTGTTCGCGTTGATCACCGCCTCGATCCGAGCGGTCGACGGTGACGTCACCGAAGGTCTGGCCGATGCCATGAAATGGCTGGCGGCCAATGTGCCGATCTATGCGGTGAACGTGCTATTGAGCACGGCGACCGACATCTGGGCGCTGCGGTACCCCCAAACCCATGAACTCTACGTGTTGGACCGATCCGACGGCGCCTCAACCCGAGCGCCGGAATTCGACATGCGCACCAAGCGAATTCACGCGCGATCGCAACATCTCTGCACGCGCGCCTCGGTGGTGTTCGCCACCGAACCCATGGACGACGACCCCCGCTGGCGCCCGCTCGAGCCGGGTGAGCTGGTCCACGTCGACGGCGCGCTGCGCATCGACCGCAGCGTGATCCTGCCCGAACCGCCCGCACACCTGCTCCGTCGGGCGGAGCTGAGCGCGCCGGTCCAGGACGCACAACACGCGCTGCCCAGCGCGCGGCGCTGATGTGACGCCGGCCTGGCAGAGTGGGTGGCCGTGACAACCAGACGAGCGCTTGTGCTGGCCGGTGGCGGAATAGCGGGAATAGCCTGGGAGACAGGCGTTTTGCGCGGTATCCTCGACGAGTCGCCGGCGGCGGCCGGGCTGTTACTCGATTTGGACGTGCTGGTGGGGACCTCGGCGGGTTCGGCGGTTGCCGCGCAGATCGGCGGCGGCAGCACGCTTGACGTGCTGTTCGACCGGCAGGTTGGGCAATCCTCGGCCGAGATCGATCCCGGGGTCGACGTCGAGGCCATCACTGCAGATGTTTCTGGCGGCTTTGGCGCAGCCCCATGCGGACCCGTCGGACAGGACCCGGCGGCAGCTGCAGCGGATCGGCGCCGTGGCGTTGGCGACCGAAACCGTTGCTCCTGCGGTGCGCCGCCGGGTCATCGCGCAGCGTTTGCCGTCGCACGACTGGCCCGACCGCGCGCTGCGGATCACCGCAATCGACGTGGCCACCGGCGAATTGGTCGTGTTCGATCGCGACTCCGGTGTCGACCTCGTCGACGCGGTGGCGGCAAGCTGCGCGGTGCCCGGCGCGTGGCCGCCGGTGGCGATCGCGGGCCGACGCTACATGGACGGCGGGGTCGCCAGCTCGGTCAACCTCGGCGTGGCCGGCGATTGCGACGCGGCGGTGGTGCTGGTGCCTTCGGGTGCGGACGCGCCTTCGCCGTTCGGCGCCGGGCCGACTGCGGAGATCGCCTCCTTCACCGGCGCGACGTTCGCGGTGTTCGCCGACGCCGACTCGCTGGCGGCCTTCGGACCCAATCCGTTGGATCCCGGGTGCCGGGTCGCGTCGGCGGTGGCCGGACGCGAGCAAGGCCGACGGGAAGCCCGGGCCGTCGCGCGGTTCCTGGGCGTCTGATCGAGACAGGCGGCTAACCCGCTGTGGCGGTGCGGTTTTCAGCCTTCGATCGCGGGCGGCGCGTTACGTTCGTTCTCGAAGGCGTCCAGGGCCTCGTCCGCCAGCGCGCGGCCGACGGCGATCACCTCCGCCGCCCGGTGAAATTCCAGGCCCCGGCACGTCGAGCGCGGGATCTCGATCAACAGGTCCGGCGGGTAGACCGCCAGCATGTGGCGCGCCAACGCGGCCTGGGCGATGTCGATCGTCCGATTCATCACCTCGAAGCTGCCCAGCTTCGGGACGTCGGGCGCGGCATCGGCGAGTTCACCGGCCACGTCATCCTCGGCCGCGGACCCCTCGGCGTCCGGAGCGTCCGGCCAGGTGTCCGCTTCCGCGGCGGACCCGCCGAATCGGCCCAGGACGGCTCGCGCCGTCGGCCGATCGAGCAGCGACCGCGCCGCGGTGGTGTCGAGCAGCGCCGAGGTGCTGCGCACCATGCGGTTCAGCCACTCGGCGGTGACGCCGGACTCCGCGTCGCGGGGGGCGACCGCCTCGCTGCCGCTGAGGCTCACCGCGATGGTCACGTCGGCGTTGACCGCCGAAAGGGGGGCCATCGGCAGCGGGTCCAGGATGCCGCCGTCGGCCAACAGGCGCCCGTTCACTTCGTGTGGGGCGATGACGCCGGGTATCGCGATGGAGGCCCGGATCGCCTCGTCGACGGGCCCGCGCTGAAACCACACCGACTTACCGGCCAACAGGTCGGTGGCCACCGCGGTGAAGGGGATGGGCAGCTGCTCGATGGCGACCGGGCCGAGGATGTCGCGCACCGCGTCCAGGATCTTCTCGGCCCGCATGACTCCGGCCGCGCTGATCGAGAAGTCCAGCAACCGGAGGATGGTGCGCTGCGTCAGGGACTTCGCCCAGTCGGCGAACTCGTCGCGACGCCCCGCCGCCTCCAAACCGCCGACCAGCGCGCCCATCGACGAGCCCGCGATCCCCACGATCTCGTATTCGCGGGCGCGCAGCGCGTCGAGCACCCCGATGTGGGCGTAGCCCCGCGCCCCGCCGCTGCCCAACGCCAGCGCCACGCGGGTCGGTGACGATGGGCGCGCGACTGCACCAGGTCCGTCCGGCATCCCTTCATTCTGCGCGGCGGAACCGGCTTGCACCGGCCGGGTTGGCACTTTGGCTACCCGTGAATTCAATTGCGCACGAGTTCGAAGGCGTTAGCCGCATTCGTCGTTGGCGGCGGCGCGCGCGGCGGTGATCACGGCGGCTTGCCGGGCGGGCGTCAGATCCGTCCATCGGGCATTCCAGCTGCCCGCGGTGCCCGACGGCGCGGCCTGCAGCATCGCCAGATAGGGCTCGAACAGCGGCTGACCGGTCTTGGTCTGGGCGTCCATCCACACTTTTGCGGCGTGACAGGCCTGGTAATACTCTTCCTCGGTCGAATCCGCGGGGACGTCGACCCTGGTCGTCACGCCGGCCGGGGACAGCCCGATGGCGCCCGGCGGCGCCGCACTGGGGCCGGCGGGTATGCCCGCCGGCCGCGCCGACGAGGATGCCGGCTTGCCGCTGGGGTCGCCGTGCGAACACCCCGTGGCCGCCAACAAACCGGCCGCCACGACGAGCGTGCCCCACCGATGACCGCACCAGCGCACCCCCTCAATCTATGCAACACTGGCTGCCGTGATGGAGCGCTTCGGATTTTGCGGGTGTTGTCGGCCATAACACGCCGCCGCCTGTCCGATCCCGTTTCTCTGGAGCTCCCCAATGTCTGTGCCCCTCGCCGCTCCGGCTGCGTTTCGCCCGCGAACCATCTCGTCCCCATCGTCGGGACCGACCCGCCTGCGGGTTCCCGACCTCCTGCACGCCACCGACCAGGCCGCCGACGACGTGCTGAGCGGCCGCTGCGACCACCTGCTGCCCCCGGGGGGGATACCCGACTCGCGCCGCTGGTTCACCCGCATCCACGGTGACGAGGAGCTGGACGTCTGGCTGATCAGCTGGGTCCCCGGTCATCACACCGAATTGCACGACCACGGCGGATCCCTGGGCGCGCTGACGGTCGTCTCCGGGTCCCTCAACGAATTCCGTTGGGACGGCCGCGCCCTGCGGCATCGCCGGCTGGACGCCGGTGATCAGGCCGGGTTCCCGCTGGGCTGGGTGCACGATGTGGTGTGGGCGCCCCGGCCCGCGACCGTGACCGTCTCGGGGCCGGTGGGCATCAGCAGGGCTCCGGCGCGGCCTTCGCTCAGCGTGCATGCCTATTCGCCGCCGCTCACCGCGATGTCCTACTACGAGATCGCCGGCCGAAATCGGTTGTGCCGCCAGCGAACCGAACTGACCGACCAACCGGAAGGACCGTGATGAGCCGCATCGACGTTGTGTTGAGATCCGCACGGCGCCGCTACCGCCGCCTTCCCGCCGCAGAAGTACCCGATGCGCTGCGGCGCGGGGCGGTGCTCGTCGACATCCGGCCGCAGGCCCAGCGCCTCCGCGAGGGTGAGATCCCCGGCGCGCTGGTGATCGAACGCAACGTCTTGGAGTGGCGCTGCGACCCGACCAGCGAGGCCAAGCTGCCCGAGGCCGTCGGCGACGATGTCGAATGGGTGATCGTGTGCTCGCAGGGCTACACCTCCAGCCTCGCGGCTGCCGCGCTGCTGGACATCGGCCTGCACCGCGCCACGGACGTCATCGGCGGGTACCACGCGCTCGCGGGGGCCGGTGTGCTGGAACAGCTTTCCGATGCGCGCTCGGTCCACGCCGGCCCGGGATCGCTCGCCGGCTCCCCCGGTCGCCGCTGGCTCTAGCTACCCGGTGGAGCTGGCGTCCGAGTAGAGCAGTGGCCGCAGCTTGTTGGTCTTTTCCGGCGTCCAGCCGGGCGGTGACAGCACAGCGGCCCAGCCGTCGGCTGCGTCGGCGACATAGTGGTGGCCGTGCCCCTCGGGAACGTCGACCGCCACCGCCATGTCCGCCGAAACCTGCAGGAACGTCACCACCGGGATCCAGTGTGTCTCGGGCAGCACGTCGTAGCCGCGCCGCTCGCGCAGCCAGTCCGGCTCGCTGAACAGCAGGTCGGGGGACCACCAGGCGATCGGATCCGAGGCGTGCTGCAGATAGACCACCCGCGGGTGGTCCCACGGGGCATTCGGGCGGCCCAAATTGGTTGGGCGAGCGACGAACCGGACGTTCTTACCGTCGTCGTAGACCGGCAGCCACTGCGGGGAGCCGGCGTCGCGCGTTGAGGTCAGGTCGGTCCAGATGGTGTTTTGGAACGTGGGCCCGCTGAACAGCGCGCCATCGGTGCGGGCCAGGACGTTGTTGAGGCTCATGAACGGCGCCTCGCCGCCGAACGATCCCAAACTTTCGCCGAACACGACGAGCTTGGGGCGTTGCCCTTCGGGCATCTGGCGGATCAGTCGGTCGACGGCCTCGAACAGCGCCTGCCCGGCGTGGCGGGCGTTCTCCTTGTCCACCAGGAAGGACAGCCAGCTCGGCAGGAACGAATACTGCATGCTGACGATCGCGGTGTTGCCGTTGTACATGTACTCGAGCGCATCGGCTTCCGCCTCGTTGATCCAGCCGGTGCCGGTGGTTGTCGCGACCGCGACGACCGCGCGTTGCAATCCGCCGGTGCGCTGCAACTCGCGCGCCGCGAGTTCGGCGGTCGCCGTTATGCCGTCCGCGGAGTTCAGCCCGGCGTAGGCCCGGATCGGTTCGGCCGCCGGAGTGCCGTTGAAGGCGCTCAGTTGGCCAACGGTCGGGCCGGCTTCCACAAAGATGCGGCCTTGGTGGCCAAGGGATTCCCACGACACCAGCGACGCGGGACCGCCGGATCGCAGCGGGGTCTTCGGCGGCGCGGTGTCGGGATTCATCTCGTTGTTCGCCGAGGCGAAGGTGTTGTTCATGGTGCGCATGGCGAACTTGAGCACGACGCCGTTGAGCACGGTGATGGCGAGCACCACGAGCAGCGCCACCACGATGGTCGCCGACAGCCGAAACGGCGCGATGCGGTCGACCTGACCGACCAGGAACCTGACCAGCCACCGGATGAACTGGCCGATTTCGACCAGGGTGAACAGCACGACCAGCGACAGCCCCGCGGCCACCGGGTAGTCGTACCACTTCAGGTGCTGAACTCCCATCAGGTCGCGCACGTTGTCCTGCCACACGTGGAACCAGATCGCCATCAACACCATGCCGAGCGCACCGACCGGGATCAGCACCATCCACGCCCAGCGCGGCGGCGGGGGACTGTGTTCCTTGGCGCGCATGTAGCGGACCAGCCACACGGCGAAGACGCCCAGCCCGTAGCCGATGGCGCCGGAGAATCCACTGACCAGCCCCTGGAACAACGCGCCGCGCGGCAGCAGCGACGGCGTCATGGAGAACCAGATGAAGATGAGGCCGACCGTGGTGCCGGTGAACGTGTAATGGCGCGCCCACCAAGGCTTTTCGGCCGACCGAGGCCGGCGAGTGTCCGGTCCGGCTTCGGGTGCCGTGTCCGGAGGTGCGGCCTCTTCGGTGACGGTCGTCGGGTTGCCGCCGGCGTCGGTGTTCGTCGCTGAACCCGGCTCGCTCATCGCAGGTCCTACCTGTGGGTGAAGTTGGGGGCGCGCTTCTCGATGAACGCCGTCATGCCTTCGGACTGGTCCTCGGTCGCGAAGGTCGAGTGGAAGAGCCGACGCTCGTAGAGAAGTCCTTCGGACAGGGTCGATTCGAACGCGCGGTTGACGGCCTCCTTGGCCATCCGCGCCGCCGAGCGCGACATCTGCGAAATCGTGGTCGCGACGGCCTTGGCCTCGGTCAGCAGGTCGTCGGCCGGCACCACGCGCGAAACCAGCCCGCTGCGTTCGGCTTCGGCGGCGTCGATGGTGCGCCCGGTCAGGATGAGGTCCATGGCCTTGGCCTTGCCGATGGCGCGGGTCAGGCGCTGCGAGCCGCCCATGCCCGGCAGCACACCGAGTTTGATCTCCGGCTGGCCGAACTTCGCTGTGTCGGCGGCGATCAGCACATCGCACATCATGGCGAGTTCGCAACCGCCGCCGAGCGCGTGCCCGGCCACCGCCGCGATGGTCGGGGTGCGGACGGCGGCCAGTTTGGCCCAGGTGGCGAAGAAGTCGGCGTCGAACGCGTCGGCGAACGTCAGGTCGACCATCTCCTTGATGTCGGCCCCGGCGGCGAAGGCCTTGGCCGAGCCGGTGATGATGATCGCCCCGATGCCGGGATCGTTATCGAAGTCCGTTGCCGCGCTGGTGACTTCGTTCATCACCTGGGTGTTCAGCGCGTTGAGCGCTTGCGGCCGGTTCAGGGTGATGATGCCGACGCGCTTGTCGCGCTCGACCAGGATGGTTTCAAAGTTCTTGGAGGTCGTGTTCGTCACCAAATCGCCTTTCTAGAAACTCAGGTCGTCATCGACCGGGGCGAAATACGCCTCGACGTCGGCCTCGGTCACCTCGGGCAGCGTCGCCGGCGACCACTTCGGATTGCGATCTTTGTCGATCAGCTGTGCCCGGATGCCCTCCACCAGGTCGTGCGACCGCAGCGACGCCGACGACACCCGATAGTCCTGAACGAGAACGTCTTCCACTGTCTCCAATTTGGCGGCGCGACGGACGGCTTCCAAGGTCACCGACAACGAGATCGGCGAGCGGGTGGCGATCAGGTTAGCGGCGTCTTGGGCAAGTCCGGCGCCCGGGCCGGCGTCATGCCCGCGCAAACTGGCAACGATGTCTTCCACCGTGTCACCCGCGTAGCATTCGTCGATCCACCGGCGTTGTGCGGCAAGCTCACTCGGCGGCGGCTCAACGGCGTGCTCGGCGAGCGCGCCGCGGACTCCATCGACGACGATCGCCCGGGTGAACGCCTCGAGATCGTCGTGCGGCACGTAGTGGTCGGCGAACCCCATGGCGATGGCGTCGGCTCCGGAAAACGGCGCCCCGGTCAGCGCGGCATGCAGCCCCAGGCCCCCGGGCGCTCGGGACAGCAGGAACATCCCACCGACGTCGGGAATGAAGCCGATACCCACCTCGGGCATCGCGATCTTGGAGGTATCGGTCACCACGCGGGTGTTCGCGTGCGCACTGACGCCGACGCCGCCGCCCATCACGATGCCGTCCATCAACGCCACGTATGGCTTGGAGAAATCGGCGACCTGGGCGTTGAGCAGATACTCGTCGCGCCAGAACCGCCGCGCCTCGAGCCCGTCCTTGCGCGCACTGTGATAGATGGAGACCACGTCGCCGCCGGCGCACAACCCGCGCTCGCCGGCGCCGGAGAGCACCACCGCGGCCACCGTGTCGTCGTCGGCCCAGCCGGTGAGGACGGCGCTCAGCGCGTCCACCATCTGCTGATTGAGCGAGTTGATCGCCTTGGGGCGGTTGAGCGTGATCAGACCGACGTTGCCGTCGACGCGGGTGAGAACCTCATCGGATCCGTCGGTCACGCCCTGGCCTCCCATCGCCGGTCACCCTCGACGAGAAATCTAGATCGTGACGACCGGCCCGATACCCGCGGGTAAGGGTTATCTTTAACGCGACGACAGCAGCGAAGGCTCCAGGCGCCGGAATATGCCCAGGTCGGTTGGGAACCCGGACGGGATGTTGATCGTTGAGGATTTGTTCGCACAGCTCGAAGCCAATAGAGAGGACCCGACGGTGCGGGAGACAAGCAACCCGGTATTTCGTTCGCTGCCTAAGCAGCAGGGCGGGTACGCGCAATTCGGCACGGGCGCGGCCCCGATGCAGGGCTATGGAGCCGACCCCTACGCGGCCCCCTATCAAGCTCCCTACCAGGAGGCCAGGGCTTCGCGTCCCCTGACCATCGACGACGTCGTCACCAAGACCGGCATCACGCTGGCCGTGTTGGCGGTGTCCGCCGTGGTCTCCTACTTCTTGGTGGAGTCCAACCTCGCGCTGGCGATGCCGCTGACCCTCATCGGCGCGTTCGGCGGCCTGGGGCTGGTGCTGATCGCGACCTTCGGCCGCAAGCAGGACAGCCCGGCGATCGTGCTCAGCTACGCCGTTCTCGAGGGCCTCTTCCTTGGCGCCCTCTCATTCATCTTCGCCAACTTCCAGGTCTCGCACGCCAACGCGGGTGCGCTGATCGGGGAGGCCGTCCTGGGCACCTTCGGGGTGTTCTTCGGCATGCTCGTCGTCTACAAGACGGGGGCGATCCGGGTGACGCCCAAATTCACCCGGATGCTGGTCGCCGCGATGTTCGGCGTGCTGGCTCTGATGCTCGGCAATTTCGTGCTCGCGATGTTCCACGTCGGCGGCGGCACGGGCCTGGGCCTGCGCAGCGGCGGACCGATCGCGATCATCTTCTCGCTGGTGTGCATCGGCATCGCGGCGTTCAGCTTCCTGATCGACTTCGACGCGGCCGACCAGATGGTGCGCGCCGGTGCGCCGGACAAGGCGGCCTGGGGTATCGCCCTGGGCCTGACCGTGACCCTGGTCTGGCTCTACATCGAGATCCTGCGTCTGCTCAGCTACCTGCAGAACGACTAGCTCTCCCGACGACAAAGACCGGCACGCCGATCGGCGTGCCGGTTTTTGCTGTCTCTGGGCGGGCGTCGAGTGTGCGCTCACCGCGTCGAGTGTGCGCGGGGGGCGGGCCCGGTCGGCGTGTCGCCGCCATGGGCGCACACTCGACGAGCTGTCAGCTCAGCCGCTCGATGATCATCGCCATACCCTGCCCACCGCCGACACACATGGTCTCCAGACCGAACGTCTTGTCGTGCGTCTGCAGGTTGTTGAGCAACGTGGTTGCGATCCGCGCGCCGGTCATGCCGAACGGGTGGCCCAGTGCGATCGCCCCACCGGACACATTCAGCTTGTCCTCGTCCATGCCCAGCTCGCGCGCCGAGCCCAGCACCTGAACCGCGAAGGCCTCGTTGATCTCGTAGAGGTCGATGTCATTGATCGACATCCCCGCTCGCGCCAGCGCCTTCTTGCACGCCTCGATCGGGCCCAGGCCCATGATCTCCGGCGAGAGGCCGCTGACGCCGGTGGACACGATGCGCGCCAGCGGCGTCAGGCCGAGTTCCTTGGCCTTGGTGTCGCTGGTGATCACCAACGCGGCGGCGCCGTCGTTCAGCGGGCAGGCGTTGCCCGCGGTAATGGTGCCGTTGGGCCGGAACACCGGCTTGAGCTCGGAGACCTTCTCGTAGGTGGTGCCGGGCCGGGGACCGTCGTCGGTGCTCACGGTGTTGCCGTCCGGCAGGGTCACCGGGGAGATCTCGCGCTCGAAGAACCCGCTTTTGATCGCCTCCTCGGCTCGGTTCTGGCTGCGTACCCCCCAGCGGTCCTGCTCTTCGCGGCTGATGCCGGTCAGGATGGCCACGTTCTCGGCGGTTTGCCCCATCGCGATGTAGACGTCGGGCAGATTGCCGTCGGCGCGGGGGTCGTGCCACTCGTCGGCGCCTGCGGCCGCCGCGGACGAGCGCTCCTGGGCGTCGTCGAACAGCGGGTTCTTGGTGTCGGGCCACGAGTCGGAGTTGCCCTTGCCGAACCGGGAGACGGTCTCGACGCCCGCGGAGATGAACGCGTCACCCTCGCCGGCCTTGATGGCGTGGAACGCCATCCGGGTGGTCTGCAGCGACGACGAGCAATACCGGTTCACGGTGGTGCCCGGCAGGAAGTCGTAACCGAGCTCGACGGCGACCACGCGCGCCATGTTGAAGCCGGACTCGCCGCCCGGCAGGCCGCAGCCCAGGATGAGGTCGTCGATCTGGTGCGGGTTGAGCGCGGGCACCTTGTCCAGCGCGGCACGCACCATCTGGGCGGCCAGATCGTCGGGCCGCATGGAGACCAGCGACCCCTTCATCGCGCGGCCGATCGGCGAGCGGGCGGTTGAGACAATGACTGCTTCGGGCATGACGTTTCCCTTCAAATCCCTTCCGGATGGCACGAGCTCGCTTAAGACCGGGTGGTGACTCCACGCCGACGGGCTAGCCCGAATCTAGTCGTTGCGCACCGGTGGGCACGAAGACGGGGCGGGTCCGGGTGCCGGGCGCCGCCACAGCCGCGACATCACGCTGATCCGGGTGTGGCGCTGACCGAGCACCGGCGCGGTCGCCGGCGCCGTCAGCTCCAGCGGCGGGAGATCGACCTTCTCGCCCAGCGCTTCGCACAGCGCGCGCAGCAGCGCGTCGGCCGCGATCGCATATGCCGGGGCTGACGGGTGGAAGCCGTCCGGGGAGAACATCACGTGCGGCGTGGACCGGAATTGCGGTGTCAGCAGCTGACCCAGCGGTACCGGCATACCGCCCGCGGCCCGAACCGCCGCGGCCTGGGCGCGCGCGAGCTGCGAACACCGCTCGTGTGCCAGCGAGCGAAGCGGTTGGGGTATTGCGGTGATGACCCCCAGATCAGGGCAGGTGCCGGCGATCACCGCCGCTCCGCGGGCGCGCAGTTTGCGGACGCTCAGCCCGAGCCGCTGCGCCGACTGGCTGACGCCGTAGAGGGCCGTCACGTCGTTGGCGCCGACCATGATCACCGCCGCGTCCGGCGGCGCCCCGGCCACGAACATCGCATCCACTTGGCCGCACAGGCCCTTCGACGTGGCGCCGACGATGGCCTTGGTGCTCAGCCGGATCCGCTTGCCGGTCTGCTCGGCGAGGCCCCGAGCGATCCGCACGCCCGGCACCTCCTCGGCGCTCATGCACCCGTATCCGGCGGCGGTGGAATCACCGAAAATCATGAAATGCAGGTCGACGGGCATGCCGCGGTGCCACCGCTCCACCGGCCCGCCGCCGCGGGTGTACACACCGTCGGCGCGCGGCGGAATCTCCCACGACTTGGGGATGACGGTGCGCGCATGAGTCGCCTGGCCGACTAGCAGATTGCGCGCGCCCAGATACGCGGTCCCTGTCGAGGCGAGCGCGCCCGCAGTGGCCAGGGCGATCGCCGAACGACGTGGCACCCGCATGGTCACGCGAACCATTTTAGATCGGCTTCGATGTTTGCGGGGTCGGCTGACAAACAATCCGATCACGGCTCAAATCAAATTGGTATCAAATCAGACTCTTCAAACGTTGCCCTAAGAAATGCCTGTCAAGCTAATTCCCAGGAGTTGGCTGAGCGCCTTGAGCAAACGGCTGAACCAGACGCTTAGCTGCCTCGTCACATGCTGTATCGCACTACAAAGGCGTAGGAAGTGTTGAGCATGAGCGCACCCGGCAAGGTATCCGGCTCGCCCCGGCATGCCGTTCGGCCACCACACGAAGTGCTCCAGGCCCGTAGGGCCGAGAAGCGCAAGTTCGCGATGAGTGACGGCGCGCCGGTCGAGGTCCTCGAATCCGGACCCAGCGTTGCTGCGCGGGTGGCCAACCTGACCTCGCGGGTGACCATCCGGCCGGTTCTGTCGGTCGGCAGCCACGTCCCTAACTTCCCCTGGCCGTGGTCCCTCATCGACCTGGCGGCGCGAGTGGTGCTGCCGGTGTCGGCCACCGTCCGCGAGACGGTGAAGTTGCCCAACGCCTCGGCGCAGCTGGTGCGCGCGCCCGGCGTACTGCCCGCCGACGGCACCCGCCGGGTGGTCGTCTACTTCCACGGCGGCGCGTTTCTGACGTGCGGGGCAAACTCGCACGGCCGGCTGGTCGAAGCGCTGTCCAAGTTTGCCGACGCGCCGATCCTGGTGGTGAATTACCGGCTGCTGCCCAAGCACTCGATCGGGATGGCCCTCGACGATTGCCACGACGGCTACCAATGGCTGCGGCTGCGGGGATACCAGCCGGATCAGATCGTGCTGGCCGGCGACTCCGCCGGCGGGTACCTGGCGCTCGCGCTGGCGCAACGCCTCCAAGAGGAAGGGCACAGCGAAGAGGATGTGCCCGCGGCCCTGGTGATGATCTCGCCGCTGCTGCAGCTGGCAAAGGAGTACAAGCAGGCGCATCCCAACATCAACACCGACGCGATGTTCTCCGCCCGGGCGTTCGACGCGCTGGCCGAGCTGGTTGCCAGCGCGGCCGAAAAGCACAAAGTCGGGGGGCGGCCCGAGGAGATTTACGAGCCGTTGGAGCACATCAAACCGGGCCTGCCCCGGACGCTGATCCACGTCTCGGGATCCGAGGTGTTGCTGCATGACGCGCGGCTGGCGGCGAGCCGGTTGGCCGCGGTCGGTGTGCCGGCCGAATTGCGGGTGTGGCCCGGCCAGATTCACGACTTTCAGCTGGCCGCGCCGATGGTGCCGGAGGCGGTTCGCTCGCTGCGCCAGATCGGCGACTATATCCGCGAGGCCACCGGCTAGCGCAACCGCCGTCGCCCGCCGAGGGGACGCGCATCGTGCACCCCCGCACCCTGCCTGAGACGATGAACGCATGCGGATCGCCCAGCACATCAGTGAGCTCATCGGCGGCACGCCGCTGGTTCGCCTGAATTCCGTCGTTCCCGACGGCGCCGGCACTGTGGCGGCCAAGGTGGAGTACCTCAACCCCGGGGGGAGCTCGAAAGACCGGATCGCGGTGAGGATGATCGACGCCGCCGAAGCGAGCGGGCTGCTGAAGCCCGGTGGCACCATCGTCGAACCCACCTCGGGTAACACCGGCGTCGGCCTGGCGCTGGTGGCTCAGCAGCGCGGGTACAAGTGCGTGTTCGTCTGTCCCGACAAGGTCGGCGAGGACAAGCGCAACGTGCTGCTCGCCTACGGCGCGGAGGTGGTCGTCTGCCCGACGGCGGTGCCGCCCGACCACCCGGACAGTTATTACAGCGTCTCCGACCGGCTGACCCAAGAGATCGACGGCGCCTGGAAGCCCGACCAGTACGCCAACCCGGAAGGCCCGGCCAGTCACTACGCCACCACCGGCCCGGAGATCTGGGCCGACACCGACGGCAAGGTGACGCATTTCGTCGCCGGCATCGGCACCGGCGGCACGATCACCGGCGCGGGCCGCTACCTCAAAGAGGTGTCGGGCGGTGCGGTGCGCATCATCGGCGCCGACCCCGAGGGTTCGGTGTACTCCGGCGGCACCGGGCGGCCATATCTGGTCGAGGGCGTCGGCGAGGATTTCTGGCCGGCGGCGTACGACCGCACGGTGCCCGACGACATCATCGCGGTGTCCGACTCCGACTCGTTCGACATGACTCGGCGGCTGGCGCGCGAGGAGGCGATGCTGGTCGGGGGGTCGTGCGGGATGGCGGTGGTGGCCGCGCTGAAGGTCGCCGAGGAGGCCGGGCCCGACGCGCTGGTCGTGGTGCTGCTGCCCGACGGCGGGCGCGGCTACATGTCGAAGATCTTCAACGACGCCTGGATGTCGTCGTACGGGTTCCTGCGCAGCCGTCTCGACGGGTCGACCGAACAAGCCACGGTGGGTGACGTGCTGCGCCGCAAATCGGGCGAGCTGCCAGACCTGGTGCACACCCACCCGTCCGAGACCGTGCGCGACGCAATCGGGATCCTGCGTGAGTACGGGGTGTCCCAGATGCCCGTGGTCGGTGCCGAGCCGCCGGTGATGGCCGGCGAGGTGGCCGGCAGCGTCTCCGAGCGCGAACTACTGTCGGCCGTCTTCGAGGGCCGGGCCAAATTGGCCGACGCCGTCTCGGTGCACATGAGCCCGCCGCTGCCGATGATCGGGGCGGGAGAGTTGGTCAGCGCGGCAGGCAAGGCGCTGCGTGACTGGGATGCGTTGATGGTGGTCGAGGAGGGCAAACCGGTCGGGGTGATCACCCGATATGACCTGCTGGGCTTCCTTTCGGACGGGCCGCGGCGACGCTAGCGGGCGGCCGTTCGGTGGGTGACGCGTGTCTCGCCCGGCCGCTGTGCGCTCAGGTACTGTAATGCGGCCTGGTTCAGCTGGTCCGCAGTGGAAGGGGTGCCCATGACCGATCAACCGCCGTCCGGCGGCGCTTACCCGCCACCTCCCCCGACGCCCGGGTCACCGGGTGGGCAGGAGATCCCGCCGGCTCCCTCGGCACCCCCCGGGGGTTCCTACCCCCCGCCCCCGCCACCGCCCGGCGGTTCCTACCCGCCGCCCCCGCCGCCCACCGGTGGGTACGCGCCACCACCCCCCGGACCGGCCATCCGTACGTTGCCGACGGAGTCCTACACGCCGTGGCTCACCCGGCTGGTGGCGTTCATCATCGACATCCTCCCGTACGCCGTCGTGCACGGCATCGGGACCGGGATCCTGGTGGCCACGCAGCAGACGTCGTGCGTCACCGATGTCACGCAGTACGCGGTCAACCAATTCTGTGCGACGCAGAACTCGACCATCGGCTTGGCCGCGCAGTGGTTGGCCTCGCTGGTGGGGCTGGTCTACTTGGTTTGGAACTACGGCTACCGCCAGGGCACCACCGGGTCGAGCGTCGGCAAGTCGGTGATGAAGTTCAAGGTGGTCAGCGAGGTGACCGGCCGGCCCCTCGGTTTCGGAATGTCGGTCGTGCGGTCCCTCGCACACTTCGTCGACGCGATCATCTGCTTCATCGGTTTCCTTTTCCCGCTGTGGGATTCGAAGCGGCAAACGCTGGCGGACAAGATCATGACGACGGTGTGCTTGCCGCTCGATGGAACCGAGGACCAGCCGAGCTAGTCGTGCGGGCGCGGTAACCGGGGCGGCCGTCACCTAGGCTGGTCGTCGATGAGCGACGACCGCACCGGACACTTCACCGGACTCGCCACCAAAGCGATTCACGCCGGCTACCGGCCGGACCCGGCGACCGGGGCGGTCAACGCCCCGATCTACGCGAGCAGCACGTTCGCCCAAGACGGCGTCGGCGCGCTGCGCGGCGGGTTCGAATACGCGCGCACCGGCAACCCGACGCGTGCCGCGCTGGAGGCCTCGCTCGCTGCGGTCGAAGAGGGCAGCTACGGGCGGGCGTTCGGTTCCGGCATGGCCGCCACCGACTGCGCGCTGCGGGCGATGCTGCGACCCGGCCAGCACGTGATCATCCCCAACGACGCCTACGGTGGCACCTTCCGGCTGATCGACAAGGTGTTCACGCTGTGGAACGTCCACTACACGCCGGTGGCGCTGTCCGACGTGGACGCCGTCCGCGCCGCGATCACGCCCCAGACCCGCCTGATCTGGGTGGAAACGCCGACCAACCCGTTGCTGTCCATCGCCGACATCGCGGCCCTCGTCGAAGTAGGCCAGCAATCCTCGGTAAAGGTGTTGGTGGACAACACGTTTGCCTCACCCGCGCTGCAGCAGCCGTTGACGCTGGGCGCCGACGTGGTGCTGCATTCGACCACCAAGTACATCGGTGGCCACTCAGACGTGGTGGGCGGCGCGTTGATCACCAACGACGCGGCGCTGGACGAGGCTTTCGCGTTCCTGCAGAACGGTGCCGGCGCGGTGCCCGGACCGTTCGACGCCTATCTGACCATGCGCGGTCTGAAGACCCTGGTGCTGCGGATGCAGCGACACAGCGAAAACGCTTCGGCCGTGGCGGAATTCCTCGCCGGGCATCCGGCGGTGAGCACCGTGCTGTACCCCGGCCTGCCCGGCCATCCCGGGCATGAGGTCGCCGCTCGGCAGATGCACGGCTTCGGCGGCATGGTGTCGGTGCGCATGCGCAGGCGGCCGGCAAGCCGCCCGGGATCTGTGCGCCCGCACCGAAGTGTTCATCCTGGCCGAATCGCTCGGCGGCGTTGAGTCACTGATCGAGCACCCCAGCGCCATGACGCACGCGTCGACGGCCGGTTCGCAATTGGAAGTGCCCGACGACCTGGTGCGGCTGTCGGTCGGCATCGAAGACGTCGCCGACCTGCTGGCCGACCTCGACCGGGCGTTGGGCTAGTGGCGATCGCGAGCGCGGCGGCGCCGGGCGAAGCGGGTCGCCACCATCTGGGCCAGCCGCGAGAGCGGTCTAGGAGTGGTAGGGCTCCGCGCTGACCAGCGTGACCTCGACGGTGTTGCCGTTGGGCACGACGTAGCTGCGGGTCTCGCCCACCTTGGCGTCGATCAGGGCGCCGCCCAGCGGTGAGTTGGGCGAATAGACCTCGAGCTTGCCGTCGTTGACACCCTCTTGGCGGGTGGCGATCAGGAAGGTCTCGTTGTCCGACTTGTCGCCGTTGTAGTAGACCTTCACCACCGAACCCGGCAATGCGACGCCGGACTGCTTGGGCGCTTCGCCGACCTTGGCGTTGTTGAGCAGGTCTTGGAGCTGCCGAATGCGGGCCTCCTGTTGGCCCTGCTCTTCGCGGGCGGCGTGGTAGCCGCCGTTCTCGCGCAGGTCCCCTTCTTCACGGCGGTCGTTGATCTCCGCGGCGATGACCGGACGATTCGCGATCAACTGATCGAGCTCCGCCTTGAGCCGGTCATGTGACTCCTGGGTCAGCCAGGTCACCGAAGTGTCCGTCATCTCGTCGTGCTCCTCGTATTGTCGTTCCGCGCGTGCCCGCGTAAGCCTGTTGACCCCGCCGCCGGGAGTATCCGGGTCTGTCTCCCCGTGTGCTGCCGATCCGTTGTGCTCACGGCCTTAATGCAGCAATACACGGTCCCATCAGGAACCGTGCATTAACCCATGTTACCACCGCGCAA
The DNA here is from genome assembly GCA_963820045.1 of uncultured Actinomycetota bacterium. Classification (GTDB taxonomy): domain Bacteria; phylum Actinomycetota; class Actinomycetes; order Mycobacteriales; family Mycobacteriaceae; genus Mycobacterium. Next base: position 387,962 of record CAWFYN010000003.1, read on the forward strand.
ACACTTGATGACTCCAAATTCGCAGTTCGGCTGTTGTCCGGGGTCACGCCGGCCGCAGATACGCGGGCACGTCGGTGCCGCAGCCGTAGATGTCGGCCATCACCGGCGGTTTGCTGGACTTGACCGTGGTGGTCAGCTGCACCGTGGCCGCCTCGGATGGACCGACCAGCACTTCCCGCCTACCCGTCTCGCTGCCGTCCTTGGCCCGGACCCGAACAATGCAGTCCACCGGCCGCGACGGATCGGATCGCGTCACGCTGATCGTTACCGACGCCGTCTCGCCGTCGATCACCCGATAGCCGGCCAACGAGCCCGTCACGGGGCTGGTGCCCAGCCGGTGGTAGCCGACGACGGCAATCACCAGGCCGGCCACGATCACCAGCGCGCCGAGCGCGATGATCACCCAACGCCGGGGCACGCGCGGGCGCGCCGCGCGCCCGTAGCGGGCCTCCGGACGCGAAGGGGAAGTTTCGGTCATGCCTGGGTATGCCTGAACGGTCGGCTGCCGGGCGCCGCCCGGCAGCATGCAACGATCTGAAGAACTGGAATTATAGGTACCGACCGGCGACCAGCAGACCAACAAGGGGGCACGTGAGCGAACTGCGGTTGATGTCGGTGCACGCCCACCCCGACGACGAGTCCAGCAAGGGCGCGGCCACCCTCGCCCGCTACGCCGACAAGGGCCATCGGGTGCTGGTGGTGACGCTGACCGGCGGTGAGCGCGGCGACATTCTCAACCCCGCAATGGACCTGCCCGAGGTGCACGGCCACATTGCCGAGATCCGCCGCGACGAGATGGCGAAGGCCGCCGAGATCCTCGGTGTCGAGCACACCTGGCTCGGCTTCGTCGACTCCGGCTTGCCCAAAGGGGACCCGCCGCCCCCGCTGCCCAAAGGATGCTTCGCGCTGGTGCCGCTGGAGGAGTCGGTCGGGGCGCTGGTGCGCGTGGTCCGCGAGTTCCGCCCGCACGTAATCACCACCTACGATGAGAACGGCGGCTACCCGCATCCCGATCACATTCGCTGCCACCAGGTTTCGGTCGGCGCCTTCGAGGCGGCCGGAGACTATCGGCGGTTCCCGGATGCGGGCGAGCCGTGGACGGTGTCCAAGCTCTACTACATCCACGGGTTTCTGCGGGCCCGGATGCAGTTGCTGCACGACGAGGCGGTCAAACACGGTCACGAACCCCCGTTCAAGAAGTGGCTCGAGCACTGGGATGCCTCGCACGACCCGTTCGAGTCCCGCGTCACGACGCGCGTCGAGTGCTCGGCGTATTTCAGCCAACGCGACGACGCGCTGCGCGCGCACACCACCCAAATCGACCCCGACCACGACTTCTTCGCCGCACCCATCGAATGGCAGCAGCGGTTGTGGCCGACGGAGGAGTTCGAGTTGGCGCGTTCCCGTGTCCCCGTCCGGCTGCCCGAGGATGACCTGTTCGCCGGAATCGAGAGTGACCGGTGAACCACCTTTATCTCGTCGCGAGTGGGGCCGTCGGCTGGCGGGCGGACGGCGCGCCGCAGCACACCGGGCCGGACTTCGGCAAGGCCAGCCCGATCGGGCTGCTGATCGTCGTGGCGCTGTTGATCGCCACGCTGTTGCTGCTGCGTTCGATGAACAGGCAACTGAAGAAGGTGCCCGACTCGTTCGACCCCAAGCACCCCGAGCCGGACCAGGCCGCCGACGAGGGCACCGACGCGGTCGACGAGGCCGGTGGCCGGCCCCCGGGCCGGGCGAACGGATCGGAGCGGGCCCCCGGACCCGGCGATGAGCCCGGCTGACGCTGCTGCGACGAACACCCTCGGGCTGGCCACCAGCCCGTACCTGCGCCAGCACGCCGACAACCCGGTGCACTGGCAGCAGTGGACCCCGCAGGCGCTCGCGGCCGCGGCCCAGCGGGACGTGCCGATCCTGCTCTCCATCGGCTACGCGGCCTGCCACTGGTGTCACGTCATGGCGCACGAGTCGTTCGAGGACGACGAGGTGTCCGCCGCCATGAACGCCGGATTCGTCTGCATCAAGGTCGACCGGGAGGAACGGCCGGACCTCGACGCCGTCTACATGAACGCCACCGTCGCGCTCACCGGACACGGCGGTTGGCCGATGACGTGTTTCCTGACGCCGGACGGCAGGCCCTTCTTCTGCGGCACCTACTACCCGAAAGAGGGCTTCCTGCAGCTCCTTTCGGCGGTGTCCAGCACTTGGCGCCAGCGCCGCGGGGAGGTGGAGGAGGCGTCCGACGCCATCGCCGGCGAGCTGCGCGCGATGGCGTCCGGAGTGCCCTCCGGGGGGCCGGACGTCGCGCCGGCGCTCTGTGACCACGCGGTCGCCGCCGTGCTCGACGACCAGGACACCGTGCACGGCGGCTTCGGCGGCGCACCCAAATTCCCGCCGTCGGCGATTCTCGAGGCGCTGCTGCGCAACTACGAGCGCACCGGGTCGACGGCGGCGCTGGAGGCGGTCGCGCGCACCGGCGACGCGATGGCGCGCGGCGGCATCTACGACCAGCTCGCGGGCGGGTTCGCCCGCTACAGCGTCGACAACGCTTGGGTGGTACCGCATTTCGAGAAGATGCTGTACGACAACGCGTTGCTGTTGCGCGCCTACGCGCACTGGGCCCGGCGGACCGGGAACCCGTTGGCGCGCCGGGTCACCGCCCAGACCGCGCGTTTCCTGCTCGACGATCTGGCCGACGGCGCGATGTTCACGTCGTCGCTGGATGCCGACGCCGACGGCCGGGAGGGATCGACCTATGTCTGGACGCCCGAGCAGCTGACTGAGCTGCTCGGGCCCGACGGCCCTTGGGCGGCAACCGTTTTCGCGGTCACCGCGTCCGGCACCTTCGAGCACGGCTCCTCGGTGCTGCAATTGCCCGCCGACCCCGACGATCCGCAACGGCTGGACCGGGTCCGCGGCGCGCTGCTGGCCGCCCGGCTGACCCGCACCCAGCCCGGGCGCGACGACAAGGTCGTCACATCCTGGAACGGGCTGGCGATCACCGCGCTGGCCGAGGCCAGTGTGGCCCTGGACGCGCCCGCGCTGGCCCGCGCCGCGCGGGACTGCGCGACCGCGCTGCTGGACCTGCACATCGTCGACGGGCGGCTGCGGCGCGCCAGCCTGGGCGGGGTGGTCGGCGACAGTGCCGCGATCCTCGAGGACCACGCGATGCTGGCCGCCGGGCTGCTCACCCTCCACCAGCTGGACGCCGGAGCGGGCTGGCTGGCCGCGGCGACCGATCTGCTGGACACCGCCCTGCGGCACTTCGCCGACTCGCAGCGGCCCGGCCGCTGGTTCGACACCGCCGAAGACGCCGAGCGGTTGATGCTGCGGCCGGCCGACCCCCTGGACGGGGCGACGCCGTCGGGGGCGTCCTCGATCACCGAGGCGCTGCTGACCGCGGCGCACCTGGTCGACGGGGACCGCGCCGAGCGGTACCTGCGCGCGGCGGCCGAGGGACTCAACGCGCACTCGGTGCTGCTGGAGCGCGCGCCGCGCTCGGCGGGACACTGGCTGGCCGTGGCGGAGGCCGCGGTTCGCGGACCGCTGCAGATCGCGGTCGCCTGTGATCCGTCGCGGTCGCCGCTGCTGGTAAACGCGCGGCGGTTGGCGCCCGGCGGCGCGATCGTCGTGGGCGGGGAAAAGGACTCGTCGGCGCTGCTGGCCGGCCGCGACCGGGTGGCCGGTGCCGACGCCGCCTACGTGTGCCGCGGCCGGGTGTGCGGCTTGCCGGTCGCCACCGCCGAGGACCTCGCGGAGGCGCTGGCCGCGCCACGGTAGCGTGAGGCTTCATGCCGAGCGCCGAACACATCACCGACACGGTCAACCGCTACATCGAACTGGTCGCCAAGGGCGGCGCCGACGAGTTGGTCGAGCTGTACGCCGATGACGCCACCGTCGAGGACCCCGTCGGCGGCGAGGTGCACATCGGCCGGCAGGCGATCCACCGCTTCTACTCAGCGGTCAACGATGTGCAGCGCGAATGCGAGCTGGTGACGCTGCGGGTCGCCGGCAACGAGGCGGCCTTCCATTTCCGCCTCACGGTCGTCGCGGGCGAGCACCGGATGGTGATCGAGCCGATCGACGTGATGGCGTTCAACGAGGACGGCAAGGTGGCGCACATGAAGGCCTACTGGTCGGCAAGCGACGTCACACACCTGTAGCCGCTCAGCGCACCAGCCAGGCGTGGTCGCCGACGTAGAACACCGCGAACCACATGGCGATGTAGTGCAGGATCGCCGCGATCGCGGTGAAGGCGTGGAAGAACTCGTGGTATCCGAACGTCCTGGGCCACGGGTCCGGCCACCGGAGCCCGTAGAAAATCCCTCCGACGCTGTAGAACACGCCGCCCACGGCCAGCAGCACCATCGCGGCCACCCCGGCCTTGTGCAGGATCGTCGGGCAGTACCACACGGCCACCCACCCCAGCAGCAGGTATAGCGGCACACCCAGCCAGCGCGGCGCGGTCGGCCAGCACACCTTCAGCAGGATGCCGGCCAGCGCGCCGCCCCACACGATCCAGAGCACCTCGACCCCGGTCTGTTGCGGCATGGCCAGGCGCGCGAACGGCGTGTAGCTGCCGGCGATGAACACGAAGATCATCGAATGGTCGAGCCGCTTCATGAGCTTGCGGGCCGCCTCGGATTTCCAGTGCACCCGGTGATAGGTGGCGCTGACGGCGAACATCGCCACCGTGGCCGCCGCGTAGACCAGCGTCGAATGTCCCGCGCGCGGCGAGGAGGCGGCCCACGAGACCGACACCAGGGTGGCGCCGGCGATGATCGCCAGCCACGCCGAGAAGAAGTGGATCCACCCGCGCATACGCGGTTTGGTCAGCACGTGGGCGGCACCGTCGACAAGCTGTTCGACGGTGTTGCCGGGGGTGATGGCCTCGGATTCGCGGTTCGAACGCTCCGAATTGGCAGACGTACTCGTCTGGCTGCTCATGTCTGTGTGCCCTCGTCTTGCAGGTCGGGGGATTGCCAGTGGCTGCTTACCGTCAACAGTAATCGGCATCGGTCACGGCAGGGTCTCTGCGCGCGGGTGACCGAGCAGAAACCGGACCGGAACGGCGGGGGGAATTTGGTCCGGCTCACAGTAGGCTGAATCTCCGTGGAAATTATCCCGCCGCGTCTCAAAGAGCCGCTGTATCGCGTCTACGAGCTGCGGCTGCGGCAGGATCTGGCCTCCTCCAAAGCCCACCTGCCCCGCCACATCGCGGTCCTGTGCGACGGCAACCGGCGGTGGGCGCGCGACGCCGGCTACGCGGACGTCAGCTACGGCTACCGGATGGGTGCGGCGAAGATCGCCGAGATGCTGCGCTGGTGTCAGGAAGCCGGCATCGAAATGACCACGGTCTACCTGCTGTCCACGGAAAACCTGCAACGCGACCCCGACGAGCTGGCGGGACTGATCGAAATCATCACCGATGTCGTCGAGGAGATCTGCGCATCGGCCAATCGCTGGAGCGTGCGCACCGTCGGCGATCTCGAACTGCTCGGCGAGGAACCCGCCCGGCGGGTGCGCGACGCGGTGGAGTCCACGCCCGTCGTGGCGCCGTTTCACGTCAACGTCGCGGTCGGTTACGGCGGTCGCCGCGAGATCGTCGACGCGGTGCGGGCGTTGTTGAGCAAGGAACTCGCCAACGGCGCGTCCGCCGAGGAGCTCATCGACGCGGTGAGTGTCGACGGCATCTCCGAAAACCTCTACACCTCGGGGCAACCCGATCCCGACCTGGTGATCCGCACGTCGGGGGAGCAACGCCTTTCCGGGTTTCTGCTGTGGCAGAGCGCGTATTCGGAGATGTGGTTCACCGAAGCGCACTGGCCCGCGTTCCGCCGGGTCGATTTCCTGCGCGCGCTGCGTGACTACAGCCGGCGGCACCGCAGGTACGGCAAGTAGCGTGCCAGACTAGATGCATGGCTGCGCTGTCGGCGGTGGTGTTCACGCTGAGCGGGTGGCTCGGCTTGTACCTGCTGGCTCGCGATCCGCGTAAGCCGGTGCTCGTGCTGGCGGCGATCGGGCTGTGCGGTTTCGCGCTGGTGGTGGCGCTGGACGGGGTGCGCACCCTGCGGGCCGCGCACGGCGGGCTGCTCAGCCAGGTCGAGGTCTATCTGGTCGTCGTTCCCAGCGTGGCGTGGTTCGCGGTGCTGCTCGAGCTGACTCGGCCCGGCGACCACTGGCGGCCGCGCACCCGGGACGTGCTGCTGGTGTCCGGTGTCGGCGCGCTGACCGTGTTCGGCGCGGCGATGGCCGGCAGCGTCGACGGGCCGCTGCGGCCGGGCCACCTACTGATGTTCGCGGTGATCTCGATTTCCACGCTGGGCGCGATGGGGGTCGCGCTGAGGCGGCCCGCTCGGCCGGTTCCGGTCGGCCGCAGTGGTCTGGGAATCGCCGTCGTGGCGACGCTGTTCTTCGCGCTGGGCAACGCCATCCTGATCATCCCGCTCGGCCTGGTGCCCAGTTGGCTGGCGCTGGCGTCCACCGGCTTCGACGTGCTGCTGCTGGGCGTGGCGGTCGCCGTGTGGGATGCCTTCGACGAGGGGCAGGCCCTGCGCGCCGACATGCTGCGCTCGTTCGCCGGCTCGATGGCGGTGGCGGTGCTGTTCGGCGGCCAGGCCTTGATCGGCCTGGCGGTGGCGCGCGAAGAGCCCGCCGGGCGGGCGGTGCTGGGCGTGCTGTTGTTCAGCAGCCTCGCGATCGCCATTGCCGTGCAGGTGCTGGCCGACCCGCTGGCCGGCGTGCTCGACCGGCTGGCGTTCTCGAAATCGCCCGCGCTGCGCGCCGACCGGGCCGCGCTGCGGCACACCGGGGCGGCGTTGCCGCTGCGCTCGGTCGGTCCCCTGGTCGACCTGGACGACGAAACCTTCGCCAGGCTCACCCGCCGGGCCCTCGGCCACTATGCCGACCTGACCAAGCTGGTCGCCAGCCCGTTGACCGCACTGCCGGTGATCGATGAGAGGCTCGCCGCCCGGGGCGCACCCAACCAGCCGGTCGAGCGGGCCAACGAACTCAGGGCGGTTCTCGCGGACGCCATCGCGCGGCTCAAACCGCGCGACGCCGGTGATTTCGGGACCACCGAGCAGTGGCGCCACTACAACTCGCTGTATTTCCCGTACGTCGTCGGCGTGCGCGCGTATGCGCAGAACGCCACCGCCGCCGGATTGGATCCGACCGCCCGCCAGGCCTGGCAGTGGTTGGTCACCGAGGTCCCGCAGCGCTCACTGCACAACTGGCAGAACGCCGCGGCCCGGCTGATCGCCGCCGACCTGCGGGGGCGGGTCGCGGTGTCCAGCGACTAGTCCGCGAGCTCTCTGTGACTGCTGGGGCGGCTGAGCGCCAGACTGGCGCCTGTCGAATAATTTTTGGCTCTTTTGCTGTCGGACGGGAATAGCCGAGCGAATTCGCTGGTCTTTGTATCCGTGGCAGTAGTTGGCAGCGCCACGAGTCGATATGGCAGTGGGCCGACGGCACGCTGATGTTCGACCCAAATCGCCATCGCGAGGAGTAATCACATGATGTATGCATCTGGCGCCCCCGGTCTGGCAACCCGGCCCCTGTACGACGCGACCGACTCGCTGCTGCGTTTCGCCATGCGCGCCGACGCCACGTTAACGGGACTCTGCGGTCTGGCCATCGCCTTTCTCGCCGACCCGCTTTCGTCGCTGACGGGTCTGACCTCACTGCAGGAGTACAGCCTGGGCGCCTTCTTCGTGCTCGGCGGCTTGGCTGTGTTCCTCCTCGCCGCGGCGCCGAACCTGCGCCGCGTCGGAATCGGCGTCATCGCGGCCAACGTCGTGTTCACGCTGGGAGCGATCGTGGCCGCCGAAGCGCTGCCCCTGTCCGCGACCGGGATTGCCGCCACGCTGGCCGGCGGCGTCTACACCGCGGCGTTCGCCGCACTGCAATACCTGGGGATGCGTCGTCTCGGCACGGCGTGACCGCCGCGTTCGCTGCCTAGAGTTTGCGCAGCCGGAGCCGGTTGATGGAATGGTCGGCGTCCTTGCGAAGCACCAGGGTGGCCCGTGGCCGGGTCGGCAGGATGTTCTCGACCAGATTGGGCCGGTTGATGGACCGCCAGATCTCACGTGCGGCGACGACTGCCTTGGTGTCGTTGAGGGCCGAGTAGTGGTGGAAGTGTGATTCCGGGTCGGCGAAGGCCGTGCCGCGCAGCGACAGGAACCGCGACACGTACCACTGTTCGATGTCTTCGATCCGGGCGTCCACATACAGCGAGAAGTCGAACAGGTCCGACACCATCAGCGTCGGACCGGTCTGCAGGACGTTGAGGCCCTCCAGGATCAAGATGTCTGGATGGCGGACGACGTGCTTGGCCCCGGGGATGATGTCGTATTTCAGGTGCGAGTAGACCGGCGCGCACGCGTAGTCCGAGCCGGATTTGACCAACGTCACGAACCGCATCAGGGAACGGCGGTTATAGCTCTCCGGAAAACCCTTGCGGTGCATCAGGTTTCGCCGATCAAGTTCCGCGTTGGGGTAGAGGAAGCCGTCGGTGGTCACCAGATCCACCCTGGGGTGGTGATCCCAGCGGGCCAGCAACGCCTGCAGTACGCGGGCCGTGGTTGATTTGCCGACGGCGACGCTGCCGGCCACGCCGATCACGAAGGGCACCGGCCGGTCCGGGTTTTGTTGCGGCTCGCCGAGGAACTCCGCGGTGGCGGCAAACAATCGCTGCCGGGCGGCGACCTGAAGGTGGATCAACCGGGCCAGCGGCAGGTAGACCTCTTCCACTTCGAGCAGGTCGATCTGCTCGCCAAGACCGCGCAGGCCCACCAATTCCTCTTCGGTGAGCGCCAGCGGCGTCGACATGCGAAGCGCGCGCCATTGCTTTCGGTCGAACTCCACATAGGGGCTCGGCTCGCTAAGCCGCGGCATAGTGCAAGTGTCGCAGGGGCGGACGCGCGCCCAACGGCTGGGCTGGCCAAACCGTCGCTGGATAGACTGGCGCCCGTGACTGCTGCGCCCGACGCCCGACCCTCCACGTCCGTGATGGCCGCCCCGCTCGCCGAGGTCGACCCCGACATCGCCGAGCTGCTCGGCAAAGAGCTGGGCCGCCAGCGCGACACCCTGGAGATGATCGCCTCGGAGAACTTCGTGCCGCGCTCGGTGCTGCAGGCCCAGGGCAGCGTGCTGACGAACAAGTACGCCGAGGGATTGCCCGGCCGGCGCTACTACGGCGGCTGCGAGTATGTCGACGTCGTGGAGAACATCGCCCGCGACCGGGCGAAGGCGCTCTTCGGTGCCGACTTCGCCAACGTCCAGCCGCATTCGGGCGCGCAAGCCAACGCCGCCGTGCTGCACGCGCTGATGACGCCGGGGGAGCGGCTGCTGGGCCTCGACCTCGCCAACGGCGGCCACCTGACCCACGGGATGAAGCTGAACTTCTCCGGCAAGCTCTACGAAACCGGCTTCTACGGGGTGGATCCCACGACTCATCTGGTGGACATGGACGCGGTGCGGGCCAAGGCTCTGCAGTTCCGCCCCAAGGTCATCATCGCCGGGTGGTCGGCCTACCCGCGGATTCTGGACTTTGCGGCGTTCCGCTCGATCGCCGACGAGGTCGACGCCAAGCTGTGGGTGGACATGGCGCACTTCGCGGGCCTGGTCGCCGCGGGGCTGCACCCCTCGCCGGTGCCGCACGCCGACGTGGTCTCCACGACCGTGCATAAGACGCTCGGCGGCCCGCGGTCCGGCCTGATCGTGGGCAAGCAGGAGTACGCCAAGTCCATCAACTCCGCGGTGTTCCCCGGCCAGCAGGGCGGCCCGCTGATGCACGTCATCGCGGGCAAGGCCGTCGCGCTCAAGATCGCCGGCACCCCCGAGTTCGCCGACCGGCAGCAGCGCACCCTGTCCGGCGCCCGCATCCTCGCCGACCGGCTGACCGCTCCCGACGTCGCCAAGGCCGGTGTGTCGGTGGTCAGCGGCGGCACCGACGTCCACCTGGTGCTGGTGGACCTGCGCGACTCCCCGCTGGACGGCAAGGCCGCCGAGGACCTGCTCCACGAGATCGGCATCACGGTCAACCGCAACGCCGTCCCCAACGACCCGCGGCCGCCGATGGTGACGTCGGGCCTGCGGGTGGGGACGCCGGCGCTGGCGACCCGGGGCTTCGGGGATGCGGAGTTCACCGAGGTCGCGGACGTCATCGCCACCGCGCTGGCGGCGGGCACCGCGGCGGACCTGTCCGCGCTGCGGCAACGGGTGACCCGGCTGGCCCGCGACTTCCCGCTGTACGACGGTCTCGAGGACTGGAGGCTGGTCGACCGCTGACCGCGCCAGGCCGCTGAAGGGACCAAAGTCACCAGTTGCGCGACACGGGCCGAGGCGATTTCACGAACCTGTGTACGCGAGTTACAGTAACTTGCATGGCACAGAAACCTGTCGCTAACGCGCTGACTTTGGAACTCGAGCCGGTGTGCGAAGCCAACATGGACCGCCACCTCAACACCGAGGAAATCTGGTTCGCTCACGACTACGTGCCGTTCGACCGGGGCGAGAACTTCGCGTTCCTCGGCGGACGTGACTGGGACCCGTCCGACGCGACGCTGCCCCGGCAGTTCACGGACGCCTGCGAGATCCTGCTGCTGCTCAAGGACAACCTGGCCGGCCACCACCGCGAACTCGTCGAGCACTTCATCCTCGAAGACTGGTGGGGCCGCTGGTTGGGCCGGTGGACCGCGGAGGAGCATCTGCACGCCATCGCGCTGCGCGAGTACCTGGTGGTGACCCGCGAGGTCGACCCCACCGCCAACGAGGACGCCCGCGTCCAGTACGTCATGAAGGGCTACCGCGCGGACACGTACACGCAGGTGGAGACCCTGGTGTACATGGCGTTCACCGAACGCACGCACGCGGTCTTCTGCGAGAACCTGGCGGCGAAGCTCGAGGAGCCCATCTTGGCCGGTCTCATCGACCGGATCGCGCGCGACGAGCGTCGGCACGAACTCTTCTTCTCCAACCTTGTCGAGCACTGCCTCGAATACGCCCGCGACGAGACGATCGCGGCGATTGCGGCCCGCGCGGCTGATCTGCAAGTGCCCGGCGCCGACATCGACTCCTATCGAGACAAGCTGCGCAACGTGGCCGACGCGGGCATCTTCGACCAAGCGCAGCTGCGGCAGGCGATCTCGGATCGCATCACCGCATGGGGCGTGGCCGATGAGCCCGCCTGCAAGCGGTTCGTCATCGCCTAGCCGATCTACGCGCCCGGCCCTCGTCGTCGGCGCGCCTGCGCTGCTGCAAAGCGGCGACGAGAGTAGCGTCGATCTCGATGGTCAGCGTCATGCTCAGCTGCCAGGGCGGCACCTCCCGTCACCCCAACGGAAGGACCGGCCCCGGTCCTGGTGTCGCAGTTCCCGCCGACATGCCCGTGCGGGTCCGCGCGGGCTTATCCCGCTCGAGGAGCGCTACGTGACCGAAATCCGGACCTACGTGATCGACACCTCCGTGCTGCTGTCCGACCCCTGGGCGTGCAGCCGGTTCGCCGAGCACGAGGTGGTGGTTCCGCTGGTGGTGATCAGCGAACTGGAAGCCAAACGGCACCACCACGAGCTGGGGTGGTTCGCCCGTCAGGCGTTGCGCCTGTTCGACGATCTCCGGCTCGTGCACGGACGGCTCGATCAGCCCATTCCCGTTGGGACACAGGGCGGTACGCTTCACGTTGAGCTCAACCATACGGATCCCGCGGTGCTGCCCGCCGGTTTTCGCAGCGACAACAACGACTGCCGGATTCTGAGTTGCGCCGCCAACCTCGCCGCCGAAGGCAAGCGAGTTACGTTGGTCAGCAAGGACATTCCGCTTCGCGTCAAGGCCGCCGCGGTCGGGCTGGCCGCCGACGAGTATCACGCGCAAGACGTGGTGGCCTCCGGGTGGTCGGGGATGCGCGAGCTCGAGACCGCCACCGAGGACATCGACGCCCTGTTCGCCGAGGGCGAGATCGACCTGGTCGAGGCGCGAGACCTGCCCTGCCACACCGGTATTCGGCTGCTGGGCGGGAGCTCACATGCGCTGGGCCGGGTCAACGCGGATAAGCGCGTCCAGCTGGTTCGCGGCGACCGCGAGGCGTTCGGCCTGCGGGGCCGTTCCGCCGAGCAGCGGGTGGCGCTCGACCTGCTGCTCGACGAATCGGTGGGCATCGTGTCGCTGGGCGGCAAAGCCGGCACCGGCAAGTCGGCGCTGGCGTTGTGCGCAGGTCTGGAGGCCGTGCTGGAACGGCGCACGCAGCGCAAGGTGGTGGTCTTCCGCCCGCTGTACGCCGTGGGCGGCCAGGAGCTGGGCTACCTGCCCGGCAGCGAGAGCGAAAAGATGGGCCCCTGGGCGCAGGCGGTCTTCGACACGCTCGAGGGCCTGGCCAGCCCGGCCGTGCTGGAGGAGGTGCTCTCCCGGGGCATGCTCGAGGTGCTGCCGCTGACCCACATCCGGGGCCGGTCGCTGCATGACTCGTTCGTCATCGTCGACGAGGCCCAGTCCCTGGAGCGCAACGTCTTGCTGACGGTGCTGTCCAGGCTGGGCGCCGGGTCGCGGGTGGTGCTGACGCACGACATCGCCCAGCGGGACAACCTGCGGGTCGGCCGTCATGACGGGGTCGCCGCGGTGATCGAGAAGCTCAAAGGCCACCCGCTGTTCGCCCACATCACCCTGTTGCGCAGCGAGCGGTCGCCGATTGCCGCGCTGGTCACCGAGATGCTCGAGGAGATCGCCGGACCGCAGTGACGGCGCGTTCGACCAGGCCAACCATTCGATAAACTTCGACGGTGCCGAAAAGACCCGACAGCCAGGCCTGGCGCTATTGGCGCACGGTTGTCGGTGTCGTCGCGGCCACTGCGGTGCTGGTGATCGGTGGCCTGACCGGTCACGTGACGCGCGCGGACAACCTGAGCTGCTCGGTGGTCAAGTGCGTCGCGCTGACGTTCGACGACGGACCGGGCCCGTTTGACGAGCGACTGCTGCAGATCCTGAAGGACGACGACGCGAAGGCGACCTTCTTCCTGATCGGCAACAAGGTCGCGGCCAACCCGGCTGGCGCCAAGCGCATCTCCGATGCGGGGATGGAGATCGGCAACCACACCTGGGAACACCCCAACATGGCGACGATCCCACCCGAGGACATCGCCGCCCAGTTCGCCAAGGCCAACGACGCGATCACCGCGGCGACCGGGCGCACGCCGACGTTGTATCGCCCCGCGGGCGGACTGTCCACCGAGACGGTCCGGCAGACCGCGGCCAAGTTCGGCCTGGCCGAAATACTCTGGGACGTCATCCCTTTCGACTGGGCCAACGACTCGAACACGGCGGCGACGCGGTACATGCTGATGACCTACATCAAGCCGGGTTCGGTGGTGTTGTTCCACGACACCTACTCGAGCACCGTCGATCTGGTCTACCAGTTCATCCCGGTGCTCAAGGCCAACGGCTACCGCATGGTGACGGTCAGCGAACTGCTGGGTCCACGGGCGCCGGGTAGCAGCTACGGCGGCCGGGAAAACGGGCCTCCCGCCAACGACCTCCACGACATCCCGGCCGGCGACATCCCGACGTTGCCGAACACTTCGTCGCCCAAGCCGATGCCCAACTTCCCGATCACCGATATTCCGGGCCAGAATTCGGGCGGACCGAACAACGGTGCCTAGCACAAGCTGGGGGGCGCGCGCGGCCGTCTGGCTGCGGAAGTGGGGCCCGCGAGGCGCGGCGCGGCAACGAAAGTCCGCCCGGTGGTTGGCGATTCAATACGGGATCGACCTCGCCGTGTCTTACGCTCTGGCCGTCATCGAAGCGGCCGCCATTTTGGTCCCGCTGCGGGGCCATACGTCCGTCGGGGCCAACTCCGACTTCGCGCAGAGCAACACGGCGGCGGTGGTTGTGCTGGTCTCGTTGGGCGTCGCCGGCGTCGCGGCGGCCGGGATCGTCAGCGTGGCTCCGACGCTGCGTTGGTTTGTCGCAGGCGCCGAACCCGACCAGGAGCAGCGGGACACCGCGCTGAAGCTGCCCGGCCGCCAGTCGGCGATCCTATTCGGGGCCTGGGGTGTGAGCGGCGGCATCTTCATGTTGCTGAACCTGGGCGGCGGGGCGCAGCTGTTGCTGCCCATCGCGCTCGGTGTGTTGCTCGGCGCGCCGGCCGCCGCCGGCACCGCGATGCTGCTGGCGCAGCGCGTCCTGCGCCCCATCATGCGCACCGCCACGTTGGGCCGCGAGCCACAGCTCGCAGTGCCCGGCGTCTACGCGCGACTGGTCTTGCTGTGGTTCTTGTGCAGCGCCTTCCCGATCGGGGTGATCGCGACCCTTGTCGTTCTTCGCTCGTACGGATGGCTGATCGAGAAGTCCGCGTCGCTGGATGTACCGATCCTGGTGGTGTCGCTGGCGGCGCTGGTGCTCGGGCTGCCGACCATGATCTTGACGTCGCGATCCATTTCCGATCCGCTCGGCGAGGTCGTCGACGCGATGGCGGAGGTCGAACACGGCCGCATCGGAACCTACGTGGGGGCGTACGAGCGCTCCCAAATCGGGCGCCTGCAAACGGGTTTCAATCGCATGGTGGCCGGGCTGGCCGAGCGTGACCGGTTGCGCGACCTATTCGGGCGCCACGTCGGAACCGACGTGGCCCAGCGCGCCATCAAAGAAGGCGCATCGCTGTCGGGCGATGTGGTCGAGGCGGCGGTCCTCTACATCGACCTGGTGGGCTCGACGCAGCTGACGGAAAACCGGCCTCCGCAAGAGGTTGCCGAAGTGCTCAACGATTTCTTTCGCATCGTCGTCAACGCCGTCGACGAACACCACGGGCTGGTCAACAAATTCGCCGGGGATGCCGCGCTGGCCGTCTTCGGAGTGCCGTTGCCCACCAGCGAGCCCGCGTCTGCGGCCCTGGCTACCGCCCGCGCCCTGGGCACCCAACTGCGCCGGCTGCCGGTCGATTTCGGCATCGGCGTCTCGGCGGGCCGCGTCTTCGCCGGCAACATCGGCGCCGAAAACCGCTACGAGTACACCGTCATCGGCGATGCGGTCAACGAGGCCGCGCGGCTGGCCGATCTCGCCAAGACCGCCGACCGGCGGATCCTGTGCGCGGCGGCGGCCATCGAACGGGCCGACGAATCCGAGGCAACGCATTGGGCCGAATGCTATTCCACCGTCCTGCGGGGACGATCCGAAGCCACCCACGTCTCGGCGCCGGCGGCCCCGGCCGGCTAGGGCGAGGGCCGGCCGCGTCAGGACTTGGTGACCTTCAGCGCGGCGATGATCCGGCCGATGATGTCCGCCGAAGCGGCGTCACCGATGGGCGTGCTGCCGATGAAGACGGTGACCGGCTTGGTGTCGACGGCGATGACGGTGACCGAGTCACCCTTGACGTTGCGGGTGGGGTCGGCGATCGTGACGTCGGCGTCGACGCGGGCGGCCTTGGTTCCGTCGACGGTGATCGACGACGACTTCGGTGAGCCGAGCGTCGGCGACGCGTTCGCGTAGCCGGGCCCGTTGGCGATGCACTTCAGCAACTTCGATGCCTGCGCGGTGACGTCCATGCTGGCGACGAAGTTCGTGACGCCGACCTCGGCTGTCATCATCCACTGATTGGCCCCGGGCACGTCCTGGGCGACGCCCACCGCGCCGATCAGGTTCGGGCCCTGGTCGTCGGAGAACACCGTCCAATTGGGGGGCACCGCGGACGCCGGGAACGAGAGCTTGCCGGCGGTGATCGCGTCGGTCCGGGGCATCTCACCGCCCGACACGTTCGGGGTGCAATCGGTGGCGGTCTGTGCGGAGCCCTTCGGCTGGCTGGCCGTGGTGCTCGTCGACGAGGGCGCCGCGGTCGACGGCTTGCCGTGGTTGCCGCCGCGCATCACCATCAGGGTGGCCATCAGCGCGATGACGGCCAGGACGACGAGAGCCGCGACGATCAACCAAGGAAGCTTGGAGCCGGACCCGCCCGGTGGCGGCCCGGGCGGGTAGTACCCGGGCGGGAACTGCTGTCCGGGTTGCGGATACGGCTGGGGCGGGTGCTGGTAGGGGCCCGTCGGCGGGTCCGGGTAGGAACCGCCCTGCGGCGGCTGGCCTCCCCAATAGGGTTGCTGCCCATACGGATTTCCGTAGGGTCCCTGACCGTAGGGGCCGCCGGGGGGAGCCGTCATCGCTGAACCCCCCGCCTAGTTTTCCGGCTCGACCTTGGCCATCGCCAAGACGTCCAGGCGGCGGTCCAGTTCTTCTTCCGACAGCTTGTCGCCGATCAGGCCGCGGTCGATCACGGTCTGCCGAATCGTCTGGCGCTCCTTGAGGGCTTGCTTGGCCACCGCGGCTGCCTCCTCGTAGCCGATCGCCGAGTTCAACGGCGTCACGATCGACGGCGAGGATTCGGCCAGCTCCCGCAGGTGCTCGACATTGGCGGCCAGCCCGCTGATGCAGCGGTCCGCGAACAGCTTCGACACATTGGTCAGCAGCTTGAAGGACTCCAGGATGTTGCGGGCCATCATGGGGATGTAGACGTTGAGCTCGAACGCGCCGTTCGCGCCGCCCCAGGCAACCGCGGCGTCGTTGCCGATCACCTGCGCGGCGACCTGCGTAACCGCCTCCGGGATAACGGGATTCACCTTGCCCGGCATGATGGAGCTGCCCGGCTGCAGGTCCGGCAGCCGGATCTCGGCCAGGCCGGTCAGCGGGCCCGAACCCATCCAGCGGATGTCGTTGGCGATCTTGGTCAGTGACACCGCGATGGTGCGCAGCGCGCCGGAAGCCTCGACCAGGCCGTCGCGCGCCGCCTGAGCCTCGAAAGAGTTGACGGCCGTGCGCAATTCACTCAGCCCGGTGGAGGCGATCAACGTCTCGACCACCTTGGCGCCGAAGCCGTCGGGGGCGTTGAGGCCGGTGCCCACCGCGGTCCCGCCGATCGCCAGCTCGCCGAGTCGCGGCAGCGTGGCGCGCACCCGCTCGATCCCCGCCTCGATCTGTCGGGCGTAGCCGCTGAATTCCTGACCGAGCGTCACCGGAACGGCGTCCATCAGATGGGTGCGGCCCGACTTGACCACCGTGTGCCACTCGCGGGCCTTGCTCGCCAGCGCATCGTGCAGCACCTCGAGTGCCGGGATCAGGTGACGCACCGCGGCCTCGGTCGCCGCGATGTGGGTGGCGGTGGGGAAGGTGTCGTTCGACGACTGCGACATGTTCACGTCGTCGTTGGGGTGCACCGTGACACCGTCCCTGGCGGCGATGCTCGCGATCACTTCGTTGGTGTTCATGTTGGAGCTGGTGCCCGACCCGGTCTGGAAGACGTCGATGGGGAACTGGTCGTCGTGTTGGCCGTCGGCGATCTCGGCCGCCGCGGCGATGATCGCGTCCGCTTTCTCCGGTGCCAGCAGCCCGAGGTCCTTGTTGACCTGCGCGCAGGCGCCCTTCAGCAGGCCCAGCGCGCGGATCTGGGTGCGCTCCAGCCCCCGGCCCGAAATGGGAAAGTTCTCCACCGCGCGCTGGGTTTGCGCGCGCCACAACGCCTTTGCGGGCACCCGGACCTCGCCCATGGTGTCGTGTTCGATGCGGTATTCGGTTTCGGCGGCATGAGTGGCCATAGGTGGCAGTCCTCGCTGGTGTCGGTTCAGGGCAGGGGATAGGCGGCGGAGCTGTCGCCGGTGAAGTCGATGGCGGAGTACTCGTTGAGCTTCGAGAGCCGGTGGTAGGCCTCGATCATGCGCACGGTGCCCGACTTGGACCGCATCACGATCGACTCCGTGGTGCAGCCGCCGGGGAAGTACTGCACGCCCTTGAGCAGGTCGCCGTTGGTGACCCCGGTGGCGCAGAAGAAGACGTTGTCGCCGGATACCAGGTCCTCGGTGGTCAGCACCCGATCGACGTCGTGGCCGGCGTCGATCGCCTTCTGGCGTTCCTCGTCGTCCTTGGGCGCCAGCTGCGCCTGGATGGCACCACCCATGCACCGGATAGCAGCGGCGGCGATGATGCCTTCCGGGGTGCCGCCGACCCCGGCCAGCATGTCGGTGCCCGAGTGCGGCCGGCAGGCCGAGATCGCGCCGGCGACGTCGCCGTCGGTGATCAGCCGGATGCGGGCCCCGGTTACCCGGACGTCTTCGATAAGTTGCGCGTGCCGCGGCCGGTCCAGGATGCACACGGTCATGTCGCGCACCGAAAGGGCCTTCACCTTGGCGACGGCCTTGATGTTCTCGGCGATCGGCGCGGTGATGTCGAGCACGTTGACGGCCTCCGGGCCCACGGCGATCTTGTTCATGTAGAACACGGCCGACGGGTCGAACATCGCGCCGCGGTCGGCCACCGCCAGCACCGAGATGGCGTTGGGCATGCCCTTGCTCATCAGCGTGGTGCCGTCGATCGGGTCCACGGCGAAGTCGCACTCCGGGCCGTCGCCGTTGCCGACCTCCTCGCCGTTGTAGAGCATCGGGGCGTGGTCCTTCTCGCCCTCGCCGATGACCACCACCCCGCGCATCGACACCGTGTTGACCAGTTCGCGCATCGCGTCGACGGCCGCGCCGTCGCCGCCCTCTTTGTCGCCGCGGCCCACCCAGCGGCCGGCTGCCATGGCGCCGGCCTCGGTAACGCGCACCAGTTCCAGGGCCAGGTTGCGATCTGGAGCTTCACCGCGCGGCCGCGCCGGCGCTGCGCCTCGGCCGGCGGCCGGGCGGTTGCCCTCAACTGTCATGGTTGGTGATTGTCCCAGAAGCGGATCGCTCTGCTGGAACTGGGATACTCGGGGGATGACCGAAGAGCCGCCGCTGAATGCCAGCTCGGACGCCTATGTAGCCGGCGAGCCGGCCCCGGCGGCCGGGCCGGTTGCCAGGCCGGCCAAGCCGCGGTTGCTGCAGGACGGCCGCGACATGTTCTGGTCGCTGATGCCCTTGGTGCTCGGTTGCATCGTGCTGGCCGGCCTGGTGGGCATGTGCTCGTTACAGCCCGGCCGTCACCAGGGTGCGGTCCCGTCCTACGACGCGGCGACGGCCCTGCGGGCCGATGCGGCGACCCTCGGCTTCCCGATTCGGCAGCCCAAGCTGCCCGCCGGCTGGCAGGCCAACTCCGGCAGCCGCGGCGGTATCCGGGGCGGCCGCGCCGACCCCTCGACCGGTCAACGGCTGAACGCGGCCACCTCGGTCGTCGGCTACATCAGCCCGACCGGGATGTATCTGAGCCTGACCCAGAGCAACGCCGACGAGGACAAACTGGTGGGTTCGATCCATTCGTCGGCGTATCCGGCCGGAACGGTCGACGTCGCCGGGACCAACTGGGTCGTCTACAACGGCGCCGGCCAAAGCGGTGCGGACGCCGAGCCGGTGTGGACCACCCGGCTCGCCGGCCCGTCCGGGGCCACCCAAATTGCGATAACCGGTGCCGGCGACACCGATCAGTTCCGTACGCTGGCTTCGGCGACGCAATCGCAGCCGCCGTTACCCGCGCGCTGAAGGAAGGCCGAGCGTGACTGCACCCCAAGCAGATCTGTCCGGATGGTCGGTGGCGCCGTTCACCGGTGGCGGCTTCACCCATGATGTCTACCGCAAGGGCAGCGGCCCGGGAGTGGTGCTGATACCCGAGATACCCGGGATCCATCCCGGTGTGCTGGCCCTGGGCAATCACCTGGTGGACAACGGCTTCACCGTCGCCATGCCGTCGCTGTTCGGTGATCCGGGCAAGCCGGCGACGGTCGGCTATACGCTGGCCACCATCACCCGCGCTTGTGTCGCAAGGGAATTCGCAGCGTTCGCGACGAACAAGCAGCGGCCGGTGTCGTTGTTCTTGCGCGCGCTGGCCCGCGATCTCAACGCGTCGACGCCGGGCAAGGGGGTCGGTGTCATCGGCCAATGCTTCACGGGCGGTTTCGCGCTGGCCGTGGCCGTCGACGACTCAGTCCTGGCTCCGGTGCTTTCGCAGCCGTCGGTGCCGTTGCCGCTGGGTCGCGCGCGGCGTCACGATCCAGGGCTGAGCGAATCCGAACTGGCCACCGTGGCCGACCGCTGCGCCAACGACGGTCTGTGCGCGATGGGTTTGCGGTTCAGTGAGGACAGCATCGTGCCCCGCGAACGGTTCGCGGCGCTCAAGGAGCGGCTCGGTGACGCATTCGAGGTCATCGAGATCGACTCCGGGGCGGGCAATGTCGGCGGTTTCGGCAAGCGGGCGCACTCCGTGCTGACCGACGAGGTTCGCGAAGTCGACGGCCAGCCGGCCTACGAGGCCCGCAAGCGGGTGGTTGAGTTCCTCACCCAGCGTCTTGGTTAGGAAGCCCGACACGGATGACAGCTACGACCAATGACCGGGTGGTCGAAACCAGTTTCGGCCCCGTCCGCGGCGCCGATGACGGCCACATCACGACGTGGAAGGGCATTCGGTACGCCGCTGCGCCCGTCGGCGACCTGCGCTTCCGGGTGCCCCAGCCGCCGGAGCGCTGGACCGAGGTCGCCGACGCCACCTCCTTCGGCCCGGCGTGCCTGCAGCCGGTTTTCCCGAACATGCCCCTCGATCTGGGCGCGCCGCAGGGCGATGACTGCCTGCGGTTGAACGTTTGGGCGTCGTCGGACACCGAACCGGGAAATGGAAAGCCGGTGATGGTGTGGCTGCACGGCGGCGCATACGTCCTGGGATCCGGCAGCCAGGTCCTCTACGACGGTCGCCGGTTGGTCGGCGGCGGCGACGTCATCGTGGTGACGGTGAACTATCGGCTCGGGGCGCTGGGCTTTGTCGACCTGTCGTCGCTCGATACGGGCCGCCGGCGTTTCGACTCGAACATCGGGCTGCACGACGTGCTGGCGGCCCTGCGCTGGGTGCGCGACAACATCGCGGCCTTCGGCGGTGACCCCGGCAGGGTCACGCTGTTCGGTGAATCCGCCGGCGCCGGCATCGTCACAACGCTGCTCGCCGCCCCGGCTTCCGAAGGGCTGTTCGCCGCCGCGATCGCCCAAAGCTCCCCCGCCACATCGGTTTACGACCCCGACAGGGCCCGCCGGGTCGCGACAAGCCTGCTCGACAAGCTGGGTATCGCCGCGTCCGACGCGCAGCGGTTGCTCGAGGTGCCCGACGCGGCGATCCTGTCCGCTTCCCAGCGGGTGTTCGACGAAGTGCCCGTGCGCAACCCGGGCACGCTCGCATTCGTGCCGATCGTCGACGGGGACCTGCTGCACGACTACCCGGTCAGGGTGGCGCAGCAGGGCCGCTCGCTCCCGGTTCCGTTGATCATCGGGACCAATAAGCATGAGGCGGCGCTGTTCCGGCTGATGAGGTCGCCGTTGATGCCGATCACGCCGCACGCGATCACGTCGATGTTCTCCCAGATCGCTGCCGAACAGCCGGACCTGCAATTGCCGACTCCGGAGGTGATCGGTTCGGCGTACTCACATTCGCGCCTGCGCCGCAAGGCCCGCAGCATGAGCATCGCGACCGACGTCGGGTTCCGGATGCCGTCGGTGTGGCTGGCCGAGGGGCACAGCACGGTGGCGCCGGTCTACCTGTACCGGTTCGACTACTCGACCCCGCTGCTGAAGGTGGTGTTGGTCAGGGCGGCCCATGCCACCGAATTGCCCTACGTCTGGGGCAATCTCGGGGCGCCGAAGGACCCGACGTTGAAACTGGGCGGCAGCCGGACCGCCAAAGCGGTTTCGAAGAGAGTGCGGACCCGGTGGATCAACTTCGCGACGCGGTTCGAGCCCGCGGGCCCGCACGGCGAGCCGGAATGGAGACCCTACCGGGCGGCCGACCGCGCCTGCCTGATCATCGACAGGCGCGACGCGGTCGCGCGCGATCTCGATGCGAACATCCGGGCCGCTTGGGGAAGCGAGATGGTGGGTTTCCGGTAGTCGGGTCTAGCGCGGTCCGCTGACCGTCGGCTTGGCGTCGGTATTGCCTTGCAGCGCTTGAGCCTTCATCCGTTGGAACATGTCGACGTAGTACGGCAGGCATTCCGACATCGCCTGCTCGGTGGTGAACAGGGGCTCATAGCCGAGGTCGCGGCGCGCCTTGGCGATCGAAAAGTAGTTGTCCAGATAAAGCCGCTCGACCGCCAGCGGCTCGAGCAACGGCGCGGGTATGTCGAAGCGGAAATGCAGCCGCTGCCAACCGGTCATCGCCGCACGGACGATGGGGCCGTTGACCCGCACTCGGGGCCAGTTCACGCCGCAGGCCTCGACCACCGGCCGGGCGAACTCGAACATGTTGATCGGGTCGTTGTCGTTGATGAAGTACGCCTGACCGGGCGCGGTGCCCCCGGGGACGAGATGCTCGGCGGCCAGGATGAAACCGTGAATCAAGTTGTGCACGTAGGAGTTATCCAGGCGGGCCGACTTGCGGCCGATCAGAACCTTGACGTGACCGGCGATCACGCTTTCGAACAGCTTGCGAAACATCGTCTGGTCGCCGCGGCCCCAGATCCCGCTGGGTCGAATGGCGCATGTCAGGATGCCGCCAATACCGTTTTGCGACAAGACGAACCGCTCGGCGACGACCTTCGTCTCGGTATAGAGGTCGTTGAACCGGTTGGTGTAGGGCAGCGTCTCGTCCCCACCGGCGATGTTCTGTCCGCCCATCACGACGCTGTTGGACGAGGTGTAGACGAATCGCTTCACCCCGGCCGCCCGCCCGGCGTGCACCAGGTTCTCGGTGCCGCCGACGTTGACGGCGAAGCTGCGCTCCCGGTATGCGTCGGTCACCGAGGCGCCGCCCATCAGGTCGATGATCGCCGCGGTGTGGATGATGGTGTCGATGCCATCCACCGCTCGGGCACAGACGGCTGTGTCGGTGATGTCACCCTCGAGGACCTCGAGTTGCGGGTGCTCCGCAAGCGGCGACGGCGCGCGATCGAACGAACGCACCCGGTACCCCCGGTCCAGCAGGGTGGTTACCAGGTTGGCGCCGACGAACCCGGAGCCCCCGGTGACCAGGACGCGCCCCAGTTCGGTGGTCAATGATGCATCAGCCATGGGGCGAAGCATAACTGAAACGTGTTCCAATTTCGAAGGCAGTCATAGTATAGGTTTCGCAAAATGGCTGAAATCAGGCGTCGTCCGCCTGGCCGGCCGCGAGCGCATCTTCGATTCGCTTGCGGGCTCCAGCTAAGTGTTGCTCACACCGTTTTGCGAGTTCCTCCCCCCTTTCCCACAGTTTCAGCGACGCATCGAGATCCAGGCCGCCCTGTTCTAGCAGGCGGACGACTTCGATCAGTTCGTCCCGGCACGCCTCGTAGCCGAGCTTACTAATAGGCGTAATGGATGCACTCTCGTCTGGGGGATTCACAGCGTCCTCGCCGTCGCCGCTAGGCGCCATCGGTCTGCCCTTCGCTCACCGCGGCGATCGCGCCGTCGGCGACCCGCACCCGCAGCCGGCTGCCCGCGGGCGCGTCGGCGACCGACCGTAACACCACCGGGGCTCCGGAGTCCGGCACCGCCTGCACCACGGCATAGCCGCGGGCCAACGTGGCCGCCGGGCCCAGCGTCGCCAGCCGCGCGGCGAGGTGACCGACGCGCTCCGTCTCGGCGGCGGCCAGGCGGGTGATGTCGCGGCGAATCGCCGACCGGGCGCGATGAACGTCGTTGGCGCGCGCCGTCAGCGCCGTCAGCGGCTCGGCGAGCACCGGTCGGCTGCGGACCTGGGCCAGCGCGCGTTGTTCGCGAGACACCCAATTGCGCAGCGCCTGCGCGCTTCGCCGACGCAAGTCTTCGATCAGGCGCTGCTCGGCGGCGGTGTCGGGCACCACCTTCTTCGCCGCGTCGGTAGGAGTGGCGGCCCGCAGGTCGGCGACCAGGTCGCACAGCGGATTGTCGGGTTCGTGACCGACCGCGCTGATCACCGGGGTGCGGCATGCCGCGATGGCGCGGCACAGCGTCTCGTCGGAGAACGGCAACAGGTCCTCGACGCTGCCGCCGCCGCGGGCCACCACGATGACGTCGACCTCGACGTGGCGGTCGAGTTCGCACAGCGCTTCGACCATCTGCGCCACCGCGTTGGGCCCCTGGACGGCGGTGTTGCGTACGGCGAAACGCACCCCGGGCCAGCGTCCGGTGGCCACCGTCGTCACGTCGCGTTCAGCGGCGCTGGCCCGTCCTGTGATCAGGCCGATCATGTTGGGCAGAAAGGGGATTGGTCGCTTGAGGCGGGGGTCGAAGAGTCCTTCGGCGTCCAGCAGCCGACGCAGCCGATCGATTCGTGCCAGCAACTCGCCGACCCCCACGGCGCGAATCTCGCTGAGCCGCAACGAGAATGTACCCCGACCGGTGTAGAACGAGGGCTTGCCGCAGACCACCACCTGGGTGCCCTCGGTCAATTTCACGGGCGCGTTGGCCACCAGGTCACGCGAACAGGTTACGGTCACCGACATGTCGGCGGCCGGGTCGCGCAACACCATGAACACCGTCTTGGAGTCGGGCCGCGCGCTGATCTGGGCCAGCTGACCCTCGACCCATACGGTGCCGAGCTTGTCGATCCAGCCCGCGACCCGAATGGCCACCGCGCGCACCGGAAATGGGTTCTCGGCGGAGTTGGGTTCGGGAGGTGCGGCCGGGGTCACTTCGCGTTCGCGCGGGTGATCCTGTTGGCGAGCAGCGTCTGGAACGGGGCGCGGGCCTTGGTGGCCTGTTCGTATTCCAGCAGGGCTTCGAGCTCGTCGACGCTCAGCGATTGCAGACGGGCCCGCAGCTGCGCCAGCGTCAGCGTCGCGTAGTCCAGCTCGGTCACCACCGACGGTTGCGGAACCGCCGCGGCGTCCGAGGGTTTTCTGCCCTGTTTCAAGGGGGCCGCATCGGAGGCGGCGTCGGCGAGCGAGTACAACGCGAACCGCCCCTCGGTTCGCCGATCGCCGACGCCGTTGTCGGCGGGGCCGGGCGCTTCGACCGCTTCCGGCAGGTCCTCGTCGAACGTCGCCCATTCCGGCTGCTCGTCCTTCGGCGGAAAAATGGTTTCCAGGGTGCTGTCGCCCCTGATCGCCAGCTCGGCGAGGTTCTGCTGAAATCGCATCACAAGGTGCGCCGCCTGACTGGCTAATGTCATGGGGTACATCAGGATGGTTTTCGGCAGCTTCATGGTCTCCTCGACGGCGACTGTCGCCGCGCCGACCAATAGCCGAACTCCATACGGTGCAGTAGCCATGGGTCCAAGATTGCCTTAAGCGACGGCTAACTCCAAGCCCGCCGGCGCGAGCTGGCAAGCCCGTGTCGGCAGAACGTACCCTGGGTGTCATGCCGCCGACTGTCGACATGGGGATCCCTGGCGCGTCCAGCTCGGTAACCAGCGATCCGGCCGGTAAGCGAGTGCTGCTGGCCGAGCCGCGGGGTTACTGCGCGGGCGTGGATAGGGCCGTCGAGACGGTCGAACGCGCGCTGGAAAAGCACGGCGCGCCGGTGTATGTGCGCCACGAGATCGTGCACAACCGGCACGTGGTGGACACGCTGGAAAAGGCCGGTGCGGTGTTCGTCGAGGAAACCGACGAGGTCCCCGAGGGGTCCATCGTGGTGTTCTCCGCGCACGGGGTGGCGCCGACGGTGTACACCGCCGCCGCCGAACGCAACCTGCACACCATCGACGCCACCTGTCCGCTGGTGACCAAGGTGCACAACGAGGCCAGACGATTCGCGCGCAATGACTACGACATCTTGCTGATCGGCCATGAGGGGCACGAGGAGGTCATCGGGACCTCCGGCGAAGCGCCCGAACACGTGCAGCTGGTCGACGGTGTCGCGGCCGTGGACAACGTGACGGTCCGCGACGAGAACAAGGTGGTCTGGCTGTCGCAGACCACGCTGTCGGTCGACGAGACCATGGAGATCGTCGACCGGCTGCGGCAACGGTTTCCGAAGCTGCAGGATCCGCCCAGCGACGACATTTGTTATGCGACCCAGAACCGGCAGGTCGCCGTCAAGGCGATGGCCCCGGAGTGCCAGCTGGTGATCGTCGTCGGGTCCCGGAATTCGTCGAACTCGGTGCGGCTGGTCGAAGTGGCGCTGGGCGGCGGCGCCGCGGCCGCCCACCTGGTCGACTGGGCCGACGACATCGACCCCGCATGGTTGGCAGGGGTGACCACCGTGGGCGTGACCTCCGGTGCGTCCGTGCCCGAGGTGCTGGTGCGCGGTGTGCTCGAGCGGCTTGCCGATTACGGCTACGACGTGGTGCAACCCGTCAGCACGGCACAGGAAACCCTGGTGTTCGCGCTGCCGCGGGAGATCCGGTCACTTTTGTAGACACGTCAGGGCACTCAGACGTCGTAGTCCCAGGATTCCGTCTGGGGTCGCTGAGGTCGACCATACGTCCGTGATCGGTTCCGGCGCTCCGGGCGCTCGGCCGCGGGCTCGTCGGGGGTGCCGGCCCCCCGGTATCGGACCTGCGAGATGGGGTGATGCGTCCCGTTGTTGCCGTTCGGGGCGGGGCGGCGGCGCCTCGGTTCGTAGGCCGGCTCGTAGCGCTCGTAGCTGTCATAGCGCCCTAAATGCTCCGGCGCTCCCGGCGGGTCGTACGAGTCCCCGTACCTGTCCCCGCCATCAAACCGGCTGCTCCGCGACCTCCTCTGCTCGGAAGGCTGCTCGTAAGGCCGTTCGTAGGGGCTGCGGCGGGTCCGCGGCTCTCGACGACCTTCCCGGGGAGATTGGCCGCGTGGGTCCGGATCGGCCTCCGGCCTGGGACGGCGCCGCGGCCGGCGGGGCGGTTCGGCGGCGTCGTAGTCGCGGGCGGTCGCCGAGCCTCTCCGGTTCGAGCGCCGCTCGCCCGGTTGACCCGCGGCGTCATCCAACGGTTCTCGGGAATACCGGGAACGGGCTCGGGCCGAGCGGGTGGCGGACCGCTCGCTGCGCGCCGTCCGGCGGGCGCGCGATGAGGAGCCGGCCTCGCGGCTGCGTCGCCCCTCGGCGGGGGCCGCCTCGTCGCCCTCGCGGGATTCCGGGCGCAGAAGCGTTTGCAGTTTGGCGACGATGCCGCCGACGGCGGACTGGGCGTCAGCGGTCTTCGCGTCGTCGGCGGTCTTCGGCGCCGCGATCGCCCGGTGCGACATCCCGAAATACCATCTGACCAACCCGATCAGCACCACGACGCCGGCGGTTCCCAGCATCAGCGGGAAGCGCTCGATGAGCGGATAGCCGCAGTTGATCAGCAGATCTTTGACGTGACCGACTTTGCCGTCGTGGAACAACCAGTAGGCGCCGGGCACCGCACAGAAAAGGATCAGCGGGGGCTGGATGATCGCGGTGAACAGCCCGTCCTGGCGCACCGCCAGCACCGCCGCCAGACAGCCGGCTATATAGAAGCCGGCGAAGACGTGGGTCAGCTCCTTGTGGCCGGCGTCGATTCCGTAACCGATGGCGGTGGCGGTAACGGCGAGCAGCAGCGCGGCGTACCACGGCACACCTGGGATATTTGGGTGGATCGAGCGGTGGGAGGCCTCCACCGCCGACGTTGCCCGCTGTCCTGACACATGTAGACCGTACCGGCAATGGGCACAAAGGCCCGTAAATACCTCGTGGCGATCCTGCGCGTGCCATGCCCCGGAGCCGCAGACGCGCACGAAAGGTCCAGGGCACCCGGCGCCGCCGCCGACCCCTAGACTTGGGTCCCTGTGAGCCTGAGCCTGGGAATCGTGGGTCTGCCCAACGTCGGCAAATCGACTCTGTTCAACGCGCTGACCCGCAACAACGTGGTGGCGGCCAACTATCCGTTCGCGACGATCGAACCGAACGAGGGTGTGGTTCCGCTACCCGATCCGCGACTGGACAAGCTGGCCGAGCTTTTCGCGTCCGAGCGCATCGTGCCGGCGCCGGTGACGTTCGTCGACATCGCCGGTCTCGTCAAGGGGGCGTCCGAGGGGGCGGGGCTCGGCAACAAGTTCCTGGCCCACATCCGCGAATGCGACGCCATCTGCCAGGTGGTCCGGGTGTTCTCCGACGACGACGTGACCCACGTGGCCGGGGAGGTCGATCCCAGATCCGATATCGAGGTCGTCGAGACCGAGCTGATCCTGGCCGACTTGCAGACCCTGGAGCGCGCTCTGCCGAGGCTGGAGAAGGAAGCCCGCACCAGCAAGGAGCGACGGCCGGTGTACGACGCGGCGGTGGCCGCTCAGGAGACGTTGGACGGCGGCAAGACCCTATTCGGTGCGGGGGTGGACGTGTCCCTGCTGCGGGAGCTGAACCTGTTGACCACCAAACCGTTTCTGTATGTCTTCAACGCCGACGAGGCGGTGCTGACCGACGCGACGCGGATCGCCGAGCTGCGCCAGCTGGTGGCGCCCGCCGACGCGGTGTTCCTGGACGCGGCCATCGAAGCAGAGCTGAACGAACTCGACGACGAATCGGCCGCCGAACTGCTGATGTCGATCGGGCAGAGCGAACGCGGTCTCGACGCGCTGGCCCGCGCGGGTTTCCACACCCTCAAGCTGCAGACCTTCCTGACGGCGGGCCCAAAGGAAGCGCGGGCCTGGGTGATTCACCAAGGCGACACCGCACCGAAGGCCGCCGGGGTGATCCACACCGACTTCGAAAAGGGCTTCATCAAAGCCGAGATCGTGTCCTATGACGACCTGATCGCCGCTGGTTCGATGGCGGCGGCCAAGGCGGCCGGCAAGGTCCGGATGGAAGGCAAGGACTACGTCATGGCCGACGGCGACGTGGTCGAGTTCCGGTTTCAAGCAACGTCTGGCCAACCGAAGAAGTAGTACAAGATGCGATGATTGGTCGTTGGTGAATTCCCCTAGAGAGCGAGTGCAACATGCATGACGACGACATGCGGGACGCGCTACGGCAACACTGGGCGGCATCAGACGCCAATGACTTCGAGACCGAGCATCGGATTTATCGAGACGACGCAGTGCTCGAATATCCGCAATCGGGCGAGCGCATCCGTGGTCGGCACAACATTCAGGCGTCGCGCGAAGCGCAGCCGAACATGAAGCGATTCACTGTGCGACGCGTGCTTGGTGGCGGCGACCTCTGGATCAGCGAACTCGTCCTCACCTACGACGCGGAGCCGTTTTACGTCGTGAGCATCATGGAGTTCGAGGATGGGAAAGTCGCCCGCGAGGCGCAGTACTTTGGCGAAGCATTCGAACCTGGCCCGTCCCGTGCACAGTGGGTCGAACACTGAGCCACTGGCGAGAGGAATCACTGCAGCCGATGGTGACGTGGTGGAGTTCCGGTTCAACGTCTAGTCAGCAGAAGAAGAATTGGCCGGCGGACTTGTCAGTGTGCATACCTAGCCTGTGGTTCGTCGTGCCCATCGGGCGATTACCCGGCCGCACCCCTAGGAGACCTTCCGATGAAATTCGTTTCAACCCGCATCATCACGGCCGACGTCAATCGACTTGTCGACTTCTACGAGTTGGTTACCGAAGTCTGCGCTGTATGGGCGAACGAGCTGTTCGCTGAGATTCCGACGCCTATCGGCACACTTGCCATCGGCAGCGACAAGACGGTACCGCTGTTCAGAGATGGATCCGCCGAGCCGGGAGCAAACCGCAGCGCGATTCTCGAGTTCATTGTCGACGACGTGGACGCCGAGTATGAGCGGCTGCGCGGGTGCCTGGCCGAGGTTGTGACGGAGCCGACGACTATGCCGTGGGGTAATCGTGCGCTGTTATTCCGTGATCCAGATGGCCACCTTGTCAATCTGTTCACACCCGTCACGGAGCAGGCTCGCGCCAAGTTTGGACTTTGACTTTCGACGAGCGGTGGGGCCGCAGCGAGGTGGAGTTCCGGTTCAACGTCTAGCGGACGAGTCGCGAGTCGACCATTCTTGACAGATGGCGACTGTCCAGCGGACGGGACCGTGGGTACGGCGGTCTACGGGCATTTTGGTGGGTTGTGGGTTGGCGTTGTCCGCTCTCGGGCTGGCCGGCGGCATGGCTGAGGCCGTCCCGACGCCGGCGCCGACCTCTCATTGGTGCCCGGGCAATCCATGGGACCCGAGCTGGGGCAACGTCTACAACTGGGATTGGAATCAGTGCCACGACTGGCAAGGCCCGGCGGGCCAGAGTTTCCCGGCGGGTTCGGGACCCTGGGGACCACCGCCGGCGTGGGCGCCGATGCCACCCCCACCCCCACCGTCGTGGGCGCCCGGCGCTCAGCTGATGTGGAACCCCACCCGTGGCAATTGGGGATTCTGGAACAACGGGATATGGACTCCGGCCTGACCGAGGGCCGGCTCAACGGGTCGAACAGCCGGGGGGAGGAGGCATCGTGCGGTGGCGCGGTGTGTGTCACGTCGAGTTCGCGGTGTTGAACTATGACGACTCAATCGCGTTCTACGACGCGTTGTTCGGCTGGCTCGGATACGGCAGCTTCTCGTCCTTGAACATGGAGTACCAGTCGACGTATTACATGACGCGTACGGCGAACCCGCACAGCTACATCGGCATTCAGCCCGCCCGTTCCGGAGGGAAGCTGACGCACCGCGACCAGGCGGTCGGGATCAACCACGTTGCTTTGTGGGCGCGCAGCAGGGCAGAGGTCGACCGTTTCTACCGCGACTTCTTGACGGGGCGGGACATTCCGGTCACCGACGAGCCGAAGGAATATCCGCAGTACTCGCCGGGCTACTACGCCGTGTTCTTCGACGACCCCATCAACGGGATTCATTGGGAGTTGGCCTGGTTGCCGAAAGTCCCTACACCACGCCAACTCTGGTCGTTCTATCGCGCGATTCGGGCGTTCGCCAGAAGTCGGCCCGACTTGGCGAACACGGTGCCCGGCGTGGTATGGCAGGCGAGGCGGGCCCTGCCGGCCCGATAATTCGATGCATTCGGCCGCTCGTGCGCGACTGGGGCGCGGGGCTAAAGTGAAGTGTGGCCGCCGAGGATTGCGCCAACACCGGCGATGAGCCTGAACGCCAGACCGACGCGCTCGATGAGCGCGAGAGGGCGGTCGGGCGGCGTCAGTTCGAGGTCAGAAGACGCGAATGGCTAGCTGATAGCCGAAATCGGGTCGCCGATCACCGCGATCGGATCGCGGATGATCGCGAGCGGTTGGCGGACGAACGCGAGCGGCGCGCCGACGAACGCGAGGGCACGAACGCGGAGCGCGAGCGCGCGCGTCTGCGACGCGCCGACGACCGGGCGACCCGCGGGGAAGACCGCGCCAAGCGAGATCAAGCCAGCATCGACCGCGAGGTGGCGGAATCCGAGCGAGGTCCTGACTCCGACTGATCCCAGACTGATTCCGGACTGATCCGGGTCCGAAAGTTTGCTGGCTGCGCGATCCCAGGCCCTAGTGGGTTTGCTGGAAGTGCGGCGAAGGCCATTATCCGGTTGGTGAATGACGTGTGCCACAAATTTTGGCGAACAATAACTGCTATTGCTAACGTCGCCGCCCATGATAGTACTTGCAACATTGATGTCATTGATCAATCAGGTCTCCGGGACGCCTTATATTGCAGGTGGAGATTCTCCCGCCGGGACGGATTGCTCGGGACTTGTTTCCTGGGTTACCAATGCGGCTTCCGACAGGCCAGTTTTCGGGAACCGGTTCAACACCGGGAATGAAGAAGCGGCCCTGTTGGCGCGGGGGTTTCAATATGGAACCGCCCCCAATGCCCTCGTGGTCGGGTGGAACGGCGGTCACACGGCCGCGACCCTGCCGGACGGCACCCCGGTATCCAGTGGTGAGCACGGTGGGGTGCACATCGGTGGTGCCGGCGCCTACCAGGCCGGGTTCACGCACCATATGTTCCTGCCGATGCCGCCGGACGGCGAGGGCGCTCTTCTTCCCCCGCCGCCGGACGCGCCACCTCCGCCGCCGGACGCTCCGCCGCCACCGCCGGAGCCGCAGGCCGTCCTGGTCGATGCGGCCGCCCCGGCGCCGCCCGCACCCCCGGCCCCGCCGGCCCCCGAATTGCCGCCACCCGGTGACCCGGGAATTGCGAATCCCTAACGAATTGAAATCGCGGACGCTTCGATTTATAGCGCCCGTAATTTATTCCGGGTGGATCGCGAAAGCAGTTGTGGGCTTTTCAGAAGTGAAATAGCACAAGGTCCGCGGGCTATGTGAGCTGCGCCACTCCGCTCTGCCGTCGCCGATCGCCGCGATTTGTGCGAACCGATGTGCAGGTGGGCCCCGGGTGTCGATTAAGGCGCCCGGGGAACACTTTGCTGGCGGTAATGCCGGGCGGGGAAGGCGGTGGCCGTAATGCTGGCGCTTTCCAGAACTCGTCGCCTCGTTCACGGCCGCCATTCGGGCCGAGGAACGCGACCTCGGCTTCGAGTGGTCGCGCTGCCTCGACAATCCGGCGCAGTGCGTCTTGGTGGAGGCCCTCGTGAGGGCGAGGCGGGCGGTAGATCATCGACCAGACGATCGACGCGACGGGAGTCGGATGTGGGTGAGATGTCGGTCGACTAGCCGACTTCGCTTACCGTGACGGCGATTTCATTGCCGAGCTGATAGCCCGGGGCCAGCGGAAGCGTGTCACCGCTCCAGAACTTTCCCGGGTCGAACCAATTTGCATCCTTATCAGTTTGGAGCAAACCCATTTCCTCGTAGGTGATCGCCACCGTCTCGGCGCAATAGGCCGTGGAAAGGCTCATCTTGCGTTCTTCCCGCCGGCGCCGGGTCTGCTCGCGAACTTTGTTGTCCACCACGGGGATTCCGCGCACCCAGTCGTTAATGGTCGGGAGTCGGCCGCGGAACCAGCGACCGGTCAGCCGAGCGGTGGTGGGAAACGCCGTCCCGTCCATGCGCGCGATCACCCGCAAGAGCTCGTTCTCCTGTTCGCGGGTGAGCGTTGGGGGTCAGCTGACGCAGCCAGCACCGCTGGCGGTAGCGCTGCGTCCACTGCGAGACGGCTTGGTGCAGATCGTTGAGCTGCACACCGCGATGGTTGGTCCCGGTCCACATGTCGACCAGCTTGTCGCCCAGCTCGGCATGCCAGATCAGCGGCGGCAAATCATCGATGGCCACCGTCATGCCGACGTGATTCACCGGTGCGTTCGTTAACGTCTGAATCGCGCGGTCCGGCCGCGACCGGCCACGAAACAGCCAGAGATCGCCGGTGCGAGTCTCGCTCAGCGCTTCATCGAGCGTCAGCATGCCTGCCTTTCAATCGCGTTGCCACTCGGTAACCGGAATGTCTTCGGGAAGGCCGTTCGTCAGCAAGCCGACGGAGTTGACGATGGATTCGGCCGAACCGCTGCAACGCCGCGTCGCGAATGCCTTCGAAGGCGCCAGGTCCCGAGCCGCCGGCGCGGCCGATCCCGCTGGCCGCTCCGGTGATGATGACCTTGTCGCGAAGGGTCTCCACGGCGCTTCGATGCCTGGTTCCAATTGCAAGAGCACACAAGTTAATCACAGCGCGAATACTCTGGGTCCATGCGCAATGTGTGGAAGTGGCTTGGGCTGGCCGGCGTCGCCGGTGTCGTCGCCGGTGGTGCGCTGGTGGTTCGCGACCAACGCAAACGACGCGCCTACACGGCCGACGAGGTCCGGTCCCGCCTGCACCAGCGGCTGGCCGAATACGACGGGGAGGGCTTTCAGTCCAGATCGGGATCGGCCGGGGCTTCGACGGCGAACAACGAGTAGCTACCCGAAAAACCCTTGAGCTCGACGTCGCGGCCCTCGTCGAAGCTGATGTCGTCACAGTCGGAAAGGGCATCTCGCACCGGTTGGCTCACCAGGATCTGGCCACCGACGGCCTGCGCCGCCACCCGCGCCGCCATCGCGACGTTGCGGCCGAACAGGTCATCGCCGCGGCGTACCGAGCGACCCATGTGGATGCCGATCCGAACCCGAATCTCCTCGTGCCGCTTGCGTTTTGCGTCCTTGCATAACGCAACCTGCAGATCGATGCCGCACCGCACCGCTTGGTCGGCGCGGGCGAAGGCGATCATGAAGCCATCGCCCTGGCTCTTCACCACGTGACCGGAACGCCGCTGCACGATGTCCGACACCAGCTTGTCGTGTGCCGCAATGAGCTTGACCCAGGCCCGATCACCGATGCGCTCGTTGAGGGCGGTGGATTCCTCGATGTCGGAGAACAGGATCACCACCCGGCCGTCCGGCGTGACGCGCGCCAGGTCGGGCCGCTCCACCTCCGCCCAGGCGGCGAGGTCTTCTATCGAACTGCGCACCGCCGCGCCGAAGCCTTCTTTGCGCACCAGGTTTGCGGTTTGCCACACGGTCTTCACGGCCTCGCGGCCGCCCGACAGCAACCAACTACGGGCGTCGGCCCGGTGCTGCAACTCGTGGATCTCCTGGCGGCTGCGCACCAGCAGCCGCGACAGCACGGCGAGGGCGCCGGCTTCGATCACGGCAACGCCGGCCAGGACGTAGACCGCGACATGCAGCACATCACCCACGCAAGCATCCTGCCAAGAGCCCGATGGCTTGAGGTTGTCGGGCCTGGGTGCGGTGTCTAGTGTTAGGTCCGACCGCCGCGGGTAGTGAGTCTCTAGAGCCGATCGGATGACTTTCGGAGGTGCGGGCTTGGCTGACGGCGGTGAGATTTCGTCGAACAAGCTGGTGATTTTCGGCATCACCGGTGATCTGGCGCGCAAGATGACCTACCGCGCCCTGTACCGGCTCGAGGCGCGCAAGTTGTTGGATTGGCCGATCATCGGCGTGGCCAGTGACGACATCCCCCTCGAGAAGCTGGTCGAGCGGGCTCGCGAGGCCATCAAGGCATCCGGTGAGAAGTTCGACGACGCGGTGTTCGACCGGCTCGCGGGGCGGCTCTCCTATCTGCACGGCGACGTCACCGACGAAGAGCTCTACCGCCGGCTCGCCAAGGAGATCGGTGCGGACTGCCGGCCGCTGTACTACCTGGAAATGCCGCCGTCGTTGTTTGCGCCGATCGTCGAAAACCTCGCCAAGGCCGACCTGTTGGAGTCCGCACGCGTTGCGGTGGAAAAGCCGTTCGGTCACGACCTGGCCTCGGCGCGCGACCTCAACGCCCGGCTGCGCGCTGTGCTCGACGAGGACCAGATCCTGCGGGTGGATCACTTCCTGGGCAAGCAACCCGTCGAAGAACTGCAGTACCTACGCTTCGCCAACAACGGCCTCGCCAAGCTGTGGGACCGCGACAGCATTTCCGAAATCCAGATCACCATGGCCGAGGATTTCGGCGTCGAGGACCGCGGCAAGTTCTACGACGCGGTGGGCGCCCTGCGTGACGTCGTGCAAAACCATCTGCTGCAGGTCCTCGCGCTGGTCGCGATGGAGCCGCCGGTGGGGCCCAGCGCCGATGACCTCAACGACAAGAAGGCCGAGGTGTTCCGGGCGATGCCGGCGCTGGATCCCGGGCGTTGCGTGCGTGGCCAGTACCGCGGCTACACCGACGTCGACGGGGTGGCGAAGGGTTCGCAAACCGAGACCTACATCGCGCTGCGGACCGAGATCGACAACTGGCGGTGGGCCGGTGTGCCGATTTTCCTGCGCGCCGGAAAGGCGCTGCCGGAGAGGGTCACCGAGGTGCGGATGTTCCTCCACCACGTTCCGGGATTTTCGTTCCTGCCCAACCGTCGGCCGCCCGAGCCCAACCAGATCGTGCTGCGCATCGATCCCGATCCCGGGATGCGGCTACAGTTGTCCGCCCAGGTCGGCGACGAATGGCACGACGTCCACCTGGACTCCTCGTTCGCCGAGGATCTGGGGGAAGCCGTGCGGCCCTATGAACGGCTCCTTTATGCCGCGCTCACCGGGGACCGCCAGCTGTTCGCCCGCGAAGACGCCATCGAAGAGACGTGGCGGATCGTGCAGCCGGTGCTGGACAAGCCCAGCCGGATCCATCACTACGACCAGGGCTCCTGGGGGCCCGAGGCCGCGCAGTCGCTGCTGCACGGTCATCACAGCTGGCAAGACCCGTGGCTGCCCAAGCAGACGTCGTCACAGTAAGGAGAACGGAAAACATGCAGCTCGGCATGATCGGCCTCGGCCGGATGGGCGCCAACATCGTCCGCCGCGTCGCCAAGGACGGACACGAATGCGTGGTCTATGACCACAACCCCGACGCGGTCAAGGCGATGGCGGGGGAGGAGAGGACCACCGGAGTGTCGTCCCTGCAGGAGCTTGCCGAGAAGCTGGCCGCTCCGCGGGTCGTCTGGGTGATGGTGCCCGCCGGGACCATCACGACGGGGGTCATCGAGGAGCTGGCCCAGACGCTGGAGTCCGGCGATATCGTCATCGACGGCGGTAACTCGTACTACCGCGACGATATTCGCCACGCAAAGACACTGTCGGAGAAGGGCATTCGGTTACTCGACTGCGGCACTAGCGGCGGCGTGTGGGGCCGTGAACGCGGCTACTGCCTGATGATCGGCGGCGACGAGGAGGCGTTCGCACATGCGGAGCCGATTTTCGCCAGCGTCGCGCCCGGGGTGGACGCGGCGCCGCGCACTCCGGGCCGAGACGGTGAGGTCGCGCCCTCCGAGCAGGGTTACCTGCACTGCGGGCCGTCCGGCGCCGGGCACTTCGTCAAGATGGTGCACAACGGCATCGAGTACGGGATGATGGCCTCGCTCGCCGAGGGCCTCAACATCCTGCGCAACGCCGGCATCGGCAAGGACGTGCAGCAGGGTGACGCCGAAACGGCGCCGCTGTCGAATCCTGAGTTCTATCAATACGACTTCGACATCCCCGACGTCGCCGAGGTGTGGCGCCGCGGCAGCGTCATCGGTTCCTGGCTGCTGGACCTGACCGCGATCGCGCTGCACGAATCGCCGGACTTGAAGGAGTTCTCCGGTCGCGTCTCCGATTCCGGGGAGGGCCGGTGGACCGCCATCGCGGCGATCGACGAGGGAGTGCCTTCGCCGGTGCTGACGACCGCGCTGCAGTCCCGCTTCGCGTCGCGTTCCCTCGACGACTTCGCCAACAAGGCGCTGTCGGCGATGCGCAAGCAGTTCGGCGGGCACGCCGAGAAGCCGGCCAACTAGTGGCGATCGCGAGCGCGGTGTAGCCGGGCGAAGCGGGTCGCCGCCGTCGGATCCAGTGGCGATCGCGAGCGCGGTGTAGCCGGGCGAAGCGGGTCGCCACCGTCGGATCTAGTGCCGATTGACGAACTTCACCACGGCGTCGCTGAAAGCATCGTTGTCGTCGCCGGCCGCGGTGTGCCCGGCGTTGGACAGCTCGACGAACTCGGCGCGGGGCACGCTGGCCAGGAAATGCCGGACTCCTTCGGGGCTTACCACGTCGGACAGCTTGCCGCGGATCAGCAGGACGGGGATGGTCAGGCTCTTGGCGGCCTGCTCGAAGCTCTCCGTGCGCAGTTCGGGATCGTCGCCGGGCTTGGTCATGAACGCCGGGTCCCAGTGCCAGTACCAGCGGCCGTCGCGCAGGCGCAGGTTCTTCTTCAGCCCCTCCGGGCTGCGCGGCTTGTCTCGGTACGGGAGATAGGCGGCAACGGCGTCGGCGGCCTGCTCCAGCGACTCGAAACCGTCGAGGCCGCTGATCATGAAATCGCGAATCCGGGCGCTGCCGCCCTTCTCGAATCGGGGTACCACGTCGACGAGGACCAAGCGGGTCACGTTCGCGGGCCCGGCCCGGTGGGCGGCGAGGATGCCGGTCAGGCCGCCCATGCTCGCCCCGATGATCATCACCGGCCGGCCGATCGCCGCGATCACCTGCAGGACGTCGGCGGTCAAGGTTTCGACCTCGTAGTCGGCATTGGGCGCGCGGTCACTGTCCCCGTGCCCGCGGCTGTCGAGCGCGACGACGTGCAGGCCCTGGTCGGCGAGGATTTGGCCGGTGCTTTTCCAGGAATGCCGGTTTTGGCCGCCGCCGTGCAGCATCAGGACGCTCGGCCGCCCCGCGCCGTCGGTTCCGCGATTCCATTCGTCGGCGATCAGGGTGATGCCACCGACACCGGAAAACTCGACCGTCCGGGGGACGCTGCTGACGGCGCTCATGCGACCTGACGTTACATAGACCGTTTCGGGGGTCGACGCCGCGGTGAGTTTTCGCCCTCGCCAGGGTCTATTAATGACGACACCAACAAGCCAACAAGGAGGCGCCGCCAATGCCATCGATCACCCCGTCGCTATGGTTCGACCACGACTTGGAGGAGGCGGCCGAGTTCTACATCTCGGTATTCCCGAACTCGCACGTCGAGGGCCTCAACCGAACCACGGAGGCCGGACCCGGCGAACCGGGCACGGTGCTGTCCGGCAGCTTTGTGCTGGACGGCACCCGGTTCATCGGGATCAACGGCGGCCCGCACTTCCACTTCAGCGAAGCCGTGTCCTTCACGATCCACTGCAAGGACCAGGACGAGGTCGACTACTACTGGGAGCGGTTGACCGACGGTGGCGAGGAGTCGCAATGCGGCTGGTGCAAAGACCGCTTCGGCCTGAGCTGGCAGATCGTCCCGGACCGGCTGTATGAGTTGATCAGCGATCCCGATCGGACCCGCGCGGCGGCGGCCACCCAAGCGTTGTACGGCATGCGCAAGATCATCATCGCCGAGCTGGACAGAGCCGCCGCGCAGGTATAGCGAAACTCCCTGCCGCAGCTGCGGTTTGACCCTCTTGCGGCATGCGGTCGGTGCGTCGTGGGCCCGCACGGGTTAGGTTGGTCCGTGCGGACGCGCCGAGCAGGGAGTCAAGATGGGTAAACCTGGCTGGATCGACGTGCCCAGCCCCGCTGGGGACCTGAAGGCACTCACTTGGGGGCCACGCGGTGCCCCCCTCGCGCTGTGCCTGCACGGCTTCCCCGACACTCCCTACGGATTTCGAAAGATCGCTCCGCGGCTCGTCGAGGCCGGGTGGCGGGTGGTGGCGCCCTTCATGCGTGGATACGCGCCGTCGTCGATTCCGGCCGACGGCAGCTATCACATCGGCGCGATGATGGACGACGCCTTGCGGGCGCGCTCGGCGGCCGGCGGCACCGACGGTGACGTGGTGATCGGCCACGACTGGGGTGCGATCGCCACCACCGGTCTGGCCGCCATGCCCGACAGCCCGTTCACCAAGGCGGTGATCATGTCGGTGCCGCCGTCGGCGGCCTTCGGTCGCAAGGCCGGCGCCGCCGAGCGCGCGCGGCTGACCGCACACCTGGCGCGTCAGCTGCTGCGCAGCTGGTACATCATGTACTTCCAATTGCCTTGGTTGCCAGAACATTCCGCGTCGTGGGTGCTACCGCTGCTGTGGCGGCGGTGGTCGCCGGGATATCGCGCCGACGAAGACCTGCGCCACGTCGACGCGGCGATCGGGACGCCCGAGAGCTGGCGCGCCGCGCTGGGACCGTATCGCGCCACGATCCGCAACACCCGGCCGCCGGCGCAGTATGCCGAAC
The DNA here is from genome assembly GCA_963820045.1 of uncultured Actinomycetota bacterium. Taxonomy (GTDB): domain Bacteria; phylum Actinomycetota; class Actinomycetes; order Mycobacteriales; family Mycobacteriaceae; genus Mycobacterium. Next base: position 427,138 of record CAWFYN010000003.1, read on the forward strand.
TGAACGAGCTGTGGACCGAAGAGCCCGTGTGGCCGTGCCTGTACCTGCATGGCCGTGAGGACGGCTGCATGACACCGGCTTTCACCCGTTGGGCGGAGAAGGTGTTGCCGCCGGGCAGCGAGGCGGCCATCGTCGACCACGCGGGGCACTTCTTGCAGCTCGAACAACCCGACAAGGTCGCCGACCTGGTGCTCGGGTTCATCGGCCCACCCGGCTGAATGACCGCGCAGCGGATGGCGGCCGTCGACGCGCAGTTCTACTGGATGTCGGCGAAGATTCCCAACGACGAGTTCTTGCTGTACGCGTTCGAAAATGAGCCCGCCGACTACGCCCGCGCCATCGAGCGACTCTGCCGGCGGGCCAACGCCGACCCGGCACTGACGACGCGCGTGCGAGACGGAATTCCGCTGACCTACCCACAGTGGGTAGCGGCGGCCGTCACGCCCGAGCGGATGATCCGACACGACCTTGACGACCAGACCTGGGCCGGCTGCCTGGCGGCCGTCGTCGCCCTCGCCGATGACCAACTGGACGCGCGCCGGATGCCATGGCGGTTGCATGTCTTCACCCCGGTGCTGGGCATCCCGGGCGTCGCCGGACCGGGGAGCGTGGCGGTCATGCAGGTCGCGCACGCGCTGGCCGACGGGGCGCGCGCATCGGCGATGGCGGCCTGGCTGTTCGGCCGGCCGGATCCCGTGCCCGAGGTGCGACGGTTGCGTGCGGGTTTGCTGCCGTGGCGAGCCGCCCAGGCGGCTCACGCCCACCGCCGGCTGACGCGCGACACCCGCGCGGGATTGCTGGCCCCCGGGGCCGGTCCGCGGCCGCCGCTGGCGACGAATGCGCGCCCCGGCGCGGCCCGCTCGGTGCGCACGCTGGTGCGACAGCGCAAGCAGTTGCGCGGCCCCACGGTCACCGTGGGCGCGCTGACCGCGGTGTCCACGGCGCTGTCCAATCTGCTGGGCGACGACGCCGATACGCTGGGCGCCGAAGTCCCGATGGCCAAACCCGGTGCGCCGCACGCACATAACCACTTCAGGAACGTCACCGTGGGTTTGCATCCCAAGCTGAGGCCGGAAGACCGCGCCGCGCGGATCGCGGCGGAGCTGGCCAATGCACGGCGGCGCTTCGCGCATCCGGCGACGCGCTACTCCGACCGGGCTCTCGCCGCGGTGCCCGCGCCCCTATTGCGCTGGGGCATAGCGCAATTCGACCTCGGTGTCCGGCCGGCCCAGGTGTCCGGCAACACCGTGGTGTCCAGTGTTTACCGGGGGGCGGCCGACCTGAGCTTCGGGGGCGCCCGGGTAGTCCTGACGGCCGGCTACCCGGCGCTGTCGCCGGTAATGGGCCTGACGCACGGCGTGCACGGCATCGGCGACACCATCGCGATCAGCGTGCACGCGGCGGAGTCGGCGGTTCCTGACATCGACGCCTATCTGCGGCTACTCGACGCGGCGCTGTAGCTACTGCGCGTCGCCGGATTTGGCCGCTTCTTCGCGCGTCAGGCCAACGGCGGAGATCAGCTCCTCGTGCAGCTCGAACCACACGGTGTGGTAGGAGTCGATGAGCGGCTTGGTCAGCCAGGCGGTGTCGCCGTCTCGCACTTTGCCCAGCGCCACAGCCAGTTTCGTCGAGTAGGCGGTCAACCGCGGCAGCTGTGCCGCGGCCGCCTCGAGGATCGGCTGCACACGCGCGTGCACATCGACGAGGCGGGCCAGCACCGCGTCATCGTATTCCGCGTCATCGTGGGTGTTGGTCGTGCCGCCGGGGCCGCCCTTGAGCTGCCAATCCGTGACCAGGGATTTGAAATCGGTGTTGACGGAGACGAAAGTCGTCGTAAGCGGCAGCCAACGCGGCACGGTCGGCACCGCTGCGCTCCTCGTCGAGCAGCGAGGCGAGCCTCTCGCGCCCGCCGGGGGTGATCCGCACCGTCGCACCGTCGACCAGTAGGCCGGCGGCGGTGAGCCGCTCGAGGATTGCCGTGATGTCGGCGAGATCCTCGTTCAAGGTCGCGGCCAGATCGGCGGGACGGACCCGGCCTTTCAACCGAACAGCTTGCAACACAGCCAATTCGGTCATTCCGCGATCTCACTCGCCAGACGCAACGCGGTCAGCATGACGATCAGCGGGGTGGCCGAGACGACGTCGGTGTGCCCGCGTTTCATTGCCGCCGCCACCGCGGCCTCCGTGGCGTCATCGAGCGGCGTGTGGTCGCCGGAGGTATGGGCGCGCAAGGGACTGATCCGTCGCGCGATGTCGGCCAGCTCCCGCAATTCGGGCGTGTCGTTTTCCGACCATGCGGACAGGCTCAGATTGCCCTCGCGCACTTCGCCTTCCGCGCCGTCAACGGTGATCAACTTGCCGGCGAGCGACGCGGCGACTCCGAGGCCACAGCCCACCACGGCCACCAGGCCGAGTTCGCGGCTGACCACGGCCGCATGGCTGGTGGCGCCGCCGACCTCGGTGACGATGCCTTGGGCGGCGAGCATGCCGGAGACGTCTTCCGGCCGGGTGTGGTCGCGGACCAGGATGACCGACTCCCCGCGCTCGGCGGCGTCGAGCGCCTCATCGACATCGGTGTATGCCTTACCCGAAGCCACGCCCGGGCAGGCCGGTAACCCCGTGGCCAGAAGCTTTGCGGCCAAGCGTATTTCGGGCTGTAGCGCGGGCAACAGTAGAGTCCGTACGTGCGCCGGGGTCACCCGCCGCAGCGTCTCGGCATCGTCGATGATCCCTTCGTGCCGAAGCTGTAGCGCCAGGCGCACGGCGGCCTGCGCCGACCGCTCCGCGTCCCGTGTCTGCAGCAGCCACAGCACTCCGTCTTCGACGGTGAACTCGATCTCTTGAACGTCGGAGCCGAGTCGCTCCAATCTGCGCGCGACGTCCATCAACTCGTCGTAGACAACCGGCTGCTCGTCGCGCAGGGCGGTGATCGGTTCGACATCGACCGATCCGGACACCACATCGTCGCCCTGCCCGCCGGGTAGCCATTCCCCGAACGGTTCGTTGTCGCCGGTGACGGGGTTGCGCGAAAAGAAGGCCCCCGCACCGGAATCGGGGCCGTGGTTGCCGAACACCATCGCCTGGACGACGACCGCGGTGCCGCCCTGATCGTCGACGCCGTAGTGGGCGCGGTAGGCGACCGCGCGAGGCGAGTTCCAGGAGGCGAACACCGCCTCGATGCCGTCGCGCAGCTGCGCGTAGGGGTCGGCAGGTACGGACTGGTGTTCGTCGACACCGACGATGCGCCGGTACATGCGGTCGAACCGCTGGCGGGTGTCGCGGGCGAATGCTGGAGCGCCGGCGGCGGCGAGCGCTTGCTCGACGTCGTCGTTCATGCCGAGGTCCAAGATCGTGTCCATCATGCCCGGCATCGACTGGGTGGCCCCCGAGCGCACGCTGACCAGCAGCGGACGCGGACCCCGACCGAACGTGCGAGCGGTTTGTGCTTCCAGCCAGCTCATCCGGTGCAGCACGTCATCCCAGATCGCGTCGATTGTTGCCCGGGGATCGGCGAGGTAGCGCAGGCCCACCCCGGTGGTGATGCAGAACGCGGGCGGCACCGGCAGATTGTGCCGGCGCATCACCTCGATGCCGTGGCCCTTGTTGCCCAGCAGCTCGCGGGGATGACTCGCTGAGCCGTCCAGTAACACCACGGATTGCCCGTCAGGGGCGGCCCCGGGCGCGTCACGGCGGGCGCCGCTGCCTCGTGCGATACGCGCCGTGGTGCACCCCCTTGTGGTCAGCCGCTGACAGGAACTTCGGAACGCCCGCAATGTTCCCACACCGATCAGCGGAGTTAGCTGCTCAGCGCTCCTGTCATCCCGTCCGCCCCATGATCTAGGTTTGCAGGTATGACTCCCTACGACGTCGGGTTACTGATCCTGCGGCTGGTGTTGGGCGTGACGTTGGCCGCGCATGGCTACAACAAGTTCTTCGGTGGTGGCCGCATCCCGGGCACCGCGGGGTGGTTCGAAAGCATCGGCATGAAGCCGGGCAAGTTCCACGCCACCGTGGCGGCCACGACGGAGATGGCCGCCGGGCTGGGCCTGGCCGCCGGGCTGCTCACACCGATCCCCGCGGCGGGCTTCGTGTCGTTGATGCTGGTCGCGGCCTGGACCGTGCACCGCGCGAACGGCTTCTTCATCGTCAAGGAGGGCTGGGAATACAACCTGGTCCTGGCGGTCAGCGCCGTCGCCGTGGCCACCCTGGGTGCCGGAAAGCTCAGCCTGGATTACGTGGTCTTCGGGCACAACTGGATGGACGGCTGGCGCGGCCTGCTGATCTCGCTGGGGCTCGGCCTCGCCGGGGCGATCGGCCAGCTGGTGATCTTCTATCGGCCGCCTGCTAAGCAAGCCGGTTAGCTGGGGGGCGTCGCCGTCCCCGTCCGCCGGCACCTTGTCACGTTGGTGGGTGGGTAGCGTCGACGAGCACGATCATTCCTTCGCCGCCGGATCGGCTGAACGCGCCCGACGCTGTGACAGCAGGCGTATCTTTGCCAAAGACAGCAAATTGCTGTGCGTCGCGTTCACTTGGTGTGACGGCGGCCAAGGAGAAAAGTCTCTCCCGTCACCATGCTTCTTTGCGGACACCTCGCTTCACCAGAGAGGGCGTGCCGTCGTGGATGATCGCGAGTATGCCGAGGTGCTTCGTCAAACGATGGCGAAGTTGACCGAAAACATCGCCACGCCAACGGAAATCGATGCCATTCTGCGGAGCGCGACGGCTACGGCGGTTGAATTGATTGCGGGTGTGGACTGCGCCGATGTCCTGTTGATTTCGCGTCCCGATCTGTTTGAGTCGATGGCCGCGACCTCACCGCTGGCCACAGACGTCGATGATCTGCAACAGCATTTCCGTGAGGGGCCATGTCTGGACGCTGCACTCGGTCATTCGGTGATCGTGTGCAACGATCTGCGCGAGGATCCCCGGTGGCCCCGGTTCGCCAAGCCGGCGATAGCGGCGGGCGTCCACGCCCTGTTGTCGTTTCAGCTTTATACCCACAACAGCCGAACGGGTGCATTGAATCTGTTCGGACTCACACCCGGTGTCTTTACCGCCGAAGCCAAGGCCTTGGGTGCAATGCTGGCCACCCATGTCGCGAACGCGTTAACCGCCAGCGACAAAGAGCTGCAGTTTCAGTCCGCGTTGGGCAGCAGAGACATCATCGCTCAGGCCAAGGGCATGATCATGGAACGATTCGATGTCGATGCACTGCGCGCGTTCGACTTGCTGACCAGAGTCTCCCAGAACTCCAACGTCCGAGTCGCCGACGTTGCAGCCGAAATTGTCGCGCGAGGACCGGAACCGAATGCCGTTGAGCGGCCAGGTCGAAAACTCGACGGAATCTGCCGTCGCCGATGACGACGACGCCGGCGACGGCGCACGTCGTCAGGCGACCGCGGCGGTCTCGGCTTCCCGCACCTCGGCCGCGGCGCGCTCGCCGGAGCGGATCGCACCGTCGATCCACCCGCACATGATGGCCGAACTCTCCGTCCCCGCCCAATGGATGCGACCGCAGGGCTCGCGCAGGGTGTAACCGAATTCGGTCAGCACACCGGTCGGGGCGTGGCTGATCATCCCGCCACCGGAGTAACGCTCGATAGTCCAGTTCTGCTCGTGGTACTCGACCGGCGTTCTCGCCTTATCGCCGAAGCGGTCGACCACTTCCCCGATGACTGCCGCTTTCCGCTCGGCCTCGTTGAGTTTGGTCAGCCGACGCGCCGCCGGCCCTTCGGTGATGACGCACATGACGCCGGGGTCGCCGGTGTCCGTGCAGGCGTCGATGGTCAGGGTGGCCGGGGATCCCGGTGCGGCCGACTGACCGGAGAATCCGTCGGCGCGCCAGAACGGCTCGTCGTAGATGATCGACGTCTTGATGACCGCGCCGCTTGGCATGCGCTGGTGCAAAAGCGCCCGATCCACCGGCAGCATCGGCTCGTAGGCGATCGAGGTGGCGACCGCCAGCGGGATCGCCACGATGACCCGCCGGGCGCGCACCGTCAGGTCGGCCGCGGTGACTGTCACACCGTCGGCGTCCTGCGCGATCTGCCGGACCGGTTGCGAAAGGTGCAACGCGTCGCCCAGTTCGGCCGTCATGGGACCGTAGATGGCGCCCATCCCGCCGACGGGGCGGGCGTCCTGCGAGCCGCCCTTGCCGGAGATGACGAAGGTGGGACCGCCGGCGGACCCCATCTGCAGCAGACACCACAGCAGAGATGTCTCCGATCCCGCCGACGTGTAGGTGCCGGCCAGCGCCATGTCCAGCATCTCGCGCGCCTGCTTGGACATGGTGTTCTGCTCGATCCATTCCCCCAAGCTGATGCGGTCCCACTCGTCGGCCTGCTTGGCGTCCCACGGCGCTTCGCGCGGAAGCGATTTGGCCATTTTCTCGATCGATAGCAAACCGACACCGAGGTTGGCGACCGCCCACGGGCTCATCGACCAGGGGATGGTGCCGCCGTAGCGGTGCTTCTTGCCGTCGACGATCATGATGGCGTCGCCCTCGTTGTGCTGCTTATATTCGGGGACGCCGAACTCATCCATCAGCGCGTAAATGCGGTCCTGGCCCGGTCCGATCCATGCGCCGCCACGATCAATCCACGTTCCGTCGGGACGATACTCGGTGAAGGTGCGGCCACCGACCCTGTCACGCGCCTCCAGCAAGGCCATCGAATGACCCGCTCGTTTCAACCGCAGGGCGGCCGTCAAACCCGCGAATCCCGCTCCAACCACGCAATAATCGACCTCTGACATGGCTGGCTCCTCAACCTGTGTCCCGCCCCATCAGCAAACTACACCGCCGGCGACGCCGCCGGTGGTCGGTTAACTCAGATTTCTGCACGCGTTCGCCGCGTCGGCCATAGGGTGCGGACTTGTGTTGATCCATCCGGTTCGGACGCGGCGCAGCGCCGATGATTTCCCGCGCGGGGAACACCTGGCGGCCAAGATCGCCGAAGTCGCCGCCGACCCGGTTGCCGTCGAGGCGCAAACCGCGGAGATGGTGGCGGACCGGATCATCGATAACGCCGGGGTCAGTGCCGCAGCCGTGCTGCGCCGGCCGGTCACGGTGGCGCGTCAGCAGGCGCTGGCCCATCCCGCGGGGTGCGGGGCCAGGGTTTTCGGCGTCGACGGAACCTATTCGGCGGAGTGGGCGGCCTGGGCCAACAGCGTCGCGGTGCGCGAACTCGACTTCCACGACACGTTTTTGGCCGCCGAGTACGCCCACCCGGGCGACAACATTCCCCCGCTGGTCGCCGTCGCCCAGCAGCTTGGCCTGCCGGGTGCCGATCTGATCCGTGGCCTGGCCACCGCATACGAAATCCAGATCGACCTGACCCGGGGAATCTGCTTGCACGAGCACAAGATTGACCACGTCGCGCATCTGGGTCCGTCCGTGGCCGCCGGAATCGGGACCATGCTGCGGCTGGACACCGAGACGATCTACCAGGCGGTCGGGCAGGCGCTGCATCTCACCACCAGCACCCGCCAATCCCGCAAAGGGCTGATCTCCAGCTGGAAGGCTTTCGCCCCCGCGCACGCGGGCAAGATCGCCATCGAGGCGGTGGATCGGGCGATGCGCGGCGAGGGTTCTCCCGCGCCCATCTGGGAGGGCGAGGACGGGGTGATCGCCCGGCTGCTGGGCGGGCCCGAGCGTGAATATCACGTGCCGCTGCCGGCCCCCGGCGAGCCCAAGCGCGCCATCAGAGACAGCTACACCAAGGAGCACTCGGCGGAGTACCAGAGCCAGGCGCCGATCGATCTTGCCCGGCGGCTCCGCGAGCGCATCGACGACCTGGGTGAGATCGCGACCGTCGTGCTGCACACCAGCCACCACACCCACGTCGTGATCGGAACGGGCTCCGGGGATCCGCAGAAGTTCGACCCCGACGCGTCGCGGGAGACGCTCGACCACTCGCTGCCCTACATCTTCGCCGTCGCGCTGCAGGACGGGAGCTGGCACCACGAACGCTCCTACGCTCCCGAGCGGGCCCACCGCCCCGACACCGTCGAACTGTGGCGCAAGATTTCGACGATCGAGGATCCGGAGTGGACCCGCCGCTATCACTCGACGGATCCGGCGGAGAAGGCGTTCGGGGCGCGCGCCGAAATCACGCTGAGAAGCGGGGAAGTGATCGTCGGCGAGCTGGCCGTGGCGGACGCCCATCCGTTGGGCGCGCGGCCGTTCCGGCGTCCGCAGTACGTGCAGAAGTTCACCGCGCTCGCCGGCGACCTCGTGGAAGCCGTTGAGCAGCGCAGATTTCTGTCCGCGGTCGACTCACTGGCTGAGCTGGAGGGCGGTGCTCTGGGTGCGCTTAATCTCGTGGTCGATCAGAGGGCGCTAGCGAACGCGCCGGTGATCCCGCCGGGAATCTTCGGGTGACCGATACAGCCGCTATGCCGGTCCGCCGTTTTGCCACACCAGGCTGTGGCTTCCGGTCATCGTCGGGTTGCACCACATGGTCTGGCCGTCGGGCCCCATCGTGGTCGCGTGCAACACCGTGCACGAGTCACCCGGTTCCGCCCCCCGGGCTTGCGCGACGCCGCCCCCGGCGACTACGGCGATCGGCGAGATAGCGGCGATCATGGCCAACACGGCGAATCGAGCTTTGGTCATGAGGTCCTCCTCAGTGGTTAGCGGGGACGACTAGGGAACCCGAAGCTTCACCGTATGCCGCGTCCCGCCCGCGCACAGAAGTTTCGGGAAACACACTGGAGCGCCCTCCTAGAACACGTTCTAATCTGACCAGCATGGGATTTCTGAAGCCCGAGCTGCCGCAGCTCGACATGGCCGAGTGGAACAAGGGCACCCGTAGCGAAAAGATCCGTCCGATGGCCATGCACTGGGCCGAGGTGGGCTTCGGTACGCCGGTCGCGCTGCACCTGTTCTACGTCGTCAAAATCCTGCTCTACATCCTTGGGGCGTGGCTGTTCGCCTCGGCCACCAAGGGACTCGGCGGGTTCACGAACGTCGCGTTGTGGTGGTCGGAGCCGATCGCGTTCGAAAAAGTCGTGCTCTACACGATGCTGTTCGAGGTGATCGGGCTGGGTTGCGGCTTCGGGCCGCTGAACAACCGGTTCTTCCCGCCCATGGGTTCGATTCTGTACTGGATGCGGTTCGGCACCATCCGGCTGCCACCGTGGCCGGACCGGGTGCCGCTGACCAAGGGCACCAAGCGCAAGCCGATCGACGTCGCCCTCTACGCGCTGTTCCTGCTGGTGACGTTGAGCGCGCTGTTCTCCGACGGCACCGGACCGATACCCGAGTTGGGAACGACAATCGGGTTGCTGCCGACCTGGAAGATCGTGCTCATCTTGCTGCTGCTCGGCGTGCTCGGGCTACGCGACAAGGTGATCTTCCTGGCCGCCCGTGGCGAGGTCTACGCGACCATAGCGGTGACCTTCCTTTTCGGCGGTGTCGACATGATCGTCGGGTCCAAGGTGGTGTTTCTGGTCATCTGGATGGGCGCCGCGACGTCGAAGCTCAACAAGCACTTCCCGTTCGTGATCTCCACGATGATGTCCAATAACCCGTTGGTGCGGCCCCGGTGGCTCAAGCGGCAGTTCTTCGAGAAGTTCCCGGAGGATCTGCGGCCCGGCCGGTTATCGCGGTGGCTGGCGCATCTGAGTACCGCCATCGAGATGCTGGTGCCGCTGCCGTTGTTCTTCTGCCACAGCGGCTGGCCCATCACGGTGGCCGCCATCGTCATGGTCTGCTTCCACCTGGGGATCCTCGTGTCGATCCCCATGGGCGTGCCGCTGGAGTGGAACGTCTTCATGATCTTCGGTGTGCTCTCGTTGTTCGTCGCGCACGCCCGCCTGGGCCTACGCGACCTGAAGCACCCGGTGGTGGTGGCGATATTGTTCGTCGTCATCGCGGGAATCGTATTGCTGGGCAACATGTTTCCGCGCAAGATTTCGTTCCTGCCGGGGATGCGATACTACGCCGGAAACTGGGACACCACGCTGTGGTGCATCAAACCCTCGGCCACCGACAAGATCACCAGGGGCATCGTGGCGATCGCGAGCATGCCGCAGGCCCAGCTGGAGCGGTTCTACGGCAGCCCGGAGGCCGCGCAAATCCCGCTCTACATGGGATATGCGTTCCGCGGGTTCAACACTCACGGCCGCGCGCTGTTCACCCTGGCGCACCGCGCGATGACGGGCCAGAACGAGGACGACTATGTCCTCACCGACGGCGAGCGCATTTGCAGCACCGCCATCGGCTGGAATTTCGGCGACGGCCACATGCACAACGAGCAACTGATCGCCGCCATGCAGGAGCGCTGCCATTTCGAGCCGGGGGAAGTGCGCGTGGTCTTGCTCGACGCGCAGCCGATCCACAAGCAGACCCAGGCCTATCGGCTGGTGGATGCGGCGACTGGCGAATTCGAGCACGGCGTGGTCAAGGTCGCCGACATGGTGACCCGGCAACCCTGGGCCGACGACGTGCCGGTCCGGGTGCTGTCGGGGCCGGCACCGAATGTCACGCCAGAGTGACGCCGGCCGCCGAGGCAACTGCCGCGGCGCCACCGCCCGGGCGGAAGCGTCAGCGAGGCGTGGTTTGGTTCCCCCGGGCGGCGCTCGCGACCAGCGCGAGTGTCTGGGTGATGGCGGTTTCGTTTCTTCGGATCCAACCCAAACCAACCAGGAGGAGGCGACCAACGGGGGGCCAATAGCTGTAATCGAAGGTTTCGGTCACTCGAGTGCCGGATTCGGTACGTTCCAATTCGAACCGCCAGCGCTGCGGTTCGAAGTGGCGCCAGGCGATCAGACGGTTCTCTTCGAACTCGACGACCCGGTTGCGCACTCGGTACGGAATGCCGAACAAGCGCATCGACATGACGAACTCCGAACCCAAGCCCAAGCGTTCGGGCCCGGCAACGCAACGCCGGATCATCTGCGACCCGTCTATCTCGATGTGCCGCCGAGGGTCGGCGAGGATGTCGAAAATCCGGGAAGCAGGCGCGGCGATCTCGATCGACGCGGACAGCACGGGTTGGCTCGCCATCGGACTCCCTCAATCCTGAGGTGTCAGCTTATCCGGCTGCGCCGGACGGAGCCAGGGCGGCACAGCCCGCCGGCTTTGTCCTCCCAAGTCGCCGTGCGCACGCGCGAAACCCTAGGTGCCGGCGCGGACCTCCTGCGCCGCGGCAACCATGTTCTTCAGCGACGCGGTGACCTCGTCAGAGTTGCGGGTCTTCAGCCCACAGTCGGGGTTGACCCAGAGCCGTTCCGCCGGAACGGCTCTCAGCGCCGCACGCAACGACTCGGCCATCTCTGCCGTGCTCGGCACCCTCGGCGAGTGGATGTCGTAGACGCCCGGGCCGACGCTGTTGGAGAAGCCGATCGAGTTCAGGTCGTCCAGCACCTCCATGTGTGAGCGTGCCGCCTCGATGGACGTCACATCGGCGTCCAGGTCGGCGATGGCCCCGATCACCTCACCGAATTCCGAATAGCACAGATGGGTGTGGATCTGCGTGGAGTCCGCGACGCCGGAGGTGGCCAACCGGAAAGACCCTACGGCCCAACGCAAGTAGTCGTCCTGATCGGCGCGCCGCAGCGGCAACAGCTCCCGCAGGGCCGGTTCGTCGACCTGGATCACGGCGATACCGGCGGATTGCAGGTCCACGGTCTCGTCACGGATGGCCAGCGCCACCTGGTTGGCGGTGTCGGCCAGCGGCTGATCGTCGCGGACGAACGACCAGGCCAGGATCGTGACCGGGCCGGTCAGCATGCCCTTCACCGGCTTGTCGGTCAACGACTGCGCGTACTTGATCCACTCGACGGTCATCGGCTGGGTGCGAATCACGTCGCCGTAGAGGATCGGCGGACGCACGCACCGGCTGCCGTAGGACTGCACCCAGCCGTTGTGCGTCGCGAAGAAACCCTCCAGCTGCTCGGCGAAGTACTGCACCATGTCGTTTCGCTCCGGCTCGCCGTGCACCAGCACGTCGAGCCCCAACTTCTCCTGCAGCTTGATGACGTCGGCGATCTCCTTCTTCATCCGCTTCTCGTACTCCGCCTGATCGATCTCGCCGGCCCGCAGCGCGGCGCGCGCCTTGCGGATCGCGGAGGTCTGCGGGTAGGAGCCGATGGTCGTGGTCGGCAGCGGCGGTAGGTGCAGGCGCTCTTCCTGGCGGGCGCGGCGCCCCGCCGCGTCACCACGGTGTGTGCCCGACGCGACGATCGAGTCGATGCGTGCGCGCAACCGATCGTTGTGCAGCCGCGGGTCGCTCCTGCGCGAGGCCACCGCGGCGTTGGAGGCCGCGATCTCATTGGCGACGGCATCGCGTCCCTCGCGCAGTGCACGCGCGAGCGTCACCACCTCGGCGACCTTCTCCTTCCCGAACGCCAGCCAACTGCGCAGCGCGTCGTCCAGGTCGGTTTCGGGTTCCAACGAGTACGGCACGTGCATCGTCGAGCACGAGGTCGAGACCGCCACGCTGGCAGCCGAACCCAGCAGGGTGGCCAGCTTGCCGAGCGCCGCCTCCAGGTCGGTGCGCCAGATGTTGCGACCGTCGACGACGCCGGCCACCAGGGTCTTGCCCGACAACTCCGGTATGCCCGCAACCGCCGCGTCGGCGCCGTACACCAAGTCGACGCCGATCGCCTCGACCGGGGTGCGGGCCAGCCCCGCCAGGGAGGCGCCGGGGTCACCGAAGTAGGTGGCGACGAAGATGGCGGGGCGGTTGCCCACCTTGCCCAGAGCGTTGTACGCGGCCTCGGCCAGCGCCGGGGCGTCGGCGCAGATGTCGGTCACCAGCCCCGGCTCGTCGAACTGCACCCACTGCGCGCCGGTGTCGGCGAGCAGGGACAACAGCTCCGAGTAGATCGCCACCAGCTCTTCGAGCCGCCCGATCGGCGCGCCACCGCCGTCGACCGCCTTGCTCAGCAGCAGGAAGGTGATCGGCCCGATGACCACCGGACGGGCGGGAATCCCTTGCTCCAGAGCCTCTTTCAACTCGGAAAGTACCTTCTCGGGGTGGAGCGAGAACGTGGTCGCGGGTTCGATCTCGGGGACCAGGTAGTGATAGTTCGTGTCGAACCACTTGGTCATCTCCAGCGGCGCGACGTCGGCGTTGCCACGTGCGGCGGCGAAGTAGCGGTCCAGCTCGTCGGCGACTTGTGCGGCCCGGGCCGGGAGGGCGCCGAGCATCACCGCGGTGTCCAGCATCTGGTCGTAGTAGGAGAAGGTGTTCACCGGAACCGAGTCCAGGCCGGCTGCGGCGAGGCCGGCCCACATGTCGCGGCGCAGTGTGGCGGCAACCGATTCCAGCTCGGATCGGCTGGTCCGTCCCGCCCAGTAGCCCTCGGTGGCCCGTTTGAGTTCGCGTTTCGGCCCGATGCGGGGCGAGCCGGTGACGGTGGCGGTGAATGGTTGAGCGGTCACGGTCTGGTCCTATCGATCAGCGGGGTGGTCACCGCCGGAGGACGCGCAGCCGATCCGTCGCGGTATGCACCTTGCGCACACCGCAACGCCGTCAGCCAGACGCCCATTCCACGAGGCGATGAGCCGCCGGACGCGGCGCGCCCGGCACGGCTGGCAGGTCTTCGGACTCGCAGGCGCGCACCGTCTGGTGCTCCTAATGGCCGTCGCTTCCCAGTCTTTCCTAAGACCAGTGCTTGTTTGACGGCGGTCGTTCCTGCATACCGCTGCGGGACAGTCCCGGACTCTCACCGGGTTCCCTCTCGCGAACCGTTACTAACACGCCTCGCTCGATGCCGGCATCGCGTGCTGCGGCGACGGCAGACCAGCTGCGTAACGGAGCTTACCCCGGTCTTCGGAATCAGCTTGCCAGCGCGTCGACGATGGGCGTCTCGCCGTTGTTGAAGTCGATCGTTCGGCCGACGGTCGAGTCGTCCGCGAGCGCGGCGGCCACCACGAGCGCGACGTCGGCCCGGGACACTTCGCCCTTGCCCTGCCCCAGCGCGATGCGGCCGGTGGCCGGTTCGAGGGTGAGCCGGCCCGGTCCCAGCACCGTCCAATCCAGACCGCTGGCACGCAGGTGGGCATCGGCGGCCGCCTTGGCCTCCGCGTAGGCAAAGAACGAATTACCCTCCGGTACAGCCGTGATCCGGTCCCGCGCCAAAGTAGGAGACCATCACGAATCGGCTGCATGCCCGCCCGTGCGGCGGCGTCGATCACCCGGATGGCGGCGTCGCGGTCGACGGCGTAGGTGCGCGCCGGGTTGCCGCCGCCCGCTCCCGCCGAGAAGACCACCGCGTCGTGCCCGGCCAGCAGGCCGGCCAGCGCATCGGTGTCGAGCTGCTCGATGTCGGCCACCACCGGGTTTGGCGCCGGTGGCCGCGACGTCGTCGGAGTGGTCGGGGTTGCGGAAAACCGAACTGACCTCGTCGCCGCGTTCGGTCAGGATGCGGGCCAGCTGCAGCGCAACCTTGCCGTGGCCACCGATGACGACGATGCGTGCCATGCCCCCGACGTTACCGGCGTCGGAGTTTGATGGTGGCGACCCGCTTCGCCCGGCTGCTACGCCGCGCTCGCGATCGCCACTAGCCCCGATGGTGGCGACCCGCTTCGCCCGGCTACGCCGCGCTCGCGATCGCCACTAGAGCTTGACGCGCCCCATGATGATGTCGATGATCGGCTTGCCCGGCGGATAGGCGTTGGTGAGCGAGGCCATGGTGTGCCCGTAGTCCACCAGCAGCGTGATCCCGCTGATGCCGAAGGCGGCGGCGCTGTTCAAAAACGCCATCACGTCACCCATCTGCTCCGGGGTGTGGACCTTCGAACCGGTCTCTTCGCGGTAATCCTGCGCGAAGGTGAGCCAGAGGTCGGCGTTGGCCTGCGCCAGCGGGGTGTCGGTGGGACCCGGGCAGATCGCGTTGATCCGGATGCCCTTCTTCAACAGCGGGTAGCCCTGGGTCGCGACGTAGGCGTTGACGACCTTCTTGGAAAAGCCGTAGTGGATGATGCCTTCCGATTCGTGCGCTTTGACCCACTCCTGGGCCGACGCGAAGTCCGGCGTGGCGAGGAACTCCGTGAGCAGCTCCAGGTCGTTCTCCCAGCCCATGCCGGCGACCGAGGAGATGAAGCAGATCGCCGAGCCCGAGGGAAGCTGGTTCTTCTCGAGCAGGCGGTCGATGAGATGGCGGTGGCCGATGAAGTTGATCGCCATCAGGTCGGTGGTCCCGTCGGCGATGCCGGCGGCCGAGAACAGGGCGTGGATCGGACCGTCCAGCTGCTCGAGCGCGGAGTCGATCGATGCGGGGTCGCGCAGGTCCACCTGGATGGACTTGGCGACGTCGTAGTTCACCGGCGCGTAGTCCATCACGATCACTTCGGCGCCGAGCTCGGCTGCGGACTTGGCCGCCGCTGCGCCCATGCCGGTGGCGCCGCCAACGACGAGAGCGCGCTTGCCGTCGTAGCGCAACCGATCGACAACACTCATGGAAATCCCCTTCTCGTTCACCGCCAATGCGGTTCTAATCGCCCAACTGTATGGGTAACAGTTATTTGGTTCAACACCTACCCCGCGCGAACCGCGACACCACGCAAAACCGTGTCACGGATGTGCACCAGCGCCGCGCGTTTGCCGACCTCGGCAAGGATGTTCTCCGGTATCCACTGCAAGCCGATGACGCACCGTGCCAGCATCGCGGTGGATGCGGCGTCGGCACTGATCTCCCCTGACCGGATGCCCTCGGAAAGAAGCGTTTTCATCTGCCGAAGTCGTGTCGCATATAACCAGCCCGGGTTGGGTGTGTCCGGCGGTGATTGGCGCATCCAGGCGAGCTGGATCCGGAACTCGTCGGAGAATCGATCGAGCGCGTTGACGTTGACCCAGCTCAGTGCGTCCAGCTTCTCGATCGGCGTGCCATTCGAGCGCAGGACACCGACCCAGCCCGCCTCAACCTTTCTGCCGAAAGACTCCATGATCGACGCGAGGAGCTCGTCCTTGGACCCGATCACCCGATAGACGGTTCCCGTGCCGAGGCCGGCCGCGGATGCGATGTCCCTGATGGTGGTGGCCTCGTAGCCCTTGCGGCCGAATTCCGTTCGCGCCACCGCACGGACCTGCGCCGCTTTGTCGCTGGGATCGGCGTCGCTGTCGTCCGACCATGTCTCGATGACGTCTTTGGCGGCGGCGAAGGCATGGGACCGGTCGAGCGCCGAGTCGGTGGGCGGTCGGGTTGCCAGCCCCTGCAAGATGATTCGGCAAAGCAGCGCGGCCACCTGGTCGGCGGGGGACTTATGGCGCATGACGTCAAGGCCAACCTGAAGCATGGTCTGGCAAATCCGGTCGGCCAACGTGGGCAGATCGATGTCGGGTTTGATGTAGCCGCTCCACCTACCCGCGCGCAGCGTCTGCAGCATCGCCTCCTGTATCGCCACGGGCCGCTGCTGAGTCAGCTTCATCAATTCCGGATCCGTGCTCGGCCCCTCGTAAAACGACATCTGCAGCGCGGCCCTATGTTGCACGGCGCAGTTGGCGATCGCCGAGCCCAGCTCGACAATCTGCTCGGGAACCGGGCGGGGGTCGGGTTTGTCCAACTTCGCTTGTGCGGCTTGCCCGATCCGATCCAGATCGTCCTGATAGCGGTGGATCAACTCGATGAGGATCGCCTCTTTGGACTCGAAATGGTGGTAGAGGCTGCCGGGAAGAATGCCTGCCGCGTCGGCGATTTCCTGCAGAGATGTCCGCAATCCCGACTGAGCGATCAACGAGGCGGCGGTGGTGAGGATCTCGGTTCGCCGCGTACCCGAATCAGCTGGGGCGCTGGCGCGCAATGCTTCCGCTCTCGGCATGATCAGCGGCGCGCACATCCGGACGACTGCGGAGTGGCATGCATACGCGTTCGTCCCTCTCGCCGAACCAAATCTTTGTTAGAGGCTATCAGACCGGGCGCATCGAATGCGCTGCATAACAGCGGTGACGGAAGCCATTCTAGAGCGCGGGCCCGTTCCAGCCGTCGCGTGCGACCACCTCGCCGACGGGCCGTCGACGGGCGGGCCGGAACGTGTGTCTGGCACGAAGCCGGCCTACCGGGAGTAGACAACCCTGGACGTAGGTTTCGGGAATCCCGAGCAGCCGCCGCACCTCCTCCTCGCGATGCAGATGCAGGGTGGTGATGCAGGTCCCGTATCCCCTGGTGTGTAGCGCCAGCTGGAAGTTCCAGACCGCCGGAAACACCGAGCCGTATAGCGTGGCCTGATAAAACGATTCATCGCCCTCGATGCGCGGCAGGTAGGGCTGATAGCAAGGGATCACCAGCACCGGCACCTTTGCCATGTTCTCGACCAGCCATTCCGTCGACGACATGATCCGGCCTTCCGGCGTTCCGGCCGGCACGAGGTCGGCGATCATCTGGCCACCGACCCGCAGCAGGTAGGCCTCGCGGTACAGCTCGGCGATCTCGTTGCGCAACGCCGGGTCGGTGACCACCAGCCACCGCCAGGACTGCTGATTGGAGCCGTTGGCCGCCTGCAAACCGATGCGCAGGCACTCCCGAATGTCTTCGATGTCGACCGGCGCATCCAGGTCGAGCGTCTTGCGCGCCGAGCGGGTGGCGGTGAGGAGGTATTCGATATCCATCACGGTTAGCCCCGCTTCACAAGGCGCGCACCGAGTTCGATCAGGTACCGGTCGGGACCACCGAGAAACGCGCTCCAGCTCAGCAGGCGCTTGAGGTACAGGTGTGCGTCGTGCTCCCAGGTGTAGCCGATCCCGCCGAACACCTGGATGGCTGTGTCGCCCACGGTGGCCAGGCGCCCGGCGAACGCCTTCGCCCGCAGCGCGGCAAGGTGCCTTTCGTCGTCGCCGGCATTATCGGCGGCCCACAGCGCGTGGATCACACCGCTGCGGGCCAGCTCGACGGTCTCGAACATGTCAACGCAGAGATGCTGGACCGCCTGGAACGAGCCGATTGGCTGACCGAATTGCGTTCTGGTCTTGGCGTATTCGACGGCGATATCCATCACCGCGCACGCGGCGCCGAGAGCATCGGCGGCAGTGGCGATCAGCGCGTCGTCAATCACCGCCGCGACGTCTTGCGCAGACGCCGCGGCCATTCGCTGCGCGGGCGCTCCTTCGAACGTGATACGGAACTGCTTGCGGGTCTGGTCGATACCACGCTCGGGCACAACCGAAACGCCCGACGAGCCGGTCCGCACCGCGAAAAGCCCAGGGCCGCCCTCATCCTCGGCGAGCGCCAACAGGACGTCCGCCGCGGCGGCGTCGGGCACCGCGGCCATCTCGCCCCGCAACTCGACGTCTCTGCCCTGGCTCGCGGCGACCAGGTCGGTTTCACCATCCAGGAAGCCGACCGTGGCGATCGTGGTGCCATCGGCGATACCGCGCAATAGGTCGGCCGCGGTATCGGTGGCGCCGAGCCGGGTCAGCGTCCGGGGGGCGGCGACTGCGGTCGACAGCCACGGCCCCGGATGCAGTGCGGCGCCCAGCTCTTCGGCAACGATGCCGACCTCCACCATCGTCATGCCGGCGCCGCCGTAGTCCTCCGGTACCAGCAGACCGGTCGTCCCGAGATCGGCGAGGCCACGCCACACCGCGTCATCGATACCGGTCGGGTCGTCGAGCAGCGGGCGCACGTGATCCGAGATCGACGCCTTTTCGGCGAGGAAGCGCCGGGTGGTGTCGCGCAGCGCCACCTGCTCGTCGCTCAATTCGAGGTTCATTTGCGCGGCAACCCGAGTACCCGCTGGGCGGTGATGTTCTTGTTGATCTGGCTCGTGCCGCCCGCAATGGTAAGCGAGCGCGACGTCAGGCGGTAGTTCGCCCACGGTGCACCGGCTCCGCGGGTGCCGAGGACGTCGAACGCCAGGGCGGCCATATCCTGCCCGATCTCACCCCACACGGTCTTGGCCAGGCTGGCCGAGCCCGACGCAACTTTCTCCGGGCCGCCATGCAGTGTCGCCGAGATCGACCGCTGACACAGGACTTCGAGATATTTGATGCGGAGCGCGATTTCGCCGAGGCGGCGCAGCGTGACGGGGTCTTCGAGCGCTTCGGTGTGTGCGGCGATGTCGTCGACCAGTTCTTCCAGGCGTATCTGCATTTCGGCGTACAGCCGTGCAGCCCCGGCCCGTTCGTGGCTGAGCGTGGTGGTGGCCACCTGCCAGCCCGCATTCAGTGGTCCGAGCAACGCGTCCGCCGGAACCCGCACGTCGTGAAAGAACAGCTCGGCGAAATCGGCTTCACCGTTGAGCGTCACGAGCGGACGGGCTTCGATCCCGGGCAGCGTCATGTCGACGATCAGGCAGGAGATGCCCTTGTGCTTTGATGCGTCGGGATCGGTGCGCACGTACAGCTGGCACCAGTCCGCCCGATGCCCGAGCGAGGTCCAGATCTTTTGCCCGTTGACGACGAAGTCGTCACCATCACGCACCGCGCGGGTGCGCAGTGCCGCCAGATCGGACCCCGCTTCGGGTTCCGACATCCCTTGGCACCAAATGTCGTCGGCGCGCATCATGCGGGGGAGCAGCGTGAGCTTCTGGGACTCGGTGCCGTACTGCATGATCGCCGGTGCGATGTTGTTCAGCCCAATGACGTTGAGCGGCATCGGGGCTCGAGCGCGCGTGGTTTCCTCGGTGTAGACCAGTTGCTCGAGGACCGTCGCTCCGCGGCCGCCGTATTCGCGGGGCCAAGCGACCGCGGCCCAGCCCGCGTCGGCCATCGTCGCGCTCCACGCGCGCAGCATCTCGATTGCCGCGTCGTCACGTCCGGCGGGCCGACGGGCGGCCACCAGCTCGTCGGTCAGGTTCTCCGACAGCCAGTCGCGCAGCTCGATGCGGAACTGTTCCACTTTCGCCGGGTATGAGAAGTCCACGTTTCCTTGTTCTCTAATGAGTTTGCGACCAAGCCGGACTTTACGGTTGAGCAGATAGTCGGTCAACAAAGGTCCGCGGCCACGATCAGCTCCCGTTGCTTTGGTGGTCAGGGAATGCGACCTCGCTGTTGCCCGGCATCGCACTGACGCCGCGTCGCTCACACAGTTCCAGCACCTCGTCGACGATCGACGTGGGCACGATGAACTTCTCCGTCGACGAGATCTCCTCGAGACGTGCCTGGATGTCTTCGGCCGTCGGTTGGCTCTCGGCGTCCGCTAGCCACCCCTCGCTCAGGCCGACGAACACCCGCGCGTAGCGTCCGGCGGCGGCCGAATAGTTGCGGTGGGTGAACGTGCAGGCGCTGCTGGCGAGAAAGGTGACCAGCGGCACGACCAGCTCGGGCCTGATGGCCCGCATGAAGCCGGATTCGGCGAGGAACTTCTCGTCGCCGACCGTCTCGGTGACCATCCGCGAGAAGCCGGTGGGCATAACGGAATTGGCGACGATGCCGTGCGCCTCGCCTTCGATCGCGATCACGTTCGTCAACCCCACCAGGCCGGCCTTCGCCGCGGCGTAGTGGGCCTCCATCGGCTGGCCGAAGATCCCGGCGGACGACGAGATGAACACGAACCGCCCGCCCCCGTTCTTCTTCATCACGCGGTACGCGGGCTGAGAGAGATGAAAGCCGCCGTCTAGATGTACGCGCAGCATTCGAGTCCAGTCGTCGAGCGAGAGGTCCTCGAAGGGCACACTGCCGAAAATGCCGGCGTTGCTGATCACGGCATCCAGCCGCCCGAACGCGCCCACGGCCGCTTCGATAATCGCTTGGCCGCCTGCGGGGTTGTCGACCGAGTCGTAGGAGGCGATGGCGGTGCCGCCGCCGTTCTTGATCTCGTCGACCACCTCATCGGCGACGCCGGAGTCGGTGCCCTCGCCGCGCATCGAGCCGCCGATGTCGTTGACCACCACCGCGGCGCCCCGGCGAGCCAGATCCAGCGCGTACAGCCGACCGAGTCCACGGCCTGCACCGGTGACCACGGCGACCTGTCCGGTGAAGTCGATCACCATGGGCTCCTTGCCTAACTGTGTCGCTGTCCACGACAGCCCGATCCGATTGACTGCGGTGGCACCGGACTTTACGGTGGAACAGATATTTGGTCAACGAAGTCCAAACGGTTCGGAGATTGAGTTGTCCACCGACGTTCGTGGTGACCGGTTGCCGGGCCTCGGCATGCTCGCGTCCGCGCTCGCGGGCCGAGCCGTGGCGGTAGCCGAACTACGACCGGGCGAACCGTCGTGGACCGATGGCCAGACGATCCACGTCGATCCCGGCGCGAGCGACCGCGGGAAACTCGAAGCGGTTGCCGTGCAGGCCTGCATGATCGCGGCCGGCAGCCTGGATCCGGAGGTAATGCGCCGCCTGCTCCGCCACCCTCGGCTGGCCAGGCGCTATCTGGCGGTGGAGGCGCACCGCGCACTCCTCGCCAACGGCCACCTGCTGCCGGGCGTTCTGGCGTCGCTGGGCGACCGTGACACCGCGAGTCGCAGCGATTCACCCGCCGCTTCGCTGCGGATCGCCGACGGACGCACCGCGATCGACGAGCCGGCACCGGAATTCGGCGTCATGCGTGCGGCGAAGGTACTGGCCGCGTCCGCGCGGGCCGCCGAACAATCCGACGGCGAAAACCCCGGACACGTCCCGAGGGGCCGGGGCGCGAAGGAACTTGAGGAACTCGACGACGACGAGATCGACGATTCCGACGACCCCGACATGTTCACCAGCCCGGTGGGCGGCGGCGGTTTCATCGGCAAGTGGCTGAGGAAGATGCTGTCTTCGGTACGCAAGACCGGGAGCGGCGGTGGACCGCCAGGCGCGGACACCCCGACGCATCGGATGAAGTCTGCCAGGCGCGGGTTGTATGCGGTGACGTCGCTGGCCGCCACATCGAGCGAGGAAGGCGAAGATCAGCGGGTCCTGACGGCCACGGACGGCGTCACGTATCCGGAATGGGACGTCACGCGCAAGAAGTACCGGCCGGCGTGGTGCACCGTGCGCGAGGTGGAGCCGGAGATCAAAGCATCGGCGACGCATGCGATCGACGACGCGATCAGCGTGCGCCGCCCGCTGTCCCGGCTCGGGATGGGCCTGCACCGTCGCCACCGGCAGCCGCAGGGCGACGACATCGACATCGACGCGGCGGTCGAGGCGCGCGTCGAGGTGCTGGCCGGGTCGGTGCCCGACGAGGCGGTGTACCTCGACAGCCTGCGACGCCGGCGGGATCTGTCGGTGCTGCTCCTGCTCGACGTGTCGGGGTCGGCGGCGGAGCCGGGCACGGTCGGGCGAACGGTGCACGAGCAACAGCGCACGGCCGTCGCCAACCTCACGGTCGCGCTGCACGACCTGGGTGACCGCGTCGCGCTCTACGCCTACTACTCGCAGGGCCGGCGCGCGGTGAGCGTGGTGCCGGTCAAGCGATTCGACGATCATCTCGATACCCGGGTCATGAAGCGGCTCAATAGCCTTGAACCCGGCGCGTATTCCCGCCTCGGCGCGGCCATCCGGCACGGCTCGGCGGTGTTGGAGGCGCGCGGAGGCACGTCGCGGCGGCTGCTGGTGGTGCTTTCCGACGGACTCGCGTACGACCACGGGTACGAGCGGGCCTACGGCGCCGCCGACGCGCGCCACGCCCTGGTCGAGGCCCGCCGCCGCGGCACCGGCTGCGTATGCCTGACCGTCGGCGCGGGGACCGACGTGCAATCGCTGCGTCGGGTCTTCGGTAGCGCCGCGCACGCCACGATCGCGCACCCGGACCAACTCGCCGGTGTGATCGGGCCGCTGTTCCGGTCCGCGCTGCGCTCGGCCGAGGTCCGCCGCAGGGTGTCGTGACGTGCCACAAAATGCGATTGGTTCGGATGCGAAGCCTAAACCAGCTCGTCAGAGCACTTGAAACAAACATCTGTTCCGCGATAGGCTCCGTTCATAGGTAGCAGAAGGGAAGTTATGGCCAACGAGTCCGGGCTTGCGTACCGGAACGGCGCGATCCCCGAGGCCGCCGGGGCGCGGCCCTACTACAAGGCGATCGGCGGCGAGGAAGCCATTTTCAAGGCGGCCTACCGCCAGGGTCTGGCACTCGTCCTGAAGGGGCCGACGGGTTGCGGCAAGACCCGTTTCGTCGAGGCGATGGCCCATGATCTCGGCCGGCCGCTGATCACCGTCGCCTGCCATGACGACCTCACCACCGCGGACCTCGTCGGCCGGTATCTGCTGCAGGGCGACGAGACCGTATGGGTGGATGGCCCGCTGACGCGGGCGGTGCGCGAGGGGGCGATCTGCTATCTCGACGAGGTGGTCGAAGCCCGGCAGGACACCACCGTGGTGCTGCATCCGCTCGCGGATCACCGGCGGCAGCTGCCGATCGAGCGTCTCGGCGTCACCGTGGACGCGGCGCCCGGATTCGGCCTCGTGGTGTCGTACAACCCCGGTTATCAAAGCGTGCTGAAGGACCTCAAGGATTCGACCCGGCAGCGGATGGTCGCCATCGAATTCGATTTTCCCGCAGCCGATGTCGAGGAGGGGATCGTCGCACACGAGGCCGGTGTGGACGCTGCCACCGCCGCGGAGCTGGTGCGTTTCGGCCAAGCCATCCGCCGGCTGGAAACCGGCGGGTTGCGCGAGGTCGCGTCGACCCGCTTGCTGATCGCGGCGGGCATGCTTGTCACAGAAGGGCTGACCATGCGGGAGGCGGCCCGGGCCGCGATCGCGGGACCGCTCACCGACGACGTGGCGGTGGGCAGGGCTCTGGGCGAGATGATCGAGATCTATCTGGGCGGGACGGGTGAATGATTGACGCTGTATACCGCCGCCGCTAGGGTCTGAACAAATATTAGGTTTACTACGGATTGGCGTGTGCGAGTTTGTCACCCGGGAGGTCAGATGTCCTACGAAAGCAGCGCTGAGCCGATCAAGGTCGGCTACCTGATGGACTTCACGCTGCCACCGGGATTTCCCGAGGAGATGAAGGCCGACTTCACCCGGTGCTTCGACCTGGCATTCGAGGAGGCCGTCGCACTCGGGTCCATGGACCGACCCGTGCAGATGGTGTACCGCGAAGTGGAGGGCCTGCCGAAGGGATCGGTCAAGGCTGTGATCGACGCGTTCGGTGAGCTCGTGGACGAAGGCTGTCTGGTGGTGTTCGGGCCGCACATCACCGACAACTGCGTGCCGACCCGCGAGGCGATCGAAGAACGGTTCAAGGTACCGGCGATCAGCGTCACCGGCACCGACGACTGGTTGGGCGAATGGACATTCTCCTTCCCGCAGGGCTCGATGACCGACGAACCGATCTTCATCGCGGACCTCGTCGCCAAACGCGGACTCTGCCGAAGTCGGAGTCCTCGTGGAGCAGAACCTGATCGGTGAGAGCTACCTGAAGAACCTGCGAAGCGCGTGCCGTCGCAAAGGGCATTCGCATCGTCGCGGAAGCGGCGATCGCCCAGACCGCGCAAGACATCAATGGCGCCGTCCGCACGCTGCACGAAGCCAAGGCCGAGGCGATCGTGCATCTGGGCTTCGGCTTCGGCATTGTCTTCATCAACCCGGCGTTGGAAGCCGTCGACTGGGATCCACCTCGATTCACCACCACGGCGTTCCAGAACGCCTGGGTGAACCCGATCATGTGGAACGCGTTCATGGGCTGGGTCGGGGTCGACCAGTACGACGAGGAGAATCGGCTCGGCCAGGAGTTCCTCGACCGGTACGCGCAGAAGTACGACGGCAGGCGCCCCGAGTATTGCGTGCCGGTGGTCAACCACGATGTCGCCGCGACGCTGGTCCGCGCATTCACCGACGCGCACCCGCTGAGCCCGCGCGGGGTCAAAGAGGCATTGGAGCGGGTGAAGATGATGCCCGCCGCCGCGGGTGCCCCCGGCACTCGCGTCTCCTTCGGGAAATGGACGCGCCGTGCGTGGATGGGCGCGGGCTATCTGGTGGCCCGAACTCTGGATGCCGACGGCACCAACTCGCATCTGGTCGATCGCTTCGGAGAGTGAGGCTGACAAAGACATGAGCACTGACCAATCCACGCCGCCTGCCGCGCAGCAGGAACCGGCGAGGCCGCACGAAGGCGAGAAGCGCCGCTGGGGCGGCTGGATCGCCGGGGCTGCCCTCGCCGCGTTCGCGCTCTTCTTCATCGCGAACTGCCGCGTCGCCCTCGACCCGCGCGTCGCCAACCCGAATGTGCAAGGCCGTCCCCGACCGGTCAAGTTCATCTTCGGCTTGGACTACATCACGTTCCTGCACATCTCCACCGTCATCATGCTGCTCGTCCTGCTCGTGGTGTTCATCAGGGGCTGGCGCCGCAATCCGGGCAGCCCGGTAATGCTGATGTTCTTGTGCACCACGTTGATCGTGTGGCAGGACCCGATCATGAACTGGGCCCCGTTCGCGGTCTACAACCCCGACCTCATCCACTGGCCGGAGTCTTGGCCGCTGGTGTCGCTGTCGCCGACCGTCGAGCCGTTCGTCGTATTCGGTTACGTCACTTTCTATTTCGGGCCTTATTTCCCGGCGATCTGGATCCTGCGCAAGCTGCAGGCCAAGTATGGGCCGACGGCGTTCGTGTCGCGGCACCCGCTGGTCAGCCTGGGCTTGCTCGCGTGTGCGATCGGCTTCGTCTTCGATGCGTTCCTGGAAATCCAGCTCGTCCACATG
Source organism: uncultured Actinomycetota bacterium (assembly GCA_963820045.1). Lineage (GTDB taxonomy): Bacteria > Actinomycetota > Actinomycetes > Mycobacteriales > Mycobacteriaceae > Mycobacterium. The sequence goes on from CAWFYN010000003.1 coordinate 452,655, forward strand.
GGGATGTACATCTACTCCCAGGTGATTCCGTGGGGCTCGGTGTTCACCGGCACGACGTTTCAGTTCCCGCTGATCTGGGAGTCGTTCTCGGTGACCTTCGTGATGGTGCCCGCGGCGATACTCTGCTACCGCGACGACACGGGTAAATCGGTGGCGGAGAAGCTGGCCGCGAAGGCCAAGATATTCCCGACGCGTCCGGTGCTCGGCACGTTCCTGGTGATGTTCGCCATCATCAACGTGTCCTACTTCGCCTACGGGGCGTGGTTCGCCGTCATCAAGGCCACCAAGGCGGCAACGTCCGTCGCCTGCCCGTGGCCCTATCCCGAGGCCAAAGTCTATGACCCGCAAGGCCTCTACGAGAAGGCCGGCGCCCAGGGCCCGTACTCGGTCGGCATCTGGTCGACCTGGATGAGCGGACAGCCAAACGGGCGGCCGCATGTCGATCCGCCACCGCCGGGTATAGGCCCGTGCGCGACCTCTTCGCCGAGCGCGCATGGCTGAGCCGCGCACCGTCGTCATCACCGGCGCATCCCGCGGTCTGGGGTTCGCGTCGACCGTGCGCCTGTACCGCGAAGGCTGGCGTGTGGTCGCGGCCATGCGGACACCCGACCGCGGGCTCCCCCTGCTCCAGGAGGCCACGGGGGCCGGTCAGGACGACGACCGGCTGATCGGCGTCCAGCTCGACCTGCTGGATCCCGCGTCGATCTCCGCGGCGGCCAAGGCCATCGAAGAAGCCGTCGGCGCGCCCTACGCGCTCGTGCACAACGCCGGGATCTCCGCCGCCGGAATGGTCGAGGAGACCGATATGGCGCTGTGGCAGAACATGTTTGCCACCAGCGTCCTGGGGCCCGTTGCGCTTACGCAGGCTCTGCTGCCATCGATGCGGACGGCGGGCCAGGGCCGAATTGTTCTGGTATCGAGCGCGGCCGGGGTGCGCGGTCAGCCGGGCACCGCGCCGTATTCGGCGGCCAAGGGAGCGCTGGAGCGGTGGGGTGAGTCGATGGGGTGCGAGATCGCACCCTTCGGACTGGGGGTCACCGTTCTGGTGACCGGCACCTATGACACCGATATCATCACCGATGCGGGCACCATCGACGATCGCAATTTCGAGGGCCCCTACGCCCGGCTGCACCACACCATGAACACCCGCGGGCGGTTGGCGATGAAGATTGCCCGGCCACCCGAGCGATTCACCGACGGCTTGGTCAGGGCGCTGGATGACCGGGTGCCGTTCTGCCGCCGCGGTGTTGGGCCGGATGCATCCATGCTGCTGGCCGCCAATAGGATCCTGCCGGCTTCGGGCATGCACCACATGTCGCGACTCGTGCTGGGCATACCCAGACAGGGGTCGATGCGGGGCGGGGCGTGGCCGCTGACGGCGGGCCAGAGGGCAATGGTATTCGCAGCGCGCGTTCTACCGCAGCCGGTATTGCAAGGCCTGGCCGCTCTGGCGGCGAAGCGTAAGGGAACTCAAGGGGACTGAGGGGAAATCATGGAACAGCTTTTCGACGACCTGGAGGACTTCGGCGCCTTCGACGATGCGGTGTCCGGCGACGTGCGCGACCCGTACACCGAATTGGCGCGGCTGCGCCGCGAGGAGCCCATCCAGCGCCTGGACGTCTCCGGGATGCCGCATGAGGAGTCCAAGCCGGTCTTCATCGTGTACCGCCACGAGGAAGCCCAGCAGATGCTGCGCGACAACGAGACGTTCTCGTCGGCGGCCGTCATCGCGGCGTTCGGCCCGGTGCTGGGGGAAGGCGTGATGCTGGGCATGGACGAACCGGTGCACGGCCGGCTGCGGTCACTGGTGTCAAAGGCGTTCTCGCAGAAGGCTTTGGCGCGTTGGGAGGACGAGTTGGTCGGGCGCGTGGCCAATGATCTGATCGACAAGTTCGCGGCGAAGGGTAAAGCCGACCTGGTCAAGGAATTCACCTTCGACTACCCGAGTCAGATCATCGCGGGCCTGCTGGGCCTGCCGCAGGAGGACTATCCCCAGTTCCAACGCTGGTCGATCTCGTTGCTGAGCTGGATCCTGAATCCCGAACGCGGCCTTGCCGCGTCGGCCGCGCTCTGCGACTACTTCGCACCGATCCTCACATCCCGCCGCGCCGAGCCCAAGGATGATCTGATCAGCGCGCTGGCCCAGGCCGAGATCGACGGGGAGAAGCTCGGGGACGAGGAGATCTACTCGTTCTTACGCCTACTGCTGCCCGCCGGGGTGGAGACCACGTACCGGTCGCTGGGCAGCCTGCTTTTAGCGCTGCTGTCGAATCCCGCGCAGCTGGATGCCATCCGCGCGGACCGGTCGCTGCTGCCGCAGGCCATCGAGGAGGGTGTGCGGTGGGAACCACCCCTGCTGACCATCACCCGGGTGGCCACCCGCGACACCGAACTCGGCGGGGTACCGATACCGGCCGGCTCGACGGTGATGCCGATGCTCGGATCCGCCAACCGGCAGGAAGACCGTTACCCCGATCCGGACACGTTCGACATCTTCCGCCAACCCAGGGCGCACCTGGGCTGGGGGCACGGCGTGCACGTCTGCCTCGGCATGCACCTGGCGCGGCTGGAAATGCGCACCGCCATCAACCTTTTGCTCGACCGGCTGCCGAACCTGCGGCTGGACCCCGACGGAAACGACCCGCACATCCGTGGGCAGGTCTTCCGCTCGCCGACGTCGGTGCCGGTGCTGTTCGACCCCCAATAACCGGCCCCGCAGAGGTTGCGGCTTGCCAATTGGCTAGTTTCCGGTAAGGCTCCCCGTAGGGTAACCAGCGCCCCGCGGGACACCCCGCCAACGAGTCTGAGAGAGTGACAGATATGACTGAGGCTGTAAAGGTCCGATTCGAGCCGAAGATGATGATCGACGGCAAGCTCGTCGACGGCCAAGCGGGCACCTTCACGAACATCAACCCGGCGACCGAGGAGTCGCTCGGGGAGGTCGCCGACGCGTCCAAGGAGGACATGCACCGGGCGATCGACGCCGCCCGGCGCGCCTTCGACGAGAGCGACTGGTCGACCAACCGCGAGTTGCGTAAGCGCTGCCTGTTGCAGCTGCACGAGGCGATCGAATCGGAGAAGGAAGAGCTGCGCGAGGAGCTCATCCTCGAGGTTGGTTCGCCCCGGGCCATCACGTTCGGCCCGCAGCTGGACGCCCCACTGGAAGACGGGTTGAAGTATCCCGCCAGGTTGATCGACGAGTATGCCTGGGAGACGGACCTGGGCGACAAGGTGATCAGCCTGACCGGCACGCTGACCACCCGCAAAGTCTGGCGCGAGCCGGTGGGCGTGGTCGGCGCGATCGTGCCGTGGAACTTCCCGTTCGAGGTCACCCTCAACAAGCTCGGCCAGGCGCTGGCGACCGGCAACACCGTGGTGCTCAAGCCGGCGCCGAACACCCCATTCAACGCGACCCGCCTCGGCCGGCTGATCGCCGAAAAGACCGATATTCCCGCGGGCGTCGTGAACGTCGTCACCGCGTCGGATCACTTTGTGGGCGAGGAGCTCACGCTGTCGCCGAAGGTCGACCTGATCTCGTTCACCGGGTCGACGGTGGTCGGGCAGCGGATCATGGAGAAGGGCGCCGCGACCATGAAGCGGCTGTTCCTGGAGCTCGGCGGCAAGTCGGCCACCATCGTGTCTGGAGGACGCCGACTTCGGGATGGCGTGCGCGATCGGCATCGCGCCGTGCATGCACGCCGGGCAGGGCTGTGCGAATCCCGACCCGGATGCTGTTGCCGCGGTCTCGCTACGACGAGGGTGTGGAGATTCTGAAGAGCATCTACGAGAACGTCACGTGCGGGGACCCGCAGGACCCGGGAACCCTTTGCGGCCCAGTGATTTCGGAGGTACAGCGCGATCGCGTGATGGGTTATATCCGGAAGGGCGTCGAGGAGGGCGCCACCGCGCTGGTCGGCGGACCGGACGCGCCCACCGGCTTCGACAAGGGATTCTATGTCAGGCCAACGCTTTTCACCGATGTGGACAACTCCATGACGATCGCCCAGGAGGAGATCTTCGGCCCGGTGCTGGCCGTCATCCCGTTCGACGACGAGGAGGACGCGATCCGGATCGCCAACGACAGCAAGTACGGCTTGGCGGGCAACGTGATGTCGGGCTCGCTGGAGCGCTCGCTGGCGGTGGCCCGCCGGATCCGGGCCGGCTTCATGGGCGTCAACGGCGGCGCACCGTACGGCGCCGACACACCGTTCGGCGGCTACAAGCACAGCGGGGTGGGACGCCAGAACGGTGTCGCCGGGTTCGACCAGTACACCGAGATCAAATCGGTGGGCTATCCGGCTGGCTGAAACCGATTCGGCCCAGATGTCCTCCTAGGGCCCGCGGCAATCGTCCTCTTGGTGAGATCGGGAATAGCCCGGATCATGATCGGTACAGGAGGTAAACCCATGCCGCAATATGCCGCACTCACCTACACTCGGGACGTCGACTGGTCGGCCCCCGAGCAGGCCGCCGACATGGCCGAATACATGAAGTTCGGACAAGAGCACGAGGCTGCGATCCGTGGCGGCGCAGCGCTGTACCCGACCGGCACCGCGACGACGGTTCGCGTCAGCGGTGCCCGCGGCGGCGACGTCGTCACCAGCGACGGCCCGTACGCCGAGACCAAGGAGGCCTTGACCGGCTTCTACCTCATCGAGGCCGCCGACCTGGATGAGGCGCTGCGTATCGCTGCCGAGATCCCGGCTGCCTGGGACGGCGCTGTCGAGGTGCGGCCCATCATCGACTTCGGTTGAGCGCTACCGACTCCGCACTCGCTGAGACCGTCCGGATGGAGGGGACCCGCATCCTGGCGACCCTCGTCCGGACGGTCGGCTCCCTGCAGATCGCCGAGGACGCGGTCCAGGAAGCGGCACTACGCGCCTTGCGGGACTGGCCCAGCAACGGGGTGCCCGACGAGCCGCGCGCCTGGCTGACGGTGACAGCGCGCCGGGTCGCAATTGACCTGCTGCGCCGGGAGGGCGCTCGTGCGCAGAAGGAGCGTGCCAGCATGGTGCTCGCTGCCCCCGACCTGCCGCCCGACAGTGCGGTGGCAGACGACCGGCTGCGGCTGATTTTCACTTGCTGCCACCCCGCGCTCGCCCGGGAGGCGCAGGTGACGCTCGCGCTGCGCACATTGTGCGGTCTGTCGCCGGCGCAGATCGCGGCGGTGCTGCTGACGAGCGAAGCGGCGGTCGCCAAGCGGTTGACCCGGACTCGGCAGAAGATCGCACGCGCCGGTATTCCATACCGGGTGCCCGCCGACGAAGACCTGCCGGCGCGGCTGGCGGCCGTGTGCGCGGTCCTGCATGCGTTCTACACAATGGCCCACAGCGCATCGGGCGGCGACCGACTGACCGACGTGGACGGCGCCCGGGAAGCGCTGCGCCTGGCGCGGCTCGTTCACGACCTGATGCCCGATGAACCGTCGCCGATGGCCGTATTGGCGCTGTTGTTGCTGACCGAATCCCGCCGCGCGGCACGGCTTGACGACGCCGGAGACCCGATACCGCTTGCCGAGCAGGACCGTTTGTTGTGGGACTCCGGCGCGATCGAGGAGGCGGTGCGTCTGCTCGATGAATCGCTGCGCCGCACCGACACGATTGCCGACCCGTATCAACTTCAGGCCGCGATCGCGGCAGAACACGCCCGGGCCCGTTCGTACCAGGCTACTGACTGGGCCGAGATTATCCGGCTCTACGACCTGCTGCTCTCGGTGCAGCCGAGCGCTCCCGCGGCGCTCGCCCGGGCGGTCGCCATCGCCGAATCCGACGGCGCGGCAGCGGGTTTGGCGGCCTTGGATCCAATCGCGCCCGATCAGCGGTGGCACGCCGTCCGAGGTGAACTGCTGGCCCGCGAAGGCAGATTCGCCGAAGCCGTGCGAGCGACCCGGGCATCACTGACCGACGCGGTGACCACCCCCGAACGGCGACACCGAGAACGGCGAATCGCCGCAATGGTCTGCTCAGCAAGGCAAGGAGTGAGATGACGAGCGTGGATGTAGTGAGCGAGATGGTGATCACCCGGCAGCGTCGCGAAGTTGCCGCGTACTCCTCAGATCCGGACAACGCCACCGCTTGGTACGTGAATATCAAGTCGGTGCAGTGGAAGTCGCCCAAGCCGATGGCCGTCGCCTCGCGGTTCGCCTTTAACCGCCGAGTTTCTCGGGCGTTCGCTGAGTTACGCCTACGAGGTGGTGGATCTGCAGCCCGGGGCGCGGTTGGTGATGCGCACTGCGGAAGGACCGTTTCCGACGGAGACGACTTACCTCTGGGAGGACGGTCCCAACGGGACGACGAAGATGACGCTACGCAACCGCGGTGAGCCTGCCGGCTTCTCGGGCATGGTGGCGCCCTTCTTGGCGATGGCGATGAAGCGTGCCAATGCCAAGGATCTGGCCCGGCTCAAGTCCCTCCTCGAGGCCGGCGGCTAGCCGGAACCCATCCGCGGGTTCGTACCAATAACCGCACCCCGCTCCCCGGCCTCCCAACGCGTTGGTTGACAATCGACTCAATAACACGTGTCGAAGGAGACATTCTCATGGCTGAAGCCGTCATCGTCGAGGCAGTGCGCTCACCGATCGGGAAGCGCAACGGCGGGTTGTCCGGCGTACACCCGGCGGACCTGTCCGCGCAGGTGCTCAACGGGTTGGTGGAGAAGGCCGGCGTCGACCCCGAGATCGTCGACGACGTCATCTGGGGCTGCGTGATGCAAGCGGGTGAACAGGCCCTCGACATCGGCCGGACCGCCCTGCTGGCCGCCGGCTGGCCGGAGACCGTTCCGGGCGTGACCGTCGACCGCCAGTGCGGCTCGAGCCAGCAGTCCATCCACTTCGCGGCCGCCGGCGTGGTGGCCGGGCACTACGACGTCGTCGTGGCCGGCGGCGTGGAGTCGATGTCGCGCACCCCGATGGGTTCGTCGCTGGCCGGTGGCGGCAACCCGTACCCGCAGGGTTTCAAGGACCGATACCGCCAGACGCCCAACCAGGGCCTCGGCGCGGAGATGATCGCCGAGCAGTGGGGGCTGGACCGCACGGCGCTCGACGAGTTCTCCCTGGGCTCACACGAAAAGTCCGCGGCCGCACAGGATTCCGGCGCCTTCGATGACCAGATCGTGGGCATCAAGGACCAGGACGGCAACGTGGTCCTCAAGGACGAAGGCATCCGGCGCGGCACCCCGATGGAGAAGATGGCGTCGCTGAAGCCGGCGTTCAAGGAGGACGGGGTCATCCACGCCGGCAACTCCTCGCAGATCTCCGACGGTTCGGCCGCGCTGCTGTTCATGTCTGCCGAGAAGGCGAAGTCGTTGGGGCTCAAGCCGATCGCGAAGGTGCACACAGCGACCCTGGCCGGTGCCGACCCGGTGATCATGCTGACCGCGCCCATCCCGGCCACCCAGAAGGTGCTGAAGCGCTCCGGCCTCTCCATCGGTGACATCGGGGCCTACGAGGTCAACGAGGCGTTCGCGCCCGTCCCGCTCGCGTGGCTGAAAGACATTGGCGCCGACGAGAAGAAGCTCAACCCCAATGGCGGCGCCATCGCGCTGGGCCACCCGCTGGGCGGTTCCGGCGCGCGGTTGATGACAACGCTGCTGTACCACATGCGGGACAAGGGAATTCGCTACGGCCTGCAGACAATGTGCGAGGGTGGTGGCCAGGCCAACGCCACCATCGTGGAGTTGTTGTGACCGACGTTGCCAGCGATCAGCCGGCGGTGCTGGTCGAACGCCGCGGCAACGTCATGGTGATCACCATCAACCGGCCCGAAGCCCGCAACGCGGTCAACGGTGCCGTCAGCATCGGCGTCGGGGACGCGCTCGACGAGGCGCAACACGACCCCGAGGTGCGGGCCGTGGTGATCACCGGCGCCGGCGACAAGTCGTTCTGCGCCGGCGCCGACCTCAAGGCGATCTCGCGCCGGGAGAACCTGTACCACCCCGACCACGGCGAGTGGGGCTTCGCCGGTTACGTGCACCACTTCATCGACAAGCCCACCATCGCGGCGGTCAACGGCACCGCGCTGGGCGGCGGCACCGAGCTGGCCCTGGCCAGTGACCTGGTGGTGGCCGACGAGCGGGCCAAGTTCGGGCTGCCGGAGGTCAAACGCGGACTGATCGCGGCCGCCGGCGGCGTCTTCCGGATCGTGCAGCAGTTGCCGCGCAAGGTGGGGATGGAGCTGCTGCTGACCGGCGAGCCGATCACCGCCTCCGATGCCTTCGAATGGGGCCTGATCAACCAGGTCGTCAAGGAGGGCACGGTGCTGGAAGCCGCGCTGGCCCTGGCCGCGCGGGTGACCGCCAACGCGCCGCTGTCGGTGCAGGCCAGCAAGCGCATTGCCTCCGGGGTCGACGACGGCGTCATCACCGACGAAGAAGCGGGTTGGGCGCGCACCATGAACGAGATGCGCGTCCTGATCAGGTCCGAAGACGCCAAGGAGGGGCCGCTGGCGTTCGCCGAGAAGCGCGAGCCCGATCTGGAAGGCGCGCTAGTGGCGATCGCAAGCGCGGCGTAGCCGGGCGAAGCGGGTCGCCACAATCTGGTCTAGGTCGCCAGGATGTTCACCCCGCGCTGGAACGCGGCGGGCAGCAGCGTGCATGCGGGCACGATTGCGCGGCGCGCCACCGGCTGGGCGCTGGCCAGCACGAGAGCGCGGGTGAGTAGTCGGTAGTTGCGGGTAATCCGTTGCCACGCAGGCTCATACGATGATGGCGCCTCGTCGACGATGGCGGCGACGGCCGCGGCCGCTTGCTTGACCGCGAGGCTGATGCCCTCGCCGGTCAGCGCGTCCTCGTACCCCGCCGCGTCGCCCACCAGCAGCACCCGCCCCGCGACCCGGCGGGACACCACCTGCCGCAACGGCCCGCACCCGCGCGCCTCGCCCCGGCCGGCGCCCTGCAACCGCCGGGCCAGCCAGGGGAACCAGGCCAGGTCGGGCCGTCCGCGCGACAGGATCGCCACGCCCACCAGATCCGGTTCCACCGGCGTCACATACGCCTCGCCCCAACGCGACCAGTGCACCTCGACGAACTCCGACCACGCCGGCACGCGGTAATGCCAGCGCACGCCGTAGCGCCGCGGTGTTCCGGGGGTCGCCGTGATTCCGGCGGCCCGCCTGACCTGTGAATGCAACCCGTCGGCCGCCACCAACCATTTCGCGCGCACGCCGGCGGCCGTGACCCCATGAGCGTCCTGGTGGACGGTGGTCACCCGTGCCCGAAGCCATTCGGTGTCTTGCTCTTTGGCGCGCGCGGCCAGCGCCGCGTGCAGCGTGGTGCGCCGCACACCCCGGCCCGGCCCGCTGTAAAACCGCGCCTGCGCCCGACGGTGTTCGCTCACGTAGGCGATCCCGTGAAAGGGCATGCCGGCCGGGTCCACTCCGAGGGATGTCAGCTCGGCAAGTCCGCCGGGCATCAGTCCCTCGCCGCACGCCTTGTCGATGGGACCCTCTCGCGGGTCTGCGACAATCACCGAAAGTCCTTGCCGGCGAGCATGTAACGCCGTGGCCAGGCCGCCCGGCCCGCCGCCGACGATCAACAGGTCGGTGTCGTAATCGCTCACGTGTAGCCCAGAGCGGAGTTCTCGACCCGCAGCCGCACCCTCAGCAACGCCGCGTTGGCGAGCGTGAAAATGGCCGCGGTCAGCCACGCCGTGTGCACCAACGGCAGCGCCAACCCCTCAGCCACCACTGCAACATAGTTCGGATGGTGCAGCCAGCGGTAGGGACCCTGTGCCACCAGCGGGGCATGCGGCAGCACGATCACCCGGGTGTTCCACCGTCGGCCCAGCGTGGCGATGCACCACCAGCGCAGGCCCTGGCTGAGCGCCACCACCGCCAGCATCGGCCAGCCCAGCCATCCGATGAACGGTCGGTGTAGCGCCCACGGCTCGAGCACGCAGCCGACCAGCAGTGCGGTGTGAAGGACCACCATCACCGGGTAATGCGACCGACCAAACTCCTTGGCGCCCTGGGCAAACGACCATTGCGCGTTCCGCTTGGACACCACCAGCTCCACGACGCGTTCGATGCCGACCGCCAGGACCAGCAGGTAATACATGTCTCCACTATCCCTTGACGAGGACACGGACGGGTCCCTGCACCGGATCACGGTGCCGCCACCGCGTCGGTTCAACCGTTCGAGCGGGCCACCCGCCCGTCGCGAGCGTAACGCCACCGCGAAATTCCCGGCCGAAGGTCGCGGTGGCGTTACATACGCGAAGCTGGGCGCCCACGCGGCGCGCATCGTCGCCGGGCCATGGTCGATTGCCCGCCTCCTTCTCACGCCGCCACGCGGCGCGCATCGTCGCCGGGCCATGGTCGATTGCCCGCCTCCTTCTCACGCCGCCACGCGGCGCGCATCGTCGCCGGGCCATGGTCGATTGCCCGCCTCCTTCTCACGCCGCCACGCGGCGCGCATCGTCGCCGGGCTAGGGTCGACGGTATGCGGATTCTGGTCACCGGTGCCACTGGCTATGTCGGATCGCGGCTGGTCACGGCGCTGCTGGCGGACCGGCACCACGTAGTGGCCGCCACCCGAAACCCGGACCGCCTCAGGCGGTTCGGATGGTTCGACGACGTCACAGCGGTGACCCTGGACGCCGCCGATCCCGCGTCGACGCGGGCGGCCCTCGCTGTCGCCGGCCACGTTGACGTGGTGTATTACCTGGTGCACGCCATCGGTCAGCCGGGCTTCCGCGACGCCGACAAGGCCGCGGCCGCGAACCTGGCCGCCGCTGCCAGGGATGCCGGTGTGCGGCGCGTGGTCTACCTGGGCGGATTCGTGCCCGCGGATGAGGTTCTGTCCGAACATCTGACCAGCCGGGCCGAGGTGGCCGAGGCCCTGACGGTCCCGGACGGCCCGGAGCTGGTGTGGCTGGGCGCGGCGATGATCATCGGCGCCGGCTCGACTTCGTTCGAGATGATGCGCTACGTCGGAGACCGTTTTCCGCTGCTCCCCATACCGAGCTGGATGGACAACCCGATCGACCCGATCTCCATCCGCGACGTCCTGCACTACCTGGTCGCCGCGGCCGAGCCCGGCCTGGTGCCGGCGGGCGCGTACGACATTTCCGGCCCGGACACCACCTCGTACGGGAAGCTGCTGAAGACGTATGCGCGCATCTCCGGCAGGTGGCACGCCGCATTGCGGGTCGGCAGGGTCGACACCGGGCTGGCATCGCTGATCACCGGTGTCGCGCTGCCGGTGCCGCCGGGCCTGGCCGGGGATCTGGTCGAATCGCTGGACCATCCGATGGTGGCGTCCGAGAGCGACCTACGCGAACGAGTGCCCGACCCGCCCGGTGGGTTGCTCGGCGTCGACGACGCCATTGCCCTAGCGTTGGCCGGTCAGTCGAATCGCCCTTCCCCGGTCAACGCCCTGGCCGATCCCCATCACCTCGCCGACACCGATCCCGCGTGGGCCGGTGGCGACGCGCGGCGCATCCGCCACGTCGCGCGGCGGCTCACCCCACCGGCCGTGCGGCCCGCCCTGGGGCTGGTGAGCATGGTCCCCGGCCCGCTGGCCGGAGCGCTTCGAACCGGCCTTGACCTCCTGATCGCCCTGACCCCGAAGGTGCGTCCCGCATGAGCCAGTCAACCGCCCGATCCCACACCGGAGCGCTGTCCGAGCTGTGGCGCGCGATGACCAATGTCGCTGTGCCGCACAATGAGCCGCCGGCCGTCGTGCGTCGCAGGCGCGTCATCGTGGCGATCACCCTGGTGGCAGGCGCCGCGGTGCTGGCGTTCTCGTTGCGGCGCCACCCGGGCGAGGCGAGCTTCTATTGGCTGACCCTGGCGCTGGCGGGGGTGTGGGTCGCCGGGGGGTTCATCTCCGGCCCGCTGCATCTGGGCGGCATCTGTTGGCGCGGCCGCAACCAGCGGCCGGTCATCACCGGGACGACGATCGGTGTCCTGCTCGGCGGGGTTTTCGTGATCGGCGGGCTGATCGCCCGGGAGATCGCGGCGGTGGCGGAGTTGATCACCCGGGTGCTGCTGTACGCCCACCACGGGTGGTATCCGGTGATCGTGGCGATCACCCTGGTCAACGGCGTCGCCGAGGAAGTGTTCTTTCGCGGGGCGCTCTACACCGCGCTGGGCCGCTATCACCCCGTGGCGATTTCGACCGTCCTCTACACGTGCGCGACGCTGGCCAGCGGCAACCCCATGCTCGGCTTCGCCGCGATCATCCTGGGGACGGTGTGCGCGTTTGAGCGCCGGGCGACCGGCGGTGTACTGGCGCCGGTGCTCACCCACTTGGTGTGGGGCCTGATCATGGTCCTCGTGCTGCCCCCGATGTTCGGCGTCTGACGCGGGCTATCGGGTCGAACCGGCGACGTCGCGGGCCAGCGCGCGCATGGCGGCCGTGCGTACTGGTCGCACGAAAAACCAGTACACCCGGCCCGGAATGCCCCTGGGCAGAAAGATGGACCGCTGGGTATAGCGACTGCCGCGGCCGTCTTGCGGCGTGACCGCGATCTCGAGCCACTCCCGTCCCGGTGCACGCTTGGTGGAGCGCAGCCGCAACAGGGTGCCCGCTGCGCGCTCCTCGACCTTCCAGCCGGCTGCCCGCGAGTTCCACCGCGTCCTCCGCCGCCCTCCAGATGTTCGCGGGTTCGGCTGTGGTCGCGGCGGTGCGCACATCGGTGTAGACGATCTCGCCCGCCCAGTCCGGGTCTGTGGGCAGCGCCTCGGCCGGTTCGGACCGCAACGACGACCACGAGGGTTCCGGTACACCACGCGCCGCGCGGGCAAGCGCCAACTCGACAGCCCGGCGGTAACGGGTCAGGCCGGCCGGCGGGGGTTCGATGACACTGTCGACGTCGCGGTTACGCATCACCGCGTCGCACTCCAGCGATTCGATCAGCGGGCGCGCCAAGCCGGGCGGGATCGGCGTCACGGTTCCGACCCACAGGCTGGCGATCGTCGGTGTCAAAAACGGCAGCACAATCAGATAGCGCTTGCCCAGGCCCGCGACGTCGGCGTAGACGCGCATCATGTCGCCGTACTCCAGCACGTCGGGTCCGCCGATGTCCCAGGTGCGCGACGACGGTACCGCCGCGGTGGCGGCGGCGACCAGGTAGTACAGCACGTCGCGCACCGCGATCGGTTGAATCTTGTTGTGCACCCATTTCGGGGTGGTCATCACCGGCAACCGGTCGGTGAGGTGCCGGATCATCTCGAAGGACGCCGATCCCGAACCGACGACGACGCCGGCCTGCAGCACGATGGTTTCGATGCCCGAGGCGATCAGCGCGTCGCCGACGGCCTTCCGCGACTCGAGGTGCGGTGAGAGCTTGCCGCCCTCGGGATGCAGGCCACTCAGATACACGATGCGCCGTACCCCGGTGCGCCGCGCCGCCGTCACCACGTTGCCGACCGCGCGGCCTTCCTCATCGGCGAAATCCTTCGACGTGCCCATCGAATGGACCAGGTAGTAGACGACGTCGATCCCGTCGAACGCCGCGACCAGGGAATCGACATCACCCAGGTCGCCGCGCACGACCTCCGCGCGTTCCCGCCACGGCACGTCCGCCAACTTGGCCGGGTCGCGCGCCAGGGCGCGCACCTGGTGACCCTCGTCCAGCAGTCGCGGCACCAGGCGGGCGCCGATGTAGCCGGTCGCACCGGTCACCAGACAGCGAACCTGTCCAACCATCGATTCTCCGTTCGTCGTCTTCCACTCATTCGGACCCGACGCGGGAGAGGATTACCGGCTTGGGCCGCCCGTAAGCGCGATAGATTCAGCGATCGGTGAAGCCGGGGGCGCGGCGCTGCTGGAAAGCGGTTGCGCCCTCGATGAAGTCGTGTGATCGCAGCAGGACGGCCTGGCCCTCGTATTCACGTTGCAAGGCCGGATCCAACTGGGTGAGCGTGGCCGCGTTGATGGCGAGCTTGGTCTTGCCGAACGCCACGGCGGGGCCCGCCAACAACCTCGCGATCACCTTGTCCACCTCGGCCTCGAATTCGTCGGCCGGGAAGACGGCGCTGACCAGGCCCCAGGACAGCGCTTCGGCGGCCGGCAGGCGTTCGGGCAGCAGCGCCATGTGCATCGCCCGGATGCGGCCGACCGCGGCGGCGATGAGCGCGGACGCGCCGCCGTCGGGCATCAAGCCGATCTTGGTGAAGGCGAGCATGAAAAAGGCGCTCTCCGAAGCCAATACGACGTCGCAAGTCAGCGCCAGGGAAACACCGACGCCGGCCGCCGGTCCCTGAACCACGGCGACCACCGGGTGCGGTGCCGCGGCGATCGCCCGGATCAGCCGGTTGATCTCCACGACGATCTCGTCGGGCGGAACCCCGGAGTCGGACACGTCGTCGGCGGCGATGCCCGCCCCGGAACAGAAGCCGCGGCCCGCGCCCCCGAGGCGCACCACCTTCACCTCCGGGTCGGTGGCCGCGCGTTCCATCGCGTCGGCGATCCCGGTAATCACCGGCAGGGTCAGCGAATTGAGGCTGTCGGGGCGGTCGATGGTCACCGACAGCACGCCGTCGGACAACGTAACGGAAAGCCCTGCGACGGGAGCCAGGGCGTCGATCGCGGATTGCGGCATGGGCTCACCCTAAGTGACCGGGCTGCGCGCCCGGCGCGGGCGGCTGCGAAGATGCCAACTACAACGGACGTCAGGGCAGACGAAAGGTCGGTAGATCGTGGCTGGACCGCTGAAGGGACTTCGGGTCATCGAGTTGGCCGGCATCGGGCCGGGCCCGCATGCGGCAATGATCCTGGGGGATCTGGGAGCCGACGTGGTGCGCGTCGATCGGCCGGCAACTGGGCCGGGCGGCGTCGCAAGGGACGCCATGCTGCGCAACCGGCGCGTCGTGACCGTCGATCTCAAGTCCGACAATGGACGCGCCGCGGTGCTCGAGCTCGCCGCCAAAGCCGACGTGTTGATCGAGGGTTTCCGTCCCGGCGTAACCGAGCGGCTCGGCCTCGGCCCAGAGCAGTGCGCCGAGGTCAACGAGCGGCTGATCTACGCCCGGATGACCGGCTGGGGACAGACCGGCCCGCGCAGTCAGCAAGCGGGCCACGACATCAACTACATCTCGCTCAACGGGATCCTGCACGCCATCGGCCGGGCGAATGAGCGGCCGGTGCCGCCACTGAACCTGGTCGGCGACTTCGGCGGCGGCTCGATGTTCTTGCTGGTCGGCATCCTGTCCGCGTTGTGGGAGCGGCAGAACTCCGGCAAGGGTCAGGTCATCGACGCCGCCATGGTCGACGGCTCCAGCGTGTTGATCCAGATGATGTGGGCGATGCGGGGCACGGGCATGTGGTCGGACGCGCGCGGCACCAACATGCTCGACGGCGGCGCGCCCTACTACGACACCTACGAGTGCGCCGATGGACGCTACGTGGCCGTCGGCGCCATCGAGCCGCAGTTCTACGCGGCCATGCTGGCCGGGCTGGGCCTGGACGCCGCCAATCTCCCGGCACAGAACGACGTCAGCCGCTGGCCCGAGTTGCGCGCGGCGCTGACGGCGGCGTTCGCCGGTCACGACCGCGACCACTGGGCGAAGGTGTTCGCCGATTCCGATGCCTGCGTGACACCAGTGCTGGCGTTCGGCGAGGTGGACACCGAGCCGCACATCACCGAGCGGAACACCTTCTATGAAACCGACGGTGGTCTGCAGCCGTTGCCCGCTCCGCGGTTCTCCCGCACGACGCCCGACGTACCACGCCCGCCGGCGGCCCCGCTGGCCGACGTCGAAGCCGTGCTGAAGGACTGGGTATAGTCGCCAACCAACTGGTTGGCTGGACTCGCAAGAAGGGACTCGCATGGAAATCAAAGACGCCGTCGCCGTCGTCACCGGGGGAGCCTCGGGCCTGGGCCTGGCCACCACCAAGCGGCTGCTGGATGCCGGGGCGCAGGTGGTGGTGATCGACCTGCGGGGCGAAGAGGCGGTGCAAGAACTCGGCGACCGGGCCCGCTTCGCGCAGGCCGACGTCACCGACGAGGCCGCCGTGGGCAAGGCGCTGGACACCGCCGAGTCGCTGGGCCCGCTGCGCATCAACGTCAACTGCGCGGGCATCGGCAACGCCATCAAGACGCTGTCCAAGGACGGCCCGTTCCCGCTGGACGGGTTCAAGAAGGTGATCGGGGTCAACCTGATCGGCACCTTCAACGTGCTGCGGCTGGCCGCCGAGCGCATCGCGAAGACCGAACCCGTCGGCCCCCCCGACTCCCCAGAACGTGGCGTGATCATCAACACCGCCTCGGTCGCCGCGTTCGAGGGCCAGATCGGCCAGGCCGCCTACTCGGCGTCCAAGGGCGGCGTGGTCGGCATGACACTGCCGATCGCGCGCGACCTGTCGCGCGAGCTCATCCGGGTGGTGACCATCGCGCCGGGGTTGTTCAAGACCCCGTTGCTGGGTTCGCTGCCAGAAGAGGCGCAGAAGTCGCTGGGCAAGCAGGTCCCGCACCCCGCTCGGCTGGGTGACCCCGACGAATACGGCGCTCTCGCGGTGCACATCATCGAGAACCCGATGCTCAACGGCGAGGTCATCCGCCTGGACGGCGCCATCCGCATGGCGCCTCGCTGAGGCCCCCGAACACGAAAGCCCCCCGCGACGAGCGGGGGGCTTTCGTGATGGAGAAAGAGCTTATCGACGGAACCATCGACTGACGGCGGGTTCGGCCATTAGCAGGCGTGCGAGCATACTCATCGTCGTAGCTCAGCTCGCCGCTTGCAGTTCTTCGAACTGCTCCGAGTTCTCGCCTTCCACCAGGACGTCGCCGTGGTAGAGGGCGTCGAAGTCAACCTTGATGACGCCGGCACTTGTGTCGTCGATCCACATGACACTGAGCGTATGGGCCACGATTAAGGAATCTTTGAGTCACGATTCGGAAAATGGTGGCAATTTACCGGTGGGTAGGTTGAAGGCCACCGACCGCCGGCTTTAACGCCGTGACCTGCTTAGTTCCGGCACAATTTTCTGGCCAGACTCTTACTCCTCGCCGCGTTTGAAACACCGCGTTGAACCGTGCCGCCCCGCCCACCGTGCTTAAGGAGGAATCTGTTTGACGCGTGCAAACTAGCGTTTGGCTAGTTGTCGCGGGTACGCCAGCGGCCAACGCGATCAGCACGGGCGGCGGAAGGGCTCGAGATGCTGCAGGGGATCGCTCGACTGGCCATCGCGGCCCCGCGCCGCATCATCGCGATCGGAGTCCTGGTCTTCATCGCCGCCGCGGTCTTCGGCATTCCCGTCGCCAAGAGCCTGTCTCCCGGGGGCTTTCAGGATCCGCACTCGGAGTCCGCCCACGCGATCCAGGTCTTGACCGACAAGTTCGGACAGAGCGGTCAGCAGATGCTGATCTTGCTGACAGCTCCCGGGGGCAACGACAGCGACCAGGCCCGCAACGTGGGCACCGACCTCGTCAATCAGTTGCAGAAGTCACCGTTGATATACAACGTGTCGTCGCCGTGGACAGTCCCCCCGCAAGCGGCCGCCGATCTGGTCAGCCGCGACGGCAAGTCGGGTCTGATCGTGGTCAACCTCAAGGGCGGCGAGAACTACGCGCAGAGCAACGCCCAAACCGTCTCCGACCAGTTCATCCACGACCGTGGCGGCGTTACCGTTCGCGCCGGCGGTGCGGCGATGCAGTACGCCCAGATCAACAGACAGAACCAGGCCGATCTGCTGGTGATGGAGATGATCGCGCTACCACTGAGCTTCCTGATCCTGATCTGGGTGTTCGGCGGACTGCTGGCGGCGGCGTTGCCGATGGCGCTCGGCGCCCTGGCCGTCGTCGGTTCGATGACGGTGTTGCGGCTGATCACGTTCACCGCGGAAGTGTCGATCTTCGCGCTCAACCTGAGCACCGCGTTGGGCCTGGCGCTGGCCATCGACTACACACTGCTGATCGTCAGCCGCTACCGCGACGAGTTGGCCGAGGGCAGCGAACCGCAGGAGGCGCTGATTCGGACCATGGCCACCTCGGGGCGCACGGTGCTGTTCTCCGCGGTCACCGTGGCGTTGTCCATGTCGGCGACCGTCGCCTTCCCGATGTACTTCCTGAAATCGTTCGCCTACGCCGGCGTGGCCACGGTGGCCTTCGTCGCGACCGCCTCGATCGTGATAACCCCGGCGGCCATCGTGTTGCTGGGGCCCCGGCTGGATGCACTGGACGTGCGCCGGCTGATGCGGCGGCTCTTCAGGCGCCCCGTGCCGGTGCACAAGCCCGTCGAGCAACTCTTCTGGTACCGATCGAGCAAGTTGGTGATGCGCCGCTGGGCGCCGATCGGTCTGACCGTCGTCGCGTTGCTGCTACTGCTCGGTCTTCCATTCCTCGGCGTGAAATGGGGTTTTCCGGACGACCGGGTACTGCCGCGTTCGGCGTCGTCGCACCAGGTCGGTGACCAATTGCGGAACGATTTCGTGCACGATTCCGCGACGTCCGTGCCGGTCGTCGTCCCGGACGCGCGTGGCCTGAACCCGGCGGACATCGACAGGTATGCCGCCGACTTATCGCGGGTTCCCGACGTGTCGGCGGTGTCGGCTCCCGGCGGGACGTTCGTCGGCGGCAACGTGACCGGACCACCGGCCGCGGCCACCGGGCTGGCCGACGGCAGCGCCTTCCTGACCGTGAGCAGCACGGCGCCGGTGTTCTCCCCGGCAAGCGACAGTCAACGCAGGCGGTTGCACTCGGTGCCCGGGCCGGCGGGGCGATCCGTTGCGATGGGCGGTGTCGCCCAGGTCAACCGGGACAGCGTCGACGCGGTCACCGACCGACTTCCGCTGGTGCTCGGGTTGATGGCCGCCATCACCTTCGCGTTGCTGTTCCTGCTCACCGGCAGCGTGGTGCTGCCGGCGAAGGCGCTCGCCTGCAACGTCCTGTCGCTGACCGCGGCGTTCGGTGCGCTGGTGTGGATCTTCCAGGACGGGCACCTCCGCGCGCTCGGAACCACGCCGAGCGGGACGCTGGTCGCCAACATGCCGGTGCTGCTGTTCTGCATCGCCTTCGGGTTGTCGATGGACTACGAGGTCTTCTTGCTCTCGCGGATCCGCGAGTACTGGCTTTCGTCCGGGGCCGCTCGACCGGCAAGGCCCAGCCCGAATCAGGCGAACGCCGCCAACGACGAGAGCGTCGCGCTCGGCCTCGCCCGCACCGGCCGGGTGATCACCGCGGCCGCGTTGGTGATGTCGATGTCGTTCGCCGCGCTAATCGCCGCCCACGTGTCGTTCATGCGGATGTTCGGCCTCGGCCTGACGCTCGCCGTGTTGGCCGACGCCACCTTGGTGCGGATGGTTGTCGTGCCTGCGTTCATGCATGTGATGGGCCGGTGGAATTGGTGGGCGCCCAAGCCCCTGGCCTGGCTGCACGACCGGTTCGGCATCAGCGAGGGAGGGGACCGCGAGACCGGGTACGTCGCGCCGGTCCCGCTCGACGATCGCCCACTGGCGGAACCCGTGCCCAACGTCGGTTAACGCCGCGATCGATCGATTCGGCAAGATCGTATTGACGAGACCCATCCGAGTCGGAAGGTTGACCTGTATGACAACGCCGGTGGACAACCCGTTTTTCGCGCGCATCTGGCCCGTCGTCGCCACCCACGAGACCGAGGTGATCCGGGCCCTTCGCCGGGAGAATCTGGCCGGGTTGTCGGGGCGGGTGCTGGAAGTCGGCGCGGGCATCGGGACGAACTTTCCCCACTACCCGCAGTCGGTCAACGAGGTGGTCGCGATGGAGCCCGAGCCGCGGCTGGCGGCCCAGGCCCGCGCCGCGGCGGACGTGGTGCCGGTCCGCGTCGTCGTGACGGACGAGACGGCGGAAGGGTTCAGCGGCGACGAGCCGTTCGACGCCGTGGTGTGCTCGCTGGTGTTGTGCTCGGTGCGCGACCCCGGCGGTGTGCTGGGCCGCCTGTATTCATTGCTGCGACCGGGCGGGGAGCTGCGATACCTCGAGCATGTGGCGAGCGCCGGCGCGCGGGGCCGCATGCAACGGTTCGCCGACGCGACGGTGTGGCCCAGGTTGTTCGGCAACTGCCACACGCACCGCGATACCGAGCGCGCGATCGTCGACGCCGGATTCGAAGTTGACGCGTCCCGGCGCGAGTTCACGTTGCCGGCGTGGGCGCCGATGCCGGTGTCGGAACTCCTGCTGGGCCGCGCCCGCAGGCCGTAGTTCCGCGGGGCTACCTCAGCAGGGCGGGCAGGCGCTGCAGCAACCCGGGCAACGCCTGGCCGGCGGTCTCGCGGATGCTGATCGTCGCGTTTCTGGACAGCGGCGTGACCTCGGGGTTGACCTCGATGACGGCCGCGCCGCGCGCCAGCGCCAGCTCGGCCAGCCCGGCCGCCGGATAGACGATCGCCGAGGTTCCGACGACCACCATCACGTCGGCGGCCTCGGTGGCCTCCACGGCGCTGCGCCACGGCCCCTCGGGCAACTGCTCACCGAACCAGACGATGTCCGGCCGGATCAGGCCACCGCACTGACAAACCGGCGGCTCCACCTCCAGCATCGGTTCGGGCATCTCGGGCAGCGTCCCCGCGTAAGGCGTATCGCAACGGTCGCAACGGAATTCGAACAGGCTGCCGTGCAGGTGATGAACCGGCATGCTGCCGGCGCGCTCGTGCAGGTCGTCGACGTTCTGGGTGATGACGCTGACTTCGGCGCCGTCTTGCCAGGCGGCGATGGCGCGGTGTCCCGCGTTGGGCTGGACGTCGGCCACCAGATAGTGCCGCCACAAGTACCATCCCCAGACCCGCTCGGGGTTGTCGCGCCACCCTTGTGTGCTGGACAGCTCGTAAGGGTCGAAGCGGGCCCACAATCCGTTCTTGTCGTCGCGGAATGTCGGCACCCCGCTCTCCGCGGAGATCCCCGCGCCGCTCAGCACCGCTACTCGCATCCCACAAAGATAGCGGTGCTTGGGACATACTGAGGACGTGGAGCTGCGGGATTGGCTGAAGGTCGACGTGAGGGCGGGCAAGCCGCTGTTCGACCAGCTCAGGACCCAAGTCATCGACGGGGTTCGGGCCGGCGCGCTGCCGCCCGGTTCCCGGCTCCCGACGGTGCGTGACCTGGCCGGCCAGCTGGGGGTCGCGGCGAACACCGTGGCCCGCGCCTATCGGGAATTGGAATCCGCGGCGATAGTCGAAACCCGTGGGCGCTTCGGCACTTTCATCTCGCGCTTCGATCCGACGGACGCGGCGATGGCCGCCGCCGCCAAGGAGTACGTCGAGGTGGCCCGTGCGCTGGGGCTGACCAAGTCCGACGCGATGCGCTACCTGACGAACGTGCCCGACGACTGAGGCCGAATCGCTTGGGGCGCTGTGTGTTAGCGCAACACCTTGGCCAGCGTGCGCAGGTTGCGCGTCGTCGTCGAGGACTTGTAGCGCGGCTTGCCCATCGTCTTGCCGATGGTGCTGTCCAGGGTGGCGCCCTTGGGTACCTGCCAATAGATGACGCCCGCTCCGGGGCTGATCCTCTCGTCCGGGCCGGCACCCTCGGCCAGCGCGGCCAGTTCGTCGAGCGCCGCTTTGTCGGCGGCGAACGTGACGTAGGACTGATAGCCCTCGACCTCGGGCTCGAACGGGTAGTCGTCCACGATCGCCCGCACCGTTTCGAGGTCATAAACCAGCACCCACGCGTCGTAGCCGAACCTCCCGCGCAACGTGGCCTCGGCCTTCTTGCGCACCGCCGCCGCACCGGCCGATGACTCCAGCACGACGTTGCCGCTGGCCAGGATGGTGCGCACATCGGTGAAGCCCGTGTCGGTCAATGCGCGCGCCACCTCGGCCATTTTGAGGTTGACGCCGCCGACGTTGACGCCCCGCAGGAACGCCGCGTATTTGGTCATGGTCCGATTCCACCAGGGCGGCCCGTGGTGACGCGATCCGGGGACCGGCTGCTGGACGCGCGACGTAGGCTTTCGACATGGGACGCCAAGTCTTCGACGACAAGCTGCTGGCCGTGATCAGTGGAAACTCTCTGGGGGTGCTGGCCACGATCAAACGTGACGGGCGCCCGCAGCTGTCGAACGTGAGCTACCACTTCGACCCGCGCGACTTGGCCGTGCGGGTGTCGATCACCGAGCCGCGGGCCAAGACCCGCAACCTGCGCCGCGATCCCCGCGCGTCCATCCTGGTCGACGCCGACGACGGGTGGTCGTACGCCGTCGCCGAGGGTACGGCGATATTGACGCCGCCGGCGGCCGCTCCCGGCGACGACACCGTCGAGGCGCTGATTGCGTTGTACCGCAACATCGCCGGCGAACATCCGGATTGGGACGAGTACCGCGAGGCGATGGTCACCGACCGGCGGGTGTTGCTGACCCTGCCGATCTCGCACGTGTACGGCATGCCGCCCGGAGTGCGGTAGCCGCACGATTCCGGCCTTCCCGGGCTAGGCTGACGGTATGGCTGAATCGAAGGCGCGACAGGGTGAACAGTCGCCTGAGTCATCCGGGGCATCGGAATCGGACGACGACACCAAGCGCAAGTTCCGTGAAGCCCTCGACCGCAAGATGGCCAAGTCTTCGGGCGGGTCCGACCACAAGAGCGGCGACGGCAAGCAGTCTCGCGCCCACGGCCCGGTGGAGAACCGCCGCGAATTCCGCCGCAAGAGCGGGTGACCGTCGGCCCTCGTTGCGCGTCAACAACTTTCGGCGCTCCCTGTGCCGGCGTTACGGCTCGAGCAGCCGGCGTGTTCAGCCTTTGGGCGGTGTGAATAGGCTGATCGAAGGGTCGGCTTGGCCTGGTTTGCCGCGCAGGCTTCCTCGGGTGCTGGGGTGTCCGAAGTTCACTTGGGATGGGTCGTTTTGGTATGCCCAGTCCGCCACGATGGTGCGTTGACTGAACTTCCAGCGGCCGTCGTGTTTGGTGTACCTGTCCAGGTACCGGCCGCCGATGATGACGTCTAAGTCGTGTTCGGGACCGGCGAAGGTGTGGAACACCAGGCAGTAGATCTCACCGCGGGCCTCCTCGCCCTCGATCACGAAGTTCGTTGTGGTGATGTTGTGTTGGGAGACACGCACATACGGTTCCGCAGCCTGTAGCCCTGCGATGAATGGTTCGACGCCGCCCGTCGAGAACGAGCCGTGCGAGTCGGTCGCGTCGGGGTGGTACAGCGCGCGAAGCGCTTCATAGTCAGCGCGGTCGACCGCCCGGCAATAGGTGTTGACGAGCTGATGTAGTTCGTCTCGGGCCAGCATCAGTGTCAATTTGGCTTCATCCACCACTACGCCACGATAACTGCGTGGTTATGGTGCCGGTCGTTGGCGGCGATCTGGTGGTCGGTGTCGAACCATCGGGTCTCGGTCGTAGGGTGTTCAGCGGAAGGAAGGTCGTTGACGGTGAAACTTTGGCTCGCTCAAGATCCTGAGGCCGACGCGCTGCTGGACGACAACCCGTTCGCGCTGCTGGTGGGCATGCTGCTCGACCAACAGGTACCACTGGAGACCGCGTTCGCGGGACCCAAGAAGATCGCCGACCGGATGGGCGGCTTGGACGCCGGCGAGATCGCCGATTACGACCCGGACAAGTTCGCCGCGCTGTGCTCGGAAAGACCTGCGATACACCGCTTTCCGGGATCGATGGCCAAGCGGATCCAGGCCCTCGCGCAGCTCATCGTGGAGCGCTACGACGGCGACGCGGCCGCGTTGTGGACGTCCGGCGACCCCGACGGCAAGGAGCTGTTGCGCCGGCTCAAGGGGCTGCCCGGTTTCGGCGAGCAGAAGGCGAAGATCTTCCTGGCGCTGCTGGGCAAGCAGTACGGGGTGACGCCGACCGGCTGGCGGGAAGCGGCCGGCGACTTCGGGCGGCCCAGCACGCACATATCCGTCGCCGACATCGTCGACGCCCGGTCGCTCGGGCAGGTGCGGGCGCACAAGAAGCAGATGAAGGCGGCAGCCAAGGCGGCGAAGTGATGGGTGAACAGAAGGGAAGGGCGGCAACGTGAAGACACACCTAACGTGTCCCTGCGGGGAAGCCATCGTCGGCAAGGATGAGGACGAGCTGGTCGAGCTGACCCAGACTCATCTTGCCAGCGTTCATCCGGGTCTCGAGTACGACCGCGACGCGATCCTGTTCATGGCGTACTAGCGGCGGCGTCCGTCTGACGCGAGCGCGCGTGCCCCCAGTTGGGGGACACGCGCGCCCAGGGCAGGGAACAGTGCTGGCCTACGGCACCACCGTGGAGCCGATCGTGGGCATGAACTGGCACTGCTTTTCCTTGGTGGTGACCTGCCCGAAAATGGTCGACATGACGCTGCCCGAACCGGTGTCGGCGATCGCGGTCAGCGTCGTCGGCCCCTCGGGATTGATGTCGGTGCGCGGCTTGAGCGCGACCGTTCCCGACTTGCCCGTGGTCAGGTTCACCCACGTGACGTTCAACGGCAGCTTCTGCACCTCGGCGGGTCCGGGGGTGCCGACGGCGGTGAACACGTAGGCGGTCTGCCCGGGCCCCGGCCCGGGAGTCGGGATCTTCGCCGGCCCCGCCACCGACAGCGCGGTGGCGATCGCACTGGTGCCGTCCGCAAGGCAATTGGTGCCGATCGAGGGATACATGAAGTCCTGCGTGGGCGGAGCGTCAGGGCCGAAACCCGGGGCCGCGGCCGACGCGGGAGCAGGTGGTGCGGCGTCCGGTGGAGCCCCGGCCGGCGCGGGCGGCACCGGCGCGGGCGCCGCGGCAGGTGCGACGGTGCCGGGAAGGGGCGCGGAAGCGGGTGGCGCGGGCACCGACGGCGCCGCCGCCGGCGGGGCTGCGACCGGCCCCGGACCGGCCGCGTGTGCCGGGTCGATGCCGGTCGGCAGGTGCGACTGCGCGCCCGGTTCGACGCCGGCCGCCGGCACGTGCGGCATCGGCGAGCCGTCCGGAAGGCCTGCCCCCGGCTCGGCGGCCGGCGCACCCGGCGCGGCGAGGAACTGATTCACCGACGCCGCCACGTTGCGCGACTCGGTGGGCGCGCCCTGGTTGTGGCTGAAAGCTTGCGCTGCGGCCATGAGCAGCTGTGTCGCCTGCCCGGGATTGCTGGCGGCCTGCTGAATGATCGGGCTCAGCTGCGATAACGCGGGCAGGCCCGGGAGTCCTTGAGTCGTGTTCGGTTGCGGCGTCGCCGCCGGGTCGGCCGCCGCGCTCGGGCAGAATCCGAACGCGGCAGCCGATGCCGTGACGACAGCGGCCAATCCTTTGGACAGATTCCAAGTGGTTGCCACGGTGTGTCCTCCGGTCAATAGGGGGTTGGCTTTGCTGTCTGGCTCACTACTCAGGGCAGGGCGGCGAGCAGCGGCGCTACCGGGTTGGCCCCGATTGCCGGTACGGCCGGTGCGGCGGGAGCGGCCGGTGCGCCCGGAGCCCCGGCCAGCGCCGACAGGTCCTGCGGAAGGGTCATCTGCGCGGGCAGGTTGACCGGCATGTTGGGCAGGAACGCCGGCATGTCGACCTTCGCCTGCGGGAGCTGCGGGGTCGGCGGTGTGGCGGGGGCGGTCGGCGTCGACAACCCCGGGATGGCCGGCAGTCCTGGAATGGACGACGTGGCCGGGGCGGCGGGCGCCGCGGGTGCCGGCTGCGTCAGGCCGGGGATCAGGCCCTGCAGGCCCTGCGTGGCCGCCGGAGCCGACGGGGCGGAGGGTGTCGCCGCCTGCGCGAGCCCGGGAATCGAGGGGACGGTTGCCGCGGAAGTCGCCGGTGACGTTGCGGCGGCCGACGGAACACCCGGGAAGGTGATGCCAGGGGCGGCCGGCGCGGCCGGCGGGGTCGCGCCGAGGGCGGTAGCGAGGTTCTGCAGGATTTGGGGTGCGTTGGCCGCCGAACTGATCAGCTGCTGCGGAATGTTCGGAATGGG
Organism: uncultured Actinomycetota bacterium; assembly: GCA_963820045.1. Taxonomy (GTDB): domain Bacteria; phylum Actinomycetota; class Actinomycetes; order Mycobacteriales; family Mycobacteriaceae; genus Mycobacterium. The sequence continues at coordinate 478,430 of CAWFYN010000003.1, forward strand.
CGGAGCCGGCACGGGGTCGGCGTGGGCGATACCGCCCGTGAGTAGGGCTGCGGACGAACCGACTACGACGGCCGCTGCACGCAAATAAGTCCAGATGGTTGGCATGACTCTCCCTGGTTGTGGATTACAGGTTCGAGGCTGAAGCTACGTTGATACTGATGGGACTCAAGTGACACGTGTGGCATTTATGTGATCGTTATTGATACGAGTGACGGCGGTGACCGAACGGCCGGCAACCAGGCCCGCAAGCGGTAACGGGTCCGCCCATGCCGCTTGGCCCACCGCGATCGCTAAAGTCGGGCTGATAGACACCACCTCGGCCGCCACGACGGCACCCCGGCGGCGGTTAGCGAGCTCGCTTCGGGCGGCGGCACCCGCGCTGCTGGTCGCCAGCGTCGCCGCGCGGCTCGCCTGGACCTATCTGGCGCCCCACGGCGCGAACTTCGTCGACCTGCACGTCTACCTCGGCGGTGCCGCCGCAATCGACCATCCCGGCACGCTGTACAGCTACGTCTACGCCGACCAGACGCCGGACTTCCCGCTGCCATTCACCTATCCGCCCTTTGCGGCGGTCGTTTTCTACCCGCTGAGCTTGCTGCCGTTCGGCCTGGTCGCCTTCGCGTGGCAGATCGCGACGATCGCCGCGTTGTACGGCGCGATCCGGATCAGCCAGCGCCTGATCGGCGTCGCGCCCGGCGCCGACGGCCGCCGCCTGGCCATGCTGTGGACGGCGGTCACCGTCTGGATCGAGCCGCTGCGCAGCACGTTCGACTATGGGCAGGTCAACGTGTTGCTGATGCTGGGGGTGCTGTGGGCGGTCTTGACGCCGCGGTGGTGGCTGTCAGGCCTGCTGGTCGGCGTGGCGGCCGGAATAAAGCTGACGCCCGCGATTGCCGGTCTCTATCTGGTCGGCGTGCGGCGATGGGCCGCCGCGGCCTTCTCCGGCGTAATCTTCCTTGCCACCATCGGCATGTCGGCTCTGGTGGTCGGCGACCAGACCCGCTACTACTTCACGAAGCTGCTGGGCGACGCGCACCGAGTGGGGCCCATCGCCACTTCGATCAATCAATCCTGGCGTGGCGGCATCTCCCGGATCCTGGGCCATGACGCCGGTTTTGGCCCGCTGGTCCTGATCGCCATCGGCGCCACCGCGGTGGCGGCCGTCCTGGCATGGCGGGCGCTGAACCCGTCCGACAGGCTGGGCAAGTTGCTGGTGGTCGAGCTGTTCGGGCTGCTGCTGTCACCCATCTCATGGACCCACCACTGGGTGTGGCTGGTGCCGCTGATGATCTGGGCGATTCACGGGCCGCTACGCGAGCGGCCCGGGGCGCGGATTGTGGGCTGGGGCTGGCTGGCGCTCACCATCATCGGCGTGCCGTGGCTGCTGCTGTTCGCGCAGCCGACCATCTGGCAGATCAGCCGGCCGTGGTATCTGGCCTGGGCCGGCCTGGTCTACATCGTGGCGGCCGTGGCGACGCTGAGCTGGATCGCCGCCATCGGCAACCGCGCCGAGGCCAGGGACTAGCTCCCGACGATCTCGTCGATGTCGTGCGCCATGGCCACGTCATTCTTGGTGATGCCACCCTCGGAATGCGTAACCAGAGCGAAAGTCACTGTCCGCCAACGAATATCGATATCCGGGTGATGGTCCTTGCTCTCCGCGTGCTCGGCCACCCGGCGCACCGCGTCGATACCGGCGAGAAAACTCGGAAACTTGATCGACCGGCGCAGCGCACCGTCGATGCGCTCCCATCCGTTGAGATCGGGCAGTGCGGCGTCCACCTGCTCATCCGTTAACACAGCCATATCCAAGAGCATACGTTGTACGTTGACTGCATTTGGCTGCTCGCCGGGTTGCTTTAAGCGCGGGTTGTTCGGACGAGTTTTCGGGTCGATCGCGATTCGATTGAGTTAGCCATAGATCGTGAAAACCTAACCAGCCCAAGTACACTGCTGCCGCAATGGTTCGCTCCGGAGTGGAACGCCTGGTCAGTGCTTGACCTTGCGCGGGTCAGGCAGTCATGAGCAGCCATGAGGAAGCACGATGACTCCCCGTGTTGAGACGGCGCGGTCTTGACTTGGCTCGGGATTGAGCAGAGGCTTATCCCACCATTCGACAAGGTAGCGACCCTTCGTCCGCTGCAGGCATCCGGCGTCACGGCCACTACGCGAGCCATAGGACGCCTCATGAAAACTATCGATCCAGCGACCACGGCTGTCGGTCCGGCGCGGTTGCGCCGCTGCCGCTCCCGCCTGGCATCCCTCGTCGCTGCGGGCGCAATCGCGTTGGGATACTCCGTCATCGGGCTTGGATCAGCCGGTGTCGCCGGTGCCGACCCCAACAATGGGGGCGGCCCGGGTGGCGGCGAATGGGACATCGGCGCGTACGACTACTGCATGAAACACCCCGCGCCGGGCACGACGGGCACCACCGAAGAGATCCTGGACCAGCACCGGTGGTGCTGCGAATCGACGGGCGGGGTCTGGGGGTCGGGAGACAACGGCTGCCACGCGCCGCCGGGCCAAGCCGCCTCGCCGCTGGGCCCAGGGCCGGCGAAGGTTCCACCCCCCAAGGGCGTCCAGACGCCCCCGCCCCCGGTGAATCCGACTGCTCCGGCAAAGCCCGGTAGCTCCGGCTAGGGCACCGACCGCCCGGGCGTATACCGTCTGGCCATGCCGACCCAGATCGTCGTCGCCGGCGCGCTCATCCGCCGTGCCGCGGTCCTGGTGGCGCAGCGCGTCCGGCCGCCCGAGCTGGCCGGCCGCTGGGAGCTGCCCGGGGGCAAGGTCGCGCCGGGTGAGACCGAGCCCGACGCGCTGGCCCGTGAGTTGGCCGAAGAGCTGGGCCTGACGGTCGGCGACGTCGCGGTTGGCGACCGCCTGGGCGATGACATCGCGCTGGACGGCATGACGCTACGGGCGTACCGCGTGGAACTGATCGGTGGTGAACCGCATGCACGTGACCACGGCGCGGTCCGGTGGGTGACGGCGGCCGAGCTGTCCGACATCGACTGGGTGCCAGCCGACCGCGGCTGGGTCGCTGACCTGGCGCGGGCGCTGGCCGGTCCGGCCTCATAACAAGTCCACAGCCTTTCCGCAGCTTACGTCCAGCGCCGTAGAAGGTCCCGACGGTGAACTTGGGATATACAAAATGGAACTTGTAAAAACGACTTGACCTAGCAGTGCCTGCCGGAGGCGGACCTTCGTCTGAAGGGCGTGGTCACGGCGTCCGCGCCGGGCGCCTCTAGGTGTGTAAAAACCCATGCTGACAACTCGATTCTTCGTTAACAGAGCGCGCGGCGGAGCTGATCGGCCCGTCCCCCGCGCCATCTGCCGGTGGGCAATCGCTCTCCGGCGCCGGGCGGATGAATCGACGGGCAATGTCCGGCACAGCCCGACACAACGCACCTGGGGTCGAAGCGACGGCCCGGCTACGACGCGCGGCGCCACGGAGTAGAAGGGGTACCTGTTGACTGTCACACCACACGTTGGTGGAGCGCTCGAGGAGTTGTTGGAGCGCAGCGGGCGGTTCTTCACGCCCGGCGAGGTCTCGGCCGACCTGCGCACGGTTACGCGCCGGGGCGGCCGCGAGGCCGACGTCTTCTACCGCGACAGGTGGAGCCACGACAAGGTGGTCCGCTCCACGCATGGGGTCAACTGCACCGGTTCCTGCTCCTGGAAAATCTATGTCAAGGACGGGATCATCACCTGGGAGACCCAGCAAACCGACTATCCCTCGGTGGGCCCGGACCGGCCGGAATACGAGCCGCGCGGGTGCCCCCGCGGGGCTTCGTTCTCCTGGTACAGCTATTCGCCCACCCGGGTGCGCTATCCCTACGCCCGGGGTGTGCTGGTCCAGATGTACCGGGAGGCCAAGGCGCGGCTCGACGATCCCGTGCTCGCCTGGGCCGACATCCAGGCCGATCCCGAGCGTCGCCGGCGCTACCAAAAGGCCCGCGGCAAGGGCGGATTGGTTCGCATCACCTGGGCCGAGGCCACCGAACTGATCGCCGCCGCCCACGTGCACACCATCAAGACCTACGGCCCCGACCGGGTCGCAGGATTCTCGCCCATCCCGGCGATGTCCATGGTCTCCTACGCCGCCGGCTCGCGGTTCTTCGAGCTGATCGGCGCCCCCATGACGTCGTTCTACGACTGGTACGCCGATCTGCCGGTGGCCTCGCCGCAGGTGTTCGGCGATCAAACCGATGTGCCCGAATCCGGGGACTGGTGGGACGCAGCGTATTTGATGATGTGGGGTTCCAACGTGCCGATCACCCGGACCCCCGACGCGCACTGGATGGCCGAGGCGCGCTACCGCGGCACCAAGGTGGTGACCGTGAGCCCCGACTACGCCGACAACACCAAGTTCGCCGACGAGTGGATGCCGTGCGCGGCCGGCACCGACGGGGCGCTGGCGATGGCGATGGGCCACGTCATCCTCTCGGAATGCTATGTGCAGAAGGAGGTTCCGTTCTTCGCCGACTTCTCGCGCCGCTATACCGACCTGCCGTTCCTGATCAAGCTGGAAGAGCGCGGCGACATGCTGGTGCCGGGGAAGAACCTCACGGCGGCGGACCTGGGCGAGGCCACCAGGAACTCCGAGAACGCGGCGCTCAAGCCGGCGGTGCTGGACGAGGCCACCGGCTCGGTGGCGGTGCCCCATGGCTCGCTGGGCTTCCGCTACGGCGAGGACGGCGTCGGGAAGTGGAACCTCGATCTCGGCAGCCTGATGCCGGCGCTCACCGTGCGAAACACGCACGACGCCAACGGCGATGGTGACACCGCGCTGGTGCACCTGGCCAGCTTCGACACCATCAACGGCCAGGGCGCCACGGTGGCGCGCGGTGTCCCGGTGCGCCGCGTCGGTGAGCACCTGGTGTGCACCGTTTTCGACCTCATGCTCGCCCAGTACGGGGTGGCTCGGCCGGGACTGCCCGGCGAATGGCCCACCGGCTACGACGACCCGACGCAGCAGAACACCCCAGCGTGGCAGGAGGCGATCACCGGCGTGTCGGCCGCACAGGCCATCCGCGTCGCCAAGGAATTCGCCCGCAGCGCGGAGGAATCCGGTGGCCGGTCCATGATCATCATGGGCAGCGGGATCTGTCAGTGGTTCCACGGTGACACCATTTACCGGGCGGTGCTCGCGCTGCTGATGTTGACCGGCTCGATGGGACGCAACGGCGGTGGCTGGGCCCATTACGTCGGTCAGGAAAAGGTGCGTCCGCTCACCGGGTTTCAGACGATGGCGATGGCAACGGACTGGGTGCGTCCGCCGCGGCAGGTGCCGGGTGCCTCCTACTGGTATGCGCACACCGACCAGTGGCGCTACGACGCATACGGGGCCGACAAGTTGGCCAGCCCCCTGGGCCGCGCCCGGTTCGCGGGCAAGCACACGATGGATCTGCTGGCGATGGCGACGGCGATGGGCTGGAGCCCGTTCTATCCCCAGTTCGACCGGTCCAGCTTGGATGTCGCCGACGAGGCACGCGACGCCGGTCGCGACGCCGCCGACTACGTGGCCGAACAGCTCCGCGACCGCAAACTCAAGCTCTCCGTCACCGATCCCGACAACCCGGTCAACTGGCCGCGGGTGCTTACGGTCTGGCGGGCCAACCTGATCGGATCGTCGGGCAAGGGCGGCGAATACTTCCTGCGCCACCTGCTGGGTACCGATTCCAATGTGCAGGCCGAGCCGCCGACCGGCGGGGTACCGCCCGCCGATGTGGTGTGCGAGGGCGACATCCCCGAGGGCAAGCTCGACCTGATGATGTCGATCGACTTCCGGATGACCTCGACGACGCTGGTCTCCGATGTGGTGCTGCCGGCGGCGACCTGGTACGAGAAGGCCGACATTTCCAGCACGGACATGCACCCGTACGTACACGCGTTCAGTGCCGCGACCGATCCGCCGTGGGAAACCCGCTCGGACTTCGAGGCTTTCGGCGCGATCGCGCGCGCTTTCAGCGCCTTGGCCAAGCGGCACCTGGGTGTCCGCAGCGACGTGGTCCTCACCGCGCTGCAGCACGACACTCCGGACGCGATGGCCTATCCCGACGGCACCCAAGAAGACTGGCTGCACACCGGCGCGACGCCGGTACCCGGGCGGACGATGCCCAAACTCACCGTGGTGGAACGCGATTACGGCGCCATCTACGACAAATGGCAGGCCCTGGGTCCGCTCGTCGACCACCTTCGGGCTGACCACCAAGGGCATCACGGTGCATCCGTTCCGGGAGGTCGAGGAACTGGCGGCCAAGTTCGGCGTGATGAATTCCGGTGCGGCAGCGGGCCGTCCGGCGATCACCACGGCCGCGCGAATGGCCGACGTGCTGCTGCTGCTGTCCGGGACGACCAACGGCCGGCTCGCCGTCGAGGGCTTCCGCGAGCTGGAGAAACGAACGGGTCAACGGTTGGCGCATCTGGCCGAGGGCAGCGAAGAGCGGCGCATCAGCTACGCCGACACCCAGGCGCGTCCGGTCCCGGTGATCACCAGCCCGGAATGGTCAGGCAGCGAAACCGGCGGGCGCCGCTACGCGCCGTTCACCATCAACATCGAAAACCTGAAGCCGTTCCACACGCTGACCGGGCGGATGCACTTCTACCTGGCCCACGACTGGGTCGAGGAACTCGGCGAGCACTTGCCGGTGTTCCGTCCGCCGCTGGACATGGCGCGGCTGTTCGGCCAGCCCGAGCTCGGCCCGACCGACGACGGGCTCGGCCTCACCGTGCGGTATTTGACGCCGCACTCGAAGTGGTCGTTTCACTCCACCTACCAGGACAACCTCTACATGCTGTCGTTGTCCCGGGGTGGGCCGACGATGTGGATGAGCCCCGGCGACGCGGCCAAACTCAAAGTGCGCGACAACGATTGGGTCGAGGCGATCAACGCCAACGGCATCTACGTGTGCCGGGCCATCGTCAGCCACCGCATGCCCGACGGCGTGGTGTTCGTCTACCACGTGCAGGAACGAACGGTGGACACGCCGCGCACCGAAACCAACAACAAGCGCGGCGGCAACCACAACGCGCTGACCCGCGTCCGCATCAAGCCGAGCCACCTCGCCGGGGGGTACGGCCAGCATGCGTTCGCGTTCAACTACATGGGACCGACCGGCAACCAACGCGACGAGGTCACCGTGGTGCGCCGTCGCAGTCAGGATGTGACGTACTAAATGAAAGTCATGGCGCAGCTGGCGATGGTGATGAACCTCGACAAGTGCATCGGTTGCCACACGTGCTCGGTCACGTGCAAGCAGGCGTGGACCAACCGTCCCGGCACCGAGTACGTGTGGTTCAACAACGTCGAAACCCGTCCGGGCCAGGGCTATCCGCGCACCTACGAGGACCAGGAGCGGTGGCGCGGCGGCTGGATACGCGACAAGAAGGGACGCCTGCGGTTGCGTGACGGCGGCCGCATCGCCAAGTTGTTGCGCATCTTCGCCAACCCCAGGCTTCCGATCATCGACGACTACTACGAGCCCTGGACCTACGACTACGAGAACCTGACCACGGCACCCGCGGGTGACACGTTCCCCACGGCCGCACCCAGGAGCCTGCTCAGCGGCGAACCGATGAAGGTGTCCTGGGGGCCGAACTGGGACGACAACCTGGCGGGGTCGCCGGAGATCCTCGCGGGCGACCCGATCCTGAAGAAGGTCAGCGAGGAGGTCAGACTCGCGCTCGAAGACACGTTCATGTTCTACCTGCCCAGGATCTGCGAGCACTGCCTCAACCCCTCCTGCGTGGCGTCGTGCCCGTCGGGTGCGATGTACAAGCGCAGCGAGGACGGCATCGTGCTGGTCGACCAGGACCGCTGCCGTGGCTGGCGGATGTGCGTCTCCGGATGTCCTTACAAAAAGGTCTATTTCAACCACAAGACCGGAAAAGCCGAGAAGTGCACGCTGTGCTATCCGCGGATGGAGGTCGGATTGCCGACCATCTGCTCGGAGACCTGCGTGGGACGGCTGCGGTATCTGGGCCTGGTCCTCTACGACGTCGATCGGGTCCTGGAGGCCGCGTCGGTGGAGAACGAGACCGACCTCTATGAGGCGCAGCGCCGAATCTTGTTGGACCCCTGCGACCCCGAGGTGATCACCGCCGCGCGCGCCGAGGGCATCTCGGACGAGTGGATCGAGGCCGCGCAGCGCTCCCCGGTTTACGCGCTGATCAACGACTACAAGGTCGCGCTGCCCCTGCACCCGGAATACCGCACCATGCCGATGGTCTGGTACATCCCGCCGCTTTCGCCCGTGGTGGACGCGGTCAGCCGCGACGGTCACGACGGGGAAGACCTGGGCAACCTGTTCGGCGCGCTGGATGCCCTGCGCATTCCCATGCAGTACCTGGCCGAACTGTTCACCGCCGGTGACACCGCCGTGGTCGAGGGTGTGCTGCGGCGGCTGGCCGCGATGCGCTCGTACATGCGCGACATCAATCTCGGGCGCGAAACCCAGCCGCACATACCGTATTCCGTCGGGATGACCGAAGAGCAGATCTACGAGATGTACCGGCTGCTCGCCATCGCGAAATACGAAGACCGCTACGTCATTCCGACCGCGTTCAGCCCTCAGGCCCGCGACCTCGAGCAGATGGGTTGCTCATTGACGGGCGACGGCGGGCCGGGCATGTACGAGTCGGGTGAACCGGTGCCCGTCGCCGTGGAGACGTTCCACGCGCTCAAGCGGCCCGGCGGTGAGGCGGCCGCCGACGGCCAGCGGTCCGCGCGGGTGAACCTGCTCAACTGGGACGGGCGCCAGGTGCCCGCCGGAATGTTTCCCGAAGAGCAGAAGCAATGAGGCTGCTGGCCGGCCTCCGCGGACGCACCAACACCCTGCAGGACCGACTGGTGTGGCAGGCCGCATCGCTGCTGCTGGCCTACCCGGACGACGAGCTGGCGGCGCGGCTGGACACCGTTGACGCGCTGCTCAGCCACGTCACCGGGTCCACGGCGACGCTGCTCGGCCAGACGGCCGCCGCGCTGCGCGCCCGCGAGCCGATGGCCGCCGCGATGGATTACGTCGCGACCTTCGACATGCGGCGCCAGTGCACGATGTATTTGACGTACTGGACCGCCGGGGACACCCGCAACCGTGGCCGGGAGATGGTGGAGTTCGCCGCCGCCTACCGGGAAGCGGGCGCGCAGCCGCCGCGCGCGGAGGCGCCCGATCACCTGCCCGTCGTCCTCGAATTCGCGGCCACCGTCGATCCCGAGGTCGGGCGGCGGCTGCTGACCGAGCATCGCGTCCCGATCGACGTGTTGCGCGCCGCCCTGGCCGAGGCGAAGTCGCCCTACGAGCCCACCGTGGCGGCGGTGTGCGCGACGCTGCCCGCCGCGACCGACCAGGATGTGCGCCGCGCGCAGCGCCTGGCGCAAGCCGGACCGCCCGCGGAAGCCGTTGGGCTGCAACCCTTTAACTTGACCGTCCCGCCGCGACGCGAAGGAGCAGCGCCAGGTGTTTAGCAACGTACTGTTCTGGGACATCTCGCCGTACGTCACGCTGACGGTCCTGATTGTGGGCACCTGGTGGCGCTACCGCTACGACAAGTTCGGCTGGACCTCGCGTTCCTCGCAGATCTATGAGTCGCGGCTGCTGCGAGTAGCCAGCCCGATGTTTCATTTCGGCATCCTGGCGGTCTTCGCCGGACACGTGATGGGGCTGTTCATCCCGCCGCGGGTCACGCACATGCTGAAAATGAGCGACTACGTCTACCACATGCAGGCCGTCATCGCCGGGTCGATCGCGGGCGCTGCGACGTTGCTCGGTGTCGGGTTGCTGATATACCGGCGGTTCACCCGGCCCGCGGTGTCGGCGGCCACCACCCGCAGCGACAAGGTGATGTATGTGGTGCTGGTGCTGGCCATCGTGGTGGGCCTGTACTGCGACCTGATCGGCACCGGGCCGCACGGCGGCGAATTCCACTACCGCTACACGGTCGGCCTGTGGTTCCGGCGCATCTGGTTGCTGCAGCCGCACGGAGAGGTGATGGTCAACGCCCCACTGGACTACCAGCTGCACACCCTGATCGGCATGGTGCTGTTCACGCTGTTGCCGTTCACCCGGCTGGTGCACATCTTCAGCGCGCCGGTCGCCTACCTGTTCCGGCCCTACATCGTCTACCGCAGCCGCGACGAGGCGACCAACGGCGAATTGGTCGGCACCGCGCCGCGCCGCAGGGGCTGGTAGGGAGTGGCTGGTAGTCGGCACCGCGCCCGTCAATCCGCGGCTGAGCTCAAGTCGCCGCGCCGTTGAGTGTGCGCCCAGGGCTTTCAGTGTGCGGCTTTGGCGCCGACACGCCGTTGCGGGCCGCCCTGAACGCACACCAGGCGGGCGCCCGGCCGCCCGCCAGTTCGCCTTTGACGCCCCCACGCTGCCACAATCACCGACGTGCCATTCCGTAACGTCGCCATCGTCGCCCACGTAGACCACGGCAAGACCACCCTGGTGGACGCGATGCTGCGGCAGTCCGGGGCGCTGCACCACCGCGGTGACGACACCCAGGAACGCATTATGGACAGCGGTGACCTCGAGAAAGAAAAGGGCATCACCATCCTGGCCAAGAACACCGCCGTGCACCGCCACAACCCGGACGGGACCGTCACGGTCATCAACGTGATCGACACCCCCGGTCACGCCGACTTCGGCGGTGAGGTGGAGCGCGGTCTGTCCATGGTGGACGGGGTGTTGCTGCTGGTCGACGCGTCCGAGGGCCCGTTGCCCCAGACGCGGTTCGTGCTGCGCAAGGCGCTGGCCGCGCACCTTCCGGTGATTCTCGTCGTCAACAAGACCGACCGCCCCGACGCGCGCATCGCCGAGGTGGTCGAGGCCAGCCACGACCTGCTGTTGGACGTCGCATCGGATCTCGACGACGAAGCCGCCAAGGCCGCCGAGCACGCGCTGGGGCTACCGACGCTGTACGCGTCCGGTCGGGCCGGCATCGCGAGCACCGAGCAGCCGGCCGACGGTGCGACGCCCGCGGGTGACAACCTCGACCCGTTGTTCGACGTGCTGATGGGACACATTCCGCCGCCGGTCGGGGACCCCGAGGCGCCCTTGCAGGCGTTGGTGACCAACCTCGACGCGTCGGCCTTCCTCGGTCGACTCGCGTTGGTCCGCATCTACAAGGGCAAGCTGCGCAAGGGCCAGCAGGTGGCGTGGATGCGCGAGGTGGACGGGCTGCCCGTCATCACCAATGCCAAGATCACCGAGCTGCTGGCGACCGAGGGCGTCGAGCGCAGCGCCACCGACGAGGCGGTCGCCGGCGACATCGTGGCGGTGGCCGGACTGCCCGAGATCATGATCGGCGACACGCTGGCCGATCCCGACCATGCCCACGCGCTGCCGCGGATCCACGTCGACGAGCCGGCCATCTCGGTGACGGTCGGCACCAACACCTCGCCGCTGGCAGGCAAGGTGTCGGGACACAAGCTGACCGCGCGGATGGTCCGCGGCCGGCTGGACAACGAGCTGGTGGGCAACGTCTCGATCCGGGTCGTGGACATCGGCCGGCCCGACGCCTGGGAGGTGCAGGGCCGCGGCGAGCTCGCCTTGGCGGTGCTGGTGGAGACGATGCGCCGCGAGGGCTTCGAGCTCACGGTCGGCAAGCCGCAGGTGGTGACCCGCACGATCGATGGAAAGCTGCACGAGCCGTTCGAGGCGATGACGATCGACTGCCCCGACGAGTTCGTCGGCGCGATCACCCAATTGATGGCCGCCCGCAAGGGGCGGATGGAGGAGATGACCAACCACGCGGCCGGCTGGGTCCGGATGGACTTCATCGTGCCCAGCCGCGGCCTGATCGGCTTCCGCACCGACTTCCTCACCCTCACGCGCGGCACCGGGATCGCCAACGCCGTGTTCGACGGCTACCGGCCCTGGGCGGGGGAGATCCGGGCCCGCCATACCGGGTCGCTGGTCTCCGACCGCGCCGGCACCATCACGCCGTTCGCGCTGATCCAACTCGCCGACCGGGGACAGTTCTTTGTAGAACCCGGCCAGGACACCTACGAGGGCATGGTCGTCGGAATCAATCCGCGCGCAGAGGATCTCGACGTCAACGTCACCCGGGAGAAGAAGCTCACCAACATGCGGTCGTCGACCGCGGACGTCATCGAGACCCTGGCCAAGCCGCTCGAGCTCGACCTGGAACAGGCCATGGAATTCTGCGCGCAAGACGAATGCGTCGAGGTGACTCCGGAGATCATCCGGGTACGCAAGGTCGAGCTGGACGCCACGACCCGGGCCCGCAGCCGGGCGCGGGCCAAGGCCCGGGGTTAATCGCACGTGCTTGGGCGGGCTGCTGGGCAGCTGCTCGATACCCTGATCGGCATGCCACGACGAGTCCGCCGTTTCTTTGTGACGGTCGGCGTGGTCGTCTCGCTGGCCGGATTGGCGCTCGCGGCGTGCACCGTCAATCCCCCGCCGGCGCCGCAGAGCACCGACACGCCGCACAATTCACCCCCGCCGCCGCCGCGGCCGACCCAGATCATCATGGGAATCGACTCGATCGGCGCCGGCTTCAACCCGCACCTGCTGTCCGATCTGTCCCCGGTGAACGCGGCGATCAGCGCGCTGGTGCTGCCCAGCGCGTTCCGGCCGGTGCCCGACCCCGCCACGCCGACGGGCTCGCGCTGGGAGATGGACCCCACCCTGCTGGAGTCCGCCGACATCACCAACCAGAACCCGTTCACGGTGACCTACAAGATCCGGCCGGAGGCGCAGTGGACCGACAACGCCCCCATCGCCGCCGACGACTTCTGGTATCTGTGGCGGCAGATGGTCAGCCAGCCCGGTGTTGTCGACCCCGCCGGCTACGACCTCATCACCGGCGTGCAGTCGCTCGAGGGCGGCAAGCAGGCGGTGGTCACCTTCGCCCAGCCGTATCCCTCGTGGAAAGAACTGTTCAGCAACATCCTTCCGGCGCACATCGTCAAGGACGTGCCGGGCGGTTTCGCGGCCGGGCTGGCCCGGGCGCTCCCGGTCACCGGGGGGCAGTTCCGGGTGGAGAGCATCGATCCGCAGCGCGACGAGATCCTTGTGGCGCGCAACGACCGCTATTGGGGATCACCGGCCAAGCCCGCGCTGATTCTCTTCCGGCGTGCCGGAGCGCCGGCCGCGCTGGCCGACTCGGTGCGCAACGGCGACACGCAGGTGGCCCAGGTGCATGGCGGATCGGCGGCCTTCGCGCAGCTGTCGGCGATTCCCGATGTGCGTACCGCCCGGATCGTGACGCCCCGAGTCATGCAGCTGACGCTGCGCGCCAACGAGCCCAAGCTGTCCGACGCGCAGGTGCGCAAGGCGATCCTCGGGCTGCTGGACGTCGACCTGCTGGCGGCGGTGGGCGCGGGCAGCGACAACACCGTCACGTTGGACCAGGCCCAGATCCGGGCACCCAGCGACCCGGGCTACGAGCCGACCGCACCCCCCGCGATGACGACGCCTGCGGCGCTGGCGCTGCTAGAGGGCTCCGGCTACAAGGTCGAAGGCAACCCGTCGACGTCGCCGGCGCCGGCGCCGCCGAACACCGGGCCGCCCGAAGTCATCCGCGGCCGGATCAGCAAGGACGGTCAACAGCTATCGCTGGTCATCGGGGTGGCCGCCAACGACCCGACGGCCGTCGCCGTGGCCAACACCGCGGCCGACCAGTTGCGCAACGTCGGCATCGCCGCCAGCGTCCTGGCCCTGGACCCGGTGACGCTCTATCGCGACGCGCTGACCAACAACCAGGTGGACGCGATCGTCGGGTGGCACCAGGCGGGCGGGAACCTGGCGACGCGGCTGGCGTCGCGCTACGGCTGCCCGGCGCTGCAGTCGACGCAGGTACCGACGTCCACCGGGCCCACCACCAACCCTCCGGCGTCGGGCGGGCCGGTGAGCACCGGGCCGGGCACCCCCGCCACCACGCCGACGTCGACCCCGCCCAGCCGCCCCGCGGATCCCAACGCGCTGGTGCAGGCGCCGTCGAACCTCACCGGGATCTGCGATCGCAGCGTCCAGTCGAACATCGATGCCGCGCTCAACGGCACCAAGAGCATCAACGACGTGATCACCGCGGTCGAGCCGCGACTGTGGAACATGTCCACCGTGTTGCCGATCCTGCAGGACACCACGATCGTCGCGGCCGGCCCGAGCGTGCAGAACGTCAGCCTGTCGGGTGCGGTGCCGGTCGGCATCGTCGGCGACGCGGGCCAATGGATCAAGACCGGGCCCTGACGCGCGTCGTCAGTCCCGTCTAGTCCGGGGCCGCCCGCGGCGGGATCACGGCGTCGACGATGAGCGCCAGCTCCCGGCGGTTGGGCGGCGATCCGGTCAGCAGGAAGTGCTGGTTGATCAGGGCCGGGCCGATGCGCGCGGTCAGCGGGGTGATCATCGCCGGATCGAGGTCACCGTCGGCGACGGCGGCCTGCAGGATCGATTCGATGATCTGCAGGCGGGGGGCCACCACGGCGTCGGCGAAGATGGCGCGCATCTCGGGCTCGTGCAGGAGCTGGTTTACGGTGGCCATGCCGGGGAAGGCGGTCTTGCCCGCGCAGACGTCGCGGTGGGCGGTGAACACCGTCAGCAGGTTCTCCCGCGCCGACCGGCCGGTCCGCGCCTCGGGCAACGGGGGCAGGGTGTGCACCAGTGCGGCGTGCACCAATTCGCACTTCGTGGCCCAGCGCCGGTACAGGGCCGCCTTGCCGGTGTGGGCGCGCGCCGCGATCCCCTCCATCGTCAGCCCGCCGTAGCCGACTTCGGCCAGTTCGGCCAGGGTGGCCTCGTAGAGCGCCCGTTCGAGGACCTCGCCTCGCCGGCGGCTCCGGCCGGCGGTCGGCGCGGTAGGGGTGAGCTGCGACATTCCTCGATAGTAGCCGTATGCGTTCCTATCGGCTGCGGGCCGCCCAACCGCAGGCGCTGCGGGTAGGGTGCCGTCCATGCCTGAGAGTCCGCGGCTGCTGTTCGTGCACGCGCATCCCGACGACGAGAGCCTCGCCAACGGCGCGACCATCGCCCACTACACCGCCCGCGGGGCAGACGTTCGGGTCGTCACCTGCACGCTCGGCGAGGAGGGCGAGGTCATCGATGATCGCTGGGCCGAGCTGGCCGTCGATCGCGCGGATCAGTTGGGGGGCTACCGCATTGGTGAGCTCACCGCGGCGCTGGGTGCGCTGGGCGTCGGCGCACCCCACTACCTGGGCGGCGCGGGGCACTGGCGCGACTCGGGCATGCGGGGCACACCCGGGCGGGGGCGCCGGCGGTTCATCGACGCCGACCAGCGGGAGGCCGTCGGCGCGTTGGTCGCGATCATTCGTGAGCAACGCCCGCACGTCGTCGTGACCTACGATCCAGGTGGCGGTTACGGCCACCCCGATCACGTCCACGCCCACACCGTCACAACGCTCGCCGTGGCCGCTGCAGGTGGCGACGGCTATCCGGGCGAGCCGTGGCAGGTGCCCAAGTTCTACTGGACCGTCCTGGCCTACAGCGCATTCGAGGCGGGCTGGCGCGCGCTGGGCCGCGACGATCTGCTGCCCGACTGGGCGATCCCGCCGCGAGAAGAATTCGATTTCGGATTCCCCGACGACAAGATCGATGCCGTCGTCGATGCCGCCCCGGAGGCGTGGGCGGCGAAAAAGGCGGCGCTCGCCGCGCACGCCACCCAAGTGGTCCTCGGGCCGACCGGCCGGGCCTGCGCCCTGTCGAACAACATGGCACTGCCGATCCTGGCCGAGGAACACTACGTGCTGGCCGCCGGCGTGGCGGGGGAGCGCGATGAGCGCGGCTGGGAAACAGATCTCCTTGCGGGGCTTGGTTTCACCGCGGTCGTTACGCGGTAGGCTTGCCAATCAGGCAGCCACGGAAGGATTTCGCATGGACCCCGACCTGGACCCTAACCTGCAGCATTGGCAGGACCGGCTCGACAGCCTGCAGTGGGTTCTCGGCTCGATACTTTCCAACATCGACAGCGTTCCGACCTGATCGAAACGAAGCCGCGTGTCGCATCGCTGGAAGACAGCGGCGCGACGGACCCCGCGATACGTTTCGTTGTCTTGGCGCTGCTGGCCGTCGACGGGGTGCTCTCCGCACTGGCCGGGGCCCTGCTGCTGGCTTCCTACATCGGGGCGATCCCGTTTCCCATCAGCGGTTTGATTTCTGGATTGGTCAACGCCGCACTGGTGTGGGCCGCCGGGCGGTGGACCACGTCGTCGCGACTGGCGGCGCTGCCGTTGTGGACGTGGCTGCTCACGGTGGCGGTGATCAGCATGGGCGGCCCGGCCGACGACGTCATCCTGGGGGGTCGCGGCTTGATGGCCTACGGGGCCCTGCTGCTGATCGTGCTGGGTGTGGCGCCGCCGTTCTGGGTGCTGTGGGGACGGGGCCACCGGGCCTGACGTTCCGGCGGTCACGTGGGCCGGGATGTGCCCACGTGGCGGTGTAGCCCTGAGGCTACTGTTGGATGTTGCGCAGACGTGGCCCGCAGGGGTCGAAAGAAAATTTCACATGTTGGGACACGCGGATGAAATTCGATCGTGGGGAAGTTACACGAAGGTGCCGCTGACTCCGGGCGAAGAGCCCACCGCTCTTCCTGATCCTGTGGTTCCGACCGCGGTTTTTTCGAAGACCGATGCGTCGGCATTGCGGCGGGTGTTGCGCCGCGCTCGTGACGGCGTCGCGCTCAATGTCGATGAGGCGGCCGTTGCGATGACCGCGCGGGGCGAGGCCCTCGCGGATCTGTGCGCCAGCGCGGCGCGGGTGCGCGACGCGGGTTTGGCGTCGGCCGGCCGGCGCGGCCCCGGCGGCGGGTTGCCCATCACCTATTCGCGCAAGGTGTTCATCCCGGTCACCCACTTGTGCCGCGACACGTGTCACTACTGCACCTTCGTCACCGTGCCGGGCAAGCTGCGTGCGCACGGGGCCGGCATGTATCTCGAGCCCGACGAGATCCTCGACATTGCCCGCCGCGGAGCTGAACTCGGCTGCAAGGAAGCACTTTTCACCCTGGGCGACCGACCCGAGGATCGGTGGCCGGAGGCGGGGCAGTGGCTCAGCGAACGGGGCTATGACTCCACGCTGTCCTACGTGCGGGCGATGGCCATCCGGGTGCTCGAAGAAACCGGGCTGCTGCCGCACCTGAACCCCGGCGTGATGAGCTGGTCGGAGATGGCCCGGCTGAAGCCGGTGGCGCCGTCGATGGGCATGATGCTCGAGACGACGTCGCGACGGCTGTTCGAAACCAAAGGGCTTGCCCACTACGGCAGCCCGGACAAGGACCCGGCGGTGCGGCTGCGCACACTCACCGATGCGGGCCGATTGTCCATTCCATTCACCACCGGTCTGCTGGTCGGGATCGGCGAGACGCTGACCGAACGTGCCGAGACCTTGCACGCGATTCGCAAGTCGCACAAGGAATTCGGGCACGTCCAAGAGGTGATCGTGCAGAATTTCCGGGCCAAGGAAAACACCGCGATGGCCGCCGTTCCCGACGCTGGGATCGACGACTACCTGGCCACGGTGGCGGTGGCGCGGTTGGTGCTCGGTCCCGGCATGCGCGTTCAGGCGCCGCCCAACCTGGTTTCCCGCGACGAGTGCCTGGCGTTGGTCGGCGCCGGGGTCGACGACTGGGGCGGGGTGTCACCGCTGACGCCCGACCATGTCAACCCGGAGCGGCCGTGGCCGGCGCTCGACGAGCTGGCCGACATCACGGCCGAGGCCGGATACGAACTGGTTCAGCGACTGACCGCGCAGCCGAGATACGTGCAAGCGGGGGCGGCGTGGATCGACCCGCGGGTGCGCGGACACGTGATGGCGCTGGCCGATCCGGCGACCGGCCTGGCCCGCGACGTCAATCCGGCGGGGCTGCCGTGGCAGGAGCCCGACGACGTCGCGTCTGCCGGGCGGGTCGACCTCAACGCGGCGATCGACACCGAGGGCCGCGCCACCGAAGTCCGCAGCGATCTGGACAGCGCCTTCGGCGACTGGGAATCGATCCGCGCGCATGTGCACGAGCTGGCTGCACGAGCCCCCGAGCGCATCGACACCGATGTGCTTGTCGCGTTGCGGGCGGCAGAGCGCGATCCCGCCGGCTGCACCGACAGCGAGTACCTGGCGCTGGCCACGGCCGACGGGCCCGCACTGGAAGCCGTTGCCGCGCTTGCGGATTCGCTGCGCCGCGACGCGGTCGGCGACGACGTGACGTTCGTCGTGAACCGCAACATCAACTTCACCAACATCTGCTACACCGGCTGCCGGTTCTGCGCGTTCGCGCAACGCAAGGGCGACGCCGACGCGTATTCGTTGTCCACCGACGAGGTGGCCGAGCGCGCGTGGGAGGCGCACGTCGAGGGTGCCACGGAGGTGTGCATGCAGGGTGGGATCGACCCGGAGTTGCCGGTCACCGGCTACGCCGACCTGGTCCGCGCCGTCAAGGCGCGGGTGCCGTCGATGCACGTGCATGCCTTTTCGCCGATGGAAATCGCCAACGGCGCGACCAAGAGCGGCCTGAGCGTCCGTGAATGGCTGATCAGCTTGCGCGAGGCCGGGCTGGACACGATTCCCGGCACGGCCGCCGAGATCCTGGACGACGAAGTGCGCTGGGTGCTGACCAAGGGCAAGCTGCCGGCGTCGGAGTGGATCGACATCGTGACCACCGCACACGAGGTGGGCCTGCGGTCGTCGTCGACGATGATGTACGGGCACGTCGACAGCCCGCGGCACTGGGTCGCCCACCTCAACGTGCTGCGCGGCATCCAGGACCGCACCGGCGGGTTCACCGAGTTCGTCCCGCTGCCGTTCGTGCACCAGAGCTCACCGTTGTATCTGGCCGGGGCGGCCCGTCCCGGGCCCACCCATCGCGACAACCGTGCTGTGCACGCTTTGGCGCGAATCATGTTGCACGGCAGCGTATCCCAGATTCAGACCAGCTGGGTGAAGCTGGGTGTCGGGCGCACACAGGTGATGCTCACCGGCGGTGCCAACGATCTGGGTGGCACGCTGATGGAGGAGACCATCTCGCGGATGGCCGGTTCGGAGTACGGGTCGGCCAAGACCGTTGAAGAGTTGATCGCGATCGCCGAAGGGATCGGGCGCCCCGCTCGTCAACGCACCACCACGTACGCGCCGCGGGCGGCTTAGCAGTCGGAGGCAGCGGGTATACCCGATGCCGTGAATCGACAGATCGACGAGGACCGGTTTCCTTCAGTGGCGGCCATTTGTGGACGCGGTGCAGCGGCGACGACCCGACGCGGGCACCTGGTGCGAGGCCTGGACGGTGCGCGACATCGTCGTCCACCAGGCGGGAAACGCTGAGGAACTCGCCCGGGTGCTGGGCGCGCATCTGGCCGGTGAACCCGTCGGCACCCGCGGCTTCGAGGAGCGTGAGGGGCCACTGCGCGCCCTGACCGACGCGGACCTATGGGACGCGCTGCTGGACCGGATGGCCACCCTCGACCGCATTGCGGCGGGCGGCCGACGAGGCGCCCCAAGACACCGATGTCGCCTGGACGGGCCGCACCATGAAGGTGCCCTGGTTCGCCGAGCACATGCGCGAAGAGCTCGTTCTGCACGGGTGGGACGTCACCGGGGATGATGCGGCGGCCCAGGCGCGGCTGGCCGAGCCCTGGATGACCACCCACAGCGTCGTGGCGGTCGGAAAGCCGCTGCTGGCCAAGGGCGCCAAGCAACTACGAAAGGGCGAGCGGATCGAGGCGCGGCTGCGGGCCTCCGGGACCGACGACGTCTTGATCGGCGCCGAAGCCGGCCGCACCACCATCGGGCTCATCGAATCCGAAGGCGCCGCCACGCTGGAAACCGATCCGGCCGCGCGCGTCTTGTTGCTCTGGGGGCGTAAGCCCGCGGACCCGTCGCGGATCTGCAGTCGCGTCGGACCGGAAACCCTGGGCCGCGTGCGCGGCCTGCTCAGCGGTTACTGAATCCGGTCGGCTCAGTAGTTGTTACAGACGCCGGCGACGTTCTCGATGGTCCCCATGAACTGCGCAGCTTCGGGCATACTCCGGATCTGCGCGGCCATCTGCTGGCGCTTCGGCGGCGGTGCGGCGAGGAACTGGCGCAAGTAGTTCGACGCGAACGGCGATCCGTTCAGTTGCGCGGCAGTCCCCGGATCCGTCGCATTGAGCGCCGCCATCACCTGCCCGTAGTTACACGTCGTGTCGACGATCGGGTCCGCGGACGCGACCCCGGACGCGGCGGTCAACGCCACCGCCGCACTACCTACCGCGACGGTCAATTTGGTTAACGACAGCCTCATGTTTGGACACCTTCCCCGTTAGTACACCACTATAAGGCGACGACATCTGCCCAGCGGTTGCCGTCCTCCGCTCGAGGCTACCAGGCAGCGTGATCGTGCTTCCATCGCAATGGATATCGTCAAGCACCGCCGGAGTGTGACTCTCCGCAGGTCAGTAGCTTGTGGGCCCTGTTCGCCCTCGGCGAAACCGGCCCCGGCCCCGGCATGCGAGACTGACGGTCTTAAATCGTCAATTTAACGGGTGTGCCCAGTGGTTGACGTGTATGTGCAACGTCTAGTATCAGTAATCGAAAGCTTTGTCTGGAGCGGCCGGATGCGCCGGGCGCGAGCCGAAGAGCAGCCCACACCGAAGTAGTACATGGAGGAGACGTCTGTGACCTACACGATCGCGGAACCCTGTGTCGACATCAAAGACAAGGCATGTATCGAGGAGTGCCCCGTCGACTGCATCTACGAGGGCGCGCGGATGCTGTACATCCACCCCGACGAGTGCGTCGACTGCGGGGCCTGCGAGCCCGTCTGCCCCGTCGAAGCGATCTACTACGAAGACGATGTGCCCGAGCAGTGGACCCAATACACGCAGATCAACGCCGACTTCTTCTCAGAGCTGGGATCGCCGGGCGGCGCCGCCAAGGTCGGCATGACCGAGAACGACCCGCAAGTGGTCAAGGACCTGCCGCCGCAGGGCGAGGGCGACTGAGCGGGCCGGTGCTGCGTAAGCCCGGGGTGAGGCCGCGCGCCCCCCGCGGGCGAGTGTCGGCGTCCCTTCCGGAGTTCCCCTGGGACACCCTGGCCGACGCGAAAGCCGTGGCCGGTTCCCATCCCGACGGGATTGTCGACCTGTCCGTCGGCACCCCGGTCGACCCGGTCGCGCCGGTGATACAGGAGGCGCTTGGCGCCGCCGGTTCCGCGTCCGGGTATCCCGCCACCGCCGGCACCCCGCGCCTGCGCGAAGCGGCGGTCGCCGCGCTCGCCCGCCGCTTCGGCATCACCGGACTGACCGAGGCCGACGTGCTGCCGGTGATCGGCAGCAAGGAGCTGATCGCCTGGCTGCCCACGCTGCTGGGGCTGGGGCCCGCGGACGTGATTGTGGTGCCCGAGCTGGCGTATCCGACCTATGACGTCGGGGCCCGGCTGGCCGGAGCGACGGTGCTGCGCGCGGATTCGCTGACCCAGTTGGGCCCGCAATCGCCGGCGCTGGTCTACCTCAACTCCCCGAGCAACCCGACCGGGCGCGTGCTGGGAATCGACCACCTGCGCAAGGTGGTCGGCTGGGCGCGGGAGCGGGGCAGCGTGGTGGCTTCCGACGAGTGCTATCTGGGCTTGGGCTGGGAGGCCCGACCGCTGTCGATCCTGCATCCGTCGGTCTGCGACGGCGACCACAGCGGGCTGCTCGCGATCCACTCGCTATCGAAGAGCTCGTCGTTGGCCGGTTACCGGGCCGGATTCGTCGCGGGAGACCCCGACCTGGTGGCCGAGCTGCTGGCGGTGCGCAAACACGCCGGGATGATGGTGCCGACGCCGGTGCAGGCGGCCATGGTCGCCGCCCTGGACGACGACGCCCACGAGCGGGCGCAGCGGCAGCGGTACGAACGTCGGCGGGGAGCGTTGCTGCCGGCGCTGCGCTCGGCCGGATTTGCCGTCGACCATTCCGAAGCCGGCCTGTACCTGTGGGCCACCCGCGACGAGCCGTGCGGGGACAGCGTCACGTGGCTGGCCGAGCGCGGCATCCTGGTGGCACCCGGTCACTTCTACGGGCCGGGCGGCGCGCGGCACGTGCGTGTCGCGTTGACGGCCACCGACGAGCGGATCGCCGCCGCCGTGCAGCGGCTCGCCTAGCGACACCGACTGGCTGCCACCGTGGCGGCGGCGAACGTGCACAATGCATCGCAGGTGTTTCGTCCGCTCGGTTAAGGACGGTGGTGGTGACGACTTCGTCCGGCAAGCTGCGCATCCCAACGTCGATTGGGGACATCGCCAGGCGTGTCTTTCTGGGAAAGCCGCTGATCACCGACGATCTCGCTTCCGAGAAACTATCGAACCCGGTTGCGCTGGGCGCGCTTTCGCCGGATGCGATCTCGTCGACCGCGTACGGCAGCGAGCAGATCTTGATCGAACTGCTGCCCCATGCCGGGCTGGCGGCTTTTGCGCTGTTGCTGCCCATCAACGGCGTCATCTTGCTGATTCTGGTGCTGGTGGCCGCGTCGTACCGGCAGGTCGTCATGGCCTACACCCGGGCGGGAGGGTCCTACATCGTGGCCCGGGAGAATTTCGGGCCCCGGGTCGCGCAGATCGCCGCGGCGGCGTTGCTGATCGATTACGTCGTCACGGTGGCGGTGCAGGCGGCGGCGGGAACGGTTGCGGTGGTGTCTGCGATCCCCGTATTGGGTCCCTACACCCTGACGATCACGGTCAGCGTTGTGATCCTGATTTGTTATGCCAACCTGCGCGGATTACGCGAAGCGGGCAGACCATTCGCGGTGCCGACTTACTTCTTCGTCGCCATGATCACCTTGATGATCGTGACCGGTGTCATCCGCGAAATATTTGGGGATTTACCGGTATACGACCCTGCGCACATCGCCGGAACGGTGCCGGTCAATCAGGGCAACGGCTTGGTGATGGGCGCGACGATCCTGGTGTTGCTCCGCGCGTTCGCCAACGGCGGATCGTCGTTGACGGGAGTCGAGGCGATCTCCAATACGGTCACCGCTTTCCGGAAGCCGCAGGGTGTCAACGCCCGCCGGGTGCTCACCGCAATGGCCTGCATTCTCGGGTTCTTGTTGGCCGGGGTGGCCTACCTGGCCCACGTCACCCACGCCACCCCGTATGTCGCCGGCTATCCGTCGGTGTTATCCGAGATCGGCCGAGCCGTCTTCGGTAACGGGGTTTTGGGCAATGTCTTGTACGTTCTTGTCCAGACGTCCACCGCTGCTATCTTGTTCACCGGTGCGAATACCAGTTTCAACGGGTTCCCAGCGCTGGCCAGTTTCGTCGCCGAAGACCGCTTCCTGCCGCGCCAGTTGATGAAACGTGGTCACCGCCTGGTGTTTTCGAACGGAATTATCGTGCTGACGGCGTTCTCGGTGGCGCTGCTGGTGATCACCGGTGGCTCCGTCAACGCGCTGGTCCCTTTCTACGCGATCGGCGTGTTCACCGGATTCTCGATGGCTGGGTACGGGATGACCAAACACCATCTGGTGCAGCGGGAACCGGGATGGCGCCGCCGGCTGGCGATCAATCTATCCTCGGGAATCCTGTCGACGATCGTGGTGGGCATCTTCGCGGTGGCGAAGTTCACCGAGGGCGCGTGGCTGGTGGTCGTTGTCTTCCCGGTACTGGTGTTGATGCTGATGCGACTCAACCGCGAATATCGAGCCGAGGCAGCCATTCTCGA
The DNA here is from genome assembly GCA_963820045.1 of uncultured Actinomycetota bacterium. Classification (GTDB taxonomy): domain Bacteria; phylum Actinomycetota; class Actinomycetes; order Mycobacteriales; family Mycobacteriaceae; genus Mycobacterium. The sequence continues at coordinate 502,074 of CAWFYN010000003.1, forward strand.
GATGTTCCGTACGGACCGCCCGGATTTGGTGAAGTACGCGCGCCACAAGGTGTTCGTGTTTGTGAATTCGGTTGACCTCGCGGTGATCGAGGGGCTGCGATACGGCAAAGGATTGCGAGCCGACGAGCTGATCGCGGTGCACTTCATGATCGATGAAACACATGCCAAACTGCTCCGAAAGCGCTGGGATCACTTTGATCTCGACACCCCGCTGCGGGTGGTGGACTGTCCGGATCGGCGGGTCACCCGGGCCGCCCAGCTACTGGTTGCCAAGGCGCGCGAGGAACAACCGAACACCAATGTGACGGTGCTGCTGCCGCGCCGAACCTATGCACCGCTGCTGGGCCGGCTGCTGCACGACCGCACCGCGGACAAGATCTCCCGCGCGGTGAGCCTCATGCCCGACGCGGCGGCGACCATCGTGCCCTACGACGTGGAGTCGCGCATCAAGGAGGCCTACCCCGACAGATTCGAGCAGCGGATCGCGCAGGAGATCGACAAGCTCGAAGCGTGGGTGTCCAAGGGTGAGGACGAGAAGGTGGACGCCTACGAACACCCCGAGCGGCCGGCCTCGGTGATCATGGTGGCGGGTCTGATCTCGGGACAACGAGCCACCGTCGAAGGACGCGTCAACCAAGTCGAGGACGTCACCGAACGCGGGCGCACCCTTCGACAGGTCGTCCTCGGGGACAACAGCGGGGAAATGACGGTGACTTTCCGTCCGGGCCATGGGGGCGCCGACATTCAGCCAGGGCAGCTGTTGCGTGTCACCGGTAAGGCCGGCCAGGCCGGCGACCGGCCCATCTCCATGGTCGATCCGATCTATCACGTGATCGAGGACCCCGCGAAGGCCGTCGACTCCGGCGAGCCCGAAGAAAGCAGCAAAACATAATGCCGTGCCGAACAGCGGAATAGGCCGCGCGCGGCAAACATCGGCAATCGCGCCGCCTTATCGCGTACGAACTTCCGGTGGGTCGCAATGCGCACGAGAATCGACGGACCGACCCCTGCGCTGGGTTTTTAGGGTGATGAAACCGACCGTGGAGAATTAGCGCATTCGTGGCCACGTATTTGCCGGTGCGGCGCCAGTCGCAACATGGGTTTCACCGCGACGGTGCTGCTGACCGTCGAGGGACTGCGGCTGGTCTCCGGCCAGGTCAGCCTATTACTAAGGCGTACAATCGATCCCGACCGCCGGTTGTCCGACTATGGACCGGACTCGCCGTGATCTGGGGGAGCATCTGTGCGACGAATTGGCCGTGTCGGAAGCCGCACGGTCGCCATCCGGACCGCGGCACCGCCCGGTGGCTTGCGGGCGTGACGCACGAGCGAGCGCCACGCGATGAGCGACTTCGGGTGGGCGACGCGCACCGGACACCAACATTTCCGAAGACGACGGTGTTCGGGGGATGTCCGGTGATACGGCGTGTGAGGTTATCCGCCGTAGAGGGGGCGGGGCATCGTAAAGCTGCGGCGCCCGTTGCGCAGGACCGGGACTCCCGTGGCTCGATCTGCAGTGCGCGCCGTCGGTATTCCGCCCAACGTGTTGGTCGGTGGGTGCGCTTCGGCTGCGGTTACGGCTCGAAAACCGTTCCCCGGTAACGGTTGTGGTCCACTGGGGGTGCTGGCCGCGGGATTTGCTCCTGCCCAGTTCGGCGGGACGGACAGCTTTCCGACAGTGGCCGCACGGCCGACGCCAACGCTCACCGAACTGCGAAGACCTCCGGACCCCAACGCGTTGGCACCACCGGTAGCGGCCTTTGCCGCACTCTTGGCCGCCTGTATGCCGGCTAGGCGAAGTCCGGTGCCCATGCTCCCTGCTGAGGTAGCGGTGCGACTTGCCTGTCCACCCAGGTTTGCTGGCCCGGTAAGGGTATTGAAGTTCTTGAACATGGTGAGCAGCGATGACGTCCCCGTTGACGAGGACCCTGACGAAGAATTGCCCGAAGTGCCACCGCTGGCCGCGGCCTGCATTTGTTGTGGCAGAGCGGACATCGTCTGCGACACCACTGATTGCGCCTGTCCCGTCGTCGAGGCTTCGGATTGAGCCACGGCGGCGTTTTGGGTGAATGGTCCAGTGGCGTTTGTGGTCTGCGGCGGCGGCTTGAACGGCGTCAGGGCGCTCGCGGCCGACGAGGACGCAGCATAGCCGTACATGGCGGCGGCATCCTGGGCCCACATCTCGGCGTACGCGGCCTCGGTGGCTGCGATCGCCGCCATGTTCTGTCCGAAGAAATTGGTCGCGATCAGTATCGCGAGCTGGGTGCGGTTGGCCGTGACCACCGATGGCGGCACTGTTGCGGCGAAAGCCATCTCATAGGCGGCCGCCGCCGCGCCGGCCTGAGCTGCGGATTGCTCAGCCAGCGTCATGGTCGCCGACGCCCACGCCACATACGGTGCGACGGCGCCAGCCATCGCCGTTGCCGCGCCGCCCGCCCAGCTCTGACCCAGGTCGGCGATCACCGAGGAATATCCGACCACGTATAACTCCAGCTGTGCGGCCAGCGCGTCCCATGCCGCCATGGCCGCCATCATCGGTCCCGATCCCGGCCCGGAATACATTCTGGCCGAGTTGATCTCGGGCGGTATCGCCCCGAAATCAAGCATCGGCGTTCCTTTCTCGGCCGTGTGACGGCCGTCGCGCGCAGCAACGAACGGTCCCGCGGTCCTGTCGCGGGTTGCGGGGTGCGATTGGCGGCTACCCGCCTACCGAAGGACGGGGCATCTTGAATTGCCGCGGCGTTACCCGCAGCACGTTGTTGACCGAGGGACGCGATAACAGCCCGGACGACGATTGGCCCGTGCCCGCCGCCGGCACACCGTTCCACACGCTGGTCGCGGGGCCTTCGTGCCAGGATGGACCGCCTTCGAGTTCGGCGTCGGACAACCAGTGCGGCTCAGCAACCGTGGTCGCCGCAGGATTGGTCGCCGCCCAGCTTTGGGGCACGGTCAATCTGCCCACCGTCGTGGCGTTACCTGCGTTCGCGAGTACCGGACCGCCCAGGCCTGTTGGACTCGCCGCGGTGCTTGCCGCCTTGGCCGCGCCGGCCGCAGCCTTGGCAGCCCCGCTGCTCGCCTGGATGCCAGACCGGTAAGCGCCGGTGATGAAGCTTCCCGCCGACGTCCCGGTCCGGCTGAAGTTCGAGGCCAAACCCGCGGGACCGGTAAGCGTGTTGAAGTTGCTGACCCCACTCAGTAGCGACGACCCCGATGCGGCCGAAGAGCTCGACGAGCCCGAAGATCCGCCCGCCGCGAGGGTCTGCAACTGTTGTGGCACGGCCGACATCACCTGCGACAGGCTTGTCTGCGCGGTCCCGGCGGTTGAGGTCCCCGTGGCTTGCCCCGCCGCGGCGGCTTGAGCGGACGGGCCGGCGGCATTGGTGGTCTGCGGTGGCTCATTGAACTGCGTCAGCGTGGTGGTAGCTGAGGAGGACGCGGCGTACCCGTACATTGCAGCGGCGTCTTGGGCCCACATCTCGGCGTAGGCGGCCTCGGTCGCACCGATCATCGCGGTGTTCTGCCCGAAGACGTTGGTCGCCACCAGCGCCTCCAGCTGGGCGCGGTTGGCGGTCACGAGTGCCGGCGGCACGGTGGCGGCAAAGGCGGTCTCGTAGGCCGCCGCAGCCGCGCGCGCCTGACCCGCGGCCTGTTCAGCGCTCACGCCCGCGTTACTCACCCACGCCACGTAGGGTGCGGCGGCGCTGGCCATCGCGGCTGACGCACCGCCAGACCAACTTTCGCCTTGCAACTGCGAAATCACCGAGGCGTAACCGCGCGACGCCGACTCCAACCCATTGGCCAAGACGTCCCACGCCGCGGCGGCGGCCAACATCGCCCCCGAGCCGGGACCGGAATACATTCGGCCCGAATTGATCTCCGGCGGCAGCGCCCCGAAGTCAAGCATGTTCTTCCCCCTTCGTGTGCAGGCCGCCCGCGAAGCTGCCGCGGCATGCCGGTCGGGCGGACCGGCTCAGATCGCCGTTCTCTCGGAAACCCTGGATCGCCGCGTGCTACCTGTCGTGGGCAGCGGGGCCTTCGTGAGGAGGTCGAGGCGGCGGTCACGCGCCCTAGGCATGGACGAAAAACAAAGCGCCATTTTTCCTCCGTGTCATGGGCTGCCACACAAATGACAGCCAGGTACTGGTCTGTTTTGAAGGGACCGTTGGCCGTCGGCGATGACGTGCAAATTGTGGCGGGTCCCGCCGCCATCACGCATTGCATCTTGCGGTAATGCCGCATAAGCAACGCAGTTATCTACTTGACAGTCAAACTGAATAGTGCCCATTCGACAACGCGAAATCGCTGATGTACAGGAGATTTCCAGCTAACTTCACCGGTACGTCCAGTTAGGTGTGACAAGTGTTGCGCGACTGCGGATTGTGGCGCTATCTCCTCATCAGCGCCGCCCTATCGCCTTGGGGGTCGCCGCGCATTGCGACGAAGATCGACTGGCGGTGGAAGCGACCAGAGGCGGGCTCCGGCTCACGCCGCGCTCCCGTGTCCCCCCGGATTGAAGCGCTGCAAACACCGGTGCTCGTGACAGCTAACGGGCCTTGCGCTCCGCACCGCCGCGGAGCGACTCAGCCGCGGCGATGCGGCGGCCGCCGCTTGCGCAGTGGAGCGTCTTATCTTGCCGGGCCCCGAACTTGGCCGAATTTGATGTGCACGCCCACCTGCCATGGGTAAGCCGTGTGAGTTTCTAACGGGGCTTCTTGTATTTATTGGGCCGGCCAATTGCTAGCTGAACGTATCGGTGAAATCGGCTGGAAATGTCCTGTAAATCAGTGATTCGAGTTGTCGAACGAGCAGAATAGGATTTGACTACCTTTCGGTCGGCCAGACCGCATTGCCGCCAGGCGCGCACCAGCAGGTTCCAGCGCGTGACGGTGCTGGACCGGGTCGATTGTCCGTCGCCGTGGACGGTCAATGGGTCCGTTGGAAGCGATCGAGTGTGGCCGGCCCTCGCGGATGTTCCGATGCGAAGGGGCCCCAAGCAGGCCTTGGGGCCAGATCGACATGCACAGTCGAACAGCTGCGGAAAGAGTTGGTGGCAATGGGGTGTGACCGTTAATCCCTGAATCATCGACCCCGCCAACGCAACCGGGCCGCTATGAGACGCGACGGTTGCCGACCAAGTCAGTGAAAGGTAACGAGGCATGACGCGTAGCCAACGCATCTCAGATTGGGACCCGGAGGATGTCGTTGCATGGGACATCGGCAACGGCGCCATCGCCCGGCGCAACCTGATCTGGTCGATCGCTACCGCGCATGTCGCGTTCTCGATTTGGTATCTCTGGTCCGTCATGGTGCTGTTCATGCCGGTGTCCAGCTACGGGTTTTCGACCGGCGACAAGCTACTGATCGGCGCCACCGCGTCATTGGTGGGCGCGGTCGCGCGCATCCCATACGCGATGGCGGGGGCCAGGTTCGGCGGCCGCGACTGGGCGGTGTTCTCGTCGGCGGTGCTGGTGGTTCCCACCGCCGGGACGATCTGGCTCCTGGCCCATCCCGGGCTGCCGTTGTGGCCGTATTTGGTGTGTGCGGCGTTGACCGGGCTGGGGGGCGCAAACTACTCGGCGTCGCTGTCCACCGCCGAGGCCTTCTTCCCGCAGCGGCTGAAGGGCTTCGCCCTGGGTCTGACGGGGGGGATCGCAAACCTCGGGTCGGCGGCCATTCAGGCGGTCGGCCTCTTCGTGCTGGCCACCGTGGGGCATGAGGCGCCGTACATGGTATGCGCGATATACCTGGTGCTGCTGGCCGTCGCCGGTGTCGGCGCGGCGCTGTTCATGGACAACCTCCATTACCGCATCGACATGAGCCACCTCAAAGACGTCCTCAAGGTGCCCGACTCGTGGGGGATCGCGCTTCTTTATCTGTGTTGTTCCGGTTCGTTTCTCGGTTTCGCGTTCGCCTTCGGCCAGGTGCTCCAGCACAACTTTTTCGCCAGCGGGCAAAGCCACGCGCAGGCGTCGCTGCACGCCGCCGAGGTCGCCTTCACCGGACCGCTGCTGGGGTCGGTGGCGCGGGTGGTCGGCGGCAAGCTGAGCGACCGCTTCGGTGGCGGCCGCGTCAGCGCCACCTTGTTGGGCTGCATGATCGTCAGCGGCGGGTTCCTGGTGGCCGTCAGCACCCACGACGACCTCACCCGCGACGCGGGGGGGCGGGTGACGCTCTTCACGATGGTGGGCTACATCGTCGGCTTCATCGCGCTGTTCATTTTTTCCGGCGCGGGTAAGGGCTCGGTGTACAAGCTGATCCCGTCGGTCTTCGATGCGCGCAGTCGCGAACTGAACGTCGGCGAGACCGAACGCCGACACTGGGCGCGGGTGAGATCGGGGACATTGATCGGTTTCGCCGGGGCGTTCGGCGCACTCGGCGGCGTGGGAATCAACCTGGCCCTGCGGCAGTCCTATGACAGCGCCGGCACCGAGACCCCGGCGTTCTGGATCTTCCTGGTGTGCTACGTCGGGGCCGCGATCTTGGCGTGGGCGCGCTACGCGCGGCCCCAGACCACGCTCGTGTCGGGGTCTTTGCAGCCGACCCAGGAGGTGCCGGTCAACACCTGACCGCTCGTTGGGTGCTCGGGATTCATACTGCGCCGCACCAAAGTGCGGGCCGTGAGTTCCGGAGTCAGATCCGGGTCTCCAGGTCGATGGGGACCCCGAGCTTTGTCTGTAAATCTCCTGTAAATTGACCATCTTAGGTTGTGAAGTGTTCACACTGGCGTTTTACTCGACGGAGGAGGCGTGGGATAAGCCGTAACTGCGTGTCGACGTCGGCGGCCAACGGTTCCTGCGGAAGGTTCAGCACCGCCGGCTGGCGAGGCGCGCACTCGTACGAGACGTGGAGGACGACAAGTGGCCGTTCAGGTTCCGCCGATACCTGCGATCGGCGGCATACTCGGTCAGCTCTGCGACGAAAGCGCAATGGCCGCATGCTTTTCGGATCGGCAAGCACTGATCTGTTGACGAGCCCAACCCGGCCGGACTCCCTGAGCCGTCAGGGTGGCCCAGGGGGCGCGACAACATCGTCTGCGAAAGGTAGATATCGCGTGGCGCGTTCGCATCACATCGCGGTCTGGGATCCGGAAGACGCCGCGGCCTGGGACAACGGAAATCGCGCCATCGCTCGCCGAAATTTGTTCTGGCAGGTCGTGAACGTCCATGTCGCATTCTCGATTTGGTACCTGTGGTCGGTGATGGTGCTGTTCATGCCTGAGTCGGTCTACGGCTTTTCGACCGGCGACAAGCTGCTGATAGGTGCCACCGCATCCCTTGTCGGCGGGCTCGCGCGCATCCCTTATGCGATGGCCGCCAATTGGTTCGGCGGACGCAACTGGACGATGTTCTCGGCGGCCGTGCTGCTCATCCCCACCACGGGGGCGATGGTGCTGTTGGCCCATCCCGGCCTGCCCCTGTGGCCGTACCTGGTGTGCGCCGCGCTGACCGGGTTGGGTGGCGGCAATTACTCCGCGTCGCTGGCCAAAGTCGATGGCCTGTTTCCCCAGCGGCTCAAAGGGTTCACGCTCGGTCTCATCGGCGGCATGGCCAATCTCGGGTCGGCCAGCATTCAGGCCGTCGGGCTGGTGGTGCTGGCCACCGTGGGGCACGAGGCGCCGTACTGGGTGTGCGCGATCTACCTGGTGCTGCTCGCCATCGGCGGTATCGGTGCCGCGCTGTTCATGGACAACGTCGTCGCGCACCGCACCGGACTGTCGTTGGACAACTTGCGCTCCATCATCTCGGTGCCCGACTCGTGGGCGATCTCGTTTTTTTACATGTGCGCGTCCGGGTCGTTCCTCGGTTTCGCGTTCGCATTCGGCCAGGTGCTGGCGCACAACTTCACGGCGGCCGGGGAAAGCCACGGCCAGGCGTCGCTGCACGCAGCCGAAATCGCATTCACCGGGCCACTGCTCGGATCGCTGGCGCGCATAGTCGGCGGCAAGGTGAGCGACCGCTTCGGCGGTGGCCGGGTCACCCTGACCGTCTTCGTCGCCGCGATCGTTGCCGGCGCGTTCCTGGTCGGGGTCAGCATGCAGGCCGATTTCGCCGAGGAACGCGGTGCCGCGGTCACGGGAATGACCTTGGCCGGCTACATCGTCGGCTTCATCGCGCTGTTCATCTTCTGCGGTGCGGCCAAAGGAGCTGTCTACAAGCTGATTCCGTCGGTATTCGAGGAGCGCGGTCGTGCGTTGGGCCTCGGCAACGGCGAACGCCATCACTGGGCCCGCGTGCGGTCGGGGGCGTTGATCGGTTTCGCCGGGGCCTTCGGTGCGCTCGGCGGGGTGGGAATCGACCTGGCGCTACGGCAGTCCTATGACACCGAAGGCACCGAAACCCCAGCGTTCTGCATCTTCTTGGCTTGTTACGTCGCGGCGGCACTGCTGGTCTGGGCCCGCTACGTGCGACCCCAGGCCAACTACGCGTCGATCTCGGCGGCGTCGCAGCAACCAACGGCGGAGGAGACGGTCAAGACGTGAAGCAACGGGGGCGGGCATCCATGAGATATCCACGGTCAATTCACATCCCATACATCCCATGAGGAGCTAGAAATGTCGAACAACATCACCTGGCACGAACACAACATAAGTCGTGGTGAACGCGAGAAACTCAACGGTCACCGAGGATGCGTCATCTGGTTCACCGGGCTGAGCGGCAGCGGCAAGAGCACGGTCGCCAACCTCGTCGAGCAAAAGCTGTACGAGCGGGGGGTGCGCAGCTTTCTGCTGGACGGGGATAACGTCCGCTATGGGCTCAATGCCGGGCCGGGGATCCTCGAAGACCGTCACGGGGCCGAGTTCGCCCAACGGTTCGGTCTGGGCTTCTCCGCCCAGGATCGAGAAGAGAACATCCGGCGTATCGGCGCGGTTTCGAAGCTGTTCTGCGAGGCCGGCGTCATCGCCTTGACGGCGTTCATCAGTCCCTACCGCCGCGATCGCGACGCGGTTCGCGCAACGCTGGACGACGGAGATTTCCTGGAGATCTTCATCGACACCCCCATCGAGATTTGCGAACAGCGCGATCCCAAGGGGCTTTACAAGAAGGCCCGGGCCGGGGAGATCAAGGGTTTCACCGGGATTGATGACCCGTACGAGGCGCCGGCACGGCCGGAATTGCGACTCGAAGGCGGCGAGAAGCCGGCGGAGGCGCTGGCCTTGGAAGTCGTTCTCCATCTCGAGCAGGTGGGCGTGATCCCCGTGCTGGATCGCAGCGAAGATCCCCGGGAAGGAATGGTTGAAGTTTGACAAGCCGCGCTGGCCGGTGCCAGCCCAGCGCGCCGAAACAACGAATCGTCGAGTACACAGTCAAGAGAACGAGGTCATCATGAATTACAAGGGACACAATGGAAATCCCATTGTGGAACGGATATCCACCGAGAATGCCGCCGGCCAGATCAAAGGTATGCCGCGGGTTCCCATCTCGAAGGCGACTGCGCACGAAGTGATCAGCCTGTCCTACGGCTTCTTCACTCCGCTGACGGGATTCATGGGCCGCCAGGAGGTCGACGGGACCCTGGACAGGATGCAGCTTCCGGACGGAACGCTGTGGAGCATCCCGATCGTCTTCGATATGTCCGCTGACGACATCGCGAAGTTGAATATCAAAGCGGGCGACCGCGTAGTCCTCGAATATCTCGACGCTCCCATGGCCATCTTCGAGATATCCGAGATATACGAGTACGACCTCGCCCGGATGGCCGAGAAGACATACGGCACTTCCGATCCCCGGCACCCCGGCGTGAAGAAGACGCTGGCTTACAAGAACCGGTTCATCGGGGGCGACATCACGCTCATCAACGAGCCGGTTTTCAACGAGCCGTTCAAAAGCTTCTGGCTCACTCCCAGACAGCACATGGAGGCGTTGGCCGAGCGGGACTGGAAGCATGCGGTCGCCCATCAGACCAGGAACGTGCCGCACACCGGGCACGAAGCGTTGATGAAGCAGGCGTGGCTGGCCGCGAACGAGGACATGCCCGTCGACAACCTCAATACCGGTGTGCTGGTGAACGCCATCATCGGCCAGAAGCGAGTCGGCGACTACATCGACGAGGCAATCCTTTTGGCGCAGAACGCCCTTCGGACCAGCGGGTATTTCCGCGACAACGTCCACATGGTGTCCTTCACGCTTTGGGACATGCGGTACGCGGGGCCCCGGGAGGCGATCTTCCACGCGATCCTGCGGACGAACCTCGGGTGCACCCATCACATGTTCGGGCGCGACCACGCCGGCGTGGGTGATTTCTACGATCCTTACGACGCCCAGAACCTGCTCAAGCAGCACAGGACCGAGCTGGGCATCAAACCGGTGTTCCTCAGGGAGAACTGGTACTGCCCGGAATGCTTGGAGGTCACCAACTCGGCCCTGTGCGGCCACGACTCCAAGGCGCAGAGCTTCAGCGGCAGCTTGATCAGAAGCATTCTGACCGACGAGGTCAAGCCGACGCAGAAGGTGATGCGGCACGAGGTTTTCGAAGTCGTGATGGAGACCGCCGCCAAGTACGGAGAGGGTTCACCGTTCGTGACCGAGGAATACCTCAAGACCCGGCGCCCGGTGTTCACGCTGAACCAATTGGAGGAGTCATGAGCACCACGGAGAAGACGATCAAGGTCAACGTCTGGATCAACGAGGAAAGGCTCGAGGCGCTGCAAAAGGCCGGAATGGCCGACGCGGCCAAGGAAGCCTTCGCCGGCATGAGGTTGCTGGAGATCTACACGACCGAAGAGCAAAAGGACGTCGTGCTGCAGCGCTTCCCCGGAGCCAAGTACGACTCCGCCACGACGAAGTCCATCGAGTTGCTTCCCAAGAAGGCGAAGGACCGGCTGCTCGAACTGTCAATCAACATGCATTCCACCGGTCCCGATGTGATGGGCCGCTTTCTCGAGGAGGCGCAAGCCTGACGGCATAGCTGCTGAGGCTGGGTAGGATACCAGACGATAACTAGCGCCGACCGGTGATTTGGATAGCCCAGTCACCGGTCGGCGCTTTCGCGCGACGAGAGAATTCGTTTGCTGACGGATCCGGCCGCGACGGCGGGCAGGCGCCGCGATGGTCCGCCTGTGCGCTGTGGGGGTGGGGCTCCCGTTCCCGAATGCGGCTCACGACCGCGCCACGGCTCGGTCTAAGCGAAACACTTGCAGTTCAACAGTTGTGAGTGCAGACAGGCAGCGGCTGCATAGGCGGCTTTCCCGTGAGCCAACGCTCGGCGGATGTTTCGCCGTGGGCAGTTCGTTGCGTGCCCGGCGTAACGCTGTGCGGTAGCTGGGCGGCGACACTGCGGGCTGGTGGGTGACCACCGGTTTGCTGGAAAAAGGACAGGAAGAATCCAACCGCAGCACAGGAAGTTGCCAGCTCCCCATCCCATAATTTGAATCATCACGAGTTTAAATAGGCGCGGACGACATGCGGGCTTGCTGCGCGGCCGGATGTGTCTAGAAGGCTCGAGGTCAGCGCGCCTTGCTTTCACGGGGGGCCGCGCGTGACCCGTTCGACCAACTGGATAGCAACTGTCTGCCGAACTCTCGGAAAGGTAGTGCCGAGGTTCGCAAAGGGCGTCATTTCCGGACCCGGCAGGCCGGGCCTAGTTGCTGGCCAGAGCGTGTGAAGACGTTTATCAACTGTTCTTACGGAAGGCACACTCACGGTGGAAAACCAACTTCTCGCTCCGACCAGAGTCCTGCGGGACTACCTCTCGGATTCCAGGGTCTGGGAGGACTTCCTGGCCCAGGGCGGCTTCGTCGAAAGCGACATCGTCGTCGCGGACCCGTTCAAAGCCGGCACCACCTGGACCCAGAGAATCGTCCAGCAGATTCTCCACAACGGCGAGGAGCCGGAGGGTGGGCTCTCGGACACCTCGCCGTGGCTGGATTCCAGCTGGGGTGATCACGCCGGGATGCTCAAAGTCCTGAAGGAGCAACGAGAGGCCGGAATGCGGCGGGTCATGAAATCGCATCTGCCTGCCGACGCCGTGCCGATCGCCCCCGAGGCCCGTTACGTGTTCGTCGGGCGCAACGGCAAAGACCTCGGCATCAGCTTCCACAACTACCTCTACAACTTCAATCCGAAGACCATGGAGACGATCAACAAGATCCATGCCGAATGGTCCGGCGACCCAACACCTTTGGTGATTCCCGAGGACATGCAGGAATTCTTCGACCTCTGGCTGGACACCAACGGCTACCAGTGCTGCGACCTGCTCGACATCATGAAGTCGTGGTGGGCGCTGCGCAACGAGCCGAACGTGCTGCTGCTCCACTACGGGGAGCTGAAGAGGGATCTTCGGGGCCAGATCGCCCGGCTGGCGGAGTTCTTCTCCATCGACCCGACTTCGCTGCGGATGGACCTGATCGTCGAGCACTGCTCCTTCGACTACATGAGCGAGCGGGCGGAGAAGATGGCGCCGTTCGGCGGATCGCACATGTCCAGCGCCAAGGCCTTCTTCCACAAGGGGCTGAAGCGCGACCACCGCAATGAGCTGACGCCGGAGCAGGTCGAGCGCTTCGATCGTGTTGCCCTGGAGAAGCTGGGTCCGGAGTGCGCCCACTGGCTGGAAACGGGCGAAACCCGGTCAGCCGGCTGAGTCAGCGCGAAACGACGTCACCGTGTCGCGGGACTTCGCCGGTGCGCGGAGTCCCGCGATGCTGTTCGGGCATCGGCGAATCCATGGCTGATCGAAGTCTGCTGTTCCGTGATCGCCTCCTGATGGAGGGGGTGGCCCTGGTCTACATAGTGGTGGCAGCGCACTGCAACGGCTGGCATTACCTGTTCTTCCCCGGGCTTGCGGCGCTCGCCTACGACACGCTGACCCGCCCGTGGGGTAAGTGGGCCAGTCAGCCGGGGCGGCTCGTCGTCACGCCGGCGATGGGGGCGGTCATCGGTGTTTCGGTCGCGCGACTGTTTCCGTTCGGCATTCTGGCCATTCTGCTGATCGTCACCGCGTGCGTGCTTCTTCTCGGGCTACTCAAATCCAATATCGCCCCGGCGATCGCGGCCGGGGTGCTACCGCTTTTCCTAGGCGTCAAGAGCTGGCTGTATCCCGCTTCTGTGGCACTGAGCCTGGTCGTCCTGGTTGCCCTTTTATTGCCGTGGCAACGGCATTGCCGGCGAAAATATCCGGAGCGTGACATTTCGAAGCCGAGCGTCGACGACGTTCTCGAGTCGCCGGCCACCGGAAACGCTTGGATTCTGCCCTTCTTCGCGTTTGTGACCGTGATGGCGTTGTGCGCCACGGCGTCGGGTTTGCGGCCCATCCTGTTTCCTCCGCTCATCGTCATCGCCTACGAGATGTTCGCCCACCCCACAGCGTGTCCCTGGGCCGGTAAGCCGCTGGCGCTGCCGGGCGTGTGCGTTCTGAACGCGGTTGCGGGCTGGGGCGCCGTCAGCCTGTTCGGCAGCGGCGGGGTCGCGGCGGCCTGCGGAATGGCGTTCGGGATTGTTGCACTGCGCCTCCTGCGGCTTCGCATGCCGCCCGCGCTGGCGGTGGGGCTTCTTCCTTTGGTGATCAATTCACCCAGTATCGAATACCCGATTTCCGTGGCTATCGGGGCCGGAGCACTGACGCTCGCTTATCAGTTTTATCAACGTTGGGTCACCGGCCGCGGCCGCGCTGGCCGGAGTGTTCCCAATAATATGAGGAGTATCTAGTGTCGAATTCCCAACTGACGGCGGTGATTTGCGTCCTTTTCGCGCTTGTCGGGCTCGCCCAATTGCTGGGTTATGTGTTTCTGAAGCTGGGCCAGCCGAAAGTCGTCGGCGAAATCCTGGCCGGCATCGTGCTCGGCCCCGCGCTGCTCGGCCGGCTGCCTTTCGTGGAGCACCTGATCGGCACCGCCAGGCACAACACCCACATCCTGAGCTTCGTCTACTGGCTTGGGCTGCTGCTGCTGATGTTCGTGTCGGGGGCGGAGGTGCAGCAACTGTTCGGCAAGGGTGAGCGGCGGACGGTGAGTTGGCTGGTCATCGTGGGCACGGGCATTCCGTTCCTCCTGGGGCTGGCTTTCGGGCCCCAGTTGATTGGTCCGAGCCTGGCCGGACCGCAGGGCAACCGCGTGTCGCTCATCATCATCCTGGCGGTGGGCGTCGCCGTCACCTCGGTGCCCGTGGTGTCGAAGATCTTCGCCGACCTCAAAATCCTGGACACCCGTTTCGCGCGGCTGATCCTCGGAGTCGCCGTACTCGAGGACATCGTGTTGTGGCTGGCGCTGGCGATCGCGACCTCCATCGCCGCGAAATCCCATCTGCATCCCTGGCAGATGGGGTTGCACCTGCTGATAACGGTGGCCTATTTCGCCCTCGGACTGACGGTGGTTCCCCGCGTGATCAAGGCGTTCAACAAGGCGCGCTGGAACGTTCTCGCGCAGCACTCGCCCACCGGTTATGCCATCGCCATCCTGCTGGCGTACTGCGCGGTTGCCGGGGCGCTCGATGTCAATCTGGTGTTCGCGGCTTTCCTCGCCGGCTTCGCGCTCGTGGACAACGAACGCGCGATCTTCGAGGACTCGATCGACGCGATCAGCAAGGTTTCCTTCGCCTTCTTCATTCCGGTCTACTTCGCGATCGTCGGCCTGAAGCTGGACCTGATCCGCGGCGTCTCACTGCCGATGATCGCCATCTTCATCGTCGGCACCTGCGTGGTGAAAATGTTGTCGGTGGCACTCGCCGGGCGGTTCGCCGGCTTCCGGGGCCTGGAACTGGTCAACCTCGGGATCACCACCAACGCAAGGGGCGGCCCGGGAATCGTGCTTGCCAGTGTCGCTTTCGACGCCGGCATCATCAGCTCGAAGTTCTACACGACGCTGGTGGTCGCGGCCGTGCTCACGTCGCAGCTCGCGGGTGCCTGGCTCGACTACGTTCTGCGTAAAGGCTGGCCATTGCTGAGACCGGCTGCGCCCGAAGAAGACTCGTCCGTCCCTGGCGAGGAAACCCCGGCGGCCGAACCTGTCGGCGCCGCGCCCGATGACCGGAGCACCCGGGCGTCGTAAGGGGGTCAGGCGTCCAACCGGGTGAACTGCCGCCGGTGGTACTGCTCGACACAGGCGGCCCGCCGGATCTTGCCGCTGGTCGTGGTGGGGATCGACCCCGGTGGTACCAGCACGCGATCGGCGACATTGAAAACCGTGCGAGCTCGAAATCGCGGCGGTGACGTCGTTTTTGACGACCTCGAGCAGGCGCAGCGCCTCCTCGTCGGAATCGCCGCGCTTCTTCAATTCGATGATGGTCACCAGCTTTTCGGTCTCATCAACCGCGACGGAGATCGCCGCGACCCGGCCCCCCGGGCGTGCCCGGCGACGGGTCGGCCACGATGCCAGCGAAGGTGCGCTCGGTCTCCTCCGGCTTCTGCCAGTAGCCACCTGCCACGTTGTCGCCGTGGACGCAGATCTCACCGACCGAACCCGGCGGGCATTCCCTGCAGGTGTCCGGGTTCACGATCCGCACCCTCGGTGACCTCGGCATGCCGTAACTGAGGAGCGGCGAGCCGGCCTCCGCCGCACACCGTTCCGCGGCGCCCCGGTCCAGCGTGGTGGGATGGATGCGCTCGGCGCCGCTGATGACGCCCAACACATTGCCCAGATCGACTTCTTCCAGATCGGCATCCGATGTCTTTCGGACGGCCAACTCGAAGGCGAAGTTGGGCGCCGCCGACATCACCGGGCCACCGTTCGCCATCGCGTGGATCCACCGCGCCGGCCGCTGCAGGAAGGCGACCGGGCTGGTCAGGTCACCGCGATAGCCGCCCAGGATCGGCGCGATGACGCCGAGCACGAAGCCCATGTCGTGGTAGAAGGGCAGCCACGACACCACGGCGGTATCCCGCGGCGGGACGCCGTTGGCTTCGACGAAATAGTCGGCCACCAGCTGCTGAAAGTTCGCCTGAAGATTCCGGTGCGAGATCATCACCCCGGCCGGGAGACGAGTCGAACCGGACGTGTATTGCAGGTACGCCGTTTGGGGGGCGCTGATCCGGATGCTCGGCGCGCCCGCGTCGTCCAAGTCGAGTGCGTCGATTTCGACGACGGCCGCGGCGGTGGCCGGCCCCGGCCGGCCAAGGTACTCGGTAACGGTTCCGGCGGCCGCGGACGTGGTGAGGACGACGGTGGGCGTGGTGTCGGCCAGGAGGGCGCTCACCCGTTCGTCGTGCGAACCGGGGGCCGGCACGGACAGCGGCACCGCGATCAACCCGGCCTGCATCGCCCCTAGGAACGCCACGATGTAGGCCAGGCCCTGCGGAGCGAGGATGACAGCCCGGTCGCCGACGGCGCCGTGCCGCCGGAGCTCGTGCGCCACGTTCAGGGTCCGCTGGTAGAGCTGCGCCCACGTCAACGTCTCGGTGACGCCCGCCCAATCGTGCTCGTAGTCGGGATACCGGATCGCGACATCGGCGGGCTCAGACCCACGCGTTCGCGCAGCAGGTCGCGCACGGACGCGTTCGGCATGGCCGTTAGGTTACCGTCTTGCCTGGGGTCCACCCGGGAGCCGCAAGCCCAGCGAAAACAGCAGCCGCACCTCGGGATCGGCCAGCGAAGTCGACAGCAACTTCTCGATGCGCCGCACGCGGTAGCGAACCGTGTTGGGATGAACGTGCAGCGAGCGCGCGGCGGTGGCGATGTCGCCGAAGCTGTCCAGATAGACCCGCAGGGTCGCGGCCAGCACCGGCTCCCGGGAGCGCAGGTCAACGATGCGCGGATCGACCAATCGGTCGTGGCGGCCGACCAGGGTGAGGATCTCGTCGAGCAAGACCGTGGTGCGCGCCTCGGCCGGCGTCGTCACCTGCGGAAGCGAAATGGGATGGCGCGCAGCGCTGTCCAGCACGCGGTCCACCTCGGTTCGCGCAGCGGCGATTCCGGCAAGACCGGCGACGGGAGCGGCGATGGCGGCCCGCAGCTGCACCCCGAGCTCGGTGCGCATCGCCGCGATGGTGCCGCGGACCCACGAGGTGACCGGACGGGTCTGCGTCTGGGGCAGCAGCACATAGATTCGGGATCCACGCGAGGCGAGCTGGGCGTCCCGCCGAAAAGCACTGGCGCTCAGCGCCATTACGTCGAGTAGGCGTGCGTTACGGGCCGTACCGTCCGCTGGGTCCCAGCCGATCAGCGCGGCGTCGCCGTCGGCGGCGACGCCGAGTTCGCGCGCGAGAGCGGCCACGTCGGGTTCGCCGGCGTCCAGACCTAACAGCTGCTGCACCCGCAGCACCTGTGTGGAGGGCCGGGCCGCCAACCGCGCCATGATGCGCGCGGCCAGCACCGCCGCGCCGCGCAACATCTGCTCGGCGTCGTCGGCGAGCGGTTGGGCGCCCTGCTGCACCCAGATGGCGCCCGCGAACTCCGGCGGTCGCCGTGCGTCCGCCGCGGGCCGGTACATCCCGACGGCCAGCCGCGGGCGCAGGCCCAACTCCGGACGCTCGGCCACGCGCACCACCTGATCGCTCGCCCGGAGCGCATCGAAAATGCCCCACTGACCGATCCATTCGAGGTGCTCGGGCGGCCCCGCCCTGCCCAGGATGGAGAGGCGGCGCAACTCGTCGGCTTCGTCGTTGGAGGCCGAATAGGCCAGCACGTGCGATTGCGCGTTTTCGATGCTGACCATGCCGTGGATGCGGTCGGCGAGCGACTGCGCCAAGCCGAACAGGTCGGTGCCCGAGTCCTCCGTCGCATCGGCGCGGTCCCCGTGGTGTTCCAGGACGTGATTGACCAACTGGTAAAGCCGCTCCCAACGGGCCCGCGGTTCGACGGCCACCACCGCCGAGCCGGCCCCGACCGCCGCGCTCGCCAGCGCGCTCGACGGCTCCTTGGCGAAGATCGCCACCGGTACGCGCTCGCGGGCCTGCTTGTCCATCCACCGCAGCGCCTCGTCGTCGGCCACTCCCAGCAGGAAGAACACGTCAGCCGAGCCCCCGGCCGCCGCCAGCCCCAGCCGCACGTCGTCGCTGTCGATCAGCGCCGCCGAGCCCACCGGAAGGTCCAGGCCCCGCGGCGCTTGCACCAGGCTGACCAGGGTCGCGTCCAGCGCGAGCAACAGCTGACCCAGCCCCACACCGGCCATTGTTCGATCGTACTATCCCATGGCCGCTGTCCTGTCCGATTGGCTAACTCGCGGAGCGGCGACGGGCGAGGATCCTGGCAGCATGGACGCGATAACCCAGGTGCCGCTGCCGGCCAACGAGCCGGTCCATGACTATCCGCCGCAATCCCCGGAACGCGGCCGGCTGCGCGCCGAATTGGTCGCGCTGGCCGACCACCCGATCGACCTCCCGCACGTCATCGGCGGTAGACACCGGATGGGTGACGGTGACCGCATCGACGTCGTCCAGCCGCACCGGCATGCCGCCAAGCTGGGCACCCTGACCAACGCCGTCCACGCCGATGCGGCGGCGGCGATCGACGCCGCGATGACCGCGAAGAACGCCTGGGCGGCAATGCCTTTCGACGAGCGCGCGGCGGTATTCTTGCGGGCCGCCGACCTGCTGGCCGGCCCGTGGCGGGAGAAGATCGCCGCCGCGACCATGCTCGGCCAATCCAAGTCCGCCTACCAGGCCGAGATCGACTCGCCCTGCGAACAGATCGACTTCTGGCGCTTCAACGTGGCCTTCGCGCGCCAGATCCTGGCGCAGCAACCGATCAGCGGGCCCGGGGAATGGAATCGCAGCGACTACCGCCCGCTGGACGGATTCGTCTATGCGATCACGCCGTTCAACTTCACCTCGATCGCCGGCAACCTGCCGACCGCGCC
Organism: uncultured Actinomycetota bacterium; assembly: GCA_963820045.1. Lineage (GTDB taxonomy): Bacteria > Actinomycetota > Actinomycetes > Mycobacteriales > Mycobacteriaceae > Mycobacterium. The sequence goes on from CAWFYN010000003.1 coordinate 520,796, forward strand.
GGCGCTGATGGGCAACACCGTCGTGTGGAAGCCGTCGATCACGCAGACCCTATCGGCCTACCTGACGATGCAGCTGCTCGAGGCCGCGGGGCTGCCGCCCGGGGTGATCAACCTGGTCACCGGCGACGGCTTCGCGGTTTCCGACGTGGCCCTGGCCGACCCACGGTTGGCCGGCATCCACTTCACCGGATCGACGGCCACCTTCCAGCACCTGTGGCAGCAGGTCGGTGCCAATATCGGCCGCTACCAGAGCTATCCGCGGCTGGTCGGCGAGACCGGTGGCAAAGACTTCGTAGTCGCGCACCCCTCGGCGCGGCCAGACGTGCTGCGCACCGCCCTGATTCGTGGCGCGTTCGACTACCAGGGGCAGAAATGCTCGGCGGCCTCGCGGGCGTTCATCCCGCATTCGGTGTGGCGGCGGATGGGCGACGACTTCCTGGGCGAGACCGCGGCGCTGCGCTACGGCGACGTCACCGACCTCACCAACTATGGCGGCGCGCTGATCGACCGTCGCGCGTTCGCCAAGAACGTCAAGGCCCTCGAGCGGGCCAAGAGCGTGGCCCACGTCACCATCGCGGTGGGCGGCGAATACGACGACAGCGCTGGCTATTTCGTACGTCCCACGGTGCTGCTGTCCGATGATCCGACCGACGAAGCGTTCGCCACGGAATACTTCGGTCCACTGCTGTCGGTGCATGTGTACCCCGACGACGACTACGAACGAATCCTCGGCGTGATCGACACCGGGTCGCGGTACGCGCTGACCGGCGCGGTCATCGCCGACGACCGCGAGGCCGTGCTGGTCGCGCAGGACCGCCTGCGCTTCGCGGCCGGGAACTTCTACGTCAACGACAAGCCCACCGGCGCGGTCGTCGGGCGCCAGCCGTTCGGGGGTTCACGTGGCTCGGGCACCAACGACAAGGCCGGATCGGTGCTGAACCTGTTGCGCTGGACGTCGGCCCGCACCATCAAGGAGACGTTTGTTCCGGCGACCCATCATGCGTATCCGCACATGGCGGCCGACTGATGGCCGGACTGTTCGCCAACACGCTGCGTCCGGTGATCCTGGCGGCCGGCCGGGGCGACGGGCTGCGGCACGCCGCCGAACGCTTGCCGGTCACCCGCAAGGTGGTGCGGCGGTTCGTGCCGGGCGAGACGATCGACAGCGCGCTGGACAGCGTTGCGGCGCTTCGCTCCTCGGGTCGGTATGTCAGCATCGATTATCTGGGTGAGGACGTCACCGACGCCGACGCCGCCGGCGCGGCCGTGCGGGTCTACCTGGATCTGATCGATCACCTGGCCCGGTTCGGCGATCAGGACGCCGTCCGGCCGCTCGAGGTGTCGCTGAAGTTGTCGGCCCTGGGGCAGTCGCTGGATCGCGACGGCGAGAAGATCGCCCGGGAGAATGCCTTCGCGATTTGCGAAGCGGCGCAGCGGGCCGGCGTGTGGGTGACGGTGGACGCCGAAGACCACACGACGACGGACTTGACGCTGCGCATCGTGCGCGACCTGCGGCCCGAATTCGGTTGGCTGGGCGTGGCTTTGCAGGCCTACCTGCGGCGCACACTGGGCGATTGCGAGGAATTCGCGGCGGCCGGGGCACGGATCCGGTTGTGCAAGGGCGCCTACGACGAACCGGCGGCGGTGGCCTACCGCGACCCGGCCGCCGTCACGGGGGCGTACCTGCGGTGTCTGCGGGTGTTGATGGCCGGCTCGGGTTATCCGATGGTGGCCTCACACGACCCGGCGATCATCGAGGCGGTCCCCGCGCTGGCGAGCGAAGCAGGCCGGGCCGCAACCGATTTCGAGTACCAGATGCTGTACGGCATCCGCGATGGCGAGCAGCGAAGGTTGGCCGTATGCGGCAACCGGGTGCGCGTCTACGTGCCGTTCGGCACCCAGTGGTACGGCTACTTCATGCGCCGGCTGGCCGAGCGGCCCGCCAACCTGACGTTCTTCTTGCGGGCGCTGGCGCGGCGCGGTCACTAGGGCTGTCCTCACATCAGCAGCTACGGGTCCTCATCATCGTTGGGTGCCAGGAGCCTTTCGGGGTGGTGAAAGCTGTTGGTTCTCGGTTGGCCGCGGTCGAGATGGGGTGGTGGGATCCATTCGGTTTCGCCCCGGGCGTTGGTCCGGGTGATCCAGCCTTTTTCGGCGAGCCGATTGTCGGGACCGCAGGCCAGGGTGAGGTCGTCGATGTCGGTGCGGCGGGTGGTTGTCCAGCCGCGGACGTGGTGGACTTGGCTGTGGTAGGCGGGGGCGTCGCAACCCGGTTTGGTACAGCCACGGTCCTTGGCGTACAGCATGATTCGCTGTGCGGGGGAGGCCAGTCGTTTCGTGTGGTACAGCGCCAGCGGCCGGCCGTCGTCGAAAATCGCGAGATAATGGTGAGCGTGGCCGGCCCAGCGGATCACATCCGACATGGGCACCAGCGTGCCGCCGGCGGTCAGGGCCTTGCCGGCGGCGGCCTCCAAGTCCTTCAACGTGGTGGTCACCACGATCGACACCGGCAAGCCGTTGTGCCGGCCCAGTTCCCCCGACGCGAAGAGTCCGCGCAGTCCGGCGAGCAATCCGTCGTGGTTGCGTTGGGCTGCCGACCGGGTGTCGCGGCGCACCGCGTCCTCGTCCGGTGTCGCGTCGACCACCGGTGTGTCATCGTCGGGATTGCACGCCCCCGGGGCGGCCAGCTTGGCCAGCATGGCCTCGATGGCGGCCCGCAATTCCGGGGTCACCAGACCGCTGATGCGTGACATGCCGTCGAATTCCTGGCTGCCCAGCGTGATCCCGCGCTTGCGGGCCCGCTCGGCGTCGCTGAATTCCCCGTCAGGATGCAGCCAATCCACGATCCGCTGGGCGTATTTGGCCAACTCGTCGGGGCGATACCCGCCGGCCTTTCCGGCCAGGTCGGCCTCGGCGGCGAGCCGGGTCAACACGTCCACCTCAACCGGCAGCTGAGCAAAGAATCCGCGGATCACCTTGACGTGCCCATCGCCGATGAGCCCGTCGCGTTGGCCGGCCGCGGTCGCGCTCAACTGCGGCGCCAACGGCTCACCCGACAGCGCCCGGCGCTCCCCAAGGTCCCGGGCTTCGTCGATGCGCCGCCCGGCCTCGGCCTTGGTGATGCGCAACCGGTCGGCCAGCCCCGAGCGCAGCGAGCCGCCCAACTCTTCGGCACTGGCCTGCGCGTCGAGCTGGTTGATCAAGGCGTGCTCAGGTGCGCGCAGCCGGCGGGTCACGCGTTCCAGGCGCTCCAACGCGCGCAACCGCTCCGGGGTGGTGAACACCTCAAAGGACAACTCGCAGAAGCGGTCCACATCGCCATCGAGCGCGTCGAAGACCTCGACGATCTCCTCACGACTACTGGCGCCCATGCCTCAAACTCTACGAACACCCACCGACAAAAATGACCCGGTTGTGACTACTGAAGCTAAAGTGACACAAGGGATTACCGCCTGCCGGCCGCGGTCGGGCGGCGTCTCGAGTGCGCGAATCGAGCGACTCAGTGGGCGCGCCTGGGTCGAGCGCGTTCGCCGGCGAAGCCGCGCACCGCGTACGCCCGCACAAACTCGGCCACCGCCTCGGGATCATCCATGTCCAGCGTCGAGGACGGCGTGCTGAAGAGCGAGAACAGGATGCGCGCAAACCATTCACCGGCGGCTTGGACGTCGAGGTCCTTGCGCACCTCCCCGGTGAGCTTCGCAGCCGACAGGTAGGGCGCGAAGAAGTCGACGCATTCGCGCAGCAACACCGCGGCATCTTTGGTCAGCAGCAGGCTGATGGCGTCTTCGTCGAAGTACTTCTCGGACGCGATGGACCGCCGAGCCTGGGTCACGAAAACGGCGGCCTGGCTCAGCTTTTCCTCGAGCGAGCTGCCCCGGTCCATGGCTTTGGACATCTCGCCGTAGAACCGTTCGGAAGCGTATTCGGCGCACGCCTCGATGATGGCGGCCTTGTCGCTGAAGTACTCGTAGATGGTGCTGCGCGAAACGCCGGCCGTCCGGGCGACATCGACGATCGTCGCCTTCTGCAGTCCCTGCTTGCGGAAGCAGGCGTAGGCAGATTCCACGATCAGCTCGCGGGTGTCGGTCGCAGTGGCCTGGGTCATTGAGGATCAGTCCGCCGGTGCCAGGATCAGCCCGCTGGTGGGCACCCCGGTGCCGGAAGTGACCAGCACGTGTTCGACGTTGTCGACCTGGTTGTACGACGTGCCGCGCACCTGGCGCACCCCCTCGGTGATGCCGTTCATGCCGTGGATGTAGGCCTCGCCGAGCAGCCCGCCGTTGGTGTTGATCGGCAGCTCCCCGCCCAGCGACAGCCGCTCGACGGTGGCGAAGTCCTTGGCCTCGCCGCGGCCGCAGAAGCCGAGCTCCTCGAGCTGGGTGAACACGAACGGCGTGAAATGGTCGTAGATGAATGCGGTTTGGATGTCTTGCGGCTTGAGGCCCGAGTCGCGCCACAGCCTGTTGGCCACCACACCCATCTCGGGCAGGCCGGTGATGTCGTCGCGGTAGTAGCTGGTCATCATCTCGCCGTTATAGGCCGCGCCCTGGGCGGCCGCGGTGATGATCGCCGGCGGCTGCCGCAGATCACGCGCGCGTTCCGCACTGGTCACCACGAGCGCGACACCGCCGTCGCTCTCCTGACAGCAATCCAGCAGGCGCAGCACCGGTTCGACGATCCAGCGCGAATTCTGGTGGTCCTCCAGCGTGATCGGGCGTTCGTAGAACCAGGCATCGGGGTTGCGGGCCGCGTGCGCGCGGTCGACGACGGCGATGCGGCCGAAGTCCTCGTTGGTCACCCCGTACGTCGACATGTAGCGCTGGGCGTGCACCGCGACCCACGCCGCGGGAGTCAGCAATCCGAACGGTGCGTAGTGCGCCATGAACAGCGGGGTCCCCAGGTCGGTGCGACCGCTGCCGCCAAACCGGAAACCGGAGCGTTCGTTGAAGGCGCGCCAGCACACCACCACATCGGCGACGCCCGTCGCGACGGCCATCGCCGCGTGCACGACGGTGCCGGCGGCGGCGCCGCCGCCGTGGTGCACGCGGGAGAAGAAACTCAGATCGCCGATGCCCACGTTGCGCGCGATGTCGATCTCGTCACTGGAATCCATGGTGAAGGTGACCATGCCGTCGACGTCGCCCGGCGCCAAGCCGGCGTCGTCCAGCGCGGCGCTCACCGCCTCACACGCCAATCGCAGTTCGCTGCGGCCGGAATCCTTGGAGAACTCGGTCTGGCCGATCCCGACGATCGCCGCGGCGCCGGGCAACGAGCCGCTCACACGCCCGCCCCGTCGAGCAGGCTGAGGATCGCTGTACCCGAGACGTGATCGCCCAGGCTGTTGGAGCCCCTGAAGGTCACCTCGACAAAGTTCTCCCCTTCGGCGCCTTCGGTCTTGCCGGTGACGCTGCCGGTGAAGCGCAACGGATCGTCCGGAAAGCACGGCACGCCAAGGCGGATCGACAATTTCTTGACCATCGCCTCCGGTCCGGCCCAGTCGGTGAGGAACCGCACGCAGTAGCCGTTGGTGGTGAGGATGTTCATGAACAGGTTGGGTGAGCCCTGCTTGTTGGCGTAGTCCCGGTCGTGGTGCACGGGCATGAAATCGCGGGTGGCGATCGCGCCGGCGACGATCATCGTCGTGGTGATCGGAATCTCGAGCGGGGTGACCTCGTCGCCGACCGAGATGTCGGCCCAGCGCAGGGTGGTGGTGCGGCTCGCGGTGGTCGTCATGGGAGTCCTTCCGGATACGTTGCGCCGAGGTGGGCCAGCTGTGCCGCGGCGGGGCCGAGCGTGAGCTCGTTGTGCTTGGCCCACAAGAAGTAGCGGTGCAGGGGATAGGTGGTGTCGATCCCGATGCCGCCGTGGACGTGTTGGGCGGTGGCCGCGACGCGGGCGCCGGCCTCGGCGGCCCAGAACTTCGCGATGCGGGCGGCGCGGCGAGCCTCTTTTAAGGGCCGCCCGTGCGCGATCAACCACGCCGCGTGCCATGTGGTCCACCGGATCGCCTCGACATCGATGAACGCGTCGGCCATGCGCTGCTGCACGGCCTGAAAGCTGCCGATGGGCCGGCCGAATTGCTCGCGGCCCGTGGTGTATTCGGCCGCCATCCGCAGCGCCCGCTCCACCACGCCGAGCTGGACCGCGCACAGCGCGACCAGCGCGCGGGTGCACAACGACTCGATCAGGTCCGTCCCGACCAGCCTGTCGGCGTCGCAAACCGTTGCGCCGTCGAGGTATACGTCGGCGTGCGGTTCGCCGTTGGTGGTCGCAACCGACCGGATGTCGACGCCGTCGGCGTCGGCCGCCAACAGGAACAGGCCGGCCTCACCTTCGTCCATCGCGGCGGGAATCAACACGGTGTCGGCGAATTGGGCGGCCGGAACCAACTCCTTGGCGCCGTCGAGCCGCCAATTGCCACCGTCGCGTCGCGCGGTGGTGGCCGGCACCGTCGCATCGGAGCGGCCCGGCTCGGCCAGCGCCGCCGTCAGGATGCGGTCTCCGGCGACGACACCCGGCAGGAAACGTTGCCGCTGTTCGGGATTGCCGTGCCGCGCGATCGGGTCCGCCCCCAGCGCCAGCGTCGCGTAGGCCGGCACCGGCGCGACCGCCCGGCCCACCTCGGCCAGCAGCACCCCGAGCTCCACGAAGCCACCGCCGTTACCGCCCACCGACTCCGGCAGCGCGGTGCCCAACAGGTCGACGGCCGCAAGCTCTTGCCACAGCGCGTCGTCGAAGCGAACCTCGCCGGCTTCCAACGCGACCAGGCGCTCCGGTGTGGCCCGGCGCTCGAAGAGATCGCGGGCGAGCTTGGAGATGGTCTCCTGCTCTTCGCTGAAGGTGAAGTCCATGAGCCCCGCCTAGCTGGCCGGCCGGAATTGGTGCAGCACCAGGTCGTTATCGAAACCCTGGTAGTACACCTCGACCGGCATCCCGGTTGTCACGTCGGCCGGGTCGATGCCCGTCAGATTGGATACCAGCCGCACGCCCTCCTCGAGTTCCACCAGCACGACGACGTAGGGATACTCGAAGAACGGAAACTTCGGTTCGTGCGGCATCACGTAGCTGTAGACGGTGCCGCGGCCCGACGACTCGACGGTGTCCCAGTCCAGGGAACGGCAGTGCGGACACATCGGGCGCGGCGGGTGGCGAAGCTGCCCGCATCCCCCGCAGCGCTGGATCAGGAGCTTGTTCTCCCGCAATCCGTTCCAGAAGAACTCGGTGTCTCCGGTGATGGCCGGCGCCAGTCGCGTCGCCATCAGCGCTGCGGCCTGAATCGCAGCACCCGGAATCGCTGCCTTCCCAAGACCTCGCCGTTCTGATCGGTGTAGGTCGTCAGCCAGGTCAGGAAGAACCCGGTGCCCAGGGCCGTCTTCTTCTCCTCGGAGACCGATTCGTACACCGTCGTCGCGCTGATGACGTCGCCCAGCCGCGGGTAGCGCTCGATCTCGAACTCCGAGTTGGTCGCGACCGTACTGGTGTAGCCGGCCTCGTCCAGGAATGCCGTTGGATTGCTCTTGATTTCGATGGGTGCGCCACCGCGCTCGCCGATGCCCTCAAGGATCGGCGACGGCATCGTCCAGGTCTGCAGCATCACCGGCGGCGACACGATGCCGCCGAACCGTGACTTCTCGGCGAATTCCGGGTCGAGGTAGACGGGGTTCATGTCGGCCATCGCGTACGCCCAGTGCCGGATCATCGGCTGGTTGACCGGATCCGGGGCCAACGAGGGCTTTCCGGTGCCGCCGGTCGGATGACCGACCAGGGCGCGCACCTTGGCGCTGACGGTTTCAGGGTCGGTCACTTTAAGGCTGTCCTCCTACTTTGCGGTGGCGCGAAGGTCACGGGGAGCCCGCGGCATGCCCAATCCGGCCATGGCAATGATGTCACGCTGAATCTCGTTGGCCCCGCCGCCGAACGTGTTGATGACCGCCTGCCGGTACGCGGTCTCCAGCGCGCCGCGCAGAGGCGCGTCGGCGCCGCGACGCACGCCGTTGCCATCGAGCACCTCGAGCAGCTGGCGAGCGACCTGCTGGGTCAGCTCGGTGCCGAAAACCTTGGCCGCCGAGGCTTCCCCCATATTCAGCACGCCCTTCGTCATCGCGGCGTTCACCCGCAGGTTGACCAGTTTGTAGGCGGCGACCTGGGCCTCCACCCGGGCCAGCGCCAGCTGCACCCACGGCTGGTCGATGACGCGGCCGCCATCGAGGTCGGTGCCGGCGGCCCACTGCAGCGTCCGCTCGAACAGTGGTTCCAGCGCGCCGAGGTTACCCAGGGCCGCCCGCTCGAAGTTCAGCTGGGTGGTGATCAGCTGCCAGCCCTCGTTCTCACCGCCCACCAGCGCACTGGCCGGGACCCGCACGTTGTCATAGAACGTGTAGAAGGTGGAGATGCCCGGCATGGTGTGCAGCGGCTGCCAGGAGAACCCGGGCGACGAGGTGGGCACGATCAGGATGGAAATGCCCTTGTGCTTCTTGGCATTCGGATCGGTGCGGGCTGCCAGCCAGATGTAGTCTGCGTACGCCGCGCCGCTGGTGAACATCTTCTGACCGTTGATGACGTACTCTGCGTCGGGCCCTGAGCCGTCGCGTACCGCGGTGGTGCGCAGTGAGGCCAGGTCGCTTCCCGCCTCGGGTTCGGAGTAGCCGATCGCGAATTCCACGCTGCCGTCCAGGATCGCGGGCAGGAACCTCTGTTTCTGTTCTTCGGTGCCGCACTGCATCAGCGTCGGACCGACCGTGTTGAGCGTCACCAGCGGGATCGGGGCGTTGACGCGCCGCGCCTCCTCGGAGAAGATGAACTGCTCGATCGCCGAGAACCCGCAGCCCCCATACTCTTTGGGCCAGCCGACGCCGAGCAGGTTTGCGGCGGCCAAAGCCCGCACACATTCCCGCACCGCGGCGCCGCCCTCGATGTTCTCACCGATCGCGGCGACACGCTCCGGGGTCATCACCTGTTCCAGGGTCGCGCGGATCTCGGCGCGCAGCTGCTCCTGCTCGGGCGAGTACTCCAAATCCATTGGTTCAGGCTCCCAGCCGCACCGGCATCCGCTTGACCCCCGGCACCATGGTGGCCCGCATCCGGTCCACCGCACCCACCAGCTCGAGCCTGGGGAAGCGTCGAAGCAGCTCGTCGAACATCACGCATGCCTCCAGCCGCGCCAATTGCGCACCGACGCAGGAATGTTCACCACAACCGAACGCGATGTGCGGATTGGGGTGCCGGGTCACCTTGAACTGCTCGGAGTCGGGACCGAAGATGTCCTCGTCCCGATTGGCGGACCCGTAGAGCATCACCACCACGTCGCCCTCGGCGATCCGCTGACCGCGGATCTCGACGTCGGTCGTCGCGGTGCGCGCCATGTGGACAACGGGGCTGTTCCAGCGCAACATCTCTTCGACGGCGCCCGGGATCAGCGACCGATCCTCGACCAGGAGGCGACACTGGTCCGGGTGGGCGATCAACGCCAGCGTGCCCAAAGCGATGAGATTGCGAGTGGTTTCGTTGCCGGCGACCAGCAGCAGGAACGCGAAATTGAGCAGGTCTTCGTCGGTGAGGCGGACCCCGTCGATCTCCGCTCCGGCCAGCACCGACAGTAGGTCGTCGAGCGGTTCGGTGCGCCTGGCCGCGATCAGCTTCTGGAAGTATGCGAAAAGCTGGCCCATCGCCACCAAGGGGTCGAGTTCGATCTCCGGGTCGGCGGTGCCGGTGGCGGCGTCCGACCAGGCCCGGAATTGCTCCCAGTCGTCGGGCGGAGCGCCGATGAGCTCGGCGATCATCCGGGTGGGCAGCGGCGCGGCGATCTCCTCGGCGAACTCCCGGACGGAATCGGGTCGTACGCCGTCGAGGATCCCGCGCACGATCTCGCGGATTTTCGGCTCGAGGATCGCCCACCCGCCGCCGGGTGAATCCCGAGTTGATCAGCTTGCGCATTTGGCGGTGCCGCGGCGGGTCGGTGAAGATCAGGCTGCCCGGCTGGACCGGGCTCGGCATGTTCGGATCGGGGATGGTGATGCCCTGGGTGGACGAGAACAGCGCCGGGTTGCTCGACACGAAGCGGATGTCCTCGTACTTCGACAGCGCCCAGAAGTTTGTGACGTCGTTCCAGCACACCGGCGCCGTCGCGCGCAGCTCGCGGTACGCCGGGTACGGATCGCCCGCATAGAAGTCAGGGGAGTGCAGTGGAAAAGTGGTCCGCACGGCGGCCTCCCCTGAACAGGTGATCCGACACATTTGCGCAATGTGTCTTGCGGCATTGTGTCTACCCCCCGTCGCCCATCGCTGTCAATGCCACCGCGAAACGCTAAACGAGCGTGCAATTCGCACAGGTAGTGATTGACGGCACGGGGGCATGGGTGTACACCAAGTGGTTAGATGACCGACGTTCGGGTGAGGAAGCGCATGACCGAGCTACAAACTCCGGGACTTCTCGTCGACACCCCTGCGCTCTACATCGACGGGAGATGGGTCGAGCCTGAGGACGGTCGGTACGACGACATCGACCCGGCCACCGAGCAGTGCATCGGCACCGCGCCCGACGCGAGTGTGGCGCAGGTCGGCGAGGCGATCGGCGCCGCCCGCCGGGCGTTCGACGGCGGGCCGTGGGGCCGCATGGGTCCCGAGGATCGGGCCGGCTGCCTCAATCAGCTCGGTGCGGCCCTGCTCGAACACGCCGACGAGATCTTCGCGCTGTCGCAGGTCGAGTGGGGCTGCGTCGCATGCGAGCGGATGATGCAAATCGACGGCGCCGGTTATATGTCCATGCATGCCGCGCAGCTCGCGACGAAGCTGGTCGACGAGCCGATCACCGGGATCGGTGCCGGCACCACGTTGCTGCGCCGCGAGCCGCTCGGAGTCGTCTCCATCCTGACGCCGTGGAACTTCCCGCACTGCCTCAACGTCATGAAGGTGAACAACGCGCTGGCCGCGGGCAACACCGTCGTGCTCAAGCCCTCACCGCTGACGCCACTCGCCGGGCTTGCGCTCGCGCGCATCATCGACGAGCAGACCGACATCCCGCCCGGTGTGGTCAACGTGGTCACACCCTCGGGGCTCGAGGCCGCCAAGCTGCTCACGACTGATCCGCGCATCGACATGATCAGCTTCACCGGCAGCTCCGCCGTCGGTTGTGAGGTCATGCGGTCCGCGGGCGACGCCATGAAGCGGCTCTTGCTGGAATGCGGCGGGAAATCGGCAAGCATCATCCTCGACGACACGCACGTGACTGACGAGATGCTGCAACAGATGCTGTTCGACTGCTGCTCGCTGCATGCGGGGCAGGCCTGCATCCTGCACAGCCGGCTGCTGCTTCCCGATTCGTTGCACGACGAAATCGTCGACCGGCTCGTCGCGCTGGCCCGCGAAGTCAAGATCGGCGACCCCAAGGACCCGACCGTGCAAATGGGACCGCTGATCAGCGCGGCGCAACGCGCGCGTGTGCAGGCACACGTCGATGAGGCGGTCAACGAGGGCGCGAAGCTGGCGACCGGTGGCGGCCGCCCGGCCGGTTTGGATGTCGGCTTCTACTTCGAACCGACGATTCTCACCGGTGTGCAACCGGATTCGACGATCGCGCAGGAGGAAGTCTTCGGGCCCGTGCTGTCGGTGCTCCGCTACCGCGACGACGACGACGCCGTCGCGATCGCGAACAACTCGTGCTACGGGCTCTCCGGTGCGGTGTGGGGCACCGACGTGGACCGGGCCGTCGCGGTCGCCCGGCGCATGCGCACGGGCCAGGTCGCGGTCAACGGCATCGGGCCGGGCGACGCCCCGTTCGGCGGCTTCAAGCTCAGCGGGTTCGGTCGCGAGAGCGGTGGAATCAGCGGACTGCACCAATACATGGAGGTGAAGGCCATCGGGATCCCGGGATGACGGGACCCCTTGCCGGGCTCCACGTCGTCGAACTCGCCAACGAGATCTCAGGTCCTTACGCCGCAAAGCTTTTCGTCGACCTCGGCGCCGAGGTCACCAAGATCGAGCCGCCCGCCGGGGATCCGCTGCGCCGATGGGGGCCCTTTCCCGGGGGAGTTCCCGACCCCGAGCGTTCCGGCCTGTTCCACTACCTCAACGCCGGCAAGCGCGGCGCCACCCTCGATTTGGGCCGGCCGGACGACCTGGCGGCCGCCCGCGAGCTCATCGCTCGGGCGCATGTGCTCATCGAGGATTTCGTGCCGGGAACGCTGGAAGGCCGAGGGCTGGGCCCGGACGCCCTGGCCCGGCTGAACCCAAACCTGGTGCTGCTGCACATCTCTGCGTTCGGTCAGTGCGGACCCTGGCGTCAGCGGCGGGCCACGTCCCTGACCGTGCAGGCGGCATCGGGTTGGATCAGCGCCCGGGATCCCGACCGCCCACCGGTACAGGTCGGCGCCCGCATCGACGAATACGTCGCGGGCGTCTACGGCGCGCTGGGCGTGCTGACCGCGCTGCGGCTGCCGCCCGCCGGCCGGGTCAGGGAGGTCGACGTCTCCCAGCTGGAGGCGCTGCTGTCGACGCTGCCCTATCCGATGCTGATGGCGCGCCGGATGCAACACCTCGGCTTGCCCGCGAACCTGCGGTCGGCCCCCATGCTGGGTGTCGTCCGGGCCGCCGACGGATGGGTGGGAATCAACTGCCTGACGGGCCAGCACTGGCTGGACGTGTGCGCGATGCTCGGCCTGCCCGAGTACGGCGAGCATCAGATGGCGATCATGATGGGCGGGCCCGAGCGCGAGGAATTCTTTCGCAGGGCGGAGTCACTGCTGGCACAGCAGACCGTCGCCGAGATCGTGGAACTCGGTCAGGCGCTGCGTATCCCGGCGTCCCCGGTCAACGACGGGGCCACCGTGTCGAACTGTCCGCAGTACGCCGAGCGCGGTTTCTTCTGCCAAAGCGGCGGCCCCGGTTGGTCGTTCCGGCGCCCCGGGCCGGCGTTCCGCTTCTCGAAAACTCCTGTGCCGCAGTCGCGGCCGGCTCCCCGCCGGGGGGCGCGCCCCGAGCCGTGGGTCACCGATGCCCGATCGGTTTGCGCGGCCGACGGGCCGCTGCCCTTCTCCGGTCTGCGCGTCCTGGACCTGACCACGTTTTGGGCCGGGGCCTACCTGACCTGCTATCTGGGCGCGTTCGGCGCCGAGGTCGTCAAGGTCGAGTCGATCCAGCGGCCCGACGGGCACCGCTACTCCGGCGCCTTCGCCTACGAGGGCGACGACTGGTATGAGCGCAGCCCCATTTGGCAGGGCACCAACCTCAACAAGCGCGACCTCACCCTCGACCTGACCTCGCGCCGGGGCCTCGACATCGCCCGGCGGCTGGCCGCGGAGGCCGACGTGGTGATAGAGAACTTCTCGCCCCGGGTGGTCGAGCAGTTCGGCCTGGACTACGACGCGCTGGCGTCGCTGAACCCCGACGTGATCGCCGTGCGGATGCCCGGATACGGCCTGCGGGGTCCGTGGCGCGACTACGTCGGCTGGGCGCTGAACTTCGAGCAGACCTCGGGAATGTCGGCGGTCACCGGCTACCCCGACGGCCCGCCGTGCAACCCGCAGGGGCCCGCCGATCCCATCGTCGGCGTGCACGCGGGAGTCGCGCTGCTGGCCGCCCTTGAGCACCGGCGCCGCACCGGGGTGGGCCAGCTGATCGAGATCGCCCAGATCGAGGTTGCCGCCTGCGTCACCGCCGAACCGGTGATCGAGTTTTCGATGAACGGCGTCGTCCAATCCCGCCAAGGCAACCGCCGCCGCGGCTATGTGCAGGGCGTCTACCCGACCGCCGAGGACGGCGTGTGGGTGGCGCTGTCGCTGCCCGACGACGGGCGGCTCGACCACCACGTGTTCGACGAGCTGGTCGCCGCGTGGACCCGCACGCAGACCGCCGCAGCGGTCGGGGAAACCCTACGCGCACAGGGCATCCCGGCGGAGCGCGTGATCACCGGCGAGGTGATGTACGACGGTGACCTGATCGGCGCCCAGCTCGACGCGCGCGGCTACTACCAGGAGCTCGTCCATCCGGTCACCGGAGCGCACCGCTATCCCGGCTGGCCGTTTCGCATCACCCCCGGACCGGTCGGCCACCACCGCGCTGCCCCGCCGACACTGGGCCAGCACAACGACGAAATCCTGGACGCTTTGGGCCTGACCGTGGACGCGGTGGCGAGTCTGCGCGCCGAACGGGTCATCGGTGAGCGGCTGCCCAACGCCTGAGATCTTCTGTGCTAGCGGTCGAAACGTTGATGAGGTGGCCATCTGGGTCGCGCAATAGCATCGACCTGCTGCCCCACGGTTGCGTCGTGTGCTCCATCACCGAGGCCTTCGCCACCCTGTTGCGATATTTGTGGGACGCTTCATGATCACGCAGTGGGGTGTGCGCCCCAGACCATACCGGTGACGGCAACCCGCTATTTTAATTCGCAACTGTCACGTAGTCTATAATTTGGGGGGCTTGCCCCAGTACGCGCTTAGAACAAACCCAGGAGGCGACATGGTTGACCATCGCCACGTCGAATGGGACCCCGACACGCGACGCATCCTGACGACCCGGCTCCTATTGCGCCCGTGGCAACTCGACGACGACCTCGCCGCGTACGGGATCTACGGGGCGCCCGAGGTTTCGCGTTGGCTGTGTCCGGCGCTGCCGTTGATCGCCGACGAGGCCCACATGCGCCAACTCTTGGGCGCATGGATCGCCGAAAGCGACGCGGCCGGCCTGCCGCTGGGCCGATGGGCGATTACCGATAGACACTCTGACGACCTGGTCGGGGGAGTGGCACTGCTTCCACTTCCCCCGGGCCGCACCGATCTCGAGATCGGATGGCAGGTTGCACCGACGCTGTGGGGTCACGGCTACGGCGCGGAAGCCGGTCATGCGGTGGCCCATCAAGCATTCACAAATGTTGGTGTCAGTGAGGTCTTCGCCGTCGTGCGGCCAGGCAACCATCGCGGGGTGGCTACGGCGCGGCGAGTGGGCATGGAATGGGTCGGTGAGACCGACAAGTACTACAACCTGACACTTGAGATCTACCGTCTGAGCAAAGCAGATTTGGATCTGCCAGAGCCTGCCTGCGCACCGGCGCCGGGATCGCACTAGTCCCGAATGCCATAGCGGTGCGGCCTCTCACGTGCCCGTCAGAATCTCTAGTGGGGCGTGAAGCCCATATCGGCAACGACCCGGTAACCTGATGGCGTGCCCCATCAGGATGTCGACCAGGTGCCAGTGACAAGTCGTGGACGAGCAACGCGCGACCGCATCATCAGCTGTGCCGCGGAGTTGTTTGTGACGGAGGGGGTTTCCGCGGTAAGTCAGGACCGGGTACGGCAGGCCGCCTCGGTCAGTGGCTCACAGCTGTCGCACTACTTTGCTGATAAGGACGCGCTGATACGAGCCGTAATCGCTCGGCAAACCGAGGTGCTGCTGGACTTTCATCGACAGGCGGCGCTGAACAATCTGGACACGTTCGAGGACTTCGAGAAGTGGGTCGAGCTCACGTTGGTGTTGAGTCGGCGCCAAAGTCGCCACCAAGCGTCGCCGACGTATGGGATGCTGGCCGGCCAACTGGGCAAGCAGAACGAGCAGACGCGCGAACTGCTCGCCCATGGCTACCGGCAGTGGGCGGCGCTGTTACGCCGTGGTCTGACGCGAATGAAGAAGAGCGGGTTGCTTATTGAGTCCGCTGATCCCGTGGCTCTGGCTAACGTGCTGGTGACCGCACATGAAGGCGGAAACCTGCTGGCCAGCGCGTACGGTAAGACCTGGCCGGATCGTGACGCGCTGACCTTCGCATTGGGCTACCTGCGGCAATTCGCCGCTCGCCCGCGTGACCGACGGTCAGCAATGCCAGGGGCGGCGGCTCAGGCTGCTACGGCCCAGGCTCGCACCCAGCGGTCAATGAAGTCTCGGGCGTCATGACCGCGAAAGGCCACCGGCCGTGAGGCGGCCATTGCGGTCAAGGGGCGGTACCCATCAGACCCGGGCTGCAAACCACGTTTGTCGACAACGTCGGCGACGGTCAGTTTGAGGTCACCGGCGATGGCCAGGCGGCGGGGTAGCTAGCTGTGCGACTGACGGTGGCCGGTGACAGGCTGGGCCTTGGTCTTTTGTAGCAGTCTTTCGTAGGGGGTTTGACCACCAAGGCTGACCGTGGGGCCGGTGGTAGTTGTAGATAGATCTGCGCATGCTGAGTTCTGGTTGAACGAGGCCGGTGTCGTACTGCGAGCGACGCCGTCGAGGAGGTCGGTAGAATCGTCGGCGTCGATCCGGTGCGAACGCTCCACGTTTCCGTTGAAGTCTGGGGGTGGCTAGCCGGATGTAGAATGGCCGATTCGCTGGTCAAGGAAGGCCGTGGAAGGCTGGACGGAATCGGCGCCGTCGTCCGTTGCATCTTCTCGACCGGACACGGCAGCCGTGACAGCAGTAGTCGAGGAATTGGATCGCGGTCTTCTGGTCTGAGGCGGGTAGGCCCGCAGGACGCGCAGTTGGGTGCAATCGTAGATCGCGATGTATTGTAGTAGCGCTTCCTGCGCCGGCGGCGGCATGCCGATGGGTATCGATGAATTTGACGTCGATCTGCCACATACATGGACCGGGGCGCTGCTTCTCGTAGCGTTACCACCGCCACCGTGTGGCGGTGGTAACGCTGCGAAGCAGCGCGCCGGCCATTATGTTGAGGTCGACTTCAAATTCGTCGATACCCATCGCAGCTGCCGATCCGGCGCAGGAAGCGCTACTGACCGATACACCGCGATCGACATCGACCCGAAGCGCGTAATGCGGGCCTGCCGCGCTCAGATCAGAAGACGTGATCCAATTCCTCGACTACGGCTGTCGCGGTTCCGTACCAGGTCGAGAAGATGCAGACGGACGAACTGGCGCCGAAGTCCAGTCCAGACCTTCCATGGCACGTCGTTGACCAGGGAATCGGCCATATCTCACCGGCAGCAGACTTCCGGCTCGACCGAAAAGTGGAGCGTCGCACCGGATCGCCGCCAAGATTCCCGCTGACCTCCTCACGGCGTCGTGCAGGACGACACCGGCCTGTTCGATTGGAAACTCAGGCATGGGAAGACTATACTAACTACCACGACCCCACGGCGGCCATGGTGGTCAAACTCCCTACGAAAGACTGCTACAGAAGACCAAGGCCCAGCCTGTCACCGGCCCCGTCAGTCGTACGAGCTAGCGCGTGCCCCCGATGTTATTTTGCGGCGGCGTTTTCCAGCGGTCACCGGTTGGGGCGCGAACGAACGGATGTAGTCGACGGCGGCATTGAGCGCGTCGCGCAGCGGAGTAATGGAGTGGGTCGTCTGGGTGAGCAGCGATCCGCCTTGGTGGGCGGCGACCAGCACGCGGGCGAGGTGCAGAGGATCGGCGTCAGCGGACAGGTCTCCACGTTTCCGCATAGAGGT
Source organism: uncultured Actinomycetota bacterium (assembly GCA_963820045.1). Taxonomy (GTDB): domain Bacteria; phylum Actinomycetota; class Actinomycetes; order Mycobacteriales; family Mycobacteriaceae; genus Mycobacterium. The sequence goes on from CAWFYN010000003.1 coordinate 538,168, forward strand.
CAATGCGGCGCGAAACAGCGCGATCCACTCGTCGTAGACCGCGGTGACGTCACCGCGGATATCGCCTTCGGGTGGGACTAGTTCGCCCACCAAAGAACCGAATGTGCATCCGCCCATACAGTCCATGTCGATTTGCTTTTGGACGTTGAGGTCGGCCCACTTTTGCAGCGCCTCGAAACTGTCTAACCTGGCCAGGTCGCCCGAAGTGTGAAAAGCGACCATTTCATTGCGGCGCCAAGCGATGACGCCGCGCACCATGGCATGTTTGTCGTTGAAGTAGTGGGTCATCTGCGAGCCGCTCACGGAGGCGGCCTCGCGCACATCGCGGGCGGCGGTGTTGTGCAGCCCCTGCTTGTACACCAGATCAGCGGCCGCTCCGACGATGCGTGCATAGGTCGCCCGACCCCGTGGGGTCAGGCCTGCCGCGGTGTCATCAATCATGTCCGACCATCACAAGAGGTAGAAGGGGTGTTTCACACTGGTGGTCAATAATCGTACCGGCACCCATGACCAGCAGTGTCATAACGTTCACCGCAGTGTCGGTGAAACTTTGCGCACCGTGTTAGCCGAAACGCTGCTAAAGACAACATCATCGGTGCCTGGGTCGCACCGCTGTGTGTCGGAGTCGGCGGCGAACATGCGCGGATAGCCTGGTGCGAAGTCCAGCGCCTTGCGAGCGGGCGAGGATCTGCGATACGTCACCTGCAACGACGCTGATCCTTCACGTCCTCGACCATAGACCCTATGGTACGCCTGCAATGGGTGATGTACCCCAGAGTCGAATGCGATGGGTCTCACGTCGATTACCATGAGCGCGAAAGATTTAGCGTGTCGATCGAAACTTGCAGAAACCCCGCTTACGCCAAGAATTCGCGGGGTTGCGTCCACAGCTGTGAAACCTTCTGCTCGAGTCAGAAGCGCCTAGCGACTCAGTACCTTGTAGAAGGTAACCCGGGATTTGCCGCCCTCAGCGAACTGGGCCAAGGCTTCCACGCTGAGCGCGAAATGATTGGTTTGGATGTGAAGGTCGACACCGTGCTGGTTGCGGAACCGCTGGTAAAGTGTGAAATGTCCAGGCCGATCGCGATCTTCGTGGAGCCGAAAGGTGCTAACGTCGCCCTCGGCCAGCGACTGAGGGATCAGCTCAACAAGCGCACGCCGCAAGTCGTCTGCTCGGCCCGGCAAAGCCGTGGCCTCGGTGATCAGCACCACTTCTTCATCTGAGCCGTACATGGTTGACGCTCCTTCACCGCTCCTCAAGCCTGTGCGTAACCGCGGTATCGAGTAATTACCTTGCGGTCGCATTCATTTCGTGTACACGCCATCACATCACTTGTTTGCGTCAGCCGACAAACACTCTGCCTGAGTGCCATGGTGTGCCGCACCTATCGCCGTAAATACGACCGCCGGCTAGGTTGAACGATATTCGCGACTGCTTGCTTACTCGGCCCCTGTTCTGGGTATTTCAACCCACTCCAGGCTAGCATACACGCTCGATGGACGTATGGGCTGCACACGGGGTGATCGACAACGAACACCGATAGGGCATTGGGTGTTCGGCAGTTGGCCCCGGCGCCCCCGCCAGAACTCACCCGGGTGAAAGAACGCTGGGGTGATGACGGCTCACCCCGCCGGGCAGCAGACTGATGCCAGTTCAACGTCGACATGCGTGCAGGATGTCGTCGCCAGGGCTACACCTCTTCTTGCCGGGCAAAGGCGGAAATGGTCCAGCAGAAGTCACCGAGAATGATCAGCAGAAGGGTTTCACCATGCACTTCGATTCCAAGAAGGTCATCGTCGTCGGAGGTAGCGCCGGCATGGGCCGGCAGGCGGCCGTTGATATCGTGCGCCACGGCGGCAGCGCGGTGATCATCGGCCGGTCGAAAGATCGCGTCGATGAGACCGTGACCGAACTGACCGGCGGAGGTGGCCAAGCCTGGGGGATCACTGCGGAGTTGACCGATCGTGCCGCGGTCGCCGATGTGCAGCGCGCGCTTTCCGAGGATCACGGCGATGCGACGCTGCTCGTCAACGCGGCCGGATTCTTCGTCCCCAAGCCATTTCTGGAATACGAGGCGCTGACCTATGACTCGTACATGGAGCTCAACTATGCCTTGTTCTTCCTGACGCAGACCGTCGTTGAGGGCATGATTGCCCGCGGGGAGGGCGGCGCCATCGTCAACATCGGCAGCATGTGGGCACATCAGGCGATCGGTCTGACCCCATCGTCTGTGTATTCGATGCAAAAAGCCGGGCTGCATGCGCTGACCCATAACCTGGCCATCGAGCTTGCCGGGCATAAGATACGCGTCAACGCGGTGGCGCCGGCCGTCGTCAAGACGCCGCTGTACGAGGGCTTCATTCCGAAGGGCGAGATCGACGCCACGCTTGCCACTTTCGCGCCGCTTCATCCGTTGGGACGAGTCGGCACCCCGGCCGACGTCGCCAACGCCATTACGTATCTGCTCTCTGATGAGGCCAGCTGGGTCACCGGCGCGATTCTCAACGTCGACGGCGGCATCATGGCCGGCCGCAACTAACTCAACAACGACGCGGTCCAGACCACGTCGCGCCTACCGAAACCCCAAGCGCATCACCAAAAAGTCTGCGCTAACAAAGGAGACCAGGTGTCACACCAATACAGCAAGGACCCTGCCGCGGTCAACGCGCTGAGCCCCGAGCAATACCACGTCACCCAGGAGAGCGGCACGGAGCTTCCGTTCACCGGCGAGTACTGCGACAACCATGAACCCGGTATCTACGTCGACATTGTTTCTGGCGAACCGCTTTTCGCCTCGGTGACTAAGTTCGACAGCGGAAGTGGCTGGCCCAGCTTCACGCAGCCCATCAACGCGGACAGCGTTGTTGAGAGGCGCGACCGCAGCCACTTCATGGAGCGGGTCGAGGTGCGATCAGCCCACGCCGATAGCCATCTGGGGCACGTATTCCCGGACGGCCCCACAGAAGCCGGCGGGTTGCGCTACTGCATCAACTCGGCATCGCTGCGATTCATCCACCGCGATGACCTGGAAGCCCAGGGTTACGGGCAATACCTGCGCTTGTTCACGAAAGATGTATCCGAGCAAGGCCAGAGCGTTAGCGAGCAGAAATCATGACCGACCACAACAAGATCGCTGTTCTCGCCGGTGGGTGCTTTTGGGGCATGGAGGACCTGTTCCGCGAGCAACCCGGAGTGGTGTCCACCCGCGTGGGCTACACCGGCGGGAGCAACACGCATCCCACCTACCGCAATCACCCGGGCCACGCCGAGGCGCTCGAAATCACCTACGACCCAGACGAGACCGATTACCGGGCACTGCTGGAATTCTTCTTCCAGATCCATGACCCGACCACCAAGAACCGTCAGGGCAACGATGTCGGAACCAGTTACCGGTCAGCAATTTTCTATCTGGACGACGAGCAAAAGCAAATCGCCCTGCACGCCATCGCCGAAATCGAGGAATCAGGGCGGTGGCCCGGCAGAGTCGTCACCGAGGTCGACCCGGCCGGCGAGTTTTGGGAAGCCGAACCCGAGCACCAGAACTACCTGCAACGCTACCCATCCGGCTACACCTGCCACTACATCCGCCCCGAGTGGACGTTACCCAAACACGGTGACGGCGCCGACACGGCGGCATCGACCACAGAACATGCCAAGCCCACTCAATAACGGCACGGGGCCGGTAATACAAGACAAGGACCCGACAACTCCGCCTGATTGGCAGGTGCTGTTGAGCGCGTACGCGCCTTTGGTGCTCTATGGCGCCGTACGTGCCGCACGACGGGCTTTACCGCGGCCCAGCACTTGGCGGGCGGTGGCGACGGGATGACTCAGAACCCGAATCTGGCTGCACTATCGGCGGCGGGGGTGTCGGTCTGGCTGGATGACTTGTCCCGCACCCTGCTGCATTCTGGCAAGCTGCGACAATTGATCGAGACAAGAAACGTTGTCGGCGTTACCACTAACCCGTCCACCTTTGAGCGCGCACTTTCACACGGCCGCGCCTACGATGGCCAGATCGCCGAGCTGACCGCCTGCGGTACCGACATCGACACCGCAGTCCGCACGGCGATCACCGACGATGTCCGGGCGGCCTGCGATGTGCTGCGCCCGCAGTGGGAGGCTTCCGACGGCGTCGACGGAAGAGTGTCCATTGAAGTGGACCCATCGCTAGCTCACGACACCGATGCGACAGTCACGCAGGCCATCGAGTTGGCCAAGATCGTGGACCGGCCCAACGTGCTTATCAAAATACCGGCGACCGCGGCGGGGCTACCCGCCATCACTGCGGTGCTGGCCAAAGGCGTCTCTGTCAACGTGACGCTGATCTTTTCCGTTCAACGGCACCGAGCGGTGATGAACGCCTACCTGGCCGGTATCGAAACCGCGCAGCACGCGGGCGCTGACATATCCCAAATCCATTCGGTGGCATCACTGTTCGTGTCCCGGGTGGACACCGAAGTCGACAAGCGACTCGAGGCGATCGGAACCGATGAGGCACTCGCACTGCGGGGACAGGCGGGCATCGCCAACGCGCGATTGGCCTACGCGGCCTACCAGCAGATCTTCGAAGCTGAGCCACGCTACACCGCGCTGCGCGCCGCGGGTGCTCGCGTGCAACGCCCGCTATGGGCCTCCACCGGGGCAAAAAACACCGCTTACCCCGACACGATGTACGTCACCGAACTGGTGGCACCAAACACGGTCAGCACCATTCCTGAGTCGACACTGGAGGCCGTGGCCGACCACGGCGTTATCGCCGGTGAAACCGCGGCTGGCAAGGCGGTGCAGGCGCAGGAAGTGTTCGGTCGGCTGACCGCGGTCGGTATCGATCTGCCCAACGTATTCGCTGTGCTCGAACACGACGGAGTGTCCAAGTTCGCGGCGTCGTGGTCGCGGGCACTTCGACACTAAACACTCTGTGGGGCTGCAACTGTCACCGATCTAGGAGACCGATCTAATGTCCACATCGGCGCCGCCGTTGGGAGGGCTTCGGGCGAGCCGGCCATTCCCAGCGCGTAACGGCCCCACGGGTAGCCTCATCTACCGGCTGATCACCACGACCGATCACAAAGTGATCGGGATCATGTACGTCATCGCGTGCTTTACGTTCTTTTTCGTCGGCGGGCTCATGGCGCTGCTGATACGTGCTGAGCTGGCCGCACCCGGGCTGCAGTTTCTATCCAACGAGCAATACAACCAACTGTTCACCATGCACGGCACGGTCATGCTGCTGTTTTACGCGACACCGATTGTGTTCGGGTTCGCCAACCTGGTGCTGCCCCTGCAGATCGGCGCCCCCGATGTCGCCTTCCCTAGACTCAACGCATTATCATTCTGGCTCTTCGCATTTGGTGCGCTGATCGCCCTGGCCGGCTTCATCGCCCCAGGCGGACCAGCGAACTTCGGGTGGACCGCCTACACTCCGCTTTCCGACGGGATCCATTCCCCGGGGCCTGGAGGTGACTTATGGATCCTCGGGCTCATCGTCGGTGGGTTGGGCACCATCCTGGGCGGGGTCAACATGATCACCACCGTGGTGTGTCTGCGCGCACCGGGCATGACGATGTTTCGGCTGCCGATTTTCACCTGGAACATCCTGGTCACCAGCATCATGGTGTTGGTGGCCTTTCCGCTGCTGACGGCCGCGTTGTTCGGGCTGTCCGCCGACCGTCACCTTGGCGCACACGTGTTTGACCCAGCCAACGGCGGAGTCCTGTTGTGGCAGCACATGTTCTGGTTTTTCGGCCATCCTGAGGTCTACATCATCGCGCTGCCCTTCTTCGGCATCATCACGGAAGTCATCCCCGTGTTTTCCCGCAAACCGTTGTTCGGCTACCTCACCATGGTCTACGCCACGATCGGCATCGGGGCGCTGTCGATCGCGGTGTGGGCCCATCATCTCTATGCCACCGGTGCGGTGCTGCTGCCATTTTTTTCCTTCGCCACCTACCTCATTGCGGTTCCCACCGGAATCAAATTCGTCAACTGGATCGGCACAATGTGGAAGGGCCAGTTGACATTCGAGACCCCCATGCTTTTCGCGGTCGGATTTTTAGTGACTTTTGTGCTCGGTGGCCTGTCGGGTGTGCTGCTGGCCAGCCCACCAATCGACTTCCATGTCACCGACACCTACTTCGTGGTCGCCCACTTCCACTACGTGCTGTTCGGGACCATCGTGTTCGCCACTTACGCCGGGGTGTATTTCTGGTTTCCCAAGATGACCGGGCGGCTACTCGACGAACGGCTCGGCAAGTTGCACTTCTGGCTCACGCTGATCGGGTTTCACACAACATTTTTGGTACAACACTGGCTCGGCAATAAGGGGATGCCACGCCGCTACGCCGACTACCTCCCCACCGATGGGTTTACCACGCTCAACGTCATCTCGACGATCGGGGCATTCATCCTTGGGGCTTCGATACTGCCGTTCGTGTGGAACGTGTTCCGTAGCTGGCGCTACGGCGAACCAGTCACCGTCGACGATCCATGGGGCTATGGCAACTCCCTAGAGTGGGCCACCAGCAGCCCACCCCCACGGCATAACTTCACCGAACTGCCCCGCATCCGCTCTGAGCGGCCCGCCTTCGAACTGCACTATCCGCACATGATTGAACGGATACGCAGCGAGGCCCACTTCCAGCGCGCACGAGTGGACACGCGATGACTGCCATCGGAATGTTCACGAGTGGGGCCGAGATTCGATCTAACAACAAGGAGGAACTGTGAGCGGCTACGTTGCTGGCGTTATTGGTGGCATTGTCGGCGGACTCGCCATAGCCGCGCTAGGCATGGCCTACGGCGCAGCGAGCGGGCGGGGTTTGTGGAGTCTGCCGAACAGTATCGGCGGGATTATTCTGGGCGTAAGACGCGCAGACGCTAGGTCGTTTGGATTGGCCACCCTGGTTGGCGTGGCCCTACACATCGTGCTCTCGGCCGCATTTGGCGTCGTCATTGTCCTTCTCGCGCAGGATGTCACGCACGCGTACCTCGCAACTGGTCTGGTGGTTGGCGCGGCGCTTTGGCTCATAAACTATGTTGGCATCGGTGCGATTCATATGCGTGCACGTGAGGTCGCGAAGCTGAACCCTGTCCCGATCGCGCTCGGGCTTCACCTACTATTCGGGTTGATTGCCGGCGCGGTCGCCGTCTTAATCCAGCGACCGTGAGATTTTCGTCAGAAGGCTATAGCCGCAGATCGGTTGCCCTCCGCCTGGATTGAAGGATCTCTTTCGTCTGTAGGGGGTCGGCGACCGAGATGGCCGTGGTGCCACATGGCGGCGGTGCTGGCGGAGTGCACGTGTGGGCGCGCTGCAGCCATACTGACTACTTCGGTTGCCATCCATAGTTATCGGCTCTACCGGGACCGAGATGCGAAGTCTGCAGCGAGAGCAGCCGCCCAGCACAGAACCGCCTTATACATATCGCAGCTAAGCCTCTTCCAATGCCTCGCCAAGTGATTGAAGAACCTTGTTGTGCTGCGAGTTGACAAGCGCGTGACCCACCACCAACGCAGCAAGGACTGGCCATTCCATGATCCCAAATACGGCCATTGCACCGACGCCGGCGTAGAAAGCAAGTTGTTCCGGTGGCGGTACAGTCAGGGTGACACTCCTGGGCGACGACGGGGAAACCTTACACGTGCGCTGAACTCTCGCTCTGTTCATCACGCCTCCTGATCTTCCGACCGATTCGCATGAACTCGATACCGGTGGCTGGATCTTCATCGATGCGGGTCTGCGCGTACGGTTGTCAGCGCCCAATGGGGCAGCATGTATCGATCTGCCCCATGGCCACCGTCGCGGCTGCCCCAAGGCTGTCAGTGACCATCGGCTGCCGGATGACCGCCGCTGAGCTCGGCGCCGTTGACACTTGTGCGCCGCTGGGTTGCTGCGCTCGGGGTTTTGTCGATCGTCCTGCCCGCATGGGCAACTGGCGAGGCGAATAGTAAATCGCGCAATTGTTTTCGTCCGCGGTTCAGCCTCGAACTTACAGTTCCTTGCCGGGTGTCCGTCATGGCGGCGATCTCCTTGTAGGAGTATCCAGCAATGTCGGCAAAATACACGGTGATGCGAAACTGCTCGGGCAAGACCATCATTGCCGCTTTGAGGTAGGGGTCCGGCAGCATTTCGAGTGCCTGGTCTTCGGCCGACCGTAGGCCCCCAGGCGTGCGTGGGGCACTGGCCGCCAGCTGTCGATCGGTGATCTCACCAGTCGGATGTATTGCGGGACTGCGCTTTTTTCTCCTATAGCTGTTGATATAGGTGTTGGTCATGATTCGCCGCAGCCATGCTTTGAGGTTCGTTCCTGGCTCGAATGCCTGAAGACCGGCGTATGCGTTGAGCACTGTTTCTTGCACCAGATCCTCGGCATCCGCTCGATTGGAGGTCATCCGAAGAGCTTGCCGATAGAGAGGCTCAAGGAGCGGGATGACGGCGCTTTCAAATTGAGCGGCCAACGGGATGTCCGGCGCTTTTGTGCATTCCGCGCGTACGCGACCCACGCTATGCTCCTGCCATCGCGAAAAGTCTTGGCGCGCACCGAGGCTGGCTACCGCTTGCGGGAATCAAGCAGAGCTCGCGCGAGAGATGAGTCCAGCCCTGCTCGACGCCCCAGCGTCTCGAGGAACCGGTGAAGTAGCGTGTGGCGCGGATTTCAGCAACCAACGTCGTCTTGGTTGGGCCCGCGTTCAAGCGCGTTCCTTCTAGGGCCGATCCCGGCCTGATGCAGTCGTTACCGCAGGTACGGTATTTCCTCGCCTCCACAGCACCTCCGCTTGCCAATCTGGTGCCAGCATCCACCGCCGCGGGGTGAGTGGTCATCACCCGCCGAGGCAATTCATCCGGGTGAGTGCCCGCGCCGCCTACTACATCAAGTTGGCAGTCAGTGCTAGCGCT
>CAWFYN010000004.1:0-1114628 GCA_963820045.1 uncultured Actinomycetota bacterium
CTCGAAGTTCTCCCGGCCCAACGACCGGCGCCGGCTCGGCTTCGTCGAGGCGCAGGGCGGCGGCACCATCCTGCTGGCCCGCGGCGACCTGGCGCTGAAGATGGGCCTGCCGGTGCTGGCCGTGGTGGCCTACGCGCAGTCGTTCGCCGACGGCGTGCACACCTCGATCCCGGCCCCGGGCCTGGGCGCTCTGGGCGCCGGCCGCGGCGGCAAGGAATCGGCGTTGGCGAAGGCGCTCGGCAAGCTCGGCGTCGGCGCCGACGACATCGCGGTGATCTCCAAGCACGACACGTCGACCCTGGCCAACGACCCCAACGAGACCGAGCTGCACGAGCGGCTGGCCGACTCGCTGGGTCGGTCGGAGGGCGCTCCGCTGTTCGTGGTCTCGCAGAAGAGCCTGACCGGGCACGCCAAGGGCGGCGCGGCGGTCTTCCAGATGATGGGCCTGTGCCAGATGCTGCGCGACGGGGTGATCCCGCCCAACCGCAGCCTGGACTGCGTCGACGACGAACTGTCCGGCTCGGCGCACTTCGTCTGGGTGCGTGAGACGCTGCGGCTGGGGGAGAGGTTCCCGCTCAAGGCCGGGATGCTGACCAGCCTCGGGTTCGGCCACGTTTCCGGGCTGGTCGCGCTGGTGCACCCGCAGGCGTTCATCGCCGCGCTGGACCCCGAGCAGCGCGCGGACTATCAGCGGCGTGCGGATGCGCGGCTGCTGGCCGGTCAGCGTCGGTTGGCCTCGGCGATAGCCGGTGGCGCGCCGATGTACGAGCGGCCGCCGGACCGTCGCTTCAACGATCAGGCGCCGGAAAAGCGCCAGGAGGCGGCGATGCTGCTCAACCCGGCGTCCCGGCTGGGTGAGGGCGAGGCCTACGAGGTCTCGGCCGGATGATGTCGACCGTCCGTTAGCCTGGCGACCCATGGGAATTGTCGGTGTGGGGATCGACGTCGTCTCCATCCCTGATTTCGCCGAGCAGGTCGACCAGCCGGGAACCGTCTTCTCCGAGACGTTCACGCCCGGCGAGCGCCGTGACGCCTCGGACAAGAGTTCGTCGGCGGCGCGCCACCTGGCGGCCCGCTGGGCCGCGAAGGAGGCGGTGATCAAGGCCTGGTCGGGATCCCGGTTCGCCCAGCGGCCGGTGTTGCCCGAGGGCATCCACCGCGACATCGAGGTGGTCACCGACATGTGGGGCCGACCCCGGGTGCGGTTGACCGGTGACATCGCCAAGCATCTGGCCGACGTGACGATTCATGTGTCGCTGACGCACGAGGGGGATACCGCGGCCGCGGTCGCGATCCTGGAAACGACCGCCGACTAGCCTCGGGGGCATGCGTGATCTTGTTGAGCGTGTCCGCGAGGTGTTGCCGTCGGTGCGCCGCGACCTCGAGGACTTGGTGCGCATCGAATCGGTGTGGGCCGACCCGGGCCGTCGCGACGAGGTGCACCGCAGCGCGCGGGCGGTGGCGGATCTGTTGTCGCAGGCCGGTTTTGGCGATGTCCGGATCGTCAGCGAGGGCGGCGCGCCCGCGGTCATCGCGCGCCATCCCGCGCCCCCCGGCGCGCCGACCGTGCTGCTGTACGCCCACCACGACGTCCAGCCCGAAGGCGATGCCGGCCAGTGGGTGTCGCCACCCTTCGAGCCCACCGAACGCGGCGGGCGGCTCTACGGCCGCGGCAGCGCCGACGACAAGGCCGGTATCGCAACGCATTTGGCGGCGTTCAGGGCGCACGGCGGCCAACCCCCGGTGGGCGTGACCGTCTTCGTCGAAGGAGAGGAGGAATCCGGCTCGCCGTCACTGGGCCGGTTGCTGGCCGCCCACCGCGATGCGCTCGCCGCCGACGTGATCGTCATCGCCGACTCGGACAACTGGAGCACCGATGTTCCGGCGCTGACGGTTTCGCTGCGGGGCCTGGTCGACTGCGTGGTCGAGGTCGCGACACTCGACCACGGGCTGCACTCCGGCCTGTGGGGCGGGGTGGTCCCCGACGCGCTGAGCGCCCTGGTGCGGCTGCTGGCAAGCCTGCACGACGACGACGGCAACGTCGCGGTGGCCGGCCTGCATGAAACCGACGTCGCGTCGTTGAATTACCCCGATTACCCACCCGAGCGGGTCCGCGCCGACTCCGGCGTGCTGGACGGCGTTGCCGAGATCGGCTGCGGTTCGGTGCCCCAGCGGCTGTGGGCCAAACCGGCGATCACGGTCATCGGCATCGACACCACATCGGTTGCGGCGGCGTCGAACACGCTGATACCGCGGGCCCGGGCGAAGATCAGCATGCGCGTCGCACCCGGCGGGGACGCCGACGCGCATCTGGACGCGTTGACGTCGCACCTGCAACAGCACGCTCCCTGGGGTGCGCGGGTGACCGTCACTGCGCGGCGAATTGGGGGAGCCCTACGCCATCGAGGCCAGCGGCCCGGCGTACGACGCCGCGCGGGCGGCGTTCAGACAGGCGTGGGGCACCGAGCCGATCGACATGGGCATGGGCGGATCCATCCCGTTCATCGCCGAATTCGCCGATGCGTTCCCCCAAGCCCAAATCCTGGTCACCGGCGTCGAGGACCCCGGCACCCAGGCGCACAGCATCAACGAGAGCCTGCATCTCGGCGTGCTGGAACGCGCCGCGGTTGCCGAGGCGCTGCTGTTGGCCAATCTGGGCTGACCAGTGGGCCTACACCGATAGGTCGCGACGCAGTTTGGCGACGTGTCCGGTGGCCTTGACGTTGTAGTGCGCGACGGATCGCACGGCTCATGTGGATTACGTGATAGAGCGGCGCTAGCTACGCGCGATCGCCATGAGGGGGCGGTCAGCGCGGGGGGCCAAGAATGACCTGTCCGAACTTGTCCGCTCCTTCGACCAAGCGCGAGGGCGGAATTTCAAAGCCTTCCGGACGTGGCGTCGCCTTGTCGCGACCGGAGTAGCGGAACATTCCTTCAATTCCTGCCGGTGTGTTGATCATCAGTAGATCTGCTGTCTTTGACGTGATGCGATAGGCGTGTGGAATGTTCTTGGGCAAGAACACAATCCCGCCTTCCGCCAACTCCGTCTCCTGGTCGTCTACCCAGACCAGCGCGGTTCCTTTGATCAACATGAACACTTCGTCTTCCCGCGTGTGTTTGTGGTAAGGCGGGGCTTCGCCTTCGCTCACATCGAAGCGTCCGATCATCAACTGGCCGTCTGTGGCCTTGCCGTCGAGCAAGATTGCCAGTGTGCCGCCGTCGAGCCATTCCAGTTGTTGTTGCTGCTCAGGTTGCGCCAGGTACGCCATGCTCATGAGTCATCCCTCTTCGTTGTCGGTGGGAGCACCAACTTCCTCCGGAGTGGGCCAGTTGGGTGACTTCAATGTCGGGATGTCGAGAATAACGCGCTTTGCGTATCGGCATGCCAGTGGCGTAAACGCTCCAGCCGTATCCGTTGGATTCACTCGGTAGCTGTTGCTACCTGAGCGATGATCTTCCGAATATTTGTTGTCGTATGTGCGGCCTTCACGTTGTACTGCGCGACGGCGATCTTGCCCTTTTCGTCGACCACGAAGGTCGAGCGGATCACGCCCCGCACGGTCTTGCCGTACATCTGCTTCTCGCCGTAAGCGCCCCACGTCGTCAACACCTTGCGGTCGGGATCCGACAGCAGGGGGAACGTCAGCATCTCGGCGTCGCGGAACTTGGCCAGCTTCGCCGGCGGGTCGGGGGAGATGCCGATGACGTCGAGGCCGGCGTCGCTGAGTTCGTGCAGATTGTCGCGGAAGTCGCAGGCCTGCTTGGTGCAGCCCGGCGTCGAGGCCGCAGGGTAGAAGTACACGATGACGCGACGCCCCCGGTAGTCGGCCAGCGACACCTTATTGCCATCGGCGTCGGGCAGGCTGAACGAGGGCGCTTTATCGCCGGGCGCAAGCCGCGTGGTCTCAGCCAATTTCTGGGGCCCTTTCTGTTCACCGGAGCGTTGGGGTTATCACCAGCTGATCTAGGGTAGTGCCTCAGGTGCATCAGGCCGATTGGGAGGATAGACACGTGGCGGACCGGGACCCCGAGGCCATCAAGCGGGACATCGACGTCGCCCGCGACGAGCTGGCGGCCACCGTCGACTCACTTGCCGTGCGGGCGAACCCGCGCCGCCTCGCCGATGACCTGAAGGTGCGGGTCATCGCCTTCGTCAAGAAACCCGCGGTGACGGTATCGCTGGCCGGCGTCGGTGTCCTCGTCGTCGTGGTGGTGGTGCACCGGGTGCGGAACCGCTGACCCGTCAGGTCATGCCGGCGCCCGTGCCGCTTTGCACGTGCACCGGAATGTCGTCGGCCCACGGCTGCGTGGTAACCATGTCCTCGACGTCGACATAGCCGCGCTCGAATTCGCCGGTCGCCGCGTCGACCAGCCGGTACTCCTGCCGCTGGATGTGGATGGGCTGCGCGTCGAGTATTACCACCCGCACGTCGCCGGGCTGGAAATCGCAGCGCTGGGAAATGGCGCCAGCCGGGGTGCCGAAATTTGTCTGCCGCGCCGTCACGTTCCGTCGGTCGTCGTCAGAAGGCGTTGCGGTGACGGGTATTCAAGCGGGAATGCGCGATTCGCCCGGCGCGGCCGCTCTGGACCGTGCCAGCGGGTTGAGTTCGCGAAATGGGTCCCGTGCGCGGACGGCCAACAGCTCGGTCAGTATCTCTTCGAGCGACCGTTGGGTCTTTTTTCTGACCGACGCCACCCAATCCTCCGCTGCCGCACGCCTTGGCTTGGTGGTATCGATCGGTTCCCCGAAGCGCAGATACATCCGTTGCGGGCGGGGGATGAGGGTGGGGCCGACGCCGCGCATCAAGGGCATCGCCATGTCGTCACGGCCGGTCAGCCTCTTGCTGACCCGCTGGGCGAGCCGGCCCAGCGCGCTGTCGCGGCTGATCAGGCTCTTGTAGACGTCGTCGCCACCGACCAAGCCAACCGGGACGATCGGATAGCCGCTTTCCGTGGCGATGCGCGCGAATCCGGAACGGCCCCGCCAGTTCAGGACGTATTCCTCGCCTTTGAACTTGGCGATCTCGCGGCCACCGCCGGGAAACACCAGGATGGTCTCGTTGTGCCGCATCAGCTCTCGTGCCGCATCGGGGGCGCCGACGACTCCGCCGTAGGCGGTCATCAGGTCGCGGCCGAAGCCGGGCTGCTGCCCGAACCTGCGATCGGCCAGGGGCCGCACCCGGCGGCCGAGCGCGCGGCGCACGAAGTGCGGAATCAGCAGCACTTCGCCGCCGACGAACTGAGTGTGATTGCCCACCAACAGGAATCGGCCATCGGCCGGCAACGTCTCGAGGCCACTCACATAAGGGCGGGCAAGGTCGATGAGCGGCGCGATGCCGTCCTGAATCCTGTCCAGCGCACCGCTCAAGATCTGGACGCGGCGCTGCGGCTCGTTCACTGCTACATCGATGTCGGCTGACTCGTCCACGGCATCCCCTCACTCGTCGGGCAGAAGCAATGCCACCACGCTACCAGACGAACTAGTTCGTCTGGGTATGATCTTGCTGTGCGCACCACCACCGAACTGCGCGAGACAATCCTCGGTGCCGCGCGGTCGGAGTTCGCCCAATACGGGCTGGCCGGCGCCCGCATCGACCGCATCGCCCGCGCCGCAGAGGCCAGCAAGGAGCGGCTCTACGCGCACTTCAAGGACAAGGAGGCGTTGTTCCGAAGCGTGGTCGCCGCCGACTTGGCGGAGTTCTTCGCCGCGGTGACGCTGCGGCCGGACGCCGTGCCAGAGTTTGTCGGCGACGTCTACGACCTGGCCTGCCGCCGACCCGAGCATCTGCGCATGATCACCTGGGCCAGCCTGGAGGGGCTCGCCCTCGACCCGCCCCCCGTTGGCGACTGGGAATCCGTCCAGGCCCGTGACATTGGCGTGATCGAGGCCGCCCAGGCCGCCGGTCACGTCGACGCGACCTGGCATCCGATGGATCTGCTGGTGCTCTTGTTCGGTGTCGGCCTGGCGTGGGCGCAGTCGCCCCACCACGCCGTCACCACCGATCCCGCGATCAACGCGGCGCGACGCGCAGCGGCCGTGGAGGCCGCGCGCCGTATCGTGGCTCCCGCCACATGAACCTGGGTGCGCCGTCAGGGTTTCGAACCCCGGACCCGCTGATTAAGAGTCAGCTGCTCTACCAACTGAGCTAACGGCGCTTTGGACGGCCGAGACCGCGTACGCGACAATAACAGGCGTCCTGCCGCGGAGCGAAATCCCGGATTCTCTCCAGCATAGACACCGGGGAGGGACAGCATGTCCGTGTCCGGGCGCTCGGGTGGCCTCGATCATCGAAATGGCTTGTGGCGCAACGCCCCAGCGCAGACGGCGACTCAGAACAGCGTCCCGCAGTAAGGTGCCCGGTCGGTGCGGAAGGCGGCGTCCAAGTCGTGGAGCGCACCCGGTCGCAGCTCTGCGATCCGACCCGCTCGGAAGAGTTCGGAGGCGCAGGCGCGCCCGGTCGTTGTGCTCGACGAGATGCTGGACGCGGGTCACGCCGGGATGATCGCCTTGACGATGGCGGCCGTCCTGGTGATGACGGCCGCCATCGTCAAGCTCGCGCGCATCGAGGCCGTCACCACCCGTGATCGGGTCGAGGCGGAACTCCACGACAGGGTCGGCCAACCCGGCTGAATGCACCGCGGCGACGCCGTCCTCGTCACCTGAGAGCGGTAATGCGCGACACCCCACTGCGGACCTGCCGAGGTCGGCACGCAAGCACCACAAAACGCATTACAATGCATGCACTGTTTCTGGTCAGCGGTGACCAACTACATCAAATGTCAGGGAAGGTCACTTGATGGCGCCTTTGCGCAGACGACGATCGTGGCTGGCTGCCGCGATCGCTTCGGTTGCTGTGTTCGGCGTTGCCTGCGGCGGCGGCCACACCGCGGACCGGTGAAGGTCATCTTCGACAAGGGCACCCCCTTTGCCGATCTGCTCGTCCCGAAGCTCACCGCCTCGGTGACCGACGGCGCCGTCGGCGTCACCGTCGATGCACCGGTGACGGTGACCGTGGCCGACGGAGTACTCGCGTCGGTCACCATGGTCAACGAGAACGGCAAGTCCATCGGCGGCCAACTCAGCCCCGACGGGCTGCGCTGGTCCACCACCGAGCAACTCGGCTACAACAGGCGCTACACCCTGAGCGCCAAAGCGCTGGGCATGGGTGGCGCGGCGAATCGGCAGATGACCTTCCAGACCAGCTCACCGGCTCATCTGACCATGCCATACGTCAACCCGGGCGACGGCGAGGTGGTTGGCATTGGCGAACCGGTGGCGATCCGCTTCGACGAGAACATCGCCAACCGGGCCGCGGCGCAGAAGGCCATCACCATCACCACCAGCCCACCCGTCGAGGGTGCGTTCTACTGGCTCAACAACCGCGAAGTGCGTTGGCGCCCAGAGCATTTCTGGAAATCCGGAACGGCGATCGATGTGGCGGTCAACACTTACGGCGTCGACCTGGGTGACGGGATGTTCGGTGAGGACAACGTCAAGACGCACTTCACCATTGGCGACGAGGTCATTTCGACGGCCGACGACACCACCAAGACGGTGACCGTGCGCGTCAACGGCGAAGTGGTCAAGACGATGCCGACGTCGATGGGCAAGGACAGCACGCCGACCGCCAACGGCTTCTACATCATTGGCGGCCGGTTCAGGCACATCATCATGGACTCTTCGACCTACGGCGTTCCGGTCAACTCGCCCAACGGATATCGCACCGAAGTGGACTGGGCCACCCAGATGTCCTACAGCGGCGTCTTCGTGCACTCCGCGCCGTGGTCGGTCGGCGCCCAGGGACACACCAACACCAGCCACGGGTGCCTGAACGTGAGCCCCAGCAACGCCGAGTGGTTCTACGACCACAGCAAGAGCGGCGACATCGTCGAGGTCATCAACACCGTGGGGTCGACGCTGCCGGGCACCGAGGGGCTGGGCGACTGGAACATCCCCTGGGTGCAGTGGAAAGCGGGCAACGCCAACACCTGATGCGCGGTCAGCCGACCAGGGCGCAAATCGCGTTGCCTGGTCTTCGACCCAGGCGGTCAGGAAGCGGCAATGCCTTCCCGCCGATTGGGGTGAGTGACGGGACTCGAACCCGCGACATTCAGGATCACAACCTGACGCTCTACCAACTGAACTACACCCACCATGGCCGCGAGCCGGCCCCCGGAACGCGGGCCAACGAGCGGCGACGTCGATACTAACCGCTTGGCGGCTCGAGTGCCGAATCGTTTGCTCGGCGTGTGTCCTGCCCGCCGTCCAGATCGGCGACCACCGCCTCGATCTCGCTGGTAGACGGTCCCGGCGGGGCGACGAACGCGGTCCGGCGGTAAAACCGCAGCTCACGAATGGATTCGTGAATGTCGGCCAGCGCCCGGTGGGCGAGACCCTTGACCGGCTGGCCGAAGTAGATCCGCGGATACCAGCGCCGGCAGAGCTCCTTGATCGAGCTCACGTCGATCATCCGGTAATGGAGGAACGAGTCCAGCGCGGGCATGTCGCGGGCGATGAACGCCCGATCGGTGGCGATGGAATTGCCCGCCAGCGGCGCCGTCTTGGGTTGCTTGACGTGCTTGCCGACGTAATCGAGCACCATGGCCTCGGCGGTCGCCAGGTCGACGGTGGACGCCCTCACCTCGTCGATCAGCCCCGAACGCGAGTGCATTTCGGTGACCACGTCGATCATCGACGAGAGCGCCGCGTCGTCGGCGTGGATCACCACGTCGACACCGTCGCCCAAAATGTTCAAATCGGCGTCAGTGACCAAGGCCGCGATCTCGATCAACTTGTCCGAGCCGAGGTCCAGCCCGGTCATCTCGCAGTCGATCCACACCAACTCGTCTCGCACAGCGCTCAGACTAGGCCCATGTGGCGCTCACACCACCCGTCGCCCCCGGCTCCGCCCGAGAAGTAGTGTGAGCGTTGCCGGACTGCATGCCGAACCACTGGAGAACGGGGTTGCAGCACGATGAGCACCGAATCCGCGGAGACACCCGCGCGCCGGATCGCCAACGGCTACGCGGTCGACGGGCAGGCACTCGAATTGGGCACTGTCGTCATCGACGGCGCGGCAGACCCGACGGCACAAATACGCATCCCGCTGTCCACGATCAACAGGCATGGTCTGGTGGCCGGTGCGACCGGAACCGGCAAAACCAAGACGCTGCAGCTGATCGCCGAACAACTCAGCGCGGCAGGGGTTGCGGTGATGATGGCCGACGTCAAGGGCGACCTGTCGGGTCTGGCGCGGCCGGGGGAGGCCAACGACAAGACCGCCGCGCGTGTCAAAGACACCGGCGACGACTGGGCGGCAACCGGATTCCCAGTCGAGTTCTTGTCCTTGGGCACCGGGGGTGTGGGCGTGCCGGTACGCGCGACCGTCGCCAGCTTTGGTCCGGTTCTGTTGTCGAAAGTGCTGGGGCTCAACGCTACCCAAGAGTCGACGCTAGGGTTGATCTTCCACTGGGCCAACGATGCCAACCGCCCGCTGGTCACCCTGAACGATTTGCGCGGTGTCATCAGCCACCTGACCAGCGAGCAGGGTAAGGCCGACCTGAAGGACCTGGGCGGGGTTTCGCCGACGACGGCGGGTGTCATCCTGCGGGCGCTGGTGAATCTGGGGGGCGAGGGCGGCGACACGTTTTTTGGCGAGCCGAAGCTGGACCCGAACGATCTGCTGCGCGTAAACAAGCAGGGCCACGGCGTCATTTCGCTGCTGGAGTTCAGCGGTCAGTCGCTGCGTCCGGTCATCTTCTCCACCTTCCTGATGTGGGTACTCGCCGATCTGTTCGCCGTGCTGCCCGAGGTCGGAGACGTCGACAAGCCCAAGCTGGTCTTCTTTTTCGACGAGGCGCACCTGCTGTTCGCCGACGCGTCCAAGGCCTTCCTCGAACAGGTCGAACAGACCGTCAAGCTGATTCGCTCCAAGGGCGTCGGGGTGTTCTTCTGCACGCAGTTGCCCACCGACCTGCCGAACGACGTGCTCTCCCAGCTGGGCGCCCGAGTCCAGCACGCGCTGCGGGCATTTACCCCCGACGATCAGCAGGCGTTGAGCAAGACCGTCCGCACCTACCCGAAAACCGATGTGTACGACCTGGAATCGGCGTTGACGTCGCTGGGAATCGGTGAGGCCGTGGTCACGGTGTTGTCGGAGAAGGGCGCACCCACACCGGTTGCGTGGACCCGCATGCGGGTGCCCCGGTCGCTGATGGCCTCGATCGGCACCGACGCGATCGCGCAAGCGGCGAAAGACAGCCCACTGCAGGCGAAGTACGGCCAAACGGTTCAACAACCCGCGCAGCCTCAAGCCGGCCCCCGGGACGGCCAAGCCCAACCCGGGCCGCAGCCGCCGCAAGTCCAGGGCGACCACCTGCCGGTCCCGCCGGATGAGCCGGTGCCGCCGATGCCTGCGCCGGCGGAGCCGAAAGGCCCCGCCATGTGGGAAGAAGTGCTGAGTAACCCGACCGTGAAAAGCGGCATCAATACGGCAATACGCGAAATTACGAAGAACCTTTTCGGTACCGGCCGTGGCCGCCGGAAGTGACGCCTAGCTGCCGCCGAGCTTCTTGTAGAAGCTGCCCACGATGGGCGCGACTATAGCGCGCGGCGCGTACCCGCTGGCCACCGACATCGCCTTGGACGTCAAGCCCGGGACGACCCGCATCTTGTTGCGCGCCAACGCATCCAGCGACACCTTGGCGGTGTGCTCGGTGGAGATCCACAGGAATTCCGGCACCAGCCGCTCCACCAGCGACCGTTCGGCGTCGTCGGGGAGGTCGGTGCGCACCGGTCCCGGCGCCAGCAGCGTGACGTGCACACCCGAGTTGCGCAGTTCACCGCGCAGCGATTCGCTGAAGGTGTTCGCGAACGCCTTGGTGGCCGCATAGGTTGCGTTGTAGGGAATGGGCGAATTGCCCGCTGCCGAGCCGGAAATCAGGATGCCGCCGGCCTTGCGCTCGACCATGCCGGGCAGCACCGCCAACGTAAGGTCGTGCACGCCCAGCACATTCAGCTGCAGCTGGGCTTTCTCGGTCGCCGCGTCCAGCGTCGCCACCGGACCGAAGGTCGCGGTGCCCGCGTTGGCGCACAGGATCGAGATGGGCCGGGCGGCCAGTTCGTCGCACAGTTTCGCCCGTTCCCCGGGATCGGCCAGGTCGGCGGGTCGCACGTCGACGGCGACGCGGTACTTGTCGGTCAGGCGGGCGGCCAGCTCGTTGAGCAGGTCTTCGCGTCGCGCGGTGACGATCAGGCTATGTCCGCGTGCGGCCAGTTCGGTGGCCAGCGCTTCGCCGATATTCTGCGAAGCTCCGGTCACCACGGCGCGCGCGTCTGGGCTGGGCGCGGGGATCGGCATGAGCCAATCGTAGACAGCGAGCGCGGCGAAGCCGGGCGCCGCGGGTCGACTGCGCAAATAAACACCGCGAAACAAATAGAGTGCCGGGCATGGGCCAGCCGTCGTCGCGTTCCCTCACGCCCGCGCCCTCGCGGGTGGTGGCGTGGGCGCTCTGGGACTGCGGCTCCACCGGCCTGAACGCGATCGTGACGACCTTCGTCTTCGGCGTGTATCTGACCAGCAGCGTGGGTGTGGGCATATCCGGCGGCACCACGCCGGCGAGTTGGTTGGGGCGTGCCGCGGCTATCGCCGGGTTGACCGTCGCGCTGCTGGCGCCGGCCGTCGGCGTCTGGGTCGGGTCTCCGAATCGCAGGCGGGTGGCCCTTAGCGTGTTGACCGCTCTGGCCGTAGCGCTGACATGCGCGATGTTCTTCATCCACGATCGCCCCGGCTACCTGTGGGCGGGGCTGGCGCTGCTGGGAGCAACAGCGGCCTGCGGCGATCTGGCCAGCGTCCCGTATAACGCCATGCTGCGCCAACTTTCGACGCCGCTGACCGCCGGCCGGATTTCCGGGTTGGGCTGGGCGGCCGGATATGTCGGCAGCGTCCTGCTCCTGCTCATCGTCTACAGCGGATTCATTTCCGGGTCCGGCGCCGGGCCGGGTGCGACGCGTGGGCTATTGCGGGTGCCCGTGCAGGACGGCCTCTACGTCCGGGAGTCGATGCTGGTTGCGGCGGCATGGCTGGCGATTCTCGCTCTGCCGTTGCTGTTCGTCGCCCATCGGCTCCCCGACTCGACCGAGGCGCGCGAGCCCACGAGCATGCTCGGCGGCTACCGCAAGCTGTGGACGGAGGTCTCCGCCGAATGGCGCCGCGATCGCAATCTGGTCTACTTCCTGTTCGCCAGCGCGCTTTTCCGAGATGGGCTGGCGGCGATCTTCGCATTCGGCGCCGTGCTCGGTGTCAACGTGTACGGCATCTCGCAGGGCGACGTGCTGATCTTCGGGGTGGTGGCCAGCGTGGTGGCGGCCGTGGGCGCGGTGCTGGGAGGGTTCGTCGATCACCGGATCGGGTCGAAACCCGTCATCGTGGGGTCCCTGGCCGCGATCGTCGTCCTCGGGCCCACCCTGATGCTGCTGTCGGGTTCGGTGGCCTTCTGGATATGCGGACTACTGCTGGCCATGTTCATCGGGCCGTCGCAGTCATCCTCGCGGGCCCTGCTGCTGCAGATGGCGAAGCACGGCTCCGAAGGCGTCGCGTTCGGCCTGTACACCATGACCGGGCGGGCGGTGGCGTTCGTCGCGCCGTGGCTGTTCTCCGTGTTCGTGGACGTATTCGGCGCCGTGCGAGCCGGTCTGGGCGGCATCTCGCTAGTGCTGCTCGCCGGTCTGCTGGCCATGCTGGCGGTGCGGGTTCCGGCGCACGGGGCCCTTGCAGCCGAACCGTCGTAGAGCGCTTAGCCCCGGGCGTCGCAGATCGTCAGGCCCACGCCGACGCGCCTGCTGACCTGGACGCCGTTGATGGTGACCGAGCAGGTGACGTTGTGACCGATGTTGACGATGGTGACATTGGCCGGGTGCGCGGCCGCCTTGGACAGGCTGACCTCTTTACTCCAGGGCAGCGCGACGTTGAATTCCGTTTGGACCAGGCCCCCGTCGTCGATGTACATGATGCTGATCGCGCGACCGTCGCCCGCCACGCTGTAGACGATGTCTTGCATCGCGGCCGGGCCTGTCGACTCGGTGGGCGTCGGGGTGCCACCGGTCGGCGGCACCGGCGCCGGGATGCGCGGCGGTGAGGTGCGTGTCGACGGGCTCGGCAGCGCCGGAGTCGTCTCCGGCATGGCGGGCAGCGGCGGGACCGCGGTCTGGGTCTTGATCGCGTTGTTCACCAGCACCAGGGCGATGACCAGGGCAACGACCAGCAGCAGGGCCGCGCCGGCGACGATCCATAGCCATCGCGGTGGGGGTTTCGGGCCTCCCGGCGGCGGGGGAGCCGCCCCCGGCGGATGCAGCGGGTCCGACGGGGGAAGCTCGTGCTGCCAGTACGCCGGCAGCTGTTGGGTCGTGTTGGTCTCGTTCATGTTGGGCGCCCACGGCGGGGCCTGCCCGCCATAGGCAGGCGCGTAGGGCGCCTGATCCGCGTATGCCGGGTCAGCCGGCGGCGGGTACTGCGGGCCCGATCCTGGCAGAGAGGGACTGAACCGCTCGGTAGGACGTGAATCGTTCATGTCCACCTCATGGATTGCAGAGTACCTGCGCCGGGCGTCCGAACGGCGAATCACCTCACCAGCGACGACTCAGGGGCACTCGTTGCCGGCCGTGAGCGCGGCGACCGTCATTGCCCGCATGACGGCGCGCGACCGTGCGGCCCGGGCGGGCTTGCTGCGCGAGGTGTCGGGGGACTTCATGCTGTGCGGCGTCGAATTCAGCAGGCCGAACACCGCGTGGGCGGTCAACCGGGCATCGGCCTCGGCCAGGCCGGGGGTCAGCTCGCGCAGCACCCCGACCCACACCTCGACGTATTGGCGTTGCGCTTTGCGTACCTGCTTCTCGGCCGCTTCGGGTAGGTGCGCGAGGTCGCGGTCCTGGATGCGGATCAGGTCCGGTTCGCCCAGCGCGAAGTCGAGATGAAAGTCGATCAGGCCGCCCAGCGCCTCGGCCGGGTCGGAGTTGCGGGCCCGCACGTCACGGGCGCCGGCGAGCAATCGCGCGCTGATGCCCACCAGCAACTCGACCAGCAACGACTCCTTGTTGGGAAAGTGCCGGTAGATCGCCGGACCGCTGACACCGGCGGCGGCGCCGATATCTTCCAGCCGCACGGCGAGGAAGCCGCGTTCGGCGAACAGCCGCTCGGCGGCCGACAGCAGCTGCTGGCGCCGGTCGGATTTCAACTGGCTGCGACGATTTGGGGCCTCGGGGTAGCTTGCCTGGCCGTCGGAGGTGGACGTTGTCATGACGAACCCTCTCCATTTGGTTAATCGCCACTAACTTAGCATGAGTTATTCGCCATTAACTTGCTGCAGTGGGGCGGCGACGGCCCCCGTGCCGAAGTCCCTGGACCAGCGGGATCGGCGGTGGTATTCTCGGCCTGAGTTAATGAGCATTAACTCAAATGCCCCGCCCGAAGGCAAGGAGGCTGCTGCGGCGATGGACAAGGTCGTGGCGACGGCAGCCGAGGCGGTTGCCGACATAACCGACGGGTCGTCCCTGGCGGTCGGGGGCTTCGGGTACTGCGGCATCCCCGAGGCTTTGATCGCCGCGCTGGTGGCCACCGGAGTGCGTGACTTGGAGACCGTGTCCAACAACTGCGGCGGCGACGGAGTAGGGCTGGGTCCATTGTTGGCGCACAAGCGAATTCGCCGAACCATCGCCTCCTACGTGGGCGACAACAAGGAGTTCGCCCGCCAGTTCCTCGCCGGCGAACTCGAGGTGGAGCTCAACCCGCAGGGCACCCTCGCGGAGCGGCTCCGCGCCGGCGGGATGGGAATCCCCGCCTTCTATACGGCGGCGGGGGTCGGCACCGCGGTCGCCGACGGTGGGTTGCCGTGGCGCTACCACCCCTCCGGTGCGGTGGCGGTGATGTCGCCGCCGAAGGAGACCCGCGAGTTCGACGGTGTCACCTACGTTCTGGAGCGGGCGATCCGCACGGATTTCGCGCTGGTGCACGCCTGGAAGGGCGACCGGCACGGCAACCTCGTCTACCGCGGGGCCGCCGCCAACTTCAACCCGGATTGCGCCCAGGCCGGCAGGATCACCATCGCCGAGGTGGAACACCTCGTCGAGCCGGGAGAGATCGACCCCGGCGCCGTGCACACCCCAGGCGTCTATGTGGAACGCGTCGTGCACGCGCCCGATCCGGTCAAGCGGATCGAGAAGCTGACGGTCCGATGAGTGCGCGACGACGATGCAGTGGTGGCACCGCCCGCTTGCGGGGGACGAAGCGATGAGGTTTGGCGCCTGATGGCTTGGAGCAGGGAGGGTTTGGCCGCGCGGGTGGCCGCCGAATTCGAGGACGGTCAATACGTCAACCTCGGCATCGGAATGCCCACGCTCGTCCCCAACCACATCCCGGCCGGCGTTACCGTCGTCGTGCATTCGGAAAACGGAATCCTCGGCGTGGGACCGTATCCCCGGCCCGAGAACGTCGACGCGGATCTGATCAATGCGGGCAAGGAGACGGTCACCACGATGCCGGGAGCGGCCTTCTTCGGTTCCTCGGCCTCATTCGGGATCATCCGCGGCGGACACCTCGACGTCGCCGTGCTTGGGGCCATGCAGGTCTCGGCCACCGGCGACCTCGCCAACTGGATGATTCCCGGAAAGATGGTGAAGGGCATGGGCGGTGCGATGGACCTGATCCATGGCGCCCGCAAGGTGATCGCGATGATGGAGCACACCGCCCGCGACGGCAGCCCGAAAATCGTTGCGCGGTGCACCCTTCCGTTGACCGGCGCCGGCTGTGTCGACCGGATCATCACCGACTT
This sequence comes from uncultured Actinomycetota bacterium, assembly GCA_963820045.1. Classification (GTDB taxonomy): domain Bacteria; phylum Actinomycetota; class Actinomycetes; order Mycobacteriales; family Mycobacteriaceae; genus Mycobacterium. The sequence goes on from CAWFYN010000004.1 coordinate 15,826, forward strand.
GGCCGTGATCGACGTCCGCGACGACGGTTTGCACTTGGTCGAGACCGCCCCCGGCGTCTCGCCCGACGAGGTGCTCGACAAGACTGAACCGTCGCTTGTGCTGGCGACCACCGGGAGGCATTCGTGAGTTCGTCTGTGATGACCGCGCCATCGTTCGCCGACGAGCACCGTCGGCTGGTAGCCGAATTGAACGCCAGGCTGGCGGCCGCGGCGCTGGGCGGCAACGAACGTGCCCGCGAACGCCACGTCAGCCGTGGCAAGCTGCTGCCGCGCGAGCGGGTGGACCGCCTGCTCGACCCGGGCAGCCCGTTCCTGGAGCTGGCCCCGCTGGCCGCCAACGGCATGTACGACGACGAATCGCCGGGGGCCGGGATCATCACCGGGATCGGCCGGGTGTCCGGGCGCGAATGTGTGATCGTCGCCAATGACGCCACGGTCAAGGGCGGCACCTACTACCCGATGACCGTCAAGAAGCACCTGCGCGCGCAGGAAGTCGCGCTGCAGAACCGCTTGCCGTGTATCTACCTGGTGGACTCCGGGGGCGCCTTCCTGCCGCGCCAAGACGAGGTTTTCCCCGACCGTGAGCACTTCGGCCGGATCTTCTACAACCAGGCGACCATGAGCGCCAAGGAAATCCCACAGGTGGCCGCCGTTCTCGGTTCGTGCACGGCGGGCGGCGCCTATGTGCCGGCCATGAGCGACGAAGCCGTCATCGTCCGCGAGCAGGGCACGATCTTTCTCGGCGGTCCGCCCCTGGTAAAGGCGGCCACCGGCGAGATCGTCTCGGCCGAGGACCTCGGCGGCGGCGACCTGCACTCGCGGGTGTCCGGTGTCACCGACCACCTCGCCGACGACGACGAGCACGCGCTACGGATCGTGCGCGCCATCGCGGCCACGTTCGGCCCGCGCGAGCCCAGCCAATGGGACGTCCGGCCCGCGGTCGAGCCCAGACATCCGCAGAGCGAGCTCTACGACGTGGTGCCGCCGGACCCACGGGTGCCCTACGACGTGCACGAGGTCGTCGTACGCCTCGTCGACGGCGGCGAATTCAGCGAGTTCAAGACCAATTACGGCAAGACGCTGATGACAGCCTTCGCCCGCATTCACGGCCACCCGGTCGGGATCGTCGCGAACAACGGCGTCCTGTTCAGCGAATCCGCCCTCAAGGGCGCGCATTTCATCGAGCTCTGTGACAAACGCAAGATCCCGCTGCTGTTCCTGCAGAACATCGCCGGGTTCATGGTCGGCCGCGATTACGAGGCCGGCGGCATCGCCAAGCACGGAGCCAAGATGGTCACCGCCGTGGCCTGCGCCCGGGTGCCCAAGCTGACCGTCGTGATCGGTGGATCCTATGGCGCGGGCAACTATTCGATGTGCGGCCGGGCGTATTCGCCGCGCTTCCTGTGGATGTGGCCGAACGCGCGGATCTCGGTCATGGGCGGCGAGCAGGCCGCGTCGGTGCTGGCGACGGTGCGCGGCGAGCAGCTCACCGCGTCGGGCAAGCCCTGGTCGCCCGACGAGGAGGAGGCGTTCAAGGCGCCCATCCGCGAGCAGTACGAGGGCCAGGGCAACCCGTACTACTCGACGGCCCGGCTGTGGGACGATGGCATCATCGATCCGGCTGACACCAGAACGGTTGTCGGACTGGCCCTTTCGGTATGCGCCCAGGCCCCGTTGGAGCCGGTCTCCTACGGCGTCTTCCGGATGTGATGACCATGTTCGAGACAGTATTGGTGGCCAACCGCGGCGAGATCGCCGTGCGGGTGATGCGGACCCTGCGCCGGCTGGGTATCCGGTCGGTCGCGGTGTACAGCGACCCCGACGCCAACGCCCGCCACGTCCTGGAGGCCGACACGGCCGTTCGTCTGGGGCCGGCCGCGGCGCGCGAGAGCTACCTCGACATCGGCAAGGTGCTCGATGCGGCGGCACGCACCGGAGCTCAGGCGATTCACCCGGGCTACGGATTCCTCTCCGAGAACGCCGAATTCGCCGCCGCCTGCGAGCGCGCCGGGGTGGTGTTCCTGGGCCCGCCGGTACGAGCGATCCAGGTGATGGGCGACAAGATCACCGCCAAGAACGCGGTCGCCGCCTTCGACGTGCCGGTGGTGCCCGGTGTGGCCAAGCCGGGGCTCAGCGACGACGAGCTGGTCGCGGCCGCCGAAGAAGTCGGGTATCCGGTGTTGATCAAACCGTCGGCGGGTGGCGGCGGCAAAGGCATGCGCCTGGTCGATGACCCGAGCCGGCTGCGCGACGCCCTGCTGGGTGCCCGACGGGAGGCCGCCTCGTCGTTCGGCGACGACACCCTGTTTCTGGAGCGATTTGTATTGCGCCCCAGGCATATTGAAGTGCAGGTGCTCGCCGATACTCACGGCAACGTGGTGCACCTCGGCGAGCGCGAGTGCAGCCTGCAGCGACGCCACCAGAAGGTGATCGAGGAGGCGCCCTCGCCGTTGCTCGACCCGCAGACCCGCGCCCGCATCGGGGCGGCGGCCTGCAACACCGCCCGCAGCGTCGATTACGTCGGCGCGGGCACGGTGGAGTTCATCGTCTCCGGCGACAGCCCGGACGAGTTCTTCTTCATGGAGATGAACACCCGCCTGCAGGTGGAACATCCGGTCACCGAAGCGATTACCGGCCTGGACCTGGTGGAGTGGCAGCTACGGGTAGCCGCCGGTGAGAAGCTGGGGTTCGCGCAGGACGACATCGATTTACGCGGGCACGCGATCGAGGCCCGGGTATACGCCGAGGATCCCGCACGGGGATTCCTGCCCACCGGCGGGCGAGTGCTGCGGGTGGCCGAACCCTCCGGCGCCGGCGTGCGGGTCGACTCGTCGCTGCTGGCGGGCACGCTGGTCGGCAGCGATTACGACCCCATGCTGAGCAAGGTGATCGCCCACGGAGACGACCGCGACGAGGCGCTGGCGAAACTGGACGCGGCGCTGGCGCAGACCGCAATCCTGGGTGTGCAGACCAACATCGAATTCCTCCGGTTCCTGCTGGCCGACGAGCGCGTGCGTGCCGGTGACCTGGACACGGCGCTGCTGGATGACCGGGTGGCGGACTTCGCGCCGCTACCGGCGCCCGACGACGTGCTCGCCGCCGGCGGCCTCTACCGCCAGTGGGCCCTGGCCTATCGCGGCGCGGGCAACCCATGGGCCATGCCGACCGGATGGCGCGTCGGGGGTGCGCCTGCGCCCGTCCGCACCGAGATGCAGACCCCGCTGCGCAGCGACACCGTGTCGGTGTGGGGGCCACCGGACGCGGCCCGGGTGCAGGTGGGTGCGGGTGAGATCCATTCGGCGAGCGTGCAAGTCGACGGTGCCCGCATGGTCGTCACGCTCGACGAGGTACGCCGCGAATACCGATGGGCGGAGGCCGACCGTCACCTGTGGATCGCTGACGAGCGGGGAGCCTGGCACCTGCGTGAGGCCGAGGAGCACAAGATCCACCGCGCGGCCGGTGCGCAGCAGGCGGAGATCCTCAGCCCCATGCCCGGCAATGTGATCGCGGTCCAGGCCGCCTCCGGCACCGAGGTATCCGAGGGCGACGTCGTGGTGGTCGTGGAGGCGATGAAGATGGAACACTCGCTCTCCGCACCGGTTTCGGGACGAGTGGAGCTCTTGGTGTCCGTGGGTGATCAAGTCACGGTGGACCAGGTGCTGGCCCGGCTGGCGCCCGAAGAGCCCGATACAGCAGCCGAATCGAGTAAGGACGAGACATGACGACATCCATTGCCGCGGGAACGCTACCCAAGGAATACGAGGATCTTCGCGACACGGTGGCCGAGTTCGCGCGCACCGTGGTGGCACCGGTATCGGCCAAACACGATGAAGAGCACAGCTTTCCCTACGAAGTCGTCGCGAAGATGGGCGACATGGGGTTGTTCGGCCTGCCGTTCCCGGAGGAGTACGGCGGCATGGGCGGTGACTACTTCGCCCTGTCGCTGGCGCTCGAGGAACTCGGCAAGGTCGACCAGTCGGTGGCCATCACGCTGGAGGCGGGCGTCGGCCTCGGCGCGATGCCGATCTACCGCTTCGGCACCGAGGAGCAGAAGCGGAAGTGGCTGCCCGACCTGACGGCCGGCCGGGCGCTGGCCGGCTTCGGGCTCACGGAGCCGGGCGCCGGCTCCGACGCGGGCGCCACCCGCACCACCGCTCGGCTCGACGACGGCGAGTGGGTGATCAACGGCAGCAAGCAATTCATCACCAACTCCGGCACCGACATCACGAAACTGGTCACCGTCACGGCGGTCACCGGCAGCATCGGTGACGGCAAGAAGGAGATCTCGACGATCATCGTGCCCAACGGCACACCGGGATTCACCGTCGAACCGGTCTACAGCAAGGTCGGCTGGAACGCCTCGGACACCCACCCGTTGAGCTTCGACGACGCCCGCGTCCCGGAGGAGAATTTGCTGGGCGCCCGCGGCACCGGATACGCGAATTTCCTGTCCATCCTGGACGAGGGCCGCATCGCGATTGCCGCGCTGGCGACCGGGGCCGCGCAGGGCTGCGTCGACGAAAGCGTCAAGTACGCCAAGGAACGCCAGTCGTTCGGCCAGCCGATAGGCTCCTACCAGGCGATCAGCTTCAAGATCGCGCGGATGGAAGCACGCGCGCACGTCGCCCGCACAGCGTATTACGACGCCGCCGCAAAGATGTTGGCCGGCAAGCCATTCAAGAAGGAGGCCGCCATCGCCAAGATGATCGCCTCGGAGGCGGCGATGGACAACGCGCGCGACGCCACCCAGATCCACGGCGGGTACGGCTTCATGAACGAGTACCCGGTGGCGCGTCACTACCGGGACAGCAAGATCCTCGAGATCGGTGAGGGCACCACCGAGGTTCAGTTGATGCTCATCGCGCGATCGCTGGGGCTGTCGTGACCGACAAGTCGATCATCCAGCGGGGCCTGTGGTTCGAGGAGTTCGAGATCGGCACGACGTATCTGCACCGGCCGGGCCGCACCATCACCGAGGCCGACAACGTCTTGTTCACCACGCTGACGATGAACACCCAGTCGTTGCACCTGGATGCGGCGTGGGCCGCCCAGCAGCCGGGCTTTCGGGGCGAGCGGTTGGTGAACTCGATGTTCACCCTGTCGACACTGGTCGGGTTGTCGGTCTCGCAGCTGACGCTGGGCACCATCGTCGCCAACCTGGGCTTCTCCGAGGTGTCGTTTCCCAAGCCGGTCTTCCACGGCGACACCCTGTACGCGGAGACCGTGTGCACCGCCAAGCGCGAGTCGAAGAGCCGGCCGGGCGAAGGGATCGTCACCCTCGAACACACCGGCCGCAACCAGCACGGCGACATCGTTGCACGGGCCGCGCGCACGACCTTGGTCCAGAAGCGCCCGAGTGACCAGGAGGGCGTGTGAATCTGCAGGCCGCCGGTCCGGGCTGGCTGTTCTGCCCGGCCGACCGTCCCGAGCGTTTCACGAAGGCCGCCGCCGCGGCCGACGTGGTGATCCTCGACCTCGAGGACGGCGTGGCCGAGGCGGACAAGCCCGCCGCCCGCAAGGCCCTGCGGGAGACGCTGCTGGATCCCGCGCGCACCGTGGTGCGCGTCAACGCGACCGGCACCGAGGAGCACGGTCGCGACCTGGACGCCCTGGCCGAGACTCCCTACACGACGGTGATGCTGTCGAAGACCGAATCGGCCGCGCAGGTATCCGCGCTGGCGCCGCGCGACGTCGTCGCGTTGATCGAGACGCCCCGCGGCGCGGTCTTCACCTCCGAGATCGCCGCCGCCGAAGGGACCGTCGCCATGATGTGGGGCGCCGAGGACCTCGTCGCCGCCCTTGGTGGCAGCTCCAGCCGCCTGGTCGACGGCACCTACCGCGACGTCGCGCGCCATGTGCGGTCGACGGTCCTGCTGGCGGCGTCCACCTTCGGCCGGATCGCCCTCGATGCGGTGCATCTGGACATCCGCGACATCGAGGGCTTGCGGGCGGAAGCCAACGACGCCGTCGCGGTGGGTTTCCACGCAACTGTGTGCATCCACCCGAGCCAAATCCCGGTCGTGCGCGATGCCTATCGCCCCAGCGAGGAGAAACTCGACTGGGCGCGAAGGGTGTTGGCCGCGGCGCGGACCGAACGCGGCGTTTTCGCGTTCGAGGGACAGATGGTGGACTCGCCGGTGCTCAAGCACGCGGACATGCTGGTGCGCAGGGCGGGGCAATCCGCCGCCGGGTGACGGTCTAAGCCCGGCGCTGCCGGTGGGCGCGACACGTTTGCGATCACCGCGGTCTCCTCTCATTCGAGCGCATAATGGTGAGTACGCCAGTGTCGCGGCGAGCGAAGCCTTTCGGGTAGTTGGCGATCGACTTCGGCTCGCGGTAGGTCCCGGCTGAGCTTTTGCTGTGGCCCTGCGGCACCGAAGTAGGGAGACGGTATGGCGAAGGTGCCTCAGCTGCCGATGACCGTCGACCTCGAGCCGGTGCAACTCATCGCCGCGGATGGCACGCCGACGCCCGAACTCCGCTATGGCCGCGACCTTCCCGCGGAGACACTGTGCTGGCTCTACGAAATGATGGTGGTCACGCGCGAGCTGGACACCGAGTTCATCAACCTGAAGCGCCAGGGCGAATTGGCGCTGTACGCGTCCTGCCGCGGTCAGGAAGCCGCTCAGGTGGGCGCGGCGGCCTGTTTGCGCAAGACGGACTGGCTGTTCCCCCAATACCGGGAGCTCGGTGCGTATCTGGTGCGCGGCATCCCGCCGGGGCATGTCGGCGCGGTGTGGCGCGGAACCTGGCATGGCGGACTGGAATTCACCAACAAACGCTGCGCGCCGACCGCGATTCCGATCGGCACCCAGACCCTGCATGCCGTCGGCGCGGCAATGGCCGCGCAGCGTCTCGGCGAGGATTCGGTGACGGTGGCCTTCCTCGGCGACGGCGCCACCAGCGTGGGGGATGTGCACGAGGCGCTGAACTTCGCGGCCGTGTTCACCACGCCGTGCGTGTTCTTCGTGCAGAACAATCAGTGGGCGATCTCGGTGCCGCTCCACAAACAGACCGCGGCACCGTCCATCGCGCACAAGGCAATCGGCTACGGCATGCCCGGGATCCGGGTGGACGGCAACGATGTGCTGGCCTGCTACGCGGTGATGGCCGAGGCCGCCGCCCGCGCCCGCGCCGGCGGTGGCCCCACCCTGATCGAGGCGGTCACCTACCGGCTTGGGCCGCACACCACTTCCGATGACCCCAGCCGCTACCGGACCCAGGCGGAAGTGGACCGCTGGACGGCGCTCGACCCGATCCCGCGCTATCGCACCTACCTTCAGGGCCAGGGCCTGTGGTCGGACCGCCTGGAGGACCGGGTCGCGGCCCGCTCCAAGCGGATGCGCGCCGAATTGCGCGACGCGGTGTTCGGCGCACCCGATTTCGACATCGACGAGGTGTTCACCACGGTGTACGCGGAGATGACGCCCGGGTTGGAGGCGCAGCGCCAAGCGCTGCGCGCCGAACTCGACCGATGTGACGGGGAGGCGCGATGACTCAGCTGGCCGATCGTCCGGCGAGTCCCGACGAAACCCTCACCGCCGCAGCGCAGAACGTCGCGCTCGGCGCGCAGTCGCTGACCATGGTGCAGGCGCTCAACCGGGCTCTGCACGACGCGATGAACGCCGACGACCGGGTACTGGTGTTCGGTGAGGACGTCTCGGTCGAGGGAGGGGTGTTCCGGGTAACCGAAGGGCTGGCCGAAACATTCGGCGAGAAGCGCTGTTTCGATACACCCCTGGCGGAATCCGCCATCATCGGGATCGCGGTGGGATTGGCGCTACGCGGATTCGTGCCGGTACCAGAGATTCAATTCGACGGATTTTCCTATCCGGCCTTCGATCAGGTGGTCAGTCATCTGGCGAAGTACCGCACCCGCACCCGGGGTGAGATCAACATGCCGGTGACGGTACGCATCCCGTCCTTCGGCGGGATCGGCGCGGCCGAACACCATTCGGACTCCACCGAATCGTATTGGGCGCATACCGCCGGCTTGAAGGTGGTGGTTCCGGCCAGCCCCGCCGACGCGTACTGGCTGCTTCGTCACGCGATCGCCTGCCCGGACCCGGTGATGTATCTCGAGCCAAAGCGCCGCTATCAGGTCCGCGGGACGGTCGACACCGAACGGCCCGAGCCGCCGATCGGGCGGGCGATGGTGCGCCGGCCCGGCTCTGATGTGACGGTCGTGACCTACGGGAGCTTGGTCAGCACCGCGGTCGCCGCCGCGGAATCCGTGCAGCGGCAACGTGGTTGGAGCCTGGAGGTCATCGACCTGCGGTCACTGGTCCCGTTGGACTTCGATACCGTGGCGGCGTCGATTCATCGGACCGGACGTTGCATAGTGATGCACGAGGGGCCCCGTAGCCTGGGATATGGCGCCGGTTTGGCCGCCCGGATTCAAGAGGAAATGTTCTACGAGCTGGAGGCCCCGGTGTTGCGCGCCTGCGGGTTTGACACCCCGTACCCGCCGGCCCGGCTGGAGCGATTGTGGCTACCGGGCCCGGACCGGCTGCTGGACTGCGTCGAACGTGCGTTGGGTCAGCCGTGAGCGCCGACGATCGGGTCAAGGCATTCCGGGTTCCCGACCTCGGTGAGGGATTACAGGAAGTGACGGTGACGCACTGGAACGTCGCCGTGGGCGACGACGTCGAGCTCAACCAGGTGTTGTGCTCGGTGGAGACCGCCAAGGCGGAGGTGGAGCTTCCCAGCCCGTACGCGGGGCGGATCGTCGAAACGCACGGCGGCGAAGGCGATGTGCTCGCGGTGGGGGCGGTGCTGGTCCGCATCGACACGGCTTCGGTGAACGGCGACAATCCCGCGACCGCCGGGGCGGTGCCGACGCTGGTCGGTTATGGCGCGGACGCGGGCATCGACGCCAGCCGACGGACCGGGCGTCCGCGCGCCGCCCCTCCGGTGCGGAAATTGGCCAAGGATCTGATGGTCGACCTGCGCTCGGTGCAGCGCGACCCCGACACCATCATCACCCGCGCGGACGTGCTGGCGGCCGCCGACCAGAACGGTGCCGACGTTCGACCGGTGCGCGGGGTGCAGGCCCGGATGGCCGAGAAAATGACGTTGTCGCACAGGGAGATTCCGGCCGCCAAGGTCAGCGTCGCGGTCGACTGCACCGAATTGTTGCGGCTGTCTGACCGAGCGTCTGCGGATCAGAAGATCACGCCGTTCGTCCTGACAATGCGGCTGCTGGTAATTGCGCTGCGCCGCAACGAGATTTTGAACTCGACATGGATCGACTCGCCCGATGGCCCGCGGGTTCGGGTCGACCATCGGGTGCACCTGGGATTCGGGGTCGCCACCGCACGCGGGTTGCTGGTCCCGGTGATCACCGATGCGCACAGTAAGACCACCCGCGAACTGGCAAGTCGGGCAGCCGAATTGATCAGTGGTGCGCGCGAAGGCACGCTCGCGCCGGGGGAGATGCGCGGCTCCACCTTCACCGTGTCGAACTTCGGGGCGCTGGGCGCAGACGACGGGGTGCCGGTGATCAACCATCCCGAAGCGGCGATCCTGGGGATGGGTGCAATCAAACCGCGCCCGGTGGCCGTTGGCGATCAGGTCGTGGTGCGCCCCACGATGACGTTGACCTGCGTGTTCGACCACCGCGTCGCCGACGGCGCCCAGGCGGCCCAGTTCCTCACCGAGCTGAGGGACTTGGTCGAGTCACCCGCGACCGCCTTGCTCGGGCTGTGACGGGTCTGGCTGCGCTTTTCGCTACCGGCGTTGCGCCGCGGCCAGTCGCTGGGCAAATTCCGGTGACTGGATGGAGTAGGCCTGCGGCCCGAGCTCTGTGCGCATGGCGAAGACGTGTTGCTCGTGATCGAGCGATCCCGGGTTGGCGGTGGCGCGCATGGTGGCCTTCGTCGCCAACACGACCTCGCGTGGGGCGGCCGCGGGCCCCGCGGCCAGCTCGAGCGCCGCGGCGACCGGATCGTCGGCGACGGAGAGCGCCAAGCCGTGGTGCACGGCGGCTTCGGCGTCGAAACGCATGCCGAAGAGCAGGGCCGCGCGGGCGACTTGGGGGCCCACCGCCCGCTGCAGCATCCAGGTCGCACCTCCGCCCGGATGTAGTCCGAGCTTCTGGAATCGGGCGTCGAACAACGCCGAACGACCGGCGATACGCACGTCGGCCGCCAACGCGAGGTTCAGACCCGCGCCGACAGCCGCGCCGTTGACCGCGGCGATGGTGGGCAGCCGGCAGCTGCCGACGGCCATGAAGCCGTCGTAGAGCTGCTGCAGACCCGTCTCAGCTTTGTCGCCGCCCGCGGCGCCGAGCGCGCTCAAATCCGCGCCGGCGCAAAAGGCTTTGCCGGCACCGGTGACGACCACGGCGTGCACGTCGGGATCGGCCTCGGCCCGCTCGACGGCGGCGCGCAGACGCGCCGACATCTCGGCGGTCACCGCATTGCGCCGGTCGGGGTCGTTGACGGTGATGAGCGCGACGCGGTTGTCGACGGTGAACAAGACGGGGTCGGACTGGGCCATCGGGCACCTCCGCGGCTGGGGTTTGGCGGGTCCGGGCGACGCACGATTGCAGTGCCGTGGGCTACGACTCCGGGCAGGGTAAGGGTACTGCGCGGCGTACTCGCCGGCGGCGTGTCCACAGTTATTACCAAGCACCACGCCGACGTCGGGACGCTCGATGCTTCCGCACGGCCATGGGCGGGTCCACACTTGTCGAATGAAGGTATGTGATCTCACCGCCGTCGCGCTGGCCACAGCGCCCCCGCCCGCACCGCCGTCCCCGCGCTGGCCCCAGGCGTCGACGTCGCCGCGGATGCCGTGAACATGCGAACCGGCGGCCCTGAGCCGGAGCCGCGCCGCCCGTTGATCGGCCTCTCGGACGTACGCGCGTTCTTTCACACCAACACCGTGCCGCTGTACTTCATCTCGCCGACCCCGTTCAACCTGCTTGGCATCGACCGCTGGGTACGAAACTTCTTCTACCTGACGTACTTTGACGCTTTCGAGGGCATACATTCGCGCGTGTTCGTGCCCCGGCGGCGCGACCGCATTGATTTTGAGTCCATGGGCGATGTGTGTAACCACCTCCTGCGCGATCCCGAGACGCTCGAGTTCATCGCGGGCCGAGGGCCCGGCGGCAAGGCCTGCTTCGTGATGATGGACGAGGAGACGCAGGCCCTTGCGCGCCAGGCGGGCCTCGAGGTCATGCACCCGCCCGTAGAGCTGCGCAATCGCCTGGGCTCCAAGACCGTCATGACCCGCCTGGCCGACGAGGCGGGCGTCCCGAGCGTGCCGCATGCGATCGGACGGGCCGGCTCGTACGACGAACTGCTGACGCTCGCGCAGAGCGCCGGATTGGGAGATGACCTCGTCATCTCGGTCCCTTACGGCAACGCCGGCAGCGGGACGTTCTTTGTGCGCGGTCAGAGCGATTGGGACGAGCACGCCGGCGCCCTGAGCGGGCAGCCGGAAGTCAAAGTCATGAAGCGGATCCGCAATGTGGAGGTGTGCATCGAGGGCGCCGTGACGCGCCACGGCACCGTGATCGGCCCCGCGATGACGAGTCTCGTCGGTTATTCGGAGCTGACGCCGCACAAGGGCGCGTGGTGCGGCAACGACATCTGGCGCGAGGTGCTGCCGCCAGCACAGACCCACGCCGCGCGAGAAATGGTCGGAAAACTGGGCGACATCTTGAGCCGCGAGGGGTACCGCGGTTACTTCGAGGTGGACCTTCTGCACGACCTGGATTCCGACGAGCTCTACCTCGGCGAGGTGAATCCCCGCCTGAGCGGAGCCAGCCCGATGACGAACCTGACGACCGAGGCCTACGCCGACATGCCGCTGTTTCTCTTCCACTTGCTCGAGTACATGGACGTGGAGTACGAGCTCGACATCGATGGGATCAACGCGCGCTGGGAGCGTGGTTATGGCGAGGACGAGGTCTGGGGCCAGGTGATATTGACGGAGACCTCGCCGGATGTCGAGCTCTTCACCTCGACGCCGCGCACCGGTGTATGGCGCATCGATGACGACGGTCGCGTCTCCTTTTCGCGCACCGCCAACGACTGGGCGACGCTACTCGACGGGTCCGAGGCCTTCTACATGCGTGTCGCGGCGCCGGGCGATTTACGTTCCGAGGGTGCGCAACTCGGGGTGCTCGTCACCCGCGGACACCTGCAGAGCGACGACTACCGGCTCACCGAGCGCTGCCAGCGCTGGGTCAAGGGCATGAAGGCGAAGTTCGCCTCAACCCCGCTGGCGCCGGCCACGCCGATCGTCTCGCGGCTCGTCGCGCGCGCGTGAGCGTCCCGGCCGGTATCTCCCTGGGCAACTGGCTGTCGCCGCCGTATTCGAGGTGGTCATTCCAGCACGTCGAAGACATGGTGCCGACGGCGCTCATCTCGCGCGGGACCGGCGCCGCGTCGCGGCGTTGCCCGCCGCCAGTGCTCCGGTGGCCGAGATCCGCGTTGACCAACACCGACGGGGCGGCCACCACCGTTGGCGCGGTGATGGCCGCCACCGTCACCGACGGATGGGCCGTCGCCCACCGCGGGTCAATGGTGGCCGAGGAGTACCTCGACCACCTCAGGGCTGACAGCCGACACCTGCTGTTCTCGGTGAGCAAGTCACTGGTGGGCGCCGTCGTCGGCGCGCTGCACGGAGCCGGTGCGATCGAGCTGGAGGCGCCCGTCACGGCTTTCGTTCCCGAATTGGCGGATTGCGGCTACGCCGGTGCGACGGTGCGCCACCTGCTGGACATGAGGTCGGGTATCGCCTTCTCGGAGGATTACAGCGACCCGGCCGCGGAGATCCACCTCCTCGACCAGGCGATGGGGTGGGCACCCAAGAGCCATCCGGAGAACCCCTCCACGCTGCGCGAGTTCCTGCTGACCCTGCGGCAGAAGAGGGCTCACGGCGGCCCGTTCGAATATCGCTCGTGTGAAACCGACGTGCTCGGCTGGATCTGCGAGGTCGCCGGCGGCCAGCGGATGCCCGAACTGATGTCGGAGCTGCTGTGGAGCCGCATCGGCGCCCGGTGCGACGCCACCATCGGCGTGGATCCGGTCGGCACCGGATTTTTCGACGGCGGCATCAGCGCCTGTCTCACCGACATGATCCGGTTCGGTTCGCTGTTCTTGCGTGACGGTGTCTCGCTGACCGGCCAGCAAGTGGTGCCGGCGGCGTGGATCGCCGACACGCTCGACGGCGGCCCCGACTCGCGTCAGGCCTTCGCCGCCAGCCCCGACCATGACACCGATCTGCCCGGCGGGATGTACCGCAACCAAATGTGGTTCCCCTACCCGGGCAGCAAGGTGGTGTTGTGCCTCGGCATGTGTGGCCAGATGATCTACGTCAACCGCGCCGCGGAGATGGTCGCCGCCAAGTTGTCCGCCCAGCCGCACTCCCATGAGCCGCACATGTTGGACACGCTGCGCGCCTTCGATGCGGTGGCACACGAACTGGCTGGAATCACCGGTTAGTCCGGGGTTGTCAAGCATCGGCCGACGTCAGACCCGGCTGAGAGTGCCCCCGGCACGACTCGAACGTGCGACCTAGGGATTAGAAGGCCCTTGCTCTATCCACCTGAGCTACGGAGGCAATGTGCAGGTCAGTCTATCCAACGGCGTGTCATAACCCGACTCGCCGCCGCCACGCGCGCGAAAAGTGTTTCGGCCCCGCGGTTATCGGCTATGGTTGTGACCCTCGACACACGCACAACATCGGCCGGTAATCGGCCGTTTACCGCAACGAGGCGTGTGCATAACGTCGAGGGGTGGCGTTGCCATGAGCGTGACCATGCACCTGACTTCACGGTGCTCGTGGGCCGGTACCCAGGCATTACGCCTGGCTGGCGATGCGATGGATGCCTACCGGGCCGGCACGCTGTTGCTGCGCGGCTCGCCGTTCGCGCTGGGCTGCCTCGCCGGCTGGCTTTCCGCGGAGTTTCCCCCGCAAGTAGTAACCGGGCACGCGTTATCGCGGGTTTCGCACCCGTCCATCGGCCGCGTCGGCGCAACCTGGGCGGCGCAACGGGCGGATCGGGCCCTCACCGCCGCGCTCGAGGAGTCCTTCGGACCGGACTTTCGCGAGCAGGTGTGCCACCCGGGCAGCATCGAGCCCGTCTGTGCCCCGCGCGGCGGCATGTTGAATAGGCCCGGGCCGCACCGCCGCTACGCCGCGCAGACGTCCAACATCTCCTACGGTCCGGGCGGACGCGACAACCTGCTCGACGTCTGGCGGCGCCATGACCTCGCACCGGGGCGGCGGGCGCCGGTCCTGATCCAGGTCCCCGGCGGGGCGTGGACGGTCGGCGACAAACGCGTGCAGGCGCTACACCCTGATGAGTCGCATGGCCGAACTCGGCTGGATCTGCGTCTCGATCAACTACTCCAAGAGTCCGCGTTCCACATTTCCCGCGCACCTCATCGACGTGAAGAGGGCGATCGCATGGGTCCGCCAAAACATCGCCGACTACGGTGGCGATCCCGACTTCATCGCGATCACCGGCGGGTCGGCGGGAGGACACCTGGCCTCCCTCGCCGCGCTGACCCCCAATGACCCCACGTTCCAGCCCGGCTTCGAAGGCGCCGACACGGCGGTCCAAGCCGTCGCGCCCTATTACGGCGTGTACGACTTCACCGACTTCGAGAACATGCACGACCTGATGCTGCCGTTCCTGGAGCAGTTCGTGGTCAAGGCCCGTTACGCCGATGAGCCCGAGCGGTTCGCGGCGGCGTCGCCGGTTACCTACGTGCACGGTGAAGCGCCGCCCTTCTTCGTGCTGCACGGCGAGAAGGATGAATTGGTTCCCAGCGGCCAGGCCCGGGCCTTCTGCGCGGCGCTGCGCGCGGCCGGCGCCACGGTGGCCCACGCCGAGCTCGCCAATGCCCACCACGCTTTCGACATCCTCTCGACGGTTCGCTCTCGGCTGGCCGCCGACGCCGTCGCCGATTTCCTGGGTGTCATCTACGGGCGGCGCGTCAGCTCGCTGCCGGACTCGGTGCCGCTCGCGGTCACATCGGCCAGCTGAGCCCAGGGCCCCCGGTAACCGGCGCCCGGGCCCGACCGCTCCTTTCACCAGCGCGGCAACCCGACTAGCGTTGTGTTGGCTGTTGGGTTGGCGGGTCCGAGGCAGGAGGCTTGATCTTTCGTGACAGGGTTGGCGCGTCGGGCGGAGGACCATGGCTGAGTCCGTCGAGGTCGTGAAGTTGTCCGACCAGCTCGGACCGGTCGACTATCTGATGCATCGGGGCGAAGCGAATCCGCGGACTCGGTCGGGGATCATGGCGCTGGAACTCCTCGACACCACGCCGGACTGGGATAAGTTCCTGACCCGATTCGAAAACGCCTCCCGACGGGTGCTGCGGCTGCGCCAGAAGGTGGTCGTGCCGACCTTGCCGACGGCGTCACCGCGCTGGGTGGTGGATCCCGATTTCAACCTCGAATTCCACGTGCGCCGGATGCGGGTGGCCGAACCCGGCACCCTGCGCGACGTATTCAACCTCGCCGAGGTGATCCTGCAGTCACCGATGGACATTTCCCGGCCGCTGTGGACGGCGACCCTGGTCGAGGGTCTGGCCGGCGGAAAAGCCGCGACGCTGCTGCACGTCAGCCACGCGGTCACCGACGGCGTCGGCGGGGTGCAGATGTTCGCGGAGATCTATGACCTTGAGCGCGACCCGCCGGCCAAACCAACGCCTCCGCTGCCCATCCCGCAGGACCTCACGTCGAACGACCTTATGCGGCAAGGCATTAACCACCTGCCCATCGCCGTGGTCGGCGGCGTGCTCAGCGCGGTGACCGGGGCGGTATCGGCGGCCGGACGGGCGGTCCTGGAACCGGGGGCCACGGTGTCCGGGGTCGTGGGTTACGCCCTCTCGGGGATGCGGGTGCTCAACCGGGCGGCCGAGCCGTCGCCGCTGCTGCGGCGGCGCAGCCTGGCCACCCGCACCGAAGCGATCGACATCCCGCTGTCTGACCTGCACCGGGCCGCCAAGGCCGGCGGGGGATCGATCAACGACGCCTACCTCGCCGGCTTGTGCGGCGCGCTGCGGCGCTACCACGAGGCGCTCGGCATGCCGATCAGCACGCTGCCGATGGCGGTGCCGGTGAACCTGCGGGCTGAAGCCGATACGGCCGGCGGCAACCGGTTCACCGGTGTCAACCTGGCCGCGCCCGTCGGTACCGTCGATCCGGTGTCGCGGATGAAGAAGATCCGCGCGCAGATGACGCAGCGCCGCGACGAGCCCGCGATGAACATCGTCGGCTCCATCGCACCACTGCTCAGCGTCCTGCCGACCGCGGTGCTGGAGGGGATCACCGGCTCGGTGATCGGCTCCGACGTACAGGCCAGCAATGTCCCGGTGTACCCGGGAGACACCTACATCGCCGGCGCAAAGGTGTTGCGGCAGTACGGCATCGGGCCATTGCCGGGGGTGGCGATGATGGTGGTGCTGATCTCTCGGGGTGGATGGTGCACCATCACCGTGCGCTACGACAGGGCGTCGGTGCGCAACGAGCCGCTGTTCGCCCAATGCCTGCTGGAGGGCTTCGACGAAATCCTGGCGCTCGCCGGTGACTCGGCACCGAACGCGGTGCCCGCCTCGTTCACCGAACCGGCGACTTCGGTGCGGACGGTGGCGAGCTCATGAGCGCCGCGAAAGACCAGGGAGGCAACGGCGGAACAGCGCGGGCGGACATGCGTTTGCCCGGCTCGGTCGCCGAAATCATGGCCAGCCCACCGGGCCCCAAGATCGGAGCGTTCTTCGACCTGGACGGCACGCTGGTGGCCGGCTTCACGGCGGTGATCCTCACCCAGGAGCGGCTGTTGCGCCGGGACATGGGTGTGGGTGAGCTGCTCGGCATGGTGCAGGCCGGCCTGAGCCACACGCTCGGGCGCATCGAGTTCGAGGACCTCATCGGCAAGGCCGCCGCCGCGTTGGCCGGCCGCTTGCTGGACGACTTGGAGGAGA
This sequence comes from uncultured Actinomycetota bacterium, assembly GCA_963820045.1. GTDB lineage: Bacteria > Actinomycetota > Actinomycetes > Mycobacteriales > Mycobacteriaceae > Mycobacterium. Next base: position 32,778 of record CAWFYN010000004.1, read on the forward strand.
TCGGCGAGCGGCTGTTCGTGCAGCGGATCGAGTCGCGGATTTATCCGGAGATGCGCGAGCTGGTGCGGGCGCACGTGGCGCGCGGGCACACCGTTGTGCTCAGCTCGTCGGCGCTGACCATCCAGGTCAATCCGGTGGCGCGGTTCCTGGGCATCTCGAACATGCTCACCAACAAGTTCGAGACGACGGAAGACGGGATGCTCACCGGCGGCGTGCAGAAGCCGATCCTATGGGGGCCGGGCAAAGCCGCTGCAGTGCAACGGTTTGCGGCCGAGAACGGCATCGACCTGAAGGACAGCTACTTCTACGCCGACGGGGACGAGGACGTCGCGCTGATGTATCTGGTCGGCAACCCGCGCCCGACCAATCCCGAGGGCAAGATGGCGGCCGTGGCCAAGCGCCGCGGCTGGCCGATCCTGCGATTCAACAGCCGCGGTCCGGTGGGCCTGCGCCGGCAGCTGCGCACCCTCGCCGGCTTCGGCTCGATGTTTCCGGTCGCCGCCGGCGCCGTGGGCATCGGCGTGCTGACCCGCAACCGGCGCCGCGGGGTCAACTTCTTCACTTCGACCTTCTCCCAGCTGTCGCTGGCGATCACCGGAGTGCAGCTCAACGTCATCGGTCAGGAGAACCTGACCGCGCAGCGTCCGGCGGTGTTTATCTTCAATCACCGCAACCAGGTTGACCCCGTCATCGCCGGTGCGCTGGTGCGCGACAACTGGATCGGTGTGGGCAAGAAAGAGCTGCAGAAAGACCCGATCATGGGCACGCTCGGCAAGCTACTCGACGGCGTGTTCATCGACCGGGACGATCCCGCCGCCGCGCTGGAGACAATGCACGCGGTCGAGGACCGGGCCAGGAAGGGGCTGTCGATCGTGATCGCCCCGGAAGGCACCCGGGTTGACACCACCGAAGTCGGGCCGTTCAAGAAGGGCCCGTTCCGCCTCGCCATGGCGGCCGGAATCCCGATCGTCCCGATCGTGATCCGCAACGCGGAGCTCGTCGCCGCCCGAAACTCCACCGTCATCAACCCCGGCACGGTCGACGTCGCGGTGTTTCCGCCGATTTCGGTGCAGGACTGGACCGTTGAGAACCTGCCGGAGCGCATCGCCGAGGTCCGGCAGCTCTATCTGGACACGCTGGCCGACTGGCCGGTGGGCGAGCTGCCCCGGGTCGACCTGAAGGCGGAGAAGAGGGCGGCGACCAAGGCCAAAGCCCCGGCGAAAAAGACGGCGGCCAAGGCTGTTTCGAAGGCGCCGGCAAAGAAGGCGCCGTCGAAGAAGGCTGCGGCGAAGAAGGCTGCGGCGAAGAAGGCCGCGTCGAAACCAAGGCCGGCCAAGGCGAATCCCCACGAGTCCATGGCCGCTCTCAAAGACGGTGAGGCACAACGTCGCGCCGAGACGGCCGTCGGCGCCGAACCGCCAGAGCCACCCACCGACGGGCGGCCGTGACCGAACCGGCCGCGGATACCACCGCGGTCCTCACCGGCCAGGACTCGTTGGTATTGGCGTCCATGGCTTCGCGGGTCGAGAGGGAACTGGTAACGGCATGGATGGCTCAACAACGCGTCGACAAGCCGGAGGCCAGATTCGACGTCCTGGAACTGCCATCGCCCACCGCGCCACCCGACGCGTTGACCGCGTTGATCGAGCAGTTCGAGACCGGCGGCGCGGCCTCTGACGACCGTTTGATCGTGCCCGTGCGGGTGTTCTGGCTGCCGCCACCGGATCGCGGCAGAATCGCCAAGCTGGCCGGCCTGCTCCCCGGGCGGGATCCGTACCACCCCAACGAACGCCAGCAACTGCAGATCATGCGTAACGCTCCCCAACGGGCGCGGGTGGTGGCCGGGGAGCCTGCGAAAGTTTCCGAACTGCGCGAGCAGTGGCGCGACATCACCGTCGGCGAGAACGAGAGCGACTTCGCCCGGTTCGTCATCCGTCGCGCGCTGTTGGCGCTGGAACGCGTCGAGTACCGAATCCTGGGGCCGCAGTACAAGTCTCCGCGCCTGGTGAAGCCGGAGATATTGGAGTCCAGCCGGTTTCGCGCCGGGCTGAAGAGGATCCCCGGCGCAAGCGTCGACGAAGCGGGCGAGATGCTCGACGAACTCTCCACCGGCTGGAGCAGGGTGTCCGTCGACCTCGTTTCCGTCCTCGGCAGGATGCTCAGCCGCGGATTCGATCCGGAGATCGACTACGACGGGTATCAGGTCGCGGCGATGCGCGCCGCCCTGGAAGCCCACCCGGCGGTGCTGTTGTTCTCGCACCGGTCCTACATCGACGGCGCGGTGGTGCCGGTGGCTATGCAGGAAAACCGGCTACCGCCCGTGCATGTGTTCGCCGGTATCAACCTGTCGTTCGGCGCGATGGGTCCGCTGTTGCGCCGGTCCGGCGTCATTTTCATCCGCCGCAACATCGGCGAAAATCAGCTGTACAAGTACGTCCTGCGCGAATACGTCGGCTACATCGTCGAAAAGCGGTTCAACCTGAGTTGGTCCATCGAAGGTACGCGCTCGCGCACGGGCAAGATGCTGCCGCCAAAACTCGGCCTGCTGGCCTACGTCGCCGACGCGTACCTGGACGGCCGCAGCGAAGACATCCTGCTGCAGCCGGTGTCCATCAGCTTCGATCAGTTGCACGAGACTGCCGAGTACGCGGCCTACGCCCGTGGCGGCGAGAAGACGCCCGAAGGTGTTGGCTGGCTGTACAACTTCATCAGGGCGCAGGGTGAACGCAACTACGGCAAGATCTACGTCCGCTTCCCGGAGGCCGTTTCGATGCGCCAGTACCTGGGTACGGCGCACGGCCCGCTGGCCCAGGACGAGGACGCCAAACGCCTTGCGCTGCAGAAGATGTCGTTCGCGGTCGCGTGGCGGATATTGCAGGCGACCCCGGTGACGGCGACGGGTCTGGTGTGCGCGTTGCTGCTGACCACGCGCGGCGCGGCGTTAACCCTCGATCAGCTGCACCACACCCTGCAGGACTCGCTCGACTATCTGGAACGCAAACAAACCCCCATGTCGACGAGCGCGTTGCGGCTGCGCTCGCGCGACGGCGTGCGGGCGGCGGTCGACGCGTTGTCCAACGAGCACCCGATTACCCGGATCGACGGTGGCCGGGAACCGGTGTGGCGCATCGCTTCCGACGAACAGCACGCGGCCGCGTTCTACCGGAACTCGTTGATCCACGCCTTCCTGGAGACCTCGATCGTCGAACTGGCGCTGGCGCACGCCAGATACGTGGAGGGCGACCGGATGCAGGCCTTCTGGGATCAGGCGATGCGGCTGCGCGACCTGCTGAAGTTCGACTTCTACTTCGCGGACTCGGCGGCGTTTCGGGACAACATCGCCGAAGAGATGGCCTGGCACGACGATTGGGAAGCCCACGTCGCCACCGGCGGCGACGAGATCGGCGCACTGCTGTTCGCCAAGCGTCCGCTGATGGCGGACGCGATGTTGCGCGTGTTCTTCGAAGCCTACGAGATCGTCGCCGACGTACTGCGGGATGCGCCGGCCGACATCACCCAGAAGGAGTTGACGGAATCGGCGCTCGGCGTGGGTCGCCAATACGTGGCGCAGACCCGGATCCGCAGCAGCGAATCGGTATCGACGCTGCTGTTCGCCACCGCGTATCAGGTTGTCGTCGATCAGGATCTCTTTGCACCCGCCCCCGACCTCGCCGAACGGCGGAACGCTTTTCGGGGGGAGCTGCGGGACATCCTGCGGGATTCCGGATACGTGGGGCGGATCGCGCGTAACCAGTTCGTCGCGCGGGAGACCAAGGCGCGTCAGGAGCGCCTGGCTCGGTAGCACCCGGTCCGCGCCCATACCCTGGCTGTATGACGGTCGGTCGGTCGGTAGCCGCAACCCGCGCTCGGGTGTGGCCGCTGCTGGTGGGCGTCGCGCTGCTGGCGGGCTGCACCGCGGCCGGTATCGGGACGCTGTCGCTGGCCGACGTGCTGACCGCCACGGGGTTGCCGGATCCTGGCCCGGCAACCACCCTGGGGCTGCCGTTCGTCCGGGCGGCGGGGGAGATCGCCGCGGTGCTGGCCATCGGGTCGTTCCTGTTCGCGGCGTTTCTGGTGCCACCGCAGCGCAGCGGCGTCCTGGACGCCGACGGGTACCGGGCGCTTCGGCTGGGGACGGTGGCGTCGGGGGTCTGGGCGGTGTGCGCCGCGCTGCTGGTACCGCTGACCATTTCCGACGTGTCGGGTCGACCGTTGGGCTCGCTGCTCAACCCGGCGCGTATCTGGTCCGTTGCGGGCCTGGTCACCACCGCCTCCGCGTGGCGCTGGACCGCGGCGCTGGCCGCACTGGTGATGCTGGCCAGCCTGTCGGTGCTGCGCTGGTCGTGGACGCCGCCGCTGTTCGCCGGTTCGTTGCTGACGCTCATCCCGCTGGCACTGACCGGACATTCTTCGGCGGGCGGATCGCACGACCTGGCCACCAACAGCCTGCTGATCCACCTCGTGGCCGCCGGCCTGTGGGCCGGTGGGCTGCTCGCCTTGGCCGCTTACGGGCTGCGCGGCGGCGGGCATCTCGCCCTGGCGGCGCGGCGGTTCTCCGCGATCGCGCTGTGGTGCTGGGTCGCGATGGCGCTCAGTGGCGTGGTGAACGCCGCGGTGCGCGTGCCGCTCGGTGACCTGTTGACCACCGATTACGGGCGCTTGGTGGTCATCAAGTTCGTCGCCCTGTGCGTACTCGGGATCCTCGGCTGGCGCCAGCGGCGCTCGGCGGTCGCCCGGTTGCAAACAGAACCGACTCATCCCGGGGCGCGCCGTGCCCTGCTCCGGCTGGCCCTCGCCGAGGCCGCGGTCTTCGGACTGACCTTCGGAGTCGCCGTGGGGCTGGGCCGCACCCCGCCGCCGCCACCGCCGAGCCGGCTGCCCTCGATTCCCGAGGCCGAGATCGGCTACGACTTCACCGGGCCGCCCACGCCGGCGCGCATCCTGTTCGACTGGCGCTTCGACTTGATCTTCGGCAGCGCCGCCGTGGTCTTCGCCGCCGTCTACGTGGCCGCGGTGTTGCGCCTGCGCCGTCGCGGCGACGCGTGGCCGCCGGGCCGGACCGTGGCCTGGCTGCTCGGCTGCCTGGCTTTGCTGTTCGTCACCTCGTCGGGGGTCGGTCGCTACATGCCGGCGATGTTCAGCGTCCACATGATCGCCCACATGGGTCTGTCGATGCTGGTCCCGATCCTGCTGGTGCTCGGCGCCCCGGTGAGCCTGGCCCTGCGGGCGTTGCCCGCCGCCGGCCAGCAAGACCCGCCCGGCATGCGGGAATGGCTGCTGGCCGCGCTGCACAGCCGGCTGTCGCGGTTCCTCACCAACCCGGTCGTCGCCACCGTGCTCTTCGTCGCCGGCTTCTACGGGCTGTACCTGTCGAGCCTGTTCGACACCGCCGTGAGCAGTCACGCGGGGCACCTGGCGATGAACGTGCACTTCCTGCTCAGCGGCTATCTGTTCTATTGGATCGTCATCGGGGTCGACCCCACCCCCCGCCCGATTCCCCCGCTGGCCAAGGTGGGCGTGGTATTCGCGTCGTTGCCGCTGCACGCGTTCTTCGGGGTGGTGCTGATGGGCACCCGCAAGGTGCTCGGCGCCGATTACTACCGCTCGCTCGGTTTGAGCTGGCACACCGACCTGCTGGGCGACCAGCGCCTGGGTGGCGGCATCGCCTGGGCGGCCGGGGAGCTGCCCCTGGTGATCGTGATGCTGGCGCTGCTGGTGCAGTGGGCGCGCAGCGACGACCGCACCGCCCGGCGGTTGGACCGCGCCGCCGAACGCGACGACGACGCCGAGCTGGTCGCCTACAACGCGATGCTCGCCGAACTGGCGGGGCGCGATACGCCGAAGCCTTCTCACCAGCCCGCGGATTAGTCCACAGTCGCGATTCTTTCCACAGGAGCGGCGGGCACTGCCGGATTCGCGGCCGTTCGCCCGCCGGCCCGTCGGTGGCGCCGAGCTCAATGGCGGCCAGGACGGGCGGTGCCGCTTTCACCGCCCAATAGCAACCGAGAAGGGATCAGGCCAATGTTCGAAACCCCGCTTACCGTCGTCGGGCACATCGTCAACGACCCTCAGCGCCGCAAGGTCGGCGCTCAGGAGGTCATCAAATTCCGGGTGGCCAGCAACTCACGTCGCCGTACCGGCGACGGCGGCTGGGAGCAGGGGAACTCGCTGTTCATCACCGTCAACTGCTGGGGAAAGTTGGTCACCGGTGTGGGCGCCGCGTTGGGCAAGGGAGCCCCGGTTATCGCGGTGGGCCACGTGTACACCAGCGAGTACGAGGACCGCGACGGCAATCGCCGTTCGTCGCTGGAGATGCGCGCGACGGCGGTCGGACCGGACCTGTCGCGGGTATTCGTGCGGATCGAGAAGCCGGGTTACACCGGTCCCAATGTGGAGCAGGCGGCCGCGGCCGCCGGAACTCCGACGGCAGCCGTCGACGTTGGTGATGACGAGGACCTGAACGCCGGCGACGACCCGGCCGGCTCGGGTGAGACGGCCGCTGACCGCGTCCCGCTTCCCGTTCCAGCTTGACGGTCGGCTTAGGGGCAGACCGATGGCTGTCGCGCGATGCCTAGGATGGTCCGCGAGATCACTCTGCAGAAAGGCATAACCGCGGCATGGCTGAGTTCATCTACACGATGAAGAAGGTCCGCAAGGCGCACGGCGACAAAGTGATCCTGGACGATGTCACGTTGAGCTTCTACCCGGGCGCCAAGATCGGTGTCGTTGGCCCCAACGGCGCCGGCAAGTCGAGCGTCTTGCGGATCATGGCTGGCCTGGACAGGCCGAACAACGGTGAAGCTTTCCTTGCCGCCGACGCCAGCGTCGGCATCTTGCAGCAGGAGCCGCCGCTGAACGAAGAGAAGACGGTGCGCGGCAACGTCGAGGAGGGCCTGGGCGACATCAAGGTCAAGCTGGACCGCTTCAACGAGGTCGCCGAATTGATGGCCACCGATTACTCCGACGAGTTGATGGAGGAGATGGGCCGGCTCCAGGAGGACCTCGACCACGCCGACGCCTGGGACCTCGACTCCCAGCTGGAGCAGGCGATGGACGCCCTGCGGTGCCCGCCGCCGGACGAGCCGGTGACGAACCTGTCCGGTGGTGAGCGGCGCCGCGTGGCGCTGTGCAAGCTGCTGTTGTCCAAGCCCGACCTGTTGCTGCTCGACGAGCCGACCAACCACCTGGACGCGGAAAGCGTGCAGTGGCTCGAACAGCACCTGGCCGCCTACCCGGGCGCGGTGCTGGCGGTGACACACGACCGGTACTTTCTGGACAACGTCGCCCAGTGGATCCTCGAGCTCGACCGCGGTCGCGCGTATCCCTACGAGGGCAACTACTCGACGTATCTGGAGAAGAAGGCCGAGCGGCTGTCGGTGCAGGGCCGCAAGGACGCCAAGCTGTACAAGCGGCTGACCGAGGAGCTCGCCTGGGTGCGGCAGGGGGCCAAGGCGCGGCAAGCCAAGAGCAAGGCCCGCCTGCAGCGCTACGAGGAGATGGCCGCCGAGGCGGAGAAGACGCGCAAGCTCGACTTCGAGGAGATCCAGATCCCCGTCGGGCCGCGGCTGGGCAACGTGGTCGTCGAGGTAGACCATCTCGACAAGGGTTACGACGGGCGCACCTTGATCAAGGACCTGTCGTTCACCCTGCCCCGCAACGGCATCGTCGGCGTCATCGGACCCAACGGTGTCGGCAAGACGACGCTGTTCAAGACCATCGTCGGGCTCGAACAGCCGGACAGTGGCACGGTCAAGGTCGGAGAAACCGTCAAGCTCAGCTATGTGGACCAGTCCCGGGCGGGTATCGATCCGAAGAAGACCGTGTGGGAAGTCGTCTCGGATGGGCTTGATTACATCGAGGTCGGCCAGAACGAGATCCCGTCGCGCGCCTATGTCTCGGCGTTCGGGTTCAAGGGTCCCGACCAGCAGAAGCCGGCCGGCGTGCTGTCCGGTGGGGAGCGCAACCGGCTGAACCTGGCGCTCACGCTGAAAGAAGGCGGCAACCTGATTCTGCTCGACGAGCCGACCAACGACCTCGACGTCGAGACGCTGGGGTCGCTGGAAAACGCCCTGGAGAAGTTCCCGGGCTGCGCGGTCGTGATTTCCCACGATCGCTGGTTCCTGGACCGCACGTGCACGCACATCCTGGCCTGGGAGGGCGACGAGGACAACGAGGCCAAGTGGTTCTGGTTCGAGGGCAACTTCGGTGCCTACGAGGAGAACAAGGTCGAACGGCTCGGTGTCGACGCGGCCCGGCCGCACAGAGTGACCCACCGGAAGCTCACACGCGACTAGTGTCAGCTGCGCCGCCCCATGACGATGCGGCCGACACGGCCGCGGAGAGTGGGGCAGTGAGTAGGTCCCGAGGAGGCGGCCGAGACGGCCGCCGTGGGGCGAGCTTCCTTGAGGGGGCGAGCGGGCGGTTGAGCACAGTGGCATTCGGCACGAGTTGGGAGCCATCGGCATGACGATCGATCCCGGAGCCAAGCAGGCCCTCAAGCCGTGGACCACGTTCACCCATCAGCAGGACATTCCGGACTGGATCGCGAAGGCCTATATCGAGAGCTACCGCGGTCCGCACGGCGAAGAACCCGGGGTGGTGGAATCCGGTCCCATCGACCTGACCGTCCCCACCAACATCGTGACTCCCGCCATGCTGGGCGCCCACTATCGGCTGAGTCAGCACCGTCCCGCCGGTCAGAGCCGGGTCGCGGTCTACCCCCCGGACGATCCGGCCGGGTTCGGGCCCGCGCTGCAAGTCGTCACCGACCACGGCGGCATGCTGATGGATTCGGTGACCGTGCTGTTGCACCGTCTCGGTGTGCCCTACGCGGCGATCATGACGCCGGTGTTCGACGTGCACCGCAACCCGACCGGCGACCTGGTCAGCGTCGAACCGAAACCGCCCGGCGCTCCGCAATACATGGGCGAAGCGTGGATACACGTGCAACTGCTGCCGTCGGTCGACGGCAAGGGCCTCGCCGAAGTCGAACGGCTGTTACCCAAGGTCCTGTCCGACGTGCAACAGGTCGCCAGCGACGCGTCGGCGTTGATCGCCACCCTGAGTGGCCTGGCGGCGGACGTCGAAACCAACGCGCAAGGCCACTTCTCGGCCCCCGACCGCGAGGATGTCGCGGCGCTGCTGCGCTGGCTGGGCAACGGTAACTTCCTGCTGCTCGGCTACCAACGGTGCCACGTGCACGACGGCCTGGTCTCCGGCGACGGATCACCCGGCCTGGGCGTCCTGCGCACCCGCACCGGTTCCCGCCCCCGGTTGACCGACGACGACAAATTGCTGGTGCTGGCGCAATCGGTCGTCGGAAGCTACCTGCGCTACGGCGCCTACCCGTACGCGATCGCGATTCGGGAGAACGTCGGCCACGGCGACGGCATTGTCGAGCACCGCCTCGTCGGGCTCTTCACCGTCGCCGCAATGAACGCGGACGTCCTGGAGATCCCGATGGTCTCGACCCGGGTACGGGATGCGCTCGCCCTGGCCGACAACGACCCGATCCATCCCGGCCAGCTGCTGCTCGACGTCATCCAGACCGTCCCGCGCTCCGAACTGTTCACGCTGAGCGCGGAACGGCTCTTGACGATGGCCAAAGCGGTGGTGGATCTCGGATCCCAACGGCAGGCGTTGTTGTTCCTGCGTGCCGACCGGCTCCAATACTTCGTGTCCTGCCTGGTCTACTTACCCCGCGACCGCTACACCACGCAGGTGCGCCTGCAGATCGAGGACATCCTGGTCCGCGAATTCGGTGGCACGCGACTGGAATTCACCGCTCGCGTCAGCGAATCGCCTTGGGCCCTCATGCATTTCATGGTCCGGCTGCCCGAACACGCGGCACCGCCCGACGTCTCGGAGGACAACCGGGTCCGCATCCAGGGGTTGCTGAGCGAAGCCGCGCGCACCTGGACCGACCGGTTGCTCGGCGCCGCCGCGGAAGGCTCCGTTGAGCTGGCCGGCATCGAGCACTACTCGACGGCTTTCCCCGAGGTCTACAAGCAAGCCGTCACCCCGGCCGATGCCCTCGAGCACATCGCCATCATCGCAGAGCTGCAGGACAATTCGGTCAAGCTAGTGTTCTCCGACCGCGGCGAGGACGGGGCCGCCCAGCTGACCTGGTTTCTGGGTGGGCGCACGGCGTCGCTGAGCCAGCTGCTGCCCATGCTGCAAAGCATGGGCGTGGTGGTGCTCGAGGAGCGGCCCTTCACCGTGACCCGCCCGGACGGGCTGCCGGTGTGGATCTATCAGTTCAAGATTTCGACCCACCCCACCATCGCGCCGGCGACGACGGCGGCCGAGCGCGAGGCGACCGCGCAACGATTCGCCGACGCGGTCACCGCGATCTGGCAAGGTCGCGTCGAGATCGACCGATTCAACGAGCTGGTCATGCGCGCGCGACTGACCTGGCAGCAAGTCGTGCTGCTGCGCGCCTACGCGAAATACCTACGGCAGGCTGGCTTTCCCTACAGCCAGTCCTACATCGAGTCGGTGCTCAACGAGCACCCCTCCACGGCGCGATCGCTGGTCGCTCTGTTCGAGGCGCTTTTCGATCCCCGGCCGTCGGGTGCGTCAAGGAACCGCGATGCGCAAGCGGCAGCGGCCGCGGTCGCCGCCGACATCGACGCGCTGATGAGCCTGGACACCGACCGGATCCTGCGGGCGTTCGCGTCGCTGGTTCAGGCGACGTTGCGCACCAATTACTTCGTGACGCGGGAGGGTTCGGCCCGCGCCCGAAATGTGCTGGCGATCAAGCTCGACGCCCAGCTCGTCGGCGAGCTACCGCTGCCGCGCCCCAAGTACGAGATCTTCGTGTATTCGCCCCGCGTCGAAGGGGTCCACCTGCGGTTCGGCCCGGTGGCGCGGGGCGGGCTGCGCTGGTCGGACCGTCGCGACGATTTCCGCACCGAAATCCTCGGCCTGGTCAAGGCGCAGGCGGTGAAGAACGCGGTCATCGTGCCGGTCGGGGCGAAGGGCGGCTTCGTCGTCAAGCGGCCGCCGCTGGCGACCGGCGACCAGGCGGACGACCGTGATGCCGCCCGAGCCGAAGGCGTCGCCTGCTATCAGCTGTTCATTTCGGGGTTGCTCGACGTCACCGACAACGTCGACCACGCGACGAAAAAGGTCAGCCCCCCGCCCGAGGTGATACGGCGGGACGGCGACGACGCGTACCTGGTGGTGGCCGCGGACAAGGGCACCGCCACCTTCTCCGACATCGCCAACGACGTCGCGAAGTCCTATCACTTCTGGTTGGGTGACGCGTTCGCGTCCGGTGGATCGGTGGGCTACGACCACAAGGCCATGGGAATCACCGCCAGGGGCGCGTGGGAGGCCGTCAAACGACACTTCCGGGAGATGGGTGTCGACACCCAGGCCGAGGACTTCACGGTGGTGGGCATCGGCGATATGAGCGGCGACGTATTCGGCAACGGCATGCTGCTGTCCAAACACATCAGGTTGATCGCCGCCTTCGATCACCGGCACGTCTTCTTAGACCCCGACCCCGACGCCGCGGCCTCGTGGGAGCAACGCCGGCGGATGTTCGACCTGCCACGGTCCAGCTGGGAGGACTACGACAAGTCGTTGATCAGCGAGGGCGGCGGGGTGTATAGCCGCGAGCACAAATCCATCCCCGTCAGCCCGCAGGTGCGCAGCGCGCTGGGCATCGACGGCGAGGTCACCGAAATGTCCCCGCCCAATCTCATCAAGGCGATCTTGCAGGCGCCGGTCGACCTGCTGTTCAACGGCGGCATCGGCACCTACATCAAGGCGGAATCCGAGTCCGACGCCGACGTCGGCGATCGCGCCACCGATCCGGTGCGGGTCAACGCAGGTCAGGTGCGCGCCAAGGTGATCGGCGAAGGCGGGAACCTGGGGGTGACGGCGCTGGGCCGGGTCGAATTCGACCTGTCGGGCGGGCGCATCAACACCGACGCGATGGACAACTCCGCCGGCGTGGACTGTTCGGACCATGAGGTCAACATCAAGATCCTGATCGACTCGCTGGTCACCGCCGGCAGGGTCAATCCGGATGAGCGCAAACAGCTGCTGGAGTCGATGACCGACGAGGTCGCGCAACTGGTGCTCACCGACAACGAGGATCAGAACGACTTGATCGGCACCAGCCGCGCCAATGCCGCCAGCCTGCTGCCGGTGCACGGCAGGCAGATTCAGTACCTGGTCGACGAGCGGGGACTCAATCGCGATTTGGAAGCGCTGCCATCGGAAAAGGAAATCGACCGGAGATGTGATGCCGGCATCGGGCTCACGTCGCCCGAGCTGTGCACCCTGATGGCCCACGTCAAACTCGGGCTCAAAGAGCAGATGCTGAACACCGAACTGACCGAGCAGGACGTGTTCGCATCCCGGTTGCCCCAATACTTCCCGACGCCGTTGCGGGAACGGTTCACCCCGGAGATCCGCACCCACCAGCTGCGCCGCGAGATCGTCACCACGATGCTGATCAACGACCTGGTCGACACCGCCGGCATCAGCTACGCGTTCCGGGTCAGTGAGGATGTCGGCGTCGGGCCGGTGGACGCGGTGCGAACCTACGTCGCCACCGACGCCATCTTCGGCGTGGGGGAGATCTGGCGACGGATCCGCGCGGCGAATCTGCCCGTCGCCCTTTCGGATCGGCTCACGCTGGACACCCGACGACTCATCGATCGCGCCGGCCGTTGGCTGCTCAACTACCGCCCACAGCCGCTGGCCGTCGGCGCCGAGATCAACCGGTTCGCCGCGAAGGTGAAAGACCTGACCCCCCGGATGTCGGACTGGCTGCGCGGCGACGACAAGGCGATCGTCGAGAAGGAAGCCGCCGAGTTCTCCTCGGAGGGTGCACCCGAAGACCTGGCGTACATGATCGCCGCCGGTTTGTACCGCTTCAGCCTGCTGGACATCATCGACATCGGCGACATCAACGACATCGACGCCGCCGAGGTCGCGGACACCTATTTCGCCCTGATGGACCGGCTGGGCACCGACAGCTTGCTGACGGCGGTATCCGAACTGCCCCGAAACGACCGCTGGCATTCCCTGGCGCGCTTGGCAATTCGTGACGACATCTACGCCTCTCTGCGATCGTTGTGCTTCGACGTGCTCGCCGTGGGTGAGCCCGACGAAAGCGGCGAGGAGAAGATCGCCGAGTGGGAACACCTATCCGCATCAAGGGTGGAGCGGGCCCGCCGCACTCTCATCGAAATCCAAGAAAGCGGTGAGAAGGATCTCGCGACGCTGTCGGTTGCCGCGCGTCAGATCCGGCGGATGACCCGCACCAGCGGACGAGGATCGTCGAGTTGAGTGTCGGCTTCGTCGCCCCCGTACCCGTGCGCTGGTCGGACATCGACATGTATCAGCACGTCAACCACGCCACGATGGTCACGATCCTGGAGGAGGCCCGGGTTCCGTTCCTCAAAGAACCGTTCGGCGCCGACATCACCACCATTGGCTTGCTGATCGCCGACGTCCGGGTCACCTACAAAGGCCAGCTGCGGCTGGTCGATTCGCCGCTGCAGGTGACGATCTGGACCAAGCGGCTGCGAGCGGTCGACTTCACGCTGGGGTATGAAGTGCGCTCGGTCAACGCCGATCCGGCGTCCAAACCCGCCGTCATCGCCGAATCGCAACTGGCGGCGGTCCACATCGAGGAGCAGCGGCTGGTGCGGCTCTCCCCACACCATCGGGAGTATCTGCAACGGTGGATTCGGTAGTTGACCGCGGACTTTGGCTGGGGCCAGAGGACCCGGCCGCTCAGCGCAGGGACCTGGCCGCGTTCGTCGATTTCGCGCTGCGCCTCGACGACGCCGCGGTCATTCGCCTCCGCACTCGATCGACCGGACTGCTGGCGGCTTGGGTGGCAACGGGTTTCGACGTGCTGGCGAGTCGGGTGGTGCGGGGTGAAGTGCGGCCCGAGGATATGTCGGTTAGCGCGGACGCCCTGGCGCGCGGGCTGTCCGCGATGGACGACTCGGGCTATGTCGATCCCGGATTCGCGATGGACTCCGCGTGGCGGGGTGCGCTGCCCCCGGTCTCCGGCTTCACCCATCTCGAGGACATACCCGCCCGGGTGATGCTCGACCTGGCGCAGCGCGGAGCGCGACTTGCCAAGGAACACGGCAGTTCTCACGGGCCGCCGGTGTCGCTGCTCGACCAGGAGGTCATTCAGGTGAGCGCACCCGACGCCACCGTGGGCCTGCCGATGCGGTGCGTGTTCGCCTTGACCGCAATGGGTTTCCTGCCGCAGTCACCGGATGCCGTCGGCGCCGACGAAATGATCCGGGTCCGGATCCTGCCGACCTGGTTGCGGATCGACGCCCGGTTCGGGTCCGTGTACCGACGCCGCGGCGGCCCGGCGCTACTAGTGCGCTGACGCATTGGCCACCACGACCGCGTTCTGAATCTCAGTGAGTTAAAAGTCGCGCGGCAGGGTGACTCGTCACGTGCCGTAGACCATCCACAACGGAAGAACCGAGTCGAGGTAATCCATGAACTTCTGCAGGCCCACTCGGTATTGCCCGTAGCCATACCGGTCTTTCGCGTACTCCGGGAACGCAATCCCCAGCCCGAACAGGCCAGGGGCGAGGATCCCGTTCATCCGGTTGTAGGGCAGCGGCCCCCACTGGGGCGTCTCGGGCAACTTCCGCTGCTCGAATCCGACGGTGTAGACGACGCGGTCGCACTCGGCGATCTTGTCTTCGAATTCCGGGCTGGAAACCCAGCACCTCTCCAACCGTTCCGGATACACCCCGTCGATGTTCTCGCGGGCCCACACGGCGGCTCGTCCCTTGAGGCCGGTGTCGTCGAACAGGATCCAATCATCGAGGTAGATAGCGTATTTGAGCGGGCTGCGGTAGAAATTGATCACCCTTGCGACCGGGAGCCGCAGCAGATGCGGCAACGCGATCATCGACGAGTGCGATGAGCCGAAGACGCCAACCGTCGCGCCTTCGAGCGGCACGTCGGCGAGCTTCTCGGCATCGAGGGCAACCTCGACCGGAATCTCATCGATGGGATAGTCGAGCCTTTTGGGCACCGCGCCGACGGCGAGGATGACGTTGGCCGACGTCAGTTCAGGGCCCCGCGTTTCGATCCGCCACCGTCGTCGCTGCAGGGCCAGCGTGGTGGCCGTCGTCTGGAAGACGTGCACCCGCCCGCGCAGGTGCTCGGTGACCCACACCAATGGGTCGGCGACGAGGGCCAGGGCGCAGGTCTCCTCCGGATCGACTTCGGCCAGTGGCCAGGGCGGGGCTTGTGAGAACCGAAAGGCCGCAGAGCCATTCAAGAAGCTCATGAACGTGCCGGCAATGGTGTTGCTGGACACCGACCGCCACTTGCCGCCCAGGTCTCCTGCGGCGAAGGCGGGATCGATCCAGGCGATCTTGTCGGGCGGTATGCCGTGATCGAGCAGCCTTCCCACCGCCGCAATTCCGGCGGGTCCGGCTCCGATCACTGTCCACGCGTAGGTCGCCATGTACTAGGTATAGAGGAGCGACAAGCCGACCGCCGATTCGGAAGGTGGGGGACTCGGCTCACACAATGTCGGCGAACATCAGCGCCGTGCCGGCTGCGGTGACCGTCTGAGTCACGATTTGCGCGTAGGTGACTCGACCGGCGCGCGGCGCCCGGTTCGTCCAGCGCCGGGCCATCCAGCGATACGCCCAATAGACCGCCACCGCGGCGAACCCCAGGGCCGCGGTCCAGTTCACTATGCCGACCCAGTGCGGCCCGGCTTGGGGCATGTGGTGTGCCGCGTGCGGCAGCCCCGACGCGGCGTCGTGCGCGGGCATGCTCATCGCATCGGCGCCCGGGTGGTCGGATCCGGCCGGCAACCCGCCGCTCATCGCCAAGTACATCCACGCCATCGCCACCATCATCACGGCGTAGTAGTAGTTCGTCAGTCGGCCATCGACGGCCCACGGCGCGTGACCGGCGATGCTGACAAACCAGGCGCCGCCGAGTACGAAGCACATCGTTGCCGCGATGGTCGGAAGGGTCATTCCCACGCCCCAGGCCATCAGGATCATCACGGCCGACATCGCCAGGTGCAGCAGCTGGCTGACGACGCTTGTCCAGCAACGGCGCTGGGCGACAAGGAAATACGCGTAGGCTGCGAAGCTGACGGCGAACAGCGCCGTCACCACCCATCGCAACGTGTTATCCACCAACATGGCACGACAGTACCCCCGCAGGGTATCTCTTCGGCGGCGACACCCTGAGTAATCGGGCAACCGCAAAGTGAAACCGGCTGCTTTGCTGCGCCTTTGGGGTCTGCGGCTCAGGCCAGCCAGGCCGCGGCGTCCGGCGCGAGTTTGCCGTCGACCAGCGGGGCGCTCGCCATGATGAGCTCTCCCGGCGGCAGTGGGATCGGTCGCCGGCCGGCGTTCACTGCGCACACCGCCCCGCCGCCGCGGCGCCGGAAGATCAGCGCGTCGCGCGGCGCGTCCACCCAATCGATCTCCTCGCCATCGAATTCGGCGCGCTCCTTGCGCAATGTGATGAGGTGCTGGAAGAACGAGAAGGTCGATTCGGGGTCCGCGGTCTGCTTCTCGACGGTCAGCGCCGCCCATTCCCGCGGCATCGGTAACCATGTGCCGGGCGACGAGGAGAACCCGAACGGCGGAGCATCGCCCGACCAAGGGATCGGAACCCGGCACTTGTCGCGGCCGCGCTCGGTGTGCCCGGAGCGTTCCCACGTCGGGTCCTGTAGCACCTCGTCCGGCAGCTCGACGTCCGGCAGGCCCAGCTCCTCGCCGTTGTAGACGAACACCGCGCCCGGCAGTGCCAGCATCACCATCGCCATGGCGCGCGCCCGACGCAGCCCGATCTCGCCGTCGCCGTAACGGGTGACCTCACGGCCCACGTCGTGGTTGGACAGCGTCCACGTCGGTGTGGCTTTTTCGATCGCAGTGGCCGCCAGCGAATTCTGGATCGCGTCGTGTATCTCGGTCGCGTCGAAATCGATCTGCGCCAACCGGAAGTTGAAGCCGAGATGCAGTTCGTCGGGCCGCAAGTACTCCGCCCAACGGATGTTGTCGGTGACCCAGACCTCGCCGACGGTCACCGCCCCCGGATAGTCGTCGACGACCGACCGAATGCCCCGATGGATGTCGTGCACACTCGGGTGATTGAAGCGCGGGTCGTCATCATCGTGGTGCAATACCCTGCTGTCGCCCCTCGCGTCCGGTAGGCCCGCGGGTTTGGCCATGCCGTGCGCCACGTCGATGCGGAAGCCGTCGACGCCGCGTTCCAGCCAGAAGCGCAGCGTCTTCTCGAAGTCGTCGAAGATCTCGGGGTGCTCCCAGTTCAGGTCGGGCTGTTCGGCGTCGAAGAGGTGCAGGTACCACTGGCCGGGATTGCCGTCCGGTTCGACTATCCGGGTCCAGGCGGGCCCGCCGAACACCGATTTCCAGTTGTTCGGCGGCAGCTCGCCGAGCGAACCGCGTCCGTCGCGAAAGAAATAGCGCTCCCGCGCGTCGGTGCCAGGACCGGCCGCCAGCGCGGCCTGGAACCATGGGTGCGCCGAACTGCTGTGGTTGGGCACCACGTCCATGGTGACCTTGATGCCCCGTTCGTGTGCCGCCGCCACCAGCCGCTCGAACGCCGCCATCCCGCCGAAGAGCGGGTCGATGTCACGCGGATCCGCGACGTCGTAACCGTGGTCGGCCATCGGCGAGACGGTGACCGGGTTGAGCCAGATCGCGTCGACACCCAGCCGTTCCAGGTGTTCCAGCCTGGCCGTCAACCCGTCCAGGTCGCCCACGCCGTCGCCGGTGCTGTCGGCGAACGACCGCGGATAGACCTGGTAAAACACCGCGCTTGACCACCACGGCTTGGAGGAGTCCATTCCACCCTGCTCAGTTTCCTGGGCCGACATCACAGCGCTGCGTTGACCAGCGAGTGGGCAGCCATCTCAAGGTAATCGAGCAGCTGTCGTCGGTGCTCGTCGTCGAGTGTCTTGGAGTCGATCGAGGCGACGGCGGTGTGCATGCAGCGCAGCCAGGCGTCGCGCTCGATGGGGGTGATCCGGAAAGGGATGTGACGCATCCGCAGCCGGGGATGACCGCGCGTGTCGGAGTAGGTGCGCGGGCCGCCCCAGTACTGCTCGAGGAACATGCGCAGCCGTTCCTCGGCGCCCGCCAGGTCGTCTTCCGGGTAGATCTGGCGCAGGATCTCGTCCTCGGCGACCTGGGCATAAAAGCGGGACACGATCGCCTGGAAGGTGTCGGCACCCCCGACGGCGTCGTAGAAGGACTGTGGCTCGGAATCCATCGCCTCCATTGTGGTCCATCGCTGCGGCATCGGGCCGAGCCGGGCCGACGGTGCTCGCGCTGTTTACCCGGACGACATGCCGTTCACCTGCCATAGGGGTGCGATTGGCGACGAATCATGGTGGACTATTCCGCGGAGGATCCATGGCGCAGGGCAAGAGACGCCGCCCCCACCGCAGTTCTGGGGCCGCGGCAGGGTTAACCGGGCCCCCACCCGCGTCATGCCTGCATAGCGTTGACACCCATCCCCCCACCCGCCAAGACGGCGCATCCCTGTGGAGTCGCCGGCGGGTGCTGCTGCTGAATTCGACCTACGAGCCGCTGACCGCGCTGCCGATGCGGCGGGCCATCGTGATGGTGATCTGCGGGAAGGCCGACGTGGTCCACCACGACCCGGCCGGACCGGTGATTCACTCGGCCACCAGCTCGATCGTGGTGCCCTCGGTGATCCAGCTGCGGACCTATGTCCGCGTTCCATATCGGGCCCGGGTCCCGATGACCCGGGCCGCGTTGATGCACCGCGACCGGTTCTCCTGTGCCTATTGCGGGGCGAAGGCCGACACCGTCGACCACGTGGTGCCCCGCAGCCGCGGCGGTGACCACACCTGGGAGAACTGCGTCGCGTGCTGCTCGACGTGCAACCACCGCAAGGGCGACAAGCTGCTCACCGAGCTCGGCTGGGTGCTGCGCCGGATGCCGCTGCCCCCGACGGGACAGCACTGGCGACTGCTCTCGACGGTCAAGGAGCTCGATCCGGCCTGGGCGCGCTACCTCGGAGAAGGCGCGGCGTAGCGGCCGGATCGCTCGACATCTTGTGTCCGAGTGTGCCGATGGATCGCCGCGTGGGATACGGTTTTCGTCGTGAGCCTTTTGCAGATTCACCTGTACTTCATCGGGATACCGTTGCTGCTGGTGGCCGTGCTGGCGGTGCTGATCTGGTCGCACAAGGGACCGCACCCGGCTACCTACAAGTTGGCGGAGAGGTGGACGCACCCGCCGATCCTGTGGGCGGCCACGGACGAAGACGTGGGACACGCGCACGGCGGGCACGGCGGATCGGAATTCTCAGTTGGAGGTGGCGCCAGTGGCACGTGGTGATGTGGCGACGATCGAGCCCACCGAGCTGCCCGACGGGTGGGTGATCACCACCAGCGGACGCATCTCCGGGGTGACCGAGCCTGGTGAGCTCTCCGTTCATTTCCCGTTCCCGACCAAGGACCTCGTCGCCATCGACGACGCGCTGAAGTTCGGCTCGCGGGCGTCGAAGGCGCGGTTCGCCATTTACCTGGGCGACCTGGGCAACGACACCGCCGCCCGCGCCCGCGAGATCCTGGCCGAGGTGCCGACGCCGGACAACGCCGTGCTCCTGGCGGTCTCGCCCGACCAGAAGGTCATCGAGGTGGTTTACGGCGCCCAGGTCCGCGGCCGCGGCGCCGAGTCGTCCGCGCCGCTGGGCGTCGCCGCCGCGTCGTCGGCGTTCGAGCGGGGCGAACTGGTGGATGGACTGGTCAGCGCGATCCGCGTCCTGAGCGCGGGGATCTCCCCGGCCTAGTGGCGATCGCAAGCGCGGCGTAGCCGGGCGCGGCGGGTCGCCACCATCGGCCTAGTCGGCCGCGTCGAACTTGCGGGCCCGCAAGGACCGCTTCACGCCGGCCTGGCCCTCCAGCACCAGGCGGCGCAACGCCGGTGGCACCTCCGGGGCGGACAGGAATTTGTCGGCGGCCGCGATGCCGGCCTCGCTGATGTTCCAGTGCGGGTATAGGCCGATCACCACGGTTTGCGCGACTTCGCTGGACCGCCGCGCCCACACGCCCGGTATCGCGTCGAAATAGCGGTCGGTGAACGGTTCCAGCAAGTCCTGCTGCCCGGATGGGGCGAAGCCCGCGATGATGGCGCGGGCGGTGATGTTGGCCAGGGTGTCGTCCTCGATCACGGTGGTCCAGGCCTCCTGCTTGACCTGGGGCTGCGGCCGCGCCGTCGCCGCCTGGGCGCCGTGCCGCTTGCCGGCGGCGGTCGGGTCGCGCTGCACCTCCGCGTCGATGAACGGGGTCGCGGACCCGTCGGCGTCGACCTCGCCGGCGCTGGCGAGCGCGGTCACGATGCGCCACCGCAGGTCGGTGTCGATCTCGAGGCCCACCAAACCCAAGTCGGCCGGCTCGTGGTCGAGCAGGTCCGCCAGCGTCACCACGTGCCGGGGCGACAGCACCGACGAGCACAGGGTGTTGACGAAGGCGAGCTGGTGGTCCGACCCGGGCTGCGCCGCGCGCGCCAGCTCCAGCAGCCGGTCGGCGAACTGCGGCCACCCATGTTCGTGCGCCCAGGCCGGCTCGGCATAGGAGCCCAGGGCCGTCTGCGCCTGCAGCAGCAGTCGCTGCGCCACCCCGACCTCGGTTTCGGCGTGCACCCCGCCTGAGACCAGGGCCACGAAGTCGCGGGCCCGCAGTTCAGCCTCGCGGGTCATCTCCCACGCCGCCGACCACACCAGCGAGCGGGGCAGCGGCTCGGCGATGTCGGCGATCCGCGCCAGCGCGGTCTGCAGCGACTCTCCGTCGAGCCGCAGTGAGCAGTACGTCAGGTCGTCATCGTTGACCAGAACCAGCTTGCCGCGCGAAACACCAACCAGTGCGGGCACTTCCGTGACGGGACCGTCGACGTCGAGTTCTTCCCGCCGCACCCGCACCAGCTTGCCGGCCCCGCCGGAGTCACTGTCGTCGTCATAGATTCCGATCGCCAGCCGGTGCACGCGGGTCTCGCCGGCGCCCGGGGCGGCGCCGCTCTGTGTCACCGCGAACCGGGTGAACCTGCCCTCGGCGCCCGGGCCATCAACGTCGAAATCCGGTCGCAGCGTGTTCAATCCGGTCGTCTTCAACCATTGCTGACCCCAATCGGACAGATCACGGCCAGATGCCTTCTCCAGCGCGGCGACCAGGTCGTCGAAGGTGGCGTTGCCGAACGCATGGCGGCGGAAGTAGTCGCGCAGCCCGGCCAGGAAATGGTCCAATCCGACGTAGGCGACGAGCTGTTTGAGGACGGAGGCGCCCTTGGCGTAGGTGATGCCGTCGAAGTTCACCTCGACCGCGGCCAGGTCGGGGATATCCGCGGCGATCGGGTGCGTCGACGGCAATTGGTCCTGGCGATACGCCCACGACTTCTCCACCGTCGCGAATGTCGTCCACGCCTCGGTGAATTCGGTGGCCTCCGCCTGGCACAGCACCGATGCGAAGGTCGCGAACGACTCGTTGAGCCACAGGTCGTCCCACCAGGTCATGGTGACCAGGTCCCCGAACCACATGTGCGCCATCTCGTGCAGCACGGTTTCCGCGCGCCGCTCGTAGGAGGCCCGGGTGACCTTGCTGCGAAAGACGTAGTCCTCCAGGAAGGTCACCGCGCCCGCGTTTTCCATTGCGCCGGCGTTGAATTCGGGGACGAACAGCTGATCGTATTTGCCGAAGGCGTACGGCAACCCAAAGTTCTTGTGGTAGAAGCCGAATCCCTGTTTGGTCTGGGTGAACAGCCGCTCGGCGTCCATGTGGCGCGCCAGCGATTCCCGGCAGAAGATGCCCAGGGGGATGTCCCCGTGTTCGTCGGTGTAGGTGTCTTTCCACTCGGCATACGGGCCGGCGATCAGGGCCACCAGGTAGGTGCTCATCCGCGGGGTGGTGGCAAAGGTATGCACCCCGTTCTCGATCGAGACCGTCGCGCCGTTGGAGATCACCTTCCAGTGCTCGGGCGCGGTCACCCGCAGGTCGAACGTCGCCTTGAGGTCGGGTTGGTCGAAGCAGGCGAACATGCGCTTGGCGTCGGCGGTTTCGAATTGCGAGTAGAGGTAGGTCTCGTTGTCGACCGGGTCGACGAAGTGATGGAGTCCCTCACCGGTGTTGGAGTAACGGCAGTCCGCGTCGACGACGAGGACGTTGTGTTTCTTCAGCCCGCGCAGCGGGATGCCGGTCGATTCGTCGTATCCGGACACGTCCAGGTCCTGGCCGTTGAGGCCGGCGGCGCGCACCGTGTCGGCGGCGAGGTCGATGACCGTGTCGGCGCCGGGAAGCGCGTCGAACACCACCGTGGTCGTGGAGCGGAACGTGCGTCCCCCCGGGGCGCCGTTGCCATCGGTGACGTCGAGGTCGATCTGGTAGCTGTCGACGGTGATCAGGGAGGCGCGTTCGACGGCCTGATCCCGGGTCAGATTAGGAAGGGCCACGCGGTCCAACTTACGTGCCGGCCCGCATCTCGGGCACTACGGGAACACGGACCCGGCGCCTACGGTTGTGCTGAACGGTGAACTGACCGACGAGAGGACTTCGCTATGCCTGACAAGGCTGCCGGGAAAGACCAAGCCGATTTCTGGTTCGATCCGCTGTGCCCGTGGTGCTGGATCACTTCGCGCTGGATCCTCGAGGTGGAGAAGGTTCGCGACATCGACGTGCACTTCCACGTCATGAGCCTCGCGATCCTCAACGAAAACCGCGAGGGTCTGGATGACAAGTATCGCGAAATGATGAAGCACGCCTGGGGCCCGGTGCGGGTGGCGATCGCCGCCGAGCAGGCCCACGGCGCCGCAGTGCTGGACCCGCTGTACGCCGCCATGGGCACCCGGATTCACAACGAGGACAACAAGAACCTCGAGGAGGTCATCAAGTTGTCGCTGGCCGATGCCGGCCTGCCCGCGGAGCTCGCCGAGGCCGCGCACAGCGACGCCTACGATGACGCGCTGCGCAAGAGCCACCATGCCGGCATGGACGCCGTCGGCGACGACGTCGGCACACCGACCATCCACGTCAACGGTGTGGCGTTCTTCGGGCCGGTGCTCTCCAAGATCCCGCGTGGCGAGGAGGCCGGCAAGCTGTGGGACGCGTCCGTGACCTTCGCGTCCTACCCGCACTTCTTCGAACTCAAGCGGACCCGCACCGAGAAGCCCGAATTCGACTGACGAGCGGCCCGCTGCGGCGGCGCGCCGCTGTGTAAGGATTGCGGGCATGCGCGTCTACCTCGGCTCTGACCACGCCGGATTCGAGCTCAAGCAGCACATCATCTCCCACCTCAAGGCGTCCGGACACGAGCCGATCGATTGCGGTGCCTTCAGCTACGACGCCGAGGACGACTACCCGGCCTTCTGCATCGCCGTCGCGACGCGCACGGTGGCCGACCCCGACAGCTTGGGCATCGTGCTGGGAGGGTCCGGCAACGGCGAGCAGATCGCGGCCAACAAGGTGCCGGGCGCCCGCTGCGCGCTCGGGTGGAGCGTGGAGACGGCGACGCTGGCGCGCGAACACAACAACGCGCAGCTGATCGGGATCGGCGGTCGCATGCACACCGTCCCGGAGGCGTTGGCCATCGTGGACGCCTTCCTGGGGGCGCAATGGTCGAAAGCTGAACGCCACCAACGGCGTATCGACATCCTCGCCGAATACGAACGCACTCACCAGGCGCCGCCCGTTCCCGGCAGCGCCGGCTGAGGCGCGAAGGGAGCAGGCGGTGCCCGAAGGGCATACTCTGCACCGGCTGGCCCGGCTGCATCAGCGCCGGTTCGCTGGGGCGCCGGTTGCCGTGTCCAGCCCGCAGGGCCGCTTCGCCGATTCGGCCGTGGTGGACGGCCGCGTGCTGCGCCGCACGAGTGTCTGGGGCAAGCACCTGTTCCACCATTACGAGCCCTTTCGAGGCGGCCCGATCGTGCACGTGCACCTGGGGCTCTACGGCGCCTTCACCGAATGGCCACGCGCGGACGCGGTCCTTCCGGAACCGGTCGGTCAGGTGCGGATGCGGATGGTCGGCGTCGACTACGGCGCCGACTTGCGCGGCCCGACGGTGTGCGAGGTGATCGACGAGGGCCAGGTCTCCGACGTGCTGGCCAAGCTGGGCCCCGACCCGTTGCGCAACGACGCCGAACCGTCCTGGGCGTGGCACCGAATTACGAAGTCCCGCAGGCCTATCGGGGCATTGTTGATGGATCAGACCATCGTCGCGGGTGTGGGCAATGTTTACCGCAACGAACTGCTGTTCCGTCACCGCATCGACCCGTTTCGTCCGGGCCGCGACGTCAGCGAGGCTGAATTCGATGGGGCCTGGACCGACCTGGTGGCGCTGATGAAGGTCGGCTTGCGCGGCGGCAAGATCATCGTGGTGCGCCCGGAACACGACCACGGGGCCCCGTCATACCGGGCCGGCCGGCCCCGGACGTATGTGTACCGGCGCGCGGGCGAGCCCTGCCGGGTTTGCGGGGAACCGATCCGCACTGCCGTGCTGGAAGGCCGCAACGTGTTTTGGTGTCCGGCCTGCCAGAAGTGATCCGGCGGTTCGGGACCGGCAGAAAAACCGCCGGGTAGAGGTTTTCGCGGAACTACGTGACGCCCAGCGCGGCGTACACCTCGTTGCTGAGGGCGAGGCTGCGCGGGTCCGCATTTGCCTTGGTGGCGTCGAAGCGGTTCATCACGTACGCGTAGCCGATGCGGTGCTCCAGATCGACGAACCCGAAAGAGCCGCCCAGGCCGCCGTGGCCGAAGATCCGCGGGTTGGGTCCGTTGACGCACCGTTGGTTGAGCATGTAGCCCAAGCCCCACCCGTGGTCGGCGACCCGGGGTCCCAGCACCAAGTCGAAGTCCAGGCCGCCCTGGCACTCCCGCACCAGGTCCATGTGCTGGCGGCTGAGCACCTTCTCCTGGGCGAGGGCGTTGTAGAACGTGGCCAATCCCAGTGCCGACACCTGCCCGTTCGTGCCGGGGAACTCGAGTTCGCGCCACAGCTGCAGGTCGTGCGAGCCGAGCTCGTCGTCGGGGGCGAAACCCATCGAGATCGACAACCCCGCCTTGGGGTGGTCGGCCAGGCTGGTCGGGAAGCCGGGGGCTTGCGCTTCGGCCAGCAGGTCGCGAGCGTGCGGCTTGTTGACCCGATCGGCGCAGCGGCGTTGTTCGGCCAGCGACAACCCGATGTGGACGTCGGCGCCGAACGGTTCGGCGATTTCGGTGCGCAGGTATTGGCCGATGGTGCGGCCGGTGACCCGGCGGACCACCTCGCCGAGGATGAATCCGAAGGTGGTCATGTGGTAGCCCTGTGCGGTGCCCGGCTCCCAATAGGGTTCCGCGGCGGCCAGCTGGGCGCACACGAAGTCCCAATCGGCGACGTCTTCCCAGCGCATCCGGGTGCGGGGGCCGATCACGCCGGATCGGTGGCTCATCACCATCGCCAGCGTGATGTCCTGTTTGCCCGCCTGCCCGAACTCGGGCCAGTAGTGGGCCACCGGGGCCTGAAGATCCAGCTCGCCGCGGTCGGCCAGTTGGTGAACACAGGTGGCCGACAGGCCCTTGGTGCCGGACAACACAGTGGTCAGGGTGTTCTGTTGCCAGGGCCGGGTGTGCGTGGCGTCGGCCCAGCCGCCCCAGAGATTGACGACGAGCGCTCCATCTACCCACGCCGCGACGGCCGCGCCAACTTCATCGCCCAGCATGAAGTTGCGCTCGAACGCGTCGCGCACTTCGACGAAGTCCGACGCGCATGAGCCATGGATTTTGAGGTCGCTCATGGCGCCTTTCTATGGAGCAGATCCTTACCCCGAGCGGGCGACGGGAATCGAACCCGCGTAGCTAGTTTGGAAGACTAGGGCTCTACCATTGAGCTACGCCCGCATGTGTTAGTCGAGCGTGACTGTAGTAGTCGACGAAGATCAAATCTAATCGACGCGGTCTTGTGATCGCTCCGTGAGGGTCTGCGAGGTCGCCGCGAAGCCTGTGGCCACCCCGGCCTCGAGGGGCCTTAGGATCATCGAGGTCAGCGCGGGGTGTAGCGCAGCTTGGTAGCGCATCCGCTTTGGGAGCGGAAGGCCGCAGGTTCAAATCCTGTCACCCCGACCAGCACGACCCCGTGCCGTATGCACGCGGCCCACCGAACGCCAGGAACGACCACCGAGGAGCGCCCCCGTGAAGAGCACTGTCGAGCAGTTGAGCCCCACCCGGGTCCGCATCAACGTGGAGGTGCCGTTCGCCGAATTGGAGCCCGATTTCCAGCGCGCCTATCGGGAGCTGGCCAAGCAGGTGCGGCTGCCCGGCTTCCGGCCCGGCAAGGCGCCGGCGAAGTTGCTGGAGGCCCGGTTCGGCCGGGAGGCGCTGCTCGACCAGGTGGTCAATGAGGCGCTGCCGGCGCGGTATGGGCAGGCGGTCGTTGACTCGGAAGTCCAACCCCTTGGTCAGCCCGAAATCGAGGTCACCAACAAGGAGTACGGCCAGGAGCTGGCGTTCACCGCCGAGGTCGACGTCCGTCCCAAGCTCGAGCTTCCGGACCTGGGGGCGCTGACGATTTCGGTGGACCCGATCGAGGTCAGCGACGAAGACGTCGACGCCGAATTGCAGTCGCTGCGCGCCCGGTTCGGCACCCTGACCGGGGTGGAGCGGCCCGTGGACACCGGCGATTTCGTCTCGATCGACCTGTCGGCCACCATCAACGGCGAAGAGGTGCCTGGGGCCGCAGCGCAGGGGTTGTCCCATGAGGTCGGGTCGGGCCGGCTCATCGCGGGCCTCGACGACGCCCTGGTCGGCTTGTCCATCGATGAGTCCCGGGAGTTCACCGCGCAGCTGGCGGCCGGCGAAGACGCCGGTCAAGACGCGCAGGTGACCGTCACGGTCAAATCGATCAAGCAACGCGAGCTGCCCGAGCCCGACGACGAGTTCGCCCAACTGGCCAGCGAGTTCGACACCATCGAGGAGCTGCGGTCCAACCTGCGGGACCAGGTGGGGCAGGTCAAGCGTGCTCAGCAGGCCGACCAGATCCGTAACGCCGCGCTGGACGCACTCCTCGAGCAGGTTGACGTGCCGCTGCCGGACGCGATCGTCCAGGCGCAGTACGACAGCACCGTGCACGACGCGCTGCACAGTCTCAACCACGACGAGGCCAAGCTCGAAGAGGTGCTCGCCGGGCAGGGCAAGACGCGTGAGCAGTTCGAGACCGAGACGCGCACCGCCGCGGAGACCGACGTCAGGCGGCAGCTGCTGCTGGATGCGCTGGCCGACGAGCTGCAGGTCCAGGTCGGCCAGGACGACCTGACCGAACGACTGGTGGCGACGTCACGGCAATACGGCATCGAGCCGCAGCAGCTGCTGGGCTACCTGCAGGAGAACAACCAGCTGCCGGCCATGTTCGCCGACGTGCGGCGCGGGCTGGCCGTCGCCGAGGTGGTGCGAGCGGCAACGGTCACCGATACCGCTGGGAACGCCATCGACACCAGTGAGTTCTTCGGCAAGCGTTCAGGGGCCGACGCGGCCGACGCGGCCGACGAGTCAGACGCGGCCGACGACGCCGACGAGGCCGACGAGGCTGACGCCTCCGACGACGAAGCGAAGTGACCGGACTTGACGCTGTGAGCGAAAGCGCCCAATTCAGGGGGAGCGTGGCCGCCACACGGTGGGCTCGGTTGGCTAGTGTCGGTGCATAGAGAACTCGAGAAAGCAGGTAACCCAGTCGTGTCTGACATGCGTTCGAATTCGCAGGGTCTCAACCTCACGGACTCGGTCTATGAGCGCTTGCTCTCCGAGCGCATCATCTTCCTGGGCTCGGAGGTGAACGACGAAGTCGCCAATCGGCTGTGCGCGCAGATCCTGCTGCTCGCCGCCGAGGACGCCGAAAAGGACATCAACCTCTACATCAACTCGCCGGGTGGATCGATCAGCGCCGGGATGGCCATCTACGACACCATGGTGCTGGCCCCCTGCGACATCGCTACCTACGCGATGGGCATGGCCGCCTCGATGGGTGAGTTCCTGTTGGCGGCGGGCACCAAGGGCAAGCGCTACGCGCTGCCGCACGCGCGCATCCTGATGCACCAGCCGCTGGGCGGGGTGACCGGTAGCGCGGCCGACATCGCCATCCAGGCCGAGCAGTTCACGGTCATCAAGAAGGAGATGTTCCGGCTCAACGCCGAATTCACCGGCCAGCCGATCGAACGCATCGAGGCGGATTCCGATCGCGACCGCTGGTTCACCGCCCCGGAAGCCCTGGAATACGGATTCGTCGACCACATCATCACGCGCGCCGCCCACATCACCAACGGAGAAGCCCAGTGAGTACTCAGCACCCTCAGATCCAGCCGCAGGCGCGCTACATCCTGCCGTCGTTCATCGAGCACTCCAGCTTCGGCATCAAGGAGTCCAACCCCTACAACAAGCTGTTCGAGGAACGCATCATCTTCCTCGGCGTCCAGGTCGACGACGCCTCGGCGAACGACATCATGGCGCAGCTGCTGGTGTTGGAGTCGCTGGATCCCGACCGCGACATCACCATGTACATCAACTCGCCCGGCGGCGGATTCACCTCGCTGATGGCGATTTACGACACCATGCAGTACGTGCGCGCCGACATTCAGACGGTGTGCCTGGGCCAGGCCGCCTCGGCCGCGGCGGTGCTGCTGGCCGCGGGGACTCCGGGGAAGCGGATGGCGCTGCCCAACGCGCGCGTCCTGATCCACCAGCCTTCGCTGCAGGGTGTGATCCAGGGCCAGTTCTCCGATCTGGAGATCCAGGCCGCCGAGATCGAGCGGATGCGCACGCTGATGGAGACCACGCTGGCCCACCACACCGGAAGGGACGCCGCGACGATCCGCAAGGACACCGACCGGGACAAGATCCTCACCGCGGAAGAGGCCAAGGACTACGGGATCATCGACACCGTCCTGGAATACCGGAAGCTCTCCGCGCAAACCGCCTAAGCGATACCGGAGCTTCGCCGCACGCGCACGCACTGCGAATCTTCGCCCGATCTTTCGGGCTCATGGCCCGTTCGCTGATCGGAGCCAATCCCGTCCGGCCACTGTAGGGTGAGTTGTTGGGGATCTGCCCGGGCTCGGCCCGGGTCGGCGTCCCCAGCGGAAGTGGGGGTCGGCGGGCGCACCAGCGTCGGTCGGGTAACGACCGCGACACGCCAAAGACACGCAAAGCGCGCCTAACCCGAGTGACGGGCGTCGTCTGGCTATATGTTTCATCAAGACGAACAAGCACGAATACCACCGACGCGATTCGGCCTTAACGGTCGCGTGGGGCCCGATCTAGCGGGTAGCGTCGGGACATACATGCGGCACGGCAAGACGAACGGCGAAAAGGAAGTAGGCCCTCAGCACCATGGCGCGCATCGGAGACGGCGGTGACCTGCTGAAGTGCTCGTTCTGCGGGAAGAGCCAGAAGCAAGTCAAAAAGCTCATTGCTGGCCCCGGTGTATACATCTGCGATGAATGCATCGATCTCTGTAACGAGATCATCGAAGAGGAACTCGCCGACGCCGACGACGTCAAACTCGACGAACTCCCCAAGCCCGTAGAGATCCGGGAGTTCTTGGAGGGATACGTCATCGGCCAAGACACCGCCAAGCGGACGCTGGCTGTCGCGGTCTACAACCACTACAAGCGGATCCAGGCCGGGGAGAAGGGCCGTGACTCCCGGCACGAGCCGGTCGAGCTGACCAAGTCCAACATCCTGATGCTCGGGCCCACCGGTTGCGGCAAGACCTACCTGGCCCAGACGCTCGCCAAGATGCTCAACGTGCCCTTCGCCATCGCCGACGCGACCGCGCTGACCGAGGCCGGGTACGTCGGTGAGGACGTCGAAAACATTCTCCTCAAGCTCATTCAGGCCGCCGACTACGACGTCAAGCGTGCCGAGACCGGCATCATCTACATCGACGAGGTCGACAAGATCGCCCGCAAGAGCGAGAACCCGTCGATCACCCGGGACGTGTCCGGTGAAGGGGTTCAGCAGGCCCTGCTGAAGATCCTGGAGGGCACGCAGGCGTCGGTTCCTCCGCAGGGCGGCCGCAAGCATCCGCACCAGGAGTTCATCCAGATCGACACCACCAACGTGCTGTTCATCGTCGCGGGCGCGTTCGCCGGCCTGGAGAAGATCATCTACGAACGCGTCGGTAAGCGCGGCCTGGGCTTCGGCGCCGAGGTGCGCTCCAAGGCCGAGATCGACACCACCGACCACTTCGCCGACGTCATGCCCGAGGACCTGATCAAGTTCGGCCTGATCCCCGAGTTCATCGGCCGGCTGCCCGTGATCGCCTCGGTGACCAACTTGGACCAGGAGTCGTTGGTCAAGATCCTGTCCGAGCCGAAGAACGCACTGGTCAAGCAGTACACCCGGCTGTTCGAAATGGACGGCGTCGAGCTGGAGTTCTCCGACGACGCGCTCGATGCGATCGCCGATCAAGCCATCCACCGCGGCACGGGCGCGCGCGGCCTGCGGGCCATCATGGAAGAGGTCCTGTTGCCGGTGATGTATGACATCCCGAGCCGCGATGACGTCGCCAAGGTCGTGGTGACCAAGGAGACCGTGCAGGACAACGTGCTGCCGACGATCGTGCCGCGCAAGCCGTCGCGCACAGAGCGCCGCGACAAGAGCGCCTAACAAGCCTGGGGCCACCGCGGTGGCGTCCCGAGACCCGTACCTCATCGGCTGACGCACGCCGGATCGTTCTGGGTCATCGTCGCGCAGGCACCGGCCGGCGCGGGCTCCTTCCCCTACCTCATCGCGATGCCGCAAACGGCGCGGAGCGAACTGATCGGCGGCGCGCAAAAGTGACCAATACCACAGTTTTGAATGGTCCGCACCAAGGTCCCCTCGCTGACATCGGGTTTAC
The DNA here is from genome assembly GCA_963820045.1 of uncultured Actinomycetota bacterium. Classification (GTDB taxonomy): domain Bacteria; phylum Actinomycetota; class Actinomycetes; order Mycobacteriales; family Mycobacteriaceae; genus Mycobacterium. The sequence continues at coordinate 63,662 of CAWFYN010000004.1, forward strand.
GGGTAAAACCGCTGCATGTAATGGTTTAGAGACGCCCATTCTCGCCTAAAAGGAGTGCCATAATTGGTACTACCAGTGACACACAAGCTCGAGGGCGCGGGAGTGGCCTCAATGGCGCGTACCCTGAAGCTCCAGCGAAGTGCCTATCCGATGACGAATGGAAGGCGGATACGTGGATCCGAACGGCACCGGAGCCGGGTCTGATTCTCATAACGGCTCGAATGGGCCCCCTTCCGGTGGCGGCTCCGACCGTCAGCGCCTGGAACAAGTCGTCATTCGCTTCGCCGGCGACTCCGGCGACGGCATGCAGCTGACGGGCGACCGGTTCACGTCGGAGGCAGCCCTTTTCGGTAACGACCTGGCGACCCAGCCGAACTATCCCGCCGAGATCCGGGCTCCCGCAGGCACCCTGCCCGGGGTCTCGTCCTTCCAGATCCAGATCGCCGACTACGACATCCTGACCGCCGGGGATCGCCCCGACGTGCTCGTCGCGATGAACCCCGCGGCGCTCAAGGCCAACCTCGGTGACTTGCCGCGTGGCGGCATGGTGATCGCGAACTCCGACGAGTTCACCAAGCGCAACCTGACCAAGGTGGGTTACGTAACCAACCCGCTCGAGTCCGACGAGTTGTCCGACTACGTAGTGCAATCCGTCGCGATGACCACGCTGACGCTGGGTGCCGTCGAGGCGATCGGTGCGTCGAAGAAGGACGGCCAGCGCGCCAAGAACATGTTCGCGCTGGGCCTGCTGTCATGGATGTACGGCCGCCCGATCGAGACCAGCGAGAAGTTCATCCGGGAGAAGTTCGCCCGCAAGCCCGACATCGCGGAGGCCAACGTCTTGGCCCTCAAGGCGGGCTGGAACTACGGCGAAACGACCGAGGCGTTCGGCACCACCTACGAGGTTTCGCGGGCGACGTTGCCCTCCGGCGAATACCGACAGATCTCCGGCAACACCGCGATGTCCTACGGCATCGTCGCGGCGGGTCAGCTGGCCGACATTCCGGTCGTGCTCGGCAGCTACCCGATCACGCCGGCGTCGGACATCCTGCACGAGCTGTCCAAGCACAAGAACTTCAACGTGATCACCTTCCAAGCCGAGGACGAGATCGGCGGTATCTGTGCCGCAATCGGAGCCTCCTACGGCGGTGCCCTCGGCGTCACGAGCACTTCGGGTCCGGGGATTTCGTTGAAGTCCGAAGCGTTGGGCCTCGCGGTGATGACCGAATTGCCCCTGCTGGTCATCGACGTTCAGCGCGGCGGGCCCTCGACCGGCCTGCCGACCAAGACCGAGCAGGCCGACCTGCTGCAGGCGCTCTACGGGCGCAATGGGGAGTCGCCGGTCGCGGTGCTGGCGCCACGCTCGCCGTCGGACTGTTTCGAAACCGCGATCGAGGCGGTGCGCATCGCGATCTCGTATCACACCCCGGTGATCCTGTTGTCCGACGGCGCAATCGCCAATGGTTCGGAGCCGTGGCGGATTCCGGACATCAGCACCCTGCCGACCATCAAGCACACCTTCGCCAAGCCCGACGAGCCCTTCCAGCCCTATGCCCGGGACCCCGAGACGCTCGCCCGCCAATTCGCCGTTCCGGGCACCCCCGGCCTGGAGCACCGCATCGGTGGCCTGGAAGCGGCGAACGGTTCGGGCGCCATCTCCTATGAGCCGGTCAACCACGACCTGATGGTTCGGTTGCGCCAGGCCAAGATTGACGGCATCTCGGTTCCCGACCTTCAGGTCGACGACCCGACCGGAGACGCCGAGCTGCTGCTGGTCGGCTGGGGCAGCTCGTACGGCCCGATCGGCGAAGCCTGCCGGCGCGCGCGGCGCAAGGGCGTCAAGGTAGCGCATGCACACCTGCGCTACCTGAACCCGTTGCCGGCGAACCTGGGCGAGGTATTGCGGCGCTACCCGATGGTGGTGTGCCCGGAGATGAACCTCGGCCAGCTGACGCTGTTACTTCGCGGCAAGTACCTGGTCGACGTGCAATCGGTCACCAAGGTCCAGGGTGTCGCGTTCCTCGCGGACGAGATCGGGCGCGTCATCCGTGCCGCGCTGGGCGGCACGCTGGCCGAAATCGAGCAAGACAAGACCATGGTCGCCAGAATGGCGGCAGCAACGGTTGGAGCGGGAGCTAGCGAATGACCGACCTGATGGGAAATCTGGCGGGCACCGACCTCGGGCTGACTCCGAGGTTGAACAAGAACGACGGGGTGCCCACGACGGATCAGCCGCAGAAGGCCAAGGACTTCACCAGTGACCAAGAGGTCCGTTGGTGTCCCGGGTGCGGTGACTACGTCATCCTCAACACCATTCGCAACTTCCTGCCCGAGCTGGGGTTGCGTCGCGAGAACATCGTGTTCGTCAGCGGCATCGGTTGCTCGAGCCGGTTCCCGTATTACTTGGAGACCTACGGGTTTCACTCAATTCACGGCCGCGCGCCGGCGATCGCGACGGGTCTGGCGCTGGCCCGCGAGGACCTGTCGGTGTGGGTGGTCACCGGCGACGGTGACGCGTTGTCGATCGGTGGCAATCATCTGATTCACGCGCTGCGGCGCAACGTCAACATCACGATCCTGTTGTTCAACAACCGGATCTACGGGCTGACCAAGGGCCAGTACTCGCCGACATCGGAGGTCGGCAAGGTCACCAAGTCGACGCCGATGGGATCGCTCGATCATCCGTTCAATCCGGTGTCATTGGCGCTGGGCGCCGAGGCGACGTTCGTCGGCCGCGCTATCGACTCCGACCGCAACGGGCTGTCCGAGGTGTTGCGCGCCGCCGCCGAGCACCGCGGCGCCGCAGTGGTCGAAATCCTGCAGGACTGCCCGATTTTCAACGACGGCTCGTTCGACGTGCTGCGCAAGGAGGGCGCCGAGGAGCGGGTGATCAACGTCAGCGACGGTGAGCCGATCATCTTCGGCGCCGACGGCGAGTACTGCGTGGTGCGATCGGGGTTCGGCCTCGACGTGGCCAAGACCGCCGACGTGTCCGTGAACGAGATCGTGGTGCACGACGCGCACGCCGACGACTCGGCCTACGCCTTCGCGCTGTCCCGGCTCTCCGATCAGAACCTCGAGCACACCGTGCTGGGCATCTTCCGCGACGTCAGCAGGCCCACCTACGACGACGCGGCGCGCTCCCAAGTGCACACCGCCCGGGCCTCGAAGCCGTCCGACGACGCCGCCCTGCAATCGCTGCTGCGAGGGCGCGACACCTGGACCGTCGACTGACGTGGGCGAGGCCGTGTCCGAAACCGGTTCACTGGCCGGGGTAGTGCTTGCCGGCGGCGCATCCCAACGGATGGGCCGCGATAAAGCCAGCCTCCCGGTTCCCGGCTCTGCCGGCGGGTCCAGCGCGACCACGATGGTCGAGCACATGGTCGGTATCCTCCAACAGCGCTGCGACCCCATCCTTGTCATGGCCGCCCAGGGCCAGCCGCTGCCCGAACTGCCGGCTCGGGTCATGCGCGACGAACTGCGCGGGCTGGGGCCGTTGCCGGCGACGGGGCGGGCGTTGCGCGCGGCCGCCGATGCCGGTGCCCGGCTGGCCTTCGTCTGCGCCGTCGACATGCCGTTCCTGGCAGTCGAACTCATCGACGAACTCGTTCGTATGGCGTCGGAGACCGGCGCCGAAGTGGTGCTGCCGTGGGACGGCCAGGACCACTACCTTGCCGCGGTATACCGAACCGACCTTGCCGACCGGGTCGACGCGTTGGTGACCGCCGGCGAGCGCAAGATGCGCGCCTTGGTGGATGCGTCGGATGCCCAGCGCATCGTGACGTCGGATTCGCGGTCGCTGACCAACGTCAACACCGACGCCGAGCTGCGCGCCCTCGCCCAACCCCGCAGCTGACGGCCCTCCCCGCAGACCTGCCGCGGATAAATCGCATCGGATAAGTTCTGGGTAAATCATGGGGTGTCGCTACCCTGCGTGAGAATCCGCAATTCTATTCGACATCAGACGATTTGTTTCGCGCTCACGGTGATGACTAGGTAACGCACCGTTGGTCGAGTAGGTGAGAACAGCCGCGATCGTGATCTGTTGGTGCATCGGGGAATTCGGCTCCACTAATCGCCGCTTCGTCGGAGGCCGTGGCATCGTTGCGCTTGACTGCGGCCGGAATGCCCAATCGCGCGGGCAAATCGGCTTGGCTGATCGAAACACGCTCGGTGCCGCCTGTCGGTGACGGTCGGGCCATAGCACGGCCGGTCGCCGTACCGGCGGTCAGCGCTTAAACCGTTGTAGAGAACCGTATTTCGATAAACTAGTCGTGTATACGCGCCGATGCGCCGGACGTGCCCGGGCGTCATGTGCGCTATTTGAACAACGCAAGTTAGCCAGCAGCACAACGCAATTCGATGCGATGGCCGGGCTTGGCGTGTGACGAGCCCCGTAACTTGTTGTAGGCTATGCCGCTTCGTGACGGCGGACCCCAGTCCGTTAGGGCGGTTATGGCCCAATGGGTCAGCGCAAATACGTGGGCCAGTTCACAAAATGGGCGTGATTAGGCTCACGATTTGCAAGCATTCGCGATTGCCGGGTACTCGGCGGAATTACGTGGCTGACCTGCCGGAATGGCGAGGCGATTGCGCTGTGATCACCTCGTTACCGAACCGAGATGCCCGGTTTCTGAAGATGACGAATGCGCCGGGGTCTCGTACGGTCCGTGTTAGCCCGCAACGGGTTACGGAAGAGTAACTGAAAATTGAATCCACGGACCCGCGTGTGAGCGGGGCTGCGGACGGCAGACGCCGGTCCGTGGCCGGCGGGTAGCAGCCCGCCGGGCGACTCGAGCCCACCGCTGTCGTGCCAGAACAAGCTGGCGCGTCCCAAAGCAGGTTTTCCGCATCAACCAACACCGTCAGCCCACCCCCGTGGGCTTGCTTTGGCGCGCGCGCACCGCGAAAGGAAAGATATTGAAGAACGTCCGCAAGACGCTCGTTCTCGCCGCGATCACGGGCACCCTCGTGAGCATCCCGTCGGCCACCGCCAGCGCGGAACCGATGGGCTTTGACCCCAACATGGCGCCCGCCGGGGCGCCGGACGCGCCCCCGCCGCCCCCGGCTCCGGATGCACCCCCGCCTCCGGCTCCGGACGCCCCACCGGCTCCGGACGCGCCCCCGCCGCCCCCGGCACCGGACGCCCCGCCGCCGGCACCCGCGGGCTTTGACCCCAACGTGCCGCCGCCTCCGGGCCCGGACGCCCCGCCGCCCCCGCCGGTCCGCGCGTACAGCGTGAACTGGGATGCCATCGCGCAGTGCGAGTCGGGTGGCAACTGGGGGATCAGCACCGGTAACGGGTTCTCCGGTGGCCTGCAGTTCACCCCGAGCACCTGGCACGCCAACGGCGGGTCGGGTTCCCCCTCCGGCGCGAGCCGTGAGGAGCAGATCCGGGTGGCCGAGAACGTGCTGCACTCGCAGGGCATCGGCGCGTGGCCGGTCTGCGGCCGTCGCGGCTGACGATCGACAACGCTCCAACAAGCAGTAGTAAGTAATGCCGGGCTATGGCCCGGCATTACTTATCTGCGGTCCGGTAGCGTCGGGCGCGTGACCGCAACGCCGCGCGAATTCGACATAGTGTTGTACGGGGCGACCGGCTTCGTCGGGAAGTTGACCGCCGAATACCTGGCCCGCTCCGGGCCGGGCACGCGGGTGGCGCTGGCCGGCAGATCGATGGAGCGCTTGCGGGCCGTCCGCGAAACACTGGGCGACGCCGCGCGGTCCTGGCCGCTTGTCAGCGCCGACGCCTCGTCGCCGTCGACGCTCAATGAGATGGCCGCCCGCACCCAGGTCGTCATCACGACGGTTGGGCCCTATACCCGCTACGGGCTGCCGCTGGTGGCCGCGTGCGCGGTGGCGGGCACCGACTACGCCGACCTGACCGGTGAGGCGATGTTCGTCCGCGACAGCATCGACCTGTACCACAAGCAAGCCGCCGATACCGGTGCCCGCATCGTGCACGCGTGCGGATTTGATTCGGTCCCTTCGGATCTCAGTGTGTATGCACTGTACCGGGCCGCGCGGGACGACGGCGCCGGCGAACTCGCCGACACCGACCTCGTGGTGCGGTCCTTCTCGGGCGGGCTATCCGGAGGAACTATCGCGTCGATGATGGCAGTGCTGGACGTGGCGTCCAGGGATGCCGACGTGCGACGGCAGCTCGCCGACCCGTACACGTTGACCACCGACCGCAGCGCCGAGCCGGAAATTGGCCCCCAGCCCGACCTGCCGTGGCGGCGTGGTCGTCAGATCGCGCCGGAACTGACCGGCTTGTGGACGTCGGGATTCGTGATGGCGCCGTACAACACCCGTATTGTGCGGCGCTCCAACGCATTACTGGAATGGGCCTACGGCCGCGAATTTCGCTACAGCGAAAGCATGAGCCTGGGGTCGTCGCCCCTGGCGCCACTGGCGTCCGCCGCGGTGGGCGGCGTCGCCAACGCGACCTTCGGATTGGGCAGCCGCTATTTCCGGCTGCTGCCGCGTCGACTGCTGGAGCGCGCCGTCCCCAAGCCCGGGACCGGCCCCAGTGCCGCGGCACGGGAACGCGGCTACTACCGGATCGAGACCTTCACCACCACGACCACCGGCGCGCGTTATGCCGCGCGGATGGAGCAGCGTGGAGACCCCGGCTACAAGGCGACCTCGGTGTTGTTGGGGGAGTGCGGCCTTGCGCTCGCGTTCGACCGCGACACGCTCTCCGACCTACGCGGCGTCCTCACCCCCGCGGCCGCGATGGGTGATGCGCTGCTGGCCAGGTTTCCCGGCGCGGGTGTGACGTTGCAGGTCGACCGGCTGGCGGAGTGACCCGGCTCACCTGCGATTTGGGCACTTACATCGAGGTGAACGGCGCTCCCTAGAATTGACGGGTGACCGCCAGCCGCAGCCCCGCCACCGACCTGCCCAAGTCGTGGGATCCGGCTGCGGCCGAAAGCGCGATCTACCAGAAGTGGGTGGCCGCGGGTTACTTCACGGCGGACCCCACCAGCACCAAACCCGGGTACTCGATCGTGCTGCCGCCGCCGAACGTGACCGGCAGCCTGCACATGGGCCACGCGCTGGAACACACCATGATGGACGCCCTGACCCGTCGAAAGCGGATGCAGGGGTATGAGGTGCTGTGGCAGCCGGGCATGGACCACGCGGGTATCGCGACCCAGAGCGTGGTGGAAAAGCAGCTTGCGGTCGACGGCAAAACCAAGGAGGACTTCGGCCGGGAGCTGTTCGTCGAAAAGGTTTGGGACTGGAAGCGTGAGTCCGGCGGCGCCATCGGCGGCCAGATGCGCCGGCTCGGCGACGGGGTGGACTGGAGCCGCGACCGGTTCACCATGGACGAGGGCCTCTCCCGGGCGGTTCGCACGATCTTCAAGCGGCTCTACGACGCGGGACTGATCTACCGGGCCGAGCGCCTGGTCAACTGGTCCACGGTTCTTCAGACCGCGCTCTCCGACATCGAGGTCACCTACGAAGAGGTCGAGGGGGAGCTGGTCTCGTTCCGCTACGGCTCGCTCGACGATTCCCAACCCCAGATCGTGGTCGCCACCACGCGGGTCGAGACGATGCTGGGCGACACCGCCATCGCCGTCCACCCCGACGACGGTCGCTACCGCCACCTGGTCGGCACCACCCTGCCGCACCCCTTCGTCGACCGGCAGCTCTTAATCGTCGCCGACGAACACGTCGATCCCGAATTCGGCACGGGCGCGGTCAAAGTCACGCCCGCCCACGACCCGAACGACTTCGACATCGGGCTGCGGCACCAACTGCCGATGATCTCGATCATGGACACCAAAGGCCGGATCGCTGACACCGGAACGCAATTCGACGGCATGGACCGATTCGAGGCCCGGGTCGCGGTGCGCGAGGCGTTGGCCGCCCAGGGCCGCGTCGTCGAGGAGAAGCGCCCCTACCTGCACAGCGTCGGGCACTCCGAACGCAGTGGTGAGCCCATCGAACCGCGGCTGTCGCTGCAATGGTGGGTCCGGGTGGAATCGCTGGCCAAGGCCGCCGGTGATGCGGTTCGTAACGGGGACACTGTGATTCACCCCGCCAGCCTGGAGCCGCGCTGGTTCGCCTGGGTTGACGACATGCACGACTGGTGCATCTCGCGGCAGCTGTGGTGGGGCCATCGCATCCCGATCTGGTACGGACCCAACGGCGAGCAGGTGTGCGTCGGCCCGGACGAGACGCCGCCCGAGGGCTGGGGGCAGGATCCCGACGTGCTAGACACCTGGTTCTCGTCGGCCCTGTGGCCGTTCTCCACGCTGGGCTGGCCGGAGAAGACCCCGGAGTTGGAAAAGTTCTACCCGACAAGCGTTTTGGTCACCGGATACGACATCCTGTTCTTCTGGGTGGCCCGGATGATGATGTTCGGCACCTTCGTCGGTGGCGACGACGCCATCACGCTCGACGGCCGCCGCGGCCCGCAGGTCCCGTTCACCGATGTGTTCCTGCACGGGCTGATCCGCGACGAATTCGGCCGCAAGATGAGTAAGTCCAAGGGAAATGTCATCGACCCGCTGGACTGGGTGGACATGTTCGGGGCGGACGCGCTGAGGTTCACGCTGGCCCGCGGTGCCAGCCCCGGCGGCGACCTGGCCGTCGGCGAGGACGCCGTCCGGGCGTCGCGCAATTTCTGTACCAAGCTGTTCAACGCCACCCGTTACGCGCTGCTCAATGGCGCACGGGTCGCTCCGCTGCCCGCGCACGACGAGCTGACCGATGCCGACCGTTGGATCCTGGGACGGCTGGAAGAGGTTCGCGCCGAAGTCGATTCGGCCCTCGACGGTTACGAGTTCAGCCGCGCGTGCGAGGCGCTCTACCACTTCGCGTGGGACGAATTCTGCGACTGGTACGTCGAATTGGCCAAGACGCAGCTGGCCGAGGGCAACGCGCACACGACCGCCGTGCTCGCCGCCGTCCTGGACACACTGCTGCGCTTGCTGCACCCCGTCATCCCGTTCCTCACCGAGGCGTTGTGGCAGGCGCTGACAAACCAGGAGTCGCTGGTGATCGCCGACTGGCCCGAGTCGTCGGGTGTCTCCGTGGATCCGGTTGCCGCGCAACGCATCAGTGATATGCAAAGGCTGGTCACCGAGGTCCGCCGCTTCCGCAGCGATCAGGGACTGGCCGATCGGCAGAAAGTGCCGGCCCGGCTGGGCGGGGTGGACAGCGCCGATCTGAGCACCCAGGTGGCCGCGGTGACGTCGCTGGCCTGGCTGACTGCGCCGGACGACGATTTCGAGCCGTCGGTGTCATTGGAGGTGCGGCTCGGCCCCAACATGAACAGCACCGTCGTCGTCGAACTCGACACCTCGGGAACCATCGATGTCGCCGCCGAACGCCGCCGCCTGGAGAAAGACCTCGCCGCAGCACAAAAGGAATTGGCATCGACCACCGCCAAATTGGCCAACGAGGAGTTTCTGGCCAAGGCCCCGCAGAACGTCGTCGGCAAGATCCGGGACCGTCAGCGCGTGGCCCGGGAGGAGACCGACCGGATCAACGCGCGGCTGGCCGGGCTGCGATGAGTATTCGATGACCGAGCCCCCCGACTGGTCCGAGCGCGCCGAGATCACCAGCGTCGCTCCCACCCCGGACGAGATCGCCGCCCTGCTGCAAGTCGAACATCTGCTGGACCAACGCTGGCCCGAGACCAAAATCGAGCCGAGCCTGACCCGGATCAGCGCGCTGATGGACTTGCTGGGCTCACCCCAACTGGCCTATCCCTCGATCCACATCGCCGGCACCAACGGCAAGACCTCGGTGGCGCGCATGGTCGACGCGCTGGTGACCGCGCTGCACGGGCGCACCGGGCGCACCACCAGCCCGCACCTGCAATCGGCGGTCGAGCGCATCGCGATCGACGGGCGGCCGATCACCCCGGCGCAGTACGTGGCGACCTACCGGGAGATCGAGCCGTTCGTGCACATGATCGACGCGGAGTCGCAGGCCTGCGGTGGACCGGCGATGAGCAAGTTCGAGGTGCTCACCGCGATGGCGTTCGCCGCGTTCGCCGACGCGCCCGTCGACGTCGCGGTCGTCGAGGTCGGCATGGGCGGGCGGTGGGACGCCACCAACGTCATCAACGCGCCGGTGGCTGTCATCACCCCGGTCGGCATCGACCACGTCGAATACCTCGGCGACGACATCGCCGGCATCGCCGGCGAGAAGGCCGGCATCATCACCAAGGCGCCCGAGGGCGCACCCGACACCGTCGCCGTGATCGCGCGCCAGGCGCCGGAAGCGATGGAAGTGCTGCTGGCCGAAACCGTGCGCGCCGACGCCGCCGTGGCCCGCGAGGATTCGGAGTTCGCGGTGCTGGGGCGTCAGGTCGCGATCGGCGGGCAGGTGCTGCTGCTGCAGGGCCTTGGCGGGGTGTATTCCGACATCTACCTGCCGCTGCACGGGGAGCATCAGGCGCACAACGCGGCGGTGGCGCTCGCGGCGGTGGAAGCCTTCTTCGGCGCCGGCGCGCAGCGGCAACTCGACGTCGAGGCGGTGCGGGCCGGCTTCGCCGCCGTCACCAGTCCCGGGCGGCTGGAACGCATGCGCAGCGCGCCCACCGTGTTCATCGACGCCGCGCACAATCCGGCCGGCGCGGCCGCGCTGGCGCAAACCCTGACCGAAGAATTCGACTTCCGATACCTGGTCGGTGTGCTCAGCGTGCTGGCCGACAAGGACGTGAACGGCATCCTCGCCGCGCTCGAGCCGGTGCTGGACTCCGTCGTCGTGACCCACAACGGGTCGCCGAGGGCGCTGGACGTGGAGTCGCTGGCGCTGGCGGCGGGAGAGCGATTCGGACCCGACCGGGTGCTTTCCGCCGAGAACCTGCGCGACGCCGTCGACGCCGCGACCGCCCTGGTCGACGACGCGACGCTGGACGGCGAAGCCGAAGCGTTCTCCGGCACCGGGATCGTCATCACCGGCTCGGTCGTCACTGCCGGGGCGGCACGGACCCTGTTTGGTCGTGATCCGGCATGACCGACGAGAACCCAGCCCCGCCGGCCGACCCGTGGCGCAGCTTCGGCGCGGTGATGGCCGCGACGCTGCTTCTGGAAGCGATTGTGGTGTTGCTGGCCATTCCGGTGGTGGGCGCGGTCGGCGGTGGGCTGACGCCGGTGTCGCTGGGCTATCTGATCGGCCTGGCCGCCCTGCTCATCCTGCTTGGCGGGGTGCAACGCAAACCCTGGGCGATCTGGGTGAATCTGGGTGTCCAAGCGCTCCTGCTCGCCGGCTTCGCGGTGTATCCGGGGGTGGGGTTCATCGGGGTGGTCTTCACCGGGTTGTGGGCCCTGATCGCCTATTTCCGGGCCGAGGTACGGCGGCGTCAGCGTTAGGGTGGCCGCCGCCCGGTTCTGTACGCTGTCCGCCGTGACCGAACGGACCCTGGTACTGATCAAGCCGGACGGCGTCGAGCGGCAGCTGGTGGGGGAAATCATCAGCCGCATCGAGCGGAAGGGCCTGACCATCGCTGCGCTCGAGCTCCGGCGCGTCAGCGAGGACCTGGCCGCCGAGCATTACGCCGAGCACGAAGGCAAACCCTTCTTCGGATCGCTGCTGGAGTTCATCACCTCGGGGCCGGTGGTGGCGGCGATCGTCGAGGGACCGCGCGCGATCGCCGCGTTCCGGCAGCTCGCGGGCGGCACCGACCCGGTGGAGAAGGCCACACCCGGCACGATCCGGGGTGATTTCGGGCTGGAGACGCAGTTCAACCTGGTGCACGGGTCCGACTCGACGGACTCCGCGAAGCGCGAAATCGCGCTCTGGTTTCCCGACGCGTAGCGCCCCAGCTAAACGGGCCGCGCCGCGCCGCCGGCGGCGAGTTCGCTCAGGGGCCGTTGGGCTCGCCGAGTGATGTGGGATACTGATGAAGGGTGAACGTCGCCGGACCGGCGTCGGACACCCGAATGAAGACTTAGACAAGCGCGATCATCGCCCATCCGCGTTGGTGCGCGGCATGTCAGGCCGTCATTCAGTACGGCGCCGAGTGCGTTCCCCGTGAACCGCTCGGGGCGAGACCATCACAAGCCCGGGGGAAGCTACCCGGGCCCATAGCGAAGCCCTCGCGTGGCCGCGTCGAAAGGACGCGCCCGGGGGCTTGAGGAGAATACGTGGTAGACGGTGCACCATCTGCAGAGTCCTCCGAAGAGCCGACCCGGCACGACGAATTGCCGGACCGCCTGAGAGTCCATTCGCTGGCACGGACGCTGGGAACCTCCAGCAAGCGGGTGCTGGACGCGCTGAGCGCACTCGACGGGCGGGTTCGCAGCGCCCACTCCACCGTGGACCGCGACGACGCGGTTCGGGTTCGCGATCTGCTGGCCGCCCAGCCTGATGAAGGCGCCGACAGCGCGGACGGCGGCACCGCCGTCGCGACCACCGAGAACGTCGAAGCTGCGGCCGGGGAACCCGAGTCCCGGCTGATGCTGGAGACCACGATCGAGCGGCCGCACTACATGCCGCTGTTCGTCGCGCCACAGCCGGTGAAGGCGGACGAAGACGACGGCAACGCCGACGACGGCACCGACTCCGACGATTCCGATACCGATGACGAAGACGACGATCAGGCCGATCGACCGGCCAACCGGCGGCGACGTCGAGGCCGTCGCGGTCGTGGCCGTGGCCGCGGCGAGCAGGGCGGATCCGACCAAAACGACTCCGGCGACGACGACGAGCCGCAACAGCGGGGCCAGAAGGCGGGCCAGGGCGACTCCTCCGACGCCGAGGACGACGACGACGAGGGCTCTGACTACTCGGACTCCGATGACTCCGACTCCGGCGACGACGGTTCGGCGGAGGGCGCCAGCCGCCGCCGCCGCAGGCGTCGGCGCCGCAAGTCGGGCGCGGGTGACGACGGCGACGAGGCCGCCTCGCCCGACGACCCACCCAACACGGTGGTGCACGAGCGGGCGCCACGCAACGGCAAGAACGGCGGCAATGGCGGGAGCGGCTCGTCGAACGCCGAGATCAAGGGCATCGACGGCTCGACTCGGCTGGAGGCCAAGCGGCAACGGCGCCGAGACGGACGCGACGCCGGACGGCGGCGCCCACCGGTCCTGACCGAGGCAGAGTTCCTGGCGCGCCGCGAGGCCGTCGAGCGGGTCATGGTCGTGCGGGACAGGGTCCGCGCCGATCCGCCGCATCAAGGGGCGCGATATACCCAGATCGCGGTGCTCGAAGACGGCATCGTCGTGGAGCACTTCGTGACGTCGGCCGCTTCCGCCTCGTTGGTGGGCAACATCTACCTCGGGATCGTGCAGAATGTCCTGCCCTCGATGGAGGCGGCGTTCGTCGACATCGGCCGCGGCCGCAACGGCGTGCTCTACGCCGGCGAAGTCAATTGGGAAGCCGCGGGCCTGGGCGGGTCCGACCGCAAGATCGAACAGGCGCTCAAACCGGGCGACTATGTCGTGGTCCAGGTCAGCAAGGACCCCGTCGGGCACAAAGGCGCCCGGCTGACCACCCAGGTGTCGTTGGCCGGTCGGTATCTGGTCTACGTGCCGGGCGCGTCGTCGACCGGGATCAGCCGCAAGTTGCCCGACACCGAACGGCAGCGGCTCAAGGAAATCCTGCGCGAGGTGGTGCCGTCCGACGCCGGCGTCATCATCCGCACCGCGTCCGAGGGCGTCAAAGAGGACGATATCCGCGGCGACGTCACCCGCCTGCAGGAGCGCTGGAAGGAAATCGAGGCCAAGGCGACCGAGGTCACGAAGAAGGCCGCCGGCGCCGCCGTCGCGCTCTACGAAGAGCCCGACGTCCTGGTCAAGGTCATCCGTGACCTGTTCAACGAGGACTTCGCCGGCCTGATCGTCTCCGGCGACGAAGCGTGGACGACGATCACTGACTACGTGAATTCCGTTGCGCCCGATCTGGTTTCGAAACTGAGCAAGTACGAGCCGCCGAGTGGGCCGGACGGTCAGGCGGGCCCCGACGTCTTCGCGGTGCATCGTATCGACGAGCAACTCGCCAAGGCGATGGAGCGCAAGGTGTGGCTGCCGTCGGGTGGCACCCTGGTTATCGACCGCACCGAGGCCATGACGGTGGTCGACGTGAACACCGGCAAGTTCACCGGGTCCGGGGGCAACCTCGAGCAGACCGTCACCAAGAACAACCTCGAGGCGGCCGAGGAGATCGTCCGCCAACTGCGGCTGCGCGACATCGGCGGCATGGTGGTCATCGACTTCATCGACATGGTCCTCGAGTCCAACCGCGACTTGGTGTTGCGACGGCTGACCGAGGCGCTGGCCCGCGACCGCACCCGGCATCAGGTGTCGGAGGTGACGTCGCTGGGCTTGGTTCAGCTGACCCGCAAGCGGTTGGGGACCGGGCTCATCGAGGCTTTCTCGACCTCCTGTACGCACTGCGGAGGCCGCGGGATCCTGCTGCACACCGACCCGGTGGACTCGGCCCCGGCGAACGGGCGCAAGTCCGAGTCCGGGGGTCGCCGCGGCAAGCGCTCAAAGAAGAACCGAGCCGAAGAGCCGGTGGTGGCCAAGGTCCCCGCGCACGCCCCGGGCGAGCACCCGATGTTCAAGGCGATGGCCGCCGGCGGGTCCGCGCAGGCCACCCACGACGACGAAGAATCCGACGAGTCCGCCGAGGAAGCGACCGATGAGCTCGACGAGCGGAAGCAACCGAACGTGGCCGACTTGGAGGACACCGACGAAGAGGGCTTCGAGGAGTCCGACGACGACACCGACGACGACACCGACGAGGATCTTGACGACGATGACGAGGACCTCGACGACGAGGAAGACCTTGGCGACGAGGACGACGACCTCGAGATGGACGACGACGACCTGGAAGTCGAGGATTCCGACTCCGATGACGACGACGAGGGCTCCGAAGCATCGGGAGGGTCCTTCGGCCGCCCGCGGCGGCGCCGAGCGGCGGGCCGGCCGGCCGGACCGCCCATCCACGCGGACTGACTAGCCTGGTTTGACCCTGTACCCGCTGGTCAAGTACCCTAGGACAGTTGTCGCCAGGCCGTTTGGACTTCGGCAGGCGACAGTGGGACTCCCGGCCAGTCGGCGAGGATCCGCAACCCAGACCCACCACGCGCACCGCCGGTGGCTCGCGCGCGAAGAGCCGAGAAGCGGCTGAGCAGAGGAAAGAAGGCAGGAGAACGATGGCGACCTACGCAATCGTCAAGACGGGCGGCAAGCAGTACAAGGTCGCGGTCGGGGACGTGGTCAAGGTCGAGAAGCTCGACTCCGACCCGGGCGCGAACGTGTCGCTGCCCGTCACCTTGGTCGTGGACGGCGCGAAGGTGACCTCGGACGCCGCCGCGCTGGCCAAGGTGGCGGTGACCGGTGAGGTGCTCGAGCACACCAAGGGCCCCAAGATCCGTATCCACAAGTTCAGGAACAAGACCGGCTACCACAAGCGTCAGGGCCACCGTCAACAACTGACGGTCCTGAAGGTCACCGGAATCAAGTGATGAGCCGTCAGGCGAAGAACAGACAATACTGAGCGGAGACCAACAAGATGGCACACAAGAAGGGCGCTTCCAGCTCGCGCAACGGTCGCGATTCCGCCGCTCAGCGGCTGGGCGTGAAGCGGTTCGGCGGCCAGATCGTCAAGGCGGGCGAAATCATCGTTCGCCAGCGCGGCACCAAGTTCCACCCCGGTGTGAACGTCGGGCGTGGCGGCGACGACACGTTGTTCGCCAAGGCGGCCGGGGCCGTCGAGTTCGGCGTCAAGCGCGGACGCAAAACCGTCAACATCACGCCCCAGGTCTAGGCCTCGCGAGCTGGGGGCACCGCCCCCGTGCGGATAAACGCTGCGGCGGCTTCGCGAGGTAGTTGCCCTGGCGTGACATTCGAAGGGCTGGTATTCGATGCCTCGATTTGTCGATCGGGTCGTCATCCACGCGCGCGCGGGTTCCGGCGGTAACGGCTGCGCGTCGGTCCATCGTGAGAAATTCAAGCCGCTGGGCGGTCCCGACGGCGGCAACGGTGGACGCGGCGGCAGCATCATGTTCGTCGTCGACCCGCAGGTACACACCCTGCTGGACTTCCACTTTCATCCGCACGTCACCGCCCCGTCCGGCAAGCAGGGGATGGGCAACAACCGCGACGGCGCGGCCGGCGCGGATTTGGAAGTCAAAGTCCCCGACGGCACCGTCGTATTGGACGAAAACGGCCGGCTGCTGGCCGATCTGGTAGGTGCGGGCACCCGCTTCGAAGCCGCGGCCGGTGGCCGTGGCGGCCTGGGCAACGCGGCACTCGCGTCGCGCGCCCGCAAGGCCCCCGGCTTCGCGCTGCTCGGTGAGCAGGGCGAAGCGCGGGACTTGACGCTGGAGCTCAAGACCGTCGCCGACGCCGGTCTCATCGGGTTTCCCTCGGCCGGGAAATCGTCACTGGTGTCGGCGATCTCGGCGGCCAAACCGAAAATCGCGGACTACCCGTTCACCACGCTGGTGCCCAACCTCGGCGTGGTGTCGGCGGGCGAGCACACCTTCACCGTCGCCGATGTGCCGGGCCTGATTCCCGGCGCATCGCAGGGCCGCGGCCTGGGCCTGGATTTCCTTCGGCACATCGAGCGCTGCGCCGTGCTGGTCCACGTCATCGATTGCGCCACCGCGGAGCCGGGCCGCGACCCGATCTCCGACATCGAGGCGCTGGAAGCCGAACTCGCCGCCTATACGCCCACCTTGCAAGGGGATACGACGCTGGGTGACCTCGCCGAGCGACCACGGGCGGTGGTGCTCAACAAGATCGACGTGCCCGAGGCACGTGAGCTCGCCGAATTCGTCCGAGACGAGATCGCCGAGCGCGGCTGGCCGGTGTTCCTCGTGTCGACAGTCACCCGTGTTGGTCTGCAGCCGTTGGTCTTCGGGCTTTGGCGGATGATCTCGGATTACAACGCCACCCGGCCACAGGCCGTGCCGCGGCGGCCGGTCATCCGTCCGGTTCCCGTCGACGACAGCGGCTTCGCCGTCGAGGCGGACGGCGAGGGCGGCTTCGTGGTCACCGGTGCCCGGCCCCGGCGTTGGGTCCGGCAGACCAACTTCGACAACGACGAAGCCGTGGGCTATCTCGCCGACCGCCTCGCCCGGTTGGGCGTCGAGGAGGAACTGCTGCGCCTGGGCGCGCAACCCGGGTGCGCCGTGACCATCGGGGACATGACCTTCGACTGGGAGCCGCAAACGCCTGCGGGACAACATGTTGCGATGTCGGGTCGCGGAACCGACACGCGGCTTGACCGCAGCGAGCGCATCGGCGCCGCCGAGCGGAAGGCGGCCCGCCGTCAGCGGCGCGAACGCGGTGACGAGTCGTGAGCGCTCAGCGTGAGGCTATCCGGACCGCGCGCAGCCTGGTGGTCAAGGTCGGGACCAACGCGCTGACCACGGCGTCGGGGGTGTTCGACGCCGGCCGGCTGGCCGGGCTGGCCGACGCCATCGAGTCGCGGATGAAGGCGGGCACCGATGTCGTCATCGTGTCTTCGGGCGCCATCGCCGCCGGCATCGAGCCCCTAGGATTAACCCGTCGCCCAAAGGATTTGGCGACCAAGCAAGCCGCCGCCAGCGTCGGGCAGGTCGCGCTGGTGAACTCGTGGAGTGCGGCGTTCGCGCGGTATGGCCGCACGGTCGGTCAGGTCTTGCTGACCGCGCACGATATCTCCATGCGGGCCCAGCATACGAACGCCCAGCGCACCCTGGACCGCCTGCGGGCCCTGCACGCGGTGGCGATCGTCAACGAGAACGACACGGTGGCCACCAACGAGATCCGGTTCGGCGACAACGATCGGCTTTCGGCGCTGGTGGCTCACCTGGTCGGCGCCGAAGCCCTGGTGCTGCTTTCCGATATCGACGGTCTGTATGACTCCGATCCCCGAAAAATCAAGGGCGCCCGATTCGTTGCGGAAGTCTCCGGTGCGGCGGATCTGTCCGGTGTGGTCGCCGGCCCGGGCAGCGATTTGGGTACCGGGGGGATGGTGTCGAAGATGTCGTCGGCGCTGCTGGCCGCCGACGCCGGGGTGCCGGTCCTGTTGGCCGCTGCGGACGACGCCGCGACCGCGCTCGCCGACGCCTCGGTCGGGACGGTGTTCGCCGCACGGCCCCAACGGATGTCGGCCCGCCGCTTCTGGGTGCGCTATGCCGCCGAGGCGGCTGGCGCGCTGACTCTCGACGAAGGCGCCGTGCGCGCGGTGGTGGCCCAGCGGCGCTCGCTGCTGGCGGCCGGTGTCACCGCGGTGACGGGCCGGTTCTATGCCGGAGACGTCGTCGAATTGCGCGGCCCGGACGCGGCCATGGTGGGCCGGGGCGTGGTGGCATACGACGCCGCCGAATTGGCCACCATGATCGGCCGGTCGACCTCCGAGCTGCCCGGTGAGCTGCGTCGGCCCGCGGTGCACGCCGACGACCTGGTCGCGGTGCAAGTCGGCTAGCTGTGCGACTGACGGTGGCCGGTGACAGGCTGGGCCTTGGTCTGATTGTAGCAGTCTTTCGTAGGGGGTTTGGACTGACCAAGGCCGCCGTGGGGCCGGTGGTAGTTGAAGTAGTCTGCCCGTTCCTTGCAGCTTGCTGGTGGAGACAGGCCGGTGTCGTCGGCTCGACGACGCCGTCGAGGAGTCGGTAGAACTCTTCGGCGTCGATCCGGTGCGAACGCTCCACTTTTCCGTTGAAGGTCTGGGGGTCAGGACTGGCCGGATGTAGATATGGCCGATTCCCTGGTCAAGGACGTGCCAGTGGAAGCTGGACTGGAATTCGGCGCCGTTGTCTGTCTGGATCTTCTCGACCTGGAGACGGCAGCCGTGACAGCACGTAGTACGAGGAATCGAGATCGCGGTCTTCGGGGTCTGAGCGCAGGGTAGGCCCGCAGGACGCGCAGTCGGGTGCAATCGTCGATCGCGGTGTAAAGCGTAGTAGGCGCTTAAACCTGCGGCCGGCGGCGCGCTGGCGATGGGTTCGATGAATCTGACGTCAATCATCGCACATCATGGCCGCGGCGCTGCTTCTCGTAGCGTTACCACCGCCCCGTGTGACGCTTGTAGCGCTGCGAAGCAGGCAGCCGGTTCATGATAGAGGCGCTTGAGGATTCGCCGACTACCCCGGACGTGCTGATCTCGACGTCGTGAGGATCCAGACTTGAGATACGCCGATCGTCGAGCTTCATCGGTCCGAAGTGGTAATGCTGGCGCAGATGGATGATCTGTCTCGACTACCTCGGGTTCAGTGACCGTCGGGCAGTGCAACGGCGCACCGGAGCGGTCCTTAAGACCTTCGAGGCCTTCGTCGTCGTAGCGACGCTTCCACCGGTAGAAGACGTTGCGGCTGATGCCGTAGTAGCGCACGTAGCCGCCACATTCCCGCTGACCTCCTCCGCGTGCTGCAACTACGGCCAGGCGTCGGTTGGCTCGCCTCCGCGGATCTTGCTCAGTCCAAACACGGTCAGCCATGGGGCTCCTTCCATCAGGAGCCCAGACTGTCAACAACCACAGTCAGTTTCAGAGCTAGCTGAAGGGGTTGCTGTTGTCCTGCCATGCCGCCGATTCGGGGCGCGCCCCGTAACGGCGGGCGTAGTCCTCGTGCATCTTCGCTTGTTTCTTGTTTTTGATCACATCGACCAGGTTCGGGTCGAGGCCGTGCTGCGCCAACCGGTGCCGACGCCAGACCTTGTTCAAGGCAAGCGAGATCAGCAAGGCCCAGATGTAAAGCGGCGCCGTCATCTCGGTATGCACATACAGCGAAGCCGGCAGCAGCCAGAAGGGCGCGAGAACGAACAGCGGTGGGATGGCCCACCGGATCATGTGCCGGCGCACGGCTCCTTTGCCCGCCAGATCGTTGGCGACCCAGTCCCGCATCGAGCTCGGCAGGCATCGACCGTACGAGTAGGCGATGTGTTGCCAAATGTTGGGTTTAGTGCTGGTCATGGTGGCTCCTAGGGGCGGCGGTTCAGGACGGTGATGCGCCCGCTGCCAAGGCGGTCGTGTTCATGCGGGTAAGTGACTGGTGCCGATGCCGAAGTAGTCAGTGTATTCACTATGTCGTCCTCGTCGCAGAGCCCGTGACCGCCGCCGAGGTGGCCTCGAGATACAGTGCGCCCCAGACGATTTCGGCGAGCGTGGCAGCCAATTCCGCGTCGTAGTCGCGCGGCTTCACCGGGAGGTTCTGCTGGCACGCGCGCTCGACCATCCACGTCAGCGCGCTGGCGGTGGTGGCCGCCTTCAGGTCGGCGCGGATGGACCCGTCGGTCTGGCCCTCCTCGATCACCCGGGTCATCCGCGCGGTGACCGCGGTCAACAGGTTGCGGTAGGTCGCCGCGACCAGCGGGTCGTAGCCGGCCATCTCGTTGAGCGCGACCAGCACCGGTTGGTGACGCCGATAGCTGGCGATGATGCCGTCCATCGCGGCGCGGACATCGGCCGGATCGTGCCGCCCGGCCACCCCCCACCAGCGCTCCGCGCTGTCGGCCAGATCGGCGAACACCTGGTTGGCCAGACGGCGCAGCAGGTGGCCCTTGTCCTCGAAGTAGACGTAAAAGCTCGCGCGGGAAATGCCGGCGGCGCTCGAGAGTCGGTCCACGCTGAGCTCGGTGAAGCTGGCCCCGTCGCGCATCAGCCGCTCGGTGGCGTCCAGCAACTGGCGCTCGATCTGCTCTCGCCGCTGCTGACGTTCTTGTTCGCGGTTGGCCTGCGGCTTTCGGGTGACCGATGGCATCCACCCAGCATAGAACACCCTTTGACATCTTGACTAGACACTGTGTCTAGAATAGTGTCGCTGGCAGTGTGTGACCGAGGCCATACGCAACGGAGGATCACCATGACCGTGATGGCCGGGAAGCCGGGCAGCGAGAAGCCTGGCCGCGCCTACGACCCCATTGACCTGTCCTCGCGTGCGTTTTGGTCGACGACCGCGGCCGAGCGGGAACGATCGTTCGCGGTGCTACGGGCCGAGCGGCCGGTGAGCTGGCACCCGCCGGTCGAGGACGCCCTGATGCCCGATCCCGACGATCCCGGCTATTGGGCGATCACCCGGCGCGCGGACATCGTCACCGTCAGCCGCAACAACGAGGTGTTCCTGTCCGGCAAGGGCGTGATGTTCGAGAGCATCCCGGTGGAGCTGCTCGAAGCGTCGCAGTCGTTCCTGGCGATGGACCCGCCGCGACACACCAAGCTGCGCAAGCTCGTCAGCGCCGCATTCACCCCCAGGCAGGTCCGCCGCATCGAGGACTCGATCAAGGCGAACGCCAGGACCATCGTCGACGAACTCCGCGCCGTCGGCAGCGGGGCGGACTTCGTCGACCACTGCGCCAAAGAGCTGCCCATCCGCACCTTGTCGGACATGGTGGGTATCCCGGAATCCGAACGTGAGCACATGGCGCACGCCACCGACGCCATGGTGTCGTGGGCCGACCCCGCCTACCTGGATGGCCGCCACCCGATGGAGGTCCTGTTCGAAAACCAGACGTACGTGCACCAGGTGGCCGGCGCTCTCGCCGCGGAGCGGCGCGAGCATCCCGGCGACGACCTGATCAGCGGCCTGGTGAGCGCCGAAGTGGACGGTGACCGCTTGACCGACGCGGAGGTGGCCGCCTTCTTCGTGCTGCTTTCCGTGGCGGCCAACGACACCACCCGCCAGACGACCAGCCACGCTATGAAGGCGCTCACCGACTTCGGAGACCAGAGGGCGTGGCTGCTAGAGGATTTCGACAGCCGGATCGGCACAGCCGTCGAGGAGTTCGTCCGCTGGGCCAGCCCCGTCATGACCTTCCGCCGCACGGCCGCAACGGATTTCGAACTCGGCGGCCAGACGATCCGGGCGGGGGAGAAGGTGGTCATGTTCTATCCGTCCGGGAACTGGGACACCGAGGTGTTCTCCCATCCCGAACGTTTCGACCTGAGCCGAAACCCCAACCCACACGTCGGCTTCGGCGGGGGCGGGCTGCATTTCTGCCTCGGCGCCCATGTGGCCCGGGCGCAACTGCGGGCCATCTTCGGCGAGTTGTTGCGGCAGCTGCCGCAGATTCAGGCGGGTGAGCCGACGTACGTGGCGGGCAACTTCATCCACGCCGTCCGTAGCATGCCGTGCACGTTCTAACGCGTTGCTATCGGCGATAACTCGTCAGCCAGCAGGGTCAGCAGCTCGGAGCAGCCGCCGTCGACCTTGACGGTGGCCAGGTCATCCCCGCGGGTCCGGCCCCGGTTGACGATGGCGATCGGCATGCCCAGCGCGGCGGCGCGACGCACGAACCGGTAGCCGGAGAACACGGTCAGCGACGAGCCGGCGACCAATAGCGCGTCGGCGTCGTCGACGACTGAATATGCTTGTTCAACAACCTCTTTGGCGACATTTTCGCCGAAGTAGACGATATCCGGCTTGAGCATTCCCGCGCAGCGCGGGCAGCCGAGATAGCGGAACGACGTGGTGTCGGCAACGACGGCATCGGCGTCGGGGGCCACCGCGAGGCCGCCGACCGCCTCGGCGCGCTCGATGAATCCCGGGTTGAGCGCTTCCAGCTGTTCGGCCAGCGCGGCGCGGCTCATGGTGTACGCGCAGCCCAGGCAGACCACCCGCGCGTAGGTACCGTGCAGATTGACGACGTTTCCGCTGCCGGCCTTGGTGTGCAGCAGGTCGACGTTCTGGGTGATCACCCGGGTCACCATCGAAGCGAGCTCGAGCGCGGCCAGCGCCCGGTGCCCTGCGTTCGGCAGGGTGTCGTCCATGTGTCGCCAGCCGATGTGATTGCGCGCCCAGTAGCGCTGCCGGAAAACCGGATCCGAAGTGAACTGGCGGATCGTCATGGGATTGCTGGGCGGTGAATCGGGCCCGCGGTAGTCGGGAATGCCGGAGTCGGTGGACAGGCCCGCGCCCGTCAACACCGCGACTCGGCGACCGGCCAGCAGCGCGACCAGCTCCGGCGATTCTGCGCAGCAGGTGGTCACCCGTCCAGCGTACGGCCGTCCTGCGACGATGCGGTCCGGTGAGGAGCGAGACAATCAAGCCGGGCGAAGGCACTCCGCGGCCGTGGTGAGCTCCGCGGACATGTTCTTCGCCATCATTTTCAGGGCTGCCGAGGCCAGCCGGGCGTCGATGCCGGCGACGGCGTCGGTTGCGATGACGACAGGGAAATGGCGCACGTAGGCGTCGAGCGCGGTGTAGAGGATGCACTGCTCGGTGACCTGGCCGGCGATGATCAACCGCTTGGTTTCCAGTCGGTTGAGCAGATAGGCCAGTGCGGTCGCATAGAACGCGCTGTGCCGAACCTTGGTCATCACACGGCAGTCCCCGGCCGGTACAATCGGCTTCACGAGATCGGGCCGCGCTCCGTCGAGCGCGGCTCCGACGATGTCGGAGAATTGGGCGGCGAAATCGCCGTAGTTGTCGTTGACGTACACCAGGTCGACGTTGTCGGATTCGCGTGCGCGCCGGACCAAATCGGTCAGCGGGTCGATGATCTTGACGACATTGGGTATCAGTTCTTCAGCATCGGGATGCTGATAGGTGTTCATCATGTCGACCACAACCACGGCGGTATCGCTCATGATGGAGGGGATACCCGGCGGCCATGGGTTGACACCGGTCAGGCGACAATGGAAGGGCGATGGACTTTTACAACGCTTACAGCCAGGGCTTTGTCAGGGTTGCCGCGTGCACGCATCACACCACGATCGGCGACCCGGCGGCCAACGTGGAGTCGGTTTTGCGGTTGGCGCGCGACTGTCACGACGACGGCGTCGCGGTGGCCGTGTTCCCGGAACTGACGCTATCCGGGTACTCCATCGAGGACATCGTGATGCAAGACCTGTTGCTCGACGACGTCAGAGCCGCAGTCGAGGACATCGTGGCGTCCTCGACCGATCTGCTGCCGGTCCTGGTTGTCGGCGCTCCGCTGCGCTATCGGCATCGCATCTACAACACCGCCGTGGTCATCCACCGCGGCACGGTGCTCGGGGTGGTGCCGAAGTCGTACCTGCCGACCTACCGGGAGTTCTACGAGCGTCGCCAGATCGCGGCCGGAGACGACGAGCGCGGCACCATCCGGATCTGTGACGCCGACGTCCCGTTCGGCCCCGACCTGCTGTTCGCCGCATCGGATATCCCCGACTTCGTGCTGCACGTCGAAATCTGCGAGGACATGTTCGTGCCCATCCCGCCCAGCGCGGAAGCGGCGCTGGCCGGCGCGACGGTGCTGGCCAACCTGTCCGGCAGCCCCATCACGATCGGCCGCGCCGAAGACCGCTGCCTGTTCGCCCGCTCGGCGTCGGCGCGTTGCCTGGCGGCCTACGTCTACGCCGCCGCGGGCGAGGGCGAATCGACCACCGACCTGGCCTGGGACGGTCAGACCATGGTGTGGGAGAACGGCGAGCTACTCGCCTCGTCGGAGCGCTTTCCGAAGGGGGAGCGACGCAGCGTCGCCGACGTTGATATCGATCTGCTGCGCTCAGAACGGTTGCGGATGGGCACGTTCGACGACAACCGGCGCCACCACCGTGGGTCGGCCGAGTCGTTCCGGCGCATCGACTTTCGGCTGGACCCGCCGGGCGGCGATATCGGATTGCGCCGCGACGTCGAGCGTTTCCCGTTCGTCCCCGCGAACCGCGAACGGCTGGCGCAGGATTGCTACGAGGCCTACAACATCCAGGTGTCCGGGCTCGAGCAGCGGTTGCGTGCGCTGAACTACCCGAAGATAGTCATCGGGATCTCCGGTGGCCTGGACTCGACGCACGCGCTGATCGTTGCGGCACGCGCGATGGACCGTGAAGAACGGCCCCGCAGCGACATTTTGGCGTTCACGCTGCCCGGCTTTGCCACCGGCGATCGCACCAAACGCAACGCCATCGAGCTGTGCCGCGCACTCGGCGTCACCTTCTCCGAAATCGACATCACCGAGACCGCGCAACTGATGTTCAAGGAGATCGACCACCCGTTCGCGCGCGGGGAGAAGGTCTACGACGTCACTTTCGAAAACGTCCAAGCCGGTCTGCGCACCGACTACCTGTTCCGCCTGGCCAACCAGCGCGGCGGGATCGTCCTGGGCACCGGTGACCTTTCCGAGCTCGGGCTGGGCTGGTCGACATACGGGGTGGGCGACCAGATGTCGCACTACAACGTCAATGGCGGCGTCCCCAAGACGCTGATCCAACACCTGATCCGCTGGGTCATCTCGTCCGGACAGTTCGAAGCCGACGTCACCGACGTACTGCAGTCGGTGGTCGACACCGAGATCACCCCGGAGCTCGTTCCCAGCGGAGAGGAGGAAGAGCTGCAGAGCAGCGAGGCGAAGGTGGGTCCGTATGCGCTGCAGGATTTCTCGTTGTTCCATGTGCTGCGCTATGGATTCCGGCCCTCGAAAATCGCCTTTCTCGCCTGGCACGCGTGGAGTGACCCCGACCGGGGAAACTGGCCCCCCGGATTCCCCGAGGACAAGCGACCCGTCTACTCGCTGAAGGAGATTCGGCACTGGTTGGGGGTCTTTGTGCAGCGGTTCTACTCGTTCAGCCAGTTCAAGCGCTCGGCGTTGCCCAACGGCCCCAAGGTGTCGCACGGCGGTTCGCTGTCACCGCGCGGTGATTGGCGCGCCCCGTCGGACATGTCCGCGCGCATCTGGCTCGACGAGATCGAGCGGCAGATCCCCGAGGAGTAACGCTCCAGCGCGCGGGCCCGCCCGGGATCGCCGAGCGGGCCCTGAGCATCCGGCTCACGCCCTCGCGCGACGCCAGCCCTGATATTGCAGCTCCGCGAACACCAGCGTGTAGGCGCCGGCCGCCAGGTTCAACGCGACCCCGGCCGAGGTCAACGGGAAGACATCCGCGAGCACCAGAACGACGGCGGCCACGGTGTACACCACGTTGGCGATGATGACGCCCATACCGGCGCGGCGTACCGACGGCAGGTTGGCGAACGCGAAGACGGCCACGCCGTAGCCGATCAAGAACGCGGCCATGGCGTACTCGAACGTCTTCGTGGTCCCCGAGAGCTCCGCGAGCCGGCCCGCCAGCGGGATACCGGCCAGGCCGACCAGGCCGCTGATGGCGGCGTCGGCACGCATGGCAAGGCGCAGTAGACCGTCCCGGGTGCCCGTGCGATCAATCGTGGTGGCGGACATGATGTTCCTTTCTCAATGGCTGACAGCGATCGCAACCGACGCTGCCCGCAAACCACTGCCAGGTCGACGCCAGACGCTGCCAGCCACTGCCAACCGCAGGTCAGGCGGGTGATTCGAGCGCCGCGTCGATCGCGGCGGCATCCGGTGCGCAGTTTCCGGCGCCCGGGACCAGCGTTGCCAGCGCGCCCGCCACGCAGGCACGCTGCAACGCGCGCAGCCGCTCGGCGGACGAACCCGGATTGCGTGGCCAGCTGCCCGCCAGCACCCCGGCGAACACGTCCCCGGCCCCGGTGGTGTCCACCGCGGCTACCGCTGGAGCGGGCACCGCGAAGTCACCGTCGGCGCCCACATACCGCGCGCCGCGCGCACCCAGGGTGGTTACCAGGTGAGTTGGGCGCCAGGGCCATTCGCAGGCCTCGGCTTCGTTGGCAATGACGACGTCGACCGCGGCCGCAAGGTGGGACAACGAACTTGGGTCCTGGCCGGCCGGCGAGGCATTGACGATGACGACCGCACCTGCCGAACGGGCCTGCTCTGCCGCATCGATCGCCACCGACACCGGAATTTCCAACTGCGTCAATAACACATCGCAGCCGGCGATGACGCTTCGCACGGCCGCGGTATCCAGCGTCAGCCGCCCATTGGCGCCCGGCGCGACCACGATGGTGTTCTCGGCGTTGGCATCGACGACGACGATCGCCGTGCCGCTCGGTCCGGGCGTCTGGGTGGCGGCGTCCAGCCCGACGCCGTTGTCCAGCAGGTGGGCGCGCAATTGTTCCGCGGCCTGATCGTCGCCGACCGCTCCGATGAGTTGCACCCGGGCCCCCGCGCGCGCCGCCGCCACCGCCTGATTGCCGCCCTTGCCGCCGGGCGCGTGGGTGAACGACGAAGCCAGCACTGTCTCACCGGGGCGGGGAAGGCCCTCGACGCGCAGCGACAGGTCCATGTTCACGCTGCCGACCACACAGACTCGTGCCATCACGTTGACGTTAGTCGGTTGCAATTAACCGCGTGCTGGGATGCCAAGAAGGGCCAAACCATCTGCGGCGCCGCTGTTTTAGCGCTTGCATCAGCATCCGCATTCCTCGCCACGCCACGCCTCGAACCCCTCCCGGACCGCAATGCCGGCGATCACGAGTCCGACGGCCGGGTCCAGCCACCAACCGCCCGGCCACACGGCGATGGCGGCCAGGGTGAGCAGCACCGCCGCGGACTGCGCGGCGCACAAGTAGTTTTGGGTGCCCTCCCCGGCGGTGGCTCGCGAGTCCAGGCGCGTGCCCAGCCGCTGCTTTGCCCATCCCAACAGCGGCATCAGGACGACTGCCACGGCGGTCAGCACGATGCCGATCAACGTCGCCGCGGGGCGGGCCCCGGTGAGCAGATTCCGGACCGATTCGAATGCGATGTAGGGCGCGATGAGCCAGAACGAGATGGCCACGCCGCGTTGCGCCCGGCGCTCCGAAGTCTCCGACAGCGTGCGTGAACCGGTAAACCGCCATACGACGATCACACTCGCCAAGCCCTCGACCGCGCTACCAAGCGCCCAGCCGATCAGGGCGATGGATCCGACGGCGAAACCTTGCCAGAGGCCGAGCGCGCCCTCCGCACACATCCAAATGAGGCTGGCCCACGCGAGCCGACGCGCCCAGCGCGCAGCCCGCCTCCAGTGCGCATCGCGATCGGAACGTCGGGTGGTTGCCACGTCGGTGTGCCCGCAGCCACACCCCTCAGCGCACCCATCGGCCATAGCCCCAAGGATAAGTGCACTCCCTTAGGTGAATTAAGGCGCAAGCATTCTTTGCTCGAACGCTTTACCGCAATCGCCCATATCTTCAGACGCGCGCGCTAGTGTGCTGCGTGAGCGATGCGCGTGTCCGAGGAAGGGCGAAAGTTTCAGTGACATCGAGCGAGCTACAAGCTGAGCCGGCTTCCCAGACCGCCCCGGCACCCGCCCCGGCCGAAACGGCTATGGCGGAGGAAGCCGAGAGTCGCAGGGGCCATAAGTTTCGCCGTCGTCGGCTTTTCCGGATCGGTCTGCAATCCAAGCTGTTGCTGACGCTGCTGGTCTGCAGCATCCTGTCGATCGGGGTGATCGCCTTCATCGGCGCGTCGTCGGGCCGCAACGCCCTGCGCCAAGTCGAATCCGAGCGACTCACCGAGCTGCGCGAGTCCCAAGCGCGGCAGGTGCAAACGCTTTTCAAAGAGGTGACCAATTCCCTGATCGTCTACAGCGGCGGCTTCAGCATCGTCGAGGCGACGACGGCGTTCACCGACGGCTTCGCGCAGTTGTCGAACGCGACCATCACGCCGGCCCAGCAACAGGCGCTCGTCAACTACTACGACAACAACATGATCAAACCGATCAAACGAATCACCGGCGAGGAACTCGATCGCAACGCGATCTTCCCGAGTTCCAACGCGCAGAAGTACCTTCAGGCCTACTACACCGCGCCATACCCGTCGGCCTCCGAGGCGAGGAAGAGCGAGGACGCCGGCGACGGCAGCGCGTGGTCGGCGGCCAGCGCCCGCTATGGCTTCTACCTGCGCGACATCGTCACCCGTTTCGAGTACCCGGATGCGCTCTTGCTGGACACCCAGGGCAACGTCGTCTTTTCGGTGAACAAGGGCCCCGACCTCGGCACCAACATCCTCACCGGTCCATACCGGGAATCCAATCTACGGGACGCATACCAAAAAGCCTTGCGCTCCAACGACCTCGACTTCGTCTGGACCACAGACTTCCAGCCGTACCAGCCGCAGCTCGACACCCCCACGGCGTGGGTGGTATCGCCGGTCGGAATGAACGGCAAAGTGAGCGGCGTCATGGCGCTGCCGCTGCCGATCTCGAAGATCAACAAGATCATGACCGCCGACAAGCACTGGGAGGCCGCCGGGATGGGGCCGGCAACCGAGACGTACCTGGCCGGACCCGATAACCTGATGCGTTCCGACTCAAGGCTTTTCCTGGAAAACCCAGCCGAATACCGGCGCGAGGCCGTGGCCTCGGGCACCCCGCCCGACGTGGTGGAACAAGCGATCCGGCTCGGCGGTACGACGCTGGTGCAGCCGGTGCCGACCGCGGGTCTTCGTGCGGCCCAACGAGGGCAGACCGGCGTCATCAGCGCCACCGACTATCTCGGCAACCGGGAGTTGGAAGCCTACGCACCGTTGACGGTGCCGAACTCCGACCTGCACTGGTCGATCCTGGCGACGCGGGACAACTCCGATGCCTTCGCGCGGCTGGGCAGGTTCAGCAGGACGCTCGTGCTGGCAGTGTCGATCATGATCTTCGCCATCTGCGTGGCGTCGATGGCGTTGGCCCAGTTGATGTTGCGGCCGATCCGTCGGCTGCAGGCCGGCACGCAGAAGATCAGTTCCGGCGAATACGAGATCAACATCCCGGTAACTACGCGCGACGAAATCGGCGACCTGACTGGAGCTTTCAATGAGATGAGCCGCAATCTGGCGATCAAAGAGGAGTTACTCAACGAACAGCGCCGGGAGAACGACCGCCTGTTGCTCGCGCTGATGCCCGAGTCTGTCGTACAGCGATATCGCGAGGGCCAGGAGACCATCGCGCAGGAACACCAAGACGTGGCCATCATCTTCGCCGAAATCGTAGGACTCGATGAGGTTTCCGTGGATGTCTCGGGCGACGAGTTGGTAGGGATCGTCGACGAATTGGTCCGGCAGTTCGATTCGGCAGCCGAATCTCTCGGCATCGAGCGGATCCGCACCTTCCACAACGGCTATCTCGCCAGCTGTGGGGTGGTCACGCCGCGGCTGGACAGCATTCACCGCAGCGTCGATTTTGCCGTCGAAATGCGGCATATCATCGAGCGATTCAACAGCCAAACCGGTCACGAGCTGCGCCTTCGAGTGGGCATCAACACCGGCAACGTGATCAGCGGGCTGGTCGGCCGTTCGGGGCTCGTCTATGACATGTGGGGCGCCGCGGTGAGCCTCGCCTACCAAATGCAAAGTGGCGCAAACCAATCGGGCATTTATGTCACCTCGCAGGTCTACGAGGCGATGCGTGACGTGCGGCAGTTCACGCCGGCCGGCACCATCTCTATCGGCGGAACCGAACGGGCGATCTACCGGCTGTCGGAGCGATCATGAACTTGTTCCAATCATCGTGGTTCTACTGGGCTATCGGCGTCGCGTTCGGATTCCCGGTCGCGTTGATCCTGCTCACCGAGCTGCACCGCACGCTGGTCCGCCGAAACAGCCACCTGGCCAGGCAGGCCAGCCTGCTGCGCAACTACCTGTTGCCGCTGGGGGCGCTCCTGCTGCTGCTCGTCAAGGCTTCGCAGGTGTCGGCCGGAGATGGCTCGGTGCGGATCCTCACGACGGTCTTCGGTCTGCTGGTGCTGGTGCTGGTGCTGTCTGCCCTGAACGCCACCGTGTTCGAGGGCGCACCCGACGAGAGCTGGCGCAAACGACTGCCCACCATCTTCATCGATGTCGCCCGCTTCGCGGTCATCGGCGTCGGCCTGGCGGTGATGCTGTCCTATATCTGGGGCGTCCGGGTCGGCGGCTTGTTCACCGCGCTTGGCATCACCTCGGTGGTCATCGGCCTGATGCTGCAGAACTCGGTCGGCCAGGTCGTGTCCGGCTTGTTCATGTTGTTCGAGCAGCCGTTCCGGATCGACGATTGGCTGGACACGGGAACAGCGCGGGGGCGCGTCGTCGAAGTGAACTGGCGCTCGGTGCACATCGACACCGGCAGCGGAATCCGCATCATGCCCAACTCGATGCTGGCCGGCACCTCGTTCACGAATCTCAGTCGCCCGTCCCGCGCGTACGACTGTGCGATCACAACGAAATTCGCGGCCGGCGATTCGCCGGACAAGGTGTGTGCGATGTTGACGCGGGTCGCTGGCGCGCTACCGGCCCGCAAGCCCGCGATCTTGCCCACTGCGGTCGCCCTCGGCGGCGCCCAGTACCGCACGACCATCAGGTTGATATCGCCCGCCGACGCCGAAGCCACCGAAGCGACCTTCCTGCGCTGGGTCTGGTACGCCGCGCGGCGGGCGGGCCTGCGGCTCGACGGTGCCGACGACAACTACTCCACGAAGCAACGCGTGGAGAAAGCGCTGCGCACGGTGGTCGCGCCGGCGTTGCGGCTGAGTCACACCGATCAGCAATCGCTGGTGCCGTACGCGAAGATCGTCCGCTTCGGTGCCGACGAAATCGTCGAGTCCGCCGGCCAGGTGTCGCCCGGGATGACCTTCTTGGTTGCCGGCCGGGTGCGGTTGACCGCGACGACCGACGACGGGTCGGTGGTACCGGTCAGCATCCTCGACGAGGGATCGTTCCTCGGCCTGACAGCGCTGACCCGTCAACCCAACCTCGCCGGCGCGTACGCGCTGGAGGAGGTGACGGCGCTGCAGATAGATCGTGAGCACCTCGAGCATCTGGTGATGCGTAAGCCGTTGCTGCTCCAAGATTTAGGCCGACTGATCGACGAGCGGCAAACCAAGGTGCGACAAGCGACTCGCCGCGAGCGGGTCGCCCCGGCCGGCGTCGAGGCACAGGAGCCGGCGAAACGGCTCCGCTGACTTGTCTGGACCGACGACTGGCGGTGGACAGGCAGCAGCCTCAGGCAAGGGGTTACCTCTGTGGTGTCCGGGTCTCGTATGTGATGCGGCTCGTCGCAGCACCTTCCGCGGCGATCACGGTGTTTCAGTCGAGAGCTCCTGGGGCAGGTCGAAGCGCTGCAACGCATCGATGTCCATGAAGGCCACGACACGACCAACACCTTGCGGCACGAGGGTGAGCACGTGCATGGCATGCAGGCGATGCCGCCCATCTGCAGTCGGCGGGTACAGCGCCACAGCTGGTTGGCCATTGGCCGATGTGCGTATGACCGGGGTATTGCCGAACGCACGCATGCGCGCGCCGAGGAAGGTGCCGATCGCCGCGCTGCCTTCAAACCATGTGATGAACGGTGGCATTTCAAACTGCGCGTCCTCGGTGAGTACTGCGACCAGTTCGTCGACGTCGGCGTTTTGAAATGCGGCCACGTACCGGTCGAGCAGGTCACGCTGCCGATCTTCAGTAGGCTGCGCTAGCTCGTCGCTGTCCGCGGGCAGGCGTGCGCGAGCGCGCTGCAACGCACTGTTGACTGCGGCCACGCTCAAATCGAGCAACGCCGCGACTTCGGCTGCAGACCAACTCAATACGTCCCGCAGAACCAGCACCGCCCGCTGTCGCGGCGGAAGCAGCTGCAGCGTGGCCACGAACGCCAACCGCATGGTTTCGCGCGCAGCCACCACGGTGGCGGGGTCGCTCGTCGTAGCGTCCAGCAGCGAGTCGGGGGCGGGCTGCAGCCATTCCAGCTTCGGATCGCCGGGGCGGACGCGCGCCGTGGGGTCGGCGGCCGACGCATGCAGGTCCGACGGCAGTGGGCGGCGCTTGCGACGCTCGAGGGCTTTCACGAAAGCGCGAGTGGCGATGCGGTACAGCCAGGTGCGTACCGATGAGCGGCCCTCGAAACGGTCGAAGGCCCGCCATGCCTCCAAGTACACGTCCTGAACAACTTCTTCGGCGTCGTCGACCGATCCGAGCATGCGGTAGCCGTAGGTGATCAGCTCGCGCCGAAACGGCGCGGCCAGCCGCGCGAAGTCCTCACCGCCACCATCAGTGGTGGTGCTCATGGCGATCAGGCGCCGCGTACGTGTCGTGCCATGGCCACTCGTTAATGTAGCGCTGCCGGCCAAGCGGGGTCAGATCCAGAAACCGGTAGGTGCTCAGCATGACATCAGCACCCACACCGTAGGCCGAGTAAGTGTGAAACACCTTGCCGTCATCATGCACGAAGACGCTTATCCCCTGCCCGTCGGCACCGTTGGCGGCCACATATCCCAGCCCCTCACGCACCAGCGCGGCCTTGTCCTTGTAGTTGTATTGAATCGGGGTCTTCGACTCGTCGTTGCTGACATGGAAGTCGTAGTTGAAATCGCTGCCGTGCGACGAGTACCAGGGCAGCCGCCAACCCATGCGAGCCTTGAACTGGCTGAGCTTTGCGTACGGCACACGCGACACCAGCGCCAGTGTGGTATCCGCCCCCTCATTGAGATGAATCGGATCGGGCATGTCGTCCACGGCAAATGAGCAACTCGGACAGCCCTCGTCGATATCGTGCAGCCACATGAAGTGGTAGATGACCAACTGGCTGCGGCCCTCGAATAGGTCGATCAGCGCCACCTTGCCGTCAGGTCCCTCGAATTCATAGTCCTTGTCGATGGCCACCGCGGGAAGTGCGCGGCGCTGCTCGGCCAGCGCGGCCAGCTCCCGGCTGGCGGCTTTCTCCTTGGCCAACAAGTCCAGGCGCGCCGCCAGCCATTCCTCGCGTGATGCGATGTGAGTGATTTTCATTTTGACTCCTTTCCTCGGCATTACTGAGGACGCCGCCGGTCGAAACTCATCGCGGTGGCGTGAGATCGACCGTGGTAGGAGCCGATCAACGTCGCGCGCGTCACGACCGGCGGTGCGGCCAGCCGCCCGGCGAGTTCGCGGTGGAATTCGTGGTAGGCGGCGCAGTCGCCGAATGGGTCGGCAGTGCCGTCGAACGCCACGACGTGCATGAATCCGACCTCGTCGTCGAACATCAACACCTGATACTGGACTCCCCCGTCGTCACGAGCAGCAAGTTCGTTCAGCATGTTCTCGATCAGCTCGCGGTTGCGTTGCGCGGCTTCCTTGGTCGTGACGTACTGCACCACGGCGGCTCTCATCACCGGAATCACCTCCACCAGTACAGAGGCCGGATGGCCGCCAGACTCATCGCCCAAGTCAGAACGGTCGATGGTGCCAGGCCCGGTCTGCTGAACCGAGGCCGTCCGCGCGCTGTCGCGATGGTCGCGGTATCCGCGATGAGTTTCAGCGACTCGCGTCCTCAATATCGACGAAGGCTTGCTCGACGGGCCGCAGACAGCAGAAAACCCGGGAGAAAGCAGGAGCAGAAATGAACGACCTACTCGAAACCGCGGTCGCCGCGCACGGTGGCTTGGACCGGTGGAATCAGATCAAGTCCATCACCGTAGACGCCTCTATTAGCGGGGCCCTCTGGACCGTCAAGGGCAAGGTGGATGCGCTCAAGGACGTTCGTGTCGAGGCGGACACTAAACGGGAGTTGCTCACGATGGACTACGTCGGTCAAGACAAACGGTCGGTCTTCGAGCCCCACCGTGTGGTCATCCAGCGCCGTCAGGGCGCGCTCATCGATGCACGCGACGAGCCGGAAAAGTCGTTTGACGGCCACCAGCTCGAAACCCCTTGGGATGACATTCATGTCGCCTACTTCGTTGGGGAAGCGCTGTGGACCTATCTGAATATGCCGTTCCTCTACACCTGGCCCGGGTTCACCACCGAGGAGATCGCCCCGATCGAGGTCGAGGGTGAAACCTGGCGGCGGCTGAAAGTGACATTCCCCGAACACATCAAAAGCCACACCCGCGAACAGGTCGCGTGCTTCGGCCTCGACGGGTTGCTGCGCCGGCATGACTTCACCATCGACGTCATCGGCGGGGCGCCCGGGATGCTCTACGCCACCGACTACCGCGACGTCGACGGGATCATGATCCCCATCACGCGACGAGGCTACGCCTGGCAGGGCGACTACCAGCGCGTCCCCGAGCCACTGTTAGTCGCCATCGACATGGGCGAGATCACCATCCGCTGACCTCACATCGCGACTATTCCTTAGGAGAAGACATGAAATTCGATGACACCGCTCGCCTCCTGATCGGTTCCACACCCGCGACAGTGGTCACAATCAATCGCGACGGGAGCCCGCAGGTAAGCGCGGTTTGGATGGTGGTGCAGAGCACGGCCGACGGCGATGACGAGCTAGTCACCGCCCATCTGGGGGAGCACCAGAAGGTCCGCAACGTCCGGCGTGATCCGCGGGTGGCCGTGACCGTCCTATCCACCGACCGCAGCGGGCCGCAGACACCCTATCTGTCGATTAGGGGCACGGCACGCGTCGAGGAGGGCGGCGCGCCCGAACTGCTGACCGAGCTCACTACGGCGATCTTCGGACCGGGCACCGGTTCCCGCCGCCTGACTCCCCACCGGGATACCTGACCCGCATCACGATCGAAAGGGTCGGCGGCGTCGGGCCCTGGGCATCCTGACGACAGCATGGTGTGCTGAAGCGAGACGTTCAACCGTTCCGTCGAGCGTGAGTGCTGGGGGGCGCCGACCGATGTCGAAAACCGCTGGGCCACAACCAAGAAGGGGAAATTGCGATGACAACACCGCGGATTGTGACGCCGCAGGAATGGCAGGATGAGTGGCAGCGACTGCTCGTCAAAGAAAAGGAGGTGACCCGCGCGCATGACGCGCTTGCCGCAGACCGTCGGCGGATGCCCTGGGTCGCCGTGGACAAGCAGTACAACTTCGAGGGGCCGGAAGGGACGATGAGCCTGCTGGACCTGTTCGACGGCCGGCCTCAGCTGATCATCTACCGCGCATTCTTCGATCCGGGTGTGCACGGCCAACCCGAAGGCACTGCCGGCGTTCAGCTCGGCCGCGCCTGCGTTGGATGCTCTATGTTCGCCGATCATGTCGGCAACCTCGCGCACCTCAATGCCCGCGACATCACGCTCGCATTCGCTTCGCGAGCGCCCCAACCCGATATCGCGCGGCTAAAGGAGCGGATGGCATGGAAAATGCCCTGGTACACCATCACCGACGGCTTTGACGCCGACTTTGGAGTCGACGAGTGGGCCGGTACGAACGCCTTCATCCGCGATGACACCCGAGTGTTTCGCACATATTTCGTCACTGGTCGCGGTGGCGAGGCCCTGGGCAATACGTGGGGTTTTCTGGACATGACCGCGCTCGGGCGCCAGGAGAGCTGGGAGGATTCTCCGCCGGGCTACCCGCAGGGACCGCCGTATGAGTGGTGGAGGCGCCACGACGAATACGACGACGCTCCAGCAGGACCGGCTGAGGGGTGGAAGGCGCAGGGAGCACACCCCACTGCGGCTGATTCGCCCGGCGAGTCCCTGGGCGGCGACGATCGCTGATATTGAGCGCTGCGCGTCGTACGCGATCAACCACCGAGCCAACCTAATCGATCTCTCATCATGGTGGCGGGATCCGCCATCGTCCGCCAACAAAATGAGGGATCCGCCACTGAGAACGAGAACCTGCAGCAGCCGCTCAACACCCCGGGATAGCACCAAAGAACCGGTGCAGTCTTATTTCCGAAGAGCCCCTTATCGGTGGATGGACATGACCACCTTGTACAAGGGGTGGGACGCCAAGTCCGGCTGCGGCCCGCCACGCCACGCAATCTTGTCGTCGGCACGTTACGCGCGCAGCGGATCCCGTAATACCCGGGCCGCCTCACCTGGCCGGCTAAGGCCCGATACCCTGGTTCAATGAGTCTGCAAGCACCATTCCGCAGCGGAGCGGCTCAACAGGGAGAAGCTGACTTGCGCCGGGAGGTCCACAACGCCGCTCGCCGCGCCCGGGTCGCCTCCCGCGTCCTGGCGTTATTGCCGACGGTCGCCAAGGACCAGGCGCTGCGGTCCGCGGCCGACGCGGTAGCGGCCCACACCGACTTGATCCTCTCGGCAAACGCCGAAGATCTCGGCGCTGCCGAAGCCGCCGGGACCCCGCCCGCGATGCTCGACCGGTTGGCGCTGGACCGCAAACGTGTCGAGGGGATCGCCGCCGGCCTGCGCCAGGTCGCCGGTCTGCCCGACCCGGTCGGGGAGGTGCTGCGCGGCTACACCCTGCCCAACGGTATGCATTTGCGTCAGCAGCGCGTGCCGCTCGGCGTCGTCGGCATCATTTACGAGGGCCGGCCCAACGTCACCGTCGATGCCTTCGGTCTGGCGCTCAAGTCGGGCAATGCCGTGTTGTTGCGGGGCAGCTCCTCGGCGGCGCGGTCCAATCAGGCGCTGGTACAGGTGCTGCGCGCGTCGCTGGTCAGCGAGGACTTGCCGGCCGATGCGGTGCAACTACTTTCGGCCGCCGATCGCTCCACGGTGACGCACCTGATCCAGGCCCGCGGCCTGGTCGACGTGGTGATTCCGCGTGGGGGTGCGAGCCTGATCGACGCGGTTGTTCGTGAAGCGCAGGTGCCCACCATCGAGACCGGTGTCGGCAACTGTCACGTGTACGTGCACGAAGGAGCCGATCTGGACGTGGCGGAACGGGTCCTGCTGAACTCCAAGACCCGCCGGCCCAGTGTCTGCAACGCCGCCGAGACGCTGTTGATCGATGCCGCGATCGCCAAGGAGGCCCTGCCCCAATTGGTGGCCGCCCTGCAGGATGCCGGCGTGACCGTGCACGGTGGGTTTTCGGCGGACGCGGGGGAGGACGACCTGCGCCGCGAGTACCTTTCGATGGACATCGCGGTCGCGGTGGTCGACGGCATCGACGCCGCGATCGCCCACATCAACGAGTACGGTACCGGGCACACCGAGGCCATCGTGACCAGCAATATGGCTGCGGCACAACGGTTTAGTGACGGTGTCGATGCGGCCGCGGTGATGATCAACGCGTCGACGGCGTTCACCGACGGTGAGCAGTTCGGTTTCGGCGCCGAAATCGGCATCTCCACGCAGAAATTGCATGCGCGCGGTCCGATGGGGCTGCCGGAGTTGACCTCGACCAAGTGGATTGCGTGGGGCGACGGGCAAGTCCGTCCCGCCTGACACCGCGACGAAAAGTGCTTTAGGAGAATCGAGATAGTGAGCGTGCCCGCCCGGTCCAAGCCGCTGTTCGCCGACATCGACGACGTCTCGCGACGGTTGGCCGAGACCGGTTACCTGCCCGACACCGCCACCGCGACCGCGGTGTTCCTGGCCGACCGGCTGGGCAAGCCGTTGCTGGTGGAAGGGCCCGCCGGCGTCGGCAAGACCGAGCTGGCCCGCGCCGTCGCCGAGGCGACCGGCTCCGGACTGGTCCGCCTGCAGTGCTACGAGGGGGTGGACGAGGCTCGCGCGCTCTACGAGTGGAACCACGCCAAGCAGATCCTGCGCATCCAGGCCGGCTCCGGGGACTGGGATCAGACCAAGGACGACGTGTTCAGCGAGGAATTCCTGCTGCAGCGGCCGCTGCTGACCGCCATCCGGCGCACAGAGCCGACGGTGCTGCTGATCGACGAAACCGACAAGGCCGACATCGAGATCGAGGGCCTGCTGCTCGAGGTGTTGTCCGACTTCGCGGTGACTGTCCCCGAATTGGGCACGCTGACCGCGGAGCGGGCCCCGTTCGTCTTGCTGACCTCCAACGCCACCCGCGAACTGTCCGAGGCGCTCAAGCGCCGCTGCCTGTTCCTGCACATCGACTTCCCCAGTCCCGAATTGGAACGCCGCATCCTGCTGTCGCGGGTTCCCGAGTTGCCCCAGCATCTCGCCGAGGAATTGGTGCGCATCATCGGCGTGCTGCGCGGCATGCAACTCAAGAAGGTGCCGTCCATCGCCGAGACCATCGACTGGGGCCGCACCCTGCTCGCGCTGGGGCTGGACACCATCGACGACTCGGTTGTTGCGGCCACCCTTGGCGTGATCCTCAAACATCAATCCGACCAGCAGCGCGCAAGCGGCGAGCTCCGGTTGAACTAGGAACGCACCCATGGCCCCCCGCCGCATCAGACCCACCCGGCCGCTCGCCCCGCACGGGCTGCCCGGCCACCTGGTCGGTTTCGTGGAAGCGCTTCGGGGAGTTGGCATTTCGGTAGGGCCGTCCGAAACAGTGGACGCCGGCCGGGTGATGGCCACCCTCGGGTTGAGCGATCGTGAGGTGTTACGCGAGGGCATCGCCTGCGCCGTGCTGCGTCGTCCCGATCACCGCGAGACCTACGACGCCATGTTCGACCTGTGGTTCCCCGCGGCGCTGGGTGCACGCACGGCGATCACCGACGAAGGGGCCGACGGGGCGCCGGACGATGGCGCGTTGCCGCCCGACGACGTCGAGGCGATGCGCCGGATGCTCCTGGATCTGCTCACCGAGAACCCCGACCTCGCCGACATGGAGGAGCGGCTGGTCGCGATGATCGCGCGCATCGTGGAGGCCTACGGCAAATACAGTTCGAGCCGCGGCCCGTCGTTCTCCTCGTACCAGGCGCTCAAGGCGATGGCTCTGGACGAATTGGAGGGCAAGCTGCTGGCGGGGTTGCTTGCCCCGTACGGCGACGAGCCCACACCCACGCAGGAGCAGATCGCCAAAGCGCTCGCCGCGCAACGGATCACCCAGTTGCGCAAGATGGTCGACGCCGAGACCAAACGGCGCACCGCCGAACAGCTCGGCCGCGACCACGTCCAGATGTACGGCATCCCACAGCTTTCCGAAAATGTCGAGTTCCTGCGCGCCTCCGGCGAACAGCTCCGTCAGATGCAACGGGTCGTGGCCCCGCTGGCCCGGACCCTGGCCACCCGGCTGGCGGCCCGGCGGCGACGCAGCCGCGCCGGTGCGATCGACCTGCGCAAGACGCTGCGCAAGTCGATGTCCACCGGAGGCGTGCCGATCGACGTGGTGCTGGCCAAACCGCGCCCGGCGCGACCGGAACTGGTGGTGCTGTGCGACGTGTCCGGCTCCGTCGCCGGGTTCAGCCACTTCACCCTGCTACTGGTACACGCCCTGCGCCAACAGTTCTCGCGGGTCCGGGTGTTCGCCTTCATCGACACCACCGACGAGGTGACCCACATGTTCGGCCCGGAAGCCGACCTGGCCGTGGCTATCCAGCGGATCACCCGCGAAGCCGGCGTGTACAGCCGCGACGGGCATTCCGACTACGGCAACGCGTTCGCGTCCTTCGTGCAGGCGTTCCCCAACGTCCTGTCGCCGCGCAGCTCGCTGCTGGTACTCGGGGACGGGCGCACCAACTACCGCAATCCGGAGACCGAGTTGCTGGCGCACATGGTGACCGCCAGCCGGCACGCGCACTGGCTGAATCCCGAGCCCAGGCACCTGTGGGGCAGCGGCGACTCGGCGGTGCCGCGCTACCAAGAGATCATCGCGATGCACGAATGCCGGTCGGCCAAACAGCTGGCCGCGGTGATCGACCAATTGCTGCCCGTGTGAGGGCGGGTTTCATGCCTGCGCCACGCCAGCGTGACGCCCGCGGGCCGGGGTGCCCCCACCTTGCGGGAGAGCCCGCGGGCTGAGAAATCGGGCCAGATCGCCGCCTCAAGTAAGCTGGCAAATCGTGCAAAAGCGGCTGCGCAGGCTGGGCGTGATGGGTGGGACGTTCGATCCCATCCATTACGGGCACCTGGTTGCCGCCAGCGAGGTCGCCGACCTGTTCGACCTCGACGAAGTGGTGTTCGTGCCCAGCGGCCAGCCCTGGCAGAAGGATCGGCACGTTTCGGCTGCCGAGGACCGGTACCTGATGACGGTGATCGCCACCGCCTCCAACCCGCGCTTCTCGGTGAGCCGCGTCGACATCGACCGCGCCGGCCCCACCTACACCAGGGACACACTGCGCGATCTGCACGCCCTCAACCCCGATTCGCAGCTGTACTTCATCACCGGCGCGGACGCGCTCGCTTCCATCCTGTCCTGGCAGGGCTGGGAGGAACTGTTTCAGTTGGCGCGGTTCGTCGGCGTCAGCCGGCCCGGATACGAGCTACGGCGCGAACACATCACCGGCGTGCTGGGTGAGCTGGCCGAGGACGTGCTGACGCTCGTTGAGATCCCGGCGCTGGCGATCTCGTCGACCGATTGCCGCCTGCGCGCCGAACAGCATCGCCCCCTGTGGTACCTGATGCCCGACGGCGTCGTCCAGTACGTCTCCAAGCGCCGGCTGTATCGCGCCGACGAAAAATCGAAGGACACCGTGAGCCGATCAACCCTGCCCGCCGGGAACGACGCATGACCGCCACCCAGGAAGCCGTCGACATGGCGACCGTGGCCGCCGGCGCGGCCGCCGCGAAACTGGCCGACGATGTCGTCGTGATCGACGTTTCGGGCCAGCTGGTCATCACGGACTGCTTCGTCATCGCCTCGGCGTCCAACGAGCGGCAGGTCAATGCCATCGTCGACGAGGTCGAGGAGAAGATGCGCAGGGCGGGCTACAAGCCGGCGCGCCGGGAGGGCACCCGGGAGGGCCGCTGGACACTGCTGGACTACCGCGACATCGTCGTGCACATTCAGCACCAGGACGACCGCGACTTCTATGCCCTGGACCGGTTGTGGGGCGACTGTCCGGTGGTGCCGGTGGACCTCAGCGAGGTCCCCGAAAGCTCAGCGGGCACACAATGACGATCCGTCGCCTAATCATGTTGCGGCACGGGCAGACCGAGTTCAACGCCGGTAGCCGGATGCAGGGCCAGCTGGATTCCGAGCTCAGCGAACTCGGCCGGGCACAAGCGATTGCTGCCGCCGAGGTCCTCGGCAAGCTGCAGCCGTTGCTGATCGTGTCGTCGGATCTGCATCGCGCCTACGACACGGCGATCAGGCTGGCAGAGCGAACCGGCGTGCCGATCCGGGTAGACCAGCGGTTGCGGGAAACTCACCTCGGCGACTGGCAGGGATTGACGCACACCGAGGTCGATGCCGAGGCCCCCGGCGCCCGGTTGGCCTGGCGCGAAGACGCCACCTGGGCACCCCACGGCGGCGAAAGCCGGGTCGACGTCGCCGCCCGCAGCGTGCCGTTGGTTGCCGAACTCGTGTCCGGCGAGCCGGAATGGGGCGGACCCCAGCATGCCGATCGGCCGGTGGTACTGGTGGCCCACGGCGGCCTGATCGCCGCACTGTCGGCCGCCCTGCTGAAGCTTCCCGTCGCCAACTGGCCGATCCTGGGCGGCATGGGCAACGCCAGCTGGGTGCAGCTTTCGGGCCATTCCGACGACTCCGACGATCGAGGCGCGGGTTTCGACGCCATCCGCTGGCGCCTCGACGTGTGGAACGCTTCGGCGCAGGTGTCCAACGATGTCCTCTGAGGCGCGGCCAACCCTGCTGATCTTCGCCGACTCGCTGGCCTACTACGGACCCACCGGCGGCCTACCCGCCGACGATCCACGCATCTGGCCCAATATCGTTGCCGCACAGTTGGGTTGGGATGTCGAACTCATCGGCCGCATCGGCTGGACCTGCCGGGATATCTGGTGGGCGGCGACCCAGGACCCGCGCGCCTGGGCGGCGCTGCCCAGGGCGGGCGCCGTCATCTTCGCGACCGGCGGCATGGATTCGCTGCCCTCGGTGCTGCCGACGGCGCTGCGCGAGCTGATCCGCTATGTGCGGCCGACATGGTTGCGGCGCTGGGTCCGCGACGGCTACGGCTGGCTTCAGCCCAGGCTCTCACCGGTGGCCAGGTCCGCGCTGCCTGCGCAGCTGAGTGCCGAATACCTCGAACAGACCCGCGGCGCAATCGATTTCAACCGGCCCGGCATCCCCATCGTGGCGTCATTGCCGTCGGTGCATATCGCCGACACCTACGCCCGCGCCCACCACGGCCGCCCCGCCACCGCCGCGGCGATCACCGAGTGGGCGCAAGACCACAACGTTCCCCTGGTGGACCTCAAAGCCGCTGTCGCCGAACAGATTATGAGTGGGCGGGGAAATCCCGACGGCATCCACTGGAATTTCGAAGCCCACCAGGCGGTTGCCGAATTAATGCTCAAGGCGCTGGCCGAAGCCGGCGTGGCGACCGACAAGCCACACGGGTAACGCCGTGACTGTCGTGGTGGTGACCGACGCGTCGGCGCGCTTGCCGGCAGACCTGCTGGACAACTGGGCGATCCGCGTGGTCCCGTTGCATATCTTGCTCGACGGTGTCGATCTGCGGGACGGGGTGGACGAGATCCCCGACGACGTCTACAAGCGCCACGCCACCACCGCGGCGGCCACGCCCGCCGAACTGGCCGACGCCTACCAGCAGGCGCTGGCAGACAGTGGCGGGGACGGCGTGGTGGCGGTGCACATTTCGTCCGCCCTGTCGGGCACCTGCGGTGCCGCCGAACGGACCGCCTCCGACCTGGATCCCCACGTGCGGGTCGTCGACTCGAAGTCGACCGCGATGGGTACGGGCTTTGTGGCGTTGGCCGCCGCACGGGCCGCGGCCGCCGGCGGGGACCTGGACGCCGTCGCCGAAGCCGCGAATCTGGCTGCGCGGCACAGCCATGCGTTCATGGTGGTGCACAGGCTGGACAACCTGCGCCGCAGTGGACGGATCGGCGGGGCCAAGGCTTGGCTGGGCACGGCGCTCGCGCTCAAGCCGCTGCTGCGCATCGACGACGGCAGACTCGTTCTGGCCCAACGGGTGCGCACCGTCAGCGCAGCGACGGAGGCGATGATCGACCGGGTCTGCGAGGTTGCCGGCGACCGCCGCGCCGCCCTGGCGGTGCATCACGTCGCCAACCCGGACGGCGCCAAGGAGGTGGCGGCGACGCTGGCGCGGCGGTTGCCGGAGTGCGAGCCGGCGATCATCACCCCGCTGGGTCCGGTGCTGGCGTTACACGTCGGGGCCGGGGCCGTCGCGGTCTGCGTGCAGCTGCCGTCGACCTAAGCCGACCGTGCCGGTGCCGGGCGCCGGGCGTTGTCGCCGCGCGGATGCACCACCTGCGGCCACCAGAACCAGCGTCCCAGCAGGGTCGCGATGGACGGCATCAGCAGCGTGCGCACGATCAGCGTGTCGAGCAGCAGACCGATGCACACCGTCGACCCGAACTGGCCCAGCACCCGCAGGTCGCTGCCGAGCATCGACGCCATGGTGAAGGCGAACACCAGACCCGCCGCCGTCACCACTCCACCGGTGCCCGCCATCGACCGGATGATCCCCGTCTTGAGCCCGGCATGGATCTCTTCTTTGAATCGCGAGACCAGCAGCAGGTTGTAGTCGGATCCGACGGCCAGCAGGATGATTACGGACAGCGCCATCACGATCCAGTGGATTCGGATGCCGAACAGGTCCTGCCAAATGAGCACGGAAAGGCCGAAGGACGCGGCGATCGAGCTTGCCGCGGTGCCGACGATCACCAGCGCGGCCACCG
Organism: uncultured Actinomycetota bacterium; assembly: GCA_963820045.1. GTDB lineage: Bacteria > Actinomycetota > Actinomycetes > Mycobacteriales > Mycobacteriaceae > Mycobacterium. Next base: position 107,676 of record CAWFYN010000004.1, read on the forward strand.
CGCTTCGAGTGAGCAGCAGCATGATCATGAAGATCAGTGTCAGGGCGGACACCACCGCGATCATCAGGTCGTACTTTTCACCGTCGGCCATGTCCCTGAACGTTGGGGCCGTGCCGCCGAGGTAGACCCTGGCGTCCGACAGCGACGACTGCTTCAGCCCCTCCTGCGCGGCGGTGCGCTCGGCGTCGACTCGCGAAATGCCTTCCGGCGTCATCGGATCGCTTTGGTGGGTGATGAAGAATCGCGCCGACTTACCGTCCGGCGATAAGAACATGCGAAGGCCCGTCTGGAAATCCGGGTTGTCGAAAGCCTCCGGCGGAAGGTAGAAGAAGTCGTCGTTCTTCGACGCATCGAAGCTTTGCCCCATCACGATCGCGGTGTTGCTCATCGCCTCCATCTGGTCGATCATCGCCTTGAACGTCTGGTACAGGGTAAGCGTGATGCCCCTGGTGGTTTTCAGCGTGGTGATCAACGTGGGAAACAGCGCGTTCAGGTCGTGTGTGGCTTGGGCGGTGTGCGCGATATCGGCCGTGAGGTAGTGGAACTGCTCGGCGAGCTGGTCGAACCCGTCGAAAGTGTCGAAGAGGGACCGCAATCCGATGCACAAGGGAATGTCGTAGCAGTGCCTCTCCCAGTAGAAGTAAGAACGTACCGGCCGGAAGGTGTCGTCGAAATCGGCGATGTGGTCACGCAGGGTGTCGGTGATTTGCGACGTTACCGCCGTGGTCTTTGCGCTGTCGTCCGCGGCGTTGGCCAGGTCTTGCGACACCTCGTACTGGCGCTGCGTGGTGTCGATCTGGGTCTGCAGGTCGTCTGCCATCCTCAGGATGTCGGCGATGCGCTCCTTGAGGAAGCTCATGTTCTGCATCGTCGTCTGACTTTGGATGCTGTTCTGAAACGGTATCGAGCTGTGCTGAATCGGAATGCCCAGCGGCCTGGTGATGTCCTGAACCATGGCGATGCCCAGCGTGCGCATCTCGTTCTTGGCCACCCGGTCCAGCACCAACATGTCGGCCGGATTGCGCATGTCATGGTCGGACTCGACCATCAACATGTCGGGGTTCATCCGGGCCTGCGAGAAATGGCGGTCGGCGGCCGCCTGCCCGAGATTGGACGGGGCGGAGGTCGGTAGGTAGTAGCGGTCGTTGTAGCTCGTCTTGTAGCTCGGAAGGGCGACCATGCCGACCAACACGACCGCGGCGCTCACGGCCAAAACCGGTGCCGGCCAGCGCACAACCGCGGTGCCCACCCGCCGCCAGAGCCGCCCGCGCTTGGCCGCCCGCTTGGACTCGAAGAAGTGAAAACGGCTGCCCACGAAGACAACCGCCGGCCCCAGCGTGAGTCCGGCCAGCACCACCACCAGCATGCCGATCGCCACCGGTGCGCCCATGGTGTTGAACCAGGGCAACCGCGTGAAGCTCAGGCAGTACGTCGCCCCGGCGATGGTCAGCCCCGACCCCAGCACAACGGGGGCCACCCCTTTGAAGGTGGTGTAGTACGCGGTTTCTCGATCCTCGCCCGCCCGCAACGCTTCCTGATAGCGGCCGACGAGGAAGATGCCGTAGTCGGTGCCGGCGGCGATCGCCAGCATGGTGAGGATGTTGGCGGCGAAGGTGGTCAGCCCGAATGCGTTGTGGTACGCGAGAACCGCGACGACGCCCCGCGCACAGAGCAAGGCGACAAAGGTCATGAACAGCTGGACCAGCGTGGTGACGATGGATCGGTAGACCAGCAGCAACATGATCGCGATCGCGCCCAAGGTGAACAGCGTGATCTTGGCCAGGCTGGCGTTACCGATGATGTGCATGTCGTCGGACAGCGCCGCGGGACCGGTGACGTAGGCCTTCACGCCCGGTGGCGCCTTGTTCTCGTCGATCACCTTGCGCACGGCGTTCACGGACTCGTTGGCCAGCGTGGTGCCCTGGTTTCCGGCCAGGTTGATCATGACGTAGGCGCCCTTGGCGTCGGCGCTCTGCGCGCCCGCGGCGGTCAGCCGGTCGCCCCAGAAGTCCTGGATGTGCTGGATGTGCTGGGGATCCTTGCGCAGGTCCCGAATCAGTTTGTCGTAGTAATGGTGCGCGTCCGGGCCAAGCGGTTGCTGGCCCTCCAGCACGATCATGACCGTGCTGTTGGAGTCGAATTCGTGGAAGTTGTGGCCCAGGCGCATCATCGCCTTCATCGACGGCGCGTCCAGCGGTGTCATCGGTGCCGAATGCTGCTCGCCGACTTTCTCGAGTGTGGGGACGATGACGTTCACCAGGATGGTGACGAATACCCAGCCCAGAATGATCGGCACCGCGAAAATGCGGATCGAGTGAGGCAGGTAGGGCCGGTGGCCGCGTTCGGCCTTGGCCGGATCCGGTGTCCGGATCGGGCCGGTGTCCTCGGTGTCCGCGGTGTCGGCGGTGTTCAGGGGGCCCCTGCTGTTCGCGTCGCTCATGCGGACTTCACCAGGCAGAAGGTCTGCGCATTGTGCCCGTCGGAGTTCCGCTGTTCGCGGACGACGCCGTCCACGGTGATCTTGCAGCCGATGTCACTGCTGTCGCTCTGCGCCATGATGTTGGCGCTCACCGAGGGCAGGGTCGTCGAGATGGTGGTCGACCACGGCAGGGGCGCCGCGTTGACCTGATGGGTGTTGGCGTTCTCGTCCCAGTAGTTGATGTTGGCGGTGGCCCCGGGCGGCCCCGTGATGTCGTAGACGACGACCTTCGGGTTGAACTGCACGATTTCGATCCCCTTGCCGGCGTTGGCGTTGAGATCCTGCGAGCCGAAAATCTTGTGGAGCCGCGACACGATCAACGCCGAAAGGGCCAGGACCACCACCAAAACCAGCGGTATCCACGCCCGTTTGAGCGCGCGGGTTACGGCGCCGGCACGTGGACCTGAGTCTGGACTAGCCACCACCTGACCGCCTTCCGCTTACCGCCACCCCGGCGCTGCCGCAAAGCTCATCTACGTCGCCGACGACATCAATGTCTTTCGACGATTTGCTCAGCTAAGCACTCTAAACCTTAGTGCACGCAAGCGTTCCTCCGGGGGCTTCGATGTGGCGAACGACATACGGTTGGGGCGCCTAACGGGCCACCCGGCCGGTGACCGGGGGCAAGTCGGCGAGCGTGACGATCCCGGGCTCGGCCGCCACCACCGCCGGCACGGCATTGGTAACCGGCATCGCGGTGTAAATCATTCCCAGCCCCATGAATCCGGGCTCGGTCCAATCCTTGGGCGGCAGGCAGTGCAGCACGGTGCGCATGTTGGGCAACCCGAACACCTGGATGACGTGGCCGTGCTCCAGTGGTTTGGGCGGGGTCACGTGACTGCCCATGGTCCAGTTGAAGCCGACGCTGACCACGTTGCGGTCGCCCTCCCAGCCGCGGTGGTAGCCATAGACGCCGCCCACCGTTCCCGCGGGGATCGTCATGAAGCCCAGATCGGAATCCCCGGTGGCGGCGGTGAAGGTCACGTCGAAGGTCATCCGGTCCAGCTGCGCCCCGATCGCGTCGGCCATCATGGCGGCCGATTCGGCGAAGACCTCGCTTTCGCGCCGCACGTTTTCCGCCAGCCCCGGAGTGTCGGGATCCTGCGAGAAGCCCATCGCCGTTTGGGTTTCCGCTGATTCGTAGGTCGAGCAATCCACCGACTCGGTGATGCGAATCTCGTCGACGCGTTCGCAGGCGCCGCTGAGCACCATGCCGACCATGTTCGTCATGCCCGGGTGTGCCCCGCTGCCGAAGATCGTCGAACCGCCTCGTTTGCACGCGTCCACGATTCGTTCGCGGTCCTCGGGTGTCTGTTTGCCCCCGGTGATCCAGGCCGCGCTGGAGCACACATTGACACCCGACTTCCAGCAACCGCACCAACTCATCGACGTTTGGCCACAACGGGTTATAGCAGCACGCGTCGGCGCCCAGGGCAAGTAGCGCGTCGATGTCATTCGTCGCCTGCACGCCGGTCGGTTCCGGCCAGCCGGCCAGTTCGGCGGCGTCGACACCGACCTTGTCCGCCCCGTGCGCATACACCCCGACCAGCTCCATGTCCGGCCTGCCGATGATGGCGTGCAGCGACCGCCGCCCGATGTTGCCGGTCGTCCACTGAATGACGCGCAGCGGACGGTCTGTCGGGGGCTTGTTCATCGCGTCTCCTTCGATGTGGATGAATTCGAGAATCAGGCGCTGATGTCGAATCCGGTGATGACCTTGGTCGGGCGCAGCCGCACCACCAGTTCGCCGGGAACGGCGTTGCGGCGGCCGAACTCTTCGGCGCGGTCGGCGCCCATGTACCGGGCGCCGGTCCGGGTGGCGATGTCCAACACGTCGGCCGGGCCCTCGCCGACCGCGGCCACCCCCTGCACCTGGACGAACGAATACGGCGGATGAGGCTCGTCGACGCAGATCACCGCTCGCGGATCACGGTGCAGGGCACGCCCTTTCGACGTGTCCCGGGCGGTGTTGAACACCAGCTTGTCGCCATCGACCTCGAACCACACCGGCGCGACTAGCGGGCGGCCGTCGCCGGCGACGTAACCGAGCATCCCGGTACGAGTGCCGGCTGACAGGAACTCGACGACTCTGTCGGAGAGCTCGGCCATGCGCTAGAGCCGGGCCAAGTCGTAGTCGCCAAGGTGGTCGATCAAATTGTGCAGGTGGTCGCCGGAGGTGCCCAGGATGTGCTCGATCGCGGTGAGCCGGGCCGCATAGTGGGCGACCGGATATTCGGCGGTCACACCGATTCCGCCGTGCAGCTGGATCGACTCCTGCGCGATGTGCCGGCCCGAGCGGCCGATCTGCAGCTTGGCGCGGGAGGCGATCACCGGGTCGAGGTTGCCGTCGGCGATCGACATCGACGCGTACAGGCTCATGCTGCGGGCCAGCTCCAGCGACACGTACATGTCGGCGGCCCGCTGCGTGAGCGCCTGGAATTTGTTGAGCGTGACGCCGAACTGCTTGCGGGTCTTCAGGTAATCGGTGGTCAGCCGCAGCGCCTCCTCCATCGCCCCGACTGCTTCGGCGCAGAGTGCCGACTGGATGCGGATGATGGCGTCGCCGATGGCCCGTGATGCGTCAACCGCCTCACCCAAGGGTTCGGCCGGGGTGGCGTCCAAGTCGACCTGCGCGCCGCGTTGTCCGTCGAACGTCCGATACGGGTGCCTGGTGGCCGCGCTCGCATCGACCAGGAACAGGCCGGTGCCGCCGTCCGGCAGGGCGGCGCTGACCACCAAGGTGTCGGCGCAGTCGCCGGCGAGCACCGGGTTCTTGCGTCCGCTCAGTGTCCATGTATCGCCTTGCCGCACAGCCTGAGTCGTGACAGTAGCGGTTGGCTTGCGGCGGCCCGGCTCCAGGTGGGCGAAGGCCAGCAGCCGTTGGCCGGCCGCGACGTCATCGAGCTGTTCTTTCTGGGTGTCGGTGCCCCGCTCGGCGATCAGCGCACCCGGCGCCAGCGCGGCGTGCAGGATCGGTTCGGGGGCCAACCGGCGCCCCGCCTCGGCGAGCACGGCCATGATCTCGATCTGGCCCGCCTCCTCCGGGTCGAAGCCCAGGCCGAGGATCCCGGTGTCGGCGAGCTGACTCCACACCTCACGGCTCCAGCCCAGATCGGAGCCGATGACCTTGTTGCGGCTCTCCGGGTCGTAGCTGCGCGACAACAACTCGCGGGTGGTGTCGCGCAGCAGGGTCTGCTCGTCGGTCAGCTGAAAGTCCATGGCTGCCTCACAATCCCAGAATGGTGGACGCGATGATGTTGCGCTGCACCTCGCTGCTGCCGCCGTAGATCGACGTCTTGCGGTAGTTGAGGTAATGCGGCGCACTGTGTTGCGCCCAGTCCGGAGACGCGATGTCTTCCCCGTCGGCGGGCAACGCGTCCGCGCCGGCCACCTCGACGAGCAGTTCGGTGGCCGCCTGCTGCAGCTGGCTGCCGCGGAGTTTGAGCACCGAGGACGCCGGGTTGGGCTGCCCGTTCGCGGAGTCCGTCACCACCCGCGACTGCGTGAGTTCCAGTGCGAGCAGCTCATTTTCGGCCTCGGCCAGCCGGGCCGCGAAAAGGGGATCCTCGAGCACCCCGGTCGCCGTGGCGTGTTTCTTCACCTCGGCCAGGCGCACTTTGGTCCGTCCGACGCCGGCGATGCCGGTGCGTTCGTTGCCCAGCAGGAATTTCGCGTACGTCCAACCCTTATTTTCTTCTCCGACAAGCTGGTTGGCGGGAACGCGGACGTCTTCGAGGAAAATCTCGTTGACCTCGTGGCCGCCGTCGATCGTCTTGATGGGCCGCAGCGTGATGCCCGGGGTCTTCATGTCGAACAGCAGAAACGAAATGCCGGCCTGACGCTTGGGCGCCTGCGGGTCGGTGCGCACCAGGCAGAAGATCCAGTCCGCGTACTGGCCGAGCGTGGTCCAGGTCTTCTGGCCGTTGACGACGTAGCTGTCGCCGTCGCGTACCGCGGTGGTGCGCAGCGACGCCAGGTCCGAACCGGCCTCGGGCTCGGAGAACCCCTGGCACCACCAGATGTCGAGGCTGGCCGTCGGCGGCAGGAAGCGTTGTTTGACCTCTTCCGAACCGAATTCGGCGATCACCGGGCCCACCATCTTGGTATTGAAGTTCAGCGGCTCCGGGACGCACGCCAACTGCATCTCGTCGGCCCAGATCTGGTGCTGGGTTGGCGTCCAGTCCTTGCCGCCCCATTCGACCGGCCAGTTCGGCACGGCCAGACCGTGCTCGTGCAGGATCTTGTGGCTGGTGACGATGTCGTCGCGGTTCACTTCCGCCGAGCCCCGGCGCACCCGCTCGCGCAGCTCTTCGGGAATCTTGGTGGTGTAGATGGTGCGGAGTTCGTCGCGGAACGCGGCTTCTTCGGGTGTGAGCGCCAGTTGCACGGCGGCCTCCTGTCGTCTGGGGGTGAACCTGGCTGCCAGCGTCTGGGTGCCCGGTTCCGGCGATGCGTCGTTGGTTCCATATTGGCCCATCCCGCACCGCGGTTGTGCACAGCCTCGGTTTAGTCCACAGTCGCCGGTCGCGGCGCCGCCGGGCGGGGTCGATCCGTGGGTCCGCGTGCCTACGGTCGGCGCATGCGAACAGAACTTCCCGCCGAGCGCCTGCAGCGGCGACTCGCTGCCGAACCGGACGCCGAGTCCGACGGCGCGTCAACCGGGGAGGCCGCACCCGGGGAGGCGGCGGACGAGGACCAGAATTCGCTGCTGCCGCGATGGCTGCCCGACGCATCCCCGGGTCGCGGTTGGGTGGCCAGGCTGCGCGCCGACCCGGGGCGTGCCGGTGCGATCGGGTTGGCGATCGTGGCAGCGCTGGCCGTGCTGGTCACGGTGTTCACGCTGCTGAGCGACCGGCCCGCGCCGGTGATGTCGGCCAAACTGCCACCCGTGGAGAAGGCGTCGACGGTGGGCCCCAGGTCGTCGGCGAGCCCGGGCGCGGGCCCCGACCGGCCCGTGGTGGTGAGCGTGGTGGGCCTGGTACACAGCCCCGGATTGGTCACCCTGGCGCCGGGCGCGCGCGTCGCCGACGCGCTGCAGGCCGCGGGCGGCGCGGTGAACGGGGCGGACACCACCGGGCTGAACATGGCGCGCCCGCTCGGCGACGGCGAGCAGATCGTCGTCGGGCTCGCTCCCGTCCCCGGTCAGCCGACGGCGTTGGGAAGCTCGGTGGCCCCCGGCTCGACACCGACGTCGAAGCCACCGCCACCGCGGCCCGGAACGGGGCCGGTCAAGCCGAGGGCGGGTGAGGTGCTCGACCTCAACACCGCGACGGTGGAGGACTTGGACGGCCTGCCCGGCGTCGGGCCCGTCACGGCCGCCGCGATCGTCGCGTGGCGGCAGGCCAACGGCAGATTCGCCAGCGTCGACCAGCTCGCCGATGTCGACGGCATCGGCCCGGCGCGGCTGGACAAATTGCGCGCCCTGGTCCGCGTCTGACACCGGTGCACGGTTCCCGCCCCGTCGAATCGCCCGCGGCGCGCATCGATGCGCGCCTGATCCCGGCCGCGCTCGCCTGCTGGGTGGTAACCGCCGCCGGCATCTGGTGGCCGATCGGCCGGGCCGTGGCGGCGTGCTGCGTCGTGTTGGTCGCCGCCTCCGGCGCGCTGGCGTGGCACGCCGGACGCCGGCGAGGGGACACCGGGCGGCTGGGGGCCGTCAGCGCCGGCCTGGTCGCGGTCGGTGTCACCGGCGCAGGGTTCGGGTTCGCGGTCGCGCTGCGCGCCGAAGCGGTCGATCGTCACCCGATCACCGCCGCGTTCGGAACCGCCGCTCCGGTGACGGTCACCCCGACCGAGAGCCCGGTGTCGTTGGGGCGCGGCCGCCTCATGTTCCGCGCCACGCTGCAGCGTCTGCGCGGCGCGCAGATCTCCGGCCGGGTGGTCGTTTTCGCACGGGCCTCGGACTTCGAATCGGAGACCGATGCACTGATGGTGGGCCGGCCGGTGCGGTTCACCGCGCGGATCGGCCGTCCCACCCGCCGCGACCTCAGTGTCGCGGTGCTCAACGCGTCGGGCCGGCCGACCGCGGGCACCGCCGGCGCCGCGCAGCGGGCGGCCCACACGGTCCGCGGCCGATTCACCACCGCCGTTCGCGGCACGCTGCCCGCCGAACAGGCGGCAATGCTGCCCGCCCTGGTCCTGGGTGACACCTCCGCGGTCACCGCCGAGACCGACCGCGACTTTCGCGCGGCGGGCATGACGCACCTGATGGCCGTGTCGGGCGCCAACGTGACCATCGTGTGTGCCGCCGTGCTGTTCTCGGCAAGGTTGATCGGCCCGCGGGCGGCCGTCGTCCTCGCCGCGCTGACGCTCGTCGCGTTCGTCGTCGTCGTGCAACCGACGGCGAGTGTGTTGCGGGCGGCCGTGATGGGTGCCATCGGGCTGGCAGGGATGCTGTCTTCGCGGCGACGGCAGGCCATCCCGGCGCTCTGCGCCACGGTGCTGGGGTTGCTGGCCATCGCCCCACAGCTCGCCGTCGACGTGGGCTTCGCGCTGTCGGCGGTCGCGACGGCCGCGCTGGTCGTCGTCGCGCCGGTCTGGTCGCGGAGCCTGGCCGGGCGGGGCTGCCCCAAGCCGCTGGCCGACGCGCTGGCGATCGCCGCCGCCGCACACCTGGTGACCGCTCCGCTGGTGGCCGGCATCTCCGGGCGGGTCAGCCTGGTGGCCGTGGTCGCCAACCTCGCGGCGGCGCCGGCGATAGCGCCGATCACCGTGCTGGGCAGCGCGGCGGCCGTGTTGAGCGTGGCGTGGCCGTCCGGTGCGCAGTTGTTGATCCGTTTCACCGGCCCCGAACTGTGGTGGGTGGTGCGGGTGGCGCACTGGTCTGCCGGCGTCCCGGCGGCGACGGTGCCCGTTCCGTCCGGGGTGCCCGGGGTGTTGCTGGTCGCCGGGGTGAGCGCGGTGATCGTGATGGTGGCCCCGCGGCTACGAGGCCGGCGCTGGCTCGGCGCCACGGTCGGTCTGGGCGGGCTGACGGCTGTCCTCTGCGGGCTGGCTTGGTGGTTGTCGAAGCTGCTGGATCCCCGAGCGGCGTAGTCGGTCCCTCGTGACACCATCGTGGGGTGAGCGAGGTTTCGCCGTTGCACCTGGTCCTCGGAGACGAGGAGCTGCTGGTCGATCGGGCGGTGGCCGACGTGTTGCGCTCGGCGCGCCAGCGGGCCGGCTCCCAACGCGAGGACGACGTTCCGGTCAGCCGAATGCGTGCCGGTGACGTCAGTACCTACGAGCTCGCCGAAATGCTGAGCCCGTCCCTGTTCGGTGACGAGCGCATCGTCGTGCTGGAGGCCGCCGGCGAAGCGGGCAAGGAGGCGGCCGCGGTGATCTCCTCGGCCGCGGCCGACCTTCCGCTGGGCACGATGCTGGTGGTCGTGCATTCGGGCGGCGGGCGGGCCAAGGCGCTGGCCACCGAGCTGCAGTCCCTGGGCGCCGTCGTGCATCCGTGCGCGCGGATCACCAAGGCCAGCGAGCGGGTCGACTTCGTCCGCAAGGAGTTTCGTGCGCTGCGGGTCAAGGTCGACGAGGAGACGGTGACCGCCATGCTGGACGCCGTCGGCTCCGACGTGCGGGAGCTGGCGGCCGCCTGTTCGCAGTTGGTCGCCGACACCGGCGGGGTCGTCGACGCCGCCGCTATCCGCCGCTACCACAGCGGCAAAGCCGAAGTGAAAGGGTTCGATATCGCGGACAAGGCGGTGGCCGGCGACGTCGCGGGAGCCGCCGAGGCGCTGCGGTGGGCGATGATGCGCGGTGAGCCGCTGGTGGTGCTCGCCGACGCGCTGGCCGAAGCGGTCCACACGATAGGCCGGGTCGGGCCGCTGTCAGGCGATCCCTACCGGCTTGCGGCGCAGCTGGGGATGCCGCCCTGGCGGGTGCAGAAGGCGCAGAAGCAGGCGCGGTATTGGTCCCGCGACAGCGTGGCGGCCGCGATGAAGGTGGTGGCGGCGCTCAACGCCAACGTCAAAGGAGCGGTCGCGGACGCCGATTACGCGCTGGAATCGGCGGTCAGGAAGGTGGCCGAGCTGGCCGCCCACCGGAAGCGATGAGGGGGCAGGCGGGGCTCAGAGCTTGTTGAGCGCTCGCGTCAGGGCCGACTTCTTGTTGGCCGCCTGATTCTTGTGGATCACGCCCTTGCCGGCCGCTTTGTCAAGCTTGCGGGTGGTCGCCGCCAGTAACTCCGTGGCCTTCTCTTTGTCGCCGGCGTGGGCGGCCTCACGGAACGCGCGCACGGCGGTGCGAAGCGAAGACTTCACCGACTTGTTGCGCAGTCGAGCGCGCTCGTTGGTGCGATTGCGCTTCTGCTGCGACTTGATGTTGGCCACGCTTCTAGTTCCTTCTCCGATTCGACGTTTGTTTTCCCGCGCCGGATATCACCACAGCGACTGCCCAGGTTATCAGTCGGTTACGTTTTCTCCCAAAAGGGGAACCCTTGGCCTGCGATCACGCCAATGTGAGGCAGCATCTGAAAAGTGAGTCTTCCGAGCCAGCTCGAGGGAACCCGGCGGGGGTTGCGCGCCGCGCGTGCCGAGCGCATTTTCGGGGGGTACAACGCGTCGTCGGAAACCTATTCGATGGCGTTCGACGAGATGTTCGATGCCCAGGGCACGGTTCGTGGGCCCTACAAGGGCATCTACGCCGAGCTCGCGCCGTCGGACGCCTCCGAGCTCCAGGCCCGCGCGGAAGCGCTCGGCCGCGCCTTCATCGACCAGGGCATCACGTTTTCGCTGTCGGGTCAGGAACGGCCGTTTCCGCTCGACCTGGTTCCGCGGGTGATCTCGGCCGCCGAGTGGAGCCGGCTGGAGCGCGGCATCATCCAGCGCGTCAAGGCCCTCGAGATGTATCTCGATGACATCTACGGCGATCAGGAAATCCTCAACGACGACATCATCCCGCGCAGCCTGGTCACCTCCTGCGAGCATTTCCACCGCCAGGCGATGGGCATCGTCCCGCCCAACGGCGTCCGCATCCACGTCGCCGGCATCGACCTGATTCGCGACGAGCGCGGCAACTTCCGGGTGCTCGAGGACAACCTGCGCTCGCCCTCGGGCGTGTCGTATGTGATGGAGAACCGGCGGACCATGGCGCGGGTCTTCCCGAACCTGTTCGCCACCCACCGGGTGCGTGCGGTCGACGACTACGCGTCGCATCTGCTGCGTGCCTTGCGCAATTCCGCGGCCACCAACGAAGCAGACCCGACGGTGGTGGTCCTGACCCCCGGGGTCCACAACTCGGCGTACTTCGAGCACTCACTGCTGGCCCGCCAGATGGGCGTCGAGCTGGTCGAGGGTCGCGACATGTTCTGCCGGGACAACCAGGTATACATGCGCACCACGGAAGGCGAGGTGCAGGTCGACGTCATCTACCGGCGCATCGACGACACCTTCCTGGACCCGCTGCAGTTCCGTGCCGACTCGGTGCTGGGCGTGGCCGGCCTGGTGAACGCCGCGCGGGCCGGGAACGTCGTCATTTCCAGCGCAATCGGCAACGGTGTGGGCGACGACAAGCTCGTCTACACCTATGTGCCGACCATCATCGAGTACTACCTGGGGGAGAAGCCACTGCTGGCCAACGTCGAGACGTACCGGTGCTGGCTGGATGACGAGCGCGAAGAGGTGCTGGACCGGATCGACGAGTTGGTCCTCAAGCCGGTCGAGGGCTCCGGCGGCTACGGCATCGTGTTCGGGCCGGAAGCATCCGACAAAGAGCTGGCCACCGTCGCCAAGAAGGTTTGCGACGATCCGCGCAGCTGGATCGCCCAGCCGATGATGGAACTGTCGACCGTGCCGACGCAGATCGGGAACACACTGGCACCCCGGTATGTCGACCTGCGGCCGTTCGCGGTCAACGACGGCAACGACGTGTGGGTGCTGCCCGGCGGGCTGACCCGGGTGGCCCTGGTCGAGGGCTCGCGGGTGGTCAACTCCAGTCAGGGCGGTGGCTCGAAGGACACCTGGGTGCTGGCAACGCGCGCGTCGGGAGGCGACCGGGAGCTCGGCGCGGCGGAAGTCGTGCGCTCGCTGCCGGAGTCCATCCCCGACCCGGTGCTGGACGGCGCGCCACGGCTGGCGCAAACACAGCCGCAGCCCACGGAACCACCCCAGGAACAACACCTCCAACAGCAGCAGCGGCGGGCGAAGCGCTGATGCTGGCCCGTAACGCCGAGGCGCTGTTTTGGATCGGTCGCTATGTCGAGCGCGCCGACGGCACCGCGCGCATTCTCGACGTGACACTGCACCAACTGCTCGAGGACTCCAGTGTCGACCCGGACCAGGCGTCTCGGCTGCTGCTGCGGGTGCTCGGGATCGACCCCCCGAACCACGACCTCGACGTCTGGTCGTTGACCGACCTGGTGGCCTTCAGCACCAACGCTTCTGGCGGTTGTTCGATCGTCGACGCCATCACGGCGGCGCGGGAAAACGCCAAGTCGGCGCGGGAAGTGACGTCCAGCGAGACCTGGGAGTGTCTCAACACCACCTACCATGCGCTGGCCGACCGGGAGCGTGCCGCCAAACGCCTTGGGCCCCATGAATTCCTGTCGTATATCGAGGGCCGGGCGGCGATGTTCGCCGGTCTTGCCGACTCGACACTGTCACGCGACGACGGGTACCGCTTCATGGTGCTTGGCCGCGCGATCGAGCGAGTGGATATGACGGTGCGGCTGTTGCTTTCACGGGTAGGAGACAGCGCGTCGTCCCCGGCATGGGTGACGCTGCTGCGCTCCGCGGGCGCGCACGACACGTATCTGCGCACGTACCGCGGCGTGCTGGACGCCAGCCGGGTCGTCGAGTTCATGCTGCTCGACCGGCTGTTTCCGCGGTCGGTGTTCTATTCGCTGCGGCTGGCCGAGCACAACCTCGACGAACTGTTGCACAACCGGCAGAGCCGGATCGGGGCCACCGCGGAGGCGCAGCGGTTGCTTGGGCAGGCCCGCAGCGAACTGGAATTCGTGCATCCCGGTGTGCTGCTGGAGTCCTTGGAGATCCGCCTGGCGGGGCTGCAGCGAACATGTCACGATGTCGGAGAAGCGTTGTCGGTGCAGTACTTTCACGTCGTTCCTTGGGTAGCGTGGTCGGACGCCGGCGATCGCGTGCGGCTGGCCGGCAGGCCGGGGGACGCCTGATGTGGCGGCTGCGGGTGGTGCACACAACCGGGTACGCCTACCAGTCGGCGGTGACCGCGTCCTACAACGAAGCGCGGTTGACGCCGCGGTCGGACACCAGGCAGAACGTCATCCTCAACCGCGTCGAAACGATTCCCGCGACCCGGTCCTATCGCTACATCGACTATTGGGGCACCGCCGTAACGGCATTCGATCTGCACGCCCCGCACACCGACCTCACGGTGACGTCGTCCTCGGTGGTCGAAACCGAGCGACCCGAACCGCCGGTGACCGACGTCGGCTGGAGCGACCTGCACTCGGAGACCGTGATCGATCGCTTCGACGAATTGCTTCGCCCCACTGGGCACACCCCGGCGAGCAAGAAGGTCGCGTCGGTGGCCAAGAAGATCGCCAAGTCGCGCCAGCCCGCCGAGGCCGTCGTCGCCGCGGGCCACTGGGTGCGCGGCGAGCTGGAATATCTCCCGGGGACCACCAGCGTGCACTCGTCGGGGCTGGACGCGTTGAACGAGGGTAAGGGTGTCTGCCAGGACTTCGTGCACCTGTCACTGATGTTGTTGCGAGCCATGGGAATTCCCGCGCACTACGTGTCGGGTTACCTGCATCCCAAACACAACGCCGTCGTCGGGGACACGGTGGAAGGGCGCAGCCACGCCTGGATTCAGGCGTGGACCGGCGGTTGGTGGAGCTATGACCCCACCAACGAAACCGAGATCTCCGAACAATACGTCGGCGTGGGCGCGGGCCGCGATTACACCGACGTCCCCCCGCTGAAGGGCATCTACTCCGGTCGGGGGGCGACCGATCTCGACGTCGTCGTGGAGGTCACCCGGCTGGCTTAACGGCAGCGCCGGCGCGGGCATAGCGTTCACGCCATGAACGACACTGGGCGCGGCCGCACGGGCTACTCGTTGCTGCTGCTTTCCGTGCTGTGCGTGGCGCTGCTCACCGGTGGAATCGCCGTGGGCGTCGGCCTGGGCGGTCTGATGCCGTTGCCGTACGGCCCGATGGCCGCGGTGGTGGCCTACGTCCGTGCGCAGCCGGCCGCGATACGCGTCATCGCCGTTGCGACGTTTGCGTCGTCTGTCCCGTTGGCGATCTACGCGGCGACGGTGAGCGCCCGGCTGCGGCGGCTCGGCGCGGCCGCGCCGGGAGCCGCGATCGCGCTCACAGGAGGCACCTTGGCGGCCGGCGCGCTGGGGCTGTGCGGGCTGCTGGCGTGGACGCTCTCACGACCCGAACTCACCGCGGACGCGACCTTGGTCCGCGGGTTGTACTTGCTGGTGTTCTTGGTCGGCGGCCCGGGGCACATCGTGGCCCTGGGTCTGCTGGTCGCCGGGATGGCGGCGCCGGGCCTGAACCTGGGTTTGCTGCCGAGACCGGTCGCCTGGGCCGGCCTGGGAATCGCCGCCCTCGCCGAATCGGCGACGGGGGTGTTGATCTGGCCCGATCTGGGCGTGATCCTGCCGATCGCGCGGGTGCTGGCACTGTGTTGGCTGGTGCTGGCCGGGGCGCTGCTACCGTTGCGGCGCAACGACATTCGGGGATGACCGTTACGACCCGTCGACTTCGACGCGATGCAGGTCGTCGCCGAGCTCGATCCGTCCGCCGAACTCCGAGGCCGCCAGCGCCCGCCATTGTTCTTCTTGGCCCGGCACCAGCGCGGGCACGTAGTGCGTCATGACGAGGGTGCCGACCCCCGCGCGGGCCGCGGTTGCCGCCGCTTCTTCGACCGACGAGTGGTAGTCACAGATGTCCTGGAGCCGCTGTTGCGGGATGCTGCCGACGATGTCCTTGCGGATCACGGTGTGCACCAACGCCCCGGCGCCGGCGGCCAGCCCGTCGAGGCCGGCGCAGGGCACGGTGTCCCCGGCGAGCACCACCGACGCCGTCCCGTAGTCGATTCGGAACCCGATTGTCGGCGCTACCGGCCGGTGATCGGTCGGTGCCACGCGGATCGACACGCCGTCGCGGTCCCACACCGTCCCCTCGGTGCATTCGTGGACCTCGACCGCCGGTGGGGCGTTCAGGTCGGCGTGATGAGCGATCCGGTAGTCGATGTCGTGGCGGAAGGCCTGCAGAGTCGCCTCCACCGTCTCCGCGATGCCGGGCGGTCCGATGATCGGCAGCGGCGTGGGGTCCGGCGCGAAGGTGCTGATCCAGCGGGTGATGAGGAGATCGCCGAGGTCTCCGATGTGGTCGCTGTGCAGGTGGGTGATCAGCAATGCCGACAACCCGCCGCCGCCCACGCCCACCGCCGCCGCGCGTTGCAACACGCCTCGCCCGCAATCCACCAGAAACACCTGCCCGCCCGCCCGGACCAGAGTCGACGGCCCGGCGCGGTTCGGGTCGGGGATCGGGCTTCCGGTCCCAAGCAGCGTGATCTCGATCATGGCCCCTATCTTGCAAGCCGCGGCCCTCAGCAGTGGCGCAATCGGACGATCCGACCGGTACAGCGCCGGACGCCGGTTTCGAACGGCGATGTAAGGGTACGGACACGGATCGGCTATCGGTTCTCGTCGTGGCTTTTGCGCCGCGCGAGTTAGCCGTAGCCTGGTGCGAAGCGGATCACAACCGGCTGGAGGCCTTGATGCGGATTGCGGACGTCTTGCGGAGCAAGGGCGCGGCGGTGGTGACCATCCACCCCGAGGCCACGGTGAAAGAGCTGCTCGCCGGCCTCGCGGAGCAGAACATCGGGGCAATGGTGGTGGTCGGCGACGAGGGTGTCGTCGGGATCGTCTCCGAGCGCGACGTCGTGCGCGAACTGCACACCCATGGCGCCAGCGTGCTGTCGCGCCCGATCTCCAAGATCATGACCACCACCGTCGCCACCTGCACGAAAGCCGACACGGTCGACTCGGTGAGCGTGCTGATGACCAAGAACCGGGTGCGCCACGTGCCGGTGCTCGACGGCAAGAAGCTGATCGGCATCGTCAGCATCGGCGACGTGGTGAAGACCCGCATGGAAGAACTCGAGGCCGAGCAGCAGCAGCTGCAGTCCTACATAACGCAAGGCTGATTGCCGCGGGTCAGCTCCAGGAGTGGTCCGCGCGCAACCGCTCGGCCACCAGATCGAAGATCTCGCGATCCAGGATCGCGCCCTCGCGGCGAATGCTCTCTTCGGGCACATCGAGCACCCGGTCCAGCCGAACCCAGCTCTGCCTGCCCTCGTAATCCCAAGCGCCAGAACCGATCCCGATCCAGTCTGGGTCGTCGGAGCGGCGCTCCTGGCTGGACACCATCAACCCCAGCAGGACGCGTCGGTCACGACCGACCACGAGCACGGGGCGGTCCTTGCCGCGGGTGGGATCGTCCTCGTAAACCACCCAGGTCCAGACGATCTCGCCGGGATCGGCCCGGCCGTCGAGGTCGGGGGCGTAGACCAGCTTGCGCGCCCGCTGCGCGCTGGGAAAGCTCGCGCTGGTCACCGGGCGGCCCGCGGTGACCGCAGGCGATTGCGGCGCGGCGGCGGCGATGACGTTCGCGGTGATCTTCACTGCCTGCTGCAGTTCCCGCAGCACGGTCTGCGAGTTCTGCACGTGCCGGGCCAGTCGCGGGGCCCGATCGAACACCAGGTTTTCCGCGAACCGCTGGAACGTCTTCCACTGGGATTTGCGGGCAGACGCCATATTCGCAGCATAGACGCGGACGTGTGGGTGCGATTGTGTCCGAGTAGGTCTCGGGCACCCCGCCTGGATACCCTGGACATACCAATGCGCCGGCGTTCACCCGGGCGCACGCATGTGCAGACCAGGAGATTCCCATCAGCAGTTTCGCCGACAAGACCTTCACCGCGCCGGCGCAGATTCGGAACTTCTGCATCATCGCCCACATCGATCACGGCAAGTCCACGCTGGCCGACCGGATGCTCCAACTCACGGGCGTCGTCGCAGACCGGGATATGCGGGCGCAGTATCTGGACCGGATGGACATCGAGCGGGAGCGCGGGATCACCATCAAGGCGCAGAACGTGCGGTTGCCCTGGAAAGTCGGTGACCAAGACCATGTCCTGCACCTGATCGACACCCCCGGCCACGTCGACTTCACCTACGAGGTGTCGCGGGCGCTGGAGGCGTGCGAAGGCGCGGTCCTGCTGGTGGACGCCGCCCAGGGCATCGAGGCGCAGACGCTGGCCAACCTGTACCTGGCGCTGGACCGCGACCTGACCATCATCCCGGTGCTGAACAAGATCGACCTGCCCGCGGCCGACCCGGACCGCTACGCGGGCGAAATCGCCCACATCATCGGCTGCGAGCCGGACGAGGTGCTGCGGGTATCCGGCAAAACCGGCGAGGGCGTGGCCCACTTGCTCGACGAGGTGGTCCGGCTGGTGCCGCACCCGCAAGGCGACGCCGACGCGCCCACCCGCGCGATGATCTTCGATTCCGTCTACGACATCTACCGCGGTGTGGTGACCTACGTTCGGGTGATGGACGGCAGGATCGTCCCGCGTGAGCGCATTTTGATGATGTCCACCGGCGCCACCCACGAATTGCTCGAGGTGGGCATCGTCTCGCCCGAACCCAAGGCCAGCGACGGCCTGGGGGTGGGCGAGGTGGGCTACCTGATCACCGGGGTGAAGGACGTCCGCCAGTCCAAGGTCGGCGACACGGTGACGACGGCCCGCCACGGCGCCACCGAGGCGTTGACGGGTTATCGCGAACCCAGGCCGATGGTCTATTCGGGCCTGTATCCCGTGGACGGCTCCGATTACCCGGACCTGCGCGACGCCCTCGACAGGCTGCAGCTCAACGACGCGGCCCTGACCTACGAGCCGGAAACGTCGGTGGCGCTGGGCTTCGGGTTCCGGTGCGGTTTCCTTGGGCTGCTGCACATGGAGATCACCCGCGAACGCCTGGAGCGCGAGTTCGACCTGGACTTGATCTCGACGTCGCCGAACGTCGTCTACCGCGTCGAGAAGGAGGACAACACCGAGATCGTCGTGACCAACCCGTCCGACTGGCCCGAGGGCAAGATCCGCACCGTCTATGAGCCCGTCGTCAAGACGACCATCATCGCGCCCAGCGAGTTCATCGGCACGATCATGGAGCTGTGTCAGTCGCGCCGCGGCGAGTTGGGCGGCATGGACTACCTGTCACCCGAGCGGGTCGAACTGCGCTACACCATGCCGCTCGGCGAGATCATTTTCGACTTCTTCGACTCGCTCAAGTCGCGGACCCGCGGCTACGCCAGCCTCGACTATGAGGAAGCCGGCGAGCAGGAGGCCCAACTGGTCAAGGTCGACATCCTGTTGCAGGGCGAAGCCGTCGACGCATTCTCTGCCATCGTCCACAAAGATGGGGCGTCGGCTTACGGCAACAAGATGACCACCAAGCTCAAAGAGCTGATTCCGCGCCAGCAGTTCGAGGTGCCGGTGCAGGCGGCCATCGGATCGAAAATCATTGCGCGCGAGAATATCCGGGCGATCCGCAAGGACGTGCTGTCCAAATGCTATGGCGGGGACATCACCCGCAAACGCAAACTGCTGGAAAAGCAGAAGGAGGGCAAGAAGCGGATGAAGACCATCGGTCGGGTGGAAGTGCCGCAAGAGGCCTTCGTCGCCGCGCTGTCCACCGACGCCGCCGGCGACAAGGGCAAGAAGTAGCCGTGATGCTGGCGCGGGCCGTTGCTTTGGTTGGTGTCAGCCTGCTGGGCACCGGTTGCGTCACGACGGTGACCGGCACACCCACGCGCATCGGCCGTCTCGGCGGAGCCATGCTACCGCTCGAACAGGTCCTGCCGGACGGCGCTGAGGTCAGCGCCGCCGTCGGAAACGAGCTGCCGCCACATAGCCCGCCGCTGGTGGGCGGTATCGATCTGCTGCCCAACGGGATTCGCGACAGTGGGGGCGCCGCGCCCATCGAATGCCTGGGGGCCGTCGCGCCGGCGATGCGCATCGTCTACGAAAATGGACCGGTACGCGCCGCCGCGACCCAAAGCTACTGGAATTACGACTCCGGCCTGGCGGTGTCCAGTGCTGCGGCGGCGGCGATCAGGCTGGCGTCGCCGGCCGACGCACAACGACTCTTTGCGTCGTTCGTGAAGCAATGGCGACACTGTGCGGGCACCACCGTCACCATGTACACACACGACACGAGCAACACCGAGTTGTATTCGAAGGTGACCAACACGCGCGTCGACGGGCCGTTACTATCGGCGACCGTCATCGCATGGGACAACCATCACACTGCGCCATGCCCGGACGAGCGGGCCGTGGGGGTCCAGGGCGACGTCATCGCCGATGTCAAAGTCGCCGTCGGCCCGCACGCGCAAGCCGGGACCAGGGGCATCGAGGTCGCCGAGGTGATGTTGCGAAAAGTCTCGAGCAGCAACTGATGAGAACCGGCCGGACCGCCCTCGCCTGCCTGCTGGCCATCGCGCTGGCCACCGGCTGCACCGTCGCCGGCACCGCGCGACCGGCGCCGGGGTTGAAGCCTCACCCGGTCACCGGGCAACCCGTAAAAAAGGTGCTCCTCGACGACGGTGAGCTGTCGAAGCTGCTCGGCCAGTCGTTCGAAACCAAAGCCGAACTTCCCGCGCGGTTCGGCGGTCCCGAGGTGCTGCCGCCGGCCTTCGGGGCGGTCTCGCCGGCCAACTGCATGGGCGTCACCTCGATGATGGTGAAGAACGCCTATCAATCCGGCGACGTCAAGAACGCGGCGCGGGAGACGTGGTGGAACATGCGCGGACCCGCCAAGGTGATCAGCGTTGCCGAGGGCGTGGTCGCCTTGTCCAGCACCGCCGGGGCCACCGCGCTGTTCCAAGAGTTCGCGCGGCAGTGGCGCGATTGCGACGGCACGACCGTGACCATCGGACGCCCCAGCATCATCGCCGACCGCCCCGCGATAGTCTTCTCGGACACGATTTCCGAGGTGCGTGTCGCCGATTCGGTTCTGGCGGCGACGCTGTCCATCGACACCCAGCTGCCCGGCATACCGTCCAGCGGGCCCAGGCCCGAAGCCCGCGCCGTCGGCGTTCGGGGGAACTGCCTGGTCGAAGTCGAGATCGCGTTCTTCGGCTCGACGAGCCCGTCGGACGAGGGGTCGGGCGATGTGCACCGCAGCGCCATCGACGTCGCGCACGCGATGATGGACAAGGTCAGCGGGCTGACCTGACCTGGGCCGTCTGATGGTGGTGACCGCCTACATCGGGGCGTTGGCGGGCTGGAACATCCCGGAGCCGTCGGCCTCCTCCTCGGCGCGGATCACGTGCACCACCGCGTTGATCAGCGCCAGGTGGGTGAACGCCTGCGGGAAGTTGCCCAGGTGCCGGCCGGTTCGCGGCTCGATCTCCTCGGCGTAGAGGTGCAACGGGCTGGCGTAGGACAGCAGCCGCTCGCACAATCGCTTGGCCCGCGCCACTTCGCCGATCTCCACCAGCGCCGAAACCAGCCAGAACGAGCAGATCGTGAACGTGCCTTCCTCGCCGGACAACCCGTCGTCGGTCTCCTCCACGCGGTAGCGCAGCACCAGGCCTTCCTGGGTGAGTTCGTTGGCGATGGCCAACACGGTGTTGCGCACCCGCGGGTCGTCCGGCGGCAGGAACCGGGTCAGCACCATCAGCAGCAACGAGGCGTCCAGCGCATCGCTGCCGTAGCGCTGGGTGAACACGCCGCGCGAGTCCACCCCGTGCTCGAGGACGTCGGCCTTGATCTCCTCGGCGATGGCCCGCCACTGCTGGGCATAGCTCTTCTCGCCCTGCCGCTCGGCGAGCTTGGAGCCGCGGTCGAGCGCCACCCAGCACATCACCTTCGACGACGTGAAGTGCTGCGGCTCCCCGCGCACCTCCCAGATCCCGCGGTCGGGCTCACGCCAGTGCTTGACCGCCTCTTCCACCTGCTTCTTCAGCACCGGCCACAAGGTCTCCGGGATCTGCTCGCGCGACTTGGCGTGCAGGTAGAACGAATCGAGGATCGAGCCCCAGATGTCGTGCTGAACCTGGTCGTAGGCGCCGTTGCCGATGCGCACCGGACGCGCGTGGTCATAGCCGGACAGGTGATGCAGCTCCTCTTCCACCAGGCTGCGCTCGCCGCCCACGCCGTACATCACCTGCAGCGGGTGGCGCTCGTTGCTGTTGGCGCCCGAGACGTCGGCGATGAACGCGAAGAAGTCGTCGGCCTCACGATCCAGCCCGAGTGTGTAGAGCCCCCACAACGCGAACGTCGAGTCGCGCACCCACGCGTAGCGGTAGTCCCAGTTACGCTCCCCCTGCGGCGTTTCGGGAAGCGACGTGGTGCTGGCCGCCAGCAGCGCCCCGGTGGGCGAGTACGTCAACCCCTTCAACGTGAGCGCGCTGCGCTGCAGGTAGGCCCGCCACGGGTGGTCGGGGAAGTTGCCGATGTTGATCCACTGCCGCCAGCACTCGGTGGTCTGCCACATCTTGTCGGCGGCTTCTTGGTAGGTCTGCGGCGCCGGGTGCTTGGTCCAGCTGAGGGCGACGAACACGTCGTCGCCCTCCTTCATCCGGGTGCGGGCCCGCGCTTCGCGGCCCTCCAGCCCGATCCGCAGGTTGCTGGTCAGCCGCATCGTCGGGTGGGCGTCGGGCTGCTTGGTGGCGCGCGCTATGGCCTCGCCGTACGCGTTGGCCGAGTATTCCCAGGTCGCCCCCACGCGGTGGTAGTCGAATGCCGGCTCGCAGCTCATCATCAGCTCGACGGTGCCGCTCACGCAGCGCACCGTGCGCAGCAGGATGTGCTCGGCGTCCCAGTCCATCGGGGTGCGGCGGTGCGTCCGGGACCGGCGCTCGATGTCGTGCCAGGGTCCCATCACCAGCGCGTCGCGCACGATCAGCCACCCGGTGTGGGTCTGCCAGGTGGTCTCCATGATCAGGCTGCCGGGCAGGTAGCGGCGGGCCGAGGGCACCGAGACGCCGTAGGGGCCGAGCCGGAAATGGCCGGCGCTGCGGTCGAGGATCGCGCCGAACACGCTCGGGGAGTCGGGGCGGGGCACACACAGCCATTCCACGGACCCGGCGGGGGAGATGAGGCACGTCGTCTCCCAGTCCGACAGGAAGGCGTAATCGGCGATCGGCGGAAACGGGTTCCGCAGTGCCCCGCTGGAGGCCAGGGGCGCCGGTGCGCTGAAGTCGATGGGTGAAGGCAGGGCCGCCGGGACCGCTTGGAACGCTTCGTCGGGCATGGCGTCCGCGGGCTGGTCGTCGGGCTGGGCGTGCAGGACCATCCCGACATCATCATCTGTTCGGCGGTCCGCCGTCCAATCTTTCGGCGACGTGGCGTCGCTCTCTTCACCCGCGACGTCTGGCAAACCTCGGGGCGTGCTCGGGCAGCGGGCCGATTGCGACGAAGTAGCCCGCCAGCCGCCGCAGTGCCGTGGATCGGCCCACCAGCCGGACGCCCAGGGGCGCACGGTGCTCGTTTCCGTCCACCGCCGCGGCGATCACGTTGGCATGGATCAGCCGTTGTGCGGTCTGGAGAAGCACGGTGGGAGCCCAGCGGCGCGTCTGCACCCGGGCCAGCCGCCAGGTGGGCACCCGTCCCGCGCGCAGCGCGCCGGCCAGGATGCGGGCGGCGGCCACCGCGTCGGCCACCGCGAGGTTGATGCCGATCCCGCCGACCGGCGACATCGCGTGCGCGGAGTCGCCGATGAACAGGACGCCGTCGACATACCAGCGACGAAGCCGATTCAGCTGTACGTCAAGCAGTTTCACGTCATCGAACGACGTCAGCGTCTTTACCCGGTCACCCAGCCAGGGCGCCATGCCGACCAGAGCCCGGTGCAGCGCCTCGATGCCCTGGGCCCGCAGCTGGGCGTCGGTTCCCTTCGGGATGATGTAGGCGATCTGGTAGTAATCGCCGCGATCGATGACGATGACCGCGTATCCGGCCCGCAGCACGCCGGCCAGTCCCCGCGGATCGCCGGGGTGGCGGGGCAACCGGAACCACCACACGTCCATGGGCGCGCCGAAGCTGTGCGGTTTGAGGCCGACCGCCGAACGCACCGTGGAATCGCGACCGTCACAGGCCACGGTCAGCTCCGCGCGCATGTCTCTGACCTCGCCGGACTGGTCGGAGTAGGTGACGCCGACGACGCGGTCCGCGTCCCGGATCACGCCGATCACCTCGGTGCTGCGCAATAGCCGGAAGCCGGGCTCCGCCTCGGCGGCGGTGGCCACCAGCTCCAGAAAGTCCCATTGCGGCACCAGGGCGATGTGCTTGTGTGCACCCGGAAGGCGGGTCAGGTCGAGCGCCACCGGTTGGTTCTGTATCTCCATCTGGACGGTGTCGATTAGGCGATGCGGAATCTGGGCGAAACGTGACCCCAGCCCGAGTTCGTCGAGCAGCCGCAAGGTGCTGGCGTGCACCGTGTCCCCGCGAAAGTCACGAAGGAAGTCGGCGTGCTTTTCCATCACCGTGACGTCAACGCCGGCGCGGGCCAGCAGCAGGCCCAGCACCATGCCCGCCGGGCCGCCGCCGGCGATCAGGCAGGCCGTCGCCGCGGGCGCGGGCGACGGGGCGGGCATGCGCCGATCTTGGCACATTGGTTTTCCGCTGCAGGGCCGAATAGGGTGAGCCCGGTGACCGCGTTCCTGAATTGGTGGGACGGCAACGAGCTGTGGCTTTCCGGGCTTGCGTTTGTGCTCCAGGCCATGGTGGTGATGCCGATCGTGCTGGTGGTGGCCGCCGTCAGTGCCGGGCTGCTCGACGGCCTGCTCGGCAAGAGCATCGCCCTGCTGCGCCGTGCCCGCCACGCCGGTGAGGCGCCCGGGTAACGCGCATGCCTCGGTCACACGTGACGTTGATTCTGGTCGCGCTCGTGGTGCTGGTGATCGTCGCGTGGTGGCTCACGCACTGAGCACGCAGGTCGACGGCGGAGTCACTCGAGCGGTGGCGGGCCTGCCGATTCCTGTTAGGCTTCCCGCCATGCATGTGACATCCGGCGTCGTAGAGCGCCATGTCTTCGTGCACTGTTGTCGCTGACTGCCAAACCCGTGTGCGGTCTGGTATGGGGTTCGTGAGGTCTCCCGTCAGTTAAGGCGCCTTTCCGCAGCAACGGGACCGATGTCCGTAAAGTCCCCGTTCCGGAAGGCCCGAATGTTCAACGACATCGCCGGCGGGCTGCGCTGGCGGCCGGTGGTCACCCTCGCCCTGGTCGTCGCCGTCGTCGCGGGGTGTGGCGGTGGTGCCAGCGATATCGTCGGCGGGGGCGGGCCGGCCAACGCGCACACGAGCCTCACCCTGGTGGCTTACTCCGCCCCGGAACCCGGTTGGAGCAAGGTGATTCCCGCGTTCAACGCCTCCGAGGAGGGCAAGGGCGTGCAGGTGATCACCTCCTACGGCGCCTCCGGCGACCAGTCACGCGGGGTCGTCGACGGCAAACCGGCCGACGTCGTGAACTTCTCGGTCGAACCGGACATCACCCGGTTGGTGAAGGCGGGCAAGGTTTCCAAAGAGTGGAATACCGATGCCACCAAGGGCATCCCGTTCGGGTCGGTGGTGGCCCTGGTGGTGCGGAAGGGCAATCCCAAAAACATCAGGGACTGGGATGACCTGGTTCGCCCGGGAGTCGAAGTCATCACGCCCAGCCCGTTGAGTTCGGGCTCGGCCAAGTGGAATCTGCTGGCACCGTACGCCGTTAAGAGCAGTGGCGGCCAAGACGGCCAGGCGGGCGTCGATTTCGTCAAGAAGTTGGTGAGCGAACACGTCAAACTGCGTCCCGGATCGGGCCGGGAAGCCACCGACGTGTTCGTCCAGGGCAGCGGGGACGTATTGATCAGCTACGAGAACGAGGCGATCGCCACCGAGCGGGCGGGTAAACCGGTCGAACACGTCATCCCGCAGCAGACCTTCAAGATCGAGAACCCGTTGGCGGTGGTGAGCACCAGCCCGCACCTGAGTGCCGCGACCGCCTTCAAGAACTTCCAGTACACCGCCGCCGCGCAGAAGTTGTGGGCGCAGGCCGGTTTCCGTCCGGTCGATCCGGCCGTGGCCGCCGATTTCCGCGACCAGTATCTTGCGCCGACGAAACTGTGGACGATCGCCGACCTCGGTGGCTGGAATGCGGTGGACCCGCAACTGTTCGACAAGACCACCGGCAGCATCACCAAGATCTACATGCAGGCCACCGGATGACGGCGGCGACGACCCCGGGGCCGGGCGCGGTCCGGCCCGGATTCGAGGACGCCGGCGCTGACACGCCACCCGCCGGCGATGGGCTGCGTGGCCGCGGATCGGGGGGCACCTCGCTGCGATTCGGCGTGACCGTGGTGTGGCTGTCGGTGATCGTGTTGCTGCCGCTGGCCGCCATCGCGTGGCAGGCCGTCGGTGGTGGCTGGCAGGCCTTTTGGCCGGCGATCACATCGAACGCCGCGCAGGACTCCTTCCGGGTGACGCTGACGATCTCGGCTTCAG
Organism: uncultured Actinomycetota bacterium; assembly: GCA_963820045.1. Lineage (GTDB taxonomy): Bacteria > Actinomycetota > Actinomycetes > Mycobacteriales > Mycobacteriaceae > Mycobacterium. Next base: position 133,632 of record CAWFYN010000004.1, read on the forward strand.
TGACGGTCGTCAATCTGGTGTTCGGCCTGCTGATCGCCTGGGTGCTGGTCCGCGACGACTTCGTCGGCAAGCGACTGGTCGACGCGATCATCGATCTACCATTCGCGCTGCCCACCATCGTCGCCAGCCTGGTGATGCTGGCCTTATACGGCAACAACAGCCCGGTCGGTCTGCGTCTGCAACACACCGCCTGGGGTGTCGCGGTGGCGTTGGCCTTCGTGACGCTGCCCTTCGTGGTGCGGGCCGTGCAGCCGGTCTTGCTGGAAATCGATCGTGAGACCGAGGAGGCGGCGGCATCACTGGGTGCCACCGCTCCGAAGATCTTCACCTCGGTGGTGCTGCCATCGTTGACGCCCGCACTGTTATCCGGTGCGGGCCTGGCGTTTTCGCGCGCAATCGGCGAATTCGGGTCGGTGGTGCTGATCGGTGGCGCGGTACCGGGAAAGACCGAAGTGTCGTCGCAGTGGATACGGACCTTGATCGAGAACGACGACCGCGCCGGCGCCGCCGCGATATCGATTGTGTTGCTGGTGATTTCGTTCGTCGTGTTGCTCATATTGCGCATCGTCGGCTCGCGGGCCGCCAAGCGTGAGGAGCTGGCCCCATGACATCGTCTTTGGGCGTGCGCTACCTCATTCGGTATGTCGCGCTGGCGTATGTCTTTGTATTGGTCGTTGTCCCGGTCGCGTTGATCCTGTGGCGGACCTTCCGGCCCGGGTTCAGCCAGTTTCTCGACTGGGTCAGCACCCCGGCGGCGGTCTCGGCCCTGAACTTGTCGCTGCTGGTGGTGGCCATCGTGGTGCCGTTGAATGTATTGTTCGGCATCCCGACCGCATTGGTCCTCGCACGCAACCGATTCCGTGGTAAGGGCCTGCTCCAAGCGGTCATCGACCTGCCCTTCGCGGTCTCGCCCGTCATCGTGGGTGTCGCGCTGATCCTGCTGTGGGGATCGGCGGGCGCGTTCGGCTTCGTCGAGAAGGACCTCGGGTTCAAGATCATCTTCGGTCTGCCCGGCATCGTGCTCGCCAGCGTCTTCGTCACCCTGCCGTTCGTCGTGCGGGAGGTGGAACCGGTTCTGCACGAGTTGGGCACCGATCAGGAGGAGGCGGCGGCGACACTGGGTTCCGGTTGGTGGCAGACCTTTTGGCGGATCACCCTGCCGTCCATCCGGTGGGGATTGACCTATGGCATCGTCCTGACCATCGCCCGCACGCTCGGCGAATACGGCGCGGTGATCATGGTGTCCTCCAACCTGCCGGGGGAGTCACAAACCTTGACACTGCTGGTCTCGGATCGCTATAACCGCGGCGCCGAGTACGGGGCCTACGCACTGTCGACGCTGCTGATGGCGGTTTCCGTGCTGGTCTTGATCTTCCAGGTGCTGCTCGACGTCCGCCGGGCGCGAGTGGCCGCGGCTGACGGGGAGATATGGGCATGACCGCCTCCCGGACGGGCCGCACCGAAAACGCGATCATCGTGCGGGACGCCTGCAAGCGCTATGGCGACTTCGTGGCACTGGACAACGTCAACTTCGTCGTGCCCTCCGGTTCCCTGACGGCGTTGTTGGGGCCCAGCGGTTCTGGCAAGTCGACCCTGTTGCGCGCCATCGCCGGGCTCGACCAGCCCGACAGCGGAACGGTCACCATCGACGGCCGCGACGTGACCCGGGTGCCGCCGCAGCGCCGGGGGATCGGATTCGTGTTCCAGCACTATGCCGCGTTCAAGCACTTGACCGTTCGGGACAACGTTGCCTATGGGTTGAAGATCCGCAAGCGGCCCAAAGCGGAGGTCAAGGCCAAGGTCGACAATCTGCTGGAGGTGGTGGGGTTGAGCGGATTTCAGAACCGCTACCCCAATCAGCTGTCCGGTGGCCAACGACAGCGGATGGCACTGGCGCGCGCATTGGCGGTCGATCCGCAAGTGTTGCTGCTCGACGAGCCTTTCGGTGCGCTGGACGCCAAGGTGCGCGAGGACCTGCGGGCGTGGTTGCGCCGCCTGCATGACGAGGTGCATGTGACCACGGTGCTGGTCACTCACGACCAGTCCGAGGCGCTGGATGTCGCCGACCGGATCGCCGTGCTCAACCAGGGCCGCATCGAGCAGATCGGATCCCCGACCGACGTCTATGACGCCCCGGCGAACGCGTTCGTAATGTCGTTCCTGGGTGCGGTTTCCATGCTGAACGGCACCCTGGTCCGGCCGCACGATATCCGGGTTGGCCGCACCCCGGACATGGCTGTCGCCGCTGCGGACGGCACCGGGGAGTCGACGGGTGTGCTGCGGGCGACCGTCGATCGCGTGGTGGTCCTGGGCTTCGAGGTTCGGGTGGAGTTGACCAGCGCCGCCACCGGAGGTTCCTTCATCGCCCAGATCACCCGCGGCGACGCCGAGGCGCTGGCGTTAAACGAGGGTGACACGGTTTACGTACGGGCCACCCGGTTGCCGCCGATCACCATCAACGCGAAGGCGAACGGTGGCGATGGCTCCGTCGGCGCCGGCGAGGATCAGACCACGCTGACGTCGGCCTGACCTAACGACCCTTATCAGGCGTGCAGCCCGCACTCGGTCTTCGACAGCCCCTGCCAGCGCCCACTGCGCGGGTCGGCGCCTGCGAGCGGCTTGGCCGTGCAGGGAGCGCACCCGATCGACGGATATCCGTCGTAGACAAGCGGATTGACCAGCACGCCGTGCTCGTCGATGTAGTTCTCCATGTCCTCGTCGGTCCACGCCGCCAGGGGGTTGATCTTGACCAGCTTGAAGCCCTCGTCGAAGCCGATCACCGGGGTGTTGGCACGCGTCGCCGCTTCGCTCCGGCGTAACCCGGTCACCCAGGCGGAGTATCCGCTCAGGGCCCTGCGCAGCGGCACGACCTTACGCAGCCGGCAGCACTCACCCGGGTCGTGGGCGAAGAGGTTCTTCCCCCGCAGCCGGTCCTGCTCGGCCACCGTCTGCTCGGGGGTGATGTTGAGCACGTGGATGTCGTAGACCGACTCGACCGCGTCGCGGGTTCCGATGGTTTCGGCGAAGTGGTAGCCGGTGTCGAGGAAGACCACCGGCACGCCCGGCCGAACCTTGGAAGCCAGATCGATCAACACGGCCTCCTGCATGCTGGAGGTCAGCACGTAGTTGCAGGTGGCCCAGCCGCGGGGTCCGTTGACTCCGCCGAACGTCGCGTCGGTCCAACGCAACACCTCGGTGGCGCTGGCGCCCTCGAGCTCAGCGGCGCCACGCGCCGCCAGGTTCCGCAGTTCGGCTTCGGTCCATTTCGTTGCTGGCTCACTCATCGTAAATCGTCCTCATCCGCCCGAATCGCCCACTGCGCGAACCGTTCTCCCGCACTGCGGTGTTTGATGAAGTTGCGTACCACCCGGTCGATGTAGTCGCCCAGCTCGTCACTGGTGACCTTGTGCTGGCGCAGCTTTCGCCCGAATCCGCTGTCCAGCCCGAGGCTGCCGCCCAGGTGGACCTGGAAGCCCTCGACGGAGCCCCCATGGCCGTCGTCGACCATTTGGCCCTTGAAGCCGATGTCGGCCACTTGAATTCGCGCGCACGAGTTCGGACAACCGTTGATGTTGACCGTGATCGGCACGTCGAGCGCAGCGTTGATGTCCTCGAGCCGGCGTTCCAGCTCGGGCACCAAGACCTGCGCCCTGCCCCGGGTCTCGGCGAACGACAACTTGCAGTATTCGATCCCCGTGCAAGCCATCAGGTTTCGGCGCCACTGGGACGGTTTGGTCTGCAGCCCGAGCGCCTCTAGGCCGGCGAGCACATCGTCGAGTTTGTCATCGGCGATGTCGAGGATGACCAGCTTCTGGTACGGGGTGAACCGGATCCGGTCCGAGCCGGCCCCGTCCATCAGGTCGGCCACCGCCGAGAGGATGGTGCCCGAGACATGTCCGGCGATCGGCGCCGCCCCGACCGCGTTGAGCCCGTTCTTGAGCCGCTGCACCCCGATGTGATCGATCGGGTGCTTGAGCGGCTCGGGGGCCGGGCCGTCGATCAGAGGCCGCTTGAGGTACTCCGTTTCGAGGACCTCACGGAATCTTGCTATGCCCCAGTCCTTGATCAAGAACTTCAGCCGGGCCTTGGACCGCAGCCGCCGGTAGCCGTAGTCGCGGAATATCGACGTCACGGCCGCCCAGACCTCGGGCACCTCGTCGAGGGGCACCCACGCGCCGAGCCGCTGGGCCAGCATCGGGTTGGTGGAAAGGCCGCCGCCGACCCACAGGTCCAGGCCGGGCCCATGCTCGGGATGGTTGATCCCGATGAACGCGATGTCGTTGATCTCGTGCGCGACGTCCTGCAGGCCCGAGATCGCGGTCTTGTACTTGCGCGGCAGGTCGGCGAAGTCCGGCTTGCCGATGTAGCGGCGCACGATCTCGTCGAGCGCCCAGGTCGGGTCGAGCACCTCATCGAGCGACTCGCCGGCCAGCGGCGAACCCAGGATGACGCGGGGGCAGTCGCCGCACGCCTCGGCGGTCTGCAGACCGACGTCGGCGAGCCGCCGCCAGATTTCGGGGACGTTTTCGACCTCGATCCAGTGCATCTGCACGTTCTGGCGGTCGGAAATGTCGGCGGTGTCGCGGCCGAACTCGGTCGAGATCTGGCCGACCGTGCGCAGCGCGGCGGCCGAAAGCGCGCCGCCGTCGCAGCGCACCCGCATCATGAAGTACTTGGCTTCGAGCAGATCGGCATTCTCGTCGCCCGTGAAGGTGCCGTCATAGCCCTGTTCGCGCTGGGTGTAGAGCCCCCACCAGCGGAAGCGCCCGCGCAGGTCACTCTTGTCGATGCTGTCGAACCCGGCCTTGGCGTACACGTTCTCGATGCGTTCGCGCACGTCGAGGGGGGCGCCGACATGCTTCATCTCTTCGTTGGGGTTGAGCGGCTCCCGATCTCCCAGCGCCCACTGGCCCTCGTTGCGGGCCTTGTTTTTTGCCCCAGCGGGACGGGCTGTGGTCATTGACGAGGTCTCCTTCTCGACATCGCAGGCATAGAAGCGCAGCTCACCGGGGTATCGGCGGCGCAGATCCGATGCCAGCTGGACGTACAGGTGGGCGGGTCTACGACATCAAGGAAGACAGCAACAGCTGCAAACGCGCTTGAGATCAATGTGCCGCCGTGCCACGAGCGCAATGCGATGGCTGGGCTGAGCGACGGTCACGCCACCATTGTGCCATGCCCGCGGGGGGGCCACGCCACCAGGTCAAATATCGGCTCACGGTGAGCGGAATTCCAGATTAAGCTGGCCGCGCGGGTAAGAAAACCCAGGAAACGTCGGTGCTCGGGTGCGGTTCGGGCCGGGCCGACGCCGCGGCTGCGGGACGCGCACCGTGGGATGATTTGGCATGGCACTTCGCGAGGAAGCGGTCGAGCTGCCCGGCCTGCAACCCCACCCCGGTCGGCCGTTCGGGATGTACATCCATGTCCCGTTTTGCATAACACGTTGCGGCTACTGCGATTTCAACACCTATACCCCGGCCGAGTTGGGTGGCGTGAACCCCGATGCCTGGCTGGCGGCGCTGCGGACGGAGCTGAAGCTGGCGGCCGAGCGGCTGTCCGGGCCGACCGTGAACACGGTGTTTGTCGGGGGAGGAACGCCGTCGCTGTTGGGTGGCGCGCGCGTGGCGTCGGTGCTCGACATGGTGCGCGAGCATTTCGTGCTGGCGCCCGATGCCGAAATCACCACCGAGGCCAACCCGGAGTCCGCCTGGCCGGACTTCTTCGACGCTATCCGCGCGGCCGGCTACACCCGGGTGTCACTCGGCATGCAGTCGGTGTCACCGAGGGTGCTGGGGGTCCTCGACCGCATTCACACCCCGAACCGATCGGCGGCCGCCGCCCGCGAAGCGTTGGACGCGGGCTTCGAACACGTCAGCCTTGATCTGATCTATGGAACTCCGGGGGAGTCCGACGACGATCTGCTGCGCTCGGTCGACACGGCGATCGACACCGGCGTCGATCACGTGTCCGCCTACGCGCTGGTCGTCGAGGAAGGCACCGCGCTGGCCCGACGGGTTCGGCGCGGCGAGCTGGCGGCTCCCGACGACGACGTGCTGGCGCACCGCTATGAGCTGGCCGATGCCCGGCTGTCCGAGGCCGGAATGACGTGGTACGAAGTGTCCAACTGGGCGCGCCCAGGCGGTGAATGCCGGCACAACCTCGGCTATTGGGACGGTGGCCAGTGGTGGGGTGCGGGACCGGGAGCCCACGGGTATGTCGGCACAACGCGTTGGTGGAATATCAAGCATCCCAACGCTTATGCCGAGGCGTTGGCCGATGCCGCGCTGCCGGTACGGGGATTCGAGCGGCTGGACGCCGATGCCCTGCACACCGAAGACGTACTGTTGAAAACCCGACTGCGCCAAGGGCTTCCGCGTGATGTGCTCAGCGCTGGCGAGCGCGAGCGCGCCGAAGGCGCGGCCGCCGACGGGTTACTGGTGTCCGACGCCGAGAAGTTCATCCTCACGCCGCGCGGACGGCTGCTGGCCGATGCGGTGGTGCGAACCGTCCTGGGATGACGCTCAGGTCGCCGGAAACCAGTGCGCGACTAAGCGGTTGATCTCGATATAGAGCGGGATTCCGATGGTGACGGTGTAGGAGAACGTCAAGCCCAGCGCCGCGGCCAGTGGCAAGGTCGGGCTCGCCTCGGGGATTCCCAGCCGCTGCACCGCCGGGAGCGTGATGTAGGACGCCGCGCCGCACAGCACCGCGAACAGCACATAGGTACCCGGCTGGAAGTGCGTGTCGGTGAGGTAGGCATAGGCGTAGGCGGCCAAGATGCCCAGCGTCGCAAATAAGTTGGGCGCCACCAAACCAAAGACGATGAACCCGCTGCCCGCCAACTTGAGATCCCGCAACTTGCGGGACGCCGTCATGCCCATTTCGAGCAGGAACAGGCAGAGCACGCCCTGAAACGCCGCAACGAAAAGTTCGTTCTGGTCGTGCACGACCTTCTGGCCCTGCAGCGCACTGATGAAGCCGATGGCGATGCCACCGACGAGGAGGATGAGTCCGGGATTGAGGAACACTTCCTGCAATATCGCGCGCGACATCAGCGGTGCGTTCGGGCGCTGCTGGACGCCCCCGTACCACTCGGGATGCTCTTGCTTTTCCAGCGAGAACTCCAGCTCCTCCTCGATCCCACGCTCGACTCGGTCGTCAACGCCTTCCGCCCTTCCGGGCTGGGCGGCCGCGCCGGGCCCGACCGGGAGCGGATTGGTGTAGCCGGGCTCGTCAGGCATGTACCCGGCCTCGTCCATGCCGCGGTGCCGCAGTCGGGCGGCCAGGTACAGCGCCACCAGGCAGCCCGGAATCTCCATGAACGCCAGCAGAACCGGCATGTAGGCGTCGAAGGCGATCCCAATGCTGGTCAGGACGGCCACGCAGGTGGCGAAGGCACCCGCCGAGTCCGACCCGTAGTAGCCCGCAACCGTCGCCCTGTCGACTCGCCGCAGCCGGGTCAGGTACCTCAGCAGGAAGTAGGTGAGCGCACCGATCACGAAGTTCAACGTGAAGCCCAGCGCCACGAACCCGGCGATGTTGTCGATGTCGGCGGGTTTGACTTTGGCGAGTTCTTCACCGCCCTGCCAGCCGATCGCCACCAGCAGGTACATGGTCAGGCCCTGATAGATCGCGTACGGGAACTCAAACCGCACCTTCAGGATCGGGATGAAAAACCCGAAATAGAAGAACAGCAACAGCGGCTTGAAGAGATTGTGGATGAAGTTCTGCCACAACTCGTAAAGCATGTGCGCCTCCCGGCGACGCAGTCCGGCGCTGCGGGAGGCGGCAACCGACTCGTGGCGTCAACGAACTTAGTGGAAATCCGCGGGCTCAAGCGACCCGACACAACCCGTCTTTACGAACAATTAACAACCAGCTTGAATCGGCCCGGCGCCCAGGCCCTGCCCGGATCGGTCAAAGATACTGTCGCCCAACAACATTCGCCCGTGTCGGCGACCGCCCGGTTGGGCGAACTTAGAACCAGTGGGCGATGAGCCGGTTGACCTCGATGTAGAGCGGGATTCCGATGGTGACGTTGTAGGAGAAGGTCAGACCGAGCGATGCTGCCAACGGCAGGGTGGGGCTGGCCTCGGGGATCGCCAGCCGCTGGACCGCTGGGACGGCGATGTAGGACGCCGCGCCGCAGAGTACCGCGAAAAGTACGTAGGTTCCCGGCTTGAAGTCGGCGTGGGTGAGCGAGGAGTAGATGTGGGCGACCAGGATGCCCAGCGGCGCAAAGATATTCGGCGCCAGCAGGCCGAAGAAGATGAACCCGATGCCGGCCGTTCGCAGGTCCTTCAACTTGCGGGAGGCCGTCATGCCCATCTCGAGCAGGAACAAACAGAGCACGCCCTGGAACGCCAGGACGAAGAACTTGTCGTCGTCGGCGACCACCTTCTGCCCTTGTAGCCCACTGACCAGGCCGATGATGATGCCTCCCATGAGCAGGACGAGCCCGGGATTGAGGAACACCTCTTGGAACAGCTCCCGGGAGAAGATCGGCACCCTTTTGCCGGTCGTGCGGGGCGGGCTCTGGTCGGGCTCCCAATCCGGGTGGTCGAGCTTTTCCAGGGAAAACTCCAGTTCCTGCTCCACTCCGCGTTCGTGCTCGGCCTCGAGGCTCTGGCCGTGCGGGGGCTTGGCGGCGGTGCCGGGCCCGACTCCGACCCTGACCGGCGCCGTGTAGCCGGGCTCGTCGGCCATGTTCCCCGCCGCGTCCATCCCGCGGTGACGAAGTCGCGCGACCAGGTACAGCGCCACCAGGCAGCCCGGAATCTCCATGACGGCCAACATGACCGGCATGTAGGCGTTGAACGCCATGCCGACGGCCGTCAGGACGGCCACGCAGGTGGCGAACGTTCCCGCCGAGTCTGACCCGTAATAACCCGCGACCGTCGCCCGGTCGATTCGTCGAACGGAGGTCAGCCAATTCAGCAGCAGGTAGGCGAGGCCACCGATGACGAAGTTGAGCACGAAGCCCAACACCATGAAGCCCACGATCATCCCGATGCTGCCGGCGCTGACCTTGGCGAGCTCTTCACCACCGTGCCAGCCGATGGCCAGCAGCAGGTACATGGTCAAGCCCTGGTAGATCACATAGGGAAACTCGAAGCGCACCTTCAGGATCGGAATGAGGAATCCGAAGTAGAAGAAGAGCAGGAGCGGCTTGAACAGGTTGTGGGTGAAATTCTGCCAAAACTCTTGCAGCATTCGATGCCTCCCGTTGATGAGTGCGGTGATCAGGGAAAGCGCCGTCCGCAAGCGGATCCACCACGAACATCCCGACGACCGTGCAAAACCTATCGCCGCCGGTGTCAAACCGCCACTCGAATGCCAAGCATGGAGTATGGGCGTGTCGAAGCGACGCGACCGGACCGGCGCCCGGCAAAATCGCTGGTCAGAGGCTTGTGACCGGTGATCTTCGGCGCGCGGGGCGATGGCGCGGCAGGCGTGGATTTGGTGGGAAAGTACTGTGTATCTGCTGTGGGTCAGCGCGGAATCAACGTGCCCGAGGAAATAAGTGAGGTCCTGACCCCGAGAGTCTTAGCCCGCCGGCCGGATTTTTCAGGGTCGCAGCGGGATCGGTTGCGCGCTCGTAGATAGGTTAGGCTACATTTACTAATCGTGACCGAGGTCAGCGTTCAGACGAGTTCCGCGGGCTCCACGTCATCGCCGATTCTGCTTCCCGCGCACATCGACCCGGCCGACCTGGCCGCCGAGCTGGCCGCGCGGCTGCCCGACCAACTCGGCGAGGAATACCTGCTCTACGAGCGCGGCGGTCAATGGGTGCTGGCCAGCGGTGTGCGCGCGATGATCGAGCTGGACTGCGACGAAGTGCGCGTCATCCGCGACGGCATGACTCGCCGGCAACGGTGGTCGGGGCGGCCCGGGTCAGTCCTGGGTGAAGCCGTTGACAGGCTGTTGCTGGAGACCGACCAACTATTCGGGTGGATCGCCTTCGAGTTCGGCGTCTACCGTTACGGGCTGCAGCAGCGGCTGGCGCCGCGAACCCCACTGGCCCGCATATTTTGGCCACGCACTCGCATGGTGGTGACCCGGGACGAGGTCCAGCTCTGGGGTGCGACCGCCGTTCATCGCAACACCGTCCTCGGTTTGCTGCGCGACGGTGTGCCCGAGGTGCGCCGGGTGCGCGCCGTCGACGTCATCGCCGATCCTTCCGGCTATCGCGATCGGGTGGCATCGGCCGTCGGCGAGATCGCGGCGGGCCGCTACCACAAGGTGATCCTGTCCCGTTGCATGGAAGTGCCTTTCCCACTGGACTTTCCGGCCACCTATCGGCTGGGTCGGCGACACAACACTCCGGTGCGGTCGTTCCTGTTGCGGCTGGGTGGAATTCGCGCTGTCGGTTACAGTCCCGAACTTGTCGCGGCCGTCCATGGCGACGGCATCGTGGTCACCGAGCCGCTGGCGGGTACCCGCGCGCTGGGCCGCGGTGTGACGCGCGACCGACAGGCGCGGGACGACCTGGAGTCGAATTCCAAAGAAATTGTCGAACACGCGATTTCAGTGCGAAGCTCGCTTCGGGAGATGGCCGAGATCGCCGAACCCGGCAGCGCGGTGGTCACCGACTTCATGACGGTGCGGGAGCGGGGCAGCGTTCAGCACCTCGGCTCCACGGTCATCGGGCGGTTGGGTCCGTCGAACGACCGGATGGACGCGCTCGAAGCGCTTTTCCCGGCTGTCACCGCGTCGGGCATCCCGAAAGCGAGCGGCGTGGAAGCGATTCTGCGCCTCGACGAGGCCCCGCGCGGACTGTATTCGGGAGCGGTGGTGATGTTTTCGGCCGATGGCGGCCTGGATGCGGCGCTGACGCTGCGGGCGGCCTACGAACGTGACGGCAAGACGTGGTTGCGGGCCGGGGCGGGCATCATCGAAGAGTCCACGCCCGAGCGTGAATTCGAAGAGACGTGCGAAAAGCTGTCCACGCTCGCGCCGTATCTGGTTGCGCGCTCATAGCGCCGCTGGACTGACTGTGGCCGGCTGAGGCCACCGCGCGGTGGTGGGCGCCCCTTTGGGCATGGGGACCTTTGGCCCTAGTTGAGCGAGTTTCCGGCGTGTCATCTTGATGTAACCGCATGACACAGATACATTGTGCGTTACTTGACGACACACATAACTGGAGGCCTTTGTGTCCGAAGACCTGACAAACGTGCAGCTACTCCGTGAGCTCGAGCCGGTGGTCGAGGACCTGCTCAACCGCCACTTATCGATGTTCAAGGAGTGGAATCCGCACGACTACGTCCCGTGGTCGGACGGCAAGAACTTCTACGCCCTCGACGGCCAGGATTGGGAGCCCGGCCAGAGCCGGCTTCCCGACGTCGCCCAGGTGGCGATGGTGCAAAACCTGCTGACAGAGGACAACTTGCCGTCGTATCACCGCGAGATCGCGATGAACTTCAGCGTGGACGGCCCCTGGGGGCAGTGGATCAACAGGTGGACGGCCGAGGAGGCGCGACACAGCACGGCGCTGCGCGACTATTTGGTGGTCACCCGCGCCGTCGACCCGGTGGCGCTGGAGAAGTTGCGCATGGAGCAAATGACCAGGGGCTTCAGCCCGGGGCAGAATCAGCAGGGCGACATGTTTGCCGAGAGCCTGTTTGACTCGGTCATGTACGTCTCGTTTCAGGAGCTGGCCACCCGGGTCTCCCACCGCAATACCGGCAAGGCGTCCCAAGACCCCATCGCGGAGCAGCTGATGGCCAGGGTGTCACACGACGAGAACCTGCACATGATCTTCTACCGGGACGTCAGCGCGGCGGGTCTGGACATCGCCCCCAACCAGGCGATGAAGTCGGTGCACCGGATCTTGCGCAACTTCAAGATGCCTGGATACACCGTGCCGGAATTCCGGCGCAAGGCGGTGATCATCGCCGTCGGCGGCGTCTACGATCCGCGCATCCATCTCGACGAGGTGGTGATGCCGGTGCTGCGGAAGTGGCGCATCTTCGAACGCGAAGACTTCACCGGTGAAGCCGCGCGGATGCGCGACGATCTCGCCGTGTTGGTCAAGGAACTCGAGCAAGTCTCCGACCAATTCGATGAGTCCAAACAGCGCTATCTCGAGCGGGAGGCCCGCAAAACCGAAAGAATCACCGCCAGCAAGGTGCTTCAGACAGAAGGCACGCTGACGTTCAGCGGGCACTGAGGCGGTCGATATCACGAATATCGGCCAATCCCAGGTCTTTTCGGGCTCCAGCGCTTCAGGCCGACGAGCTGGACTCGAGATAGTCGGCGAGGATGCGGCTCACGAGTGACTCGATGTTGGACTCGATCGACGACGCGAGCGTGGCGGTGACCGTCGCAACGGCCTGAGCCCGGAACCGCACCAGCATGGTGATGAGCTCAGCGATCTCGGCATCCGCCGGCAGGGGCTCGCCCGGCTTGATGCGGTCCAGCACGTGCTCGGCTCCCGCACGCACCAGCATGTCACTGATCTTGTCGATTTCGGGCACGATCTGCTCGTGTAGGTCGACGAGCTTGTCCAATTTGACGCCGTAGCCACGGATTTCGTTGAACGCTTCGATCAGTTTGGGACGCGTAACGGTGGCTCGCGCCCCATCGACCCGGATAACCTGCAGCGCTACCAGGCGATCGAACGCGTCCGGGTCGTCGACGAGCCGCTGCGCGTCGACCAGCGGCATGGTCTCTGGTTTCTCGGTGGTCCAGGTGCCCACGATGGCCGTCTCCAGGCCCAGCACGTCACCAAGGTTCTTGCCTTCCTCCCAGGCGCTGAGCATTTCGCGCACGTGCGCGATGTTGTATCCGCGGTCGAGCATCGAGGTGATCAGCCGCAGCCGGGTCAGGTGCGTGTCGTTGAACAATGCGATGCGGCCGACGCGCAACGGCGGGGGCAGCAATCCGCGGTCGCGGTAGACCCGGATGTTGCGGGTGGTGGTGCCCGCCAGCCGGGCCAGGTCGTCGATCCGGTACTCACCGGATGCGGGGACGCCGTTGGGGTGGCGGACCGCCGCGTCGAAAAGCTGCGATACCGCCGTCTCGATCAATTGCCGGTACTCCCGAGATTGCCGCCGAACGCGCTTGGGCGCGCGCCGCACGTTGTGCAGCACGCTGGCGATCGTGCCCGGTTCGGGTCTTGAAGAACGGTCGAGCGGGCGGTCCGATCCCATCTGTCAGCCCGACGAGGCGGCAAACGCCTGGGTGCGGCGCGCCACCGCCTGGTAATCCTCGTAGCGGAAATCCCTCATCTGGCGAAGATACTGCGTCGCGAACCCGGGGTACATCGACCCGTTGTATCCGTCCTTGGTGAGGTACCAACTGCGGCAGCCGGACATCCATGTCGTCTTGGTGAGGCGGCGCTGGAGGCTGTCGTTGTGGCGGCGCTGGACCTCTTCGCGCACATCGAGATAGCGCAGGTCGTTGTCGAGGATGGCGGTGATACCGCGCACCGCGTAGTCGAGCTGACCCTCGATGTAGACCAGCAGCGAGTTGTGGCCCGGCCCGGAGTTGGGTCCGGTCATAACAAACAGGTTCGGATATCCGTGCACGTTGATGCTCTTGTAAGCCTGTGCGCCACCGGCCCATTCGTCGGCCAGCGACCGGCCACCGAGCCCGGTGACCGCAAAGGGCGGTCCGGTCAGATGAACGTCGTAGCCGGTGGCGAACACGATGCAGTCGAGGTGGTGTTCGATGCCGTCGCTGGTGCGTATGCCGACGGGGCTCAGGGTGGCGATCGGCCAGTCGATGAGCTTGCAGTTGTCGCGCTGCAGGGCGGGGTAGTAGTCGCTGGAGACCAGCATGCGCTTGCACCCCGGCCGGAAGTCCGGCGTCAGCTGGCGCCGCAGCCACCGATCCTTCACCTGAGCGCGCAGGTGCGCCCGCCCCAGACGCGCGGCCAGCGACGTCAACGGCGTGTCCCATACCAAAGCCGTGGCGCTGGCCTCGTGACCCCAGAACAACGCCTGCCGCGCAAGTTGCTGGGCGGCAGGCACTTTGGCGAACAAGGTCTGCACCGCCGGCGGGGTGGCGACGTCGAGGCGCGGCAGCACCCAGCACGGGGTGCGCTGAAACACCTTGACGAACCCGGCGTGCTTCACCAACTCGGGGATGATCTGGATAGCGCTGGCACCGGTGCCGATGACGGCGACCCGCTTGCCGGCGAAATCGTAGTCGTGGTCCCAGCGGGCGCTGTGAATTTTGTGTCCGCGATAGCTGTCCAGGCCGCGGAGGCGGGGGAAGCTGACGTCCGACAGCGGCCCGGAGGCCAGCACGACGGTGCGTGCGCGGAATCGCTTGCGGCGTTTGGTGGTTGCGGTCCAGACGCCGTCATCCTCGTCGAAGGCCAGGTCGCTGACCTCATGGCCAAACCGGATGTGGCGACGGATGTCGAATCTGGTGGCCACGTCTTCGAGATGCCGGTAGATCTCCGGGGCGGGGGAGTAGGTACGCGACCAGGTGGGGTTCTTGACGAACGAGTACGAATACAGCAGTGAGGGGACGTCACAGCTGGCGCCGGGATAGGTTGTGTCGCGCCAGGTTCCGCCGACCCGGTCGGCGCGTTCCAGGATCACGATGTCGTCGACTCCGGCGTCGGCCAATCGGATCGCCGCTCCCATCCCGGTGAAGCCGGCTCCGATGATGAGTACCGCGTGGGCGCGGTCGTCTGCCATGGTCACGCCGCCGGCCGGTAGGTGAGCTCTTTGAACCAGCTGGGTACCGGCTTGAGCAAGGGTTTGGGATAGCGGTCGGACAGCCACACCATGGAATTGGCCAGCAGGTGGTACGGGTGGGCGGGGTTGACGACCATCGCCGCGTGCCGCTTGAGCAGTTGATAGGCGGGCACCCGGGAGGTGCGCGCGCCCCGCTCGCCGAGCTGCTTGAAGCGTTTGACCGCGTTGTAGAGGCGCTCGGGCTCCATGCCCATGCCGGCCATCTCGTTGCGGACCCGATTGAGCAGCGGGATGTACATGAGCGTCCCGACGATCACGCCCGGCGAGGCGACGGTGCCGACGAACTCGATGGCCAGCTTGCGCGCCTTGGCGTGACCGATCATGTCGAGCACCGCGAAATCAACTGCGATGTGGCGTGATTCATCGTTGTTGATCTTCTCGAAGACCTGATGGCAGACGGGGTCTTCCACGGTGTCGAGCAGAAATTTCAGCAGCGCGCCGTCGAGGGCGACTTCGAGCATGGGTATGACGGTGCCCAGCACCGACAGCGGCATGTCGTCGGAGTAGGTGTCGAGCCACTGGATTGCCAGCCTGATGTTGACGTTCGGCTTGGGAACTTCGCCGTCGTCGAGCATCCCCCAGCGTTTCATCAGTGCCATCTCGGCGTTGGCGTGGCGCTGCTCCTCGGCGTGGAAATACCGGTAGATCTCCCCCAGCGTGGGGTTGGGTGCCTTCTTGGCCAGCGCCGCGAAGCCGCGGGCGCCCACGTTCTCGATCCAGCACAGGTCGGCCATGAACGCCTTGAGCTTGGGGCGGAATTCGGGCCGGATGGTCTCGGCGCCGGGCGCGTCCCAATCGATATCGGCGAGCGCCCACTGGCGGTCCTTGATCTTGGCGAGCATGGCTTCCATGTCGATGGCCACCGGGAGCTCCTTTGCGTTGGGTGATCAGGGCAGGTTGATTCGGGATACCAGGCCGGCCGCACGCGTATAGGCCTGCGGGGCCAGGCGTTTGATGCTCCAGCCGATCTTGGCGTCGAGTTGCGGCATGCAGTACAGCTCGCCGCGGTCGTGTGCGTCCAGGCAGATCCGCGCGACTTTCTCCGCCGAGAATCCGGTCCAGCGCATCAACTTATTGGCCAGCTCGCTGGATTCCTCGCTGATGCGGCCGGACTCGACGATGTTGGTCTTCACGAACGTCGGGCACAGCACGGTGACTCTCACCGCGGTGCCGGCCAATTCGGCGGCCAGGGTCTCCGACAGTGACAGCACACCAGCCTTGCTGACGTTGTAGGCGGCCATCCCTGGCGCCGCGCCGAACGCCGCCGCCGAGGCCACGTTGATGATGCCGCGAGGGGCGTGCGATGGATCGGCCTCCCGCAGGATCGGGGTGAAAACGTGGCAGCCGTGAATCGGCCCCCACAGGTTGATGCCCAAGGTCCACACCCAGTCGTCCAGGGGTGCCTCGCCGATGGCCGCGCCACCGGCACCGACGCCGGCGTTGTTGATCACCAGCGTGGGCGGCCCGGAAAACCAGGTCTGCGATTGCTCGGCCAGCGCCTGGACGTCGTCGAATTGCGAGACGTCGCAACGGATGGCCACCGCTTCGCCTCCCTGTTCGGTGATCGCGTCGGCCGTCCGCCTCGCGGCGGCTTCATCGATGTCGCTGCAGACCACCGCGCCGCCGCGACGGCCGAGCTCGACGGCGAAGGCCGCACCGATGCCGCTTCCGGCGCCGGTTACCACCGCCGACGCACCGCGGCTGGTGCTCTTCGATCTGCCCAGCAGCCTGCCCAACATTCCTCAGTGCACCTCCTGGGTCATGGCGCGCGCATCCTGCAACGCGTGGGCGATGAACCGCGCGACATAGGCCACGGCTTTTTCAGCCTCGGGCGTGATGCGTGGCAATGCCTGGAAGACGTGCACCTGGTGCGGCCAGATCTGCAGTTCGCACCGGCCGCCAGCGGTTTGGATGTCGGCGGCGAGTTGACGCGCGTCGTCTTGCAGCATCTCCGCTCCGCCGGCCTGGATCAGGGTCGGCGGAAGCGGCGGCCCAGCCGCCACATTCAGCGTCAGCCGTTGGTGGCCGGGGTCGATTCCGGCGTGATACATCCTGACCAGGCGGGCCGCGTCGGCCGCCCGGATCGCGGGATCGCGACCCATCCGTTCACGGGCGAGGCACAGCGCGAAGGTGACGTCGTACAGCGGGGAGAACAGCGCCAGCGCGGCGGGGTGATTGAGGGCGATGTCGGGCTGCAGCATCAGGTCGACGGCCAGGTGTCCGCCCGCCGAATCCCCGGCGATCACAAGTTGTTTCGGCGGTACACCGCGCGTTTCCAGCAGCCAGTCCCAGCCCGCCCGCACGTCGTCGGCCGCGGTGGGAAAGCGGTGGCGGGGTGCGAGTCGGTAATCGATGTTGAACACCGGCAAGCCGGTCAGCGACGACAGCCAGGACGCCAACCGCCGGTGCGTTTTTGGCGAACAGACGGCGTAACCGCTGCCGTGCACGTAGTAGATTGCACCCACGCTCGTCGAGGATCGCTGGGTCTCGCTCGTCGGCGTGCGCGGTCCGTAAACCCATTCGCCCTTGACGCGACGGCCGTCGGGCAACCTCGTGTCGACATGTTCGACGCGGGTGCCCGCCAGCGAAGGGCCGAAGGTTCCCATGATCCTGGCGATGATCCGGCGTGATAGCCACAAGCCCCATGCGCGTTCGGGCGGAATCAGGCCGGCGACAGGCCGCAGGGTGTAAGCACTTACCGCCGCCGCGCCGCGGGACCGCAATGACCCACGAGCCGGAACGCCGTCCGCCATGCAACGCAGTCAATAACAAATGGTGACATTAGTCAATGGCAGCTTTTGGGGTTCGCAGCGAGCACCGGCTGCTAGATACCGGACGGGTCGCGGCCTCTTGACTTCATACATACCGTATGTACAGTCATACATACGGTATGTATGAAAGTGAGGATCCATGAGCGCCACGCTTGAAGCCATAGCGGCCGAACGCGCAATCGTTCTAGAGCTTTGCTCGCAGATGCCGGATTCGATGTGGGCGAAGGACAGCGGATGTCCCGGCTGGTCCGTTCAGGATCTTGTGTCGCACATGGCGTGCAGCTACTGGTTGGCGGTCGATCCGTCGACGCTGCCCGCTCCGGGTGGGCTGCCCGCCGAACGCGCAGCGGACCTCTACGTCGAGTCACGCCGCTCCATGACCCCCGCAGAAGTCGTGGCCGACTACGAGTCGGTCAGCTCGCGAGGGCTGGAGGTGCTCGCCGCGATCGAGGGCCAGGACGTCGAGATTCCGATAGGTGACGTCGGCACCTATCCCGCCTCGGTCGTGCCGACGACGTTCGTCTTCGAATCCTTCGTCCACCTTCGGTACGACTTGTTTGCTCCAGACGGGCCGTGGCAGTCAGATCCGCCGCCCGTCGACGAGCTACGGCTTGCCCCCACGCTTGACTGGATCGCGGCGGCGCTGCCACAGCAGAACACCCACCTGCTCAACGACTTACGCGTCGGTGTCGAGATCCGCCTCGATGGGTTGTGCGCCCGCACCCTGCACGTCGGCGCCCAGGCCGATGTGGCCGCGCGCATCACGTCGGATTCGCAAGCCTTCGTGCGTTGGGTCACCCAACGCGGCACCTGGGAAGGGTTGGGCGTTCAGGCCGAAGGAGACCCGTCGACCCTGGAGATCATCCGACAGCTCAGGGTGTTCTGAACGACGCCGCGTCCTGTGGTCGAACCTCCCACGACCTTCATACGGTATGTATGAGAATGCATACGTAGGGTGTGAAAGGTAAGGGTGGCATGGCGCAGGATGGTCGCCGCACACAGGCCGAGCGGGCAGCCGACACGCGCGGAGCGTTGATCAGCGCCGCCCGTCCCCTGTTTGCATCGTTGGGATTCGCCGAGGCATCCCTGGAGACGATCGTGCGCGACGCGGGAGTCACGCGCGGCGCGTTGTATCACCACTTCGCCGACAAGACAGAGCTATTCGCGGCGGTCTTCGAGCAAGTGGAAGGTGAGATGGCCGCCCGAATGGGGGAAGCCGTCGCGGCGGCGGGGCAATCCGATCCGGTCGAGATCATGCGGCTTTGCGCGGGCCTCTGGTTGGACGCGTGCGCCGATCCCGAGGTTCAACGCATCGTCTTGCTGGAGGCCCTGGCGGTGCTGGGATGGCAACGCTGGAGCGATATCGGGCACCGATACAACATCGGATTCGTGACAGCGCTGCTCACCGACGCCATTGAGTCCGGCAGTATCCCGCGCCAGCCCGTCGAGGCGACGGCCCTGACGGTCATGGGGGCGCTGCGAGAGGCGACGCTCTACATTGCCCGCGCGGACGATCATCGCCAAGCCCGCGCGGATGCCGGCGCGGTGATGGACAGGCTCCTCAACGCCTTACGCGCCAAGGACATCGGGTAACACGGGTCCGGTCAGCTCGGCTGCGCCGGTGCTTGGTGGGCCGACATCTGGCCGGCTATCGCCTTCTTGTCGACCTTGCCGATCGGTGTGGTCGGCAGCGTTGCCATCGGGACCAGCACGTCGGGCCGGGTATGGGCGGCCACGCCACGCTGGTCGAGGTAGGCGTTCAGTTCCGCCAGCGTCACCGCCGGACCGGTGAAAACAACCGCCGCGCAGATCTTTTCGCCCAGATATGGGTCGGGCAGCGGCACCGCCGCCGCCGAGGAGATCGACGGGTGGCTGAGCATCTGCTCCTCGAGGTCCGCCGCGGAGATGGTTTCACCGGCACGGAATATCACGTCCTTGACCCGCCCGGTCACCGTCAGATAGCCGTCCCGCCGGAGCCGGATCAGGTCACCGCTGCGGAAGAAGCCGTCGGGGTCGAAGCAGCGTTCGTTGTCGCGCTCGGCGCGGTAGTAGCCGTTGAGCGTGTACGGCCCGCGCACCAGCAGCTCACCTTCCCCGCCCGGTGCCACCGGTTGGCCGTCGGCGCCGACGACGCGCAATTCGTCGGCCGCGCACAACGGTCGGCCCTGGGTATGGTCGACTAGCTCGGGTGGATCGTCCAGGCGGGTGTAGTTCAATAGTCCCTCGGCCATCCCGAACACCTGCTGCAGCCCCGGGGTCAACGTGGTGCGGATCAGGCGGGCATCGTCGGGCTCCAGCCTTGCCCCGCCAACTTGCAACAGCCGCAATGACTTCGGTGTCACCGGCTCCCACTCGCAGGCTTGCGCCCACAGTTTGGCCAGGGCCGGCACCAGGGCGGTGACCGTGACGCCGTGGCGCTCGATGGCGGCGAAGGCGGCCTCGGGGCTGGGGTCGGTGCCGAACACGGTGGTGGCGCCCACCGTCATCGCGCCGAGCAACCCGGGGCAGGCCAGCGGGAAGTTGTGGCCGGCCGAGAGCGCCACCAGATAGACGTCGTCGGCGGTGAGCCGGCACAGCTGCGCGCTGGCGGTCGCGTTGAACACGTAATCGTCGTGGGTGCGGGGGATGAGTTTGGGGGTGCCGGTGGTGCCGCCCGAAACCAGCAGCAACGCAGGCGATCCCGGATCGCTCGGCGGGGCCGGGGGCGCGGTTGCGGCCTGATCGCAAAGTTGCGTCCACGAGGTGAAGGGGCCCGGGTCGCCGTCGACGATGACGTGCTCGATAGTCGGATGGTGCCCGACAAGGTTGCGCGCCATGGCCGGGTAGTCGAAACCGCTTGTCGCATCGGGAATCACCAATCCGGTGGCGTGGCTGACGGCGGCGAAATGTGCCAACTCGGCGGAACGGTGTCCGGGCAGACACATCACCGGGATGACGCCCGCCCGCAGCAGCCCGAAAAGCGCCACCGCGAACTGGCAACCGTTCGGCAGTTGCAACAGCACGCGGTCGCCCGGCGCGATGCCCAGACCGCTCAGTGCCGCGGCGGCGCGGTCGGCGCGCTCATCGAGCTGGGCATAGCTCATGCCCGCGCCGCCCACGGCGTCGAGCACGGCCATTCGGTCGGGCCAGCGCCGCGCCGCGTCGCAGGCGATGGTGTCCAGGCGTCGTCCAGCCCAGTAGCCCGCCGCCCGATAGGCGGCGGCGCGTTCGGCGGGAAACGGAATGAACCCTTCGAGGGCCCCGGCCAGGGGCCGCCGTGTATTCGCGGTCATCGAGTCCTCAGGCGGGGGGCGTGGTAGCGGCGATCCGTGAGTAAGGATAGGGTAACAAAAACTTAGGGCAGCCTGTGCTAATTCAGGGAGGGTTCGTGGTGCGTGCCTCGGCGCGCTCGGAAGACGTCCGGGCGGAGGTAGCCGAACTGCTCGGCGTCGGTGTCGACGACGTTCACCCAAGTACCAACCTCATCGGCCAGGGCCTGGACTCCATCCGGATCATGACCCTCGCCGGCCGCTGGCGCCGTCGGGGCATCGCCGTGGATTTCGCCGCGCTGGCCGCCACTCCGACCATCGAGGCCTGGTCCGAGCTGGTAACCGCCCACCCGCCGGCCCAGGCCGCCGAGCAGCAGGGCCCACCCGCCCAGCCGCAGGACGCGGCCGGCGAACCCTTCCCGCTGGCGCCGATGCAGCACGCGATGTGGGTCGGCCGCCAGGACAATCTGCAGCTCGGCGGGGTGGCCGCACACCTCTACGTCGAATTCGACGGCGGCCCGATCGATCCCGTGCGCCTGCGCGCGGCGGCCACGGCGCTGGCCCGGCGCCATCCGATGCTGCGGGTGCAATTCCTGCCCGACGGCACCCAGTGCATCGCGGCGACGGGGGTGGGCGACCCATTCCCGGTCGCGGTCGAAGACCTGCGCGACCTGGACGGTAATGAGGTCGATCAGCGGCTAACGGGCATCCGCGACGCCAAATCCCACCAACAGCTCGACGGCGCGATGTTCGAGCTCGCATTGACGCAGCTGCCCGGCGGACGTTCGCGCCTGCACGTCGATCTGGACATGCAGGCCGCCGACGCGATGAGCTATCGCACGCTGATGGCCGACCTGGCCGCCCTGTACCTCGGTCACGACCTGCCGGCATTGAGCTACACCTATCGCCAGTACCGCCACGCCATCGATGCGCAGGAGGCGCGGCCGCAACGGGCCCGCATCGCCGCCCGACAGTGGTGGGCGCAGCGCATTCCGCAGCTGCCGGACCCGCCGCGGCTTCCAACCAGGGGGCCCGTCACCGGTGACCGCAGCTCGCACAGGAGCACCCGGCTCTGGCACTGGCTGGACCCGGAAACCCGCGACACCCTGTTTTCGCGCGCCCAGGCCCGCGGGGTCACCCCGGCGATGACGCTGGCCGCCGCCTTCGCCAATGCCTTGGCGCGCTGGTCGACCACCTCCCGGTTCCTGTTGAACGTGCCGCTCTTCGGGCGCCAGCCGCTGCACCCCGACGTCGACTCGCTGGTCGGCGACTTCACCTCCTCGCTGCTGCTCGACATCGACCTCACCGGCGCGCACACTCCCGCGCGGCGCTCAGAGGCCGTGCAGGACGCGATGCGCACCGCCGCCGCCCATTCCGCCTACCCCGGGCTGTCGGTGCTCCGGGACCTCAGCCGCCACCGCGGCACCCAGGTGCTGGCGCCGGTGGTCTTCACCAGCGCGCTGGGACTGGGTGAACTGTTCAGCCGGGAGGTCACCGCCCAATTCGGCACACCCGCGTGGATCATCTCCCAGGGCCCACAGGTGCTGCTCGACGCTCAGGTCACCGAGTTCGACGGCGGCGTGCTGGTGAATTGGGATGTGCGCGAGGGCATCCTCGCCCCGGGCGTCGTCGACGCCATGTTCGCCTACCACATCGACGAACTGCTGAGGCTGGCCTCCGCCGACGACAGCTGGGATGCGCCCGGGCCGTCGCCGCTGCCGGACCCGCCGCGCGCGGTGCGCGACGCAGTCAATGGCCGCACCGCCGAGCCCAGCGGAGAAGCGTTGCACGACGGGTTCTTCCGGCAAGCCGAGCGGCGGCCCGACGCGCCCGCGATATTCGCCGGCTCCGGTGACCTCAGCTACGCGCAGTTGCGCGACCAGGCGCTGGCGGTGGCCGCCGCGTTGCGCGCGGCCGGCGTCGGCGCCGGCGACACGGTCGCGGTGATGGGCCCCAAGACCGCCGAGCAGGTGCCGGCGCTGCTGGGCATCCTGAGTATCGGTGCGGCTTATCTGCCCATCGGCGTCGACCAGCCACGCGACCGCGCGGAGCGCATCCTGCAAACCGGCGCGGTGTGCCTGGCCCTGGCGTGCGGTGGGCAGCGGCTGGAATTGCCGGTTCCCGAGCTGACCCTCGCCGATGTGCTGCGTGAGCCGCCCGCCGCCGCCGACATTTCGAGAATCGATCCCGCCGGGCTGGCCTATGTGTTGTTCACCTCCGGCTCGACCGGCGAGCCCAAGGGCGTCGAGGTGACGCACGACGCCGCGATGAACACCGTGGAATTCATCGCCCGCCACTTCGAGATCGGCCCCGCGGATCGATGCCTGGCCCTTTCCACGCTGGAAGGCGACATCTCGGTGATGGACGTCTTCGTCACGCTGCGCACGGGCGGGTCGATCGTGGTGGTCGACGAAGCCCAGCGCCGCGACCCCGACGCCTGGGCCCGGCTGATCGACACCCACAACGTCACCGTGCTGCACTTCATGCCCGGCTGGCTGGAGATGCTGATCGAAGTCGGACGCGGAAGGCTGTCGTCGGTGCGGGTGATTCCCACCGGCGGGGACTGGGTGCGACCCGAGGTGGCGCGCCGCCTGCGCACCGAGGCGCCCAACCTGCGGTTCGCCGGCCTGGGCGGCGCGACCGAAACCCCGGTCCACAACACCATATTCGAGGTTGCCGATCCCTACACGCTGCCGTCGGACTGGACCGCCCTGCCCTACGGTGTGCCGCTTACCAACAACGCCTGCCGCGTCGTCAACGACGCGGGCGACGACTGCCCCGACTGGGTCGCCGGCGAGCTGTGGGTGTCCGGTCGCGGCATCGCGCGGGGCTACCGCGGCCGTCCGGATCTCACCGCGGAACGCTTCGTCGAGCACGCGGGGCGACGGTGGTACCGCACCGGTGACCTGGCCAGGTATTGGTCCGACGGCACGCTCGAATTCGTCGGCCGCGCCGATCACCGGGTCAAGATCAGCGGATATCGCGTCGAACTCGGCGAGATCGAGGCCGCGTTGCGGCGGCTGCCGGGGGTGGCCATCGCGATCGCCGCCCTCCTGCCCGGCTCCGGCGGAGCCGACGTGCTGGCCGGTGCGGTCTGCCCGGAGAGCTCCAGCGGTGTCGAGCTGACCGCCGAGGGGATTCGGGACCTGATGGGCGAACTCGTTCCGGCGCATATGATTCCGCGTCACGTCGCGCTGGTCGAGCGCGTCCCCTTCACCGACGCGGGCAAGATCGACCGTCGTGCCGTTGCCCGCGACTTGGGCGCCGCGGTTTCGCTGACCGAGCAGCCCGGCTACCGCGCGCCATCGACGCCGCTGGAATCCGCCCTCGCCGCGCTCCTCGGCGAGCTAGTCGGCGCGGACCAGGTCGGTCGTGACGATGACTTCTTTGCGCTGGGCGGCGATTCGGTGCTGGCCACCCAGGCCGTGGGTCGTATCCGGACCTGGCTGGACACCCCCCACATCATGGTCGCCGACATTTTCGCCACCAGAACCGTTGCCGCACTTGCCGATTTGCTCGCCAGCCGCGAACCGGACGACGCGCGGCTGGATCAGGTGGCCGAGCTGTGCCTCGAAGTCATCCACATGGACGCCGACACGGTGCTATCGGCTTCTGCCCAAACCGGGAAATCCGGGACGGCGCAATGACATCCGATCCCGTGCTGAATATGCCAACCGAGTTCGCGCCCTGGATCAAATTCGTGCCGAGTAGGAGCGGACGCGCCGGCGCGACCGTCGTCTTTCCGCACGCCGGGGCGGCGGCGGCGAGCTACCGCACGCTGGCGACCGCTCTGGCCGCCGGTGGCGACACCTACATCGTGCAGTACCCACAGCGCGCGGACCGGCTGAGCCACCCGGCCCCCGACACCGTGCACGACCTTGCCCGGGGCCTGTTCGACGCGGGGCCCTGGACCCGGGTCGGGCCGCTGCGGCTGTTCGGTCACAGCATGGGCGCCGTCGTGGCTTTCGAGTTCGCCAGGATCGCCGAATCCCACGACGCCGTCGTGCACCGGCTATGGGTGTCGGCCGGTCCGGCGCCGTCAGCGGTGGCCGCCATGCCGGAACTTCCCACCACCGACGACGGATTGCTCGCCGACATCGCCGATCTCGGCGGCACCGACCCCGAACTGCTTGCCGACGAAGAGTTCGCGGAGCTGCTCGCCACCGCGGTGCGGGCCGACTACCGGGCGGTCAACCGTTACGAGTGCGCTCCCGGCGTCCGCATTCGTGCCGACATCCGCGTGTTGGGGGCGCGCGACGACCACCGGGTCGATCCCGCAGCGTTGCGGCTCTGGGAGAAGCACACCGCAGGCGCCTTCGAGTTGTTCCTCTACAAAGGCGGACATTTCTACCTCAACGAGCACATCGAGGCCGTGGCCCGACGGGTGAATGCCGATGCCTGACAACATGTTCCATGATGGGTCCGATCCGGTCGCGATCGTCGGCGTGGCCGTCGAAGCGCCCGGCGGCATCGACACCGCAGACAAGTACTGGGAGCTGTTGTCGCACGGCCGTGAGGCGCTGGGCCCATTCCCCGCCGACCGTGGTTGGCAGGTCCGCGAGCTGCTCGCCGGGTCGCGGCGCAGCGGTTTCAAGGAGATCCACGATCGCGGCGGATTCCTCTCGGGTGCAACGACGTTCGATCCAGAGTTCTTCGGCATCTCACCGCGGGAGGCCGTCGCGATGGACCCGCAGCAACGCGTCGTGCTCCGGGTGTCCTGGCGCGCCCTGGAAAACAGCGGGATCAACCCCGACGACCTGGCCGGGCACGACGTGGGATGCTTCGTCGGCGCATCGGCCACCGGATACGGGCCGCAGATGGCCAATTTCTCGTCGCACAGCGGCCATCTGCTCGCCGGAACCGCGCTGAGCGTGATCTCCGGCCGAGTCGCCTACACGCTGGGGTTGGCCGGTCCGGCGCTGACGGTGGACTCGTCGTGTGCGTCCGCGCTCGCCGCGTTCCACATCGCCGTGCGCTCGGTCCAAAACGGCGACTGCGACCTGGCGCTGGCCGGCGGGGTCAACGTGCTGGGCTCGCCCGGGTTCTTCGTCGAGTTCTCCAAGCAACACGCACTGTCCGACGACGGTCACTGCCGCCCCTACAGTGCGCAGGCCAGCGGAACGGTGTGGGCAGAGGGGGCGGCGATGTTTGTGCTGCAACGCAAATCGGCCGCGCTGCGCGCGGGCCACCAGGTCGTCGCAGAGGTTCGTGCCACCGCCGTCAACCAGGACGGCCGAAGCGCCGGGCTCAGCGCCCCCAGCGGCGATGCGCAGGTCCGCCTGTTCCGGCGTGCCATGACGCAGGCCGGGATTCGGCCCGAAGAGGTCGGAATGGTCGAGGGGCACGGCACCGGCACCCGCCTCGGCGATCGCACCGAACTGCGGTCGCTGGCACAAACCTACGGCGACACGGCACCCGGCGGCGGTGCGCTGCTGGGCTCGGTGAAATCCAACGTGGGCCACGCCTTGGCCGCCAGCGGGGCGCTCGGGCTGGCCAAGGTGGTGGTCGCCGCCGAGCACGGGGCTATCCCACCGACCCTGCACGCGTCGGACGCGAGCCCGGAAATCGATTGGGACTGCCAGGGTTTGCGCCTGGCGAACACCCTGACCCCGTGGCCCGCGGTCCGCGGGCAACGGATCGCGGCGGTTTCGGCATTCGGCATCGCCGGCACCAACGCACACATCATCGTCTCCCTGCCCGAGGTCGCGTGATGCTGACCTCCCCATTGCCCGACGGCCGCGTGCCCGTGTTGCTTTCGGCGCACGACGAGGAGCTCATCGGTCAGGACGCCCGGGCCGTCCTCGAATATTTGGGCCGGACCGGCGCTGACACCGCGGCGGTGGCGTCCACCCTGCTGCGGCTGCGGCGGGTGCGTCGACATCGCGCCGTGGTCCGGGCGGCCGACGCTGCCGAGCTGGCTTCGGGGCTGTCCGCGCTGACCCGCGGCGAAGAGCATCACCTGGTCACCCAATGCTCAAGCGGCGTCGCGCCGTGCATCGCCTTCGTGTTTCCGGGCCAGGGCAACCAATGGCAGTCGATGGGCGCCGAGGCCTACCGACGACTGCCGGCGTACCGGGCCGAGGCCGACCGATGCGCCCAGGCGTTCCTCACCGCCGGGCTGGCCTCGCCGTTGCCCTACTTGACCGGGGAACTCGACCAGAACTGGTCGCGCACCGAAATACAGGGAGCGCAGTTCACCCACGCGGTCAGCCTGGCCCACGAGTGGCGATTTCACGGCGTGCTCCCCGCAGTCGCCATCGGACACAGCCTCGGTGAGGTCGCGGCGGCGTATGTCGCCGGAACGATATCGTTGCCCGACGCGGTCGCTTTGGTCGCAGCCCGCGCCATCATCGTCGACCAATTGGCGGGTCACTACGCCATGGCGGTGCTCGGCGCCGGCATCGCCGAGGCCGAGACCCTGATCGGCGAAACGGCGGGCTGGCTGGAAGTTTCGGCCGTCAACGGCCCCTCGTCAACCGTGGTGTCCGGTGACCACGACGCCGTCGCGGCCGCCGTGCGGCTGGCACGACAACGCGGCATGTTCACCCACCAACTGGCCGTGGACTACCCGGGGCACACCAGCGTCCTGCGGCCGTTGCGCGCCCGGTATGCCGAGCGGGTTCCCCGCTCGGCATTCCGGGACAGCCCCGTGCGATTCGTCGGATCGACCTTCGGCGCGGAGGTCGGCACCGGCGCGGACTTCTCCCGGTACTGGTACGAAAACCTCTGCAACACCGTGCGTTTCGATCACGCGGTGGCTACGGCGCAAAGACTCGGGGCCAACACGTTCGTCGAATTGTCCGCGCATCCCTCGCTGCTGTATCCGCTCACGGACCTCATCGATGAGCAGACGACCGTGGTCGTCGGGTCGGGGCATCGCGAACAGGCCATCACCGACTCGCTCGCGGCGAACATCGCCACCGTGGCGACCGCCGATCCCGGCTGCCAATGGGCCAACGCGATCCCCGGTGGTGTGCGGCCGCCGCTGCGCCGGTTCCCCAACGCGCCCATGCGGGCCGTACACCTTTGGGCCGCACCCGAACCGCTGATTCCGACGGCGCCGGCCCCGGCACTCACCGTCGCGGTCGAGGACTGGCAGCACGTGACATCACCAACCTCGGCGACCGCGGCGGGTGCCGACATAGGCATCGTCGCCGCCCCCCCGACGGGCGACGCCTTGACGCAGCGGCTCATCGATGCCGTTGAGGCCCACGGCACTTGCCGGGTGGTACCGGCCAACGACGCGGAAATCCTCGCGGTGATCGCCCCCGTCCTCGACGAGACGGACGCCGCCGCCGCGGTCGAGCAGATCGCGGGCCGGCCAGACGCGGGCCTACCCGACTACGCCGCCCTGATCGGCCCGAGGTGTCGGGCGGTCTGGCTGCTTACCGCCGGCGCCGAAAACATCGATCCGGACGACTCGGACTCCCCCGCGCAGGCGGCGCTGGCCGCGATGCATCGCAGCGTCGGCTTCGAATTCACCGACCAGAGCTTCGGGCACCTCGACCTGTCGGACCGAAACGTCGATGCCTCGACGGCGCGCGCCGCCGTCGACGTGCTGCTCGGTGAGGCGGCCGAGGCCGCGCTGCGGGGCAGCGAATCGCCGCGGCGGTACGTCCGAACCTTCCGGCGGTGCCGCGATTCGGCGACCAAACGTCCGCTGGACGCCGCCGCGCTGGACAACGTGGTGATCACCGGCGGCAGCGGAGCCATCGGCCTGCAGTATGCGCGGTACTGCATCGAGCGCGGTGCGCGGACGGTCACGCTGTTGAGCCGCAACGGTATCGACCGGGACGCGTTGCGCCGGCTCACCGAAAACCACGACACCGAGGTGCACGCGCCGCGTTGCGATATCACCGATCCGGCCGCCCTGGCCGCCCTGGCCCCCCTGCACGCCGGCGCGTCATTGCTGATCCATACCGCGGGCATCGCCGAGGCCCGCTCCCGTTCCGATCTGACCGGCGCCGACGTGGCGACGGTGTGCGCGGCGAAGGTGCGTGGCCTGGCGCTGCTGACCGAGCTGTGGCCGCTGCGGCCGGATTGCCGAATCCTGGCCTGCTCGTCGGTGTTCGGCGTATGGGGCGGCTACGGCCACGCGGCTTACGCCGCCTCGAACCGGCTGCTCGACGCGTTGGTCGCCCAGCTGCGCAACAGGGGCCGTGACGGCACGGCGATTCGGTGGGGACTGTGGCAGGCCGCCGGCGTCGTGGCGGCCGACGAGATCGCGCGCACCGAACGCTCCGGGCTGATGGCGATGGTGCCGGAGCTGGCAATCGAGGCGGGCTGGTACTGCTACGACGGCGATCCGCTGATCTTCGATGCGGACTTCGAGCGACTCGGGGTGTTCTTCGAAAGCCAGGGCATGCCAACGGCGTTCAGCGCGTCACCAGGCCCGGACGCGCCGGCGGACGACTCCGCCGCCAAGCCGCTCGCCGAGGTCGTGCGTGCCGAACTCGCCGCGACATTGCACTTGGGTGACTCGGTCTCGATCGACCCGAGCGCGCCGCTCATCGACCTGGGGGTGGACTCCTTGCTCGCGCTCGATCTACGTAAGCGGCTGCGCCGGACGGTCGGAAGCTCGGTCCCCGTCGCCCGCATGCTGGGCGGGATCACCCTCAACGAACTGATCGACACGTTGCGCGCCGGTCCGACCGGCGGGCCGCGCCCGGACGGAACACTGGACGCTCACGAAGCGAGAAAGGTTGGACTCCCAGCGTGACAAACACCACCGGAGCCAGCGCCCGTCTCGACGATGAGCGCCTGGAATTGTTGCGCCGCAAGATCGCCGAACGTGGGCTGGCCAGGCCGGCCGTCGAGGCGCCCGTGGCGACCTGCGAAGAGCCGCGCATGTCCATGGGCCAGCACCGGATGTGGTTCGTGCAATCGGTGGACCCGGACAGCGCGCTGCTCAACGTCTGTGTCTCCTATCGCGTCACCGGCACGGTCGACAGTGAACGATTGCGGCGCGCGGTCGACGCCGTGGCCGCGCGGCACCCCGTACTGCACACGACGTACGACATCGGCGCGGACGGCGACCCGTATCCGGTTATCCGCGCGGAGCTACGGCCCGCGTGGGCCGAACACGACCTGTCCGGGCTGACCGACCAGGCGCGGCGGCTGCGGCTGGATGTGCTGGCGCAGCGGGATTTCCGCCGGCCCTTCGACCTGGCCAAGGATTCGCCGCTGCGGGTGACGGTGGCCCGCCTGTCCGCCGACGAGCTGATGCTGTTGATCACCGCCCATCACGTCGCCTGGGACGACGCCTCGTGGACACCGTTTTTCGCCGACCTGACCCGCGCCTATACCGATCCGCAGGGTTTCGGCGCCGAACCGGCGGCGGCGGCCCCTGCGCCGGACGAGGCCGCGGATCCCGCCGCGGACTTCGAATACTGGCGGCCCCTGATGGCGAATCTGCCCGAACCGCTGGAACTTCCGGGCCCCAACGGTTCGGTGGTGCCGAGCACCTGGCGGGCGCAACGCGCAACGACGCGGTTGTCGGCGGCCACCGTGGATCGGGCGACAGCGCTGGCGCGGGAAACAGGCGCTACCCCGTACATGGTGCTGATGGCCGCCTTCGGCGCGTTGGTACACCGCTACACCCAGTCAACCGACTTCCTGGTCGCCGCCCCCGTGCTCAACCGCGGCGTCGGAACCGAAGCCGCCATCGGCTACTACGGCAACACGGTGGTGATCCGGCTACGGCCGGAGCCGCACCGGACGTTCCGAGAGCTGCTGGCCCACACCCGGGACGGCGCGGTGGGTGCCTTCGCCCATTCGCGCGCCGACTTGGACTGGCTGGTGCGCGAGTCCAATCCCGATCGCCGGCACGGCGCCGACCGGATGACCCGGGTGAGCTTCGGGCAGCGAGAGCCCGACGGCGCCGGCTTCCGCCCGCCCGGGGTGCGGTGCGAGCGTGGGGAGCTGCGCGGCCGTTTCAACCAGCTACCACTGAGTTTCATGATTGAGTTGGACCGTACCGGGGATGGCTCGAGCGGCGGGTTGGTCGAAGCCGAGTACCTGGTCGAGGTGCTGGATCAGCAGCTGGTGGATCAACTGCTCCGGCACTACGCCGTCTTGCTTGACAACGCCCTCGAGAACCCCGACTCGGCTCTGTCGGCGTGCTCGCTGATGGACGCCGACGACGCCGAGTGGTTGCGCTGGGCCTCGAACGGTGAGCGGTTCGAAACCCCCGCGGCCACCTTGCCCGAGCTGGTCACCCGCCGAGCGGCGCTGTCGCCCGACGCGGTTGCCGTCGTCTACGAGAGCCGCCAATACACCTACCGCGAAATCGACGAAGAGTCGAACCGGTTGGCGCACTGGCTGATCGAGCGGGGCATCGGCACCGAGGACCGCGTCGCGGTGTTGCTGGACAAGTCGCCCGAATTGGTCATCACCGCACTGGGCGTGCTGAAGTCCGGCGCGGTCTACCTGCCCGTGGACCCGACCTACCCCGAGGATCGGCTCACGTTCATCCTGGAAGATGCCGACGCCAAACTCGTGCTGCGAGAGCCGGTTATCGGGCTGTCGCGATACCCGGTCACCGCCCCCGCCGAGTTGGTCCGGCCGCTGAGCCCGCACAACACCGCCTACCTGATCTACACGTCGGGTTCGACCGGGTTACCCAAGGGCGTGCCGGTGCCCCACGCGCCGATCGCCGAGTACTTCGTCTGGTTCGGTGACGAGTACCACGTCGACGAAACCGACCGGCTACTGCAGGTCGCGTCGCCCAGCTTCGACGTGTCCATGGGCGAGATCTTCGGCACGTTGATCATGGGCGCCCGCCTGGTGATTCCACGCCCCGACGGGCTGCGCGACATCGGCTACCTGACGGATCTGCTGAGCCGCGAGGGCATCACCTCGATGCATTTCGTGCCGTCGCTGCTCGGGCTGTTTCTGTCACTCCCCGGAGTCGGTCAGTGGCGCACCCTGCGGCGCGTGCCCATCGGCGGCGAGGCGCTACCCGGCGAGATCGCCGACAAGTTCCACGCGACCTTCGATGCGCTGCTGTACAACTTCTACGGACCGACCGAGACCGTCGTCAACTGCACCAGCTACCCGGTGGAGCGCGCCCAGGGCACCCGGGTGGTGCCCATCGGGCGTCCCAAGATCAACACGCAGGTGCACCTACTCGACAACGCGCTGCGGTCGGTCCCCGCCGGTGTGATCGGCGAGATCTACATCGGCGGAACGCATGTCGCGCACGGATACCACCGCAGGCCCGGGCTGACGGCCGAACGATTCGTCGCCGACCCGTTCACCCCGGGCGGCCGGTTGTACCGCTCGGGCGACCTGGCCCGCCGCAACGCCGACGGGGATATCGAGTTCGTCGGTCGCGCCGATGAGCAGGTGAAGATCCGCGGCTTCCGCATTGAGCTGGGCGAGATCGCCGCCGCCATCGCGGTCGACCCCAGCGTGGGGCAAGCGGTCGTGCTGGCCGTGGACCTGCCCCGGTTGGGCAAGAACCTGGTGGGGTACGTGACGCCGGCCCAGGGCGGCAGCCCGGAAACCGTTGAGGTCGAGCGCATCCGCGCCCGCGTCGCCGCCGCGCTGCCGGACTACATGACGCCGGCGGCGTACGTGGCGCTCGACGAAATCCCCATCACGGCGCACGGCAAGATCGACCGCGCCGCCCTGCCCCAGCCGCAGATCGAGGCGGGCGCCGAATACCGCGAACCGACGACTCCCACCGAACGCCGCATCGCCGCACTGTTTTCCGCGCTGCTCGGCCACGACCGGGTGGGGGTCGACGACTCGTTCTTCGATTTGGGTGGCCACTCGCTGGTGGCCACCAAGCTGGTCACCGCAATTCGCTCGGATTGTGGGGTGGAGCTTGGCATCCGGGACGTCTTCGAGCTCGCGACGGTGGGCCTGCTGGCGGAGCGGGTCGACCAGCTCAGTTCCGGCGAGCTCAGGCGATCGCGGCCCAAGCTGATCGCGACCGCCCACGACGAGCCGATGCCGCTGTCGGCGTCGCAGCTGCGCAGCTGGTTCGCCTACCGCGTCGACGGGCCCAGCTGGGTCAACAACATTCCCTTCGCCGCGAAACTGACCGGACCGTGGGACATCGAGGCCCTGGTCACCGCGGTCGGCGACGTCGTCGCCCGGCACGAGATTCTGCGCACGTCCTACGTGGAGTTGGACGGCGTGCCCTACCAGGTGGTCGGGCCGGCCGTGGAGGTTTACGCGCGCCGCGCGACCGGGCCCGACGATGCCTGGCTGCAGCGGGAACTGGACGCCGAGCGCCGGCACTGCTTCGAGCTGGACAGCGAGTTGCCCGTTCGGGTCGCGGTGCTGCACACCGCCGATAACGCCGCCGAGCACGTGCTGTCCCTTGTGGTCCACCACATCGCCTCCGACCATTGGTCGGCGGGGGTGCTGTTCGCCGACGTGATGACCGCGTATCGGGCCCGGCGGGCCGGGGAAACCCCGGCGTGGGCGCCGCTGCGTGTGCAGTACGCCGACTACGCGGCGTGGCAGGGAGCGTTCCTGGGCCTGGATTCCACTGCGAGCGGCCAGGAGTCCCCGATTGTCGTCGAGCAGCGGGAGTACTGGAACCGGCAGCTGGCCGGGCTACCGGAGGACACCGGGCTGCGGCCCGACTTCCCGCGGCAGCCGGTACCCAGCGGCGAGGGTGAATCCGTCGATTTCCGCATCGACGCGGCCACCCGCGCCAGGCTCGCCGAGCTGTCCCGCGAGTTGGGCATCACCGAGTTCATGCTGCTGCAAACGGCTGTCGCCGTGGTGCTGCACAAGGCCGGTGGCGGCCTGGACATCCCGCTGGGCACCCCGGTCGCCGGGCGCACCGAGGCCGAATTAGACCAACTGATCGGCTTTTTCGTCAACATCCTGGTGCTGCGCAACGACCTGACCGGCAACCCGACGCTGCGTGCGCTGCTGACTCGGGCCCGGGAGACGGCGCTGGCGGCCTACGCCCACCAGGACCTGCCGTTCGACCGAGTGGTCGACAGCGTCAGCCCGGTGCGCTCGCTGTCGCGTAACCCGCTGTTTCAGGTCGTCGTGCACGTCCGTGACCACCTGCCCGCCACGCGGGTGATCGAGCAGGCCCCCGAGGCCGGCGGCGAACAGGACACGGTGTGCACTTCGCTGGACCCGGTCTTCGACATGGCGCACGCCGATCTCAGCGTCAATTTCTTCCGCACCGACGGCTCGGGGGGCATCGGGTACAACTGCAACCTGATCTTCCGCACCGAGCTCTACCGCAGGGCCACCATCGAGCGGTTGGCCGGCTGGCTGACTCGGGTGGTCACCGAGTTTGCCGCCGACGTCGATCAGAGTCTGCGAGACGTGCAGTTGACCGACGCTGAAGAGCGGTGCCGGATAGTGGAGGGCTGGAGCCGGGGCGAGCAGCCGCCGCACGACCGACCGCGCGCCATTCCGGAATTGCTGCAGCCGAGCCGAAGCTGGGGATCCGATCGGGTCGCGGTGCGCTGCGGCAACGAGCAGATCGATTATCCTGCGCTGCACCGCTATTCGGACAATCTGGCGGCGCTGCTCGCCCGGCGCGGCGTGGGACCGGGGTCGCTGGTCGGGCTGTCGACACGGCGGAGGATCGACCTGGTGGTGGCGCTGGTGGCGATCATGAAGGCCGGCGGCGGCTACTTCCCGATCGATCCCGGCTACCCGCGGGCGCGCAAGCAGTTCATGCTGGACGACGTCAAACCGCTGGCGGTGGTGGCCACGGCCGAGGCGGCGGCCGGCATGCCCGAAGTCTCCGGGGTTGAGGTGATTTCGCTGGATGACCCGCAGGTGCGCGCCGCGGTGGAGGACGGCGACGTCGATCCGCGGGCGCAAGAACTGGCCCTGCCGCACCCCGACGACCCGATGTATCTGGTCTTCACGTCGGGATCCACGGGCAAGCCGAAAGGAGCGCTGGGCACCCATCGATCGATGGCGGCCCGGCTCGACTGGCAGCTTCGGCACTACCCGCCGAGGACGGACGACGTGCGCCTGGCGCAGGCCTCGATCACGTTCCTCGAGGGCGGGATGGAGATGCTGGCCGGCCTCGCCGCGGGTGCCACCATGATCCTCGCCGACGATGTCGAGCACCGGGACCCGGAAGCCCTCGGGGAGTTGATGAATCGGCATTCGGTTGCCCAGGTGACCGCGGTGCCCAGCCTGGTCTCCGCCCTGGCCGACAGCAGGCCCGACGCGCTGCGAGCGCTGTCCCGGCTGGTGTGTGGGGGAGAACCGGTGAACCCCGCGCTGCTGCAGCGGCTGGCGTCGGTGTGCGCCGGCGCGGACACCGAGCTATTGAACAACATCGGTTCCACCGAGACCTCGGGTGCGGTGTCCCGCGGGCGGCTGGAGTTGCCGAATCCGCTGGTGGGTAGGCCGGTCCCGGGAGCCGACGCCTTCCTGCTCGATGACGGCCTGCGCCCGGTGCCCGCCGGGGTGGTGGGCGAGCTGTATTACGGGGGCGACCAACTGGCCCGGGGTTATTGGGAGCGGTCGGGTCTGACCGCCACCCGGTTCGTGGCCAATCCGTATGCCCTCCAACCCGGTTCGCGTCTGTACCGCAGCGGCGACCTCGCCCGCTGGACCGAGGACGGCCGACTCGAATTCGTCGGCCGCGCCGACCACCAGGTACAGGTGCGCGGTTTCCGGGTCGAGTTGGCCGAGGTCGAGGCGGCGCTGGCGGGGGTCGACGGCGTCGCCGCCGCGGCGGCTCGCACCTGGGAGGCGCACGGCGGCACCTCGCTGGCCGGATACGTCGTGCCGCATCGGCCGATTGTCGATGACGCCCAAAAGGCCGCGTTCGCATCGGAAGTGCGCGCCGCGGTCGGCACGACGCTGCCCGGCTACATGATGCCCTCGTCGTTGACCGTCCTCGACGCGCTTCCCAAAACCGACTCCGGCAAGCTGAACAGGCCGGGGCTACCGCGGCCGGCGATCAGCACCAGCGCACGGCTCGAACCGTCACGCACCGACACCGAACGAGCGCTGGCCAAGGTGTTCGCCGAGCTGCTCGCGACGCCCGAGGTGGGCCGCTTCGACGATTTCTTCGCCCTTGGGGGCGACAGCATCCTGTCGGTGCAACTGGCCTCGCGGGCTCGGGCCGCCGGCTTGGCGGTCAGCCCGCGGATGATCTTCGAGAACCCGACGGTGCAGCAGCTGGCGGCGGCTTTGGATGCGTTGGGCGATGCACAGACCGACACCGAGCAGCTCGAGGGGCCGGGCGACGCCCGGTTCGAGCCCATGAGCACCTCCGGGCTGTCTGCCGAGGATCTGGCCGCCGTGTCGCAGCTTTGGTCGTCGTCGCGCGGCAGTACGCCATGACGGCTACCAGAGATGTCGCGCCCGACATCGAGGACGTGATGGCGCTGAGCCCACTGCAAGAGGGCTTGTATTCGCTGACCACACTCGCCGAATTCGCCGATGGCGGCGCCGACGATCCGTATGTGATCGGCATGGCCGCCGACGTCTCCGGCCCGCTCGACGTCGCACTGTTACGTGATTGCGCGACAAAGATGTTGGGGCGACACCCGAATCTGCGGGCCAGCTTCTTCAGCCGCGGCATTGCGCGCCCGGTGCAGATCGTGCCGGCTAGGGTCGACCTGCCGTGGCGTACCGTCACCGCCGCACCCGAGGAAGTGCAGACGCTGGAGGCTGGTGAACGTCGACGACCGTTCGACCTGGAGCACGGACCGGCCATCCGCTTCCTGCTCATCGAATTGCCGTGCGCGCAATGGCGTTTGGTGCTCACCGCCCACCACATCGTGATTGACGGTTGGTCGTTGCCGGTGTTCGTCAACGAGATGATGGTCCTCTACCAGGCCGGTGGTGATCTGTCGGCGCTGCCCGGCACCCCGCGGCCGTACCGGGATTACATCGGCTGGCTGAAGAGTCGCGATCCGGAAGCCAGCCAACAGGTCTGGCGCCGGCACCTGGCGGGCCTCCCGGGGCCTACGCTGCTGTCGGCTTCGCTGGGCTCGGCCGAGGACCGGCGGCCCGGGCTGCCCCGCACCACCCAACTGCGGATGCCGGCCGAGGCCACCGCGCGACTGGTCGAGGAGACCCGGTCCCGCGGCGTCACCGTCAACACCCTGATGCAAGTGGCATGGGCGCTGATGTTGTCCCGGCTGACCGACGCCCATGACGTGGTTTTCGGGGTCACGGTGTCCGGCAGGCCACCGGAACTGACCGGCGTGGAGACCATGATCGGTTTGTTCATCAACACCGTTCCCATGCGGGTGCGGCTCGACCCGGCCGCGAGCGTCGGTGAGCAATGCCGCGCGGTGCAGCGCAACGCCGCGCTGCTGCGTGAGCACAGCTATGTCGGGCACGCCCAACTGCGGGCGCTCGGCGGGGTCGGGGAGATGTTCGACACCCTGCTGGTCTACGAGAACTTCCCGTTGGGCGGACTGACCGCCGGTACCGAATTGACCGCCGCCGGTGCGACATTCCGGCCGGCCGCGCTACAAAACCTGTCGCATTTCCCGGTCACCATCGGCGCCCACATGGAAGGCGGTGAACTGGTGGTGCTGGTCGAAGTGATCGACGGTGCGCTGGGCGCCATCCCCGCCGCCACCTTCGGCCAGCGGGTGCTCCTCACCGCCGAGCGGCTGTTGCACGACTGGGAGCGTCCGCTGCGCCAGGTCAGCGTCCTCTTCGAGGACGAGATGGTACCGCCGCCCGCCGCGGCGGCCGCGTCGGCGATCGGCATCCACACGCGATTCGCCGAAGTCGTCGGCAGGACACCGGACAACCCCGCGGTCAGCTGGGCGGGCGGCACACTGAGCTACCGCGAACTGGACACCCTCGCCAACGGCCTGGCCGCCCGGCTCGCGGACGCCGGGGTGCGGCCCGAGACCCCGGTGGCGATCCGGCTTTCCCGGGGGCACCAGTACGTCGTCGCGATGCTGGCGGTGCTCAAAGCCGGCGGGATGTGCGTGCCGATGGAGCCGGGAACGCCCCCGGACCGGGTGGAATCGATCCTGCGCCAATCCGGCGCTTCCATTGTGGTCGACGCGGAGTGGCTCGCGGCCGGCGAACATCCGGGCACCGACTTCCGCCCGGTCGAGGTGCCGCCCGGGCAGGCCGCGTACGTCGTCTTCACGTCGGGCACGACGGGAGAACCCAAGGGCGTCATCGGGACTCACGCTGGGGTGGCTGCCTACGCCGACGATCATCTGGACAACGTGTTGGGGCCGGCGGCCGCCCGACTGGGCCGGCCGCTGCGCATCGCGCACGCGTGGTCGTTCGCGTTCGACGCGGCCTGGCAGCCGTTGATCGCGCTGCTCGGCG
The DNA here is from genome assembly GCA_963820045.1 of uncultured Actinomycetota bacterium. Lineage (GTDB taxonomy): Bacteria > Actinomycetota > Actinomycetes > Mycobacteriales > Mycobacteriaceae > Mycobacterium. The sequence continues at coordinate 171,627 of CAWFYN010000004.1, forward strand.
GCCACGGGGTGCACGTCGTGGACGAGCCCACCCAGACCGACCCCGAGGCGCTGGTCGCCGCGATCGCCGAACACGGTATCGACATGATCGACACCACCCCGTCGATGTTTGCCCAACTCGCGGCATGCGGTTTGCTCAGCACGGTTCCCCTGGCGGTGCTGGCGCTCGGTGGGGAAGCGCTCGGCAAACCGGCCTGGGCCCTCATCCGCGCCGAATGCGCGCGCGCGGGAATGGCGGCTTACAACTGCTACGGCCCGACCGAAACCACGGTCGAGGCGGTGGTGGCCGCCATCGCGGAGCATGACCAGCCGTCGATCGGACGACCCACCCGGCACACCCGCGGCTACGTGCTGGACTCGGCTCTGCGTCCGGTGCCCTGCGGGGCGGCCGGCGAGCTCTATCTGGCCGGCGACCAGCTGGCCCGCGGGTATCTCGGTCGCGCGGCCGAAACCGGCCGGCGGTTCGTCGCCGATCCGTTCACGATCGGCGAACGCATGTACCGCACCGGCGATTTGGTGCGCCGGGGTTTCGACGGCTCGCTGCAGTATGTGGGCCGCGCCGACGCGCAGGTGAAGATCCGCGGCTACCGCGTCGAGCCGGGCGAGATCGCGGCCGCGCTCGAATCCCATCCCGCCGTACAGCACGCGGGTGTTCTGGTGCGCCGGCTGCAAGGAGTGGCGCGGCTGACCGCCTACGTGGTGATTTCCGACGCGGCGCCGCATCCGCCGACACCGGCCGAGCTGCGCGGTGCGCTCGGCTCCCGGTTACCGCGCTACATGATTCCGCAGCGCATCATCACGGTCGACGAAATTCCGCTGACGGTCAACGGCAAGCTGGACGAGGCCGCGCTGAGCGCCTTCGACGCCGCGGAGGCGGTTTCCGCCGAAGCGGAACCCCAAACGCCCACCGAAGCCGCACTGGCCGAATTACTTTCGGAGCTCCTGCATCAGCCACGGGTCGACGTCGCCGCGGATTTCCTGCAGCTGGGACTGGACAGCATCACGGCCCTCTCGGTGGTCCAGGCGGCCCGGGCGCGGGGAATCTCCCTGCGCGCCAGGCTCATCCTCGAGTGCGCCAACATTCGCGAGCTGGCAGGGGCGATCGACTCCGAAACCGTTTCCGCCACGGGCGATGCCGAAGACAACACCGGACCCATGCCGGTGTTACCCAACGGCCGCTGGCTCTACGAATACGGCGAGCCGCGCCGGCTGGCGCAGACCGAAGCCATCCGCCTGCCCGCCAGCGTCACCCGCGAGCAATTGGCGGCCGCGCTGGCCGGCATCGTGGAGGGGCACGAGGCGCTGCGCGCCCGCCTGCACCGCGCCACCATGACCCTCATCCCGGGCGGGCCCGCCGGGGCCGTCACCGACCTCCTCACCGAGGTGGAGGTGGCCGGCGACCTGCATGCGGTGGTTCCCGAACACGTCGCACGGGCCGTCGACCGTCTCGACCCGGAGCGGGGAGCGCTGCTGGCCGCGGTGTGGCTTCGCCCCCCGACCGGGCGGGGCGTCCTGCTGTTGAGCGCCCACGTCCTTGCGATGGACCCGGCGTCGTGGCGCGTGGTTCTCGGCGAATTCGATGCCGCCTTACGGGCTTTGGCCACCGGCCACTCGCCCGTACCGGTCCGGGAGCACACCAGCTACCGGCGCTGGGCCGGCGCGCTCACCGAGCGCGCTCACCGGCTGGACACGGTGCAATTCTGGGCCGCCCAGTCCGACGGCGACGATCCCGACCTCGGCGCCCGACGGGTCGATCCGCGCCACGATCGGGCGCGCGATCTGGACGTCCGCATGATCGCCACCGACGCGGACACCACCCGCCGGCTGCTGGATTCGGGCCTGCCGTTGCCAAACCTGTTGGTAGCCGCCACCGCGGCGACGGTGACGCGGTGGCGGCACTCGCGCAACCAACCCACGCCACCGCCCCTGCTGGCGCTGGAAACACACGGGCGCGCCGACGGTCTCGTCGACGGGCGCGGTGCGCACACCATCGACACCGGCGACACCGTCGGGCTGCTCAGTTCCATCTACCCGATGCGGGTGAAATCGTCCGACCCACGGGACGTGGGGGAGCAGCTGGCGGCCATCCCGGGCGACGGACTCGACTACGGGCTGCTGCGCTATCTGCGCGCCGACACCGCCGAACGACTCGCCCCATTGCCCGCCCCGCAACTGCTGCTCAACTACCTCGGTGCCGCGCACGCCGGCGGCGGCACCGGGCTGACGCTGGAGCGCGAGCTCCTCGCCGGGGTATCGCCGCAGCCGGAACCGGATCTGGCCGTGCGCCACGAGCTCACCATCGTGGCCGCAATGCTGACGTTCGACGGACAGCGTGTGCTGGCCGCGCAGTGGCGCACGCTGCCCGACATTCTCGATGGCATCGATGTAGCTGAACTGCAACAGCTTTGGATCGAATCGCTACGGGAGACGGTGACATGAGCACACTTGCGATCCTGGGCGCGGGGGCCAAGGCGGTCGCCGTCGCGGCCAAGGCGTCCGCGCTGCGAGACATGGGCATCGATGTCCCCGAGGTGATCGCCGTCGAACGCACGGGTGTCGCGGCCAACTGGCAAGCCAGCGGCGGCTGGACCGACGGCGCGCACCGGCTGGGCACCAGCCCGGAAAAGGATGTGGGTTTTCCATACCGCTCCGCCCTGGTGCCGCGCCGCAACGCCGAACTCGACGAGCGGATGACCCGCTACAGCTGGCAGTCCTATTTGATCGCCACGGCCTCCTTCGCCGAATGGATCGACCGCGGCCGACCCGCGCCGACCCATCGCAAGTGGAGCCAATACCTGGGGTGGGTAGCCGAGCAGATCGGCCTCAACGTGGTGCACGGCGAGGTCGAACGGCTGGCCGTCAGCGGCGAGCACTGGAGGCTGCAGACCCACGAGACCACCGTGCATGCCGACGCCTTGATGATCACCGGGCCCGGCCAGGCCGAAAAGTCGCTGCTGCCGGGCAATCCGCGCATGCTGTCGATCGCCCAGTTCTGGGACCGCGCCGCGGGCCACGACCGAATCAGCGCCGAGCGGGTGGCGGTGATCGGCGGTGGCGAGACGGCGGCGTCGATGCTCAATGAACTGTTCCGGCACCGGGTTTCGACCATCACGGTCATCTCGCCGCAGGTGACGCTGTTCACGCGCGGGGAGAGCTTCTTCGAGAACTCGCTGTTTTCCGATCCGACCGACTGGAGCGCACTGACGCTGGCCGAACGCCGCGACGCGTTGGCCCGCACCGACCGCGGGGTGTTCTCGGCGAACGTGCAGGAGGCCCTGCTGGCCGACGACCGCATCCGCCACTTGCGGGGCCGGGTGGCCCATGCGGTGGGGCGGGACGGGCAGATCCGGCTGACGCTGTCCACCAACCGGGGGAGTGAAAACCTCGAGACGGTGCACGGTTTCGATCTGGTCATCGACGGCTCCGGCGCCGACGCCCTGTGGTTCACTTCGCTGTTCGGCCAGGACGTGCTGGACCTGTTGGAACTCGGGCTGGGCGGACCGCTGACCGCCGACAGCCTGCAGGAAGCGATCGGCTACGACCTGGCCGTCACCGACGTCGCCCCCAAATTGTTCCTGCCCAACCTGTCCGGATTGACGCAGGGGCCCGGATTTCCCAACCTCAGCTGCCTGGGACTGTTGTCCGACCGGGTATTGGGTTCCACCGTGGGCTTAGCGGGCCCGTCCAAGCACACGACAAGGAGACCCGATGAGCGTCAACCCCTTCGATGACGACCACGGCGCGTTCGTGGCGCTCGTCAACGACGGGGACCAGCACAGCCTGTGGCCGAGCTTTGCCGACACCCCGGCGGGCTGGCGCATGGTGTACGGCGAAGCAAGCCGCGCCGAGTGCCTGCACTATGTCGAACAGAACTGGACCGACGTCCGGCCGAAGAGTCTGCAGGAGTCGGTCAGGCGACGCTGACCTGACGCCGCGGCAGTGCCCGCCGCCGTAGCGTCGCCGTAACGTGACCGGCCCGAGACACAAATGCCAGTGCCAGGAGGCACACTTACACCCATCATCCGTGGGGGCGCGTGACCGTGTTGGGCGCAGGATCGTCCAGATCCCGCCACGGTCCATGCGTATCGAAGGGGGAAACGTGAAAACAATGAAAACTCTTGCCACCGGCGTGGCGGCGTTCGCTGTCGTAGGGGGAGCCTCCGGTGGCGCTTTCGTCGCAGCACCGGTGGATCAGGTGCAGCTGGCCGCGCTCGGCGCGCCGTTGCCGCAGGACCCGCCACCGCCGCCGCCGGCCCCGGGAGCCCTGCCGACCCCGGATCAGTTGTCGAACCTGTGCAACCAGGCCACCGATCCGGGCGTCTCGTACACGACCAAGAACAACCTCGTCGAGAACGGCATCAGTCCCGACGAGGGCCACGTCGCCGACCACGATCTGCGAAAGGCCTACCGGAATGGGAACTTTCCCGAGACCTTCGCCGTGACGAACATTGCGCCCGCAGGCCCGAACATGGCCCAGGCCGACGTGGCCATCTCGGGTCCGAGGTTCGCCGGGCCGGTGCAAAAGCACCTGGTGTTCGTCAACCAAGGCGGCAACTGGATCCTGCAGCACGACGCCGCCATCGCCCTCATACAGGCCGCGACGGCGACGAACTAGCCGCCAGATTCTGGGCGGCCACACAGCTGGCGCACAGGTTGAGCGTGTTGTCTTCACATGGCGCGGTCGTAACGTGACCGTGCCGACACGCGAAACAACAGGAGTAACAGGCGCGTTGACGCCACGCGAGAATGCGTGGAATCCGTCGAGACCCGTGTCCACAAGGGGGAAACATGAAAACCGTTAAGTTGCTCGCCACCAGCGTGGCAGCGTTCGCCGTCATCGGGGGCGCCGCCGGCGTGGCTTCAATCGCGGCGCCGATGGATCAGGTGCGGCTGGCCACGGTCGGCGCGCCACTGCCGCAGGATCCGGCTCCGGCCGCCGACGTTCCGACTGCCGACCAGCTGACCGGTGTGCTGAACAGCCTGGCGGACCCGACTGTCTCCTTCTCCAGCAAGAGCAACCTGGTGCAGGGCGGCATCAGCGGGATCGAGGCGCACGTCGCCGACAAGAAGCTGCAGAAGGCGGCCAAGAATGGCGACCTGCCCCTGTCGTTCGGCGTCACGAACATCCAGCCGACCGCGGCCGGTTCGGCCACCGCTGACGTCGCGGTCTCCGGTCCGAAGCTGACGTCGCCGGTCACCCAGAACGTCACGTTCGTCAACCAGGGTGGCTGGGTGCTGTCCCGCGCGTCGGCGATGGAGTTGTTGCAGGCCGCCGGTCAGTGATCGGCGCGCAGCGCGCGCAGGGCTGATTTGGCGACGCGGGCGGGGTCGGCCAGCACGTCGATCGAGGCGACCAGGCCGTCGCGCACCACGAACCCCATGATCGCCTTCGCCTGCCCGGCGACGAAGATGACCGCTCCGGCGGCCCCGTTGACGGTCGCGGCGCGCACCTCGCGGTCCGGACCCGCATAGGAGCGGGCCAGCCTCGCCACGGCGGGAGCGCCCTCGGCGCGGAAACCGGCGGTGCCGTGGCCGAAGTCGCCGCGCAGCACCACGTCGGGATGCAGCACCGCCACCAGGCGGGCGAAGTCCCCGCTGCGGCCGGCCGCGAAGAACGCGTCGACGGCCTCCCGCTGGGCGGCCACGTCGCCGTCGGGAACCGGATCGGCCTCCTCGATGCGTCGGCGTGCCCGGCTGGCCAGCTTGCGGGTGGCCTCCGGCGTCCGGCCGACGATGGGTGCGATCTGGTCGAACGGCACGGCGAAGACGTCGTGCAGCACGAACGCCAGGCGCTGCTCCGGCGCCAACGTGTCCAGCACCACGAACAACGCCAGCCCGACCGCGTCGGCCAGCATGGCGCGGTGTTCGGGGTCGAATTCGCCTTCGGCTTCCACGATCGGATCCGGCAGGACGACGGCCGGTTCCTCCCGGCCACGGCCCCGGCGGTCGCGCAGCATGTTCAAACAGATGCGGGCCACCACGGTGGTCAGCCACGCGTCCAGGTTCGCGATACCGTCGCAGGCGGTGCCGCTCAGCCGCAGCCACGCTTCCTGCACGGCGTCTTGGGCGTCGTCGATCGAGCCCAGCATGCGGTAAGCGATCGCGCCCAACTGCGGCCGCGCCGCCTCGAAACGCGCCGTCATCGACGCATCCACGATCACCTGCCACCGTGCGTCTCAGGCAGGGCGCAGACCCGGTTGCCGGAAAAGCCGGACGAGCCGATCCCGAGCGCGAGGTTGAAGCGGGCGCGCAGATTGCCCAGCGTGATGACGTGGGTGAGCCCGACGAGCTGAGCGGTGTCGAAATGCGCACGCAGCGCATCGAAAAGCTCATCGCTGACCTCGACGGGGGTGCGGCTGATCGCGGTGGCGTACTCGAGGATCAGCTTGTCGACGTCGGAAAAGCATGCGGCGTCTCGATAGTCGGCCAGGGCGAGCAGTTCCTCGTCGGTGATGCCCCACCGGCGGGCGATCTGCGAACCGAGATCGATGCAGTACTCGCAGCGCACCGTCGTAGCCGACTTCAGCTCCGCGAGCGCGCGCTGGCGGGGGCTGAGGATGTCCAGCTTCGACTCGGCCTGCTCGAGCTTGCCGTAGGCGTTGAGCAGCCGGGGGATGTGCGCGTACATCCGCAGCGGTTCCAGCATCCCGGCCGTTTCCAGGCCGGTCATCTGCGCCAGCTTGCGCTTGGTGAAGAAGAAGGCGATCTTGGCGCCCAGGCCGGCGTCGCGGTCGGAGACCCCTTGCAACCGAGACATGGCGATCCTCCTAGCAAGTTGCGGTGTGAACCAACGTCCTCACTAAGTCGACACCCGGCGCCGCGCAAACGTGACCGAACTATCTGGGCGCCCCCGGCGCCATGTCCATATCGAACACCCGGGCGTGCAACACGGTGCGGTTCCGCAATGCCGCACGGACCGCCCGGTGCAGGCCGTCCTCGAGATAGGTGACGCCCTTCCACCGCACCGCGTGCGGAAAGAGGTCGCCGTAGAAGGTGGAGTCCTCCGACAGCAGGCGGTCCAGCGCGAGCACAGTCGTGGTGGTGACCAATTCGTCGAGCCGGATCTGCTGCGGCGGAATCTGGGACCAGTCCCGGTAGGACAGCCCGTGCTCGGGATACGGCTTGCCGTCGCGCACGCCCTTGAAAATCATCGCCCGATCTTCCCCGACGCGTGGCTGTGACCCGACCGGTCCATGCCAGACAGGCTAGCCGGAAGAAGCGTCGCCAGCGTCGATGCCGCCCGAATCCCGACGGCCGTCGTCGGATGCCCGCCGCCGGGGGCCCGGCAACGGCTGCTGGTAACGGTTAGCACGGCTGGAGACCCGTAAAATGAACCGGTCAGCGCGGTGCAGGGAGGTGACAGCGAGTGGGAAGTGCCGACGACCGTCGCTTCGAGGTGCTGCGCGCCATCGTCGCCGATTTCGTTGCCACCAAGGAACCGATCGGTTCCAAGAGCCTGGTGGAGCGTCATAACCTGGGCGTCTCGTCCGCCACGGTGCGCAACGACATGGCGGTGCTGGAGGCCGAGGGCTACATCGCGCAGCCGCACACCAGCTCCGGGCGGGTGCCCACCGAGAAGGGCTACCGCGAGTTCGTCGACCGGCTCCATGACGTCAAGCCGCTCTCGTCGGCCGAGCGGAGCGCGATCCTGAACTTTCTGGAATCCGGCGTCGACCTGGACGACGTGCTGCGCCGGGCGGTACGGCTACTGGCCCAGCTGACCCGCCAGGTGGCCGTGGTGCAGTATCCGACGCTGACGTCGTCCACCGTGCGCCACCTGGAAGTGATCGCGCTGACCCCGGCCCGGCTGCTGATGGTGGTCATCACCGACACCGGTCGCGTGGATCAGCGCGTCGTCGAACTCGGCGACGTCATCGACGACCACCAGCTGTCCCAGCTGCGCGAGATGCTCGGCCAGGCGTTGGTCGGCAAGAAGCTGTCGGCGGCCTCGATCGCGGTGGCCGACCTGGCCGGCCAGCTCCGCGCCCCCGACGGCCTGGGCGACGCCGTCGGCCGCTCGGCGACGGTGTTGCTGGAGTCCTTGGTGGAACACACCGAAGAACGCTTGCTGATGGGCGGGACCGCCAACCTGACGCGCAACGCCGCCGATTTCGGCGGCTCGCTGCGCTCGATCCTGGAAGCGCTCGAAGAGCAGGTGGTGGTGCTGCGGTTGCTGGCGGCCCAGCAGGAAGCCGGTAAGGTGACGGTGCGCATCGGCCATGAGACGGCCGCCGAGCAAATGGCCGGCACCTCGATGGTGACCACCGCCTACGGCACCTCCGACACCGTGTTCGGCGGAATGGGTGTGCTGGGGCCCACCCGGATGGACTATCCGGGAACTATCGCCAGCGTCGCCGCGGTTGCCCTTTATATCGGCGAAGTCCTGGGTGCTCGGTGAACGCGCACCCGCAGGATGCGCAGGCGCGGGATAAGGACCAGGTTTAGGAGAGTCAGGCGTGGCACGCGACTATTACGGGCTGCTCGGGGTGAGCAGGAACGCCAGCGACGCGGAGATCAAGCGCGCGTATCGCAAGCTGGCGCGCGAACTGCATCCCGACGTCAACCCGGATGAGGGCGCGCAGGCGAAATTCAAGGAGATCAGCGTCGCCTACGAAGTGTTGAGCGACCCCGAGAAGCGACGCATCGTCGACCTGGGCGGCGATCCGATGGAAAACGCCGCCGCGGCGGGCGGCGGTTTCGGCGGCGGTTTCGGCGGTCTGGGCGACGTGTTCGAGGCCTTCTTCGGCGGCGGCTTCAGCGGCGGCGCGGCCTCCCGCGGTCCCATCGGCCGGGTGCGGCCGGGCTCGGACTCGCTGCTGCGGATGCGGCTCGACCTCGAAGAGTGCGCGACCGGGGTGACCAAGCAGGTCACCGTCGACACCGCGGTGTTGTGCGACCGCTGCCAGGGCAAGGGCACCAACGGTGATTCCGTGCCGGTCCCCTGCGACACGTGCGGCGGCCGCGGCGAGATACAGACGGTGCAGCGGTCGCTGCTGGGCCAGGTGATGACCTCCCGGCCGTGTCCCACCTGCCGCGGCGTCGGCGTCGTCATCCCCGATCCCTGCCACCAGTGCATGGGCGACGGCCGGGTCCGGGCCCGCCGCGAGATCAGCGTCAAGATCCCCGCCGGGGTCGGCGAGGGCATGCGCGTGCGGCTCGCCGCTCAGGGCGAGGTCGGACCCGGGGGAGGGCCGGCCGGTGACCTGTACGTCGAGGTTCACGAACAGGCCCACGACGTCTTCGTGCGCGAAGGTGACGACCTGCACTGCACGGTGTCGGTGCCCATGGTCGACGCGGCGCTGGGCGCCTCGGTCACCCTCGACGCGATCCTGGACGGCATCAGCGATGTCACCATTCCGCCTGGCACGCAACCGAATTCGGTCATCACGCTGCGTGGCCACGGGATGCCGCACCTGCGCTCGGGCACCCGGGGCGATCTGCACGTCCACGTCGAGGTGGTGGTGCCCAGCCGGCTGGATCACCACGACACCGAACTGCTGCGCGAGCTGAAGGCCAGGCGCAGCCGTGACGTGCCCGAGGTCCGCTCGACGCACGCCGGCGGGGGGCTGTTCAGCCGGCTGCGCGAAACCTTCACCGGGCGCTAGCCGCGGGTCTCAACAGGCGCGCACATGGTCGCGACCCTCTTCTACGTCGACAAACTGCCCGACACCGGCGCGCTGGCCGTCCTCGCCGGCGACGAGGGGTTCCACGCCGCCACCGTGCGGCGGATCCGCCCCGGCGAGCGCCTCGTCCTCGGCGACGGTGCCGGCGGCCTGGCGCACTGCGAGGTCGAGCACGCAGGCCGCGACGGGTTGCACGCCCGGGTGCTGAAGCGATGGAGCGTCGCGGCCGGGCGGCCGCCGGTAACGGTCGTGCAGGCGCTGCCGAAGTCGGAGCGGTCGGAGTTGGCCATCGAATTGGCCACCGAAGCAGGCGCGGACGCGTTTCTGGCCTGGCAGGCGGCCCGGTGTGTGGCCAGCTGGCAGGGCGCCCGCGTGGACAAGGGCCTGCGCCGGTGGCGTGCCGTCGCCCGTTCGGCGGCCCGGCAATCCCGTCGGGCACACATCCCGCCCGTCGACGGCGTGCTGTCCACCGCGGAGCTGACCCAGCGGATCCGCGACGAGGTGGCCGCGGGAGCGGTGGTGCTGGCGCTGCACGAGTCGGCCACCGGCCCGCTGAGCAATATCGATGTCGCCGGCGCGAATTCGATACTTCTCGTGGTGGGCCCCGAAGGCGGCATCGCGCCGGCAGAGATCGCCGCGCTGACCGAGGCGGGGGCGGTGCCGGTGCGGCTGGGCCCCCAGGTGCTGCGCACGTCGACCGCCGCGGCGGTGGCGCTGGGCGCGCTCGGCGTGCTCACCCCACGGTGGGCCGAAGTTTTCAGCCTTTAATTTCGGGGGTCCCGCCGTCGAATACGCGGTTGAAAGCTGACCAACCGGGGGCCCCGGCGTAGACTTAGGCAGCCGAGCAAGCCATTGACAAGCCGAGAAAGCAGGCATCGAGAGCCACGTGACGCCCCGCGAGACCAGCGCTGTTGACGCAGCCGGAGGCCTCCAGGCCAACGCCCAGGTACGCAGCAGCATCGATGTTCCGCCCGATGTCGTCGTCGGCTTGTTGGGCTCGGCAGATGAAAACCTTCGCGCACTGGAACGCAGCCTGAACGCAGACCTGCACGTGCGTGGCAATGCCGTGACCGTCTCGGGTGAGCCGGCCGACGTCGCGATGGCCGAGCGGGCGATTTCCGAGCTGGTCACGATCGTCGCCAACGGTCAGCCGTTGACACCCGAGGTGGTCCGCCACAGCGTCACCATGTTGACCGGCACCGACAACGAGTCGCCGGCCGAAGTGCTCACCCTGGACATCCTGTCGCGGCGCGGAAAGACGATCCGGCCAAAGACGCTCAACCAGAAGCGTTACGTCGACGCGATCGACGCCAACACCATCGTTTTCGGGGTCGGCCCGGCCGGCACCGGGAAAACGTATCTGGCGATGGCCAAGGCGGTCAGGGCGCTGCAGACCAAGCAGGTCACCCGCATCATCCTGACCCGGCCGGCGGTGGAAGCCGGTGAGCGCCTTGGCTTTTTGCCGGGCACCCTGAGCGAGAAGATCGACCCGTATCTGCGGCCGCTGTATGACGCGCTTTACGACATGATGGATCCCGAGCTGATCCCGAAGCTGATGGCGGCCGGGGTCATCGAGGTGGCGCCGCTGGCGTATATGCGTGGCCGCACCCTCAATTCGGCGTTCATCGTCCTCGACGAGGCGCAGAACACCACCGCCGAGCAGATGAAGATGTTCCTCACCCGGCTCGGCTTCGGATCGAAGATGGTCATCACCGGCGACATCACCCAGGTGGATCTTCCCGGCGGCGCCAGGTCGGGCATGCGGTCGGCGATCGAGATTCTGGACAGCGTCGAGGACATCCACATCGCGGAGCTGACCAGTGTGGACGTCGTGCGCCACCGGCTGGTCTCGGAAATCGTCGACGCCTACGCGAAATTCGAAGAGCCCGGGCTGTCGATGAACCGGGCGGGTCGGCGGGCGTCGGGATCCCGCGGACGCCGGTGATGGGCCGTGAGCATCCATGAGTATTGAGGTATCCAACGAGTCGGGCATTGACGTCTCCGAAACCGAATTGATCAGCGTCGCACGGTTTGTCATCGCCAAGATGGACGTCAACCCAGCGGCCGAACTGTCGATGGTGCTGCTGGACACCGCCGCGATGGCCGATCTGCACGTGCGCTGGATGGATCTGCCCGGGCCGACGGACGTGATGAGTTTTCCGATGGACGAGCTCGAGCCGGGTGGCCGCCCCGACGCCCCGGAGCCGGGACCGTCGATGCTGGGCGACATCGTGCTGTGCCCCGAATTCGCGGCCGGGCAGGCGACCGCCGCGGGGCACAGCCTGGGCCACGAGTTGGCGCTGCTGACCATCCACGGCGTGCTCCATCTGCTGGGCTATGACCACGGCGAGCCGGACGAGGAGAAGGAGATGTTCGCCCTTCAGGACCGGTTGCTCGAAGAGTGGGTCGCCGACCAAGTCGAGGCCTACCGCCAGGACCGCCAGCAGGAGCGGGATCTCCGATTGCTGAACAAGTCAAGGTATTTCGACAATTGAGCCGACGAAAAACACTCGGGATCGCGGCCGCAGCCGCCATAGCTTTCGCACCGTTCTCGGTGGTGGCCACCACGATCGGTGTGGCAGAGGCGGCTCCATGCGCGGGCGCGGGGTCGAACCCCACCAGCTGCCAGTGGTGTGAGTATCTGGTGGCGCAGTATCACACGTCCAACGTGTGCTCCCAATCGGCGCCGCCCCGACGGGCCGAGCCGCCCCCTAGCCAGGCGCCGGTGCGGGTTCCGGAGGTTCCGCCGTACGTGCCGCCAAGCACCGTGCCCGTGCAGGCGCCACCGCTCATTCCGCCAAATCTGCCGCCCGCGAACACCGTCCCGACGATCGGTGCGGCGGGCCCCGACGCGCCGAGAAACGTTCCGGTGGTGGCACCGCCGAGGGGGCTGGAGCCGCCGCCGCAGGCGATCGCGACGGCCAAGGCCGCACCGGCGACGCGCGTCAACCCCGCCGACCCGCCCAAGCCGCCCACCCAGCTGGACTTCAACCAGCGGGTGCAGAACGTCGTCAGCACACACAGGGAGAACGTCGACGTCCTCAAGATCGACAATCAGCGGCTGGTCCGGCCCCGCCACTGGGACTACCTCGACTACGACGACGCCTATCGCCGCCCGGCGCTGTACAACCCGCTCAATCAGCCGATGACGTTCCGCTACTTCTACGGCGGTGCTTACCGGGAGGCATACCTGCCGGCCGGCGCGCGGATCGTGCTCGATGCGGCCACCGTCGGCGTGTACCCGTTCACCGCGGTCAGCGATGGCTATGTGGCCGCGGGCAGCTTCTACGGCGGCGGCTCGACACCGCCGGACGGCTTCAACGGACCGCCGCCACCTGACTACAAGCCGCCGGAGCCCGCGAAGGTGTACAAGAACGTCTTGGTCTCGGTCCCCGCCGCTAACGAAACCGTGGAAGTCGGCCAGGGGGCGGTGGTGGGCGTCGACGACAGCCAGCCGGCGGGCAGCCGCGACACCATCTTCCTGTTGGACGACGTCACCTTGGCCTGGGGTCAGGTCAACGACTCCAGCAGCGCCAGCGCGCAAATCAGGGTGACCAAGACTCAGTCGCTGCCGGGCGTGGGGCCCACCGACGACGGCAACTATTTGGTGGTGCTGGCCGTTCGCCCGCACGAGGAGCCCGCCCAACCCGCCCAACCCTGGTGGCCCTCGGCGCTGGGCTTCGGGGTGTTGGGGCTGGTGGTGTGCCTTACCGCCTGGGCCCTCAATAGAAAACGGAGCGACGACGACGTAGGGGAGTCCGTCACCACGTCAAGGTCTTCCGCCAATTGACCGGCGTCTCTTGGCTGCTCGGCGCGATGGCGCTGATCGCGTTCGGCGGGCTATTCGCGGCGATCGACGCCGCCATCAGCACGGTGTCGCTGGCCCGGGTCCAGGAGCTCGTGCGTGAGGAGCGCCCGGGCGCCGTGTCGCTGTCCGAGGTGATGGCTGAGCGGCCGCGCTACATCAATCTCGTCGTGCTGCTGCGGATCACCTGCGAGATCACGGCGACCGTGCTGCTGGTGCTGTTTCTGTACGACAACTTCGGCCTGAACTGGGCCTTGTTCGGCGCCGCGGCCACCATGGTGGTGACGAGCTTCGTCGTCATCGGGGTCGGCCCGCGCACCCTCGGCCGCCAGCACGCGTATTCCATCTCGTTGACGACGGCCGTTCCGCTGCGGCTCATCTCGTGGTTGTTGATGCCACTCAGCCGGTTATTGGTGGTTCTGGGTAATGCGCTGACCCCCGGCCGCGGCTTGCGCAACGGGCCGTTCGCATCCGAGATCGAGCTGCGTGAGGTTGTCGACCTGGCCCAGCAGCGCGGCGTGGTCGCCGCCGACGAACGCCGGATGATCGAGTCCGTCTTCGAGCTCGGTGACACCCCGGCCCGCGAGGTGATGGTGCCGCGCACCGAGATGATCTGGATCGAAAGCGACAAGCTTGCCAGTCAAGCGTTGAACCTGGCGGTGCGCAGTGGGCATTCCCGGCTCCCGGTGATCGGGGAGAATGTCGACGACATCGTCGGCGTCGTCTACCTGAAAGACCTTGTCCAGCAGAGCTTTCTGTCGGGCGACGGTGGCCGGGGCATCACCGTGGCGCAAGTGATGCGTCCGGCGGTGTTCGTGCCGGACTCCAAGCCCTTGGATGCGCTGCTGCGCGAAATGCAGCGCGACCGCAACCACATGGCTCTTCTCGTCGACGAGTACGGTGCGATAGCCGGCCTGGTGAGCATCGAAGACGTGCTGGAGGAAATCGTCGGTGAGATCGCCGACGAGTACGACCAGGCCGAGACGGCGCCGATAGAAGACTTGGGCGACAAGCATTTCCGCGTTTCGGCGCGGTTGCCGATCGAAGACCTCGGTGAGCTGTGCGGTGTGGAATTCGACGACGATCTCGACGTCGATACCGTGGGCGGCCTGCTCGCCCTGGAACTGGGCCGGGTTCCGCTGCCCGGCGCCGAGGTGGTTTCGCATGGCTTGCGGCTCCAGGCCGAAGGCGGCACCGACCACCGGGGGCGGGTACGGATCGGCACTGTGTTGCTCAGCCCAGCCGAGCGCGACGGTTCGTCCAACGGCTCCGACGGGGCGGACCCGCTATGACTCCGAGCGTGCGCCCACCGCGCAACGGCGGCCCAAAATTCGCACTGTGTGCACGTTCGGCATTATGACCCAATTCCGTTCCGGCTTCGTGTGTTTCGTCGGCCGGCCGAACACCGGCAAGTCGACGCTGACCAACGCGCTCGTCGGCGCCAAAGTGGCGATCACCTCGAAGCGACCGCAGACGACCCGCCACACCATTCGCGGGATCGTGCACCGGGAGAACTTTCAGATCATCCTGGTTGACACCCCCGGCCTGCACCGGCCGCGCACCCTGCTGGGCAAACGGCTCAACGACTTGGTGCGCGACACCTACACCGAAGTCGACGTGATCGGGCTGTGCATCCCGGCGGACGAGGCGATCGGTACCGGTGACAGGTGGATCGTCGACCAAATCCGTTCGACCGCACCGAAGACGACGCTGGTGGCCATCGTCACCAAAATCGACAAAGTGCCCAAAGACCGGGTGGCCGCGCAGTTGGTCGCGGTCAGTGAGCTGGTGGGCGGCTCGGCCGAGATCGTCCCCGTGTCGGCGACCACCGGGGCGCAGGTCGACGTGCTGATCGACGTGCTGGCCGCCGCGTTGCCCGAGGGCCCGGCGTACTACCCCGACGGCGAGTTGACCGACGAACCCGAGGAAGTCCTGATGGCCGAGCTCATCCGAGAGGCCGCCCTGGAGGGGATTCGCGACGAGCTGCCGCATTCGTTGGCGGTGGTCATCGACGAAGTCAGCCCCCGGGAGGACCGCGACGACCTGATCGACGTGCACGCTGTGCTCTTCGTCGAGCGCGACAGCCAGAAGGGGATCATCATCGGCAAGGGCGGCACCCGGCTGCGACAGGTGGGCACCGCGGCGCGCGGCCAAATCGAGAAGCTGCTGGGCACCAAGGTTTACCTGGAGCTGCGCGTCAAGGTCGCCAAGAATTGGCAGAGCGACCCCAAACAACTTGGTCGGCTGGGTTTCTGAAGTTTGATGGCATGCGCGACGGGTAGCCGTCGCGCATGACCCATGCGCAGTTAGCGTCGTCACCGGCTATGCGAGGGTCTCAGCGACCACGAATTGCTCGAAAGGGAGTCGCGGTCGCCGCCGCTCACCCTTTCGCTGAGGCCGTCGGGTCGTTGCGCAGCGCTCAATTACCCGGTTTCGCTTGGGATTTCATTTTCGCGGCGGCGGGGTGCCGGCCGCCGACGGCGTGCCCGTTTCGGCGTTCCACCACATCGTCGGCTGCTTGGTCGACCATCCGCACACGGCCTCCAGTTCGGCGGCCAGCGAGATCAGCATGCCTTCGCTGTTGGGCGGCCCCATCAACTGCACGCCGATCGGCAACCCCTCGGAGGTGAACCCGGCGGGCACGTTGATCGACGGCCAGCCCAGCACGTTCCACGGGAAGGTCAGCGGGCACGCCGTGATCATCGCGCGATCGGTGCCGAAGCTGCTCAACCGGTCGAAGGCGCGCGCTAACGGTGGCGGTTGGGCGGTGGTCGGCGCCAGGACGACATCGACGATGTCGAAAATCGAACCCACCCGACGCTGGGCGGCGGCCTCGTGCCGGCGCGCGGTGCGCAGGATCGCCTGACCCAGCACGTGGCCCACGCGCAGGTTGGACAACGTGCGGGGGTCGAGGATCACCCCGGCGCCCAGCCGCTCTTGCCAATCCCGCAGCCCGGCAGTGGATCGGGCGAGAAAATCCCACGACAGCCGCATGCCGTAGTCGGGATTGCCCGGAACCACGTTGTGGCCGAGCAGCTCGAGTTGCTTGGCCACGGCCCGCGTCGCAGCCAAGATCTCGGGATGCAACCGGGGCCGAAAACCGGTGTACGGGAACCGGGTTGACAGCGCGATGTTCAGCGGACCGGGCGCGATGCCGACATAGTCCGACGCGGTGATCGGCGGTGGCTTGTGACGGTCGCCCTCGACGTTTCCCGAAGCCGCGTCGAGCACCAACGCCGCATCGGCCACCGTGCGGGCCAGCACGCCGTTGACCGTGATGCCGTTGAACGCATCGGGCAGTGGCCAGGTGGAGATGCGGCCGCGCTGCGGCTTGATGCCCACCAGGTGCGTCCACGCCGCGGGGATGCGGATGCTGCCGGCACCGTCGGAGCCGATCGCCGCGGTGACCAGGCCCGCGGCCACCGCGGCCGCGCTGCCCCCCGACGAGCCGCCCGGGCTGTGCCGCCGCGACCAGGGGTTGCGGGTATGGCCGAACCCGGGTCCGCTGGTGAACGGCCACTGACCCAGTTCGCAGGTGTTGGTCTTGCCGACGATCACCGCGCCCGCGGCCTTCAGGCGGCGAACCACCTCAGCGTCGTGCGTGGCGGGCGCGACGTATCCCTCGGTGCCGAAGGCGGTGGGCACTCCAGCAACGTCGACGTCGTCTTTGACCGCGATCGGGATGCCCAGCAACGGCTCCGTGTCTCCGGCCGCCCGCCGTCGGTCGGCGGCCGCCGCGTCGGCGAGCGCCGACTCGGTGAGCACCACACGGAAGGCGTTCAACGTCGGCTGGCTCGAGTGGATGGCGTGCAGGGACCGGCGCACCAGTGTGACGGAAGTCACGGAGCGACTGGCCAGCTGATAGAGCAGGTCAGTCAGTGTGGGCAGGCGCTGGCCACCGGATCCGAAAACGGATCCAGGGCCTGACTCGGAAGCGCCAATCACGGGGTACGAGACTAACCGGCGCGGATACCAGCATTGTCGCGGCGGGGTGCAAAACTATGGTGATGCGGCTGTATCGAGACCGGGCGGTGGTGTTGCGCCAGCACAAGCTCGGCGAAGCCGACCGGATCGTCACCCTGCTAACCCGCGATCACGGGCTGGTTCGGGCGGTGGCGAAGGGCGTTCGTCGCACCCGCAGCAAATTCGGCGCGCGGCTGGAACCGTTCGCGCACATCGACGCGCAACTGCATCCCGGCCGCAATCTCGACATCGTCACCCAGGTTGTCTCGATCGACGCGTTCGCCACCGACATCGTCAGCGACTACGGCCGCTACACCTGCGGGTGCGCGATGCTGGAAACCGCCGAACGCCTCGCCGGTGAGGAGCGGGCCCCCGCCCCGGTCCTGCATCGGCTCACGGTGAGCGCGTTGCGGGCGGTGGCCGACGGCCGCCGGTCCCGGGACCTGCTGCTGGATGCCTACCTGCTGCGTGCCATGGGCATCGCCGGATGGGCGCCGGCGCTGACCGAGTGCGCCCGGTGTGCCACAGCCGGGCCGCATCGCGCGTTTCATGTCGGCGCCGGGGGCAGCGTCTGCACACACTGCCGTCCGGCCGGTTCGACGACACCGCCGCCCGGCGTGCTGGATCTGATGTCCGCGCTGCACGACGGCGATTGGGAGTTCGCCGAAAAGGCCCCGCAATCGCACCGCAGCTACGCCAGCGGGCTGGTGGCCGCGCACCTGCAATGGCATCTGGAGCGGCAGCTCAAAACGTTGCCGCTGGTGGAACGGACGTATCACGCCGACCGCACCATCGCCGAACGGCGCGCAGCGCTGGTCGAGCAGGATCTGGATTGTGGCTAGGGTCCGGGTCGGCGGCTCTGGCCGGAAGGCCGAGCGCGCACCGAAGCCGGCCGACTTCCCCCAGTTGCCCCCCGCGCCCGACGACTATCCGGTTTTCCCCGACCGGTCGACCTGGCCGGTCGCCTTTCCCGTACTGCCGCCCTCCGTGGACGGTGGCCCCTGCCGGCCGCCGCAGCACATCTCGAAGGCCGCCGCGCCCCGGATACCGGCCGACCGCTTGCCGGTGCATGTCGCCATCGTGATGGACGGCAACGGTCGCTGGGCCACCCAACGGGGGCTGGCCCGGGTGGAAGGCCACAAGATGGGCGAGGCGGTGGTCATCGACATCGTCTGCGGCGCAATCGAACTCGGAATCAAATGGCTGAGTCTTTACGCCTTCTCCACGGAGAACTGGAAGCGTTCTCCCGAGGAGGTCCGGTTTCTGATGGGATTCAACCGCGACGTGGTTCGTCGGCGCCGGGAAAACCTCAAGGCGATGGGGGTCAAGATCCGGTGGGTGGGCTCGCGGCCGCGCTTGTGGCGCAGCGTCATCAACGAATTGGCGGTCGCGGAGGCCATGACCCAGGGCAACGACGTCATCACGGTCAATTACTGCGTGAATTATGGCGGTCGAGCCGAAATCGTGGAATCCACAAGGGAAATCGCGCATCTGGTTGCGGCGGGCAAGCTCAACCCGGACCGCATCACCGAGTCGACGATCGCGCGCCATCTGCAGCGGCCCGACATCCCCGACGTGGACCTTTTCCTGCGGACTTCGGGGGAGCAGCGGTCCAGCAATTTCATGCTGTGGCAGGCGGCGTACGCCGAGTACATCTTTCAGGACAAACTCTGGCCCGACTACGACCGCCGCGACTTGTGGGCGGCGTGCGAGGAATACGCCTCTCGCAATAGAAGGTTCGGCAGCGCCTAATGCCATCACTGCAGGAACGTCTGGCGTCGGTACTCGGCGAAGTCCTTCCGGTCGACGAGGAACCCGACGGGGCGCTGACGGTACGCCATGCCGGGACCATCGCGTCGTTGCGGGTGGTGGACATCGCCGACGACCTCGCCTTGGTGTCGCTCACCCAGGTCTTGGCGTGGGATCTGCCGCTGACCAAGAAGATCAGCGATCAGGTCGCCAAGCAGGCCCGCGACTGCAACTTCGGCAGCGTCACGCTGATCGAGAAGACCAATGAGAAAGCGGTGCAACGCAACTCGGGCAAGGGTACGGCAAAGAGCGGAGACGTGATGCTGCGCTACAACTTTCCCGGCGGCGGCCTGACCGACGAGGCGCTTCGCACCCTGATTCTGTTGGTGCTGGATACGGGCTCCGGGATCCGTCGCGCGCTGACATCGTGATGCGCCGGGTGCCGATTCGCGTTGCGCGGCTCGCTAGCTCCGACATTCTTTGCAGGTACCGAAGATCTCGATGGTGTGGCTGACATCGGAGTAGCCGTGTTTGGCGGCGACTTGCGCCGCCCACTCCTCGACCTCGTGGTCGCCGACTTCGATGGTGGAACCGCAGCTGCGGCAGACCAGATGGTGATGATGGTGTTCTGAGCACCTGCGGTAGACCGATTCGCCGGTGTCGGTGCGCAGCGTGTCGACCATTCCCGCCGCCGCCATGGATTGCAGCGTCCGGTAGACGGTGGTCAGCCCGATGTTCTCGCCGCGGCGGCGCAGCTCGTCGTGCAACTCTTGCGCCGAACGGAAGTCGTCCAGGGTGTCCATCAGGGTGGAAATCGCCGCCCGCTGACGCGTCGACCGGACGCTCGCGCCCGTCACGTGTCCTCGCTGGCGTGGGCGACCGCGTCCACCACGATGTGCGCGAGGTGATGGTCGGCGAGCCGGTAGAGCACCTCGCGACCGGAGCGTTCCCCGGCGACGACGCCGGCCGCCTTCAGGATTTTCAGATGCTGGCTGACCAGCGGCTGCGGCACCCCGAGCGCGTCGACCAACTCGTGCACGCAGCGCTGCGATTCACGCAGCTGCAAGACGATGGCGATCCGCACGGGAGCGGCCAGTGCCCTCAGCAGCTCGCCGGTCGCATCAAGGATGTCCCGCGGAGGTGGAGGGGGGTAATCCGCCCGCGCGCGGTGTCCACCTGAGTCGGCTTCGCCGTGCTCGTCGGCGACCACGCTCATGGCCGGTCCCACGTCGCCACCGGCGTGATCGGCATCGAGAACGGCGGAGGGGGGGACATCGCCATGGGAGAGAGTCATCACCTCGAGAAGTGCCAGGTAGTGGGGAAGACCGCCGTGAGTATCGCGAGCGGACGACTTCCACTGTCACATGCATGATGACGCATGTCAAAGACCGCGGCGCCGATCGTTACCATGACGAATGCTCTGCGCACGGCGGTTGACCGCCGCACGTGCTCGTTCAACCCCGGAAAGGGAGTGCACCACCCCGTGGCGTCCGTCATCGACACCGTAGTCAACCTGGCCAAACGGCGCGGCTTCGTCTTTCCCTCGGGTGAGATTTATGGCGGCACCCGGTCGGCGTGGGACTACGGCCCGCTGGGAGTGGAACTCAAGGAGAACATCAAACGGCAGTGGTGGCGCTCGGTGGTCACCGGGCGCGACGACGTCGTGGGAATCGATTCCTCGATCATCCTGCCGCGGCAGGTGTGGGTGGCCTCCGGCCACGTCGAGGTCTTCCACGACCCGCTGGTCGAGTCGCTGATCACCCACAAGCGGTATCGCGCCGACCATCTCATCGAGGCCTACGAAGCCAAGCACGGCCACCCGCCGCCCAATGGGCTGGCCGACATCCGCGACCCGGACACCGGCGATCCGGGACAGTGGACGGAGCCGCGCGAGTTCAACATGATGCTCAAGACCTACCTCGGGCCGATCGAGACCGAGGAGGGCTTGCATTATCTGCGTCCGGAAACCGCGCAGGGCATTTTCGTCAACTTCGCCAACGTGGTCACTACCGCCCGCAAGAAACCACCCTTCGGCATCGGCCAGATCGGCAAGAGCTTTCGCAACGAGATCACGCCGGGCAACTTCATTTTCCGAACCCGCGAGTTCGAGCAAATGGAAATGGAGTTCTTTGTGGAGCCGTCGACCGCGAAGGAATGGCACCAGTATTGGATTGACACCCGACAGCAATGGTATGTCGAGCTGGGTATCAAACCGGAGAATCTGCGGTTATTCGAGCACCCCGCCGACAAGCTTTCGCACTACTCCGACCGCACCGTCGATATCGAGTACAAGTTCGGCTTCGCCGGCAACCCATGGGGCGAGCTGGAAGGCGTCGCCAACCGAACCGATTTCGACTTATCCACCCACGCAAAACATTCCGGTGCCGACCTGTCGTACTACGACCAAGCCACCGATACGCGCTACACCCCGTACGTCATCGAACCGGCAGCCGGTCTGACCCGGTCGTTCATGGCATTCCTCATCGATGCCTACACCGAGGACCAGGCCCCCAACGCCAAAGGTGTGATGGAGAAACGCACGCTACTCCGGCTGGACCCGCGGCTGGCGCCGGTCAAGGCCGCGGTGCTGCCGCTGTCTCGGCACGCCGACTTGAGTCCCAAGGCCCGCGACTTGGCCGCCGAGTTGCGGACCTGGTGGAACATCGATTTCGACGACGCCGGCGCGATCGGGCGACGCTATCGGCGCCAGGACGAGGTGGGGACGCCGTTCTGCGTGACCGTGGATTTCGATTCACTCGAAGACAACGCCGTTACGGTACGCCGGCGCGATGACATGACGCAGGAGCGAGTCGCGATGAACGCCGTGGCCGACTATCTGGCCGCGCAGCTCAAGGGCTGCTAACCGGCATCGGCGGCGTCCGCGCCCGGATTTCCGGACATTTGTCCGGCTAATCCGTGTGGCCGCCCGCGCCACCGCATCAAACGTCTGGGAAAAATCGCTTTTGGGTGGCCGATTGGCTTACGCTCGGAAAGCGAATGTGACTCACGTGTCTAGTCGCCGGGGGTGGGTGTCAGTTCGTGTGGGTGTAGGTGCCGTTGACTCGGTCGGTGGTTGGAGATGTGATGATTCCAGCTTTTATGTTCTTCCCCCCCGAGATCAACTCTGCGCTGATGTTTGGCGGCGCGGGGCCCGGCCCACTGTTGACAGCAGCCTCGGCCTGGGACGCACTGGCGGCCGATCTGGCGAGTGCCGCGGCATCGTTTGACTCGGTTGTGACCGGGTTGGCCGCTGGTCCGTGGACCGGTCCATCGTCGGCGTCGATGGTGGCGGCGGCGACGCCGTATCTGCACTGGTTGATCTCAGCGGCGGGGCAAGCCGAGATCGCGGCCGCGCAGGCGCGGGCCGCGGCGACGGCCTACGAGGCGGCGTTCATGGCGACGGTGCCCACGCCGGAGGTGCTTGCGAACCGTATCCGGTTGCTCACGCTGATCGCGACGAACTTCTTCGGTCAAAACACCCCGGCGATCGCGATGACCGAACTCGAGTACATGGAGATGTGGGCCCAGGATGTGGCCGCGATGGTGGGCTATCACGTCGGAGCGCAGACGGTGGCGTCGACGCTGCCGACGTTCAGCGCCCCGCCCGCAGCCCTGGGTGGGCTGGGTGAGCTGGTGACGACGCCGCTGACCAGCCTCGCGTCGCAGGCTCTGGGAGCGGTCTCGTCAGTGGGTGCCGCATTCGTTTCGGAGCTGCAGTCTTTGGTGGGGGCGTTCGCGCCCGCGCTTTCGTCGGTGACGTCGTTACTTACGTCGATGCCGGTGACCACGATGAGCGCCGTGGCGCAGATTGGGATGTATCCGGCGACCGCGCTGATGTCGCCCATGATGGTGCTGGCCCACGGTGCGGCGCCTGCGGGACCGGCGGTCGCCGGAGTCACCACCGTGTCCGCGGAGATCCCGCACGCCACCGGCGGCGCCCAGGGGCTGGGCACCGCAACGGGCGGGTTGGGCACCGCCCACTTCGTCGGGGCGATTACGGTGCCGCCGACCTGGCAGGGGTCCATGCCGGTGCCGGCGGTCCTGACGAGTCTCGCGGTGCCGGCGTTTGCCACCCCACTACCGACCCCGATCGCGACCGGGGGAACGACCGGGGCCGGCGGTAGCACGCCGGCGGTGCCCATGGCGGTGGACCGCCGGGGCACCGAGGACGACAGAACCGACAGGAAGGGGCGACGCGGCGGGGAGAACCCACACGTGGTGCAGGCGCGGCCCAAGGTGGTGCCGCGGACCAAAGGCGGATAGCGCGAGAGCACCGCCGGCCGCGGGCGTTGAATGTGCCCGGCGGCTCGTCGGGTCGAGAGATTTGGGCGGCCCCCCAATTTTGGACCACCGCTGTCGTCCCAATCCGACATATGGCAATGGGCTTTATTTCCGCCCGCGCAGGGCCAAATCTGTTGATCGTCCGCTCGCGGCTTGGGCCCGTGACTCGGGCATCCACTCTGCGAACGCAAATCCAGGTTTTTCGGGCATTCGCCTCAAGTTTGGCTTACGATAAGCCTGCTTGGTGTTATTGGTTCGGCCACAGCGTTCGAAGATCGGCTGTGGAAGGGGGCAACATGCTTTTGCCTCTTGGTCCGCCGTTACCCGATGACTCGGTGTTGGCGGTTCGGGGTGAGTCGGGGATGCTCGGTGGCCTGTCGGTCCCGCTCAAGTGGGGCGTGGCGGTGCCGCCGGATGACTATGACCATTGGGCACCGAAGCCGCATGTCAGCGCCGACTCCGATGACACGGCGCCCGACGCTCCAGGCGCGGACGCCAATCAATTCGACGAATTGACCGAATGGAAGCGGCGGGATGGTGAAGCCGAACCCCGCTTCGACATACCGCGCGGCGGAGGCGTGATACCGCATTCACCGGCCGCAGGGTAGTAGCTAGGCCAGGCGGTTCAGAATCGGCCGCCGCCGCCCATGAAGCCGCCGCCGGAGGAGCCCCCCGACGAGCCGCCGAATGACGTCGGACTCCAGCCGCCGAATCCGCCCCGCATGCCCCCGCTGAGCAAGTCGCCGATGATGATGCCGCCCAGCATTGCGCCCATGTCGCTGCCACCGCGGCGCGTGTAGGCGCGCTGAGCCGATTGCACATCGGCATTGGCCAACGACTGCGCTTGGGCGGCAAGCGTCGAGGCCGCGTTGGCGTGGGAAATGGCTTCGGTCGGGTTCGTCGCCCTCTTGTCCTGCGCGGCCTGCAAGTGTCGTTTGGCTTCGGCGAGCCGGGTGCGCGCTTCTGGGCCGATGCTGCCCCGGCGTGTGTCGATGTAGTCGGAGACCGCGCGCACCCGCGACTCGGCGGTGAACAACGCCTGCTCGAACGACCGGGTGAGCTGCTCGGCGGTGGCCTGTTCCTGGGCCAGGGCGACCAACAGCCCGTTGAGATCGGCATCCGCCTTGGCCAACTGGGCGAAGGCACCCAGCGGATCGGTGGAGGAGGCTCCGGCGCGCGCGCTGTCGAGGGCCCGGGTGGCCGCATCGCGCGCCGCGCTCAGATCACCGGTGTGGGCCGACTTGGTGGTCTGCGCTTTCCGCAGCAGCTCGCCCGCGCGCTGGATGTCCGCCTGGATGTCGGCCATGGCCGACGGCAGCCGGTCGATGGCGTGCCGGATGTCGCTGGCCGCATTGTCCACCGCGTCGAGTAGCGCACGCGCCTGCCCGAGCGCGGACTCGGCGGCACGGACCGCATCCACGAGGCCGGCCTGGCGGCCGCTGACGGCCTCGGCGGCCGCATCCCGGGCGACGCTGATGTTGCGGTCGGCGAAAGCCAGCCGCTCCTTGGCGGCGGCGACATTGCCGGACACCGAAGTCATTGCGGCAGCATCGAATTGGTCGTGCAGCTCGGCCAGTCGCTGTTCTGATGGGCCTATGCGGGTGGTGAGCTCGACGTATTGCTGGGTCAGCGCGTCGAGCCGCGACGGGGCGTTGATCACCAGATCGCGCAGGTTCTCGAACGCTTCGGTCTGCGACTCCAGTTCGCGGTCGGCGCGCGCCGCCGACACGACTACCCGGGTGAGCAGCTCGCGGCGCTGCTCGGGCGTCTCGGGTATGCCGTCATCCAGCTGTTGTCGCACCGTGAACGCTTGGGACAGCGCGGCTTTGGCGTCGTTCACGGCCTGGGTGAACGGTTCGGTCCGCGCCTCACCGAACTCGGCGATCGCCACGTCGAGTTCGTTGGAGCTGGTTCGCACTGCGTTGTCGACTTCCACCACCAGTGCGCGGGATAGGTCGTCGAGGGCTTGCAGCGGCACGGCGGCCAGCGCATTGACGTCGGTGGGGTCGACCCGCCGGGCCGCGGCCAACTCTGCCGCTCGCCGCCGCCGACCGCGATAGCGCATGACCAACAGCAGGATTGCCACCGCGACGAGAATGGCCGCGAGCGTGACCAGCAGGACCACCCGGCCCGACGAACCCTGCGAGGTGTTGAGCCCGTTGGCCGCGGCAACGGCGGCGCCGCTCCAGTCGCCGTTGTGCAGGGCGGGTTCGATTTTGTTGTGCCGCAAGTCATCGACCTGGCGTGCGTTGACGCTCTTGACGGTGGACGGCACCAGGAAGGCGTATGCACGGCTGTTGGTGGCGACGGCCAACACGGCGTCATAGTCGCCCAGATCGCTGGAACGCAGCGTGTGCTGTGCCCAGTTCACCGCGCTCTGGCCCGAGAAGTCGTCGACGTAGACCACCCACAGCCGGACGTGGCGATCCGTGTAAAGCTTGCCCACCGCCGACGTCACCGCCGCGCGGCCGGACTCCGTTAACACGCCCGCGTTGTCGGTGACGTAATCCGCCAGCCGGAACGGAGGTTGCGCGCCGGTCGCGGGCGCCAGGAGCAGCCCACCGCTGAAACCGATCGCGAGGAACGTCCCGATCACGCTGAGCAGCCGAGCAGTGCGCATGACGCCAATTTAGCCCGGCCCCGATGCGGGCAAATAGCCGTGCCGCGGAGCGATCCCCCGTCCGGCATTCCCTGGCAGACTGTGCTGCGGTGACCACGAATCGGCAAGACCCTTACGACGACTTCGACCGTCAACGACGGGCACGCGAAGCGCCGAAGACTGCGGGTTTGCCGGGTACGGAGGGCCAGCATCGCACCGACTTCGCCCGGGACCGGGCCCGGGTATTGCATAGCGCCGCGCTGCGTCGGCTGGCCGACAAGACCCAGGTTGTCGGGCCCCGCGAAGGCGACACACCGCGGACCCGGTTGACGCACTCGCTGGAGGTTGCCCAGATCGGGCGGGGAATGGCAGTCGGCTTGGACTGCGACCTCGATCTGGTCGAGCTGGCCGGTCTGGCCCACGACATCGGCCACCCGCCCTACGGGCACAACGGCGAACGCGCCCTGGATGAGGTCGCTGCCGGCTATGGCGGTTTCGAGGGCAACGCCCAGAACTTCCGCATCTTGACCAGCCTGGAACCCAAAGTGCTTGACGAGCAAGGCAATAGCGCGGGGCTGAACCTGACCCGCGCGTCGCTGGACGCGGTGACTAAGTATCCGTGGCCCCGCGGTGAACGCCCTGGAAGCGGGAGAAGCAAGTTCGGCTTCTACGACGAGGACCGGGAGCCGGCGGCCTGGGTCCGCGCCCGCGCGCCGGAGGGCCGGATGTGCCTGGAAGCGCAGGTGATGGACTGGGCCGACGATATCGCCTACTCGGTACACGACGTCGAGGACGGCGTCGTCTCCCAGCGCATCGACTTGCGCGTGCTCGCCGACGACGACGAGGCGGCCGCGCTGGCCAAACTGGGCGAGAGCGAATTCTCCCGGGTCAGCGCCGACGATTTCATGGCGGCCGCGGGCCGGCTCTCGCAGCTGCCAGTGGTCGCCGCGGTCGGCAAGTACGACGCCACGCTGGCGGCGTCGGTCGCGCTCAAGCGATTGACCAGTGAATTGGTCGGCAGATTCGCCTCGGCCGCCGTTGCCACCACGCGCGCCGCGGCCGGTCCCGGGCCGCTCGTGCGCTACCGCGCCGACTTGCTGGTGCCGGATCTGGTGCGTGCCGAGGTCTCCTTGCTGAAAATCCTGGCGCTGCAGTTCATCATGTCCGATCCGCGGCATCTCAACACCCAGGCCCTGCAACGCGAACGAATCCACCGGGTTGCGCAGTGGCTGTATTCCGGGGCCCCCCAGACGCTCGACCCGGTCTTCGCCGCGGCGTTCATCACCGCGGCCGATGACCGCGCCCGGTTGCGGGTCATCGTCGATCAGATCGCCTCATATACCGAGGGTCGCCTCGAACGTGTCGACGCGCGCCAGGCCACCGGTTAGCCGACACTCGGCCGCAGGTCATCCCACGGCGTCGCCGTCGCCGTCGCGGGCTAGGCTGCCCGACATGACCAAATTCAGCGGTATAGCCACCCTCGCGGTGGGGCTTCCCGTCGTCGCCATGACCGCCTGCAGCTCACCTCAACATGCGAGCACCCAGCCCGGCACCACCCCTTCGGTCAAGAGCGGCGCACCGGCGTCGTCGGCCGAGACGTCGACGCCGGCGCCCAACGGCGAATCACTCAGCGCGCAACTGAAAGCGCCGGACGGCCGATCGGTGGCCACGGCTACCTTCGAGTTCACCGGCGGCTACGTCACGGTCACCGTCAAGACGGTCACCCCCGGCATCCTGGCGCCCGGTTTCCACGGCATGCACGTCCACCAAATCGGCAAGTGCGAGCCCAACTCCGTCGCCCCCACCGGCGGCCCGCCCGGCAACTTCCTGTCCGCAGGCGGCCACTACCAGGCGCCGGGCCACACCGGGAAACCCGAAAGCGGCGACCTGACGTCGCTGGAGGTGCGTTCGGACGGCTCGGCCTACCTGGTGACCACCACCGATGCGTTCAACAGGGACGAGCTGGTGGCGGGCGACGGGAAAGCGTTGATGCTGCACGGCCCCGAAGGCACCGACCAAGCCATGGATCGGGTCGCATGCGGCGTCGTCGGAACCGGATAGCCGGCCGGCTCGGCGCTCTAGACTGAGCCGATGTCCAGCCCGGCAGGTTCGTGGGGGCACCACCCGCGCGCGGGGGACGACGACGCCCGGCCCAGGGGCCGGGGCCGGATCCCCGATCGCGATATCGCCGCCATCCGCGAGCGGGTCCGCATCGAGGAAGTCGTCGGCGACTACGTCCAATTGCGGCGCGCCGGAGCCGATTCCCTCAAGGGCCTGTGCCCGTTTCATGACGAGAAGTCGCCGTCGTTTCATGTTCGCCCCAACCACGGCCACTTCCACTGTTTCGGTTGTGGGGAGGGCGGCGACGTCTACGCGTTCATCCAGAAGATCGAACACGTCACCTTCGTCGAGGCCGTTGAGCTGCTCGCCGACCGGATCGGCCACACCCTCAGCTACACCGGTCCCGCGACCAGTGTGCAGCGCGACCGCGGTAGTCGCAGTCGGCTCGTCGCGGCCAACGCGGCCGCCGCGGAGTTCTACGCGGCGACGCTGGAATCCGAGGAGGCCGCACCGGCCCGCCAGTACCTGACCGAACGGAATTTCGATGCCGAGGCGGCGCATCGCTTCGGCTGCGGATTCGCCCCGTCCGGCTGGGACTCACTGACAAAACACTTGGTGCGCAAGGGTTTCGAGTTCAAGGAGCTGGAAGCGGCCGGACTGTCGCGGCAGGGGCGTCGCGGCCCGATCGACCGCTTCCACCGGCGGCTGCTGTGGCCGATCCGCACCGCGTCCGGTGAGGTGATCGGGTTCGGCGCCCGCCGGCTGTTCGACGACGATCCGATGGAAGCCAAGTACATCAACACCCCCGAGACGCTGTTGTACAAGAAGTCGTCGGTGATGTTCGGCATCGACTTGGCCAAACGTGATATCGCCAAGGGGCATCAGGCGGTCGTCGTCGAGGGCTATACCGACGTGATGGCGATGCATCTGGCCGGGGTCACCACGGCCGTGGCGTCGTGCGGCACCGCGTTCGGCGACGAGCACCTGGCGATGCTGCGCCGGCTGATGATGGACGACAGTTTCTTCCGCGGTGAGCTGATCTATGTCTTCGACGGCGATGCGGCCGGGCGCGCGGCCGCGCTCAAGGCCTTCGGCGGAGAGCAGAACCTGGCGGGGCAGTCCTTCGTCGCGGTGGCCCCGGACGGCATGGACCCCTGCGACTTGCGGTTGAGGTCCGGCGACGGCGCGCTGCGCGACCTGGTGGCGCGGCGCACCCCCTTGTTCGAGTTCGCGATCCGCACCGCGATCGCCGAGATGGACCTGGACAGCGCCGAGGGCAGGGTCGCTGCGCTGCGCCGCTGCGTGCCGATGGTGGGCCAGATCAAAGACCCCACGCTGCGCGACGAGTATGCCCGTCAGCTCGCCGGCTGGGTCGGCTGGGACGACGTGGCGCAGGTCATCGACCGGGTGCGCAGTCAGGCCAAGAAGTCGCCGGCCCCGGCACGGGGGGGTTCGGGTCCGAACGCCCCGCGCCGCTCCGCCGAACAGCCCCGTGCCGCGGCCCCGGCCCACCCCGGCGCGGCGCGCCCCGACCCGCGTGACCCGACGCTGTGGCCGCAACGCGAGGCGCTCAAGTCGGCGTTGCAGTACCCGGCGCTGGCGGGGCCGGTGTTCGACACGCTCACGGTCGAAAGCTTCACCCATCCCGGCTACGCCGCCGTGCGGGGGGCCATCGAGGCCGCCGGCGGTACGTCGAGCAGCGTCACGGGGGCGCAGTGGATCGATGCGGTGCGCCAGCGGGCCGGGTCCGATCTGACCGCGGGGCTGGTCAGCGAGCTCGGCGTGGAGGCCGTCCAGGTCGACGACGAAAGGCTGCCGCGCTACATCGCCGGCGTGCTGGCCCGGCTGCAGGAGGTCTGGATGGGCCGGCAGATCGCCGAGGTGAAGTCCAAGCTGCAGCGCATGTCGCCGATCGACCAGGGCGACGAGTACCACGCGTTATTCGGTGACCTGGTCGCGATGGAGGCCTACCGGCGCAGCCTGCTGGAGCAGGCTAGCGGCGACGATCTGACGATGTGAGGGCCTCGTCGGAGGCTCGCTCGGCTTCGCGCTCCATGATGGCCGTTTGATCATCGATCTCGGCGACGGTCACGAATCCGGCGTCCGGGGAGATCCGACTCGCGATCTTGCGGCGCCCCCCTTCGATCACCGACTTGGCCACGGGACTGCTGGTCAGCGCGCGATAGGTGCCGACGATCTGCTCATATCTGCGCCGCCCGGCCTTCGAGCCCAGCACGTAACCCAGTCCGAGCACCACGACATACCGGATCAAAGCGTTCCTCCCGACTATCGACCGCTCCATCCTGCCTCACCCGGCCCGGTGCGCGCGCGCCCAATCCGCTGCGACCCACGAGCCGGGGGCGAGGCGAGGTCGCTCCCTGTGCAGTTGGGTGCGGTTATGCCAGTACGCTAGAGTCGTCCCGCGATCGTGTTGATCCCCTGTAGCTCAATTGGCAGAGCGTTCGGCTGTTAACCGATAGGTTCCTGGTTCGAGTCCAGGCGGGGGAGCAGGCTACGTTGCAGGTCAGGGGCGGTTTTTTTGAGGGCGTGCCAGATACGTGCCAGATGGTTCCAGCAAATCGACCTAAGCCGGCGGAAAAATGGTCAGCCTCCGCGATAAGAACTTGGTGAATGGTTGATGTTTGAAGCGTTCGTCCTGAAAGTTTTGATCTCCACGCCAGGCGACACCGGGGAAGAGGTCGCGGCAGTCACGGAGAGCCTGCCCGGCTGGAACGGATCACGTGCCGAAGCCGCTCAAGTGATCCTGCTGCCGCGCCACTGGAAGTCTAACGCCGTGCCGCGCCTTGGTACTAGCAGCGGCCAGGGCGTGATTAACGAACAATTGGTAGACGACGCCGACATTGTGATTGCGCTGTTCGACAGTCGTCTCGGGCAGGCCACCGCGGAGGCGGTTTCCGGTACTGCTGAAGAGATTCAGCGCGCGGTCGACGCCGGAAAGCACGTGCACGTGTGGTTCTCCAATGAACCGATCGACCGTGGCGCCGACCTTGACCAGCTCGCCGCGCTGAGGGAATTTCGAGCCTCTTTAGAGGCGCAGGACTGCTGGGCGAATACGACAACCCCGCCGATCTGGCCTACCACGTGCGTAACGCGGTCGAGGATGACGTGACTCAGCTGGGACTTGGCGCACCGAGAGTCCGACGCGACGCCGAACATGCCGTGCCGCGTGCACGACGCGACGGGGCCGCTTAGTCATTAGGAACAACAGCAACAGCGTTACAGCCGAAAAGTTTCGCTTTATCTACGAAGGCATTGGTAGTGGCACCGATCCGATTGATCTGTTCTACGACGGTGAGCCGTTTGACTTGTTGCCAGATTCCGAAATGTCTTGGAACCTAACAACCTTCTGGCATAGTCCACTGCAGTTGAAGCTGACGATGCGTTGGATGGAGGGCGACGAGCCCCATGAGGTTCCTCAAACGATCCCATTGAATTGAAAGAGGGAGAGTCCGTCTGGAGCGCGATCGTCACGCGCACTGATCCGGCGGACCGTCCGCGGGCTCTACAACGTCATCGGCGTAGATCCGCACGCAGGGGCTCATCCGCGGGTCCGAAATCCACGGCGGCGCATTCGCCGGCAACCGGCCGCGCAGCATCGTGGTCTGCACCACCACGGGCTCACCGGCGCGCAGCTTGTCCAGTAGCGTCGACCGCCGCGGATGCGCGGCGGCCTCAACCGCCAGCCGCGTCTTGGCGATCGCGAACTCGGCCGCCGGCAACTCGTCCTCCCAGGGCAGCAGCCGCGGGTCCACTTTGATCACGGCGGCCATCTGCTCGCTGATCAGCTCCGCGCGCAAGCCTTCGACCCGGCGGTAGCCGGCGCCGTCGGCGTCAATTGGCATCGCGGTCCCACCGCGCTCGGGCTGCGGCTCGGGCCTTGACGGTCCGCAAGCTTTCCGGCGCCGGCGCCGTGGTGCTGATCTTGGACAGCAGCCGCATCACCGCGGTCTCCTGGAGGCGGATCTCGCGGGACAACCGGATTTTGTCCTTGACCTCGCCGGCGCCGGCGTACTCGGCGACCAGCTCCAGGCGCCGATCGGTGGCGTCGGCGGCCATCGCGATGATGGCGCGCTCGGCGGCCGACCAGCTCAGGGTGCGGCCGGCGCGGGCCGCGTTCGCTGCCAGCTCCGCGTCCAGCTCATCGAGCAGCCGCTGAGCCTCTGAGCTGTGTTCTTCATGCAATCAGCCTACGGCGGCGGGTACCGTCGCGGGCTCGTCGGGCTTACACTGGGCGGGAAATGGGCGCCTATCAGACTGTCGTCGTCGGCACCGATGGCTCTTACACGTCGATGCTTGCGGTGGACCGCGCAGCCGCGATCGCTGCGGATCACGGCGCGAAATTGATCGTTGCGACGGCGCATGCCCCCGTCCGCGAGGAAAAGGGCCGCTACGCCATCCCGCCGGGGAGCGACCATGGCGCCGACTACCGGATGGTGCGCGAAACCCCCTTCCGCGAGATCCTGCGGAATGCCAGCGAGCGGGCGTACAAAGTCGGGGCCAAGAACGTGCTGCAGGAGGCGATCGTCGACCATCCGGTCGACGCGCTGGTGCACCTGGCCGAGGAGGTCCATGCCGACCTGCTGGTCGTCGGCAACGTCGGACTCAGCAAGGTCGCCGGGCGGCTGCTGGGATCAGTCCCATCCGAAGTCTCCCGCAGGGCCAAGACCGACGTGCTGATCGTCTACACCACCGGCTGAGGCACGTTAAAGAATCGTTGGGCGTCGGACCACAACTGCCGCGGGACCCGTGAATCCGCAAATCATGCGTGCGGGGATGGAAATCAGCTCCACGGCCAGGGAGGGATGGTGACCGGGCGAGGCACTCCCTGGCGTGGGGTGGGGTGGGTCAGGCGATCCAGATGGTGCGCGGTATGGCTGGCGTCGCGGCCTGGGCGGCGGCCTGCCTCACGGTTTGGAGGGCCGCGTCATCCCACGGGCATGGCACGTTGGCACCGCGTAGGTAATTACCCTCCTGGCTTGTCTTTTTACGGCTGCAATGTTCGCATGCGCCTTGGCAATTCGCGCCAACGTCGAGCTGGGCTTCGGTCATGCCGACGATGAGTGCTGCCGCCAGTGGT
The DNA here is from genome assembly GCA_963820045.1 of uncultured Actinomycetota bacterium. GTDB lineage: Bacteria > Actinomycetota > Actinomycetes > Mycobacteriales > Mycobacteriaceae > Mycobacterium. Next base: position 204,805 of record CAWFYN010000004.1, read on the forward strand.
ACGCGGTGATCCATGACCGTCGAGGTTGTTTCGCATCCTTCAAAGGCTAAGCGGCATACGGGATCTGTTTTGATGATGCGTAGCCTTCTTGCCTTGTGGAGGGTGGTCGCCGTTCTGTTGGTGATGCCTGTCTTGGCGCCGAATGGTCTGTTGCTGCCGCGCTGTAGGTCTCGAAGGTGATCGGGGTGGGCTCGACGTGTTGGGCGTCGATGCCGCGGCGGCGGTCAGTCAGCCACATCTCCGCCGTGACTTTGGTGGGGAAGGTGTGGGGTGCGGCGATGGTCGCGCCGCCGCCGCCCGTGTAGCGGGCCTGGTATCTGCCGGACGGCAGCTTGCGGATGGATCCGAATCCTCGTCGTTTGCTCATCGGTTTTGCTCCGTGCCTCTCGTGCCAGATCCCGTGCCAGATGAGCTGTCACGAGCTACCGCGAGATTACACGAGATTCCCTTACCGTGGATGGCGTCGGTGCAGCTCAGAGCAGGTTTTCTGCTGGTCACAGCTCTACGTTAGCAAACACATCCGCGTGGTTCGAGTCCAGGCGGGGGAGCAGGTACTAAGACTCACTGTCCGGCGCTCTCGCCGCCGTCGATGTGCCGTGCACCCGAACGATCCGGCGGCGGTCTCATCGGAACGGGGCTAGTCGTACGCCGGGGTCCAGACGGTGTCGAGGACGGCTTGCCGGGGGTCGGCATGCGTCCGGGTGGCCACCTCGTCGGCGACGGCGGCGTGATAGACGGCTTCGGCAACCGCCGTCGAGATTGCGCGCAACTCCCTGACATCGGGTAGCAGCGAATCGCCGAGATCGCTCGGGCTAGCCTGTCGCACAACGGCTTTCGCCGAGGCCTGCAGCATTCCCTTGGTCAGCAGCCGGGCCCCGGCGACGATGATGCCCAGCCCGATTCCGGGGAACACCAGCACGTTGTTGGCTTGGCCGATGGTGTAGGTGGTGCCGTCGTATTCGACCGGGGCGACGGGGGTGCCGCTGGTGATCAGCGCTTTGCCGCCGGACCACTGCAGCAAGTCGGCCGGCATGGCTTCCATGCGCGAGGTCGGGTTCGACAGCGGGAAGATCATCGGGCGCTCGCACGATGCGGTCATCGCCTGCACGACCTTTTCGGTGAAGGCGCCGAACACGGCCGAGGTGCCCAGCAGGATGGTCGGGGAGGCCAGCTTGATGGCGTCCACCAATCCCACCCGGTCTCCCGCTGCTTTTCCCGGCTCCAAGCCCAGTTGGGTGCGGTTCTTCGCGTAGGGCACCTGGAAATCGCGCAGGTCTTCCATGTCGTCGAACAGCAGGCCCTGCTTGTCGATCGGCCAGATCTGTGCCGCGGCCTGCTCGGCGCTGGCGCCGTCGGACACCATCGCGTCGCGAATCTGATCGGCCACCCCGATCCCGGCGGTCCCGGCCCCAAAGACGACCGCCCGTTGGTCGCGCATCGGCACACCGGTGACATGGCATCCGCCGTACAAGGCCGCGACGACCACCGCGCCGGTTCCCTGGATGTCGTCGTTGAACACGCAGTACTTCTCGCCGTACGCGTGCAGGATCCGCCGGGCATTCAGGGGCCCGAAGTCCTCGAAGTGCAGGATCGCCTTCGGAAACAGCCGGTGGGCGGTTTCGATGTAGCGATCGACGAATTCGTCGTATTCCTCGCCGCGGCGCCGGGCGTGACGGTTGCCCAAGTAGAACGGATCCTGCAGCAGCTGTTCGTTATTGGTGCCGACGTCCAGGGAGACCGCGAGGCAGCGGCGGGGATCGATGCCGGCGCCGGCGGTGTACAGCGCCAACTTGCCCACCGCGATCTGAATGCCGCCCACCCCCCAGTCGCCGATGCCCAGGATCGCTTCGGCGTCGGTGCACACGATCAGGTCGACGTCGTCGGGTTCAAGCCCGAAAGTTGCGAAGGCTGGCCTGATTTCGTCGGGCTCGTCGATGGTCAGGAAAAGCCCGCGCTGTCCGCGGTATTCGTCGGAGAATCGTTGAATGGCCTCACCCACGGTGGGTGTGTAGACCACCGGCATCAGTTCGGGCAGATGGTCCTCCAGCACCCGGTAGTAGAGCAGTTCGTGGCGGTAATGCAACTGTTCTAACAGCAGGTTGCGGCCCAGATCCGTTGCCAGGCTTTGCAATTGATACCACACCCGGTCGGCCTGTTCGTCCAGCGTGAGCACCGCTGGCGGAAGCCGCCCGGTCAACCCCAACTGCCGCCGCTGCTCGTGCGTGAAGCCGACTCCTCGGTTCAGGCTCGGCGCGGACAGTGCCGGCGGGATCCGCGGCGCGTGGGCGTCGCTCATCGCAATCTCCGTCCGTGGCTTGGGCCCTTACGCCAACCGTAGCGTCGATCGCGGTGAACGCACCTTGAAGCTTTTTCACGCCCCGGCACGGCCGGTCAGGCCAACAGAGGTTGCAGTGCCTGTCGCAGGTCAGCGGCCTTCGGAACGCCCGCGCTGCGGTAACGCTGTCGGCCGTCGGCGTCGAAGATCAGCGTGGTTGGCAGTGACAACACCGAAAGCTGCTTGGCGGCGGCGGGATTGGCGTCAATGTCGATCTCGAGATGCGACACGTCGGGGAGGTCGCTGCACACTCGCTCGACCACGCGACGCACCGACGCGCACGGGCCACACCACGCTGCGGTGAAATGCACGACCGTCGGACCCATTTCGGACAAGCCGAGTTCCGCGGCGTCCTGCTGAAATCCGGCGCTTGTTTCGCGCAGTACCCCGGCCCGTCGATTGACCATCGCGCCCGCCGCGGTGGCGGTACCCAGCGCCGCGACCAGCGCCGTCCCAGCGATGACAAGAGTGCTCATGGGTCCTCAGATCGAGAAATCTTCGCCGTGCCACACCCCGGCTTCCGGTGGCCGGATGACACGCCCGGATTGTTGCCCGTTGTTGGAAGCCTCCAGCTTGGCGACCCGGGTGAGGAGGGACTGGAGACTGACACCCACGAGGTCGGGCATCATCGAGTCGTCCGGGCTGTTTCGACCGTGGCGGCTGATGACCTGACCGGGAACGCCGATGACCACGGCGCTCGACGGAACCTCCTTGACTACGACAGCGTTGGCGCCGATCCGGCTGTCGTCGCCGATTTTGATCGCGCCGAGCACCTTTGCGCCCGCGCCGATGGTCACCCGGTCACCGATGGTCGGGTGGCGTTTCCCGGTGTCGCGTCCGCTGCCGCCGAGGGTGACGCCGTGGTACAACGTCACGTCCTCGCCCACCTCCGCCGTCTCGCCGATCACCACCCCGGTGGCATGGTCGATGAACAGGCCGGAGCCGAGGACGGCGCCCGGGTGGATGTCGACTCCGGTCAGGATGCGGGTGACTTCGCCGAGCGTCCGTGCGGCCAGCCGGGCACCGTGGTTCCACAGCCAGTGGCTGATCCGGTGACCCCAGATGGCGTGCACGCCCGGGTACGCGAAGATCACCTGCAGCGTGGTCGGGGCGGCGGGATCGCGCTCCCTGGCCACCCGTATGTCGCTGCGTATGGCGTCGAGCATGGCTAACCCGCTAGATCGGCAAACAGCGGCGTGCTCAGATACCGCTCGCCGAAATCGGGCAGGACGACGACGACAAGCTTTCCGGCGTTCTCCGGCCGGCGGGCCACCTGCAGGGCGGCGACCACCGCCGCGCCCGACGAGATGCCGACCAGCAGGCCCTCCTCTCGGGCCAGCCGACGGGCCAGGTCCAGCGCCTCCTCGTTGCCGACGGCGATGACCTCGTCGACCAATTCCATCGCGAGCACCGGCGGGACGAATCCGGCGCCTAGGCCCTGGATGGGGTGGGGACCCTTTTGCCCGCCAGAGAGCACCGGCGACGCCGCCGGCTCCACGGCAACGAATTGCGCCGACGGTTTGCGTTCCTTGATGACCTCGGCGACACCCGTGATGGTTCCGCCGGTGCCCACGCCGGCCACGAAGATGTCAACCTTGCCGTCGGTGTCGCGCCACACCTCCTCGGCGGTGGTTTTGCGGTGAATCTCCGGGTTTGCCGGGTTCTCGAACTGCTGGGGTATCCAGTACCGCTGGTCGCTCTTGGCCAGTTCCTCGGCCTTGGCGATGGCGCCCGGCATGCCCTCGGAGCCCGGTGTCAGGACGATCTCGGCACCCAGTGCGCGCAGCATCATCCGCCGCTCCATGCTCATCGTCTCCGGCATGGTCAAGATGCAGCGGTAGCCGCGCGCGGCCGCGACCAGCGCCAGCGCGATGCCCGTGTTCCCGCTCGTGGGTTCGAGGATGATGGTGTCCGGCTTGATCAGGCCCGCTTGCTCGGCAGCGTCGATCATCGCGACCCCGATGCGGTCCTTCACGCTGTTTCCCGGGTTGAAGAATTCCAGCTTGGCGACGACATCTGCGGTCGCCCCTTCGGTGACCCGGTTCAGCCGGACCAGCGGCGTGTTCCCGATCAGTTGTGTGACGTCATCTGCGATGCTCATCTGTCTTCCTCAGGCGGTGTCGGTACAAGCTCTGTCGGCCTGCCAGGTGATGTCGGATTCGACGGCGACGCGGGTCCGTATGGGCAATGTGGTCATCGGCGGATTGATCTTTCTTCAAGATTGACTAACGCGGGGACGCGGTTCACCGGGTGTTGCCTGTACTAGCGCCCGCAAACCGGGGAAAACGCGAGGGTTTCTGCGGCGTCAGAGAATCAACAACAACAACAGTGCACGGCGGTGCGGCACGTAAGGACAAGGCACGGCTGTGTGGCCTGTTGCATAAAGCCCACTATAGGACATCCGGGGATTTCGCCGGTTGAGCTCATCTTTTGCCGAGTTCCCCTCGGCTGTCTCGGACTCGGCCGCTCTGCCCGCGTTAACCGTGTGGGCGATCGGAGCGGATCGCGGCCGAAACTGAAGTCGGCTCCGGCGCAGAAACACCGGGCGCCCGCGCGGGCGGCGGTCAGGTTGGCAGGCCGTACTTCTCGGCGTCCGCACGGTACCGGTCGACCCACTTATCGGAGCGCTGGTCGGCCTGACGTTCCAACACCGGCCTGGGCGCCAGCTGCGGGTCGAGCCCCAACGCCTCGAGGATGGCGGCCACCACCTGAGTCAGGTTGCGCCACAACACCGGATACGGAATCTCCATGGGCTTGACGTCCTCGTCGGCGAACCAATTTCGCCAGCCCTCATTCTGGGCGCGCAGCATCGTGACGACGTGCGCGATCGCGCCGGCGTGATAGGTGGCGCGCGCATCGCGAGCCGGATCCGGCCGGCCTCGCCACACCCTGGTCTGCACCGCCCGCCAGAACGACACCGCCTGCGAAATTACGTCGGGGCGGTGCACATAGATGAAAAGCGGCTCCTCGCCGACCACGTCGCGGATCGCGGCCAGTAGGCCGTCGCCACTTCGATTCGGCAGATTCTTCGCGCGCTTGAGCAGCAGCGGCGCCTGGTTCCACATCAGCTTGCCGCCCCACACGCCGTTAGGTGTCCTGCCGACCGTGCGGATGTAGTCGCGCCAGATTTCGGCCGGCGCGAGGTCCGGTGTCCCGGGATCCAATGGGTCCAGCAGGCGCAGGATCGACTCGTCGTCCGCGCCGGCGAACCATTCCCGCGGCTGCGGGGCCTGGCTGCTGGCCGGCAGGTATTGGAAGAACTCCTGCGGCTCGCCGGCGACGCCGGTCGCTCGCAGCGATTCGACCAGCAGCGTGCTGCCGCTGCGTTGCGACGCCAGTACCAAGTATGACGACGGATTATCGGCCACATAGCAAGCGTATCTGGCCGCAATTGCTTTCGCAGGTAATGCTTTACGCTCGCGCTGAACTTAATTGTGGGTGTGAAATCATGCGTCGAATGCCAGACGCGCGGCGGCTAGAGGCGCCCGTCGTTGGCGATTTCTTCGCAAACGCATGGCTGGGAGCCGTCCGGCAACCAACGGCGCAGCTGCGCCCGGCGCTTGCGCATCAGGTGCTGCGTGTAGACCTTGTCGCGCTGCTGCGGTGAGAACGCCAAGTCCAAGTTGATCGGCAACCCGGCCCAGTCGACCCGGTCATCGGGCTGGTTGTCGCCTGCGGCGCCGCGCCGCAGCCGGCACTGCAACGGGCAGGCAACCTGCACGGAGTCCTCGAGGGGCCCGTCAAAGTCCAGAGCCACGCGTCCGTACCTCCTCGACGCAACGAATGACTGAATGCTGCAGCGAGGTTGTTTCAGCGGCATGCGTGCAACGTTTCCGTCGTATTACGAGTCAGCCGAAACCGGGAGGCCTAATAGACGTCGCGGTGGTAGCGCTTGTCGGCGCTCAGCGACTGCACGTACGCCGTCGCCGCGTCCGGGTCGAGGTTGCCGTGTTCGGCCGCAATGTCGCGCAGCGCTCGGTCGACGTCTTTGGCCATGGGATCTGCGGTACCGCAAACGTACAGTTGAGCGCCGTCTTGCAACCAACGCCACAGCTGGGCGCCGCGCTGACGCATCAGGTGCTGCACGTAGACCTTCTGCTGCTGGTCGCGGGAGAATGCCAGGTCGAGCTCGGTGAGGAACCCGTCGTTCCGCATCTGCTCGAGCTCGTCGCGGTAGTAGTAGTCGGTGGCGGCGTGCTGCTCGCCGAAGAACAGCCAGTTGGGTCCGGTATGCCCGAGCGCGCGCCGTTCCTGCAGAAAAGCGCGGAACGGTGCGATACCGGTCCCGGGGCCGATCATGATCATCGGCGTGTCCGACTCACGCGGGGGCCGAAAATTGCTCGACGGCTGCAGATAGACGGCCACTCGATCCCCGGGGGAGCGGTCGGCGAGGTACGTCGAACACACCCCGCGGCGTGGCACGCCCTGGAAGTTGTAGCGCACGGGTGAAACCGTCAGGTGAGCTTCTCCGGGGCACTCTTTGGGGCTCGACGAGATCGAGTACAGCCGCGGCTGAAGGCGTTTGAGGATCCTCAGCCACTCGTGGGCCGACGCCCAGACCGGCAGCTGCGCCAGCAGGTCGATGGACTGGCGCCCCCACGACCAATCCGACAGTGCGCGCTTGTTTTCCGGCTTCAGCAGCTCTGCGAGTGTCGGGTCGCCGGTGCGCTCCTGCACGAACCGCACCAGGTCCCGGCTGATGTGGGCGATCTCGATGCGCTCGGTGAGCGCGGAGCGCAACGACATCAGACCGTGCTCACCCACCTCGACCGGGGTCTGTCCGTCGAGTCCGGTGACCGACAGCCACTCGTCGACCAGCCGGTCGCTGTTGCGCGGCCACACCCCAAGCGCGTCGCCCGCCTCGTAGCTCACGGTTTCTTCGGGCAGGCTGAAAACCAAATGCCGCACGTCTTTTGTCGATTTCGGCTGACTCAACACGGTATTGCGGACCATGCCGGTGATCAGCGGATGCTTCTTGGTGTAGCCGACCGCTGCGGACCCGCTGGCCGGTCGCGGTGACGCGGCCGCCGGCGAGGTGGCCCCCGCAGGCGCGCCACCGTCGCGGCCCACCGGAGCGGGCGCGCGGGACAGCGCTTGCGTCACACCGCTCAGCCACTTGGCCGCGCCGTCTTCATAATCGGGCTCGCAGTCGACCCGGTCGACGATGCGGGTCGCGCCGAGCTCGGCCAGACGTTCGTCGAGCTTGCGTCCATGACCGCAGAAGTCGTCGTAGTTGGAGTCGCCCAGCGCCAGAACCGCGTAGCGGGTCTCGGTGAATCTCGCCGCGCCGTCGGCAGTTAACGCCCGCCAGAGCCCGGCGCCGTTGTCCGGCGGCTCGCCGTCACCGGTGGTGCTGGTGACCAGCAGCAGTTCCCGAGTCTTCACCAGCTCGGCCACCGGGAAGTCGTCCATGCTGTGCAATGCGACGGGCAATTCTTTCTCGCCCAGTCGCGCCGCGATTTCGGCGGCGAGCTCCTCCGCGTTCCCGGTCTGCGATGCCCACAACACCACGATGGGTGCCCGTTCGCGGGGCTTGGCTTCGGGTGGCTCGGTCGTCGGTTCCTTGACGGCCGGCTCCGGCGTTGGTCGGGGCGCGTCGTTGCGCGAGAACAGACCGGCGAGTAGGCCATCCACCCACAGCCGGGTGCCGGAATCGAAAGGAGCGCTTCGGGGCAGCGTTGGCACCCCGGCGGTGCGTCGACCGGCTTCCGAACGAAGTGCGGTCAACATCCCGGCAAGGTAGGAGCGGCCCAGGTCATCGAAGTCCGGGACGGGTTTTGTTGCCACACCGAGCAAGTCGGCGAGGGCGTCGACTTGTGACACGCTGATTTCCGACCCTCCCGTCGCCGCCGGTTCCGGTGTGTCAGTGTTGACCGACGGCGTGGGCTCGGTGCCCGGATCCGCCGTGGGCGCAGCGACTTTCGTCAACGCGACGGCGCAGGCTTTGAATTCCGGTTGATTCGAGATCGGGTCCACCGCATCGTTGGTGACGGCGTTGATCGCCAGGTATTCGCCGAAGACGTCGTTCCAGTGGAACGGGGCGAAGCAATTGCCGGGACGCACCCGGTCGCTGACCACCGCGGGCAATACGGCGCGACCACGGCGAGAGGCGATTTCTATCGCGTCGCCGTCGGCGATCTGCAACCGTGCGGCGTCCTCAGGGTGGATTTCGACGAACGGCCCGGGATTGAGCTTGTTGAGCCTGGCGACCTTGCCGGTCTTGGTCATCGTGTGCCACTGGTGCGGCAGGCGCCCGGTGTTCAACAGCAACGGGTAGTCGTTGTCGGGCATTTCCTCGGGCGGCAGGTGCGGGCGGGCGAAGAACACCGCACGACCGTTCTCGGTGGGGAAGGCCAGCCGGGGAACGCTGCCGTCCTCGCGGAGCAGCCGAGCCTGGCTGACACCGTCGTTGAGGTATCGAATGGGACTGCGGTCGCCCGCGCTCTCGGGTGCGCACGGCCACTGCAGCGGGCTCCGGCGCAACCGCTCATAACTGACGCCGCGCAGGTCGTAGCCGGTCTTCGGGTTGGAGAATCGCTTGATCTCTTCGAAGACTTCCTCGGCCGAGTCGTAGTTGAAGGAGTCAGAAAAGCCCATCTCGCAGGCGATCCGGGCAATGATCTGCCAGTCGGGCATCGCGTCACCCGGGGCGGTGACCGCGGGCTGAAACAGCGTCATGGTGCGCTCGGAATTGACCATCACGCCCTCGGTCTCCGACCACAGGGCTGCCGGCAGTAGTACATCGGCGTATTCGTTGGTCTCCGTTTCGAGGAAGGCGTCCTGGGTGATGACCAACTCAGCGCGCTCGAGACCGGCCAGTACGGTCTTCCGATTGGCAACGGAGGCAACGGGATTGGTGCATACGATCCAACATGCTTTGATTTCGCCGTCGGCCATGCGGGAGAACATGTCGATGGTGCCGGTGCCGACCGCGGTGCGGAGTGTGCCCCAGGGAAGGCCCCACTGGTCTTCGGCGAAGGCGCGGTCGTCCGCGGACGCGAGCGACCGCTGGCCGGGCAATCCCGGTCCCATGTAACCCATTTCGCGGCCGCCCATAGCGTTGGGCTGTCCGGTGAGCGAAAAGGGACCGCTGCCGGGTTTGCAGATCGCCCCGGTGGCCAGGTGCAGATTGCAGATGGCGTTGGTGTTCCAGGTGCCGTGCGTGCTCTGGTTGAGGCCCATGGTCCAGCAGCTCATGAAATTGTCGGCTTCGCCGATCATGCGCGCCGCCGCGCGGATGTCTTCTTCGGGAATCCCGGTGATTTCGCTGACGGTGTCCGGGGGGTACTGCGCGAGGAAGCTGGGCATCACGTCCCAGCCCTCGGTGAACTCGGCGATGAAACCGGGATCGGTATGCCCGTTCTCGACGATCAGGTGCAGCAGCCCGTTGAGCAGCGCGAGATCGGAACCCGGGGCGATCTGCAGGAACAGGTCGGCCTTATCCGCGGTCGCGGTCCGCCGCGGGTCGACCACGATGAGTTTTGCGCCGGCCTTGACGCGGTCCATCATCCGCAAGAACAGGATGGGATGGCAGTCGGCCATATTGGCGCCGATGACGAAGAAGACGTCGGCGTCTTCGAAGTCCTGGTACGAGCCGGGCGGTCCGTCCGCGCCCAGGGAGAGCTTGTAGCCGGAACCGGCGCTGGCCATGCACAGCCGCGAGTTCGACTCGATCTGGTTGGTGCCGATGAAGCCCTTGGTCAGCTTGTTCGCCAGGTACTGCGCCTCGATCGACATCTGGCCCGACACATACATGGCAAAGGAATCCGGGCCATGCGCATCGATGATTGCCCGCAACCGGTTTGCGCACTGAGCGATCGCCCGGTCCATAGCGACGGGCTCGACGGGCTCGCCGCGGTCGGCGCGCACATGTGCGGATTCCATCCGGCCGGGCGCGTTGAGCACGTCAGAGGTGGTGGCTCCCTTGGTGCACAATCGGCCATGGTTGGCGGGATGTTCTTTGTTCCCAATTGACTTCGCGATGTGGCGCCGACCGCTTTCGCGATCGGTTGTGACCTGCAACACCATTCCGCAGCCGACGCCGCAGTAAGCGCACACGGTGTTCACGGCATCGTTGTGTGACGCCATGGACTCCCTGGCCACGCATTTCCTCCTTCGAGCGCAACGGGCTTACGTGAAATGGTGCGGCGAGGATGTTTCGGCACCGGGTATCCGGAGTTTCCCCCGTTTTACGGCTTCCTCTCACCGGCCAAAGCGCGTGCGTGAGTCTTGGAAGGGCCGCAAATCACCAGGTCAGCATGGGTCGTCGTCGACCCGCCAACGCGCTCAAGGCTACCGGGGCCGCCGAGCGCATTACCCGTCCGAACGGGCTCTGGAACCAAACAAACGGGACATTCACAGCCTTCGCTAAGCTCACCGGGTGCGTCAGCTGATGGTGATCCTGGTGATCCTGCTGGCCTCCGGTTGCGGCTCGAAGCAAGCCGGTTCGCCGGCGGTGCCACCCGACAGGTGCAAGGACTCCGACGGGCCGACGACCGACACGGTGCAGCGGGCCATCGAGTCGGTCCCGATCACGATCCCCGGCACGAGGTGGGTGGAAATCGGTCGCGGACATGCCAAGAAGTGCCGCTTGTACTGGGTGCAAATCATCCCGACCATCGCCAGCGAATCCACCGGGCAGCAGCTGCTGTTCTTCGATCACAACAAGCCGCTGGGGACACCCACCCCAAATCCCAAGCCGTACATCACCGTCCTGCCGCCCTCCGATGACGCCATTGCGGTTCAGTATCGATGGTTGAAGGGCAACGATCAGCCGTGCTGTCCCACCGGTTCCGGCACGGTGAAGTTTGAGATCGGTCCGGACGGCAAGCTGAAGGCGCTGGGCAAAATCCCGAATCAATAACGTTGGGTCGCAAGCAGATCACTCGGGCGGCGGGATACCACCCTGGCGATGGGTTCCGACCGCACGCGGCGAGCTCCTTTTTGCAGCGCGAACGCAGGTTGATTGTCCCGCGCTCCTTGTGAATATTTCAGTCCCGGGTGCTGTGTCCGCGCGGGACCGAAACGCAAAGCTTCACAGGCTTTCTTCAGTAGACTCTTACGCCGGGTTGCGCGATAACCAGGCAAACCCTGTCATCCTTGACAACCAGTGCCTGGCAATGGATCCGGCGCGGAAGGCAGGTCCCATGGGGAAGTCTCGGCGCCTGTTGCACTGGGACCCAGACGCCGCCGAAATCGCCTTCGTCGGACCGCTGTTGGGATCGATGGCACGGGTGATCGGCGGCAGGTTGGGCGATCGTTTCGACGGTGGTCGCGTCACGCTGGCCGCCCTGACCGCCATGACCGCCGCCGGCGCATTCCTGGTCGCCGTCAGCACCCACGACTACCTCACGCGCCGGCCCGGCGACCCGGTGTGGTCGTTCACAACGATCGGCTACATCGTCGGATTCATCCGCGCTTTTTGTCTTTGCGGCATCGGCAAGGGCTCGGTTTCAAGCTCATCCCGTCGGTCGTCGCGAAGCGAAGCCGTGCGCTGGACATCAGCGACGCAGAACGACGGCACTGGGAGGCCGTGCGCTCAGGGGCGCTGATCGGGTTCGCCGGCTCGCTCGGCGCGCTCGGGGGCGTGGCGATCAACCTGGCCCTGCGGCAGTCCTATGCCAGCGCCGGCTCCGAGGCGCCGGCGTTCTTGGTCTTTCTGATCTGTTATGCCGGCGCCGCGATTTTGACCTGGGTCAGATACGCAAAGCCGCAACAGGAAGCGGTGCGGCTCGGCGGGGACGTGCTTGGCGAGCAGCCTGTCAGCCCGTGCCCGCGTCGGCCAAGTTCTCCGGGTGCAGCATCTCGGCGTAGCGCAGCTGCTCGGGAATCCCAAAACCGTCGACGAGCGTCTGCGCGTGCGGCCGCAGCGCGCGGCACCGATCGTTGATACCCCGGGTCACCGCCTTGGCCCGCTCGGTGGACAGGTATCGATGCTCGATGTACCACGCCTTGTCGTCCTCGATCACCGACAGCGCGTACAGGTCGCACAGGATGCCCAGCAGTTCGCAGGACTCCTCGTGCGGGCAGGCGTCGATGCCGGCGACGAACGCTTCGAGCACCACCCGGTCGATGTGCGCGGCCGCCGCGTGCAGCACGTGATCCTGCACCGCGTTGAACGCGTCGAATTCCGACATCTCCTTGGATTTCGCCTGCAGTCGACGCGCGACGGACGCCAGCAGATACTCTTCCCGGTCCTCGAACATCTTGATCTGCGTGCCGCGGTTGAACAGGCTGCCCTCTTCCTCGCTGTCCTGTCGGGCGTCCACAATGGTTTGGATAATGGTCTCTGCCGCAGTGCGTTTGACGACGCGCTCGCCGACGGTGTTGGCGGCGAAGCGCACCCATTCGACGGGGCTCATGCTGCGGATGTCATCGGCGTAAGCCGTTAGCAGCTCCTTGGCGACCAACTGCGCCAGCACATGGTTGTCGCCCTCGAACGTGGTGAACACGTCGGTGTCGCCGCGCAGTGCGACCAGCCGGTTCTCGGCCATGTAACCCGCGCCGCCGCAAGCCTCGCGGGCTTCCTGGATCGCCCGGGACGCGTGCCATGTGTTGGCCGCCTTCAGTCCCGCGGCGCGCGCCTCCAGTTCGCGCTGCTCGTCGGCGTCGACGGCGTCCGCGGTCTGGATGTCGTGGCATTTACTGACGAGCTCATTCTGGGCGAACTGCAGCGCGTATGACTTTGCGATCAACGGAAACAGCCGGCGCTGATGCACCAGGTAGTCCATGATCAGCACCTCGGATTCGTCATCCGGCGCGCTGAATTGCGTGCGCTGCAACGCGTATCGCGTGGCGATGTCCAACGCGACGCGACCGGCGGCGCCCGCGCTGCCGCCCACCGTGATCCGCCCGCGGACCAAGGTGCCCAGCATGGTGAAGAACCGACGGTTCGGGTTCTCGATGGGCGAACTGTAGGTGCCGTCCGGCGCCACATCGCCGTACTTGTTCAGCAGGTTCACCCGCGGGACTCGCACGTGGTCGAACACGATGCGGCCGTTGTCGACACCGGGCAGACCGCCCTTGTATTCACAGTCCGACGTCGTCACACCCGGCAGGTCGTTGCCGTCGGCGTCGCGGATCGGCACCATCAGGCAGTGCACGCCGTGGTGCACGGGTTTGCCGTCCTCGGTAGTGATCAGTTGGGCGAATACCGCTGCCATGGTGGCCGTTTCGGCCGCCCCACCGATGTAGTCCTTGCGGGCCGTCGGCGTGGGGGAGTCGATGATGAACTCCTCCGTCGCGGGGTCGTAGGTCGCGGTGGTCTCCAGCGACTGAACGTCGCTGCCGTGTCCGGTCTCGGTCATCGCAAAGCAGCCCCGCATTTCGAGGCTGATGATCTTCTTCACGTACGCCTCGTGGTGGCGCTCGGTGCCCAGGTTTTCCACGGCGCCGCCGAACAGCCCCCATTGAACCCCGGCCTTCACCATCAACGACAGGTCCGACATCGCGAGCATCTCGATCATCGTGATCGCCGCGCCGATGTCGCCGGTGCCGCCATGTTCCTTGCGGAAGTTGTCGGCGGCGGCACCGAACGCGGCCATGATCCTCATCTGCTCGGCCACCTTGGTGCGTGCGATCACCGTGTTCGGGGTGTAGTGCGGCCGGAAGAGGTCCTCGCTCATCGTGGACCGCAGCTGGTTCCTCACGTCGCGCCAACGCCCGTCGAGGGCGTTGCGCAGCTGCTCGGCAGTGTTCGTGGTGTCTGGCGCCATAACCCGACCGTATCTTGCGGTTCGCGTCGCGGGAATATCACCGCGATGCCAATCGGCGATACCTTCTCGGGTATGGGTCGTCGGCGGGTGGCGCGCGTGTGCCTCGCCTTGGTGCTGGGGGGATGCACGCCGGCGCATCCGCCCCCTGCGGCGACCGCGCCGCGGCTGATGCTGAGTTATTTGGGGCAGTCGCAGATCCCGTTCAATGCCGCCTTCGACGGCACCGTCATCGGCGGGTTGTCGGCGCTCACCTATGACGCGGGCCGTCAGCTCTATTACATCATCAGCGACGATCGCTCCAAGAAGAATCCGGCCCGGTTCTATACCGTGCAGTTGTCCTTGTCGGACAGCGGAATTGACAACGTCACGTTCACCGGCACCCATCCGCTGCTGGACCGGTCCGGCCAGCCGTTCCCACCACTCACGCTGGACATCACGCCGCCGATCGTTCCCCCCGACCCCGAGGGCATCGCGTTCGACCCCGTCCGGCAGCGGCTGTATTGGTCCTCCGAAGGCGAGCGGCTCACCTCGGGGCCGGTGCTGCTCGACCCATGGGTCCGAACCGCCGCGCTCGACGGTGCCTACCTGGGCCAGTTCACGTTGCCGGCCAATCTGGCGATGTCGGCGCAGCGCATGGGCCCGCGCCGGGACAAGGCGCTCGAGGGCCTGGCGCTGACGCCCGACGGGCAATCCTTGTTCGCCGCGATGGAGGACCCCGGTTACAACGACGGCCCGCTCAGCGACGCCGGCCACCGCGTGCTCACCCGGATCACCAAATTCGACGTCGCGACGGGTACGCCCGCCGCCCAATACGCCTACCCGATGGAGCCGCCGGCACCGCCCGCCGACGTCAACGGTGTCTCTGATCTGGTCGCCCTGTCGGACACGACGTTCCTGGTGATCGAACGATCCGCGGCCTTGCCGCCGACCGTGCGGATCTACCGCGCCGAGATCGGTGCGGCGACTGACGTTTTGGCCGCCCCGTCGATGCAGGACGCGGCCGTGACGCCGATGAGCAAAACCCTGGCGGTCGACTTGTCCGCCACACCGGGACTGTCACCGCTGGACAATGTCGAGGGCATCACGCTGGGACCGAAACTGCCCGACGGTCGACAATCGGTGGTGCTGGTCAGCGACAATAATTTCGCGCCGAATCAGATCACTCAGTTCCTGTTGTTCGCGATGTGACGGGCCAGGGGCCTCGCGGAGCCGGGCCGCAGCCGATAGAGGGCGAACCCGGCCGCCGCCACACCGAAGAGCACCAGCATCGTCATGTCGAACACCCACCAACCGCTGTAGTGGGTCCACACCTCGGAGTCGGCGGCCAACGCGTCGACCCTGCGCAGGTTGACGGTGGATGCCGACGCGGCGAAGCCCCATTGGGCGGGCACGAACCACGAGATCTGTTCGAAGCCCGGCTTGCTCACCAGCTGAACGAGGCTCCCGTTGAACAGTGCGGACACCAGGATCACCGGCACCACCAGTGGCAGGACTTCGCGTAGCGACTTGCCCAGTGTCGACAACGCGAGCCCGACCACCGCGGACACGACGGCCGTCACCGCCACGCTGACATACAGCTCCGCCGTGGCGTCGTGCAGCAGGGCGGCGCCGCGCACGGGCCCGCCCTTGTCGGCGATCACGATGGCGAACCCGATGGCGGTCAGGACGGCCGCCGCCAGGCCGAACACGAGGACCTTGGCGGCCAGGTAGGCCGCGGTTGACAGCCCGAGAGCCTGCTCACGCCGGAAGACGCGATGCTCACGCACCACCGCCCGGATGGTCAGTGCGGTGCCGATGATCACCGCGGCGACGTTGAGCGCCGCCAGGATTTCGATGGCTTCGTGCGGGTGGGTACTGCCGGCGGCGGGCCGGCCGAGGCCCGAACCGCCCGGGATCCGCAGGGTCAGGCCCGCCAGCGCGAACGGCAGAATCGCCAAGAACACGAAGTAGAGGCGGTCGGCGAAAATCAGCCGGACGTCGCGGCGGGCCAGCCGCCGGATTTGCCGCGTCATCGAGGGCTCGGCGGGGGGCGGCGACGGTGCGGCGACCTCCGGCGGCGCCGTCAACGCCGATCCCGGTGGCCGGGCGCCAAACGCGCGGTGCGTTCCGTCGGGGTCGGCGCGCACCCGCTCGAGCACCCTCGACCAGTCGGCGGTGCCCATCGCGGACTCGATCTGCAGGGGCGGCCCGAGGAATGCCGTCGTGCCGGTCGAGGTGAGAACCAGGACCTGGTCACACAGGTTGAGGTTCGTCAACGACGTTTGCGATGACATGGCAGCCACGACCACGCAACCGATGTCGGCCTGGCGCCGCAGCATTGCCATCACGTGACGCTGTTGGTCGGCATCCAGACCGGCGCTCGGCTCGTCGACCACGAGCAGTGTCGGCCGGGTGATGAGCTCGACCGCCAGCGCGGCGCACCGGCGCACCTCCGGCGAAAGTTTGCCGATCCGGGTGGCCCGGTGCGGTGTCAGCTCGAGTTCCTCGAGAACTTGGCTGACCACGCGGTCGCGCTGCTCGGGTGAGATGTCCTGCGGCAGGCGCAGTTCGGCGGCGTACCGCAAGGCCTTTTCGACGGTGAGCTGCCGGTGCAGGCAGTCGTCGGGCGACACGATGCCGATGCGGGTGCGCATGTGCTCCGGCTCGGCGTGCACGTCGTGGCCATCGACGGTGACGCGCCCAGAGCTGAGCTGCCTGGTGCCCGCGAGCAGCCCGAGCAGCGCGGAGTTGCGCGCGGCCGACGGCCCGACGACCGCGGTGAATGTGCCCGGACGGGCCGCGAACGAGATGCCCGAGAGCATCTCGCGCCCGTCGACGGTGAAACCCAGCCGGTATGCGGCCACCCCGACGGTGGGCGCGCCGGCGTCCAGCGGCATGCGGTAGGTGGCGTTCGCCTCCGCGGCGGGGAAGGAAGGGCGCGCGACGCGCAATTTTGAGGTGATCATCCGCGCGATCAGCCCCGGACCCTTCGTTTGTTCATCCGCCGCGGCGGTCGGCTGAGCGGGCAGTGCCGGGTGAGGGGGCGCAGAAGGCTCGGCCGCCGGCGGTTGCGGCGGCAGAACGCGCATGCGCTGGGTGTCGCGCTGGGTCGGAGCCCGCAGGTTCGGATCGTTCGACCGGGTGGGTGGTGGCGCGGCAGGAGGAGTCGGCGGGGATGGCGGCGGTGGGTACTCCGGGGGTCGAGGAGCCTGGCCGGGCGGAACCTGCCCGGGCGGACCGGCGGGGTGACCGGTTTGGAAAACCAGCCGCGGACCGCGCTGCGGATCACCGATGCTGATCGCCTGACCGTTGCGAATATTCACCGTCGACGCCCGCGCACCGTCGACGAAGATGCCGGTGTGGCTCAGGTCGATGGCCACCCACTGAGTCCCGGCGAACCGCAACACCACCTCCGGGCGGGGCGCCGGTGGCGGTGATGTCGGATTCCCAAGGCGTTCGAGGGCGATGTCGCAGCCCGGGCCGTAGCCGACGATCACGTCGCGGCCCGGGGCGAAGTCGAATCTCATCGACCCGACCCACACGGTCAACGGGGAGGCTCTAAACGCGGAAGCCTCGGTCCGCATGGCCCCACCTTTCGTCACACCGTTCAGCTCGACTTAGTGTCTACCCCCTGGCCGCCGTCCACCCACCGGGGTCGTGCCCATTACAGCGTGTGACGCCGACCCGACAGCGATGCGTTGTCGAGAAACCGGCGCAATACTTCGACCGCGTCCGTCAGCACTTGGCGGTCCACCGGATCGAGCAACGCCAGTTGCGGTTCGATTGCGGCGGCACGGTCGGCGCGAACCGCGTTGAGCGTCCGCTTGCCTTGGGGCGTGATGCGGATCCTGACGGCGCGAGCGTCCCCGGGGTCGGTGGTTCGGGTGACCAAACCGGCGTCCTCGAGCCGGCGCACCTGTGTGGTCATGGTTGGTTGCGAGCAGTGATCGACGGCGGCGAGGTCGCCGATTCGGGCTTCTCCGTGGGCCTCGATCGTGGCAAGCAACCTGGCCTGCGCCGCGGGCAACGGCATCTGGATCCGCTGCGTGGCCAGCCGGTTGAGCCGCGCCACCACGGCGAGCAGATCCGCGCCCAGCTGCTGGGCTTCGATGTTTGCGGTCTCGACAACTCTGTCCATCTACCCATAGTTCCATAGCTTTGCTATGTGAGGCGAAGAACCGGGCGGTCCGAATCGGGTCGGAAGCCAAGAATTGCGATGAAGCGACTTGGCGCTGCGGCCTGGCACAATCAGTGAAGTGAATGCCCGTCGCCCCGTCTCTGTGCGCCATCGGGGCGGACCTTTACAACCGGCCGAATTGGCACAGGCCTCGGTCATGGGGGCGCTGTGCGCGGTCATCGCGATCATCGCCGGGGTGGTCCCGTTCGCGCAAGGATTGGCGCTGCTGGGCACGGTGCCCATGGCGCTAGTGGCCTACCGTTACCGGCCTCGAGTGCTACTCGCCGCGACGTTTGCTGCCGCAATGATCGCCTTCCTCATCTCTGGGCTGGGCAGTTTCGTGGCCGTCATCCACTGTGCATACATCGGCGGATTGACGGGATCCATCAAGCGCAGGGGCAGGGGCACACCGACTGTCATCGCCGCGTCGTTGATTGCCGGGGGCGTCGTCGCCACCGCGACCGTCGGTTTGTTGGCGGCGCTGAGTCGGCTGCGGCATCTGATTTTTCACGTCATGGCGGCCGACGTGGATGGTGTTGTTGCATTCCTGGACCGGATAGACCTGCGGTGGCTCGGCGTCGACGTCAAGCGGTGCTTCGAATTCGGGCTGCATTACTGGCCGTGGCTGGTGTTCGCCTACGTCACCTTTGGGGTCATGTTCTCGTCGGTGATCGGTTGGTGGGCACTTTCTCGCTTGCTGGAACGGATGGGCCACGTTCCCGATGTGCACAAACTCGACGCTCCGGACGAGGCTCCCGGCGCCGCGATCGGGCCCGTGCCGGTGCGGTTGGACAAGGTGCGGTTCCGCTATCCCCACGCCAAGCAAGACGCGCTGCGTGAGGTCAGCCTGGAACTCCAGGTCGGAGAACACGTTGCCGTCATCGGCGACAACGGGTCCGGGAAGACCACCTTGACGCTGATCTTGGCAGGCCGCCAACCGACATCGGGTACCGTACAGCGGCCGGGCGCGGTGGGGTTGGGCATGTTGGGCGGCACGGCGCTTGTTCTGCAGCACCCGAAGAGCCAGGTCTTAGGAACCAGGGTCGCCGACGATGTGGTCTGGGGTCTGCCGCCGGGCACCGAGGTCGATGTCGACCTCTTGCTGCGCGAAGTAGGCCTGGAGGGTTTTGCCGAACGTGACACCGGTGGTCTGTCCGGGGGCGAACTGCAGCGCCTCGCTTTGGCCGCGGCGCTCGCTCGGGAACCAGCGCTACTGATCGCTGACGAGTTCACCAGCATGGTCGACCAAGAGGGCCGTCCCGTCCTGTTGAACGTGCTGTCAGGCCTTCCGAAACGGCATCGGACCGCCCTGGTGCACATCACGCATTTCGACAATGAGGCCGCCTGCGCGGACCGGACGATCAACCTCAGCGATTCCCCGGATAACACCGGCCTGGTCGCAACAGCTCCGCCCCCGTCGCCGGTCATCGCGGTCAAGCGCGACCTGCACAAGCCGGTACTCGAAATCATCGACGTCGGACACGAATACAACAGTGGGACACCGTGGGAGAAGACTGCGCTGCGCGATATCAGCTTCGTCGTGGAACAAGGCGACGGGATTTTGATTCACGGCGGCAACGGCTCAGGCAAGTCGACGCTCGCGTGGATCATGGCCGGGCTGACCGTTCCCACCGTCGGTGCCTGTCTGCTTGACGGTGAGCCCATCCGTGAGCGCGTCGGCGCGGTGGCGTTGTCGTTTCAGACGTCGAGGCTGCAATTGATGCGCAGCCACGTCGGCTTGGAAGTTGCTTCCGTGGCGGGCTTTTCGCACCACGATGAAGACCGCGTGGCCGCTGCTCTGGGCGCGGTCGGACTGGAACCCACGATGGGCAAGCGGCGCATCGACCAGCTCAGCGGTGGCCAAATGCGACGGGTGGTGCTGGCCGGACTGCTGGCGTGTTCGCCACGCGTGTTGATCCTCGACGAGCCCCTGGCCGGGTTGGACATCCGCAGCCAGCGGGCACTGCTGCGCCTGCTGGCGGATCTGCGCCGTCACAGAGGTCTGACCATAGTTGTTATCTCGCACGACTTCGTCGGTTTTGAAGACGTGTGCTCGCGGGCCCTGCATCTGCGGAATGGCGCGCTGGAAGAGGTGTCGGCCACCGCCGCGGCCGGGGGTGTGGCGTGACCGCAACCTCGGCCTCCGCGCCCGCCAGGAGCCGGCGCACTTCTCGTCCGGCGGTGCTGTTGGTTCCCGTGCCCGGAAGGTCGGCCATCCACAACTTATGGGCCGGCACCAAACTCTTGGTGGTATTGGGTATTTCGGTATTGCTGACCTTCTATCCGGGATGGGTGACGATCGGGTCGGTGGCGGCGCTCGTACTGGCGGCGATCTGGATCGCCCACATCCCCCGCGGTGCGGTTCCATCGATTCCGCGCTGGCTGTGGGCCCTCCTGGCATTGGGTTTTGTGACCGCGGCGTTGTCCGGTGGTAGTCCGGTGGTGTCGATCGACGGGGTTAACCTCTGGCTCGGCGGAACGTTGAACTTCCTGCGCATCACCGCGCTATCGGTCATTTTGCTTGGGCTGGGGGCGATGGTGTCCTGGACCACCAACGTCGCCGAAATCGCGCCGGCGTTGGTGATCTTGGGCCGCCCGTTCAAATGGCTGCGGGTTCCGGTTGACGAGTGGGCGGTGGCCTTGGCTTTGGCGATGCGGGCCTTCCCGTTGTTGATCGAGGAATTCCAGGTGCTCTACGCCGCTCGTCGGTTGCGGCCCAACCACATGCCGACGAGCCGTAAGGCTCGGGTTCGGCAGACGGCCGGCAACTCGATCGACTTGGTCGCCGCCGCCATCGTGGTGACTCTGCGGCGTGCCGACGAGATGGGCGACGCGATCACTGCTCGTGGCGGCATCGGCCAACTCTCCGCCGATCCGACGCGGCCGAAATTGGGGGACTGGGCGGCGCTCGCGGTCACCGTAGCGGTCTGCGGTGCTGCGGTGGCGATCGAGACGATATTCCACCTGACTGGCTAGTCGCTCGCGTAGCGTGAGCGGGTGGCCGACATTCACCGGACTCGCACCATGGCGGCTCGCGTCGGCGACATCTGGGAAACACTCGCGGACTTCGGGTCGATCAGTTCGTGGGCCGGCAACGTCGACCACTCGTGCATCTTGTTCTCCGGGCCCGACGGGGCCCCGGTCGGCACCGTCCGGCGGGTGCAGGTCAAGCGCGACGCCCTCGTCGAGCGCATCACCGAGTTCGACCCGCCCCGCGTCCTCGGCTACGACATCGATGGCCTGCCCAGCCGCCTGCGCAGGGTGTCCAACCGCTGGACGCTCGAACCCGCCGCCGGCGAGACGGCGCCCACGACCCTGGTGACCCTCACCAGCATGGTCGAAATCGGGCCTCACGCAACGCAAAAGCTGGCCGAACAGGTCCTGTGTCGCTTCCTCGCGCGACAGTCCGAGGCGCTGCTCGCCGGGCTTGCGAATCGATTGGAGCATGCTGGTGTCTGACCGTCCCGATGTGATCGTCATCATGACGGACGAGGAACGTGCGGTACCGCCGTACGAGGCCCCGGACGTGCTCGCGTGGCGCGACGGGACGCTGACCGGTCGCAAGTGGTTTGACGATCACGGCGTCAGTTTCACTCGGCACTACACCGGCTCGCTGGCCTGTGTGCCAAGTCGTCCAACGATTTTCACCGGTCACTACCCGGACCTGCACGGCGTCACCCAGACTGATGGCATCGGAAAGACCGCCGACGATTCGCGCATGCGCTGGCTCCGGCGGGGCGAAGTCCCCACACTGGGCAATTGGTTCAGCGCGGCGGGATACGACACCCACTACGACGGCAAGTGGCACATCTCGCACGCCGATCTCACCGACCCGGCGACTGGCCGGCCACTGGCCAC
The DNA here is from genome assembly GCA_963820045.1 of uncultured Actinomycetota bacterium. Classification (GTDB taxonomy): domain Bacteria; phylum Actinomycetota; class Actinomycetes; order Mycobacteriales; family Mycobacteriaceae; genus Mycobacterium. The sequence goes on from CAWFYN010000004.1 coordinate 226,868, forward strand.
CAACGACGAGAACGGCGTCGTCGATGCCGCCGCGGTGCGGCGCTACCTGGAGGCAGACCCGCTGGGGCCGTTCGGTTTCTCCGGGTGGGTTGGCCCGGAGCCGCACGGGGCGGCGCTGGCCAATGCCGGCGTCTGCCGCGACCCGCTGATCGCCGACCGGGTGGTCGCGTGGCTCGTCGACCGCTACGCCCGCCGCCGCGACGGCGACCCCGCCGCGTTGCGTCCGTTCCTCCTGGTCGCCAGCTTCGTCAATCCCCATGACATCGTGCTGTTCCCGACGTGGTCGCGGCGGAGCCCAGTCAAGCCGTCGCCACTTGATCCGCCCGCGGTGCCCGCCTCGCCCACCGCGGACGAAGACCTGTCCACGAAACCGGCGGCGCAGATCGCCTTTCGCGAGGCCTACTACTCCGGCTACGGCCCCGCGGCCGCGATCGACCGAACCTACCGGCGCAACGCGCAGCGCTACCGCGACCTGTACTACCGGCTGCACGCCGAGGTGGACGGACCGATCGACCGCGTCAGGCGCGCCGTCACCGAAGGCGGTTCGGCCGACGCGGTGTTGGTGCGGACGGCCGATCACGGCGATCTGCTGGGCGCCCACGGCGGCCTGCACCAGAAATGGTTCAACCTGTATGACGAGGCCACCCGCGTTCCCTTTGTCGTCGCGCGCATCGGCGAGCGCTGCACGCGACCACAGCTCATCACGGCGCCGACCTCACACGTCGACCTGGTCCCGACGCTGCTGGCGGCGGCGGGCATCGATGTCGCGACGGTGGCCGCCACGCTGGCCGAGTCCTTCTCGGAAGTGCATGAGCTGCCCGGCCGGAACCTCATGCCGATCGTGGACGGCGCCCCGGCCGACGAGACCCGCGCCGTCTACCTGATGACCCGCGACAACATGCTCGAAGGGGACAGTGGCGCCTCGGGATTGGCACGCCAACTGAAGCGGACAGTCAATCCTCCTGCGCCACTGCGCATCCGGGTTCCGGCCTATACCGCCTCCAACTTCGAGGGGCTCGTTGTCCACGTCGACGAGGCGACCGCGACCGGCGGCGCCGGCCACCTATGGAAGCTGGTACGCACGTTCGACGACCCGAGCACCTGGACAGAACCCGGAGTGCGGCACTTGGCAGCCAGTGGGCTTGGGGGAGAGGCCTACCGGACGTCCCCGCTCGACGACCAGTGGGAGCTCTACGATCTCATCGCCGACCCGATCGAAGCGATCAACCGTTGGGGCGATCCGGACCTGCACACCCTGCGCCAGCACCTGCGGACGCGGCTCAAACATGCGCGGGCCGACTGCGTTCCCGAGCGAAACCGGCCATGGCCCTACGCATCTCGCCGGCCGCCGACCGCGCGGCGGTCGGGGCTGAAGCGCCTGGTTACGGCCGCGTTCGGACGCTGAATCACGTGCGCCACTCGAGCCCCGTCTCGCGGGCATTACACGATCCGCGGAACGTGATATCGCAGGTGATAGCAGATTTGAAAGTCGCCTTATGGCCCCGGGGCGCTGCGGCCACCCCTGGGCTTAGGTTCGCATCCGGTCGATGAGGTTCGATAACACCACAATGCTTTCACTGCGCTCGATGTCCGCGCTCGACCGGATCCGCTCGAGGGCCGCCTCCAGGTGAGGCATGTCGCGAGCCAGCACGTGCAGGATCGCATCCGACGTGCCGGTCACCGTCGCGGCGCTGACCACTTCCGGCATGTCGACCCAGGCGGCCCGCAACCGGTCCGGGGCGATCGTGCCGTGACAGAACACCTGCACATACGCTTCCGTGTTCCAACCGAGGGCATTGCGGTCTACGACCGTGGTGAAGCCTTTGATCACGCCGGCGTCGAGCATCCGGTCGACGCGGCGCTTGACCGCCGGCGCAGACAAATTCACCTTCTCGCCGATTTCGGCGAACGTGGCCCGCGCATGCTCGGTCAGTTCGGTAAGGATGCGGGCGTCTGTCTCATCGAGGCGCTCCATCACCCCCCTTTCCGATCGTGCGCAACAAATCGATGCTGAATGCAGTCTAGCGCAATAAATACAGTGTAGACACGCAATATTCAGCGTTTGATTGTCTCGAATGCCGCAAATATCGTTGATTTATGACGGAACAGTACGTCGCAGCGCCCGGGTCCGCCTCGGTACCTGCCGGGCAGATCCGCACGCCGCGCGCCCGCCGGTACGCGATGACGCCACCGGCATTCTTCGCTGTCGAGTACGCGATCAACCCCTGGATGGACATCGCCACGCCGGTCGACGTCGGCCTCGCCGAGGCTCAGTGGGAGGCGCTGCGCACGGCCTACCTTCGGCTGGGGCACCGCGTGGAGGTGATCGCGCCCGTGCCCGGCCTGCCGGACATGGTGTACGCCGCCAACGGCGGATTCATCGGCCGCGACGTCGCGATCGTCGCGAGGTTTCGATTCGCCGAGCGGTCCGGGGAATCGCGGGCCTACGCCGAATGGATGTCCTCCCTCGGGTACCGGCCGGTGTCCACCCGTCATGTCAACGAGGGGCAGGGCGACTTGCTGATGATCGGCGAAACGGTGTTGGCGGGCTACGGCTTTCGCACCGACCGGCGCGCGCACGCGGAAATCTCCGCGGTCCTGCGGCTGCCCGTCGTCTCCCTCGAGTTGGTGGATCCGCGTTTCTATCACCTCGACACCGCGCTGGCCGTCCTCGACGACCACACGATCGCGTTCTACCCGCCGGCGTTCAGCGGCGCCGCACAGGACCAACTGCGGGAGCTGTTTCCCGATGCGATCGTGGTGGGGAGCGCCGACGCGTTCGTGCTCGGCCTCAACGTCGTCTCCGACGGCCTGAACGTCGTGCTCCCCTCCGCTGCAACGGGTTTCGCCCTACAGCTGCGTGATGCCGGCTTCGATCCGGTCGGCGTCGACCTCTCCGAGCTCCTCAAGGGCGGCGGTTCGGTCAAGTGCTGCACGTTGGAGGTGTTTGCATGACGATCCTCGACGCTCGGACTTCGGCCCGAACCGAGGCCGCGATCCGGATGGTCGAACGCCATGCGGCGCACAACTATTCGCCGTTGCCTGTGGTGGCGGCCAGCGCCGAGGGCGCCTGGATCACCGATGTGGAGGGCCGGCGCTACCTGGATTGTCTGGCCGCGTACTCGGCGGTCAACTTCGGCCACCGCAACCCCGAGATCACCGCGGCCGCCCACGCCCAACTCGACACCGTCACGCTGGTGAGTCGCGCGTTCCACTCCGACACGCTCGGTCCATTCTGCGCCGCCCTTTCGCGGTTGTGCGGCAAAGATCTGGTGCTGCCGATGAACTCGGGCGCCGAAGCCGTGGAGAGCGGCCTCAAGATAGCCCGTAAGTGGGGTGCCGACGTCAAGGGCGTCCCCGACGGGCGGGCCAACATCATCGTGGCCGACAATAACTTTCACGGTCGCACCATCAGCATCGTCAGCTTCTCCTCGGATCCCACGGCGCGGGACGGATTCGGACCGTTCACGCCGGGATTTCGCTCGGTGCCTTTCGGCGATGCCGCCGCGCTGGCCCGCGCGATCGATGACGACACCGTCGCGGTGCTGCTCGAGCCGATTCAGGGCGAGGCGGGCATCGTGGTTCCGCCCGACGACTACCTGCCGACCGTCCGCGCGCTGTGCAGCGAGCACAACGTGCTGATGATCGCCGACGAGATCCAGTCCGGCCTGGCGCGCACGGGCCGCACCTTCGCCTGCGATCACTGGGGTGTGGTGCCGGATGTCTACCTGCTCGGCAAGGCGCTGGGCGGCGGCGTGGTTCCTTTGTCGGCCGTTGTCGCCGACCGCGCGGTCCTGGGGGTGCTGCATCCCGGCGAGCACGGCTCCACGTTCGGCGGTAACCCCTTGGCCGCCGCCATCGGCACCACCGTGGTTTCCATGCTGGGCCGCGGAGAGTTTCAAGCGCGCTCGGCGGGGTTGGGCGCGCACATGCGCGCGCGCCTGCGTGAACTGGTGGGCCACGGCGCGCTGGCGGTGCGTGGCCTGGGGCTGTGGGCCGGCGTGGACATCGACCCGGCGCTCGGGACGGGCAAGCAGATGAGCCTCCGGCTGGCCGATCGCGGCGTGCTGGTCAAGGACACCCACGGGTCGACGCTGCGGTTCGCGCCGCCGCTGGTGATCTGCGAACAGGAGATCGACTGGGCGGTTGAGCAGTTCGCTATGGCGTTGCGGGAGGCTGGCCCATAATCAGCTGATCGAGCAAGGAGGGGCAATTGCCAGCCACGTCGATCAGTCTGAAAGAGCAGATGCTGCGGCGCCGCCCGGTTGTCGGCACGGTCGTCGCGTACGGGGCCGCGGACCACCTGAAGCGCAGCATCGGCACTTTCCAGCTGACCATGTTCGGGGTGGGCTCGACGGTCGGGACCGGCATCTTCTTCGTCATGTCTCAGGCCGTGCCGGAAGCCGGCCCCGGCGTGATCGTCTCGTTCCTCATCGCCGGGCTCGCGGCCGGGCTCGCGGCGATCTGCTATGCCGAATTAGCTTCCGCGGTACCGGTTTCCGGGTCGTCCTACTCCTACGCATACACCACCCTGGGCGAGGTCGTCGCGATGGGGGTGGCGGCCTGCCTGCTGCTGGAATACGGGGTGTCGACCGCCGCGGTCGCGGTCAACTGGAGCGGCTACCTGAACAAGCTGCTCAGCAATGTCTTCGGTTTCCAGTTGCCGCATGCCTTATCGGCCGCGCCTTGGGATGCGCGGCCGGGCTGGGTGAACCTGCCGGCGATCGTCTTGATCGGGATGTGCGCGCTGCTGCTCATCCGGGGCGCCAGCGAATCGGCCAGGGTGAACACGATCATGGTGCTGATCAAGCTGGGCGTGCTGGTTCTCTTCGTGATCGTCGCGTTCGGTGCCTTCGACGCGAACCATTTTCACGACTTTGCGCCGTTCGGCGTCGCGGGCATCGGATCGGCGGCCGGCACCATCTTCTTCTCCTACATCGGCCTTGATGCGGTGTCGACCGCGGGCGACGAGGTGAAGAACCCGCAGAAGACCATGCCGCGCGCGCTGATTGCGGCGCTGGTGACCGTGACCAGCGTGTACGTTTTCGTCGCGCTGGCCGCGCTGGGCACCCAGCCGTGGCAGGACTTCGCCGGGCAGCAGGAGGCCGGGCTGGCCACCATCCTCGACAACGTCACGCGCGGCAGCTGGGCCAGCACGATTCTGGCTGCGGGCGCCGTTATCTCGATCTTCTCGGTCACCCTGGTCAGCATGTACGGGCAGACGCGGATCCTCTTCGCGATGGGCCGCGACGGATTGCTCCCATCGCGATTCGCGCGGGTGAACACGAGCACCATGACGCCTGTGGGCAACACGGTGATTGTGGCCGTCGCGGCGTCGGTGCTGGCCGCCTTCATACCGTTGGAAAAGCTGGCGGACATGGTGTCCATCGGGACGCTCACCGCGTTCGTCGTCGTGTCGGTCGGAGTGATCATCTTGCGAGTGCGCGAGCCCGACCTGCCACGGGGCTTCAAGGTCCCCGGTTATCCCGTCACGCCTGTGCTTTCGGTGTTGGCGTGCGGATACCTCCTGGCCAGCTTGCACTGGTACACCTGGATTGCGTTCAGCGGCTGGGTCGCGCTGGCGTTAGTTTTCTACTTTGTGTGGGGCCGCCATCACAGCGCGCTCAATGCCGAAGCGCTTCAGCGGGGCGCACTGTGACCGTCGTCGTCGGTTACCGGGCCGGCAAGGTGGGGCTCTCGGGGTTGCACCTGGGCGTGCTCTTCGCGCGCACCCACGGCACCTCGCTCACCGTGGCGACCATCGTGCCCAAGCCGTGGCTGATACCGTCGTTCGCCCGCGTCGACGCCGAGTACGAGCTGTGGGCGGACACCCTGGCCGCGGAGTCGGCGAAGGAGGCCGCCCGCTGTCTGGACACGGTGGCCGACGGCATCACTGTCACGTACCTGCACCGCGCGCATGGATCGGTGTCGGGGGGACTCCTGGAAGTCATCCACGAGGTTGACACCGATGTGCTGGTGCTGGGCTCGTTGCCCAGCGGCGGGCGCGGGCAAGTGCTGATCGGCTCCACCGCCGACGGACTGCTACACGCGTCGCCCGTGCCGGTGGCCATCAGCCCACGGAAATACCCTTCGCACAACGGCAAGTTGACCCGGCTCACCTGCGCCTACTCGGCCACTCCCGACGCGATCGACGTGGTGAAACGCTGCTTCGATTTCGGTCAGCGATTCGGCGTGCCGGTGCGGGTGATCACATTCGCGGTCCGCGGCAAGACCATGTATCCGCCGGAGGTGGGGCTCGAGGTCGAGGATCAGGTGCTGCAGGCCTGGGCGTCCCAAGTGCGAGACATCCTGCAGGAACTGAAGACGGACGGGATAGTGAGCGAAGACGTTGCGCTGCAGGTGGTTACCGGCCGCAGCTGGAAAGAGGCGCTGGGGAAGGCGGATTGGCAGGAGGGCGAGATTCTGGCATTGGGCACGCGCCCGCGCGGCGACATCCGCCGGGTCTTCCTCGGTTCCCGCAGCACCAAGATCATCCGGGAGAGCCCGGTGCCGGTGCTGGTGCTGCCCGGCTAGCGTTGCGCCGCGGCGTTGGCGGCCGCTTGCGCTCGTTTCAGTGTGGCGGCGACATCGCCTCGGCCCAGGAACAATTCGTTGAAGTAGGGCTGCAGGGCGGCGTTACCGGCCGGAAAGCCGGCGCCGCCGGGCGCCGCCATGCGCGGTCCGTTGAGCACGGCGAAGAAGGGTGTGACGTCAACGCCCCGGGCTGACCAGTAATTGAAGTAAACCGGCTGAGCCGCCAGGACCGCCGGGATGGCCGCACCCTGACGCCCCAGAAACTCGTTGCCCTCCTTGCCGCCCATCCAGGCCAGGACCTGACGCACCGCATCGGGATGTTTCGTCGCGGAATTGCCGGCCGCCGCAATGCCATTGGTGACGCTCACCCGGCCGGCCGGGCCCGCGGGCATCAGCGTCACGCCCCAGTGGAAGCGGGCGTCGCGGGCCATCGGCGCCAGGTTGTAGGTGCCGGACTGGAACAGCGCCATCCTGCCGGCCAGAAACTGGTTGCGGGAGAAGTCGCCGTTGTCGTTGGTGTCCGAGGCGGGCGGTGCGACGTGGTCGTCGTTGATCAGGCCGACCAGATAGCGGAAGGCTTGCACCGCCCCGGGATTGTCGAACGCGAACCTGTCGTCGCGCTGGAAAACGCCGCCGGCCGAGCCGATGTAGTTGAGGTAGATTCCCTGTGGGTCGTTGGCGGCGTTGTAGCCCCATTGCCGGATCCGCCCGGCATCGAAACCCGCTGCGTTGCCCGGACGTCCGTCGGCGTCAACGGTGAGCCGGGCGAGCATGGGGCGCAGCGTGTCGCCGTCGGCGCCCCACCGCAACCCGTTCAGTTGCGGGGGATCGACGCCGGCCGCGGCGAGCAGGTCCGCGTTGTAATACAGCGCGATCCCGGCATCGGTCAGCTGCGGCACCCCCCACAGCTCGCCGCCGCGGGTGAACTGGTCGACGACCGCCGAGTCCCACGCCGAGGCGGAACCGGGTTCCAGGGCCGCGCCGATGTGCATCAGCCGGCCACTGTCGGCGTAGGCGGCCAGGTAGGCGTTGGAGAGCCAGAAGATGTCGTCGGCGCTACCGCCGGCGACATCTGTACGCAGCGTGTCGAAGTACGTCGAATACGCAACCACACTGGTGTGCACCGCGATATCGGGATGCGCCCGGTTGAACGCCTCGAACGACTGCCGATAGGCCGCGGCGATCTGTTCGGCCCACACCCGCACCGTCACGACGATCTTGCCGCCCGGGGGCTGGCCGGAGTAGTCCAGCAGCACCGCGGTCGCCCCCAACAGCACCGCGACCAGCGCGAGCGCCCCGGCCATCATCGTCGAGAAGCGGGGCGGGCTCACTTGAGCCCCGAGACGACGATCGACGCGACGATGTGACGCTGGAACACCACGAAAAGCGCGATCAGCGGGACGATCGCGACGGTCGTCGCCGCCATGACCAGCGTCCACTGGGCGTTGAACCGCGACTGCAGGTCGGCCGTCGCCACGGTGAGCACCCGCCACTTATGGCCGCTGGTGATCACCAACGGCCACATGAAGTTATTCCACTGTGAGACCACGGTAATCAGCGTCAAGGCGGCCAGCACCGGCCGGCTGGACGGGATCACCACGTGGACGATGACGTCCAAGGTGTTGGCCCCGTCCAGGTGGGCGGCGTTGATCAGGTCGTTCGGGATGATGCGAAAGTGCTCGCGCAGCAAGAAGATCGCGTACGGCGAGCCGAACATGAACGGCAGCACCAAAGCCCAGAACGTGTTGCGCAGCCCGAGCTGGGCCATCATCAGATACAGCGGCACCACCGTGACCGTCCCGGGCACCATCAACGTCGCGATGTACACCCAGAACAGCGCGTCGCGCCCGGGGAAATGCAACCGCGCGAACGCGTATCCGGCCAGCACCGAAAACGTCAACTGGCCCACCAGGATCACGGCGGTCATCAGGGCGGTGACGGCTGCCGCGCGCCCGAATCCGGCTCCGCCGAGGTCGGCGTAATTGGCCAGGGTGAAGGGCCGCGGCAGCTGCAGCGGCGTACCGGTCGCGAACTGGTGGGCCGAGGTGAAAGAGGTCAGCAGGCCAAGGGCGAACGGCACCAACGTGATCAGCGCACCGAGGGCAAGCCCGGCGTAGATGACGAGCCGGCTAGGTGAGGTCATAGCTGATCCGCCGCCGGAAGTACAGGTGCTGCACCATGGTGACGCCGATCAGGATGACGAACAGCACCACCGCCATCACCGACGCGCGCCCGATGGCCGCCGAGCCGAAAGCCTCGGCGTAGATACGGTGGGCCACCAGGTCGGTGCTGCCGCCCGGTCCGCCGCCGGTCAGCGCGTAAACCATGTCGAAAACTTGTGCCGTGCTGACGATCCCGGTCACGAGGATGAAGAACGTGGTCGGCCGCAGCATGGGCAGGGTGATGCGCCAGAACCGTTGCCACGCATTGGCGCCATCCGTGCGCGCGGCTGCGTGGATGTCGTCGGGGATCGCCAGCAGGCCCGCCAGGAAGGACAGCGAGACGTACCCGACGTTGGTCCACACGACGACGGCCGAGACGAGGGGTAGCGCGAAGCTGGGGTCCGACAGCCATTCGATGCTATGTCCCAGCAGGGTGCTCACGGCGCCGTCGGTGGGCGCCAGAATCCAGCGCCACAGCACCGCGATCGCCAGCGGCGCGCAGATCCACGGCAGCACGTACAGGGTGCGAAACAGCCCGGTGCCGGGGAGCCGGCGGGCCAACATGGACGCGGCCAGCAGGCCCAGCACCGTCTGCGCCGGGACCACGATCGCCACGAAGAGGGCCGTGACAATCAGCGAGTTGACGAAGTTGCGATCCGTCAGCACCGAGCGCCAGTTGGACAGGCCCACATAGCGCAGCGGACCCAGCAGATCCCATCGGTACAGGCTCAGCCAGATCACCACGAGGATGGGCAGCAGCAGGAAGGCCACGACGCCGAACAGGCTGGGCGCCAGCAGGGCATAGCCCAGCGCGGTGGAGCGAGGTTGTGTCCTCAGGACGCCGCTGGGCATGCAGGTAATTAAAGCGGGCGCCGCCGGGGTTTGGGGTCAGCGGCCGTTACGGTGGTTCCGTGACACCGAACCGGGGGATCGATGCCGACTTCCTGAACCTGCCGCGCCACGAGCTGGCCGAAGCCGCGCTTGCATCGGCCACCACGGCCGGCGCCAGCTACGCCGACCTGCGGGTTCACCGCATCATGACCGAGATCATCCAGTTGCGCGACGGTGAGCTGGAGACGGCGGTGGTCAATCGCGAGGTCGGCCTGTCGGTGCGGGTGATCGTCGATGGCACCTGGGGATTCGCCTCGCACGCGGAGCTGGCGCCCTCGGTCGCGGCCGAGACCGCCCGCCGCGCCGTACAGGTGGCCACCACCCTGGCGACGCTGAACAGTGAGCGCGTCGAGTTGGCGCCCGAGCCGGTGTACGCCGACGCCACCTGGGTTTCCGATTACCGGATCGACCCGTTCACCATCCCGGCCACCGACAAGATCGGCGTGCTGGAGGAGTACTCCGGCCGGCTGCTCGGCGCCGACGGCGTCGACCACGTGTCGGCCGTCCTCACCGCCGTCAAGGAGCAGACGTTCTACGCCGACACCTTCGGGTCCTCGATCACCCAGCAGCGGGTGCGGGTGCAGCCGTCGCTGGAGGCGGTGACCGTCGACGCCGAGGCGGGCAGTTTCGACTCGATGCGCACGCTGGCCCCGCCGACCGGGCGCGGCTGGGAGGTGCTGGCCGGCGACGAGGTGTGGAACTGGACGGACGAGCTGGCGCAACTGCCGTCGCTGCTTGCCGAAAAGGTGAAGGCACCCAGCGTGACCGCGGGACGCACCGACCTGGTGATCGACCCCACCAACCTGTGGCTGACGATTCACGAATCCATTGGACACGCAACCGAATACGACCGTGCCATCGGCTACGAGGCCGCCTACGCCGGAACGTCGTTCGCCACACCTGACAAACTCGGCACCATGCGGTACGGCTCCCCGGTGATGAACGTGACCGCAGACCGCACCGTCGAACACGGGTTGGCCACCATCGGCTACGACGACGAGGGAGTCGCCGCGCAAAGCTGGGATCTGGTGCGCGACGGGATATTCGTCGGCTACCAGCTTGACCGGGTGTTCGCGCTGCGACTCTCACAGCCGCGGTCCAACGGGTGCTCGTATGCCGACTCGCCGCATCACGTGCCGATTCAACGGATGGCCAACGTGTCGTTGCAGCCCGCCCGCGAGGACGTCAGCACCGCAGACCTGATCGGCCGGGTCGAGGACGGCATCTACATCATCGGCGACAAGTCGTGGTCAATCGACATGCAGCGCTACAACTTTCAGTTCACCGGTCAACGCTTCTTCCGCATCCGCGACGGTCGCCTGGACGGCCAACTGCGCGACGTCGCCTACCAGGCCACCACCACCGATTTCTGGAACTCCATGGAGGCCGTGGGCGGCCCGTCGACGTGGCGGTTGGGTGGCGCTTTCAACTGCGGCAAGGCCCAGCCCGGCCAGGTCGCCCCGGTCAGCCACGGGTGTCCGTCGGCGTTGTTCCGCGGCGTCAACGTGCTCAACACCCGGACCGAGGGCGGCCGATGATCACCGCGCAGCATGTAGTCAACCTCGTTCTGGATGAGGCCGCCAAGCTCGGCGGCGCCAGCGAGACCATGGTGCTCGTCACCGACAAGGTCGAGGCGACGTTGCGGTGGGCAGGCAATTCGATGACCACCAACGGGGTTTCGGTCAGCCGCAGCATGACGGTGATCTCCGTTGTCCGCCAAGGGTCCAGCGCGCGCATCGGCACCATGGTTTCCGCCGAGGTGGATCCGCGGGTGATCCCCGAGTTGGTGGCGGCCTCCCAGGAGGCGGCCCGCTCGGCGCCCGAAGCCGGTGATGCCGCGCCGCTGCTGGCCGATACCGGGGTACCCGCCGACTGGAACGCCCCGGTCCCGGGCACCGGGCCCTTGGTGTTCGCCGATGTCGCCGACTCCTTGAGTCGGGGCTTCAGTGGCACAGATCGGCTGTACGGCTTTGCCCACCATAGTGTTTCGACGACGTTCCTGGCGTCGTCGACGGGACTGCGCCGCCGCTACACCCAACCCGCCGGGGCGGTGGAGATCAACGGCAAACGCGGCGATGCAAGCGCCTGGGCGGGTACCGGCACGCCCGACTTCGTCGATGTGCCAATGGATTCCCTGCTCGAGGAGCTGTCGATGCGGCTCGGCTGGGCCGAGCGCACCGTGGAGCTGCCCGCGGGACGTTACGAAACGATCATGCCGCCGTCCACGGTGGCCGACATGATGCTTTACCTGGCCTGGTCGATGGCCGGCCGCGGTGCGCGGGAGGGCCGCACCGCCTTTTCGGCCCCGGGCGGCGGGACGCGGGTGGGGGAGCGGCTCACCGACTTGCCGCTGACGCTGTTCTCCGATCCGATGGCGCCGGGCCTGAGCTGCACACCGTTCGTCGCGGTGAGCAACTCGTCGGAGACGGTGTCGGTGTTCGACAACGGCATGGAGATTCCCCAGGTGGACTGGATCCGCAACGGCGTGATCAACGCGCTGGCCTATCCGCGCGCGACGGCCGCCAAATTCAATGCCGATGTCGCGGTCGCCGCCGACAACCTGGTGATGACCGGCGGGCCGGCCGAGCTCGCCGACATGATCGCGGCCACCGAACGCGGCCTGCTGCTGACCACGCTGTGGTACATCCGCGAGGTCGACCCCACCACACTGTTGCTCACCGGGCTCACCCGCGACGGCGTCTACCTCATCGAAGACGGCGAGGTGACCGCAGCCGTCAACAACTTCCGCTTCAACGAGAGCCCGCTGGACCTGCTGCGGCGGGTCACCGAGGCCGGGGTGAGCGAGAAGACCCTGCCCCGGGAGTGGGCGGACTGGGCCACCCGCACGGCGATGCCGTCGCTGCGGATACCGGACTTCTACATGTCGTCGGTGAGCCAGGCGCAATAGGCGATTGCCGCAGGGCTGGCCGCGTTCTAGCGTGTGACGGATGGCGGCTCCCGTTTCGGTTCGAAAAGATCAGCTGACGCGGTTGGTTGCACTGTCTCCGGCCCCACCGGCGCAGCAGCGCATTGCGGCCCTGGTCCGGCGGGTGTGCGCCCAGACCATGTCGCTGCCGCCGTTGCCCAGCCCCGTCGAGATCGGCGCCCCGGAATCGGAGGCCGAAGCCGTCGTCGCCGAGTTCGCCGAACAGTTCAGCGCCGATGTATCCGCGATCACCGGCGAGCAGCGGTCCCGGCTGATTAAGGCACCTGGGGGATAGCGCCTTTGGCGTGGTGGTCCTGATGTATATCGCCGACTTCGTTCCGCGGGTGCGGGCCGGGCTGGAAGCGCTCGGCGTCGGCTCGGAGTACTTGGGCTGGGTGAACGGTGCCGTCGCGTGGGATCAGACCACCGAGCCGTCGGCCCCGGTGTTCAACGACTTCTTGCCCGCGGTGGCCCGGATGCGCGCGCTCGACCCGGTCACCGCCGAAATGGTGCGGCTGCGCGGCGCGGCTCAGCACAACTGCCGGCTGTGCAAGTCGCTGCGCGAGGGCACCGCGCTCGATGCCGGCGGTTCGGAGACGCTGTACGACGAGATCGATCGCTTCGAGTCGTCGAGTTTGCTCGACGACCGCGTTAAAGCAGCGCTGCGCTACGCCGATGCGTTAATTTGGACCCCTGCGCACCTCGCCGCCGATGATGTCGCCGAGGTGCGCTCCCGGTTCTCCGATGCCGAGGCCGTCGAGCTCACCTTTGACATCATGCGGAATGCAAGCAACAAGGTTGCCGTCGCTTTGGGCGCCGATGCCCCCCGGGTCGAACAGGGTACCGAGCGATATTTGCTCGGCGCCGACGGGCAGACCGTTTTCAGCTGACGATTGCGTGGGCGGCCGGAATGGCCGCCGACCGTCCGGCGCCGGGCGCTCAGCCGCAGGTCAAATGCAACGTCGAGCTAGTCGACTTTGGCCACGACGCCTCGTCCGGCATCGATCGGCTAACGGCTCCCGGCCCGGCGCGAAGTACGAAATGTTAACCGTCCGTACACGGGCACGCAAACAAAAGTTGGTCCCTCGGGCCGCTGGTACTGGCTAAATTTATCTCTCGACACCGAAACTGATACGTGGCGGTGATATCAGCTGGCAGCGCCGCCTGAGTTAATGACCATCGACTGCGCGACTTGTTAGCCGTGGCGAGAACGCTGTCTCGGCTAGTTGGTTGCCGGACCAAAGCTTGGCTTGCGTCGGGGAGCGAACCGTTCCCGCGCAGAGGAGGACCGGACATGACAACGACCCGTCCACGCTCGCGCACGCGAGTGTCGTCGGTCTGGGCGGCCGGCGTCGCGCTGGGGGCCTCGATGCTCGGCGGCGCCGTGCTGTCAGCACCGCAAGCTTCGGCGTCCTGCAATTTGAGTCCGAAGGACGACCAGTACATCCAGCTTCTCGCGCAGAACAAGATGGTTCACAACGCCGACTTCAGCGATTGCACCGAGGCCGCCGAGGGGCGTTGGTTCGCCGATCAGGTCCGGGCCAACCCCAATCCGTTCGGGGAGGCCCAGGAGTTGGTCAACATGGTGACAAGGACCACGTCGATGAACCAAGCCCAGGCCGAATGGGAGGTCGAGTCGGCGATCTACGTGTACGCGCCGGACATGATCCCCAAGATCAAGGATGGGGCCGCGCATGCGAACTGGCCGGCCGAGTAGCGAGTCGGCCGTTTGCGGTTCGTTGACCAGCTAACTCGGTCTGATATTTTAGCCCGAAAGGGGAAGTAGCAAATTCCACGATGAGGGGGATTGGAGAAGTGACGATTACACGATCGCGCGCGCAGGTGCTGACGGCGGGGGCCGCCGGCGTTGCGCTGGGAGCCGCGATGTTCGGTGGTGCTGTGCTGTCAGCGCCGCACGCGTCGGCGGCGTGCAGTATGAGCCCAGCAGACGATCAGTACATCAAGCTGCTCGCGCAGAACAAGATGGTTCACAACGCCGATTTCAATGATTGCAGCGAGGCCGCCGAGGGGCGCTGGTTCGCCAGTCAGGTCCGGGCCAACCCCAATCCGTTTGGCGAGGCGCAGGAGCTGGTGAACATGGTGACCAGGACCACGCCGATGAAGCAAGCTCAGGCCGAGTGGGAGGTCGAATCGGCGATCTATGTTTACGCGCCAGACTTGATTCCCAAGCTCAAGGACGAAGCCGCGCACCAGCCGGCGTGACGTCCCGAGAGCCCGTCACCTTTCGTTGGGAGGGTGGCGGGCTTCGCCGCATGCGCACGGGTGGCCGCCCGCCGGACACCGCCTTTCCGTTGGGCTACCGTTTCCTACGGAACGACGCCAGGGGCGGTAGCTCAGTTGGTTAGAGCCGCGGACTCATAATCCGTTGGTCGCGGGTTCGAGCCCCGCCCGCCCCACAAAGTACGTGCCCCACTTCAGGGCCCTATAAGGCATCTGATCGGCGGGTGGTTGCGGAGCCGTGTGGCCGATCTTGACGATAAACTGGCGGCGTCGGAGTTCCAGGTGGCGCCGTTAATGCGTGGTTCGCAGTGACCGCCGATCGTGAAAGTCGGTGGTGCGCGGTGATCGGGTCCGGTGGCGAGGCCGCTTTCGCCGCGCTGGAAGTCGTGCGGTCCGACGAGGATGCCGCCGCGGGTTATCGCGATTGGCTGGCTGCCGCAGAGCGGGCCGGTCAAAGAGTGCTGCGGGAGCCGGACGGCACGTACGTGTTATGGCGGCGCGACGACGTCCTCGCCGCCGTACGTGATGGCGAAGTTTTCGCCAGCCGCCAAGGCGAACTGATGCCCGGCAATCCGCCGTTCGGGCCGTACCGGAAAATCATGGTCGAGCTGTTGTTCACTCCGGGAAATTCGCGGGAAATGCTGAAGCCCGTGCGTGAGATCGTCGAAAAATGCGTCGGCGCCGTAGCGACGGAACTAGACCGCTGCGATGGTGCGGCAGTCGCCGAGGTTGTTTGGCGAGCAGCATTCGTCACGGTCTGCGGGCTGCCGACGGACCTCGCTCCCGACGCGGTCGACGCTGAGCTGGTGAGGGCGATCCGCCAAGCGCCGCAGGGTGGCCCCGATGTGATCAGCCGCCTCGCCGCCGAACCGCTCACCGACGAAGAAGTGCTGGGACTGATGGCGTCGGTGGGCCGCGGTTTGATTTTCACGACGTTCGCTATCAGGGCCGGACTGGCAGTGCTGGCGCGGAGGCCGATGCTTCAGCGGGAGCTACGCGAAAATCAAGACCGGCAAAGCAGGTTCATCGAGGAGCTGCTGCGGTTGGATGGCGGGGCGAAGACCGTTTCACGAATCACGAGTCGCAGCGTGACAATCGGCGGAACGACGATCCCAGCTGGGTCCCCTGTTCAGTTATGTGTCGGGCTGGTCCACCGTGACGAGGCTGACGACATGTCAGGTCACACCATTAAAATAGATGGCCCGCAACGGAATTGGAGTTTTGGGGGAGGACCACACCGGTGCCCGGCGTCGCACCTGGTGCGGGATCTGCTGGGCGCGTTCTTTGAAGTGTGGCTTGCCAAGGTCCCGTTTTTCTGGTTCGACTGGAACGCCGGCGAAGTCCCCAAAGCGTGGTATCCCAAACCCTACAGCGCTTTGCCGAGCGAGATCTTCGAGGGTTGGGTCCCTCTTCACGTGCCGCTCAGGTGGCGACCAGAGCGGTGACGAGGGAAGGGCTAAATTACCCCTATGCGCATTGTTCGCCTGTTCGGTGTAGTCCTGACGATCCTCACAGCGGGGCTGCTGTTGGCAACCCCCGCCGGCGCGCAACCGCCGTCCAAGCTCACGGATCACATCACTGACAGCACCGGGGTGTTGACGGATTCCGGTCGGGGGGCGGTCAGCTCGGCAATCGACCGGCTTTACCGCGACCGGCACATCCAACTGTGGGTGGTCTACGTCGACAACTTCTCCAGGTTCAAACCCGAGAACTGGGCCGACCGAACCCGCAGTGCCAGCGGGATGGGCGACCACGACGCGCTACTGGCCGTGGCCACGAACACCAAGCTGTACGCGTTCACGGTGCCGCCGCAGGTGCAGGGTCTCACGGCAGCCGAGTTAAACAGTCTGCGGAGCAACCAAATTGAACCGGCGGTCGGCGCTAAAGATTGGAGCGGTGCTGCGGTCGCTGCGGCTGACGGGTTGGACAAATCGGCAACCCCGTCACAGCCGCCAAGCTCATCAAAGCCGATCTGGCTGCCGATCGCGATCGGCGCCATCGTCGTCGTGGTCGTCGTCGCGGTGCTGTTCGTGCTCTACCGCGTGCGCCGCCGGCGGCGCGCGGCGCGGCGGGTCGACGCTGGCTGGCCAGGCGAACATTGAAGGGCGCGATCATTCGTCGAGGCAGGCGCTGTCCACCGCGGACACCAGAGTGCGCCAAATCTCCGACTACGTTGCCAGGCATCGCGAGAGCATCGGTGCCGAGGCCCAGGCCCGGTTCGAAGAAGCTAAACGGTACTTGGCGGCGGCGCAAGGCAAGGAAGCAACAAACGACACCGAAGCAATCGCGTATGCCAACCGGGCATCGACGCTGGCCGCTCAGGCACAAACGCTGGCAAACGCCAACGTGCTAGCAGCGCACCGCACGCGACGAGGTCGGGGCACCGCAGCTACCCGATGATCGGTGCGGTCACCATCGGTGAAGCAACCGCATTTTCAGAAGCACCCGCTTATTTGAACTCGCCGGCCGCCTCCGACGCAGACATTTACCGGCGGCGGCGGCGGTGGAGGCGGCGGATAGTCCTGGGGCAGCGGCGCGTACGCGCCTGGCGGCGGGACATAGGCGTTGACCGTGTCGGCAACGTTGGTGCACCCGCTCACCGACACACGCCGGCCGACGCTTGCGCAGACGTCCGCGTTGGCCACACCGGAGGGCTGCATGACGGCATATGTCTCAGGAATCGCGACAAGGGCCAATATCGCTATCGCCCCTGCAGTCCAAGACCGCGCCCACATTTTCATCGGGATCTCCTTCCCATTCACGGCTGCGCTCGGCGTGACCGGTGGCGTATCGAGGGTCCGGTCGCTCAAGGAGTCGCGCCGCTCTGTCCGAGTAGCGGTGTCCACTGGCAACGTTGCCTGACGTCAACCATCGGCTGACGGATGTTCTCAAGATCGGCTTGCTCCTGTGGGTTGGCGTTGAAGTACTGCTGCACGTCGTCGCGGATCTGATCTTTGGGCCGATCCTGAAGGTCGGTGTAGAACCCGTTCAGGTCGGGATGGGTGTACAGGTAGGTCGAGAGCGATGCGGCCACACCGGCCGCGACGCCGGCGACGTCCGCTGCTGTGCAGTTGGGGGGCCGCGGCGGCGGATCGGCCGCTGCGGTCGCCGCGGTACCACATAAGAGTGTGCCGGCAACCGCACCAGCACCGAGTGCCCCGACCAGTAGCCGGCGCGGGATCAGATCTGCGAAGAACATGACTGGCTCCTTATGCGGCAAGTACCTGCAGTTGGCATGGTGTCAACTCTGGACACCGACGGGGGTTCGTTACTCGGGCCGAAAGTCACTACTACAGCGGCCAACCGTCACCACACGATGGCGATGTTGCCGTCCCGAACTTCGTTGCAGTGCGAGAAAATCAGCTGCCATCTCTGGCGCGCAGCAGCGAGTGCGTGACGCGACCGCCCTCGAAACGGAATTCATGCGCGGGACGGCGCAGGGGCTCGATGGTGCTATCCGCGCGCACGATAACTCCGCCGCCGGAGGGGATTCCGAGCCCGGCGGCCGCTCCACCCAGCAATCCAATCGTGCGCGACAGCCGCGCCCACTCGGCTCGCTCGTCGTGCGCATCAATCACCATCGGGACGAGGTTGAACACATCGAGTAGCTCAAGCGCGGGGGATTCCGGCGCCTCGACGATTCCATAGCGTCCGAGCTGAACCGCGCCGGCGGAAATGCCCACCAGCACCGCCCCCTGGCCGTACCGGGTCAGGATGGCATCCTTCATGCCGGTTTCCTCGAACGTGTTCCAGCCCAGGCGCACGTCGCCGCCCGCAAGCACGATCAACCCTGCACGCTCGAGGAAGGTGCGATCGTCTGGGCCGAACGATGAATCGATCATGCGACGGTCGGTGATTCCAATCTCGTCCATCGCCGCCTCGAAGATTTCGTAGAACTCCTGACGATCCCCGTTGGAGGCGCCGATATAGGCCGCCGTCAACGGTGCGTCCCGTGCCAATCCATCGAGGGCCGCCTCCAGGAGCAATCGACCCTGCCATCGCCAGAACAGCAGTTGACTGTCCGCCAGCAGATAGAGCGGTTGAAGTTGTGGCGCAGTTGGAATCGCGACGCCGTCTCAGTCACCGCAGACGAGCTCATCGAATCGTGCGAGCGCGGCGTCGAGATCCGCCTCGAAAATTTCGCAGCGGCTGATGAGGTGACCATCGACGGTCTGGACTTCGATCCCTCGCCACTCGGCGTCGAAACCGTCGTGCGAAACGCCATGCGCCACATGGGAGCAAACAACTCCAAAGTCAGTCAACCGATGCACGGCCTCGATGCGGAAGGTGAGGTCCGCCGTCAGTTGCCATAAGGAAAGAAGGGATGCGTTGAGACCGCCTTGCTCGATGATGCCCGGTCGTCGGTGATCGATGTTCACCCAATCCGGCGTCGTCGGGAATAGCTCGCAACGGTTCATCGCGGCATACGTACTTGCGACGACCGACCAGGCGTGCGCGTGGGCGGCCGCCTCACCGGCGACATAGCGAGCATCGAGCTCATCAAAAGCGGCGTCGACGTCGTCGACGTCGAAAAAGACGTGGGCCGCAATCCGCCCGTCGGTGTTGACTTCGGCAATTCCGAGCATCTCGACGACGAATTCCCCGCGCTGTATGTCGGGGTTGAAGGAGCGGATAAGAATGAGGGCGAGGTGCTCCCCGCGGGTCGCAATGACCGTCAGCGTTACCTGCGCAAGGCCCCCTGCCAGGGCTCGCATGTTCGCTATCACTGCATCGCGACCGTCCCAGAAGCCGACATTCACCACCCGCCGGTGATCGTCGACAACACTGTCATCGGCCAGGATTTCGGCGATCACCGCCCAATCGCGTGCCGCCGAGTGCGCAAAGAGTCGGTCTTCCGCTCGGCTTGCTGCGTCTCCACCGCCGCGTCGGCCGGCCAGTCGTCGAATCGGGCAACGGCAGCGTCCAAGTCTGTCTCGTCGAAAAGCTCGAACGGCTGATCCGGTCGCATTCAACGATGAGGACTTGAATCATGCGCCATTCGACGTCCAAGCCGTCAGCCGAGAACCCATGGGAATCGTGGGTGATGACAGCCCCGAAATTGTTGAGCCGATGCACGGTTTCGATGCTGATCTCAAACTCCGGCGCCAGATCGAAGAAGGTATGAAGGGCTGGGGCCAGGTCGTGGAGCCGAACGGTGTGCCGCGGCGATGGTCGATGAGAGCCCAGTCCACTGCGGGAAGTTCATGCCGGTTGAACGTGGTGTAGATGCCCGTGATTACCGACCACGTATGCGCATGAGCGGCCGCTTCGCCGGCGAGGTATCGGGCTTCGAGCTCTTGGAAGGCTGCGATGAGGTCGTCGAGATCGAATATTGCTGCCCCGGTGATCAAGTCGTCGCCGTCGATCTCGATGACATGCAGCATTTCGGTCTGGAACGCATCGGGTGACGCATCGCGAACCGAGTAGCGAGCGCGCGTGAGTGCAAGGCGCTCGCCCCGAGTAGCAACGACGACTGAAGCGCCGGTCATGAACCCGACGTCGGCGCCCGCCCGGAAGTCGTCCATCGCGGCATCCCGGCCGTATCGGATCCCGGCGTTCACCGTCCGCCGGCGATCATCGGTCGAATAGCGGTCGACCAACATGTTCGCCATGGCGGCCCAGTCACGGGCGGCGAAGCACGCCAGAAAACGCTGTGCCGCTCCGCTCGCCGCGTTGTGCGGGTGCGATGCCTGCGATTGCAGTTCCTCGAAGCGTGTGAGCGCAGTGTCGCGGTCCGCCTCGTCGAAGATTTCGCAGCGGTTGATCCGGTCGCCCTTGACGGTTAAGAGGAGGATCATTTTCCACTCGGCATCTACGCCTTCTGACGAGGTCCCAGACGCCATATAACTGGACACCGCTCCCGAACTGCTGAGCCGATGCACCGCTTCGATGCGCATGCTCAGGTTGGGCGTGACTTCCCAGATGTCTCGCATGGCCGTTTGCCCTTCGCGCGCACGATCACTGCGAGCTGCCTGTGGTCGATGGTGACCCAGTCCGCGGCGGGCAGTTGGTGCCGGTTGAAGGCGGCGCATTCCTGCGCGATGACCGACCACACGTGCGCGTGGGCGGCCGATTCGCCCGCAAGGTATCGCGCCTCGAGCTCTGCGAAGGCCGCGTCGATGTCTTCCAGGTCGAACACGACGACGGCCGCGATTCGGCCGTCGGAATCGATCTCGACGATGTTCCAGGCATCGTTTGCAATCGCTTCGGGGTCGCGGCCCGAGACGCGAACACGTATAAGGGCGAGGCGGGCGCCGCGAGTTGCTACGACGCTCACCATCTTTAACGTGAAGCCGACTTCGGCGGTTGCCTGCGAATCTTCTATTGCGGCATCTCGACCAGTTCTGATTCCGGCATTCACCGCCAGCCGACGGTCGTCGACGGAGACGTTTTCGGCCGTTAACTCGGCCAGGGCGTCCCAATCCCCGGCTTCCACGTACCCATAAATGCGCTCGAACGCTTGGCTTGCCGCTTCTCCAGCCGCGGTGCCGGGGCTGAGCTGATCGAATCTCGCGAGCGCGGCGTCGAGATCGGCCTCGTCGAATACCTCGCAGCGGCTGACCGAGTCGGCTTCGACGGTCACAAGGTCGACCCCGCGCCATTAGCAGCGAAGCCATCCTTCGAAATGCCGTGCGCCGCATGGGTGTAGACAGCACCGTTGTCGCTTAGCCGATGCACAACCTCGACGTAGGTTGGGATGTTTTGGTCGATGTCCCACCCGGCACGGACGTATTCGATCAGCTCACCGGGTGCGTACACCGCCACCCGCCGGTGGTCGATGCTCACCAAATCCGGTGTCGCTTTGGGCAGCTCGTGCCGGTTGGCGCGGCGCAGCCCGCAGCGATCACCTGCCAGGTGCGCGAGTGCGGTGCCGCCTCACCGGCGAGGTAGCGGGCATCGAGCTCGGCGAAGGCGGCCTCAACGTCGTCAAGGTCGAACACGACGGCTGCCGCGACTCGGTTGTCGTCGTTGATCTCGATGACGGCGAGTGCCGCGGCATGGAACGGCTCGGCCGGCTGGTTCTGGCTTGCGAAGACGAAACGGAAGAGCGCGAGATGCTCGCCACGGGTTGCGACCACGGTCGAACCCACGCCCGTCATCCAGACTTCGCTGGTGGCACGCCAATTCGCCAATTCGTCATCCCGGCCGCGTCGGATCCCAGCGTTGACCACCCCACGCCGATCGTCTGAGGAAACGTCGTCGGTGAGTAGTTCTGCCATGGCATCCCAGTGACGGACCGCAAAATGCGCCAGGAACTGCTCGACCACCCGGCTTGCCGCATTGTCCAGCTGAAATGCTGGCCGGCTGAGCTCGTCGAATCTTGCGATCGCGGCGTCGATCTGTGCTTCGTCGAATACCTCAGTGCGGTTGATCATGTCGCCCTTGGCGGTGAAAACCGCGATCCCGCGCCACTCGGCGTCAAAGCCCCCGCCGAGGTCTCGTGTGCTGCGTAAGTGATGACTGCGCCGACGTTATTCAGCCGATGCACTTCCGCGACAAAGACATTGATGTCTTGGTCGACGTCCCAGCCGACGCGAATGTATGCGGTCAGATCACCGGGCCCGAACGCTGTCTCGCGCCGGTGGTCGATGTTCGCACAGTCAGGCGTCATCGACGGCAACTCGCGCCGGTTGAGCGCGGCATAACTACTCGCAATGGTCGACCATGTCTGTACGTGGGCGGCTGCTTCGCCGGCGAGGTAGCGAGCGTCGAGCTCGGCGAAGGCGGCCTCGAAGTCGTCAGGATCGAACACGACAGTCGCCGTGATCCGGTCGTCAACGTCGACCTCGATGACACCGAGTATGTCCGTGAGGAAGGTCTCAGCCCCGACATCGGTGCTCGAGAAGCGGGTACGCGTGAGAATGAGGAGCTCGCCGCGGGTCGCGACAACGGTCGACGCAACGCTTGTGAGCCCGAGGTCCGCGATCGCCCGCAGGTCTGTGACTTCGGCGTCTCGACCATGGCGGACTCCCGCTCCGACCATCCGACGACGGTCATTACTCGAAGATACGTCGGCGAAGATCTCTCGCGAACGCATCCCAGTCGCGCGTCGCGAAGTATGTCACGTAGCGTTCGATATTCGGCTTGCCGCGTTTTGCAGCCGCGATGCCGGGCGGCTGAGCTGATCGAAGCGCGCGAGCGCGCATCGAGGTCTGCGTCGTCGAACATCTCTAAGCGGTCGATGATTTCGCCGTCGACCGTCTGGACGTTGATCACTCGCCATTCGGCGTGGAAACCGTCGTGCGACGTCTCATGCGCCCTGTGAGTGACGACTGCGCCGAGGTTGTTCAGGCGATGCACTGATTCGATGAAGATGCTGAGATTGGACTGGAGATTCCAGGCGGCGCGGATCTACGCCGACATTTCACCGGGTGCAATCGATATGCCACGCCGGTGGTCGATGTTCACCGAATCTGGGGTTGTCGGCAGCGTTTCGCGGCGATTGAGCGACGCAGAGCGCCGCGCGATGACCGACCAGGTGCGCGCGTGGGCGGCTGCCTCGCCGGCGAGGTAACGACGATCGAGCTCATCGATGGCTGCGTCAAAGTCGTCGAGATCGAAGAAGACGAGCGCGGCAATCCGTGCGTCGGCGTTGATTCGACGATGTCCAAGACATCGGTGAGGAACGCCTCCGGTCGCTTTCGCGCCCGCAGGTTTGGGTTCGACTGAGCGCGAGACGGTCACCACGGGTGGCGATGACATCTGACGTCATGCTTTTGACGCCGATGTCGAGCTTGCCAGACATCTCTCGAGTACGGCATCTCGACCCTCTCGCACTGCGGAATTCACCACCGGACGGCGATCGTCGGTTGAAACGTCGTCAGCCAGCATCGGGGATATCGCGTCCCAGTCGCGTGCCGCAAAGTACGTCTCCAGAGCGCTCGTCTTTGGCTTGCCGTGTTTTCGAGACGCATGCTGGTCGGTTCAGCTGTTCGAAACCGAGCGATCGCGGCTTTGAGGTCGGCCTCATCGAAGACTTCACAGCGGTTGATCATGCTCGCCTTCGACCGTGAGAATGCCGATCTCTCGCCACTCGGCATTGAAACCTTCGTGCGAGATTTCATGAGCCACATAGGTAACGACCGCTCCACGTTCGTTCAAGCGATGCACGGATTCGATGTAGTTGGTGATGTTCAGGTCGATATGCGACCCAGTGCTGATGTAAGCGTGCAGCTCGCCGTGGCGCGAACGTAGCCACCCGGCGATGGTCGATGTTCACACACCAAGGCGTCAGCGCCGGGATCTCGTGGCGGTTGATCGAGGCGAAGGTTCCCGTGATCACCGACCAGGTGGCCGCGTATGGCGCCCGCTTCGCCGGCGAGATAGCGAGCTTCGAGCTCGGCGATGGCGGCGCCGAAGTCTTCGAGGTCGTATGCGACGACGTTCGCGATCCGGTCTGTCGGCGTCGATCTCGACGACGTTGAGGGCATCGTTTTGGATAGCCTCGGGGTCGTGGCCGGAGGCGCGCACCCGTGCGAGGACGAGACGCACCCCGCGGATTGCAATGGCACTCACCATCGAGATCGTGAAGCCGACTTCGGCGGCCGCCTGCAAGTCTCTGACTACGTCATCTCGACCACGTTGAGTTTCGGCACTCACGACCCGCCGGCTGATCGACGCCGACATAGTTGTCAGAGACGGTTTGAGCCAAGGCGTCCCAGTCGCGAGTCGCGTAGTGCGACCAGACGTGGTCGAATACGCGCGCCGCCGTGTTTTCCAGCCGTGGTGTCGGTCGGTTGAGCTGATCGAAACGTGCGAGAGCGACGTCGAGGTTGGCCTCGTCGAAGAGTTCGCAGCGGTTGATCAGGTCGCCGTCGATCGTGAAAACGCCGATCTCCCGCCACTCGGCTTCGAAGCCCTCTTGCGAGGTGTCGTGCGACGCTTAGGTGACGACGGCTCCGAGGTTGCTCAGCCGATGCACGATTTCGATGTAGCTGCTCCGTTGGGCGCGAGGTCCCACGAGGCGAGGATAGGCGGTCATTTCCCGGGCGCGAACGATGCTCCGCGGCGGTGGTCGATGTTGACCCAGTCCGGCGTCGTCGAGGTAGATTCGCGCCGGTTGATCGCGGCGAAAGCCCGCGTGATGAGCGACCACGATGTGCGCGTGGGCGGACGCTTCGCCGGCGAGGTACGGACGTCGAGTTCTTCGAGGGCAGCGTCGAAGTCGTCGGGGTCGAACACGACCGTGGGTTGGATCGCTCGTCGGCGTTGATCTCAATGACGAGCAGCACGTCGACGTGGAACGCCTCGGGTCGCTTGTCAGGCGCTGCTCGAACGGGCACGCGGCGAAGGCAGAGGCGCTCGCCTCGGGTGGCGACGAGTCTTGACGTCGTCCGTGACCCGAGGCCGGCATTCGCGAGCGCATCTTCGATCGCGCGGCCGCGCTGCGCGGGCGCCGCGTTCACCACCCGTCGGCGGTCATCGCTGGAGTCGTCGGCGATAAGCGTTCCGATTCAGCGAGACGCGCAGCGGCGAAGAGCGCGTAGGACGCGTGCGTAGACCCGGGATGCGGTGTTTTCCAGTGGGGCTCGTGGACGTGCCGCATGGAGCGGGTGTGCAAGGCGTCCAGTTCGGCCAGTGCGGCCTCGATGTCTTCGACGTCGAACCAGATCTGCAGCGCGATGCGGCCCTCCTCATCGATGCTGTGATAGCTGAGAAATTCGTCATGCGGCGCACCCGGACTCATGTCGGCAGTGGCCATCACCATCCGAGCGAGAGCTAGGCGCTCGCCTCGCACAGCGATAACGAGCATGTGACCCGTAGGGCCCCAGTCTCGAGAAGGCGCCTATTCAGACGAGGCAACTGATCCCGGTGGGATGTCAGCCTGTGTGAAGCCGACGATCTTTCGGCGACTTTCCAGGAGGACTCCGGGCGAGAACAGCCGCTCGAACTCGTCCCAGGCCTGGCGATCAATGGCAGCCGCCACGCGTTCGGCCACTCGCACGCAAGCGTTGTCGAGCTCGACAAGGGGCGCTTCGGACGGAGCCGGGGCAGAGGCAGGATGCGCCCCGAGAACGCTCCGCGCCTTCTCGGCAAGCGCCGCAGCACCTTTCCGCTCGTACAGGTCGACCGCCCGCTCGGCGGCGGCCCGCGCCCCGACGACGTCGCCGGCGGCGCCCAAAACCGTTGCCAGTGTCAGACATGCGTCACCGTGATCGACCAGTAGGTCGGTGCGCTCAGCCAGGCTGACGGCGGCCTCGGCCACCCGCCGAGCCTCGTCGTGATCATTGCCGCGCGACAGCAGTAACGCTCGAAGCGAGCGCCAGGCGATCGACGGCTTCAGCGCATGCCCGGCGAGACGCTCACTCTCCGTGCACAATTCGTCTGCCTCAGCGTCTCGGCCGAGCGCCAGACAGGCGCGCCCCAGCAGCGCGGCGGTCTCGGCGGTGTCAGCTTCCAGGCCCATGCGCCGAAAGCCCTTGTACGCCTTACGTAGATGCGGCTCGGCCGTGGCAGGCTGGTCGACGACCAGCTCGACGATGCCGGCAAATTGCTCGACTTCGAGCAAGTGCATGGCGCAGGCCGAGTTCGGTAACCGTGCGCCTGGCCGAGTCGATCATCCGGCGGGCCGCGGCAGCGCGGCCGCGGAAGGCCTCCAACACAGCCTGGCACCGCATCGATGTGGCCTCGACCGCGGGCGAGTCGGTGGTGATTCGGAGCAGCCGCACCACGTCGAGACACCGGCCACCGGCCCGCGGCACCGGATTGGGCCCCCATAACGCCGCCAGTGGGGCACCCGCCAGAACCGCGTTCACCCGGCGGTGCTCACGCGAGCGTCGCGCCGCCGTCAGGGCGTCGTCAAGGGCGGTTTCACAGTCGCCGATGCGCCCGAGGCGGGCGAGGCATCCGGCCCGAACGGTATGGGCCTTGGCTTCCCCGGCGGCATCGTCCAAGCGGCCAGCTTGCCGGCGGCCGCACCTAACGCGACTTCGATCTCGTCCAACCGCTCGGGATGGATCAGCATCGCCAGCTGACCGTCGAAACATGTCGCCCATGCCGCCAGTCGGGCGGAATCGACTGTCGCTGCTTGCAATTGCGAGACCGCACCCGCCGCCGAAGTCACGTCCCCGGCGGCCAACAGCGCCTCGCAGCGCGCGACCAGCAATTCGGCCGTCTGGTCGGCGCGGTCCGGCAGCTCGTCGTCGATCTCCTCCAGCGCGTGCAGCGCCCGGTCGTAGAGCTCGGCGGCGCCTTCGTAGCCGAGGCGGGCCATCGCCTGGTCCGCGGCTCGCCGGCAGTACTCGACGGCCTTGGCCGCATTGCCCGCCCACGCGCATTCGAAGTAGTGGTAGGCAAGTTCAGCCAGCAGGTCGTCGTCGGCGCCGGGCTGCGTCTCCAGCGTCGTGGCGATGCGCTGGTGCAGTCGCATGCGCCGCACCGACGCCAGCTCGGCAAGCAGTGACTGCCGGACGATGGCGTGATTGAACCGATAACGACCGCCGGGCTCCTCGATGACGATGCCGGCCTTGCGCGCTTCGTCGAACGCGTCGACGAGGTCGTTCCGAGCACGCGCTCGACGAGGTCGAGAGCGAACCGGCTGCCGACCACCGCTGCCGCGGCCAGGGCCGTGTTCGTTTCCGGCGGCAGCCGCGAGAGTCGGCGGCTCACGGCCTCGCGGACTCCCTGAGGCAAAGTGCTCGGATCCCAAACACCGCCAGTCTCGCGCACGTGCCGCAGGGCCTCGATGAGGAAGAACGGGTTGCCGGCGGTGACCGACGCCAATGCTCGCGCCAGCTCTTCGTCGTCGTAGCCGGCCTCGGCGACATAGGCGGTCACATCGTCTTCGTCCAGGCCGGCGAGATGAAGGCGGCTCGCGGTGCCGTCCCGGTGCAGGTCGGCGAGCATCGCCGCCAAGGGGTGGGAGCGGTCGAGGTCGGTGCTGCGGTAAGTGCCGATGATCTGGACACTGGCCTGCTCGCCGAAGCGCAGCAGATGTCGCAGCAGCAGCAGCGTGGGCTTGGCCGCCCAATGTAGATCATCGAGTATCAGCACAACGGGCGCGCTCGCAGCGGTGACTCCCAACAACGCGACGACTGCGTCGAACAATGCGTAGCGCTCGGTGTCGGGGTCGGCGCGGCTCGGCGGGGCGACGTCGGGCAGTGCATCGGGCAGGCCGGGCACCAGTGCGAATAGCGCTTCTACGCCTCGTAAGCCGCGGAGGCGAGTGGCGTCCAGGCATGGCACCAGGCAACGCAAGGCTTCCGCGAACGGCTGGTAGGGAGCACCAAGATCCTCATCGCAACGCCCGTAAAGCACGATGGCGCCCTGGTCGTAGGCCTGCCGGGACCATTCGCCGGCCAGGCGCGTTTTGCCGACACCGGGTTCACCGGCGATCAGCACGGCGTTGGTGCGACCGGCGACGGCGCTCTGCCACGCGGAAAACAATCGTTCGAGTTCGCTGCTCGCGCCCGACGAAGGGCCCGGGACCTGCGAGTACCGCGGGCAGGTTGGGGCGCTGGAACGGAACTTCGGTCGGCTCCGGCGCAGGATGGTCGTTGGTGGTGTGCCGTCGAAGTTCGAAGACGTGCTCCGGCCGCGCGAGGTTGCGCAGCTGGCGCATTCCCAGGTCGGTGAGCGCCACGTCATCGGGCAATGAGTCGACCACGAGCTCGGCGCTGGCGCCCGAGCACAGGATCTGATCGCCGGCAGCCAGTGACCGCAGCCGTGCGGCACGGTTGACCGCCCGCCCGAAGTAATCGCCGTCGCGGAGCTCGGCCTCGCCGGTGTGCAACGCCACCCGGATACGCATGGGATCCGCGAGCGCCCATGGTTCGTGCGCGATCGCCTCCTGCAGCTCGATGGCTGCGGCGGCCGCTGCCGACGGCCGGTCGAAAACCGAGAAGGTGGCATCGCCCTCGCCACGAGTCTTGATCAGCCGTCCGCCGCGGGACGTGACGACCTGTTCGACGAGCTCGTCGTGGCGAGCCAGTGCCGCTGCCATGGCGTGGCGTCTGCCTCCCAGGCGGCGGTCGACCCCTCGATGTCGGTCAGCAGGAACGTGACAGCTCGCATTACCGATGAAAGATTCTGTGCGACGGGCACTTCCAGTGCGACGTCTTGTGCGATGATGGCAGCCTCCAGACGGCGAAGCTCCGGTCCGGGGTCAATGCCAAGTTCATCGGCGAGCAGCGCCCGCGCGCGCTTGTAGGCGCCCATCGCTTCGCCCTGTCGTCCGGCGCGGTAGAGCGCCAGCATCAGTTGGCCCCAGCGCCGCTCGCGCAGCGGCGCGTCAACCACCGCGGCTTCGAGTTCGCCGATGATCTCCGCGGCACGGCCGGTCGCGAGCAAAGCGTCGGCGCGATCCTCCACGAGGGCGGCGTGGCCCTCGGTCCACCGCGTTCTTTCGGCGGTTCCCCGCCGGCTATCGGGCAACTCGGGGACTCCGCGCCACAACGCGAGGGCCTCGTCGAAGCGGGCGACCGCTTGACCGATGTCGCCGGCGGCAGCGGCGTCGCGGCCCCGGCGGGCGGCTGCTTTGTATCGCGCGGCATCCACCTCGGTTGCGGCCAGCTGCCAACCTGCACCTTCGGTCAACACAAAGCCCTCGCCCAGGGTGCGGCGGAGCGCGGAGATGTGGGTCTGCAGCGCCTTGGCCGCGGTGCGGGGCGGATCGGCTCCCCAGAGCAACTCGATCAGCGTGTCGGCAGCTACGACCGACCCATTGTGCAGTCCGAGCATGGTGAGGAGGGCGCGCGGTTTGGCGCCCGGGATCGAGACCGGCGCGCCGGCCTGCCGAACTTGAAGAGGTCCCAGAACCCCCAGTTCCACGTCTTGAAGGTAGTCACGTCCGCCATCTTCGGTGGGGCGATTCAATGCATGGTCAAGATCGAGTAAAACCGCCACGTCCAGCCCCGACGGTCACCGCCACCGTATGGCTCGCGAGAGTGAGCGGTTAGGTTTGTATTCATGGGCAACGAAGGGGGTGGATCGGCGTTCACCTGGCATGGCAGGCGCGAGCTGGTGAGCCAGATACATGAGCAGCTCGACGAGCTGGTGGCAGCCCGCGACCAGATGGAACAACTGGTGCGGGTCATCAGCGAGGTCGGTTCTGATCTCGACCTGGACGTGACGCTGCATCGAATCGTCAAGGGGGCGATGGAGCTCACCGGCTGCCGCTACGCAGTCCTGGGTATCCGGGCTCCGGACGGCACCATGGCCTCTTTCGTCCGCGCGGGGATCGACGACGACACGGCGCGGCGGCTCGGCGATCTTCCGGTGGGTGACGGTCTCCGCCTCGATGATTTGAGCGCTCACCCGCAGGTCGGCGCGTGGCAGACCGATGATCCGCCGATGCGGGCACTCCTCGGACTACCGATCACCGTGCGGGCAGCCGACTTCGGGAGCCTTTACCTGGCCGACGATCGGCCCGGCCGGGTGTTCACCGACTCCCAGGCGGCAGCCGTGCGCGCGTTGGCGATTGCGGCCGCGGCGGCCATCGACAACGCGCGGCTGTTCGAGCGAGAACGTGAATCGGCGAAATGGACGAAGGCCAGTCGCGAGATCACGACCGCGCTGCTGTCCGGCGACCCACAGACCGGACCGTTGCAGCTGATCGTGAATCGGGCGCTGGAGTTGGCCGGCGCCGAGCAGGCGATCTTGCTGGTCCCAAAGGAGCCCGACCTGCCCGCCGACGACGTCGACACCCTCGTCGTGGCCGCCACTGCGGGGCGGTATTCCTCGGAGGTGATCGGTCGCCAGGTGCCGATGGACGGCTCCACCACGGGCGGTGTTGCGCGGCGCGGCCTGCCGCTCATCACCGATTCCTTCCAATATCCGATCGAGGGATTCACCGATGTCGGTGAACGCTCGGCGATCGTCATGCCGCTGATCGCGGACGGCGCGGTGCTCGGCGTCATTGCTGTCGCCCGCGATCCGCAGCAGTCGCCATTCGGCAACGACTACCTCGAGCTCGTCAGCGACTTCGCCCGGCACGCGGCTATCGCCCTGGCGCTGGCGGCGGGTCGCGAACATGCCCTTAATCAGGAACTCGCCCAGGCGGACACCGTCGACGACGCGGTGAACGCCGCGGCCGAAGAATTGCGCCGACTGTGGCGGGCCCGCCGCGTCCTCGCCGTCACCTTCCCGGCCCACACTTCCTCCACCGAAACCGCTTATGGCGAGCCGCAAGTCGTGTCGGCCGGCGAGCCCGCGCAGTGGAGCGACCTGCCGCCCCGTACCCGACAGATCCTCAGCTCGCTCCGCGACGGCGACCTACTCACCCCCGGCGCCGGGGAAACCGGGACGGGGGGCATCGCGCTGCAACATCCCGAGGGCGTGCTCGTCGTCTGGATCGATCTGGCCGAGCGACGGCCGTTCACCCTCGAGGACCAGACCTTGCTCACTGTGCTGGCGGGCCGCCTCGGCCAGGGCCTGCAGCGGGTCCATCAGGTCGACCAGCAGCGCGAAACGGCGTTGGCGCTGCAGCACGCGATCCTTGGCCCCGCTGATCTGCCGCACGGGTTCGCGGTGCGGTATCAAGCCGCCAGCCGGCCCCTACAGGTGGGTGGCGACTGGTACGACATCGTCGACCTGGACGACGGGCGCATCGCGATGGTCGTCGGCGACTGTGTGGGGCACGGCCTCGCCGCCGCCACCGTGATGGGCCAGGTGCGCAGCGCCTGTCGCGCGTTGCTGTTCGAGAACCCCAGTCCCGGAGCCGCTCTGGCCGGGATGGATCGCTTCGCCGCGCGGCTGCCCGGCGCCCAATGCACCACCGCGGTATGTGCGGTGTTGAACCCCGAGACCGGTGAGCTGGTGTATTCCAGTGCCGGGCACCCGCCGCCCATCCTGGTCCACGCCGACGGCACCACCCAGATGCTCGACGACGGCCACACCATCGCGCTGGGAATACGGCATGACTGGCCCCGCCCCGAGGCGCGGGTGACCTTGCCGGCGCGCGCGACCCTGCTGCTTTACACCGACGGGTTGGTGGAACGTCGCCGCACGGCATTGGGGCAGGGCATCTCCCGCGCCGCGGCGCTTGTCCAGGACGGCCGGGTGTCCACGCTCGATGACCTGGCGAACCACATCATGTCGGGTTTGGCCCCGGGCGGCGGCTATCAGGACGACGTTGTCCTCCTGCTCTATCGCCATCCGGCGCCGCTGGAGCTGACGTTCCCCGCCGACGTCAGCCATCTCGCCCCCGCCCGAACGGCATTGCGCACCTGGCTGACCCGGACCCGGCTGGACCCCGAACAGGCGATGAACGTCCTCGTCGCCGCGGGGGAAGCCGTCGCCAACGCTATCGAGCACGGTCACCGCGACAAGCCGGAAGGCACGATCAGCCTGGGCGCGACCGCACTGGTTGACCAGGTGCAGTTGACCATCACCGATACCGGCACATGGAAGCCGCCACAACCGGCTAGCTATCCCCACCGGGGCCGGGGTATCGCCCTCATGCGAGGGCTCATGCACGACGTCACCATCAACCCCGACGCAGCAGGAACCACGGTTCACCTATCCGCGAGGATCACCTGATGGCCCCGTTGCTCACGCTCGACACCGCGCGAAGCAACAACGGGAAACTGACGCTGGTCGCCGTGGGGGAAATCGATCTGAGCAACATCGACGAATTCGTCCAAGCCCTCACCGCCGCCAGCGGCGAGGCGACTGGCCGCGGAACGCTCACGGTCGACCTCAGCGGCGTCGAGTACCTCGACAGCGCCGCCATCAACGCGCTGTTCACCCACGCCGACCGCATCAACCTCGTCGCCTCGACCCTCCTGATGCCCGTCCTCACCATCAGCGGCTTGACCGAGCTGGTGGCCGTCGAGCCTGCGCCTCCGGCGGACTGATGACGAGCCGGCCGCGGGTCAGGTGTTCTCGGCGATCCAGGCGCTGGTGAAGCGCTGCAATTCTGGGATTCCCTCAGCCAGATCGGCTTCCATCGACTTCTCGAGATTGCGGCCCAACAACGGAATTCTCACCGCCACCTCGAACGCGAAGCGTAATTTCGCGCCGTTGCCCGCGGGCGCCATCCACGCTTCCGCGCGACCCCACCCCACCCCGCCGGAAGACACGACGTTGATCTGCCCACAGACCTCGCCGTCACCGACCGATCGCCACGTCTCGCTGTGGACGATCGTCAGCTCGCCGGGCACAACTTTGGCAAGCAGCGCGGGCAGCACCTGGCGGGTCACGTGCTGGGTGGCACGCACAGACACCGTGCCGTCGGTGTCAACGCTCAGCACGTCCAGGGTGGTGGGGCTCCCCTCAAGGCGCGCCGCCCAATAGTCCTCACGCCCGAACGTCGCATGGATTTGCTCAACGCTGGCGGGTGATTCGATCTCAATGTCGAAGGAACGCGACATGGCGCCGATTCTTCCAAAGCGCGGTCTGGCCAGGTGAGGCGCCCGACCACCCGTCTTATGTTTCGAACGTACGTGCGATGGTTATCCCTAGCCGCGGAGGTGAAGGACATGACTGACGACCCGCGACAGGCACCAAGTGAAAAGCCCGAGAAGGACACGTCCGAGTGGGTGACGGGCGACGAGCCGATGACGGGTCCGCAGCGCAGCTACGTGCACACGCTCGCCCAGGAAGCCGGGCGTGACACTCCCGGCGATATGACGAAGGCGCAAGCCTCGGAGCTCATCGACGAGCTGCAACAACAAACCGGACGCGGCGGCTGACTAGCCGGCGGGTCGGCTGGGGATGGTCGGCGGTCGCGGCCGGGTCGCCTTGCGGGCGAGATCACCGAACCGGACGCTGACCCGTTGAAAGCCCTTGACCCGCTCGGCTTTTGCCTTCTTCGTGTAGGTCTTGCGGTCAGCCTGCGTGAGTTCCGCGTCATCAGTGAATGGCGTCAGCAAGGCGCGCGGGTAAAGCCGTTCCACGAGAACGACATTGATTTCGGCGCACAAAACCAGCGTGGACGAGATCAGGAATAGGAAGGCCAGTAGTCCCAGCACCAAAGCGAAGACGCTGTTGGTGGCGCTGGCTGTCTTCACCGTGTGCCGAATATATCCGGCACCGCACCACTGCAATACCTGCCAGATCACTGCTGCCGCAAGCGCTCCCGGCAACACCTGGCGATAGGTGAGGCCTCGCGCGGTGGTCACGCGGAAAGCCACCAGGCAAATCAATGCATTGATCCCCACGGCGATCAGGGTGACGCCGATCTTTCCGAATAGGCCCAGCGCCCCGGTGGCCTGGCCGGCCGCGGACAGGGCGGTGGCGGCGAGAGCCGCGGAGCCCAGGACCAACAACAACAGCAAGCTGCGCACGCGGGAGCGAAGCGGATCGGGTCGCTTGTTCCTCGGGACGGCCCATACCGAGTCCATCGCATTCTGCACCGCCTGGCCGACGCCCAGACCGCCGTACAGCGCGCCCCCGACGCCGACGACCACCGCGACGGTCCCTCCGCTGAGGCCTGCGGGCTGATGCAGTTGGCTGCCGATGACGGGGAACTGGCTCAACGTGCTGTGCAGCACCTGTTCCTGCAGATCGGGGCGTCCGGCCAGGATCACGCCCAGGCCCGTCGTCAACAGCAGCAACAGCGGAAACAGTGACACAAACCCGTAATAGGTGATGAGGGCCGACAGGTAACCGCCTTGGTCGTCGAGGTATTTGTACACGACGCCGATCACCACGCCGGCGGCGCGGTTTCGCCGCTGCAGCCTGTCCAGCCAACCGATCATGTGCTCACTCCGCTTCTACGGAAGTCCCCAGGCGATGGGATTGCCAGGTCATACCCGAATCCGGCGGTCATCAATCGCGCACCGGCCCTCATGCCAGGATGGGGTAATGGGCGACGACGAAATGCGTTCGGAGCGCGAATTCAACGAGCGCAACATCGAGGAATTCCGCCGAAACGGCGGCAAGGTGGGCGGGCAGTTCGAGGGCTTCCCGTTGCTGCTGTTGACCTCGACCGGTGCCCGCAGCGGTGCGCGGCGGGTGAACCCCGTCGCTTACTTCGACGTCGACGGCAAGATCTATATCGTCGGATCCGCCGCGGGCAGGGACAAAAATCCTGCGTGGGTGCACAACATCCGCGCCCACCCGCGGGTGACCGTGGAAATCGGCTCAGAGGCCCCCAGGCCGGCGACTGCGCGCGAATTGCCGCGCGGCGACCGCGATTCCGTCTACCGGATCGTCGTGGAGCGAGCTCCAGGGTTCGGCGAGTACCAGGTAGCGCACCGACCGGGTCATTCCGATCTTCGAACTGGTTACCGAATAACGTCTCTGGCAACGGGGGCCGCGCTGACTCCAACGCCCGAACCACCCGGCGACCTGCCCCGAAAACGCTCGGGAACTCATCACCCCTCGCGGTCGTTACACTAGCTAAGTATCACTTCACCGCGAGGGGAACGGGCGCATGCCACGCACAGACAACGACACCTGGGATTTGGCCACCAGTGTGGGCGCAACGGCCACAATGGTAGCCGCAGCCCGCGCGATCGCGACCAAGCTCGACAACCCGCTGATCGAGGACCGGTTCGCCGAACCGCTGGTTCGCGCCGTCGGGGTGGACTTCTTCACGCGATGGGTCGACGGCGATCTTGTCGCCGCTGACGTCGACGACCACGAATCGGGCTGGAAACTCGAGCACATGCCCGCGGCGATGGCCGCCCGGACCCGGTTCTTCGACAACTTCTTTCATGACGCGGCGCAGGCCGGGATCCGTCAGGCCGTAATCCTGGCGTCCGGCCTCGACGCGCGCGCCTACCGGTTGGCATGGCCCGCCGACATGACGGTGTTCGAAATCGATCAGCCAGACGTGATCGAGTTCAAAACCACCACGCTGGCGAAGTTGGGCGCCCACCCGCAGGCAGACCTGCGCACGGTCGCCATTGATCTGCGACGTGACTGGCCGAAAGCGTTGGTGGACGCGGGGTTCGACACCGGCCGCCCGGCCGCGTGGATCGCGGAGGGGCTCTTCGGTTATCTGCCGCCCGAAGCCCAGGACCGCTTGCTGGACAACATCTCCGCGCTGAGCGCCGAGTGCAGCAGGCTGGCCGTCGAAGCTATCCCTGACCGGCCGCAGCAAGACGTCGAGAAAGCTCGGGAAATGATGCGCAGGGCGACCGCCAAGTGGCGCGACCATGGCTTCGAGTTGGACTGGGAAGAACTGGGTTTCGAGGGTGAGCGCAACGACGTCGCCGAATATCTGGAGAATCTCGGTTGGCGGACGGTCGGCACCAAGATGAGTGAGCTTTTGGCCGACACCGGGCTTGCTGCGATTCCGCAGACGAACGACTCGGTGTCCGTCGCCGACACCATCTACTACAGCTCGGTACTGAGCAAATGACGGAACCGAGTCGCCGCGGGCTCAACGACGCGGTTACGCGGTTATGGAGCCTTTTGGCGCCGGCGTACGACCTGCCGTTCCTGCAGCAGTGGGTTTACCGTCCGCCGCACGATGAGGTGATAGCGCAGTTGCGCGCCCACCAATCGCGCAAGATCGCTGATATCGCCTGCGGCACAGGTATTCTCAGCGATCGGATCGCTCGCGAGCTGCAACCTGACGAGATCTACGGTGTCGATATGTCGGACGGCATGCTCGGCCAGGCGCGAGCCAGAACCGATCGGGTTCAGTGGTTGCGCGCTCCGGCTGAGCAGCTGCCATTCGACGGCGGGGCGCTAGACGCGGTGGTGACCACCTCGGCGTTTCACTTCTTCGACCAGCCGGCGGCGTTGCAAGAATTCCACCGTGTGCTGGCGCCTGGCGGAATTGTGGCCGTTGCGGCCCTGAGTGCGCGGCAACCGCTGCTGCAGGCGCCCTCGGCCAATAGGTGGAAGCCGCAGCACAATGCGTCGCCGGCGGAGATGCGGGATTTGTTCGAAGCCGCCGGGTTTGTCATCAGCGATCAGCACCGCATCGGCAGGCCGGTCTGGACGCGGATCATTTCCGACCTGATCACGGTCGGGACCAAGAGCTGATCGATCGTCAGGCGGCTG
Source organism: uncultured Actinomycetota bacterium (assembly GCA_963820045.1). Lineage (GTDB taxonomy): Bacteria > Actinomycetota > Actinomycetes > Mycobacteriales > Mycobacteriaceae > Mycobacterium. The sequence continues at coordinate 263,522 of CAWFYN010000004.1, forward strand.
ACTTGCTGACGACGCGTGGAGCGGGTCGCGAGAAGTGCTCGTAGCGACCGGCATATACGACACGGGAGGGTCGATAGGCGGGGACCGGGCGGGCGACGGCGACTACACATCGCCGGGCGAAACGCTCCTGTCCGCGCTCAAGCGTCGGTTCGATGAAGTCGGCGGACATCCACCCGACGCCGAATAACGCCAGCGCGACGCCGAACTGAAGCGGCGAGCCTGCGGCCAGCGCGACCAATGCGCAGATTCCCGACACCACCGCGACGACCAGTGTGCCGGCGTAGAGGCTCACGCGAGGATCTCGTGCTTGCCGCGGGACACCGGGCTGGAGGTCAGGCCTGGTCATCGCGCCTCCTTCAGTCGATGGCTCAGCTCTGGCAGGTGCGGAACTCCAATCGTGACCTCGATGTTTCGCTATCGAGACACATCAAACGAGGGCCGTACGGCATCTATGGCATGGCGTAGGGCCCTCACCAAGAGGCCAAAGGTCCCACCACTGCAACGCCCGCGCGCTTTTCCTCGTTGTTGTTCCCGCGACTGGCAGCTGCTTGCAGGTGCCGGTTAAACGATTGGCCCGCACAATGATTCGCTGACGTCCGCGGTTGGCGGAGCTATCGGGTAACAGCACAACGCCCGCCTCGCCAGGTGGCGAAGCGGGCGTTGTGCTTACCGCTGTTTACAGCGGAATCCAGACTCCGAAGAACCAGAATCCCCACTGGTTGAATCCGGGATCCCACACCGGAGTCTCCTGATAGCCCCAATAGTTGATCGGCCCATATCCCCAGTGCCCACCAGGCGGGGGGAGCGGCCTGTCCCAGTCGGGTCGGGGCGCCTCGCCGGGTCCCCAAGGTGCAGGCCCGTCACCCCACGGCGCCCCGCGGAAGTAACCACGCTGCGCATCTCCGTGCCACGGCCCGCCGGGTCCGCCCGGGCCAGCCGGGTCCGCCTGGATGATCCGGCCCGCCCGGTCCGCCCGGAGGCCCGCCCGGATGGCCGGGCCCACCCTGAGGTCCGCCCGGTCCGCCCGGGCCACCGGGCCCGCCGGGGCCACCGGGGCCGCCGGGATCACCGGGTGCGTTCGGCGGATGAATGCCTCCCGGAGCCGGCCCACCGTGGTTGCCTGCCGGCCCGGGCGGTGGCGCTCCGGGAGCGGCGTTGGCCGCACCGGCACCCATGCCCAATGCGGCGGCGCTCAGAGCGCCGGCGACAGTGATCCCCCCGAGTAATTGCTTGAATTTCATAGTCCTTCACCTGTCTAACTACTAGTGAATTCCTCAGAATCCCCCCTGACATCCACCGACCCTAGATAGCTTCCCTATGCATCGGCTGTGCGAGACCCATGCAGAACTTCAGGGCCGCGTTGCATATCGCCTGGCGAGATGAGCCGTGCCTGCTGCTTTGGCAAGGCTATGTTTGCTAGTCGGGTGGGTTTTTGATGTATATCGTTGCGGCCGTGTCGAGTCCGTCGCATCCGCATCCGTCCGAACCGCATGTGGGTTCGGTGTCGTCGAAGTTGAACTGGCTGCGCGCCGGAGTCCTGGGCGCCAACGACGGGATCGTCTCCACGGCGGGCATCGTGGTGGGAGTCGCGGCGGCGACTGTGGAAAGTGCCCCGATATTGACCGCCGGCAGCGCCGGGTCTGGTCGCCGGAGCGGTGTCGATGGCGCTGGGGGAGTACGTGTCAGTCAGCACCCAGCGCGACACCGAGAAGGCCCTGTTGCACAAGGAGCGCCAGGAGTTGCGTGACGATCCGGTCGCCGAGTTGGACGAGCTTACCGCCCTGTACGAAGCGAAAGGCCTGAGCGCGGCGACCGCCCGCAACGTCGCCGAGGAACTCACCGACCACAATCCGCTCCTCGCCCACGCCGAAGTCGAACTCGGTATCGATCCCGAGGAGCTGACCAACCCGTGGCAGGCGTCGTCGTCCTCGGCGTTGTCGTTCGCAATCGGTGCTCTCCTGCCGCTGGTCGCCATCTTGGCTCCGCCCGCGGCGTGGAGGATTCCGGTCACCGTGGCGGCGGTACTCGTCGCGCTGGTGATCACCGGGGCGGTGTCGGCCGGTATGGGCGGGGCGCCCAAGGGCCGCGCGGTACTCCGCAACGTCATCGGAGGCGGGCTCGCGTTGTCGATCACCTACGTGATCGGCCACCTGGTGGGTGCAGCGATCACCTGAGGGCGCCAACGCCCTTGCTCCGCTGGGGAATTGGCCTGAGACGGGCCGACCCGTCGGGACTGGCACTCGAACTGTAATATCTACTGTTGCCATCCTCACGCGAGGGATCCCAACTCCGGGCGGAGCGTCGTGCATTGACCGAAACGAATTTCGTGCCCGATGACGTTGATTCGGCGGCGCAGGCGCCGTACTTCTTGCGCGACGAAAGTCGTTTCGTGCCAAACCAGATCGCCCGGGGTGGGTGGGGGCCGTCGCTCAGCGGGCACGTGGTCGGTGGACTGCTGGGCTGGGCGGTCGAACACGCGGTCGACGACCCGCAACTCCAACCCGCTCGGCTGACCATCGACCTTCCCGCACCGGCCGCGCTGGAACCCATCGAGGTAAGCACCACCGTGCACCACGATCGCCGACGGCTGCGGCTCGTCGAGGCCGTCCTCACCCAGCGCGGACTCCCCGTCGCGCGGGGGAGTGCGCTGTTTCTGCGGCGCGGCCCGCAGCCCGACGGGCAGGTGTGGTCGCAGAACCTGCAGATGCCGCCGCTGCCCATCGACGACGGCGTCCAACCGTCGCTGTTCATGCGCACCTACGGCTGGGGCACCGAACTGCAGAATCCCGACCCCGAATGGGCCAACACATCGGGACCGAAGTACACCTGGCTGTATGAGACGCGCTCGCTCATCGACGGCGAACCCCTCAGTGCGTTCATCCGTGCGGCTATGGCCGCGGATATCACGGCGTCACTTGCGAACTGGGGCACAAACGGTTTGCAATTCATCAATGCCGACTACACGCTCACGCTGAGCCGGCTGCCGGAAGGGCCCCACATCGGCATGGCCGCGCTGACCCACTACAGCGATGACGGGGTGGCCACCGGATCTGCCGTGCTCGTCGACCGGAATGGTCCCATCGGCAGCGCTGTGTCAGTCGCGATAGCGCACTCCGGATTCCGCCCGACCCAGGTCAATCCGACGAACGAATGACCATCGGAAGCGACGTCACCTACTGGACGTTGATCGCCGACGCGGCGCAGGCGGCATCGTCCAGGCCGCTGCTCGCCGACGACCAGGGGCGCAGCCTGACCGCGCGTCAGTTCCACGATGCCGCCTGCGCGACGGCCGCCGCGTTCGCCGAACACGGGATACGCGCGGGAACCGTCGTGTCCTGGCAGCTACCGACGACGCTGGAAACCGTGGTTGTGATGGCGGCGCTGGCCCGGCTCGGTGCGGTGCAAAACCCGATCATCCCGATACTGCGGGAACGCGAGGTCGGCTTCATCACCAAGCAGCTTTCCTCCGAATACCTTGTGGTTCCCGAGCTTTGGCGCGGATTCGATCACGGCGCGCTCGCGCGGAGCCTGGCCGCGACTCGGGGCTTCGAGGTGATCACCGTCGACTTGGCAACCCCGCCGGTCGGTGGCGAGCTACGGCTGCCCCACGCAAGCAGCGATGCGCTTGCGCCGCCGCCGGGTTCCGCCGGCGACTCGCGATGGGTCTATTACTCGTCGGGAACCACCGCGGCGCCCAAAGGGATTCGCCACGCCGACGCAACGGTGATCGCCGGCGCAACGGGACTCGTCGGTGCGATCGGCATCACCAGCGACGACGTCGATCCCATCGCCTTTCCGATCGCGCACATCGGCGGGGCGGTAATGCTGGCCGCCGCGCTGCAAACCGGCATGCGGTTGGCGCTGTTCGAGGTGTTCGACCCGGCGACGACACCGTTTTCCATTGCGGCGCACAACCCGACGTTTCTGGGCACGGCGACCCCGTTTTTCGTTGGTTTCCTCGAGGCGCAACGATCCCACGGCGACCAGCCGCTGTTCCCCGCGCTGCGGGGGTGCCTGGCCGGGGGCGCGCCCATCACCGCCGAACTGGGTCGCCAAGTCCGGGAAGCCTTCGGCCTGCCCGGCATCGCCAACGCCTGGGGGCTTACCGAGTTCCCCGTGGCGGCCTCGCCATCGCTCACCGCCACGCCCGAGGCGCTCGACCACACCGTCGGCACGCCGACACCGGGCGTCAGCGTCCGGGTGGTGGGCAGCGACGAAGTCGAGCTGCCCGTTGGGCAGGAAGGCGAGCTGCGGCTCAAGGGACCGCAATGCTTCCTCGGATACGCGGACGGCGCGCTTGACGCCGACGCGTTCGACGAGGATGGCTGGCTGCGCACCGGCGATCTCGGACTGGTTGATGAGGGCGGCAACGTCCGCGTGACCGGCCGCATCAAGGATGCGATCATCCGCAACGCGGAGAACGTCTCGGCCCTCGAAGTCGAGAATGTGCTGGCCACCCATCCCGCGGTTGCCGATGTCGCGGTCATCGGCGTCCCCGACCCGCGATCGGGCGAGCGGGTCTGCGCGGTGGTGGTCCCCGCTCCCGCCGAGGTCTTGTCGTTGGAATCGCTGGTGCGGCATTGCCATTCGCACGGGCTGAGCCGCTACAAACATCCCGAACGCCTGGTGATCGTTGATGTGCTGCCGCGCAACCAATTCGGCAAGGTGATCAAGAAAGACCTCCGAGAGGCCTTTGGGTGAAGCCGGCCGCTACAGGCCCTTGGGCGCGTCGCGGACGGCCTGCACCGCTGACGCGTCGCCGTCGAACTCGACGCGGGCGGATCGCCCGACCGAGAACAGCAGCAGCTCCTCGGGCGCACCGGTCACCGTGACGGCCGGCCCGCGTCCCGCTGTCAGCAGCGTCTTGCCCTCCGGGGTGCGCAGCGCCACCCGCCCCGGCACCTTGGCGAGGGTGAGCCGGGCCATCAGCGGCAGGGTGCGGCGCAGCCTGGCGCTCAGCTCGGGTTCGAGCACGCGCGGCTGCCAGCCGGGCTGCCCGCGGCGCACATCCTCATGGTGGATGAACATTTCCGCGACGTTGGCCACCGAGTCGATCAGCTTGAACGGCGAGTAGAGCGGCGGACCGGACGCGACCTTGTCGACCAGCTCGTCCCAATCTGCCTGCTCGGCCACCTGGTTCTGCACCTTCTCGGTGTGCGCGGCGAAGAACGGGATCATGATGCCCGGCGCTGTGTCGGGCCGGTACTCCCGGATGACGAGGTGTGCGGCGAGGTCCCGCGTCTTCCACCCCTCGCACAGCGTTGGCGCCTCCGGCCCGGCGGCGCGCATGGTCTCCACGAGGGCGGCTCGTTCGCGTTGAGCAACAGACATGGGTTCAGCGTAGAGGCCGGGGGGACGAGGGCGAACCCCCTAACACGCGCGCTCGGCAACTCGGTAAATTTGCAGCGTCATGTCCTGAGAGGAATGTAGGGAACGAAATGAACGCGCGCGTCGAGCAGCTGGAGTTTCAGGCGGAGGCACGGCAACTGCTGGAGCTGATGGTCCACTCGGTCTACTCCAACAAGGATTCGTTTCTGCGGGAGCTGATCTCGAACGCCTCCGACGCACTGGACAAGGTCCGGCTCGAAGCGCTGCGGAACAAGGACCTGGACGTCGACACCTCTGATCTGCACATCGAGATCGAGATCGACAACGACGCACGGACCCTCACCATTCGCGACAACGGCATCGGCATGACACGCGACGAGGTGGTGGATCTGATCGGCACGCTGGCCAAGTCCGGCACCGCCGAACTGCGCCAGCAGTTGCGCGAGGCCAAGAACGCAGCGGCGCGTCCGAGGAGCTGATCGGTCAGTTCGGCATCGGTTTCTACTCGTCGTTCATGGTGGCCGACAAGGTCGAACTGCTGACCCGCAAGGCCGGTGAGAGTGAGGCCACCCGGTGGGAATCCGGCGGCGAGGGCACCTACACCATCGAATCGGTCGACGATGCCCCGCAGGGCACGTCGGTCACCCTGCACCTCAAGCCCGAGGACGCCGAGGACGAGCTGCACGACTACACCTCGGAGTGGAAGATCAAGAGCCTGGTCAAGAAGTACTCCGACTTCATCGCCTGGCCGATCCGCATGGAGGTCGAGCGACGGATTCAGGTCCCCTTGGAAGGCTCCGAGGAGGGTGGCGAAGAAACCCGCGAAGAGGTCGTCATCGATAACGAGACCCTCAACTCGATGAAGGCGCTGTGGGCCAGGCCCAAAGACGAGGTCTCCGAGGAGGAGTACAAGGAGTTCTACAAGCACATCGCGCACGCCTGGGATGACCCGCTCGAGGTCATCGCGATGAAGGCCGAGGGCACCTTCGAATACCAGGCGCTGCTGTTCATCCCGTCGCATGCGCCGTTCGACCTGTTCAACCGCGACGCGCAGACCGGGGTCCAGCTGTACGTCAAGCGGGTCTTCATCATGGGCGACTGCGACCAGCTCATGCCCGAATACCTGCGCTTCGTCAAGGGCGTCGTCGACGCAGCAGGACATGTCGCTCAACGTATCCCGCGAGATCCTGCAGCAGGATCGGCAGATCAAGGCGATCCGCCGCCGGTTGACCAAGAAGGTGCTCTCCACCATCAAGGAGACTGCAGTCCGAACGGCCGAGGACTACCGCACCTTCTGGACCCAATTCGGCAGAGTCCTCAAAGAGGGCCTGCTGTCGGACTTCGACAACCGGGACACCCTGCTGCAAGTCTCCTCGTTCGCCTCGACGCACAGCGAGGAGGAAGCCACCACGCTCGCCGAGTACGTCGAGCGCATGAAGGACGGCCAGGCAGCAGATCTTCTTCGCCACCGGGGAGTCGCGGCAGCAGCTCCTGAAGTCGCCGCACCTCGAGGCGTTCAAGGCCAAGGGCTACGAGGTGCTGCTGCTCACCGACCCGGTCGATGAGGTCTGGGTGGAACGGTCACCGAGTTCGACGGCAAGCCACTGCAGTCGGTCGCCAAGGGCGAGGTGGACCTCGAGCTCCGAAGAGCGACGAGCGAGCGAGGCCGAGCGCGAGGAGCAGCAGAAGGACTTCGCCGACCTGCTGACCTGGATGAAGGAGACGTTGAGCGACCACGTCAAGGAGGTGCGGTTGTCCAGCCGCCTGACGGACTCGCCGGCCTGCCTGATCACCGACGCCTTCGGCATCACCCCGGCGCTCGCACGCCTGTACCGGGCTTCCGGTCAGGACGTCCCGGTCGGCAAGCGGATCCTCGAACTCAATCCGAATCATCCGCTGGTCACCGGCCTGCGCCAGGCGCAAAAGAAGGCGGACGACGACGTCGCGCTCGCCGAGGTCGCCGAAACCGCCGAATTGCTCTACGGCACAGCGCTTCTCGCCGAAGGCGGCGCACTCGACGATCCGGCGAGGTTCGCCGAATTGCTCGCCGACCGATTGACCCGCACCGTTTAGCCCGGCATTTGCCACAGGTGCGATGGGGTGTTCACCGTCGGCTTTGGCCGCGAACGGCGATTAGCGCGATTGAAAAGCCGCTGGCAGGGATAATCACATCCCATGGCCGAGTTTCGCGTCATCGACCCACGTGGCCGGGTCGTCGCGGCGAAGAATTTTGCCAGCTCAGAGTCCGCGCACGCCTGGTTCACCCACTCGATTGGCGGCGATACCGAGCTCGGTTGGCGCATGGAAGTCAACGACGACGGGCAGTGGGCTTCCTTCGATGACACCCAAGGCTTTACCGCACCAGTGAGCCACCGTCCCCAGAAGCGTTGACCACTTCCTCCAATCCCGGGCGTCAGCCGCCAGGCCCGATGACGAAGCAGCGGCCGCTGCCGCTGCTGAAGAAGACCTCTTGAACCGTGGACGGCGCGACGTTGGGAAACCCGAAGCGATGCACCTGTTGGCCCGCCTCGATCTCGGCGTCCTGCGACTCGTTGGTGCCATCCTTCTTCCGCACCAACGCGGTGATCTTGTCCCCCTTGGGCGGGTTCTGCGGGTCACGGAAGTACCACGCCTCGATCCCGGCAACCGAGGAATCGGCGCGCCACCCGTCGGCGTAGTAGCACGCCGGATTTCCCTCGGCGTCCGGCGGCGGTGGCGGGCATATCGATAATCCGATGCACGCCGGCGGGCTGGAGGTGGCGGACGAGGCAACCGGGTTGCTGGGTGCGCTCGATGAGGCGCTCGAGCCGGGCGGCGTCGACGGCTTTGGCGCAGTTGAACTGGAGGCGTTGGGTGGTGCAGGGTGCTCCGACCCACATCCCATGAGGCCGGCACACGCCATCGAAATGACGGCGATCAATCGCACGGCTGGCACTTCATGACCCTCCCGTTAGCGAAACGCCGGTGCTCGCTCTCGACTAGAGAGCTAACACCGTGAAGCCGTCGCCCAGCAAGGGACCGATAGGCTCCGGACCATGCACGTCGACGCGATGACGGTCCCGCAACCGCTCCACCAGATCGGCGACCTGGCCCGGCGTACGCAATCCGCGGGGTTCTCCGGTTTGTTGTTCACCGAGACCGGCCGCACGGCCTACTTGAACGCCGCCGTGTCGTCGCAGGCCGCTCCCGGCCTCGAGCTGTCCACGGGGGTCGCGGTGGCCTTTCCGCGCAGCCCCTTCGTCACGGCGGCCACGGCCTGGGAGCTTCAGGAGGCAACCGGCGGGAACTTCCGGCTGGGTCTGGGCACCCAGGTGCGCACCCACGTCGTCCGGCGCTACGGCGTCGCGTTCGAGCGGCCGGGCCCGCGGCTGCGCGACTACCTGTTCGCCGTCAAGGCGTGCTTCGCGGCGTTTCGAACCGGGACGCTCGATCACCACGGCGACTTCTACGACCTCGATTTCATCACCCCGCAATGGAGCCCGGGTCCCATCGAGGCGCCAGATCCGAAAGTCGATATCGCAGCGGTCAATCCGTGGATGCTGCGGATGGCGGGCGAAGTGGCCGACGGGGTGCACGTGCATCCGATCGGCGAGCCGGGCTACATCGCCCGGCACGTCCTGCCGAACATCGCCGAAGGAGCGGCTAAGTCGGGACGGTCGCCGTCGGACCTCGCGGTGATCGTGCCGGTGATGACCATCGTCGGCGACAGCGACGAAGAGCGTGACAAGCAACGAGAAGTGGTGCGGGCCAGCATGGCCTTCTACGGCAGCACACCCAACTACGCGTTCATCTGGGATCAGGCCGGGTTCGAGGGCACCACCGCCCGGATTCGTGAGAAGCAGAAGGCCGGGGACATCGCCGGCATGGCCGCCCAGGTCAGCGACGAGCATATCGCCGTCTTTGCCACCGAGTCGACGTGGGACGGGTTGGCCGACGCGTTGAGCGAGAAATATGCCGGAAAGGCCACGCGGCTCGTCCTTTACAACGCCGTGGGCGATCCAGAGCGTTTCGAGCGGTACGGCGAGGTGGCCCGTCAACTACAAGTCAGTGGCTGAGTTGTACTGCCTTGACCACCAATAGCGCTGCGCCGATGACCAGGTACGCGCGCAGGGCGATCATCGCGAGTCGCGTGCCGGCCGACCAGGTGACCGGCTCGAGGAGCGTGAGCGGTGGCATCCGCCACGCGTTGCGGTCGACGCCCCGCACCGGAAGTCTAGCGGGCGGTGGCGTGGGTTGGCGCCGGGCCAACCAGCGCAGGGCGGGCGCGGCGGCCGCGGCGAATACCACGAGGGAAAGCGCCAGATAGCACGCGACCGTGACGACGTCGAGGCTGGGAAAAAGCGTGGTGGCCATCAGGATTCCCGACAGCAGTAGCAGGGTGCCCACGATCAATCCGGCGACCCAGTTGAGCCAGGAACGATTGACCCACGGCCCCAACACTTCCCGGTCGTTGCACAGCAACAGCAGGAAGACGCTGGCGCTGGGCAGCAATAGGCCGGCAAGGGCCTGGACGGCGGTGGTGATCAGCCCGAGCGGAGCACCGGGAATCAGGACAATGCCCGCGGCCAACGCCACCATCGCCGTGTAGGAGAGGTAGAACTGTTTGGCCTCGGCGAACCCGCGGTGCAACGAGTGCTTCAGACCGAACACGTCGCCGAAAGCGTAACTGGTGGCCAGGGTTACCGCGGCGGCGCCGATGATCGAGGCGTCCATCAGCACGATCGCAAAGATCGAGCCGAGCGACCCGTGATGTTCGCCGAGGAGGTGCGCGGTAGCGCCGGCGTCGGTGAAACCACCGACGGTGTTGGTGGAGCGTGCGGCCCATTCGCCGGTCATCACCAGCGCCGCGGCGCCGATGACGACGACGAAGGCACCCAGCACGGTGTCGGCGCGTTCGTAGCCGATGAAGCGCGGGGTGATGCGTTTATCGACGACGTTGGACTGCTGGAAGAACAGCTGCCAGGGCGCCACGGTGGTGCCGACGATGGCGATGATGAGCAGCACCGCATCCGAGCTCACGCCGCCCGAAATGGTGGGTATCACCAAAGATTTCGCCGCGTGCCCCCACTGTGGGTCGGACATCAGTAGCATCGGGATCTGCAGCAGGGTGACGGCGATGAAGACGAACATGGCGCGCTCCCAGCGCCGGAAGCTCCCGCTCGCCATGATCGCGACCAGCGCCACCGCCGACACCGGCACCACAACGTACTTGGAGACGCCGATGTACTGGGCGGCGAGGCCGATGCCGATGAACTCCGTGACGATCGTCAAGAAGTTGAGCAAGAACAGGTCGCCGACCGAGAACCAGCCCCAGCCACGGCCGAAGCGTTCATTTATCAACCGCGCGTGTCCGACGCCGGTGACCGCCCCGAGCCGGACCACCATCTCCTGATTGACGATCAGCACCGGCACCAACAGCACCAGCACCCACAGCAGCGAATAGCCGTAGTTCTGTCCCGCTTGGGCGTACGTGGCGACCCCGCCGGCGTCGTTGTCACCGACCATCACGATGATCCCGGGGCCGACGATCGCGAGCAGGGTCAGCAACCGCGTCTTCCAGGTGCGGGCATGCTCGGTCTCGCCGACGCTGATCCGCCCGAACGCGCCCTCGATATCACCCAGGTGCGCGGTGTCGAGTACCGCGCTGTGGCCGGTCTTTTCGGGACCTTCGGTCACGGGGCGTTACCTCCCGGTACGCACTCGTTGTGGTCACCGGGCTGCGTGAGTTCACGGACGGGACGCGGGGCGGGTTCACGCCGACGCCAGTCCTCAGGAATGGTCGCCTCGAGCACGTCGTCGACGGTGACCACCCCGAGCACGCGGTCCCGCTCGTCGACGACCGGGATGGCGTAGAGGTTGAAGTCGGCCATCAGCAGCGCGACGTCCGTCAGGTCGGCGTCGGCGGTGACCCGCACCGGGTCGGAATCCATCAGCCGCTCAAGGGTTTCACCGGCCTGAGCCTGCAACAGCGTGATCACCGAGACCACGCCATCGAGCCGTCCGTCGCCGTCGAGAACATGGACTTTGATGAGCGCCTCCGGTTGTATGGTGCTGGCGGTCCTGATCAGCTCCAACGCCCCGGCCGCTGTTGTGGCGGGGGCGCACGAGACGAAGTCGACGTTCATCAGCCCGCCGGCGCTTTCGGGATTGAAGCCCATCAAGGTGATGACCTTGGTGCGCTGCGGGCCCGGCATCAGGTCCAGCACGCGCCGGCGTCGCGACTGGCGCAGGTCGGCGATCGCGTCGGCGGCATCGTCGGCCCGCATCCGGCCCAGCAGCGCGGCGACCTCGTCGTCGGGCATGCCGTCGAGGAGCCGGCTGGCCTTCTCCGGCTCGAGCTCTTCGAACACGTCGGCTTCCAGTTCCGGGTCGCTGCGCACCCGGTCGAGGATCTCGCCGCCCTCGGCCTTGTCCGCCTCCTCGAGAAGGTCCGCGATCTCGGCGGCTTTGAACTCGCCGAACCGGTCTGACAGGCGCCGCACGGCGTCGGAGCGAGCGTCGCCGATCAGCGGTTCGAATGACTTCCAGTCGCGAGCCGCGTGCCCGCCGGACGGCTTGATCAACCCGAACAACCGCGGCGGCCGTCGGGTGTCCACGTGAGTCAGCATCCATCCCGCGCCGGTATCTTCCAGCTCCACGTCGTAGGCCCGGATCAGCTCCACGTTGGCCACGTCGATCAACCGGTGGCCCAGCACGTCGGCGCGCAACAGCACCTCACCGTTGCGACGCTCGAAGCCGCGAAGGTCAACCTTGTTCTTGGTCAACAGAACTCGGTCCGCGGTGAGCGCATCGATCGATTTGACGCCGATGAACACTCGCCGGCCGCCGACCCCGGCGACGATCCCGGTCACCAATGGATACTCGTCGGTGCCCCGCAGCCGCACGATAACGTCCTCGACCCGGCCGACGGTTTCCCCGGCGCGGGCCAGCACCGGCGCGCGCAGCAGCTGAGAGAGGTGGATCACCGGCCGCTGGCCGCTACGTTGGGCCGCCGTCTCCGATGCGCTCATTCGTTCCTCCTCGACAACCCGCGACCGACCTTTCGAACAGACTGCACGAAACCAGGGCGCGACATCATGTGCAGCTACGGCTTACCGCCACGATCGGCGGTCGCGCAAGTGTCGTGGCATGACGGGGGTGGCCGCAAGACGGTACGCCTGGGCCGCGGCGAATAGCTACCCCTGACCGGTAAACGGTGGGCGGCCATCGAGGTTCGGCGGTTCGCGGGTGAAGCGGACGGGAGATCAGGCTGATACTGCGGGCTTTTCGTCGGCCGGCGGGGTCGAAGTGGCCTGGCTGTGGGCCAGCGCCACCGTCGCCGCCGCCATCACCGCGACCGACAGGCCGAGTGTCAGCAGGCCGACGCCGTTGGTCCGCAGCGTCTCGCCCAGCACGGTGACGCCGAGCACCGATCCGACGACGGGCTCGGCGACGGTCACCGCCGGGAGCGACGCGGTGAGCGGGCCGGCCCGAAACGCCGATTGCTCCCAGGCGGTGGCCGCGATCGCCACCACCACCCACACGTACACCTCGGGGATGCGCAGCAAGGCCGGGATGCCGTGGTCGAGCTGGTCGACCACACCCTTGGTCAATACCGAAAACAATCCCCACAGCGAGCCCGACATCAGGCCCAGCAGCAGTGCGCCGACCGCTCCGGGGAACGTGCGCGCGCCGATGACGCAGAGGATCAGTGCCGGACCCATGACCAACGCCACGATGGTCCATGTGTGTATCGACCCTCGTGGCGTGCCCTCCTGGGGGTCACCGACCGTCACCACCACCGCGACCGCGGCCGCCAGCAACGCGGCCCAAATACCTTGCCGCGCAGTGATTCTCCGGTGGTTCATCCGGGCGCTGATCAGCAACGCGAACAGCAACGAGGTCACCAGCAGCGCCTGCACGAGCACCACCGAACCCAGGCCCAGCGCCGCGGCCTGGAACCCGAACCCGGTGCCGGCCACCAGGCTGCCCGTCCACCATTGGCGATCGCGCAGCAGCCGGCGAAACAGTGCGGCGGTGCCAACCTGTTTGTCGGTGACCTGCTGGGCGGATCGCTGCTGGATGACGTCTCCGATACCAACCATCAGGGCGGCCGCGACCGCGAGAACCGCTGCGATGCCTGTTTTGCCCAAGCGGCCCTCCTGTGTAACCGGCGTTGCGACCCTAGACTTCAGGACGGTACGCGATCGGCGCGGCCGGACATACGGCGTTTCAAGGAGATACACGCCATGGACGACACGACCTCCCGCATCGGCGTGATGGCTACCGAGGCGATCGATCTGCTCATCGACTCCGTCGACCAGATTTCACCGGAGAGCTGGGACCAGCCCTCGAACCTCGACGGCTGGAGCTTGCGCGATCTGGTGGGTCACGTCACCGGCAGCGCGGCGAAAGTCGTGACGCTCGTGGAGGACGGCGAGGTCTGGGACCGTCCCTCGCAGCCTTCGGACTGGGTATGCGACAACCCGACGGCGCGACTCCGCGAGCTCGCAACGCGGCTACGAGACGCCCTGCCCGGCGCCGACCTCGAGGGGGCGCGGAAGTCACCGGAAGGTGAGGTTCCTTTGCGCCGGGCGCTCACCTATCCGGTCTCGGACCTGGCCATGCACGCCTGGGACATCCATCGCTCGCTGGGGCGGCTGATCGAGTTACCCCCGGACCTGCTCGGGTTGTGCCGCGGGCTGGTGGAGTCGGTGCCGGAGCACGTGTTGCGGCGACCGGGTGGATTCGGGCCGGCGCAAGCCGCGCGGGATGGTTCGACGCCGACCGCGCGGCTCATGGCTTACCTGGGACGCTCGGCCGACGTCGAGGCATGACTTCGCTTGCGGCGCAAGCGGTTTACACTCTCCACTCTGCCGCATCAGTCACAGAGGAAACACCAGTCCCCGCGTCGAGAGACACACCAAGTGCCCGCCTCCGAGCGACAAACCGGGTCCGGACGCGGCAAGCCGCCCCCCGCGCGCATTGTCGCTCACTGGTGGACAGTGTGTCGGTCGATGGTTTCCGACTGGGCTACTTGGACGATGAGGTGTCGGTGGCTCCGGATGGGCTGTCGATGCACCCGAGGTGCCGTCGAGTCACTGCCTTTGTCGCTTGACATGCCGATGTCCACTCTTAGTGTTGCGGGGCTCGACGGTTCCCGGGGTGTGGTGACCGTCTACAGGGCGATGCGTCAGGAGATTCTGAACGCCGAGCAGTGAGCATCACAGGTGTCACACCCCGCACCGATAAGGGTGCCTCCCCACTGGGATCAGCAGCGAGGAGGCTGTCATGCAGTATGCCCCAGTTAGATTGGCCGACCAACCGGCCAACGGTGTGACCTGTGGAATCGATTGGGCCCGTGACGATCACGCAGTCGCAATCATCGACGCCGATGCCCGCGTCATCTACCGCGGCGTCATTGAACACAGCGCCAAAGGCCTCAAGAACCTGATCGCCGTTGTGACCCACCACGGTGTCAGGGAAGTGGCCATCGAACGTCCCGACGGGCCGGTGGTTGAGGCCCTGCTCGACGCTGGACTGACCGTGGTCATGGTCAATCCCAACCAGATTAAAAATCTGCGCAGCCGCTACGGATCGGCCGGCAACAAAGACGACCGCTTCGATGCGTTCGTGCTGGCCGACACGTTGCGCACCGACCGTGCCCGGTTGCATCCGTTGACCCCCGATACCGCCGCGACCGCGGCGCTGCGCGCGTTGTGCCGGGCCCGCAAAGACCTCGTCATCCACCGCGTGCGGGTGGCAAACCAGCTGCGTGCACACCTCAATGGTGTCTATCCCGGGCCGGTCGGATTGTTCGATGCCCTGGACTCGCCGATCAGTTTAACGTTCCTGAGCCGCTTTACCTGCCAGGACCGTGCTGACTGGCTGACCCCCAAACGCTTGGGCGCCTGGTTGGCATCAGCGGGCTACAAAGGCCGTACCGACCCTGCGGTACTGCACGCCCGACTCAACGCCCGGCCCCGCGGGGTCACCGGGCCCGACGGTGCGGCCTACGTCGGAATCACCACCGCCCTGGTGGCCACCTTGACCGGCCTGGTGGCTCAGATCGCTGAGTTGTCGGCCCAGATAGGCGACCAGCTCGCCGCGCACGCTGATGGGCACATCTTCACCAGCCTGCCCCGCAGCGGCACCGTCAGAGCAGCGCGACTGTTGGCCGAAATCGGTGATTGTCGTGGACGATTCCCGACACCGGATGCACTGGCCTGTTTGGCCGGTGTGGCGCCGTCAACCCGGCAGTCGGGAAAGCTGCGGTCCGTCGGTTTCCGCTGGGCCTGCGACAAGCAACTGCGCGACGCGGTCTGCGACTTCGCCAACGACTCCCGCCACGCCAATCCCTGGGCCGCCGATCTCTACAACCGCGCCCGCGCCCGCGGACATGACCACCCGCACGCCACGCGGGTTCTGGCCCGCGCCTGGCTCCACGTCATCTGGCACTGCTGGCAGACCAACACCCCCTACGACCCCACCCAACACCGAGCCCTCCAAACCCTGCTCGCACAACAAACACGAGCCGCCACTTGACACAGGGCAACTCAGAGGCGGGCATGTCGAGCATCCCTGTTGCCTCATGTCAATATGCCCGCGACGGTATTCGTTGCCTCAAATGCCGGATGCCCGGGTTAACTGATTCGTCGCATCGTTTGCTGGTGCCTTCTTGGGTGGGGCTTTGCGCTTAGGTCCGGCCTTGGTGATGGTCAAGGTGAGTAGCTCGTTGAGCAGGGCCTGAATGTGGCGTTGCAAGGCAGCAGGATTGATGTCGAGGTAGGCGCGGGTGAGGTCGGCTTTGGCGGTGGTCGGCAGGTTCGGGTGTGCTTGTGCCCGCTGGTGCGGGGTGGCTGCGGTGTCATGCTTCTTAACGATCTTCGCGCCGTCACGGGCTTTGTAAACGAGTTTCTGCTGGGGGTAGAAGAAGTTGCTCAACAAGGCTTGCAACGTCCAGATCTTGTTGAGTAGCACCAATTCTGCAGAAGTGTCGTAGCGGTGGTAGCCGACGAGGGTGCGCACGGCGGCCCAGTTCTTCTGCTCGACGTGGCAGCCGTCGTTCTTGTTGCCAACCCGCGAGCGGGTGAAGGTGATCTGGTGCTTATCGCACCAGTCCAGCAGATGGAAGTTGATGAACTCCGAACCGTTGTCAGAATCGATGCCGCGGATCGGGAAGGGCATCACCGCGGTGATGTCGTCGAGGGCGGCCATGACCCATTTGCGGGCCTTGGTGGGCACGCTGCGGTTCTCGGTCCAGCCCGTGGCGACGTCGGTGACCGTCAGTGTCCAGACATGCTCGCCCACGGCGTGCCCGCCGTCATGGCTGACCAGGTCGATCTCGACGAAACCCGGGACCGCATCGTCCCAGTCGGCCCACGTCCGCACCGGGATCTGACTCTTGAGCAGGCTGCCGGGCTTGGTGCGTGAGCGCCCCCTGGCGAGGTACTTCTTGCGCTCCGGGGCCAACCGGCGATCGATGGTGGCCGCAGACATATCTGCCAGCAGCTTCGCGGAGTCCTCGTCGATGTCCAACTCGCCGTACCGGCGCAGCACCGACACCAACTCACCCAAAATCGGCGCCAGCCTCTTACCGGCTGGCATCCCCACCACCGACCAGCACCACACCAGCGCGGCAACCGCTTTCGGCCCATACTTCGGTGGACGCGGCCGCCGCGTACTCACCAGCCGTGGGCGGCGCACGAGGCGCAACGCCTTCCGCGCATGATCGCGATGCCAGCCCGTGGTAGCGCACAGCTCGTCAAGAATTTTTGCCTTCTCGGCCTTGCCCGCCCGCCGGTAGCGGACCGCAATCACCCTCGTCACGGCAGTGCGCTGCGCCAACGTCAACTCCATCATCCGGCGGTAGCTCAGCACGCGCCTCCCGGGCCTTAACGACACGCCGCAGGCGGGCAATTTCATATGAGGCAACGAAAGGGCTAACCGGGCATTTTTAGTGAGTCAACGCGCATCTCCGCCGGCAGGGGCTGCTGTGGCGGACGTGACAACGCGGGGCGTCAGCTGTTGCGGCTGATCTTGAGTGCGGTGGTGATCATGGGAATCTGCAGTGGCAGCCGGGCCAGGGCGGCGATCCGCATCGGCCAGGGCTTGTTCCACCACAGCCGGCACATGTTGACGTTCGCGGGGAACACCCCGATGAACAACGCGGCCGCCGCGAGCGCGGCCAGTCTGCGGGTGCGTCGGGGGAGCAATGCGGACCCGACTCCCACCTCGGCCACGCCCGACGCGTAGGTGTAGAAACGCGCGCTGCGGGGCAGCTCGGCGGGAACGATGGTGTCGAACGGTTTGGGCGCCACAAAGTGCAGCGTCCCGACCCCGAGGAGCATCGCCGCGACGCGGTACGCGGCCAGCTCGGTGGCGTCACGCACGGCGACTGATCTGGTTGTCATGGACCCATTGTGGCCTGTGTGCCGCGGCCGGCCATCACGCGCGGTCGGCATCCCTCCCGCGCCCGCTCGCCGGAAGAACTTAGCCCATTACTATTGCCCATACGGTATTTGATACGATTCGCTTCGCGGCGTCTGACCGCTCATCCACCCGCGCTGCCGACCGCAGCCAGACCGTTCGAGGTTGAGAAGATGGCTACACCCGTCATTGTCGGAGCGGTGAGGACGGCGATCGGCCGCTCCTTCAAGGGCACGCTCGTCAACACGCCGCCCGAGACGCTGATCACCGCGGTGCTCCCGGAGGTGGTCCGCAGGTCCGGCGTCGACCCGTCCGCCATCGACGACATCATCTTCGCCGAATCACATTACGGCGGGGGCGATTTGGCGCGCTATGCGGCCACCGCGACCGGTATGGAGGACATTCCCGGCCAGTCGGTGAACCGGCACTGCGCGGGCAGCCTCACCGCCATCGGCAACGCCGCGGCCCAGATCGGCTCCGGCATGGAACGCGTGCTCATCGCCGGTGGCGTGCAGTCGCTGTCGATGACCCCGCTGACCAACTGGCGGATCCCCGGTCCCGAGCTGAAGTTCGAGGAGCGCTGGATGCCGCCGACCCATGTCGAGACGCCGGACGCGCCGGCCAAGGACATGTCGATCACCGTGGGCTGGAACACGGCCCAGACGGTCGGCATCACCCGCGAGGAAATGGATGCCTGGGCGGCCCGCTCGCATCAGCGAGCCATCGCGGCCATGGATGCGGGCAAGTTCATCGATGAGATCCTCCCTCTGAAGATCACCCAGGTGGACGGTTCGGTGATCGACTTCTCCGTCGACGAGCATCCTCGCCGCGACACCACCGTCGAGAAACTCGCCGGGCTCAAGGTCTTGCACCCCGAGATCGAGGGTTTTTCAATCACGGCGGGCAACAGCAGCGGGACCAACGACGCCGCGGCCGCGGTGGCCCTCGTCGACCGCGAGTACGCCACCGCCGAGAACCTCAACGTGATGGGCACGGTCCGGGCGTGGGCCGCCGCGGGCGTGCCGCCCAGGGACTGTGGTCTGGGGGCGGTCAAGGTTATCGGCAAGGTGCTGCAGCGGGCCGGTCTGTCGGTGAACGACGTGGCGCTGTGGGAAATCAACGAGGCGTTCGCCTCCGTGCCGATCGCGGCGTGCCGGGAGTACGGCATCGACGAGGAGAAGGTGAACTTCTCCGGTAGCGGCTGCAGCCTCGGTCACCCCATCGCGGCGTCGGGCGCGCGCATGGTGACCACGTTGGCCTACGAGCTGGCCCGCCGGGGCGGCGGCATCGGCGTCGCGGCCATGTGTGCGGGGGGCGGCCAGGGTGGCGCCGTGGTGATCGAGGTCTAGCGGCGATCGCGAGGTCCAGCGGCGGGTCGCCGCGATTCGGTTCAGCGGCGGGTCACGGCCATCAGGTCTAGCGATCGCTAGTTGCAGTACGTGTAGCCGATGAATTGAGTGCCGCGCGTGTCGCCGCTCGAGTAGTTGGCGAAGTGCACCGCCGGCTGTCCGTTGTACTGGGTGTTCATCTTCTGCACGTTCGGTGGCGGGACGCCTTTGGGGAAGGACAGGACCATGTCGGCGAAGATATTCAAGCCGACCTGGCAGATGGCCTCACGCCGCGGCGGCTGCGGATTCCACGCGTGTACGACGACCGGCTCGGTGAGCTGATATCCGGCCGCGCAATTCGGGTCGCAGACCTTGAACACGGCCGTGCCGGTGCCGTCGGCGCCCTGCGGACCCCACGAGCTCCACAACATGTCTTGCAGCGCAACGGCTACGCTGGCGCAGCCCAGCACGTTGAGCCGCTTCGGGCGCTCGACCGGCGGAACGGACAGGTTGTAACAACCCGGGATGGCGAAGCTCTGCGGTGGTGGTGGCTGGGCGGCGGTTGCCCCACCGCCGTGGTTGCCCTGGGCCAGCCTCAGCACCACAATGGCGAGTACGCCGCCCAGCGCGACCGCCGAGATAATGCCGATGACGATCAGACGCCCCCGTGGAATGCGTCGCAACCGGTTCAATAAAGGAACGTTGCCCCCGCTCACGTTCACCAGATTACGGCCGGAACTTCGCTCCCGGGGTGGTGCCCACCGGCACTGAGTTGGCAGGGTAAAGTTGGTCAACACTGCCAACTTAAGGGATGTGATGGCCTTGCAGCTGACTGATGACCACGAACTGGCCGCGCGGTTGGCCACCGACGCCGGGCGGTTGTTGCTCACGGTCCGGGAAGAGTTCGCCGACGCGGATGCGAGCGAGCGGAAAGCCGCGGGAGACAAGCGATCCCACGATTTTCTGATGGCGGCTCTGGCCGATAAGCGGCCCGAGGACGCGGTGCTGTCCGAGGAGGGTATCGACAATCCTGTCCGGTTGCGCTCGGAGCGAGTGTGGATCGTGGACCCGCTGGACGGGACGCGGGAATTCTCCGAACTCGGGCGCGACGACTGGGCGGTGCACGTCGCGCTGTGGGAGGCAGGCGAGCTGATTGCCGGTGCGGTAGCACTGCCGGCGCAGGGCATCACCCTGGCCACCCCCGAGGTTGCTTCGCCCCCCGAGGCGCCGGGCAAGCCCCGCATCGTGGTGTCGCGCACCCGGCCGCCTGCCATCGCCCTGACCGTCCGCGACGCCCTGGACGGCGTGCTGGTGGAAATGGGTTCGGCCGGAGCCAAGGTGGCTTCGGTCATTCAGGGTTTGTCCGATGTGTACGTCCACGCCGGCGGCCAGTTCGAGTGGGACTCGGCCGCCCCGGTCGCAGTGGCCCGGGCCGCCGGGCTGCACACGTCTCGCATCGACGGGTCCGCCCTGGCCTACAACCGGTCCGACCCCAAGTTGCCGGATCTGCTGGTCTGCCGTCCCGAGCTGGCCGAAGCGGTGCTGGCCGTCACGCGCTGAGCACTTGTCGGCGGCGCCGCTTCGGTGCCGGCGGCCCGATTTCGAGTGAGAGCAGCGTGAGAGTCGGATTGGCGCAATGGATTTGGTTTGCGCGAAGAAGTGCGAGTGAGCTGCACGCAGGCGTCGCTATCGGCGTCCAACGGCTGTCAGAGCAGGGCCTTCTGCCAGGACAACACCCGTTCGGCCAGTTCGGGCCCGCTGTCTTCCTGGATGAAGTGACTGGCGTTGATGCGGGCGTGCGGCTGGCCCGCGGCGCCGGGCACATGTTTGATCAGGGGACGGTCAGCCTTCCCGAGGATGGGGTCGCGGGCTCCGAAGATGGCGAGGAAGGGCTTCTCCCATTGGCCCAGGGCTTTCCATGCGGCCCTGTTGGCGGGCACCGCCGGATCGTCCGGCGAGGTCGGCACCAACTGAGGGAAGGCGCGGGCGCCTGCCTGATACGTCTTGTCGGGGAAGGGCGCGTCATACCCGGCCCGCACCCTGGCGGAAACCCGGCGGACGGTCCCCACGGAGACGATGCGGCCGGCGGGCAGCACGGGGGAGTGGCGCGCGAACGCCCGCCAGGCGTAGAAGGCGGGCGGGGTGCGTCGCTGCGCGGTGGGCAGGAAACCGTTCGCCACCACGAGTCGCGCGATGCGGTCACCCTGCTCGGCGGCGATGCGCAGCCCGATCAGCGATCCCCAGTCCTGCACGAACAGCGTGACCTCCTTGAGGTTCAGGCGCTCGAACCAGGAGGTCACCCATTCGACGTGCCGCTGGTAGGTGTAATCCTCGATCCGGCTGGGCTTGTCGGAGCGGCCAAAGCCGATCAGGTCGGGCGCCAGCACGCGGTTCCCGGCGTCGGCGAGCGGCTGGATCATCGTCCGGTAGAGGTAGCTCCAGGTGGGCTCGCCATGCAGGAGCACGATCGGCGGCCCATCGGCCGGGCCCTCGTGGAGAAAGTGCATGCACAGCGGCTCGGTGTCGCTGGCCGCCACCTCAACATAGTTCGCTACGAACGGATAGCCCTCCAGGTTTTCGAATCGGGAATCCGGGGTTCGTAGCACATCCATATTCAGCTCCTCGGTGGCGGGCGCCTCTGCTAGCCTCTCGCGGCAACGCGAGTTCGTCTAGTGGGAGATTTCATTGAGCAAGACGGCGGTTGGCCACTAAAGTGGTTTGTTCATGGCGATTCGGCGTGCGGTCCTGATCATTGCCGACATCGGCGGCTACACCCACTACATGCAGTGGAACCGGACACACCTGGCCCACGCGCAACTCACGGTGGCGGGGCTGCTGGAGTCGGTCATCGACGCCGGCAGAGGTTTGAAGCTGGCCAAGCTGGAGGGCGACGCAGCGTTCTTCTGGGCGCCCGACGCCGACGCCAAAGTGGTGGTCTGTGACCGGCTGTCCCGGATGCGCGAGTCGTTCCTCGCGCGGCGCGAGCGGTTCAAAAAGGACGTCGCGTGTGAGTGCGCGAGTTGCGCCCAACTGGACGACCTTTCGCTGAAGTTCGTCGTCCACCTGGGCGAGGTGGCGGATCAACGGGTGAAGCGCCACACGGAACTCGCGGGCTTCGACGTCATCCTGGTGCATCGCATGCTGAAAAACCTGGTGCCCGTGGCCGAATACGTGCTGATGACCGATCCCGTCGCGGCGTGCCTGGACGAGTCGGTGCGCTCGTTGTGCAAACCGCTGACCCACGTCTTCGACGGCATCGGGGAAACGTCGACGCACTACATCGACCTCGCGACGTCGCAGGTTTCCGTTGCGACACCCGAGTCCAGCTTCTTTCGCCGGCTCGGGGCGACGGTCAAGCTGGAGTTGAGCTCGATACCGTTCGTGCTGGGGTTCAAGGAGCCCGCCGAGGGCTTCCGCAACTTGGGCCGCGGCGCCGAGGAGATCCCCGCCTAGCGGCCTAGCCGGTATCGGCGAGCGCCCGGCCCATCCGTGACACGGCCTCGGAAAGGATGGCCCGCGAGGTCGCGAAGTTCAGTCGGACGTGTCCCGCGCCGCCGGTTCCGAAAACATGACCCGAACTGAGCGCCACCCGGGCGTGGTCGAGGAACCACCGGGCGGGCCCGGACAGGTCGGCAACCACCGCAAGACCGTCGGTGGCTTCCTCGGCCTCCGCCTGCTGCAGGCCGAGCTCCCGGCAGTCGAGCCACGCGAGGTAAGTCCCTTGCGGCCATTGATATTTCACCCCCGGCAGCTGTTCGGCGACGAGATCGCCGAGCAGCGCCCGGTTGCGATCCAGGCCGCGCAGCAGCCCGTCGAGCCAGTCACCACCGCTTCGGAAGGCTTCCGCGTGGGCGATGACGCCCAGGTGGCTCGGGCCGTGACTGACCTCCTCCGGCATCCGTTGCAGGTCTGCCACCGCCTCCGGCCCGGCGATGGCCAGGGCCGCCTTGAGGCCGGATAGGTTCCAGGCCTTGGAGGCGGACGTCACGGCGAAGGCGTTCTCGGCACCGGGGACGGTCAGGTACGGGGTGAATCGCGACCCCGGCAAGACGACGGGCGCGTGGATCTCATCCGATACCACCCGGACGCCGAAGCGGCGGGCAAGCTCGGCGACGGCTTCGAGCTCGTCGACCGTGTGCACCGATCCGGTGGGGTTGTGCGGATTGCACAACAGGTATGCGACCTTCGCGTCCTTTCCGGCCCTAGCGCGGGCACGCGCGAAGGCTTCCGCCAACGCGTCCAGATCAATTCGGCCTTCGGCGTCAAGCGGTGCTTCGATGACTCGGCGTCCGTCGTGCGACACGAACGCGTAGAACGGGGCGTACACCGGCGGGTTGACGATGACGGCATCACCACGGTCGGTGACCAGACGTAACACCTCAACGACGCCGAGCATGACGTCCGGGACGATCGCGGTGCGGCTTACCTGTAGGTCGTGCCACTGCCAGCGCTGAGACGCGAACTGACTGACCGCTTCGGCCAGCGCGGTGCCGCACGGATATCCGGTATCGCCGTTGTCGATGGCCGTCCGCAGGGCCTCCACCACGGTGGGGGGCAGCATGACGTCCATCTCGGCGACCCACATCGGCAGGACATCGGCCGGATGCGCGCGCCATTTCATGCTTGTGCGGAGCTGCAGTTGCTGCAGCGTGCATTCCTCGAGTGGGTTAAACGTCACTCGGGCAGACTATGCCGCGCCGGCCGCCCCGGCTCGACCCGCGGCAAACGCGTGCTTCGGGATCGTCAACGGCAAGTCCACCGAACTGAGCAATCCCGGTTCTGCGGCAACGACATACGGCACGGCGTTGACGACGCGCATCGCCGTGGCGACCATCGCGCCCGCCCCTGAAGTCATCCCCGCAACTCCGGCGTTGCGTGGATCCTTGAGCGTCGCCGCCAGGGTGCAATCGATGTCGGGGTCGCCGCTGATCATGACGCGGTAGGACAGATCGCCGATCCCGGTCGGCCAGTCCGGGGCGACGTCGTGGGCGAGCCGGGTGACATGTTCGATGACGATGGCTTCCCGGCCGTCGACCACGCCGATCGCGCGCATCCGCAGCGCACCGCACGTTCCGGCCTCGACGGTGCCCATGGCGACCTCCAGCGTCCGGTTGGTGACGGCGCGGTCGAAGTATTCGCGCACTTCCTGGACTTCGACGCCAAGTGCGTCGGCGATCAGCCGGATCTGCCCCTGCCATTCGCCGGCGATCGCGCCCGGGAAACCGATCCAGGGTTGGTAGTCGAGCGGCCGGCCGAAACCCAACGCGTCGCTCATGATGTCGGGGACACCGTAGTCGTCGTACAGGCCGATCTCGAACGCATGAATCTTGTCGATGGACGACGACTGGGTGGACAACACCAGCGGCAGGTAGTCGGCGGCGAAGCCGGGCTCGATCCCCGACGCGTACAGCGACGCCTGGCCCCGCTTGGCGGCGGCGACCAGTTGGTCGCGCCACTCGGCGGGTTCGTAGGCGTGCGGGTTGACCAGTCGGGTGGTGCTGGTCGTAACGACGTTGATGCCGGACTCGAGCAGCCTGACGTAATCCGGGATGGCCAGCGCGTCGCGCTCCGGGCCGCTGGCGGCATAGATGACGCAGTCGGGCTTCAGCGCAATCAGCGCGTCCGCATCGTTGGTGGCGGCCAGGCCGATCGACTCGCCGTTGGCGAGTTCGCCGGCGTCTTTGCCGTCCTTTTCCGGCGAGTGCACCCACACACCGACCAGTTCCAGATTGGGCCGCCGCTGGATGGCCCGGATGGCGATCGACCCGATGCCACCCGTCGCCCATACCACCACACGATGAGCCGTCATCTTGTTCCTCCTCAGGTGCGTGCGTGTCGCGAACACGATGAAAGGCGGGGCGGCCGTTGCCTTTACGCCGGTGGCGGGCGGCTGTGCTACCTAATGTCCGATTTGCAAGCTAACAGCCGCGGGCCAGCGTGGTCAAGGATTAAGAAAGCACGCACTATCTTAACGAACAAATTTTAGGTTATCCTCCAACGGTGTGGACCAGCGTTGTCGCTCAGAGGCGGGCGGGCGCCGATGTTCACGCTTAGGTTCGACATGCGGGCCCCGGGTTGGGCCGGGCCGGCCGCCGATCTGTACGCCGCGGCGATCGACATGTGCGCGTGGGCCGAAACCCGGGGCGCGGTGTTGGCGGTGCTGTCCGAGCATCACGGCACCGACGACGGCCACCTGCCCGCGCCGCTGACGTTGGCGTCGGCGATCGCGGCCAGGACACATGCGTTGGCGATCCTGCTTGCCGCGGTGCCGATACCGTTGTGGGATCCCGTCCGGCTCGCCGAAGAGATGAGCGTGCTCGACCTGATCAGCGGCGGACGGGTGTCGTATGCGCTCGGCGTGGGGCATCGCAGCGAGGAGTACGACCACTTCGGCATCGACATGGCCACCCGCGGCCGTGCGGCCGACGAAATCCTGGCCGTGCTCGGCCCATTGGTGCGCGGTGAGCCCGTCGAATATCACGGCCGCACAATCCTCGTCACGCCGGCGTGCGGTTCATCCGGTGGGCCGATGATGCTGATCGCCGGCGGCAGCAGGGCCGCCGCCAGACGGGCCGGGCGCTATGGCCTTGGATTCGTTTCGCAAACGGAGTGGCCGGGCCTGAAGGAGTTCTATGAAGCGCAGTGCCGGGATCACGGGCATGAACCCGGAATGGTCCAGTTTCCCGTTCGGGGCGCGCCGACCGCGGTTTTCGTCGCCGACGACATCGACGAGGCGTGGGATGTGCTCGGACCCCACCTGTTGCACGACGCGGTGATGGCCGCCTCGTACCGTCCGCACGACGACTCCGTTGCGAGCATCACCCGCGCCGACAGCGTGGCGGCGTTGCGCCAAGAGGGCGGCCCGTACCGCGTTTTGACCTCGGACGAGGCGACCGACTACGTGCGCGGCGGCCGGCTGCTGCCACTGCACCCGCTGTGCGGCGGCCTCGCACCGGATGTCGCGTGGCCATACCTGGAACGCGCGGCGGGCGCCGCCGCGCGGGCCCACGCCGAGTGAGGAGAATGCCGGTGCCCATCCGTACCGTCGTGTGGTCCACCGGGGGCGTCGGGGCGATTGCGATCGACGCCATCGCCCGCCGACCCGACCTGGAACTCGTTGGCGTCTGGGTGCATTCGCCGGACAAGGTCGGCAAGGATGCCGGCGAGTTGGCCGGCGGCGAACCACTGGGCGTGGCGGCCACCAACGACGCCGACGCGCTGATGTCCTTGGCGCCCGACTGTGTGGTGTACGCGGCGAGCGGCCCCGAGCGAGACGGGGCCGCGGTGCCCGACTATTTGCGGCTGCTGGGGGCCGGCATCAATGTCGTGTCGACGTCGTCGACGAGCCTCGTGTACCCGCCGTCTTACTTCGCCCCGGACTGGCGCGAGCAACTCGAGGCGGCGGCCAAGGCTGGCGGCGCGTCGTTGTACGTGTCCGGCATCTTCCCCGGGTTCGCCTCCGATCAGCTCGCCCTGCTGATGACGACGCAGTCCAAGAACATCCGCACCATCACGGCCAGCGAGGTCGCGCTCAACGATCACTACCCGGTGGCCGACGTGATGATGAACGGCATGGGTTTCGGGCGCCCGCTGGATTTCGAGCCGATGCTGAAGACGCCCGGGTTCATCGAGATGGCTTGGCAGGCGCCGATATACCTGATTGCCAGCGGCCTCGGGGTGGAAGTGGAGCAGGTGCGCGGGTCACTCGACCGCGAGCTGACGGATCGCGACATCGAGGTGGCATTCGGCACCATCAAGGCGGGCACCTGCGGTGCCGTGCGGACCCGGGCCGCCGGGGTGGTCAATGGTCGCGAGGCCATCGTGATCGAACACGTGATCCGGATGGCCCGCGATGTCGCGCCGGACTGGCCAACCTCGGAGTTCGACGCGACGTATCGGGTCGACATCGAAGGCGATCCCGACATCCACTGCGTGATGACACTCGGTGCGGCCGAGGGTCACGGCGCCGGACACGCCGCGATGGCATCCACGGCCATGCGGGTGGTGAACGCGATCCCGTATGTCGTCGAAGCCGCTCCCGGGCTGCTCAGCTCCCTGGACATCCCGACCACCCTGCCGCGGCACGTATTCGACTGAACGCGTAGCCTACGTCACACAAAGATTAGGTCAGCTAGGAGTTTGCCGTGTACACACTGCGATTCGACATGCGCGACCCCGAGTGGGCCGCGCCCCCATCCGATCTGTACGCCGCGGCGCCCGAAATGTGCGCGTGGGCCGAGGAACACGGCGGTCTCGCCGCCGTCCTCTGTGAGCACCACGGCTCCGAAGACGGATACCTGCCGTCACCGTTTTTGTTGGCCTCCGCGGTGGCCGCGCGCACCCAGCGTCTGGCGCTGAGCCTGATCCTGATCCTTCCGTTCTACGAAACCGTGCGTCTCGCCGAGGACATGGCGGTCCTCGACATCCTCAGCAACGGGCGGGCGTCGTACATCCTGGCCTTGGGCTATCGGCCCGAGGAGTTCGAGCACTTCGGCGTGCCGATGAAGACCCGTGGCCGCCTCTGCGACGAGAAACTCGCGCTGTTGCGGCGACTGCTTGCCGGTGAAGCCGTCGTCGAAGACGGACGGCGGATCACTGTGACACCTCGCCCGCTGACCGCCGGCGGCCCCGGATTGATGTGGGGCGGCGGAACGGTTGCTGCGGCCCGCCGTGCCGGCAGGTACGGCCTGGGCATGCTGGGCAACGCCAACGCTCCCGGTATGCAGGAGGCCTACGAAGCCGCCTGCCGCGAGCACGGCCATGAGCCCGGGCCGACGATGTTTCCCAGCCGTGACACCCCGTCGGTCGTCTTCGTCGCCGACGACGTGGATCAGGCGTGGAAAGAGATCGGCGAGCATCTGCTGCACGACGTGCGAACCTATGCCGCGTGGAATCCCGGGGACGAGACAACGGCCGGCTTCTCGCACGTGAACACCGTCGACGAGCTGCGCGCCGCGCCAAGTTCGCACGTCATCATCTCTGTGCCAGAAGCGATTTCGCGCGTTCGTGCCGGCCAGGTGCTCAACCTGTCGCCGCTGTGCGGCGGGCTGCCACCGGACGTCGCGTGGCCGTATCTCAAACGCGTCGGTGAAGTCGTGCTGCCCGAGGCGCTCGGCTGACGGCTATTCCTCGCCGAAGCGGTCGACCAGATGGGAATTGACGCCGTCGGCGTCAAGTTGCCGCGCCACTAGGTAGCCCGCGCCCATCCAGGCCCGACGGGTCCACTGGCCGAACGACACCCGGGTTCCCGGAGCACCGGATGCTGCCGGCATCATCTTGACCCGCTCGAGCGCCTCCTTCACGCCGCGGGGGCTCAGCGGGTGGGCGTCGGCGAGCGCCCGCAGCAACGTGAACGCGATGTCCCTGTTGACCACGGGCACACACCATTCCGGTCGCCGACCATAGGCCGCGTTGTACTCATCGAGGAACTTCTGGCCGACCGTATTGCCCTCGTCGTACTGGTCGACGCCGGTCCAGCCCATGAACGCGCTCCACATGACCGGGTTGAGCCAGGCGTTCTGGAAGGCGGTCCCGCAAAAGCGCGGCGGATCCCACCCCAGCGCCGCTAGTGCCGGATTGACGAACACCACCCCGAAGCCGAAGCCGCAGTGCACGATTGCCTGTGCTTTGGCTTCGTGCAACGCGGTGACGGCGGCCGTCACGTCCCCCGCGGTCTGGGCGATGGACGCCTCGGCCACGATGCGAATGCCCTTGCGCCGACAGGCGTCCCGAAAGTTCTTCAGATACGCCTCGCCCACCAGGGATTGCTCCGTCAGCACGCCGACCTCAGTATGTCCGCCCTTGGCCAGCAGGTCGGCCCAGAAGATCGGCTCGTCGGTGTGCGAGCCCATCGGAAAGGCGAAGAGCCATTCGCCGAGTGCAAGGTCCGACCCCGTGACACTGATGCAGGGAACTTTGAAACGCTCTTCGATCGCTTCCTTCGTCGGAATCACATTGTCGCCGATGCTCGGGCCGAAGATCGCCAAACACCCTTCGTCGCACAGTTCGCCGTAGGCGTCGATGACCGCTTTGACCGATCCCTTGGGCAGACCCTCCACCTCGCGGTAGATGATCTCGATCGGCCGATCGATCAGCCCCTGCTCGAGACCCTGTTTGAAGACGAGGTCGAAAGACTGTGTCAGGTCTTCGAAGTACGTCTTGGGGAAGCCCTCGGGTAGCAGAAAGTCCATCAGGTAACCGATTCTGATGGGCTCGGCGGTGCTCTCGTAACTCACTCGATCTCCCGCTGGCTTATTTGGGTTGGTTCGGTACGCCTGGGTACAGCTGTTCCGTGGGACCCGCCGTCACAAAGCCGCCCAGTTTCGTGGCGAGGTGAGGCGCGAAGACCGCGCCGTAAACCAGGTGCCCGACGACGATGACGGCGACGATGGATAGCACCGACGATTGCATGCGAGATCCCGCTCGTTTGTCGGCCCACGTATCGATGACATTTCGGCCCTCTGCATCGGTCCGTCCGAGCAGGTACGTGAAGACCATCATCTGGATGCCCATGGCGAGCGAGTCGTACAGGGGGTATTGGTGTTTGGTCCCCTCGAAGATGGCGAGGCCGGGAATCACGTACCCGTAGTAGAAGTTGCCGAGCTGGGCCCCCGTGAAGGCGTTGAAAAACAAGGCCCAGCAGACCCCAACGGCGAGACCGACCACGAGGAGGGCGATCGGCCTGCGCCATCCGAACTTTGCGCTCAGCCAACGGCCGAGGGCGGCCCCGGTCAGGGCGGGAATCACGAAGTAGGAGACGTAACCCAGCGGCACCGACGACGGCAGCCCGCCCCACGTCACGTTCAACGGCCACCAGGACGGCATCCGGGGCAGTGCGGGCGGGAACTGTGCGTACATCGCCCAGTCGTACGGAGACTCGATCCACGAGAACGAAATCGCCGAAATGCTCAGAAGAAGCAGTGGGTGGATACGTCGGCGGCGGTAGCTCAGATAGATCCCGATGATCAGGAACGCGATGCTACTGACATAGGCAAAGTACATGGCCCCTGCCATCTGGGGCGTCATTTCGGTGTTCACCGGCGGCCCTCGTCGCCCGGCGCGCGGCGCGCTTCGGGGTCGAAGCGGAGTACCAGCCCGAATATCAGGGCGATCAGGCCGAACAGCGTGCCAAGCATGATGACAGCGCCCATGATGTCACCCTTTCGATGAAGCGCTTCCATAAGGTAGTGGATACTATCTTATGGGGATAGTGGATACTATCCCCAAGACGGCCAGCTATGGAGGAGTGGACCTCGGTGCCCCAGCGAGCAATTAAGCGGCCGATACCGGCTACAGTGGCGCGTCGGCCCCGGGGGGAGCCGCGCAGACTGCTGCTCGACGCCGCGCGGGCCCTCTTCGCGCGCCAGGACTATCGGGGCACGACGACGCGTGAAATCGCTCAGGCCGCAGGCGTTACCGAACACCTGCTGTTCCGGCACTTCGGTTCCAAGGCGGCGCTGTTCCGCGAGGCGCTCGTCCTGCCCTTCACCGGCTTCGTCGACGAATTCGGCCGCACCTGGCAGTCCGTGACCCCCGAGGAGACCGACGAGGATGAGCTCGCCGGCCATTTCGTCGGGCAACTCTACGACCTGTTCGTCGAACACCAGGGTC
Organism: uncultured Actinomycetota bacterium; assembly: GCA_963820045.1. GTDB lineage: Bacteria > Actinomycetota > Actinomycetes > Mycobacteriales > Mycobacteriaceae > Mycobacterium. The sequence goes on from CAWFYN010000004.1 coordinate 294,196, forward strand.
TGTTGTTGACGCTGATGGCCTCCGACGCGCTCAGCGATGAGGAGGCGGCCGACGCGGGGATTCCCGAGGTCAGACGGGCGCTCACGGTGCTCGGTCAGATCAGCGCCGAGGGCATGAACCTGCGGGGGTTGCGGGCGAAACATCCGGACCTGCCGGCCCATTCGACGGTGGCGATGATCGCCGGAATGGCCGCGCTGCGCTCCACCTACTTCGGCGCCAGGCCGCCGTCCAGAAAGGTCATCGTCGAAGAACTCGTCCAGGCAATCCTGCATGGCTTCCTACACCGAAACGACTGAGCAGACGGCGAGCGGAGGGACAGAAAGAAGATGGACAAGCCAGGTTCCAGCGCGGTCGACTTGTACTACGACCCGTTCGACTCCGAGATCGACGACGACCCATACCCGGTGTGGAAACGCATGCGCGAAGAGGCGCCGCTGTACTACAACGAAAAGTACAACTTCTACGCACTGAGCCGTTACGAGGACGTGGCGCGCGAACTGCCGAACTGGCAGACCTACCGTTCCGGTCGCGGGACCACCGCCGACATCTTGTTCGCCAATATCGAAGTGCCGCCGGGCATTCTGCTGTTCGAGGATCCACCGCTGCACGACCTGCACCGCCGCCTGCTGTCCCGGGTCTTCACACCACGGCGCATGCTGGCCGTGGAGGCCCTGGTGCGCGGCTTCTGTGTCCGAGAGCTGGATCCGCTGATCGGCGCGGGCGGCTTCGATTTCATCGCCGATCTCGGGGCGATGATGCCGATGCGGACCATCGGCTACCTGTTGGGCATTCCCGAACAGGATCAGGCCAAGATCCGCGATCGCGGCGGGGCTTACATCGAGTTGTCCGACGGGCGCGACCCCGCCGAGGTCAATGCGAAGCTGTTCGAGAAAAGCATCGTCGTGTTCGCCGAGTACATCGAATGGCGGGCCGATCACCCCTCCGATGACCTGATGACCGACCTGCTGCGGGCCGAGATCGACGAACCCGACGGCACGCGGCGGCCCTTGTCACGGACCGAGGTGCTGGCCTACACCGCCATGATCGCCGGCGCCGGGAACGAGACCACGGCCCGGCTGATCGGTTTCATGGGACAGCTGTTGTCGGATCACCCGGATCAACGCCGTGAACTGGTCGCCGACCCCGCCCTCATCCCCGGCGCGGTCGAGGAGACCCTGCGCTATGAGCCGCCGTCACCGGTGCAGGCCCGGTACGTGGCCCAGGACGCCGAACTCTACGGTCGGGTCGTGCCGGAGGGCTCATACATGTTGTTGCTCAACGGTTCTGCCAACCGAGACGATCGGCGGTTTGCCGATCCGGACCGCTATGATATCCACCGCGAAGGCGGCCATCTGAGTTTCGGCCAGGGCCTGCACTTCTGCCTCGGCTCGGCGTTGGCCCGGATGGAGGGCCGGGTGGCCCTCGAAGAGGTCCTCAAACGCTGGCCCGACTGGGAAGTCGACTACACCAACGCCCAGCGCGCGCACACCGCAAGCGTGCGCGGGTGGGCGCGCCTTCCGGTCGTCACCGGCTGAAGCGCGGGCCGGGGCGGATCGAGTGTGCGGCTAGCCGCACACTCGATGTCGAACGTGCGGCTAGCCGCACACTCGGCGACGTTAGGGCGCGCTTTGGTCCACCAAAACCGCGCCGTCAGGCTGATTGCCGAGCGTCTGCAGCGGAATGTCCCCGCCCTGGGCCGTCAGTCGAACGATCTGGGCCAATTGCCCGGGGGCGTCGCATTGCAGGTAGTGGTCGGCGCCGGGCACCACCCAGTAGCGGTTGCGGCCGGGCTTGGTCTTCAGATACGTCTGCCAGACATGGTTGGGGACGCGGAGCGGCGCGACGTTGTCGTGCAACCCCCACACCATAGTGGTGTTGACCGCGCTCTTGGAAAGCGCTTCCAGCCACCCTGCTTCGTCCGCGGAGCGCTCGTGGAGGTATTGAATGGTGTCGGGCAGCACGCGGATTCCCTCGTTGTGGGCGAAGCACTTGGCCAACGCGGCGATCTCCGGGTCGTCCAGCGTTCGCCGCGGCATGAAGGTGCTCGCTCCCAGGCCGGCCGCCAGCATCTCCGGTGTCGTCGCATCCGCGGTGGGCCGACCGGTCGCGGGGTCGAGCAGCGCCGTCTGGAACACCGTGAGGTTGGACAGCGGCAGGTAGATGTTGGCGTTGGTCACGATGAGGTCGACGGGTACGGCCGGCGGATCCAGGGCCGCCAGCATCTCCAATGCGATCATGCCGACACTGCTGCCGCGGTCGTGGGTGAGCATGCGGTATTCGGTCAGATTCCACACCTGGGTGATCGCGTACACGAGCAGACGCGCGTCGTCATAGAGCGAATACACATAGGGCTCAGCCGGTTTGTCGGACAGGCCGTATCCGGGGAAGTCCAGCAGGTAGATGTCGAACTCAGAGCCCAATTCACCAACCAGGGCGAAGTAGTCGATGCTCGAGGTCGGGAAGCCGTGCACGAGCACCAATGCGGGTGCGCCCGGCGTGCCGCAGCGGCGACTGAACACCGCGACTTCGCGTGCATCGTTGGCGGCGGTTGTTGACCGCCAACGAAGTTCCTTACCGCCGCTTTGCCACTCCGCGAAGATGTCCAAGCTGCCAGCATCGCAGAGGCGACCGCGGTAGACAACCACCGGTTCACTGTTTTCACGGGCAGGTGACGTGCACGCCGAAAGTCACCGGGCGCGTGCCGCTTTGACCGGGGGTTGTCGCTTCGCCCGTTCCGGTCACCGTGTAACTCTTGCCCTGCTTCGTCGCCTGGACCTGAGTTGCCGACTTGGTCGCCTGATACGGGAGTTGGTACTGACCGGTGGCCAGCGTAAGCGAGATCGCGAATCCGTCGACCATGGGCGGTTTCTCGTCCGAAACGGCCAGTGACACGGACGCCGTATCGTCGCGCACGCTGATGCGGGTGGTGAGGTCGCCCGATTCCGGGGGTGACGCGTTCGGTTGCGCCGCCGCACTGGCGCAGTCGACCCTTGCGGTCATGGTGTGCTTGTTCCCGTCGATCATGACGGTCGTGGTTACCGACGCCGGAGTCGAACTCGGGGGGGAGGCCGGCTGGCCGCCCTTGCCGGAACAGCCGGACAGACCGGCCGCCAGCACAATCCCAGCGGCCGCGAGGATGTACGGGTTGGTCATCTCACCTCCTTTGCCAGCGAGGACTATAAGCCCCATTCATTTCGGGAAGGTCTCATTTCTCTGGCGACTAGCCGACCGCAGGGTTTACCGCCAGGCCTCCCAATTCACCATGCTGCGCAGCGGTCCGGCAAACAACGGCCGCACGGCGGCCGATCGCCATCGCTCTTCGATGACGGGGGCCAAGGAGTCGGTCGTGGTCAGCGGGTCATCGTCGAGGTAGACGACGGTGATGTACTGGTGGTCCGTTCGCCATCCGTGCGGTAGGTGGCTCCAGCCGGTGCTGGAACCGAATGTCCACGCGCCGGCCGTTCCCGGGGCGTCCAGCAGCGCCGGATGGTGCTCGGCATGCAGCCATTGCAGCCACTCGTCCGGGCGGCGCCCGTCAACGGGTTCCTCGACGATCAGTACCACGCCGCGGTGCGGCCGAAACGGCACCACCTCGGCGGAAACGAGCGCGTGCGGCGACGATTGCCACTGCAGCAAGCGCAGGCCTGCCACTTGCAGGGATGGCCGGACGACGGGAAACCGACCGTTCTCGCGCAGCGCGCGCCCGAGCGCGACGAAGTCGTCGAAGGTTTCTTCGACGGGGTCACTGACCAGGTAGTGCACCGCGTTGCCGATCTCACCCAGGGGGCCGTGGCCGGCCAGGCGGTGTTCGGGATACTCGCCGTCGGCGATCCAGCGCAACCCGTGCACGATGCCCGGCAGTTGGTACTGCTCCGGCATGTGATCCAGCAGGTGCCACCGCAGATAGCTGCCGTCATCGTCGGCCGGCGCGGCGGCGGTGAGGCTGAATATGCCCGCCCTGACACGTATCACGCGGCGCCCCCGGGGGACTGCAGCTCGGCGAGTGCCTGCAGGTTGTCCAGATATTGCTGTAGCGAGGTGTGGGTGAAGACGGCGGGCACGATGGTGGCGCCGTGTGCGGCGGCCTCGCCGACGGCGTCGCGGGTTCGCTCCGGCTCGTTGATCGGGTCCAGTGCTGCCGATGCCGGCAGGACGACCTCGAATCCGGGGCGAAGGTCGAAGCGCCGCAGCCATTCTCGTGCTTGGTGCAGGCTCACGCTGAAGGGTGCCCAGCCGTCGGCCAGGGTCGCGGCGCGGCGCAGCGACCGTAGCGTGCGCCCGCCGATCCAGATCGGGACGCGCGCCTGCACGGCGCACGGGTCGACGACCATGCCGTCGAACGAATAGAACTCGCCGCGGTAGGCGGGTTCGGGGACGGACAGCGAGGCGTGTAGTGCCTTGAGGGCGTCGTCGCCTCGCGGTCCGCGGTCGTCGAAGGGGGCGCCGATGAGGTCGAATTCTTCTTTGAGGCTGCCGACGCCAACCCCGAGGATGAGCCTGCCGTTGCTGACTTTGTCCAGCGTGCCGTAGCGCTTGGCGATCTCGAGCGGGTGGTGGTATCCGAGCACCAGCACGTTGGTGGCCAATCGAATTCGTTGCGTGCGCGCGGCCAGGTAACCGAAGGTGGCCAGGGGATCCCAATAGCGGGTGCCCCGGCGGTGCGTCTCGGCGGCGGGCAGCGCGATGTGTTCGCTGCACGTCAGGTGGTGGTAGCCGAGTCGATCCGCGGCTTCGGCGATCCGCGCCAGCTCCTCGATGGAGGCGTGTTTCTCCCAGGCGCCGCTGGTCTTCGGGAACATCGTCACCACGGGTGTGGCCACGGAGAGTCGTGGGGGAGCGGTGCTCATCCCTGCATGTACCCCCCCGCGTCGACGGGGATCGATTGGCCGGTGATGGTCCGGCTTTCGTCGCCGGCCAGGAACAACGCCAGGTTCGCGACGTCCTCCGGGGTGGAGATATCCTGTAGGGCAACCCCTTTTAGGGCTTTGGCCCGTTGGGTGGCGAAGTCGATCCCTTGCTCGTCGGCCGTGCGTTGCACCCATTGACGCCACAGCTCGGTGTCGATGGCTCCGGGCACGATGCAGTTGCACCGGATGCCGTATGGGCCGACCTCCAGCGCCACGGTTTTGGTGAACGCCCGAAGCGACGCCTTGGCGGTGACGTAGTGGCTCTTGCGGACGATGCCGGAATAGCCTGCCGTGGAGGAGAAGTTGATGATGGCGCCGCGCCGGCGCGCCAACATCGACTGGTTGAGCACTTCCCGGGTGCACAGCATCGCGGCGGTGACGTCGATCGCGATCGTGGCGTTCCAGTTGTCCAGGGTCTGCTCCCAGATCCAGCGGTCCTGTCCGGGCGCGGCGGCGTTGTTGCACAAGATGTCGACTTGCCCGAATTCGTCGACGGCTCGCGTCACCATGGCCGCGACGTCATGCTCGTCGGTCACATCCGCGCGCATCGCGATGGCTGAAGGACCCGCGGCGTGGGCGGCATCGCGAACCAGCTCTTCGCGTCGCGCGGCCAGCAGCACCCTGGCGCCTTCGCGGACGAACAGCGAGCCCAGCACGCGTCCCAGGCCGGTGCTCGCCCCGGTGATGATCGCGACCTTGCCGTCGATCCGGCCCGTCATCGCGCAGTCAACTTGCGGGCACACATATTTCGAGCCACGCGTGGATTCGTTCGGCGACGGCACGCCACCCGGGGTCGAGCATCATGTCGTGGCTCATCTTAGGGAAAAATTCCGCTTCCGTGTCGTAGGCGGCTGCTGTCGCGCGGACTTCCTGTGCGGTGAAACAGACGTCGTCTTCGGCCCCCAACACCAACAGCGGGGTGGCGACGAGCTGCGGCCTGGGTAGGTTGAGCCACAACATGTCGATCGCGATCTTCAGCGCGTACTCTTCGTCGAGTGCCGCGGCATAACGCGCCACGTCGGCCTCGGGGGCCGACTGTGCGAAGAAGGTTTCGCGGGCCAATTCCGGTGTGGCACCGACACCGCGCAGCGACCTGGTCATGGCCAGTCCGCTCACGGTGTACCACGGGTGTCGCTTGATCCTGCGCGCCAAGAATCCGCGGATTCCGTTCGGGGGTGCGGAGGCGAGCAGCACGGCGGCCGCAGCGTCGTGCGACTCCAAATATTTCTGCACCACAAAGCCGCCCATGGAGTGGCCGACGATCACCGGTCGTTCGGGCAGGCCGTCGGCAACGGTGGCGACGTCGGCAACGAAGTCCGCGATCGAGCAGAACCGCATCGACTTGGGCGCCGGGCTGTTTCCGTGACCGCGAAGGCTCACCGCCAGCGCTCGGTGGCCCTTGTCCGCGAAGAAGTCCAGAAAATGCTCGTCCCAGCACCAGGCGCCATGCCACGCGCCGTGCACGAATAGCACCGGCGGCTGGTGGGATTCGCGGCGCGGCGTTCGTTCGATCACTTCGAGCATGAAGGTGACTCCTCTGTGGGCCGCGCCCCCGGGTTGGCTGCACCGCCGCTGAGACTAGCCGCTGACCACGGCTGGAGGGCCGGAATCGGCAAAGCTGCGCGAAGCCCTCCCCGGCCGGCGTGGTGGTGGCGTTTACTGGGCCGGTGGCTGGCGATGCGGATGGCGGCGAACGGCGCACGCTGGTGTTGTCCGCGTTTCCGGCCGAAGCCGACGCGGTGCTGTCCCACACCACGCTCGATCCCGATCCGGTCGTGACCGCCGGCCACCGGCACTTCTATCTCGGCGCGATCGCCGGCAAAAAGGTGGTCGTGGCGATGACCGGCATCGGTCTGGTGAATGCCGTCGACACCACCGAGGCCGCGTTTGCCCGATTCGCGGTTGGCGCGGTGGTGTTTTCGGGCGTCGCCGGTGGGGCGGGGCGAACCAGGATCGCGGACGTGGCCGTACCGGCGCGGTGGACACTGGACCACGGCGGGACGTTTCGTCCGGTGGATCCCACCATGCTGGCCACGGCCGAGAAGCTCTCCGTCACACTGGAAAGCGTCGTTCGGAGGATCGATCTGCGGCGTCGGCCGCAAGTCGTCGTCGGCGGCGACGGTTGCAGTTGGGACAACAACAACGGCGTGGCGTTCCCCTGCATCCCAAACGGCGGCGACGTCTTCGGCTGCCAGCCCCGCAGCGCGCCCGACCGGTCATTCCGGTATACCGGCAACTTTCGGCAGGCGACGGGCCGCTGGCTGAGAAGCGCACTGATCACCAACTTGAACATCGTCTCCACGTCGGATCCGGGCTTCGAGGCGACGGACATGGAGACCGCGGCCGCGCAGACCGTGGCCGACGCGCACGTTGTCCCGTTCCTCGGCATCCGGGGCATTACAGACGGGCCGGGCGATCCGCTTCACCTACCGGGCTTTCCATTTCAGTTCTTCTGCTACAAGCGGATCGCGGCGATCAACGCCGCCCGGGTCACCGCCGCCTTCTTGGGCAGCTGGCCCGGGTCTGATGGTTAGTCGGAGCCCTGGGCCACGGGCCGGCTCGGATCCGAACACCACTGCGACCACGACCCGGGAAACAGCGCTGCGTCCCATCCCAACGCAGCGAGCGCGGCGACGGTGACGCTGGCGGTCACGCCCGAGCCGCAGTAGGCGCCCAAGGGGGCGTCGCGCTCGATGCCGCGGTCGGCAAGCAGTTGGGTCAGCGCGTCGTCGCCGACGAAGGTGCCGTCGGCGGCCAGGACGGCCGTGCTGGGCAGGTTCTCGGCGCCGGGGATGTGACCGGCGGCGGGGTCGAGCGGCTCGACCTCGCCACGGAAGCGTTCTGGCGCTCGCGCATCGAGCAGCGTCACGCCGCCGGCGCCGGCTTGCTCGACCGTCAGGGTGGGCCGGCTTCCGGAATACAGATCATCATGCGGCACAGTCACATTCCCGGGTTGCGGTGTGACCTGGCCGGTTTCGAGGGCCCGTCCGGCCGATCGCCAGGCGGCCAGGCCGCCGTCCAAAATGCGGACATTCGGTAGCCCGGCCGCCGTCAACACCCACCACGCGCGCGCCGAACCGGCGCAATTCCAGTCGTCATAGACCACCACGAGCGAGTCCTGTCGGATTCCCCATCGGCGCGCGGCAACCTGCAGATCGCGTCCCGACGGCAGCGGGTGACGGCCACGCCCGGTGATGGTGTGATCGCTGAGTTCGTCCTCGAGGGAGGCATACACCGCGCCCGGTATGTGGCCCTCCAGGTAGGCCGGCCGCCCGTCCGGCTCGTCGAGCCGCCAACGGACGTCGATGATGGCTGCCGGTTCGCCGGACTCGATGAGGTCAGCCAACTCCGTGGGGGTGATCAGCACCTGGTCTCGGGCGTCCACCGAATCACCTCCCTGATCGTCGGCATCGAGCCTAGCGGCCGCGCGGAAAGCGGCCCCGCCCAGCAAGGGGTGGCGTAGCGTCCTGATGGGCGGTAGGGCAGATGGAGCAGATCGTGGCGCGCATCAGCTATGGATTCACCGGGTGTCTCGCGGTCGCGTTGACTCTGGTCACGGCGGCCCCCGCCAAGGCGATGCCAAACACCCAATGCACGTTGACGACACCCGTTTTGGAAGTGCAACATCTGACTCAAGTGCCGCCGGAGCTCCTCAAGCTTCTTCCGCCCATCGCCGACATCGGCGCACCCTTCAGTGCGACCGACTCGGTCAGCGATGCAACGTTGCCGTTCCGCCGCCTGATTCGTGCCGGCAATCGCGACGCCGACTGGTTCGTCTGGTACGAGCACGGCGGTGGGAAGGTATTGGCAAACGCCGGAACGATTTCCGACACCTTGTGCAGGCTCACCGATGGTGCCTTCGCCGGCGTGGTCCCGCCCTATCCGCCCGGTTCGTGGGCGGCCTCCGACTTCTAAGGACTTCACCGGCAATGACTACGCCGTGTGTTCGGCCTCGTCGGGGTGGTCGTCCAGCGTCGGCGCCCCCAACGAGGCCAGCATGCCCGTCGCCGCCCGGTGCCAGGTGAAGTCCTCGGCGCGGCGTCGTGCGGAGACGCGACGGTGGTGTTCGGGACGACTGGTGACGACGCTGACCGCTCGCGCGATGGCGGCCGGGTGGTTGTCCGCCAAAGCGCCGCTGTCCGTGGTGATGATCTCGCTCAACGCCGAGGTGCGCGAGACCACGGCCGGCGTCCCGCAGGCCAGCGATTCCAGTGCGGCCAGCCCGAATGTTTCGTGCGGCCCGGGCGCCAGCGTGACATCGGCCGTGGCCAACAGTCCGGCCACCGTGTGCCGATCGGAGACGAAACCGGTGAAGTCCACCGGCAACCGGGCGGCCTGACGCTCGAGCCTGGCCCGCAACGGACCCTCACCCACGACGACGAGCCGGGCATCGACCCCGGCGTGGCACAACTCGCCGATTGCGTCGATGCTGCGGTCGACGCGCTTTTCCACCGACAGCCGGCCACAATGGACCACCAGCAGTTGTGTCGGTGTCGCCCAGCGCCGCCGCACCAGGTACGAATGCCGGCTGGGGTGAAAGGTCTGCAGGTCCACGCCCAGCGGGACGGTCACGGTATTGGTTGCGCCGATGCGATCGAATTCCTCACGTGCGAAACCGGTGGTGCACACCACCGTGTCGTAATCGGCCGCCGTGCGCGCATTGGCCAGATCGGCGAACTTGACCGCGGCCCGGTGTGGAAGTATCTGTCCCACAAGGCGATCCAATCGCTCGTGAGAGATCATCACAGTCGTGGCGCCATGATCGCGGCCCCACCGGCCCAGTGACCGCAGCGTGAGCCGGTCCGAGACCTCCAGGGCGTCGGGCCGCAAGGCCGCCAGCAGCGCCTTGACCGGTCCGGGCAGCACCGCGCGGTAGCCGCCGGTGAGGGGAATCAGGCGCGCGGGCAGGGTGATTCGCACCACACCGGTGTGCAGCTGGCTGCGCTCGGCGCGCTGACCGGGAACGATCAGGAACACCTCGTGCCCGCCCGCACAATATTCGGCGCCCAGCCGGTCCACCGCGGTGCGAAGGCCGCCGGAGCGAGGGCCATAGAAATTGGCGACCTGGACAACGCGCATAACGTGAGGACACGCGGCGCGTGTGTGCACTCAACTATGTGGACTTGACGCTGGCCTGAATAGTCCATGAATTCCGCCGGACCCACTTCCGGTCGCCGGAGCCGTTCGGCCCGCCCCTAAGCGTTGGCGGCCGTGTCGAGTGTGCGTTCAGGGTTTTGAGCGTGCGTCTAGGGTGGCGACACGCCGGGCGGCCCCGCCCAGGATGCACACGCAACCGAGAGCCGCGCGAAAACTAGCGTTTGCCCCAGTCCCACGGCGGTGTGCTCAGCAGGCTCTGACCGGCGACGCGCGTCTCGCCCCACTCCTTGTACAGCTCGATCTCGACGGCTCGGTCGCTCCCGTCGGCGTCGGCGACCGGCACGGTGTCGAGGAATTCGAGCAGCGCACGGGAATGGGTGACCACCAGGACCTGCGTCCGCGCGGCGGCCGTGCGGATCAGCTCCGCCAGCGGCCGCACCAAGTCCGGATGCAGCGAGGTCTCCGGTTCGTTGAGCACCATCAGCGATGGCGCCTGCGGGCTCGACAACGCGGCGGCCCACAGCAGGAATCGCAGTGTGCCGTCGGACAATTCAGCCGCGCGGAGGGGCCGCACCATGCCCCGCTGCCCCAGCTGCAGGTCGAACAGCCCGTCATGCACCGCGACCGACACCGCGGCGCCGTCGAACGCGTCGGCGACGGCGCGGCTCAGGTCGTCGAAGCCGGCCTCGATGATCGTTTGGATCGCGGCGGCCAGATCACTGCCGTCATCGGAGAGCACCGGGGTGCGCGTCCCCACCTGCGGGTGCCGCGCCGGTGCACTCGCGTCGACGCGGAAGCCGTCGTAAAACCGCCACCCGCGCAACCGCTCCCGCACGGCCGCGAGTTCGGGAAGCGCGTGCGGGTGGGCGTACTCGGCCAGCACGCTGCGGTAGGGCGGCAACGAGCGGGACAGCTCGTCGAACCCGCGGCCGGAGTCCGCACTGACCTCGGCGAAGTCGCGCGTCCGGCGCACCAGCGTCGCGCTGGCGCGCAGCACCGGGCCGGCGAACAACGCTTCCCGCTTGATCTCGGGATCGCGGCCGAAGGCCGACTTGGGCCCCGCCATCTGCGGAATCCCAAGGTCGACCAGATAGCCGAAATCGTCTGCGGCGAAGCCCAATTCGAGGGACACGGGCCGGGTGCGCACCGTGCCCTCGACCTTGCCCGTCCGGCGGGCGCCCGCCAGCTGCTCGGGCCCGGCCCACAGCGCGGACTGTAGCCCGCCCTCGCGGGCGAGCGAGGCGATGACCTCGCCGCGGCCGCAGTCGGCCAACAGCCGCAGCGCGCGATACAGCGACGACTTGCCCGCGCCGTTAGCGCCGGTGACGATCGACAGCCGACCCAGCGGCAGGATCACCTCGCGCAGCGAGCGATACCCGCGGACCGCCACGGTCTGCAACATGGAGCCGACTGTACGGTCGACGACCGACGGGCCTCACTCGTTCTCGGCGGCGTCGAGCAGTTGCACTTCCTCCAAGTCCATCTCGTTCTGCAGCTCGCGCAGCACGATGTCGTCGATGAGGTTCTGGTTGCGCAGTGCGGTGATCTCCCGGCGCTTGCAGTCCAGCACGCCCAGCCGCACCCGACGCACCAGATCCTTCTTCTTGACGAGGTGGCTGTTCGTCGACCCGTCCTCGGTGGCCAGCGCCAGCGCGGCCTTCTCTTCGTATTCCTTCTGCAGCCGCCGCCGCAGGTCATCACCGATGCCCACCTCGTCGGCGACCGCCGGCAACGCGTCGAGGGCGGCCTGCACGCCACGGGTGCGGGCCAGCTGCAATTCCTTGGCGTGGGCGACGTCCTCGGGCATCTTCGCCCAGCGGACCACGGCGGGCAGCGTGCTGCCCTGGACCAGCACCGTCACCAGGATGACGACCACCGCAATGAAGATGAGCAGGCTGCGGTCGGGGAACGGCGCGCCGCTGAGCGTGGTGGTCGGGACGGCCAGCGCCGCGGCAAGCGACACCGCCCCGCGGAAGCCCGCCCAGGCGGTGACGAAGCGCTGACGCCAGTTGACGCGACGTTCGCGCTGCACCTCTCGGCGGTCGATCAGCCGGATCAACAGCACGGTGAGCTCGCCCCAGAAGATCCGCGACAGGATCACCACAGCGGTGACGGCGAGCGCGATGAACAAGGCGTGGCGGACCCCGCCGTCCACGCCGGCTATGCCGCGCAGCGCTCCCGGTATCTGGACGCCGATGAATACCCACAACGAACCGTTGAGCAGGAATGTCGCGCTGTCCCAGAATGCGTAGGCCTGTAGGCGGGACCGCGCGCGGATCACCACCGGCCCGGCGTAGGCGAGCACCAGGGCCGCGACCATGACCGCGACCACCCCGCTGCAGTCGATGCTCTGGGCCAGCAAGAACGCCGCGAACGGAGTCAGCAGGCTCAACGCCCCTTCCTCCTGGGGCGCGTCGATTCGCTTGCGCAGCAGCGTGACCGCTCCGCCGACCAGAAGTCCGGCGGCGATACCGCCCAGGTAGGAGCCGACGAAACGACCAACCAGGTCGGGCGGGGTGATCGCGGATCCGCCGATCGCGACGTGGACCGTGACGGCGAACAGGACCAGGGCCGTGCCGTCGTTGATGAGGCTCTCGGCCTTCAGCACGGTGACCGATCGGCGTGGCAACTTCTTCGCCAAGCCGGCTACCGCGGCGGCGTCGGTGGGGGACAGCACGGCGCCCAGGACGGCCGCCGCGTGGGAGTCCATGCCCAGCGCCCGAGCCGTCCACGACACCGCCACCGCCGTCGCGATCACCAGGCCGACGCTGAGGAACACGATGATGCGCGCGTTCGCTCGGATCTCCCGGATGCTGGTGTTCAGGCCCTCCCAATAGAGGATCGCCGGCAGGAACAACAGCAGCACGATCTCCCCATTGATGTGCACATGACCGAAGTGGGGGATCAAACCCAGCAGCGTGCCGAGCACGATGAGCAACACCGGGGGCCCAACGCGATAGCGCCGGCCGAGGACCGTCCCCACGATGACGGTGGAAACGAGCGCGACGATCAGGACGAGGCCAAACACCAGCCCATCCTGCCGGACTTGCTCCGGTTACGCTGACCGGGGCCTGATGCGGAGCGTTGTCACTTGAGTCACTTCAGCCCCGTCTTCCGGGTGCCATGCGAATCTGAAAAGCGATAGCGCCCGCGATATCAAATTCGAGAGTCATGTGATGGCCGAGGGTTCGGGCCCACACGCGGTCGCGGCGACACGCGCACAAAACGTGGCAGTGTTGGCGATGTGAGCGATGTCGCGGAGGCGTTCGAATCGCAGCGGCCGCGCCTGTTCTGGTTGGCGTATCGGCTGCTGGGGTCGGCGAGCGAGGCGGAAGACGCGGTGCAGGACGCGTACTTACGACTGCACGCCGCGGATGCGGAGGCCATCGAGTCGCTGCCGGCGTGGCTCACCACGGCCGTCACGCACCTGTGCCTCAACCGGCTCACGTCGGCGCGCGCCCGTCGGGAGGTTTACGCCGGCCCGTGGCTGCCGGAGCCGGTCCTCACCGACGACCGTGCGCCCGGCCCTTTGGATACCGCCGAACAACGCGAGTCCGTGTCGATCGCGCTGCTGAGCCTGATGGAGCGACTCGGCCCCACTGAGCGCGCGGCGTTCGTACTCCGAGAAGCGTTCGCCTACAGCCACTTCGAGATCGCCGAGATCCTGCAGACGTCGGAAGCCAACGCCCGCCAGCTGTACCGGCGAGCGAGGCGGCGGCTGGGTGAACCCCGGCCGCGTTTCCAACCAGATCGCGCGCAGTGGCGACGGCTCGTCGACCGATTCTTTACCGCAGCCCGCGCCGGCGACGTCGCCGGACTCGTCGAGATCTTGACCGACGACGTGACGTCGACGGCCGACGGGGGTGGAAAGGTGGCCGCCGCCCGGCGTCCAATCTCGGGCCGCGACCGGGCGGCGCGCTATGTCGCGCGGGTGTTCAGCAGAAACGTGGCGCAGGCAGGCCTGCGTCTCGATTTCGCCGAGATCAATGGTGAGCCGGCGGTGCTGGCCTTCGACGGCGCCAATCTCTCCGGTGTCCTGTGCTTCGAGATCGTGGGAGATCAGATAGCGGCCGTGCGGGTCCTGGCCAATCCCGACAAATTGCGGTTCCTCGCCGAGCAGTTGTCACATCCGGCGGGTCTGCCCGGTTCATAAGGGTATGGCGAACCGAATATTGATAACAGGTGGAACTGGCACCGTGGGTCACGTCGTTGTCGACCAGCTGACGGCCGCGGGCAAGGATGTCCGCGTTCTGAGCCGGGGACGACGGCCGCACCGGCGCGCCGACGTTCAGCATGTGGTGGGAGACGTGCAAACCGGTGCTGGGCTAGACGCGGCTGTGGACGGCGTCGACACGATCGTGCACTGCCACTTTCCCACCGAACACCTGGTCGCGGCCGCGAAACGGGCGGGCTCGCCGCATCTGGTGTACGTCTCCATCGTCGGGATCGATCGCATCCCATTCGCCCTCTACCGCATGATGCTCGCCAACGAACGTCTGATCGCCGAGTCGGGCCTGCCCTGGACGGTGCAGCGGGCGACCCAGTTTCACGATCTGATCGCCTTCCTCTTGCGCATGCTCGCGAAACCGCCGGTCATGGTGCTGCCATCGGGCCTGAAGTTCCAACCGGTCGACGTGCGCGACCTGGGCGCGCGGTTGGCCCAGTTGGCGCTGGGCGAGCCGATCGGGCGTGCGCCGGAGTTCGGCGGCCCGCAGGCGTGTGCGCTCGACGATCTTGCCCGCAGCTACCTGGCGATCGTCGGCAAGCGCCGGCCCGTCGTCCCGATCCGGATGCCCGGCAAGGTGTTTGGCGGCATTCGTGCGGGCGGGCTGCTGACCCCGGAGCACGCCGCCGGCACGATCACCTTCGAGCAATACCTCCGTGAACAACTCGCCGCCGGCCAACTGCCGTACCGCGAGGCCATCCGCGCTTATATGCCGCATCTCGGGCGCAGGCATTCGCAGTGAATGCACGGGCCGTGCTGCGCGCCGGGCTGTGGTTTCTGGCATTCGTGGAAGTCTTCGTCGGGCTCGTCGCGACGCTCTTCCCCCGGATCTTTTACGACTAGGTGCCCTGGGTGGACCTCGTCCCGCCGTTCTCCGAGCACCTCATGCGCGACTACGGCGCGATGAACTTGTCACTTGCGCTGGTGTTCGTTGCCGCTGCGATCACGATGGAGCGCCGCATGGCGCGGATTGCGCTTGCTGCTTACCTGCTGTTCGCCATCCCGCACCTGATCTTTCATCTCACACATTTGGCGCACTTCACGACGGCGGCCGCGACCGCGCAGACGACGGTCCTCATGATCGCGGTGCTATTGCCGGTTGTTCTGCTGATTCTCACCAGACGGCGCGGCGACGATCGGGATTGAGCGGGGCGGCTGACGCCTGTCCAACATCTGCTCCACGTGCGGCCGGGCATTGCGACCCCGCGCCAGACGCCATAATGGGCTCGATGACTGTCGGGAAGATCAGGCTTTTGGTGACCGTCGCGATGCTCGTTTCGTCGATGTTGGTGGGCTGCCACTTCGCGTCCAGGAACCCGCCGTCGACCAAGACGCTGCAGGTACCCATGAACCAGGTGCTCACACAAAGCGTCATCACGCAGAACATCACCCTGGACGCCGGCAACACGCTGGTTGTGAAGTTGGGCTCGAATTACACCACCCCGTACCGGTGGACGCCGGAGACGAAAATCGGCGATCCGGGGATCATCAAGCAAACCGATCACAAGTTCGTGCCACCGAGTTCCGACGCGCTGGGGGCTCCCGGCGCCGAGGTGTGGACGTTCACGGCGCTCAAGCCGGGGACCACGACGATCGGCACGTCCTACACCAGCTTCGTCGGCAAGGACCCCAAACCGGCGTGCACCTACACGGCCAACGTCACGGTGCAGTAAACCTCTCTGGCAAACCTCTGCGACCAGGCGGCGACTCGGGCTACGGTCTGGGGCGTGTTCGGATTTCTCCATAAACTTGTCAGAAATCGGCAAACTGCCCGCGGCACTGCGGGACGAACTCGAAGCCGAGGGAATCATCTTCAGTGCCGGCAAAGTCGGGGTGAACCGACACTTCGGCGGCCATGTGCCGGGGGTCTATTCGGCCTCGGGCGTATCGCGCTACACGGGCGCGTTCGCCTTCACCGCCGCGCGGATCCTCGCCACACTTCCCGTGCGCGGGGACGCCAACATGCGATCGATCGATTGCTCCTGGGACACCGGCAGGGGGCCGGCCACGGCCACCGTCACCGACAAGGGGCTCAAGCTTGAGATCAACCTCCATGGCGTCGACCCCGCCTTCAGCGGGTCGATGAGGCTCAACTACAAGAAGAAGATCCCCGACGACGTGCTGGAGCAGCTGCCCACCACGACGCTGCGCTATCCGGTCTTGCCGGTCTTCGTATACCGCGCGGCCGGCGTGCGCCCTAAGACCTAGCCTGTGGGGCAACGGCTTTCGTTACGCCGCGCTGGGTCGCAGCATCCGCCCACTGACGAGCGCCGAGAGCCACCCGGGCATCAATCGCCCGCCCGTGGCCATCACCCGATGGCGCCACCCGGGCACGACGACGGCGCGGCCCCGGTCCAGCGCGCGCAGCCCGGCGGCCACGACGGGTTCGGGCGCCGCGAGCCGGCGATAGGTCGCGGTGTGCGAGACGTCCGACCCCAGCGCGTCGACGAACCCGGTCCGGGTGGGCCCCGGGCACAGCGCCGTGACGCTGACCCCCGAACCCCGCGTTTCCGCCCACAACGCCTGGCTCAGCGATAGCACGAACGCCTTCGACGCGCCGTAGGTGGCCTGGTACGGCCCGGGCTGAAAGGCGATGGTGGACGCGACATTCAGGATGCCGCCGCGACCGCGGGCCAGCATGCCGGGCAGCACCGCGTGGGTCAGCCGCACCAGCGCGTCGACGTTGACGGCGACCAGCTCCCGCTCGCGCCCGGCGTCGAGCTCCGCGAACGGGCCGTAGGTGCCGAAGCCCGCGTTGTTGACCAACACGTCGACCTCGCGCCCGTCCAGTCGGGCCACCAGCTCGTCGACGCCGGCCGGGTGCCAAGGTCGCCGATGAACACTTCGACCTGCCGGCCGACCCGCTGCGCCACCGCGCTCAGCCGGGCCTCATCGCGCCCGGCGAGCAGCAACGACGTGCCCCGCTGGGCCAACTGGTCGGCGAAAATCGCGCCCAGCCCGGAGCTGGCGCCGGTGATGACGGCCAATGACATGATTACTCCTTATTTCGCAACGGTTTTCACGGCCGGGTGGATGCCCAGGGCGTGGCTGACGAGGCCGATCCCGGCCCCGAGGATGGGCCATATCGGCCAGAAGTACGTGGCGTCGGTGGTGGCGGCGACGGCCGCCCACACGGTGAGCACGATGACGGTCATCGCGAGGTAGGCGCCGAGGTGAATGCGCACGCCGCGGCGTGCGGCCTCGACGCGGGCGGCGCGGCGGCGCGGGTCCGCGCGCCGGATCCGCTCGAGCGGCAGGTCGGCGAGGAGCTGGTTGAGCTCCCCGCTGGTGTGCGTTCCGAACACCGCCTGCACCCGCCGGTCGTACTCGTCGAGTTCCAGGTAACCCTGCGCGAACGCCTGACCGAGGCGTGCGGCCGCCCTCTCCCGGTCGCGGTCGCCGGCGCGAGGGGTCATGAGCTGCTGGTCCATTTGCGTCCCCTTCCGAACGATGTGAATGGCTTTAACATAGTCCCTAATGTTAATCTCGTCAACATGGCACGTGAGCCGAAGGTTCCCCCGCGTCGGGACAGCTATCACCACGGCGATCTCAAACGCGCCCTGACCAGCGCCGCGCTTGCGTTGGTGTCCGAAAAGGGACCGAAGGGCTTCACGCTGACCGAGGCGGCGCGGCGCGCCGGGGTCAGCGCCGCCGCCCCGTACCGGCACTTCGCGGACAAGGCCGCGCTGCTGGCGACGGTGGCCGAACAGGGCTTCGGCGACCTCCACGCCGAACTGACCGCAGCCGCCGATGCCGTGCCCGACCCGAGGGGCCGCTTGGTCGAACTCGGCCGCGCGTATGTGCGCTGGGCCGTCGCCCACCCGGATCACTACCGGGTCATGTTCGGCGCCGAGCTGTCAAAGGCCGACCATCCCGGCCTGGCCGTCGCGGGCGAGCAGGCGTTCGGTGATCTCCTCGACGCGGTCGCAACGTGCCAGGCGGCGGGCATCGTCGACGGTCAAGACCCGCGCGAACTCGCCGCGCCGCTGTGGTCGCTGGTGCACGGCGTCGCGTCCCTCGCGATCGGCGGCGAACTGCGAACCGTCGGCATCGAGCAGGATCCGGAGGCCATCATCGCCGGCGTGGTGGCCCAAATGCTCAGCGGCTAGGCGACATTGGCCTGCCGGAGCGTCGCGTAGACCTCGGCCAGGAATTGCTCGACAGCGACCGCGGTGTGCACCGCACGCGCCGAACCGAAGATGTCGAAAGCGTGCTGGGTGAAGGGCATTTCGGCGTACACGACGGGCTGGTTGCTGACCTGCCTGAGCCGCTCGACAAACCCACGCGCCTGCTCGACCGGCACCAGCGAGTCATTGCGGCCGTGCAGCACGAAGAACGGGGGAGCGTCGGCGGAAACGTGGTTGACCGGCGACGCGGTGATGAACGGCTTTATATTCGTCGAAGGCCGTTGCTTGACAACGGATTTGACGAGCAACGCGGGCATCATCGGGTGCATCGCGTCGTTGAACCGGGTGAAGTCGTAGACACCGTAGAACGGCACCGCCGCCTGCACCCGGGTGTCGGCGTCCTCGAACCCGGGCTGGAATTCCGGGTCATTGGGCGTGAGCGCGGCCAACGACGACAGGTGGCCGCCGGCCGAACCGCCGGTGATGGCGATGAATTCGGGATCACCGCCGTACTCGGCGATGTGCGCCTTGACCCACGCCAGGGCGCGCTTGACGTCGATGATGTGGGCGGGCCAGGTGTTGCGCGGGCTGTGACGATAGTTGACCGCCACGCACACCCAGCCCAATTCCGCCAGGTGGCTCATCAACGGATGGGCTTGTCCGCGTTTGTTTCCCGTCGTCCAGGCGCCGCCCGGGATCTGGAAGAGCACCGGGGCCTTGCCGGCAGGGTCGAGATCGGGACGTCGCCAGATGTCCAGCTGGTTGGCGCCGCCGAATTCGCCGTAACTGATGTTGGAGTCGTGGGCGTAGTCGCGATAGATGCGCATCATCCGCAGCAGGCCCGGCGTCTTGGCGGTGCCGCCGCCCGCCGGCCGGCGCCACAGATCCCCCGATTCGGTGAGACGGGACGTGCCCAAGCCGTTGTCCAACGCCTCGGTCAGCGGCACGTTGGCCTTATGCGAGGCACGGCTGAAGTTCAGCAGGCCCAGCGCCGACACACCCGCCACCGCCCAGGCCGCGATCCGCACCGGCCGCGTCAGGCGACGAGCGGTCAACGCCAGACCGCCCAGCTGGCTGACCAGGGTCTGCAGCGGCAGCTCGGTGACCACCAGCCCGAACATCCACGAGAAGAGCGATGGGTAGCCGCTGCGCGCCAACGGCCGGTATGCGTTGAGCGTGGACACCGCAGTCACGGCCGTGACCGCGAGCGACCCTATTTGCCGGATGATGTGCATGATTCGAGCTGTCCGCATGGGCTCACCTTACGAAACCAGCCGGCTGCGACGGCCCGCGCGGTGGTTACGTGGCCTCGGCCCGGCTCTCCAGGTTCTTGACCGCGGCGGGGTCGTTCTCGGTCAGCCCGACCTTCGACGCGCCACCGGGCGAGCCCAGCTCGTTGAAGAAGTCGGCGTTGATCTGGGTGTACTCGCTGTATTCGGCGGGCAAGTCGTCTTCGTAGTAGATCGACTCGACGGGGCACACCGGCTCGCAGGCGCCGCAGTCCACGCACTCGTCGGGATGGATGTAGAGCATCCGCGCGCCCTCGTAGATGCAGTCGACGGGGCATTCCTCGATGCATGCCTTGTCTTTGATGTCGACGCAGGACTCGGCGATCACGTAGGTCATGAATGTTGTCCTTTCCTATTAGCTATCGGAGATTAGCCGTGCCCGATTCGCAGTAGCTCGGTGAGGCCGGCCAATTTTGCGCGGGGGCGCCCGTGCGGCTCACCGGCCTCTCGCTCGAAGCGGTCGATGGCCCGCCAGTGCGCGGCGGTGACCAGTTGGGGCTGGCGCGAGGTGAGCCACTCGGCGAGTTCGTCGCCATAGTCGCTCGCTCGATCCACCGACTTGGCGGCCAGGTCTGCCAGCACGGTGTCGACGGTGTCCTGGGAGCACTTCTTGTTGGTGCCGATGACCCCGGACGGACCGCGCTTGATCCAGCCGGCCACGTACTCGTTGCGGCTGCGCTCGACCCGGCCGTTGGTGTGGGGGATCGTCCCTTTCTTGTCGTCGAACGCCAGCCCCGGGATGGCCAGGCCCCGATAGCCGACCGAGCGCACCACCAGCTGCACGGGCACTTCCTCGCGCGCGCCCGTGTCCTTGGACACCATCCGGCCGCCGCCGTCGGCGACCAGCTCGTTGCGGCCCAGCACGATGCTCTCCACTCGCTCGCCGCCTTTGATCTCGATCGGAGAGGTGAAGAATCGCAACATGATTCGCCGGTGCCGGGGCCGGGGGGCGCGGCCGGCGTACTCGCGCAGCACCTTGATGTTGTTCTTGGTGACCTTGCCTGCGGCGGCCACGTCGTCGTCGCTGATTCCCTCCAGCTCGGCCGGGTCGACCACCACGTCGACACCTTCGAGCTCGCCGAGCTCTCGCAATTCCAGTGTGGTGAAGGCGCTTTGCAGCGGACCGCGCCGCCCGATCAGCATCACTTCCTCGACGCCGCAGGGCCGCAACGACTCCAGTGCGTGGTCGGCGATGTCGGTGCTCGCGAGCACGTCGGGATCGGTGACCAGCATGCGGGCGACGTCGACGGCCACGTTGCCGTTGCCCACCACGACAGCGCGGGCACCCGACAGATCGGGCGACATCCGCTCGAAGTGCGGGTGCGCGTTGTACCAGCCGACGAAGTCGACCGCGGCCACGCTTCCCGGCAGGTGTTCGCCGGGGATGTTGAGGGCGCGGTCAGACTGGGCCCCGACGGCATAGATCACCGCGTCGTAGCGCTCGGCGAGTTCACCGGCCGAGACGTGCTCACCCACCTTGATGTTGCCGAAGAATCGAAAGCGGGGGTCCTCGGCGGTCTTCTCGAACTGCTGGCTGACCGACTTGATCTTCGGGTGATCGGGCGCCACGCCCGACCGCACCAGCCCCCAAGGGGTGGGCAGCATCTCGAGCACGTCGACCGCGACACCGAACTCGGCGGCGTCGGCAGCCTTCAGCAGTGACGCGGCCGCGAAGAATCCCGACGGACCGGAACCCACGACCGCGACGTGGTATTGGGCTGTGTGGGTCATGTCTCCCATGGTGCTCACCCGGCCGGGGCGCGACTAGAGGTTTCAATGTTGTGTAGTCACAAGCTATGGTTGTGTCGCGCCTACTGATTGTGACTGACCCACCATGCCGCTCAGCCCCCGCATGCCCGAACTCGCCTCGTTCGAGGTCTTTTTGACGATCGCCGAGACGGGCAGCCTCGGGCGCGCCGCCCGGGAGCTCGGAATCACCCAGCAGGCCGTGTCTCGACGGCTCGCGTCGATGGAGGCCCAGGTCGGGGTCACGTTGGCCGTGCGGACGACGCGGGGTTCGGAACTGACGCCCGCGGGGCTGATCGTGGCGGAGTGGGCCGCGCGCCTGCTCGAGGTCGCCAACGAGATCGACGCGGGGTTGGGCGGGCTGCGCAAGGAGGGCCGCGAACGCATCAGGGTGGCGGCCAGCCAGACCATTTCCGAGCAGCTGATGCCGCATTGGCTGCTCTCCCTGCAGACGGAGTCGACGCGGCGCGGCGGCAGCGCGCCGCAGGTGATCCTGACGGCCACCAACAGCGACCACGCCATCTCCGCGGTCCGCGACGGCACCGTCGATTTGGGATTCGTCGAAAACCCCGCCCAACCCAAGGGATTGGGGAGCTGCGTGGTGGGGCAGGACGAGTTGGTGATCGTGGTGCCGCCGGGCCATAAGTGGGCCCGACGCTCGCGGGTGGTGACCGCCCGCGAGCTCGCCGACACACCCTTGGTGGCCCGCGAACCCCATTCGGGCATCCGCGATTCGCTGACCGTGGCGCTGCGTCAGGTGCTGGGCGAGGACATGCAGCAAGCGCCGCCCGTGCTGGAGTTGACGTCGGCCGCGGCGATGCGCGCCGCCGTTCTCGCCGGGGCCGGACCGGCCGCCATGAGCCGACTGGCGGTCGCCGACGACCTGACGGTGGGCCGGCTGCAGGCGGTCACCATCCGGGACTTGGACTTACGGCGCAAGTTTCGCGCGATCTGGGTCGGCGGCCGCAACCCACCCGCAGGAGCGATTCGAGACCTGTTGAGCCACATCAGCATTCACGCGACCAAGATCTAGGCCGCGGCGTGTTCGGCCAGCGCCTGCTCGAAGCGGTCCAGCACGGTCTCGGCCACCAGACGGTGCGCCCCGAGCGGCGCCGCCATCGGAATCCCGTTGTCGCGCGCGTAGGTTGACACGCCGTCGGTGATGAGTCCGGGCGCCAGGAACCAGGGCGCGATGACCAGCCGGCGGGCGCCGCGGCGGCGCAACCGCTCCGAGGCGTCGGGCACCGACGCCTCGGGCCGGGTGGCGAAGGCCATGGCGGTGCCGGCCCAGCGCGTGCCGGCGGACAGCCGGGCCGCCACCTTCGCCGTGCGCGCGTTGGCCGCAGCGTTCGACGACCCGATCGCGACCACCATCACCCCGACTTCCTCGTCGAGCGGGGACACCCCGGCCTCGGCGAGCCGTTCCTCCAGGACTGAGACCAGCCGGTCGTCTTCGCCCAGCACGCCGGCCTGCCGGACGCCATAGGCGCCGGCGCGGGCGATCTGCTTGGGGATGTCGAGGTGCGCGTGGTAGGCGCCGGCCAGCAGCAACGGGGCGACCACCGCGTCGCGTTTGTCGGGCAACCCGGACAGGACGTCGACGAAGTTCGGTGCGCTGAGCTCGAGGAAGGCCAGTCGCACGTCGAGGCCGGGGCGCATGCCGCGCAGCCGGTCGGCGACGGCTCGGGCGTTGGCGCCCGAGCGCGGATCGCGGCTGCCGTGGGCGGTGAGAACGAGTGTGCTCATGAGGCGTGCAACCCGCATTCGGTCTTGTTGCGGCCCTGCCAGCGTCCGCTGCGAGGATCGTCGCCGTCGACCGGCTTGGTGGTGCAGGGCGCGCATCCGATCGACGGGTAGCCCTCGTCGACGAGCGGGTTGACCAGCACGCCGTTGTTCTCGATGTATTCCTCCTCGTCCCCGTCGGTCCAGGCGGCGATCGGGTTGACCTTCACCAGCCCGAACGACTCGTCGAAGCTGATGAACGGCGCGTCGGCCCGGGTGGGGGACTCCGCCCGGCGCAGCCCGGTGACCCAGGCCGCGTATCCCTTCAGCGCCTTGCGCAAGGGGACGACCTTGCGCAGGCGGCAGCACTCGTTGGGCTCGCGGGCGTAGAGGTCCTTGCCCATCAGCTCATCCTGCTCTGAAACGGTGTGCTCCGGGGTGACGTTGAGCAGGTGGATGTCGTAGACGGACTCGATCGCGTCGCGGGTGCCCAGGGTTTCGGCGAAGTGGTAGCCGGTGTCCAGGAAGAGCACCGGCACCCCCGGCCGGGCGTTGGCCGCCAGCGACACCGTCACCGCGTCTTGCATGTTGCAGGCCACCACCCACTTGCAATTGGCCCAGCCGCGGGGGCCGTCGACCCCGCCGAATTGCTCGTCAGTCCAGCGCAATATCTCGTCAGCGCTGGCGCCTTCCATCTCAGTCGCGCCGCGCTCGGCGATCTCGCGCAGCTGTTCTTCGGTGAAGCCGGTCACCACTTCGCTCATCTCGTCGTCCTCAGCTCGTAACGTCAGCGCTCTCCTCCATGGTGTCGGGCGATGACTAACGCAGGTCGGCCTCTTCGGCGCGCAGCGCCCAGTTGGCGAAACGCTCGCCACTTTCCCGTTGTTCCAGGAACTTGCGCGTTACCCGGTCGATGTAGTCGCCGAGTTCGTCGCTGGTGACCTTGTGTTGGCGCAGTTTCCGGCCGAAGCCGCTTTCCTCGCCCAGACCGCCACCGAGGTGAACCTGGAAGCCTTCGACCGAAGTGCCGTCGCCGTTGTCGATCCACTGGCCCTTGAACCCGATGTCGGCCACCTGAATGCGGGCGCACGAGTTCGGGCATCCGTTGAGGTGCACGGTGATCGGCACGTCGAGGTCGTCATTGACGTCGGCCAGGCGCTCCTCCAACTCGGGCACCAAAGTCTGTGCGCGAACCCGGGTTTCGGCAAACGACAATTTGCAGAACTCGATGCCGGTGCAACCCATGGTGCTCTTGCGCCAGTTCGACGGCTTCGACGGCAGTCCCAGCTTGTCCAGCTCGGTGACCAGAAAATCGACCTTGTCGTCGGGCACGTCGAGAATGATCAGCTTCTGGAAGGGGCTGAATCGGGCCCGGTCGGAGCCGACCTGCTCCATCAGGTCGGCAACCGCCTGCAGGATGGTGCCCGTGACCCGTCCGGCAATGGCGGCGACACCGACGGCGTTGCGGCCGTTCTTGATCTTCTGCACGCCGACGTGGTCGATGGGGTGCTTGGCCGGATCGGGGGCCGGGCCGTCGATCAGCCTGCGGCCGAGGTACTCGGTCTCCATCACGTCGCGAAACTTTTCGACGCCCCAGTCCTTGACCAGGAACTTGATGCGGGCCTTGGCGCGCATCCGCCGGTAGCCGTAGTCGCGGAACACCTTGGTGACCGCTTCCCACACGTCGGGCACCTCGTCCAGGGGCACCCAGACGCCGACCCGCTGGGCCAGCATGGGGTTGGTCGACAGGCCGCCGCCCACCCACAGGTCCATGCCCGGGCCGTGCTCGGGGTGGTTGACGCCGATGAAGGCGACGTCGTGAGTCTCGTGGGAGACGTCCTGCAGGCCCGAGATCGCGGACTTGTACTTGCGGGGCAGGTTGGCGTATTCGGGATTGCCCAGGAAGCGCCGGATGATCTCGTCGATCGCGGGTGAAGCGTCGAGCACCTCGTCGAGGGAGTCGCCGGCCAGCGGGCTGCCGTGGATGCCACGCGGGCAGTCGCCGCAGGCCTCGATGCTCGAAAGACCGACGGATTCGAGCCGGCGCCAGACCTCGGGGACGTCCTCGATCCTGAGCCAGTGGAACTGCACGTTCTCCCGGTCGCCGATGTCGGCGGTGTCACGGCCGAACTCGGACGAAACCTCACCCAGGACGCGCAGCGTCTGCGCCGACATCGGCTTGCCGTCGGAGCGCACGCGCATCATGAAGTACTTGGCCTCGAGCTTGTCGATGTTCTCGTCGCCGGTCCAGCTGCCGTCGTAGCCCTGCTCGCGCTGGGTGTACAGACCCATCCATTTGAAGCGCATCCGCAGATCGCTCTTCTCGATGCTGTCGAAGCCCTCGTTGGCGTATTTGTTGATGATTCGGTCGCGCACGTTCAGCGGCCCGTCGTCGTGCTTGATCTGCTCGGTGTCGTTGAGCGGTTCGCGATTGCCCAGCGCCCACTGGCCCTCATTGCGAGTCTTGGCGGGACGTGCTGTGGTGGTCATGCGGTGTTCTCTCCTTCGCCGGCCTGTGATGCCTGCTTGGGTCACTTCCGGCGGTGTAGGCACGCGGCTTCTCGGACTGGGCTGCTCGCCTGTAGTGCCGCGACATCGTCGATGATTCGGTCAGTAGGGAGTACCCGTAGGCACTCCATTGGACCCACGGGTCACGATTGCCATAGTGCACGGTTTGGCGGGGCTCCAGTAGAGGGCTAGACGTTGTGAGTACACAACCTCTGGTTGTGTGTGCCGCCTCACCTTCGATTCGGTTGGCGGCCAGAGCAATTCCTTTCCGCGTCGTCTAATGAGTTTGGTAATCCTGGCTTGTTTAGTCACCTTGGTTCGCACGTTGGTTTGGAAGTGGTTGCGCGGCAGCGGGTTCCAGCCAGGCCGTCTCACGGTTTGGTGCAGACGGTCGTCGTTGCGCGCCGTTGAGGGGTTAGGTGTCGATGTCGCAGCGTCATTGGGACGCAGTACTGTGGCGGCCATGACTGACCCCGGCATCCACGACGTGATCATCATTGGTTCGGGTCCTGCGGGGTACACCGCGGCGTTGTATGCGGCGCGGGCGCAGTTGGCGCCGGTGGTGTTTGAGGGGATTGCGTTTGGTGGAGCGTTGATGACGACTACCGAGGTGGAGAATTTCCCCGGTTTTCGTGATGGCATCACGGGTCCGGAGTTGATGGGTCAGATGCGTGAGCAGGCGCTGCGGTTTGGGGCGGATCTGCGGATGGAGGACGTGGAGTCGGTGTCGTTGGGCGGGCCGGTCAAGTCGGTGACGACGGCGGAGGGCCATACGGTGCGGGCACGGGCGGTGATCTTGGCCATGGGTGCCGCGGCGCGGTATTTGAGGGTGCCCGGGGAGCAGGAGTTGCTGGGGCGTGGGGTGAGTTCGTGTGCGACTTGTGATGGGTTTTTCTTCAAAGATCAGGACATCGCGGTGATCGGTGGTGGGGACTCGGCGATGGAGGAAGCCACCTTTTTGACCCGGTTCGCGCGCAGCGTGACCCTGGTGCACCGCCGGGAGGAGTTCCGCGCGTCGCGCATCATGCTCGAGCGGGCCCGGGCCAATGAGAAGATCACCTTTGTGACCAGCGCGGCGGTGTTGGGGGTGCAGGGTGATCAGACGGTGACGGGTTTGCGGGTGCGCGACACGGTCACCGGGGAGGAATCCACCCTGCCCGTCACGGGTGTTTTCGTGGCGATCGGTCATGACCCCCGCTCGGAGTTGGTGCGCGAGGTACTCGACACCGACCCGGAGGGTTATGTGTTGGTGCAGGGCCGCACCACGGCCACCTCGATCGAGGGGGTGTTCGCCGCGGGCGATCTGGTGGATCGCACCTACCGCCAGGCCATCACCGCCGCGGGCAGTGGCTGCGCAGCGGCCATCGACGCCGAACGCTGGCTGGCCGAACACGGTGCAACACCGGAGCCCGAGGAAACAGAGGTGCCCGCCGACGTCACGCCGGCTCTGGGCCGCGAGTCGTTGCGCAGCTAGGGCGTTCGCTGTGGCGTCGCCGGACGAGCGGGAGCGACATGCGCTCTGTGAGCTTTTCGACGAGCTCGGTCCTTCGGTGCCCACCCTGCTCGACGGCTGGACGGCTCACGACCTCGCCGCCCACCTCGTGCTGCGAGAACGTGATGTCGTTGCGGGGCCATGCATGGTTTTGCCGGGCAGCTTCCAACGGTTCGCCGAACGGCGCAGGGCGGCGCTGGCGCGGCGCACGGATTTCGCGTGCCTCGTCGCGAAGGTCCGTTCCGGTCCGCCCGTCGGGTTCTTCCGCATCGCATGGGTCCGCGCGCTGGCGAATCTCAATGAGTTCTTCGTACATCACGAGGACGTGCGCAGGGCGAATGGACTCGGGCCGCGTGATCTGACGCCCGACACGGACACCGCGTTGTGGCGCAACGTTCGCCGCGGTGGTCGTTATCTGAGTCGGCGGCTTGAGGGTTGTGGTCTTGTCGTCGAGTGGGTGGGCACTGGCGAGCGGGCGACGGTCCGGCCGGGTTCACCGGTGGCTGTACTCAGCGGTCGGCCGGGCGAGCTGCTGCTGTATCTGTTTGGCCGGCAAGGCGCGGCGGAGGTCACGGTGAGCGGACCGCCCGAGGCCGTTGCGGCGGTGCGCGGCAACCACTTCGGGATGTGAGTCCGTCGTCGGTTAAGTCACATGCGCCACAGGGGCCACTGGCGCGGGAGACAGCCGAAGTGCCCGCCTCACAGCGACAACAAAAAGGTGCGTGGTCGCAGGACCGACGGCGTACCATCAGGTCACGCTCAACGACGAGCGAGGAAGACATGAGCCACACCCGCAACGACCCCGCCGACGTCGACAAATGGGACCGCGGTCTGACCGAGCACGTCATCGCGCTGACCCGCCCGATAGTCAAGCAGTATTTCCGTTCCGAGGTTCGTGGCCTGGACAACATCCCACCGGGACCGTCGTTGGTGGTGGCGAATCATTCCGGCGGCCTCATGACCTTCGATCTGTCGGTGTTCGCGGTCGACTACTACGACAAGTTCGGTTACGACCGCCCGCTTTACGCACTTGGTTTCGACACCATCTTTGCCGGTCCTGCCGGTGACTTCTTCCGGCGCACTGGAGTGATCCGGGCGACGCGCGACAACGCCGCCAAGGCGTTGGCCGCCGGTGCCGTCGTGTTGGTCTTTCCGGGCGGCGACTTCGACGTCTACCGGTCGACCTTGCGGGAGAACACCATCGATTTCGACGGACGAACCGGTTACATCACCACGGCTGTCGAGGCCAATGTCCCGATCGTTCCCGCCGTTTCTATTGGCGGGCAGGAGAGCCAGTTCTTCCTGAGCCGCGGCAGATGGCTGGCGCGTGCGCTCAGGCTCACCAAGCTGGAGCGCAAGCTGTTCCGCACGGACATCCTGCCGATAACAATCGGTTTCCCGTTTGGGCTCAGTGTCGTCGCGCCGGTCAACATGCCGCTGCCCACCAAGATCGTCGTCGAGGTGTTACCGCCCATCAACATCGCCAAATTCGCTGAAGTCTCCGACATCAAGCGGCTCGATGCACACGTGCGATGGGTGATGCGGAAGGGGCTGAAAGAGCTTGCCGCCCAGCGCCACTTCCCGGTTATCGGTTAAGCTCCCGCGAACACCACGTCTGGGTTGAGGATGCCCGCGGGGTCAAAGCTCCGCTTGATGCGGCGCATGAGGTCGACCTTGACCGGGTCTTCCAACTCGAGGAAATACGGCGTCTTGGCGCGGCCCAGGCCGTGTTCGCCCGAGATCGCACCGCCCAATTCCATTGCCAGCGCGAAGATGTCGGTGAGCAGCTTCTTGCGTGTGTCCGGGTCCTTGCAGAAGATGGCCAGGTGCACGTTGCCGTCGCCGGCGTGCCCGCAGCCCGCCGCGGCACCGCCCGCGGCCGCCGCCAATCCACGAGCGGCGGAAAGGAACTTCGGCATCGCGCCGCGTGGCACCACGGTGTCGATGAGGTCGTCGGCACCGACGGCCTTCAAGGTCCAGAACGCCTTCTCGCGCGCCTCGATCAGCTTGCGCGCCGAACTCCCTTCGAGCACATAGGCATCCACGGCCCCCAGCTCGGCGAGCAGTTCGCCGACCTTCTCGACGTCCTCGTCCAGCCGGTCCGCGGTCCGGTTTTCCAGGGCCACAACGAGATAGGCGTCGCAGCTGTCGCGGACGCTGTCGGGAACACCCAGCTCGAGGTTCTGGGTGTGGACCAGCGCGGCCATCGTCACGTTGTCGATGTACTCCAGGATGTAGGGCGCGAGGCCGCTCCCCACAACCTTGGGCACGGCCGCCATGATCTGGTCGAAGTCGGCGAACGGGGCGAGCACGGCGGCGCTGTGGTCGAGCCGCGGATGGAGCTTGACGGTCACCTCGGTGGCCAGGGCCAGGGTGCCCTCGGAGCCGACGATGAGCTGGGTCAGGTCGTAGCCGGTGGAGATTTTCGCGATCTTGCCGCCGGTGCGGATGAGCTCGCCGGTCGGCAGCGCCGCCTGCAGCCCGAGCACGTTGTTGCGGGCGATGCCGTACTTGACCGCGTTCATGCCGCCGGCGTTGGTGCCGACGTTGCCGCCGACGCTGGAGGACATCTCGCCGGGGTGAACCATGTAGCGCAGGCCGGTGTCAGCGGTCGCGGCGTCCAGCTCGGTGAGTGTCACGCCGGGTTGGACGACGGCGACCTGGTTGGTGGTGTCGACCTCGAGGACGGCGTTCATGCGCTCGAAGGAGATCAGCAGCCCGTCGGCCCGCGGGATCGCCGCACCCGACAGGCCGGTCCCGGACCCGCGGGCGGTGACCGGAACGTCGTTGTCCGAGGCGGCCTTCAGTAGCAGCGAAACCTCCTCAGCGGTGGCCGGTTTGGCGACGTACGCCGGCCGTTGCGCTGGCTTGGTCAACACTTCGTCGTGCCAGTAGTCCTCGGGTATCGCATCGCCGGTCAGCAGGTTGTGCTCGCCGACGATCTCGGAGAACCGCGCCGTCATGTCGCTCATGAGGGCCTCATCTTCCTGTCGTGAGGTGGTCGATGGGTGTTCGTATCCGACCGCCGACAATCGGCACGCAATCGTCGGGGAGTTGGGTGGTGAACTCCAGGCCGGAGCCGTTTGAGTTCATCGAGAAACATTGGTAGATAGTTCATCGCGCCGGTGGGTAGGTCGTGCAGTACGACCACGGTGTGCTGATGGTGACGGGTATCGGCGAGCGCTCGGCTAACCCATCCGCGGGGGTCGGCCCAGTCGCGGGGGACGCTGTTCCACAGGACGCAGGTGTACTTCTCCGCGATGAGGTAGTCGATCGCCGTCTGATTCAGACAGCGCCGTTCGAGTGCGCCCTCCGTTCCCCACGGCCTGAAGTGGCGATCGGTATCACCGAAATCGGCCAAAAGCTTTTGCGTGCTGCCGATTTCGTGAATGGTCTCGGCAGGGGAGAGCTCGCCGAGGGGTGCGCCGTGGGTGAAGGAATGATTGCCGATCCGGTGCCCGTCACGCACAACGCGCCCGATCAACCGATGTCCCGCGGGGGAGCAGACATTCTCCCCGACCACGAAGAATATGGCGGGCACCTGACGCTGGCCGAGGATATCGAGAACCTCATCCGTGACACCCGGGGTCGGGCCGTTGTCGAAGGTCAAAGTGATCTTCTTGGACATCAGAGTCTCAGGCATAGCAGGTCCTTGCTCCGGGCGCTATCAGGTCAAAGGGTACAGAGACGCTTCACCCCTTGCCTGACTGATCGATCAGGCAGTATCTTATCTGGGAACCGGACACACACGAAGAGACGAGGCGATGTTGACCGCGACAGTTCCGAAGGCTGAGGACCCCACCGGTCCCGCGGTCCCTGCCGGCGACGCCCGACACCGAATCCTGCAGACGACGATCCAATGTTTCTGCGCGTACGGCTATGAAAAGTCTTCGATGAAGCTGATCTCGACGAAGGCCGGCGTCTCTCAGACGCTGCTGCACTATCACTTCGAGACGAAGGAAAAGCTCTTTCAGGCGGCGATCGACGACATGGCCAAGAGAATGTTCGCCACGGCGTCGGCCCAACTGTCGCACCAAAGGTCAGTGCGTGACGGTCTGACTGAGGCGGCCGGCCTGCTGTACGCGTTGTTCATCGACAACATCGACGCCGTCACGTTCATGGTCGAGTTCGCCGCAGCGGCCAACCACAACGAGTTCCTGCGGATCGCGTATGTCGACTACCGCGACACTCAGCGTCGGCAATTCGCCGAGGCGCTGCGCACCATCACCGGTGACGATGCGCCGCAGGGCTTGATCGAGGAGTCGGTGCGTCTCTTCGAAACCGTGCTGCTGGGCATGGCGATGCAGCGCCCGTTCGTTTCCGACACCTCGGGCTTCCGTCGCGACTTCGACGTGTTCGCCCAGATGCTCGCCGCCCGCATCACCGAAGGATTGGAAAGGCGATGACCCCGAACGTTACCGATCAGGCAGTGCCGCCGATGGTCGAAGACGCGGTAACCGGATCCGGCGCCAGACGAATCTTCGTGCGCCGCTACGAGAACCACAACGCCGACTACGTCTTGGTGCTGGTGCACGGCACCGCCGGGAACAGCGAGAGTTACGACGCGTTCGCCGAGCACATGCGTCGCAACTTTTCCGCCGCAGTCTATTCGTTCGACTTGACCGGGCATGGCCGCACCGAAGGCACGCCGGGCGTGTTCAGCTTCGAAGACTTTCTCGAAGACACCAGGGCGGTCACCGATTACGCGGCACGGCGCACGTCCCTGCCCGTCGTCGTGCACGGCGCGAGCCAGGGCGGCGAAGTCGCGTTCCACGCGCTCGACGCGTGCCCGGCCGTGGTCGCCGGCGTGTGCATGAACATCTTGTTGAACCACGAGGTGCCGATGAGCCCGGCGATCCGGTTGTTCCAGTCGCGTCCGGCGAAGTGGGCGGCCAAGACGATCGGTGATCTGCTGCGGGTCCCGCTGCGGCGGGTCATCGACTTCAAGGCCGCCTACCAGGAAGACCCCGGGCTGCTGGACACGAAGAAGAAAGACCCGTTCTACGTCTGGTCGTATGGGCTCAAGAGCTACCACTCGGTGTTCAACTATGTGCCACCAAAGCCCGCCGCCGCCAACACGAAACCTGTCCTGGTCACCTGCGGCGAGCACGACGAAATCGTCGGCGCCGAGCACTGCCGGGCATGCTTTGAGCGGATCGGCGGGACCAAGGATTTTTTCATGATGCCCGGCGGCGGCCATCAGCTGATGTTGTTCGACACCATCGTCTACAGCCGCGTGATCGACTCGTGGATTCGGGAGCGCGTGCTCGGGCACGCCCAGTCGTGGGAGGCGCCGATCGAACCCGAAGAGCGCAGCTACTTCGAGTTTCTCGATCGCGAACGGGCCAACGACGCAGCGGGCGAGCCCGAGTACCACTATTCGATGATCGACCGCGCGCTGATGCGGATCAGCAACGGCACGATCGAGCGCGGGGTGCGTTACTTCTCCAACGCCGACGTCAGCGAACAGTGGCGCTTCACCGCTGAGCTGGTCGGCGAAATCGACTACGCTGCATGGGATTTCCTACGCGACTACCTTCCGTCCATCGATGGTCAACGCCCGAGAATGGCGGTGGTCGGCTGCGGCAGCGGCGGGGCGATCGAAGGATTGCTCGAACGCTATCCGGAGTTGGGCCAATGGGACATCGTCGGCGTCGACGTCGACTACAAGTCGATCGACGCCGCCCGCAAGCGGTTCACCGACAAGGCCGGTGTGACGTTCCTCGTCGGCGACGCGCGTAACCCGGACGTGTTGGCCGCCAATCGATTCGACCTCATTTACCTGCACGGCGTGCTTGACCACTGCACCGAGCACCGCCATCTGATGGACAGCGTATTTCGCGCACTGAAGCCGGGCGGGCGGATGTTCTATGTCGCACCGGATCGCAACGTGTGCACATGGCTTTGTTTCGTCACGGTCGGGCCGCTGTTCGTGTTCGGACTGCACAAACCAAACCACGACTTTCGGCGATTCCCACGCCCCGCCGAGTTGAACACCATGCTTGCGCAGGCCGGTTTCGAGCTGCTGCCCCGGCGAGGCCGGCCGACCGCCCCCGCCATGGTCGGGGTCGAATACAAGACGGGGATGAATCCGTTCCCGGTGAAGACGTCGGTGCGCAATCGCGCCCTCGGCGAGGAGATCTTCGAGCACACCAACCCCAGGTGGTGGTTGCGGAACGGCTTCGTCGGCGAGTATGCGGGGGCGGTCCAAAAACCGGGCGGATGACGGTAATGCGGACCCTGAACCCTGAACCGTCCCGCGTTTGATGCGCACCTCCTTTCTTGGGAGGGTGCCTTTCATGCCGAGCAAGCCCGCCCCACGCCCCGGGATCGAGCCGTGCGGGCGTAGGGCAAGGCCTTGGTCGTTACTCCCCGTTTGTGCGCAGTTCCCAGGGCTGCATGCCGATTGCATTCGCGAGGTTTCGCTGCAGCGCGACGCCGGCCGGCACTGTGCGGTAGAAGATGCTCACCTCGGCGATCTTGCCGTCCGCGTCGAGCAGGACGAAGAAGATGCCGTTGACCGTGGCGTCTCCGATCTGCAGTCGGAAGTGGGCGGCGTGGTGGGTCTCGCCGCTGAGGACCTCCAGATAGGTGTCGTCGTCCGCCAGTCCGTTGACGGTCTTTATGGTTTCGACGGCGGCCTCGCGGCCGGTGACTGGCTCATCGCCGAACGGGCCGTACAGCACCACGTCCTCGGCGAGCAAACGGGTGAGGGTGTCTTTGTCTACGCCGCCGTGGATGCAGTCGACGAAGGACTCCAAGGTTTCGCGGTGCGGGGCGAACGTGGTCATGGTGACTCCTTTTGAAGTGGTCGCCCGGCCGTCAGCCGGCCGGGAAGTAATGACCGTTGTCCAAATCGGCGAACAGACTGGGCTGCGCGGGTTCCCAGCCCAGGGTCTGGCGCGTGATGAGGCTGGTCGCCGGAAAGGATCCGGTGACCAGATTCGTGAGGGGCCCAAAGTATCCCGGCAGCATCAGGACGTCCACGGGAACGCTCACGGCGGGCAGGTCCAGATGGCTGCCAATGGCCTCGGCGATCTCGCGGAACGGGATTTCCCCTTCCGCAATCGCGTGCCAATAGCGACCGGCCGGACCCTTTTCCAGCGCCAAGCGGAATACGGAGGCGACATCGCGGATGTGCACGGCGCACCACAGGTTCGCGCCGTCTCCGGGGTGACCGGCGAAGCCCTTCTCCTTCGCGAGCGCGATCAGCCCTGGAAGGAACCCGGCACTATCAGTCGTGCTGTGCGCGATGAGCGGGAGCCGCACGATCGAGGACCGCACTCCCTGCTCGGCGAGGCCAATTACAGCCCGTTCCACGACGTTACGAACGCGCAGGGTGCCCTTGTGCTCCTCGCCGCTGGGTAGGGCCGGGTCTTCCTCGGTGGCTGGTCGGCCCAGGTTTCCGGCCGAGCCGATGCTGCCCGCTGCGACCAGCGGCTTTCCGGTTCCCGCGAGTGCCTCGCCATACGCGAGCATGATCGGCAGCTCTGCGGCGGCCACGGCGTCCATCCCGCCAGTGGGAAGCAGGTCTTGCCTGTGCGCGACGTGGATGACGCCATCGGCGTTCGCGGCCGCCGCCTTGAGCCCGTCGAGATCTTCGAGGTCGCCGCGACGCACGCTCGCGCCTTGTGCGGACAGGGCCGCCGCGGAGGCGTCCGACCGGGCCAGGCCGGTGACCTCGTGTCCGGCGGCGATGAGTTCGGGGATGATGTACGAACCGGCATGGCCGGTCCCACCAGTGATGAAAACGCGCATGTGACTGTCCTTCCGAGGGTGGATGGTTGGGGTTGTCTTCTCCTGCCGTAGATCAACTGAGGTGATGCGGCGCGAGACGTGGTGGTGCAGGGCCGCTCAGCTGAGCATGTTGACGCCGAGGAAGAAGTCGGTGTGGTTGAGGGAGTGCGTCATCAGACCCATCTCCAGCAGGCCCGCGTTCTCCAATGCCTGCGCCATGGACAGCGGCCCGGCGTCGAACGGGCGCAGTCCCAGGCTCTCGATGAACACCGATACTTGGGCCTTGGCCTGCGCGTCGTCGCCGGCGATGAACACATCCAAAGGGCGACCCTCGGCTGGGCCGGCCGCCAGAACGTTGGCGAACAGGGTGTTGAACGCCTTGACGACATGCGCGCCGGCGGGGGCGGCCTTGGCGATCTCCTGTGCGCCGGAACTGCCGTCAGGGGTGACAAGGCCGGTCATATCGGGGGTGACGGGGTTGGTGATATCGATGACGATTTTGCCGTGCAGCGCGTCTCCGTACTCGCTCACCGCCTCCGCCGCATTGGCGTAGGGCACAGCGAGGATGACGATGTCTCCGGCCGGGGCGCTGCCGGCCGTCGCGACCGTGGCGCCGTCGAGCGCGGCGGCCAATTCGTTGGCTTTGGCCGGGTCACGGCCGATGAGCTCGACGGTGTTGCCGCCAGCGAGCGCCCGGTCGGCCAAGGCGCTGGCCATGTTCCCCAGGCCGATGATGCTGATGCTGCTCATGAAATCTCCCCTCTCGGTTGGCGATCAAAAGGTTGACTCTTCAACCATACAAAGGGATTGGTGATGCGTCAACCAATCGGGGTAGTGTGGAGACCGATGGAACCGAACTGGCTGAACGCTCGTGAGGAGCGCGCCTGGCGGGCTTTCGTGTATGCGAATTATCAGCTCGTCGCGCATCTAAACCGAGGCCTGCAGAAATCGGGCCTGTCCGGGGCCGACTACGCGGTCCTGGCAGTGCTCTCGGATCACGACGGGGACCGCATGCCCGCCCGCGACCTGGGCAGGGCACTGAGCTGGGAGAAAAGCCGCGTCTCCCACCAGTTGCGTCGCATGCAGAAGGACGGGCTCGTCAGCCGCGAGCCCAACCCCAACGACGCCCGCAGCACGATGGTCTGCCTCCTACCGGCCGGCCGCGCCGCCATCGAGAACGCCGCACCCAGGCACGTGGAAGACGTCCGCCGCAACTTCATCGACCTGCTGACCCCGGCTGAGCTCGACCTGCTCGCCACCCTCAACGAACGAATCCAGTGCCACCTGGCCACACACCACGACTCGCCCGACGAAGACGAGCCCTCATAACCTTCATCAGCCGTGAGCGGTTCACCCCGCATAACAGCTCTTTCGGTAGGGATGAGACTCCGGCTGTGAGTCGGCTTATGAGACGCCTGGGTTGATGGCGGTCACCAACCAGCGTTGCCTGTGCGCACCGGCGCGTTCTCGGCTGGCGGATCGTCAGCGTCACGCCGCGGAATCGTGCGTCGTTCTGACGCTTGAGGATGAGGTCACCGAGTGCAATGCGATGCCCGCGGGCCCAATTGGCGGCTCGAGCCAGCGCGGTAGGCAGCGCTGAGGGCGAGCGCGCCGACGTGAGCGACGAGGGCAGCGGTTGGCTGTTTCAAGTGTCACAACGCATCTGAAGGGCTTTGGGGACTGCTCGCAATGGGGCGCATCAGTCCCAAACGGATCGCCACGGTGCCCAACTGGATGGATGATCCGGACATGCTGCAATCCGTTGGTCACGCCGGTCCTCGTCGCGCCACGCATGACGGTCGACGGGCAGAGCCGACGGGCTAACCCGACTCGGCGATCCGGTCGGTAATGGCCTGCGCCGCCCTGCCGAGCCTGATCAGCTCGGCCTTCGTCAACGGCTCCACCACCAGTTCGCGCACCTTCGCGACATGCAAGGGGGCCGCGGCGGAGACCCGCCGCAATCCCGCCTTCGTGAGCTCGACCACGCTCACCCTGCCGTCCTCGGCACAGACGCGCTTCACCACCAACCCGTTGCCTGCGAGGCGCCTGACCACGTGCGACAACCTCGACAACGAGGAGTTCGCACTGGAGGCGAGCTCCGACATCCGCAGCGTCCTCTCGTCGGCTTCCGAGAGATTCGCCAGCACGAGGTACTCGAACGTCGTCAGTCCGGTGGTGCGCTGCAGATCGCTTTCCAGGGCCGCCGGAAGCTCCATAATCATCGAAAGGAGCTGACGCCACGCACGCTGCTGATCGTCGTCGAGCCACACCGTTTCGCGTTGACGACGCTCACGCTCGGGCCGCGTCACCGCGACGACCCGATGGTTTCCGATCGCCCAGCTGTCATCCGGACCTCCTGCATCTGAAGGATAGTTCAACCGTCAACCGTCAACCGTTAAACGTCAGCCGCCGACCGGCGACGGCGTCCGGTCGTTGTCGAGGCGTCACGGTCTGCATCACCCGCGGGAAGGACTCCGATGGAGCAGATTTAGTTGACGCATCACATTAATATCCGATAGGGTAATTGATGCATCAACTAATGACTCGTCCACGTGACTGCGAGATTCGCAAGTGCGAGCGGTCGGGTCGTCGCCCCTATTCGTGTACACACGCCTTCGAGGAGCCCTCGTGAACATCGCGGTATGGATCGCGTCCGGATTACTCGCCGCCGCATATCTCTTTGTCGGTGGCACGAAACTGCTGACGTCCAAGGAGCGCCTAGCGGAGAACCCCTCCATGGCTGGCGCCGCCGAGGCGTTGTCTGCGACGTCGATCAAACTCATCGGCGGCGTCGAGGTGGCCGGCGCTCTCGGGCTGATCCTGCCGTGGCTCACCGGCATTGCGCCGATCTTGACGCCTGCCGCTGCCGTGGGTCTGGCGCTGCTGCAGGTGGGCGCGGCGGTGTTCCACGGTCGACGAGCGGAGTACAGCAAGTGGCCCGTGAACGCTGTGTTCCTGGCGCTGGCGGACTTCATCGCGGCCGCTCGGACCGCGGAGGTCGTGCGATGAGCAGCGCTCTGCAGTATGCCGTCGTGGGCACCGGCAGCGTTGGCGCGGTTCTGGCGCAACGGTTCTCCGACCACCACGTCCCAGCACTCTGGGCCAACACGCGAGGTCCGGAGACGATCGACGTCACCGAACTGTCCGCCTCGATCACACCGGCCACCCTCGACACGGCCCTGGATGCGGACGTCATCATCTTGGCCATTCCGTTCTTGCAGGTCCGTGAGCTGGGTGGGCGCCGCGCAGACTGGTCGGGCAAGATCGTCGTCGACGCGACGAACGCGTTTCTGGTGCCTAATTCCGAGCAAATCCTCGGCGGCCGCTTGTCGACCGAGTTCAACGCCGAGGCGTTTCCGGGCGCCGCGGTGGTCAAGTCGTTCAACCAAACCGCCGCCAGGCAGCTCGCCGAGAAGCGCCCACCCGAATTCGGGAAACGCGTGGTCTTCGTGTCCAGCAACGACTCCGCGGCAAGCGCGGTGGTAGCCGGGCTGTGCACCGAGCTCGGCTTCGCCCCAATCGAACTCGGACGTCTCGACGAGGGTGGCGTGCTCATCCAAGCCCGCAACGCCCTGGTCTTACGCGAACTCTACGAGCTGCCGTCCGAACTCGAGAAGAACACTCAGGTGACGTCGGCGGTTGGGCGGGATCTGACCCCCGGCACGTGGACGATCGACCCCGTCCACTCTTCCATCACGTTCTCGGTTCGCCACCTGATGGTCGGCAGAGTACGTGGGCGATTCGGCGACTTCTCCGGGGCGATCACCGTGCCCGAGAACGGAACTCCGAGCATTACGGCCACCATCGCGGTCGGGTCGGTTGACACCGGCAACCCAACCCGCGACGAGCACCTGCGGGCACCCGACGTCTTCGACGCCGACGAGTTCCCCACCGCGACCCTCGTCTCGGTCGACATGCACGGCACCGGGCAGAACGACTGGGTGCTCATAATCGACTTCACCCTGCGCGGAATCACCAAACGCCTACCACTGGCGTTCTCATTTCTCGGAGTTAGCGCCGGCATGGGTCACGGTGAGGTTGCCGGGTTCGAAGGTGAAATCAAGCTGAAGCGCAGTGATTTCGGCGTCCTGAATAACACTCCCGTGCTAGCTGGAGGCGGCCTGGTAGTCGGGGACACCGTCGACGTCACCGTTTGCTTGGAGGCGGTCAAGGAACCCTCCGCGCCGACGGAATGAGGTGAACGAAGCCTCCGGGCGGCGAACGTCGCGACTGGATCCGAAGCCCGGAAGCGCGGATACGACGCGAACGTCACCGACGCGTCTCGGGCTTCATCGTCTTACTCCGCGCCGGTGCGCAGTTCCCAGGGCTGCATGCCGAGTGCATCCGCAAGGTTTCGCTGCAGCGCGACGCCGGACGGCAGAGGGCGCCAAAATATGGTCACCTCGGCGATCTTGCCGTCCGCGTCGAGCAGGATGTAGTCCATTCCGTTGACAGCGGTGTCTTCGATCTGCAGCCGGAAGTACGCGGCGTGGTGCGTCTCTCCGCTGAGGACCTCCTTATAGGTGAGGTCGGCCGCTGCGCCGACCCCTCGTATGGCTTCCAGGACTGCGTCGCGGCCAGTGGTTGGCTCATCGCCGAGCGGGCTGTACAGCACCACGTCCTCGGCGAGGATGCCGGAAAGAGCGTCTTTGTCTGCGCCGCCGTGCATGCAGTCGACGAAGGATTCCACGGTGTCGCGGTGCGGGGCGAAGGTGGTCATGGTTACTCCCTTATGTCCTTTGTTGCTTGTGGTTTGTGAGACCTGATCGGTGTGCCGTTGTCGCTCACTCAGATCACTGTGGTGCCGCCGTCGACTACCAGCTCCATGCCATTGACATAGCTCGAGTCGTCGGAGGCGAGGAACAACGCCGCCGACGCGATCTCCTCAGGGCGGCCCATCTCTCGCCGCGGGATCACCGACTCGAACTGCGCCTTCATCTCCTCGTCCATCACCTCTTCCAGCATCGGTGAGGCGACCTGGCCGGGGGTCAGCACGTTCACCCGGATCTTCCTGTCCCTCAACTCCGACACCCACACCCGTGCGTAGGCGGGTAGCACGGCCTTGCTTCCCGCGTACACACTCCAATTCGGGTAGCCCCGCAGCGAAGCGTTTGACCCGGTCATGAAGATCGAGCCGCCATCGTTGAACAGCGGCAGCGCCTTCTGGACCGTGAACAGCGTGCCGCGCGCGTTCAGCCAGAAGGCGTCATGGAAGTCCTCCTCGGTGATCTCACCGAGCCGGCCCTGCTTGCCCACCCCGGCGCTCGCCCACAACACGTCGATCGCGCCCTTTTCCTGCTTGACCGTGTCGAACAAACGGTCCAGATCGCCGAGGTCGGCCGAATCGCCCTGCACGCCAGTCACATTCCGCCCGATCTGTTCGACGGCTTCTTCCACCGCGTCCTTCCGTCGGCCCGTGATGAAGACGTGAGCTCCTTCGTCAACGAACAACTTGGCACCGGCCAGCGCCATACCACTTGTCGCGCCGGTGATCACCGCGACCTTGCCATCGAGTTTTCCCACGATCACTCCAAACTTTCGATAGTGCCGATGTTATGTACACCGATCAGTATGCTTAACGTATCGAACAGTTAGGCGGAGCGCAAGCTATGCACACCGATCCGTACCCAACTGGGCTACCCTGGCTGTATGACGGAGTTGGAGAAGGGGCCGCGAGGCCTGCGCCGCGGCAGGGGCGCACGAGAGCGCATCCTCGGCGCTTCCCGACAACTGTTCCGCGATCAAGGCATCAACAGCACCGGCCTGGACCAGCTCTGCGCGGTGGCCCAGGTATCCAAGCGCACCTTCTACCAGCACTTCACCGGCAAGGATCAGCTGATCGCCGAACACCTACGCCGATTCGATCCCGACGTCCTGCCCGAGGTGTTCGACCGCACCGACCTCACACCCCGCGAACGGCTCCTCGCCGCCTTCGACATTCACGCGCCGCTGTGCCCGTTCATCGCGGCGGCCGTCGAAATCCACGACCCGGACCACCCGGCACGCGTACACGCCGCCGACTACAAGAAGGCATTTGCCGCGCGGCTGACCGAAACCGCGCGCGAGGCCGGCGCCACCAACCCCGAACAGCTCGGCGAACAA
Organism: uncultured Actinomycetota bacterium; assembly: GCA_963820045.1. Taxonomy (GTDB): domain Bacteria; phylum Actinomycetota; class Actinomycetes; order Mycobacteriales; family Mycobacteriaceae; genus Mycobacterium. The sequence continues at coordinate 335,148 of CAWFYN010000004.1, forward strand.
CTGGCGCTGCTTTTGGATGGCGCCTCGGCCCGCAACCGAGTCCTCAACACCGAAACCTTCGCCACCGCCGCCGCCATCGCAGCCGTACTCATCGACAACGCCATCCCCACGGCAGCGGTACCGCCCGACGCAGGCGGGAACCCGTCAACCGGGACGGGGCCGCATGCCGGCTCCGGCGGCGAGCTCAGCCGAAATTGACGCCAAGGGAGAAGTTGAAGTCCCCCACGCCAGAGCGGCCCACGCCTACCGACAGCAGGCCCGCGCCACATAGCCCCGCCGTTTAACGCCTGTTGAGTAGGGGGTTTCGATCCCGGATTGGGTGGCTATCCCGATTCAGCAGGGCAGCCAGCTTTCCGACAGGAGATCGACACGGACCTCCAAGGAACTCAGTCCTACCGCGGCCAGGGCAGCAACGGAGTGCCTCCGGTGCCGGGCGGTCTCCTTGGCGACGGTCGGTACGAACTGCGCGGTGTCCTGGGCCGCGGTGCGATGGCCGAGGTGCGTGAGGGATGGGATCTGAAGCTGAACCGGCCCGTCGCCATCAAGCTGCTCTATCCCGGGGTGGCTGACCGGCCGGACAGCCGCCTGCGGTTCGACGCGGAGGCGCGCGCGGCCGCTGCGGCTGACCGGCCGGCACGTCGTCGTGGTCCACGACGTCGGCGAGCATTGCGGGCTGCCGTTCATCGTCATGGAGCGGCTACCCGGAGTATCGCTGGCCGACCACATCGCCCACGGGCAGCTGCCACCGGCGTTCGTGCACGCGGTCCTCGACGGCGTCCTGGACGCCCTTGCCGAGGCGCATACCGCCGGCATCCTGCACCGTGACGTCAAGCCCGGCAATATCTTGTTCACCGCCGCGGGCGAACCCAAGCTCGCCGATTTCGGCATCGCCAAGACGTCCGGCGCCGCCTACACCAGGGCGGGCGAAGTCGTCGGCAGCATGGCTTATCTGAGTCCCGAGCGGCTGACGTCCAAGCCGGCCACGGTGGGAGACGACCTGTACGCCGTCGGCGTGGTGGGTTACGAGGCGCTGACCGGGCGGCGGCCGTTTCCGCAGGAGGACCTGGGCGCGCTGGCACACGCGATCCTGCACGAGTCACCGCCGCCGCTTGCCGCGCTGCGCCCGGACGTGCCACCGGGCCTTGCCGCCGCGATCGACTGTGCGATGGCACGCGACCCGGCATGGCGGTTCGACCAGGCCGGCGCGATGCGAGCCGCGCTGATCGGCACTCGCCCCGCGGCGATGCCCACCGGCACCCGGGTGATGGAAGCGCCGCCGCCCGGCGTGCTGACCTACACGCCCGCCGCTGCGCCACTGGAGCCGGACAGCCCCCGGCGCAAGTGGTGGATCGCGGCGATCGCGGCCGCGTTCGTGTTGGCACTCCTCCTGTTGGCTATCGATCCGCCGTTCTCGTCGCCACCGCCCACACCCTCGACTACCACCACCACGCCGGTGCCGCCCCCGACGACCACCGCCACCACCCCACCCAGCAGCGCCTTGCAGCAGCCGCCGCCACCGCCACCGGGTCACCCGGGCAACAAACACAAGGGCGGGCACGGCGGCTGACGTTTGGCGCCCGGTGCCGCCGCAGGCGTGAGCCGCCGCACGTTACGTCGGCGCCCGATTTGGGAACCCGCCGGGCTGGACCTTTTCGACCTAGCGAAAGGACTGCCCCATTGACCACGCGGCTTGGTACCCGGTTCGGTCCCTACGAGCTGCGATCACTGATCGGCGCGGGTGCGACGGGCGAGGTCTATCGGGCCTACGACACGGTTAAGGACCGGACGGTCGCGGTCAAGCTGGTGCCTGCTGAGATGGCCGCGGAACCCGGCTTCCAGCAACGCTTTCGGCGGGAGTGCGGGATCGCGGCGCGATTGCAGGAGCCCCACGTCATCCCGGTGCACGGGTTCGGCGAGATCGACGGAGTGTTCTTCGTCGACATGCACCTGGTCGAGGGCGGCAGCCTCAAGGACCTGCTGCGCGAACGGGGTGCCCTGGAGCCTGCGCGCGCCGCGTCGATCACGGCGCAAGTCGCGCGGGCGCTGGACGCCGCGCACGCCGCCGGGCTGGCGCACCTCGGCGTCAGGCCGGAAAACGTGCTGCTCACCCCCGATCACTTCGCCTATCTCGGCGACTTCGGGGTCGCGCACGCCGACGGGTCGCGTACTTACATGGCGCCCGAACGGTTCACCACCGGTCGGGTGGGGCCGCAGACCGACGTGTATTCGCTGGCCTGCCTGCTCTACGAGTGCCTCACCGGTCAGCCGCCGTTCGAGGGCGCGGACCCGGAGGAGATCAAGAGCGCGCACATGCTGTCGCCGGCGCCCCGGCCCAGCATCATGCGCCGCGGCGTGGGCCGGGCGTTCGACGACGTCATCGCCCGAGGGATGACTAAACAGCGCACGGCGCGGTTCGCCTCCGCGGGTGAACTCGCCCGGGCTGCCAGCGAGGCCGTGTCCGCGGCGTACGAGCCGGTGGCGGTTGGCGCTGGGGCGGCGCCCCTTGGCACCCGGCCGTTTGAGGCGGTCTATCCGAATCCGGACGACACCGGCTTTAGCCCCTATCCGCCTGTGGAAGCGCCGTCACCGCGGACGCATCGGCCTTTGGTTGGGCGGTTGCCGCTGGTGGTGGCGGGGGCGGCGGTGCTACTGATGGTCGCCGGGTTGATCGTGGCGCTGGTGTCGGCTTTTGTCGACCACGGTGCGCCGCCCGAGGCTTCCAACGCCTCGCCCGCGCCGTCTAGCGCGCCGCCGCCGAAGACGCCGACGCTATCGGCTCCGGTGCAGGGCGCCGACGGGCTGGGGTTCGTCGGCGAGACGGCCCGCTGCGACCCGGGCAATCCGTCGGCGGCCGTGGTGCGCACTGCCAAGTCGCTGGCGGTGGTGTGTGAAAACCTCAGTGGCAGTTATTACTATCGCGGTGAGCGCATCCGCGACGGCGCCCACATCGAACTGTCCAACGCGGAGCGCGTTGGGGACGGGTTCGATGTGACCAATCCGGTCGACGGCGTGCGCTACGAAGTGCGGCCGAGTCGGCTCAGGATCATCAGTGGCGAGCACGTCGATTCGTCGGAGCCGGTGTTGCAGTACGCGACGGCGTCATAATCACCACGGCCGCAAGGTATTTCGGCTCTTTCCCGGGGTAAAGGTGACCGGCAGCTTGCCGAGCCCGGTCATGCTGGGGTTGCCGAGATATTGGTGAACGTGGTCGACGTCGACTTCGTAATCGGGGATGCGGTCGAGGTCGGCCTTGACCATCACCTCCGACATCAGCCTGGCCAGGTGTGAGCCGATGCAGCGGTGCGGCCCGAGGCCGAAGGCGACGTGACGGTTGGGCGCGCGGTCCAGGATGATTTCGTCGGGCCGGTCGAACTCCTGCTCGTCGTGGTTGGCGGAGAGCCAGCTGATGACGACTTTGTCGACATTGTTTGCCACCGACAAGGGGACCTTGTCCTCTGGCCGCATCCCGGCTCTGGATGGAGACTCGGGTACCTGCTTCGAAGAGGAAGTTCCGATGATGTGGACCACTCCATCCGTCATCCCGTTCTCCGTCTGGCGGAAGATAGCCATGGCCACCTGGCGGCCGAGGAAAGACCCAATCATTTGGGCGACGATAGATATCGAATCGGCGCGGCTGCTCGAGTACCTGCGCCAGGTCCGCGAGGCAACGGGCCAACATGTCACCCCCATGGACCTCGTCGGAAGGGCTGCCGGCAAGGTCGTCGAAGCGCTGCCGGGCCTTAACGGCCGGGTCGTGTTCGGCAGCTTCCTGCCGTCCCCGACCGTCGACTGCTTCTTCGTGGTATCGCTGCGGACAGATCTGGTAACCGGAGCCGAAGCAGCCGGCACCGATTTATCGGGCACCGTTGTGCGTCGCATCGATGAGAAACCGCCCTGGGTGATCGCCAAGGAACTCGCCGATCATGTCGCACGCATTCGCCACGACGAGGATCCACAGTTCAAGCAGAGCAAGGCGATGGTCAAGGGGCTGCCGCCATTGCTGCTTCGCCCGGTGATGGATGCGCTCGGCTTCGTCACCGAAAGCCTTCAGTTACCCATTCCCTTCCTTGGGCTGGAAGCTCGCCCTTACGGCTCGATACTCGTGAGCAATGTGGGCACCTACGGCCTCGACACGGCCGCCGCCCCGTGGCCGACGTTCTGCCACGTGCCGCTCGGGATCATGATCGGTGCCGTGAAGGACAAGGTGTTGGCGCTGGGCGGTCAACCCGTCGTGCGTCCGGTGCTGCCGCTGTCGATCGGCCTGGATCACCGGTTCGTCGATGGCTACCAGGCGGCGACGATGGCCGGCATCTTCCGCGCGTACCTGGCCGATCCCGCCGCCTTCGACCCGGTGCCCAAGACCATCCCGCCGCGCAAGGGGGAGCGAGCCTCCGTGCGGTCTAACGGCAAGAGGCCAGCCGCCGCACGAACCGGAAGGTCGAGCCCGTCGAAAGCCAAGGCGTAGCGCCACGCTTAAGGGGAGTCCATGACTGCATCACGACATCCAGCAGGTCGGTATCCCGATTCGAGTGGCCTACCACGCCGTCGCCGATGGCAGGTGCCAAATCGGCGCTGGATCTACGAGCGCCCGGGTATGCACGAGACATTCTGACCCGAGGTAGCGAGCATCTTAGGTAACGATCAGTGTGCGGCGGGAGCAGCGGGGCGACCGTGAGTCGGTCTATGCCGGCCGGCTGCCGATTTCCAGCCCGGCCAGCTCGCAGGTGCCGTCGAACGCCACCCGGCCGTACTCTCGCACACTGCAATGCAATCGACCGGCGAGGTGCTCGAAGTCGGTGTCGATGTTGCGCCGCTGCGCGGGCAGCGGCACGGGCAGGACGTGCGGATCCGCGCGGGTGCCGTCTCCGTCCAGCTCGATGTGGTAGCGGGGTGTGCGTGCTGACACGGTCCAACGTCCGTCGCCGATGTCCGATCGCACGGGCGCCGGTGGCGTCACCCGGATGACGCGGTCTCCGAGTCGCACGACGACTCCGGTGACGTCCCTGCGGATCGGGCCGAGCTGAAGAAGGCCCCCCGAGAACGCGACCGAGACGTCGGCGTCGCCGAAATCGTGTGCCTGACCCCACCACCAGCGCTCGGGGAAGCCCGCGCCCCAGTTGCGTTCCGCGTACACGGCGGCGCCGTCAAACGACCAGGTGCGGTCGCTGAATTCGACCGTGCCGCTTGCTGTTCCGCCGAGCCGATAGGGATGCCAGTACTGGTTGAGGAACGGGATGGAGGAAAAGATGCCGCCGCCGCCGAAGGCCTTGGGCCATGTGAACGGATCGGCGAAACGCAGGTCGAGGTGGATGCCGTCGAGGTCGATCTGGAGCCGATCGATGCTCGCCGCCAGACGGCCGTCGGGAGCGGTCCCGGCGTGCACGGAGAACGTGGACGATTCGGCGTGGGCGCCGTCCAGGGCCGCAGAGCGCACGACGTCGCCGGGATGCAGCGCGACCGCGACGGTGGCCCAGTCCCCGTCTCGGATTCCGGTTCACACTGCACAGCGCGACAACGACGCGACCCGTGGCAGCATCGGTGAGGCGCCAGAACCAGCCCTCCATTTGTGTCCCGTGCGAAGGCACCGGATCGCCAAAAGGCACGTCGGCACCGGTGCGCCGATAGGCACGGACCAATGGCTTGGCCGCGCTCGCCGCTATCCATCGCAGGTAGGAGGCAGTCATCTCTCTTCGGCCAGCCCCGACTGCACGAGCGCGTCGTCGATAAAACGCTGCACCGGCCGCGAGCGGAAGAATCCGGTGTGACCGCCTGGGTACCATTGGATTTCGGGTTTGCCCCAGTGCTCCCAGAGTCGGGTGACCTGGTCGCGTGGGTGCACCAGCCGATCCGCGAGGCCGGCGTAGATGAAGCGGCCCTTTTCCGGCACGCGCGGGGTCAATGCCAGCGGCGAGATCATTCGGCCGAGGGGTTCGGCCGAGTGCATTGTGTCGCGCAGCGCAGGGTGGCCACTGAGGCCGGCGTGGCGGCCGACCAGGTTCACCAGGTCGACGGCCGGTACACCCAAGATGGCGCAGGCGAGGCCGTCGTCGAGGCTGGCGACCAGCGACGAGATCAGACCGCCGAGCGAGATGCCGTTGACCCCGATCGCGGCGTCGGGCTGTTGCGCGCGGATCCAGGTGATCAGTCGCCGGATGTCCCAGACCGCCTGGGCGGTGCCGTGGACGTCGTCGAGCACGTCCTCACTGGGGAATTTTGGGCCGCTTGCTCGCGGACCGTGCATGGGAAGTACGGGAGCGCGACGTTGAGGCCGAGATCGCGGTACAGGTGCCAGGCATGAAACAGCATGGGGTCGAGCGCGGCCCGTCCCATCTCGGCGCCGTGGATGCAAATCAGCCAGGGCCGCGGCCGGCGGTGCCGGAACATCAGGGCGTATTCGCGGTTGTTGCCGGTGTAGCTGCGCCACCGTTCCCGGCCGGGCTCGCCTTCATGGGGCTCGTAGTCGCTGTCGAAGGACAACCGCTCGTAGTTGCGTCCCATGCTGCTCACGCGCTTGACCGTCACGTCGGTGGGGAGTGGGGGAGGGGCAAAGAACCCCTCGGGATTGTCAAGCCAGCCCTTGTCGCCGTAAAACGTCTTGTGCGGCAGGAACTTCGCTGTCGATGCGTTCGAGTGTTTTTGCGTCGGGGGCTCGGCGCAGCAGGCTGAAGCCGGCCAGCAGGATTTCGTCGCGGAACGCCTGCGCCGCGAGCGCGATGGTGGGCCGGGCCACCGGTAGCTCGTCGGGCTGACGATCCAGGTAGGTGCCCCAGGAGCGGGCGTAGAAGCCGCCGGTGCGGGTGAACGGACCCAGCATTTGCGTCACTCGGGTTGACGGATCTGCGAGCGCTGTCTGGCATCTAGCCTCGCTTGGCTCCGGGGGTGAAGGTGACCGGCAGCGTGCCCAGCCCGGTCATGCTGGGGTTGCCGAGGTATTGGTGGACGTTTCGCAGGTCGACCTGGTAGTCGGGGATGCGGTCGAGGACGGCTCTGACCATGACCTCGGCCATCAGCCGCGCCAAGTGTGAGCCGATGCAGCGGTGCGGCCCGAGCCCGAAGGCGACGTGACGGTTGGGTGCGCGGTCCAGGATGATTTCGTCGGGCCGGTCGAACTCCTTCTCGTCGTGGTTGGCGGAGAGCCAGCTGATGACGACTTTGTCGTTTTTGCTGAGGTGTTGGCCGTTGAGCTCGACGTCGTGAGTGACTGTGCGGCTGAGGGTTTGGTTGACCGAGAAGTAGCGCAGGAATTCGTCGGTGGCGGTGCGGTAGAGCTCCGGGTGGTCGATGAGTTGTTGGCGGAGCTCCGGATGGGTGCCCAGGTGTAGCAGCGTCAGCGCGGTTTGCGAGGTGGTGGTGTCGACGCCGCCGCCGATGAGGTTCCACAGGATGTTGAGCAGCTGTTCGTCGGTGAGGCGGTGGCCGTCGAATTCGAACTGGATGAGGAAGCTGGTCAGGTCGTCTTCCGGTTTGCCTCGTCTGGCCGTGGCGAACTCGATGACCTCTTCCATCATGGCGGGCACTTTGGCGATGGCGTTCGTGGTATTCGTCGCTGTCCTGGGGGACGGCCATGACGTAGTGGAAGAGGTCGGCGTAGAGGTGCCAGTTGTCGTAGGGCAGGCCCATCAGCTTCATGGTGAGGATGGCCGGGACCGGGCTGGCGTAGTCGAGGACGAGGTCCATCTGTCCCTCTTCGATTTTTTGGTCGAGGAACCAGTGTGCCGATTGCTCCATGAACGGCCTTAGCTTCTGGACGGCGCCGGGAGAGAAGAATGGTGCCAGCGCGTGCCGTAGTGCTTGGTGGTACGGGCCGTCGACCTCGCCGATGCCCAGCGCCGGCTGGCCTTCCGGGCGCGGGACGCCCATCTCGCCCTGGTAGTCGACGCCGTCTTGCGGCGTTGGGCTCGTACTTGTGGGCGAAGGTGTCGCCGTCTCTGGCTGTATGGCTGACCGCGTCGTAGCTGCTGAGGAACCAGAAGCCGCCGTAGTTCTCGTTCCAGGCGACTGGGCAGCGTTGTCTCAGCTCGGCGTTGATGGCGAGCTCATTGAGGTTGAACGCGTCGGAGTGATGGTCGAAGTCGACCACGGACGTCGGCGCTGACGTCGGGACGGGTTGTCATTTGGAAGGTCCTCCACCGCGACGAGAGCTCGGCTTTCTACACTATCTTTGCATTATTACGCTCTTGGGTTCTGTCGAGAAAGGCCGCGATGAGTAGTCACCGGACGACCTTCAACCATGTCGGATTATGTGTCTCCGATCGCGAGCGGTCGCGGCGATTCTACGAGAATCGTGCTCGGGTTTCAGTTCTGGTGGGAGCTTGATCCGCCCGACGGCCCCACCGCGCAGCTTGTGCAGCTTCCCGAGCCGCTCGGGGTCCATGCGACCTACTTGGTGCGCGACGGCTTTGTGCTCGAACTCATGGACTACTCGAAGCGTCAAGTTCACACCGGGTCGGAACGCGTCATGGATCAGATTGGGCTGACGCACATCTCGTTTTCGGTTTCCGATCTCGGCGGCGTGCTGGAGAAGGTCGAGGAATTCGGGGGAGAGGTGGTCGACGCGACGGTGACGGAGGCGATGGCGATGATCCGCGATCCGGATGGGCAGCTGTTGGAACTGCTTCCGGACGGGTGGTTGTCGGCTTTGCCGCCTCGGCCTTAGCGGGGCGGTAGGCAGCCTCAGTCTGGCGGCCTAGAGAAGTGGTCAGGCAGTCAACCGACGAACGCCCATACGAGAACAGAAGCTAATGGCCGAAACGACGATGACCGAAAACGCCAGCCGCAGGCGGTACGGAAATGTTTTGTACCGCGTAGCGGCCGAACCGTCCGCCGTGCACCGGAGTGGATGGGGCCAATCAGGCGACTGCGGCCGCGAACGACTGATACAGGTCGCCGGGCAGTGGGGTATGCAACTCCCAGGTGATGGCCATTGGTTTCTCGCCGACATGGTCACGGTAGGTAGCCGGGCCGAGGAACCAAAAGGCGCGGTCATCGGCGCGCAGTCGGGTGAACAGCATGATCGAGCGGCCTACGCTTTCATGATTGCGGTAACGGAGGCCGGTTTCGCTATCTGCACGGGTTATGGACTGGCTCTCCCAATGGATAAGCGACGGACTGATGGCATAGTCGCGGTAGCGAGTAGTAGGTGAAAACCTGCCGCTGCTCTTGTCGAGTGTGAATGCCAGTAAATCAGCTCCGGCGCTTCTGGCTTCGTAGACTCCCTCCCTCCAGGGAGTAGCTTTTGCGCGATCACCGATGCCGAAAGCGCCCATGATCTCGATGCGAGAGTAGCGTGCATGGATCTGCAGCGGCACATCGGGATGATGGTCGAGGTTGCCGTGTAGGTGGTCGACCCGGTCGTCAAGTTCAACGAGCAGCTGGGCGAATTCAGCACAAACTTGCGGATGTGACCAGACGAGGTTGACACCGTCCTGCAGCGACTGTTCGTTGGTGAGCACTTGGTCACCCAGACCACCTACGAGCATCCGGACCAGGCGCCGCTCACGCTCAGTCAGCGTGGACACGTCCACCGGGGTTGACCGATCGAGGAGCCGGCGATACGTGGCGATTCGTTCGTCGTCGTCGATGTGGAGCATCCGGCCGAGCGCCTTGCGTAGCGGCTTCTCGTGCTGTCCTGGTCGCGCGATAGGCACGCCCGCTGCCTCGCACAGATCCGACCATCCTCGGGTCCCGTCGTACACATCAGGCAAATCGAGTCCGGATTCTTCCAGGTACTGCGAGAGAGTCACCTCCGGGTACTTCTCGTGCACGACCCGCAGTTCTGCCACGCGCGACGGCCATCGCGACGGAATCGCGTCCCGAAGGCTTCGCAACACGATTTCAGACGCCTCCATGTCCAGGTGCATGTAGCATCCGGCCGGCAAGAACGGAAAGCCTTGCTGCACTGCCCTTTCAATGTCTCGCCGGGTGCCCCCAAGAAGGGCTCGGTAGCGGCGGTCGAAGCGGAACTCGCGGCGATGGGTACCGACAAAATCCAAGACCGTGCAGAAATTCTTGTCCTTGGATCGACGGAGCCCGCGTCCAAGTTGCTGGAGAAACAGAGTTGGGCTCTCCGTTGGGCGCAGCAGGAGCAGGGTGTCCACCGTGGGAACATCGACGCCTTCGTTGAATAGGTCAACTGAGAACAGGACTCTCACAGTGCCGGCGGCGAGGCTGCGCAGCGCTGAAGCGCGGTCAGCCTGTGAGCTGTTCCCCCAGACGGCGACGGCAGCAACACCATGTTTGTTGAAGTGTGCCGCCATGAATTGTGCGTGCTCGATGCTCACGCAGAAGCCGAGGGCTCGCATCCTGGCGGGATCGTCTGCAAGTCGCGCCACTTCCTGCAACACGGTACGAGCCCACGCGTCAGTGCTGGTATACAGATTGCTCAAGGCTTGCACGTCGTAGCCCTGACCACGACGCCACGGGATATCGGTGAGATCGAGTCCGTCATGGATTCCGAAATACATGAAGGGGCAGAGGCGCTGCTGGTCGATTGCGTCCCACAATCTGAGTTCGGCAGCGATCCGATCATCGAACCAATGCAGGATCGAGAGATCGTCACTGCGTTCCGGTGTGGCGGTTAGGCCGAGTATTTCCCGCGGCCGCACATGCCTGAGGAGCTTCCGGTAAGAAGGTGCCGCCGCATGGTGGAACTCGTCGACAATGACGACGTCGAAGTGATCGGGCGCGAGGTCTTCCAAGTCGGCGGCATTAAGGCTTTGGATCGAAGCGAATACGTGGTCGAAAAGTTGCGGCCGCGACCCGCTGATCCATTTCTCCCCAAAGGAAGCGTCGCGCAACGCGTGGCGGAACGTCGCAAGGCTTTGGTCGAGAATTTCGTTGCGGTGGGCGACGAAAAGCAGCCTAGATCGCGGAAGATCGTCGCGCAGGCGCGCATAGTCGACGGCAGCCATTACGGTCTTGCCGGTGCCCGTGGCGGCGACGAGCAGGTTTCGGTGGTAACCACGAATGCGTGAAATCGAGATTCTTTCCAGGAGGCGCTCCTGGAAAGGTTCGAGGCGAATCTCGATGGGGCTGAGGACAACCGCTAACCCGGTATCACTGTGGCCGGCGCGACGGCTCGCTTCAGCAAACTGCCCGGTCTCATAGTCAACGAAGTCAACGCTCTGCCAATAACTTTCGAAGACCGCCTCAAACTTAGCGAGAACGTCGGGGTTGCGGGCCGCAGACGCCCGAACATTCCACTCAAGGCCGGTGAGCTGAGCGGAGTGGGTAAGATTCGACGAGCCCACGTAGGCGGTCGAGAAGCTGGAGCGGCGGTGGAAGATCCATGCCTTGGCGTGCAGACGGGTGGTGCCTATGTCGTATGAGATGCGAATCTGGGCGCCAACGTCTTTCAGCTGCTCCAGGGCATCCCGCTCCGTGGAGCCGGTATAGATGGTTGTGAGAACGCGCAGTGGCTTGCGACGGTCGCAGTGTCGCTGAAGGGATGAGAGAAGTGGATTGATACCGCTGCGTCGGATGAAAGCCATGACAACGTCAATCGCCTCCGCCGACCCGATTTCGGCATCGATCTGGTGAAGTAGACCAGGCTCACCGGGGGCGTTGGTAAGTAGGGTCGTGTCCAGCAGAGGGATCAGGGGCTCAGCAACCGGCTCTGGTGTTCCGTCCGGCCGCCGCTTGAGGATCGCATGCAGGATCGCACCTGGCTCGACCGGTGATTCTGAGGTGTCCGATTCGACGATCTGGGTGAGCCGGGCGATTAAGCCGCGTGCCACCTCGATGCCCACTTGGACTCGCTCGCTATCCTCGACGGACTCTAGAGTCTGCTGAATATGACGGCTGAGGTGCATCGCGATTCGGTCTGCCGCCTCGGCTGCATGCAGCGGTCGAATCTTTTCGTCGAAACGACTCTCAACTGAGCCAAGTTCCACGCGTAACGCTTCGGTAATAAGGAGCTCGTAGATCCCAGGCTTCATGTGGGACATTGTGATTACTCGCTCAGCGCATCTGTTGCAGGTTGAATACACTGGCTGACGTCGCCCGGCTACGACGGGCATCCTCACGGTCAACGATGTTGGTCCAGATCCGGAGCAAGCACGCCTCGAGCTCTTCCGGCACAGCGGCAGCCCGGCTTCGATATATTGCGTCGGCTGGTACGGCCACTGTATGAAGCTACACTCGGTGCGTCCAGCCTGTCGTTGATCGGACATCAAATCCCACCCCGCAAAGCTGTCCTAAATCTGTCGTGCTGCTTCAACCTGCTCGGGCAGATACTTGACGGGAAATCGACCTGCAAAGCTCAAAATTCGCTGGCAACTGGGCACGTTCACACTCAACATGGTTCATGTCCATGACGGCGGGAAGCTGATATCTAACCGCTCGCTCTGCTTGTAACCCGACCACGTTGGCACGCCTGCAGGCTGCACGCTGTAGATGCCGAGCGCAGCGGCCACGACCCGGTCGTGCTGCGTCGGCCACTGAATCTCGGAGGCGATCTGCTCGAGCACCGCTCGGTCTCGGTCCAGCACCCGGTCGACAATCGACACCGCAGGCAGTGCACCACTCTTGTCGCCGTTACAGCGGCCGCACGCCAATACCAGATTGGCCAGGCCGTCGATACCGACCAGGGACCATGGCAGGACATGATCGACCGGATTGTTCGCCGGCAGGTGCGTGCCGCAGTAGAAGCAGTGTGGTCCGTACGCCTGCCTGAACGGCTCGCGCATGGCGGCGAGGTCGGCGCGCTCACGACCGAACAGGTGGCCCGCGACGTCGGGAACCTCGGCCTCGAGGAACTTGTTCATCCGGCGGACGTCGTCGACCCACATGATCTCCAGCGCCGGCTTAAGGAGTCCGGCGAGCCGGGCAAGGCCTTGTGCAACACCGGGTCTGAGTTCGATGGCGTCGCCGTGGGCGCGCAGCGTCGATCGCGACACGTGGTCATGCAAAAACGAGTCGTCATACAGAAAAGGATCACTCGTCGATGAGCCCGGCAGTTTCTGCAACCGATGCAGCGGCTGCTGCGCAAGGCAGAGCGTGATCTCGTCGATGGCGCTTCCGTACTCGGCAGGCGCGCGCAGCCGGGCGATGTCCACCGGCATGCTGGTCCGCTCGATCCGAGCCGCCTGCCGTAACGCGTTGGTGGCGATCAGGATTCGCGCGCGAGGCTGTGTGGATTGGCGGAGCTCGTGGCCGTCGAACGGGCGCACCTGCGGCCAGTAGATCTCCAGCACACGGTGCGCCAACTCGGGAATCGGCACTAGCAGCACATCGCCGGGCCGCTCGGGCAAGTTCTCGATGCAGTGGTCGATCAATACCATCAATGTGGCGAGCTTGTAGGTGGCGGTGCGCAAGCCGGTCTCGAGGAGTGCGACCACCCGTTGCCCGAGTAGGAGGGGGTCGGGCGCGTCACCGTGCACGGCGCGCCCCCGAGGTCAGCTCGGCGGGATAGAAGTGCGCCACCGCACTATTGCGAGGGAGAGGGACCGCCGTGGCCAAACTCGTTCGCGAAAAGTTTCCCGATATCATCCAAGCCTCCGGACGCACACCCGGCTGCGGTTTTGCGAGACGGGCCGGGCAAAGCGCGGGGACGAATTAATCGGGGTCGCGCTCAGGTCCGCTTGAACCATAATCCGCCGTAGGGCGGCCGAGAATTGGACCTGATACAGATTTGATGGGCCGTCATCAGGGCGGCCGAGGCGATAGCCCGGGGAGCCTCATCAGAAGCACCTGACCACTCGTCAGGGTGCAAGTCGTGCAGGTTGAACAACGGTCCGCCGTCGCGGGGCGTGACTTCCCCCGTGGACCTATTCACATCGACGTCGCCGTGATCGAGATGGATGCACCAGAGGTTATCGCTCTCGGCAAGGCGCCTGAGAAACGTCCGTACATCCTGCACATCGTCGAACGTCGCCGTGTAGCCGGCGTAGTCGTCGAGGCGAGTGACCTGGTAGGTGCCGTTTTTCAGGGCTGATGTGTCGAGTTTGTAGCCGTAGCGGCCCAACTCTTCGTTGAGTTCGTCTTCGGTGCTCATAGCACCGCGAGGTTAACCGATTCCGCCACCCGATCGCGAGAAGCAGGCGAATCAGATCCGACGAGCGGCCCCTCGGGCGTTGAGAGGCCAGTTCACCAACCAGCCGCTTGCGGGATCACAGAACGTCCAAGCCACCAGCGCAAATGAGGTCTACGATCCCGGGTGGGGCCTGGTCGCGCCAGTGTCAGCTGGCCCGGGTGTGAGGCGTCGGGGCTTTGACCGCGAAAGGCCATGCAATGAGCGATAAACCGAATGTCCTGATCATCTTTGGCGACGACATCGGGCAGAGCAATCTCAGCTGCTACAGCAACGGGCTGATGGGGTACCGGACCCCCAACATCGACCGCGTCGCCGCCGAAGGGGTGCTGTTCACCGACTATTACGCGGAGCAGAGCTGCACCGCCGGACGGGCGGCGTTCATCACCGGCCAGAACCCGTATCGCACCGGCCTGACCAAGGTGGGGCTGCCGGGGGCGCCGCTGGGCCTGCAGGCGCAGGACCCGACGATCGCCACGGCGCTCAAGGCACAGGGGTACGCCACGGGCCAATTCGGCAAGAACCACCTGGGGGACCGCGACGAGCACCTGCCCACCATGCACGGCTTCGACGAGTTCTTCGGCAACCTGTATCACCTCAACGCCGAAGAGGAACCCGAGCTCCCGGACTACCCGAAGGACCCCGAGTTCCGCAAAAAGTTCGGGCCCCGCGGCGTGCTGCACACATGGGCCAACGGCGACGGCACCCAGCGCATCGAGGACACCGGCCCGCTCACCAAGAAGCGGATGGAAACCTGCGACGACGAATTCCGCGACGCCGCAGTCGACTTCATCAAGCTTCAGCACGAGGCCGAGACCCCATTCTTCGTGTGGTTCAACACCACGCACATGCACTTCCGCACCCACACCGAGCCCGGAAGCGTCGGCCGCGCGGGCCGCTGGCAGTCCCGCTACCACGACACGATGCTGGATCACGACGACACCGTCGGCAGCATGCTGGATCTGCTGGACGAGCTGGGCATCGCCGAGAACACCATCGTCATGTACTCCACCGACAACGGTCCCCACATGAACAGCTGGCCCGACGCCGGCATGACCCCGTTCCGCAACGAGAAGAACTCCAACTGGGAGGGCGCCTACCGCGTCCCGGCGCTGGTGCGCTGGCCGGGCCACATCCCGGCCGGCTCGGTGCTCAATGGCATTGTCAGCCACGCCGATTGGTTCGTCACGCTGTTGTCGGCGGCGAGTGTGCCCGACATCGCCGAGCGGCTGCGCGCGGGCACCGACCTCAACGGCACGACCTACAAGGTGCACCTCGACGGGTACGACCAACTGCCCTACATCACCGGTCAGACCGACGAGAGCCCGCGCACCCATTTCTTCTATGTCTCCGACGACGGCGACCTCACCGCGCTGCGGTTCGACAACTGGAAGTTCGTCTTCCTCGAGCAGCGCTGTGTGGGCACCCTGCAGATCTGGGCTGAGCCCTACGTCGAGCTGCGCGTGCCCAAGCTGTTCAACCTGCGGATCGACCCGTACGAGCGGGCCGACGTCACGTCGAACACCTACTACGACTGGATGCTGGATCACATCTTCCTGTTCGTGCCGGCGCAGGCGTACGTGGCGAAGATGTTGGAGACGTTGGTCGAGTTCCCGCAGCGGCAGAAATCCGCGAGCTTCAGCATGGACCAGGTGATGGCCAAGTTGCAGGACGCCACGACCCGCAGCAGCTGAGCGACCGAAGATGGACCGCGCGCTTCCGTCCTGGCGCCCCGGTGCCACGCGCGACGCCGTCGAGGCGTTCCTGGCGGCGGCCGAACAGGTGCCGGTCGCCGATCGGGTCGCGTACTTCGACAATGACGGCACGCTGTGGTGCGAGCGCCCCAGCTACGTGCAGCTGGACTTCTTCCTCGACGCGCTGCGCCGACGCGCGCACGACGACCCGTCGACCGGGGAGCGCGCCGAGTTCGCCGCTTTGCTCGGCGGCGATCGGGCGGCGGTGGCGGGGATCGGGCTGGAACGCATCGCGCTCGCACTCGCCGGCCTCTTCGAGGGCATGACGCCGGAGGAGTTCGCCGCCGCGGCAAGGGAATTCATGGACCGCGCGGTGCACCCGACGCTGGGCCGACCCGCGCGCTCGGTGACCTATCAGCCGATGTTGGAACTCGTCGCCGAGCTGCACCGCCGCGACTTCACGGTCGGGATCGTCACCGGCGGGGGCACCGAGTTCGTCCGGGCAATCAGCGAAGACCTCTACGGTGTGCCGGCCGAATTGGTGGTGGGCACCCTCATCGGCTACGACGTCGGCCGCGACGGAGACGGCCCACCGGTCATCCGGCGCACCAGCAGTCTGCTCGGCGTCGCGAACGAGGGCAGCGCCAAGGTCGCCAACATCCAGACCCAGCTGGGCCGCCGGCCAATCCTGGCCGCCGGCAACTCCGGGGGCGACCGCGAGATGCTGGAATGGGCGCAGGCCACCGCCGCTCCGAGCCTTGCGCTGCTGATCGACCACGACGACGCCGAGCGCGAATTCCGCTACACCAGCACGGCGCAGACGTTCGCCGAGACCGAGCCCATCACCGACGTCGGGGCCCGCCTGGGATGGACCGTCGTCAGTATGGCCCGCGACTGGGACGTCGTCTTTCCGCTCGCTGATAATGAGCGGCATGGGTGAAACCCCCCTCGTCACCGGCTTGCACGCCGTAGGCCGTGGCGTGGAACGCCCGGAACACGTTGTGGTGGCTGGTGATGGTCGGGCGTTCGCCTCCGACAAGTCCTCCGCTGTCGCAGAGCTCATCGATGAGAACACCATTCGGCGTATCGGCCAGGCGGGCGGCGAGCCGAACGGCATCGCGCTCGACCGCGATGCCCACTTTCTGATCGCCAATTGGGGCCTGGGTGTGCTGCAAGATCTCGACCCGGTGACGGGTGCGATCACGACGGTGCTGGGCCGAGAACTCGATGGACGCCCGCTGCGGTGGTTGAACTTCGTTCTGGTGGATTCCGTTGGGGCGTTGTGGTGTTCGGTGAGCACAATGGCAGACGATCTTGTCGATACCATCGCGCGCGGCACTTCTGACGGGTTCATCTTTCGGGTCGCACCGGATCGCCAATCGGCGCAAGTGGTCGCCGATACGGTGGGCTTCCCGAATTGCATGGCGCTGGATCGCAACGAGGACTACCTGTATGTGGTCCGCACGGTGGCCGCTGACGTGGTGCGGTTTCCGATGCGAGGCGAAAAGCTCGGCCCGCCAGAGCGGTTCGGCCCGCCGCTGGGCGATCGGCGCTCCGACGAGTACGGGCCGGATCACGGCCGGTTCCTGGCCGACCCGCAGGTCGGCCGCCGGTGGGGGATGGCCGACGGATGCGCGTTCGACGCCGAGGGAAACCTATGGGTCACACTCGTTTTAGCGAACCGGATCGTGGCGATCCGTCCAGACGGCCGGGTGACAGTGGTCGTCGAAGATCCCGACGGCGCGGTGTTGAGCGGCCCGACCAGCATCGCCTGGGGCGGGCAGGACATGCGCGATGTCTACATCGGCTCGATCCTGACCCCGTACGTGCTCAAGGGACGAAGCTCGGTGCCGGGCCTGCCGATGGTGCACCAGCGCTAGCCGCCCGACGGCCCGGACCTCATGAAGTTCGGCAGCGCCTCCTCGGGGTCGGCCGGGATCTTCGATTCGGGCAATCCCCACAGCTGCCGAATGGTGGCGCCGCCGTCGACCACGAGGGTCTGACCGGTGATGCGGGCGGCCAGCTCGGAGGAGAGGAACAACGCGGCGTTGGCGACGTCATGGGCGCGGGGCGCCGCCAGCGGGTTAATTCCGTTGACGGCGTACTCGTTTGGTGGCTGATCCTCGTTGCCGGTGCCCACATTGCCCGGCGCGACCGCGTTGGCACGAATGCCGTACCGGCCCAGTTCGTCTGCGAAGGTCTTGACCAGCGAGATGACCCCGGCCTTGGCGGCGCCGTAGGCGGCATGGTAGGTCGCCGATGCGATGCCGTCGACCGACGCAATTGCGACCAACGATCCACCGCTGCCCTGGGGGATCATGTACCTTGCCGCGGCCTGGAAAAGGTAGAACACCTGGGTCAGGTTGTAGTGAATTGCCGCGTCCCACAACTGGGTGGTGAAGTCCTCGACCTTCGACCAGGTCGCACCGCCGATGATGTCCACACATACGTCGACACCGCCCAGTGCTGCGACGGCGTCGTCGATCGCCCGACCGACCTGCACGGGGTCGGTCATGTCGGCGACGATCGGGACGGCGCTGCCTCCCCTTCCCACGATCTCGCCGACGATGCGCTCCGCGCGCTCCTCGTCGATATCGATGCAGGCCACCGAGGCGCCGGCTTCGGCCAGGGCCAACGACGTGAACCAGCCGTGGCCCGCGCGCTCGGGGATGTAGCCCGCACCCGACACAACCGCACGCTTGCCCGACAGTCCCAAATCGATCACGCCCACCTCCTTTGCGCCCCAACCAGTTCAGCCGCGCACCGGTGATGGCCGACGGCCGTACTGGTGGAGTATCAAGGCAGCCTCGACCACAGTCAACGATGACTCACTGCGCCCGGTCCGCAGCGTCACCGCCTAGTCAGCACGACGAACCGGGTTCCTCGACTCAAGCGCCGGCGGCCTGGCATTCAAAGTCCTTGCCGTCCTTCAGATCATCGCTATGTCCGCCCCGGAACGGCCCTGCCAGCTGCCCGCCCAGGCCAACAATCCCTCGGCCGGCGGCCACGAGTGCGCGGCCCGTCACCGATCCGAAGGCGTTGAGGGTGGCGAGCGTGGCATCGAGCACGCTCGGAATGTGGAAGTCCTCCCAGGTCCCGACCTGGTGCTGGCGGGCCTCCGCGAAACGGTCGAGCTCGTCGCGCAACGCGCCGCGCTGGTTGGCCAGCTCACGCACCGCCCAGAACCGGAAGCCGTCGATGGCGTGGGTCTTCGCGAACCGGTCGAGTATTTCCTTCGCGTTCTGGTAGATATCGATGTCTTCGCGCAGATGATGATCGACAAGCTCGCGCGCTTCGTCGATCGCGCGCAGCAGCTGCTCCGGCTGTGTCGACTCGATACGCGCGAGGTTCAGCCGCTGCCATTTGTGCAGCGATTCTTCGGTGATCACCAGCAGGCTCAACGCGTCCCCAAGCCGGTTGTCGTTGAACGCGTTTCGCAGCCTCTCGGCGCGCTGCGGCACGGGCAGCTCGTGATCGAACGACGCCAGGATGCGGCTCACGTGGTTGCGCAGCTGCTCAACGGTGACGTTGAGCGCCGGGCCCAGGACGGCCACCGAATCCCAGTACGCATCGGGCAGCGACCCGTACTTCTCCAGCGAGTCGACCATCCGGGAAATCGTCAGGTTGTTGCCCAGGACGTCGCCGGCGCGCTGGGCCCGCGCGACTTCGAGCACCGCTTCGACCTTGTCCTCCACGCGGCGGACGGCGTCTTCCACCTGGGCGACCGCGGACTTGAGCGCCACCTGCACCGCGATCATCTGCGCCGACATCATCGCCTCGGCCCCGAGCACCGCCGGTTGCCACTGAAGTTGCGCCAGGAGCTCCCCGGCATCGACGCCGGTGGTCATCCGGAAGATGCCCTCGCCGACGGGAACCAGGTTGCCTTCCTTCAGCGCGTCCAGGGTGTCGCGATGCAGCTGCACGTACTTGCCGGACTCGGCCAGCAGTGATGCCAGCCCGACGAGCCGGCTCGCCGCGTTCGCGAGGAAGGCGCTGTCGATCCCGGCGACTCGCATGCGCTGCCCGGCGATCGCCCGCAACCGGGCCAGATAGGACTCGACGGCGGCGGGGTCGCCGCCCAGCAGCAGGGCCTCGTCATGGAACGCGACCACGACCTCGTCGTTATCGGTCCTTGCCGACACGTCGGACAGCTCGGTTGTGCTCACGGCACCCCCTGATCCTTCGGCCAGGCAAGCGGGCCAAGAGTTAACAGGAATTTGTCGGCTAGCAAATCCGGACATTACACCCATGCCTTAGCAGGACCCCGCGGTTCGCCGCCTGTTCGGTAGGAATTCACCCAGGACGAGGAGTGGTCGGCCCCGTGCGCAGGGTGCACCGCACCCAGCTGGGCTGCGTCCACCCGTAACCTTGCACGATGTGGCCGCCCGCAAGCCCCCGTCGACTCGTCTGACAGTGGAGGACTGGCTGCAGGCGGGCTACACGCTGCTCGCCGAGCAGGGGGTGCGCGCGCTGAAGATCGAACGCCTCTGCCAGCAGGCGGGCGTCACCCGCGGCAGCTTCTACTGGCACTTCCAGGACATGGACAGCTATCGGTCCGCGCTGGTCGAATCGTGGAACACCTTCCTGGAAAAGGACCGGCAGTCGCTGGCCGAGCTCGACGCGCTGCCGCCGCGAGAACGCCTGTCGGCCATGATGACCGCGCTGACCAGCCCGGGGCATTGGATGCTCGAACGCGCGATGCGCGAATGGGCCCGCACGGACCCGACGGCCGCCGCGAACGTCCGCGCGGCCGACCGGCGCCTGCTTCGCTCCGTGGCGAAGGCATACAGCGACTACGGCTTCAGTCCCGACGACGCCAAGCTGCGCGCCGAGCTCACCTTCGCCGCCGGCATCGGGCTGCTGCACCTGGCCGGCTCGGCGCAGCAGGCGCAGAAGATCGCTCAGCGGGAACGATTCCTGGAGCTCATGCTCGCGGACTAGACCATCGCGATCGGCGAGATCTTGGCGCCAATCGCCAACGCCCCGGCCAACTCTCGGCTCACGTCGTAATCGAAGACCACATGCCCGGCCGCGATGTCCACGTCGCGCTTGAAGCGCTGCAGCGGGTTGGACAGGAACTGCGCGCTGGCGCCCGAGGCGTCCAGCAAATCGGCAATAACAGCCCGACTCTCGTGGACGGTGTGGGCGGCGGCGAGCCGCGCCTCGGCCCGCACCGATCGGCTCACCCGCTCACCACCGGTCACCAGTTGGTCGATGCCGTCGGCGGTCTCGCTGACCAGCGCCCGCAGCGCGCGTAACCGAACCCGCGCACTCGCGAGCCGGATCTGGGCGGCGGGCTGATCCTTCTGCGCCACACCGCTATACGCCAGGACGCGCTCGCTCAGCCGTTCGGCGAACAGCACGGTGACCCGTTCGGCGGCGCCGAGCACCGGCATTGACGCCACCAGCGCCAGCGCGGGAACCATCGGCCACCGGTACGCCGGCGCATGATGGGCTTGCGCGCCCGGCGCCGTTCCGGCATAGATGTCGGCCACCGCAACCATGCGGTGCTCGGGGACGAGAGCGTCGGTGACGATGACGTCGTGGGAACCGGTGCCCCGCATGCCCGCGGTGTGCCAGGTGTCGACGACCTCCACTTGGTCGGCGGGCAGCACCACGAGCGCCGGATCGATCCGGTCCTGCCGCTCGATGAGCGCCCCGACCATCACCCAGTCCGCGTCCATGGCGCCCGTGGCCCACGACCACCTGCCCGTCAGGCGCACCCCGCCATCGGCCGGGATGCCGCGGCCCGTGGGGGCCAGGGGAGCGGGTGCCAGCACTGGTCCGGAGGCGAACACCTCCTCCTGGACCCGCATGTCGAAGAGCGACAGCATCCAGTTGTGCAGGGCGTAGAAACCCAGCGTCCACGCACTCGAGGCGCACCCGTGCGCCATTCGCCGAATCGGTTCCAGCAGCGCGGGAAATGACGCCTGGATGCCGCCGAACCGGGCCGGGAGCAACAGCCGGAACAGGTCGGTCTGCCTGAACTCACTCACCGTTGCCGCGGGCAGCCGGCGCAGCCGCTCGGCATCCTCGGCGCGCTCGGCCAGTCGCGCGACGAATTCGTCGGTAATCCCGTACGTCGGGCGGGTGTCGACCCCGGTCATGGCGCCGACCGTACCATACTATTTTGTACGGTCGCGTTGGCGCTGCTTAACCTGTTCCAGCAGAACAGCTCTCAGCCCAGATCGTAGGAATCACGCGACACGCGGAAGTAATGCCCGGTGCTGCTGTCGGTGCATTTCATGCCCGACGGCTCGCTGTCGCAGGTGAGCGTCCCGGCGGACATGGTCTGGCCGTACTCGAGCGTCGGCTCGCCGGGGATGCGCAGGGTGTCGCCGTGACACTCGATGGCGGCGGGTCTGCCCGGCGTCAACGTAAAGCGGTTGCCCCAGGCGAGGTGTTTGCCGCACTCCGGAGGCGGCGGTGGTTGATAGGTGAAGTCACTGATGTCGCACGCGACACCGGGGCTGTCCAGCACGCAGTAGATGTTCCCGGACGGGGATTGAAAGTTCAGGGTGTCTGCGCGTGCGGTCGCAGGCGCGGCGGTAGCTGCCGCGACCGTCGCTCCGATGACCAACGTCTGCCTCATCCACCGGCGCCTGACCATTTGCTGAGCGTAAGCGCTGATGCTGTTCGCCGGGGTGGGTAAGCCGGAAATAGGTTTGCGCGCCAAACTTCACCGGCCGCGTCATAAAAGGACTACAACTGCACCATGGAAGCGAAACTGATCGCAGCGATCCCGATTGTGGTGGCCATGAGCGCGGTGGGCCCGCCGATCGCGCATGCGGACCCGTTCTACCAATTTCAGTCACCCGCGGGCGACATCACCTGCGTGATGTCAGCGCTCCAGGGCATCGCCCCCCAAGCGTCCTGTGGCGTTACTGACCCCACCTACGTGATGCCGCCGCGGCCCCAGTCGTGCATGGGGGCATTCGGTGATCAGGTCGACATCGTTCAGGGCAGTTCACCTGCCATGGTCTGCCACACCGATACCACCCGAGGCACCGGACTGCCGACACTCCAGATCGGTGAGACGCGTTCCGTGGCTTCGCTCACCTGTAACAGCGAGCCCGCGGCTATCACCTGCACCGACTCCAGCACCGGTCATTTCTTCCGCATTTCGCGTGAGTCATACAACCTGAAGTAGTCAGCGCCAAAGCCGTCTAGTTCGACCGCACTTTGAGTTGCTCGCGCGTGTGTTTCTCCACGAACAACGGCACGAAATCGCGGATGCGGCTGTGCGTGAACCGGGCACGCTCTTCGCGGATGAGGGCGTCGACGACCTCTGATGGGATCTGCGGGAACTCATCGATCAGTTGCCGCTCGATATCCGCCAAAAGCATCTCTTCGTTGACTTGAGTGACCTTACCCATGAGCAGCGGGTTCCCGGTCGTCACCCGTCGTCAAACGGGTTTTGGACGCTATCACGTGCCGGACGCGTTAAGAGCCTGCGGCAGCCGCGTGAATTCGGTCGCACGCCGGATGATTTCGCCGCTCGCCGTGAACCGAGCCGACGCCGCAGCCGGAGCAGCCGGGAGCTTTGTCTGCTCAATAACAGAGCAGACGCTCTGTTATGATGCCGGAATGCCGCGGCCCCGTGTTCACGACCAGGATCAGATCCTGGATGCCGTCGAACGGCTGGCGGTGCGATCCGGGCCCGCGTCGGTCACCATCCGCGCCGTCAGCGACGCGATCGGCGTGTCCAACGGCGCGCTCTATCACACGTTCGGTTCGCGGGCCGGACTCGTCGGGCGCGCCTGGCTGCGGGCCGGACACCGATTCCTCAGCGCGCAAGGCGAATTGATCGACGCCGCTACCGATGGCGATGGCGTCGCCGCCGTGGTGGCAGCGGCCGAGGCGCCGGCGGTATTCGCTGAAACGTATCCCGACTCCTCGCAGCTGCTCCTGACGGTGCGCCGCGAGGAGCTTCTGGGCCCGGAGACGCCGGCCGACATCGCGACGCAGTTGCGAGACCTGGACCGGCTGCTGGTGGAGACGATGATCCGGCTGTCCCGCGGCCTGTGGGACCGCAAGGACGCGGCGGCCGTCGACGTCATCACGACCTGCATCGTCGATCTGCCGACCGCGATCCTGTTGCGCCGCAACATGATCAAGGATCCGGACGCGCGAGAACGATTGCGCGCCGCGGTCCGCGCCGTGCTCGACGTCGGCGCACCCCCTCGCAGGACCAAAGAAAGAGACAGGACATGACACCAACATTCAGCTGGGACGACAAGATCGCGGTCCTCCACCTCGGCGAGGACGAGAACCGGTTCTCCCCGCAGTTTCTCGACACCATCAACGAGCAGCTCGACGAGATCCAGCAGCTCGGCGCCCAGGGCCTGGTCACCACCGCGCGCAACAAGTTCTACACCAATGGACTGGATCTGGACTGGCTGGGCGCGCACGCCGAGCAGACACAGGCCTACGTCGCCCGGGTGCAGGCCCTGCTGGCTCGCGTCCTCACCTTCCCGATGCCGACCGCCGCCGCGGTGACCGGGCACGCCTTCGGCGCCGGCGCCATGCTCGCCATGGCCCACGACGTGCGGGTGATGCGCGCCGACCGCGGGTTCTTCTGCTTCCCCGAGGTCGACATCCGGATTCCCTTCACCGACGGCATGGCCGCACTGATCCAGGCCAAGCTCACACCTCACGCCGCGGTGGCCTCGATGACCACCGGGCGGCGGTTCGGTGGGGAAGAGGCCGCCGAACTCGGCCTCGTCGATGCGACGGCAGCCGAGGGCGAGGTGACCGCGGCCGCGACCGACCTGTTGCGCCCGCTGGCCGGCAAGGACCCCGGCACACTCGGCGCAATCAAGCAGACCATGTTCCGCGCCGCGGCCCGGGCGTTGACCGACGCCTGAGCAGCCATCCGAGGAGCCGCGATTGTTACCATCGCGCGGTGAGTGATCGCCCCGGTCGGCTGGGATCCGTTTCACGGCGCGACGTGCTGAGACTCGCCCGTGTCGCGCCCGTGCTGCTCGGTGCCGGGGCGCTCATAACCGCCCCACCCGCCCGGGCCGGCCTGGCCGGCACAGCCGTCTTCCTCGACCCGGGCCACAACGCCGTGAACGACGCCTCGATCAACCAGCAGGTCCCGAACGGTCGGGGCGGGACCAAGCCGTGCCAGACGTCCGGCGCCGCCACCAACGACGGCTATCCCGAGCACGCGTTCACCTGGGCGGTCGTGGCGCTGGTCAACGAGTCGCTCAACCAGATGGGCGTGCGCACCCAACTTTCGCGCGACAACGACAGCTCGGTGGGCCCGTGCGTGGACCAGCGCGCGGCGGCGGCCAACGCGATGCGGCCCGACGCGATCGTGAGCATTCACGCCGACGGCGGACCCGCGTCCGGCAGCGGATTCCACGTGAACTACTCGAGCCCGCCCTTGAACGACGTCCAGGCCGGCCCCGCCGTCCAGCTGGCCACCACCATGCGGGATGCGTTGTCGCAGGCGGATTTTCAGCCGGCCAACTACATCGGGTCGGGCGGCCTGTTCGGCCGGGACGACCTCGCGGGGCTGAACCTGGCCCAGTACCCGGCGGTGCTCGTCGAACTCGGCAACATGAAAAACGCCGACGACGCCGCCCGGATGCAAACCCCCGACGGCCGGGCAAAATACGCCGCAGCGGTTACCCAGGGGATCGTCGCCTACCTCAACGCCAAGGCCGGCCAGCAGTAGCCGAGCGGTCGCTCAGCCGCCAAAGCCCCTGCCCGACGCCACGTTCGCGGGCGCACTGGTGCCCGCGTCGAGGTGGCTGGAGGCGAAGGCCACTCCTTTGTCGATCACGGCGCCGTCGTCGGCGTAGGTGTCGTGGGCGGCGAAGTTCATGCCGTCGGAGCAGACCGGGTCTTCGGTGGCGCAGACCTTGATGGTCTTGTCCTGATAGGCCGGGCCGATGACGACGGGGGGTTCGCCGAGGAAGTTCATGGCGCGCACGTTGGGCATGCCGAACAGCACGACCGACGACACGTGTTGGGCGACAGCGGGGTCCAGGGGTTTGGGCACGGTGGCGGGATCAACGCCGTCGGGGACGGCCGAGGAGGTGACGAAGCCCATCACGGCCGCGCCTTGGGAGTAGCCGCCGAGCACCATTTTGGTGTTGGGGCAGTCGTGGGCCATCGAATTCACGTGGCCGACCGCGTCTCTGATGCCGTCAAGGCCGGTGTCCCACTGGTCGCTGGCGGGGTAGTTGACCGGGTAGACGTCGAAGGACTTCGCGCCCATGCGGGAGTGCAGGTTGTCGACGAAGGCTTGGCCGGTGGGGCCGACGCCGGGGGCTTCGCCGGTGCCGCGGGCGAACACCACTTGTACGTCCGGGCATTGGGCGGCGGCCGAGGGGATGACGGAACCAGCCAGGGCCGAGGCGCCGAGGCCGGACGCCGCGGCTACTGCCGGAGCAACGAAACGGGCTATTTGACGTGCGATCATGCCGCAGGACTTTCCCATGCCGGGAGCCTCCCAAACTGTGAGTGTCCGAAAAATCCGTAGCCATTTCTGTATACCGCTGCGCGGCGACGCGCGTCGGATGAGCGCCGCGTGTCGACACACCAAATGGGCCCCACCTTGATGGGCGCCCTCGAGGCGCCGTCTTCGGACAGAGCCTCGAGGCGTCGCTCGGCCTTTCGGGGGAGTAGCCCGTGGGGCGAACATGCTGAAGACACGAAAAGATGATGACATAGCCACGGGTGAAACAGGTTTCGGGGACGTGACCTTCAACCTCATCTCGGTTCAGACCCGCGTCGGGTCGTTGCCAGATTCGTGCACAGGTGTCAGCAAGGTCACATGCCGGCAAACGCGGGTGCGTCTTACGCGTCGGTTTATTAGAATTCCGTAAGATTAGCGACAGTTCTTTGTGTGTAAGCGTGGAGTAAGTAGGCACGGAGCAGCTTGTGAACACGAACCGTTTCGACGCCGTCATCGTAGGCGCGGGCTTCGGCGGCATCGGCGCCGCGATCCAGCTCAAGCGTCTCGGGTATGACAACTTCGTCATCCTCGACCGCGCGGACGACCTCGGCGGCACCTGGCATGTCAACCACTACCCGGGCATCGCCGTCGACATCCCGTCCACCACGTACTCGTACTGGTTCGAGCCCAACCCGAAGTGGTCACGGCTGTTCGCGCCGGGCGGCGAGGTCAAGCAGTACGCCGTCGACGTCGCCGACAAGTACGACGTGCGCCGCCACATGCGGTTCAACACGACGGTGGAAGGCGCCCAGTGGGATGAGGACGCCGAAGGGTGGCGGGTGGCGCTGGCCGGCGGCGAAACCTTGACGACCCGCTTCCTGATCACCGCGACGGGCTTCCTGTCCCAGCCGCGCACCCCGGACATACCCGGCATCGCAGGCTTCGAGGGCAAGATCGTCCACACCACCGCGTGGGACCACGATTACCGCTATGCAGGGCGCCGGATTGCCGTCATCGGTACCGGGGCATCGGCGGTGCAAGCCATTCCGGAGCTGGCCAAAGAGGCCGCGGAACTGACCGTCTACCAACGCACCGCGACCCACGTGCTGCCCAAGTTCGATTTCGGGTTCCCCCCGGCGGTGCGGCGGCTGTTCGCGCGGGTGCCGGTGGCGCAGCGCGCGCTGCGGTGGGTGAGCGACGTCATCCTCGAGATCATCATGGTCGTCATGGCGCTGCACTTTCGGCAGGCGCGGGGGCGGGGGAACATTTCCGCCTCCGACCTGGCCAAGATCAGCCGATTCGCGTCGATCCGGGACAAGGAACTGCGCGCCAGGTTGACGCCGGACTACGACCTCGGCTGCAAGCGGCCGACCTTTTCCAACGAGTTCTACGGCGCGTTCACCAAGCCGCACGTGCACCTGGAGACCAACTCGATCGCGCGGATCGATGCGGACGGCATCGTCACAGTCGACGGCCGCAAGACGCTCATCGACACCCTGGTGTTGGCGACCGGTTTCGACCTCTGGGAGGCCAACTTCCCGGCCATCGAGGTGATCGGCCGCAAGGGCCGCAACCTCGGAAAATGGTGGCGGGAGACCAGGTTCCAGGCCTACCAGGGCGTAACCATGCCCTACTTCCCCAACTACCTGGGCCTGGCCAGTCCGTTCGCCTTCTCCGGACTGTCCTTCTTCCACACCATCGAATACCAGATGCGGCACATGGACCGGCTGCTCGGCGAGGTCAAGCGCCGGGGCGCGACGACCTTCGAGGTGACCGAAGAGGCCAACGCACGGTTCATGGAGCGGATGACCAAACTGCTGGACGATTCGGTGTTCCACGCGGGCAACTGCGCCACGTCGCGGTCGTACTACTTCAACCCCAGCGGTGAGGCATCGCTGCTGCGGCCCACGACGACGTTGAACTCGGTGCGGGAAGCCTCGACGTTCCCGCTCAGCGACTACGTGATCGCCTAACGCCACACCTGCCACACCAGCCTCCGCCCGGTGCGGCCGGCTGTTTGCCCGCCTCTGAGCGACAACTCCCATGGGCGCCCGGATTGTCGCTCACTGGTGGACAGTGTGTCGGTCGATGGTTTCCGACTGGGCTACTTGGACGATGAGGTGTCGGTGGCTCCGGATGGGCTGTCGATGCACCCGAGGTGCCGTCGAGTCACTGCCTTTGTCGCTTGACATGCCGATGTCCACTCTTAGTGTTGCGGGGCTCGACGGTTCCCGGGGTGTGGTGACCGTCTACAGGGCGATGCGTCAGGAGATTCTGAACGCCGAGCAGTGAGCATCACAGGTGTCACACCCCGCACCGATAAGGGTGCCTCCCCACTGGGATCAGCAGCGAGGAGGCTGTCATGCAGTATGCCCCAGTTAGATTGGCCGACCAACCGGCCAACGGTGTGACCTGTGGAATCGATTGGGCCCGTGACGATCACGCAGTCGCAATCATCGACGCCGATGCCCGCGTCATCTACCGCGGCGTCATTGAACACAGCGCCAAAGGCCTCAAGAACCTGATCGCCGTTGTGACCCACCACGGTGTCAGGGAAGTGGCCATCGAACGTCCCGACGGGCCGGTGGTTGAGGCCCTGCTCGACGCTGGACTGACCGTGGTCATGGTCAATCCCAACCAGATTAAAAATCTGCGCAGCCGCTACGGATCGGCCGGCAACAAAGACGACCGCTTCGATGCGTTCGTGCTGGCCGACACGTTGCGCACCGACCGTGCCCGGTTGCATCCGTTGACCCCCGATACCGCCGCGACCGCGGCGCTGCGCGCGTTGTGCCGGGCCCGCAAAGACCTCGTCATCCACCGCGTGCGGGTGGCAAACCAGCTGCGTGCACACCTCAATGGTGTCTATCCCGGGCCGGTCGGATTGTTCGATGCCCTGGACTCGCCGATCAGTTTAACGTTCCTGAGCCGCTTTACCTGCCAGGACCGTGCTGACTGGCTGACCCCCAAACGCTTGGGCGCCTGGTTGGCATCAGCGGGCTACAAAGGCCGTACCGACCCTGCGGTACTGCACGCCCGACTCAACGCCCGGCCCCGCGGGGTCACCGGGCCCGACGGTGCGGCCTACGTCGGAATCACCACCGCCCTGGTGGCCACCTTGACCGGCCTGGTGGCTCAGATCGCTGAGTTGTCGGCCCAGATAGGCGACCAGCTCGCCGCGCACGCTGATGGGCACATCTTCACCAGCCTGCCCCGCAGCGGCACCGTCAGAGCAGCGCGACTGTTGGCCGAAATCGGTGATTGTCGTGGACGATTCCCGACACCGGATGCACTGGCCTGTTTGGCCGGTGTGGCGCCGTCAACCCGGCAGTCGGGAAAGCTGCGGTCCGTCGGTTTCCGCTGGGCCTGCGACAAGCAACTGCGCGACGCGGTCTGCGACTTCGCCAACGACTCCCGCCACGCCAATCCCTGGGCCGCCGATCTCTACAACCGCGCCCGCGCCCGCGGACATGACCACCCGCACGCCACGCGGGTTCTGGCCCGCGCCTGGCTCCACGTCATCTGGCACTGCTGGCAGACCAACACCCCCTACGACCCCACCCAACACCGAGCCCTCCAAACCCTGCTCGCACAACAAACACGAGCCGCCACTTGACACAGGGCAACTCAGAGGCGGGCAAAGAACGCATCCCTGTTGCCTCATGTCAATATGCCCGCGACGGTATTCGTTGCCTCAAATGCCGGATGCCCGGGTTAACTGATTCGTCGCATCGTTTGCTGGTGCCTTCTTGGGTGGGGCTTTGCGCTTAGGTCCGGCCTTGGTGATGGTCAAGGTGAGTAGCTCGTTGAGCAGGGCCTGAATGTGGCGTTGCAAGGCAGCAGGATTGATGTCGAGGTAGGCGCGGGTGAGGTCGGCTTTGGCGGTGGTCGGCAGGTTCGGGTGTGCTTGTGCCCGCTGGTGCGGGGTGGCTGCGGTGTCATGCTTCTTAACGATCTTCGCGCCGTCACGGGCTTTGTAAACGAGTTTCTGCTGGGGGTAGAAGAAGTTGCTCAACAAGGCTTGCAACGTCCAGATCTTGTTGAGTAGCACCAATTCTGCAGAAGTGTCGTAGCGGTGGTAGCCGACGAGGGTGCGCACGGCGGCCCAGTTCTTCTGCTCGACGTGGCAGCCGTCGTTCTTGTTGCCAACCCGCGAGCGGGTGAAGGTGATCTGGTGCTTATCGCACCAGTCCAGCAGATGGAAGTTGATGAACTCCGAACCGTTGTCAGAATCGATGCCGCGGATCGGGAAGGGCATCACCGCGGTGATGTCGTCGAGGGCGGCCATGACCCATTTGCGGGCCTTGGTGGGCACGCTGCGGTTCTCGGTCCAGCCCGTGGCGACGTCGGTGACCGTCAGTGTCCAGACATGCTCGCCCACGGCGTGCCCGCCGTCATGGCTGACCAGGTCGATCTCGACGAAACCCGGGACCGCATCGTCCCAGTCGGCCCACGTCCGCACCGGGATCTGACTCTTGAGCAGGCTGCCGGGCTTGGTGCGTGAGCGCCCCCTGGCGAGGTACTTCTTGCGCTCCGGGGCCAACCGGCGATCGATGGTGGCCGCAGACATATCTGCCAGCAGCTTCGCGGAGTCCTCGTCGATGTCCAACTCGCCGTACCGGCGCAGCACCGACACCAACTCACCCAAAATCGGCGCCAGCCTCTTACCGGCTGGCATCCCCACCACCGACCAGCACCACACCAGCGCGGCAACCGCTTTCGGCCCATACTTCGGTGGACGCGGCCGCCGCGTACTCACCAGCCGTGGGCGGCGCACGAGGCGCAACGCCTTCCGCGCATGATCGCGATGCCAGCCCGTGGTAGCGCACAGCTCGTCAAGAATTTTTGCCTTCTCGGCCTTGCCCGCCCGCCGGTAGCGGACCGCAATCACCCTCGTCACGGCAGTGCGCTGCGCCAACGTCAACTCCATCATCCGGCGGTAGCTCAGCACGCGCCTCCCGGGCCTTAACGACACGCCGCAGGCGGGCAATTTCATATGAGGCAACGAAAGGGCTAACCGGGCATTTTTAGTGAGTCAACGCGCATCGCTTCTCGGAGAGGCGCGTGTGGCGAATGCGACTGATGAGTGAGCCTTTACGCCGGCGGCATCAGCAAGACCGAACACCCCGCTAGTTGAACTGGGCGAACGCTGTCACGACGATCAGGACCAGCACCGCGGTCCCGATGAAATGCACCTGACGCCGGGGTGCGAGCCGCTTCGGCAACGGCCGCCGCTGCAGGGTGTGCTGGCGGCGAACGGCGATCACGAACGTACCCAGCGCCACGGCGCCGGCCAGAGCGGCGGGGATCCACCCCGTCGGCCCGGCGGAGCCGTGCAGGTTCCTGATCATCAGCAGGGCGCCGTTGGCCAGGAACGCGAACGACGTCCGCGTCCAGGCCAGCGTCGTCCGATCGGCCTGACTCCCGCGATCCGCCGTCAACTCGCTCAACCGATTACCGCCTTCGCGATCACCAACGCGAGCGCGACGAGCCCGACCACGGTCAGCCCCACCGCCAGGTAGCTCGGTGAGGGATGACGGGGCAACGGGTCGCCGCGGCGCATGGCGCGATCCGCCTGCTGCCAGCGCAGCAGTCCCATGCCGCTGGTGAAGACGGCCAGCGCCGCCAGCCCCACGCCGAGCACGCGGCGGGCGCCGGGGATCGTCAGCTCCGGGACCAGCTGCACGAGGGCCACCGCCGCGGCGAGCAGCCCCAGCGCCGTGCGCTGCCAGGCGAGAAAAGTCCGCTCGTTGGCGAAGATCAGCCGGTAGTCGGGCTCGTGTTCTTCGGCGCGGTCGGCCACCAGGACATCGTAGATTCATGCGCGCACGAGGTTGCATGATTGCGCGTGTGGTTAAGGCGCTGTTGTTCGACGTGCAAGGGACGGCGACGGACTTTCATTCGACCGTTTGCGAGGAGGCGCGGCGGATCAGCGCCGGCCGCCACCCGGGTGTCGACTGGCCCGACGTAGTGCGGCGTTGGCGCGCAGGCTACTTCGCGGCCCTGGATGTCGCGGAGCATCGGGGCGCTGCATGGGTGCCGGTCCACGCGGTGTATCGGCGGGCGCTCGACGCGGTCCTGGACAAGAGCGGCATCGCGTTCTCGGACGCCGAAAGAGCGGAACTGACGCGGGCGTGGCGGCGGTTGAAGCCCTGGCCGGACGTGGTGCCCGGGCTGACGCGCCTGAAAGGCGCGTACACGCTGGCCACCCTGTCGAACGCCGACGTGTCGGCGGTCATCGAGATCTCCAAGCGCGCGGGCCTGCCCTGGGACGCGGTCTTCGCCGCGGAGATGGCCGGGGTGTTCAAGCCCGACCCGGCCATCTATCGGATGGCCGCGACCTACCTGGGCCTGGATCCCGAGGAGGTCATGATGGTGGCCAGCCACAAGTACGACATCCGCGCGGCGGGCCGACTGGGGTTTCGGACCGCCTTCGTCGCGCGTCCGCTGGAGTTCGGGGTCGGCGGCGGGGCCGACGTGGCCTATTCCGACGAGTTCGACCTCAACGCGTCCGACTTCGTTGACCTCGCACGGCAACTCGGCTGCTGATCAGCGGTGCGCGGATCCGGTCAGGGGTTGCCCGTTGGCGGCCTGCAGCAGGCAGATGACGGTGCTCGGCGTGGGATTGGCCCCGGTGCGATCCTGATTCGAGTCGATGAGATACGTGATCGAAAACGGGCTGCCGTCAACGGGCCGGCCGGTATAGGGAGCGAACCCGGCGGCGCAATCCCGATTCGCGACGCCGGCGACCGCGGCGTCGACGGCCATCGGGGCGCGCAGATATACCTCGGCCAAATGCGCTGCCGCACAATCGACTACGGTCACGGTCACGCGGCTCAGGTCGGGCGGGGGCAGGTCGGCCACGCACTCGCCGGCCTGTAAGTCGATCCACTTCTCGGTGTGCGAGCCCTGCTGCCACGGCGCGGCGGTGGCCGTCGCGCACAAACCCAGCACCGCCGCGGCGGCCAGGCCACAGACCGGGTAAAGGGCCCGCATGCAGTGCAGTTTAGGCACGCAGGAAGGCCGGTGGCACCGTATTCGTCAGCGCGGGGTCCGGCTTTTCCGAGGACATCGACAGGAATCCGCGCGCGCAGCGCGCGGCCAGCAGCCAGTTCGCGGGCTTCTTCATGTCCAGCCCGCCCAGGAGCTGTTTGATCATGGTCAGCGTGTCGAAGTAAATACGTTCGCACACAAGCGTTTCGGTGTCATTAAAGTCACTGAACACGAAGTAGGCGGTCATGCGGACCCGGAACCGACTGCCGGTGGGCGGCACCTTGCCCAGGTAACCGCGATGGGTGCCCATCAACCAGAACTCGACGATCACCGCGTCGGCGCTGTGCCGCAGCGCGATGATCTCGTGGTCCTGATCCGGAAATGCGGTCCGCGTGTAGGCGTAGTAGTCGCGCACCGCGGTGTCGCCGTCGTGCACGATCATCTGCGGGATCAGCTCGTAGCGCGGATGCGGGAACGTCGACAAGACGTCGTCCCAGGCCTGGCGGACCTCGTCGTGAAAGTGGTCGAGCACCAGCTTCTGGCGGGCGGCCAGCACCTCCGCGGGCGGGAACGCGGGAATCGTCATGGGCTGCTAACCGCGCGGCGGGGTCCAGGCGACCGGCAGGGTCTTGATGCCGTGGATGAATTGCGAAAGTAGCCGCGCGGGTTCGTCGGCGGCGACGATGTCGGGTATCTCGCGGCGCAACTCGTCGAAAATGACCCGGATCTCGCGGCGGGCGAGGTTGGCGCCCAGGCAGAAGTGGGCCCCGCCGCCGCCGAACCCGAAATGGGGGTTGGGGGTGCGCGCCACGTCGAAAAGCCAGGGGTTGGCGAACTTTGACTCGTCGCGGTTGGCCGAGTTGTACCACAGCACGGCCTTGTCGCCGGCCGCCAACTTGGTGCCGCTCAGCTTGAAGTCGCGGGTTAGGGTCCTGCGCATGTAGACCACCGGCGAGGCCCATCGCACGATCTCCTCGACCGCCGTGGGTGCCAGCCGGTCGAAGTCGGACCACCACTTGTCCCGTTCGTCGGGGTAGCGGGACAGGGCCAGCACGCCGTGGCTGATCGCGTTGCGCGTCGTCTCGTTGCCGGCCACCACCAGCAGGATGAAGAAGGACGCGATCTCCGCCGACGACAACCGTTCGCCGTCGACCTCGGCGTCGACCAGGGCGGTGGTCAGGTCGTCGTGGTGATTGACGCGGCGGTCCTCGGCGAGCGCGGTGGCGTAGGCGCCGATGTCCATCGAGATCTTGAGGAATTCGTCGAAATCGGTCGTCAGGTCGGGGTCGCCGAACCCGAGAATCACGTTGGTCCAGTGGAAGATCCGCTGATGGTCTTCCTCGGGGATCCCCATCATGTCGCAGATGATCTGCAGCGGCAGCGGGCCGGCGAGCTCGGTGACCAGATCGGCTTCCCCGTTGGGGTGATCGGCGATCAGCGACGCGACCAGCCGGCGGGCCCGCTCGCGCACCGACGCCTCGATGCGGGCCACCACCTTCGGGGTGAACGCGCGGCTGACGATGGAGCGCAGCCGTTGGTGTCGCGGATCATCGAGCACGATCATCGAGCCGAAGTATTCGGCGATCTCCGGCGCGTTGTCGTTGACCGTGATGTTCGGGGTGCTGCTGAAGATCTCCGGGTGACGGCTGGCGAAGTGCACGTCGTCGTGCCGGGTGAGTGACCAATACCCTTCGCCCGCCACGAATCCCTCCATCTCGATCGCGGGCCAGAACGAGATGGGCGCCTCGCGGCGCAGGGTGGCGAAGGCGCCGTCGCGGAAGTCGTCGTCGAGGCCCCAGAAATCCAGCGAGTCGAGATGGACGTCGGCGAGCGGGACCTCGGGCGGCGGCGCCCCGTTCGTTCGCGTCGCGATACCCGTCTTCAAACTCACCGACAACCTCCCGCGGAGCGTGAACCGTTAGTGCGTACAGATGGTCCTGCCGCCCGCCGATTGCGCATCGGCGACGACGTTGCCGTCGAGCAGGATCCGGCAGCGGATGGGGCCCACCCCCTGCGCGCTGAGCACGTATACCTGGCCGCCGAAAGAGGTGAATTCCGTCGACCAGGGCAGGGGCGCATTCACCTGATGCAGCTGACCGGTATCGGTCTGGTACGAGATGTACTGCGCGACGCCGGCACCGGTCACCTCGTAGCGCGCCTGGGGCATCTGGGGGATGGCATGGGCCACGCCGGGGACTGTCCCGGCGCATCCGACTCCGACGGCGAACAGCAGCGAGAGGCCACGCGGATGTTTCGTCATGTTTTGCATCGTGTCACCGCGCGCGGTGCTACGGAAGCTTTCCGGCCAAACCCTGAAACCGACCGGTTAGTGTGAGTCGGGCGGGGGCCGGGGTAGCGGGAAGGTGAGTATGTCGGGACACGGCTCAAAACGTGTGGTGGTTTGGGGCACCGGCTTCGTCGGCAAGATGGTGATCGCCGAAATCGTCAAGCATCCGCTCTTCGAGTTGGTGGGCGTCGGCGTCAGCAACCCCGACAAGGTCGGGCGCGATGTCGGCGACATCTGCGGGCTGCCCGAACCGGTGGGCGTCCTCGCCACCGACGACATCGACGCCCTGATCGCGCTGAAGCCCGACGCGCTGGTGCACTACGGCCCGACGGCGATGCACGCCAAGGAGAACATCGCGCTGATCAGCCGCTTCCTGCGGGCCGGCATCGACGTGTGCTCGACGGCGATGACCCCGTGGGTGTGGCCGACGATGCACCTCAACCCGCCGCAGTGGATTCAGCCCATCACCGAAGCCTGCGAGCTGGGGGAGTCGTCCTGCTTCACCACCGGCATCGACCCCGGATTCGCCAACGACCTGTTCCCCATGACGCTGATGGGCCTGTGCTCGGAGGTGCGCCGGGTGCGCGCCTCCGAGCTGCTGGACTACACCAACTACGAGGGCGACTACGAAGTCGAGATGGGCATCGGCCGGGAACCCGAATACAGCCCGATGCTGGAAGACCCCAACATGTTGATCTTCGCGTGGGGCGCCACCGTCCCGATGATCGCCCACGCGGCCGGCATCATGCTCGACGAGATCACCACCACCTGGGACAAATGGGTGACGCCCACCGAGCGCAACACCGTCAAGGGCGTCATCAAGCCCGGGCACGTCGCCGCCGTCCGGTTCACGATCAACGGAGTTTACAAGCGCGAGACCAGGATTCAGCTCGAACACGTCAACCGCATCGGCCTCGACGCCGCCCCCGACTGGCCGTCGGGCCACGACAACGACGTCTACCGGGTGGACATCGAGGGCACGCCGAGCATCTTCCAGGAGACCGCCTTCCGGTTCACCGACGGCTCGGGCCGCGACGCCGCCACGGCCGGGTGCCTGGCGACCGGGATGCGGGCCCTCAACGCCGTGCCGGCCGTCAACGACCTGCGACCCGGCTGGGTGACGCCGCTCGACCTGCCGCTGATCGCCGGGGCCGGCAACATTCGCTGACCGGCGCACAGCCGGCACATAGGTGCCGCTGAGCGGCGATACAGGTTTGCGCGGCACAATAACCGCTAGCCGGGTTGCGAGTTGCTGAAGTTGGGTTGGGACATATGGCCGATGGAGCTGGGACCGCGCTGGGCTTGTCGATCGGGGCCACCAACCTGGCGGCTGTCGCCGCCAACCGGGCCATCACCCGCAAGCCGGTCCTGACGCTGTATCCCCAGCGCGCGCCGGAGGTCGGCATCCCCGCAGAAAACCCGCGGCTCGATCAGCCGGGCCTGGTGCTGACCGGGTTCGTGAATCGGGTCCTGGACCCGCGAGGAATCGTG
Source organism: uncultured Actinomycetota bacterium (assembly GCA_963820045.1). Taxonomy (GTDB): domain Bacteria; phylum Actinomycetota; class Actinomycetes; order Mycobacteriales; family Mycobacteriaceae; genus Mycobacterium. The sequence goes on from CAWFYN010000004.1 coordinate 372,053, forward strand.
GCGGCCGACGGCTCGGCGCACCGCGGCGAGGAATTGATCGCCGACGCGATGCGTGCGCTGGCCTACGCCGTCACCGGTGGGCAGGCCCTGCCCGAGAGCGTCGCCGTCACCTACCCCGCCCACTGGGCATCCCCGGCGGTCGACGCCGTGGGCAGCGCGCTGAGTTCGGTGGCCGAATGGTCCAACCGCACGCGGCCCCTGCTGCTGATTCCCGACGCCGCGGCCGCGCTGGTCGCCGTGCAAGCCAACCCCGGCGTACCGCGTAGGGGAACCGTGGCGGTGTGCGACTTCGGCGGCAGCGGCACCAGCGTCACGTTCATGCGGGCCGACGGCGACTATCAAGCGCTGGCCCCGACATTGCGCCTGCACGATTTCTCCGGCGACCTGATCGATCAGGAGCTGCTGAGCGCCGTCATCTGCAGCATGCCGAGCACCGCCTCCTTCGACCCGTCGGGCACCGTGGCGATCGGCTCGCTGAGCCGGCTGCGGACCGCGTGCCGAAGCGCCAAGGAAGAGCTGTCGTCGAGCGCGGCGACCACCCTGACCGACGGGCTGACCGGCGAAATCCGGGTGACCCGCGACGAACTTGACGAGGCGATCCGCACCCCGCTGGACAGGTTCGTGGCAATGTTGGAAAACGCGTTGGCGCGCAACGGGATCCAAGACCTGGCCGCCGTGGTCTCCGCGGGTGGCGGGGCGAACATCCCCGCGGTGACCACCACGCTCTCGCGATACTTCCGCGTCCCGGTGATCACCACGCCGCACCCGCAGCTGACGGCGGCCACCGGCGCCGCACTGCGGGCGGCGCACGGTCCGGGCGAGACCGCGGCAACGGCGTCGGCGCTCGCCGCGCCCGCCACGGCCACGGCGCAAGCACCAGCGCAGGCCATCCCGGACACCCGCCCACCCGAGGCGACCGCGACGGCCCAGGCGGCGCCGGTGGGGCCGACCGCGGGCGTCGCGCCCGTGCAGGCCTGGTCGCAGACCGGCAACCAATCGCGCGTCACGCCCGCGAGCGCCGATCAACCCGGGGAGCCCGCGAGCGAGAAGCGCAAGAACCGGCTGTTTCGGCTGCCCGTGCTGGCCGCAATCGTCGGCACGGCGGCGGCGGTCCTGCTCGTCGGGACAGCGGTCATGATCGGCCTGAACTCGGCGAACAAATCGGCGACGACGCCCGCGCCGGGGGTGAGCAGCAACCGGGTGCCCGCGCCGCCCGCCAACACCGCGACCGCCCAGCCGCCGGCACCCACCCAAGAGGCTCCCGCGCCGTCGACCACGGATACCAACCCGCCCGCCAACACCGAGACGCCGTCTACCAGCGTCCCGTCAGCGAAACCACAGCACGCGCCGCCGCTCGCGGCCGCGCCCGCCCGTCCGGCGACGCCGCGGGTCCCCGAGGTACCGCTCATTCCGCCGGTCCCCGGTCTCAACCAACCCATTCCGGGGCTGGACCGGTTCAATGAGATCGTTCAAGGAATCGGGGGCGACCTGGGTATTCGCGGCATCCCGCAACTGGCCCCCTAGCCGGGAACGCGCCCTACAGGTCAGGACTTTTCGCCCTTGTTCTCCGCGGTCGCGGCCTCTCTGAGTTGCTCGTTCAGGGCCTTGTCCTTCTCGATCTGGTCCTGCACGGCTTGCTCGTCGCGGGATTCGTCGGCTTCCGCGTCGCCGTCGGAGCCGGCATCAGAGCCGGCATCGTCGGGAGCTTCGTTCTTGGGATTGCCGTCGTCGTCCAACCACTCGTTGACCGCGGTGCCCGACACGCTTCCGCCCGTGCCGGGCAGCACGATGGTGGGCTTTTCTTCGTAGGCCTCCATCATCTCGGCGGCCTGCTTTTTGTGGTCCTCGTCGGGCTCCGGCTTTTCCGTCATCTTCTGATCGGTGTCCTCATCAGCCGATTTGTCGTCCCGCGCGTCAGCCGACTTGTCGTCCTGCACGCTCATTGGTCTACCCCCTCGCAGTCGCAGGTCGCGATCTTGAGGGGGTTACCCGTTGCGGCGTTGTGTCGAAACTCTCATCAGTCAGATCGTTCGTGCTTGACCAGCTCGACCAGGGCCAGCGGAATCCGCATCGGCTCGGGTGCGCTTGACAGCTGCGCCGCCACCGCCCGCTCCAGCCGATCGACGAATTGCCCGGTCCGGGCGTCGTGGACCCCGCCATCCAGCCCGCGCACCAGGGCCGGAAACAGCGCCGCGCGGGCGAAGGCGGCCCACTGGGCGCCGAAGGCCTCGGCGTCGCGGTCGACTTGGAACCGGGCCCAGAATCGATCCTCGGCGTTGAACATCTCGAGGTGGTCGATCGACAGGCCTTCGAAGCGCCCGCTGGGCGCGAACGGGGCGCGAAAGTCCTTCTCGCTGCGGGCAAATGTGGGAATGGTCATGCGCCGCGCCTCCTCCTGGCGCAGCAGGCCGTCGCGGACGTGCTCACGCAGCGCGGCGAGCATCGCGTCGAGCAGCGTCGCGAACCCGGGCGTGCCGTCCTCGTCGAGGGCGATCGTCATCACCACCAGGCGCCCCTCGGGCGCCAGCTCGCGGCCGCGGAACGCCACGAAGTTGAGCCAGTCCAGACCCGCCCGGTCGGCGTACGCCGCGCGCGCCGTGTCGTCGTTGCTGTAGGCGACGTGCACATGGTCGTGCACCTCGCCGGGCATCGCGCTCAGCCACTGCGTCGCCCACGACGACCAGCCGAGGTTGACCGTCTTGGACGGCACGATCTGGTCGTAGAACGAGCGGCCGATCGACGACGCGAACGTCGCCGTGTCGAGATGCAGGTAACTTTCGGGGTCGTCGGACAGGGTGTGAAACAGCGCCGAGAAGTCGTTGTCCGGTATGTCGGTGTGCGCCACCAGGATTGCGTGATCGTGACGGGTGCGGCGGCGCAGCGCCTCAATCGCCGCCGACATCGGTTTGAGCGAATTGTGCCCGTTGGCGGCGCCATAGTCGGCGATGATGATGGGCTGCGGAGGCTTGGGCAGCGGCACCCGTTCGGCGGCCCGGACGAACAACGCGATCGCCGGCGCCAACCCGGCGGCCTGCAGCCGCGACGACTGGGTGTAAACGGGCTCGGGCCGGACCACAATGCTCGATTCGGGCATCCGAGGCTCAGGCCGCATGGCCCAACGATAGTCGTCAGTCCGGCTTCGGGTAGCTGACGCCGGTGAGCTGCTCGGAAAGCTCCCAAAGTCGTTGGCAATCAGCCTCGTTGCGGGCCCGCTCGGGCACCTTGGCCGGCCGCACCCCGCCCCCGGCGGCCTCGTAGATTCCGCGGGGCCCGTAGAACACGCCGCCTTGGGCGTGCGGCGCGGCGGCGGCGTACAGCGCCGGGAGAATGCCTTCGTCGATCTCCTGCCACAGGAACGGTGTGAAGCGCCAGGACGCCTTGTACAGCCGCTCCATCAGCGCGGGCTTGCTGCGGCCGTGCGACGGCCCGGCGATCTGCAGGTTGGTCTTGGTCAGCCCGGGGTGCGCGGCGTTGGACACGATGCCCCAGCCGGCCGCGCGGCTGCGCCGGTCGAGCTCGAGGGCGAACATCAGCACCGCCAGCTTCGACTGGCCGTAAGCCGACATGGCCGAGTACGACTTCTCGAACTGCGGGTCGTCGAAGTGGATCTTGCCGCTTTGGCGAGCCGCCAGGCTGCTGAGCGAGACGACGCGCGCTTTGCCGGCGGCGCGCAGCAACGGCAGCAGGTGCGCGGTGAGGGCGAAATGTCCGAGATGGTTACTGCCGAACTGCAATTCGAAACCGTCGGCGGTGGTGTCGCGTTCCGGCGGCGTCATCACGCCGGCGTTGTTGATCAGGATGTCGATCGGTCGGCCCTCGGCGTTGAGTTGTTCACCCAGGGCGGCGACGGCGGCCAGCGACGAGAGGTCCAGCGACTTGATCGTCAGCTTGGCATCGGGCACCGTGGTGCGGATTTCGTCGATCGCCGCCTCGCCCTTGCCCCGATTGCGGATCGCCATCACAACGTCGGCGCCGGCTGCCGCGAGGCGCCGGGCCAGGCCGAACCCCAGGCCGCTGTTGGCCCCGGTGACGATTGCCAGCTTGCCCGAGAGGTCGGGCACCGTGGCGACGAGATCGTTGGCCATGCTGAGCACTCCTTCCGGTATAACCCGGGTCCCAGTGTGCGCTTTTGGTTTCTTTCGCTGGCAGCGCCCCGCCCGCGGTGCCACACTGCGTGGATGAGCAGCCGACGGCTCGCGAAAATATCGCTGGCCGCTGCCATCGCGACGATGGTTGTCTCGGTGGGCGGCTTCATCGTCGCCCTGGTGCTCAACGCGTTCTTCCTGGACAAGTACAACGCCTACGGCGAGGTGCCCGTCCCCGGCTCGAGCAGCCTCTACCTGCCCGCCGGTGACGTCACCGTCAGCCTGCACATCGTCGTCATCAGCGGCCCCGGTCGGGGATTGCCGGTGCCGCCGCTGGGGGTCACGATCGCGCCGCCCGAGGGCGTCGCGCAGCCCGTGGTGACCGAGAGCATCGGAACCACGACGACGGTCAACAACGACGCGCACGTGCGGGTATGGGTGGCCCGGATTCCCGCGAGCGGCACCTACAACATCACGACCGACGGGCAGGTCAATGGATTCATCGACCCGCGGCTGGCCTTCGGGCACACGAGCTCGGCGGGCTTTGTGGTGTGGCTGTTCGTCGCCGCCTTCGTGGTGGGGCTGGTCGGTGCGCTGTTATCGGGCTGGTGGCTGGGACGTACCCGCCGCAGGGCGGTGGTGGCGGCGAACCCTTACCTGCAGGCGCCTGTCGTTTCGGCGGCGCACGAACCGACCGACGAGGGCGTTCGCCTGGAGCGGCTCAAAACCCTTGCCGCGCTGCGTGATTCCGGCGCGCTGACACTGGAGGAATTCGAGGCCGAGAAGCGCCGGATCCTAGGTCTTTGACCGGCGAGGGTGCGTGTCTGTACGCCGACACGCCGTAACGCCTGTACATCCGCGCACGCTCGGCGGCCAGACGGCCAGGACCCTAGTGGCCGCGGGCCACCCACTCCTCGTAGTGCACGATCTCGTCGCCCATGGATGGTGCTGTCACCATGGCCGGTGTACACCACCGTCTCGCCGGGCAGCTTGCCGAGACGCTCGGAGATCGACTGCAGGATCGTCGGAAAGTCCGAATACGAGCGGCCGGTTGCACCCGGGCCGCCGGAGAACAGGGTGTCGCCGCTGAACACCACGCCCAGGTCATGGGAATACCAGCACACCGACCCGGGGGAGTGGCCCGGCGTGTGCAACGCCCGCAACTCCGTCCCGCCCACGCTTAGCGTCTCGCCGTCGGATATGGCGCGAAAGTCACTGTCGGGGTGCGTCATTCGCCACAGCACCTCGTCGGCCGGATGCAGGAGGACCGGCGCGTCGAGTGTCTTGCCGAGTTCCGGTGCGACCGTCACGTGGTCGTTGTGGCCGTGCGTGCACACCACCGCCACCACATGGCGGCCGCCCACCGCTTCGACGATCGGTGCCGCGTCGTGGGCGGCGTCGAACACCACAACGTTGGAGTTGTCGCCGATCAGCCAGATGTTGTTGTCGACTTCCCAACTGCCGCCGTCGAGTTCGAAGGTGCCATGGGTCACCACCCGATCGATCGCGACCATCAGAGCACCACCACCGAACGCAATACCTTGCCGCCGTGCATCTTGTGAAAGGCCTCCTCGATTCCGTCTAGCCCGATTCGCTCGGAGACAAACTTCTCCAGCGGCAGCCGGCCCTGCAGATACAGGTCGATCAGGGTGGGGAAGTCGCGTTCGGGCAGGCAATCGCCATACCACGACGACTTCAGCGACCCGCCGTGGCTGAAGAAGTCGATCAGCGGCATGTCGAGCTTCATGTCGGGCGTCGGAACACCCACCAGCACAACGGTTCCCGCGAGGTCACGGGCATAGAAGGCCTGCTTCCACGTTTCGGGCCGCCCGACGGCGTCGATCGCCACGTTGACCCCGAACCCGTCGGTGAGGTCCTGGATCGCCTCGACGACATCGGCCTGGCGGGCGTTGACGGTGTGGGTGGCGCCGAACTTGCGGGCCCAGTCGAGTTTGGTGTCGTCGGTGTCCACCGCGATGATCCGCCTGGCCCCCACCAGCGCCGCGCCGGCGATCGCGGCGTCGCCGACGCCGCCGCAGCCGATCACCGCGACCGTGTCGTCGCGGGTGACGCCGCCGGTGTTGATCGCCGCGCCGATGCCCGCCATCACCCCGCAGCCGAGCAGGCCCGCCACGGCCGGGTCGGCGGCGGGATCGACCTTGGTGCACTGACCGGCGTGCACCAGCGTCTTGTCGGCGAACGCCCCGATGCCCAGCGCGGGCGTCAGTTCCGTGCCGTCGGTCAGCGTCATCTTCTGCGCGGCGTTGAAGGTGTCGAAACACAGCTGCGGGCGGCCGCGCTTGCAGGCCCGGCACTGGCCGCAGACGGCCCGCCAGTTCAGGATCACGAAGTCGCCCGGCTCGACCGCGGTCACACCCGGGCCGACCGCCTCGACCCGGCCGGCGGCCTCGTGGCCGAGCAGGAAGGGGTACTCGTCGTTGATGCCGCCCTCGCGGTAGGTCAGGTCGGTGTGGCACACCCCGCACGCGATGACGTCGACCAGTGCCTCACCGGGCCCGGGGTCCGGGACGACGATGTCCACCAGTTCGACGGGTTCGCCCTTCTTTCGTGAAATCACGCCGCGCACTGTCTGACTCATGGCCACCAACCTACTGGCGGCCGCCATACATTTCGCATCCGCCCGTCCGCCCATGCGCCGGGTGTAGCGTCGCTGAGCGTGACGGCATCAAGCGAGACCGCCTCCGAAACCGGTGACGAATTCAGCGAACGAATCGCCGCGGCCATCGACGGCGCCAGCCTGACGCTGCTGCTGAGCATCGGGCATCAGACCGGCCTGCTCGACACGTTGGCCGGGCTTGCCGCGGCCACCAGCGCGCAGATCGCCGAGGCGGCGGGCCTCAACGAGCGCTACGTGCGGGAGTGGCTGGCCGGCATGACGACCGGGCGGGTCGTCGAGTACGACGCCGACACCGCCACCTACTCGTTGCCCGCGCACCGCGCCGGTGTGCTGACCCGTGCCGCGGGGCCGGACAACCTGGCCCTGGTGACCCTGTTCGTCCCCCTGCTCGCCGAAGTCGAACAGAAAATCATCGATTGCTTCCGCGACGGCGGCGGCCTGCACTACCGCGAGTTCCCGCGCTTCCACGCGCTGATGGCCGAGCAGAGCGGTGTGGTGTACGACAGCGCCCTCGTCGACACGGTGCTGCCGCTGGTCGATGGGCTGGTGGATCGCCTGCGCTCGGGGGCCGACGTGGCGGATTTCGGCTGCGGCAGTGGCCACGCGATCAACGTGATGGCAGGGGCGTTCCCGGCCAGCCGCTTCACCGGCATCGACTTCTCCGACGAGGCGATCGCCGTCGGCGCCCGCGAAGCGGCTGACCTCGGTCTGACCAACGCGACCTTCGAAAGCCACAACCTGGCGCAGCTCGACAAGCCGGACGCCTACGACGTCATCACCGTGTTCGACGCCATCCACGACCAGGCCCAGCCGGCGCGGGTGCTGGAGAACATCTACCGCGCCCTGCGGCCCGGTGGCGTCCTGCTGATGGCCGACATCAAGGCGTCCAGCCGGCTCGAGGACAACGTCGGCGTTCCGATGAGCACCTACCTGTACACCACGTCGCTGATGCACTGCATGACGGTGTCACTGGCGCTCGACGGCGCCGGCCTGGGAACCGCCTGGGGGACGCAGCTGGCCACCGCGATGCTGGCCGACGCCGGCTTTGGCGACGTGCGGGTGGCCGAGATCGAGTCGGACCCGATCAACAACTACTACATCGCCAGGAAGTGATGCGCGGTCACGACGCCCTGGCGGCCCTGGCCGACTGGCCGGTGGAGGCCGCCGCCGCGGCGGTGATCGGACCCGACGGGGTGCTGGCCGGCCACGGCGACACCGAGCGGGTGTTCGCGCTGGCTTCGGTGACCAAGCCGCTGGTGGCCCGGGCCGTGCACGTCGCCGTCGAAGAGGGTGTCGTCGAGCTGGACGACACCGCCGGCCCGCCCGGCTCCACCATCCGGCACCTGCTGGCGCACGCGTCGGGCCTGGCCTTGCACTCCGATCACGTGTTGGCCGCACCGGGGACACGGCGCATCTACTCCAACCACGGCTTCACCGTGCTGGCCCAGACCGTGGAGCGCGAGTCGGGCATCGAATTCGGGCGCTACCTGACCGAGGCGGTGTGCGAACCCCTGGGCATGGCGGCCACCCGGCTGGACGGCGGCGCGTCGGCCGCCGGGTTCGGGGCGACGTCCACGGTGGCGGACCTGGCGGCTTTCGGCGCGGACCTGCTGCGCCCGGCGACCGTCTCGGCCGAGCTGCACGCCGAGGCGACGACGGTGCAATTTCCCGGCCTGGACGGCGTGCTGCCCGGCTACGGCGTCCAGCGCCCCAACGACTGGGGGCTGGGTTTCGAGATCCGGGACGCGAAATCGCCGCACTGGACCGGCGCGCAAAACTCGCCGCGAACGTACGGTCATTTCGGCCAGGCAGGTGGTTTCATCTGGGCAGATCCCGAACGGGACCTGGCACTGGTGGCCCTTACCGACCGCGATTTCGGCGAGTGGGCGCTGCGGCCGTGGCCGGCGATTTCCGACGCGGTGATAGCCGAATACGGCTAATGGAAAATGCACACTAGCGCAACATGGGCATCACAAGGCACAATAGACACGCACGACACACAAAAAGTTAGACATCCTGCTTGCCAGGTCCCGCCAGGTCGTTGGGGAAGACGTCCCTCGCGGAACCGAAGGAGCAGGATATGCGTGCGTCGAATCAATTCGCCGACGTGACGACTGGCGTGGTGTACGTGCACGCCTCGCCCGCGGCGGTATGCCCGCATGTCGAGTGGGCGTTGTCGTCGACCCTTGGGGCGAAGGCGAACCTCACGTGGACGCCGCAGCCGGCCATGCCCGGACAGCTGCGCGCGGTCACCAACTGGGTCGGTCCCGTGGGCACCGGCGCCAGGCTGGCCAACGCCCTGCGCTCCTGGTCCGTGCTGCGGTTCGAGGTCACCGAGGACCCCAGCCCCGGAGTCGACGGCCACCGGTTCAGCCACACCCCGCAGCTCGGCCTGTGGAGCGGGCCGATGAGCGCCAACGGCGACGTCATGGTCGGGGAGATGCGGCTGCGAGCGCTGATGGCGCAGGGCGCCGACACCCTGGCCGCCGAGCTGGACACCGTGCTGGGAACGGCGTGGGACGACGCCCTCGAGGCGTACCGCGACGGCGGCGAGGTCGGCGAGGTGACCTGGCTCAGCCAGGGAGTCGGCTGAGGCCCGCGGTCCTCAGCCCCGGCCCCGGCGCAGGATCCGCAGCGCGCCCGGGACCGCGGTGATCTCGGCGGGCAGTGGGCACGCGAAGTCGCCGTCGGCGTAGACGTTGATACCGGGGCACTCGACGTGGATCGATTGGGCCCGCGTCGTGCTCACCTCGGCGAGGTTGACGTGGGTGCCTTTCATCACGGTGGGGAACAGGCGGACCAGCTTCGTCCGTGAGGCCTCGTGCACCATGGTGATGTCGAGCAGGCCGTCGGTGTGATCGGCATTGGGACAGATCAGCAGGCCCCCGCCATAGCTGCGGGAATTGCCGAAGGCCGCCAGCGTGATGTCGACATCGATCTCCTTGGTGCCGTCGAGCACCATGCGGAACGGCAAGAGCCGCAGTTGCGATAGTTCGGCGAGCATCGCGAGGTAGTACCGCAATCGCCCGTGCGGCCAGGTCATCCGGTTGGCCCGATCGGTCACCAGGGAGTCGAACCCGGTGGCGGCCACCGTGCCGAACCACTTCTCGTACTTTTCGCGGCCGTCGCCGCACTGAATCCGGCCCAGATCGACGGTTTCCGTAAAGCCGTCGACGATGATGTCCGCCGCGGCTTCGGGATCCTTTGTGGGAAGCCCGAATTCACGGGCGTGGTCGTTACCCGTCCCCGCCGCCACGATGCCCATCGGGACGTCGGTGCCCGCGAGCACTTGCAGCGCGTTGGAGACGACGCCGTCACCGCCGGTCACCATCACCGCGTCGGCACCCTTCTCGAGTGCCGCGCTCACCAGGTATCGGGCGTCTTGCGCGTCGTCGCCGATGATCTCGATGACCTCGACCCCGCGGTGGTGCAGCCGCGCGATCGCGAGCTGTGCCGCCCGGATGGCCGCGCCGTGCCCCGAGACGGGATTGGTCAGCGCGATCACCTTCCCGATCTCGCACCGATTCATGGAATCAGCTTGCCGGGGTTGAGGATTCCGGACGGGTCCAGCGTCGCCTTGACCGCGCGCAAGACCTGCACCCCCAGCTCGCCCACCTCGTCACGCATCCAGGGCCGGTGGTCGGCGCCGACGGCATGGTGGTGGGTGATCGTCCCGCCGGTGGCCATGATCGCGTCGCACGCGGCTTTTTTCGCGGCCTTCCATTGTTCGATCGGATTGCCGCGCTGCCCGGCGACGACGGTGAAGTACAACGACGCGCCGGTGGGGTAGACGTGCGAGATGTGGCACATCACCAGCGCCGGTGTGCCGGTCGCGGCCAGCGCATCGGTAAGTGCTTGGGTCACAGCGGCTTTGAGCGCGGCAATGTTGGACCAGTCGGTGGCGGTCTCGAGTGTCTCGCAGAGCGCACCCGCCGACAGCAGCGAGTCACGCAGATACGGCGCGCCGAACCGGCCGCGCTCCCAGGCGCGCGCGGGCGCTTCGCCCAGCGACGTTGCGCCGTGGGCCGCCAGCAGGGCGCTGGTCTCGGCATGTCGGCTTTCGACGTGTTCGTTGGTGCCCTCGAACACGGTGATGCCCAGGCAACCTCCGGTGATCTGACTTTCGCCGATCGCCTCGGTGGTGGCCAGGTTGACCCCCGTCTCGGCCTCGTCGGAGAGCCGGACGACGGTGGGGCCGGTGGCGGTTTGGGTCACGGCGCGCAGGGCCGCGGCCCCGGTCTCGAAGTCGGGGAACGACCACGCCTCGTAGCGGGCGGTTTCCGGGGCCCGGTGCACCCGCAGCCGCACCTGGGTGATGACCCCGAGGGTGCCCTCCGAGCCGATGATCAGCTGACGCAGGTCGGGGCCCGCGGCGGACTCCGGCGCGCGGCCGAGATCCATGGTGCCCACTGGAGTGACCACCCTTAGCCCCCGCACCATGTCGTTGAACCGGCCATAGCCGGCTGAATCCTGTCCGGACGAGCGCGTCGCGGCGAAGCCTCCGATGGTCGCGTATTCGAAGCTCTGCGGCAGGTGTCCGAGCGAAAAGCCCTGGGCACCAAGCAAACGCTCCGCATCCGGCCCGGTGACGCCGGCCCCGAACACGGCCTGGCCGGACACGTCGTCGAGGGAGATCAGTTGGTCGAAGCGGCGCAGGTCCAGGGACACCACGGCTTGGAAGTCACCGCGGATGGGATCCAAACCGCCGACCACGCTGGTGCCGCCACCGAAGGGGACGACGGCGATGCCGTGTTCGGAGCAGTAGCGCAGGACCGCGGCGACGGCGTCTTCGCCGTCGGGAGGGCCGGGCAGCAGGATGGCGTCGGGCGCATCCTGCACGCCGGTGTCCTTGCGGCGCAGCAGGTCGAGCGTGGACTTGCCGCCGGCGTGCAGCAACCGGTCCCGGTCGCCGGTGCGGCAGTAGGGCGCGCCGACGATCTCGGCCAGCGCCTCGCGATCCGCCTCCGGCAGCGCCGACGGGCGCATGCGCACCTGATCGGGATCGAGTTCGGCCGCGGCGGAATCCTCCACGCCCACGGCCTGTTTCAGTAGCGCCCGAACGCCCTCGGAGAGCGGCTTGGCCGTGGCGGGATCTCCCCACGCGTTCCATTTCATCGGGGGGAGGAGATCCTCGGGTCGCGTCATGCGTTACAGTATTACACATGCTGTCAATCGGTAACGCTCACACTCAGGTGGACACGGGCGAGCGCATCCTCGCGGCAGCAGCCAGCTGCGTGGTCGATTTCGGCGTCGACCGGGTGACGCTGGCCGAAATCGCGCGACGCGCCGGAGTCAGCAGGCCCACGGTGTACCGGCGCTGGCCGGACACGCAATCGATCGTGGCGGCGCTGCTGACCCGACACGTCACCGAGGCGATGCGTGACGCGCCCCTGCTCGGGGACGACCGGGAATCGCTTGTGCGACAGATCGTTGCGGTGGCCAACCTGCTGCGGCGGGACCGGCTCGTCATGTCGGTCCTGCACTCGGAGCTCGCCCCGATCTACATCACCGAACGGCTCGGCACCAGCCAGCACATGCTGATCGACGCCCTGGCCGCCCGGCTGCGGGTGGCCCAGCGCAACGGCAGCGTCCGCGCCGGTGACCCCGTCCAGATGGCCACCATGGTGTTGCTGATCGCCCAGTCGACCATTCAATCGGCGCAGATCGTCGAACCGATCCTGGACGCCGACACGCTGGCCGGCGAACTCGCCTACTCGCTGAACGGATACCTGGCGTGATACCCGACCCCACCGCGCTGAACGCCGCCCGCCGCGCGGCCGACCTGACGGCGCTCGCCGAGGGTGAGCCGCTGGACCTCGTCGTGATCGGCGGCGGCATCACCGGCACCGGCATCGCCCTGGATGCCGCGTCACGTGGGCTGCGGGTGGCGCTGGTGGAAAAGCACGACTTGGCGTTCGGCACCAGCCGCTGGAGTTCCAAACTGGTCCACGGCGGCCTGCGCTACCTGGCGAGCGGCAACGTCGGAATCGCCCGGCGCAGCGCCGTCGAACGCGGAATCCTGATGACCCGCAACGCCCCCCATCTCGTCCAAGCGATGCCGCAATTGGTTCCGCTGCTGCCGTCCTTGAGCGGGGGCAAACGCGCGCTGGTGCGTGCCGGATTTCTGGCCGGGGACGCGTTGCGGATGCTTGCGGGCACGCCGTCGTCGACCCTGCCCCGGTCGCGCCGAATCGGGGCCGAGCGCGTCGTGCAGATGGCGCCGACCGTCCGGCGTGACGGCCTGGACGGCGGCCTGCTGGCATACGACGGGCAACTGATCGACGACGCCCGTCTGGTCGCCGCGGTCGCGCGGACCGCCGCGCAGCACGGCGCCCGGATCCTGACCTATGTGGCGGCATCGGAGGCCACCGGCACCTCGGTGCGGTTGACCGACCAGCGCACCGGGCAGTCGTTCGACGTCTCGGCCGGCGCGGTCATCAACGCGGCCGGGGTGTGGGCGGCCGAGATCGACGGGTTGCTGCGGCTGCGGCCCAGCCGCGGCACCCATCTGGTGTTCGACGCCGGTGCTTTCGGCAATCCCACTGCCGCGCTGACGATTCCGATTCCCGGTGAGCTCAATCGGTTCGTGTTCGCCATGCCCGAGCAGCTGGGCCGGGTCTACCTGGGGCTGACCGACGAAGCCGCTCCCGGACCGATCCCGGACGTGCCCACCCCGTCGGCGGACGAGGTCACCTTCCTGCTGGACACGGTCAACACCGCGTTGGGGGTCGCGCTCGGCCACACCGACGTCATCGGTGCATACGCCGGACTGCGGCCGCTGATCGACACCGGCGAGGGTCGCACCGCCGACGTCTCGCGCGAACACGCCGTCGTGGAGTCGGCGTCCGGGATCATCAGCGTGATCGGCGGCAAGCTGACCGAATACCGCTACATGGCGCAAGACGTGCTGGATCGCGCCATCCGTGTGCGGCACCTGCGCGCGGCGAAGTGCCGGACCCACAACCTGCCGCTGATCGGGGCGCCCGCCAACCCGGGGGCGACAGGCTCGAGTCAGGCCGCCGGGTTGCCGGCTTCGCTGCTGCGGCGGTACGGCGCCGAGGCGGCCAAGGTCGTCGCCACCGCCACCTGCAAGCGCCCGACCGAGCCGGTCGCCGAGGGCATCGACGTCACCAGGGCGGAATTCGAGTACGCGATCACCCACGAGGGCGCGCTGGATGCCTCCGACATCCTGGACCGGCGGACTCGCATCGGGTTGGTGGAGTCCGACCGCGAGCGGGTGGTGGCGGTGGCGGAGGAATTCGTGGCGCGGTACGGCTAGGACGCCACCAGCTCACCCACGCCGCGCTGCAGCGGATTCTGACTGGTAATATCTAATGACAGTTACTATCATTTACCGGATGACGACCACGCGCGTTCCCGTGCTCATCGTCGGCGCCGGCGCCGGCGGCCTGGCCACTTCCGCGCTGCTGGCCAAACACGGGATCCGCCCGCTTTTGGTGGAGAGGCGGCGCGAGACGTTCATCTACCCGAAGGCCCGCAATCTGAGCTTCCGCAGCCTGGAGATCCTGCGCGGCCTCGGCCTGGCGGACGAGGTGCACGCGGTCGCCGATCACGTCTCGGCCATGATGGTCAAGCCGGCGCTCAACAGCGCCGAGGAAAAGCCGGCCATCGATATCGATGCGGTCTTCGCGGGACTTGACGCGCTCAGCCCTGAGCCCGCGGCGCAGTACTGCCCGCAGAGCAGGCTGGAGCCGATCCTGCTCGCCGAAACCCGCCGCCGGGGCGGCGAAGTGCGCTACGGGATGGAAGTGGTGTCGCTCCAGCAGGACGCGTCGGGCGTCACCGCGGTGGTGCGCGAGCGGGACTCGGGACGGTCGGAGACTGTCCGCGCGGACTACCTCGTCGGCGCCGACGGTGTGCACAGCCCGATCCGAAACTGGCTTGGGATCACCACCTCCGGCTACGGCGCGCTGCCGATCTACGTCGTCTTCATCTACTTCCGGGCGCCCTGGAGGAAATTCGTTGCGGGCCTGGCCGATGGCGATGCCGTGCAAGTCAAAAGCGCCGATGTGGATGGCATCTTCCTGGTGGTGGAAGGCGACCTCGGGATGTTCATCACCATGTACTTTCCCGCCAAAGGGGAGACTGCGGACCAGTTCACACCGCAGCGGTGCCGCGATCTGCTCACCAAGGCGATGGGCGAGCCGACGGATATCGACATCATCGACGTCGCGGCCTGGCAACCGTACGAACAGGTGGCCGATCAATTCAGTTGTGGCCGAGCGTTTCTCGTCGGGGATTCGGCGCATACCATGCCACCGTTCAAGGCCGGCGGAGCCAACACGGCCATCCAGAGTGCGCACAACTTGGCGTGGAAGCTCGCCGCCGTGTTGGACGGGACCGCCGGTCCCGCTTTGTTGGAGACCTACCACGCCGAGCGCCACCCGGTGGGGCGGTTCGCGGCCCGCCAGTCGCTGACCGGCCCGACGCTTGCCGTGCTCCCGCTCAGCGACGACCGGCCACAACTGCCGGCCGAGGAAGAATGCTCGATGTTCGAGTTGCTCATCGGATACCGCTACCACTCGGGGGCCGTTATGAACGGCCCGGCGGAGCCGGACACGGTCCAACTGGTGGGGGAGTTGCGCGCGCAGCCCGGCACCCGGGTTCCGCATGTGTGGGTGCGCGACGGTGTGTCGACACTCGACCTGCTGGGCTCGGGGTTCACCGTGTTGACCGGCGACGAGCGCTGGTGTGCCGCTGCGGCTTCGGCGTCGGTAGCCGCGCAGCGCGTCTATAGCGACGAGTGGGGGGCGGTCACCGGACTCGCCCCTGAAGGGGCGCTGTTGATCCGCCCGGACGATTTCGTCGGCTGGCGCGCCGACGCGCTGCCCGCGGACCCTGAAGGCGAACTGCGCCAGGCGCTTACTACGATCCTGCGCCGTTAGGTAGCGGTGCGGAACGAACGACGTGGACGCTGAGAACTACAGCGGGATGTTCTTGTGGCGACCGCGGCGAACCGGCGCCTGGGCCAGCGCCTCGGTGAGCTTGCTGCGGGTGTGCGACGGGTCGATCTTCTCGTCGACCACACCGATCTCGATGGCGCTGTCCACACCGCCGGCGATCCGCTCGTGCTCGGCCGCCAGCTCGTCGTGCAGCGCTTCGCGCTCATGATCGGCCGCGGCGGCCAGCTTCTTCTTGTGCAGGATGCCGACGGCGGCCTTGGCGCCCATGACAGCCACCTCGGCGTCCGGCCAGGCGTACACCTTGGTCGCGTTGAGCGACCGGGAGTTCATGGCAATGTAGGCCCCGCCGTAGGTCTTTCGGGTGACCAGCGTGACACGCGGAACCGTGCACTCGCCGAACGCGTGCAGTAGCTTCGCACCGCGGCGTACCACGCCGCCCCACTCCTGGTCGACACCGGGCAGATAGCCCGGCACGTCCACGATCACCACCAGTGGGATACCGAACGCGTCGCAGAGGCGCACGAATCGTGCTGCCTTCTCGGCGCTTTCGGAGTTCAGGCAGCCACCGAGTCGCAGCGGGTTGTTCGCCAGGACGCCGACCGTGCGGCCCGACAGCCGGCCCAGACCGATCACCATCGACGGCGCCCAATTCGCCTGGAACTCGTCGAATGGGGTCTCGGCGTCCAGGATCGCGGTCACGATCGGGTGCACGTCGTAGGCCCGCCGAGCCGATTCCGGCAGCAGCGCGTGGATGTCGGTGTCACCGGCCTCGGCCTTGGTGCGGTCGAAATGCCCCTGCTGGCTGAACAATCCGACCAGGCGGCGGCCACGCTCGTAGGCGTCGAGCTCGTCGTCGGCGACGATGTGGCACACCCCGGACTTCTTGTGGTGAGTCTCCGGGCCGCCGAGGGACGCCATGTCCACGTCCTCGCCGGTGACGCTGCGCACCACGTCGGGCCCGGTGACGAACACCCGGCTTTCCGGCGCCATCACGATGACGTCGGTCAGCGCCGGGCCGTACGCGGCGCCCCCGGCGGCGAAACCGACGACCACCGAGATCTGCGGGACGTAACCGGACGCGCGAATCATCGCCTCGAACACCGTCCCGACCGCGTGCAGCGCCTTCACACCCTCGGCCAGGCGCGCCCCACCGGAGTGCCAGATACCCACGATCGGGCTCTGCTCCTCGATGGCGGTGTCGTAGGCGTTGACGATGTGCGCGCAGCCCTCGACACCCATGGCGCCGCCCATCACGGTCCCGTCCGTGCAGAAGGCGATGGCGCGCACACCGTTCACGGTGCCCGACGCCGAAAGCACACCCGAGCGGTCACGCTCGTGCAGCAGCTCGACGCTGCCCTCGTCGAAGAAGTTGCTCAGACGCAGCAACGGGTCCCTGGGGTCGAGCGACTCGCCAACCGACGCGGGGGCCATGATCGTCATCGCAGGTCTCCTGTTCCGAGGGTGCTCTCTGTGGTGAGGAAGCGGGGGGTCAGTACCGCCCGAAGGCGATCGCGACGTTGTGTCCGCCGAATCCAAACGAGTTGTTGATTGCGTACTGGTAGTTGCCCGGCCGCGGCTTACCGGCCACCACGTCCAGATCGATCTCCGGGTCGAGGTTTTCGAGGTTCAGCGTCGGCGGAACGACCTGGTCCCGCAAGGCGAGCACCGTCAGGATCGACTCGACCGCGCCCACCGCGCCGACCGAGTGGCCCAGGGCGGACTTGGGCGCGTAGACCGCCGGCTTGTAGCTGCCCAGGGCGTTGTTGATGGCCTTGGCCTCGGCTAGGTCGCCGACCTGGGTACCGGTGGCGTGGGCGTTGACGTGGCCGATATCGGCCGGAGTGAGGCCAGCGAGCTCAATCGCCCGACTCATCGCATGCCCGGCGCGCACCCCGTCGGGATCCGGCGCCACCATGTGGAAGCCGTCCGAGGTAACGCTGGCCCCCATGATCCGGGCCAGGATATTCGCGCCACGCGCCTTTGCGTGCTCTTCGGTCTCGATCACCATCAGCGCGCCGCCTTCGCCGAACACGAAACCGTCGCGGTCCCTGTCGAAGGGGCGACACGCACCGGCGGGGTTGTCGTTATTGGTGGACAACACAATGCGCATATTGGCGAACCCGGCGATGGGCACCGCCTCGATCTTCGTTTCCACGCCGCCACAGATCGCCACGTCGGCCTCGCCGAGCACGATCTGCTGCCAGGCACGGGCAACGCCCTCCGAACCGGATGCACACGCTGATATCGGCGTCATCACCCCGGCCTTGGCGTGCCGTTCCAGCCCGACGGCCGCGGCCGCGCCGTTGGGCATGTACTTCTGCACGGTCAGCGGGGACATCGCTCGGTACCCGCGCTCGTGCATCTCTTGATACCCGAAGACGAGCTCTTCGGCCGAGCCCAGGCCGGTACCGATGGACACCGCCAACCGGTTGGTGTCGACCTCCGGCGAGCCGGCGTTCTCCCATACCCGCCGGCCCAGAATGGTGGACATCCGCTGCAGGTATCCCGACCGGCGCAGCTCGATACGAGTCAGCTGGTGGTCGAATTCCTCCAACAGGTGCCCGCCGATGCGGACCGGCAGGTCGTATTCCTCGACAAACGGGTCATCGAGGGTGCGGATTCCACTCTGGCCGTCGAGCAACAACTTCCACGTGTTTTCCGCGTCGGTTGCCAGTGCGGTCGTCATGGCAATGCCGGTGACGACCACATTGGGGAAAGCTTTCCCGGTAACCAGCTCTGTCATAGGTGTTGCGAACGTTCCTTTCCGTACTTGTCCGGCTCCTCCTCGGGCCGCTTGCGGCCCGCATCGTCGCCGGACGCCGTGCTCAGTACCGCCCGAAGGCGAGCGCCACGTTGTGGCCACCGAATCCGAACGAGTTGTTGATTGCGTAACGCAAATCGGCGTTGCGAGGTTCGCCCGCGACAACATCAAGGTCGATCTCGGGATCAGGGGTTTCGTAATTCAGTGTTGGCGGTATCACGCCGTCCCGAAGGCTCAATACCGTGAGGACAGATTCCAGCGCACCAACCGCGCCAATCGAGTGGCCCAGTGCGGATTTCGGTGCGTACACCGCCGCGTGCTCACAGCCGGCGACCCGGATGGCGTTGGCCTCGGCGCTGTCACCGATCGGTGTCGCCGTCCCGTGCGCGTTGACGTGGTCGACGTCCTTAGGGGACAGGCCCGCCAATTCCAGCGCGCGCGTCATTGCGCGACCGGCACGCACGCCGTCGGCGGCCGGAGCCACCATGTGGAAGGCGTCGGACGTGATGCCGGCACCCAGCAACCGGGCCAGCGGCGTCGCGCCGCGGGCCTTGGCGTGCTCCTCGGTCTCGATGAGCAGCATGGCCCCGGCCTCGCCGAACACGAAGCCGTCACGGTCCTTGTCGAACGGCCTCGATGCACGTTCGGGCTCGTCGTTGCGGGTCGACATGGCCCGCATCATGGAGAACGCCGCGATGGGCAGCGCCTCGATGAGACCCTCGACGCCACCGCAGACGGCGACGTCCGCGTCGCCCATGACGATCTGGCGCCAGGCGTGGGCAATGGCCTCGGAGCCCGACGAACAGGCCGACACCGGGGTGATCACCCCGGCGCGCGCCCCGAGCTGCAGGCCCACCACCGCCGCGGCGCCGTTGGGCATGATCATCTGAACGGCCAGCGGCGACACCTTGCGGGGCCCGCCCTCGTTCATCAGGTCGTAGCTCTCGATGACCCGCTCGGCGCCACCCAGACCCGTGCCGACCACGACCGAGAACCGGTCGGGATCGACCTCCGGGCTGCCGGCGCTCTCCCAGAGCTGACCGCTCAGCAATTTGGCCAACCGCTGGACGTACGACATGCGCCGCAGATCCAGCCTGCTCATGTGCTCGTCGATGGGCTCCTTGAGGTGGCCACCGATCTTGACGGGCAGGTCCCACTTGGTGACGAACTCGTCTTCGAGGACGCGGATGCCGCTTTCGCCGGCCAACAAACCCTTCCACGTGCTCTCGATGTCCGGCGCGATCGATGTCGTCGCCGCGACGGCGGTTACCACAACGCTGGGGTAACCGCCATTAGCAGTGGAAGGCTTGCTCACTTGTCCGCTTCCATCCTCGCCTTGACGTTGGCGGCGGCGTCGGGGTTGTCCGTCTCCAGCTTGGCGCGCAGGGCCTCGGCGGCCTCGGGGTTCTCTTCCTCGAGCTTCTGGATGTAGGTGACCACGTCACCGACGGTGCGCAGACCGGCGAGGTCCTCGTCCGGGATCTTCACGCCGTACTTGTCCTCGGTCTGCACAGCGATTTCAACCATCGACAGCGAGTCGATGTCCAGGTCGTCGACGAACGACTTCTCCGGGGTGACCTCGGACGGCTCGATACCGGTGACCTCTTCGATGATCTCCGCGATACCGGCGATGATTTCTTGCTGACTGACGGCCACAGCGTCTTCCCTTCGTAATGTGTTTTGTTAATCGAACAGAGCGTTCTTTAGAGCGTTATGTGGTTGTACTGGATGCGGCTTTAAAGTTCGGCCAATGCGTCCAGGTCTGCGGGTGCCTTGACGGCGCGGGTCGTAACCCCCCGAAGTTCGCGTTTGGCGATACCGGTGAGAGTGCCCGCAGGGGGAATTCCACGGCCGCCGTGATTTGCCGGTCACGCATGGTCGCCGTGCACAGGTCCCAGCGCACCGGCTGGGTCAGCTGCGCGACCAGCGCCTCCATCGCCGCCGCCGCGGAGGCGACGGGTTGTCCGTCGCGGTTCGACAGCAGCGTGGCGGTCGGCTCGGCGGTCGCGACGGCGGCCGCAGCGGCGGCGTAGCGGTCGAGGGCCGGAGCCATGTACTTGGTGTGGAACGCACCGGCCACTCCGAGGGCGCGGATGCGGGCCTTGGCCGGCGGGTCCTCGGCCAGCTTCTCCAGCGCCGTCAGCGGGCCGGCGGCGACGATCTGGCCGGCGGCGTTGCGGTTGGCGGGGAACAGGTCGAGCTGCTCGAGACGGATCAACACCTCGGCCTCGTCACCGCCGAGCACCGCGGACATGCCGGTCGGCTCGAGGGCGCACGCCTTGGCCATTTCGGCGCCCCGGGTGGCCGCCAGCGCGACGGCATCGTCGGCGGCCATCACACCGGCGATCGCGTAGGCCGCGATCTCGCCGACGGAGTGGCCCGCGACGATGAGTTCGGTTTCCGGGGCCAGCAGGCCGCGCTTGCCGAGCTCCTGGTGGGCCAGCAGGGTGGCCGCGACGACCAGGGGCTGGGTCACCGCGGTGTCGGTGATCTCTTCCGTCGACGCGGTGGTGCCCAGCCGGACGAGGTCGAGGCCGCTGGCCTTCGACCACAGGTCGAGCTGATCCCCGGCACCTGGCAGGTCGAGCCACGGCGCGAGCATCCCCTCGGTCTGCGAACCCTGTCCGGGCGCGAGCAATGCGATCACGTGTTTAAGAGAACACTGTGGAAACGGTTTTGGCGGGTGTAACAGATTATGAACCTCGTCTTAGGTTTTTGTGTACTCCCTACAAAACAGCTCCGTAAGCTACATGTTCGATACCGCGCCGCGACCTGTTGCCTGGATCACTCTTGCCCGGAATGACTCACGACAGGCGCTTTGACCGGCAGGGGAACGGGTGGCATCGCGTTGTTCCCGCCGCTTCCGGGAGTGGTGGGATAGTTCAGCTGACCGACGGTCGCCGCCACGCGCAGCACATATGCGTCGCGGGGCTGCGTGGGATCGCGCCCGGTGAAGTCGGTGACCCGCTTGAGCCGGTAGCGCACCGTGTTTGGATGAACGAACAACTTTCTGGCACAGGCCTCAATCGCGCCGCCGCAATCTAAGTAAGCGTCAAGGGTTTCGATCAGCGTGGGGCCGGCGTCGGCCAACGGCCTCATGACGTCGGTGTGCAACGCCACGATCGCCGAGGCGTCACCCATCAGCGCGCGTTCTGGCAGGAGTTCCCGCGCCAGCACGGGCCGGGGCGCCCCACGCCAGCCGCCGACGGCGTTCATCCCGGATATCGCCTCACTCGCGCTGTGGTAAGCCGCGGTCAGCATGGGCGCCGTGGGGCCGATGACCACGGGGCCGTCGGAGAACGCATGCAGCAAGTCACCGAGGAATTTGTCAGTTGGCGACAGTTGGCCGGACACGATAGCGACCAGCCAGGTGCCGTGCACGTCGGTGAGGGCCGCGCGACCATGGCGGGCGGCGACGTCGCGGACGTGCTGACTGGCCCGTTGGCTGTCGCTCGTCCCCGTCGACCCGTCGCGACCCGGCGCGGGGGTGCCGACCACGACGGTCGCCGGTGCGGTGGTGTCCCAGTTCAGCGCGGCGGCGCGGGACAACAGCTCCGGGCCGGTGTCCCCGCGGACGACCGCGTCCACGACGCTGGCCTCCATCCGGCTGTCCCAGGTACCGCGCGCCTCGGCCGCATTCGCGTACGCCGAGGCGTTGGCGAACGCCAGGTCGCGGCTGTACTTCAGAATGCCCACCGTCAGCGCGGTCAACTGCTCCTCGGAACGCGCCAGCAGCGGGACGACCTCCTCGAAGAACTCCATGGTGACGCGCACCATGTCCACGCTGTGACGCAACGCGATCCGGCGCTGTAGCTCCTGGGGCACCAACTCGAAGGCCTGCGCGGTGTAGCTGACGTTGCTGTGCGGGTCCTGCATCCACTCGACGAAGCTGTTGATGGCCGTCTGCACCACCAACGCCACGCTGGCCCGCTGCGAGGCTTCCAACTCGGCGAAGAACGGCAACCGATCCTGCATGACCGCCACCGCCTCGGTGGCCAGCCGGCCGGAGTACTGCTTCAATCGGCGCAGCACCGAATCGGGCACCGTGTCCAGCAGTTCCAGCGGCGACCGCGGGTGCTTGGCAAACGGGCCGGCGAACGGGTTGTCATTCACGCCTAAAACCTACGCCACTTTTCTGGAAGTATCCGCCAAAGGTGCGGGTGCGTTTTGCGCGGTACCTCACCTTGCCGGGGTCGAATGTGCGGCGGGCCGCACACTGGGCGACCGCTGTGCGCCTGGCCGCACACTCGCCAGGGAGGGCGGCCGAATTCAGGCGACTCCGGGGTCGGACGTCTGCTCGGGGGCGGCCTGCACGTCGTCGATCTTGTACTGGCGGGCGGCCGCGACCGGCACCGAGGGGTCGATTTCGCCGTCGCGCGCCAACGCCTCCAGCACCGCGACCACCTGCGACTCGGCGTCGGTGTTGAAGTAGCGTCGCGCGGCGGGCCGGGTGTCGGAGAAGCCGAAACCGTCGGTGCCGAGCGTGACGAAGGTGCCGGGCACCCACGGCCGGATCTGCTCGGGGACGGCGCGCATCCAGTCGGATACGGCGATCACCGGTCCGCTGGCGGACGACAGGGCCTCGGTGACGTAGGCGGTCCCGGGCGGCCGGTCCGGATGACGCAGCTTGGCCTTCTCGACGGCGACGCCGTCGCGGTTGAGTTCGCCCCAGCTGGTCACCGACCACACGTCGGCGGCGACGTCCCACTCGGCGGCCAGCATCTCGGCCGCTTGCAGCGCCGACGGCATCGCCACCCCGGACACCAGGATCTGCGCCTTGCTCGCGCGCTGTTCCGTGGCGGCGCGGTAACGGTAGATGCCGCGCAGCAGGCCCTCGGGATCGAAGTTCTCCGGCTCGGGCGGCTGCGGGTAGGGCTCGTTGTAGATGGTGATGTAGAAGTACACGTTCTCCGGGTTGTCCCCGAACATGCGGGCCAGCCCGCTCTCGACGATGTAGGCGATCTCGTAGGCGAACGCCGGGTCGTAGGACACCACCGCCGGATTGGTGGCTGCCAGCAGCTGCGAGTGGCCGTCGGCGTGCTGCAGGCCCTCGCCGGTCAGCGTGGTGCGCCCCGCGGTGGCCCCGAGCAGGAAGCCGCGGGCCATCTGGTCGGCGGCGGCCCACAGGCCGTCACCGGTGCGCTGGAAGCCGAACATCGAATAGAAGATGTAGATCGGGATCATCGGCTCGTTGTGCGTCGCATACGACGTGCCGGCCGCGATGAACGAGCCCACCGAGCCCGCTTCGTTGATGCCCTCGTGCAGGATGTGCCCGCTTTCGCTCTCCTTGTAGGCCAGCATCAGGTCGGCGTCGACGGCGGTGTACAGCTGGCCGAGGCGGTTGTAGATCTTCAGCGACGGGAACCACGAGTCCATCCCGAAGGTGCGCGCCTCGTCGGGAATGATCGGCACGATTCGCGGACCGATCTCCTTGTCCCGCAACACTTCCTTGAAGGTACGCACGGTCGCCATGGTGGTGGCGACCTCCTGGCTGCCCGATCCCTTCTTCAGCGCCGCGTAGATGTCGCGGCCGGGGAGCTTGAGCGCCTTGGCCTTCGTGCGGCGTTCGGGCAGGAAGCCCCCCAGCGTGCGGCGACGGTCGAGCAGGTAGCGGATCTCCGGGGCGTCGGGGCCGGGGTGGTAGTAGGGCGGCAGGTAGGGATCCTCGTCCAGCTGCGCGTCGCTGATCGGAATCCTCATGGAGTCCCGGAACCATTTAAGGTCTTCCAGCGCAAGCTTTTTCATCTGATGGGTGGCGTTGCGGCCCTGGAAGTGCGCGCCCAGCGAGTAGCCCTTGATGGTCTTGGCCAAGATCACCGTCGGCTGGCCCTTGTGGTCGACGGCGGCCCGGTAGGCGGCGTACACCTTGCGGTAGTCGTGGCCCCCACGCTTGAGGTTCCAGATCTCGGAATCGGTCATGTGCTCAACCAGCGCCTTGGTGCGCGGGTCGCGGCCGAAGAAATGCTCGCGCACGTAACCGCCGTCTCTGGACTTGTAGGTCTGGTAGTCGCCGTCGGGCGTGACGTTCATCAGGTTCACCAGCGCGCCGTCGCGGTCGGCGTGCAGCAGGGCGTCCCACTCGCGGCCCCAGACCACCTTGATGACGTTCCAGCCTGCCCCGCGGAAGAACGACTCCAACTCCTGGATGATCTTGCCGTTGCCCCGCACCGGGCCGTCGAGGCGCTGCAAGTTGCAGTTGATGACGAAGGTCAGGTTGTCCAGGCCCTCGAGCGCCCCGACGTGCGCCAGGCCCCGGCTTTCGGGCTCGTCCATCTCGCCGTCGCCCAAAAAGCACCACACGTGCTGGTCGGAGGTGTCCTTGATGCCCCGGTCGTGCAGGTAGTGGTTGAACCGCGCCTGGTAGATGGCGTTGAGCGGGCCCAGGCCCATCGACACGGTGGGGAACTCCCAGAAGTCGGGCATCAGCCGCGGGTGCGGATAGGACGGCAGCCCGCCGCCGGCATGGCTGTGTTCCTGCCGGAAGCCATCGAGCCGCTCCTCGCTGAGCCGGCCCTCGAGGAAGGCGCGCGCATAGATCCCCGGGGATGCGTGGCCCTGGATGAAAATCTGGTCGCCCCCGCCGGGATGCGATTTGCCCCGGAAGAAGTGGTTGAAGCCGACCTCATAGAGCGCCGCCGACGACGCGTACGTCGAAATGTGGCCGCCCACGCCGACTCCCGGCCGCTGGGCGCGATGCACCATGATGGCGGCGTTCCATCGGATCCACGCCCGGAAGCGCCGTTCGACGTCCTCGTCCCCGGGGAACCACGGTTCCAGTTCGGTCGGGATCGTGTTGACGTAATCGGTTGACGTGAGCGCCGGAATGGCGACGCGCTGCTCGCCGGCCCGCTCCAGCAGCCGCAGCATCAGATACCGGGCCCTCGACGGGCCGGAGCGCTCCAGCAGCTCGTCGAACGACTCCAGCCACTCCGAGGTTTCCTCGGGGTCGATGTCGGGCAGGTACGACGCGACGCCTTCGCGGATCACCCGAACGCGGTCGGGTTCGCCTGCGCTGCTCGGGGTTTTGGCCAGATCGTGGCGTGCGAACTCGGTTGTCAACGCACTGCTCCTGTAGTTGGCGGGGCTTGTGCCCCCGGGGTGCTGTGCACCGTCTCCCTCTATCGTGCCGCACCGGCGTTTCGCGGGGCCAGCCGACGTCGGGTAGCTGATGCAGGTTCACCAGGCGGACACGAACCGGCGCGTAGCGGGACGATCGGGAAAGCCACCCGGTAACGTCAGGAACCGTGCTCATCGGATGGCGTGCCGTCCTTGCGGGGAGGCTCCCCAGGCGAGGCGGTCTGGCGCTCGGATGTATCGCTGCGGCGCTGATGGGGATCGTGGGGTGTACCACCGTCACCAACGGCACGGCCACACCCGACACCCAGGTGGCCCCGGCGTATCGGCAGTCGGTGTCCGCGTCGGTGTCCGCATCGTCGGCGACCTCGAGGGTCCGCGAGTCCCAGCGGCAACAATCGCTGACCACCAGGGCGGTGCGCACCTCGTGCGACACGCTGGCCACGTCGAGCAAGGACGCGATCGACAAAGTGAATATCTTCGTCGGCGCGTTCAACGCGGGCCGCGGCACCGGCCCGACGGAGGGCCCGGCCATCGACGCGCTGAACAACAGCGCCGACACGGTGAGCAATAGCTTCAACGATGCGCTGTCCCAGCAGCTGAAGGACGCGTTCAACACGTATATCGACGCGGCTCGCGGGGTGGCCAACGCTATCGGCACCCACGCGGCGACGGGCGAATTCAATCAGCGAGTGGACCGGCTCAACGACGCCAAGACGAAGGCGCTCAAACTCTGCCTGGCATCCTTCTGAGGCGCCCCGTGAGGGCGAGTGTCGACCCGGTTGCGGCTGTGCGACGATAATCCCCATCGCACAGCGCAAGATGGATTGCGGAGAGATGCAAGGAGGCTCCACGGTGGTCGCGGCGGATCACGCCCCGAGCTACGCTCGCAAACTGGGCATCCAACGAGACCAAGTTGTCCAGGAATGGGGCTGGGACGAGGACACCGACGACGAGATCCGCGCCGACGTCGAGGAAGTGTCCGGCGGTGAGTTGCTCGATGAGGACACCGACGAGGTAGTCGACGTCGTGCTGTTGTGGTGGCGCGACGGGGACGGCGACCTGGTGGACACCCTGATGGACGCGATCGGCCCGCTGGCCGAAGACGGCGTGATCTGGGTGCTGACCCCCAAGACCGGCAAGCCCGGCCACGTGCTGCCCGCCGAGATCGCCGAGGCCGCCCCCACCGCCGGCCTGATGCCGACCTCGTCGGTCAACCTGGGTGACTGGAGCGCCAGCCGACTGGTGCAGCCGAAGTCGCGAACCGGGAAGCGTTGATGCTGCCCGTCGGCGCCGCCGCCCCGGACTTCACACTGCGCGACCAGAACCAACAGCGTGTCACCCTGAGCGCCTACCGCGGCGCCAAGAACGTCCTGTTGGTGTTCTTCCCGCTGGCCTTCACCGGCATCTGCCAGGGCGAGCTGGACCAACTGCGGGATCATCTGCCCGACTTCGAAAACGACGACAGCGCGGCGCTGGCCATCTCGGTGGGGCCACCGCCCACGCACCGGATCTGGTCGCTGGAAAGCGGGTTCACCTTCCCGGTGCTGTCGGATTTCTGGCCGCACGGCGAGGTCAGCCAGGCCTACGGCGTGTTCAACGACGAGGCCGGCTACCCCAACCGCGGCACCTTCGTCATCGACCGCTCGGGCGTCATCCGGTTCGCCGAGTGCAAACAGCCCGGCGAGTCCCGCAACCAGCGGCTGTGGATCGACGCGCTGGCGGCTTTGCGGGGCTGAAGGTTTGGGTAGGCGGGCACTGTGCGGGTAGCCTGCCCGAGGCACGGGCGCGTAGCTCAGTGGTAGAGCTCTGGTTTTACACACCAGCGGTCGGCGGTTCGATACCGTCCGCGCCCACTCATTCGTTCGCCTTGGGTCGCGAGCGTAACGCCACTGCTACTTTCGCCCCCGATTTTCGCGGTGACGTTACGCTCGCGAGCCAGCCCGGCGCGCGACCTCCTGCGCGAGCTGTACGCGCGAGGTCAGGCCGAGCTTGGTGTAGATGTGCGTGAGATGCGCCTGCACGGTGCGCGGTGAGACGAACAGCCGCGCAGCGACATCCTTATTGCCGAGGCCTTCGCTGACCAGCCTGGCGACGTCGAGCTCGGCGCGGGTCAGCGAGGCCCAGCCGCTGCTGGCCCGCGTGTGTTCGCCGCGGCCGCGTTGCGCGTAGGCGACGGCCTCCCCGGTCGACAGCGCGGCGCCCTCGGCCCATGCCGCATCGAAGTCGTTGTCGCCCAGCTCTTCCCGTGCCGCGGCGATGCCGGCCTCGTCGGTGGATTCGAGGACCTTGAAGCGCACCATGCCCATGCGCCGGCGGGCCGCTTCCGCGGCGCCGAACAGCCGCGCCGCCCGAGGGTGATTTCCGGCAGTCGCCGCCGTGATGGCGACGCAGTCGAGGGCAACGGGAATGAGGAGGTCGCCCCGCAGCTGCGCGGCCAGGTCGAGCGCGTCGTAGGCATCGCGTTCGGCGGCGTCGAACTCACCCTGCGCGATCCGGACACGTGCGCGTGTGATCAAGGCCGCCGCCAGGCTCCAACCCTCGGTCGCGGACACGACGTCATCGGCCCACCGCCGGGCCGCGGCCAGATCACCGCAAGCCATTGGTGCCAGGGCCGACCAGAGGTGCATGGGAGCCAGTTGGGGGTCCATCCGCGTTCGCTCGCGCGCCGCTTCCCACGTCTCCCGAGACGCAGCGGCGTCACCGGCGGCCAGCTGCACGAAGGCCGACGCGCTGTAGACGATTCCCGTGTAGGCGTCAAAAAGGTTGGTTACGCGTTGGGAGGCGATTTCCGCTTGCTGTTCCGCGGCCTCGATGTGGCCTTGATAGGCAAGCGCGAACGCTCTGACCGACGCGGTGATCATCGAGAACATCGTGTCGCCGGCGGCGGTGCACTCCTCGTCGACTTGGCGAAGCTGAGTGAGCGCCTGCGACAGTTCGCCGCGCAGGACGTGCGCCCAGCCGATGATGTAGCGGCACTGGCGGGAGACGAACTTGTCGCCGATCCTGTCGGCAACCCGAGAGGCTTCCTCGGCGGCGGCCGGTATCGCGACCGGTTCGCCGAACAGCAGCGCGTACGTCGCCTCCAAAGCCAGCGTCTGCCCCAGCCACCATGAGTCGCCGCTGTCTCGGGCAAGGTCGGCCGCTTCGGTGAAGTAAGCGACCGCCAATTCGCGGTCGTCGGCGGCGCGGCATGCGCAGGCGGTCAGCGCGCGAGCCACCAGCCCGGAGTCGCCTAGTTCGCGCGCCGCCGCCAGGGTTCGCTCGGCGTCATCGAGATCGACGGTCATGGCTCGGAACGACTCCAGGACGACCCTGGCCACCGACGCCCGAACCCGAGTCGCCGGTGCGGCGTCGCCGTCCGCATCGGCGAGCGCGGCGACAAGCCAGTTCCAGCCTTCCTGCATCAGTCCGCGCGACAGCCACAGGGGGAGCAGCGACGACGCCAGCGTCAGCTCGAGTTCGGTGTCCGAGCTTTCCCGGCTCCACGCGAAAGCCGCTCGCAGATTGTCGATCTCGATTTCCGCCTGCTCGATGCGCCGTTGGTGGTCGCCGCCTTCTGCCGCGCCGAGCATGGCGGCCATCGCGGTGTAGTGGTCGCGATGGCGGGTGCGGATGTCGTTGCCCTCGCGGGACTCCTGGAGCTTTTCCTGCGCGTACTGACGGACGGTCTCCAACAGCCGGTAGCGGGTGCCGTGCGGGGTGTCGTCGGCTATGGCGAGGGACTTGTCCACCAGAAGCGAGAGCTGGTCGAGCACCTGATAGCGCTCGCCGCCGGCCACGGCCTGGACCGCCTCGAGATCGAAACCCCCGTAGAACACCGCCAACCGACGGAACAGGACCTGCTCGGGCTCGGACAGCAGTTCGTGGGACCAGTCCACGGATGCGCGCAACGTCTGCTGGCGGCGCACTGCGGTGCGCGCTCCTCCGGTCAAGAGGCGGAATTGGTCGTGCAGGCCGTGCAGAATCTCCGCCGGCGACAGCGCGCGAACCCGCGCCGCGGCCAGCTCGATCGCGAGCGGAAGGCCGTCGAGCCGGCGGCAGATCTCGGTCACGGCCTCGGCGTTGGCGGCGGTGACGCGGAAGTCGGGTCTGGTTCTGCGGGCGCGGTCGCTGAAGAGCTCGATCGCCTCATCCGCCAGGGACAGCGAGGGCACCCGCCAGCTCACCTCGCCGGCCACTCCGATCGGCTCGCGGCTGGTGGTCAGCAATGTCAACCTCGGGCACCCTCCCAACAGGCCGGTGATCAGCTCGGCGCTGGCGTCGAGCAGGTGCTCGCAGTTGTCGAGGAGCATGAGCATGCGACGATCGCGAATGCAACGGCGCAACAGTTCCATCGTGGGTTGGCCCGGCTGGTCGGGGAGCCCCAAGACGCGTGCCACCGTCGCCGATGCCATGTCGGGATCGGTGATCGGTGCCAGGTCGACGTACCAAACGCCGTCGGCGTAGTCCGTGGCGATGGCTGTGGCGACCTCCACCGCCAGCCGGGTCTTGCCCGCACCACCGGCACCGGTGAGGGTCACTAGCCGGTTGTCGGCGAGCGCCTCGCGAATGCCCTTGATTTCCGCCTGGCGCCCAACGAAACTCGTCAGTTGCATCGGAAGACGCTCTACCTCAACGGTATTGGTGACGCGCAGCGGCGGGAACTCATTGTGCAGATCGGGATGGCACAGCTGCACCACGCGTTCCGGCCGCGGGAGGTCGCGCAGTGGGTGGCTGCCGAGGTCTGAAAGCGTGACGCCCTCGGGTAGCTGGTCGAGGACGAGCGGTTCCGTCGAGCCCGAGAGCACCGTCTGACCGCCGTGCGCCAGGTCGCGGAGCCGCGCGGTGCGGTTGATCGTCGGGCCGATGTAGTTTCCCTCGTCGCGGAGCTGAATGTCACCGGTGTGCACGCCGATGCGCAGCTTGATCGGCGCCAGCGGCGCCCGCTGCAGGTCCAGCGCGCAGGCCACCGCGTCGGCGGCGCGGGCGAAGGCGATGACGAAGCTGTCGCCCTCGCCCTGCTCGACGGGCCGCACACCGTGGTGGGCGGCGACCGCGTCCGTCAGCGTCTGGTCGAGTCGCGCGATAGCCGCTTGCATCGCCGCGGGCTGGGTCTCCCACAACCGGGTCGAACCCTCGACGTCGGCCAGCAGCAACGTGACAGTTCCTGTCGGAAGCTCGCCCATGACCGCGTCCATCTCAGGGTCTTTCCAGCTCGTTTCGCTCATGCTAGCCAGCCTGCGGCGGCCCGCAGAACCAAACATCAGCGAAATCGCCAATATTTGTCGGTCGGGGTGCGTAGGGGAGCGCTCGCGAGCGTAACCGCACTGCGACTTTCGCCCCCGATTTTCGCGGTGACGTTACGCTCGCGAGCCGGCCCGGCGGTGTGGCAGCCTCAGGGCGTGAAGCAACCCGTGGAACCGTTTCGCATCGACGTCCCCGACGACGTCCTGGAAGACCTGCGATCGCGGCTGGCACGCACCCGCTGGCCGGAAGCCGAATGCGTGGACGACTGGAGCCAGGGCATGCCGCTGGCCTACACCCGCGACCTGGCCGGCTATTGGGCCGACGAATACGACTGGCGTTCGCGTGAGGCCGCGCTCAACCGCTTCGACCAGTTCGTCACCGAGATCGACGGGCTGGACATTCATTTCGTCCACCACCGGTCGCCGCACGACGGCGCGTTCCCGGTGTTGATCACCCACGGCTGGCCCGGCTCGATTGTGGAGTTCCACAAGGTGATCGAGCCGCTGACCAACCCGGCGTCCGGGCGCGCGGAGGACGCCTTCCATGTGGTCTGCCCGTCGCTGCCGGGGTACGGGTTCTCGGGCAAACCCACCCGCGCGGGCTGGGGCGTGCAGAAGATCGCCGAGGCCTGGGAGACGCTGATGCTGCGCCTGGGCTACGACCGCTACGGCGCCCAGGGCGGCGACTGGGGCGCCGCCGTGACCACCCAGATCGGCCGAAACCGGGGCCACTGCGCGGCCATCCACCTCAACATGCCGATCGGGCGGCCCACGCCGGAGTCCCTGAAGAACCCCACGCAAGAAGAGCAGCGCGCGCTGGCCGCGTTGGCCGAGCACCGGAAGTGGGGAACCGGCTACTCCAAGCAGCAGTCCACCCGGCCGCAGACGCTGGGCTACGGGCTGGCCGACTCGCCGGTGGGGCAATTGGCGTGGATCATCGAGAAGTTCTGGGCGTGGGCCGACTGCGACGGCCATCCGGAAAACGTGTTCACCCGAGACGAGCTGCTCGACAACGTGATGGTCTATTGGGTGACCGACACCGGCGCCTCCTCGGCCCGCCTGTACTGGGAGAGCTTCAAGGTCTGGGGGCAGATGGACCGTGTCGAATTGCCCACGGGCGTCGCGGCTTTCCCGGCTGAGCTGCTAAAGGCGCCTAGAAGCTGGTGCGAGCCGGTCTACAACATCACACATTGGACAAGCATGCCGCGCGGCGGACACTTCGCCGCGTTCGAACAACCAGAGCTGTTCGTCGAAGACGTCCGCGCGTTCTTCGCGACGGTGCGCGCCTAGACGATCCGCCAGCTCCGTCGCGCACGAAATCGCATGTCCCACAGATAAAGCCGATAGCCGAAGATCCAGGCGCCGTGCGGTATCAACCGGTCGGCCAGCCGCAACGCCGACAGCAGCCACTCGAACCGGCGCTGCCGGCCCGGCGACCAGTCCAGCTGCATCATCGCCCGAAACTCCGGAGCCAAGAACCCCGTCGTCGCAAACAGGTTGAACGGGCCGGCCAGCACGCGCAACGGCCGCGGCAGGAACACCAGCGACGCCACGCCGCGCAGATGCTCTCGTACAGGCGGGTCGATCCGCAGCTCGTCGAGCGAGCGCTTCCAGTACTCGTCGAACGCCGACCGGTCCGCCGGCCACGCGCGCTCGGGTACCTGCAGCGTGGTGCCGAGCCGCTTGGCGTCGAGGTAGACGGCGTCGGCGGTGGTGTCGTCGAGCGGGCCGTGCAGGAACTCGTGCTGGTCGACGAAATAGCGGTACAGGCACGAGGCCACCCACAACTGCAACCTGGGGTCAAAGGCGTTGTAGGACACCGGGCTTGACGAGGTAGATCGGACCTGCCGGTGCGCGATGTCCACGGCGCCGCGGATCAACGCGCGGTCGGACTCGGTCCCGATGGTGGCGACCGCCAGGTAGGTGCCGGTGGTGCGCGCCCGCTTGAACGGATGCTGGTAGACGTTGCCGCTGTCCACAGGACTTTCCAGCACCCCATAACCGACGCCGGGCATGGACAACTGCATGATCACGTTCGCGGCGGGCAACAACATCGCCGCCGGGTTCAGCAGGTCGGCGACCCGGGTCGCGGGCCGCTTCATCGCGGAGGTCGCCTCATGGGATCGAGTACACCACGTATGAGACGCTGCCGGGGTGTTTGCGACGCGGACCCGGCCGGCGGGCGTGCTGGCCGGCTACCTGGCCGACGTCGCGCTGGGCGACCCGGCACGAGGGCATCCGGTCGCGGCGTTCGGCCGGGCCGCCGCCGAGTTGGAGCGCGCGACCTACCGCGACAGCAGGGTTGCTGGGGTGGTGCACGTCGGCGTGCTGGTCGGGACCGTGGGCTTGCTCGGTGCCGTGCTGCAACGGACGGCCGACCGCTCTGGCCGGCCCTGGTCGATCGCTGCCACCGCCGCGGCCACCTGGGTGGCGGTGGGCGGAAGTTCGTTGGCGCGCACCGGCTTGGCGATGTCGGACCTGCTGCAACGCGGGGACATCGAGGGCGCGCGCGGGCTGCTGCCGTCGCTGTGCGGGCGCGACCCGGCCTGGCTGGACGGCGCCGGCCTGACGCGCGCATCGCTGGAATCGGTCGCGGAAAACACTTCCGACGCGCAGGTGGCGCCCATGCTGTGCGCGGCCGTGGGCGGGGTACCCGCCGTGCTCGCGTACCGCGCCATCAACACTTTGGACTCGATGATCGGCTATCGCTCGGCGCGCTATGCCCGATTCGGCTGGGCCGCAGCGAAATTGGATGACGCGGCCAACTACGTCGGCGCGCGGACCACGGCGGCACTGGTGGTGATGTGTGCGCCGTTCGTCAGCGGATCGCCCTCGGGCGCGGTGCGGGCCTGGCGCCGTGATGCCACCCGTCACCCCAGCCCCAACGCCGGCGTCGTCGAGGCGGCCTTCGCCGGGGCGCTGGGCGTGCGCCTCGGCGGGCCCACCCAGTACCGCCACGAGTTGCAGATCCGGCCCACCCTGGGGGACGGCCGCGAGCCGACGGTCGCTGACCTGCGCCGCGCGGTGGCCCTGTCACGGGCGGTGCAAGCGGGCGCCGCGCTGCTGGCCGGGCTGCTGTGCTATCTACGGCGGCCGTAGCGGTCGGCGAGCTTCGCCTCCACGGTCGCCGGGGCCTCCGGAGCCCGAGCCGCCTCGGCCACCGGCGGTTGTTGCTTTTCCCGCCGACGGGCCCGGATCTCGGAATACGCGAAGTAGCCCAATCCGAGTGGGGCGACGATGCCGAAGGAAATCCACTGGATGCCATAGGACAGGAACGGCCCGGCGTCGAGGTGCGGCACGCCGATCACGCCGAGCCCGCCGGGCTGGTCCTCGGTCAACTGAAGATAAGACCCGGCCAGCGGGACCTTGGTCAGCGCCGCGACCTGGCCGGTGTTGATCGAATACACCTGCTGCACACCGTCTTGGGCGAAGGGATCCTTGCCCGCGACGACGGCCTCGGAGTCGCGCAGCCGCGCGGTGACGGTGACCGTGTCCTGGGGCGGGCGGGGGATCGGCGGGACGTGGGATCCCTGCTCGGGCCGCACGTAACCCCGGTCGACGAGGACGGTGGGTCCGGCATCGACGACGAACGGTGCCAGCACCTCGAATGCCGGTTTGCCCTCGATCACCCGCAACCGGGCCAGCACCTGGACGTCGGGCAGGTAACGCCCCGTGGCCGTCACGCGGCGCCACTGCGCGTCCGGGGCCGACGAATCCTGCTGCGGCAGCAGTGTTTTCATCGGAACCGGATCGGTGTTCAGCGAGTACTCGATCTGGCGGTTCTCCCGCGACGTCCGGTTGTGCTTGCCCAGCTGCCAGGGCGCCAGCACCGTGAAGCACAGGTAGGTGAAGGCGACGACCACCAGCGCCAGCGCGATCCAACCGGGCCGAAGCAGGAACGCCAGCCGGCGCATCACCCTGGGCATCAGCGGGACCCGTTCCGGGCGAGTCGATCGTCGACCCAGGCGTGCAGGCCGGGTAACGAGGCCTCGATGACGGCGAAGACGTCCTCGAAGTCATGCGCGTCGCCGTAATAGGGGTCCTCGACGTCGAGGGCGTGGGCGCCCGACCGCGGGTCGAAGGACCGCAACATCCGCGCCCGCTGCTCGTCGACGCCCAGCTCGCGCAACACCCGAAGATGGTTGCGGCCCAGCGCCACCACCAGGTCGGCCGCCAGATGGTCGGCGTCGACCTGCGCGGCGCGGTGGTCGGTGGAGTAGCCGTGCGCGCGCAGCACGTCGGTCGCGCGGTTGTCGGCGCATTCGCCGACGTGCCAGTTGCCGGTGCCCGCGCTGGTCACCCGCACCGCCTCAGCCAGGCCGCGGCGCCGCAGCTGGTCGGCGAACATCTTCTCGGCCATCACCGACCGGCAGATGTTCCCCGTGCAGACGAACGTGATGTGCAGCGGCCCGCGCTCAGACACCCAACACCGCCCGCAGTTCGTCGATGGTCGCGGCGTGCGTCACCACCGTGGTCCCGGCCGCAACCGCGCCATCGGGGAAGTCGGCCCGGCCGTAACCCCAGCCGACCACCACGGTGTCGATGCCGTGCGCGGCCGCGCCGTGCACGTCGTGGCTGCGGTCGCCGACCATGAGCACCCGCTCGGGCAGCGGCTGCAGCTGCTCCAATGCGTGCGCCAACACCTCGACCTTGGTCTTGCGCGAGCCGTCGGGGCTCGCCCCGGCGATGACCTCGAAATGCTGATCGAGCCCGAAATGGGCGAGGATGCGCCGCGCCGTCGGCTCCAGCTTCGAGGTGGCCACGGCCAGCCGGACACCGGCGGCGCGCAGGTCGGCCAGCAGCGGCTCGATGCCCTCGAACAGCGTGTTCATCGCCCAGCCCCGGCTGCCGTATTCGGCGCGGAACGCCGCGATCGCCCGCTCGGCGTCCCCGCCCACCATGGAGCGGAAGGTGTCGTCCATCGGCGGGCCCACGATCTGCGCCACCAGGTCGCCGTCGGGCACCGCGACGCCGATGTGCTCGAGCGCGTGCAGGAAGCAGGCCACGATCCCCTCCGCGGAGTCGGTGAGCGTGCCGTCGAGGTCGAAGATCACCAGCTGAGCCGCGGCGGGCGGGGACGATGATTGGTAGCGGGAAGCCGGGCGATCCGCCGACGTTGTGCCTGTCACCTCACCATTGTCCTCGATGATCCCGGGCGGGTGTGACGGTGTCGCTGCCACCCGTCCAAGCGGCCCACTAGTGTTTCTCGGATGGCGAGTCTGAACCTGAGTCCGCCTGCGGCGCGCTATCACGGTGATCAGGCCGTCGCACCCGGGATGCTGGATTTCGCCGTCAACGTCCGTCACGCACAACCGCCCGAGTGGCTGGTGCGCCGGCTGGCCGCGCGGCTGCCGGATCTGGCGCGCTACCCGGGCGCCCGGGACGTGCACGCGGCGCAGGACGCGGTCGCCGAGCGGCACGGGCGAGCCCGCGACGAAGTGCTGCCGCTGGCCGGGGCGGCGGAGGGGTTCGCGTTGTTGAGCAACCTGCGCCCGGCGCGGGCGGCGATCGTTGCGCCTTCCTTCACCGAGCCGGCGGCGGCGCTGACCGCGGCGGGGGTACCCGTGCACCACGTCGTGCTCGAGCCGCCCTTCGGCCTGGACGGGGCGACCGTCCCCGACGACGCCGACCTTGTCGTGGTCGGCAACCCGACCAACCCCACCTCGGTGGTGCACACCCGCGAGCAGCTCCTCGGGTTACGCCGGCCCGGCCGGATCCTGGTGGTCGACGAGGCGTTCGCCGACTCGATCCCGGGCGAACCGGAGTCGCTGGCGGCCGACGCGCTGCCCGACGTGCTGGTGCTGCGCAGCCTGACCAAGACGTGGGCGCTGGCGGGATTGCGGGTGGGCTACGCGCTGGGCGCACCGGAGGTGTTGGCCCGGCTGACCGCGCAACGCGCCCACTGGCCCGTGGGGACGCTGCAGCTGACGGCGATCGTTGCCTGTTGCGGCCCGCCCGCCGTCGCCGAAGCGGCGGCCGGTGCGGTGCGGCTGGCGGAGTTGCGCACCGAGATGGTGGCCGGTCTGAGGTCGGTGGGCGCCGAGGTGGTCGACGGCCGGGCCCCGTTCGTGCTGTTCCGCAGACCGGATGCCGGCCGGATTCGAAAGACTCTGCAGGACAGGGGGATTGCTATCCGTCGCTGTGATACGTTCGTCGGCCTGGACGAACGCTACCTGCGGGCCGCGGTGCGCCGGGAGTGGCCGCTGCTGGTCCAAGCCATTTCGGAGGCGCACCGGTGAGCGTGCGGCTGGTCGACGTCATCGACGCGCTGGACCAGGCCTACCCGCCGAGGCTTGCCGAATCGTGGGACTCGGTGGGGCTGGTGTGCGGCGACCCCGACGATGCGCTCGAGTCGGTGACCGTCGCGGTCGACGCGACGCCCGCGGTCGTCGACGAAGTTCCCGAGGGCGGCCTGCTGCTGGCCCATCACCCGCTGCTGTTGCGCGGGGTCGACACGGTGGCGGCCAGCACGCCCAAGGGCGCGCTGGTGCACCGCCTGATCCGAACCGGGCGTTCGCTGTTCACCGCGCACACCAACGCCGACTCGGCCTCACCGGGCGTGTCCGACGCGCTGGCCCAGGCCCTCGGCCTCACCGTCGAGGCGGCCCTGGAGCCGCTGACGAACGCGCCCGACCTCGACAAGTGGGTCATCTACGTGCCGCGCGAGAACGCGGAAGCGGTGCAGGCGGCCGTGTTCGAGGCCGGCGCCGGGCACATCGGTGACTATTCACACTGCAGCTGGAGCGTCAGCGGCATCGGGCAATTCCTGCCGCACGAAGGGGCGTCGCCCGCGGTGGGCAGCGTCGGAACCGTCGAAAAGGTGGCCGAAGACCGGTTCGAGGTCATCGCGCCCGCACGGATCCGCGCCGCCGTGCTGGCGGCGATGCGCGCCGCCCATCCCTACGAGGAACCCGCGTTCGATGTCTTTGCGTTGCTGCCGCCGCCCGGTGACGCCGGGTTGGGACGCATCGGCACCCTGCCCCGGCCCGAACCGCTGCGCGACTTCGTGTCCCGCGTCGACGCCGCCCTGCCGCGGACGGCGTGGGGCGTCCGCGCGGCGGGCGACCCCGACATGCCGGTGTCCCGGGTCGCCGTGTGCGGGGGCGCCGGGGACTCGCTGCTGGCGACCGCGGCAGGCGCGGGCGTGCAGGCGTACCTCACGGCCGATCTACGGCACCATCCGGCCGACGAGCACCGCCGGGCTTCCGGCGTGGCGCTGATCGACGTGGCGCACTGGGCGAGTGAATTTCCCTGGTGCGACCAGGCCGCCGACTTGCTGCGGTCCCGTTTCGGCGCGGCGCTGTCGGTGCGAGTGTGCACCCGTCGCACCGACCCATGGAATATCGGGCGGTGCGGCGACGAGACCGGGGGTGACCAGTGATGAAGGCCCACATCGCCCAGCAGCGTTCGCTGCTCGAGTTGTCGAAGCTGGATGCGGAGCTCTCCCGCATCACGCACCGGGCCAGCCATCTGGCGGAGCAACAGTCCTGCGAGCGGCTGCGGGACGAACTCAACACCGCCGGTGACCGCGTGGGCGCCATTCGAATCGCATTGGAGGACATCGACATTCAGGTGTCGCGGTTCGAGTCCGAAATCGAGGCGGTCCGGCAGCGAGAAGACCGCGACCGCTCGTTGCTGCAGTCCGGTAGCGCCGATGCGAAGCAACTGTCGGATCTGCAGCACGAGCTGGAGACCCTGACTCGGCGCCAGGTCAGCCTGGAAGATTCGCTGCTGGATGTGATGGAGCGCCGCGAGGAGCTGCAGTCCGAGCTGGATGAGGCGCAAGGAAAGGTCGAGGCGCTGGAAGGCGAATTGGCCGGGGCCCAGCAGGCTCTCGACGCCGCGCTCGCCGAAATCAGCGAGGCCCGCCAGACGAGTTCCTCGCGCCGCGACACGCTCAGCGCGGCACTGGACCCCGCCCTGTCCGCGCTCTACGAACGGCAGCGCGCCGGGGGAGGGCCGGGCGCCGCACCGTTGCTCGGGCGCCGGTGTGGTGCCTGTCGCCTCGAGATCGACCGCGGCGAAATGTCCCGCATCTCCGCCGCCGCCGAAGACGACGTGGTGCGATGCCCGGAGTGCGGCGCGATCCTGTTGCGGGTCAAGGGGTTCGACCAGTGAAAGTCGTGATCGAGGCCGACGGTGGGTCGCGCGGCAACCCCGGCCCGGCCGGATACGGCGCCGTCGTGTGGACCGAGGACCGCTCGACGGCGCTGGCGGAGAACAAGCAGGCGATCGGCCGGGCCACCAACAACGTGGCCGAATACCGGGGCCTGCTGGCCGGTTTGGACGACGCCCTGCGGGTCGGCGCCACCGAGGCCGCGGTCTTCCTGGATTCCAAGCTGTTGGTGGAGCAGATGTCGGGGCGGTGGAAGGTCAAGCACCCCGACCTGGTCGAACTCCACACCCAGGCCCGAAAGCTGGCCGCGCGGTTCGACCGGATCAGCTACACGTGGATTCCGCGGGAGCGCAACTCCTACGCCGATCGGTTGGCCAACGAGGCGATGGACGCTGCCGCAGCCGCCGACCCGGCGGAAGAACCCGAGCTCGCCGCGGCCGAGCCCGCGAAAGCCGCTGCGGTGCAATCCCCGCAGGCACCCGGCTGGACCGGTGCGCGCGGCACACCGACCAGACTGCTGCTGCTGCGACACGGCCAGACCGAGTTGTCGGTGGAGCGCCGCTATTCGGGTCGCGGCAACCCGGGGCTCACCGAAGTGGGACGCCGGCAGGCCGACGCCGCTGCGCGTTATCTGGCGCAACGCGGCGGCATCTCGGCGGTGTTCGCCTCGCCGCTGCAGCGGGCCTACGACACCGCGGCCAGGGCCGCTAAGGCCCTCGGCCTGGACGTGACCGTCGACGACGACTTGATCGAAACCGATTTCGGCGCCTGGGAGGGTCTGACGTTCGCCGAGGCCGCCGAGCGCGACCCGGAGCTGCACGGCCGCTGGCTGCGTGACACCGGCACCACCCCGCCGGGCGGTGAAAGCTTCGACGACGTGCTCGATCGGGTTGTTAAGGCGCGCGAACGGATCATCGCCGCGCACCAGGGCACGACGGTGTTGGTGGTATCGCACGTGACGCCGATCAAGATGCTGCTGCGGCTCGCGTTGGAGGCCGGGCCGGGAATCCTGTATCGGCTGCACCTCGACCTCGCATCGCTGAGCATCGCCGAGTTCTATTCCGACGGGGCGTCTTCCGTGCGCCTGGTGAACCAGACCGGATACCTTTAGGTGTTTATAAGGAGGCGTCGTGCAGCCATCTGAGCCGATCGGTGAATCCGTTCCCGCGGATATCCGGGCGCGGGGGTGATGCCGGCAGTGCTCGACGTGGCATGCGCTCGCCCGCAGGTGAGTGTGGTCGCGTCGCAGTGAATTGGCGTGTGCGCTCTGCTGGTCATGACGCCACGTACCTTCTCCGGCCCTCTCCGGCCGCGTAGCATCCCCGTATGAGAAGGACATTCGTCGCTACACTCGCCTTCGGGTTGATCCTGGCGTTGTTCGGTTTGATCTGGGCGCTTCAGGGATTCGGGGTGCTTGGTGGTAGCCCCATGAGCAACACCACGACCTGGTCCGTCATCGGCCCCATCACGGTGGTGATCGGCGTCGTGATCGCGGTAGTCAGCTGGCGGAAACTTGCGTCGAAATAGCGCCTCATTTCCCCGCCACGGTGAAGTCCACCGTGTGCCAGCCGGTGGCGCCGTCGGGGACGGTAGCGACCTGATCCGCAGTCTGAGTGACTCCGGTGTTATCGGTGGCGCGCACGCTGATGATGTGCTTCCCAGGGCTTTCCGCTAGCCAGGGAAAGCTCCACAGCCGCCACGTCTCGTTGGAGTAGCTCGCGCCCTGTTCGGCGGGCTGCCACACGCCGCCGTCGATGCGGACTTCCACGGCCCGCACGCCACGATTCTGCGCCCACGCGACACCGCCGAACACCACGGGGCCCATCGGCACCTGCTGACCACCTTTCGGCACGTCGATCCGCGACTCGGTCTTGACGGGTGCGCGCGGCGCCCAGCCCTGCCGCGTCCAGTACGCCTCCGCCTTGTCGAAGCGGGTCAGCTCCATGTCGACGATCCACTTGGTGGCCGACACGTACCCGTAGAGCCCGGGGACCACCAGCCGGGCCGGATAGCCATGCTCGATCGGCAGGGGCTGGCCGTTGAGGGCGACCGCCAGCAGCGCCTCGCGGCCATCGGTGAGCGCATCGACCGGCGTGCCCGCGGTGAACCCGTCGATCGACGTCGAGAGCAACATGTCGGCGTCCGGGTGCACACCGGCTGCCGCCAGCAGATCGGCCACCCGGTAGCCCGTCCAGACTCCGGTCGAAATAAGCTTGCCGCCAACGGGATTCGATACACAGGTCAGCGTCGCCACCTTTTCGACGACGTCGAAGCCGGCGAGATCGGCGAAGCCGTGCGTGGCTTCGCGGTTCACCATGCCGTGGATGCGCAGCCGCCAGTCGCCGTGGCTGAGTTGGGGAACGATGAGCGCGGTGTCCACCCGGTAGAAGTCGGCGCTGGAGGTGACAAAAGTCGGTAGGGCAACGCCTTTCGGCTGCACATCGGCTGGTATCGGGGGCGCCGATCTGCGCGGCCGGGGCAGCGTGAAGCTGTTGCGGTCAGCGGCCACCGAATGCACCAACCGCGTGACGACCGCACCCGCCACGCCACTCACTACTCCGAATCCGAGCAGTCCGAGCAAGACCAACCTGCGCCTGCCGGCATCCAGTTCGTCGTGAACGGCTCCGTCTTTGGGGTCTCCCGGGCCGCGCCAGAACCGACGGGTGAGCAAGCGTAAGGCCGCCACGCCGCAGGCCGCGCCCGCGACGGTGGGGATCGTGTCGAGTGCTGTCGCGCCCTGACGCGACAGCACCGCGATGCATCCGAGCGCGCCCGCCGCGGCGATAGCGGCGCTGCCGAGCGGGCTGCGCTGGGTCTCGAGGGTCCCGGCGATTGCAGCGATCGCAGCGATCACCACCAGCACCCCTACGGATACGAAGAGTTTGTCCAGAGAGCCCAGGGTCTGAATCGCCCACTCTTTGACGGGGCCCGGTGTCAAGTCGACGACCGCTGCGCCGATCGCGGTACGTGCATCGGCCCGCGCACCGAACGGGATGCCCACCAGCTGGGCTACCCCGAGCGCGACGGAGGCGGCGGCGACCCCGGTTATCATCCGCTCATTCGACGGCGCGACAGCCACCGTAGCGACTGTACTCGCGTTCGGAGTTATTGACCGTTAACGCTTTGCGGTGCAGGCGAACCCTCGCACCGACATGCCGCCGTGAAATCCCGGCGACCGTCCGATGTCCGGGTGATCCTGTTCTGCTTCAACGGGATAGGGAGATTGCGCCTTCGGGGCAGTTTTTCTCGGCGGTGACGGCCTGCGCCTCGAGTTCGCCGGAGACCTCGCCGACGAGCACGACGGAGTGGCCGACCTCGTCGGCGTCGAAGACGTCGGGCGCCAGGGTGTAGCAGCGCCCGTGCCCGGTGCAACGGTCGGCGTCGACGGCGACTTGGGTCATGGCGCCGAAAAGACCAGCGGCAGCGACTCCACCGACCGTAGCGCGGCGGTGTAGTTCAGCTGGGTGCCGGGCTTGATCTCGTAATCCGGTATGCGCCGGTGGAATTCGCGCAACGCCACCCTCAGCTCCATGCGGGCGAGGTGGGAGCCGAGGCAGCGGTGTGGGCCGCCGCCGAACGCGCGGTGCCGGTTCGGGTTGCGGGTGAAGTCCACCAGCTCGGGATCGGCGAACTCGGCCGGGTCGGTGTTGGCCGCGCCCAGTAACGGGCTGACCCGTTCGCCCTTGCCGATGGGACACCCGCCGACCTCGACGTCTTGAATGGCGACTCGAGCGACGCCGGGCACCGGTGTCTCCCAGCGCAACAACTCTTCGATGGCGCTGGGCAGCACGTCGGGCTGCTCCACTAGCTGGTGACGGTGGTCGCGGTGGCGCGCCAGGTACACGAAGAAGCAGTCGAGCGAGTCGGTGACGGTGTCCAGGCCCGCGATCAAGAACAGGAAGCAGATGTCGAGGAGTTCTTCGCGCGATAGCGGCTGCCCGGCGATGTCGGCCGCGATCATCGCCGACAGCACGTCGTCGCGGGGGCTGGCGATGTGGTCGTCGATCGCGCGGTCGAAGTAGTCGTAAATCTGTTGCGCCACCCCTGCGGAACTCTCGTGGCGCCGGTCGAAGCCGGAGTCGCCCTCCGGGCGGATCACGCCGTCCTTCCATTCCAGAAACCTGTCGAGGTCCTCCAGTGGCAGCCCCAGCAACTGCAGGAAGACGGTGCACGGCAGGGGCACCGCGAACTCGGCGTGGAAGTCGCATTCGCCCCGATCGGCGAAGCGGTCGATCATCTCGTTCACCAGCTCGGTGACGCGCGGTTCGCGCCGGGCCATCTCCCGCGGAGTGAACAGCGGGTCGAGGATGCGGCGGTACTTCGCGTGCTCGGGCGGGTCGATCTGCAGCGGGATCAGCGGCCGCACGTTGCCCAGATCGACCGCGTCCATGTTGGACGAGAACACTTCGGTGTGTTTGAGCGCCATCTCGATGTCGGCGAGGCGGCTGAGAACGACCGCCTGCGGCGACCGGAACACCGGGCTCGATTCGCGCAACGCCTTGTACATCGGCTGGGGCTCCGCGAGACCCGTCACGGTCTGGTCGACGAACCCTTCGGTTTCTGTCATCTGGTCAGACTGGCACCTACGTCCCCGCTGGGCAATGGCCAATGCTAAGCGGTCGCACAATCGGCACGCGGCGGTCAACTGTGCAGGTGAAGCCGTTCGCCGACGAACGATGGCGTGTGCAGGTGAAGCCGTTCGCCGACGAACGATGGCGTTGCGACGGGCCGGATCACCCTCAGGCCGCGTCGTGAAAAATCAGTCCCATGGCATATCGTTCGCCGGAGCGCACGACCGACACACCGTGGCGTACCGGTGACGCGGACCAGCCCCGGCTCGAGGCCACCGGCCGCTCCCGCGTGGTGAACACAAACCCGTGGCCCCGCGGCAATTGCGTTGCGGTGCCACGGGATTGCCCGCGCGGCCGCTGTTCGACGAGCAGGAATTCGCCGCCGGTGTAATCGGTGTCGGGTTCGCTCAGGTTGATC
This sequence comes from uncultured Actinomycetota bacterium, assembly GCA_963820045.1. GTDB lineage: Bacteria > Actinomycetota > Actinomycetes > Mycobacteriales > Mycobacteriaceae > Mycobacterium. The sequence goes on from CAWFYN010000004.1 coordinate 415,868, forward strand.
ACCACCTGGAGCGGGAAGACCAAGTCGCCGTAGAGGTCTCGATGCAGGGCGTTCCAGTCGCCCGGGCCGTACTTGAGCATCAGCGCGGTGGACCTGGTCTGGCCGGCCGCATGGCAGGTCGCCAGCCAATCCTCGAGGCTGTCCGGCCAGGGCGTATCGCGGCCCAGCCTGCCCCACCACTCGCGGGCAATCGGCAACAGCCGCGGATACAGCGCCTGTTTGAGCTCCTCGATCGGCTCGGGATAGGGCGCGCGGAAGTAGCGATACTGCCCGGCGCCGTACCGCCGGGGCGCCATGTCGACGGTTGAGCGGAACAGGCTGTCGTCGCTATAGAGCTTGCGGAGCCGCGCCCCCTCGCTGTTGGTGATCAGCCGCGGCAGCAGCGCCCCGCCGTACTCGTCGACCGTGGCGCCGATCGCGTCCCAGTCGCCGGAGTCGACGCGCTTCTTCCACCGGGACATCGGCGTCCTTCCGTATGCCTGTCTGCGAGTCCACGATAGAGCCGCCGCGAGCCCGGCATGCGATAGTTGCTGGCCCCGGCATCGCGCAGGGAGTACCGTGGATCGTCGCGGACGAGTTGGCCGGGCGGCCGCGGACCGTCGCAAGGCGGTTCGAGGAAAGTCCGGACTTCACAGAGCAGGGTGATTGCTAACGGCAATCCGAGGTGACTCGCGGGACAGTGCCACAGAAAACAGACCGCCACCCTCGCGGTGGTAAGGGTGAAACGGTGCGGTAAGAGCGCACCAGCATCCCGGGTGACCGGGGTGGCTAGGCAAACCCCACCCGAAGCAAGGCCAAGAAGGCCGCACCGAAAGGTGCGGCCGCGCAGGCGTTCGAGGGTTGCTCGCCCGAGCCTGCGGGTAGGCCGCTTGAGGCACCCGGCGACGGTGTGCCCAGATGGATGGTCGCCAGTGCGCATCTCCGGCAGCCGGAGGCGTGCAGTACAGAATCCGGCTTACAGGCCAACTCGTCCGCCTTATGTCTGCGACCTGCATATTCAGCTAGTCAGAGCCGCCAACATCCGCAGTGCGTCCGCAGTAAATCCGAGCACCGAATCAATCTACGCTCTCATGTCCGTTTGGGACACATATCGAATACGTCGGCTTTGGCGTGGGCAGCCGCACCGATTGCTAGGGAACCATTCGCTGCCGCCGCGATGAGAACCGCACGGAACAACACGGAACAACATGGTCCCCAACCTCTCTGTTGGTGACGTTTGTGTTTTGTGACGTTGCCCGATTCGTCGATGAGAGCGTAAACGCCTGCAGGATTACTCACATCGGGGGATTGTGAAAATTCCCCTGGCTGGTTGTAGCCCCGCTAAGTCAGCTCGCAGGCGCGCGCCATGAAAAATTAAGGTCAGGCTATCTGGACAACCGCTTGTTCGAAATACTGATTATAGGCAAGGTAGGCAGGTTTTTTCCCGGTCCAGTCCAGGAACTCCTGGAATGCCTTGAATTCATGATCCTCGGCTCCTGGGTAATTATAGAATTCATCAAATACGATCACAGTGCCTGACACGATGTTATCGACCAACTGGTCGAAGATCTCTTTAGCGGATGCATAAATATCGCAATCGATATGCAAGAAAGCGATGGGAGTAGATTTCAGAACTTGTTTTTTGAATTGTGGAAGGGTCTTATGGAACACGCCCTTTACTAGGGTTACATTGTGAAGAACCGGTGGCATCCACCCCTCGACGTTAACCCGAAAAGTACCTTGAGGGACAGTAAGATCGGTGCGAGTCCATTGTTCAGGCAGCCCGTCAAAGGAATCGAATCCCCAGATGTGTTGCTCTGGATTGAGTGCGGCAATAAAATTGATGGTCCTTCCCGTACACACGCCCATCTCCAAAAATGCGCCGCGCAGCGTAACGTGGTCAGAGCCAAATTTGAGCACTGCGGCGTCTGTGTTTAGAGCCTTTGCATTGTCAAAGTAATTCGTCACCATCGCCCGCGCCACCGGCGAATCTCGATAGTCCTTGTCCATCGGGTAAAAGTTAAGAACCTGGCGCCCTTTGTGCCATTCTTCACTCGCAGTGGGCATCTTTACCAATTGATCCCAGTTGAACCCGGTGCTATACGTATGATCTGATGTCATCGCCAGTATCTCTTCCTGTCAATCCAAATGGCCATAAGTTCGGCCTATTGTTCGTAACTTTGGTTCGCGACGTGGCCGCAACCGTTCCAGCACATCGGCGATGGCGTCCTTGCTTAGTAGCAACCCGCTCAGCACCGACTGCTCCGCAGCCAGATCCTGCGGCAGGTGCCAAGCCAAACACGCACCCACCACCATGCCGGTCAACACGACTGACGCCGAGGCGGATCGAAATTCCATGCGCCCAACCTCGTTGCTGGATGACGCAGCTTGATATTCATCGCCAGCATAGGGGCTTGGCGGATTATTCACCCGAAATTGTGAAGACTTGGATTCGAGACGGCCCCTTTAATGACAGCCCAGGCAGCTCGTGAATGTGGGTCGTTCGCCGGTGCGGGTGCATCGGCGTCAGGGGCATCTGAATGTGACTCACCTGTTAACGATGTCCTCCATCACACCACCACCTCCGTGGCGGTCCTCGGTAAAGGGTCGACTCGGACGCCTCCGTGCTTGGCGCCCGCATGTTGACGGTAGAGCGATGTCGGTGAGGTTCTGTAGGGCCTTTCGTCCTGCACCAGGACATCAAGGTGACCCGCGTTCGGCGGGTGTGGCGACGAATAGGGCGGCGCGTAGTAGTTGGCCCGCCAGCAGAGTAGGGTGGCGGGCGCGGTTGGGAGACGCCGAAAACACCCCAGGTGCATCGCGGATAGACAGCTGGACGGCATCAGATTTCAAGCCTGGCTATACGAAAAGTCCAGCGTCTCAGTAAATCCCTGCCACAGGAAGAAATCATGCCCACCTTTGAGGCGCAGCTCCGCCAGGACTTGCGCAACTACGCCGTCGAATTACGGCAACTTGCCTACTCCCTGCCCGAAGGTCTGGGCGAGCACGATCTGCTTCGATTGTCTGGTCGGATGCGCGCTACTGCCGATCAAGTGGAGCGTCAGCGGAGTGTCGATGATGGCTGATCGTCGCGTCATGAGGGGCAGTCGCCTCGGGGCCGTGAGCTACGAGACCAACCGCAACCACGACCTAGCGCCACGTCAGATCGCGCGGTATCGGACCGAGAACGGCGAGGAGTTCGAGGTCCCCTTCGCCGACGACGCTGAGATCCCCGGTGCCTGGCTGTGCCGCAACGGGATGGAGGGCACCCTGGTCGAGGGTGGTGAATTGGCCGAACCCAAGAAGGTCAAGGTGCCGCGCACACCCTGGGACATGCTGCGGGAACGCCGCTCGATCGAGGAACTCGAGGAACTGCTCACGGAACGCCTCGAGATCATCAACTCACGCCGCCGTGGCAGCTAGCTTAGCTTTGGGTGTTCCATTTAGTGATTGGCTAGGCAGCTCGTGAAGGCGGAGTCGTTCGCCAGCAAGGATGCATCGGCGTCGGTGCACCTGTCGATGGAAGGAAGGAGAGTGGGTGGATGACCGGCGAACACAACGAGCTGCGTGATCAGGTCCGGGCGAGCTACGCCGCCGCGGCCGCCGCGGCGCGTAGCGGTGACACCAACAGCGACGTCCTCACCGCGGCGAGCTGCGGCGGGTCAAGCGATTCGGCCGATACTGGCACCGTCTTCGGCGCCGGGATGTACGGCGCCGACGAGCAATCCGAGATTCCCGCCCAAGCGCTCGCGGCCAGCCTCGGCTGCGGCAACCCGACCGCGGTCGCTGACCTGCATCCGGGTGAACGTGTGCTTGACCTGGGTTCTGGCGGCGGCATCGACGTGCTGCTGTCGGCGCGCCGGGTCGGCCCGCAGGGGTTTGCTTACGGCGTCGACATGACCGACGAGATGCTGGCCCTGGCCGAGGAGAACAAAGCCAAGGCTGGTGTCACCAACGTCGAGTTCCGCAAGGGCGCCATCGAGGACATCCCGCTGCCCGACGCCGCCGTTGACGTGGTGATCTCCAACTGTGTGATCAACCTGTCGGCCGACAAACCGGCGGTGCTCGCCGAGATGTTCCGCGTCCTGGTCCCCGGTGGACGCATCGGGATCTCCGACGTTGTCGCCGAAGGCCACCTCAGCGCGGCCGAGCGCGTCGAACGCGGCTCCTACGTCGGCTGCATCGCCGGAGCGTTGTCTAAGCAGGAGTACCTCGACGGGCTGGCCGCAGCCGGATTCACCGATGCGTCAATCATGTTCACCCACGAAGTCGCCGACGGAATGCACGGAGCGATCATCCGCGCGACTAAACCGAGCACATCCTTCCAACCAGTCGGGTAACACACGCCGCTCGCTTAGCGAGTCTGAGCTGGGGGCTTGTCGGTGAAAGTAGTTCCCTCCAGTAATTTCCTAGGCAGCTCGGGTCCCCAGGACCGTCGCGCAGCGGTGGCGCTCGCGCTCGGCGGCCAGCCAGTCGTCCAGCCCAGAGCCAAAAACGCCGCCCGCAGCAGGTCGGGCAGCGTTTTTGGCTCTGGGATCAGAGTTCGAGCGTCTGCGCGGTGTAGATCTCCCAAGTGGCGATCTTCCCCGACTCGACCATCAGCGCCTGCATCTTGGGATCGCCATACACCGCCTCCTGGATCTGGCCGAACCGGGTCCAGTTCTCGGCGGTGACGAGCATAGTCAGAGCGTTCGTCTGCTGCCCGCCGATCACGGTCACCAGCAGGGTGACGTTCTCCCCGCCGTGCTTCTTGACGATCTCGATCGCCGTCTTGAGCTGCTTCTGCAGCTCGTCCCAGACGTCGCCCGACCGCGGGCGAATCGCCACCGCGTTAACAATTGTCATATCCCGACCTTTCTCTTCAGCCCCCTATGCAGATTTTCTGGCGGACCGCCCTCAGGCACACGAGTAATTCGGTACTCGATTTCCGGCTACCGTCTAATCCGCTCTATGTGGAGCCAACGGTGCTCCCCTTTAGTGACTGCCTAGGCATCTGGTCAGGTCGGGAAGTCGGTTCACCTCGCGGCGTTCATCGAGCAGCGCATCCGCCACGTCGATCGACGGCAGCGGTCCACCAAGCTCAGTTAGCCAACTTCCGCAAAACGTATGCAGGGCATCGTTTCTTTGAGTCTCCCAACCCCACCGACCGCTTCAACCGCTTGCCTAAACCGCACGTGCTGATCCAGCACCCAGTCGAGCATCGCGGGCCACAGATCCACGTCCGCAACATTGTCGAACTGCGATGTGACGCAGATTGCGGCGGCCTTTTTACCGGGCTTGTCGTCCCACTCGGCGGCCTGTCCCAGGGCCCGCTCGAATTCATCTTTTATCGCACGGAGTGCCTCGAACCGACCCAAATTGATGCTGGCATCGGGACTGCTGAAGTAGAGCTGGACACTGAGACCCTGCTGAGTTAAGGCGGTTGAGTAGGCAACCGCGCTCGTGCCGGTAGGGAGGTTATAACGCGAGGCGCGTGTCGGTGTTTTCCTCTTTGTCCACCCGGGGTGCTCCGTGCCTACGCGGTTGAGGAACTGCTCCCAGAAGCCCCAGTAGAGCTTGGAGCGCTCGGTCAGTGCGTCTGCGCCGGTGGCGGTCTTGACTTGCTTTCCCAAGTTGCTTGGCCGCGTGACCACGTTGGAGTTCGGTGCCGGGGTGGAGTCGTCGGTCTGGACCACCTCGATCTCGAGCCCGGAAGGGCGAGCATCGGCGTCTCTTGCGGCTGCTTTTTTAGCCGTTGCGGTTCTGGCCCTCGCCTTGGCGGCCCTCGCCTGGCCGACCCACGCCCCGAACACGATTCCACCGATAGCGAGAAAGAAAACGAGAAATAGAACGTAAAAGAAGTACGCCGTATCCATGGCGTCACCGCCAGAAAGCCAGTTGGTGGAACTCGTCGGCAAGTTCGGACAGTTGCTGGCGAAGCGAATGGACAGTCATGAAGACGGCTACTACAAGTACTGTTGAACGCCGCCGTGGCCGTGAGATGTGCCGTGGGACAACATGCTCGCCCAAACCTTCCCGTTCGGTGATACTCCTGTTTAGTGACGTTGCCCGACTCGTCGATGCCAGCGTACGCGCTCGCGCAGTTACTCACATCGGGAAGCGGGGCCTCTCGCCGCCGGGCGACTTAGGGAGCTTAGAGATGAAAAGAACCCCTCTCGGTCGAGCGCCGCCGCACGCTCGTCCAGCAGCTCGTCTATATCCGCAGTACTAGGTATCCGCTCGCTCACCAGCCGAGCTACGCGCCACGCCCGGACTATTAGCCGCAGTTCGGCGTCGATGGCCTCAATGTCACGCACGCCAGGCTCCTCCCTAAAAGGTTTCCGTTTCCGCCTGAAGGCAAGAGCGCTGCCGCTCGCTCGTCGAGCAGCTCTTCTATGTCCACGGTGCTCGGCGGGCAGCCGTTCAAAGTAGCGAGCTACGAGCACCGCCCACAGCTCGTCGTGGTTGGGAACGTCGAGTTGATTGCCGCATGGGTAATACCCCCTAGTGATTTCCTAGACAGCTGGTCGTGCCGGGGATGACCAGCGGCCCCACCAGACCGGTGCCGTCGCGCCCGAATCGCAAGGTGCGGGACACCCTTGTGCTCGTCCTGGTGAATCTGACCTCGGTGTGCTGGCTGCCCGGTACCGACAACCGTCCGCAGACCGTCCGCAGTAGAGCTGACAACCGCTTTCATTAGCCAACACAACCAACACTCTGACCTGCACCGTTACAACGCCCCCAACACAGCTAAACGGTACAAACGCCCAGATAACAGAATCCGGCCTACAGGCCAACTCGTCCGCCCCGCTCAGTGCCGGGCTTTGTGCACCGCCTTGGCGAGCTTGCGCAGCGCGTCGTCGAGCTGCTGAGTGCACCGCTCGGCCAAGTCGGCCTCCTGTTGGTACAGCAGGCCATAGGTGAAGGTGTCCTCGTCGGCGGCGTACGCGGCTTCGGATTCGTGGCGCAGGTGTTCGCGGCTGACCACGCTGTCCTGGTGGTCGCCGAGCAGCGACTGGACGGCCTTGGACTGCTCGGACACCTGGTCGGCGCCAGTGGCCGCCGCGGTGTAGCGAAGCCGCTTGGCCCGCTTGCGGATTCGGTGTATCGCCTCCTCGCGCCCGTGCTGGTCGTCCGGGCGGTCCCGGTCAACCTGGGCGGCGGCCTTGGCGGCCTTGCGGACCTTCTTGTAGGCGGCGTCGATGGTGACCGGCGCGTGTCCTTCACCCGGGGCGCTCCCGGGGGGTTGCGCCGCTATCGCATCGAGGGCGTCGAGCAGCCGGAAGTAGCGCTGCGACCGCATGGCGATCAGCGACCGGCGCAGGCCGGTCTGGTAGCGGCGCTGGGCACCCCCGACCAGGCGCTCGTGCACCGGCCCACGCACCAAATCGGGCGTCAGCCCGTCCAATCCACGCTCGTAACGCTCCGCAAGGACCTCGGCGTCGCGCGCGATGCCGAGGATGCCCGCCAGCTCCCGCAGTTCGTCGAGAACCCACCCGTCGTCGGGCAATCCGAACGACTCCTGGTAATCGCGCAGCAGGCTGCGCAGCTTGCGGGTGGTGACCCGCATCTGGTGAATGGAATCGAAGGCGTCGGCCCGCACGGCGCGATCCCACACCAAGAGTTCGCGAATCTGCTCGGCCACCGCGCGCTGCAGCGGGTGCTCGGCGGGCTGCGCGCCGTCGGGCTGCGGTGTCGTGCCGAGCACCCGCGCCAGCTTGGAGGCATGACCGGCGGGGGCGGCGCCGGCGTCCAGCAGCCGATTACCCAACCGGTTCAACAGCTCCGTGTCCGGGCCCCCGTCGGATGTCCCACTCGATTCGATGAGCTCGAGTTCCCACTCGCGCCACTCCTGCTGAGTGGGCTCCAAGTCGGCGTCATCGGAAGGAAGAGCCGACCATGCGGTGACGCGGTCATTGCTGAACTCCGCCAGCGGCGTGCCGTCGGCGGCGTACAACACCTGGCTTTCGCGCTCGGTGGTGATGCGCGCGACCGGTGCGAGCGGGCGCTCGCGGACGATCGCCAGTACGACGTCGATCAACTCCTCCGGCACGGTGTCGGGTCCCCCCGGGCCGGACGCGTCCAGCGGCGCCCTGACTTCGGTGCGGGCCTCAGGCCCGGCCGGCAGCTTCAGGTGCCACCCCGCGTCGGAGCCACCGGTGCGGCGGCGCAGGGTGATCTTGTTGCGGGCGAGGTCCTGGGTGGGGGTGTCGAAATACGTCGCGTCGAGTATCTGAGTCGGCGACTTGTCGACGTGTGCCACCGCGGCAATGCCCTCGAACGACGGTGACACGGTGGACTCGCCGACATCGAACTTGCGCTCCACCTCTAAATGGCGCGAGGTTTGTGGCGCTTTTGCAGGCATTTTCGGCTCCGTTGACGGCGCGTCGACGCGGCCTTGAACGTCGTGGACGGTGGTGATGGCTCCCATAGCCTGCCATACCCCGGTAACGCGACTCGCGCCGATGGCGGCCGTCCGGCGTGGGCCGCGCCGCGACCTCCGCGCGACGGCGGTCAGCTGGGCGGCGGCTCGTCGCGGAGATGCATCGCCAGGCCGCTCAGCTCACGCACCGTCTGAATCTCGGGATCACGAAAGGGCCGTCCGTCGGGCGCGAGCAGGTCGTGGAACCACTCGGCCGGCATGGCGGGGTACGGGTGCTCCCACGAGTCCCAGGGGAAGTAGGTCTGGGTTTTCCCCGCGACCAGACCCCAGTTGAACGCGCCGACGTTGTAGCGCTTCGCGATGGGCAGCACACCCTGGACGGTGCTGCCCAACGGCCGGGCCATGTATTCGGTGCACAGGATCGGGCGCCCTTGCGGCCCGAGCTCGGCGATGCGGCTTTCGAACTCCGCCGGCTCGGCGTAGGAGTGGAACGTGATCACGTCGGAGTTGTCCAGCTGAATGCCGCTGATCACGCTGCGGCGCCCGGGATCCGCCCACTCGCCATCCCAGACGCCGCTCGTCAACGGTTGACTTGGATCGACCGAACGGGCCCAGCCGAACACCTGGGGAAGAAGGTCGGCGACCAGCTCCAGCTTGTCGTCCCGCTCGACGGAGTGGTAGTACTTCGACGGATTGTCGGGTTCGTTCCATAAATCCCAGCCCAAAACGCGATCGTCGGTACGGAATTGGGTGAGCACCCCGGTGACGTAGCCGCGCAGGGTGGGGGTGTAGCTGCGGTCATCGAGGCGTTGCGCGCCCGGGCCCTGCACCCAGCCGGAGTTGTGCACGCCGGGCGTCGGCGCCCGCTGCGGACCGCCCTCGGGACGCGGATCCCAACAGGAGTCGAACAAGACGAACAGCGGCTTGATGCCGTGGCGTGCCGCGATGTCGACGAATTGGGCGAGGCGGGTTTGGAACCCGCGACAGTCCTGCGCCCACAGCAGGTCGTGCAGGAAAACCCGCACCGCGTTGAGCCCATTGGCCCGGGCCCAGCCCAGTTCGGTGTCGATGCGTCGCGGGTCGAACGTCTCGGGCTGAAACATCTCCAGCTGATTGATCGCGTTCGACGTGATGTAGTTCGCCCCGACCGGCCAGCCCTGAGCCTGATACCACCGGTTGGCGCGCTCTGGAGACCAGCGGCTTGCCTGCGGCGAGGTGCCAGGCGCGGGCTGCGCAGCCGCGCGAGGTGCTCGGGCCAGTGCAGTGCCTCCTGCCAACAGCAGCGGTAACTTCAGCACCGTTCGACGGCGCACGAAGCCACCACGAATCCCCCGGTCGATGTGTCCACCCTTGCTCTCGGAGCCGAATCTCTATCTGAGAGCAATCGTACCCGCCTGCCACACAACAGGTTTCGGTTTCGGTGGGGCGGCGGGGCTATAGTGTCAGAAGCAATGCTCGTCCGCGGGGAAGACGCCCTCGGCGACCTCTTGCGCATATTGCGTTGCGGCCCGGCGCAATTCCCCGCCGATGTCGGCGAACCGCTTGACGAAGCGGGCTGCCTTGCCGCTGCTGACGCCCGCCATGTCCTGCCAGACCAGGACCTGGCCGTCGCAGTTGGGGCCGGCGCCGATCCCGACGGTCGGGATGGTCAGCTTGCCGGTGATCTGGGTGGCCAGTTCGGCGGGCACCATCTCCATCACGACGGAGAACGCTCCGGCTTCGGCGACGGCGATCGCGTCGGCGACGGTCTGTTCGGCGGCGTCACCCCGGCCCTGCACCCGGAAGCCGCCCAAGCTGTTGACGCTCTGCGGCGTGAATCCGATGTGCGCCATCACGGGGATGCCCGCCGCGGTCAGGCAGGCGATCTGCTCGGCTACCCGCTCACCGCCCTCGAGCTTGACGGCGTGTGCGCCGCCCTCCTTCATGAACCGGGTGGCCGACGCCAGGGCCGCGGCCGGTCCCGCCTCGTAGCTGCCGAACGGCAGGTCGGCGACGACCAGGGCGTGGCGGGCGCCCCGCACCACGCCGCGGACCAGCGGAATCATTTCGTCGATCGAGACGGGCACCGTGGTGTCGTAGCCGTACACGACGTTGGCGGCCGAGTCGCCGACCAGCAAGACCGGGATGCCGGCCTCGTCGAAAATGCGGGCGGTCGAATAGTCGTAGGCCGTGAGCATGGCCCACTTGTGCCCTTCGGCCTTCATCTTCTGCAGGTGGTGGGTCCGGATTTTGGTGCGCGGCTGCGCCTGCTCAGACGTGCCTGCACCGTAAACGTTGTGCTCAGACATCATTGTCCCTATTGGTGGTCGGGTCGATCCTCGTGGCCCTCAGGTATGAAGATTCCTGGGCGGGTCCCCGGGTTCGTCTGACGGTGCCATTCTGCCATCTCTTTTGCGCGGTTGCACCGTCCGTGTGATGTGAGACATACCATGGGCGGCATTCGGCGGTCACCGGTAGCCGGCCGGTGGTGGCGCTCATGAGGATCTCAGGTTTCCTCTGGCAGCATATGTTGGCATGGGTCTGTCTCGCCGCGACAAGGTCGCGCGCACGCTGCTGGTTTGGACAACGGTCGCTGCCGTGGCGCTCCTTCTCGCGGGCTGCGTGCGCGTCGTCGGCGGGCGCGCCGTCCTCGCCGGGCCGAGGCTGGGCCAGGCGGTGGAATGGACACCCTGTCGCTCGGCGAATCCGAAGGCCAAGATTCCCGCGGGCGCGCTGTGCGGCAAGCTGGCGGTGCCGGTGGACTACGACCACCTCGACGGCGATGTGGCGACGCTGGCGATGATTCGCTTCCCGGCCACGGGGGACAAGATCGGCTCGCTGGTGATCAATCCCGGCGGGCCCGGTGAGTCCGGTATCGAGGCAGCCCTGGGTGTCGTTCAGTCGCTGCCGAAGCGGGTCCGCGAACGGTTCGACCTGGTCGGCTTCGACCCCCGTGGGGTGGGGTCGTCGCGGCCGTCCGTCTGGTGCAACTCCGACGCCGACAACGACCGGCTGCGCACGGAGCCCAACGTCGACTACAGCCCGGCCGGCGTGGCCCACATCGAGGACGAAACCAAGCAATTCGTCGGCCGTTGCGTCGACAAGATGGGCAAGAACTTTCTGGCCAACATCGGCACGGTCAACGTCGCCAGGGACCTGGACGCGATCCGCGCGGCGCTGGGCGACGACAAGCTGACCTACCTCGGCTACTCCTATGGCACCCGGATCGGCTCCGCCTACGCCGAGGCCTACCCCGACAAGGTGCGGGCGATGATCCTCGACGGCGCCGTAGATCCCAACGCCGACCCCATCGAAGCAGACCTGCGCCAGGCCAAGGGTTTTCAGGATGCGTTCAACGACTTCGCCACCGAGTGCGCGAAGAAATCGACCTGCCCGCTGGGCGCCGATCCGGGCAAGGCCGTCGACGTCTACCACAGCCTGATCGACCCGCTGGTCGACCCCAACAACACGATGGTCGGCCGGCCGGCCCCCACGAACGACCCACGGGGACTGAGCTATAGCGACGCCATCGTCGGCACCATCATGGCGCTGTACTCGCCGACGTTGTGGCACCACCTGACCGACGGACTGAGCGAACTGGTCGACCATCGCGGCGACACCCTGCTCGCCCTGGCCGACATGTACATGCGGCGCGACGCCCACGGTCACTACACCAATGCCACCGATGCGAGGGTCGCGATCAACTGCGTCGACCAGCCGCCGATCACCGACCGGGCCAAGGTGATTGACGAAGATCGCCGCTCGCGCGAGATCGCGCCGTTCATGAGCTACGGCCAGTTCACCGGCGATGCCCCCCTGGGCACCTGCGCGTTCTGGCCGGTGCCACCGACGAGCAAGCCGCACACCATCTCCGCGCCCGGCCTGGCGCCGACGGTGGTGGTGTCGACCACCCACGATCCGGCGACCCCGTACAAGGCCGGGGTCGACCTGGCCAACCAGCTGCGCAGTTCGTTGCTGACCTACGACGGAACCCAGCACACGGTGGTGTTCCAGGGCGACGGTTGCGTCGACAACTACGTCACGGCGTATCTGGTCGGCGGCGCCACGCCGCCCAGCGGCGCGAAGTGTTAGCGCCGAATGTGCGCTGAGCGCCAGATTTTGGCCGATTTTTTCGCGGTGACCGCGCCCTCGGTGAGGGCCGCAGACGAGATCAAGGCGTAACCGTTTCGCGCCGCTTCGGGTACCCGAAGCTGACACGATGACAGCCATGTCGCGCCTGAGACCGTTGAGCTCGGCGCTGCTGTCATTCGGGCTGTTGGTCGGCCAATCGGCGGTGGGACTGCCGATGGTGGGCGCCACCCCGGAACCCGATGCGGGGCAGACCCCGGCCCCGAAGCCGTCGGTCGCGACGCCGCAGACCTGGGGGAACTGCGGCCAATTCGCCACGGACACAAGCGAAGTCCCTACCGCCCAGTGCACCACCGTCGCGGTCCCGGTTGACTACGACAATCCGGGAGGCGGCCAGGCCAGGCTGGCGGTGATCCGCGTGCCGGCGACCGGCCAACGGATCGGCGCGCTACTGGTCAACCCGGGCGGTCCCGGCGGGTCCGCGGTCGACATGGTGACCGGGATGGCATCGGATCTGGACGGCACGCCCATCAGGCGCAACTTCGACCTGGTCGGCTTCGACCCGCGTGGGGTGGGCCACTCGACCCCGGCCCTGCGCTGCCGCTCGGACGCCGAGTTCGACGCCTACCGGCGCGAGCCGATGGTCGATTACAGCCCGGCCGGCGTGGCGCACATCGAGCAGCTCTACCAGCAGCTGGCCCAGCAGTGTGCGACCCGGATGGGGACCGGATTTCTGGCCAACATCGGCACCGCCTCCGTAGCCCGCGACATGGACATGGTGCGCCAGGCGCTGGGCGACGATCAGATCAACTATCTGGGCTACAGCTACGGCACCGAGCTGGGCACCGCATACCTGGAGAAGTTCGGTGCCCACGTGCGGGCGATGGTGCTCGACGGCGCGATCGACCCGACCGTCGGCCCACTCGACGAAAACGTCCAGCAGATGGCGGGATTCCAAACCGCTTTCAATGACTACGCCGCCGACTGCGCCCGGTCGGCGGGCTGCCCGTTGGGCACCGACCCGGCCCAGTTCATCAACCGCTACCACGCCCTGGTGGACCCGTTGGTCGCCAAGCCGGGCCGCACGTCGGACCCCCGCGGCCTGAGCTACGCCGACGCGACCACCGGCACCATCAACGCGCTGTACACCCCGGCGCATTGGAAGTATCTGACCAGTGGCCTCCTCGGGCTGCAGCGCGGCACCGACGCGGGCGACCTGCTTTTGCTCGCCGACGACTATGAGGGCCGCGACCGCAGCGGGCACTACACCAACGATCAGGACGCGTTCAACGCGATCCGGTGCGTCGACGCGCCGACGCCGAAGGATTCGGCGAGCTGGGTTTCCGCCGATCAGCGCATCCGTCAGGCGGCCCCGTTCCTCAGCTACGGGCAGTTCACCGGAAACGCCCCCCGCGATCTGTGCGCCTTGTGGCCGGTGCCGGCCACGTCGACGACCCATGTCGCCTCGCCCGCGGCGCCGGGCAAGGTCGTCGTGGTCTCCACCACGCACGACCCGGCCACCCCGTATCAGGCCGGGGTCAACCTGGCCCGCCAGCTGGGCGGCCCGCTGATCACCTACGACGGGACGCAGCACACCGCGGTGTTCAACGGGGACCAGTGCGTGGACACGGCGGTGATGCGGTATCTCGTCGCGGGCGCGTTGCCGCCGGCGTCCTACCGGTGCAAGTCCTGACCAGCAATCAGCAGCCTGTTTGCAATGTCCGCAATTGTTCCGATCGCGCATAGTTAACACAGATTTATCGCTGGCGCGGGCGGGCGGCCCCAGTGGAGGGCGGGCTATGCGGAAAGGACTAAAAGCGGGGGCGCAGACTTTCGGATCCAGAAGTTACCCACAGACTTGGCCCATCTGTCCGTCAAGGGGGCTCGCCCCCTCGCAATCGCCCAGTCGGTATCTGCGCATGGGGTTATCGCGCGGGAATTTGTCGATGCAAGCCTGCTGGGCAGCGGGTTCGGTGATGCTGACACAGGGATCATCGGTGGGTGCTTGTGCTGGTGGAACGCCGAGGGGTGCCCATGCGATAGCTGCTACTGCTGCTGCCCACACGCCCAGTACTGCCTTCATCATCAGTTCGTCCCTTCCTGACCCCTGATGGCCACCAATTATGGGATACATCGAGATAGCTAGCGACCCAACTGTCATGTGGGAGTTCGGCAAGACCCCAGCCAGCAAACTAGTTAGACCAGGTTGAGTAATGAGGCGACAGGAACAGCCTGGACAGGCGCTGTGTTTGCTGACATTCATAACCGCAGCGCCGAGCGCGCATATCAGGGCAGAGATATCACAGTCGTCGTAACATTTCCGGTTGACCGGCGGAAGCCCCGCGGCTGATCGTGGCTAGTGCGGATAGGCACCGGAAGCCGCTCCCGTTGAGTCGGGCGTGCAGGCTGAGATTGCGGGGCTAGCCGTGAGCTGGCCGGGCCTGGACGGGGCGGTGCCTGATCCGGGCAATACGTACTTGTGCTTGGGTCGATGACACCCCGGCGGCGTGCTGGGCCTCGTCATCCGCCCGCCGGAGGTCGCCGCATGATGGTGCCGGGAATCGGCGGTCCATAGCCTTTCTCGTCGGGCTTATCCCGCTGGGCCTTGCGTGCTCCCGGTGGCATCGGCGGGACGAACATCGGGATCAGTGGAGTGCCCTGGGCTGTTGTTGCCACCATCGGTGCCTCTGCGGCAGCCAGCTGGATCGGGGAGGTGACCGCCGAAGGCGGGACCACAAGGTTTCCGACGTACATTCCCCTGCCCAGAGAAGCGGTGACAGAAGTCTCCACTGCACTGGTTGCGGCGACGGGTGGGGCGTACAGATTGGGAGCCCCTCCCACGGCCTCGGGACCGGTCAGGTTGTAGGCAATGGCCAGATTGCGGGGGGTGGCGGCCAGCACGTCTGGGTACTGACCGGGGAAGTAATCGTGGCCGCTCGTGAGCAAGCTCATAGTGGTCTGCGGGCTGAAGACACCGCTGCTGACCAGGTTTTGCAGATAGCCGTTGACGGTCTGAACGAACGGATCGGCGAAGAAACTGGTGGGGGCGGCTGCTGCCGGGGCTGCAGCTGCCGCCCCGGCCACTGCCGCCGTTTGACCCGCAGTGGCGGTCGGAGCGGTCATCGGGGATGCGGGGGTAAACGTCGGCATCGCCATGGTCTGCAGGCTGGTGGCGTGATAGCCCAGCATGGCGGCGGTGTTATCGGCCCACATCTGCAGGTACTGGACCTCGGTGGCGGCGATGGCGGGAAAGTTGATGCCGAAAACGTTTGTCGCGATCAGATGAGCCAGCAGCGTGCGGTTCGCGGTGACCACGCTGGGATGCACCACAGCGGTCTGGGTGGCGACGAACGAGCTGGCCATCATGGTCGCCGCCATCGACATCTGGGCGGCCTGGGCTGCGGTGTTGTGTAGCCAGGCGACGTAGGGAACGGTAGACAGGGTCATCGCTGTTGCTGAGGGCCCGTGCCAAGGGATGCTCGCCACGGTGGAGCGATAGTCAGCGGCGGTCTGTCCCAGCTCGCTCGCCAGCTGGCGCCAGGCATTCGCAGCGGTGAGCAATGACCCGGGCCCCGGTCCTGAATGAATCAGTGCCGATGTGATCTCGGGAGGAGCCCAGAAGTTCACGCCGACTCCAGTCAAAGCTCGGAGTCGATAATCTCGATGCCACGCATGCGGACCTGCGCGGCCTGGCGTCCGGCAAGGGACCGATTTTCGCGTCCCACGTGTTGTCCCTTTCGGTGACGTTCGTATCTGGTACGTGGCCCGATTCGTCGATTGTCAGCTTATGCGTCCGTGGGGTAACTCACTGCGGGAATCGTGAATTCACACTTGGTCAACTCGCGGCTTCGTCAAGCAGCGCACCGCGCCCCCCTTTTGTCAGCCCCCTTCCTCCCGTTACAGCGTTGCCAACTCGCCGAGGCAGGCGCGATTAAGTCGTCTCCGCATAGCCGTGCCCCGCATTGGAGGGCGCAGACTTTCGAACCCACAAGTTCCGACAAAATTGGCCCACTTGTCCGTAATCGGGGCTCGCCTGGCAATCGCCCATTCGGGGGCCTTGCATGGAGCCATCGGTCATGGATTTGTCGATGCAAGCCTGGTGGGCAGCGGGATCGGTAATGCTGGCACAGGGATCGTCGGCGTGTGCTGGTGCTGGTGGGATGCAGAGGGGTGCCAGTGCTATCGCCGCTGCCACCAACGCCCCCATTGCCTTCTTCAACGGTTCTTCCTCTCCTGGCCCTCTAACGACCGCCGTGTTATCGCCACCCACACAGTGTCGCACTTTGATAGGGCACATGGGTTCGGCAAGTTGCCTTACTTTGTACTTCGCAGCGGGTAGCTTGCCTTGGGTGCGGGATAGCGCGCAGTGGAGTTCGTTGCGGAGCGAATGGACGCAAATGAGCGTGATGACGGACCTCGGGGCACTAGCCGCAAACCCCCGAACGAGCAGCGCGCAAACTTGCCCGCTGAGCGGCCGTAACCCAGTGGGTCCGTTCGCGGCGTTCATCCAGCAGCGCATCCGCCACGCCTATCGACGGCAGCGGCCAGCCTGGCTCAAGGCTTTCGGTCTCGCCACGGTGTTTCCCAAGCGGGGTGAGTCAGGCCGAAGAAGGGTAAACCGCTCTTAGCGTGTTATTCCGAACCGAAAGAGACGGAAAGAGAAGGAAACGCTAGTGAGCGGTGCGGATAAAGCCCGGAACAAGGTGGATCAGGTCACGGGGAAGGTCAAGGCGGCATTCGGTCGCGCGATTAACGATCCAGCGCTGGAGGCCGAGGGCAGAGCTGATCAGCGGGCGGCTCACCTGAGAGACGCGGGTGAAAAGGTCAAGGACGCATTCCGGCCACGACGGCGTCGACAGATGCCTCGACGGCGTCGACAGAGATAGCCGATGGAGCTTTGACGACATGGGTGCGGGGATCAGCCAATTAGTCAGCTCGGGTTCCTCCGGTAGCGCATCCAGCTACGCCTACCGACGGCAGCACCCCGAGTCGCATGGTGTAGAGCTGCCATCAATTGCAGCTCGGAGTCGATGGTTCGATTTCGCGCATGCGCGGAGCATATTTCGCGCGCGTTGGCAGCAACGATTGTGACGTGCTCGTCGTTCGCAAGGCGGCTTGGCGAATCGACCGTCGCCACGGGGAACCGCGTGCCGGCGCCATCGACCGCAGTTGGACGGTTGTTGCACGGGCCGCCGACGTCGCCTGCGAAATCTTTGACAGTCCAGGATTATCCGGTCAGGGAGACCAACCGGAACTGTATTAGTCCAACATCTCTCGAGACGAACCGGGCCGCTCCCGAGGTGAGCAGGGACGACCCGACAACTACTCAGATCCCGACTAGGGCGATTTAATTCCGCGCCACTGGCTCGCTCGGGGAACGATCGCAGCCCCGGTACCTACCGCATCATGCGGAAGGCTGGACTCAGCGGCTGTCGGATACCCTTCCGCACAGCCTTCGCGTTCGACCTGGACCCGCAGGTCACTGCACAGCGGTACCGTTCCGGTAACACAGAATTAACAGCTGTTGCCTACTGTTTCGGTATGGATCGCCAAAAGGAATTCGTCCTCCGCACACTGGAGGAACGGGATATCCGCTTCGTTCGGCTGTGGTTCACCGATGTGCTCGGTTTCCTCAAGTCGGTCGCCATCGCCCCGGCCGAACTAGAAGGTGCCTTCGAAGAGGGCATCGGCTTCGACGGATCCTCGATCGAGGGCTTCTCGCGGGTCTCGGAATCCGACACCGTGGCCAACCCCGACCCGTCCACCTTCCAGGTGCTGCCGTGGGCTTCGGGCGGCCACCACCACTCGGCCCGAATGTTCTGCGACATCACCATGCCGGACGGCTCGCCGTCCTGGGCCGACCCGCGGCACGTGCTGCGCCGCCAGCTGCAGAAGGCCAACGACCTCGGGTTCTCCTGCTACGTCCACCCCGAAATCGAGTTCTTCTTGCTGAAACCCGGCCCGGACGACGGGTCGGTGCCCGTCCCGGTCGACAACGCCGGCTATTTCGATCAAGCCGTCCACGACTCCGCCTCCAACTTCCGCCGCCACGCGATCGAGTCCTTGGAGTTCATGGGCATCTCGGTGGAGTTCAGCCACCACGAGGGCGCGCCCGGCCAGCAGGAGATCGACCTGCGCTTCGCCGACGCGCTGTCGATGGCCGACAACGTGATGACGTTCCGCTACGTCATCAAGGAGGTCGCGATCGAGAACGGCGCCCGCGCGTCCTTCATGCCCAAGCCGTTCGGGCAACACCCGGGCTCGGCGATGCACACCCACATGAGCCTGTTCGAGGGTGACGTCAACGCGTTCCACAGCCCCGACGATCCGCTGCAACTATCCGATGTGGGTAAGTCGTTCATCGCCGGGATCCTGGAGCACGCCTCCGAAATCAGCGCGGTCACCAACCAATGGGTCAACTCCTACAAGCGGCTGGTGCAGGGCGGCGAGGCGCCCACCGCGGCGTCGTGGGGTGCGGCCAACCGGTCCGCGCTGGTGCGGGTGCCGATGTACACCCCGCACAAGACGTCGTCGCGGCGGATCGAGGTCCGCAGCCCCGACTCGGCCTGCAACCCCTACCTGACGTTCGCCGTGCTGCTGGCCGCCGGGCTGCGCGGGGTGGAGAAGGGCTACGTGCTGGGGCCGCAGGCCGAGGACAACGTATGGGACCTGACCGCCGAAGAGCGGATCGCGATGGGCTACCGGGAGCTGCCGACCAGCCTGGACAGCGCGTTGCGGGCCATGGAGTCTTCCGAACTCGTCGCGGAAACCCTGGGGGAGCACGTTTTTGACTTCTTCCTGCGCAACAAGCGCACGGAATGGGCCAACTATCGCAGCCATGTCACGCAGTACGAGCTGAGCACCTACCTGTCGCTGTAGCGGGCGTCGGCGTTAACAGGCGCCCGCCTTGCCCCGGCAAGGCAGCCGGGTTGCGATACCGTCGTGGTCGTGACCAAACCCGCGACGCAGCGCCCCAGGTTGCCCAGCGTCGGGCGGCTTGGCTTGGTCGATCCGCCGGCGGGCGATCGCCTGACGCAGCTGGGTTGGTATGACCACGACGACCAAGCCCACGTCGACCTGCTGTGGTCGCTGTCGCGAGCACCCGACCCGGATGCCGCGCTGCGCGCACTGATCCGGCTGGCGGAGAACCCCGAGACCGACTGGGACGAGCTCAACGCCGCGCTGCTCACCGAACGCCCCCTGCGCGGGCGGCTGTTCGCGGTGCTCGGCACGTCGCTAACCCTGGGGGATCACCTGGCTGTCCATCCCGAGTCGTGGAAGCTGTTGCGCGGCAAGGCGAAACTGCCCACACGCGACGAGCTGCGTGCGACGTTCACCGCGTGTGTCGACGAGGCGCCGGCTGATCCCGGTGCGGTGGTGGCGCGCCTGCAAACCTTGTACCGCGACCAGCTCTTGGTCCTGGCCGCGCTCGATGTGGCCGCGACGGTGGAGGACGAACCGGTGCTGCCGTTCGTCGTCGTGGGCGCCCAGCTGTCGGACTTGGCCGACGCCGCGCTGGCCGCCGCGCTGCGGGTGGCCGGGGCCACCGTGTGCGGTGACCGCACGCCACCGCGGCTGGCGGTCATCGCGATGGGCAAATGCGGTGCCCGCGAACTGAACTACGTCAGCGACGTCGACGTCATCTTCGTCGGTGAGCGGGCCGACCCACTCACCACCCGGCTGGCCAGCGAGATGATGCGGGTGGCCTCGGCGGCGTTCTTCCAGGTTGACGCCGGGCTGCGGCCGGAGGGCCGCAGCGGCGAACTGGTCCGCACGGTCGAATCGCACATCGCCTACTACCAGCGCTGGGCCAAGACCTGGGAATTCCAGGCATTGCTGAAAGCCCGCGCGGCCGTGGGTGATCAGGAGCTCGCCGAGCGCTACCTGACCGCGTTGATGCCCATGGTGTGGATCGCCTGCGAGCGAGAGGATTTCGTCGCCGAGGTGCAGGCCATGCGCCGCCGAGTGGAGCAGCTGGTGCCCGCCGACGTGCGCGGCCGCGAGATCAAACTCGGCAGCGGCGGTCTGCGGGACGTGGAGTTCGCGGTGCAGCTGCTGCAGCTGGTGCACGGCCGCAGCGACGAGTCGCTGCACGTGGCGTCCACGGTGGACGCGCTGGCCGCTTTGGGTCAGGGCGGCTACATCGGACGCGAGGACGCGGCGAACCTGACCGCTTCCTACGAGTTCCTCCGGCTGCTCGAGCACCGGCTGCAGCTGCAGCGGCTCAAGCGCACCCACCTGTTACCGGAGGCCGAGGATGAGGAGGCGGTGCGCTGGCTGGCCCGCGCCGCACACATCCGGCCCGACGGACGGCAAGATGCCGCGGGCGTGCTGCGCGAGGAGCTGCGGCACCAGAACCTGCGGGTGTCGCAGCTGCACGCCAAGCTCTTCTACCAGCCGCTGCTGGAGTCGATCGGCCCGGCGGGCCTGGAGATCGGGCACGGCATGACGTCGGAGGCCGCCGAACGGCAGCTCGCCGCGCTCGGCTACGAGGGCCCGCAGACCGCGTTGAAACACATGTCGGCGCTGGTCAACCAGAGCGGCCGGCGTGGTCGCGTGCAGTCGGTGCTGCTGCCCAGGCTGCTGAACTGGATGTCGTATACCCCCGATCCCGACGGCGGGCTGCTGGCCTACCGCCGCCTGTCTGAGGCGCTGGCCGGGGAGACCTGGTATCTGTCGACGCTGCGCGACAAGCCCGCAGTGGCCAAGCGGCTCATGCACGTGCTGGGCACCTCCGCCTACGTGCCGGATCTGCTGATGCGCGCGCCCAGGGTGATCCAGGATTACAGCGACGGTGCGGCCGGGCCCAAACTGCTCGAGACGGACCCCGCCGTGGTGGCCCGGGCGCTGATCGCCTCGGCCGGCCGCCACCCGGACGCGGTGCGCGCGATCGCCGCCGCCCGCACGCTGCGCCGCCGGGAACTGGCCCGCATCGGCTCGGCCGACCTGCTCGGCTTCTTGCAGGTCACCGACGTGTGCCGGGGGCTCACCTCAGTGTGGGTGGCCGTGCTGCAGGCCGCGCTGGACGCGATGATCCGCGCCAACCTCCCCAAGGACGGCAAGGCGCCGGCGGCCATCGCGGTGATCGGCATGGGCAGGCTGGGCGGCGCCGAGCTGGGCTACGGGTCCGACGCCGACGTGATGTTCGTCTGCGAGCCGGCCCACGGTGTCGAGGAGTCGGCGGCGATCCGGTGGTCGACGACGGTTGCCGAGCAGGTGCGGACGCTGCTGGGCACGCCCAGCGTCGACCCGCCGCTGGAGGTCGACGCGAACCTGCGCCCCGAGGGCCGCCAGGGGCCGCTGGTGCGCACGCTGGGTGCCTACGCCGCCTACTACGAGCAGTGGGCGCAGCCGTGGGAGATTCAGGCGCTGCTGCGCGCGCACGCGGTGGCCGGCGACGCGGACCTGGGCGAGCGGTTCTTGTTGGCGGCCGACAAGACGCGCTATCCGCCCGGCGGGGTGTCCGCCGAGATGGTGCGGGAGATTCGCCGCATCAAGGCCCGCGTCGAGTCCGAACGGTTGCCGCGCGGCGCCGACCCCAACACGCACACCAAGTTGGGCCGCGGGGGACTGGCCGACATCGAATGGACCGTGCAGCTGATGCAGCTGCGGCACGCGCACAAGATTCCCGCCCTGCACAACACCTCGACGCTGGAGTGCCTGGACGCGATCGCCGCGGCCGACCTGGTGCCCGCCGACGAGGTCGATCTGCTGCGGCAGGCGTGGCTGACCGCGACCCGGGCCCGCAACGCGCTGGTGCTGGTCCGCGGCAAGCCCACAGATCAGCTGCCGGGGCCGGGACGGCAGCTCAACGCGGTCGCGGTGGCCGCAGGCTGGCCCACCGACAACGGCGGGGAGTTCCTGGACAACTACCTGCGGGTGACGCGGCGGGCAAAAGCCGTGGTGCGGAAGGTGTTTGGGAGTTGAGTCAGGAGGCCGGCGCGTTGGACGCCATATTCGAGGTGCTCGACGCGGCGGAGGCCGATCGCGTGACAGCCCTCTACGCTCCGTTGGCCGACGCGGTGCGCGAACTGGTCGACGCCACCATCCGGACCGAGGTCGACGACGACGCCGTCGCCGAGGCGCGATCCGCGATCGAGGCCGTCACCGCGTCGTTGCGGCAACGGACCCGGCCGGTCGGAGTGAGCTACCGGGTCAACGGCCGCCCGCTGCCGCTGGGCAATGCCGCGATCGGTGTGTGCAACCCGATCGCACCGCCAATCGTGGTCCACCACGACGGCGGCGGTCGCTGCTGGAGCGAGTTCGTCCTCGGGTCGGCGTACGAAGGCCCGCCCAAACTGGTGCACGGCGGAGTCAGCGCGCTGGTGCTCGACCACATGCTCGGCGAGGCGGCCAGCGAGGGGTTGTCCAAGGCGCGTTTCACCGGAACCATCACCGTGAAGTACCTGCGCGGCACCCCGCTGGGCCCACTCCGGTGCGAGGCCTGGGTGGACCGCGCGGAGGGTGTGAAAGTATTTGCGCGCGGAACCATTTCAGATGCGGCGGGAGTCACCGTTGAGGCCGAGGGCGTCTTCATCGAACCGGTGTGGGCGCGGGAAGCCGAATGAAGTTCTACGTCAGCAGCGCCTTCCTGAACACCCGGGAGATCATCGAGCTCGCCAAGGCCGCCGACGAACTCGGCTATGACGGCATCGGGATTCCCGACCACGTTGTCAACCTGGAAACCCTTCAGACCCCGTATCCGTACACCAAGGACGGGCAACGACGCTGGCAGCCGTTCACCGATTGGCCCGATCCGTGGGTCCTCATCGGCGCGCTGGCTCAGGTCACCACGCGGCTACGGTTCGTCAACACCGTCTACATCCCCGCGATGCGCAACCCCTACTCGGCCGCCAAAGCCATTGGCACCGCAGCGGTTTTGGCGTCGGGGCGGGTGGAGCTCGGCATCGGCGTCGGCTGGTGCCGCGAGGAATTCGCGTTGATGGGCGAGCGGTTCGAGGCCCGCGGGAAACGGACCGACGAGATCATCGACCTGATGCGTGCGCTCTGGCGGCCCGGCTGGACGGAATTCGACGGCACCTTCTACCGGACACCGCGATTGGAGATGGAGCCGACGCCGCCGCCGATACCGGTGTATGTCGGCGGGCTCAGCGACATTGCGCTGCGCCGCGCCGCCCGTAACGACGGCTGGATCGGCGATCTGATCAAGACCGAACGCGCCGTCGAGGCCGTGGGCCGGCTGCGAGAGCTGCGAGCCGAAAACGGTTTGTCGATGGACGATTTCACCATCCTGACGCCGCTGACCGACGCCTTCACCACCGCCGACTACCAGCGCGCCGCCGACGCCGGCATCACGGGCATCATCACCATGCCGTGGATGTTCTACGCCGGTCCGGACGCCTCGTTGGCCGACAAGATCGACGGCATGCAGCGCTTCCGCAAGGACCTGGCGCTCGACGGCTGATTCTGGCCCTCTCGCCGCGACTGCCGTTGGTTGGATGCGCGACACATAACCTACGGCGAAGACACGCCCCCCGCCGACGTCCGCCGTGGTTTATGTTTCGCGTATGCGATACAGCATGTGTGTCATGGCGGCGGGGGAGGTGCCACCTACACCGCGAGCAACGGCGATGCCTTCGGGGTTTTCACCGGCGGAGGTTTTGGCGGCACGACCGACGTCGACGCCTGCGCGTGGCCAGCGAAGCCGGCGAATGCCGACTGCGGTCGCGGCAACAGGTGACGGGGACGCGGACCGACGAAAACCCTTCCACGACTGGAAGAATGCCGGGCATGCGAGCGAACACCGTGCGGGCCACTGAAAGCGATGAATCCACCCGCTCGGCAATCAGTGAACTGATCGCGGAGCGGGTGGACTCTTCTGGGAGCTACTGCGGACGGACCTCGACCTAGACGTCGTAGTAGAGCGCGAACTCGTACGGGTGCGGCCGGATCTGCACCGGCAGGATCTCGCTCTCCCGCTTGAAGCTGATCCACGTCTCGATCAGGTCGGGGGTGAAAACGCCGCCCTCGGTGAGGTATTCGTGGTCCTCTTCCAGCCGGTCGATCACCGCGGACAGCTGGGTGGGCGCCTGCGGGATGTTGGCGGCCTCCTCCGGCGGCAACTCGTACAGGTCCTTGTCGACCGGGGCCTGCGGCTCGATCTTGTTCTTGATGCCGTCCAGCCCGGCCATCAGCATGGCCGAGAACGCCAGGTACGGGTTGCCCGACGAGTCGGGGCAACGGAACTCGAGCCGCTTGGCCTTGGGGTTGCTGCCGGTGATCGGGATGCGGACGCAGGCCGAGCGGTTGCGCTGGCTGTACACCAGGTTGATCGGCGCCTCGAAGCCGGGAACCAACCGCTTGTACGAGTTCGTCGTCGGATTCGTGAAGGCCAGCAGCGACGGCGCGTGGTGCAGCAGGCCGCCGATGTAGTGGCGAGCGGTGTCCGAAAGACCGGCGTAGCCGGTCTCGTCGTACATCAGCGGGCTGCCGTCCTTCCACAGCGACTGGTGGGTGTGCATGCCGGAGCCGTTGTCGCCGAACAGCGGCTTGGGCATGAACGTGACGGTCTTGCCGTTGGCCCACGCGGTGTTCTTGACGATGTACTTGTAGAGCATCATGTCGTCGGCCGCATGCAGCAGCGTGTTGAACTTGTAGTTGATCTCGGCCTGACCGCCGGTGCCCACCTCGTGGTGGCCCTTCTCCAGGCTGAAGCCCGACGTGATCAGGTTCTGCAGCATCTTGTCGCGCAGATCGACGTAGTGGTCGGTGGGGGCGACCGGGAAGTACCCGCCCTTGGGGCGGACCTTGTAGCCGCGGTTGGGGCTGCCGTCGTTCTCGGTCGGCTCGCCGGTGTTCCACCAGCCCGAGATCGCGTCGACCTCGTAGAACGAGCCGTTGGTGCGCGAGTCGAAGGTCACCGAGTCGAAGATGTAAAACTCGGCCTCCGCACCGAAGTAGGCGGTGTCGGCGACGCCGGTGCTGATCAGGTAGTTCTCCGCCTTGCGGGCGATGTTGCGCGGGTCGCGCGAGTACGGCTCGAGGGTGAACGGGTCGTGCACGAAGAAGTTCAGGTTCAGCGTCTTGGCCTCGCGGAAGAGGTCGATCTGCGCGGTGTCGGGATCGGGAAGGAGCAGCATGTCGGACTCGTGGATGGACTGGAATCCGCGAATCGACGAGCCGTCGAAGGCGAGGCCGTCCTCGAAGACGCTCTCATCGAAAAACGAAACCGGAATCGTGAAGTGCTGCATGATGCCTGGCAAGTCACAGAACCGGACGTCGACAAACTCGACGTTCTCGTCCTTGACGATTTTGAAGACGTCGTCGGGCGTCGTTTCCGTCACAGAAATGCTCCTTTACTTGGTGAGATCCGCGGCCTGACGCTATGGAGCAGATGTTGCCCGCCAGTCAACCCCGTGTTGCGCGCAGGTTACGCGACCGATGTCGCCCACGAACGAGTGGGGTCGGCGGCGGGTTCTATTGTGGGGCCATGGATCGCAAGATCGTATCTGGTCGGACGCTTGGGCGCAGCGTCCGCTGCCGGGCCCGGCCCCTGCCGGTCGGGGGGCCGAACGCCGGTCGCCGCCGATGATGCCGGAATCGCGATCCGCCTATCCCGGGGAGAGGCTCGGTCTGCCCGAAACCGGACCGGGGTCGCTGGCCCCGATGGGACGCCGGCTGGGCGCACTGATGATCGACTGGCTGATCTCCTACGGCCTGGCGGCGTTGGCTCTGCGCTTCGGCGTCTTCTCCGAACAGGCGTTGGCGACGGCGGTGCTGGTCATTTGGTTCGTGCTCGGGGTCGTCTCGGTGCGGCTGTTCGGCTTCACGCCCGGGCAGCTGACGCTGGGTCTGCAGGTGGTAACGGTCGACCGGCGGGCGCCGGTCGGCATCGTCAGGGCGGTGGTGCGGGGCGTGCTCGTCGGCACCGTCGTCCCGGCGCTGTTCACCGACTGGGACGGCCGCGGCCTGCAGGATCGGCTCACCGCGACGGCCGTAGTGCGGCGATGACTACTGGCGAGATCGCCGCTGAACCTGATGGCGGCGACCCGCCGCGCCCGGCTGCGCCGCGCTTGCGATCGCCGCTGACTACTTGCGGCGCACGGTGCGCTGCACACCGCGCATCTTGCCGGCGTTCGGCAGCGGTCCCTTCGGCAGGACGGCGGCACCGGCCCTCGTCCCCAGCGCGGCCAACCGGGACTCCAACGTGTCCATCTGTTTGACGGTGATGTTGGCCGGCAGGCGGTTGAGGTGGCGCTCCAACTTGGACAGCGGCACTTCGTCGTCGCCGTTGCCGACGACGAAGTCGTAGATCGGCACATCGCCGATCAGCCGCGCGGTGCGCTTCTTCTCCTGGGCCAGCAGCGGCCGGACCCGGGCCGACGAACCTTCCCCGACCAAGATGACGCCCGGCCGGCCAAGCACCCGGTGCACCGCGTCGAGGTGGCCGGTCGCGGCCACCCCCGGCGTCACCCGCCACTTGCCGCGCAGATTGTCCAATGCCCATGCGGCCGCACCGGTTTGGCCCTCGGCCTTGCTGTACACGCTCTTCTGAGCCCGGCGGCCGAAGACGATGAAGGCGACCAGCGCGCCCAGCACCACCCCCAGCGGGATCAAGGTGATCATGGTCAGCCCGCCGGCCCACACACCGACCGCCACCGAGGCGGCCACGATCAGCACGAAGGCACCGATCATGTAGGGCAGCAGCCGCTTGTCCTCGCGGCGCTGAAGGTTGAACGCCTGCCACAACTGGGCGCGGCGCTCCTTCGCGGCGGCCTTGCGGGCGGCTTGCGCCTGCGCCCGGACGGCCTTGTTCTCAGCGGCGTTGCGAGGTTTAGCCATAGTCAAAGAATACGTACCGGCGCCGCGGACGATCGGGCCCTACGGCGTTGCGGCGTCCGAGGCGCGAGTGTGCGCGGCTTGCTCGTAGAGCCGGCCGGCCCGGTAGGACGACCGCACCAGCGGCCCGGCCAGCACCCCGGAGAAGCCCAGCCCCTCGGCGTTCCGGCCAAACTCGACGAACTCCTCGGGCCGCACCCAGCGCTCGACCGGGTGGTGACGCGTCGAGGGACGCAGGTATTGGGTGATGGTGACGATGTCGCAGCCGGCGCCGCGCAGGTCGGCCAGCGCGGTGCGCACCTCGTCGGGGGTTTCGCCCAGCCCGAGAATGAGGTTGCTCTTGGTGACCAACCCGAAGTCGCGCGCCGCGGTGATGACGTCCAGGCTGCGCCGGTAGCTGAAGGCGGGCCGGATCCGCTTGAAGATGCGGGGGACCGTTTCGACGTTGTGCGCCAACACTTCCGGGCGTGATTCGAACACCTCGCCAAGCCGCGCGGGCTCGCCGTTGAAGTCAGGGATCAAGAGCTCCACGCCGGTCGAGGGGTTGAGCTCTTTGATCGCGCGAACCGTCTCGGCGTACAGCCAGGCCCCGCCGTCGGGCAGGTCATCGCGGGCCACCCCGGTGATGGTGGCGTAGCGCAGTCCCATGGTCCGCACGCTGTCGGCGACGCGTCTTGGCTCGTCGCGGTCGAGCGCAGCGGGCTTTCCGGTGTCGATCTGGCAGAAGTCGCAGCGCCGGGTGCACTGGTCACCACCGATCAGGAAGGTGGCTTCCCGGTCCTCCCAGCACTCGAAGATGTTGGGGCAGCCGGCCTCTTCGCAGACCGTGTGCAGCCCCTCACGGCGGACCAGGCCCTTCAACTGGGTGTATTCGGGTCCCATCCGGGCGCGGACCTTGATCCACGGCGGCTTGCGCTCGATCGGGGTCTGCGCGTTGCGCACCTCCAGCCGCAGCAGGCGGCGGCCTTCGGGTGCGACAGTCACATCGCCGATGCTACGCGGGTGCCGGGGTGTTCCCGGACCGGTAGGGCGCCGTCGAGGGCGTCGCAGACGGCGTCGGCGACGGCCGCGCGGACATCGTCGACCGCCACCGGGCGGCCCAGCTCCGCCGACAACGACGTCACACTGGCGTCGCTGATGCCACACGGCACGATCGTGCCGAACGCGTCGAGGTCGCAGTCGCAGTTGAGCGCGAACCCGTGCAGGGTGGTCGCGCGCGAGACCCGTACGCCGATGGCGGCAACCTTGCGGTCGGGCCGGCCGGCTCCGCCCGGCACCCACACCCCGGACCGGCCGTGCACCCGGCACGTCGCCAAGCCCACGTCGCCGCACACCTTGATCAGCGCCTCCTCCAGGCGCCGAACGTAATTCACCACGTCGAGCGGTTCACCCAGGCCGATGATCGGATACCCCACCAATTGCCCGGGGCCGTGCCAGGTGATCTTGCCGCCGCGGTCGGTGTCGACGACGGGGGTGCCGTTCGTCGGTCGTTCGTGCGGCTCGGTGCGCCGGCCCGCGGTATAGACCGGCGGGTGCTCCAGCAGCAAGAGTGTGTCGTTGCCGCCGGCGACCCTGGCGTCGGCCAGCTCGCGCTGCAGCTGCCAGGCGGTGCGGTATTCGACGGTTCCGAGCTGGCGGACCTCGATCGCGGCCCGGCTGGACCGGATGGATTCGATCACGTTCGCGACGGTACTCGCCGGGCAACCATGCCGCAGGCGGGGACCGCTGGAGCGGATGGCGGCGACCCGCTAATCGTGGTCGCGACGGGCGGTGGCGTAGTCGAGCGCCTCGCCAATGGTGTTGTGGTGGAACTGGAAACCGGACCGCTCCAGCGCGGACGGGATGGCGCGCTGGCCGATGAGCACGCCCTCGTCGGCGAACTCGCCGAGCGCGGTCCGCACCGCGAAGCCCGGCAGCGTGAGCGGCGTCGGCCGGTTGACCGCCCGGCCGAACGCGGTGGTGAATTCGGCGTTGGTGACCGGCGCGGGCCCGGTCATGTTCACCGGGCCGGACAGCGCGGGGTCGGAGATGGCGAACAGCAGCGCGCGCACCTCGTCTTCCAGGGTGATCCAGGACATGTATTGACGGCCACTGCCCAGCCGGGCCCCGAGGCCGGTCCGGAACAGCGGCCGCAACCGCCCCAACGCACCCCCCGCGGGGGAAAACACCAGCCCCGTGCGGGCCAGCACCACCCGGGCGCCGCCGTATTGGGCCGGCAGCGTGGCGGCTTCCCAGTCTTCGCACAGCTGGGCCAGGAAACCCCTTCCCGCGCGGTCGTTTTCATCGACCACGCGGTCTTTGGTGTTCCCGTAGTAGCCCACCGCGCTGGCGTTGATCAGGGTTGCCACACCGGCTTCGGCGACGGCATGCGCCAGGACTTCGGTGGGAGCGATCCGGCTGTCGCGCAGGCCCTGCTTGAAGGCGCCCGACCATCGACGCTGGCCGACGTTGACACCGCACAGGTTGACGACGACGTCGACGTCGCACAGTGCGTCGACGTCGAATTCGCCGTTCTCGGGGTTCCAGTGCAATTCGTCGGAGTTCGACGGTGCCCGACGCACGATGCGCAACACCCGGTGATCGGCGGCACGCAGCGCCGCGGTCAGCGCGGATCCGATCAGGCCGGACGAACCCGCTATGGCGATGACGGGCTTGGCCACGGTTCGGCAGCCCTCCTAAAGACCCAAGTCGGCCTCGAACGCTCCCTCTTCGAGACGCTGCTTGATCGTGGTGAGGAAGCGTCCGGCGTCAGCGCCGTCGATGAGCCGATGGTCATATGTCAGTGGGAGATAACAGATCGAGCGGACGCCGATGGACTCGTTGCCGAACTCGTCGACGATCACCCGCGGCCGCTTGACGATCGCCCCGGTGCCCAGCATGGCCGCCTGCGGCGGAACCAGGATGGGGGTGTCGAACAACGCGCCCTGGCTGCCGATGTTGGTGATGGTGAACGTGCCGCCGGACAGCTCGTCGGGTTTGAGGTCGCCGGACCGGGCCCGCCCGGCGATGTCGGCGATCGCCCGGGCCAGTCCGGCCAGCGACAGGTCGCCTGCGTTGTGGATGACGGGGGAGAGCAGGCCCTGCTCGGTGTCGACGGCGAAGCCGAGATGTTCGGCGTCGTAGTAGGTGATCTCCTTGGTCTGTTCGTTGTAGCTGGCGTTGATGTTCGGGTGCGCCTTCAGCGCGTCGATCACCGCCCTGGCGATGAACGGAAGGAAGGTCAGGTTGACCCCCTCGCGTTCGGCGAACGCGGACTTTGCCCGGGCCCGCAACCCGACGACCCTGGTCATGTCGACCTCGTGCGTCTGCGTGAGCTGGGCGGTGGCCTGCAGGGATTCCCGGGTTTTGTTCGCGGTGATCTGGCGGATCCGGCTGGCCTTCTGCGTGGTTCCGCGCAAGTGCGCCAGCGCCGGGGTCGGCGCGGCCGCCGGAGCCGGCTTGCCGTGGGCGGCCGGTGCGGCGGCGGGCGCCTGGGGCGGCGCGGGCGCTTTTTGGGCCTGCTTCTGCCGTTGCTTCTCCTCCGCCGCGGCGAGCACATCTTGCTTGCGGATGCGGCCACCGACCCCGGTGCCGGTGATCGCGGCCAGATCGATGTCGTTCTCGGTGGCCAGTTTGCGCACCAGCGGGGTCACGTACGGCGCGCCGTTTGGACCCGAGCCGCCGGGCTCGGCCGCCGGCTGCGCCTGCGCCGGTTGGGGTTTCGGCGCCGGCGACGACTCGGGCTGCGAAACCGGCTGCGGTTCGGGCTTCGCCTCGGCCTTGGGTGGCTCGGGTGCCGGCTGGGGCTTGGGTTCAGGTCTGGGAGCCGGCGGGGGTGTCGGAGCGGACGCGGCCTCGGAACCGGTGCCGATCCGCGCCAGCTCGCCGCCGACCGGCACGGTGGCATCCTCCTCGGCGGTGATGCTGACCAGGACGCCGGCCACCGGTGACGGTATCTCGGTGTCCACCTTGTCGGTCGACACCTCCACCAGCGCCTCGTCAACTCCGACCGAATCGCCGACCTTCTTCAGCCAGCGGGTCACCGTGCCCTCGGCCACCGACTCGCCCAGCTCGGGCATCAACACCGGGGTCGCGTCGCCGCCACCGGAACTCTGCTGGGCGGGCTCGGGCGCCGGCTCGGGCTCCGGTTGGGCCGGCGCTTGGGGCTCGGGCTCCGGTTGTGCCGGTGGGGCGGATTCGGCCTGAGGCTCCGGCTGGCTGGGCGCCTGCGGGGCCGCCTCCGAGCCGCCGGCGGACGAGTCGCCGATGACGGCCAGCTCGCCGCCCACCTCGACGGTGTCGTCCTCCTGGGCGACGATCTTGGTCAGTACACCGGCCGCGGGCGACGGGATTTCGGTGTCGACCTTGTCGGTGGACACCTCGACGAGGGGTTCGTCGAGTTCGACCGTGTCGCCTTCCTGCTTGAGCCAGCGGGTGACCGTCCCTTCGGTCACGCTCTCACCGAGTGCCGGCATCTGGACGGAGAAGGCCATCGTCTCTGACTCCTCGATCGCTGGTGGGTCGGGGCGGGTGGGTCGAACATGTCGCTAGCCGTTCGAAATAGCTATCCAAAACTATCCTGTCACTGCGTGCGTGGCGGCTCACATCCAGGGCGGACCGTGCGCGGTTGCCGGGCCGGGCCCGAACGCCCTTGCTACGGTGTGGCCACTGCAGTTGAAGCGGGGAGGTTCCGATGCCGGAAACACAACAGCTACGCCAGCATTTCGTCGACAGCGCGGACGGCGCGCGAATCGCGGTCTATGAAGAGGGCAACCCCGACGGCCCCACCGTCGTCCTGGTGCACGGCTTCCCCGACTCGCACGTGCTGTGGGACGGTGTCGTGCCACTGCTGGCCGAGCGGTTCCGAATCCTTCGGTACGACAACCGTGGCGTCGGCGAGTCCTCGGCGCCCAAGCCGGTGTCGGCGTACACCATGGACCGCTTCGCCGACGACTTCGCCGCGGTGACCGGCGAGCTGAGCCCGGGCGGGCCCGTGCACGTGCTCGCTCACGACTGGGGCTCGGTGGGCGTGTGGCACTACCTGAAGCGTCCGGGCGCCGGTGACCGGGTCGCCACCTTCACGTCGGTGTCCGGGCCGAGTCAGGACCAACTTGTCGATTACATCTTCAGCGGTCTGCGGCGGCCCTGGCGCCCGCGCACCTTCGCCCGGGCGATCAGCCAGGCGCTGCGGTTCACCTACATGCTGTTCTTCTCGATCCCGGTCCTCGCGCCGCTGTTCCTTCGGCTGACGCTGTCGATCCCGGCGCTTCGGCGCAACGCGGTGGACAACATACCGGTCGACCAGATCCACCACTCGCCGCAGCTGGCCCGCGACGCCGCCCGTTCGGTGAAAACCTATCCCGCCAACTACTTTCGCTCGTTCTCCGGACGCGCCCAAGGCGTCCACGTCATCGACGTGCCGGTGCAGCTGATCGTCAACACCAAGGACAAGTTCGTGCGGCCGTACGGCTACGACCACACCCCGCGCTTCGTGCCGCGGCTGTGGCGGCGCGACATCCAAGCCGGTCACTTCTCGCCGATGTCCCACCCGCGGGTGATGGCCGCGGCGGTGCACGACTTCGCCGATCTGGCCGAGGGCAAGCCGCCCAGCCGCACGCTGCTGCGCGCGCAGGTCGGCCGTCCCCGCGGGTCCTTCGGCGACACCCTGGTGTCGGTCACCGGAGCGGGCAGTGGAATCGGCCGCGAGACGGCGTTCGCGTTCGCACGGGAGGGCGCCGAGCTGGTCATCAGCGACATCGACGAAGCGGCCGTCAAGGCAACCGCCGCCGAGATCGCCACCCGCGGCGGCGTCGCCCACGCGTACGTGCTGGACGTGTCCGACGCCGAGGCCGTGGAGGCATTCGCCGAGCGGGTCAGCGCCGAGCACGGCGTGCCCGACATCGTGGTCAACAACGCCGGCATCGGGCACGCGGGGGGTTTCCTGGACACCCCGGCCGAGCAGTTCGACCGGGTGCTCGACGTCAACCTGGGCGGCGTGGTCAACGGGTGCCGGTCATTCGCGAGGCGGCTGGTGGAGCGCGGCACCGGGGGGTACATCGTCAACGTGTCGTCGATGGCGGCCTACGCGCCGCTGCAGTCCCTGAACGCCTACTGCACATCGAAGGCGGCGACCTACATGTTCTCCGACTGCCTGCGCGCCGAACTCGACGCCGCCGGGGTGGGACTGACCACAATCTGTCCGGGCGTCATCGACACAAACATCATCAACACCACCCGGTTCGACGCACCCGCGGGAAAGGGCGAACAGGTCGACGGCCGGCGGGGCCAGCTGGGCAAGATGTTCGCGCTGCGGCACTATGGCCCCGATAAGGTCGCCAACGCGATCCTGTCGTCGGTCAAGAAGAAGAAGCCGATTCGCCCTGTCGCGCCGGAAGCCTATGCGCTGTATGGCCTTTCGCGTCTGGCGCCGCAGGGCCTGCGTAACGCCGCGCGGATGCGGGTGATCTGACGCGGGCTAGATGCCCGTTCGAGCCGCGCCTTGGCGGCCGGTCAGCAACGCCCCGCCGATCGCGAGCAACCCGATGACCGCCAGCGGGATCGACCACGTACGTCGGCTGCCCACCGACGATTGGCACTGCGCCACGAAGTCGGTGTGCGGGACAATCTGATTCAGGATCGGGATGTTCGCCACGCTGTTGTTGTTCGCGCTTCTGGCCGCGGACAGATCCGTGGCGACGGCGTTCCCGCACCCGATGGAGTGGCCGTTCGCGTCGGAAATCGATACCGGCGCCAGCAGTCCGATCACACCGGCCAGCAAAAGTACCGCGCCCACACCGAGGATCAACCGTCGCAGCGTCACGATCTCGCCTTTCACCGTCCGGGTTTTGACCGATAGAAGATTAACCACTGTTCGTGGCCGGTAAACCCGAAGTTGAGCGGATATAGCGCCTGGTTCGTGGGTATCCCGCCGCAGTAGTCGAGAGGGGAATCGGATCGTGGTGTTGAGTGCGACGCGGGAAGTGGCCGCGCCTTGCGAGCGGGTGTGGGAAGTGCTGGCGCAAGGGTGGACCTACACCCAGTGGGTAGTGGGCAACAGCCGCATGCGAGCCGTCGATCCGAACTGGCCGGAGGCGGGAGCCTCGATCAGGCACTCGATCGGGATTTGGCCGTTGGTGATCAACGACGCGACGGTGGTGGAAGAGAGCGACCCGCCGCACAAGCTCGTGCTGTGTGCCCGCTTGGGGCCGCTGGGCGCCGCGCGAATCACGATGCTGCTGCACGAAACCGCGCAGGGCTGCCGGGTGGAGATGATCGAAGTGCCCGTCGAAGGCGCGATGGCGGCCGTTCCCAATTCTATTGCGCTGGCCGCGGCCTATCCGCGCAACAAGGAGTGCCTCTGGCGGCTGGCGGCGCTGGCGGAACGCATGGAGCCGAGCCAGGTGAAGTGAGCGTGCGGGACTCCGCCGACGCCGTCGTCATCGGAGCGGGGCACCACGGTTTGGTTGCCGCCGCGATGCTGGCCGACGCCGGTTGGGACGTACTGGTGCTCGAAGCCCAACCGGAACCGGGCGGCGCGGTTCGCAGCGCCGAGCTGACGCCGGGCTACATCACCGACCTGTTCAGCTCCTACTACCCGATGACGGTGGCCTCACCGGCGATCGCGGCGCTGGGGTTGGAGGACCACGGGCTGCGGTGGTCGCACGCGCCCGCGGTGGTCGGACATCCGCGCAGCGCGGCCGATGACGACCCGCCCGTCGTCTACCGCGACCCGGCGCGCACCGCAACGGAATTCGCGCGCCGGGAACCGGCCGACGGCGACAATTGGTGGCGGCTGGTGGACCTGTGGCAGCGGATCAAGGCGCCGCTGCTCGACGCCATGTTGGCGCCCTTTCCGCCCGTGCGCCCGCTGATGCGGCTGCTTACCAAACTCGGCACGTCCGAGGCGATTCGGGTGGCGCATCTGCTGGTGCAGCCGGCCAATACCATGGCCAGTGAGCTGTTCGCCGGCGAGGCCCCGCGAGTGTTGTTGTTGGGCAACGCGATGCACGCCGACGTGCCGCTGGATGCACCAATCAGCGGCGCCATGGGATTCCTGATGACGATGCTGGCCCAGGACCGCGGCTGGCCCGTGCCGGTCGGGGGTTCCGGACAGCTCACGGCCGCCCTGGTCAACCGCGCCCGCTCCGCAGGTGCGCGAATCGAGTGCAACCAGAACGTTTCCCGCATCCAGGTGCGGGGCGGCCGCGTGACCGGGGTGACGACGGCCGAGGGGCGTACGGTTCGCGCGCGGCGGGCGGTGGTCGCCGACGTGGCGGCGCCGCGGCTGTTCTGCGACATGCTGCCCGCGGACGCCGTGCCGCTCAAACTGCGGCGCGACCTCGAGCACTTTCTGTGGGATCCGCCGGTGGTGAAGGTCAACTATGCGCTTGGGCGGCCCGTTCCCTGGCGGGCGAGGGGCCTGCACGGCGTGGGCACCGTCCATCTCGGAGCCGACGGCGACGGACTGGTGCGCTGGATGGCCGACCTGAATACGCGGGTGGTGCCCGAGCATCCGTTCATGCTGTTGGGGCAGACCACCACGGCGGACCCGAGCAGATCGCCGACGGGTACCGAAAGTGTTTGGGCCTATACGCATTTGCCGCGCAACGTCGCCGACGACGCGTCGGCTGAGCGGCTCGCCGAAGCGGTCGACCGGGTCATCGAGGAACATGCGCCGGGCTTTGGTTCGGCGGTCCTCCACCGATCGGTGCAACGGCCGTCGGACCTGGAGGCCAGTGACGCCAATCTGCACCTGGGAGCGCTCAACGGGGGCACCGCGCAATTGCAGCAGATGCTGATCTTTCGCCCGGCGCCCGGGATGGGGCGGGCCGAAACCCCGGTGCAGGGGCTGTATCTGGGCAGTGCGTCGGCGACACCGGGCGGCTCCGTGCACGGTGCCTGCGGGCGTAACGCGGCCAACGCCGCGTTGGCCGCCCACGGGGTGAGCGGCTGGCCGCGCCGCCAGATGAAGCGGGCCGTCTTTTCCTTGCTGACGAAGTAAGGCGCTAACACCCAGCGTCACGCCAGCGTGACACTCGAGCGGGAGAGGGTTAGCCCTTTTCGCAGATGTCCTCGAGCACCGCGAACATGGTGCGGGTCGGCACCCCGGTGCCGCCCTTCGGCGAGTAGCCCCACGGGCTGCCGGTGTTGTAGGCCGGGCCGGCCACATCGATGTGCGCCCAGGCCACCCCGTCGGCGACGAACTCGCGCAGGAACACTCCGGCCACCAGCATGCCGGCGAAGCGCTGCCCGCTGATGTTCGACAGGTCGGCAACCGTGGACTTCAGGTCTTCCTTCAGCTCATCGGGCAGCGGCATCGGCCAGCCGTTCTCGCCGACCCTTTGCGAGATCGCCGCGACGCGGTCGCGGAACTCGTCGCTGCCCATCACGCCGGGGATGCGGGCGCCCAGCGCCACCGTCTGCGCGCCGGTCAGCGTGGACGTCTCGATCAAGTAGTCCGGGTTGTCCTCACACGCCCGCACGATGGCGTCGGCCAGGATGAGCCGGCCCTCGGCGTCGGTGTTCTGCACCTCGACGGTGATCCCGCCGTACTGGGTCAGCACGTCGCCGGGGCGCTGCGCCGTCGCCGAGGGCATGTTCTCGGCCATTGGCACGGTGGCGATCACGTCGATCGGCAACCGCAACTGCGCGGCCAGCGTCACCGTGGCGATGACCGCGGCCGCGCCGCCCATGTCCGAGGTCATGTGGTGCATCGATGCCGCGGGCTTGATCGATATGCCTCCGGTGTCGAACGTGATGCCCTTGCCGACCAGCGCGACTCGCTTGGCCTGCTTCGGTTTTTTGGCCAGCTTCGAACCCCGGTGGGTCAGCCGCACCAGCCGCGGTGGCCGCGACGAGCCCTGGCCGACGCCGATCACGCCGCCGTAGCCGGCCTTCTGTAGCGTCTTCTCGTCGAGCACCTCCACCTCGAGACCCGCGGATTCGCCCAAAGCCCGTGCACGCCTTGCGAATTCGGCGGGAAAGAGGTGACTCGGCGGCGTGTTGACGAAGTCGCGAGCGGTGGCCACCGCGGTCGCCACGGCCGCGCCGTGCGCGCTGGCCGCTTTGGCGTCCTTCGAGGTGGCCAGCACCGTGATCCTGCGCAGCCCGTTGTCCTTCGGCGCGGTCTTGCCGCTGCGGAATTCGGTGAACCGGTAGCCGCCCAGGATCAGTCCTTCGACGACCGCCGAGCAGACGTCGGCGCCCGATTCGCCGGGCAACCCGGCCAGCGTGGTGATCACCGCCTCGGCGGGGCCCAGCGACCGCGCCGCCACGCCGGCGGCGCGACGGATGGTGTCGGCGGGCCACTCGGGTCGCGGTTTGCCCAGGCCGATCGTCAGCACGCTGGACACCGGCAGCGACGGCACCACCAGGCGGTGGACCTGCTCGCTGCCGCCGGTGGCGTCCAGTGCCCGCAGGCCGGATTCGATTTCGGCGACCGCGTCGGCCGGCAGCACCGCCTCGCCCGAGGCAACCGCCGCCCCCGGCCTGTCCTCGTCGCCGGTCGAGACGACCGGCACGATCAATACCGAAGAGCCCGCCCCGCGTTTCGGCAGCGATGTGGCGACGTTCACGGAGGGGCTTTGGTAGCTCAATTCGGTGGTCACGGGCACTTACCCTAGTCACCGGTGCAGGGCTCAGCTCGGCTACGTCCGCGCGTGCAGATCGAAGGCGGTGACCGGGGCGTCAAAACCCTTGAGTGTCAACGGGCCCTGGGCGACCGCGGGCCGGTCGGGTAACTCGTCACGCAGCTCGGATGTGGCCAGGATCTGTTCCGGCTTCGCTGCGGCCACGAGTCGCGCGGCCAGGTTGACCGGGTTGCCGAAGTAGTCGCCGTTGATGGCCACGACCGTGCCGTACGCCAGGCCGGCGCGGACCTGGAGTCCTTCCTCGCGGGCTTTGGGGTGCTCGACGAGATCGACCGCCGCCTGTAGCAGCCGATCGGGCGCCGAGCTCACCCACATCACCTCGTCGCCGATGAACTTCACCACCCGGCCGCCGTCGGCATGCACCACGTCGGAGACGGTGCCGGCGAACTCGTTGAGTAAATGCGACAACTGCGCCGGGGTAAGCGCCTGAGTCAGCGCGGTGAAGCCGGACAGATCCGCGAAACCAACACCGCACACCACGGACGCCGACGTGTCGCGAAGGACGCCCTCGAAGTGCGTTCGGGCACTGGTCAGATGATGGCGGTGCACGATGTCGATCAGCGCGCCGATCCGGGGGATGAACTCGGCGACCGAGCGGTACGCCTGTGCGGTGGCGAGCTCGTCGTGGGTGTGGGTCATCTGGATGTCCGGCGTCCCGGCGCGGATCATCGTCGACTCGGCCTCCGCGAGCCGGGCCATGGCGGCGCCCAGCACCCGCAACAGGCCCAATGCGCCGTCCTGGCCGACCACTGCCTTGAGCGCGAGCCAGGTGGCCAAGGCGTCGACGTCGGCCTGGCTCAGCGTGGGAACGTCGGGACCGGCGGCAGTCAGGCCGAGCAAAGCCCAGGCGCGCGCGACGTCCTCGGCTGCTATCCCGAGTTCGGAGGCCGCGGTGCCAAAGGTGTAGATCGGCCGTCCCGACCACGACAGAACATCGCCGGCCAGGCCGAACAGCCGGCCGCGGAGTTCGGCTTCAACCATTTCGTCGACCGAGAAGCCAAGGTCGTCCAGATACTTGATCAGGTCGGCCCGTTCGTGCGCGTTGGCTATCCCGGCGGCCTCTAGCGCGTCGAAGTCCGGGGAGTCGGACACCCACCCAAGTGTGCCAGGCAGGGGTGACGATTAGGGTCGGATGGCGTGAGCGCTGCGCCGGAGCCACTCAAGGGACCGCTGGAAGACCGTCATCGCCAGTTGGGCGCCAGTTTCGCGGAGTTCAGCGGGTGGCTGATGCCGGTGTCGTATGCCGGCACCGTCAGCGAACACAACGCCACCCGCAACGCGGTCGGCCTGTTCGACGTCAGCCACCTCGGCAAGGCGTTGATCCGCGGGCCGGGTGCCGCCGAATTCGTCAACTCGACGCTCACCAACGACTTGGGCCGCATCGGGCCGGGCAAAGCGCAATACACGTTGTGCTGCACCGAATCCGGCGGCGTCATCGACGACCTGATCGCCTACTACGTGGGCGACGACGAGATCTTTCTGGTGCCCAACGCGGCCAACACCGCCGCGGTGGTCGAGGCGCTGCAGGCGGTCGCCCCGGCCGGCCTGACGATCACCAACGAGCATCGCTCCTACGCGGTGCTGGCGGTGCAGGGCCCGCGGTCCGCGGACGTCCTCGGCGAGCTGGGCCTGCCGACCGACATGGATTACATGGGCTACGCCGACGCCCCCTATGCGGGGGTGCCGGTGCGGGTGTGTCGGACCGGATACACCGGCGAGCACGGCTACGAACTGCTACCGCCCTGGGAATCCGCGGGTGTGGTGTTCGACGCGCTGGCCGCCGCGGTCAGCGCAGCCGGCGGCGAGCCCGCCGGCCTGGGCGCCCGCGACACGCTGCGCACCGAGATGGGCTATCCGCTGCACGGTCATGAACTGGCGCGCGACATTTCGCCGCTGCAGGCGCGATGCGGTTGGGCGATCGGCTGGAAGAAGGACGCGTTCTTCGGCCGGGACGCGCTGCTGGCGGAGAAGGCCGCGGGACCGCGACGGCTGCTGCGCGGCCTGCGGATGGTCGGCCGCGGTGTGCTGCGTCCCGGTCTGACCGTGCTCGCCGGGGAGACGCCCGTCGGAGTGACCACATCCGGGACTTTCTCCCCGACGCTGCAAGTCGGCATCGGGCTGGCGCTGGTCGACGCCGACGCCGGGGTCGAGGACGGCCACCAAGTCACGGTCGACATCCGCGGGCGAGCCGCCGAGTGCGAAGTCGTGCGGCCGCCCTTCGTCGAAGCAAGAACCCGTTAGTGCCGCCGGTTCGGGTGAAAAGCCCGGTCGCAGGCGGATATACAATCAGCCCCATGACCAGCGGCTCCCTCGAGTTCACGGTTTCGCGTTCGGCCAATCCCGCGACTGACGCCGAACGTGGATCCATCCTGGCCGAGCCCGGTTTCGGCAAGTACTTCACCGACCACATGGTGTCGATCGATTACGACGACGAACGGGGTTGGCACAACGCGCGCGTGATGCCGTACGGCCCGATAGAGCTCGACCCGTCGGCGATCGTGCTGCACTACGCGCAGGAGATCTTCGAAGGCCTCAAGGCGTACCGCTGGGCGGACGGCTCGATCGTGTCCTTTCGCGCCGAGGCCAACGCCGCGCGGTTGCGGTTGTCGGCACGGCGGCTCGCGATGCCCGAACTGCCCGACGAGCTGTTCATGGGCTCGCTGTGTCAGCTCATCGCCGTCGACAAGCCCTGGGTGCCCGCCGCGGGCGGCGAAGAGGCGTTGTATCTGCGCCCGTTCATCATCGCCACCGAGCCCGGATTGGGCGTGCGGCCGTCCAAGCGGTACCGCTACCTGTTGATCGCCTCACCCGCCGGGGCGTACTTCAAGGGCGGCATCAACCCCGTCACCGTCTGGGTGTCGACCGAGTACGTCCGGGCCAGCCCGGGCGGCACCGGCGCGGCCAAGTTCGGCGGCAACTACGCCGCCTCCCTGCTGGCGCAGGCCGACGCCGCCGCGCACGAGTGCGACCAGGTGGTGTGGCTGGACGCCGTCGAACGGCGCTTCGTCGAAGAGATGGGCGGCATGAACATCTTCTTCGTGTTCGGCAGCGGTGGGTCGGCGCGGTTGGTCACCCCGGAGTTGTCCGGTTCGCTGTTGCCGGGTATCACCCGGGATTCGTTGCTGCAG
Source organism: uncultured Actinomycetota bacterium (assembly GCA_963820045.1). Taxonomy (GTDB): domain Bacteria; phylum Actinomycetota; class Actinomycetes; order Mycobacteriales; family Mycobacteriaceae; genus Mycobacterium. The sequence continues at coordinate 456,832 of CAWFYN010000004.1, forward strand.
TTGGCTATTGACGCCGGGTTCTCGGTCGAGGAACGCAAGATCGACATCGACGAGTGGCAGAAGAAGGCCGCCGCCGGCGAGATCACCGAGGTGTTCGCCTGCGGCACCGCCGCCGTCATCACCCCGGTCTCGCACGTGAAATACGGCGATACCGACTTCACCGTCGCCGACGGTCGGCCCGGTGAGGTGACGATGGCACTGCGCGACACGCTGACCGGGATCCAGCGGGGGACCTTCGCCGACACCCACGGCTGGATGGCGCGGCTCGGCTAGAACCGCACCAATCCGGCGAGCATGACGGCGCTCACCGTCGTGGTGAGCTCGATGACGGCACCCAGCACGTCGCCGGTGATACCGCCGAAGCGGCGCACGCAGTGCCGCACCAACAACACGCCGCAGCACAGCCCCGCCAGCATCGCGACCGGCCCCTGCCACGGCCGCGGTCCCGCCGCCAGCGCAACGACGAGCAGCACCGCGACCCAGGCCGCCCCGACGACGACCGGCTGACTTCCGGCGACCCGCGCGCCCATGGCGCTGCCGGCGGCCGCCGGCACCGACCGGCGACTGGCCAGCACCGCGGCCACCCGGCCGGCGACGACCGCCGCGGCGATGCCGATGATCCCCGGCCCGCCCGCCGCCCCGAGCGCCGCGAAGGCCAGCCCCTGCAGCGCGATCACCAAGACGACGGCGGCGGCGCCGAACGGTCCGGTCGACCCGTCGCGCATGACCGCCAGGGCGCGCTCCGGCGGCCCGTAACAGCCCAGCCCGTCGGCCGTATCGGCGACACCATCGACGTGCAGGCCGCGCGTCGCCAGCAGCAGCGCCGCGACGGCGAGCAGGCCGGACAGTGGACTGGACGGGCCGAACGCAAAGGCCCCGCCCCAGGTCACGGTCGCCGCCAACGCGCCCAAGACGGCGCCCACCACCGGCAGCGCCGCCATGGCGCCGCGGTCCAGCGGGGCGTGCCGAGAACGCGGGACGGGCAGGACCGTACCGAACGCGAAAGCCGTTGCCAGCGAACGCATCACGACGGCGGGGCGACCTGCTCGGACACACCGGCCTCCCTGAACGTGGCCATCGACGACAGCGTGGCCACCGCGGCGCGCAGCACCGGGACCGCCAGCGCGGCGCCGCTTCCCTCGCCCAGGCGCATCCGCAGATCCAGAATCGGCTCCAGGCCGAGCTCGGTCAGCGCCAGGGCATGGCCGGGCTCGGTGGACCGATGCCCGGCCTGCCACCACAACCGGGCGCCGGGGGCCAGCCGCTCGGCGACCAACGCGGCGGCCGTCACGGCCATCCCGTCGAGCAGCAGCGGGGTACGCCGCACCGCGGCCTGCGCGCAGAACCCCGCCATCGCGGCCAGGTCGGCACCCCCGCCGCAGCGCAGCAACGCGACCGGGTCGGGCAGCACCGGCCGCGTCCGGAACAGGGCGTCGCGCACCGCGGCCGTCTTGCGCGCCCATCCGGCGTCGTCGATCCCGGTGCCGAAGCCCACCACCGCGACCGGCTCGGCGTTCGTCAGCGCCGCCACCAACACCGCGGCCGGGGTGGTGTTTCCGATCCCCATGTCCCCTGCGATCAACAGGTCGGCGCCCGCGTCGACCTCCTCGTCGGCGATGGCCCGGCCCGCGGCGATCGCGGCGGCCGTCTCGTCGTCGGTCAGCGCGTCCTCGACGGTGATGTCGCCACTGCCGCGCCGCACCTTGTGGGCACCGATCCGGTCCGTCAGCGCATCGCCGGCCACCGCCACATCGGCGACGCGCACCGTCGCGCCGGCGATATCGGCCAGCACGTTGATCGCCGCGCCGCCGGCATCGAAATTGGCGACCATCTGAGCGGTGACCTCCGGCGGGTAGGCCGACACCCCGGACCGGGCGACACCGTGGTCGCCGGCGAACACCACCACCCGCGCACGCTCGAATTGCTTTGGCGGGCAATGCCCTTGACACGACGCGATCCACACCGACAGGTCCTCGAGGCGGCCCAGCGCACCCGTCGGCTTGGTCAGGGTGTCTTGGCGGGCGCGGGCGGCCGCGGCGACGCTCGCATCCGGCGGCGATACCGGGGCGAACTCCATCAGGTCCCCGACGGCTTGATCGGCACCGCCTGCCCCGCCACCACCAGCACCACCCGGTCACATAGGTCGGCGACGCGCTGGTTGAGTCTGCCGAGTTCGTCGGCGAACCGGCGCCCGGACGCGGTGGCCGGGACGACGGCCAACCCGACCTCGGGGGTGACCAGCACCAGCGTGGAATTGAAGTCGCTGACGGCGGCCAGCATGGCTTCGATCGTGTCGCGGACCGGCTGCGGCACCGAGCCGCCGTCCCATCCGTGGTGGCGGTCCAGCGTGCCGGTCAGCCAGGCGCCCAGGTCGTCGACGAGCGTCGGGGTGTCCGGCGAGCCGCGCAATTGGCTTGCAATGTCGCCGGTTTCGACCGTCGACCAATGCGCGGGGCGACGGCTGCGGTGCTCGGCGACCCGGTCCGCCCAGGCCGCATCGGCCTCCCCGGTCGGCCCGGGCGCCAGGTAGCGAACCGGCCGGTCGGCCGGCAGCGCCCGGGCGATGGCGTCCTCGGCCCACCGGGATTTGCCCGACCGGATCCCGCCGAGCACCAGAGTGCGCACCGTCGTCAGGCGGGTTTGCCGTGGCAGCTAGCGGACATTGCTGCCGCGTGTGACTTGGGGTCGCGGGGTCCGCAACCGTCGCACCTGCGACGCCCGGCTGGCCGCGTACAGCCCAAGCTTCCACCGGCTTTCGGTGTTGTCCGGGAATTTCGCGTCCACCAGCTTGCTCACCTTGCGGCCCAGCAGCAGCCCGTCGACCATCATCACGGCCATCAGGAACAGCATCGCCGGAGACACGTAGAGCTGGAGCTGCGGTGTGGTGAACATGGCGAACATGAGGAACAGCGTCGCCGGCATGAACAGGCCCAGCAGGTTGCGCCGGGAGTCCACCACGTCGCGCGCGTAGCGCCGTATCGGCCCCTGGTCGCGCGGCAACAGGTAGGCCTCGTCGCCGGCCATCATCCGTTCCCGGCGATCCGTCATCCGGGCCCGGCTGGCGGCCCGGTCGACCTTGCGCTCCTCGCGGCTGAGCTTGGGACCGGCCAGCGATTTGCGACGGGCCCGCGCCTCCGACGCGGTCATCGGCGCGGGCGCGACCGGTCCCTTGCGGGCGGTGCGCCGCGCTTGGTTGCGCTTGGGCGTGGGCCGGCCCTTGGGCCTCGTTCCACGCGACCCGTCAGGCGTCGCCTCGGGAGCATCGGCGGCCGCGCCCCCGTCGAGGTCTTCGTCCTGGCCCTTCTTACGGCCCATCAACTTCACAGGGGCCAGGTTACTTCGCCGGTGGCGCGTCCCGGAATTGGCTTGGAATGCCCCGCTATTAGGCATGCGTCAGTACCTCACTTGGCCCTACTCTTCAGTGATGAACGGCTGCCGGTGATGGACGACGAGTCGAAGGCCTCGGATGATGCGGCCTTCGGCCTCGCTCCCGGCCGCCTGCAGCTGCCCGCGATGCTCGTCCTGGTCGCTCCGGATTGCTATGGCGACAGCATGACGGCCGTGGAGGCCGCGGCGGCCATCGCGACCGGGTGGACCCGATCCCGTCCGGGCGATCGGTTCATCGTCGCCCCGCAGTCCGACGGCGGCCCCGGCTTCGTCGAGGTGCTTGCCAGCCGGCTGGGCACGACGCGGCGGCTGCGGGTGTCCGGGCCGCTGTCCACCGTGGTCGAGGCCGAATGGGTGTTCGACCCCGAAACGACGACGGCATACCTGGAATGCGCGCAGGCGTGCGGCCTGGCCTTGCTCGGCGGCCCGCCCACCCCGGAGACCGCCATGGCGGCCCACAGCAGGGGAGTGGGGCAGCTGATCGCCGAGGCGTTGCGGGCCGGAGCGACGCGGATCGTGGTGGGGCTCGGCGGCAGCGCGTCTACCGACGGTGGGCAGGGGATGATCGCCGAGCTCGGCGGCCTGGATTCCGCCCGCCGCCAGCTGGACAACGTGGAGCTCATCGCCGCCTCCGACACCGAATACCCCCTGCTCGGACCGTGGGGGGCGGCCCGGGTGTTCGGGCCGCAGAAGGGGGCGGACACGGCCACCATCGCGGCCCTGGAAGTCCGCCTCCAGGCTTGGGCGCTGATCCTCGAGGCGGTGGCCGGACGCGACGTGAGCGCCGAACCGGGCGCGGCCGCCGCCGGCGGCATCGGCGCCGGGCTGCTGGCGCTCGGCGCCCAGTGCGAGTCGGGCGCGGCGATCATCGCCCATCACACCCGACTGGCCGACGACCTGGACATCGCGGAGCTGATCGTCACCGGAGAAGGCCGGTTCGACGAGCAGTCCCTGCACGGCAAGGTGGTGGGCTTTCTCGCGGACGCGGCCCGGCCGCTGGGAGTGCCGGTGGTCGTGCTGGCCGGCCAGGTCGACCTGGACAACGCCACGGTGCGCTCGGCGGGCATCATGTCCGCCCTCTCCATCGCCGATCACGCCGGATCGGTGGGGCTGGCGCAGGCCGACGCGGCCAATCAGCTCATGGGTTTGGCATCGGTGGTGGCCCAGCGACTCGGGAATAGCGGTCCCGCAAGGTACCGTTGACCCAGTGGGGTTTTTCCGGGCGGATCGGGCCGCCTAACGCGAGACCAGCGGGCTCGAACCTGAACGACCCACCCAACGATGAGGCATGTAGGAGAAGCAATGACGGTTCAAAACGAGTCGGTCGCCAAGACGCACGGTGTGATCCTGACCGAGGCCGCCGCCACGAAGGCAAAGTCCCTGCTCGATCAGGAGGGGCGGGATGACCTGGCGTTGCGTATCGCGGTCCAGCCCGGCGGGTGTGCAGGCCTGCGCTACAACCTCTTCTTCGACGACCGGACGCTGGACGGCGACCTTACCGCCGACTTCGGCGGTGTGACGCTGACGGTGGACCGAATGAGCGCGCCCTACGTGGAAGGTGCGTCGATCGATTTCGTCGACACCATCGAGAAGCAGGGCTTCACCATCGACAATCCCAACGCCACCGGCTCGTGCGCCTGCGGCGACTCGTTCAACTGACCCCGGTGACCCCGCACCGGGACCGGGCTCAGTACGAGCCCCCGGTGCGGAGCACGTACGAGCACACCATGATCTGGCCCCGCTGAAAGAGCAGCTGGGCAATGCCCTGTAGCTCACCGCGCAACGGGCCCCCGGTCGCGGGGGACACCCGCATGGTGAACAGGGCCTGGGCCTGGTACTGCGACAGGTAGACGATCTTGTCGATCGAGGTCACCTCGACCTCGGAGAACTGCTTGCGGAACGCGTCGCTGCTCAGCTTGGCCAACGCCTGGTCGGACCGTTTGTCGCGCACGCCGTCGTACATCCCGCACAGGGCGTTGCGGATTATCTCGTCGGTGTCGCGGCGGTCGAGGGCGTCCAGGTATCCCTGAATCGCCGTCTTGGCCGCGCCGTCGGAGAACGTGGCGCCGGTGTTAGCCCCGTTGGTGCGAACGCCGTAGACGATCGCCACGGTGAGGGCGGCCACCAGCCCGATGGCCAACAGAATGCCGATGGTCAGCCGCCGCTTGGACCGCCGCTGCGGGTACGGCATCGGCGGGGGCGGCTGCCCGGCATAATTGGCGGGGGCCGCGTCGCCGGCGCGGGGGTCGTCGGGGAACTCGAGGGGCCGAGATTCGGCTGGGGGCTCAGGTCCGCTGGGTCCGCCGCCGACAGTGTGGTTCGGCGAGTGCGGACCTGCCATCGTGGTCTCCTACGGTGGTAGACGGGACTGCGGCGGGGATACCCCTATCGGGCATCGTGGCCCGCGACTTGAGCGAGTTCCCTAGGGAGGCTAGCGCACCGCTTCGCGCCGACCGCGGGCACAGCGACGGTCCAGACGCGTGCGTAAGCTAGATAACCTTACTAACGAAGGGCGGAGAGTTTCGTGACGATCGCGGTGACAGGTTCGATTGCGACCGACAATTTGATGCGGTTCCCCGGCAAGTTTTCGGAGCACCTGCTGGCCGAGCATTTGCAGAAGGTATCGCTCAGTTTCCTGGTCGACGACCTGGTGATTCACCGCGGCGGTGTGGCGGGGAACATCGCGTACGCCATCGGCGTGCTCGGCGGCGACGTGGCGCTGGTGGGCGCGGCCGGCGACGACTTCGACGACTACCGGCAGTGGCTACAGTCGCACGGCGTCAACTGCGACAACGTGCTCATTTCGAAGACGGCGCACACGGCGCGCTTCACCTGCACCACCGACGTCGACATGGCCCAGATCGCGTCGTTCTATCCGGGTGCCATGTCGGAGGCCCGCAATATCAAGCTCGCCGACGTGGTGTCGTCCATCGGTGAGCCGGACCTGGTGATCATCGGGGCCAACGACCCGGACGCGATGGTGGTGCACACCGAGGAGTGCCGCAAGCTCGGTCTGCCCTTCGCCGCCGACCCGTCCCAACAGCTGCCCCGTCTGTCCGGCGACGAGATCGAAAAGCTCGTCGATGGCGCCGCCTACCTGTTCACCAACGACTACGAGTGGGAGTTGCTGCTCAACAAGACCGGCTGGTCGGAAGCCGACGTGCAGGGCAAGGTCGGCCTGCGGGTGACCACCCTGGGCCCCAAGGGCGTCGACATCGTCGAGCCCGACGGCACGACGACGCACGTCGGCGTGGTGCCCGAAACCAGCCAGACCGATCCCACCGGCGTCGGCGACGCGTTCCGCGCCGGTTTCCTTACCGGGCGCAGCGCCGGCCTGAGCCTGGAGCGCTCGGCCCAGCTGGGTTCGTTGGTCGCCGTGCTCGTCCTGGAGTCGACCGGAACCCAGGAGTGGGACTGGAACCGCGAGACCGCGGTGGGCCGGCTGGCCGACGCCTACGGCGACGACGCGGCCAACGAGATCGCCGCGGTGCTGGCGTAGCCCCCGCCACCAGACGCAGCTCGCGGTGGGCCGTCAGAGCTGCACGGGGTAGTGCGGCTCGCTGATCTGCGGCACCACGCTGTGCTCGACGAAGATCGCGTGCCAGAGCATGAAGATCAGCAGCGTCCACAGCCGGCGGCTGTGATCGCCGGCGCCGTTGCGGTGCTCGTCGAGCATCCGCCGGACGGCGGCCAGGTCGACGAGGTGACCGGCCTGTGAGGACGCCACCAACCCGTAGGCCCAGTCCAGCAGCTCGCCCGAGCGCAACCAATGCCGGATCGGCACCGGGAACCCGAGCTTGGGCCGGTGCAGCACGTGCCCGGGAACGATGGGCTCCAGCGCCCGCCGCAGCGCGTACTTGGTGGTGGTTCGGGTGATCTTGGCCTCGACGGGCAGCCGCGAGGCGACCGCGAACACCTCGGGATCCAGGAACGGCACCCGCAGCTCCAGCGAATTGGCCATCGTCATCTTGTCCGCCTTGACCAGGATGTCGCCGCGCAACCAGGTGAACAGGTCGATGTGCTGCATGCGGGCCACCGGGTCCCACCCCGCCGACTCCGCGTACACCGAGGCGGTGACGTCGGTGTGGGTCCATTCCTCGCGGAAGCCGGGCAGCACGTCGCGCAGCTGGGCGTCGGAGAAGCTGCGGGCGTTGCCGTAGTAGCGCTCCTCGAGCGTCAGCGAGCCGCGGTGCAGCAGGCTCTTGCCCCGCATCCCCTCCGGCAGCGGCTTGGACACCTTGCCCATCGACTTCCGCAGCGGCCGCGGCAGATAGTCGAACGGCTTCAACGACAACGGTTCCCGGTAAATCGTGTAGCCGCCGAACAGCTCGTCGGCGCCCTCCCCGGACAGCACCACCTTGACGTGCTTGCGGGCCTCGCGCGCGACGAAGAACAGCGGCACCAGCGCGGGGTCGGCCACCGGCTCGTCGAGGTACCAGACGATTTCGGGCAGGGCGGCGACGAACTCGTCCGGGCGGACCACCCTGGCGATGTGGCGGGCGCCGATCGCCTCGGCCGAGGCCACCGCGACGTCGATCTCGGAGAACCCCTCCCGCTCGAAACCGGTGGTGAACGTGATCAGCTTGGGGTTGTGCCGGATGGCCAGCGCCGCGATGGCGGTGGAGTCGATGCCCCCGGAAAGAAACGCCCCGACGGTGACGTCGGCGCGCATGTGCTTGGCCACCGAGTCCTCGAGCACCGCGGTGATCTCGTCGTAGCGGGCCTGTTCGGTGTCGCGGGTGATCGGCGTGGCGGCGAAGCGTGGCACGAAGTATCGGGTGACCTCCGGCTGCCGGCCGGACCGGATGCGGGCGTAGCAGCCCGATTCGAGCCGGCGCACCCCGCGGTGCAGCGTCTCGGGCTCGGGCACGTACTGCAGGACGGTGTAGTGCTGCACCGCCCGCTCATCGATGCCGGTGTCGAAACCGGCCAACCCGGCGAGATCCAGCAGGCATTTCTTCTCGCTGGCCACCGCCGTACCACCGGCGCCGGTCGCCATGAAGAGTGGCTTGATGCCGAAAGGATCGCGGGCGCAGAACAATTCGCGGGCGACGGTGTCCCAGAGGGCGAATGCGAACATGCCGCGCAACCGAGTCAGCACGTCGGCGCCCCAGTAGTGGAAGCCGGCGACGATGGCCTCGCCGTCGCCGTCGGTGGCGAACACCGCGCCGTGGGCGGTGGCCAGCTCGTCGCGGAGCTCGAGGTAGTTGTAGATCTCCCCGTTGAACACCAACACGTAGCGGTCGGGCGCCTCGGGCGGGCCCCAGCGCAGCGGCTGGTGCGAATGGGCGATGTCGATGATCGACAGTCGGTTGAAGCCGAACACGACGTGTCCCTCGGTGGCCGGGTCGGTCCATGTGCCCGGCTCGTCGGGCCCGCGGTGGCGCATCAAGTGCGACGCGCGCGCGATCGCATCGTCGGCCCGGGCGGCGTCAGCACTGTCCGGGGCAGCGACAAACGCCAGCAGACCACACACGGCGCCCCAGTATGCCGCACTTCGCGCACGCCGGTGGTGGGCGCACCGAGGAGGTCACCCCGGCCCAGCGGGCCGGGGTTTCGTCGCTCGGGTCAGCGGCGTGGTCTACGCTGCGTAGTATTCGATATCCGAGCAGGAGGCGCCAACGTGACACCTCGCGAGCAGGCCCGTTCGCAACGTATGTCGCAGGGCAGGTTTCGGGGCCTTTCCGGCAGCCGTTCCGGAGGTGTTCGGCAGGGTCTGTCCCGTCGGCTGCGGCCGTTGGCGCTGGCCGCGACGTTCGCCGGGTTGGCGTTGACCCTGAGCGGGTGCGGCTGGTCGGAGGTGCTGGGTTTGGGTTGGCCCAAGGGCATCACCCCGCAGGCCCAGCTCAACCGCGAGCTGTGGATCGGAGCGACGATCGCCTCGCTGGTCGTCGGGGTCATCGTGTGGGGCCTGATCTTCTGGGCGTCGGCCTTCCACCGGAAGAAGGCCACTGACACCGAGCTGCCTCGCCAGTTCGGTTACAACATGCCGCTGGAACTGGTGTTGACGGTGACGCCGTTCCTGATCATCTCGGTGTTGTTCTACTTCACGGTGGTGGTGCAGGAAAAGATGCTGCACGTCGACAAGGACCCCGAGGTGGTGGTCGACGTCACGGCCTTCCAGTGGAACTGGAAGTTCGGCTACCAGCGTGTCAACTTCAAAGACGGCACCCTGACCTACGACGGGGCCGATCAGGCCCGCAAGAACGCGATGGTCTCCAAGCCCGAGGGCAAGGACGCCCACGGCGAGGAGCTCGTCGGACCGGTCCGCGGGCTGAACACCTCGGACCGGACCTACCTGAACTTCGACAAGGTCGAAATCCTGGGAAGCAGCGACGAAATCCCGGTGCTGGTGTTGCCCACAGGCAAGCGCATCCAGTTCCGGCTGGCGTCCGCGGACGTCGTCCACACGTTCTGGGTTCCGGAATTCCTGTTCAAGCGCGACGTGATCCCCAACGCTGAGGCGAACAACTCGGTGAACGTCTTCCAGGTCGACGACATCAGCAAGCCCGGCGCCTTCGTCGGGCACTGCGCCGAGTTCTGTGGCACCTATCACTCGATGATGAACTTCGAGGTTCGGGTGGTGCCGCCCAACGACTTCAAGGCCTACTTGCAGCAGCGGATCGGTGGAAAGAGCAACGCCCAGGCATTGCAGGCGATCGGACAGGCGCCGCTTGCGGTGACCACCCACCCGTTCGACACCCGCCGCGGCCAGCTGGCCGGAAGTCAGTAGGTTAGGACACCAAATGCATATTGAAGCCAGGCTTTTCGAAGTCATCGCCGGGTTTTTCATTGTGGTTTCGGTGCTTTATGCGGTGCTGACAGCGCTTTTCGCGACAGGCGGTGAGGAGTGGGCAGGCACGACCGCGCTGGCGCTCACCGGTGGGCTGGCGTTGATCGTTGCCACCTTCTTCCGGTTCGTGGCGCGTCGCATCGATACTCGGCCCGAGGACTACGAGGGCGCCGAGATAAGCGACGGAGCAGGTGAATTGGGCTTCTTCAGCCCGCACAGCTGGTGGCCGATCCTGGTCGCGCTGTCGGGCGCGGTGACCGCGGTAGGTATCGCGCTGTGGCTGCCGTGGCTGATCACTGCGGGGGTGACGTTCATCCTCGCCTCGGTTGCGGGACTGGTCTTCGAGTACTACGTCGGTCCCGAGAAGCACTGATGCGCAGCCGTTAGGTCACAATCCGATCACGTGATCTGTGGCCGGTTCGCCAAGACTTCTTTGCCCCTCCCGGTTCGGTAATGTTTTGCCCAGGCAAATGACAATTTCTCAAGCGCGCGCGCAACGGTATGGCCGCCGGGCCCCGCGCGCTGGTGAGGCAGTCGGACAGGGCAGGCGAAGATGAGCGGGCCGAAACCCCCGGAATGGGAACCTGAGGAACCCGATTCCGTGAACGAGGCTCCCCACCAACCGGATTCCGATAGCGAGCCCGCGGACGCCCGCGAACCCGGCGGCGCACTCAGCTCCGACAACGAAATCGAACCCTTCGACGACAGCGCCGAACCGGCGGCCGACCAAACGGGCCAGACCGACGCCTATTCGCGGGCGTATTCGGCTCCGGAGTCGGAGCATTTCATCACCGGCCCTTACCTGCCGGCCGACCTCAGGCTCTACGACTACGACACCTTCGACGAGTCGGCCGAGGACGAGGACGAACACGGCGCTCCACGCTGGCCGTGGGTGATCGGGGTCGCCGCCATTGTGGCCGCCATCGCCCTCGTGGTGTCCGTGTCGCTGCTGTTCGCGCGCACCGACACCAGCAAGCTGGCCAACCCCAACACCACCACCGTCCCGTCGACGCCGCCGATGCAAGACGAGATAACGACCACCAAAGCGCCCCCGCCCCCGCCGCCTCCACCACCCACGACCGAACCGCCGCCCCCGACAGCAACGGAGACACAGACCGTGACGGTGACACCTGCGCCGCCGCCGCCACCGCCGGCACCCGCTCCGGCACCGCCCCCGGCCACTTCAACGGCGGCAGCGCCACCGCCACCGACGACACCGGCCGGGCCGCGGCAGGTGACCTATTCGGTGACGGGCACCAAAGCGCCCGGTGACATCATCTCGGTGACCTACGTCGATGCGTCCGGGCGGCGGCGCACGCAGCACAACGTGTACATCCCGTGGTCGATGACCGTCACGCCGATCTCGCAGTCCGATGTGGGCTCCGTCGAGGCGTCCAGCCTGTTCCGGGTCAGCAAGCTCAACTGCTCGATCACGACGAGCGACGGAACCGTCCTCTCGGCGAACACCAACGACGCACCGCAGACGAACTGCTGATGGTCAGCAAGTATGCGGCGTACCGCCGCGGGGCGGGGGACGGGACCATTTCGCCCGACGTCATCGACCGCATCCTGGTCGGGGCGTGCGCCGCGATCTGGCTGGTGCTGCTGGGCGTCAGCGTGGCCGCGGCCGTCGCGCTGGCGGACCTGGGGCGGGGCTTTCACAAAGCGGCCAGCCGCACGCATTCCACGTCGTGGGTGTTGTATGCCGTGATCGTCGTGTCCGCGCTGATCATCGCCGGGGCGATCCCGATGCTGTTGCGGGCCCGCCGGATGGCCCAAACGGAGCCGGCCGCCCGGGGGATGACCGCGCCCAACCGGCCCCCCGTACGGCTCATGTCCCAGGTGCCGCGCACCGCGGCCGAACGGGCGCGGCAACCGAGGGCGCCTGCGCCGGCTCCGGCGGCCGACTCCGACTGGTCGGCGGAGGCGGTCGATCGAGTGTGGTTGCGCGCCACCGTGTTATTGGTCGGCGCGATGGGCGCGGCACTGGTCGCGGTGGCGACGGGGACCTATCTGATGGCCGTGGGACACGACGGCCCGTCCTGGGTCGCGTACGGGGTCGCCGGCGTCGTCACCGCGGGGATGCCGGTGATCGAGTGGACGCACGTTCGCCTACTGCGCCGCGCCATCGCCGCGCAGTCATGACGCCTTGGCGTACCTGCGAACCAGCTCGCTCTCGCCGAACGTGCCCGTGTGCTGAGTGCCGTTGTCGTCGCGGCCGAAGAAGGTCCAGCGCCGGGGAGTTGCCTGCGGCCCGCTGATCATCTTGACGGTGTAACGCAGTTGCGTTGGGCGCAATGTGCCGATGATGTCCCCGACCCGGATTTGCGAAGGATGGATCTCCGGTGCGTTGCCCCAGTCTTGTATTGCCATTACGCGCATCCTCATCGTGTCGGCCCTCCGCTCACCCGGACAGCGCCACGGTCAGGCCCTCGCCACTGTAGTGCACTGACGGGGTCCGCCGGTCCGTCCAGCCGGAATGCGCCCCGGACGGGGCGGTTCCTCAGGCCTCGTGCAGGCCGAGCCGCGCCGTCCGGCACCCTGGCGGTCCCGGTGGGTCGCCGGTGGCGTAGCGTCGAAGGTGAGCTGTTTCGTTGTCATCGGTGGTTCGCCGCCGCCCGTGCGGATGCCATCAACGGGCAATGCGATTCCTCCGTTCGCCCCGCGCTCGCCAGGGCGAACGATGCCGACGTGAAGGGAACCGCCCGTGGGTGCCGCGAATCTGCCTGGCCGTGACCGCCGGGTCCGTGCATGACGGAAACTTTCGAACGCCGACGCCGGGCCAATCCCGTCCGGGTGTCGGTGGCTCGTGAACTCGGTCGCGCCATCGACGGCGCGTGGTGGCCACGCGCGGACCGCATCACTAACGAATTGCCCGACCTGGTCGCCCTGCTGACCCCGTTGCTGGGAGACATCAGCTCCATCAACGTCAACTGGCCACCGCTGCAGCGACCACCCGACTTGAACTGGTCCGGCTGGGAACGAAAACGCCAGCACGTGATGACGGTCGTCGGGGGCGACGCAAGCGTCAACCTGTTGATCATCCCGTACGCGACCTATAGCGCGCTGGCCCTGATGGTGTTGCGCTGCGCGGCGAACCTACCCGTCGAGGCCCGCGACCAGGAGAAGCCGGCCTTTCTGGCCGCCGGCTCCATCGTGCGGGCCGCCCTGCAACAGTGCGAGACGGCCTGCTCTGAACCCGCGCGGCGCTAGTGGTGCTCGCCGTCCTTGCCGTTGGGCGAACCGACGGTGCTTTCCTGATGCTCGCGCAACGCGGTCAGGGCACGTTGCTCGGAGCTGTGTGCAGCCTCGCGCAGCGCCGCATCCTCCGCCACGGGATCGGCGAACAAGAAGCTGCCGCTGCCCGGTGAACCGGCCGATCCCAGCTTGTTCATCCGCTTGGGCAGCGCCGCGCCCTGGTACTCGAGCGCCAGCGGGTGACCGTGGTCGTCGACCGGGCCGAGGGGCTGATGCAGCTCGATGTAAGCCCCGTGCGGCAGCCGCTTGATGATGCCGGTCTCGATGCCGTGTGCGAGCACCTCCCGGTCGCTGCGCTGCAGCGCAACGCACCACCGGTAGGTGATGAAGTAGACCAACGGCGGGAGGATGACCATCCCGATGCGTCCGATCCAGGTCGTCGCGTTCAGCGAGATCTGGAACTTCAGCGCGATGATGTCGTTCATCGCCGCCAGCGTGAGCAACATATAGAACGAGATCGCCATCGCGCCGATCGACGTGCGTACCGGGACGTCGCGGGGCCGTTGCAGCAGGTTGTGGTGCGCGTAGTCACCGCTGAAGCGTTTCTCCAGGAAGGGGTAGACGATCAGCAGGACGAAGATCAGGCCCATGATCAGCGCCACCCAGACGGCGGCCGGAATGGTGTGGTGCCAGAAGTAGAACTCCCACGGCGGCCAGATGCGGGCCAAGCCCTCGGTCCACATCATGTAGAAGTCCGGCTGCGAGCCGGCCGAGACGTGAGATGGCTTGTAGGGACCCAGGTTCCAGATCGGGTTGATCTGCAGCAGCCCGCCCATCAGGCCGAGAACGCCCACGATCGCCGCGAAGAACGCGCCGGATTTGACCGCGAAGATCGGCATCACTCGCACGCCGACCACGTTGTGCTCCGTGCGGCCCGGGCCGGGGAACTGGGTGTGCTTCTGGAACCAGACCATCGCCAGGTGCAGCCCGATCAGCGCCAGGATGATCCCGGGTAGCAGCAGGATGTGCAGGGCGTACATGCGCGGGATGATGTAGCCCGCGGTCGCGCACTCGTTACCCACACCGCCGCAGGGGAAGTCGCCGCCGAACAGGGCCCAGTGCAGCCAGGTCCCGATCACCGGCATCCCCAGCGTGATCGAGGAGAGCGCGGCGCGCAGCCCGATGCCCGACAGCAGGTCGTCGGGCAGCGAGTACCCGAAGTACCCCTCGAACATGGCCAGGATCAGCAGCAGCGAACCGATCACCCAGTTGGCCTCACGCGGCCGCCGGAACGCGCCGGTGAAGAAGATGCGAGCCAGGTGCACCATGATGGCGGCGGCGAAAATCAGTGCGGCCCAGTGGTGTACCTGCCGGACGAACAGGCCGCCACGCACCTCGAACGAGATGTCGAGAGTCGAGGCGAAGGCCTTGGACATGTCGACACCGCGCAACGGTTGGTAGGCGCCGTTGTAGGTGACCTCGGCCATGGACGGGTCGAAGAACAGCGTCAGGTACACGCCGGTGAGCAGCAGCACGATGAAGCTGTACATCGCGATCTCGCCCAGCAAGAACGACCAGTGGGTCGGGAAGACCTTGTTGAGCTGCCGCCGTACCGCCGCCGAGGGGTGATAGCGGGTGTCGATGTCCTCGCCTTGACGGGCCAGGACATCGCCGATCTTCGGGGGACTCAGTTTTGGACTCATGTCGTCGTCCTTTCCCAGAATGCCGGTCCGACGGGCTCGACGAAGTCACCGTTGGCGACCAGATAACCGTTGGTGTCGATCGTGATGGGCAGTTGCGCCAGCGCGCGCGCCGCCGGGCCGAAGATCGGCTTGGCGAAATGCAGGGCGTCGAACTGCGACTGGTGACACGGGCACAAGATTCGGTAGGACTGCTCCTCGTACAGCGAGGCGGGGCAACCCAGGTGCGAGCAGACCTTGGTGTAAGCGAACAACTCGCCGAAGTTGAAGCTCTCCTGGCCTTGGCGTTTGACCACCCGGGGCATGTCGGACGGCCGGACCCGGATGAGCATCACGGGGTTGCGGACTCCCTGGTTGATCGCGCGGAGCTTTTCCTGGGATTCCGGGGTGGTGCCGTCACCGTCGGACTCCCGCCACGGGAAGACGGTCTCCATGCCGCCGGCGTCGAGGTCTTCGGGACGCATCTTGATGAACGGTGACGCGCCGGCGGAGCCGGTGGCCCGGGCGAGGAAGATGGTCTCGCCCTGATAGCGCGGGGTCCAGCCGGACGTCCACAGCACGGCCTTCTTGCCGTTGGCGCTGGGCACCACCGGCTTCCACGGGTTCTTGATCAGGCCGCCGGCAAACGCCACCAGGGTCGACAGCCCGAACGCGCCGAGGCCCAGTCCCAACGACAGCCCGATCACCTTGCGCCGCCGCACGGTCGAGCTGTCCAGGGCGTCGGTCAGGTTCGCCACGACCGTCTTGCGGTCGACCTCCCGGGAGGCGCCGTCATGCCGTTCTTGGATCGAAATCTCTTCCGGGATAAACCTTTTCTGGTAGAGGATGGTGCCGACGGCGATCGACAGGATCGACATTCCGAAGGTCAGCCCGTACAGCGGGGTGGCCAGGTCGTACAGCAGGCTGCCCTGGGCCGCCTTCGGCTTGTACTCCCACGGCCAGAACAGGAAGACCAGCAGCAGGGCCAGCCCGAAACCGCCGCCCGCCAACAGCCAGAGGGCCACCCCACGCTCGGCGCGTTTCTCGGCTTTGGTGCCCTCGATGGCCCAGCGGGGTTCCTTGACGATCGTCTCGACGCCGTCGAGCTTGCCGCCCAGCGCCACCAGCTCCTGTTGTGACATGGCGGCCAGCGCCGCCTCGTCGGGTTCCTTTGGCGCGCCGCCCTTGTCGGTGTCAGAGCTGCCGACCGCATTGACGTCGCTCATGATGCGCCGCTCCTCCTCATCGCCTTGTCCCCCGCAAGCGGGCGGTGCCCCCACTGCATCGTCTCGGCGCGGCTCATGATGCTCGTGCCCCAATCCACAGTGCCAAACCGATGGCGGCAACCATCCCGATGATCCACGCGGCCATGCCCTCTGGTGCGGGCCCGAATCCACCGAGGCCGTAGCCGCCGGGCTGGCGCTCTTCGGTGACCGCCTTGATGTAGCCGATGATGTCCTTCTTGGCTTCGAAGGACAGCTGACGGTCGGAGAACTTCGGCATGTTCTGCGGGCCGGTCCGCATCGCCGCCAGGATCTGCTGCTCGTTGGGCGCCTCCAGGGCCGGCGCGTACTTGCCCGAGGACAGCGCGCCGCCCTTGCCGGTGAAGTTGTGGCACGAGGAGCAGTTCAGCCGGAACAGGTCCCCGCCGCGGCCCAGGTCGTCGCCGCGCAGCGACTTCATGGCCAAGCTGCCGTCCGGGTTGCGCACCGTGGTCGGGCCGCCGCCGTTGGCTTGCACGTACGCGCCCAGCGCGTCCACCTGGCCCTCGTCGAAGATCGGCTCCTTGCGCGGAGCCTGGGCCTCGCCGGTCATCGCGGGCATCCGGCCGGTGGACACCTGGAAGTACACCGCCTCCTCGCCGACGCCGATCAGGCTGGGCCCGCGGTCGGGCACACCCTGCAGGTGGGCGCCGTGGCAGGAAATGCACGACGTGTCGAACAGCTGCTTGCCCGTCCGCAGCAGCGCCGAGGACGACTCGTCGGCGACGGCCACCTGCGGCCGCGGGGTCAACACGGCGGCCAGCCCGCCGGCGATGGTCAGCGCGATCAGCAGCAGCATGCCGCCCGAGAGGCGGCGTCGAAGCCGCCGCCGGGAGCGATCACTGGCGGCTTTTCGCGGCTGCCCGGGCCGCGCACCGGATCGGGTGGACCCCAGTTTCTTCAACCCAGCACTCCTGTTCGTCCAGCGCCGGCTCATCGGATGAAATAGATCACGGTGAACAGCGCGATCCACACGATGTCGACGAAATGCCAGTAGTAGGAGACGACGATGGTCGCGGTGGCCTGCGCCGGGGTGAACTTGCTCATCGCGGTGCGGGCCAGCAAGAAGATGAAGGCGATCAGGCCACCGGTGACGTGAAGGCCGTGGAACCCGGTCGCCAGGTAGAACACGCTGCCGTAGGCGCTGCCGGGAATGGTGGTGCCGTGGGTCGCGAGGTGGAAGTACTCGTAGCCCTGTCCGCAAACGAAGAACAGGCCCATCAGGAAGGTGATCACGTACCAGCGGCGCAGCCCGAAGACGTCGCCGCGTTCGGCCGCGAACACCCCCATCTGGCAGGTGAACGACGACGCGATCAGCACCAGCGTCACCGGGACGGCCTGGTAGAGATTGAGTTCGGTCGGCGGCGGCGGCCACTTCCCGCCGGCCTGGGCGCGCGCGGTGAAGTACATGGCGAACAGGCCGGCAAAGAACATCAGCTCGCTGGAGAGCCAAACGATGGTGCCGACACTGACCATGTTGGGTCGATTCAATGAATGAACCCGCGACGTGATTGCAGTACCTGAGGCCCCTACAGCGCTGGTCACATCCGCAAGTATGACGCTTTGTAGTTGTTGAACTCCACCCGGGGCCGCATTTGATGTTGTCGCGTCGCGACGGCGTCGAGAATGGGCGGCTTTTCGCGCCGGTTGGGGGAGGTTCGGTCCTCGTGGGACCATCGGCGCGTGGCTCTGTCATCTGAGGCTTCGTCCCTCGGCGGTCCCGCGGGCGCGCCCGGGGCGGCACCGTCGTGGCCGCGGGTCCTGGCCCGGTTGACTGACGGCCAGGATCTGGCGCGCGGCGAGGCGGCCTGGGCGATGGATCGGATCATGGCCGGCGACGCGAGCCCGGCCCTCATCGCCGCCTTCGCGGTGGCGATGAAGATGAAGGTTCCGACCTCGGCCGAGGTCAGTGAGCTCGCCGACGTCATGCTGAGCCACGCGCGCCCGATGCCCGCCATGCGCGACGACACCGTGGACGTCGTGGGGACCGGTGGTGACGGCGCCAACACCGTCAACCTATCCACCATGGCGGCGATCGTGGCCGCGGCCGCGGGCGTGCCGGTGGTCAAACACGGCAACCGCGCCGCGTCGTCGTTGTCCGGCGGTGCCGACACGCTGGAGGCGCTCGGGGTGCGCATCGACCTCGAACCCGAGCAGGTCGCGCGCAGCCTGACCGAGGTGGGCATCGGGTTCTGCTTCGCGCCGCTATTTCACCCGTCTTACCGGCACGCGTCGGAGGCCCGCCGCGAGATCGGCGTGCCGACGGTGTTCAATCTGCTTGGGCCACTTACCAATCCGGCTAGGCCGCGGGCCGGCTTGATCGGTTGCGCGTTCGCCAACCTGGCCGAGGTGATGGCGGGGGTGTTCGCCGCGCGCGGGTCCAGCGTGCTGGTGGTGCACGGCGACGACGGGCTTGACGAGTTGACCACGACCACCACCAGCACGATTTGGCGAGTGCAGGCCGGAACGGTGGACAAGCTGACGTTCGATCCGGCCGGATTCGGTTTCGCCCGAGCCGATCTCGACGATCTGCTGGGCGGCGACGCGGAGGCCAACGCGGCGGAGGTACGCGCGGTGCTGGCCGGCGCCAAGGGCCCGGTCCGGGACGCCGTCGTGCTCAACGCCGCCGGCGCGATCGTCGCCCACACGGGCCTATCCAGCCGCGCTGAATGGCTGCCGGCCTGGGAGGACGGGCTGCAGCGCGCCGGTGCGGCGATCGATTCCGGTGCGGCCGAACAACTGCTCGCGCGATGGGTGCGGTTCAGCCAGCAGGTGTGAGTCGCATTGGGTCGCTTGTTCGTAGGCCAGCCGCGCCGAGCGCGCGGAGGCCGCCCACGCCGCCCACGCGCCGGCCGAGTGCAGCGGCGAAGCCCAGCCCGCGGCGTCGGGGGATTCGTCGACGCGGACGATGCGCACCCCCGGACCGGCGAGCCACCGCGCGATGAGGGCGGATTCCTCCACCAACGCACCGCTCAGGGGGGCGGTGGTCGGCAAGATCGCCTGTGCCCCAGCCGCAATGGCGTCGACCACCGGCATCGGGGGCACCCCGCGTCTGGCGGTGCCGGCCGCGGCCAGCTGGCCGTGGCGGATGACGGCGAGGTGGTAGCCGCCCTCCCCGTCGGGTCCGGCGGCGATCAGCTCGGGCAGCGCGACCAGGGCACGCAGCCGCTGGCCCCGCCAAAGCGTCTCGACGGCGGTGGCGGTGCGGTCGCGCAGGCGCGCGGCGATCTCGAAATGGCGTCGCTCGGCCAGCGCAGTGATCTGATCCACGGCGGCCGACAGGGCGGCGTTCTCCATCCCGTCGATCAGCGCCGCGACGCGCGCCACGGCCGCGACGTATTGCGTGGCGGTGATGTCGCGCGCCGCGGGGCAGGGGGAGATTTCCGCCTCGGCGCAGGCCGGCCCGTGCAGGACGGAACGTCCCAGCCGTGCCGTGCACGTCCGGAGGCCGGTGAAGCGGGCGAACAGAGCGGCCGTGTCGGCGGCGTCGGCGCGCGACCGGAACGGGCCGACGGCGCGGTCATGGCGGGGGGCCCGCACCACCGCGAGCCGCGGGAACGCCTCGTCCGTGAGCGCCACCCACCACCACCGGTGCGGGAACCTGGACCGGCGGTTGTAGGGCGGGGCGTGCGCGGCCAGTAGCCGCAGCTCGCGGACGCCGGCCTCCAGTGCGTGGGCGCACTCGACGTGGTCGACCGCGATGGCCAGATTGACCATCTCCTTCATCCGGCCGCGCGGGTCGGCGCCGGTGAAGTACTGACCCACCCGGCGGCGCAGGTCGACGGCCGTGCCGATGTAGAGCACCTCGCCCGACGGCCCGCGAAACAGGTAAACCCCCGGCCGGCGGGGCAGGCCCTCGGCGAGGACCCGCTTGCGCCGCTGGGCCGGGGTCACGTCCGGCAGGTAGGAGCGCAGGTCGGCATAGGTGTGCACCCCCTGGTTGCCGACCCGCTCGATGAGAGCGTGCAACACGTCGACGGTGGCCCGGGCGTCGTCGAGGGCGCGGTGCGTGGGCTGGGTGGCGACGGCAAACAGCCGCGCCAGGGCGGCCAGCCGCACGCTGGGGGCTTCCTCGCGGCTGAGTACCCGGCGGGCCAGCCGCACCGTGCACAGCACCTGCGGCCGGGGCCAGGGGATATCGCACCGCGCCGCCGCCGCTCGCAGGAACCCCGTGTCGAACCCGGCGTTGTGGGCGACCAGGACCGCCCCGTGGTCCAAGCCGGCGAACTCGAGGAACATCGGCAACACCGCGTCGATCCTCGGCGCGTCGGACACCATCGCCGTGGTGATGCCGGTCAGCTGCACGATCTGGGGCGGGATGCTGCGCTGCGGGTCGACGAGCGTGGCGAATTCGCCGAGCACGACGCCGCCGCGGACCTTGACCGCCCCGATCTCGGTGATGGCGTCGGGAGTGTTTCCGCCGGTACTTTTCGTGCGCCCGCCGGTGGTTTCCAGGTCCACCACCACGAAGGTGGTGTCGCACAGCGAGACGTCGGCGGAGGCGGAGGATGACCCCAAGTCGGCGAAACTGAGCTGAGTCGCACCACCGGCACCCATGGCCGCGAGGTTAAGCGTGACCACCGACACCCGCGCGGCTCCCACGCCGACCGAAACCCAAGCAAGAGTGGGCCTCGCCAGCCGAAACGCGTCGCCGACTGGTTGTCGGTGGCCGGGGTTACCGTTCGGGCAGTCGACCTGGCGTTCGCCAGAGCCTGACCGAGAGGATCGATCCTGATGGCACGAAGCAGTGGACCCGGCAGCAACGGCGTGACGATGCCGGAAACGACGCCGGAAACGGGGGCTCCGGTGGTGATCGATTGCGAGGACTGCGCGGTGCGCGGCACGGGATGCCGCGATTGTGTGGTCAGCGTGTTACTCGGGGTCCCGGATACTTTGTTGGAGGACGAATGCGCCGCATTGGCGGTACTGGCCGATGTCGGCCTCGCACCGCGATTGCGGTTGGTGCCCATCCGCCGCGACCGCGATACGGGCGTAGCTTAAGATGCTTTGCGTGCCAAAGGTTTCCGGGGGGGTCGGCGTCGTTCACACGATAATGACAGAAATCTATCCAATTTCTTAACCGCCCGCTTTGGACAAACGTCGATATCGTTTCGTAACCTGTTTGAGACCTAAACCCAGCTCAACGGCGCATGACCGTCGATGGCCGTTTAAGGAAGCAAAATCTTGAGGCTTGACTCTAGATACCCGTTTGTGCGTGTACTCACACGATCTGCCATCGGGACGCTAGCGGGCTTCACTGTGTTATCGGGCGTCCTCGCTGCGCATGTCTCGGCCGACCCGGCCGACGACGCGCTCGCGAAACTCAACCAGTTGTCGCGCCAGGCCGAGCAGACCACCGAGGCGATGCACAGCGCGCAGCTCGATCTGAACAACAAGTTGGCGGCCCAGCGTGCGGCGGACAAGAAGCACGATGAAGCTCAGGCCGCCGTCGATGCCGCCAAGGCTCGGTTGGCGTCCTACCAGGGCGCGGTCAACAAGCTTGCCGCCGCGACCTACATGGGCGGCCGCGTCGACGGCATGACGGCCATGCTCACCGCCGGGTCGCCGCAGGGGCTGATCGACAAGCTGGCCATGCAGCGGCTGATGGCGACGCAGATGTCCGACCAGATGACTAATTTCCGCGTCGCCGGCGAGCAGGCCGCCAAGGCCGAGCGGGAGTCCGCCAAGTCCGCCGCCGACGCGAAGAGCGCGGCCGAGCAGGCCGCCGCGGTACGGGCGAGCCTGCAGTCCAAGCAAAGTCAGCTGCAGGTGCAGATCGCGGTGGTCAAGTCGCAGTACGTCTCGTTATCGCCCGAGCAACGCACCGCGCTCGCCGATCCCGGTCCCATCCCGGCCGGCGCCCCGGCACCCGGTGCGCCCGCGCCGGAGGCCGCGCCGCCCGGCGCACCGCCGCCCGCCGGACAGGCACCCGGTGAGGCTCCGCCTCCCGGCGGCATGCCCGGGCCTTTCGGAGGCGGGGTCGGCGGCGGTGACCGCGGGACCGTCGTGCAGGCGGCGTTGACCCAGGTCGGTTCGCCGTATGTCTGGGGCGGTTCCGCGCCCGGTGGGTTCGACTGCTCCGGCCTGGTGATGTGGGCCTTCCAGCAGGCCGGTATCTCGCTGCCGCACTCCAGCCAGGCGCAGGCTCAAGGCGGCCAGCCGGTGGCGCTGTCGGATCTGCAGCCCGGCGACGTGGTGACCTTCTATAACGACGCTTCACATAGCGGCCTCTACGTCGGCGACGGCATGGTGATCCATTCCTCCACCTACGGCCAGCCGGTGCGGGTGGTGCCGATGAATGCCGCGGGCCCGATCCACGACGCCCGTCGCTACTGATCGACCCGACTGGCGGCGTCGGCGGCTGCCGATCGTGCTGGCCTGGGTGTTTGCCCTTGAGCTGATGGTGGCCGCGGCCGTGCCCTTCGACGCCGCAGTCGATAGCAGGGCCAGACACGCGCAGGTGATCACGCCCGCACGAAGCCAGGCCGGGGCCGCGGCGAAGTCGCTGGTGGTCGGCGATCGCACCGTCCGGCTGGTCGGCCTCGGCGGTGCGGCCGGTGACCGCCTGTTATCGCGGGTGGCGTCCAGCATGGCTCCCGCGATCAGCGCGGTCGAGGCGTTCTGGGGCGTCGACTGGTCGCGCGACATCTCGGTGGTTGCCGCCCACACCGACGAGGAGTTCCGCGCCGCCGCCGGCGGGGGACCGGCGACGCAGTGGGCCGATATCGCGGCCGTGACGGTCGTCGACCGCGTCGATTCCGCGCATCGGGTGGTCATCGGTGAACGGATCGTGTTCGCGCCCGGCGCGGCCAACATGACCGCGGGCGCGCTACGAATCGTGTTGACGCATGAGCTTTTTCACTACGCCGCGCGCGCGGCCACCGCCCCGGATGCGCCCCGCTGGCTGACCGAGGGTGTGGCCGATTTCGTCGCCAGGCCCCGGGCTCCGGTGCCCGCCGACGCGCTGCCGGTACCGCTGACGCTGCCCTCCGACGCCGACCTGGACGCGCCCGGGTCGCAGCGCTCGCTGGCGTACGACCGCGCGTGGTGGTTCGCGCGTTTCGTCGCGGACACCTACGGGACGGCCAAGCTGCACGACCTGTATCTGGCTGCCTGCGGTGTCGGGCACACCGACGTGCCCTCCGCGGTTCACGACGCCCTGGCCACCGACGCATCCGGCCTGCTCGTGCGCTGGCACGAGTGGCTGACCCATTCGGGCTGACGGATGCCCCCCGCGGACGGTGCGCACCGCCAGGCTAGCCTGACGCGGTGAGTCGGGTCCTGCTGGTAACCAACGACTTTCCGCCCCGCCCTGGCGGCATCCAGTCCTACCTGAGCGACTTCGTCGGTCGGCTGGCCGACGCCGGGTTGCATTCGGTGACGGTGTACGCACCGCAATGGAAGGGCGCCGACGCCTTCGACGAATCGGCCGGGGCGGCCGGTTATCGGGTGGTTCGTCATCCCGGCACGTTAATGCTGCCCGGCGCCGCGGTGGACTCCCGGATGCGCCGGCTGATCGCGGACAACGGCATCGACACGGTCTGGTTCGGCGCGGCGGCGCCGCTGGCGCTGCTGGCGCAGCGCGCCCGCCAGGCGGGGGCGACCCGGGTGGTCGCCAGCACGCACGGGCACGAAGTGGGCTGGTCGATGCTTCCGGTGGCGCGTTCGGTGCTGCGCCGCATCGGTGACACCACCGACGTCGTCACGTTCGTCAGCCACTACACCCGTTCCCGGTTTGCGCCGGCCTTCGGGCCCAACGCCTCGTTGGAATACCTGCCCCCTGGGGTGAACACCGACCGGTTCCGGCCCGACCCGGCGGCCGGCGCCGAGCTGCGCGACCGGTACCGGCTGGGTGAGCGGCCCACCGTGGTGTGCGTGTCGCGGCTGGTACCGCGCAAGGGGCAAGACATGCTGATCAAGGCCCTGCCATCAGTTCGCCAGCGCGTCGGTGACGCCGCCCTGGTCATCGTGGGGGGCGGCCCCTACCTGGAATCGCTGCGCAAGCTCGCCCGCGATTGCGGGGTCGCCGAGCAGGTGACGTTCACCGGCGGCGTGCCGGCCGCCGAGCTGCCCGCACACCACGCGCTGGCCGATGTCTTCGCGATGCCGTGCCGCACCCGCGGCGCCGGCATGGACGTCGAGGGCCTGGGCATCGTTTTCCTCGAGGCGTCCGCGACCGGCGTGCCGGTGATCGCCGGCGACTCCGGCGGGGCTCCAGAAGCCGTGCAGCACAACAAGACTGGATTAGTGATCGATGGGCGATCGCTGACCGCGGTCGCCGACGCCGTCACCGAGTTGCTCAGCGACCGTGACCGGGCCGCAGCCATGGGCGCGGCCGGGCGCGAGTGGGTGACGGCCCACTGGCGGTGGGACACGCTCGCGGGGCGGCTGGCCGATCTTCTGCGCGGTGACGATGCGGGCCGCTAGGCTGCCGCTACTCCTTTTCGTAGATCGAGTCGATGTCGGTGGCGAACTTCTCGGCGACCACGTTGCGCTTGACCTTCATCGTCGGGGTCAGCTCACCGGTGTCCTCGGTGAAGTCGACGGGCAGGATGCGGAATTTGCGGATGGATTCGGCGTGCGACACCGCCTGGTTGGCGTGCTTGACGGCCGCGTCCACCTCGGCGACCAGGTCGGGGTCGGTGACCAGATCGGCCACCGGCGCCTCGGCAGCCTTCTGGTTGCGTTCCTTCCAGGCGTCGAACGCCTCGGGGTCGATGGTGATCAGCGCGCCGATGAACGGCTTGGCGTCGCCCACCACCATCGCCTGGCTGATCAACGGGTGCGCCCGCAGCTGGTCCTCGAGCACGGCCGGGGCGACGTTCTTACCGCCGGCGGTGACGATGATTTCCTTCTTGCGGCCGGTGATCTTCAGGAAGCCGTCCTCGTCCAGCGCGCCGAGATCACCGGTCTTGAACCAGCCGTCGGTGAACGCGTCGTTGGTGGCCTGCTCGTTGCGCCAGTAGCCGCTGAACACCACGCCGCCGCGCACCAGCAGCTCGCCGTCCTCGGCGATGCGCATGCTGTTGCCCGGCAACAACGTTCCGACGGTGCCGATCCTGACGTTGCCGACCTGGTTGACCGTGATGGCCGAGCTGGTCTCCGTCAGGCCATAGCCCTCGTGGATGGTCAGGCCCACGCCGCGGTAGAAATGGCCCAGCCGGGCACCCAGCGGCGCGCCACCCGAGACCGACGCGTGGCATTCACCGCCCAGCGCCGCGCGCAGCTTGTGATAGACCAGCCGGTCGAACAGCGCATGCTTGGCGCGCAGCACCAGCCCGGTTCGGCCGCGGTCCTGCGCCTGGCTCCAGTCGACCGCGGTTTGCACCGCGGTCGCGAAGATCCGCCCCTTGCCGTCGTTGGCCGCGTTCTGCTCGGCGGTGTTGTAGACCTTCTCGAACACCCGCGGCACCGACACCACCACCGTCGGCTTGAACACGGCGAACATGGGCAGCAGGTTCTTGATGTCGCTGGTGAACCCGACGGTCACCTTGTTGGCGCACGCCGAGAGCGTCAGCGAGCGCGCCAGCACGTGGGCCAGCGGCAGGAAGATCAGCAGGCGCTGCCCCTCGGCCAGCAGCGTCGGCAGGCACTCCTTGGCGCCCCGGGTCTCGTACAGCAGGTTGGAATGGGTGAGTTGGCAACCCTTGGGTCGGCCGGTGGTCCCCGAGGTGTAGATGAGCGTCGCCGGATCGTCGGCGCGCAGCGCCTCCTGGCGGGCGGTCAGCTCGGCGGGCTCGACCGACGCGCCGGCCTCGACGAGCTGGTCGAGCGCCTTGGGGCCCGCGCCGTCGATGTGCAGCACGCGGCGCAGGGCGGGCAACTCGGCGGTGAGTTCGGTGACCATCGCGGCGTGCGCGTCGGTTTCGGCGAAGGCCAACACCGCCTCGGAGTCCTGCAGCACCCAGCGCACCTGCTCGGCCGATGACGTCTCGTAGATCGGCACGGTGACCGCACCCACGGACAGGATCGCCAGGTCGAGGATCGCCCATTCGTAGCGGGTGGCCGAGAAGATGGATACCCGGTCACCGGCCTGTACCCCGAGCGCGATCAGCCCCGACGCCGCGGAGCGAACCTGTTCGGCCACCTCCGCGCAGGTGACGTCGGTCCAGACGCCGTCGACCTGGCGTCGGAAGATGACGAAGCTGGGGTCCGCGCGCTCGTGCTCGAAGACCATGGCCGCGATGTTGTCGTGCTCGCCGACGGAGAAGCGGGCGGGGACGCTGTACTCACGCACTCTTACTGACCTCGTTTTGACTCGGGTGACGTTCCGGGGGCCGGCTTTTGTCGTCCAGCCTAATCCGCGCATTCGTGCAGGAACGGTGGCAGCCTGCTGGGCCGCGGCCCGCCCTCGGCTTGGCAATCCGGATTGGTATGTGAAGCTGGGGTGGTGAACAGCATCCAGATCGCGGACGAGACGTTTATCGCCGCCGACGGCGCACGGGTCGGTGCCGCGGTCGCCGATCCGTCGGGCTGGCGTCGCTGGTGGCCGGACCTGCGCCTGCAGGTCGTCGAGGATCGCGCCGACAAGGGGATCCGGTGGACGGTCACCGGCGCGTTGACCGGCACCATGGAGATCTGGCTGGAACCGTCACTGGACGGGGTGGTGCTGCATTATTTCCTGCACGCCGAACCGACGGGTGTGGCGGCCTGGCAGTTGGCCAAGCTCAATCTGGCGAAATTGACACACCGCCGTCGGGTGGCGGGCAAAAAAATGGCCTTCGAGGTCAAGACGACACTGGAACGGTCACGTCCGGTCGGAGTTTCTCCGGTAGTTTAGCCGGGTCAGGTTTGCAGGGAGAGTACCGTTTCGGACCGGAGGCCCGGGGGTTAGACCCGCACGGTAGTTTCCCCGCCGGCGGCGTGGACCGCTTGCGGGAGAGAGGGCAGCACCAGGTGGCGGAGAAGACGTCGCAGACCATCTACATCGAAGCCGACCCGGGCACGGTGATGAACGTCATCGCGGATATCGATTCCTACCCGCAATGGATCTCGGAGTACCGGGAAGCCGAGGTCCAGGAGACGGACGCCGACGGCTACCCGAAGGTCGCGCGGGTGGTGCTGGACGCGGCCGTGCTCAAGGACACGTTGGTCATGTCCTACCAGTGGCCCAAGGACCGGCAATCGGTCAGTTGGACACTCGTCTCCAGCTCGCTGCTGCGCTCCCTGGAAGGCACATATCGATTGGCGCCCAAGGGATCTGGCACCGAGGTCACCTACGAGCTCTCGGTCGACCTCGCCGTCCCCATGATCGGTTTGCTCAAGCGCAAGGCCGAGCGCCGGCTGACCGACACCGCGTTGAAGGATCTGAAGAAACGAGTCGAGGGCTGAGTGAGTCCGGCGCATCACGGGCGGCGTCCACCCCGGCCCGGATCAGCCTCTTCGTCGGCAAGGGCGGGGTAGGAAAATCCACCCTGGCGTGCGCTACCGCGGTCGGTGCGGCAAGCGCGGGGCAGCGGGTGCTGGTGGTGTCCACCGACCAGGCGCACTCCCTCGGCGACGTGCTCGGTGTCCCTGTCCCGCCGAGCGAGGGCGAACTGATTCGGGTCCTTGCAGACGACGCGCAGGCAGGCGGTGGCTTTCTCGACGCGCTGGCGTTGGACACCTTGGCCCTGCTCGAGGTCCGCTGGCGCGACGTGGTCGACACCTTGGATCGGCGGTTTCCCGATTCCGAGCTGAGTACCATTGCGCCCGAGGAACTTTCGGCGCTACCGGGTGTTCAGGAAGTGCTCGGACTGCACGCCGTCGGTGAGCTGGCCGTCTCCGGGCGATGGGATCGCATAGTCGTCGATTGCGCCTCGACCGCCGATGCGCTGCGGATGTTGACCTTGCCCGCCACCTTCGGGCTCTACGTCGAGCGCGCGTGGCCGCGTCATCGCAGACTGTCCGTCAGCGCCGAGGACGTCCGGTCGGCGGCGGTGGTGGAACTGCTGGAGCGCATCAGCGCCAGCGTTGAGCGCGCTGGGCGCCCTGCTGACCGATGGCGAATTGGTCAGCGCGCATTTGGTGTTGACGCCCGAGCGGGTGGTCGCGGCCGAGGCGGCCCGGACGCTCGGTTCGCTGGCACTGATGGGTGTGCGCGTCGAGGAGCTGATCGTCAACCAGGTTCTCGCCGAAGACCAGTCTTACGAATACCGCAACCTGCCGGAGCACCCCGCGTTTTACTGGTACGCCGAACGCATTTCCGAACAGCGTGGTGTTCTCGACGAGCTCGACGCCACCATTGGTGAGGTGGCCCTGGTGATGACTCCGCACCTATCCGGGGAGCCGATCGGCCCCAAGGCGCTGGGCGCGTTGCTCGACAGTGCCCGGCGTCGCGGCGGAACGGCGCCGCCGGGACCGCTGCGGCCGACGGTGGACCTGGAATCCGGAACGGGACTTGGCTCGATTTACCGAATGCGGCTAGCGTTGCCGCAACTCGATCCTTCGGGGCTGACGCTCGGGCGCGTCGATGACGACCTGATCATCAGCGCTGGCGGATTGCGGCGCAGGGTTCGCTTGGCATCCGTACTCCGGCGGTGCATGGTGCTGGACGCACACCTGCGGGGAAGCGAGCTGACAGTCCGATTTCGACCAGATCCGGAGGTGTGGCCTAAGTGAGTGAGGCTCATCCCGAAATTGGTCCGGAGCTGCGCAGGCTTGCCCAGACGATCCTGGACGGAATTGACCCGGCGGTGCGGACGGCGGCGGCGCTGACGGCGGGCAGGGGAGTCGGGACCGGAAAGTGCCAGCAGGTGTGGTGTCCGGTGTGCGCGCTGGCCGCGTTGGCGACCGGCGATCAGCACCCGCTGGTCACCGTTATCGCCGACCACAGCATCGCCCTGCTCGAGGTGATACGCGCCATGCTCGACGACCTCAACGGCGCGGCGAAACCGCCACCAGACGGTCCGCCCGGCGATGGCGCCACCGAGACGGAGGCTCCAGACGCCGCGACCAGAACCCGGTATCAGCCCATCCCGGTCACCGTCGAGGAGTGACCCGGCTGCGCCGAAGGTGGTCCCTGCCGCACGCGATGGGTACAGTTGGCGCAGAACACCGGCGGGCGGGCGAGAGGGAGGGCCATGTGGTACTGGCTATTGAAGTACGTACTGCTCGGCCCGTTGCTGTACCTGCTCGGTCGGCCAAAAGTTGAAGGCCTGGAATACATTCCGAGTTCCGGCTCGGTGATTTTGGCCAGTAACCACCTGGCGGTGATGGACAGTTTTTATCTGCCGTTGGTGGTGCGTCGCCGGATCACCTTCCTGGCGAAGGCCGAGTACTTCACCGGCACCGGCCTGAAGGGCTGGTTTCAGCGCTGGTTTTTTACCGCCGTGGGCCAGGTGCCGATTGACCGGACCGATGCCGACAGTGCGCAGGCCGCGCTGTCCACCGCCGAAAGGCTGCTATCGGCGGGCAAGTTGCTGGGGATGTATCCCGAGGGCACCCGTTCGCCGGACGGCCGGCTGTACAAGGGCAAGACCGGCCTGGCGCGGCTGGCCCTGCACACCGGTGTGCCGGTGATCCCGGTGGCGATGATCGGCACCAACGATGTCAACCCGCCCGGCACGAACAGGTTGCGCTTCGGGCGGGTCGCCGTTCGCTTCGGCAAGCCGATGGACTTCTCCCGTTTCGAAGGCCTGGCCGGCAACCGCTTCATCGAGCGGGCCGTCACCGACGAGGTGATCTACGAGCTGATGGGGCTTTCCGGCCAGGAATACGTGGACATCTACGCCGCCAGCGTCAAGGAAAATCGCAACGGCTCGCCCGGTCAGGAATCGACCGGCGAGGCCGCGCGCATCCCCGAGACCGTCGCCGGTTGACCCGCGTCGTCAACTAGCCGACGGCTGTCGCCGGCGTCAATTGCTGCGGTGCGCAATCCCGCGAGGCCTTGCGGGCGGTGACCGTCAGCCCGGCCGCGACGATAACCGCCAGCGCCCACCACACGTAGGACATCCCGGCGAGCTGGCGCCACCAGATCGCCGCCGACTCGTGATGCTTGGGCAGCAGGTCGATCGGAGACCATCGCATCAGCGCCACACCCGCAACGCCGACCACGGCCAGCGCCACGCTGCGGCGCCGCCAGGCCAGCACAGCGAGCACCACGACCGTCGGCAGCCCCCACACCCAGTGGTGCGACCACGAGACCGGCGAGACCACCAACCCGAACAGCGCGACGCACACGACCGCCAGCGCGGGTTCGTCGGCCCGCAGCACCCTGCGCATCGCCCACACAGTCAGCGCGAGTACGAGCAGCGAGGCCGCTACCCACAGCAGGAAGCGCTCCTGCTCGCCCAGCCCCAGCCGGGCCAGCGCCCCGGCGATGTTTTGATCGGTGTTCAACGCCGCCTCGCCGATCCGATCGGTGTTATGCAGGGTGTGCGTCCAGTACTCCCATGAATCGCCCCATGCCAGAACGAAACCGGCCGCCGTCGCCACCACGAACGACATCAGCGCGGTCAGTGCCGCGCGGTTGTCGCGACGCAGCAAGAAGTAGAGCAGGAAGACCGCCGGCGTGAGTTTGAGCGCTATGCCCAGTCCCAGCAGCAGGCCGCGCGGCCACGGTGTGCGGCGCGGCACGCAGTCGGCGATCACCAGGGTCATCAGCACGACGTTGATCTGCCCGAAGGCGAAGTTCGAGCTGATGGGTTCCAGCCAGGTCGCGGCCGCCACGGTGATGGCGATGGCCAGCCACCAGCGGCGCAGCCACGCCGGGCCGGGCAGCGCCGTCGAGGCGGCCCAGACGTCCAGGCGGGTCAGCACGATCACGGTCGAGACGACCAGCAGCACCAACGTCAACACCGTGATCGCGACGCTGGCGGCCGGCATGTGCAACCAGGCGAACGGGCAGAACACGATCGCCGCCAGCGGGGGGTAGGTGAAGGGCAGGTCGAGCCCGATCGGTGTGTGGAACAGCACATCACCGTGGTACAGCGAATGCCCGTGCATCCAGGCCTGCGCGCCCATCTGATACACGTCGATATCGATGCGATAGGGCGTGTGCCCGAACAGTTGCCAGCCCACGTACCCCAGCCCCGCCGCCGCCAGCAGCCAAAGCCCGCACCACAACAGGACCTGCACGGGGCCACGTTTGCCTGGGAAGCCCACGCCGGGCGCCCGCCATCTACTCATGTCGCACAACAGCGTAATCGGTGCGCGGCTGTGGCAGGTGCCCCAGCGCGGCTCCCCCTCGGTCGAAGCCCACAGGCGTAGGTTTCAAGAGTGCTCCACTGGTTCGTGCTGCGGGTGACGCGCTGGTTCGCGCACGACATCGTCGGCGGGGGCCGCCTACCCCTGCTGTGTTGCCTGGTGGCGTTCATCCTGACCTTTTTTGTCACGCGAACGTCCGTGCGCTTCATCCGTCACCGCGCCGACGCCCGCCGCCCGACCAGATGGTGGCACCCGCGCAACGTTCATGTCGGCGGGATACACATCCACCACGTGACATTCGGCGTGGTCCTGGTGTTGCTCTCCGGCCTGACGTTGGTCACGTTGTCAATCGACGGTCATGAGCCCGAATTCACTTTGTCCGCAATCCTTTTCGGGATCGGGGCAGCCCTGGTTCTCGACGAGTACGCGCTGATCCTGCACCTGTCCGACGTCTACTGGTCGGAGGACGGGCGCACCTCGGTGGACGCCGTGTTCGCCGCGGTGGGAGTGGCCGGTCTGTTGATCATGGGTCTGCATCCGCTCATGTTTTTCCTGCCGATCTGGGAAGGCGCCGGTTCGTGGCCGCTGCGGGCCGCGGTGGCCGGCGGTCTGGTGTTGACGCTGCCGCTGGCCGTCGTGGTGGTGCTCAAGGGCAAGGTGTGGACCGGTTTGCTCGGCATGTTCATCGTCGTCCTGCTGGTGATCGCCGCCGTCCGGTTGTCGCGTCCCCACGCGCCCTGGGCCCGCTGGCGATACACCTCCCAACCGGAGAAGATGCGCCGCGCGCTGCAGCGCGAACGCCGGCTGCGTCGCCCAATCGTGCGGGCCAAGCTGTGGGTTCAGTGCGTGATCGCGGGTATCCCGGCCCTGCCCGACGACCGTGCGGTCGACGCCCAGCTTGACCACGACGTACACGCGGCACCGCCGCCCACCGTGCCCATCCTGATCGGGCGGTGAGCGGCCTGCGGGCTGCCCGTGGCTGATGGGCCGGCTTCCTTGCTCGCGCCGTTCCGCCGCTCGCCGTCGCCGGCCGTAGGCTTTCTCCGGTGCGGTACTTCTACGACACCGAATTCATCGAGGACGGCCGCACCATCGAGTTGATCTCCATCGGGGTGGTGGCCGAAGACGGCCGCGAGTATTACGCCGTGTCCACGGAATTCGATCCCGACCGCGCCGGGGGTTGGGTGCGCGCCAACGTGCTGCCCAAGCTGCCACCGCCGGCGTCGCAACTATGGCGCTCGCGCAGGCAGATCCGCCTGGACCTGGAGGACTTCTTCGGCGTCTCAGGCGTGGACGCCACCGATCCGATCGAACTGTGGGCGTGGATCGCCGCCTACGACCACGTGGCGTTGTGCCAGCTGTGGGGCACGATGCCCGAGTTGCCTCGGGCGCTGCCCCGCTTCACCCGGGAACTGCGCCAGTTGTGGGAGGACCGGGGCTGCCCGCCGATGCCGCCTCGGTCGCGCGACGCCCACGACGCGCTGGTCGACGCCCGCGATCAGCTGCGCCGATTTCGGCTGATCACCTCGGCGGGTACGACCGGCGCCGGGGACGGTGGGGACGGGAGATCGCCGGACTGAGCGCGCCCAAGCGACGTTCGCGCTGATCAGTCACTGTCGCGCCCCGGTTACCATGGACCGATGAACTGGACCGTCGACATCCCGATCGACCAGCTGCCGTCGCTGCCCCCGCTGCCGAACGACCTGCGGGTGCGGCTGGACGCCGCACTGGCCAAGCCGGCCGCCCAGCAGCCCAGCTGGCCGGCCGAACAGGCGGCGGCGATGCGCACGGTCCTCGAGAGCGTGCCGCCGGTGACGGTGCCCTCGGAGATCCTCCGGCTGCACGAGCAGCTGGCTCAGGTGGCCAAGGGCGAGGCGTTCCTGCTGCAGGGCGGCGACTGCGCGGAGACGTTCACCGACAACACCGAACCCCACATCCGGGGCAACATCCGCGCACTGCTGCAGATGGCCGTGGTGCTGACCTACGGCGCCAGCATGCCGGTGGTCAAGGTGGCCCGCATCGCCGGCCAGTACGCCAAGCCGCGGTCGGCCGACATCGACGCACTGGGGTTGCGGTCCTACCGCGGGGACATGATCAACGGCTTCGCCCCGGATGCGGCCGCGCGTGAGCACGACCCGTCGCGGCTGGTGCGCGCCTACGCCAACGCCAGTGCGGCGATGAACCTGGTGCGGGCGCTGACGTCCTCGGGGCTGGCGTCGCTGCACCTGGTCCACGACTGGAACCGGGAATTCGTCCGGACGTCGCCGGCCGGTGCGCGTTACGAGGCGCTGGCCACCGAAATCGACCGGGGCTTGAGGTTCATGAGCGCCTGCGGCGTGGCCGACCGTAACCTGCAGACCGCCGAAATCTACGCCAGCCATGAGGCTTTGGTGCTCGACTACGAGCGGGCCATGCTGCGGCTGTCGGAGAGCGAGGACGGGGAGCCGCAGCTGTTCGACCTGTCGGCGCACACCGTCTGGGTCGGCGAGCGGACCCGCCAGCTCGACGGCGCGCACATCGCGTTCGCGGAGGTGATCGCCAACCCGATCGGCGTGAAGATCGGCCCGACGATGACCCCGGAACTGGCCGTGGAATACGTGGAAAGGCTTGACCCGCGCAACAAGCCGGGCCGGTTGACGTTGGTGAGCCGAATGGGAAACAACAAGGTGCGCGACCTGCTGCCGCCCATCGTCGAGAAGGTCCAGGCGACCGGTCACCAAGTGATCTGGCAGTGCGACCCCATGCACGGCAACACCCACGAGTCGTCCAACGGGTACAAGACCCGGCACTTCGACCGCGTCGTCGACGAGGTACAGGGCTTCTTCGAGGTGCACCGCGCGCTGGGCACCCACCCGGGCGGCATCCACGTCGAGATCACCGGCGATGACGTCACGGAATGCCTCGGAGGGGCGCAGGACATTTCGGACCTGGACCTGGCGGGGCGCTACGAGACGGCGTGCGACCCGCGGCTGAACACCCAGCAGTCGCTGGAGTTGGCGTTCCTGGTCGCCGAGATGCTGCGCGACTGACCGGCTAGAGCAGCCCGTTCAGGTTGGTCCCGATCGTCCACGCCGCGGTGGCGACCAGTCCGGTGACCGCCAGCACCAGCGCCACCCAGATCAGCACCATGCGCCGGCCGTGCTGACGGGCGAACGCGAATTCGCTGATCGGAATGCCCGCGAATTCCCCTGCGACAGGGTCATATTCGTAGTCACGGGGTTCATCGTCGGACTGCGCTGCGCGCTCCGGCTCGGGCCGTTCCTCGGGGTCGCGGGTCAGCTGGCGGGTGGGGTGGCGGACCGGCACGGCCGCGGGCGGCTGGGGCTTTTGCGCTATGGCCGGGCGCTGGCTCATTCGGCCGTGGTGCAGGGCCGCCGACCGGTGTTGCGCGGACTGGCGCGGCGCCGGGACCCGAAAGTCCGGCAGTGCAAGTTCTTCGGCGATCGCGTCGAGCTCGGCGCCCATCTCGATCGCGTCGGCGTACCGGTCGGCAGGGTCGCGTGCGGTCGCGCGCTCCACGAACTCGTCGAACTGTGGGGGCACACCGTCGATCGCGGCACCGGGTGGCGGCACGTCGGTATCCAGGCGTTGGTAGGCGATCGACAAGGGAGAGTCGCCGGTGAACGGCGTGCGTCCGGTCAACAACTCGTAGGTGAGGATGCCGGCGGAGTACACGTCGCTGCGGGGACTGGCGTCGCCGTGGCGCACCTGCTCGGGCGACAGGTAGGCCACGGTGCCCAAAATGACGCTGGTGGAGGTGATTCCAGCGGCCGCAACGGCGCGGACCAAACCAAAATCGGCGATCTTCACGTCGCCGTCGTCGGAGATCAGCACGTTCTCGGGCTTGACGTCGCGATGGACCAGACCGGCCCGGTGTGCCGCGGCGAGCCCGCCCAGCACCGGGCGCAGCACCGCGGCAACGGCATAGGGCGGCATCGGCCCGCGCTCGGCCAGCAGCTCGCGCAGCGTGCCGCCCTCGATGAGCTCCATCACCAAAAAGGGGTGCCGGGCGTCCAGGCCCTGGTCATAAACCGCGACCAGGCCGGGGTCCTTCAGGCGTGCCACCGTGCGGGCCTCGCGCTGGAACCGGGTCAGGAACTGGTCGTCGCCGGCGTAACGGGAATCCATCACCTTCACCGCGACGGGCCGGTCGAGCCTGATGTCGAGGCCGCGGTACACCGTCGACGTGCCGCCGCTGGCGATCTTGGACTGCACCAGGTAGCGGCCATCCAGCAACGTGCTGTCCAACGGGTCTCCGGCGTCGGCTTCGGCCACGGGGCCATCGTAGGTGCGACGGGGTGATTGGGCGGAAAACGCGGGTTCGATCCGCGTGGCAGGGCCTACACTTGCGCGGTGAGCAGTATTCCTGCCGGCGACGATGTTTTGGATCCTGACGAGCCGACGTACGACCTGCCGCGGGTCGCCGAATTGCTCCGGATTTCGGTCAGCAAGGTGCAGCAGCAGCTTCGGGAGGGTCACCTAGTCGCGGTGAAGCGAGACGGCGGCCTGGTGGTGCCGCAGGTGTTTTTCACCAAGTCCGGTGAGGTGGTCAAGAGCCTGTCGGGACTGTTGACGATCCTGCACGACGGCGGCTATCACGACACCGAGATCGTGCGGTGGTTGTTCACCCCCGATCCGTCGCTGACGATCAGCCACGACGGCAGCCGGGATGCCATCAGCAACGCCCGTCCCGTCGACGCCCTGCACGCGCACCAGGCCCGGGAAGTCGTGCGCCGGGCGCAGGCCATGGCTTGCTGAGCGGCCACTACGACGTTTCCGCTGCGTCCTTGGCTTTGTCGGCCCGGCGGTCGGGGGCACGGTAGAGGCTGTACCAGGCGATCAGCGCGCAACCGGTGGCCAGCGAGAAGTGCAGCCATGAGTACATGCCATGCGAGCCATCGGGTTTGAAGATCACCATCACCCAGGTCGACAGGCCGGCGATGATCGCGATCGTCCGTCGTGACTGAGCCAGCGGGGCGACCACCGCCAGCGGCCAGGAGTAGTACCACGGCAAAGCCGCGGGGACGAACAACACCACGACAAGCATCGAGAACGCGATGCCGGTCAGCGCGGCCCGGTCGTCGCGCCGGAACCGCCACCACAACAACGGCAGCGACACCGCGATGATCGCGATCCCGGCGAAGCGGGTGATGCGCAGCATGGGGTAGAAGTGCACCCCGAAAAACCCGCTGAACACGGCGTAGATGATGTTGGCGGCCGCGGTCGGCACCGTCAGCCAGTTGATGATCTTCACCGACCCGGCCAGCGCGCTGAGCCAGCCCAGGCCAACACCGGCCACGGCCGACAGGATGCCGAACACGACGACGAAGATCAGCGTCGACATCGCCGTGGCCGCCAGGAACGCCCGGGCCGGCCGGTATCCGCGGCGGTCGCACAGATGCCGCGCCCATACCCACACCATGAACGGCAGGGCGATTCCGGCGGTGGCCTTGACAGCGATCGCCACGGTGATCAGCGAAGTGCCCAAGACGTGGCGGCCGGCGAAACTCAGCGCGATTCCGGCCGCCATCAGCCCCACCATGAGCATCTCGTTGTGCACCCCACCCATCAGATGGATGAGGACCAGCGGGTTGAGAACGCAGATCCACAGGGCCGTCGAGCCATCGGTGCCCAGGTGGCGGGCCAACCGTGGGGTCGCCCAGATCAGCAGGGCCAGTCCCGGCAGCATGCACAGCCGCAGCAGCATCGTTCCCGCCACCACATTGTTGCCGACGGCCATGGTGACAAGCTTCGCCACCAGAATGAACGCCGGCCCATAGGGCGCGGTGGTGATCGTCCAGATGGGACTTACGTTGTCCAGCAGGATGTTCGGGTTGGCGACCGGCCCGACGGCATAGGGATCCAGGCCGTCACGCAGGAGCGCGCCCTGGGCCAGATACGAATAGGTGTCCCGGCTGAAGACGGGCACCGACAGCAGCAACGGCGCCAGCCAGAAGCCGGTGGTGGCGTTCATCGTGAACCCGGTCATTTCGCCGGCCAGCACGCGTCGGCCCAGCCCCAACCAGGCGATCAGCATGAGGCCCACGCCCGCCCACAACACCACCGACGACAACACCAGGCCGTGGCCGAAACGCAGCCAGGACATGTGGATCGACTCCAGCAGCGGGTCGTGCTGCCGGGTGCTGCCCGCACCCAGGCCGCCCACGGTGATCAGTACCGAACCGAGCATGCCCAGCTTCGCCGGCCCGGATTCCGCGGCGCCGACGAACGCCTTTAGTTGCGAAAACCGTCCGCCAGCAGACGGTTTCGTTGCCGGTGAGCCGGACGGCGGGGTGTGCGTCGGAATCGTCATCTGCTCAGGCGGACCGGTCGGTGGCCATTCGGGCCAGCTCGGACAGCCCCGTTTTGGCCGCCGCGTTGATGGGTGCTGCCGCCAGCGCGGCCAGCGCCCGCTGGGTCAGCTCGGCGATACGTTGCTCGGCTGCGGCCAGGGCGCCCACCGACTCGATGACCTCGCGCAGCCGGTCCACCTCCGCGTCGGTCAGCCGCGCCCCGATCGAGCCACGTAACAGCTTGGCCGCCAACGGATCTGACCTATCCGCCAACTCCACCGCCTCGGCCAGCAGCACGGTGCGCTTGCCCGATCGCAAATCGTCACCCGACGGCTTGCCGGTGACCGCCGGGTCCCCGAACACACCCAGCACGTCGTCGCGAAGCTGGAACGCCACCCCGAGGTCCGCCCCGAACCGGCCGAAAACGTCTTGCACGTCGGGTCGGTCGGCGGCGGCCGCCGACCCCAGCTGCAGTGGTCGCGACACGGTGTAACAGGCGGTCTTGTAGGTGTCGACGTTCATCGCCGACGCGATCGACTCGGCCGCACTGGCTTCGGCGACGATGTCCAGGTATTGACCGCCCAGCACCTCGGTACGGATTTGCGCCCACACCCGCTGGACGCGCCGCGCAGCCTCGGGCGTCAGGTCCACGCGGAGAACGATGTCGTCGGCCCAGGACAGCGCGAGATCACCGAGCAGGATGGCGGCCGACATGCCGAACCGCTCCGGCGAGCCACGCCACTCCCGGTTGCGGTGCAGCTCCGCGAACTGGACATGAGCGGTCGGCCGGCCGCGACGGGTGGAGGAGTCGTCGATCACGTCGTCGTGCACCAGCGCGCAGGCGTGCAGCAGCTCCAGGGCGGAAAACAGCAGCAGCACTTCGGAATCGGGCTCACCGTCGGCTACGGCGCGCCAGCCCCAGTAGGCGAAGGCGGGCCGCAGCCGCTTGCCCCCGTTGAGCACGAAGCCTTCCAGGGCGGCGACCAGCACTTCGTAGTCGCCGCCGATGTAGGCCGTGTCGGCGCGCCGGTCGTGCAAGTACCGCCGAAGTCGATCGGTAATCGCGCCGGTCAACTCGACGGTTGCCGCTGCTGCCGGGGCTTTTGGGCTCAGCGCGGCGCCCCTTTCTGCTCGACGTGGCTCGGAGTGTGGCGGGCCCGACCAGTGTATTCGGCTGTGTTCGGCGCAGCACCGGGGATCTTTGCACCTGATGCTGGATCGGGTGCGGTCACGGTACCCGCGATTGCTTCGACTGCCTCACTATTCCCCCGCAAGCCGGCACTACCCCCACGCCTATGCTGGCGGGGTGTCGGGGCCGCCCGCTGTTGTGCGGCCGGGAGACGCCCCAAGCCACTAGTCGTCGGACGGAGAGAAGCCGCGTGACCCTCAACACCATTGCGCTCGAGCTGGTGCCGCCGAACGCCGATGAAGGCCGGGAGCGGGCGCTCGAAGACGCGCGAAAGGTGGTGCAGTTCTCGGCGGAATCCGGTCTGGCCGGCCGGCTCGGGCACATAATGATCCCGGGCATCATCGCCGAGGACGACGACCGTCCGGTCGCGATGAAACCCAAGATGGACGTGCTGGACTTCTGGTCGATCGTCAAGCCCGAGCTGGCGGGAATCCACGGGCTGTGCACCCAGGTCACCGCGTTCATGGACGAGCCTTCGCTGCGCGAGCGGCTGACCGATCTGCGCGCGGCCGGGATGGAGGGCGTGGTCTTCGTCGGCGTCCCGCGCACGATGAACGACGGCGAGGGCTCCGGCGTCGCGCCTACCGACGCCCTGTCGATCTATCGCGGGTTGCTGCCCAACCGCGGCGTGATCCTGATCCCCACCCGAGAAGGCGAACAGGGCCGGTTCAACTTCAAGTGCGACCAGGGCGCGACCTACGGCATGACGCAGCTGTTGTACTCCGACGCGATCGTCGGATTCCTGCGCGACTTCGCCGAGAACACCGACCATCGGCCGGAGATCCTTTTGTCGTTCGGCTTCGTCCCGAAGATGGAGAGCCGTGTCGGCCTGATCAACTGGCTGATTCAGGACCCGGGTAACGCGGCGGTGGCCGACGAGCAGGAGTTCGTCAAGCGGTTGGCCGGCAGCGAGCCGCCCCAGAAGCGCCGGCTCATGGTCGACCTGTACAAACGCGTGATCGACGGGGTGGCCGAACTGGGCTTTCCCGTGAGCATCCACCTCGAGGCGACCTACGGGGTGTCGGCGCCCGCCTTCCAGACGTTCGCGGAGATGCTGGCGTACTGGTCACCGGCCCAGCATGGCTAGCTCGGCGGCTGGTCGCCTGGCGCGGTGAACCGCGCCGAACGGTCGCGGTTCATCCAGGCCAGCAGCGCGACCACGCCGGCCGCCGCGAAGGATGCGATGCCCAGCCAAACACCCGCCCCGGTGAAGGACCGCGTGTTCGGGTCGGTGTAGCGGGCCTGGGCGGTCATGGTGCTCACCACGCCCGGTTTGAGCTTCCAGGAGACGACGGTGGACTCGACCCGGTCGCCGTTGGTGGAGGTCACCACGCCGGGGAAGGCGACGGTCATCTCGACGTCGGCTTCGGAATCGGTCAGCGAGGTCAGGTCCGCGCGGCCCTCCAGGATCACCAGGTTGCCGTTTCGGCGCAGCGATAGATTCACACCCTGGGCGTCGGAGTTCAGGTTGGCCAGCTCCGGCAGCTCGGCGAAGGTCAGATCGGAGAACACC
Organism: uncultured Actinomycetota bacterium; assembly: GCA_963820045.1. GTDB lineage: Bacteria > Actinomycetota > Actinomycetes > Mycobacteriales > Mycobacteriaceae > Mycobacterium. Next base: position 497,272 of record CAWFYN010000004.1, read on the forward strand.
GCCTGCGATCCCACGTAGCCGTCGCTGTCGTAGTTCGACACCGCCACCTTCTGGCTGAACGGCACGTTGTTGCTGTCGAGCTGGGGTCCGGTGTCCTTGGGCGTCTTGGGTTTAGCGGCGGCGACGATCTCGCCGGACACCAGGTCATCGGGCGAGATGGTGAGCGACGCCCTGACCCGCAGGCACCCGGTGGCCAGCGGCACCAGCATGAGCAGCATTCCGATGGCCACCAAGCGACGCCGCCGAGCGGTGAATCCGCGGGCTCGGGGCGGGGCGGGGCTGGCGCGCACCAGGTCATCGTGCCAGATCCGGGGTGCCGCTTGGGCGCGTCCGCTCGGGCGCGCCCCCGAGCCGGCCCTCACAGCGGTAGCTTGCGGCCCAGGATCGCGAATGCCCGCGGGTCACCTGCGAAGTGGTATTGGCGGATGACGTCCGTGAAACCCAGCCGCCGGTACAACCGCCAGGCCCGGTTCGGCTCACCGCTGGTCTCCGGCGTGGACAGCAGGACATTCTCTTCGGGCCGGCCGGCGAGCAGCCGTCGAGCCAGCGCCTCACCGAGGCCGCGGCCCTGCGCGCGCGGATGAATGTGCAGCTCGGTCAGCTCGAAGTAGCTGTTCATCAGGCCGGCGATCTCGTGGGGCGGCAGGGCGCCGCGTTGCAAGCCAAGGATGACCTGCTGCTGCCACCACTGCCCGGGTGCCCCGGGGTAGCCGTAGGCCACGCCGAGCAACGGCGCGTTGCTCAGTTCGGCCGCGGACGGGACCGGCGCGGCGCGGCCGTCGGCCCGCTCGACGTCCACGACGCCCACCCCTTGCCACCCGCGGCGGCGGATGTGCTCGAGCCACATCGCCGCGCGCTGGTTTTCGGTGCCCCGCGGGTACCGCATCGCGTCGACATATATCTTCAGGGCGTCAGCGAGACGGCGCTCCATGTCGGTGGGCGGCAAATCGATGAGGAATATCGCCAAGTCGCGGTGCCCTCCTCATCCGGTGTTTCGGTGGTTCGCTTCGCCCAGCCCCTCGGCCCGCGCCGCCATCGCCATTATCGGACCCGGGGCAGGCTGTACGACGAGCGGTCACGGCAGGGGACCAACGAACCGCCCCGGTTGGGGAAGCCGCTTGTAGCGCACGGGCGTTCCGGCTCGCGCGGGTGTCGGGCCGCCGCCAGGATAGAATCGCCACCGAACCAGTGGTATGGCGCAGATTGACCTCGTATCATTCAATTAGTTGCCCCCGCAACGGGCATCCGCGCGATACCGCTGGTGACGCGCCAACCTGTCGGCAAGGAGGGACGAATGCCACTCTCCGATCATGAGCAGCGGATGCTCGATCAGATCGAGAGCGCTCTCTACGCCGAAGACCCGAAATTCGCGTCGAGCGTCCGCGGTGGGGGGTTGCGGGCACCCACCGCGCGCCGGCGGCTGCAGGGCGCGGCGCTGTTCGTCATCGGCCTGGCGATGCTGGTTTCCGGCGTGGCGTTCAGGGCCACCATGATCGGAAATTTCCCGATTCTCAGTGTTTTCGGGTTCATCGTGATGTTCGGCGGCGTGGTGTTTGCCATCACCGGTACCCGGTTGTCCGGTCGGCCGGAACACCCCGGATCGGCGCCCGGGTCGTTGCGCCAGCGCCGCAACAAGGGCGGCGGGGGTTCGTTCACCAGTCGGATGGAAGACCGGTTCCGCCGCCGCTTCGACGACTAGCGGCGTTACCCAACGCACCGGGGTAGCCATGTCGGCGACCCCGTTTCCATATCCGCACTCCCGTGTGCGCACCGCGCCGGCGGCGCCATCGTGGCAGACGCGGCCGGGCCGGCTGACGAACGCAGGGCCGCCGATGCCGTTTTGACGCCGGATCGAGCCCCAACCGAGCTTCGGTGCAGGACCTGAGCCCCACCGTGCCCCACGACGGTCCCCCACCACGCCCCACCCGCTCTTCTCCAGCGCCATGAACTGCGGTTTCCTGCCCGGCCGCGCGGTGCCCCACGCGACCCTCGGGGCCGGGACCCAACGGCAGGAGCGGCCATAGGTGGCAGATAACTCGGAAAACTCCGCCACGACACCCCATCAATGGGGTGAAGTGGGGGATTGTGGGGTATGGTGGCTGCAGTGTTTGGGTGACCCCGAGGGGGAGGTGAGCTGGTGTTTCTCGGCACCTACACGCCCAAACTCGACGACAAGGGGCGACTCACGTTGCCCGCCAAATTCCGTGACGCACTGGCAGGGGGGTTGATGGTCACCAAGAGCCAGGACCACAGCCTCGCCGTCTACCCGCGGGGGGAATTCGAGCAGCTGGCGCGCCGGGCGAGCAAGGCCTCGCGGAGCAACCCCGACGCCCGCGCGTTCCTGCGCAACCTCGCCGCCGGCACGGACGAGCAGCATCCCGATGCGCAGGGGCGCATCACGTTGTCGGCCGACCACCGTCGCTACGCGAACCTGTCCAAGGACTGCGCGGTGATCGGAGCGGTCGATTATCTCGAAATCTGGGACGCGCAAGCCTGGCAGGACTACCAGCAGACCCACGAAGAGAACTTCTCCGCGGCCAGCGATGAAGCACTCGGCGACATCATCTGAGGCGCATGCCCGTGCAACGTGGCCTCTGCCCGAACCGACCCTGGCGTACTTCCCCAACGCCAGGTTCGTGCCTTCGGACAGGGACCTCGGTGCAGGGGCGTCGGCCCTCCGGGCCGCCGGTGGGTCAGGGGCGTCTCACCCGACCCGGGGAGGTGTTGCGATGGCTGACGATTCACCGGACTTCGGGCACGTGCCCGTCCTGCTGCACCGCTGCGTCGAACTGCTCGCCCCCGCGTTGACCCGTCACCACGCCGACGGTTCGGGAGCCGTCCTCCTCGACGCCACCCTCGGCGCGGGCGGGCATGCCGAGCGGTTCCTGGCCGACTTGCCGGGACTGCGGCTGATCGGCCTCGACCGCGATCCCGACGCGCTGGAAATCGCCCGGGCCCGGCTGGCGCCATTCGCCGACCGCGTCACGCTGGTCCACACCCGCTACGACGGCCTCGCCTCGGCGCTGACCGAATCCGGTTACAGCACAACCGGATCGGTCGACGCGATGCTGTTCGACCTCGGTGTGTCATCCATGCAGCTGGACCGCGCCGAGCGGGGCTTCGCCTACGCCCAGGACGCGCCGCTGGATATGCGGATGGATCCGGAGTCACCGTTGACGGCCGCCGACATCGTCAACACCTACGACGAAGCGGCGCTGGCGGACATCCTGCACCGCTACGGCGAGGAACGGTTCGCCCGCCGCGTCGCGAAGCAGATAGTGCGCCAGCGCGCCCGCACGCCCTTCACTTCGACCGCGGAGTTGGTAACCCTGCTCTACCAAGCGATCCCGGCCCCGGCCCGGCGCACCGGGGGACATCCCGCCAAGCGGACCTTCCAGGCCCTGCGGATCGCGGTCAACGACGAACTGAACTCGTTGCGCGGCGCGATCCCGGCCGGGTTGGATGCGCTCGCCGTCGGCGGGCGCATGGTGGTATTGGCGTATCAATCGCTGGAAGACCGGATCGTCAAACGGTTGTTCGCCGACGCGGTCGCCTCCCGCACACCGGTGGATCTGCCGGTCGAACTACCCGGCCACGAACCGCGATTCCGGTCGCTCACCCACGGCGCCGAACGCGCGGACCCCGCCGAAATCGAACGCAATCCGCGCAGCGCCGCGGTGCGACTACGCGCTGTGCAACGGGTCCAACAGGCAACCGGAAAGGGCGACGCATGAAGGCAAAGCGGGAGACGCCGAATCGCCGCGGCGGACGCGACGGTGCCGTCCGGCGGAGCGCGCGCGCGGCCGATCCCGGCTCTGCGCGCCGCCCCCGCCCCGGGCGAACCTCGGCGCCCACCCGCGAGAGCCGCGCGCCCAAGTCGGGACCGCAAACCAGCCCCATCGCCCGGCCGGTCGAACGACCGGCGCGGCCCAAGAGCACGAGTCAGGCCAAGGCCAGGGCCAAGGCGCGGAAAGCCAAGGCACCCAAGGTCGTTCGTCCTCGCCTGAGCGAACGTTTGGCGGCCCGGCTGGCCTCGATCGACCTGCGCCCCCGCACATTGGCGAGCAAGGTTCCGTTTGTCGTATTGATCATTGGGGCGCTCGGCGTCGGGCTGGGTCTCACGCTGTGGTTGTCCACGGACTCCGCCGAGCGCTCCTATAAGTTGAGTCACGCGCGCGAGAAGACCCGGCTGCTGCAACAGCAGAAGGAGGCGCTGGAACGCGATGTGCGCGAGGCGGAATCCGCACCGGCGCTGGCGGAGGCGGCCCGCAAGCAGGGCATGATCCCCACGCGAGACACCGCGCACCTGGTCCAGGACCCGTCCGGGAACTGGGTGGTTGTCGGCACCCCCAAGCCGGCTGACGGGGTGCCGCCCCCACCGTTGAACGCCAAGCTCCCCGACCAAGTCCCGCCGCCGCCCCCGGCGCCGCCGGCGTCCTCGGCGGAGGTCCCGGTCCGGCTGCAACCCGAGCCGGCGGCGCCCGCGCCGGCCAGGTCCGGACCCGAGGCGTTGTTGCGCGCACCAGACGGAGCAACGACGCTTGGCGGTCAGCACCTGGCACAGACCGGACCCCAGCTCCCGGGCATGCCGGGCGCGCCGGTCACCGGGCAGGCCCCGGGTGTGCTGCCCCTGCCGGGTGGCCCGGCGCCGGGACTGCCCGCCCCGGCAGGACCCGCCCTCGCTCCGCTGCCCGCCGAGGTGCCGATCCCGTTGGGCGGCTTGCCAATTCCGCCGCCCGGGCAGGTGCCCGCACCGTTACCCGCGGAAGTGCCGGTTCCGGTTCAGCGGGGGGCTGCCCCGGCGGTTCCTCAGCCCGTTGCCCCCGTCGTCCCCGCCGCCCCGGTGCTCGCCCCGGTGCCTGCGGCGCCGGGCCCCGCTGCGGCACCGGGTGCACCCCGGTGAGCCGCGGCGACTCCACGCGCACCCGGCGGTCGCAGGCGACGCGCGGTCCCCGTAAGGCGCAGGAAGCCAAAGGGGTTCGCCAGAAGCGTCGCGCTAAGCAACAGCAAGCCCAGGACGTCCGGGAACCGAAGAGATTCCGGAAAGCCAAGGAAGCCAAGGCCGCCAAGAAAGCCCGCCCGGCCGACCGGTCGGCCGCGGTGGCGACCGGGCACTCGGCGCGGGAGCGGCGCACCCGGCAGCTCGTACAGGCGGGCACCCGCGGCGCGTCGTTCGTCTTCCGGCATCGGGCCGGGAACGCGGCGATCGGGATCTTGATCGTGGTGGCGGCGGTCCAGTTGTTCGTCCTGCAGGTGACCGATGCGTCGACCCTGCGCGCCCAGGCGGCGAGCCAGCTCAAGGTCACCGACGTCGAAAAGGCGGTGCGCGGCAGCATCGTCGACCGCAACAAGGATCAGCTGGCTTTCACCACCGAGTCGCGCGCGTTAACGTTCCAGCCCAAGAGGATTCGCAAGCAACTGGCAGAGGCCAAGAACAAGAACTCGGTGGCCCCCGATCCTCAGCAGCGGCTGCGGGACATCGCCACGGAGGTCGCCACCCGGCTGGGCAACAAACCGGATTCGGCCACCGTATTGAAGAAGCTGCAAAGCGACGAGAATTTCGTTTATCTGGCGCGCGCCGTCGATCCCGCCGTCGCCAGCGCGATCTCCGACAAGTACCCCGAAGTCGGTTCGGAGCGACAGGATCTGCGGCAGTACCCCGGCGGGTCGTTGGCGGCCAACATCGTCGGCGGCATCGACTGGGACGGGCACGGGCTGCTGGGGCTGGAGGAGTCGCTGGATTCGGTGCTGTCCGGAACCGACGGCTCGGTCACCTACGACCGCGGATCCGACGGCGTCGCCATCCCCGGCAGTTACCGCAACCGGCATCGGGCGGTCAACGGCTCGACGGTCCAGCTGACTCTCGACGACGACATCCAGTTCTACGTGCAGCAGCAGGTCCAGCAGGCCAAGAATCTCTCAGGCGCGCACAACGTTTCGGCCGTCGTGCTCGACTCCAAGACCGGCGAAGTGCTGGCCATGGCCAACGACAACACCTTTGACCCGTCCCAGGACATCGGGCGTCAGGGTGACAGACAGCTGGGCAACCTGCCGGTGTCCTCACCGTTCGAGCCGGGCTCGGTGAACAAGGTCATCACCGCGTCCTCGGTGATCGAGTACGGCCTGTCCAACCCCGACGAGGTGCTGCAGGTGCCCGGGTCGATCCAGATGGGCGGGGTCACCATCCACGACGCCTGGGACCACGGCGTGATGCCCTACACCACCACCGGGGTGTTTGGAAAGTCCTCCAACATAGGCACTTTGATGCTCGCCCAGCGCGTCGGCCCGGAACGTTACTACGACATGGTCCGCAAATTCGGTCTCGGACAACGCACCAACGTGGGCCTGCCCGGTGAGAGCGCCGGGCTGGTGCCGCCCATCGACCAATGGTCGGGCAGCACCTTCTCCAACCTGCCGATCGGGCAAGGTCTCTCGATGACGCTGTTGCAGATGACGGGCATGTACCAGACGATCGCCAACGACGGGGTGCGGATGCCGCCGCGGATCGTCAAGGCCACCATCGCCCCCGACGGCACCCGTACCGAAGAACCGCGTCCCGAGGGTGTGCGGGTGGTTTCGCCGCAGACGGCTCAGACCGTGCGCAACATGCTGCGCGCCGTCGTACAGCGCGACCCGATGGGTTACCAGCAGGGCACCGGGGCCGCCGCCGCCGTGACGGGCTACCAGATGGCCGGCAAGACGGGTACCGCGCAGCAGATCAACCCGGCGTGCGGCTGCTACTTCGACAACGTCTACTGGATCACCTTCGCCGGCATGGCCACCGTCGACAACCCGCGCTACGTCATCGGCATCATGATGGACAACCCGGATCGCAACGCGGACGGTACGCCGGGCCACTCGGCGGCCCCGCTTTTCCACAACATCGCCGCCTGGCTCATGCAGCGCGAGAACGTGCCGCTCTCACCCGACCCGGGGCCGCCGCTGACGTTGCAGGCCACCTAGCCAGAGGGCAACGCGGCGGCCGCGCCCCTGGTCAGGGCGGGAACACCTCACGCCCGGATGCGGCTAGATAGGGTGTCATGGCCGATCATGAGGATCGGCGACGGCTGCAGGGAGGTGGTGAGGCGTGTCGATGCCCACTGCGCTGCGGCCCGGCGCCGGCGCGGGGACGCGCCTGCCCGCGCTGGCGGCCCAGGCCGGGGCGGTACTCGCCGACCCGGGCGCCGCGGTGCCCGATGTGGCCGTCACCGGTGTGACGCTGCGCGCCCAGGACGTGCGGCCCGGCGACCTGTTCGCCGCGCTGACCGGCGCGTCGACGCACGGGGCCCGGCACGCGGCCGAGGCGATCGAGCGCGGCGCCGTCGCCGTCCTCACCGATCCCGCCGGGGTCGCCGAGCTGGGCGATCAGGCGGGCGCCGTGCCGACGCTGGTGCACCCGGCACCCCGCACCGTGCTGGGCACACTGGCGGCCACCGTGTACGGCAACCCGTCGGAGCGGACAACGGTTATCGGGATCACCGGAACCTCCGGCAAGACCACCACGACATATCTGGTCGAATCCGGGCTGCGCGCCGCGGGCCGGACGGCTGGGCTGATCGGCACCATCGGCATCCGCATCGACGGCGCCGACGTTCCGAGCGCGCTGACCACCCCGGAGGCTCCCGTGCTGCAGGCCATGTTCGCGGCGATGGCCGAGCGCGGGGTGGACACCGTCGTCATGGAGGTGTCCAGCCATGCACTGGCGCTGGGCCGGGTGGACGGCACCCGATTCGCAGTCGGCGCCTTCACCAACCTGTCCCGCGACCATTTGGACTTTCACCCCACGATGGCCGACTACTTCGAGGCCAAGGCGCAGTTGTTCGATCCGGCGTCGCCGCTGCGGGCCCGGCGGGTCGTGGTCTGCATCGACGACGACGCCGGGCGCGCCATCGCCGCCCGGGCCGGTGACGCGATCACCGTCAGCGCCGCCGACCAACCCGCGCACTGGCGCGCCATGGATGTGCTCCCGATGGGCGCCGGGGGACAGCAGTTCACGGTGATCGACCCTGCGGGCGTGCGCCATCACGTCGGCATCCGACTGCCGGGGCATTACAATGTTGCCAATTGCCTTGTCGCACTTGCAATTTTGGATGCGGTCGGAGTGTCGCCGGAGCAGGCGGCGCCGGGACTGCTGGAAACCCGGGTGCCCGGCCGCATGGAGGAAATCGACTGCGGCCAGGATTTCCTCGCGCTGGTCGATTACGCCCACAAGCCGGGCGCGTTGCGGGCGGCGCTGACCACGCTGGCGCGCCCGGGGCGCCGGCTGGCGGTGGTGTTCGGCGCCGGGGGCGAGCGGGACCCCGGCAAGCGGGCGCCGATGGGCGCGACCGCGACCGAGCTGGCCGACCTGGTCGTCGTCACCGACGACAACCCGCGCGGCGAGGACCCCGCCACCATCCGGCGCGAGATCCTGGCCGGGGCGCAGAGCGGCGGTGCGGCCGAGGTCGTCGAGATCGGCGACCGGCGCGCGGCCATCAGGCACGCGGCCGCATGGGCGCGACCCGGCGACGCGGTGCTGATCGCCGGCAAGGGGCATGAGACCGGGCAGCGCGGGGCCGGGGAGACCCGCCCGTTCGACGACCGGGTGGAGCTGACCGAGGCGTTGCGGGCCTTGCGGACCCGCGGGGCGCGGCCATGATCGACCTGACCGTCGCGCAGATCGCCGAGATCGTGGGCGGCACGCTGGCCGACATCTCGCCGGAGGCCGCCGCCGAGCTCCGCGTCAGCGGCACCGTCGAATTCGACTCGCGCGCCATGGGTCCCGGCGGTCTGTTCCTCGCGCTGCCGGGTGCCCACGCCGACGGGCATGACTACGCGCGGGCCGCGGTGGCGGCCGGCGCGGTTGCCGTGCTGGCCGCCCGGCCGGTCGGGGCGCCCGCGATCGTGGTGCCCCGCGAACCAATTGGGGCCCGCGTCGGCGGCGGCCTGGCCGGGGTGCTCGAACACGACGCCGACGGCTCGGGCGCGGCGGTGCTGGCCGCGCTGGCGAAGCTGGCCAAGGCGGTGGCCGCGGAGCTGGTGGCGGCCGGGCTGACCATCATCGGCATCACCGGCTCGTCGGGGAAGACGTCGACCAAAGACCTGGTGGCCGCCGTGCTCGAACCGCTGGGTGAAGTCGTGGCCCCGCCGGGGTCGTTCAACAACGAGCTGGGACACCCCTGGACGGTGTTGCGGGCGGCGCGGCGCACCGACTACCTGGTTCTCGAGATGTCGGCCCGCCATCCGGGCAACATCGCCGCGCTGGCCGAGATCGCCCCGCCGGCGATCGGGGTGGTCCTCAACGTCGGCACCGCCCACCTGGGCGAGTTCGGCTCGCGGGACGCCATCGCGCGCACCAAATCCGAACTCCCCCAATCTGTTCCGTCGTCCGGTGTGGTCATCCTCAACTTCGACGACCCGGCCGTGGCGGCAATGGCACGTGTCACCGGGGCGCGGGTGGTGCGGGTCAGCCGGTTCCGCCAAACGGATGCCGGGCCCAGCGACGTCTGGGCCGACGGAGTGTCGCTGGACGAACTGGCCAGGCCGCGCTTTACCCTGCACGCGATGAACACCCGAGGCGCTCCGCAGGCCACTGAAGCCGTGGTGCAGCTGGGCGTCTACGGCGATCACCAGGTCACCAACGCGCTGTGTGCCGGCGCCGTAGCGCTGCAATGCGGTGCCTCCGTCGAGCAGGTCGCCGCCGCGCTGGCGAAAGCGGGGCCGGTGTCGCGGCACCGGATGAACGTGACCACCCGCACGGACGGTGTCACGGTGATCGACGACGCCTACAACGCCAACCCCGACTCCATGCGGGCCGGACTGCAGGCGCTGGCCTGGATCGCCCACGGCCGCGGGGCCGGCGCCGCCGAAAAGCGCAGGAGCTGGGCGGTGCTGGGTGAAATGGCCGAGCTGGGCGAGGACGCGGTCGTCGAACACGATCGCATCGGCCGGTTGGCGGTGCGCTTAGATGTGTCTCGACTTGTCGTCGTGGGAAGTGGGAGGTCGATGAGCGCCATGCACCACGGGGCGGTGATGGAGGGCTCGTGGGGGGCGGGGGCTGATCGGGGGGCCGTCAACGTGGCCGACGCCGACGCCGCGCTGGCGCTGCTGCGGGCCGAGGTGCGGCCCGGCGACGTGGTCCTGGTCAAGGCCTCCAACGCGGCCGGGTTGGGCACGCTGGCCGACGCGCTGGCCTCCGAGGGTCCCCCGAGCACAAGCGGGGGGATGGGTTCGTGAGGCAGATCCTCATCGCCGTGGCCATCGCGCTGGCCGTGTCGATCCTGTTGACGCCGGCGCTGATCCGCTTGTTCACCAGGCAAGGTTTCGGCCATCACACCCGCGAGGATGGCCCGCCCAGCCACCACACCAAGCGGGGCACGCCGTCGATGGGCGGGGTGGCCATCCTGGCCGGCATCTGGGCGGGCTACCTGGGCACGCACCTGGCCGGGCTGGCGTTCGACGGGGAGGGCGTTTCGGCGTCGGGGCTGCTGGTGTTGAGCCTGGCGACCGTGCTCGGTGGCGTCGGCTTCCTCGATGACCTGATCAAGGTCCGCCGGTCGCGCAATCTCGGGCTGAACAAGACGGCCAAGGCGCTCGGGCAGGTCGCGGCGGCGGTGCTGTTCGGGCTGCTGGTATTGCAGTTCCGCAATGGCAGCGGGTTGACGCCGGCCAGCTCGAACCTGTCCTACGTGCGCGAGATCACCACCGTCACTTTGGCTCCGGGGCTGTTCGTGTTGTTCTGCGTGGTCGTCGTCAGCGCCTGGTCCAACGCGGTCAATTTCACCGACGGGCTGGACGGGCTGGCAGCCGGGTGCATGGCGATGGTCACCGCCGCCTACGTGTTGATCACCTTCTGGCAGTACCGGAACGCCTGCGTCACCGCGCCGGGCCTGGGCTGTTACAACGTGCGTGACCCGCTGGACCTGGCGCTCGTCGCCGCCGCCACCGCGGGCGCCTGCATCGGCTTCTTGTGGTGGAACGCCGCTCCCGCAAAGATTTTCATGGGCGACACCGGATCGCTGGCGCTGGGCGGCATCATCGCGGGCCTGTCGGTCACCAGCCGCACCGAGATCCTCGCCGTGGTGCTGGGGTCGCTGTTCGTCGCCGAGATCACCTCCGTGGTGCTGCAGATCGTGGCGTTTCGCACCACCGGTCGCCGGGTGTTCCGGATGGCGCCCTTCCACCACCATTTCGAATTGGCCGGCTGGGCCGAAACAACGGTGATCATCCGTTTCTGGCTGCTCACGGCCATCACCTGCGGTCTTGGCGTGGCCCTTTTCTACGGTGAGTGGCTGGGCGCGATCGGTGCCTGACGTGCCCGGGTTCGAGCCCTTGGTGCCGGGCGTGCCCGTGCTGGTGGCCGGTGGCGGTGTCACCGGCAGGGCGGTGCTGGCGGCCCTGACCCGATTCGGCGCGATGCCGACCCTGTGCGACGACGACCCGGCCACGCTGCGGCGCTATGCCGAAAGCGGCGTGCCGACCGTGACCACGTCGGCGGCCACGCAGCACGCCGCCGACTACGCCCTGGTGGTCACCAGCCCGGGATTCTCGCCGGACACGCCGCTGCTGGTCGCCGCCGCGGCGGCGGGCGTCCCGGTCTGGGGAGACGTGGAGCTGGCCTGGCGGCTCGACGCCGCCGGCCACTACGGACCGCCGCGCCGCTGGCTGGTGGTGACCGGCACGAACGGCAAGACCACCACGACGTCAATGCTGCACGCCATGCTGACCGCCGCGGGCCGGCGCAGCGTGTTGTGCGGCAATATCGGCGATCCGGTCCTCGATGTGCTCGACGCACCCGCCGACCTGCTGGCCGTCGAGCTGTCCAGCTTCCAGCTGCACTGGGCGCCCTCGGTGCGCCCCGAGGCGGGCGCCGTCCTCAACATCGCCGAAGACCACCTGGATTGGCACTCCACGATGGCCGAGTACACGGCGGCGAAGGCGCGGGTTTTGGACGGCCGGGTGGCGGTGGTGGGGCTCGACGACGGCCGGGCGGCCGCGTTGCGCAACACCGCCGCGGCGCCGGTGCGCGTCGGCTTCCGGCTCGGTGAGCCGGCGGCGGGCGAACTGGGCGTGCGCGACGGGCACCTGATCGACCGCGCTTTCGCCGACGATCTCGCGCTGCTGCCGGTCGACTCGATCCCGGTGCCGGGGCCCGTGGGGATCCTCGACGCCCTGGCCGCGGCGGCGCTGGCGCGCAGCGTCGGTGTGCCGGCCGACGCGATCGCGAACGCGATCGCGTCCTTCCGGGTGGGGCGGCACCGGGCGGAGGTGGTCGCGGTCGTCGACGGGATCACCTACGTCGACGACTCCAAGGCCACCAACCCGCACGCCGCCGAGGCGTCCGTGCTGGCTTACCCGCGCGTGGTCTGGGTGGCCGGCGGTTTGCTCAAGGGCGCTTCGGTGGACGCCGCGGTCGCCAGGATCGCCTCCCGGCTGGCTGGCGCCGTGCTCATCGGCCGAGATCGCCAAGAGGTTGCAGAGGCGTTATCGCGACACGCGCCGGATGTCCCCGTCGTCCAGGTTGTGACAGGCGAGGATGCTGATATGAATGCGACTGCTGTGGTTGTTGGTGCAGATGTGACAGAAGTGAGACATGCGGGCGGGCAGCTCGGCACTTCGGTCATGACCGCGGCGGTGGCCGCGGCCCGCGACCTGGCACGGCCCGGCGACACGGTGCTGCTGGCACCGGCAGGTGCGTCGTTCGACCAGTTCACCGGGTACGCCGACCGCGGCGACGCCTTCGCTGCCGCCGTGCGCACGGCCACCCGGTAGGCGGGCGTGGGTAACCCACTGACCCGGCTGGTGCGCCGGGATAAGGCCCGGGGCAAAGCACCCGAAGCGCCCGCCGAGTCCGCTGAGCCCGCTGAGCCCGCTGCGGCCGAGCCGGGGGAGGCCGACGAGGCGATGGCGCCGGTGAGCCCCGCCGGCACCTCCGAAGCCAAGCCGGCCGCGAAAACACAGGTCACGGCCAAAGAGCGCAACCGGTTCGGCGCCTGGCTGGGCCGGCCCATGACCTCGTTTCACCTGATCATCGCGGTGGCCGGGCTGCTGACGACGCTCGGCCTGATCATGGTGCTGTCGGCGTCGGGCGTGCGGTCCTACGGCGCCGACGGGTCGGCCTGGGTGATCTTCGGCAAGCAGGTGTTGTGGACGGTCGTCGGCCTTTTCGCCTGCTACGCATCGCTGCGGATGTCGGTGCGGTTCATCCGCCGCGTCGCCTTCACCGGCTACGTCGTCACCGTCATCCTGTTGGTGCTCGTGCTCGTTCCCGGCATCGGGAACCTGGCCAACGGGTCGCGGAAGTGGTTCGTCATCGCCGGCTTCTCCATGCAGCCGTCCGAGCTGGCCAAGATCGCCTTTGCCATCTGGGGCGCGCATCTGCTGGCGGCCCGCCGGCTGGAGCGGGCCTCGCTGCGCGAATTGCTGATCCCGCTGGTGCCGGCCGCGGTCATCGCGCTGGCGCTGATCGTGGCGCAGCCCGACCTCGGGCAGACGGTGTCGCTGGGCATCATCCTGCTGGCGCTGTTGTGGTACGCCGGGCTTCCGCTGCGCGTGTTCGCCGCCTCGCTGCTGGCGGTCGTCATGGCCGGGGCGGTCCTGGCCATGTCCGCGGGCTACCGCTCCGACCGGGTGCGGTCCTGGATGAACCCCGAGAACGACCCGCAGGACACCGGCTACCAGGCGCGGCAGGCGAAGTTCGCCCTGGCGCACGGGGGCGTCTTCGGCGACGGCCTGGGCCAGGGCGTCGCCAAATGGAACTACCTGCCCAACGCCCACAACGACTTCATCTTCGCGATCATCGGCGAGGAGCTGGGCTTCGTCGGTGCCTTCGGGCTGCTGGTCCTCTTCGGGTTGTTCGCCTACACCGGGATGCGCATCGCCCGCCGGTCGGCCGACCCCTTCCTGCGGCTAGTGACCGCCACCACCACGATGTGGGTGCTGGGCCAGGCGTTCATCAACATCGGTTACGTGATCGGCATCCTGCCGGTCACCGGCATTCAGCTGCCGCTCATCTCTGCCGGCGGAACCTCCACAGCGGCAACGCTTTTCATGATCGGAATCATGGCAAACGCGGCCCGTCACGAACCCGAGGCGGTGGCCGCGCTGCGCGCCGGCCGCGACGACAAGGTGAACCGGTTCCTGCGACTGCCGCTGCCCCAGCCGTACGTGCCGACCCGGCTGGAATCCTTCCGCGACCGCAAGCGCGCCGACAAGCAGCCGGCCAAGGGAGGCCCGTCCCGCGGCGGCGCGCGGAAGACCGCCCAAACACCCACCCGCAAGGCCTCCCGCAGGGCTGAGGAACCGCTGCGGCCGGCCTTCTCCCGCACAGCCGCCCGGCCGACCCGCAAGGCGGTGCATCATGGATCTGGCCAGCGGTACGCCGGCCAGCGTCAGGCGCGGCGCGCTCGCGCACTGGAAGGTCAGCGTTACGGGTGAACGACACGGTCAGCAAGGCGGCCGGCGGGCTGGGGACGAGTCCCCAGCCCGCCGGTGCCGCGTTGCCGGCTTTTACGCCTCTGAAGCGGCTGTCGGTCGTGCTGGCCGGCGGCGGCACCGCCGGCCACGTGGAGCCCGCGATGGCGGTGGCCGACGCGCTCAGCGCGCTCGATCCGCAGGTGCGCATCACCGCGCTGGGTACCCACCGCGGCCTGGAGACCCGGCTGGTCCCCGAGCGGGGTTACCACCTCGAGCTGATCACCCCGGTGCCGCTGCCGCGCAAGCCCAGCGGCGACCTGGCGCGGCTGCCCCCGCGGGTGTGGCGCGCGGTCCGGGAGACTCGGGCTGTGCTCGACGCGGTCGACGCCGACGTCATCATCGGGTTCGGTGGATACGTGGCGCTACCGGCGTACCTCGCCGCCCGCGGGATCCCTCGCGGTCTCAGCCGTAGGCGCCGCGTCCCGGTGCTCATCCACGAAGCGAATGCCAGCGCCGGGCTGGCCAACCGTGTCGGTGCCCGCGGCGCCGACCGGGTCCTCTCCGCTGTGGCCGATTGCGGGTTACCGCGCGCCGAGGTGGTCGGGGTGCCCGTGCGGTCGGCCATCACCTCGCTGGACCGCGCGGCCCTGCGCGCCGAGGCGCGCAAGCACTTCGGCTTCGCCGACGACGCGCGGGTGTTACTGGTGTTCGGCGGCTCGCAGGGCGCCGTGTCGCTGAACCGGGCCGTGTCCGAGGCCGCCGCCGACCTGGCTGCCGCGGGCGTGGCCGTGCTGCACGCGCACGGACCGAAAAACACCCTCGAGCTTCGGGAAAGCCAGCCCGGCGACCCGCCGTACGTGGCGGTGCCCTATCTCGACCGGATGGACCTGGCCTATGCCGCCGCCGATCTGGCGATCTGCCGGTCCGGCGCCATGACCGTCGCCGAGGTATCGGCGGTCGGCTTGCCGGCCATCTACGTGCCGCTGCCGATCGGGAACGGTGAGCAGCGGCTGAACGCGCTGCCGGTGGTCAATGCCGGGGGCGGCATGGTGGTGGCCGACGCCGCCCTGACGCCGGAAGTGGTCGCCCGGGAGGTGGCCGGGCTGCTCAACGACCCGCCGCGGTTGGCGGCGATGACGGCGGCCGCCGCGCGCGTGGGGCACCCGGACGCGGCCCGCCGCGTGGCACAGGCGGCGCTGGACATCGCCAGGAAGGCAGCGGCGGGGGGGCGACGGTGAACGCCGAACAGCTGCCGCCCGAGCTGCAGCGGGTGCACATGGTGGGCATCGGGGGAGCCGGCATGTCGGGCATCGCCCGCATCCTGCTGGACCGCGGTGCGCTGGTATCCGGTTCCGACGCCAAGGAGTCGCGCGGCGTGCACGCGTTGCGCGCCCGGGGCGCGTCTATCCGCATCGGCCACGACGCGTCGTCGCTCGACCTGCTGCCCGGCGGCCCGACTGCGGTCATCACCACCCACGCCGCCATCCCGAAAACCAACCCCGAGCTCGTCGAAGCGCGGCGGCGCGGCATTCCGGTGATCCTGCGCCCGGCCGTGCTGGCCCGGCTGATGGACGGGCGCACCACGCTGATGGTCACCGGCACGCACGGCAAGACGACGACGACGTCGATGCTGATCGTGGCGTTGCAGCACTGCGGACGCGACCCGTCGTTCGCGGTCGGGGGCGAGATGGGGGAGGCCGGAACCAACGCGCATCACGGCAGCGGCCACTGCTTCGTCGCCGAGGCCGACGAAAGCGACGGCTCGCTGCTGGAGTACACGCCCAACGTCGCCGTGGTGACCAACATCGAGGCCGATCATCTGGACTTCTACGGCAGCGCCGACGCCTACGTCGGGGTGTTCGACGCCTTCGTGGAGCGGCTCGCCCCCGGTGGAGCGCTGGTGGTGTGCGTCGACGACCCGGGCGCGGCCGCGCTGGCGGAACGCACCGCCGAGCTGGGAATCCGCGTACTGCGCTACGGATCCGCGCCGGACCAAGACCACGCCGCCACCCTGTTGTCCTGGGAGCAGCAGGGCACCGAAGCGGTCGCGCACATCCAGTTGGCGGGTGAACATCACCCCCGCGTGATGCGGCTGTCGGTGCCCGGGCGACACATGGCCCTCAATGCGCTGGGCGCGCTGCTGGCGGCGATCGAGATCGGCGCCTCGGCCGACGCGGTGCTCGACGGGCTGGCCGGCTTCGAGGGGGTGCGCCGGCGGTTCGAACTGGTCGGCAACGCCGGGTCGGTGCGCGTCTTCGACGACTACGCTCACCATCCCACCGAGATCAGCGCCACGCTGGCGGCGGTCCGCACGGTGCTCGAGCAGAGCGGCGGTGGCCGCAGCCTGGTGGTGTTTCAGCCCCATTTATATTCGCGCACAAAGGAATTCGCCGCCGAGTTCGGCCACGCGCTCGATGCCGCCGACGAGGTGTTCGTCCTCGACGTCTACGGCGCGCGCGAGAAGCCGCTCGCCGGCGTCAGTGGCGCGAGCGTCGCCGAGCACGTCAGTGTGCCGGTGCGCTACCTGGCGAACTTATCCGCCGTGGCCGAGCAGGTGGCCGCGGCGGCCGGCCCCGGCGACGTCATCGTGACCATGGGTGCGGGCGACGTGACCCTGCTGGGACCGGAAATCGTGACCGCGCTGCGGATCCGGGACAACCGCAGCGCGCCCGGCCGTCCGGGAGTGGTGCGATGAACCAGCCGAACGACGCCGATCTTGTGGGCGAGCCCCTCGACGCCCGGGCGGCCGGGGACGCCGCCACCGAGCCGCTCTTCGTCGGGGGGCCGGAGGCCGAAACCCCGGCCACCCCGGACGAATTCGAGGGGCCCCGCCGGCGGGCCCGCCGCGAACGAGCCGAACGCCGCGCCGCACAGGAGCGCGCCACCGCCATCGAAGAAGCCCGCCGCGAGGCCAAACGCCGGGTCAGCGGGCGCCCGGACGACGAGCTCAAGCCCGTGGGACGGGGGGTGGTTCGTGGTTTGAAGATGCTGTTGGTGACGGTATTGCTGGTCGTCGTCGGGATCGGGCTCGCGTTGGTCCTCTATTTCACGCCCGCCATGGCGGCCCGCAGCATCGTCGTCGTCGGCACCGGCGTGGTGACCCGGGAAGAGGTGCTGGACGCGGCGCAGGTGCGGCCGGGGACGCCGCTGCTGCAGATCAACACCAACCAGGTCGCCGACCGGGTGGCGGCGATCCGGCGAGTGGCCAGCGCGCGGGTGCAGCGTCAGTATCCGTCGGCGCTGCGCATCACCATCGTTGAGCGAGTTCCGGTGGCGGTGAAGGACTTTCCGGACGGACCGCACCTCTTCGACCGTGACGGCGTCGACTTCGCGACCGGGCCGCCGCCACCGGCGCTGCCATATCTCGAAGTCGCCGACCCGGGCCCCAACGACCCGGCGACCAAGGCCGCGCTCCAGGTGCTGACCGCGTTGCGGCCCGAGGTCGCGGGTCAGGTGGGCCGGATCGCGGCCCCCTCGGTGGCCTCGATCACGCTCACGCTGGGCGATGGCCGCGTGGTCATTTGGGGGACGACCGATCGCACCGACGAGAAGGCCGAGAAGCTGACCGCCCTGCTGACCCAGCCCGGGCGGACCTACGACGTCTCGAGCCCCGACCTGCCCACGGTGAAGTAGCGGCGCCGCCAAGCCCCAGCGTGTGACCGTTGCAACAGAAAAAATTTGCGAGCCGCGCGTCGGCGCGCCTGCGGGGTTAGCGCGCGCCATGCCCCTACCGTTCTGGTTGCGCGGAACTACTTGACATAACTCTAACTCTATGGTTGAGGTTGAGGGTTTGCCAGGGAGGACCGCGAACGGTCGGGAGGACCCCGTCGCACAGAACTGAGCCCACCAGGGAGGAAACCGAATGATGACCCCCCCGCATAACTACCTGGCCGTCATCAAGGTCGTGGGTATCGGTGGCGGCGGTGTCAACGCCGTGAACCGGATGATCGAGCAGGGCCTCAAGGGCGTGGAGTTCATCGCGATCAACACCGACGCGCAGGCGCTGTTGATGAGCGATGCCGACGTCAAACTCGACGTCGGCCGCGACTCCACCCGCGGGCTGGGCGCCGGGGCGGACCCAGAGGTCGGGCGCAAGGCCGCCGAGGACGCCAAAGACGAGATCGAGGAGCTGCTGCGGGGGGCCGACATGGTGTTCGTCACCGCCGGCGAAGGGGGCGGGACCGGCACCGGCGGGGCGCCCGTGGTCGCCAGCATCGCCCGCAAACTGGGCGCGTTGACCGTCGGCGTGGTCACCCGGCCGTTCTCGTTCGAGGGCAAGCGGCGTGGCAATCAGGCCGAAACCGGCATCTCCTCGTTGCGGGAGAGCTGCGACACCCTGATCGTGATTCCCAACGACCGGCTGCTGCAGATGGGCGACGCCGCGGTATCCCTGATGGACGCGTTCCGCAGCGCCGACGAGGTGCTGCTCAACGGCGTGCAGGGCATCACCGACCTGATCACCACGCCCGGGCTGATAAACGTCGACTTCGCCGACGTCAAGGGCATCATGTCCGGGGCCGGCACCGCGCTGATGGGCATCGGGTCGGCCCGCGGCGAGGGACGCTCCCTCAAGGCCGCCGAGATCGCGATCAACTCGCCCCTGCTGGAGGCGTCGATGGAGGGCGCGCAGGGCGTGCTGATGTCGATCGCCGGCGGCAGTGACCTGGGCCTGTTCGAGATCAACGAGGCGGCTTCGCTGGTGCAGGACGCCGCCCACCAGGACGCCAACATCATTTTCGGCACGGTCATCGACGACTCGCTGGGCGACGAGGTGCGCGTCACCGTCATCGCGGCCGGCTTCGACGCCGTCGGTGCCGGACGCAGGCCCGTCGTCGGCGGCACATCCGGCGAGAAGCCCGGGGCGCACCGGATCGAGTCGGCGAAGGCCGGCAAGCTCACCTCGACATTGTTCGAGCCTGTCGACGCCGTCAGCGTGCCGGTTCACACCAACGGTTCCACGCTGAACATCGGCGGCGACGACGACGACGTCGACGTGCCGCCGTTCATGCGCCGCTGAGGGTCTCGATTTGCTTGCCAGTTCGCGACAAACCGGCCACGAAAAATAGGTGCCGGATGGTGGTGCCCACTGGCAGTCACTGCACTCCGGATACTGAACGGGTGAGCGTGCGCATCCGGCGGGTGACCACCACCCGCGCGGGCGGTGTCTCGGGGCCGCCGTTCGACACCTTCAACCTGGGTGACCACGTCGGTGACGACCCGACGGCGGTGGCCGCCAACCGATCCCGGCTCGCGGCCGCCATCGGCCTCGGCCCCGACCGGGTGGTGTGGATGAACCAGGTCCACGGCGACCGAGTCGAGGTGGTCGACCTGCCCCGCGACGGCGCGGTCGACGCTACCGACGCGTTGGTGACCGGCACCCCGCGGCTGGCGCTGGCGGTGGTCACCGCCGACTGCGTGCCGGTGCTGCTGGCCGACGCGCGCGCCGGTGTGGCCGCGGCGGTACATGCCGGTCGCGTCGGCGCCCAGCTTGGGGTGGTGCCCCGCACCGTGGAGGCGATGCTGGCGCGGGGCGCGCACGTTGAATCCATTTCGGCCCTGCTGGGCCCGGCGGTCAGCGGTCGCAACTACGAGGTGCCCGCGGCCATGGCCGACGAGGTGGAGGCCGCGCTGCCCGGCAGCCGCACCACGACCGCAGCCGGCACCCCGGGGCTCGACCTTAGGGCCGGGATCGCTTGCCAGCTAAAGGATTTGGGCGTCACGGCCATCGACATCGATCCGCGGTGCACAGTCGCCGACCCGACATTGTTCAGTCACCGCCGGGACGCGCCCACCGGACGGCTGGCCTCACTGGTGTGGATGGAATGACCGCGATGGTGGATGGGACGTCAGCCCCAGGAAGTCGCGGCGACCGCGAAGCGGAATTGACGCACGCATTAGCGGCCGTGCGATCGCGCCTTGCGGCCGCCGCGGAAGCGGCGGGCCGCAATGTCGGCGAAATCGAACTTCTGCCGATTACCAAATTCTTTCCAGCAACCGATGTGGTGATTTTGTCCCGATTGGGTTGCCGGGCCGTCGGGGAATCGCGGGACCAGGAAGCGTCGGCAAAAGTGGGCGAAGTCACCAAGCTGTTAGCGGCTTCTTCCCGGGCGGACGTAGGGGGCCTGCGTTGGCACATGGTGGGCCACATTCAGCGGAACAAGGCGCGGTCGGTCGCCCGCTGGGCGCACACGGCCCACTCGGTCGACAGCTCACAGCTGGTCGGCGCGCTTGATCGCGGGGTGTCGGCGGGCCTGGCGGAGGGGCGCCGCACCGAACCACTGCGGATCTACGTTCAGGTCAGCCTCGACGGCGACGCGTCCCGCGGCGGCGTCGACATCTCGACGCCGGGTGCGGTCGACCAGCTGTGCGCGCAGGCCGAGGAGTCAAAGCACCTGGATCTGGCCGGCCTGATGGCGATCCCGCCGCTGGACTCCGACCCCGACGCGGCCTTTGCCCGCCTGCGAACGGAGCACCTGCGCGTCCTGGAATCCCATCCGAACGCCGTCGGCCTGTCCGCCGGGATGTCCGACGATTTCGAAATTGCCGTCAAACACGGTTCGACGTGTGTGCGTGTCGGTACCGCGCTATTGGGCCCTCGGCCGCTACCGTCACCGTATTAAGTCACTGTAGTCACATCTTCATCACTGACACCAAACATCAGGGGCTAGAAGGGGTCAACGCAATGAGCACACTGCACAAAGTCAAGGCCTATTTCGGTATGGCCCCGATGGACGACTACGACGACGAGTATTACGACGACCACGCTCCCTCCCGCGGCTTCCCGCGTCCGCGTTTCGACGACGGGTATGGCCGCTACGAGGGACGCGACTACGACGACCCGCGTGAGCCCGCCGACTACCCGCCGCCGAGCGGATACCGCGGCGGTTACGGGGACGAGCCGCGCTACGGCGCCGTCCACCCCCGCGAGTTCGAGCGCCCCGAGATGGGCAGGCCGCGCTTCGGGTCCTGGTTACGCAACTCCACCCGCGGCGCGCTGGCGATGGATCCGCGCCGGATGGCGATGATGTTCGAAGAGGGCCACCCGCTCTCGAAGATCACCACGCTGCGGCCGAAGGACTACAGCGAGGCCCGCACCATCGGCGAGCGGTTCCGCGACGGCACCCCGGTCATCATGGATCTGGTATCGATGGACAACGCCGACGCGAAGCGGCTCGTCGACTTCGCGGCCGGCCTGGCCTTCGCGCTGCGCGGCTCCTTCGACAAAGTGGCGACCAAGGTGTTCCTGCTGTCGCCAGCCGACGTCGACGTGTCTCCGGAGGAGCGGCGCCGGATCGCCGAAACCGGCTTCTACGCTTACCAATAACCGCCGCACGGCGGCCCCGGTCCGTCGCTGCTATCCCTGGCCGGGCGTCGCCAGGCCAGCTGAGATGTGGTTCCAGGCTCGGAGTCGGTAGGCTGGCAGGCGCCGCGCAAGCCCGCGGCGCTTGACATCTCATCGGTAAGGTCGGGACTCTTCAGTTGGTGCTGTTCTTTCAGATCCTTGGGTTTGCGCTGTTCATCTTCTGGCTGCTGCTCATCGCCCGGGTCGTCGTCGAGTTCATTCGCTCGTTCAGCCGTGACTGGCATCCCACCGGCATCACCGTGGTGATCCTGGAGATCATCATGTCGATCACCGATCCGCCGGTGAAGCTGCTGCGCCGGCTGATCCCACAACTCACCATCGGGGCGGTCCGTTTCGACCTGTCCATCATGGTGCTGCTGCTGGTCGCCTTCATCGGCATGCAGCTGGCCTTCGGCGCCGCGGCGTAAGCCGGTTCCCGGGCCCCGGCCCGAGCCACCTGCCGCCCTGGAGACGGTTCGGCCACGTTTTAGCCTCGGTTTGATGAGTGCGATTTAAAAATTCTAAGGTTTCGGATTTTATTGCCCTGAGCGTTTGAAATTGGATCTTATTTATTGGCCTAAACAGCAACCGTCGCGCCTGGTGTGACAGGATGGACGGCAGTTGCACCACGGCTACCACTGCGTTCTACACTTTCCAGAACGTTAGACAGGAACTTGAGGGGACGAAACAATGCCGCTTACACCAGCCGACGTCCACAATGTGGCGTTCAGTAAGCCACCGATCGGCAAGCGGGGCTACAACGAAGATGAGGTCGACGCCTTCCTCGATCTGGTGGAGGCCGAGCTGACGCGGCTCATCGAAGAGAACACCGATCTGCGTCAGCGGATCGAGGAGCTCGACCACGAGCTGGCCGCCGGCGGTGGCGCCAGCGCCGTTCCCGCCGCCGCGGCCGCGCCCACCCAGGCGATTCCCGTCCCCAAGCCGGAGCCGGCGCCCGAGGCGGCACCGGTGGCCGCACCCGCCGCCGCGGTCAACAACGAGGAACAGGCCATGAAGGCCGCGCGGGTGCTGAGCCTGGCGCAGGACACCGCCGACCGGCTGACCAGCACCGCCAAGGCGGAGTCGGACAAGATGCTGGCCGACGCTCGCGCCAACGCCGACCAAATCATCTCCGAGGCCCGCCAGACCGCCGAGACCACGGTCACCGAGGCCCGGCAGCGCGCCGACGCGATGCTCGCGGATGCGCAGACCCGCTCCGAGACTCAGCTGCGTCAGGCGCAGGAGAAGGCCGACGCCCTGCAGGCCGACGCCGAACGCAAGCACTCCGAGATCATGGGAACGATCAACCAGCAGCGCACCGTCCTGGAAGGACGCCTCGAGCAGCTGCGCACCTTCGAACGCGAGTACCGCACCCGGCTCAAGACCTACCTGGAATCGCAGCTGGAGGAACTCGGCCAGCGCGGTTCGGCGGCGCCGGTCGACTCCAGCGCCGACGCCGGCGGATTCGAGCAATTCAACCGGGGTAACAACTAGCCTCGGGCGTGCCGGACATTCGCCCAGCTGCGCGGTCGGCATACTGGACCCGCACCCGAACTGGCTGTCCCGCTCGTCGCTTGGAGGATGACCGATGCTGATCATTGCGCTCGTACTGGCCCTGGTCGGGCTCGTCGCACTGGTGTTCGCCGTTGTCACCAGCAACGAGTTGGTGGCCTGGGTGTGCATCGGCGCCAGCGTGCTCGGCGTGGTGCTGTTGATCATCGACGCGTTGCAGGAGCGGCAGCGGCGCGACGCCGGCGGCGCAGACCAGCACGAGGACGAGGCCCACTCCGTGGCTGAGGCCGGCGAAGAGACCGTCGACTATCCCGAGGAAGCCCCGCACGAGAGTGAATCGTCGCAGGAAGCGAGCTCCGAGGCGACGGAACAGTCGGCGGTGCCGGCGGAGGGCCGCGGCGACGAGGCAGCCAAGTAGTACTCAGCCGGTGGGCGTGGTGAGCGTCTCGCGCACCTCGTCGTCGCTGACCTGGTGAAAGTCGGCGTACACCTGGCCGACCGCTTCGAATCCGGGCGGCATCGTCACACAAACCACCTCATCGGCCTCGAGGGCGAGCTCACGGCAGGTTGATGGCGGCCCCACCGGGACCGCAACGATGATCGACTTCGGGCCGGCGGCGCGCACCGCCCGGACGGCGGCCAGCATGCTGGCTCCGGTGGCGATCCCGTCGTCAACCAAGATCACCACTTTGCCGCGCGGGTCGGCCACCGGGCGCCCACCTCGGTAGGCGTCCTCGCGGCGGGCGAGTTCGGCGGTCTCGCTCTCGATCACCTCGCGTACCTGCTCGTCGGTGATGCGCAGGCTGGAGACCACGTCGTCGTTCATCACCACGCCACCGCCGCTGGCCAAAGCGCCCATCGCCAGCTCCGACCAGCGCGGTACCCCGAGCTTGCGGACCAGGAACACATCCAGGGGGGCGTGCAGCGCCGCGGCGATCTCCCAGGCCACCGGAACGCCGCCGCGGGCCAGCCCGAAGACCAGCACATCGTCCCTGTCGCGGTAGGCCAGCAGCTGCTCGGCCAGCGCGCGACCGGCCTCGCGACGGTCGCCGAACGTACGCGTCGCAGTGCGCCGGAGGAATCCGTTAGGTGTCATTGGTCGCACTCCAGCCTACGGGCTTTCGGCGCGACGCCGCGCCGGTCAGCGAACCCGGGTTTCTCCCGGACTGCTCAACGTTGAAATCTGGCCTGGCTGAGATTTCGCCGGCTCTACGCGAACTGGGTTGCGGGAGGGCTTTATTCGTCCCGCAGGAGCGGTTTCTGGACCGTCAATCCGACACCGACGCCGGGTGCTGCCGTTAACGCGCGTGTCCGAGGGGGGACTTGAACCCCCACGCCCATTAGTAGGGCACTAGCACCTCAAGCTAGCGCGTCTGCCATTCCGCCACTCGGACAAGACCAACCGCATGGGTTGGCAGCTAAGGCTATCGGATTGTCTCACGCGCGCCCAACCCAGCCGGGCCGGTCAGCGGCGAGCCCAGCGGCCTCGGCAATGGTAGGAAAGGTGGTTGTGAGCGCCGAGACCGATTTCCCGACCAATTCGAGTGACGACGTGGTCGAGGTTGTCAGCAGGTTGATCCGGTTCGACACCACCAACACCGGCGAGCCGGAGACGACGTGCGGCGAGGCCGAGTGCGCCCAGTGGGTGGGCGAGCAGCTCGCGGAGGTCGGCTACTCGCCTGAATATGTGGAATCGGGTGCCCCGGGCCGCGGCAATGTGATCGCCCGCCTCGCGGGTGCGGACAGTTCGCGAGGCGCACTGCTGATCCATGGGCATCTCGACGTGGTGCCGGCGGAGCCGGCCGAGTGGAGCGTGCATCCGTTCTCCGGCGCGGTCAAGGACGGCTTCGTCTGGGGCCGCGGCGCGGTCGACATGAAGGACATGGTCGGCATGATGATCGTGGTGGCCCGGCAGTTGAAGCGGGCCGGGATCGTGCCGCCGCGCGACCTGGTCTTCGCGTTCCTTGCCGACGAGGAGCACGGCGGCAGCTACGGGGCGCAATGGCTGGTCGACAATCGGCCCGCCCTGTTCGAGGGCGTCACCGAGGCGATCGGCGAAGTGGGCGGGTTCTCGTTGACCGTGCCCCGCCGGGACGGCGGAGAACGCCGGCTCTATCTGATCGAGACGGCCGAGAAGGGTCTGTCGTGGATGCGACTCACCGCCCGCGGCACGGCCGGCCACGGATCGATGGTGCATGACCAGAACGCGGTCACCGCGGTCGCCGAGGCGGTCGCCCGGCTGGGCCGGCACCAGTTTCCGCTCGTGCTGACCGATACCGTCGCCCAGTTCCTGATCGCCGTCGGGGACGAGACGGGGCTGACGTTCGATATCGAGTCGGGCGACCTGGCGGGAGCGATCGAGAAGCTCGGCCCGATGGCGCGCATGCTCAAGGCCGTGCTGCACGACACCGCGAACCCGACGATGCTCAAGGCCGGGTACAAGGCCAATGTCGTCCCGGCGCTGGCGGAAGCGGTGGTCGACTGCCGAATCCTTCCGGGCCGCAAGGCGGCGTTCGAGGCCGAGGTCGACGAACTGCTCGGCCCGGATGTGACACGCGAGTGGATCAAAGACTTCTCGCCATATGAGACGACCTTCGACGGCGACCTGGTCGACGCCATGAACGCCGCCGTGCTGGCCCTCGACCCGGACGGGCGTACGGTGCCCTACATGCTTTCCGGTGGCACCGACGCAAAATCCTTCGCGCGCTTGGGTATTCGCTGTTTTGGTTTCAGCCCGTTGCGGTTGCCGCCGGACCTCGATTTCACCGCGTTGTTCCATGGTGTCGACGAGCGGGTACCCGTGGACGCGCTGAGGTTTGGCACCGATGTGCTGGCACACTTCCTGACGCACTGCTAGCTGACGACACGACACGACACGACACGTAAGAAAGGACCGCCCATGAGCACCGTGCCCGATCCGTACGCCGCGCTGCCGAAGCTGCCGACGTTCACCCTGACGTCGGAGTCCATCACCGACGGCCAGTCGCTGGCCACGCCGCAGGTCAGCGGAATCATGGGCGCCGGCGGAGAAGACGTCAGCCCGCAGTTGAGCTGGTCGGGATTCCCGGCGGAGACCCGCAGCTTCGCCGTCACCGTCTACGACCCCGATGCGCCGACGGCCTCGGGGTTCTGGCACTGGGCGGTGGCCAACCTGCCGGCCGACGTCACCGAACTGCCCGCGGGGGCGGGCGACGGGAGCGACCTGCCCGGCGACGCGCTGACGCTGGTCAACGACGCCGGGATGCGTCGCTACCTCGGTGCCGCGCCGCCGCCGGGACATGGGCCGCACCGGTACTACGTCGCGGTGCATGCCGTGGACGTCGACAAGCTGGATCTCGGCGAGGACGCCAGCCCCGCCTACCTCGGCTTCAATTTGTTCCAGCATGCGATAGCGCGCGCGGTCATCCACGGCGTCTACGAACAGAAGTAGGCGCGGGCTGGGGCGTCTCTCTTGATGCTCCTATTGGTGTCAAGGGTGGTTGTTAGGCGGCGTTGAGCCATTGGCGGTAGTTGGTGGCTAGTGGTGTCGTTGCGTTGGAGTCCGCGTTCGAGGCGGGAGATGACGGTGGGCCAGACGCCGAAGTGTTGGCGGCTGTGGTCAGGGTGATGTTCCTGTTCTGTCGGGTGGGGCGTAGGTCGTGGTAGTCGTCGATGTCGCATTGTTGGGTGAGCAGTCTGAACATTTCGCGGGCGATGGCGCGTTTGAGCAGGCGCAGGACGTCTTTTTTGGAGCGCCCGTTGGTCAGTTGTCGGCAGACGTAGGCGCGGGTGCGTGGGTCAGCAGACATGCGGACCAGGGCGATGCGGTGCAAGGCGTTGTTGGCAGCTCGGTCGCCTCCGCGGGAGAGCCGATGGCGAGTGGTTTTGCCCGAGGAGGGTCTCCTGTTCTGCTGGTACCGACTGGTGGAGCGGACGACACCCCGGCCGGGCGGGCAGACAAGACATTGGTGAGGAATTTCCAGGCTCCTGATGAAGTCATGTCCGCCCCGCCGGGGCTCTTGATCAACAACCGCTCACCGGTGGGACAGATCAATTGGAAGACGACCCAGCAGGGCGTCAGTCGGTGCGAGAGTCACCACCGGCAGCGGCTGCCACGACCATCTAGCCCGGCCGCTTTATCAGAATCAATGTCGGTTGGTGGCGGTAGCATTCGAACATGCGTTCGATTGACCGCGAGGAGATTCAGGGGGACGTCGACGCGTTGCGCGCCGTTGTCTCCCGCTTCCAGGGGCATTCGTACGAAGCGCTGACCAATCCGGAGCGGTTGCAGTTGTTGGAGACACTCGAGTGCGAGACGCGCCGGCTGCAAGCGCCAAGTCATCAACTCATCAATCAGGTTGGTGAGCAAGGGGATTCCGCCGAGTTGGGTGGCAAGCTGAGCTGGGCGTTGGCCGATCGGCTGCACATCACCCGGGGTGAGGCCAGCCGGCGCATCGCTGAGGCCGCCGACCTGGGTCCGCGCCGGGCGCTTTCCGGTGAGCCGTTGGCGCCGGTGCTGCCCGCCACGGCGGCGGCTCAGCGCGACGGGGCCATCGGGGCCGACCACGTGGCGTCGATCCGCCAGTTTTTCCACCAGCTGCCCGAGTCCGTCGACATCGACACCCGTGAGCACGCCGAGAAACACCTGGCGTCCGAGGCCACCCAATATCGCCCCGATCAACTCGCCAAACTTGCCCGCCACCTGATGAACTGCCTCAACCCCGACGGGCGCTACACCGATGCGGACCGGGCGCGCGCCCGCGGGCTGGTGCTGGGCAATCAACAGGCCGACGGCATGTCTCGCCTGAGCGGGTGGTTGACGCCGGAGGCTCGCGCCAGCTGGGAGGCGGTACTGGCCAAGCTGGCCGCGCCCGGCATGTGCAACCCCGACGACGAGACACCGGTCGTCGACGGTGCCCCGACGGAAGAGGCGGTGCAGCGCGACAACCGCAGCCCCGCCCAGCGCAACCACGACGGCCTCAACGCCGCGCTAAGAGCAATGTTGGCCAGCGGCGAACTGGGCCGGCACAACGGATTGCCGGCGGCCATCGTTGTGACGACCACGCTCACAGACCTGGAAGCCGCCGCGGGTAAGGGCTTGACGGGTGGGGGCACCATCTTGCCGATGTCCGACGTGATCCGCCTGGCCCGGCACGCCCACCACTACTTGGCGATATTCGACAAGGGCACAGCCCTGGCGTTGTACCACACCAAGCGCCTGGCCTCGCCCGGACAGCGAATTATCTTGTACGCCAAGGATCGTGGTTGTTCGCATCCGGGTTGCGATGTGCCGGGCTATTACTGCGAGGTGCACCACGTCCGAGATTGGGCCAGCACATATCGCACCGACATCGACCAACTCACCCTGGCCTGCGGACCCCACCACCGGCTCCTCGAGAAGGGCTGGAGCACCCGAAAACACGCCAACGGCGAAACGGAATGGATCCCGCCGCCGCATCTAGATCGCGGGAAACCCCGCGTCAACACCTTCCACCACCCCGAAAAGGTCCTTGCCGAAGACGACGACGAGGACGGCGACGAAGAAGGCGCGGCTTAACTCGTCGAGCCGCGAGGTTTCGGCGCCGCCGAACCGACCGCATCGCTGAGCGAGGCGAACCCGCCGTCGCGCAGCAGGCGAGCGATGCCGTCGTGAATGCGCTTGGGCCACAGGCCTCCTCCGTAGATGAAACCGGTATAGCCCTGCAGCAACGACGCGCCCGCGGTGATCCGCTCCCACGCGTCGTCGGCCGTTTCGATGCCCCCGACGCTGATCAACACCAGGCGATCGCCGACCCGGCCATACAGCCGGCGCAACACCTCGGTGGCGCGGCGCGCCACCGGCGGACCGGAGATGCCGCCGGGGCCCAGCGCGTCGACCCCGGAAGTCTTCAGGCCGTCGCGCGACACCGTGGTGTTGGTGGCGACGATTCCGGCCAGGCCCAACTCGACAGCCAAGTCGGCGACGTCGTCGAGATCGGCGTCGGAAAGGTCGGGCGCGATCTTCACGAGCACGGGCTTTGACGTCTCGGCGAGGACGGCCGACAGGATGGGCCGCAGCGACTCAACGGCCTGCAGGTCGCGCAGGCCTGGGGTGTTCGGCGAGCTGACGTTGACCACCAGGTAGGACGCCAGCGGCCCGACCAGGCGGGCGCTGGCCCGATAGTCGTCGAGGGCGTTGGCGGTCGGGGTGGTCTTGGTCTTGCCGATGTTGACCCCGATCGGGATGTCGGGCCGGTGACGCGCGAGCCGGATCGCCAGCGCGCCGGCACCGAGGTTGTTGAAGCCCAAGCGATTCAGCAGGGCGCGGTCGGCGGGCAGCCGGAACATGCGCGGGGCCGGGTTCCCGGGTTGCGCGTTGGCGGTGACGGTTCCGACCTCGGCGTACCCGAATCCCAGCGCACCCCAGGTCAATAACCCCAGGCCGTCCTTGTCGAAGCCGGCGGCCAGCCCGAGCGGCCCCGGGAAACGCACCCCGAACACCGTGCTCGCCAGCGCCGGATCGGCGGGGCCGAGGAGGCGGTGCAACAGCCGCCGCGCCAAGGCGACGGCGGTGGCGCCGCGCAGCACTGCGAAAACCAGCGTGTGGATGCGCTCGGGCGGTATCAGGAAGAACAGCCGTCGCACGAGGCCGTACACGGTGCCTTCGCGGGTCGGGGCCACCGTCACAGTTCCGGCTGGTCGGGCCGCCGGTCCAGACGAGACTTCTTGCGGCGCAACAATACTCGCCGACTACCGTCGGTGTAGAGCCGCACCCGGGTCAGCTCCCACCCCCGATACTCGGCCTCGATGGACAGCCGGGTGGAGGCGCTGAGTCGGGTGACCTCCGGCGGCAGGCGCAGCGGCACCCACTCGTATTCGTCGGACAGCTCGGTGTCCCAGCCCACAGGCAGCTGACTTCGGCGCGAGGCGGTCAACGCGTACCCGCCGCGTGTTCGATGACCTGAACCCCGGCACCGGACCCCGACACCACGTACAAGGTGCCTGACGTTTCGTCGAAGGCCAGTGAGTTCGGTTGCTGCACGGTTGGGTAACGCACCTTTTCGACGGGAATTCCGGTGGACAGATCGTAACCAATGACCATATTAGAAGCGGTCTGCGAAACCCAGATCAATGCGCGCGAGCCCGCCAGACCGTACGGCGCCTGGGGCACCGGATAGGCCTGGCGCAAGATCAGCGGGTCGACGCCATAGACCAGCAGCTGGCCGCCGCGGGTGTCGGCAACCAGAACCCGGCCCGCCGGGTCCGCGACCATGGTGGTTGCGCCCTCGCCCGCCCGCAGCGCCTGTCGGACTTGACCGTCGGCGGCGATCGTGGTCACCGAGGTCTGTCCCCGATCCAGCACCGCCGTCGTATTCCCTTGTGTGGCAAGCGAATCAACGCGCGCGAAGACCTTGGTACGGCTGCCGACGGTCGCGGTCCCGACGGCGCCGGGTCTCGGTGAAGCGAGCGTGTAGACGGCCCCGTCGGCGCTGCCCAACACCAACTTGCCGTCAGCGCGTTGGGTGACGGCGGTGAAATCGACCTGCTGGGCGTCGGTGACCTTCACCTGTGCCGTGTGGCCGGTGGGCAGGTCGACCACGAAATAGCCGCCCCGGGCGGCCAGGAAGACGGTGCCGTGGGCGTCGTCGGTCAACGCGGTCGCCGGCCCCGGCAGGTCGATGACACGGGGCGCGGCCTTCGGATCACCGACGACGGTGACGGTGGCGGGCTCCGACGGCGCCGCGCCGGGCGCGAGGACCGCCAGCTGGTGGATGCCGTCGTCGAAGGTCGCCGCGGCCGCGCGGGCGGCCAACGGGCGCACCGCGCCGGCCGGGATCTGCGACGGCGGCGGTGACACGGCGGCCACGGCCGGTTCGATGGTGCGCGGTGCGGATTTGAATGTATTGGACGAACATCCGGCGACCGCCGCTAGCAAAAGGGCCACGCCAAGAAAACCGCCATGAGCTGCCAGTCGATGACGTGTGCGCCGTGACAGCAATTGTCTTCCTCGCGTAAGGACTGTGGACTTCGGATTGTAGGGAACGCCTTCGCATCCAATACGGCCATGTCGCCCACATCAAGTCTCGCGGGCGAGGTATGGTCGGCTCATGGCCGTCACCGTTGACCGGCGTATCGCGGAGAAAGAGTTTGCTGTCGAAGACCTGTCGACAGGAATTTTCGCCAGCGGGTATGGGCACGCGGGTGATGGGCGGAGTTTTTCGTTCCACATCGAGCACCGCTCCCTCGTCGTCGAAATTTACCGGCCGCGCCTTGCCGGGCCAGTTCCGCAGGCCGAAGAGGTGGTCGCCCGGGCGGTCCGCAGCCTGGTCGATATCGACCTCACCGATGAGCGCAGCCTGATTGCCGCCGTGCGCGACTCCGTGGCCCATGCGGTGCCACTATCGCGTTAGTCGCTAGCGCGCTTACACCGGGTACGGTCGTGGTCGTGCGTTCGGCGAGGTCTCGGTTGGACACCCCGGCATGACGGTCATCCTGTTGCGGCACGGTCGCTCCAGCTCCAACACCGCCGGCATCCTGGCCGGCCGCTCCGAGGGCGTCGACCTCGACGACAAGGGCCGCGATCAGGCCGCCGGGCTGATCGACCGGATCGGTGACCTGCGCATCCGCGAGCTCGTCAGTTCACCGTTGCTGCGCTGCCGGCGCACCCTCGAACCGCTCGCCGAAGCTCTGTGCCTCGACCCGCGCATCGACGAGCGGCTCGCCGAAGTCGACTACGGGGACTGGACGGGGCGCAAGATCGCCGAGCTGGCCACCGAGCCGCTGTGGCGGGTCGTGCAGGCCCACCCGAGCGCGGCGGTGTTCCCCGGCGGCGAGGGCTTGGCGCAAGTGCAGGCGCGCGCCGTCGCCGCGGTCCGTGAACACGATCGACGGCTCGCCTTAGAACATGATGGCGACGCGCTCTGGGTGGCCTGCACTCACGGTGATGTCATCAAGGCCGTCGTCGCCGACGCGTATGGCATGCACCTGGACGCGTTCCAGCGGGTCACCGCCGACCCGGCCTCGGTGAGTGTGATCCGATACACCGAATTGCGCCCGTTTGTGTTGCACGTCAACCACACCGGTGCGAAGTTGGCTGCGGCACTGCGGGCCGGGCCGCCGCCCGAGGGTCAGGCGAAGGCCGAAACGGACGGTGAGTCCCAGGCGGCGCCTACGGAAAAGCCGGCCGCGGTCGTGCCGTCCGGCGACGCGGTGGTCGGCGGCTCGAGCGATTAATTCGGCTGTGGCGGGGCAATCGAATCGCACGGCGAAGGCAACAGCCGGTATTTTGGAGGAGCCATGGCCCGCGCAATTCATGTCTTCCGCACACCCGACCGCTTCGTGGCCGGGACCGTTGGCCAGCCCGGAAACCGAACCTTCTACATCCAAGCGGTGCACGATTCCCGGGTGGTGTCAGTCGTGTTGGAGAAGCAGCAGGTTGCGGTGCTGGCCGAACGCATCGATGCGCTGCTGCTCGAGGTGAATCGCAGGTTCGGCACGCCGGTCCCTCCGGAGCCCGCCGAGGTCGAGGATTTGAACCCGCTGGTCACGCCCGTGGATGCCGAGTTCCGGGTCGGAACCATGGGCCTGGGCTGGGATTCGGAGGCGCAGACCGTGGTGGTCGAGTTGCTGGCCGTGACCGACGCCGAGTTCGACGCGTCGGTGGTGCTCGACGACACCGAGGAGGGTCCCGACGCGGTGCGGGTGTTCTTGACGCCGGAGTCGGCGCGGCAGTTCGCCACCCGCTCCAATCGCGTCATCTCAGCGGGACGCCCGCCGTGCCCGCTGTGCGACGAACCGTTGGATCCGGAGGGCCATATCTGCGCGCGCGCCAACGGCTATCGGCGCAGCGCGCTGCTCGGGCCTGACGATGAACTTGAGGCCTGACGACCGTGAGGTGTTGCGGAACGGCGAGCTGACGGTCCTCGGACGCATCCGCTCAGCCAGCAACGCCACCTTTTTGTGCGAGTCCACGCTCGGCGAATCGGCCGTGCACTGCGTCTACAAACCGATCGCCGGGGAAGCCCCGCTGTGGGATTTTCCCGACGGAACGCTGGCCGGTCGCGAACTCGCGGCGTATCTGGTGTCGACGCAGTTGGGTTGGAACATCGTGCCCTACACGGTGATTCGTCACGGCCCCGCCGGTCCGGGCATGCTGCAGCTGTGGGTGGAGCAGCCCGGCGACACCGACGAATCCGATGCCAGGCCCGGACCCGACCTGGTCGACCTGTTTCCCGCCGGCAAACCGCAGCCGGGTTATCTGCCGGTGCTGCGGGCGTACGACTACGCCGGCGACGCGGTCGTCTTGATGCACGCCGACGACATCCGGTTGCGGCGGATGGCGGTCTTCGACGTGCTGATCAACAACGCCGACCGCAAGGGCGGCCACGTACTGCGCGACATCGAGGGCCACATCTACGGCGTCGACCACGGGGTGTGCCTGCATGTCGAGAACAAGCTGCGCACGGTGCTATGGGGCTGGGCCAACAAGCCGGTCGACGGGAAAATGCTGGACGCGGTGGCGGGGCTCACCGACGCCTTGGCCGGCTCGCTGGGCGATGAACTGGCCGAGCACATCACGCGGGTGGAGATCGCAGCGCTGCTCAGGCGCGGGCAGGCGCTGCTGAACGATCCGGTGATGCCCGGGCCGAACCGGCATCGCCCCATTCCGTGGCCGGCCTTCTAGGGTCGGCCTTCTAAGCCACGCACGGTCGTCGGAGATACTGAACCGGTGAGCCAGGGCCCGGACGAGCTGACCGACGCCGCACTGGCTGCCGAACTCGCCGCGGACGCCGGGGAGCTGCTGCTCAAAGTGCGCGACGAGATCGGCTTCGGTCACCCGTGGGTGTTGGGGGACGCCGGCGACAGCCTGGCCAACGAGCTGATCCTGCGCCGGCTGCGCGCCGAGCGCCCTGACGATGCGGTGCTCAGCGAGGAGGCCTACGACGACCTGGTCCGGCTGAAGCACGACCGGGTGTGGATCATCGACCCCTTGGACGGCACCCGTGAGTTCTCCACCCCGGGCCGCGACGACTGGGCGGTGCACATCGCGCTCTGGCAGCGTCCGGCCGACGAGGCCACCAACGGCCAGCGGGAGATCACCGACGCCGCGGTGTCCCTGCCGGCCCGCGGGAACACGGTGTACCGCACCGACACCGTGACCGCCGACGCCGCGCGCGTCGGCATTCCCCACACGTTTCGGATCGCCGTCAGTGCCACCCGGCCGCCCTTCGTGTTGCACCGAATGCGTCAGGCGCTGGCGATCCAGCCGGTGGCGATCGGTTCGGCGGGCGCCAAGGCGATGGCCATCATCGACGGCGATGTCGACGCCTACCTGCACGCGGGCGGCCAGTGGGAGTGGGACAACGCGGCGCCGGCCGGGGTGGTGATGGCCGCCGGCATGCACGCGTCACGGCTGGACGGCTCGCCCATGCGGTACAACCAGTTCGACCCGTACCTGCCCGATTTTGTGATGTGTCGCGCCGAGGTGGCGCCGATCCTGCTCGGCGCCATCCGCGACGCGTGGCACTGACTCAGCGCGTTTAGAGTCGATGCCATGCAGTCGTGGGTGTTTCCACCGGTTCCGGTGTTGCCGGGACGTGGCCCGGAGCTCCGGCTGTATGACACGTCCGATCGGCAGGTGCGCCCGGTGGCGGCCGGAACCGGGCGTGGTTCGGTCGCGACGATGTACGTCTGCGGCATCACGCCGTATGACTCCACCCATCTCGGTCACGCGGCCACCTATCTGACCTTCGACCTGGTCTACCGCCAATGGCTCGACCTCGGTCACGCGGTGCACTACGTGCAGAACATCACCGACGTCGACGATCCGCTGTTCGAGCGCGCCGACCGCGACGGTGTCGACTGGCGCGAGCTCGCCGATCGCGAGGTTGCCCGCTTCCGCGAGGACATGGCGGCGCTGCGGGTCCTGCCACCGCGCGATTACGTAGCGGCCACCCAGGCGATACCCGAGGTGGTCGAGCTCGTCGAGAAGATGCTGGCGTCGGGTGCGGCCTACGTCGTCGACGGCGAGTACCCCGACGTGTACTACCGCGCGGACGCCACGCCGCAGTTCGGCTACGAGTCCGGTTATGACCGGGAAACCATGCTGCGACTCTTCGAGCAGCGCGGCGGCGACCCACACCGGCCCGGCAAGACCGACGAGCTGGACGCGGTGCTTTGGCGGGCCGCCCGGCCGGGGGAGCCGAGTTGGCCGTCACCGTTCGGCGCCGGCCGCCCCGGCTGGCACGTCGAGTGCGCGGCGATCGCGCTCAGCCGCATCGGCAGCGGCCTGGACATCCAGGGCGGGGGCAGCGACCTGATCTTCCCGCACCACGAGTTCACCGCTGCGCACGCCGAATGCGTTCGGGGCGAAAGGCGATTCGCCCGCCACTACGTGCACGCGGGGATGATCGGCTGGGACGGGCACAAGATGTCCAAGAGCCGCGGCAACCTGGTGCTGGTGTCGACGCTGCGGGCACAGGGCGTCGAGCCGCCGGCGATCCGGCTGGGCCTGCTGTCCGGGCATTACCGCGCGGATCGGTTCTGGAGCCAACAGGTGCTCGACGAGGCGACCGCTCGGCTGCGGCGCTGGCGCACCGCGACCGCGCTGCCCGCAGGCCCGGACGCCGCCGACGTGATCGCGCGGGTGCGCCAGTACTTGGCCGACGACCTGAACACCCCCAAAGCCCTTGCCGCGCTTGATGGTTGGACAGCCGACGCCCTCGAATACGGTGGCCACGACACCGGGGCGCCGAGGCTGGTGGCCGCCGCGATCGATGCGCTGCTCGGGGTGGAACTGTGAAGGCGGTACCTTGGCGGCCATGACGTCGCTGCAGGACAAAATTGTTTTCATCACCGGCGGTGCCCGGGGAATCGGCGCCGAGGTGGCCCGTCGACTGCGCGAAAAAGGCGCCAAGCTCGTGCTGACCGATCTCAACGACGCCGAGCTGAGCGCGCTGGCCGCCGAACTCGGCGAGGACCACGTGCTGACCGCCGTCGCCGACGTGCGCGACCTGCCCGCCATGCAGGCCGTCGCCGCTCAGGCCGTCGAACGCTTCGGTGGCATCGACGTGGTGGTGGCCAACGCCGGCATCGCCAGCTACGGGTCGGTGCTGCAGGTCGATCCGGAGGCGTTCAAGCGGGTGCTGGACATCAACGTGCTCGGGGTCTTCCACACGGTGCGCGCCACGCTGCCGGCCGTGATCGAGCGCCGCGGCTACGTGCTGATCGTCTCGTCGCTGGCCGCGTACGCCGCTTGTCCGGGGCTGGTGCCCTACAACGCGTCGAAGGCCGGCGTCGAGATCCTCGCCAGCGCGCTGCGGCTGGAGGTGGCCCACCACGGCGTGGATGTCGGTTCGTCGCACATGTCCTGGATCGACACCGCCCTGGTCCGCGACACCGAGGCCGACCTGCCCGCCTTCGGCAAACTGCTTGCCAGCTTCCCGTGGCCGTTGAACAAGACCACCACCGTCGACAAATGCGCGGACGCCTTCGTCAAAGGCATCGAGACCCGCCGGAACCGCGTCTACTGCCCCCGTTGGGTGGCCCTGTTCCGTTGGCTCAAGCCGGTGCTGTCCACCCCGGTCGGGGAACTGCCCCTGCACAAACCCACCGCAGAGCTGTTGCCCCAACTGGACGCCGAGGTCGCCGCGCTCGGGCGTTCCACCAGCGCCTACAACCAGGGCTTGGGCAAGAAGCTCTAGCGGCCGAACCCGGGCCGGCGGCGGCGCAAATACCGCTCGAACTCGGCGGCCAGCGCGTCGCCGTCGATCTTGCCCAGCGCCTCGTTCATATCGACCTCGGCGTCGCCGCGCTGTTCCAGCGACTGCACATACTCGGCCAGGTCCTCGTCCTCGGCGGCCATCTCGGTGATCGCCTGCTCCCACTCCTCGGCTTCCGTCGGCAGGTCGGCCAACGGAACCTCGATGTCGAGCACGTCCTCGACGCGGCGCAGCAGCGCCACCGTCGCCTTCGGGTTGGGGGGCTGCGACACGTAGTGCGGCACCGCCGCCCAGAACGTCACCGCCGGGATCCCGGCGGCCACGCAGGCGTCCTGGAACACCCCGGCGATGCCGGTGGGGCCCTCGTAGCGGCTTTCCTCGAGCCCGAAGCGTTTCGCCGACTCGGGGGAGTAGGCCGCGCCCGAGACCGGAACGGGGCGGGTGTGCGGCGTGTCGGCCAGCAGGGCTCCCAGGATGACCACGGTGTCCACGTTGAGTTTGTCCGCGATGGCGACCAGCTCGGCGCAGAAGGTGCGCCAGCGCATGTTGGGTTCCACGCCGTGCATCAACACGACATCGCGATCGCTGCCCGGCGGCCGACAGTGCGAAATCCGCATCGCCGGCCACACCAGCTCCCGGGTGACCCCGTCGACCTGCCGGATGACCGGCCGATTCACCTGGTAGTCGTAATATGCCTCGTCGTCGATCTCCAGGATCGGGTCGGCTTCCCAGATGGCCTCGAGGTGCTCGAGGGCGTCGCTGGCCGCGTCGCCGGCGTCGTTCCAACCCTCAAACGCCGCCACGACGATGGTGTTGTGCAGTTCGGGCAGTGCGGCTCCTCTATTGGGGGGGCCCTCGGGCGGGGTCACAGAATCAGCGTACGGCCTTGCGCCCCGATGTTCGGTGCGCGGTGGCCGTCGATTGTCGGCCGATGGGCGCTTCACCGAGGGCTTTGCATAGCACGACTATCCTTATGGGGTGGCTGCCGCTAACGAACACCGCTACGACACCGACATCCTCGACACTTTGGCGCAGCGGGTGGTGGTCGGCGACGGAGCGATGGGCACCCAATTGCAGCCCGCTGACTTGACGTTGGACGACTTCAACAACCGGCGTCGACGCGGTCGAGACGAAATACGTTCGGCTGCAATCTCGTTAACCTTGGTAACTATGGCATTGCCGACAAGATCCGCGAGCCGGCGCTGGAGGGCGACGCGATCGCCAAGCGGATTGGGTCGAGCTGGGCGTCCAGACGTCGGGTGACGACGTAGAATTTTCTGGTCGAGAGGCGTTGCAGCGGTTCTCCGGTTCCTGCCGGTATCCGCCACGCTCGGCAGAATCAAGGACGCCTTCCACTACGGAAGGAACGTACGTGAACGCCCCCAAAAACGCCCCGGCGTCGGAGACCTTCGTGCCGAACATCCGCCCCGACTGCACCGACGAACTGACGGCTGCTCTGCGCCAGCGGATCATGGTGATCGACGGCGCGATGGGCACGGCGATCCAGCGGGACCGGCCGGACGAGGCCGGCTACCGCGGCGACCGGTTCACGGAGTGGCCGACCGCTCTTCAGGGCAACAACGACCTGCTCAACCTGACGCAGCCGCAGATCATCGAGGGGATCCACCGCGAGTACCTCGAGGCGGGCGCCGACATCCTGGAGACCAACACGTTCAACGCGAACGCGATCTCGCTCTCCGACTACGGCATGGCGGACCTGAGCTACGAGCTGAACTACGCCGGCGCAGCCCTGGCGCGGGCGGCCGCCGACGAATTCAGCACCCCGGAGAAGCCCCGCTACGTCGCCGGCGCAATCGGGCCGACGACGCGCACCGCATCGATCTCGCCGGACGTCAATGACCCCGGAGCCCGCAACGTCTCCTACGACCAGCTGGTCGCCGCCTATCTCGAAGCTGCCAACGGCCTGGTTGACGGCGGTGCCGACCTCCTCATCATCGAGACGATCTTCGACTCGCTGAACGCCAAGGCGGCGGTGTTCGCCGTCGAGACGCTGTTCGAGGACCGCGGACGCCGCTGGCCGGTGATCATCTCGGGCACCATCACCGATGCCTCCGGGCGGACGTTGTCCGGTCAGGTCACCGAAGCATTCTGGAACGCGATCAGGCACGCCAAGCCGATCGCGGTGGGCCTCAACTGCGCCCTGGGTGCGCCGGAGATGAGGCCCTACATCGCCGAGATGGCGCGGATCGCGGACACCTTCGTCTCCTGCTACCCGAACGCCGGCCTGCCCAACGCCTTCGGCGAGTACGACGAGTCCCCGGAGCGTCAGGCCGGTTACATCGCCGAGTTCGCCGAGGCCGGCCTGGTCAACCTGGTCGGTGGTTGCTGCGGAACGGCGCCGCCGCACATCGCCGAGATCGCCAAGGTCGTCGAGGGCACACCGCCGCGCCAGCTGCCCGAGATCGAGGTGGCCACCCGGCTCTCGGGCCTGGAGCCGCTCAACATCACCGACGATTCCCTGTTCGTGAACATCGGTGAGCGCACCAACATCACCGGCTCCGCCCGGTTCCGCAACTTGATCAAGGCCGAGGACTACGACACCGCCCTGTCGGTGGCCCTGCAGCAGGTCGAGGTCGGTGCGCAGGTCATCGACATCAACATGGACGAGGGCATGATCGACGGCGTCGCCGCGATGGACCGCTTCACCAAGCTGATCGCGGCCGAGCCCGACATCAGCCGCGTTCCGGTGATGATCGACTCCTCCAAGTGGGAGGTCATCGAGGCGGGCCTCAAGAACGTGCAGGGCAAACCGATCGTCAACTCGATCTCCATGAAGGAGGGCGAGGAGAAATTCATTCGCGAGGCACGGCTGTGCCGAAAGTACGGTGCCGCCGTGGTGGTGATGGCCTTCGACGAGCAGGGTCAGGCCGACAACCTGGAGCGCCGCATCCAGATCTGCGGGCGCGCCTACCGGATTCTGACCGAAGAGGTCGGTTTCCCGGCCGAGGACATCATCTTCGACCCGAACTGCTTTGCGCTGGCGACCGGTATCGAGGAGCACGCGACGTACGGGATCGACTTCATCGAGGCCTGCACCTGGATCAAGGAGAACCTTCCCGGGGTGCACATCTCCGGCGGTATCTCGAACGTGTCGTTCTCATTCCGGGGCAACAACCCCGTCCGCGAGGCGATCCACGCGGTGTTCTTGTTCCACGCCATCAAGGCCGGACTGGACATGGGCATCGTCAACGCGGGTGCGCTGGTGCCCTACGACTCGATCGACCCCGAGCTGCGGGACCGGATCGAGGACGTCGTCCTGAACCGTCGCGCGGATGCGGCCGAACGGCTCCTGGAGATCGCCGAACGGTTCAACAGCTCGGAGAAGGCAGAAGAATCGGTAGCAGCCGAGTGGCGGAACCTCCCGGTGCGCGAGCGGATCACGCACGCCCTGGTCAAGGGGATCGACGCGGACGTCGATGCCGACACCGAGGAATTGCGCGCCGAGATCGCCGCCGCGGGAGGGCGGCCGATCGAGGTGATCGAGGGCCCGCTGATGGACGGCATGAACGTCGTCGGCGACCTCTTTGGATCCGGCAAGATGTTCCTGCCTCAGGTCGTGAAGTCGGCCCGGGTGATGAAGAAGGCCGTGGC
This sequence comes from uncultured Actinomycetota bacterium, assembly GCA_963820045.1. GTDB lineage: Bacteria > Actinomycetota > Actinomycetes > Mycobacteriales > Mycobacteriaceae > Mycobacterium. The sequence continues at coordinate 537,811 of CAWFYN010000004.1, forward strand.
GTACCTGCTGCCCTACATCGAGGCGGAGAAAGAAGAGTCTGGCGTCTCCCACTCAGGCGTCTCCCAAAAGGGAGGGGCCGGTAAGGACACCAACGGCACGATCATCATGGCGACCGTCAAGGGCGACGTCCACGACATCGGCAAGAACATCGTGGGGGTCGTCCTGCAGTGCAACAACTTCGAGGTGATCGACCTCGGCGTGATGGTGCCCGCGAGCAAGATCTTGGACGCGGCCAAGGAGCACAACGCCGACATCATCGGGCTCTCGGGCCTGATCACTCCGTCCCTGGACGAGATGGTCAACTTCGCCGCCGAAATGGAACGCGAGGGGCTTCAGATCCCGCTGCTGATCGGTGGCGCTACCACCTCGCGCGCCCACACGGCCGTGAAGGTGTCGCCGCGTCGTAGTGGTCCGGTGGTCTGGGTCAAGGACGCGTCCCGCTCGGTGCCGGTCGCTGCAGCGCTGCTCGACGACAAGCAGCGGCCGGCCCTGCTGGAGGCCACCGAGAAGGATTACGCAGCGCTGCGCGAACGGCACGCTCAGAAGAACGAACGGCCGATGGTCACGCTGGAGAAGGCTCGCGCGAACCGAACGCCGATCGAGTGGCACGGCTACACGCCGCCGGTGCCCGCCCACGGCATCGGCGTACGGGAGTTTCTCGACTACGACCTCGCCGAGCTGCGCGAGTACATCGACTGGCAGCCGTTCTTCAACGCCTGGGAGATGAAGGGGAGGTTCCCCGACATCCTCAACAACCCGGCCTCGGGCGAGGCTGCCCGCAAGCTGTACGACGACGCCCAGGAGATGCTCGACACCCTGATCAAGGAGAAGTGGCTGACTGCCAACGGGGTGATCGGGTTCTTCCCCGCGAACGCGGTCGGCTCGGGTATTGAAGACATCGAGGTCTACACCGATGAGACCCGTGCCGAGGTGCTGACCACGTTGCACAACCTGCGCCAGCAGGGCGAGCATCGGCCCGGCATCCCGAACCGGTCACTGGGCGACTACATCGCGCCCAAGGACACCGGTCTGGCTGACTACGTCGGCGCCTTCGCCGTCACCACGGGACTCGGCAGCCAGGACAAGATCGCGGAGTTCAAAGCAGCCAACGACGACTACAGCGCGATCCTGCTGGAGTCGCTCGCCGACCGGCTGGCAGAGGCGTTCGCCGAACGGATGCACCAACGGGTCCGCAAGGAGTTCTGGGGATTCCAGCCCGACGAGCAGCTGGACAACGAAGCTCTGATCGACGAGAAGTATGTGGGAATCCGCCCTGCCCCCGGCTACCCGGCCTGCCCGGAGCACAGCGAGAAGGCGACGCTCTGGGAGCTGATGGACGTTAAGGAGCGGACCGGCATCGAGTTGACGGAGTCGATGGCGATGTGGCCCGGTGCCGCCGTCAGCGGTTGGTACTTCTCGCACCCGCAGTCGCAGTACTTCGTGGTCGGCCGGATGGCCCAGGACCAGGTCGCCGACTACGCGAAACGCAAGGGCTGGACCCTGAAGGAAGCCGAGCGCTGGCTCGGCCCCAACCTCGGCTACAACCCAGAGGACTGAGGCTGGCGTTGGTTGAGTTCGCGCTGGCCGCCTTCCGCGCCGGCGGCGCAGCCGGTTCCTGCGCGTCACCCATTTCGCCAACGAGAGCTGTGATCACCTATCGCTGAGATGTGCGCGCTTGGATGGCAGCGGCCAGGGAGCTTTTCGCGCGCCGACGCGTGTCGCCGAGGCCCACCATCAAGTTCACCGCCAGTGGGGCCATCACGTCTTGCACTCCTTGGGGGTCGATGAATCCACTCATCGCAAGGAGCACGAATCCGTGTGTGGCACTTAAGATCTGGGTGGCCGCAGGGATCGGCTCCTGCGCTCGGATCCGTCCGGCTTCAATGACCCGCTCCACCGCGCTGACAAGTACCGACAGCGCGTCGACTCCTTCGGCGAGATCCCAAGGCGTGGTCGCGTCGGCTGAGAGTGCATGAAGCTCGCCAAGGTCGGTAAGACCAAACAGCAGCCGGTACAGCTGCGGGTTTTGTATCGCGAACTCGGCGTAGGCCAATCCGCCAGCAATGAGATCAGCCATCGGGTCGTCGGTGCGGGGCACCCCGCGGGTGTGTTCGGCGAAGCGCCCAAGCCCTTCGCGCACCACCGCTTCGACGAGCTTGGGCATGCCCCCGAAGTGCGTGTATACCGCCATCGTGGACGCGCCGATCTCGCCGGCCAGTTTTCGCGCTTGGATCGCCGCGGGCCCATCCCTCTCGAGTACGGCCAAAGCGGCCGCCACCAGGCGGTCCCGCGTGCTCGCGGAGGTGTCCGTCGAAGTCATCGTTGACATCATGCCATAACGAACGTTATGGTAGTTGACCAGGAATAACAATCGTTATGGCAATGTAAGCGGACTGTTCAACGCTGAGTCACCGAAAGGACCGACATGGCTGCTGGAGCGCCTATATACCGACGGCTGATCGCCGGCGTAGGCGGCGCATCGTTGATATTGGAGCTGTTTTTGCCCTGGGCAGGCGCTGAGGGCATCCACCGCACAGGTTGGGAGTTCAACACGGTAGCTGCCGTGCTGTTCCTGATCGCGGGCGTGTTCGGGATCATCACCGCGATCACCGGCGGTCAATACGGCCTGGGCCGCCCGGACCTATCGATCATCGCCGCAACCGATCTACTCAACACCACCTCAATGTTGCTACTGGCCTGGTTGATTCCCTTCGACTTTCCCGAACACGCCAGCCGTCAAGCCGGCGTTTTCGGCGCGCTGATCTCAGCAGCTGCAACCGCCTTCGCCGTCGCCGACTACCGTCCTCTGCGGGGAGCGCCCTGGTTCCCAACCATCGAGACGAGCGAGCCAACCCGCGCCAGTGTCGTGGGATAGCCTCAGGCGAAACGCCGCTCTTAGATGCGCAGCACGGAACCCAAGGCGGACAGCGGGATATGCGCTTGCACCGTGCCCCCGTCCATGAACCACTGCATGACACCGGGCGTGAAGTTGACCGGGTCGTCGTGAGCCACCGGGTAGTCCGGCATGTACAGAATCAACTCGTCGGGAGTAACCGCCCAGGCCTTATATGCCCCGGAGTAGACCTTGTCCGGAGTCCAGCGGTCAACCACGAAGGGGTAGGTTCCCGGGTCGTGTGGCGGCGGCGCTTGATTGAGCGCGGTCTCGATAAACGGTTGAGCCAGTGGGGGAATGGCAGTCAGCGGATTTGACGTCGTCAGATCCGCCAGCTGCATCCGCCGGCCGCTTGCCATGTCGAACGTGAAGGTTCGGTAGGCGTTGTTGAACTTCGGCCCGTCGGCGTGGTAGTCCTCGTGGAACACCGCGCTGAGCAGGTTGCCGTGCCGGAATACTTCGAAGTTCTCCTCGCCGTAGCTGTCGGCGGCCATGCTGTCGTTGGCTGTCTTCCAATTGTTGACCAGGGTGTGCAGGTAGTCGCGGATCGCCGGGCCCGTGGTCGGATTGTCGACCAGGTCGTCGGGCACTGCGACCTTGATGTCCCGCACGGCTTTGCGCTCCGACGTCACAGCGGTGTGGCAGTACTGGCCGTCCCAGTCACCGCCCAGCTCGCCACAGAATGACGGGGCGGATGCGTGCGCAGGTGCGGTTGCGGGAATCGTTGCGGCCGTGGCCAATACGACGGAAGCCCACAATTTCTTGAGCATGAGATGGCTCCGCCCGGCTCAGAGGAGTTGGACTTTACTTGCCCGCCAGCGACCGTCGACATTTTCCATGGTCATCTTGATCCTGCTGCGGTCGATGCGCGGGTCGGGTGCGGTGGCGTTGGTGACGGTCTGATCGATAAAGACGAGCACGACAACCCTGTTCGTGGATTCGGACTGAATCGCCGAGTCCACCACCACGCCGTGCGCGGTCGCCTTGTTGTCGATCAGCAGCTGCCGAAGGTTGACGCTGGACTGGGTATACATGTCCTTGAACTCGCCCGTCGCGCCATCGAGCACCTGCCTGAAGTTCTCGTCGACTTTGTTCGAATCAATACTTGTGAGCACCTGTGCGTAGGCGATGGCCGCCTGCTGGGCCTGTTCGCCGGCCAGCTTGACCTGATGCTCTTGCCACTGCCGCCATCCAAGGAATCCCGAAACGGCAAGTGAGGCAATGAGTAACGCCGGCAGCGCGCTGCGACGCAGATAGTGCTTCCATGGCCGCTTTCGGCGCTCGGCCTGAGGACCCTTGCGTGTGAGCAGCCGCCCGCCATCGACGTCGCCCTGCGTCTTCGCCGGACTGCTCACCACCGTCTTCGGCGCTCGCATCGCCGGTCGCATCGTCGGACACCTCGTCGGCCACCTCGTCGGCCACATCATCGGATTCTTCGGCGCGCTCCCCATCGGCGTCTTCGGTTGCGGCTGCCGGTATTTCGGTATCCGGTTCGATTTGGGCTTGCGCCTCGGCCTTCGGGCCCTTCTTGGTGGTCACGGTCATGATCATCTCCTAAAGATCGGCTCGGCTTATTTGGGGCTTAGTGCGGCGGTTCGATCGGCAGGGGCGGGCCGCCGTAGGGGGTGGGAATGGTGTAGCGGCCCCGGGGGGTCGGATCGGTTCGCAGCCCCAGGTCCGCCCCCGGCGGTGGACCGGCAGTGTCGTCGCCCCCCGGCCGGGGAGCGTTCTTGGCACCGCGGATCGAGACCGCGGGGTCGTCATCGCGGCAGTAGGTGTACATGAACGGCTCGTAGTAGTCGGCGGCGGACGAGGCGTGCGACGGTGTCCCGTAGTCGCACACATAGCGGGGATAGAGGTCGGCCGTCGCCCAGACTCCGTGGTCGTGAAAGGCGCTTGTCACCGCGTCCAACACCGACCCACGGTAGTCAGGGAACAGCGCGTTGAGGGCCGGCACCCGTAGATAGAGCAGCTGCGACATGGTCGCCATGCTGCCCAGCAACTGCACCATCGTGTCGGAATTGTCGGCGAACAGATTGTCGACAGCCGAAAGTGTGCGCGGCGTCTGCCCGGTCAGACGGCGATAGCCGGCCTGCATTCTGGCTACGCCGGTCAGTGTTTGGTTGAGTTCCGTTGCGGCAGCGCCCAGGCCGGCGTTCTTGTCGCTTGCCAGGGTGAGCACGACCCGGCTGGTCTTGATGATGCTGGTGGTTTGGGGCAGCACCGAATCAAGCGTCGAGAGCAGGAACGTGCCGCCGTCGACGATGGCGGTCAGCTTCGCCGGACCCTCCTTGCTCAGGCTCAATTCCTTTTTGATCAACTCGATCTTGTGGGGGTCGACCTGGGCCAGCAGTCCGTTGGCGTCGCCGAGCAACTGCGCCAAGCTGACGGGGACGTCTGCGTGGTCTGAGGTGATGACGCTGCCGTCGTGCAAATACGGCCCCGCGTCGGACGCGGCCTCGAAGTTGATGTACTGCTCACCGGCCGGCGAGAGGGCTGACACGTGCACAACGCTGTTCGCCGGGATTCGCACCTTGGACGTGATGCTGGCGACGGCGTTCACCCCGCTGTCGGTGATATGCAGCGACTCGACGCGGCCAATGGGCACTCCCCGCAGCGCGACGTCCTGATTGGGCAGCAGGCCGCCGGATTCCGGCAATTGCACGGTGACGCGGTAGGACGAGGCGAATGGCTTCACCCGCAACGCGCCGATGAGCAGGTAGGCCGTCGCTACGACCAAGATGAGCGCCAATCCCGCGACCGACAGCCAGACCTGTTGCCGGTGACCGGTGCGTACCGCTCGGACGATCAGATTGGCGAAGTTGTCGATGGCGCGCATCATCGTTGCGGTCCCGGCGGGGGCCCGGGGGCTACATCGATTTGGCCGGGGATGACGGGGTCCGGTATGACGGGAACCTGCGGCGAATTCGGCCCGCGGCCGACCACCCGTTCCTGCAGACGCCACAGGGTGTACTTAAGGGTGCCGACGAGCAGGTTCACGTTGTAGTGGTGCGGCCCGTGCAGTCCGATGTCACCGGGGAATCCGATATCGGGGATCGATCCGAGCACGATCTTGTCCACGCCCACGTGCACCGAAATCGAGTTTCCTGCCGTCGATTTGACCAATGGGGGAATCAGCCGGTTCAGTGCCAGCCAGCTGGTATCGGGGCTCACCGCAACGTCATTGGCGGCCCCGGCGACCGTGTTCAGGTCGCGGATGATGCTGCGACCGCTGGTGTCGGTCCCGCCGATCGACGGGAACCGCGCCAGCAACCGGGAGGTGTCGCCCACCTGCACGGCGAGGTTGGAGAGCTGGGTGGTGTTGTCGGCCAGGGCCGAAGTGGCGGGACCGGCGGCCGCCATCAGGTCGCTGATGGCTTGGTTCTTGGCATCGAGTTGGTCGGCCAGGCGCGACAATTGGGTCAGCGCGTTCGAGATCTGATCGGACCGGGAATCCAGTGTCCCGAGCAGCTCGTTGGACTTGCGGATCATGTCTCCGAACGCCTGGCCCTGGTCACCGGTCGCCTTGCCGAAACCGTTGATGATATTGGTGAAATTGCGCACCGCCCCGCCGTTCACCAGAATCGCGGCCGAGCTCAGCACCGACTCGACAGTCGCGGCGGCCGCCGTCGAGTCCAGGCCGATGGTGTCGCCGTCCTTCAACAGGGGCGCGCCCGGATCACCGGCGGCCGGTGGCTTCAGCGCGACGAACACGTCGCCCAGCGGTGTCGCGGTCCGCAATTCGGCGGTGCTGCCCCGGGGCAGTTGCACGTCGTCCCTGATGCGCAGCCTGGTGACCGCGGTGTAGTCGCGTGCGACCATCGATTCGAGCTGCCCGACGTCGGCACCGGCGAGCTTCACCTTGGCGTTCATCGGCAGGTTGAGCGCATTGGAGAATACGGCGTTCAGCGAATAGCCTCGCGAACCCACCCCCGGGGCCGGAAGGGGCAGGCTGGCAAGGCCGTTCGTGGCGCATCCCGCGGTCACCATCGCCGCGGCCACCGCCGCCAGCATTCCGCGTGGGCCCGCGTTCATCACTTCTGCCCCATGGCGGCCATTCCGTCCAACACATAGGTCAACCCGAAGTCGGGGCCGAAATCCTGTATCGTCCCGGTGCTGCATCCCAGTTGCCGAAGGCCCATCAGGTTGCAGATCTCTTTGGTGTACTGGCTGTCGAAGAGCAACCGATCCGTGAGGAAGCGTGCACGCACGCTGCCGTTGGCCCGGTCGACCATGTTGTAGGCATTGTCGGCCACCAGCGGAGCCAGATCCAGGAGTTCTGCCAGGTCGCGCCGCTGGTTGGTCACGGTCTGCAGCGCGGCATTACCGCCCACCGCGCTCTGCTTGATGTTGTTCCGGTTGGCATCCAGCAGGTCGCCGGCCCGCTGGATCAGTTGGTCGAGTTTGCGTCCCGTGCTGCCGCTGCCGATGTCCTCGTCGGCCATGATCTGGCTGACTTGGTGGAGGGTGGAGGCGAATTCGCGCAACTTCGTGTCATTGGCCGCCACGGCATCGAACAGTGAGCTGATGTTTCTGACGATCGTGGTGATCTGTTCGCGGGTGGTCGCTCCGCCGTCGCTGGACAGGCGCAGCGCCTTGGACAGCTCGCCCAGCGCCGCTTTGATCTTTTCTCCGTTGCCGTTGACCACCTCCGTGCCGCCGTTGAGCACATCGGCGATCGGCCCGCCGCCGTGGCCGTCGCCCTCGAGAGACTTGGTCACCTTGTCCAAAACGTTGAGGACGCTGCTGAATTCGACGGGCGTCTTGGTCCGGGGCAATCCGATGGTGTCGTGGTTCTCCAGGGTCGGTCCGCCGTGATAGGGCGGCGTGAGTTCGATCTGCCGGTCGGTGAGGATGGAGGTCGACACCGTGACCGCCTGCGCGGTGGCGGGAACTTTGACGTGGCGGTCGACGGTGAATTCGACTTCGACATAGCCGCCCTTGGCGGTGATCTTGGTGATCTTTCCGACCGGCATGCCCAGCACCGCTACCACGTTGCCCTCGTAAAGGCCCGAGGCGCTGTCGAATTGGGCGGTCACAGTGATCGTGTCCTCGTCGGAACCCAGGTACCACCAACCGATACCGACCGCCGCGGCGATTACCGCGACGGCGGCGACGACGGCCAGCACCTTGGCGCCGAGCGGGGCCCGGGACTTGTTCGCGCGGCCTCTCACTTGCAGTCCTTGAAATACTGGATCATGCCGAACTGCTTGGCACGGCCACTGATTGCGCACATCCACGAGTCGATCAGGGGAACGTTGGGGGCGTTGAAGTTGATCGCGTTGCCGTCGCCCGTGAGGTTGGCCGCCTCGCGGAAGAAGATCGGGCTGGTTTGCAGCATGCTGTGCAGCAGGTCGTCGTGTTGAGACATCAAGTTGGTGAAGTCCCGCATGTCTTTGATCAGCGAGTCCAGACCCGACCGGTCGTTGACCACGACCTGATTCATGGTGTCGACAAGACTTGACAGGGATTGCATCATCGCGTGGAAAACTGCGCGCCGCGCGACGAATTGGCCCAGCAGGTCTTGGCCCTGATCGATCAGCGTGCCGATGCCGGCCTGCTGGCGTCGCAGCGTGTTGGTCACCTGCTCGGTGCTGCGCAGCAGCTGTCCCAGTTGGTCACGACGTACCGCGATGATCGACGACAGCGTGTTGATATTCGAAATCGCCTGGGGCACAACCGCGGGCAGGCCTGCGAGCTGCTTACCGAGCACCGCAAGCGATTGGGCGAACCGGTCGGAGTCGACCTGCTCGAAAGTCGTGGTGGCGTCCTGCAATGCGGCTTGCAGGTCGTAGGGGACCTCGGTGTGGGCCAAGTCCAAGGTGTTGTTGGGCAGGTGCGCCGGGCCGTTGGGTTCCAATGCGAGGTAGCGCGAACCCAGGATGGTGGTGACCTTGATCTGCGCCCGGGAATCCTTGCCCAGCGCGATGTTGTCCCGGATCTTCAGCCCCGCCTCGACGTGGTCGCCAACCAGCTTCATGCTGGTGACGTTGCCCACCGGGATGCCCGCGACGACGATCGGGTTACCGACCCGCAACGAGGCCGCTTGCAGGAACTCCGCGGTGTAATGCCGATATCCGGCCCCGAGCGCGTGCACGAGCAGCATGACTCCGATGACCACCGCGACCACTACGACGGCGATGAACCCAAGCCATGTCATGTTGTAGCTTTCCAGCGGACGCTTCGTCATCCGCTCCCATACGGACGGGTCAGCCATCGACCGTGCTCCTGCATCTCGGGCTGTGCCACGCCTTGTTACCCGGCGTGGCGGCATTGACGATGATCGGCACCACATCGTTGAGCCCGGGGAAAAAGCCCATGAAGTTCACGTCGCACACGTAGGCGTTGCCGTAGGCGCCCTGATTGCCGACCCGCGTAAGCCCCTTCAGCAGCAGCGGGATGTTGTCGCCGAAGAAGGCCACCTGCGGTTCGACATCCATGATGTGTTTGGTGACACCGGGCTGGCGATCGATGAATTCGCGCAGTGCCGGGTAAACGTCCGTCGCCGAGGCCGACAGCCGGCCGGTCACCCGGGCCAGGGAACCCACCGAGGCGACCAGGTCCGGGCGCCGCCGGTCGAGCTCGCCAACGACGCTGCGGGTCTGCGTGATGACGCCGTCGAGGTTGTCGTTCTGTTGGGCGAGGTTGCCCATCACCTTGTTGAGATTGGTGATCACACTGCCCAGTGCCTGATCTCTGCCCGCGAATGTCTCTGTGAGCGTGGAGGTCTGGCCGATCAGAGTGGTCAGCGACGACGTGTCGCCTTGCAACGACGCGATGATGCCCTTGGTGAGGTTGTCGGCGTCGTGGGGGTTCAGCAGGCTGAACAACGGTTCGTAACCGTTGAGGAGCGTGGTGACGTCGAATGAGGGTTCGGTGCGTTCCAGTGGGATGGTGCTGCCCGGTGGGAGCAGCTGCGAACTGCCTTCCTTGCCCAAGGACAGTCCGAGGTAACGCTGACCGACGATGTTCTGATAGGTAACCGACGCGAGGGTGGTTCCGAACAACCGCTGTTCTTGCTGCACCACGAACGAGACTTTCGCCAGTTTCCCGTCGAGCTCGATCTTTTCGACTCTGCCCACGCGCACTCCGGCCATCCGGACGTCGTCGCCTTCGCGAAGTCCGTACACGTCGCTGAACACCGCCGAATATCTGGCGGTGTTGCCGGCCACGTCACGCCGCAGGCTCACATACACCAACCACGTAAGCGTCAACGAGACAACCATGAACAGGGTCAATGCCACGAGTGGGCCGCGAAACCTCATTTGGCCTCCCCAGGTGACCGAGGCGGCGCATGAGTCAAGGACACCGTGCTGCCACGGGCAACCGGGCCCAGCAGCAGCTCGGTGGCCGCAGTCGCAGGCGCGCCGGTGATCACGCCCAAGACGTTTCGTTCGTACTGGCTCCCAACGGGTCCCACGTTCCCGCCAAACGAGGCCTGCGGAATCCACGGTGCCTTGGGCGCCACCGGCGGGACCCACTGTTCGTGCGGTTGCGGCGTCGCGGGCGCCCCTGGCGACGGGTTGTCAGGATTCGCACTCCCGGGCACGGGCGGCGACGGTGTAACACCCGCGGGCAGCGGGGGATTGGGATCGGACAGGTTGGGATTCGGGTTGATCAGCGGCGGACCCACGGCGACGAGGTTTCCGTCCGGACCGATCACGGTGCCGGGGGGCGGCGCCAGATCCTTGGGCGGCTGATAGTTCTGCGGCAGCAGCACGTCGGGCAGGTCGGGCCGCACCGGAACCAGTGGTGCGGTAAAGCAGCTGGGTCCCTTCAGCTCGCCGTAATGCGGACAGTCAGCACGGGTGTAGGTGGAACTGGGCGTGAACGTCAGCATCGCGCGCATGTTGCCGAGGTTTGTCTCCGGGTTCCAGACTTGCTCCATGAACTGGTTGGCCAGGTTGTCCAGCTTGGTGACCGCGGGCACGAAATTGTTCGACTTCTGCGCCAACACGCCGAGCACTGGTGTGAAATCGGTTGTGATTCGGATGAGTTGGTCGATGTGGTTGTCCAGCGATTGGCGCGACGTGCCGACCGTATAGTCGGCGCCTGACAGCAGGGAGGCCAGTTGCCCGCGTGTCTCGGCGAAGGTTCGCATTGGCTCGACGGCCTGGTGCAATGCGTCGAGAAGATCGGGCGCCGACTGCGCCAGTCCACGGGTCGCATCCAGCAGTGCGGACACCGTCGAGGGCCCCGCGTCGGTGCTGACGATCGAATTGAGCTGATCGAGAAGGCGATTCAATTGCGCACCGGCGTTGAGCAGGCTGACGCGGCGGTGGTCGGTGGCGGCGCCCAGCGCGGCCAGGATCCCCACGGAGCGGTCGTTGCGGTCGCGCCCAGCCGCGGCGAGCACGTCGCGCAACTTGCTCACGGTCGTTTGAAACAAAACGGTCGGCAGCCGCTTGTCTTCCGGAATATGCGCGCCAGCACGGATTTTTACACCAGGCCCGTTGCCCACCAACTGGACCGACGACACCGCGAAAACGTTGCTCGGCACCACGCGTGCGGTCACGTTGGCCGGAATCGACCCGGCGAATTCTTCGTTGAGGTCGATGTGGACATAGTTGGGTTTGCCGTGCGCCGCGGGGACGACGCCGTTGACCGTGCCGACAAGTACACCGCGGTATTTGACGTCCGACTTCTGCGGAAGTCCGTCGCCCACGTTCACCAGATCGGCGACCACCCGCACGTAGTCGTTAAGCCTGCCAGTGGATTTGACCAACATCGCGGTGGTGAGCAGGGCGCTCACCAACACGACCGCCATTCCGATGCCGAACAGCTGCCGGTCGGAAGGGCCGCGTCCGTCCAGCTCAAAGGAATTGGGCATGTTCCACCGGCCTAGTCACCGACCTACCCGCCAAACCTTGCGCCGGAGTCGACACCCCACAGCGCCATGGTGAGCAACATGTTCACGATGATCACGACCGTGATGCTGGCCCGCATGCCGTGACCCGCGGCGACCCCGACGCCCTCGGGCCCGCCGCCCGCGTAGTACCCGTAGTAGCACTGGATCGTGGATGCGATCCAGACGAAGATGACGGCCTTGATCAAGGAATAGACGATGTCCTGGCCGGCCAGCATCAGCGTGAAGTAGTGCAGGTAGGAGCCGGTCGAGCCGCCACTGCCGATTCCCACCACCAGTTGGGTGCTCAGATAGCCGATCGCCAGGCACGCGGCGTACAGCGGAACGATCGCCACCACCGAAGCGATCAGGCGGGTGGTCACCAGGTAGGGAATCGGCCGGATCGCAATCGATTCCAGCGCGTCGATCTCCTCGGCGATGCGCATGGATCCCAGCTGGGCGGTGAAGCGGCAGCCGCCTTGCATGGCGAAGGCGAGTGATGCCATCAGGGGAGCCAGCTCGCGGGTGTTGACCAACGAGGAGACGAACCCGGTGGCCGGCCCGAGACCGAGCAGATCCAGGAAGTTGTAGCCCTCGATGCCGACGAGCGCGCCGACGGTCATGCCGAGCACGACGGCCACACCGGCGGTGCCGCCACCCACCACAATCGAGCCGTTGCCCCAGGTGATGTTCGACAGCAGCCGCAAAAACTCGCCGCGGTACTGGCGCAAGGCCAGCGGCACGGCGACCAGCGCCCGGACGAAGAAAACCAACAAATGGCCGAGCCGAATGATCGGTACTTTGCCCCTGCGGTAGAGGCGGACGAGCGGGACCGAAATCGGCGCAAGCGGTTGATAAGCGGAAGCCGTCACCTCACAGCCCCGTCCTGGGCGACAACATGATGTAGAGCTGGCTGATCGCGACGTTGACGATCATCAGCAGCAGGATCGCCTCGACGACGGCCGCGTTCACCGAGTTCGCGACGCCGGTCGGTCCGCCCTTGGTGGACAGGCCTTTTTGGCTTGACACGATGGCCACGATGGCGCCGAACACAATCGCCTTCAGCAGTGCCAAGATCAGGTCGCCCGTCGTCGCGAACGACGCGAACGTCGACACGAAGCTGCCCGGCGCCCCGTTCTGGAAGTACACGTTGAACATGTAGCTGGCGAAGAATCCGGCGAAGCACACGACCCCGGTGAGGGCGACACCGATCATCACCGCCGCGGCGAAGCGGGGGACGACCAGACGGCGGATCACCGAGACGCCCATCACCTCCATCGCGTCGGTTTCTTCGCGCATTGTTCGCGAACCCAGGTCGGCGGTGATGGCCGATCCGACAGCCGATGCCATGAGCACCGCGGCCACCAGCGACGCACCCTGTCGGATGACCGCGAGTCCGCTGGCGGCCCCGGCCAGCGACGTGGCCCCGACCTGGCCGGCCAGCAGTGCGAACTGGATGGAGAGGGTGACGCTGATCGGTAGCGACACCAGGATCGTCGGCAATACGGCGGTGCCGGCCATGAACGCGCCCTGGCGGACGAACTCTTGCCATTGGAATCGCCCGGTCATCAGGTCGAAGAAGAAATATTGAGCCGTGCGCACACCCAAGACGAACTGTTCGCCCACCGTCGTCAGCGACGCGACCGGGTGACGTTGGACGTACCCGACCGACCATTTCCGCATGGCGACGACGCCATCGAGTTGTGTCGTCATATCGGCGCGACCGGGAGCCCCTCGAGCAAACTCTTGGCGCAGGTCATCGAGTACCAGCTACCGCTTCCATCGGCCCTCTTCCCGCCCCTGAATTCCTGAGTGCCGTGCAGGGACATGGGGCGCCATTGCAGCCTATTCTTATTAAAATAGCGTCAACAAGCTCCAAGACTCTGCAGTTCATCGGTGTGTGCCGCATCACGTTAGCCTACTTGATAGGGACTTTCAATAGTGTAGAGTCACTCATCTGAGTTCGTCGCTGGACGGCACCGTGGGGTTTGAATGTCGGATTGACGAAGGTGATGGCAATGCCCTCAGCAAACACCGGCTCGCTGCGGGACCGGCGCCGGGCCGCGCTGCTCTCCCAGATCCAGCAGACCGCGCATCGGCTTTTCGCCGAACGCGGCTTCGAGGCGGTGACGACGGAGGACATCGCCGCCGCCGCCGGGATTTCCATCAGCACCTATTTCCGGTACGCGCCCACCAAGGAGGGTCTGCTGGTCGACCCCGTCCGGGAGGCGGCCGCCGAGATCCTGGGTTCCTACAACGCGAGGCCGTCACACGAGTCGCCGGTCGAAGCGTTGATTCAGCTGTTTGTCACGCACGCCACGGATGTCAGCGAAGTTGATAACCTCGATCCCTGGCGTCACGCCGTCGCAACCGCGCCCCACCTGCTGAGCAAATCCGTACTGGTCAGCGAAACCGACCACGGCAAGCTGATCGAGCAAGTCGCATACCGGATGGGTGTCGATGAGGTAGTTGACATCCGGCCCGCGCTGTTGGTCCACACGAGTTTGGCCACAGTGCAATTCGTCCTCGATGGGTGGCTAACCTCGGATCTAGTCGCAAGCCCACCTTTTCACGTCCAATTGGAAGAAGCGCTGCGGATCACCCTTGCCGGATTCGCCTGACCCGGCTGCTCGAAACGTCGCCGGAATGAAACCGCCGTGACTTTGCTCGCCGCCGCGTGGAACAATCGCTGGCCGTGAAGACCTTCGAGGATCTGTTCGCCGAACTGGGCGATCGTGCGCGCACGCGGCCGTCCGGCAGCGCCACGGTCGCGGCGCTGGACGGCGGCATACATGGGGTGGGCAAGAAGATCCTGGAGGAGGCCGGCGAGGTCTGGCTGGCCGCCGAGCACGAGTCCGACGACGCGCTGGCCGAGGAGATCAGCCAGTTGCTGTACTGGACGCAGGTGTTGATGATCGCGCGTGGCCTGTCCCTGGGCGACGTCTACCGGAAGCTGTGACCATGCTGCGCGTCGCGGTTCCCAACAAAGGCACGCTGAGCGAGCCGGCCAGCGAGATCCTCGCGGAGGCGGGCTACCGGCGCCGCACCGATTCCAAAGACCTCACCGTCATCGACCCGGTGAACCAGGTCGAGTTCTTCTTCTTGCGGCCCAAAGACATTGCGATCTACGTGGGTTCGGGCCAGCTGGATTTCGGCATCACCGGGCGGGATCTGGTACGCGATTCGGACGCCGCGGTGCGTGAACGCCTCGCGTTGGGTTTCGGGTCGTCGAGTTTTCGGTATGCGGGCCCGGCCGGGCGTGACTGGACAACGGCCGATCTGGCCGGCAGGCGGATCGCAACCGCTTACCCGAATCTCGTCCGAAAAGATTTGGCCGAACGGGGTATTGAGGCGACCGTCATCCGGCTCGACGGGGCGGTGGAGATTTCCGTACAGCTGGGCGTGGCCGACGCCATCGCCGACGTGGTCGGCTCGGGGCGCACCCTGAGCCTGCACGACCTGGTGGCATTCGGTGATCCGCTGTGTGATTCGGAGGCGGTGCTGATCGAGGGCGCCGACCCAGACGGCCCGGCCGGGACGCGAGCGGCGCGCGATCAACTGGTGGCGCGGATCCAGGGTGTGGTGTTCGGCCAGCAATATCTGATGCTCGACTACGACTGCCCGCGTACCGTCGTGGACAAGGCTACGGCGATCACGCCGGGACTGGAGTCACCGACCATCGCGCCGCTCGCCGACCCGGACTGGGTCGCCATCCGCGCGCTCGTGCCCCGTCGGGGCGTCAACGAGATCATGGACGAGCTGGCCGCCATCGGCGCGAAAGCGATTCTGGCTTCCGACATCAGGTTCTGCCGGTTCTGACCAAACGGGTGCGCTGGCCGCCGCTGTGTTAGCGTCCGCCTAGGGCTGCTTGCCCCTGTTACCCCCATGGGCCGTCATCCCTCACCGATGCCGGGCTGTTCGTCCCACAGGAGGGGTCTTCGTGACACACGTGCTTATTGTCCTGCTGGCTTTGCTGATCGGCGTCGTCGCCGGGCTGCGTTCGCTGACGGCTCCCGCGGTGGTGGCCTGGGCCGCCTTCCTTGGTTGGATCGACCTGCACGGCACGTGGGCGTCCTGGATGGCCAACATCATCACGGCCGTTGTGTTCACCGTTCTCGCCGTCGGCGAACTGGTCAACGACAAGCTGCCCAAGACGCCGGCCCGCACGGCGCCACCGATCTTCGCCGCCCGGATCATCACCGGCGGGTTGGCGGGCGCGGTGCTGGGCGCGTGGCCGCACTGGACCTTTACCGCGCTCGGGGCCGGTGTCATCGGCGCGGTGCTCGGCACCCTAGGTGGCTATCAGGCGCGCAAACGTCTGGCCGCCGTGGCGGGCAGGGATTTGCCCGTCGCGCTGCTCGAGGATGCGGTGGCGATCTTGGGCGGGTTCGCCGTCGCGGCGGCGACGGGTCACGTCCTGACGGAGTACCTGCTGACGGCGGTTAAGTGACGCAGCATTTCGACGCCATCATCGTCGGCGCCGGACAGGCCGGCCCACCGCTGGCCGGACGACTGACAGCAGCCGGGCAGCGCGTCGCGCTGGTGGAGCGCAAACTGATCGGCGGCACCTGCGTCAACACCGGATGCATCCCGACGAAGACGCTGGTGGCCAGCGCGTACGCCGCTCACCTGGCGCGCCGTGGCGCGGACTACGGGGTGGCGACCGGACCGGTCAGCGTGGACATGGCCAAAGTGAAGGCCCGCAAAGACGAGATCATGCTCGGCGACCGCAAGGGCGTCGAGGACTGGTTGGCGGGGATGGACGGCTGCACCGTCTTTCGCGGGCACGCCCGATTCGAGGATCCGCACACATTGCGCGTCGATGATCGCGTGCTGCACGCCGACCGGATCTTCCTCAACGTCGGTGGCCGCGCGGTGATGCCGGACATCCCGGGCCTGTCCGATGTCGAGTTCCTCACCAACGTCTCGATCCTCGAACTCGACACGCTGCCAGCCCATCTCGTCATCCTCGGCGGCAGCTACATCGCGCTGGAGTTCGCGCAGATGTACCGGCGCTTCGGGGCCCGGGTGACCGTCGTCGAGAGGGGTTCGCGGCTGGCGTCCCGCGAGGACGAGGATGTGTCCGCCACCGTCCGGGGCGTCCTCGAGGAGGAGGGTATCGACGTCGTCGTCGGCGCCGACGACGTGCGAATCACGAAGACCGGCAAAGGTTTTGAACTTACGCCGAGCGCGGACGCCGCCCCGATCGCCGGCAGTCACCTACTGCTGGCCGTGGGCCGGCAACCCAACACCGACGACCTGGGGCTTGAGGTGGCCGGTGTGCAGACCGACGCCCGCGGCTACATCGTCGTCGACGACCAGCTCAAGACCAACGTCGACCACATCTGGGCGATGGGTGATTGCAACGGCAAAGGCGCCTTCACCCACACCTCATACAACGATTTCGAGATCGTCGCCGCCAACCTGCTCGACAGTGACGCCCGCCGGGTCAGCGACCGCATCACGGCCTACGCGCTTTACATCGACCCACCGCTGGGGCGCGCCGGTATGACCGTCGACCAAGTCCGGGCCTC
Organism: uncultured Actinomycetota bacterium; assembly: GCA_963820045.1. Lineage (GTDB taxonomy): Bacteria > Actinomycetota > Actinomycetes > Mycobacteriales > Mycobacteriaceae > Mycobacterium. The sequence goes on from CAWFYN010000004.1 coordinate 555,084, forward strand.
GGGTCGCAAGGCGTTGGTCGGTAAGCGGCCGATGACCAGAGTTGGGCGGGCGGTGGAAAAGGGTGAGACGCAAGGCTTTATGAAGGTCGTGGTCGATGCCGATACCCGGGAGATCCTGGGAGCCGCCATCTTCGGCGTCGGCGGCGACGAGGCCGTTCACGAGATCCTGGACGTCATGTCGGCGAAAACGCCGTACACCACGCTGGCGCGCACCATGCACATCCATCCCACCGTCAGCGAGCTCATTCCGACCTTGCTGCAGGAGATGACACCGCTCGACTAGCTACCGCGACGCCGTGGCGGGGCGACGGGACCGGCGACGTCCGCTACGCGCCGCCCCGTTGGAGGCGACCGCCGTCGGCCGGGATCGACGGACCGGCGCCGAGACCGGCGCGGCAACTTTGCGGGGCACGGGTTGGCCGGCCAGGGCGTGGATGACGGGGGATGCCGCAGTGACCTGCTGGGGAACGGCGCGGATGGCCGCCTTGCGCATCATCGATTCGGTGTCCCGGCGCTGCTCGGGCAGCACGATCGTGACCACGTCGCCGGAGGCGCCGGCCCGGGCCGTACGGCCGGATCGATGCAGGTAGGCCTTGTGCTCCGGGGGCGGGTCGACATGGACTACCAGCTCGATGTTGTCCACGTGCACGCCGCGCGCGGCGATGTCGGTCGCGACAAGCACTCGCGCGTGACCGGCCGCGAACGCCGCCAAGTTTCGGTCGCGCACGCCTTGGGAAAGGTTGCCGTGCAACTCCACCGACGCGATACCGGATTGGGTGAGCTGCCGGGCCAGCTTGCGGGCCTGGTGCTTGGTCCGCATGAACAGGATTCGCCGCGAGTCTCCCGCGGCCAACCGGTGCACCAAATCCTTCTTGGCTTGTGGGCCGTCGACACAGAAGAGGTGATGCGTCATCGCGGGAGTCGGGGAGACCGGTTCTGCGACCGATCGCGTCACCGGGCTGGTGAGGAATCGCTTCACCAGGATGTCGACAGCAGCATCCAGCGTGGCCGAGAACAGCATCCGCTGGCCGCCCGCGGGAGTGGCCGCCAAGATACGGGTGACGGTGGGCAGGAAGCCCAAATCGGCTAGATGATCGGCCTCATCGATGACGGTGACCTGCACCGCGCTCAGTTTGATAACGCCTTGTTTCATCAGATCCTCGAGGCGGCCCGGGCAGGCAACCACGATATCGACGCCCGACTTCAGCGCCGCAACTTGCTTGTGCTGCGGCACCCCGCCGAAGATCGTGACCACGCGCAGGCCCCGAACCGCGGCAAGGGGTTTGATGGCCAGGGCGATTTGTGTTGCGAGTTCGCGGGTGGGAGCCAACACCAGCCCGGTCGGCCTGCCCGGCCGCCGATTGCCGGCGTCGAGCCGGCTCACCAGCGGAATCGCGAACGCGAGCGTCTTTCCGCTCCCGGTCTTGCCCCGGCCCAACACATCACGGCCGGCAAGCGTATCCGGCAAGGTCTCGATCTGGATTGGAAACGGCCGGTGAACGCCGCCATTAGCGAGCGTGTCAACCAACGGCGGGCTCACCCCGAGGTGAGCAAATGTTTTGTCTTCAAGCATGTTTCAGTGTCCTACAGCATCGGTGGTAGCGAGATTGCCCGTATGGCAACATCGTTCGTCGCGACTCGAGGCTGTGCGGTCCGCACCTAGTCATCTCGGACTCGGCGCCCCGCGGGGATCTGAGAAGAAATAACGAATCGATCACGACTTGCCGGCAAGCCGTTCGGCGGCCAACGTTGACGTCAGCTTACCGCACCCGCCGATGGATCGGTTAGCCGGCGGATATTCCCGCCAATAACCCTATCGGCATCGCTGGCGTGCGCGTGGTCATGCCGCTGGCTCGGTTTGCTGCGAAATCCCCTGAGCCCCTGCGTGATCCGGCCACCCGGGGTAGTTCGGCGGCGTTCCGCCGAACAGCGGGCAGTGCTGCTGATGGGGGCACCAGTCACACAATCGCGACTGGCTGGGACGGAAATCACCCGTCCGGCCGGCGGTTTGGATGGCACGCCAGATCGCCATCAGGGTTTTCTCGAAACGCAGCAACTCGTCGTGATCCGGGGAGTAGTCCAACACCTGCCCGTCGGCGAGGTAGATGAGCCGCAGGCGGGTGGGCGGCGTACCGCGCGTGCGCAGCAGGGCCACCGCGTAGAACTTCATCTGGAACATCGCCTTGAATTCGGCCAGGGCGCGCGCGGCAGGCGGCGCCTTGCCGGTCTTGTAGTCGACCACCCGGAGCTCGCCGGTGGCGGCGACGTCAATCCGGTCGATGAAACCGCGGAGCAGCGTGCCGTCGGCGAGTTCGACCTCCACGCGCTCTTCGCAGCACTGCGGGTCGAAGCGGGTCGGGTCCTCGAGCCGGTAGTAGCCGGAGAGCAGTGCGCCGGCCTCCGCGAGGAGCTGGCTGCGCTGCGCGGGATCGAACTCGCCGACCAGGTCAGGCGCCGCGGCGATCACCTGGTCCCAGGCGGGCCCCACCAGTGACAACGCCGTGTCGGGACCGCGCTGCGTGGCGGGTAGGCCGTAGAGCCGCTGCAAGGCGGCGTGCACCACCGAGCCGCGCAGCTGGGCGGCCGACGGCGCCTCAGGCAACCGGTCGATCGCCCGGAACCGGTACAGCAGCGGGCACTGCTTGAAGTCCGCCGCCCGCGACGGCGACAGCGCCGGTCTTGAAGCCGGTTTTGAACCCGGCCGCGCGCTTGCCTGCGGCTGGTCGTTCATGTCCGCAGCGTAGAACCCGGCGCCGACAACCCCGGGCACCGTCAGCGGCGAGTCGGCTGGCACGCTAGACGGCGTGTCCGCAACCGGCCCGTTCACCGTCGGGGAACGCGTCCAACTCACCGACGCCAAGGGCCGGCACTACACGATGTCGCTCACGCCCGGCGCCGAGTTCCATACCCATCGCGGGTCGATCGCGCACGACGCGTTGATCGGGCTGGAACAGGGCAGCGTGGTCAAGTCCAGCAACGGCGCGGCGTTCTTGGTGCTGCGCCCGCTGCTGGTCGACTACATCATGTCGATGCCGCGCGGGCCGCAGGTGATCTACCCCAAGGACGCCGCACAGATCGTGCTCGAGGGCGACATCTTCCCGGGCGCGCGCGTGCTGGAGGCCGGGGCCGGGTCGGGGGCGCTGACCTGCTCGCTGCTGCGCGCGGTCGGGCCCGACGGGCGGGTGGTCTCCTACGAACAGCGCGCCGATCATGCCGAGCACGCCCGGCGCAACGTCTCGGTGTTCTATGGCCGGCTGCCGGACAACTGGGAGCTCATCGTCAGCGACGTCGCCGACTCCGATCGCCCCGACGGCTCCTTTGACCGCGCCGTGCTCGACATGCTCGCGCCGTGGGAGGTGCTCGACGTCGTGTCCCGGCTGTTGATCCCCGGCGGGGTGCTCATCATCTATGTGGCCACCGTCACCCAGCTGTCGCGGGTCGTGGAGGCGCTGCGGGCCCAGCAGTGTTGGATCGAGCCGCGGTCGTGGGAGACGCTGCAACGTGGGTGGAACGTCGTCGGACTGGCCGTTCGGCCGCAACACTCCATGCGCGGGCACACCGCCTTCCTGATCTTCACGCGCCGGCTCGCACCGGGCGTGGTCGCGCCGGCGCCGTTGGGACGCAAACGCGAGGGGCGCGACGGCTAGTGGCGATCGCAAGCGCGGCGTAGCCGGGCGCGGCGGGTCGCCACCATCGGCTAGTCCTAATCGTCGCTGCGCCGCAGGCCCCGTCGCACCGACAGCAGCTCGAACTCGGGGTGCGCGGCCACCAGCCGCTCGGCTGCATCCAGGACGTCGACCGCATGGCCCCGGTCGCCGGACACCGTGGCCACGCCGATGCCCGCGCGTCGATACAGCTCGTGCGAACCCGTCTCGGCCGCCGAGACGCTGAACTTGCGTTGCAGCTCGGCGACGACGGGGCGGATCACCGACCGCTTCTCTTTGAGTGATCGGACATCGCCCAGCAGCACGTCGAACTCGAGCCAGCCGATCCACATGCCGCGCGTCAACCGGATGGACCCGGTGTGGGCCCGGGCTCCGGGGCGGGTGCGGGAGCCGGGGCGGGGGCGGGTGGCGGCGCGGGGGGCGGCTCGGGAGCCGGGGCCGGTGCCGGGCCGGGAGGCGGTGTCACCGCCGGCGACTTGCCCAGCGCCAGTAGCATTTCGGCGGTTCGCCGGGACAACTGCCAACCGCCTTGGAAGGGCGTGAATTCCATGGGGAAGTGGAAGCTGGCGTTGGCCGGGTGGGCGGTGTTGACGTCGATGGTCGCCACCACGTTGGCGGGAGTCTTGTCCGACCGGGCGATGTCGTGCGCGACGAAGTGCATGGGCAGGTAGCCGTTGTCGCGCAACGCGTTGGTGAACTTGTCCAGGGTGTCCGCGCTCGCGGGAGTCGCACCTTCGACCAGACCCACCTTGTTGATACCGGGAACGCTCGGGTCGGCGAGGCGGGCCAAGATGTCGGTAAGGGCTTCAGGCGTCGGCAGCGGGGTAGTCGGTGGGACCGCAACCGCGCTCGACGTGACTGGTGCCGCCGCGGGCATGGAGGAGGCGATCCTGGGTTGTTGATGCGACGAACACCCCGAGATCCCGACCGCCGCCACGACGATGGCGGCGCTCAACGCTGCGGACGGGTGCCGGTGCATCCAGTCGATCAGGCCGGCTGCGGGGTTGGGGCGCTTCCCGAAGCAGCGGGCGCGCGCCGCGTGGTCGGGCCAACGGGTGCAACTGAACTCACATCCGCGGTCGTCACCCCGGCGTCGGCTGAGCCGACTAGGCCGGTGGCGAGGCTTTTTGCGGTCACGGCCGCCCTTTCGATCAGCGAGATTAGTGGCCGAGATTACCAGCGAGACGAAAATCTTAACTTTTCGTGGGTATTTGACTACGCACATCATTGGTCAATCGCCGGTAGCTTTGAAGTATCCACCGCGCCATTTCGGTGTGGGAAAGGAGCGCAACATGGGTGGCTCAGAGCGTTCTGAATCATTCGGTACCCCCGGCGAGCCGGGCATGTCCAGCAGCGATGCTGCCGAATTGGAAGAATTACGCCGCGAGGCAGCGTTGCTGCGCGAGCAACTTGAGCATGCAGCCGGGGCGCATGGTGGCGCCCGCTCTGCACGCGATGTGCACCAACTCGAAGCCCGTATTGACTCGCTTGCGGCCCGCAACTCGAAGTTGATGGAGACGCTCAAAGAGGCGCGCCAGCAACTGCTGGCGTTGCGGGAGGAAGTCGATCGACTCGGGCAGCCTCCAAGTGGCTACGGCGTGTTGCTGGGCGCGCATGAGGACGACACGGTCGACGTGTTCACCTCGGGTCGCAAGATGCGTCTGACCTGCTCGCCGAACATCGACATCGCGTCACTGCGGAAGGGTCAGACGGTTCGCCTCAACGAGGCGCTGACCGTGGTCGAGGCCGGCACGTTCGAATCCGTCGGCGAGATCTCGACGTTGCGTGAGCTCTTGGCCGATGGACACCGGGCGTTGGTCGTCGGTCACGCCGACGAGGAACGGATCGTCTGGCTTGCCGAGCCGCTGGTGGCCGAGGACCTGCCGGAGGGTCACCCGGAAGCGCTCAACGACGACACCCGGCCGCGCAAGCTGCGGCCGGGCGACTCGTTGCTGGTCGACACCAAGGCCGGCTACGCGTTCGAACGCATTCCCAAGGCCGAGGTCGAAGACCTGGTGCTCGAAGAGGTGCCCGACGTCAGCTACCAGGACATCGGCGGCCTGACTCGCCAGATCGAGCAGATCCGCGACGCCGTGGAGCTGCCCTTCCTGCACAAGGAGCTGTACCGCGAGTACGCGCTGCGGCCGCCCAAGGGTGTGCTGTTGTACGGCCCGCCCGGCTGCGGGAAGACGTTGATCGCCAAGGCGGTGGCGAATTCGCTGGCCAAAAAGATGGCCGAGGTACGCGGCGACGACGCGCGCGAGGCGAAGTCCTACTTCCTCAACATCAAAGGGCCGGAACTGCTGAACAAGTTCGTCGGCGAGACCGAGCGGCACATCCGCTTGATCTTCCAGCGGGCCCGGGAGAAGGCGTCGGAGGGAACGCCGGTGATCGTGTTCTTCGACGAGATGGACTCGATCTTCCGCACCCGCGGCACCGGGGTCTCCTCGGACGTCGAGACCACCGTCGTGCCGCAGCTGCTGAGCGAGATCGACGGGGTCGAGGGGCTTGAGAACGTCATCGTGATCGGCGCCTCCAACCGCGAGGACATGATCGACCCCGCGATTCTGCGGCCCGGGCGCCTCGACGTCAAGATCAAGATCGAGCGGCCCGATGCCGAAGCGGCGCAAGACATCTTCTCGAAGTACCTAGTCGAGACGCTGCCGCTGCACGCCGACGACCTCGCCGAGTTCGGCGGCGACCGCACCTCCTGCATCAAGGCGATGATCGAAAAGGTCGTCGAGCGGATGTACGCCGAGATCGACGACAACCGGTTCCTGGAGGTCACCTACGCCAACGGTGACAAGGAAGTCATGTACTTCAAGGACTTCAACTCCGGGGCGATGATCCAGAACGTGGTCGACCGGGCGAAGAAGAACGCGATCAAGTCGGTGCTGGAGACCGGGCAACCGGGGTTGCGCATTCAGCATCTGCTCGACTCGATCGTCGACGAGTTCGCCGAGAACGAGGACCTGCCCAACACCACCAACCCCGATGACTGGGCGCGGATTTCGGGCAAGAAGGGCGAGCGGATCGTCTACATCCGCACCCTGGTCACCGGCAAGAGTTCGAGCGCATCACGGGCCATCGACACCGAATCCAACCTCGGCCAGTACCTGTAGGGCCTCAAGCCGACGCCGACTTAGCCGGTCACCAGCGAATAGCTGTTGGTCAGATTGTCCTGCAGCACCTGGGCCGCCCGGGTCCGCGTGTCCACGCGCAGCTCATGGGCGAGCACCCGCGGTTGGTAGGTCCACCCCGCCGGCAGGTCGAGCCGGTCGGCGAGTCGCGGCAGGTCGGCTCGTGACAGGTTGGGGTCGGTGACCTGGCTCAAGGTCTGCATCACCCAGTGCTGTCCCTGGGGGTCGATCAGTTCGTAGACCTCTTCGCCGGCGTTGAAGACGAAGACCGTGTGGCGATTGACCTTGTTGGGAATGTAGGGCGCGGGATTCATCGACGAGAGCAGGACCGTGGCCTGCTGGATCATCTCGATCCCGCCGAAGGTCTTCGTCACCTGCGGCCCCTGGGCTTCTTTTTCGATGCCATTCATCAGCCAATACCGCGGACCGTTGAGCAGGGCCGCGGCCACGCCGTTTTCGGCGGCGATGTCGTGCGGGTCGAGCGCGGACCACAGCTCGGCGGGACAGTCGTTGAGCGGGAAGCTGTTGTAAACCGTTGCCTGCGGGCCGGCCTCGCCGGAGGTTACGAGCAGCACTTCGCCGTAGCGTTTCCCGGCCAGGTCGAGTGCGTGTTTACCGACGACGTGGTCGGATTCAGGGGCGGACACACGGTGAAGTTAGTCACTACCGTCGGTGCCGTCAACAGCCCCCGCGGTCAGCGCGACGGCGCCACGGTAGCGGTTGCGCGCGATCAACGTGGTGTGCAGGTCGCCGATCAGGGGGTCCAGAAAGGTGGAGCGGTACTCGGCGTCGCCGGCCGCGCGGGCGCTGATGTACATGAAGGTCAGCGCGCCCAGGAAAAGACTCATATGCACCAGCGAATCCGGAACGGGCAGCGTGAATCCCAACACGGTCGCGGTGCTCTTGTACGTGTGGGTCCATTCGTTGAGCAGATCGGGGCTGAGCACGATGAGACCCAGAATCAGGTAGATCGCCCCGGTGACCACCGCCACCACCAAGATCTGCGCGAGCTGGGAGGCGGCCAGAACGAAAACCACGTTGAGGCGTTCCGTCTTCTTCAGCGGTGCGCAGTGCGCGGCGTCCGGCATGGCCGCGAACGGCGTGCCGACGAGATGCTCGGTGTCTTCGGGCAGGGCCGCCGTCGACTTCAGCATCGGCCGGACCCGCTCGACGGTGGCCGAGACGACGAAGACCGCCGCGATGGAGACCAGAAACGCCATGGCCAGCCCCAGCCGGTTTCCGCTGATCGTCGCGGCCATCAGCCAGACGTAGGTGTTGAAGAACACCAAAGCGGTCAGCAGCACGACCGGCAATGCCCGGACCGCCAGCGCGCCCACCATCGTGAAATGCGACAGCATCATGCGCACCGCCCAGCCGACCACCGAGCCGACACCGAAGCCGGTCAAGATCAACACGCCCGCGAGCACGGCGGCTTGCTGTGGCAGCTGCGCGGCATCGGCCGTCCCCACTTCGACGCACGCCACGAGCAGGGCCGACGCCGACGCGACCGCCGCGCGTGTCCGCCCGCTTCGTGACCGGGACACCAGCCAGCCCACGAGGGCCATCAGCGGGAGGCCGAGGCCGATGATCGCCAGCACGATCAATTCGGAAGTCGTTGGCGTTCCGGTGATTTCGACGTCGTGGCCGCCGGTGATCAGATACACCGGCAGGGTGCAGGCCTGCAGCGTCGCGTACGCCGCCAGCATGGGCGCCGAGCGCGGCCAGAGCCGCCGCCACCGTGCGCGCCTGGTCAGTACGGACGGCAAACCCCGCTCCAGGAACCAGCTTTCAGCCGCACCGCCCGCCGGACCTCGGCGGCGCGGCGTGCGGCGCAGAGTTAGGTCCATGCCGGGTCACCCTACGGCGGGCCAGTCGCCCGCGCTGGTAGTTGGGCGACTGCAGACATCCGCCGGTTGCCCGCCCCGTCCCCCTCGCCGCTTCGCGGCTGGGCGGTTCCCCCAGCGCGGGCGCATCGTCGGCGGGCAGGGCCCGATTGCCCGCCTCCTCCTCGCCCCGCCGCGCGGGCCGCATCGTCGGCGGGCAGGGCCCGATTGCCCGCCTCCTCCTCGCCCCGCCGCGCGGGCCGCATCGTCGGCGGGCCTACGCTTAGGCCATGCAACGGATTATCGGGACGGAGGTCGAGTACGGCATTTCATCACCTTCGGACCCGACGGCCAACCCGATCCTCACCTCGACACAGGCCGTCCTGGCCTATGCCGCCGCTGCCGGCATCCAGCGCGCGAAGCGCACCCGCTGGGACTACGAGGTGGAATCTCCGCTGCGGGACGCCCGCGGTTTTGATCTGAGCCGGTCGGCCGGCCCGCCGCCGGTGGTCGACGCCGACGAGGTCGGTGCGGCCAACATGATTTTGACCAACGGGGCGCGGCTATACGTCGACCACGCCCACCCCGAATACTCGGCGCCCGAGTGCACCGACCCCCTGGACGCGGTGATCTGGGACAAGGCCGGCGAGCGCGTCATGGAGGCCGCCGCCCGCCACGTCGCCAGCGTGCCCGGAGCCGCCAAATTGCAGCTCTATAAGAACAACGTCGACGGCAAGGGCGCCTCTTACGGCGCGCACGAAAATTACTTGATGTCGCGGCAGACGCCGTTTTCGTCCATCATCGCAGGCCTGACCCCTTTTCTGGTGTCCCGACAGGTGGTCACCGGCTCCGGCCGGGTCGGCATCGGGCCCTCCGGTGACGAGCCCGGCTTCCAGCTGTGCCAGCGCTCCGATTACATCGAGGTCGAGGTCGGCCTCGAAACCACGCTCAAGCGCGGCATCATCAACACCCGCGACGAACCGCACGCCGACGCCGACCGGTACCGCCGGCTGCACGTCATCATCGGCGACGCCAACCTCGCCGAGACGTCGACTTATCTGAAACTAGGCACGACGGCGCTGGTGCTGGACTTGATCGAAGTCGGCCCGGAACACGGGATAGACCTCAGCGACCTGGTGCTGGCCCGGCCGGTGCATGCGGTCCACGCGATCAGCCGCGATCCCTCGTTGCGGGTTGCCGTGGCCCTGGCCGACGGTCGTGAATTGACCGCCCTTGCGCTGCAACGGATCTACCTGGATCGGGTGGCCAAACTGGTGGACAGCCGCGACCCCGACCCCCGCGCGGCCGACATCGTGGAGACCTGGGCGCACGTGCTCGACCAGCTCGAGCGGGATCCGATGGAATGCGCCGAGATACTCGACTGGCCCGCCAAGCTGCGCCTGCTCGAGGGTTTCCGGCAACGGGAAAATTTGAGCTGGTCGGCGCCCCGGCTGCATCTCGTGGATCTGCAGTATTCCGACGTCCGCCTGGACAAAGGCCTGTACAACCGGCTCGTCGCGCGCGGCTCGATGAAGCGCTTGGTGACAGAACACCAGGTGCTCGAGGCGGTGGATAACCCGCCGACCGACACGCGCGCGTATTTCCGCGGCGAGTGCCTGCGCCGGTTCGGTGCCGATATCGCCGCGGCCAGCTGGGACTCGGTGATCTTCGACCTGGGCGGCGATTCGCTGGTACGCATTCCGACGCTAGAGCCCCTGCGCGGCAGCAAGGCGCACGTCGGAGCGCTGCTGGACTCGGTGGATAGCGCCGCCGAACTGGTGGAACAACTCACCAGCTAAGCCGGTTAAACCCGGGAACGTCGCGGTTGACCGGTAGGGTAGAGAAATACCAGCGGGGCAGTGTGGCCAGGAACTAGGCAAGCCGCTGAACAGGTTCAGATGAAGCAGGAGGCCGGCGATGGCTCAGGAGCAGACCAAGCGTGGCGGTGGTGGTGGCGACGACGACGATTTCGCCGACAGCACGGCCGCGGGCCAGGAGCGCCGCGAGAAGCTAGCCGAGGAGACCGACGATCTGCTTGACGAGATCGATGACGTCCTTGAAGAGAACGCCGAAGATTTTGTCCGCGCATACGTCCAAAAGGGCGGACAGTGACCTGGCCCTTCTCCGATCGCCTGTCCACTAACTCCGCACTCCCGCGAAACCCCGCCCTCGACCTGTCGTCGTTTGCTGACTTCCTGCGCCGTCAAGCGCCGGAACTTCTGCCGGCGGGCGTCGGCGGCGGCGCGCAGGGTGCGGCCGGCTCGCAGCTGCCGCACGGCACCACGATCGTGGCCCTGAAATATCCCGGTGGCGTTGTCATCGCCGGTGACCGGCGCTCGACCCAGGGCAACATGATCGCCGGGCGCGACGTGAAGAAGGTGTACATCACCGACGACTACACCGCCACCGGCATCGCGGGCACCGCGGCCATTGCCGTCGAGTTCGCCCGCCTCTACGCGGTGGAGCTCGAGCACTACGAGAAGCTCGAAGGCGTGCCGCTGACGTTTGCCGGCAAGGTGAACCGGCTCGCGATCATGGTGCGCGGGAACCTGGCCGCCGCGATGCAGGGACTGGTGGCTCTGCCGCTGCTGGCGGGCTACGACATCCACGCGCCCGACCCCGAGGGCGCCGGCCGGATCGTCTCGTTCGACGCCGCCGGCGGCTGGAACGTGGAAGAAGAGGGCTATCAGTCAGTGGGTTCGGGTTCGATCTTCGCCAAGTCGTCCATCAAGAAGTTGTACTCGCGGGTCGTCGATGCCGACTCCGGGCTGCGGGTGGCCGTCGAGGCGCTGTACGACGCCGCCGATGACGATTCCGCCACGGGCGGACCCGACTTGGTGCGCGGTATCTACCCGACGGCGATCACCATCAACGCCGACGGGGCGGTCGAGGTGCCCGAGAGCCGGATCGCCGAGCTGGCCCGCGAGATCATCGAAAGTCGTTCGCGTGCAGACACTTTCGGCCCCGATGGCGGTGAGAAGTGAGCTTTCCTTATTTCATATCGCCAGAACAGGCGATGCGCGAGCGCAGCGAGCTCGCACGCAAAGGCATCGCGCGCGGCAAGAGCGTGGTGGCGCTGGTCTACGCAGGTGGTGTGCTCTTCGTGGCGGAGAACCCGTCGCGGTCCCTGCAGAAGATCAGTGAGCTCTACGATCGCGTGGGCTTCGCGGCCGCGGGCAAGTTCAACGAATTCGACAATCTGCGCCGCGGCGGAATCCAGTTCGCCGACACCCGGGGCTACGCCTACGATCGCCGGGACGTCACGGGCCGCCAGCTGGCCAACGTCTACGCGCAAACCTTGGGCGCCATCTTCACCGAGCAGGCCAAGCCCTACGAGGTGGAGTTGTGCGTCGCCGAGGTCGCGCATTACGGCGAGACGAAACCGCCTGAGCTGTACCGGATCCTCTACGACGGGTCGATCGCCGATGAGCCGCATTTCGTGGTGATGGGCGGTACCACCGAGCCGATCACCACCGCGCTCAAGGACTCCTACGCCGAGAACGCGGACCTGCGCGACGCCACGCAGATCGCCGTGAAGGCGCTGCGAGCCGGCACTGCGGAGGGTAACGGCGGGGATCAGCCCTCTCCGGACGTCGGCAGCCTGGAGGTTGCCATCCTGGACGTCAATCGGCCGCGACGTGCGTTCCGGCGGATCAACCGAGCCACCTTGGAAAACCTGCTGCACGAGGGGGATTCGAAGCAGCCGGAATCCGGCGGCGAAGCGCCGGGTTCCAACGGCGACTCCGCGGGCTGAATCGGGCTGCATCGATCGGCGCCCCGTGTTCGCTGTGGGCAGAACACCGAGAGCGCACATACCCCATCGGTCCCGAGCGGCTCTAGGGTCGCTCGTGCCCACAATGCTGGTGAGCCCTTGCAGTGGCGTGACTGCCGCCGATCGGGGGCCGCGCGAAACTCGTCGGGACCCGTGGGCGCGGCTTCCTCACGCTCTCGATCAGACAACCAGTACCCTCGATTACGTGCAGCGACGAATTATGGGCATCGAGACCGAGTTCGGTGTCACCTGCACCTTCCACGGCCACCGACGCCTGTCCCCGGACGAGGTTGCCCGTTATCTCTTCCGGCGGGTCGTGTCCTGGGGGCGCAGCTCCAACGTTTTCCTGCGCAACGGTGCCCGTCTTTACCTGGACGTGGGCAGCCACCCCGAGTACGCGACGGCCGAGTGCGACAGCCTGGTGCAGCTGGTCACCCACGACCGCGCCGGTGAATGGGTGCTGGAAGACCTGCTCATCGACGCCGAGCAGCGGCTCGCCGACGAGGGCATCGGCGGCGATATCTACCTGTTCAAAAACAACACCGATTCGGCGGGCAACTCCTACGGCTGCCACGAGAACTACCTGATCGTGCGGGCCGGTGAGTTCTCCCGGATCTCCGACGTGCTGCTGCCGTTCCTGGTCACTCGCCAGCTGATCTGCGGGGCCGGCAAGGTGCTGCAGACCCCCAAGGCGGCGACGTTCTGCCTGTCTCAACGCGCCGAGCACATCTGGGAAGGTGTCTCCTCGGCCACCACCCGCAGTCGGCCGATCATCAACACCCGCGACGAGCCACACGCCGACGCCGAGAAGTACCGGCGGTTGCACGTGATCGTCGGCGACTCCAACATGTGCGAGACCACCACCATGCTCAAGGTGGGCACCGCGGCGCTGGTGCTGGAGATGATCGAGGCGGGCGTTCCGTTCCGGGACTTCTCGCTGGACAACCCCATCCGTGCCATCCGTGAGGTCAGCCACGACGTCACGGGCCGCCGGCCGGTTCGGCTGGCCGGCGGGCGTCAGGCCAGCGCGCTCGACATCCAGCGCGAGTACTACAGCCGCGCCGTCGAACACCTGCAGACTCGGGAGCCCAACGCCCAGATCGAGCAGGTCGTCGACCTGTGGGGCCGTCAGCTCGACGCCGTCGAAAGCCAGGATTTCGCCAAGGTCGACACCGAAATCGACTGGGTGATCAAGCGCAAGTTGTTCCAGCGCTACCAGGACCGCTACAACATGGAGCTGTCCGATCCCAAGATCGCCCAGCTCGACCTGGCCTACCACGACATCAAACGTGGGCGCGGCGTGTTCGACCTGCTGCAGCGCAAGGACCTTGCGGCACGCGTCACCACCGACGAGGAGATCGCGGAGGCGGTCGACCATCCGCCGCAGACCACCCGCGCCCGGCTCCGTGGCGAGTTCATCAGCGCCGCCCAGGCCGCGGGCCGTGACTTCACCGTCGACTGGGTGCACCTCAAGCTCAACGACCAGGCGCAGCGCACCGTGCTGTGCAAAGACCCATTCCGGGCGGTCGACGAGCGGGTCAAGCGGCTGATCGCCAGCATGTAACCCGACCGCTCACCATTGGTCGCATCGGTCACACCAGCCCCACGGTGGCTGACGGTGGTCGAGTCGCAAAACGCGATAGCGCGGGCGCTATCAAATTTCCAGAAGCAGTGGTACCGCCGCGATAGTGACTGATGTGGCGATTGTGAACACTGCGGCTCGCAGGCCGGTGCAGGCGCATGGTGAGCGCCAGCGATAACCTGGTGCGAATGGCGACCTCGAAAGTCGAGCGGTTGGTCAATCTCGTCATCGCCCTGCTCTCCACCCGCGGCTACATCAGCGCGGAGAAGATCAGGTCCAGCGTGGCCGGCTACGCGGACAGCCCCAGCGCCGAGGCGTTCTCGCGCATGTTCGAGCGTGACAAGAACGAGCTGCGCGATCTGGGTATCCCTCTCGAGGTCGGCAGGGCGTCGGCCTGGGATCCCACCGAGGGCTACCGAATCAACCGCGACGCCTACTCGCTGCCGGCCGTCGACCTGACTCCCGACGAGGCGGCCGCGGTAGCGGTCGCGACGCAACTGTGGGAGTCGCCCGAGCTGATCACCGCCACCCAGGGTGCGTTGCTCAAGCTGCGCGCCGCCGGGGTGGACGTCGAACCCGTCGATATAGGGGCGCCGGTGGCCATCGCCTCCCCGGCGGGCGTGCCGGGGCTGCGGGGATCGGAGGAGGTTCTCGGAATCCTGTTGTCGGCCATCGATTCCCGGCACGCGGTGCAGTTCCCGCACCGGCCGTCGCGCGCCGAGCCGTACAGCATGCGCACCGTGGAGCCGTGGGGCGTCGTCACCCAGAAGGGCCGCTGGTATCTGGTGGGCCACGACCGCGACCGCGACGCCACCCGCACCTTCCGGCTCTCACGGATCGGCGCCGAGGTCAGGCCGATCGGCCCACCCGGGGCGGTCGTGGTGCCCGAGGATGTCGACCTGCGCCAGATCGTGGCCCGCACGGTCGCCGAGACGCCCACGGGTGGCCAGGCACGGGTGTGGGTCGCAGATGGGCGGGCCACCGCGCTGCGCCGCGCCGGGAGGTCCACCGGCCCGCGGCAACTGGGCGGCCGCGATGGCGAGGTGATCGAACTCGACATCGGATCCAGCGACCGGCTGGCCCGCGACATCGCCGGCTACGGGGCCGACGCCGTCGCGCTCGAGCCGCAGTCTCTGCGCGAGGACGTGCTGGCGCGGCTGGGCGCCCACGTGGATGAGGTGGGGGCACCACCCGCTCGCGGGGCGGAGCGCCGATGACTGCTGTGTCGACCCGCCTGATCCGGCTGCTCAACATGGTGCCGTACTTCCAGGCCAACCCGCGGGTCACCCGGACCAAGGCGGCAGCCGACCTCGGGGTGTCCGCCAAGCAACTGGAAGAGGACCTCAACCAGCTGTGGATGTGCGGCCTGCCCGGCTACGACCCGGGTGACCTGATCGATTTCCAGTTCGCCGGCGACACCATCGAGGTGACCTTCTCCGCGGGCATCGACCGGCCGCTCAAGCTCACGTCGCCGGAGGCCACCGGCCTGCTGGTGGCGCTGCGGGCGCTCGCCGACATTCCCGGCGTCGTCGATCCTGAGGCGGCGCGCAGCGCGATCGCCAAGATCGAGGCCGCGGCCGGCGCCATCGGGCACGACGCCACCGGCTCGGCGCCGGCGGTCGACGAGCAAGCACCCGCGGAGAGTCGCGCCGCGGCCGCGGTGCGCACGGCGGTGCAGTACAAACACGCGCTGGCCATCGACTATTACTCCGCGTCGCATGACACCCTGACCAGCCGGATCGTCGACCCCATCCGGGTGCTGCTGATCGGCGGCCACAGCTACCTGGAGGGCTGGTCACGCGAAGCCGAAGGGGTCCGGCTGTTCCGCTTCGACCGGATCGTCGACGCCACCGAGCTGGGCGAGCCGGCGGCTCCGCCCGAATTGGCGGTGCAGGCGCCACCGGACACGTCACTGTTCGACGGCGATCCGGCGCTGCCGTCGGCGAAGCTTCAGGTCGCGCCCTCGGCGTCGTGGATGTTCGAGTACTACCCCATGCGCGAGGTGAGCGAGTTGCCGGACGGGTCCTGCGAGGCGGTGATGACCTATGCCTCCGAGGACTGGATGACACGCCTGGTGCTGGGCTTCGGTTCGGCCGTGCGGGTGGTTGAACCGGAGTCACTCGCAGGACGTGTCCGGGATGCGGCAGCGGCGGCCCTGGAGTCCTACCAGGCGCTTGCCCCCTGAGGCCACGGCGCGGGCGGCCCGGTGTACCGCCGCACTGCGGTAGCATCGGGTAGACGTCTGGAGGTAATCAAAGTGGGCAGTCTTAGTCCGTGGCACTGGGCGATCCTCGCGGTGGTGGTGATCCTGCTGTTTGGTGCCAAGAAGCTCCCCGATGCAGCGCGTTCGTTGGGCAAGTCGATGCGCATCTTCAAGTCTGAGCTGCGCGAAATGCAGGGCGAGGACAAATCGGAGCCGTCTGCACTCGACACGAAGAGCGCCCCCTCCGTGGCGGCGAACCCCACTCCCGTGCAGTCGCAGCGAGTCGACGCTCCGGCCGCTACCGAGCAGGGGCAATCCGAAGCACGCCCCGCTTAGCCCGCCATCATCGTCGCGGTGCCCGAACGCCACTGAACGAGCGTCGTGAAAGTTTTCAAGGTTTCAGCGCGCACTGCCGGCGTGCTGAAGCGCCTCAATCCGCGTAACAGGCGCAGCCGCAGCAATCCCGATGCGACGATGTCGCTCGTCGACCACCTGACCGAGCTGCGCACCCGGCTGCTGCTCTCGCTGGCCGCCATCCTGGTCACCACGATCTTCGGGTTCGTCTGGTACTCGCATTCGATCTTCGGACTGGAAAGCCTCGGCGAGTGGCTGCGCCATCCCTACTGTTCGCTGCCCCAATCGGCGCGCGCGAGCATCAGCGCCGACGGCCAATGCCGGCTGCTGGCCACGGCGCCGTTCGACCAGTTCATGTTGCGGCTCAAGGTCGGGTTGACCGCCGGGGTCGTGCTGGCCTGTCCGGTGTGGTTCTACGAGCTTTGGGCGTTCATCACGCCTGGGCTGTACCAAAAGGAACGCCGCTTCGCGGTCGGCTTCGTGATTCCCGCGGCGGTGCTGTTCGTCGGCGGCTCGGTGCTGGCCTACTTCGTGCTGTCCAAGGCACTGGGCTTTTTGCTGACCGTCGGCAGCGACGTGCAGGTGACCGCGCTGTCCGGGGACCGGTACTTCGCGTTCCTGATCAACCTGTTGGTGGTCTTCGGGGTCAGCTTCGAATTCCCGTTGCTGATGGTCATGCTCAACATGACGGGTGTGCTGCCCTATGAGCGGCTCAAGTCCTGGAGGCGCGGTCTGATTTTCGGGATGTTCGTGTTCGCGGCCGTGTTCACGCCCGGATCCGATCCGTTTTCGATGACCGCCCTCGGCCTCGCGCTCTCGGTGCTCCTCGAGTTCGCGATCCAGCTCGCCCGCTTGCACGACAAGCGGAAAGCCAAGCGCGAGGCCCAGGCCCTGATTCCCGACGACGAGGCATCGATCATCGAGCCGCCCGCACCGCTACACGAGCCGGTCCCGGAGCCGTCGTTCACCGCCGGCCAACATGACGATGTCACCTAAACCCCCCGTGCCACAGGACGTGACGGAGTTCGTCGAGCTGGCCCGGTTCACCGCGGAATTGCCCTTCGCGCTCGACGGCTTCCAGCAGCGGGCGTGTGTCGCGCTGGAACGGGGCCACGGCGTGCTGGTCTGCGCCCCGACCGGTGCCGGCAAGACGGTGGTGGGCGAATTCGCCGTGCACCTGGCGCTGGCCGCCGGCGGCAAGTGCTTCTACACCACGCCGCTCAAGGCGCTGAGCAACCAGAAGCACACCGACCTGACCGCGCGCTACGGTCGCGACCGGATCGGCCTGCTGACCGGTGACATGTCGGTGAACGCCGATGCTCCGGTGGTGGTGATGACCACCGAGGTGCTGCGCAACATGCTCTACGCCGATTCGCCTGCGCTGCAAGGGCTTTCCTATGTGGTGATGGACGAGGTGCACTTCCTGGCCGACCGGATGCGCGGCCCGGTGTGGGAGGAGGTGATCCTCCACCTGCCCGACGAGGTGCGGGTGGTCAGCCTGTCGGCGACGGTGAGCAACGCCGAGGAATTCGGCGGCTGGATTCAGACAGTGCGGGGCGATACGACCGTCGTCGTCGACGAGCACCGGCCGGTGCCGTTGTGGCAGCACGTCTTGGTGGGCAAACGCCTCTTCGACCTGTTCGACTACCGGAGATCGGAAGCCGGCGAGCAGCCGGCCGCCGTCCGCGAGCCACGCGTCAATCCCGACTTGGCGCGCCACATCGCGCACCGCCGCGAGGCGGACCGCATGTCGGACTGGCGTGGTCCCCGCCGGGATTCGGGAAGGCGCGGCGCCGGGCGCGGTGGCCCCGGCCGGCCGCGCTTCTACCGCCCGCCCGGGCGGGCGGACGTGATCGCGACCCTGGACTCCGAGGGGCTGCTGCCGGCGATCACATTCGTGTTCTCCCGCGCCGGCTGCGACGCGGCCGTCCAGCAGTGCCTGCGCTCGCCGCTCCGATTGACCACCGACGAGGAACGGGCGCAGATCGCCGAGGTGATCGAGCACCGGTGTGGCGATCTTGCCGACGCCGACCTGACGGTCCTCGGTTACTACGAGTGGCGAGAGGGGCTGCTGCGCGGTCTGGCGGCCCACCACGCCGGGATGTTGCCGGTGTTCCGGCACACCGTCGAGGAGCTGTTCACCGCCGGCCTGGTCAAGGCGGTGTTCGCCACCGAGACGTTGGCGCTCGGCATCAACATGCCCGCCCGCACGGTGGTGCTCGAACGGCTGGTGAAATTCAACGGCGAGCAGCATATGCCGCTGACGCCGGGGGAGTACACGCAGCTGACCGGCCGCGCCGGGCGGCGCGGAATCGACGTCGAGGGCCACGCGGTGGTGCTGTGGAATCCCGCCGAAGAAAGCACCGAACCGTCCGCGGTCGCGGGTCTGGCCTCCACCCGCACCTTCCCGCTGCGCAGCTCGTTCGCCCCGTCGTACAACATGACGATCAACCTGGTGCACAGGATGGGCCCCGAGCAGGCCCATCTGCTGCTGGAGCAGTCGTTCGCCCAGTATCAGGCCGACCGGTCCGTCGTCGGCCTCGTCCGCGGTATCGAGCGCGGTAACGCGATGCTCGCCGAGATCGCAACCGAGTTGGGCGGCCCGCAGGCGCCGATCCTCGACTACGCCCGGCTGCGCGCGCGCATCTCCGAAATGGAGCGCGCGCAGTCCCGCGCGTCGCGGCTGCAGCGGCGGCAGGCGGCCAGCGATGCGCTGGCCGCGCTGCGGCGAGGCGACATCATCAACATCACCCACGGCCGGCGCGGCGGGCTGGCGGTGGTGCTGGAATCGGCCCGCGATGGTGAGGACCCGCGCCCGTTGGTGCTCACCGAAAACCGCTGGGCGGGGCGGATTTCGACGGCCGACTACCCGGCGGCGTCGGCTCCGGTCGGTTCGATGCCGTTGCCCAAGCGGGTCGAGCACCGCCAGCCCCGGGTCAGGCGTGATCTGGCGTCGGCGCTGCGGTCTGCGGCCGCCGGGCTGGACATTCCGGCCAGGCGCCGCAGCGGCCGGGGGGAGGACGACGGCGCCTTTCATGACCCGGAGTTGGCGTCGTTGCGGGAGGAGCTGCGTCGGCACCCGTCGCACAACAGCCCCACCCTGGAGTCCCAGGTCCGGCAGGCCGAGCGCTACCTGCGCGTCGAACGGGACAACGCGCAGTTGGAGAAAAAGGTTGCCGCCGCGACCAATTCGCTGGCGCGAACCTTCGACCGGATCGTCGGCCTACTCACCGAGCGCGGCTTCATCCAGGGCCCGGACACCGATCCCCGCGTCACCGACGACGGCCGGCTGCTGGCCCGCATCTACAGCGAGAGCGACCTCTTGGTCGCCGAATGCCTGCGCACCGGCGCGTGGGCCGATCTCAAGCCGGCCGAGTTGGCGGCGGTGGTCTCGGCCGTGCTGTATGAGAGCCGGGGTAGCGAAGGCCCGCGGGCGGCATTCGCCGCCGAGGCGCCCACCCAGCGAGTGCGGCAGGCGCTGCAGCAAACGGCGCGGCTGTCGTACGCGCTGCGCGCCGACGAGCAGACGCACCGGATCGCGCCCAGTCGGGAACCAGACGACGGTTTCGCCAACGTCATCTATCGCTGGGCCGAGACCGGAGACCTGGCCGGAGCGCTGGCCGCCGTCGACCCGGCCGGCACCGGCTCGCCGCTGTTGGCGGGCGATTTCGTGCGCTGGTGCCGCCAGGTGCTCGATTTGTTGGACCAGGTCCGCAACGCCGCCCCGGATGCTGAGCTGCGGACCACCGCCAAGCGCGCCATCAATGACGTTCGGCGCGGCGTCGTCGCTGTTGACGCCGGGTAGGCTGAGCCGGAGCTACCGTAGATCACCACGCGATATTTTGTGCCAAGACACGAGGGGCTGAGGAGAGACGATGAGCGGACCGCAGGGACCGGAGCAGCAGTGGCAACCGCCCGGCCAAGGTAGCGATCACTCCTCCGACCCGACCCAAGTCGGTTCACCCTGGCAGCAGCAGCCGGGCCAGGAGGCGACGTGGCAGGCCCCGGCCTACACGCCGCCTGCCGAATACCCGCAGTACCAGCAGCCGGCAGAACAGGCCTACCCCCAGCAATACCCGCAGCAGCCCGGCTATGGGCAGCCCGGCCAGTACGCGCAGCCCGGCCAATACGGTCAGCCGGGCCAGTACGGCCAGCCGGGCCAGTACGGCCAGCCCGGTCAGTACGGTCAGCCGGGTCAGTACGGTCAGCCGGGTCAGTACGGTCAGCCGGGCCAGTACCCGCAGCAGTACCCGCCCTACGAGCAGCAGCCGGCCAAGAAGCGGTCGATGGCGGTGATCCTCGGCGTGGGCGGGGTGATCGCCTTCCTGCTCATCGCGGTCGTGCTGGTGCTCGGTTTCTGGCAGCCCGGGTTCTTCGTCACCACCAAGCTGGACGTCGGTAAGGCGCAGGCCGGCGTGCAGCAGGTCCTGTCGGATGAGACCAACGGCTACGGCGCCAAGAACGTCCAAAACGTCAAGTGCAACCACGGGCAGAATCCCACCGTCAAAAAGGGCGCCACTTTCGACTGCGACGTCAGCGTCGACGGCGCCCCCAAGCACGTGACGGTGACCTTCCAAGACAACAAGGGCACCTACGAGGTCGGCCGCCCCCAGTAGTCGGTTACGCCGGCAGCGCGTCGAGCGCTTTCTGCAAGCGGGCTATCGAAGACCCGACGCCCAGTTTGGTCGCCAGCTTGGCGGTGCGCTGCGGGTCGTCGGCCGTCAGCGGTAGCGCATCGGTCCGGGTCGACAGGCTGACGGGCGCGTCGGTGGCCACCCGCACCACCGGTCCGGCGGCCTCGATGTAGGCGGTGGCACCCAGCAGTTTCGAGCGCAGGCCCTTGGCCATCTTCGATTTCGGGTCGTTGGCGGTTGCCAGGATCTCTTCCAGCGACCCGTGCTGAGCCAGCAGGGTCGCCGCCGTCTTCTCCCCGACACCAGGCACGCCCGGCAGGCCATCGGACGGATCGCCGCGCATCAGCGCGAACTCGGCGTACGCCGGCCCGGCCCGATGCTCCGGCACGCCGTAATGTTCGGCGACCTCCGTCGGCCCGAACAGCGTGGCTTTGCTCAGCCCGCGGCCGAGGTAGAGCACCCGGACCGGGACAGGGTCGTCGGACACCACCTGCAGCAGATCGCGGTCCCCGCTGACCACCACCACTGGGTCTTGGCGCTCGCGGGCGGCCAGCGTGCCGAGCACATCGTCGGCCTCGAAACCTTCGGCGCCCCCGGTCGGGATCCCGAAGGCGTCCAGCAGCTCCATGATCATGTCGATTTGCGGAGTCAGGTCGTCGGGGACCTCTTCGACGTCCGGTGAACCCTCGGGCTCCGTCTCCGCGACGCGATGCGCCTTGTAGGACGGGACGAGGTCCACCCGGAATTGCGGCCGCCAATCCAGGTCCAGGCACACCACCAGCCGGCTGGGGCGTTGCTGGTTGATCACCACGGCCATCGAATCGATGAATCCGCGCACGGCGTTGACCGGCCGGCCGTCGGGGGCGGTGATCGAGGACGGCACCCCGAAATACGACCGGAACCACATGCTGGCCCCGTCGAGCAGCAATAGCGGTGCGGGCATGCCGCTATCCTGCCAGCGGCGTCGGCTGCGCGGTTAGCCTGGCTGCCATGGAATCTCATCGGTTCGACGCAGGGGTATATGGCCGCCGGCTGGCGTCGGCGGCCGCCGCGACCGCCGACGCCGGGTTATCCGGGCTGGTGATCACGCCGGGGTACGACCTGCGCTACCTCGTCGGGTCGCGCGCCCAGACGCTCGAGCGGTTCACTGCGCTGGTGTTGCCGGCCCACGGTGACCCAACGGTGGTGGTGCCGCGGCTGGAGCTGGCCTCGCTGAAGGAATCGGCGGTTGCGGAACTGGGGCTGGCGGTGCGGGATTGGGTCGACGGCGAGGACCCCTACCAATTGGTGGGTGCGGCGTTGGTTGGCGCTCCGGCCGCGACGGCTGTCACCGATTCCATGCCGGCACTGCACCTGCTGCCGCTGGCCGGTGTGCTCGGCGTGCTGCCTGTGTTGGCCACCGACGTGATGCGCACGCTACGGATGATCAAGGAGGAGTGCGAGATCGACGCGCTGCGCAAAGCCGGCGCGGCCATTGACCGCGTGCACGCCCGCGTGCCCGAGTTTTTGGTGCCCGGCCGGACCGAGGCCGACGTGGCCAACGACATCGCGGAAGCGATTGTCGCGGAGGGCCATTCGGAGGTGGCGTTCATCATCGTCGGCTCCGGGCCGCACAGCGCCGACCCGCACCACGGATTCTCGGATCGCGAACTGCAAGTCGGTGACATCGTCGTCGTCGATATCGGCGGTGCCTACGAGCCCGGGTATCACTCGGACTCGACGCGCACCTACAGCATCGGTGAGCCGAAAACCGAGGTGGCGCAGCAGTATTCGGTGCTGCAGCGGGCGCAGCAGGCGGCCGTTGATGCAGTGCGTCCGGGCGTGACCGCCGAGCAGGTCGACGCCGCCGCCCGCGACGTGCTGGCCGACGCGGGCCTTGCCGAAGTCTTCGTGCATCGCACCGGCCACGGCATCGGGCTGTCGGTACACGAGGAGCCCTACATGGTCGCGGGCAACGGCCTGCCACTGGCCGCCGGCATGGCCTTCTCCATCGAGCCGGGCATCTATTTCCCGGGACGTTGGGGCGCCCGAATCGAGGACATCGTCGTCGTGACCGAGGACGGCGCCCTGGCCGTCAACAACCGGCCGCACGACCTGATCGTGGTGCCCGTGGCATAGCATCCGGGGCTCACCGGCGCGTACGTTTGGCTTGATGTCACTTCTGGATTTGATTCTCCTTCCGATTCGCATCGCACGCCACATCGCCGACACCCTGGTGCATCCCGCCGCAACGGCACCCGCGCCGCCGGCTGAGCTCGTCGTGGTCGACGGGATGCCCGAGGGGGTGCCGCCGGCCGCACTGCGCCCCGAGCCGCAACTTCCGGTGCCGTCGGGATGGCCGTTCGGCGAGGAGTTTCCACGCACCTGTGGCGCAGGCCGCGTGGCCGGCGGTGCCCTGTTCTGGACCGACTTCCTATACGACGACCACGGCGCGACGGGCCTGCCAATCGGCGACCTGAAGGTGCAGGCGCCGCCACGCGGCACCTACATCTATCCCGACGGCCCGGCGGCCCGCAACGGCGCCGATATCTTCCGTGTCGCGATGGGACTCACCGCGACCCACACGTGGTGGCGGATCGACTGGAACACACTGCTGGACGCGTCGGTCCCCATCGCGCTGTTCACCCTCGACACCGACCCCGCCCGGGCCGCGCCGGAGCGGTGGCCCGCCGGGGCCGGGGTGCGCTCGGCCGGAATCGACATGGCCCTGCTGGTTTCGGGCAGTGGCGCCGTGCTGATCGACCTCACCACCCAGTCCACGACGCCGGTACAGCACAGCGTCGACATGGGATCGCGAACGTTTCTGGCGCAGGTGCCGCGGACCTTGCTGGAGCCGGCCGGCACTTGGACGGTGCGGCTGGCAGCGGGGCTGGCCAACGCGGCGGGCGACGGGTTCGCCGACGTGCCCGCCGGGCATGGCGCGCTGCCCGGACAACCCAACGTCTACAACGTCGCGTTCCGCACCAACGAGCAGGAGCCGCCGCACCTGAACTTCTGGTCGGACGCCGCCCAGGCCGAGGCCTTGACCGGTGGCGACGTGTCGAAGTTCGCCGTGACCGTGGCATGGGATCGGCTGGCGGCCGGCGAGACCGATCCCGAGCCGGTGATCACCGGCCCCTCAACGCGGTGGTACGTGTCCTCGGTCGAGCTGGGCCAGGGCGTCGCCGCCGACGATATCTTGAGCACAAAGCCGCAGTTCCTCGGTCGGGTGCAGCCGTATTCGGTGTGCCTGCCGTCGAGTTTCAAGCCGGGCCGGATGCTGCCGTTGACCCTGCTGCTGCATTCGCTCGCCTTGGGGCAGAGCCAGTTCGCCGCGATCGACCCCCGCCTGCTGCACCAACTGTGTGAGGGCCGCGACTCGGTGGTGATCACGCCGCTGGCCCGAGGCCCGTCGACGTGGTACTTCGACACCGGAGAACTCGATGTCTGGGAAGTGTGGGCGCGCACCGCCGAACAACTGGGCACCGATCCCAATCGCACCGTGATCTCGGGCTACTCGATGGGCGGTTATGCGGCCTACAAGCTGGGTTTGACCTATCCGCAAGTGTTTTCGCAGGCGGTCGTGCTGGCCGGTCCGCCGACGTGCGGGGTACGGCTGCTTCCCGACATCGACATCCCGGCCGACCTCGACCCGCAGTCGCCCTGTGCCCGCGAGGGCGATACCTGGAAGCTGCTGGTGAACGCCCGCTGGTTGCCCTATGTCATCGCGCACGGGCTCGTCGACGAGCTGGTGCCGTTTGCGTCGGCCGCCGAGCAGGTGCTCGAACTCGACCGACTGGGCTACCGGCACCGCTTCACGGTGTACCCGTTCGAGGATCACATCGCCTGGGTGTTGCAGGACAAGTTCGAAGACCCGATCGCCCACATGGAAACCGGCTTGCGGCAAGCAGATCCGGGACACATCACGTTTGCGTGGCATCCGCAGCTGGTGCGCGACGACCTGGGTATCGGGCCGCATCGGGTGTGGTGGCTATCGGGCCTGACCGCGGACCCCGCGGTGACGGCGCGGCGCGGGGCCGTCGCCGAAGTCGACGCGCGTTCGTATACGCGCCCGGACCCGACGCACACCGTTCAGCATCATCGCGGGTTCATCCTGAACTTCGACCCGACCCCGGGCGTGTACAGCGAACTGGACTGGCGGGTAGGCCCGACGGTCGGTCCGCTGCCCTATCTAACGCTGCGGCTCACCGGCGTCGCCGGGATCACGGTGGATGTCCAGCGCGCCGGACTGGCCGCGTTACCGGCGTCGACGATCACGGTGGCCACCGACACCGCCGCGCGAATCACGTTGAGTGGGCTGCCCGCCGGGGTCAGCGTGCAACTCGACGGTCAGCCGGCCGAACCGACCTTGGCTGTGTCGGTGGGACGGCACCGCATCACGTTGGCCGAACGGGCTGTTGATGAATGAGTTGTGGCGCTCCAGCCGTTGTGGCTAGCTTGGCAAAGCGATCATTGGGTGAATAGCGGCGGCGCGCGGTCTCGACGAGAATTTCGCGCGTGGCTCCGTTGGCGGTTGATCCCGAGGCGATGTTCGCTGCGGGCAGCGCGGTTGTGGCCGCCGGCGATGGCTTGGCCGCAAATCTGACAGTCCTGACTGCAGGTTTTGCGGCCAACACGGGCCATGACCTGGCCGGTGAGGTGTTCGGCCTGGCTTATCAGGACGCGGCCGGATCGCTGCTAAAGGCCGCGGCGGCGGCGATCAATGCCTGTCGGCACTCCGGAGCTGTTATCCAGCAGGGCGCGGCCAACTATTCACACGTTGAAGCGGCGTCGACGCTGGGGGGCGGTGGCGGCACGCTGCAGTCGCCGGCCGAGCCGGTCAAGGTCACGGCCCCGGGTCCGCCCGGGACGTTGGGCCCAGGGCCGCCGCCGCCAGTGCTGTGGGAAGTGGTGCAGTCGTTCGTCGACGGTGTGTGGCCTGACGGCGACGTGGCGGGACTGCATGCGGCAGCGGCTCGGTGGCGGGGTTTCGGTGCAGCGGCGAGCGGGATGCGGGACGCGCTCAACGCTTCGAAGTCGCTCTTCGACGGCCAACACATCCCCGAGGCCGGCAAGATAGATGAGGCTTTGTCCCAGATCGGCAATTGCATGGGGGAGATAGGCGGGCAGTGCGGAAAACTGGCCAGCAGTCTCGACGGTTTCGCGAATGAGGTGGATCAGGCCCAAAACCATATTCGGGATCTATTGCACCGGTTGGGATCACTAGCTAATCCAGTCCATGACGCGATCTTGATCTTTGAAGGTGATGCGATCGACGAGATCAAGAAGATCGCCCAGGACATCAACGCCGTGCTGCACCAGTTGGGGCGCGAAGCCCGGGCGTTCGAGCAGGGAATCAAAATCGTGATGCAGGTCGGTGACGGCCTGGTCGTCAAATCCGAGAAGTATGTGCGCGGCGTCCTCGTGCAATTCTTGGGTGAGCAAGTGGGAAACCCGGTAGCGACTGTGTTCGACACGTGGGCGAATACGAACGAGGGTGTCCTCAAGGGCGCTGTCAACATGGTGGAAGGCCTGGCCGACCTCAGCCCGCAGTGGTTCTTTGTCGATCCACAGGGTGCGGCGGCTACGTGGTCCGGCTTGGGCAAAACCATGTGGAAGGGAAGCCTGGTCAACTCCTTCCTGAACCCCAAAGAAGCTGCAGAAACTAACCTGCAAATGCTCAAATCGTTGCTGCACCTTGATGATTGGAGCACGGCTCGACCCGGGCTGGGTCTGGGTGAAAACCTTTTCGACGTCGCGACGCTCTTCGCTCCCGGTGCTGGTGAAGCAGGTGCGGCGGCCGACGGTGCTGGGGCGGCTGCACGTGGCGCCGAGGCGGCCGGGCGTGCCGGTGAGGGAGCGGCCGATGGGCTGCGGGGTATTGCGAGTGCTCGTGGCGCCTTGGCTGATATCTCCAAGACAGGCGGCGACCTAGGCAAGAACCTCGAAGGCCTTACCGGGGACTTGCCCAAGATCGAAGCTCCTCCCGCTAGTGGTGCCCCAGTGGGTCTGCCAACCGGAAAGCCGCTCGAGCCCCCCGTCGAGGCGACACCACACCCGCCCGACGCGGCACCGGGTGCGCCGCACGGTCCCGCTGCCGAGCCGGGGCCAACGCCCCCGGAGGCGCCTGGACCCGGTGCCGGGGGTGGTCCGCATGAGCCGGCGGCTCCGCCTCCGCCGGCGGGAGGGGGTCCGCACGATCCGGTGTCCGCGCCGGCGGAGGCTCCTGCTGCTCCGGCGGCCGCAGGACCGCACGAACCGTTCTCGGCCCCGGTAGAACCTTCGCCTTCTATCGCGAGTAGTCCCCACGAACCGGTATCGATGCCGGCGGACGCCCCTGCTGCCGCCGCGCCGGCGGGTGGTGGTCCGCACGATCCGGTATCGGTTCCTGCGGGTAGTCCCCATGACCCAATGTCGGTGCCGTCGGGTCGCCCCCATGAATCGGTACCGATGCCTGTGGGTGACGCGCGTGAACCGATACCGGCTACGGCGCCAGGGTCGGCTCCGCCAGCCGTTTCCGCGGCAGCCGGCGAGCGTGTGCCGGCGGGCGTTGCGCAACTGGCCGAACATTCGCCGACGCGGCCGCCGGTAGCGCCTAGCGGATCGCCGATTGAGCCCACGCCGGTCGGTGCGAGCGCGCCAAGACCCGGTCCCACGGCCCCTGCATCGCATCTCACTGTTCCAAGCGGTCGCCCCGCGGAAATGCCAGCGCCCGGCCGCGCATGGCACACCCCCGATGACGGCGGCCCGCCAGACGGTCAGCCGCCGCATGGCGGAGAAGCGCGCGGGCCCGGCGACGGCGATCCGAACGGCGGTCGGCCAGACGGGCAGCCACCGGGCGGCGGCGGTCGGCGAGGGCATGGGGACGGAGATTCACCCGGTGGCCGCAGAGATGGGCGACCGCCCGACGGCGACGGTCCACCGGGGTCGGGCAATGGTGATTCTCCGGGCGGCGAACGCCTAGATCCCGTGCATTCACACGAGCCCGCCGGTGATGGATGGCATCGGTTACCAGATGACCCGCTTGACCCGCACTACGGTGAACCGCTGGATGACCATTGGGATTTCACGGACGATCCGGTCGATCCGACGAAGATTGACGGTGACGTGGCCAAGCTTATCCGTGACCCTGAAGCACCATTTGGTCGTGATCCGCAAGGGCGCGCTTATACCGAACAGGAATATGCAGATCGGTTCAATAAGATAGGTGATCAGGGCGAAGCGTGGGCGAATTTCCCGCGTAACGATGGCGCTGTACCACATACACGGGTCGCCTACACAGATCCTGAATCATACATAAGAGATTATGGCCCATTAGTCGACCGGATCGGCAGGACGGATGGCAAGTATTTGGGCGTTATGGAACATGGTCAACCGGCAGCGTGGGAGGAACGGGCCCTCCACGTCAATTCTCTACGTGAACCCTACAACGCCTATACTTTTGACCATCTACCCGACGGATGGACCATCGAAGCATCGGAAGTGGCGCCCGGAGTAGGTCAGCCCGGTGGCTCTATCCAGGTACGAGTCTTTAACTCTGGAGGCAGGGTGATGACGGTTGAAGAACTCGCTGATCCTGAGATTGGTGTTTTGAAATGACCGACAGCATAGAAATCTCCGCGCGTCTCGAGCAGTGGGCCGTGCTAGCGGGTTACACGCTCACGCCCGGAAAAAGTACGGATGACGGACGAGCCATTTTTTGGGCAGCCTTAGGCGAAATTCGCCTCTTTATAGGGAAAAACCAGGACCGCTGGTTTGTTGTTACCGATTCAGACCGAATGGGACCTGAGCATTTCATTTTAGCCGCTCAGTCCATGCGCACGATCGAGAAGTACCTGTTCGGACGGTTCGGGTTGCACATCCGCAGCATTAGAGGTTTACCCCGGGTAGCTGTGCCGATTTCGAACAATGGTTTGGAATCAGCTTACAGTATCGAAACTCGCGAATTTGAAGGTACTCAGCGCTTTGCCCTGGTTGCCTCCGATGGCTCAACGGTAGCTATCAGCAGCGCTGACAGAGTCACTGCAACAGCGGAACTCAAAAGACTCGCAATATATTTAACGGCGACAATTGACCAAATTGAAAGTTCGGCCGTCGATCCCAATGGGAAACCGCTCTTCGAGCCGCGATAGTTCGGTAAAGCACCGACTTGAAGCGAATCGCGCTACTGCTCGCCGCGCTCCAGCAAGTCCGACGACCCCAGCACCCGCTCGACGTGGACCTCGATGACCACCCGACGCGGGTTGGGGCGCGGGGTGCGATAGCGCTGGGCGTACCGCAGCTCGGCATCGCGGACGGCGTCGACATCGCTGTTCACCTTGGAACGGCCCTCCAGCGAAAGCCAGCGCGCGCCGTCGACCTGGCTGAGTACCGCCATCCCGCCGCGGTCGGCGTTCACCGCCTTCTGCGAGCCGCCGCTGGTGATGACCCGCGCGATGTGCGTCGTGGGGTCGAAGGTGAAACCCACCGCAACGACATGCGGTGAATTGTCGGCTCGCAGCGTGGTCAGCATGGCCAGATGCCGTTCGGACAGAAACGCCAGCGCATCGTCTGTGAGCCGGGTAGTGGTATTCGCCATCACCGCTCACGCTAGCGCAGGTCATAATCGCAGCCGTGGACGACACGGGCGCGGGTCCAGTACTAATCCTGGGCGGCCGCAGCGAGATCGGCGTCGAGCTGGCGCGGCTCCTGGCGCCCGGGGCGGCGGTGGTGCTGGCCGCGCGCAGAGCCGACCAACTCGACGAGCAGGTCGCCGCGCTGGAAGCCGCCGGCGCGGCCGCGGTGCACACCATGGAGTTCGACGCCGACGACCTGGCGTCGCACGGCACGCTGGTCGCCTCGGTCGTCGCCGATCACGGTCCCATCGCCACGGCGGTGCTGGCCTTCGGAATCCTCGGCGACCAGACCCGCGCCGAGACCGACGCCGCGCACGCGGTGGCGATCGTGCACACCGACTACATCGCCCAGGTCAGCATGCTCACCCACCTGGCGAACGCCATGCGCAAAGCCGATAAAGGCCAACTGGTGGTGTTCTCCTCGATCGCCGGCGCACGCGTGCGTCGCGCCAACTACGTCTACGGCTCGGCCAAGGCCGGCCTGGATGGCTTCGCCAGCGGCCTGGCCGACGCCCTGCACGGCAGCGGGGTGAAACTGCTGATCGCCCGCCCGGGCTTTGTCATGGGGCGTATGACGGAGGGGATGACGCCCGCGCCGCTGCCCAGCACGCCCGCGCAAGTGGCCGCGGCGACCGCGCGTGCGCTGGCCAAGGGCCGACGCACGGTATGGATTCCGTGGGCGTTGGGGCCCGCGTCCGCCGTGATGCGGCTGCTGCCGCAGTTTGTGTGGCGCAGGATGCCGCGATGATCATCGTGGTCGGCATCGGAGCGGACGGCATGGCCGGGCTCGCCAAAACGTCGCGCATTGAATTGCAAAGGGCCACAATCATTTATGGGTCAAAACGACAGCTCGACCTGCTCGACGACACGGTGGCCGCCCCCCGCCGGCAGTGGCCCTCACCGATGCTGCCCGCGCTGCAAACCCTGCGAGATCGCCACGCCGACGACATCCACGTGGTGGCCAGCGGCGACCCGCTACTGCACGGGATCGGCGGCACGCTGATGCGGCTGTACGGCCCCGAACAAGTCAGGGTACTGCCGCACGTGTCCTCGGTGACGCTGGCGTGCGCGCGAATGGGTTGGAACGTCCACGACACGGAGGTGATCAGCCTGGTCACCGCGCAGCCGCACACCGCGGTACGCCGCGGCGGCCAAGCGGTAGTTCTGTCGAAAAGCGGAGCCTCACCGAACGAACTCGCCGCACTGCTTGACGCGCATGGCCGCGGCGACTCCACCTTCAGCGTTCTCGAGAACCTCGGCGGCCCAACCGAACACCGCCGCGACGGCACGGCGCGCCAATGGGCCGAAGCGCCACGGGAGGACGTCGACGACCTCAACGTCATCGCCATCCGCTATCTGCCCGACGAACGCCTGTCGCCGCTGCCCGACGACACATTCGTCCACGACGGGCAGATCACCAAACACGGAATTCGCGCGGTGACTCTCGCGGCGCTGGCCCCGCGCCCGGGCGAGCGGCTGTGGGACGTCGGCGCGGGTTCGGGCAGCATCAGCGTCGAGTGGTGCTTGAGCTGGAACGGTTGCAGCGCGGTCGCGTTCGAGCGTGACGAACGACGCCGGCACAACATCGGGTTCAACGCCGCGGCATTCGGCGCCCCCATCGACGTGCGCGGCGACGCCCCCGAAGCGTTCGGTGGGCTCGAACCGCCGTCGGCGATCTTCATCGGCGGCGGCCTGACCCAGCCCGGCCTGCTCGACGCATGCCTCGACACCTTGCCAATAGGCGGTCGCCTCGTCGTCAACGCCGTCACCGCGGAATCCGAAGCGGACCTCGCACAGTCTTATTCGCGCTACGGTGGTCACCTGCGACGCTTCCAGCACTACCAGGGCGAGCCGCTCGGCGCCTTCACCGGATGGCGTCCGCAGATGCCGGTCACCCAGTGGGTGGTGACAAAATGACGGTGTACTTCATCGGCGCGGGTCCGGGCGCCGCCGACCTGATCACGGTCCGCGGGCAGCGGTTCCTTCAGACATGTCCGGTGTGCCTGTACGCGGGTTCGATCATGCCCGACGACCTGTTGGCGCTGTGCCCGCCCGGGGCGAAAGTCGTTGACACCGGCCCGCTTACGCTGGAGCAGATCGTCACCGAGCTGTCCGACGCCGACGCCGCCGGCCACGACGTGGCGCGGCTGCATTCCGGTGACCCGTCGCTCTACAGCGCGCTGGCCGAGCAATGCCGCCGGCTCGAGTCGTTGGGTATCGACTACGAAATCGTGCCTGGTGTACCGTCTTTCGCCGCGGTCGCGGCCGCGCTAAAGCGCGAGCTCACCGTTCCGGGCGTCGCGCAGACCGTGACGCTGACCCGGGTCGCCACCTTGTCGACGGCCATGCCGCCCGGTGAAGACCTGGCCAGCCTCGCCCGATCCGGCGCCACGCTGGTCCTGCACCTGGCCGCGGCCCAGGTCGACGCCATCGTTCCGCAACTTCTTGAGGGCGGCTATCGGCCCGAAACGCCCGCTGCCGTCGTGGCTTTCGCGAGCTGGCCGCAACAGGTGGTGCTGCGCGGGACGCTTGCCGACATCGCCGGGCAGATGCACCGGGCCAACGTCACCAAGACCGCGGTGATCGTCGTCGGCGACGTGCTGGCCGCCGAGGGATTCACCGACAGCTACCTGTATTCGACCGGGCGGACGCGGGGGAGCGGGCACTGATGCGAGTGTTGCTGCTCGGCGGCACCGCCGAAGGGCGCGCGCTGGCGAAAGCCTTGTACCCGCGCATCGACATCGTCAGCTCCCTGGCGGGCCGGGTGCCCGACCCCGCGCTGCCGGTCGGCCCAATTCGCATCGGCGGATTCGGTGGCGTCGATGGGCTACGGTGTTGGCTGCTCGACGAAAGCATCGACGCCGTCATCGATGCGACCCACCCGTTCGCCGCGACCATGACAGCACACGCCGCCGAAGTCTGTGGCGAGCTACAGATTCCGCATCTGGTGCTGGCCCGTCCGGCCTGGGATCCCTGCGACGCGATCGTCGTCGAATCGGATGCGGAAGCGGCCGAAGCCGTTGCGAATCGGGACTTTGCCCGCGTTTTTCTCACCACCGGACGCTCAGGGACCAAGGCCTTCGCGGACAGCGATGCATGGTTTCTGATTCGCGCGGTCACCGAACCCGACCCAGCCTCGCTGCCGCACCGGCACCAGCTGGTGCTGTCCCGCGGTCCGTATCGCTACGACGGCGAGCTCGCACTGTTGCGGGAACATCGCATCGACGCACTGGTCACCAAGAACAGCGGCGGGGAGATGACGCGGGCGAAGCTGGATGCCGCTGCGGCACTGGGTATTCCGGTGGTGATGGTGACGCGGCCGCCGTTACCGGCCGGGGTGACGGCGGTGGGCAGCGTGGAAGAGGCCGCGGACTGGGTAACTGGGCTGAACTAGCCGGTCAGGTCGTCGCGGTCGGCGTCGGCCGCAAGCAGCGCGTCACGGGCGCGCGCGACGCGCGACCGGATGGTGCCCACCGGGCAGCCGCACACCGCCGCGGCGTCGGCGTAGGGCAGCCCGAGTAACTGGGTGAGTAGCAAGGCTTCCCGTTGGTCGGCGGTCAGGCTCGCGATCATCGTTGTGACCTCGACCCAGTCTTCGAATCCGCGGGCGTGGCGGTCGCCACGCAGCACGTGTTCCGGGTCGGCCCCGACGGCGGCGCGGGGCCGGGATTGGACGTGGCGGATGTGGTCGGCCACGACGCGTCGCGCGATGGAAAGTAACCAGGTCCGGGCGCTCGAGCGTCCGGAGAACCGTTCGATGGCGCCGATCGCGCGCAGGAAAGTCTCTTGAGTCAGGTCGTCGGCGCTGCCCGCATCAGACAGATACGTGACGAACCGCCACACGTCTTGCTGGGTGGCTTTGATGAAAGCCTCGAGTGCCCGGTCATTCCCACGCGCGGCGGCCATCGCGAGCTCGGTAACGGCCTCGTCATCGCTTGGCGCGATCATGGCGAACCACCTTTGTTTCGCGGGCTCACTGAGTCTACGACGGCCTGTCGTAGCGGTTGCGGCAGGGCCGAGGGCCGACCGGTTGATGGGCCAGAGGTGGCCGCGTCGTCGACCAGCGGGGGACTCTGCTCGCCAAGGGGGGTGCTCGCCGTCCGCCGCGCCGGAGGCGCCCGATCTATCTGATCTCACCCGTTCCCGCGCGACCAGCAACGCGAACGCAAGTCCCAACAGCAACGGCATGTGACTGGCGATGCGCGTTGCTGTGACATCGCCGGCGAAGGCGTCGACGACCACGTAACCCAACAGCGCGACCGAATAGACGCCCGTAATCGCCGCCACCCCAATCGCGGTGATGGGCCAGACCCCGGCGGCGACCATCGCCAGACCCAACGCCAGCAACCAGGCGGTGGACTCGTGCATCAGATGCTCTCCGGACGTCGCGCCGTGCATGTGGCTCGACACCATGCCGAAATCGATGCCGCTGATTTGCGCGGCGGCGATCGCCACCTGGAATAGACCGACACCGATCAGGCCCCAGCGCCGGTAGTGCGAGCGCAGCCAACGCATCCTGCGCTGACGCCCGGACGACTCCTCGCCGATGCTCGCCATGATTTTCGCGACCAGGTCGGGCCCGTCGCCCGGCTCAACCGTGGCCAGCCGGCGGGTCTGGGCCGCGGCGCCGATGAGCCAGGAGCGGCAACGCCGGCACGATTCGAGATGGGCGTCGACCTGCTGTGCGAGCAGCTGGGGACGTTCGCCGTCCAGTCGAGCCGAAAGCGCCTCACGCGCCGCCTCACACCGCATCCCTGCATCGTTGCGCATGCCTGCTCCGCGTGCAAAGAGCACACGTATCAAACGCCGGGAACTAATCCACCCGGCAAACCGACCACTGAACGTAAGCAGCCCCAGCCACCCGACCGCAGAGGTATTCGTGTTCGTGCCCGAGGGCCCCCGAAGATGACCGCCCCGATCTGGATCGCCTTCCCGCCTGAAGTGCACTCGACGTTGCTCAGCAGCGGACCGGGGCCCGGGCCGCTACTCGCCGCCGCCGCGACGTGGTCGTCGATGGGCAGCCAATACACCGAGGCCGCAGAGGAACTCAGCGCGCTCCTGGGCGCGGTGCAAGGCGGTGCGTGGGAGGGACCGACCGCCGACCAGTACGTCGCGGCCCATGCCCCGTATCTGACCTGGCTGCTGGAGAGCTCCGCCAAGAGCGCGACGGCGGCCGCACTGCACCAGACGGCGGCCGGGGCTTACACCGCGGCGCTGGCCGCCATGCCGACGATGCCCGAGCTCGCCGCCAATCACGCGACCCACGCGGCGCTGGTCGCGACGAACTTCTTTGGCGTCAACACCATTCCCATCGCCGTGAACGAAGCCGACTACGCGCGCATGTGGGTGCAAGCCGCCGAGACCATGACCGCCTACCAAGTGGTGGCCGAATCCGCCCTTGCGGCGGTCCCGACGACCACGCCCGCGCCCTCGATCGTCGTCCCGGGCGCGGAGGCGAGCGTTGCGACCGCACAAGCCGCCGACACGCAGCCGCAGCAAACCTACCCATCGTGGCAGGACCAGCTCACCGCGTGGTTGCAGGAGTACACCAAGAATTTCGCGTGGCCGGTGTCCAAAGACCTCAACCCCGGTGGCTGGCCGTTTCCACCCGTGCCGTTCGTCAACGGCCTGGCCTCGTTCTTCAGCCAAATGGGCTTCTCGCCGGCCCTGTCCAGCGCCCTCGGGTGGGCCATCTTCCACACCCTGATGATTTTCTGGCCCTTTATGCAGGCCGCCCTCCAGATGGCCGTGGTGCTGGCGCCGATGGTCGTTTCCGCATTGGCCGCGGCCGCGGCCGGTGGCGTGGCGGCGGCGGTCGCCGCGGTCAGCGCCGCGGCCCCGCTCTCGGTCGCTGCGCCGCTGCCGGCGGCCGCGCCGGCGCCGATGGCGTCCGCGCCGGCTCCGACCCTCACCACAGCACCGGCGAGCGTGAGCAACGCCCCGACGGTGTCCAGCGCCCCCGCAACGACCGTGGCGACCCCAGCCGGTGGCGGACCGGTCGGCGGCGGGCCGGGCGCCGGCTTCAGTCCCACGGCCACGGACGGCATCGGCGCGGGTATGTCCGATGGCCTGTACGCCGTGGGTCTGTCGGGGCTGGCTGCGCGCGGCAGTGCCGGCAGTCGGGCGCGCCGCAAGTCGCAGAAACCGGCGCCCGACGACGTGGACGCACCCGCTGCGGCCGCGGCGGCAGCCGCCAAGAAGGCCCGGGCCCGTCGACGGCGCGCCGGGACCGCCACGGACCGCGCGTACCGCTACGAATTCATGGACTCGGACCAGGAGTTCGGCTTGGACGCGGAAGAACCGGACGCCGCCGAGGCCTCCGATCGGGGCGGGGGAGCGCTCGGATTCGCCGGGGCCGCAACGAAATCCGGTGCCACCCAGCCGGTCGGGTTGGCGACGCTGACCCGCGGCGGGTTGAGCGACGGCCCCACCGCACCGATGATGCCGAGCAGCTGGGGCAACGACTAGCCGACGGGGTAACGCCGAGGCGTGAACACCCGGTCGCCGGAATCGCCTGCATGCCACTGGGTTTGCGACGAACCGACGATCAGCAGGCAGCGCATGTCCACCTCGCCGGGGTCGAGGTCGGCGAGCCGCACCACGCGGACGTCCTCGTCGGGCCCGGATACGGGCCCGGAAACACTGCGCCCGATCACCACCGGTGTCCCGGGTTCGCGGTGTTCCAGCAGCAGGTCACGCATCGCGGCGACCTGCCACGTTCGGGTCTTGGAGGCCGGGTTGTAGATGGCCAGCACCAGATCGGCGGCGGCCGCGGCGGCCAGCCGCTGCGAGATGATCTCCCAAGGTTTGAGCCGGTCGGACAGCGAAATCACCGCGTAGTCGTGGCCCAGCGGAGCGCCGACCCGACTGGCGACGGCCTGGGCGGCGGTCATCGCCGGGATGACGCGAATATGCACTTCCGGCCATTCTTTGGCCTCTTCCAGCACGGCGGTGGCCATCGCGAAGACTCCGGGATCGCCCGACGACACCACTGCGACCGCCCGCCCTTCCTCGGCCAACGTGCAAGCTAGCCGGGCACGCGCGGGTTCGTCGGCGTTGTCACTGGGGTGACGCCGTTGGCCATCGCGCGCCGGGACGCGGTCCAGGTAGCCGCCGTAGCCAATCAGGTCGGTGGCGGTGGCCAGCTCGCGCCGGCTCTGCGGCGTCATCCAGTCGCCGTCGCCGGGACCCAGACCCACCACCGCGACGGTGCCGGCATGCGACGACTGCCGTCCGCGGCGCCCGCCGGGCAGCATCGCCAGCGAGAAGTACGGCACGCCTGCCTCGTCGACGTCGGCGGCGGGCAGGATGCGCTGCCCGGCGGTGCTGGCCCGCTCGACGTAATACGCTTCGTCAAGCTGTCCGGAGGCCGAAAGTGCTTCCCGCACAGCGTGATACGAACGCCCCAGTTTCAGCACCACCGCGGCGTCGGCGTCGGAGAGGCGGCGGGTCAGCTCCGCGACCGGCAGGGTGCCCGGCAGCACCGAGAGCACCTCATCGCCGGCCACCAACGGCGTCGCGATGGCCGCCGAGGCGGCGCTCACCGACGTCACACCGGGCACGATGACGGCGTTGAACCGCTGCGTCAGCCGGGTGTGCAAATGCATGTACGAGCTGTAGAACAGCGGGTCGCCCTCGGCGAGCAGTGCCACATTGCGGCCCGCGTCCAGGTGGGCAGCGATGCGTCCGGCGGCTTCGACATAGAAATCCTCGAGCGCCCCGGCGTAGCCGCCGGGATGGTCGGTCGCCTCGGTGGTCACCGGATAGATCAGGTGCTCCTCGATCTGGCCGGACCGCAGGTACGGCTCGGCGATGCCGCGCGCGATGCTGCGGCCGTGCCGGGCGCTGTGGTAGGCCACCACGTCGGCCTCGCCGATCACCCGGGCAGCCTTGACGGTGACCAATTCCGGGTCCCCGGGCCCCAACCCGACGCCCCATAGCGTGCCCCGGGCGGTCATTCGCGGTCGCTCGCCATCGCGTTGACGGTGGCGGCAGCCATGGCGCTGCCGCCGCGGCGGCCCCGCACCACCAGATAGGACATCCCGCGCGGACGCTCGATGAGCTCCTGTTTGGACTGCGCCGACCCGACGAATCCGACCGGGCCGCCCAGCACCCCGGCCGGCGGGGAAACCCCTTCGTCGATCAGCTCGAGCAGCCGGAACAGGGCGGTCGGCGCGTTGCCGATGGCGAGCACGGCGCCGGGCAGCCGTTCGGTCCACAGCTGGACCCCGGCCGCCGATCGAGTGGTGTTCAGGCGCGCGGCCAGGTCAGCGGTGCGCGGGTCGGCCACCAGCGACACCACCTCGTTGCCGGCCGGCAGCCGTGCGGCCGTGATCCCCGCGGCCACCATCGACGAGTCGCACAGCACCGGGGCGCCGCCGCGCAGGGCTGCACCGACGCGCGTTGCGACGTCGTCGGTGTAGGCGACGTGCTCGGCGACGTCGACCTGCCCGCAGGTGTGGATCAAGCGGACCACCACCCGGGCGATGTCGTCCGGGAACCGGGTCAGGTCGGCTTCGGCCCGGATCGTCGCGAACGACTGGCGGTAGATTTCCGCCGCGTCGCGGATGTAGTCGAGCACCCGCTCACCCTAGAGCTTGTTATCGTGGCGACCCGCTGCGCCCGGCTTCGCCGCGCTGGCGATCGCCACGGGCTTGCTGATTTCGAAGCGGTCGTATCCGTCCCCGGTAGCGACCAGCACCTCACCGGCGAGCGGGCTGCCGCAGGCGCGGTCGCAGCCGACGAAGTGACGATGCACTCCCGGATCCCCGTCCAGCGCCCCGGCCGCGTCGGCCCGCACATCGGCGAGCGAATGCGCGCACCCGGGGCTGCCGGTGCAGGCGCTGACGTTGAGCCAGGGCGAGTTTTCGTCGAAGACCAGGCCCAACGGCGCCAGCACCCGCAGCGCGGCGTCGGCGACGGACTCGTCGAGATCGCACACCAGCACCGATCGCCACGGCGTGATCACCAGTGGCGCCTCGATCGCCGCCAGGTATTCCGCGACACGTGCGGGCAGCACCCCCAGCGGCACCGCTGCGCCGAGCGCCACCCGGCCGTCGTCCTGGTTGATCCAGCCCACCGGCGGCCGGGTGACCGCGGGAAACGGCGTGTCACTGAGTTCGACGCCGGGCAGCAGGCTTTCGATATCGGCCAATTCCTTGATGCGCCAAGCGGTCCCGCGCACCGAAGCAAAACGCGTCGCGATGATGACCAGCGTCTCGACCACCTCGGTGACGCTCAGCCGGACGCCGGTGTCGCGGCCGGCAAGCAGCAGCGCGCAGCCATCGGGGTACGCGTGCACGCCGACGTCGGCGCGCAGGCCGGAAACGTCGGCGCGGCCATCGTCGAGGCTGAACCAGAACCGGCCGCCCAGCTCGACGAGGCTCGGCTCGGCGCAGATCGCCGCGTCCAACTCGGCGACCCAGGGCCGCACGTCGAGATTCCCGCCGGCCCGGCCGGACAGCGGTGACGCGGCGATGTTGCGGACCCGCTCGTGTGTCTCGGAAGGCAAGAGCCCGGCTTGCCTGAGCAGGGGGCCGATCACCTCGGCCGCCGCCGTCACATCGGTGATCCCGCGCACCTGCACATTGCCGCGCGCGGTGAGCTCCAGCGTCGCCGAGCCGTATTCGCTTGCCACCCTCGCCAGCGCCGCCAGCTGAGCGGCCGTGAGCGCCCCGCCGGGGAGCCGGATCCGCGCCAGCGCGCCGTCGGCCGCGCGGTGCACCTGCAGCGCACCCGGGCAAGCGTCGGCGTCGCGCATCCTGGCCACCCATTCACGGTACGGCCCGGGGGTACGCAGACCATCACGTGAGGTTCAAGAGCCATAGCGGATGCGATATCGCTTTCGCGGCTCTCGCGCTGGTTCACGGTGACGATTGGGTCGACGTCACACGGGCATACTCGTGCGGTGCAGACGGTGGAGTACGCCCCGGGACGGCTGGTCGACGTCTACGGTGACTCGGGGCAGCCCCCCGTCCTGCTGTGGCACGGCATGCAGACCGATGCGCGCGCGGCGTTTGGCCCGCTCGCGGGCAGGCTCGCCGGCCACGGCGCCACGGTGGTGGTGCCGGATTGGAATTCCCACGCCGCCGACGGCGGCCGTGCGGATCTGTTGAGATCGCTGGACTTCACCCAGGAACGCGCCGCCGACTCCGACGGCATCGTGCTCGTCGGGTGGTCCATGGGAGGTGTGGCCGCGGCGGCCCTCACGCTCAGCGCCGATGTGCAACTGGCGCATACGGTTTGCCTGGCAGGCGCATTCGTGGTTCCCGATCCCATTTTCGGTCGGCGCGTGACCGACGGGCTCTCGCCGCAGCGGGTCGGCACGCCGTTCACGTTGCTGCACGGCCTGGCGGACGACGTTGTCCCGGTGACGGCCAGCAGGGAATTCGCCGCCAGCCTGCAACGGGTCGGGTGGCCGGTCGAGTTGGTGGAGCTGGCGGCCGACCACGGGTCCATTGCCGGCGCCGACTACGACGCGGTCGCCGATCGCTACCAGCCTGGCAAGAGCGAGCAGGCGCTGCGGGTCGCCGGGGAGGTCGCCGCCCGGATCGCGGCGACGCTGCGGTAACAATGACGGGTGGCTGAACCGACGATCCTGCTGCTGTCGACGTCCGACACGGACCTGATCAGCGCCCGCTCCAGCGGCAAGAACTATCGGTGGGCCAACCCCGCACGCCTGGATGAAAGCGAGCTGCCGGACCTGCTGGCCGGCGCCTCGATCGTCGTGGTCCGCATCCTCGGCGGGTACCGCGCCTGGCAGAACGGCATCGACACGGTGATCGCCAGCGGGGTGCCGACGGTGTTGGTCAGCGGCGAGCAGGCCGCCGACGCCGAATTGACCGGTCTCTCCACTCTCGCGGCCGGCACCGCGGTGCAAGCGCACATCTACCTGGCGCACGGCGGCGTAGAGAACCTGCGCCAGCTGCACGCCTTCCTGTCCGACACCGTGCTGATGACCGGATTCGGGTTCAGCCCGCCGGTTGTCACGCCGACCTGGGGCGAACTGCAGCGGCCCGCCCGCACCGCCGACGGTCCCACGATCGCCGTCCTGTACTACCGCGCCCAGCAACTGGCCGGGAACACCGGCTACGTCGAGGCGCTGTGCCGGGCCATCGAGGATGCGGGCGGGCGGCCGCTGCCGGTCTATTGCGCGTCCCTGCGCACCGCCGAACCCGAACTGCTGCAACGGCTTGGCCACGCCGACGCCATGGTGGTCACCGTCCTGGCCGCCGGGGGACTGAGACCGGCCACGGTCTCCGCCGGCGGTGATGACGACACCTGGAATGTCGAACACCTGGCGGCCCTGGATATTCCGATCCTGCAGGGGTTGTGCTTGACCAGCTCTCGCGCACAGTGGAGCGAAAACGACGACGGGCTCAGCCCGCTCGACGTCGCCAGCCAGGTGGCGGTGCCCGAGTTCGACGGCCGCATCATCACCGTCCCCTTCTCCTTCAAGGAGATCGACGACGACGGGCTGATCTCCTATGTCGCCGACCCCGAACGATGCGCGCGAGTCGCGGGCCTGGCGCTCCGGCACGCCCGGCTGCGCCATGTCGCCCCGGCCGATAAGCGGGTGGCCCTGGTGTTTTCGGCGTACCCCACCAAGCATGCCCGGATCGGGAACGCGGTGGGCCTGGATACGCCGGCCAGCGCGGTCGCGCTGCTCCGCGCGATGCGCGAGCGCGGGTACCAGGTGGGCGAGTTGCCCGGGGTCGATGCCAACGACGGTGACGCCCTGATCCACGCCTTGATCGAGCGCGGCGGCCAGGATCCCGACTGGCTCACCGAAGGGCAACTAGCCGGCAACCCAATCCGATTGTCCGCCAAAGACTATCGTGACTGGTTCGCCTCGCTGCCCCGCGAGCTCACCGGGGCGGTCGAGAAGCATTGGGGTCCGCCGCCCGGCGATCTCTTCGTGGATCGCACAACGGACTCCGACGGTGAAATCGTCATCGCCGCAATGCAAGCGGGCAACCTCGTGTTGATGGTGCAGCCACCTCGCGGTTTCGGGGAGAACCCGGTGGCGATCTACCACGACCCCGACCTGCCGCCCAGCCACCACTACCTGGCCGCCTACCACTGGCTGGACACCGGATTCGGATCGCACGCCGTGGTGCATCTGGGTAAGCACGGCAACCTGGAATGGCTGCCCGGCAAGACACTGGGCATGTCGGCCGCCTGCGGCTCCGACGCCGCGCTGGGCAATCTGCCCCTGATCTACCCCTTCCTGGTCAACGACCCCGGCGAGGGCACCCAGGCCAAGCGGCGGGCGCATGCGGTCCTCGTCGACCATCTCATTCCGCCCATGGCGCGCGCCGAAACCTACGGCGACATTGCCCGATTGGAGCAGTTGCTCGACGAGCACGCCAACGTCGCCGCCCTGGATCCCGGCAAGTTGCCCGCCATCCGTCAACAGATCTGGACGCTGATCCGGGCTGCCAAGATGGACCACGATCTCGGACTGACCGAGCGGCCCCCGGAGGACTCGTTCGACGACATGCTGCTGCACCTCGACGGCTGGCTGTGCGAGATCAAGGACGTTCAGATCCGCGACGGCCTGCACATTCTGGGCCAAAAGCCCTCGGGGGAGCCCGAACTCGACCTCGTGCTGGCGATCCTGCGCGCCCGCCAACTGTTCGGCGGCGAGCACGCCCTCCCGGGGCTGCGACAGGCGCTGGGCCTGGCCGAGGACGGCACGGACGAACGGGCCTCGGTCGACCAAGCCGAGGCCGCCGCCCGCGCGCTCGTCGCCGCCCTACAGGCCGCGGGCTGGGATCCGGCTTCCGTAGACCAGATCACCGACAACCCCGAGGTGGCAGCAGTCCTGCAGTTCGCCGCCACCGAAGTGGTGCCCCGCCTGGCCGGCACCGCCGCCGAGATCCACCAGGTGCTCAATGCGTTGGACGGCCGCTTCATCCCGGCCGGCCCGTCCGGATCGCCGCTGCGCGGCCTGGTGAATGTGCTGCCCACCGGCCGCAACTTCTACTCCGTCGACCCCAAGGCGGTGCCGTCCCGGCTGGCCTGGGAAGCCGGTGTGGCCCTGGCGGATTCGCTGCTGGCCCGCTACCGAGGCGACCATGGACACTGGCCGCAATCCGTGGGACTGTCGGTATGGGGCACCTCGGCGATGCGCACCGCCGGCGACGATATCGCCGAAGTGCTTGCGCTGCTGGGGGTTCGGCCGGTCTGGGACGAGGCGTCGCGACGCGTCGTCGACCTCACCCCGATTCCGTTGGCGGAGCTGGGCCGCCCGCGCATCGACGTGACCGTCCGGATCTCGGGGTTCTTCCGGGACGCCTTCCCGCACGTGGTGACTATGCTCGACGACGCGGTGCGGCTGGTCGCCGGCCTCGACGAGCCCGCCGACGACAACTACGTGCGTGCGCACGCCCAGGCCGACCTGGCCCAGCACGGCGACCAGCGCCGCTCCACGACAAGGATTTTCGGTTCCAAGCCGGGCACCTACGGTGCGGGGCTGCTGCAGTTGATCGACAGCCGCAACTGGCGCGACGACGCTGACCTCGCCCAGGTGTACACCGCGTGGGGCGGATTCGCCTACGGCCGCGACCTGGATGGCCGCGAGGCGATCGACGACATGAACCGCCAGTACCGGCGCATCGCGGTGGCCGCCAAGAACACCGACACCCGCGAACATGACATCGCCGACTCCGACGACTACTTCCAATACCACGGCGGCATGGTGGCCACCGTGCGGGCGTTGACCGGGCAGGCGCCGGCCGCCTATATCGGCGACAACACCAGACCCGACGCGATCCGCACCCGCACGCTGTCCGAGGAGACCACGCGGGTGTTCCGCGCCCGCGTCGTCAATCCGCGGTGGATGGCCGCGATGCGCCGGCACGGCTACAAGGGCGCGTTCGAGATGGCGGCGACCGTGGACTACCTGTTCGGCTACGACGCGACCGCGGGGGTGATGGCCGACTGGATGTACGAGCAGCTCACCGAGAGCTACGTGCTGGATCCCGAGAACCGCAAGTTCATGGAAGAGTCCAACCCCTGGGCGTTGCACGGCATGGCCGAGCGGCTGCTGGAGGCCGCCGGCCGCGGCATGTGGGAACAGCCGCAACCGGAGACCCTCGCTCGGCTGCGCCAGGCGCTGCTGGAAACCGAGGGCGATCTAGAGGGCTAAACGGGGCTCCGTTCGGATCGCCGCCCCGCGCGTGTGTGCGGCTGGCCGCACACCCGGCACCGAACGTGCAGCTGGCCGCACACTCGGCACGAGCCTGCAGCGCGTCAGATGAAATCCGACCCACCGTCCACGTTGACCGCGGCGCCTGTGACGTAACCGTTTCGCCGCGACGCCA
Source organism: uncultured Actinomycetota bacterium (assembly GCA_963820045.1). Lineage (GTDB taxonomy): Bacteria > Actinomycetota > Actinomycetes > Mycobacteriales > Mycobacteriaceae > Mycobacterium. The sequence continues at coordinate 599,178 of CAWFYN010000004.1, forward strand.
GGTAGGCGGTGATGGACGCGACCTCTTCGGGAAGTCCGGCGCGACCCAGATCGCAGGGCTGGTGAAAGTTGTTGTCGATCCAGGTCATGACATCGACCGGATTGGTGGCGTCGAGGCCGTCGGCGGCGAGGATGTCTTTGAGTACCTCGGTGAAGCTGGCCGTCACAATGGTTCCGGGGCACACGCAGTTGACCAGAATGCCGTCCCTGGCGAGGCTTTTGGACAGGTTCTTGGTGACGCTGGCCAATGCCGCCTTCGATGCGGTGTAGGCGACGATGCGCGGGTTCTGCCGTTGAATCGAGTGCGCGGAAAGAGTCACGATGCGGGCCCATTCCGCGGACCGCAGCAGTGGCAACGAGGCGCGGATCGATCGCACGGCGGACATCGTGCCGAGTGTGAACGCGTCCTCCCATTGCGTGTCGTCCATCTGCTCGAAATAGCCGTCGCCCGGGCCGATGGTGTGTACCAGGGAGTTGAGTTGGCCCCAGCGCTCGGAGACTTCGGCGAAGCCGTCGGCGATGGAGTCGGCATCCGCCATATCCACACTGATCCCTAGGGCGTCCGGAGCCCCGGCTTCGCGAAGGGACGCCACGGCGGTATCGAGCGCGGCGCGGCTTCTGGCCATCACCGCCACGCTGGCTCCCTCGGCCGCCAAGGCTTGGGCGATAGCCAGTCCCATCCCCTTGCTGCCGCCGGTGACCACGGCCGTCGATCCCGCAAAACCCAGGTCCATGGGTACTCTCCCTTGGTCAGTCGATTGAGCAAATCTGATTGATCGCTTGAGGGGCAACGCCGAGAGCACGCAGACAGAAACGGAGCGCGTCCTCGCGGACTTCGGCGCGGTCGCAATTGCCGGTCCGCCATTGCCGGTTGGTGCTGGCCCAAACCACGCCGTGGATGAACTCTGCGTCGGTCACCGGGTCGATGTGGTGGAACAGGCCAGCCCGCAGGCCCCGCTGCAGCGCTTCGCTGAGCGGCTTGAGCATCTCGGCGTATGCCGGCTGAACCAGGCCGGGCGAGGCGAACGTCTGCGATTGAGCCTCCAGCGAGAGCCGGCGCAAGTCGGATTTGATGCTGTCGTCGAACGCCAGGTCGAGCCGCCCGTCGATCCACGCCGCCACCGCTTCGATCTCCGTTGCGGCAGTTGCCATTCGGCGTTGTAGCCGCCGCTTCTCCGCGCGGGCGGTCTCCAGGAACACCGCGGCAACCAGTTCATCCTTGGAGCCGAAATGCCGGTAGAACGCGCGGGTGCTCAACTTGGCGCATTCCAGTACCGCAGCGATGCTGAATCCTCGGACCCCGTTCTCGCGCAGGATCGTTGACGCGGCGGCCAGAATCTCGCGGTGGACCGCCGGGTCGGGTCCCAGCTTGTCGCGTCGCCGCGTCCGGGGAGAGCTCACTTGGTCAGGCCATTGCATCGTAGGCGGCGAGGTAGTCCGCAAACCGCGCGCGCACGCCTGCGGGTGTCAGGCCGTAGTCGGCCAGGTCGTAGTCGTGTGCGCCGCGGGAGCCGGGTGTATGTCCTTTGGCCCACTGCTCGACTGAGTCCGAGGTGGCCTGGGTGAAGCTCAACCCCAGGCGCTCGTAACTGGTTTGCAGGGTGTGCACCGGATCGGTTTGCAAGTCGGCGAAGGAGACATCGGCGAACCGCTCATGGCCCATCCGGGCGCGGAAATCCATCGCCCGCCGGACCGCTTCGACCCAGCTGTCGACTTGCTCGGCGCCGAGCTCCTCGGGATCGTTGCGGTCGCTGCTCCAGCTGCGGACGTACTGGATCAGGCTGCACACCGAACCCATCACCTTCGCCGGATCGCGATGACTCCACAGGAATTTGGCATTCGGATACGCCTCGACGAGAGCGTCGAGGGCGAACATGTGCACGGGGGTCTTCAGGTGCCACAGTGCCGGCGGACAATGCCACTGCAACAGCTTGAGCACCCGACGGTGAAAGGTGTACGTCTCGCGCATGTCGCAGTCCATCAGCCACGCGAGATACCGGGGCGCGCGAACCGCGCCGTCAAAGTGGAAGGTACGGAAACTCATTCCCATCAGGTCCTGGCATTCGGTCGGGGCCGTCGGCTCGGAGTTGTACAGCGTCTTCATCAAGGGGAACATGTCGTCGAGCATCTTCAGGCCGGCCTCGGCCTGCGCGATCCGCGGATCGGTGTGTTGGGTCGCGGCTTCCGGCGGCGGGGTGGGCGCCTGGGATTCCCACATCCGGAGTGACCGGAATTGAGGGTCGGCGGCCACCAGTTGGCTCAATGCTGTGGTGCCGGTCCGGGGTAGGCCGATCACGAAGACGGGGCCGCCGACTACCTGGTCGTCGATTTCGGGGTGGCGGCTGTAGGTGTCCTCGATCTTGAGGCGTTGAATCAAGGCGTTGCTGATGGTCGCGTGCTGGATGACCCGGCCCATGTCGTTGAGGTCGGCCTCGGTGTTCAAGGCGTCGACGATGCGCTCGAGACCCTCGCGGTAGTAGGGCGACCCAAAATCCTCGAGACCCGTTGCGGCACGGGCTCCGTCTTCCAGCTCGTCGGCGTCGAACATCACCGTTCGAACCTCTTGCGCACGGCGCGGCGACGCGCCGCGAGAACGGACCGGCGCTCTTCGGCAGTGACTCCGGTGGTATCGGGCGGCAACTCCGCACGGAGGTTGCCGAACGGCACGACTCGGGTCGTCGGTGTCGGCGCCGTTTCGGTGCGCACGCAGCGCAGGATGATCGGGCCGTTGCTATGCCCGGCGGTGTCGAGCCAATTGGCTACCCCGGGGTCAGCGGCAGACAGCACCACCCGGACCAGGCCGTCGGAATCCACCACTGCCTGACGGGCGTTCAGGCTGGACTGGTGACGTCCGTAGTGAATGGTCTCCCACCACGGGTTGCCGATCGAAAAGCTCCAGTAAATTCCGTCGGGCGGTTTCACTTCGACGATGAGCGCGTCGTCGGGGGACAGCTCCCAGCGACCTATCACCGGCCTGTTCTCTGCCGCCGCACCGATGTCAGTGCGGTCGATCGGCGGCAGGAAGCCGTTCGTCGGCGCGGCGGCACCGAATTGCAGGAAGAACGCCAAGTTGTCTCCGACGAAGTCGCCGAGGGCCACGAGCTGCCGCGACAGCGCCGCGTCCGGATCGACCGAAGGGCCGTGGCTATCCACCGCATCGCCAAGCCGCTCGATGTGCAGCGACGATGCGACCTCGGTATCCCAGTCATAGAAGAAGTGCCGAACCGTCAACGTGGGATGGTCGCCTTCGATCCGCATCCAATTTCCCGGCCGCTCATCGGCTGACAGCATCACTTCGAAATTCCCGTCGGGGTCCACCTCGAGCTCGTCGACCAGTTCGTTGGAGGTTGCCGCGATGCCGTTCATCGTCTGAAGCCCGACGTAGCGTGCGGTGCCCCGGTTGCCGAACAGCCGGTAACTCTCCCCGCGGCGCAGCACCGCGCGGGTGTAAAGGCAATCCGGACACTCCATTCCCCAGGTCACGACGTCGTCCGTGCTGGTGCGCTGGACACACAGGATCGGATCGGGGTCGAAGCGCAACACCTCATCGATACCCGCGGTGAGCAGCACCAGTAGATGCCGCATACCTCCGGCGAAGTCGACTCGATTTCGGCTCGCCGCGTCGGACTCCACCGCCCGTGCGGCTTCGCGGAGTCGGTCCTGCAGATAGGACCACGCTCGCCCGAGGTCCATATCGCCGTCGTCGGATCCCGCCAGCGCCGCCTCCGCGATCGAGAACGGTAGCCACGCCATCGGCTTCTTTGGAGGGCTCACGCGTTTCCCCGCTCGGTCGGAGCTAAAGAGCTGTTAAATGAAAACACTATTTTCACCTAACGCTGACTATCGCAGCTGACTGCTGAGAATGTCAACGCGCGAGTAGGTTGAGACCGTGGCCCCCTCTTTCGCCGATCTTGCCAAGGCGCAATACATCCTGCTCACCACGTTCACCAAGGACGGCAAGCCCAAGCCGACGCCGATCTGGGCGGCCGCCGATCAAGACCGGCTCCTGGTCATCACCCAGGAAAAGTCGTGGAAGGTCAAACGGATCCGCAACACTCCGCGGGTCACGCTGGCCACCTGCACTATGCAGGGGCGCGCGACCAGCGAGGCCGTCGAAGGCACCGCCGCCGTCCTCGACACGTCGCACACCGCCGCGGTCTACGACGCGATCGGGAAGCGCTACGGCATCGTGGGCAAGGTGTTCAACTTCTTCAGCAAGCTGCGCGGCGGCATGGACAACAATGTCGGTCTCGAGCTCAGGGTGGCGCAGGCCTAGGGCCGCATGGGCACTGTTCTCATCCCAATCCCGGACCGTGACTTCGACCCGACCGAGGTCGCCGTCAGCTGGCGCGTCTTGACCCGCGACGGTCATCGGGTGGTGTTCGCCACCGAAAGCGGAGAGCCCGGGGCGGCCGACGACATCATGGTGAGCGGCCGCGGCTTGGACGTGTGGTCCGCCCTGCCGATACTGGGCGCAATCCCGATGATCGGGCTGATGTTGCGGGCAAACCGGGACGGCCGCAGCGCCTACCGGGACATGTTGGCATCAAACGAGTTTCGGCACCCGATCGCGTGGGCCCAAGCCAGCCTCGACGGCATCGACGCGCTGCTGTTGCCCGGCGGACATCGCGCCCGTGGAATGCGCCGCTACATCGACAGCGACACGGTGCACCGGCTCGTCGTGGCGGCCTTTGACCGCGGGGCCATCGTGGCCGCCATCTGTCACGGTGTGCTCCTCGCGGCGCGCAGCGTCGACCCCGCTACGGGCCACTCGGTGCTCTACGGGCACAAGACCACGGCATTGACATGGGCAATGGAGCGCCTGGCTTGGCGATTGACTCGGGTCACCCGATTCTGGGATCGAGACTATTACCGCACGTATACCGAGTTGCCCGGCCAGCCCGGCGGCTACATGTCGGTGCAGTCGGAAGTGACTCGCGCACTTGAAGATCCGGCGGATTTTCGCGACGTCGCACGCGGTTCGACGGCCTGGCGGCGCAAGACCTCCGGCATGGCGCGCGACACCGCGACCGACTCGCGGCCCGCGTTCGTCGTCGACGACGGCCGCTACGTGTCGGCGCGTTGGCCGGGGGATACCCACACGTTCGCGACGGTGCTATCGCGAAAGTTGCGTTGACGCAACACCATTACGCCCCGGCCGCCAAATGTTCGCCGAAGAACGCGAAGACCCGGCTCCACGCGTCCTCGGTGGCTTCGCGGTCGTATCCGAAACCGGTGATCCGAAGCAGTGGCTGGGCGGGCAGTTCGTTGGCGAAGCTGTGCCCAACGCCGGGATAGACCTTCACATCAGCGGTGATGTTCTTATTGGCGATAGTCTCGCGCAGTTTTTCGGGCGCGCCCCGTCCCAGCGGATCACGGCCACCGAAGCTGGCCACCACGGGGCACGCCCCGTCAAGCGTCTTGTCGAGGTTGCGGGGCAGGGGAGTGCCGTAGAACGGCGCGGAGGCACCGAAACCTTTGGGCGACATCACCAGCGCGAACTGGCCACCCATGCAGAAGCCCGCAATGCCGACCTGGCCGGAACATTCGGGCATGGATTTCACGTGATCGCGGGCGGCCAGGATGTCGTCCAGGGCGCGGCCGCGCTGCGTCTGCAGCTCCTTCATCACCCGGGTGATGCAGCGGATGCGGCCACCGCGCGCGTACATGTTCGGGGTGATCGCCACGTAGCCGGCCTGGGCGATGCGCTTGTTCGTCGACTCCTTGTCCCTGCCGTATCCGAACGCGTCGTGAATCACGACCACGCCCGGCCAAGGGCCCTGGCCCGGGGGAAGGTCCAGCAGCGCGTCGATCGGTCCGTCGGGGGTGTCGATCTCAATCGTGGTCATAGCGTCATCTAACTGCAATCGCCCCGGGCGCCACCATGGGAACTTCGACGCAGTCGGCGGACGTTGGCGTGGCATGCTGTCACGGCTGTTTTTCGTCTACGTCGTCGTCGAGCTGGCGGCGATCATCGCCCTGGTTTCGACGATCGGGTGGGGTTGGACGCTGGTGGCGTTGGTGGGCACCTTCCTGCTGGGATGGGGCCTCTTGGTGCCGGTGATGGGCTCGCGCGTCCTCCGCCAGATCCGGCAGCTGAGCTCCGGCCTGGCCGAACCGCGCACCGCGGCGCGAGACGGGACGTTGGTCACGCTGGCCACCGTCCTGGTACTGGTGCCCGGACTGGCCACCACCGCGTTGGGGCTCTTGCTGTTGGTGCGGCCCGTCCGGTCGGTTGTCGGCCCCGGTTTGGCCGCGATCGCGATGCGGGGTCTGCGGCGGCGGATGCCGCTGCTCACCGACATGACGCTGTTCGGCGCGGGCGGGCGTCCGGGCCAGATGGCTGCGGAGGATGGCTACATAGACGGTGAGGTCGTGGACGTCCGGGACTTCAGGCCGCCCGCCTTGCCGGACGAGCCGGTGCGTGGCGGATTCCCGGGGCGGCCCGGCTGGGACTGAACAGCGGCCCGCCCCCAACACGTAGTTTTGCCCTGTGACCGAGACCAATTGTCCGGACGCCACCCGCACCACGCTGCTGGTCAACGGCCGGGTGCACAGCCCGACCCATCCCGACGCCACCGCCATGGCGGTGCGGGGTGATGTCGTCGCCTGGCTGGGCAGCGATGACGTCGGCCGCAGCCTGTTTTCCGGCGCCGACGTCGAGGACTTGGACGGCGGTTTCGCGGCGCCGGGATTCGTCGACAGCCACATCCACCTGACCGCGACCGGTTTGACGCTCAGCGGGCTCGACCTGCGCGCGGCCAGGTCGGGGGCGCAGTGCATCCAGATGATCGCCGACTATGCGGCCGCACACCCCGGCCGGCCCGTCTGGGGGCATGGCTGGGACGAGTCGTCGTGGCCCGAGAACAGCCCGCCCAGCGTCACCGACCTGGATGCCGTCCTCGGTGACCGGCCCGCCTACCTTTCCCGGGTCGACGTCCATTCCGCGCTCGCCTCGACGGGGCTGCGGCGGCGGGCCGCGGACCTGCCGGCCGCGGTCGGGTTCAGCCCCGATCGGTCGCTCACCGGCGATGCGCACCACCTGGTCCGCGCCGTCGCCCGTGACCTCTTGACGCCCGAGCAGCTGGCCGAAGCCCGCACGGCCGCCCTGGGGGCCGTCGCGGCGGCCGGCATCGTCGCGGTGCACGAATGCGCCGGACCCGAGATCGGTGGGCTGGACGACTGGTTGCGGCTGCGCGCCCTCGATCACGGCGTCGAGGTGACCGGCTACTGGGGCGAGGCGGTGAGCACCCCCGCACAAGCGCGCGCGCTCATCGAGGAGACCGGAGCCCGCGGGCTGGCCGGCGATCTCTTCGTCGACGGCGCACTCGGGTCGCGCACCGCCTGGCTGCACGAGCCCTATGCCGACGCCGGGGACCGGCTCGGCGCCTGCTACCTCGACCCCGCCGTCATCGAGGCGCATGTGCGGGCGTGCACCGCGGCAAGGGTGACCGCAGGCTTCCATGCCATCGGCGACGCCGCCGTCTCGGCGGTGGTCACCGCGTTCGATCGGGTCGTCACCGAGCTCGGGGCGGTGGCCGTCGCCCGGTGCGGGCACCGCCTCGAGCACGTCGAAATGGTCACCGCCGAGCAGGCCGCCCAACTAGGTCAATGGGGCATCATCGCCAGTGTGCAACCCAACTTCGATGCCTTGTGGGGCGGCGCTGACGGCATGTACGCACGGCGCCTCGGCCCCGAGCGAGGCAGTCAGCTCAACCCGCTTGCGCTGTTAGCATCCCAAGGCGTGCCCCTCGCGCTAGGTTCCGACGCACCGGTAACGGGCCTCGACCCATGGGCGAGCGTGCGTGCGGCGGTCAACCACCGCACCCCTGGCAGCGCGGTCTCCGCCCGGGCCGCGTTCGCCGCCGCAACGCGCGGAGGCTGGCGCGCCGCCGGTGTCCACGACGGCAAGACGGGAACCCTGGTGCCCGGCGCACCGGCCTCATACGCCGTCTGGGACGCCGGGGCCCTGGATGTCCACGCACCGCCCGACGCCGTTGCGCGCTGGTCGACCGACCCGCGCGCCCGGGTGCCGGCCTTACCGCGCCTCGGCCCGAACGATGCCTTGCCGCGGTGCCGGCGGACGGTGCATCGGGGTGCTGTCATCCATGGCTAAGGGATGGTTTGGCCGAAAGGACCGATCCGACCACGCCGACGAGCTCGACCCGGTGGCCGACGACCAAGCGGCGCACCCGGACACCGACCCGCAAAGCGACGACGGCGACTCGGAACCCGGCACCCCGCCGATGAGCGACCGCCTGGGGGCCGTGGCGCGTCGGGTAGCCGCGGGACTGGGCGCGGCGGCGCTCGCGCGGCTACGGGCCGTCCGGTCCGCCGCGCTGCCACGTCTGACCCGGTTGATGTGCGCCGTGGCGGGCGGTGTCCTGCTCTTCGCCAGCTTCCCGTCGCTGAATTGGTGGTGGGGCGCGGTTGTCGGGGCGGCGCTGCTGGCCTGGGTGCTCAAGCATCCGGCGACAACGCCGGTTGGTGGTTTGGGCTACGGGTTCCTCTTCGGGCTGGCGTTCTATCTGCCGCTGCTGCCCTGGATCAGCACGCTTGTCGGCGCCGTGCCCTGGACGGTGTTGGCGGTGACGTGCGCGCTGTTTCCCGCGATTTTCGGCCTGTGCGCCGTGCTCGTGCGCCAGCTGCCGGGCTGGCCCGTCTGGTTCGCGCTGGTGTGGACAGCCCAGGAGTGGTTGAAATCGATCTTCCCTTTCGGCGGCTTCCCGTGGGGCTCGGTGGCGTTCGGCCAAGCGCAGGGCCCGTTCCTGCCGTTGGTCCAGCTTGGGGGGGCTGCGCTGCTCTCGATGGCGATCGTGCTGGTCGGGTTCAGCGCGACCGCCATCGCGCTGGAGATCGTGAGGTGGTGGCCCACCGGCAACCGGGCGGCTCGCGGCGCGGGCAGCGAAGAACCGGCGCATGCCGATGCGGCACCGCCCGCGGTGGTTCTTCCCGGCGTCTGCATCTGCCTGGTGTTGTTCGTGTCCGTCGTCATCTGGCCGCAGGTTCGGCACGCCGGCACGGGGTCGGGTGGCGAGCCCTCGGTCACCGTCGCTGTGGTGCAGGGCAACGTGCCGCGGCTCGGTCTCGATTTCAACGCGCAACGTCGGGCGGTGCTCGACAACCACGTCCGCGAGACGCTGCGGCTGGCGGAGGACGTGCGCTCGGGCCAGGCGCCGCAACCGCAATTCGTCATCTGGCCGGAGGACTCGTCGGACATCGACCCCCTGGTCAATGTCGACGCCGCGCTGGATATATCGCAGGCCGCGGCCGCGGTCGGCGCGCCGATCCTGATCGGCACCGTCTCGGAGGTGCCCGGCAGCCCGCCGGAGAATCCCCAATACACCAACACCATGATCGTGTGGAATCCGTCCACCGGGCCGGCCGACCGGCACGACAAGGAAATCGTCCAGCCATTCGGCGAATACCTGCCGATGCCGTGGCTGTTCAGGCATCTTTCCGGGTACGCCGCCCGCGCCGGGAACATGGTGCCGCGCCCGGGCCGCGACGTCGTGCACATCGCCGGAGTGCCGGTCGGGGTCGCCACCTGCTGGGAAGTGATCTTCGACCGCGGCCCGCGCAAGGCGGTCCTGGGTGGTGCCCAGTTGCTGGCCGTGCCGAGCAACAACGCCACCTTCAACAAGACGATGAGCGAACAACAGCTGGGATTCGCCAAGGTGCGGGCGGTCGAGCACGACCGGTACGTGGTGGTCGCCGGCACCACCGGGATCAGTGCCGTGATCGCGCCGGACGGCGCCGAGTTGGTGCGCACAGGCTTCTTCCAGCCCGATTACCTGGACATCCAGGTGCGCCTGAAGACGAAACTGACGCCGGCGACCCGCTGGGGCCCCATGCTGCAGTGGCTCCTGGTCGCGGCGGCCGGAGCGGCCATCCTGGCCGGGATACGGCAGAATGGGTTGTTCCCGTGTCCGATTCGTCGGAGGTCCCAGGCCTTGGACGAATCCCCAGACGCCGGTACGCCCGCGGGCCAAACCCCGCCCGACGACGGCGGGGACCAGGCGCCGCCGCAGGACGGCGGTGACTACACTGCGCCCCACGAGGGCGGCCGACGACCGTCGCGTAATTTCGGGCGACACAGAGGAGCTACATGACCACCGGCCAGCCGGCGCCCCGGGTCCCGGAAAACCGCCCCAGCGAGCGCGTCCTGGTGATCATCCCCACCTATAACGAGCGGGAGAACCTGCCGGTGATCCACCGGCGGCTGAAGGACGCGTGCCCGCACGTGCACCTGCTCATCGTCGACGACAGCAGCCCCGACGGCACCGGCGAGCTCGCCGAGGAGCTGGCGGCCGCCGATGCCGGTCGCACCCACGTGATGCACCGCACCGCGAAGGACGGCCTGGGCGCGGCGTATCTGGCCGGCTTCGCCTGGGGTCTGAGCCGCGACTACTCGGTGCTGGTGGAGATGGATGCCGACGGCAGCCACGCGCCCGAACAGCTGCACCTTCTGCTGGACGCCGTCGACGCCGGAGCCGATCTGGCCATCGGTTCCCGCTACGTCGAGGGCGGGGCGGTGCGAAATTGGCCGTGGCGACGCTGGGCGCTGTCGTGGACGGCGAACACCTATGCGCGGCTCGCGCTGGGCGTCGGTGTCCATGACATCACCGCCGGCTACCGCGCCTACCGCCGCGAAGTCCTCGAGGCGATCGGTCTCGAGGCGGTGGACTCCAAGGGCTATTGCTTCCAGATCGACCTGACCTGGCGGACGGTGTGCAACGGGTTCGTCATCGTCGAGGTGCCGATCACCTTCACCGAGCGTGAACTCGGCGTCTCCAAGATGAGCGGATCGAACATCCGCGAGGCGCTGGTAAAGGTCACGCGATGGGGCATCGACGGGCGTAAGACCCGCACCGGCACCCAGCGCGCCGACAACCGCACCTAAGCGGTCGGGTCAGCCGCGGCGGCGGGACCGGATGATTTCGAGCCGCTCCTTGAGCAGCTCTTCGAGTTCTTCGACGCTGCGCCGCTCCAGCAGCATGTCCCAGTGCGTGCGCGGCGGCTTCACCTTCTTCGGCTCGGGCAGGTCGCCCTCAATCAGGGTGCCTTCCATGCCGTTGCGGCACTGCCAGGAGCCGGGGATCTCAGCGTCATCGGCGAAAGGAACCTCGAATTCCTCGCCGTTCTCGGTGCGGTACCGCGCGATCTGACGCGGCGCGAGGTCGTGGTTGCGGTCGGTCTCGTAGCTCACGGCTCCGAGGCGACTGCCCCTTAGTACGCGATCAGCCATGTTGCTACTCCTCTAGGTCTTCTCAGCTGTCGGGCTGCTGTGGTGCGATTCTGTCCGTTCGGCAAACGTTGCGGCGCTCTGCGTAGTTCCCGGGTCGGTAGCGGGCGTACGCGACGCGACCACTAATGATACCGGGATCGCCTGGCAATCCCGACTAAAGTCGGCAGGCGTGAGCCGTCGCCCCCACCCGCAGCCGTGCCGCTGGTGCGGTCGGGACGTGTCCGACGCCGGGATGGGCCGCCGCCGCCAGTACTGCCGGCAGTCGTGCCGGCAGCGGGCGTACGAGCAGCGCGCCTCGCTGACCCGGGGCGGCGCCGGGGGGCCACTGGAGTTGCCGCCTGACGCCGTGGTCTTGTCGGCGGACGACGCGGCCGACCTGTCCGACCGGGTCTACCAGGTGCGCTGCGCGGCGGAGGATGTCGCCACCGCCCTCGAAGAAGGAGCCCGCGCGGCCGAACTGCGGGAATTGTGCGATGTGCTGATCCGGGCCGCCCGGGCGGCCGATGGCTGGCGCCGGGCGGCGGTCTGACCCGTCCTGACCACTACCGATGCATAGCCGGGTACAGTCGCGCCATGGAAGACGCGTCGGTTGTATCGAGGGGTGCCTGGGTTCTGAGAGGCCCCGATACCCACGGGCGCAACGGCGTGTTCGGGATCCCCTTGGACAAGGCGCTCCGCACGCCGAAGCCGGTCCTCCTCTAGCAGCCGGGAGCATCGGACGTTTTGAAATCCCGTCGGAGTTGGCCATACTCACCAGCGACATTCTTGGGCCGGAGAGCGGCACGACATCGCATCGTGCAGCAATTTCCGTGACGCGGCGAGAGTCGCACCGGGACAGCTCACGGCCAAGTTAGGCGAGAGGTAGTGATGGTGGATCAACTCCAGCATGCGACCGAAGCGCTGCGGAAAGCGCTGGTTCAGGTCGAACGCCTGAAACGCACCAACCGTGCGCTGCTGGAGCGGGCGAGCGAGCCGATCGCAATCGTCGGCATGTCCTGCCGCTTCCCCGGCGGCATCGAGACGCCGGAAGACCTGTGGCAGATGGTGGCCGACGGCCGCGACGTGATCACGGACTTTCCCACCGATCGCGGATGGGACCTGGCCAACCTGTTCGACCCGGACCCCGACGCGCGCCACAAGACATACGCGCAGACCGGCGGTTTCGTGGATGGTGTCGCCGACTTCGATCCGGCCTTCTTCGGCATTGCTCCGAGCGAGGCGCTCGCGATGGACCCTCAGCATCGGATGCTGCTGGAACTGTCGTGGGAGGCGTTGGAGCGGGGCGGGATCGACCCCAGCGGGCTGCGGGGCAGCGCCACCGGCGTGTTCGCCGGCCTCATCGTCCAGGGCTACGGCATGCTCGCCGAGGAGATCGAGGGTTACCGGCTGACCGGCATGACCGCCAGCGTCGCCTCCGGTCGGGTGTCGTACGTGCTGGGGCTCGAGGGCCCGGCGGTGTCGGTGGACACCGCGTGTTCGTCGTCGTTGGTGGCCCTGCATATGGCGGTGCAGTCGCTGCGCTCGGGGGAGTGCGATCTGGCGCTGGCCGGGGGCGCGACCGTCAACGCCACTCCGACCGTGTTCGTCGAATTCAGCCGCCACCGGGGGCTGGCCCCGGATGGCCGGTGCAAGGCTTACGCCGGAGCTGCCGACGGCGTCGGCTGGTCGGAGGGTGGGGCGATGCTGGTCGTCGAGCGCCTCTCGGACGCGCGGCGGTTGGGTCATCCGGTGCTGGCGGTGGTACGCGGCTCGGCGGTGAATCAAGACGGTGCATCGAACGGGTTGACCGCGCCGAACGGTCCGTCGCAGCAGCGAGTGGTGCGGGCGGCCTTGGCGAACGCCGGCTTGTCGGCGGCCGACGTCGATGTGGTGGAAGGCCACGGAACGGGGACCACTTTGGGTGACCCCATTGAGGCCCAGGCGCTCTTGGCGACGTATGGCCAAGATCGGTCCGGGCCGCTGTGGCTGGGGTCGATCAAGTCGAACATGGGTCACACGCAGGCCGGGGCGGGGGTGGCCGGTGTGATCAAGATGGTCCAGGCCATGCGGCACGAAATGTTGCCGGCGACATTGCATGTGGATGCACCCAGCCCGCATGTGGATTGGTCGGCGGGATCGGTGTCGTTGCTGACCGAGGCGCAGCCCTGGCCGGCCAGCCGCGCGCAGGGTCGGGTGCAGCGGGCCGGCGTGTCGTCGTTCGGGATCAGCGGCACCAACGCACATGTGATCGTCGAGGCGGCCCCGGTGCCCGAGCCGCCCGCGGACCGTCCGGAGCCCGTGGCGGTGCCGTGGGTGGTGTCGGGAAAATCGTTGTCGGCGTTGAAATCTCAGGCTGCCCGGCTGGCCGGGCATGTACGCGGCCATGGTGAGCTCGATGTCGCCGACGTGGCGTGGTCGCTGGCGGGCCGCGCTACCTTTGAGCATCGGGCGGTCGTCGTCGGCGGCGATCGGGATCGGTTGCTGGCCGGGCTGGACGAGTTGGCCGGCGACGATATTCAGAACCTGACTGGCTCGGTCATTCAGGGCAGCGCGGTACCTGCCGGCAAAAACGTCTTCGTGTTTCCCGGCCAAGGCTCCCAATGGCTGGGCATGGGCATCGAATTGCTGGAAACCGCGCCGGTATTCGCGCAGCAGATCGACGCGTGCGCGCAGGCTTTCGCGGAATTCGTCGACTGGTCGCTGATCGACGTCCTCCGTGGCACCGAAGGGGCCCCCGGGATGGATCGCGTGGACGTGGTGCAGCCGGTGCTGTTCGCGGTGATGGTGTCGCTGGCCGAACTGTGGAAATCGGTCGGAGTGAGCCCCGACGCGGTGATCGGCCATTCCCAGGGTGAGATCGCCGCGGCGTATGTCGCCGGCGCCCTGTCGCTGCGCGATGCCGCTCGCGTGGTCACGCTGCGCAGCAAGTTGCTGAGGTCGCTGGCCCACTCCGGAGGCATGCTGTCGATCGCATGCAGCACCGAGCGCGCGCGGGAATTGCTGGCGCCCTACGGCAATCGGGTCAGCATCGCGGCCGTGAACGGACGTTCTGCGGTGGTCGTATCGGGTGAAGTGGCCGCGCTGGATGAACTCGTCGGCTTCTGCGCCGACCTGGAAGTGCGCACCCGCCGGATCGACGTGGACTATGCGTCGCACTCGGTCGAGGTCGAGGCCATTCGTGATGAGCTGGCCGAGGCTCTGGCCGGTATCGAGTCGAGTTCCTCGCGCGTCGCCTTCTTTTCCACCGTGACCGGAAATCGTTTGGACACAGCCGGTTTGGACGCCGCGTACTGGTATCGCAACATCCGGCAGACCGTGCAGTTCGACCAGGCGGTGCGCGCGGCATGTGAGCACGGTTACCGCACATTCATCGAATCCAGTCCGCATCCCGCGCTGATCGCAGGTATCGAGGACACCTGCAACGACTGCACCTCAGGCGACTCCGAGGCCATCGTGGTTCCCACCATGGGCCGTGATGACGGCGGCCTCGAGCGGTTCCTGAGGTCGGCCGCCGGCGCATTCGTGGCGGGCGTGAGCGTCAATTGGCGTGGTGTGTTGGCCGGGGCCGCCTTCGTGGAGCTACCGACGTACGCCTTTGACCGGCGCAGGTTTTGGCTGTCCGGTGAGGGTATCGGAGCCGACGCCGCGGGCTTGGGGCTGGGCACCAGCGAGCACGCGTTGCTCAGCGCCGTCGTGGAGCTGCCGGCCTCGGACGGGGTGCTGCTGACGGGTCGATTGTCGCCGAGCCTGCAGGGGTGGCTGGCCGATCACGCGGTCTCGGGTGCCGCGGTGTTTCCGGGCGCGGGTTTTGTCGAATTGGCGATCCGGGCCGGCGACGAAGTCGGCTGCTCGGTGGTCGACGAACTGACGCTGCAGGCGCCCCTCATGCTGCCGGCCGCCAGTTCGGTTGCCATCCAAGTGGTTGTCGGTCCCAGCGAAGAATCGGGCCGGCGCGCCGTGTCGGTATTTTCCCGCGCCGACGCCGGTTCGGGGTGGGTATGTCACGCCGAGGGGGTATTGAGCTCCCGGTCGATTGAGCCCAGCGCCGATCTGACGGTGTGGCCGCCCGCGGGTGCGGTCGCGGTGGACATGGCCGACGGTTACGACCAACTGGCAGCGCACGGATACGGCTACGGCCCGGCGTTCAGGGGGCTGACCGGGGCCTGGGTCCGCGGCGACGAGGTGTTCGCGGAGGTGCGGCTGCCGGACGCGGCGGGAGGCGTCAGCGGGTTCGGGGTGCACCCGGCGTTGCTCGACGCTGCGATGCACGCCGTCATCATGGCGCACCAGGCGGCGGGGCAACCCGTCGAAGTGATGTTGCCGTTCTCGTGGCAGGACGTCTCGTTGCATGCCGCCGGCGCGACGGCGGTGCGCGCGCGGATTGCCGGTCTTTCTGGCCCACCGGCCGCTGGGGGCACCACCGCGATCTCGATCGAGCTCGCCGACGGGCTGGGCTTGCCGGTGTTGTCGGTGGGCGCGATGGTTGCCCGCCCCGTGAGCGAGCGGCAGCTGCGTGCCGCGGTGTCGAGCTCGGGGCCCGAGCGACTGTTCGAGGTGGCCTGGTCGCCGGCGACCGCGGCGGCCGCCAGCCCGGCGCTGTCCTACGAGCTGTTCGAATCGGTTGCCGCTGAACAGGATCCGGTCACCGCAACTTACGAGCGGACCCACCAGGCGCTGGCCGCCGTGCAATCGTGGTTGACACAGCACGACTCCGGTGTGCTGATCGTGGCGACTCGCGGCGCCGTGGGATTGGCGGGGGAGGACGTCTGCGACCTGCCCGGCGCCGCGGTATGGGGTCTGGTGCGCGCGGCGCAAACGGAGCATCCCGGCCGCATCGTGCTGGTGGATTCCGATGAGCCGCTGGATGATCAGGCAGCCGCCTCGGCACTGGCGGCCGGCGAGCCGCAGGCAGTGCTCCGCGACGGCCAGGTCTATACGGCGCGGGTGCGGCCCAGCCGCGCGGTCGACGATCTGTTGGTGCCTCCGGGCGACGGGCCGTGGCGGCTGGGTATCAGCAACGCGGGCACCTTCGAAAACCTGCGGCTGGAACCGGTTCCCAACGCCGACGCGCCATTGGAGCCGGGTCAGGTTCGGGTGGCGCTGCGCGCGATCGCCGCCAACTTCCGCGACATCATGATCACCCTGGGCATGTTCACCCACGACGCGCTGCTCGGTGGTGAAGGCGCCGGCGTGGTGGTCGAGGTCGGCCCGGGCGTGACCGAATTCGCCGTCGGCGACTCCGTCTACGGGTTCTTCCCCGACGGAAGCGGCACGCTGGTCGCCGGCGACGTCCGCCTGCTGCAGCCGATGCCGGCGGACTGGTCATACGCCGAAGCCGCCGCCATCTCGGCCGTGTTCACCACCGCGTACATGGCCTTCGTGCACCTGGCGGATGTCAAACCGGGTCAGCGGGTCTTGGTGCATGCGGCCGCCGGCGGTGTCGGCATGGCCGCGGTCCAGTTGGGCCGGTATTTGGGTCTGGAGATATTCGCGACGGCCAGTCGGGGCAAATGGGACACGTTGCGGGCCATGGGCTTTGATGAGGACCACATCTCCGATTCGCGCAGCCTTGAGTTCGAGGAGAAGTTCCGTGCGGTGACCGGTGGCCGCGGCATGGATGTGGTGCTGGATTCGCTGGCCGGTGACTTCGTGGACGCCTCCCTGCGCCTGGTGGCCCCCGGCGGCGTGTTCTTGGAGATGGGCAAGACCGACATCCGCGACCCCGGCGTGGTCGCCCAGGAATATCCGGGCGTGCGCTACCGCGCCTTCGACCTCTTCGAGCCCGGCCGCCCCCGAATGCACCAGTGGATGATCGAGTTGGCCGGGCTTTTCGACGCCGGCGTGTTGCGGCCGTTGCCGGTGACCACCTTCGATATCCGGCGCGCCCGTGCGGCGCTGCGGTATCTGAGCCAGGCCCGCCACATCGGCAAGGTCGTCATGACGGTTCCCGGTGCGTGGGCGGCGGGAACGGTGCTGATCACCGGTGGAACCGGAATGGCGGGTTCGACGCTGGCTCGTCACCTGGTGACGCAACACGGGGCGCGGAACCTGGTGTTGCTGAGCCGCAGCGGTCCCGATGCGCCGGGTGCTGCCGAGTTGATCGCCGAATTGGAGGAGGCCGGAGCCCGGGTGCGCGCGGTCGCGTGCGACGCGGCCGACCGGCAGGCATTGGCCTCGGTGATCGACGGTATCCCGGTGAGCCATCCACTGACCGGGGTGATTCATGCCGCGGGTGTGCTCGACGACGCGATGGTCACATCATTGATTCCGGAACGGGTGGATGCGGTGTTGCGCCCCAAGGTGGATGCGGCCTGGAACCTGCACGAGCTCACCCGCGATCTGGACCTGTCGGTGTTCGTGATGTTTTCGTCGATGGCCGGGCTGGTGGGGTCGTCGGGGCAGGGTAACTACGCGGCGGCCAACTCCTTCCTGGATGGGTTGGCCGCGCACCGTCGGGCCCATGGCCTGCCGGCGACCTCGCTGGGATGGGGGTTGTGGGATCAAGCCAGCGCCATGACCGGTGGGCTGGACGCCGCCGACCTCGCCCGGCTCGGTCGTGACGGGATCTTGGCCTTGTCGTCGGACGAGGCAATGGAATTGTTCGACACCGCATTGATTGTCGATCAGCCGTTCATGGCGCCCGCCCGCATCGACCTGAGCGCCCTGCGCGCCCACGCCGCCGCGGTGCCACCCATGTTCGCCGACCTGGTCAACGCGCCCACGCGGCGCCAGGTCGACGACTCGCTGGCGGCCGCGAAGTCCAAATCGGCGCTGGCGCATCGTCTGCAGGGGCTGCCCGAAGCGGAACAGCACGCCGTGCTGCTGGATCTGGTTCGCTCACACATCGCCACGGTGTTGGGGAACATGACACCGGAGGCGATCGACCCGGACAAGGCATTCCAGGACTTGGGCTTCGACTCGCTGACCGCGGTCGAGATGCGCAACCGGCTGAAAACCGCCACCGGACTGGCACTTTCACCCACGCTGATCTTCGACTACCCGACCCCGAACGGCCTGGCTGGCTACATCCGCAGCGAACTTGCCGGGGTGCCACAACAAATCACGCCCGCACCCGTCGTTCGCGCCGTCGGCGATGACTTGATCGCCATCGTCGGCATGTCGTGTCGCTATCCGGGCGGGGTGAATTCCCCCGACGATCTGTGGCGGATGCTAATCGAGGGCCGCGACGTGCTCTCGGAGTTCCCCACCGACCGTGGCTGGGACCTGACCGGCATCTACAACCCGGATCCCGACGTCCCGGGCGCCTGCTACACGCGCACCGGAGGCTTCGTCGACGGTGTCGCGAACTTCGACCCCGCCTTCTTCGGTATCGCGCCGAGCGAGGCGCTGGCAATGGATCCGCAGCAGCGGATGTTCCTCGAGCTGTCGTGGGAAGCCCTGGAACGAGCGGGAATTGAACCCGGCGCGTTGCGGGGCAGCGCGACCGGCGTCTTTGCCGGGGTCTACACCCAGGGCTACGGCATGGGCGCCGCCCCGGCCGCGGAGGGCTTCCGCCTGACCGGGCAGTCATCGAGTGTGGCCTCGGGGCGGGTGTCCTACGTGCTTGGCTTGGAGGGCCCCGCGGTTTCGGTGGACACCGCGTGCTCGTCGTCGTTGGTGGCGTTGCACATGGCGGCGCAGTCGCTGCGCTCAGGCGAGTGCGATCTGGCGCTGGCCGGCGGTGTCACGGTCAACGCCACGCCCGACATCTTCGTCGAGTTCAGCCGCATGCGCGGGCTGTCCGTGGATGGCCGCTGCAAGGCGTACGCGGGGGCCGCCGACGGCACCGGATTCTCCGAGGGCGGCGGCATGCTCGTCGTGGAGCGCTTGTCGGACGCGCGACGGCTGGGGCACCCGGTGCTGGCCGTAGTGCGGGGCTCGGCCATCAACCAGGACGGCGCCTCCAACGGCTTGACCGCGCCCAACGGGCCGTCCCAGCAGCGCGTGGTGCGCGCCGCGTTGGCCAATGCCGGCCTGTCCGCGGCCGAAGTCGACGTGGTGGAAGGCCACGGCACGGGGACCACGTTGGGCGATCCCATTGAGGCCCAAGCGTTGTTGGCGACCTATGGGCCGGACCGGGCCGAGCCGCTATGGCTGGGGTCGATCAAGTCGAACATGGGCCACACGCAGGCCGCCGCGGGCGTGGCCGGCGTGATCAAGATGGTGCTGGCGATGCGCAATGACCTGCTGCCGGCGACTCTGCACGTCGACGAACCCAGCCCGCACGTCGACTGGTCGATGGGATCGGTGTCGCTGCTGACCGAGCCGCACCCTTGGCCGGCGAATCATCCACGCCGGGCCGGCGTGTCGTCTTTCGGCATCAGCGGCACCAACGCGCACGTGATCATCGAGGCGGCAAGTGCCGAGGCCGCCGTCGTGGAGCGCGCCAACCCCCCGGTGGTGCCGTGGGTGGTGTCGGCAAAGTCATTGTCGGCCTTGGGCTCCCAAGCCGCACGCCTGGCCGAGCACCTACGCCAGCGCCCCGAGCTCGACGTCGCCGATGTGGCCTGGTCGCTGGCGGGCCGATCGAACTTCGAGCACCGCGCCGTCGTCGTCGGCGCCGACCGCGACCGCTTGCTGGCGGGCCTCGACGAACTCGCCACCGGTGAAGCCGTATCGGTCGTCCAGGGCACGGTGGCACCCGGCGGCAAAACCGTCTTCGTCTTCCCCGGCCAAGGCGCACAGATACTCGGCATGGGAATGGGCTTGCACGCCGCGTATCCGGTGTTCGCCGAGGCGTTCAACACCGTCGTGGCAGAGCTCGACCGGCACCTGTTGCGACCCTTGCGCGAAGTCATGTGGGGACACGACGAAAACCTCTTGAACACGACCGAATTCGCCCAGCCGGCATTGTTCGCGGTGGAAGTCGCCTTGTTCCGGTTGCTCGAATCTTGGGGTATTCACCCCGACTTCGTGCTGGGCCACTCGATCGGAGAGTTGTCGGCCGCGCACGTCGCCGGCGTCCTGTCGCTGGAGAACGCGGCGGTACTGGTGGCCGCCCGCGGCCGGTTCATGCAGGCGTTGCCGGAGGGCGGGGCGATGATCGCCGTGCAGGCCACCGAATCCGAAGTGTTGCCGCTGCTCCTGCCCGAGGTCGGCATCGCCGCCGTCAACGGGCCTGCCTCGGTGGTCATTTCGGGTACCCAGGACAAGGTGGCCGAGATCGCGGACCGGCTCCGCGCCGACGGGCGCCGCGTCCACCAATTGGCGGTGTCCCATGCGTTCCACTCGCCGTTGATGGACCCGATGCTCGACGAATTCGGCACGGTCGCCGCCGGGCTGGCCATCGGCAAGCCGACGATACCGATAGTGTCGAACGTGAGCGGACAGCTGGCGAGCGACGACTTCGCTTCGCCGGCCTACTGGAAGCGGCACATTCGGGAAGCGGTGCGGTTCGCCGACAGTGTGCGTTTCGTGCACTCGGCGGGCGGAAACCGCTTCCTCGAGGTCGGCCCCAGCAGCGGCCTGACGGCATCGGTCGAAGAATCGCTTCCCGATGCTCCGGTGATCACCATGTCGGCGATGCGCAAGGACCGCCCCGAACCGGTGACCCTGACCAACGCGGTCGCCCAGGGATATGTCGCCGGGATGGACGTGGACTGGCGCGGCGCAATCGGCAGTGCTGGTTTCAAAGCCAATTTCGTGGAGCTGCCGACGTATGCCTTTGACCGCCGGCGGTTCTGGCTCTCCGGTGACGGCGCCGCGGTCGACGCCGCGGGTTTGGGGCTCGCGCCCGGCGAGCACGCGTTGCTCGGTGCGGTGGTGGAACTTCCGGCGTCCGGCGGGGTGGTGCTGACGGGCCGGTTGTCGCCCGGTGCTCAGAGCTGGTTGGCCGACCACGCCGTCGGCGGCGTGGTGCTGTTCCCCGGCGCGGGATTCGTGGAACTGGCAATCCGTGCCGGCGACGAAGTGGGCTGCGGCGTTGTCGATGAGCTGAATCTGGCCGCGCCGCTGGTGTTGCCGGGCTCCGGATCGGTCGCTGTGCAGGTCGTGGTTGATGGTATTGACGAATCGGGTGCCCGTGCTGTGTCGGTCTTTTCGCGTGCCGACGCGGGTTCGGGTTGGTCGTTGCACGCCGAGGGTGTCCTGCGTGCAGGTTCGGTGCAGCCGAGCGCCGATCTGTCGGTGTGGCCGCCGACGGGTGCGACCCCGGTGGACGTCGGCGACGGCTATGAGCGCCTTGCCGACCGCGGATACGGCTACGGCCCGGCGTTCCGCGGCCTGACCGCCATGTGGCGTCGGGGTGACGAAATATTCGCGGAAGTCACACTGCCCGCGGACACCGGGGTCTCGGCGGCCGGCTTCGGCGTCCACCCGGTGATGCTCGACGCGGCGTTGCACGCGGTGATCTTGGCGTCCGACGGCGACGAACTCCCCGAAGGCTCGATGCTGGTGCCGTTCTCCTGGCAGCAGGTCTCGCTTCATGCCGCGGGCGCGACGGCGGTGCGGGCGCGGATCGTGCCGGTGAGCGAGTCCGCCGTCTCGATCGAACTCGCGGACGGTTTGGGGCTGCCGGTGCTCTCGGTGGCGTCAATGGTGGCCCGGCCGGTGACCGACCAGCAGCTGTTGGCGGCGGTGTCGAATTCGGGACCGGACCGGCTCTTCGAGGTCATCTGGTCCCCGCAGCGGTCGACGTCGGTGCAGCCCGTCTCGGTCTCTTACTGGGGCGCAACGGACTTGGAAGGCACCGAGGCTCAGCAATCGGCGGTGGTGTTCGAGTCGGTGCCGGTGGTCGACGATGTCGTGGCAGAGGTATACGCGGCCACGCGCGCGGCACTGCCTGTGCTGCAGTCGTGGCTGGCCCGCGAAGGGGCGGGGACGCTGGTGGTGGCGACCCGCGGCGCAATGGCGCTCCCGGGGGAGGACGTCACCGATCTTGCGGGTGCAGCCGTGTGGGGACTGGTGCGGTCGGCGCAAACCGAACACCCGGGCCGGATCATTCTCGTCGACACCGATGGCCCGTTGGATGACGAGTCCGTTGCCGCGGTCGTGTCGGTCGGTGAGCCGCAGGTTTTGGTGCGCGGCTCGACGGTGCACATCGCCCGGGTGCATGGCAGTCGCGCCGTCGGTGGTCTGCTGGTGCCCCCGGGCGATGGGCCGTGGCGGCTGGGCATGAGCAGTTCCGGCACCTTCGAAAACCTGCGATTGGAACGCATTCCGGACGCCGACGCGCCGCTGGGGCCGGGAGAGGTTCGGGTTGCGCTGTCGGCCCTGGCCGCCAACTTCCGCGACGTGATGATCGCGCTGGGCCTGTATCCGGACCCGGACGCCGTCATGGGCATCGAGGCCTCCGGCGTCGTCTTGGAAACTGGTCCGGGCGAGGGCCGTTTTGCGATTGGCGACCGCGTCATGGGCCTGTTCCCCGATGGCACCGGCACGATCGCCAGGACCGACCAGCGCCTGCTCGCCAAGGTGCCGGTCGGCTGGTCGCACACCGCGGCCGCCACCGCCACGGTGGTTTTCGCGACCGCCATCTACGCGTTGGTGGATCTGGCCGCCGTCAAGCGGGGCCAGCGGGTGTTGGTGCACGCGGCCGCCGGTGGGGTGGGAATGGCCGCGGTGCAGTTGGCTCGCCAGCTGGGTCTGGAAGTCTTCGCCACCGCCAGCCGCGGCAAGTGGGACACGCTGCGGGCCATGGGGTTTGACGAGGACCACATCTCGGATTCCCGCAGCCTTGAGTTCGAGGAGAAGTTCCGGGCGGTGACCGGCGGGCGTGGCATGGACCTGGTGTTGGACTCGCTGTCCGGTGACTTCGTGGATGCCTCGCTGCGACTCGTCGCCCCCGGCGGCGTGTTCCTGGAAATGGGCAAGACCGACATGCGTGAGCCCGAGGCGGTGGCCCAGGAACACCCCGGTGTGCGCTACCGCGCCTTCGATCTGTTCGAAGCGGGGGCGGACCGTCTTGCGCAGATACTCGACGAGCTGGCCGCGTTGTTCGCCGACGACGTGCTGAGGCCGTTGCCGGTGACCAGGTTTGACGTACGACGTGCGCCGGCGGCGTTGCGGTATCTGAGCCAGGCCCGCCACGTCGGCAAGGTGGTGATGACCATGCCGGACGCCTGGGCGGCGGGCACGGTGATGATCACCGGCGCCACCGGGATGGCGGGTTCGGCGTTGGCCCGCCACGTGGTGACCCGCCACGACGCGCGCAACCTGGTGTTGGTGAGCCGGCGTGGCCTGGACGCGCCGGGGGCCGCGGAATTGGTGACGGAGCTCAACGCCGCCGGCGCCCAGGTGCAAGTGGTGGCCTGTGATGCCGCCGACCGCGAGGCACTGGCCAAGGTGATCGCCGATATCCCGGTGCAGCGGCCGCTGTCGGGTGTGATTCACGCGGCCGGCGTGCTCGACGACGCGGTGATCTCCTCGCTCACCCCCGAGCGAGTGGAGGCGGTGTTGCGGGCCAAGGTCGATGCGGCATGGAACCTGCACGAGCTGACCCGCGACCTGGATGTGTCTGCGTTCGTGCTGTTTTCGTCGATGGCCGGGTTGGCGGGAGCATCGGGTCAAGCCAACTACGCGGCGGCCAACTCGTTCCTGGACGGATTGGCCGTGCACCGGCGTGCGCACGGGTTGCCCGCGATGTCGCTGGCCTGGGGTCTGTGGGATCAGGCCAGCGCCATGACCGGCGCGCTCGGTGCGGCCGACCGTGCCCGATTCGGCCGTGACGGGATTGTCGCGATGTCCTCCGACGAGGCGCTGGAACTGATGGACACCGCGCTCATCGTCGACGAGCCGTTCCTGTTGCCCGCCCACATCGACCTTGCCGCCCTGCGTGTCAAGTTCGACGGCGGAACGTTGCCGCCGATGTTCGTTGACCTGATCAATGCGCCGACCCGGCGTCAGGTCGACGACTCGCTGGCGGCGGCGAAGTCGAAATCGGCTCTGCTGCAGCGCCTCGAAGGGCTGCCCGAGGACGAGCAGCAGGCGGTTCTGCTGGATTTGGTGCGTTCCAATATCGCCATCGTGCTCGGCAACTCCAGCCCCGAGTCCATCGATCCCGACCGAGCATTCCAGGAGCTGGGCTTTGACTCGCTGACCGCGGTCGAGATGCGCAACAGGCTCAAATCGGCTACCGGCCTGGCGCTTTCACCCACGCTGATCTTCGATTACCCGAACTCCGCAGCGCTGGCCGGTTACATGTACCGAGAACTCGTCGGCGCGTCCGAGCAACAGAGTCCCGCCGCCGCGCCGGGGGAGGCCGAGATTCAGCGCGCCGTGGGATCGATTCCGGTCAAGCGCCTCAGGCAGGCCGGAGTGCTGGAGCTGTTGCTGGCGTTGGCAACCGAAGACGGCAACGCGCAGGCGCCCGCCGCGGGGGCCAGCACGGAGAAGGACATCGCCGACATGGACCTCGAGGACCTGCTCAACGCCGCGTTGATGGACGACGACGAGTAGCCATGGGCTTGAGCAAGGGTAGTCAGTGAGAATCGCGGTCACCGGGGCCAGTGGTGTGCTCGGCCGCGGTCTTACCGCCCGCTTGCTCAGCCAGGGTCACGAGGTCGTTGGGATCGCCCGGCACCGGCCGGAAAGCTGGTCGAGCGACGCCGGTTTCATCGAGGCGGACATCCGGGACGCGGGCGCGGTCAAACGCAGCATCGCCGGCGCGGACGTTGTCACGCATCTCGCGTGGGCACACAGCCCCGGCACCGACGAACGTATCGGCCACGACGTCAACGTCGGGGGCACCCGCAACGTTCTGGAAGCAATGGCCGAGACCGGGTCCAGGCGCATCGTTTTCGCCTCGTCGGCACACGTCTATGGCCGCGCAGACACGGCGAAAGCCGAGCACGAGTCGATGGCTCCGGTGTTGGCCGACGGCGTGCACCAGGCCCGCGCCGAAGACGCGCTCGCGGCGGCGGGCGCCGAATGGGTCGCGGTCCGTTCCGCGCTGATCGTCGGTCGCAACGTCGACAATTGGGTGCGCCGGCTGCTGGCACTGCCCGCGTTCCCTGACGGGTCTGCCGATCGTCGCATGCAAGTCGTCCACCTCGACGACGCGCTACGGCTATTCACCCGCGCCGTCCTGGACGCCGAAATCCCCAGCGGACCCGTCAATCTCGCCGCTGCGGGCGAGCAGACGTTTCATCAGATCGCTGCCGGGCTCGGGCGCCCGGTGCTGCGGCTTAGCCGGCTGGCTGCGGTCGCAGAGCTGAAGCTGGTGCGAAACGCCCCGCTGATGGATACCGCACGGCTGCGCGACCAATGGGGATTCCAGCCGGCATGGAACTGCGACGAATGCATCGAAGACTTCGCCATGGCGGTGCGTGGCCGCATCACGCTGGGTAAGCGGGTCGTGTCGCTGCCGTGGCGGTTAGCCAACATTCCGGACCTGCCCGCCGTCGACGCAGCCGCGGACGACGGCGTGCACCCCAAGCTGCCCGGTCCCGAAGGAGTGAACGGCGAGTTCGACACTCCAATCGACCCCCGTTTCCCCACCTTTCTGGCCACCAACCTGTCCGAGGCGCTGCCGGGGCCGTTTTCGCCGTCATCGGCGTCGGCGACGGTGCGCGGGCTGCGCGCCGGCGGCGCGATTATTGCCGAGCGGCTGCGGCCGGGCGGAATGGTGCAGCGCGAGATCGCCATGCGAACGGTCGCGGTGTTCGCCCACCGCTTGTATGGGGCGATAACGTCCGCGCACTTCATGGCCGAGACCGTGCCGTTCGCTAAGCCGTCGATGATCGTCAGCAACAGCGGGTTCTTCGGCCCCAGCATGGCCTCCCTGCCGATCTTCGGTGAGCAGCGTCCGGCCGAAATCAGCTGGGCCCGGAGACAACTGCGCAACGGACGCAACATCGGTGTGTTCGGTGTCAATCTGGTGGGCCTGAGCTCCGGCGCGTCACGCGACACCCACGACTTCATTGCCGATGTCGATCGATTAGAACGGCTGGCCGACGACGTCACCGAACTCGACGATCGCCGGCTGCTGAGCCTGATCGTGCTGGCGCGCGACCATGTCGTCCACGGCTGGGTGCTCGCCTCGGCGTCGTTCATGCTGTGTGCCGCGTTCAATGTGTTGCTGCGCGGCTTGTGCGGGCGGGACATCTCGGCGCCGGCCGGGCCGGAACTGGTCAGTGCGCGGTCGGTTGAGGCCATGCAGCGATTGGTGGTTGCCGCACAGCGCGATCCGAACGTGGCTCGGTTGCTGACCGAACCGGGGGAGCGCCTTGACAAATTGGCTGCCGACGCGCCGGAATTTCATGCCGCGGTGCTGGCCGAACTGGCGCTGATCGGTCACCGTGGCCCCGCGGAGCTGGAGATGCTGTCAACCAGCTACGCAGATGACCCCGAGTTGCTGGTCCGAATGGTGGCCAGGGCAATGGCTGCGCCTGCCGCACCCCAACCGCAGCCCCCGCGGATTCCCTTGCGGGCCAAGCCGGTTGCGTTGCTGGCCGCGCGCCAACTCCGCGACCGCGAAGCCCGTCGCGACAAAGTGGTGCGGGCCAACTGGGTGCTGCGTGGTCTGCTGCGCGAGTACGGGCGCAGGTTGGTCGACGCCGGGATCTTTCAGGCCGTCGACGACGTGTTCTATCTGCTGGTGGACGAACTCGACGCGCTGCCGGCCGACGCTGCCGGGCTGGTGGCCCGGCGCCGGGCCGAACAACGGAGGCTGGCGACCGTCACTCCACCGACGGTGTTCAGCGGAAACTGGGAGCCGTCCACCACGTCGTCGCCTGCTCTTGCCGGCGGGGAGACCCTGCGTGGAGTCGGCGTATGCGGAGGACGGGTGCGCGGCCGGGTGCGCATCGTGCGGCCCGAGACCATCGATGATCTGCAGCCTGGCGAGATATTAGTCGCGGAGGTCACCGACGTCGGTTACACCGCCGCATTCTGCTACGCGGCGGCCGTGGTGACAGAACTCGGCGGACCGATGTCACACGCCGCGGTGGTAGCCCGCGAATTCGGCTTCCCCTGTGTGGTGGATGTTCAGGGGGCCACCAAGTCATTGCCGTCGGGCGCTCTGGTTGAGGTCGATGGCACGACGGGCGAGATTCGCGTCCTTGAACTGGCGTCGGACAACCCGCCGCTTCCGGCGAACGGTCACACGCACTGATTGGTGCGCCTTCTCACGGCAGGTTGGTTGACAGGAAGGTCAGGGGCAGGCCCAGCACCGATAAGTCGACTTCCTCGAGATAATTGCCGCTGTTGGCCCTATCTTCGAAGCCTTGCCGGAAGCGTGTGGCCGAACCGTAACGCTTGGCGACGTCCTCCGCCTCAGACGCTCCGGGAACCTGCACCACTATCGTGAAAACCCCGCCATCACCATGATTGGCCAGGAATTCGATCACCGAAGCAGCCACCTCCGCGGTGGACCCCGGGTTCGGACTGATCAGCTCAATGCCCCGATTCCAATCCAGGAGCACCCGCAGTCCGAGTTCGTCCAAATTGATCTCGTCGAAGCGGAAGCCCAGCTCGGTGAACAGCTGCCCGACGGCTTCATGCCGCTCACGCGTAACCGCGAAGACGACGTGATGCAACCGCGGCGATGAGTCATTCATCAGGGGTCTCCTGGCGCGATCGGGAAGCGGGAGGGGGAAGCTGGGTCATCGGCGGCCGAACTCTATGGGCAGACTTGTCGGTCCGCTCATGCCGAGCATCGGCTTCCATGGAGCGGCTCCGACCCGGCGGGCGTCGGGCATGCGGCGCGCCAATATCTTCAATCCTTCGGCCAGCTCCAGTCTGGCCAGGTTAGCGCCGAGGCAGTAGTGCACGCCGCCGCCGAAGGTCAACACCGCCGGGGCGTCCTTGCGGGTGATGTCGAAGCGATTTGGATCCGGGTAGATATCGGGATCACGATTTGCCGCAAAAGAATTCACAAAAATGTAAGTGCCGGCGGGGAAGCTGTATCCGCCTAACTCGGCGTCCTCGTTCACGGTGCGGACGGTGTTGCACACGGCGGGCGAGTGGCGCATGCTTTCCTCGACCGCCGACATGGCCAGTTCTGGGTGATCGTGAAGTAGCGCCCATTGCTCCGGGTGGTCGAGCAGCACCTGCATGGACGCGGCCACCTGATTGCGGGTGGTATCCGTTCCCGCAAGCAGCAAACCGGCCACCGTCAAACGCAATTCGTCGGCGTTGAGCCGGTCGCCGTCGTCCTCGGCCCGAATGAGATTGGAAAGCAGGTCGTCGGTCAGATGGTGTCGTCGGTCGGCGACCATCTCATCGACATAGGCGTCGAGCTCGGCCCAGCCGCGAAGGACGGCTGGCATTTCGTCGACAAGATTGACCGAGAAGTTGACCATCTTGAAGATTTCTTCGGCCCATCGGTCAAAATGCGTCCAATCCGCGCGTGGGGCGCCAAGAAGGGCGCAGATGATGGGAATGGGGTAGTGCCGGGCTATGTCAGTGACAATGTCACAGCGGCCCGCGCCTGCAACGCGGTCGATCAGCTCGTTGATCACTTCGGCGATCGTTTGGTCCAGACGCGCGATGGCCCGCGGCGTGAATGCCCGTGACACCAGGCTTCGCAACCGGTGGTGTTCGGCGCCTTCCGCGCAGATGATGCTCCCGACGACTCTGTCCCAGAGGGGTCCTGATGTCACGCCTTGCGCGCTCAGATGTAGGCCCGGTGGGATCACAAAGCGGGTGTCGCGGAGAACGCTGCGGGCAAGGTCGTACGAGAGCACTTCGGGGCCTAACGGGCCGATGGCGATCGGGCCTCGGCGCTGCGCTGCCCGAATGCGGGCGCAGACGTCGTGTGGGGACTCCGTGATGTCGTATTCGAGCGTTGGAAGTCTCGCCTCGAAGACGCTGGGCGCACCGGTTGTTGCGGTCATTACATGCACGTCCTCTCAGCCATGTGACAGCACCCCCCGTGGAAGGAGCAGCGGCAGGTCGTTGTAGGTGGCGATGCCGGGCGGGGCGGCGACGACGGCAGGTATCGCGGTGATCGCCGGCATGGCGGTGATGGTGAGACCCAACATGATGTAGTCGTCCAACGTCTCGCCCTGAAAGTCGGGCGGCGGAAGGAAGCTCAGTGTGGTCTTGATTGTGGGTTGCCCTTGAACCTCGATGGTGTAGCCCATGTCCAGCGGCCAGTCCGGATCCAGCGATTGACCCTTGCGCCAGCGCCCGCGGATCTCGATGACCTCCCGATCTCCCACAATCCCTTTCCAACGGACGTCCACGCCGGCGACGCAGCCTTTCGCGATCGTCCAGCCACCGGGAAGGTGGAGATCCTCGGTGGTCTGGGCGTATTCGACTTCACAACGCACGTCGTCCGGCTCCGCACCGAGTGCATCGGCGATCAGCAACACCCCGTCTCGGAAGATGCCGGAACCCTTCTCGGTGATGGCCGGAAGATCCGGCTGGTCGATGGGATAACCGAAGCCCATTGGAATTTCGGTTGCGGGCGAGTTGTAGATAGTGGTATCAGCGGATTCCATCATGGACACCTTGTCGACTCGGTCCGAGAGCCCCGCCGAAACGATGGCGAACAGCTGGATGAAACCCGGGTTGATGCCACTTCCGAAGATAGTCGACCCGCCCTGCGCGCAAGCCCCGGCGATGCGATCGCGTCCGGTACCGAGGAAGTGGCCGGTGACGAACCCGGATGTGCCCACCACGTTGATCCCCGCACCGAGGATGCGTACCAGCTCATCGACGTCGGCAAACATCGGGTTGTAGACCACACAGTCCGGCTTGAGCGCGAGCAGGGCCTCAATGTCGTTGGTGGCCTTCACATCGAGTGGTTCAATCCCGCACAGCTCGCCAACATCGCGCCCGACCTTCTCCGGCGACCAGGCATAACATCCGACGAGCTCGAGTGTCGGGTTGGAGGCGATCGCCCGGACCGAACTCTTGCCGACGTTGCCTGTCGTCCACTGCACGACCCGATAGGTCAACGGCTCAGTCCTTTCATGGGTGTGCCGCCGAATGCTGTTGGGCGGCTTGACGAGCGAGCCTTTCGTTGTGGATCTTGACGAGTTCGCGGAACCCGAGCCTGTGGTACTTCGGTATCGGCTGGATGCCCCACACGTCCTGCGCCGTGGCCTTACCCTGAGCGCCCTCCGGCGGCCCGAAGGGCGGGTACGGGTACTTGCACTCCAAGGTGTCGTTGGAGTAGCGAATCTTGAGTAGCTCGCTGCAGATTTCGGTGAGGCTAAGCGTGGGATAGCCGTAATAGACCGCCATGAACGGCAACGTGAACGCGCCCTCAATCACCAGTGCCACCAGGCACACCAAGACGGCCCGTTTGATCCATTTGTGCATTCGCGCGTAGTACGGCGTGGTCCCCGGCTCGAGATCCGCAGCGGGTTCTTGCTCTTCGGTGGGCGACGGGGCGGTCATGGCACGGCTCCTTAAGAACTAGTCGGTGAAGATTTCGCGGTTGACGGTGTGCAGATAGGGAATGGCGAGGAAGGGGGTGATGTAGAAGATGTCGTAGAGCCACCAGCCGATGACAGGGAATACGACGCCGGCGTAGCGCACGTCCGCGAACATGGTCATGTTGAACACGTAGGCGCACCAGATCACGACGCCCATCCAGCAGGTGACGACCATCCACTGATGGCCCCATCGCTTCATCTGTAGAAATCCGATTGCCGCGGCCACCCGCATGGAGAACACCGTGAGGATCAACCCCGCCACGTAGGCCTTTTCACCCGGTCCCGCCGCGCCGCCGACCCAGAGCTCGTTGTAATGCCAGAAGTAGCCTGCATCGAACATGTTGCCCCACCCGACCATCAGCACGCGGTTGATCAACGTGTGGTTGGCGACCAGGTCCAGGGCCCAGCCCAGGCTGTTGAGCATTCCGTCGATCAGGACCAGATAACCGATAAGCGTCACGATCATGGGCCGGACCGACAGGCCGGCCCGCAGCGCTTGGCGCTGCAGCCACACCCCACGCATGAAAATGGGAAACCCGATTAGGCCCGGAGCCCACATGCCCATCAGGGCGGCGCCGACGATCATCCACTTATCGGCGCGGCGCTGCGCTTCGCGGGATTGGTCGTGGTGATCCTCGAGGCTGACCGACCCGTCGGTATTGGCAGGTGTGCGTTCCGAATTTCGTTTGAGCAGGCGGACGTTCACAGATCCCACCATCCGCGGGCAAACGACATATAAAGCTGGATTCCGAACATCACCAGCAAGTAGCCGTAGATGAAAATTTGGAAGACGATGAGCGCCCTCTTGCGCTTCTCCTCCTGTCGGTCCATGCCGGTTTGCTCCTTTCCCTAAGGCGAACTGCTTGAGGCGTCTAACGTGTTCGCGACGGCCAGGCGGGCCGCCGCGACTTCACGTAGACCGTCGGTGACCGCGCCGTCGGTACTCAGTGGCGCGAGTATGCAAGCGTCGGCCGCATCCAATTCGGTTGCGCCGGCGGCGATCAACTGAGCGGCCGTGACCAGCACCCTGGTCGACGGCGGCTCGAAGTGAAAGGCTTCGTCGGCAGTGCGGATGGCGACCGCGCATCCGACCAGTCGCCGTGCCGTGGCCGAGGGAATTCCGGATTCGGCGACGATCACCTCGGCCTCGCGATCCGGTGGTAGATACTGCATCGCCAGCGTGGCGAACCGCTGGCGGAACGAAGGTTTGAGCTCCTTGAGCGAGCTGCGATATGCCGGGTTGTACGAACACACCAGCATGAACTCCTCCGGCGCTTTCACAATCTCGCCGGCGCGATCGAGGTATAGGGACCGCCGGTGATCGGTGAGCGAGTGCAGGATCGCCAATGAGTCGTGGCGAGCTTCGACGACTTCGTCGAGGTAGCAGATCGCGCCGGCTTTGACGGCCCGGGTCAGCGGGCCGTCGGTCCAGACCACATCGCCACCGGTCACCATGAAGCGACCGACGAGATCGGAGCTGGTGAGATCGTCATGACAACTGATGGTGACTACGGGTCGTTGCAACAGCGAGCCCATGTGCTCGACGAACCGGGTCTTGCCGCACCCGGTTGGACCGGTGAGCATCACCGGTATCCGCCGATGGAAGGCCTGCCCGAACAGCTGGACCTCGTTGCCGTTGGCGAAATATGTCTCGGTGGTCATCTCTTCCTCAATGGTCGGCGGTCATGCGACGACCAGTTCACGATGGACATGAGCCAATACTCGCGGCAGCTCCTCTATGCGCCGGATCCGTTGCGACCGGCGAGGTCCGAACACCTCGGGGAGGGGATCGACTCGAGTCGGTCCCACGCCGACGTAGTACATCGACACACCGGCATCGTTGGCCTCCTCGACGGCATGTGCCGCATCGGCCCAGGCATAACGACCCTCGTAACCTTCATCAGAGATCAGCCCATCGCCGATGACGATCAGCAGGCGTCGCTCGGAGGGCTGCGCCACCAGCCGGCTCGTCAAATGGCGAAGTGGCGCACCGAGTCTGGTGTAACCGCGGGTGGACAGGCCCAGCCCGCTCGGGAACACAAACCGGCGGTCTTCGAAATCCTTCAAACACCGCACTTCGACTCGATGGCGGGTGTTGCCGGTGAATACAAAGACACCATGCCGCTCGCGCGCCAGCGTCATGGCCCGCGAAAGTGCGTCGGCACAGGCCAATTCCAGCTGGAAAATTCGACCACGGTGCACGCCTAATGACGAACTCCCGTCGAGCAGCAAAGCTGTGGTGACGTCGCGACTGCTGGGCAGCAACTCGCGGAATATTCTCGGGTCCCTGGCCTCACCGGTCGCCAGATCAAGATAATGGTTGACGTATTGGTCGACATCGAGGTCGGAGCCGTCTTCGAGGCGGTTCGTCATCGCACGATGGGTGTGTTCTTCGAACCACTTGCGTACGTCGACGGCCACCGGCACCGGGCGGCGAATGCGCCGGCCGTCGGCATGCTCGACAACGGCGACGTGGTCGCGCATGTATAGCTTCGTCCACATGTTCCATTCGGGATAGGGAATTCCGGGCCGGTGTTCCGGTGTCACGTCGAAATCGTTGTCCTGCGGCCGGCTTGGTGGCGGCAGGTTCGGATTGCGGACACCCCCATCGCCGCCGACGGGAACCGAGTACGGCCGCGGAAGACGTTTTTGCTTGGTAGTCCAGGGCATCCGGCCAAAGCTGCGTCGCAACTTGTCGGCCAATCCACGTGGCGCCGTGTAGGCCAGCGGCAAGCTGCCCAGCAGCGGATGAATCGTCAATGCCCGCCCCGTGGCCGCCAACGCAATTGCCCGGTTGAGCATCTGTCCGGCGGCCAGATCGCCGGGTTCGGGATGGACTTCCGGGAGTAGCCGTTGGAGCTCGGATAGCAGGCCCGGCCACCGCGACGCTATCCAGCCGAGGGCGACGCCGGCCTCGACAAGGGTGAGCGCACGTAGTTCACGAGCGGACAGCTCGTTCAGGCGATATTCGGTGATTCGCTCTTTCGACGGCGAACATTGGAGGGCGACACCGCATGTCAGGGTCCGGCGTGTCCAATCGGACCTGGATAGATCGGGAGCGGGGTAGGGGACATGAACGAATGTGAGCGCCGCGTTCAAACCGAAGCCACGCCGATCGCCCGTGACGAGTCGGACGCCTTCGCGCCGTTGCTCGCTGAGCGCGACCGCTGTCACGGCGCAACTCCGTTCCAGCGCCGTCGCATGCGAATCCTCAGCCATCGGCCGAAGCCCGCACTTTCCGGCGACCCGGTCCGCCGTTCAGAACGTACCGATGTTGGAGAAGAGCCAATACCAGAACCAGATGATCAGGCCGGTGCCGCCCCAAGCGGCCACATAGCGAAGAATCTCCCACAGATAGTCCACGATGTGACCTCCTTGCTGACGCGCACCCAGCCAAGGGATGCGTGAATTGGACTTGCGGTGCAGGTATCCGGCCTGCTGTTCTCGTCAGTCGTTCGTTCAGCCGAATGGGATTTCGACATGTCTTCTGATGCAACGGAATTCGTCCGAGATCCGGTTCGTTAGACAGCGCGGGTGCCATTTTCAGTCGGAGAAGAGTTCGCGGTTGACGGTGTGCAGGTAGGGAATGGCGAGGAACGGTGTGATGTAGAAGATGTCGTAGAGCCACCAGCCGACGACCGGCAGCACTACGCCCGCGAAGCGCACGTCGGCGAACATGGTCATGTTGAACACGTAGCCGATCCAGATCACTACGCCCATCCAGCAGGTGACGACCATCCACTGATGGCCCCACCGTTTCATCTGCAGGAAGCCGATGGCAGCCGCGATGCGCATGGTGAAGACGGTCAGGATGAGGCCGACTTCCATGGCTTTCTCGCCAGGACCGGCCGCGCCGCCGACCCAAAGCTCGTTGTAGTGCCAGAAGTAGCCGGCGTCGAACATGTTGCCCCACCCGTTGAGCAACACGCGGGCCAACAGTGTGTGGTTTGCCACCAGGTCAAGTGCCCATCCGACAGTGTTGATGGCGGCGTCAATGATGACGAGATAACCGAGCAACGTGACCAACATCGGCCGAACCGAGAGGCCGTCCCGCTGGGCCCGGCGAAGCAACCGCACTCCCCAGAGGAACAACGGCAATCCCAAGACGCCGAGGGCTGCGGTGCCGATCAGGAGACTGCCGGAGATAAGCCACTTGTCAGCCTTACGCTGCGCAAGTTGCGACCGTTCCAGGTGTTCGTCGATTGTCAGACCCGGTGAGGCAGAACCGGTCGACCCGGCGGCTGCGCCAACGCCGGCATCGCCTTGGTGCAGCTTCGGCAGATCCACGAACCCTCCCCGTCATCGACGCTGATTGGATCGGCTTGTGCACTATAACAGGCTGACTGCAGTCAGCAGTAGATATCCGACTGGCTGGCGCCGGCTTGGGGTGAATCCGCCGCCGGTCTCGTTGCTTTATGTTGCTATGGCATGGCCTAACGGCCAGGCGCGCGCGCGGCCTTGCCTCCCGGGCACTGTCACCATGGCTTCGCTACTGACGAAAGTCAGCTGGTAATCGTTGACATGCCGTTCAAGGGACGCCTACGCTCAGCGAGCGCTCAGCCGTTCAGGTGTGGTGTGCCGCCGGCGGAGAACCGTTCACTCGTCATAGCGCAGTCGGTGCATGCAAAGGAGTAGCGATGACGCTCAAATCGCCGGCCGAGAAGAAGTATCGCGTTATCCAGTGGGGAATGGGCAATGTCGGGACGGTGGCGCTGCGACATTTCGCGCACAACCCGGCCTACGAGGTGGTCGGGGTGCTCTGTAATCGTCCGGAGAAGGTGGGGAAGGACGCGGGGGAGCTCGTCGGTGCTGCGCCGATCGGGGTGCTCGCCACCACCGACAAGGCGGCGATCGAAGCGCTTGACGCCGACTGCGTGTTCTACGCGCCGCTGTGGTCGGATCCAGACGAAGTCTGTCGGCTGCTGCGCGGCGGCAAGAACGTCGTCGCCTCAGGTGGCGCGTGGTGGTATCGAACCGAACACAGCCAGGCCGACATCGACAAGATCGACGCGGCGTGCCACCAGGGCGGGACGTCGTTTCATGCGGGTGGGGTCAACCCTGGATTTGCCGGAGACCTGCTTGTCCTGACACTGGCCCGCATCGTCAGCCGAATCGACGCCATCCACATCTACGAAGTTGTGAATTTCGGCAAGGACACCTTGAAGTACCTGCATGAGATGGGGATGGGGAGCGATCCCAAAGAGTTCATGGCCGGGCCGAATCTGCTGGGCAACGCCTGGCCATTGTTCGCCCAATCGATGGCCATGGTGGTCGACGGCTTCGGGAAGACGGTCGATAAATACACCACGGACGTCGAACTGGGAACGGCAATTCGCGACATCCCTTACGAGGGCGGCCCGACGAGCGACATGCCGGGTTTCAAAGGCACGATCAAGAAAGGCACCGTCGCATCCCAACATCACAAGTGGACGACGTGGGTCGACGGCAAGCCCCTCATCACCTTCCACGAGATGTACACGATGGATGAATACGATGCCATTGAGCCGCAGCCGGATTGGGGCGGTCACTATCACTACCGCATCGTGATCGAGGGCGATGAATCCACCGAGTTGATCCTGCGGGCGCCGGCCGATCCGCACGGCAATTACTCCAAGCCTGGCTACACCTGGACTGCGATGGGTCCGGCGAACACGGTTCCGGCCGTATGCGAGGCTGCGCCGGGGTTCTTGACCCACAAGGAGCTCGGGTTGGTGCCGTTGCGCGGCGTCGTGCGCTCCTAGCGTCAGGCATTGCGCCGCAGGCCTTTTCCGCACGCAGGGACGGATCAGGGCTTTAAGCTTCGCACTGTCCTCGCGACGTAGTCTTCCAGCAGAGCGTGGCCGGTCGGCCAGTGGTTGGTGGTGATCAACAGGGCGTAGAGGCCAAGCAAGAAAAACACCGCACTATTCATGGGATTGACGTGCGGATCCGTTTCGCCACGTTCTTGAGCCTGCGCGATCTCCTGGGCGACCAAAACGATCAAAGGGTGGTCCCTGCCGTCTTCGGTCTGCGGACGGGTTTGGGAGAAGTGCAGCGCAAGAAAGTCATTGAAGAGCAGATCGCCGAGCCGGCGCTCCAATCCGACCACCAAGCGGACCGCCTCATTCAATGCGGAAGCAAGATCGTGCTTGGACTTCAAGAATTGCGCGAACTGCTTGGCTACACGGTCCTCTTCGCGGCGCTCCAGCTCCAGCAGCACATGCTCCTTGGTGGGGAAGTGGAAGAAGAAGGTTCCGTGGGCGACTCCTGCTGCGGCCACGATGGCACTGACGTCGGCCTCGGCCATCCCGGCGCGGGCGAACTCCGCGATCGCGGCGCCCATCAAACGCTCCCTCGTCTGCAGGCGCTTTGCTTCTCGTGCCGACAGCCGGTCCGCCACAGCCATTTCATTCCTCACGGTTGACCTGACTCATGCAAGAGCTTCCAAGGTAACCAGATCATTATGCCGTGTCCTGGCCAGAAAGGCTTGCATAACTTGATCATTGTTGGACCATCCGCTCCACAATAGATCGCAATCCCGCCAATTCGTTGACTTTAGTCAGCAACGTTCATAGATTGAACGGCGCACACCACGCACGATCGAAGGAGCCCAGCATGGCATTGGAGCAGTTCCGGCTGGACGGGCAAGTCGCGATCGTCACGGGCGCCGGCCGTGGTGTCGGGGCGGGCATCGCCCGCGTCTTGGCGGAGGCCGGGGCCACGGTTGTCGGGACCGCACGCACCAAGTCCGAAATCGTTGGCACGATTGAGGGTATCGAGGAGACGGGCGGCAAGGGCCTGGCGCTCGTCGCGGACGCGATAAGCCGTTCTGACGGTGAGCGTGTCGTCAACACCACCATGGAGCGCTTCGGCCGCGTCGATATTCTGGTCAACAATGTCGGTGGGTCGACCTACGCGCGGTTCCTGGACATCACCAACGAAGATTTCCGGCACACCTTCGACTGGTGCGTGACTTCGGCCTTCATCATGAGTCAGCTCGTGGCGCCGCATATGCTCAGCGCCGGGCACGGTTCCATCATCAACATCTCCTCGGGCTCGGCGCGATTCGGCATCCGGGCGTTGACGGCCTATTGCGTCGCGAAGGGCGGCCTCGAAGCACTCACCCGCGCCATGGCACAGGAACTCGCGCCGAAGATTCGCGTCAACGCCATCGCTCTGGGCTCATTCGCCACCGACGGTCTGAAGGGCAGCCTGGATTTGATGCCCGGGTCGCTGGAGAAGATGCAAGACTCCACGCCGCTGCATCGGTTGGGTGACGTCGAGGACCTCGGACGGCTCGCGGTGTATCTCTCTACGCGCGACTGTTACGCCACCAATGCGACCTTCCACGTCGACGGCGGAATCGAGTCGAACAATTCGCCACTGCCGATACCTGATTACTGATCCTGCGCGGCGATCTAACGCGTCATGATGGGGTCATCACCCACCGCAGGAAGGACGAGGGTAACAGTGCGCAGAGTCATTCAATTCTCCACCGGCAACGTGGGCCGACATTCGTTGCGGGCGATCATCGGCAGACCGGATCTGCGAATTGGTCGGAGTGCACGCCGCGAGTCGCGGAGAAGATCGGCAAGGATGCTGCGCAGCTGTGCGGGCTGGACGAACCGACCGGCATCATCGCCACCGACGACATCGATGCGCTGGTGGCCCTCGGCGCCGACTGCGTGGTTTACACGTCGCAAGGTGAAACACGGCCGATGGAAGCCATCGAGCAGATGACCAAGTTCCTCGCCGCGGGCATCAACGTCGTCGGCACGTCGATGGTCTGGCTGGTCACGCCTCGCCACGCCGACGACTGGTTGCGCGACGCCATTGGAGCGTGCCTGCGCGGCCGGCAACACCTCGCTCTACGTCAACGGCATCGACCCCGGCTTCTCCGGCGATACGCTGGTGCACTCGGCGGTCAGCCTGACCACCCGCGGTCTCATTCGATCACGGTGCAGGAGATCTTCGACTACGGAAACTATGACGATGCCGAGTTCACGGGCGCTGCAATGGGATTTCGGACAACGGCAGACGACGATTCGCCGATGATGTTCCTGCCCGGGGTGATCGTGTCGATGTGGGGAGGTCAGGTCCGCAGTCTGGCGGATCATCTCGACATCAAACTGGACGACGTGCGCCAGCGCGTCGAACCTTGGTACACACCAGAACGAATCGAATGCACGATGATGACGGTGGAGCCCGGACAAATGGCCGCGGTGCGCTTTGCCACCGAGGGCGTGCGCGACAGCAAGCCGGTGATCACCCTCGAGCATGTCACCAGGCTCACTAGGCCGCGGCGCCGGACTGGGAGTTTCCGCCCGACGGATATACCGGCGTACACCGTGTCGTCGTGGAGGGCGAACCACGGGTGGAAATCAACACGCACGTCTCTCACCCGGTGCTTCGATTCCACTGATGCCGGCTGCATCTCGACAGCCGGCCGGGTAGTCAACGCGATCGACTGGGTGTGCCGCGCGCCGCAGGGACTCATCGGTGTGGAGGACATTCCGCTGTCTGCGATGATGCGCGGACTGATGTGGGCCGAGCAGTAGCCGCGTGACACCACATCCAGGACGCGTTGCGGGCAAGCGCATTCTGATTACCGGTGCTGCCCGCGGTATGGGGCGCAGCCATGCGCTGCGGCTTGCCGAAGAGGGTGCTGATCTCATCCTGATCGATATCTGCCGATCCTTGCCGCAGATTGAGTATCCCTTGGCCACGGAAGATGATCTGGCCGAAACGGTAAGATCTGGTACGGAATTTCGGCCGGCGTTGCGTTAGCCGCGCCGTCGATGTTCGCGACGAGGCGCAATTGCGCATCGGCGGTCGATGACGGCGTCAGCGAGCTGGGAGGTCTCGACGGACGGTGGCGAACGCCGGCGTGCTAACGGTGGCGTCTTGGGACAGGACAACTGCCGACCAGTGGCGAACGGTTGTCGACGTGAATCTCATCGGGGTGTGGAACACCTGCGCCGCTGCGATACCTCACTTGCTCGACCAGGGGGGAGGCAGTCTGGTCAATGTCAGCTCAGCCGGTGCCATCAAAGGCTTTCCGCTGCAGACGCCCTACACGGCCGCCAAGCACGGCGTCGTCGGCTTGACGCTGGCCTTGGCGAACGAACTGGCGGCACAGAACGTGCGCGTCAATACCGTGCTTCCCACCGGTGTGCCTACCGGGATGGTTCCGCCGTCGTTCGGACCGCTCTTGGGCGAGCAACGGCCTGACCTGATTCCCATCTTCGTCAATGCGATGCCCACGCCGGCCGTGGAGCCCGCCGATGTCAGCAGCGCGGTGCTGTTCCTGCTGTCCGATGAGTCGAGATATGTCACGGGCCTGGAGTTCAAAGTCGACGCCGGGGTGACCATCAACTAAGCCGCTTACAGCGGCCAGCTATTCGGCCCGACCACATAACGCAGCGCCGCGGCCGGAGGCAGCGGCTGTCGTTGGTTGACCGATATCGCATCGACAACGAGGGCGACATAGCGTCGCCAGCCGTCGCTGGCCGAATCCATCGTCGACAGCACGCTGAAGAGCATCGCGACCAGGCGAGGAAGGTCGTCGGTGACCAGGTCGGCGCGGATGCTGCCGGCTCGCTGGCCTTCGCGGGCAAGCTCGCCGAGCGCCTCGTTGAGCGAGACCGAGATGTCGGACGTCAGCGACCCGGCCGGCGCGCGGCGGTCAGCAGGTTATGTTCGCGGGCGCCCAGCGAGATCGCCGCTTCGATCAGTTGGGTGAGACCCCGCAGCGGGTCATCGGCGCGGCGGGCACTCTCGATCGCCGGCGTGAGGTCCTCGGCGATGCTTTGATCCAGGGCGGCGCGGACCAGGTCGGCCTTCGTCGGAAATCTGCGGTAGAGGGTTCGCTCACCGACGCCGGCGCGGCGTGCGACGGCCTCCACCGGGCGCGTCGGGCCCCAGCTCGCCGTAGACGTCGCGCGCCGCGCGCAGGATGCGCTCAACGTTGCGCGCCGCGTCGGCCCGCAGCGGTCGGTCTTCAACCGCGGTCATTGCGACAGCCTAACTGACAGTTGACTGCCGACGTAGCGTAGCTTTACGCTCTATAACTGGCAGACAACTGACATTTAATGGGAAACGCGGGATATGTCAACAACTTCCGAAGTCCGTTCCGACGCCGATCTTCCCGTGCTGCCCGTCCCGCGGGCCGCGCGGTGCCCGCTTGCGCCCCCGGCCGAGTTCGCGGACTGGCGGGCGCAGCCCGGGCTGCAGCGGGCGATGTTCCAGGGCAACCCGGTGTGGGTGGTCAGCCGCTACCGGGACATCAGGGCGGCGCTGGTCGATCCGCGATTGTCCGCGAAGACCATTCCGGAATCCATCATGCCCGAAGGACGCCGACAACAAAGTCCCGGTGATGTTCGCGCGGATCGACGATCCCGAACATCAGCGGTTGCGACGCATGATGACCAGCAACTTCACCTTCCGGCGTTGCGAATCGATGCGCCCGCACATTCAGGAAATGGTCGACCACTATCTCGGCCAGATGGTCGAACATGGTGCGCCGGCCGACCTGGTGCGTGAATTCGCCTTGCCGGTGCCGTCGATGGTGATCGCACTGCTGCTGGGGGTGCCGCCCGAAGACCTCGAAATCTTCCAGCACAACACCACGAAGGGGCTTGACCAGAAATCCACCGACGAGGAAAAAGGCCAGGCGTTCGGGGCCATGTACGCCTATATCGAGGAGTTGGTGGAGCGCAAAGCGCGCGAACCCAGCGACGACTTGATCAGCCGCCTGCTCATCGAATACGTGGCGACGGGCCAACTCGACCACACCACCACGGCCATGAACAGTGTGATCATGATGCAAGCCGGCCACGAAACCACCGCCAACATGATCTCGTTGGGGACGGTT
Organism: uncultured Actinomycetota bacterium; assembly: GCA_963820045.1. Lineage (GTDB taxonomy): Bacteria > Actinomycetota > Actinomycetes > Mycobacteriales > Mycobacteriaceae > Mycobacterium. Next base: position 640,581 of record CAWFYN010000004.1, read on the forward strand.
GTGCTGCTGGAACATCCCGACGTGTTCGAGCGACTCGGACGCACGGACGACCCGGCCGTAATCGCGAACATCGTCGAGGAGCTGATGCGTTACCTGAGCATCGTGCACAGCCAGGTCGATCGCGTGGCGACCGAAGATCTGGTGATCGGTGGTCAGCTGATTCGCGCCGGGGAGTTCGTCATGATGAACCTGCCCGCGGGGAACTGGGATGCCGAATTCGTCGACAATCCCGAATCCTTCGAAGCCGGCCGAAATGCCCGCGGGCACTTGGGATTCGGGTACGGCGTGCATCAATGCATTGGAGCGAACCTGGCCCGCGTCGAGATGCAGGTCGCGTTCGCCACGCTCGCGCGCCGCCTGCCCGGGCTCAAACTGGCGGTAACGCCGGAGGAACTCAGGTTCAAAGACGCCAACATCTACGGCATGAAAGAACTTCCGGTCAGCTGGTGACGATGTCGACTGACGAGCTGCGGTTCGACGACCAGGTCGCGGTCATCACCGGCGCGGGTGGCGGCCTGGGGAGGCAGTACGCGCTGCTGCTCGCGTCACGCGGCGCGCGCGTCGTCGTCAATGACATCGGCGGCTCGGTGATCGGCGTTGGATCCAACACAGCGGCGGCCGGTGCCGTCGTTGACGAGATCCGCGAGCAGGGTGGCCAGGCCATCGCCGACATGCACAGCGTGACGAGTCCCGAAGGCGGACAGGCCATCATCGCCACGGCCCTTGACACGTGGGGACGCGTAGACGTCCTGATCAACAACGCGGGAATCGTCGGTGACGCGCCGTTCGAAGACATGACCGCCGATCGGTTCGAACCCCTCCTCGACGTGCACCTGAAGGGCGCGTTTCACGTGACGCGGCCCGCTTGGCGAGCCATGCGCGCGCAGCGGTACGGCCGGGTGCTCAACACCTGCTCAGCCGCCGGAATCCTTGGGGCCGAACGCATGAGCAATTATGGCGCGGCGAAGACCGGGCTGATCGGCCTTACCCGGGTGCTGGCGGCGGAAGGGGGCGAGCATGACATCAAGGTCAATGCCATTGCGCCGATCGCCTACACGCGGATGCTGACGCATTCGCTCGACGGCGCGAGCGGCCGGCAGGCCGTGGAAAATGACGCCGCGGCACAGGCGGTATTGAATGACCTTGTGGGCCAATACCTTCAGAAACTGGACCCGGCCCAGGTCGCGCCGGTGGCGGCCTTCCTGACGCACCGGGATTGCCCGGTTTCCGGAGAGATCTACACGGCGGGCGCAGGACATGTCGCGCGGTTCTTCATCGGCCGGACAAAGGGCTTCTATGGTCCGGGGCTGTCGGTCGAGGATGTGCGTGACCATCTCGCCGAGATCCGCGACGAATCCGGCTACACAGTTCCGGGCGGACCCGCCGACGAGATGGCCGAGCTGTTCGCGACCCTCTCCACCCAGGGGCTCAACAGGTGAACGCCGTGCCGACGCCGTCGGGTGCCGGGCCCGACCGTAGGCAGCCGAACGGCTCGATGCCCGAGGGGCTCAATCGTGCGGCCGACTGGTGGGCGTAGTTCACGCAATACAGGGCGCTTTGATCGGCGCGGCAACGATAGTCGCCGAATGACAGCGAATCACCGTTGGCGAGTTCCGAACCGTTGCCGTTGACGAACGGACCGGGATCGGCGCGCGACGAACCCACCTGCAGGTTCACGCCGTCGAAGTTCACCCAACCGCCCTGCCATCCGCCGTAGGACGTCGGGGGCGCGGGCGGTGGATTGGTCAGTTTCACCAGGCAGACCACGGCGCCACCCGTGTGCTTGGAGTCGGTCATGCAGGAAACTTTGCCGGCCACCGCGGTGAAGGCGATGTCGTCGCCGAGCGGCGTGGTCACGCCCTCGCGAATCGCGCTGTGATAGTGACCCGGATCCGCGGGGTGGCCCGCCTCGATCCACGCGACGACGTCGGACATCGGGGCCCGAGCCGCCGGCGGGGCCGACGGGGCCGGTGGTTTGCCCCCCGAAGAGGTGGTGGAAGCACCCGCGGGTGTCTGAGTTTGCTGGGACTGGCCGCCGACCGTGTGGGAGCACCCGGCGATCAGAAACGACGCTGCGAGCAGCGCGGCAATCCGCATCCAGCCAGGCTAGCCGCCATGCCTGAAAATAAGGCGCTGCGCGCGCGTTACGCCCGTCATGTCGGCTACCGTCGGGTTATGCACGAGCGCACTGTCCGCGCACGCACCACCATCGGCACGGTGGAAGGGTTCACCCGCGACGGTGTCCACCGGTGGCGATCCATCCCGTATGCCCGTCCGCCGGTCGGATCCCTGCGATTGCGGGCGCCCCGCCCGGCGCAACCGTGGTCGGGTGTGCGGCATTGCCACGGCTACGCCAACTGCGCACCCCAGCAGCGTCGCTACACCCTGCTCGGCTGGACGGGTTCCGGAGGCCGTTACCAGCCGATGGGGGAGGACTGCCTCACCCTCAACGTCGTCACCCCCCAGGCCCCCACCGACCAGCCGCTGCCCGTCATGGTCTTCATTCACGGCGGCGGCTACATCCTGGGCAGCTCGGCCACGCCGCTGTACGACGGCGCGGCGCTGGCGCGTCGCGGTTGTGTGTACGTGTCGGTGAACTACCGGCTTGGCGCGTTGGGATGCCTGGACCTGTCGTCGCTTTCGACGCCGGATATCACCATCGACAGCAACTTGTTCCTGCGCGACCTGGTGATGGCGTTGCGCTGGGTCAAAGACAACATCTCCGCGTTCGGCGGCGACCCGGACAACGTCACGATCTTCGGGGAAAGCGCCGGCGCGCACATCACCGCCACCCTGTTGGCGGTGCCCGCCGCCGAAGGTCTGTTCGCCCGGGCCATTTCGGAAAGCCCGGCCGCCGGCATGGTGCGGTCGCGCGAGACCGCCGCGGAATTCGCGACGCGCTTCGCCGACCTGCTGGGCGCGCGCCCGCGGGACGCCGCCGAGGCGCTGATGCAGGCGTCCCCGGCGCAACTGGTGGAGGCCCAACACCGGCTGATCGACCAGGGTATGGAGGACAGGCTCGGCGCGTTCCCGATTGGTCCGGTCGCCGGCGACGAGGTCGTGCCCATCGATCCCGTCGAGGCGATGCGCGGCGGCAGGGCGCACCGAGTGCCACTGATCGTGGGCACCAACGCCGAAGAGGGTCGCCTGTTCACCCGGTTCCTCAAAATGCTGCCGACCAATCAAACGATGATCGAGGAGCTGCTGGCCGACGCGGAACCGGCTGCGCGCGAACGCATTACCGCCGCCTACCCGGATTACCCCGCACCGTCGGCATGCATTCAGCTGGGCGGTGACTTCGCCTTCGGCTCGGCGGCCTGGCAGATCGCGGAGGCCCACAGCGCGCACGCGCCCACCTACCTCTACCGGTACGACTACGCCCCCCGCACGCTGCGCTGGTCGGGCCTGGGCGCCACCCATGCCACCGAGTTGCTGGCCGTCTTCGACGTCTACCGCACCCGATTCGGCGCCCTGTTGACCGCCGCCGCCGATCGGCGCGCCGCGCTGCGGGTCAGTAACCAGGTTCAACGGCGGTGGCGGGCCTTCAGTCACTCCGGTGCACCGGGCGACGACTGGCCCACCTACACCACCGCTGACCGTGCCGTCATGGTCTTCGACCGCAAGAGCCGCGTCGAGTTCGATCCACATCCGCACCGCCGGATTGCCTGGGATGGCTTCTCCCTGGCGCGCTGACCTGGCACGCTGACCCTCATGCATGCCGACACCGCGCAAGTCATCGAACGACCCGGCGACCTGACCGCCGCATGGCTGGCAGCGGCGATCGGCACCGGACCCATCGCCGAGTTCTCCGTAGAGCGCATCGGCACCGGGCAGATGAGCGAGTGCTACCGCGTCCGGCTCAGCTACGCCGATGGCGAGGCAGTCCCCGGCAGGCCCGAGTCGGTGGTGCTGAAGGTGGCGGCCACCGACCCGGTGAGTCGGCAAACGGGGCTGGCTCTGGGCCTCTACGAACGAGAGGTGCGCTTCTACGGCGACATAGCGCCACGCCTGGGCGGGCCTATCGCGCCCTGCTACCACGCCGCCGTCGATACCTCGACGGGCGCGTTCGATCTATTGCTGGGTGATGCCGGGCCGGCCGTCGTCGGGGACGAAATCGCGGGCGCGACAGCCGAACAGGCGCATCTGTGTGTCGTCGAGCTGGGGCGGCTGCACGGCCCGCTGCTCGGCGACACCGCACTGGCCGAAGCGCCGTGGCTGAATCGTGAATCGCCGCTCAACCAGGCGATGATCACCCCGCTGTACGCCGAGTTCATCGACCGCTACGGAGACCAGATCGCGCCGGAGCACCGCACGGTGTGCGAACGCCTGGTCGCGTCCTTCGACGGCTACCTGGTCGCCGAGTCGGCACCGGACCGCATCCGGGGCCTGCTGCACGGTGACTACCGGCTGGACAACTTGTTGTTCGGCACCGCGGGCGCCGACCGTCCGTTGACGGTCGTGGATTGGCAGACGGTTTCCTGGGGGCCGGCCCTGACCGACCTGTCGTATTTCCTCGGCTGCGCGCTGCGGACCCAGGATCGTCGGGAGCACTACGACGCGTTGCTGCGGGCCTACCACGAGGCGTTGGGTCCGGCGGCGCCCCTCACGCTCGCCGACGTCGCCGAAGGTGTTCGCCGGCAGAGCTTTTTCGGCGTGATGATGGCGATCGTCTCCTCGATACTGGTGGAGCGCACCGAGCGCGGCGACCGGATGTTCATGACGATGCTGCAGCGGCACTGTGATCATGTGCTCGAGACGGACGCGCTGGCGGCGCTGCCCGCGGCGCAGACACCCGAACCGTTGCGGCCGTCGGAGGAGGACGAACTGGCGCACGCCCCGACGGCAGAACCACTGTGGAGCGAGAGCTGGTACGCCGACTTCGCCGATGTGGCACAGGGATTGGGCGGCTGGTTCCGCCTCGGCCTGATCGCCAACGAGCGGACGGCGTGGGTGCACGCGCTGCTGTGCGGGCCCGACATGCCGACGGTGGCCGTCGACGCGCAAGTGCCGCTGCCGGCGCAGCCGTGGGAATTGCGCACCGACTCCTTCGAGCTCGGCCACTCCGCGACCACGCCGCTGCAGACCTACCGCGTCGACGTGCGTGCGCGGGCTCAGGCCTACCCCGATCCGTCGGCGTTGTTGCGCGGCGAGCCGGGCACCCCCGTCGAGATGACGATGAACTTGGTGTGGTCCACCGACGGCGTCCCGTACAAGTACCGGCTGACGACGCGGTATGAGATCCCCTGCGCGGTGTCGGGCACGGTCACCGTCGACGGCGCCAGCTACCGCCTCGATGCGGTTCCCGGCCAGCGCGATCACTCCTGGGGTGTGCGCGACTGGTGGAGCATGGACTGGATCTGGAGCGCGCTGCACCTCGATGACGGCGCCCATCTGCACGGCGTGAACATCCGGATTCCCGGCGCACCGGCCTTCAGCATCGGTTACTACCAGGATGCCGGAGGAACGGTCACCGAGCTGCAAACCCTTACGTCGCGAGAGTCTTTCGGCACCAATGGATTACCGCTGAACACCACATTGACCCTCGATCCCGGCGAGATCACCGCGGACGTCGACGTCCGCGGCCACGCGGCGGTGCGCCTGACCGCCGCCGACGGGCGGGTGAGCCAGTTCCCGCGTGCCTGGGCCACCGTCAAGACGGCGGACGGCCGCGGCGGGGTCGGCTGGGTGGAATGGAACCGCAACCTCGCCGAAGGGTCCGGGTGAGCGGACCGGCGCCCGTCGTGGTGATGGGTGTCTCGGGATCGGGCAAGTCGACCGTGGGAGTGGCGCTCGCGCAATGCATGCGGGTCCCTTTCGTGGACGCCGATACCCTGCACCCGCCGGCCAACATCGCCAAAATGGCGGCCGGCGAACCCCTGGACGACGACGATCGCTATCCCTGGCTGGACAAGGTCGGCGAGTGGTTGGCCGGTCATCAAGACGGCGGCGTGGTGAGTTGTTCGGCGCTCAAACGCAACTACCGCGACCGATTGCGCGCGCACTGCCCGCGGGTCGAATTCCTTCACCTCGCCGGATCACCGGCGCTCATCGGCGGCCGACTGGCCGCCAGGACCGATCACTTCATGCCGGCCGGGCTGCTGCGCTCGCAGTTCGAGGCATTGGAGCCGCTCGCCGCCGACGAACCGGGCGCGACCGTCGACGCCGACCACGAGATCGACGCGATCATCGACACCTTCTTATCGGGGCGGAAACCTCGAGACGACGGGTGATTCGGTCAGGAGGAAAGCTTGCGACGGCCGGTTTTGACCTGCTCACCGAGTCGGTCGCGCGCGCTGTCCGCCAGATAGCCGCCTCGCGCGCGGGCCGTATCGGCGAGGTAGGTGCCACGCGCGCGGGCCGTTTCGGCGAGGTCCTCGCCGCGATCCCAGGCCGTGTTCGCCAGTTCTTCGCCGCGCTTGCGCGCCTTCTTGGCCAGTTTCTCGCTGCGTTTTCGCGCCTTCTTCGCCAACGGTGCCGCCCAATCGGCGGCTTCGTCGGCCAGTTCTTCCCCGCGCTTGCGGGCCTTCTTGGCCAGCGGCGCGGCTCGTTCGGCCGCCTCGTCGGCCAGTTCTCCGCCGCGCTTGCGGGCCTTCTCGGCCAGCGGCTTACTGCGTTCGGCGGCCGTGCTGGCGAATTCGCGGCCGCGTTCGAGGGCGGCCTCGGCGTACGGCGCGCCTCGTTCGGCGGCCGTGCTGGCGAATTCGCGGCCACGTTCGGCGCCGATCTGCAGGCCGTGCACGATCTTTTCGCCCAACTCCGAGAAGTCGGTATCGAACGCGCCTTCGTCTGAGCCCGGCAGCGCCGACGACACCCGCTCGGAGAGCCGCTCTGCCGCCCGGCGGCCGCGCCACCCGAGTGACGGCTTGCCCGCCGTGTCGGCGGACGCGATCAACAATCCGCCCACCAGGCTGAGGTCGGTGAGGAACTGCTGACGCTTCTGGGCTTTGGCCTGCGGGTCGCTTTCGTTCCAGAACGAGTGCGCCCCGAGGTTGGCAGGTAGCACCGTGACCGCGAGCGCGGCCGAGGCGATGCGAGGCAGTCTGCCGGTGGCAAGTAGTAGGCCGCCACCGATCTGAACGGCGGCCGTGATTTGCGCGACCGTTTCGGGGTCGCTCGGTATGTTGCCGCTCACCGAATTCGGCAACGCCTGCAAACCATCCACTGCGGGCGCGGCGGCCGCCGCCGCCGATTTGGGGTTGAGCAGGGAATTGACTCCTTGGCCGATGAACGCTACTGAAAGCAACGGGCGCGCGATTCTCCGGATCACCATGGCCGGTGGATTACCCGACTGATTGGCGAACAAACCGCCCCACCCATATGCCCAGCTGAACCGCCCTACTGGCCCTTACACCGATAGGGTGAAACGGGTGAGGGCGTTGATCATCGTCGACGTGCAAAACGATTTCTGCGAGGGTGGCTCGCTGCCGGTGGGCGGCGGCGCCGCCGTGGCACCCGCCATCAACGACTATCTGGCCGGCGAGCCGGGGTACCAGCATGTCGTGGCGACCCAGGATTTTCACATCCAGCCGGGCGACCATTTCTCCCACCGGCCGAATTATTCGTCGTCGTGGCCCCCGCACTGCATCGCCGGAAGTCCCGGTGCGGATTTTCGGCCCGACCTCGACACCAGCCGGATCGAGGCGGTCTTCCGCAAGGGCGCCTACGACGCGGCATACAGCGGTTTCGAGGGCGTCGAGGCGAACGGGGTCGCGCTGTTGGACTGGTTGCGTCAGCGCGGGGTCGACGAGGTCGACGTGGTCGGCATCGCCACCGACCAGTGCGTCCGGCGGACAGCCGAGGACGCCGCGCGGGCGGGCCTGTCCACCAGGGTGCTGGTGGACCTGACCGCGGCCGTGGCGGAGGATTCCGCAGCAGATGCGCTGGCGCAGATGCGGTCCGCCGGCATCGAGCTGGTCGGGGGGCCGTGATGGGGGCGCCACCGGATCGGGAACGTCTCCTCGCCGCCGTCGAGCGGTCGCCCCGGGCGGCCGCCGCGCACGACCGCGCCGGGTGGGTGGCGCTGTTCACCGACGACGGCCGCGTCGAGGACCCGGTCGGGTCCTGGCCGCACGTCGGGCGGGAACAGATCGGCCGCTTCTATGACACCTTCATCGGCCCGCGTGACATCAAGTTTCACCGTGACCTCGACATCGTCTTCGGCACCGTGGTGCTGCGCGACCTCGAACTCGAGGTTTCGATGGGCTCCATCGGGAAAAAGGGCTCCGCCGTGACCATGTACATTCCCGCCTTCCTGCGATACGACCTGCGAGACACCAACGGCGAGTGGCGGATTGGGGAACTGCGGGCCTATTGGGAACTGCCCGCGATGATGCTGCAATTCCTGCGAACCGGATCGAGCGCGCTGTCACCCGCCCTGCAACTGTCGCGAGGTTTGTTGAGCAATCAGCGGCTGCGCGGCACGGCAGGCTTCATGGCGGGATTCCGGCGGGGGGGTGCGCGGCACAAGAGGCTGGTGCGCACCTTCGTCGATGCCATCGCCAGGGACGACAAGGCGGCCGCCCTGCATTCCTTATCATCAAGCCACGCAATAACTTTGGGTGATCATGAGCCGCTTGACGCCGCCGAACTCGTCGAGCGACTCGACGGCGCCGGCAGCACCAAGATGATCTGCGCGGGCACCACAGTGGCGGTTTCGCTGACCTCGACCCACGGGCGGGCCATCATGTTCGTCGACGTGACGTGGCGGGCAAACGCCATCAACCGAATCCGGTACTTTCCGGCCTGACGGCCACGCCGTCCCACGAGTGCCGGCGAATTTGCTCTAACGCCGCATCGACATATTGCCCTGAGCGTGATGGTGCCGTAGAAATAGCTGTCCCCGAAGGGAGGCGACGATGAGTATGGTGCGGATCTTCGGCGTGGGAATGGCATTCACCGCCGCGTTGAGTATTGTCACGGCTTGCGGCGGTAAGGAAAGCACCTCTGCGTCGTCAAGCTCGTCAAGAGCGACGTCGTCGTCCTCGACGACAACGCCGAGCTCGGCCGCGTCGACGACATCGAGCGCGCCGCCGTCCGGTGTCGCACCACTGGGCGACTACACGTACCTCCTGCTGCAGGCGAGCGACGTCGGCGTCGACGTCGCGACGACGGGTCCCCCCACGCAGAATCCCGGCGGCGTCGCCGGAGCAGGGGTGACGTTCACCAATCCCGACCGCACGCGGAGCATCGACGACCTCGTCGTCGTGTTCACCGACCCGGCGACCGCGGCGCAGCAGGCCAAAGTGCGCGCCCAATCGTTCGGCAAGTACGTCACCGGCCCCCCGCAGTCCTTCGAGGTCGGGATCAACGGACTGATCGCGGTGGGGACGTCGCCGGACAACTCAAAATCGGTGACCTATGTGACATTCGCTGAGGGCAGGGTCGGCGTCGACCTGGAGTTCGACAGCCCACCCAACGATCCCGCCCCGCGGGACGTCGTGCTGGACATGGCCCGCAAACAAGACCAAATCGTCAAGGACCGATTGCCCAGCTAGCCCGTTTCAGCGCAGGACCATCACCGCTAGCGTCGCCGCCGACAGGCACAAGTAGGCGCCGGGAAACGCGATGTTGTAGAGGATCCGCGCCCGCAGGTGTGTCACGACCGCGCCGGCAAAGAACAGCACCAGGCCAATAGCGGCCGCGATTCCCAAGGCGCGCGGGCCCACCAGTCCCACGACGAGCCCCGCTGCGCCGGCCAGCTTGACCGCCCCCAGCGACGGCAGCCATGACCGCGGCACCCCGACTTCGGCCGAGTTCGCCAGGACGAACCCCGCGGGGATGAGGTCGGCCACGGCGACCCCGGCGGTGATTGCTGCGGTGAACAGCGTGACCACAATGTATGCGGTGTTCATCTGCGTCAAACCCATGCCAGACAGCCTTTTTTGCGGCGGCGAGCCGAATGGTCGCCGCGCGCCCTGCGGCGCACAATCGATAAGGTCATGGTGCTGGCCTCCTTCGCAACAGAGAGCTCGATGGATGCGGTCATTCTCTTGACGGCTCCTGTGCGGAAAAGGTGACCCATGAGCTCCCCGAAGAATTTGGCCGATCTCGCGCAGCGTTTCGACGCGGACCGGCGACACCTGAGGTCGGTCGCGTTCCAGCTGCTGGGCTCGGCGGCCGACGCCGACGACGCGGTTCAGTCGGCGTGGCTGAAGGCCAGCCGTGCGGATTTCGGCGCGGTCGACAACCTCACCGGCTGGTTCACCACGATCACCGCCCGCGAGGCCCTCGACCAGCTCCGGGTGCGCAGGAGACGTGCCGAACAACCGCTCGTCACGACCGGCGAACTGGACCGGTTCGCCGCGTCGGCGCCGGCGGACGAGGACGCGCTCCTCACGGAGACGGTGAGTAACGCGCTGCTGGTGGTGCTCGACCGGCTCTCACCGGCGCAGCGCGTCGCGTTCGTCCTGCACGACTTGTTCGCGGTGCCCTTCGAGCAGATCGCCGGCCTGCTGAACCGGTCGCCGGAAGCGGCGAAGAAGTTGGCAAGCCGGGCGCGTGGGCGGTTGCATGCCGACCCGGGGCGCAAACCTGAGCGCGTGGCGAAGCACCTCGAGATCGTGCAAGCGTTTCTCGCGGCGTCCCGCGATGGTGATATAGCCGGTCTGCTCGAGCTGCTGGCCCCGGACGTGGTGCGCACGGTCGATCGTGCGCTGGTTCCCGACGACGTGCCGACCGAGCTGCGCGGCGCCAGGCAAGTCGCGGAGGAGACCCGCCGATTCGCTCAGCGGGCGCGCGCCGGAGCGGTCTTGCTCATCGACGGGGCGCCGGGCATCGTGGTCGCGCCAGGCGGGCACGCCGAGGCGGTGTTGCTGATCGCCGTCGGAACCGATGAGCGCATCCACGCGATCGACATCGTCGGGGAACGCGACCGCATGCGCCGGGCCGTTCTGGAACTCCCGAGTTGGCCAATCCAGCAACACCACAGCCGCGTCGGGTACCAAGGACATCAGATACCGCCGGCCGGGCAGCCGGCAACCGGGCAAGAACGGGAGCACCATGCTCGATAAGCCGTTCGGGCGGCGCGGCCTGCTGCGCGGTGCCGGCGCGCTCACCGCGGCATCGCTGGCACCGTGGGCCGCCGGCTGCGCACCCGAAGACGACGCGCTGACGTTCTTCTTCGCGGCCAACCCCGACGAACGCGATGCCCGGATTCGCATCGTCGACGAGTTCCAGCGCCGCCACCCCGACATCAAGGTTCGCCCGGTGCTTTCGGCTCCGGGCGTAATGCAGCAGCTGTCGACGTTCTGCGCCGGCGGCAGATGCCCCGATGTACTGATGGCGTGGGACCTCACGTACGCCGAGTTGGCCGCCCGCGGCGTGCTGCTGGATCTCAACACGATGCTGGCCCGCGATCAGGCCTTCGCGGCCGAACTGAAGTCGGATGGCATCGGGGCGCTGTATGACAGCTTCACCTTTGATGGGGGCCAATACGCCTTCCCGGAGCAATGGTCCGGGAACTACCTTTTCTACAACAAGCGGCTGTTCGCCGAGGCGGGGGTGCCGCCCCCGCCCGGAACGTGGGAGCAGCCGTGGAGTTTCACCGACTTCTTGAACACCGCCTCCGCTCTGACCAGGCGGGACCGCTCCGGGCGGGTTACCCAGTGGGGCTTCGTGAACGTGTGGTTCTCCTACTATTCGGCCGGGCTGTTCGCGATGAACAACGGGGTGCCGTGGTCCACCCCGTTGAAGAACCCGACCCATTTCAACTTCGACAACGACGCCTTCATCGAGGCGGTGCAGTTCTATGCCGACCTGGCCAATAAGCACAAGGTCGCGCCCAATGCGTCCGAGGTGCAATCGATGTCCACGCCCGACCTGTTCGCGGCGGGCAGGGCGGCGATGGCGATGGGCGGCCACTGGCGTTACCAGACCTTCATCCGGGCCGACGGCCTGGATTTCGATGTCACCTCGTTGCCGGTGGGGCCGCGTCGGCAGGGCCAGCCCGCCCATTCCAACATCGGTTCCACCGGACTGGCCATCTCCGCGAGCAGTCAGCGCAAGGAGCAGGCATGGGAATTCGTGAAATTCGCGACCGGGCCCGTCGGGCAGGCGTTGATCGGTGAATCCAGCCTCTTCGTGCCGGTATTGCAATCCGCGCTCAACTCGGCCGGATTCGCCAAGGCCCACCGGAACGTCGGGAACCTCGCCATCCTTACGCAAGGACCGGTGTATTCCGAAGGGCTGCCGGTCACCCCGGCATGGGAGAAGATCGTAGCCTTGATGGACCGCAGCTTCGGGCCCGTGTTGCGTGGATCGCGGTCCGCGACGTCCCTGGTCAGTCTGTCGCCCGCCATCGACGAGGTGTTGCGCACCCCATGACATCGGTCGATACCACCCCGGCGCCCCGGCCCGTCAGCCGCGAACCGGCAACGGGCGGGGGTCCTTGGCGACGGCGGGCCCGGGCGGGCCGCCTTTTCGTGGCACCGAACCTGGCGGCCGTCGCGGTGTTCATGCTCTTTCCGCTCGGATTCTCGCTATATATGAGCTTTCAGCGGTGGGACGTGTTCACGCCGCCGAAGTTCGTGGGCGTGAAGAACTTCCAAGACTTGTTCACCTCGGACCCGCTCTTTCTCATAGCCATCCGCAACACCGTCATCTTCACCCTCGGAACGGTCGTGCCGACCATCCTCGTCAGCCTCGTGGTGGCCGGCGTGCTGAACCGAAAGGTCAGAGGCATCGGCATTTTCCGCACCATCGTCTTTCTGCCCCTGGCCATCTCGTCGGTGGTCATGGCGGTCGTGTGGCAGTTCGTCTTCAACACCGACAATGGGTTGCTCAACATCATGCTGGGCTGGGTTGGGATCGGGCCGGTCCCGTGGCTGGTCGAGCCCAGGTGGGCGATGGCGTCGCTGTGCATCGTCAGCGTGTGGCGCAGCGTGCCGTTCGCCACCGTCATCCTGCTGGCGGCGATGCAGGGGGTTCCCGAGACCGTCTACGAGGCGGCCCGGATCGACGGGGCAGGCGAGATGAGGCAGTTCGTGTCCATCACGGTGCCGCTCATCCGTGGGTCGATATCATTCGTGGGCGTCATCTCGATCATCCACGCGTTCCAGGCTTTTGACATGGTTTACGTTCTCAACGGCGCGAACGGCGGTCCCGAGACCGCCACGTATGTCCTGGGCATCATGCTGTTCCAGCACGCGTTCTCCTTCCTGGAATTCGGGTATGCGTCCGCGCTGGCATGGGTGATGTTCGCCATCTTGCTGGTGCTGACCGTCGTGCAGCTGCGGATCACTCGGCAACGGTCTTGGGAGACATCTCGTGGCCTCAGCTGAGCGGTTGTTCACCCGCAATGTCTTTCGCGGTGTGCTGGTCTACGCCGCGCTGATCGCCATCGCGTCGTGCTGGCTGTTTCCGATCGCCTGGGCGGTATCCGGCTCATTGAAGAGGGAAGGCGAGATCATCGAGCCAAGGATGTTGCCGGCGCACCCGCGGTGGTCCAACTACACCGAAGTGTTCTCGCTGATGCCCTTCGCGCGAATGTTTTTCAACACCGTGCTCTACGCCGGGTGCGTGACCGCAGGGCAGGTCTTCTTCTGCTCGTTGGCCGGATACGCGTTCGCGCGATTGCAGTTTCGCGGTCGTGACACGCTGTTCGTGCTATACCTGGGCACATTGATGGTGCCGCTGACCGTGACCGTGATCCCGCAATTCATCTTGATGCGGACCGTCGGATGGGTCGATACCCCCTGGTCGATGATCGTGCCGGGCTTGTTCGGCAGCGCATTTGGCACCTACCTGATGCGTCAGTTCTTTCGAACGCTTCCGACCGACCTGGAGGAGGCGGCGATACTCGACGGTTGTTCGCCGTGGCAGATCTACTGGCGGATCCTGCTGCCCCATGCGCGTCCCGCGGTGATGGTGCTGGCCGTGCTCACCTGGGTCAACGTCTGGAACGATTTTTTGTGGCCGCTGCTGATGCTCCAGCGCAACAGCCTGGCCACGCTGACGCTCGGCCTGGTACGGCTGCGGGGTGAGTATGTCGCGCGCTGGCCGATAATCATGGCGGCTTCGATGCTGATCATGCTGCCGTTGGTCATCATCTACGCGATCGCGCAGCGTTCCTTTGTCAGGGGTATCGCCGTCACCGGACTCAATGGGTAAGCCATGGCCTCAGTAACTTTCGAGCAAGCGACACGACGCTACGCGGGGACGGACCGCCCCGCATTGGACAGCCTCGATCTGGAAGTCGGCGACGGCGAGTTCGTCGTTCTGGTCGGTCCCTCCGGATGCGGCAAGACGACCTCGCTGCGGATGGTCGCCGGGTTGGAAACGCTGGACTCCGGACGCATCCGGATCGGCGACCGCGACGTCACCACCGTCGATCCCAAGGACCGCGATGTTGCGATGGTCTTCCAGAACTATGCGCTCTACCCGCACATGACGGTCGCGCAGAACATGGGCTTTGCTTTGAAGATCGCCAAGACACCGAAGGCCGAAATTCGCGACCGTGTCCTGGACGCGGCGAAATTGCTTGACCTGCAGCCATATCTGGAGCGCAAACCCAAGGACCTCTCCGGAGGGCAACGCCAACGGGTCGCGATGGGACGCGCGATCGTGCGGCGTCCGCGGGTCTTCCTGATGGACGAGCCGTTGTCGAATCTCGACGCCAAACTGCGCGTGCAAACCCGCAACCAGATCGCGGCACTGCAACGGCGGCTCGGCACGACCACCGTCTACGTCACCCACGACCAGGTCGAGGCGATGACCATGGGCGACCGCGTCGCGGTCCTGCGCGACGGTGTGTTGCAACAGTTCGCGGCGCCACGCGAGCTGTACCGCAACCCGGTCAACGTGTTCGTCGGGGGTTTCATCGGTTCGCCGGCGATGAACCTGTTCACCCTGCCGATCGCTGATTCCGCTGTGTCGTTGGGAGATTGGCCCATCCCGTTACCGCGGGAGCTCAGCGACACCGCAAGCGAAATCGTCGTCGGGGTCCGCCCCGAGCATTTCGAACTGGGTGCCCTCGGCGTCGAGATGGAGGTCGACGTGGTCGAGGAACTTGGGGCGGACGCCTACGTCTATGGCCGAATCACCGGCTCCGGCAAGGTCATCGACCAGCCCGTCGTTGCGCGTGCCGACGGGCGCCGACCTCCGGAAAAAGGCAGCCGGGTGCGCCTGCACCCGGAACCGGGGCACCTGCACTTCTTCGGTGTGGATGGCCAACGAATCTGTTGAGGGGGTCCATCGTGAGGCGGCTATGGTGGCGGCCATGAGCGCGGCCCGCGCCGATTTAGTTTGTGAAGGCGGCGGCGTCCGGGGGATCGGCCTGGTCGGCGCGGTCGACGCGCTGTCGGCGGCCGGCTACCGGTTTCCCCGCGTCGCGGGTTCCAGCGCGGGCGCAGTCGTCGCGTCGCTGGTCGCGGCCTTACAGGTTGCGGGCGAACCGCTGAGCCGGCTCGCGGAAGTGATGCGGACCATCGACTACCGGAAGTTCCTGGATCGCAACCTGATCGGACACGTGCCGCTGATCGGTGGGGCACTGTCGCTGTTGGTGTCGGACGGGGTCTACCGCGGGGCCTACTTGGAACGGCTGCTGGCCGGTCTGCTCGCCGACCTGAATGTGCGGACATTTGGTGACTTACGCACGGGCGAAGAACCGGAGCAGTTCGCATGGTCGCTCGTCGTGACCGCCAGCGACCTGTCTCGACGCCGCCTGGTCCGCATCCCTTGGGACCTGGGTTCCTATGGCATCGACCCGGACGACTTTTCGGTGGCCCGCGCCGTGCACGCCTCGTCGGCGATTCCGTACGTGTTCGAGCCCGTCCGGGTGGGCGGCGCCACCTGGGTCGACGGCGGATTGCTGTCCGATTTCCCGGTGCAGCTGTTCGACCGGGCCGGCGGGGAGCCGCGATGGCCGACATTCGGGATTCGTCTGTCCGCGCGTCCCGGCATCCCGCCGACCCATCCGGTCCATGGGCCAGTCTCGTTGGGAATCGCCGCGATAGAGACACTGGTAAGCAATCAGGACAACGCCTACATCGACGATCCCTGCACCGTTCGGCGCACCATCTTCGTCCCCGCCGACGAGGTCAGCCCGATCGATTTCAACATCACCGCGGAGCAACGCGACGGCCTCTATCAACGAGGACTGCAGGCGGGCCAACAGTTTCTGCGGACGTGGAGCTATCCGGATTATCTGGCGGCGTGCGGTGGCCCGGCGAAAGGTGCGCCGTAGCAGAGTCAGATCCCGCGGTGCCGCTTATCCACGCGCGCAGCGGATCTTATCGAGCCGATGTTCGACACGCTCGATGTCGGCCGGCAAAGGTAACTGGTTGGTCACACGGGTGATTTCCACGCCGATATCAACGGGGCTGATCGGCCAGAATTGGCGCTTCATGAGTTTGCTTGCGATGGCTCTGATCTCGTCGTCGCAAAGTCGTCGGCGAGCTAATGCCGCCACGGGTGCGTGTCCGGTCGTCGGCATGCCGGCGGGATAGCCGGCCCGCACGAAAGCCACAATGCTCGAAACCCAAAGGGCCAGGTCCATAGTCCCACCTCGCTCACCGCCGCGATGTAAGAGAGAGCGGCAGATCTTACGACTAGCAACGTACCATCGGCAACGCCATCAGCTGTGTAACGCCACACAGTTAAAACGCATTTTTTACACACGGGTAGTCGTGCCGACAGCGGGGCGATCTTCGCCACGATGCTCTTCAACCGGGCGCGCCGTAACGACGTTTGGCCGCAAGGCTTTCTAGTATTACCGCGTGGTTGATCGCTATCGAACCGATGTCCTCGCCGCGGGCCGACGCAAGCCCCGCTCGACCGAGCACCCAGCCGAACTGGGCCTGGTGGTCGAGGACGCGCAGACCGGTTACGTCGGTGCGGTGGTAAGAGTCGAGTACGGGCGGGTCGATCTGGAAGACCGGCGCGGGCACGTGCGTGGCTTCCCTTTGGGCCCTGGCTATTTGCTCGAGGGCCGACCGGTGATCCTCACCGCGCCGCGTCGCGCGGCGCCTGTTGCTGCCGCGCGGACGGCGTCGGGCTCGGTCGCCGTGCCGGGCGCCCGCGCCCGGGTCGCCCGCGCCAGCAGGATCTATGTCGAGGGCCGCCACGACGCCGAACTCATCGAGCAGGTGTGGGGCGAGGACCTGCGGATCGAGGGCGTCGTCGTCGAGCACCTCGGCGGCGTGGACGACTTGGTGGACATTGTGGCGGAGTTCGCACCCGGCCCCGGGCGCCGGCTCGGTGTGCTCGTCGATCACCTCGTCGCAGGTTCCAAGGAGGCGCGGATCGCGGACGCCGTGCGGCGGGGACCGGGGGGCAGCGGCACCCTGGTGGTCGGCCATCCCTACGTCGACATCTGGCAGGCCGTGAAACCCCAGCGGCTCGGCCTGGCGGGCTGGCCGGATGTGCCACGACACATCGAGTGGAAGCACGGCGCGTGCCGGGCGCTCGGCTTGCCCCACGCCAACCAGGCGGACGTCGCCAGGGCGTGGCGGCATATTCGGTCCCGGGTGCGCGACTGGAATGACCTCGAGCCGGCGCTGATCAGCCGGGTCGAGGAACTCATCGACTTCGTGACGCAGCCGGCCCCATGACTGCCCGGCGTCAGGTGGGAAGCCGGCGCTATCGCGGGTTTTGGGTGGCCGCAACCGCTTTGGTCGCGATCGCGGCGACCGGCTGCGGCCGCCCGAGTGGCAACCTCACCCATGCGGAAGCGGGGAAACCGGGCGGTACGAACGCGGTGACGGTGACCCTGGCCAACAACGGCGGCAAAGACGGCTGCGCACTGGACAACACGAACGTGCAGGCAGGTCCGGTGACCTTCAAGGTGGCCAACAAAAACGCGGCCGGGATCAGCGAAGTCGAATTGCTCAGGGACCAGCGGATCGTCGGCGAGAAGGAGGACCTCGCTCCCGGCCTGGACCCCGTTTCGTTCACAGTCATCCTCGACGGCGGCTCGTACCAGCTGTATTGCCCCGGCGCGAGTAGTGAATACCAGACGTTGACCGTGCAGGGTCGGGCGGCGGCTGGGCCCTCAGGCGCCGTCGCGAGCATCCTCAGCCGAGGCACGAAGGACTACGCCGCGTACATCATCAAGCAGATCGGTCAGCTCGGCGACGGGGTCAAGGAGCTCGACGCCGCCGTGCGGTCGGGCAACATCGAAACCGCGAAAGCCGCTTACGCCAAAGCTCGGCCCTTTTGGGAGCGTTCGGAGTCCGCCGTCGTGGGCTTCATCCTGGTGGGCTTCGCGGTCGGCGACAACGCCGGAAACCTCGACTATCTGATCGACATGCGCGGGTCCACTCCGGTCGACGCCAAGGTCGGCTGGAAGGGTTTCCACGCCATCGAACACGACCTATGGCAGGCCGGAGCGATCACCCCCGCCACGTTGGCGTTCAGCTCCGAATTGGTCGGCAACGTCGACAAGTTGAACGCTATCGTCGCCCTGCTGCAGTACAAGCCCGAAGACTTGGCCAACGGCGCCAGCGACCTGATCGAAGAGATTCAGAACACCAAGATCACCGGAGAGGAGGAGGCCTTCAGCCACATCGACCTCGTCGACTTCTCGGGCAACGTGGAAGGCGCGCAGCAGGCCTACGCGTCGCTACGGCCCGGCCTGGAGAAGATCGACGGCAATCTGGTCAACCAGATCGATCGCCAATTCCACACGGTGCTGGCCACATTGGACGGATACCGCGACCCGTCCGCGCTGGGCGGCTTCCGGACTTACAACCCCGCGCTGAAGGCCACCGACGCGCCGAAACTGACCGCGGTCATCCAGCCGCTCCACCAGAGCCTGTCGACGGTCGCGCAAAAAGTCGTGTCGGCGGGATGACCGTGACGGACGAGACGACCGAACCCGACGAAGCCGGAGCCGTTTCGCGCCGGCGCATGCTCGGCGGCGCCATGCTGGCCGGGCTCACCGGTACCGCGGTCGGTGTCGCAGGGGGCGGCGTCGCGGGCTACGCGATGGCGGCCGGACGCCCAGGCGACTCTTCTGGTGGAGGGGACGACAACGTCGACTTGCGCCGTAGCTACCCGTTTTACGGCCAGCTGCATCAGGGCGGAATCGCAACGCCCCCACAGCGTTACGCCACGTTCATGTCCTTCTCGCTGGCTGCCGGCGCCGGCCGCGCGGATTTGCAAACCCTGCTGGCACGTTGGTCGGCCGCGGCCGCGGTCCTGCAGCAGGGCAAGCCCGTCGGCACCGTGCAGCCGCAGGTCGAGATGCAGCCACCCGCCGATACCGGGGAGGCCTATGGGCTGAGCCCGGCCGGTCTCACCGTCACCGTCGGGCTGGGACCGTCGCTGTTCGGCGATCGGTTCGGGCTCGCCCCGCGGCGGCCCGCCGTGTTCACCGATCTGCCCCCGCTCAACGGCGACAACCTGGACCCTCGCCTGCACGGCGGCGATCTCTCCGTGCAGGCCTGCGCCGACGATCCGCAGGTCTGCTACCACGCCGTGCGAAACCTGGCCCGCCTCGGCCGCGACATCGTCTCGCCGTCCTGGGCGGTGCTGGGATTCGGACGGGCCTCGGCCGGGCCGGGCCAGCACACTCCGCGAAATCTGCTGGGATTCAAGGACGGAACCCGCAACGTCACCACGGACGCCGAGTACGACCGATTCGTCTGGGTCGATGACGGCGACCAGCCGTGGATGAACGGCGGAACGTATCAGGTTGTGCGGAAGATCCGGATGCTGCTCGAGACATGGGACGTCGACCGCATCGGCAATCAGCAGCGGATCTTCGGCCGCACCAAAGAAGAGGGGGCGCCCCTGAGCGGCAAGGGCGAATTCGATACCCCCGACTTCGCCGCCAAAGGCACCGACGGCAACCCCCTCATCGACCCGATGTCCCACCTCGGCCTGGCCGCCCGGGAGAACAACGACGGCATCATGATCCGGCGCCGGTCCTACAACTACACCGACGGTCTCGACGCCAACGGCCAACTCAACGCCGGCCTGCTGTTCATCTCGTATCAAAAGGATCCGCAAGACTTTATTCGCCTGCAGAACCGCTTGGGCAGCCACGACCTCCTCAACGAATACATCCGCCATATCGGCTCAGCAATCTTCGCGGTGCCGCCCGCGCCCGCGGAAGGCCACTACATAGGGCAAAGCCTTTTCAGCTAAGCAAATCTCGCTGAGCCGCGAACCAACACGTGATCGCCAACATCGGATTTCTCGGTCTTCCCCTGTTGACCAACGTGTTTCACCCGGCCACGCCTGGGGCGGGATCAGTTGCGGATTCGGCGAATGGCTCTTGGTCGACTTCGGCATCACTACCGTGGGCAACCTGGTCGGCGGCACACAGTTTGTGGCGTTACCTTTTTGGGCGATCTCGCAGTTCAACGCCGCCGCATCTGGCCGGCGAATGACCACAGCGTTACAGCAGTCTTAACGGGTGCCGGCAAAAGCCCTCCGTCCCGGTGGTTAGGGACTTAAGCCTCACGACGACGACCGCGCGTGTTTATAGCGTCACTCGTGATGGAGGGAGAACGAAATGTCAGCACCTGATCAACGGCGCGGCATCGTCGTCGCGGTCGACGGCTCGCCGGCATCGAACACCGCCGCAAGTTGGGCCGCCCGCGAGGCGGCAATGCGGGAAATTCCACTGACCGTCGTCCACGCCGTGACGACGCCCACCGCCGTTTGGCCGCCCGTCCCATACCCCGAATCTCTGGTGGTGCGGCTGGAAGACGAGGGCAAAAAGGCGATCATGCACGCGATCAAGCTCGCCGAAGAGGCGCTACCAGCCGAAAGAAAGGTCACCATCAACAGGGAACTCGTGTACTCCAGCCCGGCACCGGCCCTGATCACGATGTCCGAAGCGGCAGAGATGATCGTGCTGGGCACTGCCGGGCGTGGATTGCTGGGCCGGGGTGTGCTCGGTTCGGTCAGCGCGACCGTGGTTCGTCACGCGCACTGCCCGGTCGCGGTCGTCCATGGCAGCGATTCCCCTGATATGCCGGACACGCACAACGCTCCCGTGCTGCTGGGGGTCGACGGCTCAGCGACCTCTGAACGGGCGACGACGCTGGCGTTCGACGAAGCCTCCCGTCGTGGCGTCGACCTGATCGCCTTGCACGCATGGAGTGACGTCACGACCGACGTTCCCGCTCTGGATTGGGCGACGGTAGAGGAGGAGGCGCAGCGTAGTCTCGCCGAGAGCCTGGCCGGCTGGCGAGAGCGTTATCCCGACGTGACGGTGCACCGAGTGGTCGTGCGCGACCGGCCGGCGCAAAACCTCATCGATCAGGCAGAATCGGCACAGCTTCTCGTCGTCGGCAGTCACGGACGAGGTGGTCTGACCGGCATGCTGTTGGGATCGGTCAGCAACGCGGTGCTGCATTCGGTGCGGATACCGGTGATCGTCGCCCGGCAGGCAGCATCCGCGTGATCGTCACCGTCCTGAAGGACGGTGGCCGTCCACGCGCAGAGGGCGGCGAGGTCGCGTCCGGCGCGCGCCACAGTCCGATCGGGACGCACCAGCGCGGCGGTAACGCGCCCCCGGCGTAACCATGCCCCCACTGAGCTACCGGCTTCGGCGACCAGCACGGCGACTTTGCGCCGCCGCAGGGCTGTCTCGTCGGCAGCACTGGGGCGAGCGGTGGTGATCAACACGAAACCATCGCCAAGGACGTCGTCGAATCGTTGACCGTCACGTAGCCGCGGGTTCGGGCACAGCGTGCCGGCGAGTCGGCGCGGTCGTAGGGATGTGCGAACCCACGCCGAACGGTGCAATGCCGGCGTTCTCGAATCGACGACCTTGCCGCGCAGGCCGGGGATCAGCCGCAGCCGCGGCAACACCGCCCGGCGCGCCACATTGCCCAGGCGGCCGCCACCGGTCATCGCCCAGCCGACACCCAGCGCCAGGCGAATCATGTATCGGGTATGCGGTTCGCGTTCCCGCTCATAGGTTTCCAGAACGTCCGGGGCCAGGGTGCCGTGGTGGACTCCGGCGATCTTCCACGCGAGATTGGCCGCGTCCCGCAGTCCCGCCCCCATGCCCTGGCCGATGAACGGGGGAGTGAGGTGCGCCGCGTCGCCGAGGATGAAGACGTTCTCGCGGCGCCAGCGGTCGGCGATCTGCGCGCGGAACGTGTACTCGGTGACCCGCAGCAGGGTCAGGCCTCCGATGGGCACGGTGCTGGTCCATGGCTTGATCAACGGGCGCAATCGGTCCAAGGTGTCGAAGTCGCTGGCGGTTTCGCCGGCCAACAACTGGAATTCCCACCGGTAGCGGGTCGGCCCGATGCGCATGTAGGTGCCCGCGCGGTCCGGGTCGCACACCTGGTGGACTCCGTCCCACTGGCCCAGGTCCCTATCGCTGGCGACGTCGACAACCAGCCAGCGCTGCTGAAAGTTCAAGTCCCGCATAGCCGAGCCGATCCTGGCGCGCACTATGCTGTTGGCGCCGTCGCAACCCAGCAGGTAGTCGGCGTCGACCTGATGTGCGCGGCCGTCGGAGCGATCGGTGAAGGTGACCCGGATGTGCGCCCCGCCCGTCACGATGTCGGTGACTTCGGCGTCCCCGCGAAGTTGGGCGTTGGGGTGGCGTTCGAGGTTGGCCCGCAGCAGGGCCTCCAGTTCCGGCTGGTCGAACATGTTGGCCTGTGGGAAGCCGTGCACACTGCGCCCGGGGTCGCGGTTGAACTCAGCCAGCGTCCGAAACCGGTTGTCCACCAACCTCAAACCCAGCGCCGGCCGCGATATCGCGGCGAACTCGTCGGCGAGCCCGAGGCGGGCGATGATGCGATGGATCTCATCGTCGAGGTGCACGGCGCGTGGCTGTGGGTACAACCCGGGCCAGCGATCGAGTACCAGGCAGTCCACGCCGTACCGCGCCAGCAGCGTGGCGGCGGTAACGCCGGTGGGTCCGGCGCCAACGATGACGACCGGGATCCGCTGGATGGGCGCAGTGGTCACGCGAATCGGACTGCGGTGCGCTGCGTTCCGAGGTCGATGGCCCCGTCGTCGGTGGCCACCGAAGCCTCGACGACGTCACCGTCATGAAGGTAGTTTCGGTTGGCGGCCTGGCGCGAGAAGAACATCTTCCATTTCAAGGCCGGCGGCAACAGGTTTCCGATGAGCTGCACGGGCTTCGGCGGGGCGCTCAGCGCGGTGCCGGCCGGAGTGCCGGTGAGCACGAGGTCACCCGGGGCGAGTTCCTGGAACTGGGTCAGCGACTGCAGCGCTTGCAGGGGCCGATAGAGCATGTCGCCTTCGACGAGGGCGTTTTGGCGTTCGTGGCCATTGACACTCAGGCGCAGGCGCAAATCACCGAAGCGCTTGAGCTCATCGGCGGCCAGCAGCACCAATTCCGGGCCGACCGGTGTGAACGTCGGATACGACTTGGCCTCATAGAACTGGGTTTGCGGGAGTTGGATGTCACGCGCGGAGACGTCGTTGGTGACGACCAACGCGGCGACGAAGTCGCCCAGGTTGGCGTCGGAGACGGCGGTGCCGACCGGGATCGCACGGCCGATCACCAGGCCGATCTCCACCTCGTAGTCGAGCAGCCTGACGTGCTTGGGTTTAACGATGTCCTCGAAAGGCCCGTTGATGGACGCCGACGCCTTGCGGAAGAAGGTCAGCGGGATCGACGCCGGGTCCATGCCCGCGTCTTTGACGTGCGACTCGTAGTTGGTCATCTGAGCTATCACTCGGCACGGCCGGGTCACCGGCGAGATCAGC
The DNA here is from genome assembly GCA_963820045.1 of uncultured Actinomycetota bacterium. Taxonomy (GTDB): domain Bacteria; phylum Actinomycetota; class Actinomycetes; order Mycobacteriales; family Mycobacteriaceae; genus Mycobacterium. Next base: position 664,230 of record CAWFYN010000004.1, read on the forward strand.
TTGAGGGTGTCGACGGCGACGGTCTGGGTGCCAGTGGCCGCACTCTCGATGGCGGTCCGGTCGGCCAGCAGCGCCGCGGTGCTGGTGGCGGTGGTGTCGATCTTGTTGGCGCCCTTGGCGGTTTTGAGCCACCAGGCGTGGCCGGTTTCAGAGGCTGTGTGCAGCACGGAAAGGGTCATGAGGTGGGAACTTTCAGTAGTCCGGCCAGGCGGTTGATATCGAACTCGTTGTGCGCGCGAAGCGCGGTGACCATCGAAACCAATTCACGACAAGCCGATTTCGGTTCGGTTCCGAGGAAATCCCTGGTTGCCGGCGGTCCCCATTGGGCCAACCCGGATGCGGTGAAGGGCGCCCAGCCCGGGTCCAGCGTGTTGTCGAACAGATCACCGTCGGTGAAATGCTCGAACAGGTAACCCTCGGGATCGCGCCAGTAGTCGAAGATCTGACTGCCCTGGATGTGTCTGCCGATTCCCCAGGACCGGCGATAACCTTGCGTGCTGAGGTGTTCGCCGCCGGCGGCCAGCGCGTCGAGGTCGCTGACCTGATACGCCGAATGGACGTAACGGTTGGCCGGGCCCAGGGCCATCGCCAAGGTGTGATGGTCGGCCGGTGTTGGCCCGCGGTCGCATCGGATGAAACTCATGGCCGGCCCTCGGTCGCGCTGACCGGGGAAGTACAAGAAATCACTGACGATCATGCCGAGGTTGTTCAGATACCAATTCAGCGTCTCGAGGTACTTGGTCGACTGCACCACGAGGTGGCCGAGGCGCTGCACCCGCGCGGGCACCCGTGGGGGACGCTGGCCCGTGTTGGTGCGCCGCACGTCGTGACCGAAATTGAAGGCGTGAGGTTGTTGGCCCGGCAGTTCCGGTAGTTCGTGCACGCCGGCGACTACCCGGACCAGCATGCCGCTGGGGTCGATCACCCCGACCGACAGCCCGCCGATGGTCTCCGGCAGCGGTCGTGCGGGGGCGCCGGCTTTGCCCGCCAACCGGAGCACGTCGGCCTCGTCACCCGCCCGAAAAGCCACACCGGCGAAGCGGTTTCGCCGACCACGACGCAGGATGACACACGGGCCGCCCGCCTGGGTCCCGCGCAACTGCAGTTCGTCCGGCCCGTGTCGTGCCGTATGGAAGCCGAAAGCTCGCGCGAACGCCTCGGCCCGCGCCAGGTCCGGCCGCTCGAACTCCAGCCACGCGATGTCGGCGACTTTGATCACCGGGTTGCGGGACCGGCCGGGATGCTCGCCGGATCGCGCGCCCCGCTCACTGTGCGCGGTCCGCTGGGTACTTTCCGTCAGATCCATGACCACTCCTAATACTAACTGACGAAATCGTCACATACGAGAGAACGTTCAGTCAAGATCCTGACGGAATCCTCACAACTGATGCATACTGCTGTGAATGAGTGCGATGTTAGAGCCGGCCAACCGGCTGGAGCGACGGAAGCGGCGCACGCGGGCGGCACTGGTCAGGGCGGCGCAGCGGCTGATTGCCGAGGGCAAGGTCAATGTGCCCGTGTTGGAAATCACCCAGGCCGCCGACGTCGGGATGGGGTCCTTCTACAACCATTTCGACAGCAAGGAACAGCTGTTCGAGGCCGCGGTGGCCGACGTGCTCGACGCCTACGGGTCAATGCTGGACCGGCTCACCGAATCCATCGAGGACCCCGCCGAGACCTTCGCCACCAGTTTCCGGCTGACTGGCCGGCTGTTTCGCCGCCACCCGCAGGAGAGCCGGATCCTGTTGGCCAATGGGCTGGAATTGTTGTCGTCGGAACGCGGTCTGGCGCCGCGCGCACTGCGCGATATCCAAGCCGGCGTGGCGGCCGGGCGGTTTCACGTCGACGATCCGGAGCTGGCCCTCGCCATGGCCGGCGGCGCGCTGCTGGGCCTCGGAAATCTATTGCGTGACAATCCCGACCGCGACGACGCGCGTGCCGCCGACGTCGTCACCGAAAACGTGTTGCGGCTGTTCGGGCTCGATGCCGCCGAGGCGCATGCGATCTGCCAACGCCCGCTACCCGACGATGGATTCTTCGCCGGTTAGCGATTCCCCTTTTGCATGGGCCACGGCAGCAGACGCGGCGACGGCGCGGACCGAGAAGGCGACGTTTCGACCCACGCCGCCATCATCACCGGCCGCGCCCGGGGCGGTCCACCGCACGTGCGCGTTTCCCGTCACCTGCACAGTGGCGCCGGTATCGAAATCCAGGAACAGCAGGGCGGCCTCGTCGTCGACGGCCAGGTTGCCATAGCTGTTGAACATGTTGTTACCCGGGAAATCCGGCCACCACAGTCGGTCCGGGGAGTCGACCCGGACAAATCCGGGTGGACCTCCGCGATGTGACGCATCGCTACCGCGCCTGAGATGGCTGGTGCCCAGGAAGAACGTGTCGGAGGCTGCAATCAATGCTTGATCGGACGGGTCCAGAAGAGTTGCGCGTCTCACGCGCATTGAAGCAGGGGCGGCGAGAGTAGCCACGTCGACGGCGCGGCGGTGAATGTACTTCGGGCAATTGCCGTACGCCTGGTCCACCCGGACGGCCATACCCAGGTGGTCGGCACTGACGAACTCGCCGTTGACCCGTAGCCTGCGGCGAGTGGCGAAGTCGATGGCGATCAGTCCGACCTGTTGACCGATCGGCATCCCACGCAGGGGATCGCCCTCACGGGGGAAGGCCGACACGTGCAAGATGTCAGCTCGGCCCTGGAGGAAACCCGGCGGTGCGGCCAACGGCGAGATCCACAGGACGCCGTCGTGGTCGCGTCCGGTCAGCGCGGCGAACCGCTGTGACGCGAGAAATGTTGCGGCGCCTTGGGATAGACCCGACGAATTGAGCATGCTCTCGAGCCGCTTGGCCTCGGCTTCGACGCCCGCTCGGCGCTGCGTTGCGATCTCGCCCTCGTGGAAGCCCGTCGCGGTCATATCAGCCTCAACAACGCCGCCAGCGCAAAGCTTCCTAGCCGTGCGGAGACGAGGAGCCGTTGTGCCTAGGCGACCGACACGATGCGAGCAACCAGCTTGCCGCCGCGGATGACTTCAATCGTCTGCCCCGCCGCAACCTCATCGAAATAGCGCCCCGCGCGCTTTCGCAGCTCGTCAAGCTCGACCCCTCCATGGGCGTCCGCCGGAACGGGGTGGCTCTCGGCGTCACCGGCGGCCACGATCTGCGCTAACAACCTGCCGCCTCGGACGACGCTGATCGTCTCCCCGGCCGCGACCCGGTCGAAGCACCGCCCGGCACGCGTGCGCAGCTCGTCGAGCCCGACCCACCCGCCGGCGTCCGGGGCCACGACGTCGACAGATCGCGCCGGAATCGGAGCCACCCGCCAGTTGCCGACCGGCACGATGCGCGCCACCAGCTTGCCGCGACGGACGACGTCGAACGCCTCCCCGGCGGCGACCCGCTCGAGGTAGGTACACGCGTTACTCCGAAGTTGGCCTAGGCCAATCGCTTCCCGCATTTCGCTCCGATCCGTGTGTTCGGCGGCTGGCCGCGGGGATGTTGAACGAACGAAGCCGGCCCGAGTCACCTCGGCGGTGCCAACATGTCCTTCCATCCGTCGTCTCCTGTCTTGCTCGAATTTTCGACCGCGTACTTGACACCATCGGGCCCCACCAGTTCGCCGCTCTGCGGGGTGTAAACGGCCGGGGGAGGTCCACCGGACGTATAGACGCACGGATTCGGTTGCTGCCCATTGCATTCGACGGTGCCCGATCCCGGCCGCTGCAGCGGATCGCTGGTCGGGGGCGGTGTCCCCGCCACCCTGTCGGAGGGCGCCGGGTTGAGGCCGTTGTTGACGGACGGCGCGGGTATCACCAGACCCGGCTTCACCGGCTGATCGCAGCGCGCGGCGGGCGCAGGACAGGTCAGGATCTGGTTCGGGTCGCCGTACCACGGGTTGGTGCCCAGCGGAACGTACGGTTTGGGATCGCGGCACTCCCGTGGCGTCGCAGCGCGTTTACCGGGGACATCGACACACGGGAGGTTGCGTGCGCCGCGCACGGCGTTGGCGGGAGTCTCCTGCGGGATCTTGCAGTAGGTTCCGGACGGCATCGGCGCCAGGCTGGTATCCGCGGGAGAACGCCACTGAGATGCCTGGAGAAACCCGGTCAGGCACGGCGGGGGCTGGTTGATCGTCAACGAGGTGCCGAGAGAGGCATAGCCCGGGAAGGCCGACGTCACCGTCTGGCCCTCCGATGCACCCTGCGGATAGGCCACCAGCAGTTGCTCGACGCCCTTGTGGTAGCGCTTGAGCATGTCCAGCACGATCTCGAGATTCGCCAGTGTCTGCGGCAGCGACTCGCGGACGTCGCTGAACACCTCGTTGACCTGATCGGCCGTCGGCGCCGCTTGGGTCAGGATGCTTCGCACGTGCTGGTCGTTTTCCGCGCTCTGGGCGGCCAGGATGTTCAGGTTGTGCGACCAGCGCTCGATCGAGTCACCGGAGTTGACCTGGCTGTCGATGATCGGCCCGGAGTTCTCGATGATGTCGTTGATATCGGAGATGTTGGTCTTGAAGTCGCCGGCGATCGCCTGCGTCGCATCGACCAGTCGTTGCAGCGCGGGGCCCAATCCGCCTACCGCTTGGGCTGTTTCGTCGAGCAGCGAGGCGATCTTCTCCTTGGGCAGCACGGCCAGCCCGCGGTTGGCCGCGTCCAGCGCCGGGCCGATATCGGTGGGTATGGTGCCCTTGGTGATGGTCTGACCCGGCGAGAAGTATTTGGCCGGGTTGCCTACCGACATAAGGTCGAGATACTGCTCACCGACCGCCGACACCGAATGCACGTTCGCCGACGCGTCTATCGGGATCTTGTAGCGGTCGCCGATGCTCATGCTCACCCGCGCGCCCGTCGCGGTCGGCTCGACAGCGGTGACCGTGCCGATGGTTTCCCCGCGATAAGTCACGTTGGAGGTCTTGTAGAGACCGCCCGACGCGGGCAGGTCCGCCTTCAGCGTGTACTGGCCGATCCCCACCGCGCTGGGAATCTGCAAGTAGTACCCGCCGAGGGCAACCGCCGTGATCGCGGTCAGGATGGCGAACATGACCAGCTGGCGCTTGATGAAGCGGGTCAGCATTGCCTGTCCGCCCTTTCGACCAGCGGCCCGCCGGGGACGTCGTTCGGGTTCGGCGTGTACCGGACGTCGGGGATCATCGTTTCGGGGTCGCGGCCCCACGATTGCTCGAGCGCGCGTAGCGCTCCGGAGAACCCGGTCCCGGTGAGGACCGCGTTGTCGACAGCGCTCATGGTCAGGTCGAGCGTCAGCGACAGATTGAAGTAGTCGCCGCGGAATGCCTTGGGCACGGCGTCGATGTCGAACGGCCGGACGAGGATCAGCTTGAGTGCGCGAATCAGATACGGCGCCGCACGGCCGAGTTCCCGCAACGGGCACTGCAGCGACAACAGGTCCTGGTGCAGGTCGCCCCGCGAGGCCGAAAGGTATTGGTCGGCAACCCGGCTGAGCCGCCCCGTCGCGTCAACCGCGTTGATCAGAAGGTTCTGTTTGTCCGCGAAATGTTTGAGCAGAGGCGGGAATTCGGTGAGGACCCGATCCAAGACGTCCGAGCGAGGACCCACGTAGGCCAACAGCCGGTTGGTGGAATCGATGGCTCGGGTGATGTCAGCGCGTTGCTCGTCGAGTCGGGCGGTGAAGGTGTCCAGCTTGCCGAGGAACGCACGGATCTGGTCGGCCCGCCCGTTCACGATGTTGTAGACCTCGTTCTGCAGCACTTCGAGGTTGGGGATGCCGCCTCCGCGCAGCACAATGGCGAGACTCGCCAGCGTCTGCTCGGTCGTGGGATAGGTCGACGAATTTTTCAGCGGGATGGTGTCGCCGTCCCTCAGTAGGTCCGGGGACGGGTTGGGTGGTGCCGCCAACTCCACGTGCTGTGAACCCAGCAGGCTGGTCTGCCCGATCTTGGCGGTCGCGTTCTTGGGCAACTTGATGTTCTTGTCCAGATGCAGCGTCAGCGTCGCGACCCAGTTCTTCAGCTGGATCGCGCGCACCGTGCCGACAAAGACATCGGCCACCCGCACCCGGCTGTTGTCGTTAAGGGCCAGCGTGTCGGGTATCTGCACGTAGACGGTGTAGGAGCCGGGCCCAGAGCCCGGGCCACCGGGCATCGGCACATTCGCGATTCCGTGCCACTTCGCGCACGACGTCAACACCGCCGCGGCGCTCAGTACAGCCAGCCCCTGCCAGGCCCGGTGCCGAGTGCGAGAACCCCACGCGCGCAGCGCGTTTACCACGCTTGTGCTCCGCACGCGCATCATGATCCCGGTCCCGTAGACGCGGCCACCGGTGTCGGCGCGACCGGACCCGGGACGACACCCGGCGCCGGCGGCGGTGGCGGGATGGGCACCTGCGGGGCCTGCAGGCCGATGGGTGGCACCACCGGGTTCTCGTCGTAGGCGTTCGGCGGTCCTGGCGGGGTTTGCAGTCCAGGGGGAGGGGGCCCGATGTCCGGGCCACCCATGAGTTCGGCCAGGGATTCGGGCGTCAACAGACCCCCGGTGGTCGGCCCCACCTGTGTGCCCTGCATGCCCGGCGCGACGACCCAGCCTGGCTGGGTGTTGCGGTGCGAAAACGGGGTGTCGGGCACCCAGATCCCGGGCACCGTGGTGTCCTTGTACCCGTTCGGCGGATGTAGCCGGGGCTCGGAGTAGGCGACTTCCTTGGGCAGCGCCTCGGCGGTGCTGAACAGGTTCAGCCCGAACGGCGGGTAGTTGAACTTGACCGCATCGAGAATCGGCCCCAGGTATTGCGCACACAGTTCGGCCGAATCTTGATAGCCCAGACGGCTGCCGGCCTGAATCATGCTGCAAACGAACTGCATTGGGTTCGCGAAGTTCGGGATTGCCGGGATGGACATCACTGCGCCGTGCGACGGGTGGTAAATCTGGCTGAGGTTCGTCTCCAGCGTCGGCAGGACGTGCAGGGCGGTCTCCAAACCATTCAGCGGGTCGGGTTGGACCAGCGTGGTGGTCAGGTTGGCGAGGTTGTCGACGTCGTGGGCGAGCACCTCGCGGTTCTTGGCCAGGAACGGGCGCAGCGTGGAGAGGAGGCCGTCGAACTGCTGTATCGCATTGGAGAGGTCGTGTTGAGACCCGGTCAACTTGTCGGTGAATTGGGCCAGGTTCTTATTCAGCGCGACGAACTGCTGGTCGTCTTTGTGCAGGGCGTTGACGAACTGCGCCAGGCTGCGCACCACCGCGAAGAAGTCGCCACGGCCCTCGTTCAGCGCGGTGAACGACCGCGACAGGCTGTCCAGCGTGGTGTTGATCTGCTTGCCCTTGCCGGCGAACCCGTCCGCGAACGACTCGATGGCCTCACCGAACGGACCCTTGGGTTGTTCGGGTGTGGGGCCGAGTTTGGTGATGATGTTGGCGACGCTTTCGCGTAGTTCGTCCCACTCCGTCGGCACCTGCGTGCGCTCGATCGGGATCACCGCGTTGTCGGCCAGCACCGGACCACCCTTGTAGGGCGGCTCCAACTGAATGGTCCGCGAAGCCACCAGGGTGGGGCTCAAGACCACGGCGGACGCGTTGGCGGGCACCTTGTACTTGCTGGCGTAGTGAAACGTCACCTTCATCTTGTCGCCGGCCGGCTCGATCTTGTCGACTGAACCCACGCGAACGCCCATGATCTGGACCTTGTCCCCGGCGTAGAGCGCGTTCGCCGTTGGGAGGTAAGCGACCACGGTGTTGGTGGTCAACTTCTGGTAGAGCCGCGAGCCGACGAACCCGGCGACCAGGACCAGCAATATCACCAGCGCCCCGATGACCGTCCGGCGCCGCGGTTTGCGGATGTGGAAGACGTTGCTCAATTCTGGCTACCTCCCGTGATGCCGCTGCCTCCCGTGCCGCCGGGGTTGATGAACGGTGCCGGCAACTGCTGCCCGGGTCCCGGCGGCGCGGGCGGCCCCGGCGGCAGCCCGGGCGCGAACGCCGACGGCGGGGGGGTGGGGCCGGCGGGTTGCAGGTTCTCGGTGCGTGCGCCCGGCGGTGCTTGGGTGGGCAGCGGCACCGGTAGGCCCGGGACGTCCGGTGGCGGACCGCCCGGCCGCCCGGCGATCGGGATTCCCGGTGTCGGTGGCAGGCCGTTCGGGTTCGGCGGCGACGGCGCGACGTCGATCGGTGCAGGGAAACTGCCGCCGAACGGGCCGACGGCTACGCCCGCGCAGGGCAGCGGGTTCCCCGGCCGCGGCAGCGCGTCGGCCGGTGGGGTGTACGAACACGCCGTTCCGGGCGGGACGGCCGGTCCCGGATGATCCGGGGTGCCTTCGGACACCGGCGGTGCGGGAGGGGGCGCCCCGTTGGGGAATCGGGTGCCGTTGGGGTCGGGCCAGCGGAACTCGGGAAGCCCGGCGCTGCGCCAGAAGTCCTCCGGGTCGATGCCGCGCTTCTTGAAGGCGGCGTCGACGAACGGCTGCAAGATCCAATACGGCAGCAGGTTGGACAGGACAATCTTGAAGTACGGTCCCGACGCGACGGATTCCCCAAGCGATGCGGCGAATTGGCTGACATACGTGAGGGTTTGCGCCAGATCGTCTTTGCGTGCCACCAGTACGTCGCTGATGGCGCGCAACTGCTCCAGCACGGGATTGAGGTTCGGGTTGTCGTTGATGAACCCCTGCACCTCGGCCGAGAAGGCGGAAATGTTTTGCAGCAGGGCGCCGATGGCGCGGCCACGTTGGTTGAACGCGACCAGCAGTGTCTTCGCGTTGACCAACAACCGGTTGATTTGTTCGCTACGGTCACCCAGCACGCTGGCCACTTGATGGGCCTGGGCGAGTAGGTGCTTGATCTGGTCGTCCCGCTTCCCGATGGTGTCGGAGAATTTGGTCAACCCGTCGAGTGCGGCACTCAGATGCGGGTAGGTCTGATCGACGGTCTGCGACAAGACGTTCAGCGACTGTTTGACGGTGTCGATGTCCCAGCCGGTGGCGGCCTTGGTGAGGTCGAAGGCCGCGTCGTAGAGCTGATAGGGGGTGGTGCTTTGGCCCAGCGGCAACACCGCCCCGGGCCGCAACGTCTGAGCTCCCCGCGGCTCGATCTCGAGTACCTTCTTACCCAGGATGGTGTCGGTCTTGATCGCGAGCCGGCTTTCGCTGCCAATGGTGTTGGGGCCGATGGAAAACTTGATCAGGACGTGGTCGCCGTCGATATCGAACGCCTCCACCTTGCCGACGTTCACGCCGGAGATGCGCACCTTGTCGCCCTTGTTGAGTTGGCCGGTGTCGGTGAACTGTCCGTAGTAGCTCGGACTGGCGAATATCATTGGGACACTGGTGAAGCTTTGGCCGACGGCGACCACGAGCACCAGGACGGTGATGCCCATAAGCCCGACCCGGCTGCGGTTGAATTCCGTCAGTGTCCTCATTGCGGCGTGCACCTACCGGTGGGCTGCTGCCAGATCCGAACCGTGCGTACCGGGCCGCCGGCCTGCAGTCCGTTCCACTTGATCGTGAGGTCGCAGACGTAGAAGTTCACCCAGTCTCCGTAGAGCCCGATGCTGCGTCCGATCAGGTTGAGCGCGGTCGGCGTCTTGTGGATCAGATCGCCTAGCTGATCGCGTTGGTCGACGAGCGGTTGCTGAAGAGCCTGCAGGTAGTTGATCGCCTTGTGCAGCAGAGCGCGGTTGTCGGCGAGTAGGTCGGCGACCGTTCCGGCGGCGTTGCTGATGTTCGCGGTGCCGGCCGCCAGCGGGTCAGCTTGGTTCTGCAGCCCGGTGATCAATCTCTCGAAGTTGTCGACGGTCTGGTCGAACTCCTTGCGATGCCTGACCGTGGTGTCGAGCACGATGTTCAGGTTCTTGATCACCTCGCCGATCGCCTGGTCACGTTCAGCGAGGTGCGCGGTCAGCTGCGCGGTCTGGTCGAGGATGTCGTTGATGGTGCCGCCCTGACCCTGAAACACGGTGACGATGGCCGACGCGATGGTGTTGACCTTTTCCGGATCGAGCGCCCGGAACAGTGGCTTGAAACCACCGATCAGGGCGTCGAGATCCAGCGCCGGTGAAGTTCGAGACAGCGGGATGGACCCACCCGGCGGCAAAACCCGGTCCGCGCCCTCGCCCTCGCCGTGCTTGAGCTCCAGGTAGCGATCGGCGAACAGGTTGAGATAGCGGATCTGCGCGGTCGTCGACTGGTAGAGCGGTATCGAGCGATCGACATCGAAGTCCACCACCACTCGCTGGCCGCCGTCGATCAGCCGCAGCCCTTTCACCTTGCCGATCTCCACGCCGGCGGCGCGGACGAACTGGCCGTCTTTCAGCCCGCCGGTATTGCGGAACTCCGCGGAATAGCTGTTGGTGCTGGTGAAGCGCATCTGCGCGAACACCACGACGATCGACGCGGTAATCAGCAGCAGCACCAGCGAGACGATGCCGAGCTTGATGGCTTCCGAGCCGGTTGTTTTCATGGGTTGATCGTGTTGTCCCCGACTTGACGGCCCCACACGTACTCGATGGCGTACGGAGAGCCGGTTTCCAGGTGGTTGTACGGCGCGAGGCTGGCGCCGGTGTCCACCACCAGACTCGGAGCCGGCCACAGGTCATGGGTGATGGTCTGCCAGCAACCGGGCGCACCGCCCGGCCCGCCGCGGGCATTCACCCGCGGCAGATTGTCCGGATACACAAAAGGATTCGGCGCCCCGCCGACCAGCCCGGCCAACCCCAGCAGCCCCAGGGTGGCGGCGGTGCCGGCCAACCCCGGGAGCGTGAGAATGCCTCCCAACCCTGACGTCAGTTCGGTCATGGTTCTCAGCGCGTAACCATTGCCGCCGCCCGTCGTCGCGTAGGCCGCCGGTTCTTCGTCGTAGTAGTTGCGGATGGTGCAGAAGATCTCGGGGCTGTAGGTGTCGAACAGCTGGGCGGTGGGCACCAGATCGGCGGCCCCCCGCTGCAGGTAGGGCCCGCCGCGGGCGAAGATGTCTTCGCCGGTGTTGCCCAACCCGGCCGCGGCCAACAACGCGGCATCCAGGTCGGCTTCCTGCCGGTGCAGTGTGCGCGCCGTGATCACCGCGTTGTTGAGGGAATCGAACAGATCCGGTGCGGCGTTGGCGTAGACATCGCCCAGATCCGCGAGCCGCTGAATGTCATGCCGGATCTGCGGCATTTGCGGATTGACGTCGTCGAGGATGGCGTTGGCGTTGACGATCGATTGCCCGAACTTGTCGCCCAACCCGGTGAACGCCTGCGCGGCTGCGGCCAGCGTCAGGTTGACCTTGACCGGATCCACCTTCTCCGTGATCGAGGTGAGCGTCTCGAACAGGGTATTGAACTCCGTTGTCACCGAGCGGGCATCAATCACGTGCTGCGATGTGATGCGTTGCGGCGTAGGCTTTTTCGGCGAGGTCAACGACACATACTTGTTACCGAACACCGTGGTCGCCTTGATATTGGCGTCCACGTTGGCCGGAATCAGCTCGATGTACTTCGGACTGACGTTCAAGACGAACTTGGCCGCCGGTATGCCGTCACGCTCGATCTCCGAAATGCTGTCTACCCGGCCGATTTCCACGCCGTTGTAGGTGACCTTCGAGCCTGGATCCATCACCAAACCCGCTCGGGGAGCCAACATCGTCAAGTGTGTCGTCGGGGTGAGCTCGCCCCGGAACTGCAACCACACGAACGTCAACACCGCCGCGAAAACCATCAAGAACACCAACGCCGCCGTCCTGAACGGCGGAATGCGTTGCGGGTTTTGCTTCACCGGGGTCGTCATGGCGGCTACACGGTGAGGTTGAAGTTCGGGGTCTTGCCGTAGACCGCCATCGCGGTCAGTACGACGACCACAACGATCGTGATCAGCGAGAGCCGCATCGACCGGCCGACCGCTTCTCCGACGCCGACCGGTCCGCCTGTGGCGTTGTAGCCGTAGTAGCAGTGGGTGGTCATCACGACCACGGCAACCAAGATCACCTCCGCGAACGACCAACCCACGTCGTTGAGGCGCAGGAAGGTGTGGAAGTAGTGGTTGTACGTGCCGACGGACTGCCCGTATAACAAAACCGTGGTGACCTGCTGGGACAGGAAGGCCATGGTCATCGCCAACCCGTAGAGCGGGATGATGACGATCAGACCCGCCACCACCCGGGTGGACGCCAGGAAGGCGACCGACCGGATACTCATCACCTCGAGCGCGTCGATCTCCTCGCTGATGCGCATAGCGCCCAGTTCGGCGGTGGCGCCGGCGCCGACCGTGGCGGCCAGCGCCTGACCGGCGGCCACCGGCGCCACGAACCGCACATTGACCAGCGCGGCCAAAAATCCGGTGAATGCCTCGACACCGATGTTGCCCAGCGTCGCGTAGCCCTGGATGGCGACCAGTGAGCCCGCGGACAGGGTGATGAAGCCGACGATGGCGGCGGTGCCACCGACCACGGCCATCGCGCCGGTGCCCATCCCCATCTGGGCAACTATGCGCAGCAACTCTCGGCGGTAGCGGTGCATGGCGAAGGGGATCTGCCCGACTGCGGTCAGTGCGAACCAGACCATCTGCCCGATCTCGACCAGTGGTCGGGACGGTGCGTCCCCGTATCGAATCAGCACGGCGGAAGTCCGCGGGAAGCGGACGCGCAGTGCTGCAACCGTGGCCATGTCAGCGCCCCGTTCCGAATCGGACGCCGATGGTGGTCAGTGCCGCGTTGACGGCGAACAACGCGATGAAACACAGCACCACCGTCTCGTTGACGGCGGTGCCCAAGCCTTTGGACCCGCCGCGGACGATCAGCCCGCGATAACAGCCGACCAGGCCGGCGATCAGCCCGAACGTCGCGGCCTTGATAAACGCGATCACCACCTCGGGCAGGCCGGTAAGCGCCGTCAACGTGGAGAGGTAGGCACCACTGGAGACGTTCTGCAGGTACACGCTGAAGAGGTAGCCGCCCCCCAGGCCTACGGCGATCACAAGTCCGTTGAGCAGCACCGCGACGAGTGTGGAGGCGACAACGCGGGGCACCACCAGCCGGTGGATCGGGTCGATGCCGAGCACCTCGAGCGCATCGATTTCCTCGCGGATGGTGCGCGCGCCGAGGTCGGCGCAGATGGCGGTGCCCCCCGCGCCGGCGACAACCAGCACGGTCACGATCGGGCCGAGTTGGGTGACCGCCCCGATCGCGGCGCCGGCACCGGAAACGTCGGCGGCGCCGATCTCGGCCAGCAGGAGGTTGAGCGTGAAGATGAGGAGCACGGTTTCCGGGATCGACACCGCGATGGTGGGCAGCAGCGACACCCGCATGAGAAACCAGCCATTCCAGATGAACTCGCGCCACTCGAACGGCTGCCTCAGCGCTTTGCCGGTCAGCACGCACATGCGGAAGAACCCGCCGGCCACTTCCGTGCCAGGCCGAATCCGATTGCCTATTTTGCTGGCAGTCAGGTGCGCGGTGGAGGTGGTCATCCGCGCCGCCCTTGATCTGACCACGCAACGAGTCGCAATGTTTGCGCTGATTGTTCGAGCGGGTTACGCCTGATCGCGAGGGGGAGACCCGGAGCCCGGTTCGTCGAGTGGCTGTGCTGCGGAACGCATTGCGCTACAGAAACTCTCGAACATCGTGACGGCGACGACGACCTCGAAATTCGGTTCCCCAAGTTTCGGTGCAACGGTGCTCCGTGTTGCCCGCGGCGTGCCGCCCCAACTCGTTTCCGGCGCCCGTCGACCAGGTGATCCCCCCGACCCGCACTCCGGAACCGTGCCCTCAGATCCATGCCGTCCTCGTCTGCGCCACGCAGCAACTATTGCATTCGACCGTACGGTCAGTCAATAACCTGGGGTCTGCTGGGACTCCGCCACGGACTCGCACGGACATCATCTCGCGTGGGCTCGGACCTGATCCGGTCACTAGCAGGGGGTTTGGGCAATCATTGCGTGGCCGGTGCTGTCCTTGCCACCGCGCGGACGCGGTCGATAAGCGGAAGGCTCCGAGGTTAAACCGACCGCTCGTACAGTAAAGCTGACGTGTTGCTACTCGCACTCGCTTGAAGGTCAGCTAAGGACCGCGTTCGCAGGTCGAACGGACATTCTGTTACGGGAGTTGCGTTCCCGCCCAGAGTATTTCGGCGAAACGCGGTCAATCAGTCGGACTCGTGACCGCGGCGAGGCATTCGCGCACCACCGAGACGACGTTCGCGGAAGGGTTTGCCCACTTGCTGAGCCCCAAGCGGTCGAGTAGCAGTCCGCCGAGGAACACGTCGACGAAGGCGGCCCCGACTTGTTCCGGTGTCCGGGAACCGGTGGGATCGAACCACACCCACATCCACTGCAGCGATCCCCACAGCTGCAGTGCCGCCAGTTCGATGTCGACGCTTCGGAACACGCCGCTCTCCATCCCGCTGCGGATTTCGTCAATCGCTAGGGCCTGCAGTTGATCGCGCAACTTGCGCACTTGCTGCATCGCGGGGTCATCGAACAACTGAACCACCTCGCGCTGGCTCGCGACCGTCGCATCGCGGGCGACCACTTGTAGCAGTGCGGAGGCGTAAATGATCGCGGCGATGCGTTCGTGCGGCGCGGCCAGACGAGCCCATGCCATCTGTAGCGCATCGAGTTGATGGGCAAGGTGGCTTTCTTCAAGCTCTCGCAACATCTGCGCTTTGGTCCCGAAATGATGGACGATGGTGCCCTTCGACATGCCCAGTTCGTCGGCGATGTCGCCCATATTCGTTCTGTCGTAGCCGCGTTCGGCGACATAACGGACAAACGCGTCCAAGATCTCGCCACGCCTGCCAGGTCGGGGCATCGTCCACCTTCGGCTTAAACTAACCGTACGAACGGTCTACCATAAGTTTCGCGATGTCAAGATCCCGCACGGCTGTGCCACGGGGCGACAGACATTGTGCGGCGCCGGCAACCCGAACCGACGGTGCCGTTGGCGCGTCTGGTGATCAGGTCTTTCGAATCCCTCAAGCTGCTATGAGCAACCGCGCGTCAGTAGCCGCCGCGAGCAGGTCGGCTCGTCGGCCGGCGGGGTCTACAGCGCCCTGGGGCCCGTGAACCTTTCCGGCGCGGTCACGACATACGTGTGCGCTCTGGCCGTTGGCTTGATCTCGCCGGCGGTGTACACGGTCATGAGCTCTCTGCCATCGCCGTCGGCGACGCACACATAGGTATCCGTCTCGGCGTCATAGTCGAAGCTGTCCCAAGCCAATAGGAACGCCAGGCAGTTGCCGTCGCGATCGGCGATGACAAGCTTGTGTACACCGGACTCCTTGAGAAGCTGGGCATCTTGCGTGCGCGGCTCAGAGACGGGGCTGGTGTGGAGCGTAGCGTGTGACATCTGTGTACTCCCTTAGCGGAGGGTGTCTGCGTCTAACCCTAGGCTCAACTGCTCATATAATGCGAGCCTTCGCGAAAACGTTTCTCCCAGCGTGCCGCCCCGGCCAGGGCACTACGGCCCCAATCAAGGGGCCGTAGGTCGCTTACCCGAAGTGACCGTGATTTCGCGGGCAGTCGGGCATGGTGGCGAGCCGGCTTCGAAGAAGCCGGGCGTCACTTTCTCGCAACCCGGGTCGGCTATCTTCGGCGGGACTCTAACGCTAGGAAGGGGTGGGCATGACGCAGGAAACCGAGTCAGAGATCGAGAATCCGTCCGCGGCCGAGGTGGACCTGGACACCATGACGGCCACCAAAGAGACGCTCGAGGACTACACGCTGCGGTTCGCGCCGCGCAGTTATCGACGTTGGTCCACGGCGGTGGTGGGCATCTCGGCGCTCGGCGGCATCGCGTATCTGGCCGACTTTGCGATCGGCGCCAATGTCGGCATCTCGTACGGCACCGGCAACGCGCTGTGCGGCATCGGGATTTTCGCCATGGTGATCTTCGCGACCGGTTTGCCGTTGGCCTATTACGCGGCGCGCTACAACCTCGACCTGGATCTGATCACTCGGGGCAGCGGTTTCGGCTACTACGGCTCGGTGGTCACCAACGTGATCTTCGCGACCTTCACCTTCATCTTCTTCGCGCTCGAGGGTTCCATCATGGCGCAGGGCCTCAAGCTCGGCCTGCACATCCCGCTCTGGGTCGGCTATGCCTGCTCGACCCTGATCATCTTCCCGCTGGTGATCTACGGCATGAAAGTTCTGTCCCAGCTCCAACTTTGGACCACGCCGCTGTGGTTGATCCTGATGGTCGTTCCGTTCGTCTACCTCGTGGTGCGGCACCCCGACTCGATCCACCAGTTCTTCGGGTACAGCGGCCGTGGCGGAGCGGGGGCGGTGAACATCGGCTCCAGTTTGTTGGCGGCGGGGGTGTGCCTGTCGCTGATCGCCCAGATCGCCGAACAGATCGACTACCTGCGTTTCATGCCCCCGCGGACACCGGCGAACTCGCGCAGCTGGTGGACCTGGGTGCTGCTCGCGGGGCCCGGCTGGGTCGTGTTCGGAGCGATCAAACAGATCATCGGCCTGTTTCTGGCCGTCTACTTGATCTCTCGTGTTGCCGGCTCCACGGCGGTGGCCAATCAGCCGGTACATCAATTCTTGTCGATCTACCGCAACTTCATGCCGGGTTGGCTCGCCCTGACTCTCGCGGTGATCTTGGTGGTGCTCAGCCAGATCAAGATCAATGTGACGAACGCGTACTCCGGCTCGTTGGCATGGACCAATTCGTTCACCCGCGTCACCAAGCATTACCCCGGGCGCGTCGTGTTCCTCGCCGTGAACCTCGTCATCGCGTTGATCATGATGGAAGCCGACATGTTCGACGTGCTGAACACGATTCTCGGGTTCTATGCCAACTGCGGTATGGCGTGGGTGGTGGCCGTGGCCTCGGACATCGTCTTCAACAAGTACTTGCTCAAGTTGTCACCGAAGACGCCGGAGTTTCGCCGCGGCATGCTGTATGCCATCAACCCGGTGGGCTTCGGGTCGATGCTGTTGGCCGCTGGGCTGTCGATCATCGCCTTCTTCGGCGGCCTCGGTGCGGCGCTGAGGCCGTACTCGCCGTTGGTGGCGATAGTCATCGCGCTGGTCATGCCGCCGATCCTGGCGATCGCGACCAAGGGTAAGTACTACCTGCGCCGTACCCACGACGGCATCGACTTGCCCATGTATGACGAATACGGCAACCCGTCAGCCGCACAATTGAAATGCCATGTCTGCCACCACGACTACGAGCGGCCGGACGTAGTGGCTTGCGAGACGCACGACGCGCATGTCTGTTCGCTCTGCCTGTCCACCGACAAGCTGGCCGACCACGTGCTGCCGGCCCACCGTTAAGCGCTCGGGCGCCTCTGCAAATTCTGGTCGGTAACCGGGGCCGGGGCTTTGGGCCGCCCGGCCACCAACACCGCCCCGGCGGCGAACACGCATGCGGCCGGCCACGAGAACCGCCCGTCCGGAGCGAAGCCTCCCTGGGCCAATAGGTGCAGTCCAACGGCGGCCAGGACGGCACCGGTCAGCATGATCGCCTCGGCCCAGCGATCTCCGAGCGGCAGGCCGAACGTGGGCAGCGGAACCGCGAAGAACCGCCGTTGCCACCACAGCAGCAGCATCTCGACCGCGGTCACCACGCTGAGAATTGTGATCCATTCCAGCCGGACCAGCCACCACGCCGCCGAACCCTCGGGCGGTTGCGGTATCAGCCCGGCCGGATACGCGACGATCGCGACGATGACCACCGGAATCATGTGCCAAAGGTAAAGAGCCATCACGTTGGCATTGGCGGTGGACAGCACGCGCTGCACCACCCGATGGCGCAGAACCCGGTCGAGCGCCGCCGCGAAGGCCATTGCCAACCCCGCTTGCGTGCACGCGAACGCCATCATCGCCACCGTGGGGGGCGTCGTGTTCTCGATCGGTTCGCCCGGAACGCCGATCATGCTGACCGGATACGGTCCCACTCGGATCAACAGCGCCAGAGCGACGGCCGAACCGGCGGCGAGCAGCACGGGCTTGCGGCCCGCCAACAGCCCACCGTGCCAAGCGATCCCGAGCTGGTAGAGCAGGCCCCAGCACAACAGGTAGTTCAGCGAGCCGACATAAGGGACATGGCCCGCGAGTGAGACGGCGTCGACAAGGACGACCCCAGCGGCCAGCACCACCGGCACCATGAGACCCCAACGGTTATGTGCTGCAACGGCAATCGGTGTTAGCGACACCACCAGCACGTACACCGCGAGGAACCACAGGTGCATGGCCACCGCCCAACCCGCGTATTCCATCACGGTGCCGGGCACGTGCCGGGCCTGCAGGACCACCACTATCACCGAAACCAGCGCGACGTAGACCGCCGTCGGTCCCAGCACCCGAGCGAGGCGGTGCCGGATCCAGGCCTGGCGCGAGAAACTGTCGGCGGCGCGGCGGTGTGTCCACGACACGGCGCCGGCGTAACCGGCCACGAAGAAGAACACCGGAACCGCCTGGAAAATCCAGGTCAGCCATTGCGTCCACGGCATGTCGAGCAGCGGGTTCTCGCGGCCGAATTGCCCGTCGTGGTAGGTCACCGAACCGGCGAGCCAGTGGCCCAGCACGATGAGGACCACGCCCGACGCGCGGTAGAAGTCCACCGCCAGATTGCGGGCCGGTCGCGCGGCTTCTACGTCGTCCATCGGATCGCGGCCAGATCGATGCGGTGCACTCGCGCAACGGTACCCGTCCCATGCCGGGAAGTCGCTGGGCGCACAATGGCTCCATGAAGCAAGCACGTCTCGCTGACCTGGAGGTCGGCCGCCTGGGCCTGGGTGCGATGGGCATGTCCGTGGCCTACGCCGGCGCCGGCAGCGACGACGCCGAGTCGATCCGTACCGTTCGTCGCGCCGTCGACTTGGGTGTCACGCTGATCGACACCGCCGAGGTGTATGGCCCCTATGTCAACGAAGAGCTGCTCGCCCGCGCCCTGCAAGGCCGGCGTGATCAGGTGGTGTTGGCCACCAAGTTCGGCCTGATCTCCCACACGGGCCGCAATGGCCTGGACAGCAGCCCGGCCAACATCCGTATCGCGGTGGAGGGTTCGCTGCAAAGGCTGGGGACCGATCGCATCGATCTCTACTATCAGCACCGCCTCGACCGCGAGACCCCGATCGAAGACACGGTCGGTGCATTGGCAGAGCTGGTCGCTGCCGGAAAGGTCCGGCACATCGGCCTTTCGGAGGTCGGCGTGAGCACCATCCGGCGCGCGCACGCCGCGCATCCCATCACCGCCGTGCAATCGGAATATTCGCTATGGACGCGCGACCAAGAAAACGGGATATTGCCGCTGCTGCGCGAACTGGGGATCGGGTTCGTCGCCTACTCGCCGTTGGGTCGCGGCTTCCTCACCGGCGCCATTCGCTCCACCGAGGGCCTGCCCGACAGTGACTACCGCAAGACCAATCCGCGGTTCTTCGACGAGAACTTCCAGCACAACCTGAAGAGCGCGGACGAATTGCGCGGCATCAGCGCTGACGTCGGTGCGACCCCCGCTCAGGTCGCCCTGGCCTGGCTGCTGGCGAAAGGTCGTGACATCGTGCCGATTCCGGGAACGAAGCGCGTGACACGGCTCGAGGAAAATGTCGGTGCAGACGCCGTCGAACTGACACCCGACCAACTGTCCCGGCTCGACCGACTCACCCCACCCGTCGGGGGCCACCACGCCGAGGCGCAAATGGGGTGGATCGACCGCTGAGGGCGAGTCATGTTGCGGCACAATATTTTAACGCTACATGAGCATCCGGGAGCTACCAGTCGGCGTGCTATTCGGCGCTAGCCAGCGCCGCTGTGCCGTACTTCTTTTCGATCAGCGTCCACGGGTCGGCGTATGGACCGCGTCCCTCGAGCCGGCGCTGCACCTTCAGGACGGCGCGTAGAGCCGGCCGCAATATCGGGCTCAGCAGACGCACCACGGTCCGCGTGCGGCCCTGCGATTCGGCGATCCAGGCCAGGGTCTGGGACCAGTCGTGCTCCTGGAAGTCGAGCAGCGCCTGCGCTTCGGTGGTGTCGTACCAGCCGGTGAAGCTCCAACCGCGGTCGTCGTCGGGATCGCCGGGCAGGCTGGCGGACGGGCCGAGGCGACCCAGGCCGACGGCATCCATCAGCCCATCCTCGAGGTCGCGTTGCGACAGCACGTACGACTCGTTGCCGCCGACGAGCACCACCTTGCCCGCGATGGTCGCTGCCCGGTCGACGCCGTTGGCGAACGCCAGCGCCACGTCACGCGCATCCACCGCGTGCATGCGGTTGTCACGCGGCATCGACCGCATCAGGAGCAGGGAGTCGCCGTTGATGGTCGAGTGCGTGTCCGGCGAGATGATCCCGCCGAGCCGGAAGAGTGCGTAGGGCAGGCCGCTGGCGCGAATCGCGGCCTCGGCGAGCACCTTGTCCTGACCGTATTGATCGATGGGGTTCACGGGGGTGTCCGGGGTGATCCGCTCCGGCTGGCGGTAGGGGTTCCGCGATCCGTATACCGCGGCGCTGGACGCCATGAGGAACAACGGCGGGTGGGGGAGTGCGGCGCAGGCCGCCAAGAGATTTTCGGTACCACCCACGTTCACCTTGCGGGCCAATGCCGGTTTGCGATACGACAGCGGGGACACGACCGCGGCGAGGTGAACGACCGCCTCGGGCCGACGGGTCGCGACGAGATCACGCACCGCCTCGGCGTCGAGCAGATCGGTATAGGCCGGAAGCAGCGTCCCAGAGTGCCGGCCCGCGGCCAGCTCGCGTTCGACGGCGATGGTGTTGTCGTTGCGCAAATCCATCGCGATGACGGTGCGCCCGCGGTCGAGCAGGATCTGCGTGCAACGCTTACCGACTTGTCCGAACGCGCCGGTGACCAGAACGGTGGAGGCAGTCTTGGAGGAGGTCTTGGAGGAGGTCACGCCGCGTCACTGTCCCATCAGCCCGTTGGCGACTCTGCCGATCGCCCGGCGGATTCGGTCGGAGACGTAGAGAGAAAGCACGGGGGTGACGATATCCTCTCGCAGCCGAGTTAGCTTGGAGCTCTTGATCAACCACTGACCGGAGATGTTCTGGTAGGTCTCGTGGTAATGCCCGTAGCCCACCAACGTCACCCCCGGTCCGAATCGGACGACGTCTTGCAGCGCCCACACCCCGTGCGCGGTCGTCGCGGACGTGAGCGTGATTTCCGGGGCATGCACCTGGTGCGCGGTGGCCTGTGCCGGCCGGCCGAGGGCCTTGCGCGTGAACGCCACGAACTCGTCCGCGCCATCGATCACCTTGCCGCCGGCCTCGGCCGTGTCGCTGACGAAGTCATCGGTGAAGATGGTGCGCCATGCCGACCATTCCTTGGCGTCGAGATGCCGGCAATAGCGGGCTTTGAGTTGCTTGATGGATTCGATCGCCAGCAGCGTTGCGGCGTCCGCGTCGGCCACCATGCCCTGCGCGCGCTCTGTCATTGCGGCTCGATTCTTTCCGTAAGCGTCCCGGCGTGACGTTTCACAGGCGAAGTGTAAACCTGTCAGCCTTTGAAGTAGACCACCTGATGCGTCGTTGCCAGCAGCGCGCCATCCCGCGTCCACACCTGTGCGCTCTGGTCGAAGTAGCCACAGCTGAACGTGTTGGCGTGCGCGGTGCACAGGACGAAATCGTTGCCCACGCCGTCGAGTTGCTGCTGGTCGGCGTGGAAGTACGCCGTCAACGAGATCGTCCCCGACGGGATGACGCCGCCCCGTCGCAGGAACACCCGCGGATAGAAGATGTCGCAGAGCGCGGCCAGGGCCGGGTAGTCGACGGGGCGTTGCGCGGCGTCGCGCACCCACACGGTGGTCGTCGACGAGGGACTCGGTTGACCGTCTTTGCCGGGCATGGGCCCTTCGACGAACCGCATGTCGTAAAGGCTCGTCCATCGGACGAGGCCGGGAACACCGTAAGGCACGTCCTCCGGGTCCGGCGCGGTCGGCGGGCGGGTTTCGGTGTCGGCCCAACCGTCGCGGCGGACAGCGCACAGCGCGGTCGCCGTCGTCTTGACGTCTCCGTCCTGGCTGAGTTCGACGATCCAGTGCTGGTTGGTGCGGTTGGTGCGTGCGTCCCGCAGTGAGATGTCGAAGTCGCCGTCGGCGATGGGGGCCGCGTAGTTGACCGTCAATGCCAGGGGCTCGCCGATGCGATCGGGGTGCGACTCGATGGCGCGCAGCATCGCGGCGGCGGTGATCCCGCCGAAGGGGCCCACCATGTTGGCCCACTCCGGATGCGTCCGGCCGCGCCGTTGGTGGGCGCCGATCGCGTCGAGGCGGATGGCGTCGTCAAAGGGATGTGTCACGGTCATGGCTGAGTACTGCAGACTACGGGCCGCCGGCCCTCGCGTCGGACAGGGGGCGGGCGTCCAGCATCGCGTGATGTACGGTCCGGCGAGCAACAGCGATCACGGAAAGGGAGCGCGATGGCCCAGTCGGAAAGCGAAGACGTAGCGAAATCTCCCGCCGAGCTGATCGACGCCAGGATCGAGGAGTTGGGGGATTGGCGCGGCGAGATGCTCGCCCGTATCAGGAAACTCATCAAGGATGCCGATCCCGACGTGGTCGAGGAGTGGAAGTGGCGGGGTGTCCCGGTGTGGTACCACGACGGGATGATCTGCACCGGCGAGACCTACAAGAACGTCGTGAAGATGACTTTCGCCAAGGGCGCCTCGTTGAAGGATTCTGCGGGCTTGTTCAATTCCAGCCTCGACGGCAACACCCGACGCGCGATCGATTTCCATGAGGGTGACAAGGTCGACGAGAAGGCATTGACGGCACTGATCCGCGCCGCGGCGAAGCTGAACAGGCTGTAGGCCGCAACCGGTGCACCCGCGGTAGCCTGTGCTGTACAGTCGCCCAGCACAGGGTCGACGCTCGAATGAGAGGCCATTCGGTGAC
Organism: uncultured Actinomycetota bacterium; assembly: GCA_963820045.1. GTDB lineage: Bacteria > Actinomycetota > Actinomycetes > Mycobacteriales > Mycobacteriaceae > Mycobacterium. The sequence goes on from CAWFYN010000004.1 coordinate 687,027, forward strand.
TTCCGAGTCGGTCGAGGAATTCCGGAGCCGGGCCAAGGCCTGGCTGGCCGAGAATCTGCCGCGGCTGGATTCCCGGGATGCGATGATCCTGCAGCGCGACGAAATGGCCTCCTGGCAGCGCGCCCGTGAGCTGCAAAAGAAGCTGTACGACGGCGGATTCGCCGGCATCTGCTTCCCGCGCGAGTACGGCGGGCTCGGGTTGGGTTACGAATACAAGAAGGCTTTCGACGCCGAGGCCCTCGCCTATGAGACACCGCTCATGCTCAACGTGCCGTCCTTCGCCATCTGCTGCGCGACGATCCTCGACATGGGCAGCGAGGAGCAAAAGCGCACCCACATCGCGGCCGCGCTGCGCGGCGAAGAAGTGCTGGTGCAGCTGCTGTCGGAACCCAGCGGGGGATCGGATCTCGCGGGCGTCCTCACCCGCGCCGACCGCCGGGACGGACGATGGATCATCAACGGCGCCAAGACGTGGAGCACGTGGGCCTTCGCCGCCGACTACGGCCTGTGCCTGGCCCGGACCGACTGGAACGCGTCCAAACATCAAGGGCTGACGATGTTCCTGGTGCCGCTTCGGTATCCCGGCGTCACGATCAACCGCATTAAGCAGGTCAACGGCTCCGTCGAATTCTGCGAGGAGTTCTTCGACGACGTCGACGTCGGTGACGACGCCGTGGTGGGAGAGCCGGGGAAGGGATGGGACGTCGCGTCGCGTCAGCTCTACCACGAGCGACGCACGATGGGCGACGGGTCGGAGTACACCAGCGGGCCGGGAATCGCTGAGGCCGAAGATGTTTCGGTGGATCTGCTGTCCCTGGTCGAGAAGGCGAACCGGGCCGGCAGCGAACGAATCCGCGAGATGGTGGGCCGGGCCCTGGTCTATCGGGCCGTGCACGGACAGCTCAGCGAGCATGTCTTCCACGCCGTGGTCAACGGGTCGCTGCCACCTGCCGCGGGGTCCATCATCAGGCTGTACATGGCCGAGGTGCACGACGTCGAAACCGACACCGCGCTGGCCGTCGCCGGGCCGGCGGCCGCGGTCGACGACGCGGCGGGGCTGCTCGACATCGGCACCCGTTACCTGGGGCGCCAGATCGCCAGCATCGGTGGCGGAACCACGGAGATGGCGCGCAACGTGATCGGCGAGCGCGTCCTGAACTTCCCGCGCGAGTACGCCGCCGACCGTGGTGTGCCGTTCAACCAGGTGCGGCACGGTAAAAGGCTGAAGGAGGCCGGAATTGAGCGACCAACTTCGTGACATCCGGGAGTTGGCAGGTGACTCCGAGGCCTACCGCGACGAACTGTTCCGACGCTGGACCGGTCTGCTCAGCTACCGTTACATCGGCCGCAAGCACTCCTCGATGGATCTCGGGGAGGTCGACGACACCGTCACCATTCGCCGGGACATGCGCAACGAGGCCGGGGGAATCATGGTGGCGCCGTTGGCCATTTCCTCACCGGAGGGCTGCCAGACCGACATGGTCGCGGTGCCCAACCCCGTCATCGCGTCGGTGCAGATCGTCGACCCCGGCTACGACGTCAACCGAGTCCAGATCGTCGATTCCGGCATCGTGCACCAGGGCCGCACCATGGGCTACGGGCGGTGCAAGATCGTCGACGCCGACAACCCAGACCGGGTGATCGCCTTCAACGAGGGGCAGGGGGCGATCATCGGCGTCCCACCGGAAGGCCTTGACAGGATGGACGTTTCGGGCACGGAACTGGTGATCGAGGACTCGCCGGATCTGCCGCCGCTGTGGCAGGCCTTCGGCGTCGGCAGGCGCGGCGACGGTCATTGGGTGTTGCCCGAGCTGAGTACCGAACTTGCCTCCCCGGACGCCGCCCTGCACATCGGACCGCAAAACGTCGTTCTCGAGACCGCGGCCATCGACCTTGCCGCCGACGTCGTCGGAACACGCAAGCTGCAGGTGGTCAGCTGGCACGTCATGTTCATGGCCCGCGGCAAGGTGGGCCCCTTCCGCGTCGAGGGCACCGCGCACCCGGGCGGGGCGGGACGCGTCGGCGTGCGCATGCTGCTGCACGACGAGGGCAATACGGACAAGGCCGTCACCTCCGCCGCCGCGATCTTCGACATTGTTGGGTGATCCTGACCCTGGTCATACGTCTGTCCGCGTCTGTATGGTGCTAAAGACCCACACGACAGGAGAATCGCAGTGGCAGAACGGTTGGCCGGCAAGGTCGCGCTCATCAGCGGGGGCGCGCGGGGGATGGGGGCCTCGCACGTGCGGACGCTGGTGGCCGAGGGGGCCAAGGTGGTCTTCGGCGACATCCTCGACGACGAGGGCAAGGCGGTAGCGGCCGAGGTCGGCGACGCGGCTCGCTATCTGCACCTCGACGTGACCAAGCCCGAGGATTGGGATGCGGCGGTCGCCACCGCCCTCAGCGAGTTCGGCGGCATCGACGTTCTCGTCAACAACGCGGGCATCATCAACATCGGCACCTTCGAGGACTACGCGCTGTCGGAGTGGCAGCGGATCCTCGACATCAACCTGACGGGCGTGTTCCTCGGTATCCGCGCCGTGGTGAAGCCCATGAAGGAAGCGGGGCGGGGATCGATCATCAACATCTCCTCGATCGAGGGCATCGCCGGCACCATCGCCTGCCACGGATACACCGCCAGCAAGTTCGCCGTCCGGGGGCTGACCAAATCGGCGGCACTGGAACTCGGGCCGAGCGGGATCCGGGTGAACTCGATCCATCCCGGGCTCATCAAGACACCGATGACCGAGTGGGTCCCCGAGGACATCTTCCAGACCGCGCTGGGGCGGATCGCCGAGCCCAAGGAGGTCTCTAACCTGGTCGTCTACCTGGCCAGCGACGAGTCGAGTTATTCGACCGGCTCGGAGTTCGTCGTCGACGGCGGCACCACCGCCGGCCTGGGCCACAAGGACTTCTCGGCGGTCGACGTCGCCGGCCAGCCGGATTGGGTTACCTAGCGGGACTGAGGGATTCGGTCTCCTGGGGCGCCTTCTCAGTCGGCTTGGGCCACGGTGACGGCACCGGGCGCTGCCGCACGCGCTGAGGCCACCAGAACCACTTGCCCAGCAGCGCGGCGATCGACGGCGTCATCAGCGACCGGACGATCAGGGTGTCGAACAGCAGACCCAGTCCGATGGTGGTACCCACCTGGCCGATGACCGTCAGCTCACTGACCGCCATCGTCATCATCGTGAAGGCGAACACCAGGCCCGCCGAGGTGACGACCGAGCCGGTGCCGCCCATCGAACGGATGATTCCGGTGTTCAGGCCGGCATAGATCTCCTCCTTGAACCGCGCCACCAAAAGCAGGTTGTAGTCCGCGCCCACGGCAAGCAGGATGATGACCGACATCGCGAGCACCATCCAGTGCAGTTCAATGCCGATGAGGTGCTGCCAGATCAGCACCGAGAGGCCGAACGAGGCACCCAGCGAGATCAAGACGGTGCCCACGATGACGGCCGAGGCCACGACGCCCCGCGTGATGAGCAGCATGATGATGAAAATCAAGCACAGCGAAGCGATCCCGGCGATCAACAAGTCATAGGTGTTGCCGTCGCTGAGGTCTTTGTAGATGGACGCGGTGCCCGCGAGATAGATCTTCGAACCCTCCAGCGGCGTGCCCTTGAGCGATTCGTAGGCGGCCTTCTTGATCACGGGAATGTGCGAAATGCCTTCCGCCGACATCGGATCGCCGTCGTGGCTGATGATGAAGCGCACGGCATGGCCGTCGGGGGAGATGAAGTTCTTCATCCCCTTCTTGAACTCGGCGTTGTTGAAGGTTTCCGGGGGCAGGTAGAACGAGTCGTCGTTCTTGGACGCGTCGAACGCCTTGCCCATGGCGTTGGAGTTCTTCTGCGCCTCGTTCTGCTGATCCTGCAGGCCCTTCTGCGTCGAATACATGGTCAGCATCGTCGTTTTCATGGCCTTCATGTTCTCGATCATCGACGGCATCAGCGCCACCATCTGGGGCATCAGTGTGTCGAGATGATCCATGATGGGTAGCAGGCTCTCGATGTCGTCGGTCATCGTGTCGATGCCGTCCAGGCCGTCGAAGACCGAGCGGAGCGACCAGCAGACCGGGATGTCGTAGCAGTGCCGTTCCCAGTAGAGGTAGCTGCGGATGGGTCGGAAGAAGTCCTCGAAATCGGCCATGTGCTGCCGCAATTCGTCGATGTCGATGGTCATGTCGTGCATCTTCTTGACCATCTGATGCATATCGTTGGCCATTTGCGCGGTGATGCTGGACATCTTTTCCATGCTGTCGATGGTGGTCTGCATCATGTCGGCCTGTTTGAGCATGTCGGCCATCTGGTCTTCTTGGTACTTCTGGTTCATCTGCTGGGTGACGCCCTGCATGCTGATCTGGAAGGGGATCGAGGTGTGCTCGATCGGCGTGCCCTGGGGCCGGGTGATGGCTTGCACGCGGCCGATACCCGGCACCCGGAAGACGGTCTTGGCGATTTTGTCGATGACCAGGAAGTCCGCGGAGTTGCGCAGATCGTGGTCGCTTTCGATCATCAGCACTTCGGGGTTCATCCGCGCCTGGGAGAAGTGCCGATCCGCGGCCGCATAACCCTCGTTCGCGGGCAGATCGGCGGGCAGGTAGTTGCGGTCGTTGTAGTTGGTGCGGTATCCGGGCAAGGTGAGCAACCCGACGAGTGCGACGCCGATCGTTACGACCAGGATCGGGACCGGGCCAGCGGACCACGAGCGCGCCGATCTTGCGCCACCCGCGAATGCGTTGCGTGCGTTTCGGTTCGAGCGTCTTACGAAAGCGCGTCGCCACCGAGATGACCGCGGGACCCAGCGTCAACGCCGCCGCGACCACGACCACCATGCCGATGGCCAACGGGATGCCCAGCGTCTGGAAGTACGGCAGGTTGGTGAAGTGCAGGCAGAATGTCGCGCCGGCGATGGTCAAGCCCGACCCGAGCACCACATGGGCGGTGCCCTTGTACATCGTGTAGTACGCGTCTTGCCGGGACTCGCCGATCGCCCGGGCTTCCTGATATCGGCCGATCAAGAAGATCGCATAGTCGGTGGCGGCCGCGATCCCCAACGTGACCAGCAGGTTCGTGGCGAACGTGGAGAGCCCGATGATCTTGAAGTAGCCCAGGAACGCGACCATGCCGCGCGCGGCCGACAACTCGAAGCACCACCATCACCAGCGTGAGCAACACCGTGACGATGGACCGATAGACCAACAGCAGCATGCCGATGATCACGGTGAACGTGGCCGCCGTGATGAGTTGCAGGCTGCGGTCGCCGGCCTCGTGCTGATCCGCCGACAGCGCCGCGGGACCGGTGACGTAGGCCTTCACGCCCTTGGGCGCGGGCACACTCTTGACGATGCTTTGGACGGACTCGACCGACTCGTTGGCCAAGGCTTCGCCCTGGTTACCGGCGAGGTACACCTGGACGTACGCGGCCTTGCCGTCGTTGCTCTGTGCGCCCGCCCCGGTTAGCGGGTCGCTCCACATATCCTGAACGTGCTCAACGTGTTTGGTGTCGGCGTCGAGCTTCTTGACGATCTGGTCGTAGTAGGCGTGCGCGTCGGCGCCCAGCGGGTTTTGGCCCTCCAGCACGATCATCACCGAGCTGTTGGACTTGTACTCGTTGAAGATCGCGCCCATGCGCTTTGTCGCGACCACCGATTGCGCATCGTCGGGGGCCATCGACACCGAGCGCATCTTCCCGACCTCGTCGAGCTGCGGGACGACGACGTTGAGCACCGCGATGATCGCGATCCAGCCCAGGATGATGGGCACGGCGAACGTTCGGATGATCCGCGGAATCTTGTCCCGCACCGGTTCTTGGGCGACGGGGATGGTGTCGGTGCGGGCGTCATCAACGTGTGTGCTCATGCGGATTTCACCAAGCAGAAGGTCAGGGCGTGCACGCCGTTGGTAATTTTCTCGTCCTTGACTTCGTCATCGATGGTGATGCGGCAACCGAGGTAGTCGCCGTCGCTTTGCGCCGAGAGATTGGGGAAGACCGAGGGCGCGGTCGTGCTGAGCACCAGGGTCCACGGCAGCGGCGCGCCATCGACCCGCTTCGGGTCGGCGGACAGGTCCAGGTAGTTCACGTTGGCGTGGGCTGGCCGAGCCGAAGACCTCGTATTTGACGACCTTGGGCTTGAACGGCTTGGAGTCATCCAGCCGTGGGCTCGTCATGACGCCCGTGTCGTGGGCGCCGAAGAAGGACTTGACCCGGACGACGGCAAAACCGCCGACCACCAGGACCGCGACGATCAGCAGGGGCAACCACGCGTTGCGCACAACCTTCGATACCTGCACCTAGGTGATTCCCTTTCCCGTCAGGCGGCCGTCATCTGGTCAGCGTCAGCGTGACCTGCGCACAAGCTCATGGGCAGGGAAGCGTCACGACTTACGTTGCACCGCAATGTATTGCCGATCATTTGATGCGTGTGCGCTCGATCGCCCGAAGTGGGAACGACTGCCCAAGCGCGCCGGCGGTCGCCCCGGTACCGACGCCTACTTACGAAGCGTTCTCGGGTACTGCCCGGTGAGCATAGTACATAATCTGCATACCTTGCACGCCATGCAACAATTGCGCGCGGTGTTTCAGGTCACTTGGTGAAAATGCTGTTGACCAGCGCGGCGGCCCGCTCGACGTAGGGCATCGGCGTGTCGTCGGCGGCGCCGGCCTCGCCACTGGACCAGCGCTCGATGCCCGAGCGCACGGCCGTCAATGCCAGCGCGGCGATCAACGCGGGTATTTCGTCCTCGGGCCGCATGCCTTGGCGACGCGCGACGACGTCGGTCAGGTGGTTTTGGAACCTTTCCAGTTCGGCGAGGAATGCGGCCAACACCGCCGGAGAGGTCTTGGCGAGTTCCAGCATGCCGGCGGCTTGTTCGCGTTTCGGAGGCACATCGCGCAGGTGGTGCGCCGCCAGCGTGATCAGCTCCGCCAGCACTACCGAGTAGGGGACCGGCCCGGCCGCGACGAAATCCGCTACCAGCTCCGGGGGTATGTCGGCAGGGCCATATGCGATCGCGGACTCTTTGTTCGGGAAGTAATTGAAGAAGGTGCGCGTCGAGACCCCGGCATCGACACAGATCTCCTCGATGGTCACCTTGTCGAATCCACGTTCCAGCGCCAGGCGCACCGCGGCGTCGCGGATGTCCGCGCTCGTCTGGCGCCGGCGACGCTCGCGCAGACCCATCGGGTTGGACATAACACCCATAGTTGCACGTTCTGCACACTTTGCAGTCAAAAGGTGTGGATTCCGGTAATCGCGGCCGTTCGGCGCGTGGGCGGCGTCGCTCCCGTCGCGGCCGCGGGATGGGAGCGGCCGAGCCCCGTGCTCATCGCAGAAATCCCCCGAATGTCATTGGTGCGCAGGTTATTACCGTCATGGTCCCAGGGGAGTGGCCAACGTCCGCGGCTAAGCGCTGGGCGCGAAGAGGGCATCCCCAAGGTGATCGCACTGACTGGTGAAGAATTTCACCGAAACCGGCGCCCGGTCCACGATCTGGTCGAAAGCGTGAAAGGCGCCGGGCGCGATCTCCTCATGCACGGGAACACCTGCCTCGCGCAGGCGCCGCGCGTACTCCAGGCACTCCTCATAGAAGAGATCCAACGTCCCGACCCCAATCCACGCCGGGGGCAGGCCGGACAAATCGCCCCGACGCGCCGGGGCGGCCTGCTCGGGGTCGGCGCCGTTGAGGTACCAGCGCCACGCCAACTGGTTGTCGGTTTCAGTCCACATGATGCGGCTCCGGCCGTCCCGTTTGGCGCCGGTCCGATCGTCCAGCATGGGATACACCAGCAGCTGGAAGGCCAGTTTGACGTCGTTGCGGTCGTGCGCCCGCTGCGCCAGGGCCGCCGCGAAATGTCCACCGGCACTGGCGCCGCCAACGGCGATCCGATCCGGGTCCACCCACGATTGACGCGCGAGCCACAGTAGCGCCGCATAACAGTCTTCGATGGGGATCGGATACGGGTGCTCGGGTGCCAGCCGGTGTTCCACCGCCGCGATCGCGACACCCGTGCGATCGGACAGCTTGCGTAGGTATTTGTCGTCCTGACCGGCGTGACCCATGATGGTGCCGCCGCCGTGGACCCACAGCAGCGCCGGTGCCCGGTCGGGAAGACCGATCGGACGATGCAGGCGAACGGTGACGTGCTCGTTGACTGCGGCTTCCGGCACGTCACGCAATCGCCCCGTGCTACTGAAGAGATTCATGATCGCCCGCTGGACCTTGAGCCCTCGGTGCAGGGCATACCCGCGGGGCAGGAACCGGGCAACCTTGCGCAAGCCCGGATCCACCGCCTGTAGCGAGGTAAAGGCATTGTCGGCGAACCTATTTGCCATCGATGCCCTCAATCTATTGCGCGCCGGCGGACACGCTGACCATACAGGATCGGGATTGTGTCCCGAGGCACCTTCAACCGCTGATCAGGGACGCTCCGGGGGCGCTGATTGGTCGGGCTGGGGACAGGGTATCCGCTGTCGTGGCTTCGACCCTTACCAAAATCATCAGCGTCCTGGATCCGCGCACCGGCGACACCGTCACGCAGGTGCCCATCACCGAGCCGGCCGACTGTGATGAGGCGGTCGGGCGCGCCGCGGCCGCCGCCAACGACTGGGCCCGCACCCCGCCGGCGGAAAGGGCCGCCGCGATAGCGGCCGCAGCGGGCGACGTTCGCGCCGAGGCCGACGAACTCGCCGAAATGAACGAGCGCGAAACCGGCAAGCTGCGCGGCGACGCGCGGGGCGGCGTCGACGCCGGGATCGACACGCTCTTGCAATACGCCCAACTCGGGCCGCTGCACCGTGGCCACGCCCTGCAGGGCGGATGGTCCGCCACCGATGTGATGGTTCCCCAGCCGCGCGGCGTGGTCGCGGTCATCACGCCGTGGAACGACCCCGTCGCCGTGGCGGCCGGACTGCTCGGCGCGGCCCTCGTGACCGGAAACACGGTGGTGCACAAGCCAAGCGAACGATGCCCGCAGACCGGCAGGCGGTTCGCCGAACTGCTGGCCGCCCGGCTGCCCGACGGTGTGCTCGAGATCGTGGACGGCGACGGGACCGTCGGCGAGCATTTGGCTGCGGCGGAGTTGGTCGATGTCGTCGCGCACGTGGGTAGCAGCGCGACCGGCCGAGAGATCGCGCGGGTCTGTGCCGCACGGGGCGCCAAGGCGCTGCTGGAGAATGGCGGAAACGACGCGCTGATCGTCGACGCCGATGTGGACCCGGCCTGGGCGGCCGCACAGACCGCGCTGGGCGCCTTCGCCAACGCCGGACAGATCTGCGTCTCGGCGGAGCGGGTCTATGTCGTGCAATCGATCGCCGACGCATTCCTCAATGCGTTGATCGACGAGGCGATCGCGTGGGCCGACCGCATCGGACCGCTGGTCGACGAGCGTCACCGTGAACACGTGCACGCGCACGTCGAAGACGCAACCGGCGCCGGGGCCCACCTTCTGGTCGGTGGCGAGCCGCGACCGGGGCCGGGCTCGTTTTACCCACCCACGGTGTTGACGGACTGCACACCCGACATGCTCGTCATGCGCGAGGAAACGTTCGGTCCGGTCGCGCCGGTGCGGGTGGTGCCGGACTTCGCTGCCGCGTTGACGGAAGCCGCCGATGACCGCTATGGGCTGGCCGCGACCGTGCTGACAGCCAGCATGGCCCATGCTCAGGAGGCATGGCGCAGCCTTCCGGTGGGCACCGTGAAGATCAACGCCGTCTTCGGCGGTGCGCCCGGCGGAGCCGCCGAGCCCCGCCGTGCCAGCGGCACGGGCTTCGGCTTCGGGCCCGAACTCCTCGACGAGATGACCGCCATGAAGGTGGTGCACTGGTCGGCGCCCGGCGACTGAGCGGGGCGCGTCGGTTAGCCGCACGACGTCGCGGATGATGGTGCGTTTGCATCCATACCGCCAATACCGTTGCCGTGGTGCATGATTCGTCACAGTGACGTATTAGGCCATGCAACGCGGGGAGAGCCGGGGAGTGTTCAGGGGCTGGCTAAGCCGCCCAATCATGGAGCCTGCAGCTGTCGCCGCTTAACCCCAGCTATGGATCTCGCGGCGTGCGCGGGCGTCGACCGGTGGCCGCTTCGTTGAATCGTGTACGCGTTTGCATCCATACCGCCAATACCGCTGCCGTGGTACATGATTCGTCACTGTGACGTATTGGGCCATGCAACGCGGGGAGGGGACAAGGCCGTCGACCCCCGAGGTAAGCCGCCGCCGCTCAATCCGGAAGCATGCCCGTCTTCGGCGCTCGACCCGAGCCACCCAACAATCCACAGGTCATGGCTCACGGGACTAGCGGCGGGGATGGCGCCGGAGTCGTCCCGGCATGTCTCGACCCCGGAGACCCGGATGGCGTGAAGTGCTGACCCTTCATCCTGCCGCCTGCTAGCCGTTATGCCGATAAGCGACATTATGTCAAGTTAAGTACTGCGTATTGCAGCAGATGAATCATCATTGCTACTCGTGCTGGCCGTCGCTTATCCCCTCGCTCGTCGACGTGCTGACGCACACGCCAGAGGGGGTGGTCGTGGCCGCGCTTTCGGCCCTTTTGGCAAAGGCACTAGTAAGCTCGACGGGGCGAGCCGTCCGTGCCGTATCCGCTGCTAACCCATTGTCAAGATCGCACCCGCGGCGACGCCAATCACCGTTACAAGGGCCACGAAAATCACCGCGACCGCCGCGCGCACGATCTCTTCTTCCGTGAGTCGCCAGTGCGGCCTCGATTCGACGAGAACGGTGTCCCCTCGACGGGCAACTGCGTTCATTTTTGCGACCGCCAAAAGGAGATCGTCATGCCCGTCGGCCGCGTCTTTGTCGACTGGGTTGTGCGCGGCGATTGCGGTGGTCATATCAGCCCCCAGGCTTGCGGACGCCGATAGGCGTTATTGGGAGGTCGGAAACTGCGGCCTTCTGGTATGTCCAAAGATACGAGTGCGAGATCACGATTGCGGTAACGATGCTTAACGGTCACGGCACACAATCGTGCTCCCGCACTGCGCGGCGAGCCGTGTGAGCCGCCGTCGAGCTGCCATCATGACGGAAGACCTCTCTCGCTTCAGCACGCGGGAGGAATTTTCTCGTAGAAGATTCCTTTTTTGCATGCGCCACAACAATTTCAGACGTCGAAGGCAACGTGCAGGTTCAAGGCCAATCATTCCTCGACGAGATGTGGTGGTCATCGCGCACACTAGGACTCGCATCCGACGCTATGGAGGACCGATACCGGAATGAGCCCGGTCGCCGAATTCGACTTCGTCATCGTGGGAGCAGGCAGTGCAGGCTGCCTGCTCGCCAATCGGCTCAGCGCCAACCCCGATCGCCGTGTCCTCTTGATCGAGGCCGGCGGCAAAGACGACTGGTTCTGGATCAAGGTGCCGGTGGGCTATCTGTACACAATCGCCAACGCGCGCACCGACTGGTGCTTCACGACCGAGGCCGACCCCGGCCTGGCCGGGCGCAGCATTCACTACGCGCGGGGCCGTGTCATCGGAGGCTGCTCGTCGATCAATGCCATGATCCACATGCGCGGACAGGCGAGCGACTACGACCTGTGGGCGCAGGCCACCGGTGACGAGCGATGGCGTTGGGGTGGCCCGAACAGTCCAGGCGAGACGCTGGCGATCTACAAAAAGTTGGAGGACTACTTCGGCGGCGCCGACGACTGGCACGGCGCCGGTGGTGAGATCCCTGTCGAGCGGCCACGTGTGCGCTGGAAGATCTTGGACGCCTGGCAGGCCGCCGCTGCCGAGGTGGGCATCTCCCCGATCGATGAATTCAACCGGGGCGTCAACGCCGGCTCTGCGTACTTTCATGTCAACCAACGGCGTGGCCGTCGCTGGTCGATGGCCGATGCCTTCCTGCATCCCATCGCCCACCGGCCGAACCTCACCGTCTACACGCAGACCCAGGCCTTGCGGCTCCTGATGGACGACCAGGTCCCGGCGGGTCAGCGTCGCGGGGCCTGGACGACGGCCCAGCGCCGCGTCGTCGGCCTGCGGCTTCTCAGAGGCGGCCAAATCATCGACGTCCGAGCCCGCCACGAGGTGATCTTGAGCGCCGGAGCTATTGGCTCGCCGCATCTGATGCAGGTCTCGGGTCTGGGCCCAGCCGGCCTGCTTGCCCAGCATCAAGTGCCGGTGGCCGTCGATCTGCCAGGCGTGGGCGAAAACCTTCAGGATCACCTGCAGCTTCGAACGGTCTACCGGGTGCAGGGCGCCCCGACCGTCAATACGCTGTACCGGAACTGGATCAGCCGTGCGGGCATGGGAGTTCAGTACCTGCTGTTGCGATCGGGGCCCATGACGATGCCGCCTTCCACGCTAGGGGCTTTCGCCAAGAGCGACCCCGCGCTAGAAAGTGCCGACCTGGAGTGGCATGTGCAGCCCTTGTCGTTGCCGAAGTTCGGCGAACCCCTGCACCCCTTCGGAGCGATTACTCCTTCGGTCTGCAATCTCCGACCCAGCTCGCGAGGCCATGTGCGCATGGCCAGCGCAGATCCCCTGACCTACCCGAAGATCTTCTGCAATTACCTGTCGACTGACGCCGATCGTCAAATCGCCGTGCGGGGCCTCCGGATGACCCGGCAGATCATGGCGGCGCCGGCTCTGGCCCGCTACCGCCCGCAGGAGTTGTTACCCGGTCCGCAACTGGCGAGCGATGAAGAGCTGCAGAAGGCGGCCGGTGAACTCGGCACGACTATTTTCCATCCGGTGGGTACCTGCGCGATGGGAGCCTTTGACGACCGCGGGCGGCCGCGTTCGGCCGCCACGGTGCTCGACACCGACTGCCGCGTGTATCGCGTCGCCGGACTTCGAGTGGTCGATGCGTCGACTATGCCCACCATCATTTCCGGCAACACGAACGCGCCGGTCATGCTCATCGCAGAGCGCGCAGCGCGGGCGATTGTGGGATAAGTCGGTACCACCGGGATATCAATCTGGTTGCCCCCGGCAGAGGGGAAGCCTAAGCCGCTCCCCTGCATCGCGCGACCGCGCGTGCGCAACTCCTTGAGGAGAAATACGGCGGGATCGAATATGCAGGGTTACCAGTAAACCTCGCCGTTTTCGTCAGATGGATCGCACGAATAGCTTTGTACGTCAACGCCAATCTCCATCGAGGGCACGCCTGACGGCGTCCGAGGTCATAGCCGAACGGTCACCCTTTCGTATCCGTTTGGGAACGCACCCGCGTTTCGGCTAGCGCAGCTCTATCGGTAACAACAGTCACATCGTTAACATCGCGCGATGCACGGTTTGCCCCCGCTAACCAGCGATGTGCGACTGCGAACGGTTTCTCGGCGCGACGCGCTGCGCTACGCAACAGCGTTGGCCGGTTTGGGTGTCGGATCATTAGGCTGCGGCATGCCTACGGCGGCCGCCGCCGCTCCTCCCCAACTGATCGACTTCGCCGCGCGCCAGATTCCTGCGCAGCAGATTCGAGCCGCCGGCTATAGCGGGGTGGTCAACTACGTTTCGGAGTCGCGTCCTGGCTCATCGTTCGGCGCCAAGCCGATCACTCGGCCCTACGCCGACTCATTGAAAGCCGCAGGACTGGTGATCGTCAGTAACTACCAATACGGCAAACCAGGTGGGTCGGCACCGTCGGACTTCACGCGGGGCTACGCCGGCGGCATCGCGGACGCGCGCACCGCCTGGCAGCTGCACACCGCCGCGGGCGGCAGCCAGGGTGCACCGATTTTCTTCACCATCGACGAGGACATCAATCACGACACCTGGAATCGCACCGCGCTGCAGTGGTTTCGCGGAATCAACTCGGTTCTTGGGGTTCAACGCACGGGGGTCTACGGAGGCGTCAGGGTGTGTCAGTGGGCCGCGGCCGATGGCGTTATTGGGTCTTCAAGCACACCTGGCCGCCGCTGGGTCTGGCAAACTCGAGCCTGGTCCGGCAATCAGGTCCACCCCGCCGCTGTTCTCTACCAGCGGGTCGTGAGCACCTCGTCCAATCCCGGGCCGAAGGTCGGCGGACTCGAAGTCGACGTCAACGACGTCCTGGCTTCCGATTGCGGCCAGTGGAACCTCCACGCGAGCCATCCAAGTGGCGATGTGCGGTAGTCGCAAGATCGCTGCCCGCAATTCGAGCTAGAGCCCGGATGGCACGACCTCGTCGTTTACCGTCACCGCGACCTGGCCGGTCGTCGGGTTGAACTCGATCTTGCCGTGCTCGAAGGTCGACACCTGCAGGTCGCCGACGGTGTTCACGTCGCTGGTGGGCAAGCCCAGCGGACCTGCCGAACCGTTGGTGCCGGTGACCGCAGGCGTGCCGTCCGGGCCGCGTGGGACATTCCAGGCCTCCCGGATCTTGCCCAGGATGATGTGTGCGGGCGTGCCGGCCTGGTTGTTCTCGGCGGTGACCGCGCCGCCCTGGAATTGCTGGAATACCACGCCGCTGTCCCGCGTCCCCGCGTTGCGGTCACCCGTTAGCGGCTTGCCGAGAGCCGCCTTCTGTTGCTCGGTTGCCGACGAGTATTTGGCAGCGATCGGGCCGGTCAGAGTCACCTCGACGCCGCTCTCCCCGATCAGCTTCACCCCGGTGGGCGGCGCCGGGGTGTTAGACGTGGAGGTGGCGCTCACCGCGGCCTTCGGCGGTGCCGAAGCGCCTGTGCCCTTTCCATTGCTGCAGCCCAGGGTGATCAGCGCGGCGGCGGCCACGCCGACGACTGCCGCGCGGCGGTTTGTGATCGTTCTCATGAGCTTTCCCTCGCGTCTTCCCCATCGCGGACTTCGTAGCTCCGAACGAACTTACATAGCGGTCATAGACGGCGACCCAGAGCACCTGAGTAAGGGATCACCTGCCGGCAGAAGAGATCGCGATGTCAGTCAGTCTCGGTGCGAGAAGCGTGAGTAGTTCACTACCTGAATCGGCACGACACGCGAGCCGTCGCGCGGCCCAGAACGGATGTGCCCCAGCGTCAGCGTTCGATCACTGTCAACGAGCCATGGTTAAGATCGCTGCTGACGTATGCGAAGTGCGTGGTTGGGTCGACGGCGATGGCGAGTGGATTGTTTCCGACGGCAAGGATTCCGGTGACGATGCGTCTGGTGGTGTCGATCACCGACACGGACCCACCGCTGTAGTTGGCCACATATGCGGTGTTCGTCGGCGGGTCCACCGCCACCCCCGCGGGGCGTTGCCCGACGGGCACACTGGCGGTGACGCCGAGGCTGATGGTGTCGACGAAGGACACCGATGCATCATCGCCGCTGGCGATGTAGGCGGTGTGCGATGCGGTATCGATGGCGATACCGGCCGGGTGGACGCGAAGCGCGACAGAACCGATGACGGTTCGGTTCGTGGTATCGATAACCGTCACCGTTGGATCGGAGGTGGTGACAAACAAGCGGTGAGCGGTCCGATCGATGGCTACGCGGCTTGGGCCTTTTCCGGTGGGCACCGTCGCCGTCACGGTACGCGTTGTTACGTCGATGACCGACACCGACGCGCTATCACCGTTAGTGACATAGGCGATCCGGGCATCCGGGTCGACCACTACTCCGCCCGGATGGCTACCGACACCTATTCTGGCAATGACCGTACCCTTGGCGGTGTCGATGACCGACACCGAGGAGTCATCGTAGTTGGTGACGTAGACGGTCCGGGTCGACGGATCCACGGCAACACCCACCGGGTGGCGTCCTACAGCGATGGTGGCTGTGACCGTGCGGCTGGCGGTATCGATCGCCGAGACGGAGTTGGAACCGGTGTTCGCGACATAGGCGGTGTGTCCGGCGGAGTCGACCGCGACGCCGAAGGGGCCGTTGCCTACCCGTATTGAGGCGGCGATCGTAGGTGGACCACTCGGCACTGCCGTGACACCCGCACTAGGCGTGGCCCCCCCGCTAGGCGCCGATGGCGGCGGGGCGGCCATCGCAGATCCCGTCGTCTGCGTAGATCCAGTCGTGGATGTGTGTGTCCGCAGCAGGTACAGGATCGCGCCCCCCAACACCACGACCACTGCAATCACCGCGGCGGCGACAACCCCAGACCGGTTGGCGCGTTTGCGGTTCCCCGCCATCTCCTGCCGCGGGTCGCGGTGCAACGGTTCGTGCGCTTGCTGCGTTGGCTCACTCGGCCATGAGGCCACTTGGGTGGGGGCAGTGGCATCGGCGGTGTGTGACTGCACATTCGGGTCCGGCAAGCGGAGCGGCACCGTGATCGCATCGCGCGCGGCTCGTGCCATATCCACAGGGGTGGCGTAGCGCTGCGCAGGGTCCTTGGCCATGCCAGTGGCGATGACCGCATCGAACGCCGGCGGCGTCCCGGAGTCGGACGGGCGCGGCGGCGGGGTCGACAGATGCCCTGCCACTTGTTGCTCGATGCTGTCACCCGGAAATGGGGCGCCTCCCGTCAAGCACTCATAGAGCACGCAGGCAAGCGCGTAGATGTCCGAGCGTGCATCGGCCTGACCGACTCTGAAGCGCTCCGGTGCCATGTAGCGCAGGGTGCCGACCACCGCGTCCGTACCGGTCAGACCGGTCTCGCCCACAACGCGTGCGATCCCGAAATCGATCAGATACGCAAAGTCGTTTTCATCGAGCAAGATGTTGGAGGGCTTGATATCCCGATGCACCAATCCAATCTTGTGCGCGGCGTACACGGCGTGGGCCACCTGCTCGACGATGTGCACCGCGCGTGAGGGAGACATCGAACCGGAGGCCAGCACGGTTGCCAGGTCGCGGCCCTCGATCAGCCGCATATCGACGAATAGCCGCCCGTCGACCTCGCCGTAGGTGTGAATCGGCACCACGTGAGGGTTGTTTAACCGTGCCGCTGCGTGGGCCTCGCGACGGAATCTCTGTTGAAACGTCCTGTCCGCAGCAAAATGCGCCGGGAGCACTTTCAGCGCGACTATCCGATCGGTGACGGTGTCATAGGCTCGCCAGACCTCCCCCATGCCGCCTCGGCCGAGTAAATTGATTAATCGGTACCGGCCGAACGGGGTCCCTTCCATGGAAACCTCCCGTCGGCTGCAATTCAGCAACACCATAGTCCACCGCCGGTCCGGCATGGCCCGATCCTCCCCTATGCTCTTGTCAAGCGGCAATACGACGACCGTTTCGAATACGGCGGATTACCAGTAAATCACGCCACGTTCCCTAACTGTCTGTGCGATAACAGCTTTCGTGATGTCACCTATGACGAAGTCTACAGTGCGATTTTTAATACAGTTCACATCAACGGATTTCGATGCCGCCGGGCCTGCTCAATTCCGAGTTTGATGTCTCATCGCGTTAATCGAACTAGGTCGATACCCAAGGTGGTTCGGAGTGGTTGGGCAAGCGCCGCTCCCCTTCTGGGGATTCGTGAGGGGGACCCGCTTTGTGGTCCAGTCGCTTATGCGGCTGGGGTGGTGCGTCTCCGAGCAGTCGAGCCTCAGTGCGCGATCGCCTCTAGGTGCAAGAATATTGCCCGTTGAGCAGACAATTCGACGGTGGCGAGTAGGAACCGGTCAGCACGCCTCTGAGACCACCTGTGGCTGAACCACCGGGTGCAATGATGCGATTCCAATTCGCGGGGGTGAGAACATAGTGCGTGCCAGATTGGGCAACGGTGCTATTCCACGTGTGTGAGACGGATTCCCCCACCGGCAAGTCGAATTCAAGCTTCCAATCGGTTAGCGGCACGGCGCTCGAGTTGGTGATGGTGAAGTGGGCGATGAAACCGGTCTGCCACGTATGTTCCACCGACAACGTCGCCGTGGCCGCAGCCGCATGAGCTACGGGGGTGATGGCGAGTCCGAGGATGGCAACAATCAATGCGGACACGGTTACGTGAAGCGCTGCGCGCCAGCGCTTCACGTAATTGTCCAGTCCGCCCATAGCAGCCAACACTAAAGCCAAACAGGCGATATCGGCCCTCGCATCGCGGGTAAGCTGCAGTACCTTTGCTCAACTGAAACCGTCATGAAATTTTTGCCTCGATCCAACCCTGAACCATGTATCGGCCCGGCCGAACGCGAACTTGCGGACGGTGAAGGCCAGAACGCCAGCCTCATCGGGTGCGTCTTCATCTGATGAATCAGGATCAGATGCCGATCGTCGCGCTCATGCCACCGTCTACGACGAGCGTGGTGCCGGTGATAAATCCGGCTTCGTCCGAGGCGAGGAAGACGGCCGCATTCGCCGCGTCCCATGCATCCCCAATGCGACCACGCGGAGTGCTTTCGTCCAGGTGCCGCCACACCTGCTGCGGGTCGTCGGAGACGGAGTTCACCCATCCCTCCAGTGCCGGCGTTCGTACCACGCCCAGCACAATTGTGTTGGCGCGGATGTTTTTTGGAGCATATTGGAGTGCAACGGTCTGGGTGAACTGGATTACAGCCGCCTTGCTAGACGCGTAAGAGATCGACGGCGCACCAACCCAGCGGATACCGGCGATCGAGCTCATATTGATGATTGCGCCGGCTTGTTGGCGTTCCATCACAGGCAGCGTGTATTTGCATGTCAGAAACTGCGATGTGAGGTTAGTCCGGATGACGTCATCCCAACTCTGTTCGCTTGTTTCTACGGGTCCACCGACACGGTCTACGCCTACGTTGTTGTGCAGGATATCGATCCGTCCAAAGACCGCCACGCAGTGCTCAACCATGTCACGGACCTGTTCGGCCACGGTTACATCCGTCTGGAGAGCTGCGGCCTCACCACCCTCCCCGGCGATCAACGCGGCCGTCTCCCGCGCGCCGGCGCCTCGAGCGACGCACAGAACCCTGGCTCCCTCACGCGCGAATTGCACGGCCGTGGCCTTACCGTTCCCCCAACCGGGCCCGGCACTCGAGGCGCCAGTCACGATTGCGACCTTCCCTCGCAGTCGGTCAGACACAATCAACTCCTTCATGTCGGCGCGACTGCTCTGTAGGGAACCCGCTGCCGCTCAGAGCCGATCGCAAGAACAATGCTGGCAGGCGTGCCCTGCTGCTGCGGGAAAGTCAACGAAACGGTCGGCGCGTGGGGGCGATGCCGCCTTGTCCGAACTCCGGTAGCCTGCCGGCATGAGTACTGCTGGGCTGGACACGACCGTCGATGAAATCGCCGACGGCATCTTCCGGCTTTCCACGTGGTTACCCGGTATCACCGAACACGGGTTCACGTTCAACCAGTTCCTGCTGACCGGCGAGCAGCCTTTTCTGTTCCATTGCGGGATGCGGCAGCTCTTTCCACTGGTGTCAGCGGCCATCGCGAAGGTGATTCCGCTGGAGCGGCTGCGCTGGATCTCTTTCGCCCACGTCGAGGCCGACGAGTGCGGAGCGATGAACATGCTGCTGGCCGCGGCGCCGCAGGCCGAGGTCATTCACGGGCCGCTGGCGTGCATGCTCTCCCTGGACGATATGTGCGACCGGCCTCCGGTAGTGGCCGGTACCGAGCCCGGGACCGTGCACGATATTGGTGGGCATCGACTGCGATTCATCGCCACCCCGCATGTGCCACACAACTGGGAAAGCGGGCTCTGGTTCGACGAGACAACCCGTACGCTGCTGGCCGGCGATCTGCTCAGTCACACCGGTCAATGCCCGGCACTCACCGAATCCGACTGCGTCGCACCGGCGTTGGAAGCAGAGGCGGCTTTCCACGCCACCGCATTGAGCAGCAATCTGGGACCGATGCTCGAGCAGCTGGCGCAGTTGCAGCCCACGACATTAGCGCTCATGCACGGTGCTTCCTTCGTCGGTGACGGCGGCGCACAATTGCGCGGCCTCGCTGACGGATATGCGGCGATGGCGAGATCCACTGTTGACGGTGACCGGTAACTACAGCGTATTGCGCAGTGGCCCAAGAGTTTCGGTGCTGTCGGTGTGATCAGACGACGCAGGCTCCCCAGGCGTGGCTGACCTAACCGGATGAAGACGACGGGGTCAGCTCCACGTGTACCGTGCGACCGTACTTGGACCGCATCAGCCGGTGCGCCGATGGCACCAGCACGCCATGCAGGAAGGGATATTTCTGCCGCAGCAGGCGGCCCACCTCCCGGTATTCATCCCCGTCGAGCAAGCGCACGACACCGGGTTGCACGGATCTCGTCGGCTTGCCCGACGCTGTGGACGGGCCGAATTCGACGTTCGGGTTTCGTCGGACCCGGCGAATTTTGATCGCGCGCTCGAAGCTCCGGAAGTAGGCGTGATCGCCGGCCACCACGATGCTGACGGGACTGGAGCCGGGAGTGCCGTCCTTGCGAAACGTGATGAGCCTGATTGTCTTCTGCCGCACGAACGGCGCCAATGTCTGATCGGCAGCGGTGGCAACGGCGCCAAGAACGTAGCCGAGTTGACGTAACCGCAGTATGAACGCCACGATCAGCGCCACCGATACCGCGCCGAGCAGCCACGCTTGCGCGGCCGAACCTCCGAGATCGAGGTCCATCACGTGGTTCACCGTATGCACGGTGTTGGCCACGATGAATCCGGCGAGCGCGGTGGCCAATGCGTCGGCCCAAATCAGCGCAAGCAGCAGCGTGACTCCCAGGCCCAGCTGGAACGCACCGACGTCGTGCAGGAAGTGCTGGTGCTCGCCAAACCCGACGACACGGGCGAACGAGGTCGGATCGAGCAGACACCAGATCCCAATTCCAACGATGGCGGACCCCACAAGAGCTGTCACCGCAACCACGTAGACCCGCGCCAGGGCACTCAAACGGTTCATTGCGCCGCCCCTTCAACGATGCTTGTTTCTTTCTCAATCGCTAGACGGGGTAGCGCGCCGACATGTGACATCAGTTCCTGTGAAGTACTCCGTATTCGCTATCTGGCCGTGATGGGTGACTAGTCACCCGGAACGTTCGGCAGGATCACTGTGTCGGCGGGTATGTCCTGCCCTTGCGGCCCGAAACACTGACCAACCAGCTTCGAGTCGACTGTTCCGCAGCAGCCGTAGAAGACGTAGTAGTCGGCCCGGTTCTCCCGGGTTGACCTGCTGAGAGCGGCCGCTGCAACGACGTTCCCCTGGGCGCTCAGTGGATGGTGCTCCACCCTGGCTGTCCGGCCGTCAGACAGGCGGCCCTCCAGGGCCTCTTCCGCCTGCTTTGTCGGCGCCCATACCGTCGTTCCAAACACCGGTAGGTCGATGTAGAGGCGTGCCATCAACTCCGTTACGGCGGTCGCTTCGTTCCTGGTGAACGAAAATATTGCCACCGTCACATCGGCCACGGCGACATCGTAAGCCCGCTTACTGGCTCGCCCGGGCAACACGGCGTGGGTGCGATTGCATCACGAAGGATCGCTCGTCTGTTAAGCGATCTATCGCAAGCCGGGCGGTTTGTACTAGCCGCCCGGCGGTACCACTGGCGGGCGGCATTCGTTGGCGCCTGGATCCCACCACCAGCCGTTGTCGCACGCGAGCGGTTGCGGCCCGACACCGAGGGGCCGGCATACGTTAGCCGTCGGGTCCCACCACTGGCCGGGGTCGCATGCCAGGGGTTGCGGCCCGACCCCAAGCGGTCGGCAGACCTTCCCCGTCGGGTCCCACCACTCGCCGTCCGCGCAGTCGGCCGAGCTCACCGCCGGCATCGCGATCGTCACGGCCGCCATCGAAGCGAACGCCATCATGGCGATGACGACAAGGTGCCGAATCAATGTCCTCACTATGGGCCTCCCCTCGTGCTATCGATTATCGAAACCGAGCCCGGGCACAGAGGTCAAGCCTGAATCCCCCAACGTTCCGGTGCGGCTACCGTTAGTTCTGTGACGACGGCTACCGACCACCGGACTGACGAGGCTGACATTCGACAGCGAATCGACGAGCTGGCTGCCGCGATTCGCGCCCACGATCTCGAGGCCGTGCTGTCGATTTATACGCCAGACGTTGTGTCGTTCGACGTCGAACCACCTCTGCAACACGTGGGAGCGGAGGCAAAGGGGAGGAACTGGAAACGCGTTTTCGCCGTCTATGAGCGGCCGCTCCGTTACGAGATTCGCGACCTCGCCATCACGGCGGGCAAAGATGTCGCATTCGCTCACAGCCTCAACCGGCTCAGCGGCGCGTTGAAGAGCGGCACGACCACAACCGGTTTCTGGGTTCGAGCGACGCTGTGCTTTCGGAAGGTCAACGGCCACTGGTTCATTGCGCACGACCACGCGTCGGCGCCCCTGGATCCGGCGACCGGCGCAGCGCTGCTCAATCAGGAGCCATGACCTGACCGCCCTCACAAGAGCTGTCACCGGGACCAGGTACACATGCGCCAGGGCACTCAGACGATTCGTCACGCCGCGCTTCCACAATGCTGGTTTCTTGTTCAATCGCTCGACGCGGTAGCGCGCCGTCTACCGATGAATTCCGGGCGCGCGACCAGTCATACCTTTCAGAACCGACACCTCGATCGCAAAGGTGGATCTCATGCCTAATGCCCTACCCCCAGTCGCCGACCACCCGACCTGGCGCGCCGCGCTCGACGACCTGCGCAAACGTGAAAAGGCCGCCACCCGCGAATTGGACGCGATCGCCGCCCAGCGGCGGCGACTGCCGATGGTCGAATTGGCCGACTACACCCTGATCGGTGCTGACGGGCCCATCCGCCTCGTCGATGTGTTCGACGGCCGCTCGCAGCTGATCGTCTACCACCACATGTGGTCCGACGGCGCGGAGTGGCAGTGCGGAGGGTGCACGGGCTTCACGTCCCAATTCACCCGGCTGGAGTTCCTCGACAACTACGACGCCAGGTTCGTCATCGTCACCAACGGACCGATCGAGGAAGCCCTCGCCTACAAGCACAAGGTCGGCAACCGCATGGACTGGTATTCGTCCTCGCAGAGCCCGTTCGCCACCGATATGGACGCACCGCCCGGCGGCGGTTTCGGGGTCAACGTGTTCCTGCGTGACGGCGACACGGTGTACCGCACCTGGCATACCAACGGGCGGGGCACCGAGCAACTCAGTCACACCTTCGGATTGATCGACATCCTGCCGTGGGGCCGCCAAGAGGAATGGCTCGATTCGCCTGAAGGCTGGCCCTCGCGGCCCACATACTCGGGGTGGCTCGACTCTCCCGATATCGCAGCCGCCTACGGACCCA
The DNA here is from genome assembly GCA_963820045.1 of uncultured Actinomycetota bacterium. Lineage (GTDB taxonomy): Bacteria > Actinomycetota > Actinomycetes > Mycobacteriales > Mycobacteriaceae > Mycobacterium. The sequence continues at coordinate 710,046 of CAWFYN010000004.1, forward strand.
GGGACAAGTGAGGACCACGCATGAGCGCCACCGCAGAACGGTACGTCGTCACCCGCACCATCGCCGCCACCCCGGCCGAGGTTTTCGCTGTCCTCGCCGACCCGTCCCGCCACCAGAACACCGAGCCCACCGACTGGGTCCGCGACGCCGTGGACACCGCGCCGATCACCGGCACGGGACAGATGTTCGCGATGAACATGTACCTCACACAGGCGGGCGGCGACTACGTCACGCACAACCTGGTGAATGTCTTCGACAAGGACCGGGCCATCGGGTGGATGCCCGGCCAGCTCGACGACGCGGGCAACCACGATCCCGGTGGCTGGTTCTGGCGTTATGACCTCGCCCCGAGCGGCGATCGCACGGACATCACCCTGACTTACGACTGGAGCGGCACGTCGAAGGATTTCCGGGAACGCGTTGGCCAGCTGCCCATTTTCGCCGAGGATTACCTCGCCGCGTCGCTGGCCACGTTAGAGCGATCGGTCGCGGGCTGATCGGTCACTGCCCCGCGAGCGTCGAGTTCCTGGGGACGCGCGGGATCTCTGAAGCGGGTAATGGGCGGCAGAAGACGTTTGCCTGTACGGCGTCATAACCGTTGTCCTTGAGCCATTGCGCCGTCGCGAGGTCTTCGATACCTTCGGCAACACTGGCGATGCCGAACGCAGACGCCAATTCGATGACCGAACGTGCAATGGTTGCGGCGCGGTCGTCGTACAGAATCGGTGCGATGAATTCACGGCCTAGTTTCACTTCATCGACCGGCAGCTCTCGCAGATAGGTCAGGGTGGCGTAGCCGCTGCCGAAGTCGTCGATCGCGATCCGGATGCCGTTTGCGCGAAGACGATTGAGCACCGTGCGGGCCTTCGCCAGGTCTGCCACCACCGAGTCCTCGGTGATCTCAATCGTGAGGGAACTGGGAGACATCCCGTATGTATCGAGCACGGACATGATTCGGTCGGACAGCGCATCCTGGTCGAGTGAAGGCGCCGCCAGGTTGACCGCGACGGGGATCGCGGCGTTCGCCGCGTGCCACGCGGCTGACGGCACTTCGGGGACAAAACGCCCGATCGCCCGTCAGGTGCATAGGGAGGGGGCGTCGCAGACGTTGCCGGGGCAATAGATCGAGTGGGCGGCGTCGACCATGGTGCCGACGTCTAACAACGTGACGCCCCTGGCGTCCAAGTGAGAGTGGATGTCGTCGGCAATCTGTTGTGGAGCCCAGCCCCAAGTGAGGTCGTAACAGATCAGGTGCGCCTCGCCGATGAGTGCCTCTTCCGTCTTGGGTGGCCAAGAGAGGCCGACGGCGCGCAGTTGCGCGAGGTAGGCGTCATCTTGGGGGGTATTGGCAGTCGCAATGGCAGCGCTGCCCGCCAGGGCAGCGCCGGTCATTATGGGGATGGTAAGCCTGGCCAGCCACCGGGGTGAGGGCATTCCGTTTGCTCCGTCTCTGCGAGGCCGCGGTAGTTTTCGGGTCCAAAAGCAGCACGAATATGACGAGTAATTAAAGCGCGAAAAGGTGGGCTCTGCACGGAATGACCTCGTTACCGTGAACCTCGGACCCGGAACGTCAACACTCGGTCGCCGTCGAACTCTTCGGCCGGTCGCCCAGCGCTGGGCTTCCAGCAAGGGAGGCAATAACTGGCTGTAGCGTGACGGGCGTGAAGTCCTCCTTGGTGTATTCCTGTGTCGCGGCCGCTGTCGCGGCAACCGTCCTGGCGATCGCTGGATCGGGTACGGCAACCGCGACCGGATCGTGCCCAACCGCACCACCGCAGAACGGCGGAACGCCTGAGTGGACGCTCACCGGGAGCACCGGCAGCGTCGCGGTTACCGGATCCACGGATACGACGGCGCCGCGCGTGGACGTGACGGCACCGTTCAGCGTGACCCAGACCCAAGTGCATACGCTGCGCGCTGGAGATGGACCGGTGGTCCCCGCCACGGCCAGGGTTTCCGTCTGCTACATGGGTGTCAACGGACGTGACGGGTCGGTGTTCGACAACAGCTACGAACGGGGCGCCCCGATTGAATTCCCACTTAACGGGGTTGTGCCTGGCTTCCAGAAGGCCATCGCGGGACAGAAGGTCGGGTCCACGGTCGCCGTCGCGATGACTTCCGCGGACGGCTACCCCAACGGTCAACCCAGCGCCGGGATCCGGCCGGGCGATTCGCTCGTCTTCGCGATCAAGATCCTCAGCGCCTCGATCTAGCTCAGCGCACCAGATCCCCTGTCGCTCAACTGCTCAGCGGCGCGAACATGAGCGCGGGATCTATGCCGAGTTGCTGAGCAACGTGGGCGGTGTCCCAATACTCCCGCCAGTGCGTGATGGCACCGTCGCGAAGCTCGAAGAACGCCGTGACGTAGAACGTGACTGCGACACCGTTCATGGCGTTCACGTCGACGCGCTCGACGACGACGGTGTCACCGTCGGACACGATGGTGCGGATTTCGCTCCCTTCGACCATCCCCGTCGAAAGTGTGTTGTGCTTCTCGAGTTCCGCGCGCGCCGCGTCACGTCCGCGAACGATCGGTGAAAGCGGCACATGAAGTTGCCAGACAAAGTCTTCGGCCATGAGCGCGGTCATCGCGCCGATGTCCATGCTCTCGCCGTAAGCGGCATGTATAAAATCAACCGCTATTTTTTCGTTGTCGTTTTTGGTCGCAACGCTTTTCGCCATCCTGTTTTCCTTAGTGGTCGTTTGTCGCTATGCGCTGAACTGTAGATGGCAACGGTCGTTTGCGGATGGCTTCGCGCGATCAGCTCAGGACGGCGGAGGGTCATTGATGGTGACGCCGTCTCCACCCGTGCGCGGTAATCGCCCGATGTAATCTGGCCAGGACATGCGCCAGCTTGCCGATTCAACACGCCGCCCGTTGTCCGTCGCGATGAAGGACGGGTCAGCGGCGGAGCACATCGCCGCCGAGCAGAGCGCATTCATGTTCGAACTGCTTGCCGGCCGGGTCACCGTTCACGGCTACTCCGAATACTTGCTGCGCTTGCGTGTGGTGTACGGCGCCCTGGAGGACGCCATACGGGCCCGGCGCGACGACCCCATGGTCGCCGCCGTCTACGACCCGGTGTTGGAGCGCCTGACTGCCATCGACGCCGACCTGCAGCACTGGCGTGCCGACGGCACGCGCGAAGTCGACTCCCCCGCAGCGATCGCATACACCGAGCGGGTCGCCACCCTGGCGTGGGGTGGCTTCCTGGTGGCCCACCACTACACGCGTTATCTGGGAGACCTGTCGGGAGGCAGGGTGATTCGTCAGGCTCTCGACCGCACGTTTGGTCTTCGCGGCGTTGGGCTCGCATTCTACGAATTCCCGATGCGGCCCAAGCCGTACAAAGACTCCTATCGGGGCCGCCTTGATGCGCTCCGCCCCGGCGCGAACGACATCGACCGCATCGTCGACGAGGTCAAAGTCGCCTTCGGCCTCAACCACGCCTTACTCGACGAACTCGCCGACCACGTGCCGATTGACGCGCCATCGAACTCCGGCGGGAACATCAAAAGTTGAGGCCCGAGAACATAATTCGCCCTGGGTCATATTTCTGTCGCACGGCGGTCAGCCGGGACAGGTTCGAGCTGAAGTAGCGTGACGCCGGTTGGTTCGCCTCGATGTAGTTCACGTATCCGCCCACCGAGTACGGTTGCACTGCTTGGTGTGCGGTGCCCAGCCAGTTCGCCGCCGCCGTCGCATCGCCGGTTTCGACGTACCACTGCACCAGCGCGTACTGGCGACGCCACGGGAATGCGGTGGCTCCCGGTGCCACGTCGGCGAGGGCGCCGTCAAGCGCATGCATGATCGCCAACATGCGGCCCGCTCCACGGGGAAATGCGGCGACGGCCTTGGCGATCCCCTGAGCGGTGGCCGCGTCGACGACGGGCAGCACGTCGGATCCGCCGACATATCCGAGTGGTGACGGGTTGAGGTTCCCGACGGCCAGATACCTCACCAGGTCCAGATAGTTGAAGGTATGGTTCTCGGTCCCCGTCGGTTGCACCCCAACGGCTTTGGTGATGGCGGGCGCGACGCTGCTCCCCGACCCGGCCGGGCACGTCGCCATGAGGCGGCAATGCATCCCCGTTGCGTCCACCGTGGCATCCGCCAGTGCCCAGCTGTTGCGGTCGGCGGCGCGTAACCAGTTCTGCCATCCCACCAGAACTTGCGCGAACGACTCTGGCGGGAAGTTCAGGTTCACCACGTCAAGATCCGTCGTGGGGAACGTGGCGAAGGTCAGCGAAGTGGCCACGCCGAAGTTGCCGCCGCCACCCCCGCGCAATGCCCAAAAGAGGTCGGGATTGCTGGCGTTGGACGCGGTCACCGCCTGGCCGCCGGGGAGCACCACCGACGCCGACACCAGTTGGTCGCAGAGCAGGCCCGCGTGGCGGGAATTGGCGCCCAATCCCCCGCCCAGGGCGTGCCCCGATGCGCCGACCGATGGACAGGTACCCGTAGGGATGCCCCGGCCGGCCCCGGCCAACGTTTGGTGTATCGCGTACAAGCTGGTCGCGGGCGTCACCGTGACGCGCCCGCTGGCGGCGTCGTAGTTGATTCCGCCGGGCAGCTGACGCAGGTCCAGCACCATCACGCCGTTTGCGATGGACGCCCCGATGTAGGAATGCCCGCCGCTGCGCGGAGCCACCTTGAGGTTGTGGGCGGCGGCGAACGCCATGGCCTTTTGCACATCCCCCGGCGATGTCGGGGTGACGATCGCGGCAGGCGTAGAGCCGTTGTAGTTGGTGTTGAACACCTGCTTGGCAGACCCGAAAGCGCCGTTGTCCGGTAGTAGCACCTGCCCACCGATGGCGGTGGACAGACCCTCCCAGCCGGTGGGATTGGGAGCGGCGGTGGCCCGGGCCGAGCCGAAAACCGCGCCGGCCGCCAACGCTCCGGCGGCACCCCGCAGAAACGTCTGCCGTGAGATTTCACGCGCCACCGTCGGGCTCCCGCGTCTGCCTCATGCCTCGCATTGTCGAACGGGCGACAACGAAAGCCGCGGTGCCCCATGCCGTGTGACCGGATCGAAACCGATACGAGCTGCCCCGGTGATTTGCCCCCCGATCGTCGCCCTACATTCGAGGCCGCCGCTCTGGCCGTTGGTCATCGTCGCCTATTGGGCGATCGCGCTTTCCCCGCCGCTGCTGATCCTTGCCCTGTCGTCGAGACGAACCGTACGAGCCAACCGCATTCAGCGCCGGCTCGTACGCGCCCGCACCCGCTACGGCCCGATATCGGTGCGGCTCTTGTTCCTGGTCTTCGGAATCGGGCTGGTGGCCGACGCACTCGTCAATCACAGCGCGCTCCGGTGACGCACAACTCTTTCTCACGTATTGCCCAGCGAGCCGAATTACCTTGGTGGATATGACTGATCGCCAAGAGCGCGCGATGTCCTTCGGCTCGATCGCCGAGGACTACGACGGCTTGCGTCCGTCACCCCCGCGGGAGGCGGTGGACTGGCTGGTGCCGCCGGGTTGCGGGGTTGCCGTCGACCTGGGTGCGGGCACGGGACTGTTTACCCGCGCCCTGGTGGGCAGGGCGGTCGAGACCCTCGCCGTCGAGCCCGACGCGCGGATGCGGGCGGTCCTGGCGGGCCGGACACCGGGAGCCTCCGTGGTCGAGGGTCGCGGCGAGTCGATCCCCCTTCCGGACGCCGCCGTGGACGCGGTGTTCGTCTCCTCGGCCTGGCATTGGATGGATCACGAACGGGCCGTTCCCGAGATCGGGCGGATACTGCGCGACGGCGGCCGGCTCGGCCTGATCTGGACGAGCCGAGATCGCGACGTGGGATGGTTGCGCAATCTCGACCGACTGCCCGGCGAGGACACCGAGGAAGCGCAGTCGGCCGATCGACTGCGGCGACGCTTAGCGTTCGCGTCGCGTGAGCCGCGACTCTTCCACAACACCGCGCGCGAGACATTCAACTTCGTCCGCGCGATGACGGTCGACGACGTTGTCGCGATGCTGGCCACCTACAGCCGGGTGATCATCGGGTCTGCCGAGGACCGCGCGCAACGCCTCGCTAACGCGCGCGCCGCCCTGGAGGGGCGCTTCCCCGGGGCCGCCACGATCGACATTCCCATGCGGTCATGGTGTTGGCGCGCCGACCGGGTTCCCCGCGGCGGCGACGATTAGGCGCTAACACCTCAGGCCTGGGGCCCCTCCGACGGCGGCCAGTGCGAACCCGGCGACGCCTCGCCGGGTGAATCGAGTTCACCACGGGCCAGCGGCACCCACCGCTCGCTCGGGGCGGGTTGCTCGGACGACGGAAAGTCGCGCAGCTGGCCCGACGGCTTGGCGTCCCATTTGGCGAAGGTCAGCGGCGTCTGCAGCCAGGTGTGCAGCAGGCAGTACACCGCCTGCAGCGAATCCAGATGGGTGCGCTCCCAACCGTGGCTGCCGTCTAGCCCGAAGCCGACGAGCGCTGCGCGGGTGCCCGCGCCCGCCTCGATCGCCGCGGCGGCGTCGGAGCGGTAATAGCGGAACACATCCCGCGCGCAGCGGATGCCCTGCTCCGCGGCGAGCCGGCACAGCTTCCGGGTCAGGTGGTAGTCGAACGGACCGTGCAGATCGGCCATCGGGATCGTGACGCCATCCTCGATGGAGTGCTGGCCCGGCGCGCACACCGCGTTGTCCACCGAAACCAATTCGGCGACGTCGGCGGGCAACCCATGGCTCGCCCCGTGCCCGACCTCCTCGGTGATGGTGATCATGACCATGGTGCGGTGCGGCAACACCACCTTGTTCTCGGCGAAATTCTTGGCCAGCGCCAGCGCCACCGCGACGCCCGCCTTGCCGTCGAGGTGACGGGACACGATGTAGCCGTCGGCGGTCAGTTCGGGGCTGGCGATAAAGGCCACGAAGTCGCCGATCTGCAGGCCGAGACGGATGAGGTCCTCCCGCGAGGACACCTTGCGGTCCACGCGGACCTCGACGTGTTCCCAGTCGGTGGGCTGCAGGTCGATCTCCTCACCGAATGCGTGGCCACTGGCCTTGAGCGGCATGACCGTGCCGGTGATGAATTCGTCGGGGTCGTCGGAGAAGATCCGCACACGGGCGCCCGCGGCGAACCGGGCCGAGAAGGTGCCGACCGGAATCACCTCCAGACGGCCGTTGTCCTTGAGCCGACGCACCATGCAGCCGATGGTGTCGGCGTGAACTACGAGCGCGCGGTCCGTTGTCGCCGACTCCCCCGGGAGTTCGGCCGTCAGCGCCCCCCGGCGCGTCAACGAGAACGGCACGCCGAAGCCGTCGAAGATGTCGCCGATGTGCTGCATCACGGCGTCCGTGCGGCCCGCCGGACTCGGCGTTTGCAGCAGTGCGAGCAGCGTGTCGACCATCCACGTGCGGTCGGCTTCGGCCATGGCCGCGGTGTGACGCAAGGTGTCTCCTCTCGAATCGTCCGGGACCGCGTTCAACCTACCGCGTGGTCACCGTTGATCCACCTGCCCGGGCCGCGAGACCCGCGCCGCAAGAGGGCACCCTGTCTCCCGCTGCCATCACGGTAGAGCACTTCGAATCCGGACACCCGTCGCGCGCAACCCAATTCGTCGCGCAAAAGGTGGCGGACGCCGCGGCTCAAGGGTTCACGTTGGGGCACACCTGCTTAATCCAACCCATAAGCGCGTCCCTGTTGGCGTTGAGATCAGGATCGTTGGGCTGCGCGCCGACGGTGGTGACGAAGTGCTCGATGGCGGCCTTCACCGGGTCGGGCGGACTGTATTTCTCCAGCGTGTCGGCAAACTTGCGCGCATCCTCGGGTTTCTGGGCGACCATCAAGTTGTCTTTGGTGAAGGAGATGTCCAGACAGGTGGATTGGTCGAATGCCCCGGCTTGCGTGGAGGGCGAGGGCGGCGTCGTCAGTGGCGACGAGGCGGGTGCCTGCGAGCTCGATGATGGCGTCTGGCTTGACGTCGAGCCTGACTGCGATGTGCCGCTAGAGCATCCTGCAGTGACGATCGCGACGGCGACCACTCCTAAAAACGTAGTTCGGTTTAGCCGCACCGGGCACCCCTTTGTGGTGAATTGTTTGCTGCACGCACCTTACCGGCAAACGCGCATCAGCCCGGCACACTTTTGTAGCTTGTTCACATCCGAAACATCTGGCGAGATGCGCGGCGGCGGCACGCATACCATCCGCTTTTGTTGCCCTAAGAAACCCTTTGATCTGTGGACGATTCAGCCCCGCGCAGTGTCGTTTAGGCGGTGAATTTTCGGTGTGATTTCTCCCGGCGGCATCACCCGCTCAACGGGAACACATGGCCGGAAATTGAATCAATCACCACTTTCGCGGCCAATGCCGCAATTTGCTGTCGAAGCAGTTATGCTTCCGTCCACTTCCCAGCTTTAGACAGCGGATGCGCCTGGCCGCGCGGAAGCTCGAGGGCTCAGCCCAACCGTGAAGAGGAACAAACACATGCGCCAACTATCAGCCGCGATCTCGATCGCCGCTATCGGAGTCCTGGTTGCCGCGTGCGGCGGTAGCAACGGCGGTGGCTCCGGCTCATCGACCACGACCACGACCTCGACGCGGCCCCCCGTCGCGCAGGCAGCGCTGTCGGGGTTCTTGCTCACCTCGGCGGACATTGACAGTGCGCTGGGCGTCACCGGATCGAAGAGCAAGGAAAAGATCGACAAGCTGCAAGACGACAACACGAAGCAGCCGTGGCCCGCGGGTTGGAAATTTCCCGATGACTGCATCTACGCATTCGGCCCCGGAGAGGCGTCAGTTTATGCCGGCAGCGGCTACACCGCGGTCAGTGGCGACGATGAGGTTGCGTCCCCTTCGCCGGATGCCAACGAACCGGACCCGCAGGTGGGCCAGGTGCTGGTGTTGTTCCCGACCACCAAAGAGGCGAATGCCTTCTTCACCACCTCGGCGCAGCGCTGGCCGGCCTGCGCCAACCGCCAGTTCACCACTCCGGCCGGACCGGATACACCCGAGACGGGGTGGCGGGTGGGACCGGTCTCCAACGCCAATGGAACGTTGAGCACCGTCCTGACAATGACAATTCGCGACAACGGCAACGTCCTGCTGACCATGACCGACCAGCGGGCGCTGACGGTACGCAACAACGTTGCGATCGATGTCAGCGCGGTCCGCAAAGACTCCGTGGACTTGGCCGTCAAGCTCGTCGGTCAGATTGCCGGCAGGGTCGACAAGCAGTGAGCCGCTTGCCCTCCCGAGGACGAGACCTAGGAGGCGGACGCCAGTTCCGCGATGAGATCCGCGAGGGCGATGATCCGTTCGGCGTTGCGGACGTGCAAACTCTCGATCATCCGACCGTCCACCGTGATGACACTGGTCCCCGCGGCCCGCGCCTCCTCGTAGGCCGCGACAACCTTGCGGGCGTCGGCGAGTTCCTGCTGTGAGGGACCGAACAGCTCGTTGGCCGGGCCGATCTGGGACGGATGGATCAAAGTCTTGCCGTCGAAGCCCATTTCGCGCCCTTGTTGAGCCTCGGCTCGAAAGCCGCCATCGTCGGTAATGTCGTTGAAGACGCCGTCCAGGATCACCTTCCCGGCGGCTCGGGCCCCCAGCACGGCCAACGACAACGCCGGGAAGACCGGCGCGCGACCCGACACGTGCAATCCGTGCAGATCGTTCACCAGATCGTTGGTGCCGATCACCAGCGCGGCCAACCGATCGCTGGCCGAGGCGATCTCCTCGGCCCTCAGGAAGGACCGCGGCGTTTCGATCATCACCCACAGCCGCAACGGCTCCGACGCGTCAAGTTTGTCCAGCGTTGCGGCCAGCCCTCGGACCTGTTCGCCCGACTCGACTTTCGGCACCAGCACCCCGTGTGCGGCCGAAGCGGCCACGGCCGCCAGGTCGTCGTCGTGCCACTCGGTGTCCAAGCCGTTGATGCGCACCACGACCTCCCGGTGCCCGTAGCCGTCCGACGCGATCGCGTCGCAGACCGCGGCCCTCGAATCGGCTTTGGCGTCGGGTCCTACGGCATCCTCGAGGTCGAAAATGAGCACGTCCGCGGGCAGCGATCGTCCCTTCTCCAATGCCCGGGGCTTGTTGCCGGGCAGGTACAAGGCGGAGCGGCGCGGTCGCAGGGTCGGGGCCATCAAGGGATTCGCTTCCTGTCGTCGAGCTCGGCGGGTGCGTGGTGAGCGCGGCCTAGGCAGAAAGTACCCTTCGATCTCAGGTGGTGTAGTCGCGCGGCCCATCGGCGACGAACATCCGAAATGCGAGATGGCCGCCGCGGCGGCTGATCCCAGGAGGGAGCGGCGAGTGTCATCACTTGGTTCGGCGCGCACCGAGGGCGACAGTTGGGATTTGGCTTCCAGCGTCGGGGCGACCGCGACGATGGTTGCCGCATCCCGAGCGTTAGCCTCGCGCGAGCCAGATCCGTTGCTCGATGACCGGTTCGCCGAGCCGTTGGTGCGCGCGGTCGGGCACCCATTCTTCGTCCGCATGCTGGACGGCCAGATCCCATTCGACAGCGACGATATGCCGCTGACCCTGCAGCAGCGTCGCGAGCAGATCGCCGTGCGCACCAGGTTTTTCGACGATTTCCTGACATCCGCGACCAGCGCCGGGATACGTCAGGCCGTCATCTTGGCCGCCGGGCTTGACGCCCGGGCCTACCGGTTGACCTGGTCGGCGGACACGGTGGTTTACGAGGTTGATCAGCCCGAGGTCATCGCCTTCAAAAGCGCCGCGCTGGCCCGGATCGGCGCCGAGCCGGCGGCCGAACGCCGGACCGTCGGCATCGACCTGCGTGATGATTGGTCAAAGGCTCTGCGCGACAAAGGATTTGATGCGACGGAGCCCACGGCCTGGATCGCTGAAGGCCTGCTTCCCTACCTGCCGCCGCAAGCCCAGGACCGGCTCTTGGACAGCATCACCACCCTCAGCGCACCGGGCAGTCGGCTGGCGACCGAGAACATCACCGACATGGGCGTCTTCGCCGACGAGCGCGCCCGGGCGATGCGCGCCACCTGGCGTAAGCACGGACTGGATATCGATGTCGCCGAGCTGGTGTGGCACGGGCCGCGCCAACCCGCCGGGGAGCACCTGGCCACCACCGGCTGGGTCGTCACCCCCTACCCCACCGAGCAGCTATACGCCGCCTACGGCTTCGTCGTTCCCGACAACGAGATCCTCAAGGAATTTCGGCACGCCATCACCTACATCAGCGCCGAACTGGGCTGAACGCGCCTCTTAACAGTCAGGCCTGGCATCGCGCCACTCCCGCTCGAACGGCAACCGCCATGCATTGGGTGCGATCAACTGATGAATGGCGTTGGGCCCCCAGGTGCCCGGCTGATACATCTTCGCCGGCGGTGGGTCATCGAGCAGCTCCTGCGAACGCTCCCACAACGATTCGATGCCCTCTGCGGTGTTGAACAGCGTGTGATCCCCGCGCATCGCATCGAGGATGAGCCGTTCGTACGCCTCCAGCACGTCCACGACGGTGTCGATCTCCTGCGAGGAGAACTGCATGGACAGCTTGTCCAGCTTCATACCGGGGCCCGGCCGCTTGCCGTAGAAAGACAGTGAAACTTTCGAGTTGTCGGCGAGGTCGAACGTGAGGTGATCGGGACCCTGAGTGCCGACCCCCGAGCCGGGCGGGAACATCGTCCGGGGCGCCTCTTTGAATGCGATCGAGATGATGCGGATGCCCTCGGCCATCTTCTTGCCGGTACGGAGATAGATCGGCACGCCGGCCCAGCGCCAGTTGTCGATGCCGACCTTGAGGGCGATGAACGTATCGGTGTCGGAATCCTTTGCCACGCCTTTCTCTTCGCGGTACCCGCTGTACTGGCCGCGCACCACGTTGGAAGGCTTGACCGGCAGCATCGATCGGAACACCTTGTTCTTTTCTTCGCTGATGGCAAATGGTTCGAGCGCCGTCGGCGGCTCCATCACCACGAACGCCATCACCTGGAACAAGTGGGTCACCACCATGTCCTTATACGCGCCGGTCTCCTCATAAAAGTTTGCCCGCTGATCCAGGCCGAGGGCTTCGGGGATGTCGATCTGAATATGGTCGATGAAGTTGCGGTTCCAGATCGGCTCGAACAACCCGTTGGCAAAGCGGAACGCCAAGATGTTCTGGGCGGCCTCCTTGCCCAGAAAGTGATCGATACGGAAGATCTGGGATTCCTCGAATGTTTCGTGCACGAAGTCGTTGAGCGCCACTGCGCTGGCGAAGTCGGTCCCGAACGGCTTCTCCATGACCACCCGCGAGCGCTCGACGAGCTTGGCGTCGTTGAGCATGGTGATGACTTGCCGCGCGGCTTTCGGGGGCACCGACAGGTAATGCAGCCGCCTGACGTCGGGACCCAGGCTGGCTTCGGCCTCGGCGACCGCCGCGGCCAGAGCTTCCGGTCCTTCGCCCTGCGGGACGTAGGTGACGATCTTGGCGAAGTTGGCCCACTGTTGGGACGTGAGCTTGTGCGTACCGAACGATTCGATCGCATCCTTGGCGAGCTCGCAGAATTCGTCGTTACTCATGTCTTCCAGCGACGTCGCGACGATCTGAATGTCGGGCGCAAGCTCGGACTGGTCCAGGTAGGCCAGCCCGGGGATCAGCTTGCGTTTCGCCAGGTCGCCCGTCGCGCCGAATAGGACGATGACGTGCGGGTCGAGCCGTTCGGCTTCGTGGCGGCGCGCACGTCCATCAGCCGCCGGGTAAGAAATGGTCTGCGGTTTCTTGTCGGCCACTCCTGCGATAATTCCACCGCCGTGGCGTTATGTCGCGTCCCTCGCTCCTAGCTTGGCCAACCCGGCGCCTTGGCCGCCATGAACTAAGGATCACAACCCGCGCCCGATTACCACCCGGCTGACGGGGTAATGGATACCGACGGGGCGTTACCCGACCACATTCGATGGAAAGCGATATGACGAAACCCGACAAAGACCTACGGGGTCACTCTGAGGAGCTGGAGGACATCGTCGACCAGCTCGAGGAGAAGGTCGCCGACGACCGGGAGGCCGAAGGCGTTGCCGGCAAGCCCAGCGACCGGGAGCGCGCCCCCACCCGCGGACCGGACGACGAACCGCCGGACTAGGGCCTACGAGCCGAGTGGGGCGCCGAACCAGGCCGTGAGCGCGCCGTGAAGCCAGGAATCGCTGGATCCTCCCACCCAGGCGACATGTCCGTCCGGCCGAATCAACACCGCCTCTGGCGCCGCGACCGTGCCGACGACCGGAAGCTCGCAGTTACCGACAGCCTCCGCATCGATCATCCGGACCCGACCCGCCCAGGAGGTGATGTCGAATCGGCCGGGTTCACCGAGGTTGAGCAGTACCGGTCGGGCCCGGTGTAGCAGCGTGAAAAGCCGCAGCGGGCCGTCGGCGGCGACCAGGTCGAGATCGGGCATGCGGCGTCCGAGCAGTGGGTGCCCGTCGCCGAGGTCGTAGCGGATGTCCAGGCCGGACATCATGGCGGCGAACCGTTTGCGGGGTTCTTCCATGGCGAGCAGGTCAGACATGGTGTCGCGTAAGGCCTTGGTGCGGTCGTCGGGGCGGAGAAGCGCCATCTGCGCTATCGCATTGCGCAGCACGCGCGCGGCGACCGGGTGCCGTTCGGCGTGGTAGGTGTCGAGCAGGCTGTCGGGCGACATTGCGTTGACCACTTGTCCCAGCTTCCAGCCCAGGTTGACCGCGTCCTGCACGCCGGTGTTCAGGCCCTGTCCGCCCACCGGGTGATGGACATGCGCGGCGTCACCGGCCAGCAAAACACGGCCGACGCGATAGGTTGCGGCCTGCCGTGCCATGTCGGTGAATCTGGAAAGCCAAGCGGGGCTATGGATCCCGTAATCCGTCCCGTAGACCGCGGTGAGCCCCTCACTCAGGTCGCGTAGCGTGGGTTCGCCGGTGGGCCGCAGGCGCTGCTCGGTGACCATGACGCGCACCGGCCCACCCTCTTCGGGAGCGGCGAGGGAATGCACGCCGAGCGCGTCGTGGCGGATGCCCCACACCGGCGGATCTGCTGTCCCGTAGTCCATTTCGACCTCGGCGAGCAGATAGCTGGTCGTCGCCTCCCACCCCGGGAAGTCGATGCCGGCGGCCTTCCGGACCACGCTGCGTCCGCCGTCGCAGCCGACGAGGTATCCCGCCCGCAAGGATCGGCTATCGGTCAAGGCTACGTCGACGCCGGAGCCGTCTTGGGCGATGCCCGTCACCTCATCTCCGCGGTAGAACCGCACCCCAAGCTCGGTCACCCAGTCGGCGAGTATGCGTTCGATCTCGTTCTGCCACAGCGCGAGACCGTACGGATGCCGGGTGGGAAAGTCGCTGATGTCCAAACGAATCTGGGAGAACCCGGTGACCTGGGCGACCTGGCCCTGGGCAAGAAACCGATCGGCGATTCCCCGCTGATCGAGGACCTCGATGGTGCGCGCATGCAGACCCCCGGCGCGCGCACCGATGAGGTCCTGACCGGTGCGCCGCTCGACTATCGCCACGTCGACCCCGGCCAAGGCCAATTCACCGGCCAACACCAGCCCCGTCGGGCCTCCGCCAGCGATCAGCACCGCATGGTCGACATTCGAGTATGACAACATCCCAACCCCCCGATACGAGCGAAAATCGGCTTAGGCCAGCGATTGTGCGGTATCACCCGGCCCTTGCCGCAAGCCCCCCGGTGCGCTATAGGTTGAAAGTGGAAGGGCAATAATTCGCCGAACGTCCCGGAGCGCGTCGATGGCCCGGTAGACCCCTGCTCGCTCACCGGCGGGCGTTTCCCAGCCGCTGGGCCCACAGGCTCACCCGCAATTCCTCGTCCGCCGCCCGCCGCGCGGGTGGCATCGACTGTGCCGCCCTAGGGTGAACCCATGAGCCTCGTCACCTATGAGCTGGACGACCACGTCGCCACCATCACCCTCAACCGCCCCGAGGCTCGCAACGCCATCAATGGCGCTCTCCGCCAGGACCTGAATGCGGCCTGGGAGCGGTTCCGCGACGACCTGGACGCATGGGTCGCGATCCTGACCGCCAACGGGAGCGTCTATTGCGCCGGCGGCGACCTCAAGGACGGCGAAGGCTCGGTCGGCACGTTCGGCGGCACCTTCTGGGAGAAGCCAACGATCAACTCGTTCGAGAGCGGGATGGAGCTGTTCAAGCCCACCATCGCCGCGGTGCATGGGCCCTGCATCGGCTACGGGCTGACCGGGGTGCTGTTCTGCGACTTCGTCATCGCCAGCACCGAGGCCAGCTTCTGCTATCCCGAGGTGTCGATCGGCGTGCCGACCATCGTCGGGGCCATTCGGCTGCCCCAACGCGTCGGCTGGGGCAACGCCATGGAACTGCTCCTGACCGGCAAGCCGATGAGCGCCGCGCGGGCCAAGGAGATCGGTCTGGTGTGGAAGCTTGTGGAGCCGGACGACCTGCAGGCCGAGGCGCGGGCCTGGGCGCGGACCCTGACCGAGGCCGCTCCCCTGGCCCAACGGGCGACCAAAGAGGTGGCGTGGCGAACGGCGGACATGGGCTGGATCGAGTCGGTCCGCTTCGGCGAGACCATGCGCAAGGTGGCCGGGGCGACCGAGGACGTCGCCGAGGGGCTGCGGGCCTGGGCCGAAAGGCGCAAGCCCGAGTGGCGCGGCCGCTGAGTTATCAAGACGGGCGCTCGCTGCAGAACGTTCCATCGGCCGCTCTGGGCTGTCGCAGACGATGACGGGGCTGAAGTTGAGGTGGCCCTGGGAGCCGGCCGCGACGAATCCGTCCTACCGCGGTTGGCAACATCGGTTGTACCGCAACGTGTCTCGACTACATGCGGATGCGTTTACGCCGAAGTGACCACCGCCGGGACCGCGGTGACCGGTGATGTGACAGGATTTCGGCATGAGTGCACGCGGATTTGCCCGCATTGTTGGTGTCTCGGCTGCGGCGGCATGGGCGGTGCTGAGCGCACCCATCGCCCTTCCCACCGCCGTTGCCGATTCGTGCTCCGACGTCTCGGTGGTCTTCGCCCGCGGCACCCATCAGGAGCCCGGTCTGGGCAACATCGGCCAGGCATTCGTGGACTCCCTCACCTCGCAGCTGGGTGGCAAGTCCGTCGACGTCTACGCGGTCAATTACCCGGCCAACGACGACTACCACAACAGCGCGAACGCCGGTTCCACCGATGCGAGCACACGCATCCAAGACACCGTCGCCAGCTGCCCGAACTCGAGGCTTGTGCTCGGCGGATACTCCCAAGGGTCCACGGTGATCGATTTGGCCACCAACGCGATGCCGCCCTCGGTCGCCGATCACGTCGCCGCCGTCGCCCTGTTCGGCGAGCCCAGCAGTGGATTCTCGACCATGTTGTGGGGCGGCCAGCCGCTACCGACTATCAACCCGGCGTATGGATCCAAGACCATCAGCTTGTGCGCCCCTGACGATCCGATCTGCTCGGGAGGCGGCAACATCATGGCGCACGTTTCCTACATTGACGCCGGAATGACCGCCCAGGCGGCGACGTTCGCGGCCAACAAGATCAACCAAGGTCCGCCGGCGCCGCGCGTCTGACGCGTCAGTCGTTCGGCCGTTCCTCTTTGCGCTGTTGCTTCTCGGCGGCGGCAGTCGCGCGACCCTGTCGGCCTCGGTTCCACCGATGTCGCCGATCACACACGCATGTGATCTGCGTCACCCGCGTGGGCGGTCCAAATTGCGCCCTCGGCGTGATCGAAAGTGTCGGCGCCTCAACGAAAGTTGCGGTAGGGACGCATGTCGCGGACGGGCACCAGTCATCGAGCTACGCTGACTGTATGGCCATCGAGTCCACCATGGTCGCCCTTGGCACTTCCGCGCCGCCGTTCACGCTGCCCGACCCGGCCACCGGCGCCGTCGTGGGATTGGACGATCTAACGGGCCCCGCGCTCGTTGTCACCTTCATCTGCAATCACTGCCCGTACGTCAAGCACGTGGCGGATGGGCTTGCCGCCCTTGGTCGTGACCTCGCCGAACAAGGCGTCGCGATGGTGGGTATCTCGAGCAACGACGTGGCCACCTACCCGCAGGACGGTCCGGAGCAGATGGTTGACGAAGCCCGCCGTCACGGCTGGACCTTCCCCTACCTGTACGACGAAACCCAGGACGTCGCCCAGGCGTTCTCCGCCGCCTGCACGCCTGACACCTTCGTCTTCGACGGCGAACGCCGCTTGGTCTACCGCGGCCAACTCGATGATTCCCGGCCCGGCAAAGCGCTGCCGGTCACCGCCGCGGACGTCCGCGCTGCGGTCGACGCCGTGCTCGGCGGGCGACCGGTCAACCCGGACCAGCGGCCGTCGATCGGATGCGGTATCAAATGGCGCTGAGGTGCGGTTGAAGCCGTCAAGGCCTTCCGCCAGCCATGAACGGCTGCCGTCGTCCGATCGGCTACCGTCGACGGTATGTCCAAAGCCTCCGGTAACGACCTAATCGACGACGTCTCCCCCGGCGATATCATCGCCGTCGACCGCGGCTCTGGCGAACAGCCCTACAAAGTGGTGTTCAAAGACTCCACCGACGCGGGCTACCTCGTCACGTTCCAGGACGACGACGGGGAGACCTTCCAGCTCGACCTGGCCGCCGGCACGACGGTGACAAGGTCGCTCGAGTCGAAGTGGGAATCTGCGCAAAGCCCCACCCCGCATTCGGAAGCCTAGATACGGCCTCCACATCGCCTGAATGCTGTTCATCTGCAACGCGATAGCGGTGCGATCGCCGCGGCTGGTGCCGCTCATCGGAGCGCTCCCCGCTCTGGCCTGACAAACCGGTCGCCGAGCGAGGCAAGGCGCCGCTGGGCGGTGTGATCGGCGACATCGCCGCGCAAAATGCAGGTCGAGGGTGGCCCAGTGGCTCGGCTGGAGGTCAACTCGGCGCTGGAGACTTCCTGCGTCGCGTCGTATCGGCGAAGCTTGTAGTCGACCCGCCGCCCTACCGGCACAACCAGGTGTTCCGTGGGCCGCGCCAATGTTGGGTGGACTTCACGGCGATCGATTGAACTGCCTACTGGCCGATGGTCACGCGGTCGCCGACGCGGATGACGGCCTCCGCCATCACCGCGAGATAAGCGCCCGCGCACGGCTGAGCGCCGTGACCGCCTGTGTCCCAACGGTTCTCGGCGGCGGGTGTGCGGAGTGCCTGCGGAGCGCGCGGCAGTGGGCCGTGCTCGAGCGTCGGTACGACGCACCGCGACGTGGCCGTCAAGACGCGCAGCCGTGCGTCGCCGACGGCGATGTCCCTGCCTACCCAGTCATTTTCGGCGTAGGGCGGGTAACCCGGCGGCGTCGCGATGACCACGTTGGGGCGGTACCGCAGCGCCTCGACCCCAATGTGCTCGAGTGTGGCCGTCGTGATCGCGTGCAGAGGGGCCTCATCGGTGAACGTGTCACCCGGCGTCGCCTGGGCGATTTCCAGAATGCGGCCGCTGACCTCGACGTCCAAGCCCAACTCGAGCAACTTCTCCGGATCCGGGCGCACCAACGTGGCGCCTTGGGGGCGCTGCGCTATCAGTCGGACCGGTCGCCCCATCAGCTGCGAGAGCAGCTCGTCGATGCCGGGGTCGTCGGCCGCCACACTGGTCCCGTCGGGCAGCCCGATCTTCACCCGACCAGCGTCTCCGTTGGCGGTGCACTTCAACAGGCCACGCCACAGCCGGGCGTTCTTGGCGCTGGCGACATGCCCGGTGGCGGCATCGAGCAGGGCCAGCCGCCGGTCCCCTTCGGCGCCGTGCTCATCGACGAACATGCTGGGCACGGTTTCGCCGAGCATCGACTTCACCGGGTAGCGGAGCAGGCTGTGCACCTGCATGTCCATCGCGGCGAAATTTGAAAAGGCCGTCGAATCCTTCACTGCCATCCCCACTCGGCGAGACCGCAAGAACTACCTGCTCAGAGTATGCGGGAAGGCGCGCGGAGACCGGTGGACGGTCAGGAGGCGATTAACCCGGGCAGTAGGTCGATTCGGCGGCACTCACCATCGAGGTGACGTCCGCAAACGTAATGCCTTTCGGCCCCAAGGTGTTGTGAATGTCACCGGCGATCGCGTCCGGCGTTTTGCCGGCCATGCGGTCGGCGCAGATCTGGTGACCCATCGCGACGATGTCGGAGTCGTCCCCCGCCGGCCAGGTGAAACCGAGGGTATGCATTTTTCCGATAAATGCGTCGTCGGTGGCGTCGGCCATCGCAATCGCCGTGCTTGCGGTCAGGGCAGCGCCAACCATGACAGGAATTGCGAGTCTGGCCAGCCAACGCGGTGGAAGCGTTTCGTGCCCTTCTTTTGTTGTCGGTGTCGAGGTGGGGTCAGTATATGAGTGGGCGGCGGCCGCGATTATTAAATACACGAAAATTGCCATGAACCTTGCGGAACAAGCGATGGGCGGACCTGGGACCGTCGGATTTCTCGCACTTCGGCGTGAGCTTCATTCCGCCGGCTCATCCGTGTTCGCGGCTCGTCGGTCCCGAGTGGGTGGCGCTCAGCCGGGTGCCGCGGTGACGACGATCGAGTCCTCCCCGGTTTGCCAGCCGGTCACAAAGGCCGGGATATTGACCTGTTCGTCGGGGTGATCGGCGCCGGGGTCGTTGAGGTGGACGACCTCTCTATTGGTGTCTATCCCAGTGACGACCAGGAAGTGGTCGGCCTTGGTCCGCTGGTCGCTGGTGTTCCAGATGACGGCCGAGTTGACCCAGGCGATGACCTTGCGATTGGCGGCGAGGTACCGCTCCAACGCGGGTAGCCCGGTCTGATCCGGGTGGGCGGCATAAGTCATCTCCGATTGGATGCCGTAGTGGTCGAGTAGTACTACTGCGTCTGCCATTTCGATGCCGCCGCCGCCGTTGGTGTGGCTCGGGTCGTTGCGCGGTGCGTAGACGGGCCCGGGATTGGTCTGGGACGGCGTCGACTCCCCCAGCTTGATCATCTGCTGCTCCGTCGGCGCGTGGCCGGTGATCTCACCGACCACGTCGGCCACGGACATCAAACCGCAATTGTCCTCGAGTGACTGCGCTTGCCAGTACTTGGCGGCCGCAACGGGATCGCCATAGACGCCGCTGGTGGTGGATGGCGACGGAGCGGTCGCCTGCGCCGGCGGCGACGACGCGGCCGGCCCGCAGGCCGAAACGAGCGAGATGCCGGCGATGCCGACGCACGCGCACGCCACCGCGGCTCGCGCTGCGGATGCCATGCGGGAATTGAGCATGATGGCGGGAGAGGTCCGGTCAGGGAATTGGATAGCGGGAAACATCAGCACCGAATATGGCCGCAATCGGAATGCGGCGAATTTCAGCTCGGGGTGTACAGATACCCATCATACGAAAATAGTTTCAATCGGCGTCTGATGATATTGGACGCTATTTTGGTAGACAATCGTTTGCCGCCTACCAGTGCAACCGGACGTGAAAGAGATCGAGGGCCGCTTGGGTGGTCAGGTAATGCAGTTCGGGGACAAATGTCGAGCTACAACGACTCTAACGCGATCACAGGCGCCGTGACTTTGCTCGGAGCTCACTGCGTAAGCAGGCGCTGTTGCTGCTCGTTGCCGGCGGTGGCGATTGTGTCTTGGGCCACCGCCGCGGATTGATCGCCAGAGGACTCGGTGGTCTGGGGCGGAGGGTTGAACTGCTCCAGGCCTTCCGAAGTGTGGCGGCGATACCTAAGACGGAAAGGCAGCTGGCCCGCTCGTGCAGTAGCCACCAATCCGGCGCCGTCGGCAATTCCCCGAACCGGAGAAACAGGTGACTGGCGACGCAACTTCCTCACCACCGCCCTTTGGTTTAGCATTGCGACCCTTGGGAATCGACTTCGGATCGCCAGGGACTGCCCAGGACTGCATAATGGGCTAGGGAGGGGGTTAGGACTTTGCGCTGGTGGGCAGCGTATTTTGCGCCGATCATCCCAGAACTGGTCGGGCCGTCTGCTGCATCGCGTAAGACGCGGCCCAGCGCTTTCGGCGGCGATTCTCCGGGCGGCAAACTGGGTGGAGTCAGCAACGGAAAGGACTGGTTGTCCAGTGCGTGCAGCAAATGCGTTAAGCCCGTTTCGGGTGCTTCCCGACGCCGGCCGTGAGATCCGAGGTGCCATGCTCACATGCGTCCGCCGGGATGTGTCGACCGCCGTGGTTTTTCGGCTGAACTTCAGTTAAGGGACCGACATGGATTTCGCGATGTTCCCCCCGGAGGTGAACTCCGGCCGGATGTATATCGGCGCCGGATCGGAATCGATGGTGGCCGCGGCCGAAGCCTGGGAGGGGTTGGCGTCCGAGCTGCACACGACGGCCAATGCGTATCAGTCGGTGATATCAGGTCTGACCGCCGGCCCGTGGTTGGGTCCGTCGTCGGCGTCGATGGCGGCTGCGGCCGCGTCCTACATCAGTTGGCTCAGTAGCGCTGCCGTGCAGGCAGAGGAAACCGCTATGCAGGCCGGGGCCGCGGTCGCGGCTTATGAGGAAGCGTTCGCTTCGACCGTTCCGCCGCAGCTGGTCGCCGCCAACCGCGCTCTGTTCGCGAGGCTGGTGGCGAACAACCTGTTCGGACAGAACACCTCCGCGATCGCGACTACCGAGGCGCAGTACGTCGAGATGTGGGCCCAAGACGCCGCAGCGATGTACGGATACGCGGGTGCGTCGGCAGCCGCGACGACATTGACACCTTTCGTCGCCACGCAACAGAACACCGACCCGAGCGGGTCTGCCGGCCAAACGGCCGCCGTCGGCCAGGCCGCCGGCACCTCGGTGGGCCAGGCGCAAAACGCCGTTTCGTCGGTCCAGCAAAGCTTCTCCGCGGTACCCAACGCGTTGCAGGGTCTCGCGGCCGCGGCCCCTACCGCCACGAGCCCGCTGAATACATTGGCCGACCTGGTCTCCATCTTCGTCGACCTGCCGGCCGGGCTTGCGAGCATTTTCGTCGACGTCCCGCTGAGCACCCTTGGCCTGGTGGCCCTTCCGTTCGACATCGGCGGTTATTACACCGGTGTCCACACCGATGACATCGTCAGTGGCTGGAACGGAGAAGAGAGTTGGCCCGGCAGTGGGCCCGCGCCCGTCAAACCCTTCCCCGCGCCGCTGTTGAACCTGCCCCCCGGCGCGATGCCGCCGTCGACGGTCTCCGCCGGTTTCGGCGAGGCCAACACGGTCGGGACTCTGTCGGTGCCGGCGACGTGGACCGTCGCCACGCCGTCGGTACGTCCCATCTCCTACACCCTGCCCGCGTTGCCTGCCTCCCCCGCCGGTGTGGTCGAGGAAGGGTCCGCACCGGGGTCGAGCACCTTTGGCCAGATGGCATTGGCGGGTCTGGCCGGGCGAGCCATGGCCGGCACCCTAGGCGCCGGTGGCGGTAAAGGTGGCGGCAAGGCGCCCGGAGGCGAACGCGTGCCGGCCGCCGCGGGTGAGGCCAACACCGCGCCAGGCGCGGCGGCGGACGATGAAGCCGCAGCGCCGGAAACCCCGCCTCGGGCGGTGGTGACGGGAGTGGCAGCCGAGCTGCGCGAATTCGCCAAGCTCCGCGACGAGGGAATTCTGACCGAGGAAGAGTACACCGAGCAGAAGAACCGGCTGCTCGGTCGCTGAGCCGCCGTTCGGCTGAATCACGACCGTCTGAAAAGGAATGCGCTGCAATGGATTTCGGGATATTTCCGCCGGAGGTCAACTCCGGCCGGATGTATGCCGGTCCGGGTGCGGCGCCGTTGTCGGCCGCGGCGCAGGCCTGGGCGCAACTGGCCGACGAACTCTACACGGCGGCCGGCGCGTATCGATCGGTGGTGGCGGAGCTGACCGCCGGACCGTGGTCGGGCCCCGCGTCGGCGTCGATGGCGGCTGCGGTCGCGCCCCATATGGAATGGCTCAGCGGCACTGCTGCGCTGGCGGAGGAGACCGCCGCCCGGGCAACATCCGCGGTCGCCGCCTACGAGGCGGCGTTCGCCGCGACGGTCCCGCCACCGATCATCGCAGCCAACCGCAGCCTGCTGGCGGCGTTGGTGGCGACCAACTTCTTGGGGCAGAACACTCCGGCGATCGCGGCCACCGAGGCGCAGTACGCCGAGATGTGGGCACAGGACGCCGGGGCGATGTACACCTACGCCGGTTCGTCGGCAGCCGCGACGGCGCTGACACCGTTGACCTCGCCACGGCAGAACACCACTCCGGCCGGCCCGGCCCACCAGGCAGCCGCGGTCAGCCAAGCGGTCAGCGCGCCAGCGGGCGATGCACAAGGCGCCGTATCCGATGTCGGCCAGACATTTTCCGCGGTGCCCGCCGCGCTCCAGAGCCTGGCGACCGCGGCGCCGGCGGCCACGTCAGACCCGCTGGGGACGTTGGCCGACCTGGAAACAATCTTCGTCAGCGGGCCGGCCAGCGTGATCACCCTCGGGGTAATCATCCCGCTGGTGATCATCGCCGGCCCGGTTGATCTTCCCATCGCCGCCCTCGGCACACTCATCGGTTTCCACACCGATGACATCGTCAGCGGGTGGAACGGGGAAGAGGTTTGGCCGGGGACCGGGCCGGCGCCCGTCTGGAATTTCCCGGCGACCCTGACGAACCTGAGCCCGGGCACGATGCCGACGGTGTCGGCCGGTCTGGCCGAGGCCAAGGCGGTCGGGGCATTGTCTGTGCCGCAGGCATGGACCGTCGCCGCGCCGGAGGTGCGCGCCATGGCGTTGGCGTCGCCGATGACCGGCGTCGAGTCCGCCGCGGCGGCGCCCATGGAAGTCGGCTCGAGCGCCGCATTCGGCGACGTGGGATCGGCGGCCATGACCGGGCGCGCCATGGCCGGGCCGCCGAGCGGCGGCGGGGATGGCAGCAGGGTGACCGGTCAGCGTGTGGTCGCTCGCTTCGGCAACGCCGCGCTTGACGGGGAGGGCGAACAATCGCACGTCAAGCCGCGGATCGTGGTCACAGGAGTCGCGGCCAAGATCCGCGAGATCACACAGCTCCGGGATGCGGGGCGGCTGACCGCCGAGGAATACGAGAAGCTGAAGAACCAGCTGCTCGGGCGCTGAAGCGATGACCGTTGGGCCGGGTTGCAGTTAGCCGGGGACCTGTAGCATGACCGCGACTAATGACTAGTGAGGTCTCGCCAATGAAATTTGTCCTCGCAGGATACGGGAGCCGGGGCGACGTCGAGCCCTGCGCCGCCGTCGGCCGCGAGCTGCTCCGCCGGGGCCACGACGTGAGCATGGCGGTCCCGCCCGACAGGCTCCGCTTCATCGAATCGGCCGGGCTTACCGCCGTCGCCTACGGGCCGGACACGCGAGAGCAGATAAACGCGGCCACGAATTTCGTTCAACGCGTCCAGGATCCGATCAGCGCGTTACCGCAGCTCGTGGAGCGCGTCACCCAGGTGTGGGCGGAGAAGAGCACGGCGCTGGCATCGCTGGCAGACGGTGCCGACCTGCTGGTGGCCGGCATGAACGAGCAGCGGCTGGCCGCCAACGTCGCCGAGTTTCATGGCACGCCGTTCGCCGCGCTGCACTTCTTCCCCGCGCGGGCGCTGGAACTCGGCGGGTTCCAGGCGCATGTAACGAACGTGGCCGAAGGTGCGCAACGCGAGGCGCTCAGCTTGCCCGAACGCGCCGGATCTTCGAGCCGACAAGTGTTGGAGATCCAGGCCTACGACGAGCTCTGCGTACCCGGGCTGGCGGCCGAATGGGTGGAAACTGGGTACCGACGGCCGTTCGTCGGGTCGCTGACGCTGGAAATGCCGACCGACGTCGACCATGAGGTGTTGTCGTGGATCGCCGACGGACCTCCGCCCATCTACTTCGGCTTCGGCAGCACGCCGGTCACATCCCCTGCTGAAACGATCGCGGTGATCAGCGGGGCGTGCGAGCAGTTAGGCGAGAGGGCGTTGATTTGCAGCGGCCCAAACGATTTCACCCACCTCGCTCGGGCGGGCCATACCAAGATCGTGGACGCGGTCAACCACGCGGCCACCTTTCCGGCATGCCGCGCGATCGTGCACCACGGGGGCGCCGGCACCACCGCCGCGGGCATGCGCGCCGGAGTCCCCATGTTGGTGCTCTGGCTCTGGCTCGATCAGCCCATCTGGGCATCCGCGGTCAGCCAGCTGGAAGTGGGCATCGCCAGGCCCTTTTCGGAATCGACCTACGATTCACTGGTCGCGGATCTGCGCTCCCTGCTCGCCGCGGATTACCTCACACGCGCCCGCGAGGTGTCCGCACAGATGACCAAACCCGCCGAAAGCGTCGGCAAGGCCGCTGATCTCCTGGAAGGCGCCGCCCGCTCGCGGTGATCGCACTCCGATCAGTGGTGCAAAGCGGCTGGGTCGTGTAAAAGGTTCTGGTGCAGGGTCCGCCTTCTGAGCCTTTCGATCCGTCGATGCTTTACGAAGCGATGATCAGACGGTTGTATCGCCGTTCGTCGGCCGAGGGCCACATCAGGGTGCCGGCCGTCCCAAGCCTGATCGACGAGTACGTCCAGTTATGCGGCAACGTCTGTGCCACCCTGGGCGTCTGGTACACGGCCGAACAATCCGCTCAGCTCAGAACCACGCTCGCGGCCGAGCTGACGAAGGGTTTCAAGGCCTCTCCCCGCTCGGACGTCGTCATCTCGTTTCAAGCCCCCTTCGGGACGAGCGTGAACATCCGCGTCAAAGCCGAATGGCGGACGCTCGAGGCCGATTACGACGAATGGGTAGCCGTCCGTCCGCCGCCACTGTTCGGCACCGAGCCCGACGCGCGCGTGTTGGCCCTGGCCGCCGAGGCGGCCGACCCGACGACCCACCGCGTGCTGGATGTCGGAGCGGGAACCGGGCGCAACGCCCTGGCTCTGGCCCGCCGCGGCCACCCGGTGGATGCGGTCGAGATGGCGGGCGAAGCTTGCCGACGTCATGCGCTCGGAGGCGCAGAGCGAATCGCTTGGCCGTGCAGGTGATTCAGAGCGATGTCTTCACCGCGATGGAAAGCGTTCACGAGAAATACCAGCTGATGGTGCTCTCCGAGGTGGTGCCCGACTTCCGGACGACCCACGAATTGCGGGGCGTGTTCGAACTGGCCGCGGATTGCCTGGCTCCCGGCGGGCGTCTGGTGTTCAACGCCTTCTTGCCCCGCGACGGGTACGTCCCCGACGATGCCGCGGTGGAACTCGGTCAGCAGTGCAACACCATGATTTTCACGCGCGAGCAGATGGCGAGTGCGGCGGCCGGGCTCCCCCTCGAGCTGGTTGCGGACGATTCGGCATACGAATACGAGAAGGCCCACCTGCCCGAGGGCGGCTGGCCGCCGACGGGCTGGTTCGAGGGATGGGCCAACGGTCTCGATGTGTTCGACGTCGAGCGCGAGCACTCGCCGATCGGATTGCACTGGCTCGTCTATCAAAAGACGAGCTGAGTCCTCCGCGCCGAACGTGAACTCAGGCGGTCAGATCGCGGGTGGCCGGCCCCTCCAGCAGGGTGCCGTCCGGGGCGAAGCGCGACCCGTGCAACGGACATTCCCACGTCTTGTCGGCGTCGTTCCAGTTCACGATCCCGCCAAGGTGCGGGCACACGGGCGAAACGACATGCTCGGTGCCGTCGACACGACAGCGGGCCTCCAGACGCCACGGCGGCCCGCTCACCACGCCGCCCTCGTCCGTCCCGGGGCTCCGGCGGGCAGTGCGTAGCAGCGGGGTGATCCAGCCCTTGGCCAGATCGAATCCGACTTCGAGGTTGGCCTGCACTGCGGTAGGCAGACCTGACAACTCGTGGGGACTCCAGCTGGCGAACGCATTGGCCCACTGCATCCGCCCGCCCAGGATCCGGCCAGACAGCGCCAGCGCCGCGGCGGCACCGTTAGTCATCCCCCACTTGTTGAATCCCGTTGCCACAAAAATGGTTTCGGTGTTCGGCAGGATGGACCCGACGTAGGGCAGCTGATCGACGGGCGTGTAATCCTGCGCCGACCAAAAATGCGTCTGCTCGGCACCCGGGTAGTGCCTGCGGGTCCACGACGCCAGTTCTTCGAGCGACTTCGTCGGGCTCTTCTTGCGACCCACGGTGTGGCCGGCGCCACCCACGATCAGCCGCTCCCCGTCCGCGACGGGTGCGTAGCGCACCGAGCGGGTCGGCGAGTCGGAGGAGATCATCATCGGACGGGTGATGTTGCCGGGCACCTTGAAAGCGAGGCAATAGGACCGGCTCGGTTTGACGCGCGCGAAATATCCGCCGCGATCCAGGATCGGGATGCCGGTGGCGAGAATCAACTGGCCGGTTTCGAGCTCGACGTCTCGCTGGGCGGCGTCGCTGACATGCACCCGCACGCGTTCGCCGCGGCTGGATACCCGCCGGACCCGCGTGTGCTCGACCAGCCGGCCGCCACGGCCGAGTAGCTCGGTGGCCAGCGCGTCCAGGAACGGTATGGGATCGAACTGCGCCTGGTCGGGCAGCCGCACCCCGCCGTGATACGGGAAGGGCACGCGGGCGTCGTCGTCCCAGACGGCGGGCAACCCGACCGCCTGACACGCCTTCAGCTCGAGGCGCGCGGGCGCCACTCCCCTGGCGGATTGGGCATAGGTGTAGGCGTCCTCGCGCTGCACCGGGATGCCGTGCGACTGGCAATAATCGACCACCCAGTCCTGGCCTTCGCGGTTGCCCTCCACATAGGCACGCGCCAACGCCTTGCCATGCCTGGACAGGATCTTCGACAGGTGGGTGCCCTGCAGCAGGCTGATTTTTGCGGTGGTGTTTCCGGTGGCGCAGGCTCCCACCGTGCGCGCTTCGAGCACCAGCACATCCCTGCCCGCGCGGGCCAGGAGCACCGCGGTCATCAGCCCCGTGATGCCGGCGCCGACGACAATGACATCCGCCGAACGGGGGCCCTCGTCAAGCTGGCTTGCGGCCCAAGGCCGTTCGGCTCGATTGTCCAACCATAAAGACGTCACGCGTGGGCTAATACCCCGGCTGGACCCAAGGAAACACCGCCGCGGCCCCAGCGGCCCTCGTCACCCCCGCTTCAACTGCGCTTTCGCCTCCTTGACCGATGCCTCCGCGGCACGGCTGGCTTTCCTCGCCTGCTCGTAGTCACCTTCGGCGCGCTTGAGTTCTCGTTCGGCGGTCCGCAGAGTCGCTAGCGCCTCGTCACGACGCTGCCGGGTCGCGTCGCGCTCGGCGTGGCGTTCCGACAGCCTGGCGTCTGCGTCGGCCTTTTGGCGCTCGGCGGCGGTCACGGCCGCGGTCAGGTTTTCGAGGCGGCGCTGCGCGGCCGCGTCGCGCGTGGACTGCTTCGCGGGCCGTGAACGCGATTGCGCGGACTGCTCCTTCGCCTTTCCGCTCCGCGCAGTCGTCGATACCGGCGCCGCGGCGCCGAAGTCGGCGAAACCGGACCACTGCTCGGGCCGGGCCAGCCGACCGAGCCGCTGCCTTACCTCGGGGTCGGCGATCGCCGCTTGCAGTGTGCTGGTGATGTCGTCGCGCACCGCTGACGACGGCTGACTCAGGTCGGCCGCTTCCAGCGCGGCACGCGTGAGTTCGTCGATGAGCTGGTGCTGCTCGGCGGACAAGTCCCGGACGCGTGCGCCGTCCATCGCGGCGTGGGCGGCGCGCAGCCGGTCACCCAGCTCTGCCAGGCGCTGCTTGGTGTCCGGGTGGCGCAGCGCGAGCCGGTTGACGATCCACGCCGCCGTGGTCGGTTTGTTGGCCGCGGAAATCCGCTTGGCGGTGCCGTCGTCCCCGCGGCGCTTGGCCGCGGCCGTCAATTTCGTGCGCTCCGCGGTGAAATCCTTCGGTGGCGCCCAATACAGACTGTCGAGTTCGTCGCCGGCCATGACGCCATGATCCCGCGCGTCGGTTTAGAAACCGCACCCGCGTGGCTACCTGTGAGACAACATCGTCGCGCTGGGCAGCGACTTCGACCCGGCAACCAACAGAACGCAAGGATCCGACGGCTCAATGATGTCCAACACAAGCGATCGGCCCGACCGGCGGATCCCCGGGGTTCGCGGACCCCGCCGATTACTGCTCGCCGGGTTGGTGGTCGCGGTGGTCGCGGGCGCTGTCCTGATCGCGGCATGGCTTGGTTGCTTCGGCGCCGGCTGCGGTCACCGCGGCGCGTCGTCGAAAACCTCAGGACCGGCGCAAGTCATGGTCACGCCCGGCCCCGATGCGCATGACGTCGATCCGGTCGCACAGGTGATGGTCAAGGCCGACGCTGGGACGCTGACCGATGTCCGCATGGTCAACGAGAGCGGCAAGTCGGTGCAGGGCGTCATGACACCGGACAACACGGTATGGAAGCCCACCATCCCCCTGGGCTACGGGCGCACCTACACCCTGACGATCACCAGCCGGGGCCCCAACGGCGTTGCGTCAACGCAAGTCTCGTCGTTCTCGACGGTGAAACCGTCCAACCAGACCAAGGTCTCGTTCACCACGACGTCGGAGGCCGCACTCGAAAATGGCGGTACCTACGGTGTCGGGACAGTGGTCGTGGCCCACTTTGACGAGCAGATTGCCGACCGGGCCGCCGCCGAGCGTCAGCTGGCGGTGACCACCGACCCGAAGGTGCAGGGGTCGTGGTTCTGGCTCGACGACCAAACGGCTCACTGGCGGCCGGAGCACTACTACGCACCCGGCACGACCATCACCGCCGAGGCCAAGATTTACGGAATCGCGTTGGGCGACGGCTTATTCGGGCAAGACGACACCAAGGTGTCGTTCCGGATCGGCGACGCGCACATCTCCATCGCCGATGACGCCACCAAACAAGTCAGCGTCTTCAGCAACGGAGCCCTGATCCGCACCATGCCCACGTCGATGGGGATGGGTGGCACCGAAAACGTCGGCGGCAAAACCATCTCGCTGTGGACGCCCCCCGGCGTATATACCGTGCTCGACAAGGGCAACCCGGTCGTCATGGACTCCTCGACGTTCGGGCTGCCGAAAAACTCCCGCCTGGGCTATCGCGAGACCATCAACTACGCCACCCGGATCAGCACCGACGGCATATACCTGCACGAGCTCGAGACCACGGTGTGGGCGCAGGGTCATCAGGACACTTCACACGGATGCCTGAACCTCAACGCCGACAACGCGAAATGGTTCTACGACTTCTCGGTGCCGGGAGACGTGGTCGAGGTCCGCAACAGCGGCGGGCCGCCGCTGACCCTGGCGCAAAACGGTGACTGGACGATCGGCTGGGACGAGTGGCGCAAAGGTAGCGCCCTGAAGCCGACGTGATGCAGCGCATTCGTCACCCGCAGTCGTGCCTCACTTCACAGTAAAGTCTTGACTGGTTCCAGATAAGTGCGTCATATTGGTGCGGTGTCCTCGACGGCCGATTACGCGGAGCGGCTGCGGATGGCCGATCTCCGGGTGACCCGGCCGCGAATTGCCGTGCTGGAGGCGGTGCACGCTCATCCGCATGCCGACACCGAGACGATCTTCTCGGCGGTGCGCGCGGGCCTGCCCGAGGTGTCCCGCCAGGCCGTGTACGACGTGCTCAACGCGCTGACCGCGGTCGGCCTGGTGCGTCGGATCCAGCCCTCCGGTTCGGTCGCCCGCTACGAGTCGCGGGTCGGCGACAACCACCACCACGTCGTGTGCCGGTCCTGCGGCGTCATCGCCGACGTCGACTGTGCCGTCGGTGAGGCGCCGTGCCTGACCCCGTCGGACGACAACAACTCCTGGATGGCTTCGTCCTCGACGAGGCCGAGGTCATCTACTGGGGCCTGTGCCCCGACTGCTCGACGTACAGACTTCCCGATCACAACCGTGATCACAGCCCGATTCACTCACACCCGGAAGGAATGCTGTGTCATCCGATACCGCCGAAGCCGACACGAACGCCAGCCAGCGAGAGCGAAAACCCGGCGATCCCCTCGCCCAAGCCCAAGTCGCACGCGCCGCTGACCAACCAGGACTGGTGGCCCAACCAGGTCGACGTGTCGATCGCTGCACGCCGCACTCGCCGCAGGCCAACCCGCTGGGCGACGGACTTCGACTACGCCGCGGAGTTCGCCAAGCTCGACGTCGAGGCGCTCAAGGCCGACCTGATGTCGGTGATGACCACCTCGCAGGACTGGTGGCCCGCCGACTACGGCCACTACGGCGGCCTGTTCATCCGGATGAGCTGGCACGCGGCCGGTACCTACCGCATCTACGACGGCCGCGGCGGCGGCGGCCAGGGCATGCAGCGGTTCGCCCCGCTCAACAGCTGGCCGGACAACGCCAGCCTGGACAAGGCGCGCCGGCTGCTGTGGCCGGTCAAGAAGAAGTACGGCAACAAGATCTCCTGGGCGGACCTGATCGTCTTCGCCGGCAACGTGGCCCTGGAGTCGATGGGGTTCAAGACCTTCGGCTTCGCGCTTCGGCCGCGCCGACGTCTGGGAGCCCGAAGAGATCCTCTTCGGCGAAGAGGACGAATGGCTGGGCACCAACAAGCGCTACTCCGGCGAGCGTGAACTCGCGGAGCCCTACGGCGCGACCACCATGGGTCTGATCTACGTCAATCCCGAAGGCCCCGAAGGCAAGCCGGATCCCGCTCGCCGCGGCGCACGATATCCGCGAGACGTTCGGCCGGATGGCGATGAACGACGAGGAGACCGCCGCGCTCATCGTCGGCGGCCACAGCTTCGGCAAGACCCACGGCGCCGGCGACGGCGACCTGGTCGGCCCCGAGCCGGAGGCCGCCCCGATCGAGCAGCAGGGGTCTGGGCTGGAAGAGCTCCTATGGCACCGGCATGGGCAAGGACGCCATCACCAGCGGCCTGGAGGTGGTGTGGACGCCCACCCCGACCAAGTGGGACAACACCTTCCTGGAGACCCTGTACGGCTACGAGTGGGAGCTGACCAAGAGCCCCGGCGGCGCGTGGCAGTTCGACCGCCAAGGACGGCGCCGGCGCGGGCACCATCCCCGACCCGTTCGGCGGGCCGGGTCGCAGCCCCGACGATGCTGGTCACCGACATCTCGATGCGCGAGTCGACCCGATCTATCGGCGAGATCACCCGGCGCTGGCTGGACCACCCCGAGGAGCTGTCCGAGGCGTTCGCCAAGGCCTGGTACAAGCTGCTGCACCGCGACATGGGGCCGATCAGCCGCTACCTCGGGCCGTGGATTGCCGAGCCGCAGCTCTGGCAGGACCCGGTGCCGGCCGTCGACCACGAGCTGGTCGACGACGCGGACATCGCCGCGCTGAAGGGCAAGGTGCTCGAGTCGGGTCTGTCGGTTCCGCAGCTGGTCAAGACGGCCTGGTCGGCGGCGGCGAGCTACCGCAACACCGACAAGCGCGGCGGCGCCAACGGGGCGCGGCTGCGCCTTGAGCCGCAGAAGAACTGGGAGTGCCAACGAGCCCTCCGAGCTGGACAAGGTGCTGCCCGTGCTCGGAGAAGATCCAGCAGGACTTCAACGGCTCGGCATCCGGCGGCAAGAAGGTCTCGCTGGCCGACCTGATCGTGCTGGCCGGATCCGCGGCGGTCGAGAAGGCGGCCAAGGACGCCGGCTACGAGATCACGGTGCACTTCGCGCCCGGGCGTACCGACGCCACGCAGGAGAACACCGACGTGGAGTCGTTCGCGGTGCTCGAACCGCGGGCCGACGGGTTCCGCAACTACATCCGTCCCGGCGAGAAGGCTCCGCTGGAGCAGCTGCTGATGGAGCGGGCCTACATGCTGGGTGTGACCGCGCCCGGAGATGACGGTGCTCATCGGCGGTCTGCGCGCGCTCGGCGCCAATCACGGCGGCACCAAGCACGGGGTGTTCACCGACAAGCCGGGCGTGTTGACCAACGACTTCTTCGTCAACTTGCTCGACATGGGCACCGAGTGGAAGGCGTCGGAGTCGGCGGAGAACGTCTACGAGGGCGTCGACCGGGCGTCGGGTGCGGTCAAGTGGACCGCGACCGCGAATGACCTTGTGTTCGGCTCGAACTCGGTGCTGCGCGCACTGGCCGAGGTGTACGCCCAGGACGACAACCAAGGGGAAGTTCGTCGAGGACTTCGTCGCGGCGTGGGTCAAGGTCATGAACAACGACCGGTTCGATCTGAAGTAACGCCAACGGGGTCTTCGGCACGATCCGACACTTCCGCGGGCCCTCGGGCTCGCGGAAGTGTCGCATGTCCGCCGCGGCCGGGCGCTACGAATGATGTGGCGCGACTAGAGTGGCCACCATTCGTTGCGGGCGACCAGAACATCACGAAGTACGTCCGCCCGATCCGTGATGATGCCGTCGACGTCGATATCGAAAAGTGCGTGCATGGTGCCGGGGTCGTCGACTGTCCAGGCGTGAACCTGACGTCCCGACTCATGAAGGGCCCTGACCAGTCCGGGCGTGATGATCGGTAACCCACCCAACCGTGGCGGCAGCTGGACGCAGTCACTGTCACGCAACACCTGCCAGGCATAGGCTCGACCGGCCGGCGTTTTCGCCGCCAGCAACGCCAGGAACGCGCCGATACCCGCCGAACTGGCGACCCGCTTGGACAGCAGACGTAACGCACGACGTCGACGGCGTTCGGAAAACGACGTGATCAGCACCCAGTCGTGCGCGTTCATCCGCTCGATGACGTCGACAGTGGGACCGATGGCGGACGCGGATTTGATATCGATATTGACCCGCATGTCCGGCAGTGTGGATAACAGTTCCTCCAGGGTGGGCATCGACTCTCCCGCACCCAAATGCACGTGGCGGACGTCGCGCCAGTAGCACCGGTCGATGGCGCCAGATGCACCTGACTCCGACCTGAACATGCGGTCGTGCAGGATCACCGCGACGCCATCGCGGGTGGCCCGAACGTCGGTCTCAACGTAACGAAAACCGAGCTTCGCCGCCTCGCAAAAAGCCCCCATGCTGTTCATGGGCCATCTGAACGACGTAAATCCCCTGTGTGCCATGGCGATTCGCCCCGCACCGCGCAGAAACTGCACGGTGGGTACGCCGCCGTCAACCATGGCTACATACCTTTCCTTGCGGTGCAGATGCCGTGACCTCGCGCGGTCGACTGGCGGCCTTCGCGGCTCACCGATCCAGACCCCATTGGCCGAAGTCGGACGCCAGCACATCGTCGATGTCGACGTTGATCCCGCCAAGGAGCGGACTCGGGTTCGACGGGCTGTTGACCACGGCCTGATAGAGCACCGCCGCGGGTTCGCGCGCGCCGTGCGACCACGATTTCGTCTGCCACGCCCACCGGTGCCCCGCGGTGGTTGAGTTTCCGATCACGCCGTCTCGGATCGCCCAGCCGCACGCGTTGGCATGCCCATAGATCCCGGTGCGGGCCACGCCCAATGTGGAGTTGATTCCCCGAAACCATTGGACGGCAGCGCTATTCCAGGTGTTCTCGTCGATGTCGTCATCGACGCTGAAGAAGATCGGGGCCGACCCCGGCCCGCCGGCCGCGCCGTGCAACCGCTGGGCCGTCTGAGCATCCGCCACACCGCCGTCGAAGCCCCGGGTGTAATCCGATGGGTCGGGCCACCCGGGTTTGCCGTACTGGAAGTTACTGACGATATGCAGGCCCGCCGCGCGCAGCGCGTCGGCGTATGCGCGGGTGAGCGGTTTTGCCTCGAAGTCCGCGCCCGGCCGCGACTCCGACACGTAGTTCACCACGCCGTCGTAGCCGGCGGATTTGATCTCGCCCGGCGAAATCCTGCGCTCGGCGAAATCGATCAACCGCATGTCGGCGGCGAATGCCTTCCGGTCATTGAGGGGTGCGGCTGCCGCGCTCAGGCCCAGAAAAACCGGCGCGACCGCGAACTTGAGGACGTCGCGTCGCGATACCGGTCTCCGCCCGCCGCATTCGCCTGATGCGGCCGAATCCTGCACGGGCGTGATGCTAACAAACCGCTCAAAACCGATGGTCGGCCTCCATGAACTGGACGCGGCGTGGCTGCGGCACGGTGCCCGGATGCTCCCGATCGCGGGCTGGGTATCGCGCATATGCCTTGTCGCGTGCGAGGCGAGGCAACGGTTCAGTCCCCTCACCCAGTGGCATGATCTTTGCGTGCCGAATTCCCGTGAGACCGTTTCCTGCGGAGCCGGTGACGCCCGAGCTCGTTGCGCTCGCTTAGGTGATCGAACTATAGTCTGGACACATGTCCAGTTTGCTGTCACGGAGTTCGGGAGCCCGTTGACGGCGATGGATTCGGCGCCATTGCGCGGTCATTCACCAGCAAAGAAGAGTTGAGTATGCGAATTGCCCTGCTGTCCTACCGTAGTAAAACCCATTGCGGCGGACAGGGCGTCTACGTGCGCCATCTCAGCCACGGTCTGGTGGAACTCGGCCACGACGTGGAGGTGTTCTCCGGCCAGCCTTATCCCGACCTGCTCGACCCGCGGGTGCGGCTGACCAAAGTTCCGAGCCTCGATCTCTACCGCGAACCCGATCCGTTCCGCGTGCCGCGGCCCAGCGAGATTCGCGACTCGATCGACATGTTGGAACTGCTCACCACCTGGACCGCGGGCTTTCCCGAGCCGCGGACGTTCACCATGCGCGCCGCCCGATTACTGGCCGGCCGGACGGCCGACTTCGACGTCGTCCACGACAACCAGAGCCTGGGGGCCGGACTGCTCACGGTTGCCGGCGCGGGGCTGCCGGTGGTGGCCACCGTGCACCACCCCATCACCCGTGATCGGGTGCTCGATCTGGCCGCCGCGCGGTGGTGGCGAAAGCCGTTGGTGCAGCGCTGGTATGGATTCCTGGCGATGCAGCAGCAGGTGGCGCGCCAGATCCCGGACCTGTTGACGGTTTCGTCGTCGTCGGCCGCGGACATCGTGAGCGACTTCGGTGTCTCGCCGGACCAGCTGCACGTCGTGCCGTTGGGCGTGAACACCGAGCTGTTCAAGCCGGGGTCGCGTCCCCGGCAACCCGGGCGGGTCATCGCCATCGCCAGCGCCGACACCCCGCTCAAGGGTGTGCGCACCCTGTTGCGGGCGGTTGCCCGGCTGCGCACGAGCAGGGATCTCGAGTTGCGCCTCGTCGCCAAGGTGGAGCCCAACGGCCCCACCCACAAACTCATCGCCGAACTCGGCATCTCCGACATCGTCCACATCACCAGTGGGCTTTCCGACGCCGAGCTGGCCGCGCTGTTCGCTTCGGCGGAGGTCGCCTGCATTCCGTCGCTCTACGAAGGGTTTTCGCTGCCCGCAGTGGAGGCCATGGCCAGCGGCACGCCGATCGTGGCGAGTCGGGTGGGTGCGCTACCCGAGGTCCTCGGCACCGACGGCGCGTGCGCCGAGCTGGTACCGCCCGCCGACGTCGACGCGCTCACCCGCGTCCTCGGTGACCTGCTGGATTCACCGGAGAACCGACGGAGTCTGGGCAACGCGGGACGAACCCGCGCGGTCAACGTGTTCAGCTGGGAAGCCGTGGCCGCTCAAACCGTTCGGGTGTACGAGCGGGCGATCGCACGCAACACCGCTTCGGCAACCTCCGATGGGCAAGCGCAATGCTGACAGTCGATTTCGACCGGCTACGGATCGGGCCGGCCACCAAGGTCATCGACGTCGGGTGCGGAGCCGGCCGGCACGCCTTCGAAGCGTATCGGCGCGGTGCCGACGTGGTCGCATTCGACCGCGATGCGGCCGAATTGCGTTCGGTCAGCACCATTCTGCGCGCCATGGCCGACGCCGGTGAGGCGCCCGCGGGCGCGTCGGCGACGGTGGTCCTCGGTGACGCGCTGAAATTGCCCTACGCCGACGGAACATTCGACTGCGTGATCGCGTCCGAAATGCTCGAGCACATACCGCAGGACGACGCCGCCATCGCCGAACTGATCCGGGTGCTCAAGGTGGGTGGCACCCTGGCGGTCAGTGTGCCGCGTTGGCTTCCGGAGCGGTTGTGTTGGCTCCTGTCCGAGGAATACCACAGCAACGATGGCGGCCACGTACGCATCTACCGGGCCAGCGAATTGCGGGCCAAGATCCTAGATGGCGGAATGGAATTGACGCACGCTCACCATGCGCACGCGTTGCACTCCCCCTTCTGGTGGTTGAAATGCGCGGTGGGGGTGTCGAACAGCGACCATCGTGCCGTGTCCGCATACCACAAACTCCTGGTGTGGGACCTGATGCAGCGACCCAAAATAACGCAGCTGGCGGAATCGCTGCTCAATCCGCTGGTCGGCAAGAGCGTAGCAATGTATTTCGTCAAACAACCGGCGGCCGAACGCCAAGTGACGGTGGGATATTCAGTTGCGTCGGTCTAACCCACCATCGGTCGCGGGCGTCCTTACCCCCGGGCAATGCCGCCAAACCGCGCTGTCAATCGCAGCTACACAGGAATCCTCAGGAGCCATCCCCTGGTCTGAGGGCGGCCACACCGATCCGTGGGATCACGTGGAGTGCGCGATGGCGCTCACCGCCGCCGGGCTGCTGGAACCGGCGCGCGCGGCGTTCGACTGGAGCCGCCGCACTCAACGGCCCGACGGCTCCTGGCCCATCCAGCTTCGCGCGGGGGTGATCGAAGACGCCAACAGCGACAGCAACTTCTGCGCCTACGTCGCTACCGGTGTATGGCACCACGTCCTGGTCACCGGCGACCGGTTCTTCGCCGCTCGGATGTGGCCGGTCGTGCACAAAGCGATCGACTTTGTCATCGACTTGCAGGTCGGCTATGGCGAAATCTGTTGGGCCCGAAGCGAAGCCGGTCCATTACCGGAAGCGCTGCTGACCGGTTGCGCGAGCGTGTTTCACAGCATCCGGTGCGCTTTGGCGCTCGCCGCTCTGGTAGGCGAGCCGCAGCCGGAGTGGGAACTGGCGCTGGGCCGACTCGGACACGCGATAGCCGCGCACCCCGAGGCGTTCACGGAGAAGGACCGCTACTCGATGGACTGGTATTACCCCATCCTCGGTAGCGTGCTGCGCGGGCCTGCGGCGGCCGCGCGGATCAAACAGCGCTGGGACGAATTCGTGGTCGGTGGCCTGGGGATTCGCTGTGTGGTTGACCGGCCGTGGGTGACCGGCGCCGAAACATGTGAACTGGTGATGGCGCTGGATGCCATCGGCCAGCGGTCGGCCGCGCATCGACAGTTCGGCGCGATGCAGCACCTCCGTGAGGAGGACGGCTCCTACTGGACGGGGTTGGTGTTCGCGGATGGCAAACGGTGGCCCGAGGAGCGCACCACGTGGACGGGAGCGGCGATGATCCTCGCCGCGGACGCGCTGTCGAACACCACCCGGGGCGCCGGGATTTTCCGCGGCGAGGGATTGCCGATGGGCCTGCAGACGGACTTCGACTGCGAATGTGTCGCTACCGGGCGCGGTCGGTGACCCGTCGTGGACACTGCCGCGATGTCGGGTGACGCGGTACAGACGCGAGATGGGATGTGGGCGAGTTGGCAAGCCAACGCGAAAAGCTGCGAGCTTTGTATCTGTCATACCTTGAGGCCTGCAACGCGCATGACTTCGATCGGATGGCCACCTTCTACACGCCGACGATAAGGGTCAACGACGCCCCGATGGAGCCGACTACCGTTGCGGCGCAATTCGCGCCCCTGGTGTCCGCATTCCCCGACTGGCATTGGGACGTTCGGAGCATGGTGATCGACGAAGACCTCATCGCACTGCACTTCTCGGTCACCGGCACCCACCGCGGCGCCTTTCAGGGCATCGCAGCGACGGGTCGCCGGGTGGCGATCTCGGAGTTCACCATCTATCGCGTCGAAGATGAAAAGTTCGCCGAGGTCTGGGACCTCACTGATATGGGTGCGGTGTTGCGTCAGATCGGGCAGACCGAAGGGCGTTGACCCGGGGCGACGCGGATGACTGGTCGTGGGTTTACAAAACGGCCGCCGACCCTAGATCGACTCGCCCGGCTGGCCGCTGACGCGTTCGAGGACTCGCAGCGATCCGGTGGCCGAAACCTCCCGGAACTGGCCGGAATCGATTGCGCGGCAGTAGATGTGGTACGGGGGCCGGCCGCCGTCCCTGGGGTCGGGGAACACGTCGTGGATGGCCAGCGCGCCGCCGACGGCCACCCACTTCGCCCACCCGTCGAAGTCCTGGTTCGCGGCGGCTTCGCTGTGGCCGCCGTCGATGAACAGAAACCGTAGCGGCGACCGCCACCCGGAGGCCACGATGGGCGACTTGCCGACGATGGCAACGACGTGGTCGTCGAGTCTCGCCGCATCGAGCGTGCGGCGGAACGTCGGCAGCGTGTCGAACAAGCCCGTGACCTCGTCAACCAGCGCGGCGTCGTGGTACTCCCACCCGGCTTGGTGTTCCTCGGAGCCGTGGTGGTGGTCGATCGTATAGAGCACTCCGGCCGTTTGTTGGGCCGCCGCACCGAGCAACAGGGTGGATTTGCCGCAATACGTGCCGATCTCGACAGCGATGCCACCGCCGAGATAGTGCAGCGCGGCGTCGTACAGCGCGCGCCCCTCATCGGCGGGCAGAAAACCTTGTACCTGCTCGGCCAGCGCGAACAGGCGCTCGGGCGCACCCGCATCGGCGTGACTCATCAGCTGAACCTATCGGTCCCAGCGACGGCGCCGGCACGGTGGTCGACGTCGACGCCGCGCAGACAGGATGAGGTCGTCATGCCTAAGCCCAGCGGCCGGGGCGGGACGGCTTTACCATCATGCTGTGCGCGCCTTGCCTGTTCGTAGATGTGTTGACGCCGTCCTCGCCGCGGTCCTGACGGTTTCCGCGCTGACGCAGGCCGCGGCGATACTCCCGCCCGGCGTACCTGGGGCGGCCGGGCCGGCCGCGGCGGCGAGCTGCCCCCCGGTGCAGGTGGTTTTCGCCCGCGGCCGAATGGAATCGCCCGGAACGGGAGCGCTGGGCAACGCGTTCATCAGTGCGCTGCGATCCAAGGTCAACAAGAACATCGGCGTATATGCCGTGAATTACCCCGCCGACACCGAGGTCGCTCAGGGCGCCAACGACATGAGCCACCACGTTCAGAACATGATCGACAACTGCCCCGATACCCGGCTGGTGCTGGGCGGTTACTCGCTGGGCGCGGCCGTCACCGACGTCGTGCTCGCGGCACCCATCAGTGCGTTCGGCTTCGACAGCCCCTTGCCGCCAGGCGCCGATCAGCACATCGCCGCCGTGGCGTTATTCGGCAACGGCAGCCAGTGGGCCGGTCCGATCACGAACTTCAACCCGGCCTACAACGACCGGACCATCGACTTGTGCCACGGCGCCGATCCCATTTGCAACCCGGCCGACCCGAACACCTGGAAAGCGAACTGGCCACAACACCTGGCCGGCGCGTACATCGATGCCGGCATGGCCAACCAGGCCGCCGACTTCGTGGCCGGCAAGCTCTGATCGATCCGGCGCGGACGAGCGTATGAGCGCGGAGGCGTCGTGGCGCCCTGGTTTCAAGGACGCTACGTTCGGCATTGACGAGTTCCCAGCCGGCAGACCGGGTCGTGTCGCATCAGCTTGGACAACCGGTTTTGGTGTTCGCGGCGGGGTGGTGGTCGAGCCAGCGGTAAGCAAGGAGCTTGACCCGGTCATTGACTAGGAACCACACGACCGCGTAGACCCACACGAGACCGGCCCAGCGCCACCCCAGCGGGGTCATTGCCACCCCGTAAACGGCGATCAGGGTCGCAACGGTTTGCGCCGTGAGGACAGCGCCGAGCATCAGTCGCGCGGGTGCGGGCCGTGACCAGAAGGGGCCGCGGGAGCGGGTGAGGAAGATCGTCAGCTCGCCGGCGACCGACAATTTGAGGTAGATCATGGTGCGGATCATGTCGTGGCTGATGCCGAAGACCTTGTCGGCGAGGAAGAAAAGCACAAAGGTCGCAACGACACCGATGACGCCCAGCACGGTGGCGATGGTCAGCACGACGCGCATGTCCCACTTGACGGGCTTGGGTGAGCCGCGTACGTGGTCGTAGGCGATGGACAGGATCGCGCCGTCGTTGAGCAGCGCCAGAAATACGATCATCGCCGCGGTGACCGGGAAGAAATTCATGAACACCACGGCCAGGGTGATCAGCAGCAGCACCCGGATGGTTTCGGCGATGCGGTAGGTGGCATAACTGGTCAACCGGGCAAAGATTTCGCGCGCCTGCCCGATCGCGGCCACGATCACCGACAACCCCGGTGCCAGCAGCACCACGTCGGCCGCTGCGCGGGCCGCGTCGGTGGCCCCGTCCACCGCGATGCCGGCGTCGGCCTGCTTGAGGGCGGGGGCGTCGTTGACCCCGTCGCCGGTCATCCCGACGATGTGCCCACGGGCCTGCAACAGCCGCACGATGCGGTATTTGTGCTCGGGAAACACCTGCGCGAACCCGTCGGTGGCTTCCACCCTTGCGCCCAGATCGGCATCGTCAGCGCCGGCGGCGTCGAGCATGCCGGCATCCAGGATCTGCTCACCCAACCCGACCTGGCGGGCGATCTCGCGCCCGATGGCGACCTGGTCACCGGTGACCATCTTGACGTCGATGCCGAGTTCCTTGGCGGCGGTTATCGTCGCCGCGGAGTCTTCGCGGGGCGGGTCGGCCAACGCCAGCACCCCCATCAACCGCCAGGAGCCGTCGCCGTCCGTCCTGGCCACACCCAGCGATCGGTGGCCACGGGTGGCGAACCGTTCAACGACGTCGTCGACCTCGGTGGCCGCGCCATCGCCCTCACACAAGGCGGCGATGACCTGCGGCGCACCCTTGCTGACCCGAAACGCCTGACCGTCCGAGCCGCGCAGCAACGCTTCAGTGCGTTTGCTGACCGGGTCGAACGGAATGAACTGGTCCACCTGCACCGCCGGTCGTTGGCCCGCGGCGGCCATCACCGCCACATCGATGAGGTCGTTGTCTTCGGCGCGCGAGGCCAGCGCGGCGACCTGGAGTAGGTCGTGGTCGGCGATGCCTTGCGCGGTCCAGCGCCCGGCGACCGCGAGACGGTTCTGGGTCAGGGTGCCGGTCTTGTCCGAGCACAACAGGTCGATGCCGCCGAGCTCCTCGACCGCGGGCAGGTGGCTGACTACGGCCTGCTGGCGCGCCAGCTGGCGGGCACCCACGGCCATGGTCACCGACAGCACCGCCGGCAACGCCACCGGGATCGAGGCGATCGTGACCACCAGCGCAAACTCGAGGGTCTGCAGCACGGGATTGCCCCGGACCAGCGAGACAGCGACCGTCAACGTCACCAGGGCCACCGCGATCACGATGAGGTAATTGGCGATGCGCAGCACCGCGCGCTGGAAGTGGCTGACGGTGCCCGCGCTCTGCACCAGCGCGGCGGTCTTCCCCATATAGGACGACGCCCCGGTGGTACACACCAGCGCGTCGGCCTCTCCGCGCACCAGCACCGACCCCGAATACAAGCTCTCGCCCCGACCGCGGCTGACGGCCAGCGACTCACCGGTCAGCGCCGACTGATCCACCTTGAGCGTGGCGTCGTCGAGCACCCGCAGATCGGCCGGCACCACGTCACCGAGCCGCACCCGCACCACGTCACCGCGCACCACCTCGCGCACCGCCACGGTCACCCACGCACCGTCGCGGAGCACCCGCGCCGAGGAAGCCAGCCGCTGCTTGAGCGCGGCGATCGCGTTGGCGGCCTGGTGCTCCTCGAAATAGGCCACCAGCCCGTTCATCGCCAACAGCACCCCGATGATCACCGCGTCGGTCCAGTGCCTGGCGGCCAGCGACAACAACAGTGCGACCTCGATCATCCACGGGATCGGCGCCCAGAAGTAGCTCAGAAACTCCAACACCGGATTGCGATGGCGCTCGGCGATCTCGTTGGGACCGTAACGTTGCAGTCGTTGCAGCGCCTCGGCCGCCGTCAAACCCGCCGCGGAGCTGTCCAATTCGGCCAGCAGCTGTGGCAGCGGCAATTCGGCCAATTCGTCGGTAGTCTCCGCCAACTCCATCTCCCCGCCTCAGGTATGGCGATACCCACCGGACGCGACGCTGAAGGCTCGGCGGTATCGCGTATCGCGTCCACACTGCATCCGTGGTCCGGAGACCGAATAGGGCCGAACGCCCCCAGGTATCAGTGACCTTGTTGTCATGGGCCCGTGCCAGCGCGTCACCAACATTCATGGTCGGTATAGCTAGAGCGCACTAGCGGGGTCAGGCGGAATTTGGAAACCGGTGCGACGGCTGTACCGGGATAGCTGATCCGCCGAACTTCCTCGATCCGACACGGAGTTATCGGATCGTTTTGCGGTCCGATTAACTCATCCGGGCAATCCGGTGTCGTGGTCGCGTTCTGCGCAATTTGCGCCCGGAAATTTTTAGGCCGGGGTGTTGGTGCTCGAGTACAGCTTGAAGTCGCGGATAAGCGGGATGACCTCGCCCGCACCCACCGCAGCACGCTGGTGGGCACGGAAAGCGGGATGGCGGCGCATCGACTCGGCGCGTTCGCGTTCATGGCGCCTAGCCGCAGCCCATACCGGGTGGGACTGAAGGTAAATGACCGTCGCTCCCGTTGTATTCGCCACGATCGTTAACTCCTTCCAGTGCTACCCGCAAAACTACGCCTAGTGGTTATCGGCTTGTGATCTCAAGAATGCCCGGACCATCCTGAGACCAAACCCCCCACCAAGTTGAGAATTAGCCATGAATTTCAACTAATCCTTCAACCACCACCGCGCCGCCGTCCGTGCTGGCCCGCCGGTGATCGGAAACATTAGCGGAGGGCACCGACACAATTCCTGTTTCGGCTCCGTACGGCGGTGGCTGCTATCGTCCCTTGCCTATGCCCAAGATGGACCGACGCCGCATGATGCTGACGACCGGGATCGGCGTGCTGGCGGCCGCGCTGCCTGCACCGGAAGCCCGGGCTTACCCCTCCGGACGGGATCTGCCAGCGGGTCGCACACCGGCCCCTGCCGCGCCCAGCGGCCAAACCGGTAGCTACATCTTTCACGACGAATTCGACGGCCCCGCCGGCTCGGCGCCCGACGCCTCGAAGTGGACGGTGGCCAAGGCCCGCGAGACCATCAAAGATCCGACGTATTGGGAGCAGCCCGAGCGCATCGGGCAGTACCGCGACGATCGACGCAACGTCTTCCTCGACGGCAACTCCAACCTTGTGCTGCACGCCGCTAAGGACGGCCCCACCTACTACAGCGGCAAAATCCAAAGCCTGTGGCGGGGCGGCGTCGGCCACACCTGGGAAGCCCGCATCAAACTCAACTGCCTGACCGCCGGCGCCTGGCCCGCTTACTGGCTGGGCAATGACGACCAGGGCGAAATCGACGTCATGGAGTGGTACGGCAACGGCAGTTGGCCCTCGGCCACCACCGTCCATGCAAAAGCCAACGGCGGGGAATGGAAGACCCACAACATCGCGGTGGACAGCGCCTGGCACACCT
Organism: uncultured Actinomycetota bacterium; assembly: GCA_963820045.1. Classification (GTDB taxonomy): domain Bacteria; phylum Actinomycetota; class Actinomycetes; order Mycobacteriales; family Mycobacteriaceae; genus Mycobacterium. The sequence goes on from CAWFYN010000004.1 coordinate 754,180, forward strand.
GGCGCACCCAGTGGGACGAGACCGGCATCCGGTTCTGGAAGGACTATGTCGACGGGGCCCCGCCGTACTTCGACGTGCCGGCGAGTTCGCTGCCGGATTGGCCGTTCAACGGGCCGGGCTACTCGGTCTATCCGGTGTTCAACCTGGCGGTGGCGGGTTCCGGTGGCGGCGATCCCGGGCCCGGGACCTATCCGGCGGACATGCTCGTCGACTGGATCCGGGTCTGGTAAGCCGGCTCAGTGTGTGAGCAGGGCGGTCGCACTCCATGGCCTGCCGCCCGGGTGCCGCGGGTCCGGCTGGGGCAGCCAGGTGAGCGGGCGCATCCACACCGGCAAGCGATGGAACCGGTGGGCGGCGATATTGAGTGCCTCCGCGTCGACAATGCGCCAGCCCAGGTTTTCGAAGTAGGCCAACCCGTTGTCGGGCGCGAACTTGAATGGCGCGTTCTGCAGCATCCCGGCCATTTTCTTGTTCATCATCTTCTTCAGTCCGGGGCCGGCGAAGTCGAGGATCCACCAGGCGACCTCGGGTCGCTTGATCGCCGCTGAAAGCGCGACGACGTCGCTGTCCTCCAGATACATCAACAGCCCCTCGGTGAGCACCAATGCCTTGGTGGCGCCGGCCAGGGCCTCGCCGAGGAAGGCATCGCGGGCCGCGGGGTCGGCCAGGTCGACGGCCAGCCGGGTCAACCGGCACCGCGGCGCCTCGCCGGCGAGCAACTCCGTCTTCTCCGCGAGCAATTTCGGCAGATCCGCCTCCACCCAGGTGAAATCGGCCGGAAGGTCCAGCCGATACGGGCGGGTGTCCAGGCCGGCGGCCAGGTTCAGCACCCGGTCGCAGCCGCCGGCGATCGCATCGGCGACGGCGTCGTCGATGATTTTGGTGCGCGCGACGAGCCACCAACCATTGCGGGTCGACCGCGGGACGTTTGCGACGATTTCGCGGCCGTGTTCACCGGCCAGGCGCCCGGCGAGCGGGTCGCTGAACAGCGCATCGGGCCGGGCCGACTCGGTTGCCCGGTGCAGCGCCGTCCACCGGGCCGTGTCGGAAACATGGGTGATCGTGTGCCGGGGGCCTGCCATACGTTGCGTTATAGCAGCACTGGGGTCGCGCTATTGACCGGCCTTGCCCCCGGCGAGCCACGCGGTGGTCACGGTGCGGGTCTGGGGCGGCGGCAGGATGGCGTCAGGCGCGCCGAGTTGACCGACTTTGACCGTCCACACCGCGGACGAGCGGTCGATGCAGGTCCCGGCGCCCTGGCTGGGCAGCCAGAGCACCGCGAGGTTCGTGTTCGCGTGCGGGTCGCCGCAGCCATAAACCCCGACGTAGCCGTCTGCGCGTCCGCCCCATGCGCCGCCGTTGCGCAGCAGGCAATGGGTGCCGTCATCGAGGGCCAGCGCGAACGGGTCCGGTGTCGCGGTCGGTCGCACGGGCGGGAGCGGCCCGCCGTAGCTCACCCGATGCAGGCGCTGGTCCCAGGGATCGTCCACGCACAACAGCGATCCGGGCGTCGACGGCCAGCACGTGCCGGCGCCGGCGGCGCTGGGCGAGCACGAGTAGACGTTGTCGGCCACCGCCGACGGCGAGGGCGTGCTGCAGTCGTTGACGGCGAAGACGTTGCCCTCCGGGGGCGTTTCCTTGTAACCGTTGATCGGTTGGCCGCCGGGCCCGACGGCCACCGTGGTGATCACCCGCGTGGGTGGCGGATCGGCGATCGCGGGGCCAGCCTGCGCGGACACCGCCAACGCCACCACGGCGATCGGCACCAGGACAAGTCGCGACATCACGTTCACCGGGCGAACCTTCCCGTTCCAGGGCCCCTGGTTGAAGGGTAGAGCGCGCGCGACGCCCCGGTGGTCGATTGCGGATGGGTTGGGATCGGTAGCCGGTTCGCGGTTCTGTACTTGCTGCAACGACGACGCCAATCCGGCGGCGCCCCACGAAAGGAAGTCAGAAATGAAGATCGTCCCGGCCAACATCGGAGAGCAGATCAATCGGGTCGACCGGCAGCGCAGCCTCTACATCGGACTCAGCGCCGGCGCGGTCGCGCTGTGGAGCGCCTTCCGGCTGATCTGGGCCCTCTACATCGGGATGACATTCGGCTGGTTCTTCGGGTCGATGGTCTTCCAGCTGGTGCTGTGGGGCGTGATCGGTGCGGTCTCGGCGGTCGCGGCCGTCGGGTTCCTGACCCGCTACGCCAAGGGGTCTTGATTCCCTCGTGAGCCAGCGGAAAGTCCCGAACAGGTTGCGGCTCGGGGCTTTCCGCTGGAACCATACGCCGGACTCGAAAGAAGAGCATTCAGGTCAGTTCTTGGATGCGGATCAGGTTGCCGGCGGGATCGCGGACGGCACAGTCACGAAGTCCGTAGGGCTGTTCTGTCGGCTCCTGGACGATGTCGACATCATTGGCCTGCAGCTGCTCGAAGGCGCGGTCGAGGTCTTTGGTCGCCAGGAGCAAGGTGGCGTAGCTGCCCTTGGCCATCATCTCGGCGATGGTGCGCCGCTCGTCTTCGGTGATCCCCGGGTTGGCGGCCGGCGGGTTCAGGACGATCGACGTGTCGGGCTGATTCGGCGGCCCGACGGTGATCCAGCGCATCTTGCCCTTTCCGACGTCGAGGCGGACTTCGAAGCCGAGGGTGTCGCGGTAGAAGGCGAGCGAGGCTTCCGGGTCGTCGTGCGGCAGGAAGCTCGAGTGAATCGTAATGTCCATGGGGTCAGGCTAGGTGCGGCCCGGTGACCGATGCTTCTCGATTCCTGATCGGTCTGGTCACTTGTTTGGCCACGCACGACGGCATCCCGGCCAGCGGGTCCACCGCCCGGCGCCGGTAGGTGCTCGGCGGCACGCCGACGAGTTCGGTGAAGCGCGTGCTGAAGGTGCCCAACGAGGAGCAACCGACGGCGAAACACACGTCGGTGACGCTCAGGTCACCACGCCGCATCAGCGCCATCGCGCGCTCGATGCGCCGCGTCATCAGATAGGAATATGGCGACTCGCCGTACGCACTGCGGAATTCGCGGCTCAGGTGGCCGGCGGACATGTGCACGTCCCGGGCGAGCGCCTTCACGTCCAGCGGCCGCGCGTACTCCCGGTCGATCCGGTCGCGGACGCGGCGGAGCAGCGCGAGCGTGCGCAGGCGCTGCGCCGCGTCGGATCTGCTGGCCACGTGGGCGATGGTGCCACGTTCGAGCCGGGATTGCCCAGCATCACCGATGGCCCGCGGGCCTGACCCGGAAGGCGTACCGTGCCCAGCCATGGCCGATGACCTCCACTTCGTCGACGCGAACGGGCTGAGATTCGCCTACCTCGAGCAGGGCTCGGGCCCGCTCGTGCTCATGCTGCACGGATTTCCAGACACCGCGCACACCTGGGACGACCTGCGCCCACGCATCGCCGACAAGGGCTACCGCGCGGTCAGCCCCTACATGCGCGGGTATCACCCCAGCGCGATCCCAGCGCGCGACCCGGACCAGGAAACCCTGGCGCGCGATCCGCTCGCACTGATCGAAGCGCTGGGTGCCCGCGACGCCGTCGTCATCGGCCACGACTGGGGTGCCTCGGCCTCATACGGTGCGGCCGCGATCGGCCCAGATCGTGTCCAAAAACTCTTCGTCATCGGCATTCCGCATCCGGGGACGCTCAAGCCATCGCTGAAAAAGCTCTGGGGCGTCCGCCATTTCGCGGCGTACAAGCTTCCGGGCGCGGCGAATCGCTTCGCGCGCAACGACTTCGCGGCGCTGCCCGCCATATATCGGCGATGGTCACCGATGTGGAAACCCGACCCGCGGGAGTTCGACGCGGTGCGCACAAGTTTCTCCAGCCGGGCGAGCTTGAACGCCGCGTTCGGCTACTACCGGAAGCTCTCCCCCATACCCAGCGCATCGCTGAAGGCTCACATCAAGGTGCCGGTTGTTGCCTTCGCGGGGCTGGACGACCCCATCGTGGACCCGTCGGACTATCGGTACGCCGCGCGAATGTTCGACCACGAGTACACAGTCGAGGAGGTCCGCGGCGGACACTTCATGCACCGGGAACACCCCGACGCGTTCGCTGAGCGACTCCTCTCGCACCTGTGATCTACGCGCCGACCAATTCCGGATGGAACTTGGCCGCCATCCGACGCAACCCGGCGCGCCAGTCGACCGTCGTGCCGCCGATGAGCTCACGCATCAGCTTGCTGTCGGTGGGATTGCCGCGCAGCGCGTGCTCGCTCGCCTCGAAAATCGGCTCCTTGCCGACCAGTGAGCCGAGATAGCCACACCACTCCTGGATGCTGACCGTCTGGTCGCCGCACCAGTTGACCGTGGTCGCCGGAACCGACGCCACCTCCAGCAGCCTCGGGATGGTCGCGATGATGTCATCCTCGTGAATGGGGTTGTAGCAGGCGGGTTCGCCGGGTGGGACCGGGATCGGGATGCCCGCCAGCATCATCTCCATGTGGTAGAACGGCCACCCGCCGTTGTCGCCATAGGGAACGTTGAGCCGGGCGATGGTGGTGGGCAGTGCAAGAACCCGCGCCATCGACCGGGCGACGACCTCCCCGGCGATCTTGGAGATGGAATAGGTGGGAAACAGACACTTGTGGTTGTCGCCCAAAGCGGCGCCCTCGGTTCGGGGGCTGTCGCCCGGCGGGTCATAGACGGCGGCCGACGAACAATGCAGAAACGCCTTCGCGTCGCGGCAGTGCGCCATGAGCAGGCCTACCGACTCCGCATTGGCCGCGAGGTCTTTGTCCCAGCTCCCGCTCTTGGCGACCGCCAGGTTGAGGACGTACTCGAAATCGCTTGGCAGACTGGCGAAGTCGCCGGCGGCGAGATTGACCGTCTGGCAGCGGACGCCCACCTTCTCCAGGCCCTCCCGCGCCGCCGGGTCGGTGAAGCGGGCGATGCCCCACACCTCGTTGTCGGCCGCGAGCGCCCGCGCAATGGGGGTCGCGATTTGCCCGGTCGGACCGGTGATCAGGATCTTTGAGCCGCGCATGGCTTGATGGTAGCGAGCCCGGTCCCCCGGGGCGGGGTTCCCTGGCGCGGGGCGGTGCCGCGTCGACGTTGCTGGGTGCCGGCGCTGCCCCGCTGAGCTCGCTCGGCTCGCTGGCCCAGGGCGCATCGGCGGGCGGGGGCGCCGGGCCGGGACTGGCCTCATCGCTCACCGAGCAGCAGGACGAAGACGAGCGGGATGACTCCGGCAATCACCAGCCGGGCCAAAATCTGGTGTAGCCGGCGGCGTCAGCTCACAGTCCCGGCTGGTCTTCGATGATGCCGAGCCATATCTGTGCGACGTCGATGGCGACTTTCTCGCTGATGAAGGCGTGCTGCGTGCCGGTGTAGATGTCCCGGAAGGCGCGCTCCAGCCTGCTGCCCTCCCGGATCGAGCTGGTGCCCGCGACCAGGTGCGCCCACTCGGCACAGCTTCGCGACGTGTCGGTCGCGTAGACGGCCGCCACCCGCATGTCCGCGCGCAATGCCGGTGTCAGCTCCTCCCCCGACGCGACCGCGGCCTCGGCGGTAGTGAATGCGTCGAGCACCAGCAGACGAGCGGCCCGCCAGGCCGCGCGGTGGTGCGCCAGCCCCTTCTGAAAGGTCGGGCGGCTGGCCAGCGAAGCCATGTCACTCATCCGGAACTTCGTGGCCGCCAGCTCCTGGACATCGTCGAGCATGCTTTTGGCGACGCCGAGCGCCCACGACGCGTGGCCGGCGGCGGTGACCGGCATCAGCCCCATCCGGGTGGCCGGCGACGTCCCCCGATGCGGCTGACGCGCGAACAGCTCAAAGGTGCGGCTCGCCGGCACGAACACCTCTTGGGCGCTGTAGTCATAGGAACCGGTTCCCTTGAGCCCCTGCACAAACCAGCCATCGTTGAAGTTGATCTGATCTCGGGGAATCACCGCGACCCGCATCTCGGGGAAGCCCTCACTGATCCAACGCATTTCGCCGTTGTCCATGGGAAGGAACCCGGCCGCGATGTACTGGGAGTGACCGATGCCCGAGCCGAAGTTCCACGCCCCGCTCACCAGGTATCCGCCATCGACGGCGGACCCTTGCCCGTTGGGGAAGAATTGGCCGCCCATCGTGACGCGGTTGTCGTGCGCCGTGAACACCTCGGCAAAACCCTCGTCGGGCAGATACGCCGCGGCGGCGAACGACGAGGGCAGGTTGGCGATGCCGACCCAGCCGAATGATCCGTCCTGCCAAGCCATTTCGATCCAGGTCTCGATCATCTCGGTGAACGACGGTTCCATGCCCCCGGCCGCGATCGGGTTGAACGCGGACATCAGCCCGGTCGCCCACATCTCGTCGACGATCGCCGGGGTGAGGGTGCGCGCCCGTTCGGATTCGGCGGCCTCGGCTCGCACCAGATCGCGCATTCCGCGGGCCAGCGAGACAACCCGGTCTTCGGTGTCGGCTATCGACGTCATCCACCTATTCCCATCATTGCGACGGCATCAGCGGGAAGCTGATATCGGTGACCGTACCAACCGCTTAACGTTGAAAAGGATGAAATCGCGCGTCGCGGAATGCGGGGCCGTCAGCGGTGCGGCGAAACGCCGCCCTACCGTAGGGGGCATGCGGTGGATCGTGGACGGCATGAACGTGATCGGGAGCCGCCCGGACGGTTGGTGGAAGGACCGCGGCCGCGCCATCATCGCCTTGGTGGACCGTCTCGACCGATGGGCCGCCACTCGCGGAGACCACGTGACGGTGGTGTTTGAGCGGCCACCGTCGAGGGCCATTCCCGCGTCGGTGATCGAGATCGCGTATGCGCCCAGGCCGGCCGCGAACTCGGCCGACGACGAGATCGTCCGGCTCGTTCAAGCCGATCCCCGGCCGCAGGACATTCGGGTGGTGACGTCGGACAAAGGGTTGAGCGACCGGGTGGTGAGCCTGGGTGCGTCGGTCCACGCCGCCGCCGGCTTCCGTGACCTCATCGACCCACAGGGCTCATGACTACCTCTCGGGCCCCTAACCGGGTCTGCGGACTGGCACGGATCGACATCCCGATCATCGGCGCGCCGATGACCTATATCGCCGGTGCCCAGCTGGCCGCGGCGGTATCCGACGCGGGCGCGCTGGGTATCATCGAGACTGCATCCGAGCAGGGGCGAGCCGATCTGCGGCGCGTCCGTGAGTTCACCGACCGTCCGGTGGGCGCGAACATCGCGCTGATCATGAACCGCGACCCGGCGACCGTGGATCTCCTGGTGGCCAACGATATTCGCTTCGTCACCACCTCGGCTGGCGATCCGGCGCTGTTCACCGGTCGGCTCCACGACGCCGGCATCACGGTGTTCCATGTGGTGGGCACCCTCGCTGCGGCCCGGAAAGCCGTCGACGCCGGAGTGGACGGGCTCGTGGTCGAGGGCGTCGAGGGCGGCGGGTTCAAGAACCGATTCGGTGCCTCGACAATGGTGCTGCTGCCCTTGGTGGCGGCCCATGTCGACGTACCGATCGTGGCCGCGGGCGGCATCTGCGACGCGCGCTCGATGGCGGCCGCCTTCGTTCTGGGCGCCGAAGGCGTGCAGATGGGCACGCGGCTGCTGGCCTCGGCGGATTCCCCGGTGCACGGCAATCTCAAGCAGGCGGTCATCGAAGCCGACGAAACGTCCACCGTGCTGCTGCCCCTCGACGGCAAACGCATGATGCGGGTCATCCGCACGGCCGCCGCCGAAAGGCTGGACACTGCAACGTCTTCCGGTGACGGCGCCGCGGCGCTACAACGGGTGCAGCGGCTCTACTTCGAAGGGGACCTTGACGCCAGCGTCGCCAACACCGGCCAGGTGGCCGGGCGGATCCAGGACATCCCGCCGGCCGCCGACATCATCAAGGGCATGTGGGCGGGATGCCGCGCAGTGTTAACCGCCACCGCCGATCGGCTCGGGCCTAGCTTGGATGGGTCTTGACGTCGAACTCGACCCGCTCGCCGTCAACTTTGGTGACGCGCATGTTGGCGGTGTACTGCTTGCCCTCGGGCCCGGTGAAGTGACAGTCGAACTGCCCTCCGACCTTGGCTTCTACCCCGGATGGGCATTGCACATCGGCGGGACGAAAGCCGGTCTGTCTGGAGACCACGTCGACAACCGATTGCGCCGCACCGTCGGGTTTGATGGTGGTCTTGGAACTACAGCCGGTGGGCTGCAGCGCCACCAGCCCGACGAATAGACCCGCCGCGATGCGAATGGCGGTCGGCCGGATCGCACCGCGCTGTGCCCGGATGGTGCCTGTCATCTGCGCGCCTCCTCGAGTGAAGGTCACGCTACCGCGACAGGTGTCGGTTTGCTGCCGCATTGCTGACTACCCACCTATTTGGGCGGTATGGCGGGCGGCGGATAGACGCCCCGCAGGATCCACGGAAGCCAGTTGATGCCGTATTCGATCTCGTCGCTGGCGTCATAGTCGGGGCTGGGATCCAGTGGGACGTTTTCCTGCAAGACAACCGGTGACGGCAACCCCAAATCCGGGCCGATCGGTTTGGCCGGTGTTGGTCGCGAGGGCTGTCCATAAACGGCCACCACGACGGTGCGATCCGGAGCGTTCTCGGACCACACCCCGATTTGGCTGTTGGCGCAATTGGACATGATCGCCATATATGCCGGGTTGTAATACCACTGGTTGATCAACTCGATGCCGCTGATCGCCATGGCGGGATTGATCGCCACGGTTTCGGCGACCATGCCGTGGTAGCCCGCGGCATTGGCGCGATCCTGCGGCAAGGAACCGTCAGAGCCGATGTCCTCGTTGAGGTTTCGGTTGTTCAGGACATCGATAGCGTGCCATTGAGCGGCCAGTTGTAGCTGCGGGTTGATCTTGACGTCGTTGCTGCAGCCGGCCTGGTGCTGAATGGTGAAGACGTTGGCGACCACGCTGTCGTTGAGCCGCTTGTTATCGGCGTACGCGGCGGGCGCACCGGATACGGCACCGGCAGCCACGGCGAGTAATGCGGACAGAATCAGCGTTCGGTGTTTCATGCCGGTCTCCTTAGTGGGCTGCCGAGTTTCGCAACTGCCAGATCAGCGCGGGGCACAGTTCGTTGACCGCCTGACTGATCAGGTACGAGGCCTGGTATTCGTCGGAGGTGTTGAAGTCGGCCTTCACGTCGCCCATCACCTGTGCGTAGCCGCGGCCCTGAGAAACCTTGTCGCATATGCCGTGTCCGTAGCTCAAGGCGGCGTCACTGCTGGCGAAGTGGTAGCCGGGACGCATCGTCACGTTGACGAGATACGCCGTCACATCGGCGCGGGCACTTGGCGTCATCGCGGCCGCAGAGATCAGCGCACCCGCCAAAGCCAACGCCTTGAGCGGCTTTTTGGGTATGCCTTCCGAAGACCGGCGTTGCATCGGTGTTCAGACCGGGTCGAATTGTGAGATGAGCCAGCGGCCGTCGATCTTGTCGAGAGTGACGCGAACGCTGGATGCCGTGTTGGTCGGCGCGTCTTGGGCCACGATGATGGTCTGGTTCACGAACAGCAGGACGACGGCGTGGTCGGCGGAAGCCGAGACCGACGCGGCGGCCGGGACAGTGGCCACGGCGGAGATCTGCTTCTGCTGCGCGCCGGGGATTACGACGTCGCGGGTCAGTTTTGTGTAGGCGTTCAGGAATGTGCCGGTCAACCTGCCCCGGGCGGCCTCGAGATCCTTCTGCACGGTGTCGGGCCGGTAGGACAACAGCGCGATGGTGCCGTCGTTGGCGGCCCGCACGGATTCCGCGCGGGCCACGACGGGGTCCCGGACGAAGCCATCCTGCCATTTCAGATAACCTGCGGCCGATGCCAGCGACAACGCCAGTCCCGGCAGCAATCCATAAGCGACCAAGCGCGACCAACGGATGCGACGCGACGCAGCGGGATCGGGCGTGTCGACCGCGGCCGCTTTCCTCTGGTCTTCGATCCCCTCGTCCTCACCGGACCCTATTGCCTCAGCAGCTATTTCCCGCGACACGTCCGTTTCAACGTGCTCGCCCACCCGTGGCGACTTGACCGCGCTCATGCTACGAATCCGACGTTGGAGACCTTGACCTGATTGCCGACCCTCTGGACGGTGATCCGCATTCGCCACACCCGCGGAACCGGGTCGGTTTCGCCCGCGTTCGAGGTCCGCACCGAGACTGCGACCAGTGCCTGCGCTGTGTTGGCGGTCTGCGACTCGATGCCCGCCTCGGTGATGGTGCCGACCGTGGTGGCCTTGGCTTGCTGAAGCACTTCGATGAAGGGCTGTGAGCGCTTGGAGAAGTCGTTGTAGAACTCGCCAGTCGCGCTGTCCAGGATGCGACGCACATCAGCGTCGGCGCGCCGCCAGTCGATCGACGTCAGGTTCAGCGCGCCCTGTCTGGCCACTTGCAGTAGTTGGCCACGCTGGGCCTGCGCTTGCTGTGACTGGTGGACGCGAAACCCCGACCAGCACAGCAACATTGTCAACGCGGTGACGACGACAAGACCGAACAGTATCGCGCGACGCGCCGGCCTTGATTCTGTCGACGGAGTCCGTAGCGCGCTATCCGCCGCGGCGCCAACGGATTCGGCGACATGGCCCTCGGGAGCATCGGCCGTCACGGCCGGCGTGGAATCACTCATTACCGACATACCGTCCTCCATCGACATCGTGCTTGATGAGTTTTGTCATCGTCATCCCCCCGGTGGCAGCAACATCGATTGCCACGTCTTGTTTTTCGGCTCGGTTTGAGCCAGGTCCGATCGCGTGTATTGATGGCCGTCGGGTCCGGTATAGGTGCCGCTGGCCGGGTCGTACTGGGCGGCGGCGATAGGTGCTGGCGCCGGGCCAGGTCCAGGGGCACCCGTGGCCGGAGGTGGCGACCCGGGCGGCAGCTGCGGGATGTCCTGACCGGACAACGTGGCGTTGGGGTCGCCCTTCCAGTTGTAGCCGTCGTTGAGCGGCACGTACTGTTCGCTGCTCTCGCACAACTTCACGGTGGGTGCGCGCTTGCCGGGAACGGTTTCACACGGGATGTTCCGGGCGCCACGGACATTCAGTTGCGAATCCTGCGGGACCCTGCAATACAGATCGCCGGCCGGGCGGCCCGGATAGTCCTCGAACGTGGGGATGCGCTGCTGTTGGGCCGGCAGAAATCCCGTGGTGCACGGCGGCGGCAGGTTGAGATTGAGGTTAAAGCTCAGATACTGACCGCGATATGCCTGCTTGGTGTTCAGGTTGGCCAGGATGCCGGCCTGGTCGGCGCTGATCGCCATCGGGAATACCACCAACAACTGTTCGAGGTCGTTCTGGTAAGTGAGCGCGACCTGGCCGACGCTGACGAGATTGGCCAGCAGGATGGGCAAGGTGGGTTGCACGCGCTCGATCAGCTGACGCATCTCCCCCAACGCGGGACCGCCCCGGTCTATGACGTTGCCGACAGTCGCGTCGTGCGTTTGCAACTCCGTGGTGACCGAGGCCAGGTGTGATGCCCACCCTGCGATCGCATCCGACGTGCGGGTCTGCGAATCCAGTACCGGTTGCGCTTGGTCGATCAGCGCCAACATCGGGTCGAGGTTCTTGCGGGCGTCGGCCGCCAGGTCCGACGTCCCCATGATCAGCCGGGAAAGTTCCGGACCAAGCCCGCCTACCGCGGCGTACGACTCGTCGACGACGGTCTTCAAGTTGTCGTGAGGTATCGCCCCCAATGCAGTGTTCGCGGCGCTGAGGAGGGCGTTGATGTCGGGCGGGACTGAGGTATCGGCCAGCGGGATCACGTCGCCGTCCTTCAGCGGCCGCGAGGTGGCGTTGCGGGGCAACAACTCGACGTACGATTCGCCGATCGCCGTGTGGCTGTGCACCTCGGCTTTGAGGTCCGACGGAATATCAATGCCGGAGTTCAGTGACAGCACCGCTTGGACGCCGGTGTTGGTCAGTCGCACCGATTCCACCCGGCCCACTTCGAAGCCGCGGTAGGTGACGTTGCCGGTGCCATACAGCCCGCCGGCTTCCGTCAGCTCCATCGTCACTGTGTAGCGGCCGACGCCGAACAGCATGGTCGGTAGCTTGACGAAGTGCAGGAAAGTGACGGCCAGCACGGCCAGCGCGACCACGGTGAAGATGGCCAGCTGGAGAATGATCCGTCGCGGTAGATGCAGCATCTAGGGTCCCTGGTCCCAGCGATAGGCCGTGGTCAGCGGATTGCCAGGGGTGCCTCGGTAGCCGGCGGTGCATGGGCTCGGGAACTGGCCGATGGTGCGACCCCACTGCAGCTCGAGCTGGGTCAGATGACATTCCCATCGGGTGCCGGTCAACAGACCCTGGTCGATTCGGCTGAGTGTGAGGTCGACGATCGCCGTCAGATTGGCGTAGTCGCCACGTTGGAAGTTCTCGAACGTCTCATTGGGAAACGGGAACGTCGCCAGCAGCGACAGTGATCGTGTCAGGGCCGGACCGGCATTGGCGAGTGACTCCAGCACCGGCCCGACTTGTCGAAGTTCCTTGACCAGGTTCGCCTTGGTCTTGTTGACCGAATCGGCGGTCAGGGCACTGAACTTACTCAGCTGATCCGCCGCCTCAACGAGCTTGTCCCGCTCGTCGCTGAGCACCGCGAGCGCGTCGGGAACGGTCGCCAGGGCCCGATCCAGAACCGGCTGCTGGCTGGCGAACTTGCCGACCAGTCGGTTCAGGCTGTCGGTCGCCGCGATGATGTCACCGGATTGGTCGTTGAGGTGCGCGGAGAATTTGTCCAGCTGCCCGATCAGGCTGCGCACGTCTTGCTCGCGGCCGCGAAACGCGGTGCTCAACGCCTCCGTGATGTCCTGAATCTGGCCTAGCCCACCGCCATTGAGCACCAACGACAGCGCCGCCAACGTCTGCTCGGTGCTCGGGTAGGCGCCACCGCGTGCCAGTGGAATGACTGAGCCCCCGCGCAATTGACCCTGCGGCGCTTCGCCTTTCGGAGAGCTCAGCTCGATGTGGTAGGACCCCAGCAAGCTGGTCGTGCCGATCTTGGCCATTGCATTGGCGGGCAGGCTGACGTCGCCATTGAGCTGCATGGTCACCAGCGCGTGCCAGCCCTGACGCTCAATTTTCGTCACGTGGCCCACCGTCACGTCGGCAACGCGGACCCGCGAGTTCGGCTGAATGTTGTTGACATCCGGCATCTGCGCCTGGATCACATACGACCCCGGCCCGTCGCCCTGGGTGCCGGGCAGCGGCAGTGAATTCAGGCCGCGCCAACCACATCCGGATAGTCCGGCCACGACCACGATCATCAACAGACGCGTGGCCGAGCGGCGCAGGTGGCTGATTCTCATGAGCCACCTCCCGGCGGCATCATCATGCCGCGCAGGCCGGCGGCGGGGTCGGTCGTCACCGTCTCGCTCACCGGCGCACCCGGAGCCGGCGGTGGCGAGTTCGTGACCGGCGGAACGTAGTCGGGGCGCATCGCATCCTCGCTGTAGGTAACTTCGTTGGGCCTCGCCTGCGCCCCCACAAAGAGGTTCTCCCCCAACGGCGGGTAGTTGTATTGGCGGTTCTTCACGATCGGCGCCATGTACTGCGCGCAGAGTTTCGCCGCTTGCTCGCCTCCCAACCGGGAGGCGGCCTGGATTGCGCCGCACAGGAAGGCGATTGGATTGGCCATGTTGTTGCCTGCCAGGGCGCCGGTCAGCGCACCGTTGGCCGGCTCAAAGATATTGTTGAAGTTCTGCAACACCGTCGGGCTGATGTGCAGCGTCTGCTTGATGTCATCGAGGCTGCCGACCAGCACCTTGCTGATCGATGTGAGCTTGTCCGATGCGGTACCGATCGCCTCGCGGTTCTCGGCGGTGAAGCTCTGCACGTCGCCCACGACCGCGTTGAGGTCCTCGGCCGCTTGGGCGACTTTGTTGGGGTCGTCGGCCAGCAGCGAGGACACCGCGGCCAAGTTGTGGTTCAGCTGCTCGAGCAGATCAGCGCTGTCGTGCAGCGCAGTCACCAGCGTCGAGAGATTCTTCAGGGTGGAGAAGATGTCTTTGCTGTGATCACCGAGCGCCGAAACAGCTTGCGACAGTTTGATAATCGTGTCACGGATGGTGGGGCCTTGCCCGCGCAGGTTGTCGGCGGCGGTATTGATGAGTGCACCCAGCGTGCTCACACCGCCCGGCTGGGTGGGCTTCAACAATTCGGTCAGCCGCTGAAGTTGTGCGCGTAGGTCATCCCACTCGACCGGCACCACCGTGCGGTCCTGGCCGATGACCGCGCCGTCGGCCATGACGGGCCCGCCCGTATAGGGCGGCGTCAGCTGGATAGCCCGGCCCGTTACCAGTTGCGGCGACAGGATCGCGGCGTTGGCGTTGGCGGGGACCTTGTACTTGCGGTCGAATGAGAATGTGATCTTGGACCGCAATGGCTGCGGTTCGATGTTGAGTATCTTTCCCACCGGGACACCGCGGATGCGCACATCGTCACCGGCAAACACACCGTTGCTGTTGTCGAAGTAGGCGACCACGACGGTGCGGGCGGCCCCGCCCGCGGTTCGCATCGCGACGATCACGCCCGCGACGAGCACCAAGATGAGGGCGGTCGCCAAAGCGGAGCGGCCCCGCCGCAGCCTCGAGGTCACGGGGTTCCTCCGGGCTGCTGCGCGGGCGGTCCGGGCGGCGGGCCGCCGGGCGGTGGGGCCGCGGGTGGCTCCCGGTACGGGTAGCAGCCGGGGCCGGGCAACGGCATGCCGGACAGACCGCACGGGTGGTCGCCGGGATTGCCGGTGATCGCGTCGGGCAGATTCAACCGCGGCTCGCCGCCCTGGCCGGTCCGCGGGTACGGGACCGGCAACGGCGGGGTTCCGGGTTGGCCGGTCGGCGGGTCCGTCAGCTGTGACGGGAGCAACGTGGCCGGGTCCAGCCCCAGGTCGGAGAATGCGGCGCTCATGAACGGTTGCACGAACTGTCCCGGCAGCAGATTCACCACGTATGCCTTGAAGAAGGGCCCGGACGAAAGCGACTCGCCCAGCGACATGACGTAGGAGTTGATCAGCGGGATGGCCTTTTGCACCCGTTCCTTGCGGTTTTCGACGATTGCCAGCACCCCGTTGAGCTTGTCCAGCGCCGGCCGGAGCTGCTGCCGGTTCTCGGCGATAAAGCCCTGCAATTGCCGCGACACCGTCGAGATATTCGTCCAGATCTGGTCTAGGGCACCGCTTTGTGTCCGCAGCTGTATCAACAGCGCGTTGGTGTCGCGCACCAGGGCGACGATCTGGTCGGTGCGTTTGGCCAGCACCCCGGTCGCTTTGGCCGCGTTGTCCAGCAGGCCACGCAGTTGGGTGTCGCGCTCATCGAGTGTTTGGGCGAGGCGGGCCACCCCTCGTAGCGCGCTCCTGAAATCCGCCGGCGTGTCGGAAAAGGTTTGCGCCATTGTGTCCAGCGATTCGGACAGCCGGTTGGTGTTCAGCCCGCTGATCGTGGTGGCCAAATCGCCCAAGGCGTCGGGTAACTGGTAGGGCGACATTGTCCGCTCGATGGGGATGGGTCCGTCCAGCCGACCCTCGCCACGCGGTAGCACGTCAAGGAACTTGCTGCCCAATAGGCCCTTGGTTTTGATCGCCACCTCGGTGCGGTTTCCGAGCCGAATGTTGTTGTCAACCCGGAATTTGACCAAGACGCCAGGTCCTTCGAGCTCGATGCTGGACACTTTTCCCACCGGGTAGCCAGAGACTTCCACGGTGTTGTCGGTTCGCAGCCCGCCGGCGTCGGCGAAATAGGCGGAAACACTTTTACCCTGATCGAGGAACGGCAGCTTCTGGTATTGCAGCGCGGCCAGCACAACTCCGGCGATTGACACGATGCCGACTGCGCCGATGATCAGCCGGTTGCGTTCCGCGAAAGACTTCATTTCGGCGCACACCGTCCGGTGGCCTGACCGGCCACCTTGATGTACACGGGTTGGCCGCCTTTGCCGTTGACCTTGAGCACGACATCGCATAGGTAGAAGGCGAAGAAGTCGCCGTACATGCCCTGGCGGACCAGCGCCTGGTATTTGTCCGGCAGTGTGTTGAGCAGATTGTCGAGGTAGTCGTGGTCGGCGAGTGCGACATCTGCGACCCGATCGGTCTCGTGAACCACCTTCGCAAACGGCGCGCGCGCTTGCGACAGCAGGTCGGTGATCGAAGCGGCAGCCGCGTTCGTGTAGGCCACGGCGTTGGAGATATCGGACTTGCGTTCGGCGAGCCCGTGCACCAACTGCGATAGCGACGTCACCGCCTTGTCCAACCGATCACTTTGGCCCCCAAGTGAACCCAGTACCACGTTCAGGTTGTTGACCACCTGACCGATGAGCTGGTCCCGGTCGGCCAATGTATTGGTCACGGCCGCAGCCTGATCCAGAAACGACGCGATCGGCGGGCCCTGACCCTGAAACGTCGCCAGCAACTGTTCGCTCAGCGCATTCACCTGCTCAGGATTCAGCGCACGAAACAGTGGCTTGAAACCGCCGATCAGGGCATCCAGATCCAGCGCCGGTTTAGTCCGCGCCAGCGGAATCGTTTGGCCCGCACTAAGTATCGCCAGGCCACCGGGACCCTCTTCCAGTGCCAGGTAGCGGTCTCCGAACAGGTTGTCGTATCGGATCACCGCCTGGGTTCCCTGCGTGAGGGTGACCGAATTGTCGGCGGTGAACTCAACCCGCACCGTCGCGTCCGGGTTGATCGAGATCTTCTCGACCTTGCCGACTTCAACGCCGGCGATGCGGACCAACTTGCCCTGCCTGAGGTTGGACACGTTGGTGAACTCGGCGTAATACGTCTTGCCGTCACCGAAACGCACCTCCCCGAAAACGGCAACCAGCAACGACGCGGTCAGCAGGCAAACCGACAGGAAGATGCCGAGGCGCACTACGACACCTCTGAGGTTCTCCTGCATAATTCTTCTCCTGCCAGGTCTTTGGTGGTCTCGTTTGCGGTCAGGGTGGCGGCGCCGGGCCGGCCTCGGCCGGCGGTGGAGCCGGCGGCACCCCCGGCCACAGAGGCACTCCGCCCGGTCCATACAGCGCCGCGCCGTAGGGCGGCGCACCGGGGTTCGGCCCGATTGCCGGCCCCGGAATGCACTGGCGAATCGAGGGCGGCTTGGGCTGGGCGCGGGTCACCGGGAAATAGTCAGCCCAGCAGGGATGCCCGATGCCGGGGTTGGGCCTGATATCGAGCCCGGTCCCCCACCCGGTGTTGGTGACCAGCTCGCGCACCGGGAAGTTCTTTGTCGCATCCGGGAGTGACCCACAGCCCGGCTTTCCGCCCGGGCCACCCCTGGCGGCGACTAGCGGCAGGTTGTCGGGATAGTCATAAGGGTCATTGCCCAACAACAGCGCGACATCGAGTTGCAGCGTCCTGCCGTCGGCACCGCCCCACGCCGAATAGCCGCCGTTGTCGAGATACCACTTGGTGCCCTGCAGGAAGCAGGTGTACTCGGGGTTGTATTTGAGGAGCAGGTTGGTCGTAGGCTCGAGGATATTGACCGATGCGACGAGATTTTCCCTGCTGTAACCGAGCAGGTTGGCTCCGGAATTCGAGAAACCGATGACGTTGAGCAGCAAGGCATCCAGTTGACTGGAATGATTCACGACGGTCGTGCTGGTCGTGCTGGCGGCGTTCAGGATCGTCAGGACGTCCTGGGCGGCAGCACTATAGGTGTCGCCGAAGTTTTTGAGGGATCGCCAGTCCTGGCGGATGGTCTCGCTGCGCGCGTTGAGTGCCTGCAGCACCTGGTTGAGGTCGGTGGTGGCCTTGCCTATCCGTTCGCCTTGCCCACGGAGGGCATCGGCCACCGCGGTCAGCACCGCGTTCAGTTTGAGTGGATCGATCATGTTGAGCAGGTCGACGACGTTCTCGAAGACGGTGTTGATCTCCGTGCTGACGTTCTTCGAATGCACTACCGCACCGGCGGACAGCCGCGCACGACTCGGATTCTGCGGTATCACCAGGTCGACGAACTTGGCGCCGAACGCGGTCGTGGCGCTAATCTGTGCCTCGACATTGGCTGGGATGTAACGGATCTGGTCGGGCTCGATCTCTAGTTTGAGACTGGTTCCGTTCTTGTCCTGACGGACCTGGTCGATCTGGTTGACCCGGCCCACCTGCACGCCGCGCATCATCACCTTGGCACCGGTGTCCATCACCAGCCCGGAGCGGTCCGCGGTCAGCGTCACCGGCACGTAGGACCGCAGGGTGCCGCTGAAGGACACCGCCGTCACGATGACAACCACACCGATCACCGCGAACAGAATCAGCGTCCACCATGCGTCGTGCAGTCGGTGGCTATTTGGCGCGCGACTCATGCCACTAGCTCGCCAGGTGGAAGTTCGGGGACTGACCATAGATGGCGAGCGTCATAACGACGATCGCGATCGACGCGAGGACCATCGAGGCGCGCACGGCCCGGCCAACGGCTTCGCCGACCCCGGCGGGGCCGCCGTGCGCGGTGTACCCGTAATAGGTACACACCAGCATGATCATCAGGGCGACCACCACGACCTCAAACGACGACCAGAGCACATCGGTCGGGCGAAGGAACGTGTTGAAGTAATGGTCGTAGACACCGGACCCTTGTCCATAGACGGCCGTGGTGCCGATGCGAGCGGCGAGGTACGCCGTCGTGAGCCCCACGCAAAATAGCGGAATGGCCACGACCACCCCGGCCAGCACTCGCGTGCTGGCCAGGTAACTGACACTGCGGATACCGATCACCTCGAGCGCATCGATTTCCTCGTTGATCCGCATCGCCCCCAGCTGTGCGGTGGCGCCGGCTCCGACGGTGGCGGCCAGCGCGACCATGACGGTTCCCGGCTGAATCTCCCTGGTATTGAAGAAGGCGGACGCAAAGCCGGTCAGGGCTTCGACACCCACGGATGCGAACTGGTTGTAACCCTGCACCGCCACGATTGCGCCCGTGGTCATCGCCAAGAACCCGACGATGACCACCGTTCCACCGATCACTGCGAGAGTTCCGACGCCCAAACCCATTTGCGCGATCACCCGCAGCAGCTCGCCGCGGTAGTTCATGACAGCGTCAGGAATCCCCGCGACGGCGCTGACGTAGAACCGCACCTGTGATCCCATCCGAGTCCATTCGCCCGCAATGGTTTTCGCGAGGCGATGCACCTGCGTAGGGCTGCTCGGGACACTGACCGTCATCGGTTCACCTCACGACACCATGAACGGCATACCGACGGCGGTGACGATGATGTTGATGACGAACAAGACGATGAAGGCAAACACCACCGTCTCGTTCACCGCCCTGCCGACACCGGCCGGGCCACCGCCGACCGACATGCCCTTGTAGCACGCGATCAGCCCCGCCATCAGCCCGAATAACGTCGCTTTGATCATCGAGATGATGACGTCGATCGTGTGGGTCAGGGTGGTCAGACCCGACACCCATGCGCCGGCCGAGACGTGCATGAGAAATACGGAGCAGAAGAACGCGCCGATGAGACCTGTCGCGGTCACCACCGAACTCAGCGCCAGGGAGACCGTCGTGGCCGCAAGCACACGGGGAACCGCCAGCGCCTGGATCGGATTGATGCCCATGACCCGCAGCGCGTCGAGTTCCTCACGAATGGTGCGCGCACCCAGATCGGCACACATGGCGGTGGCGCCGGCGCCCGCGACCACCAACACCGTGACTATCGGGGCGCTTTGGTCCACCGTGAAGATCGCACAGCCGGTGCCGGAAAAATCTGCGGCACCGATATCGGTCAGCAGGACGTTGAAGAGGAATCCCGAAATCACCGCCCACGGGATCGTCATCAACACCCCGGGCAGCGTCGACACCCGCGCCACGAACCAGCACTGCAAGATGTATTCACGCCACGCGAACGGTCGCCTGAATATGGACACGATCGTGTCCAGCGCCATCGCGAAGAAGTCACCCATCGCGTGGACTGGTCTCAACACCGGATAAGTCGCCTGACCGACCATCGTCACCATCGCGGCGCGCACCGCCTGGATTCGATGCTGTGTCGTCGGATGGAGCTGCTCACGTTGTCCCCCGGGCAGGTCGAAGTGGACTAGCGACATCCGCGAGGGTACGCGGCGCGCGGTCCTCATGTCCATAGCCGATACGCATGTTTGTCGCCGACAAATTCGTAAATAGCGAAGCAAATAGCTACTTATGTGTAATGATGTATCTTGGTAGTACCGTTCGGGCACCGAATGGATGTCCGCGTCCGCGACTGTGCTGCGGCGACACCCGACGAGGAGTCATTTGTATGACCGATACCAAGGAAGCCAGCGAGAAGGTCGTCCGAGACTTTCTCGGGTCCTGGCAGTCGCGCAGTCTCGAAAGCATCTGTGGCGGCTTTGCCGACGACGCGGTCTACCACAACGTCCCGGTCAAGCCGATCGAGGGGATCGTCGGCATACGCGCGGTGTTCCAGGCATTTCTGGACGCGTTCTCCGACGCCAAGCTCGACATCCTCACGCTGGCCGCGGAGCCCGGTCTGGTGCTCGCCGAACGCATCGACTACTTCACGATGACCGACGGCCGGAAAGTCGTGCTCCCGGTGACCGGCGTGTTCGAGGTCAAGAACGGCAAGATCACCCGCTTCAGCGACTACTTTGACCTCGCGGACTTCGAGCGGCAGAGCGGGATGAAGCTGTAGACGATGTTTCTGGCAGGATTTGTAATTACGGCGCACACGAAGGGGGTTCGAGTCGATGGAGACCGTCGCCCAGCCCGTTAGGCGCCGCCCGAAAGACCGAAAGCAGCAGATTCTGGAGCAGGCCGTTGGGCTCTTCATCGATCGCGGCTTCCATTCGGTCAAGTTGGAGGACATCGCCGAGGCGGCGGGGGTCACCGCGCGTGCGTTGTATCGGCACTACGACAACAAGCAGGCGTTGCTGGCCGAAGCGATCCGAACCGGCCAGGATCAGTACCGGAGAGCGCGTCGTCTCAGCGATGGCGAGGCGGAGCCGACACCCCGGCCACTGAACGTCGATTTGCCGGATCTGATCGCAGCGGCCGTGGCGTCACGTTCCTTGACGGTGTTGTGGCAACGGGAAGCCCGTTATCTCAACGAGGGTGACCGCGCGGAGGTTCGGCGACGCATCAACGCGATCGTCGCCGGCATGCGCGAAAGCGTCCTCCTGGAGGTGCCCGGTCTGAGCCCACAGCACTCGGAGCTGCGGGCGTGGGCCGTATCCAGCACGCTGACCAGCCTGGGAAGGCACAATCTGACGCTTCCGGCCGATGAGCTCGAAGAGCGCCTGTACCAAGCCTGCATTGCTGCGGCGAGGACGCCCCCGGTCTGTGAGTTGCGGCCTCTCGACACTGCGCGCGGCGAGGAAGCTGTGCTGTTCTCCCGTTACGAGACCCTGCTCGCCGCGGGCGCACGACTGTTCCGCGCGCAAGGTTATCCGGCCGTCAGCACCAGCGAGATCGGCAAAGGAGCCGGGATCGCGGGCCCTGGGCTGTATCGCTCCTTCTCCTCCAAGCAAGCCATTTTGGATGCGCTCATCCGCCGCCTCGATGAGTGGTGGAGTCTCGAATGCATCCGTGCCATACGCGCGAATTCTGATGCGGCGCAACGTCTGAACGGGCTGGTTGAGGGCCATGTCCGCATCAGTCTGGATGCCCCGGATCTGGTTGCGGTTTCCGTCACTGAGCTGTCACATGCTTCGGACGAAGTGCGCGACGGCTACCTGAGAAACCAGGCCGATCGCGAGGCTGTGTGGATCGACCTCATCGGCAAAGTGGTCCCGCAGGTGACCGTCGCCGAAGCGCGACTGCTTGTTGCGGCGGCGCTCAGCTTCATCGAAGATGTAGCTCGCACATGGCATCTCACGCGCTACGCCGGAGTTGCCGACGAAATCACCGCGATCGCGTTGTCCATTCTGACCAGCCGGTTCGAATCCTAGGTCGAGATCACCGCAGCGCGGCGATCAAGGGCGTGAATGGCGCGCTCTCCGCGACACTTGAATAACGCACACGACACGCCGGAGATCGTCGCCCTGGTTCATGTCTCGCGCGAGATTGCGCCCGTCGCTGCCGCTCACCACAGCGCGGCGATAGTTCCGCCGTCGGCGATCTGAGTGGTTCCCGTAATCATCGACGCGTCGTCGGACAGCAGGAATGCCACGATGCCGGCCATCTCCTCCGGCGCGGCCATGCGGCCCTGCAGGCGGGCGATCATCGTGCGCGCGCCGCCTTGGCCGAGCGCTTCGTCGAACATCGCCATCGCGGTCTGCTGCATCGGGGTGTCGACAAAGGCCGGCAGCAGCGCGTTGGCGCGGATGTTGGACGAACGCAGTTCGGCGGCGGTGATGCGGCTGAGGTGGCCGATGCCGGCCTTCGACATGCCATACGCTCCGGTGCCGCCGACGGCGATATGGCCGGCGAGTGACGACATATTGACGATCGCTCCCCCGCCCCGCTCGGTCATTTTCGGTGCCGCATGTTTGGTGCACAGCCAGGCGCCACGGAGATTGATCGCGATGACACGATCGAAATCCTCGACGGTGGTGTCGATGAGCGAAGCCATATGAACGACACCCGCATTGGCGACGAGTTTGTCGAGGCCGCCGAACGACGTGGCGCAAGCGTTGACCATGCCGATGACCTGTTTCTCGTCGCTGACGTCGACCCGATAACCGATTGCGCCAGAACCGATTTTTCGTGCGACCGCATCGGCCGCAGCGCCGTCGATGTCCGCGCAGAGCACGCTACAGCCCTCCGCAGCGAGGCGCTCCGCCACCGCCAGACCGATCCCGGCGCCGGCGCCGGTGACAATCGCGGCCTTACCGGCCAGGTCTGGATGGCTCAACCCGCAGCCGCCAACGCGTCAGCTACTAGCCCGTGCTCGCGAATTGCCCCGAACATCACAAGGCCAAATCCTGGCATGTCATCGGAGAGTTCGAGGGCATACACCCCGAGATCGCGCAGGATCCAGGCTACGGTCTCCGGCATCTCACCCGTCGCGTCGTGGCGGGCGA
This sequence comes from uncultured Actinomycetota bacterium, assembly GCA_963820045.1. Lineage (GTDB taxonomy): Bacteria > Actinomycetota > Actinomycetes > Mycobacteriales > Mycobacteriaceae > Mycobacterium. The sequence goes on from CAWFYN010000004.1 coordinate 777,062, forward strand.
AGAGGCCGCAGGCCCGTGGCTGTCCGGGCGGGCGTAGGTAGACGACGACGCCGCTACGCTGCGCCGACATCCTTGCCAGCGCGCTATTGAGTTCTTCGCCGCATCGGCACGCTGTCGACCCGAAGACGTCCCCTGACAGGCACTCGATGTGGACGTGCAGCGGCACGGGCACTCCGGCATCGGCAGAGCCGATGATGATCGCCAGATGCTCGCCGCCGTCGTGTACATCTCGGAAGCCGATGACGCGCGAATCGCCCGCCCAGGTGGGCAATACGGCTTCCGTCAGCCGGACCACCTGGGGTTCGGTCCGGCGGCGATAGGCTACAAGCTCATCGATTGAGACGATGGCCAGCCCGTGTTCGACGGCGAATTCGGTCAGCTCACTACCGCGGGCCATCAGTGTGGGCCTACGGCGGGAGACGATCTCACACAGCGCCGCGGCGCGCCGCCGTCCCGCAAGGCCGGCGAGGTCGACCGCCGCCTCCGCGGGCCCGTGCCGGTCAAGCACCCCGCGCGTGGACGCCTGCAACACGACGACGTGTCCCGGACGAAGGAAATCCGAAGCCTCAGATGCCGCGGATGCCAATGCGGCGACGGTGCGGGCGCGATCCCTTGCCGAGATTCCGGTTCCCGTCCCGCGAAAGTCGACCGACACCCGGTGCGCGTCGTCACGGTGGCACATCGGCGGGAGGTTGAGCCGCTCGCATTCGGTACCCGGCAGCGCGACCCGGACATACCCGGAGGTATGGCGAACCATGAAAGCGAGCAGCCGTGGCGTCGCGGCTTCGGCGGCGAAGACAAGGTAGCCGTCACCGTCGGAATCATCACTGACGACCACGGGCTGCCCCGCCGCCATCGCGGTAATCGCGCGCAGCACCCGCACATCCGTTGTTCTCATCCGCGTTGCCGTTCTCCAAGCTCGCCAAGGAAATTCAGCAATAACCGGTTGGTCTGCTCGGGTGCTTCCTGCTGAATCCAATGCCCGACATCGGCCACCATGTGGGTGCCTCGGTAGTTCGGCATGACTTCGTGCGCACGCTCGATCGCCTCGGCGCCCCAGGTGGTGCCGACGTCGTACTGCCCGCCGATGAACAAGGCGGGTGGCGTGAGCGGCTCGCCTTCCTGGTCGGCCAGGTCGTGCCAGTCGTTGTCGATGTTGTGATAGAAGCTCAGCGGTCCGCCGAAACCGGAGCGCTCGAACTCGGCGGCGTAAAAATCGACATCGGCATCGGTGAACCAGGCCGGCATCGATTCCGGATAGATGAAGGCGTCCTTGAGCTTTGCGCCTTCGGCCATGCAGAGCGGGCCGGCGCGGATCACGTCGATGGGGTCCATGGAGGCGAGGTCGACGCCGGCGTCGACCGCCGCCTTGGTGGCCGCGATCATCCCCTCGCCGGAGACCGTGTAGGTCAGCCCGAGCAGCCACCCGCGCACATCCTCTTCGATCTCGGCGATGATGCCGTCCTGCGCGGAGAAGTAGTCCTGGTACCAAATCCGGCCCTCGCCCGCGAGCTCCACATGGTAGTCGTTGGGACGATGTTCGCCGAAAGGGCTGCCCGGCAAGCCAATCACGCCGCGACCGGCGAACGGAACGCTGATGCCGACGACGCCGGCGCACCGGTCCGGGTGCAGCCACGCGAACGTCCAAGCGACGGGCGCACCCCAGTCGTGACCCACCACGACGGCCCTGTCCGCGCCGTAAGCGTCGATCACACCAATGACATCTCCGACCAGTTCCTTGATGCGGTAAGCAGATTGCACGCGGTATTTCGACGAACGCCCGTAGCCGCGCTGATCGATCGCCACCACGCGGTAGCCCGCGGCGGCCAGCGCGGGAATCTGATGACGCCACGAATACCAGGACTCTGGAAACCCGTGCAGCAGCACAACCAGCGGTCCCTCGCCGTCCTCGACGGCATGAATCCGGGTGCCCCGGCAGTCCAGGAATCGGTGAACCTGCGACATCTTCGCCTTTCTTCGTCGGGGAATCTACGGTGCTTGGCTCGGCACCGAACCACCAACGGCCACAAGCCCGTGTGCGGGATCGGCGATCGGTGCCGTGCGATTTTCGTAGTTGCGGGCGATAAGCGTCTTCTGCCCCGACAATCGGGTACGCGCCCACTTACCGATGACGCGGCTCGCCATCCGGGGCGTCATCAGCGCCAGCGGCGGCTTGACGAGATGAAGGACGGCCAAGAACTCGCGATACGCGTCGAGATCGTCGTGCACCAACTCCACCAGACGATCCATATACCAGGTGAGCAGCCGGAAATAGAACGGGCGCTTCTTGTCCACGTCCTTCATCCAGTCGAAGCGCAGATTTTGCTCGCGGATCACGAACCACGCCGTGTCGGCCATCTTCGCAATCGACTTGTAGTAGCGGCGTGGAAGATCCGGGTGCCCCGGATCGCATTTGCCCAGCAGGAGCTGCATCTCTCGAACTTCCTTGAGCGCCAGACTCATACCCAGCCCGGACACTGGGTCGGCGCTGGTGTACGCGTCCCCCACAGCTAGCAGCGACCGTGGCAGGTTACGTTTCTTCTCGTAGTGCAGCCGCAGCATGTTCGGATAGCGGAAGTTGTAGATCGGCGAGGCGGGCTCCAGCCCGTCGATGTTCTCCCCCACCACCGGCGACGGCATCAGATCGGCGAACTCGCGAAACTCCCGGGCGGTGCGCGGTGGCGAATAGCAGTTGTAGGCCACCAGTGATGTCGAAAGGATGGTGCGCGAGCTGTCGGTGTAGTACTGCGCGGCGTAGGTGTCCTCGTAGGGGCGGTAGGCGTAGCAGATCACCATGACCTTGTCCTGCCACTGTCGCTCCGGCGGAACCCGGTGCTGCATCGTCGAGTAGAAGCAATTGATGATGTCCTGCTCGACTTCGGGAGCTCCGATACCGATGCGATCCAAGAATTCCGGCACCCGGGTGTTCTTGCCCGATGCGTCAACGACGAATTCGGCGGGTACCACATCGAAATCGCCGTCTTTGTCGACAGCGACTCCGACAATGGCGTTGTGCGCGCGGTCGAAGACGAGGTCGGCCACCTCCGACTCGTAGCGGAAGTCGATCCGCGGCTCGTCGTCGAGGCGGCGCCGTACGCACCACTCGAGCAGCGGCCGGCCGGCACAGATGATCTCGATGTCGCTGGTGCCGGGCTTTTTCCAAGTCCCCCCCAAGCGGATTCGGTACTGAGCCGCCATGTCGACCTTGAACGCGCCCTCGCGCACCATGTCGTCGACGATGCCGGGAAAGAAGCGTTCCAATTCGATCTGTCCGGCGGTCAGCAAGTGGTGCAGGTGCCACCCCTGTGCCGCACCCGGCCGGCCCTCACGCCGACGATGCGGATCGTCCTTTTCCAGAACGATGACCCGATCGAAAGTCTCGGTGAGCACCTTGGCCGCGGCGATGCCCGCGATGCTGCCGCCGATGACCACCGCCGTCCCGCGGCCGCGTCTGCGCACCTCGGCGATGTCGAGACTTGCGTGATCGAGCTGAGCCGGGCTGCGGCGCCGCGCTGCCCCACTGGGAACGAACTTCTCGTAATAGAGCCCGACGCGATGGAAACCGTTGTCGTCCAGCCAGGATCGCGTCGCGGCGACCATCGGGGCCGGACCGCACAGATACACGTCGGCGTCGCCGCCGGACAGCATTCGCTCGTCCAGGAGATCCGTGACGAGTCCTGTCCGTCCATGCCATTCGGCGTTCGGGCGCGCGACGATGACGTGCACCTCAACCGCGGGCACACGGTCCCTGAGCGCCTTGAGCTCGTCGAGCTTGCACAGGTCTTCGGCGGAGGTCACGCCGTAGAGCAGGTAGACGGGGTGGGCGGTGTCCGGGCCCAGGCTCTGGGCCATCGACAGGATCGCCGACAAACCCGTGCCGCCGGCGACCAGGATCACCGGCCGAACGACGGGGCGCAGTCCGAAGGTGCCCTTGCTGCACCGCAAGCCGATATGGTCGCCCGGCCGCGCGCGGTCGCGCAGATAGTTCGACATCACCCCGTCCGGCAGCAGCCGGATGATGAATTCCAGTTGGCCGCTGCCGTCGGCGGGATGCGCGTAGGAGTAGTTACGCCACGTGTTGGTGCCGGGTACCTGCAGCTGGGCGAACTGACCGGCCCGGTAATTCAGGGCTCCGGCCTTCGACGAGACATCCACCCGCAGCACCGCGGTGCTGGGCGACAACAAGTCGACGCCGGTCACCACGCCGTCACAGGCAACCAGCAGCGCGGCGTTGTCGTCGGCCGGATACTGCAGTTCGATGCGGCAATCAGAGCTTGCAAACGTCTGGCAGGTCAGGATCTTTCGCGCCGCCCGCTCCACATCGGACAGGCCCTCGGTGCGCCCCATCTCGTACTGGCCGGCAGTGCAGGTGGCCACACACGTGCCACAGATTCCGCTTTGGCATTCGCTGACGATGGCCACGCCGTGCTCTTCGGCGGCATCTAGGACCGTCTGGTCCGGCCGCACCGGCATCGTCTTGTGCGTTCCGTCCGAATAATCAACGGTCACCTGACAATCCGCCATTGCGTGTCCCTTCCCGGCCGGTAAACCGCTAGACGATCGCGGCGAGGGGTTTCTTGGCAATGCGGGCGTTGAGTCTGGGCATGACTTCTTCGGCCAGCAGCCGTAGTGACTCCTTCCACGGGCCCGGGTTTTCGACGTAGTCGAATCCGAGGACCAGGAGGTGGCCGAACCCGCCCACCTGGTCGTAGGTGGCCTCGAGTTTGTCGATCACCGTCTCCACCGAACCGACCACAAAGGTGTTCTCGGCGAGGTATTCCGGCGTCACGTCGTCGTCGGGCACCGATGGGTTGTGCTTATAGAACTTGGTCATGCCGAACATGCGGAAGGTCGGCAGCACATATTCACGCATGTTGCGTCCCATCGTGCCGTCTACGGCGTAGCGGAAGGCCTGCTCGTCGGTTTCGGCGACGAAAACCTCGCGGACTAACCGCCAATCACGCCGATCCGGAGTCCGGCCGCTGCGCGCCGCGCCTTCCAACACCGCGTCCCAGTGTGACGCGACGTATTCGGTGTTGAGGTCAAGGCTCATCGGTAGGTAGCCGCGCTCGCCGGCGAGCTTGAGGGTCTCGGAGCCCGCACTGAACCCGGTGACGCCGATGGGTGGGTGGGGCTTCTGAAATGGCTTGATATGACGCTTCATCAAGCCCTCGAACATCGGCGCGATTCCGTTGGCGTTCCAGTACTTTCCGCGATGCTCCCAGGGCTCGTCTTCGGTCCAGATGCGCAGCATGATTTCCAGTGCTTCACGCGTCATCTCGCGATGCTCGCCGTTCTTTCCGTCGACGTCGAACAGTGCCCAGTCGCCCGGAATTCCACTGGCCCCCACGCCCAACATGAATCGGCCCTGAGCGAGGTGATCGAAATAGGCCACACGATGGGCTAATTCGACCGGGTGGTGGTACGGCAGCAGATGCGCGCCGGGCGCGAGCTTGATGGACTTCGTCCGCAGCAGTGCCTGCGCCAACAGAAGGTCGGGGGCGCAGATCGGCTCCCAGGGCACGGTGAAATGTTCGCCGACCCACGCTTCGACGTATCCGAGTTGGTCGGCCAGCTCGATCATGTCGAGGTCCCACTGGGTGGCGTCGTAGAGGGAGCGCTCCGGTGGATGGGCGGGCATCAGGAATATTCCGATCTCCATGGGTCAACCCTTCCCCGATTCTCGTTAGCGGCGAGCCTGCTCCTGTAGGTATACCACAGTACTAGCAAGATACTTCACTACACACAAGTGCCAATTTGCTTGGTGATTTGTCGTCCCCCTGTCAATATCGGCGCGTATTGGCTATGGACATCGTGACGAGGTGCCGCGTAACCTCGCACAGATCACCCGTTCAGCGCGCAGTGAGCAGTAAAAGGAGCCGCCATGAACCTCACCGGACTCGATCCGGTCGGTCAGCGGGAGAGTTCCGTGCCGCAATTCGACTTCATCAGGTACGAGACGCTCGACGACGGTCGTATCGCGGCGATCACCCTGGATCGCCCGAGACAACGCAACGCGCAGACGCGCGGAATGCTGGTGGAGTTGGGCGCCGCCTTCGAGCTTGCCGAAGCCGACGACACGGTCAGGGTGGTGATCCTGCGGGCGGCGGGTCCTGCGTTCTCGGCCGGCCACGACCTCGGGTCCGCCGACGATGTCCGCGAACGCTCACCGGGCCCGGGCCAACACCCCACCTATCAGTGCAACGGCGGCACGTTCGGCGGGGTCGAGTCGCGCAATCGTCAGGAGTGGCATTACTACTTCGAAAATACGAAGCGGTGGCGGAACCTCCGCAAGATCACCATCGCCCAGGTGCACGGCACCGTCCTGTCGGCGGGCCTGATGCTGGCCTGGTGCTGCGACCTGATCGTCGCAAGTGAGGACGCCGTGTTCGCTGACGTCGTCGGGACACGGCTCGGCATGTGCGGGGTCGAGTACTTCGGCCATCCGTGGGAGTTCGGACCGCGCAAAGCAAAGGAACTTCTGCTCACCGGCGACTGCATCGGCGCCGACGAAGCGCACACGCTGGGGATGGTCAGCAAGGTGTTCCCGGTAAGCGAATTAAGCAACAGCACAATCGAATTCGCTCGCCGGATCGCCAAGGTCCCTACGATGGCCGCGCTGCTCATCAAGGAGTCGGTGAACCAAACCGTGGATGCCATGGGCTTCACCACAGCGCTCGACGGTTGCTTCAAGATCCACCAACTCAATCACGCTCACTGGGGTGAAGTCACCGGCGGGAAGCTTTCATATGGAACGGTCGAGTACGGACTCGACGACTGGCGCGGCGCGCCGGAGATCCTGCCCGCGACCAAGCAGAACCCGTGAATCCGGGCGCCATCAGTGGACATCACCTACCCGCCCGAAGCGGAAGCTTTCCGCTGTCGAATCCGCGCATTCCTGGCTGAACACCTCCCGGCCGGGTGGTCGGGACCCGGAGCATTGCCGCCGGCCGAGCGGGAAGCGTTCGAGTTGCGCTGGCGGCGGGCTCTGTCCGCCAGCGGCCTGGTTGCCGTCTCCTGGCCTACGGAATACGGCGGGGGCGGACTCTCCCCCCTCGAACAGGTGGTCCTGGCTGAGGAATTCACCCGGGCCGGGGCGCCCGAGCGTGCCGAAAACGACCTGCTTGGGATCGATCTATTGGGCAACACGCTGATCGCCCTGGGGTCGGAGGCGCAGAAGACGCATTTCCTGCCACGCATCCTCACCGGTGAAGATCGTTGGTGCCAGGGATTCTCGGAGCCCGAGGCCGGCTCCGATCTGGCATCGGTGCGAACCAGGGGTGTGCTCGACGGTGATGACTGGGTGATCAACGGGCAGAAGATCTGGACGTCAGCCGGTCCCACCGCTAACTGGATCTTCGTGCTGGCGCGCACCGATCCCGATGCACCCAAGCACAAGGGTCTGTCCTTCCTGCTGGTGCCGATGGGACAACCGGGCGTCGAGGTCCGGCCGATCGTCAACGCGGCCGGTCACTCGTCGTTCAGCGAGGTCTTTTTCACCGATGCCCGCACCGGCTCCGCCAACGTCGTGGGCGGGGTTGGCAACGGCTGGCCGACCGCGATGACGCTGCTCGGGTTCGAACGCGGTTCGCAACTCACCACCGCGGCCATTGATTTCGGTCGCGACTTCGAGCGGCTGTGCGAACTTGCCCGCGAACGCGGAATGAACACTGACCCGCATATCCGAAACGGACTGGCGTGGTGCTTTTCCCGGATACAGATCATGCGGTACCGGGGCTACCGTGGCCTCACCTTGTCGCTGAACGGGCGACTGCCGGGCGCCGAGACCGCGATCACCAAGGTCATCTGGAGCGAATACTTCCGGCGCTATACCGATCTCGCCGCCGAAATCTTGGAACTGGATGCGCTGTGCCCGCTGGGGCCCGGGAACGGCGGCGCGCGCCTGGTCCCGGAAGCGGGCACGCCGAACTCCCCCGCTTGCTGGATGGATGAGCTGCTCTACGCCCGGGCGGCCACGATCTACGCCGGCAGTTCGCAAATCCAACGTAATGTGATCGGCGAGCAACTACTCGGGCTCCCCAAAGAGCCGCGCCGGGAAGCCAGGCAGGGCTGACCCGAATGGACTTCCGTTACAGCACCGAACAGGACGACTTCCGCGCATCGCTGCGTGGCTTCCTGCGCGACCACGCTGATGGCCCGCGCATGAGAGAAGCGGCCGCCGCCGGCGGCCACGACAGCCGGCTCTGGCCGCGGCTGTGTACCGAGATGGAGCTGCCCGCGCTGCACACGCCGTCGGAGTATGGCGGAGTAGGCGCCACTCTCGTCGAGACCGCGATCGCGTTCAGCGAGCTGGGCCGCGTGCTGACCCCCGTTCCCTTCGCGGCGACGACGTTCGCGATCGAAGCGATTCTCCGGCTGGGCGATGACGAGCAACGCAAAAGCCTGCTGCCCGGCCTGCTTTCCGGCGAACAGATCGGCGCGTTCGCGGCCACCGGCCATCGCTTGACCGACGGGCCATCAGCGACGGTGCGGGCACAGCGTCACGGCGGCCGGGTTGTGCTCACCGGCGTGTGCGCCCCGGTGTTGCATGGCCGCTTCGCCGACGTTTTTGTCGTCCCGGCCTTCGACGACACCGCCGTGAGACTGCACGTCGTCACCGCCGACGCTCCCGGCGTCACGGTCGTCCCGCTGCCCTCGTTCGACTTCACCCGCCCCGTTGCCAAGCTGCAGCTGATGCAGGCCCCGGCCGATGCCCTGACGGCGGGCTCCCCCGATGACGCCGAACGCGTGCTGGATGTGGCGCGGATGCTGCTGGCCGCCGAGATGCTCGGCGGCGCGGAGGCCTGTCTGGAGCTTTCAGTCGAATATGTTCGCAATCGAAAGCAATTCGACCGTCCGATCGGATCATTCCAGGCGATCAAGCACGCCTGCGCCGAGATGCTCATCGAGATCGACGCGACTCGCGCAGCGGTGATGTTCGCCGCGATGAGCGCCGCCGGCGGCGACGGGCTGCAGATTGCGGCCCCTCTGGTCAAGGCTCAGGCCGCAGATACCTATGTGTTGTGCGCCGGAACCGCCATCCAAGTCCACGGCGGCATCGCCTTCACCTGGGAGCACAATCTGCATATGTACTTCCGTCGGGCCAAGACCACCGAGGCGCTATTCGGCGGCAGCGCCCGCCACCGCGCGCTCCTGGCCGAACGTGCGGGCCTGTAGGAACCAAGATTGAATCTCGTGGCTGGCACCGGCATCACACTCAGCGATGTCCTGGCCGGGCATGCCCGAGTCCGGCCCGACGATCTGGCCTTTGTCGATCCGCGCCGGCGGTGTACTTTTTCGCAGCTGAACGAGCGGGTGACGCGGCTGACAATCGTGCTATCCGCGAATGGGGTTCGTCCGGGCGACCGCGTCGCAGTGGTAGGTCTGAATTGCCTTGAGCTGATCGAAGCCTGGCTTGCCACCCTGCGGCTGGGCGCAGTTGTGGTGCCCGTCAACTTCCGCCTCGCCGCAGACGAGGTCGCGTATGTGCTCGCAGATAGTGGGTCGGTTGCGGTCGTCGTAGACCTTGCCTGCGCACCGGCCGTCGCGCAGGCGCGCACCAAAGCACCCTCCATCGGCACCGTCCTGACGATCGGTGACGGTCTGGACGACGTTGTCGCGGCGGCGGACGGTGTCGCTGTCGACGCAGGAGTTGCCGCCGACGCGCCCGCCTTCATCATGTACACATCAGGCACCACGGGCTTTCCGAAGGGCGCGGTGATCACCCACCGCAACCTCTATCTCCATGCCTTGAGCGTGATCGCCACTCTCGGTCTTCGCAGCGACGACAACTGCTGGATGGCGCATGCGCCGCTGTTCCACGTCGCCGGCGTGTCGGGGATGTTACCGACGTTCCTCACCGGTGGCACGGTCGTCGTCCCACCGTCGAGCGGCTTCGACCCCCACACCGTCATGGCAACGATCGTCGGCGAGCGGGTCACGTCCTGCTGGATGACGCCGACACAGTGGCAGACGATCTGCGCACTGCCAGATCTTCGCTCGTGGGATCTCAGCCGGCTGCGTCGCGTGTGGTGGGGCGCGGCGCCCGCGTCAACCTCCCTGCTGCGCGCGATGTTCGACGCCTTCCCGGACACCGAGATCATCGCGGCCTTCGGGCAAACCGAATGCAGTCCCATCACCTGCCTGCTGTGCGGAGAGGATGCGCTCCGCAAGATCGGATCCGTGGGCACCCCGATGCTCAACGTCGAGGTCCGCATCGTCGACGACCAGATGAACGACGTTGGCCAGGGCGAAATCGGCGAGATCGTCTATCGCGGACCTTTGGTGATGAAGGAGTATTGGAACAAGCCCGCCGAGACCGTGGAGGCTTTTCGTGGCGGCTGGTTTCACTCCGGCGACCTGGTCCGGCAGGACGCCGACGGCTACATCTATGTCGTCGACCGCAAGAAGGACATGATCATTTCGGGCGGTGAGAACATTTACAGCGCCGAGGTGGAGAACGTCGTGGCAGCGCACGCCAAGGTCGCCGAGGTTTCGGTGATCGGAGTGCCCCACCCAAAATGGGGCGAGACCCCGATGGCGGTGATCGTGGCACGCGACCCCACAGATCCGCCGACCGACGACGAGATCGAGACGCACTGCCGCGCCCACCTCGCCGCGTACAAGCGTCCTCGCCGTGTCGTGGTCGTGGATGCCTTGCCGCGCACTGCCAATGGCAAGGTGCTCAAGACCGACCTGCGCCGCGAGTACGCGCGGTGAACTCCTACGCCGCGGGGCCCGTCGACACCCCCCTGCTGGATGAGACGATCGGAGCGAACTTCGAGCGCACCGCGCTGACTTACCCGAACGTCGAGGCGCTTGTCGATGTCACCGGGGGCCGGCGATGGACCTACGCCGAACTCAACGCCGAGATCGACTGCCTGGCCCGGGCCTTGATGGCCACCGGCATCCAGCGCGGGGACCGAGTCGGAATTTGGTCTCCCAACTGCCCCGAATGGACGATCCTCCAGTACGCTACCGCCAAGGTCGGCGCGATCCTCGTCTCGGTCAACCCCGCGTACCGCACTCACGAGTTGTCGCACGTGCTAAGGGATTCGGGCACTCGACTGCTGGTGTCCGCGACGGCTTTCAAAACCTCCGACTACCGCCGAATGATTGGCGAGAGACGTTCCGATCTGCCCGAACTGGATGACGTCGTTTTCCTGGGCACCGATGACTGGAAGCGATTGCGACGGCGCGCCGAACAGGTGACCCCTGACGAATTGCAGTGCCGGTTAGCCGCATTGAGCCCCTCGGATCCGATCAACGTCCAATACACCTCGGGCACAACGGGTTCCCCCAAGGGGGCCACCCTGTCGCACCGAAACATTCTGAACAACGGTTATTTCGTCACCGAATGCATCAGACTCGGGCCCGGGGATCGGCTCTGCATCCCGGTGCCCTTCTACCACTGCTTCGGCATGGTGATGGGCAATCTGGGCTGCACCACCCACGGGGCCACGATGGTGATTCCGGCGGCCGGCTTCGATCCGGCCGCGACACTCGAAGCGATCGAGAAGGAGCGCTGCACCGGCCTCTACGGCGTGCCCACGATGTTCATCGCGATGCTCGGCCATCCGGACCTCACCCGCCGCGACGTGTCGTCATTGCGGACCGGGATCATGGCGGGCGCGACCTGCCCGGTTGAGGTGATGAAGCGCTGCATCGACGAACTGAGGCTGCCGGAGCTGTCGATTGCCTATGGAATGACGGAGACGTCGCCGGTGTCCTGCCAAACCCGGATCGACGACGACCTACAGCATCGAACGACCACGGTGGGCCGGGCTCATCCGCACGTCGAGATCAAGGTTATCGATGCCGGCACCGGCGAAATCGTCAAGCGAGGGCAGCCTGGTGAACTATGCACCCGCGGCTACTCGGTGATGTTGGGTTACTGGCACGATGACGGCAGAACTCGCGAGGTCATCGATCGCGAGGGATGGATGCACACCGGAGACCTGGCGGTCATGCATGACGACGGCTATTGCGAAATCGTCGGGCGCATCAAGGACGTAGTCATCCGTGGCGGTGAGAATCTGTATCCGCGAGAGATCGAAGACTTCCTGCACACTCACCCCGACATCGACGCCGTGCAGGTCGTCGGCGTTCCCGACACCAAGTACGGCGAGGAAATCTGCGCCTGGATCAAGATGCTGCCCGACCGTCAGCCTCTGGACGCCGACGCCGTCCGAGCCTTCTGTTCCGGGAAACTCGCGCACTACAAAATTCCCCGTTATGTCCACATCGTCGACGAGTTTCCGATGACCGTCACCGGAAAGGTGCGCAAAGTCGAGATGCGGGCCGAAACGGTCCGACTGCTTGGGTTGTGACTCGCAGCTCAGCCCGCCGCGGCCAGCGCCGCGTCGTAGTCGGGCTCCTGGGCGATCTCCGGTACCAGCTCCGTGTAGGTGACCTTGCCGTCGGCGCCGACCACCACGATGGCGCGGGCGAGCAGCCCCGCCATCGGGCCGTCGCTGATGGTGACGCCGTAGTCCTCGCCGAAGCTGCCGCGGAACGCCGAAGCCGTCTTGACGTTGTCGATGCCCTCCGCGCCACAGAATCGGGCGAACGCGAACGGCAGATCTTTTGACACGCACACCACCGTGGCACCGCTGGCGGCAGCGCGCTCGTTGAAGGTCCGGACGCTGGTCGCACACACCGGCGTGTCCACGGACGGGAAGATGTTGAGCACCACGGCCTTGTCGCCGAGCTGGTCGCTACTGACCGGCCCCAGGTCACCGCCCGTCAGGCTGAAGGCCGGCGCCGGAGATCCGACGGCAGGCAGCTCGCCGACGGTGTTGATCGGGTTTCCACGCAACGTTATCTGTGCCATGCGGACAGTCTGCCAAGCCCGCCGCGGACGCCACGGGCCAGGTCCCCATGTCCTAATTGGTGGGCTGTAGGGCGTAGACGACATGCCGGGGTGTGCCGAACACTTAGGGCTATGGCTCGCAAGGTGGTCATCGCCGGCTTTCCCGGCGTGCAGGCGCTCGACGTGGTGGGACCGCACGACGTCTTCACCGGCGCAGCGCTGCTCACCGGGGGCGGGTACGACGTCGTCGTGGCCTCCGTCGACGGCCAGCCCGTGACCACCCCGACCGGACTGGCCTTCGCCGCCGCGCCGCTGCCGGACCCCGACGACCCCAGCGAGAAGATTGACACGGTCGTGCTGCCCGGGGGCGGTGGTGTCGAGGCGGCGCGGTCGGATGCCGAGCTGATCGGCTGGATCAAGGCCGTCGCCGGAACCGCCCGCCGCGTGGTCACGGTGTGCACCGGCGCGTTCCTGGCGGCCGAGGCGGGGCTGCTGGACGGGCAGCGGGTGACCACGCACTGGGCCTTCGCCGGGCGGTTGGCCCGCGAATTTCCCGCGATCGATGTCGACGCCGACCCGATCTTCGTCCGCAGCTCGGACACCGTGTGGACGGCCGCGGGCGTCACCGCGGGCATCGACCTCGCCCTCTCGCTGGTTGAGGACGACCACGGCACCGAGATCGCGCAGACCGTCGCGCGCTGGCTGGTGCTGTATCTGCGCCGCCCCGGCGGGCAGACGCAGTTCGCGGCGCCGGTGTGGATGCCGCGCGCCCGACGGAACTCGATCCGCGCGGTGCAGGAGGCGATCGAGACCGAGCCGGGCGGCGAGCACAGCATCGACGAGCTGGCCCGTCGCGCGGCGATGAGCCCGCGGCACTTCACCCGAGTGTTCACCGCCGAGGTCGGCGAGGCGCCCGGTCAGTACGTCGAGCGGGTTCGCACGGAAGCCGCGCGCCGGCAATTGGAGGAGACCGACGACACCGTCGTCGCGATCGCTACCCGCTGCGGCTTCGGCACCGCGGAAACCATGCGGCGCAACTTCCTTCGGCGGGTCGGCATACCGCCGGACCAATACCGCAAGGCCTTCGCCTGAAACCGAAAGGACGACACCCATGACCCAAATCGCGATCGTGACTTATCCGGGATTCACCGCGCTGGACATGATCGGCCCGTACGAGGTGTTGCGCAACCTGCCGGGCGCCGAGGTGCGGTTCGTCTGGCACGAGCCGGGACCGATCACCGCCGACTCGGGTGTGCTGGTCATCGGGGCCACCCATTCGCTGGCCGAAACGTCTTCGCCGGACGTGATTCTCGTCCCGGGTGGGCCGTCGACGCCGGTGCATGCCCGCGACGAGGTGCTGCTGGACTGGCTGCGCCGGGCCCATCGGACGGCCCGCTGGACGACGTCGGTGTGCTCCGGTTCGGTGATCCTGGCGGCCGCAGGCCTGCTCGTGGGCCGGCGCGCCACGTCGCACTGGCTGACCATCCCGGCGTTGAAGGCGTTCGGCGCTGTCCCGGTGGGCGACGAGCGGATCGTGCACCAAGACGACATCGTCACATCAGCGGGGGTGTCGGCGGGACTCGACCTGGCGCTGTGGCTGGCCGGCGAGATCGGCGGCGAAGGCCGCGCCAAAGCGATCCAGTTGGCGATCGAATACGACCCCCAGCCACCGTTCGACTCCGGCCATATGTCGAAGGCGTCGGCGACCACGAAGGCGGCCGCAACCGCGCTGCTGTCCAGGGACAGTGTGAAGCCGGCCAACATGAAGGCCGCCACGATGCTGGCGTGGGACCAGGCGTTGGCGGCCGTGCGGTCGCGACGGCGGCGGCGACAGCCGGATCTGTCGTCTGCCTAGTCCGATGGTCGCGACCCGTCCCCCGCAAGCGGGCGGTACCCCCAGCGCGCGGCTAAGCCGCGCTTGCGATCGCCACCAGTCAGGCGTTGGGCTGCAGGATTTCGTCGGACGCTAGCTGGCCGCCGGCCCGCAGCCAAGCGGTCACCACGCCGGGTGCATCGCGGTTGGGGTTGTAGATGTCCTCCTCGCTGGAGAACAAGCCGTCCCCGGCGTAGACCAGCCGGGTCCAGTTCGGAAACCAGAAGGGCTCACCCTCGGGATCCGTTGGGTGGTCGAGCAGATTCTTGATCATCACCACGACCGCGTCGTTGTCCTCGTCGTAGGCGGTCCAGTCCGACGGAAATCGCATGTGCGGGAACGGCGCCATGACGGCGACGATCCAGTCCCGCACGGCCTCGCGGCCGTGGAACACTCCGTAGTGATGTTCGGTGTAGACGACATCCTCGGTGAACAGGTCGGCGAAAGGTCGCCAATCGCCCGAGGCACTGCACCCCTCCACGACCCGCGTGTAGTTCTCGACGGCTTGATCGATCTCTGCCCTGGTGAATTTGCCCATGGCGGACACACTAGAACGTGTTTCGGTTATAGGTCGCTCGTCTGGATGGGGATATCGCATGAACGTCATGAAGTTGTTTGATCTGCGCGGCAAGCGGGCGCTCATCACTGGGGCATCCAGCGGCATCGGCAAGAAAGTGGCGCAGGCCTATCTGCAAGCGGGTGCCGACGTGGCCATCGCGGCGCGGCGTGCCGAGGGTTTGGAAGAGGTCGCCCGGGAAATCGCGGCGGACGGCGACGGCAACGTCGTGCCCATCCGGTGCGACGTGACCCGACCCGAAGAGGTGGCCGAGATGCTTCAGCGGGTGACCGCGGAGTTGGGCGGCGTCGACATAGCGGTCTGCAACGCGGGCATCATCACCGTGAACGGGATGCTGGACATGTCGCTGGACGAGTTCGAACGCATCCAAACCACCAACGTCACAGGCGTTTTCCTCACCGCGCAAGCGGCGGCCAAGGCGATGGTCCGGCAGGGTCAGGGTGGCACGATCATCGCCACGGCCTCGATGTCGGGCCACATCATCAACGTCCCGCAGCAAGTGGGGCACTACTGCACGTCCAAGGCGGCGGTGATTCACCTGACCAAGGCGATGGCCGTGGAGTTCGCGCCGCACAACATCCGGGTCAACAGCGTCAGCCCCGGTTACATCCTCACCGAACTCGTGGAGCCGTTGACGGAATATCACCGCCTGTGGGAGCCGAAGATACCGCTCGGCCGCATTGGCCGGCCCGAGGAGCTCACCGGCCTGTACCTCTACCTGGCCAGCGAGGCGTCCAGCTACATGACCGGTTCCGACATCGTGATCGACGGCGGATACACCTGCCCCTAGCTCATGCGACGACGCTGGGGCGGCCGAATCGGGTTCGCACTCCGGGTGAAAACAGCGCCCGCAACCTCTGGCCGGCGGGGCGCACCATGCTGGCCGCGACCAGTTCGTCGTCCAGCTCCACGATGTCGGCCGCGCGCAACGGCCAGGTTTCGTGCTCGTTCGGTATCCACCAGGTGCGGCCGGCCTTGCGGGTGTGGGCGCCCCATCGGGCGGTGAGCCAGATTTCCAAAGGCGTCGGTTCCGCCAAGGCGCCGATCGCGACCTCGATCCGGCTGCGCAGGCCGCGGCGAGGCCACCGGCGCACGCTGCGATACGTGATGCGGTCGCCGTGCCGATTCGTCCGCATCCTCGCCCAGGTGTAGGGGACGCCGAGGCCGACCCGGGTGACCGGGACGACGGCCAGCCGAGCCGTTTCCAGCGACCGGAACAGCACACCGTGCCGGCCGGAGTCGTCGACGGAATACAGCCGGACGTTGGTCTCCGAAAAGCTGCCGAAGTACGGAAGCCGAAGCGCGGAGCCAACTTTGGTGCTGTCCATGACAAACGGCACCAACCCGACGTAGGTCATGCCATCGGCGAAGACGTCGGGTCGGGTGCCGGGCGGGTACATCGGTTCGACGGTGTCGGGCCACACCGGCCAATGGATGAAGGTCAGATCACGCCAGCGCTGATCGAAGGTGACGGGGCCGGGAAGAGGTGGTGGCGTGACCGGGTACCCCGCGAGGTCTGGGCTCGCCGGCGGGTCAGGTATGGCGGTCACCCCACCATCGTGGCATGCGAATTGGCCTCGGGACTGAACGCGCTACGCGCCGTTGAGGATCCACTGCCGCGCCTGCTCGAGCTGCCCGGCCGGAAAATGCCGGACCTCCGCTGACACGAAGTGTGAGGTCAGGTGCTCAGCGACATCTCCGAGATGAGAATCGGTGACGACGGCGATTTTTTTGACGTGCTTCTGATGGTCCCGGACGAAGCGGAAGTGGGTGACCATCGCCCCGAAACTGTCCCACCCCGGAAATGAAGGGGCATTGAGAATGAGGCCGGCGAGGTCGCCTTTGGTTTCGATCTGGGGGTCAACCGTTGTTGCCAGTTCGGCGAAATCAGCCTTATCGAGCGCGGACGTCGGTCGCACCTCCAGGATCGAGTGCTCGCCGTCCAGGTCGTATTCGATCATGGCGTGCTCCTAGCGGATTGCCGTCTCTTATCACCGATGGTGGCGATGCCGTCATGATCCCGCTCGCGGCCTTCGGGGATAAGAGGCCAAAGTCATCGACGAAGGAAGCTGGATGCCCTATCCCTCCAACTCTCCGAAGACCCGTCGCTCGATGCCGGCTTGCGTGGTGGCCGGCAGGACGACAACGCCGTCGAGTTCTTTGCGCGCCAGGTCGTAGGCATTCCGGCGTTCCTGCGGTGTGGCGGCGGAGTCCGACGCGACCCGCAGCAGGTTCTGAGCGCGTGCGATTCGCTGCTGGTCCGCTCGGGAGAAGTCGCTGCGGCGCCTGCGCATCGCTTCTGTCTCGGCGGCGTTGAAGGCGGTCACGTAATCCTCGACGGCGGCCCGGTACTGCGCGGCGGCTTCGCGGTCGTCGAGGAGGTCTTCCGCTTTGACGGGGCGCAGGAGGTCGGCTCGAAGCTTCGCTTTGTGGAAGGCGACCGTCAGCGGATCGCGCATGTCGGTCATGAGCGGAAAGTCGAGGAGCTTGGCGGCGTCGAGTTCATACTCGAGCCATCGCGCGTCGGTGCGGCCGTGCTCCTCGAGGACGCGGCGCAGCGACCGCCAGTGGGCGACGTGATTGTCGCCCGTCTCCGATGTTTCTATCCGTGCGGCATGCGGCTGCGGTTGTTCGGCCGGCCGACGGTTGGCGCTGAACGCCCGCACCGCGGCGACGGTCGCACCAGCCAAGGGCAGGATCACGATCAACAGTTCCGCCAACCGGATGAGTAAACCCACACGGCCAGGATGCCACCAGCGCGGCGGGTCGGGTGTGGCTGCCGCCGAGCGTGGGGCCTACGGGCGAATTCGGGGCGGTTTCCGTGCTTGAGGCCCACACTCGGCGCCGCAGGGACTTCAGACCTCACGTCTGCGGTCGCACTCCGAGCGCATCGCGGAACAGCGCCTGGCGCAGGGCAAGTTCGCGCGGGTCGCTCCACAGGTGAAATCCCAGCCGGTTCATGACGTAGGCGAAGCCGACGCCGGTATCGGGGTCGGCACAGCCGAATGACCCGCCGAAGCCCGGAGTTCCAAAGGCCTTGTCCGAGGAACCGAATGCGAAGTGTGGCACGGGTTTACAGAAGCCGAGGGAGTATGCGACGTCGACGTTCATCACCTTGTCGCGAACACCCTGGCTTGGCGAGGGCGCCGGGGCGGCCAGCGCGTCCAGGGTGTCGCCGCCGAGGCCGAGCTCGGCTCCCCCGGTGGCCGCGCTGCCGTACATGCGCGCCACCGACCGGGCGGTGCCGATCCCGTTGGCCGACGGGATTTCGACCGCCCGCACATCGTCGCGGTTGTAGTCGCCGTTGAACGGGTTGACGCCGCGCGGGACCGCGATTGCGCGCGCCGTCAGTCCCACCGGGTTGAGCGAGGCGCCCACAAAGCCCGGCGGCATCACGTTCAGATGCAGCAGCGTTTCCGCACGCACCCAATTGTGGACGTGCGCGACCCGGTCGCGGTCGACCGAATCCGGCAGGCCGATGTGGAGGTCGAGCCCCAGCGGCCGGACGATCTCGTCGGCCATGAAGCGGCCGAGCGTGCGGCCGGCCGGGTCGGCCCGGCGGATCAATTCGGATTCATACCAACCGAGCGTGATCGCGTGGTAACCGTGCCGCGACCCCGGTCGCCACGCCGGTGCTTGGGCCGCCAGGATTGGCGAGAGCCTGGTGGGGTCGGCGACGTCGGCCAGTGTCGGCTTCGGTTTGAGTGCGCACAGTCCGGCCTGATGGCCCAGGAGTTGGCGGACCGTCACTTCGCCCTTGCCCTCCTGCGCGAATTCCGGCCAGTAATCGGCGACCTTGGCGTCGTAGGAGATGAGCCCGCGGGACACCGCGACGGCCACGACCAGGGCGGCGACCCCTTTGGTCGTGGAGAACATATTGACCATCGTGTCGGGCTGCCACGGTTGTTTCGTCAACCCGTTCCGGTAGCCGCCCCACAGGTCGACGACCTTGACACCGTCGCGGTAGACGGCGACAGACGCGCCTACTTCCGCACCGCGGCGGAAACTGGCTCGAAAGGCGTCGGCGACTTTTCCGTAGCCGGCATCCACATCGCCGCCGATCAGGTCCGCCGACACCGCAACCTTGAGAACCATCCTCGTGCCTCCGATTGGAGACTAAGCCAGTGGCGGCCCGCAGCCGTGCTCTTTGACCCGTCCCACGCCGGCGGGGTCAGCGGGCACCCATGCTGCCGCTCAGGTACTGGGCGCGGCAGGCCCGGCGCGCCAGCTTGCCGCTGGTCGTGCGGGGGATGGCCCCGGCCGGCAGGAACTGCACGTCGGCGACCGGCAGGCCGTGGCGGTGCAAGACCGCGGCCCGGATGGCTTCGATGCCTGGTCGCGGGTCGGCGCGGCTAGTGCCCGGCGCCCGCTCGGTGACGATCACCAGTTGTTGATCGGTGTCCTCGGCCGGCACCGTGAAAGCCGTTACATATCCGCGCCGGACGATCGGGGACGCTTCGGCGACGGTCGCTTCGATGTGCTGCGGGTAGTGGTTGCGGCCGTCGACGGTGACCATGTCGGCGATCCGGCCCGTGACGTACAGCTCGCCGTCGAGATAGGTGCCCAGGTCCCCGGTCCGCAGCCACGCGCCCTCGACCCTGGAGCCCTCGGCGTGACTGCCCTCGGCGCGCCGCGTTTGCAGCCGGGCACCGAACGCTCGCCGGGTGTCGTCGGGCAGCCCCCAGTAGCCCCGACCGACGTTGTTGCCTTGCAACCAGATCTCACCGATATGACCGTCGGGCAGTTCGGTCCCGGTGTCCGGGTCGACGATCACGGCCCATTCACTGCGGCCAACCTGACCGCAGGAGACCTGGGCCACGGCTTCGGGGGCGTCCGCGGCGACCCGCACCGCACGACCGGCGCCCAGTTGGTCGCGGTCAAGGTAGACCGGGGCCGCCTCGGCCGCGGGCGCGATGGTCGCCACGAACAGGGTCGCCTCAGCGATGCCGTAGGACGGCTTGAACGCCGTCGGCGGCAATCCGTACGGGGCGAACGCCTTGTTGAAGGTGGTGATCGCCTCGATGCTGACCGGTTCGGACCCGATGATCAGCACTACGTTGCTCAGGTCGACTTTGTCACCCGGGGCGGGCAGCCCCCGCTGGGCGGTCCATTCGTATGCGAAGTTCGGCGCCGCGGTGACGGCGCGGCCCGCCTGGACCGACAAGGCTTTGATCCAGCGCAGCGGCCGGCGGACGAACGCGGCGGGTGACATCAGCGTGGAGTGCCCCCCGTACACCGCCGGGAAGCCGATCATCGACAGGCCCATGTCGTGGTAGAGCGGCAACCAGCTCACACCGTGGGTATTGCGGTCCAGCAGGTCGATCGACAGGATCATCTGCACCAGGTTGGTGCCCACCGCCCGGTGCGTGATCTCGACGCCGACCGGAGGGCGTGTCGCGCCCGACGTGTACTGCAGGTGGGAGATGTCGTCGTGGCGCAGCTCGTTGGGGGCGAATGAATCCCGCGCCGAGTCGGGGATCTCGTCGATGACGATGACCCGTGGCCGTTGCAGTTGCGGGAGCGTGCTCAGAAACTCCTCGACCGCGCCCCTGGCCGCCGTTGTCGTCAACACCGCCGTCGGCTGCGAATCGCGCAGGGCCGTATCCAGACGCTGGGCGTGGCCGGGCAGCTCGGGCGCGAACAGTGGGACGGCGATGGTTCCGGCCTTGATCGCCGCATAGAAACCCATCACATAGTCCAGGCTCTGCGGCGCCAGGACGGCGACCCGCTCGCCGTGACCGGCGGCCTGCTGGATGCGCGCGCCGATGGCTTCCAAGCGGACACCGAACTGGTTCCACGTCACCTCCTCGACATGCCCGTCTGCCGAGTGGATGTAGTCCACGAAGCGGTAGGCCACGTCGTCACCGACGTTTGCGATGTTGCGGTCGACCAGGGAGATCAGCGTGACGTCCGGTGGCAGCATGACATTGCCCTCGGCATCCAGGCAGTCCTCGATCTCAAGCAGGCCAGGGACGCCTTTGGCGTGCTGCCGGGAACCGGATTCCATGCACCCACTGTAGGCAAGGCGATCCGGTAACCGCCGCGCCGTGAAGGTGATTATCCGCACGCCGCGCGCGAAGGGCGTTCACTGGGAACCGAATTCGGAGTCAACCCCAGCGGGTCAACGGCGAGGGCACTCCTCGCCGTGGCGCTGTCGGCGGGGCCGACGAAAACCCCAACCGGGGGGCGCGGGGCGCGAGCGGTAGCCTACGCGCGAGCGGCACGCAGGGTCGTCGACGAACTTCACCGGGAGTTGGTATGTCAGGCAGGACGTTTTCATTCGAGATCACCCGTACCAGCACCGCGCCCGCCGCGACACTGTTCCGGCTCGTGACCGACGGCGCCAACTGGTCGAAGTGGGCCAAACCCATCGTTGTCCACTCGAGTTGGGCGCGGCAGGGCGATCCCGCACCCGGCGGCATCGGGGCCGTCCGCAAGGTGGGAATGTGGCCGGTGCTGGTCCAGGAGGAGACCGTCGAGTACGAGCAGGATCGCCGGCATGCGTACAAGCTCGTCGGGCCCCCGACTCCAGCCAAGGACTACTCGGGTGAGGTGGTTTTCACACCGAATCCGGCGGGCGGAACGGACATCCGTTGGAGCGGCTCGTTCACCGAGGGAGTGCGCGGGACGGGCCCGGTGATGCGGGCCGCGATGGGCGGAGCGGTCCGGTTTTTCGCGGGCCGGCTGGTCAAGGCGGCCGAGCGCGAGTCGAGCGGTGCCCAGTAGCGATCCCCTTGCGGCGTAAGGCCTCCGCAATGCGCGACGGCCGCGTCGGGCGGCCGCCACGCTGTGAGACCTGACTACGGGCCGGGGTGGTCCTCCACCCATTGGCCCTGTCGCTCGGCTTGCTGAGCCTGCTGTTGGGCCTCCTCGTTCTGTTGCTCCGCCTGCTGCTGGGCCTGTTGCATCTGCTGCAGGGCCTGCTGTTGAGCTTGGTCGTCGCCGTCATCGGCGGCAAAGCCTCCACCCAGATTCGGTGGTGTCTGCGGGAATTGCCGGCCGACCGGCCCGCCGGCCGGCAGCGGCGAGTCAAGGGCCGCGTCGGCCGGGCGCACCGACCCCGCTCCGATAACCTTGTCCGTTGTATCGGGGCGCGCCGCGTCGAACAGCGCCAGCATTGCGATCGCCGCGGACCCGGCGACCACAAGTTGCATCATTCGCAGTTGCCGACGCTGCGCGGCGGTGGCAAGGGTCTCGCGGCAGGGCTGGTGGGGGGTCGTCATCCCTTATGTTTGCGCCCCAACCCTGGCTACCAGCTGGGAAGGGGCTATAGCTGGAATGTGAGGTCGCGTGCTGCGAATCGATCCGACCGTGGGCCACACGCCATGCTCGGAACGGTCACGCGGGTTCGGCATCCGGGCCGCTACTTCGAGTCGACCTCGTCCTGATACTTCTTCGTCATGTGCGCGACAGCGTCCAACTGGGATTGCGCGAGGCCCTCCCGGGCCTGTTCGGCGCGCGCGGCGGCATCCAGCGTCGGCTGCGCCTGGCCCTGGAAATGCGGCATCACTTCGGCGGCAAACAATTCGGCGGACCGTTTGGTGGCGGCCGGGTTGGCCCACTCGTGGCCCATCTGCAGCATGCAACCGAACCCGCCGGATTGGTCCCACAGCCGCTGCACCTGTTCCCGCGCCCGCTCGGGCGTGCCGATCACGCCCGCACCGTTGTCGTTGATGACATCGATCATCTCGTCCAGCTGCTCACCCGGCATCGTCATCTGCGGGAAGGCGGCCACCTTCTGGAAGTAGCGGAACCACGGCTCGATGCCGAACTTGACCTCGTCTCGGGCCTGCTTTTCGGTTTCGGCGAGGTGGAACAAGCCGACCAGACTCCAGTCCTTGCGGTCGACCTGCGTGCCGAAGGCCGATGCGCGCTCCTCGACGATGCCCCAGTGATATGAGAGCGCGTTGAAGCCCTCGACGGTCAACGTCGCCCCGATGGACAGCAGGCCGATGCCATGCTTGCCGGCCAGCCGCGCACCCGTCGGTGATGCGACCGCGGCGACCGACAGCGGGATTCCGCCATCCGAGTACGGGGCAAGCTGCAGCTTGGCGTCGAACAGTTGATGCGTGGCCGTCTTGGCGCTCACGGTCTCCCCCGCCAGCAGCCGGACGACGATGTCGAGATTCGTTTCGAGCAGCTCGCGCGTGTCGGTGGGGGTGAGCCCGATCATGGACGAGTCGGTGGGCAAGGAGCCCGGCCCCACACCACCGATGATGCGGCCATGCGTGAGGTGATCCAGCAGCATCAGCCGGTCGGCGACCCAGAGCGGGTTGTGGTACGACAGCGAAATAACGCCGGTGCCAAAGCGAATCCGCTTGGCGCGTTCGGCCGCGGCGGCGATGAAGACCTCCGGGGAGCTGATGATCTCGCTGCCGGCCGAGTGGTGTTCGCCCAACCACACTTCGTCGAAGCCGAGGGCGTCGAGGTGCTCGATGAATTGAAGGTCGCGCTGCAATGCGAGCGTCGGATTCGTGCCCGCCCGATGGAACGGGGCGATGAAGTATCCAAATCTGAGCTTCGGCATCGAGGTCCCCTTGCATTCGAGTTGGCCAGAACCATAACTCGGATGCGGTATTCGGCCTAGGCCGTCGCGTCAGAACGCCCGGTGCATCGAGAGGTTTTCAGCCGGCGGGGCCAGGTAATCCCGGCCCCGCCGACTCCGGGGAGCAAGTCTTGGTTGTGGTGCGGTAAACCCAACGGACGGATCTCAGTAGCCACCGCAAACGTTGCCGACGCAACCACCGCCGCCGCCCGGGCCGCCGCCGCCACCCCCGACGCCGGGGATGCTGCCGCTACCGCCGCCGGGTCCGCCACCGCCGGTCGGCCCGCCGGGGACGCTGCCGCCACCGCCGCCGGGTCCGCCACCGCCGGTCGGCCCGCCGGGGACGCTGCCGCCACCGCCGCCCGGTCCGCCACCGCCGGTCGGCCCGCCCGGGGCGCCCCCGCCGCCCGGTGTCGACGGAGCAACGCTCGAGGAGGGCGTGGTCGTCGTCGTGGTGGTGGTGGTGGTGCTGCTCGGCCCCTTGTTGCCGCCGCCGCCACATCCGACCGCTAGCACGAGCAGGGCCGCGCCGCCGAAGAGCGCGACCGAAGTCCTGGCTGCAGATCTCATCAGATTCCCACTTCCCACTCACGCCACATTTATCCAGTCCACCTCTCGGTACCCCGACATCCCTCGCCACAAACAGGGTCTGAGCACAAGGGTGCGGAGCTTTGTGCAGTGCATGTGGTGGGCCGCGTGAGTCCGTCGACAGCTCATCCAGCCGCGGGTTGGACTCGGCTTACAAGGCCCAGAACAGGCAACGGCCGTCGGATCACTACGATCGACTTCCGATTTGCGCCCGGGTTTAGCAGGTGTCGCCGACAACGCAGCCGGTGAGGGCGGCCGTGTGAACACCGGTGTGGCCTGCGGGAACGACCACATCGGGACGTGCGGGCGCAACGCTGGCCGGTGGGTGAGTCGTTGCGGTCAGCCCGCTGGCCACGGGGCTAGTGCCCACGCCGCCCAATCCGAGTGTCAAAGCAAGCGCCGCTGCACCGCCCAGCATCGCGGTCGCCGTCTTGGCTCGTGCCCTCATCGCCTCTCCGTCCCTTTCGTGGGCGTCTTGTTACAGGCATGTTGCTTTTGTTAATAGCAATCCTACACCTAGGCAACTATTGCTACCAGCAATCCCGCTGGGGGTAAAAGGATGCATGGGCTTGCGCCAGGTCTCAGAATCAATCGCTGCGCAGACCGTTGGCGCGGTTCGCGGAGTCAAACGAGCGCCGAATGTCACCTGCGCCGGGCGGAAGGCCGCGCCTAATCTTCCTTGGTGATCAGCTTCCGCAGCGCGACACGGTCCGGCTTCAGCAGCTCTTCGATGCGCGGGCGGTTCACCTCCGCGACGATGATCTCGCCGACCTCCTGGTTGACCTCACTGAAGATGCCGTGGGACTTCATCTTCGAGGTTTGGTAGATGTTGTCCTCGGTCGGCGTGACGTAGTAGACCGCGTCGGCCTTGAAGCGGTGGACCAGCCACAGGTGGATGAGCGTCATCAACCGCTTCTGGCGCAGCTTCTCGGCGTAGGTGTTCTGGTCGCGCACCGTGAGAATGCTGCGGCCGTGGCGGTCCTTGATGGGGTCGAAGACGACGTTGGCCAGCTGCTCGTCTCCCTTGCCGTGGATGCCCAGCACCAGCACGTCCGAACCGGCGCGCCGCGGCCGCAGCTGCACCCGCAGCTTCTCGCCGAGCTGGTAGTGCTCGCTCCACAGCGTCAGCCATTCCTCGAGCAGCTTCTTCGGCACCTCGGTCTGCACCAGATGCTGATGCTGGGTCGAGCCCTTGCCCATAGCTTTGGTGGTCGCCGTGCGACCCGACGTGGCCGCCAGCGCCGCGTCGCTGCGGGGACCGCCGACCAGCGTCTGCGGCGTGCGGTACGGCGACTCGACCAGGCGCATCTTGCGCTGCAGGCGAGCCAGCGCCAGCATGCCGTCCTGTTTGAGGGAGGTGGCGAACTCCTCCGCGGCGACGCCGTCGATCTGGTGCCCGCCATAGGTGATGAAGTTGAAGACGAAGCCCATCTTGCCGAGCTCCTCGGGAAAGCGCTTCATCTCGTCGTCGGTCATGCCGGTGGTGTCCCAGTTGAACGACGGCGACAGGTTGTAGGCCAGCATCTGGTCCGGGAACCTGGCGTGGATCGCCTCGGCGAACTGCCGGGCGTCGGGCAGGTCGGCGGTCTTGGTCTCCATCCACAGGATGTCGGCGAACGGCGCCGCTGCGAGCGACTTGGCGATGGCATAGGGGATTCCGCCGCGGATCTGGTAGTAGCCCTCCGGCGTCTTCGCCAGCTCGCAGTCCCATGGCGGGTTGGTGCCAAGCTCCTTCGCCTTCTCCCGTGCGGCGTAAAGCGACGCGGACCCGGAGAACCGGCGCCACTCCTCGGGGCTCATGTCGACGGGCTCGTCCTCGCGCTCGCCGAATGCGAGCACCCCCGCGACGGCCTCGCCGTAGGTCATCAACCCGGCGTCGTCCTCCCACGCGGCGACGAACCGGGACTCAACCTGGTCGAAAACGTCGTCGATCGAGTCTTGTCCGTCCTCCCGCCGGGCGTTCACGGCGTCGGAGATCAGGCCCTGGATGCCCTGGCGCTCGAGCCAGGCGGTGGCGGCGGCGTACTCGGAATCGGCGAGCGCGTAGAGCAGGTGGCCGTTGAGCTCTTTGACTCCCAGCTCGTAAAAGCGCCGCACCAGCGCCAGGAAACAGGCCTTGTACGAAGGGATGTTGAGGTTGGTGGCGCCGAGCAGGAACGGCTGGTCGCGCTCGTCGGCGCGGCTGTCGATCAGGTTGGCCGCCTCGGCGTCGGTGCGGGCGACGATGATGCCCGGCACGCGCATGACGTCCAGCTGGAAGCGAGCCGCGTTGAGCCGCTTGATCTGTTCGTCGGAGGGCACCAGCACCTTGCCGCCCTGATGACCACACTTCTTGGTGCCGGGGCGCTGGTCCTCGATGTGGTAGCCGGCCACGCCAACCTCGACGAAGCGGCGGATCAGGTTGCGCACGTGCGGATCACCGCCGTGGCCGGTGTCCGCGTCGGCGATGATGAACGGGCGGTAGTCGTACGCGGGTGTGGTGGCGCGCTGCCGCTCGCTCATGTTCAGGCGCTGATATTGCTGGTTGCGGTCGGCGGTGAGCAGGGCGCGGACCAGTACCGCGGCGTCGTCCGGCACTTGGCTCAGGGGATAGCTGGCGAGGTCGGGGCCGGGGTCCTCGGTGGTGGAGCCCTTGGCCGAGGTCGCCCAGCCGCCGAGGTAGATGCCCTCGATGCCCATTCGCTTCATGGCCACCGCCTGACCGGGCGAGTAGGGGCCGAACGTGGTGATGCTCTTCTTGGCGGCGAACAGCTCTCGCAGCCGGTCGTAGAAGGCCGTCGCCGCGTTGCGTGCCACGGTGTAGTCGGTGGGGATCGTGCCGCGTTGTTCCACTACCTGGCGGGCCGTGTAGAGGCGGGTGATGCCGGCGAAGCGCGGACCGTCGATGTATCGCTGCGTGGCGGTGAGGTCGTCTTCAAACGATGTCCGGACCTCGGTGTCCGAGTCAATGATGGCCATGGCCTTACGCTCCTCTTCGGCACGATTCCCCTGGACGAGAGTCTATCCCCGGGAGTAACAGTTCAATCAGGGGTCACACAACCCCAGTCAAAACGGTTGACACATGGCCTGCTCCGACCGGCGTCGACGGCTGGGACCGCCGCGGGGCGGCGGGCACACAAAATCCGTGGTGCGGCCGGATGATCACTCCAAGCGCCGAGCGCTCGTTTTCGTCGGAAACCGCTTTGGCCGCAACGATTTTCAGGGCCCACCACCCCGCTTGCCCCGCCGGCCGGCCGGGCCGAAGACGCAAAAGCCGCGCGGCCAGCAAACAAGATGTAGGGTCAACCCCGTGCACACGGAATTGTGCTATGAGCGGTGGTACATCCCCCTTTCGGTTGCTGTCGGACTAGGACCTAAGCGCAGTGAGCTGCGGGTGGAGGCAGGGACCCTACACGTGAAGATGGGCTGGGCATTCGACGCTCACATTCCCTTGGCGTCGATCACCAGTGCCGAAAGGGCGCACGACCGCGTCTTGACCATGGGCGTGCACTACTCGCGCGGGCGCTGGCTCGTCAACGGGTCCGGTAAGGGCCTGGTGGCGTTGACGATTGAGCCACCGGTAGACGCGAAAGCCGTAACCCGGTCGGTGTCGCTGCGCGAGTTATGGGTGAGTGTCACCGACCCGGATGCGCTCATCGCCGCCTGCACCGGGCCGCGCGCTTAGCTGGGTTCGGCGGCCGCGCGCCGGGTCAACCAGACCCGCTGGCGACGGACGAACTTCGCGTCGACGATTCTTCCGTGGCCCGGCACGTAGATCGCTGCCGGCCCACCGACCTCGAGCAGCCGGTCGAGGGTGGCCGGCCAGGCCCCCAGGTTCGAGTCGTCATCGATGAAGGGGTCGGCAGACTCCTCGACAAGGTCGCCGGTGAACACGACCATCGGGAGGTCGCCTTCCCCGGGAACGATCACCACCAGGTCCGAAGTGGTGTGGCCACCGCCCAGGTGGGTGATCGTCACGGTGCGGCCGCCGAGGTCGATGGCGGCGTCGTAGATCCCGCGCAGCGGGGGCCGCAGGGCCGCAATCGCGCGGTCTACCTCCCCGGCGTCGGCGCCGTAATGCAGCGCGTGGTCGCGCATCCGGTCCGTCCCCGACGACAGGTATTCGACCACCTCGGGCGCGCAGCAGATGTCCGCGTCCGTGAACAGTCCGGAACCTAGGACATGGTCAAAGTGCTTGTGGGTCAGGACGATATGGCTGACCGGGCGGCCAGCGAGCCGCCGCACGTCGGCGTCGATCGCGGCAGCCTCGGCGAGCGTGGTGCCGGTGTCGACCAGCAATGCCCCGGTGCGGCCCCTCACCAGTCCAATCGTGACGTCGCAGAACGGCAGCCGGCAGCGATGCACGGTGGGCGTCAACCGTTCCCAGGCGAAATGCACACATGGCAAGGTAGCCGCCCTGCGCGGGATTGGCAGACCCTATGCGCCGGAAATAGTTGACATGTCGGAAATGGCCGACATAGCGTCACGCAGGCCTGAGCGGCCCAGAGGAGTTAGCGATGCGCGCAGTCGTCATCACCAAGCGCGGCGATCCGTCGGTGCTGCGAGTCCAGCAGCGGCCCGATCCGCCGCCGCCGGGCCCGGGGCAGCTGCGGGTCGCGGTGCACGCCGCCGGCGTGAACTTCGCCGATCACCTCGCCCGGGTCGGCCTGTATCCGGACGCGCCGAAACTCCCTGCAGTCGTTGGCTACGAAGTCGCCGGGACCGTCGAGGCGGTCGGCGACGGTGTCGATCGCGGCCGGGTCGGCGACCGGGTGCTGGCGGGTACCCGGTTCGGCGGCTATGCCGAGATCGTCAACGTGGCGGCGAGCGACTCCGTGCCGCTGCCGGCCGCGATGAGCTTCGAACAGGGCGCCGCCGTCCCGGTCAACTACGCGACCGCGTGGGCCGCCCTGCACGGGTACGGGTCGCTGCGCGCCGGCGAAAGGGTGCTGGTGCACGCCGCGGCCGGCGGGGTCGGCATCGCGGCGGTCCAGTTCGCCAAGGCCGCCGGGGCCGAGGTGCACGGCACGGCGTCGCCGGCAAAACACCAGCAGCTGGCCGAACTGGGGGTGGACCGCGCGATCGATTACCGCCGCGAGGGTTGGTGGCACGGCCTGGACCCGTACGACCTGGTGCTCGACGCGCTGGGGGGCACGTCGCTGCGGCGGTCCTACGCGCTGCTGCGGCCGGGCGGAAGGCTTGTGGCGTACGGGGTTTCGAACCTGCAGCACGGCGAGAAGCGCTCATTGCGGGCGGCCGCGCCGCATGCGTTGGCGATGCTGCGCGGGTTCAACCTGATCGACCAGCTCTCGGAGTCCAAGGCCGTGATCGGCCTCAACATGCTGCGGCTCTGGGACGACCGCGGCACGCTCGAGCCCTGGATCACTCCGCTCGCCGAGGCGCTCCAAGACGGGACGATCGCGCCCGTCGTCCATGCGGCGGTGCCATTCGCCGACGCGCCCGAGGCGCACCGCATCCTGGCGGCGCGGGAGAACGTCGGCAAGGTGGTCTTGGTGCCGTGAGTTTTTAGCGGCGCTGCCGTGGTTATCTATCCTCCATGGCTGTCACCGAATCCCGCGAGGTCGTCATCGAAGCGACACCGGATGAGATCCTGGATGTGCTGTTCGACATCGAATCGCTGCCCGAATGGTCCTCGGTTCATCAAAAAGTGGAGGTTCTCGAGCGGGACGACCAGGGCCACCCCACCAGGTCGAGGCAAGTGGTCAAACTTGTGGGTGTCAGCGACGAGCAGGAGTTGGCGTACACCGTTCACGACGACGGCGTGAGCTGGACTCTGGTCAAGGCCAAACAGCAACGCGCGCAGAATGGTCGCTACACGCTGACGCCCGACGGCGACTCCACCCGGGTGCGCTTCGAGCTCACCGTCGACCTGTTGATGCCGGTGCCCGGGTTCTTGATCAAGCGGGGGTCCAAGAGCCTGATGGAGACGGCCACCAACGGACTGCGTAAACGGGTGCTGGAGTCCAAGAAGAGCGGCGAGTAGCGGCGCTCGGCCCTTGAATCGGGTTCTTCCGGACGGCCGCCGCGCGCGCCACACTGTCCCTTATGGAATCGACATCCGTGAGCAGCTTTCACCGGGGCGCATCGGTCGTCGGCGGGCTGGCGATCCTTGTCGCGGTGGCCGGCTGCGGTGGTCATGGTGACAGCCGCGTGCCGGCATCGTCGACGCCGAAGGTGACTACCCTCGGGCGGACCGTCCCGGCCGAGCCCGCCGGCGGACCGTTGACCATCAGCAGTCCGGCCTTCTCCGACGGTGCGCCGATCCCCGTGCAGTACACCTGCAAGGGGGCGAACATAGCGCCGCCGCTGGCGTGGTCGGCGCCGTTGGGAGCGGCGCTCGTGGCCGACGACCCGGACGCCGTCAACGGGTTATACGTGCACTGGGTCGTGATCGGAATCGCCCCGGGCCCCGGCCGCACGACGGACGGTGAAACACCGGCCGGAGCGACCACGCTGCCGAACACGGCCGGACAGCCCGCCTACCAAGGCCCCTGCCCGCCGGCGGGAACCGGCACGCATCATTACCGGTTCACGCTCTATCAGCTTCCCAACGACTACCAGCTGCCCGTCGGCCTCGCCGGGGTCCAGGCGGCGCAGACGATCGCAGGCGCCGCGACCGCCCAGGCGCAGCTCACCGGAACCTTCGGAGGCTGAGGCCGCGCCTTCACGCCATATCGTCGAGCGCCTGATAGCCGGCGTTATAGCCGGGCGTGAACGTGATACCCGGCCCGCCGTGACATCCCGCGCCGCCGAGGTAGAGACCGTCGATGGGAATCGGGAAGTCGAGGAATCCCTTGGGCCCGGGCCTGTTGGGGCCCATCAAGTCTGGATGCAGCAAGCCATGGCAGAAGTCGCCGGCGGGCGCACCGAACATCGTGTTCATGTGGTAGGGCGCGAAGGTGATGTGGCGGATCACGATGTCCTTGAAGTTCGGGGCGAGCCGGGTGATCTTTTCGATAACGCGTTGTGCCATAACATTTTTGAGTCGTCCATGGTCTTGGCGGTCGACTTCGACCGGGAACGCGTACGCGTAAGCGCTCGCGGCGTGCTTACCGGGCGGCGCCATGCCCGGATCGTGTACGGATGGTATCTGCATTCCCATCGACGGGTTGTCCGGCACAATGCCGCGACGGCAGTTCTCCCAGTGCAGCTGTTGTTCTTGCGGGTCGCCGAAGATCCCGACCGACTGTTGCATGCCATCTTCGTTCAAAAACTCATAGGGCGCCGCGAATTCCGGCAGTCCGTCGAGGGCGAAATGGATCTGCACGAAGGAGGCCCGGTGATCGCGGCCGGAAAGGCGCGAGACCAGCTCCGGCGAAACATGTTCCGCTGCGATGAGCTCGGTCAGCGTGACGTCGGGCGAGAGGTTGGAGACCACGATCGGGGCGGTGATCGTCGACCCGTCGCGTAACCGCACGCCTCTCACCGCGCCGTGGTCGACGAGGATCTGCTCCACCTTGCTGCGGAAGCGGATCTCACCGCCGTGGGAGGTGAAAAGCTCACGCAGGTGTTCGGTGAGCGCGCCGATGCCGCCCTTGAGTTTGGTCATCATCGCAGTGCTGTCGTCCGGCACCGCCAGGGCGAACGCCAGGCAGGTGGCGCTGCCCGGCGTGTAGGGGCCACGGTAGGTGGAGTTGACGGCCAGGAACGCGAGCATGCCCCGCATGACCGCGTGCTTGTCCTTGTCGGGCAGGTAGCGGTCGATGACGTCCATCGCCGAACCGAACAGCATTTCGTGAATGGCCCGTCGTTCGGCGTCGTTGGCCGCGCAGGCGTACATCTCGTCGAGGGTCTTGGGTGGTGTGCGGACATCGAAGCGGCCCAGGGCCTTTGCGGGCCCCGTGCTCCACCCGATCAATTCGGCCATGCCGGTAACGGCTTCGATCCCGTGCCTTTCGCCCAGGTGCGTCATCAGCCGCATCGGGTCGCGGTAGAAGATCATCGGCTCCTCACCGTGGTCGCCGATGTTGGTGGACATCACCTCCGGTTCCACCGTGGGCAGCGTGTCCAGCCCGAGGTCCTTGGTGATTTGGCTCGCCGTCGGGAACTGGACGGAACCGGCGATCTCGTAGCGGAAGCCATCGATCAATTCGACGGTCGCGGCCATGCCCCCCGCATAGTTGTTGGCTTCCAGGCACAGCGTCCGCAGGCCGGCACGCTGCAGAACCGCCGCCGCGGTCAAGCCGTTGTGGCCCGCTCCGACCACGATCGCGTCATAGTCCGACATGACTTCCTCCCTGGGTTGGCGCGTGACAAGAGTATGTCAGTACTGACATAATTGGAAGATGTCAGTACTGACGAGTTCCGGCCGGCTGGGATACCATCCCAGTGGGATGAGCGCGCCGACGAACCGCCATGAGCTACGCCGACGATCGACGCACGAAGCACTGCGCCAAGCGGCATTGAAATGCTTCGCGCGCAAGGGATTTACCAGCGTCACCGTGACCGAGCTGGCCCGGGAGGCCGGCGTCACCGAACGGACCTTCTTTCGCCACTTCCCCACCAAGGAGGCGGTGCTTTTTCGGGACTACGAGACGCAACTGGAATGGCTGGCCGAGGCGCTCGCCCGCCGCCCCGCCTCAGAGTCGCTCTTCGATGCGGTGCTGGCGAGCGTCGCGACCTTCCCGCACGACCTGGAGGTGGTCCGCCAGGCCGCGACGGCCCGCGCGGAGTTGATCAGCGCGGAGCGCATCGCGAGCCATCTGCGCGTGGTGCAATCGTCGTTCGCGCAAGTGCTGAGCGACTTCGTCAGGAAGCGCAACCCGGGCGTGGCGAACATCGATCTGCTCGCCGAAGTCACGGGCTCCGCCCTGGCCGCCGCCCTCGTTGTGGCAGTGGAGAATTGGGGCCGCAACGGCTGCGCCGGCGACCTCGGCGAACTCGTGGCGTCCAGCCTGGAGTTGCTGCGCTCGGGTTTGGCGTTCCCTCCCCCGGTTTCGCCTCCACCTTGAGTGTGCGCTGAGGGCGACGACACGCCGAGGAGCCCCGCCATGGGCGCACACCGGAAGCCGTGAGCGCACACTCAAACGCTTTCCGCGGATGCGACCGCCGCCTCGACGAAGCGGCGCAGTCGTAGAATTTTTCCTTCATCGGACTCAATACAGCGGTGACCATTCCGACGTCCGCAGCAGGCGGCTCTGCCACTGGTCGCGGTACTGCAGTGCGTCGAACATGTAACTGCCCGGCGCCCGGTGCTCCGGCGGGATCTCCTTGGTCAACAGGTGGACCAGTGCCGCATAGTTGTTGGAGTCGTCGATCTTCTGCCACAGCATGGCCTCTCGTCGCCGATGGCTGCCATGCGCCACCTGGAAGCACGCCTGGATGTCGAGGATGCGCATCCTGGCCGGCGCCTGCGACAGCGGCCGATAGTAGATCTCGTCCCACGAGCGGATGTAGTCGTCCAGCGGCGCATACGGCCAGCCGGTGTCTTCCATGAACATCGTCAGCGGGTGCGTCTCGCCGGTGGTCGGCACGCTGGCCAGGTCGACGGCCTGCAGCGGTGACCATGCCACCGGCAGCAGCAGCTTGCCGGTCACTTCGTGGCGCAGGTTGTCCAGTTCACGCATCCACGGCCGGAGGTCGCCGCTCTGGGTTCTGCGCGCGAGCCTTTCCCAGGCCGCGCCGTCGACGATGGCGGTGATGGTGACGACGTTGTAGGACGGCCCGGACCCGTGGGCGTGGTTGGTGTACCAGAGCAGTCGGGCGTTGTCCTCCTTGGCCAGGGTGGCCATCCAGCCCTCGCGGAATGCGGCTTCGAATTCGTCCTGCCGCGCTCCGACCACGTTGTGGGTCTCGTGCAGAAACAGCATCGGAACTCCTTGCCTTCAAACCTGTTTGGCGATCAGCGCGGCGAGCTGGTGGCGGTTGACCTTGCCGGTCGAGTTGTAGGGGATGTTGTCGACGATCGCCAGCCGCTCGGGCAGCTTGAAGTAGGCGATCAATTCGCGGCAGTGCGATTGCAGCTGGTCCAAAGTCACCGGGGCGCAAGCCACCACCGCAACCCCTACCCGCTGGCCGAGTTCGTCGTCGGCGATTCCGGCGACCGCGACGTCACGCACCGCCGGGTGGGAACGAAGCGCTTCTTCCACTTCGATCGGACCGAACTTCTCTCCCCCGCGATTGATGGTGTCGCTGAGCCGTCCGCTCGGGAACAGATAGCCGTCGGTGTCCTGGCGGGCGAGGTCACCGGTGCGCAGCCAGCCTTCGGTGACGTTCTGGGTTGTGTTCACCCACAACTCGCCGACCGTTCCGCGCTCGACGTCGTCCCCAGTGTCGGGGTCCACTACTCGCACGTCGACTCCGGGCAGCGGCCGGCCGACGGACCCCGCGCGGGCGGGATCGCGGTGATCGGCGGGCATCAGCGTCGTATAGGCGCCGAGGGTCTCTGTCTGGCCGAAGACGTTGGCGAAAGCCACATGTGGAAGCGCAGCCATTGCCCGGCGCACCAAACTGACGGGCGCGGCGGCGGCCCCGTAGGCGATGGCGACCAAAGACGACAAGTCGGCGGCGGCGAAGTCGGGGTGGTCGAGGATGCGCTGCAGCATCGTGGGAACCAGGAACGTGGTGGTCACCCGGTGCTCGGACACCAGGCGCAACCACTCGCCGGCGTCAAATCGCTGCTGTACCACCGACGTATTGCCCGAATACAAACTGCCGAGCGTGCCCAGTGCGCCCCCGACATGGAAAAACGGAACGCACATCATCCCCACCGAGGGTTTGGCGTCGGCCTTGAACGGTGCCGCCATCCCCGTGATCCGCCTCGTCAGCTGCCGCCCGCTGATGCCGACGGCCTTCGGGAGTCCGGTTGTCCCGCTGGTGAACAGGACGAAGGCATCGCGGTCGGCATCGTCGCCGGGCGACGCTGACGAACCGGCGCCCTCCAGCAGATCGGCGCCCGTCACTACCGTCGGCGCACCGGCGGCGCGGAGCCGATCAACGTAGGGCTCACCCGCGACGGCCACCCCGGCGCAGCCCGCGCTCGCCAGAAGCCCGTGGAGCTCAGGCGGGGTCAGCGCGGGATTCATCAGCGCGGCCGCGGCACCGATGCGTGCCGCACCCAGCACCGCCGCGATCGAGAGCACACTTCCGCCGTCCACGACCGCGACGCGTTGGCCGGCCACCACGCCGCTGTCGGCCAGGCGGGCGGCACACTGGCACACGGTCGCCGCCAGCTCGCCGTAACCGAGCGAGCGACCCTCGATGATGAGCGCGACGCGAGCGGGATCGCCGGTCGCGGCGGCCTCCAGCATCGTTCCGATATTCATGGCGCGGTTCAGTACAGGGGTGACCAGGCGGAGGTGCGCAGCAGCCGGCTGGTCCACTGGTCCCGCAGCTCAAGGGCGTCGTGCATCCAGGTCCCCGGCGCGCGGTATTCGGGGGGAATCCGGGTCCGGAGCAGTGCGAGCAGCTGATCGGGCCGCTCAATGCGTTGCATCAGGATGACCTCGCGGTGCAGGTGACTGCCCAGGGCGGGCTGAAAAGCCGCCTGAATCAACAGCATCGACGACGGCCGCTCGAGGCTTTGGGCATACACGTCGCCGCTGCGATCGATGTATTCCTCGAACCTGTCCGGGTAGGGCCACATGGTGTCTTCCATGTAGAGGCTCAGTTCGTGTTCCCGCCCGTCGACCGGCACCTCCCGCAACGGCATCTCCTGGATCGGCGACCATGGCAGCGGCGCCAGCAGCTTGGCCTCGACGTCGTAGCGCAGTTCGTCCAGCTCGCGCATCCACGTCTGCAGATCACCCTGTTGCACCCGGAGCGCAAGGCGCTCCCAGGCCGCCCCGTCCCGGACGGCGGTGACGGTCACGACGGTGTAGGAGGGCCCGCTGCCCTGGGCGTGGTCGGCGTACCAGAGCAGCCGGGCGTCATCGCCGGCGCCGAGCATGGGCATCCAGCCCTGCCGGAACGCGGCCTCGAAGTCGTCTTCGCGGCGGCCACGCACGTTGTGCACCTCGTGCATGAACAGCACGCCGAGACGGTAACCCCGAACGCGTTGTCGGGTCTAGACGTGCGCGATGACGCCCTGGACAGCCGAGTTGCGAACTGGTTTGCTCGACTCAGTAATTACCTCACCGGGCAGGAGTCGCCGATGGCCCGTCTCAGCGTGCCCGATGGCCCGGGCGGCGAAGCCGCCATGATCTGGACGCTACGGCCGCAACTCGGCGACATGGTGGAGCGGATGATCCGCGGCGCATACCAGCAGAGCATCCTGCCGGCCGACGAGCGCGAGCTGGCCAGGATGCGCATCGCTCAGATCAACGACTGCGTCGCCTGCTCGGACTTTCGCGCCCAGTCCGTGCTGGAGGCCGGCCTCACACCGGAGCTCTACGACAACGTCGCCGCGTACACCAGCTACCCCGGCTACACGGCGCGCCAGCGGCTTGCCATCGAGTACGCCGAGCGCTTCGCCACCGATCACGCGTCGCTGGACGACGCCTTCTTCGGGAGGCTGCGGGAGGTGTTCTCCGACGCCGAGATCCTCGATCTGACCCTCTGCGTGGCGGTGTTTCTGGGTCTGGGGCGCTCGCTGACCGTGTTGGGTGTCGACCAATCCTGCGCAATCGATCTCTAGTGAGGAAACCGAATGGACCTAGCCACGGTCGACGAACTGCTGAGTACCACCCGGTCGGTCCGTAAACGCCTCGACTTGGACCGGCCGGTCGGTCGCGACGTGATCCTCGATTGCATCCGGCTGGCGATGCAGGCGCCCACCGCAAGCAACACGCAGGACTGGCGCTGGCTGGTGATCACCGATGCCGACAAGCGCGCCGCGATCGCCGAGATCTACCGCAGCGTCGGCGCCGAATATCTGGCGTACGCCGCCAACGACACGTCCGACCCCCAAACCCAACGGGTCTATGCCAGCGCGCTGAGCCTGACCGACACGCTGGGGCGAGTTCCCGTGCACGTGATCCCGTGCCTGGCGAACCGCATCGACAACTCCAACCTGTTGGTCGCCGCGTCGGCCTGGGCGTCGATCATCCCGGCCGGCTGGAGCTTCATGCTCGCCCTGCGGTCGCGGGGGTTGGGATCTGTGTGGACGACGATGCATCTGGCCAAGGAACGGGAAGTGGCCGAGTTGCTGGGGATCCCGGACACCGTCACGCAGGCCGCACTGTTCCCCGTCGCCTACACGATCGGCACCGACTTCCGGCCGGCCGCGCGGCCGCCCGCGGAAACCGTGACCTTCTGGGACAGCTGGGGAAACGGCTGATGCAGTCCTACACCGTGCGATTTCACGTCGATGCACCGCCGGCCAAGGTGTGGCGGGTCCTGCATCCGCCCGTGCCGCCCGACGCGCCGCGGCCGCGGGTCCTCAAATGGCCCACCGGCAGCATGGAGATCCTCAACGAGGGCAACGAAGCGGGCGAGGGCCTGGTCCGCACCTGCGTCTACAAAGTGCCCAAATACCTGCTGTCGGGTGGCAGGGCGCGGTCGTGGGAAACCGTCACGGAGGCAGAAACCAACAAGCTGTCCCGCTACGTGGCCGTCGGGGCGCCGCTTTGGTCCCGGGCCGAGGGCTACCACCGACTCGAGGAACAGCCGGACGGGACCACCGTGCTGACCTTCCACGAGACCTACCGCGCCTACAACCCGGTACTGCGCTTCCTTCTCGAACGCCCCGTGCACGCGAAGATCTCTCGCGACAACCTCGAAACGTACGAGCATGCGCTCGGTTATGCCGGCCGCGTGCAGCGGCTCGATTAGGGTTCGTTAGGCGCCGTGACCACCGGTTACGCGTCGGGCGACGGCGGCCGCCGGATGCCGTTACAGGTGAATTGGGCTGCTCAGCCCGGTACGCTGGCGTGCTATGGGGTTTGAGGCTGGTGTACCGACCGTGGCGAGGTTCGCCGTCGCGGGACTGATGATCGCGGGCTGGGTGGCATCGGCGGGCGTTGCGGGGGCGGATCCGGACCAGACGCCGCCGCCGTCACCGGCCGCCGAACCCTCGGCTTCTCCGGAACCGGGACCGAAGACGACCATCGACAAGGACGGCATCTACAACGTCGGGACTGACATCGCGCCGGGCATCTACAGCTCGGGGGGTCCCGTCGACGGCACTTGCTATTGGAAGCGGATGGGCAATCCCGACGGCAACATCATCGACAACTCGATGAGCAAGAAGCCGCAAGTGGTGCAGATCGACCCGAGCGACAAGGCGTTCAAGACGTCGGGCTGCCAACCCTGGCAGCTGACCCCGGACGCCACCCTTCCGCCCACCACGCCGCCCGCCGGCGTGCAGGGCACGCTCGGCATCCTCAACGGGCTGCTCGGTGGCCAGGGCGGACAGCAGCCTCCTTCGCCTCCTCCCCATTCCTGACGGATCCTGACGGGGCCTGACGGAAGCCGAGCGCAACCCCCGCGGCCCGTCTATTTTCGCTACGGTGGCGCCGTGGCCCGCGCGCAACAGATCGTCGTCGTCGGTGCCGGAGTCAGCGGCCTGACGTCGGCCGTGTGCCTGGCCGAGGCCGGCTGGCCGGTGCGGGTCTGGACGGCAGCCCCGCCACAGCGGACGACCTCGACGGTGGCTGGCGCGGTATGGCTGCCGCCGCGGCCGGCCGGACGTGCCAGCGACACGCTGGATTGGACCGAGCACTCGCTGAGGGTCTTCGGCGAACTCGCCAACGATCCCGGTTCCGGAGTCCAACTGGCGCCGGCGCTGGCCGTGGGCGAATTGACTGCGGCCGAGGCGATGTCGTCCGCCGCGGCGTTGATCCCCGACCTGCGGCCGGCGGACCCGACCGACCTCCCGGACGGTTTCGGCAACGGTTTCCGCGCCACGCTGCCGATGATCGACATGCCGCAGTATCTCGACTACCTGACGCGGCGGCTGGCCGCGGCCGGCTGCGAAATCGAGGACCATCCGGTGCGGTCACTGGCCGAGGCCGCCGACGCCGCGCCGATCGTGGTCAACTGCGCCGGCCTCGCCGCGGGATCGCTGACCGGCGACGACACCCTGCGCCCGCTGTTCGGGCAGCACGTCGTGCTCACCAATCCCGGTCTGCGCCAACTGTTTCTGGAGATCAACGGCGGCCCGGAATGGACCTGCTACTTCCCTCATCCGCGGCGTGTGGTGTGCGGCGGCATCAGCGTCCACGGCCGCCGGGACACCACCGCGGACCCCGACGTGACCGAAAGAATCCTGCGTCGCTGTCGCCGGATCGAGCCGCGGCTGGCCGAAGCCGAGGTGATCGAGACCATCACCGGGCTGCGTCCCGACCGTCCCACGGTGCGGCTGGAGGCTGAGCCGCTGGAGCGGGCTCGCGGACGGGCACTGTGCATCCACAACTACGGCCACGGCGGCAACGGCGTGACCTTGTCGTGGGGTTGCGCGCGTGACGTGGTGCGCCTGGCCGATCGGCGGGAGGGGCGGTGAGCATCGACTACGCGCTGGACGCGCACATCGCCACCATCACGATCAACCGTCCCGAAACCCGCAACTCGCTGGACATGGAACACTTTCGCGACCTGGCCCACGCGTGGGCGGAGTTCCGCGACGACACCAGCGCCTGGGTCGCGGTGATCACCGGTGTGGGGCAAGACTTTTGCACCGGCGCCGACCTGAAGAAGTTCATCCCCGAACTCACCGGCGACCTGCCGCAGCCAGAGGGGTGGAACAAGGACGACGCCATCCACGCCGTCCTGCACCGCTTCCCGGTGTACAAGCCGATCATCGCCGCCGTCAACGGCACCTGCGTCGCGGGTGGCTTCGAAATGTTGAGCTCCACCGACATCCGAGTGGCCGTGCCCGCTGCGCGATTCGCGGTGATGGAGCCCAAGCGGGGCCTTTTCGCCGGCGGCGGGAGCACCGTGCGGCTACCCCGTCAGATGCCCTACGCGCTGGCGATGGAGCTGCTGTTGACCGCCGACATGGTGGACGCGGAGCGGGCCCTGGCGATGGGACTGATCAATCGCGTGGTCCCGCCGGAGCGGCTGATGGATACCGCGTACGACTACGCCGAGCGCATCGCGGCGAACGCGCCACTCGCGGTGTTCGCGACGAAGCAGTCGGCGGTAGAGGGTTTGGCGCTCGACCTCGCGTCGGCATACGACAACGAAACCCGGCACAGCGACCGCGTTTTCGAGACCGGGGACGCCAAGGAAGGGCCGCGCGCCTTCGCCGAGAAGCGACCGCCGCGCTGGCGGGGCCGCTAGCGTTCAGACGCGACGACGGTTGACGTCGCGGATGACCAGCGAGAGCACCCAGCTCACGATCGACAATACGATCGCCGCCCAGATCGCCGTCCACCAGAAATGGTCGATCTGCAATCCCCAGTGGGTGGTGTGTTCGGTGATCCACGCGGTGATCCACAACATCAAGGCGTTGATCACGATATGGATCAGGCCGAGCGTCAAAATGTAGAGCGGGATCGACAAGAACTGGACGATCGGCTTGATGAACGCGTTGACCAGACCGAAAATCACGGCGACGACCAAGATGATGCCGGCCCTCTCCAGCTTCGTGTCACCGCCCACGAACCGCATCCCGTGCACTAAGAGGGTGACCAACCACAATGCAAATCCAGTCAATGCCGCGCGAAGCAGAAAAGCACCCATGCCGCAAGATCCTGCCACCGGGTGCGCTCGGAGTCAGCCCATTCAGTTCAAGTTGTAGAAACGCTGCGCGTTCAACCCGCCGATCTTTTCGCGGGCTTCTTCGCTGATATCCGGGCGGGTCCGCAGGTGCTTGGTGCTTTCGGGCCATTCGCCGTCCCAGTGCGGGTAGTCGCTGGCGAACATGATGAAGTCGGCGCCGAGCACGTCGATCACCCCGGGCAGGATCGGTTCTTCGGGCTCGCACGTCACCCAGATGTTGCCCGCGGCCAGGTACTCGTGCGGGTCGCGGCGCCAGCCGCGTTCGACCCAGTCGCCCCGCTTCTCGTAGTGCTCGTGCAGGCGATCCATGAAGAACGGGACCCAACCGGCGCCCGCCTCGAGGAAGGCGACCCGCAACTGTGGGTGGCGCTCGAAGACGCCGCCGGACACCAGCGCCGTCATCGCCGTCATCTGGTCGAACGGGAAACTGATGCAGTGCACCTGGATGTAATTGGTGAAGCGGTCCACGCCGATCTTCGGCAAGTGAATGCCCGGGGCGCCATGAATGCCCAGCGGCATCTCCAGCTCGACGGCGGCGGCGTAGAAGGGGTCGAGGTCGGGGTGGTCGAGGTTGCGGGTCTTGAGCGCCGGCGGGACCAGAGTCGCTACCAGCCCAAGGTCTTTCGCTTCGGTCATGACGTCGATCGCCGCCTGCCCGTGCTCGATCGGGGTCACGGCCACTCCGCGCAACCGACCGCCCGATGGGGCGCAGTAATCCGCGATCCACTGGTTGTAGAGCCGGGCGAATCCCGCGGCGAACTCGGGGTCCTCGAGGCTGGGCACACACAGCCCCATGCTCGGATAGAGCACCATGGTGTCGATGTGGTCGCGGTCCGCGTCGCCCAGCACACCCTCCGTTGAGCGGCAATTGATGTCGGGTGCCTTACTGATCCCGTGCTCGGGCGGGCAGCCCGCGCCCGGACCCTCGTCCTCCGGGTAATGCCGGCCCTCCAACGTCAGCCGCAGCCGTCCGTCGCTGCTTGGCTTGACGTACTGGGGCCAGCGCTTGATCGCTTCGATCGCCAGTGAGGGGTTCTCGGCGACATGTCCATCGGCGTCGATGATTCGCATATCTCCGGAACTTACTCTCGCGCCACGGCGCCCGGTACTGCACGATGCTGACGTGAGCACACAACGGTTGACCGCGGATCAGCGGAACTCATTCGTCGCGGCCCTGCTGGGCTGGACGATGGACGCCTTCGACTACTTCATCGTGGTGCTCGTCTACGCCGACATCGCCAAGACTTTCCACATCAGCAGGGCCGAGGTTGCGTTCGTCACGACGGCCACCCTGCTGATGCGCCCCGTTGGCGCGCTGATATTTGGGCTGTGGGCCGACCGGGTCGGGCGGCGGCTTCCGCTGATGGTGGACGTGATCTTCTACTCCGTCGTCGGGTTCCTGTGCGCGTTCGCGCCCAACTTCACCGTGCTGGTGATCCTGCGGCTGCTCTACGGCATCGGCATGGGCGGTGAGTGGGGACTGGGCGCCGCGCTCGCTATGGAAAAGGTTCCCGTCGAGCGGCGCGGCTTCTTCTCCGGGCTGCTGCAGGAGGGTTACGCCTTCGGCTATCTGCTGGCGAGCGTCGCCTCGCTGGTGGTGATGAATTGGCTGGGGCTGTCGTGGCGGTGGCTCTTCGCTTTGAGCATCATCCCCGCGCTGGTCAGCCTGATCATCCGCTACCGGGTGGAGGAGTCCGAGGTTTGGGAAGCGGCCCAAGACCGGATGAAGCTCACCAGCACCAGGATCCGCGACGTATTGCGCGACGGGGCGATCATCCGCCGGTTCGTCTACCTGGTGCTGCTGATGACCGCCTTCAACTGGATGAGCCACGGAACCCAGGACGTCTACCCCACCTTCCTGACATCGACCACCAACCATGGGGCCGGTCTGTCCAGCGTGACCGTCAAGTGGATCGTGATCGTCTACAACCTCGGCGCCATCATCGGCGGCCTGTTCTTCGGCACGCTGTCGCAGCGATTCGGTCGCCGTCACACCATCATCTTCTGCGCGCTGCTGGGGCTGCCGATCGTTCCGCTGTTCGCCTACTCACGCACGGCGGCGATGCTGTGTCTCGGTTCGTTCCTGATGCAGCTGTGCGTGCAGGGCGCGTGGGGCGTGATCCCGGCCCACCTGACCGAGATGTCGCCGGACGCCATCCGCGGCCTCTACCCCGGCGTGACCTACCAGCTCGGAAACCTGCTGGCGGCGTTCAATCTGCCCATCCAGGAACGGCTGGCCGAGTCGCACGGCTATCCCTTCGCCTTAGCGGCGACGATCGTGCCGGTGCTGATCGCTGTGGTGTTGCTGACACTGATCGGCAAGGACGCCACCGGGATTCGCTTCGGCACCGCCGAAAGCGCTTTCCTGCCAACCGAAGTGACGTGAGCCTATTCCGCGGCGGTCAGCATGCGCCGCAGCAGATGCATCGCCACCGTCGTCGAGCGCTCCCGGATATCGGAGCGGTTACCGGGTAACCGTAGCGTGCGGGTGTCCTTGCGGCCGTTCGCGAGCATGAGGGTGAAACAGACCGTGCCGACGGGCTTTTCCGGAGTGCCTCCGCCCGGACCGGCGATTCCGGTGATCGCGACGGCGGTGTCGGCGCCAAAACGGCGTAGCGCGCCGGCCGCCATCGCGTCGGCCACCGGCTCGGACACCGCGCCGTGGGCCTCGATCAGCGCCGGGTCGACGCAAAGCAGTTCGGCTTTCGCATCGTTCGAGTAGGCCACCACCCCGCCGGCCACGTAGTCCGACGAACCGGGCCGGTCGGTCAGTCGCGCCGCCAACAGCCCCGCGGTGCACGATTCGGCCGTCGCGATCCGTCGCCCGGCCAGCGCCCGGGCGACCAGATCGTCAACCGAGGAACCATCTTCGGAGAACAGCTGCTCAGAGTGTCGGTCGCGCACCAGCTGCATCAGCTTCGCGTAGCTGGCGGCGGCGTCGGGCACGTAGCGCGTGACCATCTCGATTTCGCCCCGCCGCAAGCAGGTGGTGATTTCGAGCGAACCGAAGCCGGGTACCGACGCCTCGGCGTCGCGCAGCGTTTCCGCCAGACCCGATTCGGGCAGCCCGAACATTCGCACGGTTTCCTGCCGATAGCGCGTCCGTCCGGCGATCGCC
Organism: uncultured Actinomycetota bacterium; assembly: GCA_963820045.1. Taxonomy (GTDB): domain Bacteria; phylum Actinomycetota; class Actinomycetes; order Mycobacteriales; family Mycobacteriaceae; genus Mycobacterium. The sequence goes on from CAWFYN010000004.1 coordinate 821,173, forward strand.
TGCTGCGCCGCAGGCGTCTCGATGGCCCGGCGCCACATCGGCTGCAACTCGCGCGGCGGCCCCGGAAGTACGATGACCGTCGGCTTGCCGGGGACTACCACGCCCGGCGCGGTGCCGACCGGGTCGAGCACGTGCGATCCGGTGGGAATCATCGCCTGTTTGCGGTTGGCCGCGCGCACCGCGTCGAAATCGACGCCCTCGAAGCGCGCCATCAGGGTTTTGAGGATGTTTGCGATCTTGTTCTCAGTCTCGTTGTCCAACACCAGCTCGCGGCCGCAGAACCGCGCCACCACCTCCACGGTCATGTCGTCGGCCGTGGGCCCCAGGCCGCCGCTGGTGACGATCAGGTCCATGCCCTGGTCCGCCAGGAAACGCAGCTGCGCCTCGATGTCGGCGGGGCGGTCACCGCAGATCGTGATGTGCGCCAGCTCGACACCCAGCTCCAGGAGACGATCGGCGATCCACGGACCGTTTGCATCCTGGACGCGGCCGGTGAGGACTTCGGTTCCAGTGACGACGATGCCTGCGCGTGCGCTCACCGCCATGAGCCTACTGGCCGCGGTGGGAGACAATGAGCCAATGATCGAGGTGGAGGTTCTGCAGGCGGACATCACCAAGCTCGCACTCGACGCGATCACCAACGCGGCCAACACACAACTGCGGCACGGCGGCGGTGTGGCCGCCGCCATTGCCCGCGCCGGCGGCCCGGAAGTGCAGCGCGAATCGACCGAGAAGGCGCCGATCGGGCTCGGGGATGCCGTCGAGACCACGGCCGGCGACATGCCGGCGCGCTACGTCATCCACGCCGCGACCATGGAACTCGGCGGCCCGACTTCGGCGGAGATCATCGCGCGGGCCGCCACCGCCACGCTGCGGAAGGCCGACGAGCTCGGCTGTCGCACGCTGGGTCTGGTGGCCTTCGGTACCGGCGTCGGCGGCTTCCCGCTCGACGAGGCGGCGCGGCGGATGGTCGACGCCGTCCGGCAACACCAGGCGAAGTCGGTAGAGAAGGTGGTATTCGCGGTCCACGGCGACGCGGCCGAGCGCGCCTTCCGGGACGCCGTTGCGGGCTAACGGCCTTCGAGGTAACGCTCGACGGAGGCGACCTTCTGCGTCATCGCGTCGCTGACTCCGGACCGCCAGTCCGCCTTGATCACCGTGCTGACCCGGGGCGCGCGGGCGGCCACCGACTCGACCGCGCGCTGTACAACGGCCATCACTTCTTCCCAGGTTTCCCCTTCGATCACGGTGAACATCGAATCCGTCTTGTTGGGCAGGCCGGAATCGCGAACCACCCGAACCGCTTCGGCGACGATCTCGCCGACAGCCTCGCCCACGCCCATCGGCGTGACGGAGAACGCGACGAGCACAGACACCCGACGAGCGTACCCAACCTTGGGCCGGCCTGGCAGCATCAATTCCCATGCGGGTGCTGGTGCAGCGGGTAGCGCGGGCGACGGTGTCGGTCGGCGGCAAAGTGGTGGGCGCCATCCGGCCGGACGGTCAGGGCCTGCTGGCCTTCGTCGGCGTCACCCATAGCGATGACCTCGACAAGGCGCGACGGCTCGCCGAAAAGCTCTGGTATTTACGCATTCTCGCCGACGAACGGTCCGCGGCCGACGTCAACGCGCCGATCCTGGTCGTCAGTCAGTTCACCCTGTACGCCGACACCGCCAAGGGCCGACGACCGTCGTGGAACGCGGCCGCTCCGGGCGCGGTCGCCGAGCCGCTGGTTGCCGCGTTCGTCGAGGCGTTGCAGCGGATGGGTGCCGAGGTTCAGGCCGGGGTGTTCGGCGAGAACATGCAGGTCGAGTTGGTCAATGACGGCCCGGTCACGGTGATTCTGGAGCTCTGACCCCGCGACTGCAGGTACGTTGGATGCGTCGGTCCTTCGTAGCCGATTTCATGCAGGGAGGGGCGACCATGAGCACCACGCCGGAGTTCGGCTCCCTCCGTTCCGACACTGACAACTGGGACATCGTCAGCAGCGTGGGCTATACCGCCTTGCTGGTGGCCGGATGGCGTGCGCTGCATGCCGTGAGCCCGCAGCCGCTGGTCCGGGACGACTACGCCAAGGTCTTCATCGCGGCCTCGCAGGACCCGTATTTGGCGGCCACACTTGCCAATCCGGGGACCTCCGAAGACGAGATGGCCTTCCCGCGCCTCTACGGCGTGCAGACCCGGTTCTTCGACGACTTCTTCGTCGCCGCCGGCGCCGCGGGCATACGTCAGGCGGTGATCGTCGCCGCCGGGCTGGACTCTCGGGCATATCGGCTGGAATGGCCACAGGGCACAACCGTTTTCGAGGTTGACCTGCCGAAAGTGCTGGAATTCAAGGCGCGCGTGCTGAACGAATATGGCGCCGCACCCAGGGCCCGCAGGGTCGAGGTCGCCGCCGATCTGCGCACCGACTGGTCGAGGGCATTGGAGGCCGCCGGCTTCGACCCGGAGGGGCCCAGCGCGTGGTCAGTGGAGGGAGTTCTGCCCTACCTGACCGATGAGGCCCAGAACACGCTGTTCACCCGGATCAGCGGACTCAGTGCGCCGGGCAGCCGAATTGCCATTGGTGCGCTGGGATCCCGGCTGGACCACGAACAGCTCGAGGCCTTGGAGACAGCGCATCCCGGCGTCAACATGTCCGGCGATGTTGATTTCTCCGCCCTCACCTACGAGCCCCAGACGGACCCCGCGGAGCGGCTGGCCGCACACGGATGGGCGGTCGAACCGGTTCGCAACACGCTCGACCTGCAGGCCGGTTATGGGATGACCCCGCCGGACGTCGACGTCAAGATCGACCGCTTCATGCGGTCCCAATACATAACGGCGACGCGGTAAGAGGGCGGTCCGTACGCTAGCTGACGTAGCAGGTGCGGCGGGACGACGGCTGACAAAGCTAGGGCGTCAGCAGGATTTTCACGTCGTCGCCCGACCGCGAGGCCGCGGTCGCGTAGGCCTTGGCCGCCTCGCCCAGTGGCAGCGTCGTGGTGAAGATGCCGTTTACGTCGAGCCGCCCGGACTGCAGCAGCGGGATCAATTCCGGCCAGGTGCGCTGCACCGGCGCTGTCGTCATCCGCAGCGTGATGCTGCGGATCAGACAACCCAGGGCGTTGAGCGGGAACGGATTCATGTCGTGCACACCGACAACCGAGACGGTGCCTCCCGGCCGCACCGCATTGAGCGCGTCGGTCAGGGATGCGTCCGTGGCGACGGCATCGATCACCGCGTCGGCGCCGCGGCCCCCGGTGGCGGCGATGATGGCCTCGACCGCCGGCGCCTTGAGGGGCGTCGCTCCCCACTGGGCGGCGCGGTCCAACCGTCCGTCGACCTGATCGACCGCGAAAACCGTTGCGGCACCTTGGAACAACGCGCTGCGCAGCGAACACAGGCCGACAGCGCCCAGGCCGAGGACCGCCACGGTGCCGCCGAGCGGAATGTCGGCGCGTTGCGCCGCCGCCCAGCCGGTGGCGAGGTTATCGGTGAGTAGCAGGGCCTGTTCGGTGCTGATCGCTTCCGGCATCTTCAAGAGTTGGAAGTCGGCCGCCGGCACTGCCAGCAGGTCGGCCTGCGCGCCGCCGAGCACGCCCCCGCCGAAGATCTGGAAGCCGGCGTGGCACATCACCGGATCGCGGGTGGCGCAACCGGCGCAGGCGCCGCACCCGGTCACCGACGACACCATCACCAGGTCGCCCACCTTGACGTTGCGTACCTGCGGACCTGCTTCGACGACGGTGCCGATCGCTTCATGCCCCAGCGCGATCGGGTCGGGCATCGGGAAGTCGGCCTCATAGAAGTGCAGGTCGGATCCGCAGATGGCGGCGGCGGTGACCTCGACGATCGCGCCGTCGGGACCGGGAAGGGCTGGATCGGGCCGGGTGTCAACCCGGATGCTGTGGGGTCCGTCGACGACTACCGTACGCATGTTGGTGTGCTCACTTCCTTTGCCGCACAACGAAATTGTGACCAGTCGGGCTCGCGGACCTCGGACCAGTATTCGTTGAGGCGCCACGGACTGACGGTGTGGATTTCCCCGTCGGCGTTCTTGAAGTAGGAGTGTCTGACCGCGGGGTGCGCCCACACCATCTTCTTGATTTGGGTCTGCGTCCGCTCATGCCAGGCGGTTGCGGCGTCGGGCTTCGGTTCCAGCGAATGCACGTCCGGCTCGGCCAGCCGCGCCAGGCACTGGTCGATGTAGCGCATCTGCAATTCGGACTGAAAGATCAGGCTGCCCCCGTGGGCGAGGTGGGTCCCGGGCCCGTAGATGATGAACAAGTTGGGGAACTTCGGAACGGTGATGCCGAGGTAGGCGTACGGCCGGCTCCCCCACAACTCGTGCAGGTCGATCCCGTCGCGGCCGGTGATCTTCAGCGGCCATAACACGTCGGTGTGCCGGAATCCGGTGGCGTACACGATGACGTCGACGGCGTGCGTCACACCGTCTTCGGTGACGATGCCGTGGGGGGTGATCTGGCGGATCGGCGTGCGCACCAATTCGACGTTGTCCCGCTGCAGCGTCTGCAGCCAGCTGCCGTTGTCCTGCAGGGTCCGTTTGCCACAGGCGGGATAGTCGGGCATCACCTTGCTCAACAACTCGTGCCCGTCACCGACCTGGCTGGTGATCCACTGGCAGAACATCATCTGGGCGGCGGCGTTGATGTCGCTGACGGCGTGGTCCGGAGTCGGCATAGTTCGGGTCGCTTTCCGCGGCGTCCAGACCCTTGTCGGACCCGGGCCAAAGGACGAGGAAGCGGTACCACCGTCCGTAGAACGGCAGGTGGCGCATCGCCCAGCGCACGCCGTCGCCTACCTCGTCGTGATACATCGGGTTCGGGAACATCCACTGCGCGGTGCGCTGGAACACGGTGAGATGCTCCACATTTGCGGCTATGGCGGGGGCGATCTGGAATCCGCTGGCGCCGGCGCCGACCAGCGCGACCCGCTTGCCGCTCAGGTCGACGGAGTGATCCCACGCGGCAGAGTGGAACGAAGGGCCCGCGAAGGTCTCGGCACCGTCGAAGTGGGGAATGTTGGGCCGGTTCAACTGACCGACCGCGGTGATCAGCGCGCGTGCGCGCACGGTGCTCGTCTGGCCCGTCGGCGTCGCGCAGCCGGATGCTCCAGGTGGCTTCGTCGTCGACCCATTCGGCGGCCGAGCACCTCCGTGTTCCACCGCACGTGCTCACCCAGGTCGTGCTTCGTCATGACCTGGGTGAAATAGTCCTGCAGCTCGTGCTGCTCGGCGAAGAAATGCGTCCACTCGTTGTTGGGTTCGAAGCTGTAGCAATAGAAATGGTTTGCCACGTCGACGCGGGCACCGGGATAGCTGTTCTCCCACCAGGTTCCGCCCGGGCCGGCGTTCTTCTCCACGATGGTGAACGGGAATGTTGGCCTGCTTGAGCCGGATTCCGGCCAGGATGCCCGATTCGCCGCAGCCGATGACGAGGACGGGAAAGTCGGCCGCGCTTTCGAGCCGGCAGCGCCGGCGGCCGGCGCGGATCGACGCCGCTCGAGGTCCATCTCCTCCAATACCAGGGGCAGGTAGTCGTCGGTAACATGCTCGCAGGCCGCCCAGTCCATCATTTCCCGGATGAGTTCAAGGCTCAGCGGCTCTGGCTCGGGGCAACCGCGGTCCCGGTAGTCGGTGATCACCGGCAGCGCCTCCGCGCGGGCCCGGGCCTTGTCCTCCTCGGACATGAACCCCTGAATCTCGTTGAGGAAGATGCCCATCTGCTTGAAGTCGCGGATGAATCGCGGGTCGCCGGTGATGTGCACCAGCGAAAGCAGCAACGTCGGGATGCTGACATCCGCGAGCGCGGCTGCGATTTCCGCGTGTGGACGTGGTGAAGGGATCGCCGGCATACGGCGCTGCGCATCGGGCCGATCCTCTCGGTGAACGGGGGCCACTAATTACGCTACGTACCGTTTCGTAATTGGCAGCACTACGCTACCCGCTGGTGCGAGAGCGGATCAATAGCCCGCTCGCGACGGCGCGTCGTCGTCGTCACCATCCGCCGGCAGCTCTTGGGGTAGACCACGTCTGTCCATCGGCAAGCGACCTGGGAAACAATGAGTGCACGCCCCTAGAGATGGAGAAGCGTCATGGCCTCGTTACTCACGGCCTGCGGCGGGTTCCTGTTCGCGGTCCTGTGGATGGACTTGATATTCGATGTGCAGGTTCTCCGGTTTCGTGCTGCGCCAACCGATCTGCCCGAGGCCGTGCTTGCTTCCATCGCGGGTTACTACCATCGCGCGACGACCACGTCGCGGCCGATGAGCCGGCTGATCGCCGCTGTCATGGTGGTGCTGTTGGGGGCGTTGGCCTACGAATCCGCGCGCGGGCAGGACCCCTGGTGGCTTCTGGTGCTGTCGGCCGTGCTCGCCGCGGTTCCGATCATGCTGGCTGTGACGCAAACGGTTCCCGACGCGGTACGACTCGGGCGCCGCGCGGACGGTCCGGCCGAACAGACGCGCCTGGCGCGGTCGATCTGTCGGGATCACCTCATGTGCGCCGGCTGCATGGTCGCGTTCCTGGGGCTGTGGGTTGCCCACGGCGTGGCGGTATGAGCGGCCCACGGCGAGTCTAGTGACGGGTCGTAGTGACAAAACCCAGGTCAGGACCCGCTGGCCACGTCAATGCCGTCCGTACTAAACTAGAACACGTTTCAATTTCGGCCGCGTCCCAGGAGTAGGCATGCACACCGCTATTTGCGACGACCTCGGTATCGAGTTTCCGATCTTCGCGTTCACCCACTGTCGTGATGTCGTGGTCGCGGTCAGCAAGGCCGGGGGGTTCGGCGTGCTCGGCGCCGTCGGCTTCACCCCCGAGCAGCTCGAGATCGAGCTCAACTGGATCGACGACAACATCGGCGACCACCCATACGGGGTCGACATCGTGATCCCCAACAAGTACGAGGGCATGGACTCGCACCTGTCCGCCGAGGAGCTGGCCGACACGCTGCGCAAGATGGTGCCGCAGGAGCATCTGGATTTCGGAAAGAAGATCCTCGCCGACCACGGCGTACCGATCGAGGACAGCGACGGCGACAGCCTGCAGCTCCTTGGGTGGACCGAGGCGACGGCAACCCCCCAGGTCGAGGTGGCGCTCAAGCACCCGAAGGTGAAGATGATCGCCAACGCGCTCGGCACCCCGCCGGCCGACATGATCAAACACATCCACGACGCCGGACTCAAGGTGGCCGCGCTGTGCGGCTCGCCCTCGCAGGCTCGCAAGCATGCCGACGCGGGCGTCGACATCATCATCGCGCAGGGTGGTGAGGCCGGCGGGCACTGCGGTGAGGTGGGCTCGATTGTGTTGTGGCCGCAGGTGGTCAAGGAAGTCGCCCCGGTGCCGGTGCTGGCGGCCGGTGGTATCGGCAGCGGTCAGCAGATCGCGGCGGCGCTGGCGCTGGGCGCCCAGGGTGCCTGGACGGGCTCGCAGTGGCTGATGGTCGAGGAATCCTCGAACACGCCGGTTCAGCAAGAGGCGTACGTCAAGGCGGGTAGCCGGGACACCGTCCGCAGCCGGTCGTTCACCGGTAAGCCGGCCCGCATGTTGCGCAACGACTGGACCGAGGCCTGGGAGCAGCCGGACAACCCGAAACCGCTCGGCATGCCGCTGCAGTACATGGTCTCCGGCATGGCGGTTCGGGCAACCAACCGGTACCCGAACGAGAGCGTGGACGTCGCGTTCAACCCAGTCGGTCAGGTCGTCGGCCAGTTCACCAAGGTGGAGAAGACGGCGACGGTGATCGAGCGCTGGGTGCAGGAGTACTTGGAAGCGACCAACAGGCTGGACGAGCTCAACGAGGCCGCTTCGGTCTAACTACGAGGCTTCCGGGCTAGACCTCGTCGACTTCGTCCGGGCCGGTGAACACTTCCTTCGTCCGGTCCACCGCGTACGTGCCGATCTCGATCGAGTTTTGCACGATCCCGCTGGCGCCGCCGGCGATGTCACCGCGGATGATGTCGCTGGCGTGCTCGACGATGTCGGAGGCCTTCTCGACCGCGTTGGTCGCGATGTCCTTGGCCGCGTCGACCGCATCTTTCGGATTGAAGCCCATCTCGAGTCTCCTCTTGTCGCAGGACCGTTGCTATGACTCTAGACCGGGTGCCTGCGCTAGTAGTTCACCAAGGTGCGCCAATAAGATTCGGGGATTTCGGCGCCGGACCGAAGTATTCGGGCCAGCCCGACGGCCATCGCGATACCCAGCAGGCCCAGCCACAGCCCGGCCAGCCCGATGATCCCCCACAGCACATCGGTGACGACGGGCCAGGGCGACAGCACGGCGAGGACCGGCGCAAAAAAGAAACCGGTTCCGATGTACCACGCCGAACCGGCGCGATCCGACGCGAGGACGAAGCGCAGCCAGCGCGGCACCGGGGCTTCGCCGGGCTGGCCGTCGTTCATGACTCAGCCGATCATCCGGCCGGGGGGAAGAACCCCGCCCCGGTGAACCATCCTTCTTGCCAACCGCGATCCCCCAGGCACAGCATGGGCAGCCCGGCATCCGACTGGGCCGCGGCTTGCGGCCCGGGGCACTTCGCACCGGCCTGCTGCACGCCGTACAGCGGGTAGGAGATGACCCAGTATCCGATGGTGGCCGCCGGGAACTGGTTGGGCGGAGGGAAGTGGCACGCCTCGGCCTGGCCGCTGGGCCCCCGACCGAAGATGAAGCGCTCATAGTTGTCGCACGGAGCGCCCAACGACGCCTGATAGTTCATGCCCGGCACGTCGCCGTCGTACCCCGCCGCCGCGCACGGCGCCACGCCAATCGCGATGCCCGCTATTGAAGCTGCACTGAGCACTTGCCTGATCATGTTCCACCCCGCCTGTCGTCGCCGGTGACCTGCACCAAAGCATATCCATCGCGGCGTGGGCCACAAGACCGTCTTGGCGGTCCGGATGCGAAACGAAGAACACGTTCCAATTTGTCCCCGGCGATCTTGCGTCAACGCTTCCCAACCGTGGTGCAGCAATGGTTTATTTGCACAAAGACGACTAGACCACTTCGTCATCGAGGAGCGGGCCATGCCAACCGTCGAGCCAACCGCCAAGCCGGTCCCCAATCTCCCGCCCGGATTCGACTTCACCGATCCGGACGTCCACGCCGAGCGACTACCGGTGGAGGAACTGGCCGAACTGCGGCGGACCGCGCCGATCTGGTGGAACGAACAGCCCGTCGGCTGCGGCGGATTCGACGACGGCGGCTTCTGGGTGGTGTCCAAGCACAAGGACGTCAAAGAGATTTCGTTGCGCAGCGATGTCTTCTCCAGCCTGCAGAAGACCGCGCTGCCGCGTTACAAGGACGGCACGGTCGGCGAGCAGGTCGAACGCGGCAAGTTCGTCCTGCTCAATATGGATGCACCACAACACACCCGGCTGCGCAAGATTATTTCGCGAGCCTTCACCCCCCGAGCCATCGAGCGCCTGCGCGGCGACCTCGCCGAGCGTGCCCGGCGCATCGTCGAGGAAGCGGCCGCCGAGGGGCGCGGTGACTTCGTCGAGCAGGTGTCCTGCGAGCTGCCGTTGCAGGCGATCGCCGGGTTGATGGGCGTGCCACAGGAAGACCGCAAGAAACTCTTCCACTGGTCCAATGAAATGGTTGGCGACCAGGATCCCGAGTTCGCCAACAACGACGCCATCACCGCTTCAGTCGAACTCATCATGTACGGCATGCAGATGGCCGCCGAGCGGACGAAGAATCCCGGCGAAGACCTCGTCACGAAGCTGGTCCAGGCCGACATCGACGGCCACAAGCTGTCCGACGACGAGTTCGGCTTCTTCGTGATCCTGTTGGCGGTGGCCGGCAACGAGACCACCCGCAATTCCATCACCCAGGGCATGATGGCCTTCACCGACTTTCCCGACCAATGGGAGCTGTTCAAGAAGGAGCGCCCCGCCACAGCGGCCGACGAGATCGTCCGGTGGGCAACCCCGGTGACGTCCTTCCAGCGCACCGCGCTTCAGGATTACGAACTGTCCGGAGTGCAGATCAAGAAGGGGCAGCGGGTGGTGATGGTCTACCGGTCGGCCAATTTCGACGAGGACGTGTTCGACGACCCGTTCAGCTTCAACATCCTGCGCGACCCCAACCCGCACGTGGGATTCGGTGGCACCGGGGCCCACTACTGCATCGGGGCCAACCTGGCGCGGATGACCATCGACCTGATGTTCAACGCTATCGCCGACGGCATCCCAAACTTGGAATCGATCGGAAAGCCGGAGCGGCTGCGGTCGGGCTGGCTCAACGGCATCAAGCACTGGCAGGTCGACTACCACGCCGTCCACGCGACGAAATGACCTGTCACGCACTAAGCTAAGTCGATGCCAAAGCATCAAGCTGTCCGGATCCAGTCCGTAGGCGGTCCCCTGGAGCTGGCCGACGTGGAAACGCAGCCGCCCGGTCGTGACGAGGTGCGCATAACGGTCACCGCGTGCGGGATATGCGGCACCGACCGCGCCTTCGTAAACGGCGGCTTTCCGAACATGTCGTGGCCATTGACCCCGGGACACGAAATTGCCGGGAGGATCGCCGAACTCGGCGACGGAGTCGAAGACTTCGCGGTCGGCGACCGAGTGGCGGTCGGGTGGTTCGGTGGCTGCTGCTACCACTGCGATCCCTGCCGCAAGGGGATCTTCATCCATTGCGTGAACGGCAAGGTGCCCAGCTGGCATTACCCCGGCGGGTACGCGGAGTCGGTGACGGTACCGGTCAGCGCGTTGGCGCGGATTCCGTCGGAGCTCTCCGATGTGGAAGCCGCCCCGATGGGCTGCGCGGGGGTCACCACCTATCACGCGCTGCGCCAGACCAATGCCGTGTCCGGTGACCGGGTGGCAATTCTGGGCGTTGGCGGGCTCGGCCATCTCGGCGTGCAGTTCGCCCGCGCGATGGGTTTTGAGACCGTTGCCATCGCCCGTGGCAGCGCCAAAGCCGAAGACGCCCGAAAGCTGGGGGCCCACCACTACGTCGACTCCACCAGCGGTGATGTCGCAAAAGCGTTGCAGGCCTTGGGCGGAGTCGCGGTCGTGCTGGCCACCGCCGCCAGTTCGGCGGCGATGGCGGACACGGTTGGCGGGTTGCTGCCGCAAGGCCAACTGGTCACCATCGGGGTGACCGCCGACCCCCTGCCCATCAGCCCGGTCCAACTGATAACCCCCGGGCTCAGTGTGATCGGTCATCCTTCCGGCACGGCGAAAGACGTTGAGGAGACGATGCATTTCGCCGTCATGACCGGTGTGCGGGCGTGGGTCGAGGAACTGCCGCTGTCGCAAGCCGCCGACGGCTACGCGGCGCTGGAGCAAGGACGCGCGCACTACCGCACTGTGCTGACCATGTGATGACAGTCGGCACATGACCGAGGCGTGGACCTTGGACGCATCCGACGGCGAGCTACTGCTTGGCACCGGGGTCCGGGGGCGGGCCGCCCGAATGGGTCATCGCCTTACGATCGCGATGACCCGCTGGCACGCCACCGTGAGCTGGGCCGGCTCGGAACCCGCCGCCGTGCAGCTTGTGGTCGAAACCGATTCGTTCGAGGTGCTGCGCGGCGACGGTGGCGTGAAGGGGCTGTCCGCGCCCGAGAAGACTCTGGTGCGGTCCAACGCCTTGAAGTCGTTGGACGCCAGTCGTTTCCCCGAGATCCGCTTCGCGGCGCGGGTCATCGACAAGACGGGCGACGGGTACCGGCTGACCGGCGAACTCGAGGTGCGGGGAAAGTCACGAGATCACGTGGTCGAGCTGCACACAGAGGATCTTGGGGACGCGTGGCGGATGTCTAGCGAATCCACGGTCCGGCAGACCGAGTACGGCATCAAGCCGTACTCACTGCTGATGGGTTCGGTCCAAGTCGCCGATGACGTTTCGGTGTCCTTCACCGCGATGCACCCGAAAGACGACTGAGCGACTGGCCCGCCGCCGGATATCAGGGTTGCGGCTGGGCGGGCGGCTGCGGCGCCGAGCCGCCCGTGGGGTCGCCGGCGTCGGCCGGTATGTGCTCGAGCACTCTCGTCAAGTAGAGCTGCCTGCTACCGGAGTCGGGCTGTTGCACCTCGGGGGCGGCGGGCTCCGTCATCGGTTCACCGACGGGACCCTTCGCCTGGGGGGTCAGCGGCGCGACGACCGGGGGCGGCGCCACGGCCTCGGCGACTTGTGGCGCCGGCGCATGCACGTCGTGCCGCGGCGCCGGCTTGCTTGCCGGGGCCAGCTGAATACCCACGGCCAGCGATATCGAGGAGACGAAGGTGATTACCCCGGCGGCGAGAGTGGTGACCGCACCCGCGTACGACAGCTTCCGCTGCGGCGCGGGCGTGGCGGCGGGTTCACTGGGGTGCACCACCAGCTGGTCGTCAGTGAACTCGGTGCTTCGGGCGGCGGTCAGCGCCGTGCCGCGTGCGATGGTCACCTGCGCCATCGATTGCACGAAGACCGGTACCGGCAGCGTCTTTTCGAGATGCCAGGAGAAGCCGTCGATGTCGCCGTGCGCGCCGACCACCACAACCCCGCCCGGCCGCCATCCGTTGCGGTCGAACATGCCGGTCAGCCACCGAGTCAGGCCGTCGAGGCCGCCGCCTACCTGCTTGGTCGCCGTCCGGGTTTCGCCATCGTGGGTGTCGACCATGATGACGGTCGTCGAATCATGTTCGAGGATGCAGACCGCGGTCTGCTCGTAGCCGATGACCGGTGCGATGGCCTGCGCCAGTGTCTCGACCGCCTCGAGTTGGCGGACCGGTACGACGTTGTCGAATCCCGCGTCGGTCAATGCTTCCAATAGCAGCGCGGCCTGCGCGGACGCTTCGTCGTTCCAGGTCACTCCGATGACCCGCAGTCGGTGGTCGCTGGCAGCCGCCTGCGCTTCCACCCGCAAAACCTCGTCCGCTACCTGTTCTGCGGTACTCACGGCGTGCGCGCCGTGGCCGGCGTGCAGCGCCAGCTCCTGATGGTCCAGGATGGTGCCGTCTGCGCCGTGTCCCTCAGCGAGGACCCACCCAATGGCGGTCGGCGTCACTGATAGCCCAAGTACCGTATCCAAACTCATGCCCCAATCGGTCCCGGACCGCCGACGCCCTCAGCCGCACCGAAGCACCAGAAAACCCCTGGTGAGGTGGTTCGTGAGAGCCGGAACAGATCCGAGATAAATGTGGTCTCCATCGGCTTGCTTCGTGAGAGCCTACGCGGTCGACTCAAGTCCGGCCGCCCCGGTGCAACATCACGGGGACAACTTGGCGGACGAGGACTACCGGATGCGCCCATTGGACGCGCGGGCGAACCAACGGCCGCCGGCGCTGTAGAAACGATTGCCTTCTTCTCGGGCGATAAAGGTGTTACGCACCGAATCGACCTTTCGGCGGTAGTTCGGCGCCGCGGAGTGGGTCGCCGTCACGGCGGCCTCGAATATTGGGCTTTGCGCATTACGGCGTACCCCGCCCCCGGACCCTCACTGCCAGGTGTTTTGGGCCCGAGTAGCGGTGACGGCCGGTCGCGGGTCGACCGGCGTCAACGTTGCCGTGCTCTTATCCCGGGCGCGAAAATTGGTGGGGAAAAGTGATACCAAACTGAGATGTCGCCGCGTCCTGATCGACATTCGGCCTATTTGCACGGTAAATTCCTGCCTGAGACGACGATCACATCCGACAAGGGGCAGGTATGACAGATCTGAGCGAGAAGGTCCGGGCCTGGGGGCGCCGGCTTTTAGTCGGTGCGGCAGCGGCTATTACCCTGCCGGGCCTGGTCGGTCTTGCCGGCGGCGCGCCGACCGCGGGAGCGTTTTCGCGCCCGGGTCTGCCCGTCGAATACCTGCAGGTGCCGTCCGCGGGTATGGGCCGCAACATCAAGGTCCAATTCCAGAGCGGCGGAAGCGGCTCCCCCGCGGTCTACCTGCTCGACGGGTTGCGGGCCCAGGAAGACTACAACGGCTGGGACATCAACACCCCGGCGTTCGAGTGGTACTACAAGTCGGGCCTGTCGATCGTCATGCCGGTCGGCGGCCAGTCCAGCTTCTACGCCGACTGGTACGGCCCGGCGTGCGGTAAGGCCGGTTGCTCGACCTACAAATGGGAGACCTTCCTGACCAGCGAACTGCCCGGGTATCTGGCCTCCAACAAGGGCGTCAAGTCCAACGGCAGCGCCGCGGTCGGCATTTCCATGTCCGGTTCGTCGGCAATGATCCTGGCCGTTAACCACCCGGGACAGTTCGTTTACGCCGGTTCGCTGTCGGCGCTGATGGACCCGTCGTCGGGGATGGGGCCTTCCTTGATTGGTCTGGCCATGGGTGATGCCGGCGGCTATAAGCCCGACGCCATGTGGGGTCCGTCGAGTGACCCGGCTTGGCAGCGCAACGACCCGACGGTCCAGATCCCCGCGCTGGTGGCCAATAACACCCGGCTCTGGATCTACTGCGGTAACGGCACACCGTCGGAGCTGGGCGGGGCCAACATGCCCGCCGAGTTCCTGGAGAACTTCGTGCGCAGCAGCAACCTGAAGTTCCAGGACGCCTACAACGCGGCCGGTGGCCACAACGCGGTGTTCAACTTCAACGCCAACGGAACACACAGCTGGGAGTACTGGGGAGCCCAGCTCAACGCCATGAAGCCGGACCTGCAGGGCGCCTTGGGCGCCACCCCGGGCGGCGGCGGATAAACCCCACCTGCCCCGAGGTCGCTACTGCGCCTGACGCCGACGCCGTCAGGCGCAGTAGCGCGTTATGGGCCGGTTCGGTGTCACCCGATCAACTCGCCCTGGGAAATTCGCCGGAGATGTCGGTCCAGGTTGTCGCGTCCCTGCGGTGATCGTTCATGTTGCGGCACTGACCGTAGACGCGTAGGACGCCCAGGCGGGGTTCGTCGTCATGGCGGTAAATGATCACGGTGACGGCGTCCCTGGTGAACGTCTTGGCGAACGCGTGATTGTTGGGTGCCAGGCCCGCGGCCCAGCCTTGGTCGCCCAGCGTCGCGGCGATCCGGGCGAAGTACGCATCGGCCGGTGCCGCGGCCTGCACCGAGAACGTCAGATAGATCGCGCCTTGATACGGCGGGTCGTCGCGGTCCTTGCAGGACATCAGCGAGTAGCCGGCCGACGACGTCTGCAGGGCCGCCGTGGCGACGATGTTTTGGGCCGATTGGACGACCTGAGCCCTCGACTCACCGTCGCTCAGGGGACTGGCGGGATGGTCGAGGGCGTCGGCGGGCGACGAACGGAGGCGATCCACCACGATGAACGCCGCGCCGAGCAGCAACGGAATCGCCAGCGCAACGGCGATCAGCGCACGAATCCGCTTCGAGCGCAACGATTTCCCACGCTTCCCGCCAACGCGGTGCGGGCCGCGACTGTCCGTGGTCGACGACATCAGCAACTCAGGCTAACTCCGAAGTGCCCGCGTACCCGGCAGTGCCGCAAAATCAAGGTCATGACCAGCCGCCGCGCCACGCTGATTGCCCGCTGCGGCGGCGTGATCGGCGCGCTGGCCGCACTGGTCGCAGCGCCGGCGCGAGCCGACAACACGAGCCCACTCACCGAGTTGGTCGACGCCGCCGCGCAGCGGTTACAGATCGCCGAGCCGGTGGCCGCCTTCAAGTGGAGCACTCACGGGGCTATCGAAGACCAAGACCGCGTCCAGCAAGAACTCGCGAAAATGGCCGCCCAGGCCTCCGCCCGGCACGTCGACCCCGACTATGTCACTCGGATATTCGGCGACCAGATCAGCGCTACCGAGGGCATCGAATACAGCCGGTTCGCGGTTTGGAAGCTGAATCCGGGCGCCGCCCCGGGTGAGTCGGCGGACCTGTCGGCATCCCGGTCAGCGATCGACGACCTCAACCAAACGATGCTGGACCAGGTCGTGGCCAACTGGGACCTGCTGCATTCGCCCGCGTGCCCGCCGCAGCTCGACCGCGCCAGCCGCGGCGTCAGCCGCGCGCGTCGACTCGACGGCCTCTATCAACGGGCGCTGGCGTTAGCAACTCAGGAATATTGCCAACAATAATTTAAATTTTCCTCATCCGTTTCTAACACTTTCTTTTTGCTCCGAGATAACGCCATCTCCGCAGATGAAAGGCATATCTCGCGGCATTTTCGAATGGGTAACGCTTTGGCCACAGCGGCCGAAATCCATGACATGAAAATTCTCTGCAAGCCTCTCGTCAAGTCCTTGGCTGTCGGCGGGTTCGTTGCAGTGTCGATAGCTTCGTCCACCGGTGTGGCCACCTCCGCCCCCACGCCCAACTGGGACGCGATCGCCCAGTGCGAGTCCGGTGGCAACTGGCACGCCAACACCGGAAACGGCGAATACGGTGGACTTCAATTCAAACCGGGCACCTGGGAACGATACGGCGGTGTCGGCAATCCCGCGGCCGCGTCCAGGGAGCAGCAAATCGCCGTAGCCAACCGGGTTTTCGCCGACCAAGGGGTGGAGGCCTGGCCGAAGTGCGGCACCAACTCGGGCCTGCCGATCGGGTGGTACTCGCACCCCGCGCAGGGCATCAAGGAGATCATCAACGGGCTGATCCAGGCGGCGGCCCCGCACTGATGATCAACTGCCCTCGCGGTCTATGACCGATCGGGAAGCTGTGTTTGGATCAGGCCATGGAAGGTTCGGCGACTGTTCAGATGGCGGCGTCCGCGGACAAGATCTGGGATCTCATCGCAAACGTTCGCAACATCGGACGGTTCTCCCCCGAAGTGTTCGAGGCCGAGTGGCTGGGTGACGCGAGTGGCCCGGCCCTCGGTGCCAAATTCCGCGGTCACGTTCGGCGCAACGAGATCGGGCCGGTGTATTGGACGACGTGTGAGGTCACGGCATGCGAGCCGGGCCGCGAATTCGGATTCGCGGTGCTGCTCGGCGACCGAGCGGTCAACAACTGGCACTACCGATTGGCGCCCAGCGGCGGTGGCACGGACGTGACCGAGTCTTTCCGGCTCAGCCCCGCACCGTGGCTCGGCCTCTACTGGGTGTTGGGTGGTTTTCTGCGCAAGCGACGCAACGTCCGCGACATGACCAAGACCCTGAACCGCATCAAAGATGTGGTCGAGGCGGGCTGACGCGCCGTGAAATCGGTCTTCATCACCGGCGCGGCAAGCGGCATGGGCCGGGAGGGGGCAAAGCTGTTCCATGCCAAGGGCTGGCGGGTCGGTGCGGTGGACCGCAATGAGGACGGCTTGGCGACGCTGCTGCAAGAACTGGGTGGAGACAGGCTGTGGATCCGGGCCGTTGATGTGACGGACAGGGCGGCCGTGGAGGGCGCCCTGGCTGATTTCTGCGCCGGCAACAACGGCGGGGGGCTCGACATGATGTGGAACAACGCCGGCATCGGCGAATCCGGGTGGTTCGAGGACGTGCCTTATGAGGCCGCCATGCGCGTCGTCGATATCAATTACAAGGCGGTACTGACCGGCGCATACGCCTCGTTGCCGTACCTGAAGAAGAGTCCGGGCAGCCTGATGTTTTCGACGTCGTCTTCGTCGGGCACCTACGGCATGCCACGCCTCGCCGTCTACTCGTCGACCAAACACGCGGTCAAAGGCTTGACCGAGGCGCTCAGCGTGGAATGGCAACGACACGGGGTGCGGGTCGCGGACGTGCTGCCCGGCCTGATCGACACCGCCATCCTGACCTCGACGACCAACCACTCAGCCGATGGCGGGGTGCCGACGACCGCCGACGAGCTTCGGGCCGCCGCGCCCAAGAAGGGCTTGTTCCGGCTGATGCCGGCAAGCAGCGTGGCCGAGGTGGCCTGGCAGGCCTACCACGATCCGAAGCGGTTGCATTGGTACGTGCCCAAGGGCATTCGCTTAATCGACCTGTTCAAGGGTCTGAGCCCGGAATTCGTGCGACGCAGCATCGTCAAATCCCTACCCGCGCTGATGCCGAAGCGGCAGTGAAGGAGGTGAACCGGTGCAAAACCGGTTACTCGCGGTTGTTTTGCTCGTCATCGTCGGCGTCGCAGGGTGCGGGCAGGCCCAAACCACGCCCCGGAAAGCGGCCCGCCTGACGATCGACGGCGCCACTCATTCGACCAGCCCCCCGTCGTGCAGCCAAAACCAGCAGTACCGCACCATCGACATCAAGCGACCGCGACGGTGGGATCGAGGCCGTGGTGCTGACCAGTGGTTACCGGGTGATGCCCCAGTGGGTGAAGATTCGCAACGTGGACGGCTTCACCGGCAGCTTCTGGAAAGGCGGGGTGGGCGACGCGCACGCCGACGTCACCAATGACGCGTACACGATCGCCGGCAGCGCGTACGGCATCAACAGCAGCAATCCCGACAAAGTGGTGACGACCGAGTTCAAGATCATCGCCGAGTGCTGACCCTCTCGGCGGTTCGAGCCTAGGCTTGGTGAATCGATCGATGGAGGCGCCGGTGAAGGAACGACTGCACTGGTTGGCGATGCACGGATTCATCCGGGGCGTCGCCACGCTCGGGCTCCGGCGGGGTGACCTGCACGCCAGGCTGATCGCCGATCCCGCGGTGGCCGCCAATCCGGTGCCCTATTACGACGAACTACGGGCCGCGGGGCCGCTGCTCAAGGGTCGGATCAGTTATCTGACGGCCGACCATGCGCTGGCCCAGGAGCTGCTGCGCTCCGACGACTTCCGGGTGCTGGTGTTCGGGGCCAATCTGCCGGGACCGTTGCGATGGCTGGAGCGCCGCGCCCGTGATGATCTGCTGCATCCGCTTCGCGCGCCGTCGCTGCTCGCCGTCGAGCCGCCAGACCACACCCGCTATCGCAAGACGGTGTCGGCGGTGTTCACTCCCAGGGCTGTCGCCGCGTTGCGAGATCGCGTGGAGCACACCGCCGCCGACCTGTTGGATCAGTTGGCCGCGGAGTCCGGCACCGCCGAGGTTGTGGACATTGTGGGTCGCTATTGCTCGCAACTCCCGGTCGCAATCATCAGCGACATCCTCGGAGTCCCGGAGCGAGACCGGCGGCGCGTCCTGGAATTCGGTGAACTCGCCGCACCCAGTCTGGACATCGGATTGACATGGCGCCAGTACCGCAGCGTGCAGCGTGGGCTCGTCGGCTTCAGCTCTTGGCTCGCCGAGCATCTGAGCCAGTTGCGACGCACCCCGAGCGACAACTTGATGAGCCAGCTGATCCAGATAGCCGAAAGCGGCTCTGCGGAAACGCATTTGGATGAGGACGAACTCCAAGCGATCGCCGGGCTGGTATTGGCGGCCGGGTTCGAGACCACGGTCAACTTGCTGGGCAACGGGATTCGCATGCTGCTGGACGCTCCCGACCGGCTTGACACCTTGCGCCGACGCCCCGAGCTATGGCCCAATGCCGTAGAGGAGATACTGCGGCTGGAGTCGCCGGTACAGCTGACCGCGCGGGTGGCGCGGGGCGACGTCGAGCTGGCCGGCAAACAGCTGCAGCGGGGCGACTTGGTGCTGGTCTATCTGGCCGCCGCCAACCGCGACCCGTCCGTGTTCAGCGAGCCGCACCGCTTCGACATCGAACGGTCCAACGCGGGAAGGCATCTCGCGTTTTCCGGGGGCCGGCACTTCTGCCTGGGCGCCGCGCTGGCACGCGCCGAGGGCGAAGTCGGGCTCCGCACGTTCTTCGACCGCTTCCCCGAGGCGCGCTCGGCGGGGGCGGGAAGCAGGCGCGACACGCGCGTATTGCGGGGCTGGTCGTCGCTGCCGGTGGCGCTGGGGCCGGCGCGAACGATGGCTCGCGTCGACAGCTAGGGATCCGCACCGACGGCAATTGCGAACGCAATCTTCGTCGGCCCGCTCGTGGGATTCATCCTCAACGGTCGGACCGGTGTTGACACCCGTGCGGCGAACGAGTTTATTTGCGCTATGACGGACGTTTCTATGATCTCGGTCGAGGATGTCGTACTCGGGCTGTGGCAGGCGCTCTCGCGTCGGGACTGGGAGGCGGTCAAGACGTTCCTGTCCGATGACTGTCTCTACGTCGATATGCCGGTTCCGGCGTTGTCGGCGCGCGGACCGGAAGACATCGTCAAGCGCCTCAAGATGGGCCTCGAGCCGCTGGCGGGCTACGAGAACCACGACGGCGTGCTGGTGTCCAACGGTTCCGACGTGATGTACGAGCACTCCGAGACGTGGACGTTCACATCGGGCGAGCAAGGCGTGCTGAGATTCGTCACGGTCCACCAGGTCGTCGACGGAAAGATCACGGTCTGGAAAGACTATTGGGACATGAACAGCCTTGTCGCGTTCGCTCCCCCGAACCACTTCGAGAACCTCGCGACGGCGGACACCAGCTGGGTGTTTGATGCGACAAGCTTGGTCTAGCAGACTCGTCCACGGCCCGGATTTAGACCCGTAATCGTTGCCCACAGCGTTATATGTCATGTGACCAAATCTTTGCTGGATCTCGCGGCGCTAATCCCCTCATGGCAGCTGGACCTCCGCTGGAAAAACCGATCCCCTCGCACTATCACTACCTACCTGTCGGGGTTGACTCATTTCTCTCCTGGTGTGAGCGCACCAGCACTCCCCCAGAACTGACCAAGCGGAATGTTCAGGGCTGGGTAGCCAGACTGGGAAACGCTTCAGCGCACCCAACCACGTTGTCGCCGTAGCAGGCTGGGCAACCGCGTTCGAGTATGTCGGTCATGGCCGAGGAGGGCGAGATCTCCTCCGATCCGCTTGCTGGGTGTCAAGCCGCCGAAGATGGACCGGAAAGTCACTTCACGCCTTGACTGATGACCAGTTGAAGGCGCTCCTGAATACGTGCAAGGGCAAGACATTTCGGCGATCGCCGCGACGAGGCAATCATCCGGCTTTTGGCCGAGACCGGGATGTGTGCCAGCGAGGTCATTGATTTGCAAATCTCCGACGTGGACTTGACGCAGGGACTGCTTGAAGTGCGCCGCGGTATGGGAGCTAAGGGCAGGATCGTCCCGTTTGGAGTTCCTAGTGTTGACACCGGCGCAGCCAGTGCCGCTCAAAAATAGTGATCTAGCCGCAAAACCGCGGTCCAATACCGTCGACATTTTTAGGATTCTTTCTTCCGGTCTGCGCGATATCGCACACTGCCAAAAGAACGGTCGATAGCATCTGCTGATCGGCATCCATTCGCCGCCGACTTGACCACGCGCTCTAGCAACTACGACGCCGTCGCAGCCGAGCGGCAGCCCTCAGTCTCACGCAAGCTGCGCTTGAGCAGGTGCGGCCAGTCGCTGCGGTACGTTCACTCCTGGTGAGGAGGACTGAGTGACCACTCCAAAATGGCGGGGACGGCCCGGCTGCGCTCCACGACACGCGGGTCATGGGACGGCGCCGTTCCATGTCGAGTAACCGCGCAACTGGAGGAGCGCTGCAGATCGTTCACCATCGATCTGACTGCCGGTTCCTGTCGGCGGAATAGCTGATGAACACCTTCACTGCGGGCGGCTCCGCTCAGTGTCGGCATGAGTAGCCCATAGCATACGGATCGGTTGCTGACGTTGCGAACGCATTGGAGAGGTGTGCAGACCACTCGCAGACGATCTGGCTGCGGTTGGTTCTCCGGCAGTAGGCAGTCGAGAGTGCAAGGTAAGAATTGGACTGTTAGGAGGGTCTCGATGTCGGCTCACCTGGAGATCTGGAAACCGTCGGGGCGGGAGCTGTTCATGCTGAGCGGCCAGCGAGTGACCGTCGGGAAGGCCTCGACGAATGGCCTGACGCTTGAGCACGACGCGACCGTTTCAAGGTTGCATGCCATCTTGGACAATCTCGGGTCTGCTTGGTCGATAAGGGATTTGGGAAGTCGCAATGGCACCTATGTCAACGGAGCGAAGATCTTCGCCGAACGGGTCCTGCGTTCTGGAGACCAGTTGCGGATTGGCAGTTCGAGGATGGTCTTCTGGGACGTCGAGCAAGCCGGCGAACCAGACGCAAACAACCAGACGATCACTGCCGAGCCGGTGGCGCCGCGGCTCACTCGGCGTGAACTTGAGGTCCTGATCGTCTTGTGTCGCCCCTTGGTGTCAGACGATCCGTTTCCAGAGGCCGCTTCAGTTCGCCGGATGGCCCGTGAGTTGTTCGTTACGGAGGCAGCCATCAAACAACATCTTCAAAATCTGTACGACAAGTTCGCTATCCCTGCCGAGGGTGATCGCCGGGTCCGTCTGGCCAATGAGGCCCTCCGACGCGGGGCGGTCACGCTCGCGATGCTGCGCGATGACGGTACTCGAGACGAGTAACTGCGGCGCCATAAAGCAGAGATTTCGGGTGCGGTCGTTTTGACGACTTCAGGGCGGGCGCCTCAACCGACGCTGGTTGCACTCGATCACGCGATTGCTTGCTGAATGGATAGGAAACTCTATCGCTAGAGGCAACCCAATCTGGCTTCCCGGTCATTCCGGAAGCAGTGCTTTGTCCATGACCATTTCCTTCATGAATTCGTCATGAACTAGGCAACGACAATGCACATGACCGAAAGGAAGTCAACGAGGAGAATGCCATGACCGCCAGTAACATCCACCCGTCGACTGCCGTCGACCAGCAGAACCCTCTCCGGTCGGCGCTCTCCAGGAGCTTCCGGGTCGCCTTCATCGTGACTGTGACTCTGGGCACCTTGGCTGGGACCGGGCTGGTCCTGTGGCTGTTGAAAGCGCTCGCGACGAGCAGGTACGGCGTCTACTTCGGGGTCTAGCCCGAAGTGATCTCGGCATCTTGAGGAGGTCCCATGTTGAAGTCGGATATCGCGGTTGTGCTCGCCCTGTGCGCCGCGCTGGCATCCGCGATCGGCGCGGTGAGCCGTCAACAGTCCGCGCATGAGGTCACCAACGAACCAGTCGGCCACTGGGAGTTGTTCCGCATGTCGTTGCGCGACGCCCGGTGGTGGCTTGGCGGCGGGGGAGCCGTTGCCAACTACAGCCTGCAAGCCGCCGCGCTGGGGGTCGGGTCGGTGATGTTGGTGACGGCGCTGCAGGTGACGGCGCTGCTATTCGCCCTGCCGGTCAATGCGCGGCTGACCCATCAGCGGGTGACCCGCTGGCAGTGGATGTGGGCGACGGTGCTCGTCGTCGCTTTGGCGGTGGTCGTCACGGTTGGCGACCCGAAGGCCGGGCAGTCGCAGGGGTCGCTGACAACCTGGACCGTGGTGGCCCTGGTGTTGGGTCCGCTACTGGTGTTCTGTGTCCTGGGTGCGCGCATTTGGCCCGGTCCGCGTGCGGCTGTACTGCTGGCGGTGGTGGCCGGTTCCTCGCTGGCCCTGTTCGCGGTGCTAACCAAAGCCGTCGTCGCGGCGGCCGGACATGGTTTCGGGGCGCTGCTGTGCGCGCCGGAGTTCTATGTCTGGATACTGGCGGCGTTGGCAGGGATGATCTTTCAGCAGTCATCGTTTCGCGCTGGTGCGCTGACCGCCTCAATGCCGTCGGTGACCGTGGCCAAACCAGCGGTGGCGTCGGTTCTGGGCATCGTGGTGCTCGGCGAGACCCTCAACGCCGATGGCGTGGGCATGATCGTCCTGGCGTCGGCGGTGATAGTGGTGATTGTCGCGATAGTGGCTCTAGCCCGCGGCGAGGCCCATACGGCGGCGCTCAGTAGCGAGCAAAACGCGGAAACCTCTGATCAGGCTACGGTGCCCGAGACGCTAACCCGGCCGCGCGTAACGTTGGGTCCGCGGTGCCATCGACACCTATTCTTGGCGAGCGCAGCTGCTCCTGCCGCATGAGCGTTCCTACGCGCTGACGGTTCGGGAACAAGTTGCTGCCCGAACCACGTTGGGCGACAACTAGGTTGAGCCGATCACCGAGCGGACTAAAACTGCTGCCGACGGACTGCGGACGGACGGGCCTATCCAGGGGCGTCGCCGCAGGCCAGGGCATTAGCCGGCCTACACGTCGAAGTACAGAGCGAAAAGCCATCGGGCAGCGTGGCCTTCTAGGCCCGACCGAGATCGGCTAGCAATCTTTCTGCAGTGCAACAGGATTCGGCGATGTCGCGCCTGGGCCACTCGGATGGTCACCCCTCGTAGTTCGGCCATCCAAGCACTTTCCGCAGTGCCGACGTCGCCGACCCTTACAAGTACTGCTGGACGCCGCCGTGGCCGTGGCAGGTGCCGCCGGCATGTGGACGTTCGCTGAAAGACCAGCTGCCATCCGCACACTGCGCGGTGGCGCCCTGTGGCTGCGAGCCGCCGTGTTGCGGATAGGGCACGCAGTCACCCGAACTGGCGATGTAGCACCCGGGCGACGAGTAGGCCGGTGCCGCCAAACCACCGGCGGCGGCGGCGATGGCCGCGGCGACGAGAGATGCTCGAAGCAACTTGCTCCCAAACCCTTCTTGTTCGATCTGCTGGGTGACGTTGCCCGATTCGTCGATCGCAGCGTATGCCGCGCGAGGATTGATTACATGCGGAATTGGAAAAATTGCCCGGAGGCGCCTGAACTGGGACGGGAGGCGTCTGTAGCCCAGCGCCGCTGGGCTACGACTCGGCCAGGGTCCTGAGGCGTTTCAACGTGTCGGCGAGTGTGCGTCCCACCTGGCGCACGGCGATCCGGTCGGCGATGTACCCGACGATTCCCCCGGGCGCCTGATACGACAGCCGGAACGTCACCTTCGTGCAGCCGTCGCCGGCGTCCCGCAACCGCATCCGCCCGCGCAGCGTGACGCCGGTGATGCCCACCCACGCGAGGTCGCGGCCGTCGTCGAACTCGACCACCTCGATCAGCCCGCCAACCGGTACGGAGCCGATCTTCCAGTGGACGGTGTAGCGCGCACCGACGCCGGGAGGAGTGTCGTTCGACGCCTCCCATCGCTCCAGGTTGGTCATGAACGACGGATAGCAATCCGGGTCGCTGACGATCTTCCACACCGCCGAACGGTCGGCGTTGATGACGCAGCGGCGTTCGACGCGCATCAGCCGAGCACCGGGAATCGCCGTTCGCCGGCCAGCCGGTCGACGCCAGCCTGCAGGCTGGCCATCACCTTGTCGTGCACCACCTGGTCGTCACCATCGACGTCGATCGGGTCCTGCACCTCGATCACGATCTTGGTGGGCAACGGAATGTGGCCCGCCAGGTCGCTGATGTTGAGCCCCCACGGCAGCGCCAGCGATATCGGGATGCTCTTGAGCCGGAGCAACTTGTCGGCCATCAGCAACTTGGCCAGCCACTGCCCGCGGTTGAGGAACAACGCGCTTTCCTGCCCGCCGATGCTGGCGACGGGAACGATCGGCACCCCGGCCTCGCGGGCGAGCTTTACGTAGCCCATGCGCCCGCCGAAGTCGACCTTGTGGCGTTCCCACGAGGGCCGGAACACCTCGTAGTCGCCTCCCGGGTAGACCAGCAGCGCGGCGCCGGAATCCAGTGCGAGACGAGCATTTTCGGGGTTGGCGGCGACGGTGCCGAATTTGCGCAACCAGCCCAGCGGCGGTGCCGAGACGACGAGGTTATGGGCCAGCTGATAGAAGGGCCGCTCGACGCCGAAATAGGAGCAAAACGCCAGCGTGAAGACGAAGGTGTCCGGCGGCACGTTGCCGCCGCTGTGGTTGCCGACCAGCAGCACCGGGCCCTCTGCCGGTATCCGGTCCAGGCCCCGGACGTCCGCCCTGAAATAGAACGACGCCAGCAGCCAGGTCCCCGGCAACTGGTCGCGGATGTAATCCGGATCCCGCTGGTCGAGGTCGGCCTTGGGCACCCACGACACAACCTTGTTGCGGGCCCAATCCAAGACGCCCTTCGCGGTCGCCATGATCGCCCGTATACCCCCGCCTCACCGGGGGTCAAACGCGGTAGAGGCGGGCGGCGTTGTCGTGAGCGATCAGGTCGACCACCCGGATAGCGTCGCTTTCGCTCCAATCGTCATTCACCACGAAATCGCGCAACACGCGATGAATTGCTCTGCGCCATAAGGTCGCACCAAGAAAATGCAGTTCCGCGGGGCCGAATCCGTCCGACGAGTAGAGAATCTTGCTGAACGGCGCGAGCTCCAGCAGCCGTGCGACAAACGCCGGTGACCGTGCCCCCAGCTGGTTCACGCTCAGCCCGCCGTCGAGATAGACGTTGTCGAAGGCCTGCGACAGATATCCGGCCTCACGCTCGTAGGGATAGCAGTGCAACAGCACGATCGGGGTGCCCGCGGACTGCCGCAGGAAGTCGAGTAGCAGCAGCGGATTGGTCTGGTGCAGATCGCAGTCCCGGTCGCCCAGGCCGACGTGGAATTGCAGGGGTTTGCCCAGGCGCAGCGCCTGATGCAGCCCGAACCGCAGCAGCACCCGATCCTGTAACCGGGTACCGCCGCGCTCGCGCCACCGGCCGGCGGCCTCGGCTACTTGCGCCGGCGACGGCTCGCTCAGGTCGCCGTCGAACCCGCCCCGGTAGGCCAGGATCGACTTGGTGCCGACCGCCGTGGCCGCGCGCCGCCGCAGGATGTCCTCGAACACCGTCGCGTAGTCGCCCGGCGCCTGCGCGGCCTGCTCGGCGACCTCCTCGAGGCGAACCACCTCGTAGGCGCGGTTGCCGGACAGCTCCGCCATGCCCGCCAGGCCGGCGGTGTCGGTGCCGATCCCGGTGTCCACCAGCCAGTCGCTTACTCCCGCGCCCGTCAGGAACATGCGGGCCAGTTCGGCCTCGCTGAACTGGCTGCGGCGTTCCCAATACGATTGTGGTTCAGCATGTTTGGGGAGCCCGACGACGGGCCCGCAGTGGGCGCGCACCGCGAAGCCGAGTTGCGAGTCGAAACCCGAGCCCATGATGGGTTCGGTGTTGGCCTCGTTGAGCGAGTTCTCGAACCGTTGCCGATCCCCCGCTGCCAACCAGCAACCGTGGACGTGTTGATCGATCAGGGCCACTTCGCCGATGTGCTGGGTCAGCGCGCGCGGATCAGACACCATGGCGATCCCCTGTCACAGGCTCCAGGCCATGCGGAACTTGTCCGCCAGTTGCTCGGGGTCCAGCTCGCCGTACCGCTCGTGCTCCAGACGGCGGACCGCAACCACCATGTCGACCGCGGGATCGCCCAGAATCCCCCGCAGTAGCTGCGAATGGTCCAGTGCGGCAATCACTTCGGCCTGCGGCCTGTGCAGGCCGACAATACCGTCGCGCTCGCGGTCGGAGTCGGAGAGGGTCGCCGGGTCAATCGTGATCTCCGCCGGCAGCGCCGCTTGGCGCTTCATTCCGTCCAGCGCCAGCCCCAGGATCGCCGCCGACGCCAGATAGGGGTTCGCGGACGGGTCGACGATTTTCACTTCGACGTTCCCGCCACGCGGGTTGCCGGGCCCACCCGTGATGAACCGCACCGCCGCCTCGCGGTTCTCGGTTCCCCAGCACGCGTACGCGCCGGCCCAATTGCCGGGACGCATCCGCAAACCGGACACGATCGACCCGCACAGCGCGCCCTGCGCCTCCGGCAGTCCGCGAACCACTCCCGCCACCGCGCTCTCCCCCGCGGCCGTCATGCCATGGGTCCCCGAGCCGCCGGAGAACAGGGTCTCCTGCGGCATGGTCAGCGAAAAATGTTGATGGGCACCCGATCCGACGCCGTCGGCAAAGGGTGCGGGCGACAAGCTGACGCGAAGCCCGTGGCGGCGGGCCACGCGCCCGACGATGAGCCGCACCAGCACCAGCTGGTCGGCAGCGGCCACCGGGGGTTGCGGCGCCAGGGAGAGTTCGAACTGATTGGCCCCGTACTCGGGGTGAAACTGCTCGATCGCGATGCCCGCCGCCGCCGCCGAGCGAGTGACGTCCCGAACGAAGGCTTCATGCTCGAGAACACCGGCAAGGCCGTACTGCGCCCACAACGTCGACGGGAGGCGGCCACCGTCGGGGGCGACCAGAAGGAATTCGACCTCATGCCCGATCGCCGCCGCGACGCCGGCTTCGCTGAGCGCGGTCTCGACCCGGCTCAACGTGCCGCGGGCGCAGGCGGGGACGGGTTCGCCGTCCTGGGAGAAGAATGAGGCGGGCGCCCACGCCAGGCCGTCGCCGACGATGCGCAGGGCCGACAGGTCGATGCGCAGGCGTTGGTCCCCGATCACGCCGACATCGGGGGTGAAGGCGATGCCGCTCTGGTCGATTGCAAAGGCGTGCCAAGACGGGCTGGCGCCCAGGCCGGGGTCCGCGAACGTGTTCGTCCGCCGGATCGGGACCGTCTTGGCCAGGGTGAGTCCGGCGGGATTAACGACGGTGCCGATGACGGTGTCGACGCCCTCGGCCTCCAGCTGGGCGATCGCCGCGGCGGCGAGCGGTGTGCCGGTCATGGCAGTCATTGTGCAGCCTCACGATGCGTCGGCTGGCACATTCAGTTCTGGCGGCCGATCAGCTCGGTGACGAACCGATCGAGAAAGCCGTCCAAGCTCCCGCCGCCCGCCGGCCGGATGACGAATTTCGTCAGCCCCGCGGCGATGTAGGCGTCGAGTTGTCGGTGCAGCTGATCCCACCCGACGGCGATCAGCTCGGCGGGGTGAACGTCCGGACGACGCTTTCGGGCCGCGGTGGCCAGCTCCGCGGGCAGCTCGCCGTCGGCCCCTTCCACTACGGCCAAGGAGATTCCGAAATGATCGGGGTCTATCTGCCGGCCCGCTTCCGCCGCGGCGCGCTCGATCGCCGCACGGCCTGCCCCCGCCTCCGCCGGAGTCAGGAAGCTACCCAACCAGCCGTCGCCCAGCGCGCCGATGCGCCGAAAAGCCCCCGGCGCCGAGCCGGCCAACCAAATGTCCAGCGGTGGTTCCGGCCGCGGCGCCACCGCCGCCGCGGTGACGGCGAAATACCGGCCGGCGTAGCTCGCCGAATCCTCGACCAGCGCCGCGCGCAGCACCCGCAGCGACTCATCGAACACCGCGGCCCGCTCTCCCTCGGGGACCACGAACACCTCGCGCTCGGCGGGAATCGCCGACCGTAGACCGAAGACGGGAAGGACCCGCTTCGGCGCGACGGCCGCCAACGACGCCAACTGCTTGGCGACCAATACCGGATGCCGCCCCGGCAGCACGGCCACCGAGGTGCCGACTTTCAACCGGGTCGTCCTGGCCAGCGCGTACGCCATCCCGACCACCGGATCGACCGCCGGGGAGTAAACCAGCTCGGAGAACCACAGCGAGTCCACGCCGCTGGCCTCCAGATGATCGATGATGGGGGCCAACCGACCCGGAGCGGTGTCCGCGCCCAGTCCGACGCCGAAGCGAATCTTCACGGCGTTGCCCTCCCTGTTCTCCTACCGGTATCGCAACACCGCGGTGCCACCGTTTGTGCCCGCGGCGCGGGTCAGCGCCGGCCGCCCGGATCAGGGTTTGGAGTTCGGCTACGCGCGGCTGGGAATGGTCAGTTTGCAGGCTTGGCCGATGTCGAGGGTGCGCAACACCCGGCCCATGCCGACCCACAGCGCGCAAGACAGGGCCAAGTCGGCGAGCAATTCGTCGGAGAAGTGTTCGGAGCAACGGCTCCAGAAATCCTCGTCGTCGCGCAGCGCGGTGTGATCGCTGGCGAAGCGGTCCGCGAACTCGGCCGCCAGCCGCTCCTGTTCGCTGTATCCGGGCCAGGTGCGCCACTCCCGGGCGTGGTCGTACAACTCTTCGTCGACGCCGGCGGCGGGCCCGTCTTCGTCGCGGGTGTTGACGCAGACGACGCATTCGTTGCGGTGGGCGATCACGGCGCGGGCCAGCTCGCGGGTGCGCAGCGGCAACCGGTTCTTGGTGTAGACCGCCTGGCTGAAGCCGCCCAGGGCGCCGCCGATGTCAGGGGACTTCGCGAACCAGCCGGCCAGGTCGTCGTCAGCGAATGTTCCGATTCGGCTCATGGCGTGATGGTACGCCCGCACCCCGGATCGTCGGCGAACAAGTCCTAGCGCGCGATTCCGGCACTCGGCGCCGCCGCCGCCCCGATGGCCATGGTCGGCTGCTCGTCGGGCCAATCGCGTTGTGCCAGAACGCGATGCGCGACGCGTTCGAGCGCGGCTTCCACCGCACGACGGTCCGGTCGGCCCTCGAAGCCCGGTGATCGGGCGAGCTTGTCGACCAGCCAGGCCAGCAGCAGCGAGTGCACGTAGGCGACCTGCTGAGCGCCGGCCGGGGTCAGCCACATCTGTTCACCGTCGCGTTGCGCGTAACCGTTTGCCACCAGGCGCGCGAAGGTGGGCTCGAGAACTTCGAACGGTATCCGCAAGTAGTCGGCCATGTCGGTGAGCCGAGCCGTCCCGTACATCTGCGAATAACGGTTGAGGCGTAGCACCCCCCACAGCCCGGCGACGTCGAGCCGGCAATCGGGGCGCATGGCGATGCTGCGCAGGCGCATGCCCGGCTGGCCCCGCAGCATCCGGGCGATGGCCGTCTCCAGCATCTGGTCCGGCGTCTCGGTGGTCGGCATGCCGAACGCATCGCCGAGATCCATTGTGCTGGCGTGCATATCCCGCAGCGGCACCTCGCGCAGCAGTAGCGCCAGCACGAAACCGACCAGGGCGACGGGCGCTGCCCACAGGAACACCTGGGTCAGCGATTCCGAGTAGGCCGCGACGATGGGCGCGGCCACGCTGTGGGGCTGCCGGTGCAGGGCCCCCGGGGAACTCACCGCGCTGGGGGGCGCGCCGCTGGCCGCCAGCGCCGGGCCCATTCGCCGGTTGAGGAAGTTCACGAACAACGAGCCGAATATGGCGGCACCGAAAGAGCTGCCGATGGTGCGGAAGAACGTCACGCCCGAGGTGGCGACGCCGAGATCCTGGAAGTTCGAGGTGTTTTGGACGATCAGGACCAGCACCTGCATGGAGAAACCGATGCCGGCGCCCAGGACGACCAGGTAGAGCGACTGGATCAGCGCCGACGTCGTCGGCTCCAACCGCGACATCAGGAAGAACGCGAGCGCCATCAGGGCCGTGCCGGCCACGGGGAAGATCTTGTACCGCCCGGTCCGGCCGACGATGGTGCCGCTGCCCGTCGAGGTGATCAGCATCCCGACCACCATGGGCAGCGTGCGCAGGCCGGACGTGGTCGCCGAGACGCCGTTGACGTACTGCATGTACGTCGGCAGGAAGGTCATCGCGCCCAGCATCGCGAAACCCACCACGAAGGACAGCACGCAGCACACGGTGAACACCGGACTGCTGAACAGCCGAATAGGCAGGATCGGTTCGGCGGCACGACGTTCCACCACCACGAACGCCACCAGCGCCGCCGCGGCGGCGACGAACAACCCGATGATCGTCGCCGAACCCCACGGGTAGAGGGTGCCGCCCCAGCTGGTGGCCAGCGTCAGGCCGGCGGCACCGAGACCGATGAACGTGATCCCCGGCGTAATCGATGACGGGCTTGGTGGCCGTGGTCAGCGCCGGGATTGCCGCGGTGGCCACGCAGATGACCACCACCGAGATCGGCACGTTGATCCAGAAGGCCCACCGCCACGTCAGGTAGTCGGTGAAGTAGCCGCCCAGCAACGGACCGATGACGGTCGTGACACCGAACACGGCGCCGAGGATGCCCTGATAGCGGCCCCGCTCCCGCAGCGGGACGACCTCACCGATCAGCGCGCTGGCCGTGACGGTGATCCCGCCGCCGCCGATGCCCTGCAGGGCGCGGGCCCCCACCAGCATGGCCATCGACTGGGCGAGCCCGCAGAGCACCGACCCGGCGACGAAGAACATCACCGCGCCCTGGAACACCCGCTTGCGGCCGAACGAGTCACCGAGCTTGCCGGCCAGCGCGGTGACAATGGTCGAAGCCAGCAGATAGCTGGTGACAACCCAGGATTGGTGGCCGGCGTCCCCGAGGTTGGCGACGATGGTCGGCAGCGCCGTCGCGACGATCGTCTGGTCCAGCGCCGCGAGCAGCATCCCGAGCACGATCGCGACAAAGATGAGGTTGCGCCGCTGCGGGCTGATCAGCGCGCTGCTGGGCGGCGCGTCCGTCGATGAATCGGCTCGAATCGTTGTCGGGCTCGTCATGCCTGCCTTCCGTCGGCGACCGTTGCTAACGGGTGCCCAGGGTTGACGAAAGGCAATCTAACCGCTGCAGCAACGCGGTCCGGCGGGGCGGGCGGGCTCGGCCGCTCGGCCTAACCGATGCTTAGCTCGGCGGACGGGAGACGCACTGCGCCGAGTAGAGCTCCACGCCGAGCTTGTCCATCAGCTCCAGCTGCGTCTCGAGGTAGTCGATGTGCTTTTCCTCGTCCGCCACGATCTCTTCCAGCAAATTGGCGCTCGTGGTGTCCTGCTTCTCGCGGCACAGGATGATGCCGGGCTTGAGCCGGTCCATCACCTCGTACTCGATGGCGAGGTCGGCCTCGAACTGCTCGCGCAGCGTCTGACCGATGCGCAGCGAGAAGAGGCGCTGGTAGTTGGGCAGCCCGTCGAGCAGCAGAATGCGGTCGGTGATCGCCTCGGCGTGTCGCATCTCGTCGAAGGACTCAGCCCTGGTGTGCTCGGCGAGCTCGGTAAAGCCCCAATTGTCCTGCATCTTGGAATGCAGGAAATATTGGTTGATCGCGGTGAGCTCGCCGGTCAACTGCTCGTTGAGCAAGCGCAAAACATCCGGATCCCCTTGCATATCACTCCCCTACGGTGACGGTGAAAAACGGTGGTCATTCGCGGCCCCGGGCGGGGTGGGTTGGGCTGACCACGCCACGCCGGGCCGTACCCGCACTTTGCCACGCCGGGTTGCAATCTTCCAGCAAGGTATGGCTGTGCTCAGTGTGTGGCGTGCGGGGCCCGCGTCGGCCACGTTGCTGGCGAGTAAGGTTAGACTGCGCTAACGAAGTTAGGTTAGACTCAACTAATAATGAATCTCGGTTCGGCACTTTTTCTTCGGATCCCGATGACGCGGGATGCCGAGAGGAAGGACGAAGTGCGCCCGGTTGGCCACGCCGTCGACGAAGGGAACGTCGCCCGCATGCAGGGGATGCGCTGATGTACGTCTGCCTGTGTGTCGGCGTGACCAACCACACGGTCTCCGAGATTGTCGCGCGCGGTGCGTCCACCTCCAAAGAGGTCGCGGCCGCGTGCGGGGCCGGCGGCGACTGCGGGCGTTGCAGACGGACGCTGCGGGCGATCATCGCCGCGTCGGCGAATTTAGAGACGGCTCCGTCGCTTTAGTATCGCCGCCGCTCAGCGGGCTTTGTTGAAGTCCGCCAGGGCCGCGGCATTGGCCTGCGCGCCCATCAGTTCGGCGAAGTGTGCGTTTTCCCGCGCAGTGGCGGCCGCGATTTCCGGACGGGCCGGTTCCATCATCGTGTGCTTGACCGCCATCAAGCTCGAAATAGGGCGGCTGGCAAGGATTTCGGCGTGCCGACGGGCTTCGGGCACCAAATCCTCCGGATCGCAGACCCGCCAGACCAGGCCCATCCGCAACGCCTCGTCGGCGTCGACCCATTCCGAGGACATCAACAGCCACGCGGCGTTCTGCCGGCCCACCAGCTGCGGCAGCAGATACGACGAGGCGGCCTCCGGCGCGACACCCAGGCTGGTGAACGGACACTTCAGGCGGGCCGTCGACGACATGAAGGCCAGGTCGGCGTAACCCAGGATCGTGGCACCGATGCCCACCCCGACACCATTGACCGCGCAGACGAGCGGCTTGGGGAACGCGCCGAGGGCATCGATCAGCCCGACGAAGCCGTGCTTGCCCGGAGCGAAATCCGGATCGGTGATGCGGGCCTGCATCTCGGCGAGGTCGGTACCGGCGCTGAAGCCGCGGCCCGCGCCGGTCAGCAGCACGACGGCGACCTCGGGATCCTCGGCAGCGGCCAACAACGCCTCCGCGGTGGCGTCGTACAAGGCTTCGTTGAATGCGTTCAGCGCCTCGGGCCGGTTGAGCGTCAGGGTGCGCACCCGCTTTTCGTCGTCGATCTGCAGCGTCACGGCTGCAGCCTAACCAGGTCAGCCGTTGCTGTAGACGCGGGTGGGCGCGATCAGCACGACGGCGCGCCCCTCGGAGGCCATGACGCGGTCGTACTCGTCCCAGTCGTCGTGGGTGCCACCCGCGGCGGCGAAAACGTCGCGGAGCAACAGCCGCAGCTGGTCGTCCGTGGTGAGCCAGGGCTGCGTGTCATCCGGACCGGCGAGCTCCGCGCGGCCCTCGACGGTCGCCCACTGCCAGCCCTTGCGGAACGTGATCGCCAGCTGGGGTCGCGCGCGCAGGTTGGCCAGTTTGACCTTGCCGTAGGTGGTGAAGCCCAAGACCTCCTGGCCGCTTTCGGGGTGCGGCAAGATGCCGACGTTGACCAGCGAGGCCTGCACCGTTGTGTCGGCGCGAACGGTGGACACCACCGCCAGACCACTTTCCGCCGCGGCCAACGCCACGGCATCCTGCAGTGTTGTCATGTGAGTTCCTCGATGAACGGTGTCTTGAAGACATAGCGGCTGGTGGGGACGGTGTCGATGTTCTCGTTGGCGCCGAACGCCGTGGTACTGGCGACCATTCGGCCCAATCGGTCCTGCAGGTCGTTGTCGTCGGCGGCACCGAAGAACGCCTTGAGATCGGTGATCGCCTCCGCCGGGAACAACTCTTCGACGATGCCCGCGATTCCCGGTGCGTCCGGGGTGAGGGTCCGCACCACCCAGTTCTGGGTGTAGCCGAAGGTCGACTGCGTCTCGATCGCCACCGAGGTGTGGTCGCGTTGCCACCGGTTCAGCCAGTCGCCCTGGTCCAGCCCGGCTGGCCGGCGCAGCAGCGCAATGTTGGCCAAACCCGATGTGCGAGCACCGGATTCGGTTGCAGGCGCTTTCAGCGGGACCGACTCGGTAACCAAGTACGCCGCGAGTTGTTCGCATTCGGCCTCGAGCAGGGTCAGCGCTGCCGCCGCCTGCTCGCCGTAGCACTGCTGGGTCCACATGCTCACCACCGCTGCGACCGGCGGGTCCAGCGTCGTGAGCGTCATCAGTGAACGGCGCACGGCGTCGTCGCGGACGTTGACCGACAACCCCGGCAGGCCCAGTTCCAGTAGGGCGTTGGCGACGGGGCCCCGCTGGCGGGCGCACCAATCCTCGTCCGAATCGGCACGCATGAGCACGGCGATGACCTTCTCCATAGGCAGAACCTACCTTCGCCGCCCGCGCTACTTCACCAGCCGGACCTGGTGCCGGCTGCTGATCAGTTCGCCGATGATCCCGGCCAGCTGCCGGTAGGACTCATCGCGGCCGGTGGACGCGCGGTACACCAAACCGATGCGCCGTCCCGGGCGGGGCGCGGCGAACTGCGCCAGCCCGAGGCGGCTTCTCGCCGCCTCGACCGGCACCGCGCTCTGTGGAATCAGCGTCACCCCCAAGCCGCCGGTCACGCATTGCACCGCGGTGGCCAGCGACGCCGCCCGGGTGTTGGCCAGCTCCGCACGCACGCCCGCGTTGTGGCACACGTCCAGCGCCTGATCGCGCAGGCAGTGCCCCTCGTCCAGCAGCAGCAGTGGCAGGTCGGCGAGCGCCGTCGCGGGAACCCGGCGTTTTCCGGACAGCGGATGTCCGGGCGGTAGCGCCAGCACGAAATCCTCGTCGTAGATCGGGATCGCGGTGACTCCGCCGACATCGGCGGGCAAGGCGA
Organism: uncultured Actinomycetota bacterium; assembly: GCA_963820045.1. Lineage (GTDB taxonomy): Bacteria > Actinomycetota > Actinomycetes > Mycobacteriales > Mycobacteriaceae > Mycobacterium. The sequence goes on from CAWFYN010000004.1 coordinate 856,579, forward strand.
TGAGCGCCGCATCGAGCGCCCCCTCGCGCAGAACCGTCATCAGCCGTTCGGTCTTGTCTTCGGTCACCCGCAACGTCATTCCCGGAAATCGCTCGGCGAGGCCGGCCAGCACGGTCGGCAAGACGTAGGGTGCGACCGTCGGAATCAGTCCCAGGCGCATCCCGGCCCGCAGCGGATCGGATGACCCCGCTGCGGCGGCGGTGAACGCGTCCACCGCCTCGATGACGGCCTGGGCGCGCGGCAGCAGCTCCGTGCCCTCCGGCGTCAAGAGGACACGCCGCGTCGAGCGCTCGATGAGCTGGGTGCCGAGCCCGGCCTCCAGCGCGGCGAGCGCCTGCGACAGCGTGGACTGGCTGACACCGAGAATGGTTGCGGCGCCGCTGAACTGACGCTTCTCGGCGATCGCGACGAACGCGCGGAGGCCGGCGATCGTCGGCTGATAAGTCCTATCGGGCATACCGATAAGTGTAGTGGGAAATATCACCTTTACTTCAACCCCGCTGGACGGGCACCATGGCAAGGAAAGCTAATCTTGAGTAGATCCAATTAAGGAGTGATATGCCTCTGCTGACCATCGGTGACCAGTTCCCCGCCTACGAGCTCACGGCGGTGATCGCCGGCGATCTGTCCAAGGTCGACGCCAAGCAGCCCGGCGACTACTTCACCACCATCACCAGCGAGGACCACGACGGCAAGTGGCGCGTCGTGTTTTTCTGGCCCAAGGACTTCACCTTCGTGTGCCCGACCGAGATTGCCGCTTTCGGCAAGCTCAACGACGAGTTCTCCGACCGTGACGCGCAGGTCTTGGGCGTCTCGATCGACAGCGAGTTCGTCCACTTCAACTGGCGCGCCCAGCACGAGGACCTCAAGAAGCTGCCGTTCCCCATGCTCTCGGACATCAAGCGGGAGTTGAGCCTGGCCACCGGCGTTCTCAACGCCGAGGGTGTCGCCGACCGGGCGACCTTCCTGGTGGATCCCAACAACGAGATCCAATTCGTTTCGGTCACCGCCGGATCGGTGGGACGCAACGTGGAGGAAGTGCTGCGGGTGCTCGACGCGCTGCAGTCCGACGAGCTGTGCGCCTGCAACTGGCGCAAGGGCGACCCGACGCTGAACGCCGCCGAGCTGCTCAAGGCGTCGGCCTGATTCGGGCCCCGATCCCATAGGGTCTGATGAGGGAGGCGAAATGAGCGTAGAGAATCTCAAAGAGGCGCTGCCGGAATATGCGAAGGACCTCAAGCTCAACCTGGGCTCGATCACGCGCACGACCGAGCTCAACGGGGAGCAGCTGTGGGGCACCCTGCTGGCCAGCGCCGCGGCGACCCGGAACACCCAGGTAATCAGCGAGATCGGTGCCGAGGCGGCCGACATCCTGTCCGCCGAGGCCTACAACGCCGCGCTGGGAGCCGCGTCGATCATGGGCATGAACAACGTGTTCTACCGCGGCCGGGGATTCCTCGACGGAAAATACGACGATCTGCGTGCGGGGTTGCGGATGAACATCATCGCCAATCCCGGCGTCCAGAAGGCGAACTTCGAGTTGTGGTGCTTCGCGGTGTCATCGATCAACGGGTGTCCGGATTGCGTGGCCGCCCACGAACACACGCTGCGCGAGGCGGGCGTGACCCGGGAAACCATCCAGGAGGCGCTGAAGGCCGCCGCGATCATTTCCGGCGTGGCACAAGCGATCGTCGCCTCCCAGACGCTGGCCACCGTCGGCTGACGGTGGCGCCGTGACGGCACCAGCCTGGGTGACACACGCGATCTGGTGGCAGGTCTATCCGCTGGGGTTCGTCGGCGCCTTTCCCGCGCCGTCGGAGCCGCCGCGGCCGGGCGAACACCGGCTGCGGCGGCTCGTCGACTGGTTCGACCACGCCATCGCGCTCGGCGCATCGGGCGTCGCACTGGGCCCGATATTCGCCTCGCGCACACACGGTTACGACACCACCGACCACTACCGCATCGATCCGCGGCTCGGTGACGACGCCGACTTCGACCACCTCGTCGCCGAGGCCCGTCGCCGCGGCCTGCGCATCCTGCTCGACGGCGTGTTCAATCACGTCGGCGTGGATTTCCCCCGTCACCAACAGGCACCGAACAACGAAGCGGCCGCGCGCTGGTTTCGCGGGCGCCCCGGACACTTTCACACGTTCGAGGGCCACTCGGAGCTGATCACGCTCAACCATGACAACCCCGAAGTGGTCGACTACACCGTGGATGTGATGGCGCATTGGCTGCAACGCGGCGCCGACGGCTGGCGTCTCGATGCGGCGTACACAGTGCCAGAACAGTTTTGGGCGTCAACTTTGCCGAGGGTGCGCGAACGGTTCCCGGATGCCTGGTTCGTCGGCGAGCTCATCCACGGCGACTACGCCGCGGCAGTGCAAGCCGCCAGGTTCGACTCGGCCACCCAATACGAGCTGTGGAAGGCGATCTGGAGCAGCCTCAACGACGGCAACTTCTTCGAGCTGGACTGGGCGCTGCAGCGACATGGCGAGTTCCTGGCCAGCTTCGCCCCGCTCACCTTCATCGGTAACCACGACGTCACCCGCATCGCCAGCCGTCTGGAGCGCCCTGAGCACGTGGCGCACGCGCTGGTGGTCCTGCTGACCGTCGGTGGCGTGCCAAGCGTGTACGCGGGTGACGAGCTGGGGTTCCGCGGCGTCAAGGAAGAACGCTACGGCGGTGACGACGCGGTGCGTCCCGAGTTCGGCTCTCCCCCAATGGAATTGGATGCTTTCGGCGCGAATATGTGGGCGTTGCACCAATTCCTCGTCGGGTTGCGTCGTCGTCACCCGTGGCTGCACAAGGCGTCAACAAGCGCGTTGCGATTGGAAAACCGCCACTACGTGTACGAGACGCGCTGCGGCGACGACGCACTGCTGATCGCGCTGAACATCGGCGACGAGCCGCTGCGCGTGGCGCTGTCGGAGTTGGGCACGGCCCACCGGCAGGTCCAAGGTGGATCGGCGGCCCCACCCCAAGAGGTGGTGGACGCCCTGGTCGTCGAACCCCACGGTTGGCGGATACTGGGCCGCGCCTAGGGACCCGGCAGGCGCGTGAGCGTCAGCTGATCCTGCTGACCGTCGTAGTACTTGTCGAGAAGCGCGAGGAATTCCTCGTTGTCGTCGGTCGCGCGGGCGAACAGCGTCATCGACGAGCGCAGCTTGAGGTCGTCGGGCGAGCCGAAGATCTCTGAAACCGATCGGCCCCGCACCGCGTTGACCAGCCGAGCGCACTCACGCAGTCGCGGCCCGAGCAGGTCATGGCCCAGGTATGCGCGGGCCTCCTCGAGCGAGGCGATGCCGTAGTGCACCGCGGTCGGGCTGCCGCCCAGGCCGCGTAACTGCGGGAAAACAAACCACATCCAGTGGCCGCGTTTTCGTCCGGAGCGCAGCTCTTCGACCACGGTGCGGTACACCGGGGCCTGCGCGCTGACGAATCGCTCCAGGTCGAAGGGGTCGGTCTCGGATTCCATGTGACTACGGTTACCCATATGGCAGTCAAACGACGAGTGCCCAAGGCGCGCGATCTCGCGCCGCTGATCCAGTTCAAGCGACCGCGGCTCGACGCAACCAGGCGGCGCCTCGAGGCCGCGTACACCATCGAAGATCTGCGGCGCATCGCCAAACGGCGCACGCCAAAGGCGGCGTTCGACTACACCGACGGCGGCGCCGAAGACGAGCTTTCCCTTCAGCGCGCTCGACAAGCCTTCCGCGACATCGAGTTTCACCCGACGATCCTGCGCGACGTCACCAACGTCACCGCCGGCTGGAACGTCCTGGGTCAACCGGTCGTCCTGCCGTTCGGCATCGCGCCCACCGGCTTCACCCGGCTGATGCACACCGAGGGTGAGATCGCCGGCGCGGGGGCGGCGGCCAAGGCCGGCATTCCGTTCTCGCTGTCCACGCTCGGCACCTGCGCGATCGAAGACCTGGTGACCGCTGTTCCCCAGGGCAGGAAATGGTTTCAGCTCTATATGTGGCGGGACCGCGAGCGCTCGATGGCGCTGGTGCGGCGCGCGGCCGAGGCGGGATTCGACACCCTGCTGGCCACCGTCGACGTCCCGGTCTCCGGCGCCCGGCTGCGCGACAACCGCAACGGAATGACGATTCCGCCGACGCTGACGCTGCGCACCGTCCTGGACGCGGTGCCGCACCCGAAATGGTGGTTCGACCTGTTGACCACCGAGCCGCTGGCGTTCGCGTCGCTGGACCGCTGGCCGGGGACCGTCGCCGAGTACCTGGGCACCATGTTCGACCCGAGCCTCACCTTCGATGACTTGGAGTGGATCAAGGCCCAATGGCCGGGCAAGCTGGTGGTCAAGGGAATCCAGACCATCGACGACGCTCGCGCCGTCGTCGATCGCGGCGTCGACGGCATCGTGCTGTCGAATCACGGGGGCCGCCAACTGGATCGGGCCCCAGTGCCCTTCCGCCTGTTGCCCTCGGTCGCGCGTGAGGTCGGCAAGCACACCGAGATCCTGCTCGACACCGGCATCATGTCGGGTGCCGACATCGTGGCGGCGATCGCGCTGGGCGCGCGCTGCACGCTCGTCGGGCGGGCCTACCTGTATGGGCTGATGGCCGGTGGCGAAGCTGGCGTCACCCGCGCGATCGACATCCTGGCCCAAGGGGTGATTCGTACCATGCGACTGCTCGGTGTCACCTGTCTCGAGGAGCTTTCGCCCAAACACGTCACGCAATTGCAGCGCCTGGGGCCGGTTGCGCCGCCAGCGTAACGCCGGCAGGGCGGTCACCCTTTCGGGAACAAACCGGCGCCGGGCTGGGTTGAGCGCATCAGACTCAGTTTTTGGAGGATTGATGGCTGAAGCCAAATCGATGCCGGTGTTGTTTGTCACCGACACCATCGTGTTGCCCGGAATGGTCGTTCCGATCGCGCTGGACGAGACCGCGCGGGCGGCAATCGACGCTGCCCAGGCGAGCGAGTCGGGGCAACTGCTGATCGCGCCGCGACTAGACGATCGGTACCCGTCACACGGTGTGATCGCCAAGATCTTGCAGGTCGGGCGCATCGCAGGCGGCGGCACCGCGGCAGTCGTGCGCGGTGAGCGCCGGGCTCAGATCGGGACGGGAGCGTCCGGGCCCGGAGCGGCGCTGTGGGTCGAGGTGACCGAGGTTTCCGAGGTCGAGCCCACGGACGAAATCAAGGCGCTGACAGCGGAATACAAGAAGCTGCTGCTGGCCATGCTGCAACGGCGCGAGGCCTGGGAGATCGTCGACTACGTCAACAAATTGACCGACCCGTCGGCGTTGGCGGACACCTCCGGGTACGCGTCCTATCTGTCCAGCGAACAGAAGCGACAACTGGTCGAGACCACTGATGTGGGCCGTCGCCTGCGCATGTTGATCGACTGGACCAGCGCCCACCTCGCCGAGGTCGAGGTCAACGACAAGATCGCCGAGGACGTGCGCGAGGGCATGGAGAAGACGCAGAAGGAGTTCCTGCTGCGCCAGCAGCTGGCCGCCATTCGCAAGGAACTCGGGGAGGGCGAGCCCGACGGGTCCGACGACTACCGGTCCCGAGTCGAGGCCGCCGACCTGCCCGAGAAGGTGCGCGAGGCCGCGCTGCGCGAGGTCGGCAAGCTGGAACGGTCCAGCGACCAAAGCCCCGAAGGCGGCTGGATCCGCACCTGGCTGGACACCGTGCTCGACCTGCCCTGGAACGTCAAGACCGAGGACTCGACCGACCTGAAGGCCGCGCGTGGGGTGTTGGACGCCGACCACCACGGGCTGGACGACGTCAAGGATCGCATCGTCGAATACCTGGCCGTGCGCGCCCGCCGCGCTCAACGGGGGCTGCAGGTCGTCGGAGGCCGTGGCTCCGGCGCGGTGATGGTGCTGGCCGGTCCCCCCGGCGTCGGCAAGACGTCGCTGGGCGAGAGCGTCGCCAGGGCCCTGGGGCGCAAGTTCGTGCGCGTCGCCCTGGGTGGTGTGCGCGACGAGGCCGAGATCCGCGGGCACCGGCGCACCTACGTGGGCGCGTTGCCGGGCCGCATCGTGCGCGCCATCGGTGAGGCGGGATCGATGAATCCCGTTGTGCTGCTCGACGAAATCGACAAGGTCGGTTCCGACTACCGCGGCGACCCGAGCGCGGCGCTGCTCGAGGTGCTCGACCCCGCGCAGAACCACACGTTCCGCGACCACTACCTGGATCTGGACCTGGACCTCTCCGATGTGGTGTTCCTGGCCACCGCCAACGTGATCGAGAACATCCCGTCGGCCCTGTTGGACCGCATGGAGCTGGTGCAGATCGACGGCTACACCGAAGACGACAAGGTCGCCATCGCTCGTGACTACTTGCTGCCCCGGCAGCGGGAACGGGCGGCGCTGACCGAGGACGAGGTCGCGGTCACCGATGCGGCCTTGCGCAAGATCGCCGCCGACTACACCCGCGAGCCGGGCGTGCGGCAGTTCGAGCGGCTGCTGGCCAAGGCGCTGCGCAAGGCGACCACCAAGCTGGCCGAGAACCCCGAGCTGCTCACCATCGACGAGCCGGATCTGGTTGATTACCTGGGCCGTCCACGATTCACGCCGGAGTCGGCCGAACGCACGGCGGTGCCCGGCGTGGCCACCGGCCTGGCCGTCACCGGCCTGGGCGGCGACGTGCTCTACATCGAGGCCGGCGCTACCGACGGTGAGCCCGGTTTGCAGCTGACCGGTCAGCTGGGTGACGTGATGAAGGAGTCGGCGCAGATCGCGCTGTCCTACGTGCGCTCCCACGCCGCCGACCTGGGCGTCGACCCCAAGGCGCTGGACCGGCGCATCCACGTGCACGTGCCCGCCGGCGCGGTGCCCAAGGACGGCCCGTCGGCCGGTGTCACCATGGTGACCGCCCTGGTGTCGATGGCCACCGGGCGTCAGGTGCGCTCCGATGTCGGCATGACCGGCGAGGTCACGCTGAACGGTCGGGTGCTACCGATCGGCGGGGTCAAGCAGAAGCTGCTGGCGGCTCAACGGGCCGGCCTGTCAACGGTTTTCATCCCGGCGCGCAACGAGCCGGATCTTGATGACGTGCCCGCCGAGGTGCTCGACGCGCTGGACGTGCGGCCGATGACCGACGTCGCCGACATCGTCGCCCGGGCGGTTGAACCGGCGTTGAAAGCCCGGGAGGAAACCGTCACGGCGGCGGCCTGATACCGACACCGGGGGTTATTCGTCGTGTGTCGAGCCCTCGGCCCGCTCCGGCCGGGTGTGCCGGGACCGAATGGGCCGGGCGCGGACGTGCGCGGGCCTGGCCAGCTGCCACCGCCGGGGGTGCCGATTTGTAATGGCGGCCCCGGGGTCAACTGCAACGGTCCCGGGACTCCGCTTCCGCCCGGGCAGCACGGATTCCCGCCGCCGGGCCACTACAACGACCCGATCGGCTACGGATTACCGGCCCGCTGGATACCGCCGGGTGAGCAGGTTGAGTACCCGGTCGTCTTTAACGCGAGTGTGAGCCAGTGGGGCGTTTTCCTGCCCAGTGGTCAATTCGTCGCATACGCGGGCTGACGACCGGACGACGAAGCAGCCGCCTCCAAGCATTTGGGGGCGGCTGCTTCTGGTTGCGCGGGTGACATCGGCGGAGGGCAAGGCGTTGAATGGAGCCGTGACTTTCAAACGGCAAGTGGTCCACTCAATGCAAAGGCTGCTGGTCAATCCGGTGGGCCGGCAGATGCCGGGGATCATCCTGGAAACCACCGGCCGCAAGAGCGGCAAGCCGCGGCGGACCGCGGTCGGCGGACGCGTGGTGGACAACCAATTCTGGATGGTCTCCGAACACGGCGAACACTCCGACTACGTCCGCAACATCGAGGCCAATCCCGCCGTTCGGGTGCGCATCGGCGGGCGATGGCGCAGCGGCACCGCTCATCTGCTGCCCGACGACGACCCGCTGCAGCGGCTCGGCGCCCTCCCGCGGCTCAACAGCGCGGTGGTCCGCCTGATGGGCAGCGACTTGTTGACCATTCGGGTGGATCTGGACTGACATCGGCGACCGAGAATCGCTGAGCCGGTAAATCCGAAGGAGAAGTACGAGTAGAGGCCTGCAAAATTACAGGCTCGGCGCCTGTCGGCCGCCGGCGTTAGGGTCGGTCCATGGCCTATGACGAAAACCTGGCCAACGAAATCCGCGAGCTTGTCGCCACCGAGCGCGGCGTGGAGGAGAAACGCATGTTCGGCGGCCTCGCCTTCTTGGTGAACGGCAACATGTCCGTGGCGGTCAGCGGCCAGGGCGGTCTGCTGGTCCGGGTGCCGCCGGACGACCTCGACGAGGTGCTGCAGCGCCAACACGTCAGCCCCATGGTGATGGGGGGCCGTGACGTCCGCGGCTGGGTAAGGGTGGACGCCACCGGAGTGCGGACCAAGCGCCAGCTTCGAAGCTGGGTAACGCGCGGCGTCGGCTACGCCCGCAGCCTGCCGGCCAAGTGACCGGCCGGTTTGCTGGAACTTGGGGCGGGTACGTGTTCAGACATGTCCGAACACGCCCAAATGGTGCGGCGGCTGCTTGACGCTGCCGGAACCACTTATGCCGCCGAGGCGCGAATCAAGCTCGGCGACAAGCCGATGCCGCTGTTTCAGCTGCTGGTCCTCTGCATGCTGGCCAGCAAGCCGATCGACGCCGCCATCGCCATGAGCGCCGGGCGGGAACTGTTCGGGGCGGGCCTGCGCACACCCAAGGCCGTGCTGGCATCGAAGCGGCAGACCATGATCGATGCCTTCGGCCGCGCCCACTACGTGCGCTACGACGAAAGCTCGGCCACCCGGCTCACCGACATGGCCCAACGCGTGCGCGACGAGTATTCCGGCGATCTGCGCGGGCTCGCCGATCGCAGTCAGCACGACGTCGCCGCGGCGAAACGTCTGCTCCAGGAGTTCAAGGGAATTGGGGATACCGGCGCCGATATCTACCTGCGCGAGGTGCAGGACGTGTGGACCTGGGTGCGACCGTATTTCGACGACCGCGCCACCGCGGCGGCCAAGCAACTGGGTCTGTCCACGCAGCCGGACAAGCTGGGAGCCCTTGCGCCACAGGGCAATGCGCGGCTGGCCGCCGCCCTCACCCGGATGTCGCTGGATGACGACGTGCGCCGGCAGGTGAGCGGTTGACCGTACGGATCGGTACCTCCGGGTGGTCCTACAACCATTGGGCGGGCGTGCTCTACCCGCCGGGCCTGCCCGCCGCGCGGCGGCTGGCTCGCTACGTCGAGGTGTTCGACACCGTCGAGTTGAACGCGAGTTTCTACCGCTGGCCGAAGGATTCGACCTTCGCGGGATGGCGCGAACAGCTGCCGGACGGCTTCAGGATGTCGGTCAAGGCCCACCGAGGACTGACCCACTACCGTCGCCTGGCGTCCGCCGGGCCGTGGATCGAGCGGTTCGAGCGCTGTTGGGAACTGCTGGGTGATCGGCGCGGGGTGCTCCTCGTTCAACTGCATCCCGAGCAGCAGCGCGACGACGCGCGCCTGGACGCCTTCCTGGGCGGCCTGCCGGAGTCGATCCGGGTGGCCGTCGAGTTGCGCCATCCGTCCTGGAACGACGCGGGAGTCTACGACCTGCTGGAACGCCGCCGCGCCGCCTACGTGGTGATGAGCGGCGCCGGCCTGGCGTGCGTTCCGCGGGCCACCACCGATCTGGTCTATGTCCGCATGCACGGCCCGGACCAGGACGCGATCTATGCCGGATGCTATTCGAACGACGAGCTACGCGGCTGGTCCGACCGCATCGCCGGTTGGCAGGACGACGGCAAGGACGTGTGGATGTATTTCAACAACGACCTGGGCGGCCACGCGGTGCGCAACGCGCTGTATTTGCGCGAACTCCTGGGTTAATCGGGAAGCTTGTCGACGGGGCGCCACGTCCCGTCGATGACGTCGGGTGGGCGCTGCACCTGCAGCCGCTCCCGTTCGGCGCGGCGGCGTTTGATCCGCAGCCGGGCGTCGCCCGGCATGGTGACCAGCTCGTCACACGTCAGGTAGTACATGTCCTCGACGACGTCGATCAGGTCTGCCGCGACCCGCCGGGATCCCAGTTCCCGCAACGTCATCCGGAGCTGATGGGTGAACCGCAGCGTGGTGTCGTGGGCGAGCTCGCGGGATTCGCGAGCGTTGGTGGCCAGCCGCCCGGACAGCGTCGACGGCGGCGGCTCGGTGGACGCGGCGGCGGCCGCGGCGACTTCCCCCGCCGCCCTCACCAGCATCGTCGGGTCGTCGGCGTACGTCTGGCTGGCCAGCTCGGCGTCCCCGGGGCCACGGTGCGCGACGCGGGCGACGGCGGCGTCCACGGCGGCGGCGGTGGTGGGAGACAACGCGCGGATGCTGGCCAGGTTGCCTTCCACGGCCAGCGCGCACAGCGGCGGGTCGGCCCGCAGCACCGCTGCCAGCTGGGCGGTCTCGGCCGCGACGCGGCTGCTTTCCAAGATCATGTCGACCCCGGGCACGCTGCGCACCGCCTTGCTGCGCTCCAGCGCCGCTGCGGTGACGCCCGCGTCGATAAGCCACAACGCAGTGAGAATCCAGCCTTGGTGAATCCGGTCCCGCAGCAGATGAATTCGGACTTCGAGGCTTGCGTCGGGCAGCGACGCGAGCTGTGCGGCGTCGAGGTGTTCCGTTTCGGCGACCGCGCTGTAGGCCCGCGTGTCGGACTTGAGATGGCGCAACAGGGCCAGTGATCGTCCCGCGGCGACGGCTTTGGCGACGAACCCGAGGGCCCCGCTCGCCAATGCGGGCTCACCGAGGGGCAGGGGGTCGCCGACGTGCGGCCGGCCGACGAGGGCGTTGCGGGCGACGGCGTCCTGATCCCAGCCGGGCAGCTGTGCCGCGGCGACCATATTGACCGACACGCCGACGTAGGGCCGATGGCCGAACACGGCGATGGCCCTGTTTCCCCACTCGTCGCCTGCCACGTCACCAAGCGCCAGCACGTGGCTTAGCACCCGAGTCGCCGTGCGCAATCCGCTCAGCTGGACATCCAGCGTGATGGGGGTGAGCGGGCCGGGCAGCGCCTCGGCGAGCCTGCCCGCACTGAAAATCGGGAAGCGGGGGTCGACCCGATCGTCGAATTCGCCCTCGGCGCCCTCCGGCGCCGCGCTGTGCTCCTGGTCGGAAGGGTGGGGGCGCGGGGTGGCCTCGACCGGGAGCGCCAGTTGGCGTCCGCGGCCGGTGGCGCCCGCGACGGCGATCCGGCGGCCGACGAGGCCGCGGGCGGTGTCGGCGACTGCCTCGAGCGCCTGCCAGCCGAACTCGAACGACCAATCCTCTTGTGCCGCCGCGGTATCCATGTCCGGAAGGAGCTGCGGCCAGCTGCGCACCCGATTCAGACGGGACCGCGGGTCGGCGGATCGCAACATTCGCCATGCGGTGATGACGTTGACGGTGTCCGGCGAGGCGAGGTCCACCACACCGGTGCGGTCGGCGGTCAGCGACGAAACCAGGAAGCGGACCAAGTCATCGACGTGCAGCACCCGCATCGGTTCCGCCGAAACCTTGGTGCGCAGCAGCGTGGCCACGGTGCGGCACACCATCCAGTCGAGCTGGCGGCCGACCGGCGGGGCGATCCGGACGACCAGGCTGGGCCCCCAACTGGTGGACACCAGGTCCTCGGCCGGCCGGTACAGCTCGGGTCGTCCCGCGGCCTGGGACACGAACAGCAGCCGGGCGCCGGCGCGGGCGGCCACATCGGTCACCAGCGCGAGATCGTCGATATCGACGCCGCCGGGCGCGGTGGTGTCGACCGGTGCGAGGTGGATCACCGCGTCGGCCTCTTCGGTGAGCTCCCGCAGGACGGGGTTGCGCAGCGACGCGCAAACCAATTCGACGTTGCGGTCCAGGCAGGGATGCGGACTGTCAGCAATGCCGCTGACCGTGTGCCCGGCAGCGATCAACTGCCGTGCAACCAGCCGCCCGAGTGCGCCGGTGGCGTCGGTAACCAGGATGTGCACCTGGGCTCACCTCCCCCGACCTCAAAACTAAACAATAGGCAAGACGACATGACCTGTGCGACCGTTACGGGCAAACGGCACGCCGAGCTGGCGGGATGGCTCCAGACGGGTTATTGCAGCGCGGCGGTGCCGTCGCCGGCGACGGCAACCTTGGCGCCGCCGATGTCTTCACGCACGGTTTCCTGCGCCGCAGCGCTGTCGGTGATCTGGGCCAGGGTGCGTGAGCCGTCGGGCGTGCGCACGGCCAGGAAGGCCCGTTCCGCTCGTCCGTCGCGGTCAAACGGCGTCGTCCACGCCTCCACCGTGCCGACGCCTTCCCATTCCACCAAGCCGTCCCGGGTGGGCTCTCGGTCGACGGCCGGTTGCGCATCTTCCCAACGGAACTCGGCGGGCGGCTCGGTGCTGTACACGCCGAAGCTGTGCTTGGTCAGGAAACCGCCGTTGGCGGTGACCAGGCCGCGTCGCCCGGGGTTGGCCGCCAGCAACTCCGCCATCGTGGCGATGGAATGCATCACGTAGTTGCTCCACGGGCCGCCTGCGAAAGTCAGCCCCCCGGTTACGGTGAGCGGACGGGCTGGATCGTCGACTGGCAGGCCCAGCTCGGCCGCCGCCACCTGCACGGCCGAGGGAAAGCAGGAATACAGGTCGACGTAGTCGACGTCGTCGATGTCCAGGCCCGCCAACTCCAGCGCCCGGCCACCGGCGATCCGGATGGCCGCAGAGCGGTGCAGCTCGTCGCGCTCGGCAATGGCCGAGGTGTCATGCGCGTCGGTGCCCGCATGCGGGTAGATCCAGCGGTCGGCGGGAACCCGCAGGCGCCTCGCCTGCTCCACCGAGGTCAAGACCAGTGCGGCGCCCTGGTCGACCATGTTGTTGGAGTTCATCAGCTTGGTGTACGGCCAGCTGATCATCCGATTCTGCGGGCCGGGCTCGCAGATCTCCTCGGCGGTCACCGGTTTGCGGATCCATGCGTGCGGATTGTCGACCGCGACGGCGTTGAAGCGGGCCCACAGTTCGCCGATGCGCTTGCGGTGGTGGTCGATCGACTCGCCGTTGCCAATCCGCAGTGCCTGCTCGAACAGCGGGTAAACGTAGGCCGGCCGGTCCAGCCGGATCCTGATCTCGGCGTCGCCGGCCATCGGGACGTCGTCGCCGCTGACCTCGGCCATCGGGACGGACTCGTCCTGAACGGTCCATTCGAGTTTGCCGCCTTTGGCCCGCAGTCCCCGGCGGGTGCGCCAGGTCTCGGCGCCGGCGAGCAGCACCACCTGAGCCCGGCCCCGCTGGATGTCCAGGCACGCCTGGTTGACCAGGGACTGCGGCACGTTGCCGCCGACGGGGCTGTACAACGTGGTGAAGTCGGTGGCGCCGACCCGTTGGCCGAGCAGCAGCCCGGGGTCCCGGTAGTGGGCTGACAGGACATTCACCACGCGGATGGAATCCACGGCCTCGATCACCCGTGCACCGGCGGCTTGCCGGGCCGCGCCCGCCATCAGGTCGATCGGTTCGATGGACCGTTTCTCCGGGTCGATCTCGTCGCGGTGGTTGACCTGGCCGTAGCCGATCAACACCGGGGTCCTGGGGTGCACGGTCATGGGAACGAATTTAGCGTGGCTATCGATCCGCCCGGTCCCGCGGGCCGCGTTCGCGGCCCTGGATCCGCTATGCGCCGCCGGGTGGCCCGAACAGCACGCCCTCGGTGATGAGCCGGTCGATCTCCTGGGGGCTCATGCCGAGCAGCCTTCGGCAGATCTCGACGGTGTCCTGGCCCGGTAGTGGCGCCGGGCGTTGCGGGGCCCGCGGGATGTGCTGGAACGGCGCCGGGGCCGTCTCCGCCGGCAGCGGACGTTCGACGAGAGGATGCACCATCTCGGAGAACAGTTTCCGCTCGACCAGCTGGGGGTCCTCCAAGATGTCCGGCGGTCGGTTCATCGGTCCGGCCGCGACCCCGGAGGACTGCAGCAGTTGGGCGGCCCGCGCCGGGGTGCGCGTCCGGGTCCAGGCCGACACCGATTCCACCAACTCTCGCCGGTTCGCCAGCCGTGCCTCGCCGGTGGCGAACCGCGGGTCGTCGGCCCATTCCGGATGATGGAAAACACCCGCCGCGCAACGCCATTCATCGTCGGAACCGATCGAGATGACGCACCATTCGTCGTCGCCGGCACACGGGCAGACGACATGCAGGCCGGTGTCTTCGCAGATTCTGGGCACGCCCGCGGCCAACGCAGCCTGGGTGACGTACAAGGTGTCGAGTTGATTGACCACGGCCTCGGCCTGCGAGATGTGCACGTGCGACCCGCCGCCCGTTCGGTGGCGGTGGATCAGCGCGGCCAGCGCCGCGATGGCGGTGATTCGCCCGACCACATGGTCGGGAAAGATCGTGGTCGCGTCGTAGAAGGCGTGCCGCGCGGCGCCACCCTGGTTCTCCGGATCGTCGGCCGTCCATAGCCGGGTGACGCCGGTCGCCGCGCGGACCAGGGGCCCGTAACCCAAGCGGGTGCTCCACGGGCCCTGGTCGCCGTAGGCGCTGCTCTCGGCGAGCACGACCCGGGGGTTGATGGCGCGCAGGTTATCGTAGGAAAAGCCAAGCGCGGCAAGAGTTCCCGGCTTGAAATTGGCGAAGACGGCGTCGGACTCCGCGACCAGCCGAGTGAAGATCTCCTTGCCCGTGGCGCTGCGCAGATCCAGACCCATCGCCAGGTGGTTGCGATGTGTCCAGGCGAACGACTCGCTCATTGCCTCGCCGACGCGGGCCTGCCGCAGCCCGTCCGGGTACTCGGCGCTCTCGATCTTGATGACCTCGGCGCCCAGATCGCCGAACAGCCGGCTCAGCTCGCCGCCGGCGACGATGATGCCCAGATCCAGGATGCGAAGTCCCGCAAATGGATAATCGCCGACGCGGCCGGAGGGCGACTGCACCACCGCCGGATTGCCGCGCCAGCCCGGTCCGTCCTGCCCCACGGCGGGGGCCGGGCGGCGGAAACCCGCGTGCCGCCCGTCGACGACGAAATAGCCGGTTGGCACGCGCGCGCGCACACGCGGGACAAGCTCGGCGTCGGTGATCGCGCCCACCGCCGACAAATGCTCGGAACCCATCGCCCGCGACGGCGTCAGCACCGCGGCGATCGGCACGCCGTGGGCCTGGCCCGCGGCCACCAGATCCTTCATCGTCTGGCCGGCGGACAGCGCCTGGACCAACTCGCTGATCTGCGGCCACGCGGCGAAGCGCGCGCCGATGACGTCGTATTTCGGATCTTGGAAATCGTCCGGCTCGCCCAGCCAGCGCCGCAGGCCCCGCCACTGGCGCGGTGCCATCACGCACAGCCGGACGTAGCCGTCCTTGCACTCGTAGATCGGGTAGGCGTCCTGGTTCTTCGGGCGCCCCCGCCACTGCCCGGTGCGGCGGATACCGGCGGCGACCTGTCCGTGCGCGCCGAACGCCGGGTCGAGCGACATGACCACCGCGTCGAATCGCGAGAAGTCGATGTATTCGCCGGTGCCGCAACGCAATCGGTTGTAGTACGCGACGAGCGCTGCCCACGCCGCCTGGACGGCGGCCGTGGCCGACGCGATGCCGTCCGGCGGCAGCACGGGCGTGCCCGTGGTGGGACCGGATCGCGACAGCGAGCCGCACATCGCGTACAACACGGAATCGGTGGCCCGCCACAACGACCGCGGGCCCGTCGCACCGAAGTCGGTGATCGAGAGCACCACCAGATGCGGGTGCTGGGCGGCCAACTCCTCGACCGACGTCCCGAACGTGGGCGCCTCGCCGTAGAAACCGTCGTCCACGACGATATCGGCCTGCGCGGCCAGGTCGAGGAACACGCCGCAGTCGTCCTCGTCGAACGGGTCCAGCACGACGCTGCGCTTGTTGGCGT
Source organism: uncultured Actinomycetota bacterium (assembly GCA_963820045.1). Taxonomy (GTDB): domain Bacteria; phylum Actinomycetota; class Actinomycetes; order Mycobacteriales; family Mycobacteriaceae; genus Mycobacterium. The sequence goes on from CAWFYN010000004.1 coordinate 872,400, forward strand.
TGTGCACAGCAAACGGGATGCTCGATCCGGCCAGCGTCGGCGGCGCATCGCGCGCCGGGCTCCCGGTCGGGGGTTCGACCTTGAGCACATCGGCCCCCAAGTCGGCGAACAGGCGCGTCACCGCGTCGCCGTTACCGCTCGACAAGTCCAGGACGCGCAGGGCGTCGAGCAACCCGTCGGCCATCAGCACACCGTACCCGCAGGTGCGGGCGCCGGCCCGGGTCACTTTCGCCGCACCCGCCAAAAAGCCATTTGGGCAAGCTGATTGGGTGGACGCACTCGCCGTCGGCTATCGTCACAGGCCGATCGGCGAGGCCACGGGCGAAACGATCCGACGGAGGCACCTGAGATGAGCGCGCACTTGACCTACATCGAGGCCGTGGTGGTCGGTGCGTTCCAGGGCGTCACCGAACTGTTCCCGGTGTCCAGCCTCGGGCACGCGGTGTTGGTGCCCGCGGTCATCGGCGGTCGATGGGCCCAGGACCTGAGCGTCTCCGCTCCCGAATCGACCTACCTTGCGTTCATCGTCGGCCTGCACGTGGCCACCGCCGCCGCGCTGCTGGTCTTCTTCTGGCGGGACTGGCTGCGCATCGTGGCCGGATTCGTGTCCTCCCTGCGGTATCGCCGCATCCAGACCCCCGACGAGCGGCTCGCGTGGCTGATCGTGGGGGCGACCATCCCGGTGGGGCTGGCCGGGCTGGCCCTGGAACGGGCGTTTCGGACCACACTCGGCAAGCCGGTGCCGGCGGCTATTTTCCTGCTGCTCAACGGCATCGCGCTCTACGTGGGCGAGGTGCTCCGCCGGCGCGTCGCGCCGGCGGCGGAAGACCGGCCCGCCGATGACCATCCCGCCCACACCGGTGAGGCCGTCGACAGCCGCCTGGCCCAACTCCCCCTGCGCCGTGGCATTCTGATCGGCGCCGCGCAGATCCTGGCCCTGCTTCCCGGTATCAGCCGCTCGGGCATCACCATGGTGGCCGGGCTCTGGCGTGGCTTGTCCCACGAGGACGCCGCCCGGTTCTCCTTCTTGCTTGCGACGCCGATCATCTTGGCCGCCGGGGTGTACAAGATCCCGGAACTGTTCGGCCCGTTGGCGACCGGAATCGGCGGACAGGTGCTGGCCGGCAGCGCCGCCTCCTTCGTCTGCGCCTACTTTGCCGTGCGGTTTCTGACGCAGTACTTCCAGACCCGCACGCTGACGCCGTTCGCGATCTATTGCGCCGTCGCCGGCGGCGCCAGCCTGGTGTGGTTCGCCCTGCGGTGATCAAGTCCACGTTGCTCGAATAGCGTTAGAGCGCAGTAACATTCGAGGCCCCGTTAACGGGGCACCTCCGCACCGCAACTGCCCGTCGGTCGAATTCCGCGCGGAGACAAGACAACCCCGTACCCGATCGCGGCCGAAATCGCCTCTTCGACTCGGTCACCGAATGGCAACTCCTTGATATCGGTTTGCGCAACAACGTAGGTGTGCCGGGGGCAGTGCGCCAACATCTACGAAGCAATGCGCGGCGTCTCAACCGCAGAGGATGGCCGAATGTCCTGTCGCTTTTGCCGTGTGGCCGGTGCGCTCGCGGCAGTCGCTCTGCTGATCTTTTTCACAGACAACGCGCCCGCGCGAGCCGTCGACCCAGCTCCGATGATGAGCACGAACCTGTTGGTCAATCCGGGCGCCGAGCTCGGCGACCCGTCGTTGTCGGGATACAGCTCGGTGACGGTGCCGGGCTGGACCGTGACCGGCACACCGACGGTGATCAAGTACGGCACCCTGCGCCGTCTGCCGTGGCCTCTCGCGTCGCCGGGGCCGACTTTGCCCGCATTACTTGGGTTTCCGCGTTCTCAACACGGGCCCGCGGATGGCGCCGCACAATTCTTCGGCGGAGGAAATGTGGCCACCTCCACGCTCATTCAGACCGTCGACCTCTCGGGTGCGGCGGCTCAGATCGATCACGGCGGCGTGCCCTACACGTTGAGCGGATGGCTCGGAGGCTTCCTGGAAGACCCTTCCGAGGCGTCGGTCACCGTCACCTTCTTGGCCGCCAACCAAGCGCCGCTGGGCGCCGGCAAGATAGGGCCGGTCAGTGTGTTCGATCGCCGGTTGAAGACCAGGCTCCTCGAACGTGAGACCACCGGGACAATTCCCGCGGGTGCCCGCAGCGCACGCGTGGTCGTCACCCTCAAGGACTGCAACCCGGTAATCGGCAACTACAACAACGCCTACGCCGACAACATCTCCTTCACTGTCGGCGCCCCACTGCCTCCCCCACCGCCACCCACACCACCGGCATCGAAAGTCGGCGCCCTCGACCACGTGTTCATGATCTATTTGGAGAACCACGGGGTGAAAGACATCGTCGGCAGCCGCAACGCGCCATACATCAACGGCCTCATCAACAACTACGGATATGGGTCGAACTACTACGCCCAGACCCACCCCAGCCTGCCGAACTACTACCCGATCCTTGGCGGGACGGACTTCGGCTTCAACTACAACTGCGAGCTGGACTGCTTCGATGCACCCAACCTGGCCGACAACATCGAGGCGGCGCACGAGGGGTGGGCCGCTTACGAGCAGTCCATGCCCTCGCCGTGTTTCACCCAATCCGCCGGTCCCTACAGTCCCGGAGAACTGCCGTTTCTCGCCTTCCACGACATAGTCTCCAACACTGCTCGCTGCCAGGCGCACGTACTGCCGCTGCCGCGGATGGCCACGGATCTCGCCTCGACGGCCACCACCCCGAACTACGCGTGGGTCGCTGCGGACGAAAACCACAACATGGAAGGCCCCGTCAACCTCGAATTCATACTGAGCCTGCTCACGAATCATCAGTACAACATCAAGGCCGGCGACCAGTTCCTCGCGGAAACCCTGCCAGCAATTTTGAACTCACCAGCATTCCAAACACAGCGCAGCGCCGTCTTCATCACATGGGACGAGGACTACGACAACCTGTCACTAGGCATTGGCAACCAAGGTAACCGCGTCCCAATGATCGTCATCCCGTCACCCAGTTCCGGTATGCGCCAAGGCCATATCGTCGCCGCCAACTACAACAACCACTACAGCCTACTGCGCACCATTGAGGAGTCTCTTCAACTTGCCCCCCGGCTCACCAACAACGACAAATTCGCTCAACCGATGAACGAATACTGGCAATAGCGTGCGCTGAAGCGACATGCGTCGACAGCGCGCCCGGGCCGTTATTGCGCCGCCCGACCTCGGGTGCTGTGCTTACCAGGTTGCACGTTGACACCTACCAATCAAACATCTGGACGGCGCACATGGCAGACACGGCATCTATTGGGCTCAAGGTCCGCGGCAAAGTCATCGTGATCACCGGCGGCGCGCGCGGAATCGGGCTGGCCACCGCGACCGCGCTGCACAATCTGGGCGCCAACGTGGCGATCGGCGACGTCGACGAGGTCCGGGTCAAGGAATCCGGTGCCGCGCTCGGCCTGGATATCTACGGCAAACTTGATGTCACCGACCGCAATTCGTTCTCGGACTTCCTGGACGAGGTCGAGCGCCAACTCGGCCCGATCGACGTGCTGGTCAACAACGCCGGCATCATGCCGCTCGGTCGGGTTGTCGACGAGCCGGACGCCGTCACCCGGCGTGTCCTCGATATCAACGTCTACGGCGTGATCCTGGGCAGCAAGCTGGCGGCCCAGCGCATGATCCCCCGCGGATCCGGACACGTCATCAACGTCGCCTCGCTCGCCGGGGAGACGTATATCGCCGGGGCGGCCACCTACTGCGCCAGCAAGCACGCGGTGATCGGGTTCACCGACGCCGCGAGGATCGAATACCGCCCGGCGGGCGTGAAGTTTTCGGTGGTCATGCCGACGTTCGTGAACACCGAGCTGATCGCCGGCACCTCCGGGGCAAAGGGAATCAAGAACGCCGAGCCGGCCGACATCGCCGAGGCGATCGTCACACTCGTCGCGCATCCCAGGCCGCGAATGCGGGTCACGAAGACGGCAGGCGCGATCATCGCGTCGCAGAAGTTCATGCCGCGCGCCCTGTCCGAGGGGCTGAACCGCCTGCTCGGCGGCGAGCATGTCTTCACCGACGACGTCGACGCCGAGAAGCGCAGGGCCTACGAGTCGCGGGCTCGCGGCGAAGAGTGAGCGCCGCGTCGGGCGCCGTTCACTCCGGGCGCGGACAATCGGCGGGGTGAGCCTAGAAACCCGGACAACCGCTCCCCTTGCCGACGACGAACTCGACCTGATCAACGCGTACTGGCGCGCGGCCAACTACGTGTCGGTCGGCCAGATCTACCTGCTGGACAACCCGCTGCTGACCCGACCGCTGTCGCCCGAGCACGTCAAACCGCGGCTGCTGGGACACTGGGGCACCACCCCGGGCCTGAACCTGATTTATGCGCATCTGAACCGGATCATCCGCGACCGCGACGCCAGCGTCATGTACGTCACCGGACCCGGCCACGGCGGCCCGGCTCTGGTTGCCAACGCCTATCTCGAGGGCACCTACAGCGAGGTGTACACCGGCATCGAGGAGGACGCCGAAGGGCTGCGAAAGCTGTTCCGGCAGTTCTCTTTCCCCGGTGGCATCCCCAGTCATGTCGCCGCCCAGACGCCTGGCTCCATCCACGAGGGGGGTGAACTCGGCTACGCGCTGGTGCACGCCTATGGCGCGGCCTTCGACAACCCGTCTCTGGTCGTGGCGTGCGTGATCGGTGACGGCGAGGCCGAGACCGGGCCGCTGGCGGCCAGCTGGCACTCCAACAAGTTCCTCAACCCGGTCACCGACGGCGCGGTGCTGCCCATCCTGGCGCTCAACGGCTACAAGATCGCCAACCCGACTGTGCTGGCACGCATCCCGCACGCTGAACTCGAGGCCCTGCTGCGGGGTTACGGCTACCGGCCGATCACGGTCGCCGGTGACGACCCGGCGAACGTCCACCAGCAGCTGGCCGCCGCGCTCGATGATGCCTTCGACGACATCGCGGCCATCCAGGGCGCCGCCCGCAGCGGCGGCCGGACCGAGCGGCCGGTCTGGCCGATGATCGTGTTGCGCACGCCCAAGGGCTGGACCGGCCCGAAGGTGGTGGACGGCAAGAAGGTGGAGGGGACGTGGCGAGCGCATCAGGTTCCGCTGGCCGAGACGCACGACAACCCCCAGCACCGCGCCCAGCTCGAGGAGTGGCTGCGCAGCTATGGGCCCGAGGAGCTGTTCGACTGGGCCGGCAAGCTGCGCGCCGAACTGCGGGCGCTGGCGCCCAGCGGGGATCGCCGGATGAGCGCCAACCCGCACGCCAACGGTGGGCTGTTGCTGCACGACCTCGACCTGCCGGACTTCCGCGACTACGCGGTCACGGTGTCCCAGCCTGCCGCCGTCACGCACGAGGCGACCCGGGTGCTGGGCACCTTCCTGCGGGACGTGATCGCCCGCAACTCCGACCGGTTCCGCCTGATGGGTCCCGACGAGACCGCCTCCAACCGGCTGGACGCCGTCTACGGGTCGACGGCCAAGGTCTGGCTCTCCGAGCTGGGGCCCGACGACGAGAACCTCGCCGCCGACGGACGGGTGATGGAGGTGCTCTCCGAGCACCTGTGCCAGGGCTGGCTGGAGGGTTACCTGCTGACCGGCAGGCACGGCCTGTTCAACTGCTACGAGGCGTTCGTCCACATCGTCGACTCGATGCTGAACCAGCATGCGAAATGGCTTGCCACCAGCCGGGAGCTGCCGTGGCGGCGGCCGGTGGCGTCGCTGAACTACCTGCTGTCCTCGCACGTCTGGCGCCAGGACCACAACGGCGCGTCGCATCAAGATCCCGGCTTCATCGACCTGGTGGCGAACAAACGGGCCGAGGTGACGCGGGTATACCTGCCGCCGGACGGCAACACGCTGCTGTCGGTGGCCGACCACTGCCTGCGTAGTCGTAACTACGTCAACGTCATCGTCGCCGGCAAGCAGCCCGCGCTGGCCTACCTGGACATGGACCAGGCCATCGCGCACTGCACCCGCGGCCTGGGCGTTTGGCAGTGGGCGAGCACCGCCACCGCCGAGCCCGAGGTTGTTTTGGCCTGTGCCGGGGACGTCCCGACGCTGGAAATCCTGGCCGCCGCCGACATCCTGCGCCGCGAATTGCCCGATCTGGCCGTCCGGGTGGTCAACGTCGTCGATCTCATGCGGCTACAGCCGGAATCCGAGCATCCCCATGGCTTGCCCGACCGGGATTTCGACGCGGTGTTCACCCGCGACAAGCCGGTCATCTTCGCCTACCACGGCTACCCGTGGCTGATCCATCGGCTCACCTACCGCCGCACCAACCATGATCACATCCACGTGCGCGGTTTCAAGGAGCGCGGCACCACGACGACGCCGTTCGACATGGTGATGCTCAACGATCTGGACCGCTTTCATCTGGTCATCGACGTCATCGACCGGGTCGACGGGCTGGCCAGCCGAGCCGCCGTGCTGCGCCAGCGCATGGTCGACGCCCGGCTCGCCGCACGCGCCTACACCCGTGAGCATGGTGAGGATGACCCGCGGATATCGGGGTGGACCTGGGAGTCGACGTGATGACGCTGAACTCTTCCGGTGTCAGGCCTGCAGGTAAGCTGACTGGATGCTTGACGCCCAGACAGCCGACACCCATCCGGTGATCTCGCAGCTCTCGGCGATGCACAGGGTTAGGGTGCATCTCGACATCGCCGTCGTCGTGGCGGTGTTGGTGCTGACCAACCTGATCGCGCACTTCACCACCCCGTGGGCCGGCATCGGCGTGGTTCCCGCTGCCGCCCTCGGCCTGGTGTTCCTGATGCGCGCCAACGGTCTGGACTGGGCCGACCTGGGTCTGGGACGCGAACACTGTAAGTCGGGGCTGGGCTATGCGCTGGCCGCGGTGCTGGTGGTGGCCTCGGTGATCGCCGTCGGGGTGTTGCTACCCATGACCCGGCCGATGTTCTTGAACCACCGCTACGCCACCGTCTCCGGCGCGCTGATCGCCTCGATGGTCATCATCCCGCTGCAAACCGTGATCCCGGAGGAGCTGGCCTTTCGCGGCGTGCTGCACGGCGCGCTGCACCGGGCGTGGGGTTTCCGCGGGGTGGCGCTGGCGGGTTCGCTGCTGTTCGGCCTGTGGCATGTCGCCACGTCGCTCGGGCTTACCAGCAGCAACGTCGGCTTCACCCGAATCTTCGGCGGCGGCATCGTGGGGATGCTGGCGGGGGTGACCGCCGCGGTGCTGGCCACCGGGGCGGCCGGGTTCGTCTTCAGCTGGCTACGCCGTCGCAGCGGCAGCCTGATCGCGCCGATCGCGCTGCACTGGTCGCTGAACGGACTCGGGGCGCTGGCCGCCGCGCTGGTCTGGCACCTGACGACCTGAGGTCGGTCAGACCAGCAGCACCGCCGCACCGGCGATGCGGCCCGCGCCGAGATCGGCCAACGCCCGATCCGCCTGGTCCAGCGGGTACTCCGGCGTGGTCACCTCGATGTGGTGCTCGCCCGCGAAGTCGAGGAACGCCCGCGCGTCGGCCCGGGTGTTGGACGTGACCGAGCGGACCTCGCGTTCCTGGAACAGGTGACGCTGGTAGTTGAGGGCGGGGATATCGGACAGGTGGATGCCGGCGATCGCCAAGGTGCCGCCGCGGTCCAACGCCTCCAGCGCGGGCAGCACCAGATCACCGACCGGCGCGAACAGGATCGCGGCATCCAGCGGCGCCGGCGGCGGATCGGCCGCGCCCTGCGCCGACGCCGCGCCCAGTTCCAGCGCCAGCTTGCGCGCCTCGTCCCCGCGGGTCATCACGTGCACCTCGGCGCCCTGCGCCAACGCGACCTGCGCGGTGATGTGGGCGCTGCCGCCGAAGCCGTAAAGCCCGAGCCGTCCGCCCGGGGGCAGCTCGGCGCGGAGCAGCGAGCGGTACCCGATGATGCCGGCGCACAGCAGCGGCGCCAGCTCGCTGTCGCTGTAACCCGACGGCAGCCGGTGCGCGAAAGCCGCGGGCACGGTGGCGAATTCGGCGTAGCCGCCGTCGGCGTCCCATCCGGTGTAGCGGGACTGGGGGCACAGGTTCTCATCGCCTCGGCGGCAGTACTTGCACACGCCGCAGGTGTGCCGCAGCCAGGCGATCCCCACCCGGTCCCCCACCCGAAACCCGTCGCCAGCCTCGGCGCCAACCTCGACGACTTCACCGACCACCTCATGGCCGGGGGTGACCCGGTCGCGGTGCACCGGCAGGTCGCCCTCGGTGACGTGGAGGTCGGTGCGGCACACCCCGCAGGCTCGCACGGCAACCAGCAACTCCGACGGCGCGGGGCGCGGGACGTCGGTGGTGACTTGCTCGAGCGGGCCGGTGTCCATCGGCCCGGGCTGCCGCACCCGCCATGCGCGCATGGTGGTGGTTAGCGGTGGAGCCATCCGTCCATCATGCCGCCAACCACTGCGGCCGCACCGTGCGAACTGCGATCAGGTCCGTCGCACCATCCGTGCAATCCAGAGCAGCACGGCGGCACCACCCAGCGCCACGAAGAAGGTGAACCAATAGCCACCACTATTGACGTCGAAACCCAGCAGGTTCAGGACTAGCCCCGCAACGAACGCGCCGACGACACCGATCACGATGTCCATCAAGATGCCGGAGCCGCCGCCCTTGACGAACTTGCTAGCGAGCCAGCCGGCAATACCGCCGATGATGATGTAGCCAATCCAACCTATACCGGTCTTCCCATTGAGATTTACGGCCAGATATTCGGTAGCTGCCATGACGTCCATGCGGGTCTCCTTGCAATCGCTGGCAAAGCCCAGCGAGTTGCTGGGCCGTCACTTCGGTATACGCGCTCTGCGTAACGAAATGGGCCGCGATTCGGCGGCGGTTGGCACATCATCCTGACGCCCCGATGGGAGCGGTCAGGCCGATTGTGTTCGCGGTGGTGCCGGTGTCGGCGTGGGGCTGACCTCTCCCGCCGGCGCGGGCGCGGGCGCGGGCGCCGGCGCGGCCGGAGCCGGTGCTGCCGGCGCGGGCTGCGCCCCCGGAGCCGGCGGGGCTCCGGCCGCCGGCGCGGGCGGGCCCGCCCAGGGCTGGATCGACTCGGCCAGCGCCTTGGCCGCGCCCTTGTCCACCGGGTCGTTCGCCGTCCCGAGCCACACCACGAACCAGCGTTGCGGCGGTCCGCCGTTGGGCGTGTTCGCCGCGGGCAGCCCGACCACGCCCGTCCAAATCTGGCCGTTGGGCTTGGACGCGTCGCTGAACTTGACCTCGTAATAGGAAGCGCTGCCGGTGATCCCATTGGCACCGGTGAGCGGGGTGGATTCCTGGTTGATGCGGGTGCCCGGATACGGCAGGAAGAACTCACCCATGTCGGAGCCCAGCCGCACCGCGGCCTTGGAGTTGTTGGCTTCAGCACTGGCGTAAAGCTTCTGGTCCAACCGGCCCATCACGATCCGGGTGTCGTTGGCGACCGGCGGCGGCTGGTCGGGCAGCGGCGGCTGCCCCGTCGTCTTGCTCAGCAGCGCCGAGCCGTAGTCGAGGTGTGAAGCGTCCGATTCCACCCAGCCGGGGGGCAGGACATAGCTGAAGCCACCCACGGCGTTGGCGATCCGCCCGGCATTCGGGTCGACGGGAGGTGGTGGCGGCGCGTTCGGGTCGACCGGTGGCGGGGGTGGAGCATTGGGATCGACCGGTGCCGGAGGCGCGCCGGGTGCCGGAGCGGCCGGCGGCGGAGTGGGTGCGGGAGCCGCGGGGCCGGCCGCTGGAGGGGCCGCCGTCGTCGTCGGCGGGACCGGGGTGGGGACCTCCGGATCGGCGCTCGAGGTCGCCGGCAATGCGATCGTGACGGCGCTGGCACTGGCCGCCGCGGCTATCGCCAGCGTCGCCCACAGGCCTCTACGACGTGTCGAGTTGGGTTCCACCTGGTCCATGGCGACGAACCTACCGTGTTACCGCTGTGACGCAAGGAGCATTGCGGACAATTGCAGCGCGGTTTTGCCGATGTTGCCGATGTGCAATCGGCCGCGCGCGCAGCCGCCGAATTCCTGCCCTCAGTGCGCCGCCGGATACAACGCCACCTCGTGCGCTTTGACGGAGAACCACACCTTCTCACCGGGCGCCAGCCGCAGCTCCGAGGCGGCGTCGGCCGTGATCTCCGCGGCCAGGCCAGGAGCGCCGTCGGGTTGCTGCGCGCCGCGCACCAGCACCGCCGACCCGCGAAGGTTCATCTCCGCCACCGTCACCTCGACCGTGTTGCGCGGACTGCCGTGCGGTCGCTCCCGATAAACCGCCACCGCCGTGGGCGGGAAGACCGCGATGGCATTCCGGCCCGTGGCGAGCTCGTCGCCCCCCTGCAGCGTGGGGGCCGTGTGCCAGCGCGCGCCGGAGTGCGCGTGCAGCGACGCGTCGGGGGCGACGGTCCCGTTGACCAGGTTGATGCCCGCGATGCGCGCCCCGAAGTGACTGCGCGGCGCCGTGAGAACGTCGGGAGCCGGGCCGATCTCGGCAATCCTGCCGGCCTCGAGCACCAGCACCCGATCCGCGAGTGTGAACACGTCGAGCAGGTCGTGCGTTATCAGGACGACCGCGCAGCCGGTTCGGCTGACGACGCCGCGCAACAGCGCGCGGATTCCCGCGGCCGCGGCCACGTCGAGACCCGTCAGCGGCTCGTCGAGGAGCAACACGTCCGGTTCGGCGGCCAGCGCGCGCGCGATCGCCACCCGCTGGGCTTGGCCGCCGGACAGCTGCCGGGCCTTGCGGTCGGCGAGCCGCTCGGCGTCCACCTCGCGCAGCCAGCGCCGCGCCGTCGCCTTCTCCGCGGCCCGCGCCGGGCGAAGCCACCCGCGACGGCTGTGCGGTCCGAAGGCCACGTTGGCGCCGACGCTCATGTGCGGGAACAACAAGGGGTCCTGCAACAACAGGCCGACGCGGCGGTCGTGGGTTGCCACGTTCACCCCGGCCGCGGTGTCGGTCAGCACCCGATCCCCCAACCGCACAAACCCGTGATCCGGGCGAATCAGTCCGGCGATGACATGCAGCGCGGTCGACTTGCCCGCGCCGTTGGGCCCGAGCACGGCGAGCACTTCGCCGGCCGATACCGAGAACTCCACGTCCAGGTGGCGGTGCGCCACGACGGCGCGAAGCTGTAATTCGCTCATGGCCCCCTACCCCGCTTCGGTCCCGGTCAGCCGGCGCGCACCCAGCCCCAGCACCACCAGCGCCGCCACGGCCACCAACAGGATCGACAACGCCACCGCCGCGTTGGCGTCGCTCACCCGCTGCAGGTAGATCTCCAGCGGCAGCGTGCGGGTCACCCCTTGACGGGACCCGGCGAACGTCAGCGTCGCGCCGAACTCCCCCAGCGAGCGCGCGAACGCGAGCACCGCCCCCGACATCAGGCCCGGCAACACCAGCGGCAGGGTGACTCGCCACCAGACGGCGCTGGGCCGCGCCCCCAGCGTCGCCGCCACCACCTCGAAGTCGGCGCCGGCGGTGCGCGCGGCACCCTCCAGGGAGATCACCAGGAACGGCAGGGACACGAAGGTCTGCGCCAACACCACGGCGGTGGTGCTGAACGCGATGCTGACACCTGCGGCTTCAAGGTACTGGCCGAGCAATCCGAGCCGGCCGAACGCGTAGAGCAGCGCAATCCCACCCACCACCGGCGGCAGCACCAACGGCAGCAGGATCAGCGGCCGCAGCAGTCGCACCAGCCGCGCGGTGCTGCGGGCCAGCACCAGTGCCATCGGCACGCCCAGCAGCACGCACAACACGGTGCTGGCGGCCGCGGTCTTGAGGCTCAGCAACAGTGCCGTCCGCGACGACGAGCTGGTGATCAGCGACCAGAAATTCGGCCAGTCGACCTTGATCGCGACGGCCAGCACCGGCAGCACCACGAACACGGTCCCCACGGCGGCGGGGACATACACCCACCGAGGCAGCTCCGCAGGCCGGTGCACGGTTCAGGGCTTGCCGAAGCCGGACTGGGCCAAGATGTTCTGACCGGCGTCACCGGTCACCATGGCCACGAACCTTTGCGCCGACGCTGATTGCGGCGCGTTCTTCAACACCGCGATCGGATAGACGTTCACGGCCCCGGAAGCCTCCGGGAAGCTGACGGTCGTCACCTTGTTGCCGGCGCTGCGGGCGTCGGTGACGTACACCAGCCCGGCGTCCGCCTGTCCGGTGGTGACCTTATTGAGGACATCCGTCACGCTCGGTTCCTCGCTGACCGGGTTGAGGTGGACCCCCGTGCTGTCTGCGACGCGCTGGGTGGCCGATCCGCACGGCACCGGTTTCTGGCAGATCGCCACGCCCAGCCCCGGCCTAGCGAGGTCGGCGAAGGATCCGAGCTTTTTGGGGTTGCCCGGTGCGGTGACGATCACCAGCGTGTTGGTGGCGAAGTTGATCGGGTTGGCGGACAGCAATCCGGCCTTGGCGACGGTGTCCATCTGTGCGGTGTCCGCCGATGCGAAGACGGCGGCGGTCGCGCCCTGCGTCAACTGAGTCGCCAGTTCCGAAGATCCCGCGAACTCGAATTCGATGTCGCTGCCCGCGTTCTGGGCGTTGAACTGGGCGCCGATGCGCGTGAACGCCTGCTTGAGCGAGGCGGCGGCGAACACCACCACTTTTCCGGACGCCGGGGGGGAATTCGAACCGCATCCGGCCAGGACGGCTGACCAGCATCATCGACACCACACCGGCCAGGATCCAGATCCGCCGCATGCGTGCACCCTAACTCGCCGACGATGCGGTCCAATTGCGGGCTTAATCGTCGCAAAAAAGTCCCGGCCGAATAGTTGCGCAAATGATCCGCGCGTCGTGGCGCCAAGGATTTCCTCGACTAGCTACTGTCCAGTAACATCGACAGGGATTGATGCCATAACGCGCCGAGATCCAGGCAGGTCCCCTTAGCGGTCGTGCGGTTGGCCACACGGAACTGCCCGGGTCTGGGTTCAACGTTGAACACGAGGAGGTCATGGCAGTGGAGGTGCTGGTCACCGGCGGAGACACCGAACTGGGGCGCACAGTGGCCGAGGGCTTCCGCGATGACGGTCACAAGGTGACCCTCGTGGGTGCGCGGCGCAGCGATTTGGAGATCGCCGCCAAGGAATTGGACGTGGACGCGATCGTCTGCGATACCACCGACCCGGCGAGCCTGGCCGAGGTCCGTGCCCTGTTCCCCCATCACCTGGACACCATCGTCAACGTGCCGGCGCCCTCCTGGGAAGCCGGCGACCCGCGCACCTACTCGATCGCAGACACGGCCAACGCGTGGCGGCATGCCCTGGACGCCACCGTGCTTTCGGCGGTGCTGACGGTGCAGACCGTCGGTGATCACCTGCGCTCGGGTGGCTCCATCATCAGCGTGGTGCCCGAGAACCCGGCGCCCGGAAGCGTTGACGCCGCGATCAAAGCGACCCTGTCGAATTGGATCGCGGGACAGGCGACCGTCTTTGGCACTCGCGGCATCACGGTCAACGCCGTGGCCAGTGGGCGCAGTGCCCAGCCCGGCTACGACGGCCTTTCCCGCACCCCCCCGTCGGTCGCCGTCGAGGTCGCCCGGCTGGCGCTGTTCCTGACCACCCCGGCGGCCCGCCACATCACCGGTCAGACGCTGCACGTCAGCCACGGCGCGCTCGCTCAGTTCGGCTAAGGGCGTAATCCGAGGCCGGGCCGTATCGTCGGTCGCCGCGCCGCACTACGGTAGATCGCGTGGCAATTCGACTCGGTCTGCAAATCCCCAACTTCTCTTACGGCACCGGGGTGGAGGAGCTCTTCCCCACTGTTCTGGCTCAGGCCCGCGAGGCTGAATCCGCTGGTTTCGACTCGGTCTTCGTGATGGACCACTTCTACCAACTACCGATGCTGGGCGATCCTGACCAGCCGATGCTGGAGGCCTACACCGCGCTGGGCGCGCTGGCCACCGCCACCGAGCGAGTTCAGTTGGGCACCTTGGTAACCGGCAATACCTACCGGAACCCGGCCTTACTGGCGAAGACCATCACCACCCTCGATGTGGTCAGCCAGGGCCGCGCGGTGCTGGGGATCGGCGCCGGCTGGTTCGAACTCGAGCACGACCAACTGGGTTTCGAATTCGGCACATTCACCGACAGGTTCAACCGGCTCGAGGAGGCGCTGCAGATCATCCTGCCGATGATCAAGGGCGATCGCCCAACGTTCTCGGGCAAGTGGTACCAGGTACGCGAAGCGCTCGCGAATCCGCGCTTCCGCGACCACATTCCGCTGATGATCGGCGGCAGCGGTGAGAAGAAGACAATCCCCCTCGCCGCACGCCACTTCGATCACCTCAACGTAATCGCCGGATTCGACGAGCTGCCAGGCAAGTTGGAGGTTGTGCGGCGACGCTGCGAGGACATCGGTCGCGACCCGGCCACGCTGGAAACCAGCACGCTGACCACCGTGCTGATCGACGACAACGCGAAACCCGACCAGGTTCCGGCCGAAATGACGCAGCGCATGGTGGTCGGCGGCCCCGATTCCGTCGCCGACCAGATCAAGACCAAGGTGCTCGACGCCGGCCTCGACGGTGTGATCATCAACCTGCCCTTCTACACCCCCGGTGTGATCAGCGCCGTAGGTGAAGCGCTGCGCCCGGTCGTCGGCGTGTAGCCGCTGACGGCGCCCGGGTGGGGTCGCGGATTGGTCGCGCCGCGGTAATACTCCATGTAGCAGCGTTGACCTGTGCCACCGCGGCGCAGCGCGGAAGAAAAGGGCCGGGACGGCCATGAAGAAACGAGCCCTCGCGGTGATCGCGGCCGGTATGGCGTTCGCCGCACCCCCGATCGCGAATGCCGACAACAACTGGATCGCGATGGCGATTTCGGACTCCACCGGCCATATCAACATCGCCGACGGAGCGTCCAGCCAGGGCGCGGCGGAGAAGGCGGTAATGGAGACCTGCCGCAAGAGCATCAGCGACTGCCGTCTGCTGGCCAGCGGCCAGGGTGGGTGCGTGGCGCTCGTTTTGAACGCGGCCAAATCCAGGTACTTCGGGGGCTGGGGTCCGACACGCGAGGAAGCGGAGGCATCGGCGCTCGGACGTGCTCCCGGCGGAACCATCCAGGAAGGCCACGACCACTGCGCCGGAGAGGGCTCCAGCCAGTGACGACGGGGTCGTGCCGATAGCTGATAACTGCGCCACAGTGACCGCCGCCCACCAGGCATTTCGCGGTGATATACCGTTAGTGTTGCAAACAACACATGCTTATCAACTAGGTTTCCGGGTACTCGCCTGACTAGCGTTGTGGCTAACTGCAGTCGCGTGTCCAAAAGCCCCCGTCAGGAGCAGCGGAAACATGAGCCCCCCAACAGAATCCACAGCTGGGACCGAACGTCGCCACCAAGTCGTCATCATCGGTTCGGGATTCGGGGGACTCAACGCGGCAAAGAAACTCAAGCACGCCAATGTCGACATCAAACTGATCGCGCGCACCACCCACCACCTGTTCCAGCCGTTGCTGTACCAGGTGGCGACGGGGATCGTGTCCGAAGGTGACATCGCCCCACCCACCCGAGTCGTGCTGCGCAGGCAGCGCAACGTCCAAGTGCTGCTCGGCGACGTCACGCATATCGATCTGGCCCGCAAGTGCGTCGTATCCGATTTGCTCGGCCACACCTACGAAACCCCCTACGACAGCCTGATTATCGCCGCCGGAGCGGGACAGTCGTACTTCGGCAACGACCACTTCGCCGAGTTCGCCCCCGGCATGAAGTCGATCGACGACGCGCTGGAGGTGCGCGGACGGATCTTGAGCGCGTTCGAACAAGCCGAACGGTCGCGTGATCCGGAACGACGGGCCAAGCTGCTGACCTTCACCGTCATCGGCGCGGGCCCGACCGGCGTCGAAATGGCCGGGCAGATCGCGGAATTGGCGGCCCACACGCTGAAGGGCTCATTCCGTGGCATCGACTCCACCAAGGCGCGAGTGATCCTGCTCGACGCCGCCCCCGCCGTGCTGCCGCCGTTCGGCGAGAAGCTGGGTACGCGGGCGCGCGATCGCTTGGAGAAGATGGGCGTGGAGATCCAGCTCGGCGCGATGGTCACCGACGTCGACCGCAACGGGATCACGGTCAAGGACTCCGACGGCACCATCCGGCGCATCGAGTCCGCGTGCAAGGTGTGGTCCGCGGGCGTGCAGGCGAGTGGGCTGGGTCGAGACCTGGCCGACCAGTCGGCGGTGGAACTCGACCGGGCCGGCCGGGTCAAGGTGCTGCCCGATCTGTCGATCCCGGGGCACCCCAACGTGTTCGTGATCGGCGACATGGCCGCCGTCGAGGGCGTTCCGGGCGTGGCGCAGGGCGCGATCCAGGGCGCCAAGTACGTCGCCAACACGATCAAAGCCGAACTGGGCGGGGCTAATCCGGCGGAGCGTGAGCCCTTCCAGTACTTCGACAAAGGGTCCATGGCTACTGTTTCGCGGTTTTCCGCCGTGGCCAAGGTCGGCGCGTTGGAGTTCAGCGGCTTCATCGCCTGGTTGATGTGGCTGGTGCTGCACCTGGTTTACCTGGTCGGCTTCAAGACCAAGGTCAGCACGCTGCTGTCGTGGACGGTGACGTTCCTGAGCACCCGGCGGGGCCAGCTGACCATCACCGAGCAGCAGGCGTTTGCCCGCACCCGCCTCGAACAGCTGGCGGTGCTGGCGGCCGAAGCAAAGCGCCCGGCGACCGCCAGACGGGCGAGCTAGCCGGCCAACCGGTCGGATTGCCACGTGCTGAGTAGTCCGCCGCCAGCCAACCTCAACACGGTCGAACCGGCGTCCATGGCGGTGTCGCGAAAGCCGTTTCGGGATAGCGCAATTCGTGGATCGACGGCGCGCGGCGCCGCGATGATATCGTCGGCCGGCGACCCGGCGCCCAGCTCCACCCGGTGGCGCAGTAGCGGACGGTCATCACAGTCAGCACGTAGCGATCCCGACCAAAACCCCTCTCCCTCTTCGCATCGGCCGACCTGCACCCGTTCGCGGAAGCGCACCTGGGCCCCGTCGTGCAGGGAGAATGCGGCGGTGGACACGTGCCGGGCGTCGGCGGCAACGACGGTGGGCTCCAGGTCGATGTCGAGGCTTCCGGTAACCCGCACCTCCCAATGAGCATGGGAAGTCGGGACATTCGCCCCGGGCAGAGCCACCGTGGCGGCGGCGCTGCGGAGCCTGAGCCGGGCGCCGCGTTCGACGATGACGCGAAGGTCGATGCTGTCGCCGCCCAGCGGCGTGGCCGCCGCCGAGACCAGATGGACCGTGTCGGGTACGGTGCAGCGGGCCGCCACACCGCCGCAGCACTCGATGCGTGGCAGCCGGTTCGGATACGCGATCACCAGCACCCGGGAACGCATCACACGTTGGCCGCCTCGCACAATTGGGTGCGGACCCACGCCAGCACTTGGGTCGCCGCCGGGTCGTTGGTCAGTGACTGCAGGACGGTGGGCCGGCCATCGCGGACCGCGGCGGCGTCGTCGGCCATCACCTGCAGATCGGCTCCGACGAGGGGCGCCAGGTCAGTTTTGTTGACTACCAACAGATCCGAGTAGGTGACCCCCGGTCCACCCTTGCGCGGCACCTTGTCGCCGCCGGCCACGTCGACGACGAAGATCTGCGCATCGACCAAACCCGAGGAGAAGGTGGCGGTAAGGTTATCGCCGCCGGATTCGACCAGGATCAGGTCGAGCGGCTCGTGCGCGGCGATCAGGTCGTCGATCGCGTCGAGATTGGCGGTGATGTCGTCGCGGATCGCGGTGTGCGGGCAGCCGCCGGTTTGCACCGCGGCAATCCGGTCGCCGGGCAGCACCGCATGCTTGCGCAAGAAGTCGGCGTCCTCGGTGGTGTAAATGTCGTTGGTCAGCACCGCGAGCGACAGCTCGTCGCGGAGCTGCCGGCACAGCGCGGCGACCAGCGCGGTCTTGCCGGACCCGACAGGGCCACCGACGCCGACGCGCAGTGGCTCCCCCGGTTGTCGGACCCGTCGCGGCCGCTCGACGTGTGGATGCGGGTGGTTGTGTGAATGTATTGGCATCTCGTGTCTTTCAGGAGACTGATGGAAGCGATCCGCGCACGGGCGTGTTGGTAGGCAGCGTATCGACCACATGATGGCCAAGTCGTGCAGGTGGTCCTGCCGCCGCCCCAGTCGTTGCCAGGAAAGTCACAGCTTTCTGCTGGCTACGTCAAAGCTGCAGACGGACGTCGAACAGGTACCTTGTATGGCGGCGCGCCGAAACGGCCGCCCGGACGAGTTCGCCGTACCCGGAGAGCGACAAGACGGTGACCGCGGGATGCCTGGCGTGCTGGTCAACCGAAAACGGTCTGCGAACTTCTCCTCCGTTTAGTTTCGGTCGTCGGGGCATCCTCCGCCGTGAATTGAAACTCGACGAGAGGATTTTCGATGTTCAACCCGTTCGCCGGCCAGGCCGACATTCCCAACCGCGAGGGCGCGTGGGCGCAACAGGCCGAAGCCGAGCTGTCCACGCGCCGTCACCGGGAAGAGATCGACCGGTGCATCAGCCACGGGCTGGAAGCCGCCCCCACCATCAACGACCGCACCCTGTCGACCTTCGCCCGCGGGGAGCTCCCCCACTTTGCCGGGGAACGCGGGACGTTCCTCAAGGCCCCGTTCCTGGAGGATGTGAACGACGTCGCCGACGCCGAGGTGGCCGTTTTCGGGGCGCCGCTGGACGCGGGGACCACCTACCGCCCGGGGACCCGCTTCGGGCCGATGGGTATCCGCCGGTCCACCAACCTGTTCGGCACGTATTGCTACGAGCTGGGCGTGGACCTGCGCGAACAGCTCAACATCGTCGACATCGGCGACGTGGTCACGATCCCCGCCAACATCGAGAAGTCGTTCGACCAGATCAGCCAGGCCATGGCCCACGTGGTTTCCAAGGGCGTCTTTCCGGTGGTGCTCGGTGGCGATCACTCGATCGGCTTCCCGACCGTGCGGGGTCTGGCCCCCTACCTGGACGGCAACGTGGGGATCATCCACTTCGACCGCCACGTCGACACCCAGGAAACGGATCTCGACGAGCGGATGCACACCACGCCGTGGTTCCACGCCACCAACATCAAGAACGCCCCGGCCACCAACCTGGTTCAGATCGGGATCGGCGGGTGGCAGGCGCCGCGCGCCGGCGTCCAGGTGGGCCGCCAACGCGGTAGCACCGTGATCACGGTCGGGGACGTCGAACGCGTCGGGATCGAAAAGGTCGCCGAAATCGCGCTCGAAACGGCGTGGAAGGACGCCAAGGCGGTGTACCTGTCGTTCGACATCGACGTCATCGACGCCGGATTCGTGCCCGGCACTGGCTGGCCCGAGCCCGGCGGCCTGCTGCCGCGTGAAGCGCTCAACCTGATCCGGATGATCTCCGAACCCGGACTGAACGGCATCGAGGTGGTGGAGTGCTCACCGCCCTACGACTGGGCGGAGCAGACCGCGCTGATGAGCAGCCGCGTCATCCTGGACAGCCTGGCCGTCATGGTGCGGGCGGGCAAGCTCGGCAAGAAGCCCGCCGCGCTTAAGCGGCACGCGTGGGGCCCCTTCTCCGACTAACGACCGCTTGGGCTGGCTATGAACCTCGTCCGCCGAACCATGGAGGCTCGCCGCTACGGGTGCGTGAAGTGGGTGGATGCCAACCTGCGGTCCCCACCGAGGGCGTTCGCATCGACGAGCAGGACCGGTCACGCCGGTGGATAGCGACCAATGAGTGAATTGCTCATTGGTCATGCAGCAAATAACGCTGCCCGTCGCGCCCCGGGCAGACGCGACGCTGCGGGTCGCCGGCTCAGACCCGACGGCGACCACGGGCCGGCGGGGCGACTACGTCCTTGACGCTGCCCGTGTTCGCCGACGCCCACCGGGATGACGGCGCGCCAGTCCGCAGCGAAGTTGGTGTTGGTGAGTGCTTCTGGCGCCCCCGCCGGACTCAGCGCCGATCGTTGCGCCCTCGGACGCCCGCGGGCGCTCCAATCGCTTCCGGCGAGCTGACTTGGCCTCCGCCGGTCGCTGCTGCGGCGTCTGTGATTGAGTGGGGAACCCCGGATTCGCGAAGTTAAACCAGTTCCCAGCAAATTCCCAGCAGTTAACCATCGTTGTTACAGATACAGCTATGAGTATTACTTGTTGTGCGGCAACGAGACGGCAGTGGGTCTCTCTGCGCCGCGGTGCGGCGACGTGCACATTCAGGCGTCGCGGCGTTCGTGCGCAAGCCATGGCGCACGAAACCGGAGCGCCATGCCATTGCCCGACTCGGGTCCGGGGCGTTTGAGATGGGCCCGGTCGGCTTGTGACGGGGGTTTTGTAGTGGATTTTGCGGCGTTACCGCCCGAGGTCAACTCCGGGCGGATGTATGCGGGTGCGGGGGTGGGGCCCCTGGTGTCCGCGGCTGCGGCCTGGGACGCCCTGGCGGCGGAATTGGGTTCGGCGGCGGACTCCTATCGGGCCATCGTGTCGGAGTTGGCGGGTGGGTCATGGGCGGGTCCCTCGTCGAGTGCGATGGCGGCCGCGGTGGCGCCGTATGTGTCGTGGATGAACACCGCCGCCGCCCAGGCGCAGCAGACCGCCGTCCAGTTGGGGTCGGCGGTGGCGGCCTATGAGGCGGCGTTCGCGGCGACCGTGCCGCCGCCGCAGATCGAGGTCAACCGTGCGCTGTTGGCGTCGCTGGTGGCCACCAACATCCTCGGGCAGAACACCCCGGCGATCGCGGCCACCGAGGCGCAGTACTCCGAGATGTGGGCCCAGGACGCCGCGGCGATGTACGGCTACGCCGGCGCGTCGGCGGCGGCGACCAGGCTGACACCATTCGCCGCGCCGCAGCAGACCACCAACCCGGACGGCACGGCGATGCAGGCCGACGCGGTCAACCAAGCCGTGCAATCGGCGGCCGGGCCGAGCACACAGTCAGCACTCAACACCGTGCCGAACATGCTGCAGAACATTTCGGCGGGCTCGATCGTCAGCCCATCGAACCTCGATCCGCATTTGGGCAGCCTGTTCAGCCCCAGCAGCGGCCCCACCGGCCTCAACGAGCTGACGCAGAACATCGGCAACTGGGCCCTCGTCATCAGCGGCTTCTTGTTCACCGCTTCCGGTATCACCCCTCTGATGGGCGGCTTGTACGGGCTCGCGTTGCCCACGTCGGCGGCCGTGGCCGGCGACGTATCCCCGCCAGCCGCCGGCCTGGGGAGCCTGGCGAATTCGCCGGCGTCGGGAGGCCTGGGCAACGCCGGGGTTTCGGCGGGTCTGGGCGAATCGGCCACGGTCGGCAAGCTGTCGGTGCCGGAAGCCTGGGCGGACTCCCCCGCCATTCGGCTCGCCGGTAGCGCATCGCCGCTGTCGAGGGCCGGGCTGGGTGGCGTGCCGCAAGCGGAGGCGGCCGCACCCGGCGGCTTCTTCGGCGGCATCCCCCCGGTGGGCAGCGTGGTCAACGCGCCCAGGGGCGAGCAGACTCGTGCCCGCTCCGGTGCCGGCCAGAAAGTCGTGCCGGCGATTGCCGACGAGCCGGGCACCAACGAGCCCAGCACCGTCGCGCCCACACCGCCCCAACGGACTCGCAAGCATGTCGCCAGCGCGTTGAGCGAGCGCGAACGTGACGAGCTCGACAAGCTCCGCAAGGAGATCGCCGAAGTGGCGACGGAACGCGATGCGGCAGCCCGCCTGATCAAGGAGGCGATGCTGTGATCGCCTCGATTTTGCGGCGTTGCCGCCCGAGGTCAACTCGGCCCGGATATATGCGGGCGCCGGGTCGGCGCCCTTGGTGGGGGCCGCGGCGGCCTGGGAAAAACTGGCGTCCGAGTTGAGCTCGGCGGCCGCCTCGTATCGCGCTGTAACAGCACAACTTACGGGTGAGCCGTGGGTGGGCCCCTCGTCGAGTGCGATGGCGGCCGCGGTGGCGCCGTATGTGTCGTGGATGAACACCGCCGCCGCCCAGGCGCAGCAGACCGCCGTCCAGTTGGGGTCGGCGGTGGCGGCCTATGAGGCGGCGTTCGCGGCGACCGTGCCGCCGCCGCAGATCGAGGTCAACCGTGCGCTGTTGGCGTCGCTGGTGGCCACGAACATCCTCGGGCAGAACACCCCGGCGATCGCGGCCACCGAGGCGCAGTACTCCGAGATGTGGGCCCAGGACGCCGCGGCGATGTACGGCTACGCCGGCGCGTCGGCGGCGGCGACGAGGCTGACACCATTCGCCGCGCCGCAGCAGACCACCAACCCGGACGGCACCACCAACCAGAACTCCGCGGTCACCCGGGCAGTCACTACCGGCGGCTCGAACACCACGTCGATGCTGTCGAACATCCCCAATTTGCTGCAGCAGTCCTCCACGGGGGCGGCGGGACCGTCTGGCTCGACTGCCGGGTCGGGCTCGCTGGTCGATCTTTTCAACAACTTCAGCGAAAACACCATCGGCTACCAGATCCTCTCTGAGGGTCTGAACTTCGATGCCTCCGGTGCCATGTTGACCCTCGCGCCGCCGGTGGCCACGGCCTGGAATCCGTTGATCGATTCGCTGTCCGCACCGGCGAGTGCGGCGTCCCA
Organism: uncultured Actinomycetota bacterium; assembly: GCA_963820045.1. Taxonomy (GTDB): domain Bacteria; phylum Actinomycetota; class Actinomycetes; order Mycobacteriales; family Mycobacteriaceae; genus Mycobacterium. The sequence continues at coordinate 894,894 of CAWFYN010000004.1, forward strand.
GGTGTCGGGAGCCGGATCCTCCCTGGTGAATTCGCCCGGCTCGGGGGCGGGCGCTTCGACCGGGGTGTCGGCGGGCCTCGGCGAGGCGGCCTCGGTCGGCAAGCTGTCGGTGCCGTCGTCCTGGAGCACGTCCCCGGCGATCCGTCTTGCCGCCACCGCATCGCCGAGCGCCGGGCTCGACGGTGTGCCGCAGGCCGGCGCCATCGCGCCGGGTTTCTACGGTGGCATGCCCCCGATGGGTCCGGTGGCCAGCGTCGTCAACGCGCCACGCGGCGAACAGGGCCGGCTGCGAGCCGGCGCCCGCCACAAGGTGGTCCCCGCGTTGGCGGGCGAGACCGGCATGCACGAGGACCCCGCGGCGCGCTGGGCCGCGACGAACGCACCGGCGGAGGACGACGGCGCGGCGGGCGAACGCGAGGAGCTCGTCGCACTGCGGAAGGCGATGGCCGACGTAACCCGACAACGAGACGTCCTCAAGCGTACGGCCGCGACATTGATCAAGGAGGCAACGGAGAAGTAGCGATCCAGTCACTGCGACCACGAATGACGGGACTTTACAGACACACCTCTTTCTCAACGACGATTGGAATCAGTGCAGATGTTCTTCACGAAGCCGGCGAAACGGTCCCCCTGGGATGGCGATTTGGCCGTCGACTCCACAGCGATTGCCGCTCAGGATGATCTAGAAACTGCCACGTTGGTGGCGAATCCCGTCGGCATGACAGCGGAAACGACACTCGACGACGAGGACCAGGCCCAGCTCAAGGCCCTAGGCTTGCAGTCGGACTTCAGGCGGGACATGAGCCCGTGGGCGAACTTCTCGCTGGGCTTCACCTATTTGTCCCCGGTGGTGGGTATCTACACGGTCTTCGCGTTCGCACTGGCCACCGCCGGCCCGCCGATGATCTGGAGCTTGCTGATCGCCGGCGCTGGACAGCTGCTGGTCGCGATGGTCTTCAGCGAAGTGGTCGCGCAATTCCCGGTGGCCGGCGGCGTCTATCCCTGGGCGCGCCGGTTGTGGGGACGCAAATGGGCGTGGATGACGGGGTGGGTCTACATGTTCACACTGTTGGCACTGCTGGCGGACGCGGCGTACGGCGCGGGCCCCTACGTGGCCGACGTCTTCGGCTTCAAGTCTTCCGCGCACGCCACCGTCCTATGCGCGCTCGTCATGCTCGCGCTGGCCACCGCCATCAACCTCACCGGCACCAAGATGCTGAGCTACTTCGCAATCTTCGGCTTCACCGCAGAGCTCATCGGCGCCCTGGTGGTCGGTGTCTGGCTGCTGGCCACCAAGCGCCACCACGGGCTCGGCGTGCTGTTCCACAGCTTCGGCGCTGAAGGCGGGCACAGCTTCACGTACGCCTTCCTCGCCGCGAGCCTGATCGCCCTCTATCAGTTCTTCGGTTTCGAGGCGTGCGGCGACGTGGCCGAGGAGGTCCGTAAACCCGGCCTGGTGATCCCCAAGGCGATGCGCCGCACGATCTACATCGGCGGTTCCGCGGCGACATTCGTCTGTTTGAGCCTGATCCTGTCGGTGAGCAACTTCGGCGCTGTGATCAGCGGCAAGGACGACGATCCGATCGACACCGTCCTGAAAGCGGCGTTCGGCGGCCTCGGCGCCAAGGTGGTCCTCTGCGTCGTGTTGATTTCGTTCACGTCGTGCGCGCTGAGCCTGCAGGCCGCCGCCAGCCGGCTCATCTACTCCTACGGGCGCGACGACATGATCGTCGGCTCCAAGTTCCTGAAACACTTCGACCAGAAGCGGCACGTGCCGCCGTACGCCCTGCTGATCGCGGTCATCATCCCGGGGGTGCTGATCATCGGATCGCTCATCTCCAGCGACGCGCTGACCAAACTTGTCAGCTTCGGCTCGGTCGGGGTGTATATCGGCTTCCAGATGGTGGTGCTGGCCGCCCTGCGGGCCAGGCTTAAAGGGTGGAAGCCGACCGGGAAGTACAAGCTGGGCCGCTGGGGGTTGCCGATCAACATCGGGGCGCTGGTCTACGGCGTCGCGGCCATCGTCAACCTCGCCTGGCCGCGGGAACCGTACAAGCCCTGGTACGACGACTACATCATCGCGATATTGTCGGTGGCCATCATCGGCTTGGGCATTGTGTACCTGGTGCTCACCCGGCCCCACGAGAACAGCGACGCCCCACACGACGACGCCATTCCGCAGCGGTGAGGGTGCCGGCTGACCGGTTCTGGTGAGTCACGTCGCCCGAGGCGCCGCCGCGCGGAATCCGTTGGCGACCAACGCTGTTGCATTGCCACCGCCTTATCGCTGCGGAACCGCTTCCGCGTCAGCGTCCGAGTCGAATCCCTTGCGCTGGGGCCGGCCGGTCACCATGTACACGAGTCCGAGGCCGATGATGCCTGCCGACATCAGCAGCACGACGTAGTTGTCGTACCACGGCGAGTCGGGTGTCCGCGGCCAGGAGATGTTGATGATGGCCGCGACGCCATAGCAGAGCGCGGCGACGTTGACGGGCATCGCCCAGCGGCCCAGCCGGTACTTGCCCGACGGCTTCCAGCCCTTCATTCTCGCGCGCAGGGCGGCCAGCACCACCATCTGGAATGCCAGGTAGACCCCGACCGTGCCGAATCTGATGAGTTTGTCGAGCGGGTGGGTGGAGAGGATTGATCCGACGATCAACGCCGCCGGGATGATGACCGCAACCAACAGGGCGTACGGCGGAACATGCCTTTTCCGGTCGAATTTGGCCTACAACGGGAGCCGGCGATCATGCCGTCCCGGCCATAGGAATAGAACAGCCGGCTGGCGGCGGCCTGCAGACTCAGGGCGCAGGAGACAAACGAGATCAACACGACGCACAGCACGATCCTGGACATGGTGTCACCGAATGCCCTTGTCAGGACCGTGTCGATCGGGTCGCGGTCCTTGCCGCTGATCACCGCGCCGAAGTTACTCACCGAGAGGATCAGGCTGAAGCAGACGAATGTCGCCGCGGCACCACCGACATAGATTGTGCGGCGCATCGATTTCGGGATCAGCACACCGGGATTGCGGACCTCCTCGGCCACGTCACCGCACGCCTCGAATCCGAAGAACTGGTAGAAGGCGATCAGGCTCGCGGCAAGGAAGGCGTAGACGTAGCTGTGACTGCCCTCGGCGCCGAAGCTGCGGAACAGCACGTCGAGCCCGTGGTGGCGCTGCGCGATCAGCAGCCAGCCGCCCACCGCCACGGCGCCGATCAGCTCTGCGGTGAAGCCGAAGATTGCGAAGTAGCTCAGCACCTTGGTACCGGTCAGGTTGATGGCGGTGGCCAGCCCCAACACACCCAGTCCGCACAGGATCGTGGCGTAGTGCGAAGACGGGAAGCCGAAAACGTCGGCCACGTACGGGCCGGCGCCATAGGCGGCGTCCGCGAGGAGTCCTAGCAGGGTGAACATGTAGAGCCACCCGGTCATCCACCCCCATTTGCGACCCCACAAGTGTCGCGCCCAGGGGTAGACGCCGCCGGCCACCGGAAATTGCGACACCACCTCACCGAAGACCAACGCGACCAGCAGCTGTCCTACGCCGGCGATCAGCAGGCTCCAGATCATCGGCGGCCCGCCCGTGGCCAACGCCATCGCGAACACCGTGTAGATGCCGACCACCGGCGACAGGTAAGTGAAGCCCATCGCCAAATTGCCCCACGAGCTCATGTCCCGCTTGAACTCCGACTGGAATCCGAGCTTCTGCAGCTGGGCTTGGTCCTCGTCGTCGTGCTCGGTATGGGCTTCGGTGTCGGCGCCCGAGCCGGTCCCCTCGTTTTCCGAATCAGTATGCGAATTGCTCACCACCGGGCTCCCGTCATCGATCAACAGCGCGGGGTGCGTCGGACGCATCGCGCCGCTTTGCCATGTTCATGACCGCAGGGAGCCGCCGCAGCGGCCTTCGCCGCCACCCGTTGTCCCGCGCCCGTTCCAGATGCGTTAGGCCCGAACAGATCCCGGGCGGCAATGACGCAGAATCCACCGCTAGCGCCCCTCACGACCAAGAGCCGGCACCGCGCCCGGCATGCACCCGGGCGCCACGCCAGCCCAGCCGTTCCCACGCGAGGACACCTCAAACTCATTACGAGGCGCAGATGCAAAACTTTCAGCGATTTCTCAGTGGCGGTCAGGTGGACAAGGCCAGTCAGGTGTTCGGCGACTGCCGGTTCGGCACCGTGGCCGCCCACCGGGGCGGTAAGCCGTCACGAGACGAACAGCGGGCGCTCCCGTTCGGCGTGCCGTTGTGCGAGCGCGTCGAGCAGCGGGTCGGACAGTTCGGCCAGTCCCGCGGTCGCTTCGGTGGCGGTGTGCTCGCACAGCCCGGCGAGCGCAAACGTGCACGCCGCCACGTCGGCCGGGTCCAGCGCCAGCAGCCGTTGCGCGGCGGTCGCCGAGCCGGTCATCGTCGTGTAGACGATCGCCAGCGCGCTCTGCCCGGGACTCAGGCCGCTCACGGCGCCCACCCGCCCCGCCGCGACGGCGAGGTGCGGGTGCCGGCCGATGTCGTCCCAGCCGGCGTCCGGCCACACCCGTCGCGCCAGCCGGGCCAGCCCGCGGCCCTGGCTGCGCGACGCCTCCCGGGCGGCCGGGGCGGGCGTGCGGGCATCGGTCTCCCGATCGGCATCGGCCGCTCCGAGCTCCCCCCGGTGAACCGCGGCCGCTATCGACGCGGTGACCAGGCCGGAGCTGCGAATTCGGCGGCGCAGGAAGGCTTCCAGCGTTTCCAGGTCCCTCACCAAGCCGCTGGTGACCGCCTCTTCCACGCCACCGGAGTGGACGTGGGCACCGGCCGGCAGTCGGGAATCGGCCAGGATTAGTAGCGTCGCCAATGCGGACACCTGTTCCTCAGAACAGGAAATAGCGTTGTGCCATGGGCAATTCGGCCGGCGGCTGCTCCGGCCAGACCTGGCCGTCGATTCGCACGGTGAAGGTGTCGGGGTCGATCTGGATGTCGGGCAGGGCGTCGTTGAGCGGCAGGTCCGCCTTGCCGACATCCCGGACATCGCCCACCGGCACCAGATTGCCGCGCCACCGCTAGCGGTGTCGGCCAGGCCGGACTCGATGGCCTGGGGCGCCACGAAGTGCACTGAGGTGGCGGCCGACGTCGCCGGCGCGGCGCCGAACATCGGGCGCGGCAGGACGGGCTGCGGGGTCGGTATGGACGCGTTCGCGTCGCCCATCGCCGCCCACGCGATCATGCCGCCCTTGAGCACCGCGTGCGGGCGGACGCCGAAGAACGCCGGCTCCCACAGCACCAGGTCGGCGAGCTTGCCGACTTCGACCGACCCGATCTCGCGGTCCAGGCCATGCGCAACGGCCGGACAGATGGTGTATTTCGCGACGTAGCGGCGCACCCGGTTGTTGTCGGCGGAACCGTCGCCGGGCAGCGCGCCGCGGCGCCGCTTCATCACGTGCGCGGTCTGCCAGGTGCGCAGCACCACCTCGCCGACGCGGCCCATCGCCTGGGAGTCGCTGCCGATCATCGAGATCGCGCCCAGGTCGTGCAGCAGGTCCTCGGCCGCCATCGTCGACGGCCGGATCCGGCTCTCGGCGAAGGCGAGATCCTCGGGCACCGGGGGGTTGAGGTGATGGCAGACCATCAGCATGTCCAGGTGCTCGTCGAGGGTGTTGCGCGTGTGCGGGCGGGTGGGGTTGGTGGAACTGGGCAGCACGTTCGGTTCGGCCGCCACGCGTCATGATGTCGGGCGCGTGCCCGCCGCCGGCACCCTCGGTGTGATAGGTGTGGATCGAGCGGCCGGCGATCGCGCCGATGGTGTCCTCGACGAACCCCATCTCGTTGAGGGTGTCGGTGTGCAGTGCCACCTGCACGCCCGCCGCGTCGGCGACCGTCAGGCAGGCGTTGATGGCGGCCGGGGTCGAGCCCCAGTCCTCGTGCAGCTTGAAACCGCTTGCGCCGCCGCGCAATTGCTCCCACAAGGCCTCGGCGTTGACGGTGTTGCCCTTGCCTAGCAGCGCGAAGTTGAGCGGCCAGGTGTCGAGCGCTTCCAGCATCCGGGCCAGGTGCCACGCACCCGGGCGTCACGGTGGTGGCCTTGGTCCCCTCGGCGGGTCCGGTGCCGCCGCCGATCGATGGTGGTGACCCCGCTGCCGAGCGCCTCCGGGCATGAGCTGCGGGCAAATCAGGTGCACATGGCAGTCGATGGCGCCGGCGGTGACGATCCGGCCGTTGCCGCCGATGACTTCGGTCGACGGCCCGACCACCAGGTCCGGATGCACACCGGACATGATGTCGGGGTTACCGGCCTTGCCGAGGGCGACGATGCGGCCGTCGCGAATGCCGATGTCGGCCTTGATGATTCCCCAGTGGTCGATGATCACGGCGCCGGTGATCACGGTGTCGGGTGCGCCCTCGGCCCGCGTGGCGCGCCCCTGGCCCATGGACTCGCGCAGCACCTTGCCGCCCCCGAACACCGCCTCGTCCCCGGCCAGTCCCGGTCCCCCGCTGCGGTCTTCGGTGATCTCGCACCAGCAGGTCGGTGTCCGCCAGCCTGATCCGGTCGCCGGTCGTCGGGCCGAAAAGCTGGGCGTAGCGCTCCCTGGACAGCCCGGCCATTAGGCGTCCAGCCGTCCGGGCGGGTTCAGGCTCAGGCCGATGCACCTCGCGGCGGCCGCGCAAGGGAACCAGCCGAACCCGTTGCGGCACACCGGGTTCGAAACGGACCGCGGTGGCCGCGGGAATGTCGAGCCGGTAGCCGTGCGCCGCGTCGCGGTCGAACGACAGCGCCGCGTTGGCCTGCGGGAAGGTGGACATGGCTGCCGACCTGGACCGGCCGGTCGCCGGTGTTGACGACCTGCGATCTCGAGTCGCTGCGCGCCCGGCGTTGATGTCGATATCGCCGCTCGCCGTAGAGGATCTTCGCCGGGATTATCAGCTGCAAGGATCGGGTGGTGGACCGTGACCAGCTTGGTGCCGTCCGGGAACGTCGCTTCCACGTGCACGTCGTCGAGCATCTCCGGCACTCCTTCCATCACGTCGTCGCGGCCGAGCACGTCACAACCGCTGGCCATCAGCTCGGCGACGGTCCGGCCGTCGCGCGCGCCCTCGAGGATGTGATCGGTGATGATCGCGACCGCCTCGGGATGATTCGAGCCGCAGGCCCCGGGCGCGGCGCCGGCGGGCGAGTTCGGCGGCGTACGACAGCAGCAGTCGCTCTTGTTCGTGCGGCGTGAGGAGCACGTTCTCCGATCCTGCCACGCCGCCCGGCGGCGCCGGCACCCGGCCGCGCTCTACCGTCGTTCGGCTATGCCTCGAGGTTCTGCAGCCGCACCTGGCCGCGGGCGATCACCCGGTCGTCGGCGTCGGTGATGGTGACCAGCCACAGCTGTTGGCGCCGGCCGCGGTGGATCGGTTGGGCGGTGCCGTACACCATGCCGGAGCCGATGGAGCGCAGAAAGTCGGTGTTGTTGTTGACTCCCACGACATTTCCGCCACCGCGGGTGGCGAGCCAGGTGTAGGCGGCCACGCTGGCCATGCTTTCGATGATCGAGCAATAGACACCGCCGTGCACGAGGCCCATCGGCTGCAACAGTTTTCCGGTGACCTCGAGCTGGGCCCGCGCACCGTCGGGGCCGAGTTCGGTGAATTGCAGCCCGATCTCCTGATCGAAGGGCGCGGTGAAATCCGGCGGTGTGGCGGTTTCCGGAGGCGGTGGCACGTTCTGTGTTTACACCATCGGTCAGCGCAGGCGCTCGCGGGCGCGAGGCTGGACCGAGAAACGGCTGAGCCCCGTGCCACTGGGGCACGGGGCTCGCCGATCGAGTTAGTGGACCGGGGGTCACTGCAGCCCTCAGGACTCTGCCGCGGTCGTTGTTCGCTCGACCCGGTTAGCATAGGCAAGGCTGCCCTAATTTAGCAAGCATCTATTCGGTGGCGCGGTGAGAAGCCTCTGTACGACCGTCGGTAGTAACCCGGGGTAAGATGTTGTCGACGCTCAGGAGAGAACGCACTATGGCGAAACTGACCCGGCTGGGGGATCTGGAACGCGCCGTGATGGATCACTTGTGGTCCAACCCGGAGCCTCAAACGGTCCGTCAGGTCCATGACGCGCTGTCCGCGCGACGCGACCTTGCCTATACGACGATCATGACCGTGCTGCAACGGCTGGCCAAAAAGAATCTGGTCTCCCAGATCCGCGACGACCGGGCCCACCGTTACGCACCCGTGCACGGCCGCGACGAGCTTGTCGCCGGGCTCATGGTCGACGCGCTGTCCCAGGCCGAAGATTCCGGCGGCAGGCAGGCCGCACTCGTCCACTTCGTGGAGCGGGTGGGCGCCGACGAGGCCGACGCGCTTCGGCGGGCGCTCGCCGAACTGGAAGCCAATCAACGTAATAACGCGCCATCCGCTGGCGCGCCGACGGAGGACTGAGGGAGACTGACAGCGTGTCCGCGCTGGCCTTCACCATCCTCGCGGTGCTGCTGGTCGGCCCGGTGCCGGCCTTGTTGGCACGCGCGAGCTGGCCGCTGCGCGCTCCGCGCGCCGCGATGGTGTTGTGGCAGGCCATCGCGCTGGCCGCGGTCCTGTCAGCGTTCAGCGCCGGCATTGCGACCGCCACTCGGCTGCTGATGCCGGGTCCGGACGGGCGGCCCACGGCCAGCATCATCGGCGCCGCCGGCCGGCTCGGGTGGCCGCTGTGGGCGGCTTACGTCAGCGTCTTCGCGCTGACCGTGCTGGTCGGCGCCCGGCTGATGGTTGCCGTTGTTCGGGTGGCCATCGGCAATCGCCGACGGCGGGCCCACCACCGAATGGTGGTCGATCTGGTCGGAGTCGGCCACGACGCGGCGCGTACCCAGCCGTGTGCCCGGACACGCGACCTTCGCGTACTGGACGTTGCCCAACCGCTTGCCTACTGCCTGCCTGGGGTGCGCAGCCGGGTGGTGGTCAGCGAGGGGGCGCTGAGCACGCTTGCCGATGCGGAAGTCGCGGCGATCCTCACCCACGAGCGGGCTCATCTGCGAGCCCGGCACGACCTCGTTCTGGAAGCCTTCACCGCGGTGCACGCCGCGTTCCCACGGCTGGTTCGCAGCGCGAACGCACTCAACGCCGTCCAGCTGCTCGTGGAGCTGCTCGCCGATGACGCCGCCGTGCGCGCCGCGGGTCGCGCTCCCCTGGCACGAGCGCTGGTTGCCTGCGCGTCCGGTCGGGCGCCGTCGGGCGCATTGGCCGCGGGCGGCACCAGCACCGTGGTCCGCGTGCGCCGGCTCTGCGGGGATGGCAACAGCCTGGCGCTCTCGGCGGGCGCATACCTGGCCGCGGTGGCCGTGTTCGTGGTGCCCACTGTCGCGTTGGCCGTACCGTGGCTCACCGAGCTGCGGCGCCTGTTCATGGTCTGAGGCAACAGAGCCATCACCCCGGGCGGACACCTGCCCGCTGTGCCACAGTGTGACGGAAAGCTTTTCGGCAAAGTTCTCCGACTTGAGAGGCGAAGACATGGTTTCGTCGGATTCAAACACCGCCACCGCGCAGATCGGCGTCACGGGCCTGGCGGTGATGGGTTCCAACATCGCCCGCAATTTCGCCCGTCACGGCTACACGGTGGCGTTGCACAACCGATCCGTCGCCAAGACCGACGCGCTGCTCAAAGAGCACGGTGACGAGGGCAAGTTCGTCCGCTCGCGAGACCATCGCCGAGTTCCTCGACGCGCTGGAGAAACCGCGGCGGGTGCTCATCATGGTCAAGGCCGGCGACCCCACCGATGCCGTCATCAACGAGCTGGCCGACGCCATGGAGGAAGGCGACATCATCATCGACGGGGGAAACGCCCTCTACACCGACACCATCCGCCGCGAGAAGGCGATGCGCGAGCGGGGCCTGCACTTCGTCGGCGCCGGGATCTCGGGCGGCGAGGAAGGCGCGCTCAACGGCCCCTCGATCATGCCGGGCGGTCCGGCGGAGTCGTACAAGTCGCTGGGTCCGCTGCTCGAGGAGATCTCCGCGCACGTCGACGGCGTCGCGTGCTGCACCCACATCGGCCCCGACGGAGCCGGTCACTTCGTGAAGATGGTGCACAATGGCATCGAATACTCGGACATGCAGCTGATCGGCGAGGCGTACCAGCTGCTGCGCGACGGGCTCGACAAGACCGCCGGGCAGATCGCCGACGTGTTCGACGAGTGGAACAAGGGCGACCTGGACAGCTTCCTCGTCGAGATCACCGCCCAGGTGTTGCGCCAGACCGACGCGAGAACCGGCAAACCGCTCGTCGACGTCATCCTTGACGAGGCCGAGCAGAAGGGCACCGGCCGCTGGACGGTGAAGTCGGCCCTGGACCTCGGCGTCCCGGTCACCGGCATCGCCGAGGCCGTCTTCGCCCGCGCCCTGTCGGGTTCGGTGACCCAGCGCAAGGCCACGACCGGCCTGGCCTCCGGTGAGCTGGGTGAAAAACCTGCCGACGCAAAGCAATTCACCGAAGACGTCCGGCAGGCGCTTTACGCGTCGAAGATCATCGCCTACGCGCAGGGGTTCAACCAGATTCAGGCCGGCAGCGCCGAATACGACTGGGGCATCACGCCGGGCGACTTGGCCACCATCTGGCGCGGCGGCTGCATCATCCGGGCGAAGTTCCTCAACCGCATCAAAGAGGCGTTCGATGAAGACCCCGACCTGCCGACGCTGATTGTCGCGCCGTACTTCCGCAGCGCCATCGAGGCCGCGATCGACGGTTGGCGCCGCGTCGTGGTGACCGCCACGCAGCTGGGCATCCCGATCCCCGGCTTCTCCTCCGCGCTGTCCTACTACGACGCCCTGCGCACCGAGCGGTTGCCCGCGGCGCTGACCCAGGGCCTGCGGGACTTCTTCGGCGCCCACACCTACGGCCGCATCGACGACGACCCGGACAAGCGCTTCCACACGCTGTGGAGCGCGGACCGCAGCGAAGTTCCCGCCTAGTTGGGTACTACTAGAGGACACGAGGGGGCTCAGCGACGGCGATGAGATTTCTGGACGGGCATCGGCCCGGGTACGACCTGACCTACAACGACGTCTTCGTCATGCCGAACCGGTCGGAGGTCGCGTCGCGCTTCGACGTCGACCTGTCCACCCACGACGGCTCGGGCACCACCATTCCGGTCGTGGTGGCCAACATGACCGCGGTGGCCGGGCGGCGAATGGCCGAGACCATCGCGCGGCGGGGCGGCCTGGTCATCCTGCCGCAGGACCTGCCGATCACCGCGGTGCAGCAGACGGTGGAGTTCGTCAAGAGCCGTGACCTGGTTCTGGATACCCCGGTGGTGCTGGCGCCCGACGATTCGGTGTCCGACGCGATCGCGCTGATCCACAAGCGCGCCCACGGGGTCGCCGTCGTCGTCTTCGAGGGCCGCCCGATCGGCTTGGTGAGCGAATCGCGTTGCCTCGGCGTGGACCGCTTCACCAGGGTGCGTGACGTCGCGATCACCGACTTCGTCACCGCGCCGGCCGGCACCGAGGCGCGCAAGGTCTTCGACCTGCTCGAGCACGCCCCGATCGGGGTCGCAGTGGTGACAAACTCCGACGGCACGCTGGCCGGCGTGCTGACCCGCACCGGGGCCATCCGGACCGGTCTCTACACCCCGGCGGTCGACGCCAACGGGCGGCTGCGGGTGGGCGCGGCCGTCGGCATCAACGGCGATGTGGGGGCCAGGGCGCGCTCCCTGGCCGAGGCGGGTGTGGACGTGCTCGTCATCGATACCGCACACGGGCACCAGGTCAAGGCGCTCGACGCGATCCGCACGGTGGCATCGCTCGAACTCGGTGTGCCACTGGTGGCGGGCAATGTCGTCTCGGCGGAAGGCACTCGCGACCTGCTGGGCGCCGGGGCGACCATCGCCAAGGTCGGCGTCGGGCCGGGGGCGATGTGCACCACCCGGATGATGACCGCCGTGGGCCGCCCGCAATTCTCGGCTGTGGTCGAATGTGCCTCGGCGGCAAGGCAATTGGGAGGAAATGTGTGGGCCGACGGCGGCGTCCGGCATCCGCGGGACGTGGCGCTGGCGCTGGTCGCCGGAGCGTCCAACGTGATGATCGGGTCGTGGTTCGCGGGCACCTACGAATCGCCCGGAGACCTGATGCGCGACCGCGAGGACCAGCCGTACAAGGAGAGCTACGGCATGGCGTCCAAGCGGGCCGTGGTCGCCCGCGGCGCCGCAGAGACCGCGTTCGATCGTGCCCGCAAAGCGCTGTTCGAGGAAGGCATTTCGACGTCGCGGATGGGGCTGGATCCCGACCGTGGCGGCGTCGAGGATTTGGTCGACCACATCACCGCGGGCGTGCGTAGCACGTGCACCTACGTCGGCGCGGCGAACCTGGCCGAGCTGCACGAGCGGGCCGTCGTCGGGGTGCAGTCGACCGCGGGCTTCGCCGAAGGCCATCCGCTGCCGTTGGGTTGGTGACTCGCCACGTCGGGGTGCTTGCACATCTCTTGCGGGGCAAGCTATCTCGTCGACGAGACAGCGCTGGGCCCAAGGTGCGAGCCCGCGGAGGTTATGCGTCGGTGCTCGGACGTTGCAGCGCGTAAAGCGACATGCGCCGGTTTCTGGTGTCGTGCTCGCCGAGGAACGTGCATCCGACGCGCTCGCACAGTCGACGCGCCGTGGTGTTGCGCTGATCGGGGTCGAACATGATGCGCCGGCAGCGGGGCTCCACGGCGAAGACGCTGGCGATGATCCGCGGCAACAGCATCGGGCCCAGCCCGCGGTTCACCAGCGCCGCGTCGGCGATTGCGGCGTGCAGCCCCAGGTCATAGGGCTGGGCATCGTAGTAGTGGGAGATCAAGTCCTTTGCGCCCCAATATAATTCGAGGTACGCGCAATCTTTTCCGCGGATGCTGTCGAGCAGTGGTAGCGAATACGTTCCGTCCAGCTGTGCGCCCAGATGCCGCTCCCATTGCGGCGTCGGCCAGTCGTATTCCCAGGCCGCCGCCAGGTGCGGGCGGTTCATCCACTCCGACACCATGCCCGCGTCCTCGCGATGTGCCACGCGCAGCGCGAAGGGCGGATCCAGACAGGGGGTGGCCGGCGGCCGGGGTATGCGCGCTACCTCGTCGGTGATGTCGAAGCGCTCGCGCGGAAGGACCTGTGCTGGTTGGGTTTCGGGTGGGGCTTCGGACGCCATGGTGCGCAGAGCCTACCGAGTAAGGCTAGGCAACCCATAGTCGGGCCTGCCGGTTCCCGGGCGCAGCCCCCGGCGAAAACAGTCGTTGACCGATGACGGGGCGGACCCGGCTACCATGAGTCAGCAACGGAGGCGACCGCGTCCGCACCGGTTTCAGGCAGCGAAGGGATCGACGTGCCGCAGGCACCCGTGCAGGCCATGGGCTTCCGGGCGCGGCAGCCGTCGGACGGGCCGCCCGATGCGGAGCCTGCCCCGGCGAGCCGGACTGGGCAAGCGGCGAGCGGGCAGCGGGATCCATGAACGTCACCGTCACCGTGATCAGCAGCATCGTGGCCATCGCGGTGCTCATCTTCGGTAACGCGATCTTCGTCGCCGCCGAGTTCTCGCTCACGACCCTGGATCGCAGCGCGGTCGAGGCAAACGCACGCGACGGGGGACGCCGCGACCGCGCGATCCGGCGCGCCCACCACAAGTTGTCGTTTCAATTGTCCGGGGCCCAATTGGGCATCTCCGCCACCACGCTGGCGGCCGGTTACCTGACCGATCCGATGCTGGCCGACCTGCCGCACCCGTGGTTTGACGCGATCGGGATATCCGACCGGGTGGCCGACGCGATCATGGCGTTCCTGGCGTTGGTCATCGTGACCTCGGTGTCGATGGTGTTCGGCGAGCTGGTCCCGAAATACCTTGCCGTCGCCCGACCGCTGTCCACCGCGCGGGCCGTGGTGGGCATTCAGCTGTTGTTCTCGCTGCTGTTCACCCCGGCGATCCGACTCACCAACGGCGCGGCGAACTGGATCGTGCGCCAGCTGGGCATCGAGCCCGCCGAAGAGCTGCGATCGGCGCGTTCGCCGCAGGAACTGCTGTCGCTCGTGCGTTCGTCGGCACGCAGCGGCTCGCTGGACGCGGCCACCGCGTCGCTGGTGCGGCGCTCTCTGCAGTTCGGCACCCTGACCGCCGAGGAACTGATGACGCCCAGGTCGAAGATCGTGGCCCTGCAGACCGACGACACCGTGGCCGACCTGGTGGCCGCGGCCGCCGAGTCCGGCTTCTCCCGGTTCCCCATCGTCGACGGCGACCTGGACGAAACCGTCGGCATCGTGCACGTCAAACAGGTGCTCGCGATTCCGGCGGCCGACCGGGCGCGCACGCCGCTGACCACGGTGGCGCAGCCCGTTCCGGTGGTGCCGTCGACGCTGGACGGCGATGCCGTCATGGGCGAGATCCGCGCCAACAGCCTGCAGACCGCGATGGTCGTCGACGAATACGGCGGCACCGCGGGCATGGTGACCCTCGAGGACCTGATCGAAGAGATCGTCGGCGACGTCCGCGACGAACACGACGACGCCACTCCGGATGTGGTGGCGGCCGGCACCGGCTGGCGGGTGTCGGGTCTGCTGCGCATCGATGAGGTGGCCACCGCGACCGGCTTCCGGGCCCCGGAAGGGCCCTACGAGACCATCGGCGGGCTGGCGCTGCGCGAATTCGGCCACATCCCGGTGGCAGGGGAAACGGTGAAGTTGCCGGCCCTGGACGCCGACGGGCTGTTGGACACCTCGCCGCGCTGGCAAGCGACGGTGATCCGGATGGAGGGGCGCCGGATCGACCTGCTGGAGCTGATCGAGCTTCGGGGTCACGGCGAGAGCCCGGCGCCCGGGGGGGACCGATGAACAACACCCTGGGTGTGCTGCTGGCGATCCTGCTGATCGGGGTCAACGCGTTCTTCGTCGGGGCGGAGTTCTCGTTGATCTCGGCCCGGCGCGACCGCCTCGAAGCGCTCGCCGAGCAGGGCAAGGCCCGAGCGGTCACGGTGATGCGCGCCGGGGAGCAGCTCCCGGCCATGCTGGCCGGGGCGCAGCTCGGAATCACGGCCGCCTCGCTGCTGCTCGGGCGGATCGGCGAGTCGGCGGTCTCCGACCTGCTGCGCACCGCGCTGGGGCTGACCAGCATTCCCCCGGCACTGCTGCACACGTTGTCGTTCGCGATCGCGCTGGCGATCGTGGTGACCCTGCACGTCCTGCTGGGCGAGATGGTGCCCAAGAACATCGCGCTGGCCGGTCCCGAGCGCACGGCGATGCTCCTGGTGCCGCCCTACCTGGCCTACGTCCGGGCCGCCCGGCCCCTCATCGTCTTCTACAACAAGTGCGCGAGCGCGGTGGTGCGCGCGCTGGGCGTGGAACCCAAGGAGGAGCTCGAGATCACCGTCTCCCCCGTCGAGCTGAGCGAGATGATCGCCGAATCGGAATCCCAAGGGCTGTTGGACCGCGAGGAACACACCAGGCTCACCCGGGCGCTGCAGATCGGCACCCGGGTCGTCGGCGACGTGGCGGTCCCGCTCGCCGATGTCCACGCGGTACGGGTGGTCGCGGCGGGCACCGGCCCCACGGTCGGCGCCGTCGAACACGCCCTCGCCCAGACCGGCTACTCGCGGTTCCCCGTGGCGAACGTCAACGGCGACTTCATCGGCTACCTGCACATCAAGGACATGCTGAAGCTGGGCGACGACCCAGCGGCGGTGATCGACCTCGCGATGGTGCGCCCCCTGCCGCGGCTGCCCAGGTCGCTGCCGTTGGCCGACGCTTTGTCGCGGATGCGCCGCAGCAACAGCCATCTGGCGCTGGTGACCGACGCGGACGGCGACGTGGTGGCGATGGTGGCGATGGAAGACCTGGTTGATGACCTCGTCGGCACGATGCGCGATGCGTAGGGGTGGCGGTCGCCGGGCGGGGCCGTGCAGAGCCCGTATGATTTTCAACGGCTACCAGTCAAGAAAGTGCTGGAGGGTGGAGGATCCCTGGCGCGCTGGCGCGTTGCTGGAATTCGATCCCAGGGCTCGCCGCAGCGGCATGGTTGGAGCTGTCAGCGCGGCCTGACCTGGTGTGGCGGGCTGGGCGGATACGCTCACCAGGCCGCTGCTCGGTACGCTGAAGGCATTGCCGCTCCGAGCCAATGGTGGCTCGGTGAGGCTTCGTTATGGAGGAGAAACATGACTGATCGCGTGTCGGCGGGGAACTTGCGCGTCGCCCGAGTGCTCTACGACTTCGTGAACAACGAGGCCCTGCCCGGCACCGATATCGACCCGGACAGCTTCTGGGCGGGAGTCGACAAAGTGGTCACCGACCTCACGCCGAAGAACCGGGACTTGCTGAACCGTCGCGATGAGCTGCAGGCCCAGATCGACAAGTGGCACCGGCAACGCGTGATCGAGCCGTTCGATGTGGATGCGTACCGCCAGTTCATCGCCGAAATCGGTTATCTGCTGCCCGAACCCGAGGATTTCACGATCACGACCTCGGGTGTCGACGACGAGATCACCACGACCGCGGGCCCGCAACTGGTGGTGCCGGTGCTCAACGCCCGGTTCGCGCTGAACGCGGCGAACGCGCGCTGGGGCTCGCTGTACGACGCCCTGTACGGCACCGACGTCATCGCAGAAAGCGACGGCGCCGAAAAGGGCACCAGCTACAACCGGGTCCGCGGCGACAAGGTGATCGCCTATGCGCGCAACTTCCTCGACCAGGCGGTGCCCCTGGAATCCGGGTCCTGGGCCGACGCCACCGGACTCAGCGTGGAAGACGGCCGGCTGAAGATCGCCACCGCCGACGGATCCGTCGGCCTGGCCAGCCCGGAGAAATTCGCCGGCTACACCGGCGAACTCGGCTCCTCCGACTGGTCGGTGCTCCTGGTCAACCACGGACTGCACATCGAGATCCTGGTGGACCCCGAATCGCCGATCGGCAAGACGGACCGTGCCGGCATCAAGGACGTGGTGCTGGAGTCGGCCATCACCACGATCATGGACTTCGAGGACTCGGTGGCCGCCGTCGACGCCGACGACAAGGTGCTCGGCTACCGCAACTGGCTCGGGCTGAACAAGGGCGACCTGTCCGAGGACGTCGACAAGGACGGCAAGACGTTCACCCGCGTGCTGAACCAGGATCGCACCTATACCACGCCCGACGGTGACGGTCAGCTGACCCTGCCGGGCCGCAGCCTGTTGTTCGTCCGCAACGTGGGGCATCTGATGACCAACGACGCGATCGTCGACGCCGAGGGTAACGAGGTGTTCGAGGGCATCATGGATGCGCTGTTCACCGGCCTGACCGCGATCCACGGCATGAAGACCGGCGACGCCAACGGTCCGCTGGCCAACAGCCGCACCGGGTCGATCTACATCGTCAAGCCCAAGATGCACGGACCCGACGAGGTCGCGTTCACCTGCGAACTGTTCAGCCGCCTCGAAGATGTTCTGGGCCTGCCGCAGGCCACCCTCAAGGTCGGCATCATGGACGAGGAGCGGCGCACCACGCTCAACCTCAAGGCGTGCATCAAGGCCGCGGCCGACCGGGTCGTGTTCATCAACACCGGCTTCCTGGACCGCACGGGCGACGAAATCCACACCTCGATGGAAGCCGGTCCGATGATCCGCAAGGGCGCGATGAAAAGCACCGCATGGATCAAGGCCTATGAGGACGCCAACGTCGACATCGGGCTGGCCGCAGGCTTCAAGGGCAAGGCGCAGATCGGCAAGGGCATGTGGGCGATGACCGAGCTGATGGCCGACATGGTCGAGCAGAAGATCGGCCAACCGAAGGCGGGCGCGACCACCGCGTGGGTGCCCTCTCCGACCGCGGCCACCCTGCACGCGATGCACTACCACCAGGTCGATGTGGGCGCGGTGCAGGAGGAGCTGGCGGGCAAGAAACGCACCAACATCGACGAATTGTTGACTATCCCGCTGGCCAAAGAACTGGCCTGGGCTCCCGAGGAGATCCGCGAGGAGGTCGACAACAACTGCCAGTCGATCCTGGGCTACGTGGTGCGCTGGGTCGCCCAAGGCGTCGGCTGCTCGAAGGTGCCCGACATTCACGACGTGGCGCTCATGGAAGACCGTGCCACGCTGCGGATTTCGAGCCAGTTGCTGGCCAACTGGCTGCGCCACGGCGTCATCACCGAGCAGGACGTGCGAGCCAGCCTGGAACGGATGGCGCCGCTGGTGGATGC
This sequence comes from uncultured Actinomycetota bacterium, assembly GCA_963820045.1. GTDB lineage: Bacteria > Actinomycetota > Actinomycetes > Mycobacteriales > Mycobacteriaceae > Mycobacterium. The sequence goes on from CAWFYN010000004.1 coordinate 913,013, forward strand.
GCAGAACGCCAAGGATGCCGGCTACCTGCCGATGGCGCCCAACTTCGATGACAGCCTGGCGTTCCTGGCCGCCCAGGACCTGATCCTGACCGGGACGCAGCAGCCCAACGGCTACACCGAGCCGATCCTGCACCGCCGTCGGCGCCAAGCCAAGGCCCGCGCGGCGCAATCAAATTGAGCTCGTGCCTTAATCGGGCTCGCCACGCATTGATGCCGCTGACGACTAAGATCAGCGGAGGGTTCACAACAAGTCGGATGGATCGACGGGAAGGCGACGGGCGCCACTATGGGTAGGCACAGTTTGCCCGACCCTGAGGACTCCGTCGACGAGCAGTACGAAAGCGGCGAGCCGGAACCCGACCAGCGGGACGCGGTCACCGAGGACTACTCGGACACGGGTCACTATCCGGCCGATGAAGATTTCCCGGCGGGCCCGGACGAGTTCTCCGCCGGCGAAGAGCCCTACGCCCACGACGACGCGTTCGCGGGCGGCACCGCCGACGAGTACCCGGAGTTTCCGCCGCGGCAGCCGCGTCCGTCGAGCGCGCAGCCGCCGGCCTCTTCGCCGTCGCTGTTGGGCAGCGGGCACCGCGGGCTCGGCGATTGGCGGGGGGGCCACCGCAGCGAGGGCGGGCGACGGGGGGTCAGCATCGGCGTGATCGTGGCGCTCGTCGCGGTAGTCGTGGTGGTGGGCACCGTGATCTTGTGGAGCTTCTTCGGGGATGCGTTGTCCAACCGGTCGCACAAGGCCGCTGGGCGCTGCGTGGGCGGGCAGGAGACCGTCGCCGTCATCGCCGACCCGTCGATCGCCGATTCCGTGCAGCAGTTCGCGGAAAGCTACAACTCCTCGGCCGGCCCGATCGGTGACCACTGCATGGTGGTTTCCGTCAAACCGGCCGGCTCCGACGCGGTCCTGAACGGTTTCATCGGCAAGTGGCCCGCCGAGCTGGGCGGGCAGCCGGCGTTGTGGATTCCGGGCAGCTCGGTCTCGGCCGCGCGGCTCGCCGGGGCTACGGCGCAGAAAACGATCACCGACAGCCGCCCGCTGGTGACATCGCCGGTGGTGCTCGCCGTCCGGCCGGAACTCACGTCAGCGCTGGCCAACCAGAACTGGGCGGCGCTGCCCGGGCTGCAAACCAACCCGAACGGGTTGGCCGGCGTTAACCTGCCGGCGTGGGGGTCGCTGCGGCTGGCCTGCCCGATGAATGGCAACGGTGACGCGGCGTTCCTGGCCGGGGAAGCGATAGCGGCAGCATCGGCACCTCCCGGCGCACCGGCGACCCAGGGCACCGGCGCGGTCCGCGCCTTGCTGAGCGCGCAACCGAAGCTGGCCGACAACTCGCTGACGGAGGCGATGAACACCCTGCTGAAGCCCGGTGACCCGGCGACCGCGCCGGTGCACGCGGTGATCACCACCGAGCAGCAGCTATTCCAGCGCGGCCAGTCGCTGCCAAACGCCAAGGGCGCCTTGGCTTCCTGGCTACCGTCCGGGCCGGTGCCGGTCGCCGACTACCCCACGGTGCTGCTCCGCGGCTCGTGGCTGACCCAGGAGCAGACCTCGGCCGCCAGCGAGTTCGCCCGCTTCATGCACAAGTCCGACCAACTCGCCAAGCTGGCCAAGGCCGGTTTCCGGGTCAACGGGGTCCCACCGCCGAGCAGCCCGGTCACCACCTTCCCCGCCCTGCCGGCGGCGCTGTCGGTGGGTGACGACGCGATGCGCGCGACGCTGGCCGAGGCCATGGCCACCCCGTCCAGCGGGTTGGCCGCGACCATCATGCTCGACCAGTCGATGCCCGCCCAGGAAGGCGGGAAGTCCCGGCTGGCGAACGTTGTCGCCGCGCTTCAGGACAAGATCAGGGCGTTGCCGCCCAGCTCCGTGGTGGGCCTGTGGACGTTCGACGGTCACGAGGGACGTTCCGAGGTGGCCGGCGGGCCGCTGGGCGACCCCGTCAACGGCCAGCCCCGCTCGGTGGCGCTGACGTCGGCGCTGGACAAGCAATATTCGTCGGCCGGCGGCGCGGTGTCGTTCACCACGCTGCGCATGCTCTACCAAGACCTGCAGGCCAACTACCACGCGGGCTCGATCAACTCGATACTGGTCATCACGGGTGGCCCGCACACCGACCAATCCCTGGACGGGCCCGGCTTGCAGGATTTCATCCGCAAGAGCGCGGATCCGGCCAAACCGATCGCGGTGAACGTCATCGACTTCGGCGGCGACCCGGACCGCGCGACGTGGGAAGCGGTCGCCCAGCTCAGCGGCGGTGGCTACCAGAACCTCGCCACGTCGGCGTCCCCCGACCTCGCTGCGGCCATCAACGCCTTCTTGAGCTGAGGCCCGGTCGGGCCTGGGGAAGCGCCCGGCTGCGGGGCAAACGTCTCGGCGCCGAACCGGGAGGAATCCCGCCGTGGCCGCCGTCACCATCTCGGTGCTGTCACACTCCCGGCCTAACATCGTGAGCGCTACCGAAGGAGCCTCATGAGCATCGATTTCACCCCCGACCCCCAGCTATATCCGTTCCAGTCGCGCTGGTTCGACAGCTCGCAAGGACGCATGCACTACATCGACGAAGGTGACGGGCCGCCGATCCTGCTGTGGCACGGCAACCCGACCTGGAGCTTCCTTTACCGCAATATCGTCATCGCGCTGCGTGACAGGTTCCGCTGCATCGCACCGGATTACCTCGGGTTCGGGCTTTCGGATCGACCCGCGGCGTTCGGGTACACCATCGACGAGCATGCCCGGGTGGCCGGCGAGTTCGTCGACCACCTCGGACTGGACGGCTACCTGACGATGGGCCAGGACTGGGGTGGCCCCATCAGCATGGCCGTCGCGGTCGAGCGCGCCGAGCGGGTGCGCGGCATCATCTTGGGCAACACCTGGTTCTGGCCGACGGACGAATTCACGACCAAGATGTTCAGCCGCGTGATGTCCAGTCCGCCGCTGCAATACGCGATCCTGCACCGCAACTTCTTCGTCGAGCGGCTGATCCCCGCGGGAACCGAGCATCGCCCAAGCGACGCGGTGATGCAGCATTACCGGGCCGCGCAGCCCAGCCCCGAGGCCCGCAAAGGCGTCGCCGAGATGCCCAAGCAGATCCTGGCCGCCGGCCCGCTGCTGGCGCGGCTCGCCCGGGACGTGCCGGCCAAGCTGGGCGCCAAACCCGCCTTGTTCGTTTGGGGGATGAAGGATTTCGCATTCAGACCGGGTCCCACCATCCCGCGCATGCGCGCGACGTTTCCCGACCATTTCCTCGTCGAACTGCCCAATGCCAAGCACTTCATCCAGGAGGATGCACCGGAGCAGATCGCCGCGGCGATCATCGAGCGTTTCGGCTGAGGCAGCGCCGGGTCGCGTTACGCGAACGCCTCCACCGGCGGGCACGAGCAGACCAGGTTGCGGTCGCCGTAGGCGCCGTCGATGCGCCGCACCGGTGGCCACACCTTCGGCCGGAATTTCTTGCCGAGCGGATAGGCGGCCTCTTCGCGCGTGTACGGGTGCCCCCAGTCGGTGACGAGCAGGCACTCGGCGGTGTGCGGCGCCCCCCGCAGCGGATTGTCGTCAACGGACCACTCCCCCGCGCCGACTCGGTCGATCTCGCCGCGGATGGCGATCATGGCTTCGCAGAAGGCGTCGACCTCGGTCAGGCTCTCGCTCTCGGTGGGCTCCACCATGAGCGTGCCGGCCACCGGGAAGCTCATGGTGGGGGCGTGAAAGCCGTAGTCGGCCAAGCGCTTTGCGACATCGTCGACGGTCACCCCGGTCGCCTTGGTGATCGGCCGCAGATCCAGGATGCATTCGTGGGCGACCATGCCGTTCTCCCCGGTGTAGAGCACCGGGAAGTATTCATCGAGCCGGCGGGCGATGTAGTTGGCCGACGCGATCGCGGTAAGCGACGCCGCCCGAAGGCCGTCGGCGCCCATCATCCTGATGTAGGCCCAGCTGATCGGCAGGATCGAGGCGGACCCGTAGGGCGCCGACGACACCGGATGCCCCTGAGGCAATTCGGGCGCATGCGGGTGCCCGGGCAGGAACGGGGCCAGATGCGAACGCACCGCCACGGGCCCCACCCCGGGTCCCCCGCCCCCGTGTGGGATGCAGAACGTCTTGTGCAGGTTCAGGTGGCTGACGTCGCCGCCGAACTTTCCGGGCCGGGCCAGGCCGACCAGCGCGTTTAGGTTGGCGCCGTCGACATACACCTGACCGCCGGCGTCGTGTACGGCCGCGCAGATGTCGGCGATGTCGTGCTCGTAGACGCCGTGGGTGGACGGGTAGGTGATCATCAGCGTCGACAGCTCGTCACCGTGCTGGGTGACCTTGGCGCGCAGGTCGTCGAGGTCGACGTCGCCGTTGTCATGGCAGGCCACCACGACCACCCGCATGCCGGCCAACGCCGCCGACGCGGCGTTGGTGCCGTGCGCGCTGGACGGGATCAGGCAGATGTTGCGGTGGGGCTCGCCCCGGCTGGCGTGGTACTCGTGGATGGCCAGCAGGCCGGCGTATTCGCCCTGCGAGCCGGCGTTGGGCTGCAGGGAGACGGCATCGTAACCGGTGATCTGCACCAGCCAACGCTCCAGCTCATTGATGAGCCCACGCAGCCCGGGGGTGTCAGTCGCCGGGGCGAACGGATGCTGGCGGGCGAACTCCGGCCAGGTGATGGGTTCCATTTCCGCGGCGGCGTTGAGTTTCATCGTGCACGAGCCGAGCGGGATCATGCTGCGGTCCAAGGCGATATCTTTGTCCGCCAGGGTTCGCAGGTAGCGCATCATCGCCGTTTCGGTGCGGTACTGCGTGAACGCGGGATGGGTCAAGAATTCCGATGTGCGAGTTGCGATGTCGACGCTGACAGGCCGGGGCGCCGAGACGTCGAAAGCTTCCAGAACCGCCGTCACGTGGGCGTCCGTGGTGGCCTCGTCGCAGGCCACCGACACGTGGTCGGCGTCGACGCGCCACACGTTGACGCCCTTCGCCGTCGCCGCGGCCACCACCTCGTCGGCACGGCCCGGAACCCGCGCCAGCACGGTGTCGAAGAACTTGTCGTGCACCAGCGCGTCGCCCAGGGCGGCGGCGATGGTCTCGGCGTGGGCGTGCACGCGGCGGGCGATCCCGCCCAGCCCGTCGGCGCCGTGGTAGCTGGCGTACATGGCGGCCATCACCGCCAGCAGCACCTGTGCTGTGCAGATGTTGCTGGTCGCCTTGTCCCGGCGGATGTGCTGCTCGCGGGTCTGCAGCGCCAGGCGGTAGGCCGGGGACCCGTCGGCATCCATCGACACGCCGACCAGACGGCCCGGCAGCTGGCGGGCATGCTTGGAGTGCACCGACAGATATCCGGCGTGCGGGCCGCCGAATCCCATTGGCACACCGAATCGTTGGGTCGTTCCGAACGCGACGTCGGCACCGATGTCGCCGGGTGGCGTGATCAACGTGGACGCCAGCAGGTCGGCGCCGATGGCGATCAGCGCGCCACGGTCGTGGGCCTGCTGGACCAGGGTTGCCCAGTCGGTGATCCGGCCGCTGGCGCCCGGCAGCTGGGTGACGACGCCGAAGAACTCACCGTCGGGCAGGCCATCCCGCAGGTCGGCGGTGACGATCTCGATGCCCAGCGGCCGCGCCCGCGTCGCCACCACGGCCGCCGTCTGGGCGAACAGATCGGCGTCGACGGCCAGCCGGTTCGACGTGCCACGGGTCGCGCGGTGCATCAGCGCCATGGCCTCGGCGGCGGCGGTGCCCTCATCGAGCATCGAGGCGTTGGCGACTTCCAGTCCGGTCAGGTCGGCGACCATGGTCTGGAAATTCAGCAACGCCTCCAGCCGGCCCTGGCTGATCTCGGGCTGATATGGCGTATAGGCCGTGTACCAGGCCGGGTTCTCCAACACGTTGCGCAGCAGCACCGGCGGGGTGAGCGTGTCGTAGTAGCCCTGCCCGATCATCGAGACGGCCACCGTGTTGGCCTCGGCCAGGGCCCGCAGCTCGGCCAGCGCCTCGGCCTCGGTGACGGCCGGCGCCAACCCATCCAGGCCCGGTGCCGCGCCGCTGTCGGTGGGCTTGTCCAGGATGCCCGCCGGGACCGCCTTGGCGGCCAGCTCGTCCAGCGAATCGACACCGATGACGGAAAGCATCGTCGCGACGGCCTGGCTGTCCGGTCCGATGTGCCGGGCTGCGAAGGTTGATTGGTCGGGCATTGGCGAACTCCCTGGCGTGGCATCGAACAAAGGCAGAGGACTAGCGGCCCTCTCCCTCTGTCTTCACCCGTTCGCCGGGCGCCTGAGAGATTCGGCGCCCGGAGCTGCCCGCGCGCCTTTCCCCATCGGCGGGTGTTGACCGCTAGGGGCCATCACCGCTTTCCAGAGGCATCGTTAACCCGCGCGGTCCGGGGTGCCTGAGAGGTTAGCGGAGAGGTGTTGCTCCTTCGGCGTCCGTGGCTGGCCGTCACGGAACTCTCCCGCACGAGTGCGATGCTCGAACCAGCTTACCCGGCGGTGTCGCGCGGGTGCGCTTAACCGATCTTGCGGTCGCGGGTCTTGCGCCGGGAGGCCAGCTCGTCTTCCGGGGTGGCGATCGACTCGCCGCCGTCGGCCCGCTCCCCGGGGAAGTCGGCGATCACGCCGGTCAGCTCGCGCATGGCGCCTGACACGGCGATGCCGAAGACGCCCTGCCCGCCCTGCAGCAGGTCGACAACCTCTTCGGCCGACGTGCATTCGTAAACCGTGGTGCCGTCGGAGAACAACGTGATGTTGGCCAGGTCCTGGACACCGCGCTGGCGTAGATGATCGACCGCGACCCTGATGTTGTGCAGCGAGATCCCGGTATCGAGCAACCGCTTGACGATCTTGAGAACGAGGATGTCTTTGAACGAGTAGAGCCGCTGGCTGCCCGATCCGGCCGCGCTGCGGATCGATGGCACCACCAAGGATGTGCGCGCCCAATAGTCCAGCTGGCGGTAGGTGATTCCGGCGATCTGGCAAGCACTCGGGCCACGGTATCCGACCAGTTCGTCCGGCACGGAGTCGTCGGGGAACAGTCCGGGTTGCACGGGGGCCTCCGGCGCGGCGTTCGCGCGCTCAGCTAGGTCCAGCTGTTCTTGGCGTGGCTGCTCGCTCACGGTGCTTCCTCTCGCCGATCGCGCTATCGTGTCCAGCTGCGTCATTGGCTGCGGCGCAGCCACGTTTGCTCAGGCCCGAGTGCTAGTGAGCTTACGCTGTTCGATAGCTACCGCGCCTTTAAGTCGTGATCAAAGTATGGCGGCCGCCGGGCTAAGTGAGGGCGCTATCCGCCAGGCGTGTCGACATCCCGGTGCTAGTTGAGATAGATCCGTGATATCGGTGTCCAGGGTAGTACGCGCCCAACGGTCTCAGGTACGCCACTGGGCCGGGCCTCGAACGGCCCGGTCAAACGGCTTAGGTGGCCTTGAAATCGTCCGGAGACACGCTGTCGAGAAACTCCTTGAACTTCTCCACCTCGTCCTCGCGGACGGCGGTGCCGCCCTCTTCATCGCTCTCGTCGGGGATGAGCAGGCCGGCTTGGGCCAGCACGGCCTCCTCGACGTAGATCGGAACGCCGACGCGCAGCGCTATCGCCACCGAATCCGACGGGCGCGCCGACACGGTGATGTTGCGGTCGAAGACCAGATCGGCGTAGAAGGTGCCTTCTTGCAGGTCGACGATCCGCACCTCTTTCAGCGAATGGCCAAGCGCGGCAATGACATCCCTGATCAGATCGTGTGTGAGCGGGCGGGGCGGCTCGACGCCCTGCTGCTCGAGCGCGATGGCGGCAGCCTCCGATTGACCGATCCAGATCGGCAGGTATCGGTCGCCGTCGGTTTCGCGCAGTAACAGGACCGGCTGGTTCTGCGGCTGCTCCACGCGAATGCCGACAACACGAACTTCAGCCATTTGTGTCTGCCCTCCGCATATGCTGCCGTGTCGGTTCTTGGCGCAACGGCGAAGCCCAATTATCGCTGTGCCGCTCAAAACCAAGCTATCGACGAAGTCTAGTCCTCACCGATGCAGAACGTCGCGAACGGCGGATTTGATCAACGACGTGTGCAGCGTGATGGCAAGGGCCGCCACCTCACGAGCCAGGTCGTCGGCGCGATCGCGGGCGCCGGCTTTATCGGCTTTGACTATCGGCCCGGCGATTTGGGCGATCAGGTCGGATTGCCGGTCGGCCGCCGAGCGGAAAGCGCGCAGATGCCGCGGCTCCACACCGTATTCCGACAGCGCCCGCGCGCATTGCAGGATGACGACGGCGTGTTCGTCGAAGAAGCCGCCGGGGCCGGTGGTGATCACTCCCGCCTTGAGCAGGGCGGTCAACAGTTCGTCGTCCACCCCCGAGCGCTCCAGCAGATCTTCACGACTCAGCCGGATGCTCGACGGTGCCACCCCGGTCGCGTCGGGTCCGGCCCCGGAGCCCGGCTCGGCGCCGGCCTCCCCGACTCCCGCCACGGACACCAGACGCGGGGCGGCGTAGGGCGAGCCAAAGGGCGGCAGCCCGCCGTCGGGTTGGGCGTCCAATTGCGCGCGGATGACCTTGAGCGGCAGGTAGTGATCGCGCTGCGCGGTCAGGATGAACCGCAGCCGCGCGCAGTCGTACGCGGTGAATCTCCGATAGCCCGACGCGGCGCGCTGCGGCGTCACCAGTCCCTCGGCCTCCAAGAAGCGAATCTTGGAGATCGTGACATCGGGAAAGTCCGGCCTCAACAGTTCCAGGACCGCCCCAATCGACATCCCGGTTAGTGCCGGGCTATCGGGTGCGCTCACTAGCCTCCGGATCCTCCGTCCTCATTCTGCTTGGGCCCGGTCAGAAACACCAAGCGGAACTTGCCGATCTGCACCTCGTCGCCGTTGGCGAGCACCGCAGAATCGACGGGCTCCCGGTTGACGTAGGTGCCATTGAGGCTACCGACATCGACCACGTTGAATTCGTTGTTTTCCAACCTGAATTCGGCGTGGCGGCGACTGACGGTGACGTCGTCGAGGAAGATGTCGCTGTCGGGATGCCGACCGGCGGACGTGATCGGTTGGTCGAGCAGAAAGCGCGACCCTGCATTCGGTCCACGCTTGACGACCAGCAGCGCCGAGCCGGCGGGGAGGCCTTCCACCCCGGATACCGCGCTCTCGGTGCCCGCCTGCGCGGGCGCATCCAGTTCGTTGAGGAAGTCGGCCCGGAAGACCGAAGTCGTCTCCACCGTGACTTCGTCAGAGGTCTGGTCTTGCTGACTTCCTGAATCCATGTCCGTCACGCGCTGCTCCTCACTGGCCGCTGTGGCGTTGTCTGACCGGGCCGCTCGGCCGGCTGCTCACTAGGTTTCTCCGCCCGGTGCTGGCGATTACTGAGACTGGTGCCTTCAAATGTCGATGTGTCGACGGTACCGCGCATAGGTCTGCAATGTGCCCCCACCCGACGATCGGAGGACCGAAAACCCGCCTTTCCCCCACCGGCCTGCCGCACCGCTGGCGTCGCCGCGCGGGGCTGGCAGGCACATTAGCAATCGTCATTCGGTCAGCGTTCCGCGGTACGCCTCGGCATCAAGCAGCGACGAAATGGCCGACTCCAGTGCGGCGACATCCGACACCTGGACGTCGAGCAGCCAGCCGGCCCCGTACGGGTCGGAGTTGAGCAGCTGCGGACTGCCCTCCAGCTCGGCGTTGACCGCGGACACCTTGCCCGACACTGGCGCGTACAGATCCGACACCGACTTCGTCGACTCGACCTCGCCGAACGATTCACCCGCGGTCAGCTCGGTGCCAACCTCGGGTAGCTGAACAAAGACGACATCGCCCAGCGCCGACTGCGCAAAGTCGGTGATCCCGACCCGCGCGGTGTCCTCACCGCTTCGGCGAACCCACTCGTGTTCGGCGGTGTAGTGCAGATCGGGCGGGATATCGCTCACAAGTAGTCGTCCTGTTCTGTCGCGGAAGTGCTCACTTGACGGGCTGAGCGTATTGGTGCGGTTTTGGTTGTCGCAAGGTGGTCACGTCCACTCGGTCGGCCTGCCGGACAGACATCCGCGCACCGACGCGTTTGATGCTGTCGTCGGCGCCGCCGGGAATGTTCAGCGCGGCAGCCAAAGTCGGTGGATCGCCAATCGCCAGAATCGAATACGGGGGCGAAAGCGTCTTGCTGTCGATGGTCAGCGAGCCGGGCATGCCCACTACCCAGGTATCGACACCGACGCGCACGGACTGGTGTGCGTCGTTGGTTTCGATCGCCTCGGCGCCGGCGGCGCGCAGTTCGTTGATCACGTCGAGCATTACCTCCGGCGAGACCCCGGGCCCGGGGTCCTCGATGGTGACGGTGACGCCCGGGCCGGTGGCGCCCACGGCGCCGACCAAGATGGATAGCGCCGCCAGCCTGGCCTGCGCGGCCTGGATGGCGGCCTGGTCGTTGTTGCCGGAGGCCTGCAGTGAATTCAGCGTGTTCTGCAGTTCGCTCACTTCGGCGTTGAGGGTGGCCTCGCGCTGCCGTAACGAGTCCAACAACACCAACAAGTCTGCGGGGCGCGCCGTTTCCAGCGAATCGCCCGACTCGTTCTGGCGGACCTGCGTGACGATTGCGAGGCCCAACAGCAGACACAGCATGACCGCCAACGTTCCGAAAGCCATCCGGGAACGACCGCCGCGGACCAGGCTGGACAGCCTCGTGCGGCGCACCGGCCCGATCTCAGGGCGGGGGCGTTTCGCCGGTAGCTCGTGGCGGCCGTGCTGCGCAGGGCTTGCCGCTTCACGACTTTCGGCGGTGCCGTCCGCCGGGTCCTGGCTCACGCTGGCCTCACTGTGGCCATGGCGCCGCTCCTCTTCATCGCTTCGTTCTGCATCGTCGCCGGCGCCCGTCACGCCCCGAACAGCCGCCGCCGCAGTGCGGCGGCGTTGCCGAAGATGCGGATTCCCAACACCACGATGATCGCGGTGGACAACTGCGTGCCCACGCCCAATTGGTCGCCGACGTAAACGATCAGGGCAGCCACGAAAACGTTGAACACGAACGAGATCACGAAGACTTTCGGGTCGAAGATCCGTTCCAGATAGGCGCGCAACCCCCCGAACACCGCGTCGAGCGCCGCGACCACCGCGATCGGCAGGTACGGCTGGACTACCTCGGGCACGGCGGGGTGAAAAACCAGGCCGAGCACGATGCCGATCGCCAGCGCCGCGATGCCGATCATGCTCGATTTCCCGTCCGCGACTCGCACAGGGGAAGCTGTCCACCGACGACTGTTCTCACTGTGGCCCAATCTGTTTGGCGAACTTCATCTCCCGGATCGATCCGGCGGGCAGCGTTAACCCGTCGGCGGCGTCCACGGTGACGACCACACCGTAGGAGACCTCGAGCAGCTTAAGTCGCTGCCGGCCGGAGCTCTGGTCGAAGACGTCGCGCATCGCGCGGGGCGGCCCCACCGCAAGGATCGTGTACGGGCTGCTGGTCGGGTTGTTGTCGACCAGGATCGCCCCGCCGGCTTGCCGAATGGTCACGTTGGGCCCGATGCGGACGCCACCGACCGAGATCGCCTCGGCACCGCTCGCCCACAACGAGTTGACGACCAACTGCAGATCCCGGTCCAGGATGATTTGCCTGCTGCCGCTGACCCGCTGCTTGGACACGTCGGAAAGGTTTGGGCTGGCGCCCGGATCGGTCACGGTCACCTTCAGGCCGGGGCCGATGACCGCCCTGGTGGCCGCCGCCAGCCCGAGTGCGTCGAGACGCGCCAACAGCCGCCGCCCTTCGGCGTCGTCGGCCAGCGCGCGGCGCTGCACATCGTCGACTCGAGAGGACAGCTCACTGCGCCGCTGGGCGAGCTTGGCCGTGGTGTTCTCCATCGAACGCACGTTGCCCAGCAGCAGCTGCTGCGCGGAGCGCACACCGGGGGCGACCGAGCGGGCCTGGGCGACTGCGGCGGCAAAGACCGTGGCGATCAGCAGCGCCGCCAATGCCTGCCAAAGCCAGCCGAAGGCGCGTTCGCGTCCGTTCGCGTGCGCGGCGGGGTCGCGACGTTTTTCCGCCGCTGCGGCGTAACCGGGATCGAGGTGTTCGGACAGCAGGGCGCGCAGCAGGGAAGGCACCGGGATCAGCTTCGGCCGCGAACCCACGTGGGCGCTGCGACCGGCGTTGGGGTCGTAGCCGCCCAGCAGGCGGTCCGCGTCAGCCACGCTCGACCGCCTTCGGCGCGACGGGCCGGCGAGCACCGTGTTTCAGCCTGGGCATCCGGCGCATCACCAACGTCAACTGGATCACATACAGCGCGAACGCCCACAGGTAGGCGTACATGCCCCAGATCAGGAACGCCCAGCCGCAGGCCCCGACCACCCGGCTCCACAGGGCGTCCCACGTCCCCAGTAGCACCAACGGAAAACCGGACATCAACGCGAACGTCGCGGCCTTCCCGACGTAGGTCACCGGCAGCGCGGCAAGCCCGCGGCTCCAGAGCGGCGGCAGCGTCGCGGCCAGCAGCCCGTCACGCACCAGCAGGATGGCGACGAACCACCACGGAACGATCCCGCTCAGCGCCATCACGACGGGAACGCCGACCATGTAGAGGCGGTCGACCGCCGGGTCAAGCAGAACGCCGAGCCGCGAGGACTGGTTGAGCAGCCGGGCGATCTTGCCGTCGGCCCAGTCGGACGCACCGCTGAACATCAAGATCCCGACCGCCCAACCGTTGGCGTGCGCGAACAGCAGGGCGTAGGCGAAAACTCCGATGAGCACCAGGCGGATGGCGCTCAGCGCGTTGGGCACCGTCAGCACCCGGTTGGGCGGAAGCACCGGCTCCATGAGCCGTGACCTTAACGCGGTCGTATTGCGGGCCGTTAAACGGACCGACCCGAAGCCGGCTACCAGCCGGACTTAGCGGAAGACCCCGGGCAGGCTCAGCGTGGAGAGCGTGTCATCCGACAGCGGGTTGTCGTTGACCATGTAGGTCCATGTCGACGTGGGCCGAGCCAGCTTGGACAGGTCCAGGCCCTGTTCCTCTTCGAGGACGTTGGCGGTCTCGAACGTCTGCTGCGCCGCCTCGATCGCATCGGCGGCCAGGGACGCGAACGCGTCGACGGCCAGCCGGTGGAACTCGTCCAGCGGATTCTGCCGGCCCAGCGCGCGCAGGTGGATGCTTTCGCGGATGTCGGCCAGATACGCCAGATGGTCGGCCCACCCGCGGTCGAGGTGATAGAGCATGATCTGCCGGCAGATCGTCTCCAGTCGCTCCTTCGAGATGTCCTCCGACAACTCCTTGTACCGCTTGGGCGCGAGTTCGGCGAGCTCCTCCCGCGCTGTTGCGGTGCGCAGCAACGTGTTTCGTCGATCGACGATGATGGCGCGCTGCTGGGCGATCAACTGGTTGTAGCGCCAGGTATTGGCGTGCACGTCCAGCATGCGGCCCTCGGCGACGCGCTGGGCGTGGTCGAGCAGCCCGGCCGCCTTGGGGCCGAGGATGCGGCCGTCCTCGTCGGTTTCCATGGGCAGCTTGTTGTGGTCGAGGTTGGCCGCCACGACGTCGTCTTCCCAGCTGGAGAAGAACACCGACGAGCCGGGGTCGCCCTGGCGTCCGGCCCGCCCGCGCAGCTGGTTGTCCAGGCGCTCGGTGTGATGCCGTCCGGTGCCGACCACGTGCAGTCCGCCGAGCTCGGCGACCCTGTCGTGGTCAGCCTCGTCGGAGCCACCCAGCCGGATGTCGGTGCCCCGCCCCGCCATCTGCGTCGACACGGTGACCACCCCGAACTTGCCCGCCTCGGCGATGACCTCGGCCTCTTCGGCGTCGTTCTTCGCGTTGAGCACCACCGCCGGCACGCCGCGGCGCAGCAGGCGCTCGTGCAGTTCTTCGGATTCCGCCACGTCGCGCGTGCCGACCAGCACCGGCTGCCCGGTCTCATGCACCTCGGCGATGTGCGCGACGATCCCGTCGTTCTTGGCTGCGGCGGTGATGTACACGTGGTCGGACTCGTCCTCGCGAATGTTGGGCTTGTTCGGCGGAATTGGCGACACACCGAGCTTGTAGAACTGGCGCAGTTGCTCCCCGGCGGCCAGCGCGGTGCCGGTCATGCCGCACACCGTTTCGTACCGGTTGATCAGCGCCTGCACAGTGATCGTGTCAAGCACCTCCCCGGTTTCGGTGGTCTCGATCCCCTCCTTCGCCTCGACGGCGGCCTGCAGGCCGTCCGGCCAGCGTTGTAGCTGCGCGATGCGCCCGCGGGAGGCGTTGATCAGGTGGACGGCGTCGTCCCGGACGATGTAGTGCACGTCGCGCTGCAACAGCACATGCGCGTGCAGCGCGACGTTGACCTCGGTCAGGGTCGTGCCGACGTGCTCCTCGGAGTAGAGGTCGATGCCGCCGAGCGCCTTCTCCACTCTGCACGCCCCGACATCGGTCAAATGGACGTTGCGGCTGTCGGAGTCGGTGTCGTAATCGGTTTCGGGGGTTAGTTCACCGACCAGCTTGATGATCTCGAGTCGCGGGGTCTCCCGGTGCGTGGTGCCGGCCAGCACCAGCGGCACCAACGCCTCGTCGACCAGCACCGAATCGGCCTCGTCGATAAGGGCCACGTCGGGGTTGGGTGACACCAGGTCAGAAACGTCGACCACGAGTTGATCGCGCAGCACGTCGAAACCGATCTCGTTGACCGAGGCGTAGGTGACGTCGCAGCCATAGGCGGCGCGGCGCTCCTCGCTCGTCGACTCGGCGGTGATCCAGCCGACCGTCAGCCCCATCGCCTCGATGAGCGGGCCCATCCACTCCGCGTCACGGCGGGCCAGGTAATCGTTGATGGTCACCACGTGCACGTGCCGCCCCGCGAGGGCGTATCCGGCCGCCGCGATCGCCCCGGAGAGCGTTTTGCCTTCACCGGTGGCCATTTCGATGACGTCACCGGCAAGCATGCGCAGCGCACCCAGCAGCTGCACGTCGAACGGGCGGAGCGTGGTCGCCCGTTCGGCGGCCTCCCGGGCGATCGCGAGGAACTGGGGAATGTCATCGGAGTCCGCGAGATCGTCGAGGTTGAGGAGCCCGGCGGCCTTGCGTAGCTGCTCGTCGGTGAGCCCGGCGGCTTCCTTGTCGTATTCGGACGAGTCGGTGACCTGGGCGAGGGATCGGCTGCGGTTCTTTTCGGTGCTCGCGCCGAGCAGTCGCCAGAATCGGCTGCTCAGGCGGCTGGGTTGCGCGCGGATGGTCTTTGGCACAGGTCAACGGTACGCGAGCCGCAACCGGGCGCGAGCGTGCGTGTTTGTCCGCGACACGCCGAGCGGCACCGTACATCTGTGCACGCTCGCGACCCGCGTGAGCTCAGGCGAGGTTGGAGCGGCGCGGATACGCGACGGTGGGGTCGGTGAGGACGTTGACGACGGCGGGCAGGCCGCTGGCGAAGGCGCGTTCCAGTGCGGGCCGCAGCTCGGCCGGCGCGGAGACCAGCTCGCCGTGGCCGCCGAGGGCGCGCACCACCTCGTCGTAGCGGGTGCCCGGACGCAGTTCGGCCACGACCGAGTAGCCGTACAACGCCTCCATCGGGTGTTTTTCCAACGCCCAGATTCCGTTGTTGCCGATCACCGACACGACGGGCACGTTGTGCCGGACCAGGGTGTCCCATTCCATGCCGCTGAAGCCGAACGCGCCGTCGCCCTGCAGGAGCACGACCTGACGGTCCGGGCGGGCCAGTTTGGCGGCCAGGGCGTAACCGGGGCCAGAGCCCAGGCAGCCGAAGGGGCCGCTGTCCAGCCAGCAGCCCGGTAGGTAGCTGTCGATCACCCGTCCGGCGTAGGACCCGAAGTCGCCGGCGTCGATGACGACGATGGCGTCGCGGTCGAGCATCGGTGCCAGCTCCGCGTACACCCGCATGGGATGCAGCGGGATCCGGTCGTCGGCGAGCTCGGCCTTTTCGTTTCCGCGCGAAGCGGTTTCGGCCGTCCGCAATTCGTCGATCCAGTCTTTGTGGTCGGTCCCACCGCCAGAGGCCAGCACTGCGAGCGTCGACAACAGGTCGCCGTAGAGCTCGGCCTCCACCGGGCGGGGATGTTTGCGCTCGGGTTCGACACGGTCTGCCACGATGAGCCGGGTTTGCGGCCCGAACACCGCACCAAACCCGAGCCGGAAATCCATGGGCACTCCGACTATCAGCGCAACATCGGCCTCCCCCAACGCTTTTGCGCGCACCCGGGAGAACGCCAACCGGTGATCGGCGGGCACCGCACCGCGGGCCATCCCGTTCATGAGTACCGGGATCTGCAATTCCTCGGCGAGACGTAGCAGCGCCGCCTCCCCGCGACCCCACCAGACATTGGTGCCCGCCATGATCACCGGCCGCTTTGCCGCCGACAGCAGGCTGGCGGCGCGGCCGACGTCGTCGCCATCGGGAGCGGGTCCCGGCGGCAGGTCGGCGAGGACGCCGGGGAGGCCGTGATCCTCGGAGATGGAAAACACGTGGTCCATGGGGAAGTCGACGAAACCGACCCCCGACGGGGCACCGACCGCCGCCCGCAGAGCCTCGTCGACGAGCCGGCCGGCGTCCTCGGCCGACTGTGCGGTGGCGGCGAACCTAGCCAGGGGCGCCACGAACGGCACGTGGTCGATCTCCTGCAGCGAGCCCATGCCCCACCGCTGCGCGGGCGCCCGGCCGCCCAGCACGACCAGCGGCGACTGGTTCTGCTGTGCAGCCGCCATCGCGCTCATCCCATTGGTGACGCCGGGCCCCGCGGTGAGCGCGGCAACGCCGGGCACCCTCGTCACCTTCGACCACCCTTCGGCGGCGAAGGCCGCGGTCTGCTCGTGGCGGGTATCGATCAGCCGAATCCCCTCCTCGCGACAGCCGTCGTAGATGGAAAACAGGTGGCCGCCGGACAACGTGAACACGGTGTCGACGCCGCTGGCCTTGAGCCGGCGAGCGACGAGCCGGCCGGCGTGCAATGTTTGAGCGGGTGCGGCGTCAGTCGTCATAACCGCAGCCTATCCAGATCCTTCCGGTACCTTCGCCGGAGGATTTGAAGTTCCAGCAGACTCCACCAGCTCGACCGTGAGGAGACAGCGACCATGGGCCCAAAGCCGTTCAAGCCCTCGATCAACTGGTCGGCGGCGGCCATGGATTCGTTGAGTTGGGTCGCCATCGCGTGGCTGATCAGCGCGGTCTGCCTCTTCATCGCGCTGGTCCTGTTCAGGGCCCTCACACCGTGGGGCCGGCAGTTCTGGCGGATCACCCGCGGGTACTTCGTCGGGCCGAGCAGCGTCCGCGTGTGGCTGGTGCTCGGCGTGATGTTGCTGTCGGTGCTGCTCTCGGTGCGGCTGATGGTGTTGCTCAGCTACCAGGGCAACGACCTGTACACGGCGGTGCAGAAGGCGGTGCAGGGTGTGGCGGCCGACGACGACACGGTCAAACAATCCGGGATTCACGGGTTCTGGGTGTCGATCGCGATCTTCAGCGTGCTGGCCACCCTCTACGTCATCCGGTTCATGCTCGACATCTATCTGACGCAGCGGTTCATCATCGCCTGGCGCATGTGGCTGACCGCCCATCTCACCGACGACTGGCTCGAGGGCAGGGCCTATTACCGGGACCTGTTCATCGACCACACCATCGACAACCCCGATCAGCGCATCCAGCAGGACATCGACATCTTCACCGCGAACGCGGGCGGCACCCCGAACATCCCGTCGAACGGGACCGGCAGCACCTTGCTCTTCGGCGCCGTCAACGCGGTGGCCTCGGTGATCTCCTTCGCCGCGATCCTGTGGAACCTGTCGGGAAACCTCAACCTGTTCGGCGTCGAGTTCCCGCGCGCGATGTTCTGGACCGTCCTGATCTACGTGCTCATCGCCACGCTGGTGGCGATCTGGTTGGGCCATCCGCTGATCTGGCTCAGCTTCAACAACGAGAAGCTCAACGCCGCGTTCCGTTACGCCCTGGTGCGATTGCGGGATGCCGCCGAGGCCGTGGGCTTCTACCGCGGTGAGCGTGTGGAGCGGGCGCAACTGTGGCGGCGCTTCACCCCAATCATCGAGAACTACCGCAAGTTCGTGCGCCGGACCATCATCTTCAACGGCTGGAACTGGTCGGTGTCGCAGGCAATCGTCCCGCTGCCGTGGGTGATTCAGGCGCCGCGCCTGTTCGCCGGGCAGATCGACTTCGGCGACGTAGGCCAGAGCGCGACCGCCTTTGGCAATATTCACGATTCGCTGTCGTTCTTCCGCAACAACTACGACGCCTTCGCGGCCTTCCGGGCGGCCATCATCCGGTTGCACGGCCTGGTCGACGCCAACGCTCAGGGCCGCGCGCTGCCGACCATGCTGGTCAAGCCGAGTGAAGAGACGGCCATCGAGTTGCGCGACGTCGAGGTGCGCACGCCGGCCGGCGACCGGCTGATCGACCCGCTCGATGTTCAGCTCGCCCAGGGGGATTCGCTGGTGATCACCGGCCGTTCCGGTGCCGGCAAGACCACACTGCTGCGCAGTCTGGCCGAGTTGTGGCCATACGCTTCCGGGACCCTCTGCCGTCCGGACGGCGACAACGCGACGATGTTCCTGTCGCAGTTGCCGTACGTGCCGCTGGGCAGCCTGCGCACGGTCGTCTGCTACCCGAACTCGCCCGATGATGTCTCCGATTACGAGCTGCGTGACGTGCTCACCAAAGTCGCGCTCGCGCCCCTGCTTGACCGGCTCGACGAAGAGCGGGATTGGGCCAAGGTGCTTTCGCCCGGCGAGCAGCAGCGGGTCGCCTTTGCCCGCATCCTGCTCACCAAACCCAAGGCGGTCTTCCTTGACGAGGCCACCTCCGCGCTGGACGAGGGGCTCGAATTCGCGCTGTACCAACTGGTGCGAAGCGAACTACCGGACTGCGTGGTGGTCAGCGTCAGTCACCGGCCCACGGTCGAGCAGCATCACGAACAGGAGTTGCAGTTGCTCGGCGGCGGCCCATGGCGGCTGGGCCCCGTGGAGGAAAAGAAGGAGCCCGCGCGGGTCTAGCGCGCCTACGCGCCCCCGGCCCCTTGGGCCGCGTTCGCTCTGGCGCTGTGGGCCGCGTGCGCTCCGGCGCGGCGGCCGAAGAACGAGCCCTCCCCCAGCTGCGTGCCGCTGGCGTAGCCCTTGCCGTCTTGGGCGATGTTGGACGCACAGGCCCCGGCCGCATACAAGCCCGGCACGACGGTGCCGTCGTCACGCAGCACCTCACCGTCGACGGACGTGGCCAGTCCACCGATGGTGAAACCGGCATACATCGCCTTACCCAATGACATGTCGAAGGCCCCCCACGGTCCTTGATCCTGTGCCGCAAGGAATTCGGGCTGCTTGTGAAAGTCGGGGTCCTCACCGCGCGCGGCGTTGGCGTTGTAACGGTCCAGGGTGGCCACCAGGTTGCCCTCCGGAATGCCAAGCGCCGCTTCCATTTCCGCGACGGTTTCCCATCCGTCGATCAGGGGAACCAGCGGCATCTTCGGGTGCTCCAGGTGCGCCTCGTCGACGATGAGAAACGCCGCGCTGTCCGGCTGGTCCATGATGAACCCGGAAGTCCTGGAATGGTAGGAATCCTCGGCAACGAAGCGCTGTCCGAG
Source organism: uncultured Actinomycetota bacterium (assembly GCA_963820045.1). Classification (GTDB taxonomy): domain Bacteria; phylum Actinomycetota; class Actinomycetes; order Mycobacteriales; family Mycobacteriaceae; genus Mycobacterium. Next base: position 932,529 of record CAWFYN010000004.1, read on the forward strand.
CTTGTTCACGATGATTCCGGTCAGCAGGATCGACGGCGGGTACGGCGGAGCCGTGATGAATATCTGATCCATGTGTTCGGTTGCGCCGCCGGCCGATGCGCCCATCCGGATGCCCAGGCCATCGTCGTAGGTATTGCCCAGCACGAAAGGTTTCTCGGCCAACTTCGGCGTGTACTTGGCAACCATCTCGGGGTTCATCACGAAGCCGCCGGCCGCGATGATGACCGACTTTGCTTTGATGGCGCCGGTTTCGGAGAAGTGCTTCCACATGACACCGCTCACCGCGCCCGAACCGTCGACGATGAGCTCGGTGGCGCCCGTCTCGTACCGAATCTGCACACCCAGGCTCGCGGCGCGCTTCAGCAACAGGTCGATCACCATGCTGGCGCCCCCGGTGTCGCCCGGCACGGGCACCTTGTGGCCGCGCGGCGCCGGCACCGCCTTCTCCAGGAAGGGCCACACCTTCTCGTTGCCGGTGAACATCAAGCCCTCGGTGTTGGGCTGAATGACCGCCTTGCCCGGGAAGTAGCTGCGCTCGAATTGAAAACCCAAGTCTTCCAGCCAATTGAAATGCTCGACGCTGCCCTCGCAGTAGGCCCGGATCTTGTCGTGGTCCGGCTGCCGGGACACGGCGACCAGATACTTGTACATCTCCTCGGGCGAGTCAGGGTGGCCGGTCGCCTCCTGAACCGCCGTTCCCCCGCCCAGATAAAAATGGCCACCGGCAAGCGATGTGGTGCCACCGGCCGCGGCCGCGCGCTCCAGCACCAGCACCCGCGCTCCGGCGGCCGCCGCGCTCACGGCGGCGCAGCCGCCCGCGATGCCGAAGCCGACAACCACCACGTCGACGTCATCGGACCACGACGTGACATCGCCCGCGCTGACCGTTGCCGGTATCTCCGTGCTCACCGCTGCTCCTGTTTGATGTAGTCGTAAAACGCCCTCATCTCGGGCGCGATGTAGGCGATCTCCACAAACGGCACTGCCGCCTGCGGCGCTGACACATAGGCGAATTGGATCCCGCCGGGCATCACGCCTTGCTGCACAACCGCGGCCCCGAACTCGACGGCCTCGGCCAATGCCGCGTCGAATTGCTCAGGGCTTTCGGCCTCCACGCAGATGTGGTGCAGACCCGGTCCGGATTCGCGCAGGAAGTCACTATAGATGTTCTCGCCGCGGACTGGCTGGATCAGTTCCAACTGCATGTCACCGAGATAGCTCAGTGAGATGCTGGCGACGAAATCGGCCGGCTTGCCGAGGTAGCTGCAGGCGTCCGGGGCAAAGTGCACCTCGGGGATCCGCACCCACTTGCGGACACCTAACAAGCCGGTGAGCGCGGTTTCGGTGGCGTCCAGGTCGGTGGTAACCCACGCGATCTGCGTCGGCGATTGAACGGGAAGGGTCATCGCCTCGCAGGATAGTCCAGTCGCTCGGCCGCCAGAAAGGGCCGCGAAAACTTTGCCGTGGCGGGCCGCCCCGGTCACGCCAGAGCTGGGTGAACGTGTTCTAATTTCCGGTCGGTGGCCGTCCGAGCCGTCAATGCTGGCTCAGGACGTCCACCAGCAGCCGAAGCTGCGCGTCGAACACCGCCTCGGGGTCGGTCAGGGTGTCGGCGCCGTACTGCCCGAACACCTCGAGGCTGATCGCACCCAGCACCGCCGCCCAGAGCAGGAAGCACTTGGCGACGACCTGATCATCGCCGGGAAAACCGAACTCCTGGCGAATCCGCTCAAAGTCCGACGACATCGGTTGGGGCGCAACAGTGTCGGTCAGCCTGATGTCTCCGGTGGCAATCCCGGACGCCACGGCGTCGAAGAAGGCCGCCACCACCCGGGTGCCCACGGCCACCGTGCGCTCAGGCGGTGCGTGATACCCGGGCACGGGGCTGCCGTACAGCAGGGCCCAGCGGGCCGGGTGCGAGATGGCCCACTGCCGGGTCGCCCGGGAAATGGCGATCACGTCGTCACTCCATAGCTCCGCGACGCTGTCGCGGGCGCGGTCCACGGCGTCGGCCAGGTCCGCGTAGGCGTCGACCAGCAGTAAGGTCAGCAGCTCGTCGCGGCTGGACACGTACCGGTAAACCGCCGATGACACCATGCCGAGGTCGCGGGCGATCGCACGCACGGACAGCCCGGCCGCACCGCGATCGACCAGCTGCCGGCGACCGAGCTCGATGATGCGCGCCTCGGTCTGCTCCCGGGTTTCCTGGCGTTTGCCCACGCGGTCAGTCTGGCACAACCGAGATCACCGCTCTTGCTTTCCGACCTGGACTGTGGCAACGTGTCCAACCTAGAGAGCACCGCTCTCGTTAGGTTTACGAGAGAGGACGCGACATGCCGACGCGATACGAAGAGCCGAACGGGGTCGTGCGGGCCGCCAACGCGGTGATCCGCTGGCTTGCCGAGATGGGTGTCAGCATCGCCGGGACCCGGGCACTGCGGGTCCGCGGACGCAAGACCGGAAAACCGCGGGCGGTGGTCATCAACCTGCTGACCGTCGACGGCGTGGACTACCTGGTGTCACCGCGCGGTAACACCCAGTGGGCACGCAACGTCAGGGCCGCGGGCGTCGTCGAGACGGGCCCACGCTGGCGCAGGCGGCGCGCCCGGGTCAGCGAGGTGGCCGACGCGGCCAAGCCGGATCTCCTGCGCCGTTATCTGGACCGGTGGTATTGGCAGGTCAAGGATTACGTCGCCGGGCTGACCCCGGACAGCACCGACGAGCAGTTCCTCACCGTCGCAGCCACGATTCCGGTGTTCAGACTCGAGAAGGCGGACGCCTCCCGGTGAATCGCCTAGCGGGGCCTAGCGCGCACCGACCCGCGCCACCCCGAGGTCCTCGCGGACTTCATCCGAGGTGGCCCGCCACGACACCGCCGCCGGGTATTCCCCCCAGACGCTGTTGAAGATCCCGACGAGCAGCCCGGGCCCGCCATTGGGGGCCAGGTACACCGGGCCACCCGAATCGCCGTTATGGCTCTGCACGCCGTGCGACATGGTGAACCACCCGTTGTTCACGCTTTCGACCGTCCCGCAGGTTTCGCCGGTGCTCACGCCGAAATGGCAGATCGCTTGTCCAGGGGCGAGCGCCGCCGCCGGATTCGAGATCAGTGGACGCCCACCCGGCAGGACGTCGTTGGCCATTACGCCGTTGTCCAGCACGATCGCCTCGTAGTCGGTGATCAGCTGGTCCGTGGCCACGGTGGTGCCGCTCGGCGTGTTGTCCCGGAAGGCGGCCAGGCGGCCGATGACGGCGCCGCCCCGGTCGGTGACGACCCCCGCGCCGCCGCGGCAGTGACCCGCGGTGAACGCGATCTTGAGGCCGGGGTCGACGTAGCCCAGCGTGCAGACGCGGTTGTCCTGGTGAATCTCCATGCCCGGATAGACCATGACGGGGTCGGCTTTAGCCGGTCCAGGCGGCAGCGACTGCGCGAGCGCGGCGACGGTGATCGACGCGGTGAACGCGCGCATTGCCAGGCGACGCACCATCGACTCCGATCCGTCGGGGCCAAATCTCGACCGATTTGAGATTACGGCGTGACTTTCCGTTACGCAGAAGTCTTCGCCCCGTCCACCGCCGGCGTTACGGCCACCTCGCCCCGGGAAACGGCCGCCCCGGAGCGATCCGCGGTGCGCGGTTCCCAGCCCGGCGGCCCGAAAACGTAGCCCAGACGATCGCGCAGGCGGGTCGCCGAGCGCCAGTCCTGGGCGATCGCGACGTATTCGCGGGTCTGCAGCTTCCAGATGTTGAACGTGTCGACCCGCTTGGTCAGGCCGTAGTGCGGCCGGAACAGCTCGGCCTGGAAGCTGCCGAACAGGCGATCCCAGATGATGAGGATCCCGCCGTAGTTCTTGTCGAGGTACAGCCGGTCCATTCCGTGGTGCACTCGATGATGCGAGGGGGTGTTGAACACGAATTCGAAGGGCCGTGGCAGCTTGTCGATCCGCTCGGTGTGTACCCAGAACTGGTAGATCAGGCTGACCGAGAAACTGAAGAACACCATCCAGGGCGGAATTCCCAGCAGCGGCAAGGGAACCCACATCAGGATTTCGCCGCTGTTGTTCCACTTCTGGCGCAGCGCGGTGGCGAAGTTGAAGTATTCGCTGGAATGGTGGGCCTGGTGCGTGGCCCAGATCAACCGCACCCGGTGCGCGATCCGGTGGTAGGTGTAGTACAGCAGGTCGACACCGACGATCGCGATGACCCACGTGTGCCACCGGGCCGCCGAGAGGTGCCAGGGCGCCACGTACGAATAGATCGCTGCGTAGCCCAGCAGGGCCAACGTCTTCCACCCGGCGGTCGTGCCCACCGAAACCAGCCCCATCGAGATGCTTGCCCGCGCGTCGCGGCTGAGGTACGCACCGGAGGCCGGCCGCGCATCGCCGGCGATGCTCTCCAGCTTGCGGGCCGCCGCCCATTCCATCGTCAACAGCAACAAGAAGAAGGGAACGGCGAGTAGCACCGGGTCCCGCATCTGCGGGGGCAGCGCGGCCACGAAGCCGGAGAACGCACTCACAGGCATAAGACTACGACGATCGAGGGGACCGTCGGGTCGCCTTGGTCCGGCATGCGGCCCACACTGTCATGACGGGGTGGACGGGAGGTATTGGGGCGATTGACCGCCGTGGTGGTGATCGGCTCGGGGTTTGCCGGGCTATGGGCGGCGCTCGGCGCCGCCCGCCGGCTCGACGAGCTCGACATCCCGACGGGGACGGTCGACATCACCGTGTTGACCGCCCAGCCCTTCCACGACATCCGGGTGCGCAACTACGAGGCCGACCTGAGCCCCTGCCGCATTCCGCTCGCCGAACTGCTCGACCCCGTCGGAGTGGCGCACGCCACCACCGAGGTGACCGGCATCGACACCGACGCCCGCACCGTGGCCACCTCGGGCGGGGCGAGGTATCAGTACGACCGGCTGGTGCTGGCTTCGGGCAGCCAAGTGCTCAAACCCGCCATACCGGGTCTGCGGGAGTTCGGCTTCGACGTCGACACCTATGACGGTGCCCTTGCGTTGCGGGACCATCTGCGTCGGCTCGCCGACGGTTCGCCGGCGCCCGTCGCGGGCACGGTCGTCGTGGTCGGTGCGGGGCTGACCGGTATCGAAGTCGCCTGCGAGCTCCCGGACACCTTGCGGCGGCTGTTCGCCGCAAGCAACGTCGCTCCGCGGGTGCTACTGCTGGATCGCAGCCGCATCGGCTCCGATATGGGCGCCTCGGCGCGTCCGGTGATCGAAGAAGCGCTGGCGGCCAACGGCGTCGAGACCCGCGCGGGAGTGGGCGTCGCCGCGGTCAGCGAGCGCGGTGTGTCGCTCACCTCGGGCGAACACGTGGCGGCGGGCACGGTGGTGTGGTGCGCGGGCATGCGGGCCAGCTCGCTGACCGAGCAGCTGCCGGTGGCGCGCGACGGCCTGGGCCGGGTGCCCGTCGACGACTACCTGCGGGTAATCGGGGTGCCCGCGATCTTCGCCGCGGGCGACGTCGCCGTCGCCCGCATGGACGACGACCACCTGTCGGTGATGTCGTGTCAGCACGGCCGCCCGATGGGACGCTATGCCGGGTACAACGTCATCAACGAGCTGTTCGGCGAGCCACTGCTGGCCCTCCGAATCCCTTGGTATGTCACCGTTCTCGACCTCGGGCCGGCTGGTGCGGTGTATACCGAGGGGTGGGATCGGCTGGTCGTGTCGAGCGGCGCACGGGCCAAGGATACGAAGCGGACGATCAACACCCGGCGGATCTACCCGCCGCTGACCGGGAACCGCGCCGACCTGCTGGCCGCGGCCGCGCCGGAACTGCAGTCCCGCCCCTAGGGACGCCCGTCCGATTGCGCTTCGTCGCCGGCGTACCACTGCACCGCGCGGACTCCCGGCTGCAGGGACAGCTCCGCCACCAACCGCTCCAGCCGGGATGGGGCGTCGCCGTCCATGAGTAGGTGTGCGGTCAAAGTGATCTCGTCGTCGCCGGCGTGCCCGGTGTGGATTCCACGCAACGTGATGTCGTTGCCGCTCGCGTGCTGCACGATCTGAGCGCGCGCGTACTTCTCGTGTTTCGGCCGCGAGACCACCTGCACCAGGTAGGGCCGCAGGCTTTCGTCTTCGTCGCCGGTGTTGTCACGGTCGATCAGCCGCCCCAGCGGGCGCCCGAGGACGTGGATGGCGACGACGGTCCCGGTGCCGATCAACGCGAAGACCAGATGCCCGGATGCGGCGAGGACGCCAATCGCCGCAGAGCACCACAGGGTGGCGGCCGTGTTGAGGCCCCGGACGTTGACGCCTTCACGCAGGATCACCCCACCGCCGAGGAACCCGATGCCGGACACCACATACGACGCGACCCTGGTGGGGCTGGTGTCCGTGGTGGCGGCGGCGTACAGCACGAACAACGTCGCGCCGCCGGCGACCAGCGCGTTGGTGCGAAGGCCGGCCCGGCGCGCCCGCCATTGCCGCTCCAGGCCGATGAGCGCGCCGCAGCCCACCCCGACGGCGAGCCGGAGCGCGAAATCGGCGACACTGAGCGTCTCCATCGGCACTCCTTCCCCCTCGGGCCCCGCACGCTGTGTCAGCCGCAGCTAACCAGGCTCAGGTGAACAACCGGTGGACCAGGGCCGAACCGGATGCGTTGCGGCCATGTGTGCGAAACCTGAGGGCCGCCAAACGGTTCCCGTTGGGGCCAGCGCCAGGCTAGCTTTTGTTGAGTTGCTGGGGACAGTAGAACTTCGCGGCAATCGCCAGAAACGACGTGGCGTGATCCGTAGTGAGCCCGGGGTTTTGGCCTTTCAAATCGTTGACCATCTGGGGGCCGTACTCGCCGTTGCCCATTGCGGTGCACACCGCTTGGGCGAACTGGACCGCCGCCTCCGGCGTCTTGTAGGTGATCCCTGCGCTTCGTAGCGACGCAAGAAAGCTCGCCTCGTCGACGCCGCCCGCATCCGGCTCGCCGTACGCGGGCGCGGCAAGTGTGATCACCGCCGAAACGCCGATCAGCGCCGGTACCAGCAGCCTCATAACCGGTGATTGTCTCATGGTGCCGCGGAGACCGCAGTGCTGGCTCCATTTGCCGGAACACCGTACCGGCCAGCACGATACAACGATGGGCGAGCCTCGATCAGGCTTTGCTGAGTTGGTGCGGGCAGTAGTACTTCGCGGAAATCATGGCGAAGTTGGAAGCCGTCTCCATGTCCATTCCCGGATTGTGCATCTTCACGTCGTGGACCAGCTCCAGGCCCGACTCGCCGTTGTTCAGGCACGAACAGACCGCCCGGCCCGCCCCAACAGCCGCATCCGGATTGCCGAAGCTGAAGCCGGCCTGATGCAGGGCGGCGAGGAAGGCCCCGTCGTCACCGTCCGGTACCGGCGGTGGAGCGGCGTGTGCCGGTGCGGCCAGGCCGATCACGACGGGGACCGCTAGTAGCGCTAGTAGCCGTTTCATCACTTACCTTCTCTCGTGCCGATGGGAAGATCCCTACACATGTTGGACGCCAGACCCTTTCGCGCCGATGGCGACTCGACTCTCAATACCGTTGCCCCCTAACCCAACTGGGCATCGGCGGGTAAGACTTTGGACTTGTCACCCTTTTTCAGGTGCACCGCGTGGATGCCGGGTTTCTTCGCCAGCTGCTCGAGCAGGGAGTCGAGACCCTCCTGGTCGACGCTGTGGTGCTGCACGGTTTCGGGTTTCTCCGATATCTGTGCGACCAGACGCTTCAGTTGTTCGGGGGATTGTTTGTCTTTGAGGTCCTTGATCGGCTTCATCCGGTTGCGCACGCCGGCACCGACGACGGTGGGACCCCCGGATCCCAGAGCGCTGCCCAGCATCCCCGCCATTCCCATCGAACTGAACAGGCTGCCCTCGCCGAGCGCGGCTGCCGGCACGGCCTCGGGCCCCGCAGCCGATAAGGCCGCCGCTACCGTCCTGATGGCCGGGGTGGCCGAGGCCCAGCTCGGCGGAACCGTCAACGCGCCCACCAACGTGCCGCGGGCAAAGCCCGCCGTCGGGCTGATCGCATTGAAGAGTGTGCCTCGGCTGAAGCCCAATGCCCCTAGCCCCGCTCCCAGCGCGTCTTTCGGGAGCGCGCCGTAACTAAGAGGCGGGGTGAACTTCAGCCACTGCGATAGCGGGAAGTTGATCAGTAGACCGATGGCGTTGTACTGCGTGGTCAGGCCAAGTGGCACCTTGATCGCGTTGTACATGGCGGTGATCAGCGGGGTGCCTGCGGGCGTAGTCCCGAAGCCCTTCAGGAACGTCGTTACGGCAGTGTTGTATTGGGTTGCGAGCTGCGAAAGCCAGGCCAGTATCGGGCTGCCGGCAGTCAGCGAGCTGGCTGTTGAGTTGACGGTTGACCCCACACTGCCGGCCGACGTGCCCGCGGCTTGGGTCAGCGCTGTCGCTTGCATCGTCGTGCCCGCGGTGTTGGTGGTCGGCGGCGGCTCGGTGAACGGCGTGAACCGGGATGCCGCCTCCGACGAGCTGGCGTAGGTGTCCATCGCCACGGCGTCTTGGGCCCACATCTCGCCGTACTGGGTCTCGGTGGCCGCGATCGCCGCGGTGTTCTGGCCGAAGAGGTTGGTGGCCACCAGCTGCGCCAACAGGGCGCGGTTTTCCGCGATCACCGGCGGCGGCACGTGGGCGGCAAACGCGGCCTCGTAGGCAGCCGCCGCCGCGGAAGCCTGGGTCGCGGCTTCCTGGGCCTGGCTGGCGGTTTGTTGCATCCAGGCCATGTACGGGGCGGCAGCGGCCGCCATGGCGATCGAGGACGCGCCCACCCAGGGCCCGGCGGCCAAACTTGAGATGACCGACGAGTAAGAGGTTGCGGTGGACTGCAATTCGGTGGACAGGTTCTCCCAAGCAGTCGCCGCGGCGACCAGCGACTCGGCTCCGGGACCGCTGTACATCCGGCCCGAGTTGAACTCCGGCGGAAAGGCTCCGTAAAACATCTCTACTCCCCTTGCCTGGTCGGTGGCGCCTGGATGGACGGCGCTGGGCCGCTGTGCGTCGTGGTCATCGCGCTCAGTCCTCGAGGGCCGGGATGACGATGATGGTGGCCGCGGCCGGGTCGGCCTCGGCGACGACACCGCCCAGCGAACCGGCGGCCTTGGCGGCACTGGCGCCCACCGAGTGGGTTGCGCTGCTGGCGACGGCGCGTCCCAACAGGCTGGACAGGCCCATTTGGCTGAACATGCCCTCCTCGCCGGCCAGGGTGGCGGCCGGGGCGGCGGCCAGGTTGGTAGGCAACACCTGGGCGAGCGTTCTGATCTCAGGCGCGGCTTCGGTCCAGCCCTGGGGCACCGACATGCTTCCGACCAGGGCCGCCTTGCCCATGGACCCCGATGCCGGCCCGGCACCCACAGCCGAGCTCAGCATGGGTTTCACGGCGCTGGGACCACTGGTGAGCGGCGCCAGCGCCCCGGAGATGGCCTTCGGGCCGGCGAAGTAGGCCTGGACGGCCTGCCCGTTTTGGGCATAGGCGTACGTCTGCCCGAACGAGAGGAACGGACCAGCGGGGACGCTACTCCACGATTGGGGCGAGTATGGCCCGGTCAGCACCGACCAAATGTTGTTCCAGTAGTCCAGGTTTTGCCCGATTCCCGTAGTAAGCCCAGTCCCGGTCGTCCCGGCATTCGGCGCCGCGCTGGCTGCGTTCGTCACGGTTTGCATCGTGGTGCTCAGCTGAGACAGCTGCGTGGCGGTGTTGGCACTCGATTGCGCACCCGACTGGGTGACCGCTGCCGCCTGCGTCGCTCCGGCCGACTCGTTGGTGGTCTGCAGTGGCTCGGCGAACGGCGCCAGTTGCGATGCCGTCGCCGACGAGGCCGCGTAGCCATACATCGCGGCGGCGTCCTGGGCCCACATCTCCATGTATTGGGCTTCGGTGGCTGCGATCGCCGGGGTGTTCTGGCCGAGGAGGTTGGTGGCGATCAACGTCGCCAGCAGGGTGCGATTGGCCGCGATCACCGGTGGCGGCACGGTTGCTGCGAACGCCGCCTCGTACGCGCCCGCGGCCAGCTTGGCCTGGGCACCCGCCTCCTCGGCCTGAGCGCCGGTGGCATTGATCCACGCCACGTACGGCGCGGCGGCGGCGGCCATTGCGATCGATGACGGACCCGTCCACGGCCCCGTCGCCAGCGTCTCGATGGTCGAGCTGTAGGACACGCCGGTCGCCTGCAACTCGGTCGCCAATTCGTCCCACGCCGCCGCAGCGGCCAGCAACGGACCCGACCCCGCGCCGACATACATCCGCCCCGAATTGATCTCCGGCGGAAGCGCTCCGAAATCCAGCACCTACTACCTCCGGTCCCCCAAGTGGCCGCCATGGTAGGCACGGCTTCGTTGCCTCGGCCGTCTCCGCGCCACAGTTCTAATGAAATCCATCGAATCCGCTAATGAAGCCATGAGCTCATTTCACATACCGCAGACAACTAACCATTCCCCCTAGTCGGAAACGCCACGCGAAGATTGGCGTCCGGTCCGTCTTTCCAACCGCTTCACCAAGATAAGATCATCGTGACCGTAACGCATTCTGTCAGCGTTCCCACGGGGTAACAAAATGTAAAAAACGAATGTCACAGTGCCGCTTACCCGTGTGAGAACTGTGTGCTCACAGCTATTTCTGTGATATTGGATACAGTGAGGTTATGCCTGGTCTAGGCATGTTTTAGCAACGGTTTACGGGTAATTGTAAAACCGCTGTTTCAGGGAATTATCACGCTACGGATCGACGCATTTACGATCGCGATATATAAATATTGAATTAGATGAATACAGACCGCGGGTGTCGAAAACCTCCTATTGCCATATCGCGAAACAGCAAAAATTCCCACCTGCGGCAATGCCGCAAAAACGTCGGTCGGCTTAAACCCGCAAGCTCATCGCGAGCGCGTCAATCCGAAAATCACCTCAATCGCGGACGCAATTGCGTCTTGCCGAAGCCGACGGCGCGGTCGGTGCCGGCCACGTCGCTGCCTGCGGACTGCACCTTTTGCCCACGGGCATCCGGACTGCTCCAGCCACCCGGCACCGCCCCGGGAGTCATCCGCGTCCGGCACGTCGCGAACGACGGCCTTGGTCGGCCCGGCTCGGCGCGAATGGTGGAGCCGTGCGCGCCTACATCGCCGCGCTCATGGTTGGTTGGCATGCTGTTCCCCCACTGTTCACCAATAAGCAGGGTAAGTGGACTAGGCGGCCCCGCCGCTGATTAGCTGCTGATAGTTTCCTGGGAGGCTGGTTTCCCTGCTCAGCGGGGGTATCGCGGAAGCGTTGGGCGCTTCGCGGCACGGATTGTGATGTTGCCAAGCGCCGATTTTGCTCGCTGGGATTTGTGAAACCGGCGGCCGCCTTGAGTCGACGGCCGCCGGAAGCCATGCCCTGCAGCGAGTCCAGCCAGGCCGCAACCCGATCGCACCAAGGCGCGCCGCAGTTCACCCGAAACGCGGGCACTTCGCCGCGATGAGCGCCGGATTACGTCGTCTTGTTTTCGGCGACGGCCGCGCTCAGGCCCTCGGCGAGATCCTCTTGAGTCAACTCTTTGAACCGCAAGAGCTGCCGCTCGCTGAACTCGGTGACGTCGCTGGACAGCACCGCATCCAGGTCCTCGTCATCCAGACGGAAACTGCGGTGATCGCGGGCCTTTTCCACCACATTCCGCACGAAGCCGGCATTGCCGAGCGTATCGATGCCACGGATCAGGTCCCCGTCTTCGGAGTAGGTCTCGTCGAGATAAAACCTGGTGTACGAAGGCAATAGGGAGAGGGCCGCTTCCTCGGTGATCACGTCCTCGTTCTCCTGGCCCATCAACCGGGTCAGCGCGACCAGCTCGTCGGGCGTATAGCTGTAGAACTCGATCACGGTCGAAAACCGCCGCCGCAGACCCTGATTCACGTCGAGCATCTTCTCCATCGCCTTGGCGTAACCGGCACCGAAGACCACGAGCTCGTCGCGATGGTTCTCCATGTACAACAGCAACGTGTTGATGATCGCGTTGCCATAGGGGTCGCCTTGCTGATAGCCCTTCTCGTGCAACGAGTGCATCTCGTCGAAGAAGACCGCTCCACCCAGTGCGCCCTCGAGCATCTCCTCGGTGTTCTTCTCCGCGTCGGCCATGTATCGACCCAACAGCTTGGTGCGGCTGGTTTCCACCACCACCGGCTTGCGCAGCACCGTCAAGCCGCACAACTGCTTGCTGAAGGCACGCGCCACCGACGTCTTACCGGTCCCGGGGGGACCCAGCAGCAGGGTGTGGCGTGACGTCACCGGCACGGGAAGGCCCATCTTGGCGCGCGCCAAGTTCACCTTCGTCGTCGCCTTGATGAGCTTGATTTCCCGCTTGGCGCGCTCCATGCCCAGCATCGCGTTGAGCTCCGCGTCACCCTCGGCCAGGTACCTCGCGGCCTCCTCGGCGTGGCGAGCGGCCTCCGCCTCCGCCCGGGTCGGCGCGCTGTCCGGGTCCCACGGATCCGTTCTCGCCTCAATGGTTTCCGGGTCGGTCAAGACCAGTCGATAGGTCGGGTTGTCCAGCGCTTCACGGGCCGGGCTGAACTTCGGATCCCGCGAATAGACCCGGCGTAGCAGTTCGGCGGCCTCTTCCTCGCGGCCCAGGTGTCGCGCACACATGCCCTGGGTGTACAGGGCGATGTTGGCCGCGCCCGGCACCCGGTCACCTTCGATGGCGTCCTGGCCGCGCCGTAGCGCCTCCTCGAAGACGCCGAGCGACGCAAGCGCCGTGGTTGCCATCGCCGCGCCGGCGGCCTTCAGTTCGGGCTGACGCCAGACCTTGCCCTCCGGGAACTGATTGAGCACATCCGGCCACCGTCCGGTGCGGAAATACAGCACGCCCCGCACATAGTCGACCAACTCCTGCTCGAAGGGTTGGCGCGGTTCGATCCCGTCGAGCAGCTCCGATGCCTCCTCGTAGCGTTTGGCCTCGGCGAGAACGGCCGCGTAGGCACACGCCAGTGACTCGACGCTGGTGACGGCCAGCTGCAGGAACAACCCATCGGAGACCTGCGGACGGAAGTGCAAATCGGTGACCCCGAGCCGGCGGGTCTCCCACCCGAAGGTCCGGACCGCCGCCCAGGCACCGGCAAGTACCTCGATGCTCCGCTCCCCCGCGAGCAACCGCGCCAGCCAGGCGTCGCACATCCCGGGGTCCAGGTTGCTGGCCGTGGTGAACATCTGCGACGCAACCTGCGGGTTGTGACTCGGTTGCAGCCCGTTGACCGATATCCCAGACGCCAACAAGCCGGCGACCATCGCATTACGGGCGTCCTCAGCGGTCGATTGCGGCCGCGTCATTGCGCTACAGGCACGCCCGCCGGGCTCCCTCGCAGCTGATCGACCGACAGCGTCAGCTCGTCGTCGTCATGCACCGCACGGCTGGGCACTACCAGCATGGCGTGTGTCGCCGGGGCGGGCAGGCTGGCACGGACGGCCGCCAGCTGGCGTCCGGTGAGGCGGTTGAGGCCCGCCGATACGTCCCGGGGTAACCGCTTCTCGCTGTGGTAGCGGACCCACGCCGACACCTGCGGCCGGCCCGCGCGAGAGGTGAGCCGGACGGTCAGCACGGTGGCGACAGTCTCGGCTTGCCATAGCTCATCCAGCGTCTCGGTGGTGATGTCGGCGGGCGTCACCCAGAAACTGGTGGTGAAGCCGTTGAAATGCTTGAGGTGGCGCCATCCTGGCCGGCTCCACGTGGGCTCCAGATCGGCCAGCACCGCCCGGTCAACCTCGGTGAGCTCCTCGGCGGTCAACGGCTTAGCGGCACAGGTGAGTCCGTCGAGGTCCTGGGCAAGCCGCTCGGTGGCCGCCACCAACGTGGAAGCCAGCGAATCGCGTACCGCCACCGCCGCGATGTTGCGCTGCGGGTTCATCCGCAACACCAGCCAGGTGCGGCGAACGTACGACGTGGGCTGATCCCCGACCACCTCCCACTCGTCGGGTCCCCAGTCTTCCAGCTTCGACAACTCGGCGGCGTTGCCGCCGCGCACCTTGACCGACACGATGTCGATGTCATCGAGGTGAATGTCGAACTGGCGCAGCCCGTCAGCCACCGCACGCACCAGCAGGCTGGGCGGCGTCCGATGGCGATGGCGCGACGACGGATCGTCCTCGCCCCCATTCAGGGCGATCACTGTGACGAGTTGGCCCTCATACTCGCGCACGCCCACCTTGTCGCGGCCGAAGCGGCGCTGGTAGTCGAGTGCCGGCGTGCAGCCTGCGCCCAGCGCGGTGCCCGGATCGGCGGACCAATCCCACAGCCACGTGGCCAATCCCGACGACACGGTGATGCCGTGGTAGGTGATCAGCGACAACAGGCCGATCAACGCCGCGAGGCCGACACCCACCCAGAACGCGATGCGATAGGTGCCCTGCCAGGAATCCGGGCAGTGGCTGGCCACCACCAAGATGACAATGTCGACCAGGAACACCGCGGTGACCCGTGGCCACGACAATGACAACCCCAACCTGCGCTGAGCTTTCATGATGTTGCTGCTCCGCCCTCATTGCTGCTTCCGCGATCGCTTCATCAGCATCGCCGTACCAAACACTCCGCCCCCGATCAGTAACGCCCCGAGCAAGCCGCCGGCGGCCACCCACACTGGCACCATATCCCGGGGCGGGACCGGTTTCGGTATGTTCAGCGGCGCCGAGAGTTGCTGCGGCGGCTTCAACGGTCCTTCGGGCACGTCCCACGTCAATGCCGCGACCGGGTCGACGATGCCGTAGCCGATCTGGTTGTCGACGCCGCGCGCCGGTGCGCGGGCGGTGCGGGTCAGCCGGTTGATGACCTGGTATGCCGACAGCTGGGGGTACTTGGCGCGAACCAGCGCGGCGATGCCGGACACGATCGCGGCGGAGAAGCTGGTGCCGGACGGAACCAGCAGCGTGTTGTCCGGTCCGTCAATCGCGTTGATCACGCCGTCGTCTCGTGGGGAGAGCCCCACGACGTCGGTGCCGGGTGCCGCGATGCCCACCCACGGGCCGGCCACGCTCGTCGATGCCTGACCCTGGCTGCCCTGGGTCAACGGCCGGCCATCTTCGTCGACCGCGCCTACCGTCAGGACGTAGTCGCTGAACCAGGACGGCGTCACGACGGTGGTGACGGCGTTCCAGTTGCGAGGGTCGTTGGGCTGTAACGGATCATGCGCCGGGTTCTGCTTGCAGTCCTTCTTGCTGGTGTCGCCGGCCGCGGCCACGATGACGGCGTTCTTGTCGACCGCCGCGTAGCGCACCGCGGCACCCAGAGCGCGCTGGTCAATGATGTTGCGCGCGCTCATGCAGGTCACATCCGAGATGTTGATGACCTGCGCGCCCATGTTGGCGGCGTGCACGATCGCCCGCGCCATCGTCTGGACGTCGTCGGTCTTCGCGCGCGTCTGCGGGTCCTCGTCGCCGGTGTAGGCGTCCTTGAGGCCGAACGCCTGGCTGGACTGGCGGATCGAGATGATCTCGACATCCGGCGCGACGCCGCTGAACGCGTCGGGGCCCGACGCCGCCGGTGCGGGAGGCGGGGGCGGTGGGCGGGGGCGGGTCGAGTGGGCGTGGGTTGTCCACGCCGGACGACGTGCCCGCCACCGGAGTAGCTCGGTATCGTCACCGTTCCGCCGCCGTGGTTGGCCGCCGGCGCCTGCCCGGCCGGCGGCGATCCCGGCGGCGGACCCGCAGGTTGCTGTGGTGGTGGCGGGGCTGGTGGCGGCGCTCCGAACGGTCCCGGCGGTGGCGGGGACGGCGCCTCGGTCGGGGGCACCATCGTCACGGTCTGCGGCAAGGGCGACAGCGTCACCGTCTGGGGCGGTGGCGCTTTCGGTGGCGGCTCGGTGGTGGGGATGGTGACCGGCCGGCGCGGGGCGGCCGGCGGCACCCCCGCGCCGCTGGCCGGCGCGGCGCCGATCATCGAGGCCACGATCGTGCCGTGCGCGTCGCAGTCCGACAAGCCGTCACCGCCCATGACGTAGTCACCGCCGGGGATCAGGTGCGGAAACCTGGGGTGCGGGCTCACACCGGTGTCGATCACGGCCACCTTCACGCCGGCGCCACGGCCGAACTGCCACGCCTCCTGCAGATTCAGCATGTCCATGTACTTCGGCTGCAACCGGAAATCTGTGCCGGGCAGCACCCCGACCTCGGTGCAGTAGGAATTCTGCTTCATCGGCGCCAGCGGCCCGGGCGGGGCGTCAGGCGGCACCGCGCCCGGATCGATCGTCGGCGGCGAAATCGCATAGGCGGGCGGTAGGCCGGCCAGTGCTCCTGAGGCGAGCAAGATTGCGGCGAAGGCCGCGACGGACGCGCGCCCTCGCCACACCTTGCTACTACTACCGGTAGCGGATTGCTGCATAGACATTCATCAACCACAATGCCAGCGGGAAAATCGGCATCAGGCAGAGGTATTCGATCCATTCCACGAACTTGCGGAAGAGCGGGCTGTAGATCGTGTTGGGCACCACGGCGGCCGACGTCAGGCCGGCGGCCGGCAGCAGAACCAGGATCGCCGCGCTGATCGACACGGCCAGGGGCGACTGCAACACCAGCGCGTAGCGCGCCACCACCGCACCGACGATGAGGACGGCGGTCACGGCCAGGGTGATCGCCTGCCAGCGGTCGACGTAAGAGCGTCCGCGCAGCATCAGGAAGCCGGCGCTGAAGCCGGCCAGCACAAGCGGCAGCCACCGTTGGCCGGTGTGCGGATCCGACAACGCCGTCAACGAGACGACCATCAACACGCCGAGCCCGATCAGCAGGCCCGTCAAGAAGGAGCGGGCGCGTTCGGCCTGCACCAAGACATCGCGGACGGACGCGGGCCCCTCGAGGACCGGAGGCCCACCGTCGGAGCGGACCACCGTCGTGGGCAGGTCGGGCCGGGCCTCGAACACCCACCGGCTGGTCGCCGAGGGGAACACCGGCAGGCGGATGCCGGCCAGCCGGCGGGAGAGCGCCGGCGCGGTGTGATAGACCAGCACGCACACCAGGACAACGCTGGTCAGCAGCGTCACGGCGCTGGTCAGCGCGACCATTCGCGCCAGGGCCGCGATCGCCGCGACCAGGCTGACGGTGATGAGCGCGGTGTAGAGACCCAACCGGCGGCCGGTGAAACGCAGGGCCAACATCGCGGCGATGGTGAGCACGCCGAAGCCCAACACCGCGTGTGGGGACCCCACCCCGCCGGGTGGCGCCGCGGCCGCCGCGACCGTCAGTGGCACCAGGCCGCTCAGCAGCATGATGTCAGCAACGCGGCGATCCTGGTCCGTGCGCGCCCGCATCAGCAGCAGCAAGGAAACGCCCAGCACCACCGCGGCGATCACCGCGGAGTATGCCGTCGGCATCCACGAGTTGTGGTGCCACCGGTACCAGAGCAGCAGGCCCGAGGCCGCGGTCACCCCCGACGCCACCATCGACGCGCCGACCTGCACCGCAACGACCGGGTCGATCGCGGCGAACCGCTTGCTGAGGTCCGCCGCGACCGCGGTCGAGATGTGCTCGATGACCTGTGAGCGATGCTCGGTGTCCTGGATGAACCGGATCCACAGCCGGTCGCCGTCGTAGACGTCCTGTTCGGTCAGGGATTGGGTGGCGCGCAACGGGGTGCCGTCAACCAGGCAGAGCCCCCACCTGCCGCGACCCGTGGCCTCCAGCGGGGTCTCGCCGAGCTCCCTGAGGCGGCTGTTCACCACCTTCAGCAGCGGCTCGGTCATCACCGAGACGGGGGCGTTGGCGTCCAGCAGGACGCCGATCTGTACGCCCGCCCCGGCCATGACGCCGACCACGACCGCCCGAGGCTGCGAAATTCCCTCAACGTCAGGCTGTAGCGCTTCAACTACCGCAGTCATCGCCCTGAACCCCTTACCGTCGTGAATGTGTAACCCCGTGCCGCCAGCCGGGCGGGAGTCTGTGCCGGCCCATTTTCCGGGACGCTGCGGCCCCCAGGAAAGTGCAGCTCGGCTATTCCGAATTCCATCTACCCCGCCTTGCGATTAAAAACTTCGGTGACAGTGGTTTGAGATTTGCTGAATCTCTTAGAGAAGTATGCCGTGTTGGCATCTCAACCGCATGTTGAGTGCAAAGGCATTGGTGAACATTATGTTTCGTCGAACGTTCACACCCTGCTGTGGGTTTTCCACTCGCCGTAGGGAAGCGTGTCCAGCACGGTCTTGACGCCGACCTGCACCAACTGGGGGGTCGCCGGGCAGATGGCCAGCCAGGCCTCGCCCGACCCGGCCGTCCGCGCCTGCTGGTAGAGCGCGATGCGGCCACCGGAACCGTCTTTGAGCGACAGCACCGACGCGCTGGGGCCCTTCGCGTCGTCCCGGTATTGACGCGCGTACACCGCGACCTCGGCCGCCGGGTCGGAGAGAGCCTGTCCCAGCGCGGCCACCGTGGCGGCGCTGATTCCCATCCGCCGCAGGTCGCCGCCGGAGAACACGTTGAAGCCCGACTCCTGCCAGGACTTCGTCGCATCCAGCATCTCTTCCAGCGGCACGTTGACCGCGTTGATGGCCGCGGGCTCCGCGTGGTGGATCGACTCCAGCGCGTCCAAGACCAGGGCGGCGATCGAGGCGCTGTCCGCGATGGAGACGTCGTCGACGGTGATGTCGCTGCCCACGCGCACCGCGGACACCCAGTGCTGGCCGCGGCGGGCCAGCACCACCCGGAACTCGTTTTCGGGGATGTCCCGTGACCCGGGTGGGAGATTCTCGTCGTCGACCACGCCGTAGAGCAGCTTGCCCCGTGACAGCAGGGCGATCACTTCGAGGTCCGGCGCGGCCAGCACCCTCATCCGAGCGGCGACATGTTCGTTGACCTGATCGTTCTCGACGATGCCCTGCTCGCGCATCACCGCCATGCCGGGATGCTCGTTGAGCCAGTCGCTCGAGTCGGTAGAAACAAACGGCCGGCACCGCAGCTCCGGCGCGACGTGCCGGATGTCCAGGAGCGCCTGGAGCATCCAGAAACCGTCGACGTTAACGGTGATGTCGGTGCGGGTGCTTTGTTGGTCCATCAATACCTCAAGGGGTCAAAGTGCACGGTAACCGCAGGACGCGGCAGCACACCGACCTGTGGTGTGCTGCCGCGCCTGAAGTTGGGGTTAGGCCCAGCTGGACCCAACGGCGCTGTCGGTGCTGGCCATGTTGCTGCCGGCGCTTTGCACCTTCTGCCCGTGGGCGTTGGCCTGCTCGTAGATCACCTGGAAGTTGCGACCCAACTGGGTGATGAACTCCTGGCAGGCGACCGAACCGGCGCCGCCCCAGAAGTCACCGGCAGCAAGCACATCACGAACGATGGCCTGGTGCTCTTGCTCCAGCGACGCGGCCTGGGCGCGGATCAGGGCGCCGTGCGAGTCGACATCACCGAACTGGTAATTGATCGTCATAACAGTGTTCTCCTAATGTCTGGAATGTTACGCAGCCGCGGTTTTTAGCGCTAGCTGCCGAGGATTTGCTGCGAGGCCTGCTCTTGCTGCTCGTAGTTGTTGGCGTCGCGGATCAGTCCGTCGCGCACTCCGTGGAGCATGTTGACGATGTTGCGGAAGGCCTGGTTGACCTGACCCATGGTGTCGTACGAGGTCGCCTGCGCCTGACCGCTCCAGCCAGAGCCAGCGATGTTCATCGAGGACGCCCACATCTTGCGGGCCTCGTCCTCAACCGTCTGGGCGTGCACCTCGAAGCGACCCGCCATGGCCCGCATTTCGTGCGGGTCAGTCATAAAACGTGTTGCCATTGTGGCTGTCTCCTTAATACGTGATTACTCAGATAACTGCTGTGGTTACGACGATGGCCGGACCGGTCACACGCTGGCGAACCGCCGAGCCGAATGCAAAAGGATGATCCCCCCTTCCCGTCAGCCGGCGGCCACCGGTCGCTGTAACACGGTGAGACGGACGTCAAACCCGAACTCCGGCGTTTGAGTTGTCCGGCCGTCAGCCCCCGAGATCATCGGTAGCTGGGCGGTTAGGCGGGAGCCCACGTCGACGACGCCCGATCCCAAACCATGAACCGCCAAAGCAATCAGCCCGCAGCAGCTGCGTTGGCGGCCTCGGTCGCGGCGTACGAGCCAGAACTCGTTGACAGAGTGTTCACGAACGCCTCATGAATGGCGGCGGCCTGGGCGCTGACCGCCTGGTACATCTGCGCGTGCGCTGCGAACTGCGCCGCCGTCAACGCCGACACCTCGTCGGCAGCAGCGGGCACCACTCCTGTTGTGGGGGCCGCTGCAGCCGCGTTCTGAGCGCTCAGCGTTGAGCCAATGGCCTGCAAGTTTCCGGCCGCCGCAGCCAGCGCCTCGGGCTGTGTGGTCACGAACGACATACTTGGTTCCCTCCTAGTTCAATCCCCGACTCTGCAGAGAGTAGATGACCGCGACCCCTGAAGCTCTTTCGGAGGCCGCCTGTTTGCAACTGTTCACGTCACGGTAGGACGAATTCATTTTCGGTAACGTCACAGTAACAGCGTTTGACCTGGATCGCCGCGCTTTACAGCACGGTCACAGCAAACTGTTACCGTCCCCGGTGGCAAAAGTTGCTGGTAGACGTCTCCTGGGGTGCTCTCCCAGGGCAGGCCCGTTAAAAATCTTGATGCCGATTATCTCCCGCTCGCCCGCTAGCAACCGATCCGCCGGCTACCTCCCACGGCCCGCGCGACGCATCACCAAAGGCGCCTCGGCGGCCGCAACCGAAGGTTAAGGAACCCGCTCAGTCGACCCCTCGGTCATGCCGCTGAGCGAACGGTGGTGGCTATCCGGCGAAGGGGGGTCGGGCCATGACGGTGGGGCGGAATCCGTAGCGGGGTCCGGCGCCGGCGTGGGTGCCGCTGCCCACTCCGGCCAGGGGCATGCCACCGAGCAGGTTGCCCGGTCCCCCGGCGCGCCTCGGGTGCGGCGCTGATGGCGCTGACCGGGATGGCGCTGTGCCCCATGGCCGGCACCGCAGGACCCCCAGTCCAGGCCACCGGCACCGACAACTTGCCACCGATAGAGGCTGCGCCGCCGATCGCTGCCGCCGGATGCACGGCGCCGGCGCCCCCACCCAGCAGACCACCCAGCCCGCCCAGGCCGGGCAGCGCCTTGGCCGCCGCCGGAGCCGCGCCGCCGATCAACCCCAGCGTCTTGGAGATCTGGGTGAAGGTGTTGCCCATACCGATACTGAAGTACGGCAGACCCTCGGTGTTGTAGAACAAGCTCGCGAAGGGGGCATAACCGTTGACGGCGGTTCCCAGGTTGGTGGGCAAGGTGCTCTGGCCGGTCAACAGGAACCAGAGCTCGGTCAGCCCGTCGGTCGTCGTCGTGGAGGCCGCCGGGGTGGCCGCGGCCTGCAAGCGTCTTGGGGGTGGTCGAGACCACCTGCGACAGCGTCGACTGGGCATTGCTCGCCGTGGAATTGCTCGTGGCGTTGGCCACCGCGGCGCTCTGGGTGGCGGTGCCGGATTCGTTGGCGATCTTGGGCGCCGCACTGAACTGGGTCACCTTGGTCGCCGTCGACGACTGACCCGAATAGCTGTACATCGCGCTGGCATCCTGGGCCCACATCTGCGCCGTACTGGGCCTCCAGCTGGGCGATCAACGGGGTGTTTTGCCCCAACACATTGGTCGCCTGCAACTGCAGCGACTCGGCACGGTTGGCCGCCACCAACGGCGGGGGCACCGTGGCCGCCAGCGCGGTCTCATAGGCCGCCGCCGCCGCACGCGCCTGCGAGGCCGCCTCCTCCGCCTGCGCGGCCGTGGTGGTCATCCAGGTCACATACGGCTGCACCGCCGCCGCCATCGCCCCCGACGCCGACCCCAGCCACTCCTCACTGCTGAGCGCGGTGACCACCTTGTCATAGCTGAGCGCCGCCGCATTGAGCTCGGCGGCCAACACACTCCACGACGACGCCGCCGCCATCAACGATCCCGACCCGGGACCGGAGTAAATCCGCGCCGAATTGACCTCCGGCGGTAACGCCCCAAAATCAAACACCAATTACCCCTTAACCCGTTGTGGCCGCTTGGCCTCGAGTAATGAACGACGATAGTGCGCTGATGGCCGCCTGCCGACGCCCCGACGTCGGTCCCAGCGGCGATACCGGCGGCGTGCGCCGGCCGGCTGGTTGCCGCGGCCGGATCACGGAAACGTCGGCCAAGCGTTGCGTGGCCGGCCGCAGGTCGGCCGTGAGCTGGAAGAAGACTCTCGTGGCGATCTCCCCCGAGCGTCACCGAGCTCACGGCGACGCGCCGCGCTCCGTCCCGGCCGGGCGTAGCCGCAACCGGCGCCGGATAAAATCCGGTCGCGGATAACGGGGGAGGCCGGGGTTCATTCCCGCTGCTATCCGGCCGATGGTGGGCGGGTGAGGACGCTGTAGCGGAAGCCGTATTTGTGCGAGTAGCCCGCCGGTGCGCCGGTGCGCCGGCCGATGGCGCCGGTGGGCATGCCGCGCAGCAGGGCGTTGCCCGGCGGGGTGGCCGCCCCGCCGGCCTGCACGGGTGCGACTTCGGCCTCGGCGGCGTTGGCCGGGCTGACCGCCGAGGTCAGCGTGGCCCACTGCTGGGGCACCGACAGCGCCCCGACGTGGGTGGCCTGCCCGGCACCGGCCGACACCGCCCCACCGCCGAGGTTGCCCAGGTTGCCCAACCCCAACTGGGCGAACTGCGGCGTCGGATACCAGGCACCACCGGCACCGGCCGTGCTACCACCAGGACCCGACACCAACTGCTGAGCAAGCTGCGACCAAAACGCCGGTATACCGTTCGAGAAATAGGCCAGGCCCGTGGTTCGTTTGAGGATGGTGTCGTAGTTGGCGGGGACCAGCCCCAGGTAGTTGTTGGTCGGGGTGGGCAACCCGCTTTGCTGGAAATTCTGAATCGCACTGGTCAGCCAGGTGAACGGCCCAGGCTGCGTGCTCGCCGCGGTGGTGGTCGCTTGCTGTGCCGCCACCTGCGGCGCCGCCACCGACGCCAGCTGTGAGCTGGTCGAGGCCACGGTCTGCGCGGAGCTGCCCGCGGGCTGCTGGGCGGCCTGGGTCAGCGCCAACGCCTGATCGGCCACCCCATCGGGGCTGGTGGTATTGGGCGGTGAGGTAAACGGCGCCAACTCCGAGGCCGTCGCCGACGCCGCAGCATAGCCATACATCGCCGCCGCATCCTGAGCCCACATCTCCATGTACTGAGCCTCGGTCGCCATGATCGCCGGCGTGTTCTGCCCAAAAAAATTCGTCGCCACCAACGTCGCCAACAACACCCGATTGGCCGCAATCACCGGCGGAGGCACCGTCATCGCAAACGCCACCTCATAGGCCCCCGCCGCCGCCCGACCCTGACTGGCCGTCTCCTCAGCCAACCCCGCCACCGCGCCAAGCCAACTCACATACGGCGCCACCGCCGACACCATCGACGACGACGCCGGACCCACCCACGGCCCAGCCGTCAACTCCGAAACCACCGAACCATACCCACTGGCCGCCGTGGCCAACTCCGCCGCAATCTCATCCCACGCCGCCGAAGCAGCCATCAACGGCCCCGAACCCGGACCCGCATACATCCGACCGGAATTGATCTCCGGCGGTAACGCCCCGAAGTCAAACACCTACGAACCGCCAGGCTCGAACGACATGTGTTTCCTCGCGAGTGTTCTTCTGATGGCTTCACGCAATCCGCTTGCTTGCGAACGCTAGATTGCCGCGCCACCCCGCCGCTGCCCGCGACGCGACCGCCCGGGGGCGAAGCCACCTCGTCAGCGGGCGGTGGGGGGACGCGCCCCAAGACATGCGACGGGCTCCCGTGCCACGAGTCGCGCGACTACCTGCGGGAACGCGGCGCCGACCGGATCGGTGTCGATCGGCGATCCCACGAAAGCCCGGGAGGATCAACCCGGTACGGGATAAAAATCCGGCCGCAGATAAAGACCTTGCGGCGTTGGGTCCGCCCAATGCGGCGGGCCAAGATGCCCGCCGCAAGTGCGGTCCATCGGGGCACAGCGAAACACGCTTTAGCGCGGCACTTTTCGCGCGCTAAAGCGTGTTCCTACGCTGGCAAGAGAAACCGACGGCTATCCGGCGAAGGGGGGTCGGGCCATGACGGTGGGGCGGAATCCGTAGCGGGGTCCGGCGCCGGCGTGGGTGCCGCTGCCCACTCCGGCCAGGGGCATGCCACCGAGCAGGTTGCCCGGTCCCCCGGCCGCCTCGGGTGCGGCGCTGATGGCGCTGACCGGGATGGCGCTGTGCCCCATGGCCGGCACCGCAGGACCCCCGGTCCAGGCCACCGGCACCGACAACTTGCCACCGATAGAGGCTGCGCCGCCGATCGCTGCCGCCGGATGCACGGCGCCGGCACCCCCACCCAGCAGACCGCCCAGCCCGCCCAGGCCGGGCAGCGCCTTGGCCGCCGCCGGAGCCGCGCCGCCGATCAACCCCAGCGTCTTGGAGATCTGGGTGAAGGTGTTGGCCATACCGGTACTGAAGTACGGCAGACCCTCGGTGTTGTAGAAGAAGCTCGCGAAGGGGGCGTAACCGTTGACGGCGGTTCCCAGGTTGGTGGGCAAGGTGCTCTGGCCGGTCAACAGGAACCAGAGCTCGGTACAGCCCGTCGGTCGTCGTCGTGGAGGCCGCCGGGGTGGCCGCGGCCTGCAGCGTCTTGGGTGGTGGTCGAGACCACCTGCGACAGCGTCGACTGGGCATTGCTCGCCGTGGAATTGCTCGTGGCGTTGGCCACCGCGGCGCTCTGGGTGGCGGTGCCCGATTCGTTGGCGATCTTGGGCGCCGCGGTGAACGGGGTCACCTTGGTCGCCGTCGACGACTGACCCGAATAGCTGTACATCGTGCTCGCATCCTGGGCCCACATCTGCGAGTACTGGGCTTCCAGCTGGGCGATCAACGGGGTGTTTTGCCCCAACACATTGGTCGCTATCAACTGCATTGTCTCGGCACGGTTGGCCGCCACCAGCGGCGGGGGCACCGTGGCCGCCAGCGCGGTCTCATAGGCCGCCGCCGCCGCACTGCGCCTGGGGGCCGCCTGCTCGGCCTGGGCGGCCGTGGTGGTCATCCAGGTCACATACGGCTGCACCGCCTGGGCCATCGTCGCCGACGCCGGGCCCAGCCACTCCTCGCTGCTGAGCGCGGTGATGATCTTGTCATAGCTGAGCGCCGTCGCATTCAATTCGGCGGCCAGCACACTCCACGCCGACGCCGCCGTCATCAACGATCCCGACCCCGGACCGGAGTACATCCGCGCCGAATTGACCTCCGGCGGTAACGCCCCAAAATCAAACATCATTGACTCCTTTAACCCGTCGCGGCCGCGTTGGCCGCCTCAGTCACCGCATATGACCCCGAGCTCATGCTCAGGGTGTTGACGAACATCTCGTGGATCGCCGCCGCCTGGGCGCTCACGGCCTGATACATCTGGGCATGCGCGGCGAACTGCGCCGCCGTCAGCGCTGACACCTCATCGGCGGCGGCCGGCACCACCCCCGTCGTTGGGGCCGCCGCCGCGGCATTCTGCGCGCTGAGCGCCGAGCCGATGCTTTGCAGATTGCCCGCCGCCGCGGCCAACGCCTCCGGCTGCGTCGTCGACGAACGACATATCTGAAATCCCCTCCCTAGTCTTCCGGCTCGGTGGCCTTTCGAGGAACGGTTTGCCGGTGGGCTTACCGCAGGCACGGCTTACTGATGAGATTAGATGGGTCACGCGGTACCTTGCCTCCCTAGTGCCGAGTGTTCATTCGTGGACAACTTCCGTTCACCTGGGCTTTCCTTATCCGGCCGATGGTGGGCGTGTCAGCACGCTGTAGCGGAAGCCGTATTTGTGGGAGTAGCCGGCGGCGGCGCCGGCCCGCCGGCCCACCGCACCGGTGGGCATGCCGCGCAACAGGGCGTTGCCCGGCGGGGTGGTCGCCGAGGCGGCCTGGACCGGAGCGGCTTCCGCCTCGGCGGCGTTGGCCGGGCTCACCGCGGAGGTCAGCGTGGCCCACTGCTGGGGCACCGACAGCCCCCGACCTGGGCGGCCTGCCCGGCACCGGCTGTCACCGCCCCGCGCCGGCGTGCCCAGGCTGCCCAGGTTGCCGAGGCCCAACTGGGCGAACTGCGGCGTCGGGAACCACGCACCACCGGCACCGGCCGTGCCACCGCCGGGACCGAAGGTCAACTGCTGGCCAATCGACCAGCCGAACGTTCGCGACCCCCACCCCGAAATACGCCTGCGACGTTTGCTTGATGAGCGTCGTGTAGTCATCGTGGGTCAGCGCCCACCATGTTCGTCGGGGTGGGCAACGCTTGCGGAAATCTGGATCGCACTGCAGCGAGGTGCCGGCCGTGGTGGTGTCGGCGCGGTGGCGGCCACCGAGAGTTGCTGCGCCGTTTGGGGGCCGGTGGCCGACAGACGCCAGCGGCGACTGGTGTTCGCGGCGGTCTGCGCGGTGTTGCCCGCCGGCTGCGCGGTGGCCTGGGCGACGGCGGCGAACTGATCCGGCATCGCCATCGGGCGTGGTGGTCTGGGGCGGTGCGGTAAACGGCGTCAATTGCGAGGCGGTCGCCGAGGAGGCCGCGTAGCCATACATGGCCGCCGGCGTCCTGGGCCCACATCTCCATGTACTGCGCCTCGGTGGCCGCGATCGCCGGCGTGTTCTGCCCAAAGAAATTGGTCGCTATCAGCGTCGCCAACAACACCCGGTTGGCCGCGATCACCGGCGGCGGCACTGTCATCGCAAACGCGGCCTCAAAGGCGGCCGCCGCCGCCCGACGCGTGACCGGCGGTCTCCTCAGCCGACCGGCGAGCGTGCGCAGCCAGGTCACGTACGGCGTGATCGCCGCCACCATCGACGTCGAGGCTGGGCCCACCCACGGCCGCTCGTCAACTCCGTCGATGATTGAACCGTAACCACTTGCCGCCGTACCCAATTCCGCCGCGAGCTCATCCCAGGCCGCTGACGCGGCCATCATCGGCCCCGAGCCCGGACCTGCATACATCCGACCGGAATTGATCTCCGGCGGTAACGCCCCGAAGTCAAACACCTGTTCTCCTCAGTTGGCCGCGATCACTGGCGATCTCGGCAGTCGCATCGGAATCAGTGGTGGCCGTGGTCACGGCTTCGTAAGCAATCGCCACCCCCCACGCCACTGACCGCACGGAATCGCCGACTCAGACCTCTCGGTCTGCCGCCCCAGTCGGCGGGCTGGCCGGCGCATCCTGTCGATCCCGTCGGACGTCCAAACGTGGTCTCGCCACCACGCGTTTCGGACGTCCGGTCAGGAACAACGTGCACCTTTAGCCTCGATTGATCCCCGCTGTCAGCAACCGAGCGACAGTCTACGCTTGTGCCCGAACTGTCGCTCGCCAATGAGATTAGTTTGTTATCGAAGGCACGCCCGATACGCGAAGCCAACTGTTCATTCCAGGCCAGCCACTGTTCATTCCCCGTCACTGTCGTTCATGTTCCGGCAACTGGGTGTTCATCCGCGGTTTGCTTACGCGCCGGGTGGACCTGCTGGTTCGCCGGCTCCCCGTCGCGTGCTTGACCGTCAGTCCTCTTCGATAATCAACGCCATCTCCGGGCAGGAAGCGACACCGTCGCGCGTCAACTGCTCATCCTCGGGTCTCACCTCGTGCTCTTCCAGGATCGAATAGCCCGAGTCGTCTATCGGGAACAGATTCCGGATCGACGGCATAGCACTGGGCGTGGCCTACACATTTCGACTTTTCGAGACGAACCCTCACCGGTTTCCTCCCTGACGACTCCGCAGATTGAGCGAGATCGCGCTTAACGAATCGAGACGTAGATTAGCCGGTCGGTGAAGTCCGGAAGATGGCGCCGGGCGCGCCGGCCACCGTGAGTCTCGCAATCGCCCAGCACTCGGATTCGTGTCCCTTTGCCGACACATGCGATATTGGAGTGCCAGCAAGAGTTCGGCGCCGACGAAGTCCCCGCCGGAGCGGTTGGAAGAAGACGACAGACAAGCGGAGACTGGGCGCATGAGCACTCCTGGCGAGAGCCAGCAAGCCACGTTCCACCTACCGCGGCTCAATTTCGAGAAGTTGCCGATGGCCGCGGACCGAGGCGTCGGGTGGAAGACGCTGCGCGACGCCGGGCCGGTGGTGTTCATGAACGGCCACTACTACATCACCCGCCGCGAAGACGTGCTGGCCGCGCTGCGCAACCCGAAGGTCTTTTCATCGACGATCCTTCAGCCTCCCGGCCACCCATTGCCGGTGCTGCCGCTGGCTTTCGACCCGCCGCAGCACACCCGCTACCGGAAAGTGCTGCAGCCCTTCTTCA
Source organism: uncultured Actinomycetota bacterium (assembly GCA_963820045.1). Lineage (GTDB taxonomy): Bacteria > Actinomycetota > Actinomycetes > Mycobacteriales > Mycobacteriaceae > Mycobacterium. Next base: position 960,753 of record CAWFYN010000004.1, read on the forward strand.
GCCCGCACGGACTGAGTACGTCCCGGCCGGTGCTGGAGCGGCACGCCGCCGAGATGATCGCTGCGCTTGCCGGCCAGGGCAAGTGCGAAGTGATGGCGGATTTCGCGCGCCTGTACCCGTTTCAGGTCTTCATGGACCTCTACGGGCTGCCGTTGGAGGATCGCGATCGCCTGATCGGTTGGAAGGACGCCGTCGTCGGCGACAAGCCCTACCTCACTCAGGCCGACCTCGAGCAGGGCCAGCAGCTGCTGGCATATCTGGTCGATGCGATCCAGCAACGCCGGCAAAACCCGGGTCTGACATGTTGTCGCAGGTCATGGCCAGCGAGGGCGACTTCAGCGATCTGGAACTGCTGGGCATGAGCCACCTGCTGATCCTGGCGGGTCTGGACACGGTGACGGCGGCGATCGGATTCTGCCTGTTCGAATTGGCGCGCCGACCCAGCTGCGCGAGTTGCTTCGCGACGACCCCAGGCAGATCCGGGTTTTCATCGAAGAGATCGTCCGGCTGGAGCCATCGGCGCCGGTGGCGCCCCGGATCACTACCGAGTTCGTCGAAGTCGGCGGCATGACGTTGCCCCCGGGCACGTCCGTGCGGTTGTGCATGGCCGCGGTCAACCGCGACGACAGCGACGCCACGTCTACCAACGAGCTGGTCATGGACGGAAAGGTGCATCGGCACTGGGGATTTGGGGGCGGACCGCACCGCTGCCTGGGGTCTCACCTGGCGCGGATCGAACTGACGGTGATCGTCGGAGAATGGCTCAGGCAGATTCCCGACTTCGACGTGCCGGCGGACTACGTCCCCGAAATCAATTTCCCGTCAAAGAGTTTCGCGCTCAAGGAGTTGCCGCTGCGCTGGGGCTGACACAAGGCCAATCCCAGCGCAGCGGCTGTCCTCAGACCCTATTTGCGAAACTCGGTCGCGGCGACCTGCACGAACACACCGGTGTCCTCGGCCATCAGCAGGCCTCGACCACGGGGCAGCGGGCCACCCTTCATCTTGCCGCGGATGAAGCCCTCGTCCGGGTCGGCGTCCATCACCAGCAGACGGCGCATTCGCCTGGGCCAGCGCCCGCAACATCGGGTCGCTGCCCGCCGAAGACCAGCCACCGAAGGTGCGCGTGACGAGCACGTGCAACCCGACGTCGGCGGCCCTGGTCACCCACGGCGCGGCCTTGTGCAGCGGCGAATCGAAGCCCGCCGGCAGCTGCTGGATGTCGTCGACGATCAGGAAGATCTCCGGGCCGCTCCACCACGACCGCGCCAACAACTCCTCCGCGGACAGACCGGGCGGTGGTTCACGGCCGGCCAGGACCGCCGCCAGCTCGCCCATCATCGCCTGGACGCCGTCGAGGTTGTACGCGAACTTCTCGACATAGTCCGAACCGAGTGTGGTCAGCAGCTGACGCCGCGGGTCCACCAGCCACACCTGTGCCGACGGCTGGCCGGCCGGTGGCGTGGGCGCGCTGGTGGCTCCCGGCGCGTACAGCCGGCCGATTTCGGACATGATGGTGGCCAGCGCGGTGGTACGCCCACATTCGCGCCGGCCCGTCACCATCAGGTGCGCATTCTCGGCGAAATTGAGATAGACCGGCGACAGATCCAATTCGGAGATGGCCCAAGCGATTCCGCCCGCGCCGACCCCTTGGCGGGTGTCTCGTGCGGCCAGCTCCCGCAATTGCTCCACGTCGAAGCGGGCGGGGAGCCGGCGCACCGGCGGGGCCTGCACCGCTCGTGAGGCGACTGACCGCGTCGATGATGCTGTCGGACTCGAACACGTAGTTAGGGGTGCCGGCCAGCGCGGGCCGAGCCACCAGCGTGTGCAGACCGGCCTGCGGGTCGGAGTCCAGCCGGACGTAGTTGACCGCGACCATGCCGCGGCCCGGCTTGACCGGAACGTCCTTGGCGAACCGGGAACGCACCAGCTTGGCGTCTTCCACGGCCGCCAGTCGCAACTCGACCCGGGAGCCGAAGCCGCTGCGCACCGGCGGTCGCAGCTCCGATTCGCGATCGGCGGTGACCACCACGTGCACCCCGAACGAGGGCCCCTGGTTGATGATCACGTTCACCTGCTCGATGAGCACCTCGTTCTCTTCGGCCAGCGCCCGGTAGTTGTCGATGACCAGGTAGACGTCGCCGAACCCGTCGTTGGGGACCGGGCCGGGCTCGCCGCCGAACTTGCGGCGTCGGAACACCTCCATCGAGGCGATCCCGTATTCGAGGAAGCTGCGCTTGCGTTCGCGCACCAACGCCAGCAGTTCGGCCACGGTTCGGCGCACACCGTACGGATCGGTCGGACCGGCCACCTCACCCACGTGCGGAAGCCGGGCGACGGTGGTCAACGCGGTGCTGCTGTAGGCCAGGCAGTAGAACTGGACCTGCTCGGGGGTGTGGGTCATCGCTGCCGAGCAGATCAGCGTCTGCAGCGCCGTCGTTTTGCCCGAACCGCCGGCGCCCAGGATCAGCACGTTGGCGCCCGGACCGGAGGTGTCGACCGTCCAGGGCGGCTGGTCGTGCTTGAACGGACGGTCGATGATCCCGATCGGGAAGACCAGGTCGCGTGCCGTGCCGTAGTCCTCCTGCCACGGGTGGTGAAGGAACCGGTTGACCAATTCGTCGATGGCGACGGGCTGGTTCAGCGGCGGCTGCCACAACCGGTAGGGCTCGAAGTCGATCTTGCGCAGCTGATCGATGATCACCGTGCCGACCTTCGGAATCTGATGCCCTCGATGTCGTCGTCCTCGCGCGCCGCGCCGTCGGCCTCGAGCGTCTCGCCGTTCGTGATGGCGGCCGGCGTGAGGTCCGGTCCGCCCACGCTGACCTCGAGCGGGGTGAACGAGTTGGTGAACAGTTGCGGGCGAACGTAATCGATGCTGTGCACCAACGCCGGCGCTTCGTCGCCGTCATCGGTGAGCCCGCGGGGGAGGTAGTCGCGCCACAGGAACTCGGCCTGGAACCGGACGACGTCCTCGAGGCTGCGCCGGAAGTAGCCCAGACCCGCCTTCGCCGGCAGGTTCACCGCGTTCGGCACGCCGGCCGCCTGCGCCGCACCGGCGGTGCGCGCTTTCAGCACCAGCCGGTAACCCATGTTCTCCATGAGCTTCTCGGCGCGGCTTTCGATGGTCTGCGACGCCATCATCAGGTGGATCCAGTAGGCGCGGCCCTGGCGGCCGATCGAGTCGAGCACGTCGACCGCGGTCGGCATGATGCGGAACCATTCGTAGAACTCGTCGATGACCACCACGAGCATCGGCAGCGGCGCCATGTCCTGGCCGCGGGCCTGCATCCTGAGCCGGACCGAGTTGTACTCCTTGGCGTCGTCGACGCCGGCGCCGTCGCATATCGCCTTGCGGCGGGCGATCTCGCCCCACAGCGCGTCGAGGAAGCGCTCCATCAGCGCCTGGTCGTCTTCCAGGTCGGTGATGATCCGCGACACGTGCGGCACGCCGGCGAACGGCTTGACCGCCGAGCCACCCTTGAGGTCGGCCAGCACGAACTGCAGCTCCTCCGGCGGGTGGCCGAGCATCAGCGACTCGATCACGGTTCGCACCAGGGTCGACTTACCCGAACCGGTCGTTCCCGACATGACGCCGTGCGGGCCGTCGCCGCCCTCGTCCAGCGACTTCATGTCCAGGAACAGCAGCTCGCCGTTGTCGGAGCGATTACCGAACGGCGCCCGCAACCGTGACCGGCCCATCGTGTCGGTGCGGGCCCCCCACAGCGCCTCGAAGTCGATGCGGCCCGGGTCGTCAATTCCGTAGTAGGCCATGATGTCTCGGGCGCCGATGTGGGCCACCCGCTGACCGATCTCTTCGTAGGCCTCGGCGAGCCGCCAGCGCGCCAGCTCCTGGGCGAATTCCTCCGCCTCCGCGGTGCTGATGTGGTCGGTCAGCGCGAAGAACCACGGCTTCTCGTCGATCACCATCCAGGTGTCGCGGTCGCGGGGCAGCGCCTCGATCACGCCCTTGTCGTCGAACCGCAAGGTGCGCTCCGGGACCGATGTCCACATCGAGGAGCCGGTCAGGTCGAAGAACGTCACCCCGTCGATGCCTTCGGCGCTGATGACGTACTCCCACTGGGGGTCGACGACGTCGGCGACGATCACCGTGTGGGGCGTCGGAGTTTGCGCCGACGAACTGGCGTGCCGGGGCGTGAAAGAGCCACGGCCGGCGAATAATTCGGACTGTTCGGCGGCGAACTCGCGTACCGAGCTGTAGACCATTCGCGCGTTCCCCGCAGCGTCCTGACGACGGGGGTCACCGAAGTGCGGCAGCCACTTCACCCAGTCCCACTCGTCGAGATCCGAAGTGACCACGACCATCTGCACGTGGTCGGGGCCGTGCGAGAACGCCAGCTGGCAGATGATCGCCCGCATCAGTCCCAGCACCCGCTCGCGTTCGCCGTCGAGCGCGTACCAGGGTTCGACGAGCAGCGAGATCATCTTGGGCAGGTTGTAGGCGACGCTTTGGTAGCGCCCGAATTCCTGCAGCGCCTTGCCCGTCGCCGGCTCCAGCTCGATCTCGGTCGGCATGTTCTGCGGCTCACCCCAGGTCACCTCGGGGCGCGTCATGCCAACGCCGACGCGGACCACACCGAAGTTGAGGTCCTTGCCGTCGGGCTTGCGTTCCCACATCCGCGACGTTCCCACCGCGGCCGCCAGCGTGGTGGGCGCCGGGTGGAACCAGCGGTAGTTGGCGTCCATGCTGTCGGCGGACTCGTGGGCGGTCTCGCGCAGCATGTCCAGCATCAGCATGAACTGGGCGCGCATCGCGTCCAGCTTGGGCCGGCACATCTGCTGCCGACCGCCGAACCGCCCGCCGAACATCATCATCGCACGCCACCGACCATGAGGATCGGGAACATCGAGCCGGCACCGCCGAACACGTGTGAGCCGCTGGCGAAGGTCATGGCGACCATGCCGATCAGCAGGCCGATGACGACGACGCCGACCACGATCAGCCACCACGGCTTGCCTTCCGGCGGCGGAATGCTCAGCGGTGTGGGAAGGACAACGTTCTCCGGCTTGATGACCGGAGGCTTCTCCGGTGTCGGCCGCGCGAATCCGCGTTTCACTTAGGTACCGCCAATTCTGCTGGGTTCATATCCATCGGTAGGGTGTCGTGCTCCACCAGCGCGTCCGTTCGCGACAGGGTCGGACCTTGTGGGAGCAGCCGCAGCGCCACCCACGGCGCCAGGCTCGGTTTCGTCTTCAGGCCCAACGCCTCACGCACCTCGCGTGTGTCGTCGACGCCGAACCGGGCGCCCGCATCCGTCAGCCACCACAGCGATTCCGTCGTCTTGGCGCCGGGATCGTTGCCGGTGACGGCCACGAAGTTTGCGTAGTCGGGGCCGAAGTAGACCTGGTCGGCTTCGCGACCGGTCTTGTCGGCCTTGACCAGCGACACCACCTTGTTCTCGTCCTTGGCCGCGACCGGAATGGTCGCGCCGGACACGACCTGAATGCGGGCCCGGTTTTCACCGGAGGTCTTCTGCCACCACCAGCAGGTCGACGGGTTCTCCCGGGTGTCGACCACGTTCAGCGGGGCGTCGGGGTAGGAGGACAGGTCCAGCTTGTTGACCACGGGCATCTTCGCCAGCGCGGACGGTTCCACGGTCACCGGTTTGGTGTTGCCCGGCCCGGCGTTCTGCAGGATCTGGGCCACCAACGGCGGCAGCGTCTGCACGCCGTCGGCCAGCACCAGCGAATACTGTTGCGGCCCACTGATTTGCGGTGTGACGATCACCGTGCCAATCGGGCCGGGCGCGCCCGGGAACGACGCCGCGGCGCCTGCGTTCTGCACCTGCGGCACGGTCAGTTCGGGGCCCACCGGCAAGGCGTCGAACAGGGCGCGGCTCATGGGCTTCGCCTGGCCGACCTGCTCTGGCGTCAGCCCGAGCGGCAAGAGCACCGACCGGTTCGTTGCGTCGATACTTGAGCGGCGTCCCTCGCGGATCACCCACGCGTCCCCGCCGTAGCTCAGCACCACCGCGTCCGACCCGTTCAGCACGTGCCGGTGGTTGCTGAGGTCGGGGTTGCCGTCGATCACGGTCACGGTCACCCCGGATGGTGCGCTGACACCGGTCGAGGTGGCGACGGTGTCGCACACCAGCCACGACGAGGTGGACGGACTCGTGGTGTGGAAGTTCGACGGCGCGCCCGGGATGCCGACCATCGGGCCGCGCGGCAGGTTGGCGATCTGGTTGGACTTGACCAGGTGCGGGTTGTCCGGGCGGCCGGTGATCAGCCGCGCCGACGCCAGGTTCAGCGCAGGGTACAACTTGTCACCCACGCGGACGTACAGCGCGCCGGAGTCGCGGTCGGCGATGATCGGCGAATCCCCGACCTGGCCCGCCGGGCTGAGGAACGAGTAGAGCAGCGCGCCCAGGCAGATCACCAGCGCCGCCGAAACCGAGGCCACCACGGCCAGCGTCTGGCGCCGTCCCGGCTCGACCTCCATGCGCACGCGCCACCGGGTCAGCGCCATCGCGGTGCGGCGGGCGAGGAACTGGTAGCCGGTCACCTGAGTCCGCGTCGACAGCCCGAGGCCGTATCCCGACCCGCGTCTCTCTTCCGCCACGTTAATTCACCATCCGGTCTGCTAGAACGCCAGGATATTGTCCATCGCGCGAATTACATCGACAACCGTAAGGCACCAGTGGGTACCTCGCCATGCGGCGCCGATGGCGTTCGCTGCCACATCTCTTTATCCGGAGGTGTCGGCCCGCCGCGGATGCCGCCCGGGGCGGCGCGCCAGGCGCCGTTGAGCTGGCACTTCTGATTACCCCGCCGATCCCGCCCGGACTCCTCATGTCTCCTGAGGGCATCGTAATGGCGAATGGCCGGCTCGTCCTGTTGAGCGGGCGCCCGCAGCGAATGGGTGGGCGCACCACCGGTCGGCAAAGGGCCGTGGCGCGCGCCTGCGACGCGCCGCCTCTCCCCGATTGGTCGGTCGGCGAATTCTGGCAGCAAGATGAGCGGTATGAGTGAGCTCGCGCCCTCGCTGGTCGAACTTGCCAGCAGATACGGCATCGCGACCGAGTACCAGGACTGGACCGGGCGGCGGGCGCTGGTCCCGGAACCCACGCTGGTGGCCGTGTTGGCCGCGTTCGGCGTCGCCGCCGGCACCGAGCAGGAGCGCAACGTGGCCCTGACCGCGAAGCTGCGGGCGCATTGGACGCGACGGCTGCCGGCGACCATCGTCGGCCGCACCGGTGAGCCAACGCGGTTCTGGGTGCATGTGACCCACGGCGATCCCGCCGAGGTCTGGTTGCAGCTCGAGGACGGCACCGTACGCGGCGGGATCCAGCAGGTCGACAACTTCACCCCGCCTTTCGACCTGGACGGCCGCTGGGTGGGCGAGGCCAGCTTCGTGCTGCCGGCCGACCTGCCGCTGGGGTATCACCGGGTGCATCTGCGTTCCGGCGCCGGTGAGACCAGCACCGCGCTGATCGTGACCCCGGATTGGCTCGGGCTGCCCGAGCGGCTCGGCGCCCGACGGGCCTGGGGTCTGGCCGCCCAGCTGTACAGCGTGCGCTCCAGGCAATCGTGGGGGGTCGGCGATCTGACGGATCTGACCGACCTGGCGGTGTGGTCGGCGTCGCGGCACGGCGCCGACTATGTATTGGTCAATCCGCTGCACGCGGCTGGGTTTTCTGGGCCGACCGCAAGTATGGAGCCCTCGCCCTACCTGCCGACGTCGCGGCGGTTCGTCAACCCGATCTACCTTCATGTGGAGGCGATTCCCGAGTTGGCCGAGCTGCCCAAGCGCAGTCGGCTGCGGCGGCTGCGTTCCGACGTGCAACAGCGAGCCGCCCGCCTCGACGCGATCGATCGCGACAGCGCGTGGGCGGCGAAGCGCGCCGCGCTCGAGCTGCTGCATCGGGTTCCGCGGTCGGCGGGCCGTGAGTTGTCCTACGAAGCCTTCCGCGCCCGCGAGGGCCGCGCGCTCGACGACTTCGCCACTTGGTGCGCCCTGGCCGAGAAGTACGGCGACGACTGGCACTGCTGGCCGGAGTCGCTGCAGCATCCCCACGCACCCGGTGTCGCCGATTTTGTCGAAAAGCATTCCGGAGCAGTCGATTTCCATCGGTGGCTGCAGTGGCAACTCGACGAACAACTCGCCTCGGCGCAGTCGCGGGCGGTCCGGGCCGGAATGGCGCTGGGCGTGATGCACGACCTGGCCGTCGGCGTGCATCCGAACGGCGCCGACGCGTGGGCCATGCAGGATGTGCTGGCACTGGGCGTCACCGCCGGCGCACCGCCGGACGAGTTCAACCAACTCGGTCAGGACTGGTCCCAGCCGCCGTGGCGGCCCGATCGGCTGGATGCGCAGGAGTACGACCCCTTTCGGGCGTTGATCCGTGCGGTGCTGCGGCACGCCGGCGGCGTACGCATCGACCACATCATCGGATTGTTCCGGCTGTGGTGGATCCCGGAGGGAGCGGCGCCCACCGAGGGCACGTACGTGCGTTACGACCATGAGGCGATGATCGGCATCGTCGCCCTGGAAGCACACCGCGCCGGGGCGCTGGTCGTCGGCGAGGATCTCGGCACGGTCGAACCGTGGGTGCGCGACTACCTGCTGTTGCGCGGCCTGCTCGGCACGTCGATCCTGTGGTTCGAGCTGGACCGGGACGGAAACGGTGGTCCATTGCCCGCCGAGCGCTGGCGGGACTACTGCCTGTCCTCGGTGACCACCCACGATCTGCCGCCGACCGCGGGCTATCTGGCGGGCGACCATGTTCGGCTGCGCGAATCCCTGGGATTGCTGACCCGCCCCGCCGAGGAGGAGCTCGCATCGAACCGGGCCGAGCTGGCGGCCTGGATGGCCGAGTTGACCCGGGTGGGGTTGCTTGGCGACGGCGAAGACGACCTGGACACGGATCGTGCTCGCCCTCTATCGCTACCTGGGGCGAACACCGTCGCGGCTGGTGGGCGTGGCCCTGACCGACGCGGTGGGTGACCGGCGGACCCAGAACCAGCCCGGCACCACCGACGAATACCCCAACTGGCGAATTCCGCTGACCGACCCCGACGGCCGCGCGCTGATGCTCGAGGACGTGTTCACCGATGTTCGGGCGGCCACCCTGGCCGAGGCCGTGCGCAGTGCAATCGCGCCCGCGGCCGTCGACAGCGCGCCTGTTAGCTTCTGAGGCCATGAAGGTATCCGTGGTGGCCCCGGTGACCGAGGGCGTCACCTCGGACCCTGGTTGGATGGTGAGCTTCGCGGGGCACCTAGAGCGATGCGGGTTCGAATCGATCATCGTCGCCGAACACACCGTCCTGGCCACCTCATACGACAGCGTGTATCCCTATGACAAATCGGGACGCGTCGGCATGGCGGCGGACTGTCCAATCCCCGACCCGCTGGAATTGCTCGCATTCTTGGCGGGCCACACCACCCGGCTGGGTTTGGCCACCGGGGTGCTGGTGTTGCCCAACCATCATCCGGTCGTGCTCGCCAAACGTGCGGCGACCCTTGATGTGCTCTCGGGCGGCAGACTGCGGCTGTGCGTCGGTGTCGGCTGGCTCAAAGAAGAGGTCGAGGCGTGCGGCGCGGAGTTCGATAGCCGGGGCAGGCGGGCCGACGAGCAGGTCGCCGTCCTACGTGCGCTATGGGCCGACCAGCCGCAGGGAGTGTCGCATCACGGAGAGTTCTTCAACTTCCGCAATGTCATGTGCTACCCCAAACCCCTTGCCCGCGAACGTCTCCCTATCCACATCGGCGGGCACAGCCGGGCGGCGGCCCGCCGCGCGGGTCGCTTGGGAGACGGCTTCCAACCGCTCGGCGTCAGCGGTCCCGAACTCGCGTCGCTGATTGCACTGATGCGTGAAGAGGCGTCGTCGGCCGGACGTGATCCGGCGGCCCTGGAACTTTCACTTGGCCACCTGGTCACCAAGATCGACGCCGAGCGCGCCGGCAGCCTGGCCGATCAGGGCGCCGACCGGCTTGTGTTGGCCATGCCGCCGACCGCCGACATCGAGCAGGCCAAGGACATGCTGTCGGCGTGCGCGCAGCGGCTCTCGTTGATCGCGTGATCCCGATGACCCTGTCAGCCGACGACCGGGCGGCGCTCAGCGACTTGGTGCACAGATACGCGGCCGACGTGGACGAGCGTCGATTCGATTCTGTCGCAGCGCTATTCACCGACACCGCCGTGCTCTCGGTGCCCGAACCGCCCAGGGCGCTGGAGCCGATCCAAACACATCGCGGGCGAGACGCCATCGCCGCCGCGGTCGCCGCCGTCGCGGCAGTCGCCCGCACCGAGCACGCAATCGTCGGCGAGGTGTACGACCAGGCCGCCCGGCCGGGCGCCGCCCGTGGGCGCGTTGCGTGCATCGCGCACCACTGGGACCAGCGCGGCGACGAGCTTGTCGACGTGGTCTGGCATCTGCGCTACGACGACGAGTACGAGCGGACCGACCGTTGGCGCATCGCCCGCCGGGCGTTGACCATCAATGCCATCGAGACCCGGTCGGTCCGCCGGTTGCGGCCGCGCGACGCGGGCTAGCACCGGCTGTTGGGCGACAAGCCGACGCACCGATTGCCCCGCGCGACGCCCAGCGGGCAGCATCCAGAAAGTTATGCCGAAACTCACAGCGACTCTTAAGCAACCGCAAATGCGGCGAAAATCAGCGGTTTATCCGGCAGTTGCCGCAGTGACGATTCATGCCAATGCGGATTTTGCCTGTCGGCAACAGTCGCCGGCCGCCGCACGGGCCGGTCACGCCCGTCGCGGCGCTTTCCTTCCCGATTGAGTCCAATTAATCCAACCTCGTTCGTGTAATTTCGGCCGCGTGACGAACACCGAACATCGGAACCTGAACGTCAATTCCGTCGGGCCCACCGGAGGACACGCGGCACCGAACGGCAACGTGACGACACTGGCAGTGGGCACGCCGCTGGATTCCTCCCCGGACTACCGCGACGAAATTCACACCGCCGAAGACGTCATCGACGTCGAAACCTACGGTGGTGGCTTCGATCTCACCAGGCGGGCGACCGCCCCGAAGCTGCGCATCGGCCGCGACCGATGGTTCAACCTGCTCTGGCTGATCCCCATCGGCTTTGCCCTGCTGATCGCCGGGGTGGCAGTCGGCAAAGGCCTGCACAACATGCCTGCCGTGCAGTCGTTCATCCAGCGTCACCCCGGGACGGACAGCGCCGGTGTCACCCCCGGCCTGCCGGCCTGGATCGGTTGGACACACTTCTTCAACCTTTTCATGATGATGTTCATCATCAGGACGGGAATCCAGATCCTCTGCGACCATCCCCGGCTCTACTTCAGCCGCAACGCCACCCCGGGTAAGGACGAGTGGCTGCGGGTCGGCCCACCGGTGCCGGACGACGAGCTGTGGACCGCCAACGCCGACACCGTGGCCCTGCCACCGCAATTGGGGCTACCCGGGTTCCGGCACTCCATCGGGCTGGCCCGGTGGTGGCACCTCGGCGTCGACGTGCTGTGGCTCGTCAACGGGGCGGTTTTCTATGTACTCCTGTTCGCCACGGGACAGTGGCGGCACATCGTGCCCACGAGCTGGGACGTCTTCCCCAACGCGGCGTCGGTGGCCATCCAGTACCTGTCGCTGGACTGGCCGACCGACAACGGGTGGGTCGCCTACAACGGCCTGCAGTTGCTGTCCTACTTCACAACGGTTTTCATCGCCGCTCCGGCAGCATTGATCACCGGACTGGGAATGTCACCGGCACTGTCGCAGCGCGTTCACTGGCTCAGCAAGCGGTTGAGCATTCAACACGCGCGGTCGCTGCATTTCGTGGTGCTGGTCTACTTCCTGTTCTTCATCCTGGTGCACGTCACGATGGTGTTGACCACCAGCGCGCTGCGGAACCTCAACCACATGTTCGCCTCCCGCGACGACAACAGCTGGGTAGGCTTCGGGATTTTCGCCGCGGCCATGGTGCTGACGGCGATCGCGTGGGTTTGGGCCACTCCCTTCACCATTCGCCATCCGCGCGTGATTCAGCGGGTCGGATACGCGCTCGTCGGACCGTTCCAGCGGATGCTGGAACAGCTTGACCCCAAGCCCGGCGCCTTCACCGAAAAGGACATCTCACCGCACCACTGGCGCAACGGCCGCCTGCCGGAGACCGTTGAGTACAAAGAACTCGAGCAGAACGACTTCAAGGACTGGCGGCTCAAGGTCTATGGTCTGGTCGAGCACCCGATGGAGTTCTCGCTCGAGGACTTGATGGCGCTCCCCTACCACGAGCAGATCAGCCAGCACTTCTGCATCCAAGCCTGGTCGGGCGTCGCCAAATGGGGTGGCGTGCAGATGAAGACGATCATGGACATCGTCAAACCGCTGCCGGAAGCCAAATGGGCGGTGTTCTATTCGATGGGCCTCGGCGCGACGGGCGGCATCTACTACAATGCCCATCACATCGGCCAGATGGACCACCACATGACGATGCTCGCCTACAACATGAACGACCAACCCCTCCCCTATATGCACGGCAGGCCGCTGCGGCTGCGCAACGAATTGCAGCACGGCTTCAAGCTCGTGAAGTGGATCAAAGGAATCGAGTTCGTTGCCGACTACCGCGACATCGGGAGCGGTTACGGCGGTTACAGCGAGGACCACAAGTACTTCGGGCGGCACCAGACGCTGTAGGAGGTAGCGCTGGGCGCTCGTCGGCCAAGCCTCACGTCGTTTGTTCGGACGGCAATCCGGGTAGCACCACGGAAGCGGCCGAACGGAAGCGACCAGAGGAGACGCCCATGCGACACACTCCCGTCGACCATGATCGCATCCTCCACCGGCGCCACGCCGAGCCGGCGCGCGGTTTGCAGCGCACACCCGGGCTCGTCATCGTCGGGGCTGCCGCCCTGGCGTTCGTGGTGTGCGTGGCCACGTTCGCGCTCGGGCACGCCGGCGCGGGCGTTGCCGCCGCGATCGTCGCCCTGCTCGCTTTCGGGGCCGGCCTGGACTGGCTTGCCATGGACCGCAGGCGGATTCGCCAGGTGGAACGGGAATGGGCGATCGGCCACGCGGCGCGGTAGCGCTCAGGGCGACGTTTAGTGCAGATTGGCTAGGTTCTTGACGGACTTTTCCACGTCGGAGCGAAGCACCCGGGCGACCAACGCTCCGATCGGCCCGCTGAGCAGCCCGCCCTTAAGGTCCGCGGTGAGATGAAAATCGGTGCCGGGATCTTTGTCGGTGACGGTCATCGCCACCCCAAGGCGAATCCCACCGCGGCCACGTCCTTGTAGCTCAATCGATTTCGGTTCGTCGTAGCGAGTGACCGTCCAGTGGATGACGTTGCGGAACCCCTTGACTTTCACGCACGACGAAACGCAGGTTCCCTCCTCGATCTGGGCGGGCACGGGGCTGCGCCAGCCGGCGAAAATCGTCATCCACTCGTCGAATCGACTCAGGTCGGATGCCAGCTTCCAGGCGGCCTCCGGGTCTACCTGCGACGACACCGAAACATCTACGCGTGCCAAGTCTTCCTCGCTCCTCCCCCGACGGTGATCGCGGCCGGCGCCAGCGGGACAACGCAGGCGATCGGCGCGCAACGTGCACTGGGTACCCCGGCACGGCCGAGGCTATGCGTCGGCCGCGCCGTTAGGGCCAGACCTCCGCCAATTGGTGCGCCACGTCGATTATCTGCGCGGCCTGCGACTGCGGCGCGTCGATCTCCTCGGCGACGTACTGGGCGACGAATCGGCGGATCTCGCCATCAACGCCCGCGAGGATGCGCAACACCTCGCCGCGGAAGGACTTGGACGACACGTTGACGGTGATGTCGGAGGGCCGCGGTTTCGCGACGTCGACGATCAGCAGCAGCGGCTCGGCGGCTCGCGCCGTGGCCCGCAACGCGATATCCCCGGAGACGACGAACCGCTGCTTGTCGAGCCGGAGGTCGAGCAGCAGATCGATCGACAAGGGGATGTGGATGTTGAACGTGATGCTGTCACCCAGGCGGCGCGTGACTTTGGGCTCGTGAATCTTGACGTTGGCGCTGACCTTCGCGATCCCGCCGGGCCCCTGCGCGATGGGCTCCATGGCGAACTCGTTGCCGGCGATGTCGGCCAATGCGGCGGCGACACGCTCGGGGGTGACAGCGACCTCGAAGAATCTCCGTCCGAACTCTTCGTAGGTAACATAATCGTGGTTCTCCATAGGCTTATACCGTCTCACGTCGGCCGCCGGAACCGTCGCTGATCTGCACGCGTCGCAGGAAATCCAGGCCCGCGACGACACCCTCGCTGGGATCGCCGGCGGCTGCGTCGGGTTGTGAAGCGCGCCACACGTGCGCCGCTTCGATTCGGTGCGGCGGGGGGTGGCCTGGGAGGCTTGGTGGCTTGGGAGGTGTTGTTGATGTGCGCCCAGGAAGTTACCGAGCAGCGCTCGGCCCCGTCCCTGGCGGGGCTGCTGACCTGGCTTGGCGGCGGGCAATGGCGCGAGCCGGCTGAGCGCCACGAGCAGTCCACGCACGCCGCGGAAACCGGGGCCGGCGCGGTCGTGCTGTTCGGGACCGTGCTGGCCTGGCTCGTCGCGGCCCTGGCGGTCAGCGAGTCGGCTCGCTGGTCGCTCCTTTCCGTCGTGCCGCCGACCCTTGTCTTCGGCCTGCTGGTCGGCGCGGTCACCCGGGCCACCACCTCGCGGTCCACCCGGGGCCGGCCCGGCGTCGCGGGACGCGCGGTTGTCGCGGCTGCGCTCGGCGTCGTCGTCGCCGAGCTGGCCGCAATGGTCCTGCTATCCGGCTCGATCGACCACCGTCTAGACGAACGCGCCCTGCGCAACGCCGGCTCGGCGCCGGCGGTAGCTCGGGCATCGGCGTCCCTGCAACAAACCAGGGCTGAGCGCACCGCGCTCGACGGCGCCGTCGACCGGGCCCACCAGCAGCAGGATCAGGCCCTGGTCATCGCGCGCTGCGAATACCACCCCACCCCCGCCTGCCCGCAAACCCGGATCACGGGTGTCCCCGGTGCGGGACCCGAAACACGCACGGCGGACGAGCTTCTCGCGGACGCCCAGCGTGAACTGAACAATGCGCTGGCGGCTCGGGACCGGCAAGCGCCCGCGTTGGACGCCGAGATCTCCCACCAGGAGCGAGCACTCGAAGAGGCGAGCCATGGTGTGATCGTGGACGCCGATCGTGGCGTCGGCGCGCGCTGGGTCGCGATGAACGACCTGACTTCGGCTGACGCCGGCGCGCTGACGTTGCGGCTGCTGACGATCGCGTTCTGCGTGCTGCTCTACCTGCTGCCCCTGATCCTGGCGCGGTGGCGCGGCGAGACCACCCACGATCGCCATGCGGCGGCGCGCGCCGAGCGCGAACACGCCGAACTCGAGGCGGACACCGCGATCGCGATCAAGCGGGCCGAGGTTCGCCGCCAGGCCGAAATCTTGTGGGCCGAGCACCAACTCACGCAGGCGCGGCTTGCCATCGAGGCCCAGACCGAAATCGATCGCGAGCAGCAACGCCGGCGAATCGCGGACGCTTTCGATACCCCGGTCCGGGCGTCGTCGCAACGCACCTTCGAGCCGGCCGCTGAAGACATCTACCTGCCGATCGCCGCGGAAGCCGAGGCTGCCAGCCGCGCGATCGTCGGCCAGCCTGCCCCGGCGCGGCCCGCAGGCGTGGAGAACTTGCCCGCGCCCGTCCAACGCGACGTTGCGCCCCCCGAAGAGCGTGGCACGTCGCTGATCCCGTCGATTCCGGACGCCACCAAGGCCGCGGCGCGGTGGGTTCGCCCGCTGGTGCCGCCGTTCGTGGCGCGGGTGATCGACAGCACGACTGCGCCGCTGCGCACCGCGCGTCATGTCTTCGAGGAGGTCGAGGAGATCACCTTCGCGCTGCGGCGCACCCACCGAGTCACGGTCGACGCGGAAAGTTCCGATGTCGGCGAGCGGTCGTCGGCGGCTACCGAATCCCGCCCCGCCGCCGCAGGATTCATCGACTCGTCTCGTCCGGAGCCCACGCCGGGGTCCCACCCGCGGCTAGCGAGCCGAGGGCGACACGGCCTATCGCTGGGCTCGGCCGACCTCGGAGACAACGCCGAACTGACGCAGCGGGACGGACCGGCCGAGTTGGATTCGCCCGAAGGCCCGCGTCAGCTGCCACCGTCGCAATAGCGCGAACGCCCCAACGGGCCCATGCGCCTAGTCGTGGCCGAACGCTTCGTGGAGTTCGGGCAGAAAGCCCGCCAGGTGATTCATCTCCTGGGCGCAATGCACCATCAGATTGCGGGCGCTGGTCTCCGCATTGCCGAGTACCCGCGACGCGATCGGGCGCATCGCCCGCGAAGCGACGCCGGGGACGTTGCGCACCGCGATATGCCCTCCGCCCATCCAGAATCGTGACCGCATCTCGGCCCCGTTCGGGGTCGACCGGACGTGGTGGATGAACCATCCCACGTCCACCGGGGCCTCGCTGGAGCCCAGCCGGGCGCAGATCGCCACCGCACCGTCGCTATCGGGCGGGCAGCCCATCTTCGCCGGATCGACGAATTGGATTGCGCCATTGAGCATTGTCGAGCCGATGTACTCGCTGATCAACGACCAGCGCCCGATGTAGCGCCGGGCGTCCCGAGGGCCGGCGTCTTGGTTGTCATGCTCTTGGCCTTTCCAGGCGGCGCACAGGTGCGCACGCGGATGCCACAGCTTGTAACGACGCGTGTCGCAGCCATGCCAGCCGAACCACCAGGACCACATCGCCGGGGTGACTCCCGGCATCTCGGTGCGCACCGACACGTGATAGCCGCCGTCGTCGAGAACGCCGTAGCCGTTCTCGGTCTGCTGGTATCCGTCGTCGGCGACGCGCGCGGCATCGTCGAACGCCAACAGCGCCATGCCGCCCTGCGGCCCGTGTTCCAGCGCCTGCACGACATGGCGTGGCAGCGGGGCCATCTCGGGCGTGAAGAACCTGCCGAACGGGGTCTTCGCGTCGTCGCCGCGGTACCCCAGATAAAGGTTGCCGGCCATCAGAGTCGTCCCATCCAGCTGTTGAACAAACCGTCGGGGTCGTACTCGGTGCGCACCCGGTCGAGCTTGGCCATGGCGGCCTCGCTGGCGAACCGCGCCGGACGCTGGCCGAGGTTTTCGTCGGCGAGCTGGATGCCGATGGCGAATTCGGACATGGCGGCCATGTTGGACCGCGCCCAGTCGGCATACTTCGCCTCGTCAGCCGGGTCCTTCCACGAACCGTAGAGCGCCAGATAGATGTCGCCTTCGATGCTGTAGGCCATGTCTTGGCGGGGAGCGCACGGGCCCCAGTTCAGCCACAGAAAGTGCGCCGGATGCGGGGGCATGGTGTCCAGGATGGTCCGGATGCCCGGCAGCAGGTCATCGGCCGACGCCGAAGTCCACATGTTGTCGACCGCGTAGTGGTGGTCGGACAGGTAGTGGCTCATCGCGACGTCATACCAGGTCGGCAAATCGGTTGGCAGGTAGGGGATCTTGACGAGGGCCCGGTCGGCGACCGGGCAGGTGCCGAACAGGGCGAGGGCCTTTTCGGCCTCCTCATCGGAGTCCGCGAACGCGGGCGACGCCAGCGAGATCACGGGGGTGTCGATGCCCATGTTCGGTTCGCCGCGTGAGGCCACGGCCTGCAGCTCGACCCGAGGATCCACTTCCGCGCTCACCGCGCGGGTCCACGTGAAAACCTCGTCGGCCAGGTCGAACGGATAGACATAGACGCTGGTGCCACAGGCGGCGGGGCGCGGATAGAGCTTCAGGTAGAACGATGTGACCACAGCGAAGAAGCCGGGCCCCGCGCCTCGGGCAGCCCAGTAGAGGTCGGCGTTATTGCTCGCGTCGCAGTGAATCTGTTCGCCCTCGGCGGTGACGACGTCGAGGCCGACGACGCTTTCGCAGGCCGGGCCGAAAATGCGGCTGTTCCAGCCGTACCCGCCCTGCAGCAGGTAGCCGCCCAGGCAGACACCTCTGCAGTGACCACCGGGAAAGAACAGGCCCTGCGCCTCCAGGTCGGCCATCAGCAGACTGCCGCCCTTTCCCGGGCCCACTTGAGCGAGGCCCTTGTCCGCGTCAATGGAAACGTGGTCGAGGCGGCTGACGTCGAGCAGAACGGAGCCGTCGCGCAGGTGGCTGGCCGCGAAGCTGTGCCCGCCCGACACGATGCTGACCTTGAGCCCGTGGGCCGTGGCATAGCGGATACCCGCGACGATGTCGTCGGCGTCGACGGCCTGCACGATCACGTCGGGGTAGCGCTCCGGCACCCGCTGGTGCCACACGGTGCCACGGCGGGCCGCCTCGTAGTCGTCGTCGCCGCGGAAATGGTGCCGCCCGGCCGGTAGCCCGCTCATCTGGAATCCCCTTTGATTCGCAATTCGGTTCTTTGTGATTCGCGATGCGGAACACTATAGTGGCAGAAATGGCGGCCTCGGGGGAAAATTTTCCAACCGGTCGCGACGAAGGCATCCAGGTGTTACGACGCGCCGCCGCCGCGCTGGACGAGATCGCCGCCGACCCCGGGCGGCTACGCCTGGTCGACCTCGGCGAGCGACTCGGGCTGGCCAAGTCGACGACCCGCCGGCTGCTGGTGGGCCTGGTGGAGGTGGGGCTGGCGAGTGTCGATTCCCAGGGCCGCTTTTCCCTCGGCGACCGCTTGCTGGGGTTCGGTAATTCCGACGCGGCGCACATCTCGGCGATCTTCCGGCCAACGATCGAGCGGGTGGCACGTGCGACCGACGGCGAGACGGTCGACCTATCGGTGCTGCGGGGGCAGCGAATGTGGTTCGTCGACCAGATCGAATCGTCGCATCGCCTTCGCGCGGTATCCGCCGTCGGCGTGCGATTCCCATTGGAGTCCACCGCCAACGGCAAGGCGGCACTCGCGGCCCTCGATGACGCCGACGCCGAGGCGGCGATCTCCCGGTTGGGTTCCGAAGTCGCCGGCCGGCTCCGCGCCGAGGTGGCCGAGATCCGCCGCACCGGAATCGCTTTCGACCGCGACGAACACACCCCGGGGATCTCGGCGGCCGCGGTCGCACGACGTTGTGTGGGTGACAACGTGGTCGCCATCTCGGTGCCGGCGCCGACGGAGCGTTTCCTCAAGAAGGAACCGCAAATCGTCGCCGCATTGCGCGCCGCGGCCGAATCGCCGAGCTGGGCGCGCTAGCGTCAGCGGACTAGGTTGATCCCATAGCCGATTTCGGTCCCGGACCGAGTCGGCTGCGGCCGGAGCCCGACGGCACGACCCTCCGAACGCACCCTTGCGTCGATGTGATTGGAGTTGGAGACGGCCGGGTTACCCCCTCGAAAGCTCGGCCGTCCCAACGTCTTGATCCCCGCTCAACAGGGCACTGCGGCGGAGGAGAACAGGGGTCCCCACTCGTGCCGAGCCGCGGACTGCGCATCGGTGAAGCTCGGTGTCTTCTCGCCATCGCCCGCCAGGTGTACCAGCGCCCAAGCCATCGCGAATACCGGCACCTTGTGCCGCAAGGCGGCACTGTGCAATTCGTCGAGAGCGGCTTCCGACGGGCACCGGCGGAGGCCGATGAGGATGCCCCGCGCGGTGTCGAGGATGCGACCAGAGTGCGGGCCACAAGAAGTCTGGGCGGGAACCCAGTTCGTCGTCATGCCTTGGATACCTCCTGGACGCCGTCACGAATCCGCGACTCGGCTGGCGGACGAGGACTTCCTGCGCTACGCGTCGTCGCGGCAGCAAGCCTCAAAGGCGCCCTGTGCCATGATTTGTCGATCGATGGCGTTGTGCCAGACCGTCGCCGTGATTGATACCTGCCTGTGACCGTTTCGGGATCGGCTGCTAATCAACGACTCCCGCTTCACGCCCGGTTGAGGCTGCAATTCCCGGGTTCGAATTAGTCTGCCAAAGAGAGCAATTCGTCAAAGCCACCGACGATCGCGTCATGGAAGACGTCGTAGTCGGGAATCGCGGTGGTGTCGATGTTCAACCCGAGCGCACACGTGTCGACGTACGTGAGCAGGGTGACGTTTACCGACGATCCGATTGTCGGGCCGAAAGCGTATTGTGCGCGGACCGCGGCGCCGCCGAGGAAGACCGGGACGGGAACCCCCGGCACGTCGCTGGCCACAAAATCCACGTGGCGCAGGACCGAGCCGATGTACCAACGCGGCGCCAGATTGAGAACCCCGGCGATCAATTGCGTGTACGGCAGCGACCTTTCGTTGCGTACCGCCGCGGTGCGCCGCCGTATCGCCGCGATTCGCTTTGCCGGATCAGCCTCGCCGACGGGCACGTCGAAGCGCATCAGCGTGATCCGGTTCCCGCCCATGCCATCGTCTTTGGTCCGCAAGCTGATCGGCATCGTGATGTGCAAGTCGCCCACCGCCACACCGTGCTTTTCGTGGTAGAGCCGTAGTCCACCCGCCACCCCGGCGACGAAAGCGTCGTTCAAGGCCGCGCCGCAACGGTGCGCCGCTTGCCGAAGCGGCGGCATCGGCACCTGATGCACCCCGAGGCGCCGGGTCAGACCGCGATCCGTTGCCAGGGACGACCCGGGTCGGCTTATCGGCCGAACGGTTCGGTAGACCGATGCCGCGGTGGTCGCCGCGGACCGGATGGTGCTGACGGGCCGTCGAACGCTGTCGTACATCAACCGGGGCACCCGGGTGGCCGCGCCCGTCAGGGCGGAGTTGAGCAAGCCGGTGTCGTAGCGCACGGCGTCGCGGTAGCCCCCCAGCAGCGCTCGAGCCGCGGCCGTCGGCTCGGGCGGCAGGGGTTCAAGCCGATGAAAGTCTTCAGAGAGGTCGAATAGGTGCATCGCGATCTGGACTCCGCCGACCCCGTCGGTGAGCGCGTGGTGGAACTTGCAAATCAAGGCCGCGCCACCGTTTTCCAAACCGTCGATGAACGTCGTTTCCCACAGCGCGCGGGCCCGATCGAAATCCTGCATCTCGGCCACTCGCGCCACTTCGAGCACGTCGTCAAGGGTCCCGGCGCCGGAAATGGTCGCTCGCCGCAGGTGGTAATCCAGGTCGAAGTCCCGGTAATGCTCCCACCGCGGCGGGGCCGACGCAGGTGTCTGCACCACCCGCTGCCTGAACATGGGCAATTTGCGACTGATCAGATCAAATCGTTTCCGCACTTCGTCCCAGTCCGGTGACCGGTCCAAAAGTACGACGCTGACCACGGTCGATCGCAGCCGTGGGTCGCTTTCCATTGCCCAGGTGAACGCGTCGCTGGCGCGCATGAATGCAGTCATGTCAGTGCTCCTTGCCCAGAACGTACGACTGCGGGCGCCCTGGGTCACTGGGTTATGGGCAGACGATGACTTTGGTCCCCATAGATAGCGCCTTTTGTCGACTACTCCCGACGCGCCCTACAGGATCGCCCTGAGGTCCTTGGCCCTGGCGATGTCGTCCCAATCGACGTCGAGCTCCAGCAGGATTTCCTCGGTGTGCTGGCCGTGTTCCGGCGCACGCGCGGGCGCCGGCGGTGTCTCGTCGAACTGAACGGGCGCTGCGACGATCCGGTACTTCTCGCCATGGTCGTCGACATTGGTCACCACGTATCCGTTGGGTTCGACCTGCGGATCGTTGAGCGTTTCCCGCGGCGTCGCCAGGGCCCCCCATACGCCGGGTTCATCCTCGAGCGCCTTTTGCCAGTGGGCAAGATCGTGGCGGGCGAACACGTTGGCCAGGATCTCGGTGGCCGTCGCCGCATTGGCTATCAAGTTGCTCGACGGCACGAATCGCTCATCGGTGGCCAGCTCGGCTAGGCCCACGCGCCCGCAGAACCCCGCCCAGAACTTGTCGGGCTGCAGGAACACCAACTGAATCCACCTGCCGTCCCGGGTCTTATACCTGTTGACGAGCGGGTTGATGGCCAATCCGGGCGGGGCGCCGGGAATCCCGTCGATATCGAAGAAATCGGCCGCCGAGATGGACGGCGCAATGGCCCACATCGCCTGGGCCAGCAACGACGAGTCGACGATCGTGGGTTCACCGGTGCGTTCGCGATGAAACAGCGCGGCGCATACGCCCCCGGCGAGCGTGGCCCCACCCTGTAGGTCACCGAATCCCGGCCCCTGCACGGCGGGCGTCTCGGTGCCGAACGGCGTCAGCGTGTACGCGACACCTCCCCGCGCGAGGTAGGTGGCCGCGTCGAACCCACCGCGATCCCGGTCCGGACCCCGCACCCCCAGCCCGGTGCCGCGCGCGATGATGATTTTCGGGTTGAACGAGCGGATGTCGTCCACGGTCAGTCGCGCCCGTTCGAGCGCACCCGGCAGCCAATTGGTAAGGAACACATCCGCACTGGCCAACAAGCGGCCGAACAGTTCGCGGCCGGTTTCGGACTTGATGTCGACGGCGATGCTGCGCTTGCCGCGGTTGCCCAATTCGAGGATGAAGTCGGCGTCCGGGCGGGCCGCCTGCCGGGTGAACCCGCCGACCACCAGCGCCCGCCCCGGATCACCCGAGGCGACGCCTTCCACTTTGATCACGTCGGCACCCCAGTCCGACAGGGCCGCCCCGGCTGACGGCACGTAGGTCCACGACGCCAATTCGACCACCCGCACCCCTTGCAGGACACCACCGCGCACGTCAGACATCGCCAACTCCCTCGGTCGAAACGCCATTCCTTGCTATTTTAGATATTCTAGCTAGTCTAGGGCGTAGTGGTAGGCCCGCTGCAGGTCAGCGCAGTTTTTTGTGGAAGAGATGCGATGAATCCGACCGTTGGCCCGATTTCGGCGCCCGCTGCGGCGACCGCGTGTCGCGTCCCAGCGCAGTCGGGAGCCGGCCGGTTCCTTCGCCCCTCACCGGCGGCGGTGCCACCGAATCACATTGGGCCCCAGCGTGGGTCGCCATGCAGCACACGGATGAAGGGCGGGCGATGGGCAGGGTAGCGGGCAAGGTGGCCGTGATCAGTGGCGCCGCGCGCGGTCAGGGCCGTTCACATGCGCGGATGCTGGCCGCCGAAGGCGCGGACATCATCGCGGTGGACCTGTGCGCGGACATCGAGACCAACGAGTATCCGCTGGCCAGGCGGGAGGACCTGGACGAGACGGCCCGATTGGTCGAGAAGGAGGGGCAGCGTGCGTTCACCGCGGTCGCCGACGTCCGCGATCGCGTGGCCCTGTCGACGGCGATCGATGAGGGCGTTGCCGAGTTCGGGCGTCTCGACGTCGTCGTCGCCAACGCGGGCATCTGCCCGCTGACCGCGGGCCTGCCGCCGCAGGCGTTCGCCGACGCCGTGGACGTGGACCTGGTCGGCGTGCTGAACCTGGTGCACGCGAGCCTCAAGCACCTGCAAGCCGGCGCGTCGATCATCGTGATCGGTTCCAACGCCGCATTCATGTCATCGATGAACACGACGGGCATCGACGGGGGCCCCGGCGGGGCCGGGTATGCGTTCGCGAAACTGGCTGCCGCGCACTACGTCAACGACTTCGCCTTGGCGCTCGCCCGGTTCTCCATCCGAATGAACGCGGTGCACCCCACCAACGTCAACACCGACATGCTGCACAGCCCGCCGATGTATCGAGCGTTCCGGCCGGACCTGAAGGATCCGACCCGCCAGGATGCCGAACCGGTTTTCCCGCTCGTGCAGGCGATGCCGATCCCCTACGTCGAACCCGAGGACATCAGCGAGGCGGTGCTCTTCCTGGCGTCCGACGCGGCGCGCTACATCACCGGTCAGCAGCTTCGTGTCGACGGTGGCGGCTTCCTCAAGGTCAAGCCCTGGTCGGGTGCGTGATCGCAGTGCCAGCACGTCGGCGCGGGCCGGGAGGGAATCGATGAGCGACGGCCACTCCGCAACGGGCGTTGAGCGTCGCCTGTACGAGTTGATGGTGCTGATGAAGGCGGCCGACGACCGGCTGTCCAAGGGCATCGGCACCGGCGAGTTCATGTGCGTGTATTGGCCCTCGCGCGGCCAGGAGGCCATCGCCGCCGCGATGGGCGTCGCGCTGCGGCCCGACGACCAGTTGGTGACCACCTACCGCGGCCTGCACGACCTGATCGGCAAGGGCGTCCCGCTGGTG
The DNA here is from genome assembly GCA_963820045.1 of uncultured Actinomycetota bacterium. Lineage (GTDB taxonomy): Bacteria > Actinomycetota > Actinomycetes > Mycobacteriales > Mycobacteriaceae > Mycobacterium. The sequence goes on from CAWFYN010000004.1 coordinate 984,716, forward strand.
GAGATCTACGGCGAGATGATGGGCCGCACCGTCGGCGCCAGCCGCGGCAAGGGCGGCACCATGCACATCGCCAATCCCGGTAAGGGCGTGATGCTTTCGACCGGGATCGTCGGGGCCGGACCGCCGGTGGCGGTGGGACTGGCGATGGCCGCGAAACGCAAAGGCTCCGACCGCGTTACGGTGGTCAGCTTCGGCGACGGCGCCACCAACACCGGGTCCTTCCACGAGGCGGCGAACATGGCAGCGCTGTGGGACCTGCCGGTGGTCTTCGTCTGTCAGAACAACCTCTACGCCGAAATGACGCCAACCGCCGACACCATGAAGCTCGAACACGTCGCCGACCGGGCGTCCGGTTACGGCATGCCCGGGGTGCGCGTCGACGGAAATGACCCCCTCGCGGTCACATCGGCGCTCGAAGAAGCGCTGCGGCGCGCCCGGGCCGGCGAAGGCCCCACCTTCATCGAATGCGTGACGTTCCGCTTCCGCGGCCATTACTTCGGTGACCGGATGTCCTACATCCCCAAGGATCAGCTGAGCGCCGCGATGGAAGCGGACCCCGTCCCCCGGTTCCGCCACCACCTTGCCGAAGCCGGCATCTGCGATCAGGACGAACTCGGCCGCATCGACAACGAGGCGCTGGCCACGGTGGAAGCGGCGCTGCAAACCGTGATGAGCGCGGATGCCCCGTCGATCGACGAGCTGGACCAGGACGTGTACGCAACCCCGATCAAGTTCCCGGTGTGAGCATGCAAGGAAGACAGAGAGATGACGATGCGCGAGGCGCTCAACCTCGCACTGGATCAGGCGCTCGCGTCCGACGACAGGGTGTTCCTGCTCGGTGAGGACATCGCCGACCCCGGCGCGTCCGGGCCGACCGCGGGCCTGTCGACGAAGTACGGCCACGAACGCGTCCTGGACACACCGATCTCGGAGGCGGCGATCGTCGGGGCGGCCATCGGAGCCGCCATCGACGGCCTGCTGCCGGTGGCCGAGATCATGATCATGGATTTCATCGGCATCGCCGCAGACCAGCTGATCAACAACGCGGCCAAGCTGAGATTCATGACCGCCGGACGCACGACGGCGCCGATCACCATTCGCACCCAGGTCTACGCCGGGCTGGCCACCGGTGCCACCCATTCGCAGAGCCTGGAGGCATGGTTCATGCACATCCCGGGCATGAAGGTGATCGTGCCGTCCACACCGCGCGACGGCAAAGGCCTACTCGCATCGGCGATCTTCGACGAGGACCCGTGTCTGTTCGTCGAAACGATTCGGCTGCAGGGCAAGAAGGGGCTCGTTCCTGTCGATCCGGGTTTCAGGATTCCGCTGGGCCAGGCCGACATCAAGCGGTCCGGCACCGACGTGAGCTTGATCAGCTACGGCCGGGCCGTGCACGACGCGCTGGCTGCGGCGCAAACCCTGGCCGGCCAGGGCGTCAGCGCAGAGGTCGTCGATCTGCGGACCCTGGTTCCGCTCGACGTCGACACGATCGTCGAATCCGCGCGCCGAACTCGCCGGGCCGTGATCATCCACGATGCAGTGCAATTCGGTGGCCCCGGAGCAGAGATCGTTGCGATCCTGCAGTCCGAGCTGTTCGGCGAACTCGTCGCGCCCGTCGAACGGGTCGCCGCCAGGTTCATCCCCAACCCCGCCGCAGCCGCGCTGGAGGCGACGGTGTATCCGTCGCCGGAGCGGATCGTCGCCGCCGCTCAGCGGACCCTGGACAGGGCGGGAGCCCATGGCTGACTTCATCATTCGCATTCCGCGCGTCTCGGTAGCGGTGTCGGAAGCCGAGCTCACCGGCCTTCTGGTGGACGCCGGCCAGCACGTGGACGCGGGCACGCCGATCTACGTGATCGCCACCGAGAAGGTGGAACAGGAAATCGAAGCGGGAGCCGCCGGCACCGTGCAATGGACGGGGCAGGTCGGGACCGTCTACGACATCGGCGCCGAAATCGGCGTCATCACGTCCTAACGAAGAAAGGTAAGCCGGATGGACCTCAACGAGACCCGCGAGAGAATCATCTTCGAAAAAGAAGGCCCGATAGCGAAGATCACCCTGAACTGGCCCGAAAAGGCCAACGCGCAGGACCAGAAGCTGGCCGAAGAGGTCGACGCCGCGCTGCTGGACGCGGACCGCGACTACGACATCAAGGTGCTCGTCCTCAAGGCAAACGGCAAGGGCTTCTGCTCTGGGCACGCGATCGGTAACAATGCGGTCGACTACCCGTCGTTTGTGGAGAACGCCATGGTGACAGGCCACCCGTGGAAGGCGCAGTCGGATCTCTTCGTCAAGCCCACCTTGAATCTGTGGGAGTTCTCCAAGCCCACCATCGCGCAGGTGCACGGCTACTGCGTGGGCGGCGGCACGCACATGGGCCTGACCACCGACATCGTCATCGCCTCCGAGGACGCTTACTTCTCCTACCCGCCCCTGCAGGGGTTTGGCATGCCATCCGGTGAATGTTCCATCGAGCCTTGGGTGTTCATGAACTGGCGCCGCGCCGCCTACTACCTGTTCACCGCCGAGGTGATCGACGCCAAAAAAGCGCTGGAGGTCGGCCTCGTCAACGAGGTGGTCAAGCGCGAGGATCTGGACGACCGGGTGGACGCGATCGCCCGCCACATTGCCCAGGCGCCGCTGACGACGCTGATGCTCACCAAGGCCAACCTGAAGCGAGCGTGGGAGCTGATGGGCATGCGGGTGCACTGGCAGAGCTCCAACGACCTCGTCGCGCTCGCCTCTATCAGTAAGGACGTGCAGGAGCTGATCCAGACGGTGTTCAAGAACAAGGTGCTGCCGTCCGAGCACGCCCGGCGTCAGGCCGCTGCCGCCGCGTCAACCGACGGCGCAACGGCCACTTAGGTTTTGCGGGGCGCGCCGGTGAACCTCGCCGACCACGCCATGAGGGCCGGAAAGTCGCCGGCCCTCATCGTCGCGGGCGGTGACACCATCTCGCACTCCGAGCTGTACGCCCGCAGCCAACGCGTCGCCGCGGCGCTGCACGATGCCGGGCTGCGCCCCGGCGACGGTGTGGCCCTGATCTTGCCGAACCGACCCGAATTCCTCGAAATCACCTGGGCCTGCCAGCTTTCCGGCCTCTATTACACCGCGGTCAACACCCACTTCACCCCCGACGAGGTCGCCTACGTCATCGACGACTCCGATGCGAGGGCGGTCTTCGTCGACGCCACCATGACCGACCTCGCCGCGCATGTCCGCGAGGCCAACGCGGCCGCCACCGTCCACCTCGCGGTGGGGGGCCGCCTGCCCGGCTGGCGGGCGTATGAGGAGGCGCTGGCGACCGCGGGCGACGCGCCGCCGGTGTCGGACGGGTCGGAGATGTTGTATTCGTCGGGCACCACGGGGCGGCCCAAGGCCGTCCGCCGGCCCCTGCCGACCGACGGCAACGGCTCATGGGCTCAGGCGGTGCTGGAGCTGGCGCTGACCCACAAGTATGGGATGAGCCGGGACAGCGTGTACCTCTCCCCCGCACCGCTCTACCACGCCGCCGGAGTGAACTACACCATGGCGGTCAACCGCGTCGGGGCGGCGACGATCCTCATGCGAAAGTTCGACGCCGAGACCGTCCTGCGGCTGATCGAGACCCACCGCGTGACCCACGCCCAGTTCGTGCCCACGATGTTCGTGCGGATGCTCAAGCTGCCCAGCGCGGTGCGGGAAAAGTATGACGTCTCAAGCCTGCGCTGCGTCATCCACGCGGCGGCACCGTGCCCGGTCGACGTCAAGCACCACATAATGAAGTGGTTCGGGCCTATCATTCACGAATACTACGGTGGCACCGAGGGTTTCGCGGGTACGACGATCGGCCCGGATGAATGGCTCGCCCATCCCGGTTCGGTGGGCAGACCCATGTCACCCGTGCACGTCGTCGGAGACGACGGCGGCGAGCTTCCCGCCGGTCAGACCGGCGAGCTTTTCTTCGAGGGCGGACCCGACTTCGAGTACTTCAAGGACCCCGCCAAGACGGCGTCGGTGTCCAACGATCGCGGCTGGCGCACCCTGGGCGACATGGGGTACGTCGACGCGGACGGCTACCTCTACCTCACCGACCGCTCGACCTTCATGATCGTTTCCGGCGGGGTGAACATCTACCCACAGGAAGTCGAGAACCTCCTGATCATGCATCCCAAGCTCGTCGACGCGGCCGTCTTCGGCGTGCCCAACGACGAGTTCGGCGAGGAGGTCAAGGCCGTGGTGCAACCCGTCGGCGGCGTCACGCCCGGACCCGACCTCGAGGCCGAGCTGATCGAGTATTGCCGCGACCACGTGGCCGGCTACAAGTGCCCGCGCACCGTCGAATTCGTTCCGGAATTACCCAGGGACCCGAACGGAAAGCTTTACAAGAGACGCATTCGCGAGCGTTACTGGCAGGGGCGGGCATCGCGGATCGTGTGAACAACGAGGATGGCGAGATGGCTTCCAAGACACATTCAGAGACAGGTTCGGTACGAACCGGCATGAACTGGACACCGCTACCGGTGCCGTGGGCGGTACAGACCGTCGATCGCATTCCCAAGCAGCGCTATTACGATGCCGAGTTCTACGCGCTGGAGGCGGAGGCATTCTGGCCGCGGGTCTGGCAGATGGCGTGCCGGCTCGAGGAGATTCCCAAGCCCGGCGACTTCGTCGAGTACGAGATCCTCGATCAGTCGATCATCGTGGTGCGTGTCGACCCCGACACGGTGCGGGCCTACCACAACGCGTGCCGCCATCGCGGGGTGAAGCTGGTGGAGGGCAACGGATCCCGCCGGACTTTCGTCTGCCCCTTCCACGGCTGGTGCTGGGGCATCGACGGACACAGCACGTTCGTGTTGCGGCCCGAGGCGTTCACCGAGGAAAACATGAATCCACTGGATCTGCAGCTGGTTTCGGTCAGGTGTGAGACCTGGGGCGGATGCGCCTGGATCAACCTCGACGACGGGGCCCCCGCGCTGCGTGATTGCCTGGAGCCCTTCGCGTCGGTCTACGACGCCTGGAACGTCGAATCGCTGCGGGTCGAGTGGTGGCAGTCGTGCCGGTTGCCGGTCAACTGGAAGCTGGCGACCGCGGCGTTCATGGAGGGATACCACGTCCCCCAGACCCATCCCCAGCTCCTGCCATCCGCGCAGAACGGGGGGCCGGCGGCATCCGCGGTGCACCCCGTCATCGCGAGCAGCCTCTACTTCATGCGCACCCTCGGCACCGGCATGGGCGGCATGACGCACGACAACGACATTCGGATCGCCGAGGGCCTACAGAACATCGAGCTGCCCGCCGACCCCGCCGCGGCGTTGAGCGCTTGGCGCTGCGCTCTCAACGACGCCGTCGTCAGCTGGCATCGGGCCCGGGGCAGTGCGATGCCCGACCTCAACGACCTGGTTCGCCGCGGCATCACCGACGCGATCGGATTCTGCTTCCCGCACTACTTCATCCTGCCCACCTACAGCAGCGCGTCGTCGTACCGCATCCGCCCGCTCGGGCCCGAGGACACGTTGTTCGAGATCTGGTCCCTCACCCGGTTTCCCGACGACGTGTCCGCGGGCAAACCCCAACCCCCGGAGCCGATGGCACCCGACGACCCGCGCTGGCCACCGATCCCCGCCCAAGATTTCTCCAATCTGCCGCGGCAGCAGAAAGGGTTGCACTCCAAGGGCTTTGCGTACATGCGCCTGTCGAACCAGATCGAAGGCCTGATCTCCAACTTCGAACGCGTCGTCGACGGCTTCCTCGCCGGCCTGCCGTACGAGGCCTTGGTGCCCGCGATCCAGAAGACCAACACCACCATCGACGTCCCGGTCGCCGACCTGGGATTTAGCGCGGAGGCACGATGACCACCCGGTGGGACAGCTCCGTCGATCTGCTCATCGCGGGCAGCGGCGGGGGCGGCATGGTCGCGGCGCTGGCGGCGCTCGACTCCGGCATCGGACCCCTGGTGATCGAAAAACAACCCCTGGTGGGCGGTTCCACCGGACTTTCCGGTGGCATGGTATGGCTGCCGAACAACCCGCTGATGCGCACCGACGGCATCCCGGACTCGCACGAGGACGGTCTGGCATACTTCGCCGACGTCGTCGGCGACATCGGCCCGGCGTCATCGCCGGCGCGGCGCGAGATGTTCCTCACCGCGGGCTACGAGATGATCAACTTCCTGACCCGCAAGGGAGTTCGGTTTGTGCGGTGCCCGGGCTGGAGCGACTACTACCCGAATCACAAGGGCGGCAACGAGGCCGGCCGTGCGATCGAATGCGTCCCATACGATGCGGCCGCGCTGGGGAGCTGGCGCGACAACGTCCAGCCCTCGATGGCGAAGGCCTACGGCGGGTTCGTGCTCAAGACGAACGAGCTGCGTTCGGTGCAGTACTTCAACCGGTCGCCGCGGGCCTTCGCCGTGGCCATGCGGGTGTTCGCGCGAACCAGGGCGGCCCGGCTCCGCCGCCGGGAGATCCTCACCAACGGCGCATCTCTCATCGGCCAGATGCTCAAGGTGCTGATCGACCTGCGCGGCGAGCCGCCGATTTGGACCGCCGCCACGATGGAAGACCTGATCGTCGAGGACGGGCGTGTCGTCGGCGCGCGCGTCTCACGTAACGGCACCACGCTCAACATCCAGGCGCGCAAGGGCGTTCTGCTCGCGGCGGGCGGCTTCAGCCGCAACGCGGACATGCGTCGCCGCTACAGCGGGAATCAGCCCAACGAGGGGCTCTGGTCGATCGCGAACGCCGGTGACACCGGTGAGGTGTTGCAGACCGCGATCCGGCTGGGCGCCAAGACCGACCTGATGGACGAGGCCTGGTGGCTGCCATCGGTTTTCATCGCCGACGGCGGTGACGCGGCGAGGGCCCTGGGCAGCGGTCGGCAGCGGCCCGGTGCCATCTACGTCGACGGAACAGGCCGCCGGTTCTGCAACGAATCGAACTCTTACGTCGAGGTCGGCAAGGCGATGTACGCGAACAAGGCGGTGCCGTGCTGGATGGTCTTCGACGAGGGCTATATCGGCCGATACGTCTCGGGGGCCAACCCGTTCAAGAAGCGTCGCCTGCCCGAAGAGCTGATCACGCGGGGCGCGGTCATGCGGGGCGAGACCATCGGTGACCTCGCGGGCCAGCTGGCGGTTCCGGCCGACGCGCTGGAGCGGACGATCAATCGCTTCAACGGTTTTGCCGCCAAGGGCCTCGACCCGGACTTCGGGCGCGGCCAGTCGGCATACAACGACTGCCTGGGCGATCCCGGCTATCGCCCCAACGCTGCGCTCGGCCCCCTGCAGCGGCCGCCGTACTACGCGACCAAGGTGGTTCCGGCCGATGTCGGGACGTGCGGCGGGGTGATCACCAACGAGCACGCACAGGTCCTCGACGAGGACGACTGCGTGATCGACGGACTGTATGCGACGGGCAACACCACGGCGACCGTGATGGGCCGAAATTATTTGGGTGCCGGTGGAAGCATCGCCTACACGATGATTTTCGGATACGTCGCTGCGCGCCATGCCGCCGGGCGGAGGGTCGCCGGCGATCGAAGCCGCTAAACCCCGGCGTCCTTCTCGTCGCGGCCGACGAAGTCGCGCGGTTTCATGCCCGACTGCCTGAGTTCGGCCCGCCGCGCCTGGACATCGGTGGCGGCGCCGACCATGTTCGTCAGGATGTGGCTGACCTGCAGGTGAACCCGCATGCCCATCAATTCCCACGCGCGCTTGACGTTGTTCTTCACCGCCATCAGCGTGGTCAATGGGATTTGCGCGATCTTGCGCGCCATCTCCTCGACGACGCCCTCGAGGTCTTCGCGCGGCACCACCTTGTTGAGCAGGCCCCACTCGAGGGCTTCCTGCGCGGAGAGGGTCGGGGCCAGCAGCAGCCAGTCCATGGTGCGATGCCAGTTCATCAGCAGCCACGGCTCGATCATGGTGTGCCCGCCGGGCTCGCCGAGGCTTTGGGCAAGCGGCATTTGGAAATACGCGTCCTCGGACGCCACGCAGAAGTCGGTCAGCAGTCCGAGGTAGATCCCGCCGCCCATGCAGTAGCCGTGGATCTGGGAGATCGTCGGCTTCGGGAATTCCCACAGGTACAGCGTCGGCCACAGGAACAGGTCAGCGGTGCCCTTGTACAGGTCCTCGAACGTCTCGCCGAAATCCGGATACGGATTTTCGTCCGGGCCCCAGCGCGCCACGTGTCCGCCGCAGAATCCTTTTCCGTTGGCCTTGAGGATGACGACCTTGATTTCCTTGTCCCGGTCGGCTTCGTGCAGGCATTCGTCGACTTCGGTGACCAGGACCGCATCCTTGGTGTTGGCCTTGTCAACCCGGTTCAGGATGATCCGCGCAATCGGCGGTTCGCGCTCATAAATGACCGCTTCGAGGACGCGCCGCTCCATGCGGGTGACATTACCGCTGTCGGGCCAGTCGATTTGTGGTTGCGTCATGTTCGCACCGGATGTGAAGTCGTTTGAGGTTCAGCCCTGACCGTCGGGCGCACGCGCCAGCAGCCAGGCGTAACCCTCACCTTCGTCCGCGGCTACCAAGTCGAGTTCGGCGAACGCCGCGGGTAGCTCACCGGCGGCCGCGCGAAACGGCCCCGGTGCGGCTCCGACTTCGCTCAGCACGGCTATCGCGAGCAGCCCGCCGGGCGCCAGACGCTCGATGATCGCGTGGTCGAGGCGACGGTCCCGGAACCTATGGCAAAGGATGACATCAACCGACGGCCCGACCGGCAGCCCATCATCCAGGTCGACGACCTCGAAGCGGCACCGATCGCTCACCCCGGCGCGCTCAGCCAGGTCCCGCGCCTGGCCGACCGCCACCGCCGAGACGTCCAGCCCCACCACCTCGAGCCCGCGCGTCGCGAGCCACACCGCGCCGAGTCCAGTCCCGCACGCGAGATCGAGAGCCCTTCCCGCCGTGGGAAATACCTCTGCGTGGGGTTCGAGAAAGGTGGGCGGCGCCACCGCGTCCACCGGCGGTGGCGCCTTGGTCTTGTACCGCTCGTCCCAGCGATGGCGGTCCGCCTCGGCCATAGCACAACTCTAAAACTTCTAGACAGCTGTCTGTAAAAGGCTGCCGGCGTATTCGGGTCGTGCCGCCGGGCCATCGTTCAGCGCGTAATCAAAACAACAGCGCCGGGCGCGGATCGGCCGCCACGCCAGACCCGGAATGAAGTTGTTGGGGCTCACACCGCCTTCCTACACTGGACGGGTGTCTAAAGATGCGGCGCGCCGATCGGATCGCCGGCCGGGGCAGACGATCCGCAAGGTGCTTGACGCCGGGCTGGAGGAGCTGCGCGAGTCGTCCTACGCCCATCTGACGATGCGCTCGGTGGCGACTCGCGCCGGAGTATCGCCGGCCAGCGCCTACACCTACTTTCCATCGAAAAGCGCACTGGTGGCGGCGGTGTATTTGCGTTTCCTCCGCGAGCTGCCGCTGCATACCGACGTCAACCACACGACCAAGACGCGGGTCAGCGCAACGCTGCGGGACATGGCTGTCGTCGTAGCCGACGAGCCGGAGCTGACCGCCGCCTGCGGCGCGGCCCTGATGGCCGCCGACCCGGCGGTCAAGCCGATTCGGGAGCAGATCGGCCAGGAGGTGTCCACGCGGATCGGCGCCGCCCTGGGTCCGGGCTGGCCGCGCGGGGTGAAATCCACGCTGCAGATGACGTTCTCCGGCGCCCTGATGACAGCCCGGTTCGTCACCTTCGACGAGATTGCGGGACAACTCGATGAGGCCGTCAACCTGATTCTGGGTGCCTCCGTGGCTTAACCGATGGTGGCGCAACGGATTAGGCGGAGCGGCGCCGGACGCTCAAGGTCCGCAGTGCGCGTAGGTAGTTCGCGAAGTGTCTGGCCATGCTGCTGCCGGCTCGCGCCGTGGTTAACCAGCGACGATCACCCCCCACCAGACGCTATGATCCAGCTGTGGGGATCACCGACTACGGGTTTGCCGCTCACTAAATGCGAAGTCACGGTTGGGCAGGGAACACGCCCGCCTCCGACGAGGAGGCGATCGAGCGCATCCTGGATGCCGCCGACACGATCATTGACGAACGCGGCTCGGCGATGCGGATCGCCGACGTGGCGCGGGCGCTCGGGGTCACCCGGCAGACCGTTTATCGGTATTTCCCCGGCACGCAGGCGCTGTTGGTGGCATCGGCGATGCGGTCGGCCGACGGCTTCCTGGATCGGATGGCGGCCCACCTCGAGGGGATTACCGACCCGGTCGTGGCGATGACCGAAGGAATGGCATTCGCCATCGAGGAGCTGGCCTGCGACAACCAGGTTGAATTCGTCCTCAATCGACGCCACCGCGGTGGACATAAGGTCTCGATCGTCTCGGATACGGCCCTGTCGTTCGGGCGGTCGATGCTTCATCGCTACGACATCGATTGGGAGAGCTACGGTTTCGACGATGCCGGTCTTGACGAGCTGAACGAATTCAGCCTGCGAGTGCTGCATTCATTCCTCGCCGACCCGGGGCGTCCGCCGCGCAGCGGTGCCGATCTGCGGCGCTATCTCACGCGTTGGATTGGACCGGCGATCGCCTATCCGCAGATGGTGCGCGCGATGGACGCGCTGCAAAGCCCCGAGCCGCCGCGAACGCGGCGGCGCCCTTCCAAGGCATCCTGACCCCGGTCAACGAGCGACGTCGACGACGACCAGAAGGAGCGGGCATGGCGGGCATCGGACAGATCGCGCTCAATAGTGCGCCCGTTTTCGGCGGAGTGATGCTGGCCGTCGCCGCCGGGCAGTTCCGGGCCCCGGACTACCGGGGGCTGATCCAACAGGACATGGACCTGTTGGACCGGCTGCCGACCGAGGCCGGTACGAGGCGCGCCGAACTGCAACGCACCATCGACGACCGCATCGACGACCTGATCGACACCGCCGACCGGAGCCGGGCCCTGCGCAGGGCGGCGTTTTCTTACCAGGGGAACTGGCGGGACGTGGTGGTCCTTCTCTGTGTGGTGCTGTTCACCATCATCTGGTGGAACGTCGAGCACAGCAGGAGCAACTGGCTGCCGATGTTCGTCCTGCTGATCATCCTGACCGTCGTGACCGCCGTGTATGCGTTTCGGGGAGTACTGCGGTCCACGAGTTCATTCGTGCACAGAAAAACCCACGCCCCTGGTCCGCGCGCGGCGCGGTAACTGGCCTCGGCCGCAACCGCATAACGCGCGCACCTTGTCACCCTGTGACAAGATCACGATGTGAAAGCGCATTCCCTCGGTCTGATTTGTGCTGTGCTGGCACCTTTTTGGGCGCTGCCGCTCACTCCCCTCGCGGCCGCCGAGCCGTGCCCGGATGTCGAGGTGGTGTTCGCCCGTGGTACCAGCGAGCCGCCCGGCATCGGCCGAATCGGCCAGAGCTTCGTCGACACCCTGCGCTCGCACGTCGGCGGCAAATCCGTGGGTGTATACCCCGTCGACTACCCGGCGACCACGGACTTCCCCCGGGCCGTGGATGGCATCAGCGACGCGGGCGCGCACGTCGAACACATGGCGGTCTCCTGCCCCAGAACCAAGATGGTGCTGGGCGGATACTCCCAGGGCGCGGCCGTGATGGGTTTCGTCACCGAAAGCGCGGTGCCGGACGGGGTGCACCTGGTCCAGGCGCTGCAGCCGATGCCGACCGAGGTTTCCAACCACGTGGCCGCGGTGGCGCTGTTCGGGAAGCCGTCGAGCCAGTTCATGAGCATCATCAACGAGCCGCCCGTGACGATCGGCCCACCTTATGCGGCCAAAACCATCGAGTTGTGCGTGCCAGGGGATCCGGTCTGCTCGGACGCCGGCAACCCCGCCGCGCACCGGCAGTACGTCGAAGCCGGCATGGTTGACCAGGCGGCCGATTATGCCGCCCACCGCCTGTAGACCAGCGCTGGGAGGACGCCACGTGGCCGTTGACGGGCGTCCGATCGAAGGCGTCGGAAGTGCGGCCTTCGAGTCAACATCACCGTGGTCCGGCCCCGGCTTCGAGTACCTCGAGGGCCGCGTCGACGTTGGGGATGATCGTCGGACCGTAACCGCTCACCAATTGCCCGAGCGCACGAGCGATGTGCGGTCCGACGGCGCCGGCGGCGAGGACCTCCTCGGCCAGGACGATGCCGTTCACCAGGTGGGCGGCGCTCAGGCGGCCGTCGGGGGTGACTTCATAGCGCCAGTCGCCGATCTGCACCCGCTCCGGCTGCGACCGGAAGAAGCCGCGCCGCGCGGGGACGAGAATCACCCCCGGAACCCCGCAGAAGACCCTGAGCACCAGCCCGACTCCCCCGGGACCGGCCAGGGCCGTCCCGATCGTCTGGCCGACGCGCTCGTGATCGATGCCCGTCATCAATCGCTCATAGGCAAGACGAACGATGGCGCCAGCGTTTGCGCCTCGCCGCCGCGGCGCACCGCGGTCCCCGCCACATAAAACTCCACGGTGTGATGTCCCCACGCATAGTTCGAGATGGCGAAATGCACTCCGACGACCCCGTTTCCGCCGTCACGCTCGGCCTCACTCTGCATGCGTGACATCGCCAGCTCCCGGGCCTGATAACTTCCTTGCGTCCATTGGGGCATCTCGGCATTGCGCCCCACCTGGCCGAGCGTGCGCAGGAATCCCTGTACGGCAACGTGAAACACGCAGTTGCCCATCACGAACGCAACCGGCACAAAGCCCGACCGCAGGAGGGTCGTCAGATCCTGCCCAGACAGGTGACTGGTGAACGCCTGACCGCTGGGGCGCCGATAGGCGCCGGGCTTCTCCGTGTAGCGCACCGCGGTGCCGACCGCGATGAACTCCAGATGCTCGCCCTCGCCCTGATGGCGCCATTCGAGACGGACGCCGACCACTCCGTCCGCGCCCAGCGAATCAGCCTCCGCCTGCATCCGCGACATCGCATTCCAGCGGGCCCGGTAGGTCGCGTCGGTGAGCACGGGCAGCTCCGATTGTTGTCGGATCCCGGTGAACTGATAGCCGACGTGGTAGACCGAGACGCCCATCACGAGTTCGATCGGCTCAAACCCGGCGCCATGCAGCAAGGCGAATTCGTTGATCGACAGATCGGATGTGAACACTTTTCCCGCGTGCGACAGCCGTTCGCTGGCAATTGGGTCGAGCGGGTTCGGTTGCATTGTCAAAACACCCTCCTGCGGTTCGCAGGACAGCGTAGGCGGCGAGACCGCATCACACACCCACAACATGCGACTTTCGGGTGGATCGGTGGCTAAATCACGGTAGTCCGCGGCGGCCGTCCGGGGCCACTCAGCGCGGGGCTTGCGCGGCACCGATCATCTTGTGCAAATCGTCGACCGACCAGGGTTCGGCCTCATGGTGGTCGCGGTAGCCCAGCAGTCGCGGTGACGGGCGGTCGAAGCTCCCGACGAATCCGCCTGCGGCGACCAAGATCTGGCCCGTCACGGCCTGCGCCAAGTCGCTCACCAGATAGGCGTAGAGCGGGGCCACGAAGGCGGGCGGGGCGCTGTCCAATGAGGCCCGCATGGTCGTTTCGTCGAGCAGCCCGCGGCGATGCAGGTCCTCGACGTGTTCTTCGTACTCGGCGCCCGTGGAAAGGCGGGTCCGGGCGCCGGGACACACGACGTTGGCCCGTACGCCGTGGGCCTTCAATTCGGCGGCGATGGCCATGGTCAGGGCGTTCACCGCGCCTTTGCCCGCGGGATAGCCGGTGCCCCCGTAGTCGCCCAGGAATGCCACCGAGCTCGTGTTGACGATGGCCCCTTGACCCTGCGCGACCATGAGGCGAGCCGCCGCCCGGCACGTGTGAAACGCCGTGCCGAGGTGGGCGCTGATCAGGCGATCGAAGTCGTCCGGCGAGATGTCCAAAATCGAGGAGCCGGGCGGCTCGGCGATGCCGGCGCAGTTGATCAGCGCGTCTAGCCGCCCGTACGTGAGCACGCAGTCGTCGACCAGAACCCCTGCGATGCGCTCCTCGTCCGCGGGTCCGACCACCGCGCTGGCGTGCCCACCTGATGCCGTGATCGCGGCGACGGTCTCCTGGACGGCGTCCGCCTCGCGCCCGTTGACGACCACGCCGGCGCCCAGGCCGCAGAGCAGTTCGGCGACCGCGCGCCCGATCCCACGGCTGCCGCCGGTCACCACGACGCCGCGCCCATCCAGCAGGCGCCCGCCGCCGTTCACCGCCATTGACGTTCTAATGCGTTGTGCGCGAGCCGCTCTCGGTGTAGACCGAGTGCCAGCAGCGGGAGATCGGTTGCGAACACTAGGCGAAACAGTACCCAGCCGGCGCAGAAATGAGAACCGCAGTCCGTACATTTCCGGCACGCGAACCCGCGGCTACCCTCGGCGCTCGTTCGAGCGCCGCACATTTTGCGGTCGACCAGCGGCTCCGCCCCGGACTAGGCTGACGGTCCAGGTAGCCGGTTCATGGCGCCGCCCTGGGCATATGTCAGCGGTTTGCTGTGGGCCGCGCGCAACCTGGCGGAACCTGTTGCACAGGAGTCGAGCCGACCTCCCCACGCGATCGCGGGCACATCTGATGAGGCGTATAGTCTTCATTGAAGTCCGTTATGGACGTGTCGCCGTTTAGCTCAAAGCGGCCAGTCAGCCGCACGGCTACTGAGCTTGATATGGCTCCGGCGACAAACACCTGAGTCATCTCCCGTCGGTAGCCCGCGCGCGTTGGATAGACGACCGCTCCTGCGGATATGAGGTGCAGTGAGGCGATTCTGCGCATAGCCGCCACGTCTCGCTGCGCACGACTCAGAGGAGTCAGCAATGCCAAAATGCCTGTGTAGCAAAGTTTTCAGGATCAGCCACGCCGAAATTGGGCGCGTGTACCTATGACCGGGGTGATAACTCGCACCCCTCCCGCTTCGTGCCGTGACAGCAAAGCCGACGATTCCTACGACGACGTGGTCCAGATGTTCGTGGCGCTGCGCCAGATGCCGGCCGAGTCGCACGAGTACAGCCGCCAGCGCGAGCGGATCGTGGCGCGCTGCCTGCCCCTGGCCGACCATGTGGCCAGCCACTTCGCGCGCCGCGGCGAAGGCCTCGACGACCTCGTCCAGGTGGCGCGCCTGGGGCTGATGAATGCCATCAACCGATTCGATCCCGCCAAGGGGCCCAGCTTCATCGGCTTCGCGGTTCCGACCATGATGGGCGAGGTTCGGCGCTACTTCCGCGACTACAGCTGGGGCATGCGGGTACCGCGGCGGTTGCGTGAACTCCACGTCCAGATCAGCAGGACGACAGGGGACCTAGCCCAGAAGCTGGGACGTGCGCCCACCGCCGGTGAGTTGTCACAAGCGCTGGAAGTCCCCCGCGAGGAGATCATCGAATGCCTGGTGGCGGGCGACGCCTACCGGCTGGATTCCCTGGACGCGCCGGTGGGCGCCGACGGCTCGGGCGCGCCCCGATCCGTCGCTGATTCGGTTGGCAGCATCGATCCGCAGATCGAGCACATCACCAATCGGGAAGCGCTGCGCGTACTGGTCGCCGCACTCCCCGGGCGCGAACGCGACGTCTTGCGTATGCGGTTCTTCGAATCGATGACGCAGAGCCAGATCGCCGAGCGCATCGGGGTGTCGCAAATGCAGGTCTCCCGCATCCTGGCCAGCACCCTGCGCTGCCTGCGCGACCAACTGGAGTAGCCGCTTCCTCCGCTCTCGGGGCCTTCGACGCCGCGCCGCAATGTACTGTGCGATTCGGAAACGAACTCGACTGTGGCGCCGAAGGCAGGCTGGAAGGGAGCTCGATCGATGAGGACTTCACGGACGGTGGCCGCGGGCCTCGCGGCGGCGACGGCTCTGGCGGTGGCGGTAGCGGGGTGCGGCAAAAGTCCGACGCCATCACCCTCGAAGCCGGGATCGTCAAGCTCGGCTGCCAGCACCCACAGCTCGGCACCGGCGTCGCCGGCGCCCGCGCAGCCGAGCGAGTACACCGGGCTGTTGATCCAGGCGAGCGATATCAATGCGCCGATACCGTTCACGGCCACCCCACCGACCAGCAACCCGAACGGCCAACCGGGCGTCGCGACCACCTTCAAGGACGAGGACGGTAGCCACGTCATCAAGGACACCATTCAGGTGTTCGCGGACCCGGGCGCCGCCACGAACGCGTTGAACACGGCCAAGGACGCTCAGGGTGACGCGATCAAGAACCCGACGACGCAAGCCGCCAACGTCGGCACGGGCGCAACGATGTTGTTGGGCAACTCTCCGGACCGCACCAAGGGTGTGACGATATTGCTGTTCACCGAGGGCAAGGCCTTCGTCACGCTGGAGTTCGACGGACCGTCCGACACGCTGGCCCCCGCGGATTTCGTCAACGACGTGGGGCAGAAACAGGACGCGGCGATCAAGAAGGGGCTCGGCGGCTGAGCGCGGACTGACCGCCCTCCACCAAGGACTCAGATGACCATCATCAATGGGATGCCGGCCCATGCGCTGCTGCTGCACTTCGTGTTGGTGCTCGTCCCGCTGACCGCGCTGCTGGAGATCGTGTGCGCTCTGTGGCCGGCGGCGCGGCGCGGCCAGCTGTTGTGGCTCACGGTGTTATTGGCCGCCGCCACCATGGTCTTGACGCCCATCACGGTCAACGCCGGTGAATGGCTTTACGACCTGAGGGCCAAACCCAGTGCCATCTTGCAGGAGCACGCCGACCGGGGCGGCACGATGACCTACTTTGCCGCCGCACTGCTGGCGGTCGCGCTGGTGCTCGTGGCGCTACGCGTGATCGAACGCCGGTCGGACAAGGGTCGCGGGGTTGCCCGGGTAGTCGTCGCAATCCTCGTGCTCGCGGTCGCCATCGCGTCCATGGTGCAGATCTATCGCGTGGGTGATGCTGGGGCCCAATCGGTTTGGGGCGACGAGATCGCACACCTGAAAAAGTCCCATCCGGGTTAACCCCGGTGCGAGCTACGGGACCGGCGTGAGGAGAAACAGCCGGAATTGCCGCCCGCCCGCCCGATCTTGGGCGACCTGATAGTTCGGCCAGTGCGCCAGCGCCGTGGACCATGCTTCGTCGCGCTCCTCGCCGGCGAGCAACCGCACCGTTGCCACGAAGCGCTGGCCGCGCCTGCGGACGGTAACCCGTTGCGTGGCTTTCAGATTCGCCGACCACGACGGGTGACGATCCCGGCCCCAGTTGGCGCCGACCAGCAACAGCCCGCTCTCGACGGTCACGTACTGCACCGTCGCCGTGCGCGCGAGACCCGTCTTGCGACCCGACGTGGTGATCCGCACGTTGGGCAGGGCGGCGAGGTCCAGAACTCCGAGCCGCCCACTCGTCGCGAACCGCAGCAGCGTCTCAAGGCTTTCCGTGAGCGGCCGGCCATTCAGGACGAGCCGGCGGTAGGCCGTCGGATGGCGAGCCACCCGCTGGAGCGGGTTCATAGGAAGACTGTATTCCGGGGCGGCCCGGCCCGGGCGGCAGAGCGATGAAATCACCTTGACGGTCCGGGGATTCGCATGTGGACGCTTGCCACATCACGCAACGGGCATACCCGTTAAGTAAATTGCTTGATTTAAACCGGCGGGCGGTGTTCACTGAGGCGATGACCGCCGAGGGGATCGCCCGCTCCGACAGGTCGACAGGAACCCGGGAGGCGATCTTGTCGGCCGCGGAAGTGCTGTTCGCCGAGCGCGGCATGTACGCCGTGTCGAACCGGCAGATCAGCGAGGCGGCCGGACAGGGCAACAACGCCGCGGCGTGCTATCACTTCGGGACGAGGACCGACCTGCTCCGAGCGATCGAGGGCAAGCACCGAGAACCAATCGAGGCGCTGCGGGCGCAGATGCTCACCGGCCATCGACGATTCGACCGACCTGCGCGACTGGGTGGGCGCGCTGGTCCGGCCACTCACCGATCACCTGCATGCGCTGGGCACGCCCAGCTGGTACGCCCGGTTCGCCGCCCAGGCCATGGCCGATCCCACGTACCGCCACGTCGTCACGAAAGATGCGCTCGCCTCGCCCCTGCTGGTGCGGACTATCGACGGCATCAACCGCTGCCTTCCCGACCTGCCCAGGCGGGTGCCTTCCGAGCGAATGGTCATGGTGCGCAACCTGCTCATGCACACCTGCGCCGAGCACGAAAGCGCACTGGCCGAGCATGGACCGCGTTCGCGTTCCGCCTGGCCGGTTGCCGGCGAAGGCCTGATCGACGCGATCGTCGGCCTGTGGTGCGCACCGGTCCACGTGGGCGCGGCAGGCGGCTAATCCACCCAAACCCAGACTGGGTCCCCAACCGAGGAGAACGATGACCGACGTCTCGACCGCAACCGATGTCCCGGAGTTCCCGATGTCGCGGGCGCCGGGTTGCCCGTTCGCCCCGCCGCCAAAGGTGTTGGAGCTCAATGCGCGACATGCAGCTGAGCCGGGTCCGGATCTGGGACGACAGCACGCCGTGGCTGATCCACGGCTACGAGGCGATCCGCGCGTTGTTCACCGACTCGCGCGCCAGCGTCGACGACCGGCTGCCGGGATATCCGCATTGGAACGAGGGAATGCTGGCGACGGTGCACAAGCGCCCGCGTTCGGTGTTCACCTCTGACGCCGAAGAGCACACCCGATACCGCCGGATGCTGTCAAAACCGTTCACGTTCAAGCGGGTTGAGGCGCTGCGGCCGGCGGTGCAGAAGATCACCGAGGATCACATCGACGCGTTGCTGGCCGGCCCCAATCCGGGCGACATGGTCAGCATGTTGGCGCTACCCGTCCCGTCGTTGGTGATCAGCCAATTGTTGGGCGTGCCCTACGAGGACGCGGATTTCTTCCAGACGCAGGCCCAGCGGGGCATGGGCCGCTACGCCACCGAGGAGGACACGGCGCAGGGCGCCGCCTCGTTGGCGAAGTACCTGGCGAACTTGGTGCGAACCAAAATGCAGAGCCCATCGGAGGATTTGGTGTCCGACCTTGCCGAGCGGGTCAACGCCGAAGAGCTCAGCGTGCGCGAGGCGGCGCAGTTGGCCACCGGCGTGCTCATCGCCGGGCACGAGACCACAGCCAACATGATCAGTTTGAGCATCGCGGCACTGCTGGATCATCCCGACCAGCTGGCCCTGATGCGCGACAGCGACGATCCGAAGGTGATCGCCGTCGCGGTCGAGGAATTGATGCGCTATCTGAGCATCATTCAGACCGGGCAGCGCCGCATCGCCGTCGAGGACATCGAGGTGGGCGGCGAGACGATCCGCGCCGGCGAGGGCATCATCCTCGATGTCGCCCCGGCGAACTGGGATGCCCGGCAATTCCCCGATCCGGATCGGCTCGATCTGCGCCGGGAGGACGGCCCGCACGTGGGCTTCGGCTACGGTCGCCACCAGTGCGTCGGGCAGCAGCTGGCGCGGATGGAGCTCCAGATCGTCTTGCCCACCTTGCTGCGCCGCGTCCCGACACTGCGGCTCGCGGTGCCGCTGGAAGACTTGCCGTTCAAACACGACGCGCTGGCCTACGGCCTCTACGAGCTTCCCGTGGCATGGTGGAGGCCGACCTGAGCCTGCAGGTGCTACCTGGTCTTGGCGCCGAGACGCCACGGCGAGCACGAAGAAAGGGACGATGATGTCACCTCAAGCTCGCACCCTCTACCCGGAGGGTGTGATCGGTGCGCCCAAGCACCGTCGCGGTCACGCCGCCGCCGTGAGCACCGGCCTGCCCCCCGGCACCGAGGTTTTTTCCGCCGACAACCACATCTCGGTCGCCGACGACATCTTCTATGAAAACTTCCCCGACGACTTGAAGGATTACGCGCCACGAATCTGGTACGAGGACGGCGCCTACCTGCTCGGCCGGCCGGGCCAGTCGATGGTCGTCGGCGATTTCAGCGCGGTGCTCATGCAATACGACGACCTGGCCGGCGCGGTCAGCAACAACATCGATGCCCGCGTGCGTGAGCTGGCCGAAGACGGCGTCGACAAGGAATTGGCGTTTCCCAACGCGGTGTTGGCGCTGTTCCATTATCCCGATAAAGACCTGCGGGAGCGTATCTTCCGCATCTACAACGAGCACATCGCCGCCGTGCAGGAGCGCTCCAACGGCCATTGCTACGGGGTGGGCTTGATCAACTGGTGGGACCCACGCGGAGCCCGGCGCACGCTGACCGAGCTTAAATCGCTGGGGCTCAAGACATTTCTGATGCCGATAAGCCCCGGCAACGACGACAACGGACACGCCATCGACTTCTCCAGCACCGCGATGAGTGCGGTGTGGGACGAAATCGAGGACGCCGGGCTGCCCGTCACCCACCACATCGGCGAGAGCCAGCCAAAGATTCCGAGCGAGGTGAACAGCGTCGCGGTGGCCATGATGGTCAACATCGATTCGTTCCGGGAGATGTTCTCCAAGTACATCTTCGGCGGCATCCTTGACCGGCATCGGCGGCTGCGGGTCGGCTGGTTCGAGGGCGGTATCGCCTGGGTTCCACCGGCTTTGCAAGACGCCGAGCACGTGCTGGCGTCGTATCGGCACATGCTCGCACACCAGCCCGAACACGACGTCCGCTATTACTGGGACACCCACATGTGCGCCTCGTTCATGGTGGACGGCCTCGGCCTCACCCAGCTCGACGAGATCGGCATAGACAAGGTGATGTGGTCGTCGGACTACCCGCACAACGAAAGCACTTATGGCTATTCGGAGCGGTCGCTGGCCGCGGTGGTCGACGCCGTCGGCCCCGAGGATGCGGTCCGCGTCGTGGGTGGAAACATCAGAAAGTTCTTGGGTATCTGACATGACCGATTCAGTCACCGCTCGTGGCTCGATCCTGGACATCACGGACATACCGGACGAACCGGACCGGGCGCGCATGCGTTCCGAGACCGGGGCGCGACTGCGGTCCGCGATGGCCGACCATGGTGTCGACGCGCTGATCTTGCTGATGAACGGCTACGTCGGATACGCGACGGGTGCCAGCTGGCCGCTGGTGGACGCCGGCCTGTCGCACGTGGAGCGCCCGGTCGCGGTCGTGCTCGCCGACGACGAGCATCCGCATCTGTTCATGCCGTTCCGCGGTGGGGCGTCCGCGGAGCCACCTGTGCCAGATGACCATCTTCACGGGCCCGTCTACCTCGAATTCGACCATGGCGTAGAGCAATTCGCGCGCGAGCTGGCCGGGCTGGTCCGCCGGGGTGCGAGCATCGCCGTCGACGAGCTGACCGGGGCGATGCGCAGGGCCGGCCCCAAGCTGTTCCCCGCGGGCGAGCCGACGGATGCGGCGATCGTGCTTGCCGACGCGCAGTTGGTGAAGACCCGAGATGAGCTGTCCTGCCTTCGCCGGGCGGCCCGCATCACCGAACAGGCGATCGTGGATGTGCAGCGGGCCCTGGCGCCGGGTGTGCGGCAGATCGACCTCTCGGCCAAATTGGTACGGCGCGCATTTGAGCTGGGTGCCACCACCAACATGCTGGAGGCCATTTGGCAGGTGATGCCGAGTTCCCGGGAGGCTGGAGTGTGGACGACGCATGGCGATCTCGCGCTGCCGCTGCTGCCCACCGATCGCGAGCTGGCCGCCGGTGATGTCCTCTGGACCGATATCAGCATCACCTACGCCGGGTATTGCTCCGACTTCGGCCGGACCTGGGTTGTCGGCGAGCAGCCCACGCCACGACAACAGGATCAGTTCCGGCAATGGCGGGCCATCCTGGATGCCGTGCTCGCGGTGACCAAAGCCGGTGTGACCTCCGGTGATCTGGCGCGCGCGGCGATCGCCGCCAATGGCGGCCGCAAACCGTGGTTGCCGCATTTCTATCTGGGCCACGGTATCGGCACTTACCCCGCCGAAGCGCCCATGATCGGAACGGATCTCGGCGAAGAGTTCGACGACAACTTCGTCTTCGCGCCCGGAATGGTTCTGGTCCTCGAACCCGTGGTGTGGGAGGACGGGACGGGCGGTTATCGCAGTGAGGAGATCGTGGTGATCACCCCAGACGGCTACCTGCCGATCACCGACTACCCCTATTCCCCCTATGGCGACTGAGGTTCTGCCCGACCCCATCGCATTGCGGATGGGCCGTCGGGAACGCGCGCTGGCCCAGATGGACGCACACGGCCTCGACATCCTGGTGCTCGGCCGGCAAGCCAACATCCGTTACGTCACCGGCGCGCCGCAGCTGTGGATCGCCGGGACGCGGCCGTTCGGCCCGATGTGCGTGCTGGTGCGCGCCTCCGGGGACATCTACCTCAATAGCACCGACGACGAGGGGGTTCCGGAGGAGATCGGGCACGATCACCTGTACGGACTGGCTTGGAACCCGATGACGCTCATCGACGTGCTGAAGAAGATCGAGGGCGCCGACACGGCGCGGCGGGTCGGAACCGACGCGATCACGCCCACTTTCGCCGCATTGCTGCCCGAAGCGTTTCCCAACGCGGAACTCGTCGACGCGGAACCGGCGATGCGCGCGGCGCGGCGGATCAAGACACCCGATGAAATCGCGGCGATGGACGCCGCGCTCCGCGTCGCCGAACACGGACTCGCCGCTGCCCTGGCCGAATTCGCCCCAGGAGTGTCGGAGCGGACCCTGGCCGGGGCGATGATGGAGGCCATGGCCGCGGGCGGGGTGAGCACGCCGGCCACCCAGGACGCCGCCTGGGTGACATCGAAGGATCGCCCGTGGCGCCGCGCCGGTTCGAGCCAGGTGCAAGCGGGCGACTTGGTCGCGTTCGCCGTCGGTGCCCTGGCGAACGGCTATGTCGCGGAAGTGGGTCGGACCTGGCCCGCTGGCGATAACGTCGACGACCAAACCCGCAAGCTGTTCGGGCGGTCCAACACGTTGTACGACAATATGCTTGGGGCCTGTCGCCCGGGTGCGCCCACCTCCGACCTGCTCACCGCCTATGAGGCGGCCGGCGAGCCGTTGCCGCCGATGCCGATCGCGCACGGGTTGGGGTTGGGCTTCGATCCGCCGGTGGTGTCCGAGACGTTGCTTTCCGCCGGCGAACGCGACCGCCTCGACGCCGGCATGGTGTTGGCGATCACCGGCTACGTTTGGCAGGAAGGCACCGGCGCGGTATTCCGCCGGGACACCGTCCACATCACCGAGGACGGCGTCGACGTGCTGACGCCCAGCCCCTTGTGGCCTGATCGCTGAACTCACCTGCGTCACTTTGGTTTCAGCTGTTCCGGTTAGCGTTCTTTGTCGGTGGGCTCCGATAGTTTCGCGGTGTGGGTGTAGATCGCGAGGCGTTGTCGGCGGCGTTTGACGTCATCGACGCTGCGGTCGACGATCTGATCGGCTGCGACTGTGACGCATTTACCACCCGCGACCAGTTGACGGTACTGCAAGGGTCCGAGAAGGCGCGCCGCCGACTGTCGGCCATCGACCATCCCGTGATCAACAACCTGGCGTCAGGCCACTGCAGAGGAGTTGGGCGGCAAACTGCTAACTTTGCGGGTTCTGAGGCCTGCCGGGATTCGGAAACGCCGGGTTAGTGTACGCCGGTGACTGTGGCTCATCGCCGGGATTAGGATTCATTACTGGTGGTGGTCCGGACTCTGGCTCAGCTGGTGGAGGAGGGGGTCCCCGATGTTCGGGCGGTGGCGGCCTGGGCACCAAGTAGTTCTTCCACGCGCCCGGTGGGTTCGGTGCAGGGCCGACGGTGTTATCCGGCCAGCGCCATGAACAACCACCGGTAGCACCCCCGAAATCGCCTGCAGGAATGGTTAACCCAAAACCCATAAAAGTTCCACCGACGGGGGCGTTGCCACCCGGACCACCCAGATTCCATCCGCCATATTCGCAGTGCCAGTGCGTGCTGTTCTCTTCGATAGGAAAATCGCAGTAGTACGTCGTGGCCCCCGCCTCGAAAGTACTTCCGCCAACACCGGGATAGTCGCACACGCCGGGGCCTGGAATGTTGCCGCCCGGCCCGGCCCAGGCCACGGGGGAATTAAGGATTACCCACGACGTAACCCCTAGTGCCACAAGTAATCTAATTCCCTTGCTCAACGACTCTCTCCCTGTAAACCCCTTTTGGCTTCGGCAATGGCAGCGCGTGCCTCGAGCGGGGGACCGCTACCCCAAGTTCTACAACGCCCGGGACAATTTCGCAGAGGATTTAGGATTCGTCCCCATTAGGTTGGTTGCGGGCGCCTGAAAGACGAACAGCCTGTGCTGCCGGGGGCATATGCTCGAGGACGTATATTCCGCGTCGGGTAAAGCGCAGGTGAGCGGTATCCGCCGCAGGACGGCCAACGAGGCTACAGCTGGAAGAATGAAGTGGACGGTCAGGCCTAGCGTGCGTCGCCCGGTCCAAATCAGCGGCAATGAAGCGGGCTCCGCCGACGCATCGGCGGCTAGCTTGCCCAGTGGACCTGGTGCAGGACAAGGTCGTCGTTGTCCATTGATGACTGCGTTCGCTCTTTCGGGTGCTCAGGCGAGTTGTGCCACCCCCGGATTCTATCGGCGCTACAAGTCGGAAGGCTCACACGATCGCGGGTCAACGCCAAAACCAAATCAAGCGACACCTTCGTCACCATCGAGTTAGGTGCGGATCGGGATCGGCAAGGGCGGCATCGAGCAGCTCCCCCACGCGATGCCGCTCCCAGAGGAACAGCAGGTTCGACAGCATCTGCAGCGGCGCGCGCACACCCTCGTCGTCCCTGATGAGTGGGTGCTTGCGACTGTCCGGTATGGCCTCGAATCGCTTGCGGATCAACGCCGGTACGCCCAGAAGCCAGGCGACACCCATCGCCGCCGCGTAGAGCAAGGTGTGCCGGCGCAACCGAATCGGATCGAGTTGCGGTCCGCCGTAACGATGGAACTCGATGACGAACCGCTGCAACAGCTCGTCGAGATGGGAGTCCCACAGGTCGGTTTCCGCGCCGGACATGGCACCCCAGATCGCCATGCCCAGGTTCATCTGGCCGACGCATCCCCAGTCCATCAGGCCGCAGCGCAGCACGCCGTCGGCGTCGCGCCAAAACCACGCGTTGTCGATGTTGGCGTTCCAATGGCACAGCGCGACATAGTCGGAGTCGCCGGCCAGCAGGCCCGCGACCGTCCGCTCGTGAAGCGCGAATCGAGGTACGTCTGCACGCAGGCGCGCGACGAACTCCGGCGAACAGGCCGGCAGCAACCCAGGATCGCTTTGGGCGAACGCGGCCAGTTGGTTCACCCGGCGTTCCAGCTTGGCCACCGACAGCGGGGCCCGCTCTCCCACCGTCGCCGGCGCCACGTCCAGCGGGAAGGGCGCGGTCAGCTCCGCGGGCAGCCGCCCGGATCGATGGTTGCCGGCAAGCCGGGCCAGCGCGGTCAGCAGCGCGCGGTAGTGCTCGAGGGGTTCGGGCATCTCATAGTCGAGGCACTTATGGTACTGGCGTTCAATCCCGCTGTCGCCGAACCGGATTCGCTCGGTAATCAGTATGCCGGTGCCGGACGGCCGGTGATAGTCGCCGAATAGCGCGCGGGGCACCGCGATGGGAAAGCCGGGCGCGCGGGACAGCGCCGCGAACCGCACCTCCGGCTCCATCTGCGTCTTTCCGCGGTCACGTGCCGGGTCGTCGAAATCGCGCGAGAACTTGACGAACAGGTCGGTGTGCAGACCGGGCGCGGATTCGTCGTATTCGACCGAGAGCACCGCCTTGCGACCCGTGCTGCCGCCGGCCACCTCGCGAAACCCGGTAACGCGCGTGATGCTGTTGTTCCGCGACACTCCCGAGGCGCGAAACGCCTCGGTGAGGAAACGCGCGCCATCGCTTTCCAGCGCCGCGGGCTCAGCTGGAAACGCCAGCCCATACCGGTCGCCGACCACCCACCGTGAATCCAACTGTCTACCAGGTTTGTTCGGCCGCGCGAACCAACATGTGATTGACGGCCACCCGGCGATCACGCGTCACCATGAACAGCACCGCGTCGGCGATGTCTTCGGGGCGCAACTTGACCATGCCGGCGGTCTGGCGCTCGAACGCCTCCCGCGACGACTCGGCGAGGTGGCTGAAGATCTCGGTATCGACCGTTCCGGGTCCCACCACGCCGACCCGGACCCGCTTGCCGAGCACTTCTTGCCGAATGCCCTCGTTGAAGGCGTTCACCCCGAATTTGGTCAGGGAGTAGACGGCGGTGTTGGGCCGGGCCACCCACCCGGCGGTCGAACTGATGGTGACCAGATCGGCGACGCCGCGCGGCGAGTCGGCGGCGGCGTCGATCAGGTGCGGCAGCGCCGCGCGGGTGACATACAGAACCCCTTGCACGTTGACCGTCAGCATGGCGTCCCAATCCCGCAGCGACGCCTCGGCGGCGGGCCCGGATTGCATCAGCCCGGCGTTGTTCACCACGGTGTCGAGTCGGCCGAACTCCGCGACGGCGCGCTGCACGGCCGCCGACACCTGCTCGGCATCGGTGACATCGGCCGCCACGGACAGCGCTGTGCCACCGGCGGATTCAATGTCGGCTTTCAGTTCGTCGAGCCGGTCCGCGCGGCGCGCGAGCAGGGCCACCGCCGCGCCTTCCGCGGCCAGCGCTCTGGCCGTCGCGGCCCCGATACCGCTGCTGGCGCCGGTGACCAACGCCGCGGTGTGCGCAAGTGTCCCCGTCATGCGCCCAGTATCTCGTGTAGCACGTACTCGGTGTGCTCGCCCAGGTCGGGCGCGCCGCGCGCGATGCGCGCCTGATCCCGCCTCATCCGCCAGGACGGCCCGACGATCGGACGCTGGCCCTCACGGTGATCGCTGACGAACCGATACAGCTCGCGGTCCCACAGTCGTTGATCGCCGATCACATCCAGCGAAGTGGCGCTCTTGCCGGCCGGGACCCCCGCCGCGCGCAGGCGATGCGCGAGTTGGCCGGCATCGTGGCGTCGGGTGAGTTGCGCGAGGTCGGCGTCGAGCGTTTCGGCGTGGCGCCGTCGCTCGTCCATGGTGGCGTAACGGCGTCGCAGGGCCAGCGATCCCGCGCCGAGCACGTCGCACAACCCGCGCCATTGCGAGTCGTCGGCGACGGCCACCGTGATCCAGGCGCCGCCCGCGCAGGGGTAGCAGCCATGCGGGCACAGGTCCGGGTGATCATTGCCGTTCGGCCCGAAGCCCTGCCCGGTCAGGGCTTCCTCGAGCAGGCAGTCGCCGATCATCGAGGACAGGGTTTCCACGGCCGATAGGTCGACGAACTGCCCGACGCCGCTGAGCTCGCGATGCAGCAACGCCACCATGGCGGCGTACGCGGCCGCCGCGCCGACCGTCGAATCGCCGTAGCGCATGCTCGTCCCGAGCGGCGGCCCGCCGCGATACCCGACGAGCGGGGCGAGCCCGGCCAGGGCGGCGAAGCATGGCGCGTAACCGGTTTGATGTCCCAGCGGGCCGTCGTTGCCCCACATTTTGATCGACACGGAGATGATGTCCGGCTTGAGCTCCTTGAGTTGGGCATAGCCCAGTTCCTGGCGTTCCATCGCACCCGGGCGCAGGTTGTTGATGACGATGTCGCTGCGGGCGATCAGCTCGCGCAACCGTGCCATGCCCGTGGCGGACTTGATATCGATGTCCGCACTGAGGATTTCGGGATTTATGCTCAGGAAGTACGGCGCGTGGTCGATGTCGGTGCCGCCGTAGGCGCGCATCTCCTCGGGGCTGCCCTCGGTTTCGATCTTGATGACCTCGGCGCCCAGCATCGCCAGCAGCTTGCCCGCGTAGGGACCGGCCCACACCTTGGTGAGCTCGACGACCCGCACCCCTTCAAGCGGCCCCCCGCGCGGATCCTTGGGTGGCTTGAGTTGTGCCGACTTGGCCTGCGGCCGTGGGCGCAAGCCTCCGATGCGGTCCAGCACCTGCCGGGTGTGCTGGCCGAGAGCGGGTGCGGCGGAGGCAATTCGAGCCGGTGATGCGCTGAACGCGTACGGCACGGTCGGATACTCCGCGTCGCCCAGGACCGGGTGCCTCACCCGTTGGAAGAATCCCCGGTGGCGATACTGCGGCGAATCACGCAGGGCCGCGGCGTCGTTCACCGGCACCAGCGGTACGCCCAGGCGCTGGGCCTGGTCCGACGCTTCGTCCTTGGCCAGGTGCCTGATCCACGCGGCGAAGCCCCGCTGGAATGCGGCGACCTTCTCCGCGGTGACGGAGAACTCCAGCCAGTCGTCGTCGAACGTGTCCAGCCAGTCCGTGCGACCCATGAGTTCTTTGAGACCGAGCCAGTGGGCGCGGCTGGTCATGTACAGGTAGACGAAGCCATCGGCGCAGGCGAAAAACGCTGCGGGGCCGGCCTGGTCATAGTCGCCCCGGTGGCCTTCGGCGATCACCTCGCCGGTGATGAATCGACCGAGGATGCAGTCGGCGCGCGAGGCCAGCACGGCGTGCTGGGAGATGTCGATGGATTCGCCGTGGCCGCTGTGCAAGCCGCCCGAAGAGGGATGCCGTCACACAGAGCGCGGCGTCCAGTCCCGCTTCGTAGTCGGCCAGGAACCGGCCTGGCCCCTGCAGTGGCGGTTTGGCGGGGTCGGCGTGGCTGGGTGTGTGGTACCCCCAGCCGCTGGCATGGAAAACGTTGATGCTCTTGGCGTTGCCGAACTCGGCGGGCGCGTCAATACCGAAGGGCGTGATCGAACAGAACACCACGTCCGGATGCCGCCGCGACCAGTCGGTGGCCCAACCGAAGGCACGGTCATCGATGACCGCGTCGGCGCCGCCGATGAGCCGGTGCAGGGTCTCGACTCCACCGGCGGAACCGAGATCCAGCACGACGGATTGTTTGTTGGTGTTGAGGTATGCGAACAGCCCACTGCCATCGCAACCGTCGGCCACGATGGGGGCCATCGCCCGGGTCGGGCTGCCGCGCTCCGGCGCCTCGACCTTGATGATCTCGGCGCCGAAGTCGGCCAACAGCTTTCCGCAGTACTCCCCCGTGACCGACCCGGCCAGCTCAACGACACGGATGCCAGTCAGCGCCGACATGCGAGCTCTCCCAAAGCGGTCAGGGCTTCGCGCGTCCCGAGCGGCTCAGGCGCCACTCCGGCGGGAAGTTCAAGTCGTTGTCCTTGACCACGTTGTTGAGCCCCTTCTCGAAAGTGCCCGCACTCAGGTCGACCTCCTGCGCGTCGTTGGCGATCATCGGCAACATGCCCTCGACCATGCCGGTGAGCAGGCTGCCGAAGTATTCGCCCTTGTGCTGCTTGTAGAGCTCGAGGAAGGTCTTCTGCACCGCAACGGTGTCGGTCGGGCGGGAGCGGGAGCACGCCATTGCGTACTTCAGCGTCTCTTCTTCCAGCTTCTCCCGGGGCACCACACTGTTGACGAAGCCGCACTCGTACATCTCTTTCGCGCTGAATGGTCGTCCGGTGAACAGCATTTCGGAGAACTTGCGCAGGCCCATCGTCTCGGCCCACCACCACAGCCGCGGGCCCCAGCCCACGTAGCGGAATGCCGGGTGGCCGAAGAGGGCGTCATCGGAGGAGACCACCAGGTCGGCGTCACCGGCCTGGTAGAAGTGCCACCCATAGCAGTAACCCTTGGCCTCGATGATGCTGATCTTGCGCAGCTCCTGAAGCGGCCGGTTTCCCGCGCGGGCCTTGGCGTAGAAGTCGGTGACGGTGGAAAGGTAGCGATACGATCCGCCCGGCGGGTACTTGACATCGTCATCGTTGATCGCCAGCTCGTGCAGCAGCGGCATGCCGGGGTTCTCCAGCATTCCCCGCTGCTCGGGCAGGTCGCCGCCGCTCCCGAAATCCTGGCCCTCGCCCCGGATCACGACGACCTTGACGTCGTCGTCCACGTTGCACTTGTGGATCAAGTCCGCATAATTTTGCCGCATACCCAAGGTGGTGGAGTTGAGCTCCTCGGGGCGGTTGAAGGTGATGTAGGCGATCCGGTTCTTTTTGTCCTTCTCGAAGTTGATGTACTGCTCGGCTTCCTTCTTCATTTCTTCGTAGTCATATTCGGGCATCGTCTTCTCCAACTTCTCTCGTATTAGCGCCTATTTGAGCAAGCTGCCCGCATCGACGGGAAGCGAAACACCAGTGACATAGCGAGATTCGTCAGAGGCGAGAAACAGGACCGCGTTGCTGATATCCGCGGCGTCCACCCATGGCACCGGCAGGGTGTGCATCATCTGTGAGATGGGGGCGAAGTCGTCCGGCCCCGGATTTTCCAGGTCCGGGCGAAAGAGCCGGAATGTGTTGTCATTCATCACCATCGTGGTGCTGACCTGGGTGGGTAGCACCGAATTGACGCGGATCATGTGCTGGCCCAGTTCGACGGCGAAGGCACGCATCAGGCCGATGACGCCGTGCTTGGCAGCGATGTAGTGGCCGGTGTTCGGGTAGGCCTTGCGCCCGCCGACCGAGCTGGTGAGCACGATCGACCCGCCGCGACCGCCCGATAGTATATGTGGGACAGCCGCTTTGACGGTATGCCAGACGCCGCTCAGGTTGATGTCGATCATGTCCTGCCAGACGTTCTCCCGAATCCTGTGCAGCTTCCTGCCATCGGTACCCACGCCCGCGTTCGCGACGATGATGTCGAGCCGCCCGAGTTGTTCCACACCGCCGTCCACCGCGGATTTCAGCGCGTCGTAGTCGCGGACGTCCACCTGCGCGGTGACGATGCGACGGTCCTGGGCTTTCACCAAGTCGGCCGTCTCGGCCAGGTCCTCGGGCGTCGAGTGCGGATAGGCCAGGTTGTCGATCGGCCCGCAGACGTCGATCGCGATGATGTCGGCGCCCTCCTGCGCCAAGCGCACCGCGTGGCTGCGGCCCTGGCCGCGGGCGGCGCCGCTGACGAATGCGACCTTGCCCTCGACCCGGCCGGTCATCAGGGCACCACGGTGGGCAGGGTTTCCCACCCGCGCACCGACGACGTCGGGCTGAGGGTGGCGTTGGCCAGATCGGGCTCCCACTCCGGGAAGCGCTTGAGGATTTCCTCAAGGGCGACACGGCCTTCCAGCCGGGCCAGCGCCGAGCCCAGGCAGAAGTGGGCGCCGACGCTGAACGTGAGGTGCGGCCGGGCGGCGCGATGAATGTTGAATTCGCCCGCGTCGGGGCCGAACTGACGCTCGTCGCGGCAGGCGGCGCCGATCAGCATCAGCATCACGCTGCCTTCCGGCACCGTCTGGGCATACAGGCTGACGTCGCGAGTCACATAGCGGGCCATATGCGGCGCGGGCGGCTCGAAGCGCAGCAGCTCCTCGATGGCCTGCGGGATGAGTCCGGGGTTCTCGACGAGATCGCGGCGTTGGTCGGGGTGCTCCGCGAGAACCTTGCCCGCCCAACCGATCAGCCGCGTGGTCGTTTCGTTGCCCGCCCCGGCCACCACGTTGAGGTACACGAGGATCTCCTCGCGCCTCAGCCGCCGCGTCGTGCCGGTCTCGTCGACGAACTCGACGTTGAGCAGCTCGGTCATGATGTCGTCGGACGGGTTGTTGGCCCGCCAGTCGATGTAGGCCTCGAACTGCTCGCCTACTGACAGGCCATGCTCGGCGGCACTCATCGGCTTGCCGGGCTCGGTGCGTAGTTGGGCGTTGCCGCGATCGCGGATGTACTCCTGATCGGCTTCCGGAATCCCGAGCAGTGCGCTGATGACCTTCATCGGCATGATCGCGCCCAGGTCGGTGACGAAGTCGAACCGGCCGCTGCCCACCAATGGATCCAACGATTGCGCGCAGAACGCGCGGATCATCGGCTCCAGCTCGGCGATCTTGCGGGGGGTGAACATGCGCGACAGCAGCTTGCGGTGCACGTCGTGGATCGGCGGGTCTTCGAAGATCAGCATGCCCGACGGGATCTCGAGGTTGGCCTTGATCAGTTCCATGATCACGCCCCGCGCGGAGCTGTAAGTGCCGTGGTCGAGGATTCCCTTGTTTACATCGGCGAATCGGCTCAGCGCGTAGAAGTCGTATTCGGAGTTGTAGTACAGCGGCGCCTCGTCACGCAGGCGCTTGAACATCGGATACGGGTCGGCGATCAGCTCGACATCGTACGGGTCGAAGCGCACATGGCTATCGGTGCTCGTCGTCACGAAATCCCTCCTACCGCTGGCGTTTCCGGATACCCGCACCGCTTACAAGTTGCTCTTACATGCGCACCGGCCGACTGAAAACGGCCCGCGAACGTGGTCTTACTCTATTCTCGTAGAGAACCATACAGCGGATACTCTGGCAAGAGCCAGAGTCACCTCCCCGGTGTCCGATTCGTGTGCTCACCGGGATCCAGCCGGCCGGCGGCGGGGCGCTGGGCGCAAGCCGTCGGCCTGTGTCAGCCGTCCCCTATTCGGGCTCTTCAGAATTCCCGCGGCGATGGCGGACAAGATCCCGTCGAGTTGCTCAGGAGTGTCGATGATCCGGTCGCCATGCGCGAACCGCAGCAGCAGGCCGTTGATGAAGGTGAGCGTGACGTTGCTCAGATCCTCGACGACGGCGGCTTCCAGCTCGGCGCCGTGCGGCATGAGCTGGACGAGGATTTCGCGGTGCAGCTTGGTGAACCCGTCCGTGGCCTGCTGCAAGATCGCGGCCAGCGCCGGGTCGCGGGTGGCCTGCATCGTCAGTTCGTACCTGGCCTTCGTGTGGGACAACTGCGGCTCGCTCCCGGCTTGAATGACCACCTGCGACAGCCGCGAGGGCGAAGAATTGCCACCCCGACCGTCGGAGCTGTCGGCCACCGATTGAAGCTCGGCAAGATCGCGCTCGGCCAGCCGCTCGGCCACCGCGCGCAGCAGCGCCGATCGGGTTCGGAAATAAAACGAGGTCGTCCCGTCCGGTACGCCGGCCTTCCGATCTACCTTCAGATGGCTCAAACCCTTGGCCCCGTCGTCGGCCAATAGCTGAATCGCCGCATCGCATAGGTCGCGGCGGCGCTCGGCAGGGTTAGGCTTTCGTCGTTTGTCCACATCGGGTCCCGTGATCTTGGACCCGAAGATTACTCTATATTTGTAGTGTCAGTAAAGAGCCGTCGCGCCACCCAGCCCGACCTGCCTAGCAACAGGGCGGGCACTGTGTTAACTCCGGGAACTCAAGCCGGCTCAGGTACAGGGAACCCCGTGCGGACCGCCAACCCAATGACCGGGCGGCGACTGCCAGGGACAAATCTGCTTGACCTGCCCAGGTGGCAGGGGATTCCAGGGACCGTGATCGACGACGTGCGGCCCAGGCGGACCGGGTGGTATCCACGGGCCGGGACCAGCCTGTGCCATACCCGCACCGAATCCGAGAGCGGCAGCGCCCAGTGCGCCGGCGATTGCGGCCGTACCTGCGATTTTCTTCATAATCATGGCGATTAATCGCCTTCTTTCAGGCCCCCCGGCCCACCCGACGTGAGCGGTGTCCCGCGTATGGACCGACCCATAAAATTGGTAGCTGCTGGGTTACCCTTTTTTCCCGAATGTCAAACCCGGCTGTAGCCAGCAGGTGGCCTGGCCATCGTTTTGCCCGGTAACGCGGCCCGGCCGCTTGTAGGGTTCTTTACCGGAACGAAAATGGACCAGTTTGCTGTCGGCTTTCTCAGCGCATTCGGCCTTCCGCCGGTGGAGTTCGTCGATCTCGCCGGAGATCTCGGCTGCCGATTTATTTCGACGGTCGTGCAGGGACTGCCACTGGCGCCGCTGGGTTATCCGCCTTTCTCTTTGAAGGACGCCGCACTCAGGCGCGACATGCTTGCCGCCATGGATCACCGCGGCGTGAACATCTCGCTCGGCGACGGGTTCCTGGTGCTGCCCGGCTCCGATGCGCATAAGTTCACCGCGGATCTCGACGCATTGGCCGAGCTCGGTGTTCCGCTGATCAACGTCGTGAGCCTCGATCCCGATCTGAGCCGCACCTTCGACCAGTTCGCGGTCCTGACGGAACTTGCCGCCCAGCGCGGCATCCAGACCGTCGTCGAACCGGTGCCCGGGCTGACCGTCGGCGACTTGGCCACCGCACTGGCCGCCCGCGAATACGTCGGGAGGTCCGATTTCCGACTGCTGATCGACACCATGCACTTGGTGCGGTCCGGATCCAGCGCCGCTGACGTCGCAGCCATTGCCTCCGACCACATCGGCTACGCCCAACTCAACGACACGACACTGCAGCCACGCATGGACAACTACATGGAGGAAGCCATGTTCGAGCGCATGGTTCCCGGCGAAGGTGAACTACCCCTTCGGGATATCCTCTGTGCGCTGCCCGCCGACATCGTGATCGAAATTGAAGTGCCGCGAAGGTCACTGGCGCTGGCCGGTGTCGGCCCCATCGATCGGCTCCGGCCCTGTGTCGAGGCGGCGCGGCGATTGTGGTCGGAAATTCGGCCCGGCTAGCCCACCCGACTCAGTCCTTCCCCGGCGCGCGAACGCCGGCGCATGCTCGGGCCGCACTCCAACGCCGACGAAGTAGGCCGGCACGGCCGACAGCCACGGCAACCGCCCCATCAGGCCGAGCAGCGCCGCGGGCGGCGTGGGGTCCGCGCCGCGCAACAGCGGCCCGAGCAACATCCGGTGCAGCACCTGCTGCACCAGTTGCGTCACCACCGTGGGCAGCACGCGTCGGCGGTGCACGGCGGCGAGCTCGCGGCCGCCGACACGGTGTTGGCGCAGCGGTTCGGCCAGCGCGGTCGCGGCCGCGACGGCGTCCTGGATCGCCAGGTTGATCCCGACACCGCCCAGCGGCGACATCGCGTGCGCCGCATCGCCGATGCACAGCAGGCCCTCGGTGTGCCAGCGCCGCAGCCGGTTCACGTGCACGTCCAAATGCTTGACGTCGTCCATGGATTGCAGCGCCGCCACCGACTCGGGCATATCCGGTAGCAACTCTTCGACGTCGCGCCGGAACGCGTCGATGCCGCGCGCCCGCAGCTGGGCGTCGGTGCCCTTGGGCCCGAGGTAGGCGATCTGGAAGTAGCCCTCCCGGGGGATCACGGCAAGCCCCTTGCCCGGACCGAGGCGAGGCAGGAAGGAGAATTCGGTGTCTTCCTTGTGCGGCAACCGAAACCACCACACGTCGAACTTCACCGGGTATTCGCGCGCCTTCAGCCCGGCCCCTTGACGCGCGATCGACCAGCGGCCGTCGCAGGCAACGGTCAACTCGGCCCGCAATTCGCCCGGACCCTCGGGCCCGCGATAGCGCACTCCGGCAACCCTGCCGGCCTCCCATACCAGCTCGGTGACTTCGGTGTTCATCCGCAGCGAGAAACTCGGCTCCGCCTGTGCGGCATCGGCAAACAGCTTGAGCAAGTCCCACTGCGGCACCATCGCAACAAAGGGATGGGGCTGGCGCAACCGCTCGAAGTCGACGTACGTCACCGACCGACCGTTGGATTCGATTTTCGCGGTGCGGACCTCGGTGAAATGCAAGGCCACGAAGGGTTCCCAGAGGCCCAGCTCGTCGAGCAGCCGCATGGTGGTCGGATGGACCGTGTCACCGCGGAAGTCCCGCAAGAAGTCGCCGTGCTTTTCCATCAGGGTGACCTGCACACCCGCGCGAGCCAGTAGCAGCCCCAGGACCATGCCGGCCGGGCCGCCACCGATGATCGCGCAGGTGGTTGTCTCAGCCATCAGAACGCAACGTCGAACACCGAGACGGGATCGAGGATCACGCCGTTTTCCTCGACGTAGCGGTCCCACAGCGTCAGCAGCTCGGCCAGCCTGTCGGGGTGCGAGTCGGCCAGGTCGTGGATCTCGCCCGGGTCCGAGGCGAGGTCGTAGAGCTGCCAGCTGCCCGGGCCGTACGGTGCGGGCAGGTGCAGCGCTTTCCAGTCCCCCTGGCGAATCGCGCGGCGGCCGAACAGTTCCCAGCCCGTGCCGGTGTCGGCGTCATGCACGGTCTCCGCGCCGCCCGACAGATACGACACCAGGGACCGACCGCGCATCGGTGCCACCTCGCGGCCCTGATAAGCCGTGCCGGGATGTGCGGCCCCCGCCAGCTCCAGCACCGTCGGGGCGATGTCCATGACGGTGCTGAACGCGGTGCCGATCTGGCGCTGCCGGTCAAACCCGGGCCAGGTGGCGAAACCGACCACGCGGATCCCCCCTTCGGTGGTGAACGCCTTGTGCAACCGCGACGGCGCGGTGGCGGCTTGCGCCCACCGCGGCCCGTACCAGATGAACGAGGAGGGCCGCCCGAGGTTGTCGACGCGGTTGTCGCAGTGCTTTTCGATCTGCGCGGCGATTTGCGCACCGCGCAGCGGCATCGCCTCGACGATCGCACCTTCGGCGCCGTTGTCGGACAAGAAGATCACGACCGTGTCGTCGAGCTCGCCGCTCTCCGACAGGTAGTCGATCACCCTGCCGACGTTCCAGTCCATCCGGTCCACCATTGCGGCATAAACCTCCATGCTGCGCGCCGACACCGCACGCTGTTCGGCAGTCATGTCGGCCCACTCCGGGGCGCCGTCGGCAACGACCGGGTGCGCCTCGACGTCGGGTGCGCACAGGCCCAGCCGCTTGAGCGCCGCCAGTCGCTCCTCGCGCAGCGCGTCCGGCCCGGCGTCGTAGCGGCCGCGGTATTTCGCGATGGACTCGTCCGGCGCATGCAGCGGCCAATGCGGCGCCTGGAAGGGCAGATACGCGAAGAACGGCCGGTCGTCGCCGGGCGCGCGTTCGCGCAGGTACTGCAGCAGCTTGTCGGTGTAGGAGTCCGACGAGTAGAAGTCATCCCCGACGGTGACGAACCGGTCGTCCTCGGTGTAAAGCGTTGGCACGGGCGAGAAGCCGCTGGCCGCCCGGCCGCCGAAATGGCTCGCCCCCGCGGGCAGCAACGCGAACGAGCGCTCGAATCCGCGCGCCCAGGGCGACGTCTCGATCGTGGCACCCAGATGCCACTTGCCCGACATCAGCGTCAGGTATCCGGCGTCGCGCAGCAGCTCGGGCAACGCCACCACACGGTCGTTCAGGTAGCCCTCATAGCCGGGTGCGCCGCGGAACGCGGGCGCGGCGACCTCGAGCATCGTGCCGATCCCGGCGACATGGTGGTCCGTTCCCGTCAGCAGCATCGCCCGGGTGGGCGAGCAGGCGGGTGCCGAATGGAAATCGGTGAATCGGATCCCCGCGTGGGCGAGCCGATCGAGATTGGGTGTCTCGATTTCGCCGCCGAACGCGCCGATATCGGAAAACCCGAGGTCGTCCGCCACGATCACGAGGAAGTTGGGCCTCTGCACGCTGAAGCATCCTGCCAGGTCCGCTGCCCGGGCGGAATGCTGCCGCAGTGGCACGTCGTTATTGTCGAGGCGGCGCTGCCCGCGCCCGTTTTGCCGCGACACCGGAAGGGCTTAGAGATGCTGGCACAGTTCGGGATGTCCATTCCGCTGGTCGCCGCCCCCATGTCGGGCGGTCCGACCACTCCCGCGATGGTGTCGGCCGCGACCCGCGCGGGCGGCCTGGGCGTGCTCGCCGCCGGATACAAGACCGTGCAGGCGGTCGAAGCCGAGATCAAGCAGGTCCGCGCCGAGGGAATCCCCTTTGGTATCAACCTGTTTGCGCCCAATCCGCTGCCGGTTGACCCCGAGAGCTACCGCGCCTACGCCGCGATCGTCCAGCGGGACGCCGACGAGTTCGGTTTGACGTTGCCCCCGGACCCGATCGAGGACAACGACAAATTCGACGACAAGATCGCGCTGCTGCTCGACGACCCGGTTCCGATGGTGTCGTTCACGTTCGGCATTCCGCCGCACGCCGTGATCGCGGCGCTGCGCAAGGCCGGCAGCGTCGTGGTGCAGACGGTGACCACGCCCGAGGAGGCGGCGCAGGCGCGCGACGCCGGGGTCGACATGCTCGCCGTGCAGGCGGTGGCCGCCGGTGGTCACTCCGGCACGCTCTCGCCGCGGAAACCGTTGACGCCGGTGCCGATCGCCGAGCTGGTCGAGCGGATCGTCGCGACGGTGCCGCTGCCGGTGATGGCCGCGGGCGGGCTCGCCACCCCAGGCGCGGTCGCCGAGGTGATCCGCGCGGGGGCCGCGGCGGCCGTGGTAGGGACGGTTCTGTTGCGCGCCGACGAAAGCGGCGCCACGGCCACGCACCGGGCGGCCCTGACCGATCCCGCTTACCGCGAGACGGTGCTCACCCACGCCTTCACGGGCCGCCCCGCCCGCGGGTTGCGCAACGCGTTCATCGACGCCCACGAGGTGCGGGCGCCGCTGGGCTATCCCGCCATCCATCACCTCACCAGCCCGCTGCGCAAAGCCGCGGCCGCGGCGGGCAAGCCCGACTACGTCCATCTGTGGGCGGGCACGGGATACCGGAACGCCACGGCCGAACCCACCTCCGACATTCTGCGGCGGCTGGCTTCCGATCTATGAGTATTCGAATCGGTTCAACACGTCGTATCTGCCGCCGGGCGTTGCGCACGTGAGCTTGTAAATCCACCGAACCGCGGTCGATTCGATCTGCTGGTAGCCGGCCAGTGCGGGCGCCTGTTCGACCAGCCGCAGCCTTGGGTTCCAAGTCTGTAGCTCGCGCGCGTCGCGGATACCCCACCGGATGATCCCCCTGGTGAACACTTTTGACAGCAGCGGCGCCAGCGCAGACAGCGTGTCGAACTGCATTTCGCCGCAATCGAATCGGTCGGTCAAGCGCTGCAGCAGCTGCCGCACCTGTTGCTCGGTCAAATACATCAGCAGGCCCTCGGCGACCACCAGCGTGGGACGCCCGGTCGGGATCTGCTGTAGCCACTCCGGATCGGTCACCGACGAGCCGATCATCCGGTAGCGCTCCGTGTCGTCGTAGAGCCGCCGGCGCAGCTCGATGACCCCCGGCTGGTCGAGGTCGAACCACGAAACCGACGGCGGCACGGCCAACCGGAACGCGCGGCCGTCGAGGCCGCAACCCAGGTGCAGGACCGCCGCATCGGGCTGACGCCGAAGGAAGTCGGCGCACCAGTCGTCGAGCGTCTTGGCCCGCAGCGCGACCAGATATTGGTTCGACGCCGGCAGCGAGCTGCGATGGATCCTCTTGAAGTCGTAATCGATTCGGTCCACCGCCTCCGCCGCCGCGCTGTCACCCAAAATCGGTCGGCGGGAACGGCTTTCGTGGGCGCGCAGATACAGCGTGACGAGGTTTGTCCACTCCACCGAGCCCCAGGGCACACCGGTGAAGTCGACCTTGCCCGTCAAAGTCATGGCTCTCTCCTTCCCGCCCGATATTCGGTCCACATCTGCATGAGCTGGTCGCGGTAGGCCCGGGTGCAAAACTCGCAGAAATCGCGGAAATCCTCGACACGCTGCCGCTGCTCGGCACGGTCGGCACCCAACACGGAAAGCGCGAACTCGGCGGGCTCGATCCCCAACCGCATCAGCGACAGCTGCGTTTCCAGAACGCTGGTGAACCCGCCGGACGTGACCCGGTAGAGGTGTTGACGATCCCGGCTCGGCAACCGCTCCACCATGCCGCCTTCCAGCAACTGCCGGGCGACCGTACTGATGGAGGCTTTGCTGACTGATAACGCGTCGGCCAGCTGAGTCAAGGACTGCTGCGGCGGATCACAGATGAGTAGCCACCCATACACCCGGCCCATGGTGCGAGTGGCGCCGAGCAGCTCGAAGAACAGCCCGAGGCGGTCGACGAACTCGGCCTCTTCCGGCGACATAACCCTCCGTTAGCACGTTCAGTACATACTAAACGTAGTTTACCGAATGCGGACTCATCTGGAAAGGCCCTCTGGAGCGAGAGCGGCGCGCCGGGGTTAGAACGCGTCTGGATCCCGTTGCACCTCTACCGGAACCGGGTGGCGGTATAGCCGAGATGCGTTCTCCCAACTGAATTTACGAATCATATCCGGGGGCAGGTCGCCGATTTGTTCGTGGATCGTCTGCTGGGTGTGCGGCCAGCTGGAGTCGCAATGCGGGTAGTCGGCTTCCAGCATGATGTTGTCCACGCCGATCCGGTCGCGCTGCACGAACGACGACTTGTCCTCCACCGCGCAGAACCAGAAGTTGCGCGTGAACACCTCCGCCGGAGTCAGGCTTTCGCCCAGGGCCTGCCAGGTGCCGTACATCGCGTGATAGCTGAGCATGTGGTCGAGCCGATCCAGCAGCCCCGCCACCCAGCCGATTCCGCCCTCCGACAAGCAGATCTTCAGGTTGGGGAACCTGCTGGGCAGACCGGAATACAGCCAGTCGACCGCCGCCGAGATGGCGTAGGCGAAAAACAGCACGCCCTGCACATCCGGCGGTGCGTCGTCGGTGGTGGACGGCGACGATCCCGACGAGCCGATGTGCAGGTTCACGACGGTCTCCGTTTCGGCGCACGCCGCCATCATCGGATCCCAGTGCCCGGAGTGAATGCTCGGCAATCCCAGCATCGCCGGGTTCTCGCTGAAGGTGACGGCGTGGAACCCACGCTCGGCGTTCTGGTGGATCATCTGCGCGCCGAGCTCGGGGTCCAGCAGCCACGGCAATTGGCAGGCGATGATGCGGTCGGGATACGAGCCGGCCCACGCCTCGAGGTGCCAGTCGTTCCATGCGCGCACCGAGGCCAGCGCCAGGTCGCGGTCCTTGGTCACCTGCTGCAGCCGCTGGCCGGCGAACCCGGGCAGGAAGGACGGGAAATTGAGCGAGGCGTAGATGCCATTGAGGTCCATGTCCTTGACGCGCTCATGAATATCCCAGGCGCCCCTGCGCATCTCGTCGAACCGGACCGGCTCGAAGCCGTACTCCGCCACCGGTCGGCCCACGACGGCGTTGAACCCGACGTTGGGCAGTTCCCGGCCGTCGTAGACCCAGGCCTGTCCCCCCCTCTCGGTCTCCACGACTTTGGGCGCGCGGTCGGCGAACTTGCGCGGCAACCGTCCGGTGAACGTGTCCGGCGGCTCGACGATGTGATCGTCGACCGAGATCACGGTGTAGCGGCGCTGCGCCCGGGGCGGGTCCGGCAGGAACGTGACCGAGCGTTGCCCGCCGGTTTTCGCGGTGGTGAAGCTCAGGTCGGCGGCCAGCTCGTCGATCGATTTCATCCGTCAATCTCCTTGCCGGGCAGCGCGTTCGAGTGTGACGTGACGGCTTTCAGTGTGCGGTGGCGGCGACGCGCGTCGGCGTTTCGCCGCCGCGGGTGCGCACTCGACGACGCGGTTCACGTGAGCACATCGGGATCGGCCTTGATGGTCATCCTGGCCGCCCCCGCCCAGTACACGTCGGCCGCGCGCTCGATGAGCGACCGCTGCATGCCCGCCATGTCCGACCACGTCATGGCCACCGGCTGGATGCCCGTGAGCAACACGTCGTAGGCCAGCTTGCATACCCGCTCGATGGATGCCGCCCGGTAGACGGCTTCGGGCAAGTTGCGCCCGGTCGCGATGACGCCGTGGTTGGCCAGGATGGTCAGGTTGGCGGCCCCGATGCGGGCCGCGAGCTCGGCCGCGCGTGCGGGGCTGTCGATCTCCCCGTCGTAGGTGTCCACCAGGCACAGGTCGTCGAGGAAGAGCGAACCGGTTTGGTGCACCAATTCGGGCAGCCTGCCCAGCGCGGCGAGCACACAGACGTGGTACGGATGGTTGTGAATGACCACCCGCGCGTCGTCGCGGACGCGGTGCAGTTCGGTGTGGATGTGGATCGCCGGAGTGACATCCCAACGGCCCCGCAGCACCCGGGCGTCGCCGTCCACCACGCAGATGTCGGACGCGGTGATCTCCTGCCACCACAGCCCCCACGGATTCACGAGCATCTCCGTTTGCCCGTCCGGTTGCCAGGTGATGTGTCCGGCCATGTTCTCGGCGAATCCGATGCCGGCCAGGTGGCGGAAGGCCACGGCGAGCGCCTGCTCGTCGGACAACTCAAACCCGATCGGGGGCACCACCGACGGCGCCCAGACCTCCAGGCCGCCCCGGCGCGCCTCGGGAGCATTCATGATCTCGCCTCCGTTCTGGCTCGAATATCCTCGCGGAGCCGGCCCTTGGCAACCTTCCCGCCCGATGATCGCGGAAGCTCGTCGACCACGATGAGTCGTTCGGGCAAGAGTTCCTTGGACACACCCAGCGCCAACAGGTGTGCGACCAATTCGGGCAGGTCCAGGCTCGACGAGTCGACGAGTTCGGCGTAGAGGCAGACCTTTTCGCCGAACACCGGGTCGGGCATCGCGACCGCCGCCGCCACCGCGATGGCGGGGTGGGTGGTGACGGCGTCCTCGACCTGCGTTGCGCTGATGTTCTTGCCGCCGCGCAGGATGAAGTCGGAGGTTCGCCCGGTGACGGTCAGATAGCCATCCGCGTCGATTTCGCAGATGTCGCCCATCCGCATCCAGCCGTCTTTGGTGAACAGCTTGTCGTGGTCGGTCCCGCCGAGGTAGCCGAGACTGGTCGCCGGACCGCGGCATGCGGGCTGCCCCCGTCCCGTCGCGGTGATGTCGCGGTCCCCGTCGAAGAGCCGGACCGCCATCTCGGGGACGATCCGGCCGCCGGTGCGCAGCCGGCGTTCGCGTGGGTCACCGACCGTGGTGGCACTGAGCATCCCGGTTTCGTTCGAGCCGTAAAACTGCAGAATCGTGGCGCCGGTGAGCTCCTCGAACTCGGCGGCCGGCCGGTATGGCAGCGCCTCGCCGCCGGTGAACACGACGCGCAGCGAACTCAGGTCGTAGCCTCGGGTGGCGGGATCCGCCATCAGCATGGTCAATTGCGTGCTGACACAGCACATCACGCTGACCTCGTGCCGGGATATCGCCTCGCACGCGGCCCTCGTGCTGAATCGCTCCAGGATCACCGCGGTGGCGCCGAGATAGATCGGCGTGGTGTGGCTGGTCCAAAGCCCGAAGCCGAACGGCGTCGGTATCACCGGCAGGAAGATGTCGCCCGGCGTCAGCATCGCGTTGGCGACGGCCTTCTGGTGGAAGTAGTACCAACGATTCTGGGTGTGCACCACGCACTTGGGCAGGCCGGTGGTCCCGGAGGTGGAATTGATGAGGAAGACATCGTCGGGCCCGAGTCGGGCGTCGAGGGAAAGCGCCTTGGGTGCAACCCGAACGTTCAGTCGCGGCGTGCCGGCATCGGCGGTCAAGCCCAGGGTGGGCAGCGAAAGCTCGGCGGCCACAGCCGCGGCGGCGCCCCCGCGCTGCTCATCGCTGATCAGCATCTTCGGTCGCGAGCTGCGCAGTATCGCCGCTACCTCACGGGTGCCGGCGCGCGCGCCGAGGCCGACCACGACGGCCCCGCACCGCTCGATCGCCACGAACAGCACGTGGAGTGCGGCCGAGTCGCCGTGCCACACCGCCACCCGATCGCCGGGGGCAACGCCGGCCCCGGCCAGATGTTCGGCCAGATCGGTTGCAGCCCAATCGAATTGATGCCACGTGAGCGACATCCCCGGATGGTCCACATAAGCGAGTCGATTCGGTGACCGTTCGGCGTTACGGCGCACCGCGTCCGACAGCGTCGTGTCAGACCAAAAGCCGGCGGCGCGAAACCGGTCCGAGTCCTCGTCGGTGAATGCCGGCGAACCCGCGGTCTCCATGAGCAGATGATAAGGAAGCCGTGCGCGGCCCGGTCGGGCCGTCGCCCGCTAGGGGTCCTGTGGGGCGGGAGCGGGCGCGCCGTGTTGCGGGTCGCCGACGACGTCTGGAGGACGCGGGTGCGGCTTATGGCAGTTGCGGGTACAACCGCAGTTGAGGCCGATGATGCAGCCGCCCCCGCCGGCGGGTTGCACCGGTAAGGCGCCGCCCGAAGGCGGCGACGGCGCGGGCGTCACGCTCGATGAAGACGTGGCGTTCGCGGTCCTTGCGAGCGCGTCACCGGCCGACCAACCGAACGCCAAAACCAGCGCGGCCCCGCAGGCACCCAACGCCGCCGCCGTCCCGGCTTGTCCTTTCCCCACGCCTGAACACTGTAGTTACTCGCGGCGCGATGCGCAGAACACGCGCGGACTTGAAAGAACATTCCAAGAACTCACCAAGAATCCTCCAAGGGCGACCCCGGACCGTGAGGTCACCCAGCGCTCTTTGGGATCGGTAGCACCACAGCTGGTTTGCACTTGCCTCACCGCTGCCGCCCGCAGCGAACTACTCGGAGGTACACCGCGGATGAAAAGCAAGGTCGTCGTGCTGCTGGCCGGCGGGATGCTGGCGCTGTTGCTGCTGACGCGTTATTTCGCGCTGAGCCAGGCCGGCTTGCCGTTGGGCTGGATGCTCTACCTGGGCCTGCCGATCACGGGCGCCGGCGTGCTGTTCGCCCTGCGGCTCATCGACCTGGACTCGGGGTGGACCGCCAAGGGCGGCACCCTGCAGCACAACGGCGGCATCCACGCTCACCCGGGCGCGGTCCCGCCCTCCGAGCCGCCGCTTTCCGAGCGCCTCAAACAGCTCGAGGATTTGCGCGCCAAGGGCGCCATCTCCGACACCGAGTACAGCACCCAGCGCCTACACCTCATCGCCAACATGTAGGTCGGGCGCCCCTTCGGTCCGGTGCGCCGTCGCCGCGCGAACCGCGTAGATCGCTGCGCTGACCCCGAACATCACCGCGGTCAGCAGCAGCCAGCGCCCCAAAAAGGGGTCCTGGGTCTGGCCGGTCGCGGCCCAGTAGGTGGGGGCGCCCTGCTTGATGATGCCCGGAAGGAACACCAGCAGCGTCAGGCCCGCGCCCAGCGCGGGCATCCGGATGTAGTTGACCACCGGCACGCGCGGCGCTGGGAGGTGGACAACGGTCCGCGACAGCAGCCCGTCGAGAAACGCGTAAATCGGGAACAGCACCAGGTCGTGGGCGACGATGGCCGCGGCGAACCACGCGATGATCGACTGCCACCACACGTGTGGATTCCACAGCGTGACCGGTTTGATGGTGGCCACCACGTAGCCCAAGAGCGCGAACCCGGCGATCAGGGTCAGCAGGTGCAACGGGCGGGACCCGTAGAGCCTTACGAAAACCGCTCGGGCGCTAGGCATTTGCGGCCGCCCGGAAGACGATTGACTCCACCCACTTGGTGTTGTGCACCCCGGGCAGCGCCGCCACGATGATGCGCGCCGGGAAGCCGTGATCCGGGGA
The DNA here is from genome assembly GCA_963820045.1 of uncultured Actinomycetota bacterium. Classification (GTDB taxonomy): domain Bacteria; phylum Actinomycetota; class Actinomycetes; order Mycobacteriales; family Mycobacteriaceae; genus Mycobacterium. The sequence goes on from CAWFYN010000004.1 coordinate 1,029,499, forward strand.
CAGGTCGGCGCCGTTGACGCGCAGTGCCAGCAGGCCGTCCTGATGCAGCACCTGGCTCCCCTGCAGGGTCGCGCGGCCGAACGCGCCGGCTCGCTCCAATGACGAAACGTCCGCCGCCTCCGGGGCCGCAACGCCGGCCAGCCGGGCCAGGTCCGCCAGCCGTACCCCCGTCCAGGCCTGGGTGGTGGACCAGCCTTCCACGCAGGCGATCGGCAGCACGGCGGTGTGTTGCGGCATGGCCAGCAGCGCGGCGCGGTCCAGGACCACCGGCCGGGGACCGCCGCTCAGGGTGAGCCGCCAGCGCGCACCGGCGTTTTCGGCGGAAATACCGGCCACGACCGCGGTTCGGTTGACCTCGAAGTCGTTCGGTCCGCCCCCGCGGGTGCGCCCTCGCGGCAACAGCAGCGCGGCGGGCCGCGTGTGGCCGCCCAACGTCTGGCCCGCGGTGATGACCGCCATGAACAACACGCCCCCGCCCACCAGCGCCAGGGCGCCGCGGCGACTCATCGTCGCGGGGCGCGGGTCCGCCGCGACCAGCCCGTCCGGCTCCCACGCCTGGGCCGTGGTTTCAGCACGCCCGGTGCGCAGGACGTCGCGCGGTGAGATCGAGCGCAGGCCGGACCACATGGTCGGGATCTTGATCGCGATATGCACCACGAAACCGGCGATGAACACCCACGCGCCGAAGTAGTGCGCGGTGTAGAAGCTGAAACCGAAGATGTAGTCGTACTGAATGTTCAGCACGCCGGTGACGATTTCGAACAGGATGCCCCCGACCAGCATCAGCAGCGAAATCCGTTCCAGCAGTTGGGCGATGGATCGGGCGGGCGGCCAGGCGAACAGCCTCGGTATCACCGACCACAGTTTGGCCAGCACCACCGGGATCAGGACCAGCCCGAGTCCGACGTGCAGTCCTTGGGTCAGCCGGTAAAGCCATGCCGGGTTGGTGGGCCAATCGAACGTCGGCAGCTTGAGCCAGCCAACATCGCCGGGGATCGCTTGGCCGAACCGCGGCCCGTAGGCAATGTAGGACAGCAGGCCGGTGATGATGACGATCGGCAGCGTCGCCAACAGCACCGAACCGAACACGGAGGTCAGCCACGGCCCCCGCAGCGGGCTGCGCCAGCGTTGCGCCCGCCTGACGCCGGGGGGTGGGTGTTCATCAAGCAGGCGCCACAGCGGCGCGGGAAAGCCGTAACCGCCGGAATCGCTCGTCGGCTCGGAGTCTTCCGTATCGGGTCTGCGGATGCGGGACATCATCGATGATCATCCACGACCGGTGGACGAAAATGGTTCAGATCCGGCAATCAGCGCCGAGGGTCAGTCCTTGCCCCGCGGCGGCGGCTGCACCTCGACGCCGGTGGAATCGTGTTCGGGACCCGCGGCCGGATGCTCGGCCGGGACGCGGTCGCGGGCTCTGCTGGCTTCGCTCGGCCGCTCGGGATCGGGCCGATGGACGTTGCCGTGGTAGGGACCGGGCTTCGGCCGGGGCTTTCCGCCGGGGAAGGCCAGGCGGAAGATGCTGCGGTGCACCATGTACCACTGCTTCGAGAACCGACCCGAATTGTAGGGCAGTTCGTAGCGTTCGCAGATTTCTTTGACCTGTGGGGCGATCTCCGAGTAGCGACTGCTCGGCATATCCGGGTAGAGGTGGTGCTCGACTTGATAGCCGAGATTGCCGCTGATGATGTGGAACAGCGGGCCGCCATCGATGTTCGCGGCGCCGAGCAATTGCCGCACGTACCAACCGCCGCGTGTCTCGTTCTCGGTTTCTTCCTGCGTGAAGGTGTAGGTCTGGTCCGGGAAATGCCCGCAGAAGATGATGGCGTGCGCCCAGATGTTGCGGATGACGTTGGCCAGGGCGTCGGCGCCCAGCGTGCGCAGGTAGGTGCTTTCCACGCCGGGCGCCACCTTGTCGAGGAAGTTCGCCGCGGTGCCGATGCGGCCACCGCTCGACACCCTGCGGAGCCTTCTGGCGATGCGGGACTGCGCCGGCTGTTCGAGCCGTCCGCGCGACGCCAGCTGGGTGAGCGCGAACGCGCCAGCGCTGATCGCGGGCCAGCCCAGGTAGTCCTTGATGATCTGCGCGCGTGCTTTGACCCCAATGCCTTTCAGGTCTTTTCGGACTTCGGACCAGGGCTTCTCGCGCTTGCGGATGGCGTCGATGTCCAAGTCGTGGACGGCCACGCCCCACTCGAACAGCAGCGTGAGCAGCAGGTTGTACAACGGCTGGAACAGGTACCGCGGACCCCATTTCTGGTTCGGGTCGATCCGCATGATCTCGTAGCCGAGATCCTTGTCCTTACCGAGGATGTTGGTGAAGGTGTGATGGATGTAGTTATGCGAGTGCTTCCACGACTCGGCGGTCGACGCCGTGTCCCAGTCCCAGACCGACGAGTGGATGTCGGGGTCGTTCATCCAATCCCATTGGCCGTGCATCACATTGTGGCCGATCTCCATGTTCTCCAAGATCTTGGCCATCGAGAGGCAGGCGGTGCCCAGCAGCCACGCGGTCTTCGAACGCGATGCCAGCAATAGGATCCGGCCCGCCACCACAATCTGTCGCTCTGCCGAGATGACGTTCTTGATGTAGCGCCGGTCGCGGTCGCCGAGGTCGGCGAACACCTCGTCATGGATCGCGTCGAATTCCTTCGCGAGCTTTTCGAGTTCTTGTTCCCCCAAACGGGCGAGCGGGCTTTCCACACCCTTTTTCACGGCAGTGGTCATGAGCCGCTCCTTTCATCAGAGTTCGAGTTCAACGTCGCCTTCGGCGGTGTTGATGCAGATCCGCACGTCCTGTCCCCTGGGTTCACTCACATCACCCGAGCGCAGGTCGCGCAGCTTGCCGGACTTCAGCGTCCCGACACAGGTGTGACAGATCCCGATGCGGCAGCCGTAGGCAAGGTCGAGCCCGGCCTTTTCGCCGGCCTCCAGAATCGATGTGCCGCCGTCACATTCGACTTCCTTTTCACTGTCCAGGAAGCAGACAACGCCCCCGTCGCCGGCGTTCGCGTCGCCGCCGATTTTCGGTTGGAACCGCTCGAAGTGCAGGCGGTCGCACTCCCCGTGCTCTTTCCAGTGCTCGATCAGCGCGTCGAGCATTTCACCGGGACCCGAGCAGAAGGCCTCGCGCTCGCGCCAGTCCGGGCACAACTCATCGAGATCGCCGGGTGTGAGTCGGCCCTGTTCGGACGTGAGGCGCAGATCCAGCCGCATCCCCTCGTGGCGCTCCTCGAGCTCTTCGAGGGCGGGCAGGAACATGGTCTGCTCGCGGGTCCGCGCGGAATGGATGACCACCGCGTCGCGAAATTCGTCGCGATGGTCGAGGTCGCGCAGCATGCTGATGATCGGCGTGATGCCGCTGCCGGCGCTGATGAAAAGCATCTTGGCCGGGAGGGGGTCCGGCAGGGTGAATACGCCTTCGATCTCGCCGAGCCGCACCAGCTGCCCCGGCTGGATCTTGTGCACGAGATACGGCGACACGACGCCGCTGTCCACCCTCTTCGGCGTGACGCTGATCAGTCCGTCGTCGGGCGTGGGATCCGATGTCAGCGAGTACGCGCGCCAGTGGTAGACACCGTCGATGACCACGCCGAGGCGCACGTATTGACCGGGCTTGTGGCCCGGCCACTCGTATCCCGGGCGGATCAGAACGCTGGCCGCTTCCGAACCCTGCTGCTCGATGCGTTCGACTCTGCCGCGCAGCTCCTTGGTGGTCCACAGCGGGTTGATCATTTCCAGGTAGTCGTCCGGCTGCAGCGGGCTGAACAAGCGCCGCACTGCACGCAGGAACAACCGACGGCCCCGTGGGACGTGGGGCTGTGCTCCGCGTTCGGCCATGCGTTTAGAGTACACACTTGTACACCCACTTTAAACGCCGTCTTGAATTCCGCAGCACTGCCGCGCTGTCCAGCGCATTGACGACGACGTAAAGAACGCACGACTGTTCACCGGGCCGGATAGGGCGTGACAGTACCCCGACCCCATGCGTACAACTGACGTGCCCGAACGGGGCAACGCCCAAACATTTGTTCAGGCCATTCCCAGCTACCGAGCCCCCAGCGCCGCGCGACCGGGACGCCTATTGTTCGACGTGTGCTGACCGGATTCCTCCTCGCGCTGGGCTGCTCGGTCTGTTACGGCACGGCATCCGTGTTGCAAGCGGCGGCGACGCGATCAGTGGAGGCCGGCAGCGGCTCAGGTGTCGACACCGTGCTGCTGTTGCGCGCCGCCCGGCAGTGGCGCTACCTCGTCGGCGTCGGCCTCGACGCGGTCGGCTTCCTTCTTCAAGTGGCGGCGCTGCGCCTGGTGCCGATCTACGTGGTGGCCGCCGCGCTGGCCGCCTCGATCGCGGTCACCGGCATCGCGTCCGCATGGCTGCTGTCCGCGCGGCTGTCGCCGGCCGAGTGGACGGCGGTGGGCGTGGTGTGCGCGAGCCTCGTCGTGCTCGCATTCGCGGCCGGGCCCGGGCACTTCCGGCATGCCCCGCGCGGGCTCGGCTGGGCATCGTTGGGTGTGGTGACGGCGATATTCATCGCCGGTGCCGTGGCAGGACGACTACCGGACCGGCCGCGCGCGCTGGCGTTGGGGCTGGCGGCCGGAACCGGTTTCGGGGTGATCGAGGTCGGCGTGCGGCTGGTCGAGGTGATCGACCCGACCAAACCCGCCTTCTACACCAATCCTGCCCTGTACGCGGCGGCCGCGGGCGGGGCCGCCGGGTTCCTGTTGCTGACCTCCGCCCTGCATCGCGGATCGGTGACCACGGCCGTCGCCGGGATGGTCGTCGGTGAAACCATCGCGCCCGCATTCGTGGGTGTGGTGTGGCTGGGCGACCGCGCGCGCGACGGCCTCGGCTGGATGGTTATCGCGGGTTTTGTCGTGGCGGTGTCGGCAACACTCGTGCTGGCGCGGTTCGGCGAAGCGCCACGACCCGCCGGCGAGCCAGTCACCTAGCCCACGGCATTGCCGCGGTGGACGCCGCGCGGCCGGCGGTGTCCTCCACCGCGGGAGTGTAGGTCGTGCCGCGCGCCGGGCGCGTCCACAACACGCCGCCTTCGGCGCTGGCACCCGCCGCCATCAACGCGCGCTTGAGGATTTTGTTCGTCGCCGTCGTCGGCAGGTCGGCATTGATGCGCACATACCGAGGCCAGGCCTTCGGTGACAGATCGGGTTGTGCGGCGAGAAAGCTCGCGAAGTCGTCCGGCCCCATCCGCGCCCCGTCGCGCAATACCAGCGCGGCCATCACCTGGTCACCGACCCGGTCGTCGGGCACTGCGTAGACCGCGACCTGGCTGACCCCGGGCAGGCGTTCCAGGATCCGCTCGATCGGCCCCGCCGCCAGGTTCTCGCCGTCCACCCGCATCCAATCCGCGGTCCGGCCCGCCAGGTAGACCCACCCGTCGGCGTCGCGGTAGGCCAGGTCGCCGGACCAGTACATCCCGTGTCGCATCCGTTGCGCGGTGGCGGCCGGATCGTTGTAGTAGCCGACGAACGGGCCCGCGCCCTGGGTGTTGACGAGCTCGCCGACCGCGTCGTCGAAGTTCGTCAATGCCCCGTGTTGGTCGAATTCGGCGACGGCGCATTCGCGCCCCGTCGTCGAGTTGTAGATGCTCACGCCCGGATACGGTTTGCCGATCGATCCCGGCGGGGTGCCGTCCTCTCGGACGACGATCACCGCGAACTCGCTGGAACCGAAGCTATCCACCACCCGGCAGCCGAATCGTCTTGTGAATTCGGCGATGTCGCGGTCTGTCGCCTCATTGCCGAACGCCATTCGTAACGTGTTGTCGGCGTCGTCGGGACGCTCGGGGGTGGACAGGATCAATGCGAGGGGCTTGCCGACATAGTTCAGATAGGTCACCCGGTAGCGGCGCACGTCGTCGAGGAAACGTGACGGCGAGAAGCGGGCCGGGACCATGGTGGCGCCGCTGCCGACGGCGACCGCCCATCCAGCCGCGACGCCGTTGGAATGAAAGAGCGGCATCGAGAGGTAACAGACGTCATCGGCGGTGACGTCGTACTGGAAGATCAGGCTTGCACCGCACATGATCGCCATCGCGTGGGCGAGCCGGACGACCTTCGGGTCACCGCTGGTCCCGGAGGTGAAGATCATCATCAGGGTGTCGCCGCCGGTGACCTCGCGGTGCGGGACCAGGGGCGCCGCGGCGGCCACCAGCTCGGCGTAGCGCCGGCCGGTCACGTCGAGCACCTGAATCCCGTTCAGGTCCAAGCCATCCAACAGGTCAGCGTGTTCGGGGTCGACGAGCAGCAGCTGGCAGTCGGACCGCCGGATGTCGGCCAGCAGCCCGGCCCCGCGCCGCGTCGTGTTGATCCCGCACAGCACGTAGCCGCCCAGCGCGGCGGCGGCCATGGCACGCAGCATCGCCGGGGAATTGGGCAGCAGGGCCCCGACGTGGAGCGGACGGGTGGCGTCGGCGAGGGCGATCAGCGCGGCGGCCTCCGCCTCGGCCTCCGCCAGATGTTCCCGCCAGGTCCAGACACGATCGCCGGAGGCGAGCGCCGGGGTCTCGTCGTTACGGCGTTGCCGAAGCAGCTGCTGAACCGTTTCGATCATCGGGTGGTCAGCACCAGCCCGGCGTAGTGCTGACGCGCCACCTCGTCACAGTGGCGCCGATAGGTGCCGAACCCCCCGGCGTACGGCATGAAGATCCGTTTCTTGCCTTCGATATTGGCGCCCAAATACCACGACGACGCCGCCGCCGGGAAGAGCGTCTGCTCGGCCGCCTTCCCGACATGGTCGGTCCAGGCCTCGGCGGCGTCGCGGCGCGGTTCCACCTCCGTCACCCCGAGGCGACGGGCCGCCAACACCAGCTCGATGACCCAGTCGACCTGAACCTCGGCGTGCAGCACCATGTTGGCGAGCACCGAAGGGCTGCCGGGTCCGCTGATGGTGAACAGGTTCGGCAGGCCGGGCACCATCAGCCCGAGAAACGTCAGCGGACCGTCGGACCAGATGTCGCGCAGCCGCACTCCCCCGGGCCCGGTGGGGTCAATGCGGGTCAGCGCGCCGGTCAGCGCGTCGAAACCGGTGGCGAAGATCAACACATCGCATGGATAGGTCGCGGCACCGGTCCGCACACCGTCGGCGGTGATCGCCTCGATGGGCTCGCGGCGCAGGTTCACCAGGGTGACGTTGTCACGGTTGAACGTGGCGTAATAGCCGCCGTCGGTGCATATTCGCTTGGTCCCGATCGGGTGATCGACCGGTATGAGGTCGGTGGCGACGACGGGGTCGGCGACGATTTCGCGGATCCGCTCCTCGGCGAACGCGCGGGCGATGTCGTTGGCCGCGAGGTCGGAGTTCTGGTCGGGGAAGGTCTTGGCGAACAGCACCCCGCCCTCGCGCCAGCGCCGCCACAACGCTTCGGCGCGCTCCTGCGGTTCGGTGTCGACGGCCTTCTTGTGGTACGTGCCGTGCGGTGTGCCCGCCGCCGCGTAGGCCGAGAGGCGGCGGCGCTCGGGATATTGCTCCCGGATCTGTTGCTGCTCCTCCGGTGTCCAGGGGCGGTTAGGCATCGGGATGCTGTAGTTCGCGGATCGCTGGCACACCACCAGCCGATCGGCCTGCGAGGCGACGATCGGAACCGCTTGAATGCCAGAGGAACCCGTGCCGATCAGGCCCACGCGCTTGCCGCGCAGGTCGGGCTCCTGGCGCGGCCAGGCCGCGGTGAAGTACACCTCGCCCGCGAAATCGTCGGCGCCCGCGATGGCGGGGCGGTTGACTGCCGACAGGCAACCCGTCGCGCAGACGAGGAACTGCGCGGCATGGGTCCGGCCATCCCGGGTGCGGACCCGCCATCGGCCTTGCTCGAAGGCGGCGCCGACGACGTCCACCTCGAATCGGTAGTGGCGCCGCAGATCGAACCGATCGGCAACGTGGCGCAGGTAGGCAAGGATCTCCGGTTGCGCCGCGTAGCGTTCGCTCCACGTCCAGCTCTGCTGCAGTTCGTCATCGAATGAGTAGGAATAGTCCACACTTTCGACGTCGCAGCGGGCACCCGGGTACCGGTTCCAGTACCAGGTGCCGCCCACGTCGGGCGCCGCCTCGAGGCCGATGACCGATAGGCCCGCCGACGCGGCCCGGTGCACGGCGTAGAGCCCGGCGAACCCCGCGCCGATAACGATCACGTCGGTCATGTCGACTCGCAGGGGGTCAGCAGCAGGCCCCGTAGATCGGCACAGATCAGGTCGCGGGCCGAGGCCGCCGGGGCAAAGGACGGGACCGTCAGGAAGCCGTGAAACAAACCCGGGAAATCGCGGTGCACCACGGGCACCCCCGCTTCGCGCAACCTGCGCGCGTAGCCGCAGCCCTCGCTGTGCAGGGGATCCAGGCCGGCGGTGACGATCACCGCGGGCGGCAGGTCGGCGTGCGAGTCCGCGCGGGCCGGTGCGATCAGGTGGAGCTGATCCAAAAGCGTGTCGGCGCCCAGATATTGGCGCCAGTACCACTGCATGGCGGCGCGGGTAAGGAAGTAACCGGTGGCGCAACGTTGATAGCTGTCGGTGTCGAAAGACGGATCGATGACCGGGTAGAGCAGGAGCTGCGCGGCCGGCCCGGCGGCGCCCCGGTCACGGCACATAATGGCGGTGACCGCGGCGAGGTTGCCGCCGGCGCTGTCACCGGCGACGGCGGTCCGCGCCGGGTCGATGCCGAGCTCGTGCGCGTGGTCGACCACCCAGCAGAACGCCGCGAAGGCGTCCAGCGCGGCGGCGGGAGCCGGGTGTTCGGGCGCGAGGCGGTAGCCGATCGACACGACCACGGCCTGGGTACCGCGGGCCAGGGCGCGGCAGAAGCCGTCGTGGGATTCGATGTCGCACAACACGAATCCGCCGCCATGGTAGAACACGACCGCGGCGAGGTCACCCCCCGTCGGGTGCGGGTAGTAGATCCGCGCGGGGAGGGGGCCGGCGGGGCCCGGAATAGCCCGGTCTTCGGTGCCGCGGACGTCGTCGACGTTGTCGACGGGCTGACGCCGCTGCGCGACGGCGGCGCGGGCCTGCGCGGCGGTCATCGCCTCGATGACCGGGAACCCCGCGTTCAACTGCTCGAGCATCGCCGGCACACCATCAAAGGGATGGGCCATGTACACCTCCGACCTCATCGTCGAGTCGGTCACGCGGGCCGGTACTTCAATAGGGTGATTGCGTCTTCGGGCAGATCGTAGAACACCGGCTCGACCCGCATGCCGATATGGACGTCGCCGGGATCGACGTCGACCAATTCGGTGCTGAATTTCGGCCCGACCTCCCACTGGACGACCGCGAGCAGCTGCGGCAGCGCGTCCGCCCAGGGTGGACCCGTGGGCCGGCGGGCGATCGTGAACGTGTACAACGTTCCGGCGCCATCGATTTCGCGCCATTGAAGGTCGTCGGCCAACGTCCCCGGGGCCAGCGTGCGCGGATAGAACACGTAGCGCCCCAGCGAGGGTGAGTACTGCACCAGGATGCGGTGCTGAGCCAGGCCGTCCCAGAAGGGCCGCGACACCGGCGTGGGCTCGGGAACCGGGATGTTCATGGCTAGTCCCCCCGCATCAGCAGCGCGACCTGCTCGCTCATGATGCCGCCGTTGCCGGTGACGAACGCGGTGTGGCACTCGGGCACCTGCGCGTCGACGGCCCGGCCCATCACCTGTCGCGCACCGTCGACGACGTGGTGCATGCCCCCGGCCATGCCGGCCTGCCCGAAGGAAAGTTGGCCGCCCGCGGTGTTGAGGGGAAAGTCGCCGCGGTAGGTCAGGTCGTGGCCGGCGACCCACGACATCCCCTGGCCCTTGCCGCAAAAGCCCGCGTGCTCCAGGCTCATCAGCACGGTGATGGTGTAGCAGTCGTAGATCGACGCCATGTCCACCTCGGACCGGCCCAGGCCGGCCATCGCGAACGCCCTGTCGGCGGCGCGGGCGATCGGTGTGCGCAGCAGGTCCTCGGCGTATGTCGGGGTCTTGAAGGCGATGTGTTCGCCAAAGCCCTTGATCCACACCGGACGGTGGCGGCCGCGCCGGGCGACGTCGGCGTTGGCGATCAGGACGCCCGCTCCCCCATGGACCCGCATCACGGTCTCCAGCATGTGGATGGGATCGGCGATCATCGGGCTGGCGAGAACGTCGTCCACCGTGATCGGCGTGTCGTGGAAAACCGCGCCGGGGTGGGCGCACGCGTTGGTGCGCTGGTCGACGGCGATCTTGGCCACTGCCGCTGGGTCGTAGCCGAACTCCGCCGCGTAGCGCTGGGCGATCTGCGCGTACGGCGCGTTCTGGCCCACGTTGCCATAGGGGATCTCGAATTCCGCTTGGGGTGACCCATAGTTGTTCGACGACGCGCCATACCAATTCGGGGTTGCTGGTGGACGCTTCCGGGACTGCGGCTGCGACGCCGAACCGGGAACCGCGGCGACCACCGCGTCGCAGACGCCGAGCTCCACGGCGGCCGCTGCCCGCCAGATCATGCCCGCCGCGGTCGCCCCGCCCAGGTCGACCCGTTCACCGAAATCCAGGGCCAACCCGAGGTATTCGCACAGCGTGGCCGGCGCGAACATCGCCGACTCGGCGATGCCATGGGTGAGCAGGCCGTTGACGCACGCGGCGTCGACACCCGCGTCCTCGATCACCATCTTCGCCAGCAGTGCGTACTGGTCGAGGGTGAACAGCGGCGGTCGGCTGGGACGCCGCTGCGCCGGCAGCTCGGCGATGCCGACGATCGCCGCCTCGCCGCGCAGCCCGGTCACGAGGGCGTTCCGCGCCGGGGCAGCTCGACCGTGGCCGTTCCGGGCATCAGCACCGTCGCCTCGCGGCGGCCGGCGATGTCGAGGTCCACCAGTCCGGGGCCCGCGTTCCAGAGGCGTTTGCCGGTGACCGTGCCGCCGAAGCTGAGGGGCTGGCCGGGATGGGCGACCGCGCGGTTCTGGACGGAGAACGACACCAGCCGGCCCCGCCCGCCGATCCAGTCCCCGATGGCCCGGCCGAGCAGCGCGGCCTGCAGCGGACCGTGGACCAGCACGTCGTCGTAGCCTTCGACCGTGCGCGCCCAGTCCTTGTCGTAGTGAATGCGGTGGCCGTTGTAGGTGGCGGCGCTGAAGAAGAACAACTGCGTTTCGTCGACGGTCACGGTGAGTTCGGGCATCTGGTGGCCCACCTCCACGTCCTCGTAAAACAGTTGGTCGGTCATGACGCTCCTAGGGACGGGCAATCATCGAAGTCGACGCCTCGGCGAGCAGATTCTGGTGCTGGTTGCGGTAGACCGTGTGCCAGGTGACCAGAACGAATCTGCCGGAGCGGCCTCGCTTTTCGACGATTGAGGAGATCGTGCGCACCATTTCGATGTCATCGCGATGATAGGCCGGCAGGTGGAAGGTGAAGCTCTCACCACCGGCCATCCGCTTGGGGGCACGGGGAAACGCGAGGCTGCCAGAGATCGCGCCCGAAGAACCGTCGGGCCGCAGCGCCTCGAGGTGCGTGACGCCGAGCACGGCGTACTGCAGGAACAACGGCGGGCAGATGATGTCGCGAAAGCCGTTGCCCCTGGCGTAATCCGGGTCGAACCATAACGGGTTGTGGTCGCCGATCGCCGCGGCCCATCGTTGCCAGTCGCGCCGGTTCGCCTCCCCCCTCGCGGAGGCGGCGACCGTGCCGACACGCGACGCCGATTCGGCGTCGATCAAGCTGTCTTCACTCATCTGGGCTCACCGGCCGCTTCCTGAAAGTTCTCGTCCAAGGTCTCCTCCAGCCACGATGCGGCCACGTCGGCCCCGCCGCCCCACGTCGAGCCCAGCCGTGCCCGCTCGGTCCACAGATGCAGATCGGTCTCGGTGACATACCCCATGCCGCCGTGCAATTGGTGGGCATCCAACGTGATCAACCTGGCCGCGGTCGCCGCGTGCATGCGAGCGATGGCCGTCTCCCGGGTCGCCGTGCGACCGCGCGCGATCCAGAAGACGGCTGCATGCGCGGCCAACCGCGCCGCCGCCAGGGCGATGTGCATGTCGGCGACCAGGTGCTGGGCGGCCTGGAAAGACGCGATCGGCCGGCCGAATTGGTGGCGCAGCTTGGTGTAGTCGACGGTGCGGTCGATGACCGCCTGCCCGACTCCCACCAAGTCGAGTGACCCCAATGCCACCGCCGCATTGGCCACCCGCCGCAGTGCCGACTCGGTGACGTCGCCGAGCAGCGCGTCGGCGGCGACGATGACGTCGTCGAAGCCCACGGTGAATGCCCGATGCCCGCCCCCCATGGCCATCGGCTCCATCGTCGTTGCCCCGGCGTCGACGACGAAAGCCAACGTACGTTCTTGCGCCGCAGCCGAAATCACGATGACGTCGGCGACGTCGGCGTCGGCGACGTAGTCCGCGGTGCCGCTCAGCCGCCATTGCGCCGACACGAGTTCGGCGCGCAGTGGGGCCGACACCACGGCGGCGTCACGTGCGTTCCACAGCGCAGTGGTGCCGCGGACGGCGCCGCACGCCAGGCGCGGCAGCCAGGTGCCCTTGACGTCCGGGGAGCCGAGCTGGTCGATCGCGAGCGCGGCCTGAACGCTGCTGTGGATGGTCGTCGGGCACAGCGCGCGACCGGCCTCGGTGTAAAAGACGGCGAGATCGTCCAGGGAACCGCCGGAGCCGCCGTATTCCTCGGCGACGGCCAGCCCGAGGACACCCGCGTCGGCCAGCGCCTTCCACAAAGCCGGGGTGCGCCGATCCGCGTCCGGTTCGTTCAGCGCGCGCACCAACGGCACGGGGCTCTCGGCCGCGAGCAGGGCACGCAACGCCGAGGCGAACTCGCGCTGTTCGGCGGTGGGTATCGCTTTCATCTGTGTTGCGCGCGCCCGTCAGCGCCCATAGCTGGGCATCTTGTGCCCGCGCTGGGCGATGATGTCGCGGAGGACCTCGTTGGTGCCGCCGCCGAAACGCATCAGGGGCGCGGCCCGGTAGAGCCGCTCGAATTTGCCGGCCAATGGCGCCTGCTGGCTGCGGTGCGCCAACAAACCGTCCGGGCCGAGCAGGTCGAGCGCGAGAACGGCGATGCGCTGGCGCAGCTCGCTGGTGAAGACCTTCTCCACGCTGACCTCCACCGACGGGATGACACCGCTGTCGAGGATCGACGCGGCCTCGTAGCCCATCAGCGTAGCCACCGCGACGTCGGCTTCGGCCTGCGCCAACCGGCGCCGCAGCGACGGGCTCTCGGCGGGCACCGTGCCGTCACGGCGCGGCCGCCGCGCGAGCTCGCGCAACTCCTCCACCGCACGACGCAGGTCACCCGCGTTGGTCAGCGCGCCGCGTTCGAGATCCAGCGCACCGGTGATGTACGTCCAGCCGCGGTTGACTTCGCCAACCAGGTTGGTGACCGGGACGCGCACGTCGCGGAAGTGCACCTCATTGGTCCGATAGCCCGACCACGCATACAGGGGCCGGATCGTCACGCCGGGGCTGTCGATTCCGACGATGATGACCGAGATGCCCCGATGGCGAACGCCGTTGGGATCGGTGCGGACGCAGAGCCATTCGTGGGTGGCGCGCTGCGCGCCGCTGTTCCAGCTCTTGGTGCCGTTGATCACCCATTCGTCGCCGTCCCGGACCGCACTGGTGCGCAGGTTGGCCAGGTCGGTACCGGCTTCGGGCTCCGAATACCCGACAGCGCAAACCATTTCGCCTTTGGCGATCAGCGGCAGCCATTCGGTCTTGTTCTGTTCGGTGCCGTGCCGCATGATCATCGGCGCCACGGACGTGACCGTCAGATCGGGCCCGGGCACGCCCCAGTACTCGAATTCGCTCATCAGCAGGTGCAGGTGGATCGCGCCAAGGCCGAGACCGCCGTACTCGCGCGGCCAGTTCAGCCCGAACCAGCCCTTCTCCCCGATCTTGCGACGGAACCGTGCCACCTCGCCGCCTGCGAACTCCAGGTCATGCTCGCCGAGCTCGGCTCGCAACTCTGCGGTGACGTTGTCGTGGAGGAACTCGCGGACCTCGGTCAGCCAAGCGCGCTGCCCGGCGTCGAGTTCAAAATCCATTCCGGCGCCTGTGCCCTTCCGCAAGCCTTTCACCGAGCAGCGCCAGCGTAACGCCACGGCGAGATTGCGCCCGGGATTTCGCCGTGACGTCACGTGGGGCGCGAGCGATTCGAGACTCCGTCTGTAAATACGCTGTCAAGCTCCCGTTAATTCGCATCGGCGCGCTCGCAGATGTGGGGTACGGCTGCGAAAATTTTCGAATCGGCTGGTCGACGCGGACCAGGAACTTGGCCCAGCCGCAGCCCGAGGGAGATGTCATGCCCACTGTTGAGACGCGCCTCCGCGAAGACTTGCGCAACTACGCGGTCGAGTTGCGGCAGCTGGCGTACACGCTTCCGCTCGGCGTGGGCGAGCACGATCTCCTGCAGCTGTCGGATCGCATGCGCGCCGCGGCCGACCAGGTGATCCGCAAAGGAGCCTGACCCGGCGCGGTGTCAGCCGCCCTTGAGCCGGATCTTCCAGCGGACGAAGCTCAGGTAGAAAGCACTGATGGCCGCCAGCATGGCCATGTCGAACCACCACGCGCCCGCCGTGTGATGCCAATGGGAGTCCTTCGGGCTGAGCGGACCGGGCACCAACTTGGCCAGGTCGGCGGTGGAGGCCGACGCCGCGAACCCCCAGCGCGCCGGGGTCGCCCACGACATCTGGTCCAGCCCAAGTCGTCCGGTCACGGGAATCATGCCCCCGGAGAACACCAGCTGCGACATCACCGCCACCACCAACAGCGGCATGATCTGTTCGTTCGACTTGGCGATGGCCGACAGCGCCAGCCCGAGCATCGCCGAGGCCACGCACGTCAAGGCGACGTCGGCGAACAGTTCCAGACCCGGCCTGCCCAGGGCCACGGCCCCCTGGGTCGGACCGCCCTTGCCGAGCAGCACGATGATGGTCACGATCGCCGATTGGATGACCGCGAAAACCGTGTAGACGCAGACCTTCGCCAGCAGGTATGCACTGGTGGACAGGCCGACCGCCTGTTCGCGCAGGAAGATCGGGCGTTCACCGATCAGGTCGCGGATGGTCAGGGCGGTTCCCATGAACACGGCGCCGACGTTGAGCAACACCAGGATCTGCCCGGGCTCGTTCGGCGCGGCACCATATGGGTTGGGGATGCCGAAACCGACGCTGCCGGGCACCGACATCGACAGCGAACCCATGATGAACGGCAGCACCGCCAGGAAGACGAAGTAGCCGCGGTCGGAGAAGATCAACCGGACCTGCCGCCTGGCGATCGTGGAGAACTGCCGAAACAGGCTCGTGTGCGACGGGTCGCCCAGGTCGGCGGGCTGCTGCGCGGGAGGCGGTGGCGGCATCGGGCCCGTGCGCGCCAGGTACCGCGACTTGGCCCCATCCGGGTCGCCGGCGACCGTGCTGAAGATGTCGGCCCAGTTCGTCGTGCCCATGGCCGGCCCGATCTGGTTGGGCGGCCCGCAGAAGGCGGTCTTGCCGCCGGGGGCCAGCAGCAGGACCTGATCGCACACGTCCAGGTAGGTCAGCGAGTGGGTGACTACGAGCACCACGCGACCCGCGTCGGCCAGCTGCCGCAGCATCATCATCACCTGGCGGTCCAGCGCCGGGTCCAGGCCCGAGGTCGGCTCGTCGAGGATGAGCAGCGACGGCCCGGTGAGCAGCTCCAGCGCGACCGATGCGCGCTTGCGCTGGCCGCCGGAGAGCTTGTCGACCCGGGTGTGCAGGTGCTGGGTCATCTCGAGTTCCTCGAGCACCCGGGCCACCACCTGAGCCCGGTCATCCTTGGTGGTGTCCGGCGGCAGCCGCAGCTCGGCGGCATACAACAGTGCCTGCTGCACCGTCAGCTGCCCGTGCACCACGTCGTCCTGGGGCACCATGCCGATTCTGCTGCGCAGCGAGGCGTACTCGGCGTGGACGTTGTGGCCCTCGAACGCGACCGTGCCCGTGGTCGGGTGCGTGTAACCCGCGACCAACCTGGCGAACGTCGACTTGCCCGCACCCGAGGGTCCGATGACCGCCGTCAGCGTCCCGGGCTGCGCACCCAACGAGATGTCGTCCAGCAGCGTCTTGTTGTTCTCGATCGTCCACGACACGCCGCGCACGTCGAGGCCGCCGGTGCGGGTCGCGGTCGCGCTCTCGTCGCGGCGGGCGAGCGTGCCGCCGGCGAAGACCAGGTCGATGTTGCCGATCGTGACGACGTCGCCGTCGTGCAGCACCGCCGAGTCGACCCGGGCGCCGTTGACGAAGGTGCCGTTGATGCTGCGGTTGTCGTGGATCTCGGTGCCGTGCGGCGTTGGGATCAGGGTGGCGTGGTGGCGCGATGCCAGCACTTCGGGGATGACGATGTCGTTGTCGTTGGCCCGGCCGATCTTGATCGCGCCCGGCGTCGACTCCGCCGCCCTGCCGGGCCGCAGGATCTTCATCATCGATGTCGCGATGTTCGCCGCGTCGCCGCCGACGCGCCCGGTCTCCAGCCCCGTCGGCTCCCCGGCCTGGGCCGGGAGCACGTTCATCGGCTGCGAGCGGTAGATGTGCGGGGCGTCTTGCGATCCTGTGGGCGGTGCCGGGGGCTGCCCACCGGTCGGGTATCGGGGCTGCGGGGCCGCCGGGTGGCTCGGCATCGATCCGCTCGGCGGTGGGCGGGTGCGGTCCGCTGGGCTGGCGAAACGAGGCCGACGCCGGCTGTTGGGGCTGGCCGGGCCACTGCGCGCCGGGCGGCTGGGTCTGCGGCATTCGTGGGCTCGCCGCGCCGGCGGGGTTGGCGATGGGTATCGACGTCGTCAGCGGGGGCCGACCCGCCGAACCGTGGTGGCGGCCGACCTCGAAGGTCAGCGCCGGCCCGTCCGGATTGCCGATGTTGACGCGCAGGCCGTCCTGGATGTCGACCACGGGCACGCGCTGGTGGTTGACGAACAACCCATTGAGGCTGCCATTGTCGACGGCGATCCATCGGCCCTGGTCGAATCGGACGATGAGGTGCGTGCGGGAGATCAGGGGATGCGCCACGCGGACGTCCGCGCGAAGGTCACGCCCGATCGCTACATCGTTGCCTGCGGCGAACGTGCGCTCGGATCCCTCGTACCGCACGGTCAACACAGGTGGGACTGGTCGGCTCATCACGACCAACTGTATCGGGAGCCGCGCGAATCGGGTTGCCCAATCTCGACCGGGCCATCACGACACCCCGCGGCGCCTTGTGTCGGCCCGTTTTCGACGGGCAATAAATCGCCGTCATGCATGAGAGTTTGCTGACGGCGCTCCCGTCGCCGAAGCCGTGAAGCAGCAACGCACCACCGCCGACGGCCCGCACCGAGAGTGGCGTGCCGATCCATACCTCAGAGCCCGGCTGGCGGGAGCAGTGAAACGGGGCTGATGAACCCCGAGCCAAGGACCCTGACGAGTAGCGCGGCGGCCCGTTATCGCCGAATTAGATTGCCGTGCAGGCACTTCCGAGGGATCGGATTACCCCGCCGCCGCGGTGGCGTGCAGGTTACGGCGCCACGGCGCGGCCACGGCGGTGACCTCCTTGACGAAATCCCCGATGTAGCGAATGGCCCGCCTGCCCTCGGGCAGGATGTCCGCCGCCAACGGGAAGTCGTGGATCTGTCGGTCCCATAGGTGCAGATCGCACGGAATTCCGCTGGCTTCCAATCGCTTTGCCATGAGTTCGGCATCGGGGAGCAGCAGCTCATCGGAGCTGGCATGGATGGTGACCGGAGGTAAGTCGGACAGCTCGGCGTCCACCGGTGAAGCCACAGCGGACTCACCCCGCCCCTCCAAGATCTTTGCCTGGCTCAGGTACTTGGCGAACACCGACAACGCCCCGCGGGTGAACATGGAGCACTTGCGCGCGTTGGGGTGCCGCAGCTTTCGGCCCGGGTCGGCATCGGTGAACGGTGAGATGGTCGCGATCCCGGCAGGCCTCATCACCTCGCTGCGAATGGCCGACAGCGCGGTCATGAAGGCGAGATATCCCCCGGCCGAGTCGCCGGCGACGACCACCTGGTCTCCGTCAAAACCGCGATCCTGCAGCCAGCGAAGCCCGCTCATCGCGTCGTCGATCGCGTCGGTGATGTGGTGCGAGGGCAGCTTTCGGTATCCGACGGTGAGCACGGCGGCATCCGCGGCCTTCGAAAGGCGCGTGACCACCGAGCGGTGCGTGTTGAGACCGCAGGTGAGGAAGGCGCCGCCGTGCAGATATAGGATCGCCCGATCTGTCGAGGCGCCGGGAGCGCAAACCCACTCGGCGGCACAATTTTCCAGCCGTACCGGTTCGATGCTGGCCGCGATGCCGAAGCGCGGCACCAATCCCGCGAAACCGTCGACATATTCGAATGGCCAGCGCGCGTTCGGGGTAAAGGCCCACGCACGTACGGTGTTCTTCACGATCAGCCGGCTGGCCAACGAGACCGCCACCGATTGCGGACTGTGGCGATGGTGAACTCGCCGCTTCATTGCGCGACTTGGTAATACGCGCCTTGGAGCGATGGTGCTAGCCATTGCAATCCCTCCTAAGTTCGCACGGAATACCCGCCCGTTGAGAGGGAAAACGGCCGGTGAAGGTGCCGCGAATGTTGGCTACGTCACGTTTACCGCTGGTGTCCGGTGGGTAAGGCAAAGAATTCCGGCGCCTTGCCGACCCGCGTGTCGCCCATTCCCGCCCGGTAGCCCAAGATTGAGCGATGAACGACAACGCGCGCGCTGACGTGCTGTTGGGCGACCGCGTGGCCGTGGTGACGGGCGGAGGCGGCGGCATCGGGGCAGCCACCGCACGGCTGTTCGCGGGCCAGGGAGCACACGTGGTCATCGTCGACATCGACGAGGGCCTGGCCGCACGGACGGTCGACGACATCGCGGCCTCGGGTGGATCGGCCGTGGCGGTGGCCACCGACGTCCGCGACGCGGCCGCGGTCGACGATCTGGCGCGATCGGTGCTGGATCGCTACGGCCGGGTGGACGTGCTGGTCAACAATGTGGGCCATTGGCTGCGGCATCCCGGAAACTTCGCCGACACCGATCCCCGATTCTGGGATGAGCTCTACCGGATCAATCTGCACCACGTCTTCCTGGTCACCCACGCGTTCCTGCCGGCGATGGTTGCCCGGCGTGCCGGTGCGATCGTCAACGTGTCGTCCGTCGAGGGCCTGCGCGGCTATCCGGAAGATCCGGTGTATGCGGCGTTCAAGGCCGCGGTCATTCAGTTCACCCGCAGCCTCGCGGTGCAGGTGGGCGGGCATGGGGTGCGGGTCAACGCGATCGCCCCTGACGTCACCGAATCCCTTCAGGTGCCCTACTCGCGGTGGCTGTCGGCCGAGGAGCAGGCGCAGTGGCCGCAATGGGTTCCGGTCGGCCGGATGGGTACGCCCGAAGATCAGGCCCACGTGATCCTGTTTCTGGCGTCGGACTCGTCGGCGTTCGTCACCGGCCATACCATCCCAACCGACGGCGGCACCGGCGCGGCGGGCGGCTGGTTTCGCTCGACGCGCCGGCCCGACCGCGAGTGGACCAACCGCCCGATCGCTCCCTGACTGCGGCTCAACGGGCTTCGGTCGGCGCCCCGCCGACCGAAGCTGCTGCGCGTCAGGGTGTTTGCGCGGGGCGGAATCGGGCCTGATCGTCGATGATCGTCACCGGTATGCCGTTGAGCGCGCCGTTGCCCGACGGCTCGTCGATAAACGTCGGTGGGGACAGCACATTCGTGTTGACCCCCGGCGAGCTGTTGGCGACCGCCATGCGGGTGCCCGGCTTGCCATGTCCCCAGCCGTGAGGCATCGACACCACGCCCGGTTTGATCGCGTCGATGACCTCCACGGGCACTTTGATCTCCCCGGCCGCCGATTTCACCGTGACGACGTCGCCGTCCGAAACGCCGCAACGCGCCGCATCGTCGGGGTGGATCAACAACGAGCACCGGTCCTTCCCCTTCATCAGCGCGGGCACGTTGTGCAACCAGGTGTTGTTCGATCGCAGGTGCCTTCGGCTCACCAGAACCAGCGGCTCGGCCGGTCGCTCCAGCCGGGCGGCCAGCCGGGGCACGTCGTCGAGGAGGTACTGCGGGGCGAGCCGGATCTTCTTGTCGGGGGTGCCCAGGATGTCCGGCAACTGCGGCACCATCGGCCCGAAGTCGATGCCGTTGGGATTGGCCTTGAGCAGGTCCAAGGTGAGCCCGCCGGGGTTCTTGCCGTAGAGGTCGCCGAAGGGTCCGGTTCGCAAGGTGAGGTCGAGCATCCGCTCTGGCCCACCCCGGTCGTACAACTTGCGGACCTCCGCACCGTCGACGCCCCGGGTGAAAGCCAGGTAGTCGAAGAAGCCGTCGTCGATCGCGGCGACGTCGACATCTTCGGCCGGTGTGCCGGTGCACAGGCCGGTCAGCCGGATCAGGATCTCCCACTCGTGCGGGCGGTCACCCGGATCGAACACCGGCGGCGAGTAATTCGCGATGCTGTGGATCGCAAAAAGCAGGATCAAGTCGTCGTGGTGCGGCTGTTCGAGCGGTGACAACCCGGGCAGGATGACATCGGCGTGCCGCGTCGTCTCGTTGAGCCAAAGGTCAACGGAGATCATCGCTTCCAGCATCGGCAGCACCTCGTCGAGCTTGTCACCGCCCGGGGTGGACAACACGGGGTTGCCCGCGACCGTGATCAGCGCCTTGAGCTGTCCCTCGCCCGGGGTGGCGATCTCCTCGGCCATGCAGGACACCGGCGCCTGGCCGAGCACTTCCTTCGCCCCGCGCACCCGGGTGTGCCAGCGGCCGAACTCCGGGAGGCCACCCTCCAGGCCCGGCAGCGGCTGCGTGGTGATCGACCAGGCCGCCGGCTTGGGGAACATCGCACCCCCGGGAACGTCGAAATGACCGGTCAAGATGTTGATCACGTCGACCAGCCAGCTGGCCAGGCTGCCAAATTCCTGGTTGCACAGGCCGATTCGGCCATACACCACCGATTTCTCGGTGCCGGCGAGCTGGCGGGCCAAACGCCTGATCCGGTCCGCGTCGATGCCGGTGACGGCGCTGACCCGGTCCGGCGGCCACTCCGCGACGATCCGGCGCATGGTGTCGACACCGTCGACGTGCGGACCGGGGTTGATCAGGTCTTCGTCAAACAGCGTGTGCGCGACGGCCAACAGCAGCGCGGCGTCGGTGCCCGGGACGATCGGCAGCCATTCGTCGGCGCGGGCCGCGGTCTGCGTGCGTACCGGGTCGATCACGATCACCTTGCCGCGCTTGCGGATCGCCTCGATCAGGCCCATCACGTCGGGCGCGGCCAGCAGTGACCCCTGCGACGCGGCGGGGTTGGCGCCCATGATGACCATCAGGTCGGTGCGTTCGATGTCGGGCACGGGGAAGTTCCACCAGAGGCCATACATCAGGTGAGACGACAGGTTCTTCGGCCATTGGTCGACCGTCCCCGGCGAATACGTGATCGGCATCCCGGACATGCCCATCAGCACACCCGCGTACCGGGCCAGTGAAAACGAATGCGCCAGCGGATTGCCGGTGTAGGCGGTGACCGCGCCGATCCCGTACTTCTCGATCACGGGTGTCAGCAACTCGGTGCAGCGGCGGAACGCCGCGTCCCAGCTGACCTCGTGCCAGTGCCCGTCGCGCTTGATCATGGGGCGACGGATGCGGTCCGGGTCCTCATGGAGCGCCGCGAGTGAGACGCCCTTCGGGCAGATGTGTCCGCGACTCCACACGTCGTCGCGGTTGCCCCGGATGCTGCTCACCCGGCCACCTTCGACGCGAATCTCCAAGCCGCACATGGCTTCACACAGGGGGCAGGTGCGCAGATGCCTACCGTCTTCGCCCGTCGTCACCCACCCACTGTATTCCGCTACCAACCGTCGCGGAAGTGGTAAAACTCGGCCGGGGATTCATTCCCGCACACCTTCGAGACAGATTTGAATCTGGCCAGTGCGCTGTACAAGCGCGAGGCGACGGTCCTAGCGTCGAGGCAGGACAGAGCCGTAAGGAAGGGAGCTGGCTCGTTGAGCACCGAACCGGGTCCCACGCGCGACGCGCGATGAGCGACCCGCACCGGCCGACGGGCATCGACTACCTCCGCGCCGAAGTCCTCCACCGGATAGACGCCCGGCCATTCGAGGACTGGTCCCCCGCCCTACTGCGGGCACTGATCGCCGTCTTCGACCTGAACGGCGTGACACCGGCCACCCCACCCGGCTTCCGGCCCCACCTCGTGAGGTAGCGCTCGCGTATTAGGCTGCGCCCCGAGGAGTCGCCACGGTGGAGATATGGGAGCTGGTCGCGCGGGAGCGCATCCGCGACACCCTCGCGCGATACAACTGGGCCGGTGACGCCGGCGATGTGAACCGCCTCGCCGGTACGTTCTGCACGGACGGTGTCCTGGAAATCCGCGGAGCGGAGCCGCTGCGCGGGCGATCGGCGATCGCCGCTTTCCTCGGCGGCGTCACGGGGAACGTCGCCCGGCAAGCCGACGTCAAGCCGGTCGTCCGACACAACGTCACCAACGTGTTGTTCACCGGACTGACTCGCGACACGGCGCACGTCTCGTCGTACTTCACCGTGGTCACCCATATCGGGCTCGATCATTTCGGCCGCTACCGCGACGCCTTGGTGCCCGACGGCGACACCTGGCTGATCAAGCACCGCAAGGTGTCGACCGACTGGGCGGCCCCCAACTCGGCCATGGCCCGGCAAGCAGCGGGCGCCTGAGTCCTTCGCCTGGTCAGCGCCCGCCGAGGGCTGCGCGGAGATGAACGTCGGTGGCGATTCCGTTAAATGTCTGGTCCAGATGTTTGCCGGAGGCCGCTCAACGGCTACAGATAGAGATCACACCTAGAGATTTCGGTTGATCCCGATCGCGTTCGCCGGGTGGACCCCGAGCTGAGCGCAGGACGTGTGACCAGCGGTCATGACCGCACAAACGAAACGAGCGATATGCAACGACTTAGTGGGTTAGACGCGTTCTTTCTCAACCTGGAATCACCGACGCAGCCGTTGAATGTTTGCTGTGTGCTGGAGCTGGACCCCGCAACCACGCCGGGCGGCTACACGTTCGACCGGTTCCGGGAGGCGCTGTCGGCGAGGGTGGACGCGGTGCCGGAATTCCGTCTCAAGCTGGCCGACAGCCAACTGAACTTCGATCATCCGGTCTGGGCCGACGACATCGATTTCGACCTCGGACGCCATCTCCACCGCGGTGCCGTGCCGGCGCCCGGCGGGCCCCGGGAGTTAGCCGAGATCTGTGGCCACGTCGCCGCGCTGCCGCTGGATCGCGATCGCCCACTGTGGGAGATGTGGGTGATCGAGGGCTTGCACGGCGGCGAGGCGCTGGCCGTCGTCCTCAAGGTTCACCACGCGGTGGTGGACGGGGTGGGCGGGGCGAACCTGTTGGCCCAGGTGTGCAGCACCGTGCCGGACGCCCCGGCGCCGGAACCCGCCACCCGCACCCGCGCGGCCAACCCCCTGGAGATCGCCGCGTCCGGGCTGATCGGTGCTTGGTTGCGGCCGTGGCGCCTGGCCAAGGTGGTGCCGGCGACCGCGCTGACGCTGGCGCAAACGATTCTGCGCGCCCGCGGCGGTGGACACACGATGGCCGCCCCGTTCGCCGGGCCGCCGACGGCGTTCAACGGTCGGTTCACCCCGCACCGCAACGTCGCCCTGACCACCCTGGACCTCGAGGATGTCAAGAAGGTCAAGAACAGGTTCGGCGTCACCGTCAACGACGTGGTGACGGCGTTGTGCGCGGGGGCGCTGCGGCAGTTCTTGTTGGACCGAGGCGAACTGCCGGACACCCCGATGGTGGCCAGCGTGCCGGTCTCCGTGCGGGGCAAATCCGACCGGCCCGGCCGCAACCAGACCACCTGGATGCTCTGCCGTCTCGAAACCCATATCGACGACCCCACACAACGGCTCAGCAGCATCGCCGAGGGCAACGCCGCGGCCAAGGACCACGCCGCCGCCATGGGTCCCACTCTGCTGCAGGACTGGACGCAGGTGGCCGGACAGACCATGTTTGGCGCCGCCAGGCGGCTGCCCCGGATACCCCTGCCCGAGAAACCGCCGCACAACCTGGTGATGTCCAACGTGCCCGGCCCGCAGGAACAGCTCTACTTGCTGGGTTGCAGGCTCGACGCCATGTATCCGCTCGGTCCGATCATCGCGGGCGCCGGGCTCAACATCACCGTCATGTCACTCAACGGGCGCCTCGGGGTCGGCCTCGTCTCCTGCCCCGACCTGGTCGCCGACCTGTGGGCCCTCGCCGACGCGTTCCCCGCCGCGCTCAAAGAGCTGCTGAATTGCAGCGAGCCCCAACACGACCAGACCTGACCCGCGGAACCGCGTGGGGCCGCGGGGCCATGGCATGGCAAGGTGGCACACGTGGCAGACACTTCTGGACCGGTCGCCGTCGCGCAGCCCGACCTGCGTGAAATCAGCACGCCCAAAGGAGCTTTGCGCTACCACGACTGCGGCCCGGAATCCGCCCCGGTGCTGCTGTTCCTGCACGGCTCCGGACCGGGCGTCACCGGATGGCGTAACTTCCGCGGCATACTGCCAACTTTCGCCGAACGGTTCCGCTGCCTGATTCTCGAGTTCCCCGGCTTCGGCGTCAGCGACGACTTCGGCGGCCACCCGATGGTCACCGCGTTCGGCACCGTGTCGCCCCTCCTGGACGCGCTCGGTATCCAGCAGGTGCACATCGTCGGCAACTCGATGGGCGGCGGCGTCGGCATCAACTTCGCCACCCACAACCCGGACCGCATCGACCGATTGGTGACCATCGGCGGCATCGGGACCAACATCTTCAGCCCCAGCCCCAGCGAGGGCATCCGGCTGCTGCAGGAGTTCGTCGAGGATCCCACCCGCCAGCGACTGGTCGACTGGCTCAAGTCGATGGTCTACGACCAGGCGCTGATCACCGAGGAACTCGTCGAGGAGCGTTGGAAGCTGGCGACCGATCCGGACACGTTGGCCGCCGCGCGCCGCATGTATGGCAAAGCGGCCTTCGCCGCGATGAACGCAGCGATGGCCGCCTCCGACCGCCCGCCGCCGTGGGCCGTGATGCACAAGCTGACCGCACCCACCCTGCTGACGTGGGGGCGCGACGACCGGGTGAGCCCGCCGGACATGGCGCTCATCCCGATGCGCACCATCCCGAACGCCGAGCTGCACATCTTCCCCAACTCCGGGCACTGGGCGATGATCGAGGCCAGGGAGGCGTTCGAGAGCACCGTGCTGGCGTTTCTGTCGCGCGGCTAGCGGGGCGACGCTTCGGCGTTCGAGTTATCCGTCGAAATCGACGGCAGCGCGGAAAAGTGCGAGAAGCCAGCGCGCTCACGTCGATTTCGAGGAAACCGCTCGAATGGAAGTCCGCGGCTAGACCGAACCCGTCAGGCCCCTGGTCAACAGGTCGCGTGAATCGGGGCTGCCGTCCAAGACACGGGTGGTTCGGACGCCGATCCGCCACCGACCGTCGATTCGCCGGAGCGTGAAGTGGTTTGCGGCGCAACGCCATACCCGATAACCGTCACCGTCTCGGATCAGGACCAAAGACTCGCACACCGCCGCGGCGGAATCGCCACTGACCGTGACGACGCACGGCCCGAGGAAGTGACAGCACCCCTTGGCCACCAGGTTCTGGTGGGCCGACGACTCCACCATGGCGCGCACCTCCTCCCGGCCCTCCATGCGCCAGCCGTCGACGTCGTAGCTTCCGTCGCGAGCCCACAGCTGCGCCGCCGCATCGGGATCCCCGGCATCCACCGCCGGGCCGTAGGACGCGATCAACCGGGAGATATCGCGTTCGTCCTCGAGTCGGCGCAGCCGAGCCGCCATGTCGTCGAGGTCGGTCATGGTTTTCTCCTCATCGTCGGGATTACTGCGGTAGACCATTACTAAGCCCCCACACGTTAGGACGAACAGCATGAGCGAGCGGGTTATCGACCGCATAGCGGCCTTGGCCGACCAGCTGCGTGAGCAGGCCGCCGAGGCCGAGCGGATCGGCCGCCTCACCGACGACACCGTCAAGCTGATGAAGGGCGCCGGCGCTATCCGGCTGCTGCAGACCAAGCAATATCAAGGCTTTGAGGTCCACCCCCGCGAATTCGCCGAGACGACGATGGCCACGGCGGCGCTGGATCCGGCCGCCGGCTGGATCGTCGGCGTGGTGGGCGTGCATCCCTACCAGTTGGCGTACGCCGACCCGAAAGTCTCCGCCGAAATCTGGGCCGACGACGTCGACACGTGGATGGCCTCTCCATATGCGCCACAGGGCGTGGCGAAACCCGTCGACGGCGGCTACCTCTTCAACGGCCGCTGGCAGTTCAGCTCCGGCACCGACCATTGCGATTGGATCATCCTGGGCGCCATGCTCGGCGACGAAAAGGGCATCCCACTGATGCCGCCGCGGATGCTGCACATGATCCTGCCGCGAAAGGACTACGAGATCGTCGAGGACTCGTGGAATGTGGTGGGGCTGCGGGGAACCGGCTCCAAGGACGTCATCGTCAAAGACGCGTTCGTCCCGAGCTACCGGACCATGGACGCGACCAAGGTGATGGACGGCACCGCCCAACGGGAGGCCGGCATGACCGAGCCGCTGTATCTGATGCCGTGGTCGACGATGTTCCCGCTGGGCATCTCCGCGGCGACGATCGGCATCGCGGAGGGCGCGCTCGCCGCGCACCTGGACTACCAGCGCGAGCGCGTCGGCGCCACCGGAACCGCGATCAAGGACGACCCGTACGTCATGCACGCGATCGGTGAGGCCGCCGCCGACATCAACGCCGCCCGCCAGGAGCTGCTGGCCAACGCCGACCGGATCTACGACATGGTCGCCGCCGGCAAGGAGGTGTCGTTCGCCGATCGCGCCGCCGGACGCCGGACGCAGGTCCGCGCGGTCTGGCGCGCGGTGGCAGCGGTCGACGAGATCTTCGCCCGCTCGGGCGGCAATGCGGCCCGGATGGACAAACCCCTGCAGCGGTACTGGCGTGACGTGCATGTCGGTCAGATGCATGCCATTCATGTGCCCGGCACCACTTACCACGCATCGGCGCTGAGTTCGATTGGCATCGAGCCCCCCGAGGGTCCGCTGCGGGCGCTGATTTAAGGAGCCTTCGATGACGGACCTGAAAAGCCTGGGATACATCACCATTTCGACCAACGACATCGAACGCTGGCGCCGCTTTGCGTTCGGCGTCCTGGGCTTCGCCGAAGGGAAGGGCCCCGACGAGTCCGCGCTGTATCTGCGAATGGATGAGCGTGCGGCGCGGCTGATCGTGCTGCCGGGTGAGACCGATCGGGTGCTCACCATCGGCTGGGAGGTGCGCGATCACCCGGCGCTGCAACGGATCAAGGCTGCCCTCGACAGCGCCGGGATGCCATTCAAGCAACTGTCCGTCGACGACGCCGAAGCCCGCCGGGTGGAAGAGGTGATCACCTTCGACGATCCGGCCGGCACCACAATCGAGGTGTTCCACGGTCCGGCGCTTGATCACAGCCCGGTCGTCACTCCGTTCGGCGCGAAATTCGTCACCGGCGATCAGGGCCTGGGCCATGTCGTGGTGCCCGCGATGGATCCCAATGGGGTGTTCGACTTCTACACCGAGGTCCTGGGTTTCCGCTCCCGCGGGGCGTTCCGGGTTCCGTTGCCGAAAGAGTTTGGCCCCGTGCGCGTTCGCTTCCTCGGGATCAACGAGCGCCACCACAGCCTGGCGATCGTGCCGGCCGCACATATGCGCGACCCGCGTCTGGTGCACATCATGGTCGAGGTCGACACGCTCGACGTGGTAGGTCAGGCGCTGGATCGAGTCAACGCCGAGGGCTTCCAGTTGTCATCCACGCTCGGCCGCCACACCAACGACAAGATGATCTCATTCTACGTTCGGGCGCCCGGCGATTGGGACATCGAGTTCGGCACCGAAGGCATTCGTGTCGACGAAAAGTATTACACCGCAGAGGAAATCACCGCCGACAGCTACTGGGGTCACCAGTGGGTCGGCGAGATGCCCGCGGCAATGCGGCTGTGATGTCCAAGAGGGCCGACGCCGGCGTCACGCCGGTCCCGGCTTCCTCCATCACGTCATGGGATGACGAGGCCGACGTCGTGATCGCCGGTTACGGGGTTGCCGGCGCCGCCGCGGCGGTCGAAGCGGCCCGCTCCGGCGCCGACGTCCTGGTCCTGGAACGCACCGGATCCTGGGGCGGTGCGGCGGCGATGGCCGGCGGTTTCATCTACCTCGGCGGCGGCACACCACTGCAAACCGCCTGCGGCTTCGACGATTCCGTCGACAACATGGCGGCCTTCCTCAACGTCGCGATGGGGCCCGGCGCCGACGAGAACCGGATCGCCGACTATTGCGCCGGCAGCGTCGCCCACTTCGACTGGCTCGTCGGGTGCGGCGTGCCGTTCAAGGCCGAGTTCTTCTCCGAACCCGGCTGGGAACCGATGGGCGACCAGGGCCTGATGTACAGCGGCGGCGAAAACGCCTACCCGTTCAACACCATCGCCTCCCCCGCCCCGCGGGGGCATGTCCCGCAGATGTCGAACAAGAAGCAGGGTGAAGCCAGCGCCGGCTACATGCTGATGAAGCCGCTCGTTGAGACCGCGACTGCGGCAGGCGCACGGGCGCGTTATGACGTGCGGGTGCAAAGCCTGGTCGTCGAGTCCGACGGCCGGGTGGTGGGGATCCGCGCTCGCCAATACGGCGCCGAGATGACGGTCCGGGCGCGCACCGGGGTCGTGCTCGCGACGGGCAGCTTCGCCTACAACGACGCGATGGTGGCCCGCTACGCGCCGCGGATCGCCGGCCGGCCGGCCGCCTCGATCGAGCAGCACGACGGGCAGGCGATCCGGATGGCGCAGGCGCTGGGTGCCGATCTGGCGCACATGGACGCCACCGAGGTCGCGATCTTCATCGACCCCCAGCAGCTGGTGCGCGGCATCCTGGTCAACGGCCGCGGCCAGCGCTACGTCACCGAGGACACCTATCCGGGCCGTATCGGCCAGCTCACGCTCTACCAGCAGGACAACGTGGCATACCTGATCATCGACGACGATGCCCAGCAAGAGGCGATGGCATCGTGGTCGCCAAAATTCATGCTGCGGCCGGCGACCTGGGTGGCCGACACCGTCGCCGACCTGGAACGCGACATGGGCCTGGCACCGGGTTCGTTGCAAGCGACCGTGGCCGCCTACAACGAGGGCGCCGCCCGCGGCGAGGATCCGTTGCTGCACAAGAAGCCGGAATGGATCAAGCCGATCGGTTCCCCGGTCGGCGCGATCGACCTGCGTGAGAACACCGGGGGCTTCACGTTGGGCGGACTGGCCACCACGTTGGACGCCGAGGTGTTACACGTCAGCGGTGACCCCATCCCGGGCCTCTTCGCCGCCGGCCGTTGCACGGCGGGGCTGGCCGCCTGGGGTTATGCCAGCGGGGTCTCGCTTGGTGACGGCAGCTTCTACGGGCGCCGCGCGGGCCGATCGGCGGCCGGCGAGATGTCGCCCTGAAAGTCGCCATGGCGTTACGCCTACGGATTCGTAACCACAACGGCCCATTAGGGTTTGCTCTAAATATGAATCAGAGCACCCGAACATTTTGATCGAAGGCCCCCAACAGCCACGATCTTTTTTACATATTCTTTACTCGGATCCATCTCAAGTTGCTGGCCCCCTGGCCGCGGGTTAGGTTGGTCGGGTTTGTTGCCGCGACCAACGTCGATCAGCGGCCTCACTCGCGAAATAACCGCGAAGCAACCATTCGTTTTGCGCTGAAAGGGGTTGCGCGTGCGACAGCTTTGGCCGCTGCGGGTGATGTCGATGGGAATCGAAGCCGCGGCAGGGCTCGGCGATGCCACCGCGAAGGGTGCGAATGCAGCCGTGGACGCGGTCGGCAAAGTGGCCTCCGCCGGTCTCGATGTCGCCGCGCTGCCCTTCCGGATGAGCGCCACGGTGCTCTCGGTCGGGATTTCCGGCCCAACGCTGACCCGGCGTTGTGGGCGCGGCGACGGCCGGCTGTGGATCGAGGTGCGGGGCCTCAATGGAGTGGACGCCGAGGCACGCGCCCGCGCCGTCGTTGATGCGCTGCGGGCAGAGCCCGGTGTCGCGAATGTCAGCCTGAACCGGCCACTTTCGCGGGTGGTCGTCGAGATCGATAACGATGGGGCGTCGCTAAACGACCTCTGCTCGGTGCTCGACAATGCCGAAGCACGTTGCGGCGCGGCCGATTCCACTCGCGCGGACAGCTTGCCCGGTGACGGCCTGATGTTGGCCGCCCGCGGCGCGATGGTAGCCGTCAATGCCGCCGGGTTCGCGGTCGCAGTCGCGGGACGGGCGCTGCGGTTGCCGGCGGCCCCGATCGCCGTCGAGGCGGTGTCGGCGATCGCGAATTATCAACCATGGCTTCGTCGTCTGCTCGAGGGCGGGATCGGCCCCGGCGCGACGGATACCGCGTTGTCGGTGTTCGGCACCGCCGCTCATGTTGTCACCTTGTCACCGGCGAAGCTGTCGGTCGACCTGGCGATGCAGGCTTTCAAGGCCGCCGAGTGCCGGGCCGCGGCGCGGGCGTGGGCCCGCTGTGAACCGGAATTGGCCCGGCATGCCGACGAATCGGAGATGCACCGTTCACCGCGCCCGGTTCCCCCACCGGCCGGCCCGATCGAACGTCATGGGAAGCGCGTGGCGTGGGTGCAGATGATCGGTGTCGGCCTGACCGGCGCCGCCACCCGCAACGTCACCATGGCGTCGAATGCCGCGCTGGCGGCCTCCCCGAAGGCGATGCGCACCGCGCACGAGGCGTTCGCCACCACGCTCGGGCGGGGCTTGGCGGACCGGCACGCGGTGCTGCCGCTGCGGCCGGAGAGTCTGCGCCGACTCGAAAAGGTCGACGCACTGCTGATCGATCCGCGGGTGCTGTGTGGCGCTCAGATGCGGGTGGTTCGCGTGCGCGGCGCCCGCGACGGCGAGTTGCTGAAGGCCTGGACTTACGCCCAAGAGCAGCTCGATGGCGGCGCGGCCCCGGGCTGGCACCGGATTCACGTGGGCTCCATCGAGGAAGCTGGCGGCGATGCGGTCGAGGCGCTCATCGCGCCGGCCCCCCACCCGCTGGCGTCGGCTCTGATCACCCGGGCGCGCGACTCCGGCGCCCGCCTGGTGTCGGTCGACACCGACCTGCTCGGGGACCTGCGCCCCGCGTTCGATGACGTCTACCCGGTCGGCAACGGCGGCATCGACCACGCACTCGCCGATGCGGTCTCCGGGCTGCAACGGCAAGGGCACACCGTCGCGGCGCTGTCCTCTTCTGGCGCACAAGCCCTTTGGGGCGCCGACGTGGCGTTGGGGATAAGGCCGGGCACCGATGCCCCGCCGCCCTGGAACGCGGACCTGATACTCGACGACCTGGCCGGAGCGTGGCGGGTGTTGCATGCGTTACCGGCGGCCAGAAGGGCGAGCCAGCAGGGCATCGCGATATCGGTGGGCGCTTCGGCACTGGGCGCGCTGTTCATGGTGCCCGGGGTGCGCAGGCTGCGCGGGCCGGGGCCGGTGACCGTCGGCGCCGTCGCGGGGATGCTGTCGGGATACCTGTTGGCGCTCGGCACGATTCGCACGCCGGTGCCCCGGCCGGCGCCGGCATTCGAGTGGCATGCGATGTCGGCTGAGCGGGTTGGCGAGGTGCTGGCGGCGCTGCGCGACCCCGACGAGCCTTCTGCCGTGCCGGAACCAGGACACGACGGCGCACGGTTCCCCGCCGCGGCGTGGGAGTTCGCCAGGGCCGCCGTCGCCGAGCTGACCGGCGACCCGTTGACCCCGCTCCTCGGGTTGTGTTCGGCGGCCACCGCGGTGCTGGGGTCACCGACCGACGCGATGCTGGTCGGCGCCGTGTTGACCGGGAACGCGCTGCTGTCGACGGCCCAACAGCTTCGGGCCGAGAACCGGCTGAACCGCCTGCTGGCTCAACAGACGCCGCCGGCGCGCTTGGTCACGGATGGGCCGGACGCTCTGCGCAGCTACCGCGAAGTCGTGGTCGAGCAGCTGCGGCCCGGCGATGTGATCGAGGTACGCAGCGACGAGGTGGTGCCCGCCGACGCCCGGGTGATCGAGGCGCACGACCTCGAGGTCGACGAATCGTCGCTGACCGGTGAGTCCCTGTCGGTCCAGAAGCAGGTCGAGGCCACGCCCGGGGCTGAACTGGCCGAGCGCCGCTGCATGATCTACGCGGGGACGACCGTG
Organism: uncultured Actinomycetota bacterium; assembly: GCA_963820045.1. GTDB lineage: Bacteria > Actinomycetota > Actinomycetes > Mycobacteriales > Mycobacteriaceae > Mycobacterium. The sequence goes on from CAWFYN010000004.1 coordinate 1,061,687, forward strand.
GTGGCGGGCACCGCGGTCGCGCTGGTCACCGCAGTCGGGGCGGACACCCAGACGCGTCGCGCGGCCGAACTGGCGTCCGGCGATCTGCCGACCGTCGGCCTACATCATCAACTCAGCCAGCTGATGAGCCGCGCATTTCCGTTCAGCGCGGGCGGCGGCATCCTGGTCGGTGCGCTCGGCTTGTTCCGCGCCGGCGGTATGCGCCAAGCGCTCGGTAGCGCCATCGCGGTCGCCGTGGCGGCCGTCCCCGAGGGCATGCCCCTGATGGCCACCCTCGCCCAATCCGCGTCGGCGCAGCGGCTGGGCGAATACGGGGCGCTGGTGCGGGTCCCACGCGCGGCCGAGGCGCTCGGTCGCGTCGAGGTGGTCTGCTTCGACAAGACCGGGACGCTGAGCGAGAACCGTCTGCGAGTCGCCGAGGTATGTCCGGTGGCGGAGCATGCCCGCGATGACGTCCTGCGTTGCGCCGCCCAGGCCGCACCGGCGGACGACGGCAACCCGCACGTCCACGCCACCGACGAAGCCATCATCAGGGCGGCAGACGCGGTCGCGGGTTCCGGTTCACGAACCGAACCCGACGCCCACCTGCCGTTCCGTTCCGGCAGGGCCTTCTCGGCCTCGGTGGCGGGTACGCAGTTGACCGTCAAGGGCGCACCGGAAGTGGTCTTGGCGGCGTGCCGGGAAGTCGGCGCGGAGGTGGACGACGCGGTCACCGCCCTGACGACCGCGGGGCTGCGAACGATCGCCGTGGCGCAACGCCGCCTGAGCGCGGCGCAGGCGCGGTCGTTGCGGAAAAACCCCGACAGCATCACCGAACTGTGCGGCACGGGGTTGACGCTGACCGGATTCCTGGGCCTCTCGGACACCCCGCGCCCCCAGGCGCCACAGTTGCTGGCCGACCTGGCCGACCGGGGCGTGGCCATCCGGCTGATCACCGGCGACCATCCGGTCACCGCCACCGCCATCGCCCGCGAGCTCGGGGTGCCGGTGAGCGCCGACCAGGTGATCACCGGGTCCGAGTGGAACGCGCTGTCACGCCAGGATCAGCTGCGCGCGGTATCGGAGCGAGTGATCTTCGCCCGGATGTCACCGGAGAACAAGGTGCAGGTCGTCCAGACGCTCGAGCGCGCCGGGCGGGTGTGCGCCATGGTGGGCGACGGCGCCAACGACGCCGCCGCCATCCGGGCCGCGAGCGTCGGCGTCGGTGTGGTGGCGCGCGGCAGCGACTCTGCCCACACGACCGCCGACCTGGTCCTGACCGACGGCCGCATCGAGACGCTGGTGGCCGCCATCGACGAGGGACGCCGGCTGTGGCGCGGAGTCCAGGCGGCCGTGGCCGGCCTGCTCGGCGGCAACGCCGGCGAGGTGATCTTCTCCGTCCTCGGCACGGCGCTCACCGGGACCTCGCCGCTGAACACCCGCCAGTTGCTGCTGATCAACATGCTCACCGACGCCTTACCCGCGACCGCGGTCGCCGTCAGCACGCCTGCCGGGCCGGTGCAACGCGTAGGGCGCGGCATCGACGAACGCGCGCTACGGCGAACCGTGGCGGCACGCGGGGCACTCACCGCCGCCGCCGCCACGACGGCCTGGCTGATGGCCTCGGTCACCGGGCTACCGCAGCGGGCCTCCACCGTCGCGCTGATCTCGTTGGTCTCCGTCGAGCTCGGCCAGACGGTGGTGGACTCGCACGCACCCCTGGTGCTGCTCACCGCCACAGGCTCATTCGCCGCCTTCGCCGCGATGATCAGCACCCCCGGGATCAGTCAACTGCTGGGCTGCACACCGGTCGGCCCGCTGGGCTGGGCCCAGGGGTTAAGCACCGCCGCGGCCGCGGTCCTCGCCGTCGCCGCCACCAATCGGTTGCGGTCAGGCCGCCGGGACGAAGAGTCACCGCAAATGGATGACGACCCGGAACTCGACGAGCCAACCGAGTCAACTCCACAACCACCGCCGCACAGCAGCCCCCGAGGGCCGCATACCGCGGTCCTGACGGCACCGGCAAAGGCCGCACGTGCGCTGAAATTGGTGGACTCACACCAGCATCGGGTCTCGGCGGAGGTCGTCACCGATCGACCGTGAGCCGCCCGCGTTGGAGCAACGGCAAAGTTTACTGCGCAACGGGTTTCGTCACCGTTTCGTCCACGATCGACAGGGCGCCCCGTCGCACCGCGTCCACGATCGACTCGCTCAACGCCGAGCACACCAGGAACACACCCCGGCCGGCATGCGCGGAGATCTTGCGCGCTTCGGCGAGCTCGGCGCACCGGGCCGTCGCGTCGGCGTTCCACTGCACGCTGGTCTGGTTCCAGCTGCTCTTGCGCGCCAGTACCCGGGCGGCGCAGTTGCGGCACACGACGGGGGCCATGGGCATCTCGTCGAGCCGGTTATCCGTCCTGGCGGACGAATCCAGCGTCATCGCGGCGGGCCGGCGGCCGACTGGACCGCCATGTTGTCCTCGACCTCTTTCATCCACGCCTCATACGGCCGGGTGGTGTCGAGCTCGAATTCGAAGCGGTCCAACATGTCTGGTGTCACGTCGGCCGCGTCGACGTAGAACTGCTGATACCAGCGACGGAGTTGATAGACCGGGCCGTCCTCCTCGACCAGCAGTGGATTGTCGATGCGCGCCTTGTGCCGCCAGATCTGCACGTCCTGTTCGAATCCCAGCTTGATGTAGTCGCCGAGTTTCATCGCGGTCTGCATGGCCTGGTCGGACGGCATCGCCTTCGACTTCTTCACGATGATGCCGTATTGCAGCACAAAGGAATTCGAGTCGATGGGATAGTGGCAATTGATCAGAATCGATTGCGCATCACCGGTTCGGTAGTGGTAGGTCAGGTCGTCGATCATGAAGGACGGGCCGTAGTAGGAGGCGACCGACGTCGTGCCGAGCATCTCGGCACCCACTGTGCCCCCGAGGTCTGGTCGGCCCTCGCCGTTCATGTACTGCGTCGCCACGTGCCCTTCGAAGATGTTCTTGAAATACGTGGGCAGCGAGCCGTGGATGTAGAAGAAGTGCGCCATATCGACGACGTTGTCGATGATTTCGCGGCAGTTGCTTCCCACCACGGTGGTGTACCAGTGCCAGTCGGTCCAGTCGTCGCTCGTCGCACCCTCGATGCGTGGGATGGTGACCTCGGGCGGCGGCGGGTTGCCCTCCGGGTCGTTCCAGAGGAACAACATGCCGTCCTGTTGCAGCGTGGTCCACGCTCGGGTGCGGGCCAGCCGCGGGGTGCGCCGGGCGTAGGGCACCAGCTTGCATCGACCGTCACCGCCCCAGCGCCAGTCGTGGAAGGGGCAGGCGATCTCGTTGCCCTTGACCTCGCCCTGCGACAGGTCACCGCCCATGTGCCGGCAGTAGCCGTCGAGCACGTTGACGTTGCCGTCACCGCCGCGGAAGACGACGAGCTTCTGTCCGAATGCGTGGATCGGGTGCGGCTTGCCGTCACCGAAATCCTTGACCAGGCCCAGGCAGTGCCAGCCGCGCGCGAACCGGGATGGCGCGGCCTCCGCTTCGATGAGCCGAACCTCGTCGGCTTCCGACTGCGACGTCATAGGCATTGATTTAACTCCTTCGGCCCGCATTGTGGGGCGGCCCGTTCCGGCCCCTTCCTCTGCCACCTCGCCCGGCATACCGTTCACAGCGTGAACCCGCACACCGCGACCATCCCGGCCGGCCTACGGGTGGCCGATACGACCGTGGACTTGCTGGTGGTCGGCTCGGGTACCGGCATGGCCGCCGCGCTGGCCGCGCACGAGGGCGGGCTGTCGGTGCTGATCGTGGAGAAGTCGTCCTACATCGGTGGTTCGACCGCCCGCTCCGGCGGCGCGCTGTGGCTACCCGCGTGTCCCGTGCTGCGCGAGGCGGGCGCCAACGACACCGCCGCGCGCGCGGCCACCTACCTCGACGCGGTGGTCGCCGGGTCGGCGCCCGGGCAACGCTCCGCGGCCTTCCTGGCGCACGTGTCCGCGACGGTCCAATTGCTGCGCCGGACGACTCCCCTGCGCCTGTTCTGGGCTCGCGACTACTCCGACTACCACCCGGAGGAGCCGGGCGGCAGCGCCGCGGGTCGCACCTGCGAGTGCCACCCGCTGGACACGTCGATGCTCGGCGATTACCGCACCCGGTTGCGGCCGGGCGTGCTGGAGGCCGGCGTGTCGATACCGACGACGGGCGCCGACTACCGCTGGATGAATCTGGTCGCTCGGGTGCCGCGACGCGGCGTTCCGACGTTCGCCAAGCGGGTGGCGCAGGGGGCGGGTGGACGGCTGCTGGGCCGCCGTTACGCGGCGGGCGGCCAGGCGCTGGCGGCCGGACTTTTCGCCGGTGTGTTGCGCGCCGGCATCCCGGTGTGGACCGGCACTCCGCTGCTGCGCCTCACCGGCAACGCCGACCGCGTGACCGGCGCGGTCGTCGGCCACCAGGGCCGCGAGGTGACGATCACCGCCCGGCGTGGCGTCGTGCTGGCCACGGGCGGTTTCGACCACAGCATGGAGATGCGGTGGAAATTTCAGACTGAGACGCTGGGCGCGAACCTGAGCCTGGGTGCCGATACCAACACCGGCGAGGGAATCCGCGCGGGGCAGGAGGTGGGCGCCGGCCTCGGTCTGATGGATCAGGCGTGGTGGTTTCCCACCGTCGCGCCGCTGCCCGGCCGGCCGCCCGGAGTGATGCTGGCCGAGCGGTCGCTGCCCGGCTGCCTGATCGTGGACCAGAACGGCCGCCGATTCGCCAACGAGTCCTCGGACTACATGTCGTTCGGTCAACGGTTGCTGGACTTGGAGCGGGCGGGCACTCCCGTCGAAGCGATGTGGATCATCTTCGATCAGCAATACCGCAACAGCTATGTCTTTGGCGCCGAACTGTTCCCGCGCATGCGCATCCCGCGGTCGTGGTACGACGCGGGCATCGCGGTGCGCGCCGAAGGATTTTCCGAGCTGGCCGCGCGCATCGGTGTTCCCGTCCCGGAATTCACCGCGACGATGACCCGGTTCAACGAAAGCGCTTCCGCCGGGCAGGATCCCGACTTCGGCCGGGGCCGCAGCGCCTACGACCGGTACTACGGCGACCCCACCGTCACGCCGAACCCCAACCTGCGTCCGCTGCGGGGCGGCCCGTTCTACGCGGTCAAGATGGTGCTCAGCGATCTGGGCACCTGCGGTGGGCTGATGGCCGACGAATGCGCGCGGGTGCTGCGGGAGGACGGGTGCGCGATCGGCGGGCTTTACGCGATCGGCAATGCCGCCGCGAACGCGTTCGGCACGACGTACCCCGGCGCGGGCGCGACGATCGCACAGGGACTGGTGTATGGCTACATCGCGGCCCGTGACGCGCTGACGACGGACTCACCGGCGATCAGCTGATCGTCAACCCGCGCTTGCGCACCCACAGCAGCGCGACGACGGTGCCGGCGATCCAGACGCCCACGCCGATGGCCAGGTGCACGAAGCTCTTGGTCTCGCGGCCGAACACCGGCCAGATCAACGCGGGCACCTTGGTCCAGAGCACCTTGTGCTCCACCCCGTTCATCGGGTCGGCGACGTAGTACAGCGCGTACGGCAGGGTCAGGGTCGCCACCCAACTGCCGGTGCGGCGCCGGTCGCCGCGCTGGCGCCATCGCCGACTCAGCGGCTCGACCCTAACCGGATGGAGCACCGAGACGACGTTGCCCAGCCCCAGCCAGGACACGACGGGCACGGCGACGGTGGGAATCGTGATCCCCAGCCGCCCGGGCGTTTCCAGGCACAGCGTCAGCACCATCGCCGCCACCAAGGTGGGCAAACCGACGATCGCGAGCAGGGCGAGGTTCTTGATCAGCAGGATTCGCCAGAACGGCACGCCGTCGGACAAGCCCGCCAGGAGGCGGTAGTGGTCGGCGCCGAGCAGATTGGTGCTGGTGACGTCGGCCAGCACCCACGACGAAAAGTAGGTACCTACCATGATCACCCAATCCGTGTGGTGACGGCCGACGGTCAGCGGCTGCACCAGCAGCCACGCCGCGGCGAAGATCACGTTGGCGACCACGCCCATCAACCAGGTGCGGGGTGCGGTGAACGCCCAGCGAATCTCCGCGAGCACCGCCGCCCACAGGCCTCGCTTCTCGAAGTCCTTGGCGGCCCGCCGGGCGGCGGCCGGGCGGGGGGCGGAGGCCCGCACGGCGGCGCGCAGAGCGGCACGCGCGCGTGGGCGCATCGACCGCTGCAACTCGGTCATGCGTTCGGTGCGACCACTGCCGGGCGAGGTGATCAAGTGACGTGCTCCTGGCGATCGGTCGATCAGTGGGCGGGCCCGAAGTTCATCCCAGGCAGGATAGCGACATGAACCGCAAGCGTGTCGTCGTTGCCGGGCTCGGAGACGCGGGTGTCCTGGCCGCGATCCGGCTGTCCGGGTACGCCGACGTCGTCGGGATCTCCGTCAAGCCCGCGCTGGTCAGCGGTCAGGAACTCGGCGTTCGGCTCTCCCGCCCGGACGATTGGGCCCGCGATTACTGGATTCCGTTCGACAGGTTCCGGCGCCTGGACCGGGTGCGCACGGTGCAGGCCCGGCTGACCGGGGTGGACCTGGCCGCCCGCACCGTCCTGGGCGAACGCGCCGACGGCGCAGCCCTCGCCGAGGAGTACGACGCGCTGATCATCTCGACCGGGGTCAGCAACGGCTTCTGGCGCCAGCCGACGCTGCAATCGGCCGCCGAGGTCGGCGCGCAGCTGCGCGCGGCGCATGACCGGCTGGCGGCTGCCGACTCGGTCATCTTGGTGGGCGGCGGCGCGGCGGCGGTGAGCAGCGCGCTCAACCTGGCCACCACCTGGCCGGCCAAGCGGATCGACCTCTACTTCCCTTCAGAGTCCGCGCTGGACGGGCACCATCCGCGGATCTGGACACGAATTCACGGCCGACTCACCGGCCTGGGCGTGGGCATCCACCCGGGTCACCGCGCCGTGCTGCCCGAGGGCTTCGCGGGCGACGAGATCACCGCCGAACCGGTGCGCTGGAGCACCGGACAATCCGCGGCGTGCGCCGACGCCGTGCTGTGGGCGATCGGGCGCGTGCGACCCAACACCGATTGGCTGCCGCCGGAGCTACTCGACGAGCGCGGGTTCGTCCGGGTGACGCCCGAGCTGCGGGTGCCCGGACACCGAGGCGTCTTCGCGGTCGGCGATGTCGCGGCGACCGATCCCCTGCGCAGCTCGGCCCGCAATCGCGGGGACGCCCTGGTGGCCCGCAACGTCCGCGCCGAGCTCGGGGGCGGCCGGCTGGGGGCCTACCGGGCGCCGACGCGGCGGTGGGGTTCGCTGGGCGGCATCCAACCCGACGGGCTGGAGGTTTTTCTGCCCACCGGCCGCGCGTTCCGGTTCCCGTCGTGGACGGTCGAGCGAGTGGTGATGCCGTGGATCGTGCGGTGGGGCATGTATCGCGGTGTGCGGGAGAACGATCCGCTTGGGTAAGAAGCCGACGAGTCAGCCGCTGTTGAGCAGCAGCATGAGGCCGTAATCCATGTGGATCTGCTGGTGGCAATGCAGCAGCGACAGGCCGGGCGCCTCGGCGACGAAGTCGACGTCCATGCTTTGGTAGCCGCCCAGCATCGCGACGTCTTTGCGCACGCCGGCGGTTGGCGTGCCGGCGAATTGGGTGATTTCGAACGTGTGCCGGTGTAGGTGCATCGGATGCAGGTCGTCGCTGGCGTTGCGGAACCGCAGCCGGTAGCGCTTGCCGCGTTGCACATCCAGCACGGGATGGTTGGTATCCATGGAAAACGGTGTGCCGTTGAAGGTCCAGAGGTTGAACCCGTTGTCGGCGGCGTTGCGCTTCTCGATCAGCAGCTCGATGGTGTGATCGGGCGGCGGGACGGGCGCGGCCTGCGCGAAAAACCGGTAATCCCACTTGAACGGCGGCGGCGCCGCCCACTGCGGATCCCCGCCGCGCCCGGCGTATTCCACGACGATGCCCATCCCATGCTCGCGGTCGTCGTCGGAGACATCCCCCAGCACCCATACCCCCGGGTTGGTCATGGTGACCACCGCCGAAATGCGTTCGGCGGCACCGAGCCACAGCACCGGCACTGGCGCGGGGTTGGGTACCGGGTTGCCGTCCAGCGCCAAAACCTCGAAGGTATGCCCGGGCAGCGCCAAACTGCGCGTCTCGGTGGCGCTGCCGTTCAGCACGTGCAGCAACACCCGCTGGCCGGTCCGCACGCGGATCGGATCGCCGTGGCCAAGCATGCGGCCGTTGACGGCGAACGCTCCGTAACCGACCTCGTAGCCGCGCGGTTCGCCCCGCGCCAGCGACGCCGCCATCGACGATTCGCCCTTCTCCTTGAGATCCGGGTCCTGCTCGCCGGCCAGGAAATCGCTGGCCATGTCGCCCCCGCGGCTGAAACTGGGCTCGAATTCCTTGAGCGTCAAGAAGATCTCTTGGTCGTAGGCGCCGGCGTCCTGCGGGGGCTCGATGTAGACGGGGCCGACCAGGCCGCTGTACTGGCCGCGGGACAGGTCGGCGCGCGGCACCACATGGGTGTGATAGAAGCGGTAACCCGACGGGCCGGGAACGAAGGAAATCCGCCGCATGCCGTGCGCGGGGATGTAGGGCGTGCCCTCCTCGGCGGAGCCGTCGACATCGACGCCGACGTGCTGGCCGTGCCAGTGCAGCTGCTCGGGGGAACCGGTGTCGTTGAAGACGTCCACCGACGTCCGCCGGCCCTCTTTGAACCGCAGCAGCGGGCCGGGGAATTGGCCGTTGTAGGTCAAGGTCGACACGACGTGGCCCGGCGCCAATTCGACTGCGCCGGTGCCGATCCGCAGCGTGTAATCGGCCCTGCCGCCGGGGGGTGCGGGCCGTGTGCAGGCGGTCGCGGCGCCGGCGCTTCCGCTTGCGGCCAGCGCGGCCAGCCCGCCCCATTTGAGGAAGCCACGCCGATCGAGCGACACGATCATCGCCTCCGCGGGTAGGCGTCGAGGGCGGGCATCAGGAAGTCGATGCGATTGTCCAATTCGCTTGCCACCCGCCGAAATTCCGGATAACCGGCGCCGTCGCCCGACGGGTCGGGCAGGCTCCAGTGCATCGTCGTGGCCAGGCCATGGTCGCGCGCATACTCGCGGACCTTGTCGCACAGGGTGATCACGCAATCGAAGCTGCGCCGGGTCACCGCGGTCAACGGCTGGGGCCGATGCCGGAGGTCGATGCCGTACATCTCGCGCATGATTCGTATCGCGTCGCGGTGCAGGTGCGGTTTGGGATGACTGCCCGCGCTCGCGGCACGAATGCGGCCCTGGCCCCGACGCTGAAGCAGGGCCTCGGCCATGGGTGAGCGCGCGCTGTTGCCGGAACACAAGAACAGCACCGACCGCGCCGCCGGCTTGGCAACGGGCGTCGGTGCGAGCGCCGGATGCAGCGCCGTGGCCGCCTCGCGGAACGCGCCGGCGCACCCCGTCAGATTCACACGGTAGTAGGTGTCGCGGCCGTCGAAACTGCTGCGCCGCGCGTCGACCAGCCCCGCCGAGCGCAGCAGCCGCAAGTGGTACGAAACCAGGTTCTGCGGCTCGTCAACGGCGGCAGCCAATTCCCGCACCCGGTGATCGCCGCCCGCAAGTTCGGTCAGCAGCGCCCAGCGCACCGGGTGCGACGCCATCTGCATCAGCGACGGGACCTCCGTCTTGCTTGCCGCCATCCTGGCCGAGAATACATCAACCGAATTTGATAGGTTGGCCGCTGCGTGCGCGGTGAGGAGACCCATTGGCCGACAGCAACACCGGCGAACTTCGCCGGAGCCTGGGTGTGTTCGACGCGGTGACGATCGGGCTGGGCTCGATGCTCGGGGCCGGGATTTTCGCCGCGCTCGGCCCGGCGGCGCGCGCGGCGGGCTCGGGGCTGCTGCTGGGCCTGGCGGTGGCCGCGGTGGTGGCGTACTGCAACGCCACCTCGTCCGCCCGGCTGGCCGCCCGCTACCCCGCATCCGGTGGCACCTATGTCTACGGCCGCGAGCGGCTGGGCGATTTCTGGGGATACCTGGCGGGGTGGGGCTTCGTCGTCGGCAAGACCGCCTCGTGCGCCGCGATGGCCTTGACCATCGGCTCCTATGCGTGGCCGTCGCACGCGCACCCGGTTGCCGTCGCCGCGGTGGTGGCACTGACCGCGGTGAACTACGCCGGGGTGCAGAAGGCTGCCTGGCTCACCCGCGTCATCGTCGCGCTCGTGTTGGCCGTGTTGGCCGCGGTGGTCGTCGCCGCATTCTCCTCGGGGACCCCCGGCGCTGAACAACTTCGACCGGCGGGAACGACCGTCGGTGGCGTTGTTCAGGCCGCGGGCCTGCTGTTCTTCGCCTTCGCCGGTTACGCGCGCATCGCCACCCTGGGCGAAGAGGTTCGCGACCCGGCGCGCACCATCCCGCGCGCGATACCGATCGCCCTTGCCATCACCCTGGCCGTCTATGCCCTGGTGGCGGCGGCGGCGCTCTGGGTGCTGGGGCCACGACGCCTCGGTCAAGCGACGGCGCCGCTGGTCGACACCGTGCGGGCGGCCGGGACGGGCTGGCTGGTCCCGGTCGTGCAGGTGGGCGCGGCCGTTGCGGCGCTCGGCTCCCTGCTGGCGCTGATCCTGGGCGTCTCGCGCACCACGCTGGCCATGGCACGCGACCACCACCTGCCCCACGCGCTCGCAGCCGTGCACCCGCGGTTCGGGGTCCCCCACCGTGCGGAATTGCTGATCGGCCTCGCGGTGGCGATCTTGGCCGCCACCGCCGACCTGCGCGACGCCATCGGGTTCTCCTCCTTCGCCGTGCTGATCTACTACGCGGTGGCCAACGCATCCGCGCTCACCCTCGACCGCGACGAGGGCCGCCCGCACCCGGCGATTCCGTCGACCGGATTCCTCGGATGCGTGCTGCTCGCGTTCGCGATGCCGCTGTCGTCGGTGCTGTCCGGCCTGGCGGTGCTTGCCGTCGGCGTCGCCGCCTACGCGATTCGGCGCGTCCGCGGGTTGTGAGACGGGCGCGCTGAAGCCCGCTGCCAGGCCTAGGGACCGCCGGGTTCACCCGCGGCTCGAACGGGAAGACTGAGCGGATGGCCAACCCGGGAGAAGTCGCGTTCGAAAAGCTGGTGGGGCTGCTGAATTACCCGATGTACGTGGTGACCACGCGGGCCGGCGGCATCGCGGCGGGCTGTCTGGTCGGGTTCGCCAGTCAGACCAGCATTCACCCGCCTCGCTTCCTCGTCGGGCTGTCCAGGAAGAACCACACATTCCGCGTCGCCGCCAAGGCGACTCACCTGGCGGTGCACGTGTTCGACCACGAGCACCTCGGCGTCGTGGAACTTTTCGGCAGCCAGACCGGCGACACGGTCAACAAGTTCGACCGCTGCTCGTGGCACAGCGGCCCGGCCGAAATGCCCGTCCTCGACGACGCGGCAGCATGGTTCGTCGGCGAGATTCTGGAGCGTTTCTCGCTGGGCGACCATGTCGGGCACCTGCTCGCGCCGGTGGACGGCGACCCGCCCCGGGAACTGGAAAGCTGGGTGTCCTTCGGCGACGTCCAGCATCTGGAACCCGGCCACGAGGCGTAGCGGTGATTCCCCGGGTGGGCGCCGTCGCCGGCATCACCGAACTCGCATCGTTCTACGCCGATCCCCCGCAGGGGGTGCGGGCCAACATGATCTTCAGCGCCGACGGCGCCGCCGCGTTCGGCGGTCGGGCCGGTCCGCTGTCGTGTCCCACCGACCAACAGCTGCTGAAGATCCTGCGCGGTTTCGCCGACGTCGTCCTGGTGGGCGCCGGCACCGCGCGCGCCGAAAACTACGGCCCGGTGCGGCTCACCGATCCGGGACGGACCCCGCCCCCGGTCGCGGTGATCAGCCGCAGCGGTGCGCTGCCGTCGCGGCTGTTCAGTGACCCCGGGCAGCCACCGATCCTGGTGACATGCGCGCAAGCCGCGGCGGCGCGCGACGATCCCGGCGACCGCGGGCACCGGCAGGTATTGGTGGCCGGCGAAGAATCCGTCGACGTGGCGTGCGCCGTCGCGCTGCTGCGCGCACGAGGCATGCACCACATCCTGTGCGAGGGCGGCCCGACCCTGCTCGACGAGCTGGTGGAGGCCGACGCCGTCGACGAGATCTGCGTGACCCTGGCCCCCAAACTCGCCGCCGGCCAGCCGGTGGGCCACCGCCCCACCCCGTCGCCGCTGTCCGCACCGGTGACGATGCGGCTCGAGCACGCGCTGGTTTGCGGCGACTACCTGTACGTGAAATATCGCCGCTGATTCCGCTCGACATGCAGCCAACCGAGCCACTTCCTATGATGGAAATGCCCGATTGCACACTCGTATCGAATCGCCTGCGCGGCATCGTTTTCAGTTGCTTGCCGTCGACTTTCTCGAGCCACACAGAGGAGGACTATCGGCAGGTGAGCAGCTCAAATGACGAACATGACTACCGCAACCTGGCGGTGAACCGGCTGCGGCCCAGCGAACTTCGATGGGCGCTGAACAACGACGCCGTGCACGGGATCGCGTACGCCTTCAAAAATCCCGTCGCCGTTGCCGAATCCATTGACGATCCGGACGACGACAGAATGACCTACCTCATCCGGGTCAAGCGCGACGATTTGGCCAACGCGCTGGGGAAGATCAACGACTGGATCACCGAAAACCCCGGCCCCGCCGGGATGCAGGCCTTCGGATTCGTCCGGGCCCTGTCACGCGAAGGGCTGACCGAACGCGCCGGCGGTGACGACGAACTCCGTTAATCGGAGGTTGTCGAAATAGCTGGCTTTCGCTATTCGCCGTGCCCGGCAGCCTGGGAAACCTTAGCCTTATGGCTGCGCACGGCCGGTGACTGAGGAGTCGGGATGGGTGACACGACCGCGGATTCGCGGGAGGATTCGCAGTTCGGTCCGTATCGGCTGCGGCGGCTGGTCGGCCGTGGCGGCATGGGCGATGTCTATGAGGCCGAGGACACGGTCCGGGAGCGCATCGTGGCCCTGAAGCTGATGTCGCAAACGCTGTCCAACGACCCGGTCTTCCGCTCCCGCATGCACCGCGAGGCCCGCACCGCGGGCCGGCTGCAGGAACCGCATGTCGTGCCGATTCATGACTTCGGCGAGATCGACGGCCAGCTCTATGTCGACATGCGCCTGATCGACGGCAAAGACCTGGCCACCATGCTGAGCCGGTACGGGCCGCTGCCCCCGCCACGGGCGGTCGCCATCGTGCGCCAGATCGGTTCGGCGCTCGACGCCGCGCACGCGGCCGGGGTGCTGCATCGCGACGTCAAGCCGGAGAACATCCTGGTGAGCGGCGACGATTTCGCGTACCTCGTCGACTTCGGGATCGCCAGCGCCACTTCCGACGAGAAGCTGACGCAGTTTGGCACCACGGTGGGCACCGTCAAGTACATGGCGCCCGAGCGCTTCAGCGACTCCGAAATCACCCATCGCGCCGACATCTACGCGTTGGCCTGCGTGCTGTACGAGTGCTTGACCGGATCCCCGCCGTACACCGGCGACCAAATCAGCGTGATGGGCGCCCACCTGCACCAGGCGATCCCGCAACCCAGTGCCGCGCGGCCCGGCATCCCGGCCGCCTTCGGCGGGGTGATCGCCCGCGGCATGGCCAAGGATCCCGCGGACCGCTACGCCACCTGCGGTGACCTGTCGGCGGCCGCCTACGCGGCGCTGGCCGAATCCGACCAGGACCGGGCCACCGACATCTTGCAGCGCAGCCAGGTGGCACGGCTGCCGGCGGCATTCGCCGGCCAGCAACCCGGCGGCATCACCCAGGCTCCCCCCGCGCACGCCCCCTCGTCCGGCCCGATGTGGGCGGCGCAGCCGGCTCCCGGGGGACCCGCGCCCCAGTCGACGGGATGGCCCGGCGGCCCCGCGTGGGCTCCCAGCATGGCCGGGCCCGTCGGGGCGCCGCCTTGGGGTCAACCGCCGCGGCCGAGCAGGAAGCCCTGGCTGTGGGTGGGCGTCGCCGGCATCGCCCTGCTGGCCATCGTGGGCCTGGTCCTCGCCGTCGTCCGGCCCTGGCAGTCGTCGTCACCGACGGTGCCGACATCGCAACCGCCACCGCCGGACGCCGTCGCGCTCCGGATCCTCGACGACGGCGTCTTCGTGGGCAGCACGGCGGCGCCGATGACGATCGATATCTTCAACGAACCGATCTGCCCGCCATGCGGCAGTTTCATCCGGTCGAATGCCAGCGACATCGAGAACGCGGTGAACAACAAGAAGCTCGCGGTCCGCTACCACCTGCTCGACTTTCTCGACGACAAGTCGCACAGCAAGAACTACTCGACCCGGGCGGTTGCGGCGTCGTACTGCGTCGCGGCGCAAAACGACCCGAAGCTCTACAGCGACTTCTATTCCGGCTTGTTCGCCAGCAACTTCCAGCCGGCGGAGGACGCCGCGGAGGACCGCACCGACGGCGAACTGGCGCAACTGGCCAAGACCGTCGGCGCGGACGCCGGCGTCATGACGTGCATCAAGTCGGGAGACGACGTCGGCACGGGCAAGGCGAAATCCGCGAACGGGTACGCGACGCTGTCGGGGCTCAACGCCAATTCCACGCCGTTCGTGTGGGACGGCACCGCGTCGGTGAACTACCAGGACCCGACTTGGCTGACCAAGCTCCTCGGGTAGCCGGCCGATGGTGAACTGCCCCGGCGAGGGACGCTCACCGGTCAGCTGGCACTACGACCAGACCCCCAACGACATGGCCGGCTTGATCGCCTGCGGCACCTACAACAACCACCCGAACGTGATCTGGACCAAGGACCAGAAACTCATGCTCAGCGACGTCTCCGGTGATCCGGCCACCGTGGAGGACCTGCACACCTGGTGGGACGCTTACGGCTGATCCCTAGAGGATGTACAGCATCTCCTGATAAGTCGGCAATGGCCACAAGTCGTCGGCCACAACGTCTTCCAACGCGTCGGCGGCCGCGCGCACCGCTTCCATCGCCGGCAGCAGCGCCTCCTGAGCGTGCTTGGCCTCGGCGAGCGCCGTCTCCGCCGAGTGATCCGACAGCGCCGCCGTCAACGCCGTCAGCGCGGTCGTAAGCTCGGCGAGCGGAGTCGAAACCGCTTGCAGCGCAGCCATGCTCGGCTCCATCCCGGCGGCCTTCAACGTCGCGACGTTCTGGGCGAGCTCGGTCTGGTATCGGAGCGCCGCCGGCAAGATGACGGTGGTCCCGATTTCGAGGGCCAGCTTCGCCTCGACTGCGATGGTCAGCGCGTACTGCTCGAGGCGGACCTCGTAGCGGCTGTGCAGCTCGCGGTCGTTGAACACCCCGTATTTCTCGAAGAGCTCAACCGACTCGGGCTTGATCAACTCCGGAATGGCGTCCAGCGTCGTCTTCAGGTTCGGCAGGCCGCGCTCGGCCGCCTCGATCTGCCAGTTCTCCGAATAACCGTCCCCGTTGAACACCACCGCACCGTGCTCGGTGATGACCTCGGTGAGCAGCTTCTGCACTGCCTTGTCGAAGTCCTCACCGTCGGCGACGGCGTGCTCCAGAACGCCGGCCATGTAGTCCAACGAGTCAGCCATGATGGTGTTGAGAACGATCAACGGGACCGCGACAGTCTGCCCGGAGCCGGGTGCACGGAACTCGAACCGGTTGCCGGTGAACGCGAACGGGCTGGTCCGGTTGCGGTCACCCGCATCCGTCGGCAGGTGCGGCAGGGTGTCGACGCCGATGATCATGGTGCCCTTACCCTTTGACGACGTGGCCGCGCCCTTGGCGATCTGCTCGAACACGTCGGCGAGCTGGTCGCCGAGGAAAATCGAGATGATTGCCGGCGGTGCCTCGTTGGCGCCCAGGCGGTGGTCGTTGGTCGCCGACGCGACCGATACGCGAAGCAGCCCAGAGAACTTGTGCACCGCGCGAATCACCGCCGCGCAGAACACCAGGAACTGAGCGTTCTCGTGCGGGGTATCACCGGGGACAAGCAGCGAACCGAGCTCGGAGTTGCCCATCGAGAAGTTGACGTGCTTGCCCGAGCCGTTGACGCCGGCGAACGGCTTCTCGTGGAACAGGCATTCCATGCCGTGCTTTTTGGCCAGGGTCTTGAAAATCGTCATCAGCAGCTGCTGGTGATCGGAGGCGATGTTAGCCCGCTCGAACATCGGCGCGATCTCGAACTGGCCGGGGGCGACCTCGTTGTGCCGGGTCTTGGCCGGAATGCCGAGTTTGAACAGCTCCCGTTCGGTGTCCATCATGAAGCCGAGCACGCGCTCGGGCACCGAGCCGAAGTAATGGTCGTCGAACTCCTGGCCCTTGGGCGGCTTGGCGCCGAACACGGTGCGTCCGGCGTTGATCAGGTCGGGCCGCGCCAGGAAGAAGTGGCGGTCGATCAGGAAGTACTCCTGCTCCGGCCCGCAGAAGGACACCACCTTGTTCAGGTCCAGGTGGCCGAACAGCGTCAGGATGCGTTCGGCGTGGATGCCCATCGCCTGCTGGCTGCGCAGCAGCGGGGTCTTGTAGTCGAGCGCCTCGCCGGTCATCGACACGAACACCGTTGGGATGCACAGCGTATTGCCGTTCGGGTTCTCCAAGACATAGGCCGGGCTGGTCACGTCCCAACCGGTGTAACCACGCGCCTCGAAGGTGCTGCGCAGCCCGCCCGAGGGGAAGCTGGAGGCGTCGGGCTCGCCCTGGATCAGCGTCTTGCCGGCGAACTCGGCGAGGGTCTGCCCGTCGGAGACGGGTTCCAGAAAGCTGTCGTGCTTTTCGGCGGTCAGCCCGGTCATCGGGTAGAAGACGTGCGCGTAGTGGGTGGCGCCCTTCTCCAGCGCCCAATCCTTCATGGCGACCGCGACCGCGTCGGCGACCGCCGGGTCCAGCTTGGCGCCCTTGTCGATGGTCGCCACGACCGACTTGTACACCGCCTTGGGCAGCCTTGACTGCATCTCCGCCTTGGTGAAGACGTTCGAGCCGAAGATCTCGCCCGGCAGTTCGCCCGCGACGAAGCTGATGGCCGGAGGGACGTATGCCTCGACGTTGTTGATCGCCTGCAGGCGGACCGCATTGCCGCTCAATGAAATTCCTATCGCTAAAGGGGCCCACGAGTTGTCCTCGACCCAGGAGTGGACCGACTCACATTAGGAACTCTCGATGGCGAACTTGTTACGCCCGCGTCAACGGTATCGCCGCAATGGTTGCGATCAGGCGTCGCGGTGCTCTTGGTGTTCGGCGTCGTCGACCGTCAGGGGCAAGGCCAGCTCTTCGAGCGGGCGACGTTCGGCCGCGATCCCGAGCCGCAATTCGACCAGGCCCGCGATCGCCATGACCGCGGCGCCGGTGAGGAACGACCACACCACCTGGCCGCGTTCCCCGGAATTGATCAGCTGCCCGAACAGCAACGGGCCGGTGATCCCGCCGATCGCGGTTCCCACCGCGTAGAAGAACGCGATCGCCAGCGCCCTGGTCTCCATCGGGAAGATCTCGCTGACCGTCAGGTAGGCCGCGCTGGCGCCCGCCGACGCCAGGAAGAACGCGACCGCAAGGACAGCGATGAACGCCCAGACGCCGCCGGTCTGGGTCACGAACACGATCGCGAGGACGACGGCCACGACCCCGGACCCGATGTAGGTCGCCGTGATCATCGGCTTGCGGCCGATGCTGTCGAACAGGTGGCCGAGCGCCAGCGGTCCGACGAAATTGCTGAGGGCCCACAGGATGAAGAACAGCGGCACCTTCCCCGAGGGCACTCCGTAGAACCCGCTCAGCAGCGTGCCCAGATTGAATGTCACGCCGTTGTAGAGGAACGCCTGCCCGGTGAACAGCGCCAGCCCGAGGATCGCGCGTTGCGGATAAAGCTTGAACGCCACCCTGGCGATTTCGCGGAACGAAATCGTCTCGCGCTGGCGGATTTTGAGCTTGCGGCCGTGGGGCTCCGGCAGCGGCTGGCCGGTTTCGGCCCGCACCGCGTCCTCGATCTCGCCGACGATCCGCTCGGCCTCCTCGTCGCGGCCGTGGATGAACAACCACCGCGGACTCTCCGGGACGTTGCGCCGCACGAGGAGGACGAAGATGCCGAAGATGGCGCCGACGCCGAAGGCCAGCCGCCAGCCGATGTTGGGCGCGAAGTGCGACGTGTTTAGCAGGACGAGCGCGCCGGCCGCTCCAGCGGCCGAGCCGAGCCAGTAGGTCCCGTTGATGATCAGGTCGACGCGGCCGCGCAGGCGGGCGGGGATCAACTCGTCGATGGCCGAATTGATTGCGGCATATTCGCCGCCTATCCCGGAGCCGGTGAAGAAGCGTGCGACGAAGAAATACCAAGGGGCGAAAGCGAATGCGGTCGCGACGGTGGCGGCCAGGTAGACCACGAGGGTCAGCATGAACAGATTGCGCCGTCCGAAGCGGTCCGTCAGGTGTCCGAAGAACAGCGCGCCCAGGCACGCACCGGCGATGTAGAACGCGGCCGCCATGCCGATCTGCGCCGCGTTGAGGTCGATGCCGCTGCCCTTTTCGGTGAGGCGGGCGGACACGTTGCCCACCATCGTGACCTCGAGACCGTCGAGGATCCACACCCCACCGAGCCCGATCACCACGCGCCAGTGGAATCGCGACCAGGGCAGCCTGTCCAGCCGCTCCGGCACATGGGTCGTGATGGTTCCCGTTTGCACGCGTCCGCTCATCTCGCTCCTATCTGGGTGATCTTCAGAATTACCCAAGCGAGGCGGATGCCAAGCCTCAGCCCCGGTCGGCGCGCGACTCCTCGGGGGTCCAGGCCGCAGGCTGGCCCGGGTGGCCCGGGAACAGGAAGTCGATGAAAGCCGCGGCCGTGGGCTGTGGTTCGTGGTTGGCCAGACCCGGTCGTTCGTTGGCTTCGATGAACGCGTACTCGGCGCCGGTGACGTCGGGCACCAGCAGGTCGATGCCCGTGACGGGGATGCCGATCGCCTCGGCCGCCGTCACCGCGACCCGGCACAGTTCGGCGTTCACCACGGCGGTGACGTCGTGGATCGTGCCGCCCTGATGCAGGTTGGCGGTGCGGCGAACGCGCAGGCGGGTTCCCTGGGGCAGCACGTCGTCCAGCGTCCAGCCCGCCTCGGCGACCGTCGCCTCGGTGAGGTCGTCGAGCGGGATGCGGGACTCGCCGCCGGTGGCCGCGGAGCGCCGCCGGCTTTCGGCCGCGATCAGGTCCCGGATGCTGTGCTCCCCCGTGCCGATGATCTCCGGCGGCATCCGCAGCGCGGCGGCGACCACCCGGCCGTCGATCACCACCAACCGGAGGTCGTCGCCTTGCACCCGCTGCTCGATCAGCACGTCCGGGTATTGCTGACGCGCGCGGGCCAGGGCGCCGGCAAGCTCCTCCGGACCGTTGTCGGCGGTCACGCCGACGGTGATGCCCTTGCCCTGTTCGCCGCGGGTCGGTTTGACGACGATCTCCCCGACCTCGGTGAGGAAGTTGTAGTCGCCATCGTCGAACGTGGCCAGGCGGGCCCGGGGCACCGTGATGCCCGCCTCGGAGACGAGGCGGCGGGTTCGACGCTTGTCGTCGCAGCGGCACATCGCGACCGCCGAGGTGTACTCGGACAGCGATTCACGGGTGATGACGCTGCGGCCGCCGTGGGTGAGTCGCATCTCACCGGTCTCGGCATCGAGCACCTCGACCCAGATTCCGCGGCGCAGCGCCTCGTCGGCGATGATCCGGGCGTAGGGGTTGAGGTCGTCGACCGTTTCGGGCGGCGGGCTGAACAGCGGCTCGTTGATCGCGTTCTTGCGCTTGATCGCCAGCACCGGGACGCGGCGGAAACCCAACTTCTCGTAGAGGCCGATGGCGGCGGCGTTGTCGTGCGCGACCGAGAGGTCCATGTAGGCGCGGCCCGCGTTGCGGAAGCGTTCCGCCAGGGCCCGGGTGAGGGCCGCACCGATCCCGGGGAGTCCGGCCGCCGGATCCACGGCCAGGGTCCACAGGCTCGACCCCTGCTCGGGGTCGGAGAACAGCAATTCGTGATCGACGCCGGTGACGGTGCCCACCACGGCGCCGTCCGCGTCCCGCACCGCCAGCAGATAGGTCACCGCCGGCAGGTGCAGGTGGTTGTTCCAGATCACGTCGACGCCGGCTGGCACCATCCCGCAGCGCACGTAGACGCGGTTCATGGCGTCGGCGTCGACCGGGTCGTTCAGCGTGCGCACGGTCACGCCGAGTGCCGACGGTGACGGGTCCTCCGGCTTGGCATCGGTGAAGCGCAGGCGATAGGTGTGGCTGGGGTCGATGAAGAGCTCGGTCGGGGCTTCGGCGACCACCACGTGCGACTCGCGGGCGTAGATGCAGATGTCGCGGCGCCCGGGCCCTTCCCGCCGCAGCGCCTCGACCAGCTGTTGCGAATCGGCGAACGTCTGGCCGAAGATGAGCCGGCCCCAGCCCAATTCGAGCTCGACATCCTTGGCCATCGCCTCCACCAGCTCCGGCGGCGAGGCGTCGTGCAGGCCCATCGTGATCGCCTCGGTGTGGTCGCCGGAGGGATCGATAACGGTCATGCCACTGGACCCGTAATGCCGTGTCGCTGCAGCCAAAGTTCGAGCAGGGCGATCTGCCAGAGCTCGTTGCCGCGCAGTGGGGTCAGCTTGCTGTTGGGGTCGCCCAGCAGGGCGTCGACCGCCTCCGTGCGAAACAGTCCGCGCTCCTTGGCGACCGGCGCATAGAGCGCGTCGCGCACCATGTCGAGGTAGGGCCCCTCGAGGTGGGTGAGCGCGGGGACCGGGAAATATCCCTTGGGCCGGTCGATGACCTCGGATGGAATCACCCGTCGCGCGGCCTGTTTGAGCACGCCCTTGCCTTCATGGGCGATCTTCAGCTCCGGGGGGCAGGTCGCCGCCAGCTCGACGAGCTCGTGGTCGAGGAACGGCACCCGGCCCTCCAGGCCCCAGGCCATGGTCATGTTGTCCACCCGCTTCACCGGGTCTTCGACCAGCATCACGGTGGTGTCGAGCCGCAGCGCACGATCGACGCCCGTCTCGGCACCGGCGCGCGCGAAGTGCTCGGTGACGAAGCGTCCACTGGGGTCGCCCGGCGCCATGATGCCCGGCCCTAGCAGGCCCGCCATTTCCGCCGAATCGCGATCGAAGAAGGCGCCGCGGTATTCGGCGACCGAACCCTCCACCGACGCCGCGGCCGGCGAGCCCATCGGCGGGTACCAGTGGTAGCCGGCGAACACCTCGTCGGCGCCCTGGCCCGACTGCACGACCTTCACGTGGCGCGCCACTTCCTGGCTGAGCAGGTAGAAGGCGACGCAGTCGTGGCTGACCATCGGCTCGCTCATCGCGCCGATGGCCCCGTCGAGCGCGGGCAGCATCCGATCGGTTTCGATGCGGATCTGATGGTGGACGGTTTCGAAGCGGTGGGCGATGATGTCCGACCACCGGAACTCGTCGCCCTCAACCCCACCGGCGGACTCGAAGCCGATGGAGAAGGTCATCAGCCCGTGCTGGCCCGCCTCGGCGAGCAGGCCGACGATCAGGCTGGAGTCGACGCCGCCGGACAACAGGCAGCCGACCGGCACGTCGGCGACCAGCCGGCGCTTGACGGCGATTCGCAGCGCGTCGAGCACCGCGTCTTCCCAGTCGGTTTCCGACCACCCGGCGCGGTCGTCGTGCCGGGTGAAGTCGGGGGTCCAATACGTGGAGATGGTGCGCCGGCCGTCGGGTTCGATGGCAACCAGCGAAGCGGGCGGTACCTTGCGTACCCCCCGCAGCATGGTGAGCGGCGCCGGGACCACCGAGTGGAAGGTCATGTAGTGGTGCAGCGCGACCGGGTCGATGCGGGTGTCCACGCCGCCGCCGGCCAGCAGCGCCGGCAGGGCCGAGGCGAACCGGATCCGATGACTGTCCTCGGTCACGTACAACGGTTTGATCCCCAGCCGATCGCGACCGAGCAGCACCCGGCCGCTGTCGCGTTCGACGATGGCGAAGGCGAACATGCCATGCAGGTGGCTGACGAAGTCGTCACCCCAGTGGTGATAGGCCTTGAGCAGGACCTCGGTGTCGCTGTGCGAGAAGAACCGGTAGCCGTGTCCGCGGAGTTCGTTCCGCAGCTCCTTGTAGTTGTAGATGCAGCCGTTGAAGGCGATGGCCAGACCCAGCTCCGGATCGACCATCGGCTGGGCACCGGCCTCGCTGAGATCGATGATCTTGAGCCGACGATGGCCGAGCGCGACACGGCCCTGTGACCAGGTGCCGGACGCGTCGGGGCCTCTTGGGGCCATCACGGCGGCCATCGCCGACACTGCTGCTACATCGGGGACACGCCCGTCGAGCCGTACCTCGCCGGTGACTCCGCACACTCCTTGGACCATACCGAAGGCGGTTGCCGCGCGCCGTACTGCCACTGTGAAATGCATCGGCTCCCGGTGTTCATGGACGGGATGTTCTGCTCGCACCCGACGGGCCCGTCCCCAGACCGCAATTAAATAAAACGGACGGGGATTATCCGTGGGAGGGCCGGATTTTGCGTGCGGCGATCCCCGCGACGGTTAAATCTTGGTTGCGCTCCGCTCTCGCCGTTGGCTCCCGCGCGGGCCGGCCGCGGCATCCACCCCTGGACTGCCGCTCGCGGACGGATTGCGCGAGCCCGGCGCGGGCGGTTGGAACTCGCAGCGACACAATCGATTTCACGGCTCGCATGGGCGCGGCCGGCTGGCGCGCTCAGCCATGGGCCGCCAGCCCTCTGACCGATGCGGTCCGATTTGTGTGAGGTGGCGCGATTGAAGCCGGCGAGAAAGATGCCGCGATTCTGGTTAATGTTCAGCCACCGTTATGACAGACAGTCCGTTCGCCACATTGAGGAAGACCTTGACCGGAATCAATGCGCATCGTGGGAACTGGTCAATAATCGGCGCGGTCGCGCTTGCCGGGGCCGCATTCCTTTTCGCGGCACCGGCGTCGGCCGATCAAAGCGATGATTCGTTCCTCGCGGAGATTCAGCGAAACGGGATTGTCTTTACCGACCGCGGCGCCGCAATCGCCGCGGGACACAACATGTGCGCCGGACTCGACAAGGGGAGAACGCCGACCTCCCTGGTGCTGAACGTCGTAAGGGCCACGGATCTGTCGGCACATGAAGCCGGCTATCTCCTCGGCGCTTCCGTGGCGTCCTATTGCCCCCAGCACAGGGCCGCTATCGGCAATTCGGTGTCCTGAGCCGCCGCGCCGGGACCGCACTGCGATCGTCCTCGTCCCTCGCGGCGGCGAAGGTGGTGAGGTGGCGAATCCCGACCGACTGGCGCAGTATCGCGCTATGAGACGCGAAGTGGGCGCCGAGCTCGAAGTCGAAATCACCGCTGCCACAATGCTGGAATTTCAAATCGCTGTTGCACCGCATCCGGGCACCGAGGTCTTCGAGTCGCTGAGCTTCGTCTTGAACGGGCGGCCAATCCAACCCGTGGAAGTCAGCGGAGTGCACGGCAACCGTATCCATAAGTTCGACGCGGAGGTGGGCACACTGCAAGTCGACTACGCGGCGACAATCGTGGGTCAGACCGATCCGGCTCCGGTAACCGAATACGACCAGTCGATGTACCTGCGACCCAGCCGCTACGCCGAGTCGGACAAGTTCTATGGGTTTGCCGCAACCGAATTCGGCAACGACCGCGATGCGACGGCGCTGCTCGAGCACGTCAGTTCCTGGGTGGGTACCCGGCTGAACTATGTGCCCGGCTCTAGCGATCCGATTGATGGTGCCGTAGACACGCTGCTTGCCGGCGAGGGCGTGTGCCGCGACTACGCGCACCTGGTGGTGGCGCTCCTGCGTGCGGTCTTCGTCCCGGCCCGCCTGGTGTCCGTGTACGCGCCGGGCGTACTCCCGATGGACTTCCACGCGGTCGCCGAGGCTTTCGTCGACGGGCGTTGGCGGGTGGTCGACGCGACGCTGCTGGCTCCGCGGCAGACCTTGGTGCGGATAGCCACCGGTCGCGACGCCTCCGACACGGCATTCCTCGATAATCACAAAGGCGCGATCACGCTCAACCGGCTGGTCGTAACCGCCCTCGTCGACGGCGAACTGCCCCGGGATTCAATCGACCAACTGGCTTCCATCCGCTGAGGTGCCGGGCGCAGCCGGAGCCGCGTGCTACACCGGCTTCCGCGCGGGAGTTTCGGCATCCGGCGTGACGGCGTGCGTCGCGCCGGATCCGGGATGGTCGTCCCCTTGCCGGTCCCGAGGCATGACCGCGAGGTTGCCCGGGCGGGTGCGGCGTCCTTCAAACATGCTCTCCCCCCGAGCCACGCGCACAATGCACTCGGCGACCTTAAAAGCCCGCGAATCGTGATGAATTTGATAGACGGGGAGGCCGGCAGCCCGGCGCAAAATCATGACCGCGAGCGCCGTACCGGTTCGGTGCGGAACTATTAGAAGCGTCGCCCGTGAATCCCGCCCGACAACGGTCATGATGTGAGGATTAATTCCCTGCCACCAGCCCCAATTCAGGTCCGGCTGCCGTTGCAACGACGACCAGTTGACGTTGATATCGACGATTTGGCCGAGACGGCCATCCAAAACGGAGACCAATTCCGGCAATTCTCGCGAGATCAATCCCGTACGGGGCCACCACGCGCCATCTATCGTGTTCCCCAGCCGGGATGCCAGCGTGAGTCGCAATGGGCTCGTCGGGCGCGCGGCCATTCCCCCGACCTCCGGCATGGAACTCCTGTCAGATGCAACGAGGTCAATCAACGGATCTGCGCGATTCATGCTACGGCCCTTCACAGTTCGAGGCAATCGGCCCATGAAGCGAGTCGACGGAGGAATCGCATTGTCCGTGATCTCGTTCGCGCGTCTATGACGTCCGAGGCCAGCGCCGACAACGAAAAGGCTCTATTGCGACGTTACGCCACCATCGATGCATGTGTCGCCAGTGGGCCGCAGACCCTCAGCCGCGTGGCGCGGCGGTCGAGCAGCAGAGCATCACCCCTCAGGGATCTCACCAACCAGCTCTCGACCCATGGGGCAATGTGGCGTGGCTTCACCAAACCCTCTGGTGTTCAGCGCATTTAACATAGCCACCCCCATTGAGGTCTTGCAAGCTGCCCAGCTGCGGTTCACCATCGCCCGCCGGCACGGTTAGAAGATTGCGTGAAACGACACGCCATCGCCGGTTCCCAGGTAACTGCGCCGCCGCCGCCGGATCATCCCTTTTCCGAGTCCTTTTCGGGACGCCTTGCTTGCCGGCCGTTTTGGGCGGTGGAGGGCGCAGCGGACCGAAGGGAGCGTAGACTTCGCTGAACCGGGACCAACCAGGCCCCCAAAATCAAAGGGCCGCAATGTCTGACAAATCTCCCCGACAAGCAATGGCTAAGAAATCGGGTAAGTCCCTGAAAGAGAAACGCGCCGCGAAGCGCACCAAGGCCGACAAGACCTCGCAGACCGAGTCTTTACTGCATCCCAAGAAACACTAACGCGGGCAGCATTGCCGATATCATCGGCCGGTCGAAGCTGAATCGGGGCCTATTCCCGTTTTGAGCATTTTGTTGGCTGTGTTATTTCCGCGTTCTGATGAGTGGTGATCCGTCGAGCGGAAAATCTACGACGTCGCCGGCTCGTCGTCCCGTTGTGGCAGTTTGGTGAGGCTCTGGAATGCTTCGCCGAAAATGGTGGCGATGTCGCGGTCGTCGGCGGTGGCGAGGGGCTCCTTGTTGAGCAGAACGCGCAGTACGCCGATGCCGAGTAGTAGTGCGGTGACCATGTCGGCGCGGAGTCGCGGTTGCTCTGCGGTGATACGGCCGGACAGGTTGCCGGTGAGACCGGTTTCGATCTGCCGGTTCAGGCGTGCGACGACCTCGGGATCCCCACTGGACCGCAGCAGCGCGAACAATGGAGCATCGATGTCGCGGCGGGCTTGCAGGACGCGTTCGATCAGCAGCTGTCCAACGGCATGGTCGGCGGCGCGGCGCACGGCGGGAACGTTTCCTGAGATATCGGTGGCCTCGCTGAAGAGCTGCTGTTTGGAGCCGAAGTAGCGCCTGATCAGCATCACGTCGACGCCAGCTTGGGCCGCGATCGCGCGCAGCGAGGTGGCCCGATACCCGTGACGTAAGAATTGTTCGCGTGCCGCCGCTAACAGGCGCGCCTGCGTCGCAGCGGCGTTGCGACGCGGCGGGCTCGCGTCCGGGATCGTGTGATTGGTCGTGCGCTTCATCCTGACTCCCTCAGAAATTTATCTACAACTGTAGACATGGTGGCTCCCGTCGGAACTAACATCACCTATGTCTACGTATGTAGACATAGCAGCGGCTAGATCGTTCGACCAGGCATCGAAAGCGGGTGACCTGATGACTGAGCAGCCACAAATGCATTCGGCGCTGAGCCCCTCCTCTGACCCGGGGACTTGGCTGCATCGACACGGCTGGAACGCCGACGTCCGCGACGTCGCGGATGTTGCCGCTGAATACGGCCGCCCGGTCCCACCCGCATTCGATCCCCGCAACGGTGAAGCCGGCCGCGCCTGGCTGGCCACCGCACACAAAACCACGCCCTGAAAAACCACTGCTATCAGGAGGATTCATGATGACCGGCGTCATGCTCGTCAAACAGAAAGTCGACAGCATCGAGCTGTGGAACACCGTTTTCCGCAATCCTGAGTTGGATGCGGTGCGGCGTGAGCACGGCTTGGTGGTGACTGGCACCTATGTCGCCGCCGAGGATCCGAACACCGTCATCGTCGTGATGGATATGAGCGACCTGGACAAGGCGCGGAGATTCGCTGCTTCCCCCGAATTGGCGACCGCCCGCGAGCGGGCCGGCGCGATCGGCTCCCCGGATGGCGTCTGGTTCGGACCGCATCAAATTCAATGACCGAAAAGCGTGGCCATGCAGCTGCCGGCCGCCACCGCCGCTTGCCGGAATGAACACGAAAGGCTTCGTCAGTGAACGGGGAACATGACCTGGGCGGTATGCAGTCCTTCGGGCCCGTACCGCGCCCACAGCATGAGTCGGTATTTCATGCCCCGTGGGAGGGGCGCGCGGAAGCCATCACCATGGTGTTGCTCGTCGCCGACCACTTCGGTGGTGGCGGTGTGTTGCGCTACGGCGTGGAGACCCTGCCGCCGCTTCGCTATTTGCAAGACAACTACTTCGAGCGCCACCTTGACGGGCTGGAGGGGGCACTGGTGCAGCGCCGTCTCTTGCACCCGGCCGAGATCCGCGATCGCGTCGCGCAGCTCGTTCGCGGTGGTGGTCGAGAACCCGAACGCAGCAGCGGCGAGGCTCACTCGCCCAGTACACCGGGGGCGCCGGCACGGGGTGGTGAGCCGGGTAACCGTCGCGATGCTGACCATCCGCGACGGTTCGCGGTGGGCGACACGGTCTTTGCGCGCAATATTCATCCCCGCGGCCATACCAGGCCGCCCCGTTATGTGCGCGGTCGTCGCGGCAGAATCACCAGGATTCATCCGGCTGCAGTGTTTCCCGACACCGACGCCCATGGAATGGGCGAAAACCCGCAATACGTCTACACAGTCAGCTTCGACAGTCACGATCTGTGGGGAGAAACCGCCGAGCCCAATGTGGTAGTCCAGCTCGGGCTATGGGAGAGCTACCTGGAGGCGGCGTGAATCATCAAGACAGCCAACCATATTCCGATCAATCCGACCCCGCCCTGCGCACCCGCGCGATCGAATCCCTGCTCCTGGAAAAGGGACTGATCACCCCCGCGGCAATTGATGCAGTTGCGGCGATGCTTGAACATGACATCGGGCCACTCAACGGTGCACGAGTCGTCGCCCAGGCCTGGAGCGACCCCGAGTACATAAAGCGCGTGCTGGCCGACGGCAACGCCGCTCTGGAAGAACTGGGCCTCGTTGCCCCGACCGAGTTCATCGTCGTGGAAAACACCGACCACGTCCACAACATGATCGTCTGCACGCTGTGCTCGTGCTACCCATGGACGGTCCTGGGCCTGCCACCAACCTGGTACAAATCTCCCGAATACCGTGCCCGCGTGGTGATTGAGCCCCGCGCGGTGCTCGACGAGTTCGGAGTGCATCTGCGCGAGTCGACCGAAATCCGTGTCTGGGACTCAAACGCGGAGACCCGGTACATGGTCCTGCCCCGTCGGCCCGCCCACACCAAGGACTGGAGCGTCGACGATCTCGTTAGCATCGTCAGCCGCGACGCGATGGTCGGCGCAGCAGTTATCGCCGATCCAGCCGAACAGGAGATGCGCCCATGACTCGACACGCAATCGTGGAACAACTCGATGCGCGCGGCCAGAGCGCACTTCCCCGAGTCAACGGCGAAGTGACGTTTTCCGCGCCGTGGGAAGCCACGGTTTTCGCGCTCGCGGTTGCCCTCTCGGATGCGGGCGGTTTTGATTGGCGCGAATTTCACCAACAACTTATCTCCGAAATCCAGCAGTGGGAGCATCAGGCGCTCCCAGCCGGGGAATGGGACTACTACCAGCGATGGCTGGCCGCGCTGGAACACGTCCTGTGCCGTCGCGGACTCCTCACCCAACCCGAACTTCGGGACAAAGCCGCGGCGCTTGCCGCTCACGACCACCACCAATAGTCGCAGGCGGCATGGCAGTTGGCACGACTTGCAGGGCAGTCCGGTCAACAAGAGTGATGGTGATCAAGTGCCGCCATCGCGCCTCGCCTCGCCAGTCGGGCGAATCGAACCGTCCCCGACGCTCACCACCAGGCCGGGTAGCACTTGCCGGGCGTAACGAGGTGTGCACGAAACAGGGAATTGCTTCAAGTCTAACTCCTGCAGATTTCGTGAGCCACGTTGCAGCTCAAAGGGGGGTCTGGTGTGAAAAGGCCTGTGGGAGTAGATTTTGTCTAGGTGTGCCGGGAAGTCTGGTCGGCTCGTTCTGACCGCTACCCGGATGGAGTGCACATGGTTCTTGCCTTGCAAATTCTGCTCATCGCGTTCTGCTTGCAAGGGTTGGTGAAGTTCGCTGTCGGCTTCCTGGTGCCCTATCCTGTTCGGATCCGCAGGATTGCCTCGTATTACGAACGCGGTGGCCGAATCATCAGCATCTACGACACCGTGACCTTGATCATCATCGGGGTGCTGGTGGTGCTGCTGTTCCTGACACAGATGGATGACCTCAGCTTCATCACCGGCCTCATCGCTGGAATGCTGACTGTACAGATCTTCTTCCATCGGTTTAGTCGCGTGCTGCCTGCGGAGCAGATGCCCGAAACACCCGCGCCGCCACGCAAACTCATGTCATATGCCATCCAGGCCACACCGGGCCTCGGGTGGCGAGAGATCCTGTTTATGACGGCGCTATTCGTGTGGGCGCTCGCCATACTGCTAACCCACCTGCAGCTCAGCTAAGGGGCGTATCTCCCAGGGAGCGACTTGGTGGGGCACGAGGGCATCGCCTCGGCTGCACGGCTACAACGCGAGCAGGTTCATGCAACCGCCTCGGGCGACCCCCCGTGGAGAACAAGGCCGAGTACTTCGCTCGAACTACACGACGTTCACAGGTAACCAGGTGTGCATGAGATCACGGATGCTGCGAATCTGTGATTGACCGCTGCCGTCCCGCGGAGGATCCTCGAATCGATCGGGGACCATGCCCCGATGGTGGACACAGCCGCGCTACCACGACGATCCGGGAGAGCAATGAGTTCGGAACATGCCACAGAACAGGTGCCGCTGTCGGAGATCCAGGAGGGTGACATGCTCCAAGATCCAAAGTCCGGCAATTGGACCAAAGTCACGCACACCGAGGACGGCACGGCGGACGAGTCCGGTCGTGTCTACTACGGTGACGGGGGTGAAGAGATCGATTCCCAGGCGGTCACCGGTCTCGTCAATCGCCAGGTGAGAGAGTAAAGCCCCGCCGGGCGCCCAGACAGGCGGCAGTTTGATCGACGCACGTTGTGCTGCAGCATAATTCGACGGCTAGGCCGGCCGGGCTCTGGACCGGCCCTGATTTGCGCGCCTGATTGCTGTCGCCAATCCGCGTCGCCTCACATCGTCGCCCGCAACAGCTACGTGCGATCGCCTCGCGCCGCCCCGGAACCTGTTCTCGGACGCCGTCTCTGGCGCATCGTCGGCGGTGGCGAATAAAAACCGGTCGGGCAGCGCCAGCTTGCAGATTGTGCGCACGGTGAGTAGGTACTGGCGAAGCAACGAGCCCGTGGTGTAGGGCAAGTCGTAGGTGACGCACAAAGCGCGTACCAGCTCGGCGATCTGGGGGTAGCGATTGCTCGGCAGATCGGGAAAAAGGTGGTGTTCGATTTGGTAGCAGAGGTTTCCACTCATGAACCCCAGCACCGGCCCGGCTCGGAAGTTCGCGGTACCCAACATTTGCCGGAGATACCATTCCGGTTTCGTCTCGCTCTCCAATACTGAGGGCGCAAACTTCTCGGCTCCATCCGCGAAATGACCGCACACGATCACCATGTACGCCCATACATTTCGGAACCCGTTGGCCACCACGTTCGCCGCGAGTGTGCGGCGCCACCGTCGGCGGCTCAACACCGGAAAGAGAACATAATCCTTTCCGATCTGGCGAGCCATCTTGCGGATCAGTGCGCTCTTGTGGACGGATTTACCGGCATCTGTGGTCTCGCGCTCCTGGATCGCATACAGGCCGTGCATTGCGACGCCCCATTCGAAGGCGACTGCTAGCAGCACCGCGCGCAACGGCTGCACCAAGGCGCTCGGTTGCCACTCCTGATCCCGAGTCACCCGCAGGATTCCGAATCCGAGGTCGTCGTCCACGCCCACGATGTTGGTGAACATGTGGTGGCGGTGGTTGTGGGAAGACTGCCAGTGCGACGAGGCACCGGCCATGTCCCATTCCCAGGTACTGGAATGGATTTCCGGATCGTTCATCCAATCCCACTGACCGTGGCTGATGTTGTGGCTGAGTTCCATGTTCTCGACGCTCTTGGCCACAGCCAGCGCGGCCGTGCCGACAGCCCATCCGAACCTGCTTTTGCTGCCCAGGATGGTGAGCCTCGCCGCGACCTCGAGGCATCGTTGAAAGGCGATGGCCCGCCGGATGTACTCACGGTCCTTGGTCCCGCGCGAATCCTCGATTTCGCGACGGATGGCATCCAGCGCGACCGCCAGTGCGTCCAGGTCCTCGCCGCTGAGATGAGCGTATTCAGGTACTTCGGTGATGGCCACCGGCGCTCAACGCGATTCGCGCACGGTGGCGTGCGGTGTTCGCGCGACGACACGCGGACACGCAAGGTTCACGAAACGCCGCATTGTGGGTCACGTCCGATCTTTCGTGGTTGTCTACGCGCAAATAGGCGAGGATCGACGCGAGGTCAGGTAAGCGTAGAACTTTTCGATCGGCAGGGCGCGCCGGCGGAATCAGTCGTCGCCCCCGTCGGACGATAGGCGACCCGGCCGGAACCCGCTGGTCCCGCGGACGGCTGAGCCATCTGGTTGAGCACCTGCCTTATCGGCTCTAGGCGTTGGTTGAAGCCTCGAGGCTACATGAGCCGAATTGATCGACAATTTCGTGCACGCATCAACTTGGCAAAGTTGGGTCCGTCCATCGGTGGGCGGCCACCCACTGCATTGCCTCGGAAACTCCTTCCAGCATTACATGATCTCGTGTAATAGTGGGTGAATGGCGGGCGTTGGTGAGTGCACTGCCACGGGACCGGCCGGGGCGGCGGGCAAACCGGCGCTCGCGGCGCGGCCGTTGGTGAGAACCGAGCAGGCAGCCGCGCTGGTGGGGCTGTTTAAGTTGCTGGGCAATGACACCCGGCTGCGGCTACTGCATGCCATGCACCGTGAGGGTGAGGTTTCGGTCGGCGAGTTGGCCGAGCGGCTGGGACTGCGGATGCAGGCGGTGTCGAATCAGCTGCAGCGCTTGTCCGATCGCGGCATGGTCGCCGCGCGCCGCGACGGCGCCCGGATCCTGTATTCGATCGCTGACCCGTGCATCCCGGCGGTGCTGGACCTGGCCTTGTGTCTGGTCGAAGAGAGCGGGCCGAATAGATGGCGAAGCTGATTCGTGAATTTCTCACCAGCCCACTGAGGAGCTGGCGCGGAACCGTCGGTAACCTGCGCTGGTACCAGCTGGTGTATCGGGCTATCTACCGGCTGGGACTCATCATCTGGCGCCGGGCCGCGCCGCCGGGCGAACTGGTCGCGCTGGTCGAAGGGCCCAACGCCCTGCCGGCGGGACGTGCCCTGGATCTCGGCTGCGGCACCGGCACCGACATCATCTACCTCGCCACCCATGGCTGGGACGTCACGGCCATCGACATGGTGTCCAAGGCGTTGGCGATAGCCAGTCGTAATGCCACCGCCGCCGGTGTTGCCCCGCGCTTCCTGCAAGGCGACGTGACCCGCCTGGACGAGCTGGGTGCGGGTGATGGCTACACGTTGATACTGGACTTTGGGTGCTTTCACACCCTGCCCGATGATCGGCGACCCGCCTACGTGACCGGTGTCTCCCACGCCGCCGCTCCGGCCGCCACGCTGCTCCTCTACGGCTTCTCGCGGCCGCCCAGGGCCGCCCCCATGCATGCCGGCATCACCGTCGAGGAGGTCAAGCGGCGCTTCATCGGTGCCGGCTGGGAGCTTGCCGGCGCACAACGTAGCGCGGTCAAACCAATGTCGGTACCGCGCGCCGACGATCTTTTCGAACTCTGGCACTTCGAACTCCGGCGCACGCCAACGTGACTGGTGTTCTCGGCGAGCGAGAACTGAGAAGGACGGCCCCCATGGCTCTTACCCTGCACCAAGCCCGGTCGGTCTACGACCGGATTGGACGCATCCAGGATTGGCAAGCGTTCTATGAGGACGCCTCAACCGAGCGGCTCGTAGCCGAGGCGGCCCTTGGCGGGGGCCAGACCATTTTCGAGTTCGGTTGCGGCACAGGCCAGTTGGCCGCACGCCTCCTTGACGCGCTGCCGGCCAGCGTCAACTACCTCGGGGTCGACATCAGCCCGGTGATGATCAACCTCGCCACCCGCCGGCTCGCCACGTGGGCCGAGCGGGCCAAGGTGGTGCTGGTCGACGGCTCACTGCCGTTGCCGGCCGATGACGGGTTCGCCGATCGTGTCGTGTCCACGTTCGTGTTCGACCTCCTCGACGCGCACTATGCCCGAGCGGTGCTGGATGATCTGCGGCGCATTCTGACCGCCGACGGCCGGCTGTGCCTAGCCAGCCTCACCCACGGGGAGCGGCCGCATGAACGCGCCATCGCGCAAGCCTGGACCGGCCTCTGGCGCGTCGCACCGCAACTCGTCGGCGGGTGCCGCCCTATCAGCCTGACCGCCCTGCTGGGCCACGACTGGCAGGTCCAGCATCACTCACGCGTGCATCGCTTCGGGCTCGTCACCGACGTCGTCATCGCGGCTCCCCAGAAATGACAGTGGTAACAGCGGCCCTGGCCCGCTGATCTGCGGTCAGCAGCAGGAGGCGATCGCGGCGGCCTCTTCATCGGCCGACGAGCCGCCGCAACACGCGGCGCCTTCGGTTTCGCGATCGAGGTGCTGGGGGCCTGATCCGAACGTCTCCGAATCGGCCAGCACCGTGTAGACCTCCCACTTCTCCCCGGCCGGCCCGGTCACCCAGACCTTGTCTTGGGTGGCGAAGCAACAGGTAGTGCCGATCTCCTCGTCGGTGAACAGGCCCTGGCCCTGTAAGCGGGCGATTTCCTCGTGCACCTGCTCGCTTGATTGGACCTCGACCCCCAGGTGGTTGAGCGTGCCGCCCTTCCCGGGGTTCTCCAATAGCACCAGCTTGAGCGGCGGCTCAGCGATGGCGAAGTTGGCGTAGCCAGGCTTGCGTTTCGCCGGCTCGGTGTTGAACAGCTTGGAGTAGAACGTGACCGCATCGTCGAGGTTGTCGACGTTGAGGGCGAGTTGAATGCGGGACATGAGCAGACCTCCACTACCTGTACGACATATATCAAACTTGTGCGACTCAGCATGCCACCTTTTTGATATAAGTCAAACTTGTATGGCAGAATCGTTGTGTGCCGAAGACACTGCCGGTGGTCGACATCAGCGCGCCGATATGCTGCGGGCCCGTGGCCGCGGGCCCCATGAGCGATGACGACGCCCTGCGGGTGGCCCTGCGCCTCAAGGCGCTGGCAGACCCCGCACGGGTCAAGATCATGTCGTTGCTCTTCAGCTCACCTGCTGGCGAGCAGAACACCAGCGACCTTGCCGCCGTTGTCGGATTGACTGAATCAACAGTCAGCCACCACCTCAACCAACTTCGCACCGCGGGCCTGGTCGAGTCAGATCGCCGCGGGATGAACGTCTATCACCGCCCCCACTGGGATGCAGTGGCCGCCCTTTGTGCGGTTCTCGACCCGAGTTGCTGTAGCTGACTTCGCACCAGTCCGAGGCGCAAGCGTCGCGGCAGGTGCCTGCCACACTGCGCGTGCCGATTGGCAATTGATTCGGGATCTGCCAATATAGACGGATGTCGAAGCAGGCCGTCGTCATGGATGCCCCGCAGTGCTCACCCCTAGCCCGTGCCCCCCTGAGCGAGGCTTCGGCCGCGACGCTGGTGCCGATGTTCAAGGCACTGGGCGACCCGGTGCGACTGCGCTTGGTGAGCCTGATCGCCAGCCATCCCGGCGGGGAAGCCTGCGTATGCGACATCTCCGCGACCATCGACCTGTCTCAGCCCACCATCTCCCATCACCTCAAAGTGCTGCGTTCGGCGGGACTGCTGGGCAGCCAGCGCCGCGGCACCTGGGTCTACTACCGGGTGATTCCGGCGGCCCTGCAGCAACTTTCAGCGATCCTGAAGATCGAGGGCGGCCCCGCTACCCAGTCCGATGCCTGCACCGAGGAGGTCACCCGATGAGCGCCCCCGCCCACACCGAGCACCCCGCTGTGGTCAAAAAGCTGTCGGCGCTGGATCGGATGCTCCCCCTGTGGATCGGCCTCGCCATGATCGCGGGGCTGCTGCTGGGCCGGGTGATCCCCGGCCTCGGTGACGCGCTGGGCGCCGTCGCGGTCGACGGAATCTCGCTGCCCATCGCCGTCGGCCTGCTGGTGATGATGTACCCGGTGCTTGCCAAGGTGCGATACGACCGCCTCGACACCGTCACCGGCGACCGCAAGCTCATGGCGACCTCGCTGGTTTTGAACTGGGTCATAGGTCCGGCACTGATGTTCGCGCTGGCCTGGCTGCTGCTGCCCGACCTGCCCGCATATCGCACGGGTCTGATCATTGTGGGCCTCGCGCGGTGCATCGCGATGGTCATCATCTGGAACGACTTGGCCTGCGGCGACCGCGAAGCCGCCGCGGTCCTGGTGGCGCTGAACTCACTGTTCCAGGTGGTGATGTTCGCCGTGCTGGGCTGGTTCTACCTCTCGGTGCTGCCGGGTTGGCTGGGCCTGGAGCAGACCACCATCAATACCTCGGTGTGGCAGATCGCCAAATCGGTGCTCATCTTTCTGGGTATCCCGCTGCTGGCGGGCTTCCTCACCCGCCGCTGGGGCGAGAGGGCTCAAGGCCGGCAGTGGTACGAGTCGCGGTTCCTGCCCAAGATCGGGCCGTGGGCGCTCTACGGGCTGCTGTTCACCATCGTGATCCTGTTCGCGCTCCAAGGCGATCAGATCATCTCCCGGCCCTTGGATGTCGCGCGCATCGCGCTTCCGTTGCTGGCCTACTTCGCCATCATGTGGAGCGGAGGCTATGTCCTCGGCGCTGTCCTCGGCTTGGGCTATGAACGCACCACGACGCTGGCATTCACCGCCGCCGGCAACAACTTTGAGCTGGCGATCGCGGTCGCGATCGCCACCTACGGCGCAACCTCGGGACAAGCCCTGGCCGGGGTGGTCGGCCCGCTGATCGAGGTGCCCGTGCTTGTCGCGCTCGTCTATGTCTCCCTCGCCCTGCGCATGAGGTTCGCGCACCCGAGGCCACCAGATCCGTCGCCCGCGACAGCGGCCACATCCAGCCCCGAATCCTGATTGATCGCAGATCGGCTTCAAATCCGGAATGGTTGACTCCATGGACCCTCGCCCCAGCGTGCTATTCGTCTGCGTTCACAACGCCGGCCGTTCACAGATGGCCGCCGGATTCCTGGCCCATCTCGCCGGCGACAGCATCGAAGTCCGCTCGGCCGGGAGCGCCCCGGCCGACACCATCAATTCGGCCGCGGTTGAGGCGATGGCCGAGGTCGGCATCGACATCTCGGACCAGTCCCCCAAGATCCTGACCCCCGACGCGGTCGAGTCCTCCGACGTGGTCATCACCATGGGCTGCGGCGACGCCTGCCCGGTGTTCCCGGGTGTCAGCTACCGGGACTGGGCGTTGCCCGACCCTGCCGGCAAGGGCATCGAGGCGGTCCGCCCGATCCGCGACGACATCAAGGCCCGCGTCGAAAAGCTGATCGGCGAACTGGTCCCCGCTTCCCGCCCCCAGGGGAGCCTTCCGTGAGGAAGCCGGTACCAGCCTCAACGCCTTATCAGTGGGAGAAATTGTCGGGCTGAGCGGATTTGGACCCGCGACCAGTTGACCCGGGGCACACAGCGCGTGGTCTCCGCGGCCACCAGCAGGCCTGACTTTGCAAACCCAATAGGCTGGTGTCCTGGACGCCCGTGCTGCTGCGAGAGGAAGCGACATGCCTGCACCATCAGCCGAAGTCTTCGACCGCTTGCGTCAGCTGGCCGCGATCAAAGACGTCACCGCACGCCAGACCAAGACGATCGACGAGGTCTTCACCGGCAGGCCGCTGACCACGATCCCGGTCGGCACGGCCGAAGACGTCGAAGCGGCATTCGCCGAAGCCCGCGCGGCCCAGATCGACTGGGCGAACCGTCCGGTCACCGAGCGCGTCGATGTCATCCGCCGCTATCGCGACCTGGTCATGGAGAACCGCGAGTTCCTGATGGATCTCCTGCAAGCCGAGGCCGGCAAGGCCCGATGGGCGGCACAGGAGGAGATCGTCGATCTGATGGCGAACGCGAACTACTACGTGCGCGTCGCAGCGGATCTGCTGAAGCCGCGCAAGGTGCAGGCGCTGCTCCCAGGGATCGGCAAGACCACGGTCGGTTACCAGCCCAAGGGCGTGGTCGGGGTGATTTCGCCGTGGAACTATCCGATGACGCTGACGGCGTCCGACTCGGTGCCGGCTCTTCTGGCGGGTAACGCGGTGGTGCTCAAACCGGACAGCCAGACGCCGTATTGCGCGCTGGCGTGTGCCGAGCTGCTCTACCAGGCCGGCCTGCCGCGAGCCCTCTACGCCATCGTGCCCGGCCCGGGCTCGGTGGTCGGCACCGCAATCATCGACAACTGCGACTACCTGATGTTCACCGGCTCCACCGCCACCGGCAGGCAGCTCGCGGAGCACGCGGGCCGCCGGCTGATCGGTTTCTCGGCCGAACTCGGGGGCAAGAACGCGATGATCGTCACGCGTGGCGCAAACCTCGACAAGGCCGCCAAGGCCGCCACCCGCGCCTGCTTCTCGAACGCGGGCCAGCTATGCATCTCCATCGAGCGGATTTACGTCGAGAAAGACATCGCCGACGAGTTCACCAGCAAGTTCGGCGCGGCGGTGCGGAATATGAAGCTGGGCACCGCGTACGACTTCTCGGTCGACATGGGCAGCCTGATCTCCGGGGGCCAACTGGAAACGGTGACGGACCACGTGGACGACGCGAAAGCCAAGGGCGCCAAGGTGATTGCGGGCGGCGAAGCCCGACCCGACATCGGGCCGCTGTTCTACGAGCCGACGGTGCTGATCGACGTCACGCCGGAGATGGAGTGCGCGGCCAACGAGACGTTCGGGCCGGTCGTCTCGATCTACCCCGTCGCCGACGTGGATGAAGCCGTCCAGCAGGCCAACGACACCGAGTACGGCCTCAACGCCAGCGTGTGGGCCGGCTCGTCTGCGGAGGGCCAGCAGATCGCCGCCCGGTTGCGGTCGGGGACCGTGAACGTCAACGAGGGTTACGCCTTCGCATGGGGCAGCCTGAGCGCGCCGATGGGCGGGATGGGCCAGTCGGGTGTCGGCCGCCGGCACGGTCCCGAGGGCCTGCTGAAGTACACCGAGTCCCAGACGATCGCGACGGCCCGTGTGTTCAATCTCGATCCGCCCCTTGGCATTCCGGGGACCCTTTGGCAGAAGTCGCTCTTGCCGATCGTGCGTACGGTGATGAGGCTCCCCGGTCGGAACTGACTGCGACATTTTCCGGCGGGCCGTCTCTCGAGTTACGTCGCGGTCGTTTGCCATTTGTATGGCAAATCCGCGTTACGCTCCTGGATGTAGGGTCACATCGCACGTCAGGAGTCTGCTATGAAGGCCGATGCGAAGGAATACGAGGAAGATGCTCGTCGATTGCGCCAGTACGCCACATTCGCTAACTTCTCGGATGCTGAACTGCAGCGTCTCGCCCGAGCAGCTCATCGCACTTCGACGTCGGCCCCATTGCCGCTGATCCATGAGCAGACGCCGTCGGACTCCTGCTACATCCTTCTCAGCGGCGAGGTGGGGGTGTACGTCGGCCGGGACCGCATCGCCGTGTTGGGGCCGGGCGAGGTGATCGGCGAATCGGCGCTCCACCGTGGGAGACTGCGTTCTGCGACCGTAACGACGATCGGGCCGGCCGAGATACTGCGTATCGAACGCGACGATCTCGCTAGAGTGCTCGACGAGATACCGGCACTTCGCGAAATCATTGACGCGTCTGTCGCGCGACACGTGCCTGTAGACCTGCCGCCGAAGCCAAAACCACCGCGCACCAAGTTGGGCGCCTCCGTCGACACCGAGTTGGTCGAGCGGTTCGAGCAGGCCGCCGACAGCGCCGGCGTGGACGTCCCGACCGCGCTCGAAGACGCGATTACGCAGTGGATCGAACGGAACAGCAAGGCGTAGCCATTGCGGCCCGGCCGCTTCGAACAACGGGTTCCGGCGTTGCCAAGCGTCTACTACAGCGCGTAGTATCCAGGCCATCCCACCGTGCACAAGGGGGTGCGATGTGAGGTGGAGTTTCGCCCAAACCGGGCTGCTGGTCATCTGCGTCTTTCATGTCGTTCAGGCGGTGATCGGCCTCGTCATCAATCCCAGCTTCGCGACCGGCCCCACCGCGCCGACCGTCCAGCTGCTTGGCATGGACTACAACGGCTGGCACGCCGTCGCCGGTCTGGCGTTATTCGCCCCGGGGCTGGTCTTCGCGGTGCGGAAGTCGTGGTCCGTGCTATATCTACTGCTCGCCGCGATAGCCGGTGCGCTGCCGGGCATTTGGGCCTTCTTCTCCCATCAGGTTGCCTTCGTCTTCACCTTTCCCAACAACGTCACCGACGGGGTCGTGCACTTGGTGACCGCCGCGGTGATGCTGGCGGTTGCAGCCGTGCAGATCCGGATGGACGGTGGGCTTCGAAACTCGCTGGCCGATCTCCGAAAGTCGGCGTAGCTATTGCGTGAAAAGTGCATTCAGCTCGCCGAAGCCTGCGGCGCGGGCCAGTCCCTCGAAGGACCCGTCCTCAATCAATTTCCGCGCGGCAGCTAGAAACGCACCCCACGCGACCCGACTAAAAGCGGACCCGACGCTGATCCGTCGCACCCCCAGCTGCGCGAGGTCGGTCGCCGTTAACCCCGTGTCGGAAGACATCAGAACGTTGACCGGATACGGTCGCACCGCGTCGATGAGAGCCGCGATGTCCCCTTTGGCACGGATCCCCGGGGCGAAGAGCACCTCAGCTCCCGCCTCGGCGTAAGCCTGCAGCCGCCTGATGGCCTCGGCGAGGGGGTCGGGATGGCCGTAAAGGAAGCATTCGGCGCGGCCCGTCAGCATGACGTCGGCTCCCGAGTCGTCGATGGCCGAACGCGCAGCGCGGATGCGATCGGTGGCCTCGCCCAGTTCGAAAAGCGGCGTATCGGCGACGCCCGTGCCATCTTCGATGGAGAGCCCGGCGACGCCAGTAGCCACGCAGCGTGCCACGTTGTGCGCGAGCTCGCCGGCATCTCGGGCATAACCGGCCTGGAAGTCCGCATTGACGGGCACGCTGACCGCAGCGACTATTTCGGCGACGTTGTTCAAAGCCTCATCGACGGAGAGCGCGGTCGGCGTGTCTGGCAGACCGCGTGCGAAGCACAGCCCGGCGCTCGTTGTGGCCAGCGCCGGAAAGCCAAGCTTTGCGAGAGCGATTGCGGAGCCGGCATCCCACGGATTCGGGATGAGGAAACACCCCTCGTGATGTAGCCGGCGAAAATGCGCTCGAACATTGCCGCGTGCGTCCACGCCCCGATTATGCTCGCGCTGACGCGAAATAGCCTGTGCTATCTCCTATTCGAACCAAGCATGACAACCGAGCCTCAGTCACCGCCGGCCTCAGTCTGACTAACCATCGTTGACCAGCTCCGCGAGAAAAGCGGGTAACCGACCAGCCCCAAAGTCGTAGAACCGCGCCCATAGCGGTTCGATCGAGATCCGCACCATCTGCTTATACGTCGACTGTACGTTGTGTTCGAACTCGGCAAGCTGGGGTTCGTCCATCGAGCTCCTCGCCGCCGCGAGGTACTCGTCGGTGACACCGTGGACGGTTTCGAGTGTGGCGAGGCCGCGCACCAACAGCGCCTTGGCCTCTTCTGGCGTGGAGCCGGTGTCGATCGTCAGTGCCACTTCCGGGCGGGACGCAAGAGCGCGGGCTTTCGGGGAGGTCGGTGCCGTGGAGACGACGATGCGCTCGCCGGTCCAGTAGAACCCGACGGGGACGACTCGCGGGAAGCCGTCATGTCCGTTGTAGGCGAGCCGGGCCATGGAACCGGAGAGCAGCTGCTGGGCGCCGAAGTGGCCAAGCTCCCGCGCCAACGTCTGGGGATTCATCACACTCGTAGTCGTACCCGATCGGACCCGAGGCGCTCGCCGCTACAGGGTGCGGGCATGACGGCTCACGGAACGGCATCCGTTTCGGGCGGTCTGCGCAGCGGGTAGCCGGGATGTCTCCATCACGACGAAAATGGATAGATGCCATCTGAACAGGCGCCGCCCCCGCCTGAATCGGCGCCGGGCTGGTACCCCGATCCCGCGGGGGTGGGCCACGGGCTGCAACGGTACTTCGACGGCACCAACTGGACCAGCGAGTGGGCGTTCTCCACCGAACCGCCTAAGAAAGGCACCCCCGGAAAGGCGGCCCTGGCCCTGGCGGCGTTGGGCATCCTCGTTCTTCTCGTCATCGTCGGCAAAAGCTGGGTTTTCGATCCAAAGAAGGACAGCCAGTCGCCCCCATCGAGCAGTTCGGCCACGGCGGGACCACCGGAATCGACCGAGGCGGCGCCGTCGACGCCGGCCGGTCCCAGAAAGCCGGACGGAGTCACCTTCACCACTGCCCCGGGCCCGAACGGCGACGTGGTCGACGCCCGATTCGCCATTCGGGACAACTACACCGAGCAGATGATCAAAGACGGTGCCCGGTTGGACACCATCGACA
Organism: uncultured Actinomycetota bacterium; assembly: GCA_963820045.1. Taxonomy (GTDB): domain Bacteria; phylum Actinomycetota; class Actinomycetes; order Mycobacteriales; family Mycobacteriaceae; genus Mycobacterium. The sequence continues at coordinate 1,103,004 of CAWFYN010000004.1, forward strand.
TTCTCAGGTACGCAAGGGCGACCTATCCTGATGCGTCCGCGGTGAACGTGCAGGGCACCTTCCCGATGACCGACCCGTACGGCAACACCTCGACTCACGTCGCCATCGACCTCACGTATTCAAAAGAAACGTTGAACAAGATCAACTTCGATGGCATTAGCAAAGCCAGCATCTGGGAGATTCGGGATTCCGGCACTGTTCTTCCGGCCTTCCAGCCGTAGGCCCGGCCGCGCTGCCGGTCCGCAACTGTCCGCCCAAGAGCTGAGATAATCGGCTCGTGCCCACCGAGCCCCCACACCCGCCACCGGCCGCGCCGAAGCTGCCGCGGGTGCGCATCACGCCCGAGGACTTGGAGAGATTCGGAGACGAGGAGCAGATGCGCGCGGCGTCGGACGAGGGCCGGCTCCGCGACGAGCAACCGCCGCATCACGGCTAGCCCGCCCGACGTTTGGATCCAGGCGGCAAATGGCATCATCGGCGGCCTGAAATGCCCAGTGCGCCGCGGATCACGAGCTCGAGCCGCCATGTACTGTCGACAATATCGGGCAGGATCGAACCCGGATCGGGAATCGCTCTCACCGCACGTCTGCCACACAGCCACAAGCACGTGCGACTACGAACGGGGAGTCGATTGCGCACAAGGCGCGTTGCGTGACTTACTGCGTAGGCGTAATGCTCGCCAAGGGAATGATTTTCGCCTCGGACTCTCGTACGAATGCCGGGGTGGATAACTTCGCCAAGTTCTGCAAGATGACGGTATTCGAGCGTCGCGGCAACCGCGTTATCGTTCTGCTGAGTTCGGGAAACCTGGCCGGAACTCAGGCCGTCATCAGCGTATTGACGCAGCGTTGTGCTGACGGCGACGCGGACACCAATGTCTTGGGTGCCCGGACGATGTTCGACGTCGTGAGGCTGGTCTCCGACGCGACGCGCGATATCGAGAAACGCGACGCCGGGTACCTGGAAGAGAACAGCATCCGCTTCGATGCCTCGTTCATCGTCGGTGGGCAGATCCTCGGCGAGCCGATACGGCTGTTCCGGACCTATGCCGAAGGCAATTTCATCGAAGCGGGGACCGACACGCCCTTCTTGCAGACCGGTGAAACCAAGTACGGAAAGCCGATCCTCGACCGCGTGCTTACGCAATACACGCCTCTTGCAGACGCCACGAAGTGTGTCTTGGTGTCCTTCGATTCGACCATGCGCAGCAACTTGTCAGTGGGCATGCCGATCGACCTGATTTGCTACGAACGGGACAGCCTCGAAGTGCAGTGGCGGCGGCGATTCGACGAGGGGGACCCCTATTTCACCGCCCTCAGCGACGAATGGGGCGAAGGTGTTCGGCAGGTGTTTCGCCATCTGCCCGATTTGCAGTGGTGAGCGGTCGGTCACGACGATGGACACCTTCATCTTCACCTGTGAACACGGCGGCAACCGGGTACCCGCGCCCTACGGGCGGCTGTTTCGGGGCCAACGGGCGCTGCTTGATTCCCACCGCGGGTACGACCCCGGTTCCCTAGCCATGGCGAAGGCACTCGCCAGCGCCTTCGGAGCGCCGCTTGTGGCTTCGACCGTCAGCCGTCTGCTTATCGATCTCAATCGCTCGATCGGCCACCCACAACTTTTTTCGGCGGTGACCCGCGCTGCGCCGGCCCAGACTCGGGCGCAGATCGTCGAACACCATTACCGGCCCTATCGCACGCAGGTCGAGCGTCTCGTCGGGCAAGCGGTCGCGCGGGGGCATCGCGTGATCCACATTTCGTCGCACAGCTTTACCGCGGAGCTGAATGGCAGGGTGCGCAGCGCCGACATCGGGTTGCTCTACCACCCCAGGCGGCGCGGGGAGGCCGAGGTGTGCGCCCGCTGGAAGGAATCGCTCGCGGCATTGGCTTCGGACCTTCGGGTACGCCGCAATTACCCCTACGCCGGAAAGGGAGACGGGTTGACCTCACACTTGCGGCTGCGCTTCGCGCAGAGCGACTATGTCGGAATCGAACTGGAAGTCAACCAGGACATCGTTTTCGCCGCGGACCGACGGTGGACGGCGTTGCGGCGCAAGCTGATAGATTCGTTACAAACGGGATGTGCGGCCTGATGATTCAGCCCTGCGCCAAGGAGCCCGAATGAGAACCCTTTCCACCACCTACGTCGCCAGCCATGCGCGACCTCACCTGGCGGATACCAGGGACTAATTATGCGCATTCATGTCGGCTTCGAAATGATCTACGACTGCCCGCAGCCCACCCCGATGATCTTCAACCTGAACGTCCACTTCACCCGCGTGTCCGATCTGGTCGGCCGTGACGAGCTGCTGTTCGACCCGCCGGTCCCGGTGACCGCCTATCGTGACGACTTCGGCAACTGGTGCACCCGCATCGTTGCGCCGCAAGGCCGCACGCGCGTCTCGGCCAATGCGCTCGTCAATGACACCGGCCTGCCCGACGCCATCGTTCCCTGGGCCCAACAGATCCCCGTGCCGGACCTGCCCGAGGACACACTTATCTTCTTGCTTGGGAGCCGGTATTGCGAAACCGATCGGTTGTCAGAGACGGCGTGGAATCTCTTTGGGGAGGCGCCAACGGGATGGGGCCGCGTTCAGGCAATCTGCGACTACGTTCATCGACATCTCACGTTCGGCTACGAACACGCGCGCATGACACGCACGGCGTTAGAAGCCTTTTACGATCGGACCGGCGTCTGCCGTGACTTCACGCACCTCGCCGTTGCCTTCTGTCGCTGCATGAACATCCCGGCGCGCTATTGCACCGGATACCTCGGCGACATCGGTGTGCCACCGGTGGACGATCCGATGGACTTCTCTGCCTGGTTCGAGGTATTCCTCGGCGGGCAATGGCATACCTTCGACGCGCGCCATAACACCGCGCGCATCGGCAGGGTGTTGATCGCGCGTGGCCGCGACGCCGCCGACGTCGCGCTCAGCAACACCTTCGGTCCTGCCACGTTGACGAGTTTCAGGGTATGGACCGACGAGGTATCCGCCGGTTGATTCAAGCAGCCAAGCCGTCGACACGGCGAGGGTCTGCCAGCTCGTCGGTGCAGCGTGCGGCGGCGGTCCCGCCGCACGCAGCTCGAGAGGCTTAGTGCGTGTTCAGTTTGGGCGGAGGCGCCGGCCGCATCATGGTCATGTCCATTCTTGGCGGCATGGTTACGTCGACCCGGGTGTGCGCGCCGGCGAGGGTGTGCGATCGGGTAAGCCGAGTTGGGCGGCCAGCCCACTAAGCAGAATGTCAAGTCCGCGGTCTAGTTCGGTGAGCCCGTCGTAGGCGGCCCAAGTCGGCGCGAGCGAACGCAACCGGGGGAATTCGCTGATCCGCAGCCGGTGCAAGCCTAAACGCAACACATCGTCGGTCTCCTCGGGGCGTTCGACGACCTCCTGCAACTCAGTGAGCACATGGCCGTACAGGAACCCGAACAATGCCCGGTACATGAGCACCGCGTCGACCCCCCTGAAGCCCGCCCCAATCAGCAGCGCGAGCATATCTTCGAGTTGTCGAAGCATGGCCTGTGGCCGCATTCCCAGCGGCGTCGCAAGGGGCCGGGTGACCAAGAGCGGCACCACGTTTGGGTGTGCGCAGGCTAAATCACGGAAGTCGTGGGCGAGGTCCCGCAGCGCGGCCGCCCAGTCCGGGTGTGTGGTATCCAGCGACAATTGCTCGAAGACCATCTCGACCATCCCATCGAGCACGGCGGCCTTATTCGGCAAATGGCGGTAGAGCACCATCGGATCACGGCCGACCGCCTCGCCGAGGCGGCGCATCGATAGCCCCTCAACGCCATCACGATCGACGATCTCGAGTGCTTTGGCCAAGATTGCCGCGCGGGTGATTGGGCCGCTGTCCTCGTCCTCCCCGATGGAGTCCGGCTCGCCGGCCTGCCCGGAACGTGATCGTTCAGTTGGCTGCGTCATCGAGCACCTGAGCGGGCATGCGCCCGCTGCGATATCCCGGCGCCTCTACCGCGCCCGCGGCACCAGAGGCCCAGTCCCCCGCTCGCCGTGGGTCGTTCACTGATCGGTCGAGCCTCCTTCGGAATCCCACGTCGACGTCGCCGCAGCCATTGCTCTTCGTCCGGCGGCGCGGCACATACCCGCACGAACCACTTCCCCGACGGTTAGGTACGACCTATGGGTAGCTGCTGGCGCTGATCTGCCCATGGCGGCATCGGTTGGCGACAACTCGCGCATCGGTGATGTGTGTGTCATCTCGTCTCTATCTGCCCGCGTAAGCAAGCTGCTGTTTGGGCCCCGTAGGGTTGTCGGAGCTGGGCAACTCAGTTGTCGGCGTTGATAATTGCTCAGCGGCGTCTGAAAACGTTGGAGATGGGACGATCTCGCACGGCGTGGGGCTGTTGGGATGCCGGACCGTGGTGCTTGGCTTTCTGAATGCCGTGTCGGCTGTGCCGCAAGTATTTCTCTGCGTCTGGCGGCACGCAGTGCGCCGGCACGGAATATGTTCTCGAGGGGCGACTCGCCCATGATGGCGTGATTGTCGATAACACGCGGGTTGGCCGTGTGCGCCATGATTGTCCTTCTATCTGCCGCAGAAGCGAGCTGCCGTTCGCGTTTCGAAACTGCGGCGTTTGTCTACGAAACAAATTGGGCGATGTCGAACGGCGTGGACGGCGCCGGATGGCGGATGGTCCTGCTCCTGAGCCGGCGGCTGCTCATGGGTTGGCGCGCGGATTTCTGATGTTCAATCTGCCGGACCAGCTCCCGCTTTGCTTCACAGAGCGCGCGGGTCAGGTCCGGGTTGTCAGCGACCGCTACCAGCGACGCACGGCCCGGCAAGCTCGTACGCAATGTAATGCGCTGCTCCCTGCCCCCGCGGTCTTGTAATGAGACGTCGACATCCACATCACGCGGATCCCACCTTCCCAGGTGCGGCGCGAGGGTCGACAACACGTCCAACAGGTGCGAGTGTTCTTTCGCTACGAAACCCGCACCGATGTGAAGCACGTGCTCTCCGAAGATATCTCGTTGCTCGCTGTCGGATTTACCCGTCGTGGCCTCTGCGAGAGCCAGAGCGCGGTTGCGCTTGTTCATAAGGGTCGTTCTCCTTTGACCGAAAGGCGGGACGCATGTGTCGGATGTGTCCCGACGCGTGTCGTGGTCGTGCGGTAGTCGAACCCGACGGCAAATTCGTCTGGACGCTGCCGACGGCGGATTTCCGGTAGATCTCAATTAAACGCCCTGCTAGAGCGCCTGTCAACACAGTTGACCTACAGCAACCGTCTACGCGGTCGAGATGGCTGGAGCCACGGTTCCCCCGGAGTGGGACGAACCCGACGACGACAGAATTAAACTGACAATCACCAAGGAAGTACCGTCGCTCTGGCCGACGCCAAACGCCCGTAAGCAGCGACCAAAGCCGGCACGAACCGTGGTCAAGACAGGAGTGTCACCATGACGACACGACAGAACCGAACCGATGGGGGCCGACACCCCACACCGCCCGAACACACGCCGCGGTTGCGGCTGAAACCCAAGGCGCCCCACACCGGGTATGTCGATGGGGCATGGTGGCCGCACAGTGATGACCTGACCACAGAGCTTCCCGATCTGCTCGCGGTGCTCTCGGTGCGGCTCGGGCCATCGACCGCGTGGTGTACAAGCTCAACGACTGGGCGAAAGCTCCCACCGAACTCGCCACCGGCGGCCACGCGGTACGACTGGACGGATACCGACTCCAGCCGCCAAACACTGTCGAAGTGCTCGGACTCGACCGCAACCGGATCGTTCTGCTGGTAGTCCCGCCGCACAGCGACCCGGACCGCGCACATGCCACCATGATGGCCGCGGCGGCACCCGACGACGACTCGACCGTCGACGGCCTACTCATGATCAGCCTGCGAGACAGGGAATCCCGCACACACAGAGCTGCCGCGCAAGAACGCTGGGACTCTGGAAGCGGGACCGTGGGATAGCTCGTCGGTGTCGACGACCACGCGACCACCGTCCCCCGTCGAATGGCCTGCTTCGCATACCGCTGGTGATCGCAACCTGAGGAGCTGACGACAGCAGCCCACTCGCGGAATGCCAAGAAGCACTGCGCCACATACAGTTTCTTTGAAGGTTCCGCGAGCTTGGCGATCGCACCCTGGCATTCGTCGCCGAACGCTTTGCCTTCAGGTGACTGACCAGCCAAACGATTCGGGCGGTTCCTCATGCCACATACTGGCCGTTTGGCAGATGCGTTCGGCAACAGCGTCAATGGACGTTCGGGCGCTGTCGCCGGCATTGTCGCCTTGCGGAATCGGGAAGATGAATCGGCCGCTCTTTCCCCATTGCCAGACCGCAGAGAAATCTTCACGGCTCAGGGGCCGAAAAATGACTTCGGTTCGTGCATCTTTGAGCACAAGCTCGAGCCACGTGGCGTACTCGACCCTTTCACCGCTCATCAGGTGCGGCTCATTCTTCACGTGGACCTCCCCTGCCCCGCCAAGCCTCGTGCGGAGCGCCTGTGCGAGCGGCTGCATCAGTTGCTGTTCAAGATGGTCTGCTTGGTCCTTCTTCATTTCCGCTCCTTCGTCGTGGGCGCGTTGACCGAACCGGGCATAAGGCTCAGAGGGTCGATGCGACCAGGCCGGTCAAGTCGGCGAGGCGGTGGGAGTAACCCCACTCGTTGTCGTACCAGCCGACGATTTTCACCAGGTCACCGGTCACTTTGGTGAGTCCGGCGTCGAAGATGCACGACGACGGGTCGGTCACGATGTCGGAGGAGACGATCGGATCCTCGGTGTAGGTGAGGAAGCCCTTCAGCTCGCTGTCAGCGGCGGCCGCGAACGCGGTGTTGACGGCCTCGACTGTCGCCCGCTCGCGGACGATGACGGTGAGATCGGTAGCTGAACCGGTGGGCACCGGCACCCGAAGCGCGTACCCGTCGAGCCGGCCCTGGAGCCGGGGCAGCACCAGACTGATCGCGCGGGCGGCCCCGGTCGACGTGGGCACCACGTTGATCGCCGCCGCGCGGGCGCGGCGAAGGTCTCGGTGCGGACCGTCCTGCAGGTTCTGGTCCGGGGTGTACGCGTGGATGGTGGTCATGAGCCCGCGCTCGATTCCGAACACCTCGTCGAGCACCATCGCCATCGGCGCCAGGCAGTTTGTCGTACACGAGGCGTTCGAGACGACGGTCTGAGTGCCGTCGTAGTCGCGGTGGTTGACGCCCATCACGACGGTGAGGTCTGCACCCTTCGACGTCGCGGACACCACCACTTTCTTCGCTCCACCGTGGAGGTGACCGCGGGCCTGCTCCGCGGCGGTGTATCGACCGGTGGACTCGATGACGACATCCACGCCGAGATCTCCCCACGGCAGTGCTGCCGGCCCGTCGGCGATGGACCACGCTTTGATCACTTGGTCCCCGACCACAATGTCCTCGCCGTCGACCGAGACCTCGTGCGCTAAGCGTCCCAGGACGGAGTCGTATTTGAGTAGATGCGCCAGAGTCTTGTTGTCGGTGAGGTCGTTGACCGCCACGATCTCGATGTCGGTGGTGCCTGCCGCGTGTTGCGCGTCGACCGCACGGAAGAAGTTTCGGCCGACACGCCCAAAACCGTTCACGCCCACTCGGATAGCCATCGTGATCCCCTCATCAGTGTCGTGGTCTGGTAGCGCATCAACTGCACGCCACCTCGAGTCTGACCACGCTTGAGGCCGGGCAGCAGAGGACAAGGTCCTCGCATTGCGGCCGGCCCTTCTTCGCGGTTCATCATCCGGAGCCTCGTACCCAACGCCGGCCGACCGACGCGGTGGGCTGGTGAGCATGCATCCGCCGCCTCTGACGCCACTCCGCGTCGGGCTACCCATTCGATTACCTTCGGCCCTGGCTCGGCGCGTACCGCTGTGGGAGGTTGGCATTTGTGGCGCTTCGTTCGGCAGTACACACGTTCACTCGAATGCTCGACCGACCAGACGTGAATTAATGCGTCCCCCAGCCGGCGTGCACGTGACGGTGGGTACGGCCGCGACCCGACACCGAATAGGGGCCCGGATGAGCTGGCGGCACGGGAATCGCTTCGAGGGCGGGGTGTCGGGCGACGATACCGGGCAAGTTCGACGCTGCGTGACGTGCGGGTCGGGCTCGATGCTGGCCGAGTGCGTGACGCGCTACGAGAGGACAAATCATGAGTAAATCCACCTACGTCCGCTTTTTTGAGGAGTTCGGCATCGAGGACGTGCCGCTCGTCGGCGGAAAGAACGCGTCGCTGGGCGAGATGTTCCAGAAGCTGTCCAGTCAGGGCGTCCGCATCCCGCACGGGTTCGCCATCACCGCCCAGGCCTATCGCCACATGCTGGACGAGGCCGGCGCGTGGGACCGTCTGCAGCCGAGCTCGACGAGCTCGACCCCGCCGACGTCACCGCGCTGGCGCGAAAAGCCAAGCGCGCTCGTGAAATCGTCTACGGCGCCGGGCTGCCCGACGATCTGGCCGCCGAAATTCTGAATGCCTACCGCAGCTTCAGCAGGAGTACGGCGAAGAAGTAAGTCTCGCCGTGCGGAGCTCGGCGACGGCCGAGGACCTGCCGACGGCGAGCTTCGCCGGTCAACACGATTCCTATCTCAACATCAAAGGCGAAGAGAGGCTGCTCGACACGTGCCGCCGCTGTTTCGCGAGCCTGTTCACCGATCGCGCGATTCATTACCGGATCGACCAGGGCTTCGACCATTTCAAGGTCTCTCTGTCGATCGGCGTGATGAAGATGGTGCGCTCCGACATCTCCTCTTCCGGCGTGATGTTCTCCATCGACACCGAGTCGGGCTTTCGGGACGTCGTGTTCGTCACGGGCGCTTACGGCCTAGGCGAGAACGTCGTTCAGGGCGCCGTCGATCCCGACGAGTTCTACGTCCACAAGCCGACCTATCTTGCGGCCACCGCACCGTGTTGCGTCGCCTGCTTGGCGACAAGGCGGTGAAGATGATCCTCGTCGAGGGTGAGACGAAGAACACGACGCGAAACATCCCCACACCCAAGGCCGACCGTGCTCGGTTCTGCCTCACCGACGACGACGTCCTCGAGCTGGCCGGCTACGCGTTCACCATCGAGGAGCATTACGGGCGGCCGATGGACATGGAGTGGGCCAAGGATGGCCTCGACGGAAAGCTCTACATCGTCCAGGCCCGCCCCGAGACGGTGGCCTCCCAGCACAGCGCGACGGCGCTGGAAACCTATGTGCTCGAGGGCCGAGGCGAAAACCGCCGAGGGCCGCTCGGTCGGCGAGCGGATCGCCTCGGGGGTGGCGGAAGGATCGAGAACCTCAAGCAGCTGTCCGAGTTCAAGCCCGGCGAGGTACTGGTCGCCGACACCACCACGCCCGATTGGGAGCCGGTGATGAAGACCGCCGCCGCCATCGTCACCAATCGCGGCGGGCGCACCTGCCACGCATCGATCATCGCCCGCGAACTCGGCATCCCCGCCGTGGTCGGTACCGGCGACGCGACCACCTGCGTGCCCGACGGCGAAGTCGTCACGGTGTCCTGCGCCGAGGGCGACTCGGGCCGCGTGTACCGGGGCGAAGTGGGTTTCCACGTCGACCGCACCGAGGTGGCGAATCTCGCGCGGCCGCGAACCCAGATCATGCTCAACCTCGGGAACCCCGACCTCGCCTTCAAGACTCGTTCCTGCCGAACGACGGCGTGGGACTCGCTCGCATGGAGTTCATCATCGGCGAGTACATCCGGGTCCACCCGATGGCCCTTCTGCACCCCGAGCAGGTCGAAGACCCCGAGGCGCGCCGGACGATCGACGGCTCATCCAGGCTAACCCGACGGAGCGCTTTCTTCGTGGAGCGACTTTCCGAGGGCATCGGCACGATCGCCGCGGCCTTCTGCCCAAGCCCGTCGTCGTCCGCATGCCAGATTTCAAGACCAACGAGTACGCATCCTGATCGGCGGAGCAGCGTTCGAGCCAACGGAGGAAACCCGATGATTGGTTTCCGCGGCGCCTCGCGCTATGCGCATCCCGCCTATCGCGAGGGTTTCGCGCTCGAATGCCCCGCGATGAGAGCGTGCGCGACGAAATGGGGCTCACCAACGTCAAGCTGATGATCCCGTTCTGCGCCGGATCGCAGAGGCGGACCTCGTCCCGCAGACAATGGGGGACCTGGGGCTGGGCCGCGGCGCGAACGGCCTCGAGGTTTATGTGATGTGTGAAATCCCGAACAAGGTCATGCTGATCGACGAATTCTCCAAGTGTTTCGACGGGTTCTCGATTGGCTCCAACAACCTTACTCAGCTGACCCTCGGCGTCGATCGCGACCGCAGATCGTCGCCTTCGACTACGATGGCGTGACAGGGGTGAAGGACCATGATTCGCATGGCGGTTGAGGGCTGCCGGCGCAAGGCAGCCACTGGGGCATGTGCGGTCAAGCGCCTTCGGACTATCCCGAGATGGCGGAGTTCTTGGGCCGGTCGGCATCGAGTCGATCAGCCTCGATCCGGATACGGTGATCAAGACCACCCGCCAGGTCCTCCAGGTGGAGAAACAGTTCGCACCGTCCCAATGCGGGGCGACGCGTTCCATCGGCCCGCAGCCCGCACACGGTTCGAGCAGGGAGTCGCGCTATGAAGCTGCCGGTTACCATTGACCCGCGCTACCACGACGCGGTGCTCTTCAACTTCGACGTTGCGCTGACAAACGACGTGCTTTTCGGGGCGAACGCCTACGACCTTGCCCGAAAGCTGCAGGGCGTCGACGTCGCTGCGGCGGCGTATTCGTCGAGCCCGAAGTGTCGGCAGGCATTGAAAGCCGCCGGCCATCGATGACCTGTTCGGCGTCTGCATCGACGGAATCGCCGGCGAGCGCGGGACGGTCGAAACACCATATCCCGCAGTGCTTCTGGAGGCCACCCGACGACTGGGTGTGCGGCCGCAACGGTGTGTCGTCGTCGAGAACTCCCACGCCGGCGTGGCGGCGGGCCGCGGCGGCGGTTTCGCGGTCGTCATCGGCATCGGCATCGACCCGACCGGTAGCGCCGACGAACCCTCGGCGAGAAATGGCGCCGACGTCGTGGTCGCCGACTTGGCCGACGTCGCCGTGCGCACAGGTGACAAGCGGATCTCGGAACTCCCGAATGCGCTGACGTCCTACGGTCAACTGATCGGCATCACCAGTGCACGAGAGTCGATGTTGTTCCTGGACGACCACGGTAACGTCGTCCCCCGATCGTTGCCGATCCCGGCGCGGCCCTGGCCCGTCGACGGAGCAGCCGAGGCGCTGGAACTCGTGGCGGCGGTGTGCCCCGTGGCGGTCCTGAGCGGCCGCGATCTTGCTGATATCCGCACCCGGGTTGACACACCCGGGGGTCTGGTACGCCGGCAGCCACGGGTTTGAGCTGACGGGACCGGACGGCACCTATCACCAGAATGAAGCGGCCGCCGCCATCGTGCCTGTCCTCGAGCAAGCGGCCGCCGAGTTGCGCGACTGCCTGGCACAGATTCCGGGAGTTCGGATCGAGCACAAGCGCTTTGCCGTGGCGGTGCACTACCGCGAGGTCGCACCGGAGCACATCGGCGAGATCGTCTCTGCCACACACAAACTCTAGGACAGCGAGATGGCTTCCGGGTGACCAACGGACGCATGGTCGTCGAGCTGCGGCCTGACATCGACTGG
>CAWFYN010000005.1:0-26573 GCA_963820045.1 uncultured Actinomycetota bacterium
GGTGTTGGGCCTGGCGGATGTCGGCCGCGGCGTGGTTATTCGGCATCGGCTAGCCGCAACTCGTCGCGCAACCACACCACTGCTCCGCCGAAGACAATCAACACCAGCGCGACGAGGGTTATGACTTCGCCGGTTGGGGTTTTGCCGAAGACCCCGACGCTGACTGCGGCAATCAGCGCCCCGACAACGATCCACATAAGGTTTGCGGCCCAGCGCAGCGTTCTCGGTCTCTGCCTGTGATGCCGTCGGGGTTGAGCCGGGCTGAAGGCCGCTGTCGAGGCGACGCGGCCCGACGCGACCAAGGGAGTGGCCGACACTTCGCGGTACTTCCCTCGGAAGACCCGATGCGCGTACCAGTTGAAGTACAGCAACACCGGAAGACTGAGGATCGACGCGATCATCAGGAAGTTCAGTGTGCCTGCTGGCGCCTTGGCTTGATCCAGGGTGAGGCCGGGCGGCAGAACAGTCGGGTAATACAGCAATGCCAGTGCCACCAGGCCGAACGCTTCGGCCGCGACGATCCCGATCATCGGACGTTCGTCAGGGCGACGGCCGAACGCCCACAGCGATGCGGCGAGACCTGCCAGCGCCGCGACCGCGGCGACAACGGCGAGTACCGTCGCCGCCCCACCCGCCGCACCGATGCGCACCGGTGTCAAGGGCACCAACAGCGTCGCGCAAGCGAGCGTGAGAACGCCGGTGGCCAGGGCAAGCAGACGGCCCAACGACGCAGCCCGTGCCCGCAACGCGCCGGTGGTCTTCAGCTGGACGTACGCCGCGCCGGCGGCGCCGTACATTACGACCGTGGTGACACCCGTCAGCAAGGCGTAGCTGGTCATGAAATCGAAAGTGCCGCCTGAGAATTGGCCATTGGTGACGGCGATCCCGCTAAGTGCCCCGCCGATCGTCACGCCCTGTGCGAAGGCCGCAACCAGCGATCCCACGCCGAACGCCAGGCCCCACCCTGGGGCACGCCGACGGTGCTGGACACCCTCTCGATTGCCGCGCCGCGGAACACCAGCGCCAGCAGCATCACGACGATCGGCACATACAGCGCGGGCAGTGCGGCGCCATAGGCGGTCGGTAGGCCCCCGAAAAGCGTTACCCCGAACAGGATCAGCCACGTCTCGTTGCCATCCCATGCGGTCGCAACCACCTCGATCAGTTCACGGCGGGTATTGATGTCCCGTTGGGTGAGGGTCAGCATCCCGACGCCGAGGTCGTATCCGTCCAGCACCACGTACATGCCCAGGCAGAACACGAGCACCAAGCAAAACCAAATCGTCGCGGTCATCGCGCCTCCCCGGCGGCAATAACGTCGGCGACGGAGGCTGAACCTGGTGGCCCGATCTCCAGGTCGCGCGGGTCAGGACCCCGCCGCACGGTCCGAACCACATAGGCGATCCAGGTGCCGAACAGCGCCAGGTACAGGACCAGGAAAGAGAAGAACGAGGCGAGGACCGCGGGTGATGCGATAAGGGAGACGCCCTGATCGGTGCGCAGCATCCCGTACACGAGGTAGGGCTGGCGTCCCGTCTCCGCGGTCACCCAGCCACCGATGATCGCAACGACACCCAGTGGTGTCAGCCACAGCATCAACCGGTGAAACCAGCGCGCCACGAACAACCGGCCTCGCAGTCGCAGTGCGACGCTGGTGACTGCGGCGAACAGCATGACCGTGGCGGCGTAGAACATCACCCGGAATCCCCAAAACACCGACCAGCTATTGGGCTGTCGATCGCGGGGAATCTGGAGTTGGCCGGGCAACGGTGTGTGGCCAGACAGGTCACCCCTGATCACGCTGCCCATCTTGGGGACGCTGATCTGCACCCGGTTGCGCTGATGTGGTTGGTCAGGAACCACGACCAGGTTGTAGCCGGTGTTGGTCGAATCCCAATCACCCTCGAACGCAGCGAATTTCGCCATCTGGTAATGGGCATCCATGAAGCTGACTTTGTCGCCGTAGAAGACCTGGACGGGGATGAGCAGCGCAAGAACTCCCAGCGCGATGGAAAACGTGCGCCGAGCGAACTGGTCGTGTCGCTTGCGGATGAGGTAATAGGCCGCGATCCCCCCAACAAACAGGGCGGCTGAGATGATCACGGCCAACAGCATGTGCGGGAAGCGAAGTGAGAACGACGGGTTGAAGATGATCGACCACCAGTTGTCGGGCACGAACCGACCGTGGTCAATTCGATAACCGGCCGGGGTCTGCATCCAAGAATTGGCGGCCAGGATCCAGAGGGTCGACAACACCGTGCCCAGTGCAACCATGCAGCACGACAAGAACATCGTCCGCGGTTTGACTCGCCCGTCGCCATAAAGCATCACGCCGATGAACGCGGCTTCGACGAAGAACGCGCTCACCACCTCCATGCCGATGATCGGCCCCAAGATGGGCCCGGTGGCGCTGGCGAAACGCCCCCAGTTCAAACCCAACTCGAAGGTGATCACGGTTCCGCTGACGACCCCCAACCCAAATCCGACCGCGAATATGCGCTTCCAGAACCGAAAGATCTGCAGATAGATGTCGTGACCGGTGCGAAGGTGCAGACCATAAACGACCGTCAAGAACACCGACAAGCCGACCGTGATGGCAGGGAACGTCATGTGGAAGACGATCGTGATGACGAACTGCCATCGGGACACATCTAGCAGGGTTGGCGACACCACTTTCACCGCCTTGAATCGTTTTCTGGCACCCGGCAAACCTCTCCTACGCGTGGCCGCCAATCCGAGCGCGGCGACGCAACATCTGTTCGGGAGCCCCGGCCGTGTGTCAGAAGATCGGCAGCCAAGCTGCCCACCGGCGAGGTCGCCCATGCCTTCGTGAGCAGGGTTATGCGGCTGCCCCCGCGTGCGGAGAATCAGCGGGATGTGTCGGTCCGTTTCGGCGAGTGTCGCCTGTCCCGGGTCGCGTCAATCGCGTCCGCCAGCAGCCACAGCGCCAAGCCTATGAGCGCAATGTCCTTCATCAAGAACTCCCCGTCGGCGGACAAGACGGGAAAGCCACCAGCAGACGCCTCGCCGGTGCCTGGCGTCGTGATCATGAAACTCAGCGTGGTCACGAAGAACAAGGAGGCGAATATGCCGCCCACCACGGAAGCCTTCGGGAACCACGGCTTGAGGGCCAGCAGTGCCGCAGTGATCAATTCTATTGATCCGTTCAATCGACCAAAGGCGTCGATGGACATGATGTTGTAGACCCAACTCATCAAGGGGTTATTGGCCACCCAATGTGAAATACCATGGGATTCATAGTAAGTGAACTTCATGGCACCGAACCAGGCCAGGACTATGACCAGACCATACCGCGCGACCAGAGACGCGATGCCGGTCGTTCGAGACTTGCCTCGGCCATCAGTCAACATGGAAGTGGCCTCATTCTGTAACATGCGGTCTCCGTTCTGTGTGTCGTTTCACCACATGGCTGCCGCCGAATCTCGCACCGTCTTCGTTGGCGGCGCAGTTCGTCGAGACGGTGATCCAGGCGGTGCACGGTCGTGGCTCGGATCACCGATCACTATCTCTGCTCAAGGGGTGAGCTGTCCTCATCCGCGCGGGCAATTCACCCGGGTGAGAGACGCACGAGGAGCGCGTCTGCGGCGCGGTTTCCTCGAAGATGGTGCGATCGAGGCGATTCGCGTACCGTCACCGCGCACGCCAACCCCTCGGTCGGGTCGGCACTAGCGCACCACTACAGCAGCGCCGCCTCGTCAAGGCGTCGACAAACGCGAAATAGCCTGTGGCTCATGTTGAGTGAATCCACGGTCGCTAACCCGATTAGCGAGTGCGCCGAAGCGTCCGGCTGCCTCGGTGCGCGGCGTCCCATTCCGCATCGATTCGGGTGACGTGGCGATTCTCCGTGACGAGCCACAGCGCTCCGGCAACCACGCCGAGAACGGCGATGAGCACCGTGGTGGAGAGCCATTCGTAATGCCGGTAGGCGGCGGTTGCCGCCGTACTGATCAGCGCGACCATCGCTATGACCAGCAGGATCAACCCCGGCCAGAAGAAGTTGTCCTTCATCGCGATACCCGCGTGCGGTTGAGTGGTCCGGGAGTGATCCGTCGGATCGTCATGCGTGTCTCCCATTCACCGCTCCTTCCGTTGTTGACGAGATGTCAGAACTTTTGCGCACTGTTGTTTCAGGGCGAGCCGGCCTCGTCGCGGATGAGCAGGTCGGGCAAGGTATTGCCCCAATCGTTGTCACGAGCCACACCACAACCGTCGTCGCGAGCCAGGATGCCATGCCGTCGATCGTGAGCCCGCGCGTCAATACCGACGCGAGGATCAACGCGACGATCGTCAATGCCAAGCCGGTACCCCCAAGGAGCAGTGACGCGTACCGATGGGGCAGCTTCAAGATTGACAGGGACAGGATCGCCTGCGTTACCGCGAAGATCACTACGGCGACGATGAATCCCGGCAAAGACAACGAAACTCTGGGAACGATCCAAGCCGCAACCAATAGTCCGATCGCCCACGATGCCAGCAGCACAAATGCGCGCAGCAGGATTATTTGCCTCGTGACGATGAGCACAGCTCGGGTGTGGTTCTCACCAAGGTTCATCATCGGCGCCCGTCGTGCGGACGCCACGAGACGGTGCCTTCGCAGCGCGCCATGGTTTCGGCGCTCTCTCGGTACCGGAGTCCTGCGATATCGCGGTAGTGCATAGCCACCAGGAATTGCATTGGCGATGTCACCAACGCCTTGGTGAGGATGTCGGGCACTGCATCCCGTGCATCGCCTCTGCTGGGCAGTCAACCGTTGTTGCCATGGGGCACATCCTGTCCGTTGCCGGGGTGAGTTGTCATCGTCCGCGTCACCGATTCACCCGGGTGATTGGGGTGCAACGGCCTTCGGCTCCGACAGTGGGCAAGCGGACACCGCGGTGAACAATGCGAGGCGTTCTCAGACGCGACGATTGGTGACCGGCCGCCGCCCGCGGGGTGCCGGCAGGCGAATCACAACAGGCCGAGTTCTCGCGCCCGGCTGACCGCCGAGCTGCGGTGCTCGACGCGCAGTTTGCGGTACACCGCGCGCTGGTGGGTCTTCACGGTATTGAGCGAGACGTAGAGCCGCTCGGCGATCTCACGTCGCGATAACCGGGTGGCGAGCAGGCGAAGAACCTCAAGCTCCTTGGGGGTCAGCTCCTCACCCGCGATACACCCGCCGCTGCGGGCAGTCGCCCCACCGCGGCCGCTCGGCCCGACCGAAGGGAGCAGCCTCGATGCGATGCCAGCGTCGGCGCAATCGCACACCAGGGCACCGGCCTCTTCGAGGGCGGCCTGCGCGGTCTGGTGGTCGCCGAGATGCTCGAGGACCTGTGCCCGGACAAACAGCGCCTTGGCCACCTCGAGGATGGCTCCACCCTGGCGGGCCGACATGACGGCCATGTCTGCAGCGGACGCCGCCGCAGCCGCATCACCGCGCACACGCAGGAGTTCGGCTGTGGCAAGCGACACCATCACGTCCACGAGGTGTTCAGCATTCGCCAGGTCCCGGGAACTGCCGGAAGCCCGGCGGATCTGGCGTTCGGCATCGGCGAGCCGGCCCTGTTCGGCCGAAATCAGCGCCAGATGGCCCAACGCGTAGGAGCGGGCGCGACGATCGCCCACCTTCTCGGCCAGCTCCAGGGCCCGCAGGAATGCGGCTCGGGCCTCGTCGGTGCTGCCCGAAAAGTACAGCGCGGATCCATAGGTGCAGTAGGCGCTTGCTCGGCCCAGCGGCGCGTCGCCGAGTTCCAGAGTGGTCGCCCGGCGCGCCATCTCAAGCGCCGCGGCGACTTCCGCCGTCTTGAACGAGTGGACCGCGCGCAACACGACGACCTGAGCGCTGATGGCGTCATCATCCGCGCCGTCCGCCCCGGATCGCGTCTCCGCTGCCTCGATCCACTCCGCCGCGTCATCGAGTTGGCCAGTGCTCAGGGCGATCCACGCGCGGGCCACGCTCAGCCGCGGGTCCTGTTGAACGGTCTCTTCGGGAAGCAGATCAAGCATGCCGGAGACGGTCGACACGCCGCCCCCGTTGAATTCGTCGGCCCAGTCGGCCGCGATCAGATCAGCGCTGCGCGCGATATCGCCTCCGGCGACCAGATGGCGGACGGCCTCATCGATGAGGCCCTCGGTCTCGAACCAGGTCGCGGCTCGTCGGTGTAGATCTTCGAAAAGATCGGGCTCGGTGCGACGCAGCTCGGTGCGCAGCAACTCTCCGAACAGCTGGTGGTAGCGATACCACTCGCGCGACATGTCCAGTGGCACCACGAAAACGTTTTCGCGCTCGATCTGCTCCAATACCGAGGCGGAGCCAGACGTTTGCAGCACCGCGTCGCATAGCGGACCGCTGAGCCGTCCCAAGACCGACGTACGTAGCAAGAAGCTGCGCAGCTGCGGCGGCTGACCGTCAAGCACCTCGGCCATCAAGTAGTCGACGATATGACGGTTGTCCCCGGCGAACGTCTTGATGAACGTGGGGGTATCAGCACGCCCGGCAAGCGACAGTGCGGCAAGGTAGAGGCCGGCAGCCCACCCCTCGGTGCGTCGGTGCAACAGTCGAACGTCTGCGTGAGTCAAGTCCAAGCCGAGGACATCGTTCAGCAGATGCTCCGCCTCAACGGCTCCGAAACGTAAATCGTCGGTGCGCAGTTCGGCAAGGTCGCCGCCGGCCCTCAGTCGCGCTAACGGCAGCAAAGGATCCGATCGGGTGGCTAGCACCAAGTGAAGATTCGCCGGCAACCGGCTGATGAAGAATGCCAGCTGCTCATGGACCGCTCGACTTACCACCATGTGGTAGTCGTCCAGGATGAGCACCATCGGGCTGGCGATGGTGTCCAGATCATTGAGCAGGGTCGGCAGTACGACCTGCACTGGGTCGGCGCCCATCGCGAGGAGTTCGACCGCGCGGATCCCCACCCCGGGACTGGTGTTCTGCAGGGCGGCGATCACGTACATCCAAAACCACACGGGGTCGTTGTCGGAGGATTCAAGCGATAGCCAGCCAAAGCGGTCGTCCTCGCCTGCGGCCAGGGCCCACTGCGCCAGCACGGTCGTCTTGCCCCAGCCCGCCGGCGCACTCAACAGGGTCAGCTTGCGGTGGCGTCCCGATGACAGTACGTCCAGCAGGGCGGTCCGGTGAACGAGCTGGCTCCCCATGGCCGGGACGTGAAGTTTGGTGGCGAGCAGAACTGCTCGCGCGCCGGCTTCTCCCGAGCGCTTGTCGCTGCGTCCAGCCGAGCCGCTCATGTCCGAGCTTTGCGAATCCGTTGACCCCGGCGGCAGGACGGGGAGCCTCGTCGACGCCTCTCGGGTGGGCGCTGGCGTCTCGGCATCCCAATTATTCTCTGTAGGCTCGGGCGGGCCCGTTCGGCCCGGCAATCGCGGTAATGCTATTGAACCAGATCGGTTCTCCCGGATTTCATCCGGCGCAGGCCGGCGGTGCCCGTTTCGGCTGACAGATGCATCTGCCGCCAACGGCTCGAGGATTTTCTCGTGAGTTGCGCTCGCGCTGTGTCCGCTCACCGTATTTCTCCCCTTTTCCCATCGATGGGATGACTCCTGCAACTCATCACACCGCGGCGCGCGGATGGTGAGCGTCTCAACATGAGGTGAGTGAGCGTCTCAAAGTGAGACACCGTTTGGGAGCCCGCGGGCGGCTTGTCGTCGTCTTCGTGCTCATGGTCGTCGGCTCACCAACACGTACCCACTGACGCCGAACACCACCGGCATCATCATCAACATTCCCAACACTGTGCTCATCATCGTTTTCTCAATTCCCTGCGTCGTTGCTCTCCGGCGCCGGTTCCAGAGCGGTTGCGGTCGTGGCGATCCAGAGCTCAATGACTACGTTGGCAGCGCGGGCACCGCCGTCACCATCGACCAGCGGGTGATCTTTAGGGCCGGGTCGGTGTATACCTAGTGGCCTTGATATTTGACGCGCTGGTCAATCTGAGCGGCGCATAAGGTGCGTCAAAGACATACTCGAAAAGAGCTGCCCGAGTAGGGCAACTGCACAGAAACCCGCAGAGGCGTCGAAATCGGTTGGCTGAGAATTGATTCAACATCAGGATCGCGTAATCGCCTGCGAGGACTGCGAGTAAAGCGGAGGCTCTGCCTGGCCGGGTCATGACACTCGCTCCTCACCTTCGGCGGGTGACGCTTTAGATGCTGAAGCGCAATGGTCGACGATGCAGGCTAGGGCGTCGGACTGTGCCAGCCGACTGACCTGGCTTCTAGGCGCGAGAGCCGCGCCGCCGCCGGCGATGGCGGAGCTGATTGCTGCGGTGATCACCTGCGGGATTTCATGCAAAAGTGTGTGTCCTGCGGTGGGCCGGTGGATGACTGTCGCCCCGGGGATGCCGTCGGCCAGCTCGCGGGCGTGCCAGATCGGCGTGAGCTTGTCGGCTCCTCCACTGATGATCGTTGTCTTGGCCGTAATAGAGCTCAGGGTTTGAGAGCAGTCGTAGTCTTTTAGAGCGCGCAGGAAGCCGACTTTGGTCATCGACGGGGTGGCGTTGATGGCTTCCGCGGACATCGCGACCAACGGTTTCGGGGCGGCGTCACCGTATCCGCTATACCTGGTCAGTGCCGCGCAAACCGGCCGGGCGAGGAATTGAATGACCTCATCGGTGCCTCCACGAGGCATGTGGTGGACGAGGTGGTAGAGCATGTTTGTCGCGGGGGTGTTCAGCAGCCGGCCGAGGCCGTGCGAGCCGAGCTTTCCCGCGGCAGTGGCGACGAGAACGAGGCTCTCGGGCTCAACGGGACGCTTGCCGGCGGGGCGGCCAAGGTAGGCCAGGGCCGTCATGCCGCCCATGGAGTGCCCTACCAGGGTGAGCGGGCCCGTAATGCCAAGCGCGACCAGCACCTCGGCGAGGTCGTCGGCGAGTCGGTCGATCCGATAGGTGTGCATCGACGCATTTCCGGAGTCGCCGTGACCACGGTGGTCGTAACTGATCACCCGGACGTTGTTGCCCCAGCGACGGATCAGCTGGGTCATCTGGATCTTCCAGGACTCTTTGTTCAAGCAAAAGCCGTGGAGGAGTACGACTGTATGGCCGGCGGCGCGAGACCCCCAGTCGCGAACAGACAGCGAGACGCCATCGCTCGTGGTGACTATGCGGTCGCAGGCCAGCGATCGGCGTGTGCCGGGCATTCGCCTACGGCTGCATCGGGTTGGCGGCGTCTGCGGCGTCATCGCTTTGTTAGCGGCCATGGCAGTATTTCGGCGGGGCGGATTCCAGCCAACCTGTCCTTGAGGAGTTGGGCTCGCTGTCGGTGGCCGCTTGCTGTCCTCGTGCTGCAAAGTCGCGCGCTCTGTCGAGGTTTTCTGTGGCGCCGTGTATCTCGAGTGCGTTCTGCCACACCCTGCAGACGATATGGAGAATCAGCAGCAGGCACAGTCCGGAAACGATCAGGTAGCTGAGCATCGTCGTTGTCCCCTCAGCTAGCCCGACTTGCCTGCGCATCGAGATGTCCAGTCTCGCTTGCTGGTTCGGGGAGCGAGCTGGCGTGACCGGCGGTCATCGGGACACCATCGCGTACCCGGCGACACCGAACGCCACTGGCACCATCGCTAGCATTCCAAGCGCCGCATTCAACATTGTTCGCTCTTTTCCTTGTGTGCTCACCGGCACGGTGTGTGGCCCAGCTGGACCGTCGCTTTGCGTGAGTACGTGATTAGTTGTCGACTACTACGGTCGTCGTGTGGGCACCGCAAAACCATCGCCCGAGGATTGATGTTTAGGCCCGGATGGGTCTAGTACTAGGCCGACGCGGCGGAAACCGTGGAGGCGGAACCCGCACAGCCGACGGTTCAGGGTCATGGTTTGAGAAAGGCAGGACCAAACACCGCCGAGATATTCGGCGACCGAGCTGAACGTGGCCATGACGCCGGCGGCATAATCGCGAAGCTTGATCGGGCTCGGCAGGTAAGACACTTCCGGCTCCATCGCGACCTTCACAGGGGCAACCGCGAAAAGGAAGCGAGGCCGCGGCCGCTTCGTGGGCCTTTTCTAAAAGGGACAGCTGAACATAGGATGCTCCCCGCTCATTGAGCGACGGGGCGGTCGCCGAATCTGAATTACGAGGCGGTCGCGAGCGGTAGAACGTGATTGGTTGCCTGACTACAGGAGCAACATCGTCTGGCCATCAGCATGGCCAACAACCTCTACCAAAGTGGGTTCGCGGTTATCTGTAGCCATGCTTTCAATTCCCTTTGTTCACGGCGTTTTTGTGCCCGCCTGGCACGGAATCGTTGGATCATGGTTGCAAGTTCGCCATTGACCGCGCGTCGTGCCAGCGGGTCGGTATCGATAGCGCCGCTTGCTGATTCGGCGGCCAGCTTGCGGTCATCGCGACACCATCGCGTACCCGGCAATCCCAGAACGTCACTGGCAGCATTGCCAGCATTCCGTAGGCTGCGTTCAGCATTGTTCGCTCTTTCCCTTGTGTGCTCACTGGCCGGTGTATGGCTGCGTCTCGACCGTCGCTCGGTGAGTACGTGATTACTTGTCGACAACTACGGTCGTCGTGCGGGCAGCGAAAAACCATCGCCCGAGGGTTGATGTTTAGGGCCGGATGGATGCAGTACTAGCGGCCCCGGATTTGACATGTCGGTCAATCACTGCCGCGCATGAGCTTCGCCAATTGGGCGCGGGAGGCAATGCCCAGTTTGGCAAATGCGTTGTGGACGTGGGTCTTGACCGTGTGGGGGGAGAGGTGCAGCTGCGTGGCGACGTCGCGGTTGGTCGCGCCCTGTGCGATGAGGTTGATGACCGTGAGTTCGGAGTCGGTGAGGCTGTCCCAGCCCGATTTCGCCCGCGGGTGCGTGACGATGCGTCGTTCCACACCCAATCGGCGCAGCGCGCGGCCGACCCGGCGGGCATCCGCCGTCGCCCCGCACTCGATGTAGGTGTCGAATGCCGCGTTCAGCTGGTCGAGCGCCTCCGGATTGCGCTGCGCGCGAGCCAGCTCGCCGCCGGCGTCCTCGGCAGCGCCTGCGTAGAGAAGCGGCCGCGACGACGAACGAAGCAACTCCGCAGCGGCCACCAATGCTGTGGCGTCACGCTCGAGTATCCCGCGCGCATATCCGGCAACCCCTGAAAACAGCGGCACCGCGGGCTGCTCGCACTCCAGCACCTCGGTGGCCTGCGAGACCCGTGCGAGCAGGCCGGCATCACCGGCGGCCGAGGCTACCCGCGCACTCAAGATCAGCCGATCGAAGGCATAGACCTGCAGTGGTGTTCCGAGTAGGGCGATGTCGCCGCCGAGCCAGCGCACCGCTTCGTGGACGTCGTCGCGCTGCCAGGCCGCCAGCGCGAGCACATACGCCGCTCCTCGACGGATGGCAGGTGAGCCGGTGGAGTAGGCCTCGTGTGCGTCATTGGTCATCTGCTGCAACACGTTTCGGTCATCCGTGCGCACCGCGACCGAGGCCATAACCACGATGCGCAGCAGGTCCGGCTCGCTCACGCCTGTCGGCTGTGGGGGCGGCAGGGGCTCAGCCGCATCGCGAGCGGCCGACAACCGGCCCGCAGCGAGGTGAACAATCCCACCAATGACAGTCCACATATTGAGGACCATCGCGTTGCCTTCCCGGCGGGCCTGCCCTGCGCCGTTGGCAATCCGGCCCGCCGCGTCGTCCAACCGGCCGAACACTGCCAGCAGGATTGCGTAGTACATCGCGGCATAATGATGCGCCAAGGCCGCATCATTCGTGTAGCCGAGCGAACAAAGCTGTTCGAGGCGGCCTAGGGCGCTGACCCTGTGCCCCTCACCAATGTCGAGCAAAGCGAGGGTGACCTTGGCCATGATTGTGGCCTCGAGATCACCGGTGGCCGCCGCGGCGGCGGCAGCCTCGTCGGCTGCCGTGCGCTGTTGCCCTCTTTTGTCTTGCAACACAAGGTTGTAGGCCAGCCAGGCCAGATGCCGCGCCCGGGTGACCTCGCTGATGCCGCTCAACTGGAGCGCTCGGCGATTCTCCTCCGCCCGCCGCTGGGTGCTGTGTTTGGTGTGCGCCGGGAACCGGAGGCGGATCTCGGCCTCGACTTCGGGAGAGACCGCCTCCGAGAGCGCCACAACGGCTAATTCTTCGGCCTCGCCGTGGCGGCCGGCCCGGTTGAGCCACTCCACCGTTTCCGCGACCAGGGATCCATGCTCAGCGTCGTCGGCGGGCAACAGCTCCAACGCGCGCTTGGTCAAGTCCGCGGCCGCGCTCGCGTCGCCGCGGCCAACCGATTGAGCGGCTTGCCGTAGTGCCTCGATCGCCTCCCGGTCTCCTGGTTCGGCGCTGCGTGCCAGCTGGGTGGCCACCTCGGTAGGGGCCGCGCCCATCTCTAGCATGACGGACGCTGATTGGCGCTCCATCGCCCGCCGCAGCGACTGCGGCAAGGACTGGCGAGTGGCCTCGCGCAGCAAGTCGTGCCGAAACCTCAACTGCGCACCGTCTTCAACGAATAGATCCGCGCGCACCGCCTCCTCCAGCGCCGACAGCAATGAGACTGGCTGCCGGTCCAGCATCGCGGCCAGCAAGCCTGCCGAGAACCGGTCCGGCAGCACTCCGGCCACCCGCACCACCTCCGAAGCACTATCGGAGAGCAGGTTCAGTCGCTGCTGCATACCGACGCCGAGCCGTCGCGGCAGCGCATCTCCGGTGGCCACCACACGCCCGCCGGTGACAGTGAGTCGGTCCTCCTCGCCCAGACCCCCGATGAGCTCGCTGACCAGAAACGGATTCCCGTGCGCCTTGGCGGCCAGATCCAATAGCGACACATCGGCTTTTGCCCGCACGGCGTCTTGGACCATGTCGGCGACCGCGTCCGGTGTCATCGCCGCCAATCGCAAGAATGTGGCATTCGCACGGTGCAGCAGTGACAAGGTTTCCTGCACCGCCGGCCCGCCGGCGCCGGTGCGGGCGGTCAACACCCACAGCACCGCCATATCCGGACGCGCGGCCAGCGACCGCAACGCCAAGAGGGTGGCGTTATCGGCCCAGTGAATGTCCTCCAACACAATCACCAGCGGGGTTTCCGCGGCCGCCGCATGGATTGCGTCGGCCAGATCGTGCACCACCCAGTAGCGCAGATCGGCCGAGCCGCCTAATTGGCGCAGCGCCTCGACGTCTCCCACCGGGGGATCGGCGTTCAGGGTGGCCATGAACAGCGAGAAAAACGGCACCGTCTGCTGGTACTCGAACGCCTCCCCGAACAAGGTGCGCACTCCGGATTTGTCGGCCAGCGCCAACACCTCGGTGAGTAACCGACTTTTGCCGATGCCGGGCGGGCCCTCGATGACCAGCACACCCCCGCGCCCCTGGGCCACCGCGGTGACCCGTGCAGCGATGAGTTTCAGCTCATCTGTCCGCCCGCGAATCGGCGGAGTGACCAGGCGCTGGCCGCCGACGTCAAAAAGGCCGGTTGAAGGCCCCATCGGGTGTCCTGTCTACCGTTTACCGGACTGCCATTGCACAGCACGTCATTGTAGGCCCGCGCACGTCATCCACCCGATTTGCTGTCGATCAATCAACGCCGCGCATGAGCTGCGCCAACTGGGCGCGCGAGGTGATGCCCAGCTTGGCGAAAGCGTTGTGCACGTGGGTTTTCACCGTGTGGGGGGAAAGGTGCAGCTGCGTGGCGACCTCGCGGTTGGTCGCGCCCTGTGCAATCAGATTGACGACCGTGAGTTCGGAGTCGGTGAGGCTGTCCCAGCCCGTCTTTGCCCGCGAGTGCGTGACGATGCGGCGTTCCACCCCCAACCCGCGCAGCGCGCGGCCTACCCGGCGGGCGTCGGCAATGGCCTCGTGGCGCGTGTAGGTGTCGAATGCGGCATTGAGCTGAGCAACCGCCGCATCATTACGATCGATGCGGGCGAGTTCCGCGCCGGCATCCTCGGCGGCCGCGGCGTAAAGGAGCGGCCGCGCCGACGATTCAAGCAACTCCGCGGCAGCCGCCAGCGCCTGGGCGTCACGTTCGAGTATCCCGCGGGCATACGCGGCCACCCCCGCCAACAGCGGCACCGCGGGCCGCTCACGCTCCAGCACCTCGGTGGCCTGGAGGACACGTGCGCGCAAGCCGGCATCACCGGCGGCCGATGCCACCCGCGCACCCAAGATCAGCCGAACTAATGCATGGGGGAAAAGTGGGGTTCCCAGTAGTGTGACGTCGCCGAGCCAGCGCATCGCGTCATGCACGCCGTCGCGCTGCCACGCCGCCAGCGCGAGCACATACGCCGATCCTCGACGTACGGCGGCTGAGCCAGCGGAGTAGGCATCTTGTGCGTCATTGACCATCTCCTGCAACAAGTTTCGGTCATCGACGTGTACCGCCACCTCCGCCAGAATCACCATGCGCAGTATGTCCGGCTCGGTCGCGCCTGTCGGCTGTGGGGGCGGCAGGGACTCCGACGCGTCACGAGCGGCCGACAGCCGGCCCGCGGCGAGGTGGACAATCCCACTAAAGACGGTCCACATATTGAGGGCCATCGTGTTGCCTTCCCGGCGGGCTTGCACGATGCCGTCGGCGACCCGGGCCGTCGCGTCGTCCAACCGACCGACCACTGCCAGCAGGTTTGCGTAATGCATTCCGGCATAGCCATGAGCTAATGCCGCATCATTCGTGTAGGCGAGCGAACCAAGCTCTTCGAGGCGGCCTACGGCGCGGCCCGTGTACCCCTCACCAGCGTCGAGCAAAGCGAGGGTGACGTCGGCCATGATCGTGGCCTCGAGATCACCGGTGACTGCCGCGGCCGCGGCAGCCTCGTCGGCTGCCGTGCGCCGTTGCCCACCTTGGTCCTGCAACGCCAGGTTGTAGGCCAGCCACGCCAGATGCCGGGCTCGGGTGACCTCGCTGAGGCCGCCCAACTGCAGCGCGCGGCGATTCTCCTCCGCCCGCCGCTGGGTGCTGTGCTTGGTGTGCGCCGGGAGCCGGAGGCGAATCTCGGCCTCTTCTTCAGGCGAGCCCGCTTGCGAGAGCGCTGCAACGGCCAATTCTTCCGCCTCGCCGTAGCGGCTGGCCCGGTTGAGCCATTCCACCGTTTCGCCGACCAGTGACCCGTGGTCAGCATCGCCGGGGGGCAATAGCTCCAGCGCACGCTTGCTCAAGTCCGCGGCCGCGCTCGCATCGCTGTGGCCCACCGATTGCGCGGCTTGGCGCAGCGCGCCGATCGCCTCCGTGTCGCCGGGCTCGGCGCTGCGCGCCAGTTGGGTGGCCACCTCCGTCGGCGCCGCGCCCATCCCCAGCATGACCGACGCAGACTGGCGCTCCATCGCCCGCCGCAGCGACTGCGGCACCGACTGCAGGGTGGCCTCGCGCAGCAAGTCGTGCCGAAACCTCAACCTCTCGCCGTCGTCGAAGAAAAGATCCGCGCGCACCGCCTCCTCCAGCGCCGACAGCAACGACGTCGGCGACCGGTCCAGCACCGCGGCCAACAACCCGGCCGAAAACCGATCCGGCAGCACCGCTGCCACCCGCACCACCTCTGATGCCTCGTCGGAGAGCAGGTTCAGTCGCTGCTGCATACCGACGCCCAGCCGTCGCGGCAACCCCTCTCCAGTCGCGACCGCATGCCCGCCGGTGACAGTGAGTCGGTCCTCCTCGCCCAGACCACCGACCAGCTCGCTGACCAAAAACGGATTCCCGTGCGCCTTGGCGGCCAGGTTCAGCAGCGACACATCGGCTTTCGCCCGCACCGCGTCTTGGACCATGTCGGCGACCGCGTCCGGCGTCATGGCCGCCAATCGCACGAATGTGGCATTCGCGCGGCGCAGCACCGACAAGGTCTCTTGCACCGCCGGTCCGCCGGCCCCGGTGCGCGCGGTCAACACCCACAACACCGCCGCATCCGTGCGCGCGGTGGCCAGCGACCGCAGCGCCGACACCGTGCCGTTGTCGGCCCAGTGGATGTCCTCCAACACAATCGCCAGCGGGGTTTCCGCGGCCGCCGCATGAATCGCGTCGGCCAAATCGTGCACCACCCAGTAGCGCAGATCGGCCGAGCCGCCCAGCGCGCGCAACGCCTCGGCGTCCCCGACCGGGGGATCGGCGTGCAGAGTGGCCATGAACAGCGAGAAAAACGGCACCGTCTGCTGGTACTCGAACGCCTCTCCGAACAAGGTGCGCACCCCGGACTTGTCGGCCAGCGCCAACACTTCGGTCAGCAACCGACTCTTGCCGATGCCGGGCGGGCCCTCGATGACCAGCACGCCCCCGCGCCCCTGAGCCACCGCGTTAACCAGCGCGCCGATCAGTTTCAGCTCGTCTGCCCGCCCACGAATCGGCGGAGTGACCCGCCGCTGACCGCTGACATCAAATACGCCGGTTGAAGGCCCCACCGGGTGTCCTGTCTACCGTTTACCGGACTGCCATTGCAATGCACGTCATTGTAGGCCCGCGCACATCATCCACCCGATTTGCTGTCGGTCAATCAGCGCCGCGCATGAGGTGCGCCAATTGGGCGCGGGAGGCAATGCCCAGCTTGGCAAACGCGTTGTGCACGTGGGTTTTCACCGTGTGGGGGGAAAGGTACAGGTGCGTGGCGACCTCGCGGTTGGTCGCGCCCTGTGCGATGAGGTTGACGACCTTCAATTCGGCGTCGGTGAGGCTGTCCCAGCCCGTTTTTGCCCGCGGGTGCGTGACGATGCGGCGCTCTACACCTAACCGGCGCAGTGCGCGGCCGACCCGGCGGGCATCGGCAATCGCTTCGCACTCGATGTAGGTGTCGAATGCCGCGTTCAGCTGGTCGAGCGCCTCCCCGTTGCGCTGTGCGCGACTGAGCTCTCCGCCGGCGTCCTCGGCAGCGCTTGCGTAAAGAAGCGGCCGCGCCGACGAACGAAGCAACTTCGCGGCAGCCACCAACGCATCGGCGTCACGCTCGAGAATCCCGCGCGCATATCCGGCCACTCCCGCCAATAGCGGCGCCGGTGGCCGCTCACGCTCCAGCGCCTCGGTGGCTTGCAGGACACGTGCGCGCAAGCCGGCATCACCGGCGGCCGAGGCCACGTGCGCACTCAAGATCACCAGATCTAAGACCTCAGGCGTGATTGGTGTTCCGAGCAGGGTGATGTCCCCGAGCCAGCGCATCGCGTCATGGACGTCGTCGTGCTGCCATGCCGCCAGTGCGAGCACCTGCGCCGATGCCCGACGTACCGTGGATGCGCCGGCGGGGTAGGCGTTACGAGCGTCGTTGACCATCTGCTGCAGCAAGTTTCGGTCATCGGTGTGCACCGCCACTTCGGCCAGCAGCGCCATGCGGATCATGTCCAGGTCGGTCGCCCCTGTCGCCTGTGGGCGAGGCAGGGATTCAACCGCGGCGCGAGCGGCGGCCAACCGGCCCGCGGCGAGATGGACCCACGCGTCAATATCGGCCCAGATACCAAGGGCCATCGCGTTGCGTTCCCGTCGGGCTTGCTCTGTTCCCTCGGCGATCTGGGCTGAAGCGTCGTCCAACCTGCCGACCACCGCCAGTAAGTTCGCGTGGTGCGCTGCGACCAAGCCATGGGCTGCGGTGGGATCACTCGCGCGGGCAAGCGCACGAGCCTTCTCGAGGCGGTGCAGCGCCCGGCCCGCATACCCGTCCGCACAGTCAAGACAAGCGAGGGTGACGTCGGCCACGATCCTTGACTCGAGATCACCGGTCGATGCCGCGGCCCCGGCAGCCTCTTCGGCGGCCCCGCGGTGTTCCCCACGTTGGTCGAACAACAGGTTGTATGCCAGCAAGGCCAGATGCCGTGCCCGGGTGACTTCGCTGACGCCGCCCAACTTGAGCGCCCGCCGATTCTCCTTCACGCGTCGCTGGGCACTGTACTTAGTGAGCGTCGGCAGCCGGAGGCGAATCTCGGCCTCTTCTTCGGGCGAGGTCGCCTCCGAGAGCGCCGCAACGGCCAACTCTTCGGCCTCGCCGTAGCGACTGGCCCGGTTGAGCAGCTCCACCGTTTCGGCGACGAGTGACCCATGCTCAGCGTCATCGGCAGGCAACAGCTCCAATGCGCGCTTGCACAAGTCCGCGGCCGCGCCGGCATCGCCGCGGCCAACCGACTGAGCGGCCTGCCGGAGCGCGCCGATCGCCTCCCTGTCGCCGGGCTCCGCGCTTCGCGCCAACTGGGTGGCCACCTCGGCCGGGGCCGCGCCCAACCCCAGCATGACCGACGCCGATTGCCGCTCCATCGCTCGGCGCAGCGACTGCGGCAACGATTGCCGCGTCGCTTCGCGCAGCAGATCGTGACGAAACCTCATCTGATCGCCGTCTTCGATGATCAGGTCGGCGCGGACAGCCTCTTCTACCGCCGATACCAGGGCGGCCGGTCGGCGCTCCAGCATCGCGGCGAGCAGCCGGGCCGAGAATTGGTCAGGCAGCACTGCGGCTACCTGCACGACTTGGCTCGCGGCGTCGGAGAGCTGGTCGAGTCGTTGCTGCATGGTGTCGCTGAGCCGTCGCGGCAACGTGTCTCCGGTGGCGACCGCGCGGCCGCCGCTGACATCGAGCCGGCCGTCCTCGTCCAGTCCTCGCAGCAGCTCCGTTAGCAGGAAGGGGTTGCCGTGCGCCTTGTCCGCCAGACTGAGGAGCGACGCATCCGCGTTGGCTCGCACGGCGTCTTGCACGACGTCGGCTACCGCAATCGGTGTCATGGCCGTCAACCGCAGAAACTTGGCATCCTCGCGTTCCAGCGCGGTCAGCGTCTCGCGAACGGCCGGTCCGCCGGCGCCGGTTCGCGCGGTCAACACCCAAAGCACCGGGGCATCGGGCCGCGTCGCGGCCAGCGATCGCAGCGCCAGCAGGGTGGCGTTGTCGGCCCAGTGGATGTCCTCGAGGAGGATCGCCAAGGGTATTCGGGCCGCGGCCGCATGTATGGCGGCTTGCAGATCGCGCACCACCCAGTAGCGGAGATCGGCCGACGTGCCCAAGCGACGCAGAGCCTCCGCGTCACCGACAGGGGGATCCGCGCGCAGGGTCGCCATGAACAGTGAGAAAAACGGCACCGTCTGCTGGTACTCGAACGCCTCGCCGAATAGTGCCCGAACGCCGGCCTTCTCGGCGAGCGCCAAGACCTCGGTCAGCAAGCGGCTCTTGCCGATGCCCGGCGGCCCCTCGATGACCAGTACGCCTCCGCGCCCCCGCGCCAGCGCCTCGATCAGCGCTCCGATCACCTTCAGCTCGCCAGCCCGCCCACGAATCGGCGGTATGCGGACCTTCCCCGACGGCCTTGCGGTGCTCACGCGAACGGCCGCCCCCCGACGTGAAGTAGGCGGGCGGAAGTCCTCCCCGTTGTGTCGTTCACAGTTCTCGCCAGCGCTAGCGCTGGTCGCCAGTGTAGGCGTTTTGCACCGGCCCATCAGCTGGGGATCGCGTTCGACCGCTGCAACGGACCCGGTTGCGCGCTCATCGGGGCCTGCTCCCCGACGGTGCGGTGGCATTGCTGCCACTCCTGGTCAACCACCCCAACGCAAAATCGGCGACGTGGCCCCGGTCTTTTTGACGGTAGATCAATAGCAGCGGACCGCGATCGTGATCTCGGGGGAGCCGCCCCGGCGCCCCGCCCGATGTCATGCTGCAACCTGGACTTCCACCGACAGATAGTCGGCTATGCCGTGTACGGCAGGCCAGTCACCATCGTGCACCGCCTGGCCGAGCAACTCTGCCAACGGACTGCAGGCGCCCAATTCGGCCAGCCATGAGGCCACCGTCGGTGCGATGTCATCTGCTTGGACGCGTACGGTGCGGCCGACATGCAAGCGATCGGTCAGCTGATAGATGGTCATTTCTCGATGCCTTCTGCTCGATCGTGTTGTGGTTGTCGCGCTACATCGGGCGGCTTGTGCCGGGAGGGCCGGCGTCGGATCGCCTGACTAGCTGACGTGATTCATGACACCGCCGCGGGCGTATACTGAGCGTCTCAATCTGCGCAGGTTGCGCGTCTCAATCTGAGACGCCGGGATTGGGAGGGCGGCCGCAACACCGCGCGGTTGGGGAGCGAGGTCCATGCGTCAATGAACTTGCGGGCCGACGTCCAAACCGACGTTCGCCGGATGAGGGAACAGTTCTTTTGCGAGGGCTCCTTGGAGGCGGAGACCTTGCCTCCAAGTGTGCTCGACTCCTGGCGTCGGTCGCAGGCTTTGCGCCTAGACCCCGATCGGGTTGAGCTGCCCTATGTGCGCGAACCCGATAGGGACTCGCGGTTGGTGCGCGCGGCCGCACCGGTGCTGCAGCGCGTCACCGATGACCTGGCTGCCCACACTGTCGGCGTTCTCCTGACATCGACCGATGGCGTAGTGGTTGAACGGACCGCCCCAGAAGTGTCCGTCCTCAACGCCTTCGACACGACGAGCATTGCACCGGGCTATAGCTTGGCTGAAGATGCGGCGGGCACCAACGGCATTGGCACCGCGCTGGAGACTGGCCGTCCCGCATTCATTCGCGGCGGTGAGCACTACATCGCGATGTGGTTCGGTTTCGCGTGCGCGGGGTCGCCGATCCGTGACCCGATAACGCGCAGAATAGTCGGCGTCGTCAATCTGAGTTGTCTATCCGTCAAATCCGATCCACTGTTACTGGCGCTGGCTACCAGCGCCGCGCACCAAATTGAGGATCGCATGCGTGTGGTGGCTCATGAGGGTGAGACTGCGCTGTTGGAGGCCTATCTGCGGCAGGCACGACGCTCTTCGGGCGGGATCCTTGCGCTCGGTGGCGATGTGGTGCTGATGAACCCCTATCTGCGTCGGACACTTCATGGTAACGATCAGACCGCGCTGCTGGAACACGCCTCGGATCTACTCAGCTCCACGCTCTCGGGCACGGCGCTGGCTGTTCTGCCCAGCGGGCACATCGCCAAGATCACCGCCGCCGACCGCTCGACCATACGCGGCGGCCGGACCAATGTCGTTTTCCACGTTGATCTTTCTACCCAGACAAGCTCGCAGCGCCCGCAAATCGGCCGCTCGGCGCCCACTCGAATCCCCGGCCTGGCCGGCCACGACGGCGCCTGGCTGCGCTGCTGCCAGCAGGTGCGACAGTGCTGCAGCGACCGACACTGGGTGATGATCGAGGGAGAGAAAGGATCCGGTCGGGCGCGGCTCGCCCAGGCGGTGGGGCGGTACGTAAAGCCGGGCCGAGCCGTTCGGGTGCTGCGCGCCGAGGCGTTTCCCAGCGCGACGCGTCTGGTCGCCGAGCTGGCGGCCGAGTCCGGCGACGAGGACTTCGCGGTGGTGATCGCCGACGTGGATGACATCGACGCGGACACAATGGAATCGATCACCTCGGTGCTGGCGACGCGCGCAGGCCGGGGATGGATCGCGGCGACCAGAAGTTCCGCGCCTGCTTCGGCACCGATCAAGCAGCTGCTGCCGCTGTTTACCCATACCGTCACAGTGCCGGCGCTGCGACACAGGATTGACGACCTCGAGGAATTGGTGCCGCTGTTGCTGCGCGAGATCACCCGGGGTGCGGATGTGGAGCTGGCACCCGATGCGATGCGTCACCTCAGCAGGCTGCCGTGGCCGGGCAACGTCGCGCAGCTGCGGCGGGTTCTGACCGAAACCGTTGCCCGCCAACGGTCTGGCGTCATCAGCGCGGACAAGTTGCCACCGGAGTGCCGCTCCATGACGCGGCGAAAGCTCACCCAAATGGAAGCCCTTGAGCGCGATGCGATTGTCCGTAGCCTGCAAGACAACGGTGGCAACAAGCAAGAGGCGGCTCGCGCCCTGGGAATGTCGCGGGCGACCATCTACCGCAAGATAAACGACTACGGCATCGCCTAACGCCAGCACGCTTGCCGGCCAAAAGCATTGCCCCACAATCATTACCGCGAAATGCCGCGTCTATTGACCGCCTGCTCCCACAGGCCGTGGGTAGCCACACCGGCGGGTGTGCTGCCGGGGCCGAAGCCCTCTGCGGCGTCCCGATGAGGGGCTGACCGCCTCCCGAGTGCACCGCGCGGCCGCCCCGGCAAATTCGCTGTCAAACCTCGGCAGTTCACCCGGGTGAATCAGGGTGCCGGGTGATGACCACTAATCCCACGTCGGTGAACGCTGGCTTAACACATCGCGAGCGGACAGTACGTGGAGCCGACCATGTCCGGACCTGTGTTGGGGCCGCATATGTGAGCAACGGGTCGCGATGACGGTGGACGAGCTGGCTGCCTTGATCGCCGCGGGAACGCCATCGCCACGAATTGGAGAAACCAGATGAAGCCTCGCCAATTTCAACGATCGTCTGCTGGATACGGCTCCGGCGCCGAGCGAACACCGTGGCTGCCGCATCGAATGCGGGACGCCGCTGCCTTTGCCCGGCGTTGGGTCCATCGGAAATCAGATGCCGCGATGGATACCGTGCGGGCGATCGAGGACCAACTTCACGCGCTGCAGCCCATCTGCAGTGCCCAGGGGGTGTCGACCGGCACTGCATGCGGCGCGCCGGCGGTGGCGGTCGCCGAGATACACGCCATCGACGGATGCGACCAGATGGGACTTACGCCAGATGGCGACGTCGTCGAGACCCTCTGTCGAGCTTGCGTGGCTACTGTGCAATGGGCGATGGCGACCTACGTGGGCGACAAACGCGAGATGGCGTCCCGATGCGGCACCCACCCGGCGTGCAGCACCTGCGGGCGTCCGACGGGATACCTGCGCAGTGTCTTCGCTGTCCGCCCGATCGGGCCCGAGGGGCTGGCGTCATGACCCGACTACGCATTGCGGCGCTGTTTGTGGCTGTGGTTTCCGGTGATTATGCGGTCCTCATGTTGATCAGTGGTCAGCTAATCGATTTCGGCGTCACCGCTGCCATTTGTGGGGGATCCTCGGCCGCGGCTGGGCTGATCGGTTATGCCGAGAACCGGCGCCGCAAGGCGGTGGCGCGGGGCCGAGCGGCCGTCTGGGAGCGCCGTGACCAGCAGGCGGCCGCCGCCGACCAACAGTGCCCTTTTTGCGGAGGCACGCGCCAAAAGCCGAGCGAATCACCCAGATTCGCTGACCGGCAGGGCGCGCGGTTATGCGGGGCATGCGCGTCGGCCCTCAACCCAGAGCCGGCACGATGAACCCGGCGTGGATGTGTTGACATGAGCGCACCCGCCACCGTGCCGGGTTCACCGCGCCCCGGTCTAAGCGCAGCCCGGGCACGAAAAGCTGGACGGTACCCGCTCCGCGCGGGCGCCGTCGTTGACGTCATCCAGGGCGGTCCGAGTATGGCCGGGCGGATGGCCTGGCTGAGCGCCCGGCTGATGATCCGGCCCGCGTTGAGCGTGGGCAGCTTCCTGCCCTCGGCGCCGTGGCCATGGGGCGCCGTCGAGTTCGCGGCCCGCGCCATCACGCCGGTACCAGGCACGGTGCGCACCGGCATCGGGCTGGCGCATTGCACTGCACAGCTTGTCCGCGCCGCCGGAGTGCTGCCGGCCGACGGCACCCGCCGGGTCGTGCTGTATCTGCACGGCGGGGCGTTCCTCACCTGCGGTGCCTACTCGCACGGCCGACTGCTGAGCATGCTGTCCAGTTTCGCCGACAGCCCCGTACTGGTGCCCAACTACCGCAAGGCTCCCAAACATTCGATCAGCGAGGCGATCGACGACTGCTATGACGGCTACCGGTGGCTGCGCCGCAAAGGCTATCGACCCGACCAGATAGCGCTGGCCGGCGATTCCGCCGGCGGCTATCTGGCGCTGGCGCTGGCCCAACTCCTGCTCGATCGCGGTGAGCAGCCCGCAGCGCTGGTGGCCATGTCACCGCTGCTGCAACTGGCCACCCAACCCAGAACGACCCACCCCAACATCGGCTCGGATGCGATGTTTCCGCCCAGAGCGTTCGACGCCTTCCACGGCTTGATCACCCGCGCCGCACACCGCGACACCAACGGGCATTCCGACGCGCTCTACGAGCCACTTGATCACATTCGACCCGGCCTGCCACCCATGTTGATCCATGTGTCCGGTTGCGAGGCGTTGCTTCACGATGCGCAGTTGGCCGCCCGACGACTGGCCACCGCCGGGGTGCCCGTCGATGTCCAGGTATGGCCGGGCCAAATCCACGTGTTCCAACTCGCCGCGCCGATGATCCCCGAAGCCACCCGCTCACTGCGTCAGATCGGTCGCTACATCCGCGAAGCGACCGGATAACCACCGGACCCTGAGGTTATCGAAGATGGATTTCGGGCATTGACAGCGGAAATCAACTCCGGCCGCGCGTATTCCGGTCCGACCCTGGTGCTTATCGAACCGCCGAGTGCCCGCGTTTGCACTCACCCGGGTGAATTAGCTCGCCGGGTGATGACGACTCACCCCGCGGCCGTGAATGCTGATTCGGGAGCTGGCGAGCGGAGGCTAAGTGCAGTCGACGATGTACCGGATCTGCATTCGAGGCCGCTTGACCGAGCGGTTCGGGTCCGCGTTGGAAGGGATGCGCCTCGTGCCCGGTGCGACCGAAAGCGTGTTCACTGGTGAAATCTGCGACCAGTCCCAGCTTTACGGACTCCTCGAGCGGGTCCGTGATCTAGGTCTTGAGCTCATCAGCGTGCAACCGCAGCACCTGGCTGACCCGACAACAAAAATCCACAAAAGGAAGGACCTGTAATGCGAGCCATCACTGTTTCAGATCGTGACGCCGGTGTCGCGGGCCTGTCGCTGACAGACCTGCCGTACCCGCAGGCGGCCGACAACGACGTCGTTGTGCGGGTGCACGCCGCGGGTTTCACACGCGGGGAACTTGATTGGCCGCACACTTGGATCGACCGCGCGGGTCGCGACCGGACACCGAGCGTGCCCGGCCACGAGCTGTCGGGCGTCGTGGTTGAGTTGGGATACGGCACCACCCTTTTGACCGTCGGTCAGCGGGTGTTCGGGCTCGCCGACTGGGCCCGCAACGGCTCGCTCGCGGAGTACACCGCTGTGGAAGCCCGTAACCTCGCACCGCTGCCAAGCGACATCGACCATACGGTGGCCGCGGCGCTGCCCATCTCTGGATTGGCCGCCTGGCAGGGCCTGTTCGACCATGGCCGCCTCGCCGCCGGACAAACGGTCCTGATCCACGGCGCCGCCGGTGGGGTTGGGTCGATCGCTGTGCAGCTCGCTCGCGAGGTCGGTGCGCGCGTCATCGGTACTGGCCGGACCGCCGACCGCGACCGGGCGAAGGAGCTCGGCGTCCACACCTTCCTCGATCTGGAGACCGAAAAACTCGAGGACGCAGGTGAAGTCGACGTCGTATTTGACGTGATCGGCGGAGAGGTCCTCGCCCGATCGGCCGCTCTGGTGCGGGCTGGCGGAACGCTCGTCACCATCGCCGAGCCGCCAAAGACCCAGCCGCACGACGGGCGGGCAATTTTCTTTCTTGTCGAAGCCGATCGCACGCAGCTGGCCGTACTCGCCACGCGAGTACGGGATGGACGCCTCAAACCCGTGGTGGGCGCCGTGCTTCCGCTCGCCGAAGCTGCGACCGCATTCGCTTCCGACAAGCGCATTCCTGGCAAGACGATCCTGCGCGTAGCCGAAGACTGAAACGAGAGACTGGAAGGAAACCTCCCGTGATCGTGATGCGTCTTCTATGTGGGATCCATAGTCGTCAGCCGAATCTGTTGGAACGCACCATGTCGGCTGGTCGTTGAGACTCCCAAGGGAAAGGCGGCCAAAAATGGCCCTTAAGATACCACTCGCAACATTGACCGTTGCGGTGCTGCTGGCGCCTGCGGCCCATGCCGAGCCGACGCCAGAGAATTCTGATCAAAGACCAACTGTCCGAACAGTTTTCAGTCAACCCGCCAATATTCCGGGCAAATCACTTGAAGCAGTGACCGTCAGTTATCCGCCCGGAGCCAAAAGCGGAGCTCACCATCATGCGAAATCGGCGTTCATCATGGCGTACGTGATCTCGGGAGAGATCCGTAGCCAAGTCGAAGGCGAGCCCGCCCGCGTCTATCACGCCGGCGAGACGTGGAGTGAAGCCCCCGGCGCGCACCACACGATCAGTGAAAATGCCAGCACCACCGAACCCGCTGAATTACTGGCCGTCTTCCTGATCGATACCGGGGACGGCCCGCTCACCACGGACGACAACGGGCCAAAATGAGCGGCCGTCACCGATCTGAGATTCTCGCGCCGTTCGGCATCGACAATCTGGCGGCATCATCCACTGCGGGACGAGTCCATGCGAACCCCTGATTCGATCCGAATTGTCCGGGTAGCACTGCGATTATCACTCGCGGCGGCCTTCCTGTCCGCTATTGCAGACCGATTCGGTTGGTGGGGACCGTTCGGGCAAAGCAACTGGGGGAGCATGGATCGCTTCGTCGAGCATGCCCACCAGCTTGTCCCATTTGCCTCTGGGTGGGTCTTGACGGTCATCGTGTGGGGCACCACCGCCACCGAAGCGACCCTGGGGGTCTTGCTCCTGACCGGCTGGCACCCAAAACTCGTCGGCGCCGCGTCGTGTGTGGTGCTCATTGTGTTCGGAACGGCGATGGCTGTATCGCTCGGTGTGGAATCACCGCTGAGCTACAGCGTCTTCTCCGCGGCGAGCGCAGCCGCGGCCTACGCGGTACTCGGCACAACCTTGCCGCCACCTACCGCTGGCGTATCCAGACCCGACAATCGAAACCGTCGCAAGCCG
>CAWFYN010000006.1:0-212421 GCA_963820045.1 uncultured Actinomycetota bacterium
GGCAAAGTTCTCCGCCGAATTGTCACAGGAGGGACGAGAGGGGGAATAGGTTCAATTTGCCGCTGCGCCTTGTAGAAGGTCATCAACAAGAGAAGCGTGCGAGGGACGTAAGGCTGGTGGCCGGCGGCTTGGAGGGTGAGCGTGCTGCGTTCCAGCACCGCTGGCTGGCGGGCCACCACCAACTCCTGCAGGGCCGTTTGCGCCGCGCTCGGCGGCACGTCCGCCCGGAGCGTGGTGACGCCGCCAAAGTGATAGCCGGACTCGGCATCGGTGGGGTCGCGAGCTGCGCTCAGCACGAATGGCTTTCCGCCTGCCGAGCGAGGCTCTACTTCCGCGCTTTCTGCTTCTCGTAGATGGCCACCGTGGTGATGAAATCCACGGCGCGCTGGAGCACCGCATCGTGCAGCGGCGACTTCGGCTTTTCGCCTTTGTGCGCCTGCGCGGCTTGCGCGGCATCGAGGTCCGGATTCGGCCCGCGACCAGCGCCGCCTCGTTCATCCGCGGCGCGCTCGGTTTCGACGACCAGGCTCGCGACGCCGTTCTCGAGCTCCTGCTTTAGCACCTCATCCGTCGTCGCCTGCGGCACGTCCACCGGCAGATCCGGCTTCACGCCGCCGGGAAAAACCGGCGCGCTGTCCGGCAGCGTCACTTCGGCCACGGCGACACGCAAATCTCCCCGCTTTGCAGCGGAATGTCCTTGAACTCCACCGCCTCGCCGCGCGTCTGCTGGCCGATCACCATCGCCTTCACATGGGTCCGCAGCACCGCCGCGATGACCTCCGCGGCACCCGCCGTGTCGCGATCCACGAGCACCACGAGGATGCCGCGAAACTCCGGGTCGTCCTTGGAAGTCAGCACCTCCTCGAGCTTCACATTCGGCTTCTTCACGGTGAAGAGCACCTTGCCCTTTGGCACGAAGCGGCGGCACACTTCCACGGCTTGCGTCGAACTCGCTGCCCGCCGGCGTGGCGCGCAGATCGAGCACCAGCGCGCCGATTTTTTTCGCCGTGAATCCCGCGAGCGCCGCGTCGAGCGCGGCCACATTTTCCGGCGTCGTCGAGCCGATGCGCGCGTAGCCGATCCGGCCGTCGAGCATTTCCGAGCGAAACGGCTCTGGTCCTCCGACGCCCGCGGCCGGCGCGGCGGCGAGTGCGACGCCGGGCGCGAGCCGATCGAGCAATCCCTGCACGGTCGCGCGTTTCACTTCGAGATCGGACAGCATCTCGGGCTTGATGAAGTGTCCTTGAGCAGCGTAACACATCGTCGAGTTCCGCCTCGCTCAGCGAATCGACGAGCGCCTTCGCCGAAGCGGCGGCGTCGCTGGCGGGAGCGTCCGGCTTTTTCAAAGGCTCTTCCGCGCGAAGTGGCGACGAAAGAGAGACGAGCAGCGCGGCCAGCGCGGGAGCCACGAAGGGTTTCATAGGGTGCGCGGAAGCTAGGCGCGGAGGCCCTTCACCGCAATATCGCGCCGGAATTGCGCGCCCTCGAAGTCGATCGCCGCGACCGCCGCGTAAGCCTTCGCGCGCGCGCCCGCGAGATCGCCGGCCCAGCGCCGTGACGCCGAGCACGCGTCCGCCCGCGGTGACCAATTCGCCGCCTTCGCCGAGCTTCGTCCCCGCGTGGAAAGACCGTCGGCGTCTCGGCACGCGATCGAGCCCGCGAATCGGCCGCCCGTTCGCGTAGCTGCCGGGGTAGCCGCCCGAGGCCATGATCACGCACACCGCCGACGTCGTCGCTCCAGCGCGCGCTCGACGGCGTCGAGCCGGCCGTCGATCGTGGCCTCCAGCAAATCGACGAGATCGCTCTCCAGCCGCGGGAGCAGCACCTGCGTTTCCGGGTCGCCGAAGCGGCAGTTGAATTCGAGCACCTTCGGTCCGTCGGCGGTGATCATGAGGCCGGGGAAAAGCATTCCGCGGAAGTCGATCCCGTCCGCCTGCACACCGGCGATGAAGCGATCGAGCACCTCGCGGCGAATGCGCGCGTCGAGCTCCGGGGTGAGCAGTTTCGCCGCCGGGCTGAAGGTGCCCATGCCGCCGGTGTTCAGGCCCGCGTCGCCATCGAGCGCGCGTTTGTGATCCTGCGCCGTCGGGAAACAGCAGGTAGCTGCGGCCATCGACCAGCGCGTGGATCGAGCACTCTTCGCCCTCGAGAAATTCCTCGATGACCACGCTGCTTCCCGCGTCGCCAAACCTTCGCGCCTCCATGATCTCGTGGATCGCCGCCTCGCGCTTCCGCGAGATCGTCGCGCGATGATCACGCCCTTGCCGAGCGCCAGCCCGTCCGCCTTCACCACCAGCGGGTGCGGCGTCTCGCGGACGAATTTCCGCGCCGCCTCCGCGTCGGTGAAGCTGCCCGAGCGCGCCGTCGGGATGCCGTGGCGCTGCATGAATTCCTTCGCAAAAACCTTCGACGATTCCAGCCGCGCCGCCGCCTGTCGCGGTCCGAAAATGCGGAGCCCCGCGTCTTCAAAATGATCGACGAGGCCCGCCGCGAGCGCGTCATCCGGCCCGACCACCGTGAGCCCGATTTCCTCACGCCGCGCGAAGTCGAGCAGCGCCGCGTGATCGGAAATCTTGATCGGCACGCACGTCGCGAGCTGCGCGATGCCGGCATTGCCCGGCGCGCAAAACACGGCGCTGACGCGCGGCGATTGCCGGAGTTTCCAGACGAGCGCGTGTTCGCGGCCGCCGCCGCCGATGACGAGGATTTTCATGGTGAAAAGCCGCGCAGCCTAGGGAGCGCCTGGAGTACGCGCAACAATGTGGCACAGACTTTTAGTCTGTATTCCCCACGCTCCCTCCATCTTTCTTTCCACCCGAAAGCGCTCACGCAGACGGCAAGTCCGCGCCACCTTCGCCGCGCTACTTCTTCCCAAAGAAATCCTCGAACATCGAGCCGCCGCCGGCGCGGACCGGCGCGGCTTTCCACACCGGCCCATCCGCCGCGAAGGGCGGCAGCGTCTGCCCGTTTTCCAGCGCGGGCATCGCGGCATCGGCGACGCGGAAGGGCGGGAGGATGGGATTGCCGCGCGCGTCGCGCTCGTACGTTTCGCCTTCCTTCTCCATCATCAGACACGCGAAGACGAGCCCGCCCGGTTGCTCGCCGAGGAGCACTTCGAGATCATACGATTGCCCCGCGCGCACCCGGATCGCATCGCCGCGCGCGAAGCCGTTCGGGATCGCCGTCCAGCCGTAGTCATAGTTTTTGTCCGGCTGCCATTCCTGATCCTGCTGATACCAGCAGCGATCGAGCACCACCTTGCCGTTGAAGCGCACGATCATCACATCGTCGCCCGCGCCGACGAAGCGATACGTGCCATCCGCGGGCGGCGTTACGCGCGCCTTGTAATGCACCAGCCAGCGGCTCGGCTGCACTTCCTTCTCCATGCCGAAGGCCTTCGGGCCTTCATCCGCGGGCATGTTCGGGATCATGATCTGCGTGGCGTAGAGCGGCTGCGGCGCCTTGAAATAATCGGAGAGGATGCTCTCGCGCCAGTTCTCGTGGACGAAGCGGCGGAAGGTCTGGTGATAGTCATCGGGCGAGAGGCCGGTCGGCTTCCGGTTCCGCGTTTGCTTGAGATCGTAGAACGTGCCGACCAGCGCGCTCGGCGATTTTTCGCGTCGGCCAAAGGCGGTGCCGCCCGTGCGCATGGCGCCGGCGATCGCTTGCTTGGCCGCGTCGTCGCTGCCGCTGCCGGGGAGCTTCGTGACCGCGCCGAGCTTGCCATCCGGACTCCATGTGGAGATCGAGGCCGGCTGGAAAAATATGGCAGTCGGGGATGTCGTGGTGATCGTCGTCGCGCTGGGCGCCGCGGTCTGCGGCGTCGGTGGCGCGAACTCTGGCGTCGGATTGACTGGCGCCGTGGGCGGCTGCGCGGTCTCGGGTTCCGAGGAAAAAATGCCGGAGTCGGCACCGGCGGCGAAGTCCGGAGGTTCCGCTAGGTTTTTGATCAGCACCACGCTGCCGCCCATGATGACGATGGCGAGGTGGAGCAGCGCGGAAAAGGTGAAGAACCGCGCCCGGGCGAGGCGGATGGAGAGGCGGCGGGAAAAGGACGGGGCAGGTGGGTTCATGGGGTGCGAAGGTTTCTGCGCGCCCTTTAGCATCGGGTGTGCCGCCGCGGTCCGTGTTCCTGGAAGCCTGTGAAAATCAGCGCTGGCGGGCGGTGGCCGAATCCCGGCCCGTCGCCAGAGCGGCTACTTTCCATCCGAAAATCAGAGCCGGATGGACAGTCGATGACCGCCGATCCTGCCGCTTGCCAGCGGAGGTGGCGCGCTTAGCATCGGGTCATGCGCTGGCGCTCGGTCCTTTCGATTTTTGCGATGCTGTGCGCCATCGCCGCGCCGGCGGAAGACGCGCTCCCGGCACGCGCGGTGGGCGAAAAACCGGAGTCCGAGCCGAAGCTCTTTCTCAACGACCTCCCCGACACGTTGTCCGCCGCCGAAGATTTGGACCTGACCGAACTCGCGACCAGCGACGCCGATGTCGAGCGCGCCAAGGCGGACTACGACCGCGCGCAACGCAAGCAACAGCGCTGGCAGCGGCTCGCGAAAGCCGGTGTGCTCGCGCAGGTGGAGGCGGAAGCCGCATC
The DNA here is from genome assembly GCA_963820045.1 of uncultured Actinomycetota bacterium. Lineage (GTDB taxonomy): Bacteria > Actinomycetota > Actinomycetes > Mycobacteriales > Mycobacteriaceae > Mycobacterium. The sequence goes on from CAWFYN010000006.1 coordinate 4,592, forward strand.
GCTCCAAGCCGCGCAGGCGCTGGCGAAATACGGACGCGCCCGCGTGCTCAATCAAAAGCAGGCGATCGAAGCGCTGCGCCCCCGCGTCGCCTCCGGCCAGCTCACGCCCGATGCGCTCGCCGCCGCCGAGTCCGCGCTGCGGACCGCGCAGGAGATGGCGGCCGAATCTGAAGCCGCGCTGAAGCGCACGCAGCTCCTCCAGGCCGAGGCGAACGTCGAGCGCCAGCGCCGCCTCGCCGCCGCCGGCATCGGCTCCAAGCGCCAGCTCCAGCGCGCGCAGACGACGCTGCAGCAGCTCCAAGGCGAAAAGCCCTGAATTTTGTGACTTGACTCTCGTCCCACGCGCTGTGCTCAACCCTCCCTGCTATGAAAGCTTTCCGACCTGCTCTCGTTTCAGTGATCGTCCTTGCGGGACTCGGCTCGACGGCACTCCCTCAACTCGGATCTCCGGATGACGCTGTGGAACAAGAGAGAGTTAAGGCTGCGCAAGAAGCGCAGATTAGCAAGCTGCTCAAGGAAAAGTGGGAGGTGCGCGTCGATCTCATGATGGTCTCGCTACCGCAGGCTGCGGCGCTCGAACTCCTTCCCAGCTTGCGAGACGGCACGAAGATCGAGAGCGCGTGCAAACATCTGGAGGAGATGATCGTGCGGAAGGAGGCGAAGCTTCTTGCGTGGCCGGAAGTGGTAACAAAAAGCGGCGAGCGAGCGGTGACCGAGGGCATCTTGGAAGAGCGCTATCCGACCGAGTTCGACCCTCCGCAGTCGCCAGATGAGCGGACCGGTAAAACCCGCCCTCCGGATGTCACGCCGACCGCATTCGAGACTCGGAATACCGGTGCGACCTTGGAGGTTGAGCCTGTAGTCGCGAATGACGGTGCGTCGATTCTACTCTCATTGGTGCCGCAGCATGTGAAGCTCGTCGAGATGAAGACCCACTTCACCGGAAAGAACAGCGCGGGCGAAGAGTTGCGAATCCAGCAGCCTCAATTTCGGACGATGAAAACGACAACGAGTCTCAGCTTGCGCAACGGCGAGCGCCAACTCCTTGCCACTTTCAACAATGAGGCGGACGACACACTGGTCTTCTTCATCGTTCGTGCGACTGCTTTCGCGGAATCGCCGCGCTGACCTGAGTACGCGGAGGCCACCCTACGGTGACAGGCGCTCGATCCTCCACGCGTCATCCGGCTGGCGCGTGTAGCGGAGGCGATCGTGGAGGCGGCTGCGGCGGCCCTGCCAAAATTCGATGGTTGCCGGTCGGAGCAGGTAGCCGCCCCAGAACGGCGGCAGCGGGATTTCCTGTTCGCCGTATCTTTCAAGCGCGGCGGTGAACTGCCGTTCGAGTTCGTCGCGGCTGGCGACGACTTCGCTCTGCTGCGACGCCCACGCGCCGAGTTGGCTGCTCGCGGGCCGCGAATGAAAGTAGCGTTGGCTCTCCTCGCGCGAGGTCGTGCTGATCGTGCCGGTGACATTGACCTGCCGCTCCAGCGCCGCCCCACCAGAAGGTCAGCGCCGCGCGCGGATTGGCGGCGAGTTGGCGGCCTTTGGCGCCTTCGTAGTTCGTGAAAAAGGTGAAGCCGCGCGCGTCGCAGATTTTCAGCAGCACGGTGCGCGACCACGGCTGGCCGTCGGCATCGACCGTCGCGAGGGTCATCGCGTTCGGTTCGAGAAGTTGCTGCTCGGCGGCTTCCGCGAGCCAGCGATTGAACTGTGCGATCGGATCGCGATCGAGTTCGCCGCGCCGCAATCCGCGCTGCGAGTAATCCTGGCGAAGGGCGGCGAGTTCGGTGGAAGAGAGCACGGGGTCAGAGGTCGGAGGTCGGAAGTCGGAAGTCGGAAGTCGGAGTAGTCGGAAGTCGGAAAAGGCGGTCGAAAGATTTAAAGGGCGACACGCGCCTTGCACCGCTTGGCCACGGCCATTGTCATGCTGTCCTGACCTCTGACCTCTGCCTTCTGCCGCCGCTACTTCTTCTCCGGCGGAAGGGCGACGATCTCGAACCAGTATTTCTCCAGCGTCTGCAAAATATCCACCAGCGCCTCGAAGGTGACGGGCTTCACGATGTAGCTGTTCACGCCGAGATCGTAGCTGCGATAAGTCCTCGTCGGCCTTCGATGTGGTGAGGACGACGACCGGGATGGTGCGCAGATCGGGGTCGCTCTTGATTTCCTTGAGCACGGCGCGCCCGTCTTTGCGCGGCATGTTCAGATCGAGCAGGATCAAGCCCGGGCGGGGCGCTTCGCCGGGGGCGGCGTATTTGCCCTGCCGGCGCAGGTATTCGAGCAATTCCTCGCCGTTCTCCACAAAGCGAATTTCGTTCATCAGGCGCCCTTCCTCCAGCGCCTCCTGCGTCAGCGTGCGGTCGTCCGCATCATCGTCGGCCATCAGGATTGTTATCGGGCATCGCTTCACTTGTTTCATGGGTTTGAACGGTGGGTTGGTTGACCGGAAGCGTGACGATGAAAGTCGCGCCCTCGTCCGTCCGCAGCTTCTGCCACGATGCGCCCGCCGTGGCGATCAGTAATTTTCCGGCAAACGGCGAGCCCGATGCCGGTGCCTTCGTATTCGGTGCGGGTATGGAGCCGCTGGAAGACGATGAAGATCTGGTCGGCAAATTTTTGCATCGAAGCCGATGCCGTTGTCGGTCACCGCGATCTCGCAGGCGCGCTCGCCCCCGCGCGCGCCGTCGAGCGCCCGCCTCGACCGTCGGAGACGATGCGCCCGGCGATTCGCACCACGGGCGCTTCGCCGGGCTTTTGAAATTTCAGCGCGTTGGCGATCAGGTTTTGGAAGAGCTGCCGCATCTGCACCGGGTCGGCATCGATGGTCGCAGACCGCTCACTTCGATCACGGCCTTGCGCTGCTCGATCGCCACTTCGAGATCGGTGAGCACCTCGTCCACGATCACATTGAGATCGCACTTCTCGAAGGGCTGGGCGCGGCTGGTGACGCGGGAAAGCTGGAGCAAATCCTGGATGAGCACCTGCATCCGCCCGGCGGCATTTTGCATCCGCTCCAGATAGTCGAGCCCCTGCGCGCCGAGATCGCCGGCGCACTTCGTCCGGAGTCGGTCGCCGAAAGCCTGGATCTTTCGCAGTGGTTCCTGGAGGTCGTGCGAGGCGACGCTGGCGAAATTTTGCAACTCCGCATTCGAGCGCTCGAGCTGCCCGGCGAAACGCATGAGCTGCTCCTCGGCGGCCTTGCGCGCGGTGATATCGGAGCTGATCCCCACGAGGCCCACCACGCGCCCATCGGTATCGCGGAGGGGGACTTTGCTGGTCTCCAGCCACGTCGCCTCCGTCGCGCCTTCGAGCTGCACGGGCTCTTCGCGGTTGAGGATCGACTCGCCGGTTTCGATGACGTGGCGGTCGTCCTTCTGGGTGCGCAGGGCGAGTGCCTTCGCGTAGTAGTCGAAGTCCGTGCGGCCTTCGATGCTTTGATCGGCACCGAGCCCGAGGTGGAGCCGGTGGGCGGCATTATCCAGCATGAAGCGGCCCTTGCCGTCCTTCAGGAAGACGTGCGTGGGCATCGTGTCCATGATGCTGGTGAGGAGATTGTGCTCGGTGGCCAGCGATTCCTCGGCGCGGCGCCGGGCGGCGATATCGCGCAAAATCACGGACGCGGCAAAGCACAGCGCCACGATCGTGAGCAGCGTGGCCGCGCCGATCGCGAAGCCCGTGGCGGTGGCAAAATCCTGCGTGGACTTCGCGCGATCGCCGAGCTTGTCCCGCTGCGTGTTGGCGATCTCCGCCAGATAGCCCATCAGCTCCCGCTTCACCTCCTCGCTGGATTGGGTGGCGTGGAGCGCTTCGGGCCCGTCGAGCCCGTCCTTCTGCCGCGTTTCGATCTCCGCCGGGTGGAGCGTCACGAATTGATCCAGCTTTTCCAGCAGCCGATCGAACCGCGCAGTCTCCTCCGGCGAGGTCATCAGCAGATCCTGAAGATACTCGATTTTGCGCCGCAGCGCCGCCCGCGCTTCCTTGAGCTGCTTCACAAACCGCTGATCGCCCGTCAGCAGGAACCCGCGCCGGGCGCTCTCCATTTCCAGCAGGGATCCATTGGCCTGCTCCTGCGCTTCGAGCACGTCGTGCGCGATCACCACGCGATTCGCCTCGCGATTAAAGGTCCGGATACTGCCCCACGAGATGAAGGCGACCACCGCGAACATCGCCAGCAGCAGGCCGAATCCGAGCAGCACCTTGCGCCGGATGGAGAAGCGGTGCGGTGCGAAGCTGGAGGCGGTCATGCGGTGGCGGGAGTGGCGGAGGAGGTGGGATTCGAACCCACGGAGCCTTGCGGCTCTCCGGTTTTCAAGACCGGCGCATTAGACCACTCTGCCACCCCTCCATGTTACTTGTTACGAAGCACTTACAGCTATTTTTTGGATCGACATTTTTGCGTTTGTAACCCGATCAAGTAGCCCGATGCTCTTTGGCATGAATCAGATGCCCAAAAAAATCTCAGGAGTTTAACAAGGTCGCCGAGTGCCTCTACAGGAACGGCAATAGACTTTACTACGCCCTCGTCAAGGTCAACGGCAAGCAGATCAGGCGCTCGCTCAAGACAAACGACCTCGCGATCGCCAAGCGGCAGCTCGTGGAATTCCGCGCGAAAGCTGAGCGGCTGGAGGGCGAGGAGAATCGAAACATCCGGTTCGAGGAGCTTGCGGATGAGTGGCTCGCCTCGATCAAGTCCGGCCTCAAGCCGAAGCCTTACGACCGTCGGCGCGTCTCCAGTGGGATGCGCGTCAATCCTCATTACCGAAAATAGATTCTCGTGCCAATCCCGCGATTGGCCGACCGTGACCGGACTATTTCTGGCCGGTTTGCGCCGCGCGTTTGGCAATCTCTTCCGTGATTTCACTGGCGTATTCTTGAAGGTGGCGCTGGTCGCGGGCGGTGAAGGGCCGTGGCTTGGTGTCGAACAGGCAGAGCGAGCCGATTGGCTGGCCGCCCGGCGCGTGCAGCGGGGCTCCGGCATAGAAGCGCAGGCCGCGCGCTTTGAGCCAGGGATTGCTGGCGAAGCGGCGGTCGCGGGCGAGGTCTTCGATGACGGTGATTTCGTTCTGCGCGACGACGTGCCCGCACACGGAGACGTCGCGCGGTGCCTCCCGCGCGCGAGCGAGGTCTTCCGGCAGGCCGGTGTGGCTTTTGAAAAAGAGCCGATCGCGATCGAGCAGCGAGATCAGGGCGATCGGCACCCGGAAGGCGCGCGCGAGTTTTACGGTGATGCGGTCGAAGACCGGTTCGGCGTCGGTGTCGAGGAGATGCAACTCCTGCAGGGCGGCCAGGCGCTCTTCATCGTCACCGGGAACCGGCGCAGCGGTCATCGGCTCAATTGATGCGCGGAAATTGCGCGCGAACTTTCAGACAAAGATAACGCGCATGGATGACGATCGAGGGCTCCACCACCGAGATGCAAACCACGTCTGCATCGTCCTTTTCCAAAAGCCCGAGCAATTCGCCGACGACCAGTTTGCCCGGTGCGCTCCATGCCTCGGAGCCTTGCTGCTGGAGCAGATGGGCGAGCATCGCGCCAGCCAGCTCGTCGCGTTCCGCACGTGCCGGGAGGCAGGCGACCCGGCACGGCGGCATCGGAGCCGCCTCGGCGATGGTCTGGTCGTTTTCGATCTTGGAAGCGACCGCCGGGCGGGTGCCGGATCCGGATGATGTCGCGCAAACTCTGCTCGACGATGAGCAGTCGATCGGGATCGAGCGAATCCTGCCGTGTATCCATCTCCGCCGAGGTGATCACCGGGATGAAGACGGCGTCGTAAAGCGCGGTGAGGGAGTTCGCCTTGAGGTAGGCGTCCACGAATTCGATCTCGTCGTGCTCACCCGGCGTGAGCAGCCGGTAGTAGCAATCTTCGGCGGGCGTGAGTGCGTCCTCATCGCTCAGCACCACGCTGAGAAAAGAGAGCCGCGGCACGTGGCGGCCCATGACCACGAGACAGATCGTGAGCGGCGCCGCGAGCACAAACCCGACGGGCCCCCAAAGCCACGTCCAAAAGACCGCCGCGACGATCAGCGCGATGGACGAAACGCCGGTGCTCGAACCGTAGATCCCGCGATTCGAGCGATGCCCGATTCATGAAGAGACACGCTGAAAATCGCCGAACCCACCGCATTGGCTGGCTCCGCGCCGCCGTGCTCTTTGCCAAAGACGGAATCGTTTCCACTGCGAGTTTGATTGTGGGCGTGGCCGCACCGAATCGAGCCGGGGCAGTAATCGAAGCGAGACGATGTTTTCCGCTTCCCCGAAAGCACCGCAACCCCTGCTAGACTTTAGCCAAGGTAGGGAGAGCGGCATGCGAACACGCGACATATTTTAGCGCATAACGTCACATGCAGCCTCAAAACCACTCAGACTCCACGGTGGCAAACACCGAGGCGGACTCAAATCTTTCACCGGTCACCGAAGCGACATCCCCCTACGATGCGATCACGCTGAAAGCCTACTTCATTGCCCTGGACCGTCATGCAAAGGGGAGTAACGCAGACGCGCTTCAAGACTGGCTCGAAGCTGAACGCCAACCTACTGAGCATTCCAAAAAAGGTTCAGAGTCCGTCGAGGTTCAGGGTTGATTGGATCCAGAAGGCACGAAGACAACGCTTCACCTTGCGGACCCGGGTGAGGGCCTTGCGCGCCGCGCGGCTGAGTTCCCAGAGTTCTTTCGGGGCGAAGTTGGCCAGATCATTTCCCTTCGCGTAACCCCAAAGGTATTCAATCGGGTTGAGTTCGGGAGCGTAACCTGGCCGCCGCTCCACCCACACCCGGCACTCCTGCGAGGCCAGGTAGTCGGCGACCAGCTTGGAGCGGTGCGCGGGCAGCCCCTCCCAGATGACCAGTAACTTGCCCGGGATATGTCGCTGTAAGTGCCGGAGAAACGCGACCACCTCGGGAGCTTTCACCGAGTCCTCATGCAGTTGAAAATAGAGGCTCTTGAGCGTGATCCCGCCGATCACCGAGAGCTTCTTCCAGTTGAAGTTGAGTTCCAGCACCGGCGTTTGCCCCACCGGCGCCCAAGTGCTTTTCGCCGCGGGCTTCTGGGTCAAGCCACTTTCATCGACAAAGACGATGGTTCTCTTCTCGGCCTGGGCTTTGGCCGTGAGTTGCGGCCACGTCTTTTCCTTCCACTCGGCGATCTTCTCCTCGTGGCGTTCCCGCGCCTGGCGTTTGGGCTTTTGCGGACTCCAACGCATGCGGCGCAACAGCCGCCACACTTCCGAGGAACTGGCCTGCTTGGCGAAGGTCTCCCTCACCAGGCGACCCACGCGCGGCAACGTCCACAGATCGTTGTCATAGCCATGCGCCACCGGTCCGCGGCGCAGTTCTTTTTCGAGCACCGCCACATCCTCCTCGCTGAACTTCAACGCCGGCCCCGGCTTAGTCGTCGCCTTGAGCGCGTCAACGCCACCTTCGCGCCACACCCGGTGCCATGCGTGGGCCGAGCGCCAGGTGACCCCACACTCCTCAGCGACCTGCGCCCGGCTCTGGCCCGCCTCGAATAACTCACCGGCTTTTCATGCGCCGTCTCTCTTGCCGCGCTCGACGTCCTGTCACTGTCTTTGTTGATCTTCTGGCCATCCACGATAACTAACACAACCCAACACCTGATGTGAAGCTGTTTTGGAGGGGTCAGTAAGCCCCCGCCGAACGAATAATGCGCGACGGAAAAGCATTGGATGTTGGTTGACCATAGCCGATTGCTTTCGACCCGTGCTTGCGGTTGGCGTCAATGACTGGCAATTCCGCAAAGAAGATCGCGCATTCCGTTGCGAATGAAGCAGGCGGATTGGATTTAGCCCTGACATGCAAGATGGTTTGAAAGTGCTCCTCTCTGCATCAGGGCTCGTGGCTTGGGCCTACCCTACGTCCGTTTACATTCTTCTTCTTGGAGTTGGGCTGATTGGTTTGTGCTTCACCGGATTCCAAATGCTGTTCCGGCGAAAACCCTCTGCTTCCCCGGTTGCGCCCGCTCCGCTGTAACCACTCACGTTTCCTATGAAACACGCCGAATTTCACCGAACGCACCGCATTGGTTGGCTCCGCGCTGCGGTGCTAGGGGCCAACGACGGGATCGTTTCCACGGCCAGTTTGATCGTGGGTGTGGCCGCGGCGGAATCCAGTCGTGGCAGCGTATTGGTTGCGGGAATCGCCGGTTTGGTGGCGGGCGCGATGTCGATGGCGGCAGGCGAGTATGTATCCGTCAGCTCTCAATCTGACACGGAGAATGCCGATCTGGATCGGGAGCGCGGTGAGCTGGCGACGGACCGGGAACACGAACACGCGGAACTCGCGGCGATCTACGCCGCGCGGGGCCTCGACCAAAAGCTCGCGGGTGAAGTCGCCACGCAACTGATGGCCAAGGACGCGCTCGGTGCCCATTCGCGCGATGAGTTAGGTATTTCTGACACCCTGAGCTCGCGACCGGTTCAGGCCGCGTTTGCTTCGGCGGGGACTTTTGCGGTCGGTGCCGCGTTGCCGCTCTTGCTCGTTCTTGTGGTGCCGGTAACCGCGCTGGTCTGGGTTGTTTCGGGCAGCTCTTTGTTCTTCCTCGCGCTGCTGGGGGCTTTGGCCGCGCGCGCTGGCGGTTCACCGGTCTGGAGGTCCGTGGCGCGAGTGACCTTTTGGGGAGCACTCGCGATGGCGCTCACTGCCGGAGTCGGAGCTTTGTTCGGGGCGACTCTGTGACCTTGCGGATCGTGACCGTAGAAAATCGTCTCGCAGCGCCGCCCGATGATGCCGAGCAACGCGGGCGCAAAGTCGAGTTGGCAGCAAGGGATATGTCTTGTTTGTGTCCGCATTTCCAAGATGATTTCTTGCATGAAGCGCCCTGCTAAAATACCGCGGATATTCAGGGTAGGTGCGCTCCTCTTTTTTATCTTGAGTGGCTGTATTGCAGCACAGGTTATGCAGGCCGCGGGTGCTACCAAGACGTGGACCGGTACCGCGGCCGACGACCTTTGGAGTCTCGGTGGGAATTGGCTGGGCGGTGGCGCGCCGGTGGACGGCGATAGCGTCGTTTTCTACCTCAACACCCCTCGCGCTGCGAGGACGGCCAGGGTGGATTACGACATCTCGCTCAATACCTTCACTTTTCTAAACGGCGCGGACCCGAACGCCATCACCATCGGCCCGGCCGGGACTGGCGGCGTCACGCTCACCCTTACCGGCCTGGGCCTCGCCAACAATCCTGACACCAACGGCCCCACGTCTTCCCGGCAAAAATTCTTCATCAACGGCGCTGGGGCTAGCGGCGTCGCCGGCTCCACGCTGGCCTTCGCCAACGCCGCCACCATCAGCGGCGTGCAGGGTGTCGAGATCACCGCCCGCGGCGGCACGGCCGCCGGCGCGAGCGGCGGCAACCTCGTCTTCCGCGACCACGCTTTCGCGGTCACGCCCAACAGCTTCGGCATCCCCAGTAACTTCATCGCCGAGGGCGGCAGCGTGGCCGGCGCGGCCGGCGGGACGATTACCCTGCGCGACGACGCCCGCTTTTCGGCACTCGTGAACATTTTCGTCAACGGCGGCAGCGCTGCGGGTGCAGGCGGCGGGCAACTTCTCATGCAGGATCGCGCCCGAATCGACGCAAGAAACGTTATCCTGGATTTCGGCACCAACGGCGGTGCGGGAGCCACGGCCGACTTTTCTGGAACGTCCGTGTTCACCGGGGGCCTCTACGCCGGCTTGAACGGCGACGGTGATGGCCCGCTGGTGCGCTTCAGCGGCGACGCGCGGCTCGAGGACGGCTCCGCGCAGATCTCTGGCGCGGTGGACCCCGCCCTGGCCGGCGGAAGGTTGGAGTTCCGCGACCGGGCCACCTCGACCAGCGCCAACTCCACGCCCGGCTTCGGGACAAGTCTCTTCAATGTCGGAGGAACCTCCGCCGGGGCTGCCGGCGGGCGCACGGATTTCTACGATGACTCCGCCATCACCGGGCCGCAGGTGCGCATGTCAAGCACGGGGGCAATGGCACCCAGGGCGGCGGAACCGTCTTCCACGACCGCGCCAGCGCCGGTGCGGCCAATATTTTCAACCAGGGCGCTTACGTCAGTGGCGCAGGCACCAGCCGGGGGAAGCACAACATTCCTGGACGATTCCACCGCCGCCAGCGCACCCTCACGGCCGATGGCGGCAGCGACGGCGGGGCGGGCGGACTCTTCGCTTTTTCCGGCAACGCCACCGGCGGCACGGCACGCGTGATCCTCGACGGCAACGCCACGCTGGACATCTCCGCCTCCACACGCGCCTCCCTGCCCATCGGCTCGCTGGAAGGCACCGGCGGCGTGGTCAACCTGGGCAGCCGAGCGTTGGAGGTGGGCGGCAACAATCTCTCCACCGAGTTCGCCGGCTCCATTCAGGGCGGCGGTGGCCTAGTGAAAAGCGGCACTGGAGCCCTCAGCCTCTCCGGCACGAGCGCCTTCTCCGGCAACGCCGCCGTGGCCACGGGCATCCTCCTCGTCAACGGCTCGGTGAACACCCCGCTCGTCACGGTGGTGGCGGCGCGACGCTCGGCGGCACTGGCACGATCGACGGCGCGGTGACGGTCGCGGACGCTGGCATCGTCGCGCCGGGCAAGACGGGCGCGGGCACGCTCACGGTCGGCTCGCTCACGCTGAATACCGCGTCGATCCTCAATTACCAACTCGGCAGCTTGAGCGACCGCATCGACGTGAAGGCCCGCTGACGCTCGACGGCACGGTGAATCTCAGCGCGCTCAGCGGGCTGACGGTCGGCATTTACCGGCTGATCAATTACACCGGCGCGTTCACGGACAACCTCCTCGCGCTCGGCACCGTGCCCGCCGGCACGACCGCGAGCGACTTCGTCATCCAGACAAGCATCACCGGGCAAGTGAATCTCGTGCTCAACGGCGGCAGCGGGCGATCTGCTTTTCTGGGACGGGCCGAACTTCGCATCGAACAGCGTCATCAATGGCGGCACCAGCACCTGGACAATGCGCCGACGAATTGGACGAACTCCGGCGGCACCTTGAATCAGCCGTGGGCGTCGCAAGAAAGCCGTTTTCACCGGCGTGGCTGGCACGGTGACGCTCGGCGAAAACGTAACCACGACGGGGCTGCAATTCGTGACCAACGGCTACATCGTGAACGCCGCGGCGGGGCAGACGATCTCGCTCACGGGACCGCGCCGATCCGCGTGGATTCAGGCGCGAACGCAACCATCAACGCCACGCTCACCGGCGGAACTCTCGACAAAACCGGCATCGGCACGCTCATCCTGAGCGCGAATAACAACTACACCGGCGGCACGACGGTGACCAATGGCGTGCTCGTCGTGACAAATGCCGCGGGGCTCGGCCTTGGCACCGGTCCGGTGATGGTCCTGGCGACGCCGGACACCTACCTGCGCTTCACGGGAAGCGGTTCCGCGGGTTCCCTCGCGATCACGAATCGCGGCGGCACACCGGCGGAGAACGGCCTCGGTTTCATCGAGTTTCTGAACTCCGCCACCGCCGGCACGGCCACGATCGCGAACCTCGGCAATCCCGCTGCGGAAGGCTTCGGCGCCTTCATCACTTTCGACAACTCCGCGCAGGCCGGCAGCGCCGTGATTGAAAATTTCGGCGCGGCGTTCGCCAATCCTCTTCTCCCCGGTTTGGAGTCCGCAAGTACGGGGCGCATCTCTTTCCGCAGCTCCGCCAGCGCGGCTTCGGCCACGATCACGAATCGCGCCGGGTTGGACGCTGGTCTGTTCGGCGGTCAGACCGTCTTTCTGAACGCCTCCTCGGCAGCCACCGCGAACGTGATCAACCGGGGCGGAGCCAGCCCCGGCGCAATCGGCGGGCTGACGCGCTTTTCAGGAAGCTCCAGCGCCGCGAACTCCACGCTCACCGTCGAAGGCGGCACGGCTGGAGGGCTCGGCGGAACGATTCGCTTTTCGCAAACAGCCACCGGTGGAACCTCGCGCGTGATCTTCCTGTCTGGAGACGCGGCCGATGGCCTGCTGGACATTAGCGCCACGAGCCTCTCCACGATTGGGATCGGTTCGATCGAAGGGAACGGCTTGATCGCGCTAGGCAGCAAGCGACTGGAGGTCGGCGGAAGCAATCTGGAAACAGAATTCATCGGGTCGATAGATGGCTTTGGCGGTTCATTGACAAAGGTCGGCACCGCCATGCAAACGCTCGCCGGCGACAGCACCTACACTGGCGGCACGACCGTGGTGGATGGGACGTTGCGGATCACGAATGTAAATGGTCTCGGTCTCGGCACGGGGCCGGTGACGGTGCAAGCCTCGCTGACGAGCGAACTGCGTTTCTCTTTTACCTCTTCCGCCGGTGCCGTCGCCATCGACAACGCGGGCAGCGTCACCTCGACGTTTGCTGGGTCGACCACCTTCCGATCATCCGCGACCGCCGGCACCGCTTCGATCGTGAACCGAGCCTCGCTGGCCAACGGTGCGGGTGGAGGCAATACGCAGTTTTTCGCCAACTCCAGCGCTGGCAGCGCGACCATCGACAATCTCGGCTCGGCGTTTCTCGGTGGAGCGGGAGGAATCGGCGGTGGAGACATGTTCTTCTACGAAAGCTCCACGGCGGGCGCGGCCACGATTCTCAATCGCGGCGGCCTGGCGTTTGGTGCCGAAGGTGGGCAGGCCAATTTCCTCGCGGCCTCGTCCGGCGGAACGGCTAGCATCACCAATTATCCGGCGGTGGCCGCGAGTGCCTATCAAGGTGCCACCGTCTTCCGTCAGGCGGCCACAGCGGGCAGCGCCACGATTGCGAATCTCGGGAGCGCGCTCAGTGGCGCTAACGCAGGCGGGACGGAGTTCTTCGACACCGCCTCGGCTGGCAGTGCAAACCTCTCGAATTCCAGTGGCACGGTAGCGGGCGCGGCGGGTGGACTGATCAGTTTCTTTGGCAATTCCAACGGAGGAACGGCAACGTTTGTGAACCAAGGGGCAACCGCGGGCAGCGGCTACGTGGGCAGTGGGAGCGTGTCCTTCTACGATACGGCCACGGCGCTCAACGCTCACTTCACCAACCAGCGTGCGCCCGGGCCCTTCGCCTACGGCGGGAACGTGGTATTTCACAATGGCGCTACGGCCGGCAGCGCCACCTTCACGAACGAAGGCGGCAACGCGGTCGGCAACTACGGTGGTGCGTTCACAGACTTCCATGATAGCTCCACGGCAGGTAACGCCAGCTTCATCAACCAAGGCGCCAGCGCCTCGGGAGCCTCCGGCGCCAGCCTGGGTTTCTTCGAAAACTCAACGGCGGGACTGGCCAGCATCAACAACCAGGGCGCAAGCGCGTCGGGAGGAACGGGTGCTTTTGCCAACTTCTTTGATTCAGCCACGGCGGGCAGCGCGAATTTCTCGAACCTCGGTGGTACGGTCGCGCTCGCGCCGGGCGGACAGATGGGCTTTTTCGGCAACTCCAGCGGCGGCGCGGCTACGCTGAACAACCACCCGGCCACGGTTGCCAATGCGGTCGCGGGCAGCGTGGTGTTCGCCGACACGTCGGACGCAGCCGCGATCACCGTTCTCAATGAAGGCGGCATGTTCGCTTTTGATGTTGGCGGAAGAACCGAGTTTCGCAACGCGGCGAAAGCGGGTTCCGGAAGCTCCACCAATCAAGCCGGCGCGGCGTCATTCGCCTACGGTGGGCTGACCGTTTTTTACGACACGGCTAAAGCCGGCAACCGTCAGTTCACCAATCAAGGTGCGGCGGTGGCGAATGGCTACGGAGGCGGACTGTATTTCCTCGGCAGCGCGGATGCGGAGCACGCCACGATCACCAATCGCAGCAGCGATGTGACGGGCGCGCTGGAGGGCGGTTCCACTTACTTTCGTGGCAACTCGTCGGCTGGCAGCGCCAGCATCGTCAGCGGGGGTGCCACCGGGCCGGGCGGGGTCGGCGGAACCACGGGTTTCTACGAGAGCGCGACGGCGGGAAATGCCACACTCACCGGCGAGGCTGGCGTGAGTGTCGGCGGCGGATCGTTCATCTTCACCGCGACCAGCGATGGCGGCACCGCCCGCGCCATCCTCGCCGGCACGGGCCTCACGAGCGCCGGACTGGACATCAGCCAGTTGACCGACGTGGGCATGGGCATCGGCTCGATCGAAGGCGCGGGCATCATCAGCCTCGGCAGCAAAAACCTCGCGGTCGGCGGCAACAACCTGAGCACGTTTTTTTCCGGCGTGATTCGCGACGGTGGCTTCGTCGCCGGCGTCGGCGGTTCGCTGACCAAGGTCGGCACCGGCACGCTGGTCCTCTCCGGCGACAACACGTTCACCGGCACCACCAAGGTGCTCGCCGGCATCCTGCGGGTGAATGGCTCGCTCTCCGGTGCTGTGAACGTGCAAGGCGGCACGCTCGGCGGCAACGGCCTCTTCAACGGCGGCGTCACTGTCGGCCCCGGCGGCATCGTCGATCCCGGGGCGAGCATCGGCGCATTCACCACCGCCGGGCCGCTCTCGATCGAGTCCGACGCGATCTTTCGGCTTGAGATCGACAGCATCGCGCGCACCGCCGATCGCATCACCGCCAATGGCGTCAGCCTCGGCAACAACGCCCAACTTCTCGCAATCGAACTCGCCCCCGCGGCGCTCGACCTGGGCTTTCAATTCAAAGTGATCGACAACACCTCGGCCAATCCCATCGCCGGCACATTCGCCGGCTTCGCGCAAAATGCGGAGTTCGACCTCGGCGCGAACCGCTTCCGCCTCAGCTACACCGGCGGCGACGGCAATGACCTCACGCTCACCAACGTCGTCCCGGAGCCCGGCAGCGCCTGCCTGATTGCCGTCGGAGTGTTGCTGCTCGGCGGCCAGCGGAGACTAACGCGGCGACGTGCCTCGCTCGGCTGCGGGTAAAATCAACCGCACGGAAAATACTCGGGCGGTTTTCCGAATGGTGAAGCGAGTGCGCCCGAGCGCCTGAGACAATGAACGCACGAGCCGCAAACCCATGCCGGTTCCGATCTGTGCGGAGTTGCCGGGGCTGATGAAATTCGTCAGCCGAAAAATGATCTGATCGCCGGTGCGGGTGCGCTTGGCTCGCACGCGGACTTTATCCCGCCCGTGGCGCATCGCGTTGCCGATCAGGTTGTGCAGGATTTGGCGCAGGAGTTCGGGATCGGATGAGACCACGAGGCTCGGGGCGATGCGCCAGTCCAGCGTGATCGCGCCTTCGCCGGCGAGCAGCACGTAGCCTTCGTGGAGATCTGCCAGCAGGCCGCTGAGATCTACCGGAGCCGGTGTTGATCTCCAGCTTTCCGCCTTCGGCTTTCGCCGCGAGCAACGAACGCTCGACCAACTGCGACAGCCGCTGGATTTCCTCCTGCACTTCTTCGGAAAAATCGGGCGGCAACTGTGGCGCCGCGGATTCCACGCGCATGCGGAGGAGCGTGAGCGGCGTGCGCAACTCATGCGCGACCCGTGCGGAAAACTCCGCCATTTCTTCGTAGGAGTGGCCCACGCGCTGGAGCAGATCGTTGATGTGGTGGACGAGCGCGGCCAGTTCGGTGTCCTGCTCCGGGAGATGCACGCCGCGGGCGAGCGATTTCGGATCGAGGGCATCCAGTTCGTGGTTGATGCCGGCGGATCGGGCGGACGGAGCGGAGCGCCATGAAATATCCGACCGCCACGCTCGCGAGGACCAGGGGAACGCCGACCCACACCCAGACCCGCATCAGTTCGCCGAGAATGTCATGCACTTCCGCGTCGGTGTAACTGCCGTGGATGACCCAATTCGGAAACTCCGGGTGCGTGCGATCCCAGCGGTCTTTGCGCAGTTCCTCGTCCAGGTGCCAGTGGGCGGTGAACATCAATGCGACTGCGATGAGCAGCACGGAAAGCCCGGACCACGCCGCCAGTCGCAGGCGGAAATTCATGCGCCTTCCTCCCGCAGCGCGAAGCCGACTCCGCGGAGCGTGTGGATGAGCGGCGGCAGCCCGGCAGGTCCACTTTTTTGCGCAAGATAGTTCACATAAACGTTGAGCACGTTGGTGCCGGAATCGAAATGCTGATCCCACACGCGCTCGACCAGCGTGGCTTTCGAGACCGCGCGTGGCGAAGCCTCGGCGAGCACTTCGAGCAGCGAGAACTCGCGGTTGGTCAGAGCGATCTCCTGCCCGGCCCGGCGGGCGACGCGCCCGCGAAGGTCGATCTCCAAATCCGCCACGCGCAGCACTGGATCCAGCTCGGGCCGCGCCCGCCGCTGCAAGGCGCGCCTCGCACACGAAGCAGGATGGAAGCAACAGGCTGCCAAAGGCATGCCGACCACCGGGGGCGGACCGCCTGGGCGCGCCCTGACCCGATGCGCCAATCTCAAACGACGCGTCATCCCGAGCGCAATGCGGGAGCCTCAGCGCTGTCTTGGTTTTTCAAGGGGAAGTGACAGGATTTATTGGGGGGAGGATGTTTGGGGGGAACCGGGTTTTTCGGGCGATGGCGTTGAGGATGATGAGCAGTTTGCGCAGGCAGGCCACGAGGGCCACTTTGGGCGGCTTGCCGGCCGCGAGAAGCCGCGCGTGGAAGGCGCGCAGCTGGGGATGATGGCGCACGGCCACCAGCGTGGGCATCCAGAGCCGGCAGCGCAGCCGGTGGCGGCCGCCGCCGATATGCCGCGCGCCGCTTTTGGCCCCGCGGTCGCGGTTGAGCGGGGCGACGCCGACCAAGGCCGCCAGCGGATGGCGCCCGATCTGGCCGAGCTCGGGCAACTCGGCCAGCAGCACGGCCGCGTGCAGCGCCGCCACCAGCGCGCGTTCATCGCCGCCGGTGGCCTCGCAGATCACGCACCGTTCCGGGTCCGCGGCGAGGCGGGCCAGGAGCGCCGCGTGACCGGCGGCGTCGTTGGGCAGGGTTTCGGTGTCCGGGCGGTCGGGCCAGGCCAGCTCCAAGGTGGCCTTGGACACATCCACGCCGAGGTAACGGCGCGGGGCGGTGGCGGTGGTTTGACGAAGGGAGGAGTTTTCTCTTTCTTGCATCCGAGCTTGTGGTTGTGGACTCAGGCAACTGTTCGAGATGACTCCACAAGCCCCGATCCGCGCGCCTGCTGAGCGACGAGCACGTCTTCACAGACGGCTCCCGGATGACACGCGCGACGGACCCGGCGGCGGGCGGGACGGCCGTCCCGCCCACCGCGCCCGGGGACGCGCACAGCCTGCGTCAGCGGGCAAATCAGAGATCCAAGGATGACGCGCAATCTTGCTGGTCCATCCCGCGCCAAAAGATCAACGCTTGGGCTTCGCGGGACCGCGTTTCGGACGCTTCGCGGCTGCTCCGGCGGCGGCCTTCCTCGCAACGATGCGGGCGATCACGGCGTGGCGGGTGTCGGCGTCGGCGTCGAAGCCGCCGTGCGTGGTCGAATTGCTGCGTGCGACGACGGCACCGCCGGGGCCGGTCGGCGCGGTGATCACGTCCCACGATTCCGCGCGCGCCGGCTTGGTGTGCAGCGCCGGATCTTGCGTGAAAAATCGCTCCATGCCCAGGATCGGTGTGCCGCGCCGGCGCTCGAAGGCATTCGAGACGAGGTAGAGCAGCGAGCGGCGATACAGCTCGGTGCAGCGGTCCTGCTGCTCGACCGCGTCGCTGAGATGAAACTGGGTGTAGCACTTGATCGCGCCGCTGGCGTAATGCGGCAGCAGCTTGTCGATGAACAGGTCACCGCGGCAGGCGGGCGCCATGAAATAGACGCCGTCGATCTTCAGCCCGCGCTTGAGCAATTGCGGGGCGAGATACGCGTGGAAGATCGCGCCGGCGCTGTGGCCGATGAGGTGAAAGCGCAGCCGCGGCATGAGCCCGGCGTGGTCGGCATCGGCGAGCACTTCGTAGAGTTGGTGCAGCCCGCCCCGCTGATTCAAGCTCGCGGCGGCGGCGTTTTCCTTCATCTCATCCCATGCCAGCGTGCCGGGGACCGAGACCAGATTTTCCACGCGCTCGGTGCCGAGCAGTCCGCCGAGTTTGCCCGTGAGATCGCCCCAGAATGACTGGCCGGCGGCGCCGCGGATCTTGGCCCACATGTCCGAGAAAATGTCCTTCACCGTGTCCTCCCAGCCGGTCTCCCACATGATGAAGACGGGAAAAATCTTCTGCGCGAAAAGCGCGGGCACCCAGGCGCGCGCGGTCTGGGCGGCCGCATTTTCCGGCGTCAATCCGCCGTGACAATAGATGGCCACGTCGATCGGCTCCTTGGGTCCCAGCTCCCAGGTTTTCACGGCCGCGGGCACGTAGTAATCCACCAACTCCTCGAGGTCCTCCTGGCGCGTGGCGAAGCTGCCGCGATCGGAAAGCACGCCGTTGTTTTCGAGGTCGATGATGTAGGGATTGATCTGCTGCGCGCTGACACTCCCATTGGAGGAAAGCAAATCGGCCGGGTCATTCAGTCCGCGGCGTTTTTTGCCGCGCACAAAGTCGAAGTTCAGGCCCGCGTCCATCGTCTCCGTGTGCCGGCTCAGGATCACCCCGAGCTGGCCGACCCATGCGTCCATGCTGTGCCGTCGCCAGTCCGAGTAAAGCAGCCGCGCGAAGCCGCCGAGACCCCACTCCGGCCCCCACGAATTCTGAATCCAGAATCCGATCTCATCGTATCCCACGAGCAGAAACGCGTGGCCGCCCGCCAGCCGGGATTCGGGGCCGAACGGCACCGTGCCGGTCGCGCCATCGGGTTTGCCCCAGCCATCGTGCGTCTGCGCGGTGACATAGACCGCGCCGGTCTCATTGATCGCCGCATGAAGGTCCGCGATGCTCGTGTGATCGACGCGGAAGTAAGCGCCGAGGCGGGTCCGAAAGGCATCGGCGATCCAGCGCTTGTCCTTCGATTTCTTTTCATCGGTATCCGCCGAGGCCGGCCACAGGTCGTATTGACACGCGCCGTGTTTGCTCCACGCCTTCATGGCACCGCGCGCCGTGGAGCCCGCGTCATCGTCGCCCGGCAGCTCATCGTAACGCCGGGCAAAGTAGTAGAGCATGAAGGGCGAAATCGCGACGGGCGAGAACCGCTGGCCCTTGCTCCCGCGCCACGCGAAATCGCGCAGACCCTCGACCATGGCCGCGAGCGCGAAGCCCGTGCACGCATTGGTCTTTCCCTGCTGGCGCACGCGCGCCCGCCACGCGGATCCTTGTGCGGCTCGGCATTGTAGCTCGGTTCGAGCAGCCGCAGCGTGGGGTTGTAGATGCGATCGCGCAGGTCGGCGGAATCCGGCTGCACATTCGTGATGAAGTCACGGACCTTGGTGATCTCGGGCATACGATTTTGGGGCTCGGGGTGATCTCCGCCAGCCACTCCAGCGGCCGGCCACATGCCCCGCGATGCTGGGGCGGCCGAGGTTCGGATCGGCAACGGAAGAAAAACGTCGCGCCGGCTATTGCGCGCGCGCGCACGGCCTTCACGTGGATCTGCGCGGAGACGAAGCCCTGCCATTCGTTGCGCTCGATGGTGGAAGGCGACGTCCCACGGCAGGCGCGGCAGCTCATCCTGCGCGCCGCCAAACCACACGGCGCGATATTCGTCGCCGCCCTGCCGGAGCACGAGCGAGAGATGCTTTTCCTTCATCACGCGCGGCTCGTCGGCCAGCGTGACGCCGCGCGCGACGAAGAGCGGCTGCGGATTATCCATGCCGAAAGGTTGGAGCGGCTCGTGCTGGTCGAGCAGTTCGTAGTCGATCTCGCCGAGCGTGAGCTCGACGTCGAGACGGAGTTCCGGGATGAGTTGGTCGTCGGTGAGAAAGTCGCGCGCGCAGGCGAGGAAGGCGGTCGCGAAATTCCGTGAATTGCGTCTGCCGCAGCGTGAGCCCCGCCGCCATCTCGTGGCCGCCATGCCGTTCCAGAAAGCGCGCCGCAGTGTGTCCAGCGCGGCCACCAGCGAGAAGCCCGCGATGCTGCGCCCGCTGCCCTTGCCCATGCCCATCCTCATCGAAGCCGATGACCAGCGTGGGCCGATGATGCCGCTTTTGCAGGCGCGACGCCACGATGCCCACCACGCCCGGATGCCAGCCCGCGCCGCCGACCACGATCGCCGCGTCGCGCGCCGGATCGAACCATTCCGCGAGCTGCGCATCCGCCTGCCGCAGCACGTCTTCCTCCACGCCGCGCCGCTCGCGATTCTGCTCATCGAGCGCCTCGGCGATGTCCGACGCGCGCTGCGGATCGTCCGTCAGCAGCAGCTCCAGCGCGTCCTGCGCGGTGCCGAGCCGGCCGGCCGCGTTCAGGCGCGGGCCGAGCCCGAAGCCGATATTCGCCGGCGTGAGCGGCGGCCGCAGGCCCGGCCACGTCGATCAGTTCGCGCAGGCCGATCCAGTGCGTGCGATCGAGCTGCTCGAGCCCGCGGCGGACGAGCGCGCGATTTTCGGCCACCAGCGGCACGAGATCGGCCACGGTGCCGAGCGCCACGAGATCGAGATACTCGCGCAGATCGAAGCCCGCCAGCGGCCGGCGTTTCAGCAGCGCGTGGGCGACTTTGAAGACGATGCCGACGCTGCACAGGTAATGGTGATCGCCGCCGAGCTTCGGATTCACCAGCGCGGCGCAGGTGGGCAGCGCGTCCTTGCACTCGTGATGATCGAGCACGACCACGTCCACGCCCGGACTTCTGGATCTCGGCGATTTCCGCCGCCGAGCACGTCCCGCAATCCACGGCGATAAGGAGTTGCGGCGCGAGCGTCTCCACGCAGCGCGCGACGCCATCCGTGCTCAGGCCGTAGCCTTCCTCGACGCGCGAGCGGCAGGAAGCATTCCGGCGTCCGCGCCAAAGGCCCGCAGGACCCGCGTGAGCAGTGCGAGCGAGGTGACGCCGTCCACATCGTAATCGCCGTAGAGCACGATCCGCTCGCGCCGGTCCAGCGCCGCGAGGATGCGGTCCACCGCCGCCGCCATGTCTGGCAGCGTGAAAGGATCGCCGAGCGTTTTGAGCCGCGGTTCGAGGAAGCGCTGCGCGTTCGCCGCCTCGCCCCAGCCGCGGCGCACCAGCAGCTCCGCGACGAATCGCGCCACGCCGAAGTGGCGCTGCAATTCCTGCATCGCGCCGGCATCGAGCGGGGAGGGCAGAATCCAGCGGCGGTGATTCGTGGGCATCGTAGGAAGTGTGAGGGTTGCCGTCGCGGACTGACAAGGCTACTTGCCCGGAAAGCGAAAGAGGCGCCCGTCACCGGGCGCCTCTCGCGGTCGAAACTGTGCGGAAGGCGGTGCGTCTTAGAGCTTCGCGGCGATGAGCTTTTCGAGCTTCACGATATCCGCGGCGAATTTGCGGATGCCCTCGGCGGTCTTTTCCGTGGCCATCGCGTCTTCGTTGAGCAGGCAGCGGAAGGTTTTCTCGTCGAGTCGCGAGCTTCTCGAGTCGCGCTGCTCTTGGCGGCGTCCGCGTCGAGTTTCTGCGCTAGCGGCGCGGTCGCTGGCGGCGAGTTCGCCGAGCAGCTGCGGGCTGATGGTGAGCAGGTCGCAGCCGGCGAGTTCCAGGATTTCGCCGTTGTTGCGGAAGCTCGCGCCCATGACTTCCGTCTTGTAGCCGAACTTCTTGTAGTAGTTGTAAATCTCCGTCACCGACATGCACGCCGGGATCTTCGGCGCCCGCGTAATCGCGCTTCGTCGCGGCCTTGTACCAGTCGAGATGCGGCCGACGAACGGCGAGATGAGCTGCACCTTGGCCTCGGCGCACGCGACGGCCTGGGCGAGCGAAAAGAGCAGCGTGAGATTGCAGTGGATGCCTTCCTTTTCGCAGCACTTCGGCGGCTTTGATGCCTTCCCACGTCGAGGCGATTTTGATCAGGATGCGGTCGCGCGAGATGCCCTGCTTTTCGTAGAGGCTCGATGAGTTCGCGGCCTTTGGCGATCGAGCCCGTCGGTGTCGAACGAGAGGCGCGCGTCCGTCTCGGTGGAGACGCGGCCGGGGACGATCTTCAGGATTTCGAGGCCGAAAGCGACGAGCACATGATCGATCACAGTCCATCGAGATGCGCCGCCGGTGAGGCCGCAGCTTGCGATTGTCGGCCACGGCCTTGTCCACGAGCGCCGCGTATTCGGGCTTCTGCGCGGCCTGGAGAATCAGCGACGGATTGGTCGTGGCGTCCTGCGGCTTGAACTCCCGCATCGTCTCGAAATCGCCCGTGTCGGCGACGACTTTGGTGAACTTCTTGAGCTGATCGAGCTGGCTCAGTTTCGTGGTGGCGGGCGGTTCGGCGGTGGCGGTGCTCATGGTTTTTTCGGTGTGAAGGGGAAACCGTAACGTCCGGCTCCGGTGCCAGCAAAAGGATATTTTTCATGCCGATCGCGCAGCGCGCTCATTTTGCGGAAGCCCGCACGTTTGCTTGAGCCGCGGCGGATGTTCCGCGTAGCGTCCGCGCCCATGCCGCTTCGCCTCGTGAGTCTGTTCGGGCTCGTCGTGTTCCTCGCCCTCGCCTGGGCGCTTTCCAGCGATCGACGCCGCTTCCCTTGGCGCACCGTGTTCAGCGGCCTCGCGATCCAGTTGGTGATCGCCTTCATCATCCTGAAGACCGGACCCGGTTTGCAGATTTTCCTGCTCGCGAACAAAGCCGTCACCAGCCTGCTCGGCTACGCGGAGGAAGGCACGAAGTTCGTCTTCGGCCCGCTCGCCGACACGGCGCTGCTCGCCGAAAAATTCGGCGCCCCGAATGCCTTCATCTTCTTCGTCACCGTCACCGGCACGATCATCCTCGTCTCGGCGATCTCCTCGTTTCTCTACCACTACGGCATCCTCCAGCGCGTGGTCCGCGGCATCGCGTGGGTGATGCAGCGCGTGATGGGAACGAGCGGCAGCGAGAGCCTGGCGGCGGCGGCGAATATCTTCATGGGCCAGACCGAGGCACCGCTCGTCATCAAGCCTTATCTCGCCCGCATGACCCGCAGCGAACTGCTCGCCATGATGATCGGCGGCATGGCCACCATCGCCGGCGGCGTGCTCGCGGCGTATGTCGCGTTTGGCAATGCGGCCGGTCGCACGGACATGGCCGGGCACCTCATCACGGCCAGTCTTTCTCAGCGCGCCCGCGTCGCTGCTGCTTGCGAAAATCATGCTGCCGGAAACGCGAGCCCAGCGAGACCGCCGGCGGCGCGCACGCGGAGATCGAGCGCCACTCGCAAAATGGCATCGACGCCCTCTGCCTCGGCGCGAGCGATGGCATGAAGCTGGCGCTCAATGTCATGGCCATGCTCATCGCCTTCGTCGCCGTGGTGGCGCTGGCCAATGGCCTGCTGGGCGGCGCGCAAGGCTGGTTCGGGCATCGCGCAGCCGGTGAAACTCGAGACCGTCTTCGGCTGGGTCAGCGCGCCCTTCGCTTGGCTCATCGGCGTGCCGTGGGAGGATTGCCAGAAGATCGGCGAAGTGCTCGGCATCCGCGTGGTGCTCAATGAATTCCTCGGCTACGTCGCCCTCAGCGATCTGGAAAAAGCGCACGCCATCAGCGACCGCGCCTTCACCCTCGGCACCTACGCGCTGTGCGGCTTCGCCAATTTCTCCAGCATCGCCATCCAGATCGGCGGCATCGGCGCGCTCGCTCCCGAGCGCCGCCGCGATCTCGCCCAGCTCGGCCTCCGCGCGATGATCGGCGGCCTGCTGGCGTGCTATCTCACGGCAGCGGTCGTGGGAGTGCTGCTTTGAAATGCGGAAGGCGGAAGGCGGAAGTGGGAAATGGGGACGCGCAAGACCTCTCGCGACTGAGCCATCCAGTCCCGACTTCCGCGCATCGACTTCCGTTCCCACTTCCGCTTTCCACCTTCCCACTTTTCTGACTTCCCATGCTCGGCACCCATTTCCAACTGCTCGCCCACGCCATCCTCGATCTCATCCAGCCCGTGGCTCTCGTCTGGATCGGGCTGATCGTTCTCGCCTTCGTGAGCTGCGAAAACGCCGCTGGCGCTCGGGCATTTTCGGGGCCGTGACTCGTCGCCTTCGTCACGGTCATCGGCGGGACGAATTTTTCTGACTGGCTCCTCTGCTCGCTCGAACGCCGCTACTACGACGTGAGGATCGCCGACCTCCCCGCGTGCGACGCCATCGTGCAACTCGGCGGCGCCTCGCAGCCGTCCTCGCACGAAGCGGGCGGCGTCCATCTCAGCTTTGCCGGCGACCGCGTGCTGATGGCGCTCGAACTCGCCCGCCTCGGCAAGGCGCCCGTGCTTTGCCTCAGCGGCGGCGTTCCCCCCGAAGGCAGCCCGTCCGGGAATGAAGCCGACGCCGTGCAGCTCGCGATTGCCGAGCGGAACATGCTCACCGCCGAAGTCATCAGCCTCGGCGGCTCGCGCGATACGCGCGATGAAGCCGTGAACACCGCGCGGCTCGCCGCCGAGCGCGGCTGGACGCGCATCCTGCTCGTCACCTCCGCCGCCCACATGCCGCGGGCCGCCGCCACCTTCCGCCAAGCCGGCGTCACGGTCGTCCCCGCGCCGTGCAATTTCCTGACCGATCATTGGGGACCGCAAAGCCCGCTGCACATTCCGAGCTGGGATGGATTCATGAGCTTCTCCGTCTGGCTCCACGAAAAGATCGGCTGGCTCGAATACCGCCGCCGCGGCTGGGTCGATCCCGCCCGGCTCGCCGATCCCGCGGGATAGAGAATACCATAGTCGTGCCGCCGCGCCGCCGGTGTAGAGGCGGCTCTGTTCCGAGTTTCACGAGGAACGTGCCGCCTGCCGCGAAGGCCGTCGATCCGCGCCAGGCGGCACGTCCCGCGACGCGTCGCGGGACAGAGCCGCCTCTACACCTGCGGCTACGACATTGTTTGAAGCGCCCTGAGCATCTGCCAAAGGTTTCCTCATCCTCGTGCCGCCGCTGGTGGGGAAAAACGATTGGCGGAACAATGACGTCCGCCTATGCAACCGACCGTGAATTGCCTCCCCAGCATCAGGATCTCCGGCCAATCCCTGCGGCAGATCTTCGAGCGTTGGTGGCCGGCGGGCGGATTTGAAAGGACGCGGCGGCGGGACGTTCGGATCGAGCCACTGGAGGCGAGGGTGGCGCCCGCGGTCTTGCTGAATCCCAGGACCGTTCGCTACACGGAGCCCGATGGCGATCTGGTCACGGTGACTATTTCCAAAGGCAGCTTCGATCTGCTCGGGAACTTTACCTTCTCCCCCGCCGGGAGTGGCGAACAGCTCCAGCGCATCTCGCTCGCGGCCGATGGCGCGGAGTTTGCCGGCGCCAGCCTCGCGATTTTCGCGCAGCGATCGAGTCATGGCGATGGCCTCGCCGACCTCGGCTATCTCGACGCGCGCGGCATCGACCTCACATCGGTCCGCGTCTCCGGCGATCTCGGCCGCATCGACGCCGGCGATGCGGAGGGCGCCACGCCGGGGATCGCGTTTTTGAAGATCGGTTCGCTCGGCCGGCTCGGCACTTCCACGCAACCGCCGGGGGAGGCCGGGCTCGCGAGCCAGGTCGTCGGCGATCTCGGAACGCTCCGCGTGGATGGCGACATCGTGGCCGCTTCCCTCGCGGTCAGCCGCGCGGGCGACGGCGCGGGTGGTTCGATCGGCAGCGGGATCATCGGAGGTTCACTGCGCGGCGCCTCCGCGGCGGAGAGCGGCACCATCCACGCTGCGGGCGCGATCGGCTCCCTGGAAATCCGCGGCGGCATCGTCGGCGGCAGTGGAGAGAATTCCGGCAGTGTGAGCGGCGACGGTCAGCTTGGCAGCCTCCTCGTGGGCGGCTCGCTCTTGGGCGGTGCCGGCGCGCGCAGCGGCAGCATTCGCGCCGGAGAAATCCTCGAATCGCTCGTGGTGGGCGGAGACATTGCCGGCAGCGCGGGGCGTCCGGTAATCATCAGCGCCGCGGGAATCCCGCCCGGAACCGCGACCGCCGATGCGACGAGCCTGGGACAGCTCCGAATCGGCGGCAGCGTGACCTTCGCCGAAATCCTGGGTGGCTACGACCTGGCGGCCATTGCCGTGAATGGCGACGCGCAGATCGGGCGGATTTCCGTGGCTGGGGATTGGACGGCCAGCACGGTCGCGGCGGGTGTGGTGCCCGGTCCCGACGGCCTCTTTGCCACCGCCGACGACGCGGCCAGGCAGCCGAATCAACTCGCGATCCCGTCGAGCATCGAAACCATCACCATCGCCGGCCGGGTCAGCGGCACGGCTCAGCCAAGCGACGATCACTTTGGATTCGTCGCCGCCCGCATCGGCAGCATTACCACGGGTGGAAAGGCGGTCCCCTTGCTGCCCGGCGCGCACACTGACTCCAGCACCGCCGCCCCGCGCCTCGCCCTGGGTTTCACGGGCGACGTGCGCGTTCTGGAGCTGCCTCCGCCCCCGCCGCCTCCCAGCCTGCTCACGGCGGTTTCCCGCAAGGAACATGGCATGGCCGGGGCCTTCGACGTCCTGCTGGCCCTCAGCGGAACGGCCGCGGTCGAATCGCGCGTGGGCGACACGCTGACGCTGATTTTCACCTTCGATCACGACCTCGCCGCGGGAAGTGCCGCGATCCAAAGCGGCAGCGGGCTCCTCGCCGCGGCGCCGATCTTCAGCGGCCACCAAATGATCGTGAACCTCGGCAGCGTCGCCGATCAGCAGACGCTGGTGATTCTCCTCTCGAACGTCACGGACCGTAACGGCGGGTTCTTGCCGACGGTCTCCATTCCGGTGTCGATTCTCGCGGCCGATGTGAATGCCACGCGCGCGGTCAACAACACGGACGTGAACATCATTCGTGGCGCGGTCACCAGTGGAGTGGTGAGTGAGGCGACGTTCCGGGCCGATCTCGATCACAATGGGATCATCGATCAAACCGATGTCACGCTGGCGCAGAGTAACTCCGGCCACTCGATCCCGTAGCAGGCCGGGGCGGCGAGGATTCTCCAGCGCGCCCGGGATCAGGGGAGTACGCGGAGCTGGATCGTGTCGAAGCGCTCTTCGCCGGCCAGCATGTCGCTCACGATGACGAGATGATCGCCGGATTTCGCCAGCCCTTGGTCCACGAGATAGTTGATGGCCGCGCCGATGGTCCGGTTCGGATTCGTGTCGAAGGACAGGTAGTGCGGGAAGGTGCCCCAGTTCACGGCGAGCTTGCGGCAGAGTTCGTAGGTCGGCGCAAAGGCGTAAATGGGCGCGTTCGGTCGCTGGCCGGAGACGTAATCGGCCATCGTCCCGCGGCGTGTGAAGACCACGAGCTTCGCGTCGGGGAGCGAGTTGGAGAGGGTCACGGCGGAGTTCACGGCTTTCTGCCGATCGTCCACCAGCGCGGCTTCGTCCGCGAAGCCCGCGCCGCCGCTGCGCTCGATCCGGCGCGACACCTTGTCGAGCACTTCTATTGTCCGCATCCGGGGGGATCCCGGCAGCTGGTGATTCCCGCCGAGCGGGCCGACTTTGGCTGGCAGATCGTCGATGCGACCGGTTGGCCGGCGGCCCGGCTGGAAGAGGCCATCGGTGCCGCGGCGCCGCCACACATTTGATCTGACGACGGAAATCCCTTTGCGGGCAAGGCTTTTCCGGGTCGCTGACGATGAGCACGTGCTGGTGGCGGTGGTGCACCACATCGCCTCCGACGGCTGGTCGGTAAACCCGCTGGTGCGTGATCTGGGTGTGGCGTATGCCAGCCGGTGTGCGGGCAAGCCCCCGACTGGGCCGCGTTGCCGGTGCAGTACGTCGACTACACGCTGTGGCAGCGCGAGCAGCTCGGTGAACTCGACGACCGCCATAGCCGCATCGCCGCGCAGCTGGCCTACTGGGAAGACGCCCTGGCCGGGATGCCCGAGCAGTTGCAGCTTCCCACCGATCGGCCCTATCCGCCGGTGGCCGATCAGCGCGGCGCCAGTGTGGCGGTGGACTGGCCGGCCGAGCTGCAGCAGCGGGTGCCCGGGTGGCCCGCGAGCACAACGCGACCAGCTTCATGGTGGTCCAGGCCGCCCTGGCGGTGCTGCTGTCCAAGCTCAGCGCCAGCAGCGATGTCGCGATGGGTTTCCCGATCGCCGGGCGCCGCGATCCCGCGCTGACCGAGCTGGTGGGGTTCTTCGTCAACACCTTGGTGCTGCGGGTCGATCTGGCCGGGGATCCCACCGTGCCCGAGTTGCTGGACCAGGTGCGCGAGCGCAGCCTGGCCGCCTACGAGCACCAAGACGTGCCCTTCGAGGTGCTGGTGGAGCGGCTCAACCCCACCCGGAGCCTGGCCCATCACCCGCTGGTCCAGGTGGCGTTGGCCTGGCAGAACCTACCGCAGACCGCGATCCCGCCGCCGCGTTGCCTGGGTGATCTGCGGGTCACGCCGCTGCCGGTGGACACCCACACCGCCCGCATGGATCTGGTGTTCTCGCTGGCCGAGCGCTGGACCGATGCCGGTGAGCCCGCCGGGATCGGCGGGGAGGTGGAGTTCCGCACCGACGTGTTCGACGCGGCCAGCATCGAGGCGCTGATCGAGCGGTTGCGGCGGGTGGTGGTGGCGATAACCGCCGACCCGGCACGCCGCGCGGTTGTCGTCGATGGATGTGCTCGATGACGGTGAGCGTGCCCGGCTGGACGGGTGGGGCAACCGCGCGGTGTTGACCCGGCCGTGCCGCGCGCCGGTGTCGATTCCGGCGTTGTTTGCCGCGCATGTGGCGCGCACCCCGGAGGCGGTGGCGGTGACCTGCGAGGGCCGCTCGATGACCTACCGCGAGCTGGACGAGGCGTCGAACCGGTTGGCGCATCTGCTGGCCGGTCACGGGTGTGGGCCCGGGGCAGTGTGTGGCGCTGCTGTTTTCCCGGTCGGCGGAGGCGGTCGTGGCGATTTTGGCGGTGCTGAAGACCGGGGCGGCCTATGTGCCGATCGACCCGGTGGTGCCGGCGGCCCGGATGGAGTTCATGCTCGGCGATGCCGCGCCGGTCGCCGCGATCACCACCGCCGAGCTGGCCGGTCGCGGCTGGACGGGCATCGGCCTGCCGGTCGATCGATGTCGACGACCCGCGCATCGACACTCAGCCCAGCACCGCGTTGCCGGCGCCGGCGCCGGATGGATATCGCGTACCTGATCTACACCTCGGGCACCACCGGTGTGCCCAAAGGGCGTGGCGGTCACCCACCACAACGTGACCCGGCTGTTGGAGTCTCTGGATGCGGGCCTGCCCGCGGCGGGGGTGTGGCCGCTGTGTCATTCGTTGGCCTTCGACGTGTCGGTGTGGGAGATCTTCGGTGCGTTGTTGCGCGGTGGGCGAGTGGTGGTGGTGCCCGAAGAGGTGGCGGGTTCACCGGAAGACTTCCATGACGCTGCTGGTCGCCGAGCGGGTCAGCGTGTTGACCCAGACCCCGTCGGCGGTGGGGATGTTGTCGCCGGAGGGGCTGGAGTCGGCGGCGTTGGTGGTGGCCGGCGAGGCGTGCCCGGCCGAGGTGGTGGATCGGTGGGCGCCGGGGCGGGTGATGATCAACGCCTACGGTCCGACCGAGACCACGATGTGTGTGGCGATCAGTGCCCCGCTGACGCGCGGGGTCGGGTGTGGTGCCGATCGGGTCGCCGGTGCCCGGGGCGGCGTTGTTCGTGCTGGACGGCTGGTTGCGGCCGGTGCCGGCCGGGGTGGTCGGGGAGTTGTACGTGGCCGGCGCCGGTGTGGGCGTGGGATATGTGCGGCCGGGCCGGGTTGACGGCGTCGCGGTTTGTGGCGTGCCCGTTCGGGGCGCGGGAGCGCCGGGGAGCGGATGTATCGCACCGGGGACCTGGTGTGTTGGCGCGCCGACGGGCAACTGCAGTATCTGGGGCGCGCCGATGAGCAGGTCAAGATCCGCGGATACCGCATCGAACTCGGCGAAGTCCAAGCCGCCCTGGCCGGGCTGGACGGGGTCGAGCAGGCGGTGGTGATCGCCCGCGAGGACCGCCCCGGCGACAAGCGCCTGGTCGGTTACGTCACCGGCACCGCCGATCCGGCCGAGGCGCGCGCCGCGCTGGCCGAGCGGCTGCCGGCCTACATGGTGCCGGCCGCGGTGGTGGTGTTGGACGCGCTGCCGCTGACGTCCAACGGCAAGCTGGACACCCGCGCCCTGCCGGCACCGGACTACCACGATGGCGATCACTACCGCGCCCCCGCCGAGCCCGTCGAGGAGATCCTCGCCGGCATCTACGCCCAGGTGCTCGGGCTCGAGCGGGTCGGGGTCGACGACTCGTTCTTCGACCTGGGTGGGGATTCGCTGTCGGCGATGCGCCTGATCGCCGCGATCAACACCGCTCTGGATGCCGGCCTCGCGGTGCGCACGCGTGTTCGAGGCGCCCACGGTCGCCGAGTTGGCGCCCCGTATCGGTGCCGAGGAGCGGTGGGCTGGAGCCGTTGGTGGCCGGTCCAGCGGCCCGCGGTGGTGCCGTTGTCGTTTGCCCAGTCCCGGTTGTGGTTCTTGGACCAGCTGCTGGGGCCGTCGCCGATCTACAACATCGCGGTGGCGTTGCGGCTGACGCGGCGAGCTTGATGCCGACGCGTTGGGTGCGGCGCTGGCCGATGTGGTGGGCCGCCACGAGAGCCTGCGCACGTTGTTCCCGGCGCCCGAGGGGATCCCCCAGCAGGTGGTGATGCCGGCCGAGCGGGCCGACTTCGGCTGGCAGGTCGTTGATGCCAGCGGCGTGGTCGGCAAGCCCGGCTGGATGAGGCCATCGAGGAGGCGGCCCGTTACACGTTCGACCTGACGACCGAGATTCCTTTGCGGGCAAGGCTTTTCCGCGTCACCGAGGATGAACACGTGCTGGTGGCCGCGATGCACCATATCGCCGCCGACGGCTGTGTCGCTCACCCCGCTGGTGCGCGATCTGGGGGTGGCCTATGCCAGCCGGTGTGCGGGGCAGGCCCCCGGCTGGGCGCCGTTGGCGGTGCAGTATGTCGATTACACGCTGTGGCAGCGCGCCCAGCTCGGTGATCTGACCGACCCGCACAGCCGCATCGCCGCGCAGCTGGAATTACTGGCAGGACGCCCTGGCCGGGATGCCCGAACGCCTGGCGCTGCCCACCGATCGGCCCTATCCGCCGGTGGCCGATTACCGCGGCGCCAATGTGGCCGTGGACTGGCCCGCCGAGCTGCAGCAGCGGGTTGCCCGGGTGGCCCGCGAGCACAGCGCGACCAGCTTCATGGTGATGCAGGCCGCCCTGGCGGTGCTGCTGTCCAAGCTCAGCGCCAGCCCCGATGTGGCGGTGGGGTTCCCGATCGCCGGGCGCCGCGACCCCGCGCTCGATGAGCTGGTGGGCTTTTTCGTCAACACCTTGGTGCTGCGGGTCGACCTGGCCGGCGATCCGACCGTCGCCGAGGTGTTGGCCCAGGTGCGCCAGCGCAGCCTGGCCGCCTACGAGCACCAAGACGTGCCCTTCGAGGTGCTGGTGGAGCGGCTCAACCCGACCCGATCGCTGACCCATCACCCGCTGGTCCAGGTGATGTTGGCCTGGCAGAACCTTGCCGGGCAGGACAACGGCCCCGCTGCCGGGCTGGCCCTGGGTGATCTGCAGGTCGCCCCGCTGCCGGTGGACACCCACACCGCCCGCATGGACCTGACGTTTTCCCTGGGTGAACGCTGGACCGATGCCGGTGAGCCCGCCGGGATCGGCGGGACAGGTGGAATTTCGCACCGACGTGTTCGACGCGGCCAGCATCGAGGCGCTGATCGAGCGGTTGCGAGCGGGTGCTGGTGGCGATGGCCGCCGATCCCGCCCGGCGGCTGTCGTCGATGGATCTGCTCGATGAGGCTGAGCACGCCCGCCTGGATGGGTGGGGCAACCGGGCGGTGTTGACCCAGCCGGCAACGCCGCGAGCTGTCGATTCCGGCGTTGTTCGCCGCGCAGGTGGCGCGCACCCCGGAGGCGGTGGCGTTGGTCTGCGGGCAGCGGTCGTGGACCTACCGCGAGCTCGATGAGGCGGCCAACCGGTTGGCGCACCTGCTGGTCGGCCAGGGCGCGGGCCCGGGGCAGTGTGTGGCGCTGCTGTTTGCGCGTTCGCGCCGAGGCGATCGTGGCGATGTTGGCGGTGCTGAAGACCGGGGCGGCGTATCTGCCGATCGACCCGGCGCACCCGCGATCGCGGGTGGAGTTCATGCTCGCCGACGCCGCGCCGATCGCCGCGATCACCACCGCCGGGTTGGCCGACCGGCTGGACGGGTGCGACCTGCCGGTCATCGATGTCGATGATGCTGCGATAGGCGCCCAGCCCAGCACCGCGTTGCCGGCGCCGGCGGCCGACGACCTCGCCTACATGATCTACACCTCGGGCACTACCGGTGTGCCCAAGGGCGTGGCCATCACCCACCGCAACGTCACCCAGCTGCTGGACTCGCTCGACGACGCCGGCTCTGCCACCGGGACCCGAGCGGGTGTGGTCGCAGTGGCATTCCTACAGCCTTCGACATCTCGGTGCTGGGAGATCTTCGGTGCGCTGCTGCGCGGCGGGCGGCTGGTGGTGGTGCCCGAATCGGTGGCCGGCTCGCCGGAAGACTTCCACGCCTTGCTGGTCGCGGAACAGGTCAACGTGTTGAGCCAAACCCCGTCGGCGGTCGGGGCGTTGTCGCCGGAGGGTTTGGAGTCGGTGGCTTTGCTGGTGGGCGGTGAGGCGTGCCCGGCCGAGGTGGTGGACCGGTGGGCGCCCGGGCGGGTGATGATCAACGCATACGGCCCGACCGAGACGACGATGTGGGTGGCGATCAGTGCTCCGCTGACACCCGGCGTCGGGTGTGGTGCCGATCGGGTCGCCGGTGCCGCGGCGGCGTTGTTTGTGCTGGACGGGTGGTTGCGGCCGGTGCCGGCCGGGGTGGTCGGCGAGTTGTATGTGGCCGGTGCCGGGTCGGCTGTGGGTATTGGCGCCGGGGCGGGTTGACCGCGTCGCGGTTTGTGGCGTGTCCGTTCGGCGCGGACGCCGGGACCACGGATGTATCGCACCGGGGATCTGGTGTGCTGGGGTGCCGACGGGCAGCTGCAATATCTCGGGCGTGCCGATGAGCAGGTCAAGATCCGCGGGTATCGCATCGAGCTGGGCGAGGTGCAGGCGGCGCTGGCCGCGCTGGACGGGGTGCGAGCAGGCGGTGGTGATCGCCCGCGAGGACCGCCCCGGCGACAAGCGCCTGGTGGGCTATGTCACCGGGACCGCCGACCCGGCCGCAGGTCGCGCGCCGCGCTGGCCGAGCGGCTGCCGGCGTACATGGTGCCGGCGGCGGTGGTGGCGGTGCAGGCCCTGCCGCTGACGGTCAACGGCAAACTCGACAAGCGCGCCCTGCCGGCACCCGAGTACCAGGAGGGCGATCGTTACCGCGCCCCGGCCAGCCCCACCGAGGAGATCCTGGCCGGCATCTACGCCGAGGTGCTCGGCGTCGACCGCGTCGGGGTCGATGAGTCGTTCTTCGACCTCGGCGGGGATTCGCTGTCCGCGATGCGGGTGATCGCCAAGATCAACACCGCCCTGGATACCCACCTTTCGGTGCGCGTCTTGTTCGACGCGCCGTCGGTAAGCGGCCTGAGCCAGCAGGTCGGGCCGGCATGCCGGCGCGGACAGCTTCGCGTCCGTGCACGGCCGCGACACCACCGAGGTGCACGCCGCCGACCTCACGCTGGACAAGTTCCTCGACGCCGCGACGCTGACCGCCGCCCCGACGCTGCCCGGCCCGAGCGCCGAGGTGCGGACGGTGCTGCTGACCGGCGCAACCGGTTTCGTGGGGCGTTACCTGGTGCTGGAATGGCTGGAGCGGATGGAGCTGGTCGACGGCACGCTGATCTGCCTGGTGCGGGCCGACTCCGACGAGGATGCGCGGCGCCGGCTCGACAAGACCTTCGACAGCGGCGATCCGGAGCTGCTGTGGCGACTTCCAGGACCTGGCCGCCGATCATCTGCGAGGTCATCGCCGGCGACAAGGCCGAAGCCAACCTCGGCCTGGACCAGCAGACCTGGCAGCGGCTGGCCGACACGGTTGATCTGATCGTCGATTCCGCGGCCATGGTCAGTGCCGTCTTGCCCTACAGCGAGCTGTTCGGGCCCAACGTCGCGGGCACCGCCGAGCTGATCCGGTTGGCGCTGGCCACCAAGCTCAAGTCCTACATCTACGTGTCGACCGCCAACGTGGGTGACCAGATCGAGCCGTCGGCGTTCACCGAGGATGCCGATATCCGGGTCATCAGCCCCACCCGCACAATCGACGGCAGCTACGCCAACGGCTACGGCAACAGCAAATGGGCCGGCGAGGTGCTGTTGCGCGAGGCCAACGACCTGTGTGGGCTGCCGGTGGCGGTGTTTCGCTGCGACATGGTCATGGCCGACACCACCTATGCGGGTCAGCTCAACGAGTCGGACATGTTCTCCCGCATGGTGTTGAGCCTGGTGGCCACCGGTATCGCGCCGCGGTTCGTTCTACCGGCTCGACGCCGACGGCAACCGGCAACGCGCGCACTTCGACGGGCTGCCCGTCGGATTCGTCGCCGAGGCGATCGCCACGCTGGGCGCCCAGGTGGTCGACGGGTTCGAGACCTACCACGTGATGAACCCGCACGACGACGGCATCGGACTCGATGAGTACGTCGACTGGCTGATCGAGGCCGGTTACCCGATCCAGCGCATCGATGACTTCGGGGAGTGGTTGCAGCGGTTCGAGGCCGCCCTGCGTGCCCTGCCGGATCGGCAGCGCCAGCACTCGGTGCTGGAGGTATTGCAATTGCTGTTGCGCAATACCCCGGATGTGCACCCCGCTAGAGCCGGTCCGTGGGTCCTTCGCGCCGACCGACCGATTCCGTGCTGCGGTGCAGGAAGCGAAGATCGGCCCGGACAACGACATCCCGCACATCTCGGCGCCGATCATCATCAAATACGTCACCGAATTGCAGCTGGCTCGGACTGCTCTAGCCCCTCGAGGAGCTTCAGCGCCGTGGCGCTCAACGCCGCCGAGTTCCCGCCGCTCCTGCTATCAGAGGCTACCGGTTTCCCCGGCATTAGAAGACTATGGAAGGAATGGGCTAATTGTGCGAGTCGGCGGTATGGTGATCTGCCCGCGCCCGGTCGGCTCGGTATTCGACGGGATTCGATCGTTGGGGACTGCGTGCCGAGAGTAAGCCGGATTCAGATGCGGGCCGCAATTCCCGGACCCGCTCGTTGAACACCGTCATCCCACGCACCCACCCGACCCGCTCGGCGATCACCGAGGCCGGCATCGTCGGCACCGCGTTGAGCTGGGCGCGGATCGCGTCCTCGAACCCATCGACCGCCGAACCGGCCGGCTTGCGCACATACTTCGGCGGGTCATCGGCGCCAACGCCGCCCGCACCGTGTTCCGCGAGATCCCAACGTCCTGGCGATCAACTTGATCGGCAACCCCTCCGCTCGATGCAGCCTGCGGATCTCAGCCCAATCCTCCACTGACAACAACTCCCTTCTCATCTCGGCTCGTAAGCCGAGATCAGACGAAGGGGATCAAAACTCGGGCGTCGACACGGGGTCAGTTTTCAGGCGACGCCGACAGAATGCCGGTATTTGTTTATCGCATTCGAACGGTGCTGCCTGTGCTCGATCTGACCACGGTGAATTCATCACCGGCCGGCTTCGCGAACGACTCTCGAGCTGCCTGACCCCGGGCACCAAAAAGGGGTCCAGCACAGGGATTTACAGAACGGCGGCTGCGCATCGCGCGTTTGCTGTACCGTAACCCGCTATGGCGGGGGGCTCCCATCGGCCCAGAGCGGGCACGATCTCGCTGGACGACATAACTCGCAGGATCAGCGACCCCGATGCCCGTCATACTCACCACGCTGTTGCTCAGAAGCGTATGCGCCCGCCGAACTGCCTCGCGGCCGGTTCATCGCCGCGATCGTCGCGCTCGGCAGCGCGGAGCTGATGGCGTCGATAGAGCTCACGATCGGAATAGTGGCGCTTCCCAAGATCCAGAATGAGCTGAACCTGTCGAGCGCCGGGCGAAACTGGGTTGTCTTCGCCACCCTGTTGGCCTGCAACGGATTGATATTGGTCGGCGGTCGTCTCGGTGACACGATCGGCCGCAAGCGCGCCTTCGTCATCGGCACCGTGCTCTCCACCGTCGCATCGGTGATGTCCGCGATCGCGTGGGACGAGGGCAGCCTCGTTGTGGCGCGGCTGCTGAAAGGTGTCTCTATCGCGATACTCGCGCCGACATGCTTGGCCCTGGTCGCGACGACGTTCCCGAAGGGCCGACTACGCAATGGCGCGATGGCGGTGTTCACCGCGATGGGGAGTGTCGGCTCAGTGCTGGGCCTGGTGGTGGGCGGGATAATCACCGAAGTGTCGTGGCGGCTGGCGGTTTTCGTGACCGCGCCGATCGGGCTGCTGGCGCTTTACCTTGCCCACACCGCGCTTCGGGAAACCCAGAAGGAGCGGATGAAGCTCGATGCCACCGGGGCAGTGCTGGCCACGTTGGGCGTCACCGCGGTGGTCCTCGGCTTCTCGATGCAGTCGGGCAAGGGATTACTGTCGGCCGCCACCATCGGGGCAGGTGCGGTGGCTCTGGCGGCTTTCACCGCTTTCGCCGTGGTGGAGCGCAGGGCGGAGAACCCGGTCCTGCCATTCAGCTTGTTCACCGACCGCAATCGGCTTTCCACGTTCGCGGCCTTGTTTCTCACCGGGGGCGTCATCATGACCCTGATGCTCGTGGTCACCGTGTACGTGCAGGACATCATGGGCTACAACACGCTCGCAGTCCGGCCTCGCCTTCATCCCGTTCGTCGTAGCGGCGGCCGTCGGGCTGGGCGCGGCCTCGCGGCTGGTGGTGTCGTTCCCGCCGCGGGTGGTGGTGATCGCCGGCAGCATCTTGATGTTCTGCGGCGTGCTGTACGCCTCGAAGTTGCACCGCGGGGTCCCATACTTTCCTGACCTGGCGCTACCGATCGTCGTCGCCGGTATCGGTGTCGCCCTGATCGTGGTGCCGCTTTCGCTATCGGTGATCGCCAGCGTCGGCTCCGACCGCATCGGGCCCACCTCGGCGATCGCGGTGGTGCTGCAGGGTCTGGGCGGGCCGGTGGTGCTCTCCGTCATCCAGGCCGCCATCACCTCGCACACGCTGTCCCTGGGTGGCATCAGCGGCCCGGCGAAGTCCATGAATGCCGCCCAGCTATCTGCGCTCGATGGTGGCTATACCTATGGTTTGCTGTGGCTCACCGGGGTGGTCGTCCTGCTGGGCGCGGTGGCGCTGTTCATCGGCTACAGCGCGCAGGAGGTGGCGCGGGCGCAGGAAGCCAAAATGGCCGCTGACCTGTAGCCGCCGCTGCGCCTCCCCTGGCCCCCGGAGCGCGGGCCGGTGCCGGCCGAGCCACAGTTAGCCCAATTTGCCCTATTCGAACATTCAGCGGCGACGGCCCCGGTAATCTCAGGCACGTGTTTGAGACGTCCATTCCGGATGTGCTGCGCGAGCGTGCCAGTTTGCAGCCCAACGATCCAGCGTTCACGTTCATTGATTACGAGCAGGATTGGGCACGGAGTCCCCGAAACCCTGACCTGGTCTCAGCTGTATCGGCAGAACTTCGAACGTTGCACACGAGCTCAGCCGCAGCGCATCCAGCGGTGACCGGGCGGTGATATTGGCACCACAGGGGCTCGAGTACATCGCCGCGTTTCTCGGCGCATTGCAGGCCGGGCTTATCGCAGTGCCGCTTTCGGCTCCCACGGGCGGCGTCCACGATGAGCGCGTTGACTCGGTCCTGCAGGACACGTCGCCGTCGGTCATCCTCACAACGTCCTCAGTCGTGGGCGATGTCGCCCAGTATGTCCAGTCGCGAACGGTGACTCCGGTCCGTCGGTCATCGAGATCGACTCCCTGGACCTTGACTCGAGAGCAGCGTCCGATGGCGGCGGCGAGTCCGATACCGCCTACTTGCAATACACGTCCGGATCGACTCGTCGGCCCGCCGGGGTCATGATTTCCTACGGGAACGTGCTGGCAAATTTCCAACAGTGGATGCAAGACTACTTCGCCGATTCCGTGCATGGACATGACTATCGTGTCGTGGCTGCCGTTCTACCACGACATGGGCTTGATGCGGGAATTTGCAAACCGGTCCTCGGTCGGAGTTCACGCCGTGCTCATGAGCCCGGTGGCTTTCCTGCAGCGCCCTGGCCGTTGGATGCAACTGATGGCGACCCACAGGCGCGCCGTCACGGCGGGACCGAATTTTGCCTTCGAACTGGCGATGCGAAAAACCACCGACGAGGAGATGGCCGGGCTTGATCTCGGGGACGTGCTGGCATATCGTCAGTGGTAGCGAACGGATACATGCGGCGACGCTGCGGCGCTTCGCCGAGCGGTTCGCCAAGTTCAATCTGGACCACACGGTGCTTCGCCCCTCGTATGGACTGGCCGAAGCAACGGTGTACGTGGCGACCCGCGCGTCGGGTCAGCCCACCACGGATCGTCCGCTTCGATTCCGATGCGTTGTCCGCCGGCCATGCGGAGCGTTGTGCCAGCGGAGGGACCCCGCTGGTCAGTTACTGGCTGAGCCAGCTCACCGATGGTGCGGATCGTCGATCCCGAAACCAGCACCGAGTGCCCGGATGGAACGACCGGTGAGATCTGGGTGCACGGCCACAATGTCGCGACGGGGTACTGGGGGAAACCCGAAGAGACGCGAGCAAACCTTCCGCGCGAAACTCGTCAGTCCGTCGACGGGTACACCCCGAAGAGCCGTGGCTGCGGACCGGTGATTTGGGATTCGTTTCGGATGGCGAGTTGTTCGTCATGGGGCGCATCAAGGATCTTTTGATCGTCTACGGGCGTAACCACTCTCCCGACGACATCGAGGCGACGATCCAGGAGATCACGCGGGGCCGCTGCGTGGCGATCGCGGTTCCCGATAAGGAGACCGAAAAGCTGGTCGCGATAATCGAATTCAAGAAGAATGGCGACTCGCCAGAGGATTGCGTCAGAAAAGCTTCTGGCCGTCAAACGTGAAGTCGCCTCGGCGATATCCGATTCGCATGGGTTGAGCGTGGCGGACCTCGTTGTTGTAGCGCCCGGTTCGATCCCCATCACCACCAGTGGAAAGGTCAGACGAGCGGCCTGCGTGGAGCGGTACCGGCAGAATCAGTTCGCCCGCTTGGACGCTTAGGCTTTAGCCCAACCCCGAGTGGCCCGGCGGCATTTGTACCAACCCATGGAATGCTCACACCATGACAACAGCCCGCGTGCCCGGACTGCCGCTCGGCGAGGCCAAAGCCGCCGCCGACGAGGCGGCCGTGCCGAACTACATGGCCGAACTGTCCATATTTCAAGTGCTGCTGAATCACCCGCCGCTGGCGCGCGCCGTCAACGACCTCCTTGCCACCATGCTGTGGCACGGCGCGCTCGACCCGCGGTTGCGCGAGTTGGTGATCATGCGGATCGGCTGGCTCACCGCATGCGACTACGAGTGGACGCAGCACTGGCGGGTCGCGTCGGGGCTCGGGGTGACGGCCGATGACCTGCTGGGCGTGCGCAACTGGCGAGAACACGACGGGTTCGGGCCCACCGAGCGGGCGGTGCTGGCGGCGACCGACGACGTGGTGCGCGACGGTGCGGTGAGCGCCGCGAGCTGGGCGGCCTGCGAGCGTGAATTGCAGGGCGATACAACGGTTCTCATCGAGCTGGTCACCGCGATCGGCGCTTGGCGGATGGTCGCGTCGATCCTGCAAAGCCTCCAGGTACCGCTCGAAGAGGGCGTCTCCAGCTGGCCGCCGGACGGCCGGTCGCCTGCGGAAGCCGTCATCGATTGACATGTCAATCGGTAGCTCTCTAGCGTCGGGCAATGCGTACCAGAGTCGCCGAAATGCTCGGCGTCGAATTTCCCATCTGCGCGTTCAGCCACTGCCGCGATGTGGTGGCCGCGGTGACCAACGCCGGCGGGTTCGGCATCCTCGGCGCGGTGGCGCACAGTCCCCAACGACTGCAAAGCGAACTGACCTGGATCGAGGAGCAGACCGGCGGCAAGCCCTTCGGGGTCGACTTGCTGCTGCCGCCCAAGTACGTCGGCGCGGACGAAGGTGGCATCGACGCCACGCAGGCGCGGGCGCGGCTGCCCGAGGAGCACCGCGCGTTCGTCGACGACATCCTCGCCCGCTACGGGATCACGGCGCCGGCCGAGGAGGCGCGTGCCTCCGCCGGCGGCCTCAACATCTCGCCCAAGGGCTACGAGCCGCTGCTGGACGTGGCGTTCGCCCACGACATCCGGCTGATCGCCAGCGCGCTCGGGCCGCCCCCGCGCGGAGCTCGTCGAACGCGCCCACGACCGTGACGTGCTGGTGGCCGCGTTGGCCGGCACCACGCGCCACGCGCAACGGCACGCGGCCGCGGGAGTCGACCTGATCGTCGCGCAGGGCACCGAGGCCGGCGGCCACACCGGCGAGGTCGCCACCATGGTCCTGGTGCCCGAGGTCGTAGATGCTGTGTCGCCGGTCCCCGTTCTCGCCGCGGGCGGCATCGCCCGCGGCCGCCAGATCGCGGCGGCGCTGGCGCTGGGCGCCGAAGGCGTGTGGTGCGGGTCGGTGTGGCTGACCACCGAGGAAGCCGAGACCCCGCCGGTGGTCAAGGACAAGTTCCTGGCCGCCAGCTCGTCGGACACGGTGCGGTCGCGGTCGATGACGGGCAAGCCGGCGCGGATGCTGCGTACGGCGTGGACCGACGAATGGGACCGGCCGGAAAAGCCCGACCCGCTGGGCATGCCGTTGCAAACCGCGCTGGTCACCGAGCCGCAGGTGCGCATCAACCAGGCGGCCGCGCATCCCGGGGCCAAGGCGCGCGAGCTGGCCACCTACTTCGTCGGCCAGGTGGTCGGCTCGCTCGACCGGGTCCGCCCCGCGCGCACCGTGGTGCTCGACATGGTCGAGGAGTTCATCGACACCATCGGGCGGCTCGAGGGCCTCATCGAGAGGTGACCGGCGTTCTGCCGCAAGGTTTTTGAGGGCGTTTGCGGCGGGTCCGGCAAACACCAGATGAACAACCGGCGCCGACGAGGCTGAGCCATCTGCCCAGGTCATACACCTGAACCTGGCCGGATCCTGTGTGCCTGCCCCAGAAAACCGTAAAGATTGCGGAACGTCGCGCCGATGAGTTTGACCCCGTCGGACCCGTCGTGCATGATCGGTCGGGTATGCACCTCGTTAGGTGAGGCGTCTACACGAATACAGGCCACTGACCCCGAACGTCGAAAGACGCCCCGGGTCAGGACAGCTCCTCCCGGCTTAAGGGTTGAGCCCAGGTGGCTTCCGGAATACCGGACACGTCGTGTGGTGCCGAAGCTCTGACGAGAGGGGTGCGGATCTCCGACGGTCGTCGGGTTTCTGCTTCCCATGCTGCGTGCAGATCGCGTGCGGATAGTCGCACGCGTCGTGACCGCGAGGAGGTGAGGGACACATGAGTTCCAGCGATAGTCCGGACCGAAGTCCGAACTCCGTCTCGTCCCGATCCGGTCTCCGGCACGACGTTCTCGGCTGAGGCGTCGCAACGCTAAGTGGCTTATCGGCCAAGCGTTCTCCGGATCGGAACCGCGACGGGACTTGGGACACGTCAGTCCAGTTAGTCCCCGTTTGAATCCCCTCATCTCGGCGCCAGGAGCGCCGAGCAAAGTCCAGGAGGCGACCATGACCGCAGCTCTGTACGACGAAGTGGTAACCGCAGCGCCCGCCCGCACACTGACGGTGGTGCGCGATGTTGAGACGACTCAGGCCACCATTCCAGGCCCGGCGCCCAAGAAGGCCACCCTGGCCAACACGCAGCCTGTTTTCGCCGGCGACCCGCTGGTGGAGGGTGCCACCCGCTTGCTGAGCATCCCGCTGCGCCACCTGTACGCGGCGCTGCTGCGGGCTGGCGTGCTCGAAGTTCAGGCCTGATCCGATGGGCAGCGACCAACCACGGCTCCAAGGGGCTACCCGGCCGCAGGTGTTTCCTGAGGCCAGGTAGCCCCTTGGAGTGCTGCGCCTGAGTAGAATCGAGCCATTGGCGTTGATCCGGCATCACCGGGGAGCCTTCGGAAGAACAGCCGGCCTGGCTCAGTAGAACCGAACGGGTGGGCCCGTCACAGCCTCCAACGAGCGGCCACGCGACAGCGTGGCAAGCGGGGTGGTACCGCGGTGCTCGCGCAGACAGCGCGTCGTCGTCCCCAATATGGCGCTAACAGTGCCCAACGGCACTGAGGCACAGGAGACGACGCCCCACGTGACCGATAACGCTGACGTCAAGGCCTATCCGAAGCTGGCCGGCGGCGCGCCCGACTTCCCGGCTCTGGAACTCGAAGTCCTCGACTACTGGGGCCGCGACGACACCTTCCGGGCCAGCATCGCCCGTCGCGACGGCGCCGAAGAATACGTCTTCTACGACGGCCCGCCGTTCGCCAACGGGCTGCCGCACTATGGGCACCTGCTCACCGGTTACGTGAAGGACATCGTCCCGCGATACCGCACCATGCGCGGCTACAAGGTGGAGCGTCGCTTCGGCTGGGACACGCACGGGTTGCCCGCCGAACTCGAAGTGGAGCGCCAGCTGGGCATCAACGACAAATCGCAGATCGACGACATGGGGATCGCCGCGTTCAACGACGCGTGCCGCGCTTCGGTGTTGCGCTACACCGACGAATGGCGGGCGTATGTCACCCGCCAGGCCCGCTGGGTCGATTTCGACAACGACTACAAGACGCTCGATCTGTCCTATATGGAGTCGGTGATCTGGGCGTTCAAGCAGCTCTGGGACAAGGGCCTGGCGTACGAGGGTTACCGCGTCCTGCCGTACTGCTGGCGCGACGAAACCCCGCTGTCCAACCACGAATTGCGCATGGACGACGACGTCTACCAGAGCCGCCAAGACCCGGCGCTGACCGTCGGATTCAAGGTGGTGGGGGGCGCGCTGGACGGCGCGCACCTGCTGGTGTGGACGACGACACCGTGGACCCTGCCGTCGAACCTGGCGGTCGCGGTCAACCCCGAGGTCAGCTACGTCGAGGTCCGGGCAGGCGACCATCGTTTCGTGCTGGCGCGAGCCGCGGCTGGCCGCCTACGCCCGCGAGCTCGGCGAAGAACCCGAGATCCTGGCCACCCATCGCGGGGCCGACCTGCTGGGCGTCCGGTATCTGCCGCCGTTCCCGTATTTCATGGATACCGCCAACGCATTTCAGGTGCTTCCGGGTGACTTCGTGACCACCGAGGACGGCACGGGCATC
Organism: uncultured Actinomycetota bacterium; assembly: GCA_963820045.1. Lineage (GTDB taxonomy): Bacteria > Actinomycetota > Actinomycetes > Mycobacteriales > Mycobacteriaceae > Mycobacterium. The sequence goes on from CAWFYN010000006.1 coordinate 47,622, forward strand.
GTGCACATGGCGCCGGCCTACGGCGAGGACGACATGGCGACCACCGACAAGGTGGGCATCGTGCCGGTCACCCCGGTCGATGCACGGGGCCGTTTCGACGCCACCGTGCCGGATTACCGGGGACAGCACGTCTTTGACGCCAACCCGCACATCATCCGCGACCTGAAGAACGGGAGCGGCCCGGCGGCGGCGAACGGCGCGGTGCTGCTCCGCCACGAGACCTATGAGCACCCCTACCCGCACTGCTGGAGGTGCCGCAACCCGCTGATCTACCGGGCGGTGTCGTCCTGGTTCGTCGCGGTCACGGCATTCCGCGACCGCATGGTGGAACTCAACCAGCAGATCACCTGGTACCCCGAACACGTCAAGGACGGCCAGTTCGGCAAGTGGCTGCAGGGCGCGCGCGATTGGTCGATCTCGCGAAACCGCTACTGGGGCAGTCCTATTCCGGTGTGGAAGTCCGACGACCCGGCTTACCCGCGCATCGACGTCTACGGCAGCCTGGACGAGCTGGAGCGGGACTTCGGTGTGCGGCCCACCAATCTGCACCGGCCCTACATCGACGAGCTGACTCGGCCCAACCCCGACGACGCAAGCGGCCGCAGCACCATGCGACGGATCCCCGACGTGCTCGACGTGTGGTTCGACTCGGGCTCCATGCCGTACGCCCAGGTGCACTATCCGTTCGAGAACGAGGAGTGGTTCGACGGCCACTACCCGGGCGACTTCATCGTCGAATACATCGGGCAGACCCGCGGCTGGTTCTACACGCTGCATGTGCTGGCCACCGCGCTGTTCGACCGGCCGGCGTTCAAAACCTGTGTCGCGCATGGGATTGTGCTGGGCTCGGACGGGCAGAAGATGAGCAAGTCGCTGCGCAACTACCCGGACGTGTCGGAGGTGTTCGACCGTGACGGCTCGGACGCGATGCGCTGGTTCCTGATGGCCTCGCCGATCCTGCGCGGCGGCAACCTGATCGTCACCGAGCAGGGCATCCGCGACGGCGTGCGGCAGGTCTTGCTGCCGTTGTGGAACGCTTACAGCTTCCTGGCCCTCTACGCGCCCAAAGTCGGTACCTGGCGCACCGATTCGCCGCAGGTGCTGGACCGCTACATCCTGGCCAAGCTCGCCGCGTTGCGCGAGGACCTCACCCGCGAAATGGACACCTGCGACATCTCGCACGCCTGCGAGCACCTACGGCAGTTCACCGAGGCGTTGACGAATTGGTATGTGCGCCGATCGCGTTCGCGGTTCTGGGAGGAAGACGCCGACGCCATCGACACCCTGCACACCGTGCTCGAGGTGACGTCGAGGCTGGCCGCGCCGCTGCTTCCGTCGGTCACCGAGATCATCTGGCGCGGACTCACCGAAGGGCGTTCGGTGCATCTCACCGATTGGCCGGAAGCGGGCGACGTGCCCGCGGACCCCGACCTGGTCGACGCGATGGATCAGGTCCGCGAGGTGTGCTCGGCCGCGTCCTCTTTGCGCAAGGCAAAGAAACTGCGCGTGCGCCTGCCGCTGCCGAAACTGACGGTGGCGGTGGACAATCCGCAGCGCCTGGAGCCGTTCGCCGACCTGATCGCCGACGAGCTCAACGTCAAGCGCGTCGACCTGACCGACGCGATCGACACCTACGGCCGGTTCGAGCTCACCGTCAACGCCCGCGTGGCCGGGCCGCGGCTGGGCAAGGACGTGCAGGCCGCGATCAAGGCGGTCAAGGCGGGGGAGGGCGTCCTCAATCCCGACGGCACCCTGACCGCCGGGCCCGCGGTGCTGCAACCCGACGAGTACAGCTCGCGGCTGGTCGCCGCCGACCCGGAATTCACCGCGGCGCTGCCCGACGGGGCCGGTCTGGTGGTGCTGGACGGCACCGTGACCCCGGAGCTGGAGGCGGAGGGGTGGGCCAAGGACCGCATTCGCGAGCTGCAGGAGTTGCGCAAGTCGACCGGTCTGGACGTGTCCGACCGGATCTCCGTGGTGATGTGCGTGCCGGCCGAGCGGGCCGACTGGGCGAGGACGCACCGCGACCTGATCGCCGGTGAGATCCTGGCCACCAGTTTCGAATTCGGCGAGCCGGCCGACGGTGTCGACATCGGCGACGGCGTCCGGGTGAGCATCGCCAAGGCGTGAGCGACCTGGCCGTCAGTTGCCCTTCCGCAGCGCGCGGTGGGCGTGGCGCCAGAACGGCAAGCCCGCCAGGATGGTCGCGCCGGTGGCGATGAGTCCGACTGCGACGTCGACGCTCTCGCGGCCATCGCGTGCCCAGTAGACGTCCTTGAGATCTAGTAGCAGGGCAAGCTCGTCGACGACCATGGCGTTCGCGGCGCCATAAGCGACGGCCGCCGCGGGATGCCGCCGTTGCTCGTCGGTTCCGCGCAGGCCCACGCCCGCCACCGTCGCCAGCATCCCAATGCCGATGTTGTAGTGGTGAAAGTGTTTCCCGCCCATCGAGACACCACCACCCGACGGGCCATGGCCGGCGCGGATCCAGTGCGTGAGCGCCCGCAATCCGGCGAACGTGAGCGTGAACGACGCCCAGGCCAGCACCGTGGCCTGTTCACCGGGTTGCAGCCGCTCGTCCCACTGGTGGCGCAACCGCGCCCATCGAGACGTCGGTGCGTTGCCGTGTTCGGTTTCCATCATTTGACCGCCCACCCATGCTGCCTGCCGCCGCGCGCTTGGACCTCGATGTCCATACCGAAGGACGCTAGACCAATAGCATTTTCAAGTGTGGAGTCCCGTTGGGTGCTGCACCTGGACATGGATGCGTTCTTCGCCTCGGTCGAACAACTCACCCGGCCGACCCTGCGGGGACGGCCGGTGCTGGTCGGCGGCCTGGGCGGGCGGGGCGTGGTGGCCGGGGCGAGCTACGAGGCCCGCGTGTTCGGCGCCCGCTCGGCCATGCCGATGCACCAGGCCCGCCGCCGGATCGGCGTGACCGCGGTGGTGTTGCCGCCGCGCGGTGTGGTGTACGGGGTGGCCAGCCGGCGAGTCTTCGACACGGTGCGCAGCGTGGTGCCGGTCGTCGAGCAACTGTCCTTCGACGAGGGCTTCGGCGAACCACCCCACCTGGCGGGCGCGTCCGCCGAGGACGTCGAGGCGTTCTGTGAGGATTTGCGGCGACGGGTTCGCGCCGAGACTGGCCTGATCGCCTCGGTCGGTGCGGGCTCGGGCAAGCAGATCGCCAAGATCGCGTCCGGGCTGGCCAAACCCGACGGCATCCGCGTGGTCCGGCGTGCCGAAGAGCGGGTGCTGCTGGGCGGCTTGCCGGTGCGGCGGCTGTGGGGCATCGGCCCGGTCGCCGAGGAGAAGCTGAATCGACTCGGCATCGACACCATCGGACAATTGGCCGCGCTGACCGACGCCGAGGCCGCCAACATCCTGGGCGCGACGATCGGGCCGGCGCTGCACCGGCTGGCCCGCGGCATCGATGACCGCCCCGTCGCCGAGCGTGCCGAAGCCAAACAGATCAGCTCCGAGTCCACCTTCGCCGTCGACCTGACCAGCCTGGAGCAGCTGCGTGAGGCGATCGACCCGATCGCCGAGCACGCTCATCAGCGCCTGCTGCGCGACGGCCGCGGCGCCCGCACCGTCACGGTGAAACTGAAGAAATCCGACATGAGCACGTTGACCCGCTCGGCGACACTGCCCTACGCGACGACCGACGCCGGCGCGCTGGTCGCGGTGGCCCGGCGGCTGCTGCTCGATCCCCGCGAGATCGGGCCGATCCGCCTACTGGGCGTGGGTTTTTCGGGCCTGAGCGATGTGCGGCAAGGGTCGCTGTTTCCCGATTTGGACCTGGCGGGGGAGACGGAGGACCACCCCGCGGAGACTGTGGCGACCGCGACCGAGGCCATGTTCGGGCCGCCGCCCGCGCCGCAGTCTGGGTGGCGGGTGGGAGACGATGTCGCGCACCGCGAACTCGGGCACGGCTGGGTGCAGGGCGCGGGCCACGGCGTGGTCACCGCGCGGTTCGAGACCCGCAGCTCGGGCCCGGGCGCGGCCCGGACGTTCCCCGCCGACACCGCCGAGCTGACCAAAGCCAACCCGGTCGATTCCCTGGACTGGCCGGACTACCTGGGCGCGCTGCAGGCCAACGCGCCGTCAGCCCCACCGGGAGATGACGTCGCCGACCGGTAGCTTCGCGGCCAGCGCGGCCATCATCAGCACCCGGGCCTGCGGCGGTCGCAGCCGGGGCACCATCACCGCGCCCGCGGCCGCCATCGCGTGCCCGGGGCCGTAGCTGGCACCGACCCGGCCGCCCGGGACGCGGCTGGACACCGCGACGGCGACCCCGGCCCGGCAGTGGCGGGCCACCGCGTCGACCACCGCGTCGCCGGCGTTGCCCGAACCCAGCGCCTCGAGCACCACGCCCCGCGCCCCGGCGGCCACACAGGCGTCCAGGGCCACCCCATCGCTGCCCAGGTAGGCGGCGACGATATCGACCCGCGGCGCTTCCGCGGCGCCGAGATCGCCGAGCTGGGGCCTCGTCTTCGTGCCGGCCAGCGTGACACCGCGATTCACCGTGCCGATCAGCTCACCGGCGAAGCCGCTCAGATCGTTGGTCGCCACCTTGCTCAGACCCAACGGCTGCAGCACCCGGCCGGCGAAACACACCAGGACTCCCAGGCCACGGGCGGCGGGGGTCCCCGCCACGGCCAGCGCGGCGCGCAGGTTGGCCGGACCGTCGGCGTCGGCGGCGTCGGCGCTGCGCATGGCGCCGGTCAGCACCACCGGGATGTCCCCGTCATGGGTGAGTTCGAGCCACAGCGCGCTCTCCTCCATGGTGTCGGTGCCGTGGGTGACCACCACACCGTCGGAGCCGCCGTCGATCGCCGCCCGCACGGCGCCGCGCATCCGGTCCCAATCGGCCGGCACCAGTTGCGAGCTGTCCAGCGCCAGCACGTCGACGACGTCGACGTCGAGACCGGCCGCCAAATCGGCCGCGCCATAAGCGGGCCGGTGGACGCCGTCCGCACCGGTACCGGTCGATATCGTGCCTCCGGTGGCGATGACGGTGAGCCTGCCCATGGTGAAATCATCGCGCACGCCGACCCCGAACATCGGCGAGCCCGCGTCCGCATTGGGGGATGATGTGAGAGTGCCCGACGAACCCACAGGATCCACTGAGCCCGTGACTTCGGCCGATGAGGCTGAGGACGCCGCGCCAACCGACCCGCAGCGGCCGCCCAGGCGGCTGCGTCTGCTGCTGGCGGTCGCGGCGATCGTCTTGGCCCTGGACATCGTCACCAAGGTGCTCGCCGTCAAACTGCTGCCCCCCGGCCAGCCGGTGCCGATCATCGGCGACACGGTGACCTGGACGTTGGTGCGCAATTCCGGGGCCGCGTTCTCGATGGCGACCGGATACACCTGGGTGCTGACGCTGATCGCGACCGGTGTGGTGGTCGGCATCTTCTGGATGGGCCGACGGCTGGTGTCGCCCTGGTGGGCCGTCGGGCTGGGGATGATCCTGGGCGGCGCCATGGGCAACCTGGTCGATCGCTTCTTCCGGGCGCCCGGGCCGCTGCGCGGCCATGTGGTGGACTTCTTGTCGGTCGGCTGGTGGCCGGTCTTCAACGTCGCCGACCCGTCGGTGGTGGGGGGCGCCATCCTCCTGGTGGTGCTGTCGATCTTCGGCTACGACTTCGACACCGCGGGTCGACGGACGGCCGACCAGCGCCGATGACCCACCGTTCCATGCCCGTCCCGGAGGGGCTGGCGGGCATGCGCGTGGACGCCGGGCTGGCGCGCCTGCTGGGACTGTCCCGTAGCGCCGCCGCGGCCCTGGCCGAAGACGGCGGGGTGGAACTGGACGGCGTGCAGGCGGGCAAATCCGACCGGTTGACCGGCGGAGCGTGGCTCCAGGTGCGCCTGCCCGAGGCGCCGCCACCGGTGCAGAACACGCCCGTCGACATCGAGGGCATGACCATCCTGTATTCCGACGACGACATCGTCGCGGTCGACAAGCCGGCGGCGGTGGCCGCGCACGCGTCGGTGGGATGGACGGGACCGACGGTCCTCGGCGGCCTGGCCGCCGCCGGCTACCGGATCACCACGTCCGGGGTGCCCGAACGGCAGGGCATCGTGCATCGCCTCGACGTCGGGACCTCCGGGGTGATGGTGGTGGCGCTCTCCGAGCGCGCCTACACCGCGCTGAAGCGCGCGTTCAAACAGCGCACGGTCGATAAGCGCTATCACGCGCTGGTGCAGGGGCATCCGGATCCGTCGAGCGGGACGATCGACGCACCGATCGGACGGCACCGCGGTGGCGAGTGGAAATTCGCGGTCACGACGAACGGCCGGCACAGCCTCACCCACTACGACACCATCGAAGCCTTCGTCGCCGCCAGCCTGCTCGACGTGCACCTGGAAACCGGTCGCACGCACCAAATTCGGGTGCACTTCTCCGCGCTGCACCACCCGTGCTGCGGTGACCTGGTCTACGGAGCCGATCCGAAGCTCGCGAAAAAGCTTGGGCTGGAACGACAATGGCTGCATGCACGCTCGCTGTCGTTCGTCCACCCGGCGGACGGCAGGCGGATGGAGATCGTCAGTCCCTACCCGGCCGATCTGCAGCACGCGCTGGACGTGCTGCGCGACGAGGGCTGATCACCCGGGTTTGCGCGCCTCGACGAGGAGCCGCACGGAGTGCGCGACGAAGGGCCCGTCGGCCTCGATGCGCTCGTGCAGTTCGCGCAGCCGGTCCCGATAGGCGTCGACCGTGAAGTCCGGCACCGTCCAAATCACCTTGCGCAGGAAGTAGATCACGGCGCCGACGTCGAAGAACTCGGCCCGCATCCGCTCCATGCGCATATCGACGATCCGCATCCCGGCGGCCCGGGCCTCGGCGCTCTGGACGTCGGGGTGCAACTCGGCCCATTTCTCCGGCTGCGGGCCGATGAAGTATTCGACCAGCTCGGCCATCGTCGCGGGCCCGATCTGCTGCGCGAAGTAGGTGCCGCCCGGGCGCAGCACCCGGGCGATCTCATCCCACCGCACCGCGACGGGATGGCGGCTGGTCACCAGGTCGAAGGCCGCATCGGCGAACGGCAGCCGCGCCTCGTCCCCGGTCACCACGACCACCACGCCGCGGGGATGCAGGCGTTGGGTGGCCAGGGCAGCGTTGGGCGGCCACGACTCCGTGGCGGCCATCGTGGGCGGGAACCGCTCGGCACCCGCGAGGACCTCGCCGCCCCCGGTGTCGAGGTCGCAGGCGGCCGACACGCTCGCCAGCCGTTGGCTCATCTGGCGCTGGTAACCCCAGGACGGGCGTTCTTCGGTGGCACGACCGTCCAGCCAGGAAAAGTCCCAACCATCGACGGGGGCCGCGTCGGCCTCCGCCACGAGGTCGTCGAATGTGCGACCCATGTCGAGCATGCTAGGCGCGGTTCACGGCGCGCGGCAGACGAATTTGGTGCCGTTCAATTCGAGCTTGACCTCGCCCTGGTGCTCCCAGTATTCCGAGCCCTGCCGGCCGTAGCGGGCGCCGCTGCCGGACGGCTCGAGGAAGAGGATCTCCTGGTTGCCCTTCCAGTTGAGCACCGCCGCTGGCGGGTCGAACTGGTTGTAGAACTGCGCGGTCAACGGCCCGGCGCCGGCGGGGCACTGGTAGGTGGCGACGGGCGGGCTCACGGTGGCGGGGTCGGCGATGGCCAACTGGGCCAGCCGCGTCTGATACGCCTCGAGCAGGCAGGTGCGCATTTCGGGGTTTTGTCCGCATCCATCGCGAACGGTCGCCCAGCTGTTCTGCGCGGTCGCTCAGCGCGCCCTGGTCCGCGCCGGGCCGGGCCAGTGCCCGTTGGTAGGAGCCCTGCAGGCGGTGGTCCAGGTCGCTCAGGTGCGGATCGCCGCACACCAGCTGCTGGGCCGCATTGGCCGGTCTGGCGCAGTCGAGGGGCGCCGCGGCCGGCGCTGTGGTGGTCGTCGGCGTGGTGGTGCCTGACGGCGGGGTCGTTTTCGCACCGCAGCCGCCCAGCACCAGGGTCGCAACGATGACGGCGAGCAGTCGCATACGTGCTGACTACCGGTTGCGGGGCACACCTCGGGCGCGACACGCCGGGATTGCCGCCACGGTCGTGGTGGCAACCCCGCTCAGACCGTGGCCTTGTTGGCCTCCCCGGTCGCGATCTCGGGGGCCAGCGGTGCGATCGCGCCGATGATCTCGGTCACCGTCTCGGAGGCGACGCCGGCCGCGGCGAGTGCGTCGGACAAGTGCCTGGCCACCAGGTTGAAGTGGTGCATGGTGATCCCGCGCCCCTGATGCACTTGCTTCATCGGCGCGCCGGTGTAGGGCTCGGGGCCGCCGAGTGCGGCGGCGAAGAACTCGACCTGCTTGCCTTTGAGGCGGTTCATGTTGGTTCCGGTGAAGAAGCCGCAGAGTTGATCGTCGGCAAGCACACGCACGTAGAAGTCCTCGACCACGACTTCGATCGCCTCGTGCCCGCCGATCCGGTCGTAGACGGTGACCGGCTGTGGTTTGCGGAAGTGTGCCAGAATTTTCATAAGTTCGATTGGAACATTTCGGCATTGCCCGCCAGTTAGTTCGTCATCACACACGGATGACTGTGCGTAACAGGCGGATTGCCCATTCTTGACGGTTCCCGTCGCCGCGGCGTGAGATGCGCGGCCCGGGTTACATGCCCGAAATCCGCATCGAGCCGGGGGGCTGATGTCCTAGGTTGGCTTAATGACTCACGTCACATCATTCACACAGCCCCGCAACGCGGTCGCGGTCAACGGGCAGGCCGGCTGCGGTCGGGGGGCCGACATCATCAGGAGCGAAAGCCAATGAATCTTGGCGACATTACGAACTTGGTCGAAAAGCCGCTCGCGAGCTTGGTGGAGAAGCCGATCGCGGCGATGTCCCACATCGTCAACACCCCCAACTCCGCGGGGCGCTACCGGCCGTTCTATCTGAGGAATCTGCTCGACGCGGTCCAGGGCCGCACGCTCGAGGAGGCCGTCGGGGGCAAGGTCGTCCTGATCACCGGGGGATCGTCGGGCATCGGTGAGGCCGCCGCGAAGAAGATCGCGGAAGCGGGCGGTGAGGTGGTGCTGGTCGCGCGCACCCGGGAAAACCTGGAGAAGGTGGCGGACGAGGTCCGCGGCATCGGCGGCACCGCCCACGTCTACCCCTGCGACCTGTCCGACATGGACGCGATCGCCGCGATGGCCGATCAGGTGCTCCAAGACGTCGGGGGCGTCGACATCCTGATCAACAACGCGGGACGGTCGATCCGGCGCTCGCTGGAGCTGTCCTACGATCGGATCCACGACTACCAGCGGACCATGCAGCTGAACTACCTGGGCGCGGTCCAGCTCATCCTCAAATTCATCCCCGGGATGCGAGAACGCGGTTTCGGGCACATCGTCAACATCTCCTCGGTCGGCGTGCAGACCCGAGCGCCACGTTTCGGCGCCTACATCGCCAGCAAGTCCGCGCTGGACAGCCTGTGTGACTCCCTGCAGGCCGAGACCGTCAACGACGGCGTGCGGTTCACCACCGTGCACATGGCCCTGGTGCGCACCCCGATGATCAGCCCGACCACGCTCTACGACAAGTTTCCGGCGCTGACGCCGGATCAGGCGGCCGGGGTGATCGCGGACGCGATCGTGCACCGGCCCCGGCGGGCCAGCTCGCCGTTCGGGCAGTTCGCCGCCGTCGCCGACGCCGTCAACCCGGCGGTGATGGACCGGGTGCGCAATCGCGCGTTCGGCATGTTCGGTGACTCGCACGCCGCCAAAGGTGACGAATCGGCAAGCGACGCACCGCCGTTCGATAAACGCAGCGAGGCGTTCGTGCGGGCGACCCGCGGGATACATTGGTGACATCATGAGCCTTCCGAGACCTGACATTCAGACCACCGTCGTCATCACCGGCGCCTCGTCCGGCATCGGCGCCGAACTGGCTCGCGGGCTGGCCCGCCGCGGCTTCCCGCTACTGCTGGTCGCGCGACGCCGGGAACGCCTCGACGACCTCGCCAACGAGGTAGGCCAGGAATACTCGGTGGCGGTCGAGGTGCTGCCGCTGGACCTCGGTGATCCCAAGGGCCGCGCGAAATTAGCGGGCCGGCTGCGCGCCGAGCCGATCGCCGGCCTGTGCAACAGCGCCGGTTTCGGCACCAGCGGGGTCTTCCACGAGCTGCCGCTCGAGCGCGAAAGCGAAGAGGTCACCCTCAACGCGCTGGCGTTGATGGAACTCACCCACGCGGCGCTGCCCGGCATGGTGCAGCGCGGTGCCGGCGCGGTGATGAACATCGCGTCGATCGCCGGTTTTCAGCCGGTGCCCTACATGGCGGTCTATTCGGCGACCAAGGCGTTCGTGCAGACGTTCTCCGAAGCCGTGCACGAGGAGCTGCACGGAACCGGGGTGTCGGTCACCTGCCTGTGCCCCGGACCGGTGCCGACCGAGTGGGCCGAGATCGCCAACGCCGAGCGGTTCAGCATTTCCATCGCGCAGGTCTCGCCGCGCGACGTCGCCGAGGCGGCGATCGGCGGGATGCTGGGCGGCAGGCGCACCGTGGTGCCCGGCGTCGTGCCCAAGGTCGTCAGCACCGGCGGCAGGTTCGTGCCGCGCAGCCTGCTGCTGCCCGGGATTCGGCTGGGTAGCCGCTTCCGCGGGGGACCCAGCCGCTAGCATTCCGTTCGCCGACCGTCACGCCGGCGTGGCGTTCGCGGGGGACAGGAGGACATTGATGGCCGCTGTTGACCTGACTACCGATATGCCGATGAGCCCGCAGGAGATGTGGGATCACGTCTCCGATTTGTCGGACCTGGGCGACTGGCTGGTGATGCACGAGGGGTGGCGCAGTGATCTGCCCGAGGAGCTCGGCGAGGGCGTCCAGGTCGTGGGCGTGGCCCGGGCGAAGGGCTTCCGCAACCGGGTGACGTGGACGGTGACCACGTGGGACCCGCCGCATCAGGTGGCGCTGTCGGGGTCGGGCAAGGGCGGTGCCAAGTACGCCGTCACGCTCACGGTGCGGGCCGCCGCCGGGGGATCGACCCTCGGTCTGCGCCTCGAGCTGGGCGGGCGCGCGTTGTTCGGCCCGGTGGGAGCGGCCGCGGCCCGCGCCGTCAAGGGGGACGTGCACAAGTCGCTGCAGCAGTTCGTCGAGCTGTACGGCTAACCGGCCCACCGAATCATTGGCGAGACACACTTCGCGACACGCCCGAAAGCCGTCGGTCCTCGGTCATAGACTGGCGTCCCTATGACCGGTTCGATTCCTCCTCACGCGAGCGTTCGTCGCGAGTCGTCGTTCGTGCACCTGCATAACCACACCGAGTACTCGATGCTGGATGGGGCCGCGAAGATCACGCCGATGCTCACCGAGGTGGAGCGGCTGGGAATGCCCGCGGTCGGGATGACCGACCACGGAAACATGTTCGGCGCCAGCGAGTTCTACAACGCGGCGACCAAGGCCGGGATCAAGCCGATCATCGGGGTCGAGGCGTATATAGCTCCCGCTTCTCGCTTTGATACCCGGCGCATCCTGTGGGGTGACCCCGGCCAGAAGTCCGACGATGTCTCGGGCAGTGGCTCCTACACCCACTTGACGATGGTGGCCGAAAACGCCACCGGCCTGCGCAATCTGTTCAAGCTGTCCTCGTTGGCCTCCTTCGAGGGCCAGCTCGGCAAGTGGTCGCGGATGGACGCCGAGATCATCGCCGAACACGCCGACGGCATCATCGCCACCACCGGGTGCCCGTCGGGTGAGGTGCAGACCCGTCTTCGTCTGGGGCACGACCGCGAGGCGCTGGAGTCGGCCGCCAGGTGGCGCGAGATCTTCGGCGCCGACAACTACTTCCTCGAGCTGATGGACCACGGGCTGTCCATCGAGCAACGGGTCCGCGAGGGCTTGCTCGAGATCGGCCGCAAGCTGGGCATCCCCCCGCTGGCCACCAACGACTGCCACTACGTCACCCGCGACGCCGCCCACAATCACGAGGCGCTGTTGTGCGTGCAGACCGGCAAGACGTTGTCGGATCCGAACCGGTTCAAGTTCGACGGCGACGGCTACTACCTGAAGTCGGCCGCCGAGATGCGCCAGCTCTGGGACGACCAGATTCCCGGCGCGTGCGACTCGACCCTGTTGATCGCCGAGCGGGTGCAGTCCTACGACGACGTGTGGTCACCGCGCGACCGGATGCCGATCTTCCCAGTGCCCGAAGGGCATGACCAGGCGTCCTGGCTGCACCACGAGGTGATGGCGGGACTGCGGCGGCGCTTCGGATCCGGTGTCGGCCAGGACTACATCGAGCGGGCCGAGTACGAGATCAAGGTCATCTGCGACAAGGGCTTCCCGTCGTACTTCCTGATCGTCGCCGACCTGATCAACTACGCGCGGTCGGTCGACATCCGGGTGGGGCCCGGGCGCGGTTCGGCGGCGGGCTCGCTGGTGGCCTACGCGCTGGGCATCACCAACATCGACCCGATTCCGCACGGCCTGCTGTTCGAGCGGTTCCTCAACCCCGAGCGCCCGTCGGCACCCGACATCGATATCGACTTCGACGACCGGCGTCGCGGCGAGATGGTGCGCTACGCCGCCGACAAGTGGGGCCAGGACCGGGTGGCCCAGGTGATCACCTTCGGCACCATTAAAACCAAGGCGGCGCTGAAGGATTCGGCGCGAATCCACTACGGCCAGCCAGGCTTCGCCATCGCCGACCGGATCACCAAGGCATTGCCGCCGCCGATCATGGCCAAGGACATCTCGCTGTCGGGCATCACGGATCCGGCGCACGAGCGGTACAAAGAAGCCGCGGAGGTCCGCGGCCTGATCGAAACGGATCCGGACGTCCGCACCATCTACCAGACCGCCCGCGGCCTGGAGGGTCTGATCCGCAATGCCGGCGTGCACGCCTGCGCGGTGATCATGAGCAGTGAGCCGCTCACCGAGGCCATCCCGTTGTGGAAGCGGCCCCAGGACGGGGCCATCATCACCGGCTGGGATTACCCGTCGTGCGAGGCCATCGGCCTGCTGAAGATGGACTTCCTCGGCCTGCGCAACCTGACGATCATCGGCGACGCGATCGAGAACATCAAGGCCAACAGGGGAATTGACCTCGACCTGGAATCGGTGCCGCTGGACGACAAGCCCACCTACGAGCTGCTCGGCCGCGGCGACACGCTGGGGGTGTTCCAGCTCGACGGCGGGCCGATGCGCGACCTGCTGCGCCGCATGCAACCCACCGAGTTCAACGACATCGTCGCCGTGCTGGCGTTGTACCGGCCCGGCCCGATGGGCATGAATGCCCACAACGACTACGCCGACCGCAAGAACGGCCGTCAGCCGATCAAACCGATTCACCCCGAGCTCGAGGAGCCGCTGCGCGAGATCCTGTCCGAGACCCACGGCCTGATCGTCTACCAAGAGCAGATCATGCTCATCGCCCAGAAGGTGGCCTCCTACACGATGGGCAAGGCCGACGCGCTGCGCAAGGCGATGGGCAAAAAGAAGCTCGAGGTGCTGGAGGCCGAGTACAAGGGCTTCCGCGACGGCATGACCGCCAACGGTTTCTCTGAGCGCGCGGTGAAAGCGTTGTGGGACACCATCCTTCCGTTCGCCGGGTATGCGTTCAACAAGTCACACGCCGCCGGCTACGGCCTGGTCTCCTACTGGACGGCCTACCTGAAGGCCAACTACCCGGCCGAATACATGGCCGGCCTGCTGACGTCGGTGGGCGACGACAAGGACAAGGCCGCGGTCTATCTGGCCGACTGCCGCAAGCTCGGCATCACGGTGTTGCCGCCGGACGTCAACGAGTCCCTGGTGAACTTCGCGTCGGTCGGACAGGACATCCGCTTCGGGCTCGGCGCGGTGCGCAACGTCGGCGCCAACGTGGTCGGTTCGTTGATCACGACCCGCAACGAGAAAGGGAAGTTCACCGACTTCTCGGACTACCTGAACAAGATCGACATCTCGGCCTGCAACAAGAAGGTCACCGAGTCGCTGATCAAGGCGGGCGCGTTCGACTCGCTGAGCCACGCCCGCAAGGGCCTCTTCCTGGTGCACACCGACGCCGTCGATTCGGTGCTGGGCACCAAAAAGGCCGAGGCGATGGGGCAATTCGACCTGTTCGGCGGCGGCAGTGACGGCAGCGGCACCGAAGACTCGGTCTTCACCATCAAGGTGCCCGAAGACGAGTGGGAGGACAAACACAAGCTGGCCCTGGAGCGGGAGATGCTCGGCCTGTACGTGTCGGGGCATCCGCTCAACGGCGTGGCGCACCTGCTGGCCGCCCAGGTGGACACCCAGATCCCTTCCATCCTGGACGGCGACGTCGCCAACGAGACCCAGGTGCGGGTGGGCGGCATTCTGGCGTCGGTCAACCGGCGGGTCAACAAGAACGGAATGCCCTGGGCCTCCGCGCAATTGGAAGACCTCACCGGTGGCATCGAGGTGATGTTCTTCCCGCACGCGTATTCTGCCTACGGCGCCGACATCGCCGACGACGCGGTGGTGCTGATCAACGCCAAGGTTGCGATCCGCGACGATCGCATCAGCCTGATCGCCAATGACCTTGTGGTGCCGGACTTTTCCAACGCCCAGCCGAACCGGCCGATCGCGGTCAGCCTGCCCACCCGGCAGTGCACCATCGACAAGGTCACCGCGCTCAAGCAGGTGCTGGCACGCCACCCCGGCACCTCCCAGGTGCATCTGCGGCTCATCAGCGGGGACCGGATCACCACCCTCGAGCTGGACGCGTCGCTGCGGGTGACGCCGTCGCCCGCGCTGATGGGGGACCTCAAGGAACTGCTCGGTCCGGGCTGCCTGGGCGGCTAGGCGGGTCGCCGAAATGGAGGCGGCCGATTGCCGAGTGTGAAGCTAGCCGCACACTCGAGTCCCACGGTGCGGCTAGCCGCACACTCGCGGCGTGATAGCGGACACCGTAGGCCGAGTCATGGCACATCCACCCGAACGATGACGCTGTCGGCCCAAACGCCGCGGTCCCGCGCGCGGCTCAGCTTCTCGCGGACGCACAGGTCTTGGTGAACGTTGGTGACACCCGGGACCTTGACGAGCGGCACGACGCTCCACTGCCAGCCATACCGTGTGCGCAGGACGCCGTTCCCCCGTTCGGCGTCGGCGCCCGAAAGGATGGTGGCCCGGCCCGCCACTGTCGCAACGCCCGGCCGGACCCGGCCCCGGTAGTCGCAGGCGGTGAGTTCAACGTCGGGGCGCGTGGCCAACCGGCTGGTCTTCGGCCCCACCTTGGTGCGGAACAGCAGCGCGTTCCCGTCCAGCGCGAACCAGATCGGCGTGTCGACGGGCGTGCCGTCGCGGCGGAACGATCGGAGCAGCGCGTAGCGTGCCCCGCCCAGCCGGTCGAGTGAATGTGTGTGCATGACCCCAGTCAACGACTTAGAGTTGGCTCTAAGTCAAGCGCCGAAGGGGGCCCGATGAGTTCACGGCTGACGATCGGTGAGGTGGCGCGCCAAGCCGGGGTCGCGGCGACCACGCTGCGGTACTACGAACAGATCGGGCTGGTGCCGCCGCCGGGCCGGTTGGGCGGGCAGCGCCGCTACGACGATTCGGTGCTGGCCCGCCTGGAGGTGATCCGGCTCTGCAAGTCGGCCGGCTTCGCGCTGGAGGAGATCCAGCTGCTGTTCGCCGATGAAGCACCGGGGCGGCCGGCCAGCCGTGCGCTGGCCGAGGCCAAACTCGCCGAAATCGATGCCCAGATGGAGTCGCTGGCCCAGGCCCGGGCGGTCATCGAGTGGGGTATGCGCTGCACATGTCCCTCCATTGACTCATGTACCTGTGGGATTCATACCGCGTTGCCCGCCTGAGCTAAGGAGCGTCAATGAACCAACCGAAAACCATTGCCGTGCAGAACTTCTCCCACGTCTGCATCGGTGTCTCCGACATCGAGGCTTCATGCAAGTTCTACACCGCGGTGCTGGGTATGGATGTCGTGTTCGACGTCGAGCTCGACGGGGCCGGGCTGGACTCGGTGACATGCGGCGCCGCGCAGCGGGGCCGCATGGTCGGCGGATTGATCGGCGCCGCCATGGTCGAGCTGCTGTCGTTGGGCGTCGTCCCGAAGTGCCCGAGCGGGCCGCACCTGGGCTATACCAACGTCTCGTTCCGGGTCGACGATCTGGACGCGACCTATGACGCCGTCCGGCGCGAGCATCCCGATGTCCGGGCCGAGCCGCCCGTCGACATCGGCGGGGTCCGGATGTTCTTCATCTACGACCCCGACGGCACCCCGATCGAACTGCTGGAGTTGCCCGCGGGCATAACAACCACCGTGCAGCTCTGGCGCCCGGATCCAGGGTGATCTGTTCCGCGCCTGGAACCACGGACGTACGCTCACGAAGGGCACTGCCGACCCGCCAAGGAGGACGCACATGACGACAGCCGAGCGCCCAGTCACCTTGTGCGAGGCGTTCCAGCGCATCGCGTCGATCGATCCGGATGCCGTCGCACTGCGGACGCCCGGCAGCGCCCAGACGATGACGTGGAACGAGCTGGCGGCGCTGGTACGGAAGGTCACCGCCGGCCTGGCCGCGCTGGGGGTCGGCCGGGGCGACACGGTGTCGCTGATGATGGCCAACCGCATCGAGTTCTACCCATTCGAGATAGGCGCCCAACACCTCGGCGCCACTTCGTTTTCGGTGTACAACACGCTGCCCGCCGACCAGCTGACCTACCTGTTCGATAACGCCGGCACCAGGGTCGCGATTTGCGAGCAGCAATACGTGGACCGCATCCGCGCCAGCGGCGCGCCCATCGAGCACATCGTCTGCATCGACGGTTCGCCGCCCGGCACCATTTCGGTGGACGACTTGTATGCCGCCGCGCAAGAGGATTTCGACTTCGAGGCGACCTGGCGGGCGGTGCAGCCGGACGACGTCGTCACGCTCATCTACACCTCCGGGACCACCGGAAACCCCAAGGGCGTGGAGATGACCCACGCCCATCTGCTCTTCGAGGCGTATGCGCTCAACGCCGTCCTCCCATCCCAGTTCGGCGACCGGGTCACGTCGTATCTCCCGACGGCGCACATCGCCGACCGGGTGATGGGCCTGTACGGCCTGGAAGTATTCGGCGCCCAGGTCACGGTCGTCTCTGATGCCCGTGCCATCGCCGCCGCGCTGCCCGACGTGCGGCCCACGGTGTGGGGCGGGGTGCCGCGCGTGTGGGAAAAACTCAAGGCCGGAATCGAATTCGCCGTCGGCAACGAGACGGACGAGGCCAAGCGTCAGGCGTTGCGGTGGGCGATGTCGGTGGCCGGCAAACGTGCCGCCGCCCTGGTGGCCGGTGAGGCGATGTCCGACGAGCTGGCCGCGGAATGGGATCGGGCCGACGAGTTGGTGCTGTCAAAGCTGCGCGAGCGGCTTGGCTTCGGAGAACTGCGCTGGGCGGTGTCCGGTGCGGCTCCCATCCCGAAGGAGACGCTGGCGTTCTTCCTCGGTATCGGCATCCCGATCGCCGAGGTCTGGGGGATGTCGGAGCTCAGCTGCGTCGCTTCCGTCAGCCATCCCCGCGACGCGCGCCTGGGCACCGTCGGCAAGCTGCTCCCCGGGCTGGAGGGCAAAGTCGCCGACGACGGCGAATTTCTGGTGCGCGGTCCGCTGGTGATGAAGGGCTACCGCAAGGAACCCGCCAAGACCGCGGACGCCATCGACGCCGACGGCTGGCTGCACACCGGCGACATCATCGAGGTCGACGACGAGGGCTACCTGAGGATCATCGACCGCAAGAAGGAGTTGATCATCAACGCCGCCGGAAAGAACATGTCGCCGGCCAACATTGAGAACGCCGTGCTGGCCGCGTGTCCGATGGTCGGCGTGATGATCACCATCGGTGACGGACGGCCGTACAACGCCGCGCTCATGGTCTTCGACGCCGAGTCGGTCGGTCCGTACGCGGCCCAGCACGGCCTGGCCGACTCGTCGCCCGCGGCCCTGGCCGCCCATCCGGAGGTCATCTCCCGGATCGCGGCGGGCGTGGCCGAGGGCAACGCCAAACTGTCACGGGTGGAGCAGATCAAGCGCTTCCGGGTGTTGCCGTCACTCTGGGAGCCTGGGGGAGACGAGATCACGCTGACCATGAAACTCAAGCGCAAGCCGATCATGACGAAGTACGCGAGCGAAATCGACGAACTCTACGCGCCCGAACTGCACCCGGACGTGCACGAGCCTTCGGCGGCCGCGACGGTGCAGCCGGCATGAGCGGGGGACCGGGGGCGACCGCCCGCGAGTTGGGCCGGGCGGGGGTGCGAAAGTTGCTGCAGCGCACCGGCATTGTCGAGGAGTCGACGACGCCGCTGACGACCGACACCGCGGAGGTCGCGCAGCTGCTGGCCGCCCCGTGGTATGACGAGCGGCTCAGCGGACTGGCCGACGAGCTCGGGCGCGACCCGGCCAGCGTGCGCGCCGAGGCCGCCTGCTACCTGCGGGAGATGGCGCCCTCGCTGGACGAGCGCGCGGTCAGGGCCTGGCGCAGCTTCAGTTGCTGGCTGATGCGGGCCTACGACGTGCTGGTCGACGAGGACCAGATCGCGCAGCTGCGCAAGTTGGATCGCAAAGCGACCCTGGCGTTTGCCTTCTCGCATCGCTCCTATCTGGACGGCCTGCTGCTGCCGGAAGTGATTCAGGCCAACCGGCTTTCGCCCGCGCTCACCTTCGGCGGGGCGAACCTGAACTTCTTCCCGATGGGGACCTGGGCCAAGCGCACCGGCACTATCTTCATCCGGCGTCAGACCAAGGACATTCCCGTGTACCGCTTCGTGTTGCGCGCCTACGCCGCCCAGCTGGTGCAGAACCACGCCAACCTCACCTGGTCGATCGAAGGCGGTCGCACCCGGACCGGCAAGCTGCGGCCGCCGGTGTACGGGATCCTGCGCTACATCAGCGACGCCGTCGACGAAATCGACGGTCCCGAAGTCTATTTGGTGCCGACGTCGATCGTGTATGACCAGCTGCACGAGGTCGAGGCGATGACCACCGAGGCCTACGGTGCGACCAAGCGGCCCGAAGACTTTCGTTTCCTGATCCGGCTGGCGCGGCAGCAGGGGGAGCGGCTTGGCCGCGCCTACCTGGACTTCGGTGAGCCGCTGCCGCTGCGCAAGCGTCTGGAGGAGTTGCGGGCCGAGGAGTCCGGGGCAGGCACCGAGATCGAACGCATCGCGCTGGACGTCGAGCACCGGATCAACCGCGCCACCCCGGTCACCCCCACCGCGGTGGTGAGCCTCGCGCTGCTGGGTGCCGACCGCTCGTTGTCCATCAGCGAGGTGCTCGCCACCGTGCGGCCGCTGGCGAGTTACATCGCGGCGCGGAACTGGACGGTGGCCGGTGCCGCCGACCTGACGAATCGGTCGACCATCCGTTGGACGCTGCATCAGCTGGTGGCGTCCGGAGTGGTCAGCGTCTACGACGCCGGCACCGAACCGGTCTGGGGCATCGGGGCCGACCAGCATCTGGTGGCGGCGTTCTACCGCAATACCGCGATCCACATCGTGGTCGATCGCGCGATTGCCGAGACGGCGTTGCTGGCCGCCACGGAAGACGCCGAAAGTTCCGTCGAGGGCTTGGTGTCACCGTCGACCGTGCGCGACGAGGCGCTAAGCCTGCGCGAGTTGTTGAAATTCGAGTTCTTGTTCTCGGCGCGCGCGCAGTTCGAGAAGGAACTCGCCGACGAAGTTCGCCTGATCGGGCGGGTGGAGGACACCAGCAAGGCCGCCCGGGCGGCAGATGTGCGCGGCCTCCTGGAAAAGGCCGACCTGCTGCTGGCGCACCTGGTGCTGCGCCCGTTCCTGGACGCCTACCACATCGTCGCCGATCGGCTGGCCGCCTACGAGGGCGAATCCTTCGACGAGGACGCATTTCTCGCCGAATGTCTCGATGTGGGCAAGCAATGGGAGCTGCAGCGCCGGATGGCCAGCGCCGAGTCGAGGTCGATGGAGTTGTTCAAGACCGCGCTGCGGTTGGCCCGGCATCGCGAACTGGTCGACGGGCCCGACGACCTGGATGTCGCGCGGCGGCGCCGCGAATTCGCCGACGAGATCGCCACGGCCGTCCGGCGGGTCAACACCATCGCGGAGTTGGCCGGGGCACGGTAGCCGCATTCCCCTGCTGGTCGTAGGTTTTCCTGGGTGGGCCTGGTAATCGATGAGATGCCCGAGCTGGGGGTCACCCGAATTTCGCGGTGGGTCTTTAACTGCTATGTGATCCACAACGACGGCGACGCGATTGTCGTCGACGCCGGATTGCCTTCTGCAGCAGCCGATGTGGCACCGGTTCTGGACCGGCTCGGCGGGCACGTGCGCGCCTTCGTGGCCACTCATGGGCACAGCGATCACGTCGCCGGGGCCGCCGGCGTTGCGGCGAAGTATGCGGCGCCCATTCATCTGCCGACCGTGACGATGGCGTATCTGGACGGGCAACGGCCCCGCACGCCCAGCGCGGCCCGTGTCGCGCGTATCTGGCCCACACTGATCGACCAGCCGCTGGACAGGATCGGCGCGCTGGGGCTGCTTTCGGGTGCCCGTCGGGCCGGGTATGGGACCGCCGCCGGTATGCGATGGTCGGGTCCATCACCGGCCCGTGCGCTTGCCGATGCCGAACCGTTGCCCGGCGCCCCCGAGTGGCTGATCCTGGCCACACCCGGCCACACCGATGACAGCGTCGCGTTTTGGAACCCACTGAGCCGCGCGCTGATATCGGGCGACGCCGTTTTGAGCGCTCGCGGCCGGGCCTGGCACACGCCCGAGACGGTCGACACCGCCGCCGCGCAGCGCACCCGCGCGCGTCTGCGGGAACTGCCCGTCGCTCACCTGCTGCCGGGCCACGGCAGAGCGGTGCACGCCGCGACGACGGTATGGGAGCCCCAACGCCGATAATGTTTCCCATGACCACCGTCGACAATCCCATTCCGCCCCAAGACTTGTCCGGGATCCTTGGATACCGGTTCATCTACACCTATGCCAATGGTTGGCGCTACGAGATGTATGTCAAGAACGACCGCACCATCGACTACCGGATCCATTCCGGCCACGTCGGTGGGCGATGGGTCAAGGGCCAAGAGGTCGACCTGGTGCAGCTCGATGACGACAGTTACAAAATCTCGTGGACTGAGCCCACGGGCACCTCGGTGGCCGTCAACGTGATGCCCGGCAAGCGGCGAATCCACGGCGTGATCTTCTTTCCCCAGTGGATTCGCCAGCACGGCGAGCGCACGGTGTGCTTCCAGAACGATCATCTCGAGGAGATGCGCGCCTACCGCGACGAGGGACCGACCTACCCGATCTATGCGGTCCCCGAATTCGCCTACATCACATTGTTCGAACATGTCGGCGCCGACGACGAATCGGTGATCGACGTGGCCCCCGGCCAGCTTCCACCGGGCTGGGCCGACCGCACCCAGTGACGCCCCGGCGTGGGCAGCCGAGACGGGGGTTTCGGGCTCAGCCGTCGATGTGGGTGGGTGGCTCGGCGAAGGTGAAATCCGAAGGGTGCTGGTCGGGACCCATCAATTCGCAGTGACCGTCGGGCACTAGGAAGGAACTGGCGCCGCTGGGAATCAAACGGGGAACTGCCACGCAACGTTGCCAGGTGCCGTCAGGCTGGACGGGTCCATCGCACTTGCTGAGAACGGGACCTCCGTACTGGCAGCCGGCGCTGGCCGGTGGCGCTGAGGCGATCAGCCCTGCGGCCATCAGCAGGGCGGCCAATCCTCCGACGATGCCGCGCTTCATGGTTACCTCCCGTCATATCGCCGCTGGGGCGCTACCGAGTGGTGGGGGCGGCAGATACCGTCGACAGCCCCGCCAGCAACCACTTACGCTACCGCTTCTGTGACTGGTTTTCCTCTGGACTCTTTGAACGCGAGTCGCTGAACGGCTTGCGTTCGAAGGGCGCGCGGGATGAGCGCTAGCGTGAAGCATGAACCCATCGCGTGCGCGATGGCAGGAGCGATGACGTGCGCGGCAAGCTGCGGATCGAGGAGTCGATGAGTGATAAGTCCGGCGGGCAGCCCCGCCCGCTGATCGCGTTCACCGCCGGAGACAATGCGCCGCCGATAACGCCGGCTCCCGTCAGCCGGCCGTGGATGTCGGAGATGCGGAACGGGTGGCCGAGCCGGTGTTTGCCGATGCTCATCGCCAACCAAAGTGGCTGGGAGCTGCGCAATCCGTGTGCATTCACCGCCACCTGGATGGGTGGGGACGACAGCTTGGGGGTGATGATCGCACCCGACCGGCGCGACGCCGGACAGCTTCTGCCCTTCAGCCATTTCGGTCATGGCATCCTGACCTGGCATCTGCCGATGCTGTTCCGCACGCCGCCCGGGTACAACCTGTTGGTCCGCGGGCCGGCGAACTATCCGAAGGACGCCGTGTCCCCGTTGGAGGGCATAGTCGAAACAGACTGGGCAACATCGAGTTTCAGCATGAGCTGGCAGATCACGCGGAAGATGATGCCGGTGCGATTCGAGGTCGACGAACCGATCTGCATGATCGTCCCGCAGCGCCGGGCCGAGCTCGAGGAGTTCGCCCCGGAAATCAGGCCCATCGACTCCGACGAGGACTGGCGCCGCAAGCACGAATTCTTTCTTCGCTCACGTGACAGAGATAGGGCGAGCCCAGGCCGCGAGCGACACGGCGCTGGGGGAGCGGATGCCGTGGCAAGGCGACTACACGCGGGGCAGGCATTCCGACGGCGAGGCCGGGGCGCCCGATCACCAGACGCGCATCCACCTTCGCCCGTTCGTCGAGCCCCAACGCGAAAAGCAGCAATAGGCGGGCGTCACTCCGCGCGCCCAGCTCTCCACTCGAGGCTTCGAGCGGACTTCGTCAGCAAGGCCGACCTGTTCGGCGGGTTCGGCGGCATAAAGTTGGCGGGCATGCCGCTTTCAGGTGAATACGCACCCAGCCCATGGGATTGGTCCCGCGAACAGGCAGAGAAGTACGAGCAGTCGGGCGGGACCGAGGCCACGGACATGAAGGGGAAACCCATCATCCTGCTGACCACGGTCGGAGCCAAGACCGGCAAGCTTCGCAAGACGCCGCTGATGCGGGTCGAGCACGACGGCGAGTACGCGATCGTCGCCTCACTGGGCGGGGCCCCGAAGCACCCGGTTTGGTACCACAACGTCGTGCAAGAACCCCCGGGTCGAGCTGCAGGACGGCGCCGTCACCCGCGACTACGACGCCCGCGAGGTGTTCGGCGACGAGAAGGCCGCCGTGGTGGGAGCGGGCCGTCGAGGCCTGGCCGGACTACGCCGAGTACCAGACGAAGACGGACCGCCAGATTCCGGTGTTCGTGCTGAGCCCGGTCGGCTGAATTCCGGAGTTCGTCGGCTGGCATGGCACCATTAGTCAGTGTCCGCCGAATTGAGCCAGAGCATGTCGCCGCCGCCCCTGCTTTCCGGGGCGGACATCGACGGCGCTGCCAAGCGGATCGCCGCGGTCGTCACGCCGACCCCGATGCAATTGAGCGACCGGCTGTCGGCGATCACCGGCGCGCAGGTCTACCTCAAGCGTGAAGACCTGCAGGTGGTGCGTTCCTACAAGCTGCGCGGCGCCTACAACCTGCTGGTACAGCTATCCGACGAGGAGCTGGCCGCGGGCGTGGTGTGCTCGTCGGCGGGCAACCACGCGCAGGGGTTCGCCTATGCGTGCCGGACGCTGGGGGTGCACGGCCGCGTCTATGTGCCCGCCAAGACTCCCCAGCAAAAGCGGGATCGGATCCGCTACCACGGCGGGGAGTTCATCGACCTGATCGTGGGCGGAAAGACCTATGACCTGGCCGCCGAGGCCGCGTTGGCCGACGTCGAACGCACCGGCGCCACGCTGGTGCCCCCGTATGACGACCCGCGCACCATCGCCGGTCAGGGCACCATCGCCGTCGAGCTGCTGGATCAACTGGACAAGCTTGGTGTTGGGGAGCCGGACCTGGTGGTGGTGCCCGTGGGCGGTGGCGGCTGCATCGCGGGCGTGACCACCTACCTGGCCGAGCGGACGACGAACACCTCGGTGCTGGGCGTCGAACCGGCCGGGGCCGCGGCGATGATGGCCGCGCTGGCCGCCGGCGGACCGGTGACGCTGGACCACGTCGACCAGTTCGTTGACGGCGCCGCGGTGCGCCGCGCCGGCACTCTGACCTACGCAGCGCTGGCGGCCGCCGGTGACATGGTGTCGATCACCGCGGTCGACGAGGGCGCGGTGTGCACCGCGATGCTGGACCTGTATCAGAACGAGGGCATCATCGCCGAACCCGCGGGCGCGCTGTCGGTCGCCGGGCTGCTGGAGGTGGATGTCGAGCCCGGCTCCACGGTGGTGTGCCTCATCTCGGGCGGCAACAACGACGTGTCGCGCTACGGCGAGGTGCTGGAACGCTCACTGGTCCACCTCGGCCTCAAGCACTACTTCTTGGTGGACTTCCCGCAGGAACCCGGCGCGCTGCGCCGGTTTCTCGACGAAGTGCTGGGGCCCGACGACGACATCACCTTGTTCGAGTACATCAAGCGCAACAACCGCGAGACCGGTGAGGCGCTGGTGGGCATCCAGCTGGCGTCGTCGGCGGATCTGGACGGCCTGCTGGCGCGGATGCGGGCGACGGAGATCCACGTCGAACGCCTCGAGCCCGGCTCACCGGCCTACCGCTACCTGCTGTTTTAAACCCCGGCCGCGGGTACATGGACCAGCAGTATGGACCCGGTACTGGCGGTTTCGGTCTGGTCAGCGCCGGCATCCTAGGTTCGCTGGTACTGCTTGCCTGTGCCGCGATTTGGGTTGCTCGGCGCGGACCCCAGTTACGAAGGCCCTGGCGCAGGCTGTCCAATTCCGCCGCGATCGGCAAAACGGTGACGTGGGTGCGTGACCGGATCGGGGACAGGGGGCGGTCGCTGGCCCGTCGGTGGCCCGCGAGCGAGATCGCCGGTGTCGCATTACTTCTCGGGCTGGTCGTGGTAGTGGCGTTGGCGGTCGGCTTCACCGAAGTGCTCGAGGACGTGCTAGAGGGCGACGGCATCGCCGGCATCGACCAACCGGTGACTCGGTGGCTTGCAGCCCACCGCGAGCTGTGGCTGACCGCGGCTCTGCGAGCGGTCACTATCGCGGGCGGACCCGTTTTTCTGGCTGCACTCGCCTTCCCGATTGCCGCTGCTGCCGGTTACCGGTGGAGGTCATGGCGGCCCATGGTGCTCGCTCTGGTTGGTGGCGGTGCGGTTCCGCTCGTGCTCTTCACCGCCAAAGCCTTGGTAGGCCGAAAACGCCCGCCGTTGCCGTTCGCCCTCGTCGACGCGGATGGGTATTCGTTTCCGTCCGGACACGCAACCGGCACCGCCGCGATCATGGCCATCTCTGCGTGGATGCTGACCCGCTGGCTGATCCCCTGGTGGACCGGGCGCGTGATGGTATGGACCATCGGGATCGGCTCGGCGTTCCTGATCGGGTTCTCGCGGGTCTACCTGGGAGTCCATTACGTCAGCGATGTGCTCTCCGGCTGGATGCTGGGCATGGCCTGGGCCGGCACCGTCATCCTCGTCGGAACCTGGTGGGACAACGCCCGGCGCGCACGTGGTCGGGGCGCTCGACAACCGGAAGCGTGAACACCCCGCAGCTCAGGGTCGGCGGTCGCTTAGATACGTCGGCAGAGGAGTGCCGGGATCGGAGTCCCCGGCCGGCACCGGCGCCCCTGCCGTCACGCTCAGCGGCACCACCCCCGCCCAGTGCGGCAGCGCGCAATCCTCCGGATCGTCCACCGGACCGCCGGTGCGCACCTTGGCCGACACCTCCATCAGGTCGAGCGCGAGTACCCCGGTGGCGGCCAGCTCGCGCGGATTGGGGGCTCGGCAGTCAGCGGCGCGACCGGGCGCGATGTGGTCGAGCAGGCCGGCGAGCGCACCCAGTTTCTCCGCCGCGTCATCGACCACGCGGGCGGCGCCCAGCACGACCACCGAGCGAAAGTTCACCGAATGGTGCATGGCGGCGCGCGCCAGCACCAGGCCGTCGACCAGGGTGGCGGTGACGCACACCGGCAGGCCCGACGGTGCCGCCCGGGCCGCCAGCAGGGGGCCGCTACCGGTGGAACCGTGCAGGTAGAGCGTCTCGCCGAGGCGGGCGTGCGTGGTCGGCAGCACCACCGGCCGGCCGGCGCTGAGGTAACCCAGGTGGCAGATCAGCGACTCGTCCAGGATTTGATGCACGGTTCGGCGGTCGTAGTGAGCGCGCTCCCGGTAGCGCGTCGGCGTCGTGTGCTGCGTCGGTTCGTATCCGGTTTCCATGGCGCATACCTTTGTTCTAGTACATAATTGATGGTGTGCCAGTACAAAGCAGCATAACCGGAGCAGGTGCGGAGTCCATAGCCGCCAGCATCGAAGAGGCCATCTCGCTCGGCTCCCTGGAGCCCGGTGATGCGCTGCCGCCCGTCCGGGAGCTGGCCGCCCAGCTTGGCGTGAACGCCAACACCGCCGCCGCGGCCTACCGCCTGTTACGCCATCGCGGAACCGTGGAGACCGCCGGCCGCCGCGGTACCCGGGTGCGGCACCGCCCGGCGACCACCCCCCGATCGCTGCTCGGCCTCGACGTCCCCACCGGGGTGCGCGACCTGTCGACCGGCAACCCGGACCCGGTCCTGTTGCCCCTCGCGGGTGCGACGCCGCCCGGGCCGATCGCGGGCCGTCCGGTGCTGTACGGGGAGCCCGCCATGTCGGCGGCGTTGGTCGAGTTCGCCCGGTCGGCGCTGTCCGCCGATGGCGTCCCGGCCGATCACCTCGCGGTGACGAGCGGGGCGCTCGACGGCATCGAGCGCGTCCTGACCGCGCACCTGCGTCCCGGTGACCGGGTCGCCGTCGAGGACCCAGGCTGGGCCAACCTGCTCGACCTTCTTGCCGCGCTTGGCCTTTCGGCCGAGCCCGTCGAGGTCGACGACGACGGGCCACTGCCCGCCGAGCTGGCGCGGGCGCTGGATCGCGGTGTGCGTGGGCTCATCATCACCAACCGCGCCCAAAACCCAACGGGCGCGGCACTATCCGCTGACCGCGCCGACGCGCTGCGGCACCTGCTGGCGCGCCGGGCCGGTGATCTGCTGCTCGTCGAAGACGATCACTGCGCGGGCATTTCCGGCGCGCCGCTACGCACCTTGGCGGGTGTGACCGAGCACTGGGCATTCGTGCGGTCCGCGTCCAAGGCTTACGGTCCCGACCTGCGGGTGGCCGTGCTTGCGGGCGACCATCGCACCGTCGAGCGCGTGCACGGGCGCCTGCGGCTCGGGCCGGGCTGGGTGAGCCACCTGCTGCAGGACCTGGCCGTCAGCCTGTGGTCGGATCAGGCGGCTGCGCGCCTTGTCGCCAAGGCCGAGCGGCAATACGCCGACAACCGTCGGCGGCTAACCGCCGCCCTGGCCGGGCGCGCCGTCGCCGCGCACGCGCGCTCCGGCCTCAACGTATGGGTCCCCGTACCCGATGAGACGGTCGCGATCACCAGGCTGCTCCACGCGGGGTGGGCAGTGGCGCCGGGCACGCGGTTCCGGATTCGCACGCCGGCAGGCATCCGGGTCACCGTCGCGGACCTGACCCCCGACGAGATCGATCCGCTGGCGGACGCGATCGCCGAGGCGGTACACGGCGCGGGCCGTCCCAGCGTCTAGCCGTCAAACCCCCTCGGCGCTGACGGGCGGAAGTTCATGGCTGCCCGCGCACCGCCAGGATGGCGAACGAATGGCCTTCCAGCACCGTGCTGTCGGCATCGGCCGCCGGTGCGCCCCAGGCGAGGACCACGTCACCGGCGACGGGCACCTGCACCGACTCGGCGCCGAGGTTGCACACGATGCGCAACCGGCCGCGCGCCAGGCTGATCCAGCGTTGCTGCTCGTCGTAGTCGACGGTGAGGTGCTCCAGCCACGGGTCGGCCAGGTCGGGGTCGCCGTGCCGCAAGGCGATCAGGTCGCGGTAGAGCCGGTGCAGTCGGCCGTGTTCACCGGAGTCGACCTCATCCCAATCGAGTTTGGAGTTCTGGAACGTCTGCGGGTCCTGCGGGTCGGGGATGTCGTCGGCATCCCATCCGTGTTCGGCGAACTCGGCCTTGCGCCCTTCGGCGGTGGCCTTGGCCAATTCCGGCTCGGGATGCGAGCTGAAGAACTGGAACGGTGTCGACGCCGCGTACTCCTCACCCATGAAAAGCATTGCGGTGAAGGGTGTTCCGAGTACCAGCGCGGCCTTGATCGCGAGCTGGCCGCCGGTCAGGTTCTGCGACGGGCGGTCCCCCAGGGCCCGGTTGCCAACTTGGTCATGGGTGCAGGTGTAAGCGACCAACCGAGTGCCGGGGATTCCCGACTTCGCCGTGGTGTCCAGCGGCCGCCCGTGGCGGCGGTGCCGGAATGACGAATAGGTGGCGGCGTGAAAGTAGCCGTGGCGCAACGTCTGGGCCAGGGTGGCCAGCGAACCGAAGTCAGCGTAATAGCCCTGGCGCTCACCGGACACCGCGGTGTGGATGGCGTGGTGGATGTCGTCGGCCCATTGCGCCGTCAGCCCGTAACCGCCCCGGTCGCGCGGGAGGATCAGCCGCGGGTCGTTCAGATCGCTTTCGGCGACCAGCGACAGCGGGCGGCCCAACTGCTGTGCCAGCCAATCCGTTTCCGTCGCGAGCTCCTCGAGGAGGTGGATGGCGGTGGTGTCCACCAGGGCATGCACGGCGTCCAGGCGCAGGCCGTCGGCGTGGAAATCGCGCATCCAGCGCAGCGCGCACCCGATGATGTAGCGGCGTACCTCGTCGGAGTCGGCGTCGGCGATGTTGATGCCTTCGCCCCACGGGTTGCTCGCCGACGACAGGTAGGGCCCGAACTTCGGAAGGTAGTTGCCCGACGGGCCGAGGTGGTTGAACACCGCATCGATCAGCACGCCCAGGCCCCGCGCGTGGCAGGCGTCGACGAACCGGACCAGCCCGTCGGGGCCGCCGTAGGGCTCGTGCACGCTGTACCACAGCACCCCGTCATATCCCCAGCCATGCGTTCCGGCAAAGGAATTCACCGGCATCAGCTCGACGAAGTCGACCCCGAGGTCGACCAGGTAGTCCAGCTTCTCAATCGCGGATTCGAAGGTGCCGGGGCCGGTGAAGGTGCCCAGGTGCATCTCGTAGATCACCGCGCCCTGGACCGGCCGGCCCTGCCAGTCGCCGTCGGACCAGGCCGCGCCGGCCGGGTCCCACAGCTGCGAGCGGGCGTGCACCCCGTCGGGCTGCCGGGGCGAGCGCGGGTCGGGCAACACGGTGGGATCGTCGTCGAGCAGGTACCCGTAGCGGGCGCCCGGCGCCGCGTCGATCCTCGCGTACCACCAGCCGTCCTCCGAGCGCGTCATCGCGTGCACCTGGCCCTCGACGTCGAGCCGGACCAGCGCCGGTCTCGGCGCCCAGACCCGGAATTCAGTCACGGTGGCGCTCCAGCAAGACCACGGGCAGGTCGGCGAACAATTGGGCCGCCGACGTCGGCCCATCCGCGATGGCCCCGGTGAGCGTGTCTTTCCACGTGCCCTCGGGCAGCGGCAGCACCGTGTTGCCCCAGCCGGCTTCGGCCAGCCGCACGGTCCACCGGGTCACCGCGACCAGGATGTCGTCGGCCCGGCGGAACGCCAACACGTGATCGCTGGCGTCGCCGCTGGCGAGCACGGGAACGTAGTCGCCGCGCAGGAAGCTGTCCGGATGCGAGCGGCGCACCCGAAGCGCCGTCGTGACGACCCGGATCTTGGGGTGCTCCAAGGCCTTCAGCGCGGCGCGCCGGGCGGCGTAGTCGACGGGCCTGCGGTTGTCCGGGTCGACCAGGCTGTCGTCCCACAGTTCGGTGCCCTGATAGACGTCCGGTATCCCGGGCACCGTCAGGGCCAGCAGCTTCTGGCCCAGAGCGTCGCTGGCGGCGTGCGGGTTGAGCTGGGCGACCAGTTCGGTCAGCTGGCCGGCCACCGGGCCGTCGAACACCCTATCCAGCCACCGGTGTACCGCGTCCTCGAACCCGGCGTCCGGTTCGTTCCACGAGGTATGCCAGGCCGCTTCCCGGATGGCCTTCTCCGCGTAGCCGTGCAGCCGGTCGCGCAGCTCGGCGCTGATCTCACCGCTGACCGGCCACACGCCGAAGACGTTCTGCCACAGGAACTGTCCGGTCGCGGGGTCGGGGGACGGGGCGTCGATCTCCCAACGGGCGACGAACTGGGCCCACAGCGACGGGACCTGCGACAGCACCCCGATCCGCGCCCGCACGTCCTCACCGCGTTTGGTGTCGTGGGTGGTCAGCGTCGTCATCGTCTGCGGCCACCAGCGGGCGCGGGCGGCGGCTCTGTGATGGAACTCCGCCGCGCCGACACCGAAACGATGCGGTTCGCCACCCACCTCGTTGAGCGAAACGAGCCGGGCGTCACGGTAGAAGTAGCAGTCTTCGACGGATTTGGCGGTGACCGCGCCACAGAGCTGCTGCAGCCGGGTGGCCGGCTCGCCGCCCCGGGCCAGCGCCGCGGCGATCACCTGCAGAGCGGGCCCCAATTCCGGTGACTGCGCCTGTGTTTCGGCCAACGCCGTCGGCATGATCGCCGACAGGCCCGGATAATCGCAGCGGTAGACGCCGATGTGGGTGAGCAGCGCGGCCACCGCATCGGGTAACCGCGGGTGATCGGCGCCGGTCGCCGCCACGATGCCGCGGCGAAGCCGCCGCAGTTCGCTTGCCAACGTGTCGGTGGCCGCGCGGATCTTGAGGTCCGCCAACATCTCCGGTGTCGCGGCGTAATCCAGTCCCGCCGATTCCACCAGTTCGGTGAGCGCCGGGGCGCCATTCGGGTCGACGAAGACGCCGCCGATCTCCCGCAGCACGTCGTAGCCGGTGGTGCCGCCGATCGGCAGGGTGGGCTCCAGCGCCTCGTCGACCGCGAGGATCTTTTCGATCACGATCCAGGTTTGCGGGCCAACCGATTCGCGCAGCCATGCCAAGTAGCCGCAGGGGTCGGACAATCCGTCGGGGTGGTCGACGCGCACGCCGTCGACGAGTCCCTCGGCGGCCCACCGGGCCACCTCGGCGTGGGTGGCGTCGAACACCGCGCGATCCTCCTGGCGCAGCCCGGCCAGGGAGGTGATCGAGAAGAAGCGCCGGTACCCGCACACCCCGTTACGCCAGCCCACCAGTCGGTAATGCTGGCGGTCGTGGACCTGCGCGCCGGTGCCCTCGGCGGTACCGGGCGCGATGGGTAGCTTTAGGTCGCCCAACCGCAGCAGCTCCCCGTCGACCTTCAGGTCGGCCGCGTCGTCGTCGGACCCCAAGATGGGCAGCACGATGCGACCGTCATCGTCGAGGTCCCAGTCGATGTCGAAATACGTTGCGTAGTCAGAGGAACGGCCGTGCCGCAGGACGTCCCACCACCACGCGTTCTGTTGGGGATCGTCGATCCCGACATGGTTGGGCACGATGTCGACGATCAGGCCGATGCCGCGCTCGCGTGCGGCCGCCGACAGCCGCGTCAGCCCGTCGCGGCCGCCGAGCTCGGGGGAAACCGTCGTCGGGTCGGTGACGTCGTAGCCGTGGTTCGACCCGGTGGCCGCGGTCATGATCGGGGACAGGTAGAGGTGCGACACCCCGAGTTCGTCCAGGTAGTCCAGCAGGTTTTCCGCGTCGGCGAAGGTGAACGCGAACCCGCTAGCCTCACCACGCAGCTGCAGCCGGTAAGTCGACAGTATGGGAAAAGCCATGCGTCACATGGTCTTACGAAATACCAGAACCGAACGCGACGGCACCACGAGTTGCTCCCCGGCGTTCATCACATGGTCGGCATCGTCCTTGACGCCCACCGGATCGTTGGTGTCCAGTTCCACGGTCCACTCCCGCGCATAGTCGTCGTTGGGCATCACGAACTCCACCGGTTCTTCACCGGCGTTGAAGCACAACAGGAATGAGTCATCGACCACCTGTTCGCCGCGTGCATTCGGTGCGGTGATGGCTTCGCCGTTGAGAAACACCGCCACACACTTGTGGATGCTTTCGCCCCAATCCTCATGGGTCATCTCCTGGCCGCCCGGCGTCAGCCAGGCGATGTCGCGCACTTCGTCGCCGCTTCGGATCGGCTCACCCTCGAAGAACCGGCGTCGGCGGAACACCGGATGGTTCTTGCGCAGCGCGGTCGCCTTGCGCGCGAATGTCAGCAGTTCCGAATTCTTGTCGACCAATGACCAATCCATCCAGGACAATTCGGAGTCCTGGCAGTACACGTTGTTGTTGCCGTTCTGGGTGCGGCCCAGCTCGTCCCCGTGCGTGATCATCGGCGTGCCCTGGCTGAGCATGAGGGTCGCCCAGAAGTTGCGCATCTGGCGGCGGCGCAGCGCCATGATCTCGGGGTCGTCGGTCGGCCCCTCGACGCCGCAGTTCCACGAGCGGTTGTGGCTTTCGCCGTCCCGGTTGTCTTCTCCGTTGGCCAGGTTGTGTTTTTCGTTGTAGGAGACCAAGTCGTTGAGCGTGAACCCGTCGTGGGCGGTGACGAAGTTGATGCTGGCGCTGGGGCGTCGGCCGGTCACCTCGTACAGGTCCGACGACCCGGTCAGCCGGGACGCGAACTCGCCTAGGGTTGCGGGCTCGCCCCGCCAGTAGTCACGCACAGTATCGCGATACTTCCCGTTCCACTCGGTCCACAAACCCGGGAAATTTCCAACCTGATAGCCGCCCTCGCCGACGTCCCAGGGCTCGGCGATCAATTTGACCTGGCTGACGATCGGATCCTGCTGCACCAGATCGAAGAACGCGCTCAATCGATCGACGTCGTGCAGCTCGCGGGCGAGTGTGGCGGCCAGGTCGAAGCGGAACCCGTCCACGTGCATCTCGGTCACCCAGTAGCGCAGCGAGTCCATGATCAGTTGCAGCACGTGCGGGTGGCGTGGGTTGAGGCTGTTGCCGGTGCCGGTGTAGTCCTTGTACAACCGCAGGTCCGTGTCGACGAGCCGGTAGTAGGCGGCGTTGTCGATGCCGCGGAAGTTGATGGTCGGCCCGAGGTGGTTGCCTTCGGCGGTGTGGTTGTAGACCACGTCGAGGATGACCTCGATGTTGGCCTCGTGCAGGCTGCGCACCATGGATTTGAACTCGGCGACGCTGGCGTTGCGGCTGGCCGCGTATTGGTTGTGCGGCGCGAAGAACCCGAAAGTGTTGTAGCCCCAGTAGTTTCGCAAGCCAAGGTCGAGCAGCCGCGAGTCGTGCATGAATTGGTGCACTGGCATCAGCTCCAGCGCGGTGACGTTGAGTGACTTGAGGTAATCGACGACCACCGGGTGGGACAGGCCGGCGTAGGTGCCGCGGAGCTCCTCGGGGATGCCCGGATGGGTTTGGGTCATGCCCTTGACGTGGGCCTCGTAGATCACCGTTTCGTGATACGGGGTGAGCGGCGCCCGGTCCGAGCCCCAGTCGAAGAAGGGATTGCTCACCACGCTGGTCATGGTGTGTCCCAGCGAGTCGATCATCGGGGGAGTGCCGGGGTCGGCGTCGTCGCGGTCGGGGTGGACGGCCTTCATGTCGTAGGAGAACAGCGCCTGGTCGAAGGTGAAGTCTCCGTGAAAGGCCTTCCCGTACGGGTCGAGCAGAAGCTTGCTCGGGTCGCAACGGTGGCCGGCCGCCGGATCGAAGGGCCCGTACACCCGGAAGCCGTAGCGCTGGCCCGGGGTGATGTTCGGCAGATAGGCGTGCCAGACGAAGCCGTCAACCTCGTCGAGGGGGATCCGGGACTCCGCTCCGGCGTCGTCGATCAGACACAAGTCGACCTTCTCGGCTATCTCGGAGAACAACGAGAAGTTGGTTCCCGCGCCGTCATAGGACGCTCCGAGCGGATAAGGGTTCCCCGGCCACACGGTGGCCAGCTTCGGTTGTTGATTACCGGCAACGCCTGTTTCTGAAGCGTGATTGTTGGTCGGCACCATTCGACCTTAGTCGCGGTCAGGGGCGCGGGGCGCGTCACCACCAACCGGTGCTGGCCGCGATCTGGCGGCCCAATTCACCCGCCATGGTCCGCACGTACGTGGGGGTGAGGTGATGAGCGCCATGGTAGATCAGCACATTTCCCTCGACGGGGCGACACACGTCAGCACGACAGATCGCGTCGGACATGTCGAGCACCTTCAGCAGCGGGAACTGCGTGACGAAGTCGAGGGTTTGATTACGGTCCGACAAGGTGTCGGAACGCTTGACCGCGCACGACTGGGGGTTGCCCCCCTTTTTGGCCAGGCAATCCGCCGGGTCGAACGGCTGGCCGTTCTTCACCAGCCATGGGGTGTCCCGCATGCCGAGGATCGCAATGTTGTTCTCGGAGAACCTCTGCCAGATCCCGATGTAGGTCGCAGGCATCACATCGCCGGGCTTGATGTTCCACGGCCGGGTCGTCGTGGTGAATACGTAGTCGGGACGGTCGGCGATGATCTTGCTCATCGTCTGCTCCACCCACTCGCGGCACTGCGGGTAGGCGGCGTTGTTACCCATGATCAATGGGACTTCCTCGGTGGACAACGGGCAGCCCATCTTCAGATAGGTCACCACTTTGAAGTGATGCATGGTGCCCAGCAGGCTCAGCGCGGGCAGCCAGTGTTCGGCGTGGGATCCGCCCGCCAGCGCGATCGTGCGGTCGGCGGCGACGTCGCCGTAGGTGCACATCACCACCGCCGGGTTGACGAAGTCACTGATGCAACCGTCGCGAGTGGAGACCGGCAGGTCTTCCTTGACCTCCAGCACGCTGGGCCGCATCGGCAACGCGGGCACCCGCACGCGTTCGGTCAGGGCGCGGGCCCCCGGGTAGTCCTGCGGATTGAGCACGCTGAGCTCCTTGCCGGCCGCCCGCAGGACCGTGACGTGCTGGCGCCACGTGAACGACGTCGCGGTCAGCGTCACGCCGAGCAGCACGATCGCCGTTCCCAGCGCCATGGTGGGCCTGGGCAGGTGCGCCAGCCACGCGGGCGGGGGTGCCGGTGATCTCCCGGAGGTGCGGTAGCGCAGGGGATCCTCGACGAGCCGGGTGGTCAGGTGCGCCAACAGCCCCGACACCAGCAGCACCGCCGTGCCTTCGACGAAGTTGGCGTGCCGATGCCCGGTAAACGACAGCCAGAAGATCAGCAGCGGCCAGTGCCAGAGGTAGAGCGAATACGCCATTGCGCCCAGTGCGACCAGCGGCCCGGCCGCCAGCAGGCGATTCGGCCGCGGCAGCCGGTCACCGGCGGCGGGATTGCCCTGCAGGTTGGCCCCCGCCAGGATCATCAGCATGGTGGCCCCGACGGGAACCAGGGCCCACGGGCCGGGAAATTCCTTCACGCCGTCGATCAGGGCCCCGCAGGACACGATCGCGGCCAGCGCGACCGTGGCCACCACCGTCCGCAACCACATCGGCCAGCGGATCGACGGCACCAGCGCACCAATCAGCGCGCCGAGCAACAACTCCCACCCGCGCGCGAAGCTGTTGTAGTAGGCGGCCGACTGGTCGCCCTGATGCGCCACGATCGCGTAGCCGAACGATGCCACCGTCAGCGCGGTCAGCACCACCAGGAACAGGGTGCGCAGGTGTGCGCCCAACGCACGGCGGAAGAGGTACGCGCATCCGGCGATCAACAGCAGGAAGCCGACGTAGAACTGGCCCTGCACCGACATAGACCAGATGTGCTGAAGGGGGCTGACGGATTCGCCCGCCCGCAGGTAGTCGGAGGCGGTGTTGGCCAGCTCCCAGTTCTGGTAGTAGCCAAGACTGGCGAGGCTTTGGTCGGCGAAGGTCTCCCAGCGCGTCTCCGGCTGCACCAGGATGGTCAGCACGGCGCACCCGGCCAGTACCACGACCAGAGCGGGGACCAGGCGGCGGACGAGCCGGACCACCTCCGCCACCGGCGACAGGTCCAGGGCCGGGTTCAGCGCCGCGCGAATGATCTTGCCGCCGAAGAAGAATCCGGACAGCGCCAAGAACACGTCGACCCCGCCGGAGACCCGGCCGAACCAGACGTGGAACACGGCGACCAACGCGATCGCGATGCCGCGCAAGCCGTCCAGGTCGTAGCGGTAGAACCCCGCATTACGCGCTCCCACTGCGACCGGCATCGCGGTCGCGACCGGTTGGGCAGGCGGGGACAGGGTCGGCATGATCGACCGCTAATTTACCGAAAACCGCCACCCGCTTCCGTTTAGGAGCAGGTGGCGGCGTTCGGAAGTCCCGGAAGCGCCGGGAAATTACCGGGCGGTGCCGGCGGCTGGGGGCAGGAACGGCGATTGCTGGGGCGGCAGCAGCTGCACGGGCGCCTGTTGCGGCGGCACTTGCTGCGTCGGCAGCTGCGGCGCCGGCGCCTGCCGCACCGGGGCCTGCTGCAACGGGGCCTGGGCGGACTGCTGCTGCAACGGCGCCTGCTGCACCGGGGCCTGCTGCACCGGGGCCTGCTGCAATGGTGTCTGCTGCACCGGGGCCTGCTGCGTCGGCGCTTGCTGCGCGGCGCTTGCTGCGCGGGCAGTTGCTGCAGCGGGGCCTGCTGCGTCGGTGCCTGCGTCGGTGCCTGCTGCGGCAGCTGCTGGACCGGCGCCGACTGGACCCCGAGCACCCGGACCAAATAGGGAGCCATGCCGTTGGCGCGCACCGGCGAAACCTGGACGACGTCGCCCACCTCGAGCATCTGGTTGTTACCCAGGTACATCGCGACGCTTTGCGTGCCTTCGGGACCGTAGAAGATCAGGTCGCCCTTCTGCGCTTGCTGCGGCAGCACCTTCTGACCGACCTTGTACATCGCTCCGGACGAGCGCGGCAGCTTGATGCCCGCGCCGGCGTAGGCGTATTGCATCAGGCCCGAGGCGTCGAATCCGACGGTGTTGATGCCCGTCCCGGTGCCGCGGGTGGGCCCGTTGATGCCGCCGCCGGCCCAGGAAAACGGCACGCCGCGCTGCGACAGCCCGCGCGCGATCACCACATCGCTGACCTGCTGGTAGTCCATCGGCCGGGTGCCGGGGTCGGCGGACGCGACCAGGGGAGCGACCACCGGCGCCGCGAGCATCGCCAAACCGATCGCGAAGGCGTAGATGCGTTTCATTTTCTTGGCCTCTCAGGGGCTCACTGGCCTCAGCGCGGTGACTTCACGCGTCCGCCGCCGATCCATGACCTGGGCGACGACCTCCACGTTGGGGCCGGCGCCGCTGCATGACACTTGCGAATGTGAAGACCGGGCAAGGCCCCTGTTTTCACATCAGTCACTGCAGCCACTTTGACAACAAAAGTGGTTAGCCGCCAGGTCCCGGGGGGATTTTTTGTCGTACCGTGACCGGACGGTGACTGGGCGGCCCAATCCCGTATGCGCAGTTGTGATTTCGGTCTCAGTCGGACGCCCGCGTCCCTCGGTGGCCGAATCGCGGCGGCGGCGCCCCTACAGCCAATACCGTTCGCTGAAGGTGGTCAGCAGGGAGCCGGCGACGGAGCTGACCATGATCAGCGTGAGGGCCAGGACCGGCCAGAACGACATGTACCAGCCCTTGAGGATGGAAACGAGCGGGCCGACCACTGCGGCGGCGATCGCGGCGCCGATACCGCCCCACACCACCGGGTTGATGTAGAAGTCGAGCCCGAAGGGCACCGGCCCGCATGTCTCGTCGGCGCACACGTGCTCGAGGAAGCCGAACAGGCGGTTCGGCCACGTCGTCGCGGTGGCCAGGACGATGAGCGCGGCCGACAGCGCGACTGTGCAGCTGACGTCCCACGGGGCCAGACGCACCCGGATGATCCGTGGCGCTTCGTCGTCGTAGTCGACCAGCGGGGAATCGGTGCCCTCGGTCGGGTGGGGGCCCGCGGCGGGGATGTCGGGCCGATGCGGCGTAGCCATCGGAGCCCATGCTCCCCGATGGGCGGGCTTTGTGCGACTCGGCTGCTTTACCCTCGATCACTATGCCGGCGGCGAGGGCCGGGTTGACGCCCGAGCAGATCAGCGCGATCGACGCTGCGCATCTATGGCACCCGTACAGCACCATCGGCAGCGAGGCCGTCGCGCCGGTGGTGGCGGTCGCCGCCCGCGGCGCCTGGCTGACCCTGATCCGTGACGGCAAGCCCATCGAGGCGCTCGACGCGATGAGCTCCTGGTGGACCGCGATCCACGGGCACGGCCACCCGGCGCTGGATGCGGCCCTGAGAGCCCAGCTCGGCGTGATGAGCCACGTCATGTTCGGCGGGCTCACCCACGAACCCGCCGCACGGCTGGCACAGCTGCTGGTGGAGATCACTCCGGCGGGGTTGGACACGGTCTTCTTCAGCGACTCCGGATCGGTATCGGTGGAGGTCGCGGTCAAGATGGCGCTGCAGTACTGGCGCGGCCGCGGCAGGCCGGGCAAGCACCGGCTGATGACCTGGCGGGGCGGCTACCACGGGGACACCTTCACCCCGATGAGCGTCTGCGACCCCGACGGCGGCATGCACTCGCTGTGGACCGACATCCTGGCCCGCCAGGTGTTCGCCCCGCAGGTGCCGCGCGGCTACGACCCCGCCTACAGCGCGGCGTTCGAGCAGCAACTCGCGCAGCACGCCGGCGAGCTGGCGGCCGTCGTCGTCGAGCCGGTGGTGCAGGGGGCCGGCGGGATGCGCTTCCACGACCCCCGCTACCTGCGCGACCTGCGCGACCATGTGCCGACAACACGACGTGCTGCTGATCTTCGACGAGATCGCCACCGGCTTCGGCCGCACCGGCGAGCTCTTCGCGGCCGACCACGCTGGGGTGAGCCCCGACATCATGTGCGTCGGCAAGGCGTTGACCGGCGGGTATCTCACCCTGGCCGCCACGCTGTGCACCACCGACATCGCGCACACCATCAGCGGGGGCGAGGCCGGCGCGCTGATGCACGGGCCCACCTTCATGGCCAATCCGCTGGCCTGCGCGGTGTCGGTGGCCAGCGTCGAGCTGCTGCTCGGCCAGGACTGGCGGGCGAGGGTCGGCGCGATAGCCGGCGGGCTGGCGGCCGGACTCGAGCCCGCCCGGGCGCTGCCCGGCGTCACCGATGTGCGGGTGTGCGGAGCGATCGGCGTCATCGAGTGCGCCGGTGCGGTCGACCTGGCCATTGCCACCCCGGCGGCACTCGATCACGGCGTCTGGCTGCGCCCGTTCCGCAACCTGGTCTACGCGATGCCGCCGTACATCTGCTCGGACGGCGAGATCGCCCAGATCACCTCGGCGATGGTCGAGGTCGCGCGGCTCGTCGGCTGAAATCTCAGCTCAGAAGCACTTTTACCGCTCGGCACACAGCGTCTAACCACTGTCCTGCCCATCCCGTGCTTGCCACACGTGCACGTGAACCAACCCGATCCAACGCGACCGCCACGGCCGCTCAATCGTCATCGAACAGGTCGGCGTAGCTATAAACTCAGGTGAACCAGCGTTGTTGTCTTTCACCAGGTAGCGCTGTTTTCTCCGCTCTGAATTCCGGTGGTCGAGATCGCGCAGATCACCTCGGCGATGGTCGAGGTCGCACCGGCTCTCGTAGGCTCTAGGTATGAACGCCGCCAGCAGGCACCGATCGAGGTTTCCCCGCTGGCCTGGCTGGACGCGGTGGAGAGGCAGCGCCGCGAGGCCGGGCTGCGCCGCTCGCTGCGACCGCGGCCCGCCCGTCGCCACCGAGCTGGACCTGGCCTCCAACGACTACCTCGGGCTGTCGCAGCACCCCGACGTGATCGAGGGCGGCGTGCAGGCGCTGCGCATGTGGGGCGCCGGTGCCACGGGTTCGCGCCTGGTCACCGGTGACACCGAATTGCACCAACAGTTCGAGTCCGAGCTCGCCGAGTTCGTCGGAGCCGCCTCGGGGTTGCTGTTCTCCTCGGGATACACCGCCAACCTCGGTGCGATCGTCGGCCTGTCGGGCCGGGGTTCGCTGCTGGTGTCGGACGCCTTGTCGCACGCATCGCTGGTCGACGCCTGCCGGCTCTCGCGCGCCCGGGTGGTGGTGACTGCGCACCGCGACGTCGATGCGGTGGAGGGGGCCCTCGCCTCGCGCGACGAGGAGCGCGCCGTCGTCATCACCGAGTCGGTGTTCAGCGCCGACGGCGCATTGGCGCCGCTTCGGGGGTTGCACGAGGCCTGCCGCCGGCACGGCGCGCTGCTGATCGTCGACGAAGCCCACGGCCTGGGCGTGCGCGGGGGCGGGCGCGGGCTGCTGCACGAACTAGGGCTGGCCGGCGCGCCCGACGTGGTGATGACCACGACGCTGTCCAAGGCGCTGGGCAGTCAAGGCGGCGTGGTGCTGGCACCCCCGGCCGTGCGGGCCCACCTCATCGATGCGGCCAGGACGTTCATCTTCGACACCGGATTGGCGCCGGCGGCGGTGGGCGCCGCGCGCGCCGCGCTGAACGTCCTGCGGGCCGAACCGTGGCGACCCGAGGCGGTATTGCGGCATGCCCGCGCCCTGGCCGAGGTCTGCGACGTCCCCGAAACGCCGCAGTCGGCGGTGGTGTCGGTGATCCTGGGGGATCCGGAGGTGGCCGTGGCCGCCGCGACCGCCTGTCTGGACGCCGGCGTGAAGGTGGGCTGCTTCCGGCCCCCGACCGTGCCCGCCGGGACGTCACGGCTGCGCCTAACCGCGCGCGCGTCGCTGGACGGGGACGAACTGGAGATCGCCCGGCGGGTGCTCACCGACGTACTTGCCGGACGTGGGTAGGGCGCGCCCTTGACCGTCCTGGTCGTCACGGGGACGGGCACCGGGGTCGGCAAGACCGTCGTCACCGCGGCGCTGGCCTGTCACGCCCGTCAGGCCGGGATCGATGTGGCGGTGTGCAAACCAATTCAGACCGGAACCGATTCCGGCGACGACGACCTGGCCGAGGTGGCCCGGCTGTCGGGCGCCACCGAGCTGGCCGGGTTGGCCCGCTACCCGCAGCCTCTGGCCCCGGCCGCCGCAGCCGAGCAGGCCGGCGCGGCGCTGCCCACGGGCGCCCAGGTATTGCGGCTCATCTCGGATCTGGACCGGCCGGGGCGGCTGACGCTGGTCGAAGGGGCCGGCGGCCTGCTGGTCGAATTGGCCGACGGGGGCGTCACCCTGCGCGATCTCGCCGCCGAGCTCGGTGCCGCTGCGCTGGTCGCGGTCACCGCCGAACTGGGCACCCTCAACCACACCGCGCTCACTCTGGAATCGCTTGCCGCGCATGATGTCTCGTGTGCCGGGCTGGTCATCGGCAGCTGGCCGGCACGCCCGGGGTTGGTGGAGACCTCCAACCGCTCCGCCCTCCAGCGGCTGGGTCCGGTGCGGGCCGCGCTGCCCGCGGGGGCCGGATCGATGGACGCCGCGCAGTTCGCGGGCGTGAGCGCCGCGGCGTTCGACCGCGACTGGGTCACCGCGCTAGTCCGCTGATGGTGCATTCCATCGAGCTGCTCTTCGACCACGACACCGAGGCGACGATCCGTGGGCTCTGGGATGCGTTGGGCGGCGCCGGGATTGCCGGCCGGGTGCCGGCCGGGCGGCCGCACGTCACGCTCGTGGTGGCCGACCGCA
The DNA here is from genome assembly GCA_963820045.1 of uncultured Actinomycetota bacterium. Taxonomy (GTDB): domain Bacteria; phylum Actinomycetota; class Actinomycetes; order Mycobacteriales; family Mycobacteriaceae; genus Mycobacterium. The sequence goes on from CAWFYN010000006.1 coordinate 89,044, forward strand.
TCGCCGAGGAAGCCGACGCCGCGCTGCGGCCGCTGACCGAGCGGCTGCCCCTGGGCTGCACCGTCGGCGCGTCGTTGCTGCTCGGGCGGTCCAATGCGATCCTGGCCCGGCTCGTCGTGCCGACGCCGGGGTTGCTGGATTTTCACGCGGAGGTGCACCGGCGGTGCGGCGAGCACCTGGCCCCCGCGCCGGCGCCCACCAGCCTGCCCGGTCGGTGGACGCCGCATGTCACGCTGGCCCGCCGGGTCGGGGAACCGGCGCTGACCCGGGCGCTGCGCATCGCGGGGCGGCCCCCGCTCGTCGAGGGCAGCTTCGACGGCTTGCGCCACTGGAACGGCGAGAAGAAGGTCGATCACCTGATCGGCTAGCCGCCGAACAGCAGGTACAAGCCGGTGAAGGTGTAGCCGACCATGACCAGCATCATCGCCAGCTGGCCAGTGAGCTGGTGGCCGCTGGGCAACAGCCCCAGCGCTTTGTCGTGGGCCGCGATCACCGCGACGATGTGGCCGGTCACCACGCAGGCCACCTTGATCCCGGCCAGCACCGGTGGGTGGGCCGACAGCACGTAGGCGACCTGCTGGTGCGCCAGCCCCAGCGGGTTCCAACCGCGGCCGAACGGGTCGGCCAGCGCGAAGACGGCCCGCTGCCCGCGCTCGACGAGGTAGGTCAGGTAGTGGGCGAAGATGTAGCCCACCACGATCGGGATCAGGGAGTGCGCCACCTGCCCGGGCAGGGCGCGGCGTTGCTCCCGGTCCACCCCGCCCGTCGTCCGCGCGGCGAGCGAAAAGGTCACGGCCACAACTGAAATGAAACTAATCAACCCCAGGGTTCGCAGCAGCGACGACGACAGGGTCGGCGCCAGGCCGACGTCGCGGGAGAGCCCATCGGCGAAGCCGCGCCACGTCGCGGACGACGAGAAACTGTCGAACGCCGTCGACCCGAGCAGCACGGCGAGCAGCACCACGACGCCGGGCCGCACGGGCAGCGACGGCAGATGGTCGAGCGGGTTTCCGACGACGATGTTCCCGTTCTCCGGGGCGCGGCGAAACGGAGACAGGCGGGACACCGCCATGCTGTACACCCCGAACGGGTCGGCCCGGGCCATCCAGCGTTGGCCACACAGCCAGGCGCCGACCAGCATCGCCACGGCATAGACGCCCAACCACGTCCGCACCAACGGCAGCGACGCCGGGTTCGGGCTGGCCAGTTCCAACCAGACGAAGGCGAATAGACCCAGCGCGGCCGGGCGGTAACCCCAGCGCTCGGGATAGGACAGGCGCGGCCGGTGCAGGCGCTCGGGCGTGCCACACCGCAGCAGCAGGTACACCGTGCGCATCGGCGAGATGACCCGCCAGACCGGCCCGATCGTCAGTGAGAGCGCCGCCAACCCCACCCACAGCAGCACGTAGAACACGCCGAGCAGCGCATTGGTCTCCGACTGCGGGCCCCACACCCCGGCCGTCACCGCCCACGCCGCGAACACCAGCGCCAACCCGGCGGCCGCCCACCTGGTTGCCCGCGCGTCGACGAGCGCGGTCACCCCCGCCGGCAGCGGGCGGCCCGGTTTGAGCGGATCGAACCGCGGACGCCGCCACGCGAAGGCGACGAGCGCGAAGGTGAACGTCAACGCCCATGCCGCGCCGACCATTGCGTACATGTACGGCACCGGAAGGTCGCCGGATCCGCCGAGCCCGTGCGCGACGATCACCGTCGCGCCACCGGCGCTCACGGTTGGACTTGGATGGTCGCGATCGTGCGGTTCAGGTGGTGCAGCTCGACTTCGACGGTGCCGGGCACGTCGACGCTGAAGTCGAATGTTTGGTTGGGTGCCGCCGCGACCTCGAACTTGTGGTCGGGGGTGGAGTGCACGTGCAGCTCGTCGGGGGCGTCGCTGGTGACGTGCAAGGTGATCTGCTGGTGCACCTTGGCCTGCAGGGCGGCGTTGGTGGGGGCGGCCTGCCCGTGGGCGATCGTGACGTCGACGACCGGGCCGGCGCCGGCGGACGGTCCCTGGGATTGCGTATGCGAGCCGCAACCAATCAGGGCCCACGCCAGCACCGCCACCCACGCCGTGACCGGGGTGCTACGAGTTGCCATCGATCACGCCGCCCTGGGTGCCCCGGGCACGGTGTGCTTTTCTTCCTCCGGCCGCTTGGGGACGCTTTCGGCGTTGTTGATCCGGCCCGCGCCCCACGTCAGTGCGGTGATCACCATCAGCGTGAAACCCAGCACCACGATGGACCCGGCGGTGAACAACCACGTGGGCGCGTTCTGGTCGCGCTCGCGCTGCAGGATCGTGATCTCTTGGACGAATGGCCGGGTGCTCGACGCCAGCGCCGGAACCTCGGGGGCCGGGATGGCGTCGTCGGCCGGCTCGAATATCGGCACGGCCGTCATCGTGTAGCCATCCTGCACCCGCAGCAGCGACTTCCAGGATCCCCACACCGGGATCGGTTGGGTGGACCGGTAGTGGCCCGGGCCAACTTTGTCGAGCCGGTCGATCACCAGGCCACGTTGGTTTTCCATCCGTCCCTGCCAGGACAGTATCGTCACCCAGTCCGGGTGGGCACTGACCAAGGTGGGCGGTGAGATCATCACGTCGGCCGACACGATGCGCTGCCCGGGTTGACTGGGCAACTCGGTCAACGCGATCGTGGCGGTGTCTTGTCGCGGCACGACGATATGCAAGCCGTTGGCCACCGCCCCGCCGATCACCAGTACGGTCGCGGCCACCGCCGAGATGCCGACCGCCCGACCCGGGAGGCGCTGGTTGGTGAGCACCATGCCGAACAGCGCCCCGCAGGTCCCGGTCAGGACGGCCACCGGCACCGCCATGGCCAGCGCCTCGCCCCACATGCTCGTCGGCCACGGGTAGTGATACACCGCGTCGATCCACAGCGACTCCAGCCACAGCCCCACGGTGCCCACGGCGAGACCGCAGACGGCGCCGAAGACGACGGGGCGCTTGAACACCGGCGTCAGCGCCACCAGCTCCACGACCAGAGCGGGACCCAGATACAGCGGGAACCAGTTGATCGGGGCGCCCAGGACGGGTCCGACTAACAGCGCTACCCCGCCGCGCAGCGCGATGGCGAACAGCGCGCCGATGATCGCGGCCCCCCGGCCCATGGCGATACGGGCCGCGACCGCCGCCAGCGCGGAGGCCGCAGCGATCATCATCGGCTGCAACACCAGGCGGAACTGTTCGACGCCGAAGTCGTACTCGATTTGGTACACCGACAGGCCGATGAACATCCCGCCGAAGGACAGGTAGCGCAGGAACGTGATGAAGCCGCCTTTAGTCACCGCTGTGTCCGCCTCGGCGGCCTGCTCTGACTCGCCTTCATGCTCTAGCATCAGCACCGCGAACAGCGAGAAGCATGCGCCGCCGATCATCATCAAATGGGTTGGGCCCCAGAGGGTTACGTCTTGCCCGAAAATCCGGTGCCAGATGTCGTCGAGCGGGAACCCGATCATTGCGTACAACCCGCAGCCGGCCATCAGCACACCGCCGACCGGCGCGTACCAGTTGCGCGTGATGCGCACCGCCGCCGGGCCGGGTTTGTCGAACGGGAGCACGACCGACACCATGCCCCCGAGGAACACCCCGAACAGGCCGATGATGATGAAGTAGTGCGCCGGGTTGGCCAACGGGCCGGGGTCCCGGCCGTTGCCGATGTGCCAGCTGACGTCCCAGATGAACCCGAACAGGGCGCAGATGATCGACGTGGTGAAGATCAGCACCGGCAGGGCCACCCAGCTGGGCCGGTGGAATGTCTCGCCCAACTTGTCGGCGAGCCGGGTCAACCACTGGATGCGGTGGCTGCGGTGCGCGTGGCCGATCCACAGCATCACCAGCGTTATCACCACCGCGGCGATCGACAGCCCGATCACCTGATTCAGCCCGGCGCCGCGCGCCGGCGCCTCGGCAATCAACGTCGGTCCCGTCGAGTTCATCGTCAAAACCTCCCAACCCGCCGTGCTGCCGCGCGACCTGCGATCCAGCTCGCAGGAAGCGGAATGCCCCAATCGAAGGCCGATCAATCACCGATTTTCATCGGTTCGCTGGCCGGCGTCCTCCGGCTCGCCGGCGGAGCGACGGTCTTTCAGCGCGATGTAGAGGATGACGCCGACGACGATGATCGCCGGCAAGAACGCCGGAATCGCCAGGAGGAGCATGTGATGGGCCAGGTATGTGACGTGCGGATCGGTCATCGTGGTGAGATACCCCGGCGGACGCCACGTGCCACGGCCGTTACCCTACTTTGAACACTTTTATTCGCAGCTGCCACGACCGTGGGGCAGGGAGGCCGCATGCTCGGCCACCGATGATGCAGGGGAGTACCTGGTGACTCAAGCGGCAACTCGACCGGCGACCGGCGCCAACGACGCGGACATTCTGGTCGTTGCCGCAGAACAGGTACTCGAGCGCGGCGAGGGACTGAGTCGCGAGCAGGTGCTGCAGGTGCTGCAGCTGCCCGACGACCGGCTCGACGACCTGCTGGCGCTGGCCCACGAGGTGCGGATGCGCTGGTGCGGACCCGAGGTCGAGGTCGAGGGCATCATCAGCCTGAAAACGGGCGGCTGCCCGGAGGATTGTCATTTCTGCTCGCAGTCGGGGTTGTTCGCCTCGCCGGTGCGCAGCGCCCGGCTGGACATCCCCAGCCTGGTCGAGGCCGCCAAACAAACCGCCAAGTCGGGTGCCACCGAGTTCTGCATCGTGGCCGCCGTGCGTGGGCCCGACGACCGGTTGATGACCCAGGTCGCGGCCGGCATCGAGGCGATCCGCAATGAGGTCGAGATCAATATCGCCTGCTCGCTGGGGATGCTGACCGCCGAGCAGGTCGAGCAGCTCTCGGCGATGGGTGTGCACCGCTACAACCACAACCTCGAGACCGCCCGCTCGTTCTTCACCAACGTGGTGACCACCCACACCTGGGAAGAGCGCTGGCAGACCTTGTCGATGGTGCGCGACGCCGGCATGGAGGTGTGCTGCGGCGGCATCCTGGGCATGGGCGAGACGCTCGAGCAGCGTGCGGAGTTCGCCGCCGAACTGTCCGAGCTGGGGCCCGACGAGGTGCCGTTGAACTTCCTCAACCCGCGACCCGGCACGCCGTTCGGCGACCTGGAGGTGCTGCCGGTGGCCGAGGCGCTGAAGTCGGTGGCCGCGTTCCGCCTGGCGTTGCCGCGCGCGATGCTGCGGTTTGCGGGCGGTCGCGAGATCACCCTGGGTGACCTGGGCGCCAAGAAGGGCATCCTGGGCGGCATCAACGCGGTGATCGTCGGGAACTACCTGACCACGCTCGGCCGGCCGGCCGAAGCCGATCTGGAACTGCTCGACGACCTGCAGATGCCGATCAAGGCGCTCAACGCCACCCTGTAGGAAACTTGGAGACTGTGGTTCGGGATCTGGGCGCACCGGTCAGCGCCGGCGTCTACAACGTCTACACCGGGGAATTGGGGGGCACCGCAGTGCCGACAGCGGCGCAGTTGGGGCTGGAGCCGCCCCGGTTCTGTGCGGAGTGCGGACGCCGGATGGTGGTGCAGGTGCGACCCGACGGCTGGCGGGCCCAGTGCTCGCGGCACGGCCGGGTCGACTCCGCCGACCTGGAGGCTCAGCGGTGACCCAGCACGGGGACACCCCGCTGCCCGCAACGGTTCCGCGCAAGACGGGTGCGCGCGCTATCGCCATTGCCGGGCTGGGGTCCGCGGCGGCCGGGTTGGTGATCGGTGCGCTGTGGGCGTGGATCGCCCCGCCGATCCACGCCGTGGTCGCGCTCACGCGGGCGGGTGAACGGGTCCACGACTATCTGGGCAACGAGTCGGAGCACTTCTTCGACGCGCCCTGCCTGATGTTGGGCTTGTTGACCGTGCTGGCGGTGGTGGCGCCGGTGCTGGCGTGGCAGTGGCGCGAGCACCGCGGGCCGGGAATGGTCGTCGCGCTGTCGACCGGCATGGCGACCGCCGCCGCGGCCGCGACGGCGATCGGGGCGGCGCTGGTCCGGATCAGCTACGGCGCACTGAACTTCGACGCGGTGCCGCTGTCCAAGGGCCCGTCGGTGGCCTATGTCATTCAGGCGCCGCCGGTGTTCTTCGCGGACAATCCGGTGCAGGTGGCGATGACCCTGCTGTGGCCCGCCGCCATCGCCGCGCTGGTCTACGCGGTCCTTGCGGCCGCCGACGCCCGCGACGACCTGGGGGCCCTTCCGTCGCGCCACGGGTCTTCCGATGCGCTTCCGCTGGGAGCCGGGGGCGCCGCGGAAGCGGCCGTGTCATAGCGGACGGCGGTGAATGCTCCGGCCGAAGATGACCTTGGCCGCGATCTTGGCCAGCCGGGCCATCCCGACATAGGTCATCGGGTGAAACATCGTCGGCCAGGTGGTCCGGATGAGGTGCTCGGTCAACGGCCGGCCGTCGAATCGGTCCGTGAGCCAGCGCAGCGTCATCGGAGCCGACAGCGGGTGTAGCAGCATGTGCTCGTTGAACGCATCCCGGTGGTAGGTGACCCGGGCGCCGCCGGCGGAATAGGCGTCGGCGAGCACGTCGATGTCTTTGACGTCGATGAGGTAGTCGTGGACGGCCTGCACGATCAACACCGGCGGCGTCGGCACGGCGGTGCCCAGCTTGATGTTTTCGAAGACGTGCATGACCTCGGGCGTCGACAGGATGCTCTCGAGCGGCTCGTCGAGGTAGTCACCCATGTTCTTGCCGGCCATCCGGACGACCGCCTCCACGGTGGTCATCTTCTCGAGCGACTCGAGCAGGGCGCGCCCCTCCTCGTTGCTGTGCTCCTTGATCACCCTGTCCAGCTCGGGGTAGATGTGGGCGAGCGCGGCCACCACAAGCGCGGGCAGGCCCGAAAGAATACTGCCGTTGAGCCTGCGGAAGGTGTTGCCCAGATCCCCGACGGGTGATCCCAGCACCGCTCCGACGATGTTCAGCTCGGGCGCGTACTCGGCGCACATCTCGGCCGCCCAGGCACTGGCAAGTCCGCCACCGGAGTATCCCCACAGGCCGATCGGCGCCGACGGGGAAAGTCCGAGGCGTTCTGAACCCAGGGCGGCCCGGATGCCGTCCAAGACGCGATAGCCGGGTTCGTACGGCGCGCCCCACAGGCCCCGGAGCCCCTCGTGGTCGGGCACCGAGACGGCCCAGCCCTCGGCGACGGCGGCGGCGATCAAAAAGAATTCGAACTGCCCAATCGAACCGAGGGCCTTCGCCCGGCGCCGCAACGCATACGACGGAAAGCACCGGGACGACACGGCGTCGATCGCGCACTGGTAGGACAGCAGCGGGCAGGGACGTTCCGGAGCAAGCTCGGCCGGAACGATCACCGTAGTCGCCGTGGCCTCGGGCTCGCCGTGCATGTCCATCGTCCGGTAGAGCAGCTGGACGGCGTTGACGGGCTGCGGGATCAGACCCAGGAACGCCAACTCGACGTCGCGCGAGCGCAACACCGTCCCGGGCTCGGCATGTTGGAAGCCAAGTGGTGGCTGGTAGAACGGGTCGTCCGAGGGCAGCAGTGGGCGCACCTTGCGGTGCAGTTCCTCGTGCGGTGGCCGGGCGATCCACTCCGCGCCGCTTGTGCCTGCCAGATTGCCGAGCTCAGCCATTGAGGCTCCCTTCTAGGCCAACCGGCATTCTCGCGCACGAACGGCAGGTAACCAAAACGTAATCGCCGCACTGTGAGCGACTTCTTGCCCGGCCATGCAGGTCAGACGCGCCACTAATGTCGATTCACTTGCCTCCCCGTCAGATGCTTCCCGCCAGCTTAGTAGCGGGCAGCTCGGCGGCGGTCAAAGCTGGCCCGGGGGCCTCAGCGCGGCGAATTCGTCGGTGACCCGCAGCCGGGAGTCGGTGAAGTGGTAGAGGGCCGCGGGTCGCCCCCCGCTGCGGCCGGACTGCGCGATGGTGCCGGTCTGACTGATCACGCCGCGGCGGACCAGCACGCGCTGCAGGTTCGTCGCGTCGACCTGGTAGCCCAGCGCGGCGCCGTAGATGTCGCGGAGCGTAGAGAGCGCGAATTCCCTTGGCGCCAATGCGAATCCGAGGTTGGTGTAGGACAGTTTGGCGATCAGCCGGGCGTGGGCGTGCGTCACCATCGGGCCGTGGTCGAAGGCCATCGGCGGCAGGCAGCTCACCGGGTGCCAGCGCGTGTCCGGCGGCAGTTCCGGGGTGGCGGGGGAGGGCACCAACCCCAAGAAGGTCGACGCGATGACCCGGGCTCCCGGCACCCGGTTCGGGTCGGAGAACACCGCCAGCTGTTCCAGGTGCGCCAGCTCTTTGAGGTCCACCTTCTCGGCCAGCTGGCGCAGGACCGACGTGGTCATGTCCTCGTCGTTGCGCAGCCGGCCGCCGGGCAGCGACCAAGCGCCGCGTTGTGGAGGCTTGGCACGTTGCCATAACAGCACGTTAAGCTGCGGTTTTTCCGTCTGGCAGCCCTTCGTAACGTGCTCGGTGACATGGCGAACCTGGAATACGACCGCGAGCACTTCGTGGGCGGTGTTACCATGGGCCATGTTTTCGATTATAAGTCGAAAACCTCCGGGCATGAAAGGAGCCGCCATGACGGTCCTGAATCGCATGGACACGCTCGCCGAAGACATGATCGCCGACATCACGAATTCACCCGCCGGTTATGCGGGCGTGGAAGGCGACGAGCAATGGGCCGCCGAGATTCGACGCCTGGCCAAGCTGCGCGGCGCCACCGTGCTGGCGCACAACTACCAGCTGCCCGCGATCCAAGACGTCGCCGACCACGTGGGGGATTCGCTGGCGTTGTCCCGGATCGCCGCGGAGGCGCCCGAGGACACCATCGTGTTCTGCGGGGTGCACTTCATGGCCGAAACCGCCAAGATCCTCAGCCCCGCCAAGACGGTGCTCATCCCGGACCAGCGGGCCGGCTGCTCGCTGGCCGACTCGATCACCCCCGACGAACTGCGCGCCTGGAAGGACGAGCACCCCGGCGCCGTCGTCGTCTCCTACGTCAACACCACCGCCGCGGTGAAGGCGCTCACCGACATCTGCTGCACGTCGTCCAACGCGGTCGACGTGGTCGAGTCCATCGACCCCGACCGCGAGGTGCTGTTCTGCCCGGACCAATTCCTCGGGGCCCACGTGCGCCGGGTGACCGGCCGCACCAACATGCATGTGTGGGCCGGTGAATGCCACGTGCACGCCGGGATCAACGGCGACGAGCTGTCCGAGCAGGCCCGGGCGAACCCCGACGCCGACCTCTACGTGCATCCCGAATGCGGTTGCGCCACTTCGGCGTTGTACCTCGCGGGCGAGGGCGCCTTCCCGGCGGATCGGGTCAAGATCTTGTCCACGGGCGGCATGCTCGACGCGGCGCACCGGACGCGGGCGCGCAAGGTGCTGGTCGCCACCGAGGTCGGCATGCTGCATCAGCTGCGCCGTGCGGCACCGCAAGTCGACTTCCGCGCGGTCAATGACCGGGCGTCCTGCAAGTACATGAAGATGATCACCCCCGCGGCCCTGCTGCGGTGCCTGGTGGACGGGGCCGACGAAGTCGACGTCGACCCGGAGATCGCGGCGGCGGGCCGCCGCAGTGTGCAGCGCATGATCGAGATCGGCCAGCCCGGCGGCGGCGAATGATCGTCCGCCCCGCCTGGACGCACAGCGCCGACGTCGTCGTCATCGGTACCGGTGTCGCGGGATTGGCCGCGGCGCTGGCCGCCCATCGCGCAGGGCGCAGCGTCGTCGTGCTGAGCAAGGCCGACCAGGCGGGCGCGGTGACGGCGACCCACTACGCCCAGGGCGGCATCGCGGTGGTCCTGCCCGACACCGACGACTCCGTTGAGTCCCACGTCGGCGACACCGTGACCGCGGGTGCCGGCCTGTGCGACCCCGACGCGGTGGCCTCGATCGTCGCCGACGGCTACCGCGCGGTATCCGAATTGGTCGGTGCCGGAGCGCGATTCGACGAGGCGGTCCCGGGCCGCTGGGACGTGACGCGCGAAGGCGGGCACTCGCGGCGCCGGATCGTGCACGCCGGCGGCGATGCCACCGGCGCCGAGGTGCAGCGCGCGCTCGACCACGCCGCCGCAACGCTGGACATCCGCGCCAGCCACGTCGCGCTGCGCGTCCTGCATGACGGGACGGCCGTGACCGGCGTGTCCGTCGGCAGTCCGGACGGATACGGAATCATCAGTGCGCCGGCGGTGATCCTGGCCTCCGGCGGACTCGGTCACCTCTACGGCGCGACCACCAATCCCGACGGCTCCACCGGTGACGGCATCGCGTTGGCGCTGTGGGCCGGTGTCGCGGTCAGCGACCTCGAGTTCATCCAGTTCCACCCGACGATGCTTTTCGCCGCCGCGGCCGGCGGACGCCGTCCGCTGGTTACCGAGGCCATTCGCGGCGAGGGCGCGATACTGCTTGACCGGCAAGGCAATTCGGTCACGGCGGGGCTTCATCCGATGGGCGATCTGGCCCCGCGTGACGTCGTCGCCGCGGCCATCGACGCGCGGCTGAAGGCCACCGGCGACCCGTGCGTCTTCCTCGACGCGCGCGGCGTCAAGGGGTTCGCGACCCGGTTCCCGACCGTGACCGCCGCGTGCCGGGCCGCCGGCATCGATCCCGTCCGCGGACCCATCCCGGTCGTGCCGGGGGCGCACTACAGCTGCGGCGGCGTCGTCACCGACGTGCACGGGCAGACCGAACTGCCGGGGCTGTTCGCCGCCGGTGAGGTGGCCCGCACCGGCATGCACGGCGCTAACCGGTTGGCGTCCAACAGCCTGCTGGAAGGTCTGGTGGTCGGGGGCCGCGCCGGCCGGGCCGCGGCCGCGCACGCGATGGCGGCGGGTCGCGTGCGGGCGATGGCGCCGGAGCCGATCGCCCACACCACCCCCGAGCGGAGCGAATTGCAGGCCGCGATGAGCCGCGACGCCTCGGTGGTCCGCGACGCCGCCGGGCTGAACCGGTTGTCCGACACGCTGTCGGGGGCGCCGGTTCGCGCCATCGCCGGCCGGCGCGACTTCGAGGACGTCGCGTTGGCCGTTGCCGCCCGTGCGGTGACCGCGGCGGCCCTGGCCCGCAGCGAGAGCCGGGGCTGTCACCATCGCGCGGAGTACCCGGACCCGGCACCGGAACAGGCCCGCAGCAGCGTGCTGCGGCTGGCCGACGACGAGAACTCGGTGCTGGTGGAGGCGCTGGCGGCGGTGGGCTGATGATGCTGCCCGACGAGCGAAGCGCCGCTCAAGACGCCATCCGGCGCGCCCTGGAAGAGGACCTGCGCTACGGGCCCGACGTCACCACGCTCGCGACCGTGCCCGCCGGAGCGGTGGCCACCGCGTCGATGGTCACCCGGGAGCCCGGCGTGATCGCGGGCGTCGAGGCCGCGTTGCTGGTCCTCGACGCGGTCCTCGCCGGCGGCTATGAGGTGGTGCACAGCGTCGAGGACGGCGCCCGGCTGCGGCCGGGCGACCCGGTGCTGACCGTGCGCGCGGAAACCCGCGGCCTGCTGACCGCCGAGCGGACCATGCTGAATCTGGTCTGCCACCTGTCGGGAATCGCCACCACCACGGCGGCGTGGGTCGAGGCCGTGGACGGCACCAAGGCGAAGGTCCGCGACACCCGCAAAACCCTGCCGGGGCTGCGTGCGCTGCAGAAATACGCGGTGCGGGTCGGCGGCGGCGTCAACCACCGGTTGGGTCTTGGCGACGCGGCGCTGATCAAGGACAACCACGTTGTGGCCGCGGGGTCGGTGGTGGACGCGCTGCGGGCGGTGCGCGACGCGGCGCCGGATCTGCCGTGCGAGGTGGAGGTGGACTCCCTCGAGCAGCTGGACGAGGTGCTGGCCGAAAAGCCGGAACTGGTCCTGCTGGACAACTTCCCGGTGTGGCAGACGCAGATGGCCGTGCAGCGTCGGGACGCGCGCGCCCCCGCCGTCCTGCTCGAGTCGTCCGGCGGCCTCAGCCTTCAGAACGCCGCCACCTACGCCGCAACCGGGGTGGACTACCTGGCCGTCGGCGCGCTGACGCACTCGGTGCGCGCGCTCGACGTCGGCCTGGACATGTAAGGCCTTTAGCCGCGCAGCAGCGTGCGCGCGGCGGGTTTGGCGGCGTCGAGCGCGGCCGCGTCCCCAGAGATCCGGGACAGGATCAGCGCTCCTTCGATTAGTGAGATCACCCCCAGCGCAACCGGTTTCGCCTCCGTTGCCGACCAGCCGTCGGAGCGCAGCCGCTCCTCGATCGCCCCACACCAGCCGTTGAACGCGCGCGCCGACGCCTCGCGCACCAGCGGGCTCGCGTTCACCGACTCGGTGGCGATCGGCTCGATGGGGCAGCCGTCGCGATGGTCGCCGGCCAGCCCCGCCGCCAGCAGGTCGATCCAGCGGTCGACGATGTCGGCCACCGGCCGGCCCGTCGCCAGGAACCGGCGCAGCAGTTGCTCGATGCCGGACCCCTCGGTCTCGACGACCGCCGCGGCCAGCTGTTGCTTGCCCCGCGGGAAGTGGTGATACAGCGAACCGGGCTTGACGCCGGCCTCCTCGAGGATCTGGTTGAGCCCGGTCGCCGCGTACCCCTGCCGGCGGAACAGGGTGGCGGCTTTGTCGATCAGGGCCGCGCGGCTGCGATCTGGTCTCGGCACGCCCTTGACTTTACTTGAATGATCACTCAAGAATGCTGAGATGAGGCAGTTGACCTACCAAGAGACCGGGCGATACGCGTGGCGTGACGTGCCCGAGCCGCAGATCACCGCACCGCGGCAGGCGCTGGTTCGGCCGCTGGCGGTGGCGTGTTGCGACCTGGACGTCGCGGTGTGCAATGGGCGGCTGCCGTTGCCGCCGGGGTACGCCGTGGGCCACGAGGGATTGGCCGACGTCGTCGCCGTCGGTGACGACGTCAAGGGCGTCCGGGCCGGTGACCGCGTCGTGGTGCCGTTTCAGATCAGCTGCGGAACCTGTCGCGAATGCCACCGCGGGGTGACTGGTTCATGCGGCTCGGTGCCGTTGATGGCGGCCTATGGGATGGCCCCGATCTCCGGCCTGGACGGCGGCGGCTTCATGTCGGACCTGGTGCTGGTGCCGTACGCGGACGCGATGCTGATCCCGGTTCCCGACGCCGTCGACCCCATTTCGATCGCGTCGCTGTCGGACAACATTCCCGACGGCTGGCGCACCGTCGGGCCGTTCAGTGCGGAGCTGGACGAGCTCGATCCGGTCGATCGTCGAGTGCTCGTGCTCGGACGGCTGTCGATCGGCCTGTACTCGGCCGCGATCGCTGCGGCGCTGGGGGCCCACGTCGACTACGTCGACACCGACCCGCAGCGGCTGGCCGCCGCCGAGAAGCTCGGCGCGCTGGTCCACGACGCCGCCAAACCCGACAAGTCTTGGGGCTCCTACCCGGTCACGGTGCACACCACCGGCGATGCGGCGCTACTTTCGGCGGCACTGCGCGCGACCTGGCCGGACGGCGTGTGCACCGACACCGGGATCTATCCCGAGTACAAGGTCGAGATGCCGCTGCTGCCGATGTACACCCGCGGCGTGCGGTTCATCACCGGACGCGTCAGCGCCCGCACGGTCATCCCCCGGGTGCTCGAACTGCTCGCGGGCGGCCTGGACCTGTCGCCGGCCGTCGACCGCGTCGTCGGCTGGGACGACGCTCCCTCGGCCTGGCCGTCGATGACCGGCAAGACCGTCTTCACCAGGGCGTAGGCCGCTTGAGTGTGCGTCTAGGGCTTTGAGTGTGCACCGAGGGCGCGCCCCCGCGGCGTGTCGCCGCCGTCAGCGCACACCCAAAAGGGCGCCTTGGCCTTAGGCGATGTCGCCGACGAAAACGCCGATCCGGCGCAGCTGCATGCGGGCCATCTGCGGCAGGCGTTCGGCGTCGGGGCCCTCGGAGCCCGCCGGCAGGATCCGCGGGTTGGTGATGTGCACCACGCGGTTGCGGCTGAACTGCACGTCGGCTTCGCCGGCCGCCAGGACGTTCTTGACCCAGTTCGTCTTGCCGTGCCCCAGCGCGATCGCCAGCACGTTTCCCTTGCGATACGGGGTGATGATGGTCTCGTACGGCGTGCCGGATGTGCGGCCACGGTGCTTGATGGTCGCCGTCCCGGGCAGAAAGCGGGCGATCGGCTTGACCGCAGGGTTGAAATACTTGATCTGGAAGCGCTCGAACCAGGGCGGGAACACCATCGGGACGCCCGGGGCGTTATTGGGGTGATCCTTCGCGGACATGACGGCTCCCTGTGTTGCTGACGCGGATACGGGGCTTTCACCGGCACTGTACCGGTCGGATATCAACTTGAGTTGCTCTGGGACAATGGAGGCAATGAGTACCGCTTCAGCATCCGTGATGGCCCGCATCGACCTGCGGGGCCTGGAGTTGACGGCTGCCCGGTTGCGGACCGCGCTGCCGCGTGGCGGCGCGGACGTGGAGAGCGTGCTGCCGCGGGTGCGGCCGATTGTGCAGGCCGTCGCCGAGCGCGGCGCCGAGGCGGCCCTGGAGTTCGGGGCATCGTTCGACGGTGTGCGGCCCGCGGCCGTTCGGGTGCCCGAGGCCGCGCTGGAGGCGGCGCTGGCCGAACTGGCCCCGGACGTGGTCGAGGCCCTGCGGGTGATGATCGAACGCGCCCGCGCCGTGCACGCCGACCAGCGTCGCACCGACGTCACCACCACACTGGGCCCGGGCGCGACCGTCACCGAGCGGTGGGTCCCCGTGGAGCGGGTGGGCCTGTACGTGCCCGGCGGCAACGCGGTCTACCCGTCCAGCGTGGTGATGAACGTGGTGCCGGCGCAGGCCGCCGGTGTCGACTCGCTGGTGGTGGCCAGCCCGCCGCAGGCCCGCTTTGACGGGCTGCCGCATCCGACGATCCTGGCCGCCGCCCGGCTGCTCGGGGTCCACGAGGTGTGGGCCGTCGGCGGTGCGCAGGCGGTGGCGCTGCTGGCCTACGGCGGCACCGACACCGACGACTCCGAGCTGGCGCCGGTCGACATGATCACCGGGCCCGGCAACATCTACGTCACCGCCGCCAAGCGGCTGTGCCGCTCCCGGGTGGGCATCGACGCCGAAGCGGGCCCCACCGAGATCGCCATCCTCGCGGACCACACCGCCGACCCGGCGCACGTGGCCGCCGACCTGATCAGCCAGGCGGAACACGACGAGATGGCCGGCAGCGTGCTGGTCACCCCGAGCGAGGACCTGGCCGCGGCCACCGCCACCGAAGTGGCCGCCCAGCTTCGCACGACGGTGCACCGCGACCGGGTGACGGCCGCGCTCGGCGGCCGCCAGTCGGCGATCATCCTGGTCGACGACCTGGACGCCGCCATCAAGGTGGTCAACGCCTACGCCGCCGAGCACCTGGAAATCCAGACCGTCGACGCGCCGCAGGTCGCCACCCGAATACGTTCGGCCGGAGCCATTTTCGTCGGGCCGTACTCGCCGGTGAGCCTCGGGGACTACTGCGCCGGATCCAATCACGTGCTGCCGACCGCGGGCTCCGCCCGCCATTCGAGCGGCCTGTCGGTGCAAACCTTCCTGCGCGGCATCCACGTCGTCGACTACACCGAGGCCGCCCTCAAGGACGTCTCGGGACACCTCGTCACACTGGCCAAGGCCGAAGACCTGCCGGCGCACGGCGAGGCGGTCCGGCGGAGGTTCGAGCGATGACCGAACCGCGGGAGCCGACCCGCGAACCGACACTGGACGACCTGCCGCTGCGCGACGACCTGCGCGGCAAATCGCCCTACGGGGCACCACAATTGGCGGTCCCGGTGCGGCTGAACACCAACGAGAACCCGCACCCGCCCAGCCGGGCGCTGGTGGACGACGTCGTGCGGTCGGTGGCCGAGGCGGCCGCCGACCTGCACCGCTATCCCGATCGCGACGCGCCGGACCTGCGCCGCGATCTGGCCGGCTACCTCACCGCGCAGACCGGCGTGCAGCTCGGGATGGAAAACGTCTGGGCGGCAAACGGATCCAACGAGATCCTGCAACAGCTGCTGCAGGCATTCGGTGGGCCCGGGCGCACCGCGATCGGGTTCGTACCGTCCTACTCGATGCACCCGATCATCGCCGATGCCACTCGCACCGAGTGGCTGGAGGGTGTTCGCGCCGAGGACTTCAGCCTCGACGTCGACGCCGCGGTCGCCGCCGTCGGCGACCGGCGCCCCGACGTCGTCTTCATCGCCAGCCCGAACAACCCGTCCGGGCAGAGCGTTTTGCTGCCGGCTCTGCGGCGGCTGCTCGACGCGGTGCCGGGCATCCTGATCGTCGACGAGGCCTACGGCGAGTTCTCCTCCGAGCCCAGTGCGGTGGGGCTGATTCGCGAGTATCCGACCAAGCTCGTCGTCACCCGCACCATGAGCAAGGCGTTCGCCTTCGCCGGCGGGCGGCTCGGGTACCTGATCGCCACGCCGGCGGTGATCGACGCGATGCTGCTCGTCCGGCTGCCGTACCACCTTTCGTCGGTCACCCAGGCCGCGGCCCGGGCCGCTCTGCGGCACGCCGACGACACCCTGAGCAGTGTCGCGGCGCTGATCGCCGAACGCGAACGCGTCGCAACCGCCTTGACACACATGGGGTTTCGGGTGATCCCCAGCGACGCGAACTTCGTCTTGTTCGGGCAATTCGCCGACGCCCCGGCCGCCTGGCAGCGGTACCTGGACGCCGGCATCTTGATCCGCGACGTCGGGATTCCCGGCTACCTGCGCGCCACGACGGGACTGACCGAGGAGAACGACGCGTTCCTGCGGGCCAGCGCCGACATCGCCGCCGCTGCACTCACACCAGCCACCCCCAGCCCCGTAGGAGCAAAGTGACAGCCATTACCACCCGCCGTGCGCGCGTCGAGCGCCGCACCCGGGAATCCGACATCGTCATCGAGCTCGACCTCGACGGCACCGGGCAGGTCCACGTCGACACCGGTGTGCCGTTCTACGACCACATGCTCACGACCCTGGGCAGCCACGCCAGCTTCGACCTGACCGTGCGCACCAAGGGCGACGTCGAGATCGAGGGCCACCACACCATCGAGGACACCGCCATCGCGCTGGGGCAGGCGCTCGGCCAGGCCCTGGGCGAGAAGCGGGGCATCCGCCGGTTCGGCGACGCCTTCATCCCGATGGACGAAACGCTGGCCCACGCCATCGTCGACGTGTCCGGCCGGCCCTACTGCGTGCACACCGGCGAGCCGGATCACCTGCGGCACACCACCATTGCCGGCAACTCGGTGCCCTACCACACCGTGATCAACCGGCACGTATTCGAGTCGCTCGCCATGAACGCCCGCATCGCGCTGCACGTGCGCGTCCTGTACGGGCGCGACCCGCACCACATCACCGAGGCGCAGTACAAGGCGGTGGCACGCGCGTTGCGCCAAGCAGTCGAGCCCGACCCCCGCGTGTCGGACGTGCCGTCCACCAAAGGTGTTCTGTGACACCACCATCCGTCGTGGTCCTGGATTACGGCTCGGGCAATCTACGGTCGGCCCAGCGCGCGCTGGAGCGGGCAGGCGCGTCGGTCGAGGTGACCGCCGATACCGATGCCGCGGCCAACGCCGACGGACTGGTCGTACCCGGTGTCGGGGCCTTCGAGGCCTGCATGACGGGGCTGCGAAAAGTCAAGGGTGACCGCATCATCGCCGATCGGGTTGCCGCCGGGCGCCCGGTGCTGGGGGTCTGTGTCGGCATGCAGATCCTGTTCGCCAGCGGCGTCGAATTCGGCGTGCAGACAACGGGCTGCGGGCAGTGGCCGGGAGCGGTCACCCGGCTGGATGCCCCGGTGATTCCGCACATGGGCTGGAACGTGGTCGACTCCGGGGCCGGCACCACCCTGTTCAAGGGGCTGGACGCCGACACGCGCTTCTACTTCGTGCACTCCTACGCCGCGCAGCACTGGGAGGGTTCGCCGGAGGCCGTGCTGACCTGGGCCACCCACCGGGTGCCCTTCCTGGCGGCCGTCGAACAAGGACCCCTGTCGGCCACCCAGTTTCACCCGGAAAAGAGCGGGGACGCCGGTGCGACGGTGCTGCGCAACTGGATCGAGGCACTGTGACGAACGGCTCGGGAGGGAACGTGTTGATCTTGTTGCCCGCTGTCGATGTGGTCGACGGCCGCGCCGTGCGGCTGGTCCAGGGCAAGGCGGGCAGTGAAACCGAGTACGGCTCGGCGCTGGACGCGGCGCTGGGCTGGCAACGCGACGGCGCGGAATGGATCCACCTGGTCGACTTGGACGCGGCGTTCGGACGCGGCTCCAACCGCGAACTGCTGGCCGAGGTGGTCGGCAAACTCGACGTGCAGGTCGAGCTGTCCGGCGGCATCCGCGACGACGATTCCCTGGCCGCGGCGCTGGCCACCGGATGCGCCAGGGTCAACCTGGGCACGGCGGCCTTGGAGAACCCGCAGTGGTGCGCGCGCGCGATCAGCGAGCACGGCGACAAGGTCGCCGTCGGGCTGGACGTCCAAATCGACAAGGGCAACCCAGAAGGCGAGCACCGATTGCGGGGACGCGGGTGGGAAACCGACGGCGGCGATCTGTGGGAAGTGCTGGAACGCCTTGACGGCCAAGGATGTTCACGCTTCGTCGTCACCGACGTCACCAAGGACGGCACGCTGGGCGGTCCCAACCTGGAGCTGCTGGCCGCCGTCGCCGACCGCACCGACGTCCCGGTGATCGCCTCCGGCGGCGTGTCGAGCCTGGACGACCTCCGCGCGATCGCCACCCTCACCGACCGGGGGATCGAGGGGGCCATCGTGGGCAAAGCCCTCTACGCCGGGCGGTTCACCCTGCCGCAGGCGCTGGCCGCGGTTGCGGGGTAGGGCCGTGATGGACCTGGGCGCGTTGGTGGAGAAGGCGTCGGCGATCCTCGACGACGCCACCGAGCCGTTCCTCGCCGGCCACCGCGCCGATTCGGCGGTTCAGAAGAAGGGCAACGACTTCGCGACCGACGTCGACCTGGCGATCGAGCGGCAGGTGGTCGCCGCGCTGACCGAGACCACCGGAATCGGGGTGCACGGCGAGGAATTCGGCGGCACCGGCCTCGACTCGGAGTGGGTGTGGGTGCTGGACCCCGTCGACGGCACGTTCAACTACGCGGCCGGATCGCCGATGGCGGGGATCCTGCTGGCCCTGCTGCACCACGGCGACCCGGTGGCCGGGCTGACCTGGCTGCCCTTCCTCGACCAGCGCTACACCGCGGTCGCGGACGGCCCGCTGATGAAAAACGGTGTCGCCCAGCCGCAGCTGGCCCCGGTCGACCTGGCCGACACCCTGATCGGTGCCGGCTCGTTCAGTGCGGACGCGCGGGGGCGGTTCCCGGGGCGCTACCGGATGGCGGTGCTGGAGAACCTCAGCCGGGTCTCCTCGCGGTTGCGCATGCACGGTTCCACCGGACTCGACCTGGCCTACGTCGCCGACGGAATCCTCGGTGGCTCCATCAGTTTCGGTGGCCACGTGTGGGACCACGCCGCCGGAGTCGCGCTGGTGCGGGCCGCCGGTGGCGTCGTCACCGACGTCCACGGTGAACCCTGGACGCCCGCGTCGGATTCCGCGCTTGCCGCGGGGCCGCGCGCGCACGCCGAGATACTTCAGGTCCTGAACCGCACGGGCCGGCCGGAGGACTTCTGAGATGTATTCGAGCAAGGGCCTTGCGGTTCGGGTCATTCCGTGCCTGGACGTCGACGCCGGGCGGGTGGTCAAGGGGGTCAACTTCGAGAACCTGCGCGATGCGGGCGATCCCGTCGAGCTGGCCGCCGCCTACGACGCCGAGGGCGCCGACGAGCTCACCTTTCTCGACGTCACTGCTTCGTCGTCGGGACGGGCCACCATGCTCGACGTGGTGCGCCGCACGGCCGAGCAGGTGTTCATTCCGCTGACCGTCGGGGGCGGGGTTCGCACGGTGGCCGACGTCGACGTCCTGCTGCGCGCGGGGGCCGACAAGGTTTCGATCAACACCGCCGCGATCGCCCGGCCCGACCTGCTCGAAGAAATGGCAAGGCAGTTCGGCTCGCAGTGCATCGTGCTCTCGGTCGACGCCCGCACGGTACCCCCGGGTTCGGTGCCCACACCGTCCGGTTGGGAGGTCACCACCCACGGCGGACGTCGCGGGACGGGGATCGACGCCGTGGAGTGGGCGTCCCGCGGCGCCGATCTGGGTGTGGGGGAGATCCTGCTGAATTCGATGGACGCCGACGGCACCAAGACGGGGTTCGACTTGCCGATGCTGCAGGCGGTGCGCTCGGCGGTCACGGTGCCGGTGATTGCCAGCGGCGGTGCCGGCGCGGCCGAACACTTCGCGCCCGCGGTCGCCGCAGGGGCCGATGCGGTGTTGGCGGCCAGCGTCTTTCACTTCCGGGAGCTGACCATCGGCCAGGTGAAGGCGGCCATGGCCGCGGAAGGGATCACCGTGCGATGACGTTGGACCCGCAGATCGCCGCGCGCCTGAAGCGTAACGCCGACGGCCTGTTCACCGCCGTCGTGCAGGAGCGTGGCACGGGCGACGTGCTGATGGTCGCCTGGATGGACGACGCCGCATTGGCCCGCACGCTCGAAACCCGTGCGGCGACTTACTATTCGCGATCTCGCGGCCAGCAGTGGGTCAAGGGCGAAACATCCGGCCACACCCAATACGTGCACTCGGTACGCCTGGACTGCGACGGCGACACCGTGCTGCTGACGGTCGATCAGGTGGGCGGCGCCTGCCACACCGGCGACCACAGCTGCTTTGACGCCGACGTGCTGCTGCAACCAGACAGTTAGGTTTGGTGCGGCCGGGGCGGCTCGCGCTGCTAAATCGCGGTGCGACGCCGACGCTGGGCGGCGGCCAAGAAGTCAGCCCAAGACACCACGTCGGAGTGCTGCCGGAGCAGGTCGCGTCGCTGGCGTTCCGTCATCCCGCCCCAGACGCCCCACTCGACCCGGTTGTCGAGCGCGTCGGCGCCGCACTCCAGGAGAACCGGGCAGTGCCGGCAGATCGCCGCGGCTTTTCTCTGGGCGGCGCCGCGGACGAATAATTCGTCTGGATCGCCGGTGCGGCAGAGCGCTTTGGAAGCCCAGTCAGCGCTATCCTCGGCCTTTGCGCTGCGCAGATGCGTGTGAATTGGACTATTGGTGCCACTTTCTGCGGTGGTCCGGGTAGCTAACACCGCTCCCCCCTTCGCTCCGGCCGCCGACAGTTCAGCGTCTGGAAATACCTGTTTTGACTTCCCACCGGCCGAGCCCCGGTAAACCTGTGGCGAATATTGCGACCGTATGAAACGCCGGCGGGCAAACGTAGAGGCTTTTGTCGCAAGCGTCCGAGGACTTTCGGCTCGAAGAGCGTTTCAGCATCGCCATCGCACGGGCCGACAAAATCGGGACCGCGTCCGAAGTCGCCCGACCGGGTGCCTTCGATGAGAATGGCGGTCGATGTTGAGACGGGTGTCGTGGACCGCGGTGGTGCCGCTGCTTGCCGTCGGCGTGCTCGCCGTGATCTGGGGCGAGAAGCTGGGACCGGCGCTGGTGGTGCTCGCGGCGGCGTTTCTCATCGGCGCCGTATTAGCCGCGGTGCACCACGCGGAGGTGGTCGCGGCCCGGGTCGGTGAGCCATTCGGGTCGCTGGTGCTTGCGGCCGCGGTGACGGTGATCGAGGTGGCCCTCATCGTCGAGCTGATGGCGTCCGGGGGCAACGAGGCCGCGACGCTGGCCAGGGACACCGTCTTCGCCGCGGTGATGATCACCACCAACGGCATCGCGGGTTTGTCGCTGCTGCTCGGTTCCCGGCGCTACGGCGTCACGCTGTTCAACGCCGAGGGCAGCGGCGCCGCGCTGGCCACGCTCACCACCCTCGCCACGCTGAGCCTGGTGCTGCCGGCGTTCACCACCAGCGGCCTGGGCAAGGAGTTCTCGCCCGGGCAGTTGATCTTCGCGGCGGTCGCCTCACTGCTGCTCTACCTGGTCTTCGTCTTCACGCAGACGGTGCGGCACCGCGACTTCTTTCTGCCGATCGCGCAGAAGGGTCAAAAGCGGCTGTTCGAGGACGAAAGCCATGCCGATCCGCCGAGCCGCGGCGCCGCGCTGGGCAGTCTGGGGCTGTTGCTCGTTGCCCTCCTCGCGGTGGTGGGCCTGGCCGAGGAGGAGTCGCCGGCCGTGGAAAGCGCGGTGACCGCGGTGGGCTTCCCGCAATCCTTCGTCGGCGTCGTGATCGCGGCGCTGGTGCTGCTGCCGGAAACCTTCGCCGCGGTCCGTTCGGCGCGGCAAGGCCGCATCCAGATCAGCCTGAACCTGGCCTACGGCTCGGCCATGGCCAGCATCGGGCTGACCATTCCGGCGATCGCGCTGGCATCGATCTGGCTGAAGGGACCGCTGGTGCTCGGTCTGGGCGCCATCCAGTTGGTGCTGCTCGCGCTGACCGTCGTGATCAGCATGCTGACAGTCGTTCCCGGGCGGGCGACCCGGCTGCAGGGCGAGGTGCACCTCGTGCTGCTCGCCGCCTACGTGTTCCTGGCGATCAGCCCCTGACACTCAGCGGGTGCGCAGCGTCTCCAACGCCTTGTCGGCGTGGGTGGCCATGTTGAATTCGCTGGAAATCACGTTGAGCACCGTGCGATCGGTGTTGATGACGAAGGTGGTGCGCTTGACCGGCATCAGCTTGCCGAGCAGGCCGCGCTTGACGCCGAACTGCGCGGCGACCGTGCCCTCGGTGTCTGACAGCAGCGGGTAGTCGAATTTTTGCATGTCGGCGAACTTGGCCTGCTTGTGCACGGGATCGGCGCTGATGCCGACCCGGTTGGCTCCCACGGCGGAGAATTCCGCGGCCAGGTCCCGGAAGTGGCAGGCCTCCTTGGTGCAGCCCGGCGTCATCGCCGCGGGGTAGAAGAACAGCACGACGGGTCCGCCGGAAAGCAGGTCGCTGAGCCTGCGCGGCGTCCCCGCCTGATCGGGCAGTTCGAAGTCCGCGACGGTGTCACCAGTTTTCATGGGCGACACGCTACGCCGGGGGCGCCCGGGTCGCGGCTGGGCCGAGCCTCGGCAACCCATCTGGGAGGATGGTTCGGTGCACGCCCACCTCGCCGCGACGACCTCACGAGAGGACTTCCGCCAGCTCGCCGCCGAGCACCGCGTGGTTCCGGTGACCCGCAAGGTGCTGGCCGACAGCGAGACGCCGCTGTCCGCCTACCGCAAACTCGCCGCCAATCGCCCGGGCACGTTCCTGCTGGAATCCGCCGAGCACGGCCGGTCCTGGTCGCGGTGGTCGTTCATCGGGGCGGGGGCGCCGTCGGCGCTGACCGTCCGCGACGGCGAAGCGGTCTGGCTGGGGGCCGTGCCGCAGGACGCGCCCACCGGCGGCGACCCGCTGCACGCGCTGCGGGCCACCCTCGAGCTGCTGGCCACCGCGGTGCCGCCCGGACTGCCGCCGCTGTCCGGCGGGATGGTCGGTTTGTTCGCCTACGACATGGTGCGGCGCCTGGAGCGCCTGCCCGAGCTGGCCGTCGACGACCTGCAGCTGCCGGACATGCTGCTGCTGCTGGCCACCGACGTGGCGGCCGTCGACCACCACGAGGGCACCATCACGCTTGTCGCCAACGCGGTGAACTGGAACGGCACCGACGAGCGGGTCGACGAGGCCTACGACGACGCGCTCGCCCGCCTGGACGTGATGACCTCGGCGCTCGGCCAGCCGTTGCCGTCCACGGTCGCCGCCTTCGAGAGACCCGATCCGCGCTACCGCTCGCAGCGCACCGTCGAGGAATACGGGAAGATCGTCGACTACCTCATCGAGCAGATCGCCGCCGGCGAGGCCTTCCAGGTGGTCCCCTCCCAGCGCTTCGAGATGGACACCGATGTCGATCCGATCGACGTGTACCGGATGCTGCGGGTCACCAACCCGAGCCCCTACATGTACCTGCTGCACGTTCCCAATAGCGATGGCGGAACTGGTTTTTCGGTCGTCGGGTCCAGTCCGGAGGCGCTGGTCACCGTTCATGACGGCTGGGCGACGACGCATCCGATCGCCGGAACCCGGTGGCGCGGGCAGACCGACGAGGAGGATCAGCTGCTGGAAAAGGAACTGCTGGCCGACGAGAAGGAACGTGCCGAGCACCTGATGCTGGTTGACTTGGGCCGCAACGACCTTGGTCGGGTCTGCGCGCCGGGCACCGTGCGGGTCGAGGATTACAGCCACATCGAGCGCTACAGCCACGTCATGCACCTGGTGTCGACGGTGACCGGGATGCTCGCCGAGGGGCGGACCGCCCTGGACGCGGTGACGGCCTGCTTTCCGGCCGGCACGCTCTCGGGCGCGCCGAAGGTGCGGGCCATGGAGCTGATCGAGGAGGTGGAGAAGACGCGTCGCGGCCTCTACGGCGGCGTGGTCGGCTACCTCGACTTCGCCGGCAACGCCGACTTCGCGATCGCCATCCGCACCGCGCTGATGCGCGACGGCACCGCCTATGTGCAGGCCGGCGGCGGAGTGGTGGCCGACTCCAACGGTCCCTACGAGTACACCGAGGCCTCCAACAAGGCGCGCGCGGTGCTCAACGCGATCGCCGCCGCCGAGACGCTGACCGCCCCGGCCGCAGGCCGCCATGACTGAGGTCCGGCCGAACCGGCGGGCCCGCTTGGTCGTCGGGGTGGCCCAGGCGTTGCTGGTGCTGTCCGCGGCGGCGTTGTGGGTGGCATCCCGGCTGCCGTGGGTGGTGGTCCGGTCGTTCGACGGGCTGGGTCCGCCACGCGAGGTGACGCTGTCCGGCGCGTCGTGGTCGACGGCGCTGTTGCCATTGGCGGTGCTCATGCTGGCGACGGCGGTGGCCGCGATCGCCGTGCGCGGGTGGCCGCTGCGGGTACTGGCTGGGCTGCTGGCGGTGACCAGCCTGGCGGTCGGATATCTCGGGCTGAGTTTGTGGGTGCTCCCGGACATCGCGGTGCGCGGTGCCGATCTGGCGCACGTCACGGTGATGTCGCTGGTGGGCAGCGAGCGGCGCTACACCGGCGCGGGCATCGCAGTGGCCGCCGCGGCCTGCACCTTGATCGCCGCCGTCCTGTTGCTGCGATCGGCGGGCGATTCCAAGTCGGCCCGGTTGAGTGCGGAAAAGTATGCGGCGCCTGCGACGCGCCGCTCAAATGCGCTGCGCGATGACGACGATGGCGCGATGCTGGAGAAGCCGGAGACGCCGGAAATGTCGGAGCGGATGATCTGGGACGCGCTTGACGAGGGCCGCGACCCGACCGATCGGCCCCGCGAGTCGGACACCGAGGGTCGGTGACGGGCCGCGAGCCGCGGGCCGCTACCCTTCATTCACGTCGCCGCAACCGGCTGGTGTTTGTCAGTGTGACCATAGGGTGACGATGGGTGACAGCGCGAAGGGAAGCAACAGGCATGAGTCCGGCTACCGTGCTTGACTCCATCCTCGAGGGAGTCCGGGCCGACGTCGCCGCGCGCGAAGCCCTCATCAGCCTGTCCGAAATCAAAGCCGCCGCTGCCGCCGCGCCGCCGCCGCGCGACGTGATGGCCGCGCTGCGCGAGCCCGGCATCGGCGTCATCGCCGAAGTCAAGCGCGCGAGCCCGTCGGCGGGTTCCCTGGCTACCATTGCCGATCCGGCGAAACTGGCCCGGGCGTACGAGGACGGCGGGGCCCGGATCATCAGCGTGTTGACTGAGGAGCGACGCTTTCACGGCTCGCTCGACGATCTCGATGCGGTTCGGGCCGCGGTCGCGATACCGGTCTTGCGCAAAGACTTTGTCGTGCAGCCATATCAGATCCACGAAGCCCGCGCGCACGGCGCCGATATGTTGTTGCTCATCGTTGCCGCGCTGGACCAGTCGGCTCTGGTGTCGATGCTGGACCGCACCGAATCACTAGGCATGACAGCGCTCGTCGAGGTGCACACCGAGCAGGAGGCCGACCGGGCGCTGAAGGCCGGGGCCAATGTAATCGGTGTCAACGCGCGCGATCTCGCGACGCTGGAGGTCGACCGGGATTGCTTCGCGCGCATCGCTCCCGGGCTGCCCAGCAATGTGATCAGAATCGCCGAGTCCGGCGTCCGTGGCACCGGGGACCTGTTGGCGTATGCCGGTGCCGGTGCGGACGCCGTGTTGGTCGGTGAGGGTCTGGTCAAGAGCGGTGACCCGCGCGCCGCGGTCGCCGACCTGGTTACCGCGGGTACCCACCCGTCCTGTCCGAAGCCGTCCCGCTAGTCGTTAAGTCACTTGAAGAGCCCCGGCGCTGAAACGTTGAACCTGATGAGCCGTCCCCGCGTAGAGCCTTGGTAATGGTCAACCTTTCCCGCCCGGACCTTCCGCTCCCGAGCGCAGCTGTCGCCGAACCCACCCGCCACGAACCCGATTCGGGTGGCCATTTCGGTGTGTATGGCGGCCGTTACGTCGCGGAGGCGTTGATGGCGGTGATCGAAGAGGTCACCGCCGCATACGAGAAGGAACGCATCAACCCCGATTTCCTGGACACCCTGGACGACCTGCAGGCAAACTACGCGGGTCGCCCGTCGCCGCTGTATGAGGCCACCCGGCTGTCCGAGCACGCCGGCCTGGCGCGCATCTTTCTCAAACGAGAAGACCTGAACCACACCGGTTCTCACAAGATCAACAACGTCCTCGGTCAAGCGTTGCTGGCCAAGAGAATGGGCAAGGCCCGAGTCATCGCCGAGACCGGCGCCGGTCAGCACGGCGTCGCCACGGCCACCGCGTGCGCCTTGCTCGGCCTGGAATGTGTTGTTTACATGGGCGCCGTGGACACCGCGCGCCAGGCGCTCAACGTGGCGCGGATGCGGCTGCTGGGCGCCGAGGTGGTGTCGGTCCAGAGCGGCTCGAAAACGCTCAAAGACGCCATCAACGAGGCGTTTCGTGACTGGGTGACCAACGCCGACAACACCTACTACTGCTTCGGCACCGCGGCGGGGCCCCATCCCTTTCCGGCGATGGTGCGCGACTTTCAGCGCATCATCGGGCTGGAGGCGCGCGTGCAGATCCAGGCCCAGGCGGGCCGGTTGCCCGACGCGGTCGTGGCGTGTGTCGGTGGCGGATCCAACGCCATCGGCATCTTCCACCCGTTCATCGACGATCCGGGGGTGCGCCTCGTCGGCTTCGAGGCCGCCGGTGACGGCGTCGAAACGGGAAGGCACGCCGCGACTTTCGCCGGCGGCTCACCCGGCGCCTTCCAAGGTTCGTTCTCCTACCTGCTGCAAGACGAGGACGGCCAGACCATCGAATCCCATTCGATCTCAGCGGGTCTTGACTATCCGGGGGTGGGCCCCGAACACGCGTATCTCAAGGAGACCGGGCGTGCCGAATACCGGCCGATCACCGACTCGGAGGCGATGGATGCCTTCGCGCTGCTGTGCCGCACCGAGGGCATCATCCCGGCCATCGAGTCGGCACACGCGGTCGCCGGTGCGGTCAAACTGGGCCTCGAGTTGGGACAGGGCGCGATCATCGTGGTGAACCTGTCGGGCCGGGGTGACAAGGACGTCGAGACGGCCGCGAAGTGGTTTGGCTTGCTGGGGCCCGGCGAGCGATGACCGTGGAACAGCGGCAAGCCAGCAGGCTCGGCCCGGCCTTCGACATGTGCCGCAAGGACAACCGCGCGGCACTGATCGGCTACCTGCCCACCGGTTACCCCGACGTGGCGGCTTCGGTGGAGGGAATGCTCGCCCTGGTCGAATCCGGTTGTGACATCATCGAAGTCGGTGTGCCCTATTCGGATCCCGGCATGGACGGGCCGACCATCGCCCGGGCCACCGAGGTCGCGCTGAAAGGGGGAGTGCGCGTCCGGGATACGCTCGCCGCGGTCGAGGCGATCAGCGCGGCGGGCGGCCGTGCGGTGGTGATGACGTATTGGAATCCGGTGCTGCGGTACGGGGTCGACGCGTTCGCGCGGGATCTCGCATCGGCGGGCGGGCAGGGCTTGATCACCCCAGACCTCATCCCCGACGAAGCCGGGCAGTGGCTGGCGGCAGCTGAGGAGCATCGGTTGGATCGCATTTTTCTGGTGGCGCCGTCGTCGACGCCGCAGCGGTTGGTGATGACCGTCGAGGCTTCGCGCGGATTCGTCTATGCTGCGTCCACGATGGGGGTAACGGGGGCGCGTGACGCGGTGTCGCAGGCAGCGCCCGAACTGGTGCAACGGGTGAAGGCGGTGTCGGACATACCCGTCGGCGTCGGCCTGGGGGTGCGCTCGCGCGAGCAAGCGGCACAGATCGGCAGCTACGCCGACGGTGTCATCGTCGGTTCCGCGCTGGTATCGGCGCTGGGTGATGGTGGATTGCCCGCGTTGCGGGCGCTGACCGAAGAACTGGCCGCCGGTGTTCGGCAGAAGGCGTCCGCCCGATGACGATGTTGCCGACGTATTTTCCCAGCCCGCCCCAAGGCGTCTGGCACCTTGGGCCGCTGCCCATTCGCGCGTACGCGTTGTTCATCATCACCGGCATAGTGGTGGCGCTGTTGATCGGTGACCGGCGTTGGCAGGCCCGCGGCGGGCAGCGCGGCGTCATCTATGACATCGCGTTATGGGTTGTGCCGTTCGGCTTGGTGGGTGGCCGGCTTTATCACCTGGCCACCGACTGGCGGACCTATTGGGGGCCGGGCGGCGCCGGGTTGGGTGCGGCGGTGCGCATTTGGGACGGCGGCCTGGGCATCTGGGGCGCGGTGGCACTCGGCGGTGTCGGCGCATGGATCGGCTGCCGCCGGCAGGGGATTCCGCTGCCGGCCTTCGCTGACGCGATTGCCCCGGGAATCATTTTGGCGCAGGCCATCGGCCGGCTCGGTAATTACTTCAATCAGGAGCTCTACGGCCGCGAAACCACACTGCCGTGGGGCCTGGAGGTCTTCTACCGTCGTGATCCCTCGGGATACATTGACCCCCATTCGCTGGACGGCGTATCGACGGGGCAGGTGGCGCTCGTCGTGCAGCCGACGTTCCTGTACGAATTGATCTGGAACGTCCTGGTTTTCGCCGTATTGATCTACGCGGACCGCCGGTTCACGTTGGGCCACGGGCGACTGTTTGCGTTGTATGTGGCCAGCTACTGCGTCGGGCGCTTCGGTGTGGAGCTGCTGCGCGACGACACTGCCACCCACGTCGCGGGCATCCGGATCAATTCGTTCACATCGACTTTCGTGTTCATCGGGGCCGTGGTGTACATCATGGTGGCGCCGAAGGGGCGCGAGGCCCCCGAGAGCCTGCACGGCACCGATCACGCCGCCGAGGAATCCCCGGAAGCAGAGCCGGCGGACGAGCTTGCGACTGTCGCCTCGGCTGGGGCAACGACTGCGGCGGTCGCGGTGGGCACACGGGAAGACGACGACAAAACCGCCGAGTCGGCGGAAGCGGACGAGGCTGCCCAAGTCGACGAGCCGGAAACCGCGGAGCCCGAGCCGGAAACCGCGGAACCCGAGACGGTCAAAGCGGAGGCAGCGGAGCCCGACGAAGCCGAAGAGCCCGAATCCGAAGAGTCCGCGACCGCCGAGCCGGAGCCGACGGAACCGGAGGCGGCCGAGTCCGAGACCGGGGAATCCGAGGCCCAGGCCGAAGAGCCGGAAGCCGAAGAGCCAGGAGCCGAAGAGCCGGAAGCCGAAGGGCGCGAGCCGACGGAACCGGAGGCGGCCGAGTCCGAGACCGGGGAATCCGAGGCCCAGCCCGAAGAGCCGGAAGCCGAAGAGCCGAAAGCCGAAGAGCGCGAGACGACGAAATCCGAGGCGGCCGAGCCCGAGACCGGGGAAGCCGAAGAGCCAGAAGCCCAAGAGCCGGAAACGACGGAACCGGAGGCGGCCGAGCCCGAGACCGCCGAGCCGGAGAAGGAAACCCGTAGCCGCTGGAGGCTGCGAAGGAACAGGCCGTCGACCCGCTAGCGGCCGCGCGTTCTGGCATGCTGACAAGGTGACGCAGCCCAATTCCGCTGGACCAGCGGTGGAACAGTGTCACGGCCCACGCCGTCAGCGCCGGTATGTCGCGGCCGGTACCGCCATGGTGCTGGGCGGCGCGCTCGGCTACGTCGGCCTGGTTGACCCGCACAACACGAATTCGTTGTATCCGCAGTGCCCCTTCAAATGGCTTACCGGCTGGAATTGCCCGTTCTGCGGCGGGCTGCGGATGACGCACGACCTGCTGCACGGCGACCTGGCCGCTGCCGTCAACGACAATGTTCTCCTGCTGGTCGGTATCCCGATGCTGGCCGTTTGGCTGCTGATTCGCCGCGGTCGCGGCAAACCGGCGCTATCAATGCCGGCTTGGCTGACGATGGTGCTGGCCGTCATCGCGTGGACGGTGCTGCGTAACCTGCCCGGCTTCCCACTGATTCCGGTGATTAAGGGTGGGTAGCCGCACTGGGCGCGATACCCCGTTCGGTCGGACCGTGGTGGGCCCACGCGACTATGCTGTGTCGGCGTGAGTAGACGCGGAAAGATCGTCTGCACCCTTGGCCCGGCGACGAATTCGGACGAGCTGATTTTGGCCCTCGTCGAGGCCGGAATGGACGTCGCCCGGTTGAACTTCAGTCACGGCGACTACTCCGATCACAAAGCCGCTTACGAGCGGGTGCGGGCCGCTTCTGACACCACCGGCCGCGCGGTCGGTGTGCTCGCCGACCTGCAGGGCCCGAAGATCCGGCTGGGGCGATTCGCCACCGGGGCCACGTACTGGGCCGACGGCGAAACCGTGTGCATCACCGTCGCGGACTGCGAAGGCACGCACGACCGCGTGTCGACCACCTACAAGAGGCTGGCGAAGGACGCCGCTGTCGGTGACCGGGTGCTGGTCGACGATGGCAACATCGGACTCCTCGTTTCAGGCATCGATGGCGACGACGTCATCTGTACCGTCACCGAAGGTGGCCCGGTCAGCAACAACAAGGGCATGTCACTGCCGGGGATGAATGTGACCGCTCCGCCCTTGTCGGAGAAGGACGTCGAGGACCTCATGTTCGCGCTGGATCTCGGTTGCGACCTGGTCGCGCTGTCCTTCGTGCGCTCGCCGTCCGACGTCGAGCTGGTGCACGAGGTGATGGATCGCGTCGGGCGGCGGGTGCCGGTGATCGCCAAGCTGGAAAAGCCGGAAGCCGTCGACAATCTGGAAGCGATCGTGCTGGCGTTCGACGCCATCATGGTGGCCCGTGGCGACCTCGGCGTCGAGCTGCCGCTGGAAGAGGTGCCCCTGGTGCAGAAGCGGGCCATCCAGATGGCCAGGGAGAACGCCAAACCCGTCATCGTCGCGACCCAGATGCTCGACTCCATGATTGAGAACTCACGGCCGACGCGAGCCGAGGCCTCCGACGTCGCGAACGCCGTGCTCGACGGCGCGGACGCGGTGATGCTGTCCGGGGAGACCTCGGTGGGGAAGTACCCGCTGGCGGCCGTCCGGACGATGTCGCGGATCATCTGCGCCGTTGAGGACAATTCCACCGCCGCTCCGCCGCTGACGCATGTGCCGCGCACCAAGCGCGGGGTGATCTCGTACGCCGCCCGCGACATCGGCGAGCGCCTGGACGCCAAGGCGCTGGTCGCCTTCACCCAGTCCGGTGACACCGTCAAGCGGCTGGCGCGCCTGCACACGCCGCTGCCGCTGCTTGCGTTCACCGCGTGGCCGGAGGTGCGTAGCCAACTCGCCATGACCTGGGGCACCGAGACGTTCATCGTGCCGATGATGACGTCCACCGACGGCATGATCCGCCAGGTCGACAAGTCGCTGCTGGAGCTCGGTCGCTACAAGCGCGGTGACCTGGTGGTCATCGTCGCCGGCGCGCCACCTGGCACAGTAGGGTCGACCAACCTCATCCATGTGCACCGGATCGGGGAGGACGACGTTTAGCGCCACCCAAAGGAGAGGTCGCGATCAGCACCAATTCTGATTTCGAGGAACTGCTGGCGACACTCGACCTCCACCGGGTGGCCGATGACCGGTTCGTCGGATCGCATCCCAGCAAGAACCCGATGCGGACTTTCGGTGGCCAGCTCATGGCCCAATCGTTCGTCGCGAGCAGTCGCACGCTGATCCGGACCGAGCTGCCGCCCAGCGCGCTTTCCGTGCACTTCATCAACGGCGGTGACACCGCCAAGGACATCGAGTTCCACGTCGCCCGGCTGCGTGACGAGCGGCGCTTCGCCAATCGGCGCGTCGACGCCGTGCAGGACGGCATGCTGTTGTCCTCGGCGATGATCTCCTACATGTCCGGCGGCCGCGGCCTCGAACACGCCGTCGGTCCGCCGCAGGTGGGTGGGCCCGAGACGCAGCCGTCGATCAGCGAACTGTTACAGGGTTACGAGGAAACCGTTCCGCACTTCGTCAACGCCCTGCAGCCGATCGAATGGCGCTACACCAACGACCCCGCGTGGGTGATGCGCGAGAAGGGTGACCGGCTTCCACACAACCGAGTTTGGATGAAGGCCGGCGGCATGATGCCCGACGACCCGATCCTGCACACCGCGACCATGGTGTACTCCTCGGACACCACGGTGCTGGACTCGGTGATCACCACCCACGGACTGTCGTGGGGGTTCGACCGCATCTTCGCCGCGTCCGCCAACCATTCGGTGTGGTTTCACCGGCAGGTCAACTTCGACGACTGGGTGCTGTATTCGACGTCGTCTCCGGTGGCCGCGGACTCGCGCGGGCTGGGCACCGGGCACTTCTTCGATCGCTCGGGCCAGGTCATCGCCACGGTGGTGCAGGAAGGCGTGCTGAAATACTTTCCGCCCGCCCGCCGATAGACAGGGCGGAATACCCGCAGGACAGCGCGTGTGAATTCGGCCCGGCGGGGCCGCGATCAGCGTATGTTCTTAGCAGCCGGGTAACAGAGCCGGCAAACAGCCGCCCAGCTGGAACGTCAGTGCATCGGGAGGTGAGTGTGAGCGGGCCATCGGTCGACGTCTCAGCAAAAGCCCGCGCGCGCGAACGCGTAGTCGTCTCCGTCGATTCGCGGGCGGCCCGGTTGATCGGTGCCCTGGCGCTATTCAGCGCCGCCTGCTGGCTCGTCGAAATTGTCGCCCGCCACCACCACCAGCCGACGTGGCCCTACGCCGATCGGTTGGCCTGGTCGCTGACGGTCCTGGTCGCGGTGGCATGGATCGCGCGTGGCATCTTCTTGGGCCGTCCCGTGACGGCCATGCACGCCGGCACCGCCGCCTCGTTCGTGTTGGCGGGCCTTGGCCTGCACGTGTTGTCCTTCGATCTGCTCGGCGACCTGGTGATCGCCGCCTCCGGCATGGTCCTGATGTGGCCGACTTCATCGCATCCGGTTCCCGAGGATCTGCCCCGGGTTTGGCAATTGATCCAGGCCACCAGGGAAGACCCGCTGGCGCCGTTCGCGATGCAGACCGGCAAGAGTTACCACTTCACCGCGGACGGCAGCGCGGCGCTGGCCTACCGGACCCGCCTGGGCATCGCCGTGGTCGGCGGCGACCCGATCGGTGACGAGACCCGATTCCCCGAGCTGGTCGCCGACTTCGCCGCCGTGTGCCACACCCACGGCTGGCGAATCGCGGTGGTGGGTTGCGGCGAGCGGCGGCTCGCATTGTGGAACGACGCGGGGGTGCTCGGGCAATCGCTGCGCGCCGTGCCGATCGGGCGCGACGTGGTCGTCGACGTCGCCCGTTTCGACATGGTGGGACGCAAGTTCCGCAACCTGCGCCAGGCGGTGCAGCGTTCCCACAACTACGGCATCACCACCGAAATCGTCGCGGAGCAGGAACTCAACAGCGAGCAACTGGCCGAGCTGACCGAGGTGGTGCGGGCGTCTAGCAAAGGGGCCCACGCCGATCGCGGATTTCACATGAACCTGGACGGCGTGCTGGAGGGCCGGTTCCCCGGAATTCAGCTGATCATCGCCAGGGACGCTTCGGGCAAGGTGCAGGGATTCCACCGGTACGCGACTGCCGGCGGCGGTAGCGACATCACCCTCGACGTGCCGTGGCGCCGGCGCGAAGCCCCCAACGGCATCGACGAACGGCTCAGCATCGACATGATCATGGCCAGCAAAGAGAATGGAGCGCAACGACTTTCGCTCGCATTCGCGGCGTTCCCGGAAATCTTCGATGAAACGAATCGCAGCCGCGCCCAGCGCGTTTTCTACCGGTTGATCCATGTCCTAGACCCGTTGATCGCGCTCGAGTCGCTGTACCGATATGTGCGCAAGTTCCACGCGCTGGACGCCCGGCGCTACGCGCTGGTCTCGATGACCCAGATCGTCCCATTGCTGATCGTGTTGCTGTCGCTGGAGTTCATGCCGCGCCGGCGACACCTCTGATCGGCCGAACCCAGCAGGCGGCTGTGATGTCGCGAAATCGCTAGCTTGTGATCGGGTGGTCCGGTTGGGTGGACTGCGTAACCGAAACCTGCGGCACGCAGAACATTCGGACCGGATACCGGCTGGGTGATGAGTGCGGAACAACTCCGCATGCACAGCCATAGCGAAGCGGTGCTGCACCGATGGGATCTTGTCGGCGACGACGACTTCGGGATCCGATTGCTCTCCGATGGGGCAATGGTGATGGGGAGGCGGTAGTCCTGGATCTGCGGCCCCACGAGGTACCGCTCGTCCTCTGGGGACGCTGTCCGTCGAGGCTGCGCGATCCAAACGCCAACGGCGAAACGATTTACAGCGTCCTGCATCGACTTTTGGGGCGGTCGGGGCCGCAACGCTCGCATTAGTCGATGTGCAGCTCGCGGCAGCCAATGTCGTCGGGTAAGTGGTGGGTAGCCACCACTACGGTCCGGTCGGCGGCCATCAGCTCGGAGTTCGGCCCCAAGAGCTCGCTGAGAATCGGTCCGGCGTCGGCCGCGTCCAAGTGTTCGGTGGGCTCGTCGAGCAGCACGATCCGGGCGGGTGAGAGCACCGCCCGCGCCAGCAGCAGCCGCCTGCGCTGACCCCCCGAAAGGGCCTGCGCGCCACCGGTCAACACCGTCGACAGTCCCTCGGGCAAGCCGGCGAGCCAGGCGCCGAGCCCGACCGCATCCAGCGCGGCCGCCAGTTCGTCGTCGCGGCAGTCGCCGCGGGCGACCAGCAAGTTGTCTCGGACGGTGGTAGCGAAGATATGCGCGTCCTCGGCGAAAAAGCTGACGGCGCCGCGTAAGTCCTCCTCATCGAACTCCGTCAGGGCGGTGCCGTCGAGCGTCACCCGTCCCGCTAGCGGGGGCAGCAACCCGGCGAGCGTCATCAACAGCGTCGTCTTCCCGGACCCGCTGGCGCCGGTGACGGCCAGCCGGGCGCCCGGCGGTAGGTCCAGCGTGATGCGGTGTGATCGGGTTCCCTGGGCGTGGCCGGAGCGCAGGTCGGCGGACAGCACGGCGCCGACGGCGGGTTTCGGTGGGTCCGCGGCCGACTCGTCGGGCTGGTGCGGGCGGCCGGTCGACGTCAGGTCGAGCAGCCGACGCGCGGCGATGCGCGACCGCGTCAGCTGAACCGCGGCGGCCGGTAACGGGGTCATCGCCTCGAACGCCGACAGCGGCAACAACATCAGGACGGCCAGCGTGGTGGGCGCGACCGACGGCGCCAACCCGATGCCCGCCACCACCGCGCCGAGCACGCTGGCCCCGATCGCGGCGGTGGGCACGGCCTCGGCGATGGCGGCCGGTCTGGTGGCGGCGTCGAGGGCGTCGCCCCACTCGCGTTGGCGGCGTTGCGATTCGGCGATGACGCGGGGAAGTAGGCCGGCCACGCGAAGCTCGGGCGCATGTTCCAGAGCGATCATCGCCGAGGTGTCGCGCTCGGAATGATGCTGCCGGGCAACGCTTTCCTGCCGGGCCGCGGCCTTGCCCGCGAGCCGTGGCGCGACGAACCCTGCGATCAGCAGGCAGATCGCCAGTACCGCCGCGGCCGGCAGCGAGATGGCCGCGACCACTCCGGTCGCCGCCAGCGACAGCACCGCCGCGACACCGATCGGCACGACGCCGCGCACCAGCACGTTGGCCAGCTCTTCGACGTCCGAGCCCACCCGGGTCACGAGCTCGCCGCTGTGCAGCCGGACGGCGGCCGCCGCGGGCCCGTGGGCCAGCCGGTGATAGATCCCCGCCCGGGCGGCGCCGGCCGCGCGCAGCGCGGCGTCGTGGGTGACCAGCCGTTCGCAGTAGTGCAACACCCCGCGCGAAATCGCGAACGCGCGCACCGCGACGGCCGCGACCGACAGGTCCAGCACCGGCGGCATCTGCCACGCGCGCGTAATCAGCCACGCCGAGACACCGGCCAGCGCCAGCGCGCTGCCCAGCGACAGCACGCCCAGCGCGATGGCCGCCAAGATGCGGGGGAGCCTCGGCCGCAGCAGCGGCGCGGCCGCCAAGATGGGATCAGGCCGGGGCATAACGCGCTCCACTGTCGGCGGTCACTTCGACCACCCGGTCGCCGATCGCCAGAACCGGTTCGCGGTGCCCGACGACGACCACGGTCGCACCGGCACGGGCGCGCTCCACGACGGCCCGCAAGACGCGTTCCTCGGCGCGGGCGTCCAGGTGCGCGGTCGGCTCGTCGAGCAACAGCACGGCCGCGGCCGATCCGAGCGCGCGGGCGAGGCCTAGCCGTTGCCGCTGCCCCAGTGACAGGCCGACGCCGCCGCGGCCGAGGACGGTATCCAGCCCGTCGGACAGGTCGGCCAGCACAGCATCGAAACCGGATGCCGCGCAGGCCGTTTCGACATCGTTCAGGTCGCCGAACAACACCAGGTTGTCGCGAACCGTGCCCGGGACGAGCGCCGGACGCTGCGGAAGCCAGGACAGCTGCCGCCACCAGGAGGCCGGCTCCAGGTCGGCGACGTCGACTCCGGCCACGGTGATTCGGCCCGATGACGGCACGGTGACTCCGGCGATTGCCTGCAGGGTCGTGCTCTTGCCGGCGCCATTGCGTCCGGTCAGCACGGTCACCGAGCCAGGTTCGATGAGCGCGGTGAGGTCGCGCGGCGCGTGGCCGTCGCGGCCGTGGACGCTGAGGCCGTGGAGGCGGATCTGAACCCCGCGGGCGGTGACCGTCTGACCCGGGGCCTTCGGGGCGGCCGGCTCACCGATGAGAGCGAAGGCCTTGTCCGCGGCGGTTCTTCCGTCTTGCGCGGCGTGGAATTCCACGCCGATCCGGCGCAACGGCCAGTAGACATCGGGTGCCAGCAACAGCACCGTGAGGCCGGTCGCCAGCGTCATCTCGCCGAACACCAGGCGGAGTCCGATCCCCACCGCGATCAGCGCGACGCCCAGCGTCGCCAGCAGTTCCAGCACCAGCGCCGACAGAAAGGCGATCCGCAGCGTCGCCATGGCCGAGCGGCGATGCGCGGCAGCGAGTTCGGCGATGCGGCGTTCCGGGCCCCGGCCGCGTCCCAACGCCCGCAGCGTGGGGATGCCGGCGATGAGATCCAGCAACCGCCCCTGCAGCGTCGTCATGGCAACCAGGGCCGCCGCCGACCGATCGGCGGTTGCCAGCCCGATCAACACCATGAAAACCGGTATGAGCGGCAGGGTGATCGCCACGATCGCCGCCGATTTCAGGTCGTAGACCGCGATGACGGCGACGGTCGCCGGGGTCAGGATCCCGGCGAGCAGCAACGTGGGCAGGTACCCGGTGAAGTAGGGGCGCAAGCCGTCGAGTCCTCGGGTGACCACCACCGCGGCGGCGTCGCGTTGGGCGGCGAGTTCACCCGGCTGGCGGGCCGTCACCGCCGACAGCACCTGACCGGCCAGATCGGCGACGACCGCGCTCGCGCCGCGTTGGCCCAACCGGGCCTGAAGCCAGTGCGCGAGCGTACGAATGGTCCACAGCGCCAACAGGATCGACAGCGGCGCGATCCATGCGTGCAGGCTGCGCCCCGAGTGATCGCTGACGGCGCGGGCGACCACGCCCGCCAGCACGATCGCCGAGCCGATCGCGCAGCCGGAGATCACCACCCCACAGCACACCGTCGCGGTCAGGTAGCGGCGCAAGGCGGTCGATGCCCGCCACAGTCGCGGGTCCAGGGGACCCCGCGCTTTTGCGCCAAGCGGCGAGACCGGTGCGCTCAGGAGGCACGCCTAGCCAGGCCGATGGACGGCGGTATCCGGTCCGCCGAGATCCGTTGCCGGAACACCCAGTACGACCAGGCCTGGTACACCACCGTCAGCGGGGTCATGAACGCGGTCACCCACGTCATGACCTTGAGGGTGTAGTGCGTCGACGACGCGTTGTAGATCGTCAGGCTCCACTGTTTGTTCAGCGTCGAGGGCACCAGGTTGGGGTACAGCGCGCCGAACAACAGGATCACCACCGACAGGACAACGGTCGCCGTGCACGCAAACGCCCAGCCGTCGGACATGCGCCGCCACACCAGCAGCACCGCCGCCAGCTGCGCCACCACTGCGACCGCGAGCACCAGCCAGGTCCAATCCTTGCCGTAGGCCAGCTGTGTCCAAACCCCAAAGCCCGCAACCAGTCCGGTTACCGGAAGCGACAGCCACACCGCCAGCCGGTGGGCGTCGTCGCGGATGGCGCCGGAGGTCTTCAACGAGATGAACACCGCGCCGTAAAGCAGAAACAGTCCGGCCGTGGCCAAACCACCCAGCAGGGTGTAGGCGTTGAGCACGTCCGTGATCGACAGATGGACCTGTCCGTCGGCGTCCACCGGCAGGCCGCGGACCAGGACGGCGAACGCCACGCCCCATAAAACGGCGGGCAGCCAGGAACCGGCGGCGATGCCGAAATCGGCCCAGCCCCGCCACTTTGTGTCGTCGACCTTGCCGCGCCATTCGATCGCCACGGCGCGCAGGATCATGCCGAACAGGATTGCCAGCAGCGGTAGATACAGCGTGGAGAACACGGTGGCGTACCAGCCGGGAAAGGCGGCGAACATGCCTGCGCCGGCCACGATCAGCCACACTTCGTTGCCGTCCCAGATCGGGCCGATGGTGTTCAGCGCGGTGCGTCTGATGGGTTCGGGCTCGCCGACACCGACGCGGGCGAGCGGTTCCATCAACATTCCGACGCCGAAGTCGAAGCCCTCCAGAACGAAGAAACCAAGGAACAGCAACCCGATGATGCCGAACCACAACTGCTGCAGTCCCATCGGTCAGCTCCTTTCTGAGTTCGTGGGATCCCGGGCCTAGTAGGCGAACGAAAGCGGTGCCACCTCGTCGTCGCCGGGTGCCGGCGGGGGAGCCGGTTCGGCGTCGTGTTCGCGCGGCCCTTCGCTGATGTACCGCTTGAGCAGCCAGAACCAGACGACCGCGAGCACCGCGTAGACGAGGGTGAACGTCACCAGGGAGGTGATGACCATGCCGGACGCGTGGTGCGAGACGGCTTCACGGACCGTGAACCGAACCTGTTGATCGCCGGTCGGATTCGGCGCGACGATCCAGGGTTGCCGGCCCATTTCGGTGAACACCCACCCGGAGATGTTCGCCAGGAACGGCGTGGGAATGGTCACCAGCGCCAGCCAGGAAAACCATCGCTGGTTGGGCACCCGGCCGCCGCGGGTGAGCCACAGCGCCGCCAGCGCAAACAGCATCGGGACGGCCAGGAA
Source organism: uncultured Actinomycetota bacterium (assembly GCA_963820045.1). Classification (GTDB taxonomy): domain Bacteria; phylum Actinomycetota; class Actinomycetes; order Mycobacteriales; family Mycobacteriaceae; genus Mycobacterium. Next base: position 128,458 of record CAWFYN010000006.1, read on the forward strand.
CCCGATCATCGCGCGGAAGGACCAGTAGGTGACGAACAGGTTGGGCCGGTAGTCGTTTGGGCCGAATCGATGCTCGAAGTCCTGCTGGATATTGCGCACCCCCTGCAACGTGACGTCGCTGGTCCGGCCCTCAGCCAGGAACGGCAGCACGTAGGGCACCTCGATCACGCGGGTGATGCTGTCGCAGTTGTTGTGCGTGCCGACGGTGAGGATCGAGAAATCCGGATCGGTTTCGGTGCCGCACAACGATTCCGCCGACGCCATCTTCATCGGTTGCTGAACGAACATCAGCTTGCCCTGCCGGTCGCCGGTGAAGAACAGGCCGACGGCGGCGAGCAGCACCACCCAGCATCCCAGGATGGCCGCCGGGCGAAACATGGTGCGCGCATTCGATTCGGCGGCGGGGGTGGCGGTTGCCGGGCGGCGGGAACGGACCAGGAACCACGCGCTGACGGCCGCGACGAACGTCGCAGCGGTCAGCAACGCGCCGGTGACCGTGTGGGTAAACGCCCACCGCGCAGTGTTATTGCCCAGCAGCGCGGTGATGCTGTCCAGCTCGGCCCGATGTGTCGCCGGGTTGTAGTGCGCGCCGACCGGATGCTGCATGAACGAGTTCGCCACGATGATGAAGAACGCGGAAACGTTGACACCGATCGCGACGATCCAGATGCAGGCCAGGTGGACCAGCTTCGGCAGCCGGCTCCAGCCGAAAATCCACAACCCGATGAAGGTGGACTCGAAGAAGAAGGCGAACAAGCCCTCCATGGCCAGCGGCGCGCCGAAGATGTCGCCGACGAACCGGGAATACTCGCTCCAGTTCATGCCGAATTGAAATTCCTGGACGATCCCGGTTGCCACGCCGATGGCGAAATTGATCAGGAACAACTTGCCGAAGAACTTGGTGAGGCCGTACCACGCGGTGTTACCCGTGACCACCCACACGGTCTGCATCACGGCGAGCAGGGGCGCCAGACCGATGGTGAGTGGCACGAAGATGAAGTGGTAGACGGTAGTGATACCGAACTGCCACCGCGAAATATCGACGACATTCATCTGTCATCTCCCGAACTGCGGAGCCGTGGGCACGGCTACTACGGAGTGTAGTAGAAGGGTCAGGCCAGCGCTACCGAGAGCCGCCTCAGCCGGTCAGCGTCTTCGACGCCTTGCGGATGCCGAACGACGACACGATCTCGAAAACGCCGATGACGATGAACCAGACACCGACCACGAGCGCCAGCGTGACGATCGATTCCAGCGGCGACGCCAGCACGACGATGCCGGCCAGCAAGCTGATCGCGCCGACGAAAATCGACCATCCCCGGCCCGGCAGGGTGGGGTCGCTGATGGCCGAAACCGTCGTAGCGACACCGCGGAAGATGAAACCGATGCCAATCCAGATGGCCAGCAACAGGATTGCGTTACCGAAATGACGGAATGCCAAGATTGCCAGGATCAATGACGCCGCCCCGCTGATGAACAACAAGATCCGGCTGCCCGCCGAGACGTGCAGGCTGAATGCGAAGATCACCTGCGCGATACCGGTGATCAGCAGGTAGACGCCGAAGAAGATGGCGGCGACGACGATGGTTCTTCCCGGCCACGCGAGGATCAGGGCGCCGAGGATCACCGAGAGAATTCCCGATAGCAGAGTGGATTTCCACAGGTGTGGCAACAAGCTTGGAACAGGGGCGGTGCCAGGTGTGGTTGTCATGGCGGCAGTGTGACACAAACGACGGTCCCCGGTATAGGGGCTTTTGGACTACACGCGGGCCGTGCGCGATTCCCGGGCAACCAGATCGGTGGATTGTTCTGTCGCCTTGCGCCCGATCAGATACCAGGTGCGCATCAGGCCCTTTCCCTTGACGTCGATGTGGCCGCGCTCCTGCAGCACGAATTGGTCCTTGAGGCGCTCGTACATGGCCTCGGGCACCTGAATTCGGCCCACCGAGTCGGTGGATTCCATCCGAGACGCGACGTTGACCGCGTCGCCCCACACGTCATAGAAGAAGCGCCGGGATCCCACAACACCGGCGACCACCGGCCCGCACGCCATGCCCACCCGCAGCGGAACCGCGTTGCCGTGCGGATCCTGCAGTCCTGTCACAACATTGGCCATGTCGAGCGCGAAGTCCGCGAGGGCCTGAGCGTGGTCGGACCGAGCGCGCGGAACCCCGCTGACCACCATGTAAGAGTCGCCGCTGACTTTGATCTTCTCGAGTCCGTGCTTGTCCACGAGTGCGTCGAAAGCGCTGTACAACTGGTCGAGGAAGCGCACCAGGTCGGCCGGCGCCGTGCTGCTGGCCCGCTCGGTGAATCCGACGATATCGGCGAACAGCACGGAGGCCACGTCGTACTTGTCGGCGATGACGCCGCGGTCCGGCTCCTTGAGCCGCTCGGCGATGCTGGCCGGCAACATGTTGGCCAGCAGCGCCTCCGAGCGCTCGTACTGCGCCTCCATCACGGCCTCGGCCCGCGCGGTGTCACGCAGGGCGAACCACACCGTCACGACCACCATCACGACAGCGGAACAAGTCGTGACGACAAACCCCATCGACTGGGCCCAGGCCGGCTGAACCCCGGTGTCGCGCGGAACCAGAAACTCGACCGCAACAGTAAGGCCGGCTGCCACCGCGGCCAGGCCGGCCGCCAACACGATGTGTTCGGTCCCCAGCAGCAACACCACTAGGCAGGCCCCCACCAGGAAGAAGAACTGACCGCCGGAACCGGTACCCACCGCCCAGCAGCTGGCGACGATCGAGACGTAGGCTGCGCCGATAAAGGTGAGGGGCGCTACCAATTCCCCGAAGCGCTGTAGCCGAGGAACCATCGCAAAGACGAGCCCGGCGGCGACATTGATCGAGTTGATCCGCCAAGACCAGGACCCCGTTCCGATCTGTACGAACACGAAGGTCGCGAGGATCATCACGGCCAGCCACGCGGCGATCGAGACCACCCGGGCCCGGCGGGCGGCGCTGGCGGCGTAGTGCTGATTGCGGTCGCGCGTTTGCGCCCGCACCGCGGCTACGCAGTCCGGGCGACTCGACGATCCATCTGACACGGGTGGGGCGCCGCATCTCTTAGCCGCCACGTTCAAAGCGTAACCGCAGAGCTCGGATTTGTCGGTGTCTCAACCGTGGAATTGGCGCTCGAGGGACGCGCCGCCGCGAGTTTTGAGAATTGCTCCGAAAAGTTTTTCCTAGGGGCTGTCCGGAAAGCGTCCAGGACCCCCGACCGGTTTGCCCAAGATGGATGCCCGGGCCGGGAACCTGCGCACGCCATCGATGGGACACGCGAAGCCGCCGGGCAGTTGTCTGCAACCGTGGGTGTCTGTGGTGCCCTCGGTGGGATTCGAACTCTATTTCACCCCGTGGTCACAGGGTTGAAAACGCATCTAACTGGAAAAAGACATCAAGGTAGTTCAACTGAGTTATATGTAACTGTGGGCAAAGTGTGGGCACGGTGTGGGCACGACGTGTAGTTGCACATAACCCTGGCCACTCCAAAGAATAAGGCCCCGGCGACCCGCTCAGAACGGGCCCCGGGGAATGGCCGAACTGGAAGGAGTTCGACACCACGCCCCTGCACTCCTCGGGGACGGCCCGTGCTTAACACGACAATGGGCGGGGTAATCCGATGCAATGAGGCGCGAAGATCTCTCCGTGGGCGGATGCAATTCCGCGCCGGCCCGCATACGCGACCTCAAGACAATCGACTCCGAGCTGCAATTGGTGGCGACTCTTCGCCGTGCGGACTCGGGAGCGGGGTGGGCCGCTGCCGTCGATAGACGTGGCGGATGCGCTGCTGGATGAACGCCGCGAGGCTCATCGAGGGCTTCCGCACCTGACAATCGACTGGAACTTTTCATAAAGCCCGATGTGACTAACCCGCAAGCGTCTACCCTCCCATCGACGAGTCGGGCACGCCACCAGACCCGAGCGTCATTAAGCGTTAGGTTTGCGGGTTTGTTTTTACGTACAACTTTCGTTCCCCATGAGTAAGCGCGAAAGCTTAACTCAGAGGGGTTTTCGCCAGGACATCGAGGGCCTGCGCGCCATCGCGGTGTTGATAGTTGTCCTGTTTCACGCTGACGTGCCTGGTATGGGCGGCGGGTATGTCGGCGTGGACGTCTTCTTCGTCATTTCCGGCTTTCTCATCACCGGGCTGCTCTGGCGCGAGGCGAGCACCACAGGCAGCGTGCGACTGCGCCGCTTCTACGGGGCGCGTGCCCGTCGACTGTTGCCCGCGTCGGCCACGGTGGGCGTCGTTACTGCGATCGCCTCAGCTGTCCTGTTACCCCCGTTGCAGGCCCGCAGCGTCTTCGGTGATGGCATCGCCAGCGGGCTATACGTCAGCAACTACCGCTTCATTCTCCAAGGGGTCGATTACCTAACCCCCTACATGCCGCCGTCGCCGTTCCAGCACTACTGGTCGTTGGGCGTCGAAGAGCAGTTCTACCTGGTGTGGCCGCCCTTGATCATCGGTACGGCTTGGCTCGTCCGGCGTGTGCGTCGGACCACCGCGGCAAACGCCGCCTCGTCGCAACGCCCGTATCTGGTGGTCCTAACGTTGGTCGCGACAGTGTCATTCGCACTATCGCTGGCGGTTACTCAATGGTTGCCTTTTGTGGCCTTTTTTTCGCTGCCCACCCGCGCCTGGCAATTGGCCGCCGGCGGCCTGGTTGCCCTCACCGCGGGCCAGTGGCGCCGGTTACCGACGACATTTGCCGCGATCGCTGGATGGGCAGGGCTAGCCCTGATCCTGCTGGCCTGCACCTGATTTAGGACGACCACACTGTATCCAGGTACCGCGGCGCTAGTGCCCGTGCTGGGCACCGCTCTGGTGATCGGCGCTGGCTGTGCCGCACCCGCTGGGGGATGTGGGCGCCTCCTGGTCTTACCGCCGATGCGCGCGATCGGGCGGGTCTCCTACTCGTGGTATCTGTGGCACTGGCCAGTGCTGCTGTTGGCACCGCCGCTGCTGGGCCACTCGCTCGGGCTCGCCGGCAGGGTGGTGGCGGCGCTCATTTCCGGCGGGCTGGCCGTTCTGACATTGCATTTCATCGAAAACCCGTTGCGATTCGCTGCTGTCGTGCGCCGCTCTCCCGCGGCGAGTCTGGCGTTGGGCGGTGTGGCCACCGCCTTAGCGGTCGGTGTGAGCGTGGCACTGCTGGTGGTAGTGCCGAATCCGGTCGGGCGCGGCGCCCCAGCCACGCCGCTGACCATCACTGCGGCGCCTCCGCCGACGGGGTCCAACATGGGTGGCTACGACACCGCAGTGCAGTACGCGGTCGCCCAAGTGCAAGCCGCCGTCGCAGCATCTGCGGACCTGAAAGCCGTACCGTCAAACCTGGACCCGTCGCTCGCCGCCGCGACAGCCGAACTTAAGACCTTGCACCATTCCGGCTGCATGCTCGGTAATGTCGAAGTCGTCCAATCAGAGTGCGCGACGGGTGACACCGCTTCGAAGCTGACGGTGGCCCTAATCGGCGACTCCCATGCCGCGATGTGGTCCCCGGCGTTCCAACTCGTCGCCCAACAGCGGCACTGGCGGCTGGAAACCCTGACCAAAGCGGGCTGCCCAGCGATGAACCTGCCCATCACCCACCCCCTCCTTCACCGGCGCTACACGGAGTGCGAGCAGTGGCGCGGTGAGACCATCGCCCGGTTGCGCGCCGAGCGCCCGCTCCTAACCGTGGTGAGCATGTGGCGCCGGTACGGTGCCAGTTACGGTTACGCCGCAGGTTTCACGTCATATGACTCGGCGTGGATCGACAGCTTGACCCGCCTCGTGCAGCAGCTGCGCAGTATTGGCGCGAAGGTGCTGGTGCTCGGGCCCATCCCGGATCCGCGCTCGGTGGTGCCAGTCTGCCTGTCCGGGCACCTCAATGACGCGAAGGCCTGCTCACCGGAGCGGTCGACGGCGGTCAACGAACCCGGCATCGCAGCTGAGACCGCCGCAGCCAAAGCCGGCGGCGGCGACTACGCCGATCTAACCGACCTGTTCTGCACCGGTGACCGCTGCCCGGTCATCGTACGGCAACACCCTGGTTTACTTTGACGATCGCCACCTGACCGTCGAATACTGCCGACAGTTGGCACCGATAATGGGAGCACTGGCCGACCGCGCACTCGTCGGCAGTTAATGGCGCAAGGTAAGGCCTTAAGCCGATGGCGAACTCATCGTCATCGCCTTGACCACCGCCAGCTTGCCGCCGCGCTGTGTCCGCTTCGAGAGCGCTCCCAAAATCGCGACGAGTTGACGCGCAGCTGCCGGCTGGACCGCCACATGTCGAGGGTCGTCAAGGATGGCCGCCAACGCCAGCGCCACCGCTGTTAGGCCAGGACGCTCGGCCGCGGCTGGCGCAACGTCGAGTTCGGCATGCACGGCCGTGACCACACAACCGCCAGGAGGTGAAACCAAGTGGGAGTAAACCCCATTCGGCTCCGGAGGGTCTGGCGGCTCGACCGGAAGCCCGTGCTGGCGCCGGTAGCGATTCCGTTGGTAGTCACGCTCAGCACTTCGGCACACATCGCAGCGGCAACCGCGTGCATAACGGGTGCGGCCGTGCTCAAGTGTCATTAATGCCTTCGCTTTTCACATGTGAAGCCGGATTCTCATGGGCGAAATCCTGCCGCAGCCAAAGGCTCGTCCGATGGTCGCCATCCAGAGATTTGCACACCCCCGCTCTCGAAGCGGACGCAGCGCCGGCGGCACTAGCCGCATCCCCTAATTGACGGTGTGGAAACTCCCACTCGACGGGTGTAGCCGAACTGGGTCAGCTCGCGGCGTTCATCGCGCAGCGCGGCCGCCACGTCCGTCGATGGCAGCGGCACCCCGCCACTGAGCCGTAGGGCCAAGAGTGGCCACCAATCGAAGGCCGGAGTCGATGGACTGGGCGTCACGCACGAACGGAGCTTAGATCGGGACAGCAGAGGAAGGGCCGGCGTCAACTCTGTTTTTGGAACGGCATCAACGTGGCCTCGATTGGCGGTACGACCTCCAGGGCCACGACCAACGTGGGATACGACTAATCGTCTGCACTCAGGGATTGAAGTGTATGAGGCTGCGCGGTTAGTTTTAACGAGACCTGTGAAAGGTCCCAGCCGATTGTCGGGTGGATGATTTATTGATGCGCGCACGCGAATCGACGTACGACGCCATCGTCGTCGGCTCCGGAGCGACTGGCTCGTGGGCTGCCAAGGAGCTGACGGAAGGCGGCCTGAAGGTTGTCCTGCTTGAGGCCGGCAGGAACCTGGACATCGCCCATGACTTTCCTGCCGACGCAGAGGTGGGTGGGATGGGGATTGTGGGGCGCGTCAAATCGGCGATTCAGGGCCAGCACGTTCAGGCGCGATGTCTAGCCTTCTCCGAGACCACCAAGCAGTTTTACGTCAGCGACAGAGAGAATCCCTATACGACGGCGCGGGGCAATACGTTCCTCTGGTACAGGGGCCGGCAACTCGGCGGCCGCCTTAACATGTGGCGTCGACATGCACCCCGCATGTCGAATTACGAGCTCAAAGCCGCAAGCGTCCGTGGAGACGGCGTCGATTGGCCGTTGTCGTACGAAGACCTGGCGCCGTACTACGACGTCGTCGAGCGGACGCTCGGCGTCTACGGGAAACCCGCGGGCATTCCAAACTGTCCGGACGGACAGTTCATCGGGCCCGCGAAAACGACGAAGGTCGAAGAAGCGTTCCTGACCAATATCGAGAAACGACTTCCGAACGTCCGCGTGACGTACGGCAGGATCGTCAAGTACGACAACAGTAGGGTTCCGCTTCCCGTCAGGCTCGCTCTGGCAACCGGCCGCCTCGAGATTCGGACCGACGCCATCGTGAGCCGATTGCTGATCGATGCGCAGTCGGGGAAAGCGACCGGCGTTGAATACATCGAGCGATTGACAAGGAATACGCGGGCAGTTCAGGGAAAGGTCGTCGTCCTGTGCGCGTCGGCGATCGAGAGCGTGCGGATCCTTCTGAACTCGGAATGCGCGAAGCATCCGTCAGGTGTCGGCGGATCGTCGGGCGATCTCGGTCGCTATCTGTGCGACCACGTTTTTTACGCGCATGCCGGCACGGTGTCTGAAGGGGATGTCGAGCCCGCTTCCAACGAGGATGGGTTCGACTTTGCGGGAACGGGTCTTTACATTCCGAGCTTCTGTGAAAAGGAATCGAAGAACTTTCCGGGCGGCTACGGCATTGAGGTCGCGATTGGCCGCGGCACGCCGTTCTGGGGCATGACCGCGATTGGCGAAATGCAGCCCCGATACGAAAATCACGTGTCGCTCGACCCGACCGTCCAGGACGCGTGGGGGATCCCCGTAGCCAGAATCGAGTGCAGCCATTCTCAGGATGAGGTCAAGATGGTTGCGCACATGAAGCGGACGCTCCCGGAAATTGCAGCCGCCGGCGGCCTGCGGGTCGACAAGAACCCCTCGATGTTGGTCGCTGGAACATCCCCTTCCGACTGCTTCGATCCCTGGTCCTCGCGAACTACGGCGCCGTGTGGCCTGGGGGAGCCATTCACGAGACCGGCGGCGCGCGCATGGGTGACAAACCGGACAACTCGGTGCTGAACCCGTACTGTCAGTGTTGGGATGCTGACAATGTGTTCGTGACCGACGGCGCCTGTTTTGTCTCTTCCGGTTTCCAGAATCCCACGCTGACGATGATGGCCCTCACGGTTCGAGCGTGTCGGTTCATCGTTCGTGACTATGCCAAGTGTGTGAACTGAATGGACTACGGGAAGGTTACCGGGATTGATAAGCCAGTCTCCCGAATCGTCTTCGGCACCGATCGATTGGGGATTTGGCGACTGCCGTGGCCGCTAAATCGAACCAATAAGCAGCAGATCTTCTCGGTGCTGGATCGGTCATTTGAGCTCGGATGCAACACATTCGACACGGCGCGCTTTTATCCGTACAGCGAGCGGACGCTGGGGACAAGCGACCGCTGTAGATTTCGTCAAGATGTTCAGCAGGGCAGTGAAATCTATAGCCGACCCCCAATTCGGATCTGCACTGGGGTCGAAACGGAACTCGGCGGCAATCTCCCGGACGAACTGCTGCGGGTTCACGCCCTCGTAGTAGATGTCTCTGCCTTCTGGAAACAACTCGCTCCATGTCATTGGTTTAATTCCTATCGGTAGGCGTGGTGGTTGGCAGTGGTGCATGGGGGGTCATGGATTTGTCATGCCGCCTCCCGCTCTTCCCACGCTTCGGCCACCAGCAGGTGAATGAGCTTGCAGTAGCCCCGGCCGCCGCGGGCCAGGAAGACTTTGCCCATATCACTGCCAGGGCGGACGCGCTGGGGCTTGAGGATGCGCTCTCTCACCCGGTAGCGGCGCCCGTCGCGTTGGACCACGGTGCGAGGCACGCTGCGGACGCGGCCATCGACTGAGACCTCGTAGTAGCCGGCCCAGCCGGGGATGGGGCGCCAGTGTTCAGTCATGCTGCTTTCCATTTGGTTGGCGGAATCTTGGTCTCCGATTCAGGTCTCAGTGCTCTCACTCCCACCCCTAAAGGGGTGGGGAGTGGTGGTAGTACTTCCACCTGATGGTGAGAGTGGGGTGATAGTGACTGATAGCTACTCATGGGCTGGCCAGCTTGTAGAAAGGACGCTTGTCACTGCCCTCGTTGACCAGGTCGCCGCGTTTACGCAGGTCAGATAATGCGCGGTAGAACGTGGCCTCTGGCATTTCAGAGACTTCAAGCAGTTGTTTCGTGTAGGCGCCGCTGTCCGCAAAGTGAGACCTCATGTGAGACAAGAGGATCTCGGCGCGGTCGGAGTTGCTATCACCCATTGAAATCCCAATAACCCCACTTCCAGTGCCCTCGATCAGGTCCAGCTTCAAGTGGTGAATGTCGAGTTGTGGGCCGTCTTTTCGCTTTTCCCGCTCCAAGGTGATCCCTGCGCCGTCGAGGGTGGTTGAGTAGACGGTGTCGGCGCCGGCCTCAAACGCTGACGATCCGCGGAAGGTCTTACCGTCCTTGCCGGTGTGGTGAATACCAACGATGACTCCGCGGCCGTCCGGTGTTATTTCGCGGAGCTGGCGCAGTACGTCGACCACAACACCGCAGTCGCGCGCACTGTTTTCGTCGGCGCTGACCATGCAGCGTGCCAGCGTGTCGATGACGACGAGGCCGTAGCCCGCCCATTTGATGAGCACGCCCAGATTGCGCATGTCGGCCTCGTTCATGAGGTTTACAGGCCGTGGAAGGACATCGAGGGCGCCGTCGAGGATCTTGGTGTTCCAGCCCTGCTCCCACGCGTTGAGGCGCTGTTTGTACCCGTAAGCACCCTCAGCGGCGACGTAGAGGACATTGCATTGCTTGCACGGCCTGCCCTGCCACGGGCGCCCGGTGGCCACCGACGCGGCCCAGTCCAAAGCGGTGAATGACTTGAGGCTTCCCCACATGCCGTACAGCAGTGCAACGGTCGCCTGGTCGAGCACGTTGTCGATAAGCGGCTCAGGGTCGGGCAAGTCGTTTAGTTCGGACCGGCTGAGGATGTAGTCGTTGAGCACTGGTTCGGATGGCCGATCACCGCGCGAGATGGCCGCCCAGCATTCACGATTGGGGGTGCCGTCAACATGCAGGTACCGATCATCGTCGCGTAGATAGATCGACCAGCTGCCGCAGTGCGGGCATGGTCCTTCGCCTTGGCTTTCCCGGTATTGGCTATTACGCCAATGCCATCCGTCGGTCATGCGGCCAGTTCCCACGCCTGGGCGATGAGCACTGCGGCCGTGCGGCTTGCACCGCCGGCCTTCCACATAGACCTGAGCGCAGGCCAATTCGGTGCAGGGACCAAGCCGGCCTCTAACAGGTCAAGTGCAGCTTGCGGGTAGCCACGTTCCCCAATCGGCTCATGGCGTGGCCACGGGTCACCACCCGGCAGCCGCCGTGCTTCAGCACGCCGAGCGCACAGTTGACGGCCGATTGCGTTACCCTGAAACTTATTGGCGGTTTGCTGGCCGTTGGTGTTGGTTGATGAGGATGGCGTCTTGTTCCCCGCAGGGCGCCTTTCTCGTTCATCAAGGGGGCTCATGCTGCGCCGCGCGGGTCGTCTGTGCGGTGGACGCGGTTCGCGGTGAGGTAGTTCAATACGTCATCTCGCAGATACCGCACACGCCTGCCGAACTTCACGAACGGGATGCCCCGACCTAGGTAACGCTCTTGGGCAAGGCTGTTTTCTGTCGTCTGCACGAGGGCCGCCACATCGGAGGGCGTCATCACGGCAGGAAGTTCGTCCAGGTTGGCGAGGACAGTCATTCCGGTGCTCCATCTTTGATCGCTTAGGCGATCCTGTTGATCGCTCTGAATTATATCTTTATCATTTAGAGTCCAGCGAGTCAAACATGCCTCTTGCGCCTTCATCTTTGATCGCATAGCATGCGTCTCGTGGCGGGCAAGAAAACCGACTTAGGGCCTATCGGTGTGAACGTGAATCACGCCGTGCAGCGGTTCCGCGATAAGCGCCGTCTCGGCTACGCCGAGCTGAGTCGGAAACTGGCCGAGCTGGGCCGGGAGATACCGCCGCTCGGGCTGCGCAGAATCGAGTCCGGTGAGCGCCGGGTCGACGTCGATGACCTGGTTGCGCTTGCCTTGGCGCTCGACGTTTCGGTGCTGGCGCTGCTGCTGCCGACTGATGCCAGTTCCCTTGTGCCACATGGGCGCGAATGGGATGCAGAGACCATCTGGAGTTGGGCGGCCGGTAGCTGGGCGCTACCTGGCAACGAAGACGTGCTGAGATTTTTGCGCGATTCCAATCCTCTGACCGACTGGTCGAAAGTCGAAGGGGATATAGCGAGGGAGATTAGGCGCCTTGGCGACGATCAGTAAGTACCAAACCGCTAGCGGCGCAACGCTTTACCGCGTCCGTTACCGTACGCCTGGCCGGGGCCAGACTGATAAGCGTGGCTTCAAGACGAAGCGTGATGCTGAGGCGTTCGCGAACACTGTCGAGGTCACGAAAGCCCGCGGCGAGTACGTCGCGCCATCGCTTGGTCGGGTCACAGTGGGGGAGCTGGGGCCGGCGTGGCTGGTACGCAAAGAGGGGCATCTGAAGCCCAGCGCGTACAGGTCCTATGAGAACGCCTGGCGTGTCTACGTCGAGCCGCGCTGGCGTACGGCCAAGGTGGCAGATATTCGCTACACCGGCGTGCAGGCGTGGATCGCTGAGCTGTCCAAGACGTTGAGCGCGTCGCGGGTGATCACCGTGTACTCGGTGCTTGCGGGAATCCTCGACGACGCCGCCCGCGACAGATTCATTGCGGCCAACCCTGCGCGTGGCGTCAAGCTGCCCCGCAGGACCAAGCGGAAGAACGTCTATCTCTCGCCAGAGCAGTTGCGTTGCTTGGCGGTCGAATCAGGGCGGTACGGGTCGCTGGTGCTACTGCTCGGGACCGTAGGGCTGCGCTGGGGAGAGGCTGCGGCGCTACGCGTGAGCGATGTCGACTTTCTGCGGCGTCGTGTCGTGCTGCACGAGAACGCGGTGGCGGTCGGCGGCCGTACACACGTCGGCACGCTCAAGAGCGGACGCCACCGCTCGGTGGCATTGCCGGCGTTCGTTGTTAAGGAGCTGGCGGCCACCTGCATCGGCAAGGAGCGTGACGAACTGATCTGGCCAGCACGCGACCGCGGCTATCTGGCACCCCCGACGAACAAGTCATGGCTGTCCGGCGCGGTGGAACGCTGCCAGAACACCGACAAGGCGTTTCCCAGGATCACCGCGCACGACTTACGCCACACCGCAGCGAGTTTGGCGATCTCGGCAGGCGCCAACGTGAAGGTGATTCAGCGGATGCTCGGCCACGCCTCAGCGGCCATGACTTTGGACGTATACGCCGATTTATTCGACGACGACTTCACCGCAGTTGCAGACAAGTTATCTGAAACTGTGGGCAAAGTGTGGGCACGAGGGGGTGATGCGGCTATCTAGCAAACATGAAAACGCCGTCTACCTGCACCAACACTTCCACAGTTGAGTGCCCTCGGTGGGATTCGAACCCACACTGGACGGGTTTTGAGTCCGTTTCCTCTGCCAGTTGGGATACGAGGGCTTCACTCGGCCTCCTACCTTAGAGGCAGCCTCCCACCATAAAGGATGTGGCGTCGTCGACCGTCTGACCGCCCCCGAGGTCGCTGGTTTCAGGCGTTCACGACACAATGTCCGTCATGACAGGCCCCACGACCGACGCCGACGCCGCTGTGCCGCGCCGGGTCCTGATCGCCGAAGACGAAGCGCTGATCCGTATGGACTTGGCCGAGATGCTGCGAGAGGAGGGGTACGAGATCGTCGGCGAGGCGGGCGACGGACAGGAAGCCGTCGAGTTGGCCGAACGACATCAGCCCGACCTGGTGATCATGGACGTGAAGATGCCGCGCCGCGACGGGATCGACGCGGCGTCCGAGATCGCCAGCAAGCGCATCGCGCCGATCGTGGTGCTGACCGCGTTCAGCCAGCGCGACTTGGTCGAACGCGCCCGCGATGCCGGGGCAATGGCCTATCTGGTGAAGCCCTTCACGATCAGCGACCTGATTCCGGCGATCGAGTTGGCGGTCAGCCGCTTCGGCGAAATCAGCGAGCTGGAACGCGAAGTGGCGACGCTGTCCGAGCGGCTGGAGACCCGCAAGGTCGTCGAACGCGCCAAGGGCCTGCTGCAGACCAAACAGGGCATGACCGAACCCGAGGCGTTCAAGTGGATTCAGCGCGCCGCCATGGACCGGCGGACCACCATGAAGCGGGTCGCCGAAGTCGTCCTGGAGACCCTCGACACCCCCGACGAGTAGCTCTCGGCCGTCGAGTGTGAGCTCAGGGCTTTGACTGTGAGCTCAGGTAGACGACACGCCGAACGAGCGCGCCGCAGTTGCACACTCGGCGGCTGCGGGAGTCGTTCAACGCGCCACGATCACCGACGAGCCGTGTCCGAACAGGCCTTGGTTGGCGGTGACGCCGACCGTGGCGTTCTCCACCTGCCGGCCGGTCGCCTGACCGCGTAGCTGCCAGGTCAGCTCGCAGACCTGCGCGATCGCCTGAGCGGGAATGGCCTCGCCGAAGCAGGCCAGCCCACCCGACGGGTTGACCGGGACCTTGCCGCCGATGGTGGTCGCGCCGCTGCGCAACAGCGCCTCGGCCTCACCCTTGGGGCACAGCCCCAGGTGCTCGTACCAGTCGAGCTCCAGCGCGGTGGACAGGTCGTAGACCTCGGCCATGCTCACGTCCTCGGGCCCGACGCCCGCCTCCGCGTAGGCGGCGTCGAGGATCTGATCCTTGAACACCCGGTCCGGTGCGGGCACCGAGGCCGTGGAATCCGTTGCGATGTCAGGTAATTCGGGCAGGTGCTGCGGGTAGCGGGGAGTGACGGTGCTGACCGCGCGCACCGAAGGGACGCCGTCGAGGGAGCCGAGATGCTTGCGGGCGAACTCGGCGCTGGCCACGATCAGCGCCGCGGCGCCGTCGGAGGTGGCGCAGATGTCGAGCTGCCGCAGCGGGTCGGATACCACCGGGCTGGCCAGCACGTCCTCGACCGAAGATTCCTTGCGGTAGCGGGCATTCGGGTTCTGCAGGCCGTGCTGAGAGTTCTTGACCTTCACCTGGGCGAAGTCCTCGGACGTCGCGCCGTACAGGTCCATCCGGCGGCGCGCGAGCAGCGCGAAATACACCGGGTTCATCGCGCCGATGAGGTGGAAGCGCTGCCAGTCGGGGTCGTTCTTGCGTTCCCCGCCGACCGGGGCGAAGGCCCCCTTCGGCGTGGTGTCGGCGCCGATCACCAGCGCGACGTCACAGAAGCCGGCCAGGATGTGGGCGCGGGCACTCTGCAACGCCTGAGAACCGCTGGCACAGGCCGCATAGCTGGAGCTGACCGGCACGCCGTTCCAGCCGAGTTTCTGCGCGAACGTCGACCCGGCGATGAAGCCCGGGTAGCCGTTGCGGATGGTGTCGGCGCCGGCGACCAACTGGATCTGCTGCCAGTCCAGCCCGGCCTCGGCCAGCGCGGCGCGCGCGGCGACCACCCCGTATTCGGTGAAGTCGCGGCCCCACTTGCCCCAGGGGTGCATCCCGGCGCCCAGGATGTACAGCGGTTCGGGAGTGCTCATGAGGCGGCCACCTTCCAGGCGTGCACGATGCGCTGCACACCGCCGTCGTCGGTGAACAGCGGCATGGTGGTCAGCTCCATCTGCATCCCGACCTTCAAGTCGGCGGCCAGCGTGCCCTCGACCACCTTGCCCAGCACGATGAGTCCCTCGTCGGCCAGCTCGACCGCGGCAATGGCGAACGGTTCAAACGGGTCCGCCGCCGGGTAGGGCGCGGGCGGCGGATACCGGTTTTCGGTGTAGCTCCACAGCGTTCCCCGGGTCGACAACGCGACGGACTCTAGTGTGTCGCTGGCGCAGCCCGGGTTGGGGCAGTTGTTTTCCCGCGGCGGGAAAACGTAGGTGCCGCATTCGGGGCACTTGCTGCCGATCAAGTGCGGGCTGCCGGCTTCGTCGGTGGCGAACCATCCGTCGATCGCGGGTTCTTGGCTGGTGAGCTGTGGCACTCGGCCAGCCTACCCAGCCCGAATACAAAACTGAAACGTGTTGCAGTTCTGGCCCGGATAGCTGGGGCGCGTGCCTCGTCGTACCGGATGCCTAGAGTGTGAGCCGTGAGCACCGCCAGCGAGGAGCAGACCAAGCCGACGCTGATGCTGCTGGATGGCAATTCGCTGGCCTTCCGCGCGTTCTATGCGCTGCCCGCCGAGAACTTCAAAACCCGCGGCGGCCTGACCACCAACGCGGTCTACGGCTTCACCGCGATGCTGATCAACCTGTTACGCGACGAGGCCCCGACGCACATCGCCGCGGCGTTCGACGTATCCCGGCAGACCTTCCGCTCCGAGCGGTACCCGGAGTACAAGGCGAACAGGTCGGCGACGCCCGACGAGTTCCACGGCCAGATCGACATCACCAAGGAAGTGCTGAACGCGCTGGGCATCACCGTGCTCGCGGAGCAGGGCTTCGAAGCCGACGACCTCATCGCGACGCTGGCCACCCAGGCCGAAAATCAGGGCTACCGCGTACTGGTGGTCACCGGGGACCGGGACTCCCTGCAGTTGGTCAGCGACGACGTGACGGTCCTCTACCCGCGCAAGGGCGTCAGCGAACTCACCCGGTTCACGCCCGAGGCCGTCGTCGACAAGTACGGGTTGACCCCCACGCAGTACCCCGACTTCGCCGCCCTGCGTGGCGATCCCAGCGACAACCTGCCCGGCATCCCGGGCGTGGGGGAGAAGACCGCGTCCAAGTGGATCGCCGAATACGGCTCGCTGCAAGGGCTCGTCGACAATGTCGACTCGGTGCGCGGCAAGGTCGGCGACGCGCTGCGGGCCAATCTGGCCGGCGTGATCCGCAACCGCGAGCTCACCGACCTCGTCAAAGACGTGCCGCTGGCGCAGACCCCGGACACGCTGCGCATGCAGCCGTGGGATCGCGACCACATCCACCGGCTCTTCGACGACCTGGAGTTTCGGGTATTGCGCGACCGGCTGTTCGACACCCTGGCCGCCGTGGAGCCCGAGGTCGACGCGGGTTTCGACGTGCGCGGCGGCGCGCTGCAGTCCGGTGAGCTGGCCGTGTGGTTGGCCGAGCACAGCTCGGGCAAGCGGTTCGGGTTGGCCGTGGTGGGCACCCACCTGGCTTACGACGCCGACGCCACCGCGCTGGCCATCGTGTCCGCCGACGGTGAGGGCCGCTACATCGACACCTCGGCGCTGGATCCCGACGACGAGGCGGCGCTGGCGTCCTGGCTTGCCGATCCGGGCCCGCCAAAGGCGCTGCACGAAGCCAAGCTGGCGATGCACGACCTGGCCGGGCGGGGCTGGACGCTGGCCGGCGTCACCTCCGATACCGCGCTGGCCGCCTACCTGGTGCGGCCCGGGCAGCGCAGCTTCTCCCTCGAGGACCTGTCGCTGCGCTACTTACGCCGGGAACTGCGCGCGGAAACCGCTGAACAACAACAGCTTTCGTTACTCGACGATCCGGAGGGGACGGACGATCAAGCGGTGCAGACGCTGATCCTGCGGGCCGTGGCGGTGCTGGATCTGGCCGACGCGCTCGACGAGGAGCTGGCCCGCATCAACTCCACGTCACTGTTGGGTGGCATGGAGCTGCCGGTGCAGTGCGTGTTGGCCGGGCATGGAACACGCCGGCATCGCAGTCGATTTGGATCTGCTCGGCGAGCTGCAAAGCGATTTCGCCCACCAGATCCGCGACGCGGCCGAAGCGGCCTACGCGGTGATCGGCAAGCAGATCAACCTGGGCTCGCCGAAGCAGTTGCAGACGGTGCTCTTCGACGAGCTGGAGATGCCGAAGACCAAGCGCACCAAGACCGGCTACACCACCGACGCCGACGCCCTGCAGTCGCTGTTCGACAAGACCGGCCACCCGTTCCTGCAGCACCTGCTCACCCACCGCGACGTCACCCGGCTCAAAGTAACCGTCGACGGATTGCTGAACTCGGTGGCCTCCGACGGGCGCATCCACACCACCTTCAACCAGACCATCGCGGCGACGGGGCGGCTGTCGTCGACCGAGCCGAACCTGCAGAACATTCCGATCCGCACCGAGGCGGGCCGGCGGATCCGCGACGCATTGGTGGTCGGCGACGGCTACAGCGAGCTGATGACCGCCGACTACAGCCAGATCGAGATGCGGATCATGGCGCACCTGTCCTCCGACGAGGGCCTCATCGAGGCCTTCAACACCGGTGAGGACCTGCATTCGTTCGTCGCCTCGCGCGCATTCGGCGTGCCGATCGACGAGGTCACCGCCGAGCTGCGCCGCCGGGTCAAGGCGATGTCGTACGGCCTGGCCTATGGATTGAGCGCGTACGGGTTGGCGGCCCAGCTGAAAATCTCCACCGAGGAGGCGAAGGTCCAGATGGAGCAGTACTTCGCCCGTTTCGGCGGGGTGCGGGACTACCTGATGAACATCGTCGAGCAGGCCCGCAAGGACGGCTACACCTCGACCGTGCTGGGCCGCCGCCGTTACCTTCCCGAGCTGGACAGCAGTAACCGCCAGGTGCGCGAGGCCGCCGAGCGGGCGGCGCTCAACGCCCCCATCCAGGGCAGCGCCGCCGACATCATCAAGGTGGCGATGATCGAGGTCGACAAGGCGATGAAAGAGGCCGGGCTGAAATCGCGCATGCTGCTGCAGGTGCACGACGAACTTCTGTTCGAAATCGCGCCCGGCGAGCGGGACCGGGTCGAGGCGCTGGCGCGCGAGAAGATGGGCGGCGCCTATCCCCTCGACGTCCCGCTGGAGGTTTCGGTGGGTTACGGCCGCAGCTGGGATGCGGCGGCGCATTGACCGGCGCATCGGTACCCGAAAGTGGGTGTCGCAGCGGCCGCGCCGCCCGAGTTTGGCCAGCGTGTGCGCAGTCGAGTAACCTCAACAGATAAATCCCAATTTTGTCCCTACGACCCAACCTGTCCGGAGCAACCCAACAACATGCCGAGTCCCACCGTCACCTCGCCCCAAGTAGCCGTCAACGACATAGGCTCCAGCGAGGATTTTCTCGCCGCAATAGACAAAACGATCAAGTACTTCAACGATGGCGACATCGTCGAGGGCACGATCGTCAAAGTGGACCGGGACGAGGTGCTCCTCGACATCGGCTACAAGACCGAGGGCGTCATCCCCGCCCGCGAGCTCTCCATCAAGCACGACGTCGACCCCAGTGAGGTCGTTTCCGTCGGCGATGAGGTCGAAGCTCTGGTCCTCACCAAGGAGGACAAAGAGGGCCGCCTGATCCTGTCCAAGAAGCGCGCGCAGTACGAGCGCGCGTGGGGCACCATCGAGGCGCTCAAGGAGAAGGACGAGGCCGTCAAGGGCACCGTCATCGAGGTGGTCAAGGGTGGCCTGATCCTCGACATCGGCCTGCGTGGCTTCCTGCCCGCGTCGTTGGTCGAGATGCGGCGTGTCCGCGATCTTCAGCCGTACATCGGCAAGGAGATCGAGGCCAAGATCATCGAGCTGGACAAGAACCGCAACAACGTGGTGCTGTCGCGCCGGGCGTGGCTGGAGCAGACCCAGTCCGAGGTGCGCAGCGAGTTCCTCAACCAGCTGCAAAAGGGTGCCATCCGCAAGGGTGTCGTCTCGTCCATCGTCAACTTCGGCGCGTTCGTCGACCTCGGCGGTGTGGACGGCCTGGTGCACGTCTCCGAGTTGAGTTGGAAGCACATCGACCACCCGTCCGAGGTCGTCCAGGTCGGTGACGAGGTCACGGTCGAAGTGCTCGACGTCGACATGGACCGCGAGCGGGTTTCGTTGTCGCTCAAGGCCACCCAGGAAGACCCGTGGCGGCACTTCGCCCGCACGCACGCCATCGGCCAGATCGTGCCGGGCAAGGTCACCAAGCTGGTGCCGTTCGGTGCGTTCGTCCGCGTCGAGGAGGGCATCGAAGGCCTGGTGCACATCTCCGAGCTGGCTGAGCGCCACGTCGAGGTGCCCGACCAGGTGGTCGCCGTCGGCGACGACGCCTTGGTCAAGGTGATCGACATCGACCTGGAGCGCCGCCGGATCTCGTTGTCGCTCAAGCAGGCCAACGAGGACTACACCGACGAGTTCGACCCCGCGAAGTACGGCATGGCCGACAGCTACGACGAACAGGGCAACTACATCTTCCCCGAGGGCTTCGACGCCGAGACCAACGAGTGGCTCGAGGGATTCGACAAGCAGCGCACCGAGTGGGAGGCCCGCTACGCCGAGGCCGAGCGCCGGCACAAGATGCACACCGCGCAGATGGAGAAGTTCGCCGCGGCCGAGGCGGCCGGGCACGGCGCCGAGCAGTCGTCGGGTAACGGCGCGCCCTCGGAGAAGGCCGCCGGCGGGTCGCTGGCCAGCGACGCCCAATTGGCGGCCCTGCGGGAGAAGCTCGCCGGCAACGCGTGACCTTCTCCTGATAGCCCTCGCCGCATGCTGCGTATCGGGTTGACCGGTGGTATCGGCGCCGGCAAGTCGGCGCTGTCGGCCACCTTCGCGAAATGCGGTGCGGTCATCGTCGACGGCGATGTCATCGCGCGCGAGGTGGTCCAGCCGGGCACCGAGGGTCTGGCGTCGCTGGTCGAAGCGTTCGGTGACGGCATCCTGCTGCCCGACGGATCGCTGGATCGTCCCGCGTTGGCCGCCAAGGCCTTTCGGGACGACGAGGCGCGTCAAAGGCTGAACGGCATCGTTCACCCGCTGGTCGGCAAGCGCCGCGCCGAGATCATCGCCTCGGTGCCCGAGGATTCGGTTGTCGTCGAGGACATTCCGCTGCTGGTGGAATCGGGGATGGCGCCGCTATTCCCGCTCGTCGTCGTTGTGCACGCCGACGTCGAGGTGCGGGTGCGACGGCTGGTCGACCAGCGCGGCATGCCCGAAGAGGACGCCCGCGCCCGGATCGCCGCACAGGCCAGCGACGAGCAGCGCCGTGCCGTCGCCGACATCTGGGTGGACAACTCCGGCAACCCGGAGGACCTGGTGCGACGGGCCCACGAATTGTGGGACGACCGGATACTGCCCTTCGCGCACAACCTGAGTCGGCATCAGGTGGCCCGGGCGGCCGCGCGGTTGGTGCCGCCCGACCCCAGCTGGCCGGATCAGGCGCGGCGGATCGTCAACCGGTTGAAGACTGCCTGCGGTCACCGGTCGATTCGCGTCGACCACATCGGCTCGACGGCCGTGCCGGACTTCCCCGCCAAGGACGTCATCGACATGCAGATCACCGTCGAATCCTTGTCGGTCGCCGACGAACTCGCCGAACCGTTGTTAGGGGCCGGCTACCCCCGAATCGAGCACATCGCCTCCGACGTCGCCAAACCCGATGCCCGCAGCACCGTGGAAAGCTACGACCACAGTGACGATGCGGCGTTGTGGCACAAGCGAATTCACGCCTCGGCCGATCCGGGCCGGCCGACCAATGTGCAGATCCGGGTGGACGGCTGGCCCAATCAGCAGTTCGCGCTGCTGGTCGTCGACTGGCTGGCGGCCAACCCCGAGGCGCGGGCCGACTACCTGTCCGCCAAGCAGTCGGCCGAATCTCAGGCCGGCGGCGACACCGCGTCCTACGCCGACGCGAAGGAGCCGTGGTATCCCGACGCCTACCGGCGCGCGTGGGAGTGGGCGGACTCCACCGGCTGGCGGCCCTAACCGGAACTCAGCCGGGCAGGGGTGCGCCGCACTGCAGCGCACCGTTGTTGGGATCGGCGTTTGCGGGTGCGGGTTTGACCATCTGATCGGCCTGGGTGAAAACGTTGTCGTCGACGTCGATCTCGCAGTGCACGTTCGCCGAGTACGGGAAACGAAGCACGATCCGCATACCGGCTTGCTGCGGGTCGGGCAGCACCGTGTCGGCCTCGAATGCGTTGCCGGGCATCGAAGGAAGGGCGGTAGTGTTCGTCTGCCCGCCGTTGATGATGAAGGTGGCCTGGCTGCCGGTGGTCAGCGCGTCGATCCGGGCGCGGTAGGTGATGTTGTGCAGGTCGGCCCTCGCGGCTGCCGGGCTTAGCTGGGACCCGGCCGCGACGACGGTCAAGGCGGTGATCGTCATCCACTTGTGGTTGCTAAGGCTCATAACAGCCGAGATTACCCGGCTTAATTGCCCGGCTCCTCAACGGTCCGCAAGCGCGGACCGCATTGTCGCCCGGCTAGGGCTGGCAGCGTGGGCACCACAACGATGTCCGCCCGGCCACCCGGCCACGCGCGAGGCGGGTGCCGCAGCGCGGACAGGACGGGTCGGGTTCGTCGCCGATCGGAAAACCGCCTGTCGGTCAGGGTGGCAAGCGTGGGATCCCGCCAGTCGGGCACCGGCTCGTCGTGCAGCGCAGCGCGCACCGAAGCAGGCAGAGCGGCGCGACCCGTCATGGCCCGCCGTCCGGTATGTGGCCGGTCAGCGCGGGCCGGCGCAGCGTGTCGGCGTCCTCGTCGTCGTTGCGCCTGATCAGCAGCCACGCCTCTTCATCGCCGTCCCGGATCCGGGTGAGCGTGTACCAGCCGCGCAGCCTGTCGCCGTGCAGATCGAACGAAAGATACCCACGCTCAAGGCATTCGGTCATGTCATAGGGCGTCGCGTTGGAATAGGTGCCGCGATCGACGTCGAGTTCGCTCTCGGCGTCTTCCAGCGGCAGGTCCTCGGTGCGGCGGGCTATCCGCGTGTCCCTGGGTATCGCCCAGGACACCAGCACGCCGTCGACCTCGAGGCGGAGGTCGTTGTGGTCGCTGCCGGGCCCCGGGTGCTGGATGACGAAACGCGGGTCCCGGCCGGACCGGCGTCTGCGTCGACGGTCGATCAAACGCATCCCAAAGTGATACCCCTGGGTCACGTGAGGAAACGCTATGCCTCACGCCAGGTCAGCTCCATGCCGTTGGTGGCCAGCCAGCGGGACAGGTCGTAGTCGTTGCGGGCCAGGCCGTCGACGGCCGCCACGGCGCGGTGCACCGCCCGCTCGGCGACCTCCGGGGTCAACAGGCCGTGGCGAACGGCATCCAGCAGTTCGTCGACGTCGGCCAGGTCCGCCCCGTCGCCGGTGCGTACCTCGATGTCGAGGTAATGGTCTTCGGAGCGCCAGACCCCCGGGCCGGGTGTGTATTCGCCCACGTCGAGGTAGTAGTCGTGATCGCGCTCATGGCCCGGGCTGAAGTGAAAGACCGTGGCGCGCAAGCCGAGCGACGGCAGCAGCCACGACTCGAGGTAATGGAACTGGGCGCGGCCGGGCGTCGGGCGGGCGACGTAGAGGCCCCACGGGTGGACCGCATAGTCGTCCACGGCCCGCACGATGCCTTTGGGATCGGTGTTGGTGCGGGCCAGCAGGTCAAACGTCTCGTGCTTCGGTGGATGGATGATGCAATCTTATCGACGAAGCCGGATTCTGAAGCGCACGAAGCCGGCATAGAACAGCGACAACGCGGCCAGCATGCCCATGTCGAGCAGCCATACCTGCGGCGTGTGCCGCCAGAAGCGGTCCTGGGACAGCAGCGAAGCGGGCACCACGTGCCGCAGATCGACCGTCGACGCCGCCGCGGCGTAGCCCCACCGCGCGGGCATCCCGAAGGACAACTGGTCCAGTCCGAGCCGGCCCGTCACGGGCACCATGCCGCCGCACAGCACCAGCTGCGCCATCACCGTCACCACGAACAGCGGCATGATCTGCTCGCTGGAGCGAACCAGCGACGAAATCGCCAGCCCGAGAATGGCCGAGGCCACACAGGTCGCGGCGACGGTGGCGAACAATTCGACGGTTGCCCCGATGGTCGAATGGCCGAGCAGCAGGGCACCACGTGTCGGTGCGCTCTTGCCGATCACCACGATGGCGGTGATGATCGCCGACTGCAGGATCGCAAACCCGCAGAACACAGCGGTTTTCGCGAGCAGGTACGCCGTTGTGGACAGCCCGACCGCCTGTTCGCGCTGGAAGATGGCGCGTTCGCCGACCAGGTCGCGGATGGTCAGCGCGGTGCCCATGAACGCCGCGGCGGGCATCAGCAGGGCCAGTATCTGCGCCGCTTCGTCGGGCGTCCCGGCGTTCGGGCCGGGCAGATGGAATCCGTTGCTGCCCGGAACCGTCAGGGACAGGGAACCGAGAACGAACGGCAGCAGCGCCAGGAAGATGAAGTAGGCACGGTCGGCGACGACCAGGCGGACCTGGCGCCGGGCGACCGTCGAAATCTGGCGCCGCACACTGGTATGCACCGGTGCACCCAGGGAGCCCGGCTCGTCGGCCTTGTCCGGCACCAGTCTCTGCGGCCGCTTCTCGGCGTCACGCTGGGCCACGAACCGCCGGTTGGCCTCTTCGGGGTCGGCGCCCACCTTGGTGAAGATCTTCGCCCAGTTGGTGGTCCCCATCGCCGCGCCGATCTGGTCAGGCGGGCCGCAGTAGGCGGTCTTGCCGCCCGGGGCCACCAACAGCAGCTGGTCGCAGGTGTCGAGGTAGGACAGCATGTGCGTCACCACGATCACCACCCGACCGGCGTCGGCCAACTGCCGCAGCATCATCATCACCTGGTGGTCGAGCGCGGGGTCCAGGCCGGACGTCGGCTCGTCGAGGATCAACAGCGACGGGCCGGTGAGCAGCTCGAGCGCCACCGAGGCGCGCTTGCGCTGTCCGCCGGACAGCTTGTCCACCCGGGTGTCGGCGTGCTTGGTCAGGTCGAGCTCTTCGAGGACCTGCGCGACGACTTTGGCCCGGTCGGATTTGCTGGTGTCGGGCGGCAGTCGCAGCTCGGCGGCGTAGCCGAGCGCCTGGTTGATCGTCAGCTGCCGATGCACCACGTCGTCTTGCGGAACCATGCCGATGCGGCTGCGCAACGACGCGTATTCGGTGTGAATGTCGTGGCCCTCGAACGTAACCGAGCCGGAACTCGGGGTGGTGTAGCCGGCGACGAGCCTGGCCAGTGTGCTCTTTCCGGCGCCCGACCCGCCGATGACTGCGGTCAGGGTGCCGGGGCGTGCGATGAGCGAGATGTCGTCGAGCAGCTGTTTGCCGTTGTCGACGACGTACCTGACGTTGCGCACCTCGAGGCCGCCGGTGCGCGCAGCGGCCTCGCTGCGTTTGGTGAGGGTGCCGTCGCGAAAAACGAGGTCGACGTTGCCGATGGTGACGACGTCGTCATCGGACAGGATCGCCGACCCGACCCGGGTGCCGTTGACGAAGGTTCCGTTGATGCTGTTGTCCCGGATCTCGGTGCCCAGCGGCGTTTGCACCAACGTCGCGTGCTGGCGCGAGGCCAGCACATCGGAGACCACGACATCGTTCTCCGCGGCGCGACCGATCGTCATGGCCCCCGGGGTGCCCGCGGCCGCCGACGAGCGCGGTGAGAGCAACTTCACAAAGCGCGTCGCGAGATTCGACACGTCGGCGGTCTTGGCGTCGACCACCGTGAGTTCGGTGGGCGGCGTCGAGTGCGGCTGGGGCGGCACTCCGGCGTGCACGACGGTCCGCTCCTCGGGCGGAGCGCCGCGTTGCGGGATGCCCGCTGCCGGCACGTGCCGGTTCGGCGGCGGTGGTACCTGACGGGGCGGCGAAATCGGCTGCCTGGGTGGCGGATTCGGCGGATGGTTGGGATTCGTTTGCTCGGCAAGCGCGGACCAAGCGAGCGTCGGCGGCCCGGCCTCCGGATTCGGGCGGGTCCGGCCCGGCCGGTCGGTGTAGCCCTGCTGCGGTCCGATGGCGAAGATCAGCCGCGGTCCCTGCGGATTGCCGACGTGAATGCTCTGGCCGTCGTGGATGTCGATCACCGGCATCCGGTAGCCGTTGAGATAGGTCCCGTTCAGCGAGCCGTTGTCGATTGCCAGCCAGCGGCCTTGGTCGAAACGCAGGATCAGGTGGGCACGCGAGATCCGCGGATCGGCGATGCGCAGGTCGGCCTTCACGTCGCGGCCGACGACGACCTCGTGGCCGGCTGCGAAGGATCGTTGGGACCCGTCGTGCCGAATTGTCAGGAGGGGCGGGGCGGGTCGAGTCACTACTCAAGTATCGGTGCGCGCCGCGGGTGGGTTCTTGGGATCGCCTGTGATTTCGCTATGTTTCGATCCGGCCACTCATAACCGTTTCATAGCTTGCTGAGACGGACCCCCCACCGGGATCCGGCATGATTCGAACGCAGGGGGCCCCAATCGCAATGCAGCCGCCCATGGTGTTGCGCGCCGCATCGGCTTTGCGGCGATGCCGGGCCGGGGCCGAGGAATTGAGGGGGTGAGGCGATAGATGGACGAACACAAGGGAACTACCCGACGCATCGATACCGGGCGCCGGCTGCTGAGCAATCCGCGGGACGCCCGTGCGGTGTTGCGCGCGGGCTTTCACTCGCTGCCCGCCGTGACCATATCGCACCTGTTCCGCCGCATTCCGCCGGTCAGCTCGACCCCCGGCGCGGAGCCCGAGGCCGCGCGCCGCCCGGACCAGGCCGACGGGGCCCGCTTGTCGATAAGCAGCGGGGCGCCGTTCGCGGGCTACACGATCTTGCGACAGTTGGGTGCCGGCGGCATGGCCGAGGTGTATCTGGCCCTGCACCCCCGGTTGCCGCGGCGCGACGTCATCAAGGTGCTGGCGGAGGCGGTCACGGCGGACCCCGAGTTTCGCGAAAGGTTCAACCGCGAGGCCGATCTCGCCGCGACGCTGTGGCATCCCCACGTCG
Organism: uncultured Actinomycetota bacterium; assembly: GCA_963820045.1. Taxonomy (GTDB): domain Bacteria; phylum Actinomycetota; class Actinomycetes; order Mycobacteriales; family Mycobacteriaceae; genus Mycobacterium. Next base: position 154,616 of record CAWFYN010000006.1, read on the forward strand.
TGGGCGTCCACGACCGCGGCGAATTCAACGGCCACCTTTGGATTTCGATGGACTACGTCGAGGGCACCGATGCCTCCCGGCTGGTCAAAGAGCGCTACCAGGACGGGATGCCGGTCCATGAGGTTTGCGCCATCGTCCAGGCCGTCGCGGGGGCGCTCGACTACGCCCACGACCGCGGGCTGCTGCACCGCGACGTGAAGCCCGCCAATATCCTGCTCACCCATCCGGAAGCCGGGGAGCGCCGAATCCTGTTGGCGGACTTCGGTGTCGCACGTCACCTGGGCGACATCAGCGGGATCACCGAGACCAACGTCGCCGTGGGAACGGTGGCCTACGCCGCGCCCGAACAGTTGACCGGATCCAACATCGACGGGCGCGCGGACCAATACGCCTTGGCCGCAACGGCTTTCCATCTGCTCACCGGTGCGCCGCCGTTCCAGCACTCAAATCCGATCGCGGTGATCAGCCAGCACCTGCATGCGGACCCGCCCCGGCTCAGCGATTACCGGCCGGAGCTGGCGCAGCTCGATGAGGTGTTCTCCACGGCCCTGGCGAAACAACCCGAGGACAGGTTCGAGCGGTGTCGCGAGTTCGCCGCCGCCGTGAGCCAGCGGTTCGGTGACGCCGCAGAAGCCGGCCCGCGCGCCCAGCCCCAAACCATATCGACGGCGCCGCCGCGGCGAGGACCGGGCGGCGTCGTTGCGGCGATGAATCACCGGTTCTCGGCACGGATGCGGTGGGCGGTCGGATTGGTGTGCGCGATGCTCATCGCCGTGGCGGCCACCTCGTCGGTCCTGTACTCCGTCCAGCCGGAAACCCCACCGGCCAGCCCGGCGCTCGCGTCGAAACCGTCCGTGCCGGCGCCCACCACCGCCGGGGGTTCGGCGCTCAACGGGACCTACAAACTGGACTACGACCAAAGCAAGCGGACCACCAACGGCGTCGCGATCCGCCACAACGGCCCCGGCACGGGCTGGTGGGCTTTCCGTTCGGTGTGCACGACCAACGGCTGCGCGGCCACCGGGACCGCGCTGGACGACGCCACCCACCAAACGGCCAGCACCACCGACGGCGGTCAGACGGACACGATGCACTTCGTCGGCGGCTATTGGCAGGGTGCCCCTCAGCAGGACCGATTGGGCTGCACCCAGCCCAACGGCAGGGTCGGGGCCACCCAGCAGGAGACCGTCGCGTGGTCGTTGGCAGCCCAGGCCGACGGCACGCTGCGCGGCACCGTGACCGAAACCGTGCTCAGCAACGAGTGCGGCGCGCGGGGCGCGGTGGTGCGGGTGCCCGTGGTGGCCACCCGGGTCGGCGACGTGCCGGCCGGCGTGAACCTGGCCGATCCCACCGAGGCCGTCAGCACGTCGACGGCGGCAGCGGCCCCCGCGCCGCCGGTGCTCGGCGGGGCGTGCGGCGACGTCGGCAAGCTGGCCTACGACCCGACCAACAGCGAGCAGATCGTCTGCGAAGGCAACAGCTGGGCCAAGGCCCCGATCACCATGGGCGTGCACGCCTCCGGCAGCTCATGCGACCGGCCGGGCACTTCGGTGTTCGCCATGACCACCTCGAACGACGGCTACCTGCTGCAGTGCGATCCCGTCACCCGGACCTGGACCCGTCCCGTGGGGTAGCGACCAGGCCGGGGCCGGGGCGATCGCATGTATCCGCACCAATGGGCGACTTTCGAATCTGATATCACCGGCGCTATCACGTTCGAGAATCGTCTTGTCCTTCCGACCGGCTACTCATGTGACGGATGTGGCTGGTTCCCGGGCGCCGCTCAACGTCCTGCGTAAGCCCAGTGCCGGGACACTTGTCGGCGCGCGCCTCTACCCTGGTGGCATGGCTTTCGCCACCGAACATCCGGTAGTCGCCCACTCGGAATACCGCGCGGTCGACGAGGTCGTGCGCGTCGGCGGCCACTTCGAGGTCGTCAGCCCGCACGCTCCCGCCGGCGACCAGCCGGCGGCCATCGACGCGCTGGAGCGCCGCATCAAGGCGGGGGAGCGCGACGTCGTGCTGCTCGGCGCCACCGGTACGGGGAAGTCGGCCACCACCGCCTGGCTCATCGAGCGGCTGCAGCGGCCCACGCTGGTCATGGCGCCGAACAAGACGCTGGCCGCCCAGCTGGCCAATGAACTGCGAGAGATGTTGCCGCACAACGCGGTTGAGTACTTCGTGTCGTACTACGACTATTACCAGCCGGAGGCGTACATCGCGCAGACCGACACCTATATCGAGAAGGACAGCTCGATCAACGACGACGTGGAGCGGCTGCGGCACTCCGCGACGTCGTCGCTGCTATCGCGGCGCGACGTGGTCGTGGTGGCTTCGGTGTCGTGCATCTACGGCCTGGGCACGCCGCAGTCGTATCTGGACCGCTCCGTGGAACTCAGCGTGGGCGCCGAGGTGCCCCGCGACGCGCTGCTGCGGCTGCTGGTCGACGTGCAATACAGCCGCAACGACCTGTCCTTCACCCGCGGCTCGTTCCGGGTGCGCGGCGACACCGTTGAGATCATCCCGTCCTACGAGGAGCTGGCGGTGCGCATCGAGTTCTTCGGCGACGAGATCGAGGCGCTGTATTACCTGCACCCGCTGACCGGCGACGTGATCCGCCAGGTGGACTCGCTGCGGATCTTCCCGGCCACCCACTACGTCGCCGGCCCGGAGCGGATGGCGCATGCGATCTCGACGATCGAAGAGGAGCTCGCGGCGCGGCTGACCGAGCTGGAAGGCCAGGGCAAGCTGCTGGAGGCGCAGCGGCTGCGCATGCGCACCAACTACGACATCGAGATGATGCGCCAGGTCGGCTTCTGCTCGGGCATCGAGAACTACTCGCGCCACATCGACGGCCGCGGGCCGGGCTCGCCGCCGGCGACGCTGCTCGACTACTTCCCGGACGACTTCCTGCTCGTCATCGACGAGTCGCACGTCACGGTGCCGCAGATCGGCGGCATGTACGAGGGCGACATGTCCCGCAAACGCAACCTGGTTGAGTACGGGTTCCGCCTGCCGTCCGCGTGCGATAACCGCCCACTGACCTGGGAGGAGTTCGCCGACCGGATCGGGCAGACGGTGTACCTGTCGGCCACCCCTGGCCCCTACGAGCTCAGCCAGGCCGGTGGCGAGTTCGTCGAGCAGGTGATCCGGCCGACGGGCCTGGTCGACCCGAAAGTCGTGGTCAAGCCCACCAAGGGACAGATCGACGACCTGATCGGCGAGATCCGCAAGCGCACCGACGCCGACGAGCGGGTGCTGGTCACCACGCTGACCAAGAAGATGGCCGAGGACCTCACCGACTACCTGCTGGAGATGGGCATCCGGGTGCGCTATCTGCACTCGGAGGTCGACACGCTGCGCCGGGTGGAACTGCTGCGCCAGCTGCGGCTGGGCGAGTACGACGTGCTCGTGGGCATCAACCTGCTGCGCGAGGGTCTGGATCTTCCCGAGGTGTCGCTGGTGGCGATCCTGGACGCCGACAAGGAAGGCTTCCTGCGGTCCTCGCGCAGCCTGATTCAGACCATCGGCCGCGCCGCCCGCAACGTCTCCGGCGAAGTGCACATGTACGCGGACAAAATCACGGACTCGATGAAGGAGGCGATCGACGAGACCGAGCGGCGCCGGGCCAAGCAGGTCGCCTACAACGAGGCGAACGGCATCGACCCGCAGCCGCTGCGCAAGAAGATCGCCGACATCCTCGACCAGGTTTATCGCGAGGCCGACGACACCGAAACGGTGGGCATCGGCGGGTCCGGACGCAACTCCTCGCGGGGCCGGCGCGCCCAAGGCGAGCCCGGCCGCGCCGTGAGCGCCGGCGTGTTCGAGGGCCGCGACACGACCAGCATGCCGCGCGCCGAACTGGCCGACCTGATCAAGGACCTCACCCAGCAGATGATGGCGGCCGCGCGTGACTTGCAGTTCGAGCTGGCCGCACGCTTCCGTGACGAGATCGCCGACCTGAAGAAGGAACTGCGGGGGATGGACGCCGCCGGCCTGAAATGAGTTTGCTGGCACCGGATTTCCGATTTCCACCCCCAAGTCACCCCATACGGTAGAAGGGTGACCGACACCGCGACCGTCACTGGCGGCTGGCGCCAGCTGCTGGGTGCCGGGTACCTGAGGACGTCCATCCTGCTGGCCGGCGGGGTGGCTCTGTACGCCACCAATGAGTTCCTGACCACCAGCTTGTTGCCCAACACCATCGCCGAAATCGGCGGCAGCCGGCTCTACGCCTGGGTGACGACCTTGTACCTGGTCGGGTCGGTGGTGGCGGCGGTGATGGTCAATCCGATGCTGCTGCGCGCCGGGGCGCGCTCGTGCTACCTGACCGGACTCGCCGTGTTCGGCGCCTCCAGCCTGATTTGCGCGGCGGCGCCGAACATGCAGGTTTTGATAGGGGGGCGCGCCCTGCAGGGCGTGGCCGGGGGACTGCTGGCCGGCCTCGGGTATGCGGTTATCAATTCCGCTCTGCCGCGCGCGTTGTGGACGCGTGGTTCGGCGCTGGTGTCGGCGATGTGGGGCGTGGCGACGGTGGTCGGCCCCACGACGGGTGGCCTGTTCGCCCAGCTCGGGTTGTGGCGATGGGCCTTCGTGGCGATGGCGGTGCTGACCGGCTTGATGGCCATGTTGGTGCCGGTCGCGCTGGCCCGTGTCGAGCCCAGTACCGCCCTGGCGCCGATGAAGGTGCCGGTGCGGTCGTTACTGCTGATCGGTGCTGCGGCGCTGGCGGTCAGCGTCGCCCAGATTCCGAGCAACATTTTGGCGACGTTCGTGCTGCTCGCCGCCGGCATCGCGCTGGTGGGCCTGTTCGTGCTCGTGGACTGGCGCATGCACGCGGCGATCTTGCCGCCCAGCGTGTTCGGCCCGGGGCCCTTGAAGTGGATCTATCTGACCATGGGTGCGCTGATGGGCGCCGCGATGGTGAACACCTACGTCCCGCTGTTCGGCCAGAGGTTGGCGCATCTGACCCCGATAGCGGCCGGATTTCTGGGCGCCGCGCTGGCGCTCGGGTGGACGGTCAGCGAGATCCTCAGCGCGTCGTTGGAGAGCCCGCGAACAATTGGGCGGGTGATCGTGGCGGCACCGATAGTGGCCGCCTCCGGTCTGGCGCTGGCCGCGATCGCCCGACGCGGCGACACGTCCACCTGGACGGCCGGGCTGTGGGCGGTGGCGCTGATGGTGGCGGGGACCGGGATCGGGATGGCCTGGCCGCATCTGTCGGCGCGTGCGATGGCCGCGGTCGACGATCCGGCCGAGGGCAGTGCCGCCTCGGCGGCGATCAACACCGTGCAGCTGATCTCCGCCGCGATCGCCGCCGGTTTGGCGGGCGTGGTGGTCAACACCGCCAAGGGCGGCGACGGGATGGCGGCGCACTGGCTGTTCACGGTGTTCACCGCGCTCTGCGCGGCCGGTGTGGCGGTGTCCTACGGGGCGACGCGCGGCGCACCCCAGGTGCAGCCGGTCGGCTAGCCTGGCTGAGCTCGGTCCGGGCACCCCCCAGCCAGCTCTGCAGGCGGAGCGCAATCACGGATTTCGTAGCAGGCTGGTGTGCCCGCACGCTTGACTTAGTGGCTGTGTTGTTGTTGTTGTTGGTTGCGTCGGGGCCGGTGCCGTTCGGACTGCCTGCGCCTCCGGGGACGTCGTCCCGATGACTCGAGCAGGGCAACCCGGAGGATGTTTGGCATGGCTTACCCATCTGACAGATACACGGGTCCGCGTTTACCGGTGCAGCAATGAGGATGCTGGCTACGACGGTGGCGACGATCGCCGTCGAAAACGCGCTAACAAACCTTGTCATGTGACTCCCCTTAGCGGGTCTGACGGGCGAAACGCCAAGGACATGGTTACGTTCCACGGGTGGTTGGGGCAGTGAGCCTAGCAAATTATCGGGCGCGTGAAAAAGTGCTTTCCGACGCTAGCTTGATAGTGACGGGCGTGTGCCTTGCCCCCACAACCCGCACCAGGCTGGTAGTTCGCCCTTGTGATTGCCCAGCCAGCTCTGCACGCTCGTCAATTACCCGACAAACGGCGGTGCACGCCATCGGAAATGGGCAAATCAGCGCGTTGACTTCACCACCTGCGAGTAATGGAACTGCCAACGTTCGACAATGCGGAATCCGAGGTAACTGGGGAATCGATACGCCGGGGCGCGCCCGAATGCGGGTCCCGGTGGCAACGACGGTCCGGATTGGTGGTCGGGCAGTGACGTTTCTTTATTGGTAATGGTCCAGACTGCGGGACATTTGTTGATTTTGGCGGTCGTCAGCCACACGGCAACGTGGCCGTCCCACAATGAACCCACCTTCGGCCCGTACACCCCGCGTTCGACGTCGATCAGGGACCGGAAGGCCGCCGGCCGGGTGGCCAGCAGGGCGCGGATCGGTCCGGGCTTCCACGGCACGGTGTTGTCCACCATCAGACAATCCCCGGGGGCGGCGTGGGAGCTGATCAAATCGGCGACCTGGCTGTAATCCCAGCCTTCCTTGGCGTACGGCCAGCGCTGGATGAACAGGTAATTCGGCACAGCGGCGAGGGCGCAGACCAGCGCGACTCCGGCGACGGGCCACGGTCTGCGGGCGATTGTGACGATGCAGACGGCCAGTACGACGGCCATCGCGGGCGCGGTGAAAATCAGGTAGCGCGGGTAGTAGATCGGTTCGCTGATGGCCGAATAGACGACCACCAGCGCGGTGGGGATGACCAGCCACGCCGCGCACACGATCAACAGCCGCCGCATGTCGCCGGCCGGGGCGCGCACGCCGGCCAGCCGGGCCGCCACCCCCGCCACGATGAGGACGGCGGACAGGATGGCGAACGGGACGCTGTGGTCGAAATACTGGCGCAGGACGATGTCGAAGGCGTAGTGCCAGCTGACCGGGTAAATCCAGTTGACCTGCCAAACCTGGGCGTGGGCGAACACGATGAACGGCGCCATGGCCGCGACCCCGACGGCCGAGCTGGTCGCCCACCAAAGGACGGGAGATTTGCGCGCTTTCTTGGGCGCCAACAGCGACACCATGACGGCGTAAACCGGCACCAACAGCACGATGTTGAGGTTGAGCAGAATCGAGAGCATCAAGGCCAGCGCGTAGCAAAACCACCATCGCGGACGGTTGTGCCGGACGGCCGCGACCAGCAATACCGTGAGCCAGACCGCCGCGGCTGCGGCGAAGGCGTACGGCCGCGCTTCGATGCCGGCCCAGGTGGTGCGCGGCAGGATGGCGAACATGACACCCGCGCACACCGCGGTCGGCCGGGTCGAAAACTGCCTGGCGAACACCGTGACGCCGCCGGCGGCGGCGCCGATTGCCAGGGCGCTGGGCGCCCGCGACCAGAATTCGGTGGGCGGGAACAGCGCGAACCAACCGTGCATCAGCAGGTAATACAGCCCGTGTACAGCGTCGATGTGGCCCAGCAGCCGCCACAGCTCCGCCAATGTTCGGCTCCCCGCCGCCGAAATCGTCGCCCCCTCGTCGAACCACAGGGAGGGTCTGCCGGCCCAGGCGCCGCTGACGACGGCCGCGAACGCCGCGATCGCCCACGGGTCGAGCAACCTGCCGGGCGGACGCGCCGGCGCGGGCTCCTCGACTTCATCCGCGACGCGCCGCTCGACGGTGGGCATGGACATGATGCTTGTCACTGTAAAGCTGGATCGTGGAGGCGGCTCACAATTCGCCCCGGCCAATTCGCCCCCGGCGTCCGTATTCGGCGAAAAGCTGCGTTATGCAACGCTTTCCGCCTCGAGCCCGAGCATGCGATCGTTTTGTCATCGGCGATATTGTCCGTTGGGGCAGTGGGGCCCCGCAAATTGTCGCCCCGTCGCGCCACGCGGTGTCGCTAATCTGTTCCCTCTGCATCGGGCAAACGCGATACTGTCTTGGGTTGGCTGACCAACCGAAACTGGGAGGGTAAATGGGCGCCTATCAGACTGTGGTGGTGGGAACCGACGGCTCGGACTCATCGATGCGTGCGGTAGACAAGGCGGCGCAGATCGCCGGGCCGGACGCCAAGCTGATCGTTGCGTCGGCGTACCTGCCCCAGCATGAGGACGGCCGGGCCGCCGATGTCCTGCGGGAAGAGAGCTACAAGGTGTCCGGCACCGCGCCGATTTACGCGATCCTGCAGGACGCCAAGGAGCGGGCGCACAAGGCCGGAGCCAAGAACGTCGAAGAGCGCCCGATCGTCGGCGCCCCGGTCGACGCGCTGGTCAAGCTGGCCGAGGACGAAAAAGCCGACCTGCTGGTCGTCGGAAACGTCGGACTCAGCACCATCGCGGGCCGGCTGCTGGGATCGGTGCCGGCCAACGTCTCACGTCGGGCCAAGGTCGACGTGCTGATCGTTCACACCACGTCCTAGCTTGATGGCGGCGACCCGCGTCGCCCGGCTACGTCGCGCTCGCGATCGCCACTAGCGGCCTCACCAGCCTCGCTCGCGCCATTCACTCAGGTGAGGGCGTTCGGCGCCCAGCAGCGTGTCGTCGCCGTGGCCGGGGTAGATGACGGTGGAGTCGTCGTACACGTCGAAAACCCGGGCGGTGACGTCGTCGAGTAGCTGGGCGAAGTCGCCCGGCTGCCATGTTTTGCCGACGCCGCCCGGGAACAGGCAGTCGCCGGTGAACAGCTGGGTGACCCCGCCCGTCGCGGGCCCGTCGAGGGCGAGCGCGATCGAGCCGGGCGTGTGCCCGCGCAGGTGGATGACGTCGAATTGCAGCTCGCCGATCTGGACGGTGTCGCCGCCCGACAGCAAACGGTCCGGTTTGACCGGCAACGGCTCGGCGTCGATCTCGTTGGCGGCGGTCGGCGCCCCGGTGGCCGCGGCCACGGCCTCCAGCGCCTGCCAGTGGTCGAAGTGCTGATGGCTGGTCACGATCAGCGACACCTTGGGGGCGTTCCGCCGGATCAGACCGATGAGGATGTCCGCGTCGTTGGCGGCGTCGATCAACAAGGTTTCTCCGGTCGCGGAACATGTCACCAGATATGCGTTGTTGTCCATGGGGCCCACCGACACCTTTAGGATCGTGGCGCCGGGTAGGGTCCGGCGGGCCGCGGTACCGGGGTCGACGTGTCCGGTGTAGTCGTTGTTTGGCTCGATGAGGGACTGGTCGGAAGCAGTCATAGCGGCCACGTTACTGGTCAAACACTGCTTGTCGGTATGGGCACATAGCATGGAATGCGCCGTGCGCATTAACGGCCGCAGTGCATAAAAGATCCACTGAGAGAGGGCAGCGTGGCTGACCGCCTGATCATCAAGGGCGCCCGCGAACACAACCTGCGGGGCGTCGACCTCGACCTGCCGCGCGACGCGCTCATCGTCTTCACCGGGCTGTCGGGATCGGGCAAATCGTCGCTGGCGTTCGACACGATTTTCGCCGAGGGCCAGCGTCGGTACGTGGAGTCGTTGTCCGCCTATGCCCGCCAGTTCCTGGGGCAAATGGACAAGCCGGACGTCGATTTCATCGAGGGCCTGTCCCCGGCGGTCTCCATCGACCAGAAGTCGACGAACCGCAACCCGAGATCGACCGTCGGGACGATCACCGAGGTGTATGACTACCTCCGGCTGCTCTACGCCCGCGCCGGCACGCCGCACTGCCCGGTGTGTGGTGAGCGGATCGCCCGTCAGACGCCCCAGCAAATCGTGGACCAGGTGCTGGTGATGCCGGAGGGCACCCGATTCCTGGTGCTCGCCCCGGTGGTCCGCACCCGCAAGGGCGAGTTCGCCGACTTGTTCGAGAAGCTGAACGCCCAGGGCTACAGCCGGGTGCGGGTCGACGGCGTGGTGCACTCGCTGACCGACCCGCCCAAGCTGAAGAAACAGGAAAAACACGACATCGAGGTGGTGGTGGACCGCCTCACCGTCAAGGCCTCCGCCAAGCAGCGGCTCACCGACTCCGTGGAGACGGCGCTGAACCTGGCCGACGGCATCGTGGTGCTGGAGTTCGTCGATCACGAACACGACGCGCACAACCGGGAGCAGCGCTTCTCCGAGAAGCTGGCGTGCCCCAACGGGCACGCCCTGGCGGTCGACGACCTGGAGCCGCGTTCGTTTTCGTTCAACTCGCCCTACGGCGCCTGCCCCGAGTGCACCGGCCTGGGCATCCGCAAGGAGGTCGACCCCGACCTGGTGGTGCCCGATCCCGAGCGCACGCTGGCCGAGGGCGCGGTGGCGCCGTGGTCGACGGGCCACACCGCGGAGTACTTCATCCGGATGATGGCCGGCCTGGGCGACGAGCTGGGCTTCGACGTCGACACGCCGTGGCGCAAGTTGCCGGCCAAGGCGCGCAAGGCGATCCTGGAGGGCTCCGACCACCAGGTGCATGTGCGCTACCGCAACCGGTACGGCCGAACCCGTTCCTATTACGCCGATTTCGAGGGTGTGCTGGCGTTCCTGCAGCGCAAGATGGCTCAGACCGAATCCGAGCAGATGAAGGAACGCTACGAGGGCTTCATGCGGGACGTCCCCTGCCCGGAGTGTGAGGGGACCCGGCTCAAGCCGGAGATCCTGGCCGTCACGCTGGCGGGGAGCGGGGGGCGGCACGGCAAGAAGTCCATCGCCGAAGTGTCCGAGCTGTCGATCGCGGACTGCTCGGACTTCCTGAACGCGCTCACCCTGGGGCCCCGCGAGCAGGCGATCGCCGGGCAGGTGCTCAAGGAAATCCAGTCACGGCTCGGCTTTCTGCTCGACGTGGGGCTGGATTACCTGTCGTTGTCGCGCGCCGCGGCCACGCTGTCCGGCGGTGAGGCGCAACGCATCCGGCTGGCCACCCAGATCGGGTCCGGCCTGGTCGGCGTGCTCTACGTGCTCGACGAGCCGTCCATCGGGCTGCATCAGCGCGACAACCGTCGCCTCATCGAAACCCTCACTCGGCTAAGGGATTTGGGCAACACACTGATCGTCGTCGAACACGACGAGGACACCATCGCCCACGCCGACTGGATCGTCGACATCGGCCCGCGGGCCGGTGAGCACGGCGGCCAGATCGTGCACAGCGGGACCTACAGCGAGCTGCTGGCCAACAAGGACTCGATCACCGGCGCCTTCCTTTCGGGCAAGGAAGCCATCGAGATGCCGGCGATCCGGCGTCCCGTCGACCGCAAGCGTCAGCTCACCGTCGTCGGCGCGCGCGAGCACAACCTGCGCGGCATCGACGTGTCTTTTCCGCTCGGCGTGCTCACCTCGGTGACCGGCGTGTCCGGCTCCGGCAAGTCGACGCTGGTCAACGACATCATGGCTACGGTGCTGGCCAACCGGCTCAACGGTGCCCGGCTGGTCCCCGGGCGGCACACCCGGGTGACCGGTCTGGACCACCTGGACAAGCTGGTGCGGGTCGACCAGTCGCCGATCGGTCGCACGCCGCGGTCCAACCCGGCCACCTACACCGGCGTGTTCGACAAGATCCGCACCCTGTTCGCGGCCACCACGGAGGCCAAGGTCCGTGGCTACCAGCCGGGCCGGTTCTCGTTCAACGTCAAGGGCGGCCGCTGCGAGGCGTGCACGGGGGACGGCACCATCAAGATCGAGATGAACTTCCTGCCCGACGTGTACGTGCCGTGCGAGGTCTGCCACGGCGCGCGCTACAACCGCGAGACCCTGGAAGTGCACTACAAGGGCAAGACCATCTCCGAAGTGCTGGACATGTCGATCGAGGAGGCGGCGGAGTTCTTCGAGCCGATCACCGGCATTCACCGCTACCTGCGCACGCTCGTCGACGTCGGCCTGGGCTACGTCCGGCTGGGCCAGCCCGCCCCGACGTTGTCCGGTGGCGAGGCGCAGCGGGTCAAGCTGGCCGCCGAACTGCAGAAGCGCTCGACGGGGCGGACCATCTACATCCTCGACGAGCCCACCACCGGGCTGCATTTCGACGACATCCGCAAGCTGCTCACCGTCATCAACGGGCTGGTGGACAAGGGCAACACGGTCATCGTCATCGAGCACAACCTGGACGTCATCAAGACGTCGGACTGGATCGTCGACATGGGTCCCGAGGGTGGCGCCGAGGGCGGAACCGTCGTCGCCGAGGGCACTCCCGAGGACATCGCCGCGGTGCCGGAAAGCTACACCGGGAAGTTCCTCGCCGAGGTCGTCGGCCGCGCGGCCCCGCCGCGGCGATCGAACCGGCGGCGCAAAGTCACCGCCTGAGCGGGGATTGTGCCGCGACACCCAACCAAACGCGACATGCGGAAGAGGTTGTAGCGGTTTATGTTTCGCGGCTCAACGGGCCTGCGGTCACGCCGGATTTTGACAACGGAGACGGGAACCGCGGGCTGATCCGGACGCCGTCCAGCCACGACGTCAGCTCGTCGGCGCGATGCTGCAGCGCGCGTCGTCCGTCGCGGCCTGGGTCTTCGATGAGTTGCAGGCGGACCCGAGCGCCGTCGTCCTGGTACCAACCGCCCACCACGCGTCCGTTCCACCAGGCAGTGGGGCCGGCGTTGCCATTGCGGTCGAAGACCTGGGCGCGATGTTCTCCGACGTACCAATCGCGCTCAAACCACGCCATCGTGGTGGCGTCCAGGCCGGGCAGGAGCGCGCACCAGGGCGGCGGGTCAGCCTCCGGTTCGAGGTCATCGGGCAGCGCATAACCAGGGCTACCGTGTAAGTCGACTTCGACGGCGCCGATCTCGGTCAGGGCGGTTCGGGCGGCCGTCATCGTGGTACCGAACCACCATTTGACGTCCACGACGCTGGCCGGGCCGAAGGTCCGTAGGTACCGGCGCGTCAGGTCCGCTTGCGCCCGTGGGGCCGCTGGGGGCGCGCCGAGCTTGCCAAGCCAGTCGGCCGTGGTGGCCCAGCGCGGCCGCGACGTGGTCCAGGTTCCGTCATTGGGACCGCGCACGATCTCACCTCGCGCCGAGAGGACCGTGAGCACTCGCGGTGCCAGGGGAACCGCTCCGCCCCAAGGCTTTCCGGGTGCGGGGTCATATGTTCCGGCCAATTCGGGCAGTGCCGACCGGAGCTCGGTGCTGCTGGCCGGCCCGTTTTCACCCAGGTGTCGTAACACCGCATCGCAGGCACGGTTCAGCCAGCGCTCGGCGTCCTTGGCCACGCCCGCCTTGAGCACATCGGCGGTCAGCCGGCGTCGTTCATTGCCGGCAACCCGGTCGCTCGACGCCGACTGGATCAGTGCCAGGTCGTCAGCGTTCACCAACCACAGCGTCCGTCGCATCGCCAAATGCCGTACGGCAGCGCGTTTCCGGTACAGCTCCAGCTCCAGGTCGGCGGTGCTGAAGGCTGGGGATCGCGCCCATAGCGACAGGTAGGGCGTAGCAGGGTCGGTCGCATGCAGCCCGACCAGCGAAGCGGTGATCTGCATTATCGGTTGCGAGCCGACGCCGGACAGAAAGTGCCTGCGCGCCAGTCGGTTACGCCGTTCGGCGATGTCGAAGGTTCGCATGTTCACATCGTCGGTGGGTCAGTCCTCTTGCGGGCGCATCGATTGGCGGATTTGCGCCAGCCGCTCGGCGGCCGCGCGCTCGCGGTCCTCGTACTGTTCCTCCACCGACCGGCCCTCGGCCGACTCGGCGTCGAGCTCCGCCGCGCCCTGCGACGTCGTGTACCGGTTCTCGATCTTCTCGCGGACGGATTCGAAGGTCGGCACACCGGCACTGTCATACCCGGGATCGGGTGGGGTCGGTTCCTCAGGCATGGCCACGCTCCCGTTCCAAATACCGCACCATCTGCTCCCAGTACACCAGTGTCAACCCCATCTGCACCGCGACAGCGGTCGCGGCCGATAGCGGTCGACGGCGGCGGGCGGCGACGACGGCGCCCAGCGCGGCCGCCGACGTCAGCGCGCTGACCACCATGGCCGCGTCCCGGGGCCGGCGGCTGATCCACAACTCCTCGCCCAGCATCGCCCGGGTCGACCAGGCCCGCTCGTGCGCCGGCCTGCCGAAAACGAACGGGTTGACGGCCAGCCACAGCGCGATCCAGCCGGCATGGCTCCAGCGCCGCGTCCACGGCGGCACCAGGATCAGCGGGGTGCTCGCCCAGCGGGTCCAGGCACTCCACGGATTGCAGTGCCGCGCAAAGACCGCACGCCGAACCCGCGCCCCGGAAGACACCTGCGACTACCGCCTGGCGGGGTTGGAATGGTCGGCCGCGACGACGACCGGGGTGGTAAGCGCGGGTTGGGACGCGCCGGGCAACGCGGTCCGCGGAATTCCCGGCGTGCCCAGTCGGCCGGCCAGCCACGGCAGCGCGGCGGCGAAGGCACGGTCCGCGAACGGCCAATCGTGCTTGCCGGGCTGCGCGAGCACCGCGCAGTCGATCCCGTTGGCGCGCCCGAGCGAACACAGCGAATAGGCGGCCGCGGTCTGGTTGCCGGGGTCCGCTGCCGCCTCCCGGCCGGCGAGACGGATCGCGCCGATGTCGGTGCTGGCCTCGTCGCGGCGCGTTGTGGGCCGCCCCTCGGAGGAGATGGCGAACCAGCCGGCCACGTCGCTGTACGGCCCGTGCCGGCTGATCACCGTGGTCGGGTCGAACGCCGCAAACGCGTCGGCGTTTCCGCCGAAGAGCCGGGCGACGGTTTGGGCCTTGTTTCCGGCGTTCGGGAAGAAGTCACCGGCGACGTCGACGAAGGCACTGAACATGTCGGGATGCATGACGGTCAGATCCACCGCGCAGGTCCCGCCCATCGACCAACCGGCTATACCCCAGTTGGATCGGTCGCGGCTGACGCCGAACTTGGAAACCAGGTACGGCACAACGTCTTTGGTCAGATGGTCGGCGGCGTTACCGCGGACGCCGTTGACGCATTCGGTGTCGTTGTTGAAGGCCCCGCCGGAGTCGACGAACACCAACACCGGCGCCTTGCCGTTGTGGGCGGCCGCGAAGTCGTCGATCGTCCTGACCGCGTTGCCCGCGCGGGTCCAGTCAGCGGGGGTATTGAACTGCCCCCCGATCATCATGACCGTCGGCAGCGCCGGCGGTGGGCTGCTGGTGAACCATTCGGGTGGCAGGTAAACCAGCTCACCGCGGTGCTTGAAATGCGATGCGTCGGAGGGGATCAGCACCGGAACAACGCTGCCGTGCGGCGGCCGCGCCCGTTTGGCGGCCATCGCGGTGACGGTGGCCGGGTCGGTCTGGTCGGGCAAGGGGCCGGAAGTGAGCTGGTTCCAGGCGGCCTGCACGGTCGGGAAGTAGCCGACCCACAGGTTGAGCACCAGCGCGGCGCACAGCGTGCACAACGGCACGGCCAGCAGCCCGGCGCCGCGGCGCCAGCGGCGTGCGCCGCGCCACCCCAGAATCAGCACCGCCACGGCCATGCCGGTCAACGTGATCCAGAGCCACAGCGCGGCCGGCGCGGGTTCGTCGGATAGGCCGCGGTCGACGATGTACCAGTGCGTCAGATAGGCCGCGGCAGCGCCCGCCAGCGCAGCCGCCGGCAACCACACCGTCCGCCACCGGCGTGACCGCCAGCCCACGGCCAGCGTCAGCACCACCGCGGTCACCACCTGGATGGCGGTGGGCACCCAGCCGTGCATGAGGGACGTGTGACTACTTGCCAGCAACTGCGTCGTGGCGTTGGTCGTCGACGCGGTCACGGCATCCATTGTGATCTATCGTTAACCGCCCTGGAACATATTTACCGAATGTTCGCCATGGGACCGCCCGCTCGTCTGGGGCCGGTTAGTGCGGCTTGGCCAGTGGAAATGGCAGCGTCTCGCGGATGCTGCGACCGGTTATGAGCATGACGAGCCGATCGATGCCCATGCCGAGCCCCCCGGTGGGCGGCATCGCGTATTCCATGGCTTGCAGGAAGTCCTCGTCGAGCTCCATCGCCTCGGGGTCGCCGCCGGCGGCCAGCAGCGACTGCTCCTGCAGGCGGCGCCGCTGCTCCACCGGATCGGTGAGCTCGCTGTAGGCGGTCCCCAGCTCGACTCCCCACGCCACCAGGTCCCACCGCTCGGCGACGCCGCGCCGACTGCGGTGCGGCCGGGTCAGCGGTGACACGGACGTCGGGAAGTCGATGTAGAAGGTCGGCCGCTCGGTCCGGTCCTCAACCAGGTGCTCGTAAAGCTCCAGCACCACCGCGCCGGCGTCCCACTGCGCCCGATACGGAATGTGCGCGGCGTCGGACAGCTTGCGCAAAACGGCCAGGGGGGTGTCGGGATCGACGCGTTCCCCGAGCGCCTCGGACACCGCGTCGTGCACGGTCTTCACCGGCCACTCTCCGGAGATATCCACCGGTTGGAGGCCACCGTCGGCGCCCGAGGAGGAGGTGCCGGTGCGGGGCCGCAGCACGGTCTGCTCCCCGTTGGCGGCCTGCGCGGCGTTTTGAATGAGCTCGCGGCAGCCGTCGATCCAGACCTTGTAATCGGCGTGCGCCTGGTAGGCCTCCAGCAGCGTGAACTCCGGGTTGTGGCTGAAGTCGACCCCCTCGTTGCGGAAGACCCGGCCCAGCTCGAAAACCCGCTCAACGCCACCGACGCACAACCGCTTGAGGTAAAGCTCGGGCGCGATGCGCAGGAACAGGTCCATGTCATAGGTGTTGATGTGGGTGACGAACGGCCGGGCGGTCGCTCCGCCGTGGATCTGCTGCAGCATCGGCGTCTCGACCTCGATGAACCCCTTGGCGAACAGCGTTTCCCGGACGGAGCGCAGCACGCTGGCGCGCGCCGTGATCAGCTGGCGGGACTCGGGATTGACCGCCAGGTCGACGTAGCGGGTCCGCACCCGCGCCTCGGGGTCGGTCAGCCCGTTCCACTTGTTCGGCAGGGGCCGCAGGCACTTACCGATCATCCGCCAGTCGCGCACGATCAACGAGCGGGTTCCGTTTTTGGAAAAGCCCATGTGCCCGGTCATCTCGACCAGGTCACCAAGGTCGATGGCCGCGGTGAAATCCGCGGTGTGGCCGTGCTCCAGACGTGAATTGTCCAGCAGCACTTGCAATTCGCCCGACCAGTCCCGCAGCTGGGCGAACAACACCCCGCCGTAGTCGCGTATCCGCAGTATCCGGCCCGACACCGAGACGGTTTCCAGGTCGTCCGCCTCGAGCGCCCGGGGCACGGTGTGGCTGGGCGGAGACCCCACCGGATAGGCGTCAATCCCGTTGCGCCGCAATATCTTCAACTTGGCCAGGCGCACCCGCACCTGCTCGGGCAGGCGGGCTGTCGACTCCTCGAGTTCAGCGGCGTCACGTCGTTTTTCCAATTCGCTCACGTCGGGTGCCGAGCCGTCGTGATGCAGCAGGCCCGACTCCGCCAGCCTGGCGGGTACGGCCGGGTGATGGCCGGTGTGCACCTTGTCGCGCCGGGTGAACGGCAGCACCAGGAAGCCCTCCGCGATCACCGACGCGACGCCCACCCGGGGGATCAGGCGCGCGTCCTCGTAGCACGCGTAGCGCGGGACCCATTCGGGCTGGTACTTCATGTTCGAGCGGTACAGCGTCTCCAGCTGCCACCACCGCGAGAAGAACAGGAGCAGCCCTCGCCACAACCGGGCAACCGGGCCGGCGCCGAGCTGGGCGCCCTGTTCGAACGCCGAGCGGAACATCGCGAAGTTCAGCGAAATTCGGCTGATGCCAAGGGTTTCGGCGGTCAGGGCGAGATCGCTGACCATGAGCTCGATGGTGCCGTTCGGGGATTGCGGAGAGCGGCGCATCAAGTCCAGGGAGACACCGGTGGTGCCCCACGGGACCAGCGACAGCATCGCCACGACGGTGCCGTCGCGGTCCAACGCTTCGACCAGCAGGCAATCCCCGTCCGCCAGATCGCCCAGCCGGCCCAGCGCCATGGAAAAGCCGCGCTCGGTCTGGGTGTCGCGCCAGGCGTCGGCGCGGGTGATCGTCTTGGCCATTTCCTCGGCCGAGATGTCGCGGTGCCGCCGGATCCGCACCGTCAGCCCGGCCCGGCGGGCCCGCGTCACGGCCTGGCGCACTCCGCGCATGTCGGGTCCGGACAGCCGGTAGTCGGCGGTCCGCAGAATCGCCTCGTCGCCCAACTCCAGTGCGTTCAGCCCGGCTTCCCGATATACCCGCGCTCCCTGCGTGCTGGCGCCCATGACGCCCGGCGCCCAGCCGTAGCTTTGGCACAGCCGCAGCCACGCATCGATGGCCTGCGGCCACGCCCGCGGGTCGCCGATCGGGTCACCGCTGGCCAGGCACACGCCGATCTCGACGCGGTAGGTGATGGCGGCGCGGCCGCTCTGGGCGAACACCACCGACTTGTCCCGGCGGGTCGCGAAGTAACCGAGCGAGTCGTTCTTGCCGTACAACTCGAGGAGCCCGCGGATGGCCGACTCGTCCTCACCCGTCAGCGCGTTTTCGGCGCGCTGGGATTGGAAGAGCACGATGGTCGCCACGATCAGCGCCAGTGCGCCGAACAGGCCGAAAATCGCGTTGAGGAACACATGTGGCTTGCCGGTGAACAGGTCCGGATCGGCCAGGGCGAATCCGACCACCCGGTTGGCCACGTAGGGCAGGCGGTCTGGGCGCGCCAGCGTTCCGGGCCACAACTCCACCAGGCCCCAGGACATCAGGATTCCGATCACATCTCCGGCGACCAGCACGGCCGCCGCTTTGACCAGCGCGCCTTTGCGCACTTTGGCCCAGAACTCCCGGTAGGCCAGCACCAGCAGCACGATCGCGACGATGTGCACCGCGAACCCGAGGTTCTCCCCGAAGGTCTCGGCGGCAGTGTTGTCGCCCGCGGCGATGTCGGCGGCGTTCAACCCGGCGGCGAGGATCATCTGGCCGAGCAACAGCAGCCAGGCGATCCGCTTCCGCGCGGTCAGGGCCGCGGCCAGCAACGCCAGCACGAACGACCACGCGATGCTGGTGTCGGGGAAGTTGAACAGGTAGTCGTTGATGAACTCGCGGGGGACCTTGATCGTCCACCGGATCACCGGGGACACGCTGGCCAGCAGCGACACCGTGGCGATGACGCCCACGGACCACCCGGCCGCCGCCGGTACCCAGCGATACCGGGAATGCGACCGACCGCGAGGCCCCGAACGGGATCCCGGACGAGATGAAGCGAGTGTCACAGACCGCGAGGATATGCCCTCAATCCGTGAAATGCTTGGCGAAGCGCTAAGAGTGGCTAGCAATAGTTGACCCGGCTGCGGGAGCGTATTGGCGCGTGCCGGACGGGCGCCGGGGACGAAGTGCGAAAAGCCGCCCCGTGGCTGCTAAACTGGCCTGCGCGACCATCCCGGCGAAGGCCAGGAACAGTAAGTGGAGTCCCACTCCCACCGCGGGCCACGATATTTCTTCAAGGCTTGGCGGTCCGGTCACAGGCATCACGCATGTCTGGTCCGCGGGCAACGCGGGCGGCTTGACCATGCAAGCCGTGATCGGTCGGCATTGGGCCCTGCAATTGCAGGGCTTTTCTGCTGGTGGTGTGGTGTTTCCGCCGCTGAATCCGAAACGGACCCAGGCCCTGGCCGTGGTTGCAGGACACCCATAAGCCCAACAAGGGAGGCCCCATCAGCACTGAGACCCGCGTCAACGAGCGCATCCGTGTACCTGAAGTCAGATTGATCGGCCCCGGGGGAGAGCAGGTAGGCATAGTGCGCATCGAAGACGCACTGCGCGTCGCTGCGGACGCCGATCTCGACCTTGTCGAAGTTGCCCCGAACGCCAGACCGCCGGTCTGCAAGATCATGGACTACGGCAAGTTCAAATACGAGGCGGCGCAAAAGGCGCGCGAATCCCGCCGTAACCAGCAGCAGACCGTCGTCAAAGAGCAGAAGCTGCGACCAAAGATCGACGATCACGATTACGAGACCAAAAAGGGCCACGTGATCCGCTTTCTGGAGGCGGGTTCGAAGGTGAAGGTGACCATCATGTTCCGCGGACGTGAGCAGTCGCGGCCCGAATTGGGCTACCGCTTGCTGCAGCGGCTGGGCGCGGACGTCGCCGAATACGGCTTCGTCGAAACGTCCGCCAAGCAGGACGGCCGCAACATGACGATGGTGCTGGCCCCGCACCGCGGCGCGAAGACTCGCGCCAGGGCGCGGCACCCCGAAGGACCGGGGGACGGTGCGACATCCGACGTCGATGAGGCCGCGGACACCAACCCATCACCCAACTGAGCCAACCCGAAACAGCGAGAAACGAAGAACTAGAGGAAACATGCCCAAAGCCAAGACGCACAGCGGGGCTTCGAAGCGGTTCCGGCGCACCGGAACCGGCAAGATCCTTCGCGAGAAAGCCAATCGCCGGCACCTGCTCGAGCACAAGCCGTCCACCCGGACTCGGCGGCTGGAAGGCCGCACGACGGTGTCGGCGAACGACACCAAGCGGGTTAACAAGCTGCTGAACGGCTGACCATCGCGCCGGGGCCAGTTGGTGCCGGCATCCGACCATTTACTTTTGAACGAGAGTAGGAACATCCATGGCACGCGTGAAGCGGGCGGTCAACGCCCACAAGAAGAGGCGCAGCATTCTCAATGCCTCGAAGGGCTATCGCGGCCAGCGATCGCGGCTCTACCGCAAAGCCAAAGAGCAGCAGCTGCATTCACTGAACTACGCCTACCGCGACCGCCGCGCGCGCAAGGGTGAGTTCCGGAAACTGTGGATCTCGCGGATCAATGCGGCGGCACGCGCCAACGACATCACCTACAACCGGCTGATCCAGGGTTTGAAGGCCGCGGGTGTGGAAGTGGACCGCAAGAACCTCGCCGACATCGCGATCACCGATCCCGCTGCGTTCACCGCGTTGGTTGACGTCGCTCGGGCCGCGCTGCCCGAGGACGTCAACGCTCCCTCGGATTCCGGAGAGGCCGCCTAGCCCGGCTTCCGATGTGCAGGTGCTGACCGAACGTTCGGCCCGGGTCACCGCGGCGGTCAAACTGCATCGCCACGTCGGCCGCCGGCGGGCGGGGCGATTCCTCGCCGAAGGCTCCAACCTGGTCGAGGCCGCCGCCGCCCGCGGTCTGGTCCGCGATGTCTTCGTCACCGAAGTCGCCGCGCAACGGTACGCGTCTTTGCTTGGCGCGCAGCGCTGTCCGGTCCAGCTGGTCAGCGAGCGGGCCGCTAAGGCGCTGTCCGACACCGTCACCCCCACGGGACTGGTGGCGGTCTGCGAAATGCCGGCAACCCGGTTGGCGGACGTGCTGGCCGGTGCGCCGCGGCTGATCGCGGTCGCCGTGGAGATCAGCGAGCCGGGCAACGCCGGCACGGTCATTCGCATCGCCGACGCCATGGGCGCGCAGGGGGTGATCCTCGGCGGGCACAGCGTGGACCCGTACAACGGCAAATGTCTGCGCGCCTCGGCCGGCAGCATCTTCTCGATTCCGGTGGTCGCCGCGCCCGACGTGACCGCGGCGCTGGGCGCCGTGCACGAGGCCGGGCTGCAGGTGCTGGCCACCACGGTGGATGGCGAGACGCGCCTCGACGAGGCCGCGGCACTGCTCGGCAGGCCGACGGCGTGGATGTTCGGGCCCGAATCACGGGGTCTGCCAAGCGAAATCGCGGAAGCCGCGGATCACCGCATGCGCATCCCGATGTCCGGCGGTGCCGAAAGCCTGAACGTGGCCTCCGCCGCGGCCATCTGTCTCTACCAGAGCGCGCAGGCGCTGGGCACCCTCAGGCGGCCCTGACGCGCCCCCGCGCCGGCCGCAGGCCCGCCAGCGACAGCGTCCCGTGCACCAGCGAGCCGGCGCGTTCCATGAGCGCCTTCGCCGGATCGAGAGCCGAGCGCGGCCGCGGCGGGAAGTAATGCATGGGCAGCCCGCGGCGGTCGCGCGGCGGTGCCATGAACGGCGGCGCCTCCACCAGCGGCGCGTCGGTGGGAAGCCGGCCCTCGGCCCGGCGGTAGGCGGCCAGCGCGCGCGGGTGCAGGCGGATCTCGTCGGGAACCGCCAGGAAGGCCAGTTCGACGACCTTGCCGAACAGGCGCAGCAGCACCTCGTCGCCCGGTGTCCAGCGCATGCCCGCCTTCTCGCGAACCGCGGGCTCGAACAAGCCGGCGGCGATCCAGCGCTGGCCGGCGACCAGCGGCTTGAACATCTGGTCCCAGATCGGCGTGGGCATCAGCACGAATTTCGGTTTGGGGATCCGGATTTTGAAGATGTCCAGCGTCGCCTGGTTGATTTCGAGTTCGTCGCTGCAAACCCGGTCCCAGTAGTCCTGGAACTCCTCCCAGGAGGTGGGCACCGGACGCATGCTCATCCCGTACATCCGGTACCACCGCACGTGCTCGTCGAACAGCTGCCGCTTCTCGGCCTCCGTCAAGCCCCCGCAGAAGTACTCGGCCACCTTGATCACCAGCATGAAGAAGGTGGCGTGCGCCCAGTAGAACGTTTCCGGATTCAGCGCGTGATACCGGCGTCCGGACGCGTCGACGCCCTTGATGGTGTGGTGGTAGCTCTTGATCTGTCGCCCGGTCTGGGCCGCACGGTCACCGTCGTAGACGACGCCCATGATCGGATACACCGAGCGTGCCACCCGCTGCAGCGGCTCGCGCAGCAGGATCGAATGCTCCTCGACGCCCGCGCCCAGCTCCGGGTGCATGTTCTGGATCGCGCCGATCCACACACCCATCATTCCCGTGCGCAGATCGCCAAAGTACTTCCAGGTCAGGGAGTCTGGTCCGAGCGGATCGTCGGATTTCGTTGGAATGGCAGTCATCTCGGCCTCCTTGGCTCACGATAACTTTGACAACGTGCGTTGTCTATGATTTCGGCGGTGCGCCGCCCCGGTGTTATCGAGCTTCCATAGCGGCGTGGCGCCGCCGTGATCAGGCGGTACGTTGCGAGCTGTGGCACAGACCGCGGGGCCTTCGTTGCCCGCCTCCGGCGGAAGGAAATAACCTGGCCAGGTGGAAGTCGCGCATCGCCATTCGGATTCGGGCGACCCCGATGAATCCACGGTGACGCCATCCGACTCGCCACCGAGTTCCCCCGTCTCGGCGCACAGCGCGTCGCAGTGGTTGCACAGCCGAAACCGCAGCCCTGGCGCGGTGGCCTTCATCCGCCGCGCGCGACGGCTGCTACCCGGCGATCCCGAGTTCGGCGACCCGCTGTCCACGGCCGGCGACGGCGGGCCCCGGGCCGCCGCGCGCGCCGCGGACCGGCTGCTGGGGGACCGCGACGCGGTTTCGCGTGAAGTCGGCCTCGGGGTGTTGCAGGTGTGGCAGGCGCTGACCGAGTCGGTTTCTCGACGGCCCGCGAATCCCGAGGTGACGCTGGTGTTCACCGACCTGGTGGGCTTCTCGTCGTGGTCCTTGGAGGCCGGTGACGAGGCGGCGCTCAGCCTGCTGCGCCAGGTGGCGCGGGCAGTGGAGCCGCCGCTGCTGGACGCCGGTGGCCACATCGTCAAACGGATGGGCGACGGCCTCATGGCCGTACTCGGCGATCCGACGGTCGCGGTGCGGGCGGTGTTGGCCGCCAAAGAGGCGTTGAAGTCGGTCGAGGTGGCGGGCTACACGCCGCGGATGCGGGTCGGGATCCACACCGGGCGGCCCCAGAAGTTGGCGGCGGACTGGCTCGGGGTGGACGTCAACATCGCCGCCCGGGTGATGGAACGCGCCACCAAAGGCGGGGTCATGGTGTCGAGTTCGACACTCGACCTGATCACCCAGAGCGAACTGGATGCGATGGGCGTCGTCGCCAAACGTGCACGTAAATCGGTGTTTGCGGGCAAGAGCACGGGGGTGCCGGCCGACTTGGCGATATATCGTTTGAGGGCTCTAAGGGAGTTGACAGCGTCCGATCACACTTCCGAAACAAATTAACCGTCATAATGGAGGCAATGTTTGGGGGCATCTTCTCCCGGCTTGCCCGGGTCCAGTTCACGGTGGGATACGTGGCGGTCCTGCTCGCCATCAGCTGTGCCATCCTGGCGCTCGGCCCGCACGCGCATGAGGTCCTGGTCGAGCGCGCCAGCACCAACCTGCACAACCTGGCCCATGGCCACGTGGGAACCCTGCTGGGCAGCGCGCTGGTCGTCGACGCCGGTCCGTTCTACTTCTGGTTGCCCTTCCTCACCTGCCTGCTCGCGCTCGGCGAGCTGCACCTGAGCACTCTCAGGCTGGTTGTGGCGTTCGTCGTCGGGCACATCGGCGCGACGCTGCTCGTGGCCGCCGCCCTCGCCACGTCGGTGGAGTTCGGCTGGCTGCCGCTGTCGATCACCCGCGTCAGCGATGTCGGGATGAGCTACGGCGCCCTGGCGGTGCTCGGGGCGATGACGGCGGTGATTCCCCAGCGTTGGCGGGCCGCCTGGGTCGGCTGGTGGGTCTCGGCGGGCCTGGCCTCGGCGATCATCGGCGGCGATTTCACCGACGCCGGTCACACCGTCGCCGTGGTGTTGGGCGTGCTGGTGTCCGCCCGGTTCCGCCAGCCGATCCATTGGACGCCGGTGCGGTCCCTGATGCTGGTGGCCTCGTCGGGCTTCGGCTTCCTGGTCCTCGCCCACCACTGGGGCACGATGGCCGCCGCGCCGGCATTCGGGATCCTGGGCGCGCTGGCCGCGCACAAGCTCGTGCAGTTCGCCACCGGGCGCAGCGCGCTGCCGGTGGTGGACGACGCGCTGACCGGCCCGCAGCCGGTCACGACGGGCTAGGCGCCTCGCCGGCCGTCCGGCCGACCCTTCTCTCCAAGCGCCCGCCGGGCCGCACGCACCGCATCACTATGATCGGCACTTGCCGCTGGGCAATCTTCCTCCCCAGCCCCTCATCAGCAAGGAGAGTGTCGCCGCGTGGGTGCTCAGCCCGTCGACCTGTCACCGGACGCCTTGGCCAAGGCGGTCGGTGCCGCCCGGGAGGCGATCGCGCTCGCCGGCGATCTGGACGCGTTGGCACGCGTGAAGACCGAGCACCTGGGTGACCGCTCACCCCTGGCGCTGGCGCGGCAGGCGCTGGGCAGCGTCCCCAAGGACGAGCGCGCCGACGCCGGTAAGCGCGTCAATTCCGCGCGGAGCGAGGCCCAACGCAGCTACGACGAACGACTGGTGACGCTGCGCGCCGAACGCGACGCGGCGGTGCTGGCCGCCGAGGGCATCGACGTCACGCTGCCGTCGAACCGGCAGCCGATCGGCGCCCGGCACCCGATCACGATCCTGGCCGAGCACATCGCCGACACCTTCATCGCGATGGGGTGGGAGTTGGCGGAGGGACCCGAAGTCGAAACCGAGCAGTTCAACTTCGACGCCCTCAACTTCCCCGCGGACCACCCCGCCCGCAGCGAGCAGGACACCTTCCACATCGCGCCGGGCGACTCCCGGCAGCTGCTGCGCACCCACACCTCGCCGGTGCAGGTGCGGACCCTGCTGGCCCATGAGCTGCCCGTCTACGTCATCTCGATCGGCCGCACCTTTCGCACCGACGAACTCGACGCCACCCACACGCCCGTCTTCCACCAGGTCGAAGGGTTGGCCGTGGACCGCGGCCTGTCCATGGCGCATCTGCGGGGCACCCTCGACGCGTTCGCCCGCGCCGAGTTCGGCCCCGAGGCGCGCACCCGGATTCGGCCGCACTTCTTCCCGTTCACCGAACCCTCCGCCGAGGTCGACGTGTGGTTCGTCGGCAAGAAGGGCGGTGCCGGCTGGGTGGAGTGGGGTGGCTGCGGCATGGTGCACCCAAACGTGTTGCGGGCCGCGGGAATTGACCCGGACGTCTACTCCGGATTCGCATTCGGGATGGGCCTGGAACGCACCCTGCAGTTCCGCAACGGCATCCCGGACATGCGCGACATGGTCGAAGGCGACGTCCGGTTCTCGTTGCCGTTCGGGGTGGGTGCCTGATGCGCGTCCCCTACAGCTGGCTGCGCGAAGTCGTCCAGGCGGGCGCCCCGGGCTGGGATGTCGCGCCCGCTGAGCTCGAGCAGACGCTGGTGCGGATCGGCCACGAGGTCGAGGAGGTCGTCCCCCTCGGCCCGGTGGACGGCCCGCTGACCGTGGCGCGCGTGACCGATATCGAGGAGCTCACCGGTTTCAAGAAGCCAGTCCGGGCCTGCCTGGTCGATGTCGGTGCGGACCAGCAACGCGAGATCGTCTGTGGCGCAAGCAACTTTGCGGTCGGGGACCTGGTCGTCGTCGCACTGCCCGGCGCCACCCTACCCGGCGGCCTCGCCATCGCGACTCGCAACACCTACGGCCGCACTTCCGACGGGATGATCTGCTCGGCGGCCGAACTCGGTTTGGGCGCCGACCATTCCGGGATCCTGGTGCTGCCGCCCGGCACCGCCGAACCCGGAGCCGACGGCGCCGCGGTGCTGGGCCTGGACGACGTGGTCTTCCACCTGGCGATCACCCCCGACCGGGGCTACGGCATGTCGGTGCGCGGCCTGGCCCGCGAGGTGGCCTGCGCCTACGACCTGGACTTCGTCGACCCCGCCAGCGACGAGGTGGTCAAGCCGTTGCCGGCCAACGGCGAGGCCTGGCCGTTGACCGTGCAGGCCGAAACCGGTGTCCGCCGGTTCGCCCTGCGGCCCGTGACCGGCATCGACCCCGCCGCCGTGTCCCCGTGGTGGCTGCAACGCCGGCTGTTGCTGGCCGGCATCCGGGCGGCCTCGCCGGCGGTGGACGTCACCAACTACGTGATGCTGGAACTCGGCCACCCCATGCATGCGCATGACTGCAACCGCATCTCCGGGGGCCTCGGCGTACGGTTCGCCCGGCCCGGCGAGACCGTCGTCACCCTCGACGACATCGAGCGCCGGCTCGATCCGGCCGATGTCCTCATCGTCGACGACCGGACGACCGCGGCGATCGGCGGCGTGATGGGCGCGGCAAGCACCGAGGTGCGCACCGACTCCACCGAAGTGCTGCTGGAGGCCGCCGTATGGGACCCGGCCGCGGTCTCGCGCACCCAGCGCCGATTGCACCTGCCCAGCGAGGCCGCCCGGCGCTACGAGCGCGGCGTGGACCCGGCCATCTCGGTCGCCGCGCTGGACCGATGCGCCGCGCTGCTCGTCGACATCGCCGGGGGAGCGGTGTCGGAAGAGCTGACCGATTGGCGGGGCGACCCACCGAGGCAGGACTGGGCTGGGTCGCCGATCCGGATCTCCGCCGACCTGCCCGACCGGATCGCCGGGGTCGGCTACCCCGCCGGCACCACCGCGCGGCGCCTGGCGCAGATCGGGGCGCTGGTGACCGAGGAGGGCGACACGCTGGTGGTGACGCCGCCGAGCTGGCGACCCGACCTGTTGCAGCCCGCCGACCTCGTCGAGGAAGTGCTGCGACTTCAGGGGCTGGAGGCCATCCCGTCGGTGCTGCCCTCGGCCCCCGCGGGCCGGGGCCTCACCCCGCGGCAGAAGCGCCGCCGCGCCATCGGCAAATCGCTCGCCCAATCCGGTTACGTCGAGATCCTGCCGACGCCGTTCCTGCCCGCCGGGCGTGTTCGACCTGTGGGGCCTGCCGGCCGACGACCCGCGACGCACGACCACGCAGGTGCTCAACCCGCTGGAGGCCGACCGCCCGCATCTGGCCACCACGCTGCTGCCCGCGCTGCTGGAAGCGTTGGTGCGCAACGTGTCCCGCGGTCTGGTCGATGTCGCGCTGTACGCCCTGGCGCAGGTGGTGCAACCGACCGAGGAGACCCGCGGCGTGCAGCCCATCCCGGTGCACCGCCGCCCGACCGACACCGAGATCGCCGTGCTGGATGCCTCGTTGCCCCGCCAACCGCAACACGTCGCGCGCGGTGCTGGCGGGCCTGCGCGAGCGCGCGCGGGCCCTGGGGTCCCGGGCGGCCGCGCCGAAGCCGCCGACGCGTTCGAGGCGGTGCGGATCATCGCCCGCGCCAGCGGGGTCGAGGTGAGCCTGCGGGCCGCCCAGCACCTGCCGTGGCATCCGGGGCGGTGCGCCGAGGTGCTCGTCGGGGAGACCGTCGTCGGTCACGCGGGGCAGCTGCATCCGGCCGTGATCGAACGCTCCGGGCTGCCGAGCGGCACCTGCGCCGTCGAGCTGAACCTCGATGCGATTCCCATCGCCGAGGCGTTGCCGGCGCCCGCGGTGTCGCCGTTCCCGGCCGTCTTCCAGGACGTCAGCCTTGTGGTGCCCGCCGACGTGCCCGCGCAAGCGGTGGCCGACGCCGTCCGGCAGGGCGCCGGCGAACTGCTGGAAGACCTTCAACTGTTCGACGTCTTCACCGGCCCGCAGATCGGGGAGGATCGCAAGTCGCTGACCTTCGCCCTGCGTTTCCGCGCGCCGGACCGCACGCTGACCGAGGACGACGCCAGCGCGGCCCGCGATGCCGCGGTGCGACGCGCCGCCGAGCGGGTCGGCGCCGAACTGCGCGCCTAGCACCGCTGAGAATGGATTTGCAAAGCAATGCATAACCATGCAGAATCGGCGGAATGGCCGACGTATTGAGGGTGGCGGTTGCCGGGGCCAGCGGCTACGCGGGCGGGGAAATCCTGCGCCTGTTGCTCGGGCATCCGGCCTACGCCGACGGCCGGCTCACCATCGGTTCGCTGACCGCCGCGACCAGCGCCGGCAGCACGCTCGGCGAGCACCATCCGCACCTGACGCCGCTGGCCCAGCGGGCGGTCGAGCCCACCGAACTCGCCGTGCTCGCCGGCCACGACGCGGTCTTCCTGGCGCTGCCGCACGGGCATTCCGCCGCGCTGGCCGAACAGCTGGGCCCCGACACCCTGATCATCGACTGCGGCGCCGACTTCCGGCTCACCGACGCCGCCGCGTGGGAGCGGTTCTACGGCTCCCCGCACGCCGGCAGCTGGCCGTACGGTCTGCCGGAACTGCCCGGCGCGCGTGAGCGGCTGCGCGGCGCGCGCCGCATCGCCGTCCCGGGCTGCTACCCGACCGCGGCGCTGCTGGCGTTGCTGCCCGCGGTGGCCGAGGACCTGATCGAGCCCGCCGTCACGGTGGTCGCCGTCAGCGGCACCTCCGGAGCCGGTCGCGCCGCCAAGACCGACCTGCTCGGCTCGGAAGTCATCGGGTCCGCGCGCGCCTACAACATCGCCGGGGCCCACCGGCACACCCCCGAGATCGCCCAGGGGCTGGGAGCCGTCACCGACCGCGCCGTCACGGTGTCGTTCACCCCGGTGCTGATCCCGACGTCGCGTGGCATCCTGGCGACCTGCACCGCGCGCACCCGCTCGCCGCTGTCCCAGCTGCGGGCGGCCTACGAAAAGGCTTACGACGCGGAGCCTTTCGTCTACCTGATGCCCGAGGGACAGCTGCCCCGCACCGGGTGCGGTGATCGGCAGCAACGCGGCGCACGTCGCCGTCGCGGTGGACGAGGCCGCCGCAGACCTTCGTGGCGATCGCCGCCATCGACAACCTGGTCAAGGGCACGGCCGGCGCCGCGGTGCAGGCGATGAACCTGGCGCTGGGATGGCCGGAGACCGAAGGCCTTTCCGTGGTCGGGGTCGCGCCGTGACCCGACACGGCCGACGGCGGCCGCTTGGTGCGCGAACAGGGCGTCACCGCGCCGGCCGGGTTCCGGGCCGCCGGCATCGCCGCCGGAATCAAGGCGTCGGGCAACCGCGACCTGGCCCTGGTCTTCAACGAGGGACCCGACTACGCGGCCGCCGGTGTGTTCACCCGCAACAAGGTCAAGGCCGCGCCGGTGCGCTGGACCCAGCAGGTGCTGACCACCGGAGCGCTGCGCGCGGTGATCCTGAACTCCGGCGGCGCCAACGCCTGCACCGGCCCGGGCGGCTTCCAGGACACCCACGCCACCGCCGAAGCCGTCGCGGCCGCGTTGTCGGACTGGGGGACCGAGACCGGCGCCATCGAGGTCGCGGTCTGCTCCACGGGGTTGATCGGTGACCGGTTGCCGATGGATAAGGTGCTGGCCGGGGTACGCGCGATCGTGCAGGACATGGCCGGCGGGCTGAGCGGCGGTGACGAGGCCGCCCGCGCGATCATGACCACCGACACCGTCCCGAAACAGGTTGCGCTGCACCACCCCGGCAACTGGACGGTCGGCGGGATGGCCAAGGGCGCGGGCATGCTGGCGCCGTCGCTGGCCACCATGCTCTGCGTGCTCACCACCGACGCGGACGCTGAACCCGCGGCGCTCGACCACGCGCTGCGCCGCGCCGCCGCGCGCACCTTCGACCGGCTCGACATCGATGGCAGCTGCTCGACCAACGACACCGTGCTGCTGCTGGCCTCCGGGGCCAGCGGGATCGCCCCCGCGCCAGGCCGACCTCGACGACGCCGTACTGCGGGTGTGCGACGACCTGTGCGCACAGCTGCAGGCCGACGCCGAGGGCGTGACCAAGCGCGTAACCGTCACCGTCACCGGGGCGGCGTCCGACGACGACGCGCTGACCGCCGCGCGGGTGATCGCCCGCGACAGCCTGGTCAAGACCGCCGTGTTCGGGTCCGACCCCAACTGGGGCCGCGTGCTGGCGGCCGTCGGCATGGCGCCGATCGCGCTGGATCCTGATCGAATCACGGTGTCGTTCAACGGCTTTGCCGTGTGCGTCGACGGGGTCGGGGCGCCGGGTGCCCGCGAGGTGGACCTGTCCGGCGCCGACATCGACATCACCGTCGACCTGCGGGTGGGTGACGGCCGCGCCGCCGTCCGCACCACCGACCTGTCGCACGCCTACGTCGAAGAGAACTCGGCATACAGCTCATGAGCATCAACACCGACGCAGTTGTCCACCGCTGTCAAGGCGCAGGTGCTGGCCGAAGCGCTGCCCTGGCTCAAGCAGCTGTACGGCAAGATCGTCGTCATCAAGTACGGCGGCAACGCCATGACCGACGACACGCTGCGGCACGCCTTCGCCGCCGACATGGCCTTCCTGCGCAACTGCGGCATCCACCCCGTCATCGTGCACGGCGGCGGCCCGCAGATCACCGCCATGCTGCGACGGCTCGGGATCGGGGGCGGCTTCAAGGGCGGCTTCCGGGTCACCACACCGGAAGTGCTCGACGTGGCGCGGATGGTGTTGTTCGGCCAGGTGGGCCGCGAACTGGTCAACCTGATCAACGCGCACGGCCCCTACGCCGTCGGCATCACCGGCGAGGACGCGCAACTGTTCACCGCCGTGCGGCGCAGCGTCACCGTCGACGGCGTGGTCACCGACATCGGCCTGGTCGGGGACGTCGAGCGGGTCAACACCGCCGCGGTGCTGGACCTGATTGCGGCGGGCCGCATTCCGGTGGTGTCGACGCTCGCCCCGGACGCCGAGGGTGTGGTGCACAACATCAACGCCGACACCGCCGCCGCGGCGCTCGCCGAGGCCCTGCGGGCCGAAAAGCTCTTGATGCTCACCGATGTCGAGGGCCTCTACACCAGCTGGCCGGACCGGGAATCGCTGGTCAGCGAGATCGACACCGCCACACTCTCGAAACTGCTACCCACGCTGGAGGCGGGCATGATCCCCAAGGTCGAAGCGTGCCTGCGGGCGGTCACCGCGGGCATGCCCAGCGCGCACATCATCGACGGCAGGGTCGAACACTGCGTGCTGGTGGAGCTTTTCACCGATACGGGCACCGGCACCAAGGTGGTGCGCGCGTGACGACTGCGGATCTGCAGCAACGCTGGGAAGCCGTGATGATGAACAACTACGGCACCCCGCCGCTGGCCCTGGCCGCCGGCGACGGCGCCGTGGTCACCGACGTGGACGGCAACACGTACCTGGACCTGCTGGGTGGCATCGCGGTCAACGTCCTCGGTCATCGTCACCCCGCGATCATCGAGGCCGTCACGCGGCAGATGGCGACGCTGGGCCACACCTCGAACCTGTATGCCAGCGAGCCGGCCATCGCGCTGGCCGAAGAACTGGTGGCCCTGCTGGGGTCTGAAAAACCGGCGCGGGTGTTCTTCTGCAACTCCGGAACCGAGGCCAACGAGGTGGCGTTCAAGCTGTCGCGGCTCACCGGGCACACGAAACTGGTTGCGGCGCAGGGCGGATTCCACGGCCGCACCATGGGCTCGCTGGCGCTCACCGGTCAGCCCAGCAAGCAGGCGCCGTTCGCGCCGCTGCCCGGCGACGTCACGCACGTGCCCTACGGTGACGCCGACGCGCTGGCCGCCGCGGTCGACGACGCCACGGCCGCGGTGTTCCTCGAACCGATCATGGGGGAGGGCGGCGTCGTCGTCCCGCCCGAGGGTTATCTGTCCGCCGCCCGCGACATCACCTCGCGGCACGGCGCGCTGCTGGTGCTCGACGAGGTGCAGACCGGAATGGGCCGCACCGGGGCCTTTTTCGCCCACCAGCACGACGGCATCACCCCGGACGTCGTGACCATGGCCAAGGGCCTCGGCGGCGGGCTGCCCATCGGCGCCTGCCTGGCCGTCGGGCCGGCCGCCGACCTGCTCACGCCGGGCCTGCACGGCAGCACCTTCGGCGGCAACCCGATCTGCGCCGCGGCGGCGCGGGCGGTATTGCGGGTGATCGCGGATGAGGACCTGGTCCGGCACGCCGAGGTGCTGGGCAAGTCGGTGCGCCACGGCATCGAGTCCCTGAACCACCCGCTGATCGACCACGTGCGCGGACGCGGGCTGCTGCAAGGCATCGTGCTGACCGCACCGCGGGCCAAGGACGCCGAAAACGCCGCGCGGGACGCCGGATTCCTGGTCAACGCCGCCGCGCCCGACGTCATCCGGCTGGCCCCGCCGCTGATCGTCACCGAAGCCCAGCTCGACAGCTTCATCGGCGCGCTGCCGGGCATCCTGGACGAGGCCGCAGCATGACCCCCCGCCACTTTCTGCGCGACGACGACCTGTCCCCCGGTGAGCAGGCCGAGGTGCTGCAGCTGGCCGCCGAGCTGAAGAAGGACCCGCTGCGCCGCCGGCCGCTGGAGGGGCCGCGCGGCGTCGCGGTGCTCTTCGACAAGAACTCCACCCGCACCCGGTTCTCGTTCGAAGTGGGCATCGCGCAGCTCGGCGGGCACGCCGTCGTCGTCGACGCCCGCAGCACGCAGCTGGGCCGCGACGAGACGCTGGGAGACACCGCGCGGGTGCTGTCCCGCTACGTCGAGGCCATCGTGTGGCGCACGTTCGGGCAGGACCGGCTCGAGGCCATGGCCGAGGCGTCGACGGTGCCGGTGATCAACGCGCTCTCCGACGAGTTCCATCCCTGCCAGGTGCTCGCCGACCTGCAGACCATCGCCGAACGCAAGGGATCGCTCGCGGGACTGCGGATGTCCTACTTCGGCGATGGCGCCAACAACATGGCCCACTCGTTGCTGCTCGGCGGGGTGACCGCCGGCATCCACGTCACCATCGCCGCGCCGGACGGCTTCGGCCCCGACCCCGCGGTCCTGGCGGCGGCCCGCAAGCGCGCCGAAATCGCCGGCGCGTCGGTCACTCTCACCGCCGACGCCGACGGCGCCGCCGACGGGGCCGACGTCCTGGTGACCGACACCTGGACGTCGATGGGGCAGGAGGACGACGGGCGGGACCGGGTCAAGCCGTTCCGGCCGTTCCAGCTCAACAAACGGCTGCTGGGCCTGGCTGACCCGGAAGCCATTGTGCTGCACTGCCTTCCGGCCCACCGCGGCGACGAGATCACCGACGATGTGATGGACGGGCCGGCCAGCGCGGTGTGGGACGAGGCCGAGAACCGGCTGCACGCCCAGAAGGCGCTGCTGGCGTGGCTGCTGGAGCAGCGCTCATGACCCGCAGCAAGAGCGCCCCCGAGACCACCCGCGCCGGCCGGCAAGACCGCATCGTGGCGATCCTGTCGTCGGCGTCGATCAGCAGCCAAAGCGAACTGGCGGCCCGGCTCGCCGACGAGGGCATCGAGGTCACCCAGGCCACGTTGTCGCGCGACCTCGAGGAGCTGGGCGCGGTGAAGCTGCGCGGCGCCGACGGCGGCGTGGGCGTGTACATCGTTCCCGAGGACGGCAGCCCGGTGCGCGGCGTATCGGGCGGCACGGCGCGGCTGTCCCGGCTGCTCAGCGAGCTGCTGGTGTCGGCCGACGCCAGCGCCAACCTCGCGGTGCTGCGCACCCCGCCCGGCGGCGCCAACTATTTGGCCAGTGCGATCGACCGGGCGGCGCTACCGTACGTCGTCGGCACCATCGCCGGCGACGACACGGTCTTCGTCGCGGCCCGAGACCCGATGACCGGCGCCGAGCTGGCCCGCACGCTCGAAAGCCTCACCACAACCTAAGGAGATTGGTTCATGTCAGATCGCGTCATCCTGGCGTATTCCGGCGGTCTGGACACCTCGGTCGCGATCAGCTGGATCGGCAAGGAGACCGGCCGCGAGGTGGTGGCGGTGGCGATTGACCTCGGCCAGGGCGGCGAGGACATGGAGCTCGTCCGCCAGCGGGCCCTGGACTGCGGCGCGGTGGAAGCCGTCGTCGTCGACGCCCGCGACGAATTCGCCGACGGCTACTGCCTGCCCACCGTCTTGAACAACGCCCTCTACATGGACCGCTACCCGCTGGTGTCGGCCATCAGCCGGCCGCTGATCGCCAAGCACCTCGTCGCGGCCGCCCGCGAGCACGGCGGCAGCATCGTCGCACACGGCTGCACCGGAAAGGGCAACGACCAAGTTCGGTTCGAGGTCGGATTCGCTTCGCTGGCACCGGATTTGGAGGTGCTGGCGCCGGTCCGCGACTACGCGTGGACGCGGGAGAAGGCGATCGCGTTCGCCGAGGAGAACGCCATCCCGATCAACGTCAGCAAACGCTCGCCGTTCTCCATCGACCAGAACGTGTGGGGCCGCGCGGTGGAAACCGGCTTCCTGGAACACCTTTGGAACGCGCCGACCAAGGACATCTACGCCTATACCGAGGACCCCACCATCAACTGGAACACTCCCGACGAGGTGATCGTCGGGTTCGAGCGGGGGGTGCCGGCGTCGATCGACGGCAAGGCGAGTGTCCATGCTGCAGGCCATCGAGGAGCTCAACCGCCGCGCCGGCTGCCAGGGGGTGGGGCGCCTCGACGTGGTCGAGGACCGGCTGGTGGGCATCAAGAGCCGCGAGATCTACGAGGCCCCCGGGGCGATGGTGCTCATCACCGCCCACACCGAGCTCGAACACGTCACCCTGGAGCGCGAACTGGGCCGCTTCAAACGCCACACCGACCAACGCTGGGCCGAGCTGGTCTACGACGGGCTCTGGTACTCGCCGTTGAAAACGGCGCTGGAAGCCTTCGTCGCGAAGACCCAGGAGCACGTCACGGGCGAGGTCCGAATGGTGTTGCACGGCGGGCACATCGCCGTCAACGGCCGGCGCAGCGCGCAGTCGCTCTACGACTTCAACCTGGCCACCTACGACGAGGGCGACAGCTTCGACCAGTCGGCCGCGAAGGGCTTCGTCTACGTGCACGGGCTGTCGTCCAAGATCGCGTCCCGCCGCGACCTGGCCGCCAACCACGATACGACTGAAACGTGAGCACCCGCGAGGGCTCGCTCTGGGGCGGGCGGTTCGCCGACGGCCCGTCGGACGCGCTGGCCGCCCTGAGCAAGTCCACCCACTTCGACTGGGTGCTGGCCCCCTACGACATCGTCGCCTCGCGGGCCCACACGGTGATTCTCTTTCACGCCGGACTGCTCACCTCCGAGCAGCGCGACGGGCTGCTGGCCGGGTTGGACAGCCTCGCCGAGGACCTCGCCGACGGCAGCTTCACGCCGCTGGTGACCGACGAGGACGTGCACGCCGCGCTGGAGCGCGGGCTGATCGACCGGGTCGGCCCCGACCTGGGCGGGCGGTTGCGGGCCGGGCGGTCGCGCAACGACCAGGTGGCCACCCTGTTCCGGATGTGGCTGCGCGACGCGGTGCGCCGGGTCGCGGCCGGGGCGCTGGAGCTGGTGGCCGCGCTGGCCGGCCAGGCCGCCGCGCACCCGACGGCGATCATGCCGGGCAAGACGCACCTGCAGTCCGCCCAGCCGGTCCTGCTGGCCCACCACCTGCTCGCGCACGCGCACCCACTGCTGCGCGACGTCGACCGGATCGTTGATCTCGATCGGCGCGCGGCCGTGTCCCCGTACGGCTCGGGGGCGCTGGCCGGCTCGTCGCTGGGCCTGAACCCGGACGCGATCGCCGCGGAGCTGGGTTTCGCGGCCGCCGCCGACAATTCCATCGACGCGACCGCGGCACGGGATTTCGCCGCCGAGGCCGCGTTCGTCTTCGCGATGATCGCCGTGGACACCTCCCGGCTGGCCGAGGACATCATCCTGTGGAGCTCGACGGAGTTCGGCTACGTCAAGTTGCACGATGCGTGGTCCACCGGCAGCTCGATCATGCCGCAGAAGAAGAACCCCGACATCGCCGAACTGGCCCGCGGCAAGGCCGGGCGGCTGATCGGCAACCTGGCCGGGCTGCTGGCCACGCTGAAGGCCCAGCCGCTGGCCTACAACCGCGACCTGCAGGAGGACAAGGAGCCGGTGTTCGACTCGGTGGCCCAGCTGGAGCTGGTGCTGCCGGCGATGGCCGGGCTGGTGGCGAGCCTGACGTTCGACGTCGAGCGGATGGCCGCCCTGGCCCCGGCCGGGTACACGCTGGCCACCGACATCGCCGAATGGCTGGTGCGCCGCGGGGTGCCGTTCCGCTCCGCGCACGAGGCCGCCGGGGCCGCCGTGCGCGCGGCCGAGGGGCGCGCCGTCGGGCTCGACGAGCTCACCGACGACGAGCTGGCCGCCATCAGCCCCGAGCTGACCCCGGAGGTGCGTGAGGTGCTGACGATCGAGGGCTCGGTGTCGTCGCGCGACGCGCGGGGCGGGACGGCGCCGGGCCGGGTCGCCGAGCAGCTCGAAGCCGTCCTGGCCGACAGTGAGCAGCTCAAGAACCGGCTGCGGGGCAGCCGATGAGAGGACTTTGGTTTCTGTGCCGGGCAGTGCCAAGCCGACTAAACTTCCGGATGAAAGCGATCCGGTCGAACCTTTCGGCCCGGATCTTCGTTACCAAGGGGTGGGGCCAATGAGCGTCATCGCGGGCGTGTCCGGTGCCTTGCCGCCGTATCGCTATTCCCAGCGAGAGCTGACCGACTTTTTCGTCGGCATCCCGGAGTTCGAGGGCTACGAAGACATCGTCCGGCAGTTGCATGCCAGCGCCAAAGTCAACAGCCGCCACCTGGTGCTGCCACTGGAGCAGCTATCCCACGCTGACCGACTTCGGCATGGCGAACCGGATCTTCATCGAAAACGCGGTCAACCTCGGCT
Source organism: uncultured Actinomycetota bacterium (assembly GCA_963820045.1). Lineage (GTDB taxonomy): Bacteria > Actinomycetota > Actinomycetes > Mycobacteriales > Mycobacteriaceae > Mycobacterium. Next base: position 191,600 of record CAWFYN010000006.1, read on the forward strand.
GCGAGGCGCTGTCGGGCGCGCTCGACGAGGCTGGCCTGCGGCCGCAGGACCTGGATGTGCTGATCACGACGACGGTCACCGGCCTCGCGGTGCCCTCCCTGGACGCCCGGATCGCCGGGCGGCTGGGGCTGCGCGACGACGTGCGCCGGGTGCCGCTGTTCGGCCTGGGGTGTGTGGCCGGGGCGGCGGGCGTGGCCCGGCTGCACGACTACCTGCGGGGGGCGCCGGACGGCGTCGCGGCCCTGGTCTCGGTCGAGCTCTGCTCATTCACCTACCCGGGATACAAGCCGTCGCTGGCCGGGGCTGGTCGGTAGTGCGCTGTTCGCCGACGGCGCGGGCGCGGTGGTCGCCGTCGGCGAGCGTCGCGCCGAACAGGTCGCCGCCGGCGGACCCGGCATCCTCGACTCGCGCAGCACTCTGTATCCCGATTCGCTGCGCACCATGGGCTACGACGTCGGCGCGGCCGGGTTCGAGCTGGTGCTGGCCAAGGACCTGGCGCCAAGTGGTCGAGGAGCACATCGAGCAGGACGTCACCGGGTTTCTGGGCGCGCACGGGCTGACGACCACCGACATCGGCGCCTGGGTCAGCCATCCCGGCGGTCCGAAGATCATCGACGCGATCAATGCCAGCCTGAGCCTGCCGCCGGAAGCGCTGGAACTGACCTGGCGTTCGCTGGGCGAGATCGGCAATCTCTCGTCGGCGTCGGTGCTGCACGTGCTGCGGGACACCCTCGCCAAGCCGCCGCCCAGCGGAAGCCCCGGCCTGATGATCGCGATGGGTCCGGGATTCTGCTCCGAACTCGTACTGTTGCGCTGGCACTGAGCTAAGGCGTTGCTTCTTGTGCCTTGAGAGATCTAGTGATGGAACCAAAGACCCGTGTTTTCTTGCCGATTGCGGAAGTATCGCTGTGAGTGATACGAGAGGCCGCGTCCCATGACCAGCAACCCCGAAGAGCTTGTCAAGGCCCTTCGCGCGTCGCTGAAGGAAAACGAGCGGCTGAAGCGCGAGACCCGCGAGTACCTGGCCGCGGCAACCGAACCCGTGGCGGTGGTCGGGATGGGGTGCCGGTATCCGGGCGGCGTGGATTCCCCGGAGGCCTTGTGGGAGATGGTGGTGGAGGGCCGCGACGTGGTCTCGGATTTTCCGGCCGACCGGGGCTGGGATTTGGCGGGCCTGTTCGATCCCGACCCCGACGCGGTCGGAAAGTCCTACACCCGGTGCGGCGGCTTTCTGTCCGACGTCGGCCGATTTCGACGCCGCGTTTTTCGGGATCGCACCCAGCGAGGCGCTGGCGATGGACCCGCAGCAGCGCTTGTTGCTGGAGGTGTCCTGGGAAGCGTTGGAGCGGGCCGGGATTGACCCCGCCGCCCTGCGGGGTTCGCCGACGGGCGTGTTCGCCGGGGTGTTCCACGGCTCGTACGGCGGACAGGGGCGGGTGCCGGGGACCTGGAGCGCTACGGGCTGCGCGGATCGACGTTGAGCGTGGCTTCGGGCCGGGTGGCCTACGTGCTGGGCTTGGAGGGCCCGGCGGTTTCGGTGGACACGGCGTGTTCGTCGTCGTTGGTGGCCATGCACCTGGCGGCGCGGTCGTTGCGCTCCGGCGAGTGCGACCTGGCGCTGGTCGGCGGTGTGACGGTGATGGCCACCCCGGCGATGTTCGTCGAGTTCAGCCGGCAGCGCGCGCTGGCCCCCGACGGGCGGTGCAAGGCCTACGCGGGTGCCGCTGACGGCACCGGTTTTTCCGAAGGCGTCGGCGTGCTGGTGCTGGAGCGATTGTCCGACGCGCGGCGGTTGGGGCATCCGGTGCTGGCGGTGGTGCGCGGATCGGCGGTGAATCAGGACGGCGCCTCGAACGGACTGGCGACGCCCAACGGGCCGTCGCAGCAGCGGGTGATCCGCGCCGCGCTGGCCAATGCGCGGCTGCGCGCGGCGGACGTGGATCTGGTGGAGGGCCACGGGACGGGCACCACACTCGGGGATCCGATTGAGGCACAAGCGATTTTGGCGACGTACGGGCAGGACCGGCCGGCGGACCGGCCGCTGTGGCTGGGGTCGATCAAGTCCAACATGGGCCACACGTCGGCGGCGGCGGGCGTCGGCGGGGTGATCAAGATGGTGCAGGCGATGCAGGCACGGGGTGATGCCCAAGACGTTGCACGTCGATGTGGCTACGCCGCATGTGGATTGGTCGGCGGGGGCGGTGTCGCTGCTGACCGAGGCGCGGGAATGGCCGGCGCGGGACCGGCCGCGTCGGGCGGGGGTGTCGTCGTTCGGGATCAGCGGCACCAATGCGCACGTCATCGTCGAACAAGCCGCCGACGGAGCCCGAAAGCCCCGTGCCGGTCGGCGATGACGCGCCCGCGCCGTGGGTGCTGTCGGCCCGTTCGGCCGAGGCGCTGGCCAACCAGGCGTCCGCGGTTACTGGCGCGGGTGCACGACGACCCGGATTTGCGTGCGGTCGACGTGGCCTGGTCGCTGGTTTCGACGCGGTCGCTGTTCGAGCACCGGGCCGTGGTGGTGGGCGCCGACCGCGAGCGGCTCATGGAGGGGCTGGCGGAAATGGCCGCCGGCGCACCGGGCGCGGGCGTGGCGGTGGGCCGGGCACAACCGGTGGGCAAGACGGTGTTCGTGTTTCCCGGGCAGGGCTCGCAGTGGGTCGGCATGGGAGCCGAATTGCTGGACAGTTCACCGGTTTTCGCCGAACACCTGCAGCGCTGCGAGAAGGCGCTCGCCGAACACGTGGAGTGGTCGTTGGTCGACGTCATGCGCGGCGCGCCCGGTGCGCCCGGGCTGGACCGGGTGGATGTGGTGCAGCCGGCGCTGTGGGCGGTGATGGTTTCGCTGGCCGAGCTGTGGCGCTCGCTGGGCGTGGTTCCCGACGCGGTGATCGGCCATTCGCAGGGCGAGATCGCCGCGGCCTATGTGGTCGGGAGCGCTTTCGCTGGAGGACGCCGCCAGGGTGGTGGCGCTGCGGAGCCGGCTGCTGGTGCGGTTGTCGGGTGCGGGCGGCATGGTTTCGCTGGCCTGTGGCCTGGCCCGGGCGCAAGAATTGATCGCCCCGTGCGGTGATCGGTTGAATGTCGCTGCCGTCAATGGTGTTTCCGCGGTGGTGGTGTCCGGTGAGGTGGGTGCCGCTCGACGAGTTGATGCGCCGCTGCGAGGCCGGCGACGTGCGCGCGCGCAGGATCGACGTCGACTATGCCTCCCACTCCGGGCACGTCGACGCGATCCGCGCGGCCCTGGCCGAGGCGCTGGCCGGCATCGAGCCCCGGTCGTCCTCGGTCGCGTTGTTCTCCACGGTGACCGGTGAACTGCTGGACACCGCGGGCCTGGACGCCGACTACTGGTACCGAAGCATCCGGCAGACGGTCCAGTTCGAACGCGCGGTGCGCAACGCGTGCGGAGCCGGGTATCGGGTGTTCGTCGAATCCAGCCCGCACCCGGTGCTGCTCGCCGCCGTCGAGGAGACGCTGGCCGACCGCGGCCGCGATGTCGGCGGTGACGCGTTCGTCATCCCTTCGCTGGGCCGCGACGACGGGTTCGTTGCAACGGTTTTGGCTTTCGGCGGGCCAGGCGCACGTGGCCGGCGTGCCGGTGGACTGGGTTTCCGCGATCGCCGGTTTGGGCGGGCGGCGCGTGGATTTGCCGACGTATGGCTTTGCGCGGCAGCGGTTTTGGCTGCCGGGCGGATCGACGGGGGCGGGGGACGTGGCCACCCTGGGGCTGGCCGGCGCGCGGCACGCGCTGCTGGGCGCGGTGGTGCAGCGGCCCGATTCCGGCGGGGTGGTGCTGACGGGGCGGCTGTCGACCGCCGCCCAGCCATGGCTGGCCGACCACGCGGTGGGCGGCACGGTGTTGTTCCCCGGTGCCGGGTTTGTGGAGCTGGCCGTCCGCGCCGGCGACGAGGTCGGCTGTGGTGCGCTCGAGGAGCTGACGTTGTCGGCGCCGTTGGTGTTGCCGGCGACGGATGGTGTGCAGGTGCAGGTGGTGGTCGGCGCCGCCGGCGACGTCGGGGCTACGCGAGCTATTGGTGTATTCGTCCGGCGCTCAGGCGGAGTGGGTGCTGCACGCCCAGGGCCTGTTGAGCGCGGCGGCGGTGGCGCCGGCCGGCGGATCTGTCGGTGTGGCCGCCGGTGGGGGCGACGCCGGTGGACGTGGCCGACGCCTACGCGCGGCTGGCGCGAGCGGGGCTACGAGTATGGCCGGGCCTTCCGCGGCCTGCGGGCGATGTGGCGGCGGCGGCGACGAGCTCTTCGCCGAGGTCGCCATGCCCGGACGACGCCGGCGCGCAGGACGGCGGTTTCGGGATTCATCCGGTGCTGTTGGACGCGGCGCTGCACGCCATCGGTGTGGGCGGCGAGCAGGTCCAGACCGTGTTGCCGTTCTCCTGGCAGGGGGTGTCGCTGCATGCGGCGGGCGCCTCGCGGGCGCGCGTGCGGATAGCGCCGTCGGCTGCCGGGGCGGTGTCGGTGGAGTTGGCCGACGGCTCCGGGTTGCCGGTGTTGTCGGTGCGTTAGTTGGCGATGCGCCCCGTCTCTGCCGAGCAGTTGTCGGTTGCGTCGGCGCCCACCGAGGGATTGTTCGAGGTGGCATGGGCGCCGATAGCGTTGACCGGCAACGGCTCCGAGCATGACGCCACGCTGTGGCAGCCGGGCGCGCACGGCGCGGATGTGCTGCGGTCGGTGCACGCGGCCACCACCGAGGCGCTGGGCGTGCTGCAATCGTGGTTGCGCGGTGACGGGTCCGGGGTATTGGCGGTGCAGACCCACGGGGCGGTCGCGCTTGCCGGTGAGGACGTCGCGGACCTGGCCGGTGCGGCGGTGTGGGGGCTGGTGCGGTCGGCGCAGGCCGAGCATCCGGGCCGGGTGGTGTTGATCGACTCCGACGGTTCGCTGGATGCGCGTGCGGTGATCGCTTCCGGTGAAACGCAATTGGTGGTCCGGGCGGGCGTGGTCTACGCGGCCCGGATGCGGCCGGCGCGAAGGGGATCGGTGTTCCGAGCTGCCGTCCGGGGGCTGGCGGTTGGACGCCGGCGGCGGCGGCACGCTGGAGGATCTGCTGGTGGGTCCGTGCCCGCGGGTGGAACTGGAGGCCGGCCAGGTGCGGGTCGCGGTGGCCGCGGTGGGGGTGAACTTCCGGGATGTGCTGGTGGCCCTGGGCATGTATCCCGGCGGCGGCCGAGTTGGGGGCCGAGGGTGCCGGCGTGGTGGTCGAGGTCGGTCCCGGGGTGACCGGGCTGGCGGTCGGCGATGCGGTGATGGGGCTGCTGGGCGTGGTCGGGTCCGAGGCGGTGGTGGATCGGCGGTTGGTGACCGCGGTGCCGCGCGGGCTGGTCGATGGTCACCGGCCGCGGGTGTGCCGGTGGTGTTCCTCGACCGCGCTCTACGGGTTGTCGGTGCTGGCGGGGCTGCGCGCCGGGGAGCGGGTGCTGGTGCACGCCGCCACCGGCGGGGTGGGCATGGCGGCGGTGCAGCTGGCGCGCCATTGGGGCGCGGAAGTGTTCGCCACCGCGAGCCGCGGCAAGTGGGACACCCTGCGCGCGATGGGATTCGACGATGACCACATCGGCGACTCGCGGACGCTGGACTTCGAGGCGAAGTTCTCGTCGGCCACCGGCGGGGCCGGGGTCGACGTGGTGCTCAATTCGCTGGCCGGCGAGTTCACCGACGCGTCGCTGCGGCTGCTGGCTCCAGGCGGGCGTTTCATCGAGATGGGCAAGACGGACGTCCGCGATCCGCGCGTCATCGCCGAACGGTATCGGGGCGCGCAGTATCGCGCCTTCGACCTGATGGAGGCCGGCGCCGACCGTACCGCGGCGATGCTGGCCCAGATCGTGCAACTGCTGTCCGACGGCGCCTTGGCGCCGTTGCCGCTCAAGACCTTCGACGTCCGCTGCGCCTCGGCGGCGTACCGGTTCGTCAGCCAGGCCCGCCACATCGGCAAGGTCGCGCTGACCATCCCGTCCGGGCCCGGCGCGGTGCTCAGCGGCTGCGGCGGACTGGGCGGCGGCAGCGTGGTGATCACCGGCGGCACCGGCATGGCCGGCTCGGCGGTGGCCCGCCACCTCGTCGACCGCTACCGCGTGGCCCACGTGGTGCTGGCCAGCCGTGCCGGCGCCGGGGCGCCGGGCGTCGCGGAGTTGGTGGATCGCCTGCAGGAGGCCGGCGCCCGCGTGTCGGTGGTGGCCTGCGATGTCGCCGACCGCGACGCGGTCGCGGCGATGCTGGCGCAGATACCGGAGCAGTATCCGCTGCGCGGCGTGGTGCACGCGGCCGGCATCCTCGACGACGGGCTGGTCCTGTCGCTGACCCCGGATCGGGTCGATGCGGTGTTGCGGGCCAAGGTCGATGGGGCCTGGCACCTGCACGAGCTGACCCGCGACCTGGATCTGTCGGCGTTCGTGGTGTTTTCGTCGATGGCCGGGATCGTGGGCACCCCGGGCCAGGCCAACTACGCGGCGGCCAACAGCTTCCTCGACGGCCTGGTCGCCTACCGGCGCGCGCACGGGCTCCCGGGCCTGTCGCTGGCGTGGGGCCTGTGGGAGCAAGCCTCGGCGATGACGGCCCACCTCGGCGAGCGCGACAAGGCCCGGATGAGCAGGATCGGGATCGCGCCGCTGTCAACCGAGCAGGCGCTGGAATCGTTCGACGCCGGCATGCTGCTCGATGCGCCGGTGCTGATGGCCGCCCGCCTGGATCGGATCGCCCTGTCCGACAACGCCGCCGGGTTGCCCCCGCTGTTGAGCGAGCTGGCCGCGCGCACCACCCGGCGAGTCGTCGACGACGTCGATGCGGCCGCCCTGATGACCGGTCTGACCGCGCGCCTGCACGGCCTGACCCCCGAGGCGCGACAGCGCGAGCTGGTTGACCTGGTCTGCGGCAACGCCGCGACGGTGCTGGGGCTGCCCAACCCCGCGGACATCAACGCGGGCCGCGCATTCCAAGACCATGGCTTCGATTCCCTCACCGCCGTCGAGCTGCGCAACCGGCTCAAAACCGCTACGGGGCTGACGCTTTCGCCCACGCTGATTTTCGACTATCCGACCCCGGCGGCGCTGGCCGGGCACCTGGACACCCAACTGGGCGCCACGGCGGCGAGCGACCGGCCGGACCTGATGGCGCGCTTCACCGACATCACCCGCGAATTGCAGGCGCTCCTCGACCAACCCGACTGGGACGCGGGCGACAGATCGGCGTTGAGGGACCGCCTGCACAACCTGCTCACCGCCCTGGGCCCCGCCGATCACCTCGACCCCCAAGGCCTCGACGCCGACCTCGATGCCGCCACCGAAAGCCAACTCTTTGCGATCCTCGATGACGAACTCGGCCGCTGAGACCACGATGCCGGATACCACGCAGCACGTCGATTACCTGAAACGCCTGACGGCGGATCTCCGGCGGGCGCGGCGCCGCGTCTCGGAGCTGGAGGGCAGGCTGTCCGAACCGGTCGCGGTGGTGGGTATGGCCTGCCGCTACGCGGGCGGGGTCGATTCGCCGGAAGCCCTGTGGCAATTGGTGAATGACGGCCGCGACACGGTGTCGGACTTCCCGGCGGACCGCGGCTGGGATGTCGAGGGGCTGTACGACCCGGATCCCGACGCGGCGGGGAAGATGTACACCCGCCAGGGCAGCTTCCTGCGCGACGCGGCGGACTTCGACGCCGGATTCTTCGGGGTGGGGCCCAGCGAGGCCCTGGCGATGGATCCCCAGCAGCGGTTGATGCTGGAGATCTCGTGGGAAGCGTTGGAACGGGCGGGCATCGACCCGCTGGGGCTGCGCGGCTCGGCGACCGGAGTCTTCGCCGGTGTCATCCACGCCGGCTACGGTGGCGAGGTGAAGGGCGACCTGGAGGGCTATGGGCTGACCGGTTCGACCCTGAGCGTGGCCTCGGGCCGGGTGTCGTATGTGTTGGGGCTGGAAGGCCCCGCGGTGTCGGTGGATACGGCGTGTTCGTCGTCGTTGGTGGCCATGCATCTGGCGGCGCAGTCGCTGCGCTCCGGCGAGTGTGACCTGGCGCTGGCCGGCGGCGTGACGGTGATGGCCACCCCCGCCGCGTTCGTGGAGTTCAGCCGGCAGCGGGCGCTGGCCCCCGACGGCCGGTGCAAGGTGTACGCCGGTGCCGCGGACGGGACATCGTGGTCGGAAGGCGCGGGCGTCCTGGTGCTGGAGCGGCTGGCCGACGCGCGACGGCTGGGGCATCCGGTGGTCGCGGTGCTACGGGGTTCGGCGGTGAATCAGGACGGCGCGTCCAACGGTCTGACCGCACCCAACGGGCCGTCCCAGCAGCGGGTGATCCGCGCCGCGCTGGCCAACGCCGGATTGACGGCGGCCGATGTCGACGTGGTCGAGGGCCATGGCACGGGAACGGTTTTGGGCGACCCCATCGAGGCCCAGGCCCTGTTGGCGACCTACGGGCAGGACCGGCCCGCGGACCGGCCGCTGTGGCTGGGATCGATCAAATCCAACATCGGTCACACGTCGGCCGCCGCGGGAGTGGCCGGGGTGATCAAAATGGTGCAGGCCATGCGGCACGGGGTGATGCCCGAGACGCTGCACGTGGACATGCCGTCTCCGCACGTTGACTGGTCGGCGGGCGCGGTGTCGCTGTTGACCAAGCCCCAGCCGTGGCCGGCGCGGGACGGTCAGCGCCGGGCGGGGGTGTCCTCGTTCGGGATCAGCGGGACGAACGCTCACGTGATCGTCGAGCTGGCCCCCGCCGAATCGGAAACCGTTGCGGTGCAGGATGACCGACCCGACGCGGTGACCGCGTGGGTGGTATCCGCCCGGTCGGCCGACGCGTTGGCCGCTCAGGCCGGTCGGCTGTCGGCCCATCTGGACGCCGAGCCGGATCTGCGCGCCGTGGACGTGGCCTGGTCGCTGGTCGCCACCCGGGCGGCCCTGGAACACCGCGCGGTGCTGGTGGGCGGCGACCGCGACACCCTGATGGCGGGGCTGGCGGCGGTGGCGTCCGGGGAGCCGGGGCCGGGCGTGGTGGTCGGGCGAACCCGCCCGGTCGGTAAGCGCGTATTCGTGTTCCCCGGCCAGGGCTCGCAGCGGCTCGGGATGGGACGGGAACTGCACCAGCGTTTTCCGGTGTTCGCCGAGGCCTTCGACGAGGCCGTGGCGGCCGTGGATGCCCATGCGCGGCTGCCGCTGCGGGACGTGATGTGGGGCAGCGACCCGGAGTTGTTGCAGAGCACGGAGTTTGCCCAGCCGGCGTTGTTCGTCCTCGAGCTCGCCCTGGCGGCGCTCTGGCAGTCCTGGGGGGTGACACCCGATGTGGTGATCGGCCACTCGGTGGGGGAGATCGCCGCGGCCTGTGCGGCCGGGGCGCTGTCGTTGCAGGACGCGGCGCGGGTGGTGGCGGCCCGCGGCCGGTTGATGGCGGCGCTGCCGGCCGGCGGGGTGATGGTGGCGGTGACCGCCACCGAGGCCGAGGTCGCGCCGCTGCTGAACGACGCCGTGAGCGTCGGGGCGGTCAATGGCCCCGATGCGGTGGTGCTGTCCGGCGAGCGCGCGGCGGTGATGGCGGCGGCGGATCGGTTGGCCGACTGCGGTAGGCGGGTGCGGCAGCTGGCCGTCTCGCATGCCTTCCACTCACCGCTGATGGAGCCCATGATCGAGGAGTTCTCCGCGGTGGTGGCCGGGGTGTCTCCCGGCGCGCCGCGAATCGACTTGGTGTCCAACGTGACCGGGCAATTGGCCGGGCCCGGATACGGGTCCGCCGACTACTGGGTCGAGCACGTGCGCCGGCCGGTGCGGTTCGTCGACGGTGTGCGGCTGGCCGAATCGCTGGGCGGCCGCGTGTTCGTGGAGGTGGGGCCCGGCGCGGCATTGACGGCGGCGGTGGAACAATCCCTGGCGACCGAGCCGGCCGTTTCGGCGGTGTCGATGGCCAGGGACCGCCCCGAAGTCGAGTCGCTACTGCTGGCGGCCGGGCAGCTGTTCGCCGCGGGTGCCGACCTGGACTGGGCGGCGGTGTTCGCCGGCCTGGACACCCAGCGGGTCGACCTGCCGACGTATGCCTTTCAGCGGCGCAGGTTTTGGCTGCCGACCGAGTCGGTGGGCGCCCGCGACACCGCCAGCCTGGGTTTGACCGCGGCCGAGCATGCGCTGTTGGGCGCCGTGGTCGAGCGGCCCGATTCGGGCGGCGTGGTGTTGACGGGCCGGCTGTCGACCGCAGCTCAGCCGTGGCTGGCCGATCACGCGGTGACCGGGACGGTGTTGTTCCCGGGTGCGGGATTTGTGGAGTTGATGCTGCGGGCCGGCGACGAGGTCGGCTGTCCGGTGATCGAGGAGCTGACGCTGTCGGCCCCGTTGCCGCTGCCGAACACCGGCGCGGTGCGCGTTCAGGTGGTGGTGGAGGCCGCCGGCGAGAGCGGATCCCATGCGGTAGCGATGTATTCACAGGCCGGCCCGGAGTGGACGTTGCATGCCCAGGGCATGTTGAGCGAAGGCTCGCCCGCGCCGGATGCGGATCTGTCGGTGTGGCCGCCCGTCGGCGCCACGGGGGTCGATGTGGCCGGCGCCTACGACGATCTGGCGGCCCGCGGCTACGGGTATGGCCCGGCCTTTCGGGGACTGCGGAAGGTCTGGCGGCGGGGCGCCGAGACCTTCGCCGAGGTGGAGGCTCCACAGCACGCCGGTGTGACGGTGGGCGGCTTCGGGATTCACCCGGTGGTGCTGGATGCGGCCCTGCACGCCCTGGGGGTGGCCGATGAGCGGGCGGAAACCGTCTTGCCGTTCTCCTGGCAAGGGGTGTGTTTGCATGCGGCCGGGGCGTCGCGGGTCCGGGTGCGGCTGGCCCCGGTCGGCGCGGGCGCCGTGTCGGTGGAACTGGCCGATTCGTCGGGAGTGCCGGTGCTGTCGGTGCGCGAACTGGTGACGCGTCCGGTCTCGGCCGCCCAGCTGTCGGCGGCCGCGGCGGCGCGATCCGGTGGCGGCGACCTTCTGGAGGCGGCGTGGTCACCGGTTCCGTTGCCGGACAACGGAACCGGCGTGACGCCCGAGGTGTGGGAGCCGCCACATGGCCCGGGCGTCATCGGATCGGTCTACGCCGCCACCCATGCGGCGTTGGGCGTATTGCAGGCCCGGGGCGACGGGCCCGGCCCGTTGGTGGTGCTGACCCGCGGCGCGGTCGCGCTGCCCGGCGAGGACGTGTCGGACCTGGCCGGTGCTGCGGTGTGGGGGCTGGGGCGCTCGGCGCAGGCGGAACACCCGGGCCGGATGGTGCTCGTCGACTCCGACGGATCCCTCGATGTCGGGGCCGTGATCGGCTGCGGTGAGCCCCAATTGGTGGTGCGCGAGGGCGTGGCCTACCGCGCCCGGCTGGAGCCGATCGTGGCGCACCCGGTGTTGCGGTTGCCCGAGGCGCCTTCGGAGTGGCGGCTGGCCGCCGGTGACGCCGGGACGCTGGAGGACCTGGCGGTGCAGTCCGGCCCGCCGGCGGAACTGGCCGCCGGTCAGGTGCGGGTGGCGGTGGCGGCGGCCGGGGTGAACTTCCGCGACGTGTTGGTGGCGCTGGGCATGTACCCGGGTGCCGCGCAGCTGGGCGCCGAGGGTGCCGGACTGGTGACCGAGATCGGGCCCGGCGTGACGGATTTGGCCGTCGGTGACGCGGTCATGGGGATCCTGGGTCTGACGGGCTCGGAGGCGGCCGTCGATCGGCGGCTGGTGACGCGGGTGCCGCCGGGCTGGTCGTTCGCCGAGGCCGCGGGCGTGCCGGTGGTGTTCCTGACGGCGTATTACGGGTTGTCCGTGTTGGGTGGCTTGCGGGCCGGCGAGCGGGTGCTGGTGCATGCCGCCACCGGAGGGGTGGGTATGGCGGCCGTGCAGCTGGCCCGGCATTGGGGGGCCGAGGTTTTCGTGACCGCCAGCCGCGGCAAGTGGGACACCCTGCGCGCCATGGGATTCGACGACAAGCACATCGCGGATTCGCGAACGTTGGACTTCGAGGACGAGTTCTCCACCGCGACGGGCGGTGCCGGAATGGACGTCGTGCTCAACTCGCTGGCCGGCGAGTTCACCGATGCCTCGTTGCGGTTGTTGGCCCCCGGCGGGCGCTTCATCGAGATGGGCAAGACGGACCTGCGCGATTCGGAGGCCCTCGCCCGATCCGGTGTGAGCTACCGCGCTTTCGATCTGATGGAAGCCGGCCCGGACCGCATCGCAGAGATGCTGACCGAGTTGCTGCGGTTGTTCGCGGCGGGAGTGCTGGCGCCGCTGCCGGTCCGGGCCTTCGATGTGCGGTGCGCCGCAGAGGCTTACCGGTTCGTCAGCCAGGCCCGCCACATCGGCAAGGTCGTGCTCACCATGCCCGGCGGGGCCGCCGGGCTGGCCGGCGGCACCGCACTGATCACCGGCGGGACAGGCATGGCGGGTTCGGCGGTGGCCCGTCACCTGGTCCACCGCCACCGGGTGCCGCACATCATGTTGGTCAGCCGTAGCGGTGAGCGGGCCGAGGGGCTGTCCGGACTGGTCGCGGAGCTGCGCGAGGCCGGGGCCCAGGTGTCGGTGGTGGCCTGCGATGTCGGCGACCGAGGCGCCGTGGCGGGGCTGCTGGCGCAGGTGCCGGCGCATCTCCCGCTGCGCGGTGTGTTCCATGCCGCGGGGGTGCTGGACGACGCGGTGATCGCGTCGCTGACGCCGGAGCGCATCGATACTGTGCTGCGGTCCAAAGTCGACGGGGCGTGGCACCTGCACGAGCTGACCCGGGGGCTGGATCTGGCGGCATTCGTGATGTTTTCGTCGATGGCGGGCATCGTGGGCGCCCCAGGTCAGGGCAACTATGCGGCCGCCAACAGTTTCCTCGACGGCCTGGCGGCCCACCGCCGCGCCCACCGGCTGCCTGGCCTGTCGATCGCCTGGGGTATGTGGGCGGAGGCGTCGGCCATGACCCAGCACCTCGGCGATCGCGACAAGGCCCGGATGAGTCGCGCCGGCCTGGTCGCGCTGTCCACGCGGCAAGCGCTCGACCTGCTGGACGCCGCGCTGCTGGCCGAGTTCCCGGTCGTCGTCGCCACGCGCCTCGATACCGCCGCGCTGGCGCACGCAGGCGCCGCGCTGCCGCCGCTGTTGAGCCAGTTGGCCACCCGGCCGGCGCGGCGGGTCCTCGACCCCACCGACATGGTGTCTTTGACCGGCCTGCGGGCGCGGCTGGAGGGCCTGGGGCCCGAGCAGCGGCGGCGCGAGCTGGTGGACCTGGTGTGCGGCAACGCCGCCACGGTGTTGGGCCACAGCACCGCGGATGTCAACGCCGAGCACGCCTTCGCCGACCTCGGATTCGACTCGCTGACCGCGGTCGAACTGCGCAACAGGCTCAAAATCGCCACCGGACTGACCCTTTCGCCGACGCTGATCTTCGATTACCCCACGCCGGGGGCCCTGGCCGAGCACCTCGACGGCCAGCTGGCCACCGGGACAAGCGGCGAACCGCCCGACCGGATGGCCCGCTTCAACGACGTGACCCGCGAATTGCAGGCGCTGCTCGGCCAATCCGACTGGAGCCCCGGCGACAAAGCGCAGTTCGTCGTCCGGCTGGAAGGCCTGCTGAGCACCCTGACCGTCCCGGCGCACCCGCCCTACCCGGAACACCCCGACGACTCGTTCGACGACGACATCGCCACCGCCACCGAGAGCCAGCTCTTCGCCATCCTCGACGAAGAGATCGGCCCCTAGCATGACGGCCGTCGCAGTCATCGGTCTCGCGTGTCGATTCCCCGGCGCGGCCAACCCCCGCGAATTCTGGGATCTCATCCGCGACGGCCGGGAGGCGACGCAGTTGGCCTGCGACGTCGCGGAGTTCGACGCGGACTTCTTCAACCTCTCGCCGCGCGAGGCGCGCGCGATGGATCCCCGGCAACGACTGGCGCTCGAACTGACTTGGGAGGCTTTCGAAGACGCGTTCGTGGTGCCGGAAACGGCGCGCGGAACGGCGATCTCGGTGTACCTCGGGACGATGGCCGACGATTACGCCATCCTCACGCTGCGCGATATCGCCGACAACCTCGACCACCACGCGTTCGCCGGCATCAGCCGGGGGATGATCGCCAACCGGATTTCGTACGCCTTCGGGCTGCACGGGCCCAGCATGACCGTCGACTCCGGTCAATCGTCCTCGCTGCTCGCGGTGCACCTCGCCTGCGAGAGTCTGCGCACGGGTGAGTCGGCGCTGGCGATCGCCGGCGGGGTCCACCTCAACCTCGCCGACGAAACGGCGATGCTGGAACGCGAATTCGGCGCGCTCTCGACGTCGGGCCACACCTACGCGTTCGATCGCCGCGCGGATGGCTACGTGCGCGGCGAGGGCGGGGGACTGGTGCTGCTGAAGCCATTGCCGGCCGCGTTGAGCGACGGGGATCGCATTCACGCCGTCATCGTGGGAAGCGCCGCGGGCAACGCCGGGCACGGCGCCGCCGGCCCGACGGTGCCCTCGGTTGCCGGGGAGGCCGACGTGATCCGGCGGGCGCTTGCCGCCGCCGGCCTGGGCGGCGGCGACATCGACTACGTCGAGGCCCACGGCACCGGAACGCCGGTCGGCGATGCGGTGGAGGCCAGGGCGCTGGGGCAAGTTTTCGGCGCGCGTCGAGCATGCGGTGAACGTGGGGTCGGTGAAGACCAACATCGGCCACGCCGGCGGCGCCGCGGGAATCGCGGGTCTGATCAAAACGATACTGGCCGTAGGGCATTCAGTGATACCGCCGAGCCTCAATCATGCCGACACGGATCCGGAAATCGAACGGCTGGGGCTGCGGATCAACAGCGCCGCGCTGCCGTGGCCGGTGGCGGGCCGTCCGCGTCGCGCCGGGGTGTCGTCGTTCGGCATGGGCGGTACGAACGCGCACGTCATCGTGGAACAGGCGCCCCCGCAACCGGATACACCCGCGGATGCGCGCGACGAGCCGGTCGCGTGGGTGCTGTCGGGTCGTTCGGAGCGCGCCCTGGCCAATCAGGCCCGGCGACTGGCGGCCTGGGTGGCCGACTCGGAGGTGAGCACGCCGGACGTGGGGTGGTCGTTGGTGACGACGCGCTCGGTGTTCGAGCATCGGGCCGTGCTGGCGGGCGGTGATCGCGGGGCGCTGACGCGCGGCCTGGCCGCGCTGGCAGCCGGGAACCCGCCGGCCCCCGGTGTGGTGGTCGGCCACGCCGGCGCAGCGGGCCAGACGGCCTTCGTGTTTCCCGGTCAAGGCTCACAATGGCTGGGGATGGGCCGCCAACTCCACCAACGGTTTCCGGTCTTCGCCCACGCCTTCGACGAGGCCGCGGCCGCGCTGGATGCCCACCTGCGGTTGCCGTTGCGCGAGGTGATGTGGGGCTCCGACGGGGAATCGTTGCAGGGCACGGAGTTCGCGCAGCCGGCGTTGTTCGCCCTCGAGATCGCCTTGGCCGCGTTATGGCGGTCCTGGGGAGTGACACCCGATGTGGTGCTGGGCCATTCGGTGGGGGAGATCGCGGCGGCGTCGGTGGCGGGCGTGTTGTCGCTGGGCGACGCGTCGCGCATCGTGGCGGCGCGTGGCCGGTTGATGGCGGCGCTGCCGGCGGGCGGGGCGATGGTGGCGGTGAGCGCCGGCGAGGCCGAGGTGGCGCCGATGCTGAGCGCGGATGTCAGCATCGCGGCGGTGAACGGTCCCAACGCGGTCGTGCTGTCCGGTGAGCAAGCCGCGGTGGGCGCCCTGGCGGACCGGTTGGCGGACACCGGCCGGCGGACGCACCGGTTGGCGGTCTCGCATGCGTTCCATTCGGCGTTGATGGAGCCGATGCTCGACGAGTTCGCCCATCGGGTGGCCGGCATCCAACCCCAGCATCCGCGTATCTGTTTGGTATCCAACGTGTCCGGCGAGCCAGCCGGCCCCGGCTACGGGTCCGCGCGGTACTGGGTCGAGCACGTGCGACGGCAGGTGCGATTCCTCGACGGCGTGTGCGCCGCCGAGGCCCTGGGGGTAACGGCCTTCGTCGAGGTGGGCCCCGGCGGTGGGTTGAGCGCGGCGGTGGAGCAGTCGCTGACCACCCAGCGGCCGACCTCGGTGGTCACCATGCCCAAAGACGGTCCCGAGGTCGAGTCGCTTTTGACCGCGGCCGGCCGGCTGTTCACCGCCGGAGTGCGCGTAGCTTGGCCGGCAGCGTTCGCCGGCTCCGGAGCCCACCGGGTGGACCTTCCGACGTATGGCTTTGCCCGACAACGATTCTGGCTGGGCGATGCGCAAGATGCCCAGCCCGCCAAGGTAAGCCGATCTCCGGACTTGGCCGAGCAGTTACACACCCTGCCCGCCGCGGAGCAGCGTCGGCGGCTGGTGGAGCTGATCTGCGAGCACACGGCCGCCGTCTCGGGACGTCCGGATGGCCGGGCCATCGAACGCGACCGCGCCTTCGCCGATCTCGGCTTCGACTCGATGACCGGCGTCGAACTGCGCAACCGCCTGACGACCGCAACCGGGTTGGCCCTTTCGCGCACAATGATCTTCGACCATCCCACTCCCGCAGCGCTGGCCGATCAGCTGCGTCAACAACTATTCCGCAGCGAGCACGAGGAATCCGACGAGGAGAAGGTGTGGTCTTCGCTGCGCAGGATCCCGCTCGCCGAGCTGCGGAGAACCGGATTGCTCGACAAACTTCTGCTGCTCGCCGGTGGCCCGGAAAACGTTGTCGCCGAACCGGTCATCGACATGATCGACTCGTTGAGCCCCGACGCGTTGATCGCGATGGCGCTGAACTCTACTGACGACCAGGACGCCGAATGATGAAATCTCAACGCAATAAGGCACATGTCGAATACCGGAAATTTTTGCCGCACTACTCAGAACCGCTTAAACTCCGGGAATTGGCGAAAGTCCCGTTTGAGCTGGGATGCAAACAAAAGGGTTGGGCATGAGCGTCATCGCGGGTGTGTTCGGAGCGTTGCCGCCGCATCGTTACAGCCAGGCCGAAATCACCGACCAACTCGTCGAAATTCCCGGGTTGAAGGAACACGAGGACATCGTTCGGCGGTTGCACGCCGCCGCCAAGGTCAACAGCCGCCACCTGGTCCTGCCGCTGGAGCGGTACCCGTCGCTGACCGATTTCGGTGAGGCCAACGAGGTCTTCATCGAACACGCCGTCGAACTCGGCTGCGAAGCGTTGCTGGGCGCGCTCGACGAAGCGGGCCTGCGGCCACAGGACATCGACATGATCGCCACCACCACCGCCACCGGCGTGGCGGTGCCGTCGCTCGACGCGCGGATCGCCGGACGGCTCGGTCTGCGCCCTGATGTGCGCCGGGTGCCGCTGTTCGGGTTGGGCTGCGCGGCCGGGGCGGCCGGCGTGGGCTGGCTGCACGACTATCTGCGCGGCGCACCGGACGGCGTCGCCGTCCTGGTGTCGGTCGAGCTGTGCTCGCTCACCTTCCCGGCCGTCCAGCCCACCGTGTCGGGCTTGGTGGGAACGGCCATGTTCGGCGATGGGGCCGCCGCGGTGGTCGCCGTCGGCCACCGTCGCGCCGACCGGTTGAACCCCGGCGGGCCCGACATCGTCGATTCCCGCAGCCGTCTGTATCCCGAATCACTGCACATCATGGCCTGGAACGTCAGCTCGGCCGGGCTGCATCTGATGATGTCCCCGGAGCTGCCGAACGTCATCGACCGCTACCTGGGCGGCGACGTCAGCCGATTCCTGGGCGCTCACGGGTTGACGAAGGACGACATCGGCGCCTGGGTGGCGCATCCCGGTGGTCCCAAAGTCATCACCGCGATCGGCGACAGCCTCGAGCTGCCGCCGGACGCCCTCGAGCTGACGTGGCGCTCGCTGGGCGAGATCGCGAACCTGTCGTCGGCGTCGGTGCTGCACATCCTGCGCGACACCATCGCCAAGCCGCCGCCCAGCGGGAGCCCCGGGCTGATGCTCGCGATGGGACCGGGATTCAGCTCCGAACTCGTGCTACTGCGCTGGCGCTGAGTCAAGAACGTCGACCGTCAGCCCCGGCTTGGGGGACAGCGCCGCAACGTTGGCGGCCCGAATCCGCTGGGCCGGCATCCGCAACGTGGTCCTGGCGACCAGCCGGGCCAGCATGACGGTCATCTCGGTGGTGGCCATGGCCGCGCCGACACAGCGGTGCAGGCCCCCACCGAAGGGAATGAACTCGTGTGGCGCGGGCTTGCGATAGCCCGGGAAGCCCGGATCCCAGCGCTGTGGCCGGAATTCGCGTTGGATCGGGCCATATCTCGGGTACGCGATGCGTGACGTATGGGCTGAATATCGAGCAATCGGCCCGCCGGGATGCGGTGGCCGTCGAAGGAGAGGTCGCGCATCACTTTGCGCGCCGAGATCACCGCGGGCGGGTACAGCCGCAGGGTTTCGTGGACGACGCCGTTGAGGTAGGTCAGCGCGGTCAGGTCACCCGCGGCCGGGGGTCGTCCGCCCAGCACGCGTGGCACTTCGTCGGCGGCGGTGTCCCACGCGCCCGGCAGCGACAGCAGCGTGTAGATCGCCCAAGCCATCGCGCCGCTGGTGGTCTCGTAGCCGGCGGTGATGAGCGAGATGACGGCGTCGCGGATCTCGTTGTCGCTCAACGCATACCCCTCGTCGCCGCGGCCGTTGATCAGCATCGTGAGCATGTGGTCGTCGGGTCCGGGCGCGGCACGCGCATCGGCGATCTGGGCGTCGATGAGGTCGTTGATGCGTTTCCGGGCCGCCGCCGCGCGTCGCCAGGCCGGGGAGTTCAGCCGCCGCTGCAGCGTAACCACCTGCGGCAGTTGGTGGGTCAGGTCCAGCAAGGGTTGGAGCTGTTCGCCGAGGAACTCCGAATGGGCGGCCAGGCGCGGGCCGAACAGACTCTCGGCAGTGCTGCGCCGCACCGCGGAACGGCACTCCCGGTAGATATCGAGGCGCTGCCCGGGCCGCCAGCGGTCGATCACGGCGTCGATGTTGGACACCATGGTGGCGACGTAGTCCTGGATCTGCCGGTGACCCAGTCCGGGCGCCACGACGCTGCGCCGGCGCCGGTGATCGTCGCCGTCGCTGACGATCAGCGCCGTGGGGCCGTCGACGATGGCGAGGTTCTGAAATGTCAACCGCCAGCTGAACGCGTCGGCGTTGGCGAACACGAACTTGTTGGCCTCGGCGCCCAGTAGGTAGATGTTGCCGTGCCGGCCGACGCCGGCGTTGATCACCGCGCCCCGTCGCCGGTACAGCGCCAGCAGGGTCTCCCCGGGTAGATAAGACACCGGCGTCATTCCAGCGCCTCCGACAGATCCAGCCAGCGACCCTCCGTCGCGGCGACCTCGTCTTCCAACGCGCGCAGTTCGTGGGTGAGCCGCGTGATGCCGACGTGGTCGGACTGGTCATGCTCGGCCAGTGCGTGGTGTTTGTCCGCGATCCGGTCGGCCAGGCGTGCGAGCCGGCGGTCGACGCCGGCCAGCTCCTTCTCGGCGGAGCGGCGTTGTGCCCCCGACATCGCCTGTTGTAGGGCGGGGGGCGGCTCGGCGGCCGCCGGGGTGGTTCGGTGGGCGGCCAGCCGGAGGTACTCGTCGATGCCGCCGGGCAGGTGCCGCAACCGGCCGTCGAGAATGGCGTACTGCTGGTCGGTGATCCGTTCGACCAGGTAGCGATCGTGCGAGACGACGATCAGGGTGCCCGCCCACGAGTCGAGCAAGTCCTCCATGGCGGTCAGCGTGTCGGTGTCCACGTCGTTGGTGGGCTCGTCGAGGAGCAGCACGTTGGGCTCGGAGAGCAGCGTGAGTATCAGCTGCAACCGCCGGCGCTGCCCGCCGGAGAGCTCGCCGATCCGGGCGAGACAGCTCGGTCGAAGCCGAGCCGCTCCAGCAGCTGCGCCGGCGCCACGTCGCGGCCCTCGACCTGGTACCCGCCGGGCAGCCTGCCGAGCACATCGGCGATCCGGTCTTCGGTGAGCGCGGCCAGGGCGTCGCCCTGCTGGTCGAGCACGGCCAGCCGGACCGTCTTTCCGCGTTTGACGCGCCCGGTGTCCGCCGCGATGCTTCCGGCGATCAGTCCGAGCAGGGTGGACTTCCCGGCGCCGTTGGCGCCGACGATGCCGGTGCGTTCACCCGGGGCGATCCGCCACTCGACGTCGCGCAGCACCGGGCGGCCATTGAACGGAGACCGACACGTCGAGCAGATCGATGACGTCCTTGCCCAGCCGGGCGGTCGCCAGCTTGGCCAGCTCGACGGTGTTGCGCAGCGGTGGTACGTCGGCGATCAGCTGGTTGGCGGCCTCGATGCGGAATTTGGGCTTGGA
Organism: uncultured Actinomycetota bacterium; assembly: GCA_963820045.1. Lineage (GTDB taxonomy): Bacteria > Actinomycetota > Actinomycetes > Mycobacteriales > Mycobacteriaceae > Mycobacterium. The sequence goes on from CAWFYN010000006.1 coordinate 211,824, forward strand.
GGTCCGCGCCGGCGCGCCGCGTCGCAGCCAGGCCAGTTCCTTGCGCATCAGGTTCTGCCGCTTGGCCTCCGCGGCGACGGCCTGCCGGTCGCGCTCGACGCGCTGCAGCACGTAGGCTGCGTAGCCGCCCTCGAACGGCTCCACGATCGCGTCGTGCACCTCCCACGTCGTGGCGGCGACTTCGTCGAGAAACCAGCGGTCGTGCGTCACCAGCAGCAGCCCGCCGGTATTGCGCGCCCAGCGTTGTCGGAGGTGGTCGGCCAGCCAGGTGATGCCTTCGATATCGAGATGGTTGGTGGGCTCGTCGAGCGCGATGACGTCCCAGTCGCCGACCAGCAGCTTGGCCAGCTGCACCCGCCGGCGCTGGCCGCCGCTGAGCGTGGCAATCGTTGCGTCCCAATCGATGTCGGACACCAGGCCGCCCACCACGTCGCGGACCCGCGCGTCACCGGCCCACTGGTGTTCGGCCGCCTCACCCACCAGCGTCCAGCCCACCGTGTGGTCCGGGTCCAGGGTGTCCGCCTGGCTCAGCGCGCCGACCCGTAAGCCGCTGCGCTGGGTGACGCGGCCGGAGTCCGGCTGCAGCTGGCCGGTCAGC
>CAWFYN010000007.1:0-95039 GCA_963820045.1 uncultured Actinomycetota bacterium
GTCGTGAATGCCCCGGCCCCGCATCATGCTGGTGTCGGCCGTGGCCGCCATGTCGCCGAAGCCGATGATGGCCTCCAGCGTCAGGTCGTCGAATCCACCGGCGACCACCAGCTCGGCCTTGCCGAGGCGAATCTTGTCGACGCCCTCCTCCACCGACACCGCCGCGGTCGCGCACGCGCCGACCGGGTGGATCATCGAACCGTAGCTGCCGACATAACTCTGAATGACATGCGCGGCAACGACGTTCGGCAGGACCTCCTGCAGGATGTCGTTGGGCTTGTTCCGGCCCAGCAGGTTGCCGTGGTACATCGTCTGCATCGACGTCATGCCGCCCATGCCGGTGCCCTGGGTGCTGGCCACCAGGCCCGGGTGCACCCACCGCATCAATTCGGTCGGGGTGAATCCGGACGACAAGAACGCGTCGACGGTTGCAACGACGTTCCACAACGCCACCCGGTCGGTGGAGCGGGCCATGTCCTGGCTGATGCCGAACACGGTCGGATCGAACCCGGAGGGGATCTGCGCGCCGACGGTCCGCGACAGCTTGGTCTTGCGCGGCACCCGGATCTCGGTGCCGGCCTTGCGCGTGACCTGCCAGTCGCTCGAATCGGGGACCGGCCGCACCACGGTGTGCGCCGGATCGAACTCGACGAACCCGCGGGCGTCGGCCTCCGAGGAGACGACGAAGGTGAAGTCCTTCTCCAGGAAGACCGACACCAGCAACGGCGCCGCGTGATCGGGGTCGATGGCGCCGTCATCGACGAACTCGCGAATGCCCACCCGCTCCACCACGATGTCGTGGTAGCGCTCGACAAGCTCGGTTTCATCAACCAGATCGCCGGATTCCGTGTCGTACCAACCCGGTTGCGGGTCGTCCTCCCAGCGGATCAGTCCCGTGGTCCAGGCCAGTTCCAGGACACCGGCCGCAGACAGTTCGTTGTCGACCTCCATCTCGAAGCGCGTGCGCGACGAACCGTACGGCCCGATCTCGGCGCCGCCGACGATGACCACCAGGTCGGCCGGATCGACGTCCAGGTCGGCCCATTGCGGCGGCGGCGCCGGGGTGACGGCCCGCGGCGGCGACGGCAGCGCGGCGATGATGCCTTCGGCCGCAACGTCGTCCGTGTCCTGCTCTCCCGACGTTGCGTGCTCGCGGGCTTTGGCGGCCAGTTCGGCCATGTCGAGGTTGGCCTCGGCGAGGCCGCCGGTCAGGTCGGCCTTGATGGGCGCGCCGGCCGCCGCGACCTTGGACTCGGCATCGCAGAGGGCCAGCAGCATGGCCGCCATCTCGTCGGTGGAGTAGGTGGTGACACCGGCCTCCTCGACCGCCTCGACGATGGCATCGTTGTGGCCCATCAGCCCGGTGCCGCGGGTCCAGCCGATCAACGCGTGCGCCAGGCTGACCCGGGAGGCCCAGGAGGATTCGGCGTGCCAGCGGCTCACCAACGCGTCCAGCGCCGACTTGGCCTCGCCATAGGCGCCGTCACCGCCGAACATTCCGCGGTTGGGCGAGCCGGGCAACACCACGTGCAGCCGCGACGCGATGTCGCGCTCGGCGCCGATCTTGGACAGTCCGCCGATCAGCCGCTGCACCGCCCACAGCAGAACCTTCATCTCCATCTCGGAGCGCGAACCGGCCTCCGACAGGTCCCCGGCGACCCGAGGCGCCGCGAACGGGAAGAGCAGCGTGGGGGTCTGCGCGTCCTTGATGTGAATGGATTGCGGCCCAAGGCTTTCGGTCTGCTCGGTACCGATCCATTCGGCCAGTGCGTCGATGTCGGAGTAGGACGCCATGTTGGCGGCGACGACCCACAGCGCCGCGCCGTACCGCGCGTGGTCACGATACAGCCCGCGGTAGAACGCCAGCCGCTCGTCGTCGAGCTTGGATGTCGTGGCGACGACGGTGGCCCCGCCGTCGAGCAGTCGCGCGACGACCGACGCCGCGATCGAACCCTTCGAAGCGCCCGTCACCACGGCGACTTCGCTGCTGTAGGGGCCGCGGTCGGGGTTCTCGGCCCCGGCGGCGATGCGGCCGTACAGCGACGCGTGAATCTGGCGCCCGGCGGCCAGTGACTTACCCTGCCACCAGGTGGCCTGGGTGGCCACGACATGGCCTGCACCCTCGAACCTTTCGGACAGGTTCTTCCACTGGGCGTCGATGTCACCCTCGTCGGTCAGCCAGAGCTTGACCAAGTCCTCCCGGGCGCTGGCCCAGCGGTCGTCGAACACGACGGCCTTCTTGGCGTCGAAGGCCGGCGCCACCAAACGCGGCCAGTCCGCGCCGAGTTCGGCGGTGACCAGGTCGATGAGCTCGGCGTCGGTGGCCGCCGGCGCCGCGCTGACCGGATCGTCCAACCCCAGTTGATTCAGCACCAGGCGCGCCGCCGAGGCGAGCACACCGTCGCGGCCGGTGATTTGATCGGTGAATTCGCTCAGCGCGGCCGCGTCGACGGTCGCACCGCCGCCGCCACCCGAGGACGGCAGCGCCACCGAGATGCCGCGGCGCGCGGCGACGGACGTGACGGCGGCATCGATGACCTTGTCGACCGAGGCGGCGTCGGCCAGCGCACCCTCGTGCAGGTGGCCGATGGCGCCCCCGCGAACGCTGGTGCCCTCGCGGGTTCCCAGCGTCACTTCGACCGTGACGTGCTTGGCCCATCCGTCGCCGAGCTCCCACGTCTTCTTGACCCGCTCGGCGATGGCACCGGGCCGCTTGCCCGAGGGCCCCAGCACCGTGCGCAGCTGGTCGTTGATCGCGTCGGAAAGCACTGGGCCGAAAGGCTTGTAGGTGCGCGCCAGCTTGGTCACCTGTGACCGCAACCCGGCCAGGTCGGCCTCGGCGGCGCCGTCGATGGCGCCCAGGTTCAACTCCGAACCAAGGTCCACCAGCAACTGGTTGCGCCGCGACGAGGCACCGTCGGTGATGGACTCGATCGAGTCCAGCTCCTCGATCTGGTCGATGCGCATCTTGGCCGACAGCGCGATCAACGCCAGGGTGGCGTCGGCGGCGTCGAACCCGATGTCGTCGGGGCGTGGAGTGCCTGACGGAGCTCCGGCGATAGCCGGAGCGACGGCAGGGACGACATGAGGCGAGGGCGCACCGTCCGCGGCGGCAGCCGCGGAATCAAACGGCAGGTCCTCTTCAAGCTCCGGCTCGGGATCGGTGTCGGTGGCGAACAGCACCGCGGCGTCGCGCTCGGCGTTGAGCACTTCCACTGTGCTGTGGGCATATTCGGGCAGCTTGAGGGTGTTGGTGGCCAGGCCGGCGACGGTGGGCGCCGACTTCACGCCGATTTCGACGAACCGCTCGACGCCCAGACCGCCCGCGGCCTCTTCGGTGAACAGCAGGTCCTGGGTTTCGATCCAGCGCACCGGGCTGGCGAACTGCCATGCCAGCAGCTCGATCAAGACGATGCGCGCCATCTCGTTTCGGCGCTCGGCGAGCCAGGTGTCGTAGTCGGCGAGGATCTCGTCGAGCGGCTCGGCGGGCACCAAATCCCGGATCTCCTGGATGAAGTCGCGGTCCAGCGTGAACGGACGCGGCACCAGGTTGGGGATGTAGCGCCCGATGATGACGTCGGGATTCTTGTCGCGGGGCATGACGCGGTCCAGTGAGCGGCGGAATTCCGCCACCCCGACGCGCAACACCCGCGAGTGGAACGGCACGTCGATGCCCGGCACGAGGATGAACGACCGACGGCCCCCGCTGAGCTCGCGACGCCGCTCCACCTCGGCTTCCAGCGCCTCCAGACCGCGGACCGTGCCGGCGATCGCGTACTGCGAGCCGCGCAGGTTGAAGTTCACGATCTCAAGGAATTCACCGGCGCGGTCGGCGATTTCGGCGACAAATGCGGGCACCTCGTCGTCCGGCAGGTCGATCTGCGACGGCCGGATCGCGGCGAGCCGGTAGTTGGAGCGGCCCAGCTCGTCGCGCGGCACGATGTCGTGCATCTTCGAGCCGCGGTGGAACACCGTCTCCAGCAGCGCTTCCAGCTCGTAGATGCCGGTCACGCAGGCCAGCGCGGTGTACTCCCCGACGGAGTGACCGCAAGCGACGGCACCTTCGACGAAGGCGCCCTGCTCACGCATCTCGGCGACTTGCGCCGCCGCCACGGTCGCCATCGCTACCTGGGTGAACTGCGTCAGGTACAGCACGCCCTCGGGGTGGTTGTAGTGCACGCCGCTGGCGATGATGCTGGTCGGGTTGTCGCGCACCACGTGCAGCACCGAGAAACCCAGCGTGTCACGGGTGAACTTGTCCGCTTTGTCCCACACCTTCCGGGCGGCTTTGGACCGCGCCCGGACGTCCATGCCCATGCCCTTGTGCTGAATCCCTTGACCGGGGAACGCATACACCGTGTTCGGGGCGGCCAGGCGCGCCGTCGCCGACATCACCAGATCGGACCCGATTCGGGCGGCCACATCCAAAACCTCAGCGCCCTGGTCAATTCCGACCCGCTCCACCCGAAAGTCGACCTCGTCGCCGGGACGCACCATGCCCAGGAACCGCGCGGTCCAACCCACCATCCGGGCCGGGGGTCGAGCCTGGCCGTCGGTGGCGGTCACCGCGTGCTGCGCGGCGGCCGACAACCACATGCCGTGCACGATGGGCGATTCCAGGCCGGCCAGCAGGGCGGCCGCCCGGTCGGTGTGGATCGGGTTGTGGTCACCGGACACCACAGCGAACGGCCGCATGTCGACCGGGGCGGTGAGCCGGACGTCGCGGCGGCGGCGGCGCGGGGTGTCGGTCGCGTTCTCCGAGACCGCACCGCCGGCCCGCACCGGGTCGGTGAGTTCGGCGGCGCCGGTGCGTCCAAGGATCGCGAACCGCTCATCCAGACTGGCAATCGTCGTACCGTCGGCGTCGGCGATCGTCACCGCGACCCGGACCACACGGCCCATGTCGGTGTCGATGGCCGGGGAAGCCGTTGCGGTGATTGCCAATTCGGCCTCGACCTTGGGCAGCACGCCAACCACGTGCGCGGTGTGGTCGAGATGCACGAGGCTCAGCAGGCCCTCCACGACCGGCACCCCGGCGCCGGTGACCGCGGAGCCGATCGCCGCGAAAACCGCGGGCCAGCACAGGCCGACGAGCGCGTCGGGCACGGTGGTGAGGCCGGGCGCCAGCGGCTCCCCGAAGGTGGCCGTGACCCCGGTATGGTCGGCGACCCGCTCGGGATCCCAGTCCACCGTCACGGCGGCCGTCCCGTCGACGACCGGGGGCAGGAATTCCGGGCCGTCGACACCGGCGGCGATCGCCAGTACCGCGCGCATGGCGGTGGCGGCGTCGTCGGTGGACACCACCGGAGTGCCGCCGTCAATCGTGTTGGGGGGCAGGGTGAATGGGATGTCTATCCAGATTCCCGACACCGGGACACTCAGCACCACACGGTCGCCGTCGACCTCAAGCCGCGCCCCGGTGGACGAGTGCGTGGCACGGCGACTTTCGGGCCCGTCGTGCACGAGCCAGTCGCCGGGGTCGGCGATCCGGTGGACCGGGTTGGTCGCGGTGCGGCCGGCCCACTGCACGTCGGGAGCGTCGAGCACCACGGCCAGCGGTCCGGTCACATCGGGGCGACCCAGCCGACGCGACGCGACGGCCCGGGGCTCCCCGTTGGAAGCCAGCACCTCGTCGATGGCCGCCTGCTCGAAGCGGTCCAGCAATTCACCGACGGGTTCGTCCATCCGCGTAATGCCCGTCACGGCCGCGGTCCCCGGGATGATGCACACCTGGTCGGCGTCGTAGCGGGCATCGTGTGCCTGCCACAGCGAGTCGCTGCGCCACCAGCGCCGCACGTCCTTGTCGATGACCGGTACGAAGTTGACCGGCTTACCCAGCGTCTTGCACAGCGTGACGAAGAACGGAACGTCGGCCGGGTGCAGCTGCACGGTTTCTGCGCCGGGGTAGCGCGCGAGCAGCGTGGCGATGGCCTGCTGCGGGCTTTCCAGCAGCGTCTCGTCGTCGAACAGCGTCTGGATCGCGCCGGAATCGTTTGCGTGCAAACGTGCTTCGGCGCGCTGCAGCATCTGCTGGAATCGGTCGCGCCACGTGTCGGCCAGCCACGGGCTGCCCGGTGCGGCGGTGTCGGCGGTGGAGTTGCCGTCACCGATGGTCAGCTCGACGTAACGCCGCAACCACTGCAGGTAGGTCATGTCGGCGACGTCGCCGAAGTACGGCTTGGCGGTGTTGGCCATCGCGGCGATGATCTCGTCGCGACGCTCGGCGACGGCCTCCGCGTCACCGGCAACCTCGTCGAGGAGCCGGCCGCACCGCGAGGCGCTGTTGTCGATCTCGTGGATGTCCGCGCCGAGCTGGCTTCGGCTGGAAGCCATGCCGCCCTGGGCTTTTCCGGCGCCGATCCACTGGTCGGTGCCCTGCGTCTCGACCAGCATCCGCTTGACCGACGGCGACGTGGTGGACTCGTTGGTGGCCATCGCGGCGGTCCCGACCAGGATGCCGTCGATCGGCATCAGCGGGAAGCCGTACGCCTGCGCCCAGCGGCCGGACAGGTACTCGGCCGCCCGCTCGGGCGTCCCGATGCCGCCGCCGACACAGACGGTGATGTTGGGACGCGACCGCAACTCCGAATACGTCGCCAGCAGCAGGTCGTCGAGGTCTTCCCATGAATGGTGGCCACCGGCGCGTCCACCCTCGACGTGCATGATCACCGGCCTCGTGGGCACCTCGGTCGCAATGCGGATGACCGAGCGGATCTGCTCGACCGTGCCGGGCTTGAACACGACGTGACTGATGCCGACGTCGTTCAGCTCCTCGATCAGCTCGACGGCGTCTTCGAGGTCGGGGATGCCGGCACTGATCACCAGGCCGTCGATCGCCGCACCGGACTGACGCGCCTTCTGCACCAACCGCTTTCCACCGACCTGCAGCTTCCACAGATACGGGTCGAGGAACAGGGCGTTGAACTGATAGGTGCGGCCCGGCTCGAGCAGGGTGGAGAGCTCGTCGATGCGGCCGGCGAAGATTTCCTCGGTGACCTGCCCGCCGCCGGCCAGCTCGGCCCAGTGCCCGGCGTTGGCGGCGGCGGCGACGATCTTGGCGTCCACGGTCGTCGGGGTCATGCCCGCGAGCAGGATCGGCGAACGACCGGTCAACCGGGTGAACTTCGTCGAGAGCTTGACCCTGCCGTCGGGAAGGCTGACGACGGTCGGGGCGTAGGTCGACCACGCCCGCGCCACCTCGGGGGCCGCCCCGACGGTGAAGAGGTTGCGTTGGCCGCCGCGGGTGGCGGCCGGCACGATGCCGATGCCCAGTCCGCGGATCACCGGTGCGGTCAGCCGGGTCAGGATGTCGCCGGGGCCCAGGTCGAGAATCCAGCGCGCGCCGGACTCGTGCACGCGGGTGATCTCCTCGACCCAGTCGACCCGTCGCACCAGGATGGCTTCGGTCAGCTCACGGGCCAGCGCGACATCGAGGCCAACCTTCTCGGCCCAGCCGCCAACGATGTCGATGCCGTCGGCCAACCGGGGCGTGTGGAAGCCGACCTCCACTTGCACCGGATCGAAGACGGGCGAGAAGACGTCCCCGCCGCGGAGCTTGTTCTTGCGGTCGGCCTCTTCCTTCTCGGAGATCTGCTGGCAGTACAGCTCGAACCGCGACAGCTGCTCGGGCGTACCGGTGATGACGACCGAACGCCGGCCGTTGCGAATGGACAGCACTGGCGGCAGCACGGTGCGGACATCCTGCGCGAACTCATCGAGCAGCCGGCTGATCCGCTCGGGGTCGGCGTTGGTCACCGACACCATCGGCGGGCGGTCACCGAGCACTGAAATCCCACGTCTGCGGGCCACCAGCGTCCCGGCCGCACCGATCAGCTGGGCCAACGCCAGCAGTTCGGCGTCACGTTCGCCCGCGGCCTTGAGCGCCTCGACGGCCAGCACCCCTTGCGAATGCCCCGCGACGGCCACCGGCGGGGTGGCTTCGAGATCCATGCCCTGGCGCGCCAGCGCGCGCACGGCCGCGACCTGGGTGAGTAGCACGCCGGGTATCGACACCGCGGCCGACGTCAGGTGCTTGTCCGACGGGACCGGGTCCTCGGCCGCGAGCGCGCGCACCCAGGTCAGCGGTTCGAAACCGATCGGACGCACCACGACGAGCTCTTTGGCCACCGGCTCGAGCAGCAGTTCCACCTCGCCGACCAGCGTTGCCAGGTCCGATTCGATCCCGGCCGACGAGACCAGTTCTTCGAGGATTTCCAGCCAGGCGCTGCCCTGCCCGCCAAACGCAACGGCGTACGGCTCGCCGGCCGTCAGACGGTCGACCAGAGCGTGGGTCTCCCCGGCTACCGCGTGGGGGCCTTTTCCAGCGCGATCAGCGGACACTCCCCTGGCTTCGCTGGGGGACCCCACCCCTGGCTTCGCCGGGGTGCGCCAGTCGCGCTCGTGGATCGTCACCTTCTATGTCTCCCCTGTATGCGTCTACGTATCGGTTCATTCGGCCGGTCACCACCGGCGGGCGGGTTCGGCGATTCCGCGTCGAATCAAAGCCGGGAAATGGCTGACCGGTGTGTTGTCGGCGGACCGCCCGGGTGGATCGAGCGGCGCGGCGGACTGCATCGGCTGTACTAAGAGTGTCATAAGGATCGACCCCCGTTTTGCGTGGTGATTGGTTACTGGTGAGTTCTACGCACGGGTAACCGTGTCGCGGGTAACACCGGGTCTAACCGGCGGCGCGGGCGCGGCGAACAAACCTGCTGCATGCAGGTGGTTACGGTCGAGTAGCTATAACGGCGCTGATCAAAGCAGTTTTGTTATGTAATCGTTATGTAAAAATTTCGAGCCGTCCGGTCGCACCAAACCCGCTTCGATCGCGTCGGCTGGGCCGCGTTCGCGCCCGCCGCGCCGAAAAACGAGCGAACGAGTGTTTGCTGGAATTTCTAAGAGCAACGGGGCGACGGTGCCGGGCGCAGAACCCGGGAGGCTAGGCCCACTGCCCGAATTGCGGCTTGAGGATTTCGTTGATGTCCACCCCGACCCCGCCGACGCTGCGTTTGTCGATCTCGACCTGATGCAAATGAGCGGCGGGGTGGGCGAACCCCTTGGGCGAGCCCCAGTTGTGCTGCCAGAAGTACGAGCCCAAACCGTCGTGCAGCGCCCAGTCGATGGTCTTCGAATTGGCGTACACACCTGTGCGCTGATGACCGATCACCGACTCCCAGGACCGCAGGTAGGGCGCGATCAGCTGTTTGTACTGGTCATAGGACGGATCGTCGTCGATCGAGGCGTAAATCGGTGCGGCGGCGGGCCCGCCCGCGGCGGCGTGCAGTTGCATGCCGCGCTGCGCGTGCTGGAGTCCGGCGTTGGCTCCGCCGAGCCAGTCGGCGGTGCTGCCCTTGCCGTACTGATAACACGAGACGATCTTCAGCCCGTTGCTGTTGAGGTCACGTGCCTCGGCGACTTGGATCGGTTTGCCCAGCATCCAGTTGCCGCCGGGACGCCGGTCCGACACGTACCTGATCGAGCCCACCGCGCCGGCGGCCCTGATCTGGCCGGCGGGGATGACCCCGGCCGCGTAGTCCAACAGGGTGCCGAGCGACGCCGACGCCGGTGCCGGGCGCAGCGACGCGCCCGCGACACCCAGACCGAGCAGGGCTGGGGTCGCGGCCGCGAATTTGAGCAGGTCGCGCCGCGAAACCGATGACACAAGCCACAGAGTACGACAGACACCCCATCTGACATATTGGCCACACTGGTCACAGCTGCGTCACATTGCCGCATCACTTGTTTGGGGCCGCGCCGGCGCGGGCAGCACGATGACGCTCACGGCCGCCAGGCCGCGGCGAGCAGTCTGACGGGCGATCTGGTCCAGGAAATGGGCGGCCGCCGGGTTGATGGATCCGGCCCAGGCGCGGAATCCCTGAACGATCACGGGGTCGTGCTGCAACGACGGCTGCACGGTCCGCAGCACGCCGACCACGTCGTCGGGCAATGGGTCGGCCAACTGCTTGTCGATCCAGTGGCTCGCGAGTTCCGTCGCCGCCGCTCGATCGTCACCCAACCCGATCACGTCGCCGACGAGGTCGCGCAACCGGTCAAACAGCACCTCACGCCCCGGTGTCTCGGCCAGTTGCGCCAGCAGGGTGCTGGCCGCCGGCGGCAGAACCATTTGCCCGAACAACACGGGAACCGGCAACTCCCACTCGTCGAACAGGTCGGCGTACATGGCGGCGACGGGCGCGGACAGCGGTGCGCTGAGCCGCCCGATGACCCCGATGCTGTCGCGGTGTGTGGTCGCCAGCCGGCGCAGGATGTCCTCGTTGACGTCGGCATCGGTGTCGGTGGCCGCGCGGGACTCGGCCCGGGATCGGTCGATGGCCGCGATCAACTGATCCAGCCGATCGCGCTGACGCATCAACAACGTCCGGTGCTCGTCGAGAACGCCTGCCAACGTGGTGCGCCCACCCGCGATCAAGCGCTGAATGTCATTGATGCTGACGCCGAGACTCCTCATCAGATCGATGCGCAGCAGGTCGAGTACCTGCTCCACGTCGAAGACCCGGTAGCCGTTGGACAGATGCTCGGCGCGCAGCAATCCGATTTTTTCGTAGTGGCGGATGCGGCCGGAAGCGATCCCGGTCAGGGCCGTGACGTCGCCGATCAGCATCTGCTCAGCCACTCCTTGACCTTACAACTGTGGCAAGGTCTGTACTGGGCAGATGGAACGCGACCCGCTGATCGACCTGACCCGCCGCGCCCTGAAATTGGCGCGCGACAAGACCACCGATCTCGCCCCGGCGGACCACCGGGTCGAGGCGCGGGCCTACACGTCGGCCGAGCGCCACGACCGGGACCGGGCCATGGTGATGGCCAGCCCACAGTTGGTCGGCTACGTCTCGGAGCTGCCCGGCCCCGGCGCGTACTGCACCAAGACGGTGATGGGCCGGTCAATTCTGCTGACCAGAACCGCCGATGGATCGGTCAAAGCGTTCAACAACGTCTGCCTGCATCGACAGTCGCAGGTGGCCACGGGCTGCGGCACGGCGAAACGGTTCACGTGCCCGTATCACGCCTGGACATACGACAACACCGGGCGGTTGGTCGGCGTGCCTGGCCGTGAGGGGTTTCCCAGCGCGGCGATCGCAAGCGCGGCAAAGCCGGGCGCGGCGATCGCAAGCGCGGCAAAGCCGGGCGCGGTGGGCGACGGCCTGACCGAACTCCCGGCCGTCGAGTTTGCCGGATTCCTCTGGGTAGCATTGGATCCCGAGGCAACGCTGGACGTCGCCGCACACCTCGGCCCCTTGGCCGACGAGCTCGATTCGTGGGGCATCGGGCGGTGGTCGCCGCTGGGCGAAAAGGTGCTCGACTGCCCGATCAACTGGAAGCTCGCGGTCGACACCTTCTCGGAGAACTACCATTTCGCCACCGTGCACCGGCAGACCTTCGCCACCATCGCCCGCAGCAACTGCACGGTCTTCGACGCGTTCGGACCGCATCACCGGTTGATCTTCCCGCTCAACACGATCCTGGCACTGGACGAAGTCCCCGAGGAGCAGTGGGATCCGTTGCAGAACATGGTCGTGATCTACGCGCTGTTCCCCAACATCGTGCTGTCGGTGACCATCGCCAACGGTGAGCTGTTCCGGATCTACCCCGGTGATCGACCGGGGAGATCGGTTACCGTGCATCAGAATTCGACACCACTGGACCTCTCGGACGAATCGGTGGCCGCCGGCGCGCAAGCCGTCTTCGAGTATGCCCACGCCACGGTGCGCGACGAGGACTACCGGCTGGTCGAGGGCCTGCAGGCCAACCTCGAGTCGGGCGCCAGGGACCACCTGCTGTTCGGCCGCAACGAACCCGGACTGCAGCATCGCCACAACGCATGGGCCCAGGCGCTTGCCGCGGACTGTGCCGCGGCGAGACTGTAAATTTGCAGCAAAAGTTCGAGTGAACACCTACGAATTTGCAGTCTCGGCGTGGCGCCGCTCAATCGGCGTCGGATAGCGCAACAACAAGGTCGTCCAAAAGCGTTGCCAGCAGGTCGCTTTGAGTGGGACGTACCGTGGTCAACAGCTCGACCGCTTCCCGTCGACGGCCCCGGGCCAGCAGCTGCACCAGCCGGCCCGCCGCCATCTGTAGGTCCCGGTCGGCAGGCTCCATGTTCGCGACGGTGGTGGACAGCACCTCGACGAGCTCCCAGTCCCGGTACAGGGCCAGCGAACGCTCGTTGAACGCGAAGCCGGTCACGGGTTTGCCCCACAGTGTTCCGCGGTAGCGATACGGACCCTCCATGTATTCGATGGGTAGGCCGTGCGCCGGGGCCGACACCAGCGGCTCCCCGACGACGTCGAGTTGTATGGTGCGACAGGTGATCCGGTGGCGGTCCGGCATGTAGCGGGCGGCAGCGTTCGGCCGCAACAGCGGCTGCACCGCATCCGGCCACCGCACGTAGCTGCTGATTTCCACCTCGACGTCTTCCGCGCATTCCGGCGCCACGGCCGGATCGGGATGACTCGTCGTCACGCCGGTAAACGGTTGCAGCGCATTGTCATTGGTGCGGTCGAACTGCCGCCAGATGCTCAGGTCCACGCCGTTGTCGAAGTTTATGGTGCGCCATTCGTGCGACCGGGCCCGCGGGTCTCCCGCGCTTCCTCCACCGCCGGCGTATTTCGGGAACCACTGCCGGTCGATGTGCCCGCTGCTGCCCGAAACCTGATGGACCAGCTCGCCCCAGCGCAGGGTGCCCGTCATCGCCATCCCGGTCTGGAAATACGAATAGGTTTCGGTCTGGCCGAAGCAGCAGATCTTTCCGTTGTACGTCGACGCGCCCACCGGCGTCGGTGCACGCGTTGGTGTTACGGCCAGGTCCAGCCGCATGGGCCGACCCGAATGATCCTCGCCGACCAGGCTGACGCGGTAGGTGTAGGGCAACAGCCCTCCGTCGCCGTCTCGGCACGTGGTCCAGGACGCGGTGCCGGCCCCGCTGGAGTAGTGGATGTCGAGGTAGCCCGGGGCCAACGTCAGCTTGCGCTGCGCACCGGGTTTCAGGTTGGCCGGCGGCATGTCGTAATCCGTATAGGTGCCGTAATCGCCGGAATCCAGATCGAACAGCGCCATCGTGTAGAAATCGGCGACCACCGTGCCGCCGGGACGGTTCTTGTTGAAGATGGTCAGGAAGGCAAACGACCGGTCGGACTCGTCGGCATCCAGCTGCCCGGCGATGAACCAGGTGTCCGACTCCTGATCCGGGTGTTCGCCCTCGGCGGCGGGGAAATCCAGCTGGCTGTCGCCGGGCACCAACTGGAAGGGGTAACTGCGCCAATCGCTGGTCATATCGGGCCTCGCTGCTTTTTTCGCTATGTTAGCGTCAATAGCGAATCACGGTCACTGTCGCATATGCGCCCAACCCCCCTCGAGGAAGTGCCCGATGACAGAAAACGCCGGCCACCGGTCCTACGACGAACTCTTCATAGGGGGTCAGTGGCGCAAGCCCGCCAACCCCCAACAGCTCGCCGTGATCTCTCCGCACTCCGAAGAACCGGTCGGCCACGTCCAGCTGGCCGGGCCCGAGGACGTGGACGCCGCCGTCGCCGCCGCGCGACGCGCTTTCGACCACGGCCCGTGGCCGCGGATGACCCATGCCGAGCGGATGGCCAAGGTCGAGCAGCTCGCGGCGATCTACGCCGGCCACATCGAGGAAATGGCCGACCTGATCACGGACGAAATGGGCTCCCCGCGCAGTTTCAGCCGGCTGGGCCAAGCGGCGGCCGCGGCGTCGCTGATACATCTGGCGCTGGCCGCCGCACGCGACTTCCCCTGGACCGAGCGCCGCCAGGGTGTGCTCGGCGAAGTGCACCTGCGCAGGGCCCCGGTCGGGGTGGTCGGGGCGATCGTGCCGTGGAACGTGCCGCAATTCTTGATCATGCCCAAGTTGATCCCGGCGCTGATCGCGGGCTGCACGGTGATTATCAAACCCGCGCCCGAAACGCCGTTGGACGCTTTGTGGTTGGCCGAAATGATCGAGCAGATTGACCTGCCCGAGGGCGTGGTGTCGGTGCTGCCGGGCGGACCCGATATCGGCGAGGCGCTGGTGCGCCACCCCGGCGTGGACAAGATCGCGTTCACCGGATCCAGTACCGTCGGGCGGCGCATCGCCGCCCTGTGCGGCGAGCAGCTCAAGCGCGTGAGCCTGGAACTGGGCGGCAAGTCCGCGGCGATCATTCTCGACGACGCCGACATCGGCAAGACCGTCGCCGGGCTGAAAACGGCGGGCCTGATGAACAACGGCCAGGCCTGCGTCGCCCAGACCCGCATCCTGGTCAGTGACCGGCGGCACGACGAGGTCGTCGACGCGCTCGCGGACATGATGTCGGGGCTGCAGGTTGGCGATCCGGCCGACGACGCCACCGACATCGGACCCCTTGTCGCGCAACGACAACAACGTCGCGTCCAGGACTACATCAAGTCCGGCGAGGCCGAAGGCGCCCGCGTCGTCCTCGGCGGCCAGGACAGCCCGGCACCGCGTGGCTGGTATGTGCGGCCAACGCTTTTCGCCGACGCCACCAACGACATGCGCATCGCCCGGGAGGAGATCTTCGGTCCGGTCCTGACCGTGCTGCGCTACCGCGACGAGGACGACGCAATCCGGATCGCCAACGAGAGCGACTACGGCCTGGCCGGTTCGGTGTGGACCTCCGACATCGCACACGGCTTGGAGATCGCGGCGGGTGTGCGCACCGGCACGTACGGCATCAACATGTACACGCTTGACATCGGCGCCCCGTTCGGTGGCTTCAAGCAGTCGGGCATCGGCCGCGAGTTCGGCCCGGAGGGCCTGCACGAGTACGTCGAGCTTCAGACGCTGGTATGCAAAGGGCAGCTGCCACCGCTATAAAACGTCCGGTCGCCATGAAGGATTGCGGCCAAGCCGCGCGAGAAGCTCTGCCTGCGCATCGTTTTCGCCATCCAGGTAAATAGGCGTGCTGAACATTCCCGACGCACTCAATGCGTGGGGATCTGAAGGCAAGGCTGCCAAGAAGAACTCACACCACCGGGGATCCAACCGATCGTCTACCCCCACCGCACGAGCGAGGTCCCAGGTGTGCACCAAGACATCGCGTGTCAGATTTGGTATCAGCTTGCCCGCATCCAACTTCGTTACACCGCCGGTTTCGAAAGCCCTTGTCAGCGATTCGTAGGTCAATTCCCACCGCACCCGCGGATCTTTCCGTGGTCGGTCGGGCTTCAGTCCCAACGGACGCAACAACAGCACGTCATGAAAACCGATGACGTGCTCGAGCACCTGCCGAGCATTCCACTTGTCGCACGGGGATTGGCGATCCCACCTGCCATGCGCGGACCGAACGGCCTCGCCAAACCGTCGGCAGACCGCGAGATGCAGGGCGGCTACCGCATCATCGGTCACTCGCGGGATCCGGCATCTGCAGGGTGAGCTCGACCGGGCAGCACAGCGCGCCGTGCTGATTGGTCACTTGGATCTCGATGTCGACGAGGCAGCGCGGCGGGTCCACCGAGGTGTCGCGCCGCTTGGCCACCGCGCGTCCGCGGCCGATCATGGTGTCACCGGCGTACACCGAGCCCATCAACCGCAAGGAGCGCCGCACCACGCGGCTGCTCGGGCCCGCCCAATCCGTCGCGACGCGGTCGGCGAACCCGGCGAGGTGCATCGTGTTGACGTAGATCGTCGGATTACCTTGGCGTCGCGCGTATTCGGGGTCGAAATGGCCCGGGAAGTAATCCCACGTCGCTCCCGCGTTTTCCACTACCCGCTGATAGCTGATGTGATCGACCACCTCGGGCAGCTCGACCGGGACGGTGATCTCGTCGAACGCCGGCTCGCCTCCGGTCATGAGGGTGCTCCGGGCGTGAAGCGGAACAGGGTGTTCCGGCAGGTGGCGACCACCGCCCCGTCCTGCCGGCGATAGGTCTCCAGCGTCTCCACGAAATGACCGACGCCCAGCCGCGTCCCCTTCTCCGGTGACACCGACACCAATTCCTCGACGACGGTCAGCACATCGCCTTCGACGATGGGCGCCACGAACTCGACGTCGTTGGCCGCGTTGATGAATGTGGTGCCCGGCAGCGGCACCCGCAACACCAGCGATGCCACCGGCGGCCTGCCCTGCGGCTCCCACGGCGGAGGAATCAACCACCCCATCAGCGAGGCCGGGGGCGCCAGTAGGCCCCCCCATTTCCCGCGGGCGAACTCGGCGTCCCAGTACGAGCGATTGCCGTCGTGGACCATCGCGGCGAACAACTGGATGCGCGCCCCGCTGACCGCGGTGCCCGCGGTGCGTGGCCCGCTCGTCGCGCCGACCATCCGCAGCGCGTCTTCGTAGGTGCCGAAGGCCAGCTGGTAGCTGAGGTCCGGGTCCACGCCGCTCACATGACGAGCGGGTGCCGACTCGGCACCGAATCCCATTGCAGCGCACGGGAAGTGAAGTACCAGCCGCCGCGCTCGTAGATCAGGGTGTCGCGGAATATCCCGGTGGCCCGCAGCGTGGTGTCGCCATACATGGCGGCGAAAAGCACGGCGACGCAACGCTGTGTCGCGTTGACCCCGTCGACGCGGATCTCGTGGTCGACTGTCACGAGCCGTTGTCCGTCACCGCCGTCGAAAGCCGCTCGCAAATCCTCGAATGTGTCGCCATCACGGTGGTAGGTGGCGCCGGCGTGACGGAACGTGGCAATCCAGCGCTCGCGATCGCCCTCAGAGTAGGCCCGGTTGTGCCGGGCGTTCAGGTTGAGGATGGCGGCACGACCCGTGGCGGCCTGCAGCATCTGCTGTTCCTGATAGGACATGGTCATGTTGGTCTCCAGCCTCTCCCGGAAAACGCCTGCCAACGAGCGGACGGGTATGACGGTAAAGTAACTAGCCGACGGCTACGTAACATTAACGTAACCTAACGGCTAACGATATAGCCCTGCGCTTCACGATCCCATGCCTCCGGCGTCACCCCCCGCTCGCGCAATAAGTCTTTACGTACCCGCCCGATGACATTCTTCGGGAGCTCGCTGAGCGTCTCCACGAAACGCGGAACGCAGAAGTACGGCATCCGGGTTGCGCAGAAATCGAGCAGCTCGGTGTAATCCAGTGTGGCCCCGGGCCGCAACGTCACGACCAGCAGGATGTCGTCTTCGCCCAACGCGCTGGGCACCCCGACCGCGGCGGCCTCGGCCACGGCGGGATGGCGCATGACAACGGTCTCCACTTCGACCGAGGAAACGTTTTCACCGCGCCGGCGCAGCGAATCTTTCCTGCGGTCGACGTATGTCAGGTTTCCCTCGTTGTCGAGCCGGCCGAGATCGCCGGTGCGAAACCATTCCTGATGCGGAACCACCCGCAAGCCGCGGTCGACATAGCCTTCGCTCATGACGTGCGGGTAATTGGGCCGGCAGGCGATCTCCCCGACCGCGCCGGCGGGCAACGGATCGCCGCTTTCATCGACGATGCGCACATCGAAATTGGGATTCGGCCGACCCGACGTTCCGGGAACCCCGTCGTCGGCCAGGGCCTTGACGGCAATCGGAAACGCCTCGGTCATCCCATACATCGTGACGATCCGGCAGCCATAACGCTTTTCGATGTCGCGGTAGGCGTTGGCGTCGATCGGAGCCGCGGAGATGAACCGCAACGGCAGCTGGGCGTCGCGCGGATCCGCAGGCAGGTTCTGCAGCATCGAAACCATCGCGCCGGCACCGGCGAAGCCGATGGCACCGCGCGCGCGGATGTCGTCCCACACTCTGTCCGGGTGAAATGCCTTCGCCAGCACGGTCGTCGCGCCGAGCAGCATCGGGGCCAGCACGCTGGGTGCGGCGCTCAGGTGAAACAGCGGCATCGCCGTCCACAGCACCTCCCCGGCGCGCAATTCCCACGCCGCCGCGGCGGTCGCGGCCACCGTGAACAGGTAGTGCCAGGTCGTGGCAACCGCTTTTGACGCCCCGGTGGTGCCCGACGTGTAGAACAGGCAGCCCACCTCCCCCACCGCCGCGCCAACGTCGGGACCGGCTCGCCGGCGTCGCGGCTCAACGCCTCCTCGAGTGAATCGCCCTGCAGCACAACGCTCGGCACGGTCTCCAACGCACCGGCGACCTCGTCGACCCGGGGCCGGCGCTCGGCATCGGTCAGGATCACCCTGGCCTGCGCGAGCTGCAGGGTGTGCAGCAGGAAGTCCCCCTTGTTCGCGGCATTGACCGCCGCGCTCACCGCGCCGATGCGCGCCGCACCCAGCCAGAAGTAGACCCATTCCGGGCAGGTGCCGGTGAACAAGGCCACGCAATCTCCGCGGCCGACGCCCAAGTCCGCGAGCACGTTCGCGGCGGCGCGGGACCGCTGGCGCATCTGCTCGAAGGTCACCTCGACACCGGCGATCGTCATCATCACCCGGTCGGGATACTGCGCGGCGCGCCGATCGAGCACGGCCGGGACCGTGAAACTTTCGACGCCGAAATCGGAGGGCCCGAGTGGTCCGCTCCGGTCCGGGCGCATCGGGTTGCCGATCAGGCTTTCGCGGCCGTCGGGTCGGGCGCACCGTCGGCGGTGTAGCCGAAGTCGGACGGCGCGGGCTGCGTGCCCGGGTAGAAGCGGTGCGCCCAGCGGCGAAGGGCAGCGTAGTCGTGTGCTTCTTCGGGCGCCAGGTTCGGCTTCTCCAGGTACTTCATGTTCTCCCACGTGAAGAAGTCCTGTTTGATGACCTCTTGTTGCAGCGCAAGGAATTTGGCCGCGCGCCCGGTCGGCACGTCGCCCGTGTCGCCCGGTTCGCGGACGGATGCCTGCGTGTAGAAGTAATCGGTGTAGTCCTCGTCGACCGGCGTCTGCCCGGTGACCTGGACCGTGGCCACCAGCTCGCTGGGGAAGCGGACAATCCCCAGCCCCAGCGAGTAGTTGTCGTAAATGATCTTGGCGTCGACCGGCCCGTTGGGGGTCAGCCACGTCGACGCGCGGCCGCCACCGAAATGGGCGTTGACGGTCGCGTGCAGGTGGTAGCCGGACACCTCGAACGACGCGGTGGTGGCGGGATTGGCGGCCTTGTGAACGTATTGCACGTGGTACGGGTCGGCGGCGTTCTCGATGATCATCTGCGGGTGCACCTTTACCCGGTTGAGCATCTGGGTGTGGGGGTGCAGCGGGTAGTACTCGTTGGTTTCCAATTCGGGCAGCACCGGGGGCTGCCAGTACGGCGCCCGGCCATGACGCTCGTGCCAGGCGAGGACGAAGCCGTGCCACTCCATGCTCGGGTAGGTGCGGATGCGGACGTTGTTCTTGCAACCGATCTTGCTGTAAGGGATCAACGCATTGCTGCCGTCACCCCGCCAGCGCCAGCCGTGCCAGGGGCAGACGATGTTCTCGCCCTCCACGGTGCCGCCGACGCCCAGGTTGGCGCCGAGGTGCTGGCAATAGGCGTCCATCACATGCACCTGCCCAGACTCGGTGCGGAAGATGACGAGTTCCTCACCGAAGTAATGGGCGCGCTTGACCTGACCGGCGGCCAGGTCCGTGCCGAAGGCGACGATGAACCAGCCCGTCGGGTACCGGTAGGTCGACAGCGCAATGCCGGCCTGTCCGAACTCGCGTTCCGAGGGATCTCCGGCCGAATCCGGCGCCGGGTCCGAAATTGTGTGCGTCACGCGCTCTCCATATCCCGCCCTGACCGAGGCGAGCCGAGCGCAATTGGGCAGCCCTTCACTCACCGCGGTTCGACGACCAGCTCTATTTTTACTATCTTAAGCATTGAACGTCAACGCGGCGCCAGGCGCGTCCGGGCAGAGTGGGGTTTGAAGATGACGGCTGCGGCAGTGGACCTTTCCGACTTCGCCCTGTGGCGCAACGGGTTTCCCGACGAGCTTTTCGCGGAGTTGCGGCGCAGCCGACCGATTTTCCGCCACGAGCTGACCCCGGGTGTCGCCGCGCTGTTTCCTGGGGGCGTCGAGCGGGAGTTCTGGGTGACCACCAAACACCGGCACACGGTCCGGCTGCATCGTGACGTCGACTCCTTCACCGCGGTCGACGGGCCGCTCATCCAGCCGGTCGGGATGTTCGCCTCGTATCCGACCATCATCAACATGGACCCGCCCGAGCTCAACAAGCGCCGCAAGCTCATCTCGAACGCGTTCAACCCGCGAGCGATCGCCAAACTCGAGGACGGCATCCGGGCGCGCGCCGCCCGGATGATCGACCGGCTGCTGGATCAGGGCGGCGGCGATTGGATCGAGGACGTCGCCGACGCCCTGCCGATGACGGTCATCGGCGACATCATCGGCATTCCGGAGGACGACCGGCCGCGAATCTTCGACTGCCTGGACGGCATTCTGAAGGCCAACTCCCCCGGGGCGCGGCCGAGCCGGCAGGACTATACCGATCTCTACGCCACCATCTTCGGGTACGCGATGGAGCTCACCGCCGATAAGCGGCGCAATCCCACGGACGACATCTGGAGCACGCTGGCGACCGCGGTGATCACCGGCGAAGACGGTGAGCAATTCAGCCTGCCCGCCAACGAACTCGAGTTCTTCTTCTTCGTGCTGGCGTTCGCCGGCAGCGACACCACCAAGAACGCGCTGGCCATCGGCGTGCAGGCGTTCGTGGAGAACCCCGAGCAGATCGAGCGGTACCGCGAGCAGGAAGCGCTGCGGCCCAGCGCCATCGAGGAGGTGTTGCGCTGGGCGTCACCGGTCGCGTACTGGACGCGCACCGCCAAGGTCGATGTCGAGATGGATGGCCAGCACATCGCGAAGGGCGACCGGGTCGTGTCGATGCTGCGTTCGGCGAACCGCGACGAGGAGGTCTTCGAATCGCCGTTCACCTTCGACATCGGACGGCAGCCCAACCCGCAGGTGGCCTTCGGCGGCGGCGGACCGCACCACTGCCTGGGTGCCATGCTGGCCCGCGCGGAGCTTCGCGCGGTGTTCGACGAACTGCTGCTGCGCTGCGACGACATTGCCCTTGGCCCGGCCACGGTGGCTTATCCGAACCTGACCACGAACATGTCGATCTTCGACGAAATGTCGATATCGCTGACCGAGCGGCGATAAGTCAGTCGGTCAGCCGCAGCGCGGCCTTGGGGCACTGGTCCACCGCGGCGCGCACGTCGATCTCCAGCCGCGGCGGCACGGGGCCGTCCGCGATCTGCACCACGTCCTCGTCGCCCAGTTCGAATACCTCCGGGGCGAGCGATTCGCAGAAGCCGTTGGCCTCACAAAGGTTTTCGTCAACCGTCACGTGCATCAGATGCCCTCCACTTCTCACAGGCCCTTGGGTCGGGTCCCGATCACCCCGCTGGTTGCGAGGCGCGTCAGCTCTTCGTCGGTCAGCCCGCACCGATCACGCAGTATGTCCTCATTGTGCTCGCCCAACCGCGGCGGCGGCCTCAGCAGCCAGTTGTCCTGGCCGGCCAGCCGGGCGAACGGCGGGCAGGGATAAAGCCCCGCGCCGGTGCTGGGGTGATGCAGTGTCTCGAAGAATCCACGATGGCGCAGTTGGGGATTGTCGGTGACCAACGACGGCGACACCACCGGCGCGGCGGGAATGCCGGCGGCGGCCAACCGCTCCACCGTCGGGTCAAGGGACTGGCGGACGAACCAATCCCCGAGCCGGCGATCGACGTCGTCGGCACGCTGCCGCCGCCCGGCCACGGTGGACAGCTCCTCGTCACACCATGGCGGTCGCCCCATCAGCTCGACCAGGGCGCGCCACTGCCGGTCGTCGCGCACGGTAACCGCGATCCAGTCGTCGTCGCCGGCACATCGGTAGATGTTCTGGATCGAGTCGCCGTGGCCGCGGTTGCCCCGCCGGCTCAGCGTCGTCCCGAAAACCTCCGATTCGATCGCCTGTATCGCGGTGGCGTTGAGTACCGTCTCGAGCATCGGCAGCTCGACCTGTTGTCCCGAACCGGTGCGTTCCGCGAAGTGCAGCGCGGCCAGCACGGCGAACGCGGCGTGCACGCCGGCCAGCGGATCGCAGGCTCCCCGCGGCGTCACCGGCGGGGCATCGGGTAGCCCGGTCACCCAGGCCAGGCCGGCTATCTGCTCCATGGTGGGGGCGAATCCGACTCGATCCCGCCACGGCCCATCCAGCCCGAACGCCGGCATCCGGGCGACGACGAGCCTGGGGTTGACGTTCAGCAGCACGTCGGCGGTCAGGCCGAACTGGTCCATCACCCGCGGTGAGAAGTTCTCGATCACCACGTCGGCGCCGGCGGCCAGCTCGGTGAACAGGCGGCGCCCCTCCGCCGAGCCCAAATCCACTGTGACGGAACGCTTGTTGGTGTTCATGGCGTGGAACACCCAGCCGTACTCCCACCAATCCTCGACGTCGGTGCGCATGCCGCCCGAGTATCGGATGCCGTCGGGCCGCTGTATCGACTCGACCTTGACGACGTCGGCGCCGAAAGCGGCCAGCAGGTGGGTCGCCGCGGGACCGGCCCAGAACGCGGTCAGGTCGACTATGCGCACACCGGCCAGGGGCAGCCCTTGCGGCGCCGAGCGTACCGCGGGTTCTCTTCGGGTCCAGGGGGTTTCGCCGTTCCCCTCACCGATAGCGGGGGTGGCCCGCGGAGGCGCGGGCGCGCACGCCGACATCAGCCACGGCGCGCGGGGCTGGTGAAATCCGGCGGGGTTGGGGATGAATGCCCCGCGCTGGCTCACGTACTCCATGTCCCGGATCGTGGAGCCGTTGCCAAGCGCCGCGATCGGCAGGCGGAACAGTTGGCCGAACTCGACGATTTCCTCGACGGTCCGTTCGGCCAGCCATGGGCCGATCTGTTCGCGGATCAGGTCACGGTAGGCCCACCGGCCGATCTGAAAGCGGAGCTGTTCGATCTCCTCGAGCTGCGGGCATTCGACCATCGCGAGGAAGTCCAGCCATTGCTGGCCGGTGACCATGGTGATCCCGACGTAGCCGTCCTTGGCGGGCTCGATCGATGGCACTTCGAGCGTGCGGCGGATCGGGGGCACCCGCAGCAGCTGGGAGTGCAGCCATTCGCTGCTCTGCATCGCGGTCAACGCCTCGAGCATGGACAGATCGAGGTGCTCACCGGGGCCACCGCGCTCGACTCGGCGGCACACGGCCAGTGCGCCGAAGGCGGCGTAGACCCCACCCATGTACTCCCCCAGCTCGCCGCCGATGGAGATGGGCGGCCCGGCGGGATCGCCGCGGAAGCCGGGCGAGCCCGCCCACGCTTGCAGGGTGAACTCGCTGGCGGCCCGGTCGGCGTACGGCCCGGTCCAGCCGAAGTCAGAGATTGTGACGATGATTGCCCGCGGCGAGGCTGCCAGCAGCCGCTGCGGATCGACGCCCAGCGCCGCGGCCTGCGCCCGGCCGGCCGTGACCACCACCACGTCCGCGGCGGCCAGTAACTCGCGAAATCGCGCCGAACCTTCAGCAGTCGCGGGGTAGGTCAAGCTGCGCTTGCCGGCATTGAGGTAGGCGAAAAACGGCGAGCTCTCCCCGTCTGCCACCGGCGATCGCGTCGCGGAATACCGGCGGAGCCAATCTCCTTGCGGCGGTTCGATCTTGCACACCTGCGCTCCGGCGTCGGCCAGCAGCTTCCCGCAGTAGCCGCCGGCGATCCGGTCACTGATCTCGACGACACGCAGGTCATGCAGCGGTGTGGGGTGGCTGTCGGACCGCTCGCTCACTTACACCCGCCCTCCCGACCGACACGCGACCGAAGAAGCTATTTATACCATTACTGCTAAAATAGCTAAGCCAGCGAGTTGGTTTGTTTCGAGGATCGGATGACCGCCTTGGGAATTGGGAGCGACGCCCGTCGCCGATTGTCCGCGCCGCGGATCGCAGAAATCGTAGCCGACGAGTTGCGCCGCCAAATCATCAACGGCGAGCTCGCCGACGGCGATCTGTTGCCACGCCAAGAGGTGCTCGTCGAGCAGTTCAGCGTGAGCCTGGTTTCGCTGCGGGAGGCGCTGCGGATCCTGGAAACCGAGGGGCTGGTTTCGGTTCGGCGCGGAAATCGAGGTGGCGCCGTCGTGCACGCCCCGGCGAAGACCAGCGCCGCGTACATGCTCGGATTACTACTGCAGAGCGAGTCCGTGGCGGTCGCCGACCTCGGCATGGCGTTGCAGGAGCTCGAGCCCGCCTGCGCCGCGCTGGCCGCCCGGCGGCCAGACCGGGCGGACACCTTGGTTCCAGAGCTCAACCGGGTCAACGAGTCCATGGCCGAAAACATCGAGGACGGCGGGCTGTTCACCGAAATCGGTCGTGAATTCCACGATCTCGTGGTCCGCGGCTGCGGAAATCACACCATCATCGCGGTGGTCGGCAGCTTGGAGACGCTGTGGACCAGCCACGAACAGCAGTGGGCGGACGAGAGCGCGGCGCGCGGCACCTACCCCTCGTTGGCTCAACGCCGTGCGGTGCTCAGCACGCACGTCAAGCTGACCGAGACCATCGCGGAGGGGGACGTCGACCGGGCGCGCCGCATCGCGGGTCGCCATCTCGCCGACACCCAGACCTACGTGCTCTCCGGTCGGCACGATCAACGAATCCACGCGCAGTCTCCGCAGGCGCTGTCGCGCACGCGGGATTTCCGCCAACCCTGAGAGGCAGCCCTTGAGAACCGCATTGGTCACCGGCGGCAGCGGCGGGATCGGAAAAGGGTGCGGTCGCAAGTTGGTCGAGCTGGGTTACGACGTGGTGCTGGCGGCGCGCCGCGAGGCTCCGTTGCGCGCGGCCGCCGAGGAGCTCGGTGCGCGCCATATCGTGGCCGATGCGTCGGATCCGGACGGATTCTCCGCTGCGACAAGCGCCTTGGAGACTATCGACCTCGTCGTCCACGCGGCCGGCACGCTGGGCGGGACGTACGCGCGCAAGCAGACGTTCGAGCAATGGCGGACGATCATTTCGGCCAACCTGGATTCGTGCTTCGTGGTGACGGCCGCCGCGCTGCCAAGGATGCGCGCGGGTTCGCGGTTCGTGTTCGTGTCGTCGTCGGCGGCGCACGAGCCGATGATGGCCCGGACCGCCTACTCGGCGTCGAAGGCCGGCATGAATGCGTTCGCCCGCGCCCTGGCGCTGGAAGTCGACCGGGACGGCATCAGCGTCCACATCGTCACGCCGGGCCCGGTGGAAACCGACATGTTGTCCGACGTCCCCTTCGAGATGTACGCGATTCAGGTCTCCGATGTCGCGGATGCGGTCGCCTGGCTGGACACGGTCGACCCGTCGGTCGACCTGCCGGAGATCCGGCTCAACGCGGTGCAGCGCGGACCCTACGCCCGGCCGCCGGTCGTTCCCACCGAAGCGCGGCGGCGCGCCGCGCAACGGGGGTGACGGTCACGGTGCCGGGAAAGCCTTGATCACCGATTCGCCGAACTCATGCAGCGAATCGGGCACCGCGAAATCGGCGAACCATACGTAGAACCGCTCGACGCGCTGGGCGGCCAGCCCGGTGAAGTGGGCGATGAGCTCGTCGGCATCGCCGCAGACCAGCCCCGAGCCCAGGTTGCCGAATCGCCGCATGCTCACCTCGCGCACGGTCTCGGGATCGGTGCCCGTCCGCACGAACCCCACCATCTGCTGCACCGAGAGCCGGGCCGTTCCGGCCCGCGGGGCCAGCTCGGGCAGCTTGTCGAGATGGTTCGCGGGCAGGTTCCACCAATCCGCGTGTTTGCGAACGAGTTCCATCATCCGGCGCCCGGTACCGCCCAGGACCAGAGGTATCGGATGAGACCTGCGCGGGGCTTGCGGAGCCGAGCCGGCCTGCGGATCGTCACCCCAGTACTGCCGCAGCAGCGCGAGGTGCCGATCCAGCTGTTCGACCCTGGCCACCGGATCCTGCTGTCCGACACCGAATCTGGCGAACTCCGCGGGCCAGGATCCCGCACCCAGGCCTAGATCGAATCGGCCCTCCGACGCGTCCGACAAGGTGACGGCCTGTTTGGCCAGCACGGCCGGGTGGCGAAACGCGTCGCACAGCACCAAGTGGCCGATCCGCAGACGCTCCGTCTTCGCCGCCACCCAGCCGGCAATGCCCATTGCCTCCCAGATGCTTTCATCGGGCAGACCCGGCGCCTCGAGGTGATCGATGAACGCGATGCCGTCGAACCCGCCGGCCTCGGCGTGGCGCGCCCGCTCGGCGATGTCGGCCGCCGACAGCCGCACCTGCGGCAGGAACAGATACCACTCGACCATGCATCCACCTATGCGTATGTTCCCGTGCCGTTGCGAACAGGGGCGCTAGTTTACTATTTTTATTATGTTAGGGGTCTTATGGATGTCGGACTGAATTCGGAGCAGCTGTCGCTGCGCGACACCGTGCGCGGCATCCTACGAGCCGAGTGCCCGCCCGACGCCGCTCGCCAGGCGATGACGGACCCGGAGCGCTGGCGGACGCTGTGGAAGACGGTCGTGGATCTGGGTTGGACGGAACTGGCCGCTCCCGGGGCGGGCGACTACGGACCGGTTGAGCTGGCCGTGGTGCTCGAGGAATGTGGCGGCGCCCTCGCGCCGATCCCGCTGTTGAGCAGTGTCGGTCTGGCCGCCGGCGCGTTGCGGGGCACGGGCCTCGACGCGGTTCTCGACGACATCGCCGGCGGTGTCGTCGCCACCCTGGCCGTGCACACCAGGGGATCTCGGCTGCCCGGGGCACCGATGACGCTGCGCGGGGGGCGCCTGCGCGGGCGGGCGGTCGCGGTTCCCAACCTGTCCCGCTCCGAGCTGCTCGTCACGCTGGCGCGGGCCGACACCGGCCCCAGTGGCACAGTGGTGGCGGTCGCGCGCTGCGGCAACGGGGTGACCGTGATTGCGGGCGAGGCGACCGATCCCGCGCAACCGCTGGCAGACGTCGAGGTCGACGCCGAACCGTTGGCTACCGCGCCCGCCGATATCGATAAGGCGTTGACCGCGCCGTGGGTGGCCGCAGCCGCCGACCTGGTGGGCGCGGCGAGCGCCGTCTTGCACCGCTCCGTCGAGCACGCGAAGTCGCGTCGCCAGTTCGGCGCGCCGATCGGGGCGTTCCAGGGCATCAAGCATGCGCTGGCCGACAACTACGTCGGCTTGGAGCGTGCCCGCAGTCTGACCTACGCCGCGGCCGCGCGGCTGGGCGATCCGGACGTAGCGCCCGCGGAAGCCTGGACCACCGCGGCGCTGGCGAAGGCCGCGGCGGGTGACGCGGCGACCACCTGCGCGCGGACCGCGGTTCAGGTACACGGCGCGCTCGGGCAGACCTGGGAGCATGACGCCCACCTGTACGTCCGGCACGCGTGGCAGGCCGCCGCGATGCTGGGAGACAGCCGCGCGCTCTACCACGAGGTCGGCCGCCGCTTCGCCGGAGGCGCGAAATGACGGCAGTGGTAGAGGAATTCGGCGCGTGGCTGGCGGACTTCTTGCCCAAGGACTACTACGCGGACTATCGCCGATACCGCTGGGATCTGACGTTGCGGCGTGACTACCAACGGGCCGCCTTCGAGGCCGGGTGGATACAGCCGACCTGGCCCCGCGAGCACGGCGGTCGATCGCTGGGTTTGCGGGACGCGATGGAGGTTCGAATCGAGGCGGCGCTGCGGTCGGCGCCGAAACTACCCAACATTCAGGGTCCTGGCGTCGCCGCGCCCGGCATCCGGCAGTTCGGCACGCCCGACCAGATCGACCGCCTGCTGGTTCCGCTGTTGCGCGGTGACGAATGGTGGGCGCTGGGCATGTCCGAGCCGGAAGCCGGCTCCGATTTCGCCGGGCTGCGCACGCGCGCCGAGCGTGACGGCGACGTATTTCGGGTGAACGGTCACAAGATATGGACCACCCAGGCCCACGAGTCGCGGTGGTGCACCCTGTATGCCCGTACCGACCCGGCGGCGCCGAAGCACCGCGGCATTTCCTGCCTCATTCTCGACCTGCACGCGCCGGGGGTGCGGATCGAGCCCATCCGCATGGCGTCGATCTCCGACGAGACTTTCTGCGAGGTCTTCCTCGACGACGTCGAGGTGCCGGTGGAAAACCTGCTGGGGCCGCTCAACGGCGGGTGGAACGTCGCACTGTCCTCGCTGCACCATGAACGCCAAATGATCTGGATCATGAACTGGGTCGAGATCAAGCGCGGACTTGACTCGGTACGCAGGGCGCAGCCGACCGCCGATATCTGCACCGAGCTCGGTTCCCTGCTCGCCGACGCCGAAGCGTTGCGGGCCACCGGATACCGCGCACTGGGCAACGAACTGGCGGGTCGGAGCAGCCCGGAGGCGGATACCATGAAACTGCTCGGATCGGTTACCTTGCAACGTGTTTGGGAACTCGCCGCCGTCGCCGAAGGAACCCAGTCACTTAGCGACCCGGATCTGCTCTTCGAACGCCAGGACGCGCTGGCCGCGACCATCTATGGCGGAACGTCGGAGGTCCAGCGCAACATCATCGCCGAGCGGCTGCTCGGGCTGCCGAAGGGATGACGACGATGGATTACGACCTCGGCGACGACGCCGCACAATTGCGAAACCACCTGCGCGAGCTGGTATCCAACCACATCCCCGCCGACTTCCTCGGCGCCTGCACCGAGAACCCGCGTGACCTGGCCACCACCGAGACGTTCTGCAAACTACTGGCCGCCGAGGGCCTGCTGGCGCTGGCCTGGCCGAAAGAACATGGCGGCGGCGGCGGTTCGGTGTGGCAGCAGACGGTGCTGCGCGAGGAGATGTGGGCCCAGCACGAGCCCCGCGGACCCCAGTACATGGGTATCAACTGGGTGGGCCCGGCGCTGATGCGTTATGGAACGGCCGAGCAGAAGGCCAAGCACCTGTCGGCCATCGCCGCCGGTGACGTGATCTGGTGTCAGGGCTTTTCCGAGCCGGAGGCCGGGACCGACCTCGCCTCGTTGCGCACCCGCGCGGTGCCGGACGGGGACGGTTGGCGCATCACCGGCCAGAAGGTGTGGACGTCGTACGCGCTGATGGCATCCTGGTGTGTGCTGGCGGCGTGCACCGATCCCGACGCCCCAAAGCCCAAGCGGCTCACCCTGTTTCTGGTTCCGATGGACCGGCCAGGCTTCACCGTCCGGCCGATCGGGTCAATGCTGGGGCCGCATCACCTCAACGAGATGTTCCTGGACGACGTGCAGGCGTTTCCCGGCGATGTCCTCGGCGACGTCGGCGACGGCTGGCGGGTGATGCGCGAAGCGCTGGCATTCGAGCGGGTGGGCATCGCCCGCTACGCGCGGTGTGAGTCGCTGCTAGAGCGGATGCGCGCACAGCTCGGCGACGACTGGGGCGCTCTGCCCGAATCACTTCGCTCGCGGTGGGTGCGGGCGCTCGTCGATCTCCGGGTGGCCAGGCTGCTGGCCTATCGAGCCGTGTCACTCCAGGATGACCCCGCGGCGGGCGCGGCAGCCAGCGCGGCCCGCATCGCGACCACGACGTGCGACCAGCAAGTCGCCGAGCTGCTTTTCGACGTGCTGGGCCCCGTCGCGCTGGACAGCGGCGCCGGCGCACCGCTGCACGGGGCGATCGAGGACCATTGGCGTTACGCACAGGCGGCCACCGTGGCATCGGGCACCATCGAAGTGCAGAAGATGTTGGTGGCCCGGGACGTGTTGGGAGAGCACCGGTGAAAACCGATTTGCCACAAGACATCAGCGACTTCGCCGCGGTCGCGGCCAAGCGACTCGGCCGGCTGGGCGGGCCGCCGGCGGCGTTGCGCGCCGAGACCGACGACGGCGTCCGGGACGCCGCGCGCACGGCCCTGGCCGAAGTCGGCGCGTTCGAACTCGATGTCCGGTCGGACCCGGATGACCTGCTGGCCGCCGCCGTGCTCTGCCGGGCCGCCGGCGCAACCGTGTTGCCCTACCCCCTTGTCGAAGAGTTGCTGGCGATCGACGGCGCCCGCCTCGCTTTGGTCAACCCGGCGGCCCCGCGCATCGACCATGGCGACCTCCCCGGTGACTGGATCGCCGCGGACCTGGACGGCACCCGGTACCAGCCGCGCCCGGCGTCGCGGACCACCGCCAAACTCGGGCCGTTTTTGGTGCCGGCTTCCCTCGGCGCACCCGATGGAACTGTTCCGGCCGACGACGTTAACCTTCATCTCGTGCTGGGGTCATGGCGGATTCTGGGATCGATGCAGCAGGCGCTGCGGATCGTCACTGATCATGTGCGCGCCCGCGTCCAGTTCGGTAAGCCGCTGGCGGATTTCCAGGCCGTCAGGTTCGCCGTCGCGGAGGCTGCCGTCGCCGTGCGGGGGCTGTACGAATTGGCGAAATTCACTGTCTGCCGGCCGGAATCGCTACCGATACAGATCCGCTCCGCGGACGCACTCGTCCTTCGGCTCAAGGCATCCGACACCGCGCGGCAGATCCTACGCACCTCCCACCAGTTGCTCGGCGCTCTGGGTTTTTGCGACGAATCCGACGTGAGTGTGCTCGACCGACACACCCAGCCCCTGATCCGGTTGCCGCTGGGCGCCGAGGCGCTCGCGTTGCGCCTGATCCGGGGCGTCCCGGACGGCTCCCTGGAGACGCTGTTCAGCGGGCCGGTATCGGCGTGAGCGAATCCGCCGCGGCCGAAGTGGCTGCCAACCCGTTAGCGGACGGGATCCCGTTCGGGGTCAAGCTTCAGGAGCTCGCCGAGCAGCGTCCAGACGACACTGGGCTGACGATCGTCGCCCTCGACGGGACCGCGCAGTCGCTGACGTTCGGTGAACTCGACGCCCGCGCCAACCAGTGGGGCCGGGCGCTGGCCGCCCACCGCGCCGAGACCGGTTCCCTTGTCGCGCTGGCCATTCCCAACTCGCAGCACCTCGTGCTGGCGACGCTGGGGTGCTGGAAGATCGGCGCCGTTCCCGTGCCCATGCACTGGGACCTGCCCGAGTGGGAGCGCGACAGGGTACGCGAGGTGATCAACCCCGCGGTGGTCGTCGACGAGGCGAGTCGATGGCGCCTCGAGGCGCGAGCGGCGGCCGAGTCTGCCGACGCCCTGCCCGAGGCCGTCTCCCCCAACGT
This sequence comes from uncultured Actinomycetota bacterium, assembly GCA_963820045.1. GTDB lineage: Bacteria > Actinomycetota > Actinomycetes > Mycobacteriales > Mycobacteriaceae > Mycobacterium. Next base: position 30,912 of record CAWFYN010000007.1, read on the forward strand.
CAACGGCATCTGCAGCAGCGGTTCGACCGGCGTACCGAAAGTGATCCTCAGCCTGGCGCCGTCGCTGTGGACCCCTCAGCACGGCGAGCCGTTCCTGTCGAACTGGACGCCGGTGGCTCAGCCGCAGACCATCATGGTGCCCGCGCCGATGTATCACACCAACGGCTTCGCCACTTTTTTCTTCCTGCTGGCCGGTGACCATTTGGTGGTGCTGGAAAAGTTCGATGCCGCATTGGCTCTGGATGTGATCGAACGCTTCAAGATCACCAATTTCACGGCAACGCCCACGATGCTGGCGCGCATCGCGGCCCGACCGGACGTTCGGCAGCGAGACCTGTCCAGCATCGTCTTCGTTCTGCAGGGCGCCGCCGTGATGCCGCCGGCGCTCATGCATACCTGGTTCGAACTGCTGAGCCCGCAGCAGATCGTGTCGGCATACGGCATGACCGAAAACCTTGGGCTCACCGCGTTGCGCGGTGACGAGTGGCTTGCCCATCCCGGCAGCGTCGGCCGCGGTTTCCGCGATACCGAGATCAGGATTCTCGACGCCGGAACGAAGCAGCTTGGCCCCGGCGAACACGGCGAGATCTATCTGCGCGCACCGATGAGCGCCGGGTCCCGCTATGTCGGCGGCGCGCCGCCCCTACCGTCGACCCAGGATGGCTTCCGCTCCGCCGGGGACATCGGCTATGTGGACGAGGACGGCTACCTCTACATCGTCGACCGCCGGGTCGACATGATCATCACCGGCGGCGCGAATGTGTTTCCGGCGGAAGTGGAGTCGGCTTTGGCGGGTCATCCCGGCATCGCCGACGTCGTCGTCATCGGCCTGGCCGACCCGCAGTGGGGACGTCGGGTGCACGCGGTCGTACAGCTCGCCGACGGCGCGGCGCTCACCGAAGGGCAGGTGATCGAGTACGCGAAGAGTCGGCTCGCCCACTACAAGGCCCCGAAGACAGTCGAGTTCGTCGACGCGATTCCCCGCACCGCGGCGACCAAGGTCAATCGTTCGGCCATGATCGAGGCCCGGGGCGGCTGAGGGGTCCGGCGCCGAAACGTCAGCCGGCGGCCGTGATTCCGGCGTTGGATATGGTGAAGCCGCGACCCGGAACGACCGTGCACGTCACCCCGCCGGTCTCCGACCGGCACGTGAACGGGCCGGCTCCCATCGTCTGGCCGTAGCCGAGGATCGGGGTACCCTCCGCCGGGTTGGCCAGGCAGCTTTCGCCCGTGCAGCGCGAGAGGACCCCACCGGTGTCCATCCGTACCGACGCCGGCGGTGAGCCGGTGAAGCAGAACGTTTCGTCCGGTATGCCGCGGCGCTGGTAGTCGATCTCGCAGCTGATGTTGCGTGACGGGGACAGGAAAGCCACGTAATTATCCTGGTCTGCGGCGGCCAACGGCACGAACGCCTGGGGCGTGAGAATGGTCCCGGCGCCGCCCAGCGCTGTTGCGGCGGCGGTCAGCGCTTTTGTCAACACATGCCAACCGTGCCATAGCGGGGCAAGCGGCGGACCGATTTGGCGCCTCCGGTCAGGGATGTTCGTCTTGGACGCCGAAGGTATTGACGGCCATCGCCAAGAGAAGATACCCACCGATCGTGAAGACCAGATCCATACGTTGCTGGTCACTGAAAGAGCGGCCCAACTCGTCCCAGGTGGGCCGCGTGATGCTGCTGGACGCAGTCAACTCATCGACGGCGCGAATCACCGTCGCGTCCAAGGGGTCTACGGCGTCGCCGGACCGGATGCCGCTGATGTCCCGGGCACTCAGGCCGGCGCTTTCCGCGATGGGTAGGTGGTGGGACCACAGGTATGCACACTCGCCACGGTGCACGGCACGCAGCAGCGCAACCTCCCTGATCCGGGGGGAGAGCGTCGAGCCCTTCAGCAAGTAGGCGTTGAAGGGAAGGTAGGCGCGGGTGAGGTCGGGATGGCGTACCAAGGTTGACAACACGTTGCCGGCCCCGCTCGGGTCCGCCCGCTCCGCCGGTATCAGGGAGGCGAGCGAAGCGCGGGCATGCTCATCCCACTCCTCGGTCGGCAAGGGCGTCAACCGAACTGGGCGCGGGTCGGTCATGGCGCTGGCTATTGGATCGGTTCGTCGCCGAGCACGGTCGTGCGCAGCATCTCGCGCTGCGAGGTGGGATCGTAGGGGGCGGCGCGGTGCAGCACTCCGCGGTTGTCCCAGATGACGGTGTCCCCCACCGACCATTGGTGGCTGTACACCTTGTCCGCCTTGGTGGCCCGCTCGAGTAACTCCTGAAGCAGCGCCCGGCCCCCGTCGAGATCCATGCCCACCACGTAGTCGGCCGATGCGCCCAGCACCAGCGACTTACGGCCACTGCGGTGCGTCCACACCAGCGGGTGTTCATGCGTGCGCCGGGAGCGCCAGCCGGCCAGCTGCTTTTCCGACGGGTCGGGATGGACGCGCCGCTGAGACGCCTCCAGCGAGTGCACGACGCGAAGCGAGCCGAAGCGATCCTTCTCTTCGTCACTCAGTTCCTCATAGGCGGCATAGGAGTTGGCGAATTCGGTTTCGCCGCCCCACTCGGCGACCTGCACGGCCGACAGGACGGTGGCCTTCTGCGGGCACTCGTCACCGAGCGGGGTGCATCCATCGATGTGCCAGTCGAAAGTGGCCTTCAGTATTTCCGCCGAGGAGTTCTTCGCCGGGTTCAGCGAGATGGGATAAATCCCGGCCACCGGGTGATGCCCGTCAGCGGAGTGATCGACCTCGCCCAGCAGGCGACAGAAATCTACCTGGGTCTCGGGGGCGAGCTGCAGACCGCGGAAGACCAGAACCCCGTTGTGCTCCAAGGCATCCAGGACCGCGTCGCCGACGGGGTCGCCGGAAGCCAGCCGCGCCGGATCGAGGCCGGTGACTTCGGCGCCGACGGACGCGGTGAGCTTGTTGATGGTGAGCAGACTCATGGTCTGTCCTTCCTGACGAAGCGCATGGATGCCGGCACGGGTCAGGGCACCGGTTCGACGGTGCGAATCATGACCGCGTCGGCGGCGCTGACCGGCGCGGGTTGGTGCATGATCTCGACCGCCATCGCGACCATGATGAGCGAATAGATCAGGTACAGCAGGTTGAGCGCGTCGTCGGGCATGTTGTCGAGCGGGAACTTGTCGCAGTACTCGATGGCCTCCTCGAGCCGAGGAAAGAATGCGTCGTAGAACTGGTGCATCTCGGGCATCGTGCTGGTAACCCTGGCGTCCCAGCGTTCGGTTTCCGTCGCCAGGCACCACCTTCGGGCGAACTTCTCCAATTCAGCGAATGCGCTGGGCAGCAGGACATCTGACATGGGATCAAACTCCCGCCGTCGTCGGCGCGCGTTCGCCCTGGTAGGCATTGACCCAGTCGACGACCACCTTGTGCAGGTGGCGTACCAGGATTTCCTGGTCGCTGAGTGGAAACTCATCGACGATGCCGTATTCCAGCGCGGCCTGTGTACCGCCGAGCATCCCCGCGTCCTGCAGCGCGAACTCCTTGAGTACCACCGACGCCACTTCGTGTTCGATGCGTTCGCGCACGCTGCGAGCGGGGTGGAAGTAGGTGTAGGCCTCGAAGCGATGCGTGTTGTGCGAGGTGGGCCAATACCGATAGAGCAGATACCAGCCGCCGTAGATCAATATCTCGATATTGGGGAAGATCTGGAAATTGCTGATCCCCCAGGGCTCGATGTTTCCCGGGTTGAGGCCGGGCGGTAGCGCACCGATATCCGGCGTGCGCCAAGGGCCCACGAGTCCGCTCTGAGTGGCACGCTCGATCGGATACATGAACTCAGGGGACAGCAGCCACCGCCGCCGCCCGGCGGTCGACACCAGCCGATGCGGACCGTCGAGCTGGAAGTGACCACAGGTGAATCCGGCATTGGGGTCGCGCACGTCGGGGGGTACTTGCTGCGGATGCAGCGAAGGCACGTGGTAGTACTCCTGGAACGCGTCGGCGAAGATCTTCCAGTTGCTGTTGTTGTGCGCCACCCACTCGTAGCGTTCGGTCAGCTTGTCGAAGGGGTAGCCGTCGAGACCCGTGACCATGGGTCCGAGAAAGTCGCGCAGGCTCTGCCGCGGTTCGTCGTCGAGGTTGATGAAGACGAACCCGTTCCAGACGTCGCAATGCACGGGCCGCAGTCCGTAATCGGACAAGTCGAGGTCGAAGAATTCGGCTTCCTGCTGCACGAATTTCAAGGCGCCCTCGAGGTCGTAACGCCAGCCGTGGTACTTGCAGGTGAATTGCCGGCAGGTGCCCCGCGTCTCCTCGGCCGGAATGTCGTTCCACACCAGTTTGTTTCCTCGATGGCGGCACACGTTGTAGAAGGCGCGGATGTGCTCGTCTCGCCCCTTCACCACAATGACCGAAGTCCCGGCGACCTCGATCTCTTTGGTCAGGTAGCTGCCGACGCGGGGCAGCTCCTCGACCCTGGCGACGTTGAGCCAGGCGCGTTTGAAGATCGCCTCGCGTTCGAGTTGGTAGAACTCCGGCGAGGTGGAGTCGCCGAATGACACATCGCCGGTGCCCAATTCGGGGTAGTGTTCGGTCCACGACCCCTCCGGGGGCCTGCCTGACCGGGTCATCTGATCCTCCTGATCGACGCAGAAGTCGAACGCCTGAGTGCGGAAACGGTTGTCACAACACCGCCCCGCCGTTGACGCCCAAAACCTGGCCGGTGATATACCTGGCCTCCTCCGAGCACAAGAAACCCACCGCCGCGGCAACGTCCGCCCCCGTGCCCAAGAAGCCCAGCGGGATGTTGGCGGCGATCTGCTCGTTGGAGGGCAGGTAGCCGGCAACCTGCCCTTGATGCTGCATCGGTGTTTCGATGCCCGACGGCGGGATGTTGTTGACCGTGATGCCGTACGAGGCATACTCCCGCGCAAGGGATTTCGTCAGCGTGATGACGCCGCCTTTGGACGCCGCGTAATGCGCGGCGAACGGCGAGCCCCGTTGAGCGCTGGACGACGAGATCATCACGATCCTGCCCCACTTCGCATCGACCATGTCCGGAAGCGCAATCTGGCAGCAATGAAACGTGCCGGTCAGATTGACGTCGATGATTCGCGCCCACGATTCGGCGGTGATGTCGGCGAAGGCCGAAAATCCGAACAGCCCGGCGCTGGTGACCAACACCGTGACACCGCCCAACTCGCTGCGGACCTTGGCGAAGGCCTGCTCGAGCGCGGTCCTGTCGGTGACATCGGCGCTTACCCCGACAGCGCTGACGCCCTCGGCACGCAAGTCTTCGGTGACGCGCTGCGCCGCTTGCTCGTTGACGTCAAGGACAGCGACCTTGTGCCCGCGCCTGCCAAGTTCGTGACACGTGGCTTCACCCATGCCGGAGGCTCCGCCCGTCACCACGGCTACCCGGCTCATCGACTCCGCCCCATCGCGGTAGCTCCCTTGTTCACTCGTAGACCACGCGCACGGTGCGGCTGGTCGGCAGCGCCTGGCAGGTCAACACCCAACCCTGGATGACCTCGTCGTCATCGAGTGCGTCGTTGTTGAGCATCCGGGCGCTTCCCTGCGTCAGCCGCGCCATGCACGTTGCGCAGGAACCGGTTTCGCACGAGGAGGGCGCGGCCAAGCCGGCCATGCGGGCGGTCTGCAGCAAGGTGTCGCCCGCACTGTAGGGCACCGTGGTGGCGCGCCGGTCCAGCTCGATGGTCACTTCCTCGGTCACGACCCCGTCGTTGTCGTGCGGCCCCGCCCCGGCGGCCGCGGTGGACTCTGACATCCCCCGAACAATATCAACTACTTGCCATTAATATCAAGTACTAGAGATACATCGTTGCGGTGCACCGCCCAAGCGCGGCGTCGACCGGCAGCGTCAACGTCAGTTGTCGACGTGGTCGTTGAAAAGCTCGTGGCCGGTGCCCTTTTCGACTACGCGGCCCAGCAGCTCGCGCAGCGTCTGCTGCTCCTGCACGCTGAGCACACCGAACACCTCCTCGTGAGCGGCGATCGCGTCGTTGACGACCGTTCCCGCGACGTTTCGGCCCTCCCCCGTGAGGTGGGCCCGGAGGATGCGGCCGTGCTGGGGATCTGGTTTCCTCTCCACCAGGCCACGCCGTTCCAGGGCGGTCAGCGCGAGCTGAACCCCTTGCGGGCTGATCAACAGACGCCGGGCGAGTTCGGCTCCGGAAAGGCCGGGCTCATTGGCGAGTTGGCGCAACACACCGATCTGGGCGGTGCTGACGCCGTGCACTCGCATGGCGTCGTTGATGGTGGTCAGCGAATAGTAGAAGGCCTGCTTGAGCAGCCACAGGATGTTATCGGTGAGTTCCATGCTCGGCTCCCTGCTTGTAGATCTCGCCGCCCTTCATGACAAACGGCACCTCAAGTGTGGTGTCGATGTCCCGGGAGGGATCGCCGGGCACGGCGATGATGTCGGCGAGGTAGCCGGGCGCCAGCCGGCCCAGTTCGTCGTCTGCGTCGATGAGCTCCGCGGCCACGACGGTGGCCGCCCGGATCGCCTGCATCGGCGACATGCCCCGCTTCACCAGCGCGCCGAGCTCCTTGGCGTTTTGCCCGTGCGGAATCGCCGGCGCGTCGGTGCCGCATGCGATCCGGACGCCGGCGGCAATCGCCTTGGGGAGCATGGCTTTCGCCCGCGGGAAGACCTCTTCGGCTTTCCGGCGGAGCTCGGGCGCGATCCGGTCGATCGCCATGGCCTCGGTCAAATACGTGGTCGAGACCAGGAAGGTGCCGTGATCGACCATCATCTGGATGGTCTCGTCGCTGGCCAGGAACCCGTGTTCGATGCAGTCGATTCCGGCACGGATGCACGCCTGTATCGCGCTGTCGCCGACGGCGTGGGCGGCCACCCGGACTCCGGCGCGGTGAGCTTCGTCGGCGATCGCGGCGAATTCGGCATCGGAGTATTGCTGCGCGCCGGGGGCGGTGCTGTGGGACATGACCCCGCCTGACGCGGACACCTTGATCAGCTTGGCGCCGTGCCGAACTTGGTACCGGACACAGGCAATGACGTCCGGCACCCCGTTGGCGATGCCCTCGGCAACCGACAGTGGCATGATCCCGGGCGCGAGCCGCTGAAAGACCGTGGGATCCAAGTGCCCGCCGTAGGGGGTGACGGCGTGACCCGCGGGATAGATACGGGGACCGGCGTGCCAGCCCTGGTCGATGGCGCGCTGCAGCGCCACGTCGAGCAGGTAGCCGCCGGTCTTGACCATCAGGCCCAGGTTGCGCACGGTGGTGAAACCGGCCTCCAGCGTGGTGCGCGCGTTGACCGCACCACGCAAAGTCCGATAGGCCGGATCGTCTTGGACACCATGCATCGGCGACGGCAGGCCCTCGGGTCCACCGGGGCCGCCGATCAGCAGGTTGAGCTCCATGTCCATTAGGCCCGGCAGCAACGTCACGTCTCCCAGGTCGACGACCGAGGCCGAATCCGGCACGCCACCTTCGGGATTGATGGCGGCGATGCGCTCGCCCTCGACCACCACGACCGCCGGTGAGCGAACCTGGCCGTCGACGACGTCAGCCCATCGCGCCGCCCGCAGGACCGTGGTCACGGAACGGGCTCGGACACGCAATCCAGGGTGGACGCACCGGAGTCGGGCACCCGGGGTTGCTTCCAGCACTCCACCGGAAACGACACCATGATCATCGAATACAGTAGGTGCATGAGATTCAGCACGTCGTCGGGCAAGTCGTCGAGGGAGAACTTGTCGCAGTAGGAGAGGGCCTCTTCCGCCCGGGGCATGATTGCGTCGTAGAAGGCCTTCATATCCGTCATGGTGCTCGCCAGCCGCTTGGCGTAGCGCTCAGGTTCAGAAGCCAGACACCAGTCCGCGAATTGTTCCAGGTCGGCGAATTCACTTGGCAGCATGGGGGACATCGCGCTCACACTCCCGCCGTGGAGGTCCGGCGATACTGATCGATCCACGCCGCGGTCTCCTTGTGCAAGTGCCGCAGCAAGATCTCCTGATCGTTGAGCAGGAACCGATCGATCACACGCGACTCGATCATGCTTTGCGTCGCCTCCAGCGTGTTGGCGTCCTGCAGGCCGTATTCCTTGAACGAGACCGCCGCGAGTTCCTGGGCGACGCGCTCGCGCGGAGTGCGCGGCTCCGGGAAGTACAGCGTTCCCTCGAAGATGTGGGAGTTATACGAGGTGGGCCAGTAGTGGTACGTCAGATACCAGCCCTGACCCCAGAACAAAATCACGAAGTTGGGGAACAGCTGGAATGAATCCAGCCCCCATGGATCACACTTCGCGGGGTTGAGCCCGGCGGGCATCTCGCCCAGATCCGGCTTGTCCCAGGGACCGAACAGCCCGCTCTGGCAGATGTCTTCGATCGGCTTGCGCATCTCGGCCGACATCTCCCAGGCCCGCACGCCCGATGTGCTGACCAGCCGGTGCGGGCCGTCCAAACGGTAATGCGGTGCCTCAAAACCGGCCTCGGCGGCCGCCTTCGAGTACGCCGTCGGTGACTGGTTCGCGTGCAGCACGGGTGCGTGGTAGAACTCCTGGAACGCGTCCATGTAGAGCTTCCAGTTCGCCTTGACCTCCGAGCGGTAACACCAGCGCGAGGTCATCTTGTCGAATGGATAGCCCTGAAGGCCCATGACCATGGGCCCGAGGAATTCCCGCAGCGACTGTGCGGGCTCCTTGGCGAAGTTGACGAAGATGAAGCCTTCCCACACTTCGCAGTGCACCGATACCAACCCGTAGCGGCTCTTGTCGAGGTCGAAGAACTCCTCCTCCTGCTGGACGAAGGTCAGATTCCCGTCCAGGTCGTACCGCCAGGCGTGGTACTTGCAGGTGAATTGGCGGCACACACCGCTGGTTTCCTCGAGCGGCATGTCGTTCCACACCAGCTTGTTCCCGCGGTGGCGGCAGACGTTGTGATAGGCCTTGATTTCCCCGGACTTCGTGCGCACCAGGATGATCGAGGTGTTGACGGCCTTGAGTTCTTTGGTGAAGTAGCTGCCGGTCCGCGAGAGTTGTTCGACGCGACCGACATTGAGCCAGGCCCGCTTGAAGATCGCTTCGCGTTCCAACTCGTGGATCTCCGGACTGATGGAATCCTCATATGAGACCGGTCCGGTTCCCAGTTCGGGGTAGTGCTGCGTCCAGCTGCCCTCCGGGGGCTTGGGGAATCGAGGCATGAGCGCTCCTATCCGATCTCACCGGGGCCGCCCGACGGACGGTTCACTCCGAATGGCCGGGCAGCCACCGGTTTCAGTGATTCCGTAGGACTCCGTCGGGGCCGACGGTATATGCTCGACCGGATAATCGCAAGTAGTTGATATTGCAGCTAGGAGCCTTCGATGGATCAAAACCTTGGGTTGCGTGTCGCTCGGGGCCGCTCGGTGCTCTCGCACGCAGAGGTGTTCGAGGTCATCTCCCCGCACACCGAGGAACCCATCGCCGAAGTGGCCGCCGCCGGACCGACAGACGTCGAAGCGGCGGTCGGCGCCGCGCGCGCAGCGCTCGACTCGGGAGCCTGGAGCCGAACCGACCCCGCCGGACGGATCGCGGCGATCCGGCGCCTCGCCGACATCTACGACCAACGGCGCGCAGAAATGGCCGGTGTCATCACCGCCGAGATCGGCGCTCCCATCACCTTCGCGCAGCGCGCCCAAGTCGGCCTGCCCGCGATGATGATGCGCGCATTCTGCGACCTCGCCGAGCGGCACACCTGGAAGGAGACCCGCCGCGGCTTCTTCGGTGCCGACGTGCACGTGCACAAGGAACCCGTCGGCGTGGTCGCCGCGATCGTGCCGTGGAATATGCCCCAATTCCTCATCGCCACCAAATTGGTGCCCGCGCTGCTCGCCGGGTGCGCCGTTCTGCTCAAACCCGCGCCCGAATCACCCTTGGACGCAATGCTTCTGGGGGAGATGCTCGACGAAATCGGCCTGCCCCCGGGCCTGGTCAGCATCCTGCCCGGCGGCAGTTCCGTCGGTGAACTCCTGGCATCCCACCCGGGTGTGGACAAAGTGTCGTTCACGGGATCGACGGCCGCGGGGCGCGCCGTCGCAGCCGCATGCGCGGTGAATCTCACGAAGGTCAGCCTCGAGCTCGGCGGCAAATCGGCCGCCATCATCCTCGATGACGCCGCACCCGAGGCGGTCGCCACAGGCGTGCGATCAGCGAGCCTGTCGAACAGCGGGCAAATTTGCAACGCCCTCACCCGCCTATTGGTCCCCCGCCACGACCACGACGAGTATGTCGATGCGCTCGCGGCGGAGATGACCACGCTGCGAGTGGGCGATCCCAGCGATCCCGCTACCCAGCTGGGCCCGCTGGTCTCCCGCCGCCAACAGACGCGCGTTCGCGATTACATCCGAATCGGCCAGGACGAAGGCGCCCGCCTCGTCACCGGCGGGACCGAAATGCCCGATGGGCTCGACCGCGGCTGGTACGTCGCGCCCACCCTGTTCGCGTCCGCCGCGAACAGCATGCGCATCGCCCGCGAAGAAATCTTCGGTCCCGTGATCACCGTCATTCCCTATCGCGACGAGGACGACGCCGTCGCGATCGCCAACGACTCCGACTACGGCCTGGCGGGATCGGTGTGGGCCGCCGACACCGACCGGGCTCTGTCGATCGCCGGGCGCGTGCGCAGCGGCACCGTCGGGATCAACCAGGGCTACACCATGGATCCGTTCGCGCCGTTCGGCGGTGTGAAGGGCAGCGGTTACGGTCGCGAACTGGGACCCGAGGGCATCGAAAGCTACCTGGAAACGAAATCGATCGCGGTTTCGCCGTAATCGTCAGCCGCACCGGAGTTTGGGGTCGGTAACCGGCGGCGGGCGCAAGAATGTCCAGCAGATACTCGGAATCTTCTGCCCGAAGGCATGAGCGCCACGCCTGCCCGGACGCGCGGTAACCTCATTCTCATAGCGCGAGCACCGCGCCAGGGAAGGGGACGAAACGCTGATGGCCGACCTTGGCGACGACGTCGAAGTGACGCGCGGCGACCGCTTCATCAAGACGGCCGTCGAGATCTTGGGCGAGACCGGACGCACCGACTTCACCGTGCAGGAAGTGGTCGCGCGCTCCAAGACGTCGCTGCGTGCCTTCTACCAGCATTTCAGCGGCAAGGACGAATTGCTGCTGGCACTGTTCGACCGGACCATCGCCCAATCGGTGGAGACCTGGCGCACCGAAACCGACGGGCTGGACAGCACCGCGGCACTGAAGCTGGTGATCGACCGCATCAGCCAGCAGCCGGAATCGAGCACCCAAGACAGCCTCAATCGCGCACTGACTCTCTACAACCAACACTTGGCCGAGACCCGTCCCCGCGACTACGCCCGGGTCCTCTCACCGCTGCATCGGTTGATTCGCGACATCGTGGGGCAGGGCATCACCGAGGGCGTCTTCAACCCCGGGCTGGACGTCGGGGCGGCGGCCGCAATCGTCATGCAGGCGGTGATGGGCGCGCAGCGGTTGCATTGGCTGGGAACGGAATTGAACGGGGCACCGGTTGACGTCGGCCAACTGTATGACTTCTGCAGTCGCGCCCTGGGCATCCGGGATAGCGACGAGGAGCCGGGCGCGCCGTCGCTGGCCGAGTTGTTCGCGCAGATCGGCATGCGGCCGGGAACCCGCGACGGCGAATTCGCCATGACGATGCCGGTCAGCCCGGCCGTCGTGAACACATCCGGCGCGCTGCAGGGCGGCTTGATCGCGACCCTCGTCGACGTGGCGGGTGGACAGTTCGGGCTTGACCACCTGCAGCCGGGCACCACGATGACCACGGCGGACCTCTTCGTTCGATACCTGCGTCCGATCCGGGCGGGCTCGGCGTTCGCGGTGCCCCGGATGCTGCGGTCCGGGCGGCGGGCGATGGTGATGCAAGTGGACATCTACGACGACGCCGACGAGCTGGTCGCGACGGCGACCGTGAATTTCGCCGTCATCAACGGAGAGACACCGACGATCGGCCTACGCGCGGGCACCTAACGCCCCTGTACACCTAGATAAATAAAAGTGGTAACGTCATTACCACCGACCGAGAACCCAAGTCCTTCCGCAAGGAGATCGCCATGCCGTCTCGCGAACTTTCCTTCCCCGTGTTCGACGCGGACAACCACATGTACGAGCCCCAGGAGGCGCTGACCAAGTTCCTCCCCGACAAGCGCAAGAACGTCATCGACTACGTGCAGGTGCGCGGTCGCACCAAGATCGTGGTGCGCGGCCACATCAGCGAGTACATCCCCAACCCGACGTTCGAAAAGGTGGCACGCCCCGGCGCCCAGGAGGACTACTTCCGCAACGGCGCACAAGGCAAGACCTACCGAGAGATCCTCGGCGAGCCGATGAAGGCCATCCCCGCCTTCCGCGAACCGGGAGCCCGTCTAGAGGTCATGGACGAGCTCGGCATCGACTACGCCCTGATGTTCCCGACCCTGGCCAGCCTGGTCGAGGAACGCATGAAGGACGACCCGGAGATGACCCACGACGTCATCCACGCGCTCAACGAGTGGATGCACGAGCAGTGGTCGTTCAACTACAAGGACCGCATCTTCGCCACCCCGGTCATCACGCTTCCCATCGTCGAGCGCGCGCTCGAAGAACTCGAATGGTGCTTGGAGCGCGGTGCTCGCACCGTGCTGGTCCGTCCGGCGCCGGTGCCCGGTTACCGCGGCAGCCGGTCGTTCGGACTCGCGGAATTCGACCCGTTCTGGCAGGCCTGCATCAAAGCCGAGCTGCCGGTCTCGATGCACGCCTCGGACAGTGGTTACTCGGAGTTCGCGAACGTGTGGGAGCCCGGCGACGAGTTCCTGCCGTTCAAGCCGACCGCCTTCCGCAGCTTCGCGATGGGCCATCGCCCGATCCTGGACGCAATGGGTGCGCTGGTGTGCCACGGCGCGCTGTCGCGCAACCCGGAGCTGCGGATCCTGTCGATCGAAAACGGCGCCGACTGGGTGCCAGACCTGTTCAAGGGCCTCAAGGGCGTCTACAAGAAGATGCCGCAATCGTTCAGCGAGGACCCGATCGAGGCGTTCAAGCGCTGCGTCTACATCACCCCGTTCTGGGAGGACCGGTTCACCGAGATCGTCAAGATGGTGGGGACCGACCGGGTGCTCTTCGGCTCCGACTGGCCGCACCCCGAGGGCCTGAAGGACCCCATCTCCTTCGTGGACGAGCTGACCGATTTCGACGCGGAGGACGTCGCCAAGATCATGGGCGGCAACCTGATGAAGCTGATGAAGGTTTCGGCGCCGGCTTCGAAGAAGCCCGTCTCGGCCTAGGAGCTAGCGGATCAGGCGTCCGATCCCGGGCCGACGACTCGGGCAGCGCAAGAGTGACTGGCTGACTTATCGGGTTCGCGATGGGGGTCCCCTTTGGTTTGAGGCGCCGCCGCGGCGAAGCCCAAAGCCGACCCGGCCCATGAGACGGCGGTCAACCAGGCGGGCGGGCCCATCAGGAATCGCCGGTTACCTTGGCTGGCGGGGGCGGCGTGTCGGGATTGGTTAAGACCGAAACCACACCCTTGGTCTCGAACAGCGCGAGGCGGACGTCGGCAGGTGTTCGGTGACCGTGCCGGCGCAAGATAGCGTCCATGTCCTCGTGAGTCAGTCTGCAACGCAGCAAGTTGCGCTCATCGAGTTGGCCATCGCGGATGAGCACCCGCACCGGCGGATCAACGACTCTCCGCACCCATGGAATGAACCGCAGGCGCGCGACAATGTCATGTGCGGCGATCAATGTGAGCAGTGCGGCGGCTCCAGTCAGCCACGCGGTGCCGGCGGCCGTGGCGGTCCGGCCCACGATGGCGCCCACCGCGACGCCTGTGACCCAATCGAATGGGGTGAATTCGCCGATGGTGCGCCGCAGCGTCAGCCGGAAAGCCGCTGCGGCGGTGAGGAACAACGCTAGAGCCTTGATGGCCGCGTAGAGCACCGGGCGCCACCCGTTGTATAGCTGGAGTAATAGGTCATGCATCACGATCACCCCGTTTCACTCGTTGCCGGCGCGCACATAGCTGGCGTGACTTACCTAGCAAGTCGTTTACTTCGGGCTGCACCGTGTCGAACAGCGGCCCAAGCTTTTGCGATTCACCGGCGCGTGGTGGACGCTGGTGTTCCCGTTGGGGATGTATTCGGTAGCTACCAAACATGATCGCCGGCGAGATGCCATTCAGGGTGAGCAGCGGTGAGGACACGATGCTTCGCCAGAGCGAGATCAACCGCCCTGGGACGAGATTGATCATGGGCGCGTGATACCCACCTTAAGTAGTCACAAACCGGCTTGATTTAATTATCGAGCTGAACCCGACCGCGGCGCAGCCGCACGCCACGCCAGAAAACTGTTGCACTGAGCACCCGGCTGCCGTTGATATTCTTGTTGTCTGCGCCAGGCGAGTGCTCAGCGCCTTGCGACCAGCTTGCGGGACTCGGTCCGAGAATGGGTCCGTAGGAGGGACGGCCATGGCGGCCGAGAGAAACTGGGACAAGACCGTGGGTGCGGCCGACGACGTCCGCCGCATTTTCGACAACGTCCCCGCGCTACTGGTTGGCCTCGAGGGGCCCGACCACCGATTCGTCGCGGTCAACGCCGCTTACCGCGCACTCAGTCCGCCGATCGACACCATCGGACTGCTTGTGCGCGAGGTCTATCCCGAGCTGGAGAGCCAGCAGATCATTCAGATGTTCGACCGGGTCTACGAATCGGGCAAGCCTCAGTCGGGAACCGAGTGGCGGGTGCAGGCTGACTTCGAGGGCTCGGGGACAGCACAAGAACACTTCTTCGACTTCATCGTCACGGCGCGGCGCGGCGACGACGGCTCGATCGAGGGCGTGCAACTCGCGTTCGTCGATGTCACAGAACGGGTGCGGGCACGGCTGGCCGCCGAGTCCCGCATGCAGGAGTTGTCCGAGCGGTACCGCAACGTCCGCGATTCGGCCATCGTCATGCAGCAGGCGTTGCTGGCGCCGTCCGTGCCCGTCGTTCCCGGCGCCGACGTCGCCGCCGAGTACCTCGTCGCCGCGCAGGACACGGCCGCCGGTGGCGACTGGTTTGATGCCATCCCCCTCGGGGATCGATTGGTCCTGGTCGTCGGCGACGTCGTCGGCCATGGCGTCGGGGCGGCCGCGGTCATGTCGCAATTGCGCACCGCACTGCGGATGCAGATCTCGGCGGGATACCCGATCGCCGAGGCCCTGGCGGCGGTCGACCGCTTCCACGAACACGTGCCAGGGTCGAGGTCGGCCACCGTATGCGTGGGATCGCTCGACTTCACCACGGGCGAATTCCAGTACTGCACGGCCGGGCACCCACCGCCGCTGCTCGTCGGCAGCGCGGCTGAATCGCGCTACGTCGAGCCGTCCGGCGCCGGCCCGCTGGGCAGCGGCACGGGTTTCCCGGTGCGCACCGAATTCCTTGACGTGGGCGACGCGGTCATGCTCTACACCGACGGCCTGATCGAACGCCCCGGCAGGCCGGTAGTGGCCAGCACCGCGGAATTCGCCGACTTGGCCGCGAACATCGCCGGCGGCCAGAGCGGGTTCGTCATCGAGTCCTCGGGACGGCCCATCGACCGTATCTGTTCGGAGACTCTGGAGTTGCTGCTGCGGTCGACCGGCTACAACGACGACATCACGTTGCTTGCGGCGCAACGGCGCACGCCGCCGCCACCGCTCCAGATGACACTGGATGCCACGATTGGGTCCGCACGCACGGTGCGCGCTCGCCTGCGTCAATGGCTCTCCGACGTCGGCGCCGCCCCCGACGACATCTCCGACATCGTGCACGCGATCTCGGAATTCGTCGAGAACGCAGTCGAACACGGTTATGCCACAGAGGTTTCCGACGGCATCGTGGTCGATGCGTCCCTGGCCGGAGACGGCAATTTGTACGCGTCGGTCATCGACCACGGACAGTGGAAGGATCATCGCGTAGGCGAGCAGGGCCGGGGCCGCGGCCTCGCCATGGCCGAAGCCCTGGTGTCCAGCGCGCACGTCACCCATGGGCCTG
The DNA here is from genome assembly GCA_963820045.1 of uncultured Actinomycetota bacterium. Taxonomy (GTDB): domain Bacteria; phylum Actinomycetota; class Actinomycetes; order Mycobacteriales; family Mycobacteriaceae; genus Mycobacterium. The sequence goes on from CAWFYN010000007.1 coordinate 46,873, forward strand.
GTGGCACCACCGCCAGCTTGACGCACCGCCTGTCACGCGCGGCCAATTTCGTCACCGACGCGCTCGTCAGCCGGGCAGATCAGCAGCGGTTGATGACCTCCGAATTCGCCTCCATGGTCACCGAACCCGGTCGCATCGTCGTCAGCGGCGACGTCGACTCCAACACCGCATCCACACTGGATCGCCAGATCGCAGTCGAAAGCCGTTCCGGCGTTGCCCCGTTGACGATCGATCTCAGCGCCGTGACCCAGCTCGGTTCTGCCGGCGTCAGCGCGCTGGCCGCCGGGCGCGACCGGGCGCGCAGACAGGGCAGCGAGTATGTGCTGGTGGCACCGCCGGGGAGCCCAGCGCACCATGTCTTGTCGCTGGTGCAACTCCCGGTCGCCGGCGACCTGGCCGAGAATCTGGTCGCCGAGGGCTAGGTAGGGTCAGACCGCTGGCCGTGCCGCACCTGTTTGAACGGCACGCCCCGGTCGGCCGCGTATTCCCGGGGGAAGCCCAGCACCCGCTCGCCGATGACGTTGCGCGCCATCTCCGTGGTGCCGCCGCCCATCGCGACAGTCTGGCGGGACAGGTAGCGCAGCCCGGTTTCCAGGCCGTCGCCGGGCTCCCCGACGACGCCGGCACTTCCCGCGATCGCCACCGCGGTGTCGATATCCAGGGTCACGGTCTCGGAGTGAAAAAGCCTGATGAGCGTGCCGGCGGCCGGCGGCAGCCCGCCGTCCCTGACGCTGCGGTACACATGACCGATCAGCTGCTCGGCCACCGCGCGCTGTACCAGCACGCGGCCGGCCATCTGCTGCACGCGTTCGTTCCCGGCCTGGCCCGTCTTCTCGATAAGGCCCACGTAGTCAACGGGATTCGCGTTCCCACCCTCGCTGCCGCTGCCGCTGGCGAACTCGGACCCCTGCCCCACCGCCCGACGCTCGTGGTACAGCTGCCGCGACGCCACCGCCCAGCCGCCGTTGACCTCCCCGACGACGGCGTCGTCGCCGACGTCCACGCCATCGAGGAATTCCTCGCAGAACTCGGTGGAACCGCTCAGCATGGTGATGCGCCGCAACGTGATTCCGGGATGGGCGATGGGTACCAGGAACATGGTCAGGCCCTCGTGCTTGGGCACATCCCAATCGGTGCGGGCCAGACACAGGCCGTAGTCGGCGGCGAACGCGCTGGTGCTCCACGTCTTGGCGCCGTTCAGCACCCAGCGATCGCCGTGGCGCTCGGCCCGCGTGATGACGCCGGCCAGGTCGGATCCCCCGCTGGGCTCGGACAACAACTGCACCAATACCTCGTCGCCGCGTAGCGCCGCGGCGATGTGTCGCTTCTTTTGATCTTCACTGCCGGTGTCGAGCAGCGTGGCGCAGCAGATCGTGAACGTGGGGGTGTTGAGTATCAGCGGCATCTCGTAGTTGATCGTCTCCGCGTCGAACGCCTTCTGATACTCGTAGTCCACGCCGAGGCCGCCGTATTCGCGGGGGAAGCAGATTCCCGCGAATCCGCCTTCGTACAGCCGCTTTTGGAGTTCCCGGGCGCGCACCCAGGATTGTTCTTCGTCGCGCGGGGCGGGCGGCGGGGACTCGGGGTCGATGGGCGGCATGTTGTCCGCCAGCCACGCCCGGGCCCGGGCCGCGAACTCGGCAGCGGATTCGGTCGGCGTCATCTGTTCGAACGACCCGCCTTCTCGCATTCATACACCCGCAGGTTGTGTTCCTCCGGTGTCCCAAACATGAAGCGGTACAACGTGATCCGGCGCAGATAGAGGTGCAGGTCGTGTTCCCACGTGACGCCGATGCCCCCATGCATCTGGACGCAGGCCTGGACGATCTGGCCGCCCATCTCGCCCACGTAGGACTTGGCGATGCTGGCCGACAGGCCCGCCCCGGGTGAGTGGGCGGCAACGTCGGCGACCGCCGCGGCGGTGGTGGCGCGGCAGGCTTCCAGCCACAGCTTCATGTCGGCGAACTTGTGTTTGAGGGCCTGGTAGGACGCCAGCGGCCGCCCGAACGTGTGCCGGTCCAGCGCCCACTGGACGGTCAGGTCGAACACCGTCTGCAGGATGCCGATCACCTCGGCGCACTGCAGTGTCTGTGCGATTTGGCTCTGCCGGTCGACCAGCGCCGCGGTTTCGGCGGGCGTGCCGACGGCCGCGGATCGCTCCACCACCACACCGTCGAAACGCACCCGGGCGTATTGCTTGACCAGGTCGACCGACTGCTGCGGCTCGATCGTGACGCCCGGCGCATCCGTGGGGACGAGAATCTGGCGGAGCTCGTCACCGCAGCGCGCCACCACGAGCAACACCGCGCTCTGCGCGCCGGCCTCCACCCGGTCCTTCGTGCCGTCGATGCGGTAGCCCGAATCGGTTGGCGTGGCCGTCACAGAGGGATTCAGCGGCGCCCAGCCCCGGCCCGGCTCCGAAACCGCCCACGACGCCACGATTTCCCCGGACATCAAGGCTTCGATGGTGGTGGTGTGCGGTTGCCAGTCCGCGCATTCGACGAGTGCGGCCAACACGACGCTGACCGGATACAACGGCCCGGGCGCCACCGTCTTGCCGAGCTGTTCGGCGACCATCGCCAGATCCGCCAAACCGCTGTCCGAGACGCTGCCGCCGCCCAATTCCTCCGGCACCAGCAGGCCCGTCCACCCGAGGTCCGCGGCGCGCCGCCACCATGCCGGATCAAAGGACACCCCCTCGGCGTGCAGCTCACGCACGCGGCGCAGCGGCGCTTCCTTTTCCAGAAAGGCTTGCGTTGTCGAGGTGAACAGCGTCTTTTCCGGTGAGTCGAGTGTGGTCATGCTGCCTCTCGTCCGCGTTCGCCTGCGGTTTCGATGGTAGCAACGAGCACTACGGTAAGAGATACCGGAGTTCCGTCGGTATTGCTGCTCACCGCTACACGGCGAACACACGGCGCAGCGAACGCGCGTGCAGGGCCCGGTTCTCCTGCGAAACAACCCACTCGGGAACCAACGAGTCGAACCCGTTGAATGCCGCTGCGATGACGTGCAATTCGGTGTGCACGTAGGCGTGCAGCAGCCTGTTCGCGTAGTCGATGGCCTCATCGCGGCACGGATCGATCTCCGCGCAGCTGATGAACGTGGGCGGCAGGCCCTCGAGGTTCGCCCGGTGTGCGGGGACGTGTTGACCGCTGGCGCTCGCGTGCCCGAGGTAATGACCCCACGCCCGGCTCACCGCCGGCCCGTTGAGACCCGGCGTGCGCTGGAACTCACGCCTTGACTGGGTGGCGTCGGAGTCGAGCATCGGCTGGTGCAGGATCTGCACCAGGATCGGCGGACCTTCGTCGTCGAACATGCGCTGACTCAGGCCCGCAACCAGCGCCGCACCGGCGTCGCGCCCCATCACCGCGATGCGGTTGACATCCACGTTCAGCTCGGCGCAATTCCGGATGGCGTGATAGAAGCCCGCCTCGACGTCGTCCAACGCCGCGGGGCACGGATGTTCCGGCGCGAGCCGGTAGTCGACCGATATCAGCAGGCAACCGCCCGCTCTGGCCAGCTCCACGCATTGCGCGTGATCGGTGTCCAGGTTCCCGGTCACGAAGCCACCGCCGTGGGCATACAGGACAAGTGGTGAGGCCGACTCCGCTCGATCAAGGTCGGGACCCCGGTACAAACGGAGGTTCAGCTGGTGGCCGCCCGGGCCGGCGATGGTGCGCGTTTCGATGCCCACATCGGCGGTGTCGACTGCCGCGGCGCGCTCGGCGGCAAGCCGGTTGGCGTGTTCCCGCTCGACGGGCAGTGTCTCGGTGCGGAATTCGACGACGCCCAGTGCGGTGGCAGCCTCCCGGAGCACCGGGTCGATCCGGGTAAGGCCCTGCGGCCGCGTCAGATTCGTTTGTGTCATACCCTCTCATCTTCCGGGCTCATCATGCGGGCTCGTCCCGTTCCGGCGTGGGGCCGTGCCGGAAACCCTCTTCAACGTAGACCTGCGATTCCGCCTGGTAAAAGATGAGGTGCTTCTCGCTTCGGCTTGGCGGCCAGATGGGCCGCCGGCTCAGCGTTCTCCGGGAAGCGCCTTGACCGTCGCCGGTAGCCCGTAGAGAGCCATCGCGTTGCCGCGCATGATCCGTTCCCGCTGATCGGCGGGGAACCGGTTGATCGCGTAGGTGGGCGAGTCGTAGCTCCAGTGCGGGTAGTCCGTCGAGAACATCAGGTTGTCGCCGAGGTCCATCATCTCCAGGTACTCGCGGAACTGCACGGTGTCGGCGTCTTCCAGCGGCTGGGTGGTGAACCGAACATGTTCGCGCACATACTCCGACGGGCGCCGCCGCACGTGCGGCAGGTCGCCGCGGCGGGCTTCCCAGATGCGGTCCATCCGCGACATCACCGGCATCGCCCACGTAAAGCCGCCTTCGACGAATACCACCCGGAGGTTGGGGTGGCGGTCGAAAGCGCCGTCGAACACCAGGCTCATCAGGTGCGAGACGTACAGCAGCGGCCAGGAGGCGAAGAAGTCGTGCCAGTGCCCGGGGTTGCCGACCGGGTACAACGGAATCAGCTCGAACGGCGTCTGCCCCATCAGGTGCGTGGCCACCGGGAAACCATTGCGCGCCGCGGCTTCATACAGCGGGTCGAAATGTGGGTTGCCGAAGGGAATTCCACGAGTCTGCGGTGTCATCAGCACTTGGGCCATGTACGGATGTCCCGCCCACCGTTCCACCTCGCCTGCCGCCTGCTCGGGCGTCTGCGCGCTGACGCTGATCGATCCGCGCCAGCGGCCGTGCGCGTTGTTCTCATCGAGCCAGACGTCGGCCAGCCAGTCGTTGTAGGCGGACTTGAGAATGTGTTCGGCCTGTGGCAGCTGGGCGTCACACATCGGCTCCAGCGTCGCGATGCTCACGCCGGCATCGAGCAGCAGCTGCTTGGCGGCGAACTCCGGGTCGCTGCCCGCGAATCCCCCACCCGGCGGGGCGGCGTCCATGCGCAGCGACATGGTCTTGTACGAATCCGGTGTGTCGTAAAAATGCGGCACCGGGGTCACCGCGTTGCCGGTCGGCCATATCTTGTCCACCCATTCCGGCGCCGCATACGACTTCAGCACGTCGGTCGAGACCGGCAACGGGTGCACGTCGGTGTCGACGATGGTGACCGCTATTTCGTCGTCGTGGCCGGTCGGCGAATCGACCCGTTCGATCGTGGTCATGCGACACGCTCCTTCAGTCCGTAGAGCTCGCTGGCGTTTCGCCATAACACCTTGTCGCGTTGCCCGGCGTCGAGGCCCTCGGCGACGCTCGCCGGCGGCGAGGTGGACCAATGGGGGTACGCCGACCCGTACATCAGCAGGTCGGACTTGTCGGTGAACGCCATCCATCGCTGCGTGTCCCCGGGGTCGGTCGGTCCGTCGAACGCCGACGAGCAGAACCTGACATGACCGGGCAGGTATTCGCTCGGGTAGCGATCGACCCACGGCGTCTGGTCACGCATCGACACCCAGAAGGTGTCCAGCCGCCAGATCAGCGGGGTGAGGATGTCGTAGCCGCCGTCGGCGAAGACGAACTTCAGGCCGGGGTGCCTGCCGAACATGCCCTCGACGATGAGGGTGGCCAGGTGCACGAAGTAGTTCAGCGGCATGAACGCCGCGTATCCCGGATAGGTGTGGGCGTGCCCGGCGAAGGTGGGCGGATAGTCGACGCCATTGCCACCGTTGATGTGCACCGCCACCGGCAGGCCGTGGGCGGCTGCGGCCTCCCAGATCGGCTCGAACATCGGTTTGCCGTAGGGCTCGCGGGACTGCATAGGGACGCCGACCTGCACCAGCTTCGGGTGATCGGCCAGGCGCTCGATCTCCGCGACGGCACCCTTGGGGTCTTCGGGATTCACGCGGATGGTGCCCCGGAATCGGTCGGTGGTGTCGGGCTCGAGCCAGCGGTCGAGCAGCCAGTCGTTGACTGCGGCGCAGATCCTGCTGTTGAGCAGGTAGTCGGCGATATTGCCGCGCGTCAGCGGGTTGAGGATGGCGTAGTCGACACCCTGCGAGGACAGATATCGGCCGACGGTCTGCGGGTCGGACCCCGGGTAGTGGTCCCCGTAGAGGTCTTGGCGGTAGTCACCGCCGGGTGCGGAGTACCACTGCTGTTCGACGTCGGGAATCGATCGCAACTTGTGGGCGGCGGGCAAATAGCGCCGTATCTCCGCGTTGGAACGGAAATGCGGCTGCACGTTGGCATCGATCATCGATGGACTCATGCCCTCACATACACCTCCCCGTCGGTGACGTCGACCTGGTAGGTGCGGATACGCCGCGTCGGATCGGCGACGTTTTGCCCGGTGGTGATGTCGAATTCCCAATTATGCCAAGGGCATCGGACGATTTGGCCGTCGCGGACACGCCGCATCCGATCGGGTTCGTCCGGGGCGAACTCGTTGGTGCCACCGATCAAGCCGAGACACAGCGGGGCGCCCTCGTGCGAGCAATAGTTCACGATCGCGTAGAGCTCGCCGCGCACGTTGTACACGCCGATACCGAACTTCCCGACGTCGACGAGCTTCATCCCGCCGGGCGGCAGATCGTCCAGGGAGCACACAAAACGCCGCTGGGGCACTTGCATCACCACCTCTGACGCCACGCAACATCAATACTGTGCCGGTTACGGTAACCACGACAAGCCCGTTGGGCTTAGTTGCTATCTATACTATGATAGCGATATTCCCCGCGTATCGATCCGCTTACCGGCTGCTCAGGAGGAGCGCTGATGACGCTCAGCACCGACCCGGCTAACCAGCCCGTCACACTCGACCTCACCGGCGACACGAGTCCCTACCCGTTCTTCGAATACATGAGGCGCGCGGACCCGGTTTGGCACGGCGCCCTTTCGGACCACTCACAGATGCCGGAGGAATTGCGACCCAGCGACGAGTGGGTGTTGTTCGGCTACGACGGCGTTTTCCAGGCGTTCCGGGACGACCGAATCTTCACCTCGGCCGCCTACGACAAGACGATCGGTTTGGTGATGGGCCACACCATCCTGGCGATGGGCGGTAGGGAGCATCACGATCACCGCAACCTGGTGGCCAAGGCCTTTCGCGCCACCGCGCTGGAACGCTGGGAGCCCTCGGTCATCGGGCCGGTCTGCGATCAGCTGATCGACGAGATCAAATACGACGGCCACGCCGACCTGGTCAAGGCGCTGACGTTCGAGTTTCCCACCCGAATCATCTCCGCACTGCTCGGTCTGCCCCCGGAGGACCTGGACCTCTTCCGGCGACTGTCGCTGGGTCTGATCTCGATTCAGACCGATATCGCGGCGGGGCTGACGGCGGCGGCGGAGTTGCAGGGGTACTTCCTCGAACAGGTCGAGCAGCGCCGGCGCAGACACACCGACGACATCATCGGCGACCTGGTGGCCGCCGAGATCGACGGCGAGAAACTCTCCGATGAGGCCATCATCGCGTTCCTGCGCCTGCTCCTGCCCGCCGGCCTCGAGACCACCTACCGGTCGTCGGGTAACCTGCTGTACCTGCTGCTCACGCACCCCGAGCAGCTCGCGCTCGTTTACCAGGACCGGTCGCTGATACCGATGGCGATCGAAGAGGGCCTGCGCTACGAGACGCCGCTGACGATGGTCATGCGGACCACGACCGAGGAGGTCGAAATAGGCGGCAAGACAATCCCGTCCGACGCGCAGATCGACATGTGCATGGGCTCGGCCAACCGCGACGAGAGCCGGTGGACCGACCCCAACACCTTCGACATTCGCCGCCCGCGGCAAGCGCACATCGCGTTCGCCGGCGGTATCCACATGTGTCTCGGCATGCATCTGGCCCGGCTCGAAACGCGGGTCATGCTGAACAGCCTGTTCGACCGCGTCAGGGATTTGGCCTTCGTGGCCGACGACGGAACCGGCCAGGAGTCCAAGATCGTCGGGCTTACCTTCCGTTCCCCCAACAAGCTTCCGGTCACATTCGCCCCGGCCCGATGAGAAGCCGAGCGGCGCTCCTTCATGACGTCGGCGGGCCCTGGTCCGTCGAGGAATTCGAGCTCGACCCGCCCCGCGCCGGCGAAGTCCTGGTCGAGATGGCGGCGGCCGGGCTGTGCCACTCCGACGACCACATCCTCAAAGGCGACATGTCGGCACCCAACGAGGTGATGCGGTCCCTCGGCCTGCCGACCATGTTCCCGACGATCGGAGGCCACGAGGGCTCTGGGATCGTGCGGCAAGTCGGCGATGGCGTAACGGATTTCGCCCCCGGCGACCACGTGGTGATGTCGTTCGTCGCGGTGTGTGGACAGTGCCGATGGTGCGCGACCGGCATGGAATACATTTGTGACGTCGGCGCTTTCACCCTCACGCCGGGGATGCCCACCGACGGCACCTTTCGTCATCACACCGCGGACGGCCGCCCGCTGGGGCATTTAGCGAAGGTCGGGGCGTTCGCCGAACACACTGTGGTCTCGACGAATTCACTGGTGAAGATCGAGCCGCACCTGCCGTTGGCGCCGAGCGCGCTGCTGTCGTGCGCCATTCCGACCGGCTACGGCTCGGCCGCCAATCGCGCCGGCGTGCGCGGCGGCGACACCGTCGTCGTCGTCGGCGCGGGCGGAATCGGGACGGGCGCGATCCAGGGCGCCCGGATCAGCGGCGCCGCACAGATCGTCGCGGTGGACCCGGTGGACTTCAAGCAGAAATCGGCGCTGCAGTTCGGCGCGACCCACAGCGCCGCCACGATCGCCGAGGCGCAGGACATCGTGCGGGACTTGACATACGGCGTCATGGCCGACGCAGTGGTGGTCTCGCCTTCACTGATCACCCCCGACGACGTTCGCGACGCGCTGACGCTGACCCGCAAGGGCGGGACGTGTGTGCTCACCGGCATGACCTCGCAACTGACCCGATCGGTGAAGATCGACCTGCAGGAGTTCATCCTGATGAACAAGACCCTGGCCGGAACCATCTTCGGCTCGTGCAACCCGAGGGCGGACATCACCCGGCTGGCCAGGCTCTATCAAACCGGGCAGCTGCAGCTCGACGAGATGATCACCCGGCGTTATCGCCTCGACGAGATCAACGACGCCTACGACGACCTCCGCAACGGCAAAATCATTCGCGGCATCATCGATTTCGGGATCAGCTGAGGCCGCTTCGACCCATCACCCGCTGCAGTTGGCCGTACGCGTCGATGGGGCTGTGCAGCGCCAGGCCGCCGTCGGCGTGCACGACTTGGCCCGTCACCCAAGGCAATTCGAGGACCCCCACGATCGCCCCGGCCACGTCGACCGCGTTCCCTAGACCGCCCAGCGCCGTCCGCTCGGACAAGGCCTCGACCCAGCCGGGGAGTTGTTCCGGTTTCGCCAGCATCGGCGTGCGCGTCACGCCCGGCCCGACGGCGTTCACCCGGATACCGTGCACGCCCCACTCCGCCGCGGCGACCTTCACCAACATGTCCACCCCCGCCTTCGACACGCAGTAAGCACCCATGTCCCGGTCGGCGAGGGTGCCGCTGATGCTGGAGACCGCAACGATCGAGCCGCCCACCCCGGCGTCGACCATGGCCTGCGCTCCGGCACGAATCGTCAGCCAGGTGCCCGTCAGGTTGACTGCCAATACCCGGTTCCACTCCGCGGGTGATTGTTCGAGCAACAGGCCCGAGGCGCCGACCCCGGCGCAGGTGACGATCCTGGTGGGCGCGCCGTGGTCGCGCACGGTTTGCGCCATCGCGGTCGCCACCGCGTCGGGATCACTGACGTCGCAAGCGATGTCGCCGGCCGAGAGGTCCCACACCACGACGTGGTGCCCCGCGTCGCGCAGTCGTGCGGCGACTTCGCGCCCGATGCCGGACGCGGCTCCGGTCACCAGGGCCGGGTGGTGATCACCTCGCATGAGATGTGAGTTTAGCCCGGCTCAACCGCGTCACCGGCACGCTCGGGTGCCGCTAGGTGAGCTTGGCCAGCGTGCGATCCCACAGCTTTCGTGCGAGGACGGGATCGTCGGCGGCGCGGTTGGCCCTCGCGGCTTTGCCCTTCGAGTAGTACTCGCCGGAAGACCAGTCGACGTCGGGCGTGCTGGAGGCCAACCAGACCAGCTGGTCGGCGCCCTGATCCGGGGTCTTGATGAGCCGGCTCACCGGGGTGCGCTGCATGGTCGTCAGGAACCGTGATCCCGACGAGTGACCGATGTTGGTGTTGACGAAACCCGGGTGGATCACGGCGGCCGAAAGCCCTTCGGCATGGTAGCGGCGGTGTAATTCCCTGGTGAACAAGATGTTTGCCAGTTTCGCGAGGGCGTAGCCGGTGCTGGGCCGGCGCCGGCCGGTCGTTTCGAAATCGGTGAGGGTGACGTTGCGAAGCAGGCGCTGCGACGAGCTCGACGTGTTGACGACCGTGGCGCGCGAACCCACGAGCACATCGAGCAACAGCGTGGTGAGCAGAAACGGCGCCAGGTAGTTGACCTGAAGGGTTATCTCATGGCCGTCCGCCGTTTCGCGCAGCTGGCTGAAGACGCCGCCGGCGTTGTTGCCCAAGACGTCGATGCGCGGGCACTGGTAGCGGATCTTTTCCGCCAGGGCCCGCACTTGGCACAGGTCGGCGAAGTCGGCCACGAAATAGTCGGCGTCCAGCTCCGCGGCCATGGCGGCGGTCTTGCTTTCCGTCCGCCCGACCAGCACGACGTTCGCGCCGCCGCGGCGTATCCGGCGGGCCGCCGCTGCGCCAATGCCGTCGCTGGCGCCGGTGATGACAATCGTCCTGCGCGTCACTGCCTAGACCTCCGCGGGAGCGTAACGGTCGCGATCGTCGCACACGGTCGATAAGCGGGTCGCTCAACCCGGGCCGCTAGGCCAATGAGTAGCGAACCGGCAGGTGTTTGAGGCCGCCGACGAACGTGGTGGCGACCAGTTCCGGCTCACCGCTCAGTTCAATGGATTTGAGCCTGGGCAGTAGCTCGGTGAAGAAGCTGTTGACCTCCATACGGGCCAACGCCGCGCCCATGCAGAAGTGCACCCCGTAGCCGAAGGCGAGGTGTTTGTTGGGATCCCGCCCGACGTCGAAGCGGAACGGATCGGCGAAGACGTCCTCGTCACGGTTGGCCGACACGTAGGACAGCAGCACCGAATCCCCCGCCGCGATGGGCACCCCACGCACGGTGGTGTCTTCGCTGGCGGTGCGCATGAATTCCTTGACCGGGGTGACCCAGCGGATCATTTCCTCGGTGGCCAGCGGCATCAGGTCGAGGTTGTCGCGCAGGCGCTCGCGCTGGTCGGGGTTTTCGATGAGCGCCTGCAGGCCACCCGAGATCGTCGCGCTGGTGGTGTCGTGGCCGGCGGTGGCGACGATGAGGTAGTACGACACGGTGTCGATGTCCGACAGCGGCTCGCCGTCGACGCGGGCGTTGGCGATGGCGGACGCCAGATCCTCGGTGGGATGCTCGCGGCGCGAGGCGGTCACCCCGTTGAAGTAACCGAACATGTCGAACAACGCGGGCAGCTGATCCTCGTTGGTGGTGCCCCGCTTGAATTCGGAGTCGTCGCTGCCGAACAGTTCCTGCGTCAACTTGAGCATCCTCGGGAAGTCGGCCTCCGGCAGACCCAGCAACGACATGATGACGTAGAGGGGGTAATTGACCGCCACTTCCTGAACGAAGTCGCACTCCGGACTTGCGGCCATCATTTTGTCGACGTAGCTCTTGGCGAGTTCGTCGACGCGAAGTTTCAACGCCCGCATCGCCTTCGGGCGGAACCAGTCGGAGCCGATCGCGCGCACCACCCGATGCTGCGGATCATCCAAATGGATCAGCGTGCGCACGCCCGCGGCGGCCTGCATTTCGTCGCCCTCGGCGGTCGTCAGGACGGGGCGGGGCCAATTGGTGAACAGCATGTTTTCGCGTTCGATGTCCATGATGTCGGCGTGCTTGGTGATCGCCCAGAAGGGCCGGTAGTTCGGCACCTCGACCCACGACACCGGCGCGCTGACGCGCAGATGAGTCAGCGCCGCATGCAACCGCTTCTCGTCGGTGTACGCCAAGGGATCTGCCAGCAGCTTGGCGGAATCGTCCACCGTGGTTGTACTCACTCGCGAAACTCCTTCAGTGCGGCGGTGATACAGGGCTGGGAGGCGTTCAAGAAGATCGGCAGCACCCGGTCGACCGCGCCTTGGCAGCGATCCCGCAGGGCGGCGGCGACGGTGTTCACCGGGCCGACGACCGCGAAGGCCGCGAGCACCTCGCCGTCGATGAGCGAGCCCATGGCGTCCCACTCGCCCGCAAGCGACAGGCGGTGCAGTTCGGTCTGCAGGTCTCCCCAACCATGCAGCTCCAACACCTTGCGGTAAGCGGGCGTCGACCCATAGAAGGCGATCTGCTTGCGCACGGCGGCGGTAGCGGCCGTCAGTTCATCCTCGTTCTCTCCGGTCGCGATCAGCACCTCGCTCGACACCTCAAAGTCGCTGCGGCGCCGGCCGGCTCGCTGCATGCCGCGCAGCAGCGCCGGCATCGTGACCTCGTCGAGGTAGCGCTTGGAAACCATCGGGTGACCCAGGTGACCGTCGCCGACCTCGCCGCACATCTCGGTCATCGCTTCGCCCACCGCCGCGATGAAAACCTTCGGCGCAGGATAGGGCTGGGGCTCCGGGGTGAACATCGGCGTCATGATCTTGTGCGTGTAGAAGTCTCCCTCGAAACGCAGTTTGCCGCCGTCCTTCCACACGGACCAGATCGCGTGCAGGGCGGAGACGAACTCGCGCATCCGTCGCGCCGGGTGGCTCCACGGCATGCTGAACCGTTTTTCGATATGGGGCTGAATCTGGGTGCCCAGGCCGAGGATGAACCGGCCCCTCGAGTACGCCTGCAGGTCCCAACCGATGTTGGCGACGATCATCGGATTGCGGGCGAACGCCACCGCGATGTTGGTGCCGAGTTCGAGCCGCGACGTGTGCTCGGCGGCCAGCAGCAGCGGCAGGAATGGGTCGTGACTGGTCTCCGCCGTCCAGCCGCCGTCATACCCATCTCGCTCCAGGGCGGCCGCTGCCTCGGTCACCCGTGCCAGTTGATTGGGGATGCCCCCGTCGACCTTGAGGCGGGCGGCGTCGGCCATGCGGGTAACTTTACAGTAAGCAATCCAGTATGTGACCCTGCGCATCGTGGCGATCGCAAGCGCGGCGTAGCCGGGCGCAGCGGGTCGCCACCATCGGGACTGCTCGCGTGACGAAACTCCCATGAGGTAGGACATAGGCATGCCGAAAACCCAGGACTGGGGAGAAACGCTCGACGACCTCGGGCGGCGCCGTCAGCACGCATTGGAAATGGGAGGGCCGGAGCGGCTCGACAAGCACCGCGATAAGGGCAAGCTCGACGCCCGGGCGCGCATCAACCGGCTGCTCGACCCCGGCACCTTCCGTGAACTCGGCACCCTGGTCGGGGGCCAGGTCGCGGCCGACGGGATCGTCGTCGGCTCCGGTTTGATCAATGGCTCACCGGTGATGCTCGGCGCCGAGGATTTCACCACGATGGCCGGCAGCATCGGGCCGGGTGGCAACTCGAAGCGCTATCGCATCGCGGAACTCGCGCTGCGCGACAAGATTCCGCTGGTGATGCTGCTCGAGGGCGCCGGCTTTCGTCCCACCGGCGGTCACTACGGGCGCACTCCCACCGACCTGCTCGCCCAGGCGCAGTGCTCGGGCCGGGTTCCGACCGTCGCCGCCGTGCTCGGCCCCTCGGCCGGACATGGTGCGCTCGTCGCGCCGGTGTGCGATTTCCGCATCATGAGTGCCCAGGGCGCCATCTTCACCGCCGGGCCGCCCGTGGTCAAAGAGTCAACAGGCGAAGACATTTCGAAAGAAGACCTCGGTGGGCCGGACGTCGCGTTGCCCAGTGGGGTGATCCACAACGTCGCCGAAGACGACGAAGATGTTCTCGACGACATCCGGCGCTACCTGTCCTACTTCCCGCCCAGCGCTTGGTCCTACCCGTCGGCGCTGCCCGCCGACCAGGCCAGCGAGCCGCGGCAGACACCAGAGCTGCTCGACATCGTCTCCCGCGACAACCGCCGCGTGTACGACATGCGCGCCGTGCTCGACGTGATCTTCGACCGGCCGGACTGGTTCGAGGTGCAGCCGCGGTTCGGCAAGGCGATCATCTGCGGGCTGGCCCATCTCGGGGGGCATCCGGTCGCGGTGGTGGCCAACCAGCCCCAGGTGATCGCCGGCTCGATCGACGCGGACGCAGCGGACAAGGCGGCGCACTTCATCTTGGTGGCCGACTCATTCCACTTGCCGATCGTCTTCCTGGCCGACAACCCCGGCATGCTGCCCGGCAGCCGCTCCGAGCGCAGCGGGGTGCTGCGCGCCGGTGGGCGGATGTTCGCCGCCCAGACAGCGGCCACCACCTTGAAGCTGCACGTCACGCTGCGCAAGGCGTACGGGTTCGGTTCGATGGTCATGTCGCTGCTGGGTTTCGACCACCAGGTTGCGACGTTCGCGTATCCGGGGGCGACGATGGGCGCGATGAGCGCGGCGGCGCTGAGTCGGGCATCGCACGCCGGTGAGGACCTCACGGCGAAGCTGCGCGACGCGGAACTGCAAGCGTCCTACCGCTCGGCCGAACACATGGGTTTCGACGAACTCATCGATCCCCGCGAGACGCGGGACGCCCTGATCGCCGCCCTGCGACGCGGCCTGTCCAGTCGGCAGGCCGCTGCGGAACCGGTCACCCGAACCGCCATCATGCCCTGACGGCTTCGGCGCGAGCGTGCGTGTCTGTACACGACACGCCGCCCGCGGCCGTACAACTGCGCACGCTCGCGGCTAACTAATCCCCGGCCCGATACGCCCCAACCACGGGCTCCAGTTCGTCCGGTGTCGCGCCGTGCATGATCACGGCGTCGGCCCCGTAGTCGAACTCCTTGCGGACGCGATCCGCGCATCGCCGGGCCGACCCGGTGGCCGACGGCTCCAGCCACTCGTCGGGGATCAACGTCGCGATGTGCTCGATCTGCTCGGCCGTGGCCTTGTGGTCGATTCCGCCCGCGATCGACGTCACCACCGGGTCTTCCCGGAAGCGTTGCAGCACAGCCGGATCCCAGTTGTTGGTCCGGACCATCAGGTCGCCGTAGCCCTGCAGATAGGTGGCCAGGCGGGCGACCGTCTTCTTCAGCCGCAACTCCTCGGGGAGATGGTCACCGACCGTGGCGAAGCACGACCACACCCGCACGCTGTCGGGGTCGCGGCCGGCCTTTTCGGCCGCGGACTTCACGGTGTTGGCGCAGCGCCGCAGCGTCTCCGGGGTGAAGTACGTGTGCAAGATGACGTCATCGAAGACACGGCCCCCGAGTTCGAGGGTCTTGGGACCGAAAGCCACCAGCGCCAACCGGATGTCCTCGTTGAAATCCGGGTCGAGAAACAGGATCGGGTACTTGCCCATGGGCCCGTCGTGGTTGAAGATCAGCTCGCCGTGCCAGAGGCGGCGCATGACCTGGGCCCAATCCTCCATCTGCGCGGTGGTCACCGCCGGTATGCCGAACGCACTGTAGATCGCCGCGATGCCGCGTCCGATACCCAGCGTGAAGCGTCCGCCGGAGAGCCGGTGCATGGTGGTGGCCCACGATCCGGTGATCAACGGGTGGCGGGTGTTGTGATTGGTTGCGGCGGTGGCGATCTGCATCCTGCTCGTCACGGCGCATGCGGCCCCGACGAGGGACGACGCCTCTTTGACGTTCCAGCGTTCGGAGATGAACGCGGTGCCGAAGCCCAACTCCTCGCCGCGGCGTGCCTCGTCGAGCAGTGTCGCGGGCCCCTCCCCGCCGGCACCCGCCAGCAGGTAGTAGCCCAATTCATCAAGCGTGCGATCGCTCAACTCCAAACTCCTTGCTGATAGCCGCAATTCCAGACTTCGCTGATCTTCCCCTCGACGACGCGGAACACCTCGATGCTGGCGACGTTGGTTTCGGTGCCGTCCTTGGTGGTCATCGACGAGTCGTAGACGATCGCGACGTGCTCGCCGTCGTCCCCGGCGGCGACGATGTTCAGATCGAAGCGCAACTTGTCGAACATCTCCCAGACGTCCTTGACCCGGCCGACCGCCTGGTCGCGGGTGAGAGTGTGTGCCTCCCCCACCCCGTGCCGGATCACGGTGTCGGCGAACAGCTCCTCGGCCAGCGCAAGGTTGTGCTCGTTCCAGACGACCAGGTTGTAGAGCTCGACCACCTCACGGGCCGTGCGCGTGGCCGCCATCAGCCCGCGACCCCGCGCAGGAATCGGTCGGTCACCCGCTGTACCCGCCGGGAGAATACGTGTCCGACGTGGCTGCCGTCATACCAGTACAGCTCGCCACCCCAGCGCTCCTGCAACGCAACCGCCGGCTCGCGCATCGCCATCCGGTCGTGCCAGGCGCCGACGATCAGCCGGCGATCCGGCGGCGGTGCCGGATCCACCCGCAGCGGATCGATCACCGAGGTCAACTTCGCCACCTCCGGGGACGCCAACAGCTCCCGGAATCCGTCCCGGGACGACCCCCAGCGCCCCAGGTGCCGGGCGATCATCGCGTTGAGCCCCAGGATCGGCGTATAGAGCGCGACGGCATCGATCTGCCTCTCCAGGTGTGAAACCAGCGCGGCGACCGGGCTTCCCATCGAAATCCCCGCTACCACAACGGCGGTGGCCTGCGGTTGTACCCAGCGCACCACCGCGCGGATCTCCGAGACCGCGCGCATCATGCCGGCAACATTGCCCAAGGGGTCCATGTCGGGGTAAGCGGGCCATTCGCGGCGCCGGCAGCCGTGACCGGGCTGCACCGGCATCGCGACGTTGAATCCCAGCTGGTGATGTATCGGGCCGATGCGCGTCAACAACAGGTCCTCGGTGCCGCCCTGACCGGCACCGTGCACCCAGACGAGCCACGGCCTCGGGCCGTCGCGGTGCCGGCACAGGTGCACCACCGCCCTGGCCGGTCCACCCAGGCCCTCGGCTTCCAGCGTTTTCGGCAACGCCGGATCGTGCTCGAACGCCATCCGCTCATACGCGAGATTGCCGATGCGCCGCCGCCGCACCGACGTCGCGCGCAGCGGCGCCGGGTCGCCGTGCGCGCGGTCAATGCCCAGGGCGGCCAACTCGTCCGCCGCGGCCGTGCAACCGGCCAGGGGCCGTATCGCCGCCGGGCTCCCGCCGAGCAGCGAAAAGCCGCTCAGCACAAGCTCGTCCAACATGACCTCGCCGAACTGCCGCATGCCACGCGGCGACGCCGCGGCCCAGCCGGTCGATTGGTTCAGCCCGGCGACCGTACGGGGCAGCAACATGCCGAGCTCGCGGGTCGCCTCCCGGGCCAGACCCAGCCCGCGCGCCATCCTCGACATGCCCGCGCCAGCCGCCTCAGTCATTTCGCTCCTTGCCGTGCACGGGCCAGACTGCTGAAATCTATACTGTAACGGGCTTAGTATCAGGCGATCGGAGGCTTCGGCGTGAAAGTCCCCTTCACCTGGAAGGTAACCGGGTGGTTCATGGTCGGGTGGTCGCCGGAATTTCCAATCGGCGAGGTGCGGCCGCTGAAGTACTTCGGCGAGGATCTGGTGGCCTACCGCGACGAGTCCGGTGAACTGCACGTCCTGGAGGCGCACTGCAAGCACCTCGGCGCACACATCGGCCACGGCGGCAAGGTGCTCGGTGACTGCGTCCAGTGCCCCTTCCACGGCTGGCGCTGGGGCCCGGACGGGAGCAATCGGTACATCCCCTACCAACCCGACCGGCCCAACCGCGCGCTGCGGCTGCGCGTGTTTCCGGTGCGCGAGCAGTACGACTGCGTGTTCATCTGGCATCACCCGGACGGCAAGGAACCGCAATGGCAGATGCCGGACATCTTCAGGAAGTTCCCGCAATTCGAGACCGACCCGGCGGCCTACTACCGCGCCTATCCGGAATTCTCCCGACGCGCGGAACGCGAACCGGTGCATCCGCAGATCGTCGCGGAGAACGCCCCCGACAGCGCCCATTTCGAATACGTGCACCACGCCACGGTGACGCCGCGGGTGCTGGACTGGAAGATCGTCGACCGCGAGTGGCAGTTCGTCGCGGGATGGCCGGACGCGCGCAGCGACAGCGCCGAGGATCTCGCGTTGCGGTTCCACAGCCATCTGTTCGGCCTGGGCGGGGCGATCAGCGTCTTCGAGGGGGCGCAGAACCACCGGCTGATCTTCACCTGCACGCCGGTCGATGACCAGTGTTCGGATCTGTTCTACTCGATCTGGTGGCCGCGAATCCCCGGCGATACCTCCGACGTGCCGGACGGAAAGCTGCGCGACCTGATCGAAAGGCAGTTCCTGTCCACCGTCTTCGACGATCTGCAGATCTGGAGGTACCAGAAATACGTGGAACATCCGGCACTCTCCAAGGTCGACGCGAAAGGGTACATGGCACTGCGGAAGTGGGCCACGCAGTTCTATGACGTCGCGCCGGAGGCGGCGAACGGTTGCGGGTCGGCATGACGCAGCGACTGGCCGAAATCGCGGCCGCCCGAACACACCGCGATCGTCACGCAGGAATGCCAGGGAGCGGTCATCGGGCCGGACGCCGGGCTGGCGCAGCTGGCCGAGGAAGCACGTCGGGTTGCGCTGCCCAATATCGTGCGGCTGTTGCCGGCGGCCCGGGCGGCCGGGGTGCGCGTCGTGCACTGCCTGGTGCAGCGACGGCCCGACGGGCTCGGGGCCAACCACAACGCCAAGATCTTCGCCATCGGACACGGTCAAGTCGACATCGCCCCGGGCACGCCCGGGGCGGCCCTGCTACCCGAATTAGGGCCCGAGCCAGGCGATCTCGTGCTCAGCCGCTGGCACGGCGTCGGCCCGATGGGCGGCACGGACCTGGACACGATACTGCGCAACCTCGGGGTCTCCACCATCGTCGTCGTCGGCGTGTCCCTCAACATCGCCATTCCCAACGTCGTCATGGACGCCGTCAACGCCGCCTACCGCGTCATCGTGCCCCGTGATGCCGTGGCCGGCATACCCACCGAATACGGAGAAGCCATCATCGCCAACACGTTGTCGCTGCTCGCGACCATCACCACCACCGACGAGCTGCTCGGGGTGTGGACACAGCGATGACCGACACCGCACCCGTAGTTCGCGGCGGATTTCCCGAGATCGGGCCGGCCGACCACGCGCCGCCCGGCCTGGGCCGGTTCGTCGACGCGATGCGCCGCCTGCACGACCTCACCGTCACCAGCAATCCCGACAGCTCGGCGTGGACCGCCGCGGCTCAGCACGTCGAAAACGCCTGCGCCCTATTGGAGGGCCATCAGGTTCCCGAAGGCATGGCGCCGGCCGGCCGAGTCCTCGAACTGCCCGGCCTGGGGCATCCCCTGCTCCCGCCGTGGATCGTCACCGAATCGGGTCCGAACGGCGTCACCATGGAAGGCCACTTCACCCGATCCCACGTGGGCGGAAACAACGCCGTGCACGGCGGCATGATCCCCCTGTTCTACGACTGGCTGTTCGGAATGGTGGTCTCCACAGCTGGATATGCCGCCCACCCGCACCGCTTACCTGCATGTCGACTACCGAAACATCACCCCGATCGACGAACCGCTGACCGCCCGCGGCCGCATCGCCGACATCGACGGCAGGAAGGTTTTCATCTCGGCTACGATGACGGCCACTGATGGCACGCGGCTCACCGAAGCCAACGGCCTGATGGTCCGACTGCTCCCCCACCAGCCGTGAAAGCAGCTCCCGGTACGCGAAAGGTCTAATGCCTGACACAGCAACACAATTCACAATGCCCGCCGTCGCGGCAGCCGTCGCAGCCGCAATTCCCGATCGCGACCTGTTGATCCAGGGTGGGCGGCGGTACAGCTACGAGCAAGTGATCGAACGGTCGCACCGCCTCGCCGCTTACCTGCATTCCCGCGGGTTGGGGTGCCACACCGACCGATCAACGCTCGCCGGGCATCAGGTCGGTCAGGACCTGCTTGGCATCTACGCCTACAACGGGAACGAGTTCGTCGAGGCGTTGCTGGGCGCATTTCAGGCCCGAGTCGCCCCGTTCAACGTCAACTTCCGCTACGTGAAGAACGAGCTGCACTATCTGTTGGCGGATTCGGGGGCAAGCGCGCTGATCTACCACGCCGAGTTCGCGCCGCGGGTGGCCGAAATCCTGCCGGACCTTCCCCAGCTTCGGGTGCTGATTCAGATCGCCGATGACTCGGGCAATGAATTGATCTACGGCGCAGTGGATTACGAGAGCATACTCGCATCCTCCGCCCCAAAGCCACCGCCGGTGCAGCATTCGCCCGACGATCTGTACGTCCTGTACACGGGCGGCACGACGGGTATGCCGAAAGGCGTGCTGTGGCGCCAGCACGACATCTTCATGACGTCCTTCGGCGGGCGCAACCTGATGACCGGCGAGCCGTTTGGATCCGTCGAGGAGATCACGGCGGGGGTGGCTGCCGGTCCCGGCACCAAATTGATGGTCCTGCCGCCGCTGATGCACGGCGCGGCCCAGTGGAGTGTGATGACGGCGATCACGACCGGGCAATCCGTCGTCTTCCCGTCGGTCGTCGATCGTCTGGACGCCGACGACGTCGTCCGCACCATCGAGCGCGAGCGCGTGACCGTGGTGACGGTGGTCGGCGATGCGATGGCCCGCCCACTGGTCGCCGCCATCGAGAAGGGGATCGCGGATGTGTCGTCGTTGGCCGTGGTCGCCAACGGGGGCGCGTTGCTCACCCCGTTCGTCAAGCAGCGTTTGATCGAAGTCCTGCCGAACGCCGTCGTCGTCGATGGTGTCGGATCCTCGGAGACCGGCGCGCAGATGCACCACATGTCGACGTCGGGGGCGGTGTCAACCGGCACCTTCAACGCGGGGCCGGACACATTCGTGGCGGCCGAGGATCTGACCTCCATCCTGGAACCGGGTCACGACGGAATGGGCTGGCTGGCGCAGCGCGGTTACGTTCCGCTCGGCTACAAGGGCGATGCGGCCAAGACCGCCAAGACATTTCCCGTCATCGGCGGGCAGCGGTACGCGATTCCCGGTGACCGGGCACGCCACCACGCCGACGGCAGCGTCGAATTGCTGGGCCGCGATTCGGTGACGATCAACTCGGGCGGCGAGAAGATCTTCGTCGAGGAGGTCGAAACCGCGATCGCGTCGCACCCGGCGGTGGCCGACGTGGTGGTGTCCGGGCGGCCCAGCGAACGGTGGGGCCAGGAGGTCGTGGCCGTCGTCGCGCTGGCCGAGGGCGCCCACGCGAACGCCGACGAATTGGTCGCACACGCCGGGGAGTCGTTGGCCCGCTACAAGCTTCCCAAAGCGATCGTGTTCCGCGCGCAAATCGAACGCAGCCCGTCGGGCAAGGCCGACTATCGGTGGGCGCGCGAGCAAGCGGTGAACGGCTGACCTGGCCAAGCGAGCAACTTCCGGTGGCCCCCGCCCATATTGTCTACTGTAAGAATTACAGTACGATCTTACGCAAGCGCTTGCCGTTCACGCCGAAGATGCTGGAGATCCAAGGTGACGACCAACCTTCACGCTGCCGCCGGTGCCGACGGCCAGACCGTCAGCCTGCGTGATCCCTACCCGTTCTTTGCCCGCAAGCGCCGGGAATCCGGGGTGTTCTGCGGGACGGTCATGGACTATTCCAAGACGCCGGAGTCCCTGATGCCCAAGCGCGAATTCTCCGCGGTGTCCTTCGACGCGGCGAACAAGGCGTTCCGGGACGGCCGGGTGTTCAGCTCCGCACCGTACGACAAGACGATCGGCCTCTTCATGGGTCCCACCATCCTGGCGATGGAGGGAAAGAAGCATCGCGACCATCGCAACCTGGTGTCCGCGGCGTTCAAGTCCAAGGCGTTGGCCCGCTGGGAGGACACCATCGTCCGGCCGATCTGCAACGCGCTGATCGACGAATTCATCGACACCGGCGAAGCCGACTTGATCCGGAATTTCACCTTCGAATTCCCCACCCGCGTCATCGCCCAACTGTTGGGGCTGCCCGCCGAGGACCTTCCGACGTTCCGCAAGCGCGCCGTGCAGTTGATCAGCTACCACATCGACTACGAGCGCGCCTTCGAGGCGTCGGCGGCGCTCAAGGATTACTTCGTCGAGCAGATCGAACAGCGCAAATCCCAGCCCACCGAGGACATCATCGGCGATCTGGTCACCGCGGAGATCGACGGCGAAAAGCTAAGCGACGAAGCCATTTACTCCTTCCTGCGACTGCTGCTGCCGGCCGGGTTGGAGACCACGTACCGGTCGTCGGGCAACCTGCTCTACCTGCTGCTCAACCATCCGGACCAGTTCGCCGCCGTGCAGGCCGACCGCGAGCTCTTGCCGCAGGCAATCGAGGAAGGGCTGCGCTTCGAGACGCCGCTGACCACCGTGCAGCGATTCACCACCGAGGACACCGAACTGGAAGGTGTCGAGATTCCGGCGCGTTCGGTGGTCGGCGTCTGCATCGGGTCCGCGAACCGCGACGAGCGGCGCTGGGATCGTTCGGAGGAATTCGACATCTTCCGCGAGCACCTGCCGCACATCTCCTTCGCCGCCGGTGAGCACACATGTCTGGGTCTGCATCTGGCGCGCTTGGAAACCCGCGTCGCGGTCGACTGCCTGCTGAATCGGGTGACCAACGTCAAGTTGCTGACCGACGACGACCCACACATCCACGGCCAGCCCTTCCGTTCGCCGACGGCGCTTCCCGTGACGTTCGACGCCAAGTAGGGTCCGGAAATGGTCAAAGTGATGTCGGGCTTCCGGGTCCTGGAACTTGCGCAATTCACGTTCGTCCCGGCGGCAGGCGCCATCCTGGCCGATTGGGGCGCGGACGTCATCAAGGTCGAACATCCGCTGCGCGGCGACACCCAACGCGGCTTCATCAACATGGGTGGCATTCAACTCGATCCGGAACGGCACCCGCTGATGGAACATCCCAACCGGGGCAAGCGCAGCGTCGGCATCGACGTCTCCACGCCGGGCGGCCAGGAAGTGATCTACGAACTGGCCAAGACCTCCGATGTCTTCCTCACCAACTACATGCCGGCGCAGCGGCAGAAGCACAAGTTCGACGTGGAGCACATCCGCGCGGTGAACCCGAACATCGTCTACGCGCGCGGTTCGGCTTACGGCGACAAGGGCACCGAACGTGACATGGGCGGCTACGACGGGACGGCGTTCTGGACGCGCAGCGGCATCGGGTACGCGCTGACGCCCGAGGAGCTGGGCGGCGCACTGGGACAAGGCATTCCCGCGTTCGGCGACTCCATCGGCGGCATGTTCATCGCCGGCGGTATCTCGGCCGCGTTGCTGCACCGCGAGCGCACCGGCGAAGCCGTCGAGCTCGACGTGTCGTTGTTGAGCACGGCCTGGTGGGCCGCGGGAGCGAGCGTCACGCAGGGCATGGAGACCGGCCAGGTCATGCGCACACCCATGCCCGGCTCCGGCGCACCCTCGGTCAACCCCTTGATGGGCAATTACGAAACCTCCGACGGCGGCACGATCAATCTGTGCATCATCAGCCCGACCGGCTTGATCCGCGACACCTTCGAGCATCTCGGCATCCCCGAGGCGGCCGACGATCCCCGGTTCTCCGACGTACTCCCGCTGATACAGAATGCCGACGCGGCCGCCGCCCTGATCGCAAAGGCCTTCGCCGGCAAGCCCTTCGACTATTGGCGCCAGCACCTGAAGACGATGAAGGGGCAGTGGGCACCGTTCCAGAGCCTCCTTGACCTGGTCAACGATGAGCAGGCCCTTGCCAACGACATGATCAGCGAGGTCGAGCTCGGCGGCGGCGGAAAGCCTTTCCGCGTAGTGCGCGGACCCGTGCAGTTCAACCACGAGCCGCTGGAGACCACGAGGGCGCCCCAGGCCTCCGAACACACCGAGATCGTGCTGATGGAACTGGGCATGGATTGGGACCGCATCGAGGAATTGAAGGAGTCGGGAGCGATCGCGTGAATCGCGCCGGCGACGATGCAGTGGGGGTACCGCCCGCTTGTGGGGGACGGAGCGATGAGGTGGGGGCACGCCCCCACAAGTGGGAGGTACCCCACCCGCTTGCGGGGGAGAGCGGCGCTCATGAATGACGTCGCAGTAATCGGTGTCGGCCTGCACCCGTTCGGTCGCTTCGAGGGCAAGTCCGCGATGGAGATGGCGGCGGACGCCATCCAACTCGCGATCGCCGACGCGGGCATCGAATGGAAGGACGTCCAGGCCGCCACGGGCGGCAGCTGGACGGTGGCCAATCCGGACGCGATCGTCGCCATGGTGGGTTTGTCGGGCATCCCGTTCACCAACGTGTTCAACGCGTGCGCGACCGCGGCCAGCGCCGCCAAGGCGTGTGCTGACGGCATCCGGCTGGGCGACTACGACATCGGGATCGCCATCGGTCTGGACAAGCACCCGCGCGGCGCGTTCACCGAGGACCCGGCCCTGGTGGGGATGCCGCGCTGGTACGCCGAGAACGGGCAGTACCTCACCACCAAGTTCTTCGGCATGAAGGCCAACCGCTACCTGCACGACCACGGCATCTCGCGGCACACCCTGGCCAGGGTGGCCGCCAAGAACTTCCGCAACGGGGCATTGAACCCCAATGCCTTTCGCCGCAAGCCGCTCTCCGAAGACGACATCCTCAACTCAGCGATGCTGAACTACCCGCTCACCCAATACATGTTCTGTGCACCCGACGAGGGCGCCGCCGCGGTGGTGATGTGCCGCGCGGACATCGCTCACCGCTACGCCAGCACGCCGATCTTCTTGCGGGCGGTCGAGGTGCGCACCCGCCGGTATGGCGCCTACGAGGTCAACACCACCTTCGCTCCGGTCGACGAGGACGTCTCCCCGACCGTGTACGCGTCGCGCGCCGCGTTCGAAAAGGCGGGCGTGGCGCCGCCGGACGTCGACGTCATCCAGCTGCAGGACACCGACGCCGGCGCGGAGATCATCCACATGGCCGAGTGCGGGTTCTGCGCCGACGGAGAGCAGGAAAAGCTATTGGCCGACGGCGCCACCGAGATCAGCGGCTCCATGCCGGTCAACACCGACGGCGGGCTCATCGCGAACGGCGAACCGATCGGGGCGTCGGGTCTGCGCCAGATCCACGAATTGGTCCGCCAACTTCGCGGCCAGGCAGGCGATCGCCAAGTCCCGGGTGAGCCGCGCGTCGGGTTCGCCCAGCTCTACGGGGCGCCGGGCACCGCCGCGGCGACGATCCTGACGACCTGAGCGGACGTACGCTACCTGGCGACGCTACGGCCGCAGGTGCATCGTTGGTCGGCCGGCACACGTTTCATCACGCTCTCGGCGTGCTGGCCGCAGCCCGCCCAGGTGATGTTGCCGCAGTGGCGGCAGCGTACGGGGTAGCACATGGTTGCTCTCAACTATCGGGACCAAGCGGCTGGGCCACTATGTCTTCACGGCAGCTTTGCGCTCAGCGATCTTGGCGCGGACCCTCTTCATGTCGAGACCCTTGATCTGGTCGATCAAATCGTCCAGCACCGCTGGTGACATCGCTCCCGGCTGGCTGTAGATCAGGATCCCGTCGCGGAATGCCATGATCGTCGGAACTGAGCGGATGCCTACGGTAGCGGCCAGTTCGCCCTCGGCATCGGTGTCCACTTTCGCGTACACGATGTCCGGGTGGTTTTGCGCGGACCGTTCGAAGACCGGCGCGAAGGCCCGACACGGGCCGCACCACGGGGCCCAGAAATCAACGAGCACAATCGGATTTGCCAGTATCGTCGACTCGAAATCGGCGCCGGTGAGCATCTTGACGGTCATGGTTGTTCCTTTCGGGGTTTGATGGTTACGACCGAATCTGGGTCCGAAATCGGGCTAACTAACGGCCCACTCGGTTGCGTCTTCATTGAGTCGATCCGGGGACGGGATCCGGGGTCCTGTCGGCGAATTCGCAGAAAGCATCGTAAGCACGAGCACCGTAAATCGTGGCCGGCCCGCCATGCATGAGGATGGTGACGCCGATCGCCTCCGCGGCCTCTTCCTTGGATGCGCCGGCGCGAGCTGCTCCCTGGGCGTGGGAGGCGATGCAGCCGTCACATCCGGCTACCACCCCGATCGCCATCGCGATCAGCTCCTTGAACTTTTTGTCCAACGCCCCCGACGCGAGTGCGCCATTGCTCATCTCGGCAAAACCCCGGTACACCTCGGGGATCATCTTGCGCAGGGCGCGGTGCTGTGGGTTGAGGTCGTCCAGTACCTGTTGGTAGTGAGTGTGCTCTGTCATAACTGTTATAATACCCATACGGGTAGGGGTATTCCCGGAAGGTTGGATTTGCCCTTCGGGGCACATATACCCCGGCCCGTAGGGCCCATCGACCCTAGGAAGGTGGTCTCCGCGGAGCGCAATCTGACCTCGGAGCGTCCGGTGTTCCCTACGCGGTGCACCTACACTGCGGGGGTTCATGCCGACGCCGAACAGAGGAGCATCAATGGCACGAGTCGTAATCCTCGGCGCTGGTATCGCCGGCCACACCGCCGCGCTGCACCTGCGCCGATGGCTGGGCCGCAGTCACGAAGTCGTCGTGATTTCTCCCAACGCCGATTGGAACTGGATCCCCTCGAACATCTGGGTGGGCGTGGGCCGGATGGATCCGGCCAAGGTACTCATACCACTCAGGCCGATCTACCGGCGCAAGGGTATTGCATTTCATCAAGGGCTTGCCACGGCGATCCATCCGGAGGGCAGTGAAGACCAGTCGGCACCCTCGGTGGACTTCACCTACACCGATGAGGAGCACGACGGCCAGACCGGCACCATTACTTATGACTACCTCATCAATGCGACCGGCCCGCGACTGAACTTCGCGGCCACCCCCGGGCTTGGCCCCGCCGGCCACTCATACTCTGTGTGCACCGCCGCCCACGCCGTCGAGGCGGCCGAGGCGCTCGACCGGGTCATCGCCAGGCTGAAGGCCGGCGAGAAGCAGCGCCTCGTCATTGGCGTCGGACACGGCACCTGCACGTGCGAGGGTGCGGCGTTCGAGTACGCCTTCAACGTTGAGCACGCGCTACGGGCTGCCGGCGTGCGAGACCTCGCCGAAATCGTCTACCTCACGAACGAGTACGAGCTGGGCGACTTCGGCGTCGGTGGCATGAGTTTTGTCGAGAAGGGCTTCGTGCAGTCCAGTCGGCTCTGGACCGAGTCGCTGTTCCGCGAGCGCGGCGTCAGGGCCATCACACAAGCGGCCGTCCATGAGGTGATGGACGGCAAGCTGCGTTACGAGCAACTCGACGGCAAAGAGCACGAGTTGGACTTCGACTTCGCCATGCTGCTACCCCCTTTCAGGGGAGCGGCCCTCACGGCATACGACAAGCGCGGCAACGACATTACTTCTGTTCTGTTTGCGCCGTCGGGCTTCCTCAAGGTCGACGCGGACTACTCGGGCAAGCCCTACGACGAGTGGTCCGCCGAGGATTGGCCGCACACCTACGAGTCCCCTGCCTACCCGAACATCTTCGCGCCGGGCATCGCGTTCGCGCCCCCGCATCCCATCTCCCGGCCGCGCACGAGTCCTAACGGGACCGTCATCACGCCCAGCCCGCCGCGCACCGGCATGCCGTCGGGCATTATGGCCAAGACGGTTGCCGAGACCATCCGCGATCGAATCACTAAGGGAACGGCCAGTGTTGCGCACCGCGCCTCGATGTCGAGCATGGGCGCTGCGTGCGTTGCGTCCGCGGGCACCGGTTTGCGTGAGGGCTCAGCGGCCGCGATGACAATGTTTCCAGTTGTCCCCGACCCGGTGAAGTATCCGCAAACGGGTCGCGACATCGCCGGCACCTCCGGTGAGCTCGGCTTGGCCGGCCACTGGATCAAGCTGCTCTTGCATCATCTCTTCATTTACAAGGCGAAAGCCCGCCCATTCTGGTGGCTGATCCCTGAGTGAAAGGCACTCCGATGGACGACGAAAACACCTATTCAGACGTGAATGCGCTGACAGCCGAGCGCATTGCCGACGCGCCGCTGCCCACCCCCGGGAGGCTGCGGATGCGTCAGAACGTCCTCGTCCAGTTCGGGCGTTTCATCCGTGTCAACCTTAAGATGCTGCGGATTATCTACCGGCACGGCTGACAGGCTGCCGGGTTCGGCTCGCACGAACCCGATGGCGATGGCACGATCAGGAGACCTTCTTGACCGGCGGCGCGTAGGCCGGCTTACCCAGGCCGAGCATGTACTGCGCGATCATGTTGCGGAACACCTCGAGCGTGCCGCCGTAGATTCCCACCAGCGGGGCGAACCGGTAGGCGTATTCGGCGCTGCCGTCGTCGGCGGCGGCTTCGGTTCCGAACGGCAGCGTTGACGCGGCGCCGAGGAGGTCCATCAATTCCGGCGAGATGTCGCGCATCGTTTGCGCGATGGCGACGCGGCCGAAAATGCCAGGGGTCGCCAGCGCAGTCTCCAATCGAGCGACGCAGCGGCCCAGCCGATATGCGACCGACATGTCGTCGATGAGCCGGCGCCCGTCGTGGTCGGGCCGTGTCACGCTCGCCGCCGCCTTATCCACCGCCTCGGACAGAAACCCGGCCTGGTGCATCATGATCGACGTGTCCTGCAGCCCGTCGGGGGCGGCGGCGACCGCGCCATGCTCGACGTTGAGCGGTTCGCGCAGCACCGTCCAGCCGCCGTTCACCTCCCCCAGCCGATACTTGTCGTCCACGCGGACGTCGCTGTAGTAGACGATGTTGGTCCGATCGCCATCCACCGTGCGGATTCCCTGGATTTCGATGCCCGGCGAATCCAGCGGCACCAGGAACATGGTCAGGCTCTTGTGCTTGGGCGCGTCCGGCGCGGTGTTGGTGATCAGGAAGACGTACTGGCAGTTGTGGGCGCCGGTCGTGAACATCTTCGAGCCGTTGACAATCCACTCGTCGCCGTCGCGCACCGCGCGGGTCTTACAGGTGGCGACATCGGAGCCGCCTTCGGGCTCGGTGTACCCCAGGCACAACCGAACCTCGCCGCTGAAGACTTTCGGTAATACCTCGTCGCGCAGTTGCGGCGACCCGAACTTGTCCACCGAACGGGCCACCATCGCGGTCGTCCCCCACGTCACCCAGGGAACGTGCGCCCGTCGCTTCTCCAGCTCCCAGACGCGGCGCCGCACCCGGCTGAAACCGCCGTCGGATTCGGGTTTCCACTCGGCCGCCAAATAGCCTGCGGCGCCGAACTTCAGGTGCAGACTCTCGTCGAAATTATCGCCCGTTTCCCGGTCCCGACGCCTGACCTCTTCGGTCATGTGCGCGGTCAGAAAGCTCCGCGCTTCGTCGCGGAATGCTTTGTCCTCGTCCGACAGCTCGACGCGGGAAAAATCCATGATGTCGCCCCTTCCTACGCCGGCTGCGCCGCGGCCTCGCGGGCGGCCACGATCTCGGCGACCCGTTGGGCCGTGGCGCCCGGATCGCCGCCGGCCAATGGCCACCCCCGGGCGCGCACCAGATACGCTGTCGCCGCGGCTTCGGCCGAAACCCCCAGTCCGCCTTGGATGTGGACCGCCATCGTCGCCGCCCTGGAGGCCTCCTCGGCCATGAAAACGAATGCGGAGGGCGCCAATTCGGGTCGTTCGTCGGGTTCGTTGTCCAGGAACCAGGCGGCGCGTCGAGCCAGATTACGTCCACCTTGGACGGTGATCACCATATTCGCCAGGGGATGCGAGATCGCCTGCAGCGTGGAGATGGGCACGCCCAGCGTGTAGCGGGTCTTCGCGAATTCGGCCGCGATGGTCATGGTCTCCTCCACCAGTCCGACGAGTGCCGCCGCGGTCAACAGCCGCCATTCGTCCAGCGCCAGCCGGTAGATCGCCAGCGCATCGGGTCCTTCTGCGACGACCGTGCGAGTGTCGGCCGCGGCCGGATCCACCCAGGCCATCGGCAGCCGGCCGATGTTGTCGACCTTCGCCGGGCGGGTCGCGAAGGTCAGCCGCACGACTTGGTCACCATCGCGGACGACGATGTGGTCGGCGATCGACCCCGAGGGAATCAGCCGCGGGCCGCGCCCGGCGTCGATTCGCGGGTCGAGCGCGGCCAGCTGTTCTCCACCGGCCACCCCGGCGCCCTCGCCCAGCGCGCCGAGGCGCCCCAGCAGCCGTGCGGTGCAGACGTGATCGATCCACGGGACCGGGGCCAGGGACCGGCCGATCTCCTCGGCCACCAGGGTGAGATCGACCAGGGTCGCGCCGTCACCGCCGCATTCTTCCGGCAGGGCCATCGTGGTCGCGCCCATCCCGCACAACCGCTCCCAGAGGTTTTTATCGAAGCCGGATGGCTCTGCGGCGCGGACTGTTTCGATCGAGCAGTGGGTCTTGAAGAACTGCTTGTAGGCATCCTGCAGGGCCACATGGTCGTCGGACAGGCTGTAGTCCAGTCTGCGTAGCTCGAAGCGGTCCATCGTTACTCGTCCTTCCCGAAGAAGAAGTCTCGCGCGTTGTTGTAGAGGTAGTTATCCAGCACCTCGGCCGGCAGATCAAGAGCGCGCGCTTCGGGTATGACCCGACGCATGGGCAACACCGGCCAATCCGACGCGTAGATCACCTTGTCGGGACCACGTGTGCGCATGTAGTGCAGCAGGCTCTCCGGCAGTCGCTTGGGCGACCACGCCGAGGTCATGAGCCGCAGGTTGGCGTACTTCAGCAGCAAGCGGATCGCGACGTCCCACCACGGGTCGGCGCCGTGAATCATGCACAGCCGCAGTTCGGGAAAACGCACGCACACCCGGTCCAGGTGCATCGGGTGCTGCACCTCGCCGGGTATGGGTGGTCCCGGAATACCGGTGTTGACACACAGCGGAAGGTTCAGTTCTGCGCACTTGGCGTAGAGCGGGTAGTACACCGCGTCGCTGGGCGGGTACTGGCCGTCGCCCCAAAAGCTTGGGCCCACTACCGCATACGCGACGGGCAGCTCGCCCGCGACGGCGGTCAACTCGCGCAGCGACCGCACCGGGCGCAGCAGGTTGACCCCGCCCATGGCCAACGCGAACCGATCCGGCCTGGCTTCGACGAATTTGCGCGCGGTCGTGGATGGGTTGGCAAGCGAGTCCATCAGGATCGCCTTCTGCACACCCTGTTCGTCCATCTCGGCGAGCAATTCGGAGAGGTCGACCGGGGCGAACATCGACTCGGGGCCCTTGAAGTAATCGTCCCTGACCTTGAGCATCCACGTCGGCTGAGATTCCGCTTCCCCGAAATGGACGTTCACCAGGCAGTCAATCGCTTTGGTGTTCATGACTTCCTTCGGGGTCGGACGGGACCAGCGCGATCACCGGAACGTGTTGAGTGGCTTGCTCTCTGGCCCAACGGTAATTGGGCTTGCCGTTGCCCAGCCGTTCGATCTGCTCGACGAAGATAACGGCTTTGGGCGCCTTGAAATGCGCCAGTTGCGCCGTGCACGCTCCGTAGAGGGCTTCCTGGGTGAGGTGGGCATCGGGGTGCGTCGCGACGAGCGCGACGACCTCTTGCCCCCACCGCTCGCTTGGTCGCCCTACGACAAGGGCGTCGATGACGCCCGGCTGCGCGCGCAGCACTTCCTCGACCTCTTCGACGAAAACCTTTTCGCCACCTGTGTTCACGACCAGCGAATCGCGGCCCAGCAGGCGGATGGTGCCGTCGGTCTCGAGCGATGCCCGGTCGCCGGGTATCACCACCCGCTGTCCGTCGATCTCCGGGAAGGTTCGCTGGGTGGCCTCGGCGTCACCGAAGTAGCCGAGCGGAATCCGGCCCGTCCGGGCGGCCCAGCCGACCTCCTGCTCGCCGGGCCGCAGGAACCGACTCCGGTCGGCCGACACGACGGTGGCCCCGTCCCTGGGCTGGAAGGTTTCGCTGGCGTTGCCCTCCCGGCTGTGACCGAACGCCATGTTGCCGCTCTCGGAAGAACCGTAACCCTCGATGATGGTGATGTGGGGCAGGCATTCCATCAGTGCGCGTTTGTGTTTCGCGTTCGTCGCGGCCCCTCCGGTGCCGATCGCCTGCAGCGAGGACAGGTCATAGGAACGCGCACGCAGCTCGGCGATCAGCGGCCCGGCGTACGCGTCGCCCACCATGGTCATCATGCCCACCCTCTCGCGCTCGGCGGTTTCCCACACCGACCGTACGTCCAGCTTGTTGCGGTCGTCGTAGAGCACCACCGGTAGGCCGGCGCAGAGCGCGGCGAAGGCGGTCCACATGCCGGCCGCGTGCATGAGCGGGGAGACGGCAAACCACGGCTGGCCTCCCCCGGCGACCTTGTCGTGGATCTCGGTGACGCTGGCATGGTCGGCGCCCACCATTGACGACACGTACATGTCGCTCTGTCGCCACAGCACGCCCTTCGGGCGTCCCGTCGTTCCGCCGGTGCACATCATGATCAGGTCATCCGGGGACCCCGCGTCCTCGCGGTCGGGGCCGGCCGCCGCCAGAACGTCATCGAGTGAGACCGCTTTTGGCAGTTGGGGAACCGTACTGCCGTCGTCGATCGATATCAGCAACTCGGTGCCAGTCGGTGGCAACACGTCGGCGAACCGGGCGCCGAGCGAGCGGTGATAGATGATCCCCCGGGGGCGGACGTAGTCGAGCAGGTCGCGGATTTCACGGGGCGAGTAGTGGTGATTCACGTTGACCGGGACGGTGCGCGCCTTGAGACATCCGATCACCATGTCGGGGTACAGGTCGTTGTACATGAGGAGCGCGATGCGGTCCTGGCCGCACTCCCAGCGCTGCAGCCCGTCACGCGCCGCGTAGACGCCGAAACCCTTGCCGGCGAGGTAGTTCGCCAGTCGGTCGGTGCGCCGCGCGGATTCGGCAAACGTGCTCTTGCGGTCTCCGCACACGGTCATCAGGCGGTCGGGCACGACGTCCGCAATGGCGTCGAGAACGGCGCCCACAGTCCATTCACCCATGGCGCGAGCGGCTAGACTGCCGACGGGACCGGAACGCCGAGCAAGTCGAGGGCGTTGTCGCGCATCACTTTTCGGACGTCGGACTCCCCGAAACCATTGAGTTCCTCGGCGAACGACAGTGGCGACTCTAGGCCTTCACCGTGCGGCCAGTCGGAACCGAACAGGATCTTGTCGATGCCGATGGCATCGGCCAGCTCGGGCAGATCATCCTCGTAGTAGGGAGCGATCCACACGTTGTTTCGCAACTGCTCCACCGGGTCTTCGGGAAAATACCGCGGGTAATTGTTGGCCACCTTCTTCAGCCGCTTGATCAGCCGGTGCACGAAGTACGAGCCGTTTTCGATGCTGACCGCCCTGAGTTTCGGGTGGCGGGTGAACACGCCGTGCACGATCATCGAGGCCATCGTGTCGTGGATGGCTCGGTCGTCGAGCAGAACCTGATCCAGTGGGTCCTTTTCGCCGAAGCCCTCGAAGGTCGCCTTGCCGCCCCACTGCCCCGCGATGTGCAAATAACCACTGTCGCTGAGGTGGAAGCCGACCGGTACGCCCGCCTCGGCCAGCCGGGCCCACACCGGGTCGTGGCTGGGGTCGCCCAGCGACCTCGGCTTGACCACCCCGGGCACCGGTGCCGGCCGTACCAGCACCAGCTTGGCGCCGCGGGCCAACACGAACTCGACCTCTTCGAGCGCCTTAGCCGGGTCCGCCAGCGAGATGATCGGCGCGGCAATGATTCGGTGATCGGGCCGGTCGAAGCCCCAATCCTCGTCGAGCCATAGATTGAATGCGTGCAGCGACGCCATCGTCGCATCGATGTCGTGCTTGAGCGCCTCCTCGACGCCGCACGCGAAAGTCGGCAGCATGAACACCGTTTCGATGTCCTGAGTGTCCATCACCGCGATCCGTGCATCGCGGTTCTGGTACTCGGGATGGCTGGCCAGTCGCTCGACCTTCATCAGCGAGGCCGGGTCGACGCCCTCGGGGATCTCGCCCCGGAACAACAAGTCGAGGCAGCCCGGCACGATGATCGGGTCGAAGGTCGGGTTGGGGATGAAGTGGTTGACCCGGTCCCCGATCACGGCCCAGGTGCGCTTGCCGTCGCTGAGCATCTGCACGCCGCGGCGCTTGAACTTCTTGTCCAGGTGACGGGTGAAGGCGTCCAGCGGCTCGTAGTAGTGGTTGTCGACGTCAATCGCCTGGTAACCCAAATTGGCCATGATCATCCTTTCCGGCATCACCGGCGAACACTAAGCGTCGGTCGAGTTGAGCGAGGGAAACTTCGGCGGTCGCTTCTCGAGGAAGCTGGTGATGCCTTCGATGACGTCCGGCCGCGGCATGGCCTCGTGCAGCAAGACCTCGGCCCGCGACGTGGCGTCCACGACATCGCGAGTGGCGTCACCGTATACCTGCCTCTTGATCACTTCCATGGAAGCCGGCGAACAATTGCGAGCGATGTCCTCCGCGTAGTCCAGCGCACGCTCCATGAGTTCCTCGGGCGCGACCACTTCCTTGACGAGGCCGAGATCGGCCGCCTCTTCGGCGAGGAAGGTGCGGCCACTCAGCAGCAGATCCAGGGCGACGCCCCATGTGGTGAGGCGCGGCAGTATCCAGGAGATGCCGAACTCGGCGATCAGTCCGCGGCGCGCGAAGACCGCGGCGAACTTGGCGCCGGCGGCCGCGAACCGGACGTCGCACATGAGCGCCTGGGTCAGGCCGATACCAACACAGGCGCCGTTGATGGCCGCAATGACGGGCTTGCGCAGCGTCGTTACGAAATGCGGCGGGCGTTCCCCGACCAAGTCGGCGAGGTTCGTCTGACTCGCCTTCTCCATCGTCTCGTCCAAGGTTGGTGCGGAACTCGGCGCGCCCAGATACGCGCCGGCGCAAAAACCCTTGCCCCGGCCGGTCAGCACGATCACGCGGACGGCGGGGTCGCCTTCGGCGCGGTCGATCGCGGAGTAGAGCCCCGCGGCGATGTCCGGCCCCCAGGCGTTGAGGCGATCGGGCCGGTTGAAGGTCAGAATCGCGACGCCGCTGCCGGTGGCCTGATAGAGCACCGCGTCTGCGGAAGCGCCGTCGCTGCCGGACATCTCCCCCGGCACCTCCTCACGATTACTACGGATTCCGCGATACTTTGTACGCATACTGTATACCTATCGGTACCGTTCTCCACAACCGCCGCCAGGCGCCCGCGAACCCCGGCCGAACAGCGGATATCGGCTTACTGAACGGCACCTTTGACCACGGCGAGACGGCGGATCGTCCCGCCGACTCCCGGCATCCGGAGTGTGGCGAGCGCCACGTCCCGATCACGTTTTCTCCGACCGCCAAACAGGGAAAGCCAACACAGATACCCACTACCAGGGAGGGGAGACGCATGGTTGACGAAAAGAGCGGCCCGATCGAGTTGATCCAGGGCATCGTGGAGGCTGTCTTCGGCAAGGCCAAGGAAATCGTCGGTACGATCATCGGCCGCAACGATCTGGTCAACGAAGGCCAGGCTCAGCAGGACAAGGCTGACGCGCAGCGCAGCGCGGCCAAGAAGGAAGCCGCGGCCGACAAGGCCCGGGGCAAGGCCAAGGCGGCGGAGGCACGCGAAAAGGCCGAACAGTAGACGGCTGGCGAGCGGCCCGGTCACCGTCGGTGGCCGGGCCGCTTGCTTATGGGTTGAGTTGTGGCGCAGGCGTTTTGGTGGACGCTACGTCCCGATGAGCCCGAGGCGGCGGTAGGCCTGCGCGATCTGCGACTTGGCCTCCGGCGGCAACTTCGCTTGCGGAGGCCGGGAATGCGGATAAGCGCCTATCGGCAACCCCAGTAGCGAGGCAGCGTACTTGAACGCCCCACCCCAGTGAGTGAAGTAGTCCGGCCGCCCCGGGTAGCAGGTCCACCAGGATCCGACGTCGAGGTCGAACTGGTCCAGGCCCGACTCACGGCCGAAGTCCATGGCCTCGAGCAGCTTGTCATTTTGCACCAAATCCCAATACTGGGAGAACAATCGCCGCTGCGGCGTCTCGAACAGGTAGCCCGCGGTGCCCAGTTGCGCCGGGCAGACGATCCCGTCGCGCAGCCATCCCGCGCGGTACACCGTCTTGTCGCATTCCCAGAGCACCAGGCCGGGCGCCAGCTGGTGCAGCAACCGGCTGCTCGCCGGCCGGAACGCGCCCTCCTTGGTGGCGCACACCGCGGGCACCTCGTCGTAGATCCGTGCGCTTTCGGCCGCAGTCAGCACGTAGCCGGACGACGGCGAGTTGAACATGCCCAGTGCGATGTCGGTGCGGGCAGCGATGTAAGAGAAGAATCGCAGCACACCCTCGCCGCCGTGCACCTCCATCATCGGGGTCTGGATGTAGACGATGTCGGCGCCGGCCCCCTGGGCGTGCAGCGTCAAGTCCAGACAGTCCTTCGCACTGATGGCCGCCGTGCAGGCTTGCACGATGACGTCGGGGTTGGCGGCACGGCCCTCTTCGATCGCCACCTCCAGCAAGCGTTTTCGCTCGTCGAGGGTCAACGACCAGAATTCGGAGAGGCCGCTGGTGCACCACAACATCGGGTGTCCGAGGTCTCCGACGCAGTAGCGGACCAGCGTCCGGTATGCCTCCCAGTCGATGTCGTCGCCGTCCGGGCCGCAGAACGGGGTGTAGAGGGAATCGCCGATTCCCCGCAATGCGCCACGCGCCCAGGCGCGTGCCTCGCTTGCCGTCGCCACAGTCTTCGCCCGTCCAGCTTCGTTACCAAAAAGCCTACGATAGGCGTTACAGTAGCAGATGGAAAAGCGCACAGAAGCCGGGTTGGCGGTCACCGTCGAGCGGCGACACGCCTACGTATGCGCAGGTGAGCCGGCACGGCTCTCGGACCGCATGCCCAGGATACATCGCGATGGAGGTGCCCGTGGTGGCAAAGCAGGCTACCGCCGATAAACGTCAACGACGCGAACGCGGATCCATCAATCCGGATGACATTATCAGTGGCGCATTCGAACTCGCGGAGCAAGTATCGATCGACAATCTGAGCATGCCACTGCTTGGCAAACACCTCGGGGTCGGCGTCACCAGCATTTACTGGTACTTCCGCAAGAAGGATGACCTGCTCAACGCGATGACCGACCGCGCATTGGGCAAGTATGTCTTCGCCACCCCGTACGTCGAAGCCAGTGACTGGCGCGAAACGTTGCGCAACCATGCGCGCCTGATGCGTAAGACGTTCATGGGCAACCCAATTCTGTGCGACCTGATTTTGATTCGCGCGGCGCTCAGCCCGAAAGCGGCGCGGTTGGGCGCCGAGGAGATGGAGAAGGCCATCGCCAATCTGGTCGAGGCGGGCCTGTCGCCGGAGGATGCCTTCGACACCTACTCGGCGGTCTCGGTGCACGTCCGCGGATCGGTGGTGCTGCAGCGGCTGTACGAGAAGAACCAATCCTCCGACGAGGGGGCGCGTGCCATCGAGGACGCCGTCGCCATCGATCCCGAGAAGACCCCCCTCCTCGCTCAGGTGAGCCGGATCGGTCACCGGATCGGGGCCCCCGACGAAACCAACTTCGAGTACGGCCTCGGCTGCATCCTCGATCACGCCAGTCGGTTGATCGAGGAGGGCAACGGATCGAAAGGCGGCAAGGCGGCACCGCGGCCACGCAAGGCGGTCAAGTCGCCTGCGTCGCGGGCGCGCGCCAAGGCGCCGGCCGCCCGCTAGCCCCGGGCGTCAATCGGCTTATTACGCTTCGGGTTCCGGCACGTCGAAGTGTTCGTCGCGGAGCCGGAACGCTTCCTTGGTGCCGTGCTGCGCGCGGGTTTTGACGAAGTTGAACTCGCCCGGCCCGAATTGCAGGTTGGTGCCGAAGGCGTGGAAGAGATAGCTCGCGACTTCCTCGCCCTGGTACGCCTGGCTCTGCTCGACGAGGCGGAACGCTTCCTTGGCGATGACGACTCCGTCGGCGGGCATTTTCGCCGCCTTCTCGGCCCAGTACCGGGCGCGCGCCGTCACGGCGCCGGGATCGCATGTGTCGGTGAAGATTCCGAGATGTTCGAGCTCGCCGGCTTCGATGACGTCGCCGGTCAGCAGCAGGCGCCGGGCCAGCACCGGGCCCAACCGATGGAAGAACATGTGCAGGCTGCCGAGCGCGGGGCCAAGGAAGCGGGTCGCCGGCATGCCGATCTTCGTGTCGCGCGCGATCACCGAGATGTCGGTCATCAGCGCCATCTCGAAGCCGCCGCCGAGCGCGTAGCCGGCGATCTCGCCCACCGTCACCTTCGGGAAGCCCATGAAGTTGTGGTAGAAGCCAAATGACTTGCGGTCCACCGTAAGTCGCCGGCGCTGACTGGGGCGGCGCTTGGCCGACGGCATCGTCGGGCGCCTTGGCCTTGTCGCCGTACCAGCCATATGCGTTGTTCATGTCGGCCCCGGTGCTGAAGACTCCGCCGGCTCCGCGCAGCAGCACCACGGTCAGGTCGTCGTCTTCGGCCACCCGATCCAGGCAGCGGGCGACGGCCTCACGCATGGCCGCGTCATAGGAGTTGCGTTGCTTCGGATTGTTCAGTGTGATCGTGGCGATTCGACGGTCGCGATCGACCTCGAAAAGCACGCGATCGTCCGAGGTGCTCGAGGCAGTCATGTAGTCGGACTCCTTTCGCCGCCTGCCGAATCTGGTAGCCGGCCAGCTTGTCCGGCGGCGACGCCAACGTGTTGACCTCGCCGGTGCAGAGCACTTCGTCGTCGAGCAGCAGCCGCGCCGTCGACTGCGATGCCCCGCTCGACCGTGGCGCGGGCAATGTCGAACCGCAGCTCGGTCAGCATGGCGTGGGCCGACGGAAGGTCACGGCCAGCGATCGCGTCTTGCCGGACAGGCCCATGACGCAATTGTGGTGCTGGATGACGCAGTCGAAGAAGACGGCCAGAAAGCCGCCATGCACCAGTCCGGGTGGTCCCTCGTAGACCAGCGGGAAGACGACCCGCCCGTCGGCTGCCTCGGCATCGAGATGATCGAACCGAGTACTCGGGAAAGCACGGGTTGTAGGCGCCGATGTCGGTCGCGTGGTTGAGATAGACCCGCCGGGGGTCGTTGTCGCCGTCACCGATTCGGGGCGCGTTGTCCGGCGGGGCCGCGGAGGCCAGCTCGCGCTCCC
This sequence comes from uncultured Actinomycetota bacterium, assembly GCA_963820045.1. Classification (GTDB taxonomy): domain Bacteria; phylum Actinomycetota; class Actinomycetes; order Mycobacteriales; family Mycobacteriaceae; genus Mycobacterium. The sequence goes on from CAWFYN010000007.1 coordinate 85,808, forward strand.
ACTCGCGCGAACTTCGCCAGCATGGCGTCCACCGTCGGGTGCGGATGTTCGAGCGACAGCAGCAGCGAGCTCAGGCGCCGCATGGCGCCGGCGGCGGCCACGGTCTGGGCAAGGGGCGCCTCGCCGAATTTCGCGTCATCGGCGCGGACCGGTGTCCCCTCGGGCATGCGACCCTCTTCCGCCGGGTTTCACCCGGTTGTTCCGTCGGCAGCGTTTCCTTGATAACTTATACAGCGTATCAATCGTATTGCCTACTGTATGGGTAACCGTATCGGCTGAGAAAGGCCGGATTCGACGGTGAGTCACGAGGCCGACGCGGCCGATGCCGAGGGTTCGGTGACAGCACGCCGGGATGGCGCGATGCTGCGACTCACACTTGATCGCCCACAGCGGCGTAATTCGTTGACCCACTTGATGATCGAGACGCTGGTTCGAGGTGCTGACCGAGGCCGCCACCGACGACTCGTTGCGCGCGATTCACCTGGACAGCGCCGGCGAGGACTTCTGCTCAGGTGCCGACTGGGTCGCCACCAACAGCGGCACCGGGCAGCGTCCGCGCACCGGTGATCTGGTGCGCAGGATTCCGCACGCCGCCCACCGGGTGATCGAGCTCGTGCACACCATCCAGCTGCCGGTGGTCTGCAGCGTGCGGGGATGGGCAGTAGGGATGGGTTGCAATCTTGCGCTGGCCGCCGATTTCGCGGTGGCCGCCAGCCGACGCCGTGTTCTGGGAGCCGTTCATCGAACGTGGATTCAGCCCGGATTCCGGTGCCACCTGGCTGCTCCCCCGGCTGGTCGGGGTGGCGAGAGCCCGGCGCATGCTGTTGCTCGGCGAGAAGGTCAGCGGGGCGGACGCGGACGACTGGGGGCTGATCCACCAAGCTACCGGCCCGGCCGAACTCGACAACGCCGTCGAGCAGCTGCTGGCGCGACTGGCCGGCGGACCAACGGTCGCGATCGGGCTGGCCAAGCAGGCCCTGAGCTACGGCCAGCACGCGTCGCTGAGCCAGTCCATGACACAGGAACTGTTCAACCTGGAACTGTCTTGTCGGACAACGGATTTCAAAGAAGGTCTGGAAGCCTTCCGGCAACGACGTACGCCGAAGTTCGATGGACGCTGACCAGATAGGCTTTCGGTCGCACCGGTGATGAAGGGAACACGGATGCCTGCTGACTCGTTCGACACGATCAACTACGAGGTCGACGGGCACACGGCCACCATCACGCTGAACCGGCCCGATGCCCTCAACGCGCTCAGCCCGCACATGATCACCGAGCTTCGAGCCGCCTACGACGAGGCCGAAAACGATGACAACGTCTGGCTGACCATCGTCACCGGCACCGGTCGCGCGTTCTGCACCGGCGCCGATGTCAAAGAGATTCCCGAAGACGGCAAGGTGATCTACGAGCGGCCGTACCTGTCGACCTACGACCAGTGGGAGGCGCCGCAGGAGGGCACCCCGCCGTTTCGCACCATGGCCAAGCCGGTGCTGACCGCGGTGAACGGAATCTGCTGTGGCGCCGGCATGGATTGGGTCACGACGACCGACATTGTCATCGCCTCCGATCAGGCGACCTTTTTCGATCCGCACGTCAGCATCGGGCTGGTGGCCGGGCGCGAGCTGGTGCGGATATCCAGGGTGTTGCCCCGCTCGATCGCCCTGCGGATGGCGTTGATGGGCAAGCATGAGCGGATGAGCGCACAGCGCGCCTACGAACTCGGGTTGATCAGCGAGGTCGTCGAGCACGACCGCCTGCTGGACCGGGCCCGTGAGATCGCCGGCATCGTCAACTCGAATGCGCCACTGGCGGTTCGGGGAACCCGGCTGGCCATCCTCAAGGGCCTGAATGTCCCGCTGCACGAGGCCGAGATAATGGCCGAGACCTTCCGCGAGCGGGTGCTACGCACCGAGGACGCGGCCGAAGGTCCCAAAGCCTTTGTGGAAAAGCGCAAACCAAATTGGCAGTGCCGTTGAGTACCCCGCGTTTCGAAACCATTCTTCTCGACGTCGACGCAGGCGCGCACGTCGCCACCATCACGCTGAATCGTCCCGATCAGCTGAATGCGTTCAACCGCACGATGTGTGAGGAGATGGCCCAAGCCTGGCGCATCGTCAAACTCGACGAGTCGGTGCATGCGGTGGTGCTGCGGGCAGCCGGCAGCCGGGCCTTCAGCGCCGGGCTGGACATCAAGACTCCATACGGGCAACCCGAAAACGTATGGAATCACCAGGATCCCGGCGAGCTACTCAGTCCCAAGTGGCAGAAGATGTGGAAGCCGGTGGTGTGTGCCGTCCAGGGCATGTGTACCGCGGGCGCGTTCTACTTCCTCAATGAGTCCGATGTGGTCATCTGCGCAGAAGACGCAACATTTTTCGATTCACACGTCTCGGCCGGACTGGTCTGCGCCCTGGAGCCGATCGGGCTGATGCGCCGCATCGGCCTGGGCGAAACGCTGCGCATCGCACTGATGGGCAACGACGAACGGGTGAGTGCCGACACCGCGTTGCGGATCGGATTGGTATCCGAGGTGGTCGCAACGGATCAGCTGTTCAGGCGCGCGCACGAGATTGCCGCGGCGATTGCGGCCAAGCCGCCGTCGGCGACTCAGGGCACCGTCAAAGCGATCTGGGAGTCGCTGGACAAGCCCTACCGCGCCGCCTTGGAGCAGGGCCTGATCTACACCCGGCTGGGCAACCCGCTGGGCACCGCCGAACTGGCGGCGCAGCAGGGCGCCGACGGCAAGGGTGCCAGGAGCGAACCAAAGATCCGCTGATGGCCGATCATCCGCTGAGTCAACGCATCGCCGACGTACTGGATCTGCAGCCCGGCGCACCAGCGATCGAGTACGACGGTCGATGGCTGTCCTGGGCTCAGATCGCCGCGGCGGCAACGCAGATGGCGTCATTGACCGCCGAGCACGCCGACAACCCGCAGATCGGAATGCTGCTGCGCAACCGGCCTGGGCAAGTGGCGGCGTTTCTCGGTGTGCTGCTGGCCGGCGGGACGGTGGTCACCATCAACCCATCGCGCGGCGACGAACGTACCCGGGCCGATATCGCCGCACTGCAACTACCCCTGGTGGTCGGCGAACCCGACGACCTGGCCACACTGGTCGCCCCCGGCACGCCGACCCTGGCGATTGCGGGCCGGCTGGACGAGCCCGGCGAGTCGGCGCGGTGCGACTACCGGCCCATTGCCGCCCCCGAGGTCGCCCTGCGAATGCTGACCAGCGGAACGACCGGTCCGCCCAAGCGAATTGACCTCAGCTACGACATGCTGGCTCGCAGCATGATGGGCCGAGACCCAGACCACGCACCGGCCCCTCAAGAGCTGCGACGCGGTGTCGCGATCATGAACTCACCGCTGGTGCACATCGGCGGCGTCTTCCGGGTGCTGCAGTGTGTCGTCGAGGCGAGATCTTTTGTGCTGCTGGAACGCTTCGAGCTCAAACCGTGGGCTCAGGCTGTGCGCACGCACCGGCCCCGCGCGGTATCACTGGTGCCTGCCGCATTGCGGACGGTGTTGCACTCCGACCTGTCGCGTGCCGATCTGGACAGCATCCGCGCCGTCACCTGTGGCACGGCCCCGCTGTCGGCTGACGATGCCGACGCTTTCACTGATAAATTCGGCATACCGGTTTTAACCTCCTATGCTGCAACAGAATTCGGTGGTGGGGTGGCCGGCTGGACCCTGGCCGACTACCAGAGCTACTGGACCGCCAAACGCGGCAGCGTCGGACGGGCCAACCCGGGCGCGCAGTTGCGGGTGGTCGACGACGCCGGCACGCAGCTTGCTACGGACCAGGTTGGGCTGCTGGAGGTCAAGCCGGGGCAGCTCGGGCGCTCGGCGCAGTGGATGCGGACCACCGATTTGGCGCGCATCGACGCGGATGGTTTTCTGTGGATCGTCGGGCGGGCCGATCAGGCGATCATCCGCGGCGGGTTCAAAGTGATGCCCGACGACGTCCGTGTCGCGCTGGAGGGCCACCCCGCGGTGGCGGGCGCGGCTGTGATCGGGCGACCTGACGCGCGACTCGGCGAGACACCGGTCGCGGTCGTGGAGTTGCGCGAGTCCGCCGGCACCGATACCGACACGTTGGTGGAGTACCTGCGAACGCGATTGGCCCGTTATGAGATTCCCACCGAGATCGCGATCGTCGACACCATCCCGCGCACCCCGTCGGGTAAAGCCGATCTGAGCGAGATCCGGCGCATTTTCGAAGAGTCCGTGGCGCAGCGCGACCATGTCCGGTGAATCCACCGTCGCCGAACTGTTGCGACGTCAAGCCAGCACGCGTGCGAATCAACCCCTGCTCGTCTGCGAGGCCGAGCGCATCAGCTACGCAGCAGCCGACGTCCGGTCAGCAGAGCTCGCCCGCGGCCTGATCGCCCTCGGCGCCGGCAAGGGCACCCATGTCGGTCTGCTCTACCCCAACGGCGCCGAGTTCGTCGTCGCAATGCTGGCGGCCGCGCGAATCGGCGCTGTGGTGATCCCGTTCTCCACCTTCGTCACCGCCCGTGAGATGCGTGAGCAGCTGGTCGACAGCGATGTCGAAATCCTGTTGACCGCAGCGTCTTTTCGCTCCCACGACTACGTGCAGCGACTGGCCGAGGTCCTTTCGGACGCCGAACTCGGTTTCCGGTTGTTTTGCCCCGCAGCACCGCAACTGCGCCATGTTGCGGTCACCCACGAGAAGGTGTACCAACGAGCCGGCACCGTCGACCGCGCGCTATTGGCAGCGATGGAAGACGACGTCTGCGGCCGCGATCCGCTGGCGATCATCTACACGTCCGGATCCACCAGCACGCCCAAAGGAGTCGTGCACACACACGCCGCGCTACTCGGACATCAACAGAACCTCAACCAGATCCGCGGTTTGACCGCGGCGGACAAGCTGTTCTGCAATTCGCCGTTCTTCTGGATCGGCGGATTCGCGTTCGGCCTGCTCGCCACCTTGGTGGCCGGGTCGACGTTGGTGTGCTCCAACGCCACCGACGCCGGGGCGACACTCGACCTGCTGGAAGCCGAAAAGCCAACCATGACAAACGGGTTCGCCGCCGGGATCGCTCACCTGGCCGACCACCCGAGCTACGCCGAGCGTGATCTGTCGTCGATGCGTCGCGGCAACCTCTACCCGATCATGGCCCCCGACACCAGGCCGGCCGACCCGGAGCTGCGGCACAATATGCTCGGTATGACCGAGGCCGGCAGCGTCGTGCTGATCGGCGACGACGAATCCGACCAACCCGAAGCACGGCGGGGATCGTTCGGCAAGCCCGCACCCGGTTTCCAGACGATGCTCGTCAACCCCGACACCAAGGAAAGCGTTGCCGTCGGCGAGGCCGGCGAACTGTGCATCCGCGGGCCTTATCTGATGCAGGGCTATTACAAACGCGGCCGCGAAGAGTGCTTCGATGCCGACGGCTGGTTCCACAGTGGTGATTTGGTGCGCACCGATGCCGACGGATTCGTCTATTTCGTCGGACGGCTGGGCGCGATGATCAAAACGGCCGGCGCCAACGTCTCGGCGGCCGAAGTGGAGAAAGCCATCACCAAGATCACCGGCGGAGCGCCGGCTTACGTGATCGGCATTCCCGACACGAGGCGGGGGCAGCTCGTCGCCGCGGTCGTTGTCCGGCCGGACGGCGCTGCGGCGTTCGATGACGCCGCATTGAGCGAACGACTCAAAACCGAACTGTCCGCATACAAAATCCCCAAGCGGTTCATCTCCCTGCCCCGCGCCGACGTACCGCTGTTGTCCAGCGGCAAGGTCGACACGCGGCAACTGCGGAAGCTCTTCGATGCCTGACCCGGGCGCGCACACCATCGACGAGCTGGTGCGGTTTCGCGCCGACCACGACGGGGACACGCCGATGGTGATCGATCCCACGTCCCGGGTCAGCTACCGCGAACTCGACTCGACGACAAGAGATTTGGCCGCGGCGTTCATCGAGGCCGGCGTGGGTAAGGGCACCCGGGTGGGGCTGATCATGCCCAACAGCACCCGCTGGGTGCAGGTCGCCGTCGCGCTGACCCGCATCGGCGCCGTGCTGGTGCCGCTGAGCACCCTGCTGCAACCCGGCGAGCTCGTCACGCAGCTGCGAGTGGCGGCCGTGCAGTTCCTGGTGAGCGTCGAGGAATTCCGCGGTGATCGCTACCTCGACGACCTGCGGGCGGTGCCGCAATCCGAACTTCCTGCCCTGCGGCGGGTTTGGTCGATCGGGCAGCTGGACAACGCCACGGCGAGCGATGAGGCCCGGCAGATCATCGACGCCATGACCGCAACGGTCACCGCCGCCGACCCGCTGGTCATCATGTTCACCTCCGGCAGCAGCGGAACCCCCAAGGGAGTCGTGCACTCCCATGGCAACGCGTTGGGCGCCGTGCGGTCGGGGCTTGGGGCCCGTTGCATCACCTCCGAAACCCGGCTGTACCTACCGATGCCGTTCTTCTGGGTAGGCGGTTTCGGCAGCGGGATACTGTCCGCCCTGCTGGCGGGTGCCACCCTGTTGACCGAAGAGATCCCCCGGCCGGAAACCACTCTGCGACTGCTGGAGCGCGAACGAGTCACCCTCTTTCGCGGCTGGCCCGATCAGGCCGAGACCCTGGCGCGGCATGCGATCTCCGTCGGCGCCGATCTGTCCGCCCTGGGACCGGGCAGCCTGGAAGCCCTGCTGCCGCCCCGGCAACGGGCTGCACCCGGGGCACGGGCCACGCTGTTCGGCATGACCGAGGCATTCGGGCCGTACTGCGGCTACCCCGCCGACACGGATATGCCCGCGACGGCATGGGGCAGCTGCGGAAAGCCGTTTGGCGGCATGGAAGTCCGCATCGTCGACACCGACAGCGGCGAGCCGGTCGCGGCGGGAACCGCGGGCATGATCCAGATCCGCGGACCCCACACCTTGCGCGGCATTTGCGGTCGCAGCCGCGAAGAGCTGTTCACCGTCGACGGCTTCTATCCGACCGGCGACCTCGGCCATCTCGACGAGGACGGATTCCTGTTCTACCACGGGCGATCCGACGACATGTTCAAAGTCAGCGGCGCGACCGTCTACCCCAGCGAGGTCGAGCGCGCGCTGCGCACGATCGACGGCATCGACAACGCGTTCGTCACCAATGTGCCCGGCGCCGCGGGTGAACGGGTGGGCGCGGCGGTGGTGTGCGGCGACGGCGCGCTGACCGCCGAGGAGTTGCGTGGCATGCGCGCGGACTGTGCTGAGCGCCTTCAAGGTGCCGACGGTGTGGCTGTTGCTGGATTCCGACGACGGCGTCCCGCGCGGCGGCACCGGCAAGGTCGACGTCCATCGCCTGCGCGACATGCTGGCCGACGCGGACCGGCCCTAGGGGACCCGAGAGCCGCCCCGAACGTGCCGTGAGGGCGAAAAAATCGCGGAAATCTCGCCCTCAGAGCACGTTCGGCGCAGGCAAAGCCAACAAAACTCAAGGAAGCCCTAGGGGACCCGCGTCCAGGGTTGACAGTTCTGCGACTCGAAAGCCTTGACCGACGTGTTGATGTTCGCGAACATCGGACCGACAGAGATATTCGTCTGGAGCACATGCTCCTTGTTCGCATCGGGCGTGCTGTAAGTGAACCACGCGCACATCGAGTCCTGGGTCGGCACATTGTTGATCCAAACCCCAAAGGTCGACGCCGAACCGGCCGTTCGGTAGAGGCCCGGTGCGATGTCGGGCCCGACGACAAAGACGCCGTTCCCGGGGATCGGGTCGAGCACATCGGCATTCGCCGGAGCCGCAAACGCGATCGCTGTCGCACACGCAACGAATACGGCCGCCGCGCGAGGCGTTGGAGGCATCTTCTTCTCTCCATTCGTTGCCCACCCTGAAGGCAGCGTATGCCCAGCCCGGATTTGCTACAAGAGATGGCGACGGCTACCGACGAGCCCCGGATACCGTCGACGCGGTAGCCGGCCGGCGCGAGAGTGCCGCTCAGCACGTCACCATGGACCAGCACGTCGAAAGCCAGATTCAGGCGCATGGGCTTGGTCACCGACTGCCGCCAAGTGAGCCGAGTGCCACCCTCGGCCGGCTCACTCGTAAAGTCTTGCAAGGCAACGGTTTCATCTTTGTACGTCGCCGTACCGGCGATCCCGTCGCGCAGTTCGGTGAATGCGTACCGCACCGCCAGCGTGCCGATCGGGGTTTTGATCGTCACGTCCCAGTCGCCTTCGATGCTCAACCTAGACCTCCACTGGCCTCGGCCGACGGGGCGCCACACGGTGCCCCGTCGCTCGTATTCGAAGAGTTCCTCGACGGCATGGGCGATTCGAGGGCCGTAGCAGCGATCGAGCAGATGCAGGGCCAGGTCGAGGCCCGATGTCACGCCGCCGGCGGTCACGAGATCTCCGTCGTCAACGACGCGGGCCGCTACCGGCCGCACACCTGCGGCCTCGAGCAGCTCCAGACCCAGATGATGCGTCACGGCGTAGCGTCCTTCGATCAGACCCGACATCGCCATCACCACGGAGCCAGCACACACTGCCGCCATGGTCACGTCCGGATTGGCAAAGGCTTTGTACAGCAGCGCAGTCAGTTCGGTCTGCGCCGCCCGGGCCAACAACACCGGGATGGTCTCGACGCCGTCGTCGGGGTCACCGACGGTCGGCCCGCCTGCACCGGGCACGATCACGCACCCGGCCTCAGCAGGATCGAGCGCGGCGGTGGCGGCCAACGCCAAACCGCGGGTACCGCTTGTCACGCTACGAGGGCCTTCCGCCGCCACCAATGTCACCGATAGATCGCCCGCGACCAGCTGCGCACCGGCGGAAAGAACTTCGAACGGAGCGATGACGTCGAGCGGGTCGAACCCGTCGTACAACACAATTTGCGCATGCACCCGGCTATGCTCGCCGGTCGCTGCGCAGGAAACCAGTGGCTGGATTGCCAGGTTGCGCCGGTATATTGCCAAGCCATGCATTCCGTCGCTGTCCTGGCTGAGCCCGATGCCATCGCGTTCGACCTCGCGATCGCGGTCGAGGTGTTCGGCCGTGTCTGGCTCGACGGCGGAGCGCCCGGCTACCGGGTTCGAGTGTGCGGCTGCGAGCCCCTCGTCGCGGCAGGGCCAATCCGGATCGCAACCGACTTCGGCCTCGACGAGCCCACCAACGCCGACACCATCGTCGTGCCCGGACGCAATGACGCCGCCGCGGCAGTCGGACCATGTGATCGCCGCGTACAAGTCCGCTTATCGCAACGGAATCCGAATCGC
>CAWFYN010000008.1:0-34922 GCA_963820045.1 uncultured Actinomycetota bacterium
ATGCGATGCCGCGGTCGATCCGCGAGCGAGTGATGTCGAACCGCAGCTCGGTCAACATGGGCGTCGGTCGGCGGAACGTTACGACCAAGGAGCGCGTCTTGCCTGACAGGCCCGTGACGCAATTGTGGTGCTGGATCACGCAGTCGAAGAAGACGCCCAGAAACCCGCCGTGCACCAACCCCGGCGGCCCCTCGTAGACCAGGGGGAAGTTGACTCGTCCCGTTGCCTTGCCGGCATCGAGGTGATCGAACCGATACTCCGGAAAGCACGGATTGTAGGCGCCGATGTCGGTCGCGTGGTTCAGATAGACGCGCCGGGGGTCGTCGGGGACGTCGCCGATTCGGCGCGTCATCCACCGGGGCCGCGGCGGACAGCTCGCGCTCCCACTCCGCGAACTTCTGCACCATGGTGTCGACCGTCGGATGCGGATGTTCGAGTGACAGCAGCAGCGAACTCAGGCGCCGCATGGCTCCGGCGGCGGCCATGGTCTGGGCAAGGGGCTGCTCGCCAAATCTGGTGTTGCCGGTGAGCGTCGACTCGGGTCCGGGCCGCCCTTCCTCTCGCCCCTCCTGCACGGCCATGCTTCACTCTTTTCGCTTGGGTTCCGGCCCGGCTATTTCCGGCGGCAGCGTACCCTGCTAACTTATACAGCGTATCAATCGTATTGCCTACTGTATGGGTAACCGTATCGGCAGGAAAGGCCGGATCGACGGTGAGTCACAAGGCCGACGCGGCCGGTGCCGACGGTTCGGTGACGGTGCGCCGGGATGGCGCGGTGTTGCGAATAACGCTCGATCGCCCGGCCTGGCGTAATTCGTTGAGCCAGAATATGATCGGGACGTTAGTCGAGGCATTGACCGAGGCCGCCACCGACGATTCCTTGCGCGCCGTTCACATCCGGGGCGGCGACGACTTCTGCGCCGGCGTGGATTGGGTCGCCGCCAACAGCCGGCAGCGGCCCCGCACCGGCGATCTGGTGCGGCGGATCCCCCATGCCGCTCATCGGGCGATCGAGCTCGTCGCGACCATCCAGCTGCCCGTGCTCTGTAGCGTGCGGGGATGGGCGGCGGGGTTCGGCTGCAACCTCGCGTTGGCAGCCGACTTCACCCTCGCCGCCACCGACGCGGTGTTCTGGGAGCCCTTCGTCGAGCGGGGCTTCAGTCCCGGATTCGGGCGCCACCTGGCTGCTGCCCCGGCTGGTCGGCCTGGCAAGGGCCAGGCGGATGCTGCTGCTGGGCGAGAAGGTCAACGCGGTGGATGCGGCCGACTGGGGGTTGATCCACCAAGCGGTGAGCCCCACCGAGCTCGACGCCGCCACCGCGGAGCTTCTCGAACGGCTGGCCGCCGGGCCGACGGCGGCGATCGGTCTGACCAAGCAGGCCCTGAGCTTCGGTCAGCACGCGACGCTGGACCAATCGATGACCCAGGAGCTGTTCAACCTGGAATTGTCTTGCCGGACAGCCGATTTCAAGGAAGGCCTGGAAGCCTTCCAGGCAGCGCCGCGCGCCGAAATTCCAGGGCCGATGAAGGGAGAACCAGCAGGGGATGCCTACTGGGTCGTTCGACACCATCAACTACGACGTCGACGGGCATACCGCCACTATCACGCTGAACCGTCCGGACGCCCTCAACGCGCTCAGCCCCCACATGATCACCGAACTGCGGGCCGCCTACGACGAGGCCGAGAACGACGACAAGATCTGGCTGCTCGTCGTCACCGGCACCGGTCGCGCATTTTGCACCGGAGCCGACGTCAGGGCCATCCCCGGCGACGGCAAGGTGATCTACGAGCGGCCGTACCTGTCGACGTACGAACAGTGGGAGGCGCCCCAGGAAGGCACACCCCCGTTCCGCCAGATGGCCAAGCCGGTGCTGACCGCGGTCAACGGCCTGTGCTGCGGCGCGGGGCTCGACTGGGTGACCACCTCGGACATCGTCATCGCCTCCGACCGCGCGACGTTTTTCGATCCCCATGTCAGCATCGGCCTGGTGGCCGGACGTGAACTGGTGCGGCTGGCCCGGGTGCTCCCCCGATCGGTCGCGCTGCGGATGGCGTTGATGGGCAAGCACGAACGGATGAGCGTGCAGCGGGCCTTCGAGCTGGGATTGATCAGCGAAATCGTCGAGCATGAACGGCTTCTCGAACGCGCCCATGAGATCGCCGGCATCGTCAACTCCAATGCGCCGCTGGCCGTGCGGGGAACCCGACTGGCGATCCTGAAGGGTCTGGATCTGCCGCTGCACGAAGCCGAGATGCTCGCCGAAACCTTCCGCGAGCGCGTGCTGCGGACCGAGGACGCTCAGGAGGGTCCCAAGGCCTTCGTCGAGAAGCGGGCACCGGATTGGCAGTGTCGATGACCGCCTTCGAGACCATCCTGCTCGAGGTGGACGAGACCGACCAGGTCGCGACCATCACGCTGAACCGGCCCGCCCAGCTGAACGCGTTCAACCGCACCATGTGTGATGAGATGGCCCGCGCTTGGCGCATGGTCAAACTCGACGAAGCGGTAAACGCGGTGGTGCTGCGGGCGGCCGGTGACCGCGCGTTCAGCGCCGGGCTGGACATCAAAACGCCATACGGGCAGCCCGAAAACATCTGGAACCACGAGGATCCCGGCGAGGCGCTCAGCCCCAAGTGGCAGAAGATGTGGAAGCCGGTCGTGTGCGCCGTCCGGGGCATGTGCACCGCGGGTGCGTTCTATTTCATCAACGAATCCGACGTGGTCATCTGCTCTGAGGACGCGACGTTTTTCGACTCGCACGTGTCGGCCGGACTGGTCTGCGCGTTGGAACCGATCGGCTTGATGAGGCGCATCGGCCTTGGCGAAACGTTGCGCATCGCCCTGATGGGCAACGACGAGCGGGTCAGCGCCGATACCGCGCTGCGCATCGGATTGGTGTCGGAGGTGGTCCCCGCCGAGCGGCTGTGGGACCGCGCGCACGAGATTGCCGCGACGATCGCCGCGAAGCCACCGACCGCCACCCAGGGCACGGTGAAGGCGATCTGGGAGTCACTCGACAAGCCCTATCGCGCGGCCATGGAGCAGGGCCTGATCTACACGCGCCTGGGCAATCCGCTCGGTACGGCGGAACTGGCGGCCCAGAAAGAGAATTCCGGCGGCGAACGCGCCGCACGCACTCCCAAGACCCGCTGATGCCGCCCCATCCGCTCAGTCAACGCATCGCCGAGGTCCTCGACCTGCGGCCGGACGCGCACGCCATCGAATATGACGGCCAATGGATCTCGTGGGCCCGGGTCGGTGCCACGGCGGCCCGCATCGCTGCCCTCACCGCTGGCACCGAAGTCGGGATGCTGCTGCGCAACCGCCCCGGTCAGGTGGCGGCCTTCCTCGGGGTGCTGCTCGGCGGCGGGACCGTCGTCGTCATCAACCCGTCTCGAGGTGACGAGCGCACCAAGGCCGACATCGCCGGGCTGCGGCTGCCTTTGATCATCGGGGAACAGGACGACCTGACGACACTGGTGCCCCCGACGACCGAGGCGACCACCGTGGCCATCTCGGATCGCTTGGACGATCCTCAGGCCGGCTGCTTGACCAGCCATCCCGTCCTGGGGACCGGTACGCGGCCCGGCGTCGCGGTACGCATGTTGACCAGCGGTACGACGGGTCCGCCCAAACGAATCGACCTCGGGTACGACATGCTGGCGCGCAGTGTGATGGGCGACGATGCCGAACGCGCCCCGGCGCCCACCGAGCTACGGCGCGGCGTCGCGATCGTCAATTCGCCGCTCGTGCATATCGGTGGCGTGTTCCGCGTGTTGCAGTGCATCGCCGAGGCGAGACCATTCGCGCTCCTCGAGCGATTCGAACTGAACACATGGACCGAGGCGGTGCGCCGGCACCGGCCGCGTACGGTATCGCTGGTACCGGCCGCCCTGCGGACGGTGTTGCACTCCGACGTGCAGAAGGCCGATCTGGAGAGCATCCGCGCCGTCACCTGCGGCACTGCTGCGCTGACCGCCGACGACGCCGATGCCTTCACCGGCAAATACGGCATCCCGGTCCTAACCTCCTACGCCGCAACGGAGTTCGGCGGCGGCGTGGCGGGCTGGACGCTTCCCGACTATCAGCGCTATTGGCCCGCCAAACGGGGCAGCGTCGGCCGCGCCAACCCCGGTGCGCAGCTGAGGGTGGTCGCCGACGACGGGACTCCGCTCGGAGCCGGCCAGGTCGGTCTGCTCGAAGTCAAGCCGGGCCAGCTGGGGCCGTCGGCTCCGTTCATGCGGACCACGGATATGGCGCGCATCGACGCGGACGGCTTCGTCTGGATCGTCGGGCGGGCCGATCAGGCGATCATCCGCGGTGGGTTCAAGGTGATGCCCGACGACGTGCGCACCGCCCTGGAGGGCCACCCCGCGGTGGCCGGCGCGGCCGTGGTCGGCCGGCCCGACGAGCGCCTGGGGGCGACGCCGGTGGCCATGGTGGAACTGCGCGAAACCGCCGCCATCGAATCCGGCGCGCTGGTCGACTATCTGCGAAGCAGGCTGGCGCGCTACGAGATCCCCACCGAGATCGCGATCGTCGACGCCATTCCACGGACCCCGTCGGGCAAAGCCGATCTGAGCGCGGTCGAGTGCTTCTTCAGCGCACCCGCCGCCCCCAGCGACCATGCGGGGTGACGCCCCGACGGTCGCCGAGTTCTTGAGACGCCAGGCCCGCTCGCGCGCAGACCATCCGCTACTCGTCTGCGACGGCGACCGCATCAGTTACGGCGAGGCCGAGGCCCGCTCGGCCGAGCTCGCCCGCGGCCTGATCGCGGTCGGCGCCGGCAAGGGCACCCATGTGGGCCTGCTCTATCCCAACGGGCCCGAGTTCGTCGTCGCAATGCTGGCGGCGGCGCGAATCGGCGCCGTGGTGGTCCCGTTCTCCACGTTCATGACCGCGCGCGAGCTGCGCGAGCAGCTGGTGGACAGCGATACCGAAATCCTTTTGGCCACCGCGTCGTTCCGCTCCCATGACTACGTACGCCGCTTAGCCGATGTGCTGTCGCATGCCGAGCTGGACAGCGATGAGCGGCTGTTTGTCACCGCTGCCCCGCAATTGCGCCACGTCATAGTCGATCCCGAGCGCGGGTGCCGGCGTACCCGGACCGTCGACCCCGGGCTGCTCGAGGCGATGGAGGAGGACGTCGACGGCTGCGATCCGCTGGCCATCGTCTACACATCCGGCTCCACCAGCGCCCCGAAGGGAGTGGTGCACACGCACGGCGCCCTGCTCGCACATCAGCAGAACCTCAACGAGATCCGTGGCCTGACGGCCGACGACAAGCTGTTCTGCAATTCACCGTTCTTCTGGATCGGCGGGTTCGCCTTCGGACTGCTCGCCACGTTGGTCGCCGGGTCGACGCTGATGTGCTCCAACGCCACCGACGCGGGTGCAGACGCTGGACCTGCTGGAAGCCGAAAGACCCACCATGACCAACGGTTTCGTCGCCGGCATCGCTCATCTGGCGCGATCACCCGAGCTTCCCGGGCGCGACCTGTCGTCGATGCGTCGGGGCAACCTGTATCCGATCATGGCGCCCGAGCGCCCGACCGGCCGACCCGGAGCTGCGGCACAACATGCTCGGGCATGACCGAGGCGGGCAGCGTCGTGCTGATCAGCGGCGACGAGTCCGATCAACCCGAAAGCCGCCGCGGATCCTTCGGCAAGCCGGCGCCGGGATTCGAGACCATGATCGTGGACCGCCGACGCGTCGGGCGTCGGCGAGCTGTGCATCCGCGGGCCGTATGTGATGCAGGGGTATTACAAGCGCAGTCGCGAAGAGTGCTTCGACGCCGACGGCTGGTTCCACACCGGCGATTTGGTGCGCACCGACGACCGACGGTTTCTTCTACTACGTCGGCCGGCTCAGCACGATGATCAAGACCGCGGGAGCCAATGTCTCGGCGGACGAGGTCGAGAGGGCAATCGCCGGGGTGACCGGAATGGCGGCATACGTGATCGGCATTCCGGATGCCGAACGCGGGCAGCTGGTGGCCGCAGTGATCGTCACGCCGGAGGCCTCATCTCTTGACGCGGCGGTGCTCCGCGAGCGACTCAAGACGGAATTATCGTCGTATAAAATACCCAAGCGATTCGTCGCCCTACCGCGCACCGACGTACCGCTCCTGGCGAGCGGCAAAGTCGATACGCAACAGCTGAGGAAGCTGTTCGATGCGGTGAGACGATCGACGAACTGGTGCGGTCTCGCGCCGCGGAGCACGGCGCCAAGCCGATGGTGATCGACCCGACGTCGCGAACCAGTTACCGCCAACTCGATGCGGTGACAAGGGATCTCGCCGCAACCTTCGTCGAGGCCGGGGTCGGTAAGGGCACCCGCGTCGGCCTGATCATGCCCAACAGCGCCCGCTGGGTGCAGGTGGCCATCGCCCTGACCCGCGTTGGGGCAGTGCTGGTGCCGCTGAGCACCCTGCTCCAAGCCCGCGAACTGGCCGCGCAACTGCGGGCCGCCGCGGTGCAATTCCTGGTCAGCGTCGAGGAATTCCGCGGGCACCGCTACCTCGACGAGCTGGTGCCGCGGACCGAACTTCCCGCCTTGCGTCAGGTCTGGACGGCCGACCAGCTTAGCCACAGCATTCCGAGCGAGCCGGCCCGCCGGATCGTCGACGCCATGATCGAGACGGTCACGCCCGCCGACCCGCTGGTCATCGTGTTCACCTCCGGTAGTAGCGGGATGCCCAAGGCAGTCATGCATTCTCACGGCAGCGCGCTGGGCGCCGTGCGGTCGGGCCTGGCGGCGCGCTGCATCACCGCCGATACCCGGCTGTATCTACCGATGCCGTTCTTCTGGGTGGGCGGCTTCGGCAGCGGAATCCTGTCCACGCTGTTGGCCGGCTCCACCCTGGTGACCGAGGAGATCCCGCGGCCGGAGACCACACTGCGGCTGCTGGAAGCCGAGAAGGTCACGCTGTTTCGCGGCTGGCCGGACCAAGCCGAAGCACTGGCCCGGCACGCGGGCCGCGTCGGGGCGGACTTGTCGGCGTTGCGGCCGGGGAGCCTGCAGGCCCTGCTCCCGCCCGAGCAGCGGGCCCGGCCCGGCGCCCGGGCCACCTTGTTCGGCATGACCGAGGCGTTCGGTCCATACTGCGGCTATCCCGCCGACACCGACATGCCCGAGACTGCATGGGGTAGTTGCGGAAAGCCCTTCCCCGGCATGGAAGTTCGCATCGTCGATGCCGACAGCGGCGAACCCGTCGCGGCGGGCGTTGTGGGCATGATTCAGATTCGGGGCCCGCACACGCTGCGCGGCATCTGCGGCCGCAGCCGAGAAGATCTGTTCACCACCGACGGTTTCTATCCCACCGGCGACCTGGGCCGCATCGATGAGGAGGGGTTCCTGTTCTACCACGGCCGAACCGACGACATGTTCAAGGTCAGCGGCGCCACCGTCTATCCCGGCGAGGTCGAACGCGCGCTACGGACCATCGACGGCGTCGGTAGCGCCTTCGTCACCGACGTGCCCGGAACGGCGGGCCGGCGGGTGGGCGCGGCCGTGGTGCGCGACGGCGTGGTGTCCGCCGATCAGCTGAGTCGGTGTGCGCGAAAACTGCTGAGCGCCTTCAAGGTACCGACGGTGTGGCTGCTGCTCGAATCCGATGACGACATCCCGCGTGGCACCACCGGCAAGGTCGACGGCCGTCGGCTGCGGGAGATGTTGATTGATGCCAATCAGCCCTAGGGGACCCGCGTCCAGGGCTGACAGTTCTGGGACTCGAAGGCCTTGACCGAAGTGTTGATATTCGCGTACATCGGACCGATGGAAGTATTCGTCTGGAGTACATGATCCTTGTTCGCATCGGGTGTGCTGTAGGTGAACCACGAGCACATTGAGCCCTGGGTCGGCACATCGTTGATCCAAACGCCGAAGGCCGATCCCGACCCGCCCGTGTGGTAGAGGCCCGGTGCAATGTCGGGCCCGACGACAAAGACGCCATTGCCGGGAATTGGGTCGAGCAGGTCAGCGGTCGCCGGCGGCGCTAGGGCGATCGCTACCGCAGACGCAACGAAGACGGCCGACGCGCGAAGCGTTGTGGACATTTTCTCTCCATATTTGTTGCCCACCCCAGTGGCAGCCTAGGCCGATTCGGGCGCGGGAAACAACAGAATAGTCCAGCTCAGCGACACGTCGGACGGCTCTGATCAACAACCACCCCACGCGCGATGAGGTGATCGATCAATGGAACGGCGCCCGCCGCAAGATGTTGCGACATCGCCGCGCGGGCGAGTTCCTCATCGCGTTTCTTCAACGCGGACAAGATCCGGCGGTGGTCCCGCATCGACTGCTCGGGCCAGCCTCGGATGACGGGAAACACCGATTCCGGTGCGTAGCGGGTGATCTGCGACATCAGCTGGGCGAGTTTCGGCGAGTCGGCGGCAACATTGATGGCCCGGTGGAATTGGTGGTTGAGACGCACCGTCCGCTCGTCGTCATCACCGGCATAGGCGTCTTCCAGTTCCGCCTGGATTTGTTTGAGTTCGCGCAGTTGGTCGTCGGTGATGTTGATCGCGGCGCGCGCCGCCAGTTCACCACCGACGTGCGCCTGCAGGTTCGCGACGTCGGTGACGTCGCGCCCGGTCACCGGCAACACCATGAAACCCCGTCGCGGTTGCTGGGCGATCAAGCCTTCCGCGCGCAGGGCGAAGAGCGCCTCCCGCACCGGTGTGACGCTGATTCCCAACTCGGCGGCCAATTGGTCCAGGCGGACGTAGGACCCCGCGACGTAGGTGCCATCGAAGATCCGCTGGCGGACGAAGCGCGCGACGTCGTCGGAAAGTTGTGGCCGCGCGGCGAAATCCGGAACCGTCATCGCTACACCTGATACTCGGCGAGCAGTCGCTTGCTGATGATGGACTTCTGGATTTCGCTGGTTCCCTCGCCGATAAGCAGGAACGGCGCATCGCGCATCAGCCGCTCGATCTCGTATTCCTTGGAATAGCCGTAGCCGCCATGGATCCGGAAGCTCTGTTGGGTGACTTCAGTACAGTATTCGCTCGCGAGATATTTCGCCATCCCGGCGGCAACGTCATTGCGCTCCCCGAATCCTTCAGCCGGGCTGCGTTGACCATCATCAGATGTGCCGCTTCGATTTTGGTGGCCATCTCGGCCAGCTGGAACGCGATGGCCTGGTGCTCGGCGATGGGCTTGCCGAAGGTGTGCCGCTGCTGCGCGTAGCGAACCGCGAGCTCGAAGGCGCGGATGCCTACACCACAGGCGCGGGCCGACACGTTGACCCTGCCGACTTCGATGCCGTCCATCATCTGGAAGAAGCCCTGCCCGGGGGTGCCGCCGAGGATGTCGTCGGCGCTGGCCTGGTAGCCGTCGAAGATCAGTCTCGGTCGTGTCGATGCCCTTGTAGCCCAGCTTGTCGATCTTGCCCGGAATGATGCAGCCCGGGCACGACTTCGCCGAAGCCGGTCGGCTTCTCGACCAGGAAGGCGGTCAGATTGCGGTGCGGCTTGTCCGCGCCCTCGTCGGTGCGCACCAGCACCGCCACCAGGGTCGAGGTGCCGCCGTTGGTCAGCCACATCTTCTGGCCGTTGATGGTGTAGTTGCCGTCCGGATTGCGCTGGGCCCGAGTGCGGATCGCGGCGACGTCGGAGCCCAGCTCCGGCTCCGACATCGAGAAGGCGCCGCGCGTCTCACCGGTCGTCATGCGTGGCAGGAATCGCTGCTTCTGCTCGTCGGTGCCGTGCTGGCGCAGCATGTAGGCCACGATGAAGTGGGTGTTGAGCACCCCCGACACGCTCATCCAGCCGCGCGCCAGCTCTTCGACGCACAGCGCGTAGGTCAGCAGCGACTCCCCCAGGCCGCCGTACTCCTGGGGGATCATCAGCCCGAACAGCCCCATGTCGCGCATCCGGTCGACGATGTCCTGCGGGTAGGTGTCACCGCGTTCGAGTTCCGCGGCGTTGGGGATAACTTCCTTCTCGACGAATTGTCTTACGGCGGCGATGATTTCGGTCTGAAATTCGGTCAAGCCCGAGGGTCTGCGCGAGTTTGGTCATGAGCGGTCTTTCCGTTCTGGCTTGCTCAGCAAGCGATTGTCTTTGCCTTGGTCAGGCGCTCGATGTCGGTTGTCGTCAATCCGAGGCGCCGCTCCAGGACGTCGGCGGTGTCTTGCCCAAGGGCGGGCGCGGCCGCGCCGGCGGGATGCGCGCCGTCGAACGCGATCGGCATACCGGGGGCGAAGTAGTCGCCCAGGCCCGGTTGGTGCAACCGGGAGAACAGTGGGTTGGCAGACACCTTCGGTCCCGCCGCAACCTCCGCGAAGGTGCGGTACCGCTCGAACAGCACCGTGGTGCCGGCCAGCGCGGCGGTAATCTCCTCGGCGGTGTGGTCGGCGAACCAGGTGGCGAACAGGCCCGACAGCACGTCGCGGTACCGGTAGCGGTCACCCTCGGAACCGAAGTCGACGCCCAGCGCGTCGGCGAGCGCCGTTACCGCGGCACCGGAGCCCGTCACGTCGACCAGGTCGCGAAAGTGCCGGCGGGTCAAGGTGACAACCATGAACCTGGCACCGTCACGACTGGTGAAGTCCTGCCCGTACTGACCGTAGATGGCGTTGCCCAGTCGCTGGCGTTGCGTGCCGGTGACTTGCGGCTCGGTCAACAGTCCCAGGTTTCCGGCAGTGGCCAGCGCGACATCCTCCAGCGCCAGGCTGATCCGTGCGCCCACACCGGATTCGTCCCGGCTGCGGACGGCGGTGACGACGGCCAGTGCGGCGTAGAGGCCGCAGCACACGTCCCAGGCGGGCAACACGTGATTGATCGGGCCGGCATGATCGGCGGGACCGGTGACGAGCGGGAATCCGATGCCGGCGTTGACTGTGTAGTCCACGCCGGTGGAACCATCGCCGCGCCCGAGCAGCTGCACGTGGATGACGTCGGAACGCTGGTTCGTCAATACCTCGTGGCTGAGCCACGACAGGCCGGCGGCGTTGGTCACCACCACGCCGTCGCCCTCGACGATGAGCCGCTGGACCAGCTCCTGCCCTTCGGGGGAGCGCAAATCGATGGTGGCCGAACGCTTTCCCTTGTTCAGTCCGGTCCAGTAGATCGATGTGCCGTCCTCCCCCAGCGGCCACCGCTGGACGTCGGACGCGCCTCCGATCGGATCGATCCGAATCACCTCCGCGCCAAGCTGACCGAGCGTCATGCCACACAGCGGAGCGGCGACGAAGCTGGAAACCTCGACGACGGTGAGGCCGCTCAGGGGGCCGGTCACGTCGAAGCAACCCGCTCGAACACCGCGGCCAGGCCCTGGCCGCCGCCGATGCACATCGTCTCCAACCCGTAGCGGGCCTCGCGGCGCGTGAGCTCGCGCGCCAGGGTGGCCAGCATCCGACCACCCGTCGCACCGACCGGGTGGCCCAGGGAGATGCCGGATCCGTGCACGTTGGTGCGCTCGTGGTCGGCGACGCTGAAATTCCATTCCCGCATGACCGCAAGCGCTTGCGCGGCAAAGGCTTCGTTGAGTTCGATGAGGTCGATGTTGGAAAGCCGCAGGCCGGCCTTGGCGAGCGCGACCTCGGTCGCCGGTACCGGCCCGATGCCCATGATGTTGGGCGCCACCCCCGCCACCGCCCACGACACCAGGCGCACCAACGGTGTCAGACCGTACTCGGCGGCCTTCTCGGGCGTGGTCACCACGCACATCGACGCCGCGTCGTTCTGACCGCTGGCGTTGCCGGCGGTGACCGTAGCCTCCGAATCCTCGCTCGCCAGCACGGGTTTGAGCTTGCTCAACGACTCGACCGACGTGTCGGCGCGCGGATGTTCATCGGTGTCGATCAGTTCCTCGCCGTGGCGGCTGGGCACCGCAACGGCAATGATCTCCTCGGCCAAGATGCCGTCCTTCTGCGCGGCCACCGCACGCTGGTGGGACCGCACGGCCAGCTCGTCTTGCTCCTGGCGTGAGATGTCGTACTGGCGGCGCAGATTCTCGGCCGTCTCCAGCATGCCGCCGGGAACCGGGTGGTGCCGACCACCGGCGGTGGTGCGCCCACGGGCCAGCCCGTCATGCACCCGGACGCCGCCGCGGGCGCCGCCCCAGCGCATGTCGGTGGAGTAGAAGGCAACGTTGCTCATACTTTCGCAGCCGCCGGCGATGACGAGGTCGTTACTGCCGCTACCAACTTGCAGGCACGCCTGGATGATCGCCTGCAGGCCCGACCCGCAACGCCGGTCGACCTGCATGCCGGGAACCGTCACCGGCAGGCCCGAGTCCAGCGCCACGACGCGCCCGATCGCCGGCGCCTCGCTACTGGGATAGCAGTGGCCCAGGATCACGTCCTGCACCGCCTCGGGCGCGATCCCGGTTCGTTCGAGCAGGCCCTTCAGCGCGGCGACGCCAAGGTCGACGGCGGTCAGCGCCTTGAACATCCCTCCGTAGCGTCCGATCGGTGTCCGTAGGGGTTCACAGATAACGGCTTCACGGATCGGGCTCATAGGTGTCGGCCGCCGGTGATTTCCATGACGGTGCCGGTCATGTACGACGACAGGTCGGACGCCAGGAACAGCGCCACGCTGGCGACTTCGCTGGGCTCACCGGCCCGGCCCATCGGCACCTCGGCAACCTTCGAATCCCAAATACGCTGCGGCATAGCCTCTGTCATGGCGGAGCGGATCAAACCGGGGGCGATCGCGTTCACCCGGACGCCCAGGTAAGCCAGCTCCTTGGCCGCGGCTTTGGTCATGCCGACGATGCCTGCCTTGGCCGCCGAGTAGTTGGTCTGCCCGACCATGCCGACCTTGCCCGACACCGACGACATGTTGATGATCGCGCCACGCTTGTTTTCCCGCATGACCGCCGCCGCCAGCCGGGTGCCATTCCAGGTCCCTTTCAAATGCACGGCGATGACCTGATCGAACTGCTCCTCGGTCATCTTTCGCATGGTCGCGTCACGGGTGATCCCGGCATTGTTGACCATGATGTCCAGGGCGCCGAAACGCTCAACCGCGGTTTGGATCAGGGTTTCGACGTCGGACGCCTGCGTGACATCGCAGCGGACCGCGACCGCGACGTCATCACCGCCCAATTGCTTGGCCACGACCTGGGTTTCCTCGAGATTGACGTCGCCGAGCACAACGCGGGCGCCCTCGGCGACAAAGCGCTCCGCGATGGCAAGCCCCAGCCCTTGCGCTCCGCCCGTGATTACCGCGGTCTGACCTGCCAACAACGACACCTGGTCACATCCTTCACTGTTATCTCCACCATCGGACCCTCTCAAGGCAAATATCATATTTGATATAGGATCCTGCTCTGAACCGGGGTGTCCCGGACCTGGAGAGGAGCGTGGAGTCGATGGGCACCGCCGAATTCGCCGAAGTCTCGGACGACGATTTCCGAGAGATCCTCGCTCAGACAAGGCAATTCGTCCGCAGCGTCGTCATCCCTCGCGAGCAGGAGATCCTGGACCAGGATCGCGTTCCGGACGACCTCCGTGTCGAAGCCAAGAAGATGGGCTTGTTCGGCTACGCGATTCCGCAGGAGTGGGGCGGCCTGGGCCTCAACCTCATGCAAGATGTCGAGCTGGCGATGGAGTTGGGCTACACGTCCCTGGCACTGCGTTCGATGTTCGGCACCAACAACGGCATCGCCGGACAAGTTCTGGTCGGCTTCGGCACCGACGAGCAGAAGGCCCGCTGGCTGGAATCGATGGCGTCCGGCGACGTCGTCGCCTCCTTTGCGCTGACCGAGCCCGGCGCCGGATCGAACCCGGCCGGCCTGCGAACCAAAGCCGTTCGCGACGAATCCGATTGGGTGATCTCCGGGCAGAAGCGCTTCATCACCAACGCGCCCGTCGCCGATCTGTTCGTGGTGTTCGCACGAACCCGGCCGGCCGACGACCAGGGGCCCGGGATCGCGGTATTCCTGGTCCCCGCGGACGCGCCGGGGGTCGAAGTGGGTGCCAAGGACGCCAAGATGGGTCAGGAAGGCGCGTGGACCGCCGACGTGAGCTTCAACGACGTCCGCGTTGAGGGCGGCGCGCTGATCGGCGGCAGCGAAGACATCGGCTATCGAGCGGCGATGATCTCGTTGGCGCGCGGCCGGGTCCACATCGCCGCCCTCGCGGTGGGCGCCGCTCAACGGGCGCTCGACGAATCGGTGTCCTACGCCGCCACCGCGACGCAGGGCGGCACGCCCATCGGGAACTTCCAGTTGGTCCAGGCGATGATCGCCGACCAGCAGACCGGGGTGCTGGCCGGCCGCGCGCTGGTCCGCGACGCGGCCCGGCTCTGGGTTACCGGCGAAGACCGCAGGGTCGCGCCCTCGGCGGCCAAGCTGTTCTGCACCGAAATGGCCGGCAACGTCGCCGATCTCGCGGTGCAGATTCACGGCGGCAGCGGTTACATGCATGGCGTCCCGGTCGAGCGCATCTACCGCGATGTGCGGCTGCTGCGGCTCTACGAGGGCACCAGCGAGATTCAGCGATTGATCATCGGGGCCAACCTCGTCAAAGCGGCGCAGCGATGACGGGCACCGTGCCGCGGCAACCCCCAGCAGAGGAGCAACTATGAGCGGCAAGCTTGCTGGCAGAGTCGCATTCATCACCGGAGCGGCACGCGGCCAGGGCCGGGCGCACGCGGTTCGCCTGGCGCGGGAGGGCGCCAACATCATCGCCGTCGACATCGCCGGCAAGCTTCCGTCCTGCGTCCCCTACGACCCGGCGACTCCGGACGACCTGAGCGAGACCGTTCGCCTGGTTGAAGCAGACGAACCGCCGGATCATCGCCTCGGTCGTGGACACCCGCGACTTCGAGGGGCTTCGCAAGGCCGTCGACGAAGGTGTCGCCGCGCTCGG
Organism: uncultured Actinomycetota bacterium; assembly: GCA_963820045.1. Classification (GTDB taxonomy): domain Bacteria; phylum Actinomycetota; class Actinomycetes; order Mycobacteriales; family Mycobacteriaceae; genus Mycobacterium. The sequence continues at coordinate 14,828 of CAWFYN010000008.1, forward strand.
GCGGTTGGACATCATCGTCGCCAACGCCGGCGTCGCGGCCCCGCAGGCCTGGAACGACATCACCCCGGAAAACTTCCGCGACGTCATCGACATCAACGTCACCGGGACCTGGAACACCGTGATGGCCGGCGCGGACAAGATCATCGAAGGGGGTCGCGGCGGCTCCATCATCCTGATCAGTTCCGCGGCCGGGATGAAGATGCAGCCGTTCATGATTCACTACACCGCCAGCAAACACGCCGTCACCGGAATGGCGCGGGCTTTCGCCGCCGAGCTGGGCAAGCATTCGATCCGGGTCAACAGCGTTCATCCCGGGCCGGTGAACACGCCGATGGGGACGGGCGACATGGTCGCGGCGGTGGGCAAGGCCATGGAGACCAACCCGCAGCTGTCCAACGTGCTCACCCCATTCCTGCCCGACTGGGTCGCCGAACCGGAGGAGATCGCCGATACCGTGTGCTGGCTGGCCAGCGACGAGTCGCGCAAGGTCACCGCCGCCGGGATCCCGGTCGATCAGGGCTCGACCCAGTACTGACCGGATGCGTCCGACCCGGGAATAGATTCCCGGGATCGACGCTTGCAGGCCACATGAAAGCCTTCACCGAGAGCGAACGCCAGGAGTTCCTGGCCGCCAAGCACGTCGCCGTGCTGTCCGTAGCGGCCGGCGACGGCCGGCCGCCGGCCAGTGTCCCGATCTGGTACGACTACACGCCGGGCGGGAACGTCCGGATTATGACCGGGACGTCCAGTCGCAAGGCTCGGCTCATCGAGCGGTTGGGTACGGTGACGCTGGTGGTCCAGCGCGAGGAGCCGCCGTATCAGTACGTGGTGGTCGAGGGCACGGTCGTCGACACCACCCGGCCCGCCCCGGCCGACGTCCAGGAGGCAATCGCCATCCGCTACCTCGGCGAGGAAGGCGGCCCCGCGTTCGTCCGCAGCATGGAGGGTGTGGAAGAGGTGCTGTTCACCATCCGGCCCGACCGCTGGCTGAGCGCGGATTTCACCGGCGACCTCTGAGCTCTCGGCCGCTCGCCGCGGGTAGGCGGTAGCACCGCCCGGCGAAATCTACGCGTATACGCCGATGTTTGTTGCATCCGACGACCCCATGCTGGCTAGCATGAGCGAAATCGATCCACGGGCGGACATGCCGCCGCTGGACTGGAGCGAGCTGGGCATGAACGCGCCTCTGCCGACCGGCACCGTCACTTTGCTCTTGGCCGACGTCCAAGGTTCGACGCAGTTGTGGGATTCCCAGCCCTCGGAGATGACCGCGGCGATCGCCGATCTCGATCGAACGCTTGTCGATTTGGTCGGGGTCCATCGCGGCGTCCGCCCGGTCGAGCAGGGTGAGGGCGACAGCTTCGTCATCGCGTTCAGCCGAGCGTCCGATGCGGTGCTGTGCGCGCTCGCGTTGCAGCGAGCTCCACTGGCGCCGTTGCGACTACGGATTGGCGTACACACCGGCGAGGTGCAGCTGCGCGACGAGAACAACTACGTCGGCCCGGCCATCAACCGGACCGCTCGGCTCCGCGACCTCGCCCATGGCGGCCAGACGGTATTGTCGGGCACCACCAGCGACCTGGTTGCCGACGTACTTCCCGACGACGCATGGTTGAGCGATCTCGGTACCCATGTCCTGCGCGATCTGCCCCGTCCCGAGCGGGTTGTGCAGCTGTGCCATCCCGACCTCTGCAACGAGTTTCCGCCGCTTCGGAAGTGCGAGGTTGCTGTCGCCCAACACTTTCCGGCCCAGCTCACCAGCTTCGTGGGTCGAGAGGCGGAGATGGGCGATGTGCGCGAGATTGTTGGGTGCAACAAGTTGGTGACGTTGACCGGCGCCGGCGGCGTGGGCAAGACGCGGCTGGCGATGCAGGTCGCGGCCATGGTCGCGAGCAATTATGCCGATGGGGCTTGGTATGTCGACCTCGCTCCGCTCACCGACCCAGAACTGGTTCCCGCTACCGCCGCTCGGGCGCTCGGGCTGCCGGATCAACCGGGGCGTTCTCCGGTGAAAAGCACGCTGCAATTCATCGGTGACCGGCAGATGCTGGTGCTACTCGACAACTGCGAGCACCTGCTGGACGCCAGCGCCGACCTGACCAGCGCGTTGTTGGCGGGCTGCCCCCGGCTGACGGTGCTGACCACGAGTCGCGAGCCGATCGGCATCAGCGGCGAGGTGACCTGGCGGGTGCCTGGCCTGTCGCTGGCCGACGACGCGGTCCGGTTGTTCGGCGACCGTGCCGCCCACGCACGGCCCGGCTTTGCCGTCAACGACGAGAATGCGGCCGCGGTGCACGAGATTTGCCGTCGCCTCGATGGCATTCCACTGGCGATCGAGTTGGCGGCGGCGCGGGTACGCGCGTTGTCGCCCAACGAGATTCTCACCGGCCTGCAAAACCGATTCCGGTTGCTGACCGGCGGATCGCGAACGGCGGTGCGCCGCCAGCAGACGCTACGCGCCTCGGTGGACTGGTCGCACGCGCTGTTGACCGAGCCGGAGCGAACCTTGTTCCGCCGACTCGGCGCGTTCATGGGCGGGTTCGACCTCGAAGCCTGCCGGGAAGTGGTCTGCGATCAGGACCTAGCGGCGCACCAGGTGCTGGATGTGCTTGCGCTGCTTATCGATAAGTCACTGGTGATCGCCGAATCCGACAGCGGACCAACGCGCTACTGGTTGCTGGAAACCATTCGCCAGTATGCGCAGGAGAAGCTGAGCGAATCGCGGGAGGCTATCGCGGTCCGAGACCGGCACCGCGATTATTTCACCGCGATGGCCGGAGCACTGGACGCTCCGCCGCATGCCAGCTTGGACTTCCTGCTCGACCGAGTCGGAACCGAAATCGACAACCTGCGGGCTGCCTTCGCGTGGAGCCGGGAAAACTCTGACACAGACGACGCGTTGCAGCTGGTTACTGCCCTGCAGCCGTATTGGCTTACGAGGGGCCGTCTCCGGGAAGGATCTGATTGGCTCGATCTCGGCCTGGCCGACGCCGAGGCGGCCGGTGCCGACGTGACGCCCCGGATGGTGGCGCGAGCGCTGGCCGATAAGGCGTTCCTCGACAACATGCGGGACGCGGGAAGCTTTGCGCGAGCTCAGCGTTCGCTGGCCATCGCGCGTGATTTGGATGATCCGGCGCTGCTGGCCCGCACCCTCACCGCGTGCGGGCGCCTCGCGGCCTTCAGCGCCGAGCAGGCCGGACCCTATCTGTCTGAGGCGGAGAACTTGGCCCGGGCCACGGGCGACCGATGGAGGTTGAGCCAGATCCTCTACAGTCAGGCGCTCACCGCCATCGTCGGCTCGGGAGATTTGGATGCCGCAGTCGCCGCCGCGACGGAGGGTCGCGACGTCGCCGACGAGGTCGGCGACCACGGTTATTCTCGCGGGTGCCGCTGGTGTCTGACCGGAGCGCAATGGATTTCCGGCGATGTCGCCGGCGCCGCGGAGCAACTTCGCGAACTGGTGACCGAAGCCGATGCGGCGCACGCTTTGATCTGGCAGGTGTCTGCCCGCGAGCGCTTATGCCACGTGTTGACCCACATCGGACAGCCAGACGAAGGTCGCGCTGTCGCAATGGAGGCGCTCGAAGGCGCGGCGGAGATCGGTCGGTACATGGAAGGCGTGGTCTACTCCTCGCTGAGTTTCGCGGCGCTGGCCGCGGGCGATGTGGATGCGGCCGGCGATGCCAGCGAAGCCGCCCGCGAGCGGTTCGGCGACTGGCCGCTCGCAACCACCACCGCGAAGCCCTCGGCCCAGGTCGCGCTGGCGCGTGGTGATCTGGCGTCCGCGCGTCGCTTCGCGGAGGAAGACGTCGCGGCCGGTGCGGGCTGGTTTACGGTGGAGGCGCTGGTGACGCGGACGCGTGTGGCATTCGCCGAAAACGAGCCGGGGCAGGCCGAACGCGACGCCCACGATGCGCTGGCTCGTGCGGCCGAATTGCGGGCGCACCTATTCCTTCCCGACCTGCTGGAGATTCTTGCCGTTTTGGCACACGACGCCGGCAACCATTCGCAGGCGGCACGGCTCTTCGGCGCAGCGCAAGCGGTCCGCCAGCGCACGGGCGTCGTGCGCTTCCGGATCTACGACACGGAATATTCGGTATCGGTGGGTGCGACACGTGAAACACTGGGAGAAGAACAGTTTCAGGTGGCATGGGACTCGGGCGCGGCAATGTCCACCGATGAGGCGATCGCGTACGCCCGCCGGGGGCGAGGCGAACGCAAACGGCCCGCCAGCGGTTGGGACTCGCTGACACCGACGGAACAAGACGTCGTGCGCCTCGTCCGCGAGGGACTGGGCAACAAGGACATCGGCGACCGGTTGTTCATCTCCCCGCGCACCGTGCAGACCCATCTGACGCACGTGTACGCCAAGCTCGGGCTCACGTCGCGGATGCAGTTGGCCCAGGAGGCGGGCCGCCGCGCTTAGGCCGGTCAGCCGACCAGTTCCAGCGTCCCCAGCTCGCGGATCGCCCGGCAGCCGCGGCTGAGCATGGCCAGCACCATGTCGTCGCCGCGCTCGGTGGCGGCGGCGAATGCGAACCCCAGCGCCGAGATCAGTGGAGCCTGAAGCACCCCGAGCCGGTAATCACCCCAACACGTTTCGCGGTCATAGCCGGTGACCCCCAAACCGGACAGCGCGCGATGATAATCGGCGACCAGCTCTTCCTCGATGCTCGCCCGCAGTTGCGCATCGAGGCTGGTCGCGGTGAAGTAGGCGAGATCCCTGGCCGGCAGACCCACGCCCAGCGTCTGCCAGTCGACCACGCTGACCCGGGTTCGGTCCGGATCGAACAGCAGGTTGTCCAGGCGATAGTCACCGTGCAGCAGGGCGAACCGGTCATACTCGGAGAGCAGCCACGGCGTGATCAAACCCATTGCCGCACTGAAGGTGTCGCGGTCTTCGCCACTCATCCGGTCGCCCAGCTTGTCGAGCGTGATGTCGGCGCTCATCTTGGCCACCTCGCCCATGCCGGCGGCGCCGGCCTCATCCGGCCTGCCGAACGCGATGCCCGGGAAATCGAGCCAGAATGGATCGCACCAGCTGGGCGCGTGCAGGCCGGCCAGAGCGCCAACCGCCAGGCGCGCTTCCTGCTCCGCGCATCCGGCTAGCTGATCGCCCTGCACCGCGGGCGCTTGATCGGCGAGCAGCAACGCGAATTCCATTGCATCCTCGGTGATCTCGCTGTAAAAGCACTGCGGCGTCGGTACCTGCACCCGGTCCGCCACGGATGAGTAGAACGCGCACTCGCTGCGATATCCGATCACGACGCGGTCGCGCACCGTGTCGTCCTGGGCCGGCAGTTTGATGACGAACGTTTGCGGCACGTCACCCGGATCCGTCGCGTATCGGGCGGACACCCGGTAGGTTGCGCCGGTCTGCCCGGTGCCGATCGCGACCACGTCCACGTCGGCAACCTCGACGGCAGTGCCACGCCCACTGAGCGCGGCCGACAGCCATTGCGGGGTCACGTCGCCCGGATACCGCGGAATCGACACCACAGCACTCATGAACAGCGGGCCTCCTGTACCCGGACAGCTCTGTCCGACCGACAAACTGTAAGGCATACCGCAAGAGCCGCGGTCAACCATGGTGACCTAGTCGGCAAGAATCCTCCACCCTGCGGCCTCGTGCTGTTGTCGCCAGAACTCGTCGAAACGCCCACCCGCTGCCAGCAATTCATCGACCGTTCCGTCCTCGATCACTCGGCCGTCGTCGAGAAACAGCACGCGGTCAGCGTGACTGATGCTGGCCAACCGGTGCGCGACGATCACCTGGGTGCGCGACCGCGGGTCGAGCGTCAGCGCGTCGACCACCGCGGACTCGTTTTCGGTGTCCAGAGCGCTGGTCGCCTCGTCGACCAACAGTATCGACGCCGGCTTGAGTAGCGCCCGCGCGATGCTGACCCGTTGGCGTTCGCCGCCAGACAGCGCCGAGCCGGCCTCGCCGACGATGGTGTCGGCGCCGTCGGGCAGCCGGCCGATGAGTTCGTCGACGCGGGCGAGGGCCACGGCCCGGGTGAACCGCTCATCGCCGGCGCCGGGATCGCCGGCGAACACGTTGTCGCGGATCGACCCGTGGAACAGGTAGGGATGCTGGAACACCACGCTGCTTGCCGCCCGCCGGGCGTCGGCGTCCAACGTCGCCGCGTCGACGCCGTCGATCAGCACCCTGCCGCGAGTGGGTTCGTGCAGCCCGGCGATCAGCGCCAGGATGGTGCTCTTGCCCGATCCGGACGGTCCGACGATCGCCGTCGTGCTGCCCGGCGCCAAAGTGAAGCTCACCCCGTCCAGCACCGGAGCGGACGCGCCGCCATAGCGGAAGGCGACGTCGTCGAATTCGATGCGGGGCGCCGCGGCGGCGTCGGGCAACGTGGCGATCCCGGCGTTCATCAGCGGTGCGGTCAGGACCAACCGAATGCGGCCGAGCGTGGCGCGGGTGCTCTCCAACGCCGGCGCCAGCTCGCTGATCATGGTGAACGGCTCCAGGTAACGCACGATCACGACGATCAAGGCGACGGCTTCGGGGACGCTGACCGTCTTGTTGACCGTCAGCGCCGCGGTCACCCCCGCCAGCAGGATCAGGGACAGCTGGCTGGCAAGGCTGAACAAGAGCTGGCCCGGAACCTGCATGGACAGCAACCGCATGGTCGCCCCGTGCTGCGCGGCAAGCGCTTCGCCGACCAGACTGCGCGCCGGTTCGACCCGCCGCGCGGCTCGCAACGCCTGCTGGGTGCGGGCGAACTCGATGATCCGCTCGGTGAGCGCGCTGTTGGCTTCGTCGGCCGCGGCATCGGCGCGCCGCGCCAGTCGCGCCGACGCCCACAGCGCACCCAGCAGTAGCGGCACACCGCCCAGTGCGGCCACCCCGAGCTGCCAGGAGATCGGCAGCAAGGCCAGCCCGATGGCGGCGGGCAGCAGGACGGCGGACATCAGCGGAGTCAGCAGGTTGACGACGAGACCGACCAATTCCGGCCCGGCGGCGGCGATCGCCTGGCGCGCCGTCGCGGTGTGCTCGGCGGTGAACCAGTCCAGCCGCACCGCGGGCAACCGGTCCGCCACGTCGTGCTGGCTGTGGTCGAGCACGGCAAAACCGAGCCCGAAGCCGATGCGCGCCGTCGCGGTGTCGATCACCCATCCGATCACGGTCGCGGCGGTGAGCCAGCCCAGCCACATCAGCGCTTGGTGCGGGGCATCGCTGAATAGGGCCCCCACCAATGGCACCAGCAGGACGGTGGCCACTGCACGCACCACCACGGAGACCAGCGCGAGCACGGTGTAGACGATGACCTTGGCGCGGCGATCCGCCGGCACCAGGCCCAACCAGGTGCGAATCACCGCGCCCCCTCCGGAACCGTGATGGCCGCCACCGGGTCCCGCCGGCCGCCCTCCCACAGCCGTCGGTACCGGCCGGCGGCGGCCAGCAGCTCGTCGTGCGTGCCGCGTTCGGCGATCCGGCCGTGGTCGAGCACAACGATCTGGTCGGCTCCGGTGATGGTGTGCAATCGATGGGCGATCACCAGCACCGTGCGATCCTGGGTCAACCGGTTAAGCGCCTGCTGCACAAGGTATTCCGACTCCGGGTCGGCGAACGCGGTGGCCTCGTCGAGGATCAGCACCGGGGTATCCGCCAGGATCGCGCGGGCGATGGTAAGCCGCTGCCGTTCGCCGCCCGAAAGGCCGGTTCCCGCGCCGAGCACGGTGTCGTAGCCGTCCGGCAATCGCATGATCCGGTCATGGATTTGCGCCTGGCGCGCCGCCTCCTGGATCTGCGCGGCGGAAGCGTCGGGGACGGCCAGCGCGATGTTGTCCGCGACGGTGCCGTGCACCAGCTGTGTCTCCTGCAGGACGAACCCGACCTTCCCGTAGAGGTCCTCCGAATTCATCGACCGGATGTCTTGTCCCCCAACGTGTATCGCGCCCTGGTCGACGTCGTGGAACCGGGCCAGCAGGGCGGCCAGCGTCGACTTGCCGGACCCGGACGGGCCGACGAGGGCGGTGACGGTGCCGGGCCGCAGCGTCAGGGACACGCCCTGGATCACCGGAACGCCCGTTCGATAGCCGAAGCGGACGTCGTCGAACACCACCGTCCCCGCCGAATCTCCGGACTGGCCTTCCTCCCGCACGGCCAGTTCGGACTCGTCGAGGGTGTTCTGCAGGCGCCGCGCGGCCAACATGCCGGCGCGGATGCCACCGAGCCCGTACGCGATCCCGAGCAGCCGCGCGCCGAAGGTGGTGCCCAGCAACAGGAACGGCAAGAGATTCACCGGATCCATCCGCCCGGTGACGGTGAGCAGGGTGCCCGTGAGCGCGATGAGCCACAGGAAGGTCGCGGGCCGGGTGACCAGGTCCATGAGCGTCTTCTTGCCGGCCAGTGGGCGTTGCCACGCCACCAGGAATTCGACGTAGGAGTCCAGGCGGCGTCGGAAGCTGGACGCGGCCGCGCCGCCGAAAACGCGGATCACCGGCTGGCCCTCCAGGTAGGCGCCGGCCTCGCCGCTCATCTTCTCCGCCCAGCGCTGCGATTGCGGGATGCGCGGACCCGACTGGATCGTGAGCGACGACGTCAACACCAGGTACACCAGGACGGGCACGAACAAGACCAGCGCCACCCGCCAGTCGACGGCGAACAGATACACCAGCACCGCCACCGGTGCGATGATCGCCGCGACCGCGTCCGGGATGGCGTGGGTGACCAGATAATGCAGCGACAGCGTGTCGTCCTGCAGCAGCTGCTTGATCGAGCCCGATCCGCGGGCGGTGAACCAGCCCAGCGGCAGTCGAGAAAGCTTGCGCAACAGCCGCGAACGCAGGTCGGCAGCGAACCGCGCGTCGACGACGTGCAGCCACAGCGTGAGGGCGGCACCGAGCACCGTGCCCGTTCCCAGCAACGCGACGGCGGCGATCCCGACGTCCCAGAGTCGGGATGCGGGCGCCCCGGCCACCAGCAACCGGGCCAGCTCGACCAGCAGCACGAACGGCGCCAGCTGCACCACCGTGATGACCGCCTGCAACACGCCGGAAAGAATCAGCGCCGAGCGCAGCGGCGCGAGCAACCGGCCAGCGCCCTGGGCTCGCCAACTGCCGCGCGCCACCGGGGCGGGCGTCTGGTCGGGCCGCCTCGGTGTCGGAACCTCTTCTTGCGCAACGTCGTCCGTGGGCACCGGCTCATCGCCGCGGTGGGTACCCATCGCACGCCCGGCACTCCAGTAGGCCTGGGCGTGTATTTCGGACTTCGGGAATCCGAATTCGTCGCGCAGCCGCGTCCGCACGTGCTTGAGCACCGTGGCCTCGGGAGTCGCCCACGCGTACCAATTGGACCAATCGCGGCTATCGATTGCCGCCGCAAGCGATTTCTCGTCGCGGCGGGTGACCCAATGCACTCCCAGCCGGGGGTGCTGCGCGATCGGGATCAGGACGTCATTGTCGTCGTGCTGCTCCAGATACATCTCGATCGGCACATCGTCGGGCACTGCCCCGATGATGCCGTTCATGCCCGGGATCGACGCCGAGTCACCGATCAGCAGGTAACCGGCCGGCTGCTCGTCTGGCACGTCGAATCGCGACGAGCCCATCAGCGCCATGACGGCGATCGTGGCGCCGGGCTGGGCGGTGCGTGCCCACTTCGACGCCGGGCCGGCGGCCTCGTGCAGCACGATGTCGACGGCGAAGCGGCCAGCCGGAACGTCCGCCTCGGAGATCGTGTAGGCGCGCTGGAACTCGGTATTGGATCCGTCGGGGTCCGGAAACCAGAACCGCAACCAGGCGGCGGGTTCGGCATCCACGTCGTCGAACAACGTCGGCGACACCATGCGTACCCGCACGAAATGCGGTGCGATCTGGACGGTTTCCATCACCGTTGCGGTGTGGTCACGCGCGCCGAAGCTTCGCAACATCACACCCTGAAACCCGCGTGCCATCAGCGGTCCTTTCCTGCGGCGCTCAAATCCGCGACGACTTCAGCGAACGGGCGCCCCGGCGGAATCAGCGCAACCAGCCCCCGGATCGAGGCGGCCAGCAACAGCCGCACGAACTCCGAACTCGAGGCCTGCGGCAACCCGGCCCAGGCCGCACCGAGTCGCGGATCGTCCGACAACCCGTCGGCGACCGCGTCCCGTTCCTGTGCGAAACCGCCCGCCTGGTCCCCTCCGGTCACCTTCGCGTTGTCCTCCTCGCGAGCGGCCAGGCTGATCGCCAGCATGGCGGCCCCGCTGCTCACCACCATGGCCGCGTCCGCGGAGTATCCACGCCGGCTCAGCGCCTCGACCTCCGCGGCCAGTAGCCGCCGACCGGCATCACCGCGCGGAAACAGCACTTGGAGGTACGAGGCTAGTCCGGGGTGCTCGGCGGTGAACCCCAGCAGCTGCACGGCGAACGACAGCAAATGGCGTTCGATGTCCGCGCCGGGGTCATCGCGAAGATTGAGTTCGGCGAGCAGGCTCTCCCCGACCAGGCGCTCGAGCTCCCACCTGCCTTCGATGTGCCGGTACAGGGCGGTCGCCGATACCCCGAGCCGTGCGGCGACGGCGTTGATGCTCAGCCGGCGCATACCGAGGTCGCGGCCGATCGCGACGACGTCGTCCAGCGTGATCAGTGGCGGTCGGCCGCCCTGACGAGGCGCAACGGCTTGCATCCGGCACTACCCTCCGCGTCGGTAAGTTACCCCCACAAACTAAGGGTTGCCTAACCGATGGTCAACCCCGGCGGTCGCGGTAGCGGTTGGTCAGTAGCCTGGCGGGGTGAGCGGTGAATCGGTGCCACCCGCGTTGCTCTACGACGGGGTCTGCGGCGTCTGCAACTCGGCGGTGCGGACGATCCTTCGGTTCGATCCCAAGGGCAGCTTGCGCTTCGCGGCCCTAGACAGCGCCTTCGCCCGCGCGGTCTTCGATCGGCATCCGACTATCGGCGGCGTGGATTCCGTGGTGTTCGTAGACGAACCCGGCGAACCCGCCGAGCGCGTGGCCGTCCGATCCGCCGCGGCGTTGCGGGTGGTGGACTACCTCGGCGGCCCGTGGAGGCTGCTCAAGGTGGCCCGGGTCATCCCCGCTCCCCTGCGCGACTGGCTCTACGACAGGGTCGCCGATGTCCGCTATCGCATCTTCGGCAAGTACGACACGTGTCCGTTGCCGCCGCCAGAGGTTCGCGCGCGCTTCGTGGACAGCTAACCGTCGGCGTCGACCGCTAAGTCGGCCTCGGACTCTTTTCGCTTCAGCTCGGCCAGCTTGCGGTCCTCGGATGCCGCCTCCCGATGCTTGGCCGCCGATTCGCGATGTACGCCAACCTGAGACACGCCTTGCTCGACGCTCCGGTCTTGTACGCGCGCGAATTCCTCGTGTTTGCGGGCCGACTCCTCGAAGCTGCGCGCGGCCGAGAACCCGGCCTGCGCGGCGCGTTCACGAGCCGCCGCGGCTCGGCGTTCTGCGAACTCCACATCTTTCGCAGTAACGGCTTGCTCGCGTGACTGGTTTCCGGTGGCCATGGCGTCTCCCTCGCGTCCCGTGCAGTTGCGGATACCCAGCGCAGAGGGTTTAACGCTTCGCGAAATCGAATGACGATGTGTGGGCACGGCGGGGTAGTGGACGGCGGTGCGACTCCGCGTAGCTGCGGCATGACGTGTTGGTCATCCCCGAAGTGACCAGCCGCCTTGTTAATCCCTGGGTGGGAGGTGCCCATCGCATCATCGGGAACCGTCGCGTCGCACCAGGGATGCAACCAGCGCGCCGCCGCACTCTCCCGGAGTGGTCCAGGGTCGACAAATGGCGATTATGCAAAATGCATGAGGCGAATTTTTATTGACTTAGACGAAAGTTTAACAAGAAAATGACTTAGACGAAAGTTTAATAAGAAAAAAACTGTTGTAAATAACCAGTTTCCGTATTTAAATTGCGAGTGCCGGGCTTCCGTGGCACGTGATTGGGGGACAATCATGAACAAGTATGTCGCTGCGGCGGTCGGCATACCCGTCGGTGCCATGTTCATTGCCCCGGTTGCGCTGACGGGGGCGTCGCCTGCTCACGCCGACACCGGCATGAGCGGTTACCTTGGTTGCGTAAATAGCGCGGGCGTGCCGCCGAAGCAACAGGCAGAAGATTGGTCGCCCACCATTAAAATCATTGAGTGGAACCTCAATAACGCCGAATCCCCTGCCCAAGTAGCTCAGAAATTGGTAGCCATGCCGGGTATGGGGGTCAAGCCGAACGATGCCCTTGCGGAAGTGCAGTGCGTCATGGCCAACCTTTGGTAACGTGCGCGCTGCTATGCCGTGCATTTGACGAGATTTCATACCCCTTTTGATCAGGGGGCTCTACGCTTGCGCTCGGACTTTCCTACGGGCGCTCCTGGATAACGCACTCGACAATCCTATTGGCAAGGCGCTTGTCGAATCCCATCTGCGCTACTCTCTGCGCTTCAACAGCAGGGGAAACACCCGAATTCAGATCCTGCTCAATAACTCCAACCAGCTGCAAGTTTTGGGAGTCGTGTTCCCAGAGCGGGACTTCGGTAACGCTTCCCACACAGTTGGTGTAACCGCTGAAGTCGGCGCGAGCAGGCGCGCTCATCAACACGGCCGCGGCGATGAACGGGACGGCGATGGCTGCGACGACCGCGGCAGCGACGTGGGTGAAACGCACGGTCATACAAATACCCAGCTATAACGGTGGATAACCATTCGGTGCTGGCCCGGGTCGGGTACTGGTCAGCTCTTGCTGCTCGATTCGCTCAATCCCCAGGGTGAGCCCCGACTCCTGGCCACGGTCTCAGGGACGGTGTCTGTGCGGGCGGAGGGACTCGAACCCGTTTCGGGGTGCTGGTCCCTTAGCCGAACCTGCGCTGAGCTGCGAAATGACATGCATTGTAATTCACCAGAATTGACCTCCGTGGACACCGAGTGTGCCCAAAATGTGCCCAAAGAGGCCCTCGATTGACAGCACGCACGAGGTGGGCCGCGAGCCACTTTACTCGGCGACATCAGCTGTAATTCAACAGCTTTGGCGCATCTCGACGATAGAATCGACTGAAGGGGACATCATCGATGTGAGGTGCTCACGATGTGTAGGACTTGCGCCGAGGAACAGAGGTCAATTTACGGCCTCCAGGCCCGCGTTCATTTTGCGAGCGCCTAATGGCGAAACGACGCACCTACAAGCGCGACCGGCGGGGCCGATTCGCGTCCACCGGCACCTCCCGTGGACGCCGGATCAGGCGCAAGATCAACCGGCGCCGTCCCCGGTATGTCCGTGGCAGCCTCGGTCACACGCTGCGAGTCGGTCGCGTCGGACCCGGCGGCGAATACGCGGGCGTCCATGTCGGCGCGAAGTTACACACAAGACGTCGGGGCGAGTACTACGTCGGCGTCTCCGCTGGCCGCAAAATCGCAACGCCGTTCTCGCCGTACTAGACGGGGTCTTCGGCCGGTTCTGCTGAGATTTGCACACGACGGCGAGACTCAGCCGAAGGACTTTGCGGAAAAATCCACTCTTGTGCGACGCCCTCGCTTATCGTGCAGAGAACCGTTTGCCACGAGCAGGAGGGGTATACCGTGGCCGGCTTCGCAGTCCTTGATTTCGAAACCACCGGGTTCGCTGCAAACGACCGTGTTGTCGAAGTGGGCCTCGTCTTGCTCTCGCCAGAGGGCGCCGTCGAAGACGAGTGGTCGACGCTGTTGAATCCCGGCCGCGACGTTGGCCCAACTGGCGACCATGGGATCACCGCACGCGATGTAGTGGGCGCGCCCGACTTCGCCTCGATTGTTCCGAGGCTGTTGAAGGACCTTCGCGGGCGGGTTGTTGTCAGCCACAACATCGGGTTCGACTTACGCTTTCTCGGCGCCGAGCTGCGGCGTGCAGGTGTCGCGCTGAACAACGAATGGCTCACGGGACTATGCACGATGAAGTGGGCTGGGCGACTACTCCCGGCAGCGTCCCGAAAGCTACAGGATTGCTGCGACGCCGCCGGCGTCGTCCTCTCAGATGCGCATTGCGCGCTCGCAGATGCCCGGGCCGTGGCCAGCCTGTTGAAGTGCCTAATGGAACGGGGCGGAGTGCCTCCGCCGTGGATGGGGGAGATCTCCGGCGCCGATGAGTTCCAGTGGCCCGAGGTTGCCGGGTGGGACATTCAGCTCGCGGTCCGCGGAACTGCCCCGCCGCGGCGACCAGCGGGATGGCTTGATCGCATCGTCGCGCGTATGCCTCGACACGAAGATGTGCGCGTCGAGTCGTATCTGGAGGTTCTGGAATCGGCGCTCCTCGATTGCTACCTTTCGTGCCATGAAGAAGAAGCACTCGTGACGACGGCCGAAGCGCTTGGTCTTTCACGCCAGGTGCTCGACGAGATCCACTGGGAATACCTGCGATCGATGGCGCGAGTAGCGCTTGCCGATGGGGTCGTCACAGACAGTGAAATGTCCGACCTGCGCTTGGTCGCCGAGCTTGTCGGGTTGACTTCCAACCATATAGACACCGCCCTGGCGATGGCACCCATGCGTCACGCATGCGCCGAGTTCGCGTTGGCCCCCGGTGACGTCCTGTGCCTCACCGGAGCTATGCGCCGGCCACGGTCAGAATGGGAAGCCGAGCTCGGCCAGCTCGGCTTCGTGGTCGGGGCGCTCACCCGCAGGACACGCATCCTGGTCGCCGCCGATCCCGACTCGGCGAGCGGGAAGGCCAAGAAGGCGCGGGAATACGGTGTTCCCATCATCAACGAGGACGCGCTCTTGCGCCTAGTAGAACGCTGTTAACGTCTCGCGAATTTTCATGGATACCTGCTCCCGCCCAATTGAGACGACGTCCAAGGAAGGCGACGCTAGGCGATCGGGCGTCCCGTCAACGGCTTAGGTGAACGACCGTTGTGAACGCCGGCGGAAACTCCGCAAGTTCCGGGCTCCCTAGCGCCACGGGCATGATCCATGGCGGATGGGTCCTTAGTGGTGCAGTCTCAAGGTCGTCAATTGTGGGCGCTTCGGCGTGCGACCGTCACCACTTCAGCGTCCCCGTGCATGGCGAATTATTGACGGCAGCAACATGTGACGCGTCCACTGCAGCTGCGCACGGGCACGAGCACCACGAGATTCGTTGCCAGATCCCGCCTGACGCGACACCGCCCAATCGTCGTTGCCACCTGACAGACCCAGCGCCTCAACCGCGGCCGCGGCGACCTGAACCGGGTCGACTTGAGAGCTACCAACCGGCCGATGCGGTGTGGACATTCCGCCCGAGCGGGTAAGCGTGGTCACTCGGAGACGCTGATGGCACGCTCGGGGCAATTCGCGATTGCCAGGAGCGCCCGTTCTTCCCATTCCGGAGGAATTTCATCCACATGGACGAACGCCTTCACGTCGTCATGAACGTCGAAAATCTCGGGGTACGTCATGGCGCACCGATTGTGACCCTGGCAGGCATCGACGTCTATCCGTATGCGCATTGGTTTTCCTTCCGCTACAGTTGATCTCACCCAAAACCGTTAGGCGCACCGTCATCCGATGCCGTTCAGTCGAGTGCCAATCACGTTCTCGGCGATGAGCTTCTCGGTCGCTGTGTCGTCCAAGCCGAGCAGATCCTTCAAGACGGCCTCGTTGTGTTCTCCGACCGTTGGCGCTGCAGACCGACACCACCGATCGACACTGCGGAATCGGAATGGGATGGTCGGGACCTGGTGCTCGCCGACGATGGGGTGATCCAAGCGTTCGAAGTAGCCGCGGGCGATCATTTGCGGGTGTTCAGGACTGAGCCGCGCGTCGTAAAGCGGTGACGCTGGAATGCCCGAAGCCGACAGCACTGCCACCGCCTCGACGCAATCCCTGCCGCACACCCACCGTTCCAGATGCTTGTCAATCAAATCGTGTGCACTCCAACGCCCTTCGTGCGTATCGAGCAATGGATCGTCCGCCCACGCAGGCTGACCGAGCACGAATTTCAATGCTAACCATTGTTCGTCGGAGGCGATGGAGAGCGCCAACCACTGTTCGTCACCGCGACACGGGTACAGACCCTGCGGTGCCGCGTCCCTACTCCTGTTGCCCAACCGCGACAGTACGGTGCCGTACGCGGTGTACTCGATGGCTTGCTCAGCGGCTGCGTTCAGCGCCGCCTCCACCATCGACACTTCGATGAAGCAGCCGCGATCCGTCTGCTCACGCTGGCTCAGGCCAACGAGCATCGCAAAAGCGGAATGCATGCCTGCCAACGGATCGCACGGGCCGCGCGGGATCCGGGGCTGGTCGCATTCGTGCCCCGTCACCCAGGCCATGCCGGTCATCTGTTCCATGGTCTGGGCGAAGCCGACGTTGTCCCGCCAAGGTCCGTCCAGACCGAAGGCGGGCATGCGGGTCATGATCACCCGCGGGTTGACAGCACTCAACGCTTCCCACGTGATGCCGAAATTCTCGAAGACGCGCGGTGAGAAATTCTCTACGACGATGTCGGCTTTTTCGACGAGCTTGAAGAACAACTCTCGCCCTCTTGCTGAAGACAGGTCGAGTGTCAATCCCTTCTTGTTGGTGTTCGTGGCCAGAAACATGGCCGAGCGCTCCCACCAGTTGGGCTGGTCGATGAATGCTGCCGCTGTCATCCGCGCGCCGTCCGGGTGCTGAATGGACTCGAGGTGAATCACGTCGGCACCCAATGCGGCGAGGATGTGGGTGGACGAGGGTCCAGCCCACCACGCTGTTGCGTCGACGATCCGAATACCGGCCAAAGGCAGGCCCGGAGCCGTTTGGATGAGGTCCGTTTTCCTCGGGCTCGCAGGAACCTTGGACGCATCGAGTTCGCCGAGTCGCGGCGCTGATTTGGGCGTGCTGCCCGGCCTCGTCCCGGCTATTCGGTACGGGGGCAGCGGGTGGGTGAACGAGCCGTTGGCGCTCGTCGCCCAGACACCGCGCGCGTTGAAGTGTGGGTGCTCCAGGACGGTCCGGCCGTTGTTCACCTGCGCGACCGGAATACGAAGTGCCGAGGCGAGTTCTACGATTTCATCGGTGGTGTGCTGAGTGGTCCAGTCCCGCACAATCTTGTTCCACTCATCCATTCGCTCGTACCTCGTCGGAGCGAACGCCCAGGCGACATCCTCCGCGAGGAGGTCGTCGCGCTCGATCATCAGCAGGAAGGATTCGAACTGCTGACGAGTATTGGTATTGAATCCGACCCAACCGTCGGCCGTGGGCTCGATCGAGGGCAGTTCAGTCAGGCGCGGCGGAGCAGAGACCGGTGGACTGCCGGCGAGTGCGTAGTACAAGTCGATGAATCCGCTGGCACTGAGATGGCAGGCTTCCATCAACGAACAGTCGATGATTTCACCGCCCCGTCCTTCGCGCGCGCGGAGGAATGCGGCCATCGCACCAACCGCCGCGTAACTACCCAGGACCCATTCGAAGACGCGGCCGCCTACTTGCAATGGGGGTTGGTCTTGCCGCGCCCGCAGACCCATGGTTCCGCTCTCGGCCTGCAGCGTGAACTCAGTCGCGGGGTTGTCCCGATATGGACCGGTCAGGCCGAACGGTGAAAGCGCCGCAATCACCAAATGTGGCAAGCGACGGAGTAAGTCGTCGTGGTCGATCCTGCCGGGGCCAGAAGCGTCGATGAGAATGTCGGCGCTCGCGATCAATTCCTCGACAGGGGGATCGCCGTAAAGCCCTAGAGTCGAACGCTTTCCAGCGTTAAGGAAGGTGAAGAGGGCACCGTCTTCGGCGCACTGTCGCCCGGTACCCCTGCGACGACACTGATCGCCGGCCGACGACTCCACCTTGATGACGTCGGCGCCGAAGTCGGCGAACAACTTGCCGCAGTAGGGCCCGGCGATGTCGTCTGCCAGCTCGACGATCCGCACACCTTGCAAGATGTTCACAGCCGCACTCTTGTCAAGTTTCACTTGATACGCCGATCACTCCGTCGCGACGCAGCTGAGCAAGTTTGGCTTCATCGCAGTCGGCGAGCGTCGCAAGCACCTCGTCGGTGTGTTGCCCGACGGCTGGGGGAAGGGTCGCGCCGAACGGACGTCCCTGCTTGGTCTTGATGGGAGTTGCGATCAGCCGCAACGGCGGTCGGCTCTCTGTGTCCGGTTCGTAGACCATGTCACGTGCTTTGACGTGTTCGTCATCGAGGAGGTCGCCGCTCTCGAACGCGGGAGCGCCAGCAATGTTGGTCGCGATGAAGAAATCGGTCCAGTCACGACGAGTGCGGCTCTTGAAGATCGTGGTGAGCTCACCGCGCAGGTGTTCGTCGGCTTGTGGATCGTCCCCAAGGCGTGCCTGGCCCGGCTCATAGAGATCCATTCGCTCGACTGCTTCGCAGAATCTGAGCCAGAACTTGTCTTCCAACGCGTTGAACACGACGTAATTGCCGTCGCTGGTCTCGTAGTACTGATACCGCAGCGACGCGTGCGCACTATCTGAGTAGCCGAACAGATCGTTGGCGAGTGCCGTCAATTTCTGGAAGTTCCATGCGATCGCGGCGTCGACTTGCGAGACCTCGACGTATCGCGGCTGCCCATCGCGGCGCGCACTGTGCAGTGCAGCGAGGACCGCCATCGCGGCGTAGAGCGGACCGGCCAACACGCCCATGGTGCCGGTGGCACCGGCCGACAGGCGCGGCGTCCCGTCCGCCTGAATCACCGGCGGGTTCAGACCGGCAAAGCAGTCGAAGGACAGCCCATGCGTTGGAAGCTGCGCGTACGGGCCGCAGCTACCCATCCCGTTGAGGCTGCAGTAGACGATTGTCGGATTGAGTTCCACGACATCGTCATAGCCGAGCCCGAGTCGATCGGCGGCTCCCGCCCGCAAGCCGTCGATCACCACTGTGGCGTCCGCGACAAGGCGGCGAAAGATCGCCACCCCCTCCTCCGATTTCAAGTTCAGCGCGACGCTCTTCTTTCCGCGATTCCACTGGAGGTTCTGCACGTTGTCGGGTGGAAAGAGACCGCCGCGAAATCCGCCGCCGCCGGGTTGTTCGATCTTGATCACCTCGGCCCCCAGGTCGGCGAGGTGTCCACCGAGCGCGTCAGGCGAGAAGAGGGATAACTCGAGGACGCGAACATCGTGAAGCACGGCAGTCAACCTCCCAGAGTCCTAAAGCCCGTGTGCATCTCAGCCTCACATCAACGAGATCGACTTGATCTCGGTGAACTCCTCGAAGCCCCAGCGGCCCTGCTCGCGTCCGAGCCCACTCTGCTTGAACCCACCGAAAGGGCCGCCACCGTTGAACAATCCACGCGCGGGCCCAGACCACCCCGGCCCCGCTCCGTTCCCCGGATTGGGACCGGGGTCGGCTGGAGCGCCGCCGCAGCATTGGACGATGACCGTCCCGGTACGGATTTGTCGCGCCACGTTGAAGCCGCGCGCGGCATTGTGGGTCATGACCATCCCTGCGAGCCCGAAGTCGGAGTCGTTGGCGATCCGTACTGCCTCCTCTTGACTCTGGTACGTCTGCACTGTCAGAACCGGGCCGAACACTTCTTCCTGGCAGATCCGCATATCGTTGCGACAGTTGATGAATGCCGTCGGCTCGTAGAAGAACCCCTTGCTCAGGTGGGACGGACGCTTGCCGCCGACCACCAGCGTGGCTCCTTCGTCGAGTGCTAACTGCACATAGCCCTCGACCCGCTGCCGCTGTTGTTCACGGATCAGCGGACCGACCACCGTGGCTGGATCGCGCGGGTCACCGATGGTCAGGTGAGGCGCCATCGCCTTGACGCCCTCGACGTAGGCATCGAGTAAGTGCTCCGGTAATAGCAAGCGCGATGCAGCAACACATGCCTGTCCCGAATGCATCAGCACTTGGCCGAAACCGATACCGGCGACCTCGGATTCGGTGACGTCATCGAGAACGACGTGAGCACTCTTGCCGCCCAATTCCAGCTGAGCACGCTTCATCGTCCGCGCCGACACCTCCCGGATCCGCTTGCCGGTTTCCGTCGACCCCGTGAACGCGATCATGTCCACCAGGGGATTCGTCGACAACTCCTCCCCTACGTCACCGCCACCCACGACGACGTTGAAGACACCCGCTGGTATGCCGGCTTCCTCGGCAATCCGGGCGAGTTCGAGTGCATTCATCGGCGTCCACGGATGTGGTTTCAAGACGACAGTGCAACCGACGGCCAGTGCGGGCAG
>CAWFYN010000009.1:0-12229 GCA_963820045.1 uncultured Actinomycetota bacterium
CATCCCGGACGCGGTCACCGCGGTGGTGGCACCGGTGGCTGTGCTGGTGTATCTGTTCGTCGTCGACTGGCGGGTGGCGCTGGTCTTGTTCGGGCCGGTCCTGGTGTACCTGGGTGACGTCGTCGCTGATGATTCAGTCCGGTCCGCGCATCCCGCAATCGCAGCGGTGGGCGGAGAAGATGAGCGCGGAGGCCGGTGCCTACCTGGAGGGCCAGCCGGTGATCCGGGTTTTCGGGGGTGCGGCGGCGTCGACGTTCCGACGCCGCCTGGACGCGTACATCGGATTCCTGGTTGCGTGGCAGCGTCCACTGGCCGGCAAGAAGACGTTGATGGACCTGGCGACCCGTCCCTCGACGTTCCTGTGGCTCATCGCGCCCACGGGCACCCTGCTCATCGTCACCGGGCGGATGGATCCGGTGAATCTCTTGCCGTTCCTGTTGCTGGGCACCACCTTCGGCGCGCGGCTGCTCGGGATCGCGTACGGGCTCGGTGGCATCCGCGCCGGCATGTTGGCCGCGCGGCGCCTGCAGAACACCCTCGACGAGTCCGAACTGGCCGTGCGGGAGGAAGGCCAGTCCGGAGATTCGGCGGGGACGGTGGTGTTCGACGACGTCCGCTTCGGCTATCGACCGGGCGTTCCGGTGATCCAGGGCGTGTCCCTGACGCTGCGGCCCGGCACCGTCACCGCCCTCGTCGGCCCGTCCGGGTCCGGAAAGTCGACGCTGGCCGCCCTGCTGGCCCGGTTCCACGACGTCGACCAGGGTGCGATACACGTTGGGGGACAGGACATTCGGTCGATGACCGCCGAGGAGCTCTACGGGAAGGTCGGGTTCGTCCTGCAGGAGACACAGCTGGTGCACGGCACCGTCGCGGACAACATCGCGCTGGCCGTCCCCGACGCTTCCGCCGCGCAGATCCAGGAGGCGGCGCGCCAGGCGCAAATCCATGACCGGATCATGCGATTGCCGGACGGCTACGACACCGTGCTCGGCGCGGGAACCGGCCTTTCGGGCGGCGAACGGCAGCGGCTGACCATCGCCCGCGCGATCCTGGCGGATACCCCGGTGCTGATCCTCGACGAGGCCACCGCGTTCGCCGACCCGGAGTCGGAATACCTTGTGCAGCAGGCGCTTAACCGGTTGACCCAGGATCGCACGGTGCTGGTGATCGCCCATCGATTGCACACCATCACCGGAGCCGACCAGATCGTTGTGCTCGACCACGGCCGGATCGCCGAACGCGGCACGCACGACGAGCTGCTGGCCGCCGCCGGCCGGTACCGACGGCTGTGGGAGGGCGGCCGGCGGGACCCGGTGGCGGCCATCACGGTTCCGGAGGGGGCGCGGTGATTCGCACCTGGTTGGGCCTGGTGCCGGCGGATCGCCGCGCCAAGGTCATCGTCTACACCGTGCTCGCGCTGGTCTCCGTGGCGGTGCGTGCAGTGGCCACCGTCCTGCTGGTGCCACTGGTGGGGGCCCTATTCAGCGATGCCCCGCACCAAGCGCTGATGTGGCTGGGCTGGCTCACCGCCGCGACCGTGATCGGATGGGTGATCGACACCGCGACGGCGCGCATCGGCTTCGGGCTCGGCTTTGCCGTGCTCGACCACAGCCAGCACGACGTGGCGGACCGGTTGCCCGCGGTGCGGCTGGACTGGTTCACCGCCGAGCACACCGCGACGGCGCGCCAGGCGATCGCCGCCGCCGGGCCGGAATTGGTCGGTCTCGTCGTCAACCTGCTGACTCCGCTGATGTCCGCCGTCCTGCTGCCCGCCGCCATCGGGCTGGCCTTGCTGCCGATCTCCTGGCAGCTCGGGGTGGCCGCACTGGGCGGTGTGCCGCTACTGCTGGGTGCGCTGTGGGCGTCGGCGCGACTGGCGCGGCGCGCCGATGCCGCGGCCGACGAAGCCAACAGCGCGCTCACCGAGCGGATCATCGAGTTCGCCCGCACCCAGCAGGCGTTGCGAGCCGCGCGGCGGGTCGAACCGGCGCGCAGTCTGGTCGGCGAAGCGCTCGCCGCGCAGCACGGGGCGACCATGCGGTTGCTGTCCATGCAGGTTCCGGGCCAGCTCTTGTTCAGCCTTGCCAGCCAGCTGTCCCTGATCCTGCTGGCGGGGGTGACCGCGGCGCTGACGGTCAACAAGACGGTCAGCGTCCCCGAAGCCGTCGCCTTGATCGTCGTGATCGTGCGTTACCTGGAGCCGTTCACCATGATCAGCGAGCTGGCGCCGGCGTTGGAGAGCACCCGCGCCACGCTCGGCCGCATTCGTTCGGTCCTGACCGCACCGCTGATGAACGCCGGGATCGCCAGTTGCCCGACGCCGCCGCGGCGCCCCGCATCGAATTCGACGACGTCGCCTTCCGCTATGGCGGCGCGTCCGCTCCGGTGCTGGACGGGGTGAGCTTCACTTTGGCGCCGGGCAGCACGACGGCGATCGTCGGACCGTCCGGATCGGGCAAGAGCACCATCCTGGCGCTGATCGCCGGGCTGCACGAACCCACTCGCGGCAGGGTGCTGATCGACGGCGTCGACGCGGCGACGTTGGACGCCGACGCCCGGCGGGCGGCAAGCAGCGTGGTGTTCCAGCATCCCTACCTGTTCCACGGGTCGATCCGCGACAACGTGTTCGCCGGCGATCCCGGCGCCGGCGATGAGCGGTTCACCCGGGCCGTGGCCCTCGCCCGCGTCGACGAACTCATCGGCCGGCTGCCCGACGGCGCCGACACCATCGTCGGCGAGGCCGGCTCGGCGCTGTCTGGCGGCGAACGCCAACGGGTCAGCATCGCGCGGGCGCTACTCAAGCCGGCGTCGATACTGTTGGTCGACGAGGCGACCAGCGCTCTGGACACCGAAAACGAGGCCGCGGTGGTCGACGCACTGACGCTCGACCCGCGGGCGCGCACCCAGGTGATCGTCGCGCACCGGTTGGCCAGCATCAGTCACGCTGACCGCGTGCTGTTTCTCGACGACGGCCGAGTGATCGAGGACGGAACGGTCGATGAATTGCTGGCAGCGGGTGGGCGTTTCGACGAGTTCTGGCGACAACAGCACGAGGCCGCCGAATGGCGGATTCTTGCCGACTAGGTCACCATGGTTGACCGCGGCTCTTGCCGTATGCCTTACAGTTTGTCGGTCGGACAGAGCTGTCCGGGTACAGGAGGCCCGCTGTTCATGAGTGCTGTGGTGTCGATTCCGCGGTATCCGGGCGACGTGACCCCGCAATGGCTGTCGGCCGCGCTCAGTGGACGTGGCACTGCCGTCGAGGTAGCCGACGTCGACGTGGTCGCGATCGGCACCGGGCAGACCGGCGCAACCTACCGGGTGTCCGCCCGATACGCGACGGATCCGGGCGACCTGCCGCAAACGTTCGTCATCAAACTGCCGGCCCAGGACGACACGGTGCGCGACCGCGTCGTGATCGGATATCGCAGCGAGTGCGCGTTCTACTCATCCGTGGCGGACCGGGTGCAGGTACCGACGCCGCAGTGCTTTTACAGCGAGATCACCGAGGATGCAATGGAATTCGCTTTGCTGCTCGCCGATCAGGCGCCCGCGGTGCAGGGCGATCAGCTAGCCGGATGCGCGGAGCAGGAAGCGCGCCTGGCGGTTAGCGCTCTGGCCGGCCTGCACGCGCCCAGCTGGTGCGATCCATTCTGGCTCGATTTCCCGGGCATCGCGTTCGGCAGGCCGGATGAGGCCGGCGCCAGCGGCATGGGCGAGGTGGCCAAGATGAGCGCCGACATCACGCTCGACAAGCTGGGCGACCGGATGAGTGCCGAAGACCGCGACACCTTCAGTGCGGCAATGGGTTTGATCACGCCGTGGCTGCTCTCCGAGTATGACCGGTTCGCCCTGCTGCACGGTGACTATCGCCTGGACAACCTGCTGTTCGATCCGGACCGAACCCGGGTAAGCGTGGTCGACTGGCAGACGCTGGGCGTGGGTCTGCCGGCCAGGGATCTCGCCTACTTCACCGCGACCAGCCTCGATGCGCAACTGCGGGCGAGCATCGAGGAAGAGCTGGTCGCCGATTATCATCGCGCGCTGTCCGGTTTGGGGGTCACCGGCTATGACCGCGAAACGTGTTGGGGTGATTACCGGCTCGGGGTGCTTCAGGCTCCACTGATCTCGGCGCTGGGGTTCGCATTCGCCGCCGCCACCGAGCGCGGCGACGACATGGTGCTGGCCATGCTCAGCCGCGGCTGCCGGGCGATCCGCGAGCTGGGGACGCTGGAACTGGTCGGCTGACCGGCCTAAGCGCGGCGGCCCGCCTCCTGGGCCAACTGCATCCGCGACGTGAGCCCGAGCTTGGCGTACACGTGCGTCAGATGGGTCTGCACGGTGCGCGGGGAGATGAACAACCGGTCGCCGATGTCCTTGTTGCCCAGTCCCTCGCGGACGAGGCGCACGACGTCTTGTTCCGTCGGTGTCAGCGAGTCCCAACCGCTGGCGGGCCGTTTGCGTTCGCCTCGCCCCCGGCGGGCGTACGCGATCGCCTCATCGGTGGACATTGCCGCGCCCGAGTCCCATGCCACCTGAAACTGTTCTTCTCCCAGTGTTTCACGTGTCGCACCCACCGATACCGAATATTCCGTGTCGTAGATCCGGAAGCGCACGACGCCCGTGCGCTGGCGGACCGCTTGCGCTGCGCCGAAGAGCCGTGCCGCCTGCGAATGGTTGCCGGCGTCGTGTGCCAAAACGGCAAGAATCTCCAGCAGGTCGGGAAGGAATAGGTGCGCCCGCAAGTCGGCCGCACGGGTCAGCGCCTCCTGGGCGTCGCGTTCAGCCTGCCCGGGTTTGTTGGCCGCCAGTGCCACGCGCGCACGGGTGGTCAGGGCGTGCACCGTGAACCAGCCCACCGCCGCGGCAACGTCGTCGTCGGCGAGCTGACGTGCCAACGCCAAATCGCCACGGGCGAGCGCGACCTGCGCCGCAGGCTTGTTTAGAGTGGCCGCCAGCCGTGGCAGCATCCAGTCCAACCGCTCGCGGGCCGCATCGCTGGCAGCAGTGGCCGCGTTGACATCGCCAGCGGCCAGCGCGGCGAAGGCCAGCGCTGAATACACCACACCTTCCATGTACCTGCCGATCTCGGCGGCACCGTCGAGAGACTCGAGCACGAGGGCGCGGCCCGCGTCCGCCTGTCCGCGGCAGGCGAGTACGTGGCACAGACTGGTCCGGGCCGACACCTGCCAGATCAAAGCGTGCGCGGCGTCAGCCTCCGTCATCAACTCGCGCAACTGCGCCTCGGCCCCAGCGAGATCCCCGAGGGTCAATTGCGCTCCGCTCAGACACCAGCGGCACCCGCGCGAGTAACCTCGATCCCCGATCTCGTCGGCAAGGTCGCGGCCCTCAGCCCCGGCTGCGAGCGCTGCGTCCAGATCACCCGCGCCGACTGTTGCCGTGAACGCCTGGCTGTACAGGATCTGGCTCAGCCGCCACCTGTCGCCCAAGGCCCGGGCCAAGTCGGCTGCCTCCGACAGGTACGGTCGGGCGAGTTCGGCATCCCAGCCGGCAACGCGGCCGCAGGTGGTGAGAGTCCGCGCCAGCAGTGGCGGATCTTCGATCTCGCGGGCGATTTCCAATGAACGTTGTGCTCGCGCAAGGCTTCCGGCGTCGCGCATGTTGTCCACGAACGCCTTGTCGGCCAGTGCCCTAGCCATCGCGGCGGGCGTCACGTCGGCGCCGGCGAGGTCCGCGTCTGCAACGGCGAGGTTGAGCCAGTCCGATCCCTCTTTGACGCGGCCCCGGCTCAGCCACAGCGGTTGCAACGATGCAGCGAGCCGCAATGCGTTGTCGGTGTCGGAGTTCTCGCGGCTCCACGCGAAAGCCGCACGCAGATTGTCGATTTCGGCCTCTGCCCGGTCGAGCAGCAGCTCCAGGTCGGCGTTTGCCGGGTTGTCCAGCGCGGCGGCCAGCGCGGTGTAGTGGCCGCAGTGCCGGTCCCGGACGGCAGCAGCCTCAGCAGATTCGCCGAGCTTCTCCAGCGCGTACTGGCGGATCGTTTCCAACAACCGGTATCTCGTTAAGCCACTTGCTGTTTCGGCGACCACGAGGGACTTGTCGACGAGCAAGGCCAGGACATCCAGCACTTGGTGACGCGCCAGGCCGTTGTCGCTGACGACGTTTTGGCAGGCTTGCAGGTCGAATCCGCCCTGGAACACCGCCAGTCGGCGGAACAGCATCCGCTCGGGATCGGTCAATAACGCGTGCGACCAGTCCACGGAAGCTTGTAACGTCTGCTGGCGGCGTACTGCGGTGCGCGATCCACCGGTGAGCAACCGGAATCGATCTTGAAGACCGGCGAGAATCTCCTGCGGCGACAACGCGCGTATCCGCGCCGCCGCTAACTCGATTGCTAATGGCATCCCATCGAGGCGCCGGCAAATTTCAGTGACCGTAGCAGCATTGTCGTCGCTGATGATGAAACCGGGCCGGGCATGCCCGGCACGGTCGTCGAATAGTTTGACGGCGTCGCCGGCCAGCGACAACGAAGGCACTCGCCATGTCACCTCGCCGGCCACTCCGATCGGCTCACGACTGGTCGTCAGTACCGTCAGCCGTGGACAGGCGGCCAACAGCGCTGCCGTCAGCGCCGCGCTGGCGTCCAGTAGATGCTCGCAGTTGTCTAGCATCACCAACAGTTGCCGTGCCCCGATCAACTGCAGCAGGGCATGCTCCGGCGAACGTCCCGGCTGATCCGGCAGGCCCAGCGCCACGGCCACGATGGCCGGTACCAGGTCGGGGTCGGTGACGGGAGCCAGGTCTACATACCAGATTCCGTCGCCGTAGTCGTCGGCGACCGCGGCCGCGACTTGCACGGCCAGGCGAGTCTTGCCCACGCCACCCGCGCCGGCCAACGTCACCAACCGGTTCCCGGCGAGCAGGCCGCGCACCTCGGTAATTTCCGCGTCGCGTCCTACGAAACTGGTCAGCTGGACGGGAAGATGTTGGACGACAACGGCTTCGCACTTTCGAAGGGGAGGAAAGTCATTGCAGAGGTCGTGATGGCACAGTTGCACAACCCGCTCGGGGCGGGTGAGATCCCGCAGCGTGTGCGTGCCCAGGTCGATCAACCACGCGTCCTCCGGGAGTGTGTCGGCAATCAGGTCGCTGGTGGTGCCCGACAGCACGGTCTGGCCGCCATGCGCGAGCTCGCGGAGTCGCGCCGTTCGGTTGATCGCCGGGCCGACGTAGTTGTTCTCGTCACGCAACTGCACCTCGCCGGTGTGCACCCCGATCCGCAGCCGCAACGGCGCCAAGGGCGCGCGTTGCAACGCCAGCGCGCATGCCACCGCATCGGACGCTCGGGCGAACGCGATCACGAAGCTGTCGCCCTCGCCCTGTTCGACTGGGCGGACGCCGTGGTGGATTCCCACCAACGCGGCCAGCGTTCGATCGAGGGTGGCGATCGCAGCGGTCATCTCCGAGGGCTGCGAGCTCCACAATTGCGTCGAACCCTGGACGTCGGCCAACAGCAGCGTCACAGTGCCGCTCGGTAGGCGCTCGTTCATCGCCGCGTCGCTCCAGTCCAGCGGCGGCATTTCCGCCCGTGGATCGATTTCGCTCATGTTAGCCAGCATGGGGTCGTCGGATGCAACAAACATCGGCGTATACGCGTAGATTTCGCCGGGCGGTGCTACCGCCTACCCGCGGCGAGCGGCCGAGAGCTCAGAGGTCGCCGGTGAAGTCCGCGCTCAGCCAGCGGTCGGGCCGGATGGTGAACAGCACCTCTTCCACACCCTCCATGCTGCGGACGAACGCGGGGCCGCCTTCCTCGCCGAGGTAGCGGATGGCGATTGCCTCCTGGACGTCGGCCGGGGCGGGCCGGGTGGTGTCGACGACCGTGCCCTCGACCACCACGTACTGATACGGCGGCTCCTCGCGCTGGACCACCAGCGTCACCGCACCCAACCGCTCGACGAGCCGAGCCTTGCGACTGGACGTCCCGGTCATAATCCGGACGTTCCCGCCCGGCGTGTAGTCGTACCAGATCGGGACACTGGCCGGCGGCCGGCCGTCGCCGGCCGCTACGGACAGCACGGCGACGTGCTTGGCGGCCAGGAACTCCTGGCGTTCGCTCTCGGTGAAGGCTTTCATGTGGCCTGCAAGCGTCGATCCCGGGAATCTATTCCCGGGTCGGACGCATCCGGTCAGTACTGGGTCGAGCCCTGATCGACCGGGATCCCGGCGGCGGTGACCTTGCGCGACTCGTCGCTGGCCAGCCAGGACACGGTATCGGCGATCTCCTCCGGTTCGGCGACCCAGTCGGGCAGGAATGGGGTGAGCACGTTGGACAGCTGCGGGTTGGTCTCCATGGCCTTGCCCACCGCCGCGACCATGTCGCCCGTCCCCATCGGCGTGTTCACCGGCCCGGGATGAACGCTGTTGACCCGGATCGAATGCTTGCCCAGCTCGGCGGCGAAAGCCCGCGCCATTCCGGTGACGGCGTGTTTGCTGGCGGTGTAGTGAATCATGAACGGCTGCATCTTCATCCCGGCCGCGGAACTGATCAGGATGATGGAGCCGCCGCGACCCCCTTCGATGATCTTGTCCGCGCCGGCCATCACGGTGTTCCAGGTCCCGGTGACGTTGATGTCGATGACGTCGCGGAAGTTTTCCGGGGTGATGTCGTTCCAGGCCTGCGGGGCCGCGACGCCGGCGTTGGCGACGATGATGTCCAACCGCCCGAGCGCGGCGACACCTTCGTCGACGGCCTTGCGAAGCCCCTCGAAGTCGCGGGTGTCCACGACCGAGGCGATGATCCGGCGGTTCGTCTCTTCGACCAGGCGAACGGTCTCGCTCAGGTCGTCCGGAGTCGCCGGGTCGTAGGGGACGCAGGACGGAAGCTTGCCGGCGATGTCGACGGCGATGATGTTGGCGCCCTCCCGCGCCAGGCGAACCGCGTGCGCCCGGCCCTGGCCGCGTGCCGCTCCGGTGATGAATGCCACCCGCCCCTCGAGCTTGCCTGCCATTAGCGCTCCTTCTTTGCGGTAGCTCGTTGTGCTGCCTTGACCAGGTTCGAACCGATGATCAGGCGCTGGATTTCGCTGGTGCCCTCGTACAACCGCAGCAGGCGCACGTCCCGGTAGATGCGTTCGACGGCAACGCCACGCATGTAACCGCTGCCGCCGTGAATCTGGACGGCGAGATCCGCCACTTCGCCGGCCATTTCGGTGCAGAAGAGCTTCGCGGCCGACGGCGCAATCCTGCGATCCTCGCCTGAGACCCACAGCCGCGCGGCATCGCGCACCAGCGCGCGGCCGGCCATCACGCCGGTTTGCTGGTCGGCGAGCATCGCCTGCACCAACTGGAAGCTTCCGATGGCCGCACCGCCCTGGGTCGCGGTGGCGGCGTAGGCGACCGATTCGTCAAGCGCACGCGCCGCTATGCCCACCGCCAGCGCGGCGATGTGGACGCGCCCGCGCGCCAGCGACGTCATCGCGGCCCGGTAGCCGACGTCTTCGCTGCCTCCAACGAGTGCATCTGATCCGACGCGGACGTCGGTGAAGCTGACATCGGCCGTCCAGGCGCCTTCCTGGCCCATCTTGGCGTCCTTGGCGCCCACCTCGACGCCGGCGGTGTCTGCGGGAACCAGGAACACCGCGATCCCGGGGCCCTGGTCGTCAGCGGGCCGGGTGCGCGCGAATACCACGAACAGGTCGGCGACGGGTGCGTTGGTGATGAAGCGCTTCTGGCCGGAGATCACCCAATCGTTGTCGTCGCGAACGGCTTTGGTCCGCAAGCCGGCGGGGTTGGATCCGGCGCCGGGCTCGGTCAGCGCGAAGGAGGCGACGACGTCGCCAGATGCGATGGACTCCAGCCAGCGGGATTTCTGTTCGTCGGTACCGAACCCGACCAGGACCTGTCCGGCGATGCCGTTGTTGGTGCCGAACATCGAACGCAGGGCCAGTGACGTGTAGCCCAACTCCATCGCCAGCTCGACGTCTTGCATGAGGTTGAGCCCAAGGCCGCCCCACTCCTGGGGAATCGCGTAGCCGAACAGTCCCATCTTCTTGGCTTCGTCCCGCAGGTCGTCGGGGACGCGGTCCTCGTCGAGGATCTCCTGCTCGCGGGGGACGACGGCGGTGCGGACGAATTGCCTTGTCTGAGCCAGGATCTCGCGGAAATCGTCGTCGGAGACTTCCGCGAATTCGGTGGTGGCCATCGGCTCCACGCTCCTCTCCGGATCCGGGGCACCCCGGTCCAGAGCAGGATCCTATATCAAATATGATGTTTGCCGCGGACGTGCCCGGTGGTAGCGAAACAGTGAAGGATGTGTGATCCAGGTGTCGTTGTTGGCAAGTCAGACCGCAGTAATCACAGGCGGAGCGCAAGGACTGGGTCTGGCCATCGCAGAGCGCTTTGTCGCCGAGGGGGCGCGAGTTGTGCTCGGCGACGTCAATCTCGAGGAAACCCAAGTCGCGGCCAAGCAGCTGGGCGGTGACGACGTCGCCGTCGCGGTGCGGTGCGATGTCACGCAGTCGTCCGACGTCGAAACCCTGATCCAGACCGCGGTCGAGCGTTTCGGCGGCCTGGACATCATGGTCAACAATGCCGGGATCACCCGTGACGCGACGATGCGCAAGATGACCGAGGAGCAGTTCGACCAGGTCATCGCCGTACATCTGAAAGGGACCTGGAACGGCATCCGGCTGGCCGCAGCGATCATGCGGGAAAACAAGCGGGGCGCGATCATCAACATGTCCTCGGTGTCGGGGAAGGTCGGCATGGTCGGCCAGACCAACTACTCGGCCGCCAAGGCCGGCATCGTCGGCATGACCAAGGCGGCCGCCAAAGAGTTGGCCTACCTGGGTGTCCGGGTGAACGCGATCGCTCCCGGTTTGATCCGATCTGCCATGACTGGGCTATGCCGCAGCGCATTTGGGATTCAAAGGTCGCCGAGGTGCCGATGGGCCGGGCCGGCGAGCCCAGCGAGGTCGCGAGTGTGGCGCTGTTCCTGGCTTCCGACCTGTCGTCGTACATGACCGGCACCGTCATGGAAATCACCGGCGGCCGGCATCTCTGAGATGGGTGACGCGATGCGGGAAGCCGTGATCTGTGAACCCGTCCGGACGCCGATCGGGCGCTATGGCGGAATGTTCAAGGGGCAGAGCGCCGTCGACCTCGGTGTCACCGCGCTGAAAGGGTTGCTCGAGCGAACCGGGCTGGCGCCCGACGCCGTGCAAGACGTGATTCTCGGCCATTGCTATCCCAACAGCGATGCGCCGGCAATCGGACGCGTGGTGGCTTTGGATGCCGGCTTGCCGGTGACCGTTCCCGGCATGCAGGTCGATCGACGCTGCGGGTCGGGCCTGCAGGCAGTCATCCAGGCGTGTCTGCAAGTGGGTGTCGGCGACAATGACCTCGTCGTCGCCGGTGGGTGCGAAAGCATGAGCAACGTCGCCTTCTACTCCACCGACATGCGCTGGGGTGGCGCCCGTAACGGCGTACGGGTGCATGACGGGCTGGCCCGGGGACGCACCACTGCGGGCGGCCGCGGCTATCCGGTCCCGGGCGGCATGCTCGAGACGGCGGAGAACTTGCGCCGCCAGTACAGCATTTCGCGCCAGGAGCAGGACGAACTCGCCGTGCGGTCGCATCAGCGTGCCGTTGCCGCGCAGAAGGACGGCATCCTCGCCGAGGAAATCATTCCAGTGACCATCCGGAACCGACAGGGCGAGGAACTCGTCGAGGCCGACGAGCATCCCCGCGCCGACACGTCGGTGGAGTCGCTGGGAAAGCTCAAACCCGTTCTGGTGAAAGAGGATCCGAAATCAACGGTGACGGCCGGCAATGCCAGCGGGCAGAATGACGCCGCTTCCATGTGCGTGGTGACCACGCGCGAGAAGGCGGCAGAATCGGCCTGACGCCACTGGTTCGCATGGTCTCGTGGGGCCTGGCAGGGGTGGCGCCCAACATCATGGGGATCGGCCCGGTGCCCGCCACCGAAGCCGCGCTGGCCAAAGCCGGCTTGCAACTGTCCGACATCGACCTGATCGAACTCAACGAAGCCTTTGCCGCCCAAGCACTCGCGGTGATACGGGAATGGAATTTCGGTGCCGCAGACCCGACCGATCAACGTGCACGGCTCCGGAATCTCGCTCGGCCATCCGGTCGGTGCCACGGGTGGACGAATGCTCGCCACCTTGTTGCGCGAGTGGACCGTCGCGAAGCGCGTTACGGGCTGGAGACGATGTGCATCGGCGGCGGCCAAGGGCTGGCCGCGATT
>CAWFYN010000010.1:0-1626636 GCA_963820045.1 uncultured Actinomycetota bacterium
TTCCTTGCACTTCGGATCGGGATCCTACGTGCCCGGCTTCCCATTCCAGAAGGTAGCGAACGGACCCGAAGTGCTGGATCAGGGCGCACCCTTCGTGGTGGCGATGATCCTGTTCTCGTCCAACCTGATGTGGACCACTGTCGATCTGCTGTTCTCGGGTGCCCTGCAACGGTTCCCAAAACTTCAGTTCTCACTCGCCGAGGGTGGCATCGGATGGATTCCCTACCTTCTCGAGCGCTGTGACTACGGCTGGGAGCGTCATCGGTACTACCAAGATATTGATTTCGATGCCCGACCCACCGACCTTTTCCGCCAACACTTTTACGGCTGCTTCATCGACGACGAGCATGGACTGGAAAACCGACACAAGGTAGGCATCGACAACATCACCATTGAGGTGGACTATCCACACTCCGACTCGAACTGGCCGAATAGCCGCAAGCGCGCTGCCGAGATGCTAGCGCACATCCCCGACGATGAGGTCGAGAAAATCGTCGAAATCAACGCGCGCCGAATGCTGCGATTCCCTCGGTGATGCGTGGGTGACACGGCTTGGGCGCGGTGATGGGTCGCTCACGGCACCGATGGTCGTGGCCGGTCCGGTTGCGCTACAAGTCGTTCCAGTCGCCTTGTTGCGATGCGCATCATGACCTTGATTTGGATGATCAGCCAGGCACGCATGACAGGTGGTGGCAATGACGAGTCGACCGCCATCGTCCAGGTGGCCGTGGTGGCCTGCGGTGAGTTGGTCACCGCAGCGAACGTCCATTCCTCGAGGAACGCCTTCATCAGCGGCATACCGACCGTGTCGACGCGGAAAGCGAAGCGTTGATTGTGTTCGAAAGCCAGCACCGTCTCGGCGATCGTCATCCCAAAGGCGTGCATCTCGCGCTGGCTGCCTACGCCGGGCGGCATCGGAGTGAGCCATCTACTCGCCTCGTTGAAGCCGGGGCACCACTTTCCCCAACTCGCGGGATCGGTTGCCACCGCTGCGAATACATCACCAACTGAGGCGTTGATGACGCGCACTTGACTGACTCGGACGGGAGAGCGGTCAAGAAATTCGAGTCCAACGGATTCGAGCTGATTCATCGGCTCCTCTCAGGGCATAAGCTCTCAGGAAGAAAGCCACAGGCCTAATTGATCGCTGCAGCTTCCTTGGCGGAGGTGCGACCAGCGTGACATCCCGCCTGCGAGCTGTCAATATTAGATACCGTATGCCACACGACACGCAGGAAGTTTATATGCCGCGACGCCCCTGGGGCCGCGGTCAGCGGCGCACGAAACCAAAGCGCCTCTGCGATCTTGGCGGTCGTAGACTCTGACGGAATCGCCGACTGCGACGGCGCGCGACTACGTAGGCCCGAACGCGTTGCGCCACCGTGGTAGCGCACCCCCCAAGCGATCACAGGAGAACTGACGTGACAAAGCCCTCCTCACGTGGTTCGAGAAGCCGCCGCAAGGGTGGCGTCCCCCGCTCGCTCACACAATCTCAGATCGTCGAAGCTGCTCTGGAACTCACCCGCGTGAACGGCCTCGACGGGCTCACAATGAACGCCCTGGCCACCCGTCTCGGCGTGGGCGTGATGACCATCTACTCCTATTACCGCGGGCGCGACGAGCTTCTCGACGCGATGGCTGATCGTGCAGCAGCAGAGCTCTATGCCAACCATCGTGACTCGACCGACCAGCCGTGGGACGTCGAACTTCGCGTTCATTACCGCGCCCTCCGCGAGAGCCTGAGGAGTCACCCATCGTTGGCCGATCTCCTTTTCTTTCGCGGACAAGTACTGGGCGCCAACGCTGAACAGCTCGAGCGGATCGCCGAGCACATGCGCCGCCACATTGCGTCCATGATCCATGGAGGCATCGAGCCAGCCCTCGCGATGCGCGTATTCCTTGGACTGTCGTTCTTCACGTTGGCGTCGGCGCTAAGAGACGAAGACCTTATTGCACCGACCGCGTTGCCGGATCGGCTCCAAGCAATGGTCGGCGAGACGATGGATGCCCGCCAGATTTTCAGCGATGCGCGATTCGGCTCCGATGCGGAATTCGAGACGCTATTGGACCTGCTCCTACGCGGGCTTAAGAGCACGGTCGACGACAACGGGACGGCAACATAAGCAATTCGACGACGTTCGCCGCCTGCCGAGCGCGAAGTCTCTCGACTCGCTGACTGGTTGCGTTTCAGCAGGTCTGAGTCGGACCTCCCGGAACGCCATGACGCGACGTGGGAAGCTGCCGGTCCCAACGGCGCGCGCGATGTCGGGACTAGGGAATGGGTGCGCCCATGGTATCGACTGTCACGTGGGAGGCCCTGGAAATGGAGTTGATCGACCATCCCGTCAGAAATGCCACATAGGCAACCCAGCCGATTAAAGGTGTCGGCGAACCGTGCCGAGGCCGCCACGTCGAGGATCTGTTCGTCGAGCCGACCCCGTGCGGCCGTCGCGGCCAGCACAGCGTCGAAGCTATGGTCGAAGGCCGCTTTCAGGTGATGATCGGTGAAGCGTTGCTTGCGCAAACATGCTTCATGCACGCGCGTCCATGGTGTCCCGCCGGAGTACACGGTGCCCTGGCGCAGAAACAGTGACCCGAGGGCGGGGATGGAGAGCTTCCCCGAGATGGCGAACAAGGTGACCACGTCGGTGCGAGCGACCGGGATCGAAGATCCTGGTCGGATGAATGACGCTGGGACGCAACGTCCCGACCCTGAGGTGCCTGAGCGTGCCAGGCGCCGGACGTTCACCGCGAAGTACAAGCTGGAGATCCTTGGCTGCTTACGACGCTGCTCCCGAAGGCGAGAAGGGTGCGCTGTTGCGCCGGGAGGGCCTGTATTCCAGCCACATTGTGCAGTGGCGGCAGGCCCGCGACGCTGGCGCGCTGGCCGGCTTGGCCGTTCCGCGCGGACGTAAGCGGCGTGACCCACAGGCCGAGCGGATCGCCCGGCTGGAGGCCGAAAAACACCAACTGGAGCAGGAGCTGGCCGAGACCCGCTTCGTGGTGGACGTCCAGGCAAAACTGCACGCGCTCTTGGAGACGCTCTCCGAGAGCACGGAGCCCGAGAACGGGTCGATGAAGTGAGCGACGCAGCGATCGCCGAGCTGGCGCCCAAGATCGGCGTGCGCAGCGCCTGCGATGTCGTCGGTGTCGCCCAAGCCAGCTACTACCGCCGGCACCGGCAAAGCCCGCCGCCGCAGCGGCCGGCGCCGATCCTGCACACCGACCGGGTGCAGCCGCGGGCGCTGTCCGCCGCCGAGCGGGCGGCGATCCTGGCTGAGTTGCACAGCGAGCGGTGCGTCGATACCTCGCCGACCGAGGTGTGGGCCACACTGGTGGACGAAGGCCACTACCTCGGCTCGACCTCGACCTTCTACCGGCTGCTGCGCCAAGCCGGTGAGAGCCGGGAGCGCCGCCGGCAGGCCACCCATCCAGCAACGGTCAAACCCGAGCTGGTCGCGTTCGAGCCGAACCAAGTGTGGAGTTGGGATATCACCAAGCTGCGCGACCCGGCGAAGTGGAGCTGGTACTACCTCTACGTGATCTTGGACATCTTCTCCCGCTACGTGGTCGGATGGATGGTCGCTAGTCGCGAAAGTGCTGCGCTCGCTGAAGTATTGATCCGTCAAACCTGCGCCAAGCAGGACATCGGCCGCGACCGGTTGACCATCCACGCCGACCGCGGCTCCTCGATGACCTCCAAGCCGGTGGCGTTCCTACTCGCCGACCTCGGCGTCACCCAGTCGCACTCACGTCCACACGTCTCCGACGACAACCCGTTCAGCGAGGCGCAATTCAAGACGTTGAAATATCGGCCCGACTTCCCCGACCGGTTCGACTCGATCGAGGCTGCCCGCCGGCACTGCCAGATCTTCTTCGGCTGATACAACGACGAACATCGCCATACCGGACTGGGTTTGCATGTTCCTGCCGACGTGCACTACGGCACCGCCGCGATCATCCGCGAGAAGCGCGCCGGCGTGCTCGACGCTGCCTACGCCGCACACCCAGAACGGTTCGTCCAAAAGCCGCCCGAACCACCGAAACTGCCCAGCGGCTCTTGGATCAACAAACCAGACCACACCGAGGAGGCCACTCAGTAAATACCGCTCAACAGTGCCTCATTCAGGTTGACAGATTCCGGCTACCTTGCCACCGGCTCTCGAGGCAGCCCGAGAATGCGTTCGGCGATGAGATTTCTCAGGACTTCGGACGTCCCGCCTGCGATGGTCAGGCACCGGCTGAACAGATAGTCGTGCATCACGTCGCCTTCGCCTCCGGTAAGCAGTGACCCCCCCGCAATGCGGAGCGCCAGCTCGGCGACTCGCTGGGCGTGCTCGGCGCCGAACAGTTTGGCGATGTTGCCCTCTATCCCGGGTCCGGTGTCGAACACCGCGCGGGCAGCCTGCCGAAGGTTCAGTGCGCCTGCGGCATACGACTCGATGAGCAGTGCGCCGACGTCGCGTGCCAGCCCGCCGTCGGTGGGCCGGTGACGTGCGAGCAAGTCGAGCAGCGCATCGGCGGCCATCGTCACCGAACCACCGCTGATCGACACCCGCTCATTGCCGAGCGTCGCCATTGCGACTTTCCAGCCGCCGTTCACGGCGCCAACGACGTCGCGGTCGGGCACGAAAGCGTCGTCGAAGAACACTTCGTTGAACAATGTCTCGCCGGTGATTTCGGTCAGCGGCTGGATCCTGACACCAGAGTCGGCGAGGTCGATGATCATCGCGGTGATGCCCTTGTGCTTGGGCGCATCCGGATCGGTGCGCACCGTGGCCACGCCCCGCTCGCAGGTCATGGCTTCGCTGGTCCACACCTTCTGTCCGGTAACTGACCAGCCGCCGTCGACCTTCTTGGCCTTGGTGACCACCGCCGCCGCATCCGAACCCGCGCCCGGCTCACTGAAGAGCTGGCACCAGCGCAACTCGCCCTCCAGACTGGGCCACATCAAGCGCTCGATCTGCTCGTCGCTGCCGTGCTGCAACAGCGTCGGCAGCACCCACCCCCCAAGTCCGAGACTGGGCTTCTCGAGTCCGTCGAGCACTTCCTCGATGATCAACTGTCCGACGGAGTCCGCCGCTCTGCCATAGGGTTTCGGCCAATGCGGCTGGAGATATCCGCTGTGAGCCCAGAGTTTCCGTTGTCCGGCGGCGTCGGTGCGCATCAGTTCCGCCCGAAATTCCTCAGCCGCCCTGCGATACTGCTCGGCCTCTGGTGGCAAATCGACTGAATGGCAGCGACGTTGGCCCTGCTTCTGCTGCTCGGCCACGTTCTCGTGCAGCGTGTCCTGTCCGCCCGCGAAGGTGAGCAGCACCGTTGCCCTGCGGACGTACAGGTGGGCGTCGTGTTCCCACGTGTAGCCGATGCCGCCGTGCACCTGCACGTTCTGCAACGCGACCCGCTGATAGGCGGGCAGCACCTGCCCCGCAGCCATCGTTGCGGCCAATTCGGCCTCGGAACCGTTGGCGCGCGCAGCATCCCAGGTGACGGCAACCGACAGTTCGGTGTCGAGCAGCATGTTCGCGCAATGGTGCTTGATGGCCTGAAAGGAGCCGATCGGACGTCCGAACTGTTCGCGGGTGGCCGCATAGGCCGTCGCCATCTCGGTGCAGGCGGCGAGACCACCCACTGCCTCAGCGGCCGCGAGTAGCCGGATGAGCCGGGCCGCGATGGAAGCGGCACCGGGAAACACGTCGGCGACGGGAGCCGACGATAAGCCCAGCACCGTGATCGGGCGCATGACCTGGTCGGTGGTCTCGATGCTTCGCGTCACGATGCCGGCGCCCGACTCGACCAGCACCAGATCGTCGCCGACCGGTATCAGGAAGATATCCGCGGCCGATTCAGCCAGAGCGGCAACGACATTCGCAGTTACGACCGACTCCGACCGAGTGGCATCGCTGGTTGTGCCGATGCCGGCCACGATGTCACCGGACGTCAGCCCTGGCAGCCATCGCCGACGCTGCTCGTCTGTACCGGCCTCGGCGATCACCGCCGACGCGGCGACAGTCGGCAGAAACGGGCCGCCGATGGCGGCGCGGCCCAGCTGCTCGAGCACGATCGTCAACTCGGGCAGTCCGTAACCCTCGCCACCGAACTGGGCATCGACGTGCAGGCCGAGCCATCCCGTGGAGACGATCTCCTTCCACAAGCCGTCCTCTAGCCACCAGCGACCCTGCTCCTTCGGCTCAAGCAGAATGCGGCGTGCGCCCGCCGTGCCGGAACGTCCGGCGACCATCGCCTTCGCGACGTCGGCGAGCGCTCGGTGGTCCTCGGTTATCGCCAATGGCATTGGCGGTGCTCCATTCTCATCGGGGTCGTCACCAGGGGGGTGCCGAACTGTTCGCGGTACGTCACCGAGCTGGCAGGACGACGCCATAGGCCGTCTCGGTCCTGGTCACTGCCCACTTCACTCAGAACTTCAGCATTGCCCCGGCGTCGACCTTGAACTGCACGCCGGTCACGAAGCGGGACTCGTCGGAGGCCAGAAAGCACACGGCATTCGAGATGTCCGATGGTTCGACGTATGGCGTGGGCATCGCCTGCATGGCGGGGAATGCCGACAGTGCATCATCGCGTGTGGGGGCCTGAAGGTCCGGGCGGAACTGCCGGTACATTGGCTCGCTGTTCAGCATCGCGGTGTTGACGTTCGTGGGGTGAATGACGTTGGCGCGAATCGACTGTGGGGCCAGTTGGCCGGCGAGCTGAAGAGTGTAGGAATCCACCAGCTGTTTGGCGTAGCAGTAACCGGCTCCGCCCGGTCCTTGGGGGCCGGCCGCCCCTGGGGGCTGAGACCCTGCGATGAGCCCGGCGACCGACCCGGTGGTGATAATCGACGCGCCGGATTTCAGGTAGGGCAAGGCGGCGTGGACGGTGTTGACGACGCCGATGAAGTCGACGTCCAACGCGTCGGCGAAGGCCTGAACCGGAAGGTTCGCGCCGAGTGGACAGATGCCCGCATTGGCGACCACCACATCCAGTCTGTCGAATTCTGCTAAGGCCCTTTCGAGTTCGCGGGCCAACGCGCCACGATCCCGGACGTCGACCTCGGCGGTGTAGGCCCTTCGCCCGGTCTTCTCCACCTCCAGGCCGGCCTCTTCAAGATCGCGCGGCGTCGCCAGCGGGTATTCGTTCATCTCGATGTCGTGACAGATGTCGAAGAGGATGACATCCGCACCCTCCTCGGCCAGCTTGACCGCGTGGCTGCGGCCCTGGCCGCGGGCGCCGCCGGTAACCAAGACCACTTTGTCCTGTACTCGTCCCATCAATCTGCCTTCCATTCGTGGTTGACGCTTGGACACAACACTCCAAATCGTTCTCTATGAACTGCGACACAAAGACTTTGGCGCCGCCCGCCAACGCTGACCGCACCGAGCAGCGCTAGACGCCGGTTAGCCGCGGGTCCGCGCCCGACGTCCGCGGGAAGCTCAGCATGCGGCGGGCGTTTTCCTCGACGATCAGCGCGCACTCCTCGTCGGGTACATCAGCGAGCACCTCGGCGGCACGCTTGCGCGAGTTCGGCCAGTTCGAGTCGCTGTGTGGAAAGTCGATTTCGAGCATTATCCGGTCGATTCCGACCTCGAGCCGGTTCTTCAGCCCATGCTCATCGTCGATGAAGCAGCCCCAGAAGTGCTTGCGGAACAGCTCCGACGGCCGGGTGTCGAAGTCGATCGCCTGGTAGTAGCGGTGCCGCTCCCATACGTAGTCGGTGCGCTCCAGGATGTAGGGCACCCAGCCGATACCGCCTTCGGCCAACGAGAACTGAAGGTCCGGGAACTGTTGCAGCTTGCCGGAAAACAGCAAGTCCACCGTCGTCCACATCAGATTGGTGGAGAACAGCGTGGTCGCCACCGCGAACGGTGCGTCAGGCGCGACCATTTGACCCGGGATCGGCGTGCTCGAGGAAAACGAAAAACCTGGGACAAAGGATCCCGACCCGAAGTGCAGCGACACCGGGATGTGCGCGTCCGAACAGACCTGCCACAGCCCATCCCAATGATCAGAGTGAAACGACGGCAGCCCCAGTGGAACCGGGCTATCCGGGAAGGAGATGGTCCGCGCACCTTTGTCCGCCACCCGTTTGGCCTCCTCGACGGCCGCGTCGATGTCCCACGTCGGCAGAATCGCCAACGGGATGTACCGGTCGGGTGCGGTGGCACACCACTCGTCAATGGAGAAGTCGTTCCATGCCTTAACGCAAAGCAGCGCCAAGTCCTTGTCCTTGGCCCGGTGGAACGTGCCACCGCCGAAACCGGGGAACGACGGGAAACACAGCGCCGCCTGCACCCCGTCGAGGTCCATGTCGGCGACCCGGGCGGTCGGGTCATAACAGCCGGGGATCATGTCCTCGTAGCGGACGGGGTCCATACCCCACTCCTCGGGTGGCTTGCCTGCGACGGCGTTGAGCCCGATGGTCGGGAAGATGTCACCGTCGTAGGTCCACATGTGCTTGCCGTCCATCTCGACGATGCGCGGCCCAGCTTCGCGCATCGCGGCCGGTAACCGGTCCTGCCACACGCGTGGGTGTTCCACCAAGTGGTCATCGACAGACACGATCTGATGCTCATCCAGAAGCGGCATAATGCTCCTTCGCCTTTGCCTTCGGATAACTGCGAAATTCTGACTTCCGTCTTGTTTTCTGACGGGACGTATCACAGACTATATGACGCACGTTACCCGTCGTCTACGGGCTGAGAGGTACTGCATGGCCGCCATGGACCGCCCTACCGACACACCGCGCGAAAAGATGGACGAAGACGACCACGACTTACTGACCTTCGGGGAAGCGGGCCAACGACTTCGACTCGAGATCGACGAGGCGGTGGCGTTGATCAAACGACTTGAGGAGCATGAGTGCTCGGCGAGCGAACTCCGGAAGGCGCGCGCTCGCCTCGATGCACTACGCGCGGCGGCAGAACGCAACAGCGCTCAGCCGATCAGCGATGCCAACTTCGAAAAGTTCTTCGGCTATCCCCGGCACGGCCAGGCACAATCTACGGAGGCCGTCCAGCGACCAAATCTGACAGTGCGTATTACCTCACCATGTCCTCGACCCACGCCGGGATCTGCCCTACGGTGAGTCGATCAGTCTGCGCTATGTGAGGGAGCCCCGCCAACGAGTTGTCCGGCATCCGACGTCTTTGCGAAAGTCGTCGGGTCGACAGTGAGTCCGGTGAGCATCCCGCCGGTG
This sequence comes from uncultured Actinomycetota bacterium, assembly GCA_963820045.1. Classification (GTDB taxonomy): domain Bacteria; phylum Actinomycetota; class Actinomycetes; order Mycobacteriales; family Mycobacteriaceae; genus Mycobacterium. Next base: position 9,194 of record CAWFYN010000010.1, read on the forward strand.
TGGCGTGTCTGAAGTTGAAGCAACCCGAATCGCGACACCCGCATACGTTGGCATTTCTGCCGTCGATCAACAGGGCGCCCGGCAAGTCGTTGGGGGTCAGCGGGTTCGGGCAGTCCGGGTCGCTGGAGCAGGTCTTCGGCCGGCATGGCATCGACACCGACAGCATCGTGCGCGCCGCGCTCGACCTGATCGATTGACCGTGCACCAAGCAGAAGTGAAAGGGGAATCATCGAATGAGGGGTGGACCGTCGATCAAGCACCTCGATGACGTACCGGCCGAGGAGATGGTGCGTTATGAATTCGCTGATGGCCGTACGGCATCGATATGGGAAAAGTGGATTGAACCCTCCATCCAAGACCTCGCGTGATTGGTGGCGATCGGTTTGATCAAACGATGGGAACCGTCTGGGGCACCGTGAACGCGCGCGTCGGGATCATGAGTGAGTGCCATCCGGCGACGCCGCCGGCCACCAGGATGTGCACGCGGTCTTCGGGGATGGGGATCGTCATCGGCGGCTCGTGCGGGTCGCGGCCGCGGTTGATGAGCTCGAGCTTTTCCGCGATCGACGGCAGCTCGATGTCGTAGTGGTCGTTCATGACCGCGGTCAACTCGTCCTCGACGCGCGCCTTCGTCCACCCTTCGGCGGAAAACGCCCGCGCGTGCTTCGGGGACAGCACGAACAGCGCGCTGGTATCCGGCCACGGACCTAGCCGGTTACCGCGGACGTAGTCGAGGCACTTGCTGAGGATCAACAACAGCTCCTCGACTCGCTGTGGTACCTGGTGGTAGTTGACCGGCATGGTGCCGCAGGCCGCAAATACGGTGACAGCGCTACCGCCTCCGGCGAACGGCGCCCACGGGCTCTCTTCCTCGTGCTCGCCCATCACCATCGCAGTGCGGCCGGGCATCCCGAACTGCACGTCGAACAGGCGGTCAGGCGTGGCGCCGCCGACGTTGCGCAGAACCAGACGTACCGCCCGGCCGATCGTGGCATTGGCCCGGTGCACCATGCTCAACATCTCATGACTGGAGCTGATGCCCAGCTCGTGGCGGACGGGACCGTTGAACACGAGCAGCGGCGCCGCGGCGCCGAGGAAGTCGGCCCCGTTGCCCGACGCCGTGATTGCCCGCAGCGAGGCGAGCACGGCGGGGAAGTACTCGGGCCGGCAGCCGGCCATCACTGCGTTGGCGGCGATCTGGCCGGTGTTCGCGGGAGTGCCGATGTTCCCGAAGCTGTACATCGCGCCGGGCTCGTCACCTCCCAGAGTCACGTGCACCTGGCTCGGATCGCGTCCACCGAGCATGGCCTCGACGCGTTCTGGCGTCGGCGGCACGACCGGCAGTCCGTCGGACCAGCCCTTCTCGAGAAGCGCCTCCCAGACAGCCTCGAAGCGGTCGCCGTCGACCGTGAGGTCGACCGTGTTCATCGCCGCCGGCACGGAACTACGGACCGATCGGGGTGGTCAGAGCCGCGATGATCTCCTCGTACTTCTCCTCCGCGAGGATGCGGACCTCGTCGTCGGTAAGGTCGTCGAGGAACTGCGGCAGGGTCACGATGCGCAGGTCGGGCCACCCACGCGCCTCCGCTACGCGTCGACCGAGTGCGACCAGGTCCGGCGTGATCAGCGTCACCGTCGGCACGCCGAGGGCCTCCAACTCGCACGCGTCCATGACAGCCCATGGTGCGCAACCCCCGCACCCGCCGAGGCCGGAGATCGCCCAGTCGACGGTGCGCCCGAACTCGTGCCACCGCTCGAGCACCGCCCCGGAACGCGGATGCGTGCCGTCGACCCGCTCTGAGCCGCGCACGTCGTACCTGGCGGAGACGAGCTCCTCGAACGCCCGCGTGAACACGTCGAACTTGGCCCAGAACTCGCGGAAGCCGACGATCATGCCGTTGACGGTGGAAGGACGATCCGCCATCTGATGGCGCTCGACAGTGACCCGCGGCGCGGTCGGGTCAACGACCCTTAGGCTGGGCATCGCGTCGGCTCGCTCGCCAGTGCAACTCTCCGTGTACCGCGCATTCCTATCTTCTATACCCCTCAGCATTTCCGGGGCATGTCCATGTCACCACCCTCGAAAGAACGGATCGCACCGACGAGTCGATGCCCGCTTCGTGCAGCGGCGACCCCCGATCAGCCGATGGAAACTGTCTGCGGTAGCCAGAACGCGCGTGTCGGGATCATGAGTTGGCTCTTCGCCAAACTCCAAGAACAGGCGGCGGATTGCATACCGGACGATAGAGAATGCGTTATATCTCGGCTCCCAAGCCCAGTCTCAGCCGAGCTACCGATGTCCCATTGCTAACGCACCGATCAGCGTCCGACCTGTGCGTTAACCATATCTTCAATTTCAGCCACGTGGGGAAGGTGCACAAGAAGGCCGCCGTCGCAGCATATGAGCTGACCATTGATATAGCGGGATTCATCGGAGGCCAGAAAAGCGGCCAGAGCCGCTATGTCCTCCGGTTCGCCAAGGCTTGGAGTCAGAATATGCCGGCTCATGAGGCTGAGAAGCTCTGGGGCGGCGCGTTTTAGCGTGTCGGTTAGGATCAGGCCAGGGGCGATCGTGTTGCAACGAACGCCCTTCTTCCCGTATTGCGTCGCGACATATTTGGTGAGCGCCACCACCGCGGCCTTTGACACGCCGTAGGTGGTCCGTACAGCCTCGCCCGCGAGGGCAGAGCCGGACGCCGTATTGATGATTACACCGCCACCTCTAGCCAGCATGTGGGGGATGGCAAACTTGCACGCGGCGAAATAGCTTCCTGCATTCACCGCCATCAGGTCATTCCACACGTCAAAAGGCGTGTCCACGACGGTGGTGTCCTGGGTCACAGCCACCTCGGTCAGCAGCGCGAGGTTGTTGTAGAGGATGTCGATCTTTTCGAAGCGACTGGCGACGCGATCGATCATCGTCCGCACGGACTCGTTATCGGCCGCGTCGAACGCAAAGGCGAACGCCTTGTCACCATGCTCGGCCGCGACCTCGTTGGCGCGAGCCTCGTCGATATCCGCAACGACAACGCGTGCACCTTCGGAAACGAACCTGGCTGTCGTCGCTGCGCCGAGGCCTCCGGCGCCGCCGGTGACGATCGCCACTCTTCCTTCAAGCCTCTTCATTTCCCCTCCTCGGCCGACTTGACCGCATGGCTGCGGCGCTGGCCGCGGGCGCCACCGGTGACCAGAACTACTTTGTCCTGTACTCGTCCCATTCAAACTGCCTTCCATTCGGGTTGACGCTTCCCACCCAAGGTGATCGAGCATTCACTCGCCGACAAATGCTCCCGCCTTCCGGATCGGACTGCAGCGCGGGACAACCACCGCGCTTCGCCTCGACCGCAGACTTCAGGTCACCGGTAGGGTCGGCCGATGACGTAGGCGCCAGCAATATCGCCGCCATCGCAGCCATCATCGCCGCGGCCGCCACACGCGAGACGACCCGACTGGACCCGCCACCGCGGCGAGCAGACGACGAATCACTGGCCGCGGCCGATTCAGTCATTCGCTTGCACAATGGAACTCATCCGTCGAGGCCGACCGCCTCACGCTGCGCATGCCCACACGTCAGTCCTGCATCCGCGCAGGAAGCCGATCAATCGAACAGTCAATTTGCTCTGCTCCCAGCACTCAAGATGAGCGGCACGTCCACGTAGCCGTCCGACAGTTAGCAACACCACCAACGACACCGGCGAGTGTCGGGCCAGTTTCATGTCGGTGCCATGTCAGTTGTGTTCTGGACCACACTGACATGGTTCCCGGATCGTGATCCGGTCGAGATGATGCGTCTCCGGTGATTTGGAGACAGGGCATGAAGTCAACACTCCGATTGAATTCGAGGCGACCGCGACGCCGGCAGACCGATGTCAGTTGGATGTCGACTCCCAGGTGCGCGGGATGGCCGGGGCCGTTGCAGGTCTACACGGAAGTGACATCACCGCGCCCATAGCCTCAAAGCGCGTCGGGTAGTGCGCACGCAGAGATGAACAGCCATGGCTCGGGCCGGTGGATCTGTGCGACGGTCCGGGCGGCGTTACGCCAGAACTTTAGCGGTTCGGGAGGCGATCACATGAGCGGCGGTCCGTTCAACGGGAAAGCCGTTTTGACCGGAGCGGGCAAGTCGCAGGTCGGCCGCAGGCTCGGTCGAACGGGACTGGATCTCACGCTCGAGGCGGTGGTGCGAGCGATCGAGGACGCGGGTCTCCACGTCGACGATGTCGACGGAATCGCGAGCTACCCCGGGCCGGGCGTGCCCGACCGGGGGTTTTCCGGCGCGACCGTCCAGGAGGTCCGCAATGCGCTGGGACTGCGGTGCCGCTGGTTTGTCTCGGCGACGGAGACCGCGGGCCAAATCGGCCCGGCGATCGAAGCGTGTATGGCCGTCACCCTGGGATTGGCCAACCACGTCGTCGTGTACCGATCGGTGTGGGAATCCACCGCGGCGCAGCAGTCCGGCGGCGGTCGGGCGTCGGTGCTCTTCGGCGGTGGCGCGCTGCCCCCGCACCTGGAATGGGTGGCGCCGTTCGGCGCGTTGTCGGCGGCGAACTGGCTAGCGATGCCCGCGCAGCGCTACATGAATGACTTCGGGCTGACCCGGGAGCATTTGGGCCACATCGCGATCAACGCCCGCAAGAACGCCGGGCTGAACCCGGACGCGATCTATCGCGAGCCGATGAGCATGGACGATTACCTTGGCGCCCGGATGATCTCCGAGCCCCTGTGCCTCTACGACTGTGACGTGCCTTGTGACGGCGCGACTGCTGTCATCGTGTCGCGCCGCGATGCCGCGAACGGCTTGCCGCGGCACCCTCTGACGGTGGAGTCGGTCGGACCGGGCCTGTTTGAACGCGCTACTTGGGATCAGCGCTCCGACATCACCACGATGGCCGCCCACGATTCGGCCGCCACGCTGTGGGAGTACACGACCCTGACTCCCGCGGACGTCGACATGGCTCAGCTGTATGACGGCTTCTCTTTCCTGACCGTTATGTGGTTGGAAGCCATGGGTTTCTGCGAGCACGGCAAGGTCGGTCAGTTCCTCGACGACGGAGCGCGTATCGCGCTGGACGGCCCGCTTCCAATCAACACCAGCGGCGGGCAACTCTCGGGCGGACGCTTGCACGGGATGGGCTTTTTGCACGAGGCGTGCGTGCAAATGTGGGGCGAGGGCGGGCACCGGCAGGCTCCAAAGTCTCCCGAAGTCGTCGCCGTGGGGGTGGGTGGCGGACCGGTGGCGGGGTCGATGTTGCTGAGCATCCGGTAACGGCGGCCAAACGGGTTCTGCAGGAATTCGCGACGATTCGGGTTGCGGTTCGGAGAACGCGCGGCCGCGGTTATACCCAGCATCAGCGCGCAGCCAGGTATGACCATCCGGCTCAATCGGCAGGATCGTCGCCATTGAATGTCGTTGCTGTGTCGAGAGGAATGACACGTGCGCGACATCCGGCGACTCTTAGCATTGCCGGGGTGATTTCGGTGCGCTAGTGGCCGCTCACAGTGCACGCTCGCCGAGCAACCACCTAATACTCAGACGACCAGGGAGACACATGGCCACTACCACGTCCCGCGCAGCGATCGTGGCCGCTGCCCGTACGGCGATCGGAACGGCGCGCAAGGGCACGCTGGCGAATACGCCTGCGACTGAGTTGGCCAAGCCGGTGGTCGCCGCCGTGGTGCAGCGGTCCGGTCTCGGCGCAGCCGAGTTCGACGACCTCGTGCTGGCGGAGAGTATGCAGGGCGGCGGCGACAGTGCTCGCTACATCGCAGTCGACCTCGGGCTGACCAATGTGCCCGGTCTGGCCGTCAACAGGCAGTGTGCGTCGAGCCTCTCGGCGATCGCGATCGGCGCAGGACAGATCGCGGCGGGCATGAGTCGGGCCGTCCTCGCAGGCGGCACGGAATCCTCCTCAACCGCACCACTATTGAGGAAGCGAAAGCCATTCAGCAGCGGCGGGACTGCTGAGGATTACGAAGACCCGTGGTTCCCACTGTCCCATCCATCGACCGAGGACGCTCCTGCCCTCGACATGACGATCACCGTCGGCCACAACTGCACCGTGCAGTACGGCATCCCCCGTCAGGCCCAGGACGAGTGGGCACTGCGAAGCCATCAGCGCGCGGTCAAGGCGATGGACGCAGGCTCGTTTGTCGAAGAGATCGTGCCGATCCAGGTTCCGCAGGCCGACGGGAGCACGATCACTTTCGCCGAGGACGAGCATCCGCGCCGTAGCGCTGCCCTCGAGACGCTCGCAGGGCTCAAGCTGCTACATCCCGAGATCGACGGTTTCACGGTGACCGCAGGCAACTCGTCGGGCGTCAACGACGCGGCCGCGGTGGTGGCGCTGACCGCTCCCAATGCCGCGGAAGAGGCACTGGCACAAGTTCTTTCCTGGAGCGTGGTTGGGGTGCCGCCCAACCGTACGGGTAGTGGACCGATCACGGCCATTCCCAAGGCGCTCGGACTCGCCGGCCTCAAGCTTCAGGACGTGGCGCTGTTCGAGATCAATGAGGCGTTCGCCGCCCAAGCGCTGGCATGCACGCGTGAACTCGGACTCGACGAGGAAATCGTCAACGTCTACGGCTCGGGCATCAGCCTGGGCCATCCGATCGCCGCGACGGGTGCGCGGATGGTCACCTCGGCGATCTACGAACTGCGCCGCCGCGGCGGCGGCATCGGCGTGCTGTCGATGTGCGCGGGGGGTGGCATGGGCGCCGCGATGGTCATCGAGGTGGTCTGAGATGACCACACCACACTGCGCGCACTGATCGAAACGCAAACGGGCAGTCGCAGAACCGGTGCCGATCAGTCGCTGGCCGGCAATGGCTTGGCTGCTTTCAGTGTCAACGCCGTCGCGCCCACGCTGAGCGAGCCCGCACCAGCCTTGGTGACGAGTACCTCGGCGCCACCCGCATCGACGTAGCGCTTGCCCATGGAACTGCCGTTGGCGAAAGCGGGATCGGGCTCGGCGACGTTCGACCGTTCGTCGCCTAGCGGAACCATGGGGTGGCCACCACAACGCAGGTCGTCGAGGCTGTCAGCGGCTTTGACGACGATCACCTGAGTGTCACAGACTTGGCTTTGCAGCCGGGTACCGGTCTTGATCATGCTTGACTCCTTGATATCTCGATGAACGAGTTCACTGCTCGCCAGCGGCGGCCAGCAAGTCTTCGAGGATCTGCCGGCGCAGCACCTTGCCGGTTGGCGTGGTCGGGACAGCTTCGCGGAACACGATTCGGTCGGGAGTGCGCGACCCGCGCAGCCTTGTTCTCGCGAATGCGCGCAGCTCGTCGGCTTTCGGCTCGGCACCAGACTCGGGGACGACCACAGCGACGATCAATTGACCCCACTGGTCGTCGTCGACGCCGACGACGACGACGCCGCGGACGTCGGGGTGCTCGACAAGCACGTCCTCGACTTCCGAAGGCGCGATGTTCTCACCGCCGCGGATTATGGTGTCGTCGGACCGGCCACCGATGAACAGATAGCCATCTTCATCAACGGAGGCCACGTCTTTGGTCGGGAACCAGCCTTGCGCGTCAAGCGTTGACCCGGTCTCGGCGTACCGCCCGGAGACCTGTGGGCCGCGCACGAACAGCTCACCGGTCTGACCTGGAGCGAGCACGCTGCCGTCGTCAGCGCGGATTTGCACCTCGATGTCTGGAACGGGGCGACCGACGGAGCTCAGCCGACGCGCTACGGCTTCGTCGGTGCTGCTGAGGGCCCGGCGGTGGTCCTCGGGGGTGAGCACCGCGATCGTCGAGCTGGTTTCGGTCAGTCCGTAGGCATTGACGAAACCCACCTGCGGCAGCAGTTCGAGTGCCTTGCGCACTAACGGCTGGGCGACCTTCGATCCACCGTAGGCCAAATTGCGCAGCGTTGGCAGCTCGGTAGATTCCTCCTCGAGCACAGCGACGATGCGGTCCAACATCGTCGGTACCACCGTCGCAGTGGTCACCCCCTCGGTACGGACCAGGCGCACCCATTCCCGCGGATCGAACCGGCGCTGGTACACGATCGACCTTCCCGCGTAGATGTTCGACAGCACTGCGCCCACGCCGGCGATGTGGTAGGGCGGCACGCATACCAACGCGGCATCGGTAGGATCGGCAGAACAGTATTCGACGGTCCCGGTGACATAGCTGGTGAGGTTGTTGTGCGTCAGCTCAACGGCTTTCGGCCGCGACGTGGTGCCGGAGGTGAACAGCACGATAGCGACATCGTCTGGATCGGCGAACTCGCTGGCAGCCTCGGCTGATCGCGCAGCGTCGACGAAGTCATCGGAGTCCATCACCCTCTCGGCCCAGCCGGCCACTATGTCGCGGTAGGCGCTGTCCGCCACGATCAGCGGGTCGGGCAGTCGCTCGACGAGCTCACGCAGGCCGTCGGCGCTCAAACGATAGTTCAGCGGCGTGAATGCCAGGTTCGCCCGAGCTGAGGAGAACATCAGCAGCGGCAGCATCGCTCCCCCAGTGCCCACATAGACGACGTGCGACGCCGCCGACGCGGCCACCACACCCGAACCACCGTCGGCAAGCGTACTCAGCTCCGCGGTCGTCAGCCGAATATCGTCGTCCACCAACGCAACCCGGTCGGAATCACCCGACACCGCCATTTCCAGAAGGAGCGAAATGCTCAACTGACCTCAGCCTCACCTAGTCGTTGCACGGTCACCGCCCACCGCCGCGTGACGGACCTAAGCCCCAATCGGCCAGCACCGCACCCGCTGCAGAGACGAACGTCCATGCTGCCAGTTCGACGGCACGGATCCCGCTGAGGATGTCTGTCTTTGTTTCCTTCGCCGTTGCAGAATGAATCGATCAGGTAGGCGATAACCCTTGGTCTGCAGCCGCATTCGTGAAGCAGTGCGGGGGACAGGTGGTCACGCGCTAGCACCGAAGGCGCCTGAGTCCGACCACTCGGCAATAAGATCGTCAACGGTGGTGAGCCGGGCCAGCACCGCGATGGTGTTGTCCAAGACTTGTTCGCCGTACTCGGTGGGGGTGCCGGCCACCGCGTCTCGCGGTACGACAACCTCGAAACCCGCCTGCGTGGCGTGCCCTGCCGTGTGCGGCAAAGCCAAATTCAGTGACACCCCTACTAATACTATGGTCTGAATGCCGAGGTCCCGCAGCACCGGCAACAATTCGGTGTCTAGGGTGGGGAACAGCCCGTGGTGTCGCGCGAGCACGAGATCGCCGGGTGCGAGTAGTTCGTCAATCACCTTGGTGGCCGTCGCGCCGGGTTCCCATTCGGCGATCGCCGGGCCCAGCGCCCGCCAAAGACGAGCCGTCCCTGTGGGCCTGCCACCCGAGGTTCCCTCGTATGTCGCATGAACCACGCGTATGCCACCGCCGCGGGCCGCGTACAGCAACCGGCTCAGGTTTTGCACCAGTTTACCGGCGTCGGCCGCCAGCGCAGGCAGCACCGAATCCCTTCCTAGCATGCCGTTTTGACATTCCACGCATACGATGGCCACGGTCCCGGCTTTCTTGCCAGTGAGTGATGAGGGCATTTCAGTGCTACTTCGGGCCGAAGCGCTGCGCACCGTCGAGGCGCATAACTTCACCGTTGACGTAGCCGTTGGTGAGCAGAAACGCAGCAGCGTCGGCGAATTCGGCCGGTGTGCCGAGCCGCTTCGGAAACGGAATGTTGGCGGCGAACTGGGCGATGGCCTCTTTGCCGACCGCCTCCATGATCGGCGTCTTCATCGTTCCCGGTGCGATCGTGTTGACCCTGATCTGCGCCGAACTGAGGTCACGCGCGGCCGCGATTGTCAGGCCGATGACGCCGGCTTTCGCGGCGGCATAGGCGGTCTGGCCGATCTGGCCTTCGTAGCCGGCGATCGAGGCGGTCAGTACCATCGCGCCCCGCTCCCCGTTCGCCTGGGGTTCGGCGGCCGAGACCGACGCGGCCACCAGCCGTGCCACGTTGTAGGTGCCGTTCAGGTAAAGGTCGATGGTCTTGGTGAAGGCGCCGAAATCGGCTGGTGTGCCGTCGCGTTGCACGATCCGCTGTGCGACCCCGAAGCCACCGTGGGCGACTACTGCGTAGCGCAGCTGTCCGAGCTGATTGGCCTCCTCGATGGCACCCAGGATGCTGTCTTGGCTGGTGACGTCGGTGCTGACGAAGACCGCCCTGCTGCCCAATTCGTCAGCCAGTGCCTTGCCCTTGTCGACGTCGAGATCGGCGATGACTACTCCCAGACCGTCGGCGTGGAGCCGTCGCACCGTCGCCTCACCGAGGCCGCCCGCGCCGCCGCTGACGATCGCCGACGCGCCTTCAAATTGCTCTACCACCAGCAGGTCTCCCTTCTCCGTTCGCTGTTGCCGAGTTGGGTTTCCGGGCGATACGGCGGAGCACTCTGGCAGCAATCTAATGCCTGGGCGTGGCGCTGAACCGCTGGCATCTTTCTACCGGCACCGATCAATCTGTGGCACAACACCTTCCAGGACGCCTGCCTAGTCATCCGCGTCGGCCTCCCACGCGGCTGTTGACATCCTGGTTTCCGATGAGCGGGTGTCGTCGACTCCATCCATTCCCGGTTGGCAGGGTCAGCATCGACTGCCATGTCGGCTCCTTCGGCGCACTCTCTGGGCGGTCGTATTGGGTGTATAACTTCCCCTCAGGACCGATGTATTTGGCTGTGACAGAGTCGGATTGAACGTCGGTGACGGGTGGCGGGGTAGGGCCCCTGCGGTGCTGGCGGGGAGCCGGCTTTCGAGCAGTTACCGGCACGGTACTAGCTTCAAAGTGCGTACTTCAAGACGAAATGCGCTGCCGACATGCGGCCGACATGTGGTCGTCAGCCACAGGACATACGGGCTGGGCTAGCGGTCGATTGCAACGCGCTTACCACTTGACCATTAGCGCGAACTTCCAGTCCTTGCGTCGGCAGCATCAGTGATGCGTCTATTGACAAACCTCGGTCGGTCGGCCAATAACGAGCGGTTATGTCGTCTCATTGGCATTAGAAGTGCTGATGCGCATCGTAAATATTAGCTGTGTTCGCTGATCCTCGGCTTCGTCGCGTCATTCACAGTGAAGCAGTCATCGGCAGGCAGAACGCCTTCGTACGGGACTGTGCGTACGCATAGCACTTGTCACAGGTGCGGCCGCGTCAGCAACGCACGCCAGCGCATCATGGATATCATTCGTTATCCATCTGAAATGGTGGCTGTGGCGGATGGCCCGGATTACCCTCGAGGATCTCGGCCGGGGTGGTTCGCGGCCTTCCGTACCGACCGTGGCGCATTCCGCGCTGGCTTCCTCGCCGGCGTTGCAAGTGACTTGAAACTGACCCGCGCGGCCCAACTCGGTTCGCTGATCGCGACGTTGGTTCTCGAGACGTCGGGAACCCAGGAGTGGCAACTCGGTGTCACTGCGCTAGATCGCCTCGCTGAGATGTACGGCCACGACGCGACGAAGGACATCACGCCTTTGCTTCGCAAGTCGCTTGCCTGCGTGCCGTGACCGCGATCGATTCCGTCAGGGCGGCCATAAGAAGCCACAACGGTTCGCGCGTCACGGGTCCAATGCCGAAGGCAGCAAGTACGCATTTGCGCTGGGTATAGCGCCGGCGACCGATTCCCATCTGACTGCCGTCGGACCCACATCCGACTAGCGGCGCGGAAGAAAGAGGAGATGGTCGGTCCATTCTCGGTCGCCATAGGTGCTCAGGAATTTGGGCCCCGACTCCGGCACCACCACTCCCACCCTCACGAAGTAGCCGTCATCATCGCGAACGTAAGCCTTGCCCTTCAGGTCTTCGATGTAGGAGATGATCGTCTCTAGCGCACTGCAATCGCTGTAGCCCGTCGCGGGGTTTTGCCACCACAATTGTGTGATGTCCAGATCGGTGTCACCGCCTTCCATCCGGATGGCGGTGATCACAATCGGCATGGGCGTTGTCCCCTTCCCCGTGCTGCAGGCGTCGCTGAGTGGCTAACTCGTGATCGATGACCCCACTTTACAGACGCGGTCCGGGCAGCCGCCCGAACAGCCCCTCCATCGCGAGGCCGTGGCGCCGCCCCCAGCACGCCATCGGCATTCATTGTGATGAAGGCGTTCAGAGTGGTCATATGCTCCGCGCGCTCCAGCAGTGTGCTCACGTAGCGTTCAGCGGTGATGCGCCCGGCGCGAAATGCCACAATCGCATCCAGCGATGTCCATTCGCGCTGATCGTCTGCCAGCTGGCTATTGGATTTGCCGACCACACTGGTCTCCATGATCGAATTCAAGGGCTCGCGAGCCTGGACGCCCCCCCCTCCGCAGCTTACCGGCGTGGTTTTGTGACAATGTGGGCCCGAGTGTTTAGCCACTCCCCCATGACGACGATTTCCGGCGGATATCAGGGATAATCTCTCTATTATCCGTCAACGTGTGATACGCCTGGGTCGTCGTCAGCCGGCGCCGATAACGCCCAATTCAGGCGAGGACATCGAGCAACCTCCCTCGATTAATCTTGACGAGTTCGACCGTGAAACGGTGCGCAGTCTCCGTCATCCCTGGGGCAGCAGCAAATAGGTCCTCAACAGTCAGCCGTTCAAGCGACAGTATCCGTTCACGCCAGTACTCGCGGGTGCTCGGTCCACAGAGTCTGATGGCGTCGCCTGCCAGGTCCACGAGTGTCTGCCAACGCGTGCCCTTGCGATGCTCAAATCGGCTCGCGTGCCCACGTTCTGCCCATTTCATCACTGTTCCGTCGCGCAAGTGCTCGGCGCGCAGTTCGTCGCTCAACGTGAAGCCGAGGCTAGCTGCGTGGTCGAAAGAGGGGCACAACGCCTCAGGGGCGGATACGTCCGGCGGCGGCACAAGGATGGCCCAGTTGCGGTCGTGGCGATCTCCATGCGTCAAACAGGAGATATCCTGCGAACGCATCGAAAGCCCGGAACGACGTAGGCATCGATGAGCCTGGCGGTGGTCCAAACCGTGTGAGTGCCTGCCTGATAGAGCCGACATTGTACCCGCGCGCTTCAGGATCAGTCGGGTCGTAATCGATAACCACCTCTGGCATTAGCGCCTGCCCTGCCTGCAATTCCCAATCCGGCAATCGCACGTCTTCAACCAATGCGCCACGCACCCCGCCCCGAGTGGCTAGCTCGACCGTGGCCGCCGGCACTCCGACCAGCCGAGCCATCTCGCTTCCGAGCTTCTCCACAGTGTCTTCCCCGAGGGAACGATCGCGCTCTGGCCGTGCGGGTTTGAACAGCCAGGTACGCTCCCTCGACGGATGTTTGAGCCAGTCGTGCGGATGCTGGCCCTGACTCTCTAGGCCAGCGACAGCCCAGTCGTCGGCAGCCACGACTGACCAGCGAACGGGCACGGCACAATTGTGCCTCGCAGGTGCTAATGCAATCGCCACTGGCCACGCGCATGTCGCGTGGGGCTCCGCTCGAAGACAGCGGAGAGTCGAGGGGGACGGATCCGACACAGAGTTGTCAAGCGACGGCAGCTCGTTTTTGGCCCCATATTGGCCCCATCGGCGAGTCCGAATCGGTGATGACGAGTTCGTAGACGGTGGGGAAAATAAGCTCTGAGCTGCGTAAACAACGTGGTGGCCAGGGGCGGGATCGAACCGCCGACCTTCCGCTTTTCAGGCGGACGCTCGTACCGACTGAGCTACCTGGCCGGAAGGCATGAAGTGCCTCGCCGAGTTGGCGACCCTGACGGGACTCGAACCCGCGACCTCCGCCGTGACAGGGCGGCGCGCTAACCAACTGCGCCACAGGGCCTTGCTGCTGCTCCGCGTCACCGCATCGCGTACCCCCTACGGGATTCGAACCCGCGCTACCGCCTTGAAAGGGCGGCGTCCTAGGCCGCTAGACGAAGGGGGCCAGAACCGAATCTCTCCGGGGTACTCGCAACGAGGTTTCGTTAGGAGCCACGTCAGCTTAGGTCACCGCGGGTCCAATCCTCAAACGAGCCGCGTTTCGGGCCCAAGTATCCTGAATCTCCGCGGCCCCTATAGCTCAGTTGGTAGAGCTACGGACTTTTAATCCGCAGGTCCTAGGTTCGAGTCCTAGTGGGGGCACCGAAGCGTATCGGCGTCGGCAGACGGCGCTTAGCGCCCGAGCACCGCGCTGCTGTAGGTCACATCGGCGAAGGCCTGGGCGACCTCGTCGTCGGCGTAGACGAAGCCGTTGGCGGCGTGCAGTTCCGCGACGGTCTGCGACGACATCTGCCAGCCGCGCTCGCTCAGGTGGTCGACGATGTGGCTGCGCTCGCCGTGATAGACGAGGTCGTTGAAGTCAACCTCGAACCCGAGTTCGCTCATCCGGTCGTGGTGCGCGCGCCAGCGCGGGTCGGCGAAAATGGCGGTGTCGGGCACGAAGTCGAAGGCCAGGCGGCTGCCCGGGGCGCTCAAGGCGGTGATGTTGTCGAACAGCGCGTCCTGGGCCGCCTCCGGCAGGTACATCAACAGCCCCTCGGCGCTCCACACCGACGGGGCCTCCGGATCGAATCCCGCATCGCGTAGCGCCGTGGCCCAATCGTCGCGCAGGTCGATGGCGACGGTGCGCCGCTCGGCGGTCGGTTCGGCGCCCAGATCGCCAAGGGTCAGGGTTTTGAACTCGATCACTTCCGGCATGTCGACCTCGTAGACGACGGTGTCCGCCGGCCACGGCAGGCGGTAGGCGCGCGCGTCGAGCCCCGACGCGAGGATCACCGCCTGGCCGATGCCGCTCTGCGTCGCCCCCAGGAAGAAGCCATCGTAAAACCTTGTGCGACAAGCCATTCCCCGCGCCATTCGGTGGGGATCGAACTCGGAAGCCCCGCCGACCGGGATTTCACCATTCACCAGCCGGATGTAGACGTCGATCCCGACGGCGCGCACCAGCGGCGCCGCGTACGGGTCGTCGATCAGCTCCGCGTCGGAGGACAGCGCCCGCTGTGCGGCGACCATCGTCGCCGTCGCCCCCACGCTCGTCGCCAGATCCCAACGATCACGATCGGTGCGCGCCATGGTGCTCCCTCATCCCGACCCCGAATTAAATAGACAATCTAGTCAGTATCACAGGGCTGACCCCCAACCCCGCGGGACTACCCTGCGATCTGTGACCGACTTCGCCCAGCGAACGATCGACCTGGCCCGCCGAAATGTCGCGGAGGGCGGACGCCCGTTCGCGACGGTGATCGTCAACGAGGGCGAGGTCCTCGCCGAGAGCGCCAACAAGGTGGCCCAGACGAACGACCCGACCGCCCACGCGGAAATCCTGGCCATCCGCGAGGCGTGCATGAAGCTGGGCACCGAGCATCTCGTCGACAGCACGATTTACGTGATGGCCCATCCGTGTCCGATGTGCCTGGGCTCGCTGTACTACTGCTCACCAAAGGAAGTGGTCTTTCTCATCACCCGGGAGGCCTACGAGCAGTATTACCTCGACGACCGCAAGTACTTCGAGGTGTCCACCTTCTACGACGAATTCGCCAAGAGCTGGGACCAACGGCGCCTGCCCATGCGGTACCAACCTCAAGACGGCGCGGTGGATGTGTACCGGTTGTGGAACGAGCGCCACGGCGGTCATCGACAATCGACGGTCGTCCCGTCACCCTGAGATCCACCCGTTGGCAGCGGGGCCAACCTTGATTACTGTTTGCATATGCATGCAGATAACAGCAGAGGCCGGTTGCCCGACGACCAGGCGAATCTGGTGGTGGAGGTCTTCCGGATGCTGGCCGACGCCACCCGCGTGCAGGTGCTGTGGTCGTTGACCGACCGCGAGATGTCGGTCAACGAACTGGCCGAGCACGTGGGCAAGCCGGCGCCGTCGGTCTCCCAGCATCTGGCGAAGCTGCGGATGGCACGCCTGGTTCGCACCCGCCGGGAGGGAACCACGATTTTCTACAGCCTGGAGAACGACCATGTCCGTCAGCTCGTCATGGACGCGGTGTTCAACGCCGAGCACGCGGGTCCGGGCGTGCCCGGCCATCACCGCGGGGATGGCGGGCTCAAGGCCGTCAGCGAATCAGCGCCCGCGCCGAACCTGCGGCACAGCGGCACCGAGTGAATAAGGAATCAGCACAGCACATTTGACGCAAGGAGAGGCACCGATGACCGGACAGCACACCCACGACGCGCCCCACGCGCACGAACACGAGCATGGCGAGATCACCCACGCGCACCCACATACGGCGCACGACCATGACCACGTCCAGCACGAGCACCCCCACAGCCACGCCGACGGCACCGAGCACAGCCATCAGCACGTGCACCAGGCCGGCCTGGAGGACGTTCACGGTCACACCCACACCTAACGCGGGCGGCGCCGCTCAGGAGACCACTGGGCAGTAATGCTTCGGGTCACCGCGCTCATCCACGGGCGGCAGGTTGCGCGGCGGTGTCTGCACCAGCGGCATATCGGTCGGGATTCGCCCGGCGGCGCGGTCGAAACCCGCGCGGGCCCGCGGGTGCTTACGGAATCGGCTCGGCACGAACGCGAAGACTCCGCGAACGACGTCGCCGAAGCGGCGGTGCAACCACTCGTCGCGTCGCGACCACCGGTAGCCCATCAACTCGCGAACGGGAGGGTCGTAGAGGCCCACGGTCACCCACACGAAGAACGGGGCGAGGACTTTGCGCTGGGCGGCCCACAACCAATCCGGAAGCCATTGCGCGAACGGGGGTTTGGGAAGCTCGGTGAGGTCGAGCACGGCGCGCGCGGCGAAGTTGTCCTCGAGCACGTTGCGGCACATGTGATCCCAGTAGACCTGGAATTCCTCCCACGAGGCGGGCACCGGCCGCATGCTCATGCCGTACATCCGATACCAGTCGACGTGTTCGTCGAACAGCTGGCGTTTCTGCGCTTCGGTCAGCCCCCCGCAGAACCGCTCTGCGACGTGAACGGTGCCGACGAAGAAGGTGGCGTGGGCCCAATAGAAGACGTCGGGATTCAGAGCGTGGTAGCGGCGACCGTGTTCGTCGACGCCCTTGATGTCCGTGTGGTAGTCGCGCACTTCGGTGCCGGTGACCGGGGCGCGCTCACCGTCGAAGACCACTCCACCGATCGGGTACAAGGAGCGCAGCAGACGCTGCCAACGCTCAATGAAGAACGTCGAGTGGTCGATGACGGCCGCGCCGAGTTGGGGATGCATGTTCTGCATGGATCCGGCCCACGGCCCCTGCAGCATGCCGCGCCAGTCCCCGAAATAACGCCAGGTCAGCGACTCGGGCCCCAGCGGAAGAGGTGGCGCGTCGTATCCCGTCGGTGACACCGGGCAGCCGCCGGCCACACCCGTCGACTGCTCAGAGGCGGTGGTCGAATCGCCGCGCGCGACGTCGCTGGTCAGCGGGCCCGGTCCCGACGTATGTTGAGTCACTATTGGATTCCTGTGGTTAATCTTGCAAAACTGACTACATGCGTTGTCATTTTCTAGCTTAGGAGCGATGTGCAGCCCGGTCAACGACGGAGCCGTTGGACCGGCGTGCCCCTCGAGAGTCGCCTCGCCCTCCGTCGCGACAACCTCATCGCCGCCGGTGTGCAATTGCTCGGGAGCGACAGTCGACCGGCGTTGACCGTGCGTGCCGTATGCCGCAAGGCCGCGCTGACCGAACGTTACTTCTACGAAAGCTTCTCGGACCGTGACGAATTCGTGCGGGCGGTGTACGACGATGTGTGTACGCGTGCGATGAACACGCTTACCTCGGCGAATACCCCGCGGGAGGCCGTCGAAAAGTTCGTCGAGCTGATGGTTGACGACCCGGTCCGCGGGCGCGTGCTGTTGCTGGCGCCGACGGTCGAGCCGATATTGACGCGGTCGGGCGCGGAGTGGATGCCCAATTTCATCGAACTGCTGCAGCGCAAGCTGTCCCGGATCGGCGACCCGGTGCTGCAGAAAATGATCGCCACCAGCCTGATCGGCGGTCTCTCGGGTCTGTTCACCGCGTACTTGAACGGACGGCTCGGGGCCAGCCGCACACAGTTCATCGACTACTGCGTCAACATGCTGTACATCACGGCGGCCCCATACGTGCCCACCCCCGAGCTGGGGTAGCCGACCGGCTGTTTGGCAGGTGGGCCGCGGCGGCAAACCGTAGTACCTGGACGCGCCGCCAGGGCGCGCTCAAAATATGGCATCTAACCGTTATGCGGCGCGCGGCCAGGCAGCTTGATGCTACTGAAGTACACAGATATATTGACTGCAACCCGCCGACACAGATAACTGGAGGCCCTATGTCAGCCGAGCTGACAAACCTACAGCTGCTGCACGAGCTCGAACCGATGGTTGAGAAATACCTCAACCGGCACGAGAGCGTGCACAAGGACTGGAACCCGCACGACTACATCCCGTGGTCGGACGGCAAAAATTTCTACGCGCTCGGCGGCCAGGACTGGGACCCCGAGCAGAGCAAGCTCTCCGACCTCGCCCAGGTGGCGATGGTGCAGAACCTGATGACCGAAGACAATCTGCCGTCGTATCACCGCGAGATCGCGATGAACTTCGGTATGGACGGCGCCTGGGGCCAGTGGGTGAACCGGTGGACCGCCGAGGAGAACCGGCACGGGATCGCGCTGCGCGACTACCTGGTGGTGACCCGCGCGGTCGACCCGGTCGAGTTGGAGAAGCTGCGCCTCGAGGTGGTGAACCGGGGTTTCAGCCCGGGCCAGAACCAGCAGGTTCGAGAAGACCTGTTCGCCGAGAGCCTGTTCGATTCCGTCATCTACGTGACCTTCCAGGAGCTGGCCACCCGGATCTCGCATCGCAACACCGGTAGGGCCTGCAACGAGACGGTCGCCGATAAGCTGCTGGCCAAGATCTCGGCCGACGAGAACCTGCACATGATCTTCTACCGCGATGTCAGCGAGGCCGGGTTCGAGATCGCCCCCAACCAGGCGATGAAGTCGCTGCACAAGATCCTGCGCAACTTCCAGATGCCCGGATACCAGGTGCCCGAGTTCCGCCGCAAGGCCGTATTCATTGCCATGGGCGGCGTCTACGACCCCCGGATTCACCTCGATGAGGTCGTGATGCCGGTGCTGAAGAAGTGGCGCATCTTCGAGCGTGAGGACTTCTCCGGTGAGGCCGCCGCGATGCGGGACGACCTGGGGGTGCTCATCAAGGAGCTGGAAGCGTCGTGCGACAAGTTCGAGGTATCCAAGCGTCGCCAACTCGAGCGGGAAGCCCGCACGGGCAAGGTGACCACCGCGTTCGAGCTCCATCAGACCGCCGGCAAGCTGTCGCTGAGCGGACGGTAGTGGTCGTTGCGCATCGGCGCTATCGAGCTCGCCAGCCCGGTTGTGCTGGCCCCGATGGCTGGTGTGACGAACGTCGCGTTCCGGACCCTGTGTCGTGAACTAGAGCAGTCCAAGGTCGGGACGATCAGCGGGCTGTACGTCTGCGAGATGGTGACGGCGCGCGCACTCGTCGAGCGGCATCCGGTCACCATGCACATGACCACGTTCGCATCGGACGAGGTGCCGCGCTCGTTGCAGCTCTACACGGTCGACCCGACGACCACGTACGCCGCCGCCAAAATGATCGTCGACGACAACCTGGCCGATCACATCGACATGAATTTCGGCTGCCCGGTCCCCAAGGTCACCAAGCGCGGCGGCGGCGCGGCGCTACCGTACAAGCGACGGCTGTTCGGTCAGATCGTCGCGGCGGCCGTGCGGGCCACCGAAGGCACCCAGATCCCGGTGACCGTGAAGTTCCGTGTCGGCATCGACTACGAGCACCACACGCACCTCGATGCCGGCCGCATCGCCGAGGCGGAGGGCGCGGCCGCGGTCGCGTTGCACGCCCGCACGGCTGCGCAGCGCTACTCCGGCAACGCCGATTGGGAGCAGATCGCCCTGCTCAAACAACACGTGCGGACGATTCCCGTGCTCGGCAACGGCGATATCTACGACGCCAGCGACGCCGTGACGATGATGGCCATCACCGGATGCGACGGTGTCGTGATCGGCCGCGGCTGCCTGGGCCGCCCCTGGCTTTTCGCTGAGCTCTCGGCCGCATTCACCGATAGGCCAGCCCCCACCCCGCCCACGTTGGGCGAGGTAGCCGACATCATTCGTCGACACGGGCAGTTGCTGGCCGCGCACTTCGGCGAGGACAAGGGCATGCGCGACATCCGCAAGCACATCGGCTGGTACCTGCACGGCTTCCCGGCCGGCTCGGAGCTGCGCCGAGCGTTGGCGATGGTCAAGACGCTCGACGAACTCGATTCGCTGCTGAGCCAATTGGACGGCGCTGTCCCATTCCCGGACGCCGCGAGCGGCCCCCGAGGCCGGCAGGGTTCACCAGCCCGGGTGGCACTGCCCGAAGGTTGGCTGACCGACCCCGACGACTGCAGCGTTCCGGCCGGGGCCGACGTGATGCACTCCGGCGGTTGATCGACCGCTCGAAATCGCGTCCGGACCGATAACTCAGTACGATGTGGACCTTGCTGCATTGCGCGTTCCTGCGGCGGGTGGGTAACGCGCCGCCGCCCGAGCCCGACAATGGGGTGCGACCCACGGGTGGCACGAGCCGCAGCGCTGAGAACGCCAAGCGCTGGGTCGACATCGCGCACGGACACGCTGACATCCGCATCAGAGCTTCGGAGGCCGGTAGGACATGAGTGACGCCGAGGACGACGCCACTCGCGGCGCTCGGCGCGCAGCGCTTGGCGCCGCCCCCTGGGAGCGGTTCTCGGAGCCGCCGTCCGACTACAGCGTCCATCTATGGCAGACCGAGACCGCGGTCGAGCCCATCCATCCGCAGACAGCTGCTGACGAAGAATCCGGATGCCACACCGGGGGCGGGGTCAGCGTCGCCGACCTGATCGCGAAACTCGGTGCCCCGTCGGGCGGCCCGTCCACGCACCACCGCGTCGAGCCGGACATCGAACCCGCCGGCGCCGAACCAGACCTGCCGGTAGAGCTGCAGGAAACGCAGGTCATCGAAGACCTGGCGTACTCACTCGAGGCGGTCTCGGAGCTTCCCGACCTCGAGGTGGGCCACCATCGAAACGGCTACGGGTCCACATCCGACGGGACTCTGGCCGCTCCCGAGCGGAAAACCCGGCACCGCCACCGGCCGGTGCTGCTGGCCGCGCGCTCGGTGGCGGCACTGCTTGCCGTACTGACCGTGGTCATGACCGGCGGGGCGTGGCAATGGAGTACATCGAAGAACGCCCGGCTCAACACCATCAGCGCCCTTGACCCGCAGTCGGATGACATTCGCGATCGCAACGGACAATACGGGGACGAAGACTTCCTGATCGTCGGCCTTGACTCGCGCTCCGGCGACAACGCCAACATGGGCGCCGGCAACACCGACGACGCGGACGGCGCCCGCTCGGACACCGTGATGCTGGTCAACATTCCGGCCAACCGCAAACGCGTCGTGGCGGTGTCGTTCCCCCGCGACTTGGCGATCACCCCGATGCAATGTGAGGCGTGGAACCCGGCGACGGGGACGTACGGGCCCCTCTACGACGCGAAGACCAAGACCTGGGGTCCGAAGATGATTTACACGGAGACCAAACTGAACTCGGCATTCGCCTTCGGCGGCCCGAAGTGTCTGGTGAAGGAAATCCAGAAGCTGTCCGGTTTGAGCATCAACCGCTTCATCGCCGTCGACTTCGCCGGGTTCGCCAAAATGGTCGACGCCCTGGGGGGTGTCGAGGTGTGCTCGAAAACCCCGCTGCACGATTACGAGCTGGGCACGGTGCTCGAACACGGCGGCCGCCAAGTCCTCGACGGCTCGACCGCCCTGAATTATGTGCGAGCCCGCCAAGTCACCACCGAAACCAACGGGGATTACGGCCGCATCAAACGCCAGCAGCTGTTCCTGTCGTCGCTGCTGCGTTCGTTGATCTCCGAGGACACGTTGCTCGACCTCAACAAGCTCAACAATGTGGTCAACATGTTCATCAGCGACACCGTCGTCGACAACGTGCAGTCAAAGGACTTGATTCAACTCGGTCAGTCGTTGCAGGGCATGGCAGCTGGGCACGTCACGTTCGTCACCGTGCCGACCGGCATCACCGACCAGAACGGCGATGAACCGCCGCGGATGGCCGATATGCGGGCGCTCTTCGACGCCATCATCAACGACGACCGTCTGCCCGAGGAAAACGACCAGAACGCAAAGAATCTGGGAACCTCCGACGACAAGTCCGGGCAAGCGAAGGCGCCCGCCACCAAGAAGGCGCCGCCCCCCACCGCGGCGCCCGAGGCTCGACACGAGCAGGTCACCACGACCACACCGGGCGATGTCACCGTGCGGGTCTCCAACGCGACCACGCAGAGCGGCCTGGCGACCACCGCGACCAGCCAGCTCAAGCGGGACGGCTTCAACGTGATGACGCCGGACGATTATCCGAGTTCGGTGAACACGACGACGGTGTTGTTCTCGGCCGGCAACGAGCAGGCGGCGGCGACCGTGGCATCCTCATTCGCCAATGCCAAAGTCCAGCGAGTTTCCGGCTACGGGCAGGTGGTACAGGTGGTACTCGGACCCGACTTCAAGGCGGTCGCCACTCCGCAACCGAGCGGCTCGTCGATCAGCCTGCAGATCGAACGCGGCTCCGGCAGCGCCCCGGCCAAGCTGCCCGAGGACCTGACCGTGACCAACGCCGCCGACACCACCTGCGAGTGAGCGCGTTTGGCGGCGCTGCACCCCCCTTTTTCGACGCCGAGAACGTAGGCTTGGCGATATGCGAACCGCCTACCATGAGCAGCTCTCGGAGTTGTCCGAGCGGCTAGGCGAAATGTGCGGACTGGCGGGGGTCGCCATGGAGCGGGCCACCCAGGCCCTGCTGCAAGCGGACCTGGTGCTGGCCGAGCAAGTGATCTCCGATCACGAAAAAATCGCCACGTTGAGCGCCCGCGCCGAGGAAAGCGCCTTCGTGTTGCTGGCCTTGCAGGCACCGGTCGCCGGTGATCTGAGGTCGATCGTGAGCGCCATTCAGATGGTGGCCGACATCGACCGGATGGGCGCGCTGGCCCTGCATGTCGCGAAGATCGCCCGCCGCCGGCATCCCCAACACGCGCTGCCCGAAGAGGTCAACGGCTACTTCGCCGAAATGGGCAGGGTCGCAGTCGAGTTGGGCAACAGCGCGCAAGAGGTGGTGATGTCGCGCGATCCGGAGAAAGCCGCCCGGATCCGGGAAGAGGACGACGCGATGGACGATCTGCACCGCCACCTGTTCTCGGTGCTGATGGACCGCGAATGGAAATACGGTGTGGCGGCCGCGGTGGACGTGACGCTGCTGGGCCGGTTTTACGAGCGCTTCGCCGACCACGCCGTCGAGGTGGCGAGGCGCGTCATCTTCCAGGCGACCGGCAGACTGCCCGAAGAAGAAACAAACCCCGCCTCGCAGTAGGCGAAAGTGCGTCCGGGCTAGCCGAAGCGTCCGGAGATGTAGTCCTCCGTGGCCTTCTGGCTGGGGTTGGAGAAGATCTTCTCGGTGTCGTCGACTTCGATCAACCGCCCCGGCTTTCCTGTTGTCTCCAGGTTGAAAAACGCGGTGTAGTCGCTGACTCGGGCGGCCTGCTGCATGTTGTGGGTGACGATGACGATGGTGTAGTCCTGCTTTAACTCACTGATCAGCTCCTCGATGGCCATCGTCGAGATCGGGTCCAGCGCGGAGCACGGCTCGTCCATCAGCAACACGTCGGGTTGCACGGCGATGGCCCGCGCGATGCACAACCGCTGCTGCTGCCCCCCGGACAATCCGCCGCCGGGTTTGTCC
The DNA here is from genome assembly GCA_963820045.1 of uncultured Actinomycetota bacterium. Lineage (GTDB taxonomy): Bacteria > Actinomycetota > Actinomycetes > Mycobacteriales > Mycobacteriaceae > Mycobacterium. Next base: position 32,875 of record CAWFYN010000010.1, read on the forward strand.
AACCGGTCCTTGACCTCATCCCACAGGTTCGCGGCGCGCAGTGAGTGTTCGGATGTCTCATCGAGCAGCTTGCGGTCGCGCACGCCTTGCAACTTCAAGCCGGCCACCACATTGTCACGAATCGACATGGCGGGGAACGGGTTCGGTCGCTGGAACACCATCCCAATCGCCCGACGTACACCGACCGGGTCGACACCGGGGCCGTAGATGTCCTCGTCGTCGAGAAGCACGCTGCCCTCGACCCGGCCGCCGGGGATGACCTCATGCATCCGGTTGAGCGTGCGCAGCACGGTCGTCTTGCCGCAACCCGACGAGCCGATGAACGCCGTCACACTGCGGGGCAGAATGGACAGCGTCACATCCGCGACCGCTTTGAACGACCCGTAGTAGATGTTGACGGCTTTGAGGTCCAACCGTTTGGCCACTTAGTGCTCCTGCCTAACTTCTTGGCGCCAAGGTATTTCGCTATTCATGGCGATCACCAGGATGAGGGTTAGGGCGGCGCCCCACAACCGATCCGTAGGGACGGTTGACGGCGGCACCCGCGATGGTCTGGTTGTACATCATGCCAGGCCGCGTCCCCATGAATCCGCTGACGATGTCGAAGTTCATGGACTGCGCGTTGGTCACTGCAGGGCATTGATCGCCGCAACCACTCGATCTTTGACCTTATCGGGGAGCGGGACATAGCCGGCCGATGGAAGATCGGCCTGCCCGCTGCTGGCGGCCACCGTGAGGAACGACTTGATCGCGCCGGAGATATCGGGGTCGGGGCCCTTCGAGCACACGATCTCATACGTTGCGAGCACCAATGGGTAGGCGCCAGGCTCCTGGGAGCTGTAGGTCGGGTTGAGGTCCAGCAGCAGGTCGTTGCCGTCGGCCACGAAATTGGCCGCCTTCACAGCCTTCCCGGCCGTCTCGTTGGTGAGCGGGACTACGACGCCCTTATTGGTGGCGATTTGGGCGTAAGGCATACCGCCCTGGTCGGCAAAGCCCTTCTCGACGTATCCGATCGCGCCCGGGGTGGCCCGCACGGCCTGAACGACACCGGCCGACTTCGCGGCCCCTTCGCCCACCCCGCCCTGAAACTCGGTGCCCACGCCTTTGGTCCAGCTCTGAGGTGCGGCTGCCGTCAGATACTTCTGCATGTTGTCGGTTGTCCCCGACGAGTCCGTCCGGTAGATCGGCGTGATCTTGGTATCGGGCAGCGCGACACCGGGATTGAGGGCCGCCAGGATCGGGTCGTTCCATACCGTGATCCTGCCGCTGAAGATTTTGGCCAACGCGTCACTGCTGACCACCAACGCCGGGACTCCAGCCAGGTTGTAAGCCAGCGCGATCGGACCGAAGACCAGCGGCAAGTCCCACGCCGGGTTTCCGTCGCACCGCATGGCGGCCGGACCGATCTGGTCGGCGGCCAGCGGGGAGTCGGCGCCCGCGAAATCGACATGGCCGGCGATGAACTGCTCGCGCCCGGCACCCGAACCGGTTGCGTTGTATGACACGCTCTTGCCCGGGCAGTACTGGCCCCAGACCTGGTTGAACAACGTCATCGCATTTTGTTGAGCTGTCGAACCTTCCGCCGTCAGCTTGTTCTTGCCGCTACATCCCGCCGTGCCCGCGGGCCCGGAGATGGCCGCCGGCGACGCGCCGCGGCGGTTCTGGTCGCTGCCACAGCCAGTCAACGCGGCGCTACCGATCGTCACCGCCACGGCCAGCGCGGCCAGCGCTCTTCCTCCCCTGTCGAGCCTCACCGATCTCGCTTCCTGACGCATCCGGACCCGCGCGGGCGCCGCCGGCCATCTCCCAAGAGGTTGCCAGGTCGTCGCGAAAATATGCTCCGATGCAGCCCGCGGCAACGTCTCACTAGCAAGCCCAGGTGAACAATCAGGGTACGGGCCCGCTGCCTGCGCGTCTGGTCAGCCGGCGGCGGGAGCGACCGCGTAGGCGGTGTCCACGCTGTACGTGCTGAAGCCCAAGCGCTGGTAGGTGCGCACCGCGGCGAGGTTGTCCGACTCCACGTAGAGCAGCACGGTCGGTTCGGCCGAACCGGCCAGCCGGTGCGCCAACGACTCGATACCGATGGCCGTCAGCATCTGCCCCACGCCCCGGCCCTGCGCTGATGGGTCGACGCCCACGACGTAAACCTCCCCCAAGCCGGATTTATCGGGGTGCACCTTGGTCCAGTGGAAGCCCAGCAGTTTGCCCGTCTGATCGCTTTCGGAGTCGCCGAACGCGAGGAACAAGCCGGCCGGATCGAACCACGGTTCGTTGCGCCGTTCGGCCAGCTGGGCTTCGGTCCAGCCGCCCTGCTCGGGGTGGTCGGCGAATGCGGCGTTGTTGACGCGCAGCAGTTCGGCGTCATCGGCCGGGCCCGCGTAGGTGCGGATCCGTACGCCGGGTAGGGGGCGCACCAAGTCGTGGGTGTCACGCAGCGCGCGTCGCATCTGCAGCAGTTCACGTACCGGGGCCAGACCGAGCGCGGAGGCGGTGGCCCGGGCCGGCTCGAGAGTGCCGTGCGCCCAGAACCGGTTGCGCCCGGCGGTCTCGGCCAACGCCGCTCGCGCCAACGCCGTCCCGAAGCCATGCCGCCGGACCCGCGGGTGCACCACGAGTTCCGCCATTCCGGCATCCGCATCGCGCGAGAGATTGAGGTAGCCGACGATCGCGTCGGTCTCGGTGATGAGTAGATGGCCGGTGCGATCGTGCGCGAGTTCGCGCAGCACCTGTTCGCCGACCGGCGCCACCCCGTCGAATTCCGTTGCCGCCGTGACGAGTTCGCGCACTCCTCGCTGCTCGTCCGCGGTCAGCGTCGAGCGCCAGTCGGCCGCGGTCACTGACTGCGCAACGGGTCGCCCAGGGGTTCTTGCAGATCTTGTGAGTCGGACTCGACGTCGTCGGCGCCCTCGGCATCGTCGGGTTCCGCGATCGGCGCGCGGCCGCGAGCCGGCCGGACCGCCTTGTACCCGACATTGCGGACGGTGCCGATCAATGCCTCGTATTCGGGGCCGAGTTTGGCGCGCAGTCGACGTACGTGCACATCGACGGTGCGGGTGCCACCGAAGAAGTCATATCCCCACACTTCGTGGAGCAGCTGAGCGCGGGTGAATACCCGCCCGGCATGCTGGGCCAGGTACTTGAGCAACTCGAACTCTTTGTAGGTCAGGTCGAGCGGGCGGCCCCGCAGTCGCGCCGTGTAGGTGCCCTCGTCGATCACCAGCTCACCCAGGCTCACCTTGCCGGCGCTTTCTTGGTCGGCCACCCCGCCGCGGCGACCGATCACCAGCCGCAACCGCGCGTCGATCTCGGCGGGCCCGGTGCTGGGCAGCAGGATCTCGTCCAGCCCCCAGTCGGCGCTGACCGCCACCAGGCCACCTTCGCTCACCACAGCCAGGACGGGGACGGATCGGCCCGCGGTGCTCAACAGACGGCAAAGGCCGCGCGCCGACGACAGGTCGGTGCGCGCATCCACCAGCACGGCGTCCGCTGTCCCGGCCTCAAGCAACGAGGACGGTTCCGCCGGCGCCGTCCGAACGGTGTGGGGAAGCAGCGACAACGACGGCAAGACCGGGTCGGGATGCAGCTCCGAGGTAAGCAGTAATAGCTCCAACTAGCCCCTCCAGCTCGGGGGAACGGCATCTTCACAATTCGCAACGCAACGACGCGTTAGTTGCCAGGTCATCTAACGATAACTTGCCACCTGCCATATTTGCGTGGCGACGAGGCAGTGTGAGCCGCGCCACCGGGGCGGTCGGCGATACGGCGGGCAGAGGGTTACGCGACAATATGCGGGTGCGCAAGGTGCTGGTCGCGCTGTCGGCTGCAGCGATCGCCGTGGCCGTGGTCCTGCTCGGTGCCGTCGGCATCGACTACGGGAGCAGCATCTACGCCGAATACCGGCTGTCGTGCAGCGTGCGACAAGCGGCCAACCTGAGGTCCGACCCGTTCGTGGCCATCGTGGCGTTCCCCTTCATCCCGCAGGCGATGCGCGACCACTACACCCAGCTGGAGATCAAGGCCAACGCCGTCGACCATGCGACGGTCGGCCAGGCCACCCTCGAAGCGACGATGTACTCGGTCGATCTCACCCACACGTCCTGGCTGATCAGGCCGGATGCGAAGCTGCCGGTCGGCAGGCTGGAGAGCCGCATCATCATCGACTCGACGCACCTGGGCCGATATATGGGCATCAGCGATTTGATGGTCGAGGCGCCGCCCAAGGAGACCAACACCGCCACCGGCGGCGTCACCGCGTCGGGCATCTCCGACAGCCACGGCCTGGTGTTCAGCGGCACCCCGCACTCGGCCAATTTCGAGCATCGGGTGAGCGTCTCGGCGGACCTTTCCATCGCCCCCGACGACCAGGCGACGCTGGTGATCACGCCGACAGGCGTCCTGACCGGGCCGGACACCGCGGACCAAGCCGTTCCGGAGGACAAGCGGGATGCGGTGCTGCACGCCTTCACCACCCGGGTGCCCAACCAGCGCCTCCCGTTCGGGGTGGCACCGAAGACCGAGGGGGCGCGCGGCTCCGACGTGATCATCGAGGGCATCAGCTACGGAGTGACCGTCGATCTGGACGGCTTCAAGCAGTCATGACCCCGTCATCGTCGAGGGCCTGCGGTGCGCGCGGCAGCCGGCGCTGATTTGATCGCTGTCCGTGATTCGGTAAGCTTGCCGGCGTGCTAGCCCGCATTGAGCCCCTGCTCACTCAGCGTCGCGCAGTCGATCTGTGCCGCACCGCGGGTTGTTGCTGTCGCTGTAGCTGCTGAGTCGCCGCGCGCTTTCGCGTAGCACTCGGAGCAGCCCCGGAACGTTACCGTGGCCCGTCTCCCGTCGTTCGTTCCCAAAGCAATAGGCGTATTCAGGAGTAGCACCGTGCCGAGCAGCAACACCACCACCCAGCCAGACACCGTCGACGTGCGCGGCCCGAGGTTCGCCGCCTGGGTCACCACCGCAGTCCTGGTGATCACGCTCGCCACGGCTGCGGCCAGCCCGCGGGCGGCGGCGGTCATCCTGGGAGTGCAGGCCATCGTCTTTGCCATCGGCGCCGTCGGCGGCCCGCGCAAGCACCCCTATGGGCGGATATTCGCCGGCGTCGTGGCACCGCGGCTCGAGCCCGTCAAGGAGCGCGAACCGGTCGCACCGCTGAAATTCGCCCAACTCGTCGGGCTGATCTTCGCGCTCGCGGGTGTCGCCGCGTTCGCCGCGGGCGCCTTCCTGATCGGTGTCATCGCCACCGCCGCGGCGCTCGCCGCTGCCTTCCTCAACGCGGCCTTCGGCATTTGCCTGGGCTGCCAGCTCTACCCCCTGGTCGCGCGTTTCCGAGGCGCCGCGCGCACCGCATGACCCGTTCATAGAAAGCGATCGAAAGGATCCCCCGCATGGCACGCTCCGACGTCCTGGTCTCCGCGGACTGGGCCGAGAGCAATCTCGACGCCGCCGGTGTCGTCTTCGTCGAAGTCGACGAGGACACCAGCGCATACGACACCGGCCACATCCCCGGCGCGATCAGGCTGGACTGGCGCTCCGATTTGCAGGACCCGATCAAGCGCGACTTCGTCGACGCGCAGCAATTCTCGAAACTGCTCAGCGAACGCGGCGTCTCCAATGACGACACCGTGATCCTCTACGGCGGCAACAACAACTGGTTCGCCGCCTACGCCTACTGGTACTTCAAGCTGTACGGCCACGAGAAAGTCAAGCTGCTCGACGGCGGCCGCAAGAAGTGGGAGCTCGACGCGCGCGCGCTGTCCACTGACACCGTCAGCAGGCCGGCCACCTCGTACACCGCCGCCGCACCGGACAACACCATCCGAGCGTTCCGCGACGAGGTCATCGCGGCCATCAACGCCAAGAATCTGGTCGACGTGCGTTCGCCCGACGAGTTCTCCGGCAAGATCCTGGCGCCGGCGCATCTGCCGCAGGAGCAGAGCCAGCGGCCCGGCCACGTTCCCGGGGCGATCAACGTGCCGTGGAGCAAGGCCGCCAACGAGGATGGCACCTTCAAGTCCGACGAGGATCTGGCCAAGCTGTACGCCGATGCCGGTCTGGACGGCACCAGGGAAACGATCGCGTACTGCCGAATCGGGGAGCGGTCGTCGCATACGTGGTTCGTGCTTCGGGAATTACTCGGCCACAAAAACGTCAAGAACTACGACGGAAGTTGGACGGAATACGGCTCCCTGGTGGGTGCCCCGATTGAGTTGGGAAGCTGATATGTGCTCTGCCCCGAAACAGGGAGTGACATTGCCCGCCAGCGTCGACTTGGAGAAGGAAACGGTGATCACCGGCCGCGTCGTGGACAGTGACGGCCAAGCGGTAGGTGGCGCATTCGTCCGCTTGCTCGACTCGTCGGACGAGTTCACGGCCGAGGTCGTCGCGTCGGCCACCGGCGACTTCCGGTTCTTCGCGGCACCGGGCTCTTGGACGCTGCGCGCGCTGTCGGCGGCCGGTAACGGCAACGCCGTGGTGGCCCCGTCAGGCGCGGGCATCCACGAGGTGGACGTCAAGATCGCCTGAGACCCCGGCTGATCCGACCGGGATCTCGTGGGGCGAATAGACTTGTCCCCGTGGTGCTCTTCTTCGAGATCATGCTGGTCGCGTCGGTCGTGGTGATCTCATGGTTCGCGCTGTACACGCTGTATCGGCTCATCACTGACGAATCGTGACTTCTGACGAACCACTGGGTGCCGCGAGCTCCGGCGATCGTGCCGTCGCTGCCGCCGCCGCGCGCGCCAAGCTGACCGCCGGCCGCAACATCCCCGCCTTCGACGATCTGCCGCTTCCTGCCGACACCGCCAACCTGCGTGAGGGCGCCAACCTCAACGACGCCTTGCTGGCGCTGCTGCCGCTGGTCGGCGTGTGGCGCGGACAAGGCGAAGGCCGTGGACATGACGGGGATTACCGGTTCGGCCAGCAGATCGTGGTCTCGCACGACGGCGGCGACTACCTGAATTGGGAAGCCCGCTCCTGGCGGCTCAACGAGACCGGTGACTACCAGGAACGCGGCTTACGCGAGACGGGCTTCTGGCGCTTTGTCAGCGACCCAGACGACCCCAGCGAATCGCAGGCGATCGAGCTGCTGTTGGCCCACTCGGCCGGGTACATCGAACTTTTCTACGGACGGCCGCTTACCCAGGCGTCGTGGGAGTTGGCGACCGATGCACTGGCCCGCAGCCGGTCGGGTGTGCTGGTTGGTGGCGCCAAGCGGCTCTACGGCATCGTCGAGGGGGGCGACCTGGCCTACGTCGAGGAGCGGGTGGACGCCGACGGCGGACTGGTGCCCCATCTTTCGGCGCGGCTTTCGCGGTACGCCGGATAAGGCGTGGGGGTGTCGCCCGCCTATGTAGCCCGGTGTCGAATTTCCCCAAAGCGCTCCCGAAAAGAGGCCCTCCGATGCGTCGTTGTGTGGATGACCTCCCGTCGAGTCGTGCCAAAGGACTTCGTAGGGGACGACTACCAATCGTCGGGCTACGCCCAACTGCAAGAAAACTGGACGAGTCTTGCAACCTTCCTGACTCGCATGCATCCCCCCGACCTCGTCGCCACCGTCGCTGCCCAACCTCGCTTTCTACATGGTCCAGCCACGTCCAGTGGCCGACTTTGGGCCTCATGTCACTGGCTGAGGACGCATTGGTGTAAGCCATACGCTTCGCCCAGCGAAACAAACCTCTCCGAAGAGCCACCAGACTGGGCGAATGCTGAGCGCCCGCTCCTACACCTCGACCGTCGCTGGCCTCTCCGCCGTCCAGTGATGCGATGATGCACCGAGGTGGCTGGATCACCGGGGAGGCGGATGTGACGTGGCGCTCGCATTGGGAGGTGTCGTCTCGACTGCTTCGATCGTCGTCGCCGGATTGGTGGCAGTGCTCGGTGTGGTGGGCTACCAGAACCGCAGGGCGAAGCTTTCGGCGATTCGCTCGGCGTTCAATGACGTTATCGGGCTGCTTGCGGCCGAGGATGTGGAGCGCCAGCTGGCTGGGGCCATTCTCCTCCGCCGATTCTTTGACCCATCCAGCGAGCTGGGTATCCGCAACTGGTTCCTTCGCCGCCGGGCCCCCTACGCGAAGGAGGCGCAGAGCGTCATGGCTGCAGTGCTCCGCGGCCTCCCCCACGGCGACCTGCAGAAGCTCCTAGCTGACGGTCTCGTTCACGCCGACTCGCTCCAGGAAGCGGATCTGCAGCGGACGAACCTGCAAGGTGCATACCTGGCGCCGAGGGGGCCCGGCGGCTCACTTCAGCGGGCTGACTTCTACCGGGCTGACCTCAGCGGAGCGTCACTCAAGGGCGCCAGGGCCAGAGGTGCTGTCTTCTACCAGGCGCGGCTTCACGACACGGTGCTCCGGGACGCCGATCTCCGCGAAGCAAGCTTCTTTGAAGCCGACCTATCGGGCGCCGATTTCGGCCGTGCCCGTCTGAAAGGCGCCTCCTTTGCCGGGGCCCGCAACATTCCCATCGAGCTGGTATCTCATCTGGAGGACGGAAGCCGGTACGGCTCACCGGATCCGGCGCCGTCCCCCGCCGCGCCAGTGGTCAGGAGTCGGCGTGTGTTCCTCAGCGCGCCGTCTGTGCGGACGCCGGCCCAGGACTCGATGTGCGAGCGGCTCGCCGAGCTGCTCGCGAGCGAGGGCCTCGTCCTGGAGACGCTGCCCCGTCGCGACTATCCGCCGTCGAATGCCCTATCCGAGATCGCCCGCCGCCTATCCGGGTGCGCCGGTGTAGCCGTATTTGGACTACCGCGGGACGGCTCCGATTCCGACGCGTCGCCAGCGGGTATTACCCCGTGGACACATGTCGAAGCCGGAATGGCCTACGGTCGGGGACTACCACTACTGCTCTTGCGGGAACCGGGCGTTGACACAGGGGCATTCGACGAGGCAGTCAAGGGCCACCGCACCCATGTCGTCGACCTCGCGGATCGCATGGGCGAGGAGGCGCTGCGGGCCGCGGTGGCGCCGTGGATCTTCGAAGTGTCGGGCTGAGGCTCAATGTCGTTGCAGGAGCCCGATCGTTGAGCAGACGACCGCCAAGGTCAAATAGCGGCGCCTCGGGCCGCGCAAAATGTGTCGTGACATGGAGCGGCCCCCGAGCAAGGCTCCTGGTTGGACAGACCGGAAGCTCGGGGGCCGGGTGGCTGCGGGGAATTCGCTAGCGCGCGTACATCGCCAGCTCTTTCCGAGCCATTGCAGCTAGCGCGCAGCCACCTCACATGTCCATGAAGCTATCAATTTCGCGGACCACCTCCTTCCTTGTGTACGGCCGACCGTACCCGCGATTCCGCGAGCCGACAACACAATTCAGCGCTCAGCGATCGCTGACGATTGCCGAGTCGACCAATGCGGCGAATTCGGCGGCCAACGGAGAGCGAGGAAGCGGCCGACCGTCGAGCGTGTGCACGCGGGCGGCCAACGTCATGCTAGACACCAACCAGATCCCTTGCGCGGCATTGAGATCGGTGAGCCGCAACGCGCGGTAGTCGCAGTCGTACCCCTTGGCCCGCGCCACTTCGAAGAGGGCCTGCTGCGTGGTGCCACGCAAAATCGGATACCACGGCGGCGGCGTCAACAGGCACAGGCTCCCGCCCGCTCGCGTCTCGCCGTCGGTCGCGATCACCACCGTCGAGCGCGGGCCTTCCAGGATGTAGCCGTCGGAGCTGACGAAGATGACGTCACCGGCGCCTTGGCGGGCGACATGACGCAAGGCGGCCATGTTGACCGCGTAGGACAGTGTCTTGGCGCCGGCCAGCAGCCACGGCATCGCGCCGGTACCGGCCGCGGGCAGTCCGCGGTCCAAGGTCACCGCGGCCAGCCCCTCGCGCCGAACCGCCGTCACGCGTTCGGGGACGGCGTTGACCATCACATAGGCGGTCGGCGCCGTGCCGCTCTCCCGGCCGCGGCTATAGATCAGGCGCATCGCGCCTTCGTCAGCGGTGTCCGCGGCCCACCGCCGCGTGGCCACGTCGATCGCACTGCGCCAGCTGGGCAGGTCGGGCTCGGGCAGATCCATCAACCTGGCCGACTGGGTCAGCCGCTGCAGATGGGACTCGACCAGGCAGGGCCTACCGTCGCGGACCAACAGGGTCTCGAAGATGCCGTCGCCGCGAACCGCCGCCAGGTCGTCCGCGTGCAGCAGCGGGGCATCCGGCGGATGAACGTGGCCGTCCAGCGTGACGATCACACCCGTCTGGCCTGCCATGGAGGTAGAGCCTAGCCGCGACAGTGCAACGGGCCGCGCGCTCGGCGGACCGGCACGGGTCCGTAGAGTTGACGTGTGAACGCCGTTCCTGCACCCGATGCCGGACCCGACGCGGGCGCCATCTGGCATTACGGCGATCCGCTGGGCGAGCAGCGCGCGGCGGAAACGGATGCCGTAGTGGTGGACCGCTCGCACCGCGCGGTGCTCACCCTGACGGGTGGGGACCGCCAGAAGTGGCTACACAACATCTCCACGCAGCACGTCAGCGACCTTCCCGAGGGTGCCAGCACGCAGAACCTCAGTCTCGACGGTCAGGGCCGCGTCGAGGATCACTGGATCCAAACCGAACTCGGCGGCACCACCTACCTCGATACCGAACCGTGGCGGGGCCAACCGCTGCTGGATTACCTGCGCAAGATGGTCTTCTGGTCCGATGTCACCCCGGCCGCCGCGGACATGGCGGTGGTTTCGCTCTTGGGTCCGCGACTGGCCGGCCGGGCGGTGCTCGACGCGCTCGGCCTGGACGCGCTGCCCGCCCAGCTGACCGCGATCGCCGTCGCCGGCGGTGGCTTTGTGCGCCGGATGCCCGGCGCACCTGCCGGCCAGATCGAACTGGATTTGGTGGTCCCGCGCGGCGAGTCCGCCGGCTGGCGGGATCGGTTGGTGCAGGCGGGACTGCGACCGGCGGGGGTATGGGCGTACGAAGCTCACCGGGTGGTGGCGCTGCGCCCGCGACTGGGAGTCGACACCGATGAGCGCTCGATTCCGCACGAGGTGGGGTGGATCGGCGGCCCCGACGAGGGTGCCGTCCACCTGGACAAGGGCTGTTACCGAGGGCAAGAGACCGTCGCACGGGTGCACAATCTCGGTAAGCCGCCCCGGATGCTGGTGCTGTTGCACCTGGACGGTTCTGTGGAGCGGCCCTCGACGGGTGACCCGGTGCTCGCGGGTGGTCGCGCCGTCGGCCGCCTTGGCACCGTGGTGGATCACGTGGACCTTGGGCCCGTGGCCCTCGCGCTACTCAAGCGCGGGGTGCCGGCCGACACCGAACTGGCGACCGGCCCACAGGCCTCGGTGGCTGCGGTGATCGACGCCGATTCGCTGCCGCCCACGGAACAGATCGGTGCGGGACGGCTGGCCGTTGAACGGTTGCGGGGCGGTGCGAGATAATCATCGATGACGTCCGCCACAGCGGCAGGGGGGACCGACGCCCGACCGTAAGGCACGGTAAACTGTCGCCAGGACAATAACGACACCAGGAGATCGGAGCCGCCTGATTCGGGCCGCTCCGTTATTGCGCGAGGGGGTTCCCCCATGGGCCGCGGCCGGGCTAAGGCAAAGCAGACCAAGGTTGCTCGAGAACTCAAATACAGTTCCCCGCAGACCGACTTCCAGCGGCTTCAGCAAGAGCTGTCGGGAACGGGTGCCGAAGACTCCGGCGAGCTGGAGGACGACGGCGTCGGCGACTCTTGGGGAGACACCGACGACTGGCGTCGCTGAAACTCACTTCGCTGCGCCGGCGCAATCCGCTTCGGCACGCCGCCAACCCGGCTTCCGCCTTCTAAAATCTCGGGTGCTGACCGACAAGCTTTGCCCGCGGGCCCTCTTTACCGCCCTTGCAGACCGTCCCCAACACCCAGCAATCCAAGTGGCGGGCCGTCAAGATGGCCAAGGCGCGGTCGGTGTCCTCGGGCGCGACGACGGCGACCATGCCCACGCCCATGTTGAACGTCTTCTCCATCTCCTCCCGCCTCACCCGGCCACGCTGAGCGATCATGGCGAACACCGGTGCGGGCGTCCAGGTCCCGCGGTCGATTTCGGCGACCAGGCCGTGCGGGATGACGCGTAGCAGGTTGCCGGCCAGTCCGCCGCCGGTGACATGGCAGAACGTGCGGACATGTGTTTCGGCGGTCAACGCCAGGCAGTCTTTGGCGTAGATCCGAGTGGGTTCCAACAACTCCTCACCCAGCGTGCGGCCGAACTCCTCGACATAACCGGCCAGGTTCATCCGGTCGATCTCGAGTAGCACGGCGCGGGCCAACGAGAACCCGTTGGAATGCAGGCCGGAGGAGCCCATCGCGATGATCGTGTCGCCGGGCTTGACGCGATCGGGCCCCAACACATCGTCTGCCTCGACGACGCCGACACCGGTCGCCGAGATGTCGTAGTGGTCGGGTTCCATCAGGCCGGGGTGTTCGGCGGTTTCGCCGCCGAGCAGCGCGCACCCGGCGCGCACGCATCCCTCGGCGATACCCGCCACGATCGCGCTGAGGCGTTCAGGCACCGTCCGGCCCACCGCGATGTAGTCCTGCAGGAACAGCGGCTCGGCGCCGCAGACCACGAGGTCGTCGACCACCATCGCGACCAGGTCCAGGCCCACGGTGTCGTGCTTGTCCATCGCCTGGGCGACCGCCAGTTTGGTCCCCACACCGTCGGTGGACGCCGCGAGCAGCGGTTCGCGGTAGTCGTTGCGCAAAGCGAACAACCCGGCGAACCCGCCCAGGCCGCCCCGCACCTCGGGCCTGGTGGCCTTCGTCGCCAGCGGCTTGAACATTTCGACGGCGCGGTCACCGGCCTCAATGTCCACCCCGGCCGACGCGTAGGTGATGCCGTGGCTGCCCGGGGGTCGTCCGGGGCTTTTTCCGGGATCCGTCATCGCGATAAAGGCTACCGGGCGCCGTCGACCGCCGTGATCAAACGTCTCGTAAGCGGCGCATCGGACGTCCCTCAGTGGACGATCGGCACTTCGTCGGGCGCCAGATCGTCTAGCCCGGCCCCGCGCGCGGCGTTGGCGAGCATGTGCTCGATGACGTTCTTACCCAAGGCCGTCTCCTCGGGCAGTTCGATCGGATACTTGCCGTCGAAGCAAGCGGTGCAAAGCCGCGACCCCGGTTGCTCGGACGCCGCGACCAGGCCGCGCAGCGAGATGTAGCCGAGGCTGTCCGCGCCGATAGCGTGCCGTACCGCTTCGAGCATTTCCTCTTTGTCTTGCACCGCGTTGGCGATCAACTCGGCCGGCGACGGGAAGTCGATGCCATAGAAGCAGGGCCATTTCACCGGCGGTGACGCGATACGCACGTGGACTTCGACGGCGCCGGCCTCGCGCAGCATGCGCAGCAGCGCGCGCTGCGTGTTTCCCCGCACGATCGAGTCGTCGACGACGATGAGCCGCTTGCCGCGGATCACCTCTTTGAGCGGGTTGAGCTTCAACCGGATACCGAGCTGGCGGATGGTCTGGGACGGCTGGATGAAAGTGCGCCCGACGTAGGCGTTCTTCATCAGACCCTGCCCGTACGGAATGCCGGACTCCTGCGCGTATCCGACCGCGGCGGGGGTGCCCGACTCCGGGACCCCGATCACCAGATCGGCTTCGACCGGGCATTCACGGGCCAGCCGGCGACCGATGTCCACCCGGGTGCCGTGCACGGACCGGCCGGCGATCGTGCTGTCCGGGCGGGCCAGGTAGACGTACTCGAAGACGCAGCCCTTGGGCGTGGGGTTGGCGAAACGCGTGGAGCGCACCCCGTCCGCGTCGATCGCCAATAGCTCGCCTGGCTCGATATCGCGCACGAACGACGCGCCGACGATGTCCAGCGCCGCCGTTTCGGAGGCAACCACCCAGCCGCGATCGAGTCGTCCGAGCGAAAGTGGCCGTACCCCATGCGGATCGCGGCAGGCATAGAGCGTGTTCTCGTCCATGAAGGTCAGGCAGAACGCGCCGCGCACCATCGGCAGCAGGTCCAGCGCCGCCTGCTCCAGGGTGGAATCGGCCGCGCCGTGGGCCAGCAGTGCGCCCAGGATGTCGGAGTCCGTCGTCGCCGGGGCGGGGCAGCGCCGGGCGATGAGCCCCGCGTCGCGGGCGCGGGCGGCAAGCTCGGCGGTATTCACCAGATTTCCGTTGTGCCCCAAGGCAACTCCGGTGCCGGCCGCGGTGTTGCGGAACACCGGTTGCGCGTTCTCCCACGTGGTGTCGCCGGTGGTGGAGTAGCGGCAATGGCCGATGGCGACGTGACCCGGCATCGCCGCGAGCGTCTGTTCGTCGAACACCTGGCTGACGAGGCCCAAGTCTTTGAAGACGAGGACCTGCGAGCCGTCGGCGACAGCTATGCCCGCGGCTTCCTGGCCGCGATGCTGCAGGGCGTACAAGCCGTAGTAGCTGAGCTTTGCGACATCCTCGCCCGGGGCCCAAACCCCAAATACACCACACTCTTCACGGGGCGAGTTCAGATCCTGCTCGGGTTCCTGGACGGTCACGATTGGGCGGCTCCCCGGGGAAGGGTTGGTGACGTAACGGAGTCTACGGGTCCGACGCCCGCGTCCGCGAATCAACAGCGCGTGTCGCGCGCCGAAAATTCCCTCGGCCCACCCTAAACCTGCAGTTCAGGGTTATTATTCAGCTGACATCGAACAAGGGCAGCCAGTGTTCGATCTCACCGGCTCGAGAGCCGGAAAGGCGCAGCGCAGCGGCGTCCTTCGCCTCCTGGAAAGACTGCAGGCCGGCCGCCAGCAACAGCCAAGTCCGCGGATCGGTCTCCACCACGTTGGGCGGCGTGCCGCGGGTGTGTCTGGGCCCGGCGATGCACTGCACCGCGGCGAACGGCGGGATCCGCACCTCGACGCTGGCGCCCGGCGCTACGGCGGCCAGGGTGCGCGCGGTGAGCCGGACGGCGGTGCCGAGGCTCTCGCGGTCGGGCGACGGGCGGGATTCGTCCCGCAACCAGTCCACGACGGCCGACACGGCCTGCCGAGTCTTTGCCGGATCGGCCTTCTGACGGGCGGACATACCCTAGGGTCTCAAACTCATGGAGCGTCGTCGCTTGCGGCGCGGGCCACCGTACAAGTCCGTCGGCCTGGTGACGGTCATCCTCATGGGGTTGGTCGGGTCGCTCCTGTACCTGCAGTTCCGGGGCGACCTGACGCCGACCACGAAGCTGACCATGGTCGCCAACCGGGCCGGGCTGGTGATGGATCCCGGATCCAAGGTCACCTATAACGGGGTGCAGATCGGGCGGGTGGCAAGCATTTCCGAGATCACCCGCGACGGCAAACCGGCCGCCAAGGTGGTGCTGGACATCACCCCCCGGTACGTCAAGATGATCCCGGCCAACGTGGCGGCCACCGTCAAGGCGACCACGGTGTTCGGCAACAAATATGTCGCGCTGAATTCACCGTCGCAGCCCGCGCCGCAATCGATCACGCCGTCGACCGTGATCGACGCGACCTCGGTGACCACCGAGTTCAACACCGTGTTCGAGACGCTCGTGTCGATCGCAGAGAAGGTCGATCCGGTCAAGGTGAACCTGACGCTCAGCGCGGCCGCGCAAGCCCTGACGGGACTGGGCGAAAAGTTCGGCGCCTCTTTGGTCAACGGCAACACAATCCTGGACGACGTCAATCCCCAGATGCGCGAGATCCGGGCCGACATCGCGCGGTTGGCCGCCCTCGGTGAGACATATGCCAACGCCTCGCCAGACCTATGGGACGCGCTCAACCACGCGGTGACAGCGGCGCGCACGCTCAACCGTCAGCAAGTCGATCTGGATGCGGCGCTGCTGGCGACGGCCGGACTGGGCAACGCGGGCGCCGACGTTTTCGGACGCGGCGGACCATACCTCGTGCGGGGCGCCGCCGATCTGGTCGGCTCCAGCCAGCTGCTCGACGAGTACAGTCCGGAAATCTTCTGCACCGTACGCAATTTCAACGAAGTCGGGCCCAAGATTCACAACGCCCTCGGCGACAACGGCTACTCGTTGGGCGCCCACGCGGCGGGCGCGATCGCCGGGGCGCCCAACCCGTATATCTGGCCGGAGAATCTGCCCCGGACCAACGCCAGGGGCGGACCCGGCGGCCGGCCCGGCTGTTGGCAGACCATCACCCGGCAGCTGTGGCCGGCGCCGTTTCTGGTGATGGACACCGGCGCGAGCATGGCTCCCTACAACCACTTCGAAATCGGCTCGCCGCTGGCGGTCGAGCACGTGTGGGGTCGCCAGCTGGGCGACTACACCATCAACCCGTGACGCCTCACGCTCAGCGCGGCGATCGCGCCGCTCTCGTTGATGGCCAGGTGCACCAACATGGGCGCGGCGAGGCTGCCGGAACGGTCTGCCAGCCAGCCGAATAGCCAGCCCGCGACACCCGTCACCAGCACGGTACCCACCACCGGCTCGCCCGCCGCCCGCGCGTCCGTGATGTGGGAGAGCCCAAAGCTTGCCGCTTGCAACAACCTTCCGCCGGCTCTGCCGCACACACCCGAAGCGACGGTGGCCAGCGCCGCACGAAACGCGGCCTCCTCGGCCCAGACGGTGCCGACAGGGATCCGTAGCAGCAGCCAGCCGGGCACCGAACCGGGCGACTCCCGCTCGGCCATGGACGCCCGCACCAAGGGCACCGCCGTCGACGCGGCGATCGTGCTCGCCGCGGCCGCGCCGGCCGCCGACCCCAGCCGCAGCCCCGCCCACAGCCGCGGCGGATATAAGCCCAGCGGCGCACGCGTCGCAAGCACCAGCAGCCCGGCCGCACCTGCCTGCACCGTGACCCGCCATGCCGTGGGCAGCCGCGGGCCAATGAAGCTCCAGCCGACCAGGGCGGCGGCCAATGAGAACGCACCAACGCCACGAAACCCGTTCTCGCCCATCAGGATTCGCTGCTACGGGTCATCCGAAGAGGCGGGACAGCACCGCCTCCGACGTTTCGCGCAGTTCCGAAAGCGACACGGTGAAAAGGCCCTGAACCTCCACCTTGTCGGAGGCCTGGTCGACGACGCCGATGCGCATCGCGGGCAACCCCCGCGCCTCGCACATCGCACGGAATCGGCTCTCCTCCGTGCGCGGCACCGCGACCAGAACCCGGCCCGCCGACTCGGAGAACAACGTCACGAACGCATTCGCGTCCTCGGGAAGCACAATGCGGCAACCGGTTTCGCCGGCCAACGCAGCCTCCACGATGGCCTGCGCGAGCCCGCCTTCGGACAGGTCGTGCGCCGCCGACACCAGCCCGTCGCGGGACGCAGCGCTCAGCACCTCGGCGAGCAGCTTTTCGCGCGCCAGGTCGACCGCGGGCGGCAACCCACCCAGATGGTCGGCGGTCACCTGGGCCCAGATGGAACCGTCGAATTCGTCGCGGGTGTCGCCCAGCAGCATGAGGACCTCGCCCGGTTCGGCGCCCAGGCCGGTGGGGATGCGCCGGCCGACGTCGTCGAGGACGCCGAGCACACCGACGACCGGTGTGGGCAGGATCGCCGCCGACCCGGTCTGGTTGTAGAAGCTGACATTGCCGCCGGTCACCGGGATGCCAAGGGCCGCACAACCATCGGCCAGCCCCCGCACCGCCCGCGAAAACTGCCACATCACCCCGGGGTCTTCCGGGGAACCAAAGTTGAGGCAGTTGGTCACCGCGACCGGCGTCGCACCGGTGACCGCGACATTGCGGTAGGCCTCGGCGAGCGCGAGTTGGGCTCCGGCATACGGGTCCAGCAGCGTGTAGCGGCCCGACGCGTCGGTCGATAGGGCGATTCCGCGGCCGGTGGTTTCGTCGACGCGAAGCACGCCGCCGTCGGCGTGCTCGGCCAGCACGGTGTTACCACGCACGTAGCGGTCGTACTGTTCGGTGATGAAGGCACGGCTGCACAAATGCGGGCTGCCCAGCAGCGCAAGCAAAGTCGCGCGCAGCTCCTCCCCAGTTGCCGGCCGCGGCAGGCTCGTTGACCGGTCAGCGTTCAGGGCGTCCTGCGATTCGGGCCGCGCGACCGGCCGCTGGTATACCGGCCCCTCGTGGGCCACGGTGCGCGGCGGCACGTCGACGACCGTCTCGCCGCGCCAGGTGATCCGCAGCCGGTCGCCGTCGGTGACCTCGCCGATCACCGTGGCCAGCACCTCCCATTTGCGACACACCGCCAGAAAGGCGTCCACGTTCTCCGGCGCGACCACGGCGCACATCCGCTCCTGCGACTCGCTGCAGAGCACCTCCGCGGGTGTCATATCCTTGGCCCGCAACGGGACGGTGTCGAGTTCGATCGACATCCCGCCGTCCCCGGCAGACGCTAACTCGGAAGTGGCGCAAGATAATCCGGCGCCACCAAGGTCCTGGATGCCGATCACCAGCCCGCCCGCGTAGAGCTCGAGGCAGCACTCGATGAGGACCTTTTCCATGAAGGGGTCGCCCACTTGCACCGAGGGCAGCTTCTTGCGGGATCCCTCGCTGTCAAAGGTGTCCGACGCCAGCACCGACACCCCGCCAATGCCGTCGAGGCCGGTGCGTGCGCCGAACAGGATGATCTTGTTCCCGGTGCCCGAGGCGAACGCCAGGTGCAGATCCTCCTGGCGTAGCACGCCCACGCACAGTGCATTGACCAACGGATTGCCGGCATAGCAGGCGTCGAAGACGGTCTCGCCGCCGATGTTGGGCAGTCCCAGCGAGTTGCCGTAGCCGCCGATCCCTCGGACCACCCCGTCGACCACCCGACGGGTGTCCGGTGCGTCGGCGGCGCCGAACCGAAGCTGGTCCATCACGGCGACGGGTCGAGCGCCCATGGCCATGATGTCGCGGACGATGCCGCCGACGCCGGTGGCCGCACCCTGGTAGGGCTCGACGTAGGAGGGGTGGTTGTGGGATTCCACTTTGAAGGTGACGGCCCAGCCGTCGCCGATGTCGACCACGCCGGCGTTTTCGCCGATGCCGGCCAGCATGCCGGCGCGCATTTCGTCGGTGGTGGTCTCACCGAAGTAGCGCAGGTGAACCTTGGATGACTTGTAGGAGCAGTGCTCGCTCCACATCACCGAGTACATCGCCAATTCGGTGTCGGTGGGCCTGCGGCGCAGGATTTCGCGAATCCGCTGGTACTCGTCGTCTTTGAGACCCAGCTCGGCGAACGGTTGGGGCTGGTCGGGGCTGGCAGCGGCGTGCTCGACGGTGTCGATCGCCTGGGTGCGGGCGCTCGTCCCGGAGACAGTCACGCAAGACAGTCTAGGGCTGCGCTGCTGTCGCCGTCGGGCCGCCGCGATAGCTATTGACCGGCGACGCAGAAGACGTTGCCCTCGGGGTCGGCCAGCACCACCCAGCGGAAATTCTCGCCGAACTTGTGCCGGCCGACCTCGGTGGCCCCGCCGGCCGTCAGCCGAGACACCTCGGCATCGACGTCGGCGGCACCGAAGTCGAGATGCACGCGGTTCTTCCCGGGCGTAGGGTCGGGCACCTTCTGGAATCCGAGCCGGGGTCCATTCGACAAACTCACCGCGGTGAACTCGTCGGCGAGCAACTCCTGCGTCGTACCACCAAACTGCTCCGCCCACCATCCGGCCAGCTTCGCGGGATCGCTGCAGTCGAAAGTGATCATCTCTACGTTGAGCGCCATACCGCCAAACCTTAGGCCTCAGGATGGCTCCGGCGAAAGGAGTGCCCGCATCGCCGCCGAGTGGGCGACCACGGCGTGCGTGCCGCCTCTGCCTGCATCCGGCGCCTCAGTCGACGGTCAGGAAGTCGGCCATCATGGCCATGTCCTCGTGCTCGAGGTTGTGGCAATGGAGAAGGTACGAACCGGTGTAGTCGGTGAACCGGGTGAGAACCTCAACCGCTTCGGCCGGGCGGACATCGACGGTGTCCTTCCAGCCGATGTCAAACCGTCCGGGTGTGCGGTTGTTGCGGGAGAGTACTTGGAAGGAGTTCAGGTGCACATGGACGGGATGGTGGAACTCGGTGATGAACCGCCAGATTTCTGTGGTGCCGATCTTAGGGCGCGCCAGCGGCCGGCCCGGTTGATACGACGCGTCGTTGATTGTCCATACGCCGTTTCTGCCCAGGCGGAAGAGGAACGTTCGGGTGGCCACCGCTTGGTGTCGGTTGAGACTCGGGGCGCTGCTGCTGAGCCGCTCGGGAATAGCTGAGTCATCGGAACGGTCGGTGCCGACGATGTCGAATCGCATGACCTCACCGGCACTTTCGCTACCCAACAGGTTGAGCAGACGTACTCTTGTTCCGCGCTGGTAGCGGCCGAAGTCGACCACGACCTCAACGCGTTCGGCCGGGGCGATGTCGAGGAAGTCATGGCTTATCGGTCGCGCGAGCAATCCCCCGTCACTGGCGATTTGCACCAGCGCCGACCCGCCGGGCGGCTGCGGGTCTAACTGCAGCCGGTAGCGCCGGGCGTTGGATGCGTTGAGCAGCCGCAGGCGATAGCGGGCAGGATCTGCCCGCAGCACCGGCCAAGGCGCACCATTGACGAGTATGACGTCACCGAGGACGCCATTCATGTAGTCGCCAGTTACCCCGCCGCCGTCAGCGGCCGGGTACCGGAAGGAACCATCGGCGGCGAAGGCACGGTCGGTGATCATCAGCGGGATATCCCGCCAGTCCCGAGGTAGGGGCAACGCGTCTTCTTCGTCGTCGCGGACCAAGTGAAATCCGGCTAGACCGCGCCACACAGCGGCACCGGTATAGCCCATGCGGTGATCGTGATACCACAACGTGGCGGCCCGCTGATTCATCGGATAAACGTATTCGCGCAGTCCCACAACGCTATTGCGCGCCATCTCATTCGCGGCGGGTTGACCGGCTTGCGGCAGGATGAAGTCGATGGGGTATCCATCGTGGTCGGCAGGGGTGTGCCCACCGTGTAGATGCACCACCACCGGAACCGGGAGAGCGTTGCGGTGCCGCACGACCGTGCGTCGGCCGGATCGCGAAGCGATGGTGGGGCCGGGAAAGCTCGTGTTGTAAGTCCATGCCGCAGTGGTCAGTCCGGGCAGTATGCGCAATTGCGTCATCTGCTGCGTGATCTCGTAGTAGTCGGTGAGGGCATCGGTGCGAACTGGCGTCAGTTGGTCCGGGATCGGTAGCGGCACTTGATAGCGCCCGGGCAGTGTGGTCTGACTGCGGATAAGCCGTCCCGACTCAACGGACCCCAGCAGCGCACCGGCCAGCGGCCAGCCGGCACCCACGAACCCGATCCCTGCCGCGGCGGCGCCCATCCGCAACGCGTTGCGCCGATTCACCGAATCACATCCTGCTGCTGCGAGCGAGAGCGCGGGGTGAGCGGCAGGCGCCACACCGATGCGGTCAGTTGAAGGATTCCACCGATCAGCAGCACCCCGAGTGGAACGTGTAGGGCTGTCAGCCGCAATTCGCCCGAGGCGAACTCGGCGACGAAGAGGATTGTCACGAGCGCCCCTACCCCTATCGGCCATCGCGGTCCGCCTGTCCTGCTCACGATCACAAGCACAACCACCTGCACGACGGAGAGCACCGTGGTCACTCTGGCGCCGACCGAGTGCAGCATCAGTGCGTTGTATTGCCCGCCCAGGAAGCTGCCCGCCAACGCGGCCTGAGCCAGCGCCAGGATCGCCAACGTTGCGCTGGTGGCACGGGCGATCACCAGGGGCCAGCTTCCGGCGTGCCCGTTACCCGATGTCATCGCGATGCACCAGCTCGTCCACCAGTCACCGCGGCATGGCCGCTGCGCCGGCGCGGGACGAATCGCACCATCGCCGTGCTGATTTCGTCGAGGATCTCCTTCATGATTCTCCTTCGTCATCGGCGTAGGGCATCCGCGCTCAGCTATGACGACGAGACGGTGCGGCGAAAAGTTACGCACGGCATGTAACTTTCTGCGCCGCCGGTCCGTCCTTGGTTACGTGTTGCCGTCGGCGCCGCCATACGCAACCACCGAGCATGAGGGAGAGGGGGTGTTGTCCGGCGGCCGGCTACTCCAGCGAACCGGGGTACACAACCGATTCCGCAATCACCGCACCGGAATACAAGGAGAAATGATGTCCAACCCGACACCGCCTCGGTGGCTAAAACCGATGAACAAGTTCATGATCGCAATGCAAAAACTCGGCATACCCACGGGACCACCCATGGTTTTGACTGTGCCGGGCCGCAAGACCGGTCGACCCCGCAGCACGCCGATGACACCATTCTCGCTGGATGGACAGCTCTATGCCGTGGCGGGATTTCCGGGTGCTGATTGGGCACGCAATGCGCGCGCTGCCGGCGCGGGAATGCTCCGCAAAGGCCGAAAGATACGGCGTATCAAGATAACCGAGCTGACCGCGGAGCAAGCCCGCCCGGTGTTGCGGGAGTATCCGATCGAAGTGCCGGTCGGTGTTGGCTTCCTCAAGCGCTCCGGCCTGGTGCGTCAGGGCGACCCCGAAGAAGTCGAGGCGCTGGCCGGCCGGATCGCCGTGTTCCGATTAGACCCAGTTCCGGTGAACTAACGCCGAACGAATCCCCTACCGATCGACCATCCAGGGACACCAGCAAAATGCACACCGCATACCTTTTCGTGACGATAATTGCCATAGCTCTCAACGGTTTTTCCGGTGTGAGCGCGCTCGTTCACTTCGCGCCGATTATTCCCCCGATGCAACGGGCCGGGGTGCCGCTGTCCTGGCTCAGGTTTCCCATCGGCACCCTGAAAACCCTAGGCGCCCTCGGGCTTATCGTTGGCCTGTGGTTTCCGGCCATCGGCATCACCGCGGCAGCCGGGCTAACCATCTTCTTCATCTGTGCGATGTACACCCACGTGCTAGCCAACGATATTTCCGGCCAGTTTGCACTCGCCGGGTTCTTTCTCGCCCTCAACGGCGCGACCTTCGCGCTCGCTGTGATCGCCCACGCCGCCGTCATCTAGCACCGCAGACGGCCGGCCGGCTTTCTCACAACTGGTCAGGCGCCAGGAACGCCCGCATTGCCGCAGAGTAGGCGGCCACGTCGTGAGCGCCCATCAACTCGCGCGCCGAATGCATCGCCAACTGCGCGGCGCCGACGTCGACGGTCGGGATGCCGGTGCGGGCCGAAGCCAGCGGCCCGATCGTCGACCCGCATGGCAGGTCGGCCCGGTGCTCGTAGCGCTGCAACGCGACCCCGGCCTGCTGGCAGGCCAGCGCAAAGGCCGCGGCCGTGCGTCCGTCGGTGGCGTAGCGCAGGTTGGGGTGCACCTTGAGTACCGGTCCGGCGTTGACCTCGATGAGGTGTCCGGGCTCGTGCCGATCGGGATAGTTGGGATGAGTGGCGTGGGCCATGTCGGCCGAGGCCAACAACGAGTCGGGCATCCGGCGCAAGAAATCCTCCCGGGTGCCGCCGGCCGCGAGCACGATCCGCTCCAGGACGGTACCGAGCAGGTCGGACTGGGCGCCGTGGTCGGAGGACGAACCGACCTCCTCGTGGTCGAAAAGCACAAGCACCGCCAGGAAGCCCCGCGGCTCGGCAGTCAGCAAAGCTTCCATCCCCGCGTAGCAACTGGCCTGATTGTCCAGCCGGGGAGCGCTGAGCAGGTCGGCGTCCGCGCCGATCACCGTCGACGGGGTCAGGTCATGGGTCATCAGGTCGGCGGCCAGCACGCCGCCCGGCGCGACCCCGGCACGTTCTGCGACGAAGTCGACGAACGACTTCGCTTCGGCGCCGACACCCCACACCGCGTTGACGTGTCGCTGCGGGTCCAGCGTCAGCGATTTGCGGTCCTCGGCCAGGTGGATGGCCAGCTGCGGGACCCGCAGGATCGGATCGTCAATGCGGACCAGCCGGTGCTCGATCCCGGCGCCGTCCCGCACCGACAATCGCCCACTGATGCCCAGGTCACGGTCCAGCCAGGAGTTGAGCCACGCTCCGCCGTAGGGCGCCACCGCCACCACGCGCCAGCCGGCGACCAGCCGATCGGGATGCTGCTTGACCCGCAGGTTCGGGCTGTCGGTGTGCGCGCCGACGATCCGGAACGGGCCGTGGGCCCCGTCGGAGTTCCAGGCGACCAGCGAGCCGGCCCGCAGCGTGAAGTAGCGACCGGGTGCGTCCGGCCAGCGCTCAGCCTCGCGCAGTTCGGTGTACCCGGCACCGGTCAGCCGCGCGGCCACCGTGGCGCAGACGTGAAATGGCGACGGAGAGGCGTCGATGAAATCGCAGAGTCCTGCGGCGCTGGCCGACATGTTCAACATCATGGCTTCCGGCGCTCGCCGTCGCCACGCTAGGCCCGATTGCGCGGCTCCTTGCTCGCGCCCTTCCGGCGCTCGCCGTCGCCACGCTAGGGTCAGCAGAGTGCCTCCCGTCCAGCCACAACCGATCCGCGAGCCGCTGACACCGGCGGCGGTCTTCCTGGTAGTGACCATCGACGAGGGCGGGGAAGCGACGGTCCATGACGCGCTGCCCGACATTTCCGGGCTGGTGCGCGCGATCGGTTTTCGCGAGCCGCCGAAGCGGTTGTCGGCCATCGCCTCCATCGGCTCGCAGGCCTGGGATCGCTTGTTTTCCGGCTCTCGTCCCGCCGAGTTGCACCCGTTTGTCGAACTGAACGGCCCGCGGCACACCGCCCCGGCCACGCCCGGAGATTTGTTGTTCCACATCCGGGCCGAGAGCTTGGACGTGTGTTTCGAATTGGCCGACCGCATCCTGAGATCGATGGCCGGGGCCGTCACCGTGGTGGACGAGGTGCACGGATTCCGCTACTTCGACAATCGCGACCTGTTGGGCTTCGTCGACGGCACGGAAAACCCCGACGGCCCGCTGGCCGTCAGCGCCACCACCATCGGCTCCGAGGATCCCGAATTCGAGGGCTCGTGCTACGTGCACGTGCAGAAGTATCTGCACGAAATGTCTTCGTGGAACTCGCTGTCGGTCACCGAGCAGGAGTTGGTTATCGGTCGCACGAAGCTGGAGAACCTCGAACTCGACGACGACGAAAAGCCGCCCAACTCCCACATCGCCCTCAACGTCGTCACCGACGACGACGGAACCGAGCTGAAGATCGTGCGGCACAACATGCCGTTCGGCGAACTCGGTAAGGGCGAGTACGGGACCTACTTCATCGGCTATTCCCGCACGCCGCAGGTCACCGAACAGATGCTGCACAACATGTTCCTCGGGGACCCGCCCGGCAACACCGACCGGATCCTCGAGTTCTCCACCGCGGTCACCGGTGGCCTGTTCTTCTCCCCCACCGTCGACTTCCTCGACGATCCACCGCCACTGCCCGCAGTGCCGGTGGCGGAAACCTCTGCTGCACAGGGCGGCTCACTTTCGATCGGCAGTCTGAAAGGAACCACTTCATGAACAACCTCTACCGCGACCTGGCACCGGTCACCGAAGCCGCTTGGGAAGAAATCGAATTGGAGGCGACCCGGACGTTCAAACGCCATGTCGCCGGGCGCCGAGTGGTCGACGTCAGTGAGCCCGGTGGTCCGGTCACCGCAGCGGTCAGCACCGGCCGCTTGGTCGACGTGGCGTCACCCTCCGACGGCGTGGAGGCTCATTTGCGGGCAAGCAAACCCCTTGTCCGGCTGCGCGTTCCGTTCACCCTGTCGCGCTACGAGATCGACAACGTCGAGCGTGGTGCGCAGGACTCCGATTGGGATCCGGTCAAGGAGGCCGCCAAGAAGCTCGCGTTCGTGGAGGACCGGGCCATCTTCGAGGGTTACGCGGCCGCGTCGATCGAGGGCATCCGCTCGGCCAGTTCGAACAACCCGCTGACCTTGCCGGCGGATCCCCGCGAGATTCCGGACGTCATCACACAGGCGATCTCCGAACTGCGCCTGGCCGGTGTCGACGGTCCCTACTCGGTGCTGCTGTCCGCCGAGGTCTACACCAAGGTCAGCGAGACCACGGAACACGGATATCCGATCCTCGAGCACATCGATCGGCTGGTTCCCGGAGACATCATCTGGGCGCCGGCCATCGACGGCGCTTTCGTGCTGACCACCCGCGGCGGCGACTTCGATCTGCAGCTCGGGACCGACGTGTCGATCGGCTACACCAGCCATGATGCGGACACCGTGCAGCTGTATCTGCAGGAGACGCTGACATTCCTGTGCTACACCGCGGAGGCGTCCGTCCCGTTGAGCTCCTAGGAATAAATGCCGGTGGGCCGCTGCTGAGGGGATGCAGGTGAACTTCTCTCTGGAGGCAGGGTTCGATGGCAATAACAATGGCCGGCTCCACCGCGTTGGTGACCGGAGCAACGTCGGGGATCGGCCGAGCGATCGCGCTACAACTCGCGGAACGCGGGGTTGAGGTGGTGGTACACGGCCGCAGCGCCGAGCGCGGCGCGAAAACGGTTCATGATATCGAGAATGCCGGCGGTAGAGCGCGTTTCGTCGCGGCGGACCTCAGCGATGGCGACGACGTGCGCCGGTTGGCCGCCGAGGCGGGACCGGTCGACATATTGGTCAACAACGCGGGCACCTACGAATTTGGCGCGACCGTCGAGACCGACGACCCGACGTTCGACGAGCACGTGAATGTGAACCTGCGTGCCCCGTACATTCTGGTTCAGCAATTGGTGCCGGAAATGATCGAGCGCGGCAGCGGCGCGGTGGTCAACGTGAGCACCGTTGCGGCCTCGGTGCCGGCGAGCGGTGCGGGTATCTAT
Organism: uncultured Actinomycetota bacterium; assembly: GCA_963820045.1. Taxonomy (GTDB): domain Bacteria; phylum Actinomycetota; class Actinomycetes; order Mycobacteriales; family Mycobacteriaceae; genus Mycobacterium. The sequence continues at coordinate 59,420 of CAWFYN010000010.1, forward strand.
GGCGCCACCAAAGCCGGGCTGGAGCTGCTGACACGGGTGTGGGCGGACGAGTTCGGCAAGTCGGGGGTGCGGGTGAACGCGATCGCCGTCGGGCCGACCGACACACCCGGTGTCGCCGTGTATCCGGGCATGCTGGAAGCGGTCGCGGCGACCACCGCTTTGAACCGGTCGGCCCAGCCGGGTGAAATCGCCAGCGCCGTCGTCTTTCTCGCCTCCTCCGACGCCAGCTATGTCAACGGCGCCGTGCTGCCCGCGACCGGCGGTCAACGAGCGATCGCCGCTTAGCGCGATCTGTGTTGCTACAGATCCAGCACGACGTCGCTTTCCGGAGCCGCCGAGCAGATGAGCACGGTCCCCTGCTCGGGCGACTCCAGCGGCGGCTGCACATAAGTCGTGCTGCCGGCAACGACCCCGGTGACGCAGACGTGACATACCCCGCTTCGACAGGAGAATCGCGTTGGCACGTCGCAGGCTTCGGCCAGCTCGAGGATGCTCCCATATAGCGAAGACCAGTGGACTGTCAGGCCGCTGCGGGCGAACGTGATCGATGGCCCCGTTCCTGGCTCCCCCGCCGGGGAATGCGGTGGCGTACGAGGGGTGCCGTCGACGATGCCCGGGTTGATCGGTGGCAGGGCACCGAAGAGCTCGCTATGGATCTGTTCGGGATCCACACCCGCCGCGACGAGAGCATCGCGCATATCGCTCATGAATTGGGTTGGGCCGCAAAGGTATGCCGTGGCGTCGGCCGGGACGCCCAGCGCCGCGATGGCCGGGCGGTCCAAACGGCCCTGGGTCTGCGTGTAGAACACCGACTCTCGTGCGCGCTTCAACGATCCGAGCATGGTCGCGACTTCGGCTGCGAATGCCTGCGTTTCACGATTGCGGGCGGTGTGCAGCCACCAGATGTCTCGGTCGCTGCGGGCCGCCGAGAGCGCATGCAGCATGGCCAAGACGGGCGTGATGCCGATTCCCGCCGACATCAGCAACACTGGGCCGTCGCCATCGGCGAGGCTAAACTCACCGCGCGGGGCCGCGGCCTCAATGATCGAGCCCGGCTCGATGTGGTCGTGCAGCCATCGGCTCACCAGGCCGTGCTCTTCGCGTTTGACGCTGATGCGGTAGTGCCCTGCGGCGGGGTCTCCCGAGAGGGAGTAACTTCGCAACGGCGTCGGCGCGCCCGCGCCAGGCACTCGCACCGTCAGGTATTGACCGGGGAGCGGCGGTGTCAGGGCGGCATGGTTATCCGCCTCCAGGCTGATCGACATCACCTGGGGGCTTTCCCGGCGGATTGCGCTGACCCGCAAGGGGCGAAACCCGTCCCACGCCAGTCGCGCTCCCGCGGGTTCGGCTGCGGATTCCTGCCGGGCTTCCAACATGTCCCGGAACGACTGCTGCCAGCCGGGGCTGAGCGCGGGGACGTCGACGATCTTGCGGAGTCGACCGAAGTCGCGGTTCGGCAGATACAACAGCGCGTCGACGTCGGCGACGCTGAGCTCGTGGCGACCCCGGCGGGTGCGCACGACGTCATCGCCGGCGCGAACGTGTCCCTCGGTGATCACCCGAAAGTAGAACCCCGGGCGCCGTTGGGAGACAAGGAGGTTCGGCATCTTGGGTTCGTCCAGACGCAGACCCACCCGAAAGCAGGTGACACGGGGCTGGGTGACTTCGAACTCGGCGTCACCGATCCGGTAGCGGTCACCGACGCACACATCGGCGTCGGGCAATCCGGTGACCGTGAAGTTCTCCCCGAAGTTACCGGGCACGAGGTCTTCGCGACCCAGGTATTTCTGCCAGAAGTCGTATGACTCGGTCTGGTACACCATCACCGCGCGCTGCTCACCACCATGGCCGCCGAGATCACCCTGGCCGTCGCCGTCGATGTTCAAGCGGCGCACCATGACCGGCCCGTCGACCGGTGTCTTCCATATCCCCGTGTAGACGGTCTTGTCCCGCCACTGCACGTTCTTGGGTAGCCCGACATTCACCGAGACCAGCTTGCCCACCGCGTCACCTCCGGGCCCTTAAATGGGACGGCTGGCCCACAGTATGCCGCCCCAGGCCGGACGGCAACACGGGGCGGGACTATTGCGCCGAGCTCATTCTGGTGCATACTGGGCTGGTCAACCCAAAACGTGAGCACGGTGTATTCCCTCAAACCAGGCCGAACGCCGCGCGGCGTTCGACGGCGAGATTCAGGAGGAACGTCATGCCGGCTGTCCATCATCGATTCGCCACCGTCGACGGTCACCGGCTCTTCTTCCGCGAAGCGGGCGACCCGAACGCACCCGCACTGGTGCTGCTCCACGGGTTTCCGACCAGCTCCTACATGTTCCGGCATCTGCTTCCGGCACTCGCCGACCGCTACCACGTCATCGCACCTGATCACCTGGGCTTCGGGCTTTCCGACGCGCCGTCCGTGCAAGAGTTCGACTACACCTTCGACGCCCTGACCGACCTCACCGCCGGGCTGTTGCGCGCGCTCGGCATCGCCAGATACGCGATGTATGTCCAGGACTACGGCGCGCCGATCGGCTGGCGGCTGGCGCTACGCGACCCGTCGGCGATCACCGCGATCGTCACCCAGAACGGCAACGGCTACGACGCGGGATTCGTCGACAGCTTCTGGAAGGTCGTGCGGGCCTACCAAAGCGAACAAACGCCCGACACCGAGGCCGCGGTACGGCAGTTCCTCACGCCGGACGCCACCCGATGGCAATACGTCACCGGCGTTCCCGACGAGACCCTCGTCGATCCCGAATCCTGGCACCACGACTACGCGCTCATAGCGCGGCCGGGCAACGACCTGGTGCAGCTGAAACTGTTGCGGGACTACGCCACCAACGCGCCGCTCTACCCGCGCCTGCACGAATACTTTCGCGCCAGCCAGGTGCCGCTGCTGGCGGCGTGGGGCCGCGGCGACGAGATCTTCGGCCCGGCCGGCGCCGAGGCGTTCGCCGACGATCTCCCGAATGCCGAGATCCGCCTGATCGACGGCGGGCACTTCCTGCTGGAATCCGCACTGGACGAGGTCGCCGACCTGATCCGCGGCTTTCTCGCCAAGGTTGACATGACCGCCTGACCGAACCCGCCAGCATCAATGGGTTGGATATCCCATAGTTCCGAGCGCCTGCGGTTAGCCTGACGCGATGGCCCATCCCCCCGATGTTCCGGACGAACATCGGTTGACCGCCAAGGGGCGTGCTACCCGCGATCGCATCGTGGAAGCGGCCGCCCAGCTGATCGTCACCGAGGGCCTGTCCGCGTCGAACATGGAGAACGTCCGCCGGGCGGCGTCGGTCAGCGGTTCCCAGCTCGCCCATTATTTCGCCGACAAGAGCGCACTGATTCGCGCGGTCCTCAGGCGGCAGATCGCGGTGGTGCTCGACTTCCACCGGCAGCCCAAGCTGGAGGGTCTGGCGTCGTTCGACGATTTCGAGCGGTGGATCGACCTCAACATGCGCTACCTGCGGCGCATTGGCTTTTTCGGCACGCCCACCTACCATGCGCTCGCCGCGCAACTGGCGAAGTCCGGCGACGCGACGCGTGAAACGCTGGCGGCGGGCTATTGGCAGTGGGTCGACCTGCTCAAGGCGGGGATCCAGCGGATGAAGGATGGCGGCGTCTTGGCCGCGGATGCTGACCCGCGACGGTTGGCGATGGTGATTGTCGCCGCTCACCAGGGCGGCGGCACGTTGGCCTTCACTTACCGGGCGCAATGGCCGCACGCCGACGCTGTCCGCTTCGCGATCAACTACCTGCGCAGCTTCGCCACCGACCCCGCCGAGCGGGCTCCCCGACCCGCGCGGCGCCGGCGCAGGATAACCGGCGAGGGCCGCAACATGGGTGACGACGGCCCAGCGCGATTCACCCACAAGGGACTGGCGACTCGCGCGCGCATCGTCGAGGTCGCCGCGCGTCTCATGTTCGAGCGCGGGGTCGACAACACCAGCATCGAGCAGGTCCGGCGCACCGCCGGGGTGGGCGGCTCGCAGATGTCGCACTACTTCCTGGACAAGCGCGATCTGACCCGTCATGTCGTTGCCACCCGCCGCGACGAAGTACGGGCCTTTCACACTCAGCCACGGTTGGGCGCCCTGGACAGCGTCGACGCGCTGCGGGCGTGGGCCGACGCCTGCGTCGCCGCCGTTGACGACGTCTACCGCGTAGGCGGTTGCGTCTACGGCTCGCTGGCGGGCGAGCTGGTCGACGCAGACGACGAAATACACGACGATCTCTCGGCCGGCTACGACCAGTGGATCGCGCTCTTTGAGACGGGTCTCATGGCAATGCGCCGGCGCGGGGATCTGCGCCGCGACGCGGACCCGGGGCACCTGGCGGTGTCGCTGGTTGCCGCACACCAGGGCGGTGCGCTGCTGACGTACGCCACCGGGAATCCCGAACCGCTGCGGGCCGCCGTCAACGCCGCCGTCGACTACGTCCGCTCGTTCGCGACCCCCGCGCGCAAGAGCCGTTCCGCTCAGACGCGGCGCCGCGGCGCATCCCGACCCCGGGCAGGTCCGGCGCCCACTGGACAGATTGGGACAGCTAGCCCATAATAATTGGGTCAGCTAGCCCATTATGCGGAAGCTCCCGAGTTCCGCCCAGAAGTCGACATCCGAACGGCGCCGAGTATTTGCAGGCGCGGCAAAGATGGTGAGCTAGCCGCTCCAGCGCAGGCTTTCGCAAGGAAAGGACAAGACATGGGGCTGGCATGGCAGCAAGGCCCGCTGGCCACCGGATCGGTGGGGCACTTCCTGAGCGCGCAGCCGCTACCACCGCGACTGCTGTACGCCGAGCCGCTGCGGCGGCGCATGCGAGTTCGCCTGGCCGACAGGTGGATCGCCGACAGCGAGGATGTCATCCTGTTGCACGAGCCGGGCCGCTATCCGGTCGCCTACTTCCCGCGCGGTGACATCGAGGCCGGAATCCTGCTGGCCGAGGATCGGCTCACACAGCACCAGGACCTGGGCGACACGCGGTGGTTCACCGTCAAAGTCTCGGAGCGAGAGGCCACCCACGCCGCATGGCAGCACACCGCACTGCCGCCCCATGCGTCAGTCCTCGACGGGCGCCTCGCATTCGCCTGGCGCGCCATGGACGCATTCCATGAGGAGGACGAACGCATCGTCGGACATGCCGCGGACGCCTACCACCGCATCGACATCCGTTCCACCTCACGACACCTCGTCGTTCGAGACGGTGACCAAGTCATCGCCGATACCCAGCGACCGCTAGCCTTGTATGAGTCCGGTTTCGCACCGCGCTGGTATGTGCCGCGCGAGGATATTGACGAGTCGGTCCTCAAACCTGTTGAGATGCAGACCTTTTGCCCCTACAAAGGGATCTGCTCCTACTATGATATCGGCGGCCGCAAGCGCGCGGCGTGGTCTTACCTCAATGCCTGGCGAGAAGTGGCACGGATGACCAACCTGGTGTCCTTCGAACCGGACAAGATCGACGTCCACCTCGACGGCAATCGACTCCATCTCGAGCCCGGCCAGACGGTCATCCCCCACGGCGTCGACCGCGGACTCGACACCGACGAGGTTTTGGGGAAGGCTCCCACCGGGAGTATGCCGTGAGAATGTCCTTCGAAGTCGCAAGCCTGCCCGTTGCAGGCTGAGGGGGTGTAGTGGCCGCGCGGAAAACCGGTCCGGACCGGCTAGAAGCGTTCTCCGACGGCGTGTTCGCGGTGATCATCACGATCCTGGTGCTGGAACTCAAGCCGCCGACCGCGCACAGCTTCAGCGCTTTGCTACCGCTATGGCCCACCGGCCTGAGCTATGTCGTCAGCTACCTGTTCATCGCGATCGTATGGGTCAACCATCATCACTTGTTCAGCTATGCGGAGCTGGCGACACCGCGGCTGGTGTGGTCGAATTTCGCCCACCTGTTTTCGGTGTCGCTCATCCCGATCACCACCGAGTGGATCGCCGACAGCAGGCTCGCCGCCGCGCCCGTGGCCTTGTATGCGTTCGTATTCGTTCTCGTCAACCTCACCTATCTCGCGCTGTGCCGCGAAGTGGTTGATCGGCCCGCCCACGAAGACCTCACGGACCAGATGCGCAGGTTGTTGCGGATGAGGTCTTTCATCACGGTCGGCGTCTTCACCACGGCCGGCGTGGCCGCACTTTGGTGGCCGTCGCTCGGAATGGCTTTGATTTGTTTGTGTTTGATCGGGTACTTACGGCCGGACGTTCCCACCCTGAAGAAAGTCGAGCCCTGACCATGCCCACACCGTCGGTCCTGGTTTTCGACGTCAACGAGACGCTCGTCGATATCGAGTCCCTCACACCGCTTTTCACCGAAATGTTCGGCGACGAACGGGTGCTCCGCGAGTGGTTCGCTCAGCTGGTCATGTACTCGATGTCCGCGACATTGGCGGACAGCTATGTGAACTTCTCCACGCTCGCCCAAGGCGTGCTGCGCATGGTCGGCGATATCCACCACGTGGACGTCTCCGACGAGCACCTGCACCGCCTGACGACCGGCCTGCTCACCATGCCGGCGCACCCGGACGCGGCGGAGGGACTCACGGCCCTGCGTGACAACGGCTTCCGACTGGTCACGCTGACCAATTCACCGCCCAACCCGGACGGACCGACGGCGCTGCAGAATTCCGGGCTGGCCGGATTCTTCGAACGACAGTTGAGCGTCGACGCGTGCAGCGCCTTCAAGCCGGCGCCCGCGGTGTACCGATACGTGTGCGAAACGCTCGGGGTGGCAGCGACCGACTGCATGATGGTGGCCGCGCACGTGTGGGATACCCTCGGCGCCCAGAACGTCGGTTTCAGCGCCGCGCTTATCACCCGCCCCGGCAATCCGCCGCTGCCGGTCGACGGGCTGCCCCAGCCGAACCTCGTGGTGAGTGACGTGCGTCAACTGGCCGAGGAACTCATCGACAACTGAGGGACAAACCGGGAGGACCGCCAACCATGGCAGCAGACAAGGAACGGGAGTACGACGTCGTCGTACTCGGTGCCGGCCCGATCGGGCAGAATGCCGCGGAACGCGCCCGGGCGGCCGGCCTGAGCGTCGCTCTGGTCGAGCGCGAACTCGTCGGCGGCGAATGTTCCTATTGGGCGTGTGTGCCCAGTAAAGCGTTGCTGCGCCCGGTGATTGCGGTCTCGGACGCCCGCCGGGTCGACGGCGCGCGCGAAGCCGTCAGCGGGCCGATCAGCGCGGCGGGCGTCTTCGGCCGCCGCAACCGCTATGTCAGCGACTGGGACGACAGCGGGCAGGCCGACTGGGTGAGCGGAATCGGCGCCACCCTGATACGTGGCCACGGCCGGCTGCATGGCGCCCGCCGAGTCGCCGTCACCGCGCCCGACGGTGAGACGTCGGCGTTGACCGCACGGCACGCGGTCGTGGTCTGCACGGGAAGCCGGCCCGTCCTCCCCGACTTACCCGGAATCGACGAAGCCAGGCCGTGGACCAACCGCCAAGCCACCGACAGCGGCTACGTCCCTGAGAGGCTCGCCGTGGTAGGCGCCGGCGGTGTGGGCGTCGAGATGGCAACCGCCTGGCAAGGATTGGGATCCCAGGTGACCCTACTCGCGCGGGGCCCGGGCCTGCTGCCCCGGATGGAACCCTTTGTGGGCGAACTCATCGCTCGCGGCCTCGCCGAGGCGGGCGTGGACGTGCGGGTCGGGGTGTCGGTCCGCGCGCTGCACCGGCCCGAGGGCGGGCAGCTATCCCTCGAATTGGACGACGGCTCCGAGTTGGACGTCAGCGAGACACTCTTCGCGACGGGCCGCGCGCCGCTCACCGACGACATCGGGCTGGAGACCATCGGACTGACGCCAGGCAGCTGGCTCGACGTCGACGACACCTGCCGAGTGGGGGCCATCGAGGACGGGTGGCTCTACGCGGCCGGCGACGTCAATCACCGTGCCCTGCTGACCCATCAGGGCAAGTACCAGGGCCGCATCGCCGGCGCGGCGATCGGAGCGCGCGCGGCGGGCACGCCGTTGGACACCGCACCGTGGGGCCGGCATGCCACCACCGCCGACCATTACGCCGTGCCACAGGCCTTCTTCACCGATCCCGAAGCCGCCGCGGTCGGCCTGACGGCGCAACAGGCCGAGCGGCTCGGACACCGGGTGCGCACGATTGACGTCGAAATCGGCGACGCGGTGATGGGGGCCAAGCTCTACGCGGACGGGTACACCGGCCGCGCGCGGATGGTGGTCGACGTCGATCGGCAGCACGTGCTCGGGGTGACGCTGGTTGGACCCGGGGTCACCGAAATGCTCCATTCCGCCACCATCGCCGTCGCCGGCCAGGTACCCATCGACCGGTTGTGGCACGCGGTGCCCTGCTTCCCGACGGTCAGCGAGCTGTGGCTGCGGCTCCTCGAGGCGTATCGGGATGTGTCGGACCATAATTGACTCATGCCCACCGCAGACGGATTCCACCCAGATTTCGCCGAGACGACATCGGAAGTCACCCGCAGCCGGGTGCACCACGTCAAGGCGTCGGACATCAGCTCCGACACCGCGCAGTCGGAGGGACTTCGTCGTTTCGCCGCGCTCAGCGGCACGTCGGTCGGCGCCGAGAAGCTCTGGATGGGCGAGACGCATGCCTCACCGGCGACCGTCTCGTCCAACCATCATCACGGCGACTCGGAGACCGCCATCTACGTGCGCAGCGGCCACCCGGAGTTCGTCTTCCACGACGGCGCCCAAGAGGTGCGCATCTCAACTTCACCCGGCGACTACGTTTTCATCCCGCCGCATCTGCCGCACCGGGAGGAAAACCCCGACCCGAACACACCGGCGGAGGTCGTCATCGCGCGCAGCACCCAGGAGGCGGTCGTGGTGAACCTGCCGGCGCTCTACCCGCTATAAACTCCTACACCGGTCAGTAGACCGCGATTTCGACCAGATTCCCGTCGACGTCGCGGCAGTAGTGCGAGGTCATCGGGCCCAAGGCTCCGGTTCTGGTCACCGGCCCCGCGACGATCTCCGCTCCACACCCGGCGAGGTGGGCGCCCACCACGTCCGCGCTGCAACGGGCGATAAAGCACAAGTCCGCCGACCCGGCCGCTTCGACCGACCCGGTGACCCACTCGGGATCGTCGTCCAGCGCCCCGACGGGCCGCAGGTTGAGTTTCTGCTGCCCGAAGCGCAGGGCGATTCGGCTTGACGGCCCGAACGTCTCGCGCTGCATGCCGAGCACCCGCTCGTACCACGCCGCGGTCGCCGCGACGTCGTTGCAGTTCAACACGACGTGGTCGATCCGTTCCACCGCGAATCCCAAGCTCAACCCTCCTGTGGTGGGGCGAAAATCATTCGTTAGCAGAGTATTCCGAATGCATCGTCGAGGGCGGTGACTGGGCATCTGTGGGGGAATTGACGCACCTTTACGCCCCAATCACCAGACGTTTTAATACGTCTTATGACCACGACCACCCGTTCGCTGGACCTCGACGCCGCCGATGTTCGAGTTCGGCGCGGCAGCGTGCCCGCGAGCACGCAGCTCGCCGAAGCGCTCAAGGCCGCGATCGTCAAGCAGGGCGTGCCCCGCGGCGGACGCCTGCCCAGCGAGCGGGAGCTGATTGATCGCTCGGGTCTGAGTCGGGTAACCGTGCGCGCGGCAGTCGGACTGCTCGAGCGGCAGGGCTGGCTGGTTCGGCGCCAGGGCCTGGGCACCTTCGTGACCAACCCGGTGAGACAGGAATTGGGCTCCGGCGTGCGCACGATCACCGAGGTCCTGGCGAGCTCCGGGATCACTCCGCACGTCGACGTGCTGTCCCATCGTGTCGATGAGCCCCCGCATCGGATAGCCGAAACCCTGGGCCTGTCGAAAGCTCTGTGCATCCACCGGCGTTTCCGCGACGGGGAGGTGCCCCTGGCCCTGATGATCGCCTACCTGCCGCCGGGACTGGGAAAGGCGGTCGAGCCGCTGCTGTCGAGCGCGTCGGACAAGCAACCCACGCGGGCGATGGAAAGCACCTACACGATGTGGGAGCGGCGACTGGGCATCCCCGTCGCCCGCGCGACGTACGAGATTCACGCGGCCGGGGCCTCCGTCGAGGTGGCCGGCGCGTTGAATCTGCCGTTGGGCTCTCCCGTGCTTGTGCTCGAAGGCATCAGCTACGGCAATGACGACAAGCCCCTGGAGGTCGTGGAGTTCCATTACCGCCCCGAGCGTTATCGGTTTTCGGTGACGCTGCCTCGGACCATCCCGGAACCCGGCGCAGGCATCCTCGAGCGGCGTTTGGGCGGGGGGCCTTGACCACGGGCCGACCGGATGCCATCGCGGGCGGGGTGAGCATGCGGAACTTGCCCGGCGCTCAGCGAATTCTCAACGGATTCTTCGGTGGTTCATGGCTTGTCTCCCAGCATCAGCAAAGGCACTGGCCGCAGCATGTTTTCATGACGAACGAGCCCATGTGCGCGAACCTGGTCGAACGTTACCTGCGCGCCCGCGGGCGCCGCTATTTTCGTGGCCACCACGACGGCGAATACTTCTTCGTCACCCGCGCCCGCACGTCTACTTCAGGGCGCCTGCATGTCCACCTCGAGGTCTCGGCAGCGCACGGCGATGTGCTGATCATTCGCATCACCCCGGGCTGCTTCTTCTCCGCCACCGAGCGCCCCTGGTTGGTGCACTTCTCTGACGCGTGGAACCGGCAAGAGCGCGAGGTCACCGCGGTCGTGCACCGCTCTTGCGACCCACAGCGGATCGGCGTGTTGGCGCGCAGGTCGCACTGGATCCGACAGAACGTGCCCTTCGAGGATTTCGCCGCCTTCGTCGACCGCACCATCGCGGACGCGACCGACCTCTTCGACCACTTGAGCCCCGTCGTCGAGCCGCCGACGGCGCACCCTCTGCTGCGCGACGCCGGCTGATCCGGGCGCTGCAGTGTGTCGCGCACCAGGCGACGCACGGTCGGCGAGCCGGCGACCCCAAATACTTAGTGACAGCCGGGTTTTCGGATGTCTCGGCCGCCGGGCGATGCCACTCCAGCAAACGAATATGACATTCTCCTATTTCGAGAGTAACGTTTGCTGCGCAGGCACTGAGGTTTGAGATCTGCGTCACACCGGCAATCAGTAGCAAATGGCAGGAACACGGCGGCGGGGAGCCATGAAGGGCGGTGTTGAGGTGGCCGAAAACCAGGAGACCACCAAGTGGGATCCGGCCTTCACCGAGCAGGTCGGCAAGACCCTCGGGCCAGTCATCAAGCGGTGGTATCGGGCCGAGGTGCGCAACATCGACAACGTCCCGGCTTCCGGTGGGGCGCTGGTGGTGTCCAACCACTCGGGCGGCATGTTGACACCGGACGTGTTGATCTTCTCCCCGGCGTTCTATGAACGGTTCGGCTACAACCGCCCCGTCTACACCCTGGGCCATTACGGCCTGTTCATCGGGCCACTGGACGGCTGGCTGCGCCGCCTCGGGGTCATCGAGGCCAGTCGTGAAAACGCTGCCGCCGCCCTGCATTCGGGCGCCGTGGTGCTGGTCTTCCCGGGCGGCGACTACGACTCCTATCGGCCCACCTTCAGCGCCAACTCCATCGACTTCAACGGCCGCACCGGCTACGTGAGGACCGCCATCGAAGCCGGGGTGCCGATCGTGCCCACCGTGTCGATCGGGGGCCAGGAGACCCAGCTCTTCTTGACCCGCGGCAACTGGCTGGCGCGCACGTTGGGACTGACCAAGGCGCGCATGGACATCCTGCCGGTGAGCTTCGGGTTCCCCTTCGGCCTGAGCGTGATCTTCCCGCCCAACCTGCCGCTACCCGCCAAGATCGTCACCGAGGTGCTCAAACCGATCGACGTCACCGCCCAGTTCGGCGAGGACCCCGACATCGACCAGGTCGACGCGCACGTGCGCGCTGTCATGGAGTCGGCGCTCAAGCGATTGGCCGGTCAGCGCCGGTTCCCCATCCTCGGCTGACTGACCGACAGCACTGATGGCTTGGGGTTCGATACCATGCGAAAGTCACTACAACACAGGCTGATTCCGAATCAACACGCCTCGGCACAGCGAGGTGGCGTGTGAAGAGACTCAACGGCATGGACGCGATGCTGCTCTACAGCGAGACCCCCAACCTGCACACGCATACCTTGAAAGTGGCGATCATCGACCCCGCTGACACCGAGTTCGGTTTCGAGGCCTTCCGGCATCATCTGCGCCGCCGGCTGCACCTGCTGGAACCGTTGCGTTACAAGCTCGTCGACATTCCGTGGCACCTTCATCACCCGATGTGGCAGGAGGACAGCGAGGTCGACCTCGCCTATCACCTGCGCAGGGTGCGGGTGCCCGCGCCCGGCGGCCGGCGTGAACTCGACCAGGTGATCGGCCAGATCGCTTCGACACCATTGGACCGCAGCCGCCCGCTCTGGGAATTTCACTTCGCCGAGGGGCTGTCCGGGGGTCGGTTCGCCTTGGTCGGCAAGATCCATCACGCGCTGGCCGACGGCATCGCCTCGGTCAACCTGCTGGCCCGCGCCATGGATGTGCCCGGGCCACTGGGCGACCATACCGACGAACGCGACAACGACGAAGCGGGCGTCACCGCCTCGACCGCCGACCTGCTGCGCGCCGCCGCCCGCGACCACGCCCGGCAGATCGCCGAACTTCCCGGACTCATCAGGGATGCCGCCACGGGGCTGACGCGGGTCCGCCGCAGGGCCAAGGAACGCGGTGACCACCCGGACCTCGCCGACGCCTTCGATGCACCGCCGACCTTCCTGAACCACGTCGTCTCGCCCCAGCGGCGGTTCGCCAGCGCGGCGCTACCGCTGGCCGACGTCAAGGCGACGGCCAAGGCGCTGCGCATCACCGTCAACGACCTGATATTGGCGACGGCGGCCGGCGGCCTGCGCACGCTCTTGTTGGCCTATGACGGCACGGCCGACAGGCCGATCATCGCGTCGGTGCCGACGGCCACCGACAGGTCGGACCGCATCACCGGCAACGAGATCAGCGGTCTGATGATTTCGTTGCCGGTGCACGTCGCCGATCCCGCCGAGAGGGCGCGGCTGGTGGCACTGGCGACCCGAATCGCCAAAGAAGACCACGAAGTCCTCGGCCCCCGGCTCTACGGCCGGCTGATGGCTTACCTGCCGACCGCGGTTGCCCCGGCCGCTTTCCGGTGGCTGGGGCGGCGCGACGCGCCGAACAAGCTGATGAACGTCGCGGTCTCCAGCGTGGTGGGCCCGCGTGAGCGCGGACACTTCGGCGGCGCGGCGGTCAGCGAGATCTACTCGACCGGCGTGCTATCGCCCGGCGCCCCGGTCAATATCACCGTGTGGAGCTACGTCGATCAGCTCGGGGTCGCTGTGCTCACCGACGACCAGACGTTCGACGACCCGCACGAGGCCACGGACGCCATCAGCGCATCGTTCGCCGAATTGCGCTCCGCCGCCGGGATTTCCGCCTAAACGGAAAGCGCCGCGTCCAACACCGAATAGAACAGGCCCAGGCCGTCGTCGGAGGGGCCCGTGAGGGCTTCGATGGCGTGCTCGGGATGCGGCATCAGTCCGACGACTCGGCCGTTGGCGGAACTGACGCCGGCGATGTCACGCAGCGAGCCGTTGGGGTTGTCGTGGTAGCGGAACACCACCCGGCCCTCGCCCTCGAGTTCCTCGACGACGTCGGCGGGCGCCACGTAGCGGCCCTCGCCGGATTTCAGGGGCACCAGCAGGTCCGCGTCGGGTTCGAAACGCGACGTCCACGCCGTCGACGTCGAAGCCACCCGCAGCCAAACGTCGCGGCAGACGAAATGCAAACCGGCATTGCGGGTCAGGGCCCCGGGCAGCAGCCCGGCCTCGCAGAGCACCTGAAACCCGTTGCAAATGCCCAACACTGGCAAGCCACGCTGCGCGGCGGCCACCACCTCGCCCATCACCGGGGCGAACCTGGCGATCGCGCCCGCCCGCAGGTAGTCGCCATAGGAGAAACCGCCGGGCACCACCACGGCGTCTACGCCCTTGAGGTCGGCGTCGGCATGCCACAGGCCGACCGCCTCGGCGCCGACCCGCCGCGCCGCCCGGGCGGCGTCGACGTCGTCCAGGGTCCCGGGAAAGGTGATGATGCCGATTCGCGCCGTCACTGGGTCTCCCGGCTGATCGTCCAGTCCTCGATCACGGTGTTGGCCAACAGCGACTCCGCTATTTCGGCGAGCACCGAGTCATCAACCGTGTCGTCCACTTCGAGTTCGAACCTCTTGCCCTGGCGGACATCTGAGATCCCCGGATGACCGAGCCGGCCCAGCGCGCCGACAATCGCCTGACCCTGCGGGTCGAGAATCTCCGCTTTGGGCATCACATGAACGACTACGCGGCCCACCGGCGCTCCTCCTCAGATCTGTCTCCCCGCCAAACTCTACCGGCGAACGAGCAGCTCGACCGTCATGGGCACGAGGCAACGTAGGCCTCGCACAGGGGCGCGGTCATGGCGTTCAGCACCGGATCGTCCGCCATTGCCGGCCATGGCACCTGCGGCGGCCCCGACGACCAGAGCGTGAGCTCGCTGATGGTGCTGCTCGCCGGGTGGGCGACCAGGTAGGTGTGCATGACCACCGGACCGCTGATCACCGCGGCCATCCGGTTCGTTTCGTCGCTGGTGATCGACGGTGATTGCAGCGGCGCCCGTTGCTGGCAGGAGCGCGCGGCGGCGACGGCATCGGTGAATACCGACGCCGCGATGGCGCCGCCGCTCGCCGTGTCCCCGCGCCAGTGCCAGATCTGGGCCTGCAGCTGCCACTGCCCGTCCGGCTGGACCACGGTGGCGCGTGCCACGACAGCCGAGTCGCGGGGATCCCGCGGCACCGGGGATGTGGCACACAGCTCCTCGAACCGGAATGGAGGCCCGGGCGTTACTCCGGTCACCTGCGTCGCCAGCGCCGCCGGCGCGGGCCAGCCATAAACCGAATCCAGCGGCACGGCGCGTCGCTGGATCCACGCGGAGTCGGGGATCTGGTCGCATACGGGCGGGCAGGCCTGCGGCTCGGCAGGTGCGGGCACCGCGACGATGAAAGCCACCGCGAGGCCGCCGACCACCAGCATGGTCGCCAGGATCACCCGCATCGGCATCACCCCCGTCAGGGCACAATCGTAGACATGCAACTGACGCATTTCGGCCACTCCTGTCTACTTGCGGAGTTCGACCACACCCGCGTGCTCTTCGATCCTGGAACCTTCGCCCACGGTTTCGAGGGCATAACGGGGTTATCGGCCATCCTGATAACCCATCAACACCCCGACCACGTCGACGCCACCCGGCTGCCGGCGCTGCTCGAAGGCAACCCGGACGCCGCGCTTTACGCCGATCCACAAACGACCGCCCAGCTGGGCGCGCCGTGCCAGGCGGTGCACGTCGGTGACGAGCTGCGGATCGGTGAGCTGACGGTTCGCGCCGTCGGCGGCAAACACGCCGTCATTCACCCGGAACTCCCTGTGATCGAGAACATTTCGTTTCTCGTTGGCGACGGCGACCACCGCGCCAGATTGATGCATCCCGGTGATGCGCTCTTCGTGCCCGACGAGCCGGTCGACGTGCTGGCGACACCGGCGGCCGCCCCATGGATGAAGATCTCCGAGGCGGTCGACTACCTGCGCGCGGTGGCGCCGGCGCGCGCGGTTCCCATCCACCAAGGGATCATCACCCCGGACGCGCGGGGCATCTACTACGGTCGGCTCACCGAGATGACCACCACCGACTTCCACGTGCTCCCCGAAGAGGACGCGGTCCAGTTCTGAGCCCGAGCTAGGCGATGTCGTCGGCGACCCCGCGACCGGCGGCCCGCCCGGAGAAGATGCAACCGCCCAGGAACGTGCCTTCCAGGGCGCGGTAGCCGTGCACGCCGCCCCCGCCGAACCCGGCGACCTCACCGGCGGCGTACAGCCCGTTCAGGGGCATTCCATCGGCCTGCAACACGCGGGCGGCCAGGTCGGTTTCTATGCCGCCCAACGTCTTTCTGGTCAGAATGTGCAGCTTGACCGCGATCATCGGCCCAGCCTTCGGATCGGTCAGCCGGTGCGGTGCCACCACCCGGCCCAGCCGGTCACCAAGGTAGCCGCGGGCGGCGCGGATCGCGGTGATCTGGCCGTCCTTGCTGAACTTGTTGGCCACCTCGCGGTCGCGGGCGGTCACCTCGGCCTCCACCGTGGCGTAGTCCATCGGTGTCACGTCGGGCAGCTTGTTCATCGCGCTCACCAACTCCCGCAACGAATTTGCGCTGACGAAATCCGCTCCCCTGTCGACGAACGCCTGCACCGGCGCCGGCGGCCCAGAGCGCGCGCGGTTGCGCACCAGCTCGCGCAAGCTCTGCCCGGTCAGATCGGGATTCTGCTCCTGCCCCGAAAGCGCGAATTCCTTCTCAATGATCTTGCGGTTCAACATAAACCAGGTGTAGTCATATCCCGACTGGGTGATGTGTTCCAGCGTGCCGAGCGTGTCGAAACCGGGGTACAACGGCACCGGCAACCGCTTGCCGGTCGCGTCGAGCCACAGCGACGACGGCCCCGGAATGATGCGAATCCCGTGTAGCGGCCAGATCGGGTCGTAGTTGGTGATGCCCTCGGTGTAGTGCCACATCCGGTCCGGGTTGATCACCCGCGCACCGGCCTGCTGGGAGATGCCGATCATCCTGCCGTCAACGTGAGCGGGCACCCCGCTGAGTAATTGCTCGGGTATGCGGCCCATGCGCTTCGGCCAGTTCCTGCGCACCAGCTCGTGGTTGCCGCCAATGCCGCCGCTGGTGACGATCACCGCGGGCGCACGGAACTCGAATTGCCCCAGGGCCGTTCGTGACGACGGCGCGCCCCTCGGCACGGCCGAGGGCTCCAGCACGGTGCCCCGGACGCCGGTCACCGCGCCACCCTCGACAATCAACTCGTCGACCTGGTGGCGGTGCGCAAAGCGCACTGACGAGCGGTCCCGCAGCTGACGGGCGAAGATCTCGACCAAAGCGGGCCCGGTTCCCCAGGTGATGTGGAAGCGAGGCACCGAATTGCCATGCCCCTGCGCGTCGTACCCGCCGCGTTCCGCCCAGCCCACCAGCGGAAAAATCTTGAGTCCCCGGTCACGCAGCCAACGGCGCTTCTCCCCCGTCGCGAAATCGACGTAAGCGTGCGCCCATTGCCGTGGCCAGTAGTCCTCGGGCCGATCGAACGCCGCGGTACCGAGCCAGTCCTGCAGGGCCAGTTCGTGGCTGTCGCGAATCCCCAGACGGCGCTGTTCGGGGCTGTCGACGAAGAACAAGCCGCCGAAGGACCAGAACGCCTGCCCGCCCAGGTTGGCGCTGTTCTCCTGGTCGAGGATCAGCACCTGCAGGCCCCGGTCCACCATCTCGCAGGCGGCGACCAACCCCGCGAGTCCGGCCCCGACGACGATGGCGTCGGCGCCGAAACCCGAGGCCGAAGAATCGCTCATGTCGGACCAGGGTAACGCCCGCGCCGCAAGGGTTGAGCAGGCGCGTCGTCAGGCCGCGTCGAGAATCGCCTTGTCGCGCTGCCAGCGGTACACCGTCGGCGCGCAGCCGTGCATCAACGACAGATCGACGGCGTCCACCATCGCCTGCAGGGGGCCCGGTTTGCGCAGGTGGCGAGCGGCGACGGCGACCCGCACCACGCCGCCACGGCGGGCGATCCGCTCGGCGGACAGCACCACCATCCGGCACCACCACGGTTCGCTGAGGAAGCCCTCCCCGATGCCCAACACGCGGGAGCGGACGGTGGTGTGCCGAACCAGGTCGGTGACACCGTGCAGGTCCGCGAGCATCCGAAAGCCGTTGTCCGGCAAGGCCTTGACGACGCCAGGGGATACCACCCACCCCGGTGCCGCGAACAGCCGAGTGCGCAGACCGAGGTGCTCGAGTACCCGGTCGGCGGCCATCAGCCGCAGGTTGGCCTCGTGTGCGCGCAGGATGGCGAATTCGCCGCGCCGCTTTTTGGTGGCCGCGTCGTCATAGCCGTGCAACACGAGAGCGTCGCCGCCCAAACGCCGGTCGGTCAGCCATTCGACCGTGCGCGGGTCACGGTCGAGTCGGTAGTCACCACTGAGGCGGGGAGCGACCAACAGCGACACCGGCACGTTGCGGGCATCCATTTGCCCGCAGAACGCCTCGACGTCAGGCAGGGTTCGTTCGCCTATCCCCGAGACCGAGACGATCAATTTTCCAGCCACATCCGCAGTTTGACGATCTCAGGTGTCGGAATGGTGAAGGACACGCAGACGGCAGGCGTATATCGGTACCGCCCGCAGCAGGCCTGCCGATACGCGCCGCGCGACAAGGGCCTGCCGGCGTCGGCGGGAGGAATCGATTCGATATGCTAAGCAACGCCATGGATCAGGCCCCGTTCGCAGCGGCCGACACCCCGCTGCCCTACGTCCCCGCCCCGCAGCTGGGCGCGGGTGAGCGGGACTACCCCGACAAGCTGGACGCCGGACTGTTGCGGATTTCCGGCGTATGCATCCTGGCCACGGTGATGGCGATCGTGGACGTCACCGTTGTCAGCGTCGCGCAGCGCACCTTCATCGACCAATTTGCGTCCTCACAGGCGGTCGTCGCATGGACGATGACCGGCTACACGCTGGCGCTGGCGACCGTGATCCCGATAACCGGGTGGGCAGCCGACCGGTTCGGCACCAAACGACTTTTTATGGGCTCCGTGCTCGCCTTCACGCTCGGCTCCCTGCTGTGCGCCCTGGCTGCAAATATCTTGCAGCTCATCGTCTTTCGCGTGATCCAAGGCATCGGCGGCGGCATGCTGCTGCCCCTGGGTTTCATGATCTTGACCCGCGAATCGGGGCCGCGGCGGCTGGGTCGCCTGATGTCGATCATGAGCATCCCGATGCTGCTCGCCCCGATCTGTGGCCCCATCCTGGGGGGCTGGCTCATCGGCACCTCCAGCTGGCGATGGATCTTCCTGATCAACCTGCCGATCGGACTCGTCACCATCGTGCTGGCGGCAATCATCTTTCCCAGGGATCATGCGGCGCGGTCGGAAACCTTCGACCTCATCGGCGTCCTGCTGCTCTCGCCCGGCCTGGCCACGTTCCTGTTCGCGGTGTCGTCCATCCCGCGCCGCGGCACCGTTGCCGACCGCCACGTGCTGATACCGGCGATCATTGGGTTGGCGCTGATCGCCGCGTTCGTCGCGCACGCGTGGCACCGGGTCGATCACCCCCTCATCGATCTGCGGTTGTTTCGCAACCCCGTGCTCACCCACGCAAATGTGACGATGCTGGTGTTCGCCACCGCCTTCTTCGGGGCCAGTCTGCTGCTGCCGAGTTACTTCCAACAAGTGCTCCACCAGACGCCGATGCAGGCGGGCCTGCACTTGATCCCGCAGGGCCTCGGCGCGATGCTGACCATGCGGCTGACCGGGCCGTTGGTCGACCGACAGGGGCCCGGCAAGATCGTGCTGGTCGGCATCGCGCTGATCACCGCAGGCCTGGGCACCTTCGCCATCGGCGTCGCCCGGCAGGCCGACTACGTGCCCACGCTGCTGGTCGGGCTGGCGATCATGGGCCTGGGCATGGGCTGCACCATGATGCCCCTGTCCGTCGCTTCAGTGCAGGCGCTGGCCCCGCACCAGATTGCCCGCGGCACGACGCTGATGAGCGTCAGTCATCAGGTGGGGGGCTCGGTGGGCACCGCCTTGATGTCGATGATCCTGACCAATCAGTTCAACAGAAGTGAAAACATCGTCGCCGCGAACAAGCTGGCGGCGCTGCAGCAGAAAGCCTTCGTCAGCGGGGTGCCGGTTGACCAGTCCGCAATACCGCCGCAGGCGCTGGGCTCCGGCTTTTGGGACAGTGAGCTGCACGACCTTTCCCACGCGTATATGGCGGTATTTGTGATCGCGGTGGTGCTGGTGGTGTTCACGATCATTCCGGCGTCCTTTCTGCCGAAAAAGCCGGCGAGCCAAACAGTCGGCGAAAATCGATGACGACGCAGCTACCGCTGCCGACCGTCACCGAGATCGTCTTGCCGGCCACCGCTATGACCGTGGCC
This sequence comes from uncultured Actinomycetota bacterium, assembly GCA_963820045.1. Lineage (GTDB taxonomy): Bacteria > Actinomycetota > Actinomycetes > Mycobacteriales > Mycobacteriaceae > Mycobacterium. Next base: position 79,398 of record CAWFYN010000010.1, read on the forward strand.
ATCGGCGACGGCTAACAACCACGCGTATTGGAATGCGGTTTCCTGCCACGCCTTATAGCGACCACTGACTCCGCCGTGTCCGGCGTTCATCTGGGTCTTCAGCAGGATCGGACTGCCATTGGCGTTGGCGTGCCGCAACGCCGCCACCCACTTGGCGGGCTCCACGTAGTAGACCCTGGTGTCGTTCAAGGAAGTCATCGCCAGAATGGCCGGATACTGCCTGGCCTCGACGTTCTCATAGGGCGAATATGACTTCATGTAGAAGTAGACGTCCTTGTCCTGCAATGGGTTTCCCCATTCGTCCCATTCGGTGACGGTCAGCGGCAAGGAGGGATCGAGGATGGTGGTCAGCGGGTCGACGAACGGGACCTGGGCGAGGATTCCGGCGAAGAGATCCGGCGCCAGGTTGGCCACCGCCCCCATCAGCAGGCCGCCCGCGCTGCCACCGAGCGCCACCAACTGATGCGGCCGGGTGACTCCGGTGTCGACCAGGTGCCTGGCCACCGCGACGAAGTCGGTGAAGGTGTTCTTCTTCTCCAACAGCTTGCCGTGCTCGTACCACGGCCGGCCCATCTCACCGCCACCACGGACGTGGGCGATGGCGAACACCATGCCGCGGTCCAGCAGCGACAGGCGAGCGATGGAGAAGCTCGGGTCGGTGCATATTTCGTAGGCGCCATAGCCGTAAAGCAGTGCCGGAGCCGGAGATTCGATACCGACGCGATGCACGATGGACACCGGGATTCGGGTGCCGTCGTCCGCAAGCGCCCAGTCACGCCGCTCTACGTAGTCGGCGGTGCGGTAACCGCCGAGCACGGGTTGCTCGCGCAGCAAGGTGCGTTCACCGGTGGCAAAGTCGATGTCGTATACCCGCGCCGGGACGACCAGCGATCCCGCCCTGATCCGCAGCTTGGGCGCATCCCAGCTCGGGTTTCCGGCGGGACCGGCCGACATCAGCTCGGAGTCGAACGAAATCTCCTCGGGCTCACCGTATTCACCGTCGGGATTGATGTCCCATACCTGGAGCCGGGGCAACGCCTCTCGCCGGTAGCTGACCACCAGGTGGCCGGCGAAGGCATCCACCCCGTCGAGTCGCACGTCGTCGCGGTGCGGGATCAGGGTGCGCTGCTGGGTCGGATCGCCGACCGGCGCTTCGGTCAGCGTGAAGTTGACCGCGTCGTCGTTATGCAGAATCAAGAACCGGTCCTGCCCGCCGACCACCGCGTGCTCGACCGCGTACTCGACGCCTTCGCGCCGTGGCAGCACGACGGTGAACCGTGCGCGCGGATCAGCGGCATCGGCGTACCGGAACTCCGAAGTGATGGAGGAACCCGATGCGATGAAGACGTAGGCCTCGCTACGGGTGAGCCCCACGCCAAGCCAAAACCGTTCGTCGGCCTCGTGATACACCAACTCCGACGGCTCGCCGGAGCCCGCCCGGTAGCGCCAGACCTTATCGGGACGGTGGGCCGCATCCAGGGTCAGGTAGTACACGGTGCGGTTGTCGGCCGCCCAGGTCGCGCCGGCGCCGATGTCGGCGATCTCGTCCGGATACAGCTCACCGGTGCGCAAGTCCTTGAAGCGCAACGTATAGCGTTCGTCGCCGACGATGTCGACGGAATATGCCAGCAGATTTCCGTCCAGGCTGACGGTGGCGGCCCCGAGCGCGAAGAATTCGTGGCCCTGCGCCTCGGTGTTCGAGTCGAGCAGGATTTCCTCGTCCGGTATTTCGGTGTCCTCTTCCAGACTCGGCGGATCCCAGTCGTCGGGATCGCCCACCGGACAACGGCACTGGACCCGATACTGCTTTCCCTCGTAGGTGCGCGCGTAATACCACCAGTCGCCCTGCCGCGTCGGGACCGACAGGTCGGTCTCCTTGGTGCGCGCCTTGATCTCATCAAAGATCTTCTGCCGCAGCGGTTCGAGATCCGCCGTCATCTGATCGACGTAGTCGTTTTCCGCTTCGAGGTAGGCGGTGACTTCGGGATTGGACTTGTCCCGCAGCCATTCATAGGGGTCGATGAAGACGTCCCCGTGATGCTCGCGTCGGGTCTCCTGCCGCTTGGCGATGGGCGGTACCGGGAGCCCCAAGCGCTTGCGGTGGCGCGCACCGGCGCGTGTTCCCGTCATGCGCCGATCCACGCATCGAAACTCAAGCCGGAAATGCGTTCGTAGGCATCGATATAGCGCTCTCGAGTGGCGTCGATGATGTGGTCGGGCAGCGGGGGTGGTGGTTGTGAACCGTGGCGGTCCCAGCCGGACTCGGGGCTGGTGAGCCAGTTGCGGACGAACTGCTTGTCGAAACTGGTCTGGACCTCGCCGACCCGATAATCCTCGGCCGGCCAATAGCGCGAGGAGTCCGGGGTGAAGATTTCGTCTGCCAGCAGCAGGTTCCCGTCGCGGTCGGTGCCGAATTCAAACTTGGTGTCGGCGATGATAATTCCCCTCGTCAGGGCGTGATCTGCGGCCTGGACATAGATCTGCAGCGTCCGGTCGCGCAGCTGGTTGGCGCGCACCCCGCCCACCAAGTCGACCACTCGGGAAAACGAGATGTTCTCGTCGTGGTCTCCCAGTGCGGCTTTGGTCGCAGGCGTGAACAGCGGTTCGGAGAACTTGCTGGCCTCGACCAAACCGGGCGGCAAGGTGATGCCGCAGACCTTTCCGGTCGCCTGATAGTCCAGCAATCCCGACCCGGTTAGGTAACCGCGCGCCACACACTCCACCGGCAGCATGTCCAGCCGTTGCACCACTAACGCACGGCCCAGAACCTCGTCGGGTATGCGTGGGTCGTCCGGTGGCCCGGCCAGATGGTTCGAAGCGTCGACCAGGCCGAAGAAGAAGACGCTCATCGCGGTCAGGATGCGGCCCTTGTCCGGGATCGTGCTGTCGAGGACGTAGTCGTACGCCGAGATCCGGTCGGTCGCGACCAGCAGCAGGTTTTCGTCGTCGACGCGGTAGATCTCGCGGACCTTGCCGCTGGCCAGGTGCCGGTAGTCGGACAGTGCAGGACGCATCGGGTCAGCCTATCGGGCACCGGGCAAGGGGCCGTCCGTGGAGGAGCTGTGCTGGGATCGAGACTATGACACCGCGGTTCTTGCCCTACTCCACCCGACCTGGCCGGCTGATGGCCCAGCTGCTCAGCGACTTCGCCGTCGTCCTGTGGACGGCACTTTGGCTGCTCGTCGGCCTGGCGGTTTACGACGCCGTGTCGACCATCGCCGATGCCGGCCGGCAGGTCGAGAGCGGTGCCCACGGCATCGCCAGCAATCTGGCGTCGGCCGGCCACGGCGCCCAGCGCATCCCGGTGGTGGGGGACGCGGTCAGCAAACCGCTGAACTCCGCCAGCCAGGCCGCGCTGGACCTCGCGGGCGCTGGCCACGACCTGGACTCCACCGCGAGCTGGCTGGCGGTCCTGCTTGCGATGGCCGTCGTCGCAGTCCCCATCCTGATGGCGGACGTACCGTGGCTTTTCCTGCGGCTGCGGTTCTTTCGGCGCAAATTGACGGTGAGCGCCCTGGCCGCAACCCCGGCCGGCGAGCAGCTGCTGGCCCTGCGGGCGTTGACGAACCGGCCGCCGGGAAAACTCGCCGCGGTCAGCGTGGATCCGGTCGGTGGTTGGCGCCGGGAGGATCCGGCGACCATCCGGGCCCTGGCCGCGCTCGAATTACGGGCGGCCGGCATCTCGATTGGCGGGGTGTAGCAGCGCGCGGCTGAGGAGCAGCAGCCCGGCGACGACGACCACGAGCCACACCGCCAGCGCATCCCAGAAGAAGACCAGCGAAACCGTCAGCAACGACCGCTGGCCGGTCTCGGCCGCCATGGCGTAGCTGGCGGCGGAATACATGCCCAGCGGGAAGACGAAAGCCCACCACACGCCGCCGAAGTGCAGCATGTTGGGACGCCGGCTGATCCGGTGCAGGCCGAAGTAGATCAGCGGCGGTATCCACAGGGTGGCCATCACCCACGTCACGACGGTCACCATGCGCACGGGTCCGGCCAGCCAGGCGGGGGCCAGGGGGTGGATGTTGTCGCCGGCCAGCGTCGCAATAGCCAGGCCGCCCATCAGGATCCAGGTGTCGGGCTCGAACCCGTCGCGGTCCTGCCGCTCGTTGACGACCCGCCAGAGGACCAGCCAGGTCATCATCCCGTAGATGATGAGCGCCGCCGCCCAGACGGCCACGGCCACGGCCAGCCACCAGCGATGACCGGTCTGGTAGGCCGCCCGCGCGATCACGATCGCCAACCCGGACGTTCCGACGCTGGCCAGTTCCCATGCCCCGTGCGCGTGGTCGCGCAGCGCGGCCCACCGGCGCGCCAACATATTCCGCGCGCTGAGCCCGATCAGCACCAGCCAGGACGAGAGCCCCCACCGCCCCCAGCACGCAGCACCTGCAGCACCCACACATTGGACGACAATCGTGTGTCGATCACCGCGCAGGCGGCGACGAAGGTAAACAGCCGAAGGGTGACATCGGGATCCGTCAGATCCCAGCGCAACGGCCGGCGCCTCGGACCGTCACCGAACCTCGAGGAGTTCCACCACCAGGTGCCGGATGCCAGTATGCCGATTACTGCGAGCCCATTCGACCGGCCGGACAACTCGCACCGCGCCGAACCGGGAGAACAGCTCTTCGTAGAGCACCCGCAGTTCCAGCCGGGCCAGGTTGGCGCCCAGACAGTAGTGCACGCCCTGGCCGAAGCCCAAGTGCGGATTGGGTTTTCGGGTGACATCGAATTCATCGGCGCGCTCGAACACGCCGGCGTCACGATTCGCCGAGCCCTCCCAGATCTGAATCTTCTGCCCCGCCTCGATCGACTGCCCGCCGAGTGTGACGTCGCGCGTGGCGGTGCGCCGCTTGGACGGCGACGGGGACGTCCACCGCACGATTTCCTCGACAGCGGTCGGCAGCGCGCCGAGATCGCCATGCAGCACCCGTAATTGGTCCGGATGGTTGGCCAGCGCCAGCAGCCCACCTGCGACCGCGTTGCGCGTCGTCTCGGCACCGGCGCTGAACAACAGACTGAAGAACAGGTAGAGCTCGAGATCGGACAGGGAAGGCGAATCCGCATCGTCGACCATCGCGTTCGCCACGACCGACAACATGTCATCGGTCGGCTCCGCCCGCTTCGACGCGATCAACTGCTGGCCGTAGTCGTACATCCGCGAGCCGGCCTCTTCGACCGACAGCTGCGAAAGGGACGCCTTGCGCGAACCGCCGAAATCGAACTGCGGCTCGATGGCCTCGAACAGCCAATGTCGTTCGGACTCCGGAACTCCCAGCAGGATACAGATCATCTGCATCGGCAGTTCGGCAGCGATGTCGACCAGGAAGTCGAACGGTTCGCCGGGCACCACCGCATCCAGCAGACGGCGTGCCCGCACCCGCAAGTCGTCTTCGACCAGCCGGATCATTCGCGGTGTCAGCCCGGAGCTGACAAGCCGCCGGATCTGTGAGTGACGCGGGTCGTCCATCATGTTGAGCACTTGACCGGCGATGGACAGGTCCTGGAGCAGGGTGCCACCGTACGGCCGTCCACCGCCGGTAACAGACGAGTATGTCGCCGGGTCCTTCAGCACCTCAAGCGTTTCCGCATACGTCGCGACGGACCAGAAGCCCTCGCCGTCGGGGGTGTTGTCGGTCGGCTGGTGCCAGTACACCGGCGCCTCGCGCCGGTGGATGGCGAACAAGTCGTGCGGGAATCCGTCGGCGAAATTGTCCAGATCGGTGAAGTCGATCCCGGCGAGCGCGCCGGCGAGGGTCACAGGATCGCGCCCGGGGCGTACTTGGCGGCGTCCGGGTAACGGCTCACCAACGCGTCCACCATCGCGGCGATCTCGTCCACCTGGTCACCGGCGGCGCCGGTGAACGCGTTCTTGTCGGCCAGCGCGGCGTCCAGCGCCGCTCGGTCCAGCGGCAGCCGCTCGTCGGCGGCCAACCGGTCCAGCAGGTCGGGCTCCGCGCCCCGTTCCCGCATGGCCAGCGCCGTCGCGACCGCGTGTTCGCGGATCACATGGTGCGCGGCCTCGCGTCCCATGCCGGCGCGGACCGCGGCGATGAGCACTTTGGTGGTGGCCAAGAACGGCAGGTAGCGATCCAGCTCGCGGGCGATCATCGCGGGGTAGGCGCCGAACTCGTCGAGCACGGTCAAAAATGTCTCGATCTGGCCGTCGATGGCAAAGAAGCTGTCCGGCAACGCGACTCGGCGTACCACCGAACAGAATACGTCACCCTCGTTCCACTGCGCGCCCGCCAACTCGGCGGCCATCGAGGCGTAGCCACGCAGCACCACCTGCAGCCCGTTGACCCGTTCACAACTGCGGGTGTTCATCTTGTGCGGCATCGCCGACGAGCCGACCTGGCCCGGCGCGAATCCCTCGGTGACCAACTCTTGTCCGGCCATCAGCCGGATGGTGTGGGCCATCGACGACGGCCCGGCGCCAAGCTGCACCAGTGCGGAAAGCACGTCGTGGTCGAGCGAGCGCGGATACACCTGCCCGACGCTGGTCAAAACCGTTGCGAACCCGAGGAATTGGGCGGCGCAGCGCTCGAGTTCGGCGAGCTTGGCCGTTTCGCCGCCCAGCAGGTCGAGCATGTCCTGGGCGGTGCCCATCGGGCCTTTGATGCCGCGCAGCGGGTAGCGGTCGATCAACTCGCGCAGCCGGGTCAACGCGATCAGCGTCTCTTGCGCGGCGGAGGCGAACCGCTTGCCCAACGTGGTGGCCTGCGCGGCGACGTTGTGGCTACGTCCGGCCATCACCAGGTCGCGGTAGGCCACCGCCCGCTCGGCAAGCCGAGCCACCATCGCGATCCCATGGGAGAAGACCAATTCCAGGGAACGCCGGATCTGCAGCTGCTCCACATTCTCGGTCAGGTCGCGGCTGGTCATCCCCTTGTGCACGTGCTCGTGACCGGCCAGCGCGTTGAACTCTTCGATGCGGGCCTTGACGTCGTGGCGCAAGACGCGTTCGCGATCCGCAATCGAGGCCAGATCGACATCCTCGAGCACCCGCTCGTAGTCGGCGATGGCGTTGTGCGGAACGTCGACCCCCAGCTCCGCCTGTGCCCGCAGCACCGCCAGCCACAGCCGGCGCTCCGCAACGACCTTGGCCTCCGGCGACCAGATCGCGACCATTTCGGCGCTGGCGTACCGGGCGGCGAGGACGTTCGGAATGCTCACAGACATAGAGCTTACGATCGGTCTCGCCCCGCTTACCGCGGTGCGGTCACATTGGCCACATCTGTCTCTGCGCCGGCCGGCTCCCCAACTGCCCGCCTCCCAGTTGCCCTGTGTCAAGTGGCGGCTCGTGTTTGTTGTGCGAGCAGGGTTTGGAGGGCTCGGTGTTGGGTGGGGTCGTAGGGGGTGTTGGTCTGCCAGCAGTGCCAGATGACGTGGAGCCAGGCGCGGGCCAGAACCCGCGTGGCGTGCGGGTGGTCATGTCCGCGGGCGCGGGCGCGGTTGTAGAGATCGGCGGCCCAGGGATTGGCGTGGCGGGAGTCGTTGGCGAAGTCGCAGACCGCGTCGCGCAGTTGCTTGTCGCAGGCCCAGCGGAAACCGACGGACCGCAGCTTTCCCGACTGCCGGGTTGACGGCGCCACACCGGCCAAACAGGCCAGTGCATCCGGTGTCGGGAATCGTCCACGACAATCACCGATTTCGGCCAACAGTCGCGCTGCTCTGACGGTGCCGCTGCGGGGCAGGCTGGTGAAGATGTGCCCATCAGCGTGCGCGGCGAGCTGGTCGCCTATCTGGGCCGACAACTCGAGCGATCTGAGCCACCAGGCCGGTCAAGGTGGCCACCAGGGCGGTGGTGATTCCGACGTAGGCCGCACCGTCGGGCCCGGTGACCCCGCGGGGCCGGGCGTTGAGTCGGGCGTGCAGTACCGCAGGGTCGGTACGGCCTTTGTAGCCCGCTGATGCCAACCAGGCGCCCAAGCGTTTGGGGGTCAGCCAGTCAGCACGGTCCTGGCAGGTAAAGCGGCTCAGGAACGTTAAACTGATCGGCGAGTCCAGGGCATCGAACAATCCGACCGGCCCGGGATAGACACCATTGAGGTGTGCACGCAGCTGGTTTGCCACCCGCACGCGGTGGATGACGAGGTCTTTGCGGGCCCGGCACAACGCGCGCAGCGCCGCGGTCGCGGCGGTATCGGGGGTCAACGGATGCAACCGGGCACGGTCGGTGCGCAACGTGTCGGCCAGCACGAACGCATCGAAGCGGTCGTCTTTGTTGCCGGCCGATCCGTAGCGGCTGCGCAGATTTTTAATCTGGTTGGGATTGACCATGACCACGGTCAGTCCAGCGTCGAGCAGGGCCTCAACCACCGGCCCGTCGGGACGTTCGATGGCCACTTCCCTGACACCGTGGTGGGTCACAACGGCGATCAGGTTCTTGAGGCCTTTGGCGCTGTGTTCAATGACGCCGCGGTAGATGACGCGGGCATCGGCGTCGATGATTGCGACTGCGTGATCGTCACGGGCCCAATCGATTCCACAGGTCACACCGTTGGCCGGTTGGTCGGCCAATCTAACTGGGGCATACTGCATGACAGCCTCCTCGCTGCTGATCCCAGTGGGGAGGCACCCTTATCGGTGCGGGGTGTGACACCTGTGATGCTCACTGCTCGGCGTTCAGAATCTCCTGACGCATCGCCCTGTAGACGGTCACCACACCCCGGGAACCGTCGAGCCCCGCAACACTAAGAGTGGACATCGGCATGTCAAGCGACAAAGGCAGTGACTCGACGGCACCTCGGGTGCATCGACAGCCCATCCGGAGCCACCGACACCTCATCGTCCAAGTAGCCCAGTCGGAAACCATCGACCGACACACTGTCCACCAGTGAGCGACAACGCGCGACCCCTCGCCCGATCGTCACCGGATTGTCGCTGCGAGGCGGGCACCTCCGGCACCCCTCTGGCGGCGATACCAATGTGGCCAATGTGACGGGTGCCCAAGATTCGGTCGCCGCCGTCGTCTGCGCCTCTGTGGCGTTCTACGCGCAGCGCTGCCGGGCGGAGGTGACGATTTACGGTGCCTTCGCCACGGGGTACATCGTGACGCCGTCGCCGACCGCTGACCTCACGGGCCGCTGATCAATCGGCGCGAGTACGTCGATGAGATCGACTACCGTCGCCAGCGCCGCCGCGCGGGGATCGCGGCCCTCGACCAGGGCGGACACCACCGAACCGTCGACCGCGCAGATCAGCGTGCACACCAGCTCGATGTGCACCGTCCGGCCCGATCGCTCGACGGCCTCGGCGACGGCCTCGGCGCGCTGCCGCAGGCTGCGACGCATGGTCTCGCGCAACGCGGGCAGGCGGGTGCATGCGATGTGTCGCTCGTAGCGCGATATCAACTGGTCGCTGAGTCCCGGACTGGAAACGTCTCCGACAAGCAGGTCGACCAACACCGCTGCGATGGTCTCGGGTCCGCGACGCCGGCGCGAGAGAGCGGCAACCCGCGACCGCAGCTGCGCCACCTCGATCATCGCGATGTGTTCGACGGCGCGTGCGATCAAATCGTCAAGGGACGAGAAGTAATAAGTGGTAGACGCCAACGGCAGTCCGGCCCGTCGAGCGACCGCGCGGTGACGCACCGCCTCGAAGCCACCTTCGGCAAGCAGCTCGGCGGCGGCGCTCACAAGCGCATACCGTCGGCGTTCTCCCTTGGGAGTGACTGCTGCCGTCACGAGTAGCCATCGTGCCAGTCAAAGTGGTACTGCATTGCCATTTCGGCCAAACGCCCATGGCATGATGGCCCGCATGCCCGACTTGAGCCGCCGTGCCCTGCTGGGCCTCGGCGCCGGCGCGGCGGCCGGCGCAGTGGGCACGTATGCGCTCGACATCCTGTTCAAGCCACGAACATCTCAGGCCATGCCGCTGTCGCCGGCCGGTACCCAGGCGCCATTCGCGCCGCCGCCCACCCCACCTCTCGAGCCCCCTCCCCCGGGTCAGCCGGCGCCCACCATGGTGACGGGGTCCTTCGTCTCGGCGGCGCGCGGTGGGATCAACACCAACTGGGCCATCGCCCGCCCGCCGGGCCAAACCAAGACGCTGCGACCGGTGATCGCGCTGCACGGTAAAGGCAGTGACGCGTCGACCGTGATGGCCGGCGGCGTCGAACAGGGGCTGGCGCAGGCCGTCAACGCAGGGCTGCCGCCGTTTGCCGTGGTCGCCGTCGACGGCGGCGGCAGCTACTGGCACAAGAGGGCCTCCGGCGAAGACAGCGGGGCCATGGTGCTCGACGAACTCATCCCGATGCTGAGCAACCAGGGCCTAGACACCTCGCGGGTGGCGTTCTTGGGCTGGTCGATGGGCGGCTACGGCGCATTGCTGCTCGGCGGCCGGCTGGGTCCGGCACGCACCGCGGCGATCTGCGCGGTCAGTCCCGCGCTGTGGCTCTCCTCCGGTGCGGCGGCACCCGGTGCGTTCGACGGGCCCGACGACTTCGCGTCGAACTCGGTGTTCGGGATGCCGGCGCTGGCGTCGATTCCCATTCGGGTGGACTGCGGCGACAGCGATCCGTTTTACGCCGCGACCAAGCAGTTCATTGCGCAACTGCCCCATCCGCCCGCGGGCGGCTTCTCGCCCGGCGGGCATAACGGGGAGTTCTGGAGCTCGCAGTTGCCGGCCGAGCTGACCTGGATGGCGCCGCTGCTGACGGCCTGAGGCCTGTGGCGCCGCGAGCTGGGGCCAGCGCCTGTCCGCGAGCGTAACGCCACGGCGAGATATCGCTGCGAAAATCTCCGCAGCGTTACGCTCGCGGAGGTGAACACCCCTTTCGACTGGAACTTCCCCTACGCCTGGCCGCGAAAGCCCATCCTGGCTGAAAGCGTTGTGTGCACATCACAACCGCTCGCCGCCCAAGCGGGCCTTCGGATGCTCACCGAGGGGGGAACCGCGGCGGACGCGGCCATCGCCACCGCCATCGCCCTGACGGTGGTGGAGCCGGTATCCAACGGAATCGGCTCGGACGCCTTCGCCATCGTGTGGGACGGCCGGCGACTGCACGGGCTGAACGCGTCCGGCCGCTCGCCCGCGGCCTGGACACCGGAATACTTCGGCGGCAACGCCGTTCCCGCGCTCGGCTGGAACGCGGTGACCGTACCCGGCGCGGTGTCGGCGTGGACCGAATTGCACGCCAAGTTCGGCAAGCTCCCGTTCGAAAGGCTCTTCGAGCCTGCGATCCAGTACGGCCGCAACGGCTTTCTGGTTTCGCCGACGGTCGCCGAGCAATGGGCGGCGCAGATACCGCTGTTCGAAAAGCAGCCCGGCTTCGCCACGGCATTCATGCCCACCGGCCGGGCACCGAGACCCGGTGAGCGGTTTAGGTTTACCGATCAGGCCGCCACGCTCGAGAAGATCGCCGCGACCAACGGGGAGGCGTTCTACCGCGGAGAGTTGGCCGCCCAACTCGAGGCGCACGCGCTGGCCAACGACGGCGTGATGCGGGCCAGCGACCTCGCCGCTCACCGCGCCGATTGGGTTGGCACCATCAGCGGCTACTACCGCGGGTACACCGTCCACGAGATCCCACCCAACGGCCAGGGCATCGTGGCCTTGATCGCGCTTGGGATTCTCCGGCATTTCGACATGCCTTCGCTGCCAGTTGATTCGGCCGACAGTGTGCACCTGCAGATCGAAGCGCTCAAGCTGGCTTTCGCGGACGCGCAGGCGTACGTCTGCGACATCGACCACATGCCGGTCCGCCCGGAGGACCTGCTGGACGCGGAATATCTGAAGCAGCGGGCCGGGTTGATTGACCGCAATCAGGCGAAGCCGGCATCGGCGGGCACCCCGAGGGGAGGCACCGTATACCTCACCGCTGCCGATGCTTCGGGGATGATGGTGTCGATGATCCAATCGAACTACCTGGGATTCGGGTCCGGCGTGGTGGTGCCGGGAACCGGCATCTCGCTACAAAACCGCGGAGCGGGTTTCGTTGCGCATCAAGGTCATCCGAATCAGGTCGGGCCTAATAAGCGGCCCTTTCAAACGATCATCCCGGGTTTTGTCACCAAGGACGGTGCGCCGGTGATGAGCTTTGGAGTGATGGGCGGTCCGATGCAACCCCAGGGCCATCTGCAGGTCGTGGTCCGCATCGCCGACTACGGCCATAACCCGCAAGCGGCTTGTGACGGCCCCCGGTTCCGCTGGGTGCAGGGCATGCAGGTCAGCTGCGAGCCGGGATTTCCCAGCTCGACCCTCGACGAATTGCGTCGCCGCGGGCATGACCTGCTCACCGTGGACGACTACAACGAGTTCGGCAGCTGCCAGGCGATCTGGCGACTCGATGGCGGCTATTTTGCCGCGAGCGATCCCCGCCGCGACGGCCAAGCTGCGGGTTTTTAGACGCTGATCTTGCCCTCCGCGGCCAGCAGCGCGATGTCTCCTCGAAAGTGACTGCCCGGCAACCGGATCGACTGCATCAGCTCATATGCCCGCGCCCGCGCGGCGGCGAGGTCGGCGCCGGTGCCCACCACCGACAGCACCCGGCCGCCCGATGAGACGACCTCCCCGTCGTCGCGCCGTGCCGTGCCCGCGTGCAGCACCCCTTCGGCATCCGAGCCGGCGACCACGTCGCCGACGCGGGGGCGGCCGGGATAGTTCTCCGCCGCCAGGACCACCGTGACAGCCGCTCCCTGGTGCCACCGCAACTCGCCGAAGTCGGCGAGCTTGCCGGTACCCGCGGCGTACAGCAGCTGCCCGAGGGGTGATTCCAGCAGCGCCAGCACGGCCTGGGTCTCGGGATCGCCGAACCGGCAGTTGAATTCGACCACGGCCGGTCCGTTGCGGGTGATGGCCAGCCCGACGTACAACAAACCGCAGAAGGGGCTACCCCGCTGAACCATCTCGGCCGCAACGGGTTCCACGATGTGGCCGACGATGTCCCGGTACACCTCGTCGGGCAGCCACGGGACCGGTGCGTAGGCGCCCATGCCGCCGGTGTTGGGGCCGGTATCGCCGTCGCCGACACGCTTGAAGTCCTGTGCCGGCAGCAGCGGCACCACGGTTTTGCCGTCGACGACGCAGAACAGCGAAACCTCCGGGCCGTCCAGGAACGACTCGAGCAGCACCGGGTGGCCCGCCTCGAGCAGCCCGGCGGCGTGCGCGCGGGCGACAACGCGATCCGCGGTCACCACCACGCCCTTGCCGGCGGCCAGCCGGTCGTCCTTGACCACCCAGGCCGGGTCACCGGCCGGAGGCCCGAACCGGTCCAGGGCGGCATCCAAATGCGCGGGGCTGTCAACGGTTTCGCTGGTCGCGGTCCGCACGCCTGCCGCGGCCATCACCTCTTTGGCGAACGCCTTGGAGCCTTCGATGCGGGCGGCGTCCTTGCTGGGCCCGAAGCAGACGATGCCGGCCGCTCGCAGGGCGTCCGCCACGCCCAGCACCAGTGGCACCTCGGGACCGATGACCACCAGGTCCGCGCCCACCTCCCGCGCCAGCGTGACGACATCGGAACCCGAGGTGATGTCGACGTCGTGTTGCTCGGCCACCCGCGCGGTGCCGGCGTTACCCGGAGCGACGGATAGTCCCGTGACCTGCGGGTCTCTCCGAAGCGCCAGGAGCAGCGCATGTTCTCGGGCACCCGAACCGATCACCAGGACTCGCACGACACGTCACTCTAGCGGGCCGCCGGAACCGGTCCTTAGCCGCCGGATCCGCCTCCGTGCATCTTCAACGCGGCGTCCACGTTGGCCTTCTTGTCCTCCCCGGTGCCCTTCGCCGCGGCCTTCTTGCGCTTCGCGACGACGGCGTCGACGGCGCCGTTGAGCGCCGAACCCAGCGGGAACCCGAGATAGTGGGTGAGGAAGACGGCCATCTCCTTCAGCTCGGTCTCGCTGATCTCGCCGTTGAGCAGCGCGGCGTTGATCTGGATCTCGGCCAGGTCGCGGTTTCCGACCGCGGTTACCGCCGTCAGGGTCATGATGCGCTTGTCGCGCATCGACAGTCCCGGTCGGGTCCAGATGCTGCCGAACAGGTGGTCGACGGTGAGGTCGAAGTACGCGTCGCCCTCGATGTTGGGCATCTCCCAGCCGTAGACCTCGTTCATCTTCTCGAGGCCCTTGCGGCGACGTTCGTCCATCACGCCTCTTTCTCTTTGTGCGGGACCCCGAGGCCAGCCGCCAGCCGTTCGAATGCCAGCTGGGCGAGCGGCAGGTCGACCGATAGGGCCTCACCCAGGCCCAGCGCCAGACTCAAATCCTTCTCCCCGAGGCCGCGGGTGTGCAAGAACGGCTGGTACAGGAAGTTGTCCGGCTCAAGATCTTTCATGTCCTCGCGCACCATGATCGCGCCCGGGCCGCCGGTGAGCGCATCGGTGTGGCGCACCACCCGGCCCAGCGCTTGCAGATCGAGCCCGGCCGCCTCGGCCAGCTTCATGGCCTCGCAGGCCGCCGCATACGACGTGAACGTCAACATGTTGCGGGCCAGCTTCATTCGCGTGCCGGCGCCGGGCTCCCCGGCGTGGACGACCATCGCCGCCCAGTGTTTGAACGCGGGCTTGATTCGCTCGTACACCTCACGGTCGGCGCCCACCATGGTGGCGAGCTCGCCCCTCGCGGCCGCAGCCGCGCCACCGCTGACCGGCGCGTCGACAATATGGATGCCCTGTTGCTTCAAGGCGCCGGCCAGCTCCGCGGCGGTGGTGTCGCTGATCGTCGAGTGGATCGCGATCACCGTGCCGGGCTTGGCGTGGGCCGCCAGCTCGGCGACGACCTCGCGCACCTGAGCGTCGTCCAACACGGTGACATGGATGATGTCGGCGGCGGCGACGTCGGCGACGCTGTCGGCCAGGCCGGCGCCCTTCTCGGCCAGTGGCGTCATCGCCTCCGTCCGAATGTCGTAAACCGTCACCCCGCCGGGCCATTCGGTCATCTTCGTGGCCATCGGTGCGCCCATGTTGCCCAGCCCGATGTACCCGAGCTTTATCTCATCACTCATGACCGAATTATCTGCCCACCGTCGACGTTGAAAATCTGCCCCGTGATCCACGATGCCTCATCGGAGAGCAGGAACAGGCACATCCCGACCAGATCCTCGGGAGTTCCCATGCGCGACAAGGGCAGACCCTTGACGATGTCGGCGACCATCTCCTGCGGGGTGGTGGTCCGGTTCGCCTCGGTGTCGATGGGCCCGGGCGCGATCGCGTTCATCCGGATGTTCTGCCCACCCAGCTCGCGCGAGAGCTGCTGGGTCAGGCCGTTCACCCCGACCTTGGCAAGGCCGTAGTAGTTCGAGTACAACCACGCCGCCGTGGACGACTGGTTCACGATCGCCCCGCCGCCGCGCTTGGCCATCTTCTTGTAGACGGCGCGGGTGCACCACAGCGCGCCGTCGAGGTTCACGCTCATGAACTTCTTGTAGTACTCGGGGTCGATGGTGAGCAGGAAGTCCAGCTTCATGCCCCCGAAGATCGCCGCGTTGTTGACCAGATAGTCGATGCCGCCGAATTCGGCCAGCGTGCGATCGGCCATCGCTTTGGCCGACGCCGGGTCGGACACGTCGACCGGGATGCTGACGGCCGTGCCGCCGTCGGCGGAGATCTGCTTGGCCACCCCCTCGGCCGCCTCCGCATTGATGTCGGCTACGACCACCGCCGCGCCCTCGCGGGCCAGCGCCTCGGCGTAGGCCTGGCCGATACCGCCACCCGATCCGGTGACGATCGCGACCTTGTTCTCAAACCTCATGCTCTCAAGCTCCTCTGGTTAAACCGCTGTCGCAATGGTCTTGATTTCCAAGTACTCCTCGAAGCCGGCCAGACCCATCTCGCGACCGTTTCCGGACTGCTTGTAACCGCCGAAAGGCGCATCGGCCGAATACCACACTCCGCCATTGACATTGATCGTGCCCGCACGGACGCGCGCGGCAACGCTGGCCGCCCGGTCCGGGTCGGCGCCGAACACGGTGCCCGACAACCCGTATGGCGAGTCGTTGGCAATGCGGACGGCGTCGTCGTCGCCGTCGTGCGGAATCACTGTCAGGACGGGACCGAAGATCTCCTCGCGCGCGCAGCGCGCGTCGTTGCCCAGCCCCGCGATCACCGTGGGCTCGATGAAGAAGCCGACTTCACGATCGGCCGGCCGGCCGCCACCGCAGGCAAACGTCCCGCCCTCGGCGATGGCCGAGTCGAGGTAGCCCTGTATCCGGTCACGCTGGCGCGCCGAAATCACTGGTCCGCAGATCGTTCCGGGATCGGTGGGGTCGCCCGCCTTGATACCGCCCATCGTTGCGGCCGCGATGGCAACGGCCTCGTCATACTTCGCGCGCGGCACCACCAGCCGGGTGGTGATGGCGCATCCTTGCCCGGCGTGCATACACACCGAGAACCCGGCCACGCCCACCGCACCGCTCAAGTCGGCGTCGTCGAGGACGATGAACGCCGACTTGCCGCCCAGCTCGAGGAACACCTTCTTGATGGTCGCGGCGCCGTCGACCATCACGCTGCGGCCGGTGGCGGTCGACCCGGTGAACGAAACCATGTCCACCCGAGGGTCTTTGGCCAACAGCGCGCCAACGCTGTGGTCGCTGGAGGTGACGATGTTGATCACGCCGGGCGGAAAGTCGGTGTGCTCGGCGATGAGTTCCCCGAGCACGGCGGCACACCACGGCGTGTCGGGCGCGGGCTTCAGGACGACGGTGTTCCCGGCGGCCAGCGCGGGCCCGATCTTGGCGAGGTTGATCTGGTGGGGAAAGTTCCACGGGGTGATGGCGCCGACGACACCGACGGCCTCACGGGCGATCGTGCGACGGGTGGGGATACCCATCGGCGACGCCTCGCCGAGATCCTGGCGGTATTCGTACGATTCGGCGGTGTCCGCCGCGAACGCCAGGTCGTTGACCGGGACTTCGAGCTGAGCGATCGACGTGAGCATCCGGGGTGCGCCGACTTCGGCGATAGTCAGGTCGCGCAGCTCTTCGAGGTGCTGCTGCATCGCCTCGCGCAGCTGCCGGACGCACCGCACCCGCAGCTCGGTACTACGCGACCAGTCCGTCTCGTCGAATGCGCGCCGCGCGGCATCGATGGCGCGGCCCATGTCGTCGGCGTCGGCATCGGCCGCGACCCCGAGCACTTCCTCGGTCGCCGGATTGATCGTCGGGAAGGTACCGGCGCTGCCCGGCGACATCTTGCCGTCGATGAAAAGTGCACTCACGCCGTCGGCCAGCAAGGCCATCTCCCGCTCCCGTCTGTGCGGACCAAGTCGCGTCCGCGAATCGAGTGGACAGTTGTCCGATATTGTCCGATGGAACCATAGCCGCCAGGCCGTCGGCGGTGCAAGGGCCGATCCCGGCGTCAGCGGTTGCGCCTCGGAAAACGCCACATTAACCGGCACGTTTGCCGTTCGGGCTTGCTTCCGGTCGAGTCAGTCCGATAGCTTGGACATGTGTCCAGCGATGCACTGGTGACCATGACGTCTCAGGCCGAGCACCAGTCCGGTCAGCCGGCGCGCAACCGCCGCCAGGAGGAGACCTTCCGCAAGGTGCTCGCGGCCGGCATCGAGACGCTGCGCGAGAAGTCGTACGCCGACCTGACGGTGCGTGCGGTGGCCGCCCGCGCCAAAGTCGCCCCGGCCACCGCGTACACCTACTTCTCGTCGAAGAACCATCTGATCGCCGAGGTCTACCTGGACCTGGTGCGGCAGGTCCCCTACTTCACCGACGTCAACGACCCGATGCCCACCCGGGTGGAACAGGTGTTGCGCCACCTGGCCCTGGTGGTCGCCGACGAACCCGAGGTCAGCGCCGCCTGCACGACGGCCTTGCTCAGCGGAGGCGCCGATCCAGCGGTGACCGCCGCGCGCGACCGGATCGGCGCGGAGATTCACCGCCGCATCACGTCGGCCATGGGCCCCGACGCCGATCCCACCGCCGTGTCCGCCCTGGAGATGTCGTTCTTCGGGGCGCTTGTTCAGGCCGGCAGCGGCGAATTCAGCTACCGCGAGATCGCCGACCGGCTGGCCTATGTGGTGCGGCTGATCCTCACCGGCGCGGGAGAGACAAGCCACGAGACAGAAGCGGGAACTTAAGCGATGACCATCCATGTTGGCGACCACGAGCTGGTCCTCGATCCGTACGACTACGACTTCCACGAGGACCCGTACCCGTACTACAAGCGCCTTCGCGACCAGGCCCCGCTGTATCGCAATGAGGAACTGAAGTTCTGGGCGTTGTCGCGGCATCAAGATGTGCTGCAGGGATTCCGCAACAGCACAACGCTATCCAACAAGTTCGGCGTCTCGCTGGATCCGGCGTCCCGCGGCCCGCACGCGTCCAAGACGATGTCGTTTTTGGCGATGGACGATCCCGCCCATCTGCGACTGCGGACACTGGTGTCAAAGGGGTTCACGCCCAGGCGGATTCGGGAACTCGAGCCGCGTGTCACCGCGATAGCGACACAGCACCTCGACGCCATGCTGGAAAAGGCGAAGCACGGCACGGTCGACTATGTCGACGAGTTCGCCGGGAAGCTGCCCATGGACGTCATCTCCGAGTTGATGGGTGTCCCACAGCCGGATCGAGTCCAGGTCCGGGCCTGGGCCGACGGGGTGATGCACCGCGAGTCCGGTGTCACCGACGTACCGCCGGAGGCTGTCGAGGCCTCCCTCAACTTGATCGTCTACTACCAGGAGATGGTGGCCGAGCGGCGCAAGAAGCTGACGAACGATCTGACCTCGGCGCTCCTGGAGGCCGAGATCGACGGCGACCGGCTCACCGACGACGAAGTGCTCGGCTTCATGTTTCTGATGGTGATCGCCGGCAATGAGACCACCACCAAACTTCTTGCCAATGCCGCATTTTGGGGTCACAAGAACCCGGATCAGCTCACCCCGGTCTACGCCGACCTCTCGCTGGTGCCGCTGTGGGTCGAGGAGACCCTGCGCTACGACACTTCCAGCCAAATCCTGGCCCGCACCGTGTCCGGCGAACTCACCCTCCACGGCACCACCGTCCCCGAGGGTGACGTCGTGCTGCTGTTGCCCGGTTCGGGGCACCGCGACGAGCGGGTCTTCGACAATCCCGACGACTATGTGATCGGGCGCGAAATCGGGCCCAAGCTACTGAGTTTCGGTAGTGGCGCACACTTCTGCCTGGGCGCGCATCTGGCGCGGATGGAAGCCCGGGTCGCGCTCACCGAGTTGTTCAAGCGAATCCGCGGATACGAGGTGGACGAGGCCAACGCCGTCCGCGTCCACTCCAGCAATGTCCGCGGATTCGCTCACCTACCAATGACCGTGGAGGTCCGCTGAATGCCCCGCTTTGACCCCCTGCCCGAACGTCGGCCGGCGATCGTGGCCGGCGCCTCCTCCGGCATCGGGGAGGCCACCGCCATCGAGCTGGCGGCGCACGGCTTCCCGGTCGCCCTGGGCGCCCGCCGGGTCGAGAAGCTCAACGACATCGTCGGCAAGATCAACGCCGAAGGCGGCGAGGCGGTCGGATTCCACCTGGACATCACCGACCTGAATTCGGTGAAATCCTTTGTCGCACAGTCGGTCGAAGCGCTGGGCGACATCGAGGTGCTGGTGGCCGGCGCGGGCGACACCTACTTCGGCAAGCTCGCCGAGATCACCACCGACGAGTTCGAGTCGCAGCTGCAGATCCATCTCGTCGGCGCGAACCGGCTGGCCACCGCTGTGCTGCCGGGCATGCTCGACCGGCAGCGCGGCGACTTGATCTTCGTCGGCTCCGACGTGGCCCTACGCCAGCGGCCGCACATGGGCGCCTACGGCGCCGCCAAGGCCGGACTCGTCGCGATGGTCACCAACTTCCAGATGGAGCTCGAGGGCACCGGCGTGCGGGCCTCGATCGTGCACCCCGGCCCGACCAAGACGTCGATGGGCTGGAGCCTGCCGGCCGACAAGATCGGCCCCGCACTTCAGGACTGGGCCAAGTGGGGCCAGGCCCGCCACGACTACTTCCTGCGTGCAGCGGATCTGGCGCGAGCCATCACGTTCGTCGCCGAGACCCCGCGCGGTGGATTCATCGCGAACATGGAGCTTCAGCCCGAAGCCCCGTTGGCCGACAAGAAGGATCGCCAGAAGCTCGCACTAGGCGAAGAGGGGATACCAGGACAGTGACTTCGCGAAACGACGATGCGGCGCGAGGCACGAGCGCCGGTGAGGAGTGAGCACATGACCACAGCGATCGTGCCGCGGGTTTCCGGCGGCGAAGAAGAGCACGGTCACCTCGAGGAATTCCGCACCGACCCAATCGGGTTGATGAAGCGCGTCCGCGAGGAATGCGGCGACGTCGGCTGGTTCCAGCTGGTCGACAAACACGTCATTCTGCTGTCCGGCGCGGGCGCAAACGAATTCTTCTTCCGGTCCGCGGACGAGGAGCTGGACCAGGCGGAGGCGTACCCGTTCATGACGCCGATCTTCGGCAAGGGCGTGGTGTTCGACGCCAGTCCCGAGCGCCGCAAGGAGATGCTGCACAACTCGGCGCTGCGCGGCGAGCAGATGAAGGGCCACGCCGCCACCATCGAGGGCGAGGTCAAGAAGATGATCGCCAACTGGGGCGACGAGGGCGAGATCGAGCTGCTCGACTTCTTCGCGGAGCTGACCATCTACACCTCGACGGCCTGCCTGATCGGGCTGAAGTTTCGCGAGCAGCTAGACCACCGGTTCGCGGAGTACTACCACATGCTGGAGCGCGGCACCGATCCCCTGTGTTACGTCGATCCGTACCTGCCGATCGAGAGTTTCAAGCTCCGTGACGAGGCGCGCGTTAAGCTCGTCGCTCTGGTGCAGGAGATCATGGACCAGCGGCTGGCCAATCCGCCGAAGGACAAGGCCGACCGCGACATGCTCGACGTGCTGGTCTCGATCAAGGACGAGCAGGGCAATCCGCGATTCTCGGCCGACGAGGTCACCGGGATGTTCATCTCGCTGATGTTCGCGGGGCACCACACCAGTTCGGGCACGTCGGCGTGGACGTTGATCGAGTTGATCCGCCATCCCGATGTCTACGCCGAGGTGCTGACCGAGCTCGAGGAGCTCTACGCCGACGGTCAGGAGGTGAGTTTCCATGCGCTGCGGTCGATTCCGAAGCTGGACAACGTGGTCAAGGAGACGCTGCGACTGCACCCGCCGCTGATCATCCTGATGCGCGTGGCGCAGGGCGAGTTCGAGGTGCAGGGCTTCCCGATTCACGCCGGTGACTTCGTCGCGGCTTCCCCGGCGATCTCCAACCGGATTCCCGAGGACTTTCCCGATCCGGACGCGTTCAAGCCCGATCGCTACAACAAGCCCGAGCAGGCCGACATCGTCAACCGGTGGACATGGATTCCGTTCGGCGCCGGGCGGCATCGCTGCGTCGGCGCCGCTTTCGCACAGATGCAGATCAAAGCGATCTTCTCGGTTCTGTTGCGCGAGTACGAGTTCGAGATGGCCCAGCCGGCGGATAGCTATCACAACGACCACTCCAAGATGGTCGTCCAGCTCGCCCGGCCGGCGAAGGTGCGCTACCGCAAGCGCAGTGCGTGAGGAGTGGAAGCCGATGGGCAGGGAAGCCTCGGGTGGATTCAGGATCGAAGCGGATCTGGATTTGTGTCAGGGCCACGCCATGTGCGAACTGGAGGCACCGGACTACTTCCGGGTGCCCAGACGGGGCAAGGTCGAGATCCTCGACCCCGAACCGCCCGAAGACGCCCGCGACGAAGTCGAGCGCGCGGTCGCGATGTGCCCAACGCAAGCACTGTTCATCAAAGAGAAAGAAGACTGATATGGCGTCATACTCGCGCGAAGATCTCGAGGCATGGGTTGACCGCTGGCTGCAGGCCAACAAGGACTGCGAGAAGGCCGGTGATTGGCGGCCGCTGGGGGACTTCTACGCCCAAGACGCCACCTACGGCTGGAACATCGGTCCCAAGGAGGACGTGATGTGCGTCGGCGTTGACGAGATCCGCGACATCGCGCTCGGCCTCGAGATGGAGGGCCTGGAGAACTGGGTGTACGAGTACCAGAAGGTGCTCATCGACGAGAAGCAGGGCGAGATCGTCGGCTTCTGGAAGCAGATCGTCAACAAGTCCGACGGCACCCAGGACGAGATCTATGGCATCGGGGGTAGCTGGTTCCGCCTCAACGCCGACCAGCTCATCGAGTGGCAGCGGGACTTCTTCGACTTCGGCCATGTCGCGAAGATGTTCGCGACCCTGATCGAGTCCGGCGACCTCAGCCCCGGTATGCAGAAGCGGATCGAGCGCAGCGTCGCCGGGGAGAAGTTGCCGGGCTACTACCCGCTCGGCGAGGCACCGGTGCCGATTTGGTGAGGGCGGACCAACCAAGCATTTGATTTGTTGCACGCGCTATGCTGACGCGACAAGGGTGCCTGTGGCGCCCGTCACCAAGTTGTCCGGCATGAAGGGTCCGGGCAGCTCTGATCGATTCAAAGGCGAAATGGGGTCAGGACCATCGTGAAGACAAAAGGCGCACTGATCTGGGAGTTCAACCAGCCCTGGTCCATCGAGGAAATCGAGATCGGCGACCCGCAGGCGCACGAGGTCAAGATCCAGATGGAAGCGGCTGGCATGTGCCACTCCGATCATCACCTCGTCACCGGCGGAATCCCGATGGCCGGCTTCCCGGTGCTCGGCGGACATGAGGGTGCCGGCATCGTCACCGAGGTCGGTCCGGGCGTCGAAGACATTGCCCCGGGCGACCACGTGGTGCTGTCGTTCATCCCGTCCTGCGGGACCTGTCCGACATGCCAGGCGGGCTTGCGCAACCTGTGCGACCTGGGGGCCGGCCTGCTCGGCGGTGCCGCGGTGTCCGACGGCACGTTCCGCATCCAGGCCCGTGGCCAGAACGTCTTCCCCATGACCCTGCTTGGGACGTTCTCGCCGTACATGGTGGTGCATCGCAGCTCGGTGGTGAAGATCGACCCGTCGGTTCCGTTCGAGGTGGCCGCCCTGGTCGGCTGCGGCGTCACCACCGGCTACGGCTCGGCGGTCCGCACCGCCGACATCCGGCCGGGCCAAGACGTCGCCATCGTCGGCGTCGGCGGGGTCGGCATGGCAGCGCTGCAGGGCGCCGTCAACGCCGGCGCGCGCTACATCTTCGCGATCGACCCGGTCGAATGGAAACGCGACCAGGCGCTGAAATTCGGTGCCACCCATGTCTATCCCGACATCAACGCTGCGTTGATGGGCATCATGGAGGTCACCTACGGCCTGATGGCCCACAAGGTCGTGGTCACGGTCGGCGAGCTGCACGGCGCCGACATCGACAACTACCTCAACATCACCCAAAAGGGTGGCACCTGCGTGCTGACCGCGATCGGTAGCCTGCTGGACACCAACGTCACCCTGAACCTGGCGATGCTCACCCTGATGCAGAAGAACCTGCAGGGCACCATCTTCGGCGGCGGCAACCCGCAGTACGACATCCCGCAATTGTTGTCGATGTACAAGGCCGGCAAGCTCAACCTGGACGACATGGTCACCACCCAGTACCGCCTCGAGCAGATCAACGAGGGCTACCAGGACATGCTGAACGGCAAAAACATTCGCGGCGTCATCAGGTACACGGACGCCGACCGGTAACAGCCCCTCACTGGATCCCGAGTGACCGGGTTCGGTCACCTGATGGCGCCGGGACAGATCGGTGCCATGACGGTGCGCAACCGCGTGGTCATGTCTCCGATGGAGACCATGTACGGCACGCCGGATGGGCTGCCGTCCGAGCGCACCCGCGACTACTTCGCCGCCCGCGCCAGGGGTGGCGTCGGCCTGATCACGCTGGGCGCCACCGGGATCGACAATCAACACCCCGAGACTCCCGGGGGCCTGCACCTGGCCACCGACGAGGCGGTCGATGCGCATCGGACGCTCGTAGAGGTGGTGCACGAGCACGGCGCCAAGATCCAGCCCCAGATCGTGCACGCTGGACCCGACGGCCTGGGGCCGGAAATCTTCGGTGTCACATCGTTGGGCCCGTCGGTCATTCCCTCCTACCTCACCGGGCGTCCCTCGGTCGAGATCAGCAAGCAACAACTGTGCGCAGTGCTCGACTTGTTCAGGGCCGCCGCGCGGCGTGCCGTCGAGGCCGGGTACGACGGCATCGAGTTGCATGCCGCGCACGGCTACATGCTGCTGGGCTCGTTCCTTGCCCCGCAACGCAATCGGCGCACCGACGACTATCGCGGCGATTCGGCTCGCGGCCGGGCGCGGGTGGTGCTGGATGCGCTGGCCGCAATCCGCTCCGAGATCGGTGACGCCCTGCCGATCACGCTGCGCATCTCCGGCTACGAGCGGGTCGCCGGTGGACGCCCCATCTTCGAGACTGCCCAGCTGGCACCGGAATTCGTCGCCGCGGGCGTCAACGCGTTCCACGTCAGCGGCGGGGTGATCGATCGGCTGGTGACGGGGATGGTCAACGGTGCCGACGACGGCGACGAACTCAATGTCGGGGCCGCGGCGGCGGTCAAGCAAGTGGTCGACGTGCCGGTGATCGCTGTCGGCCGCATCCACGACCCGGTCAGGGCCGAACGGATCCTGGCCGACGGGCGCGCCGACTTCATCGCCATGGGCCGTCCGCTTTTGGCCGACGCAGACCTGCCGCGCAAACTGCGTGACGGACAGGCACAACGGATTCGCAGGTGCATCTCCTGTGAAAACTGCATCGACGCAATGGAACAGCGATTCTCCGTCGACTGCGCCGTCAATCCTCGCACCGGCAAGGAGCGTGAGATGTCTACGTCGCGCGCCGCGCGCGCCAAGCGCGTGGTGGTGATCGGCGGCGGGCCGGCCGGGCTGGAGGCCGCCCGGGTCGCCGCCGAACGGGGCCACCGCGTCACGCTTTTCGAGCGCAGCGCCGCGCTGGGCGGGGCGCTGCGCTGGGCATCGGTCCTGCATCCGGAGAACCAGCCTTTCCTGCGTTACCTGCGTGACGAGATCAGGCTGAGCAGCGCGGAAGTCCTTCTCGGCTACTCTGTTTCGCCTCAGGACATGGTCGATGCCGCCCCGGACGCCGTGGTCGTGGCCACCGGCGGCCGTGTCGTCGTGCCGGCGATCCCCGGGTCCGGCCTACGGCACGTGTACACCGGGCCCGGCTTGCGCGAATTGCTTGGCGGTCAAGCCGAATCCGGCGTCCCGGCCTGGCAGCGGCTGGGGGCTTCCGTACTGGGCGGCTGGCGGCAGCGGCTGGTGCGGCCCGCTGCGATCCGGCTGGCCAGCCGCGCCTGGATGCCCCTCGGGCGGCGAGTCGCCATCATCGGCGGCGACCTGGTCGCCCTGGAACTGGCCGAATTCCTGGCGAGCCGCGGCCGATTGGTCTCGATCCTCGAATCCGGAAAGAACATCGCCCCCGAAGTGGGCAACAAGCGCAAGACTGAACACATGGACCGCCTCGACCGGCTGGGCGTCACGGTGCACGTCCGGGCAACCGCGGAAAGGATCACCACCGAGGCGGTGGTGTTCACCCCCGCCGGCGGCACCACCCGGCAGCTACCAGCCGACAGCGTCCTGCTCGCCGGCACGGTCGAGCCCGACACCACTTTGTTCGACGCGTTGGTCGCAGCCCTGCCCGGGGCCGAGGTGCACGCCGCCGGCGACTGCACCGGGCTGGGGTTAATCCGCAAGGCCACCGAGGAAGGCGCGCGCGCCGCGTGCGCAATCTAGTGACAGGAGAACAGAAATGACCGAGGCCAAAGAATCCCAAGCATCCCAGGCCACCCCGGCAGTGGCCGCCTCGCAAGCCTCGTGGCGATGCGTACAAGCGCACGACCGGCAGGGCTGGCTGGCCCTGATGGCCGACGACGTCGTTATCGAGGACCCGATCGGCAAGTCCGTGACCAATCCCGACGGAACCGGGGTCCGCGGTAAGGAGGCCGTCGGTACGTTCTTCGACACCAACATCGCGGCCAATCAACTGACCATCACCTGCGAGGAGACATTCCCGTCGAGTTCGCCCCGCGAGATCGCTCACATCTTGGTGCTCGACAGCAAGTTCGAAGGCGGCTTCACCAGCTCGGTGCGGGGCGTGTTCACCTACACGGTCAACGACGCCGGACTCATCACCAACATGCGCGGGTACTGGAACCTGGACATGATGCAGTTCGGCAAGGAGGAATGAGCGGCGCTAGGGGCGCGTAAAGGTCAGATGCGTGACGCCGCTGGGGCTGCTCACCGACTCCACCTCGGCGAATCGCTTTTCCAGGCCCTCTAATCCCTGCCACAACGGCTCCCCGCGCCCCAGGACGATCGGCACCACCGCGATGTGCAGATGATCGACGAGGTCCGCGGCGAGGAACTCGCGGACGGTCGACGGTCCCCCACCGAGGCGAATATCGCTGTCCCCGGCGACCTTTCGGGCAATCTGCAGGGACTCCGCAGGACTGGCGTCGATGAAGTGGAAAGTGGTGCCACCTTCCATCTCGATCGAGGGCCGGGGGTGGTGAGTGAGCACAAAGACCGGGGTGTGAAATGGCGGCTCGGCGCCCCACCAGCCTTTCCATTCTTCACCGCTCGCCGGGCTGGTCCATGGTCCGCGCTGCGGCCCGAACTTGTGGCGTCCCATGATTTCGGCGCCGATGCCCGGCCCCCACTGGCTGGCCAGGGCGTCGTCGATGCCTGTGGTCCCGCCCGACTCGCCGTGCATTGCGCGGAAGGTGCGCGTCGCGAAGAACCACTCGAGTAGCCGGCCGCCGGCATGCCCGAAAGGGGCATCTGCGCTTTGCCCAATGCCTGTACCGAAACCGTCGAGGGAAACCGAAAAATTGTGCACACGCACTCGCGACATAGTGAAATCTCCTGAGGATCCGTCCGCCGTTGGGTCGTCGCAGTGTTGACCCTCGACATCCCCCAAACTCATCGGTACGTCGCAGAGATTGCCGTCATGGTCGTGGTCCGGTGTCGACCACAGCCGCTGCGCCAATTTCGGCGAACATATGCTTGGGCCATGGCGTCGATCTTCACCAAGATCATCAACCGTGAACTTCCGGGCCGCTTCGTCTACGAGGACGACGATGTCGTCGCGTTCTTGACGATCGAGCCCATGACCCAAGGGCACACGCTGGTCGTGCCGCGGGCCGAAATCGATCAGTGGCAGGACGTCGATGGCGCGACGTTCGCCCGGATCATGGCCGTGAGTCAGCTCATCGGTAAGGCCGTGTGCACGGCCTTCAAGACCGAGCGGGCCGGCGTGATCATCGCGGGGCTGGAGGTGCCCCATCTGCACGTCCACGTGTTTCCCACCCGCCGCCTGAGCGACTTCGGCTTCGCCAACGTCGACCGCAACCCGTCACCGGAATCCCTGGACGAGGCGGAGGCCAAGATCAAGGCGGCCCTGGCTCAATTGGCGTGAACGCGCTCCTGCGCCGGCACCTCGCTGACGCGCGGCAGCGTGACGCGGAAACAGCAGCCCTCCCCGGGCGCGGTCGTCACCTTGACGGCGCCGCCGTGCGCGCGCACCAGCGAGTCGACGATCGATAGCCCCAATCCGGTGCCGCCGCTGGCGCGTGCCCGCGACGAGTCGGTGCGATAGAACCGTTCGAACACCCGCGACGCGTCCTGCTCGGCCATGCCGGGACCCTTGTCGGCCACTTCGAGCACCGCGTCGTCGCCGTCGGTGCCGACCCGCACGGTGACGTCGGCGTTCGCCGGGGTGTGCTGCAGGGCATTGACGACCAGGTTGCTCAGCACCTGCCGGATCCGCGGTTCGTCGCCGAGCACCTCCGGGGTGCCCGGCCCGTCGAGCACCTCCATGGCGATTGTGCGCTTCGGATCCATCGCCTGCGCGTCGTGCACGGCGTCGCTGGCGAGCGCCAGCAGGTCGACCCGGTTGTGTTCGAGCGGTCGTTGCACATCCAGGCGGGCCAGCAGCAGCAAGTCGTCGACCAGCAGCCCCATCCGGCTGGCTTCGCTTTCGATTCGCGACAACAGCATGGCGACGTCGCGCGCGGCGCCCTGCCGATACAGCTCCGCGAAGCCCCTAATGGTCGTCAGCGGGGTGCGCAACTCGTGGCTGGCGTCGGTGATGAACCGCCGCATCCGCTCCTCGGAACCGCGGGCCTTCTCCGCCGACGACTCCGAGGACGCGAGCGCCTGCTGGATCTGCGCAAGCATTCCGTTGAGGGCGAGCGTCAGCTGGCCCACCTCGGTGCGCGGATCACGTTCCGGGACGCGGCGATCCAACTGGCCCGCGGCGATCGCCGCGGCGGTCTGTTCGACCTCGAACAGCGGCCGCAGGCTGCGCTGCACCACCGCGAAGCCGGCGATGCCGACCACGACCAGCACCGCCACCCCGATGCCGATCTGCAACCAGACCAGCGAGCTGACCGTGTGTTGGACGTCGGATAGGTCGATCGCGACGGTCGTGAGGCCGTGCGGGCCGCGCACCGACACCGCGCGCCACTGGATGTCGGAGCCGTTGACCGACGGCAGCGTCGTCGGATTGGGGCCCACATCGTTGTTGGGCGGAAGTGCCGGTTCGGAGTTGCGGTCGTTGATGGCGGTGAACGGGGTGCCGTCGGACCCGATCCCGCGCACGTAGAACTTCGACGGGGGCCGGGCCGGGTCCGGGCCTTCGTAGGGCGGCGATGTTTGCCGCCGCGGGGCCTGCGCCCAGCCGCGCGACGCGTCGAGCAGCGTCTGGTCGATCCGGCTGACCAGGCTGTGCCGCAGGATCGACGTGACAGCGATGCCCGAGGCCGCGAGCCCGCACGCCACCAGCACCAGGGTGGCGGCGACCAGCCCTACCCGGAGCGGCAATTCACGTCGATGCTGTTTGGCCATGGGTGATTCTTCGTTACCGCTGGTGGCCGAGCGCGGGTTCAGCGCGGTTCCCGCAACACATAACCCACCCCGCGCAGGGTGTGCAGGAGTCGCTTTTCCCCGGTGTCGATCTTGCGCCGCAGGTACGACACGTAGGACTCGACGACATTGACGTCACCTCCGAAGTCGTACCGCCACACGTGATCGAGGATCTTGGGCTTACTCAACACCGTGCCCGCATTGATCACAAAATAACGCAGCAGCGTGAATTCGGTCGGCGACAGGGAGACCGGTTCGCCGGCCTTCCACACCTCGTGGGTCTCCTCGTCGAGTTCGATGTCGGCGAAGGTTAGGCGGGCGCTGCGGGCCTCCGCTCCGCCCTTGCCGGCGCGCCGGAGGATGACCCGCAACCGTGCAACCACCTCTTCCAGGCTGAACGGCTTGGTCACGTAGTCGTCGCCGCCCAGGGTCAGGCCGGCGATCTTGTCCTGCAGCGAGTCCCGTGCGGTCAGGAACAAAGCCGGCGCGTCGATGCCGTCGGCGCGCAGACGCCGCAGCACCCCGAACCCGTCCATGCCGGGCATCATCACGTCGAGGATCACCGCGTCCGGACGGGCTTCGCGCGCCCGATCCAGGGCTTGCGCCCCGTTGGTCGCGGTGCAGACCTCGAACCCCTGGAACTTGAGGCTCACCGAAAGCAGCTCGACGATGTTGGCCTCGTCGTCGACCACCAGGACGCGAGCCTCCGGTTTCGTTTCACTTGGGGTTGCCGCGGTCATCAGGTTCTTCCACCCCTTGGTTGAAGGTTAGCTATGTGAATGGTGTGTGGTTGCTGAGAGCTCAGTGCCAACACTCTGATAATAGTCTGCCAGCAATCGTCGCCACGGCTTTGTACCTGCGCGGGTCAGGGCGCTCACGTCGCGAATAAGCTCGTGGAATGAACATCGCCGCACAGATCGTCTCGGCCGCAACCGCCCCGGCACGAGTCGGGCTTGCCGCCGCAGACGCCGGCCTGGCCGTCGCGACCGCGGCGGTGGGGGTGGCGAAGCGGGCTTTGGGTGACGGCGGGACCGCCGGAACGAACGCCATGACGTCCATGCTGGGAATCGACGACGCGATCGTTCGCGCCAACCGGCTGGCCCGGCTGCTGGACGACGACGCCCCACTCGGGCGGGCGGTGGCACCGGATGGACCGATCGACCGGTTGCTGCGCCCGGGCGGGGTGGTCGACATGCTGACGTCGGAGGGCGGCCTGCTTGACCGCCTGACCGCGGAGGGCGGCGGCCTGCATCGCACGCTGCAGCCCGGCGGGCTTGCCGATCAGCTTGTCTCGGAGGAGGGGTTGATCGAGCGGCTGCTGGCCGAAGATGGGCTGGCCGACCGGCTGCTCAGCGAGGGCGGCCTGGTCGACAAGCTGACGGCGAAGCACGGGCCGCTGGACCAACTCGCCGACGTCGCCGACACGCTGGCGCGGCTGACGCCCGGGATGGAAGCCCTAGAGCCCGCGATCGGCACTTTGCAGGACGCCGTCGTCGCGCTCACCATGGTGGTCAACCCGCTGAGCAGCATCGCCGACCGCATCCCGCTGCCGGGCCGCCGGCGTCCCTCGTCCCGGGCGGTGCGCTCAACGCGCGTGATCGACACCGGCGAGTGACCGATTAGGCTTGGACCGGTTCGATCCAGCCTCCTTAGCTCAGTGGTAGAGCACTCGCCTTGTAAGCGAGCGGTCGTCAGTTCAATCCTGACAGGGGGCTCTGTCCGATACGCTTTCTAGCTGCATGAACTTGGTTGACGGCAGGCCGCAAACGCGTTCGGCGCAGGGCTTGGTGTCACGACCGTGTCACAACTTTCTCCCAAGCCGCCGCCGCGGCCTTCAAGGCGTCGTTCTGCGCATGCACGTAGGTTCGCATGGTGAACGCCGGATCAGCGTGCCCGAGCCATGCCGAGTTGACCGCGATCGGCACGGCCTGAGCGTGCATGATGCTGGCTCAGGAGTGGCGCGCGTCGTGCAAACGGATTCGCCTCACCTTGGCCGCTTGCAGTGCCTTGGCTCGCCTGAGCGCCTTTGCAAGCGCCGGCGTCAACGGCAGCGTCCGCGCGGCCCGCTCAGTCTTGGGGTCCGTGTCGTGCACCTTTCCACCAGCCGAGACTCGGTTATGCGCGATGGTCAGCGTTCCACCGTCACGGTCGTTGTCGAGTTGCACGTCGGCCCATTCCAAGCCGCTGATCTCACCTCGTCTAAGGCCAGAGAGTGCGAGGTGCCACGCGTGACCGAGGCGGTCGTTCTCGACGTGCTTGAGCAGTTGCCGGACCTCCTCCTCAGTGAAGGTAGTCAGCTTGGCTTCTGGTCGCCTTAGTCGCTTGACCAATGCGGCGACATCGCGCGCAAGCGCCCCTTGTCTCACCAGATCGGCGAGCACCCGCGAGATGAGGTTAAGCATCGGGTTGATCGAATTGGCCGTCCACGGCCTCTTCTGCCCGGGGAACCTACCGGCGGTCAGTTCAGTTACGAGTTGATCGAGCTGGGACTTGGTCAGCTGCTGCACTGGCATATCACCGTGGCGGTCGCGTAGCGGCTGCAGGGCGTGCGTGTACGCGGCACGGGTGGTCGGTTCAATGTCGTGCATTCCGGCGAGCCAGTCCTCGCATGCCTGCTCGACGGTCAAAACCGAGCGAGCGACGAAAGTGCCATCGACGACACCACCGCTAATCTTGCCAAGGGCCTGGCGGGCTTCTCGCTCAGACGCGAAACGTCGTCGCACCTGACGGCGCCTGCCATCGTTGGACTTCCCGGCGTCGACCGTAAGCTGATAGCGCACAACGGGTTTTCCAGTCTTACGGTCATTCACGGTGACCTTCTTGATCTGCGGTGGTAACTGTTGTCGCTTACCCATCAATCAGCCCTCTTTGCTTCGCCTGGCCGATGTACCGCAACGCCTGTCGCTCCGATACGCGGAACGCAGCCTTTACGGCCTCAAGCCGGCCGCGTTCGGGTGCAGCCTGGTGCACCTCAGCAACTTGGCTCAAAAACTCCGGGGTCACTTTGCGCCGCCGAGTAACGGCCTCCACCCGCTTGCGGTCTTGGCGGAACGAGGCCGGACCGAGCCTGTGTACCAAGCCGCCGCCGTCGGGGTTGGGTACGAAAACTCCCGCAAACGCGTAGATGCTATCCCGAAGGTCATCGAGTTTGATTGCGTTCAAATCCATTGCGCGAACATGACTTCCGCTCTCGGATGAACCTAGGTGGATACTTGCACAAAACCGGGACGCGGTTGCGGACCTCGAAAACAATCTTGAAAGCGGGTCGCCTCGCGTCACCGTCACGGCTATACGTCAATTGCCGGTAGGCGTCGACCACCAGTATTCCGCAGGGCACGGCGCTGATCTTGGACACAAACGGCGTCAACATCTTCCGGCGCTGGGCGCTCGAAGTTCAGGTCAACCCGTACGCCGGCGACGAGTTCAAAGCGAACCAACTCGTCGTGCGGGCCGAAACCAGATTTGGTGTCGCGTGCCTATACCCGCATATGGTGTCAAAACTGACCGGCCTATTCCCGTCCGAATAACGAGACTCTCGGCATGCCTGGCGTTAAGCACCCCACGGGACTAACCCTCCCTCGTAGGCATGGGTGTATGGCGCGGCCAAGACGGTGCTTAATCCCACCAAGAGCCACGACCAGCGCCAGGCGCGCCGAGACCCGGACGTCATGGGTTGCGCCGAAGTGGCGGCCCGGCGAATCATCAATGTCCATGACAGCGCAAGACAGGGAGGCAGCCGCAGTCGAGCTGCCGAAGCACAAGCGACTGCTTCGCAGCGCGCGAAGGGGAGCGATACTCAGCGCGCTGATGCTTCCGGCGCTCCAGCTGTCACCACCAACCGGATATGGGGTTATCACCACGACCGGTCGGAAGACTGGCAAGCGGCGACGAAAGTGCATCCGCGCTATCCGTCGCGGTGACCGCGCATACCTAGTTCAATTGGTACCGCCGCACCTCGCGGTGACTCGCCCTGGTGCGGTCAGCTCCTGGCTATGGAACATCCGTGCCGATCCTCGGGTAACGCTGCGGACCAAAGGCGGATCGTTTCAAGGAACTGCCCGCGAAATAACAGATCCCGCTGAACTGGACGTTGCGCGCTCCGTGATCTGCGACAGCGTTTACCCCAGCGATTACGCTGAAGCCGCGCTACACCTGCGCGGACTTCCCACACGGGCGAAAATCAAAGAACTTCACCGGTATTGGTTCGACACTGGGCACCCACTTGTTATTGAACTCGACATGTAGATGCTTGTGCGGTACTGAATCGCCAGCGGGGGGCTTTGGAATCTCCGCCGGTGACCATCCGGACGAGCCAGAGGCTTCGGCAATTTTTCGCCCAACACCGAAACGAAAGTAACACGGCACCAAGGGTTTTCGCGTATTACTTGTCGATGAATTACATTGCAACACAACGTCTTTGAAGGTTAATGATGGCAACGCATGGGACGCGTAGGTGTTACATCAATGGCTGTCGGTGCGACGACTGCACGGAGTCGAACCGCGTTTACTTTCGCCAGCGCAGGGCGTCAGCATGTTGCACTGCGCAACAACCTGAAGTCGGCCGCCCCGTCGAGGTAGCCGTCGAGGCCGAGCTCGGTGGCTTGGCCATTGAGGCACGTCCCGGCTTGGCGCAAGCTGCACTGGCCATGGCCCGGATTCTCGATAACCGGAAGGCGGTGAACCAGCAACCTGCGGCGGCCAAGGTGTTGGCCGCGCTGCTGGACACGCTGTGTTCGGCGTCGGCGTCGGCGCGCGGCCGTCGCGGCAACCTGGCGTTGGTCAAGCCGATGACGACGAGTTCACCATCGGCTTAGCCGATGTGATTTGGCGCTAGCCTGGGCCCCGACTTTCGCGTAACGCGGCGAGGCGGTCGCGGTGCCTGATACGGGGAGACTGACCCGGCCCAATTCAAAGTCCGTTCGAGAGTGCATTGCACTCCGCTTCGGAGAGTTGCCAAGGATCGCACACCGGGCTTCCAAGCTGGCTTAAAAGCGAGTAGCGTCATTTGCTCCAGCGCTTATCTTGGCCGAACACGTCAAACGGGAAGCAACCCTCCCGCATTCGGTGAAGTGCGTCCTGGAGAGGTTTACAGGTCAGCGGGAGACCTTACGAACCGCGCAGCTAATTGCGTGAAAGGAAACCTGCCATGATGCCTACTGCGAGCGCACTTCGACGGGTATTCGTCGCCATAACGTTGTCAGGAGCGGTGTCTTTGACCTGCTGCGTCACCGCTGCACCCGCCGGCGCCGACCCGCCATGCTCAGCCATTAATGACGGACCAGGCAAAGGCGGCGGCCCTGGGCCCGGCCCCGGCCCGGCACCCGGCGGGGGAACTGGCAACGCCTTCAAGGAAGAGCCGTGCTCGAACGGGAACGGGAACGTGCCAAGTGTGCCGGGGTTGCCCCGACGGCACTGGTACTCGCCGACTCCGTTCGGTCTGCCTAGTGGACGGCCGTCGGCTCCACCTCCCACCGTCGCCATGTAGTCGTTGAGCACCGCCGTCCCTTGCAAACGGTTCGGTGGTTGCTGCTGTGCGCACCGAGTCTCGTGGTGCCAAAGCAGGACGTCGTCATAGCTGCGGCAGTCGCCGGGAACGTCGCTGCCACTTAACAAAGCTTCTCCGAGCTTTCTTAGTCGTTTACGTGGCCACGGCATATCGCTGTTGAGGTCCACCTCAGTACCGTAATGCCCAGGACCGCCCTAGCGCGGGTCCCCTCCGGTCAGCTCCCCGCGTTCATCCAGCAGCGCATCCGGCACGTCTTCGTTTTCGCTGTCTGCGACATCTGCGCTCTTCGTTGGGGTCGGCATCGTCCATGAGGCGAGCTTGGTTGTGGCCCGAGCATTCTGCGGACCATTTTTGGTACTTCCGTCTGAAAACAGCCCCACAGTGACGGCCGTCGCGCTAACCTCCCCAAGGCGACACTCGGGACCGCGCCAGCAGATCCTTAAGGGAGACTCAGAGGTGTTGACGCCGGTCGAAAAGGGGACCAGTAACGCCGGGGCGGTTTCCAGCGATCGATGCAACACAAGCTAATTCTGTGGAGGTTGTGTTGTCATCGTCTCGCCGCGTGAAGAAGGGGCCGGGCCGTCGGCCGCAGTCGGCCAAACGTCAGAAGTTTTTGAAGCTGCTCGCCCAGGGATGGACGCCGGCGGCGGCGCGTCGCGAGGTCGGCATCAGCCCCGCGACGAGCCATAATTGGCGCCGCGGCCACACGGTACGTCTCAAAGACGGCACAGTTCGGTTCGTGCCACCCCTGGACCCCTTAACCACAAAGGCGATCTCGCCGCGATTCCTGTCTGAGGCGGAACGAATCGAGATCGCCGACCGCCGCCACGCCGGAGAGACGGTGCGCGCCATCGCCGACGCGATCAACCGCGCCCCCTCGACGGTCAGCCGAGAACTGCGCCGCAATTGCAACTCCACAGGCAGCTACCAGCCCTACCAGGCCCACCGAACCGCTGCGCTGCGGCGCCAACGACCACGGCCCACCAAACTCGCAGCTCGCGCCGAGCTGTTGGCTGTCGTCAAAGACCTTCTGGCGCAACGTTGGAGCCCGGCCCAGATCTGCCGCAGCCTACGCCGCACGTTCCCTGACCGACCGGACTGGCACCTTGCACCGGAGACCATCTACCAGGAGCTCTATCGGCCCAACAGCATGCTGCTGCGCCGACCCGCACCCTCGCCGCTGCGCACTGGCCGCGATCACCGGCGCGCGCACCTGCGCTTCACCCGGCGCCGGCGGCGCTTCACCGAACCAATGCTCAGCGTGCACCAGCGTCCGTTCCCTCCAGAGGACCGCTCTCAGCCTGGGCATTGGGAGGGCGACGTTATCGTCGGGCCGCAGCATCGGTCGGCCATCGGCACACTGGTAGAGCGTAAGAGTCGCCTCGTCAAACTGATCCACTTGCCTCGGCCCGACTCGTTTGAGCTGCGCGACGGGCTGCTGCGCGAGCTGGCTGGGTTGCCTGCAGTGCTGCTTCAGTCGATCACCTGGGATCAGGGCAGCGAGATGGCCCGCCACCTGGAGATCACCGTGGCGACCGGGGCCCAGGTGTATTTCTGCGACGCAGGCAGCCCATGGCAACGCGGCACGAACGAGAACACCAACGGGCTTTTGCGCCAATACTTTCCGAAAGGCACCGATCTCTCACGACACAGTCGCAGCGAGCTCGCATGGGTCGAGCGCGAACTCAATAACCGCCCTCGAGCGGTCCTTCACGACCGAACCCCCGCCGAAATCTTCACCCAGTTGCTAACCTCCAAAACGGTCCCAATGTTGCAATGACCGCTGGAAACCACCCCGTCGCGACTGGCCTACCTTTCGACCGGCATCAACACGAATGCCTCGGATATGGCGTCCACGATCCCTCGGACGCCGCCGATGTCCCGCTGGTCTGGTTGTGTTCGTGCTGTAGTCATACGCTCGCTGGGATACCCGGACGCCTATTTTCCACACGTCGGCCCTCCCGGCTGCGACCGTGCGTGTGTCCGAGTTCGCGTCGACTGCGGCGCGGACGCCTGAACGCGCTGCAGACCGCGTCGGTCGCGGGCTGTCCGACGGCGACTGCTGGCTGAGCTGGAGTCCTATTCCGGCATGCAAATGATTACTTGCGCGTAATGGCGATGAACGACACGCTGGGTTGTTGACTACGGTTGGTTCCCCTGAGGGGGCCGTCTGGATTTGGACTCACCCTCAAGCCGCAGCCGGATTGCCCGCGCCCGCGCCTCGGCGGCCCGAGCTTGGGCTTCGGCGGCTTCGGCTCCCGCCCAAACCTCAGCGGCCCGAGCTCGGGTTTCGGCGGCTTCTGCGTGCGCCCGCGCCTCGGCGGCCAGCGCTTCGGCTTCGGCGGCTTGTGCGCGCGCCTGCGCGCGTGCCCGCGCCTCGGAGGCCATGGCTTGGGTTTCGGCGGCTTCTGCGTGCGCCCTTGCCTCGGCGACCAGCGCTTCGGCTTCGGCGTCTTTCGCCCGCTTCCGTGCTTCGGCGGCCAGGATCTGGGTTTCGGCGGCTTGTGCCCGCTTCCGCGCTGCGGCGGCCAGGGCATGAGCTTCGGCGGCCTCTGCCCGCTTCCGCGCCTCGATGGCCAGCGCTTCCGCTTCGGCGGCTTCTGCGCGCGCCCGCTCTCGCACCCGCGCCTCCGCGGCCAGCGCTTCACTTTCGGCGGCCTCTGCCTGCGCCCGGTCCTCGGCGGCCAGCGCTTCGGGTTCGGCGGCTTTGGCCTGCTTCCGGGCTTCGACGGCCAAGGCTTGGGCTTCGGCGGCCTCTGCCCGCTTCCGGGCTTCGACGGCCAAGGCTTGGGCTTCGGCGGCCTCTGCCCGCTTCCGCGCCTCGATGGCCAGCGCTTCGGCTGCCGCGGCTTCTACGCGCGCCCGCTCTCGCACCCGCGCCTCGGCGGCCAGCGCTTCCGCTTCGGCGGCCTCCGCATGCGCCCGCGCCTCGGCGGCCACCGCTTCGGGTTCGGCGACCAGCGCTTCGGCAGCGGCGGCTTCTTCCTGCGCCCGCGCCTCGGCGGCCAGCGCTTCGGCTTCTGCGGCCAGAGCTTCCGCTTCCGCGGCCAAGGCTTCGGCTGCGGCCGCGTCTGCCCGCGCCCGCGCCTCGGCGGCGAGCGCTTCAGCTTCGGCGGCCAGCGCTTGGGCTTCGGCGGCCTCTGCCTGCGCACCCGCATCGGCTTCCAACTTCAGCCGCGGCGGCTTCTGCTTGGCCTGGGTGCTGGGTTGGTTGGCGCGCGGCTGACGGTTGCGCTTCTCGGTGCCGGCCGCGACCCGCGCCTTTTGCTCAGCCACTCTGTACGGGCCGGCTAAGAAATCGGTTAATACCAAAGCCACGCCGGCGAGCAGCACCAGCGGCAGGGCCAAGGACGGGCGGGTGACCATCCCCCAGATGCCGGCGACCGCCAGCGGCACGGCGAACAACACCGCGGCCCCTGGATACCGATTGCCCAGTTCGAGGATACTTGCGGGCACCGCCGACGTCCGCGCAGCCAACGGAAGCCGATCCGGCCGACTACTGACGACTCTCTGAGATCCCACGATCCCTCTCCTTCACGGAGACGCTGGCACATAAGAGAGTACTGTGCGGGCGGTCGCAGCGGTAACTTAAGTTTTTGTGTCTCGCTAGCAATGTCGCCGCGGGACCGGCGCCACGCCAGTCGACTCGGGTGGCCCCTATATAGGTTGTATCTAGAGTCCGGGTACGGCTGGGCGTTCGTGCACACGGTGCCGCGGCTGGCCGCAGGCTCTGGTAGAACGGCAACGCCCGCTCGCGAAGCGAAGACCGCAGCGTCTGCGGCACTGGCAAGTGTGATGGCAAATCCTCGTACCCTGTGCGCAGCACTAACCACGCTGGCATAAAGCTCTGAACCGCCCCGGTGAGTCCGGAGACTTTGATGTGCCCTGGGTTCGGTGGTGTCGCCATACTTGGTTTCAGGCCACGGGTTGAGCGGATTGGTGTAGCAGTTCGAACTCTATCGGAGTGCGCATCCCGAGGGCGGAATGGCGGCGTTGGCGGTTGTGGAAGATCTCCAGGTAGTCGAAGATCGCGTTGGCCAGCTCGATCCGTGTCTTCCAGCGTTTGCGGTTGAGTAGCTCGGTTTGCATTCTGCCCCAGAAGGATTCGATCATCGCGTTGTCGTAGCAGTCACCGATCGAGCCCATCGACGGCACCAGTCCGGAGCGCTTGGCGCGGTCGGTGAAGGCCCAGGAGGTGAATTGCACGCCGTGATCGGAGTGGATGATCCCACCGGCTTGCGGGTCGCGGTTGGCGATGGCCATGCTCAGCGCGTTGGTGACCAGCGCCGCGGTCTGACGCGAGTCGATCGACCAGCCGACCACCCGCCGGGAGAACGTGTCCAACACCACCGCGCAGTACACCTTGCCCTCATAGGTGCGATGCTCGGTGATGTCGGTGACCCACAACCGATTTGGCGCCTCACGGGTGAACATCCGCTCGACCAGATCAGTCGCCGTCGGAGTCTCGTGACGGGCCCGGGGGCGCCGGGTTCCCGGCAGGCCCTTGATGGCGGCGCGGGCCATCAGCATCTCGACCTGGTTGTGGCCGACCTGCAGGCCCAGTCCGAGGGTCAGTTCGGCGTGGACCCGCCGGATGCCGTAGCGTGCCTCGTGAGGCGTTGTGCACGGCGCGGATCTGGTCGGTGAGCCAGGCGTGGCGGACCGCCCGAGCCGACGGCGGCCGGGAGCGCCATGCGTAGTAGCCCGACTGGGCCACCGACAGTAGCCGGCACGCCACCTGCACGGGCAGTCCTTCTGCGGCCATGGTGGCTATGGCCGCGTACCGCCTTTTGGGTCGTGCGGCTCCCTGAAGCAGTTCACGGGCCCTTTTTAGGATGGCCACCTCAGTCTCCAGCTCGCGGATGCGTTTGTTGGCCGCGCTGAGCTCGGCCAGTTCGGCGCGGTTCAGCCCGGGCAGCTGCCCGGTGTCGATCAGCTCCTGTTTGCGCCAGCCGTAGATGGTCTGGTCGCTGATACCCAGATCGGCAGCGATCTGGGCCACCGGGCGGCCGGCGGCCACGAGGTCGAGCACCTTGCGGCGGAACTCTTCGGGATAACGCTTGGGCATGGGCACGGCTCCTTCGGGGGATGTCGTGACCAGAAGTCAAGCAAACCGACTCCATGCAACCCAGGGCACATCAGGTGGCGAGTTTATCGAGATCCGGATAACCCACCCCTGGGAATATTTCCAGCCGCCGGAGGCCATCCGCCCGCGGCTGCTGGACTGGCAGGTTGACGCCAAGGGTAGGCACGTCGCCTGGCGTTACCGGATAACCCGCTACGAGCAGGACGGCCAACCCAGGTGGTCGTTGGACGGGACTGGCCAGCACCCGTGGACCAGCGACGACATCGAATATCTGAAAGACGTGGCCGAGCACCACGCCGGTCGACTGTTGCGCAGACGGCGATGGCGGCCCAAGAGCGTGTACAACGACCAAGAGCCGCCGCTGTGGATAGGTGGCCAAGGGTGGTCCTCATGACTCGCATCCTCAGAAACATTTGGCAGCCGATAGCACGACAACCGAGGCAACTCCGTCAGATGCGGTTACCCGGCCCACGGGGCTGGGCTCTGCCCACAAAATGCCCACAATTTGCCTACAGTTACAGACATCTACAGCGATCTACGGTGATGAACTTTCCCTGCTAGACGGGCTTTTCGGGCTTCTGCCCTGCGCTGTTGTAACAGTTCAATCCTGACAGGGGCTCCGCGCAGTAATTGCCCTAGCTGGACGAAGGCGATGACCCCGATTACGGCTGGCCTGGGATGC
Source organism: uncultured Actinomycetota bacterium (assembly GCA_963820045.1). Classification (GTDB taxonomy): domain Bacteria; phylum Actinomycetota; class Actinomycetes; order Mycobacteriales; family Mycobacteriaceae; genus Mycobacterium. The sequence continues at coordinate 119,425 of CAWFYN010000010.1, forward strand.
CTTCCAGATCTCCCTGGATACCCTGCAGATCCCCATGGATGCCTTGCAGCTTTCCCTCGATGGCCTGCAGATCCGAGAGAGCGCTCTGATAGGCCGGCTGCAGCTCGTCCGGCGTGGCAGGTTGAGACTGAGGGCAGTACGAGACGATGGCACCCGCGGTGACTTCGGCGCTTTGATTGGCGTCCCATATCGACGACCGCTGCACGAATTCGACCGCATCCGCGAAATTGCGTTGGTGCGCCAGGAAGTCGCAGACCGCGTGCCCTTGGGTCATCACGTATTCCTGGCTGGGAACTGGTACGCCTTCGTGCTTCAACGCGGCGATGAACGCCATGTCGGCAATCTCGGTCCGCGGAGTGGTTGCTTGCGGTGCAACCGGTTTCGGCGGGGCGGCCGACGGCGGTGTTTCCGCCGGCTGCGCCGATGAATCCTGGTGGTGGACCGCGAACATCACCACCGTCGCGGCGGCGACGGCTACCAGAGATAGCGGCAACGCCGCGAAAAGACCCAAGCGCAGCGGCATACCCTTACGCCGCCGAGGCGTGGCGCCGGTTTTGTTGCCCAGCGACCCAGTGTCGGCGACAACCTCGGTTTCACACGTCTTCGCCGCCTTGGTGAGGGACGGCCCCGCGCTGTGGGCCAGCAGCTCGTCGAGCAGTTCGTCGACCTCTCGGGACGACGGCTGACCGCCCCCCTCTCGGGCCGATCGGCGCCCGCGCGCGATACGCCGCAATTCTGAATCGATCGTCTCGCGGTCGCGCATATCAACCAGTTTGAGCGTGTCACGACGTTGTCACAAGTCCCGGCACGCACCATGGCAACAGCAGGCACGTACGGTCGCGTCCCGAGCTACGGGTTCGGCCGATTCATCCGAAACCATGCCGACATTGCGGAATTGGGTGGATACGGTTCTCGCTCTTCAGGGCCTGGTCAACGCCTATGGCGTAAAGCCGCCTACTGCTGTGGTGGTGGAACGAGACCGGGCGGCGGTTGGTCGGGCGGAGCTGGCGGAGGCGGCGTCCGATGAGTGCAGTCGGGCACGAACATCAATACGCCCCCGACCATCGTCCAGCCAATCGAGCACCCCGGCGGCAACAAAGGGGGGCTATCGGTTGCCCCGATCAGCGCCGTCATCGTCACCGCAATAGCCGCCGGACGAACGAGGCGGGGGAGGAATTTTGCAGCTGCCCGGCCGCAGGATCGCTGCATCGGTGTTCGTCTCGCGGTTGGTTCAGCCGTGGCGTCAGGCATATAACTTTTCCGCTCTGCTGGGAAGCTGATCCTTCAGTCTGAAATAGGCCGCGGCCGCCCGCAACTCGAAGAATTCCCCGGCAAGAATCGCCCGGCCGGCACGTCGCTGAATGGTGCTGTCATTGCCCGGATTTCGCGGTTCAGAAATATCCCACGGTCATGCCCTGAATTTGCACCCCGGCTGATATCGGTCACGGCATTGAAGTGCTGGGGTCAGATGCGAAAGACTATCCAGGGCAATCGACGGAAGTAACCACAGTGAGCCGTAACCGTGCAGTCGCTGCCACCGCGGCGTCGTTCGTCGGCGCCATCGTGTCCGCTGTCGTCGGCTGTTCGGCCCCGGCGGGGCGGCCGACCGCGACGGCGGTTACCGCTTCCACGGCAACGCCGGCTGCCACGCCGCTCGCGTCGAGAACCGTTGCCGCAGCACCGAATCCGCCGCAGGGCGTGCAGCCCCAACTGGCGGCGGACCCGGCGCAGCTGGCTGACGACCTGGTCGCCGACGAGCGCGCGCTGCGTGACCCGTCGACGCCGGAGCCGGCACAGGTGGCGGCCGCACACCGCGAGCAGGCCGCCTACCGCGCCATCGGGCGGCACCCCGAATGGGACTCGATCACCCGGCCGCGTATCCCGGCGGAGCTGGTCGACATCTACGACCGCAACCTCGATGCCCGTCGCCAGCTCCAGGCGATGACACCCGCGAAGGACACGCTGCCCCCGTGGCGGATCGACCCTCCCATTCCCGCCGACGAGCTGTTGAGCGACTACCACGCGGCGGAAGCGGAGACCGGCGTCGGTTGGAACTATCTGGCCGCCATCAACCTGGTCGAGACGCGCTTCGGCAGCATCAACGGCCTCAGCACCGCCGGCGCGCAAGGCCCCATGCAGTTCCTGCCGCCGACGTTCGCCACCTACGGCCAGGGCGGCGATATCAACTCGCCCCGCGACAGCATCATGGCGGCCGGCCGCTTCCTCGCCGCTAACGGCTTCGCCAACGACCCGGCTCACGCCCTCTATGGCTACAACCACGCGCACGAGTACGTCCGGGCGGTCGACCAATACGCCGCACTGATGGCAGCGGATCCAGCCGCGTTCCCCACGTACTACCGGTGGGACGTCTATTACGTCACCACCGCCGGCGACGTGTTGCTCCCCATCGGTTACGCAGCGCCGTCCCCGATCCCCGTCGGGGACTACCTGGCGACCCACCCGCAATAAGACCAACCGCCCCCACCACCACTCAGTAAGCGGGGCAAGGGATTCCGTTTGGCACCGGTTCTTACGGTGCCGCCTACGGCCGCCACTGCGCGCCGTCCTTCTTGCGCGCGAGGAACGCCCGCATGTGCTGTTGCGGCTCTCCGGTCAGGAACGCCAGACCGAACTGCTCGATGCTGTCCTCGATCGCCCCGTGAATCGTCATGTCGAACCACTTGTTGAGCAGACGCTTTTGTTGCCGGACGGCATGTGGCCCGAATCCGGTGAGTTTCGCGGTGAGTTCGGCGATGCGAGCGTCGAGCGCGTCGGCGGCAACCACCTCATGCACCAGGCCCCAGGTGACGGCCGTGCCGGCGTCGATCGTTTCGCCCGTCAGCAGGAGCCAGGCCGCGTGCGACGCCCCGACCAGCGCCGGCATCAACGCCGAATGGATGACGGAGGGAATTCCGACCGCCACTTCCGGCATGCCGAATGCGGCGCCGGACTCGGCGATCCGTAGATCGCAGCACATCGCCACCTCTAGCCCACCGCCGAGGCAGTAGCCGGCGAGCCGGGCAATCACGGGAACGGGGCATTCGCGGATCTCCTCACAAAGGCTCGCGAGCCGGCGGATGAACACCTCGGCGCTGGACCGGTCGAGGGTGACCATCTCGTTGATATCGGCGCCGCCAATAAACGCCTTGTCGCCCGCCCCGCGCAACACGATCACCCGGACATCATCGTCATGGCCGACGGTGCGGAATGCCTGTGCCAATTCCTCGATGGCGCCGGTGCCGACGATGTTCAGCGGTTTCGAATTGGTCAACTCGATCGTGAGCACGCCGCCGTCGCGACCGACCCGAACGAACCGTTTGTCCATCGTGTTCATGCCACGTTCCTGACCTCGGCTCCGATACGGACTCGCCCGGGCAGCACGCGCAGCCGAATCAGGCCCCCCGCTGTCGCAGTCACAGTCGACGGCAATAGTCGCGAATTCGTCAACCAGCTCATAGGTACTTCAGGGCGATGTCTTGCAGGTGCGATCGCACGTCTTGGCCGGTGGCCTTCTCCAGCTTGATCCCGAGCTCGCCCGCGAGGTTGACGAAGCCCATCAACAGCATGATCTCTCCATCGGGCTCATCGACGACGTTCTCGACGAGGCGGCTCCACGCGAATTCATTGCCGCTGTCGGACGTCCAAGCCGTCATCACGTCGATGGCTCGGCGGACGTTCTCTCGCACATCCATTCCCGGAGCCTGCCATGACGACCCAAATGCCGCCCGCCAACAGGCGCGCCGGCTTCAGCGGCGACGCCCGTTGGCGGCTCCGGACCGTCTAATACAGCGGAACCCAGACCCCCATGTACCAGAAGCCCCAACCGCCGAACTGCCAGTTGAAGACAGGGATGGCGGTGTAGGCGTCGTACTGGAACGGCCCGAAATCGACCTGCGCGGCGGCAACCTCACGCGGCGGCCCGGACCACGGGCGGTTCCAGCCGCCAGGAGGCGGCGGACCGTCCCAGCCCCCCGGAGGCGGCGCGCCGACCCAGTGCGGCGGCGGGTGGCCGGGCGCCGGACCGTCGTTCCAGCCGTGGCCCCGCGGCGGCGGCGGAGGCGGTGCGCCGTGGTCCACGATGCTGAAGCCCGCCCGCGCGTCGCCGGGCCCGCCTACTTGGGCGTTACCGCTCACGTATGTCCCGCGCGGGACGTAAGGCGGGTGCGGCGGCTGGGTGCTCGGCGGGTTGAGGGCCTGCCTGCCCTGCGGCGGCGGGTTGTGCTCGCTCGCCGGCGCGCTGGGCTGTCCACCCGGCGGGTTCTGCCCGTGGTCGCTCGGCGGCTGATCGTTCTGTCCGCCCTGTTGTGGGTACTGCCCGTGCTCGTTGGGCGCCGGCGTGTTTTGCCCGCCCTGCGGCGGGTTCGTCTGCCCGCCCTGCGGCGGGTTCGTCTGGCCGCCCTGCGGCGGGTTGGTCTGCCCACCCTGGGGAGGACTGGATTGCCCGCCCGGCGCTCCGCCGGGCCCGCTCTGCTGCCCGCCGGTTCCACCGGGGTTACCACCCCCGCCTCCGCCTCCGCCGGGGTTGCCCCCGCCACCGCCACCGCCACCGCCATGGCAGCCAGGGCACGGCGGCGGGGGGTCGAGCGGAGCCGCGAAGGCCGAACCCGCGTGCAAAGTGACCGCGGAGATGCTCAGGCCCGCCGCGACGGCCGCCGCGCTGACGACACGTTTCATAGACATAGCTGCGTCCCCTCTTGGGTGTAGATCACTGCACTACGGGCAGGTCACGTCCAACTCGAATGACTTGGTCACCGGCTGCGGTTGTTGCGGGTTGCTCATGTCGAGCCCGGTCGCGGTGCCCTTGATTGCGTAGGTTTTCCCGTTCACCGCGGCCCCGGCGTTGCCACCTTGATTGGGGGCGGCGTCGGAAAAGCCGAGCGTGATGCCGTTGACGCTGCCGAGCCCGACCGAGTGAACGATGGGCGGGTTCGCGTTGCTCACCACGGCGCCGACCCCGGCTGTCGGGTCACCGATACCGATGTTGGTGTTGTCGCCCGACGGGGTGCAGGTGACCTGGCCGCTGACGTTCTGAGTCTGACCGTCGACGATGACCTGCGGGCCGGCCGCTGACGGCGACGACGAGCCCGATGATCCCGTGTTTGACTTGTTACTCGAACAGCCGGCGCACGCCGCGACCACTACGGCCACGCCCGCCACGCCGACGACGATCCCACGCTTCACTACTGCTCTCCTTCGTGTCGCTGGTGTCGCACAACCTAACTCATTGGCCTCGCCAACGTAGCGAGCCCTCACCGATCCTTCGGCACGGACGCTCACAATGCCGCGGGGCGGGATACCCCGTGGCCTCGATTTACAAACGCTGCGTTACGCGCCGCTTGTCAAGGGAGAACGTGCAACCCCCACCTGCCCAGCAGCGGATCGACGAGTACGAAGTACGTGGTGTTGTCATCGCCGTCGGGTGACGACATCAACAAACCCACCGCACTTACGGTGCCGTCAGGATTCTTCACGAAACCCGCACTGCCGCTGTCTCCGTTGAGGCTGAACACGCTGGCGGTGACGACGCCACCTTCCACATGCCTGACGGAACCACAGGTTTCACCGGTGACCGAGCCTACTTTGCAGAAGGGCATCCCCTCCCGAATCTGGTCGCCATTCAACACATCCCGGACCGTGTACCTGCCGCCGACATCGCCCAGCGGCGCACCGACGCCCGGATCAAGGCGGATGATCGCCGCGTCCCTCGTGTCGCCCTCCTGCTCACTGGCGCTGATCCTCCCAAGCGGGACCTCATTCCCGTATGTCCACAGCGAACCGTCGTGGGCGTCGCAGTGACCGCTCGTCATGAGGTAATAGCTACCATCGTTGCCTTCGGCAGCGAAACCCGCTGTGCACGAGCTATTTTCGTCTTCGACCTTGATGCCCGGCGTCACGCCCGGATCGGCCCACACCGGGTCAGCCAGCGTCGTCGCGGCGACGACCACGGCTCCAACCAAGCCCAACCCTCGCAACCACCGCATGGCCACGCCGCCTCTCTTGAAGTATCGGCAGCATGCTAACAGCGGGAGCGGTTTTCGGAAGCACGGGCGGTAACAACGGGCCCGCCGGGCGCACCCAACTCAATTGACATGGGCGACAAAAGCTTTTCGTGAATCGACTGCCGGACAAGCACTTTCGCCCTGGACGCCGAAAAGCGACGATCAGCCGCGGACATGCCGGGCGAGGAAGCCCAGGACTGCGTCGGCGAAGATGTCGTTGCGATCGCCGGCGACCATGTGCCCCGCACCACGCACATCGGTGAACTCGACCTGAGGGAAGCGCGCCAGGAACTCATCGGCGCGTTCCTGGCTGACCAGGTCACTCATCTGGCCCCGAACCAAAAGCATCGGCACGCCCCCGCGCAGGATCGCGTCAACGGCCGCATGCATGCGGTCGGGGTCGGTGACCTCGAAGGGAGGAAACGCCGCGGTCCCGCTGATGAACTGGGGATCCCAGTGCCAGTACCAGCGATCCCCACGCCGGCGCAGATTCGTTGTCAGGCCGTCCAGGTCGGTTGGCCGCGGCCGGTGCGGGTTGTATTCGGCGATCGCGTCAGCGACCTCGTCAAGTGAGGCGAATCCCGATTCCACCCGCTCGGACATGAAGGCGTGTATCCGATTCGCACCGGACTGGTCCATGTTCGGCACGATGTCGACCAACACGACCGCGCTGGCGATGCCCGGGGAAATCTCGCCCGCGAGCAGCATCGAGGTGAATCCGCCCAAAGAGGCGCCAACCAGCACCGGCTGCGGCGGCAGCGTGCCCAGCACTTCTTGGACGTCGGCCGCGAAGCTGACGACGCGATAGTCGCCATCGTCGGACCAGTCCGATTCGCCGTGGCCGCGCAGGTCGACGGTGACGGCTTGCCAGCCACGCTGGGCGACGGCGGCGGCGGCCTTGCCCCACGAGCGGCGGGTCTGCCCGCCACCGTGCAGGAACACCACGGCCCGCGCTCGCGGATCGCCCAGCCTGTCGGCGACGATGCGAACGCCGCCGGGCCCCTGGATCGAAAACGGTTCAACTGCCATCGGCATCAGGTGATACTAAGCCGCTTCGGCGCCGGGCCGACCGCGAAGCGACTCCAATACGATGCAGCGGGGCGCCCAGAGGAGAACCCAATGCATCTTGACGAGTACATGTCCTTGGATGCGACCGCGTTAGCCGAACTGGTAGGGCGCAAGCAGGTCACGCCCCCCGAACTCCTCGCGTTGGCGCGGCGGCGAGCGGACGCGGTGAATGCGCGGCTGAACGCGATCGTCCGCCGCCTCGGCGACGTCGCGGACCGCCAAGCCGCCGAACCCGACCTGCGCGGACCGTTTGCCGGTGTGCCTTTCGTGATCAAAGACCTCGGTCAGGAGTATCGCGGCTTTCCGACCTCGAGCGGTTCCCGCTCGCTGGCCAATGCCGTCGCCGACCGGCACGCCCTGGTCACTCAGCGGTTCCTGGACGCGGGATTGGTCATCTTCGCAATGACCAACACCCCCGAGTTCGGGGCCAAGGGCGTGACGGAGTCGGATTACTGGGGACCTGCCCGCAACCCGTGGAACACCGGGCACACTCCCGGCGGGTCATCGGGTGGATCCGGGGCGGCGGTCGCGGCCGGGATCGTTCCGGCGGCGGGGGCCAACGACGGTGGCGGATCGATCCGAATCCCCGCTGCCTGCAACGGGCTTGTCGGCCTCAAATTGAGCCGGGGGCTGTCGCCCTACGGCCCGCAGACCGGAGAGCCGATGTTCGGGATGGTGACCCAGGGCGTCGTGTCCCGCACCGTGCGCGACAGCGCCGCGCTGTGCGACGCGATCATCGGCCGCGATCCGCATGGCGCCTACGAAGCCGCCCTTCCGCGGGGCACTTTCGCCGACCGCATCAAGCGTCGTCCGGGGGCGCTGCGGGTCGGGTACTCGTGGTCCTCGGCGATCAACCCACATCCCGATCCAGAGGCCGTCGCCGCGGTGGAAAAGGCGGCGGCGCTTCTCAGCGAACTGGGGCATCGAGTCGAAGAGGTCCCGCCGCCGTACGACGACGATGCCCTGGCGCGCGATTTTCTCACCATCTGGTTCGCGCAGCTCTATCACCACGTCGCCGAGGCCAGGCAACGCACCGGCGCCCGCGACCGCGATTTTGAGGCCGACACCTTGGCCATGAGTGAACTCGCCCGGTCCACCGGCGTCCTGGCGCCGATCTTCGCGTTGGAAAACAGAAACAACCACATCCGATCCCTGGCGACGTTCCACGAGACCTTCGATTGCTTGCTGACCCCGACCCTGGCCACCCCGCCCCTTCGCGTCGGCGCCACGGCGACGTCGCGCCCGCTCCAACGCGTGGCACGTATCGCGGGCAAGTTGCGTGCGGGAAAAGTCATGGCCCGCAGCGGAATTCTCGATCAACTGATTCAGGACAGCCTGGGCTGGGTGCCTTACACGCAACTCGCCAACATCACGGGGCGCCCCGCGATCAGCGTGCCCTTGCATTGGACCGAAGCCGGGCTCCCGCTCGGCGTGCAACTGGTGGGGCGCCTGGGCGCCGACGGCGACCTCCTCCAGCTGGCAGCCCAGCTCGAAGAAGCGAGCCCGTGGGCGCACCGGTATCCGGCGCCCGCGTGACTAGCCCGGTGCGCCGGGTTTGTCTCCCGCTTCGTGATCGCCCCGCCACAGCCTGGCGAAACGCCGGGCAACGTCGCCGAGCCGGATGCCCGCTCGTTGGGATGCCTTGATCCTGCCGAGCATCTGTTGTCCCTCCACCGCGTAGTCCTTGACCGTCTCGTCGCCTTCCTCAGCGCGCATCCTTAACCTCCGGTCCTGCTCAAGTTGCTCGTGTCCGCGGCTGACGCTCGGATGGTTCCGACGGCGTCAAACGCTCCGGCGGCTCTGCCGGTGTGAGACGTTCGGGTGTTTCGGTCGGCGTCAGCCGCTCGGGCGTCTCGGTTGGAGTACCCCGCTCCGGCGGCTCGCTGGTGTCCATCATTTAGCCCTCCGATCGGCTCAGGGTTGCCTACCCGCCGACCCGGGGAATCCAAACCCGCTTACGACCTTGAACGCGGTCACCGCTCAGGACACCGGTTCCTTGCTGGCCTTCACCGGGGCGGTGCTCGGCGGCAGCTTGAGCAGGTTGCCGTGCAGGCTTCCCCGCGCGGTCCGTGCGGCCACCAGCAGCCAGGTGAACAACAGCCCGGCGTAAGCGACGGCCGCGGCCACCCGGAACGCGGGCAGATGAGTGTGGCCGGCAAGCTGTGACGTGCCCGTGACGAAGGTTCCGACCGGGAAGGTCAGGCTCCACCACGTCAGCGCGAACGGCATGCCCCGCCGCAGCGTGCGCACGGTCAGCGCGGTGGCCAGCGCGATCCATAGCACCGCGAAGCCCCAGACCGGAACTCCGTAGAGGATCGCGAGGGCATTCATGTCCTCGGCCAGTTCGGGGTCGACGGCCAGTCCGGCGTTAGTGCCCAAAAGCCCTGCCGCGGTGATGGATTGGCCGAGCGGGCCCAGAACGATCCACAGCGTCGGCACGCGCGCGGAGCCCGAGGTGCCATACAACGTCAGGCGCGCCCAGATCATCGCAATGATGTTCAGGGAGGCCAGCAACGACAGCCCGAACACCGCGTAACAGCCGTACAGCATGGTCTCTCGCCCGGCTCCGGCCGGCATGTGCGGCAACAGCAACGCACCCGTGGCCGCGGTCACCATGGGGGGAACCACCGGCATCAGCCAGCCACCGAATGCCGCGTCGGGCTCGACGTTGTGCTGGGTGAACATCAGAAACGGAATGCTCACCGCGGTGAACAATCCGCCCAGCGTTCCCCCGGTCCACAGCACCCAGTCCAGGTCCACGGCAGCGCGCTCGCCCAGCAAATCTGCGCCGACCAACACCGCTCCCGCGCCGACCGTCATCAACGCCATCGGCGCGGCGCCATAGAAGTGCGCCATCTGCGGGTTGCGCGCGTGAGTGCGTGCCGCGGTGGGGTGGCGCAGCCAGTGGCCCCCGACCAGGACGATCAGCACCACGAGCAGAACGGCGGCGATCACCCAGACCACTAGGGCGAAGGCGCGCAGCCCGACCACGTGCACCGGCAGGGTGGCGCCGGCGATGGCGACGATCCCGGTGCCCATCACGGACGCGAACCAGTTGGGCCCGATGTTGCCCAGTATCTCGACCCGGGTTTGCGGCGACGGTGCGTCGCCCGGATTCGCAGTGGCCATAGCTGAAAAACCCTACTGCGCCGCGCCGAATCGGGCGGCCGTGCCGCTTACACTCCAACCGTGATGCATCCGGCGCCCACGACGAGGCAGGCATTCAGCAGAGTCCCGCTGATGGTCGGGATCGCCGTGATGGTGGTCCTCGCGGTACTCGCCATACCCATCAAACAACGATGCGGGGCGCCGGGTTTCTCGTGTGCCACGGCGGTGGACCGCCAGGGCAACATTCACTATTACTACGAGGTCGAACCGCTCGGCGTCTACCTCGCCGAGATCATGACTGGCTCGAACATCACTATTTTTTACGAGTCGGGCGAGGACCTCGTCAACGCCCGGTAGTTGCTGTATCGGCCCGATAACAAGTTCGGGTCGATCTCCCCGGCCGTGTGACCTTGTCGAAACCACCGCGCGACGCTGACGCCCGAACGCGCTGGTCAGGAGAAGATTTCTGCCGCCAACCCACCGTAGGCCCGGCGGGTGGGACCAGCCTGGGAAGCGTTCTCGATTGGGGGCTTTACAGCAAGCTAACGCATACTTGACACCATGCTCGAAGTGCTGTCGCCGCAAACCGCCGCCGCGGTACCTGGCGATGCGCTGGGTATGGGCCGAGGTTTGTGATGGCCCGCTCGGGCGGTGCCCACCACCGCCATCGAGCCGCTCGTCAACCCTCCCGATTCCGCAACGGGCTGACGCGCAGCTTCATGACGTTGGTCTCGGTGGCGGCGGTGGGCCTGACGGGAGCGGGATATTACGTGGCCCACGGCGCCCTGGGCGGCATCACCGTCTCGAACGCACTGCTGCCTGACGATCCGCGGTCCAGCGGCGACAACATGAACATCCTGCTGATCGGGTTGGACTCGCGTAAGGACCAGGATGGCAACGACCTGCCCTGGTCGATTTTGAAGCACTTGCACGCTGGCGACTCCGACGACGGCGGCTACAACACCAACACCCTGATCCTCGTGCACGTCGGGGCCGACGACAAAGTCGTCGCCTTCTCGATCCCACGCGACGACTGGGTGCCCTTCACTGGCGTACCCGGGTACAACCACATCAAGATCAAGGAGGCCTACGGCCTCACCAAGCAGTACGTCGCGCAAAAGCTCGCCAACCAGGGCGCCAGCAGCCAGAAGGATCTCGAGACCAAAGGACGTGAAGCCGGCCGCGCGGCGACCCTGCGCGCGGTGCGAAGCCTGACCGGCGTTCCGATCGACTATTTCGCCGAGGTCAATCTGGCCGGGTTCTACGACCTGGCCCAAACCCTGGGCGGGGTGGAGGTCTGCCTCAACCACCCCGTCTACGACTCGTATTCCGGTGCCGACTTCCCGGCCGGGCGACAGACACTGGACGCCTCGCAGGCCTTGTCCTTCGTCCGGCAGCGCCACGGCCTGGAAAACGGGGACCTGGACCGCACCCATCGGCAGCAGGCCTTCATTTCGTCGGTCATGCAGGAGCTGCAGGCCTCGGGCACCTTCACCAACCTGGACAAGCTCAAGAGCCTCATGGCGGTGGCGCGTAAGGATGTGGTCCTGTCGGCCGGCTGGGACGAGGACATAATCCAGCGGCTGGGTTCGCTGGCCTCCGACGGGCATGTCGAGTTCCGGACGCTGCCGGTGGTGCGCTACGACAACATCGACGGCCAGGACGTCAACATCATCGACCCGGCCGCGATCAAGGCCGAGGTGGCCGAGGCGATCGGCGCCTCACCCACGACCACGACGCCCGCCACCACGGGCGCCAAACCAAGCCCATCGACCGTCGTCGATGTGATCAACGCCGGCAGCATGCGCGGACTCGCGACCGAGGTATCCCGTGCCCTGCAGAACCACGGCTACACCACGGGCCAGACCCGCGACCGCAATTCGGGTGAGCCGACCGCCAGCTCGGTCAGCTACGGCGCCGGCGCGGAAACTGACGCGCGTAACGTGGCCAAACTGCTCGGCCTCGACGCGGCCAGTCAGCCAGATCCAAACGTCCAGCCCGGACACATCAGGGTGACCGTGGATACCAATTTCTCGGTGTCAACCGTCGACGACGGCACGACGGACGAAACGGCGACCACCACAACGTCCAGCAAGGCTAAGACGTATTACTACAACGGCACCACCACGGCCTATCCGACTCCCGATCAGGGGCAGCCGATCGGCGGCGGCGGCGTACCGTGCGTTAACTAGCGGCGATCGCAAGCGCGGCGAAGCCGGGCGCCGCGGGTCGCCGCCATCAGGCCAGGCGATCGCAAGCGCGGCGAAGCCGGGCGCCGCGGGTCGCCGCCATCGGACTAAGCGTGCGTCCCGCCGTCGATGCGGATTTCGGTCCCGGTGATGAACGCGCCGTCCTCGGACACCAGCATGGCGATCACCCCGGCGACCGCGGACGGGTCGGCCATCCCGGTGCCGCTGGACTCCACCGTGGTCGGCAGGATCGGCATCAACCTCGAAAACAGCGCCCAGTCGGCATCTTTCGGGATATATCCCCCGGTCGCATCGGTGATACCGGACTTGATGCTGCCCGGAGCGACGCACACAGCGCGCAGGCCATCGCGCGCATATTCGAGCGCCAGCGAATGGGTAAAGGCCTGGATTCCACCTTTGCTGGCCGCGTACGCCGCCATATACGGGTGAGCGAAAGAGGCGGACGTGGAACTGAAGTTGACGATCGCGCTGCGCGAATTCGCCAACAGCGTTGGAAGCGCTTCGCGCACAACGAGAAATGTCCCGGTCAGGTTGACGCCGACGATCTGGTTCCAGAGTTCCAGACTGGTCTGGTGGGTGTGCGCGGCGCGCAGGATGCCGGCGGCATTGACCAGTGAATCTAATCCGCCGAGCGTTTCGGTGGCGAGGCGCACGCCGTCGATCACCGCGGCCTCGTTGCCCACGTCCATCGCCATGGTCGTGAGGCGGCCGGCGGTGCCGGCCTCGTCCGCGTGGGCGCGGGTGGCATCCAGGCCGCCCACCGCGACGTCGGAGGCCACCACGGTGGCACCCTCGTCGAGAAGCCGCAGCGCGGTCGCCTGCCCGATCCCCGACGCGGCGCCGGTCACCAGGATCCGCTTGCCCTCGAGTCGCTCCATCTGCCGCTCCCGTCACTAGGCGTGCCCATCATCGTAAGGAGCGCCCATACCGGGTCTGAGTAAAGGCGGGAGAACGGGCACAGTGGAGCCATGGACATCGGATTCATAGGCCTGGGGAAGATGGGCCGGGGCATGGCAGCGAACCTCTTGAAGGCGGGCCACCGCGTCACCGTCTACAACCGCTCCCCCGAGAAGGCGGAGGCGCTCGTGCAGCAGGGCGCCGCGGCGGCAAGCACCGTCGCGGACGCATGCCACGCCGAGGTCGTGTTCACCATGCTGGCCGATGACCGGGCCGTCGAGGGTGTGGCCTTCGGCCAAGCTGGCATCGTCGCTTCGCTGGCACCGGGCGCCACGCACGTCTCGTCGAGCACCATCAGCGTGGCCCTCTCCGAGCGCCTGGCGGGCGCGCATGCCGATGCCGGTCAGCATTATGCCGCGGCGCCGGTGTTCGGCAGGCCCGAGGCGGCTGCGGCCGCAAAGCTTTTCGTGGTCACTGCGGGCGAGCCGCAGGTGCTGCAGCCGTTGTCCCAGCTGTTCGACGCGATCGGGCAGCGGACCTTCGTAGTGTCCGAGCGGCCGCACACCGCCAACCTGGTGAAGCTGAGCGGCAACTTCCTGATCGCGTCCGCCATCGAATCCGTCAGCGAGGCAACCGCTTTGGTCGCCAAGGCCGGTGTCGACAAACAGCAGTACGTCGACATCCTCACCTCGACGTTGTTCACCGCGCCGGCCTATCAGACCTACGGCGGGCTGATCGCGCGCCAAGAGTTCGAGCCGGCCGGCATGGCGGCGACGCTGGGGCTCAAGGATGTGCGGCTGGTGCTCGCCGCCGCGGAGCAGCTCCAAGTGCCGCTGCCGGTGGCCAGCGTGCTACGCGACCGGCTGCTCACGCTGGTGGCAACCGGTGGCGGGCACCTGGACTGGTCGGCGCTCGCCACGCTCGCCGACCGAGACGCCGGCCTGGTGTCAGACGACTCCGCGTAGCCCGTCGGCGCCGAACGCGGGTTCCAGCATCGCGGAATAGTCCGGGCCGCGCCGCAGCATGAGCCCACCGTCGACGTTGATGACCTGCCCGGTGATGTAGCAGGCCGCGTCGCTGAGCAGGAACATCGCCAGATTGGCGACATCCTCGACCTCGCCGGGCCGGGGCAGCGGCGTGCACTGGCGGTAGTCCTCGACCACCTCCGGCAATGCGAAGACGGGCGCGACCAGATCCGTGCGGATCAGACCCGGCCGGATGCTGTTGACGCGCACCCAGGACGGGCCGAGTTCGTCGGCGGCCAACTGCATCATGTGGTCGACGGCCGACTTGCTGACCCCATAGGCGCCGAACCACCGGTGGGTGTTGCTGGCCGCGATCGACGAAATCCCCACGAACGAACCGCCGCCGCCCCGGACCAGCTCGCGCGCGACGTGCTTGAGCACGTACATGGTGCCGTTGACGTTCAGGTCGACCGTGCGCCGCCAGCCTTCCGAGTCGATCTGGGTGATTGGCCCGATCGTTTCCGAGCCACCCGCGCAATGCACCGCCCCGTGGAGTTGACCATGCCAAGCCGTCGCGGCGTCCACCGCACGGGCGGCCTCCTCCTCGTTTGTGACGTCGGTCGGCTCGTAGCGAATGGAACCGCCACCTTCGAGCGCCTCGATCTCGCTGACGGCCCCCGCCAGTCGGTCGGGGTTGCGGCCAACGATCATGACCGAGGCGCCGGCTGCGACCAGTCCGGCGGCCACGCCTTTGCCGATTCCGCTGCCACCGCCGGTGACCAGATATGTCCGGTTTTCGAAAGAAAGCTGCACGCGACGCCTCTCAAACTGAAACAGGTTCTAGATATCGAACCACGCCGAAAACTCGCCGCGGCAACGGGTACTTCTCGCCCCCGGCCGCGGCTGACCCCGCGCGCTACGGTGTATCGCGGCGGGCCACCTGCGTCGGCTTCGCGTTGCGCCAGTCCTCGACGTCGGGCGGCAGACCGACCGCGTACCTGTTCTCGTTGTGGGCCGCCCAGTGCGCATGTCCCAGCTCGTGGATGTGGAACGCGTGCCGCAGCGCCTCGGTGAATCCCATTGCGTCGGAGGCGGCGTTGACCGAATCCTTGACGAGCAGCGCCGCCATCGTGGGACGGTCGGCGATGCGCCGGGCGAATTCCAGTGTCTTTTCGGCCAGCTCGTCGACCGGAAACACCTTGGACACCATGCCAAGCCGGTAAGCCTCATCGGCGTCCAGCGCATCTCCGGTCAACAGCAGCTCTTTGGCTTTACGGGGACCGAATTCCCAAGGGTGCGCGTAATATTCGACGCCCGGCATCCCCAAGCGCACCGCGACTACATCGCTGAACTTGGCATTGTCGGCGGCCACGATCAGATCGCACGCCCAGATCAGCATCAGGCCCGCGGAGATCGCATTGCCCTGCACCTGGGCGATGGTGATCTTGCGCAAATCCCGCCAGCGGCAGGTGTTCTGGAAGAAGTAGTGCCACTCCTGCAGGTAGATCTTCTCCGCGATCGGATCACGGGTCCCCCCGTTGATGCGGAAGCTCGGCAGCTGGCTGCGCTCGGCGATCGCCAGCTCCGAGCCCAGGTCGTGGCCCGCGGAGAAGTTGCGGCCGCGCGCCGCCAGGATCACCACGCGCACGGTGTCGTCGGCCTCGGCGCGCAGAAACGCCTCGTCGAGCTGAATCAGCAGGCCGCGGCTTTGCGCGTTGTGGGCGTCGGGCCGGTTGAGCCATATCCGCGCGACGCGGCCCTCGTCGAGGGTTTCATAGCTGACCAACTCGTCAGCATCGGCGCTGCCCGGCTGGGAACTGGCTTGCTCGGAGAGTGTCATTCGGCCCACCTCACTCGTTGTCAGGTCCGACGTCTTTACACATTACGGCCAGTGTGTAAGTGAATCACTCGTGGGTGGCTGAGCTACGGACGAACCAGAACTGATCAGCGGCGAGAGCCGTTCGCCCGCACGCCGAGCGGCAGCAGGCGGTGGTCGCGGGTGAACACCAGGCGGACGAGTCCGAGGGCGACGACGACGGTGGTGGCCGCCACCGAGCCCAGGATCAAGAACATCACTACGGCCTGGACCAGGACGGCCTGCACCGGGTGCACCCCGGCGAGGATGAGCCCCGTCATGGCACCCGGCAGGAACACCAGCCCGGTGGCTTTGGTGGTTTCGATCTGCGGCGATATCGCCGACCGCAACGCGGTCCGCAGGTACGGGGAAGCAGCCTGACGAGACGGTTGCCCCAGGGCAAGCCGGGCTTCCACCTCGTCGCGCTTGTCGCGCAGCTCGTCGACCAACCGCCGGGCCACCAACACCGTGGCGGTCATCGAGTTGCCGATCATCATCCCGGCGACCGGCACCAAAGTCCGCGCCTGCAGGGGGAACACCCGCAGCCCGAAGATCACTCCGAGGGTGAGGACCGCCGCGACGGCGAACGCAACGATCGTCAGCGGCGCCAGGCGCGGTACCTCCGGCGCGCGACGGCGGGCAACATCCCCGGCGTAGGCCACCATGCCGGCCACCCACGCCCACGACCACCACAGGGAACGGCCGGGCGCGAACAACAATGTCAGCGCGCCGCCCACGAGCAGCAACTGTGCCAAGGCGCGGGCCGCCGCCCAGACCAGCTGCCGTTGCAGCCCCAATCGCTGCCACAGCGAAATCGCCGCCGCGAACGCCACCAGAATCAGCGACGCCGCCAGGCCCATCCAGCCAACTTGGCCGTTCATCCCGCCACCGACCCGACCGGCCCAAGCCCGAGGCCGCGGCCCCGCTCGATGCGCAGGACCCGGTCCGCGGCGCGCTCGACCTGCGCCGAATCGTGGGTGACCCACAGAGCGGGAATCCCGTCGGTCGCCAGGTCCCGCACGGCACGCTCGATCACCCCGGCGGCATCGGCGTCGACGGCGGAGGTGGGTTCATCGAGCAGCAACACCTGCGGTTGGGCCATCAGCGTGCGGGCCAGGCACATCCGCTGCGCCTCGCCGCCCGACAGGGCGGTGGCGTCGCGGTCCAGCCATGATCCGGTCAAACCGACGCGGGCCAGGGTGTCCCGCATCCGTGCGTCTGATGCGGCGGCGTCGGCGGCCCGCAGGTTGTCGGCGACCGTCCCCGGGAACGGCGTCGGATGCTGGAAACACATGCCCACCCGGCGCCGCAGCCACAGCGGGTCGATGCCGGCAACGTCCTTGCCGTAGAACGACACTGTGCCGCTCGTCGGCACCGCGAGTCGATTGCACAGTCGAAGCAGGGTCGATTTGCCCGAGCCCGACGGCCCGAACACGGCCGTCACGCCGCGGCCCGGAATGGCGGCCGTCAGGCCGTCCAGCGCCCGCACCCGTTGCCGCTGTACCACCACGTCGAGGAACTCGAACATCAAGTCCTCACCCACCTGCTTATCCTGCATCACCTACAGTTAAGTCATGCCTACGAAATCTGACTCTGGCGAGATCGACGACGTCGAACCGGTTGCCGACAGCACCGCTAGCCAGGCCAGGCGAGTCGTCGCCGCGTATGCGAACGACGCCGACGAGTGCCGCGTTTTCCTGGCCATGCTCGGTATTGGACCTGCAAAACTCGACGCATAAATGGCTTCCGGGGACGGCCACGACTCGAAGACGCCAACCTTCGGGAACTCCGACTTCGTGGTGGTCGCCAACCGGCTGCCGGTCGACCAGGAGCGGCTTCCCGACGGCAGTACGGCGTGGAAGCGCAGTCCCGGCGGCCTGGTGACGGCGCTGGAGCCACTGCTGCGCCGCCGGCGTGGCGCATGGGTCGGCTGGGCGGGCATCGCCCAGGAAGAGATCGATTTCGAAGACGAGCCCATCGTCCAGGAGGACTTGGAGCTCCGCCCGGTGCGGCTGAGCGCCGACGATATCGGCCAGTACTACGAGGGATTCTCGAACGCCACGCTGTGGCCGCTGTACCACGACGTCATCGTCAAACCGATCTACCACCGCGAATGGTGGGAACGCTACGTCGAGGTCAACCGGCGTTTCGCGGAAGCCACCTCCCGCGCCGCCGCCCAGGGCGCGACGGTGTGGGTCCAGGACTACCAGCTGCAACTGGTCCCCAAGATGCTGCGTGAGCTGCGACCCGACCTGACCATCGGCTTCTTCCTGCACATCCCCTTCCCGCCGGTGGAACTGTTCATGCAGTTGCCTTGGCGCACCGAGATCATCGAAGGCCTGCTCGGCGCCGACCTGGTGGGGTTCCACCTGACCGGGGGCGCCCAGAATTTCTTGTTCCTGTCCCGGCGATTGATCGGCGCCAACACATCCCGCGGATCGGTCGGGGTGCGCTCGCGGTACGGCGAGGTCGATCTCGGTTCGCGCGTCGTCCGGGTGGGCGCTTTCCCCATTTCCATCGATTCCACCGCGCTGGACCAAGCCGCCCGGGACCGCGATGTCAGGCGCCGCGCCCGGGAAATCCGGGCCGAGCTGGGCAACCCGCGCAAGATCCTGCTCGGCGTCGACCGGCTCGACTACACCAAGGGCATCGACGTTCGGCTGAAAGCCTTTTCCGAGCTGCTCGCCGAGGGGCGCGCCAAACGCGACGACACCGTGCTGGTTCAGCTGGCGACGCCGAGCCGCGAACGGGTGGAGAGCTACCAGCTCCTGCGCAACGAAATCGAACGCGAGGTCGGCCACATCAACGGCGAATACGCCGAGGTCGGCCACCCGGTGGTGCACTACCTGCATCGTCCCATGCCGCGCAACGAACTCATCGCGTTCTTCGTGGCCAGCGACGTCATGCTGGTCACCCCGCTGCGCGACGGCATGAACCTGGTCGCCAAGGAATACGTCGCCTGCCGCAGCGACCTCGGCGGTGCGCTGGTCCTGTCCGAATTCACCGGGGCCGCCGCCGAACTCCGGCAGGCCTATCTGGTCAACCCGCACGACCTCGAAGGGGTCAAGGACGCGATCGAAGCGGCGCTCAGCCAGCCGCCCGAGGAGGGCCGGCGCCGCATGCGGTCGCTGCGCCGCCAGGTGCTTGTCCACGACGTCGACCGCTGGGCGCGGTCATTCCTCGACGCGTTGGCGGAGCCACGTCCGCAGGATGCCAACTAGGCCGCGCGAACCCATGGTCTTGCCGCGCAAACGCTGTGATACTCGATGCATCGGTGAAGGGGAAGGCCGGAAGGGAGGCACTGTGAATCTCCGTCGCGGGTTGGCCGCTGGCGCCGGCATCTTCTCGGTGTTTGCACTGGGACTCGCGCTTGAGTCGGGTGACCCGGCGAGGGCGGTCGCGCCACCGGCGGATGGCACCTATAGCTTCCACCAGGCGGGTGTGTCCGGGGTGACGTGGACGATCTCGGCGCTGTGCGATCAGGTCAACGGAAGCCGGTACTACAAGGACTATTCCAACCCGGACATCATGGCGGATTTCTGCGCTTTGAACGTGGTGAGCTCAACGGACGAACAAATCAGTCGCCAGGACAAACTCCAGAACTACAGCGGAAGAGCCCGACTGGTCAGCGGACTGTGGACCTTCAAGGTCGACATAGGCGACGGCGTGTCCTGCCCGAACGGCGGCACCGGGGCATCGACCGAAACCTTCGCCTTCGACAACGAGACGCTCGCGGGCACGCACACCAGTTTGCACGGAGCTGTCTGCGGCCTGCAGCCGGCGATGAGCAAACAGCCGTTCTCGTTGCAGCTCAATGGCCCTCCGCCCAGCCCGATTGAGCGTTACCCGTTGCGGTGCAACGACCTTGCGATGTGCTTCTGAGCCCTGTGCGGCCACAAGCGAAGGCGGCTCAGATCGGTGTGATGTAGTTGATCAGCCATTGCTTGCCGATCTTCTTGAAGTCCACCCGCAACCGGCTGCCGTCGTAAAGCGGCTGCCGTGACTTATCGGTCACGGTGCGGTTCATGTAGACCATCAGCGATGCCGAATCACGCTTGGCCGACATCACTCCCACGCCCACCACGCTGGCCTGGACGACCACCTCACGCTTCTTGGCCTCCGGAATGATCTGTGCGTTGGCGCTTTTGCGGAACTCCTGGCGATAGTCAGGGGTCAACAGCGGGTACGCGTCGCTGAGGCTGCGCTCGACCGTCTGATAGTCGTAGGCGAAGACCTCGGGAATCTCCTTGCTGGCCAAGCCCGGAAGCACCGCCCGCGCCGCCTCCTCGCCGCGCGTCTGCACCCGCCCCCAGTAGAACCAGCCGGCCGCCGCGGACAGCCCGACGAACACCGCAACCAGGAGGTAGCCCGCGACGACGAGCAGCCTGCGCCGCCACCGCATCAATTACCCCCGTTGGGATACTTCAAGTCGTAGCCCGTCATCCGCCCCTGCTCGTCCTCGTGCACGATGACCCGGAGGCGATAGGGCATGGACGGCTTGTTCACGCCGTCGATGTCGGCGACTGTGACTCGCACCGAGACAAGCACGGACGCGTTGTCGGTGACGGAGTCGAACCCCTCGAACGCGGCGCCGTTGATGACGGCTTCCGACGTCGCATTGGTGGAGCGGAAGATGCCCTTGAGGTTCTCGATGTTGTTGTTGGCGCCCAGCATTCCGCGCAGCGGCCCGCTGGTGCCGTTGTAGAAACGGTTCACGCTCTCGTCGATGTTGTCCTGCTTGTAGCTGAACATGTTGACCACCGTCTGCGTGGCGGTGTCGACGAAACGCTGGTCGCGCGCTTGCTGGGCATTGGCATGCCGTTGCTGCACGACGAGCGCGGCGAGGCAACCGGCCAGCGCGCCGATGGCCAAAAGCACTGCCGCGAACGAGATCCATGCCACCAGGGCACGGTGCGGCCGCCGCCGCGGTGGCGGCTTGACGGGCTTGAGGGAGTTGGCGGGCTTGGCCGGCTGCGTCGGCGCGGCTTCGACCTGCACCGTGGCGGCATCATTCGCTTCGCCCTTGGCCGGGCCGGCCGCGCGGGAGGCCCGGCGCCGAGCGCGCGGATCGGCCGTTGGCTCGTCTGCCACTACATCGGCCTCGGATCGAGCATCAGGTCCACCCAATTCTCGGCGCTCGACGCGCCGCTAGCACCGGCCGCGAAAATACCAGTGCCGCCCGCCGGGTCCCTAAATGCGCCGGTCTTCTCGTCATAGGTGGCATACGCCGGTCCGCTGGCCTGCGGTTGCGGGCCCGGCGGCGGCCCCCACGGCTTCTCCGGTCCCGGGCCCGACGGCGGAGGATTAATCCCCTCCGGCGGTGCCGGCGGGGGGAGCCACTTCGGATACGGAAGCTGGGGCGGCACCGGCGGAACCCCCGGCGGCATCCACGACGGGTTGCCGGGCGGAGGCCCACTGTCGTTGGGCGGCGGGGGATCGAATGCCGGCTGCTTGTTGGGCAGCGGGCCCGGGCCGGGCACCACACCCGGTGGGGGCGGCCCGACGATGGCCGTGCCGGGATCGGGTTCAGCGCCGGGTGGGATATAAGGGAACTTGTTGGGCGGCAACACGTTCAGCCCGTTGGTCACCGGAGTGTCGTAGGGCACCGGCGGGCCGCGCCACGGGTTTCGGCCAACGGGCACATAGCCCTTCGGGTCACGGCAGAGCGCAACGGTCGGCGCCCGTTTGCCGGGAAACTCCTGGCACGGATAGTTTCGCGCGCCGCGCACGGTGCTCGGATCGTTCTGGGCGACCTTGCAGTACATGTCCCTCGGCAGCTCGCGCACCGTCTCGTCGGCCGGTGTGCGCATCAACGGCGGCGGCAGGAAGCCGACGGCGCACGGCGGCGGGTCGTTCAGGTCGAGCTTGAAGTCCAGCTTGGCGCCCTCGTCCTGGGGCATGCCGCCGGCGGCCGTGGTGATCGCGGCGAACAATGCCGGAAGCACCACCAGCAACTGCTCGATCGACTTGTGATAGATGACACCCACCCGGCCCAGGTTGGCCAGGCTGGCGGCCAGCGTCGGGAAGGAGGGGCGGATGCCGGAGAACGCGGTGCTCGCCTCGTCGGCCGCGCTTGGGGCGTTGGCCAGCGTGGAGCGAAGCTGCGGGTCAGCCTGGCGTACCTCGGAGGTGAACCGCGCCAGCCCGTCGGACAGTGACTTGATGTCGGCGCCGGCGCGAATCTGGGCTTGCAGGAAGGGGCCGGCCTGGTCGATCAACTGGGAGACTTGCGGGTAGTTGGCGTTGGCCTCGTCCACCAGCAACCGGGCGGACTCGAACAGCCGGGCCAGCTCGGGTCCCGACCCGTTGGCCGCGATGAACGTCTCATGCAACAGCTCGCGCAAGCGGGTGTCGCCCAAGCTATTGGTCAGCGCCTCAGCGCGTTTCAACAGGTCGGCGACGTCCTGGCCGATCCGGGTGTTCTGCCGCTCGATCCGAAACCCGTTGCGCAGCTTGGTCGTTGCCGGTGCTCCGGGCGGCACCAGGTCGATGTATTGCTCACCGACGGCCGACACGCTCTTGACGGTGGCGGTGACGTTCGACGGAATGGTGGTGCCGCTGTTCAGCCGCATCCCGGCGGTGACGCCATTGGGATTGAGCCCCACCGATTCCACCCGGCCGACGGCGACGCCGCGGTAGGTGACGTTGGCGTTCTTGTACAGGCCGCCACCGGCGACGAAATCGGCGGTCCCGGCGTAGGTTCCGAGGCCGAACGTTGCGGGCAGCCGCAGGTAGAAGATCGCCATCACGGTCAATGTGATGGCGGTGATCACCGCGAATATCCACAGCTGGATCCTGGTCAGTTTGTCCTGCATCTGCGCCCGCCCCCTACTGTCCTGAAACCGTGCCGGGCGGAATTTTGAACGGATCGGCCGCCTGTCCGGACAGGTTGGCCATTTCGCCGACCAAAAAGTCCGGCGGATTGAGGATCTCACTCATGTGCATCATGTTCGGATCGAGCGCATACGACGTGGTGAAGAACGTCTCGCCGAGCCGGCGCAAGGTCAGGTCGAAGGTGGTGAACACGTTGAGGTAGTCGCCGCGCACGGCCTGCTTGATGCCGAAGTTGGGGAACGGGAACGTCAGCAGCAGCTGCAGCGACGTGACGAAGTTCTTGCGGTTGTCGTTGAGAGCCTTGGCGGCCGCGTACAGGTCCTTGAGGTCGGCGGCGAAGTCCACCTTGGTTTTTGCCAGCACATGCGAGGTCACGGTCGCCAGTTTCTTGAGCGCGGAGAAGGCCTCGACGATGTGGTCGCGGTTTTTGTTGAGCACCCGAATCGCTTCGGGCAACGTGTCCAGCGTCCGGCCCAGGTTGTCCTTGTCGCGGGCCAGGGTCGCCGAGAATCGGTTCAGGCCGTCGACCGCATCGATGATGTCGTTGACCTGGCGGTTGAGTCCAGAGGTCAATTCCGCGAGCCTGGGAACCAGGTCGACGAACTGGTTTTGCCGGCCCGCGACGGCCTGATAGGTCTCGTCGGTGATCTCTTCCAGGGCACCGACATTGCCCTTGTTCACCACGACACCGAGGGCCGACAGCACCTCCTCGGTGGTGGGGTAACGGCCGGTGTTGGACTCGGAGATTTTCGACCCGTCGGTCAGCCTGCCCACGGCGGGCTTGTTCTTCGGGCGCGCCAGGTCGATGTGCATGGAACCCAGTAGTGACGTCTGGGCGACAGTAGCCGTCGAGTTGGCCGGCAGCACGACATTCTTGTCCAACGCCAATTTCACTGCGGCATAGAAAGATCCGTCGGAGCGCTGCATGGCCTGGATGCCGGCGATACTGCCGACGGTCACGTCGTCGACCATGACCGGCGAGTTCTGCGGCAGTGTCGCCACGTCGGGGAGGTCGACGGTGATCGAATAGGCGCCGCCGCCATGACCGGCGGTGCCCGGCATCACCAACGAGTTCAATCCGCCGAATTGGCAGCCGGCCAGCAGGGCGCTGCCCGCGGCCAACGCGCCGCCGCGCAACCACATTCGGTTCATTTAGCCGCCCCCCTGGTTGCCGGACGGCGGCGCAGGCGGCGGTCCCGGTAGCGGCCCGAAAGCACTCCCTGGAGCGGGGCCGGGGGACGGACCGGCATTGCCCAAAGCCGGCGCGGGACCGGGGGCGGTGCCCGTCTGCGGGACCGTCGGAACGAGCAGGGCCTGCAGATCCGCCGGGTTCTGGGCGGCGGGCGGCGTCTGCGCGCCGTTGGCCGGAATCCAGGTGAGCTCCGGAACCGGAGTCGCCGACTTGGCCTGAGTTTCCGGGGTGTCGTAGATGATCTGACCCTTGTAGGCCGTGATCGTGTTGAGGGGGTGGAACATGATCGGCGGGTAATTCACGGTGAGCCGGCGCAGCACCGGTCCCAGCCGTTCACGGCACAGCTCGGCGCGCCGGAAGTAGTCGGGCGCGCGTGGCCCGGCGGCCGTTTCGAAGGACCCACCGCAGATGAACTGCACTGGGTTGGCGAACTCCGGGATCGACAACAGGCCGTTGAGCGTGCCCTGCGCCGGGTCATAGATGTTGTAGAAGTTGGCGATGCCGGGCCCCGCCACGTGCAGTACCTGCTCGATGTTCTCGCTCTGGTCGCTGAGGGTCTTGGCAAAATCGTTGAGGTTGTTGACCGTATCGATCAGCGTCGAATTGTTCTCGTGCAGGAACCCCCGGATGTCGGAGAGCGCCTTGTTGAGGGTGCCCAGGGTGTTGTCGAGGTGACGCGAGCTGTCGGCGAGCACCTGCGACACCGAGGCAACGTTTCCGGCGAACTGCACGATCTGTTCATTACTGGCCGACAGCGCGTTGACCAGAATCTGAAGGTTCTTGACCGTGCCGAAGATGTCGCTGCGTGAATCCCCCAGCCGCCCGGCGGCTTGCGAGAGTTCGCGCAGTGCGTTGTGGAAAGACTCGCCGTTGCCGTTCAACGTGTCCGCCGCCTGGTTGATCGCCCGGCCCAAGGGGCCCTGCATCGACCCTGTGGTGGGACCGAGTTGCACGGCCAATTTTGTCAGCGACTCTTTGACCTCGTCCCACTCCACCGGGACCCCGGTGCGGCCCAGGCCGATGCTTCCCCCGTCGGCCAGCACCGCCCCGCCGGTGTACGCCGGCGTCAGCTGAATGAACCGCGCCGACACCAGGTTCGGCGACATGATGATGGCCTGGGCGTCCTTCGGGATCTTCACGTCCTTGGATACCGACATGGTGATCTTGACGTCGGAGGGCCGCGGCTCGATCGTGTCGACCTGACCCACCGGAACGCCGAGGATGCGGACCTGGTCACCGGGATAGAGCCCGACCGCGGATGTGAAGTAGCCGACAATGCGTCGCGTATTGGCGGTCGACGACAGCACATACACGCCGCCCACCAGCACCGCGATGAGCGCGATGGCGGTGGTGTAGCGCAGGCCCCGGCTGCCGGCGAATCGCTGCATCATGGCGACTTCGGCCTAATGATCCAGCGCTCCTGGATTAAGCCGCGCAGATAGTCGGCGAGGCTGGCCGGCATCTTGCCCGGCTGGTAGAAGAAGTCGAACATCGTGGCGAGCAGCGGCGCGGGGATCACACCGTAGACGTTGACGTTGAACCCCGGTCCGGACCCGACGACCTCGCCCAGCTCGGTGGCGTACGTGGGCAGCCGTTTGAGGGCCTCGGTGATGTAGTCGCGGCGTTCGTTGAGATTGCTCAGCACATCGTTGAGCTTGCTCAGAGCCGGTCCGAACTCCTTGCGGTTGTCGGCGACGAAGCCGGAAATCTGTACCGAGAGGCCCTGGATCCCCGAAATCAGCCGCCCGAGGGCGGCCCGCCGCTCGTCGAGGGCGGCGAACAACTCGTTACCGTCGTCGACCAGTTTGTTGACTTGGTCCGCGCGCTGGGACAACACGCCCGTCACGGACTTCGCATGTGCCAGAAGGCTTTGCAGCGCCTCGTCACGGCGGTTCAGGGTGCGAGACAGGTTAGTCACACCGTCGAGCGCACCGCGCAATTCTGGGGTGGCGTCGTGCAGCGTGTCGGTCAATACGTTCAACGCCTGCTCAAACTGAGGCTTGTTCAGGTTGTTGGCGTTTTGACCCAGATCCTCCAGCGCACCGGCGAGCGTGTAGGGCGTGGTCGTCCGGCTGAGCGGGATGGTGGTTGCTTTGCCGCTGCCCGCCGGGCTCACCGCGATGGAGCGCTCACCGAGGATGGTGTCGGTGCGGATCGCGACCAGCGACTGATCTCCCACTGCGACATGGCGGTCCACGCTGAAGCTGATCTTGGCGCTGTCTCCGGCCAGGCCGACCGACGTCACCTTTCCGACCTTCAAGCCTGAGACATACACGGCGTTACCGGGATTAATGCCCCCGGCGTCAGAGAAGTAGGCGTCGTAGATCTTTCCCTGCGGCCAGAACGGTAATCCCGCATACCCGAATGCGATGAGTACGACGCACACCACCAGCACCACCCCGAAGATGCCGGTTCGCAGCGGATCGCGCTCACGCTTTGCGTTACTTGGCAAAAGCGCACCTCCCCTTGCTGGGATCCACCTGGCCACCGAGGGGCAGCAGGATGTCGCTGCCGGCCGGGCCGTTGATCTTGATCGTCACCGAGCAGAAGTAGATGTTGAAGAACGACCCGTAGGCGCCCAGCGCGGCCAGCCGCAGGTAGTCCTCACCCAGCTGCTCGACGTCGTTGTTGACCTCGGCCTTGCGGTTGTCCAGTTCGGTCGCCAGCGGCCGGGTGTTCTGCAGGATGCCCTGCAGCGGTCGGCGTGAATTCTGCAGCAGCTCGGTCAGATCCGTCGTCGTTGACGCCAGCGGCGGGATGGCGCCCGCGATGTCGTCCTTGTTCTTGGCCAGCCCGCTGATCAATTGCTGCAACTGGTCGACACTGGTCGAAAACTGGGCGCTGCGCTGGTCGACGGTCTTGAGCACCGTGTTGAGGTTGTTGATCACGTCACCGATGAGTTGGTCGCGCTGGCCCAGCGCCGAAGAGAACGCGCTGGTGTCGGCGAGCACGTTCGACAACGCGCCGCCCTGGCCCTGCAGCAACTCGATGACAGCGCTGCTGATCGTGTTGACCTTATCCGCGTCCAGACCCTTGAGCACCGGCCGCAGGCCACCGAGCAGCGCATCGAGATCCAGCGCAGGCTGGGTGTGTTGGGCGTTGATCGTCCCGCCCGCCGGCAGCTTTCGCAGCTCCCCCGGCCCCGACGTGATCTCCAAATACCGGTCACCGACCAGGTTTTCGTACCGGACCGCCGCGCGCGTCGACGAATACAGCGTGTAGCGCTTGTCCAGTCCGAACGTCACGTCGATGGTGTTGTCCGGGTTGAGCTTCACGCCGGAAACCGCACCGACCGGCACGCCGGCGATGCGCACCTTCTGCCCGGCCTTCAACCGCGACACATCGGTAAACGTTGCGTGGTAAGTGCTTTCGGGGCCGAACCGGAAGTCGCCGAAGATCACCACCAGTCCCGCGGACACGAGCAGCATGGCCACCGTGAAGATGCTGACCTTGATGATCATCGACCGGTGCGACGGCATGCTCCCGGCGGCCATCAGAAGTCGTCCCGTTCCGCGAAGGCGCCATGGAACAAGAACTGCAACGTCGAGGGCGCGTCAAACTGCAGTTCGGTGAACGGCTCGTACGGAATGTTGGCGTTGTCGGTCACCAGGAACGGCGCACGGAAGAACGACCCGCCGGTCTGTTTGGTCGGAATGTCGGGCAGCCCGCGGCAGTTCGGGCCGCCGGAGGCGTTGACGATCGGCAGGGATTCCGGGAACGTATAGGACGGCGCGCCCAGCACGAAGCTCGAGGACGTGAACAGGCCCGCCTTCCGGACACCGAGCAACGGGGCGAACTCCTTGATTCCTCGCTCGATGCCCGCGAACAGGCAACCGAATTCCGGCGAATAGTCAGCGGCTACCTTCAGCGGCGCCCGCAGCCGGTTAATGGCGTCGATGAGGTTTTGTTCGGCCGGCTCCAACGTCTCATAGGCGTTGTTGGCCAGGCCGATTGTGGCTAACAACGTGTCGTTGAGATTGTTCTGCTGGTCGACGACGGTCTTGTTGATCGTCGGCAGGTTATCGAAAACCGTGTTCAGGTCCGGGGCGGCGTCGGCGTAGACGTTGGCGACCACCGCCGTCTTACGGAAGTCCTCCTGCAGCGCCGGCAGCTTCGGGTTCGCTTGGCGCGTCAGCGTGTTCAGGCCCGACAAGATGCCGCCGAAGTCGTCGCCATGTCCGCGCAGACCTTCGGACAGCGCGCTCAGCGTCCCGTTGAGTTCGACCGGGTCGATCTTGTGCAGCAGGTCGATCAGCGACTGGAACAAGGTGTTGACTTCCAGCTGCACCGCCGAGGCCGCAATGTTCGCGTTCGGGCGCAGCGAGGTCGGCGAAGGGTTCTGCGGCGGAAGGAATTCCACCGCCTTGGCACCGAAGATGGTGTTTCCCGCGATGTGCACCGTCGCGTTGGAGGGGATGAAGTGCATGTCGGCGCTGTTGATGCTCAGCGTCAGCCGAGCCTGGTCGCCGGAGTAGTCGACGGTCTCGACCTTGCCTATTTGGACGCCCCGGTATTTGACCTTGGCGCCCTTCTCCATCACCAGCCCGGCCCGGGGAGACGAGACCGTGACCGTGTCGATCGAGGCGAAAGCCGCTGTGTAAGAAAGGTAAGTCACGACGGCGAACGCCACTATCAGGCTGGCAAGCACCGCGGCTGCCAGCCGGACAGAGGTACGTCGCGTTTCTGTTTCTGCCATGTTCCTTTAAGCGGTCCTCTTACCCGGAGAGGTTGAAGTTACCGGACGCGCCGTAAACAGCGAGCGAGATGAACAATGTGATGACGACGACCACGATCAGCGAGGTCCGCACGGCCTGGCCGACCGCGATCCCGACGCCGACCGGACCGCCGCTGGCGTTGTAGCCGTAGTAGGTATGGATCAGCATCACCGCAATGGACATCACGATCGCCTGCAGGAACGACCACAACAGGTCCGACGGGATGAGGAACGTATTGAAGTAGTGGTCGTAGAGGCCCTTGGACTGCCCGTTGATGTACACCGTGGTGAAGCGGGCGGCGAAGAAAGCGGCGAGCACCGACAGTGAATACAGCGGAATGATCGCGATGAGGCCGGCGATCAGCCGGGTGGACACCAGGTAAGACACCGATTCCACCGCCATGCATTCGACGGCGTCGATCTCCTCGGACACCCGCATCGCGCCCAATTGCGCGGTCGCGCCGGCGCCGATGGTGGCCGCCAGCGCGATCCCGGCGATCACCGGCGCAACGACGCGGACGTTGAGGAAAGCCGACAGGAAGCCGGTCAGCGCCTCGATGCCGATGTTGCCCAGCGAGGAGTACCCCTGCACGGCGATGACCCCGCCAGAGGCCAATGTCAGGAAGGCAGCGACGCCGACCGTGCCGCCGATCATGACGAGCGCCCCAGCGCCCATCGTCATTTCGGCGATGAGCCGGATCGTCTCTTTGCGGTACTTGGTGATCGCGTCCGGGACGTGACGCATGGTTTGGCCGTAGAACAAGGCCTGCTCACCGAAGTCGTCAACCGGCTCCTGCAATCGCGAAAAGAAGTGGCGAACCCGTAGCGTTGCGTCGTAGCTCATGTCGCGCTCACTTCGCCGTGATTCGGACGCCGATGGCGGTCATCACCACATTGATGACGAACAGACAGATGAACGCGTAGACCACGGTCTCGTTGACCGCGTTGCCGACGCCCTTCGGACCGCCCTTGACGGTCAGGCCGCGATAGCAGCCGACCAGCCCGGCCATGACGCCGAACAGCAGGGCCTTGACTTCGGCGAGCACCAGCTCACGTAGCCCGGTGAGCACGGTCAGCCCGTTGATGAACGCGCCCGGGTTGACGCCCTGCAGGAACACGGAGAACACGTAACCCCCGGAAAGGCCGATGGCGCACACCAGACCGTTGAGCAGCAGGGCTACCACGGTGGACGCCAGCACCCGGGGCACCACGAGCCGCTGGATCGGGTCGATGCCGAGCACCCGCATCGCGTCGATTTCTTCGCGGATGGTGCGCGCACCGAGGTCAGCGCAGATCGCGGTGGCACCGGCACCCGCCACGACGAGCACCGTCACCACCGGGCCCAACTGGGTGATGGTGCCGAATGCCGTTCCGGCGCCCGACAAGTCGGCGGCCCCGATTTCGCGCAGCAAAATATTGAGGGTGAACGCCACCAGCACGGTGAAGGGGATGGAAACCAGCAGCGTGGGGAGCAGCGACACGCGCGCGATCATCCACGTCTGTTCCAGAAACTCTCCCAATTGGAACGGCCGGCGAAAAGTCGCGCGGCCGGTGTCGATCATCATTTCGAAGAACCCGCCGACGGCACGGGCGGGAACCGCAAGTTGTTGCCTCAACCCGATTACCCCCCTCGGCTGCTCGCGGCGAAGTCTATGTCTGGCCTTTGCGTCGTCTGCGGTCCTGCGCGGCTCGGTGTGAGCCGGATCATATTAACCCAGAAGAAGTTAACGGTGTCAACGAACAGAACTTCTTTGTCCGAACCGTTAATTTGCCAGGTCAGACGCACTTGTCATGTGTCAAACTGAAACAGGTTCTACCTGCCTATTCCCCCCAATTGACGAGCCCCCCCGGGCTATTGCTCCATCAGGCCAACGGCAGAGAAATTGTGTTCAGGATCACGGCCAGCAAAGTAATCCTGCAGGGTTGCGCTCAGTTGCGCAGGGTCCCAGGCCTCCCCTTCGGCGCTGAATCTGTGCTCCGCGGTCGGTGCGGCGACGAGTGTCACCTGTGGACCATAAACGATGAACACCTGGCCGTTGACTTCTGCGGCCGCCGGAGATGACAGGAATGTGACCAGGTTGACCACATGCTCGGGCGACAGGGGATCGATCCCGCCCGCCTCTGCTTCCGGTGCGGCACCGAAGACGTCCGC
The DNA here is from genome assembly GCA_963820045.1 of uncultured Actinomycetota bacterium. Lineage (GTDB taxonomy): Bacteria > Actinomycetota > Actinomycetes > Mycobacteriales > Mycobacteriaceae > Mycobacterium. The sequence goes on from CAWFYN010000010.1 coordinate 150,419, forward strand.
CGTCATGGCGGTGCGGGCGCGGGGACAGATCGCGTTGGCGCACACCCCGTACCGGCCGAGGGCCCGCGCGGCCGTCAGGGTGAGCGAAATGATGCCGGCCTTGGCCGCACCGTAGTTGGCCTGCCCCACCGGGCCGACCAGGCCCGCCTCGGACGCGGTGTTGACGATCCGGCCGAAGACCGTTCCCCCCGCCTCCTTGGCCTTGGAGCGCCAGTAGGTGGCCGCGTTGCGGGTCAGCAGGAAATGGCCGCGCAGGTGCACCGCGATGACCAGATCCCACTCTTCGTCGGACATGTTGAACAGCATCCGGTCCCGGGTGATCCCAGCGTTGTTGACCACGATGTCCAGGCCGCCCAAACTGTCGGCTTGGGCAACCAGCTCGTCGGCGGTTGCGCGCTCGCTGATGTCACCGGCCACCGCGACGGCCTTGGAGCCGGCCTCCGAACAAGCCGAGTTGATCTCGTCGATGACGTCGGAGGCATCCAGCGCGGCGGCGATGTCGTTGACGACGACGGTGGCGCCGAGCCGGGCCAGGCCGAGCGCTTCGGCGCGCCCCAGTCCCGCGGCGGCGCCGGTCACCACCGCGACCTTCCCGGAGAGATCGGTCGCGTTCCTGCTGCTAGTCAATTTATGAATACCTCTAGTTTCTGGTGGCGCATCCGGGACTGGCGCTACTCGCCGCGCAACAGCGCGGCGCGCGGGCATTCGGCGATCGCCCGCTCGGCCAAGTCCTCCTGATCGGCGGGAATCGGGTCGAGCTTCACGACGGCGTAATCCTCGTCGTCCAGGTCGAAGAGATCCGGCGCGATTCCCATGCACACTGCGTTACCTTCACACCGGTCACGGTCGACGATCACCCGCACAGCACCCTCCTTGAACTGACCTTCAACCCGAGGACATGCCCCATCAGCATGTAGATCCACCATAGGGCCCTCATACCGCTGGGGAAACGGTCGCTGGAATCTCAGACTAGAACGTGTTACAACCGGGAAGACGAACGGGTAGTCGTCGGCCGAGTAACGTCGGCTAATCGAGGCGTGTCACGTTAACGAAGGACGGCTGGAATGCGCATCAGTTACACCCCTGAACAGGAGGAGCTGCGTCGCGAACTGCGGTCGTACTTCACCACGCTCATGACGCCGGAGCGCCGCGAGGCGTTGAGCTCGGTCCAGGGCGAGTACGGCACGGGCAACGTCTACCGCGAGACCGTCGCGCAGATGGGCAAGGACGGGTGGCTGACCCTGAACTGGCCCGAGGAATATGGCGGCCAGGGCCGTTCCCCGATGGACTCGCTGATCTTCGCCGACGAGGCGGCCATCGCCGGCGCCCCGGTGCCGTTCCTGACGATCAACAGCGTGGCGCCGACGATCATGGCCTTCGGCACCGACGAGCAGAAGAAATTCTTCCTGCCCAAGATCGCCGCCGGCGAGCTGCACTTCTCCATCGGCTATTCCGAGCCGGGCGCCGGCACCGACCTGGCCAACCTGCGCACCACCGCGGTGCGCGACGGCGACGACTACGTGATCAACGGCCAGAAGATGTGGACCAGCCTGATCGCCTACGCCGACTGGGTTTGGCTCGCGGTCCGCACCAACCCCGAGGCCAAGAAGCACCGCGGCATTTCGATGCTGGTCGTGCCGACCACCGCGGAGGGCTTCTCCTGGACGCCCGTGCACACCATGGCCGGCCCGGATACCAGCGCGACCTATTACTCCGACGTGCGGGTGCCGGTGACCAACCTGGTCGGTGAGGAGAACGGCGGCTGGAAGCTGGTGACCAATCAGCTCAATCACGAACGCGTCGCCCTGGTGTCGCCGGCGCCGATCTTCATGGCGCTGCGCGAGGTTCGTGAATGGGCGCAGAACACCAAGGACTTCAGCGGCGCCCGGCTGATCGACTCGGAGTGGGTGCAGATCAACCTGGCCCGGGTGCACGCCAAGGCCGAGGTGCTCAAGCTGATCAACTGGGAGCTGGCTTCCTCGGCGAACGACTCCCTGGGGCCGGCCGATGCGTCGGCGGCCAAGGTGTACGGCACCGAGCTGGCGACCGAGGCGTACCGGCTGCTGATGGAGGTGCTGGGGACCGCGGCGACGGTGCGTCAGGATTCGCCGGGCGCGCTGCTGCGTGGCCGGGTCGAGCGGATGCACCGCGCCTGCCTGATCCTGACCTTCGGTGGCGGCACCAACGAAGTGCAGCGCGACATCATCGGCATGGTCGCGCTGGGCCTGCCCCGGAACCGCTGAGCCCCTCTTCCAAAAAGGACGAACATCGATGGACTTTTCGACAACCGAAGCGGCGAACGATCTCGGCGGCCTGGTCGACACGATCGTGAACTCGGTATGCACACCGGAGCACCAGCGCGAACTCGACAAACTCGACCAACGGTTCGATCGCGAGCTGTGGGGCAAGCTCATTGACGCCGGCATCCTGAGCAGTGCCGCGGCCACCACGGTGGGCGGCGACGGATTCGGGGTGCTCGAGCAGGTCGCCATCTTGGTCGCGTTGGGTCACCAGCTGGCGGCCGTGCCGTACCTGGAGTCGGTGATGCTGGGCGCCGGCGCGTTGGCGCGCTTCGGCACCGAGGAGCTGCAACAGAATTGGGGCACCCCGGCGGTCAGCGGGGAGAAGGTCCTCACCGTCGCGCTGCTGGGCGAGATGGGCGAGGGCCCGGTGCAGGCCACTCGCACGGATGCGGGCTACCGCCTCACCGGTACCCGCACCCAGGTCGGCTTCGGGCCGGCGGCCGACGCCTTCCTCGTTCCCGCCGAGACCGATTCCGGCACCACCGTTTTCGTGGTCGCCTCGGATGATCCCGGAGTTTCGGTGACCGCGATGGAGACCACCGGCCTGGGCAGCGTCGGGCATCTGGCGCTGGACGGCGTCGGCGTGGACGGCGCCCGGATGGTTGGCGGGGCGGAGGTGGTCGTCTGGCTCGACACGCTTACGGCCTTGGGCCGCAGCGCCTTCCAGCTGGGAGTGCTCGAACGCGGGCTGCAGCTTACCGCCGAATACGCCCGCGAACGGGAGCAATTCGATCGCCCGATCGGCAGCTTCCAGGCGGTGTCGCAACGACTTGCCGACGGCTACATCGACGTCAAGGGCCTGCGGCTCACCCTCACCCAGGCGGCCTGGCGGGTCTCGGAGGACTCCGCCGCGAGCGGGAGGGACCCCCACCCCGCCGACCTCGACGTGGCCAGCGCGGCGTTCTGGGCCGCCGACGCCGGGCACCGGGTGGCGCACACCATTGTGCACGTGCATGGCGGCGTCGGTGTCGACACCGATCACCCGGTGCACCGCTACTTCCTGGCCGCCAAAGAGACCGAGTTCGCGTTGGGCGGCGCCACCGGTCAGCTGCGCCGGATCGGCCGCGAGCTGGCCGAAACCCCTGCCTAGGGCCGTAATTGAACCTGCCTGCCGATCCGACGGTCACCAAACTGCTGGTCCCGCTGGCTGAGATCGAGGACCGGGGCGTCTACTTCGAAGACTCGTACACCAGCTGGCGGGATCACCTGCGCCACGGTGCCGCGATCGCGGCGGCGCTGCGTGAACGCCTCGACCCTGCGAAGCCGTCGCACGTCGGCGTCCTGCTGGAGAACACCCCGTTCTTCTCGGCGATGCTGACGGCGGCCGGCATGTCCGGGATCGTGCCGGTGGGGCTCAACCCGGTGCGCCGCGGCGATGCACTGGCCCGCGACATCGCCCACGCCGACTGCCAAGTGGTGCTGGCTGACTCGAATTCGGCTGCCTCACTTGGCGACATCGCCCACGTCAACGTCGACTCGCTCCGAGTGGGCCGACGAGGTGACTGCACATAGCGATGCCGAGCCGCGTTTCCAATCCGCCACGGCCGCCGACCTTTTCATGCTGATCTTCACCTCGGGCACCAGTGGCGAGCCGAAGGCGGTGAAATGCAGCCACGGTAAGGTCGCGATCGCGGGCGTGACGATGACCCAGCGATTCGACCTCGGGCGCGACGACGTCTGCTACGTGTCGATGCCGCTGTTTCATTCCAACGCGGTGCTGGTCGGCTGGGCGGTAGCGGCGGCCTGCCAGGGGTCACTGGCGTTGCGACGCAAGTTCTCCGCCTCCAATTTCCTGGTCGATGTCCGCCGCTTCGGCGCCACCTATGCCAACTACGTCGGTAAGCCGCTGTCGTATGTGCTGGCCACGCCCGAGCAGTCCGACGACGCGGACAACCCGCTGCGAGCGGTGTACGGCAACGAGGGCGTCCCCGGGGACATCGAGCGCTTCGGGCGTCGGTTCGGCTGCGTGGTCCAGGACGGATTCGGATCCACCGAAGGCGGGGTGGCGATCGCGCGCACCCCCGACACCCCCGCGGGCGCGTTGGGGCCGTTGCCCGAGGGCGTCGAGATCGTCGACCCCGACACCGGTAATCCGTGCCCGGCGGGCGTGGTCGGCGAGCTGGTGAACACCGCCGGGCCGGGCCGCTTCGAGGGTTACTACAACGACGAGGCGGCCGAGGCCGAGCGGATGGCGGGCGGGGTCTACCACACCGGCGACCTCGCCTACCGGGACGACGCCGGCTATGCGTACTTCGCGGGACGGCTGGGTGATTGGATGCGCGTCGACGGGGAAAACCTGGGCGCCGCTCCGATCGAACGGGTGCTGTTACGCTACCCCGACGTGAGTGAGGTAGCTGTGTACGCGGTGCCGGATCCGGTGGTCGGTGACCAGGTGATGGCCGCGTTGGTGCTGGCTCCCGGCACCCAGTTCGATACCGAGAAGTTTCGCGCCTTCCTGGCCGAACAGCCCGATCTGGGGCCCAAGCAGTGGCCGTCGTACGTACGGGTCAGCGCAGAACTTCCGCGCACGGTGACTTTCAAGGTGCTCAAGCGCCAGTTGGCGGCGCAGGGCGTCGACTGTGGCGATCCGGTATGGCAGGTTCGCCGGTAGACATGACTTCCCGGCCCCTCGAGACTGCACTCGAAGCGAGCTTTGAACAGTTGTCCGCCGCGGTACCGGCGGACCTCGGTGTCGCCATCGCCCGGCCGGATCGCACCTACTCGCTGGGTCGATGGTGGTCCGGCGTCGCATGGTCGACGATCAAGGTGCCGTTGGCGATCGCGGCGCTGCGCAGCGATTGGTTGCGCGCCAAGGACCTGGCCGTCAAAGCCATCACCGAATCCGACAATCGGGCGTCGGAGCAAATGTGGTCCGGTTTGGGCGATCCCTCGGAAGCGGCGCGGCGGGTGCAGGGTGTGATCGCCGAGGGCGGTGACACCGCCACCGTGGTCGAATCGCGTCGGCTCCGTCGTGGGTATACCGCGTTCGGCCAAACGGAGTGGACCTTGCAACGGCAAGCCCGGTTCGCGGCCGAGCTGCCTTCGATTCCCGATTCGGCCGACGTCATCGACCTGATGCAGCGCCTCACCAGCGACCATCGCTGGGGGCTTGCCGCCAAAGGCCTTGCGGCGAAAGGGGGTTGGGGGCCCGGGTTGGACGGTGACTACCTGGTGCGGCAGTTCGGGATCGTGCCCACGCCATCGGGGCAGTGGGGCGTGGCCCTGGCGGCCAGGGTTCAGGACGGGGCGTTCGAGGCGGGTGTCGACGTCCTCGACACAATGTCGGAGTGGGTCCTCAGCCGGCTTCCCGGGCTAGCCCGTTATTGACGGCACCACGGCGTCGATCAGGTGCGGCCCCGGTTCGGCGAAAGCTTGGCGCAGCGCGTCACCGAGTTCCTCGGCGGTGCTGGCGCGGCGGGCCGGCACTCCCATCCCCTCGCTGATCTTGACGAAATCCATTGTGGGGCGCGATAAGTCAAGTAGGTCTAACGCTTTGGGCCCGGGAGCAGATCCGGCGCCCACCCGCGCCAGCTCGATCCGCAGGATGTCGTAGGCGCTGTTGTCGTAGATCACCGTGGTCACGTCGAGCTTCTCCCGGGCCTGAGTCCACAATCCGGAGATCGTGTACATCGCCGACCCGTCGGATTCCAGGCAGAGCACCGGCCGATCGGGGGCGGCCACGGCGGCGCCCACCGCGGCCGGGATGCCGTACCCGATCGCCCCGCCGGTCAGGGTCAGCCAGTCATGGGCCGGCGCCCCCGCCGTGGCCTGCGCGAGCGGCAGACCGGAGGTGTTCGACTCGTCGACGACGATCGCCCCTTCCGGGAGCAGCGCCCCGATCACGTCGGCAGCCGACGCGGATGTCAGGGCACCGGTTGGCAGTTGTGGCCGCGCCGCGACCGCCACGGGCGCAACGGTTCCGGGCGCCACCTCGTCGGCCACCGCGGCGAGCGCATCGGCGGCACCGCTGTGCTCGGCGAGCAGATGCACCTCACAGCCGGCCGGGACGAGATCGCTGGGCATGCCCGGGTAGGCGAAGAAGGACACCGGCGACTTGGCGCCCGCCAGCACCAGATGCTTGGCGCCGTCCAGCTGGGCGGTGGCGGCCTCGGCGAAATAGGCCAGCCGCTCGACGGCGGGGACGCCCGCGCCGCGCTCCAGACGCGCCGGGAACGTCTCGCACAACAACCGGGCCCCGGTCGCCTGCGCGATTCGGACGGCGGCGGAAAGACCCGGACCGCGGGTGGCGTCGCCGCCGATCATGAGCACCGTGGGTTCCCCCGAGCGCAGCACCTCGACCACCTCGAACGCCAACCGCGGCTCGGCTCCTGCGGGTTCGGAGTTCTCGGTGCCGGCGGCTTGCCCGCCGTCGGACCACGACACATCGGCGGGCAGGATCAGCGTCGAGATTCGCGAGCCGGACCGGCTGGCGGCGATCGCCTCGGCGGCGTCGGACGCGACGTCCGCGGTGCGTTCGGTGCGGCGCACCCACCCCGAGACGGTGCCGGCGAGTGCGTCGATGTCGGATTCCAGTGGGGCATCGTACTTTTTGTGATACGTAGCGTGGTCCCCGACGACCACCACCATCGGCACCTGAGAGCGCCGGGCGTTGTGTAGGTTCGCCAGGCCGTTGCCCAGGCCGGGGCCCAAGTGCAGCAGCACCGCCGCCGGCCGGCCGGCGATGCGGGCGTAGCCGTCGGCCGCGCCGGTGGCGACACCCTCGAACAAAGCCAGCACGCCGCGCATTCGCGGGACGGTGTCCAGTGCGGCCACGAAGTGCATCTCCGAGGTGCCCGGGTTGGCGAAACAGACGTCGACACCACCGTCGACCAGGGTGTTGATCAGAGCCTGGGCGCCGTTCACGTGTTCGCCTCCAGTTTGAAGACGCGCTCGGCGTTGCCGTGCAGGAAGTCTCGGCGGCCCTCCTCGGCCAGGCCGAGTTCCGCCAATCCCGCCAACGCGTGCGCGTGGGTCATCATCGGATAGTTGGTGCCGAACAAGACTTTTCGTTGCCCGGTGCCGGTTTTCATGAACCGGACCAGCTCCGCTGGCAGCCGCCGCAGGGTATAGGCGGACGTGTCGATGTAGACATTCTGATGCTTGCGGGCCACGGCGATCATCTCCTCGGTCCACGGATACCCGACGTGGCCACCCACGATCACCAGCTCGGGAAAGTCGAGCGCGACCTGGTCGATGTAGGGAATCGGGCGGCCGGTCTCCGAGGGTCGCAGCGGGCCGGTATGGCCCACCTGGGTGCAAAACGGCACGCCGGACTCCACGCATTCGGCGAACAGCGGGTAGTAGCGGCGATCGGTGGGCGGTGCGTCCCACAACCACGGCACCACCCGCAGACCCAGGAATCCTTCTCGAACGCGGCGCCGCAGTTCGCGGACCGCTTCCATCGGACGATCGAGGTCGACGGTGGCCAGTCCGCCAAACCGATTCGGATGCAGGCTAATCCACTCGGCGACCTCGTCGTTGGAGATCAGATCCTGGCCGCCGGGGCCGCGCCACGCGCTGAGCAGGCCGAAGCGCACGTCGGCCGCGTCCATCGTCGCGATGCTCGCCTCGATCGGGACGTCGGCCTCCGGCAGGGAATCGCCGGTCCAGCGTCGCAGCGAGGCCAGCATGTCGCTGCGCAGGAACCGCGCAGTCGGGTGCTGCATCCACACGTCGACCGTCATAGAGATCCAACAGTAGCCGGGCGTTAAGCGGCCAGTGCGGCGCGGGCGGCCGCGTGCGTCTGTTGCGCGTACCCGCGGCCGAACAGCACGACGTGCGCCAGCAGCGGAAAGAGTTGATGCAGGCCGATCCGGTTGCGCCAACCCTCTTTCAGCGGCCGCGCCCGCTGGTAACCGTCGAGGACCGCGTCGTAGTGCGGGCAGCCGAACAGCGCGAGCATCGCCAGGTCGGTTTCGCGGTGACCGGCGTGCGCGGCCGGGTCGATCAGCGCCACCCCGTCGGGCGTCCACATCACGTTGCCGCTCCACAGGTCGCCGTGCAACCGTGCGGGCCCGTCGCCGTCGTCGAAGTCGCCCGCGCGGCAACGAGCTACGACGGAATCGATGGCGCTGCGGGTGGAAGAGTCGAGCCGCGCCGCCGCGAGCTCGGCCATCGGGACCAGCCGCTCCTGCGCGTAGAAGTCGCCCCAGCGGCGGTGTTGCCGCAGCGACATCGGCAGCGGCTGGGACAGCGGCCCGAAGAACCCCGGTGCGTCCCATCCGTCGGGTCCCGCACCGAACGCGGGGGCCCCGGCGTCGTGCGTGACGGCGAGCCGGGCGCCGAACGCGTGCGCGGCCTCTCGGGTCGGTGTCACCGAATCGAGGCGGTGCAGGGTCAGGCTCGTCTCGTCGACGGAGACGACTTGCGCGCACGGCACGCCGCCCGCGACGCTGGCCAGCCATCCCAATCCGGCGGCTTCCCACGCGAAGTAGCCGCTGGGCGCGGCGGGGTGTTGCTTGACGAAGTCGGCCAATGGCCGCGGTCAGGCGGAAACGTGAGCGGAGTGCACGTCGTCGGCGGGGCGCGCCTCGGTCTGCTCCTTGGCCCAGCGGTAGTCCGGCTTGCCGGCCGGCGAGCGCTTCACCTCGTCGACCAGCCAAAGACTACGTGGCACTTTGTATCCCGCGATCTCGGAGCGCACGAAGCGGTCCAGTTCGGACAGCGACGGCTTGGACCCCGGCCGCGCCTGCACGACGGCGGCCACATGCTGCCCGTAACGAGGGTCGGGCACGCCGACCACCAGCGCGTCGAAGACGTCGGGGTGGCCCTTGAGCGCCGCCTCGACCTCCTCGGGGTAGATCTTTTCACCGCCGCTGTTGATGGACACCGAGCCGCGGCCCAGCATCGTGACGGTGCCGTCCTCCTCGACGAGCGCCCAGTCGCCCGGGATGGCATAGCGGACCCCGTTGATGGTCTTGAACGTTTCGGCGGTCTTCTGCTCGTCCTTGTAATACCCGACCGGGATGTTGCCCTTCTTGGCGATGAAGCCGCGCACCCCGGAGCCGGGCTTGACCTCGTTGCCGTACTCGTCGAGGACGACGGTGCGGTGGTCGATGGTCACGCGGGGGCCGCCGGCATGCGGCGCGTCCTTGGCGACGATGCTGGTGCCACCGAATCCGGTTTCCGAGGAGCCGATGGAGTCGGTGATCACCCGGTTGGGCAGCAGCTCGAGCAGCTTCTCCTTGATGCTCGGCGAGAACAACGCCGCCGTGCTGGCGAGCAGGAACAGCGACGACAGGTCGTATTCGTTCCCCTCGTCTTGGTGTGCCAGCAGCGCGTCCAGCAGCGGCCGCGCCATCGCGTCCCCGGTGAAGAACAGCAGGTTCACCTTGTGCTCGTGGATCGTGCGCCACACCTCGTCGGCGTTGAATTCCGGTGCGAGCACGGTGGTTTGGCCCGAGAAGATCGACATCCAGGTGGCCGACTGGGTGGCGCCGTGGATCATCGGCGGAATCGGGTAGCGGACCATCGGCGGATTGGCGGCCGCGGCCTTGGCCAGGTCGTGCTCGTCCTCGACGAATTGGCCTGTCGCGAAGTCGGTTCCGCCGAAGAGCACCCGGTAGATGTCCTCGTGGCGCCACATCACGCCCTTCGGGAAACCGGTGGTGCCGCCGGTGTAGAGCAGGTAGATGTCGTCGGCGCTGCGCTCGCCGAAGTCGCGCTCGGGGGAACCCTGCGCGATCGCCGAATAGAACTCGACGCCGCCGTAGCGCTGATAGTCGTTGTCGCTCCCGTCCTCGACGACCAGGATCGTCTTGACGTTCGGGGCGTCGGGCAGCACGTTGGCCACCCGGTCGGAGTACTGGCGCTCGTGGACAAGGGCGACCATGTCGGAGTTGTCGAACAGGTAGCGAAGCTCGCCCTCGACGTAGCGGTAGTTGACGTTCACCAGAATGGCGCCCGCCTTCACGATGCCGAGCATCGCGATGACGATCTCGATGCGGTTCCGGCAGTACAGCCCGACCTTGTCGTCCTTTTTCACCCCCTGATCGATGAGGTAGTGGGCCAGGCGGTTGGCCTTGTCCTCTAGTTGGGCGTAGGTCAGCTTGTCGTCGCCGCAGATCAGGGCGACACGGTCCGGCACAGCGTCGATGGCGTGCTCTGCGAGATCGGCAATATTCAGGGCCACGGCCACCAAATTAGAACGTGTTACATTTCTTGACAAGCTGATGCCCCTCGTCGACGGAAAGGCGGTAGCCGTGGCTGTGCAAAATGGTGAGGCCCCAGCAAACGAGCAGTCGGGCCCCGACGCGCTGGTGGAACAGCGTGGTCACACCCTGGTCGTCACGCTGAACCGGCCCCATGCCCGCAACGCCCTGAGCACCGAAATGATGGAAATCATGGTGCAGGCCTGGGACCGCGTCGACAACGATCCGGACATCCGCTGCTGCATCCTGACCGGGGCCGGTGGCTACTTCTGCGCCGGCATGGACCTCAAGGCCGCAACCAAGAAGCCACCGGGAGAGTCGTTCAAGGACGGCAGCTACGACCCGTCGCGAATCGACGCTCTTCTGAAGGGTCGCCGGCTGACCAAGCCGCTCATCGCGGCCGTCGAGGGCCCCGCGATCGCCGGGGGCACCGAGATCCTGCAGGGCACCGACATCCGCATCGCGGGCGAAAGCGCCAAGTTCGGCATCTCGGAGGCCAAGTGGAGCCTGTACCCGATGGGTGGGTCGGCCGTGCGGCTGGTGCGGCAGATCCCCTACACGGTCGCGTGCGACCTGCTGCTGACCGGCCGGCACATCACCGCCGCCGAAGCCAAGGAGATGGGCCTGATCGGGCATGTGGTGCCGGATGGGCAGGCGCTGTCCAAGGCGCTCGAGATCGCCGAGATCATCGAGAACAACGGCCCGCTGGCCGTGCAGGCGATCCTGCGGGCGATCCGCGAGACCGAGGGCATGCACGAGAACGAGGCCTTCAAGATCGACACCCAGATCGGCATCAAGGTGTTCCTGTCCGACGACGCCAAGGAAGGCCCCCGGGCGTTCGCCGAGAAGCGCAAGCCAAACTTCCAGAGCCGCTGACGTTCCTGGCACCTAACTGCTTCGCGAGCGTAACGCCAGTGCGAGATTTCGCCTGATTTCTCGCAGTGGCGTTACGCTCGGCCAGGAGTACGACGTGTTTAGCGCAGCGGCGCGCCCGGGGTGAAGGCGACCGGCATCTTCTCCAGGCCGGAGACGAAGTTGGCCGGCCGCAGGGGCAGGTCGGCGTCCGAAGCGAGCCGCATGTCGGGCAGCCGTTGCAGCAGCCGGGACTGCATGATGGACAGCTCCAGCCGGGCGAGCTGGTTACCGAGGCAGAAGTGCGTGCCGAAGCCGAAGGCCAGGTGGTTGTTCGGGTAGCGCTCGATGTCGAAGCTCTCCGGGTCGTCGAAGACCTTCTCGTCGAAATTCGCCGACTCGAACAGCAGGATCATCTTCTCGCCCTGGCGTAACCGGGTGCCGTGGAATTCGGTGTCGGCGGTGATGGTGCGTGCCATGTTCTTCACCGGCGCGGTCCAGCGCAGCATCTCTTCGATCGCGTTGGGCAGCAAGCTCAGGTCGCCCGCCAGGCGCCGGTGCTGATCGGGGTGCAGCAGCAGTTGCCGCGTGCCGCCGGACAGCGTGTGCCGCGTCGTCTCGTCGCCGCCGATCAGCAGCAGCAGGACCTCGGTGACGATCTGGTGGTCCTCGAGCCGCGAACCTTCGACCTCCGCGTGCACCAGGACGCTGACCAGGTCGTCGGTCGGCTCCTTCTTGCGGGCCTCGATCATGCCCATCATGTATTGGCTGTAGGCGGCGAAGGCGTCCATCGTGACCTGGACATCCGCTTCGGCTGCGGTGCTGCTCAACGCGCCGACCAAGTCGTCGGACCACTTGAGGAACATCGTGCGCTCCTCGGGGAGCACGCCGAGCATGTCGCCGATGACCGCCATCGGCAGTGGCGCGGCCAGGTCCCAGACGAAGTCACACTCGCCGCGCTCGCACACCGCGTCGATCAGCGTGTCGCACAGCGAAACGATTTTGGACTCCAAATCCTTCACGCGCTTGCGGGTGAAGCCGGAGTTGACGAGCTTGCGGCGCAACAGATGCTGCGGATCGTCCATCTCGATCATCATCTCGACCCCCGGTTGGTCGGGACGGATGCCGCCGGCGTTCGAGAACAATTCGGGGTTGCGCTCGGCCTCGATCACGGCCTGATACGTCGACGCGGCGGCTAGCCCGTTGCGGTCCCGAAAGACCGGCTCGTGCTCGCGCATCCAGCGGTAGACGGGCCGGGAGTCACCGGCGTAGAAAGTCCCGTCGGTCAGGTCGACGTCTGGCTTGGTCATGGTCATGAGATCTCCTGGGCATCGCCGAATGTCATCTGTACCTGGTCAGCAGAGCTGGACAGCATCGCGCGCTTCGGAAGACCAAGCGAAGCAAGCTCTTTCGCGTAAGGGTGATCACCCAGCCGCACCCGCACCCCGCCAAGCCGGGTCCGCACACCGTCGAGCGTGTGCTCAAAAGCGGTCTCGCGGGTGATCCCGTCGCGGTGCGAGTAGCTGCGCTGCGCCTGCGTTCGCGGGGTCAGCCGAATCGGCATGCCGCGGCGAAAGTCCATGCCGATCACCGGTTGGCCGTCGATGCTGAGGTCGAAGCCGAATCGACGGCCCTCTCGAACCTCGAAATCCGCCATGACTTTCGGGTAGCCCCAGATCTTCGTTCCTGCCTCCAAGGTGAACGCCTGGTCGACGGGCAGGTGGTGGATGAAGGCGCCGGCCGACTGCAGGGCTCCAAGGCCACCCCGCCTGGACTCAGATCCAGCCCCCGGTGGGTTGACCATCACGCTGGTGCCGAACTCGTGATACTGGCCCAGGTCACCGTCGATGTAGTGCATCAGCATCAGGACCACGATCGCGCGGCGCGGAAGGTAGCGGCAGACCTGCAGGCCGCTGTAGTCGATCATCCGCTGCGCGGCGTCGGCGTCGACGGAGAACATCGCCATGTGCTGGTTTGCCTGGCGGATCTGCACCGGCATCGTGAGTACCGTGCCGGCGATGGTGTGCTGCGAGGCTGTCATCGGGCCAATCTAGAACGTGTTCTATTCGTTGGGCAATACCGGGCTAGATCAGCGTGGCGAGCTCCCTGATCTGCGCGGCATTGCGTCCGTTGACCACCATCATGGTCACGCCGGCGGCCTCCCAGACCTTGACCTGCTCACGGACGTAGTTGATATCGCCGACGATTGCGGCGTCGTCGACGAGTTCGTCGGGGATGACGGTGGCCGCCTCGTCCTTGCGGTTGCTGCGGAAGAGCTTCGTCACGTCGTCGACCACGTCGGGGTAGCCCATCCGGCGGTAGACGTCGGCGTGGAAGTTGGTGTCCTCAGCACCCATGCCGCCCATGTAGAGGGCCAGGTAAGGCTTCATGGCCCCGAAGGCGGCGCTGCGGTCGTCGGTGATCACGATGGTGGCGGTCGCGCAGATTTCGAAGTCCTCGCGGCTGCGCCGTGCACCCGGCCGCGCGAACCCCTCGTCGAGCCATTCGTTGTAGGTATCGGCCATCCGCGGCGTGTAGAAGATGGGCAGCCAGCCGTCGCAGATCTCGGCGGCCAACGCCACGTTCTTCGGTCCCTCGGCCCCCAGCATGATCGGGATGTCGGGTCGTAACGGGTGGGTGATCGGCTTGAGCGCCTTGCCCAGTCCCGTCGTCCCCTGACCCGTCAACGGCAGCGGATAGTGGGGGCCGTCGCTGGTCACCGGCTTCTCCCGCGCCCAGACCTGCCTCATGATGTCGATGTACTCGCGGGTGCGGGCCAGCGGCTTGGGAAACGGCCGGCCGTACCAGCCCTCGACCACCTGCGGGCCGGACACGCCGAGTCCGAGGATGTGCCGACCTCCGCTGAGGTGGTCGAGCGTCAGCGCCGCCATCGCGGTTGCCGTCGGGGTGCGCGCGGACAGCTGGATCACCGAGGTGCCCAGCCGCAGCCGGTGCGTCGACGATCCCAACCAGGCCAGCGGGGTGTAGGCGTCGGATCCCCACGCCTCGGCGGTGAAGACGGCGTCGAACGCGGCCTCCTCGGCCGCGGCGACGAGCTCCGCGTGATTCTCCGGCGGCTGAGCGCCCCAATACCCGAGCTGCAACCCCAGCTTCATAGCCACTGACCCTTCCGAGGCGTCCCGATAAGGAAAAATTTGAAACCGTTCTTAGAACCTGTTCTACTCGATGGCGTGACAGCCAGCTCGAGCAGCCCGACCTTGACGGATCCCCCTGAGCCGCCGCTCTCCGCGCCACTGACGTTGTCTTTCGACTACACCCGTTCGGTCGGCCCCACGCTGAGCAAGTTCTTCACCGCACTGCGCGAGCGCCACGTCCTCGGGGTGCGCGGATCGGATGGCCGGGTACACGTGCCGCCGGCGGAATATGACCCGGTCACCTACGAGCCGTTGGGCGAGATGGTACCGGTGTCCAGCGTCGGGACCGTCGTTTCGTGGACCTGGCAACCCGAACCGTTGGAGAGTCAGCCATTGGACCGGCCGTTCGCCTGGGCGCTGATCAAGCTCGACGGTGCGGACATCCCGCTGCTGCACGCGGTGGACGCCGGCAGTCCCGACGCCATTGAGACCGGCGCCCGGGTGCATGTGCACTGGGCCGACGAGCCGGTGGGCGCCATCACCGACATCGCCTACTTCGCACTCGGCGAGGAAGCCGAGCCCGCGACCGAACAGGCTGCGGGAGAACAAGACCCGGTGACCATGATCGTCACGCCGATCTCGCTGACGATTCAGCACACCGCCTCCCATGAGGAGAGCGCCTACCTGCGCGCCATCGCCCAGGGCAAACTGCTGGGCGCGCGCACCGGCAAGAACGGGAAGGTCTACTTCCCGCCGCACGGCGCGGACCCGGCCACCGGTCAGCCCACCACCGAGTTCGTCGAGCTGCCGGACAAGGGCACCGTCACGACGTTCGCGATCATCAACATCCCGTTCCAGGGCCAGCGCATCAAACCGCCCTACGTGGCGGCCTACGTGTTGCTCGACGGGGCCGACATTCCCTTCCTGCACCTGGTCGCCGACATCGACGCGCACGAGGTGCGGATGGGCATGCGCGTGGAGGCGGTGTGGAAACCCCGGGAGGAGTGGGGCTTTGGCATCGACAACATCGAGTACTTCCGGCCGACGGGGGAACCCGACGCCGATTACGACACCTACAAGCACCACCTGTAAAGGGCATACCTGTAAATGAGCGCTCGCAACGTTGCGGACATAGCTGTTGTTGGCTTCGCGCATGCACCGCACGTCCGCCGCACCGACGGCACCACCAACGGCGTCGAGATGTTGATGCCATGCTTCGCCCAGCTCTACGAGGACCTGGGAATCACCAAGACCGACATCGGTTTCTGGTGTTCGGGGTCGTCGGATTACCTTGCCGGCCGGGCATTCTCGTTCATCTCGGCGATCGACTCGATCGGCGCCGTACCGCCGATCAACGAATCGCACGTCGAGATGGACGCGGCCTGGGCCCTCTACGAGGCCTACATCAAACTGTTGACCGGCGAGGTCGACACCGCGCTGGTGTACGGCTTCGGCAAGTCCTCGGCCGGGATTCTGCGTCAGATCCTCTCGCGGCAGACCGACCCCTACACCGTCGCGCCGCTGTGGCCGGACTCGGTGTCGATCGCGGGGTTGCAAGCCCGCATGGGGCTCGACACCGGCAAGTGGAGCTACGAGCAGATGGCGCGCGTTGCGCTCGATTCCTTCGCGCAGGCGAACCGGGTGGACTCCGTAGCGGCGGCGATCGGCATCGACGAATTGCTCGAACGGCCGTTCTTCGCCGAGCCGTTGCGGCGCCACGACATCGCGCCGATCACCGACGGCGCCGCGGCGATCGTGCTCGCGGCCGGCGACCGCGCCCGCGAACTGCGTGAAAATCCGGCCTGGATCACCGGAATCGAGCACCGCATCGAGTCTCCGGTATTGGGCGCACGCGACCTCACCGAGTCGGCGTCGACCACGGCAGCGACCAAGGCGGCCACCGGTGGAAACATCCGCAACCTGGACGTGGCCGAGATTCATGCGCCCTTCACCCACCAGCACCTGATCATCGCGGAAGCCATCCGGATACCGGGGCCGACCAAAATCAATCCGTCCGGCGGCACGCTGGCCGCCAACCCCATGTTTGTCGCCGGCCTGGAGCGTATCGGCTTTGCGGCACAACATATCTGGGATGGGTCGGCCGGGCGCGTGCTGGCGCATGCCACTAGCGGGCCCGCGTTGCAACAGAACCTGGTCGCGGTCATGGAAGGAAAGAACTGATGGCCGGTGCAGGGCCGAACCTTGCCGCGGTACTCGGTACCGGGCAAACGAAGTACGTCGCGAAGCGGCAAGATGTCTCGATGAACGGCCTGGTGCGCGAAGCGATCGACCGCGCGCTCGCCGACTCCGGCTCCACCTTCGACGACATCGACGCCGTCGTCGTCGGCAAGGCGCCCGACTTCTTCGAGGGCGTCATGATGCCGGAGCTGTTCATGGCCGACGCCGTGGGAGCCACCGGCAAGCCGCTGATCCGGGTGCACACCGCGGGCTCGGTCGGCGGATCCACCGCGGTGGTCGCCACCAGCCTCGTCCAGTCGGGCAAGTACCGGCGCGTGCTGGCGATGGCCTGGGAAAAGCAGTCGGAGTCAAACGCCATGTGGGCGTTGTCGATTCCGATTCCCTTCATCAAACCGGTGGGCGCCGGCGCGGGCGGCTATTTCGCGCCACACGTGCGGTCGTACATCCGCCGATCGGGGGCGCCGAACCACATCGGTGCCATGGTCGCCGTCAAGGATCGGCTCAACGGCAGCCGCAACCCGCTGGCACACCTGCACCAGCCCGACATCACCCTGGAGAAGGTGATGCAGTCCCCGATGCTGTGGGATCCGATCCGCTACGACGAGACCTGCCCGTCTTCCGACGGTGCCGCCGCCGTGGTGATCGGCAACGAGGAAGCCGCCGAAGCCCGCTTGGCGCAAGGCAATCCGGTGGCCTGGATCCACGCCACCGCGCTACGCACCGAGCCGCTACAGTTCTCCGGCCGGGACCAGGTGAGCCCGCAGGCCGGACGCGACGCGGCCGCCGCGCTGTGGAAGGCCGCCGGCATCACCAGCCCGATCGATGAGATCGATGCCGCCGAAATCTACGTGCCGTTCTCGTGGTTCGAGCCGATGTGGTTGGAAAATCTGGGGTTTGTGCCCGAGGGCGAGGGCTGGAAGCTGACCGAGGCCGGCGAGACGGCGATCGGTGGACGGCTGCCGGTCAACCCGTCGGGCGGTGTGCTGTCGTCCAACCCGATCGGTGCCTCGGGCCTGATTCGGTTCGCCGAGGCGGCGATTCAGGTGATGGGCAAGGGTGGGGATCACCAGGTACCCAACGCGCGCAAGGCGCTGGGGCACGCCTACGGCGGCGGCTCACAGTACTACTCCATGTGGGTGGTCGGCGCCGACAAGCCCACCCCGGAAAAAGTCGGCGCGTGAGCGCGTCGACGACAATGCAGAGCGCAGCGATGTGGGGGTACCTCCCGCTTGCGGGGGAGAGGAGCGGCGCCGGTGGCTGAGCATCCCGCGCACGAGGCCGGCCGGCGTTCGCGCGAGGCGGTCATCGCCAGGGACAAAGAAGCGTGGTTGGCGGTGTTTGCCGACGACGCCATCGTCCAGGACCCGATCGGGCCGTCGGCCTTCGACCCCGAAGGTAAGGGCCACCGGGGCCGCGACGCGATCTCGGCCTTCTGGGACAAGGCCATCGCTCCCACGACCAGGATCGAGTTCTTCTTCCGCGACACCTACCAATGCGGCAACGAGGAAGCCAACGTCGGGCACATCCTCATCACCACGGGCGACTACCAGGTGACCGCGGAGGGCGTCTTCACGTACAAGGCCGACGACGAGGGCAACATGACCGCCCTGCGCGCGTACTGGGAGATGGCCCGCGCGGCCGCGTCGGCGCGGAAGGTCTAGAGCGGCTCGAGCCCGGCCAGGTGCCGCTGAGCCAGTTCGCGGTAGGCCTGCGGATTCACCTTGACCCACATCTCCGCGCCCGTTCCGGCGACCGGGCCCTTGATCTGTGCCGGCGCGCCGACCGCGAGCATGCCGGCGGGAATCTGGGTGCCGGACGTCACCAGCGAGTGGGCCGCGATCAGGCTGCGCGCGCCGATGACCGCCCCGTCGAGAACGGTCGCATGGTTGGCGATCAGAGCCTCGGATCCCACGTGCGCCCCGTGAATGCAGCACATGTGCGCCACCGTGGCGCCGGGGCCGATATCGACCGGGATGCCGGGCGGCGCGTGCAGCACGGAACCGTCTTGGACGTTGGCGCCCTCCCGCACCACGATGGGCCCATAATCGCCGCGCAGCACGGTGTTGAACCACACCGATGCACCGGCCTCAACGACAACGTCGCCGATCAGGGTGGCCGTCGGGGCCACAAACGCGGTGGGATCGACCCGCGGCGCCCGACCCTCGAAAGCGAACAGCGGCATCGTCTAGATATACCCCAGCTCGCATATGGCGTGGCCAGGCTCGCCGTCGTTGCGCGGCGCCACCGCAAAACTGTAACGTGTTCTAGTTAGAGGGGTCGTTAGTTGGAGGTGACAGGTGAGTACCGACACCAAGGCGGTCGGCATCCGGGAAATCGATCCCGGCGCATTGCCGACAAGGTACGCCCGCGGCTGGCACTGCCTGGGCGTCGCGAAGGACTTCGAAGACGGTAAACCGCACTCGATCGAGGCCTTCGGTACCAAGCTGGTGGTTTTCGCCGACTCGAACGGGGACCTGAAGGTTCTGGACGGCTACTGCCGGCACATGGGTGGCGACCTGTCCGAGGGCACCATCAAGGGCGACGAGGTGGCCTGCCCGTTCCACGACTGGCGCTGGGGCGGTGACGGTCGCTGCAAGCTGGTGCCGTACGCCAAGCGCACGCCCAAGACGGCACGCACACGCTCATGGACGACCGACGTGCGCGGCGGCTTGCTGTTCGTCTGGCACGACCACGAACAGAATCCGCCGGACCCCGCGGTCCGGATTCCCGACATCCCGGAAGCGGCCAGCGACGAGTGGACCGAGTGGCGGTGGAACCGCATCCTCATCGAGGGGTCGAACTGCCGTGACATCATCGACAACGTCACCGACATGGCGCACTTCTTCTACATCCATTTCGGTTTGCCGACGTATTTCAAGAACGTATTCGAGGGCCACATCGCGTCGCAATACCTGCACAACGTGGGCCGGCCGGACGTCAACGACCTGGGCACCTCCTACGGCGAGGCGCATCTTGACTCCGAGGCGTCCTACTTCGGGCCGTCGTTCATGATCAACTGGCTGCACAACAGCTACGGCGGCTACAAGGCCGAGTCGATCCTGATCAACTGCCACTACCCGGTGACCCAGAACTCGTTCATGCTGCAGTGGGGCGTCATCGTCGAAAAGCCCAAGGGCATGGACGAAAAAATGACCGAGAAGCTGTCGCGGGTGTTCACCGAGGGTGTCAGCAAGGGCTTCCTCCAGGACGTCGAGATCTGGAAGCACAAGACCCGCATCGACAACCCGCTGCTGGTCGAGGAGGACGGCGCCGTCTATCAGCTGCGCCGCTGGTACCAGCAGTTCTATGTCGACGTCGCCGACATCCAGCCGGAAATGGTGGAGCGCTTCGAGATCGAGGTGGACACCACGCGCGCCAATGAGTATTGGAACGCCGAGGTCGAAGAGAACCTGAAGGGCAGGGAGTCCGAGGCCGCGGAACCGGTTGCCGACGAAGTGCCGGCCGAGCAGCACTGACGACCATGCCCGACGATCAGCCGGCAGTTCCTGACGTCGATCGGCTCGCTCGGTCGATGCTGTTGCTGCACGGCGATCACCACGACCACGACCACGACGAGCGACCGGCCGGCACCGAACACACCGGCGGAGCGCTTTCTGGTTTAGCTTCGAAATCAAGGGATTTCACCAACGATCCGCAACGCGGCGCCGCCGTCGCCGAAGCCAGCCGGGCCGACCGCGAGCGCTACCTCAGCTCGGGGCTGCTCCCGGTCGACTGCCGGTTCTGCCACGTCACGGTCACTGTCCGGAGGCTGGGCCCGGGTCACACCGCGGTGCAATGGAACACCGAAGCGTGGCAGCGCTGCGCGCACTTCACCGAGGTGCGCAACACCGGTGGTGATACCGCACGCATCCGGTCGTGCCCCAAACTGAGTGACAGCATCGAGCATGCGGTCGCGGAGGGCTATCTGGGCGAGCCCGTGCCCGAGGACGACTGACTACAGCCCGGCGAAGCGCTCCTTGACCGTTTCGACGGTCAGCCCGTAATCGGCCAGTGAGTACCGATGTTTGGGCGCCCGCTCGCCGGACTGGCTGTCGGCGTGCGCCTTCTCCATGGCCGCTCTCGCCTCGTCGGTCAGCGTCAGATCGAAGTGCCGGTAGACGTCGGCCACCGTGCCGATGGGATGGGCGATCAGGTCCTTGTAGTCGACGTCGTAGAAGTGGGCCGGCGAGTATTTCGCGCGGGCGGTGTTGAAGCGTTCCAGTCCGCGCGACCACGTGTCCATCGCGTCGGCACCGATCTGGGCCCCATCGAACGCCGTCGACCATCCCTCGGCGGTGTGCTGCGCCAGCGAGCACATCGAAGCCATGATCGTCTCGACCGGCCGGTGGGTCTGGATCACCAGCGCGTCGGGATAGGTCGCCATCAAGGCGTCCAGCGCAAATAGATGGCTGGGATTCTTGAGCACCCACCGCTTTTCGGCGTCGTTGACTCCGATCAGCTGAAGGTTCTTGCGGTGCCGCCGATATGACGGCGTCCAATCCTGTTCCGACAGCCACTGCGCGTAGGTGGGCAGGTGCGCCAGCGTCTCGTAGGACACCGA
The DNA here is from genome assembly GCA_963820045.1 of uncultured Actinomycetota bacterium. Taxonomy (GTDB): domain Bacteria; phylum Actinomycetota; class Actinomycetes; order Mycobacteriales; family Mycobacteriaceae; genus Mycobacterium. The sequence continues at coordinate 171,579 of CAWFYN010000010.1, forward strand.
ATGCAGCGATTGCCGGAGCAGCTGCCAGCATTCCTCGAGCTCGTATGCGGCCATGAAATGCAGGCCGGTGTAGCCGGGGTTGTCCTGATGGTGCTGATTGAATTGCTCGTCGAGTTGGCGATATAGCGGGTGTGAGTCCCAGGTTTCGCGCGGTGGACGCGGCTGCGGGAATTCGGCCAGCCACATGTGCAGGCCCTGATGCGCGGGGTCGGCACCCAGTAGGCGGTGTAGCGCGGTGGTGCCGGTGCGCACCAGCCCGGTGACGAAGATCGGGCGTTCGATCACGACGTCGGCGTGCTGCGGGTACTGCTTCCACGAGGCCTCGGAAAGCAGCCGGGCCACCAGCGCGCCGCGCAGGAAGAACCGATTCATCTTGCTGCCCAGCACGGTAAGGCCGGCTTCACGTCGGTAGGAGTCCAGCAGCACCTCCAGCGCTTCGAGATAGTTGTCGTCGTTGGCACCGAAGTCGTCGAGCCCGGTCAGCTTGGTGGCCGATGCGTGCAGTTCGTCGACGGTACCGATGTCGGTGCGATCGGACATCAGGTGTGGTACTCGCCGCAGTTGACGTCCAGGGTCTGCCCGGTGATGCCGCTGGACAGGTCGCTGGCCAGGAAAAGGATCGCCGAGGCCACCTCGTCTTCGGTGGGCAAGCGCTTCAGGTCGGAGTTCGCCGCGGTGGCCGCGTAGATCTGATCCACCGTGGTGCCGTATTTGCCCGCTTGATGTTCGAAGTAGGCCTGCAACGTGTCACCCCAGATATAGCCGGGGGCAACGGAATTGACGCGGATGCCCTTCTCGCCCAGCTCGGTGGCCAGCGATTGGGACATCGCAAGTAGCGTAGACTTGGCCATCTTGTAGGCACCGTATTTGGCCTGCGAGTGCCGCAGCACCATGGAGTTCACGTTGACAATGGATCCGTGCGACTTCTCCAGCGCGGGCGTGAAAGCCTGGATGAGCCGCAACGCGCCGAGCGCGCTGAGCTCGATCGCGTCGCGGATGTGTTGAAAACTGGTGCCGGCCAACGGCTTCATCGATGGCACCCGGAACGCGTTGTTGATCAGCACGTCGACCTTGCCGTAGGTCGCCATCGTGGTCTCGACGAGGTAATTCACCTCGTCGTCGTCGGTGATGTCGGCACGCACCGCCAAAGCCCTGCGTCCGGTGTCGTTGACCTGTTTGGCGACGCCCTCCAGCCGCTCCACTGTCCGCGCCGCCAGCACCAGGTCGGCACCGTCCTCGGAGCACCGGTGCGCCAGGGTGGTACCGAGCCCCGGCCCGACGCCGCTGATGACGACGACCTTTTCGTTGAGCAATCCTGACATCGTCACCCCAGCATCCTGGCCGCAATTTGTTGTTGGCGCAGTGCTATTCGCGCACGCCATTCGTCGTCGGAGATCTTATTGTGGTCGAAATACGGCAACTTGGCCGGGATGGCGTCGAAGTCGACCAGCTCCACCGTGGGGCCGTCCGCCTCGGTGAGTTGACGGGACACCCGCTGCCAGCGGAACTGCAAGAAGCCCCGCCGGTGGCCCAGCGTCTCCACCCAATTGGTCACCCCGGGGTTCTGGTCGGCGACGACGATGCGCACCTTGCCGTCCGGATCCCCCTGAGCCTGAGTGTTGTTCAGCGATGTCTGGTGGTTGATGTAGTCCAGCGAGATGTACCACAGGCTGCCCAGCTGGAAGCCGAGATAGGGCGCGTCGGAGATCGGGATGGTGATCACCAGCGCCTGATCGGGCCGCAGGTCGTAGTGACCGACCGACGAATACTGGGTCGCCAGGCCGCCCGGCGTCAACCGGGGCGCGACCATGGTGTTGACCGGAAGATCGAGGTAGAACCACTGCGGGAACTGCAGCCATGTCTTCACCCGGTTGACGAGTTGCTTTCCGGCTGTGGCGTAACGCTTTTCGATGGTTTCGCGGGTCAGCGGCGGCGGGGCGGTGCCCGCTGTGTCCAGCCGGGAGATGGCCAGCGTGCCGCGCTGTGCCGACCAGTCGCCGTAGACCTCGCGGATGACCAACTGCCCGGGGCTGGTGGGCCGCACCCGCCACTCGAAGCTGCCGTCGGCGGCGATCTCGAGTTCCCGGTCGTCGAACGCCGCCTGGCTGGCCGGCACGTTGTCGTCGGTGTATTCACCGCCGAGCAGCTGGAAGCTCAGGTCGGTCGTGGTACCGCGCCTGCCGGTGACGACGTAGTCGTGGTCGGCGTGCACCCGGGTCCCGAAGTAGAGCGTGTCCGGGTTGTCCAGGCCCATCTTGGTGAACGGCCCGGTGCCCGATTGCAGGAACGGGTGGTCCCGGTCGTAGTCGAAGGCCAGGTGTATGCAGGCCGAAACGCAGCCCGCCAGATATTGCAGCCCTTCGAGCAGGTCGGCTTCGGTCTCGATGTGGGGCGCGTCGGCGACCAGCTTCTCGGCTTCGGCGATCGCGGAGGTGAGGGGATCAGAGAACACGCATAGACGCTAGAACGTGTTCTACTTTTTCGTCAATGGCGAACGTTCGCGCGTGTCCGCCGCGGCGTTGAACGACGAGGCCGATTCACTAGGGCGCGCACTGCTGGGACAGGTCGATCAGATGCTGGCGCACGTCCGGATGCCGATTCAGGTAATCGATGACGTTGGGGCCGCCACCTTCCGCCTCCGACCTGGCCTGCAGCTGCGCGTGGAGGTCGGGATGCTGCTTCAGATACGAGTCGATGGAATTGCCCACGGTCTGATTGCACTGAGGAGCCGCGTTGGCCGTACCGGCCAGAGGCAGGGCGATCACGGTGGCGGCGGTAGCGGTTAGTAGCCCCCCGGCGACCCGGCCGTACAGTCCGCGGCGAGAAGTGCTTACTGTTTGGGATGTCGTGCTCATGCGCGCCAGGTTACTCGCGATAGCTTTGCGCCGCCTGTGCGCAGCGGCCGGCTACTTGGCGGCTCCGGCGCCGCTTTCTTGCTCGCGCTTGATTTCCAGCGCGATGTCGATGAGCTGGTCTTCCTGGCCGCCGATGAGCTTGCGCTGTCCCGCCCGGTGCAGTAGCTGGTGGGCCGGCACACCGTAGCGCTCGGACTGGCGAATGGCGTGCTTGAGGAAGCTCGAGTACACCCCGGAGTAGCCCATGATCAGCGCATTGCGGTCCAGCAGGCACTCGGCGGGCATGGCCGGTGCGACCACCTCTTCGGCGGCGTCGGCGATGTCGAAGAAGTCGATGCCGGTCTTGACGCCGATCTTGTCGAACACCCCGATGAGCGCCTCGACGGGCGCGTTGCCCGCGCCGGCACCGAACCGGCGGCAAGAGCCGTCGATCTGCTTGGCGCCCGCCCGGACGGCCTCCACCGAGTTGGCCACGCCCAGCCCCAGGTTCTCGTGGCCATGAAAGCCGACCTGGGCGTCGTCACCGAGCTCGGCGACCAACGCCGCGACCCGGTCGCTTACGCCCTCGAGGACCAGCGCGCCCGCCGAGTCGACGACGTAGACACACTGGCAACCGGCGTCGGCCATGATGCGGGCCTGGGCCGCCAGCTTCTCGGGCGGAATCGTGTGCGACATCATCAGGAACCCGACCGTTTCCAGTCCCAGCTCCCGGGCCAGCCCGAAGTGCTGGATGGACACGTCGGCCTCGGTGCAGTGGGTGGCGATCCGGCAGATCGACCCGCCGTTGTTCTGGGCTTCCTTGATGTCCTCCTTGGTGCCCACGCCGGGCAGCATCAGGAAGGCGATCTTGGCCTCTTTGGCCGTCTCGGCGGCCAGCTTGATCAGTTCCTGCTCGGGCGTCTTGGAGAACCCGTAGTTGAAGCTCGAGCCGCCCAGCCCGTCGCCGTGGGTGACCTCGATGACCGGCACGCCCGCGGCGTCCAGGGCGGCCACGATGGCACCCACCTCTTCTTTGGTGAATTGGTGGCGTTTGTGGTGAGAGCCGTCCCGCAACGACGTGTCGGTCAGCCGGACGTCCCAGATCGCGTTGAAGAAGATGTCGGTGGTCATGGCGCCATTCCTCCTGCCGTCGCGGACAAGGATTCCTTCGCGATCTCCTCGCCGACCTTGGTGGCCGCGGCGGTCATGATGTCCAGGTTGCCCGCATAGGGCGGCAGGTAATCGCCGGCACCCTCGACTTCGACAAATGTGGTGACCACCGCTTGACCGCCGGAATTGAGCGAGGGCTCGTCGAACTGCGGCTCGTTGAGCAGCCGGTATCCCGGAACGTACGTCTGCACCTCGGCCACGACGTCGTGGATGGACTTGGCGATCGCGTCGCGGTCGGCGTCTTCGGGGATCGCACAGAAGATGGTGTCGCGCATGATCATCGGCGGGTCGGCGGGGTTGAGGATGATGATCGCCTTGCCCCGCTTGGCGCCGCCGATGGTCTCCACGCCCTTGCTGGTGGTCTTGGTGAACTCGTCGATGTTGGCCCTGGTTCCCGGGCCCGCCGAGACCGAAGCCACCGATGCCACGATCTCGGCATAGGGGACCTCGACCACCCGCGACACCGCGTAGACGATGGGAATAGTCGCCTGTCCCCCGCAGGTGATCATGTTGACGTTCGGCGCATCCAGGTGTTCGCGCAGGTTGGCCGGCGGGATGACCGCCGGGCCCACCGCCGCCGGGGTCAGGTCGATGGCGCGGATCCCCGCCGCCGCATACTTCGGCGCCGCATCCCTGTGCACATAGGCGCTGGTCGCCTCGAACACCAGGTCGGGCTTCTCAGGCTGCGCCAGCAGCCAGTCGACCCCTTCGTGAGTGGTCTGCAAACCCAGCTTGCGGGCCCGGGCCAAGCCTTCGCTTTCCGGGTCGATCCCCACCATCCAGCGCGGTTCCAGCCAGTCCGATCTCAGCAGTTTGTAGAGCAGGTCAGTGCTGATATTTCCCGACCCGACAATGGCCACACTTGCCTTGGATGGCATGTCAACACTCCTGGTATCTGGACTAATTCAAAAGTAGTTCGAGACTATTCGAACGACAACCGGACCGAACCCAGGCCCTTGAAGTCGGCGACGAATTCGTCCCCGGCGCGCGCGTCGATCGCGCGTGTGCACGATCCGGGTAACACGATGTCACCTTTTCGCAGGCGTACACCAAAGCTTTCCACCTTGCGGGACAACCACGCCACCGCGGTGACCGGATTACCCAGCACGGCATCGCTGCGGCCCTCGGCGACCACCTCACCGCTGCGGGTCAGCACCGCGTCGATCGACTTGACGTCGACATCGGCCGGCGACACCCGGGCCTCACCCAGCACGAACCCCGCCGACGAGGCGTTGTCGGCGATGGTGTCGCACAACGCGATCTTCCAGTCGCTGATCCGGGTGTCGATCAACTCGATCGATGGAACCAGGGCTTCGGTGGCCGCCAGTACGTCGTCCTCGGTGCAACCGGCTCCCGGTAGGTCCTCGGCCAGGATGAAGCCGACTTCCACCTCGACCCGTGGCAGCAGGTAGCGCCCCGACTTGACCGGCGTGCCTTCGAACACCTGCATCTCGTCGAGCAGATGCCCATAGTCGGGCTCGTCGACCCCCATCATCTGCTGCATCGCCTTCGACGAGAGCCCCACCTTGTGGCCGAGAACCCGCGCGCCCTCGGCGACCCGCTGCCGGATATTGATCAGTTGGATCTCATAGGCGTCGACGACGTCGATATCCGGGTAGGCGGCGGTCAGCGGAGCAATGGGCTCGCGGCTCCGCTCAGCTTGCGCCAAGTCGGCGGCCAGCTCGTCGCGGATCGCAACACTGAGCATTTACCGAAGTCCCCTCGTCCGTGTGACCGGGTCGGTAGCGCCCGACCCGGGCAATTCTATAACGTGTTCTACATGACAGCGCAGGAGTACGACGTCGTCGTGGTCGGCAGCGGCGGAGCCGGCATGGTTGCTGCCCTCGCCGCCGCGCACCGAGGCCTCTCGACAGTAGTCATCGAAAAGGCCCCGCACTTCGGCGGCTCCACCGCGCGGTCGGGAGGTGGCGTCTGGATTCCGAACAACGAGGTTCTCCAGCGCGACGGCGTGAAGGACACCGCCGAGGCCGCCCGCACATACCTGCACGGCATCGTCGGCGACTTCGCCGAGCCGGAACGCATCGACGCCTACCTCGAGCGCGGGCCCGAGATGCTTTCGTTCGTGCTGAAGCACACCCCGCTGAAGATGTGCTGGGTTCCGCGCTACGCCGACTACTACCCCGAGGCGCCGGGCGGTCGCGCCGAAGGCCGCTCGATCGAGCCGAAGCCGTTCGACGCCCGCAAGCTGGGGGCCGACGAGTCCGGGCTGGAGCCAGCGTATGGCAAGGTGCCACTGAATGTCGTTGTGATGCAACAGGACTACGTCCGGCTAAACCAGCTGAAGCGGCACCCCAGGGGTGTGCTGCGCAGCGTGAAGGTCGGTGCGCGCACGATGTGGGCCAAAGCGACCGGTAAGAACCTCGTCGGCATGGGCCGGGCGCTGATCGGTCCGCTGCGGATCGGACTGCAGCGGGCCGGCGTTCCGGTGTTGCTCAACACCGCGCTGACCGACCTGTACGTCGAGGACGGCGTCGTGCGGGGCGTCTATGTCCGTGACACCGGCGCGTCCGAATCGTCCGAGCCGCGGCTGATCCGGGCGCGACGGGGCGTGATCCTGGCCTCCGGCGGTTTCGAGCACAACGAACAGATGCGGGTGAAATACCAGCGCGCGCCCATCACCACCGAGTGGACCGTCGGCGCCAAGGCCAACACCGGCGACAGCATCGTCGCCGCCGAAAAGCTCGGTGCCGCATTGGAACTGATGGAAGACGCCTGGTGGGGGCCGACCGTGCCCCTGGTGGGTGCGCCCTGGTTCGCGTTGTCGGAACGCAATTCGCCGGGATCGATCATCGTCAACATGTCGGGCAAGCGGTTCATGAACGAATCGATGCCCTACGTCGAGGCTTGCCATCACATGTACGGCGGTGAATACGGCCAGGGGCCGGGACCGGGCGAGAACATTCCGGCGTGGCTGGTGTTCGACCAGCAGTACCGGGACCGCTACATCTTTGCGGGATTGCAGCCCGGACAACGCATTCCCCGCAAGTGGCTGGAATCCGGGGTCATCATTCAGGCCGATACGCTCGAGGAACTGGCGCAGCAGGCCAGCCTTCCGGTGGCCGAGTTCACCGCGACGGTGGTGCGCTTCAACGGCTTTGCTCGTTCGGGTGTGGACGAGGACTACCACCGCGGCGAGAGCGCGTACGACCGCTATTACGGCGACCCGACCAACAAGCCGAATCCCAACCTCGGCGAGCTCACGCACGCGCCGTACTACGCCGCCAAGATGGTGCCCGGGGACCTGGGCACCAAGGGCGGCGTCCGCACCGACGTCCACGGCCGTGCGCTGCGCGACGACGGGACGATCATCGAAGGCCTTTACGCCGCGGGCAATGTCAGTGCCCCGGTGATGGGCCACACCTATCCGGGTCCCGGCGGCACCATTGGCCCGGCGATGACCTTCGGTTACCTGGCAGCACTGCACATTGCGGGGGAACGCTGATATGCCCATTGATGTAGACGTCGCGCTGGCCGCCGAGCTGGATCCCATCGAATTCTCCTGGACGAGCAGCGATGTACAGCTCTACCACTTGGCGTTAGGGGCCGGCGGGGATCCGATGGACCCGCGTGAACTGCGCTACCTCGTCGACGACACGCCGCAGGTCCTGCCGACATTCGGCAACGTGGCGGCCTCCTTTCACATGACCAAGCCACCGACCGTGCAATTCCCCGGCATCGACATCGAACTGGGTAGGGTGCTGCACGCCAGCGAGCGAGTGGAGGTGCCGGGACCGCTGCCGCCGTCCGGGTCCGCACGCGCGGTCACCCGGTTCACCGACATCTGGGACAAGGGCAAAGCCGCGGTTATCTGGAGCGAGACGACGGTCAGCGCGCCCGACGGCACGCTGCTGTGGACGCAGCGGCGGTCGATCTTCGCCCGTGGCGAAGGCGGATTCGGCGGCGAACGCGGGCCGTCCACATCGGACGCGGCGCCGGACCGGGCGCCCGATGTGGAGGTTTCGGTGCCGATCCTGCCGCAGCAGGCGCTGCTGTACCGGCTCTGCGGGGACCGCAACCCGCTGCACTCCGACCCTGAATTCGCTGCGGCCGCGGGCTTTTCGCAGCCCATCCTGCACGGTCTGTGCACGTACGGCATGACGTGCAAGGCCATCGTCGACACGCTGCTGGACGGCGACGCCGGCGCCGTGGCAGCCTACGGCGCACGCTTCGCCGGTGTGGCGTTCCCCGGCGAGACGCTCACCGTGGGCGTCTGGAAGGAAGACCGGCGGCTACTGGCCAGCGTTGTCGCGCCGTCGCGCGACAACGCCGTGGTGCTGTCCGGCGTCGAGCTCATCCCGGCCTAGGGCTTTTTGCCTGCATCCGCCCGAGTGTGCGGCTACCCGCACATTGGGTGTCGACCGTGCGGCTAGCCGCACAGTCGACGGGCACGCGCCGCCCGAACCCGGCGGATGATGTCGCTCGGCCGGTCGCCTGCCAGCACCCGGATGACGATCCAACCCAGACGCTCGAGCATTTCCAATCGCCGGACGTCCCAGGTATATTGCCGACGATCGCTGCGGTGTTGCTCGCCGTCGTACTCGACCGCAACTTTGATGTCTTCCCAGCCCATATCCAGATAGGCGATCGCACTGCCGAATTCGTTGAGTACTGCGATCTGTGTCTGCGGTCTCGGCAGGCCCGCCTGGATCAACACGACGCGGAGCCAGGACTCTTTGGGCGACTGCGCTCCCGGATCAAACAGATCTATCGCTTTGCGTGCTCGAGAAACACCCCTGCGCCCAGCGTATCTGCGGGCCAGCAGCTCAACATCCACCGCTTTGATCTCAGTTGCCCTGGCTAGTGCGTCGATCCCCGCCACAGCCGTCATGATCGGATACCAGCAGCCAAAGTCCAATGCGGTCCTCACCGGCGACGTGACCGGCACGCCGGCCAGCAGTTCGATCTCATCCTCCTCGATGCGGTCCCGGTGCGTCTGTATCCCAGGTGGGCTGCGCCGATTGTCATGGATCAACTCCACTACTCGTAGATCATCGGCCCATCTACTGCCATGCAAAGCGGCTGCGGCGAAGCCCGCGACGACACCTCGGCGTCCGGTCCAGAGCCACGCTGCACTCGCTCTCAGCTCGTTATCGACGTCGACATCGCGCTCCGCATAGACGTCCGGAAACAGCCGGCGACAGCGCGTATCCAGTTGGGTCTTGGTTAAAGCCCCGGCGGCTATGGCCTCGCTGCCGATGAATGGCTTTCGCACGTCAGGAGCGTCGCAGGTAGTGCCACCGCGGTCACTTCAGCTATCCACATGTCGCCGAACGTGCGGCAGGCCGCACACTCGAACGCGAATGTGCGGCTGGGCGCACACTCGGCAGGAGCCCGCGAGGCCGAGGCCGAGGGCAACAAGAGCGCTAGCCGAGGATGAGGCCCGACGTGGGCACGCCGGTTCCCGCGGTGACGAGGACGTGCTCGACGTCGGGGACCGGGTTCACCGAGGTGCCGCGCAATTGCCGCACACCCTCGGCGATGCCGTTCATTCCGTGGATGTAGGCCTCACCGAGTTGACCGCCATGCGTGTTGATGGGAAGTCGGCCACCGACCTCGATCGCACCGTCGGCGATGAAGTCCTTGGCCTCGCCCTTGCCGCAGAATCCCAACTCCTCCAACTGAATCAGCGTGAAGGGTGTGAAGTGGTCGTACAAGACGGCGGTCTGAATGTCGGACGGCTTCAGGCCGGATTGCTGCCACAGCTGCTGCCCCACCACGCCCATTTCGGGCAGACCCAGCTCCGGTCGGTAATAGCTGACCATCGTGTACTGGTCGGGGCTCGAGCCCTGCGCCGCCGCCTCGATGACGGCCGGGCGCTGCTTGAGATCCCGCGCGCGCTCAGGAGAGGTCACCACGATCGCGACCGCGCCGTCGGTCTCCTGGCAGCAGTCCAGCAGCCGCAGCGGCTCGGCAATCCACCGCGAATTTTGGTGATCCTCAATGGTTATCGGCTTCTCGTAGAAGTACGCCTTAGGGTTCTTGGCGGCGTGCTTGCGGTCGGCCACCGAGATAGCGCCGAAGTCGCGGCTGGTCGCACCCGACCAATGCATGTAGCGCTGCGCGATCATGGCGACCTGCGCGGCCGGCGTCGAGAGGCCGTGCGGGTACGAGAACGAATTGTCCGCCGTCGTCGAATCGGCTTGAGCGCCTGCGTCTCCCACCAGCCGAGTCTGCACCTGACCGAAGCGGATGCCGGACCGCTCGTTGAACGCCCGGTAGGCCACCACCACGTCGGCGACGCCGGTCGCGACGGCGATCGCCGCCTGCTGGACGGTCGCGCACGCGGCCCCGCCGCCGTAGTGGATCTTGGAGAAGAACTTCAGGTCCCCGATGCCGACTGCACGGGCGACGGCGACCTCGGTGTTGGTGTCCATCGTGAACGTGGTCAGCCCGTCGACGTCGGCCGGGCTCAGACCGGCGTCGTCCAACGCGTCCAGCACCGCCTCGGCCGCCAACCGCAGCTCGCTTCGGCCGGAGTCCTTGGAGAAGTCGGTGGCGCCGATGCCGACGATCGCGGCTTTACCGGACAACATCAGGAGTCCCCCATGGTCAGCGTCACGGTCGCGATGACGTGGTCGCCAAGGCTGTTGCGGCCGAACACTTTCACCGTGATCAGGCCGTTGTCCACGGCGGTCACCTCACCGGAGAAGGTCACCGTGTCGTAGGCGTACCACGGCACCCCGAGTCGCAACCCGATGGACTTGATCAGCGCCGACGGGCCCGCCCAGTCGGTGACGTAGCGCTGCACCAGCCCGGTGTCGGTCAGGATGTTGACGAAGATGTCCTTCGACCCCTTGGCCTGCGCCAGGTCGCGGTCGTGGTGCACGTCCTGAAAGTCCCGGGTGGCCAGGGCCGTCGAGATGATGAAGGTCGGGTCGCCGTGCAGCTTCAGTTCGGGCAGCTTGGTGCCCACGTCAATAACGGGCGCGCTCATGCCTGCGGCTCCCAGGCATGCAGGGTCCACTCCGGGCCGCTGTCGCCCGCGGGAAAGTCGATATAGGTCGCGCGCACCGGCATGCCGATCTTCACCTTGGCTGGGTCCACCCCACGCAACTCGCCCAGCATTCGCACGCCCTCGTCCAGCTCGACCAACGCGATCACAAATGGCAGCGTGCGGCCGGGCACCTTCGGCGCATGGTGCACAACGAAGCTGAAGACCGTGCCCTTACCACTGGCCACCACGTAGTCGATCGGGGCTGTCTTGTCCCGCCACACCGCCGGCACCGGCGGGTGCTGCAGGCTGCCGTCCGGCCGACGCTGGATCCTCAGCTCGTGTGCCTTGACGCCCTCCCAGAAGAACGCCGTATCGCGCGAGGACGAGGGACGCATCATGGCGTCGGGGTCCAAGTCCGCGGGCACCGAGGACGACGACTCGCTGGGCTTGAATTTGAGTATCCGCCAGTTCATCTCGGCGACGTCCTCATCGCCCACCCGCCAGATGATGTGCTGGTTGATGAACCAGCCCTCGCCCAGCGCGGTCTGCTTGGGCCCGATCACGTCACCCATCTCCGAGGTGATGCTGACGTGCTCGCCGGGCTGCAGGTAGCGGTGATAGGTCTGTTCGCAGTTGGTGGCGACCACGCCGATGTAACCGGCGTCGTCGAACAGCTGCATGATGGGACCCATCGGGTCGTCCTTCGGGCGGTCCCCGCGCAGGCCGAACATCGTCCACACCTGAATCATGGCCGGCGGGGCGACAATTCCCGGATGTCCGACGGCGCGGGCGGCGGCCTCGTCGACGTAGATGGGGTTGGTGTCGCCGATGGCCTCCACCCAGTTGTTGATCATCGGCTGGTTCACCGGGTCGCGGCCGGCGCGCGGCTTGGGATCGCCGGCCGCCTTGATCTCCGCGATCGCCTCCGAAATATCGGTCACCGAGGCACCCTGGGCACCTTGAGGCCGGCGGCCGCGATCATTTCTCGCATGACTTCGTTCACGCCTCCACCGAAGGTGATCACCAGGTTCCGCTTGGTTTGGGAATCCAGCCAGTTGAGCAGGTCGGCGGTGTCCGACTCGGCCGGGTTGCCGTACTTGCCGACGATCTCCTCGGCGAGTCGGCCGATGTACTGGATCCGCTCCGTACCAAATACTTTCGTCGACGCGGCATCGGCCACGTTGATGTCTTCGCCCGCGGCGGCCACCTGCCAGTTCAGCAGCTCGTTGATCCGCCACATCGCATGGATCTCACCGAGCGCCCGCTTGACGTCGGCGTGATCGATCGGCGTGACCCCGTTCCCGCCCGGCTTCGACGCCCAGGCGTGCACCCGGTCGTAGATGCCGGCGGTACGGCCAGCGGGGCCCAGCATGACCCGTTCGTTGTTGAGCTGGGTGGTGATCAGCCGCCAGCCGCCGTTCTCCTCGCCGACCAGCATCTCGGCGGGTACCCGCACGTCGTTGTAGTAGGTGGCATTGGTGTGGTGCGCGCCGTCGGACAAGATGATCGGCGTCCAGGAGTAGCCGGGATCCTTGGTGTCGACGATCAGGATCGAGATGCCTTTGTGCTTCACGGCTTCCGGGTCGGTGCGGCAGGCCAGCCAGATGTAGTCCGCGTCGTGGGCACCGGTGGTGAAGACCTTCTGCCCGTTGACTATGTACTCGTCACCCTGACGCACGGCGGTGGTCCGCAGGGATGCGAGGTCGGTCCCCGCCTCGGGCTCGGTGTAGCCGATCGCGAAGTGGACCTCGCCGGCGAGGATCGCCGGCAGGAACTTCTTCTTCTGCGCCTCGCTTCCGAATTGCTGCAGGACAGGACCGACCGTCTGCAGCGTCACCGCGGGCAGCGGCACGTCGGCTCGATGCGCCTCGTTGACGAAGATCGACTGCTCGATCGGGCCGAAACCCAAGCCGCCGAACTCTTTTGGCCAACCCACGCCGAGCTTGCCGTCCTGGCCCATCCGGCGGATCACCGCACGATAGGCCGCGTTGTGACGGTCGGACTCCATCGCTTTCATCTCGTCGGACGAGATGAGGTTCGAAAAGTATTCCCGTAGTTCAGCTTGCAGCTGGCGTTGCTCCGGAGTCAGGTCTATGAACATTGCGCCCCCACCAGGTCGAGACGATGAGAAGGACCGCCCAACAGCCGGGTCAGGTCTTTGATCGTGGAATAGTAACGGTGCATCGGGTAGGTGATGTCCATGCCCATGCCGCCGTGCAGGTGGTGGCAGAGCTGCATCACCGGCGGCGCCTGCGAGGTGACCCAGTAGCCGAGGACATCCAAGTCGTCATCGGCGTCCCGGCCTTCCGACAGTCGCCAAACAACCGACTTCGCCGCCAAATCGATAGTGCGCGAGGCGATGTAAACCTCGGCGAGCTGGGCGGCCACGGTCTGGAACGTCGACAGCGGCTTGCCGAATTGCTTCCGGTTGGCCACGTAATCTGCGGTGAGGCGCAGCGCCCCCGCCACCAGCCCATCGGCGTAGGCGCCGATCATCGCCAGCGCCAGCTGGTTGACCCGAGGCGCGGTCGCGCCCGCCAGCACGCCGGAATCAGCGACGGCGACGTCGGCGAACGTCACCGCGTACTCGTCGGCGTCGTTGGACGTCGGGGTTTGGACCAGCTGCACGCCGTCGACCTCGGGCGACACGACGACGACCGCGCTGTCGGCGGTGACGATCATCCAATCCGCTTGTCCGGCATAGCCAACGCCGACCTTGGTGCCCGACAGCCGGCCGTTGGCGAAGGTCGTCGACGGCCGGTCAGGCAGCGCGGTGCCGGGCTCGTTGAGCGCGGCGGTCAGCACGCCGCCCTTGGCGACGTTGGCCAGGAACCGGTCCTGCTGTTCGTCGGACGCCAGGTGTAGCAGCGGCACCACGCCCAGGCCCAGCGTGGCAAGCGCGGGCGTGATGGCGCCGTGGCGGCCCACCTCGGTGAGCACCGTGGCGACCTCGGGCAGGCCCACGCCGTCGCCGCCGCAGCGCTCGGGCACCGGCAGCGCCGTAACTCCCCCGCTGACCAGCGCGTCCCAGCTCAGGTCCCGATCCAGAACTGACGTCACCACATCGGCGACGGCCTGTTGCGTCGCAGTGAGATTGAAGTCCATCAGGACGTCACCGCGGGTTGCCGGTGTAGTCGACCTGCCAGTGCTTGATGCCGTTGAGCCATCCCGACCGCAGCCGCTCAGGCTCACCGACCGGCTTGAGATCCGGCATGTGATCGGCGACAGCGTTGAAGATCAGGTTGATGGTCATGCGCGCCAGGTTCGCGCCGATGCAGTAGTGCGCGCCGGTGCCGCCGAAACCGACATGGGGATTCGGGTCGCGCAGAATGTTGAAGGTGTGCGGGTGTTCGAAGACCTCTTCGTCGAAATTGGCCGACCGGTAGGACATCACCACCCGCTGACCCTTCTTGATCCGCACGCCGGCCAACTCGGTGTCCTCGTTGGCGGTGCGCTGGAAGGCCGATACCGGCGTGGCCCACCGGATGATCTCGTCGGCGGTGGTCGATGGGCGCTCCTTCTTGAAGAGCTCCCATTGATCGGGGTTGTTCGCCATCGCGATCATGCCGTGGGTGATCGAGTTGCGTGTGGTCTCGTTGCCTGCCACCGCGAGCATCACCACGAAGAAACCGAACTCGTCATCGGAGAGCTTTTCGCCGTCGATGTCGGCCTCGATGAGCGTGGTGACGATGTCGTCGGTGGGGTTCTTACCCCGCTCCTCGGCCATGGCCATCGCGTACGTGATCAGCTCCATCGACGACTGCGCGGGATCGACGTGGGCGTATTCGGGGTCGGTGCCGCCGGTCATCTCGTTGGACCAGCGGAAGAGCTTGTCGCGATCCTCCTGGGGAACGCCGAGCAGGCCCGCGATGGCTTGCAGCGGCAGCTCACACGAGACCTGCTCGACGAAGTCGCCGCTACCCTCGCTCGCCGCGGTCTTGGCGATGTTTTGCGCTCGCTGGTCCAGTTCGGCTTCCAGTCGTCCGATGGCCCGTGGTGTGAACCCCCGGGAGATGATCTTGCGTAACCGGGTGTGGTGCGGTGCGTCCATGTTGAGCATGACGCTGCGCTGCAGTTCGACCTGCTCTCGCTTCATCTCCGGCGGCCAGGTCGGGATGGCTCCGTTCATCCAGCTCGAGAAGATGTCGCTGCGCTTGGACACCTCCTTGACGTCAGCGTGCTTGGTGACGATCCAATATCCGTGGTCCTCGAACCCGCCCGCGCCATTGGGGATGTCGACCCAGTGGATCGGCTCCGCCTTGCGCAGCTCGGCTAGCTCCGCGACGGGCAACCCTGCGAGGTTGATGTCGGGGTCGAGGAAGTCGAAGTCGGCGGGAATGTTGGGGGGTGCCATGTAGGGTGCGCTCCTTTTACAACACTAATTGCAACGTGTTCTAGTTCCAGTAAAACACGGCTCCTGCGCAGATAAAAGGCAGGTCACCATCCTCGCTTGTCAGACTAATGAAACGTGTTCTAGCCTGACGGAATGGGTAACCCTGTCATCGTTGAAGCCACACGTAGCCCCATCGGTAAGCGGAACGGGTGGCTGTCCGGTCTGCATGCCACCGAGTTACTGGGGGCCACGCAGCGGGCTCTCGTGGAGAAGGCCGGCTTGAATTCTGGGTTTGACGCCGGCGACGTCGAGCAGGTCATCGGCGGCTGCGTGACGCAGTTCGGCGAGCAGTCCAACAACATCACCCGGGTCAGCTGGCTTGTCGCCGGGCTGCCGGACCACGTTGGCGCCATGACGGTGGACTGCCAGTGCGGCAGCGGCCAGCAGGCCAACGGCCTGATAGCCGGCCTGATCGCGGCGGGCGCGATCGACATCGGCATCGCATGCGGAATCGAGGCCATGAGCCGCGTCGGGCTCGGCGCCAATGCCGGTCCCGACCGCAGCATCCTGCGGCCCGCATCGTGGGACATCGACCTGCCCGATCAGTTCACCGCGGCCGAGCGGATCGCCAAGCGGCGTGGCATCACCCGCGAAGACATCGATGAGCTCGGCTACCAGTCCCAGGCCAAGGCCAAGCAGGCGTGGGACGAGGGGCGTTTCGATCGCGAGATCTCCCCGATCGAGGCGCCGGCGCTGGACGAGAACAAGCAGCCGACGTCGGAGCGGGTCACCATCTCGCGCGACCAGGGCCTGCGCGAAACCACGCTCTCGGGTCTGAGCGCGCTGAAGCCGGTCATCGAGGGCGGGATCCACACGGCGGGAACGTCATCGCAAATCTCCGACGGGGCCGCGGCCGTGTTGTGGATGGACGAGGACAAGGCCAAGGCGCTCGGGCTGCGACCGCGGGCCCGCATCGTCAGCCAGGCGCTGGTCGGCGCCGAGCCCTACTACCATCTGGACGGCCCGGTGCAGTCGACGGCGAAGGTGCTGGAGAAGGCCGGGATGAAGATGGGCGACATCGACATCACCGAGATCAACGAGGCGTTCGCGTCGGTGGTGTTGTCGTGGGCGCGGGTCCACGAGCCCGACATGGCCAAGGTCAACGTGAACGGCGGGGCCATCGCGCTCGGCCACCCGGTGGGCAGCACCGGCAGCCGGCTGATCACCACCGCGCTGCACGAGCTGGAGCGCACCGACCAGAGCACCGCCCTGATCACCATGTGCGCGGGCGGCGCCCTGTCGACCGGCACCATCATCGAGCGCATCTAGCCCCTGGTGATCGTCTCTGACGAGAGCCGCATCGCCGCGGCGCAGTCATACATCGACGCGCTCGTCAGCCATGACGGCGACTCCGTTCCGTTCGCTGCCCGGTGTACCCGGACCGAGCAAGGGATCAAGAACGGTTTTTCGGGAAATCATCTGCGCCGCAGCCTTATTCGCGGACCTCAATACCGATTCCTCGCGGACACGACGCCGCCCGACTACCGGATCGACGGCGACCAGGTGCACGCGGCGTACACCGTGCTGACCAAGGCGGCGTTCGGCGGCCGGCGCCTGGCCGCACGCGTCGACGAGACGTTCGTGATTCCCGCCGAAACTCCAAGCGGGAACGCCGAAATCCACCACATCAAGGTTCGCTTCCAACCGTTTATCCAACGCTAAGGAACACCATGCCGAAATCGAAGCCGCGCGCACTGAACGCACCTTGGGTCGACTTCATCATGAAGTGGATGGCCAAGGGCAACGCGTGGATCTACCGGCGCAGTAACGGAAAATACGGCGGCACTTTCCAGAAAGCTCCGGTCGCGCTGCTCACCACGACAGGCCGCAAGACCGGTGAACCGCGGGTGAGTCCGCTGCTCTACCTGCGTGAGGGACACCGGGTCATCCTGGTCGCATCAAGAGGCGGCAGCGACAAGCACCCATTGTGGTACCTCAACCTCAAGGCCAATCCCAAAGTCTCCGTGCAGATCAAGGACGAGGTGCTGCAGCTGCAGGCGCGCGACGCCACAGCCGAAGAGCGCGCGGAGTACTGGCCGAAGTTGAATGCCATGTATCCCTCGTTCGAGGACTACCAGTCGTGGACCGATCGGCCGATCCCGGTCGTGATCTGTGACCCGGCCTAGTCGTCAGGCGCCGTAAACGGGAACCGGCGGGCGCGCCTTGGCGAGCAGGTCGGCGACGACGGGCCCGAGCTCCGAAGGGTCCCACTTCGCGCCCTTGTCGATCTGCGGTCCGTGCGCCCAACCCTCGGCGACCCGGAGCTTGCCGCCCTCGACCTCGAACACCTTCCCGGTGACGTCACGGGATTCGGCGCTGCCCAGCCACACCACCAACGGCGAAATGTTTTCCGGTGCCATGGCGTCGAAATCCTGGTCCTGCGTTGCCATCATGTCGGCGAAGACGGTCTCGGTCATCCGGGTACGGGCCGACGGCGCGATGGCGTTGACCGTGACGCCGTAACGGCCCATTTCGGCGGCGGCGACGAGTGTCAGCGCCGCGATGCCGGCCTTGGCGGCGCTGTAGTTGCCCTGCCCGACGCTGCCCTGCAGGCCGGCACCCGAGCTGGTGTTGATGATCCGCGCGTCCACTGCCTGGCCCTCTTTGGAAAGCCCGCGCCAGTACGACGCGGCGTGCCGCATCGTGGCGAAGTGACCCTTGAGGTGCACGGCGATGACGGCGTCGAACTCCTCCTCGCTGGTGTTGGCCATCATCCTGTCGCGCACGATGCCGGCGTTGTTCACCAATACGTCCAGTCCGCCGAAGGTGTCGACGGCGGTCTGGACCAAACCGGCGGCTTCGTTCCAGTCGGCGATGTTGGATCCATTGGCGACGGCTTCCCCACCGGCTGCGGTGATTTCGTCGACCACGCCCTGGGCGGCGCTGCCGCCGCCGGCCGGTGAACCATCCAGGCCCACGCCGATGTCGTTGACCACCACGGGCGCACCTTCGGCCGCGAAGGCCAGCGCATGCGCGCGACCGATACCGCCGCCCGCTCCGGTGACGATGACGACGCGGCCGTCAACCAGTCCCATTGTTCGTGTCTCCTCTACTTGATCGTGCTGGCGTTCGTGGTGGCCAGATAGTGCGGCGGCTCGCCGCCGCCGTGCACCTCCAGCGAGGCGCCGCTGATGTAGGACGCCGCGTCCGACGCCAAAAATGCTGCGGCCCACCCGATGTCCTCGGGTTTGGCCAACCGGCCCAGCGGCACGTTCTTCGAAATCGCGGCGATAGACTCGGCATCACCATAGAACAGTTCCGATTGTTCGGTCTCCACCATGCCGACCACACAGGCGTTCACCCGAACCTTCGGCCCCCACTCCACCGCCAGGGTCTGGGTGAGGCTTTCCAGGCCGGCCTTGGCCGCCCCGTATGCGCCGGTGCCCGGCGACGGCCGTCGACCACTCAGACTGCAAATGTTGATGATCGACCCGCCGCGGTCCTGGTTTTGCATCTTGTCGTTCGCGCGTTGCGAAACGGACAGGGCGCCAATCAAGTTGAGCTCGATGATCTTGCGATTGAACTTCGCGCTGGACTCCGCGGTCAGCATGTACGGCGACCCGCCGGCGTTGTTGATCACCACGTCGAGGCGGCCGTGACTGTCGACGATCGCGTCGATCAGCGCCGCGACGGCGTCGTCATCGCGGACGTCGCAGGAGTGGAATTCATAGGGCAGGCCCTCGACGGCCCGCCGTGCACAGGTGACGACGGTCGCACCCTGCCCGGCAAAGACGGAGCTGATCCCGGCGCCCACCCCGCGAACCCCGCCGGTGACCAGAACCACCCGCCCGGCCAACCCCAAGTTGATGGCGTCGGGTGCTTCGGCGCGAGTCACTGTGCTAGCGTACCAAGCAAGTGCTTGCTTAGGTAGTTACCCCCACAAGGAAGTGGCACCTTGCCCATCACAACCAAAACCACCGAACCGGGCATCGTCGCGGTCACCGTCGACTTTCCCCCGGTCAACGCCATCCCGTCACGCGGCTGGTTCGAATTGGCCGACATCATCACGGCCGCCGGCCAAGACCCTCAGACCCACGTGGTCATCCTGCGGGCCGAGGGCCGCGGTTTCAACGCCGGGGTCGACATCAAGGAGATGCAGCGCACCGAGGGATTCACCGCGCTGATCGACGCCAACCGGGGCTGCTTCGCCGCATTCCGCGCGGTCTACGAATGCGCCGTGCCGGTGGTAGCGGCGGTGAACGGATTCTGCGTCGGCGGCGGCATCGGCCTGGTCGGCAACTCCGACGTCATCGTGGCCTCCGACGACGCCACCTTCGGACTGCCCGAGGTGGAACGCGGCGCCCTGGGCGCGGCCACCCACCTGTCCCGGCTGGTGCCCCAGCACCTGATGCGGCGGCTGTTCTTCACCGCCGCCACCGTCGACGCGGCCACCCTGCACCACTTCGGGTCGGTGCACGAGGTGGTGCCGCGCGACCAGCTGGACGAGGCCGCGTTGCGGGTGGCCCGTGACATCGCCGCCAAGGACACCCGCGTCATCCGCGCGGCCAAGGAGGCGCTCAACCTGATCGACGTGCAGCGGGTCAACTCGAGTTACCGTATGGAACAAGGCTTTACGTTCGAGCTCAATCTGGCCGGGGTAGCCGACGAGCACCGCGACGCGTTCGCCGGTACGGCGAAGGGCAAGAAGGAATGAGCGACAAGAGAACCAGCCTCGACGACGCCGCCGCGCAGTTGCGCAGCGGCATGACGATCGGAATCGGTGGCTGGGGGTCGCGGCGCAAACCGATGGCGTTCGTGCGCGCCATGCTGCGCACCGACGTCACGGACCTCACGGTGGTCACCTACGGCGGACCCGACCTGGGTTTGCTGTGCTCGGCCGGCAAGGTCAAGCGCGTCTACTACGGCTTCGTCTCGCTGGACTCCCCGCCCTTCTACGACCCCTGGTTCGCCAAGGCCCGCACGAGCGGCGCCATCGAGGCGCGCGAAATGGATGAGGGCATGCTGCGCTGCGGCCTGCAAGCCGCCGCGCAACGCCTACCGTTCCTGCCGATTCGGGCCGGGCTGGGCAGCTCGGTCCCCGACTTCTGGGAGGGCGAGCTGCAGACCGTGACCAGCCCCTACCCCGCACCCGGCGGCGGCCACGAGACGCTGATCGCCATGCCGGCGCTGCGCCTCGACGCGGCCTTTGTGCATCTCAATCTCGGTGACTGCCAGGGCAATGCAGCCTACACCGGAATCGATCCCTACTTCGACGATCTGTTCCTGATGGCCGCCGACAGGCGCTTTCTGTCGGTCGAGCGCGTCGTGTCCACCCAGGAGCTGGTGAAGGCCGTTGCACCGCAGGCCCTCCTAGTGAATCGGATGATGGTCGACTCGGTGGTAGAGGCGCCGGGCGGCGCCCACTTCACGACCGCCGCACCGGATTACGGCCGCGACGAGAAATTTCAGCGACATTATGCGGAGGCCGCCTCGACCGAAGAGGGCTGGCGGATGTTCGTCGGGACCTACCTGTCGGGCAGCGAGGGCGATTACCAGGCGGCTGTTCGCGCATTCGCAGAGGAGACTGAAAAGTGAGCAGCACCCGCGCCGACGTGTGCGCAGTCGCCTGCGCCGAATTGTTCAGGGATTCAGGCGAAATCATGGTCAGCCCGATGACGAATATGGCCTCCGTCGGCGCGCGGTTGGCGCGGTTGACCTTTTCACCGGACATCTTGCTGACCGATGGCGAGGCGCAGCTGCTGGCGGATACCCCCGCCCTGGGCAAGACCGGGCCCGTCGAGGGTTGGATGCCATTCGGCCGGGTGTTCGAGACGCTCGCCTGGGGCCGCCGGCACGTGGTGATGGGCGCGAATCAGGTTGACCGCTTTGGCAATCAGAACATCTCGGCGTTCGGTCCGCTGCAGCACCCGACCAGGCAGATGTTCGGGCTGAGGGGCGCACCCGGCAACGCGATCAACCACGCGACCAGCTACTGGGTGGGCAACCACTCCAAGCGGGTGTTCTGCGAGGCCGTCGACGTGGTCTGCGGTATCGGCTGGGACAAGGTGGATACCGACAATCCGGCGTTCCGCTTCGCCAACACGTACCGGGTCGTGTCCAACCTCGGGGTGTTCGACTTCGGCGGCCCGGACCGGACGATGCGCGCGCTGACACTGCACCCCGGGGTTTCGCCCGACGATGTTCGCGAGGCCACCACGTTCGAGGTGCACGGCGTGGACGAGGCCGGCGAGACCAGGCTGCCGACCGGCGAAGAGCTCCACCTGATCCGCGAGGTGATCGACCCGAAGTCCCTGCGCGACAGAGAGATCCGTTGATGAAGTTGCGCACGCCGCTGACCGAGCTGGTCGGTGTCGAGCACCCGGTGGTCCAAACCGGGATGGGATGGGTGGCCGGTGCCCGGCTGGTGGCCGCCACCGCAAACGCGGGCGGGCTGGGCATCCTGGCCTCG
Source organism: uncultured Actinomycetota bacterium (assembly GCA_963820045.1). Taxonomy (GTDB): domain Bacteria; phylum Actinomycetota; class Actinomycetes; order Mycobacteriales; family Mycobacteriaceae; genus Mycobacterium. The sequence goes on from CAWFYN010000010.1 coordinate 193,340, forward strand.
GCCACCATGACGCTGGACGAGCTGGCGACGGCCATCGGCAAGGTCAAATCCGCCACCGACAAACCGTTCGGGGTGAACATCCGCGCCGACGCCGCGGACGCGGGCGACCGCGTCGACCTGATGATCCGCGAGGGCGTGAAGGTGGCGTCGTTCGCCCTGGCGCCCAAGCAGGACCTGATCGCTCGACTGAAAGATGCCGGCGCCGTGGTGATCCCGTCGATCGGCGCGGCCAAGCACGCACGCAAGGTCGCGGCCTGGGGTGCCGACGCGATGATCGTGCAGGGCGGCGAGGGCGGTGGACACACCGGCCCCGTCGCCACGACGCTGCTGCTGCCGTCGGTGCTCGACGCCGTGCAGGGCACCGGAATCCCGGTGATCGCGGCGGGCGGATTCTTCGATGGGCGCGGGCTTGCGGCCGCGTTGAGCTACGGGGCCGCCGGCGTGGCGATGGGTACGCGCTTTCTGCTGACCTCCGATTCGACGGTGCCGGATGCGGTCAAGCGGCGCTACCTCGACGCGGCGCTGGACGGCACGGTGGTCACCAGGCGTGTGGACGGAATGCCGCACCGGGTGCTGCGCACCGGGCTGGTCGAGAGACTGGAAAGCGGTTCCCCGGTGAGAGGTCTCACCGCGGCCGTGCGCAATGCGGCGAAGTTCAAGCACATGTCGCAGATGACCTGGCGATCGATGATCCGCGACGGCCTGGCGATGCGCCACGGCAACGAGCTGACCTGGTCGCAGGTGGTGATGGCGGCCAACACCCCGATGCTGCTCAAGGCCGGGCTGGTCGAGGGCAATACCGAGGCCGGGGTGCTCGCCTCCGGCCAGGTGGCCGGCATCCTCGAGGACCTGCCGTCGTGCGCAGAGCTGATCGACTCGATCGTGCGCGACGCGATCAAACATCTGCAGGCGGCATCCGCGCTCGTCGACGAGCGGTAAGCCGGCGACTAAAGACCCTGGCCCTGCCGCAGGCCCGGGGTCATCGTGGAGTCATGATTGCGCTGATACCCCAAGCGTGGCCCAAGCCGTTGCTGGGCGCGATCCGTGTTTCCAACAGATACCTGCTCAACCCGGTGATGTTGCGGCTAGCCGGCCGCAAACACTGGTACGCATCAACCATCCGCCACACCGGGCGACGGTCGGGCAAGCGGTACGCCACGCCGGTCGTCGCGGACCGGACCGACGGCGGGTTCGTCATACCGCTGCCCTACGGCACCCGAGTGGACTGGTTGCAGAACGTCCTTGCCGCGGGGCGCGCAACCATTTCCTCCCAAGGCGAGAGTTACGACGTGGCGCGGCCCGAGATCATCGACGCGGCGGCAGCCCTGCCACTGCTGTCGGCCCAACGGCGCCGCACCTTCCAGCGAGTCGGTATAGAGCAGTACCTCCAGATCAAGGACGAACCGCCTGATTAAGCCATGTTCTAACCTTTGGATTAATTAAGCTATAATCTTCATATGGCTAGGGTGAAGGTCAGTTCTTCACTGCGCGCCACCGTGATCGGTGACGTGGTGGGATCCAGGCATGCCGGCGACCGGCTTGCCCTGCATCGACGCGTCGCTACCGCCCTGCACCGGGTCGCCGCCGGTGCGATCGACCCGCCGGCCTTCACCGTGGGCGACGAGTTCCAGGGCAGCTACCCGACTCTCGGCGCTGCCATCGACGCGGCATTGACAACGCGCCTACTGCTTGCCCCGGAGGTCGACGTCCGTTTCGGCATCGGCTGGGGCACGGTCACGGTCCTCGACGCCGATGCCCGGATCCAGGACGGGCCGGGCTGGTGGACCGCGCGAGCGGCCATCCAGCAGACGGCGGAGACTCAGCGGCAGTCCGGCTTCACGCTGGTGCGCACGACATTCCGGGCAGACGCCGACACCCGCACCGACGTCGCCGCCGTCAACGCGGCCCTGATTTGTCGGGACCATCTGCTTGGATCGCTCGATGAAAGATCGTTACGGATTGTGAGGGGCTTGATGACCGGCCGAACCAAAAAGGAACTCGCCGCGGACGAGGGCATCAGCCCGTCCGCGGTGTCCCAGCGGGCGGCCCGCGACGGTTTGGATCTGATTGTCGTTGCTTCTCAGTACCTTCGGACTCTGCCGTGAGTGCCGTTGCGGTGCTGCTGCTTGCGGTCGGAATCGCCGACTTGTGCCGGCGCGCGGTTCGCGCGGCGTGGCTGCCGCTGGCGATCGGACCGGTCGTGGTGGTGGCGTGCGCGGTGCTGGGCGCGCTGTGGCACGGTGGCGACATCCCGCTGCTCGTGGCGGCGGCCGTCGCGGCAGTCGTCTGGGAATGGCTATGCCTGCGCAGCGAACGCAGCGGTCGCCAGCAAGCGGCTGCGTTGGCCGTGTTCGCCGCCACCCTGGTGTTGCTGGTCGTGTTGTCCGGATGGTCCTCGGGGGTCAGCGGGGTCTTCGGGCGGTGGTCGACGTGGGTACACCTGCCGCTGAGCCACGTGACGCCCACCCGGGTGCTGATGATCGTCGGTGTCGTGCTGGTGCAGTTCGCCACCGGAAATCAGTTGGTGCGCCTTGTACTCGGCTCCGTGGGCGCGGTACGTCCGGCCGGCGAGCCGCAGCCGTCCGACCGGCTCAAGGGCGGCCGACTGCTTGGCCCGATGGAACGACTGTTGATCCTGAGCCTGGGCGTCGGCGGTCAGGTGGCCGCGGCCAGCGCCGTCGTCGCCGCCAAGGGCATCATCCGCTTTCCCGAGTTGAGCGCCCAGAAGAACCGCAACGGCGACGTCGGCATCGACGAGGTGACCGAGTACTTTCTGGTGGGCAGCTTCACGAGTTGGCTGCTGGCACTCGGCGGGATCGCGTTAATTGTGGCTACTCCATAATCGGCTATCCCAGTGGGCAATTCAGGACACGGAAGGCCGGGCAAGGTCACCCGACGCCCTGTGAATCGAACAGCAGCTAAATTCGGGCGGCTGGCATGTCGCGCGGAGCCCGCATGTGCACCTCGGCGCGAAGCCATGCCTTCGCTGGGATAAATCGCTGATCATCCCAGCTGGCGGAGTGCACGCGTATCCGTCCCCGCCAGTTCTTCATGATGGCGACATGAACTGGCCAGCGGATGAATCGACGCAGATCCGCCTTGCTATCCCAGACGGAGAGCGATCCGCCGCGCCACTCGGCCGGCTTGCCCCAGAGCCAAAGCCCGACCGCTCCGCGCATGATCGGCCAACTCTCTGCCAGCGTCATGCCGAGTTGGGCGATCTGCTGCCAATCGTCCTCGGAATCTGAATGAAAGTCGGTGTAACTCACCACAACCGGGGACTGGCTGCCATCGGAGGGACCCGGCAGCCAGTCGGTGCCGAGCAGGCCGCTCCCCACTGTGATCGGCGGTTGGCCCGCCGCGTTCGACTCGCCCGATGGTGGACGGCGATCGTCGCGTGTCGGGGTAAGGTCCACATTTATAGGCATACGCATACGATATATATACGTATATAATCTGTCAATCTGTATGATCACGGCATGGTGCGGAAGGTGGCGCGACCAGATCTCGCGGCGATGCTTGCGCAGCTGACTCGAGAGACCGTGGCTGCCGAGCAACCGGTGCTGGTGGCGCACGGATTATCGATGTGGGGTTACATCGTGCTGAGCGCCCTTGACCGTTCGCCCGTCCGCACCCAGGCAACCCTCGCCGAATCGATTGGCGCCGACAAAACGCGCATCATCCCCACACTCGACGAGTTGCAGGAACGCCGCTACATCGAGCGGATCCCCGACCCCGACGACCGCCGCGCACGCTTGCTCGCCATCACCGAGTCGGGCCGTTCGATCAAAAACGCCACGCAGGAGGAAATCCAGCGCGGCGAGAAGCGCTGGCTCGGGCAGCTGTCAGCCAATGACCGACGCGTCTTTCTGCGCGTGCTGCAGCAGCTCAGTTTCGGCTGACGATCCCCTCAGGGCGGCAGTTCGAAGGGATTGCCACCCACGCGAAGGCGTCGGAAAACGACGGAACTCGTTGGCGCTCTGCGGGCTTCACACCGCCGCGCGTGGCGGGCAAGGGCTGTCCGCTACAACCGCTCGATGATGGTGACGTTCGCGGTGCCGCCGCCCTCGCACATGGTCTGCAGGCCATAACGGCCGCCGATGCGTTCGAGCTCGTTGAGCATCGTGGTGAAGAGCTTGGCGCCGGTGGCGCCCAGCGGATGCCCGAGGGCAATCGCGCCGCCGTTGGGGTTGACCTTCTCCGGATCGGCCTTGGTCTCCTTGAGCCACGCCATAACTACCGGCGCGAACGCCTCGTTGATCTCGACGGTATCGATGTCGTCGATGGACAGCCCGGTCTTGTCGAAGGCGTGGCGGGTGGCCGGGATGGGCCCCGTCAGCATGAACACCGGATCGGCGGCGCGGGCACTGATGTGGTGGATACGGGCCCGCGGGATCAGCTTGTGGTCCTTGACCGCCTGCTCCGAAGCCAGCAAAACCGCGCTGGCGCCATCGGAAATCTGGCTGGCCATCGCCGCCGTCAGCCGCCCGCCTTCGACGAGTGTCTTCAGGCCGGCCAGCTGCTCCAGCGACGACTCGCGCGGACCCTCGTCGACGCGGAACGGGCCCGATTCCGTTTCCAGGGTGATGATTTCGTTGTCGAAGTGACCGCCGCGGATCGCGGCGAACGCCCGCTCGTGGCTGGTCAGCGAGTACTGCTCCATCTCTTCACGGGACAGGTTCCACTTGTCGGCGATCATCTCCGCCCCGCGGAACTGAGATATCTCCTGATCGCCGTACCGGTGCAGCCACTGCTTGGACTCGTTGGTCGGCGACGTGAAGCCGAACTGCTCGCCCACGGTCATCGCCGACGAGATCGGGATCTGGCTCATGTTCTGCACGCCGCCGGCCACGATGAGATCGGCCGTTCCGGACATGATCGCCTGTGCGCCAAAGGAAATCGCCTGCTGACTCGAGCCGCACTGGCGGTCCACGGTGACGCCGGGAACCTCCTCCGGGTAGCCCGCGGCCAACCACGACAGGCGGGCGATGTTGCCCGCCTGCGCACCGATCGCGTCGACACAGCCGGCGATCACGTCGTCGACAGCGGCGGGGTCGACGTCGACCCGGTCGAGCAGTCCGCGCCACGCATAAGCACCGAGATCCAGCGGATGTATCCCGGCCAGCGATCCGTTGCGCTTGCCGACCGCGGTACGCACAGCGTCGATGACGTACGCCTCTGTCATTTGCGTCGCTCCTCTTCGTCGCTTCGCTCCGCATCGTCGCCGACGCGGGGCATGGTCATTTGCCGTCTTTGGTGATCCCACCAAGAACGATGGCGAGATATTGCTGACCCACCTGTTGTGCGGTGAGGGGTCCGCCGGGCTGATACCAGCGCACCGACACCCAGGTGGTGTCACGAATGAAACGGTAGACGAGGTCGACGTTGAGGTCGGGCTGGAAGTAGCCCTCGTCGACGCCCTGATTGATCACCTCGACCCACATCTTGCGCTGCTGGCGGTTCATGTCCTCGATGTAGGAGAACCGGGGCTGCGACAACAACCGTTGGGCTTCGTCCTGATAGATCACGACCTGCGCGTGCCGATGCTCGATCGCCTCGAACGACGCCATGAACAGCCCCTTGAGCCGCTCCAATGGGTTGGCCTCGCTGTCGACGATCTCGCGGTAGCGGGCGAACAACCAGTCCAGGAAACTGCGCAGCACCTCGTCGACCATCTCCTCCTTGGAGGAGAAGTGATGGTAAAGGCTGCCGGACAGGATGCCGGCGCTGTCCGCGATGTCGCGCACGGTGGTGGCGCGCAGCCCGCGCTCGGCGAACATGGTCGCGGCGAGCTCCAACAACTCGTCGCGTCGGCTGATCGCCTGACCGGCCACTCGGTCCATTCGCACAGGGTATCAACCAAGCGCTTGCTTGGCTAGCCCGGCGGTCACGGATGCTGGCTGGATACCGAAATCACCTCACCGGTGAGATAGCTGGAGTAGTCGCTGGCCAGGAACGCGATGGTGGCCGCCACTTCCCATGGCTCGGCGGCGCGCCCGAACGCCTCACCGGCCGACAGCCGGTCGAGCAGGTCGGCCGACGTGGTCTTGTCCAGGAACTTGTGGCGGGCGATGCTCGGGGACACCGCGTTGATCCGCACCCCGTATTCGACGGCTTCCATTGCGCTGCAACGCGTTAACGCCATCACGCCCGCCTTGGCGGCCGCGTAGTGCGACTGCGAGTGCTGCGCCCGCCAGCCCAGAACGCTTGCGTTGTTGACGATCACCCCGCCGTGGTCGGCTTCGCGGAAGTACCGCAGCGCCGCCCGGGTGGCACGGAATACCGATGACAGCGTCACGTTCAGGACGCGGTCCCACTCGTCGTCGGTCATGTCGACCACCGGCGTCTGACCGCCCAGCCCGGCATTGTTGACCAACACGTCGAGCCGGCCCATTCGGGCGGTGGTCGACGCGATCAGCGCGTCCACCTGCGCGGTGGACGTCACGTCGCACAGCACGCTCTCGACGCGGCCCAATCCCAGCGCGGACAGTTCGTCGGCGGTCTCCCCCAGCCGTCGTTCGTGATGATCGGATACCACCACGTCGGCGCCCTCGGCCAGGGCTCGTCGCGCGGTCGCCGCGCCGATACCGGTGCCCGCAGCCGCCGTGACGACTACCACCCTGCCTTGCAGAAGTCCATGTCCGGCAACCTCTTTCGGAGCTTCGGACAGGCTCATCCCTTTACCTCCCGGGGCAGGCCGAGCACGCGCTCGGCGATGATGTTGCGCTGAATCTCGTTGGAGCCGCCGTAGATGGTGTCGGCACGGGTGAACAGGAACAACCGCTGCCATTCGTCGAATGCGCCATCCGAGAGGGTCAGCCCTGGCTTGCCCACCACGTCCATCGCGAGCTCCCCAAGAGCGCGATGCCAGTTGGCCCACAACAGCTTCGACACGTTGTCCTGCCCGTCGACGGCTGGCCCTTCCAAGGTGGCTAAAGCGTACGAACGCATGGCGCGCAACCCTGTCCACGCACGGGTCAGCCGTTCCCGGATGAACGGGTCCTCGGCGGCGCCGTTGCGCTGTGCGAGGTCGGCAAGGTTGGAAAGCTCACGGGCGTAGCGGATCTGCTGCCCGAGTGTCGAGACGCCACGCTCGAAGGTGAGCGTTCCCATCGCGACTCGCCAGCCGTCGCCGGGTTGGCCCACCACCAGCGAAGCGTCGGTGCGGGCGTCGTCGAAGAACACCTCGTTGAACTCCGCGGTGCCGGTGATCTGGACGATCGGCCGGACCTGCACACCCGGCTGATCCAGCGGCACAAGCAGATACGACAGTCCGGCGTGCCGCTTGGAGCCCTTCTCCGTGCGGGCGACCACGAAGCACCACTGCGACAGGTGGGCCAGCGACGTCCACACCTTCTGGCCGTTGATCACCCATTCGTCGCCGTCGAGTTCGGCGGTGGTCGCCACGTTGGCCAGGTCGCTGCCGGCACCCGGCTCCGAATAGCCTTGGCACCACAGCTCGGTGACATCAAGGATCTTCGGCAGGAAACGCTGCTGCTGCTCCGGCGTCCCGAACGCGATCAGCGTCGGCCCGAGCAGCTCCTCACCGAAGTGGTTGACCTTGTCCGGCGCGTCGGCTCGCGCGTACTCCTCGTAAAACGCCACCCGGTGCGCGGTCGAAAGGCCCCGGCCGCCGTGTTCCACCGGCCAGCCCAAACAGGTCAGACCGGCCTTGGCGAGATGCTGATTCCATGCCCGGCGCTCTTCGAACGCCTCGTGTTCGCGCCCGGGTCCGCCGAGCCCCTTGAGCGCTGCGAATTCGCCGACGAGATTGTCGGCGAGCCAACCGCGGACCTCCGCCCGGAACTCCTCGACGTCCTGCATGCCCTGTAGGCTAACCTACCAAGCACTTGCTTTGTTGGCCCGGGCGACGATGCGCGCCGCGCAGCGGCGTAAGGAGGCGGGCCACCTAACGGGAGGCGATGATGACCGACGATCCGCGCACCGTGCCGGCGGCGCTCGATCGTTTGGCGCAGCGCCTTCCCGGTCACGACGCGTTGATCACCGACGAGCGGTCATTCACGGCGGCCGCCCTGCGCGAGGAGGTGCGCCGCGCCACCGCGGCGTTGATCAGCCTCGGCGTGGCGGCGGGAGACCGCGTGGCCATCTGGTCGCCCAACACCTGGCACTGGGTGGTCGCCTGCCTGGCGATTCACCACGCCGGCGCGGCCATGGTGCCCCTGAACACCCGCTATACCGCCGAAGAAGCCGGCGACATCCTGGCCCGCACCGGTGCGCCCGTGCTGTTCGGAATGGGGCGGTTCCTCGGCAACGATCGCCTCGCCGATCTGGATCGCGATGCGCTGCCCGCGCTGCGGCACATCGTCCGGATCCCGATCGAGGCCGGCGACGGGACGTGGGAAGACTTCATCGCCCGCGGCTCCGACGAGGACGGCATTGCCGCGGTCGCTGCCCGCGCCGCCGCCGTCACGCCCGACGACGTCAGCGACATCCTGTTCACCTCGGGCACCACCGGCCGCAGCAAAGGCGTGCTCTGCGCGCACCGGCAGTCGTTGTCGGCCTCGGCCTCGTGGGCCGCCAACGGCAAGATCACCAGCGACGACCGCTACCTGTGCATCAACCCGTTCTTCCACAACTTCGGGTACAAGGCCGGCATCCTGGCCTGCCTGCAGACCGGTGCGACGCTGATCCCGCACCTGACCTTCGACCCGCTGCGCGCGCTGCAGGCGATCGAGCGACACCGCATCACCGTGTTGCCCGGGCCGCCCACCATTTACCAGACCCTGCTGGATCATCCGCAGCGCAAGGACTACGACCTGAGCTCGTTGCGGTTCGCGGTGACGGGGGCGGCCACCGTGCCGGTGGTGTTGGTGGAGCGCATGCAATCCGAGCTCGACATCGACATCGTGCTGACCGCCTACGGGCTGACCGAGGCCAACGGGATGGGGACCATGTGCCGTGCCGACGACGACGCGGTCACGGTCGCCACGACCTGCGGGCGCCCGTTCGCCGACTTCGAATTGCGCGTCGAGGCAAGCACTCCCGGCGAGGAGGGCCTCGAAACAGGAGAGGTGTTGCTGCGCGGGCCGAACGTGATGCTGGGTTACCTCGACGACCCGGCCGCGACGGCGGCCGCCATCGACGCTGACGGATGGCTGCACACCGGTGACATCGGCGCCATCGACGCGGCCGGCAACTTGCGCATCACCGACCGGCTCAAGGACATGTACATCTGCGGCGGATTCAACGTCTACCCCGCCGAGGTCGAGCAGGTGCTGGCCCGGATGGAGGGGGTGGCCGACGCCGCGGTGATCGGAGTCCCCGACGAGCGCCTCGGCGAGGTCGGCCGGGCCTTCCTGGTGACCCGGCCCGGCGCAGACCTCGACGAGCAATCCGTGATCGCTTACACCCGTGAGCATTTGGCGAACTTCAAGGCACCGCGGTCGGTGCGGTTCGTCGACGCGTTGCCGCGCAACCCGGGCGGCAAGGTGGTCAAACCACAACTGCGAGAGCTGGCCTGAATGGATCTGGACTTAGACGAAGGGACCCTGGCCTTCCAGGCCGAGGTGCGGGACTTCTTGTCTGCCAACGCCGAATCGATCCCGACGAAATCCTACGACAACGCCGAAGGCTTCGCCCAGCACCGGCGGTGGGACCGCGTGCTGTTCGACGCCGGGCTGTCGGTGATCACCTGGCCGAAGAAGTACGGGGGCCGCGACGCGCCGTTGCTGCACTGGGTGGTTTTCGAGGAGGAGTACTTCCGTGCCGGCGCCCCGGGACGGGCCAGCGCCAACGGCACCTCGATGCTGGCGCCGACGCTGTTCGCGCACGGCACCGAAGAGCAACTGGACCGCATCCTGCCGAAAATGGCCAGCGGCGAACAGATCTGGGCGCAGGCCTGGTCGGAGCCGGAATCCGGCAGCGATCTGGCCTCGCTGCGGTCCACCGCGACCAGGACCGACGGCGGCTGGCTGCTCAACGGCCAGAAGATCTGGAGTTCGCGCGCACCGTTCGCCGAAATGGGCTTCGGGCTGTTCCGGTCGGACCCGGAAGCCGAGCGGCACAACGGCTTGACGTATTTCATGTTCGACCTGTTGGCCAAGGGCGTCACCGTGCGGCCCATCGTCCAGCTGGGCGGTGACACCGGCTTCGGCGAGATCTTCCTCGACGACGTCTTCGTCCCCGACCACGACGTCATCGGCACCCCGAACGAGGGTTGGCGGGCCGCCATGAGCACCTCGAGCAACGAGCGCGGCATGTCGCTGCGCAGCCCGGCCCGCTTCCTGGCGACCGCCGAACGACTGGTGCGGCTGTGGAAAGACAGCGGCTCGCCACCGGCCTTCGCCGAACGGGTCGCCGATGGCTGGATCAAGGCGCAGGCCTACCGGCTGCAGACCCTCGGCACGGTGACGCGGCTGGCCGACGGCGGTGAACTGGGCGCGGAATCGTCAGTGACCAAGGTGTTCTGGTCCGACCTCGACGTGGAGCTGCATCAAACCGCGCTCGACGTCCTCGCCGCCGACGGCGAGCTCGCCGGCAGCTGGACCGATGGCCTGCTGTTCGCGCTGGGCGGCCCGATCTACGCCGGCACCAACGAGATTCAGCGCAACATCATCTCGGAGCGGCTGTTGGGCCTGCCCCGCGAACAATCAGGGCAGAAGTCCGGGGGCCAGAAGTGAAATTTGCGCTAGACGAACAGCAACGCGACTTCTCGGCCAGCATCGACGCCGCCCTCGGCGCGGCCGACCTGCCCGGCGCGATTCGCGCGTGGTCCGCCGGCGACACCGCGCCGGGCCGCAAGGTGTGGGAGCAGCTGGCCGACCTGGGCGTCACCGCGCTGGCGGTGCCCGAGAAGTTCGACGGCATCGAGGCGCATCCAATCGACCTGGTGGTCGCGCTCGAACGTCTTGGGCGCTGGTGTGTGCCCGGTCCGGTGACCGAATCCATTGCCGTGGCACCGATTTTGCTCGCCTCTGACGATCACGCCGAGCGCTGCGCCGCGCTGGCCTCCGGTGAGCTGATCGCCACCGTTGCGCTGCCGCCACAGACGCCGCGCGCGGTGGACGCCGACACCGCCGGGCTGGTGCTGTTGGCCACCGACGACGGCGTCGCGCAGGCGGCGCCCGGTGACCGGCACGAGTCGGTCGATCCCAGCCGCCCCCTCTACGACGTGGCCGCGACCGGCCCGGCCTGGCAGGCGGATCTCCAGCGCGCGTACGAGTTCGGGGCGCTGGCCACCGCCGCGCAGCTGGTCGGCGCGGCCGAGGCGCTGCTGCGCGACACCGTCGATTACGCCAAGCAGCGGGCGCAGTTCGGGCGGGTGATCGGTTCCTATCAGGCGATCAAGCATAAGCTCGCCGACGTGCACATCGCGATCGAGCTGGCCCGGCCGCTGCTGTACGGCGCGGCCCTGTCTCTGGCCGATCACCCGAGCGATAGCGCCCGGGACGTCAGCGCGGCCAAGGCGGCGGCGTCCGATGCGGGCCTGCTGGCGGCGCGATCGGCGCTGCAAACCCACGGCGCGATCGGGTTCACCCAGGAAAACGACCTGTCCCTGTGGTTGCTCCGGGTGCAAGCATTGCGTTCGGCCTGGGGCACGCCCGAGGCGCATCGGCGGCGAGTGCTGGAAGCGCTATGACCGAAGAACGGGAGATGCTGCGGGATACCGTCGCGGCACTGGTGGCCAAGCACGCGAACCCGGCGGCGGTGCGCGCCGCAATGGAGTCCGACCGCGGCTACGACGAGTCGCTGTGGCGGCTGCTGTGCGAGCAGGTGGGCGCCGCTGCGCTGGTCATCCCAGAGGAGTTGGGTGGCGCCGGGGGCGAACTGGCCGATGCCGCAACGGTTTTGCAGGAGCTGGGCCGGGCCCTGGTCCCCTCCCCGTTGTTGGGCACCACGCTGACGGAGCTGGCCCTGCTGGCCGCGCCCGAGCCCGACGCCGAGACGCTGGGCGGGCTCGCCGAGGGAACCTCGATCGGCGCGCTGGTGCTCGACGCCGACTACGTGGTCAACGGCGACACAGCCGGCGTCGTCGTCGCCGCCACCGACGGCCAGCTGACGCGGTGGACCCGATTCAGCGCGCAGCCCGTAGCCGCCATGGACCCGACCCGGCGGCTGGCGCGGGTAGAGCCGGAGGAGACCGAACCGATCGGCGCCGACCCCGGACTCGCCGACACCGCCGCCATCCTGCTGGCCGCCGAGCAGATCGGTGCCGCCGAACGCTGTTTGGAGCTGACCGTCGAATACGCCAAGAGCAGAGTGCAATTCGGCCGGCCGATCGGCAGCTTCCAGGCACTCAAACACCGGATGGCCGATCTGTACGTCATGATCGCCGCGGCCAAGGCCGTCGTGGCGGACGCATGCAACGAGCCCACCCCGACCAATGCGGCCACCGCGCGTCTCGCCGCCACCGAGGCGCTTTGCACCGCGGCGGCCGAAGGCATCCAACTGCACGGCGGGATCGCGATCACCTGGGAACACGACATGCACCTGTATTTCAAACGCGCCCATGGCAGTGCGCATCTGCTCAGCACGCCCCGAGAAGTGCTGGCGCGACTGGAAGCCGAGGTGTTCGAAACGTCGTGAACGACCATGTCGCGCTGCGCGCCGCCATCCCGCCGTTCTATGTGATGGACGCCTGGCTGGCGGCCGCCGAGCGCCAGCGCAGCCACGGCGATCTGGTGAACCTGTCGGCCGGCCAGCCCAGCGTGGGGGCGCCGGAGCCGGTGCGCGCTGCCGCGGCCGCGGCCCTGCACCTCAATGAGCTGGGCTACACCGTGACGCTGGGCCTCCCCGAGCTGCGCGCGGCGATAGCGGCGGATTACCAACGCCAGCACGGGCTTCGGGTCGAGCCCGACGACGTGGTGGTCACCACGGGTTCCTCCGGCGGATTCCTGCTCGCGTTTCTGGCGTGCTTCGACGCGGGTGACCGGGTGGCGTTGGCCAGCCCCGGCTATCCGTGCTATCGAAACATCCTGTCCGCGTTGGGATGTGAGGTGGTGGAGATCCCATGCGGACCGCAGACCCGCTTCCAGCCCACCATGGGAATGCTCGCCGAACTCGACCCGCCGCCCCAGGGCGTGATCGTCGCCAGCCCGGCCAACCCCACCGGAACCGTCATCGCGCCGTCCGAATTGGCCGCCATCGCGTCGTGGTGCGAGACGTCCGGGGTGCGGCTGATCAGCGACGAGGTTTACCATGGCCTGGTCTACGCGGGGGCGCCGCAGACCAGCTGCGCCTGGCAGACATCACGAGACGCCGTGGTGGTCAACAGCTTTTCGAAGTATTACGCGATGACGGGCTGGCGGCTGGGCTGGATGCTGGTGCCGCCCGCGCTGCTGCGAGCGGTGGACCGCCTGACCGGCAACTTCACCATCTGCCCGCCGGTGCTCTCGCAGATCGCCGGGGTGGCGGCCTTCACCCCGGAGGCGACCGCCGAAGCCGACGGCAACCTGCGCCACTACGCGACCAACCGCGCGCTGCTGCTGGATGGGTTGCGCCATATCGGCATCGACCGGCTTGCCCCCACCGACGGCGCGTTCTACGTGTACGCCGACGTGTCCGACCACACCGACGATTCGATCGCGTTCTGCTCGAAACTGTTGGACGACACCGGCGTTGCCATCGCGCCGGGCATCGATTTCGACACCACGCACGGCAATTCATTCGTCCGGCTGTCGTTCGCCGGGCCGACGGGCGACATCGAAGAGGCCCTGCGCCGGATCGGCCCCTGGCTTTAAGCGTCCAGGATCTTGTCGAGGCGAGCCTCGAGCGCGCCGCGCTCGGCGACGTCGGACACGTTGATGCCGAACCGGTCTTCGAGGGTGGCGACCACCGCCGCCGCGTCGTCGAGGCGGATCTTCTCGCTGGCGTCGGCGCGGTGGACGGCCAGGTTCCGGCCGGCCAGGTTCAGTCGGGCGCCGTCGGTGACGCGCGCGGCCGTCAGGCCCGTCACGAAGTGCGACGAGGGATGCGTCGAGACGAACCAGCTGCCCACTTGCAGGTCGATGTCCGGCGCGGTCCTGGTGCTGAATTCGTAGAGCGGCTGCCACTCGCCGCGGACCTGGGCCTGCAAGACCAGGCCGTCGCCGCGGTCCTGAAGCCGGTAGGGCTCGAGCGTTGTCTGTTGCACGCTGCCGGTCTCGATGCGCAGCGGCAAGGTGGGTGTCTGCCCGCCGAAGCCCACGTCGACGAGGTACGAACCGTGGGAGCCGGGGAACGTCACCGCCAACACGGTGTGCGTCTGCGGTGGTGACGGTGCGTCGGGGGGCCGCATCCACACCACCCGGCCGGCCAGGCGCCGCACCCGAAATCCGAGCTCGGCCAGCACATAGCCCATCAAGCCGTTGTGCTCGTAGCAATAGCCGCCACGGCGCCGGTGCACCAGCTTGCGGGCGAGGGCCCCCGGGCTCAGGTCGTCGACCGGCACCCCCATCACCGGATCGAGGTTCTCGAAGGGAATCGCCTGGGTGTGCGCGCTCACCAAAGCCTGCAGTACCTCGAGGTTGGGCGCCGCGGCGCCGCCATAGCCGACGCGATCGAAATACTCGCCCAGGTTCAGCGTCATAGGTCCATTCTGCTGCCAACGGCACGCGTGCGACGGCCGGTAGCGGGTATGCCGTTTCCTAACCCGTTTCCCAGCCCAATCCTTAACGCGAAGGAGGAGCCCGTGGCCGACGTCGACCTGTACCTCGACCCCGTCTGTCCTTTCTCCTGGGTGACCGCGCGCTGGCTGCTCGACGCCGCGCAATCAACGCACACACCGGTCGCCCTGCGGCAGATGAGTCTGGCGGTCCTCAACGAGGGCCAGGACGCCAACGCCGCCGATGCGAAACAACGACACATGATGGAGCGGTCAACGCGGCTCGGACGCCTGTTCGCCGCGGCCGTCGGCGAGCGTGGGCCGGACGCGTTCGCGGGCCTCTATGACTCGATAGGTCGTCGCATCCATGTGCGCCGGGACGAACTCACCCCGGCCACGATCCGGGATGCCCTCGCCGAGAACGGCCTTGAAGAAGGCCTCGCCGAAGCGCTCGACGACAGCAGCTTCGACGAAGCGGTCAGGCAGGCGCACGGAGCCAGCCAAGATGCCTTGGGCGACGAGGCCGGCAGCCCCATCATCGCGGTCGACGGCCGCGCGTTCTCCGGACCTGTCCTGACCCGAACACCGGACGCGCGGGACGGTGTTCGGCTGCTGGAGGCCGTGCTCACCATGGCCGGCGTTCCCGAATTCGCCGCGCTGCAACGGCCGTATCAGGGCCCCCCGACCATCGACGCCTGAGCGCGGGCGACCGGCCTCGCCGGCTAACTTTCCTGGACTCGGATCGTGGCCGGGTGAACGAAGGTTGCCGAAAGGCACACCCGCGCGATTCTGAGCGCTAATCTTGAGCACGCCAAATCAACTTCGCGGAAGGGTTGAGCCCCAGCAAATGCCTGAAGAGTCCCGGCCTGAGAGTGTCGCACCGGTACCGAGCGGCATCGCCGCGGAGCTGGCGGCCGCGGGGTTCGAAGACGCCCGCCAAGTAGCCCGTGGCGGGGCAGGGGTCATTTACTGCTGCTACGAGACCGCTCTCGGACGAAACGTTGCGGTGAAGGTGCTGCCCTCGCACATCGACGACGACAGCAGGGAACGGTTCCTTCGTGAGGGCTACGCGATGGGCGGGCTGTCCGGGCATCCGAACATCGTCAACATCCTGCGGGTCGGCGTCACCGCGAGCGGCAAGCCCTACATCGTGATGCCGTACCATTCGGCGGATTCGCTGGCGGTCCGGCTGCGCCGGGAAGGGCCGGTCCCCTGGCCCGAGGCGTTGCACATCGGCGTAAAGCTTTGTGGCGCACTCGAAACCGCGCACCGGACCGGAACCTTGCACCGCGACATCAAGCCCGCGAACATCCTCGTGAACGATTACGGCGAGCCGCAACTGAGTGATTTCGGAATCGCCCACATCGAAGGCGGGTACGAAACCGCGACCGGGTTCTTCTCCGGCACCATCGACTTCACCTCGCCCGAGGTGATGACGAGTAATCCCGCCACGGTCGCCTCCGACATGTATTCATTGGGCGCCACGCTCTACGCGCTCATCGCGGGCAACGCCGCGCACGAGCGCAAGAAGGAAGAGGACTTGATCGCGCAGTATCTGCGGATCAGTACCGCCGGCATTCCGGACCTGCGTCCCGATGGCATCCCGGACGCGGTGTGCTCGGCGATCGAGAGGGCGATGTCGATCAACCCGGCCGAGCGGCCCGCCTCGGCCGAGGAATTCGGCCGCGAGCTACAGGCCGCCCAGCGCCGCAACGGCCTGAAACCCGACGCGATGGCCATCACCGGACGCCCCTCTGCCGTGCCGGGGGATGTTCCGTCTGCCGCGCCGGTCCCACCCGGCGGCCACAGCGAGGTGGCGCGGCCGTCGGCCCTGCACACCTCGAGCATGCCCGCGCCGACGCGGGGGCCGGCCGGGCACGACGATCCGACCTCCGCGATCAGCGCTCCGATCGATCACGAACACGCGCTGGAGACCGCGGCGTTGCCGCAATCGGGACCCGGCGAGTTTTCGGAGGCGGTCAGCTTGCTGCGCGGCGGGCACGGGACCCCAACGCAGCCAAAGGCGCAGCCGCCCCGCGCTTCCGCGCCGTGGGACCGAACCGGCGGCGCCCAAGGCCCGCCGCGCGGTCCCAGGGACCGGGTCGCCGCCTGGTTCACCGAGCCCGGGAAGAAGCGCAACCGCGTCGCGTTGGCGGCCGGCGCGGTCGCCGCGGTCCTGCTGTTGGTCGTCGGCGGAATCTATTTCGCGCTATCGCCCGACAACAAAGCGGACTCCAAAAGCGCTTCCGGTCAACCGACCGCCCAGCCTCCTATGCAGTGGAAGCCGATCACCAACGCGCGCGTTTCGCGGGACGCGGCTGCCACCACTCAGGCCGATGGCACGATCTGGATCTTCGGCGGGATCCGCGGCGATGGCGCCCTCAGCGGACTGCAGGAGGGCTACGACCCCGTCATCGACAGCTGGAAGGGCGGCGACGACCTACCCACCCCCGTCTCACACGCGATGGCGGTCACCTGGCAGGGCAACCCCGTCGTGCTCGGAGGCTGGAAACCCGAAGGCGGCAAAACCGTCGCGAGCGACCAGGTTTGGCGCGTCATCAACAGCCGCTGGGTGGAGCTTCCGCACCTGCTGCAGCCCCGGGCCGCCGCAGCGGCGGCGGTGGTCGGTGACCGCCTCGTCGTCACGGGCGGTGTCGACGCGGCCGGCGCGCTGCTGAACACCACCGAGGTGTTCGACGGCAACGCCTGGACCCTCGGTGCGCCCATCCCGACCCCGCGCCAGATGCTGGCCGCGGCCTCGGACGGGAAGCTTATGTACACCGTTGGCGGCACCAATGGCACCACGGACCTGGCGACGGTCGAGGCCTACGACCCGGCCGCGAAGGCCTGGACGCCGTTGCCCGCGCTGGGCCAGCCGCGCAGCGACCTCGGCGTGGCGATCGTCGATGGCCGGCTGGTCGCGGTCGGGGGCGTGTCGGCGGGGCAACTGCTCAAGAGCGTGTCCGCGTTCGACCTGATGACAAAGATGTGGTCCGGTTTGCCCGACATGATGACCGCGCGGCATGGCATGGCCGTCGACGCGGTGGAGAAGTCCGTGTACGCGATCGGCGGGTCGACCGCCATCGGCGACGGCCAACTCACCTCCTCGGCGGAGGCGCTGAAACTGCCGGCCCGCAGGATCCAGCCGGCGTCGCAGTGGCGCACGCTGCCGGACGCGCCGACCCCAAGGCTGATGACGGCCTGGGCCGTCCAGGGCGACAAGATCTGGATCATGGGTGGGCTGCGAAACGGCGTCGCGCTGCAGACGGTGGAGAGCTATGACCCGCACACCGGAGCCTGGCAGACCGGTCCGCCATTGCCCATCCCACTGCATCATGCGACGGGGGCGACTTACCGCGGCGAGGTGGTGGTGCTCGGCGGTGCGAGCGATCAACTCGCCGAAGCGTCCAACAAGGTGTTCGCGCTGCGCGGTGGCAATTGGGTTGAGCTGCCGAACCTCACGCACGCGCGCGCGGCGCCGGCCGCGGCGGTGGTGGGTGACAAACTCGTCGCGGTGGGCGGCCAGAACGCCAAACAAATCGTTCCCCAGACCGAGGTGTTCGACGGCAGTTCGTGGAAGGACGCCGCCGACATGCCCACCCCCCGCGAACATTTGGCCGCGGTATCGGATGGCACCTACGTGTACGCCATCGGCGGCAGGTTCCTGTCCGCCGACAAGAACTCCGCGGCGAATGAACGGTTCGATCCACAGTCGGGTACCTGGACCAAGTTGGTGGGCATGCCAACCCCGCGCGGAAGCTACGGCGCCACGTTCATCGACGGCCGCATCGTGGTGGTGGGCGGCGAGGAACCGACGATGGTTCTGAACGTGGTCGAGATGTATGACATTGCCGACGCGAAGTGGAGCACTCTGCCCCCGATGCCCACCGCGCGCCACGCCGAGGTGGTGGCGACGGTCGGGAACACCGTCTACTGCATCGGCGGCGCGAACCGGCCGACCCACGAGGGCCCGATCGCGACGGTCGAGGCGCTGGACTTCATGTAGGCCCGTCGCCGGCCTGGCCGGGACTTGTTTGATTTCTGTCGAATATGGGGATCCGGTTGAGACTCGGCTGCAGCACCATCCCAACCCGAACCGGAGCCCGATATGAGCACCAACACCATCTGGGTCGTGATCGCCGTGATCGTAGTAGTTCTGGTGATTGCCGCGTTGCTATTTGCGGTTAGCAGAACAAGAAATCGGCGGCGGCAACGCCAGGCGCAGGAGATTCGAGAACAGGCCAAGCTGGACACGGCAAAGGTCGAACGGCGCGAAGCCCTTGCCCAGGAAACGGCCGCCAAGGCGCGCGCCGCCCAGGCTGAGGCGGAGGCCAAAGCGGCTGAAGCCGCCCGGCTGCAGGACCGAGCGGCCAACCACCAGACCGAGGCCGCGGCGTCGCGCGAACAAGTCCAGGAGCAGTGGAAGCGCGCCGACGACCTGGACCCGGAGGCCGCAAAGCAAGCGGACGAGCATGATCGCGACGATCCGAACACGGCGTGGTCCTCGGAGTCGCACGACCCGACGACCGACGCCCAGGCCGCCCGGCACGAGACTTACCGCGGGACGCCCGGCTGATCCCGGCTCGACCTTGCCGAGACGGCGCACGCCCCCTAGAGCCAGGTGTCCTGGGTGGTGGTGGTGAGAAACGCCTCAAGATCGTCGCGCCACTGCGCCGGGGTGGTCTTGTCCGGTTCTATCCCGGTGTAGTCGCCGCGATAGAACAGCAGCGGCCGCGGCTTGATCTTGGGTGCCTCCGACAACGATTGGACCGCACCGAACACCACGAAGTGGTCGCCGCCGTCGTGCACGGACGCCACCGTGCAGTCGATGAAGGCCAGCGACCCGTCGATGACCGGCGAGCCGAGATCCGAAGGGTGCCAGTCGATCCCGCCGAACTTGTCCGGTTCTTTCGACCCGAATCGCGCGGACACGTGCTTCTGCTTCTCGGTCAGCACGTTGACGCAGAACCGGCCGCTGGCCTCGATGGCCTTCCAGGACCGCGACACCTTGGTCGGGCAGAACAACACCAACGGCGGGTCCAGCGACAGCGCCGCGAAAGACTGGCAGGCGAAGCCGATCGGGACCTCGTCGTGCACCGTGGTGATGATGGTGATGCCGGTGCAGAACTGGCCCAGCACCTGCCGGAAGGCCCGCGGATCGATCTGCGTCGACATGACTATCCGCGGGCGCCGACCGTGAAGTCATGGCCCCACAAGCTCACGGCGGTGCTTTCCCGGGCGACCCAGTCGACATCATCGACCTGCCTTCCCTCGCAGCCGAATTCGATATCGAATCCGCCGGGTGTCTTCATGTAGAACGACAGCATCAGGTCGTTGACGTGCCGGCCCAGGGTCGCCGACATCGGCACCTTGCGGCGCAACGCGCGGTCCAGGCACAACCCCACGTCGTCGGAGTTTTCAACCTCGATCATCAGGTGCACGATGCCGCTGGGCGTCGGCAGCGGCAGGAAAGCCAGGCTGTGATGACGCGGGTTGCAGCCGAAGAATCGCAGCCACGCGGGTGCCCCGTCGGCGGGCCGACCCACCAGCTGCGGCGGCATCCGCATCGAGTCGCGCAGCTTGAAGCCGAGCACGTCCCGGTAGAAGTGCAAGGCCTCGTCATCGTCGCGGGTGGACAACACCACGTGTCCCAGACCCTGCTCGCCGGTGACGAACTTGTGCCCGTACGGGCTGACCACGCGGCGGTGCTCCAGCGCGACCCCGTGGAACACCTCCAGGCAGTTGCCCGACGGGTCGGCGAACCGGATCATCTCGACGACCCGGCGATCCGCCAACTCGGCGGCGGTGGCCTCCTTGTACGGCACGCCCTGCACGTCGAGCCGGTTCCGGATCTCTTGCAGCCCTTCGGCATTGGCGCATTCCCAGCCCGCCTCCGCCAGGTGGTCGCGCTCGCCGGGCACGATCACCAGCCGGGCCGGGAAATCGTCCATGCGCAGGTACAGCGCGCCCTCGGTGCTGCCGCTACCCTCGACCATGCCGAGCACCTTCAGGCCGTATTCACGCCAGGCCGCCATGTCGGTGGCCTCGATGCGTAGATAGCCCAGCGAACGGATGCTCATCACGCACCTCCAAGGAAATCAACGGTCAACTTGTTGAACTCGTCGAACTTCTCCACCTGCGCCCAGTGCCCACATTGCCCGAAAACGTGGAGCTGCGCACGCGGGATGGTCTTCAGCGCGACCAGCGCGCCGTCCAGCGGGTTCACCCGGTCCTCGCGACCCCAGATCAACAGCACGGGCTGGCGCAGCCGGTGCACCTCGCGCCACATCATGCCGAGCTCGAAATCGGCCCCGGCGAACGACATTCCCATCGCCCGGGTCGCCGTCAGCGATTCCGGCGTGCTGGCCAGCGCGAACCGCTCGTCGATCAGCTCGGGCGTGATCAGCTTCTGGTCGTAGACCATCACCCGCAGGAACGCCTCGAGATTTTCCCGGGTGGGTTCGACGGTGAACTTCCCCAGCCGCTTCACGCCCTCGGTCGGATCGGGGGCGAACAGGTTGATGCTCAGCCCGCCGGGCCCCATCAACACCAGCCGGCCGGCCCGGTCGGGGTAGTCGAGGGCGAACCGGACCGCGGTGCCCCCGCCCAGCGAATTGCCCACCAGCGGAACGCGTCCCAGCCCGAGCTGGTCGAAAAGCCCCTTGAGTGCCCGCGCGGCGTAGTGGTTGAACTGCCCGTGCTCGGCCCGTTTGTCGGAGAGCCCGTAGCCGGGCTGATCGACGGCCAGCACATGGAATCGCTGCGCCAGCACCGGGATGTTGCGCGAGAAGTTCGTCCAGCTCGCCGCGCCGGGACCGCCGCCGTGCAGCAGCACCACGGTCTGGTCGTTGCCGACCCCGGCCTCGTGGTAGTGCAGCTGCAACGGTCCGTCGACGTCGACTTCAACGAAGCGCGAGGTGGACTCGAACGTCAACTCTTCTGTAGCCGTCATGGCCCAGGCCTTGCCGTTAAACCATCGTGTCGCCCGGCGGCAACCCGAACTCGTTGTTTCCGAAGATCTGGTAAGCCCGCTCGGGATCATTGGCCGCGTGCACCCGGCCGGCGTGCGCGTCGCGCCAAAACCGTTGCACCGGTTGGTCGTTGCCCAAGGCGGTGGCGCCGGACGCCTCGAACAGCCGGTCGATCGAGGAGATCGCGCGACCGGTGGCGCGCACCTGGTCGCGGCGGGCGCGGGCGCGCAACTCGAACGGGATCTCCTTACCGGCCGACAACAACGCGTACTCGTCGGCGACGTTGCCGCTCAACTGGCGCCACGCCGCGTCGATGTCGCTGGCCGCCTCGGCGATGCGCACCTTGGCGAACGGGTCGTCCTTGGCCTTCTCCCCGGCGAACGCCGCGCGCACCCGCTTGCCCTGGTGCTCCACGTGCGCGTCGTAAGCGCCGTAGGCCATGCCGACGATCGGTGCGGAGATGGTGGTGGGATGCATGGTGCCCCAGGGCATCTTGTAGACCGGGGCGGTGTTCGTCTGGTAGCCGCCCGCGGTGCCGTCGTTCATCGCCTTGTAGGACAGGAACCGGTGCCGGGGCACGAAGACGTCCTTGACGACCACCGTGTTGCTGCCGGTGCCGCGCAAGCCGACGACATGCCACACGTCGTCGATGCGGTACTCGCTGCGCGGGATCAAGAAGCTGCCGAAGTCAACCGGACGACCGTCCTTGATCACCGGACCGCCGAGGAAGGCCCACGTGGCGTGGTCACATCCCGACGACCAGTTCCAGGAACCGTTGACCAGATATCCGCCGTCGGTCACCACGCCCGCGCCCATCGGCGCATACGAGGACGAGACCCGCACGTTCGGGTCGTCGCCCCAGACTTCCTCCTGGGCCTGCTGGTCGAACAACGCCAGATGCCAGTTGTGCACGCCGATGATGGAGCTCACCCAGCCGGTGGAGCCGCACGCGCTGGCCAGCCGCCGCACGGCCTCGTAGAACAGGGCGGGGTCGCATTGCAGTCCACCCCACTGCTCGGGCTGTAACAGGGTGAAGAAGCCGATGTCCTGCAGATCCTGAACGGTCTCGTCGGGCAGCCGCCGCAAATCCTCCGTCGCCTGAGCGCGCTCCCGAATCCGGGGCAGCAGATCATCGATGCCGGCCAAAACCGACTGCGCGTCGCGTTGTTGAATGGACGTCACTTAGGGTGCCTCCTGGGCCAGACTACACAGCGGACTTACACCAGAGACTAGAACACGTTCCGATTTGTGTCGAGCAGGGTATTCCTGCGGCTGGTAGCAATACCAATCCGCTTTTCTGTAACATGTTCTAGTTGTGACGAGAGGAAGGATGGGTCGTGGCCGAGGCCAATCTCGACGAGCCACTCGGTGACCACGTCCTTGAACTGCAGATCGCCAAGGTCGTCGCCGAAACGGACGACGCGCGGTCGCTGGTCTTCGCCGTGCCCGACGACGCGGGCGACCCCGACGTGCCGCCCGAGCGGCTGCGCTACGCGCCGGGTCAGTTCCTGACGCTGCGCGTTCCCAGCGAGCGCACCGGATCGGTGGCCCGTTGCTACTCGTTGTGCAGCTCGCCGTTCACCGACGACGCGCTGACCGTCACGGTGAAACGAACCGCGGACGGATACGCCTCGAACTGGTTGTGCGACCACGCGCAGGCGGGCATGCGGATCCACGTGCTGGCCCCGTCGGGCAACTTCGTGCCGAAGACGCTCGACGACGACTTCCTGCTGCTCGCCGCGGGCAGCGGGATCACCCCGATCATGTCGATCTGCAAGTCGGCCCTCGCCGAGGGCAGCGGCCAGGTGACGCTGGTCTACGCCAACCGCGACGACCGGTCGGTGATCTTCTCCGACGCGCTGCGCGAACTGTCCGACAAATATCCCGAGCGGCTCACGGTGGTGCACTGGCTGGAATCGCTGCAGGGGATGCCGAGCGTGGCCGCGCTGGCCAAGCTCGCCGCGCCCTATACCGATCGGCCCGTGTACATCTGCGGGCCAGGCCCCTTCATGGGTGCGGCCCGCGAAGCGTTGGAATCGCTGAAAGTTCCTGCGGCGCAAGTACATATCGAGGTGTTCAAGTCCCTGGACTCCGATCCGTTCGCGGCGGTGAAGATCGAGGACACCGCCCCGGGCGACCAGCCGCCGGCCACCGCGGTGGTGCAGTTGGACGGCGAAACCCACACCGTGTCGTGGCCGCGCAACGCCAAACTGCTCGACGTCCTGCTGGCCAGGGGCCTGGATGCGCCGTTCTCCTGCCGCGAGGGCCACTGCGGTGCCTGCGCCTGCACCCTGCGGGGCGGCAAGGTGAGCATGGAGGTCAACGACGTGCTCGAGCAGCAGGACCTCGACGAAGGCCTCATTTTGGCCTGTCAATCTCACCCGGAATCTGATTCGGTAGAAGTCACCTACGACGAGTAGTCGCGGGGTTAGGTTCACCCTTAGGGTTGGCGAACCGAGAGGGGAGCAGCATGAAGCGGCTGATAACCGGGTTTGCAGTCGTCGGATCGGCGTTGACGTTCCTGCCCGGCCCGGTCGCCGGCGCGGCCAGCAACACCGCCACCACGCTGTTCCCGCTGGACGGACCCAACCAGCTGGAGACGCGCGCGATCCTCAACTGCTTCAAATCCGACGGCCACTGCGACTTCACCGCCGGAGCGGACATGCTGACGCCGGGCGGGGTGACCGGTTTCCCACCGGGCCTGTGGGCCCGCCAGACCACCGAGATCCGGTCGTCGAACCGGCTGGCCTACCTCGACGCGCACGCCAACGGCCAATACGAGCGGGTGATGAAGTCGATGGGATCCGACGAGATCACCACCGTCTACTTCGGCGAGGGCCCCCCGGACAAGTACCAGACCACCGGGCGCATCGACTCCACCGATTGGCAGACCGGCCAGCCCAAGACCGACAGCAACGTCATCGCCTGCACCCACATCCAGGTGGTCTATCCCGGGGTCAACATCACCTCGCCCAGCACCTGCGCCCAGACCACGTTCTCCTAGCTTCTTGTAGCGCCGAGTCTGTAGATCTGCAGACAAACAGCGAGTGCAGGGCCTGCAGGGATTACCGGCTCCGACGAACGTCGCCGAGCCGGTAAATATGCAGAGTGCGAGTGAAGGCCTGCAAAATTACAGGCTCGGCGCTAAGCCCGTTAGCGCGGCAGGCGGAGGAGCCGCTCGGCGGCCACGGTGAGCAGGATCTGCTCGGTGCCGCCGGCGATAGTGAGGCAGCGGGTGTTCAGGAAGTCGTACACCGCTCGGTTGCCGTGCCGGGACGACAGGCCGCCGCCGGAGGAGACGTCCATCATGTATTCGGCCAGCGCCTGCCGGTAGCGCACCCCGATCAGCTTGCGGACGCTGGACTGCGCGCCCGGATCCTGCCCGCCCACGGCGAGCTGGGCGATCCGCTGGTCCAGCAGCGCACCGGTTTGGGCGATGACGATCAACCGACCGAGCCGATCCTGCTGCGCGGCGTCGAGGTCGAGCTCCGCCAGCACCTTGAGCAGTTCCTCCATCGGGTTTCCCAGCGCGGTGCCGGTGGCCATCGCGATCCGCTCGTTGGCCAGCGTCGTCCGGGCCAGCCGCCAGCCGTCGTTCACCTTCCCGACCACCATCTCGTCGGGAACGAACACGTTGTCCAGGAAGACCTCGTTGAACAGCGAGTCACCGGTGATCTCCCGCAGCGGGCGGATCTCGATGCCCGGCGAGGACATGTCCACCAGGAAGTAGGTGATGCCCTTGTGCTTCGGTGCGTCGGAATCGGTGCGCGCCAGGCACACGCCCCAGCGCGCCTTGTGCGCCGCGGATGTCCAGACCTTCTGCCCGGTGAGCAGCCAGCCGCCGGCCGGATCTTGGGTGCGCACCGCTTTGGTGCGCAGCGAGGCCAGGTCGGAGCCGGCTCCCGGCTCGGAAAACAGCTGGCACCAAAGGAATTCGCCACGCAGGGTGCCCGGCACGAAGCGCTCGATCTGCTCGGGCGTGCCGTGTTCGAGGATCGTCGGCGCCGCCCACCAGCCGATCACCAGGTCCGGACGGGCCACGCCGGCCGCCGCCATCTCCTGATCGATCAGCAGCTGTTCGGCCGGTGACGCGGCACGCCCGTGTGGCGTCGGCCAGTGCGGCGCCTGCAGCCCCGCCTCGGCGAGCGCGGCCTGCCGCTTCTCCACTGGCAGCGCGGCGACCTCGGCGACGGCCGCGGCGATCTCCGCACGCTGGTCCTGAACGTCGGTGAGGTCGATACCCAGGCGCCGCCGCACACCGCCCTGGGTCAGTTCGGTGACGCGGCGCAACCAGCGTTCGGCGCCGCCGAGGAAGCGGCCGATGGCGTGCGCCCGGCGCAGGTACAGGTGCGCGTCATGCTCCCAGGTGCAGCCGATGCCGCCGAGCACCTGGATGCAGTCCTTGAGGTTGGCCTTGGCGGCGGCGATGCCGATGCTCGCGGCCAAAGCGGCCGCGATGGAGAACTGGTCGGGATCGGAATCCGTTGCGGCGCGGGCGGCGTCGGCGGCCGCCACCTCGGCCTGCTCGGCGCGGCACAGCATTTCCGCGCACAGGTGCTTGACGGCCTGGAAGCTGCCGATCGGCTTGCCGAACTGCTCGCGGACCTTGGCGTAGTCGACGGCGGTGTCCAGCGCCCATCGGGTCACGCCGGCCGCCTCGGCCGCCAGCACGGTCGCCGCCAGTTCTTCGACGCGCCGTGGGGACGCCGTGATCGCGGTCGCCGGCGCGGACGTCAGCACCACCCGGGCCAAGGGCCGGGAGAAGTCGGTGGCTTCCAGCGGCTCGATCTGCACGCCGTCGCCGGCGGCGTCGACCAGCAGCCACTTCCCCCCGGCCGGCAGCAACAGGACGCCGCCCTCGGCCGCACCCAACACCAATGGCAGGACGCCCGACGCCCGCGAAGACTCGCCGTCGAACCGGACCCCGTCGCCTTCCACGCCTTCCAGCGCCAGCCCGGCGAAGCGTTCGCCGGCGGCCAGTTCCGCCAGCAACTCGGGGTCGGTGACTACGAGCGTCGCCAGCGCGGTGGTAGCCACGGGGCCGGGTACCAGCGCCTTGGCCGCTTCCTCGACCATCGCGCACAGGTCCTCGACACTGCCTCCGGCCCCGCCATGGTCCTCGGGGATTGCCACACCGAAAATGCCCAGCTCGGCCAGGCGGCCGAACACCGGGCGCCACGCGTCGGCGTCACCCTGCTCGACCTCGCGGATCGCCGCCGTCCCGCCCGGCCCCGACGTCGAATTGCGGGCCCAGTCGCGCACCAGGGCACGCGCGGCAAACTGCTCGTCTGTGATGGTCGCTACCACCCTGGGGACCTCCGCGTCCTTCGACCGACGTGATGTGGGGCCTACGACCCCTAGCCTTCGATTCTCCTGCTCGCCTCGGGTAGCTGCGCAACCCTCCTCATCGCAGACTAGAACGTGTTCTAATAGTGCCAGCGATCGACCGTCAAGTCGAACGCCATTACAGCAGCACACGCGGCTGTCCTGGCGGTACGGAGGTGGGAAATTCACACTCAGCATGCGTATCGTTTGCAAGCGAGCCGCCAGGAACAGGAGCAAATCGTCACATGCCAGCCAGTGCCAACCCGAGCCGCGCTTCTGACTCGCAGCCGCGCGAGGTGATGAACGTGGCGGTACTGGCAGAGTCCGAACTCGGCTCGGAGGCACAGCGGGAACGGCGCAAGCGGATCCTGGACGCCACCATGGCCATCGCGTCAAAGGGCGGCTATGAGGCCGTTCAGATGCGTGCCGTCGCCGACCGGGCCGACGTGGCGGTGGGCACGCTGTATCGGTATTTCCCCTCGAAGGTGCACCTGCTGGTGTCGGCCCTGGGCCGGGAGTTCAGCCGCATCGACGCCAAGACCGACCGCACGTCGGTCGCCGGGGGCACGCCGTTTCAGCGGCTGAACTTTATGGTCGGCAAGCTCAACCGCGCGATGCAGCGCAATCCCCTGCTCACCGAGGCCATGACGCGCGCGTACGTCTTCGCCGACGCGTCGGCGGCCAGCGAGGTCGACCAGGTCGAGAAGCTGATCGATTCCATGTTCGCCCGGGCGATGGCCGACGGCGAACCGACCGAGGACCAGTACCACATCGCCCGGGTGATCTCCGACGTGTGGCTGTCCAACCTGCTCGCCTGGCTCACCCGGCGAGCCTCGGCGACCGACGTCAGCAAGCGGTTGGACCTGGCCGTCCGGTTGTTGATCGGCGACACCGAAAGTACTTAGTGGCCAGCGCGACCTAGCCGGGCGGACCAGCGGTGCGGCCCCGGATCAGCTCGGTGTCCAAGAGCTCGGCGACCGGCAGGCCCGGCGTGCCTGTCCGTGGCGGTTTCATCAACAACTCACCCGCGCGCCGGCCCTTCTGCAGGCTCGGCTGCAACACCGTGGTCAATCCCCGGCCGATCGCGTCGGGCACGCCGTCGAAACCGGTGACGGTCATCTGACCGGGAACGTAAATACCATGCGCGCGTAGGTAATCCATGGCCGACAGGGCCAAGATGTCCGCCGTGCACATCAGTGCGGTGATCCGCGGATTGGCCTCCAGCGCCGCCTTGGCGGCGCTTCCGCCGGAGTCCGGCAAGTGCTCGTAGCTCTCCACCACCGTCAGTGCATCGAGGTCCACGCCGGCGGCCGTCATCGCCTCCCACACGCCGACGATGCGTTCCCGCTGCACGTCGAAGGCCGGCGACCGCAACCGGTCGGCGTCCACCAGACCTTGGCGACGGTCCCGGCCCAGCCGCATGGTCAGCAGCCCGATCTCGCGATGCCCCAGCCCGAGCACGTAGTCCGCCAGCTCACGCATCGCCGCCCGGTCGTCGATGCCCACCCGGGACACACCGGAAAGCCCCTTCGGCTGGTCGACCACCACGACCGGCAACCCCCGCTGCAAGACGACACCCAGATACGGGTCGGCTTCGCAGACCGAATACACCACGAAGCCGTCCACACCGGCGCCGAGGACCGCGCCCGTTCCGTCCGCCAAGCTCCGGCCGGCTCCGACGGCCACCAGCAGCAGTCCCTGCCCCAACTCTTCGCACGACTGCGCGACTCCGGCGACGAAGTCCCGCGCCGCCGGGTCGCTGAAGAAGTAGGTCAGCGGTTCGGCCATCACCAGCCCGACCGCACCCGCCTTGCGGGTGCGCAGCGATCGCGCCACCGGGTCGGGACCCGGGTAACCCAGCCGCTTGGCCGTGGCGAGCACGCGTTCACGTAGGTCGGCGGAGAGCTGATCCGGCCGGTTGAAGGCGTTCGAAATCGTGGTGCGCGAAACGTTCAGTTCGTCCGCCAACGACGCCAGAGTCGCACGCCGGCGCGGTGCGGGACTCACGTTCGGTGACGCTACAGCGCATCCGCGGGCCCGCCCACGCGGCTTCGGCTCCGGACTTTGTAATGGAAACGATTTTCATTAGTATTATGGGTCGGCCGGTCGGCCGGCGAGAGGAAATCGGACGTGCGCATGGCGCTGACGCGGAGACGAATCGCAGTGACCAATGCGCTGCGTTGGCTGCTCGCCGCGCTGGTCCTGCTGGCCGCCGGCACCGCGCCCACCGGCTGCGGTAGCCCGGCGCATCCGCGCGCGGCCACCGTCGTGGCCTCCACCGACGTGTGGGGCAGCGTCGCGCGCGCCATCACCGGCCAACACATCGCGGTCAAGTCCATCCTGGCCGGGGCCGACATCGACCCGCACTCCTATCAAGTCAGCCCATCGGACGCCGCTGCCATCACCGACGCCGCCCTGGTGGTCTACAACGGCGGCGGTTACGACCCCTGGGCGGAGCAGGTGCTGGCCGGGCATCCGGGCGTGAAATCGATCGGCGCCTATTCGTTCCTGAAAACCGGCGCCTCAAGAGAGCAGCCGGCCAACGAGCACGTCTTCTACGACCTCGACATCGCCAAGTCGGTCGCCTTCGCCATCGCCGACCGCGTGGCCGCCATGGACCCGGCCCATGCCGCCGATTACCGTGCCAACGCCGCCGACTTCTGCCGCGGCGCCGATGCGATCGCCATCTCCGAACACGCCATCGCCAGCGCCTACCCCGGCACCGGGGTCATCGCGACCGAACCCGTCGGGTACTACCTACTGGCGGCGTCCGGGCTGGTGAATCGGACCCCGCCCGCCTTCACCGCGGCCAACGAGAACGAAACGGATCCCGCGCCGGCCGACATGGCATTCGTCCTCGACCTCATCGACCACCATCAGGTGTCGGCGCTGCTGGTCAACCCGCAGACCTCGACCGCCGCCATCAACGGCGTGCGGGATGCCGCGCGGCGCGCGGGTGTGCCGGTGATCGAAGCGACCGAAACCCTGCCCGACGGCATGGACTACCTGACCTGGCAACGCAACACCGTCAACCAACTGCTGGCCGCGCTCCAATCGGGCCGGTCAGTACAGCCGTGAGCCTCGACGCGGTCCCGGCCGTCGACCGCTACCCGGACACCGTCTCGCTGCGCGGTGCCCGGCTTGCGTTCGGTGACCGCCTGCTGTGGGAGCACCTCGACCTGTCGGTGGCGCGCGGCGAGTTCATCGCCGTGCTCGGTCCCAACGGCAGCGGCAAGACATCCTTGCTCAAGGTGCTGCTGGGGCAGCTGTCGCTGTCCGCGGGCGTCGCCCTGGTGGACGGAAAGCCGATGAACTCGGGCAGCGGCCGCATCGGCTACGTGCCGCAACACCGACCGATGGACCACGACGTGCTGCTTCGCGGACGCGACCTGGTTCGGCTGGGTGTCGACGGACATCGCTGGGGCGGCATGCCGCTGCGATCCGCCGATCGGGCCCGCCGTCGCGCGGCCGTGGCCGAAGCGCTGCGACAGGTCAACGCCGAACACCTGGCGGACGTCCGGGTGGGCTTGATGTCGGGCGGCGAGCTGCAGCGGATACGCATCGCGCAGGCGCTGGTCAGCGATCCGATGCTGCTGCTGTGCGATGAGCCGCTGCTGGCCCTGGACCCGGCGAACGCCAAGCTGGTATCCGGGCTGATCGACCGCCGCCGCCGGGATGCCGCGACCACCGTCATCGTCGTCACTCACGACGTCAACGCCATCCTGCCGTACGTGGACCGGCTGATCTATCTGGTCGATGGGCGATTCCGGATCGGCACCGTCGAAGAAGTGATGACCACCGAGACACTCTCTGTGCTGTATCGCGCCGACATCCAGGTGGTGAAGGTCAAGGACCGCTACGTGGTGGTGGGCGAGCCGACGACCGACTGGGCCCATCCATGAACCGCCGGCTCACCGACGTGCTGGACCACCTGTTCTCCTTCGACGTCACCGCCCACCTGCTCGGGCACGACTTCGTCCAGCAAGCGCTGCTCGCCGCCGCGCTGCTGGGACTGGTGGCCGGGCTGATCGGGCCATTCATCGTGATGCGTCAGATGTCGTTCGCCGTGCACGGTTCCAGCGAATTGTCCTTGACCGGAGCCGCTTTCGCGCTGCTGGTCGGCGCCGCGGTCGGGGTGGGCGCGCTGATCGGCAGCGCTTTGGCCGCCGCGCTGTTCGGCATTCTGGGTCGGCGGGCCCGCGAACGCGATTCGGTGATCGGCGTGGTGCTGGCCTTCGGGCTGGGCCTCGCGGTGCTGTTCATCTACCTCTACCCGGGCCGGACCGCCACCAGCTTCGCGTTGCTCACCGGACAGATCGTCGGCGTCGGCTACACCGGGCTGAGCATGCTGGCGCTGGTGTGCCTGCTCGTCATCGCCGTCATCGCGACGTGCTACCGACCGCTGTTGTTCGCCACCGTCGACCCCGACGTCGCCGCGGCCCGCGGCGTGCCCGTTCGCGCGCTCGACATCGTGTTCGCCGCCCTGGTCGGTGTGGTGGCCGCTCAGGCCGTGCAGATCGTCGGGGCGCTGCTGGTGATGTCGTTGCTGATCACCCCGGCGGCCGCGGCCGCCCGAGTGGTGGCCTCGCCAGTGGCGGCGATGGTGGCCTCGGTCGTCTTCGCCGAGGTTTCCGCCGTCGGCGGCATCGTGCTGTCGCTGGCGCCCGGCGTCCCGGTGTCGGTCTTCGTGGCGGGGATTTCGTTCGTGATCTATCTGTTCTGCTGGCTGCTGGGGCAGCACCGCGAGGCCGCCACTTAACGTGCCCATAAGCTGTCCGAGTGGCGCGTATCGACCTCAACGCCGACCTGGGCGAGAGCTTCGGCGTCTGGCGCCTTGGTGATGACGACGCCATGCTGCGGATCGTCACCAGCGCCAACGTGGCATGCGGATTCCATGCCGGGGACCCCGCCGGCCTGTTGCGGGTCTGCCGATCGGCCGCCGAGCGCGGCGTCCGCATCGGGGCGCAGGTGAGCTATCGAGACCTGGCGGGCTTCGGCAGGCGCTTCATCGATGTCGCCGCCGACGACCTCGCCGCCGATGTGGTGTATCAGATCGGGGCGCTGCAGGCGATCGCGCACGCATCGGGTTCCGCGGTGTCCTACGTCAAACCCCATGGCGCGCTGTACAACACGATCGTGACCAACCGCGACCAGGCGGCCGCGGTCGCCGAAGCGGTGCGGATGGTGGACCCGGCGCTGCCGGTGCTTGGGATGGCGGGCTCGGCCCTTTTCCAGGAGGCGTCGCGCCGCGGCCTGCGCACGGTGGCCGAGGCCTTCGCCGACCGCGCCTACCGGGCGGACGGCCAGTTGGTGTCCCGCCGCGAACCCGGCGCGGTGCTGGGAGACCCGGCGGCGATCGCCGACCGCGTGGTGGGCATGGTGACCTCCGGCCGGGTCACCGCCATTGACGGCACACCGGTCGCGGTCAGCGTGGAATCGGTTTGCGTGCACGGCGATTCGCCCGGTGCGGTGCAGATCGCGATCGCCGTCCGCGACCGGCTCACGGCCGCCGGCGTCGAGATCGGGCCATTTCGCTGATGCGGCTGAAATTCGGTCGGCCCGACATCGCGCGGTACGCGGATCGGTTCGACGCGCCCGCCGCCGAACCCGGGTCCCTGTCGGTGACGTGGATGGGTGTGGCGACGCTGCTCATCGACGACGGAACATCGGCGCTGCTGACCGACGGCTACTTCTCCCGGCCGGGCCTGGCGCGGGTGGCCGCCGGCAAGGTGGCGCCGTCACCGGCCCGCGTCGACGGCTGCCTGGCCCGGGCCAAGGTGTTCCGGCTGGAGGCCGTCGTCCCGGTGCACACCCACATCGACCACGTGCTGGATTCCGCGCTGGTCGCCGACCGCACCGGCGCACGGCTGGTCGGCGGTGAGTCGGCGGCCAATGTCGGGCGCGGATACGGGCTGCCCGAGGACCGCCTCGTGGTCGCCGCCAGCGGCACGCCGATCGCGTTGGGCGCCTACGACGTGACGCTCGTGGCGTCCCGTCACTGCCCGCCGGACCGGTTTCCGGGCACGATCGATGCGCCGCTGATCCCGCCGGTCAAGGCTTCCGGATTCCGCTGCGGGGAGTCCTGGTCGACGCTGGTGCACCACCGGCCGTCGGGACGGCGGCTGCTGATCCAGGGCAGCGCCGGATTCGTCAGCGGCGCGCTGGCCGGCCACCGCGCCGACGCCGTCTATCTGTCCGTCGGGCAGCTGGGCCTGCAGCCGAGGCCATACCTGATCGACTACTGGACCGAGACCGTGCGCGCGGTCAGGGCGCGCCGGGTGATCCTCATTCACTGGGACGACTTCTTTCGACCGCTGTCAAAACCGCTGCGCGCGTTACCCTATGCGGGCGACGACCTGGACGTGTCCATCCGCGTCCTCGACGAGCTGGCCGCACAGGACGGTGTCGCCCTGCACCTGCCAACGGTGTGGCGGCGCGAAAACCCCTGGGCGTGAAGCGGTTTTAAGACATTGACCCTGACCCTTGCGCTGGTGCTGCTCGCTGCTGTCCTGGCCTTCGCCGTCGTGCGCCCGAGGGGCTGGCCGGAGGCGGCGGCGGCGGTCCCCGCGGCCCTCGTCCTGATCGCGGTCGGCGCGATATCGGTGCATCAGGCCGCCGAGGAGGTGGCCGGGCTTTCGGGGGTGGTCGGGTTCCTGGGCGCGGTGCTGGTGCTGGCCAAGCTGTGCGACGATGAGGGCCTGTTCGAGGCGGCGGGTGCGGCGATCGGGCGCGGCCGCGTCGCGTCGGGTGGCCTGCTGCGGCGGGTTTTCGTCGTCGCCGCGCTGATCACCGCCGTGCTGAGCCTGGACACCGCGGTGGTGTTGCTCACCCCGGTGGTGCTGGCCGCCGTCCGCCGGCTGCGGACCCCGGTGCGGCCCTACGCCTATGCCACCGCGCACCTGGCCAACGGCGCCTCCCTGCTGTTGCCGGTGTCGAATCTGACCAACCTGCTGGCGTTTCACACCGCCAACGTTTCGTTCACGCGGTTCACCCTGCTGATGGCGTTGCCGTGGGTGGGCGTGGTGGCCACGCTGTACGCGGTATTTCGCTGGTTTTTCGCCGGCGACCTGCGCGTGCAGCCGCACCCGGAGCAACCCGGCCCGGCGCCGCGGCCGCCGGTGTTCGTGTTGGTGGTCGTGGGGCTGACGCTGGCCGGGTTCGCGGTCGCCCAGTCCATCGGGGTGGACCCGGCCTGGGTGGCGCTCGCCGGCGCCGCCGTGCTGGCCGCGCGCAGCCTGAGCCGTCGGCACACCTCGGTGGCCGACATCGCCCGCTCGGCGCACGTGTCGTTCCTGGTGTTCGTGCTCGCGCTGGGCGTCGTGGTGCGGGCGGTCATGCTCAACGGCATGGACAGGGCGATGTCGGCGGTGCTGCCATCCGGGTCGACACTGCCTGCGCTGCTCGCCATCGCCGCGGTGGCCGCGGTGCTGGCCAACGTCGTGAACAACCTGCCCGCCACCCTGGTGCTGCTGCCACTGGTCGCGCCGAGCGGACCCGTCGCAATCCTGGCGGTCCTGCTCGGGGTGAACATCGGGCCCAACCTGACCTACGTCGGCTCACTGTCAAACCTGTTGTGGCGGCGGGTGCTTCGCCAGCACGGTGTCGATGCCGGCGTCGGGGAATACACCCGCCTCGGGCTGTGCACCGTGCCCGCCGCCCTGGTGGTCGCGGTGCTGGCGCTGTGGGCGTCGGCCTGGCTGCTCGGCACCTAACCGCGGTGGTACGCCGGCGGCAGCGGCATGCCGAGGTCGGCCAGCACCCGGCGCAGCCGTGTTGGGAAGTCCGTGATGATGCCGTCGACGCCGTAATCGATCTGCTCGCGCATGGCGGCCGGATCGTCGACCGTCCACGGAATGACCTTGAGCCCCAACGAATGCGCATGGTCGACATAGGGTGTGCCGGTGACGAGTGCGTAATTGGGCGACACGACGTCGGCGCCCACCAACTTCGCCCCGATCATCGGGTCGCCGATCGCGGCCGGACTTTCACCGGCCACCCACGGCGAATCCGGCACCCAGGTCTGCTCGTCGTACAAGGCCACCAACGGGATCGAGGTCTCCGCTCGGTGCACCATGGGCAGGGTCCGCCAGTCGAAACTCTGGATCTCCACGCGATCAACCTTGCCCGCCGACCTGACCGCCGCCAGTATCACGTCGACGAACTCCTGGGGTCCCGCCGAGGCGCCCGGCTTATCGGCCTCGACCTTCGTTTCGATGTTGAAGCGAACCCCGGCATGGTAGGAATCGGTGAGCGCGAAGACGTCAGGCAACGTCGCTATCTTGTTGCCGCGCACCACCTCAGCATCGGGAAACTCAGCGAGACGCAGTCCGCAGTCGAGTGTTCGGATCTGCGCCACGGTGAGGTCGTGCACCAGCTTCCCGACGTACGGATACGCCGGGTCGCCGAGGAACGCCGGCGCGGTGTCGGTGCACTTTTGCGCGGCGATCGTCGGGTCATGCCACACCAGGGGTTGACCATCCTTGGTGAGGACGATGTCGAGTTCGAGTGTGCTGACGCCCAGTTCGAGTGATTTGGCGAACGCCCGCAAAGATTCCTCGGTCGTCTCGCCGCGCCCGCCGCGATGGGCCTGCAAGTCGAACCCGGCCGCTTCCGCCGCGGCCGGCGACGCGAGAAGCACCGCCAGAGCCACCAGTGCAACGGCGACGCGGGCGATCAACTAAACCCTGCGCTGGCGGGAAATTTCGGCGAGCACCACCCCGGCGGCCACCGAGGCGTTCAACGATTCCGTGCGCCCGGCCATCGGGATGGACACCACCTCGTCGCAGTTCTGCCGCACCAGTCGCGACAGCCCCTTGCCTTCCGACCCGACGACAACCACCAGCGGGTCGCCGCCGTCCAAGTCGTCGACCGCGGTGTCGCCGTCCGCGTCCAGTCCGACCACCCGGATTCCGCGGTCGGCCCAATCCTTAAGCGTCCTGGTGAGATTGGTGGCCCGGGCCACCGGGATGCGGGCCGCGGCCCCGGCGCTGGTGCGCCAGGCCACCGCCGTCACCGACGCTGAACGTCGCTGCGGGATCAGCACCCCGTGACCCCCGAATGCCGCGACCGAACGCACGATCGCGCCCAGGTTGCGGGGATCGGAGATGTTGTCCAGCGCGACCAGCAACGCGGGCGGCGAGTTGATCGCGGCCGCCACCAAGTCGTCGGGGTGGGCGTAGCTGTACGGCGGCACCTGCAACGCGATGCCCTGATGCAGGTGGTTGCTGGTCATCCGGTCCAGGTCGGCGCGCGGCACCTCGAGGATTGAGATCCCTGAATCCGCTGCGCGGGTTACGGATTCGGTGACCCGCTCGTCGGCGTCGGTGCCCAGGGCAACGTAAAGCGCGGTCGCCGGGACACCGGCGCGCAGGCACTCCAGCACCGGGTTGCGGCCGAGCACCGTTTCGGTCTCGTCGGTGGTGCGCTTGGCGGGCCGCCGCGCCTGCGTCTGGCCGCGCTTGGCGGCGGGATGGTTGGGACGCAGGTGCGCCGGCGGCGTGGGACCCCGGCCCTCCAGCGCGCGGCGACGCTGACCGCCCGAACCCACCGTGGGCCCCTTCTTGCTGCCCGCTTTGCGTATAGCTCCGCGGCGCCGCGAATTGCCGGCCATCTACTTCGAGCGCTTCTCTTCGCGGGCCAACAGCTCCCACTGCGGCCCATCGGCGGTATCGGTGACCTCGATGCCGGCGGCCTTCAGCCGATCCCGGATCTCGTCGGCGAGCGCCCAATTGCGTTGGTCGCGGGCCTTGTCCCGGTTCTCCAGTTCGGCGCGCACCAACACCTCCACGGCCGCCAGCGCGGCCAGAGTCTCGTCCCGGGTTTCCCAGCGCTCGTCGAGCGGGTCGCAACCCAGGATTCCCATCATGGCGCGGATCGCGCGGGCATGCTGCAGCGCGCCCTCGTGATCGCCGGTGTCGAGGGCCCGGTTGCCCTCGGCCCGGGCGTGATGCACCTCGGCCAGCGCGGCCGGGACCGCCAGGTCATCGTCGAGCGCCTCGGCGAACCGCGGAGTCCATTCGCCGGGCTCGACCGCACCGACGCGAACGCGGACGCGGTGCAGGAATTCCTCAACGCCCACATAGGCTTTCACCGCGTCCTGCAGGGCGGTGTCGGAGAATTCGAGCATCGAACGGTAGTGGGCGCTGCCCAGGTAGTAGCGCAGCTCCGCCGGTCGCACGCGCTGCAAAATCGCCGGTATGGCCAACACGTTGCCCAGCGATTTGCTCATCTTCTCGCCGCCCATGGTGACCCAGCCGTTGTGCAGCCAATAGCGGGCGAATCCGTCGCCGGCGGCGCGGCTCTGCGCGATCTCGTTCTCGTGGTGCGGGAAGACCAAGTCCATTCCACCGCAATGGATGTCGAAGTCCGCGCCCAGGTATTCGTGCGCCATCGCGACGCATTCCGAGTGCCAGCCGGGTCGGCCGCGGCCCCAAGGTGTGGGCCATGACGGCTCGCCGGGCTTGGCACCCTTCCACAGCGTGAAGTCGCGCTGATCGCGCTTGCAGGTGGCCACGCCCTCGCCCTGATGGACGTCGTCGATCTTGTGGCCGGACAGCTGGCCGTAGTCCGGGTAGCTGAGCACGTCGAAGTAGACGTCGCCGCCGGCGGCATAGGCGTGACCGGATTCGATCAAGCGCTCGATCAGCTCGACTATTTGGGTGATGTGCCCGGTGGCTCGCGGCTCGGCCGACGGCGGCAGCACGTCCAAGGCGTCGTAGGCGGCGCTGAATGCGCGCTCGTAGGTGGCCGCCCATTCCCACCACGGCCGGCCGGCCGCCGCGGCCTTGTTGAGGATCTTGTCGTCGATGTCGGTGACGTTGCGGATGAATGCGACGTCGCAGCCGCGCGCCATCAGCCAGCGGCGCAGGATGTCGAAGGCCACGCCGCTGCGGACATGGCCGATG
Organism: uncultured Actinomycetota bacterium; assembly: GCA_963820045.1. GTDB lineage: Bacteria > Actinomycetota > Actinomycetes > Mycobacteriales > Mycobacteriaceae > Mycobacterium. The sequence continues at coordinate 231,082 of CAWFYN010000010.1, forward strand.
TGCGGCAGGCCCTGAACCGTGGCGCCACACAGGTAAATGGAGACGTGGCCCTCGCGCAGCGGGACGAAATCACGCACGGCACCGGCTGCCGTGTCGTGTAGCCGCAAGCGGGCGCGATCGGTCACGACGGGCCAGCTTACCGGGTGGTTCGAGTTGCTCCGCGCCGCGCGCGCCCTAGCCGGGGGGAACGACCAACGCGGTGGCGATGGCGGCGCGGCCCTCGCCGCGACCGGTCAGGCCCAGCCCGTCGGTCGTCGTCGCGGCCACCGAGACCGGCGCCCTGAGCACTTCGGAGAGCAGCCGCTGCGCCTCGTCGCGGCGCGGGCCCACCCTCGGCTGGTTGCCGATCAGCTGAACCGCGGCGTTGCCGACCCGAAAGCCGTCCCGCGAGATCAGGTCGACCACGTGGCGCAGCATGTCGGCGCCGCCGACGCCTTCCCAGCGTGGATCGTCGACCCCGAAGACCGCGCCGATATCACCCAGCCCAGCGGCCGACAGCAGGGCGTCGCACAGCGCGTGCGCCCCCACGTCGCCGTCGGAGTGTCCGGCGCAGCCGTCGGCGCCGGGAAACAGCAGGCCCACCAGCCAGCAGGCCCGCCCGGGTTCGATCGGGTGCACGTCGATACCGAGGCCGACCCTCGGAATCCGAAGCGGCTCGCTCATCGGCGCACTATCGTTTCGGCCAGCAACAGGTCGAGCGGGGTGGTGATCTTGAACGCCAGCGGGTCGCCGTCGACCACCTGAACCTGGCCCCCGACCTGCTCGACGAGAGATGCGTCGTCGGTGAAGTCGGCGGTGCCGGCGCGCTGGTAGGCCCGCAGCAGCAAGTCGCGGGCGAAGCCTTGCGGGGTCTGCACGGCGCGCAGGCCAGCCCGCTCGGGCGTGCCCAGGACCACACCGTTGGCGTCCACGGCCTTGATGGTGTCATGCAGCGGCAGCGCGGGCACGACGGCGTCGTGCCCGGCCCGCAACGCGTCCACCACGCGCACGATCAGCGCGGGGGGTGTCAGGGCGCGGGCGGCGTCGTGCACCAGCACGAACTCGGGGTCACCGGCGAGTGCCGCCAGCGCCAGGCTCACCGATGCGGTGCGGTCGGCTCCGCCGGCGACGACCGTCGCCCGCCCGCCCAGGGTCCGCTCGGCCTCATCGACCCGGGCTACCGGGACCGCGACCACCACGTGGTCGACGACTCCGGATTTCAGCAAACCACTGACGGCGCGGTCGAGCAGGATGCGCCCGTCGACCTCGCAGAATGCCTTGGGAATGCCGGCGCCCAGTCGCTCTCCCGACCCCGCGGCCGGGACCACTGCGACCACCGTGCCAGTAGAGCCCGTCCCCGTGACCACCGACGCGTCAGGGCCTTCAGGAAGCGGCGGCCAGAACCTCGTCGAGGATGGTTTCCGCTTTGGCGTCGTCGGTGCTCTCGGCCAGCGCCAATTCGCCGACCAGAATCTGGCGGGCCTTGGCCAGCATGCGCTTCTCGCCGGCGGACAAGCCGCGCTCCTGGTCGCGACGCCACAGGTCGCGCACTACCTCGGCCACCTTGTTGACATCGCCGGAGGCCAGCTTTTCCAGATTTGCCTTGTAACGGCGCGACCAGTTGGTCGGCTCTTCGGTGTGCGGAGCGCGCAGCACCTGGAAAACCTTGTCGAGGCCTTCCTGCCCGACCACGTCGCGGACGCCGACGTACTCGGCGTTATCGGCGGGTACTCGAACTGTGAGGTCTCCCTGCGCCACCTTCAAGACGAGATATTCCTTTTGTTCCCCTTTGATGGTGCGGGTTTCAATCGCCTCGACTAACGCAGCACCGTGATGTGGGTAAACAACGGTGTCGCCGACCTTGAAGATCATCTGATTCGAGCCCCTTTCGTTACTTCATTCTAACACGGCCGCCCAATCGCGTGCGGAGTAACGATGCAGGTCAGGGGCACAACACGCGCAGATTAGGGGTTGACAGGGGGAGCAGAACGTGCAGTGATGCACATTACCAATGCGCTCATTCGGCGCCGCGAGCGGCCCCAAGGGGCCCCGCGAGAGGGCTCCTTGGCTGGTCCTGCGCCCCGCGCTACCGCCCACGAACCCTTCCTACTACTGTGCATAGTTGCATCAGTGGAACCGGCCTAGCAGGAGGCGTTGAGTGAACCGCTTCGAGATGAGCCTCCCCCTTCGCCTGCCCGCGCCGACCGTTCGGGCCGCGTTCGTCGGCCTCATCGCGGTGGTCGCCGTCCTGCTCAGCGGCTGCGGGGCCGGCCAGGTCTCGCAGATGGCCGTCCAGGAGCCCGCCATCAACGGCAACAAGGTCACGTTCAACAACGTGGCGCTGCGGAACATCCGCATCCAGGCCGCGCAGACCGGGGACGCCGTGCAGCCGGGCCGGGCGGTGGACCTGGTGTTGGTGGCCATCAACCAGTCGCCGGACGTGCCCGACCGACTGCTCAGCATCACCAGCGACGTCGGCTCGGTGGCACTGAGCGGGGACGGTCGACTGCCCGCCGGCGGCATGCTGTTGATCGGCACGCCGGAGGGCCAGAAGGTGGGGCCCGGCCCCATGGGCTCGAGCAATGCGGCCAAGGCGATCGTGACGCTGGCCAAGCCGATCAGCAACGGCCTCCTGTACAACTTCACCTTCAATTTCGAGAAGGCCGGCCAGGCCACCGTGCTGGTGCCGGTTTCGGCCGGGCTGGCCCCGCCAGGGGAAAGCTAGCCGGGCGTAACCGCCTGTCATAGCGGGGATTTGTCATACCGGCTCGATACCGTCATGGCGTGGCAACCGCACGCTCCCAATACCGCTGCTCCGAATGCCAGCACGTCACCGCCAAGTGGGTGGGCCGCTGCTTGGAGTGCGGCACCTGGGGCACCGTTGACGAGGCGCCGGTACTGAGCGCCGTCGGCGGCCGTCGCGCGGCGCTGGGCTCGGCTTCGGCCTCGCGAGCGGTCCCGATCACTTCCATCGAACCGAACGCCAGCCAGCACCGCTCGACCGGTGTCGGAGAGCTCGACCGCGTGCTCGGCGGCGGGGTGGTGCCCGGTTCGGTCACGCTGCTGGCGGGCGATCCCGGCGTGGGTAAGTCGACGCTGCTGCTCAAGGTGGCCCATCGCTGGGCGCTTGCGGGTCGGCGCGCGCTGTACATCTCCGGTGAGGAGTCCGCCGGTCAGATCCGGCTGCGCGCGGACCGGATCGGTTGCGGCGCTGACGAGGTCTACCTGGCCGCGGAATCCGACGTGCACACGGTGCTGGACCACATCGCGACGGTGCGGCCCGCCCTGGTGATCGTGGACTCGGTACAAACGATGTCCACGACGGAGGCCGACGGCGTCGCCGGCGGGGTCACGCAGGTGCGCGCGGTCACCGCCGCGCTGACCGCGGCCGCGAAGGCCAACGGCGTCGCGCTCATCCTGGTCGGCCACGTCACCAAGGACGGGGCCATCGCCGGTCCGCGCTCGCTGGAACACCTCGTTGACGTGGTGCTGCATTTCGAGGGCGACCGCAACGGGCCGCTGCGGATGGTTCGCGGGATCAAGAACCGGTTCGGCGGGGCCGACGAGGTCGGCTGTTTCTTGCTTCACGACAGCGGGATCGAGGACGTGTCCGACCCGTCGAACCTCTTCCTGGATCAGCGGCCGGCGCCGGTCGCCGGCACCGCGATAACCGTCACCCTGGACGGCAAGCGGCCCCTCATCGGGGAGGTCCAGGCGCTGCTGGCGACGCCGGGGGGCGGCTCGCCGCGCCGCGCCGTGAGCGGCATCGACCACTCACGGGCCGCGATGATCAGCGCCGTGCTGGAAAAACACGGCAGGCTGACCGTCGGCGTCAACGACATTTACCTGTCCACCGTGGGCGGCATGCGGTTGACCGATCCCTCCTCGGATCTGGCCGTCGCGATGGCGCTGGCCTCGGCCTACTCCGGTCTGCCGTTGCCGACGACGGCGGTGATGATCGGCGAGGTGGGGCTGGCGGGCGACCTGCGGCGGGTCAGCGGCATGGACCGGCGGCTGGGCGAGGCCGCGCGGCAGGGATTCAGCATCGCGCTCATCCCGGACGGCGACGACCCGCGACGCGAGATAGTGCCGAGCGGGATGCGGGCGCTGCGGGCACCGACCATCGCCGCGGCCCTGAAACACATGAAAGCCATCGCCGAGCCCCGCAGCGGCTGGACGCATAACGCGCTGGGGCCGCACAATGACACGCTGTGACTCGTCCGACACTGCGTGAGACCGTCGCCCGCCTGGCTCCGGGCACCGGGCTGCGGGACGGCCTGGAGCGCATCCTGCGTGGCCGCACCGGCGCGCTGATCGTGCTCGGCAACGACGAAAACGTCGAGGCCATCTGCGACGGCGGCTTCGCCCTCGATGTCCGGTATGCCCCGACCCGGCTGCGGGAGCTGTCGAAGATGGACGGCGCCGTCGTGCTGTCGACCGACGGCAGCCGCATCGTGCGGGCCAACGTGCAGCTGGTGCCCGATCCGTCGATTGCCACCGACGAGTCGGGAACGCGTCACCGCTCGGCGGAACGGGCGGCGATTCAGACCGGCTACCCGGTGATCTCGGTGAGCCACTCGATGAACATCGTGACCGTCTACGTCGGCGGCGAACGCCACGTGGTGGCCGATTCCGCGACCATCCTGTCGCGGGCCAACCAGGCGATCGCGACCCTGGAGCGGTACAAGACCAGGCTCGACGAGGTCAGCAGGCAACTGTCGCTCGCCGAGATCGAGGACTTCGTCACGCTGCGCGACGTGATGACGGTGGTGCAGCGACTCGAGCTGGTCCGGCGGATCGGCCTGGTGATCGACTATGACGTCGTCGAGCTGGGCACCGACGGGCGTCAGCTGCGGCTGCAGCTCGACGAGCTGCTGGGCGGCAACGACATCGCGCGGGAACTGGCCGTGCGCGACTATCACGCCAGCCCCGAGCCGCTGTCCAAGGCACAGATGACCGCGACCCTCGACGAGCTGGACGCCCTCTCGGACACCGAACTGCTCGAATTGACAGCGCTGGCAAAGGTTTTCGGCTATCCGACGACGGCGGAGGCGCAGGACTCGGCGGTCAGCCCGCGCGGTTACCGCGCGCTGGCCAGCATCCCGCGGCTGCAGTTCGCCCACTCCGACCTACTGGTCCGGTCGTTCGGGACGCTGCAGGGCCTGCTCGCGGCCAGCGCCGGCGACCTGCAGTCGGTCGAGGGCATCGGCGCGATGTGGGCCCGCCACGTGCGGGAGGGTCTGTCGCAGCTGGCGGAGTCGACTATCTCCGACCCGCTGAGCTGATGGTGCGCTGGGCTGGCTAGCCCGCGGGGACCGGCGCCACCGGCGGCGCCTCGGGCGGCGGGGCGACGGCCGGCTGACCCGGCCCGGGCACCGGGCCCGGCGGCGGTGGCGGCTGGTTCATGACGAACGGGACCGGCTGGGAACGCAGGTTGCCCAGCTGCACGACGAGGTTGTAGGTGCCCGGCCCGATCGCCGGCCGCGGCAGCGGACAGTGCGGCGCCGACCCCATGCCCGTCCAGGTCACCGCGGTCGTCACCTGCTCGCCCGGGGTGAAGGTCTTGATCAGCGTCTCGTTGGACGGCGCGCAGTCCAGGTTCGACCACAGCCGCTTGTTGTCCAGCGAGTACACGTAGGCCGCCAGCACCGCGGCCCCGACGTCACGCTTGCACGACACCAGGCCGATGTTGGTGACGACCATGGTGAACTTCGGCTGATCACCGATGAAGAATTGGGGCGCGTTGGTCAGGCCCTTGACGGCCATCGTCGAATCGGGGCAATCGTCGCCCTCTTTCAGCACCGGCGGCGGCTGCACGGCGGCGGTCGGTGTGGGCATCTCCGGGTTCTGCCCCTGTTGCGGCACGACCGGGGTGGGTTGCTCCCCGGGCGCCGCCGGCGGGGGCGCCTGCGGCGCGGGCGAGCCCGGCTTGCTTTGAGCGGAATTGGGCTTGTCGGCACTGGCGGGCTTGGCGCCCGCGTTGTGTCCCATGAAGGCGATGACCGCGGCGACCACGATCCCTACGACGACGACCGCGACGCCCACGGCCAGGCCACGGCGCCGCCAATAGATCTCGGTTGGTAGCGGGCCTCGCGGTTCCAGATCCAGCACGTTTGCAGCGTAGGTCCAGGTCACGCCGAGTTGCCTGACCCGCCCCGGCGTGTCGCGGGGTTTGCTGGCTGATCGCCGTGTTAGTGACGGCCGGGCGAAGGCGGCATTGGCTCCCTATTCGCCCCTATTCGCCCCTATTCGCCGATGTCACCGACGTGGTGGCAGAGCGCCGCGCGCCCGTCGGCGAGGTGATAGGTGGCCCCGGCTATCGCCAGGTTCCCCGCCCCCACCCGCGCGGCGATCGCCGTCGAACGCTCCATGAGCTGCGCCACCGTTTCGCGCACGTGCCGTTCCTCGAATTCGTCGACGCGACTCAGGCCGTCGCGGCGGCCCATCAGGATCGAGGGTGCGACCCGTTCCACCACGTCCCGCACGAAACCGCCCGGGATCGCACCGTCGTTGATGGCGGCCAGGGCCGCCTTGACGGCACCGCAGCTGTCATGACCCAACACGACGATGAGCGGCACATCGAGGACCGTCACCGCGAACTCGATGGAGCCCAGCACCGCCGAGTCGATGGCCTGGCCGGCGGTGCGCACCACGAACATGTCGCCCAGACCCTGGTCGAAAATGAGCTCGGCCGCCACCCGGCTGTCCGCGCAGCCGAACACGACCGCGGTGGGCTTCTGCCCGGCGGCCAGGCTGGTCCGGTGTTCGACACTCTGGCTGGGGTGCTGCGGCTTCCCGGCAACGAATCGCTCGTTACCCTCTTTGAGTGCTTTCCACGCGGTTACCGGGCTGGTGTTAGGCATGGCTGACATCATGCCGCATCGGCCGGAGAGCGGACGGCCAAATATTTCGGCCGCCGCGTTGCTCGGGTGGTACGAACGATGCCGCCGCGACCTGCCCTGGCGGGAACCCGGCGTCGGTGCGTGGCAGATCCTGGTCAGCGAATTCATGCTGCAGCAGACCCCGGTGTCGCGGGTGCTGCCGATCTGGCCGGACTGGGTGCGGCGCTGGCCCACCCCGTCGGCCACCGCCGCGGCCAGCGCCGCCGACGTGCTGCGCGCCTGGGGAAAGCTGGGTTATCCGAGGCGGGCCAAGCGCTTGCACGAATGCGCGACGGTCATAGCGCGCGACCACGACGACGTGGTTCCCGACGACGTCGACACCCTGCTGACGCTGCCCGGCATCGGCAGCTACACGGCGCGCGCCATCGCCTGTTTCGCCTACCGCCAACGGGTTCCGGTGGTGGACACCAACGTGCGCCGGGTGGTGGCCCGCGCCGTGCACGGGCTTGCCGACGCCGGTTCGGCCTCGGCGGCGCGTGACATGGCCGACGTCTCGGCGCTGCTGCCCAGGAACCGAACGGCGCCACAATTTTCGGTCGCCTTGATGGAACTCGGCGCGACGGTGTGCACCGCGCGAACGCCGCGGTGCGGGTTGTGCCCACTCGCCCGGTGCGCGTGGCGCGACGCCGGCTATTCCCCGGCGCAGGGGCCGGCCCGGCGGGTGCAGACCTACGCCGGGACCGATCGGCAGGTCCGCGGACGCCTGCTGGATGTGTTGCGCGGCAACGATTCTCCGGTCACCCGGTCGGAGCTTGACGTGGCGTGGCAGACCGATACCGCCCAGCGCGACCGGGCACTGGATTCGTTGCTGGCCGACGGCCTGGTCACGAGGACGGTCGACGGCCGGTTCGCGTTGCTGGGCGAAGCGTAGTTGCGCAGGACGATCATCAGAGGTCATTGCCGGCGTAGGACTGGTTGAAGCTTTTGTTGGCCAGTGGGAAGTCGGGGACGATAGTGTCGGCCATCGCGACGGGCAGCGCGGGCCAGTTGAACCACGACGGGTCGACGATCTTCGCGCGGGTGATCCGACCGGCGGCGTCGGCTTCGACGCGGTGGACGATCGTGCCGCGCCAACCTTCGACGATGCCGATGCCACTGCGGGACGTGCGCGGCGCCGGTGGGATTTGCGCGTATTCGGTTGGACCGCTGTGTGACTCGATCAGATGGCAGGCCAGCTCGGTGGACGCGGCGAATTCGTCGCGCCGCACGGTGTAGCGGGCCAGCACGTCACCCGCCGCGGCGTCGATCTCGGTGACGGGCAGTGCGGTGGTGGGGTGTTCGAGTCGGGCGTCGGTGCGCATGCCGCTGGCGCGTGCGACATAGCCCAGGCACCCGAGAGCGTGAGCGTCTTCTTGGCGCAGCACGGCGGTCCCGGCGAACCTGTCGTACACCACGCTGTTGTGCAGGGTCAGTTCGGCGATCTCGGCGACGTCGGTGGCGATACGTCGCAGCGCGCTGACATCGGGCAACGCCCGCAACGAGACCGCTCCCGGGCGAACGGCTCCGCGCAGCAGCCGATGCCCGGTCACCGCGGCGTTGAGCCGCAGCAGCTCTTCGCGGACGCGTTGAGCGTGCGCGTGGGCGAGCCCGAACCCGACGTCGTTGGCCAGCGCGCCCAGATCGGCGGCGTGGTTGTAGAGGCGTTCGAGTTCGACCAGCAGTGCCCGCAACCGGTGCACCTCGTCGGGAAGTTCCATCCCGAGCGCGTCCTCGATGGCGAGGCAGTGCGCGAGAGCATGCGCGACGGAGGTGTCGCCGCTGACGCGTTCGGCCAGATCGACCGCGTCGCCGGTCGGCCGGCCCTCGAAGAGCTTCTCCAGCCCCCGGTGCACGAACCACAGCCGGGCCTTGAGTCGTAGGACGGTTTCGCCGGCGACCCAGAAGCGGAAATGGCCGGGTTCGATCAACCCCGCGTGCACGGGACCTACCGGGATCTCATACACCCCGGGTCCCTCGACGGTGACGAAGGGGAAACGGCCGGCGCCATCGAATTTGGGTGCGGTCGACGCGTCTGCGCGCATGGGATACCACGTCTCGGGCCAGTGCGCGTGCCGCACCAGTCGGCGTGCTTTGGGATGGCCGACGCACCGGATCCCATACAGGTCCGCCATTTCGCGCTCGAACCGGCTGGCCGCGAACGACAGATAGGCCAGTGATCGAACCGCCGGATCATCCTTCGGCACAACGCATTCGAGCTCGACGCGGCGATCCGGCCGGCCGGCGAGGAACAGGTAGACGATTCGGAAGGCGGCTTCGTCGTCGTGGGCGGCCACCAAGGCCAAGCGAAACCCGTTGCCCAGCAGGTCTTCTGCCATGTCTGCCAGCTTGCCCTGAGACAGCCGGTGGCGCTGCCATTGACGCCTCACCGCGGCCCCCCGACGGCGCCGGCCGCGGCGGCGAACAGGTCGGTGAGCGGTCCGGCGGTGATACCGAGGGCGATCGATGCGGCGATGCCGACGAGCAGGGCCGCCGCCACCGTTCGCGGGACGGCGATTTCCGGCGCGCCGATCGGGCCGCCCAGCAGGATGCGGCCCGAGTTGCGCGCGAGCGCGGCGAAGGCAACCGCGACCAACAGCATGCCCGCGGCCAGCGCCCAGGTGAGCCGGGCGTCGGCCAGTGAACGGACGATGGCCAACTCGCTGGCGAACATCGCGAACGGCGGCAGTCCCAGCAGCACGATCACCCCGACGGCAAGCGACACACCGATAAGGCGCGAACGCCGCAGCACGGCACTGATGTCAGCGATCGCGGTCGAGTTGTGCGCGGCCTGCAGCTGGCCGCTCGCCAGGAAGAGGACCGTCTTGCCGATCCCATGAGCGAGGACGTGCAGCAGCAGCGCCGCGATGGCCAGCGGGGTTCCGGCCGCTGCGGCGATCGCGATCAAGCCCATGTTCTCCATGGAGGAGTAGGCGAGCATGCGTTTGATGTCCGGCGTCACCGTCAGCATCAGGGCCGCGATCACCAGCGTCGCCAGCCCGAGCACCAGCAGGCCCGACCGCATGAAAACGGGACCGGTGGCGGTGTCGATGATCGGCTTGAGGCGAATCAATACCGAGAAAGCCACCGACAGCAGCACCCCGCTCATCAGCGCCGAAACCGGCGCCGGGGCCTGACTGTGGGCGTCGGCCAGCCAGGTGTGGAACGGAAACAGCCCGACTTTGGCGCCGTAGCCGATGAGCAGCAGCCCGCCCGCCAGTCGAGCGATGTCGGGATCGAGCCCTCGGGCATGTGCCGTCAACACGTCGAGGTTCAGGGCCGCGGCGGCCGGCGCACCGGCATGCTCGGCGGCGTAGTACAGCAGCACGGTGCCAAGGAAGGCGATGGCGATTCCGACCGAGCAGATCACGACGTACTTCCAGGTCGCTTCGAGGGCGCCGCGGGTACGGCGGTGCCCGACCAGGAAGGCGGTGATCACCGTCGTCGCCTCGATCGCGATCCAGACCACGCCGATGTTGTTGGCGCACACGGCGATAACCATCGCTGCCAAGAAGCCCGCCGTCAGGGCCCCGTACACCCGAGCGCCGCGCATGTCGGTGTGGCCGTCTGCCAGTTCGACGTCGAGGTAGCCGATGCTGGCCCAGGTTGCCAGCGTGGCGACGATTCCGATGACGATCAGCATGGTGACGGTGAGCGCGTCGAGTCGCAGCAGTCCGCCCAACGCGAATCGGGTGCCCGATCCGACACGGAACGCGAGCGCAGTGCCACATGCGAGCACCGTCGCCGCCGACAACACGATCAGGGTCGCGGTCGCCCGACGCCATCCGGCAACCAGGGTGGCGATCGAGGCAACGACGGGGGCGAGGATCGCGGCGAGCAGTAGACCGGTCATCAGTCGTGCAGCTCCTGCAACGCGTCCAGGTCGGCACCGCCGAAGGCACGAGACAGCCGGCCCATCAGCACCCCGATGACGATGACCGCGAACAGCACGTCCAGCGAGGCGCCGAGTTCGACGATCAGCGGCACCCCGGCGGTGAGCAGGAATGCGGTGGCGGCGATTCCGTTGTCCAGCATGAGAAATCCCGCGGCCTGCGACACCGCGTGCCGCCGCGTGACCATCACGAGCAGCGCGATGAGCACCACCGCGGTGGCGGCCGGCACCGCGCTGGTGGTGGTGGCGGCGGGCTGCAGATTCACCAGGGACCGCGTGGCGGCGAACGCGGCCAGCGTCAGCGCGGCGGTGATGAGCAGCGACGTGGCGGTGTTGACCAACGGGGTGGCTTCGCGGCGCGATTGCGACTCGACGCCGAGCGCGCGGGCCAGCAGCCGCGGCAGCACCGCAACCCGCAACACCAGCACGGCGACACCGACACCGATGAGCGCGCCGTCGCCGTCGTAGACCCCGCGCAGCACGGGAATGGCCGCCAGCGCGACGCCCTGCCATGCCAGCAGCCGGATGATGGCGGTCAGGTCGCGGCGCCACACGATCAGCACCGCGGCCAACAGCAGCCCGCCGGCGGCGAGGTCGACCAGTACCGAAAACGTGTTGTACGTCATGACGGCACGGCCAGGAAGTTGGCGGCGACGACGGCGAGCAGCGCCAGTAGGAAGGACCCGGCCAGCAACTCGGGCACCCGGAACAGCCGCAGCTTGGCGACGAACACCTCCACGGTGGCCAGCACTCCGGCCAACAGTGCGACCTTGACCGCCACCGCTGCGACGCCGATGACGATGTCAACCGCGCCCGGCCGGCCGCTCGCAATGCCCCACGGCACGAACAGGTTTGCCAGCAGCGCCAGTAGGACGGTCAGCCGCATCCCGGCCGCCCACTCGACCAGGGCCAGCCGCGGGCCGGCGTATTCGAGGACCATCGCCTCGTGAACCATCGTGAGCTCGAGATGGGTCGCCGGGTTGTCCACCGGAAGCCGACCGGTCTCGGCGACGATCACGATCACCAGCGCGGCGAACGCCAGCACCGCGGCCAGTGATACCACCTGGCCGGGATGGGTGATCGTATGCGCCACCAGGGCACCGAGATTGGCCGATCCCGCCGGCATGGACAGCGCGAAAACGGCCAGCAGAATGGTGGGCTCGACCAGCGCCGCGATGGTGATCTCGCGGCTGGCGCCCATGCCGCCGAACGAGGTGCCGGTGTCGATGCCGGCCAGGGTCAACGCGACGGTGCCCACGAACAGCAGACCGACCACGGCGAACAGGTCCGCGCTGACATCCAGCGGCGATCCGGTGGCGACCAGCGGCGCGATCGCGGCGATCAACAACGTCGATCCGGCGACGATCGCGGGCGCGGCGGCGAACACCACGGTCGTTCCGTGGGGCGTGATCTGTTGTTTGCCAAGCTGTTTGACGATGTCGCGCCACGGCTGCAAGACGCCCCCGCCGGCCCGGCCCTCCCAGCGTGCGCGCACCTGCCGGGTAAGGCCGATCACCAGCGGGGCCCCCACCATTACGCTGCCGATCTGGACGGCGCCCGCGAGGTAGGACAGGACGTTCATCGGGCGACCACCAGCACCACCAGCACGCCGAGCGCGCCGTAAGCCAGATACAGGTGCACGCTGCCGGTGTGGGCGCGCCGCACCAATCCCGCTGCGGCCACGACCGCCTGAATCACCGGCGCGTAGCAGCGTTCCTCGATCGCATCGGCGATTGCGGTGCGGTAGGTGATCTTGTCGGCCAGATAACGCGATTCGGCGGAGTGAGTGACCTCGATGTCGGTGTCTGGGCGCAGGACGTCATCGAAGACCCGTTGCAGCGGCTCGGCGAACGACGTGGCCGTGTACTGCATCCGCGCGGTGAGATCGTCTGCGCCGCAAGCCCATAACGGCAACATGGCGGGTTCCGGACGCCGGCTTCGCCGCCAAAGCGCCAGCGTTGCCGCGATCAGCGCGGCCAGTACGACGCCGGCGGCGATCACGCCGGGCGCGATCGACCCCTGCAGGCCCGGCAGTCGCACTACGGCGCCCATATTGGTGAATTGCACCGCCCGGGCAGCGGGTAGTGCGGCGATCGCCGAGCGCAGCGCGGGTGCGAGGACCGCGGGTGCCACGGCCAGCATCACGCAGGCGGCCGCCGCGATCGCCATGCCGGCCAGCATGGTGCGCGGTGCCTCGCGAGCCTCGGCCGCCTCCTCTGAACGCGGGCGCGCCAAGAATCCGATCCCGAACGCCTTGACCATTGCCGCCACGCCCAAGCCCGCGGTGAGCGCGACCGCGCCCACGGCCAGGGGCGTGGTCAACGCCAAGACGGTGGCATGCTCTCGAGCCGTGTGGATCAGCGACTGCACCAGCAGCCACTCGCTGACGAACCCGGCGCCCAGCGGCAGCCCGGTCGCCCCGAGCGCGGCGACCCCGAACAGGATGGTCGTCGCCGGCATCCGGCGGGCCAGACCGCCCAGCCGGTCGAGGTCACGCAGCCCGGTCGCGGCAAGCACCGACCCGGCGGCGAGGAATCCGAGGCTTTTGAACGCCGCGTGCGCAACGAGGTGCAGCATGGCGGCGGCGGCGGCGATTGTCGCCGGGCCGTGCGCACCGGCGGCCGCGAACAGGGTGGCGGCCCCCAATGCCAGCGTGATCAACCCGAGGTTCTCGGTTGTCGAATAGGCAAGTAGCCGTTTGAGATCCGTGGCCACGGAGGCCTGCACCACGCCGTAGAGCGCCGACACCCCACCGACGACCATCAACGCGAGTCCCCACCAGCGCGGCCCCGGGCCCAGCAGCTGCAGATCGATGCGGCAGATGCCGTAGACCCCGAGGTTGACCATCGCCGCGCTCATCAGCGCCGACACCGGGCTCGGGGCCTCCGGGTGGGCGCGCGGCAACCACGCGTGCAGCGGTACCAGTCCGGCCTTTGAACCGAACCCCACAAGCGTCAACAGAAACACCGCGGTGCGCGCGCCCGGCGGTATTCGGTGCAAGTCGGCAAACCGGTCCGCGCCACCAGCCGCCGACAACACCATCAGCCCGACCAGTATCGCGACGAAACCCAGCTGGGTCATCACCGCGTAGACCAACGCGGCGGAGCGAACCTGCGGGCGGGTGTGGTGGGTCAGCACCAACACCAACGACGCGACCGCCATCAATTCCCATGCCAGCAGGAAAGTGGTGACGGACCCCGCCGCGGGCACCAGCAGCATTCCCGCGACAAACGCCGGCAACACCGCCAGGGTCACCTGTCCCAGCTGTTCGCGCCGGGCATACCCGATCGCGTACAGCCCGACCGCGACCGCGACCGCCCCCGTAAGAGCCATGAAGAATCCGCCCAGCGGATCGAGACCCAGCTGGACGCCCGCCAGCGGCAGCAACCATCCGATGCGGACCGCGTGTACCTGACCGAGCATTCCCAATGTGCCCGCCCATACCCCGGCCCCGCCCAGCACGGAGGTCAGCACGCCCGCGCAGATGGATGTCCGGTCGGCGCGGCGAATCAGGTCTGGTGCGGCCACCGCCCCGGTCGCCAACCCCGCGGTCACTTGCCGGTCACCGACCGCAGGGCCGCGACGATTTGGCTCGGTGCCGGCGGGCACCCCGGGATTTCCACGTCCACGTGCACCACCTCGCCGACGGCGCCCGCCACACCATAGGCGTCCCGGAAGACCCCCCGGTTGATGGCACAGTCCCCACAGGCGATCACCCGCCGCGGTCGGGGCGTGGCCTCGATCGTGGCGCGCAACGGGCCGGCCATGTTGTGTGTCACGACACCGGTGACCAGCAGCGCATCCGCATGGCGCGGGGAGGCCACCAACCGGGCCCCGAACCGCTCGGCGTCATAAACCGGTCCGAAAGCGCCCGCGATTTCCACCTCGCACCCATTGCACGACCCCGCGTCGACATGCCGGATCTGAAGCGAACCACGCACTCCGGCGGGCGGTTTGGTCACTGGCTCCGGTGCCGGCGGTGCGGGTTCGACGATCCGACCGACCCGCAACGCCTTGCTGACCCAGCCCATGGCGTTACTCCGCACCGCCGGCGCGCAGGTCTTCCAGCATCGCCACGCGGTCGCTGAGCACGCCGCTGAGGACCTTGCGCGCCACCATCAGCAGTTCGGCGATGTCCGGCGAGGCGATCGAGTAGATCATCGTGTTGCCGTCCCGCAGCGCGTCAACCACACCGGCCCGGCGCAGAACGCCCAACTGTTGGGACAGGTTGGAAGATTCCAGCCCGACCTCGGGCAGTAATTCACCGACCGACTTGTCCCCCGTCACGAGTAGCTCGAGAATCCTGATCCGCGCCGGGTGCCCCAACGTCTTGAAGAACTCGCCCTTGAGCTTGTACAGCGGCTCCGTCACCATAACGCTCCTGAAGAATGCAAACTTTCTATGTTTGAACGATTGAAGAATCTATCAGATAGTGCTGCGCTATTCATGTCGAGCGGTCAAGCACCCGGTTGGCGATACTCAGACGCGCGGGCGCGACAAGAAAGATTCGACCGCGTCGCGGTACACCTGCGGCGCTTCGTCATGAACTAGGTGGCCGGCTTCCGCAACACGCAAATAGGTTGCGGCAGAGTTGGTTTCGGCCATTTTCCGCATCTGCCCGGGCGGCGCGACCGAGTTGCCCGCCTCGATGAGCAAGGCCGGGGCCCGCACCGCATGCCACTGCTCCCAGTAGTCGCGGGTGCCCCATTCGGCGGCGATCTCGATCCACCGCGCGGTGTGACCGTGCAGGCGCCAGCCGGTGGCGGTGCGGTCGAAGGCCTCCAGGAAGTACCGCCCGGCGACGGGCCCGAACTCGTCGAATATCCGCTCCGCGGAATCGAATTCGACCGGAAGGGCGTGTAGCCACGGTTCCCACGGACCGGTGGTGCGGCCGCGAAAGTCCGGGGCCATGTCCTCGAGCACCAGCGCGGAGACCAGTTCCGGACGCTCCGCGGCCAGACACCACGAGTGCAGGGCGCCCATCGAATGCCCGACCAGCGTGACCGGCGCCTCCAGCGTCCTCACCGCGTCGGTCAGGTCGGCCACGAATCGTTCGGTGCTGATCGGGTGCGGGTCGTCGACGTCGCGGCCGCGATGCCACAGAGCGTCGTAGGTGTAGACGGCCCGTAGCCGGGTCAGCCACGGCAGCTGACGCGACCACGTGGTGCCCCGCCCCATCAGGCCGTGCACCAGCACCAACGGCTCGCCTTGTCCCCCGCGGCAAGTCAGCAGATCACCGGGCATGTCACCATCCTGCGTGCCCCGCCCTGAAGTTGGACAGGCCGGGCGAAGGGGTAGCCTAGCGCCATGCCGCCAGTGGTGAAGATCAACGCAATCGAGGTACCCGCCGACGCAGGCCCGGAGCTGGAGAAGCGGTTCGCGCACCGGGCGCACGCGGTCGACAACCAGCCCGGCTTCCTCGGGTTTCAGCTGCTGCGCCCGGTCAAGGGCGAGAACCGCTACTTCGTCGTGACGCAGTGGGACTCCGAAGAGGCATTTCAGGCGTGGGCGCAAGGGCCTGCCATCCAGGCCCATGCCGGTGAGCGGGCCAACCCGGTGGCGACCGGGGCCTCGCTGCTGGAATTCGAGGTTGTGATGGACGTTGCCGGCAACAAGCAGGCTGACTAGCGGGTTCTCGGCCCGGCGCCGCGCGGCGGCGTTGAGTGCCGCCACAGCACTGGTCGTGACGTTCGCGCCCGGTTGCGCTCCGTCCCCTTCACCGCAGGCAAACGCCGCCAACCCCGGTCGGCAGATCGACGTCCGAACGCCGCCCGGCATCCGGGCCCAGCAGACCCTGGACATGCTCAACTCGGACTGGCCCATCGGCCCGGTCGGCGTCGGCACGCTGGCCGCGCCCGACATGGTCAAATCCGTGGAAACCACCATGGAGGGGCTGTGGTGGGACCGTCCGTTCACCCTCAACGGCGTGGATCTGGGCGCCAGCGTGGCCACGTTGCACCTGACGTCCTCCTACGGTGCGCGGCAAGACATCCGCATCCACACCGACGACGGCGGGTGGGTCGATCGGTTCGACCTCGAGACGCAGGCGCCGAAGATCAATTCGTGGCACGACATCGATGCGGTGTTGAGCAAGACCGGCGCCCGCTACTCCTACCAGGTCGCCAAGGTCGACAACGGGCACTGCGACCCGGTCGCGGGCACCAACACCGGTGAATCTTTGCCGCTCGCATCGATTTTCAAGTTGTATGTGCTACACGCCCTGGCGGGTGCCGTCAAGGACGGAACGGTCTCCTGGGACGATCAGCTGACCGTCACCGACAAGAGCCGGGCGGTGGGCTCATCCGGTTTGCAACTGCCTGCCGGAGCACATGTTTCGGTTCGGACGGCCGCCGAGAAGATGATCGCGACCAGCGACAATATGGCGACCGACCTGCTGATCGGGAAGATGGGCACACCCGCCATCGAAGAAGCGCTCGCGACGGCGGGCCACCACGACCCGGCCAGCATGACGCCTTTTCCCACGATGTACGAGCTGTTCTCGGTCGGCTGGGGTAAACCGGACCTGCGCAGCCAGTGGCAGCATGGCTCACCGCAAGCCCGCGCTCAGCTGCTGTCGCGGGCGGATTCGACTCCCTACGAACCAGATCCGACCCGCGCCCACACCCCGGCGTCGTCCTACGGAGCGGAGTGGTACGGCAACGCTGAGGACATCTGTCGGGTCCACGCGGCGCTGCAGGCCGACGCCGTCGGCAAGGCCGCGCCGGTCAGACAGATCCTCTCCGAGGTGTCGGGTATCCAGCTGGACCGCAACGTCTGGCCTTACATCGGCGCGAAAGCCGGTGGCCTGCCCGGTGATCTGACATTCAGCTGGTACGCCGTCGACAAAACACAGCAACCGTACGTGGTCAGCTTCCAGCTCAACTGGGCACGCGACCACGGGCCGACGGTGACCGGGTGGATGCTGCAGGTCGCCAAGCAGGCCTTCGCGCTGATAGCACCGCGCTGAGGAGTTACCAGCGAAGCGTCCAGCAGCCGCCGCGGTGATGCAGGGCGGTTCGACTGACCGGCGCGATATCGATGCGCCAGAACGATTTCGCGGGAACGTCCAGGGCCAGCAGGATCGCCGCCCGGATCACCGCGGGGTGTGTCACCGCGACGGTGGCCGATGCGTTCCCGGTCAACGAATTCAGCCACCGGCCCACGCGTTGCATCAGGTCGGTGATCGACTCCCCGCCGTGCGGCGCCCGGGTGGGATCGGTCAGCCAGACCGTCAGGTCGCCGGGCGGCACGTCCTCCAGCCTTTTTCCCTGCCATCGACCGCAATTCAGGTCGGTCAGGAGTGGGTCGGTTGCGGCGTCCAATCCCAGCAAGTCCGCCGTTTGTTGGGCCCGTCGCTCGGGTCCGGCGAACTGTCGCGCGCCGCGACTGAATTGGGCGCCAACGGCTTCGGCCTGTCGACGGCCCATCTCGTTGAGGGGTTCGTCACCGGGGAAGCGTGCGGCCGCCATGGCGTCGGTCATCGCGTGCGATACCAAGGTCAGCCGGACGACCTCCGTCACGCCGCGATGCTCGATCTCCGTCCGCTCTCGGCGCGGTCCCCGATCAGCCGCCCGGCCAGCGTCGCGAACGCCACGCCGATGGTCACCCACAGCACCAGCTGCGTGGCCAGAGACAGCAACCTGAATTCGTAGAGCACCTCGGCCGGAAAGCCCGGATAGCTGATCGCGCCCGCCGCGTCGCGCAGCGGTCCGGGTGTCTCGTCCACATTCGGCAGCAGCACCATCACCACCGCAACCGCCGCCACGTAGGCGCCGGCGGCGAGCAACCGCCCGTGCCAAGCGCCGTACCGGGCCGTCAGCCCCGGCGCCAGCCACACCGCGGCGATGGCCAGCACCACCGACGCCAGCAACAACACCAGATACCAGCCGGTGCGCGCCCCGATCGTGTCCGCCTGGCCGACCGCCGGTGGATTCGGCGGATACTTCACGAACGGCACCAGGCACACCGCGACGAAGGCGGCCGCCGCCAGTGTCAGCGAAAGTGCGTGCGCCCCAACGTTTGTCGCGCGCGCCGCAATCACACAGAACAGCACGCCGAACAGCGCACCCATCGCGACGCCGAAGATGAGCACACCGAACCCCAACCCGGCGTTGGACTGCACCCCACGGCTGAACAGCTCAGCGCCGTGCTCGTGCACACCGTGAGCGTTCTCGGCGTCGGTTCGTCCGTCCTCGAAGGCGATCGCGCGGCCGATCACCGGCTCGGCGCACAGGCGGGCGAAGGCGAATGCCAGCACCGCGCCGAGTGCACCGGCCAGCACGCCGCGTCCGATCAGACGCTTCTCCACGGATCAGTGGCAGGGGAAGCCGAGCAGATGCCGCGCGTCGTGCACGAACTCGTGTACGTGCGAATCGCTGCCGAACAGCGACACCGCGCCCTGGTCGATCCCGACGAAGTACAGCGCCAACAGCGCCAGGAAGGTGGTGGCCGCCAACCAGACCGCGGCACTTGTCGCCGACAGATCAACCGATCGGGTGCGGGTGCCAGTGACCCGAGGATGAGACATTGGTCGACTCCTTCCGGGGATATCCGCGTCCCCGCTGGTGATGACGGGCTATGGGTCTGACTATCGACAGTGGCGCGACCGTTCTGGACTTTCACCAGATTCCGTTGCCCGTCAGGACGAAGTCAGTGTAAACCGTGGCTCGATGCGCCGGCGGCGTGACGCCGTAGCCGGGTTGGCCGTGACGATCAGCACCGGCGCACCCCTGATCACAGCGGAAACGGGCGGTTGGTCCGGTGAGACCAACCGCCCGTTTCCGGATAATCGCTACGGCGTTTCGGGCGCGGCGTGCGCTCCGGCCTTCGCCAGGTCCGGCTCGACCGGCGGCTTGCGCGCTCCGGTGAACGTCAACACCGCGTCCTCGCCGGCACCTTCGCCGTCCCAGTTGTCCACGTCGACGGTGACGACCTGTCCGGGCCCGACCTCCTCGAACAGGATCTTCTCCGAGAGCTGGTCCTCGATCTCGCGCTGGATGGTGCGCCGCAGCGGGCGGGCACCCAGCACCGGGTCGAAGCCACGCTTGGCCAGCAACGACTTGGCCTTATCGGTCAGCTCCAAGGCCATGTCCTTTGTCTTCAGCTGGCCGGCCACCCGGGTGATCATCAGGTCGACCATCTTGATGATCTCGTCGCGGGTCAGCTGGTGGAAGACGATGACTTCGTCGATGCGGTTGAGGAACTCCGGGCGGAAGTGCTTCTTCAGCTCGTCGTTGACCTTCTGCTTCATCCGCTCGTAGTTGTTGTCACCGCCGCCCTGGGTGAAGCCCAGGCCGACCGGCTTCGAAATGTCGGACGTACCGAGGTTCGAGGTGAAGATCAGCACGGTGTTCTTGAAGTCCACCGTGCGCCCCTGGCCGTCGGTGAGCCGGCCGTCCTCGAGGACCTGCAACAGGCTGTTGTAGATCTCCTGGTGGGCCTTCTCGATCTCGTCGAACAGCACCACCGAGAACGGCTTGCGCCGCACCTTCTCGGTGAGCTGGCCGCCCTCCTCGTAGCCGACGTATCCGGGCGGGGCGCCGAACAACCGCGACGCGGTGAACCGGTCGTGGAACTCACCCATGTCGATCTGGATGAGCGCGTCATCGTCGCCGAACAAGAAGTTGGCCAGCGCCTTGGACAGCTCGGTCTTCCCGACACCGGACGGGCCGGCGAAGATGAACGAACCCGAGGGCCGCTTGGGGTCTTTCAGCCCGGCCCGGGTGCGGCGGATCGCCTTCGAGACGGCCCTGACGGCGTCCTCCTGGCCGATGATCCGCTTGTGCAGTTCGTCTTCCATGCGCAGCAACCGGGTTGTCTCGGCCTCGGTGAGCTTGAACACCGGGATACCGGTCCAATTGCCCAGCACCTCGGCGATCTGCTCGTCGTCGACCTCGGCGACCACATCCATATCGCCTGAACGCCACTGCTTTTCGCGCTCGGCGCGCTGAGCGACGAGCGTCTTCTCGCGGTCGCGCAGGCTGGCCGCCTTCTCGAAGTCCTGGGCGTCGATCGCCGATTCCTTCTCGCGGCGCGCGTCGGCGATCTTCTCGTCGAACTCGCGCAGGTCTGGCGGGGCCGTCATCCGGCGGATCCGCATCCGGGCGCCCGCCTCGTCGATCAGGTCGATCGCCTTGTCCGGCAGGAACCGGTCGTTGATGTACCGGTCCGCCAGGGTGGCCGCGGCCACGATCGCGCCGTCGCTGATCGAGACTCGGTGGTGCGCCTCGTAGCGGTCGCGCAGACCCTTGAGGATCTCGATGGTGTGCTCCACCGTCGGCTCGCCCACCTGGACCGGCTGGAAGCGGCGCTCCAGCGCGGCGTCCTTCTCGATGTACTTGCGGTACTCGTCGAGGGTGGTGGCACCGATGGTCTGCAATTCACCGCGGGCCAGCTTGGGCTTCAGGATGGACGCGGCGTCGATCGCGCCCTCGGCGGCGCCGGCACCCACCAGGGTGTGCAGCTCGTCGATGAACAGGATGATGTCGCCGCGGGTGTTGATCTCCTTGAGCACCTTCTTCAGGCGTTCCTCGAAGTCACCGCGGTAGCGCGAGCCGGCCACCAGCGAGCCGAGGTCCAGCGTGTAGAGCTGCTTGTCCTTCAGCGTCTCCGGCACCTGGCCGTGCACGATGGCCTGCGCCAGGCCCTCGACCACCGCGGTCTTGCCGACGCCTGGTTCGCCGATCAGCACCGGGTTGTTCTTGGTGCGCCGGCTCAGCACCTGCATCACCCGCTCGATTTCCTTCTCGCGGCCGATGACGGGGTCGAGCTTGCCCTCCATCGCGGCGGCCGTCAGGTTGCGCCCAAACTGGTCGAGCACCAATGACGTTGACGGGCTGCCCGACTCGCCGCCGCGGCCACCGGTGCCGGCCTCCGCGGCCTCCTTGCCCTGGTACCCGCTCAGCAGCTGGATGACCTGCTGGCGCACCCGGGTCAGCTCCGCGCCCAGCTTGACCAGCACCTGGGCGGCCACACCCTCACCCTCGCGGATGAGGCCCAGCAGGATGTGCTCGGTGCCGATGTAGTTGTGGCCGAGCTGCAGCGCCTCACGCAGGCTCAGCTCGAGAACCTTCTTGGCGCGCGGGGTGAACGGGATGTGTCCCGACGGCGCCTGCTGGCCCTGGCCGATGATCTCCTCGACCTGGCTGCGAACGCCCTCGAGCGAGATGCCCAGCGACTCCAGAGACTTCGCCGCGACGCCCTCTCCCTCGTGAATCAAACCCAACAGGATGTGCTCGGTGCCGATGTAGTTGTGGTTGAGCATCCGGGCCTCTTCTTGCGCCAGGACGACGACCCTGCGGGCACGGTCGGTAAATCGTTCAAACATCGGTGGTTACCTGCTCTCCCTCACCATCGGTACTGTGGTCGGCCCGGTCGGCTCCGCGTACCTGGCATCCACTGTAATGGTCGGCCTGCCAGGGGGCATAACCTTGCGGTCCGTGCTGTTTAGGACCCGCGGGCCCGTTTCGGGCGTTCTCCCCTGCGATTACAGCGCCGTAACTGAAGCAACGTGGCCGAGCGTCAATTCGTTTCCCTTAATCACCGACGATCTTTTCGCCGCCAGCGAAATGACAAACCGGCGCCCAAGCCTGTGCGGCCGGGCGCCGGTGAGACGTTTGTCAGGTCGCCGCGTGGAACGCGTCGATGACGTCGGCCGGGATGCGGCCACGCGTCGACACGTTGTGACCGTTGCGGCGAGCCCATTCGCGGATCGCTGCGCTCTGCTCACGGTCGATCGCGCCACGGCCGCGACCGGAGCCGGAACGCCCACGCCGCCGACCGCCGACCCGACGACCGGCTTCCACCCACTGCTTCAGGTCGCCGCGAAGTTTCGCGGCATTCTTGGACGAAAGGTCAATCTCATAGGTCACCCCGTCAAGCCCGAATTCAACCGTTTCGTCGGCTGCGCCGGCACCGTCGAAATCATCGACCAAGGTGACGGTCACTTTTTTCGCCATTAGCTTATCCTCGCATTTCGTCCTGAGCAGTTGCTGAGCAGTTTGGGTGAACCTCCCCGGGTCACCAATCTGCCATAACAAGGCAGCATACTCAATCCGGCCGCAAGGCGCACAGTCGCACTTTTCAAGTGGAGTGCGGCCGAACAATCGGGAACAAAACTGTCTCTCGAATTGACAGTCCGGTCAAAGACATCAACAACCGATCGATACCCATTCCCGTTCCGGTACACGGCGGCATCGCATACTCGAGGGCGGCAAGGAAATCTTCGTCAAGCACCATGGCTTCGTCGTCTCCGGCCGCCGCGGCCCGGGCTTGCGCGGCGAATCTCTCCCGCTGCACGATCGGGTCGTTCAATTCGGAGTATCCGGTGGCCAATTCTATCCCGCGCACGTAGAGGTCCCACTTCTCGGTCACTCCGGGGATGCTGCGGTGCTGACGCGTCAAAGGCGTTGTCTCCACTGGAAAGTCCCGCACGAACGTCGGCGCCAGCAGCGCATTGCCCACCGTGTGCTCCCAGAGCTCCTCGACGAGCTTGCCATGCCCGTAGCCACGGTTGTCGGGAATCTCCGGCATCTTGGAGCCGAGCTGGCCGACGATGGCCCAAAGCCGCTCGACCGGCGTCTCGGGCGTGATCTCTTCACCGAGTGCCGCCGACAGCGACGGGTACATTTGAATCGACGCCCATTCTCCGTCTATGTCGTAGACAGTCCCGTCGGGCAGCGGTAGTTGTCTGGTTCCGATCGCCTCGTCGGCGACCTCTTGAATAAGCTCACGCGTGACGACTGCCGAATCGTCATAGGTTCCGTACGCCTGGTAGGTCTCCAGCATGGAGAATTCCGGAGAATGGGTGGAATCCGCGCCTTCGTTTCGGAACACTCGATTTAGTTCGAAGACCCTGTCGAAACCACCGACGATGCAGCGCTTGAGGAACAGTTCCGGTGCGATCCGCAGGTACAGATCGATGTCGAGAGCATTGGAATGCGTGACGAACGGTCGTGCCGCCGCGCCACCCGCCAGCGTCTGCAAGATAGGCGTTTCGACTTCGAGAAACCCCCGCCGTTCGAGCGCGTTGCGTATCGCGCGGACCACAGCGATTCGCTGCCGCGCCACCGTGCGGGCCTGGGGACGGACGATCAGGTCGACGTAGCGCTGCCGCACCCGAGCCTCTTCGCTCATCTCCTTGTGGGCCACGGGCAGCGGTCGCAGCGCCTTGGCCGCCAACTGCCAGGAATCGGCGAGCACGGACAATTCGCCGCGGCGTGAGCTGATCACATTGCCGTGCACGTAGACGATGTCTCCGAGGTCGACGTCGGCTTTCCATGCATCGAGCGAAACCGGACCGACCTTGTCGAGGCTGATCATCACCTGCAGGGTGGTGCCGTCGCCCTCCTGAAGCGTCGCGAAGCACAATTTCCCGGAGTTACGCGCGAATATCACCCGGCCGGCTATGCCGACGACGTCGTCGGTCGCCGTGTCGATCGCCAGGTCGGGGTGGTCGGCGCGCACCTGCGCGAGGGTGTGGGTGCGTTCGATGGCGACCGGGTAGGGCTCACGGCCCTCCGCCAATAAGCGAGCGCGCTTGTCCCGGCGGATCCGGAACTGCTCGGGCAGGTCTGCCGCTGCATCCTCACTGGCGTCACTCACGACGTGCCAGCTTAAATGACCGGGCTCGGGGCGTGCGTTGACGCCGTGTCAGCGCGCGGTCTTCAGCCGACCGCGCTGGGCGTCCCGGTTGCGCTCGAAGACCAGCCGCAGCCCGTGCAGGGTCAGATGTTGGTCGTAATGGCTGGACGTGTGCAGCTCGGGCAGCAGCAACGGCGCCGCATGCCCCGTGGCCACCACTGCGACCTGATCGCCCAGGTCGCTGGCGAAGCCGTCCACGTCCTCGCGGATGCGTGCGACCAGACCGTCGACCAGCCCGGCGAAGCCGAATACCGCTCCCGCCTGCATGCATTCGACGGTGTTCTTGCCCACCACCGAACGGGGGCGGGAAAGTTCCACCCGGCGCAGCGCGGCCGAGCGGGCCGCGGCGGCGTCCGAGGAGACCTGCACGCCCGGCGCGATCGCGCCGCCGAGGAATTCGCCCTTGGCCGACACGACGTCCACGCAGATCGAGGAACCGAAGTCGATGACGATGGCGGCGCGTTTAAACCGGTGGAATGCCGCCAGGCAGTTGACGATTCGGTCGGCGCCCACTTCTTTCGGATTGTCGACCAGCAGCGGGATGCCGGTGCGCACGCCCGGCTCGATCAGCACGTGCGGGACCGAGGGCCAGTACTGGTCGAGCATGATCCGCACCTCGTGCAGCACCGACGGGACGGTGGACAGCGCGGCGGCGCCGGTGAGCCGCTCGGAGTCGTCGCCGATCAGGCCGTCGATGGTCAGTGCCAGCTCGTCAGCGGTGACCTCGGATTCCGTCCGGATTCGCCACTGCTGCACGACCTTTGCGTGCTCGTTGGACCCGGAGATCAACCCCACGACGGTGTGGGTGTTACGGACGTCGATGGCCAGTAGCACGGCTACCGCGCCACGATCCGGGGGTCGAGCAGCTCGGCGGCGTCCGCGGGCACGAAGGCCGGGTCGTCGCCCAGGTCGATCGGCTTGTTGTCGGCGTCGACGAACACGATGCGCGGCCGGTAGGAACGCGCCTCCGCCTCTTCCATGGTCCCGTAGGCGATCAGGATCACCAGATCGCCCGGGTGTACGAGATGGGCTGCGGCGCCGTTGATTCCGATCACCCCGCTGCCACGTTCGCCGGTGATCGCGTAGGTGACCAGGCGGGCACCGTTGTCGATGTCGACGATGGTCACTTGCTCGCCCTCCAGCAGGTCCACAGCGTCCATCAGGTCGGCGTCGATGGTGACCGAGCCGACGTAGTGCAGGTCAGCCTGCGTGACGGTGGCGCGGTGAATCTTCGACCTGAGCATCGTCCGTAGCATCAATTCCTCCAAGATGATTCACGGGTGTCCCAATATCCGTCCGGCCCCACGGGTGCCGGCGAAGTTCCGATCTCGATCGCGATGTTGTCCAGCAGTCTGGTGCTGCCCAGCCGGACGGCGACCAGCAAGCGGCCGGTTCCGTTGTCCTGCAACGGTTCCAGGCCCACGGCGCGGAGCTCGAGGTAGTCGACCGTGAGCTCGGGCACCGCTTCGAGCACCGCGCGCGCCGCGTCCAGCGCGGCCTGCGCCCCGGCGTCCGCGGCGTGGGCCGCGGCCGTCAACGCCGCCGACACGGCCACGGCCGCCTCGCGCTGTACCGGATCGAGGTAGCGGTTGCGCGACGACATGGCCAGCCCGTCGGCTTCCCGGATGGTGGGCACGCCGACCACCGCGACGTCGAGGTTCAGGTCGTCGACCATCTGGCGGATCAGCACCAGCTGCTGATAGTCCTTCTCGCCGAAGAACACTCGGTCGGGGCGCACGATCTGCAGCAGTTTGCACACCACGGTCAGCACGCCGGCGAAGTGGGTCGGTCGCAAACCGCCCTCGAGGTCGGCGGCCAGCGGGCCGGGCTGCACGGTGGTGCGCAGGCCGTCGGGGTACATCGCCGCGGCCGTTGGCGCGAATACGATTTCGACGCCTTCGCCGCGCAGCAACGCCACGTCGTGGTCCATGGTCCGCGGGTAGGCGTCTAGGTCTTCTCCGGCGCCGAACTGGAGCGGGTTGACGAAGATCGACACCGCCACCACCGAGCCGGGAACGCGCTTGGCGGCCCGCACCAGCGCGAGGTGACCTTCGTGCAGCGCACCCATGGTGGGCACCAGCATCACCCGGCGGCCGGTGTGGCGCAGCGCGCGGCAGACGTCCGTGACGTCGCGCGGGCGCGAGTACACGTTGAGTTCGCCGGCATTGAAGGCGGGCGGCTTGCCTGGTCTCATCCCGCCAGGACCTCCACGACATCGGCGGGAGCGTGTGCGCGCAGGGCGGTCCGCAGCGCGTTCACCCGGTACGCCTGCGCCAGTTCCGGGTCCACCTGGTTCAGCGCTGCGAGGTGCCCGGCGACCGCGGCCGCGTCGCCGCGCGCGACCGGACCGGTGAGCGCGGCCTGCCCGCGTTGCAGCGTGTTTTCCAGGGCCGCGCGGGCCAGCGGCCCGACGATGCGTTCGGCGATGCCGCCGGGCTGGTCGTCGACGGATTGTTGTCCGAGCAGTTCGCCGCCGCGCAGCGCGGCCCGCAACGCCTCGAGCGCGTCGGCGAGCAACGTCACGAGGTGGTTGCCCGCGTGCGCCAGGGCGGCGTGGTAGAGCACCCGGGCTTCCTCACGCACGCAGAACGGTTCGCCGCCCATTTCCAGCACAAGTGACTGCCCGATCGCATAGCCCACGTCGTCGGCCGCGGTGATGCCGAAGCAGGTGTCGGGCAGCCTGCTGATGTCCTCGTCGGACCCGGTGAATGTCAACGCCGGATGAATCGCGAGCGGTATGCAACCGGCCTGTGTCAACGGCGCGAGAATGCCGACTCCGTTAGCGCCGGACGTGTGGACGACGATCGTGCCCGGCCGCACCGACGACGTCGCGGCCAACCCGGACACCAGGCCGGCGAGTTCGCTGTCGGGGACGGCCAGCAGCAGCAGCTCCGCGCCGGCGGCCACGTCCGGCGGCGACATCACCGGGGTATCGGGCAGCCGACGCTGCGCCCGCTGCCGCGACGCGTGGGAGATGGCGCTGCAGGCCACCACCACGTGGTCGGCGCGCTCCAGCGCGACTCCGAGCGCGGTGCCCACCCGGCCGGCCGAGATGACTCCCACCTTGAGCCTGGCCGGGCGCAAACCGTCGAACTGCACCATCGCAGACGACCTCACAGATTTCTTCGTTCGTTCCGGTCCCACTGAAGTGGGTACCGTTCGGTCTCTAAAACTGTAGTCGATTACCGGGCCCAGCCCAATGTGAGGAAGCTCCCAGCTCAGCCGTCGCGGCGACGACGGCGGCCGCCCTCGGACGGCTGCACCTGCAGCCGTGCCAACAGTTCGGCAACCGACTGGCCGCCGGTCTGGGGGCCGCCTCCCAGGCCGTCCAAGCCCTCAGCCTGCGGGTCCGCGCCGCCGTGCCGCGGCGCGTGCTCTGGCGGGGGCGGCGGGGCCAGCCGCGGTGGGGGTTGCTCGGCGGCGGGCGGTGGCGACTGCGGTGGCGGCGGTGGCGGGGGCGTGGCCGCGGCGGGAACGGGGGGCGGCGGAGCGAACGTTCGCTCGCTGGTGGGCCCGTAATTGGGCACGCCGTAGTCGCCGTACTCCGCAGAGTGGCGCGACCGCGCCGGGCGACCCGACTCGCCGAACTGCGGCGGGGATACCGGCTCGACGTGCGGCGGGCCCCAGGCCTCATCTGGTTCGGAGTGGCGGGCGCGCCGCCGCCGGCCCGGTGTGTCGTCGGCCGGTGGCGCGGCCGGATCGGAGCCGTCCCAGTGGCTGCCGGGCGTTCCGGGCGGCAGCCACAGGCCGGACGCACCCGCCGGCTGCCAACCCTGCACTTGCGGCTGGGGCTCCGGTTCCGGCTGCGGCTCCGGGGGGGGCGGCGGCTGGTAACGAGGTTCGAATCGCGGCTCCGGCTCGGGCGCTGCGGCGCTGTACGACCGCTCGGGCTGGGCCGGCGGTACCGGCTCCGACGGCGGTTCGTACTGGTAACGGGCCCGCTCGCGGCGGGGCGACGGCTGCCGGGGCGGCAACAGCGGTTCCTCGGGCACGTCGATGATCGCCGTCTCGTCGGCACGGCTCGGCGGATTGTCCTGGGCGATGACCCGATCGCTGGCGACCCAGTCGTAAGGCGCGTCCCGCGGGGTCTCGCCGTTGCGGTCCCACTCGCTGTACGCGCGTTCCGGCGGCGCCTCGGTCTCGGGCGTCTCCAGGGCGGGGCGATGGGCGAGATCGGTGTCGAACAGAATCTCCAGGCTGGTGCGCAACGCGCTCAGCTCCGCGCGCAGTTCGGCCAGGTCGTCGGCGGCCTGCGCTCGCAGCTCGGAAGCCAGCTCGCGGCGCAGCTGGGACTCCACGGTCAGCTCGTACTCGCGGCGGGCCGAGATCTCCCGATCCAGCTGCAGGTCGTACACCAGCTTCAGGTCGCGGACGCGGGATTGATCCGCGTCGCTCTGGCGGCGGTACAGCACCGAGACGAAGGCACCGGCGACGGCGGCCCACAGCGCCAGGATTACAGCGAGCTTGAGGAGTTCCACCCGATTGGTGAAAACCAATGCGGAACTGGCCCCCATTGCGAGGACCAGCAACGCGGTCAAGAGCACCCACCCCGGCCTGCGGCCGCCGCGCCGAACCCTGGCGCCGCGGGACAGAACGGTCATGGCCTGACTGTACCTGCGCGAGGTCAATCCGCGTGTCGCCCTACTCCGGCGATTCTCACGCGGGTTGTTGGCGACGCACGAATGGCTTAGTTTTCGGCGCCGTCGGGGTGCTCGGTCGGATCCGGTGGCGACTTGCAGCAATGCTGCAACCACAGCGCGGCAACGACTAGCGCCAGCGCGCTGACGGCCGCGACCACGGCGCCGCTCGTGTCCTCGGCGGCCGCCCGCAGCCAGGACCGGCGCGGCAGGAAGTACACCAGCACTCCGACCCACCAACCCAGCACCAGCGCGCCGACCCAGGCCGACGCTTTGGCGACCATCAGGCCGCGCGCCACCGCAAGCGGGTGCAGCCAGCCCGGCCCGACGCCGATTTCGCCGTCGCTGATCTTGGCCCGCACGTAGCGCGCCCACAGCGCTTCGGCGACGGCGACCGCCAGCAGCGACAGGCCCGTCCACACCGTGATGGGCGGAAACCACCGGTACAGGGCGGTCACCAGCAGATAACCCACCACCCCAGCGCCGACCACCGCGCCCGTCAGGTCACGTTTCCTGGTCGGTCCCATCAGGTTTCCGATTTCGGATCGGCAGGGGAGCCTCCCGACCGGGACAGCGTCAGGCTGGTCAGCCGGACGCTCTCCCGGTCGGCCGGGTCCAGCTCGGCAAGCAGGCTCGCGACGGGCCGCGGGCCCTCGCCGAGGGTCAGCTGGGCATCCGGGTCGATGGCAAGCCACGGAATCATGACGAAGGCCCGCAAATGGGCCAGCGGGTGCGGCAGCGTCAGGTTGTTCTCCCGGGAGATCACCTCCGCCTCGCCGTAGCAGGCGATCAGGTCGACGTCGAGGGTGCGCGGGCCCCAGCGCTCACCGCGCACCCGGCCCGCCACCTGCTCGAATTCCTGGGCCCGTCGCAGCCAGCACTGCCCGTCGCAGGCGGGGTCGTTGGCGATCAGCACCGCATTGAGAAACGGAGCCTGATCCACCCGGCCCCACGGGTCGGTTTCGTACACCGGGGACACCGCGAGCACCGTCTCGCCCAGCCCGTCGACGACAGACTGCAACCGCGCCAGGCGGTCCCCCAGGTTTGAGCCGATGGACAGCACCACCCACGTCATAGGCGCCGCTTTCCGCCCGCTTGCGGCGGTCCTTTGATGACGCCGTCGCGCGTCATAACGCCCGGTCCGCCGGAACCACCGAGCCGCGACCGCCGCGTCGCGACCGCCGCACCACCACCGCGACGTCGGCGAACTGCTGGGGGATCGGCGCGTGCGGCTTGTGCACCACCACCTCGACGGCATGCACCCGCTCGTCTTCCATCACCCGTTCGGCGATCTCACCCCCGACCGTTTCGATCAAGTTGCGCGGCGGTCCGGACACCACGTCGGCCGCCAGCCGGGCCAGGGCGGCGTAGTCGTAGGTGTCGGCCAGCTCATCGCTGGCGGCGGCCCCGGCGAGGTCGATCCACACGGTCATATCGACGACAAAGTCCTGTCCGTCGGCGCGCTCGTGATCGAAAACTCCGTGTCGCCCACGAATCGTCAACCCCCGCAATTCGATTCGATCAGCCATCGTCTCCAGCCAGCTCGGTCTGCTGCGTTTCGGTCTGCACCCAGGCCCCCACCACCTTGAGGGCGTCGGCCGTGGCGCGCACATCGTGTACGCGAACACCCCACGCTCCGTACAGCGCTGCCAGCGCGGAGATCACCGCGGTCGCCGTCTCGCGGCCGGCGGGCGGTCGCGGCGAGCCGTCAGGCCCGGCCAACAACGCGCCGAGGAACCTTTTACGCGACGCGCCCAGGAGCACCGGGATTCCGGTTGCGACCAACTGCGGCAACGCGCGCAGCAGCGCCCAATTGTGTTGACCCGTCTTGGCGAAACCGAGGCCAGGGTCGATCACCAGCTTGGCTGGGTCCACGCCCGCGGCCACCGCGGCGTCGACGCTGGCAAGCAGCTCGGCGCGCACTTCGGCGACCACGTCGTAGTAGTGCGGGGCCGCATGCGGGCGATCCGCGGACACCGACCGCCAGTGCATCAGCACCCAGGGCACGCCGGCGTCGGCGAGCAACGGCGCCATCGCGGGATCGGCACGTCCTCCCGACACGTCGTTGACGATCCGCGCGCCGTTCTGCAGCGCCGCCCGCGCGACATCAGCGTGCATGGTGTCGATGCTCACTGTGATGCCTTCTGCCACAAGCTCTTTGACAACAGGAATCACGCGAGACGTCTCGACCCGGGAGTCGATTCGCGTGGCGCCGGGCCGAGTAGACTCCCCACCGACGTCGACGATGTCCGCGCCTTCTGCGGCCAGCGCCAGTCCGTGCGCCACGGCGTTGGCGGCATCGAGATAGCGGCCGCCATCGGAGAACGAGTCGTCAGTGACGTTCAGGACTCCCATAACCTGCACAGGCGCCGACTCACTTACGCAGGATGAGGTCCAGCGCCTCAGCTCGAGAAGCGGCGTTGGTCTTGAACTGGCCGCGCACCGCCGAGGTGGTGGTGGTCGCGCCGGGCTTGCGAACGCCGCGCATGGCCATGCACAGGTGCTCGGCCTCGATCACGACGATCACCCCCCGCGGATTGAGTTTGTTCATCAGGGCGTCGGCGATCTGGCTGGTGAGCCGCTCCTGCAACTGCGGCCGCTTGGCGTAGAGGTCGACCAGTCGCGCGATTTTCGACAGCCCGGTGACCCGTCCGTCGTCACCGGGGATGTAACCGACATGGGCCACACCGTGAAACGACACGAGATGGTGTTCGCACGTGGAGTACAGCGGAATTTCCTTGACCAGCACCAGTTCGTCGTGTTCTTCGTCGAACATGGTGTTCAACACGCTGTCGGGGTCGGTGTAGAGCCCGGCGAAGATCTCGCGATAGGCGCGGGCGACGCGAGCCGGCGTTTCCCGCAGGCCGTGCCGATCCGGGTCCTCGCCGATGGCGTGCAACAACTCCCGGACCGCGGCTTCTGCACGTGCCTGGTCGAACACCCGAATTCGGGGGCCGGCGGTGTCCGGCAGCGCCATCGAATCCTCCGTTCGTCAGCCGTGAGCCGGTGGGTTGGACTGGCTTACGTCGTCGTCCTGCTGATCAGGAGACTTACCGCCGTCCGGGTTGGGCAGACTCGGTGGCGGGTAGGGCGGATACGGCGGGTAGGGGGCCTGCGCCTGACCCTGCGGGCCCGGATAACCGGGGTAGTTCCGCGCCGGCTGCGGCCAGTAGGGCTGCTGCGGGGCGGGCGGCGGCGGATACCAGCGATTCGGCTGCTGTTCCTGCGGTGGCCATCCCGGCGCGTGCCAGCCCGCCGGCGCACCGTAGTCCGGCTGAGTGGGACCGTGCGGCACGCCCGGACGCTGACCGGCCGCTTGAGAGCCGTTGCCGCCGTTGTTGTTTCGGTCGGCGTCCGCCGCCGCGGCCGCGGCGGCTTGGCTGGCCTGCGCGATTGCCGCCTTGAATGCCGGTTCGGGAACCGGCGGCGGCCACGGCTCGCCGCGCTCGATGGCCAGCTCGCCGGGGGTCTTGATCGGCGGTTTGTCCGACGGGATGCGGCCACCGAAATCGTCGAACATCGTGAGCCGCGGCCGCTTTTCAACGTCGGCGAAGATGCCCACCAGCTCGGATCGGTGCAGGGTTTCCTTTTCCAACAGCTCGCCGGCCAAAGTGTCGAGTACGTCCCGGTATTCGGTGAGGATCTCCCACGCCTCGGTGTGGGCCGCCTCGATCAGCTTGCGGACTTCGTCGTCGATGTCGCGGGCGACTTCGTGGGAGTAGTCGGCCTGCGTCCCCATGGTGCGGCCCAGGAACGGGTCGCCGTGTTCGGTGCCGTACTTGACCGCGCCCAGTTTGGAACTCATCCCGAATTCGGTCACCATCGCACGGGCCACCTTGGTGGCCTGTTCGATGTCGGACACCGCGCCGGTCGTCGGCTCCCGGAACACCAGTTCCTCGGCGGCGCGCCCACCCATCGCGAACACCAGTTGCGCGATCATCTCCGAACGGGTCCGAAGGCCCTTGTCTTCCTCGGGCACCGCCACAGCGTGCCCGCCGGTGCGTCCCCGCGCCAGGATCGTCACCTTGTAGATCGGCTCGATGTCCGGCATCGCCCAGGCGGCCAGGGTGTGCCCACCCTCGTGGTAGGCGGTGATCTTCTTTTCCTGCTCGCTGATGATCCGGCCTTTGCGGCGCGGGCCGCCGATCACCCGGTCCACCGCCTCTTCGAGCGCGGCGCTGGTGATGACGGTGCCGTTCTCCCGGGCGGTCAGCAGCGCCGCCTCGTTGATCACATTGGCCAGGTCGGCGCCGGTCATGCCGACGGTGCGCTTGGCCAGCCCTTCGAGGTCGGCGTCCGGGGCGATGGGCTTGCCCTTGGAATGCACCTGCAGCACCGCACGGCGGCCCGCCAGGTCGGGGTTGGACACCGGGATCTGTCGGTCGAAGCGGCCGGGCCGCAGCAGCGCCGGGTCGAGGATGTCGGGCCGGTTGGTGGCCGCGATGAGGATGACGCCGGCGCGCGGGTCGAACCCGTCCATTTCGACCAGCAACTGGTTCAGCGTTTGCTCGCGTTCGTCGTGACCGCCGCCGAGGCCGGCGCCGCGCTGGCGGCCCACCGCGTCGATCTCGTCGACGAAAATGATGCACGGATTGTTCTGCTTGGCCTGCTCGAACAGGTCGCGCACCCGCGACGCGCCGACGCCGACGAACATCTCGACGAAGTCGGAGCCGGAGATCGTGAAAAACGGAACGCCCGCTTCCCCGGCCACCGCGCGGGCCAGCAGCGTCTTACCCGTTCCGGGCGGGCCGTAGAGCAACACCCCCTTGGGGATCTTGGCGCCCAAGGCCTGATAGCGGCCGGGGTTCTGCAGGAAATCCTTGATCTCGTAGAGCTCTTCGACCGCCTCGTCGACGCCGGCAACGTCGGCGAACGTGGTCTTGGGCATGTCCTTATTGAGCAGCTTGGCGCGGGATTTGCCGAACCCGAAGCCCATTCGGGCGCCGCCCTGCATGCGGGAGAACATCACGAACAGACCCACCAGCAACAGCAGCGGCAGCACGTAGACCAACAGCTCACCCAGGATGCTGCCCTGGTTGACGACCGTGCTGACCTTGGCGTTCTTGGCGCTGAGCGCGTTGAACAGGTCGACCGCGTATCCGCTCGGGTACTTGGTGATGACCTTGTCGGAATTCTCGGTGTCGTTGTTGCCCTTCTTCAGGGTCAACCGCAGCTGCTGCTCGCGGTCGTCGATTTGTGCGCTCTTGACGTTGTCGCCGTTGATCTGCGCCACCGCCACCGACGTGTCGACGGGCTTATAGCCGCGCGTGTCGTCGCTGAAATAGAAGAACGACCAACCGAGCAGCACCACGACGGCAACCGCCGTGATGGTGCGGATAACGTTTTTCCGGTTCATCAATCATCGGCCTTGCTGGCCAGGTCCTTCCCCGATATACACGCAGCTGGAAAAGTCCAGGTTACCGCTCGTGGCGATCGCCAGCTCCGGCAGAGCCGGAGCGCAGCGGGTCGCCACCCTTGTCGCCGTGGCGATCGCCAGCTCCGGCAGAGCCGGAGCGCAGCGGGTCGCCACCCTTGTCGCCGTGGCGATCGCCAGCTCCGGCAGAGCCGGAGCGCAGCGGGTCGCCACCCTTGTCGCCGTGGCGATCGCCAGCTCCGGCAGAGCCGGAGCGCAGCGGGTCGCCACCATTCTGTGGATACAACGAGCAGGGGTTCCCACCCGGTCCTGGCCGCGGCGAGCTGGGGGCACGGCCCGCCCGCGGGGGACACGCCAACGTGACACTGGGCGCTCACGGTCGCCGCTGGGCGTTTTCATCATTGGTAATAACGGGCCTCGACCACGTTGCCGTCCGCATCCGCGAAGTAGTAGCCCTGCGGCGCCCAACCCCGGGCCCCGAAGTTGGGACCTAACCGCGCGCTGGTGTCGATTCCCTCCGCCTGCAGGCGTTGATCCAACGCGTCGTACTCGGCTTTCGAGAGTGCAAGGCAGACGTGGTTGACGGGGTGGCCGGCGCTGCCTTTCATGCGTGTCATCGACTCGGTCGCGGCGACGCCGGCAAGTGGCACCAAGTCGATGATGGAGTCCTCACATACCCGCACGCTCGGGAACGGCGCATCACCGGCCTCGAACTCGGCAAACCGTACCGGCGCCAATCCCACCACCCTGGTATAGAAGTCCATCGCCGCGTGCGGATTCTTCGTCCAGAGGACGACGTGGTCGAGCCGCTTCATGCCGAGTCCACCTGCTTTCACGTAGTGCGAGGGCTTCACGGCGATATCTACCAGGCGGCCAAAGCCGTTGGAATGCTATTCGCAATCAGCGCAATTTCTTCTCAGCCCCGCAGGGGTTGTGCTTTGGTGACATGGTGCCCGAATCAACCGAACGGTTAGTAGAAACCAACGGTGTGCGGCTGCGGGTGGTCGAGGCGGGAGAGCGCGGCGCACCCGTTGTGATTTTGGCCCACGGCTTTCCCGAACTGGCCTACTCGTGGCGCCACCAGTTACCGGTCCTCGCCGAGGCCGGCTACCACGTGCTGGCGCCGGATCAGCGCGGCTACGGCGGCTCGTCTCGCCCGGAGGCGATCGAGGCCTACGACGTGCATCAGCTGACGGCCGACCTGGTCGGTCTGCTCGACGACGTCGGCGCCGAACGTGCCGTCTGGGTCGGACACGACTGGGGCGCCGCCGTGGTGTGGAATGCCCCGTTGCTGCACCCGGATCGGGTCGCGGCCGTCGCCGCACTCAGCGTGCCGGCGCTGCCCCGCTCACAAGTGGCGCCGACGAAAGCGTGGCGGAAGACGTTCGGCGAGAACTTCTTCTACATCCTGTACTTCCAGGAGCCCGGAGTCGCCGACGCCGAACTTGACGCGGACCCGGCCCGCACGATGCGGCGAATGATGGGTGGGTTGCGAACGTCCGGTGACAAGGCCGCGGCGCTGCGGATGGTCGCGCCAGGTCCCGAGGGGTTCATCGATCGCCTTCCCGAACCCGACCGGCTGCCGGATTGGCTCAGCCAAGAAGAGCTCGACCACTACATCAGCGAATTTGCCCGCACCGGATTCACCGGCGGCCTGAACTGGTATCGCAATTTCGACCGCAACTGGGAGACCACCCCGGAGTTGGCCGACGCGAAAATCACTGTGCCGACTCTGTTTATCGGCGGAACCGCCGATCCGGTGCTGACGTTCACCCGC
Organism: uncultured Actinomycetota bacterium; assembly: GCA_963820045.1. GTDB lineage: Bacteria > Actinomycetota > Actinomycetes > Mycobacteriales > Mycobacteriaceae > Mycobacterium. Next base: position 267,260 of record CAWFYN010000010.1, read on the forward strand.
GCCGATCGCGCGGCGCAGTTGATCACCGGGCCCTACCGCCAGGTGATGATCGACGACGCGGGACACTGGCTGCAGCAGGAACGGCCCGACGAGGTGAACGCCGCCCTATTGGACTTCCTCAACGGATTGGAGCTGCGATGAGCGCCCCGCTGCGCTTCGGTGTTTTCATCACACCGTTTCACCCGATTGGCCAATCGCCGACGGTGGCTTTGGAATACGACATGGAACGTGTCGTCGCGCTGGATCGACTCGGATTCGATGAAGCGTGGTTTGGCGAACACCACTCCGGTGGCTACGAATTGATCGCCTGCCCCGAGGTGTTCATTGCGGCGGCGGCCGAGCGGACGAAACACATCCGGCTGGGCACCGGAGTGGTTTCGCTGCCCTACCACCATCCGCTGATGGTGGCCGATCGCTGGGTGTTGCTCGACCACCTCACCCGCGGCCGGGTGATGTTCGGCACCGGCCCGGGCGCGCTGCCATCGGACGCCTACATGATGGGTATCGACCCGGTCGATCAACGACACATGATGCAGGAGTCGCTGGAAGCCATCCTCGCACTGTTCCGCGCCGATCCCTCCGAGCGAGTGGACCGCCAGACCGACTGGTTCACCTTGCGCGAAGCGCAACTGCATATCCGGCCCTACACCTGGCCGTACCCCGAAATCTCCACGGCAGCAATGATTTCTCCGTCGGGGCCGCGGCTGGCCGGCGCACTGGGCACCTCGCTGTTGTCGCTCTCGATGTCGGTGCCCGGCGGCTACGCCGCCCTGGAAACCACCTGGGAGGTGGTGCGCGAGCAGGCCGCCAAAGTCGGCCGGGGCGAGCCCAATCGCTCCGACTGGCGTGTGCTGAGCATTATGCACATCGCGGACAGCCGTGAGCAGGCCATCGACGATTGCACCTACGGATTGCAGGATTTCGCCAACTACTTCGGCGCGGCCGGGTTCGTCCCGTTGGCCAACACCGTCGAGGGCGCCCAGACGCCGCACGAGTTCGTTGAGGACTACGCGGCCAAGGGCAATTGCTGCATAGGAACACCCGAAGAAGCGATCGCCCACATCGAAGACTTGCTCGACCGTTCGGGCGGGTTCGGCACGCTGCTGATGCTGGGCCACGACTGGGCCTCCCCCGAGGCAACGTATCACTGCTATGACCTGATGGCGCGCAAGGTGATTCCGCATTTCAAGGGACAACTCGAAGCGTCGCGTTCGTCGCACGACTGGGCCAAGGGCAATCGCGACCACTTGATCGGCCGCGCCGGGGAGGCTGTGGTAAAAGCCATCACCGAGCATGTCGACGAGCAGAAGGGGGTGCGAAGCTGATGCGCGCGGCGGTATTACGCGATGGCCGGATGGTCTACCGGGACGATGTACCGGATCCCGTGCCCGAGGCAGGGCAGGTGCTTGTCGGCGTGCGTGCGTGCGGGATCTGCGGCTCCGACTTGCATTTCGCCGCTCACGGTGCGCAAGTGCTTCAGATGAGCGATCGGGTGGCCGCCGGTGCGGGCGGCATGCACGTCGACCTGAACCACGACGTCTTCATGGGTCACGAGTTCAGCGCCGAGGTACTCGAGGCGGGGCCCGACACCGAAACCCACCCGCCGGGAACGCTGGTCACCTCGCTGCCTGTGCTGCTGTCCGCCAAGGGCGTCGAGCCAATCGTCTATAGCAACAGCACCATCGGCGGTTACGCCGAACGCATGCTGCTCTCGGCGCCACTGCTGCTGCCCGTCCCCAACGGCCTGGACTTCAAACATGCGGCCTTGACCGAACCCATGGCGGTGGGGTTGCACGCCGTCAACAAGTCCAACATCGCTCCCGGCGAGACGGCCTTGGTCATCGGCTGCGGCCCGATCGGTATCGCCATCATCGCGGCCCTGCGTGCCCGAGGTGTTGAAAGTATTGTGGCGTCGGACTTTTCGCCGAAGAGGCGGGAACTCGCCACCGCAATGGGCGCCCACCAGGCGCTGGATGCCGCACAGGGTTCACCGTTCGACTCCGTCAAGCCCACCGTGGTGTTCGAGGCGGTCGGCGTGCCCGGGGTCATCGATGACGTACTGCTCCGGGCCCGGCCGGGCACTCGCCTGGTGGTCGCCGGCGTTTGCATGCAGCCCGACACGGTGCATCCGTTCTTCGCGATTGCCAAAGAAATCAACGTCCAGTTCGTACTCGCGTACACCCCGGAGGAATTCAGCGGCTCGTTGCGTGCGTTGGCCGAGGGCGACATCGACGTGAGCCCGCTGATCACCGGAGAGGTCGGCCTGGACGGGGTCGGCGCTGCCTTTGACGGCCTCGCCGACCCCGAGCGACACTGCAAGGTCCTCGTCACTCCTTAGGCCGATGGTGGCGACCCGCCGCGCCCGGCCGCGCCGCGCCGCGCTCGCCACTGATATGGGGGACATCTTTTTAAGTGGGCAGGGTGAAGCGGCGGCCGCAACCGTCGTTGTGGCCGCCGCTTCGTTGACCAGATAAGCCGCCTTGCCGGTGTCGAGCGTGTCGTATCGACGCGTGTCAGTCTGATATACGCGGGTTGGCTACCGCAGGACGGGACTTTCGAGTCGGAGCGGACCGCTTGTCTAGGATCGAGCGTCATCGGTTGTGGTGCAACGTGATTGCTCATAGCGACGGCGCGGGTCACTCCAAGACGCTTGCCGACACCGAGGTGGCTCATCTGGACATTTTTGGGTGCTTAGTCGTCAAGCACGGCCAGCGACCAGCACCATCCAGCCAGCTCACGTGCGATTGCAGCATTGGCGACCACGGAGCGTTTCTTGCGCTGATCAAAACGCACCCAGCGCTCATGCAGGCGCCGGTTAGCGGCTTGACCGCGGACTCGGGCTGCCGGGGATGCGGCATCCCAGCGTCGCCGCATCACAGCACCGGGCCGATAGGGGGCTCGGTGATGCCAAGCGGCTTCGACCAGCAGCCGGCGCGCATGACCATTGCCCGTCTTGGTCACCCCGCCCTGGGTTCGCGTCGCTCCCGAGGAGTACTCGCTGGGCACCAGCCCCAGGTAGGCGCCGATGCTGCGGCCGGTCAGCCGAGACCAGTCACCGATCTCCACGGCCAGCCCGAATGCGGTCAGTGTCGACACCCCGCGCAGACACCCCAGCCTGGTCGTCACCGCAGTGAATTGTGAGTCAGCGGCCATCTTGGCGATCGCGGTATCGAGACGCTCCCGGCGGTCGACGGTGGCCAGCATCGTGTCGAAGGCGGTGTCATAGGCCAGCTGCAGCGCGGCGTTGTCGAACCGCTGCCGACGCAACCACCGCTCATGCTCACGAATCCAAGGTCTTCCACCGCAGTAGATGATCCCCTGGCGTAGCAGCAGTTTTGACAGCCGGTGGCGAGCCGTCATCAAATCCCCACGGACATCCTCGCGGGCCCGCACCAAATCCCGGGCAGCCTCCTGCTCGATGCTCGGGATCGTTACCGCCACGACCTGGCCCAGATGCAACAACCGCGCCAGATGCGCCGCATCACGGGCATCAGTCTTGACCCGGTCCCCACCCGGACGGATCAACTTCGACGAGGCCGCCACCACACACTCGAACCCCACCGACAACAGGAACCGGGCCAATCCAAAGCCCGTCGGACCGGTCTCATAAGTCACCGCCACCGGTCCCGGAAGACTTCGGAGCCATTCCAGGATCTCGCCATGATCTGGGGTCAACCGGCGTTCGAATACCTCCCCGGTATCCCCGTCCAACCGTGTTGCCTCACGTCAAGATGCGCGCGAGGGTGGTTTCGTTGCCTCATGTGATTGTGCGCGCTTGGGGACTCGGGCCCGGGTGGCGGGTTGGGACTTGCTGGTGGTCATTTTGTGAAGCTGTGCGGTCAGGGCCTGGATCTGACGCTGGGTGGCCGCGGGGTTGATCAGAGCGTGGGTTCGGGCGAGAGCGGCTATGCGGTCGACTGTGGTGTCGGGGTGATTGATGGCGCGGTGGAATGGGGTGGTCGCGGTGTCGTATTTCTTGGTCACCTTGGCTTCGTCACGGACCTTGGATATCAGCTTCTGCTGTGGGTAGAAGTAGTTGGTCAACTGGGACTGAAGCTGCCAGATTTCGTTGAGTAGCAACAGTTCTGGAGCGGTGTCGTAGCGGTGGTAGCCGACGACTGTGCGGACCACTGCCCAGTTTTTCTGCTCGACGTGGCAGCCGTCGTTCTTGTTTGTCGGCCGCGCGCGGGTGAAGGTGATCTTGCGGTTTCTGCACCAGATGAACAGATAGACGTTGATGAACTCAGCTCCGTTGTCCGAGTCCACCCCCAGGATCGGGAACGGCACCTTGTTGGCGATGCCTTCGAAGGCGGCCAGGACGCATTTGGCCTCTTTGCTGGGCACTGAGCGGTTCTCGGTCCAACCAGTGGCGACGTCAGTGACCGTGAGCGTGAATGCGAACGGGCCGATGGTGTTTCCGCCGTCGTGGGAAACCAGATCGATCTCAACGAAGCCCGGCTTAGCGTCGTCCCAGTCTGCCCAGGTGCGTATTGGGATCTGAGCTCTCAGCAGCGATCCGGGCTTGGTGGCGCGACGCCCCTTGAGCTGACGTTTGGCTCGTTCACCCGCCAGGCGACGATCGATGGTGGCCGCCGACATCGACACTAGGAGTTCTGCGGTGTCCTCGTCGATGACCAGTTCGCCGAAGTGCCGTAACACTGCCACTAGTTCGTTCAACATCGGCGCCAGTCGCTTGCCTGCCGGCATCCCCAGTACCAGCCAGCACGTCGTAAGCGCAGCAATCACATCCGGCCCGTAGATCGGGGGACGCGGACTTCGCCTCGGCGCTACCACCTTGGGCTGCAGCGCAGCCTTGAGCGCTTTGCGGGCATGGTTACGGTGCCACCCCGTGTTGGCGCACAACTCGTCCAGAATCCTGCTCTTGACTCGCCTATCCGCCACCACGTAGCGGATCGCGGTCATCTCGGTCACAGCCCTGCGCTCGGCCAACGTCCATCCCATCGTCTGGGCCTACCGAGACCCGCACTGATCGCTCAGGTAGGCACGCCGCACGCGCGCATTTTCAATGAGGCAACGAATAGCCACTGAGCGCGCATAAAAGGCGATTCAACGCGGGTGTGCCCGCATATGATCGAACACATGTTCGAGTATGCGGCGGATCCGGCCTCCCTAATCGAGGTGATCGAGTCGACGCACCGGCAGGAATCGATGCTGGTGGCCCGCCGGCTGTCCGCGGTAGCGGTATTGCTGCGGCACCGGGTGGCCGCCGCCGAGCGGCCCGAGCAACCGCGCGAATATGCGGCGATCGACGGCTTCGACCAGACGGCTGCCGAGGTCGCCGCCGCGATGAATCTCTCCCCCATGGCGGCCAGCTTCCTGGTGTCATACGCGGAGGCGTTGGAGACCAGGTTGCCCCGGGTCGCGGTCCTGCTGGCGGAGGGCCGAACGGATTGGCGCACAGTGCGCCTGATCATCGGCCGCACCGATCTGGTGACTGACGAGAAATTGATCACCAAGATCGATCAGTCGCTGGCCGAACGCATCGGGAACTGGCACGGCTGGTCGAAGCAACGGATTACCAACGCCGTCGACGCCGCCGTGCGAACCACCGACCCCGACGCGGCCCGCGAGCGCCGCCGCGCCGCCGAGGGCGACCGGCACATCGACATCACCACCAAAGACGATGGGACCGCCGAGATCTACGGGTCGGTCGCCGCCACCGCCGCAACCGTTTTTGACCGACGGCTCTCGCAGCTCGCCAAGCAGGCGTGCCCGGCGGACCCGCGGACCCTGGATCAACGCCGCGCCGACGCGCTGGCCGCGCTGGCCGAGGGCCGCGAATTGGCTTGCGACTGCGGGCAACCGGACTGCCCCAACCGGACGGGTGACCACGGCCTCGATCGTGGGACCGGGGCGCGGGTGGTCATCAACGTGGTGGCCAGCGACCGGACTGTCCACGCCGATGGCGCTGAGCCCGGCTACCTGGAGGGCCACGGCGTCATCGACGCCGAGCAAGTGCGCCAATTGGCATCTGCCGCATCCCTACTCGTCGCCGATCCGGGGACGAGTCCGGTCGAGGCCCTGCGCTACCAACCATCCGCGCCGCTGGAGCGCGCCGTCCGGTGCCGCGATCTCACCTGCCGCTTCCCCGGGTGCAGCCGGCCGGCCGTTGTCTGCGACCTCGACCACACCGTTGCGTTCAACCACCAGAATCCGGCCGCCGGCGGGCTGACGGTCGCGGACAACCTCAAATGCCTGTGCCGCCAACATCATCGACTCAAAACTTTCGGCGGGTGGCACGATGAGCAACTGGCCGACGGGACAGTCGTCTGGCTATCACCCGCCGGGCGGACCTATCGCACCTCGCCCGCCGGTGCCGACTTGTTTCCCCAGTTCCGCGGACCGGCCTGCGCACCGCCGGCGCCCAGCAGAAGAAGCAGGTCGCAGCAACGCAGCGCGCGAATCACTCGGTCGCGCAACCACAACCGTCTTCAGCGGCCCATCAACGAAGCCCGCCGAGCGTTGGAGGAGGCGCGCCAGCAGGAGATCTCGGCGCGCAAGTTCCGTAACCACATGCGCGACATGCTCTTTCTGCTCAAAGGCACGCCGAGCACCAGCCCCTTCTGCACTTGGGTGAACGATCCCAAAGAGCCGGAAGAATTACCGCCGGATTGGGCTCCCGACGAACCGGCCCCGCGCCCAGTTCCCGACGATCCGCCCTTCTAACGCGTGCCGACATCGCCCGGCTGCGGTGTTCATCCTCAAAACTGTTGTCCCATAGGATAATTGGGATTCCTAAGCTGGCCTATCCGGGCGGCAGCGACCAACCCATGGCACCGGCGGGCCCCGAGCGGCTAGGGTGCCAGGCATGCCGGTCGCAAGGAATTCCCCGGGGTTTGCCCGCAAGTTGATCGCCTTGGCCGTCGCCGGCTTGGCTGCCGCCACGGTGGCGGCCTGCGATTCCCCTCCTTCCGCGCCCGCGCCCGGGGTCAATCCCCGTCAGGTCACCGTCTTCGGGTCGGGGCAGGTCCAGGGCGTCCCGGACACCCTGACCGCCGACGTCGGCATCGAATTCACCGCGACCGACGTGACCGCCGCGATGAACCAGACCAACGACCGCCAGCAAGCGGTCATCAACGCGCTGGTCGGCGCCGGCGTCGACCATAAGGACATCAGCACCACCGAGGTCACGCTGCAACCGCAGTTCAGCAATCCCGAGCCCAACGGCACCGCCACCATCACCGGATACCGCGCCACCAACGCCATCACGGTCAAGATCCATCCGCCCGACGCCGCGTCACGGATGCTGGCCCTCATCGTCGGCACCGGGGGCGACGCCACCAGGATCAAGGGGGTCAGCTACTCCATCGCCGATGACTCGCAGCTGGTCAAGGACGCACGCGCGCGGGCGTTCAACGACGCCAAGAATCGCGCCGAGCAGTATGCCCAGCTGTCCGGGCTCCGGCTGGGCAGGGTGCTGTCCATTTCGGAGGCGACGGAACCAACGGCCGGGGGATCGCCGGCACCCAAGGCCGTGCCGAGCGCGGTCCCGCTCGAACCCGGCCAGCAGACCGTGAGCTTTTCGGTGACCGCGGTGTGGGAGCTGGACTAGTGGCGTCGCAAGCGCGGCGTAGCCGGGCGCGGCGGGTCGCCACCATCGGACTAGTGGCGATCGCAAGCGCGGCGTAGCCGGGCGCGGCGGGTCGCCACCGCTGGACCGCTGGACTAGTGCCGGGGTCTACTGCTGATAGACCCTGGGATCCAGGGTGCCGATGTACGACAGGTCGCGGTAGCGCTCGTCGTAGTCCAGGCCGTAGCCGACGACGAAGTCGTTCGGGATGTCGAAGCCGACGAAGGCGATGTCGACGTTGGCGCCCTTCGCGTCGGGCTTGCGCAGCAGTGTGCACACGCGCAGCGAACGCGGATGACGGCTGGTGAGGTTGCGCAGCAGCCACGACAGGGTCAGGCCCGAGTCCACGACGTCCTCGACGATCAGCACGTCGCGGCCCTGGATGTCGCGGTCCAAGTCCTTCAGGATCCGCACCACGCCCGACGACGACGTCGATGTCCCGTAGGAGCTGACGGCCATGAACTCGAACTGGGTGGGCACCGGAATCGCCCGCGCCAGATCGGTGACAAAGATCACAGCGCCCTTGAGAACGGTGATCAGCAGCAGATCCTGGCCGGTCTCGGTCATGACGTCGCGGTAGTGCCCGCCGATCTCCTCGCCCAGTTCGGCGATTCGCGCCTGGATCTGCTCGGCGCTAAGCAGGACCGACTTGATGTCCCCCGGGTACAGCTCCACGGGCTGAGCGGGGGTGATCGCCGAGGAGATCTGGGCCACGCCCACAGCGTGCCACGCCAACGGCCGAATAACCAACGGCGATCCCGGTATTGCGCTATCAGAAGGACTTTTGAATCGGCTCACGCCACAGGGCGAGCACGCCGTCGCGCCGCCCCGCGATCAACCGCTCGTCGCGCAGTGCGGACCCGACCGCCACCCCGCCCTGCCCACGCCAGGCGGTGACAAGCGCGTCGACGCCGCGAATCTGCTTGTCGGTCAGGCCCGTTGCCCCACCCGCCAAGAGCCAGCCGCGGATCACCCGGCGCCGAACCGGAACGGGCAGCGCGGCCAGGGCCTGCGTATGCAATCCCGCACCCGCCTTTGCCTGGGGCAGCGCCTGGGCGGCGAGCGTGTCGATCAGCTCGGTGTCCTCCCGCAACGCCGTCGCCGTACGGGCCAGCGCCTCGGCCACCCCACCGCCCAGCACGTCCTCCAGCAGCGGCAGCACCTCCAGGCGCAGCCGGGTGCGGGTGAAGCGGGCGTCGCTGTTGTGCGGGTCCTGCCACGCGGTCAGGCCCAGTTCGCGGCACGCGGCGTGGGTCACGGCGCGCCGCACGCCCAACAACGGGCGGCCCCACGGCGGGTCGTAGGGGCGCATCCCGGCGATCGAGCGCACGCCCGAGCCGCGGCCCAGCCCCAGCAGCACCGTCTCGGCCTGATCATCGAGTGTGTGGCCCACCAGCACCGGACCGTCGTGGTACGCGCTCAACGCGGCATAGCGCGCGGCGCGGGCGGCGGCCTCGGGGCCGCCTTCGTTACCCACGTGTACCCGAACGACTTGCGCCGCAACGCATCCCAAGGTGACGGCTTGGGCCCGAGCGGTTTCGGCGATGGCGGCGGAGTCGGGTTGCAGGCCGTGATCGACGATCACGGCGGTGGTGGGACGCAACTCGGCCGCCACCGCCGTGAGCGCGAGGGAGTCCGGGCCGCCGGACAGCGCCACGCACCATTGCTCGACGGCGGCGACGTGGGCCTGAATGAACGCCTCGACAGCCGCGCGCAGCAGCCCTACAGCACCCTGTCGATCCATCGCTGGGGTTCCTCGATCTCGGCGGGCAGGGGCAGTGTCTCGGGACCGGTCCAAATGGCATTGAACCGCTCCATGCCGACCCGGCCCACCACGTGGTCGACGAATGCCTTGCCCCGCGTGTACTGCCTGAGTTTGGCGTCGAGCCCCAGCAGCGCGCGCAGCAGGCGCTGCAGCGGCGGTTGCTTGCGATGGCGGCGCTCGTCGAACCGACGTCGGATGGTGGTCACCGACGGCACCACCAGGGGCCCGACCGCATCCATCACGTGGTCGGCGTGGCCCTCCAGCAGCGTGCCGAGCACCAGCAGCTGATCGAGAGCCTGACGCTGCGGCTCCGATTGCACCGCGCGCACCAGGCCGAGGATTCCCGACGAGCTGCCGTCCGCCGCCCCGTTGCCGCGGGTGCGGACGTAATCCGCGAGCCGGCTCGCCACCTGCGCGACGTCCTCACCGGCGTCGCGCGTCAACAGCGCCAGGGCTTGGGCCATGTACCCGGACAACCACGGGTTGGCGGTGAATTGCACCCGGTGGGTCACCTCGTGCAGGCAGACCCACAACCGGAAGTCGGAGGGTTCGACCCGCAGTTGCCGCTCAACGGCAATGACGTTCGGATACACCAGGAGCAGACATCCCGCTTTCGCGGCTGCGAACGGGTCGTACTGACCGAGGATGCCGGACGACACGAACGCCAGCACGGCCCCCGTCTGTGCGCCGGTGACATGGCTGGTGAAGAAGCCCCGCGGCTTCTCCGCCCCATTCATCATCACCCGCATCGACTCGGCCGCCGCGCCGATCCATTGCGGGCGGTCGACGATGCGGGCGGCGGGCACGACGCCGTCGGTGACCAGGCCCGTGACCTCACGCACCGGCGGTTCTGCCTTGGCGGCCGAGTTGGTGAGCTCGTCGATCACCTGGCGGCGGGTGTAGTCGCTCGACGGCGGACCGGGCCGGGCCAGTCGCTGGCCGACGGTGGCGGCGAAGCGCCAGTCGACGGCGGTACCGAGGTTCAGCTCCGAGGACGAGTTCATGAGCAACCACACGACCAGAGCCGGGTGGCCAGGGCGTCCATCGCGTTGCGGCCGTTCGGGCCGGCGGCGTTGGAGATGAAGGCGAACGTGAGCACCCGTCCGCTGCGGTCGGTGAGCACCCCGGCCAAGGCGTTGATGGCGGTCAGCGATCCGGTCTTGGCACGCAACCAGCCGGCCGGCCCCTGATTGGAGGCCGCGTCGGTGAAGCGGTCGCCCAGCGTCCCGCTACCGGCGGCGATCGGGAGCAGATCCAGCAGCGCCCGCAGCGACGGCTGGTCGGGTCCGGCGGCGGCGTGCAGCACACCGTCGAGCGTCTTGGCGGTCAACCGGTCGTCGACTGAGAGCCCGCTGGAATCCATCAGCGCGACTCCCCGGGTGTCGACGTGCGCGGTGCCCAACCGGTTGGCCACCGCGTCGGCCGCGCCGGCGAAGCTGCGCGGCCGGTTGATCGCGGCGGCCACCTCGCGGGCGATGCATTCGGCCATCACGTTGTCGGAATGGTCCATCATCTCGGACAGCCGCTGCACCAACGGCGCCGACTGCACGACGGCAAGCTGCCGCGCTCCCGACGGCGCCGTCGCGATCGTCACCGCGGCGGGATCCAGGCCCAGCGCCTTGGCCAGCTCACGCCCGGCATCCAGCGCCGGGGTCCGGGACCGCCGGGAGTTGACGGTGCTCGGCTGGATGCGGCCGGCGTCGATCATCACCGACTCGATCGGCGCGATGTCACCGTTGTCGACGTCGGCCACATCCCAGCCCTGCGCCATCGTCGGCCCACTGAACGCCGAGGTGTCCACCTGCACCGCGGTCGGCGTCACGCCGCTGCGGCGTACCTGCTCGACGAGGTCGCCGATCCGGGCCGATCCGCGGTACCACGTGTCCACGCCGGGCGGCGCCGCCGACAGCACCGGATCGCCGGCACCGACCAGCACGACGGGACCCTGGGCGTTCTGGCTGCCGGCCACCACCCGCGTGCTGATCCGGGCCTGGCGGTCCAGGGTCAGCAGGGCCGCGGCCGCCGTCAGCACCTTGTTGGTCGACGCCGGCACCAGCGGCACGTCGTCGGCCACCTGCCAAAGCTCTTTTCCGGTGAGGGCGTCGGTGATCCGGGCACCCAGGCGGCCCAGGTTGGGATCGGCCGCCACCGCCGCCAGCGCGGCGGCCACCCCGTTGGGGCTGGGCGTCTCGGCGGTGTCACTGACCGGGACCATGCCCGGCTTGACCGTCGGCGCGTGCGGAGCCGGTATCGGCGCGTGCGAGCTGTTGCCGCCGTGCCCCGCCGAGGTGAAAAACGTTGCCGCCGCCACCACGGCGGCGACAAACGCCAGCACGGCCAACCCGACGAACACCTGGGTGGATTTTTGCCGGCGAGTGGGACCCATCGCTCTCCTGACTGTCTGGACCCATTCTGCCGAATCCGCGGCGACGACCTCGACTAGGGTGATCCCCGACGCAACGGACTACCGCGAAACGCCCAGATCTAAGGAGCGCACAGTGCAATTCGACGTGACCATCGAGATTCCGAAGGGCCAGCGCAACAAGTACGAGATCGATCACGAGACGGGCCGGGTGCGGCTGGACCGCTACCTGTACACCTCGCTGGCTTACCCGACCGACTACGGCTTCATCGAGGACACCCTGGGTGAGGACGGCGACCCACTGGACGCGCTGGTGCTGCTGCCGCAGTCGGTGTTCCCCGGCGTGATCGTGGAGGCGCGCCCGGTGGGCATGTTCCGGATGGTCGACGAGGCCGGGGGCGACGACAAGGTGCTGTGCGTGCCGGCCGGCGACCACCGCTGGGAGCACATCCAGGACATCGGCGACGTGCCCGAATTCGAACTGGACGTGATCAAGCACTTCTTCGAGCAGTACAAGGCGCTGGAGCCGGGCAAGTTCGTCAAGACCGCTAACTGGGTCGGCCGTGCGGAGGCCGAAGCGGAGGTGCAGCGCTCGGTGGAGCGGTTCAAGTCGAACGGGCACTGACGCTTCTGGCGTAACCGCGCGCCACTTGTCGGTGGCATCCTGGCCAGGTGAGCTCGGTACTGCATTTCGCCGCGAATTTCTGGTGGCTGGTTTTCCCATTGGGCGGCGCGATCGGCGGGGGTCTTCGCGCGGTTGCCGCCGCAAACGAGCGTCGGGCCGAACGCCGGCTGGAACGGTATCGGTTGAAGCAGGAGGCGAAGATCGCGGTGGCCGAGGCATCCGGCCGGGTGCGGGTCAATGCGGAAGCCGACCGCCGGGAGCTCACCAAACTCATTGCGGCGCATGGCCATACCGATGCCCGATGGTTTGACTACGAGGTCGACATCGCGAAGTTACTGGACTTCCCGATGATGACCGACATGCGCGAGCCGCTGACGATCGCGTTCCACAAGGCCAAGCGGCACGCGGACATGCTGCGCCCGGAGCAGCCCGACGACCTGGTCGGCGATCGGAACGCACAGCTGGAATACCGCAACGCCGTCCACGAGTACGTCAGCGCCTTCGAGATCGCCGAGGCCGAGGCGATCAGGCGACGTCGCAGCGACTTCTCCCACGACGACCAACAACGGATGGCGCGCGCCCAGAACCTGCTCCACCTGGCCCAGGATGAGGCGGCGACGCGTGAGGAACGACAGAACGCCTACGCGCGGGCGAGCAAGGAGCTCGCCGGCCTGATCGCTTTGCCGGCGCCCGCGCGAGTCAGCATCGAACGGCGTATCGCCGGTCAGATCGAGGCCTGATTCCAGGCGTTACTCAATCGCGGCGGCCTTGGCGTGGCGCCGGTTGCGCAGCACGCTCCAGCTCAGCGCTGCCCCGATGAACACCACCCCCACCGAGGCGGTGATCGGGTCGGGGACCTCGAATCGCGGTTCGATCGATACCAGCATGATCACCGCCAGCACGCCGATCGCCCAATGCGCGCCGTGCTCCAGGTACACGTAGCGGTCCAGTGCATCCTGCTTCACCAGGAAGATGGTGATGGACCGGACGAACATCGACCCCACCAGCCCGAGCCCGAGCGCGATGACGATCGGATCCGAGGTGATCGCGAAGGCGCCGGTGACCCCGTCGAACGAGAAGGCGGCGTCGAGAACCTCGAGATAAAGGAACAGGGTCAGGCCGGCCTTTCCGACCGCCGTCCCGGCCGCCACCGCGTCGAGGTCCGGGGGCCGAAACGCCCGGCTCAGACCGTTGACGACCAGATACGTCACCAGGCCCAGCAGCCCTGCGGTCAGCACCGTCGCGCGCTCGTCGCCGGAGTGCGTCAACCGCGTCCCGACGAGGATCAGCGCGACGGCGGTCACCGCCACCGGCACCTGACCCAGCCGCCCGATGCGGGCGAACGGGATCTCGATCCACTTGAGCCACTTGATGTCTCGGTCGTGGAAGACGAAATCCAAAAACAGCATCAACAGGAACGTCCCGCCGAACGCGGCGATCTGTGGATGTGCGGCGACGATCAGCTTTTCATAGCTGGGCGAGCCGTCGGGGAATTCCAGCGCACCGTGCGGCGGGGGATGCAGCGCCAAGTCCATCGCACGAACGGGATCGAGGCCCGCGGTCGCCCACACGATCACCAGCGGAAAGAGCAGCCGCATGCCGAACACCGCGACGAGAATCCCGACGGTCAGGAACATTCGCCGCCAGAACGGGCTCATCTGCTTCAGGATCGCGGCGTTGATGATGGCGTTGTCGAACGACAGCGATACCTCGAGGGTGGCCAGCACCAGCAGCAGGAAGAGGTCCTTCAGGCCGCCGTGAGCATATCCGGCCGCGAGGGCCGCCACGGTGACCAACAGCGAGATCCCGAAGATGCGCAAGGCGGCCAAGGTCCTTTCCGACAGCCGCCCACGATAGCGAACCCCGGTCGACGCCGCAGACCGGCGTCCAGGCCACCTACTCTATTTTCAAGTTGTGGCGATGCCCGAAGTCGGCGGTACCCAAGCCTCCACCGGGGCCGGTCCGATCACGCGCGGCAGCGTGGTCCGCGTCGGCACCGCGACGGTTCTCACCGGGCTCTGTGGCTACGCGGTGATCTACCTGGCCGCCCGTGACCTGGACCCGGGCGGCTTTTCGGTGTTCGGGGTGTTTTGGGGGGCGTTCGGCCTGGTCACTGGGGCCTCTCTGGGGCTGCTGCAGGAGACCACCCGGGAAATCCGCTCGACCCGCCACCTCTCGGCGGCCTTGCCGGTCGGGGACGAACCGCGAACCCACCCGCTTCGGGTCGCCATGCTGGTCGGCGTGGGCGCAGCCGCCGTGATCGCCGGCAGCTCGCCGCTGTGGAGCGGGCGGGTATTCGTCGAACAACGCTGGCTGTCGGTGGCGCTGCTCAGCGTCGGTCTGGCCGGATTCTGTGTGCACGCCACCCTGCTGGGCATGCTGGCCGGCACCGACCGGTGGACCGGCTACGGGACGCTCATGGTGACCGACGCGGTCATCCGGGTGGCGGTCGCCGCGGCCACCGTCGTGCTCGGCTGGCGCCTGGTCGGCTTTCTATGGGCCACCGTCGCGGGGGCGTTCGCCTGGCTGATCATGCTGGTGGCCTCGCCCTCGGCGCGGGCCGCTGCCCGCCTGCTGACGCCAGGTGGCGCCCAGACCTTCCTGCGTGGGGCCGCCCATTCGATCACCGCGGCCGGCGCGAGCGCGATTCTGGTGATGGGCTTTCCCGTGTTGTTGAAGCTCACCAGCAACGAACTGGGGGCCGAAGGCGGGGTGATCATCCTCGCCGTGACGTTGACGCGGGCGCCGCTGCTGGTGCCGCTGACGGCCATGCAGGGCAACCTGATCGCGCATTTCGTCGACGCGCGCAGGGATAGGGTTCGGGCCCTGCTCGCCCCGGCCGCGATCATCGGCGGCGTCGGTGCGGTCGGCGTGCTGGCGGCCGGGGTCGTGGGCCCGTGGCTGCTGCGGGTGGCCTTCGGGCCGCAGTATGACGCCAGCGGAGCGCTGCTGGCCTGGCTGACGGCGACCGCGGTGGCGATCGCGATGCTGACGCTCACCGGCGCCGGCACCGTGGCCGCCGCGCTCCATCGGGCGTACTCGCTGGGCTGGGTGGGCGCGACGGTCGCGTCGGGATTGCTGCTGCTGCTGCCGCTGCCGCTGCAGACGCGCACCGTGGTCGGCTTGCTGTGCGGTCCGCTGGTGGGAATCGGCGTTCATCTGGTGGGGCTCTCGCGCGCCGGGCGCCCAGCCAGCTGATCGCGTGTACCTTTTGGGCTTGAATGGACACCGCATCCAAATACTCGGGCGCCTGGATCGTCATCCCCGCCTTCAACGAGGCCACCATCATCGGCGAGGTGGTCGCCGATGTGCGCTCGGTCTTCGACAATGTCGTCTGCGTGGACGACGGCAGCACCGACGACACTGGCGAGATCGCCAGGCGGGCCGGCGCCCACCTGGTGCGCCATCCGATCAACCTGGGCCAGGGTGCGGCCATCCAGACCGGCGTCGAGTACGCCCGCAAACAGCCCGGGGCGCAGGTATTCGCCACGTTCGACGGTGACGGGCAGCATCGGGTCAAGGATCTGGCCACGATGGTTGACCGGCTCGGCACGGAGGACGTCGACGTCGTGATCGGGACGCGGTTCGGCGCGCACGGGGGCACCCGGCCGCCGTTCGTGAAGCGGCTGGTGCTGCAAACCGCCGCGCGGCTGAGCCGGCGCGGTCGCCGACTTGGCTTGACCGACACCAACAATGGGCTGCGAGTCTTCAACAAGAAGGTCGCCGACGGGCTGAACATCACCATGAGCGGCATGAGCCACGCCAACGAGTTCATCATGCTGATCGCCGAAAACCATTGGCGTGTCGTCGAACAACCCGTCGAGGTGCTCTACACCGAATACTCGAAGTCGAAGGGGCAGCCGCTTCTCAACGGCGTCAACATCATCTTCGACGGGTTCCTGCGAGGGAGGATTCCACGATGAACTGGATCCAGGTGCTGTTGATCGGATCGATCGTCGCGCTGCTGGTCTACCTGCTGCGGTCGCGCCGCAACGCGCGGTCTCGGGCCTGGGTCAAGGTCGGCTACGTCGTCTTCGTGCTGGCCGGTGTCTACGCCGTGCTGCGGCCCGACGACACCACCGTCGTCGCGAACTGGTTCGGGGTGCGCCGCGGCACCGACCTGATGCTCTACGCGCTCGTCATGGCGTTCTGCTTCACCACGCTGAGCACCTACATGCGGTTCAAGGACTTGGAAGTGCGCTACGCGCGACTCGCCCGCGCCCTGGCGCTTGACGGCGCACAGGAGCCCGAGCGGAGCTAGACCGTCTGGGCGCTGCGGAAGTACTCGACCGTGCGTCGCACGCCGTCGTCCAGCCGGACCCGCGGCCGCCACCCCAAAACCCGTTCCGCCGAACCGATGTCGAGGCAGGATCGCTTCAGGTCGCCGAGCCGCGGCGGCGCAAACTCCGGGTCGTCGGGTCCCCCGACGGCCGCCGCCACCGCCGAATGCAGTTGCCGGTCCGAGGTTTCGATGCCGGTGCCGATGTTGAAGCGCTGCCCGCCGCCCGCCGCCCCGGATGCCGTGACGAAGGCGTCCACCACGTCGTCGACGAAGACGTAGTCGCGGGTGTTGCTGCCGTCGCCGAACACCTTGGTGGGCTTGCCCGACAGCAGCGCCTGGGCGAAGATCGCCACCACGCCCGCCTCGCCGTGCGGGTCCTGGCGCGGGCCGTAGACGTTGGCCGGGGCGATGTGCGAGCAGTCCAGGCCGTACAGGTGGCGAAAGGTGTTGAGGTAGATCTCGCCGGCCACCTTGCCGGCGGCATACGGCGAGGCCGGGTCGGTCGGCACGGTCTCGGGGGTCGGGTATTGCGGCGGGGTGCCGTAGATGGATCCGCCCGACGAGGTGTGCACGATCTTGCGCACACCCGTCAGCCGCGCCGCCTCGGCAAGGCGCACCGTGCCGATGACGTTGACCGAGGCGTCGAATTGCGGGTCTGCCACCGAGTGCCGCACGTCGATCTGGGCCGCCAGGTGGAACACCACCTCGGGCCGGTGCTCATCGAGGATGGCCTGCAGGTCGGCGGTGACGATGTCCGCCTCGACGAAGACGTGCGCCGGGTTGTCGGCCAGGTGCTCGAGGTTGGTCGCGCGGCCCGTGGCGAAGTTGTCCAGCCCCACCACCGCGTGGCCGTCGGCCAGCAGACGGTCGACTAGCGTCGACCCGATGAATCCGGCTGCCCCGGTAACCAGTGCGCGCACCGGCCCACCATACATAGGGGTGGCGGCCGTCGCGCTGATCGCCGCTGCGCTGGGGATTCGCGCGGCGCTGGCCTTCGGGGGCTACTTCTATTGGGACGACCTGATCCTCATCGGGAAGGCCGGCACCCACAACCTGCTGTCGCCGTCGTACCTGTTCGACGACCACGACGGCCACGTCATGCCGGCCGCTTTCCTGGTCGGCGGCGCCATCATCCGGCTGGCTCCACTGAACTGGACGGGGCCGGCGATCAGCCTGGTTGCGCTGCAGCTGCTGGCTTCGCTCGCGCTGCTGCGCGCCCTGCACGTCATCCTCGGGTGGCGACCGGTGCTGCTGATCCCGCTGACGTTCGCACTGTTCACGCCGCTGGCCGTGCCCGGATTCGCGTGGTGGGCGGCGGCGCTGAACTCGCTGCCCATGCTGGCGGCGCTGGCGTGGGTCTGCGCCGACGCCATCCGGCTGGTCCGCACGGGCAACCAGCGCTACGCGGTGACCGGGACGCTGGTCTACTTCGGCGGGCTGCTGTTCTTCGAAAAGGCCGCGGTGATCCCGTTCGTCGCGTTCGCGGTGGCCGCACTGCTGCGCCACGTCCGCGGCGATCGGGCGGCGCTGCCGGCGGTGTGGCGGGCCGGCCTGCGGCTGTGGATCGCGACGCTGACCCTCACCGCCGCCTGGATCGCGCTCTATCTCGCGGTCGTCAATCAGCGGCGGTGGAGTTCCGACCTGGCGATGACGGGCGAGCTGCTCACGCGATCGATCACGCACGGCATCGTGCCGGGGCTGGCGGGCGGGCCGTGGCACTGGGACCGGTGGGCACCGGCCTCGCCGTGGGCCACTCCCCCGCCGTCGGTGATGGCGCTGGGGTGGCTGGTGCTCGCCGGCGCGGTCGCGGTCTCGGTGCTGCGCAAGCAGCGCATCATGCCGGTGTGGCTGACCGCGGCCGGCTACGCCGTCGCCTGTCAGGTGCCGATATATCTGATGCGCTCGTCGAAGCAGACCGCGCTGGAACTCGCCCAAACCCTGCGCTATTTCCCGGATCTCGTCTTCGCGCTGGCGCTGCTGGCCGCCGTCGCGTTCTGCGCCCCGAACCGGCCCGCCGCGCCGCGCTGGCTGGACGCCTCGCCCAAACGCACCGTGGTGGCGCTGGGTCTGGCCGTGTCGTTCGTGGCGAGCAGCCTGTACTCGACGGCGACGTTTTTGACGAGCTGGCGAGACAACCCGGCCCAGCGCTACTTGCAGAACGCCGAGGCCGGTCTGGCCGCGGCGCATGCGGCCTCTACGGCGCCGCTGCTGGATCAGGAGGTCGATCCGCTGGTGTTGCAACGGGTGGCCGCGCCGGAGAACCTGGCCAGCCACCTGTTTGCCTTACTGCAGGACAGACCCGAATTCGCCTCGGCGACAACGCAATTGCGAATGCTGGACAGCTCGGGCCGGCTGGTCAAGGCGCGGGTGACGTGGGTGCGGACCATCGTGGCGGGGCCCATACCGCAGTGCGGCTATTTCGCGCAGCCGGACTCACCGGCGCGCCTGGTCCTCGACGGGCCGCTGCTGCCCGCCGACTGGAGCGTCGAACTCAACTACCTGGCCAACAGCGAGGGCACGATGGCGCTGTCGCTGACGCAGGGACCCGACGTCAAGGTGCCCGTGCATCCGGGACTCAACCGCGTCTTCGCCCGGCTGCCCGGCGCCGGGGACGCGATCACCGTGCGCGCCAACACCACCGCGTTGGCGTTGTGCGTCGCATCGGGTCCGGTGGGCTTTCTGGCGCCGGCCTAGCCGCGCGCTTGGCAGGAAAAATATGGAGCCGCCTGGGGGAGTCGAACCCCCGACCTATTCATTACGAGTGAATCGCTCTACCGACTGAGCTAAGGCGGCACACCCTCACGCCGGGCGGCACGAGTCTACGGCAGGCGGGCGGGCCGGCCCAAGTTAACTACTCCCGCAGTTCCTGGCCGAAGGTGGCCACCATGGCGTCGACGGCGAACTTGGGCTTGACGTTGATCGCCAACGCCTCGCGGCATTCGAGGACCGCCTCCATGCAGCGCAGCAGCCGCCGGGGCGGGGCATGGGCGGCCAGCGCCGCCACCCGCTCGGCCATATCGGGATGGTTCGGCCGCACCGAACCCGCGCCCGCCGAGACCATGAGCGCATCGCGGAAATAGGTCGCCAAGTCGATCAGCGCCCGGTCCAGCGCGTCGCGCGAGGCGCGGGTCTGACGCGACTTCTGCCGGCGCTCGAGGTCCTTCATCGCGCCCGCGGCGCCTCGCAGCGCCCCGGCGGTGCCCTTGCCGGTGCCGCCGGCGCCCAGTGCCGTCCGCAGCTCCTCGGTCTCCGCCTCGGCGCGGTCCGCCGTGAGCACCAAGGCCTCGGCTTCGGCCGCGGCCACCAACTCCTCGGCGGCGGCATAGGCCCGCGACGGTGTCGCGGCGTCGCGCACCAGCGCCAGTGCCCGCTCGCGGCGCTCCCGGGCCTCGGAATCGGTGGCCAGCCGTCGCGCCCGGCCCACGTGGCCACCGCTGACCGACGCCGCCCAGTTCGCGGTGTCGGGGGTCAGGCCGTCGTTGTCGATCAGCACGCGCGCGATCGCCTCGGTCGGCGGGGTGACCAGCGCGACGTGCCGGCAGCGGGACCGCAACGTGATCGCGATGTCCTCGGGATCCACCGACGGCGCGCACAGCAGGAACACCGTCGACGGCGGCGGCTCCTCGACGACCTTGAGCAGCGCGTTGGCGGCGCCCTCGGTCAGCCGATCGGCGTCCTCGATCACCACGATCTGCCGGTGCCCGGTGGCCGGACGCCGCGACGCGATCTGCACGATCGCGCGCATCTCGTCCACCCCGATGGACAGCCCTTCGGGAACCACCCGGCGCACGTCGGCATGGGTACCGGCCATCGTCGTCGTGCATGCCCGGCATTGCCCGCATCCCGGTTCCCCGTCTTCAACGGCAGAGGTGCACTGCAGCGCGGCCGCAAAGCACAGCGCCGCGACCGAGCGCCCCGATCCGGGGGGACCGGTGATCAGCCACGCATGTGTCATAGTTCCGTCGCCCGCACCGCTGTGAACCACATCACCGCGCGCGGCCCTGGCGGCGGCGAGCAGCTCGGCCGTCACCACGTCCTGGCCTACCAGCCGCGTAAACACCCCGGACATCACCGGTAACAGTAGCCACCGTCGCCGACATATACCGATCGGCCACCGTACCGCGACAATCCCGTTACATTTCCCCGCGTTTCGGCCCGCGCGGGGGCGCGTCGAGATCGTTGTAAGTTTCCGACAAGTCCCTGCTGACCGATACGGTGGGATCGTGGCAACAGCGGCAGCACTGCCCGGGCGGATCAGCGGATTCGTCCGGTGGGTGGTGCGCACCCCGTGGCCGCTGTTCTCGCTGAGCATGCTGCAGGCCGACATCATCGGCGCCCTCTTCGTGCTCGGCTTCCTGCGCTACGCCCTGCCCCCCGAGGATCGCATCCAGCTGCAGGATCTGCCGGTCCTGAACCTGGCGGTCTTCGCGACCGCGCTGGTGGTGTTGTTCCTGGCCGGCTGGGTGGTGAACCTGAAGCTGCTGATGCCGGTCTTCCGGTGGCAGCGCCGCGACAACCTGCTCGCCGAGGACGATCCGACCGACACCGAATTGGCCCGCAGCCGCGCCTTGCGGATGCCCTTCTACCGGACGCTGATCAGCATGGCCGCCTGGTGCATCGGCGGCGTGGTGTTCATCATCGCGAGCTGGTCGGTGGCCCGGTTCGCCGCGCCCGTCGTGGCCGTCGCCACCGGACTCGGCGCGGCGGCGACCGCGATCATCGGCTACCTACAGTCCGAGCGGGTGCTGCGGCCGGTGGCCGTGGCGGCCCTGCGCAGCGGCGTGCCCGAGAACGTCCAGGCGCCCGGCGTCATCCTGCGGCAGATCCTGACCTGGATGCTGTCCACCGCCGTCCCGGTGCTGGCCATCGTGCTGGCGGTGATGGCGGACAAGGCATCCCTGCTGCACGCGACGCCGGAGAAGCTGTTCACCCCCATCCTGTTGCTGGCGCTGGCGGCGTTGGGCATCGGCTTTGTCAGCACACTGCTGGTGGCCATGTCGATCGCCGACCCGCTGCGTCAGCTGCGCTGGGCTCTGAGCGAGGTGCAGCGCGGAAACTACAACGCGCACATGCAGATCTACGACGCCAGCGAGCTGGGCCTGCTGCAGGCCGGCTTCAACGACATGGTGCGCGACCTGTCCGAGCGGCAGCGACTGCGCGACCTGTTCGGTCGCTACGTCGGCGAAGACGTGGCCCGCCGGGCCCTCGAACGCGGCACCGAGTTGGGCGGTCAGGAGCGCCACGTCGCGGTCCTGTTCGTCGACCTGGTCGGCTCCACCAAGCTCGCCGCCACCCGACCGCCCGCCGAGGTGGTCCACCTGCTCAACGAGTTCTTCCGGGTGGTGGTCGAAACGGTCGGCCGGCACGGCGGATTCGTCAACAAATTCCAGGGCGACGCCGCCCTGGCCATCTTCGGCGCGCCGATCGAACACCCCGACGCCTCGGGCGGCGCGCTCGCCGCGGCCCGCGAGCTGCACGACGAGCTCCTCCCGGTGATCGGGTCGGCGGAGTTCGGGATCGGGGTGTCGGCGGGCAGGGCGATCGCCGGGCACATCGGCGCGCAGGCCCGCTTCGAGTACACGGTGATCGGTGACCCGGTCAACGAGGCCGCCCGGCTGACCGAGCTGGCCAAACTCGAGTCCGGCCATGTACTGGCGTCGGCGATCGCGGTCAGCGGCGCGCTGGACGCCGAGGCCTTGTGCTGGGATGTCGGTGAGGTGGTCGAGCTGCGGGGCCGCACCGCCCCCACTCAGCTGGCGCGGCCGGTGACGCTGGCCGGATCCACGGACTCCCAACCGGTACGGGCCGCCGAAGAGGTGCACAGCGAGTCGATCGGCCCCGGTTTCTAGCCGGCCCGAACCTAGTTGCGCTTGGCGGCCTTTTTGGCCGGCGCCTTCTTGCGGGCGGCCTTTTTCGCGGGACGCTTCACCGGCCCCCGCGCCCGCCGGTCGGCCAGCAGTTCGGCCGCGCGCTCGTCGGTGATCGACAACACGTCGTCGCCCTTGCGCAGGCTCGCATTCGTCTCGCCGTCGGTGACGTAGGGCCCGAACCGGCCGTCCTTGATCACCATCGGCTTGCCGGTCGCCGGGTCGGCACCCAGCTCGCGCAGCGGCGGCGCGGCGGCGCTTTGCCCGCCGCGGCGTTTGGGCTCGGCGTAGATCTTCAGCGCCTCGTCGAGCGTGATCTCGAAGATCTGGTCCTCGGTGGCCAGTGAGCGAGAATCGGTGCCGCGCTTCAGGTATGGGCCGTAGCGGCCGTTCTGCGCGGTGATCTCCTCACCTGTCTGCGGGTCCACGCCGACCACTCGGGGCAGCGACAGCAGCTTCAGCGCGTCCTCGAGTGTGACGGTCTGCAGGTCCATGCTGCGCAGCAACGAGCCGGTGCGGGGCTTGGGGCCAGTGGGTGTCTTGCCCTTCTTGGCCGGAACGCCGCCGTCCTCCTCGCCGGGGGGCTCGGGCAGGACCTCGGTCACGTAGGGGCCGTACCGGCCGTCCTTGGCGACGATCTCGTGGCCGGTCTCCGGGTCGACACCCAACGCGCGTCCCTCTTGCGGGGTGGCGAACAGCTGCTCGGCCACCTCCAGCGTCAGCTCGTCGGGGGTCAACGAGTCGTTGAGGTTGGCGCGCTGCGGCCCGGGCTCACCCTCATCGTTGGTCACCGTGCGTTCCAGGTAAGGCCCGTTCTTGCCCACCCGGACGTACACGGGGCGGCCCTGTGCGTCGTCAAACAGCTTGATGGAGTTGACTTCTCGAGCGTCGATGCCTTCGAGGTTGACACCCACGAGTTTCTTCAGCCCGCCGGAACGGGCCACCGAGTCGGCCACTCCGTGGTCGCCGCCGAAATAGAAGTTGTTGAGCCAGTCGGTGCGTCGCTCCTGCCCCGAGGCGATCGCGTCGAGCTCGTCTTCCATCGCGGCGGTGAAGTCGTAGTCGACGAGCCGGCCGAAATGTTGCTCCAGCAAACCGGTTACGGCGAACGCGACCCACGAAGGCACCAGGGCGCTGCCCTTCTTGTGCACGTAGCCACGGTCCTGAATGGTCTTGATGATCGACGAGTACGTCGACGGGCGGCCGATGCCCAGCTCCTCGAGCGCCTTGACCAACGACGCCTCGGTGTAGCGCGCCGGCGGGTTGGTGGCGTGCCCATCCGGAGTCAGCTCGATCGCGTCGAGCCGCTGACCCGGGGTCAGATGGGGCAGCCGTCGCTCGGCGTCGTCGGCCTCGCCGCCGGCCTGGTCATCCACGGTTTCCACGTAGGCCTTCAGGAAGCCGGGGAAGGTCAGGGTGCGCCCACTCGCCGAGAACACCACCTGCTGCTCTCCAGCCGCACCCTCGATCCGCAGGCTCAGCGTGGTGCCGCGCGCGTCGGCCATCTGCGAGGCCACGGTGCGCTGCCAGACCAGCTCGTAGAGCCGGAATTCGTCACCGTCGAGCTCGCGGCGCACCGCGTCCGGGGTCGCGAACGTCTCCCCGGCAGGCCGGATGGCCTCGTGCGCCTCCTGGGCGTTCTTCACCTTGCGGGTGTACTGCCGCGGCGACGGCGAGACGTACTCCTCGCCGTAGAGCTGACGCGCCTGCGTGCGCGCGGCGTTGATCGCCGACTGCGACAGCGTCGTCGAGTCGGTTCGCATATAGGTGATGTAACCGTTCTCGTAGAGCCGCTGGGCGATGCTCATGGTGCGCTCGGACGAGAACCGCAGCTTGCGGCCGGCCTCCTGCTGCAGCGTCGACGTCATGAACGGCGCGTAGGGCCGGCGGGTGTAGGGCTTTTCCTCCACCGAGGCGACCGACAGCTGGGCGCCGCGCAGCCCGGTGGCCAGCTCGGTGGCCCGGGCCTCGTTCAGCACGGTCACTTCGTCGGCCTTACGCAGCCGGCCCAGCGAGTCGAAGTCGCGCCCGGTGGCAACGCGCAGGCCGTCGACGCCCGTCAGCCGCGCGGTGAAAGTGGGCGGCTGGGCGGTCGGGTCGGACACGCCGGCGTCCAGCTGGGCCACGATGTCCCAGTAGGAGGCGCTGCGGAACGCCATGCGGTCGCGTTCCCGCTGCACGATGATGCGCGTGGCCACCGACTGAACCCGGCCCGCCGACAGCTTCGGCGCGACCTTCTTCCACAGCACCGGGCTGACCTCGTAGCCGTACAGCCGGTCCAGGATGCGGCGGGTCTCCTGCGCGTCGACCAGGTCGATGTCCAGGTCACGGGGATGTTCGGCGGCCTCGAGGATGGCCGGTTCGGTGATCTCGTGGAACACCATCCGCTTGACCGGGATGTTCGGCTTCAGGGTTTCCAGCAGGTGCCAGGCGATGGCTTCGCCCTCGCGGTCACCATCCGTGGCCAGATACAGCTCGTCGACGCCTTTGAGCAAGCCCTTCAGTTCGCTGACGGTGCTCTTCTTCTCCGGGCTGATGATGTACAGCGGTTCGAAATCCGCATCGACGTTGACACCGAGCCTGGCCCATGGCTCCGATTTGTATTTCGCCGGCACGTCGGCCGCGGCGCGCGGCAGGTCGCGGATGTGGCCGCGAGAGGATTCGACGATGTAGTTGGAGCCCAGGTAGCTGGCCAATTTGCGCGCCTTGGTCGGCGACTCGACGATGACGAGTCGCCTACGGCTCCCAGCCCGGCCGCTTTCGCGGTCCTTGAGATTCGGGTCGGCCAACTACGCTTACGCTCCATCCTTGATTCGGGCCCCCCTGCGGGGCCGCCCCGCAGAAGAATGACAGGCCGGCGTCAAAAATTCCGCGGAAATTCAGATACGCCAGCGTTCCTTCGCCCTCGGGCACCTGACAATTTCGCACCCTTGGGCGCGACTGCGCAAACCGGCGGCCGGAAACGCAAATCATTTCCCGGGGTTATACCCGCGGCCACACGGACGACGCGTCGACGCCGTCGGGGGCGTCGCCCACGTTCTCTACCAGCCGCGATAGCCGGCGGCGCCCGCTGATCCGCAGCGCCGGGCGGCCCCCGCGGGTGCCAATCAGTGTGGGGGCGATTCCCACCCGCATCAAAGCCGACGCCAGCGGGGAATGGGTGTCGGGCGCGTGGGGATCCAGGCCCAACAGGTAATGGTCACCCTCCGGGTGACCCGCCGCCACCGTCCACGCCCGCAATTCACGCGGCCCCGGCAGCCACCGCGGCGGCACCGTCTTGACCGCGCCGCGCGTCCATTCGGTGGCCAAATTCACCAAAGAAGCGGTGACGGCCGTCCGGACCAACGGGGTGTCCTCATCGGTGCGGCCGATCTCGGGAACCAGCCCGGCCTCGCGGATCATCTCGGCCAGCGCGGCTGCGCGCCAGGGTTGATCCACCACCACCGAGAGCCGCGCGCCCTGCGCTTGACTGTTGGACGGAGTGCCGACCATGACGATCTGACCGGAAGCCGCCAACACCCCGGAAAGATCGGCGACCGCAGGCGGCACCGACTCCGCAGTGAAGAAGGAAAGCTGGCTCACGCCACCGACAGTAGGCCAGGTCGACCATCGGCGTCTTGAGGCAACCGGCGCGGCGGCTGTTTGGCGAGCCAGCCCCCAGACGAAGACCCCCCGGCGGGCCCGCTAGGCGGGACTGCACGGGGGGTTCCGTGGAATCGGCTCGTCCTTAGACGGAGCGGACTCCGGTGGCCTGGGGGCCCTTAGGGCTGTGGCCGATTTCGAACTCGACCTTCTGGTTTTCTTCAAGGGTGCGGAATCCCGAACCCTGGATCTCCGTGTAGTGGACAAACACGTCTGCGGAACCGTCTTCGGGGGCAATGAACCCGAAGCCCTTCTCCGCGTTGAACCACTTCACAGTTCCCTGTGGCATCTCTCGATCTTTCCTTTTCTTCTGGGTGCGGGGCATCGCCTTTCGATGCTCCGGGCCTGGTACGACCGCCATACCTCGCTCAGTCGCCGGAACTTCACCCGACCGATTAACCTCGCAGGAACCGCGGCCGCAACGTCGATCCTGCGAAAGTTTGACACGAACACAGAAGCTGCGACCGCGAATAGTCAACCATGTTCATCGCTTCGGCGACAGACTTGCGCCTTTGGACGCATGCTGAGCCAGGTCCCAGGAGGCTGCGAATGGCGAGTTTCGGCGGCGACTTGCTCGCCGCCGCGGTCGCCGGTACCGCCGCGGACGAACACCCGTTGCGCCACGTCGCCGAGCTGCCGGCGCGAAGCGGCCGCCCGCATAGTTGGCCCTCCTGGGCCGAGCCCGACGTGATGCGCGCTTTCACCGACCGCGGGATCAGTTTTCCCTGGTCACACCAGGCGGCGGCCGCCGAATTGGCTCACGCCGGCCGTCATGTGGTGCTGAGCACCGGGACGGCGTCGGGCAAGTCATTGGCCTATCAGCTGCCCGCCCTCAACGCGCTGGCGACCGATCCGCGCGCCCGGGTGCTGTACCTGTCGCCCACGAAGGCGCTGGGGCACGACCAGTTGCGCGCCGCGCACGCGCTGACCGCGGCCATCCCCCGGCTGCATGACGTCGCTCCCACCGCCTACGACGGCGACAGCCCCCCGGAAGTCCGCCGCTTCGCGCGCGAACGTTCCCGGTGGCTGTTCTCCAATCCCGACATGATGCATTTGTCGATCCTGCGCAATCATGCCCGCTGGGCCGTGCTGTTGCGGGGTCTTAGATTCGTCATCGTCGACGAATGCCATTACTACCGTGGCGTTTTCGGCTCCAACGTGGCGATGGTGCTGCGCCGGTTGCTGCGGCTGTGCGCGCGATACTCTTCCGCGCCCACCGTGATCTTCGCCAGCGCGACGACGGATGCACCGGGAGCGACAGCCGCCGAGCTCATCGGGCTGCCGGTCGAGGAGGTCACCGAGGACGGGTCGCCGCAGGGCGCGCGGACGGTCGCGCTGTGGGAGCCGGCGCTGCGGGCCGACCTGCTCGGCGAGAACGGAGCGCCGGTGCGGCGCTCGGCCGGTGCGGAGGCGGCGCGGGTGATGGCGGACCTGATCGCCGAGGGGGCACAGACGCTGACGTTCGTTCGGTCACGCCGTGCCGCCGAGTTGACCGCCCTGGGCGCCCAAGCGCGGTTGGACGACATCGCCCCGGAGCTCTCCCGCGCGGTGGCGTCGTATCGGGCCGGCTATCTCGCCGAGGACCGCACCGCGCTGGAGCGCGCCTTGGCGGAGGGCCGGCTGCGCGGCCTGGCCACCACGAACGCCCTCGAGCTGGGTGTCGACATCGCCGGGCTGGACGCGGTGGTGCTCGCCGGGTTCCCCGGCACCGTCGCCTCGTTCTGGCAGCAGGCCGGCCGGTCGGGCCGGCGCGGGCAGGGCGCGCTGGTGGTGCTGATCGCCCGCGACGATCCACTGGACACGTATCTGGTCCACAACCCCGCCGCGCTGCTCGGCAAGCCGGTCGAGCGGGTGGTGATCGATCCCGCCAACCCCTACATTTTGGGTCCCCAGCTCCTTTGCGCCGCAACGGAAATGCCCCTCGACGAGGCCGAGGTCCGCGATTTCGGCGCCACGGGGGTGGCCGAGGGGCTGATCGATGACGGACTGCTGCGGCGCCGCAACGGCAAGTACTTTCCCGCGGCCGGCCTCGAACCGCATGGGGCGGTTGATATCCGGGGCTCGGCGGGCGGCCAGGTCGTCATCGTGGAGGCCGACACCGGGCGGCTGCTGGGCAGCACGGGCGTCGGCCAGGCACCGGCGTCGGTCCACCCGGGCGCCGTCTACCTGCATCAGGGCGAAAGCTACGTGGTCGACTCGTTGGACTTCGGGGACGCGATCGCCTTCGTGCACGCCGAGGACCCCGGTTACGCGACGTTTGCGCGCGAAATCACCGACATCGCCGTCACCGGTACGGGGGAACGCGCCCGGTTCGGACCGGTCACCCTGGGTTTGGTCCCGGTCACCGTCACTCACCGGGTGGTGGGCTATCTGCGTCGCCGGCTTTCCGGGGAGGTGATCGATTTCATCGAGCTGGACTTGCCGGAGCACACGTTGGCGACCACGGCCGTGATGTACACCGTCACCGAAGAGGCCTTGCTGCGCAAGGGTATTGATGCGACGCGGATTCCCGGGTCGTTGCATGCCGCCGAGCACGCGGCGATCGGCCTGCTGCCGTTGGTGGCCAGCTGCGATCGGGGCGACATCGGCGGCTTGTCCACCGCGGTGGGACCGGACCCGGCTGGTCTGCCCAGCGTCTTCGTCTACGACGGCTATCCGGGCGGCGCCGGGTTCGCCGAACGCGGTTTTCGCCAGGTGAGTACCTGGCTGAGCGCGACAGCCGCCGCCATCGAGGCATGCGAGTGCCCCCGGGGATGTCCATCCTGCGTGCAGTCCCCCAAGTGCGGCAACGGCAACGACCCGCTGGACAAGGCGGGCGCGGTGCGGGTGCTGCAACTGGTCCTCTCGGAGTTGGCTCACGGCGCCCCGTGACGCCCGTGCCGTGAGCGCATCGCTGCTGCGACCCGACGTCGCACCGGCCAACGAACGCTCATCGGTGAACGGCTGGCGGCCCCGCGCTCGCGGGCGCGGCAGCAAACTCCCGAGGCCAGCACCCGAAGACATTGCCGCAGAGAACAACACCGCTTTCCGCGGCTGGTGCTCGGATGGCCGGTAGGCCCGAGCTCCCAACGATTCGGCCCGTCGCCGTAAGATCGGCCGCATGGGCCACGACTGGCTGCTCGTGGAAACGCTGGGGGGTGAACCCACCGTAGTGGCGCAGGGACGCCACCTGAAAAACCTCGTCCCCATCACCACGTTCATGCGCCGCAGCCCCTATCTCTCCGCGGTTCGGACGGCGATCGCCGAGTCGGTACAGACCGGGCAGAGTTTGACCAGCATCACTCCCAAGCGCGACCGCGTCATTCGCACCGAACCGGTGGTGATGTCCGATGGCCATATCCATGGAGTGCACGTGTGGACCGGCCCCGCCGACGTCGACCCCCCCGAGCGGCCGACCCCTGGGCCGCTGAAGTGGGACCTGACCCTGGGCGTAGCCACCGACACCCGGGAGTCGTTGGCCAACAGTGGAAAGAATCCCGACGCCGAGGTCACCTTCGGTAGGGCCTTCGCGGAGGATCTTCCCTCGCGCGAGCTCAATCCCAACGAGACCAAGGTGCTTGCCATGGCCGTCAAGGCCGAGCCCGACCAAACACTGTGCAGCACCTGGGATCTCACCGATTGGCAGGGCAATCCCATGCGGATCGGCTTTGTCGCACGCACCGGCTTGGAGGCTGGTCCGGACGGCCGGGACCATCTGGTTGCGCGGGCGATCAACTGGCGCACCGAACTCAAGGGCCCTGAGGTCTCGACGGACGATCTGGCCCAACGGATCCTGAGCGGACTCGCCCAGGCCGGCGTCCACCGCGCCCTGATCGACCTCAAGAACTGGGCCCTGCTGAAATGGCTGGACGAACCCTGCACCTTCTACGACTGGCGGGGCAGCGAGACCGGCAAGCCGAAGGTTCACCCCGACGACCAACACCTGGTTTCCTCGATGACAAAGGAATTCACCGACGGTGCCACCAGCCGAGTGTTGCGAATGCCCGGCCACGACGATGACTGGGTGCCGGTGCACGTGACGGTCAACAGGGTTGAGCTCGAACCGGATACCTACGCCGGGCTGGTCTCGTTGCGGTTGCCCTCCGATGAGGAACTCGCCTCCGCGGGACTGTCGGGCGGCCCCGACCCCACGGCCTAACCCACGACCGGCCCCGCCCGCGCGGCTGCGCTCGCCGCGCCGCCGAAGACCGCCACCCGAACCGTGACGACGACGTCGAGATCGTCCACCGCACAACTGGGGTCGTCGGTCCGCATCGCCCGGGCCACCGCCGTCGCGCGGGCGCAGGCCGCCTCGGCTCCGGACGGAAGCCGGGCCGCCGCGGCCAACGCGGCCAGATCGGCCGCCGCCTGCGCGCGATGACGCGCCACCACCACCGAACCGAGGTACGCCCCGGCCCCCGTGACGCACAGCAACACCGCCACCATCCAGGCCGCGACCAGGGTGGCCGAGCCCCGATCATCCGGACGGCTCCGGCACCGAGACCGCTTTTGCAGCAATGTCGAGCGCCGGCAACAAGTTCGAGTGAGCGACGACGGTGGCCACCAGGTACTCGCCGTCGCGGTGCACCTCGACTCGCGCCCCGCCGGGGGCGATGCGGCGCGCCGCGCCGAGCGCCGAGCGTTCGTCGCCGCGGGCGGCCAGCCGGGCGGCCTCCCGGGCGGCATCCACGCAGCGTATCTGCATCGAAACCGCGGTGACGCCGGCCAGACACAGCACCAGCACGACGACCAGCGTGGCGATGCCCAGTGCCGCCTCAACGGTGCTGGCGCCCGCACGGCCGGCTAGACCTTGGTGTTGAGCGCGCGACCGATGATCTTGGTCAGCGCCGACACGATGGAGTCGCCGGTCACGACGGTGTACAGGATCGCGCCGAAGGCGGCCGCCGCGATGGTGCCGATGGCGTATTCGACCGTGGACATGCCCGACTCGTCGGAAGCCAGGACAATCACGCGGGCCACAAGGGCACGAAATATGTTGTATAGCAATGGTTTCCTTTCTTCTCACCATAATCCCGACTGCAGGACATCACGGGCAAGCCCGGCCACCACGGGAATGATCCCCAGGCACACGAACGCCGGCAGGAAGCACAAGCCGAGCGGTCCGGCGATCAGCACACCGGCGCGCTCGGCGGCGGCGGTGGCCGCGTGTGCGGCGTCGTGACGGGACTGGTCGGCCAATTCGGCGACGCCCCCGGCCAGCGCCGCACCCGAGGCCGCCGAACGCCGAGCCAGCCGCAGCAACGCCTCGACCTGCGCCTCGGCCGAGTCGCCCCGCGGATCCGGCGTAATCGTCCAGGCGGCAACGGGATCGGCGCCCAGCGCCAGCAGGTCGGCCGCGCGCCGCAGCACGCGGGCCAGCGTCGGCGGTGCGGCCGTTGCGGCGGCGGCCGCGGCGGTGGCCACCGCCATGCCCGCTCCCAGGCACACGCCCAGCACGTCGAGACAGGATGCGACCGCCAGCGGATCGGGGCCGTGCGCCGGCCCGTGCCCGGGGAGCGCCGGATGCTCGCCGACCGGTATCCGCGCCCGCGCCCGCACCAGCGATGGGCCGGGGCCGATCCACACGGCCACCGCCAGCAACACCGCCGCGGTGGTCACGACTGGATCCGATCGGTGATGCGGTCGGCCCACACCAGGCCGGCGCATGCCAGCGTCGAACCGACCACCAACAGCCATCCGCCCGCGTGCCCGTTGAGCAGGAAGGCCAGCGGTCGGGCGCCGATCAGCTGGCCCAGCAGCACTCCGAGCGCCGGCAGGCCCGCCAGGATCGCCGCGGTTGCGCGCGCACCGGCCATGCTCGATGTCACCCGCACCGAGAACCGTTGCCGCTCCGCGATATCGCGTTGCGCGGCACGCATCAGCGTGGCTATCGCCAGGCCGTGGTCGCTGGCCAGCTGCCAGCACAGCGCCAGGCGATCCCATTGCGTGGGCAGGGTCGACGACTTCGCGGCGGCCCGCAGGCCGGCCGCGACGTCGGCCCCCAATCTGGCCCGGGCCGCGACCGCCCGCAACGACTCCGCAACCACGCCGGCGGTTTCGCCGGCGGCCACCCCGAACGCGCGGACCGGGTGGGAGCCGACCCGCAGTTCACCGACGAGCACGTCGAGTGCGCCGTCCAGCGCCTGCCCCTCGCGCAGGGCGCACCGGATCCGATGGCGGCGGCGATAGCGCAGGCTCGCGGTCGCGCCCACGACCGCGGCGGCCAGCACCGTTGTCAGCGGCAACAGCGCGGCCGCCGCACCGACGGCCCCCGCGGCAAGGCAGCCCGCCCCCCGCGGCCCGGCGGGCGGGCGCCACCGACGGCTTGCGTGCACCGGAGCGAGGCGGCGCCCCGGTGAGGGCGGAAGGACGATGAGCGCGAGCGCCAGCAGCAGCGCACCGGCCACGGGAGCGTTCATGCCGGCATCCGGCCTTGCAGCAGCCGCCGCAGGAGCTCGGCGTCGCCGGTCATGCCCCCGTCGGCATGCCACACCGTGACCGCGCGCACCCGCCCCGCAATCTGGCGCAGCACGGAGATTTCGGAGAGCCGACGCCGTGCGGTGCGATCCCGCGCGACGTGCAACAGCACCTGCACGGCCGCCGCGAGTTGACTGTGCAGCGCCGCGCGGTCGAGACCGCCCAGCGCGGCCAGCGCCTCCAGCCGGGCGGGCACTTCGGCGGGGCTGTTGGCGTGCACCGTGCCGGCTCCCCCGTCGTGGCCCGTGTTCAGCGCTGCCAGCAGATCCACCACCTCGGCGCCCCGCACCTCGCCGACCACGATGCGGTCGGGCCGCATCCGCAACGCCTGGCGGACGAGTTGGCGCACCGGGACTTCGCCGACGCCTTCGACGTTGGCGCACCGCGCGACGAGGTTCACCAGGTGCGGATGCCGGGGCGCCAGCTCGGCGGCATCCTCGACGCACACGATCCGTTCGGTGGGCGCCACGGCACCGAGCATCGCCGCGAGCAAGGTCGTCTTGCCGGCTCCCGTTCCGCCGCACACCAGGAAAGCCAGCCGGGCGGCGATGATGTCGGCGACCAGGGTCGCGGCGTCGGGCGCCAACGCGCCCGAGGCGGTCAGGGCCGCCAGGTCTTGACTGGCCGGCCGCAGCACCCGCAGCGACAGGCAGGTACCCGCGGCCGCCACGGGCGGCAGCACCGCGTGCAATCGCACCGCGAACCCGGCGCCGATGCCGGTCAGCTGGCCGTCGACCCACGGCTGCGCATCGTCGAGCCGCCGGCCGGCGGCCAGCGCCAGCCGCTGCGCCAGACGCCGCACCGCCGCCTCGTCGGCGAACCGAACCTCCGTGCGCCGCAGGCCATTCCCGTCGTCGACCCACACCGCGTCCGGCGCGGTAACCAAGACGTCGGTGGTACCGTCAGCGCACAACAACGGCTCGAGGATGCCGGCGCCGGTCAGCTCGGTCTGCAGCACCCGGAGATTGGCCAACACCTCGGTGTCGCCGAGCATCCCGCCGGACTCGGCCCGGATTGCGGCGGCCACGACGTTCGGCCCCAACGCAGACCCCAGCGGCACGGATTCGGCGGCCAGCCGCTCGCGTACCCGGTCAATCAGCGAACCGCTCACGCGGCCCTACCATTTCGTGCCGACCCTGACGACGCACGCGGCAACACGGCGAGCACCTGGCGGGCCGCCGACGCGAGCGCGGATCGCCGTCCGAGCCGCAAACCGCCGCGCTCGAGCTGCTCGGCGACTTGCGGCTGCGCCTTCATGGACGCCAGCAACGGCAGCCCGGTGATGTCGGCGATCTCGGCTGGCCGCAACCCTCCCGGCGACGGGCCCCGCACCACCAGTCCCACGTTGGGATTGACGGCGGCCAGCAGCGGAGCCATGGCGCCGGCCGCCGCGCACGCGCGCACATCACATCGGCTGACCACGACGACCAGGTCGGCGGCATCCAGCGCGGCTTGCGCCGCATCGGTGAGACGACGCGGAAGATCGCAGACCACCGTGACCGGGCCGCGTCGGCCGGCATCCACCACGGCTTGCAACGGGCCGGGCGCCAACTCGTATCCGCGCCGGGTGCCGGACAGCACGCTGACTCCCCGGTGTCGCGGCAACGCCGCACGCACGGACGACCAGTTGAGCCGGCCGCCCTGCAACGCCAGGTCCGGCCAGCGCAAACCCGCCGCACTCTCGGCGCCCAGCAGCAGATCGATCCCGCCGCCCCACGGATCGAGGTCCACCAACAGCGCGTCGCCGGTAACGTGCGCCAGTGCGACCGCCAGCGACGACGCGCCGGCCCCGCCGCACCCTCCGATGACGGCGACGACGTCGCCGCGCAACCCGTCGTCGCGCGACGATTCGGCGGCCTCGGCCAGCGCTCGGACCAGGTCACGCTCCTGCTCCGGCAGCCGCAGCACATGCTCGGCACCGACCGCGACGGCCGCCGCCCAGGTGGCGGTCGCCGGGTCGGCCAACGTCAGCAAGGTCACGTGCGCGCGGCGCGGCAGCGCCGCCCGCCCGCACCGGTGGGCCGCCGCCTCGTCGAGCACCACGGCCGCGGCCGCCGACCAGGTCTTGCGACTCAATGCGCCGCCGGCATGGACCACCCGGACACCGACGGCCGCGGCGACGCGATCCAATTCCCGGCGCAGTTCCGGGTCCGCCATCACCGCCAACACGCCCGCGGATGCCGGCACTTCGGCCTGGGGGGTGCGAGTCACGCACCCACTCTGGGGGCCCGCGATATTGGACACCAGTGCCAAATGCGGATTTGTGGATAGAGACGCGAGTGTGCACAAACACGTCGGTCGACGATCGGTCGGCGCGCGGAAGAGAGAATGTCCGCAACCACTTGGGCGGTCGCGCCGCGCGGTCCGGTAGGAGCCGAACTGGCCCTAAAAAGCCCCACAAAAGGGACGACCCCCGCCAGGGGGGGAGGAGGCGAGGGTCGTCGTGCATCAGCCCCGGGGGGTCGGGCTGATACACCCTCGGCTCAGGCCGAGTACCGCTTACTATACACACGACAGTCCGCAGTAACGCAATAGCTCTTCGGGTAAAAGAACACGTTGAGCCGCAAGAACACTGCCGTCACCGTCGGTCCGCCATTGCTGAGCGGCCATTTCGGTCCCAAGAGCGCAGCCCCGCCGCACGACCCACCTATGCTGGGTCGGTGACCGTCTTCGATCCGGCCGCGGAGCAGCACACGGCGGCAACCACCGCTCCCCGGGCCCGCACCGCGGCCTTCTTCGATCTGGACAAGACGATCATCGCCAAGTCCAGCACGCTGGCGTTCAGCAAACCGTTCTTCAACCAGGGCCTGCTGAACCGCCGCGCCGTGCTCAAGTCGAGCTACGCCCAGTTCATCTATCTGCTCTCTGGCGCTGATCATGACCAGATGAACCGGATGCGTGCCCACATGACAAACATGTGCACGGGTTGGGACGTGGAACAGGTCAAGTCGATCGTCAACGAAACGCTGCTCGACATCGTAACCCCGCTGGTGTTCGCCGAGGCCGCGGACCTGATCGCCGCCCACAAGTTGTGCGGCCGCGACGTGGTCGTGGTCTCCGCCTCCGGCGAGGAGATCGTGGCGCCGATCGCCCGTGCGCTTGGCGCCACCCATGCGATGGCGACCCGCATGGTCGTCGAGGATGGCCGGTACACCGGGGAGATAGCGTTCTACTGCTACGGCGAGGGCAAGGTGCAAGCGATCCGCGAGCTGGCCGCCCGCGAGGGCTACCCGCTGGCGCACTGCTACGCCTACTCCGACTCGATCACCGACCTGCCGATGCTCGAATCCGTCGGCCACCCCAACGTGGTCAATCCCGACCGGGGATTGCGCCGGGAAGCGGTCGAGCGGGGGTGGCCCGTGTTGTCGTTCTCCCGACCGGTGTCCCTGCGCGACCGCATCCCGGCGCCGTCGGGTGCCGCGATCGCGACGACCGCCGCGGTGGGGGTCAGTGCGCTGGCCGCCGGAGCGGTCACCTATTCGCTTTTGCGTCGCTTCGCGTTCTAGGCCCGGCCGGGCGGTCCGCAGCAAACAAGTTGGGGCGCATTCCGGCGTCGCTTCGCAACTTTCGCAAAATTGGGCCTTGCTGCGCTAAGGGTCTAGTAGTACAAAGGAACCACGGAAGCCCGGTGAGGCCAAGGTCGATCCGGAAGAGAAGGTTCGATCTCCCGACCCGGGCGCCCAGCACGGTGCT
The DNA here is from genome assembly GCA_963820045.1 of uncultured Actinomycetota bacterium. Lineage (GTDB taxonomy): Bacteria > Actinomycetota > Actinomycetes > Mycobacteriales > Mycobacteriaceae > Mycobacterium. The sequence goes on from CAWFYN010000010.1 coordinate 303,543, forward strand.
CGGCACCCACGCGGAGTCATAGCCGCGATAATGGCAGAAGTGTTGCGGGCCTGCGTAATTGCGAAATGTGAACGGTATTGACGGCCCTTTGGGTGGGGCGGCAAGCCGGAAGCATCGCAAGATCGCCGAGGCCAACCCACGCAGCCCCGAAATGCACGCATGGTAACCGAGTTCCGTGTTAGCGGGCGGCGGACCGAATACTTCGGGACGTCGCCCGCTTTGCATTGTTCGACGCATTCTCCGGTGGCGTTTTCTCCGACCGCCGGCTACCGAGTCAGCTATCGACTCGACAGCGACTCGGCGATCGTCAAAGCCTCCTGCGCACCGGCTCGCATCGCTCGGCAACAGAGCACCAGCCAGGCTCCCACCCCGTCCGGCGTGCCGTTGGCGAAGCCCTGGGCGCCGTCGCGATAGTCAGCGGGCTGGCGCATCCAAGTCACCTCGGGCACACCCAATCCGTGTGGATCGAGGCCGCTGGCGATAGTCACCAACCGTGACACCGCGCGGGCCACCACGCCGTCGGCACTGCCGAACGGCCGCAACGTCAGCAGCTCGCCGTGCGCGACGGCGGCGACCACCGGTGCCGGCGCCTGGGTGCCGCCGCTCACCAGCTCCGCCAGCAACTCCAGCCGCGGGCCGACGCCGGCGTCGGCGCGGGGTCGGCCCAGCCGGTCCTCGTCGACCTGGTCGGCCGCCGCCAGCATGTGCAGGCGGGCCAGCGCCTGCAGCGGTGCCCGCCGCCAAATCCCGACCAGGGGACCCTCGCCGCCCTCCAGCGCCTGGGCCACCCGCAGCGCCCCGCCGAACACCGGATCGCCGACGGTCGCCGCGTCCGCGAGGTCTTCCAGCCGCACCGGACCGCCGTCCAGCACCGACGACGCGCGGGCCGCCCGCAACGCCGCTTCGGCGGCGGTCACCGGCCAGTTACGCAGGTTGGACCGGTGCCGGTGGGCGCGACCCAGTGCCTCGCGGGCCCGGTCGCTGGCCTCGGCGACGCCCGGCAACTCCATCAGGGGAGCCAGTGGATCAGCCGTCACAAATTGCCAACCTATCCCGGTGGCGCCGGCGCCCGCGGGATGGCCTCCAGGAGCTGGCGGGTGTATTCGTGCCGGGGGCGGGTGAACAGCTCCTCGGTGGGGGCCTGCTCCACCACGCGACCGGCGCGCATCACCAAGACGTCGTCGGCGATCTGCCGGATCACCGCCAGGTCGTGGCTGATGAACAGATAGGTGAGGCCCAACTCGGCCTGCAGGCCGGCCAGCAAATCCAATATCTGCGCCTGCACCAGCACGTCGAGCGCGGAAACCGCCTCGTCGCAGACCAGCACCTCGGGCCGCAGCGCCAGCGCCCGAGCGATCGCCACCCGCTGCCGCTGGCCGCCCGACAGCTCGCGGGGCAGCCGCCCCAACACCGACGACGGCAGCGCCACCTGGTCGACGAGCTCATGCACGGCACGCTCGCGCTGCCCGCGGTCGCCGACCCGGTGGATGCGCAGCGGTTCCTCGATGGCGCGAAACACCGTGTACATGGGATCGAGGCTGCTGTAAGGATTTTGGAAGACCGGCTGCACCCGCCGGCGGAAGGCCAACTGCCGATACGGTTTCAGCGCGGCGTCGATGCGGTCGCCGTCGAAGACGACCGTGCCGGAAGTCGGCGGCAGCAGTCCGAGCACCATCTGCGCCAGCGTGGATTTGCCCGAACCCGACTCCCCGGCGATCGCCAGCGTCCTTGCCCGCCGCAGCCGAAACGAAACCGCGTCGACAGCACGGAAATCCGCTCGCCGCCACGGCGCCCCGTGGGACTCGCGATAGACCTTGGTCAACGCCGAGGCTACGAGGATATCGTCGGACGCCTCGCGATCCACCGGCCGCGTCCGGGTGGGGCTCCTGACCGTCAGCGACGGCGCCGCTGCCACCAGCCGCCGGGTGTACTCGTGTTGCGGATCCCGCAAGATCGACTGCGCCGCACCGGATTCCACCACCAATCCGTCGCGCATGACGACCACCGACTCTGCGCGTTCGGCGGCCAGCGCCAGGTCGTGGGTGATCAGCAGCAGCGCCGTGCCCAGTTCCGCGGTGAGCCCCTGCAGATGGTCAAGGACTCGACGCTGCACGGTGACGTCCAGCGCGGAGGTCGGCTCGTCGGCGATCAGCAGCCGCGGCCGGCCCGCCAACGCGATCGCGATCAGTGCCCGCTGACACATGCCGCCGGACAGTTGATGCGGATAGTGGCCCGCTTGTTTGGCCGGGTCGGGCATGCCCGCCCGGGCGAGCAACTCCACCGCGCGTCGCCGGGTCCGGCGGTCGGACGTGTTGGCCCGCAGCGCTTCTGCGACCTGGAAGCCGACCTTCCAGACGGGATTGAGGTTGGTCATCGGGTCCTGGGGTACGTAACCGATCTCGCGGCCCCTGATCGCGCGCAGTGTCCGGCGATCGGCCCCGGCGATGTCGGATCCGTCGAACACGATGCGCCCGGCGGTGATTCGGCCGCCTGGTGGAAGCAGGCCGAGGATCGCGGCGGCCGTGGTGGATTTGCCCGATCCGGATTCGCCCACCATGGCGACGGTGTGGCCGGGCAGGACGGCCAGGTCGACGCCGCGGACGGCGGCGTGATCACCGAAGCTGACGTTGAGGCCTTCGACGGACAGCAGCGGTCTGCCGTTCATGGTCGCCACGCTCGCGACGCGGGATCCAGGGCGTCGCGCAAGGCGTCGCCCATCATCATGAAGGCCAGCACCGTGATCGCCAGTGCGCCCGCGGGATAGAACAGGATGGGCGAGCCCGCCCGCAGCCGCGTCTGGGCGAGATTGATGTCGCCGCCCCAGGACACCACCGTGGTCGGCAGTCCGACTCCCAGGTAAGACAGCGTGGCCTCGGTGACGATGAAGACACCCAGCGCGATGGTGGCCATCGCGATGACCGGGCCCAGGGCGTTGGGCAGCGCGTGGCGCAGCAGAATTTGAAAGCGGCTCAGCCCCAAGGCTTTCGCGGCGAGTACATAGTCGCTGGCGCGCACGGCGAGCACCGATCCCCGCGCGATGCGGGCCACCTGCGGCCAGCCGAACAACGCCAGGATGGTGATCACGGTCCACACCGTGCGGTGGTGCATGACCTGCATGAGCACGATGGCGGCCAGCAGCAGGGGCAAGCCGAAGAACACGTCGCTGACGCGGGAGACCACCGCGTCGATCCAGCCGCCGTAGAAGCCGGCCAGTGCGCCGAGCGCGCCGCCGACAACGAACACGACCAGGGCGGCCCCCACGCCGACGGTGACCGAGGCCCGCGCCCCATAGACCGTGCGGGCGTAGACGTCGTGCCCCTGCAGGTCGGTGCCGAACCAGTGCGCGTGTGACGGCGGAAGCAGGCTCTGACCGGGGTCGGCGTAGCCGGGGTCGGCCCCGGTGAACAACGCCGGAAACATCGCGACCGCAACGATGAACAGGATCAGCAGGCCGGCGACGATGAACTTCGGGCGCCCCCGCAACCCGCGCCACGTGCCGCGCCAGAAGCCACTCCGCTCAGCCATACCGGATCCTCGGGTCCAGCGCCGCGTACAGCAGGTCCACCGTGAGGTTGGTGATCAGGTAGATCAGCACCAGTACCGTCACGATCGACACCACGGTCGGCGCCTCCTGCCGGGTGACGGCCTGATACAGCACACCGCCGATGCCGTGGACGTTGAAAATGCCTTCCGTCACAATGGCGCCGCCCATCAGCGCCCCCAGGTCGGCCCCCAGGAAGGTCACCACCGGGATCAGCGAATTGCGCAGGATGTGCACGGTCACGACGCGTGACCGGGACAGCCCCTTGGCGGTGGCGGTGCGGACATAATCGGCGTGCGCATTGGCGGCGACCGCCGATCGGGTCAACCGGACCACGTACGCGAACGACACCGAGCCCAGCACGATGCCGGGTAGCAGCAGACGCCCGAACGTCGACCTCTCCCCCACCGTGACCGGTGCGATACCCAACCTCACCCCGAAAACGAACTGGGCCACAAACCCCAGGACGAAGATGGGAATCGCGATGATGACGAGCCCGGCGATCAGGACCGTGGAATCGAAGACTCCCCCCGTGCGCAGGCCGGCGATCACTCCGAAACCGATGCCCAGCACCGCCTCCACGGCCAGGGCGATCACTGCCAGCCGCAGCGTGACCGGAAACGCATGTGCCAGAACGTCGCTCACCGGCAGCCCCGAGTAGGAGCGGCCCAAGTCGCCGTGCAGGACGCCGCCGAGGTAGCGCAGGTACTGCACGATGAACGGATCGTTGAGGTGGTAGCGGGCCCGCAGTTGCGCGGCGACCTCGGGCGTCAGCGGCCGGTCCCCGGCCATCGCGGCCACCGGGTCGCCCGGCAACAGGAAAACCATCCCGTAGATCAGCAGCGTGGCGCCGAGAAAAACGGGCACCATGACGGCGATCCGGCGCGCAATATAGGAACCCATCTCTCAAGCCTTGACGATGTTCTCGTAGTCGGGCAGACCGTTCCAGGTGAGCTTGACGCCACTGACCTGCGGCGACCATCCGACCACCGCGATGTAGTACCACAGCGGCACGGCGGGCATGTCGCGCAACAGGATTCGTTGGGCCTGATTGACCTGCACATCCGCTTGCTGCAGGTTGGGCGCTGCCTCGGCGGCGGCCAGCCCGGCGTCGAACTCCCGGCTCGAGTATCCAACGTCATTGGATCCCGCTCCGGTGGCGTACAGCGGGGCGAGGAACTCGATCATCGACGGGTAGTCGCCAATCCAGCCCGCGCGGAACGGGGTATCGATGGTGCGGTTAGTGATCTGGGTGCGGAAACCCGCGAACGTGGGGTGCGGCGCGCCGACGGCGTCGATGCCCAGCACATTCTTGATGCTGTTGGCCACCGCGTCCACCCACTCTTGATGGCCGCTGTCGGCGTTGTATGCGATGGAGTACCGCCCGCTCCATGGCGAGATCGCGTTGGCTCGCGCCCAGAGTTGGCGTGCCCGTTCGGGGTTGAAGTCCAATGCGTCGTTGCCCGGGATGTTCCGGTCGAATCCGGGCAACGAGCTGGCGGTGAAATCGTGCGCCGGGCTCCGGGTGCCGTTGAAGATCTGCTGACAGATCTGCGGGCGGTTGATGGCCGCTGACAACGCCAAGCGGCGCAGTCGACCTTCTTCACCCCCGAAATGGGGTAGTCGCAAGGGCGTGTCGAGCGATTGACTGACCGCGACGGGGCCACTGGCGGCGTTACCGCCCAGGTCACGCTTATAGATTGTCAGCGCGCTGGACGGAATCGTGTCCAGCACATCGAGATTGCCGGACAGCAGGTCGGCATAAGCGGTGTCCAGGTTGGCGTAGAACTCGAACCTCAAACCTTTGTTGTGGGGTTTGCGATTGCCGTGGTAGTCGGGGTTGGGTTTCAAGTCGATCTTGACGTTGTGTTCCCAGGCCGGCCCGTCGGGACCGTCCGCCAACTCGTATGGGCCGTTGCCGACCGGGTTGCGGCCGAATGCGGCCATGTCCCGAAAAGCCATGTCCGGTAACGGGTAGAACGCATTGTGTCCCAGCCGCAACGTGAAGTCGACGGTCGGCGCCTTGAGCCGCACATCGAACTCGAGATCATTGACCACTTGCAGCCCGGACATGGTGGTCCGGGCGGGCTTTCCGTCTCCAGTCGGGCCGGCGACCTCGTCGTACCCGACGATCGGGCTGAAAAAGCTCTGTTGCAGTTGGGCATTGGTACTCAGCGCTCCGTAGTTCCACGCGTCGACGAACGAATGGGCCGTTACCGGCGAGCCGTCGGTGAACTTCCAGCCAGGCTTGAGAATGATTCGGTAGTTGACGTTGTCGGTTGTCTCGACCGACTGCGCCACTTCCGGCGACGGTTTGCCAGCGGCGTCATAGGACACCAGACCGGCGAACAGCCGATCCAGGATCCGCCCTCCGAGGCTGTCGTTCGTGCCGGTGGGGATCAGAGGGTTGGGCGGTTCTCCGCCGTTCACGACCACCGACTCGGGGCTCAGCGCGCCGCCGCCGCCACAACCCGTCAGCGACGCGGCCGCCACGAGCCCGGCGGCCGCAACGGCAAGCAAGGCGTGCGGGACCCGCATCCGACGCATGACACCCGACCTTAGGGCCTGCCACCGCGCGTCCGGTGAAGTGCCCGGTGCGGCTTCCTCGACTGAGAATTCCGCCGTGACCGTCGGGTACCTGGCCTCGCATGAATCGGGTGTGCAAGCATGCCCGCCCGGCGACAAGGGCATCGGCTACCCCATCCCGGCGCGCGTCTACTGCCTGGCGAAGGCCGATTCGTGACGTCCCTCAGACGGGCGTGACGGGGTGCACCTGCAGTGCGCAGGCGTCGATGGTGGCCGGCACGGTCAGCACCACCGTCGTGTCCGGCGGGTTGACCAGCAGCTCGGTATAGGTGGGGCACGGTTCGCCGTTGGCGTCGATGGCCATGCCCTCCACGATGGCCTGCGCCTGCGTGGACAGGGACAGGATGACGGTGGGCGGCACTTCGGCGCCGCCCGGCAGACCACCCAGGTAGCCACGCAGCGTGGGCTGGGCATGGATGAGCGGCCCGCCGGCACCCGAGTCGACCCCGGGGTATCCGGTCAACGTGCAGGGCTCCGCGCCGCCGGCGAGGCTGAACACCAGGGTCGCTGCGCGGTGGCCCACGGCGGCCTGGGTCGGCGAAGTGGTCACGGCGATCCGGTCCGACCAGCACGGGGTCGGCGCGTCGGTGGTGTCGGTCGGCATGGCCCACGCCGGTGATCCCAGCATGGCGGTGGCCGCGTAACCCGTTGCGGCCGCGGCGAAGCTGGGAACTATTCGGCGGACCCGCCGCCCGTGACCCGGCACACCGGTGATTATCCGCCATCGGGGAGCGCTTTGACCTCTAATTCAAGAGTCGCATTTCACCTTGCAGGGTTAGGCTCTCTGACGGTTGACGAGCCTCGACCCTAGGAGGAAGCCAGTGACCGCCACCGATGCCGCAGGCCCGTCGGCGTATCCGCCGCCGGCGCCGTTCGCCGAGCAGGCCAATGCGGGCGAGGAGCTGTACCGCGAGGCCGACGAGGACCGGCTGGCCTTCTGGGCCAAACAGGCCAATCGGCTGTCCTGGTCGACTCCGTTCACCGAGGTGCTGGACTGGTCGCAGGCACCGTTCGCCAAATGGTTCGCCGACGGCAAGCTCAACGTGGCCTACAACTGCGTCGACCGCCACGTGGAGGCCGGACTCGGCGACCGGGTCGCCATCCACTGGGAAGGCGAGCCGGGCGACAGCCGCAGCCTGACCTACTCCGACTTGCAGACCGAGGTGTGCAAGGCGGCCAACGCGCTGACCGACCTCGGCCTGGTCGCCGGCGACCGCGTCGCGATCTACATGCCGTTGATCCCCGAGGCGGTGATCGCGATGCTGGCCTGCGCCCGGCTGGGCATCATGCACAGCGTCGTGTTCGCCGGCTTCACCGCAAACGCACTGCGCGCCCGGATCGCCGACGCCCAGGCCAGACTGCTGATCACCAGCGACGGACAATACCGCCGGGGCAAGCCGGCACCGCTGAAGGACGCTGCTGACGAGGCGGTTGCGCCGGGTCCGAACGGCGACAGCCCCGTCGAGCACGTGCTGGTGGTGCGGCGCACCGGAATTGACGTGTCCTGGAACGACGACCGCGATTTGTGGTGGCACGACGTCGTCGACGCCGCGTCCCCCGAACACACGCCGGAGCCCTTCGCCGCCGAGCAGCCGCTGTTTCTGCTCTACACCTCCGGCACCACGGGCAAACCCAAGGGCATCGTGCACACCAGCGGTGGCTACCTGACCCAGACCTCCTACACGCACTACTACGTCTTCGATCTCAAGCCCGAGACGGACGTGTTCTGGTGCACCGCCGACATCGGCTGGGTCACCGGGCACACCTACGGCGTCTACGGCCCGCTGTCCAACGGGGCCACCGAGGTCCTCTACGAGGGCACGCCCGACACGCCGACCCAGCATCGGCACTTCGAGATCATCGAAAAGTACGGCGTGACAATCTATTACACCGCGCCAACGCTCATCCGTACTTTCATGAAGTGGGGCCGCGAGATCCCCGACGCGCACGACCTGTCCAGCCTGCGGCTGCTGGGTTCGGTCGGCGAACCGATCAACCCGGAGGCGTGGCGCTGGTACCGCAAGGTGATCGGCGCAGACAGCCTGCCCATCGTCGACACCTGGTGGCAGACCGAAACGGGCTCCGCGATGATCAGCCCGCTGCCCGGGGTGGCCGCGGCCAAACCCGGTTCGGCGATGCGGCCGTTGCCCGGCATCTCGGCCAAGATCGTCGACGACCACGGCGATCAGATCCCGCCGGGCAACGACAAGGGTGAGCACGTCAGCGGCTACCTGATCCTGGACCAGCCGTGGCCGTCGATGCTGCGCGGCATCTGGGGCGACCCCGAACGGTACGTCGAGACCTACTGGTCCAGGTTCCACGAGCAGGGCTGGTACTTCGCCGGCGACAGCGCCTATTACGACTCCGAGGGCGCCATCTGGGTGGTGGGCCGCATCGACGACGTGATGAACGTGTCGGGGCATCGGCTCTCGACCGCGGAGGTGGAGTCGGCGCTGGTCGGCCACTTCGCGGTGGCCGAGGCGGCCGTCGTCGGGGTGACCGACGAGACCACCGGTCAGTCAATCTGCGCGTTCGTCGTCTTATGCGCCGAGTTCGACGTGCACGACGGGATCGTCGACGAGTTGCGCGTCGAGGTGGCCCGGGAGATCTCGCCGATCGCGAAGCCCCGGGAGGTCCACGTGGTGCCCGAGTTGCCCAAGACGCGCAGCGGCAAGATCATGCGCAGGCTGTTGCGTGACGTCGCCGAAAACCGCGAGCTGGGTGACACCTCGACGCTGCTGGACCCCGGCGTGTTCGACGCGATCCAAACCTCGAAGTAGCTGTGTCGGGCCGGCTCAGGCCGGTAGTGGGATGAACCCTGCGCCGGGCCGGTGCTTGGCGTTGACGTCGGCCAGGATCGCGTTGAACGACTGGACCACGGCCGGCGTGTGCAACGGGATGTACTTGATGACGCAGGTCGGCAGGTTGTCGCTGAATGCCCCGTGGATCATGCCGACCAGCAGGCTGTTGACGGTCACCGGCGCCCCGGAGTCCCCCGGCTGGCCGCAGACCTGCATGACAATGGTGCCCGGGTCCTGGCCCGGCCCCCAGGTGACGCCGCACGAGTTTCCGGTGGTGCGGCCCTGTTTGCATGCGATCTCGCCGAAGGCCGGATCCGGGCCGAGGCCGTTGATCGCGAAGCCGTTGTAGTTGGCCGTCGGCGTCACCTTGGCGGGATCGAACTTGATGACCGCGTAGTCGAGGTTGTCGTTGCCGGCCACCATGGTGCCCAGGATGCCGGCGTTTTCGGCGCCCTCGGCGGCCACCTGCGCGCCGGGACCGCCGCAGTGCGCGGAGGTGAAACCGATCAGCTCACCGGCGGCATCGCCCCCGATGGTCGTCAGGGTGCACATCGTGTCCCCGTTGATGACGATGCCGGCGCCGCCGCCGATCGGGATCCTGACATCGGCGGCCGCGGCGCGTCCGGGGCAGCCCACCAGGACCGAGAGCACCGCCGCCATCGCCGCCACGAAGCACCGGTGCGCCGTCTGCACAGCACCACTCCCATCGACAGGCCGGACATCCGGACCGGCTTGGCCAGTCTAGTCGGCCAAACGTCTCGCTCGCCGTGCTGAGCGCGGCTGCCGGACCGCTTCGACCGATTCCCTTATGGCGCGGGGCATTACGAGTGAAGTGAAAATTTCTGGGTGGCCCGGGCACGTCGACCCGGTGGCTTGTCCCGCGCAGTGAAAACCCATTGACACGACGGAATCTGGAAACGTTCCAGTTGGGCATCGGTTGACGCGCATCGTCCGGCTCCTCGGCCACCCGCCCTCTGCTCCGACGGGCTGGAATTCGCCGCGCACGGCACGTCCGGCTATCAGGATGGCTGGCCTCGTCTGGCATGACGTCGCATGGCAACATGAACCGCGACGACCGCGAGCCGGGGCAATGACGAAAGAGGGGACCGTCTGTGAGCAAAGCCGATGGCAAGGACGGTGTGCCCAGCACCCTGACCACGATCCCGCTGACCGACCCGCACGCCCGGCCGGCCGAGCCGTCGATCGGCGACCTGATCAAGGACGCGACCACGCAGGTTTCGACGCTGGTGCGCGCCGAGGTCGAACTGGCTCGGGCGGAGATCACCCGGGACGTCAAAAAGGGCTTGACCGGCAGCGTGTACTTCATCGCCGCGCTGGTGGTGCTGTTTTACTCCACCTTCTTTTTCTTCTTCTTCGTCGCCGAGCTGCTCGACACCTGGCTGTGGCGCTGGGTGGCGTTCCTGATCGTGTTCGGGTTCCAGGTGGTGGTCGGGGCCCTGCTGGCCCTGCTGGGCTTCCTCAAGGTGCGCCGGATCCGGGGACCGCGGCAGACCATCGAATCGGTCAAGGAGACACGCACCGCACTGACTCCCGGCCACGACAAGGCGCCCGTCGCAACCAAGCAGCTCGCCGAGCTCGGAAAGCACGAAAAGCCCGAAACCGATCCATCGGGTTGGTGAATGGCCCCGCCGGATCCGTCGGTAACCCGCATCGACGGGCCATGGCGCCATTTGGACGTGCACGCCAACGGCATCCGGTTCCATCTCGTCGAGGCCCTGCCCGCCGGCGCGGACACCACCGCACCGGCCACGGCCCGCCCACTGGTGATGCTGCTGCACGGTTTCGGTTCGTTCTGGTGGTCGTGGCGTCATCAGTTGCGGGGGCTGACCGGCGCGCGGGTGGTCGCGGTCGACCTGCGCGGTTACGGCGGCAGCGATAAGCCACCCCGCGGCTACGACGGCTGGACACTCGCCGGCGACACGGCCGGCCTCATTCGCGCGCTGGGGCACTCCTCGGCGACGCTGATCGGCCACGCCGACGGCGGGCTGGCCTGTTGGGCCACCGCGCTGCTGCACGCACGGTTGGTGTCGGCGATCGCGCTGATCAGCTCGCCGCACCCGGCGGCGCTGCGCCGGTCCACGCTCACCCGCCGCGACCAGGGTTACGCACTGTTGCCGACGTTGCTGCGCTACCAGGTGCCGATCTGGCCGGAGCGCCTGCTGACCCGCGACAACGCCGCCGAGATCGAGCGCCTTGTCCGCAGCCGCAGCTGCGACAAATGGCTTGCCTCCGAGGACTTTTCCGAAACCATCGGCTACCTGCGGACGGCCATCCAAATTCCGTCGGCGGCGCATTGCGCACTGGAATATCAGCGGTGGGCGGTGCGCAGCCAGCTGCGCGACGAGGGCCGGCGGTTCATGAAATCGATTTGCCGGCAGCTCAGCCTGCCGCTGCTACACCTGCGCGGCGACGCCGATCCCTACGTGCTCGCCGACCCGGTCGACCGGACACGGCGTTATGCGCCGCACGGACGCTACGTATCCATCACCGGCGCAGGGCATTTCAGCCACGAAGAGGTGCCCGAAGAAATCAACCGGCACTTGATGAGGTTCCTCGACTCCGTGGTCAGCTGACGCAGGCTCCGGTGGTCACCTGTTGGGTGTCACCGATTTTGGCGAGCTGACTGGCCACCTCGTCGGCCGTCAACACGAAACCGGTGTCCGGGTCGTCGACGGCCGCCCCGAACACCACGCCGAGCACCCGACCGTCCAGGTCGATCAACGGCCCCCCCGAATTGCCTTGCTCCACATTGGCTCTGATGGTATAGACGTCGCGGGTGACCGGCGCGGGGTCGCGGTAGATGTCGGGGCCGCTGAGTTTGATGACCTCACGAATGCGGGCCGGGGTCGCGGTGAAGTTGCCGCCGCCCGGATAACCCAGCACCACAACGCTGGTACCGGTTTTCGCCTCGGTCTGGGCGAAGGCCAGGGGCTGTGGCGGCAGGTTGGGGACGGCGAGGATAGCGACGTCGACCGACGGGTCGTAGGACACGACGGTGGCATCGATCGGGCTGCCGCTGGCGTAGATTTGCACGCTGTTCGAACCGGCCACCACGTGCGCGTTGGTCATCACCCGGTCGGGGGCGATCACAAATCCGCTGCCCTCCAACACTTTCTGGCAACTCGGCGCCAGGCTGCGCACCTTGACGACGCTCGGCGCGGTTGCCTGCACCACCGGATTGTTGGCCAGGGCGGGGTCGGGTGAGGCGACGGGAATCACCGGTGTGCGGCTGAACGGCTCCAGCACCGCCGGCAGGCCGGAGGTGTTCAGCAGGGCCGAGAGCCGCTTGGGCACCGTCTTCAGCCACGGCGGGGCCACCTCGTTGACCCGCGCCAGCACCCGCGAGCCGCGGACCGCGGCGGCAAGCTCCGGCTGGTCCTTCGACTGGGTCAGCGGCGTCGCCAACAGCCAGGCCGCGGTCAATACCACCACAAGCTGAACCCCCACCCCGATGAACGAGTCGGCAGTCCGGATGGCGCGGCTGCGGATGGCGCCGCGAACGGCCCGTCCCAATACCACTCCGGCGACCTCACCGACGACGACCAGCGCAAGGATCAGGAACAGGGCGGCGAACAGCTTGGCCCGGGGGGCGGCGATGTGGCTGACCAGGTGGGGTGCCAGCAGCACGCCCGCGATCGCGCCCAGCAACACACCGACGAACGACAGCAACGAGCCCAACGCACCGGAACGCCAACCCGAGACGGCCGCGATGAACGCAACCGCCAGCACGGCCACGTCAAGCCACTGCGACGGGGTCATCGAATTCATGTTCATCGGGGCGACCCACCCTCATCGCCAACCAGAGCCATCGCCGCGTCCAACTCGCGGACGTCGGTGGTGTCCCAGGGCTGGGCCCAGCCGGCGACGTCGAGCATCGCACAGATCACCTGGCCAGTGAATCCCCAGACCAGCATTTCGTTCAGCAGAAACGCCGGTCCGGCCCACCGGCGACCGAGGTCACCCCGGTACACCATCAGCCGGTTGGCCGGATTGATGAAGGCGCGCACCGGAACCCGCGCCACGATCGCGGTTTCGGCCTCGTTGACGACGGTCACCGGACCGGGATCTGGCGAATAGGCCAACACCGGGACGACGTGAAACCGCGACGGCGCAATGAACGTGCGTTCCATTGTGACCAAGGGATGCAACCGGGACACGTCGATCCCGGTTTCCTCCCGGGCTTCGCGCAATGCGGTGGCCACCGGACCGTCATCGGTGGGGTCGGCGGCTCCGCCGGGAAACGCCGCCTGGCCCGCGTGGTGGCGCAGCGTCGACGCCCGCACGGTGACAAGCAGGTCGGCGTCGTCGGGGACGCTGCCGTCGGCCGGCGCGGATGGGGGTCCCGAGAACAACACCAAGACGGCGGCGTCGCGGGCGCTGCCGCGCATCGCCGACAAGGACGACGCGGCCTTGCCGGTGATCATCGCCAGCACGTCGGCCGGCAGCCGGCGCCGGTACGCGTCCGGCATCCGCGCGACGTTGTCGACCAGGGGACGCAGCCACGGCGGGGAGGCGCCGGGACTCAGCGGAACCGCTCCGCGCGCCCCCGTCGGGCGTCCCGCCTCCCGCGGGCGGGGCCGTGCCCCCAACACTCACCGGGCGCTCCAGTCGGTCCAATTTTCGGCTTATCCCTTGTCATTTCCGACCGCGGCAGCGATCTCTTCGGCGCTGACGAAAGCCCGCGGCAGCATCTGCGCAACGCTACCGTCCGGGCGCAGAACCACCGTCGCGGGCATCACGTTGACGACACCCAGCGCCGCCGCGACCCGACGACGGCCGTCCTGCAGGGTCGGCAGCCGAACGCCCAGTTCGGCCAACCGCAGCAACGCGGCCGTCTCGTTCTCGTCTTGATGCACGGTCACCACCATCACGTCAGACCCGGCCCGCCGTTGATACTCGGCCATCGCGGGCAGTTCGGTCGCACATGGCCCGCACCAATACGCCCACAGGTTGAGCACCACCCGGCGCCCGGCCAGCGCGCGCGCGACATCGACAACCGAACCGTCCGCGGCGCAATCGGCCGTGACACCGCGCAGCGCCGCCGGGCCGGGACCGTCGCCCGCGGCGGGACAGGGTGCCAGGTTGGCCCGCTGCCGCGGACCCGCCAGCGCGGCCGCGGTGTCAGCGTCGCGGTGTTCGCGGTCGGGCGCGGTCGCAGCGCTGCCGGGCTTCGACGTCGGCGCGGAATCGTCGCGCAATTGGGCCACCAGGGCCGCGGTCAGCGCGGCCACCACCGCGAGGATCGCGATCGTCCAGCGCGTGGTCCGCGTCAAGGCCGTGCTCTACAGGCCGGCCAGGGCCAGCAAGTGCTCGGTTTCCGGGCCCCGGACCAGGGGCGCGGCCAGGAGCGCCTCGGTGGGACCGAGGCCGAAGGACGGGCAGTCCCTGGCCACCACGCACACACCGCAGGCGGGCTTGCGCGCGTGGCACACCCGGCGGCCGTGGAAGATCACGCGGTGGCTCAACATGGTCCACTCGCTGCGTTCGATCAGCTCGCCGGCCGCCCGCTCGATCTTGACCGGGTCCTCGTCGGCGGTCCAGCGCCACCTGTGCAGCAGCCGCGCGAAATGGGTGTCGACCGTGATGCCGGGGACCCCAAAAGCGTTGCCCAGGATGACGTTGGCGGTCTTGCGGCCCACTCCGGGCAGCGTGACCAGTTCTTCCATGGTGGACGGCACCTCGCCGTCGAACCGTTCGACCAGGGCCTGCCCGAGGCCGATGAGGGCGCTCGCCTTGTTCCGGAAGAACCCCGTCGGACGGATCAGGGTTTCCAGTTCGTCGCGGTCCGCTTGCGCGTAGTCCAGCGCCGAGGGATACCGCTTGAACAGCGCGGGCGTCGTCAGGTTCACCCGTTTGTCGGTACTCTGCGCGGAAAGAATGGTGGCGACCGTCAGCTCTAACGGCGTGGTGAAGTCCAGCTCGCAGTGCGCGTCCGGAAACGCCTGCGCCAGCGCGCGATTCATCCGGCGGGCCCGCCGCACCAAGCCGACTCGGGTCTCCTCAGACCAGCGCCGCGCGGTGTCGCGCGCCGGTGTGGCTGACGTGGACTTCGAACGCCCCGACGACTTTGCCGCTGTCACCTACGACAGAGTACTGATTTCGTGATCTCGCCGAGACCTCGTGTTGATTGAAGGCCATGTTTACTCTCCTAGTGTCATGGTTGCTGGTGGCCTGCGTTCCGGTGCTGCTGATGCTGGCGGCGCTCGGCTTGGCGCGGCTCGAGCGGGGGCTCGCGCGCGATGACGTCGCGATGATCGCGGTCGCCGAGTTTTTCGAGCACGCCGAGCTCGTCGACTTGCATACGCTGGCCCGGGAAGGCATGCCGGAGGCGCTCGAGTACCTGCATCGGCGCGAGGCTCGGGAACTTTCGGAGGCGGCGCTGGCCGGCCTGACCGCCGGGCCGCGGCACGCGGCGCCGTCGTTTGCGGCCAGCTTCATCGACCATGCCGAACTGACATTGCCGACGCGAATAGTCGCGCATTCGCGCAGCAATCCGCAGTTTAAGACCACTCGACCCGTCAATCGTGTGTAGCGTTGCACGTTGGACAAAATGTCCTACCGCTAGACTCATCACGCGAGCACGGGATTAACCTGCCCGTATCCACCATCATTGGAAATCTGAAGAGGCAATGTGGACGAGATCCTGGCAAGGGCAGGAATCTTCCAAGGGGTTGAGCCCAGCGCCATCGCCGCGCTGACCAAGCAACTGCAACCCGTCGACTTTCCCCGTGGGCACACGGTCTTCGCCGAAGGCGAGCCTGGCGACCGGCTTTACATCATCGTTTCGGGGAAGGTCAAGATCGGCCGCCGCTCACCCGACGGCCGGGAGAACCTGCTGACGATCATGGGGCCATCGGACATGTTCGGCGAATTGTCTATCTTCGACCCGGGCCCACGGACTTCCAGCGCGACCACCATCACCGAGGTGCGCGCGGTGTCGATGGACCGCGACGCGCTGCGGGCGTGGATCGCCGACCGTCCGGAGATCGCCGAGCAGCTGTTGCGGGTGCTGGCCCGGCGGCTGCGCCGCACCAACAACAATCTGGCCGACCTCATCTTCACCGATGTGCCCGGCCGGGTTGCCAAGCAGCTGCTGCAGCTCGCCCAGCGTTTCGGCACGCAGGAGGGCGGCGCGATGCGGGTCACCCACGACCTGACCCAGGAGGAAATCGCCCAGCTGGTCGGCGCCTCCCGGGAGACGGTGAACAAGGCGCTGGCCGATTTCGCCCAACGCGGCTGGATCCGCCTGGAGGGCAAGAGCGTGCTGATTTCGGATTCCGAACGGCTCGCCCGCCGAGCGAGGTAAGCGCGCGCGCAGCGCGGGCGCAACCGAGCGAGAAATCAACCCCCGAGCGAGGTAAGCGCGCGCGCAACCGAGCGCGAATTGCGTTCGAGATCGACGTTATCGACGCGTTCTCTCGAGCTTTTCCGCGATGGCGTCGATTTCGCCGAGAGTTCAGCGTTGTAATTGTAAATAGTCCAGCTGCGCCTGAACGGACCATTCAGCCGCGTCCCAGAGTTTCTCGTCGACGTCGACGTAGACGTGTTCGACGACCTGGCGTGGAGTGGCGTCATCGCCGATCGCCCGCACCGCGGCGCGCACCTGCTCCAGGCGTTCGTGCCGGTGCATCAGGTAGCCCGACGCGACGGCCTCCAGGTCGGCCAGGTCCGGGCCGTGACCGGGCAGCACGGTACGCGGGCCCAGGCCGCGCAGCCGCTGCAGCGATTCCAGGTAGTCGGCCAGGCTGCCGTCTTCCTTGTCAATGACTGTGGTGCCGCGGCCCAGCACGCTGTCCGCGGTGAGCACGGCGTCATCCAGCACGAACGACAACGAGTCGGCGGTGTGCCCGGGGGTGGCCATCACCTTGATCTTCAGGCCGGCCGCGTCGATCACCTCACCATCGGTGAGGTGGCCGCCCAGCCCACGCAGAAACCCGCTGCCCGCCGATCGCACCGTCGCGCCGGTCCGCTCGACCAGCTTGTCGATGCCGTCGGTGTGGTCGCCGTGCCCGTGACTGATCAGCACCAGAACGATGCGGCCCAGCTCGGCGACCCGGGCGATGTGCTCCTCGTCGTCCGGCCCCGGGTCCACGACGACCAACTCGTCGCTGCCCTCGCCGCGCAGCACCCAGGTGTTGGTGCCCTCGAGCGTCATCAATCCGGGGTTGTCGGCCAACAGAACCGAGGCAGCGTCGGTGACCGCCCGCAGCCTGCCGTAGGCGGGATGGCTCAGCGACTCGGGAGCGTCGGTCACGGTCGTGAGCCGACCTCCACGATCAGCTCGACTTCCACCGGCGCATCCAGCGGCAGCTCGGACACGCCGACCGCCGACCGCGCGTGCGCGCCCTGATCGCCGAACACCTCGGCGAGCAGCTCGGAAGCCCCGTTGATGACGCCGGGCTGGCCGTTGAAACCCGGAGCGGATGCGACGAAGCCGACGACCTTGACCACTCGGGTCACCGCATCGATGCCCACCAGCGAATCGATGGCCGCCAGGGCGTTGAGCGCGCAGATCCGCGCCATCGCCTTGCCTTCGTCCGGGCTGACCAGTGCCCCGACCTTGCCGGTCCCGGCCAGCTGTCCCGCATACATCGGCAGCTGACCCGCGGTGTAGACCAGGTCGCCCGTCCGCACCGCGGGCACATAGGCGGCCAGCGGCGCCACCACCTCGGGAAGCGCGACGCCAAGTTGCGCGAGCCGGGCCGACGCAGTCATCTATTTAGGGCGCTTCAGATACGCGACGTGTTGCTCGCCGGTGGGCCCGGGCAGTACGGACACCAGTTCCCAGCCGTCAGCACCCCATTGGTCAAGAATCTGTTTGGTGGCATGCGTCAGTAGCGGGACGGTGACATATTCCCACGCGGTCGGTTGGCTCATGGCGCGAGCTTATCGGTCGGATGTGAACGGCTCTGGCCTGCCCGGGGGCCCGGCGCCGGCCGGGCTAGCATGCGAAGGTGGCAAACACATCGAGCGGCGGTAGTGCCGTCGGCTGGCCGGCGCGGCTGTCGAAGGCCCGCCTGCATTTCGTCACCGGCAAAGGCGGGACGGGTAAGTCGACGGTAGCGGCCGCACTGGCACTGACCCTGGCAGCCGGGGGCCGCAAGGTTCTCCTCGTGGAAGTCGAAGGGCGGCAAGGCATCGCGCAACTCTTCGACGTTCCGCCGCTGCCCTACCAGGAGGTCAAGATCGCGACCGCCGAACAGGGCGGCCAGGTCAACGCCCTGGCGATCGACATCGAGGCGGCTTTCCTGGAATACCTGGACATGTTCTACAACCTCGGCATCGCCGGGCGGGCGATGCGCCGCATCGGCGCCATCGAGTTCGCCACGACGATCGCGCCCGGTCTGCGCGACGTGCTGCTCACCGGGAAGATCAAGGAATCGGTGGTGCGCCTGAGCAAGGGGAGCAAGAACCCGGTTTACGACGCGGTTGTCGTTGACGCACCACCAACGGGGCGGATCGCCCGCTTCCTGGACGTCACGAAGGCCGTGTCCGATCTGGCCAAGGGCGGGCCGGTGCACTCGCAGAGCGAGGGAGTGGTGAAGCTGCTGCACTCCGAGCAGACCGCCATCCACGTGGTGACCCTGCTGGAGGCGCTGCCGGTGCAGGAAACCCTGGAAGCGATCGAGGAGCTCGCCGAGATGGAGCTGCCGATCGGCAGCGTGATCGTGAACCGCAACATCACCTCCCACCTGCAGCCCGCCGATCTGGCGAAGGCCGCCGAGGGAGACGTCGACGCGGACTCGGTGCGGGCCGGGTTAGAAATGGCGGGGATCAAGCTGAACGACGCCGACTTCGCCGGGCTGCTGACCGAAACCATCGAGCATGCGACGGTCATCGCCTCGCGCGCCGAGACCGCACAGCAGCTGGACGCGTTGAAAGTGCCGCGGCTCGAACTGCCGACGATCTCCGACGGTGTCGACCTCGGAAGCCTCTATGAACTTTCGGAATCGCTTGCACAGCAGGGGGTTCGATGAGCGTCACGCCGACACGGCTCGACATGGCCGCGATCTTGGCCGACACCACCAACCGGGTGGTGGTGTGCTGCGGCGCCGGCGGGGTGGGCAAGACCACCACCGCTGCCGCAATAGCGTTGCGTGCGGCCGAATACGGCCGCAACGTCTGCGTTTTGACGATCGACCCGGCCAAGCGGCTGGCACAAGCGCTGGGAGTCAACGACCTCGGCAACACCCCGCAACGGGTGCCCCTGGCGCCCGAGGTTCCCGGTGAGCTGCACGCGATGATGCTCGACATGCGTCGCACCTTCGACGAAATGGTGGTCCAGTACTCGGGAACCGGCCGTGCGCAAGCGATTCTGGACAACCAGTTCTATCAGACCGTCGCCAGCTCGCTGGCCGGCACGCAAGAGTACATGGCCATGGAGAAGCTGGGACAGCTACTGGCCGAGGATCGTTGGGACCTGGTGGTCGTAGACACCCCGCCGTCGCGCAACGCCCTGGATTTCCTGGACGCGCCCAAACGACTGGGCAGCTTCATGGATAGCCGGTTGTGGCGGCTGCTGCTCGCGCCGGGCCGGGGCATCGGCCGGTTGGTCACCGGCGCAATGGGTTTGGCGATGAAGGCGATATCGACCGTGCTCGGCTCTCAGATGTTGGGCGATGCGGCGGCTTTCGTACAATCGCTGGATGCCACCTTCGGCGGTTTCCGGGAGAAGGCCGATCGCACTTACGCGCTACTGAAAAGGCGCGGCACGCAATTCGTCGTGGTGTCGGCGGCCGAACCTGACGCATTGCGCGAGGCCTCCTTCTTCGTCGACCGGCTGTCTCAGGAAAGCATGCCGCTCGCCGGGCTGGTCTTGAATCGCACCCACCCGACGTTGTGTTCGCTGCCCGCCGAGCGGGCGATCGACGGAACCGAAACGTTGGCAGCGGCAGGGGATTCCGAGGCTGCGTCGCTGGCCGCGGCCGTGCTGACAATTCATGCCGACCGTGCGCAGACCAGCAAGCGGGAAATCAGGTTGCTGTCGCGATTCACCGGGGCGAACCCGCACGTGCCGGTGATCGGGGTCCCCTCGCTGCCGTTCGACGTCTCTGATCTGGAAGCGTTGCGCGCGCTCGCCGATCAGATCACTTCGGCCGGCGACGATGCGGACCGCGTAGCGGGGCGCTGAGGAACCGGCCCATCGGTTCCGCCGGCGACGATGCGGACCGCGTAGCGGGGCGCTGAGGAACCGGCCCATCGGCTTCCGCCGGCGACGATGCGGACCGCGTAGCGGGGCGCTGAGGAACCGGACCGCGGGTTGAACGGCTGCGTCAGCCGACGTCGCGCGTTCTCCTCCTGTCGAAGAAGTCCGCCCAGGACACAACCTCGGGGTGCTGCTTGAGCAGGGCCCTGCGCTGACGCTCGGTCATGCCGCCCCAGACGCCGAACTCGACCTTGTTGTCCAGCGCGTCCGCCCCGCACTCCTGCATGACTGGGCAGTGCCGGCAGATAACCGCGGCCTTGCGTTGGGCGGCCCCCCGAACGAAAAGCTCGTCCGGGTCCGTGGTCCGACACAGTGCTCTGGAAACCCAGGCGATCCGTTCTTCGGCGTCAACGCTGTGGAGTACCCCTTGTGCGGCCGCAATGTTTGTCCTACGGGCCGCAGGCCGTGTTCCTGACACAAACGTTCCCTTCCCTACCGGCCGCTCTCACGACCGCCCTCCTCGGGTGCAGATCCCCTGCCGCGATCTACGCCACACTGTGTACATCGGTGTTACCTGAATCTCACCGTCTGTCTAAGTTAGGTGGTCAGCTGCCAATTGCGCAACAGTCCGATAACGCTTTTTTTGGGACGGGCGTGCCGTCTCGCTCCAGAACGACGGGCGAAGGAGTGATCTTGCACCCGCGGGCTAGGCCCGGGCGCGGTGACGCATGCGCAAATTTTATCGCGGCTGCGGAGGTAAAGCGCTGGTCAATGCCAGGCCAAAATGTGGGTGAACTCGCAGCGTGGCGGCGTGACCAGGGGCCGCTACTGTAGTAGCCATGTCAGACCGCCCCCGGGCCCCCCTCACGATTCTCAAGCTTGCGGGGTACTGCTTGCTGGCCGGCGTCGTCGCCACGGCACTGATGTTCCCGTTCGCTGGTGGGCTGGGACTGGTGTCCAATCGGGCCTCTGAGGTCGTCGCCAACGGCTCGGCGCAGCTTCTAGAAGGGGAGGTGCCCGCGGTGTCGACGATGGTCGACGCGAAGGGCAACACCATCGCCTGGCTGTACTCCCAGCGCCGCTTCGAGGTGCCCGGCGACAAGATCGCCAACACGATGAAGCTGGCGATCGTGTCCATCGAGGACAAGCGGTTCGCCGACCACAATGGGGTGGACTGGAAGGGCACGCTGACCGGGCTGGCAGGCTACGCGCGCGGCGACGTCGACACCCGCGGCGGTTCCACGATCGAGCAGCAGTACATCAAGAACTATCAGCTACTGGTGACCGCCAAGACCGACGCCGAGAAGCGTGCCGCCGTGGAAACCACCCCCGCGCGCAAGCTGCGCGAGATCCGGATGGCGCTCACGCTGGACAAGACCTTCACCAAACCCGAGATCCTCACCCGCTACCTGAACCTGGTGTCCTTCGGCAACGGTTCGTTCGGCGTGCAGGACGCGGCGCAGACCTACTTCGGCATCAACGCCTCCGACCTGAACTGGCAGCAGGCGGCGCTGCTGGCCGGCATGGTCCAGTCGACCAGCGCGCTCAACCCCTACACCAACCCCGACGGCGCGTTGGCGCGGCGAAACTTGGTGCTGGACACCATGATCGAGAACATCCCGCAGGAGGCCGACGCGCTGCGCGCCGCCAAGGCCACCCCGCTGGGGGTGCTGCCGCAGCCCAACGAGCTGCCGCGCGGCTGCATCGCGGCCGGCGATCGCGCGTTCTTCTGCGACTACGTCCAGGAGTACCTGTCGCGCGCCGGCATCAGCAAGGAACAGGTGGCCCGCGGCGGCTATCTCATCCGCACCACGCTCGACCCGGACGTGCAGATCCCGGTCAAGGCGGCCATCGACCAGTTCGCCAGCCCGACGCTGCCGGGCATCTCCAGCGTGATGAGCGTGATCCAGCCCGGCAAGACATCGCACAAGGTGATGGCGATGGCCAGCAACCGCACCTACGGCCTGAACCTCGACGCCGGGGAAACCATGCGACCACAGCCCTTCTCGTTGGTCGGGGACGGCGCGGGGTCGGTCTTCAAGATCTTCACCACGGCCGCCGCCCTGGACATGGGCATGGGCACCAACGCCACGCTCGAGGTGCCGAGCCGATTCCAGGCCAAGGGCATGGGTAGCGGCGGGGCCAAGGGCTGCCCCAAGGACACCTGGTGTGTGGTCAACGCCGGCAACTACCGCGGGTCGATGAACGTGACCGAGGCGCTGGCCACCTCGCCCAACACCGCGTTCGCCAAGCTGATCCAGCAGGTCGGGGTGACGCGCACGGTGGACATGGCGATCAAGCTGGGCCTGCGGTCCTACGCCGACCCCGGGACCGCCCGCGACTACAATCCCGACAGCAACGAGAGCCTGGCCGACTTCGTCAAACGGCAGAACATCGGCTCGTTCACCCTGGGCCCCATCGAGGTCAACGCGCTGGAGCTGTCCAACGTCGCGGCCACGCTGGCCTCCGGCGGCACGTGGTGCCCGCCGAACCCGATCGACAAGCTGATCGACCGTCACGGCAACGAGCTCGCGGTGACCACCGAGACCTGCGATCAGGTGGTGCCCGAAGGCTTGGCGAACACCATGGCCAACGCGATGAGCAAGGACGCGGTGGGCGGCGGCACCGCCTCCGGCTCGGCCGGCGCCGCGGGCTGGAACCTGCCGGTGTCCGGTAAGACGGGCACCACGGAGGCGCACCGTTCCTCCGGCTTCGTGGGCTTCACCAACCACTACGCGGCGGCCAACTACATCTACGACGACTCGACGACCCCGACGGACCTGTGCTCGTCGCCGCTGCGCCATTGCGGCGAGGGCGACTTGTACGGCGGTAACGAGCCGGCCCGCACCTGGTTCACGGCGATGAAGCCGATCGCCACCAATTTCGGGCCGGTGCAATTGCCGCCCACCGATCCCCGCTATGTGGACGGGTCGCCCGGGTCGCGGGTGCCCAGCATCGCCGGCCTGGATATCGAAGCGGCACGCGCGCGCCTGAAGGAGGCCGGCTTCCAGGTCGCCGATCAGAACAACTTCGTCAACAGCACCGCGAAGCAGGGCGAGGTGGTGGGAACCACGCCCAGCGGCGCAACGATCCCCGGTTCGATCATCACCATCCAGGTCAGCAACGGCATCCCGCCGGCTCCGCCGCCGCCACCAGAGGGCGCGCCGGTCCCGGTCGGGTCGCAGGTGGTGGAGATCCCGGGTCTGCCCCCGATCACCATTCCGCTGCTGGCGCCGCCCCCTTCGCCGGGGGGGCAGCCGCCCCCGTAGGCGGGCGCCGCGAGCCGCCACCTTCGAGGCTGTGGCGCGAGCTATACGTTGCCAAAGCGCAACCGGCAGTAGGCTGCCAGCATGGCTGATGTTTTGCCCACGCTGATACGCACAGGTGCCGCAGCGCTCGGCTCGGCCGTCGCCGGCATCGGTTATGCCGCCGTCGTCGAACGCAACGCCTTCGTCCTGCGCGAGATAACCATGCCCGTTTTGACACCCGGCTCGACACCGCTGCGGGTGCTGCATATCAGCGATCTCCACATGCTGCCCAACCAGCGCCGCAAACAGGCCTGGCTGCGCGAGCTGAGCAACTGGGAACCCGACCTGGTGGTCAACACCGGCGACAACCTAGCGCACCCCAAGGCGGTGCCCGCGGTGGTGCAGGCCCTGGGGGATCTGCTGTCGCGGCCGGGGGTGTTCGTGTTCGGCAGCAACGATTACTTCGGGCCACGCCTGAAGAACCCGCTGAACTATGTGACCAACCCGTCGCACCGGGTCCGCGGTGAACCGCTGCCCTGGCAGGATCTACGGGCGGCCTTCACCGAGCGCGGCTGGCTCGACCTCACCCACACGCGGCGCGAGTTCGAGGCCGCGGGGCTGCACATCGCCGGCGCCGGCGTCGACGACCCGCACATCGACCGGGACCGCTACGAGACGATCGCGGGCCCGGCCAGTCCGGCCGCGAACCTGCGGCTCGGGCTGACGCACTCGCCCGAGCCGCGAGTCTTGGACCGCTTCGCCGCCGACGGCTACCAACTGGTGATGGCCGGGCACACCCACGGGGGCCAGGTCTGCCTGCCGCTCTACGGTGCCCTGGTGACCAACTGCGGCCTGGACCGCTCGCGCGCGAAGGGACCGTCCCGGTGGGGCGCGAACATGGCGCTGCACGTGTCCGCCGGAATCGGCACCTCACCGTTCGCGCCGGTGCGTTTCTGCTGCAGGCCCGAGGCCACCCTGCTGACGCTGATCGCCACCCCGACGGGCGGCCGCGATTCGGCCAGCGATCTGAGCCGTTCGCAGCCAACCGCTTCGGTGCGTTGAGCGAGCGGGCCCGGATCGCGGTCCGCGGCCGCTCGCGGGGCTGGACGGACAACGCGGTCAGGCTGATCCAGGCCGATGCCCGCCGCAGCGCGGACACGCACTTGCTGCGTTACCCGCTGCCGTCGGCCTGGGACACGGGCGTCGACATCGCGTTGTACCTCAAAGACGAGACCACGCACATCACGGGCAGCCTCAAGCACCGGCTGGCGCGGTCGTTGTTTCTGTATGCGCTCTGCAACGGATGGGTCAACGAGGGCACCACGGTGGTCGAGGCCTCGTCGGGTTCGACGGCAGTGTCGGAGGCCTACTTCGCGGCCCTGCTGGGTCTGCCGTTCGTCGCGGTGATGCCGGCGTCAACCAGCTCGTCCAAGGTGGCGCTGATCGAATCACAAGGCGGCCGTTGCCATTTCGTGCAGAACTCCAGTGAGGTGTACGCCGAGGCCGAGCGCGTCGCCCGCGACACCGGCGGGCATTACCTGGACCAGTTCACCAACGCCGAACGCGCCACCGACTGGCGGGGCAACAACAACATCGCCGAGTCGATCTTCGAGCAGATGCGCGAGGAGACACATCCGATTCCGGAGTGGATCGTGGTCGGCGCGGGCACCGGCGGAACCAGCGCGACGATCGGCCGCTATATCCGCTACCGGCGGCACGCGACCCGGCTGTGCGTCGTCGACCCCGAAAATTCGGCATTCTTTCCCGCCTACGCCGAGGACCGCGACGACGTCGTGATGCCCACCTCGTCTCGCATCGAGGGCATCGGCCGGCCCCGCGTCGAGCCCTCGTTTCTGCCCGGCGTGGTCGACCGCATGGTGGCGGTGCCCGACGCCGCGTCCATCGCCGCCGCCCGCCACGTCAGCGCCGTCCTCGGACGCCGGGTGGGGCCCTCGACGGGCACCAACCTGTGGGGTGCCTTCGGCCTGCTCGCCGAGATGGTCGCCGAGGGCCGCAGCGGTTCGGTGGTCACGCTGCTCGCCGACAGCGGCGACCGCTACCGCGACACCTACTTCAGTGACGAGTGGGTCAGCGCGCAGGGACTCGATCCGAGCGGCCCCGCCGTGGCGCTGGTGGAGTTCGAGCGCTCCTGCCGGTGGAATTGACCCGTCACACCGCGATTTGGCCAGCCGATGGGCGGGTGCGATAGGCTGTCGGAGCTTCAGGCGGGGTGTGGCGCAGCTTGGTAGCGCGCTTCGTTCGGGACGAAGAGGCCGTGGGTTCGAATCCCGCCACCCCGACTCGCATCGTCGCAGATCACAGGCTCTGACCAGCGGTTCTGGTCGGGGTCTTTTTCTGTCGCAGTCCGCAGCTGGTCCGCAGTAGATCCGAGAGCGGCCTGCCGGGCCTTGTCGAGTGCGGACGAAACGAGTTCCAAGTCATCAGGAAACAGGTCGGCGTAAGTGTCCATGTCAGCACAGCCCGATTGATGCCCCAGCATCGTCTGGACAGCCTTCGGATTCGCACCCCGCTGATCGCGAGCGAGGCAGCAGTGTGCCGTAGATCGTGCGGAGTCTCAGGACGTATGGTGGCCGGCGTTCTCGCCAGCCTCGCTGAACTTGAGCTGGAACTGGGTAAGGAGCGCCGCACCGCAGCCCGCGATGCGCGTCGGGCACGCGGTCAGTCCATCGGACGGCCCAAAGCCTTGGACGAATCGAAGGCCGCGTTGGCGCAAAGAATGCATGCCGCTGGGGAACCTGCCTCGACGATTGCCGCGGCTCTCCGCGTCAGCCGAGCAACCGTGTACCGCGTTCTAGCCGCTGGTGTTCGCACCGACTAATCGGGTTCCGCTGCGGTGTGGTTCGTGTCTTCACGCCCCGGAGGCGTTTCGTGTCACGGCCACTACTCCGCCATCGACGAGCAGGTCGGTTCCGGTAATGAACGATGCCTCAGGTCCCAGCAGGAAGCCCGCAGCCGCAGCGATATCCTCCGTTGTTCCCAGGCGTTTGGCTGGCGAAGCGGTAACCATAGCCCGCATGCCTTCGCCCAGCGGAGAGTCCAGCTCTGAATGGCCCATCGGGGTAGAGACGATGCCGGGGCTGATGGAGTTAATGCGGGCGTTGCGTTGTCCCCACAGTCCGCTAGCGGCCTGCACGCGAAGAAGATTGGCCTGCTTGGCAATAACGTAGGCCCAACCTGGATCGTCGATGGCGTTGATGAACGGCAGCGCCAACAAGTCTTTCGGAGCAGCGGTGGCGAGAGCGAGCGCGCGCCCGGCAGGCAACGGTGGGACCATGTGCCCCGCCATGCTCGCGACAACCACACCGGCACCGCCAGAGCCGATCACTTCGCCGAACGCATCGACGATCAACGCAACTCCGAGAAGGTCGACGGCCAAAATCTTTTCAGTGCTCGCTTGCGATGGGGACAGGCCAGCGGTGTGGGCGAGTTGTCGCACCGTTCCCCGCGATTGGGCCGCGTGGATAAGGCTCGCCACCGACTCCGGTGAGGCCACGTCGACCTCCTGGGCATGAACGTCGTACCCGTCGTCGGAAAGTGCAGCAGCGCTCGCATGCAAGGTCGACTCGTCGAAGTCGGCGAGTATCACTGTCTTGCCGACTCCCAGGCGTCGGGCGATAGCACGACCCATTCCGCCGACACCAATCACGACGAGCACGTCTGAACTCATCAACCACCCTTCCGATACGAGACGAGTTGTCTAGGCCCTAATGTCGGCGAGCGCGGATCGGGTGTCCAGGTCGGCGTAGGCGACCGCGTATCGCTGAGCCAACGTGACTGCGACCTCGACGCGCTGCCATAGACCCCCGTCGCTGCTAGCCGTACACAGCCACAGAGTCAGACCGTGAGCCACCGCGGCGCGGTAGCGCAACCACACCTCATCCATCGTCGGCATCTCGTCACTAGGTAACGCGAGTGCATCGCGATACTCCCGCAGCAGCTCGCGTTCGTGGTCGCGGCGATCCTCAATCGTTAACGCTCCCTGCAAGAAATAGCCCACGTCGAGCGAAAAATTGCCCCGCCGAGCCACCTGCCAGTCCAGGAAACCGACTTCGCCGCCCGGCAAGACATAGGTGTTGCCGATGTGGGCGTCGCCGTGCAGCAGAGTCTGCGGCGATGCGGTCAGCGTCGCGATATAGGGCTTCCAAATCGACTCAATGAGATCCTCGATGCTCAGCGCCATGACTTCATCAGGAGCATCCTCGCCGAGCCGCTCAAGGGCCGACGGAAGCGGCGCATACTGCATGCCGTCCCATGGAACAAACGGCTCAAGCCAACCGAGCGCACGATGGTTCAGCACTCGCTCACCCCAATACTTACCGTGCATGCGACCTAGCCCGCGCACACCCGCTGCGGCCTGCTCCACCGACAACGGTCTGGTGGAGTCTCGCGGGTCGGCTTGCCGCGCGTCGAGGTCCTCCATGACCAGAAAAAAGTCGTAGGCGTCTTCGTCGATCAAGGCGGCGTAGACCATCGGATGTTCCAGCGGCAGGCCCACCCCCGAGTTGAATAGCCGTGGCTCATGGAACATGCCGCTGGTCATGCGAATGAGTTCCTTGTGCGCAGGATCGGCGGCCTTCACGAAAACTGTCGCCGGTCCATTGCCCGCCGAATACGTCAACCCCAACCGGGCACGCCGATTCGTGCCATCGTCACGCAGAAGAAGCGTCACGTCTTCAACCGTGGCACCAGGATGGCGGTCCGATAGCGCCGTGGACATCCAGTCCGGGGTGATCTCGTCCCAACTGCTGGGCACCTGCAATGAAAGCATGGCCACCGACGGGTCCTTTCTTCGCGACGCGCATGTCCTTAGAGGTTACGACACGGTGTGTGTCGTAACTCAATCACGGTACCCAATGAGGCGCTTGGTGGCGATGTCGAGCCGGGAGCAGCCCATCTGATGCCTTCGCGACCAGGCGGGGCTATACCGCCTAAGCTCGCCGGATGCCCGACGAGCGCGGCGGTAGGCCGCGAGACGCCCAGTTGGACCACGCGATCCTTGAAGCCACCCGAGACCTCCTCGCGGTCGACGGCTACGCAAAACTGTCCATGGAAAGCGTCGCCATCCGCGCACAGGTCGGAAAGAAGTCTCTCTACCGGCGATGGCCGTCCAAAGCGCCTTTAGTGGCTGAGGCTGTGCTGGACGCTTACGGGCGCGACGGTTCGTTCGGCGTTCCTGACACAGGAAACATCCGTGCCGACCTGCAATCGTGGCTGGCCGAGCATGCCGAGTTCATCGCAGGCCCATCGAACGCGGCATTGATACGCGCTCTCATCGCTGCGGCGGCGTCGAATCCGTCGGACAACAACGCTCTCTACGAACGACTGAGTGCCCCCCAGCACGCCGGGCTGGTGACACGCCTGCGTCGCGCTGCCGAGAAAGGGGAGCTTCGCGCCGAGGCCGATCTCGACGCAATCGCCAAGGCGCTAATCGGCACCTTGCTGTTGGAGGTGTTAACCCGCACGGCGACAAGCGCTGCACGCGCAACGCGATACGACGGACTGCTGGACGCCATCCTGCAAGGTGCGTCTGTCATCACCCCCGAGGGGGATGGGGGGTAGCCCCCTGCCGAAAAGCATGACCGCCTCGCAGGGCGTCTGCTCTCTCTCTGGGCAAGTGATCGCACACAACGCGCCAATCTCAGTCCGCAGTAGCGCCGTTCCCGCGCATACGTCGCCAACGAAATCAACCGTTTGACGTGCTACCTCAAACGTTTCCAGCGCCGCCATCATCGCGACACCCGCTGGTGGTGTCGTTCGGGACGAAGAGGCCGTGGGTTCGGATCCCGCCACCCCGACTCAAAAGGCCTGGTAAAGGCTTGGCGAGTGCCCAAGCGGTTTGCCGCAGATTCTGCTTCGAGCGAGCCGCGCCTCTCGCCGCCGGCTGATCCGGTTGTCGCATCGGAGTCGGCTCCTAAAACAAACGAGAGCCGACAAACCCCCGTGGACCACGGCCCAGTCGGGCAGACTGAGCCACGTGGAACTGAGCACGTCCGGGTGCGCACGCGCAGAAGCGCGCCAGCGCGTGCGCCGGGAAGGCCGACGGTAGTGCCATGAGTTGGGAGACCTTGCTCGCGACCACACTGGTGCCGGTTGCGTCCGTTCTGTCAACGGCGACGGTGGCGGTGTGGACAAAGCGCATCGACGCCAGAACCAAGCGAGAGGACCGACACCACGATCTAGTCCTCGACTACGAGAAGCGGGCCGGGGAGGACAAGAAGGCGGTGCTGAAGCGTCTGATCTCCGCAACCCTTCACCTCAAGCGCGGGGCGGAACCACTCGCGGGGACCGAAGTGACTGAAGAGAGCATCAGCCGAAGGCGGGCCGAGGCCATCAGAGAGTTGTACGAATTCCGCGGACGCCTGGGTCTCGACGACGGAATCGCCGAGCTGATGATTTATGGCGCAGAGCCGGTTCGCGACCTCACCGAATTGATCCTCGACGAATGGGACCGCCAATTCCGCGAGCACGGCTACTCGCTGACGCAGCTGGACGCGTGCAAGGGGCAACTCCAGACAGCCGTCGACGTCCCGCCGGAAGACGACGAGGCGATAAGCGACGGGAAGCGAAAGTGGAACGCGCTGAAGGACGAAGAAGCATCGTTTCTCAAGGAACTCGGCGATGCGTCGGACCTTGACGTCGATGCGCTGGTGGTGCTGTGCAACCGCTTGTTGAAAGCCGCCCACACCGACCTCCGCGGTGGTTACGGCATAGAGACCTGACCGACGGCCCGCCCGGCGCGGATGTTTGACACTGCGGCGATGCGGCTTTGCTATTAAGCTCGGCCCGCATGGCGCTGGTTAGCCGGTCGCCCGAGCAGGGGCGCCGGCGCAGAATTGGCCAACGGGTCACGAAACTTGCTGATTCGGCAGCGCCAATCCCTAGCCGTGGTCACCCCACCCTGGCGGAGATCGCACAGCGGCAGCGCGAGATCCAGGGTTGGGAAGCGCTGAACGTCGGCGGATACCGGTTCGCCAAACCCGGCACCATCATTGGCTCGCTGGTATCGGCAGTGCTGGTGCTTCTCGCGGTGACGCCGCTGCCGCCGAATTGGCCGTGGGACATCCCGACGATGATCCTGGCCGTCTTCACGGCGGTGGCCACGGTGACCTGTGGCCTGTTGTGGTTCGACAACCCCCACCCGGTCGCGCGCCCCGAGTCGTTGGCGATCGTGGCGTTCTCCCGGGCGGAAAACCTGCGCCTGATGGAAGACCAGCCCGTCGAGGCCTACCGCGCCATCTGCGCCTGCCCCGGCTGCGGCGACGTATCCGCCCATTTGATCCGCGAGCCCGTCAAGGACGAACCGGGCTGGGCGATGGTCACCCGGCGTTGCGCCGTGTGTGAACGCGAATGGGCGCAGGCCTAAACGATTCCGCGCCAAGACCACAGCGCTACGACGACGACGGGATTGGCCTGAACCGCACCCTGGTTCCGCACCGGGGGGCCAGCATGATCGAGCGACGCACGATCCGTTCGGGCCTTTCGTCGACGGCGCTGAACTCGCCTTCGCGCAGCAGCGTGTGCAGCACGGTGATCAGCTCTCGCAGGGAAAAGCTCTCTCCCAGACAGCGTTTCGCGGCGCCCCCGAACGGAACCCATGCGTATGCCGGCGGGCGGGCGCCCAGGAAACGCTCCGGGCAGAAGTCGTTCGGATGGTCATACGTGCGGGGGTTGCGGTTGATCGCGACGATGTGGACGACGATCCGCGTGCCGGCATCGATCTGGTAGCCCCCGATCTGAAACGGCTGCGCCGCGACGCGGGCGGTGAAGGGGGCCGGGGGGCGTATCCGCAGCGTCTCGTGGATCACCGCAGTCGTGAAGTCTTCTGCACCGCTGCATGATTCGGTCTGGACGCGCCGCAACGCATCCGGATTGTGCAGTAGCAGGTCGAAGACCCAGGCCAACGTGGTCGCGGTGGTTTCGTGTCCGGCCAGCATCAGGGTGATAACGTCGTCGCGAATCTCACTGTCCGACAAGCGTTCTCCATCATCACCCCGCGCGCGCATCAGCAACGCCAAGATGTCGGACTCTTCGTCCAGGCGGGGATCGTTTCGCCGTTCGGCGATGAGCGGCAGGACGACGTCGTCGATCTCCTTGTTGGCGTGGGCACGGCGCGGCCAGATCCGCAATGCGCCGATGCGGCGCAGCGCATAGCGCACCGTCAGTTCTTCGGAGACACCGAGATTCAGCAGACGTTCGAAGGGGGCGCCCAGGCGGCGAACCTCGTCGGGATGATCGATCCCGAACATGACCTTGACGATCACGTCCAGCATCAGGGCCCGCGCCGCCGTCAGCATCTCGAACGGGCGGTCGACGGGCCAGCCGTGCATCGCCGCGCGGGCGGCGTCCTCCATGATCGGCACGTAGCTGCTCAGCGCGGCACCGTGCAGTGGCGGCGTCAACAGCTTGCGTCGCCGCAGATGTTCCGGCTCGTCCTGAACGAACATCGAGCCGGACCCGTAGATCGCCGCCGCCGGGCCCACTCCCTCTCCGCCGAGCAGCACATCCGGTGCGGCACTGAAAACTTCTTTGGCCAGGTCCGGGTCGGACACGATCGCCACGTCGCCCAGGCTGAGGATGGGCATCGTCACGATGGGGCCGTATCGGCGTATCAACCGCAGCATCCGACGCTCGCCGCCGACAAGATAGGCGATCGCGTACGCCGCGGCGCAGGCCGGGCGGACGCCTCAGGGCCTCCGGCCTGGGCTGGCGGTCGACCGCCGCTGCTGCCACGCTGACGACACAAACACGGCGTTTCAGCTTGGTCAAGGCGCGGTTGTCGCGAGCCGCGTGACCATTGCCAGGGTGGAGCCGTTAGGCGCAGTCGGCGCAGATGGGCAGGCCCGCGTTCGAGCTGCGCAACCGGCTGCGGTGCTGCACCAAAAAACAGCTCGAGCAAGTGAACTCGTCGGACCGCTGGGGAATCACCGTCACCGACAGCTCCTCACCGGACAGGTCCGCGCCCGGCAGCTCGAAGAAGTGCACATCGTTGGGATCCTCATCGACCACCGCTGTGGCCGGTCCCTGCAAGGTCGGTGCTAGCTCGCGTATCGCGGATTTGTCCTGGGTTTCCATGTCGGAGGCCCGGCGTGCGTCATAGTCGCTTGCGGTCGGCATGGCAGTTCCTTCCTGCTTAGTGAGCCGGGTTGACGCACTTTCCTGTACTCACCCGTGGCGCAGGCAGTACCCCTATTACGCGCGCGTTACACCGCCCGGTTCAAAAAATTGCGCCGCGGCAAATTTGAGCCGCCGCAGGTGCCGGGCGACCGCGGGGTAATGCGCCAGCGCCAGGCCCAGCCACGGCGCGACGACGGACACGATCAGCGCCCCGATGGCCACCCCTTCATGTCCGACCAGCAGCTCGAACAGACCGATCGCCAGGCTGACCGCCCAGACCACGACGGCCGCGAGGCCCAGCAGGGGGAAATCCCGCTCGCACTCAACCGGGTAGTTAGCTGCTCGCAACGAAACGGGCGCGTCCAACATGGTCCGCTTTTACCCGGTCATCGCCGCAATTAAACGTGTTGGCGGATGGCCGCCCGTTCACCCGTGTTCGTTAGCTCACCGGGGTCGCCCGCGTGCCGGCGAGCGGTCCGTGGGTGATCGACGGGGTCGCCATTGCGGTAATTCAACTTCGCCCCTCATGGAACAGTCTGCATACCAACATGATTCGCGGGATGCATCGAAACAGCGCCCAGCGTTTCGCATGAGCTTCGCGAATCACGCACTGCGGTCACTCGCCGGCCGCCGGACCCATATGACACGGCGCACGGTGTCAGCCGGCCCCGGCCTGGGTATGCCGCGAACATGAAACCCGCCGTCCTGTTCGACGTCGACGGAAGCCTGGTCGACTCGAACTATTTGCACGTGTACGCGTGGCAACGCGCCTTCGACTCCGAGGGCGTACCCGTGGCCGCCTGGCAGATCCACCGCCGCATCGGCATGGACGGCTCCTCGCTGGTGCGGACGCTCTCCGATGACGCGCCGGACGAGGTCCAGGAGCGGCTGAGCGACGGC
The DNA here is from genome assembly GCA_963820045.1 of uncultured Actinomycetota bacterium. Classification (GTDB taxonomy): domain Bacteria; phylum Actinomycetota; class Actinomycetes; order Mycobacteriales; family Mycobacteriaceae; genus Mycobacterium. Next base: position 336,921 of record CAWFYN010000010.1, read on the forward strand.
CACAGCCGCTACTACCGGGAGAGCACCCCCTTGCTCGCGCCGCTGCCCGGCGCCCGCGCGCTGCTGCGCCGCGTCGCCGACCTCGGCCTGCAGGTCGTGCTGGCCACCTCGGCACCCGACGACGAACTGGAGATATTGCGCAAGGTCCTCGACTGTGACGACGTCATCTCCGAAACGACCTCGTCGCGCGACGTCGACACCGCCAAACCCGAACCCGGCATCGTGCAAGTCGCGCTGGGCCGGGCCGGGGTTGATGCCGACCATGCCGTGTTCGTCGGTGACGCCGTGTGGGACGCGCATGCCGCGGCGGGCGCCGGATTGCCGTGCATCGGGCTGCTCAGCGGCGGCATCGCCCGCGAGGAGCTGCAGGCGGCGGGTTCATCACCGATCTTCGCCGACCCGCAAGACCTGCTGCAGCATCTGGACTCGACCCGCATCGCCGATCTGGCGCTACTTGCCGCGAGTGCGCAGCAGCAGCGGTAGCAGCCACCAAAAGACCGTAAAAAGCGTCAGCGCACATACTCCCGCGATCACGCCCGGCCTGTTCCCGCCCACCGCGGCGAAGACGACAATGGTCACCCCGGTCAGCGCCATGCCCAGCAGCGCCAGCCCGGCATACGCACAGCGGTGCGCGGCGGACACCAGCACCTTGAGACGATGGCGCCGGAAAAGCAGCCTGTGCATACCGACCGGGGCGATCAGCAGCACCGTCGCGCCCACCGAGCAGGCCACCGTCGCGAGATAGAGGTTACGCATCGGCGGGTTGAGAACGTCGAAACGCTGCTGGAAAGGCAGCGTCAACAGGAAACCGGTGAGCAGCTGCACACCGGTCTGCACCACGCGCAACTCCTGCAGCAGGCTGTTCCAATTGCGGTCCAGCCGTTGGATTTCGGTTTCGCCACGCTCACGGCTGTCCCACCGCTGGTCGTCTTGCGGATGATCGACGTCCATAGCCGTGATCATCGCACCTGTCGCATGCGCCAGGAAGGGCCGCGAGAATCGTTATCGGCTTTTGCGATTTGAATTGATTTCGGTGTCCGCGGATTCGGAGACCAGATCTGGCCATGGAAAGCCCCAAATTTCACCAAACCCATTGTCGCGCAACTACTGGCGATACCGCGCCGCGCAACGGCGACTAGCGGTTGATGTTGTCGTCGCGCACCCCGGTCAGCGCGTCGTCCAGCGTCGGGTACAGCGGAAAGGTCTTGTCCAGCCCGGTCAGGTGAATGGGCCTCCTGGTCGCCGGCCCGCGTGCCACCACGCCGAACCCCGTCGAGTTGCCCAGCTTCTCGTACGTCGCCGCCAGGATCTTCAGCCCCACCGAACCGAGAAACTCCACCGCGGAAAGATCGATGACCAGCGCCGGTGGGTTCTCCGCAACTACCGCGCCGATGGCCTGTTCCAGGGCCGGTGCCGTGACCAAATCGATTTCGCCGCTGACACTGACCACGGACACCCCATCGTGTTCCTCAACCAACGTGGTAATCGAATCAGGAGCTGACAATGGCGGTCCTTTGTCCTGGGCTTTAAGTGTGGTGCAAGCCTAGCCTGCGTTGCAAACTGCGAGAAGAATATGCCCTCAACACCTGCCTCGCGACAACCCACGCTAGTCTCGCAAAATCAGCCTGCACACGGCGGGGCGCGGACCGGCACTCGGGAGGCCAAATGTCAGATTCGCCGTCGGAGTTCGGCAGCGCGGGTGCCACCGTGCAGGCGAACAGCATTTCCAGCGAAGGCCTGCTCCCACAGCTCGTCCAGCATTTGCGGCAGAACCGAACCGTTCTGCGCGAAGAATGGGCGCGCAGGATCACCGAAGCCGAACTGCTCACCGCGATGACGCCGGAGGAGCTGTTCTCCGAGGCGACCGCCGTCTACGACAACTACGTTGAGGTGCTCGAGACCGGTAGCGTCGAGGCGCTGCAGGCCTACGCACGCGACCTGTCGGAGCGCATCATTCCGCGGGGCGTGGAAACCGACGAGGTCGTCGGCATCGTGCTGCTGCTGCGTGACGTGCTGGCGCGCTCCCTGTTCGAGAAGTACCAAACCGAATTCGAGATGCTCAATCGGGTGCTGGACGCCTACGAACCGGCTGCCAACCGCATCGCCAACACCGTGGCGGTGAGCTTCGTGCAGGAACGCGAGCGCATCATCCGCCAGCAGCAGGAGGCGATCCGCGAGCTGTCGACGCCGGTGCTGCAGGTGCGCGAGCAGCTGCTGATTCTGCCGATCATCGGTGTGCTGGACAGTCAGCGCGCCCGCCAGGTCACCGAGCAGCTGCTGCGCGCCATCCGCGCGAACCGCGCGAAAGTGGTCGTCATCGACATCACCGGTGTGCCGACCATCGACTCCACCGTGGCCAACCACCTGGTGCAGACGGTCGACGCGTCCGGGTTGATGGGCGCCAGCGTGATCATCACCGGCCTTTCCTCCGAAATCGCCCTGACGCTGGTGACGATCGGCCTGGACCTGTCGAAGATGAACGCCGTCGGTGACCTGCAGGGCGGCATCGAGGAGGCCGAGCGCCTGCTGGGCTACGAGGTCACTCGCACCGGCGAGCAGCCCGGGTAGATATCAGGAACGCGAGCATCCCATGCCGGTACCCATCCTGAAACAGGGTGCGATCCTCATCGCCTCGGTGCAGGCGGCGCTGAGCGACTCCGACGCCGAGCGGCTCCGCTATGACCTCATGGAGCGGGTCAGCCGGTTCCGCGCGCAGGGCATCATCGTCGATGTCACCGCCATCGACGTGATGGACTCCTTCGCCGCCCGGTCGCTGCGCACGATTGCGCACATGACCCGGCTGCGCGGCGCGGACACGGTGATCGTCGGCTTGCAGCCGGAGGTGGCGTTCGCGATGGTCCAGCTGGGCTTGGCGTTTGACGACATGAATACGGCGCTGGACCTCGAAGAGGGCCTGGCCCTACTGAATCGCCAACTGGCGCAACGGAAACCGGCGATCGGGCGCGACGGTGGCGGCTGATATCGTCGTCGACATCGACAATTCCGACGACATCGTCGAAGCTCGCAAAGCCGGACACCAACTCGCACTCGACCTGGGATTCTCCCTCACCGACGTCACGATGATCGCCACGGCGATCTCCGAGATCGCGCGAAACATCACCAGCTACGCCGGCCGCGGCGCCGTTCATCTCTGGGTGGCGGAGCGGGAGGGCCGCAAGGCCCTGGTGGTGCGCGCCGAGGACGACGGCCCCGGCATCGCCGACATCGAGCGGGCGCTGGAGGACGGGTACTCGACCGGCCGCGGGTTGGGGATGGGCCTGCCCGGAGCCCGCCGGCTGATGGACCGGTTGTTCGTGGAGTCCGCGCTCGGCCACGGAACCGTCATCGAGATGTGGAAGTGGGTCCCCTCCCGTGCATGAGAACGGCCGCTTCGGGCCGATCGAGTGGGCAAGGGCTGGTCGCCCCCTGCCCAGCGAGTACATCTCCGGCGACCGGGGTATCGCCGTCGACATCGACCACCAAACCGCTCTGTTCGGCGTGGTGGATGGCCTCGGCCACGGTCCGGATGCCGCAAACGCTGCGCTGCGTGCCATCGACGCGGTCAGACGCTCCAGCTCCGAGCGGCTCGAAGTTCTGATCCATCTGTGCCACCGTGTGCTGGAGGGCAGCAGAGGAGTCGCGATGACCTTGGCGCGAATGGACTTTGCGGCCAACACGCTGACGTGGACGGGCGTCGGCAACGTCACCGCCGACCTGGTGGCCAAGTCCGCGACCGGCGTCCAAATCCGGTCCAGCGCCCGGCTCACCGCCGGAATCGTCGGCTACCGCATACCGGAAATCAGGCCGGCCCAGGTTGTTTCGATCCGCCCCGGCGACCTGCTCGTGATGAGGACCGACGGAATTGCCGGAGATTACCTGGACCACATCGACTTCGCTGCCCCCGCTGTTGTGATCGCCGAAGAGCTCCTCGGCAAGGACGCCAAGGAAACCGACGACGCCATGGTGCTGACCGCCCGTCATCGGGGAGCCTCGACATGAGCGACAACCACGACTTTCATGACCACTACGCCGCGGCGTTGCGCGCCTATCTGAGCGCGCGTGACGAAGAGACCTTGGCCGTCGCGTATGAGCTCGGACGACGGGCCCTGCAAGACGAAATAAGCCTGCTCGCCATCATCGAGCGACACGTCGGGCTGGTCCTCGCGATCTCGCAAGACGCGCGGATCGACGCACCGATCGCGCTGGAATTCCTGTTGCAAATGCTGGTCCCGCTCGACATCGCCACTCGCGGCTTCCTGGACGGCACCAGGCGCTTCGCGCGCGAGCGGGCTCGGGCCGAGGGGCTGGCCGACCGCGACAAATTCCGAACCGCGGTGGTCAATTCGTTGCAGGAGGGATTCTTCGTCGCCGACCACGAGGGCTCCGTGATCGAAATGAACAACGCCCTGATCGAAATCCTGGGCTATCCCGCCGAGGGTTTGCCCTACCGGTGGCCGCACCCATGGTTGGTCGACCACAGGGGCGCGGGCCAGCAGCAAGCGCTGGTGCAGAGCATTGGCAGCACCGCCTACGAGACACCGATTCGGCATCGCGACGGGCATCTGGTCTGGGTGACGGTGAGCATCAACGCGGTGCACGGCGGCGGCAGCGACCAAGACGCCTTCGTGGGAACGATCCGGGACATCACCGCCGAACGGGCCTTCGCCGCGAGGGAGAGTGCGGTCCTGCGCTTGGCGACGGCGGTGGCGGTGGCCAAGAGCGTGGACGAGCTGCTTTCCATCACCCTCGACGAGTGCAGCACGGCTATCGACGTTCAGCGGGTGGTCGCGATTTCCTGGCCGACCGGCGAGGGCGAGCCGACCGTCCGGGTGGCGGGCGAACGGTCCGAAACATCCTGGCGCAGCCTGGATCCGTGGTTGCGTGACACCTTTCAGGACGCGCGTCATCAGCTGCCGCTCACGGCCAAGACGGTTGATCGGCCCGAAAATCCCGGTAAGGCACAGGGATTGGTGGCGGTGCTGTCCGGCGCGGGCGACCTGGCGTTGTGGTTGGAGCTGCGCTCGCCGCGCTGGGTCAGCGCCGAAGACCGGCTGCTGGTCACGGTCCTCATCGGTCACCTCAGCCTGGCCATGCAGCATGTCCGGCAGTTCGAGAGCGCCCGCGAGACTGCGCTGACGTTGCAGCGCGCCCTGCTGCCCACGATGCAGCCGCCGCCGGGCTTCGCAGTGCGCTATGAGCCCGCAGTCCCACCGCTGGAAATCGGCGGCGACTGGTATGACGTGCTGCCGATCGGCGATCATCGCATCGGCATCGTCGTCGGCGACTGCGTGGGTCGTGGCCTGCCGGCGGCCGCGGTCATGGGCCAGCTACGCAGCTCGGCGCGAGCGCTGTTGATCAACGGGGCCGAGCCCGCGCTGTTGCTCGAGCAACTCGACTCGGCGGCATCGCTCATTCCGAATGCGTACTGCACCACCGTCTTCCTGGCGATCCTCGATACCGAATCCGGCACCTTGCAGTACAGCAACGCGGGTCACATGCCCGCCGTACTCGTCGGATCCGAGCCCGGCACGACGACGATGTTGACCGACGCCGCATCGGTGCCGCTCGCGGTCCGCCGTCCGGAGCCTCGCCCGCAAACCAGCCTGGTGTTGCCGCCCGACTCGACCTTGATGTTGTTCACCGACGGGCTGGTCGAGCGCAAGCACGAGTCCATCGATGACGGAATCAACCGTGCTGCAGCAGTTTTGGTGAAGACAACGACGCTGCCGTTGGACTCCGTCGCCGATGCGGTCCTGCGCGAGCTGGCCCCCGCGGCGGGGTATGACGACGATGTCGCGATGGTCATCTACCGGCACCAGCAGTCCCCACTGCGGATCGAAAGTGAGGCCAGCGCCCAGCGATTGGTCGGGATCCGGCATCGGTTGGCCGATTGGCTGCACACCGCCGGCCTGCCGGAGGAATTGACCGCCGACATCGTGTTGGTCATCAACGAAGCCTGCACGAACTGCGTCGAGCACGCATACTCCGGACGTGCCGCTGGGCACGATGCTGCTCGACGTCGAACTCGCAGATGGCGAGATCCGCGCCCGGATCACCGACCAAGGGTCGTGGAAGACAGCGGCCGCCAACCCGGGCAATGGTGGTCGGGGCTTGGTGCTGATGAGGGCGCTCAGCAACACGATGGAACTCGACTGCACGCCCACCGGCACGACCGTCGACATCGCCTTTCATCTGCCGACTTCGACCGGGTAGGGGTAGACGCCACACCGTTTGTGGGCCCCGGATTGCGGGTAGTCGGGGGCGTGACCCGCGCATCAATCACCATCGAACCCGCCCTGCCGGCGGGACACGGGCCGCTGTCGACCGCCGTTCGTCGCGCCCTGACCGGACCGCCATCACACGACCAGCTGACCCGCATCGGCGCGTCGGTCCGCGACTCGGATCCCTACGGCCTGGACCTGCAGCTGGCGCTGTGCATGTGCTACGAGCTGCACTACCGGGGCTTCGCGGGCGTGGACCCCGACTGGGAATGGAATCCGGCGCTGCTGGCGCTACGCGGCGAACTGGAACGCGTTTTCCTGGCGGGCGTGCGCCGCGACGTCGGGCCCATCGCGTCGGATCGCACGGCGGCCGCCGAAATGGACGCCATCTCGGTCGAACCTCTCGACGGCACCGGCCCGTCGTATTACCTGCGCGACACCGGAACTTGGCCGCAGATGCGCGAATACTTCGTGCACCGGTCGGTGTATCACCTCAAAGAGGGCGATCCTCACGCGTGGGCCATCCCGCGACTGATGGGTGTCGCGAAAGCGGCGTTCGTGGCAATCGAATTCGACGAGTACGGCGCCGGGCAGGGCCCACGGTTGCACCAGCAGCTGTTCGCCGATCTGATGGCGGCCGCGGGTCTGGACGCCACATATCTGGCGTACCTGGACGCGGTACGCGGCGAAGCGTTGGCGGCCGTGAACCTGATGTCCTTGTTCGGACTGCACCGCCAGCTGCGTGGCGCCGCGATCGGGCACTTCGCGTCGACCGAGATCACCTCCCCGCCGGGATCCCGCCGGATGGTGCAGGCCCTGCAACGCATGGGGGCACCGTCAGCCTGCGTCGAGTTCTACAGCCGAACACGTCGAGGCCGACGCGGTGCACGAGCAAGTCGTGCGCATCGACGTGGTGGGGGACCTGATCGCCAGGGAACCGCAGCTCGAGCGCGATATCGTGTTCGGGATCCGCGCGCACGCCGCGGTCGAAAACCGCTTGGCCGCCGCGGTTATGGCGTCGTGGGAGCAGGGCCGGACGTCGCTGCGGAGGGCGCTGGACTAGCCGTCCCGCGCCCCAGGTTCCGGCATCTGCGATGGCTGGTGTCGCACAAGGGATATTTGTCGCTGCGCCGGCAGGTGCAGATCGCCACCATGAACCGGTCGGACTCGACGACGTCCCCGTTCGGCATTTCGATGCGCACCGGGCCGGACACCAGTACCGGCCCGCCCGCCACCACCTGTACCCGGGTGGCGGTCACCGCTTGTCCGCCCGGATCACGACCAGCTCCTCTTCCCGGCGCCCGTGGGGTATCAAGCCGACGCTCTCGAGCCAGTTGGCCCGCGCCGTCATCACGGGGCCAAACGGTATCCATTTCGAAGCAACAACTTTCGCGTCCATGCCGGCCCACTTCAGGGAATCCAGCGATTGTTGGACACCGGCGAGCGCCGAGTGTACGAGCAGCAGGGTCCCGCCGTCGCACAGCAACTTCGGTGCCGCCTCGCAGAGCGGATCCAACACCATCCGCCCATCCGGACCGGCGTTCCAGGCCCAGGACGGCCCCGCGCTCGGACCGATCGCTTCCTTGTCACCGTCCGGCGGTGTCGGCACGTACGGCGGATTCGACACGACGACGTCGAACGGCGCGCAGTCGAGCGCGTCGCTCCAGGTGCCTTTACGGACATCGACGTTCACGCCGGCGGTGGCCGCGTTGCCGCGAGAACAGCCCACGGCGTGCGGGCAGATGTCGAAGGCCGTAACGCCGTCTGCGCCCATTTCGGCGGCGGCGATCGCGACGAACCCACTGCCCGTGCAGAGGTCGAGAATGCGCCGCCCTTCAATGAGCGCACTTTGATGCATGACGTCGACCAGCAATCGGGAATCATCTTGCGGCTGATAAACGTTCGACACCGCCGAGACGGCGGGTTCTGGATACGTTGTGGTCAACTTCGGCCTTTCGACAGATCGCCTCGGCGATCACTGCTTGGCCTGTGTAATGCCCGCAATCCGGTGGGTTGAAACTGAGCGGACAAACACATTTTTGCGCTAACCCGCAGGCGCATGGGCGAATTGCTCCACAATGGTCGCGCAAAACGCCGGAAGGTCCGACGGTGAGCGACTGGAGATCAAATTGCCGTCGACGACGACCTCCTCGTCCACCACGTTGGCGCCCGCGTTGCGAAGGTCGGTGCGGATGGACGGATACGATGTGAGCGTACGGCCCTCTACCACACCGGCTTCCACCAGAGTCCAAGGGCCGTGACAGATCGCGGCGACTGGCTTTCCGGAACCGACGAAGTCACGCACGAAGGAGACGGCGGAGCTGTCCATGCGCAGCTTATCCGGATTCACCGTGCCGCCCGGAAGCACCAGGCCGTCGAATTCGGACGCTGAGGCTTCCGAAACCGCCCGGTCGACTTTGACGGTTCCGGCCGGCTCGAGATCGTGGTTGCGGGCCTCGATTTCACCGGTCTTCAGCGAAAGCAACTCGACTTGGGCGCCGGCCTCCTGCAATGCCGCGCGCGGTTGTTCGAGTTCCACCTTCTCTACGCCATCGGCGGCGAGAATCGCGACATTCTTGCCCTGCAATTCATTTGTCATAGCTATTCCCTTTCACCCACTCTTCCGATTACGTCGGATTGAGAATGACTTTGGTGCCGTGCCTTGACCAAAGCGGAGGTGGTGTTGGCGGATCGATCGCCCATCGTCAACTCTCCTTGCCTTGCGGCGGCGCGCATCGGGGCAAAGCTGCTGCAAGACAGCCTCTTTGCAGGTCAACTGAGCTGCCATCCGGTTTCGCGCACGACACCGGCCCGTACGGCGGGATACGCACGATGGAAGCCGGATACCCGGGCAGTCACCGCCCAAACGTGGGATTAGTTCGCTGCGTTGCGCAGTGCGGCGAGCAAAGGTTCGGCGGCTTCCTTCAGGAAGAGGTCCTGCGTCTGCCCGCCGACTTGGACAAGCGCCACGTCGGTGAACCCGGCCTCCCAATACGGCCGGACGGCCTCCACGATCGCGTCGAGGTCGGGACCGCAGGGGATGGAATCGGCGACGTCTTCGGGGCGCACGAATTGGGTCGCGCCGGCGAAACCGGCCGGCGTCGGCAGGTCGGCGTTGACCTTCCAGCCGCCGGCGAACCACCGGAATTGCTCGTGGGCGCGTTCGATGGCGGTGTCGCGGTCGGGATCCCAGCACACCGGTATCTGGCCGACCACGCGGCCTCCCCCGGCGAGGTTGGCGGCCTGACGCGCGGCGTGCCACGCGTCGACGAGCTCCCCGTCGGGCTCCACCGCGACGAAGTGGTCGGCCAGCCGGGCGAATCGGTCGACGGCCTTGGTACCGCCCATCGCCACCGCGATGCCGACCGGGACCTCGGGCACGTCCCAGAGGCGGGCGGAGTCCACCTGGAAGTAGTCGCCACGGAAGTTGACCAGCTGCCCGCCGAACAGCTCGCGGATGATCTTGATGGCTTCGCGCAGCATGTCCTGCCGCCGGTCGACGGTCGGCCAGCCCTTGCCGACGACGTGCTCGTTGAGGTTCTCGCCCGTGCCCAGGCCGAGGGTGAACCGCCCGTCGGACAAGATCTGCACGGTGGCGGCCTGCTGGGCGACGATCGCCGGGTGATAGCGCATGGTGGGGCACGTCACGTAGGTGTAGAGGTCCACCCGTTCGGTGGCGTGGGCCACCGCGCCCAGCACGGTCCAGGCGTTGGGCGCATGCCCTTGCGATGTCAGCCAGGGAGAGAAGTGGTCGCTGCACACCTCGAAGTCGAAGCCGCGCTCTTCGGCGGAAACGGCCTGCCGGACAAGGTCTTTGGGTCCACTCTGCTCGGTCATCAAAGTGTAGCCAAAATTGGTCATGTCCGTGGGGGTACCCGCCCGCTCGCGAGCGTAACGCCAGTGCGAAAAATCGGGCCCAAAATCGCGGTGACGTTACGCTCGCGCGCGGCAAACCGCGCCAACCCCGTCAGTCCGCGGTGGTGATCGAGTCCCCGGTGACGCCGGCCGCGCGGCGCGCCGCCAGCCGGCGTTTCTGCGGCTCGATCGTGTAGCGGGGGTGACGCGCCGATTCCAGCCCCGCCTCGAAGAAACCGAACCTCAGCAGTGCCGACGCCGTCAGCAACGTCACACCGGACATGGCGGCGACGCCGCGGTGCCGCCCGCCGAGCAACGCGCCCAAACCACCCGCGGCGGCCAGCCACTCGCTCCATGCCAGCAGTCGGCCGGGCCTACCTCGGTGCAGCGGTTCTCTGGTCATCGGGTCCATCCGGTACTCGGTGAACCTGGCGGAGATCAGATCACCGACCGCACCGATGACGGCCAGGCTGCGGGCGGGCCCCGCCTCGGACACCGGGGTGGTGATCATCGCCAGCCCGGATGCGGCCAGGCTCGCCGAGCTGACGAACACGAACGGCAGGTCTCGATACGCCCCGTTCCACGTCGGGGCTAGCTACAGCCGCTCCTTGACCGCCGTCGACAATCGGGCCCCGTCGGCCTTGCCGGCCGCGATCGCGGTGGCCGCCTTCATCACCATTCCCATCTGCCTCCTGCTCGGGCGCTCGCCGATCTCCTCAGCGACTTGGGCGATGGCGGTGTCGGCGACGTCGGCCAGTTCGGCCTCGGTCAGTGGCGTCGGCAGATATTCGTCGATGATCCGCGCCTCGGCATGCTCGCTGGCGGCGAGTTCCCCGCGGCCGTTCTGGGTGTAGATCTCCGCTGACTCGGCACGCTTGCGGGATTCCCTGGCCAGCACCTTGATCACTTCGTCGTCGGAGAGGTCCCTGGCCGCTTTGCCGGAGACTTCCTCGGTCTGGATCGCGGCGAGCAGAAGGCGCAGGGTCGCCGTGCGCAGCTTGTCCTTACTCTTCATCGCATCGGTGAGGTCGGCACGCAGCCGGGATTTGAGTTCGGCCATGCCAGAGACGGTACGCGCCGGCGGCCCGGCCATGATTGAGAAATGCCCGGACCATCGACAGGATGGAACCCATGACGAATGACGCGCCCGCCCGCAAGCACCGCGGAACACGGTGAGCGCGCCGCCACCTGGCTATCCGGTTGGCCCCCCACCGACCTATGGCCCGCCACCGGGCTACGGCCCCCCACCCGGCTACGGCCCGCCACCGGGATACGGCCCCCCACCCGGGTACGGCCCGCCACCGGGATACGGGCCGCCACCGGCTTGGCGATACGGTCCGCCGCAGCTGATCCCGGGGGCGGTCAAACCCGGAATCATCCCGCTGCGACCGCTGACCCTGGGTGACATCTTCAACGGCGCCGTCGGCTACGTCCGGGCCAATCCGAAGGCGACGCTGGGGCTGACCGCCATCGTGGTGGTGGCCATTCAAATCATCACAAAGGTCGCCTTCTTCGGGCCGCTGGCGGCCTACGGCAGGTTGACCACCGATCGGGCCGACGAGCTGACCACCGGGGTCGTTGGCGCGTGGTTGACGTCGGTGGGCGCCGGCGCTCTGGTGGCCTGGCTGGGCGGCATGCTGCTGTCCGGGATGCTCACCGTCATCGTCGGGCGGGCAGTTTTCGGCACACCGATCACCATCGGGGAAACGTGGACCAAGATCCGCGGCCGGCTGCTGCCCCTGCTGGGCCTCGCAGCGCTGGAAGGCGCCGCGTTGGCCGTCATCGCGGGCCTGGTGGCGGTGATCATCGCGGTGCTGGCGGCCATCGGCAGGGCCGCGGCGGTGGTCGTTCTGGGCCTGCCCCTGGCGCTGGCCGTGATCGCGTTGCTGGTGTACCTGTACACCGTGGTGTCGTTCGCCCCCGTGCTGATCGTGCTGGAGCGGCTGCCCGTCCTCGATGCCATCACCCGATCGTTCGCGCTGGTGCGCAACGGCTTCTGGCGGGTGCTGGGCATCCGGCTGCTGACGTTCCTGGTGACATCGGTCGTCGGGGGGGCGGTCGCAGTGCCGTTCAACATCGTCAGCCAAGTCTTTCTGATCACCTCGTCCGCCTCGGCCTTCCTGGTCAGCACCGCAATCGCGTCGGTCGGCGGCGCGATCGGCGAGATCATCACCGCGCCTTTCAACGCCGGAGTCATCGCGCTGCTCTACACCGACCGCCGCATGCGGGCCGAGGCGTTCGACCTGGTGCTGCAGACCGGCGCCGCCGGCGGGCCGTACGCGGCCGCCTCCACCGATAACCTCTGGCTGACCCGGCCGGTCTGAGGACGAGTGAAACTGTGCCCTCCATCGACATCGACCGCGATGCCGCGCACCAGGCCGCCCAGAACGAGCTCAACAAACCGATCTACGCCAAGGGCTCGGCCGCGGAACAGGTAGCCGAATGGCTCAACGAGACGATTTACCGGTTGCTGCAGAAGACCGCCTCGCTGCCCGGCGGATGGCTCACGGCGACGGTACTTTTCATCATGTTGGGGATCGCGCTGGCGGCCGCGGTCTACATCGCGCGCCGCACCATGCGCACCAACCGCGGCGGCGACTACCAGTTGTTCGAAGACGCGCAACTCACCGCGGCCCAGCATCGTGCGACCGCCGAAGACTTTGCCGCGCAAGGTGAGTGGGCCTCGGCGATTCGTCACCGGCTGCGGGCGGTCGCCCGCCAGCTCGAGGAGACCGGCATATTCAACCCGGCCCCGGGCCGCACCGCCAACGAGCTGGCCTCCGGCGCCGGCGTCGTATTGCCCCATCTTGCCGACGAATTATCACTGGCGGCAACGGCTTTCAACGACGTTACTTACGGTGAGCAACCCGGAACACAGAGCGCATACCAGATGATCGCCGAGCTCGACGACCACCTGCGGTCCCGCTCGGCGGCCGTCCCCGCCGGTCCGGGGCATCCCGCCGCACCCGACTCGTGGGCGCAGGTGCGGTGATGGCGACCATCGGGCGTTCCGACGCCGCCGGCCCCACCGCGGTGCAGCGCTGGCGATCCTGGCGCTGGGTGATCCTCACCCTGGTGGTGCTCGCCGTCATCGCCGGCGTCGACGCCTACCTGACCGCGCCCCGGCCCGGCGCACGCATGGATCCGGCGTCAACGGGTCCCGACGGCGCCCATGCGCTGGTGGCGCTGCTGCGCGGCGGCGGCGTCGACGTCGTGGTCGCCGACGGCATCGCCGACGTCGAACGGGCCGCGCGGCCCGACGCGTTGATCCTGGTGGCGCAGAGCCAATACCTGACCGGCCCGCTGCTGGACCGGCTGGCGCAGGCGCCCGGCGACCTGCTGCTGGTGGAACCGACGGCCCGCACCCGCGAGGCCCTGATGCCCGGCCTGCGCGTCTCGGCGGCCGGCACCTTCGACACCGACCCCAATTGCACTCTGCGCGAGGCCACTCGGGCCGGGCCGGTGCGATTCGGGCCCAGCGACACCTACCATGCCACCGACGGCCGGACGATGACCCGTTGCTACCACGGCGCGCTGATCCGGTTTCGGGACGGCGGGCGGACCATCACCGCGGTCGGCAGCACCGACTTCCTGACCAACGGCGCCCTGTTGCAGGCGGGCAACGCCGCCCTGGCGATGAACCTGGCGGGCGCCAGCCCCCGACTGATCTGGTATGCGCCCCACCGCGTGGAGGGTGAATCACCCCCACCCGGCTCGATTTCCGACCTCATCCCGCAGAACGTGACGTGGATCGTCTGGCAGCTGTGTCTCGTCGTGCTGCTGGTCGCCCTGTGGCGGGGTCGCCGGCCCGGCCCGCTCGTCGCCGAGGAGCTGCCCGTCGTGGTGCGCGCGTCCGAGACCGTCGAGGGCCGAGGCCGGCTTTACCGTTCCCGACGGGCGCGCGACCGCGCCGCCGCCGCGCTGCGCACCGCCACGCTGCAGCGGCTGCTGCCCCGGCTCGGTCTGAACACCGGGGCGTCGGCGCCGGCGGTGGCGGCCGCGGTGGCCGGCCGCAGCGGGGCCGATCCGGCGTTCGTCTCCTACCAGCTGTTCGGCCCGCCCCCGGCGACCGACCACGACCTGCTACAACTTGCCCGTGCGCTCGACGACATCGAAAGGCAGGTCACACGGACGTGACACAGACCCCTTCCCCCGCGCAGACCACCCCCACCGCTGAATCGGCGCGAGATGCGCTGCTGGCGTTGCGCACCGAGCTCGCCAAGGCCGTGGTCGGACAGGAGGGTGTGGTCAGCGGCTTGGTGATCGCGCTGCTGTGTCGCGGTCATGTGCTGTTGGAAGGCGTTCCGGGAGTGGCGAAGACGCTGCTGGTGCGGGCGCTGGCCGCCGCGCTGCGGTTGGAGTTCAAGCGGGTGCAGTTCACCCCGGACCTGATGCCCGGCGACGTGACGGGTTCGCTGGTCTACGACGCGCGCACCGCCGCGTTCGCGTTTCGGCCCGGCCCGGTGTTCACCAATTTGCTGCTGGCCGACGAGATCAACCGGACCCCGCCGAAAACCCAGGCCGCGCTGCTCGAGGCGATGGAAGAGCGCCAGGTCAGCGTGGAAGGCCAGGCACAGCCGCTGCCCGACCCGTTCATCGTCGCCGCGACCCAGAACCCCGTCGAATACGAGGGCACCTACCAGCTGCCCGAAGCGCAGCTGGATCGTTTCCTGCTCAAGCTGAATGTGACGCTGCCGCCACGGGATTCGGAGATCGCCATCCTCGCGCGGCACGCCCAGGGTTTCGACCCCCGCGACCTGTCGGCGATCAATCCGGTGGCCGGGCCCGCCGAGCTGGCCGCCGGCCGCGACGCCGTGCGGCACGTGCTGGTCGCCGACGAGGTGCTGGGCTACATCGTCGACATCGCCGGTGCCACCCGCTCCTCCCCCGCGCTGCAGCTGGGCGTCTCGCCTCGCGGGGCGACCGCGCTGCTGGCCACGGCCCGGTCCTGGGCCTGGTTGTCGGGCCGCAACTACGTCACCCCCGACGACGTGAAGGCCATGGCCCGCCCGACGCTGCGGCACCGGGTGATGCTGCGCCCCGAGGCCGAGCTTGAAGGGGCCATCCCCGACGGGGTGCTCGACGGAATTCTGGCGTCGGTTCCGGTGCCCCGCTAGTGGTCCTGACCGGACGCACCGGGCTGGTCGCGCTGATGTGCGTCCTTCCCATCGCGTTGTCGCCTTGGCCGGCAAGGACTTTCCTCGTGCTGCTGGCCACGCTGATGATCGTGGTGGCGGTGGACATCGGGCTGGCGGCCAGCCCCCGCCGGTTGCGCTACGTCCGTTCCCCGGATCGCTCCGCGCGGCTCGCGCAGCAAGTGGACGTCGGGCTGTTGATCCACAACGACGGTCGGCGGCGGTTCCGCGGTCAGGTCCGCGACGCGTGGCCGCCCAGCGCCGGCGCGCGGCCCCGCATCCATCCCGTGAACATCCCCGCGGGGCAGCATCAGCACGTCTCGTCCCAGCTGCGGCCGGTCCGCCGCGGCGAGCAGCGCGCGGCGGTGGTCACCGCCCGATCGATCGGCCCGCTGGGGCTGGCGGGCCGGCAGGGGTCGCAGGGGGTGCCGGGCCTGCTTCGGGTGTTGCCGCCGTTTTTGTCCCGCAAGCACCTGCCGGCGCGGCTGGCCAAACTGCGCGAGATCGACGGGCTGCTGCCGACGCTGATTCGGGGACAGGGAACCGAATTCGATTCGCTGCGTGAATATGTCGTCGGCGACGACGTGCGGTCGATCGACTGGCGCGCAACCGCGCGCCGCGCCGACGTGGTCGTCCGCACCTGGCGACCCGAACGTGACCGGCGCGTGGTGATCGTGCTCGACACGGGGCGCACCGCGGCGGGTCGGGTCGGCGTCGACCCGACCGCGACCGATCCCGCGGGCTGGCCCCGGCTCGACTGGTCGATGGATGCCGCGCTGCTGCTCGCGGCGCTCGCCTCCCGGGCGGGCGACCACGTCGACTTCCTCGCCCACGACCGGGTCAGCCGGGCCGGGGTGTTCGGCGCCTCGCGCACCGAACTGCTCGCCCAGCTGGTCGAGGCGATGGCCCCCTTGCAACCCGCCCTGATCGAAACCGATTGGGCCGCAATGGTTTCCGCTATCGCGCGGCGGGCCCGCCGACGATCACTGGTGGTGCTGCTGACCGACCTCAACGCGACCGCGCTCGACGAGGGCTTGCTGCCGGTGCTGGCACCGTTGTCGGCGAAACATCACCTGATGCTGGCCGCGGTCGCCGACCCTCGGGTCGACCAAATGGCCACCGGGCGTTCGGATCCGGCCGCCGTCTACGACGCGGCGGCCGCCGAACGATCCCGCAATGAGCGCCGCGCGATGGCCACGCGGCTGCGCCGCAGCGGGGTGGAAGTCGTCGATGCCCCGCCCACCGAACTGGCGCCGGCCCTGGCCGACCGCTACCTGGCGATGAAAGCCACGGGCCGGCTTTAAACCGCCTCAGCCCGTGGGGATCACGTCGGGCGCGTCGTCGATGTCGCCGGTCGCTCCGGCCCTCGCCGCGCGACGACCGAAATACCCGATGTAGGCCAGGAACGCCGCCTCGGCGATGATCCCGATGCCGGCCCGAACGAACGTCGGCAGGGGCGAGGGCGTCACCAATGCTTCGATCAACCCCGAGACCAACAGCACGCCCACCAGTCCGATCGCGACCGACACGACGGCGCGGCCCTGTTCGGCAAGCACCTGTCCGCGGGGCCGGTCGCCGGGCGAGATCACCGACCACCCCAGCCGCATCCCCGTCGCCCCCGCGAGGAACACCGCCGTCAGCTCCAGCAGCCCGTGCGGAATCAGCAGGCCGAGCAGGACACCGCCCTTGCCGGCCTGGAACATCAGCCCGGAGATCAGTCCCAGATTGGCCGCGTTTTCAAACAGCACGATCGGAATGGGCAGCCCCAGCAGCACGGACGAGGCGATGCACTGCGCGGAAACCCAGGAGTTGTTCACCCAGATCTGCAGCGCGAACGCCGCGGCGGGATGTTCGCTGTAGTAGGAGGCGATGTCGTGGTTGACCAATTGTTCGATGTCGCTTGGGGTTCCGGCGGCCGACTGCACCTCCGGATTGCCGGTCACCCAGAGCGCGATGACCACGACCACCGCGAAAAACGCCGCCGCCGTGCCCAGCCACCACCGCCACGACCGGTACGCGACCACCGGGAAGGACACCGTCCAAAACCGGATGAAGGTACTGTTCAACGGCGCATGGGCGCCGGTCACCACGGAACGAGCGCGCGCGACGAGGCTCGAGAGCCGACCGATCAACACCGAATCCGACGAGGCCGAGCGCAGCATCGACAGGTGGGTGGACACCCGCTGGTACAGCTCGACTAGCTCGTCGACCTCGGCGCCGGTCAGCGAGCGGCGCCTCCCGATCAGCCGGTCGAGGCGCTCCCAGGTGCCGCGATGGGCCAGCACGAATGCGTCGACGTCCACCCTGCGCAGCCTAATCGCCCTGTACCGTTCGGTGTTATGTCGGAGGTGGTGACCGGCGACGCCGTCGTGCTCGATGTGCAGATCGCCCAGTTGCCGGTGCGGGCCGTGAGCGCACTGATCGATATCGCCGTGATCTTCGTCTGCTATCTGCTCGGCCTGATGTTGTGGGCCGCCTCGCTGACCCAGTACGACTCCGCGCTGAGCACCGCCGTCCTGCTCATCTTCACGGTGGTGGTGATCGTCGGCTATCCCGTGGTGCTCGAAACGGCGACGCGCGGGCGCTCGGTGGGCAAGATCGCGTTGGGCCTGCGCGTGGTGTCCGACGACGGCGGCCCAGAACGCTTCCGGCAGGCGCTGTTTCGGGCCCTTGCCTCGGTGGTGGAGATCTGGATGCTGTTCGGGAGTCCCGCCGTCATCTGCGGCATGCTGTCGCCGAAGGCCAAGCGGATCGGCGACATCTTCGCCGGCACGATCGTCGTGAACGAACGCGGACCCCGCCTGGGTCCCCCGCCGGTGATGCCGCCTTCGCTGGCCTGGTGGGCATCGTCACTTCATCTTTCCGGCCTGTCCGCCGGCCCAGCCGAGGTCGCGCGCCAATTCCTTTCACGGGCATCACAACTCGATCGCCAGGTACGCCAGCAGATGGCATACCGCATCGCCGGTGACGTGGTGTCCCGCATCGCCCCGCCGCCCCCGCCCGGCGCGCCACCGGAACTGGTGCTCGCGGCGGTGCTCGCCGAACGGCACCGCCGGGAACTGGCCCGGCTGCGTCCCGCTATCCCACCCGCCGGCACCGCGCCGTGGCCATCCTGGGCGGCCGCGCCGCCACAGCAGGCGGTCCCATGGCCTGAGCAGGGAGCGCCGCAACCGGCTGCCTGGCCCCAGCCGGCCCCACCCAATCCCGCGCCGGGCGGTTTCTCGCCGCCCGGCTGAGGGCTGCGGCTAACCCGAGACGCTCGCCGCCATGAGGGCGACATCGGCGACCAGCAGCGCCCACCCGCACAACGGAACCGCGATGCCGGCGCGGTGCTTCGCGGTGAGAAGCGAAATGACGATGACGACGACGGCGACCGCGGGCGCACCGTAGAACGCGACCCCGAAATTGATCCCGCCGTGGCCCAGGTTGGGGCAACTGCGATCGCTGCAGCCGTCGGTACTCATCACCGCGCCCAGCGCGAAAAGCATCACGATGGCGGCGGCGGGCACCGTGGCCAGCGCCAGGCCCCAGTTGACCCATGGCCAGACGTTGCGCCCGTCATCGCTGCCGCCCGACGCGGGGTCGGTCGCGGTGGAGGTCCCGCTGCCCACCCACAGGTTGGAGTTATCAGCGTTCATCCCAGAGTTCCTACCCGCCGCCTGTGGCGCGCAAACCGGGCCGGGACGCCCCGCCCGGTTTATTCGCCAATACGCCGACACCGCAGCTCACCGGCTTGTGGTGCGTATCGGCGGGTGTCGCAGACGCCACCAGGCGTTGCATCGCGATAGGTTCCGATATATCGTTATACATCGGAGCGCACGGTGCGTTTCCCCATAAGACCCAAGGACAGACATGAACAACCCATTCACCCCCGCCGGCGGCCCGTTCGCCGGCGGCCCCGGTTTCGGCTTCGGACCCGACATCCAACGGCGCGCCCTGCACGGCGCCAAGCGGCGCGCCCGCCAAGAGTTCTTCGAACACCTGCGAGAGCACGCCCCGCGACCACGACGGTCCCCTGGGCTTCGGTCCCGGATTCGGGCCCGGCTTCGGCCCGGGTTTCGGCCCCCCATTCGGTCCGGGATTCGGCTTCGGGCCGGGCGGCCGCCGTGGCGGATGGCGCCGAGGCGGCCCCGGCCGCGGAAAGCGCGGAGACGTCCGTGCGGCCATCCTGACGCTGCTGGTCGAGCGGCCGATGCACGGCTACGAAATGATCCAGCAGATCGCCGAACGCAGCAACGGGATCTGGAAGCCCAGCCCCGGCTCGGTCTATCCGACCCTGCAGTTGTTGACCGACGAGGGCCTGATCACCGCCAGCGAAAGCGAGGGCAGCAAGAAGCTGTTCGAGCTGACCGAGGAGGGCCGCGCGGCGGCCGAGAAGGTCGAGACGGCGCCGTGGGACGAGATCGCCGAAGGCGCCGACCCGGGCCACCTGAACCTGCGCGCGGCCGTCGGGCAGTTGTTCGGCGCGGTCGCGCAGTCTGCGCACACCGCCTCCGCCGAGCAGCAGCAGCGCATCGTCGAAATCCTCAACAATGCGCGCCGCGAGGTCTACGGCATCCTCGGCGAAGACTGAGCTCCAACGAGCCCAGCGGACCCTGGATCAGGTCACGGGTCAGGTCACGTCGACCCAATCCAGGGTCCGCTGCACCGCCTTACGCCAACCCGCGTACCCGGCGGCGCGCTGCTCGTCGTTCCAGGCCGGCGTCCAGCGCTTGTCCTCATGCCAGTTGGCCCGCAGGTCGGACGGATCGGCCCAGAATCCCACCGCCAAACCCGCCGCGTAGGCCGCGCCCAGCGCGGTCGTCTCGGCGACCACCGGACGCACCACGTCGACGCCGAGCACGTCGGCCTGAATCTGCATGCACAAATCGTTGCCGGTGACTCCGCCGTCCACCTTCAACACCTCAAGGCGCACACCGGAATCCGCCGCCATCGCGTCCACCACGTCGCGGCTCTGGTAGCAGATCGCCTCCAGCGTCGCGCGGGCCAGGTGCGCGTTGGTGTTGAACCGGGACAGCCCCACGATCGCGCCGCGGGCATCGGATCGCCAGTAGGGCGCGAACAGCCCGGAAAACGCTGGGACGAAATAGACTCCGCCGTTGTCGGCGACCTGACGCGCCAACGACTCGCTCTGCGCGGCACCGCTGATGATGCCCAGCTGATCACGCAGCCACTGCACCGCGGCACCGGTGACCGCGATCGAACCCTCAAGCGCATAAACGGGTTTGGCGTCCCCGAACTGGTAGCAAACGGTGGTCAGCAGCCCGTTGTCCGATCGCACGATCGTCTCGCCGGTGTTGAGCAGCAAGAAGTTTCCGGTGCCGTAGGTGTTCTTCGCCTCGCCCTCCGACAGGCACACCTGACCCACCATCGCCGCGTGCTGGTCGCCGAGAACCCCGGTGACCGGCACCTCGCCGCCGAGCGGCCCGGCCTGCGCGGAGACGCCGTACGGCTGCGGCGACGACGACGGGGCGATGGCCGGCAGCATCGCGCGCGGGATGGAGAAGAACGACAACAACTCCTCGTCCCAGTCCAGGGTTTCCAGGTCCATCAGCATCGTCCGGCTGGCGTTGGTCACATCGGTGACGTGCACGCCGCCGCGCGGGCCTCCGGTCAGATTCCACAGCACCCAGGAGTCGGGGGTGCCGAACAGGGCGTCACCGCTCTCGGCGGCCTCCCGCACCCCGTCGACGTTCTCAAGGATCCACTGCAATTTGCCGCCGGAGAAGTAGGTCGCCGGCGGCAGGCCCGCCTTGCGGCGGATCACCTCGCCGCGGCCGTCTCGTTCCAGCGCCGACGCAATCCGATCGGTGCGGGTGTCCTGCCAGACGATCGCGTTGTAGTAGGGCCGCCCGGTGCGCCGATTCCACACCAGAGTGGTTTCCCGCTGGTTCGTGATGCCAAGCGCGGCAATGTCTTTGGCAGCCAGGTTGGCTCGGTTCAACACCGACACCAGCACCGACGAAGTCCGCTCCCAGATTTCGACCGGGTCGTGTTCGACCCAGCCCGCGCGGGGCAGGATTTGTTCGTGCTCGAGTTGATGGCGAGCCACTTCGGCACCGTCGTGATCGAAGATCATGCAGCGAGTGCTGGTGGTTCCCTGGTCGATGGCGGCTACGAACTCAGCGGACTCGGCCAACTGTTCTCCTCCACCCGTGCGGGGACACTTCCGGAGTCCATCATGGCCTGCCGGACCCGACAGGCGACAGCGCAGGTCGGCCGCGTAGCTTGCGTTACCGCCGGTAACCCTGTTCCATCGGCGGTGTGGGCGAAGAGGTAAGGCGCACCACGTACAACAGCGCACATCGGCGGGCATACCGCCGCAAGCTCGAGTTATGCCTGGACGTCTTCGAGACGATGCTGGCCCGGTCGCACTTCGACTCGGATAAGCCGCTCACCGGCATGGAGATCGAGTGCAACCTCGTCGACGCCGATTATCAGCCGGCGATGTCGAATCGCGACGTGCTCGACGCCATCGCGGATCCGGCGTTCCAGCCGGAATTGGGCGCCTACAACATCGAATTCAACGTGCCGCCCCACGCGCTGCCCGGACACACCACCCTGGATCTGGAGGGCGAGGTGCGGGCCAGCCTGAACGACGCCGAGATCAAGGCCGGCGCGGGCGGGGCGCACATCGTGATGATCGGGATCTTGCCCACCCTGATGCCCGAACATCTGGCCTCCGGCTGGATGAGCGACTCGAGGCGGTACGCGGCGCTCAACGACTCGATCTTCACCGCCCGCGGCGAAGACATCCCGATCAATATCTCCGGCCCCGAACCATTGAGCTGGCGGGCCGTGTCGATAGCGCCCGAATCCGCTTGCACCAGTATCCAATTGCACCTGCAGCTGGCCCCGGAAACGTTCGCCGCCAACTGGAACGCTGCTCAGGTGGTGGCCGGTCCCCAGGTGGCGCTGGGCGCCAACTCGCCGTACTTCTTCGGCCACCAGCTGTGGGGCCGAGACCCGCATCGAGCTGTTCACGCAGTCCACCGACACCCGGCCCGAGGAACTGAAGTCCCAGGGTGTGCGCCCACGGGTGTGGTTCGGCGAAGGATGGATCACCTCGGTCCTCGACCTGTACCAGGAGAACATCCGCTACTTCCCGCCCCTGCTGCCCGAGGTGTCCGACGAGGATCCCGTCGCCGAGCTGGCCGCCGGGCGACCACCGCGCCTCTCCGAATTGCGGCTGCACAGCGGCACCGTGTACCGGTGGAACCGGCCGGTCTACGACGTGGTCGACGGGCGCCCGCACCTGCGGCTGGAAAACCGGGTGTTGCCGGCCGGGCCGACCGTCGTGGACATGCTGGCCAATTCGGCCTTCTTCTACGGCATGCTGCGCAGCCTGTCCGAGGACGACAATCCCCTGTGGGCCGACATGGACTTCGCTGCGGCACAAGCGAATTTCCTCGAGGCGGCGCGTAACGGGATCGACGCCCGGCTGCATTGGCCGGGCCTGGGCGACGTCACAGCGACCGCGCTGGTGCTGGACACCTTGCTGCCGATCGCCGACGAGGGACTGCGCCGCTGGGGCGTGGATGCCGAGGTGCGGGAGCGGTTCCTCGGCGTCATCGAGGGCCGCGCCAGGACGGGCCGCAACGGCGCCAGCTGGCAGGTGTCCACCGTGCGCGCGCTGGAAGATGGCGGGCTGACCCGGCCCGCGGCGCTGGCCGAGATGCTGCGCCGGTACTGCGAGCACATGCATGCCAACGAACCGGTGCACACCTGGGAGTCCTGACCGCGGGGTACGTTGAAGGCCATGACTGGCGATCAAGTTATGGACTGGGACAGTGCATACCGTGAGCAGGCGCACTTCGAGGGTCCCCCGCCGTGGAACATCGGTGAGCCGCAACCGGAACTGGCCGCACTAGTCGCGGCCGGCAAATTCCGCAGCGACGTGCTCGACGCCGGGTGCGGGTTCGCCGAACTGTCGTTGGCGCTGGCCGCCCAGGGCTACACGGTGGTCGGAGTCGACCTCACGCCGACCGCTGTCGCGGCGGCCACCAAGGCCGCCCAGGAGCGCGGCTTGACCGCGGCCAGCTTCGTGCAGGCCGACATCACGTCGTTGGGTGGTTACGACGAGAGGTTCTCCACCGTCGTCGATTCCACGCTGTTTCACTCGCTGCCGGTCGAGGGGCGCGACGGCTATCTGAGCTCCATACACCGCGCGGCCGCGCCCGGGGCCAACCTGTTCGTGCTGGTGTTCGCCAAGGGCGCCTTTCCCGCCGAGATGGAGCCGAAGCCCAACGAGGTCGACGAAGACGAACTTCGCGCGGCGGTGAGCAAGTACTGGGAGATCGACGAGATTCGCCCGTCCTTCATCCTGTCCAACGTCCTCAACATTCCCGACGCGCCCTTCGAATTTCCGCCGCATGATCGCGACGAGAAGGGCCGGATGAAGATGCCGGCCTACCTGCTGACGGCGCACAAAGCGGGTTAGCGGCTAACCAGATGTCGCCGCCGTCGCGGCGATCAGCGCCTCGGCGAAGGTCTCCACATCGTCGGGCGTGGTGTCGACGTGCGGCGAGATCCGCAGCACCGGCCCGGCCAGCGCCAGGGGCGCCCGCTGCACACCGACGAAGGTGGTCAGGATCCGCCGTTCGGCGAGCAGCCACCGGCGCACCGCTTCCGGATCGGCGCCGTCGACCGGGGCCAGGGTGGTGATGGCGCTGGGCTCATCGACCTCTTCGACCACCGCCCAGCCGGCCACATCGGCCAGCACCCTGCGGCTGATGCCGCCCAGCTCGGCCAGCCGCGCGCGTATGGCCCGCGGCCCGTACGCCAAGTGCTCCCCCAGCGCCAGCGAAAAGCCAACGCGCGCAGCGATATTGGCTTCGCCGAATTCGAGCTGCCGGGCGACCGTGAACGAGCCCGCGAGCCACTCCGGCGCCGCCAGCCTCGGACGCAAGCCTTCCATCAGCTCGCGGCGCACCGCCAGCGCCCCGACACCGCGCGGCCCGGCGATCCACTTGCGCGACGACGCATAGGTCACGTCGGCGCCGACCGCGCAGTCCATCTGGCCCAGCGCCTGGGCTGCGTCGACGACGAGCGGCAGCCCCAGCTCGTGGCACAGCTGCGCGATCATCGACAGCGGTTGCACCACACCGCTGTGGCTGCCGACCGCGGTCAGGTGGACCAGATCGGGCGGGTCGGCATCCAGTGCCAGCGCCGCGTCGTCGAGCGCGAGCCGGCCGTCCTCGAGCGTGGGCAGCAGCTGACGGTCGAACCCGTGGACGGCCAGCAACGCCAGGTTCGGACCGTATTCACCCGGCAGGCACGCCACCCTGCGGCGCTCCGCCGGCCAGCCGCCGAGCAACAGATCCAGCGCGTTCAACGAGCCGGTGGTGAACACCACCTCGGCGTCGGGCATGCCGGCCAGCGCGGCGAACGCGACGCGTCCGGCGTCCAGCGCGGGTGCGGCCGCCTCGGCCGCGACGTAGCCGCCGACCTCGGACTCGTTGCGCGCGTGTTGGGCGGCGGCCTCGATCACCGTAAGGCTCTGCCGCGAACAGGCCGCACTGTCCAGGTGCAGGCCGGCCACCGGGGGGCGGGCCGCCCGCCATCGGTCCGCCAGCGAACCGCCGGCCGTCACTTCACGGCCAACGACAACCCGAAATCACCCGCGACGTCCGTCCACCACCGGGTGGGACGCAGTCCCACGCCGGCCAGTTCGGCGCTCACCCCGTCCGGGCGGAACTTGCACGACACCTCGGTGAGCATCTCCTCGCCGGCCTCGAAATCGACGGTCAGGTCGAGCGCGTCGACGCGGACCCGCTGTCGGCGGCTGGCCCGCAGCCACATTTCGATGCGTTCCTCGCCCGCGTTCCAGCGGGCCACGTGCTGGTAGGCCTCGACGTCGAAGTCGGCGTCGAGTCGGCGGTTGATCACCGCCAGCACATTGCGATTGAACGCCGCCGTCACCCCGGCCGAGTCGTCATAGGCGCGCACCAGTCGGCCGGTGTCCTTGACCAGGTCCGTGCCCAGCAGCAGGCTGTCGCCCGGCCGCATCTGGGCGGACAGGCTGGAGAGGAACTGCGCGCGCGGGCCGGGCGTCAGGTTGCCGATCGTCGACCCCAGGAACACGAACAGGCGCCGCCCCCCGGTCGGGATCTCGGTCAGGTGTTCCTCGAAATCGCCGCAAACCGCGTTGATTTCGACGCCGACGTATTCGCGCTGGATCGCCGCCGCGGCCGTCGACAGTATGCCGGCGTCGACGTCGAACGGGACGAACTTGCGCAGCGATCCGCGTTCGCGCAGCGCGTCGAGCAGCAGCCGGGTCTTCTCCGACGTTCCGCTGCCCAGCTCGACCAGGGTGTCGGCCTCGCTGGCCGCCGCGACCTCGGCCGACCGCGCGCGCAGGATCTCGGCCTCGGCGCGGGTCGGATAGTACTCGGGCAACCGGGTGATCTGATCGAACAGATGGCTGCCAAGCGAATCGTAGAACCATTTGGGCGGCAACGACTTCGGTGTCTGCTGCAGGCCGTCGAACACATCCCGGCGCAACGCCCGGTAGGCAGAGTCGGCGGCCAAGTGGTTGGACAGTGTCAGCGTCATCGATAACCTTCCGAGTGATCCAGCGGGGTCAGCGCGACACCCGTCGCGCTGACTTCGACGAGATGGCGGTCCGGCACGTCCTCCCAGTCGGAGTCGTTGTCGTAGGGCTCGCTGGCCACGACGACACCGTCCGCGCGGCGCAGGATGGACAACGTATCGCCCCAGGCCGTCGCGAGTAGGCGAGAGCCGTTGGCGGCCAGGATGTTCAGCCGAGCGTTCGGGTCGGCCGCCGCAATCTTCGCGATGGTCTCGCCGAGCGCGTCGAGGCCGCGTTCGAAGATGACGGCCGCGAGTAGCGCACTGTCACAGACGGATTCGGCCTGCGAGGGCATTCCCAACACGGAGCGGTCGACCACCCCGTTGTGTGACAACAACCACCGGCCGTCGGTGAAGGGCGCCGTCGCGCTGGCCTCGATCGGCATGCCGACGGTCGCCGAACGCACCGCGGCCACCACACAGTGGCTGCGCAGCGCCGGCGCGACGGAGTCGAACGACGCGTCACCCCATAGCGGCGCCTGGCTACGCCAGCGGCGGGGGGTGTGGCCCTCGTTGGAGCGATCGAAAAACCCGACGCCCCAACCATCGGCGTTGAGCAGGCCGTGCTTCTGGCGGCGCGGGGCATACGACTGCACCCGCAACCCGCACGGGGGGTCCAGCACCAGCGAGGAGACGGTGACGTCGGCCCCGAGCCAGCCGAGGTGGCGACACATCAGTCGCCCACATCCCAGGCCAGCCGGACGCCGGAGAAGATCTGGCGCCGGATCGGGTGGTCCCAGTTGCGGAAGCTCGGCCGCAGGATGGCGGGCTCCACGGCCCACGAGCCGCCCCGCAGCACTTGGTAATCACCGTCAAAGAACGGCTGCGAGTAGCGCTCGTAGATCATCGGGATGAACCCGGGCCAGGGCCGCAGCGGTGAGGTGGTCCACTCCCATACGTCGCCGAGCATCTGCTCCGCCCCGTACGCCGAGGCGCCGGCCGGGTAGGCCCCGACGGGCGCCGGACGCAATGCGGCGCCGCCGAGGTTGGCGAGGCCATCAGAGGGCGGCTGTGCTCCCCACGGGTAGCGGCGGCGGGTGTCGGTGGCCGGATCCCAGGCGCAGGCCTTCTCCCATTCCATCTCGGTGGGCAGGCGGGCGCCGGCCCAGGCCGCATACGCCTCGGCCTCGAAGTAGGTGACATGCTGCACCGGTTCGTCGGCGGGGATGCCTTCGACGTGGCCGAACCGGGTGCACGTCAGTGCGTCGGGGCTCCAGAACTGTGGCGCGGTCAGGCCCGCGCGCTGGCGGTGCTCCCAACCGCGCTCGGACCACCAGCGCGGCTGTCGGTACCCGCCGTCTTCCATGAAGTGGCGCCATTCGCCGTTGGTGACCGGCACCCGCCCGATCCGGAACGCCGGCAGCTCGACGACGTGGGCGGGACGCTCGTTGTCCAGCGAGTACGGTTCGCTCGCGGCGGCCACGCCCAGCACGAACGGGCCGGCGGGCACCAGCACCGACGTGCCGGCGAGCCCGGGCCGGCCGGCGGGCAAGGCCGCCTTGTCTCGCAGCAGCGGAGCGCCGCTGCGCAGGTTCAACGCCTGCAACATGGTCTCGTCGTGCTGGTTTTCGTGGCTGACCACCATCGCGTACACGAACGCCGCCTCGTCGCCCGCGGGGTCGTCGGGCAGGGCGTCGAGGGCATCGAGCGCGGCCGACCGCACCGTCCGGCAATACGCCCGCGCCCGCTCCGGGGGGAGCAGCGGCAACTCGGACCGGCTCGCGCGGGAGTGCACGAAGGCGTCGTAGAGCCCCTCGACGGCCGGCGGCAACATGCCGGGCCGTTCCGGGTCGCCGTCACGCAGCAGCCACAGCTCCTCCTGCTGACCGATGTGGGCCAGGTCCCACACGAGCGGGCTCATCAGGGGGTGGTACTGGCGGTACAGTTCGGCGTCGTCGAACTCGACCAGCCGCAACGTCCGCGTCCGCGCCCGCGCCAGATCGTCGGCAAGACTTGCCCGGAAAGTCACAGCCCCCCTTGCGAGCATCGCGCCGCCTTGGAGAGCGTAGCCGCAATGCCGTGCTGAATCACCTGGTCGGAGAAGTCGTCGCCGGGACAGCGGCCCCGCTCGACGGTGTCGACCAAGCGCTGCATCGAATCGCCGAGCTCGGGCGGTGCCATCGCGGCGGCGGCGGCCACGCACTTGTTGGCCGCCGCGTACAACCGCCGATCACGCAGACCCACCCGCGCCGCGGTGTCCCAGGCCGTGGCCACCGGCTCGACCGCCTCGGCCGCGATGTCAGCCGCGACCGCGTCGTCGAGCAGGGCCACCAGGGTGAACACCACGGCCGGCCAGAAATCGTCCGGCACGCTGTCGAGATAGCGGATTTCCAGCCACCGCCTCGGGCGCACCGGCGGGAACAGCGTGGTCAGGTGATATTCCAGGTCGGCGACGGTGGGACGGCGATCACCGAGCAACACCCGGCCGTCCACCCAGTCGGCGAACGGCACCCAGCGCGTGACCGCCACGGCGTCCGGGGTGTGCACCAGCATGACCGGAGCCTTGAGCGCGTAGCGCGCCCAGTCGGTGCCCGGGTCGTCGCCGCTGGCGCCCAGGATGGGCCCGCACCGCGCCGAGTCCATCTGGCCCCACACCCACTGCCGGGTGGACGCCCACCCGGTGAACTCGCCACGCAGCATCGGGGAGTTGGCGGCTATCGCGATCATGGTGGGCCCGAGCGCGTGCGCCAGCCGTACCCGGGCCGCCCAGCCGGCACGCGGCCCGGCGTCCAGGTTGACCTGAATGGACGCGGTGGACGTCATCATCGCCGCGCCCGCCTCACCCGAGCGGCTGGACGCGAAGAACTGCTCCATGGCGCCGTAACGCGCGCCCGGGTTGATGCGCTTGGGCGGTCGCAACGGATCCGCCCCGAGGAAGATCAGGCCCAGCCCCGCGTCGACGAATGCCGACCGCAGCACAGCTTGGTCGCGCCGCATCGCGTCGATGGCGGCGAGCACACCGTCGGCCGGCGGACCGGACAGCTCCACCGCACCGCCGGGTTCCACCGTGATGCGGCTGCCTCCCGGCAGCTCCGGCAGTAGCCCCAGAACCTCGGCGATCTCCTCCCAGCCGGGCCTGCGGTGCGGGTCGGCCGGGTCGTGGCAATGGGCTTCCATCTCCAGGCCCACGCGTCCCAACGGGGCGTCCACCAAGCAGCCGTCGGCGACGTAGCGCGCGGCGGCTTGGGAATTGGCCATCTCGGGGCTGCCCACCTCGGAGCCGGCGGTAGTGACAGCGGCGAAAGTCATATCACTATCCCTCCGGGCCTGAGCAAGCCTGAACAACCGCCGGCGGGCCGCTTTCCTGCGCAACTAAGGGAACGGTAACCGCCACTACTTCATCTAACAGATGGCTCCGACATATTCCCGTTCGCGCCCAATTTCAAGCCTGCCCGACCCGGCGCCAGAACGCGGTTCACTGGCCCAGCGCATTCTGCATCGCCCCGGCCAGCACGTCGACCGCGGGCCCGGCGTTGCCAGATTGGCAGACCTTGGCCTGCAGCAACACATTTTCGCGCAGCCTGGTTTGATTGAAACACCGCCGATCGGTGCCGGCCTCTTGCTTGGTCCAGTTCGCATCGGCGGCGCCGGGCGGCCCCCCGTCGAACGACCACACCTGCGTGGCGCCGTTGTCCAGATGCATCGCGGTGGTCTGGCCCGAGCAGCCCACCGTTCGATCCACCACTCGATGGAAGGCGCGGCCGGCGGCGTCGTTGGTGGCAAACACCCCGACCGCCTGCTTGACGAAGTGGGTTTGGTCGTTGGCCGACGTTTGCGTGACGGCACCGTTGAACGACGCCAGGTCGGGATCGTCGTACACCTCAGGCAACCCGATGTCGGCCCAGTTGTTGCATACCGGGACGTCCACCCAGTCGCCCTGCCCCGGTTGGGTGAACACCGACTCCCAGCCCATGGGCCCGCCGACGATGTTGCCGACGGACCCCTTACCCAGGACCGCGTAGTTCACCACCCCCGGTTCCGACGGGTGCGCGGCCGCAACGGGAAGCGCGACCGCGCCCTCGATGGCCAGGCCGATGGTGAGCGCGGCCGCGCGAACCCGCATGGTCATTCAAGCGATCATGCCAGGCACAACGGCGGGTGGTCAGCCCCCGTTGCCCCGCACGCCCTCCTCGACCGCCTTGCCCAGGTCGGGATCGACGTTGCGCCAGTACTCGAACACCCGCGACAGCACCGGCTCCTTGACGCCCTTCGAGACGTGGCCGATGATGTTGTGCACCAACCGGTCCCGGGCCGCGTCGTCGAGAACCTCGCGGACCATGGTGCCGGCCTGTCCCCAGTCGTCGTCCTCGGCGTGCAGCGTGTACGCGGCGCGGACCATGTCGCCGTCGGCGTGCCAACGCACTTCGGCGGCGCGCGCCGGGTCGGCGTGCGGCCCGCCGTACGAGTTGGGCGCGTACACGGGATCGGACACGTTCGTCACCCGCATCGCGCCGTCCTTCGAGTAGCTGTTCACCTCGACCTTCGGCGTGTTGACGGGGATCTGCCGGTAGTTGGTCCCCAGCCTGGCGCGGTGCGCGTCGGAGTAGGAGAACCCGCGGGCCTGCAGCATCTTGTCGGGGCTCAGCCCCGTGCCGGGCACGATGTTGTTCGGCTCGAAGGCGGCCTGCTCGATCTCGGTGTGGTAGTCGGTGACGTTGCGGTTCAGCGTCATCTTGCCGACGTCGATCAGCGGGTAGTCGCCGTGCGGCCACACCTTGGTCAGGTCGAACGGGTTGAACCGGTAGTTCCTGGCCTCCTCGTACGGCATGATCTGCATCTTGAGCGTCCAGCTGGGGTGATCGCCGCCCTCGATCGCCTCGTAGAGGTCGCGCTGGTGGTAGTCGCCGTCCTCGCCGGCCAGCCGGTCGGCGTCCTCCTGGGTCAGGAAGTCGGCGCCCTGGTCGGTGATGAAGTGGTATTTCACCCAGAAGATTTCGCCGGCGGCGTTGATCCAGCTGTAGGTGTGGCTGCTGTAGCCGTTCATGTGCCGCCAGTTCTTGGGAATGCCCCGGTCGCCCATCAGCCAGGTCACCTGGTGCGCGGACTCCGGTGAGAGGCTCCAGAAGTCCCACTGCATGTTGTGGTCGCGCACATTGCTTGCCTGCAGGCGCTTCTGGGACCGGATGAAGTGCTGGAACTTCAGCGGGTCCCGCATAAAGAAGATCGGCGTGTTGTTGCCGACCAGGTCGAAGTTGCCTTCGCTGGTGTAGAACTTCAGCGCGAAGCCGCGCGGGTCCCGCCAGGTGTCTGGGCTGCCGCGCTCGCCGGCGACGGTGGAGAACCTGGCCAGCATGTCCGTCTTGGTGCCGGGCTGAAAGACCGCCGCCCTGGTGTACGCGCTGACGTCGTTGGTGACCTCGAAGGTCCCGAACGCGCCGCCGCCCTTCGCGTGCGGCTGACGCTCCGGGATGCGCTCCCGGTTGAATTGGGCCATCTGCTCGATCAGGTAATGGTCCTGCAGCAGAATCGGGCCGTCGGGACCGATCGTCAACGACTGGTCGTCGCTGGGCGCAGCGATGCCTGCGTCAGTGGTGGTGAAACGCTCCGTCATGTCGCTATCTCCTCGTTTGTTCGGCTGACTCCAGGTCCTTCGCGACGAAACTCCCTGCGCGCCAATAACTATGGACGCGGTGCCGGCGCACCGGGGGCCGGGCTGACTGCGGTTGTCGGCGGGTGGCCCGGCCCGCTCAGACCGGGGCCGCCCGCCGGCCCGCCGGGCCCGCCCGGACCGCCGGGGGGCATCGGCACGATCAATCCGGGCCCACCGGACCCCCACGGGCCGCCGGCGCTCCCGGGCCCACCGGACCCCCACGGCCCGGGGCCGTATCCCGGTCCCCATGGCCCGTTGCCCGGTCCGG
This sequence comes from uncultured Actinomycetota bacterium, assembly GCA_963820045.1. Lineage (GTDB taxonomy): Bacteria > Actinomycetota > Actinomycetes > Mycobacteriales > Mycobacteriaceae > Mycobacterium. The sequence continues at coordinate 368,580 of CAWFYN010000010.1, forward strand.
GGCCGCCGGGGCCGCCGCCGGGTCCGAACATCTGGCCGTGGTGGTGGTGGCAGTGGTGGTAGTGCCAGAAGACGACGGCACCGGTGAAGAACACGGTGGAGATGATGAAGACGATCCCCGCGACGATGATCACCCACGCCGCGGCCGTGTAGAGCCTCGGCGGCCTCGGCCGCTCCGGGGGCGGCGGCGGGGGTGGGGCTGCAGCTGCGGCGGAAGTCGGCGGGGTCGACGGTTCGGGTGTCTCGCTCATGCCTTGAATGATGCCCCGGGTCGCGAGAGGCATAACAGGTTCGGGCCACAAACTTGCTGTGAATCGAAATCCGGCGGCGAATTGCCGGTGATGAAACAGCCCGGTGCTCTGGTGAGCACCGGGCTGTTGGTTGTTCAGCGAGGGGATTGTTGGAACTACGGCGTCCGGGACGGGGCGACCGATGACGGGACCTGGCTGGGGCCGGGCGCGCCGGGGGTCGCCGACGCGGGTCCGCCCTGCTGGACGCCGGCGGGTCCGCCGCCGCCCGGGCCACCCGGACCGCCCATGCGGTGCTGGTGCATCCAGGCCGCGTGGTGCTTGTGGTGGTGGTGGTGACCGCCGTGATGCCCGAGCGCCATTCCGGTGAAGAAGATGACGGAGATGATGAACACGATGCCGGCGACGATGGCAACCCATGCCGCGGCGAGAAAGACCCGGGGGTCCGGTATGGCGCTGCCTCTACTGCGGCAGGCGCCGGTGCAGTTGCGGTGGAAGTCCGCACAGTGGGGTTTTCAGATGTTTCACTCATGAGACAAATGATGAAGGCGTTAACAATAGCTTCGGCTATGCGCTACTTATGTAGCAGCTGTGAGGTGAGCGGCGGCTAGCCGGCGTCCGGCTTGAACGGGTTGACCGCGAACTGGATCACCCGGTACGGCGCCGCCACCCGCGCGCGGGTGTCCCACTGGCTGACGAAGATTCGCAGCTCGTCGAGCGTGGAGCCGGGCGAGATGTACCCGCCGTACGGTTGTGCGAGCCGGTTGTCATAGGGCGGCGGCAGGCTTTCCGCCGGCTCCGGCCACTCGTCGTGCTGCACCACCGTGGTCACCGGCGCATCGCCCAGCGAGGTCGGATCGTCGGCGACGCGGACCTCCATGTTGCCGGTGACGGCATTGAAGTACGACAGCACGGACTTGCCGTCGATTTGCCGCACGGACATCTCGCCCACCGCTTCCGGCCACAGCGGCGTGGGGAGCTTGCCCCAGCCGCCGCCCGGTCCGGCCGCCCAGCCCTGCCAGCGGGACCGGTCGGTGAAGGTTTGCGGGGTGGCCCGATACAGCACGACCGGATCCCGGCGGGTGAAGCTGTCGGCCACGATGTACACCCAGCCGGTGGGCGAGTCCGGCGTGGGGATCGGGTCGTAGTAGCCGCTGATCTGCGTCTGCGAGCCGCCCTGGTAGGAGGCCGGTCGCCGCGACCCGGTGATGGTCTGCCACCCCGCCCGCGCGGGCTCGGCCGTCACCAGCCGTGAGCTTTGCGGTTCCAGGTTCTTCGTCGTCGTCACCATCATGTAGTTGCGCCGGTTGATCTGCACCACTCCCGCCGGCAGCTGCGAGGCCCCGGGCGGGGTGGGATCGGCCAGCAGCGGATGGCTGATCCCGGTGACCCCGGTGTAGCGCATCCCCGCCGGGTCGTCGACCGAGGCGGTATCCACCTGCAGCGCCACCGGGGCGTACCAGCCCCCGAACCCGACGCCCTGGCCGGCGAAGCTGTCGCCGCAGACCTGCAGCAATTCGGTGGGGAACTCGACGAATTCGCAGAGGTCTGTCGCGCCGATGCCGTAGTCCCCGGTGGGAGTGCCGGTGCCGGCAGTGGGGCCGATCCGCAGCACCTGACCGGGCGCCAGCGGTTGCACGATGGGCTGGGGGGCCGGCGCCGGCGGGTCGGCGTGCGCGCGCCAAAACCATTGTGGCGCAAGCAGAGTCAGTGCAAGCGAGCACCGCGCGAGCAGTCGGGTGTGGGCGGTGTTCACCCGCTTATCACAGCTGGGCGGCCAGCAGCTCGGCGATCTGGATCGTGTTCAGCGCCGCCCCCTTGCGCAGGTTGTCTCCCGAGACGAACAGGGCCAGGCCACGCCCATCGGGCACGCCCGGGTCGTGCCGGATCCGGCCGACCAGGGATTCGTCGACGCCGGCCGCCGCCAACGGGGTCGGCACGTCGACCACCTTGACGCCGGGCGCGCCGTCGAGCAGCGCACGGGCGCGGTCGGGCGACAGGGGCCGGGCGAACTCGGCGTTGATCGACAGCGAGTGCCCGGTGAAAACCGGCACCCGCACGCAGGTTCCGCTCACCGCCAGGTCGGGGATGCCGAGGATCTTGCGGCTCTCATGCCGCAGCTTCTGGTCCTCGTCGGTCTCGCCGGAGCCGTCATCCACCAGCGAGCCGGCCAACGGCACCACGTTGAACGCGATCGGCGCGACGTAGGTCTTGGGCGCCGGGAACTCGACCGCGGAGCCGTCCTGCACCAGCTGCTCGGCGTCGTCGATGACCGCGCGCGCCTGGGTGGCCAATTCCTCGACCCCGGCCAGCCCGCTGCCGGACACCGCCTGATAGCTCGAGACCACCAGGCGCACCAGCCCGGCCTCGTCGTGCAGCACCTTGAGCACCGGCATCGCGGCCATCGTGGTGCAGTTCGGGTTGGCGATGATGCCTTTGGGTCTGCGGTGGGCGTCCCGGTCGAAGTTCACCTCGGACACCACCAACGGCACCTCGGGGTCCTTGCGCCACGCCGACGAATTGTCGATCACCGTCACCCCGGCCGCGGCGAACCGCGGCGCCTGCACCAACGACATCGTCTTGCCGGCGGAGAACAACGCGATGTCCAGGCCGGTCGGGTCCGCCGTCGCGGCGTCCTCGACCTCGATCTCCTGGCCGCGAAATCCCAGCTTGCGCCCCTGCGAGCGGGACGACGCGAAAAACCGCACCGAGGTCGCGGGGAAGTCCCGCTCCTCGAGCAACCTGCGCATCACCTGGCCCACCTGGCCGGTGGCGCCTACGACTCCGATCGCAACCATTTATCTGCCCGTCCCCGCATACACCGTCGCCTTCTCGTCGCCGCCGAGCCCGAACGCCTCGTGCAACGCCACGACCGCCTTGTCTAGTTCGGTGTCGCGGCACAGCACCGAGATGCGGATCTCGGAGGTGGAGATCAGTTCGATGTTGACGCCGACGGCGGCCAGGGCCTCGCAGAAGGTCGCGGTGACGCCGGGGTGGCTGCGCATGCCCGCGCCGATCAGCGACACCTTGCCGATGTGGTCGTCGTAGAGCAGGGAAGTGAACCCGATCTCGTCCCTGAGCGCGTCCAGCTTGGCCACCGCGGTGGGCCCGCTGTCGCGCGAGCAGGTGAAGGTGATGTCGGTCTTGCCGTCCTCGACCTTGGAGACGTTCTGCAACACCATGTCGATGTTCACGTCGGCGTCGGCGACGGCCCGGAACACCCGGGACGCATACCCGGGGATGTCGGGGATGCCGACGATGGTCACCTTGGCCTCGCTGCGGTCGTGCGCGACACCGGTCAGTATGGGGTCTTCCATGGCTATGTCCTTGATCGATCCGACGACGACGGTGCCTGGCTTGTCCGTGTACGAGGAGCGGACATGCACCGGAATGTTGTAGCGGCGCGCGTATTCCACGCAGCGCAGCATCAGCACCTTCGCACCGCAGGCCGCCATCTCGAGCATCTCCTCGAAGGTCACCGTGTCCAGCCGGCGCGCGTTGTGCACGATGCGCGGGTCCGCGGTGAAGATCCCGTCCACGTCGGTGTAGATCTCGCAGACGTCGGCGTGCAGCGCGGCGGCCAGGGCCACCGCGGTGGTGTCCGAGCCACCCCGGCCCAGCGTGGTGACGTCCCGGGTGTCCTGGCTGACGCCCTGGAACCCGGCGACCAGCACGATGCGTCCCTCGTCGAGCGCGGCCTGCAGCCGCCCCGGCGTGACCTCGATGATCTTCGCGTTGCCGTGGGTGCCGGTGGTGATGACGCCGGCCTGGGAACCGGTGAACGATCGCGCCTGCGCGCCCAGCGACTCGATCGCCATGGCCACCAACGCGTTGGAAATGCGCTCGCCGGCGGTCAGCAGCATGTCGAGTTCCCGCGGCGGCGGGGCCGGGCAGACCTGCTGGGCCAGGTCCATCAGGTCGTCGGTGGTGTCCCCCATCGCGGAAACCACCACGACGACGTCGTTCCCCTGCCTCTTGGCCGCGACGATGCGCTCGGCGACGCGCCGGATCCGATCGGCGTCGGCCACCGAGGATCCGCCGTACTTCTGCACGACGAGCGCCACGTTATTCTTCCCGCATTCTTCCCGCCCTTGGGCACGTCTTAGGTCCACAACAGAATACGTGGCTGCGCATAGCGGTTTACGCCGCGATGCGAAGCACCACAGCCTGCGGCTTTCGCCGGGTTTTAGCGCAATTTTCTCCGCGGCGCCAATCGCGGTAGAGTTCACGACGTGCAGCGGGTGCTCCTCCTCGGACGCCGCGACGGGGTCTGATCCAGACCGGCTTCCCGTCGCGGGTGTTCGCGATGCGCCGGTCTGAGGTTCCTTCTGACACCCCGGAGCAATCACCGTGACTTCCAATCCCGACGCCTATACGTCCACCCGATCGATCGTCCAACCCGCGGGCCCGCCGGCACCCGGCCAGCCCGCCTGGAATCCCCAGCGGAGTTCGTCGATGCCGGTCAACCGGTACCGGTCCTTCGCCGAGGAAGTGGAGCCCATCCGGCTTCCCGACCGCACCTGGCCCGACCGCGTCATCGACCGCGCCCCGCTGTGGTGCGCGGTGGACCTGCGCGACGGCAACCAGGCGCTGATCGACCCGATGAGCCCGACCCGCAAGCGCCGCATGTTCGATCTGCTGGTTCGCATGGGTTACAAGGAAATCGAGGTCGGGTTCCCGTCGGCAAGTCAAACCGACTTCGACTTCGTCCGCGAGATCATCGCCGACGGTGCGATTCCCGACGACGTCACCATCCAGGTGCTGACGCAGTGCCGTCCCGAACTCATCGCGCGCACCTTCGCCGCGTGCGAGGGTGCGCCGCGGGCCATCGTGCACTTCTACAACTCGACGTCAATCCTGCAGCGCCGCGTGGTTTTTCGCGCCGACCGGGCCGCGGTGCAGGCCATCGCCACCGACGGCGCCCGCAAGTGCGTCGAGGAGGCCGCCAAATACCCTGGCACACAATGGCGTTTCGAATATTCGCCCGAGTCCTACACCGGAACCGAGCTGGAGTACGCCAGGCAGGTGTGCGACGCCGTCGGCGAGATCATCGCGCCGACGCCGGAAAATCCCATCATCTTCAACCTGCCCGCCACCGTGGAGATGGCCACCCCCAACGTCTACGCCGACTCGATCGAGTGGATGAGCCGTAACCTGGCCAACCGGGAATCCGTCATCCTGAGCCTGCACCCGCACAACGACCGCGGAACAGCCGTCGCCGCAGCCGAATTGGGCTTCGCCGCCGGCGCCGACCGGATCGAGGGCTGCCTGTTCGGCAACGGCGAGCGCACCGGCAACGTGTGCCTGGTGACGTTGGGGCTCAACCTGTTCTCCCGCGGCGTCGACCCTCAGATCGACTTCTCCAATATCGACGAGATCCGGCGCACGGTGGAGTACTGCAACCAACTGCCGGTCCACGAGCGTCACCCCTACGGGGGGGACCTGGTCTACACCGCGTTCTCCGGCAGCCATCAGGACGCCATCAACAAGGGCCTGGACCAGATGAAGGTCGACGCGGACGCCGCCGACGCCGACGTGGAGGACATGCTCTGGCAGGTGCCGTATCTGCCGATCGACCCCAAGGATGTCGGGCGCACCTACGAGGCGGTGATCCGGGTCAACTCGCAGTCCGGCAAGGGCGGGGTGGCCTACATCATGAAGTCCGATCACGGCCTGGCCCTGCCGCGGCGGCTGCAGATCGAGTTTTCCCAGGCCATCCAGACGATCACCGAGGGCGAGGGCGGCGAGGTCTCCCCGAAGGAGATGTGGGACGCGTTCTACGAGGAGTACTTGGCCCCGGTGTGGCCGCTCGAGCGGATGAAGCAGCGGGTCGAGGCGTCGGAGGAGGACAGCGGCACCACCACCATCGCGGCGACCGTGAAGGTCAGCGGGGTGGAGACCGAGATCAGCGGCGCAGGCAACGGTCCGCTGGCCGCGTTCGTCCACGCGCTGGGCGATGTGGGGTTCGACGTCGCGGTCCTGGATTACTCCGAGCACGCGATGAGCGCCGGCGACGACGCGCAGGCCGCCGCTTACGTGGAGGCGTCGGTCAACGGCCGCACGGTCTGGGGTGTCGGCATCGCGCCGTCGATCACCACCGCGTCGCTGCGTGCCGTCGTGTCGGCGGTCAACCGCGCGTCGCGTTAGGCGAGCCCCGCCGCCACGGCGCCGTGGCGGAAGGGCCCGTCAGCGGACTCGCGTGTTGTCGCCGCCCTAAGGGTCGCGAAGCCGGCTGTCAGCCAACGCTTTCGACCTTCAGAAATAGTGTCGGCGGCCGGCGACTGGGCGTCCGACGTTACCCAGGATCGCCAGGATTGCGCCGATGACCAACAGGATGATTCCGATCGTCCACAGGATCGAGATCTTGAGCAGAAATCCTGCGACCAGCAGGACGATGCCGAGAATGATCATGATGAGCCTTCCCCCTCCGGATGCGTGACTACCTCGTGCGGCCGGTTGCCCGGCACCGACTCAGTCGACCACCCCTAAGGGGGGTACCAATACACCCCTAGGTAGGTAATCTTCCCGCCATGACGCGACCGTCACGTGCCAGCGCGCCGATCACCGTCGCGCTCGTCGACGACTACGACGTCGTCGTGAAGGGCGTCGCCAACATGTTGGACCCATACCGGGACCGCGTCGTCATTGCCGAACTGGACTCCACCATGCCCGTCGACGACGTCGTCGACATAGTGCTGTACGACTCATTCGCCCAACCCGAATCCGATCAAGAGGAGATCGGGGTTCTGACAGCGAACCCCCGAGCACGCCGGGTTGTCGTCTACACCTGGAACTTTCACCCCGACCTCGTCGAAAGCGCACGGCAGCACGGCGCTCAGGGCTATCTGTCCAAGACCCTGCCGGCCCGCGAGTTGGTCGCCGCTTTGGAGGCGGTGCATTCGGGCGAGGTGGTCATCAGCCCGGTGACCGGCCGGCCACGCAGCGCGCCCGGGCTGGACTGGCCGGGTCGTAACGAAGGGCTCAGTGACCGGGAAGCGGAGATCCTGGCGCTGATCACCCAAGGCAAGAGCAATGCCGGCGTGGCGCGGTTGACCTACCTGAGCCCTAACACGGTGAAGTCGTACATCCGCACGATCTATCGCAAAATCGGCGTGGGCAGTCGGACCCAGGCCGTGCTATGGGGGGTGGATCATGGGTTCACACCCGACCATCACCGCATCGAACACTGGCGCGGTGGCCCCTGACCGACGTCAGAACAGCGCGAGCTGCTGATCGACCGTGGTGGTGTCGACGAATTCCTCCATGCTGGTGCCACCGACGACGGCGCGGATGGAATCCATGAAATGCGCGTCGGAGATCACCGGCACCCCCAGCTGACGAGCCAGGTAGCCCTTGCCCTGATCCGGCGCCGGCTCGTTGCAGACCACCAGCGAGGTCTCCCCGTCGACGGCGTCGCGATACGCCAGCCCGGCATGCAGGATCCGCTCGACGAGCTCCTCGTGGGTGCGTCCGACCTCGGCCGCCAGGGCCACCCGCATGCCCTGCACCAGCGGCCTGCCACGCACGTAATGCCCGGGGTTGAGATACGGGCAGGGCATCCGCGAGGCCAGCACCTTCAACGGGCGCAGCTCGTCGTGGGTGACGCGGCCGTTGGGCCACCGACGCCGGGTCACCGGGTGCACCGGCAGCCAGATGTCCCGTTCTCTCGCCCGCTCGAGCGCCGACGCCAGCACACCGGTCAACACAAGTGCGTCATCGAAGGCATCGTGCGGCCGCTCCTGGGTCACGCCCCAGTGCGCCGCGAGGGTCTGCAGCCGCAGATTGTCGATGCCGAGGTCCAGCCGCCGGGCCAGCTCGACCGTGCACATGACGGAGTCGATGGGGAGTTCGGCCTCGGCAAGTTCGGCTTCCGCAGCCAGGAACGCGTAGTCGAACGCGACGTTGTGGGCCACCAGCGTGCGGCCGTCCAGCACCTTGACCACGTCGTCGACGACATCGGCGAACTGCGGTTGGTCTTCCAGCATGGCGGCCGTCAGGCCGTGCACGTGGGTGGGGCCGGGATCCACGCCGGGGTTGAGCAGGCTGACGACGGATTGCTCGACGCGGCCGTCGTCGTCGAGGCCGAGCACCGCCAGGCTGATGATCCGCGCCTGACCCGGCCGAAAGCCCGAGGTCTCGACGTCGATGACGGCCCAGCCCCTGTCCGGCTCGCTGGCCGGCCGACCCCAGGACACCCGGTTCATGTCGACAGGATGGCACGTCCGACCGACATCACCTGGTCACCCGGGCATCGTGTCGTGACGGAATTCAATGAGGGCGACCCGCAGCGCCCGGCGCCCTGCACCGCGCTCGCGATCGCCCTTAAACTCACCCGGGTGGTCACCACCCGCGCACGCCTGGCCCTCGCCGCGGGAGCGAGCGCGCGCTGGGCATCGCGGATAACCGGACGCGGGGCCGGGGCGATGATCGGCGGCCTGATCGCGATGACCCTGGACCGCTCGGTGCTCCGTCAGCTCGCCGCCGGGCGGCGCACCGTCGTCGTCACCGGGACCAACGGCAAGTCGACCACCACCCGGATGACCGCCGCAGCCCTGGGCACGCTGGGACAAGTCGCCACCAATGCCGAGGGCGCCAACATGGACGCCGGCCTGGTGGCCGCGCTGGCCGCGAACCACGAGGCGCCGCTGGCGGCCCTGGAAGTCGACGAGATGCACGTGCCGCACGTGTCGGACGCCGTCGGGCCCGCCGTCGTCGTGCTGCTCAACCTTTCGCGCGACCAGCTGGACCGCGTCGGCGAGATCAACGTCATCGAACGCACGCTGCGAGCCGGGCTGGCCCGGCACCCGGAGGTGGTCGTCGTCGCCAACTGTGACGACGTGCTCATGACGTCGGCGGCCTACGACAGCCCAACGTGGTGTGGGTGGCAGCCGGCGGGTCGTGGGCGAACGACTCGGTCAGCTGCCCGCGCAGCGGCGAGGTCATCGTCCGCGACAAGGGCCACTGGTATTCCACCGGCGCGGACTTCAAGCGGCCCAGCCCGCAATGGTGGTTCGACGACGACACGCTGTACGGGCCCGACGGGCTGGCCCTGCCGATGCGGCTGGCGTTGCCGGGCACGGTGAATCGCGGCAACGCCGCCCAGGCCGTCGCCGCGGCCGTCGCACTGGGCGCGGATCCCGCGAAGGCCGTGGCGGCCGTATCGGGCGTCGACGAGGTCGCCGGGCGCTACCGGACCGTCCGCATCGGCGACCACGAAGCGCGCATCCTGCTGGCCAAGAACCCCGCCGGCTGGCAGGAGGCGCTGTCCATGGTCGACAAGCACGCGGCCGGGGTGGTCATCTCCGTCAACGGGCAGGTGCCCGACGGCGAAGACCTGTCCTGGCTGTGGGACGTGCGCTTCGAGCACTTCGAGCACACGGCGGTAGTCGCCGCCGGCGAACGCGGCACCGACCTCGCGGTGCGCCTCGGGTACGCGGGCGTCGACCACACCCTGGTGCACGACACGGTGGCCGCCATCGCGTCCTGCCCGCCGGGGCGGGTCGAGGTCGTCGCCAACTACACGGCGTTCCTTCAACTGCAACGGGCGTTGGTGCGCCATGGCTGACTCGACAGTGCGGATCGGGCTGGTGTTGCCCGACGTGATGGGCACCTACGGCGACGGCGGCAACGCACTGGTGCTGCGCCAGCGGCTGCGGTCGCGGGGCATCGGCGCGGAGATCGTCGAGATCACGCTGGCCGACGCGGTACCGGATTCGCTGGACCTCTACACCCTGGGCGGGGCGGAGGACTATGCGCAGCGGTTGGCCACCAAGCACCTGCTTCGCTACCCGGGCCTGCAGCGCGCCGCCGAACGGGGAGCGCCGGTGCTGGCGATCTGCGCGGCTGTTCAGGTCCTCGGGCAGTGGTATGAGACGTCGGCGGGTGAACGCGTCGACGGCGTGGGCCTGCTCGATGCGACCACCTCGCCGCAGGATGCCCGCACCATCGGCGAACTGATCACCAAGCCGCTGCCGACCCGGTCTGACCGAACGGCTCACCGGTTTCGAGAATCACCGGGGCGGCACCGTCCTGGGCCCCGCCGCGTCGCCGCTGGGCGCGGTGGCCAAGGGGGCCGGCAACCGGGCGGGCGACGGCTTTGACGGGGCGGTGCAGGGCAGCGTCGTCGCCACCTACATGCACGGACCCTGCCTGGCCCGCAACCCCGAACTGGCCGACCTGCTGCTGAGCAAGGTGGTGGGTGAGCTGGCGCCGCTTCAGCTGCCGGAGGTGGAGTTGTTGCGCCGGGAGCGACTGGCCGCTCGCTGAGGCCGGCAGCGCGCCAACCGATCAGGGCCGGGGACGGGCTGCGTCAAGTCTCGTAAAGGATCCTTTTAGGGCTATCGCTCAGCCTTGCTCCATGGCCAACACCAGCACCAAGCTCGCGGCGGTAATTGGCGCGGCCGCCGCGGTGGCGGTCGCCTTCGCCGGCACGGCCCACGCCGCCCGAGACGGGATGCACGGCGACCCGGCCGCCGCCGCACCCTACTGGCGCTACCAGCAACAGGATCTCGACTGCGGGGAGATGGCGGCCGCCGACGTGATCGGTCAGATCAGCGGCCACGAGCCCACCGAGGACGAGATCACCGCCGCGGCGGGCAACATCCCGAGCGCGAGCCACCCCGGCCCGATCTACCGGCCCGCCGGGAAGACCAGCAACAGCGACCTGGCCGTGCTGCTGGCGCACTACGGCGTCAACGCCGCTGCCGTGCACACCGACACCGACGCGCTGGCGCAGGACCTGGACCGGGGCCACAAGGTGATCGTCGGACTCAACGACAAGATCATTTGGGACGAACGGGGCAACCGCACCCGGGAGAACCACTTCGTCGTCGTCACCGGCATCGACACCACGGCCGGGGTGGTACACCTCAACGACAGCGGCATCGAGGCCGGCCGGGACGAGCAGGTATCCCTGGCCACCTTCGAAAAGGCGTGGGACACCAGCGACAACTTTGCCGTCGTGACCGCGTAACTCAGACCATCGCCCGGCGGCCGGCGAGCGCGCGGCCCAGCGTCAGTTCATCGGCGAACTCCAGGTCGCCGCCCATCGGCAGCCCCGACGCGATCCGCGTCACGGTCAGCCCGGGGATGTCGCGCAGCATCCGAACCAGGTAGGTGGCGGTCGCCTCGCCCTCGGTGTTGGGATCGGTGGCGATGATCACCTCGGTGATGTCGACATCGTCGACCCGCTCCCCGATCCGGCTCAGCAGCTCGCGGATCCGCAGCTGATCGGGCCCCACTCCGGACAGCGGGTCCAGCGCGCCGCCCAGCACGTGGTAGCGGCCGCGGAACTCCCGGGTGCGCTCGACGGCCTGGACGTCCTTCGGCTCCTCGACGACGCACACCAGGGTGCCGTCCCGCCGGGGATCCGCAGCAGATCCGGCAGCGCTCGTTGTCGGAGACGTTGCCGCACACCGCACAGAACCGCACGCCGTCGCGCACCTTCCCCAGCGCCGCGGTCAACCGGTCGATATCCGGGGGTTCAACCGACAGCAGATGAAAGGCGATGCGCTGCGCGCTCTTGGGCCCGATACCCGGCAGCTTGCCGAGTTCGTCGATCAAATCCTGGACGGGTCCTTCAAACATGTCGGGAGATCTAGAGCTCCGGCGCCGGGGCCGGCGGTTGGCCCGGCGGTGGCCCGCCGAAGCCGCCAGCGAGCGCTCCCAGCCGCTCCTGTGCCATGCGGGTGACCTGCTTGGAAGCGTCGGCCATGGCCCCGACGATCAAGTCCTGCAGCGTCTCGATGTCGCCGGGGTCGACGACCTGGGGATCGATCTGCACCGCGACCACCTCCCCGCTGCCTTTCACGATCACCTTGACCAAGCCCCCGCCGGCCTGTCCGTGCACCTCGGCGTTGGCGAGCTGTTGCTGGGCTTCCATCAACTTCTGCTGCATCTGCTGCGCCTGGGCCAGCAGCGCCGACATGTCGCCTCCGGGTTGCATGACAGTTCCCTCGCATCTTGGTCTCGAACTGGTTTCGCCTACGTGTGACCGGCGATTCGAAACACCCAGCGTAGACCGCGCGAGGCTACCTTTGCGCCGTGGACCTACGAGTGAGCAGGCGTGTCGGCATCAGGTTGGTCGTCGGTGTGCTGGTTGCCGCCGCGGCGGCGATCACCCCGGCCGCAGGGGCGGTCCCTTCCAACATCGCCGGCATGGTGGTTTTCATCGATCCCGGCCACAACGGCTCCAACGACGCCTCCATCGGGCGTCAGGTGCCCACCGGCCGCGGCGGCACCAAGGACTGCCAGGCGAGCGGGACGTCGACCAACAGCGGCTTTTCCGAACACACCTTCACCTGGGACACCGCGCTGCGGGTCCGCGCGGCGTTGAACGCCCTGGGCGTCCGGACGGCCCTGGCGCGCGGCAACGACACCGGGCTGGGGCCGTGCGTCGACGAGCGCGCCAACATGGCCAACGCGCTGCACCCCAACGCGGTCCTGAGCATCCACGCCGACGGCGGCCCGGCGTCGGGGCGGGGATTCCACGTCAACTACTCGGCCCCGCCGCTCAACCAGGTGCAGGCCGGACCGTCGGTGCAGTACGCCCGGATCATGCGCGACCAGATGCAGGCCGCCGGGATTCCGCCGGCCACCTACATCGGCCAGAACGGGCTGTATGGGCGCTCGGACCTGGCCGGGCTGAACCTGGCGCAGTACCCGTCGATCCTGGTCGAGTGCGGCAACATGAAGAACCCGGTGGATTCGGCGCTGATGGAGTCGCCCGAGGGCAGGCAGAAGTACGCCGACGCGATGGTTCGCGGCGTCGCGGGTTTCCTGGCCTCTCAGGGCCAGGCCCGCTAGGTTGGGCTAGCCGGGGCCTTCCAGTTCCTTCTTCAGGTTGGCCAGCACCTCGCCCTGAATTCGCTTCAGCCCCAACGGCGCAAAGGTTTTCTCGAAAAACCCCTTGATGCCGCCCGCGCCGGTCCAGGTGGTCTTCACGGTGACGCTGGAGCCGGGTCCGGCGGGTGCCACCGTCCAGTTGATGACCATCGACGAGTTCGCGTCGTTCTCGATCACGGAGTGGCCGGCGACGTCGACGTTGACCTGCACATCGCGGACGCGGGACTTGGTGGCCTGCAACCTCCATTTGGCGACCGTGCCCGCCCCCTGGCCGCCCTGTAACACCTGGTAGTCGCTGTACTGGGGGGACAAAATCTTCGGGCGCACGCTCTGATAATCCGCGACGGCCGCAAGGGCGGCGGCCGGCTCCGCGTTGACCAAAATCGTGCTGGCAGCACTCACCTGTCCCAAAGACAACTCCTGAAGCTGTGCCGCCCGCGCGCGGGTGCACGGGCTGTGGTCGAAGACTAGGGTATATGTGGTGCCTGTTCCTGCACTCTCGGCGCATAAGTCGGGCGTTGACCGGTTGATGGCGAGTTATCGATCCATCCCCGCAACGTCCGCCGTCCGGCTCGCCAAGCCGACCTCAAATCTGTTCCGCGCCCGCACTAAACGCAACGCCCCCGGCCTGGACACTTCGGGGCTGACCGGCGTGCTCGGCGTCGATCCCGAATCCCGCACCGCCGACGTGGCCGGCATGTGCACCTATGAGGATCTGGTCGCCGCGACGTTGCCTTACGGCCTTTCGCCGCTCGTCATCCCGCAACTGAAGACCATCACACTCGGCGGTGCGGTCAGCGGCTTGGGTATCGAGTCGGCATCGTTTCGCAACGGCCTGCCCCACGAATCGGTGCTGGAGATGGACATCCTCACCGGCGCGGGCGATTTGCTCACCGCGTCCCGCACCCAGTACCCCGACCTGTTCCGCGCATTCCCCAATTCCTATGGGACGCTTGGTTATTCGACTCGTCTGCGCATCGAGCTGGAACCTATCGCGCCGTTCGTGGCGTTGCGCCACGTCCGGTTCCGCTCGCTGCCCGCGCTGATCGCCGCGATGGAACGCATCATCGATACCGGCGGGCAGGGTGGGACGCCCGTCGACTATCTGGACGGGGTGGTGTTCAGCGCCGACGAAAGCTACCTGTGCGTGGGTCGGCGAACCACCACCCCGGGACCGGTCAGCGACTACACCGGGCAGGACATCTATTACCAGTCGATCCGGCACGACTCCGCGGGTGTGGAAGCCACCAAGGACGACCGGCTGACGGCGCACGACTATTTCTGGCGCTGGGACACCGACTGGTTCTGGTGCTCGCGCGCGTTCGGTTTGCAGAACCCCCGGCTGCGGCGCTGGTGGCCGCGCCGCTACCGGCGCAGCAGCGTCTACTCGAAGCTCATCGCCCTGGACCAGCGCCTCGGTATCGCCGACCGGATCGAAAAGCGCAATGGCCGTCCCCCGCGTGAGCGGGTAGTCCAGGACGTCGAGGTGCCGGTCGAACGGACCTGCGAGTTCTTGGAGTGGTTCCTGGGCAACGTGCCCATCACCCCGGTCTGGCTGTGTCCACTGCGGCTTCGCGATCACGAGGGCTGGCCGCTGTATCCGATGCGGCCGGACCACACCTACGTCAACGTCGGCTTCTGGTCTTCGGTGCCGGCCGGCGTCAGGGAAGGTGGAACCAACCGGACGATTGAAGCGAAGGTGAGCGAGCTCGACGGGCACAAGTCGCTGTATTCCGACTCGTACTACGCCCGCGAGGAGTTCGACGAGTTGTACGGCGGCGAGGCCTACAACACGGTCAAGAAAACCTACGATCCCGATTCCCGTCTCCTCGACCTCTATGCAAAGGCGGTACAACGGCGATGACGACGACGAAAGAATCCCACCGCGCCACGACCGGGAAACTCAGCATGGCGGAGATCCTGGAGATCTTCGCCGCGACCGGGCGCCACCCGCTGAAGTTCACCGCCTACGACGGCAGCGCCGCCGGAAGTGCACAGGCCGAACTGGGTCTGGATCTTCGAACCCCGAGAGGCGCCACTTACCTGGCCACCGCGCCCGGCGAACTCGGCCTCGCCCGCGCGTACGTGGCGGGCGACCTGGACCTGTCGGCGTCCACCCGGGCGATCCCTACCAGCTGCTCAAGACGCTGACCGACCGCGTCCAGTTCAAGCGGCCGCCGGCCCGGGTGCTCGCAAATGTGGTGCGTTCGATGGGGCTGGAGCGGCTGGTGCCGGTCGCCCCGCCGCCGCAGGAGACGCCGCCCCGGTGGCGGCGGATCACCGACGGGCTGATGCACACCAAGACGCGCGACGCCGAGGCCATCCACCACCACTACGACGTTTCCAACACCTTTTACGAATGGGTCCTCGGCCCTTCGATGACGTACACGTGCGCGGTTTATCCCGACATCGACGCGACGCTGGAAGATGCCCAGGACAACAAGTACCGGCTGGTCTTCGAGAAGCTGGGACTGCGGCCAGGCGACCGGTTGCTCGACGTCGGCTGCGGTTGGGGCGGCATGGCGCGCTTTGCCGCGCGACGCGGCGTCCGGGTGATCGGTGCCACCCTTTCGAGTGAGCAGGCGAAGTGGGCACAGCGCGCGATCCGGGAAGAGGGTCTCGGGGAACTGGCCGAGGTGCGCCATTCGGACTACCGCGACATCGGCGAGGGCGGGTTCGATGCCGTGTCCTCGATCGGGTTGACCGAGCACATCGGCGTCAAGAACTACCCCGCCTACTTCGCGTTCCTGAAGTCGAAGCTGCGCACCGGCGGCCTGCTGCTCAACCACTGCATCACCCGCCACGACAACAAGTCGACCTCCTTCGCGGGCGGCTTCACCGATCGGTATGTCTTCCCGGACGGGGAGCTGACCGGCTCGGGACGCATCATCACCGAGATCCAGGACGTCGGTTTCGAGGTGCTGCACGAGGAGAACTTCCGCCACCACTACGCGATGACGCTGCGGGACTGGTGCCACAACCTGGTCGACCACTGGGACGAAGCGGTCGACGAGGTCGGCTTGGCCACCGCCAAGGTGTGGGGCCTGTACATGGCGGCCTCGCGGGTGGCGTTCGAGCAGAACAACCTGCAGCTGCACCACGTGCTGGCGGCCAACGTCGACCCGCAAGGCGACGACCACCTGCCGCTGCGGCCCTGGTGGACGCCCTAACGAGCGCCTAGGCGTTATCGATCCGGCGCGCGCCCAGTTCGTTCTGTAGCAGCTCGAGCGCGACCTCCTCGGGGTCGCGCCGCGGCGCGGAGGACTCCGTGCGGCCGGCTTCGGCGAGCATGTGTTCTTCTTCATCGCGCTGAGCGACGTCGGGTGCGGGTTCTTCGGCCCTCGGGGCCGGCGGGGCCGACTCGACCGGGGCGGCCGCGCCCACCTCGCAGCGCACCCGCCAGTTGACGCCCAGCGCATCTTTGAGCGCTTCGGCGATGACGTCGGCGTTGCGCTGTTCGCACAACCGCTTGGCCAGCGGCGCCGAGGAGTGCGTGAGCACCAGCGTGTTCTCCTCGATCGCGCGGACGGTGGCGCCCGCCAGCATCACCTCGGTGGTGCGGCTGCGCTGGCGCACCTTGTCGCGCACCGTCGGCCACATGGTCCGCACGGCGGCGGCGTTGAGTTCACCGGGCGCGGCGGCCGGTTCGGGCACGGGCGCGGCGACCGGTTCGGGCGCGGGCGCGGCGGCCTGCTCGGGGACCGGCGGCGGGGCGGGTTCGGGCACCGGCTCGGGCTTGGCAACGGCCGGGGCCGCAGCCCTGGGCGGGCCGGCCTCTCTGCGGGGCCGCACGGGGCGGCCCCCACCGGCCGGGACGGGGCCGCGGCGGCAGTCTCGGAGGCGGGAATGGACATGTCCAGCCGCATCTCGATCCGCTCGACGCGCTGCAGCAGCGCCGACTCGGTGTCGCTGGCCGAGGGCAGCAGCAGCCGCGCGCAGACGACTTCGAGCAGCAGTCGCGGGGCGGTCGCCCCGCGCATCTCGCCCAGCCCCGCCTGCACGGCCTCGGCGTAACGGGTCAGGGTGGCCGACCCGATGCGGGTCGCCTGCTCACGCATCCGGTCGAGCACGTCCTCCGGGGCGTCCACCACCCCGCGGCTGACCGCATCCGGAACCGCTTGCAGCACGATGAGGTCGCGGAACCGTTCCAGCAGGTCGGTGGCGAAGCGCCGCGGGTCATGGCCCGCATCGATCACCGACTCCACCGCGCCGAACAACGCCGCGGCGTCCGACGCGGCCAGGGCGTCCACCGCGTCGTCGATCAGCGCGACGTCGGTGGCGCCGAGCAGGCCGAGCGCCCGCGGGTAGGTGACATGGGCACCCTCGGCACCCGCCAACAGCTGATCGAGCACCGAAAGTGTGTCGCGCGGGGAGCCGCCGCCGGCGCGGATCACCAGCGGGTAGACCGCGTCGTCGACGACGACGCCCTCCTGCTCGCAGATCCGCCCGATCAACGCCCGCATGGTCTTCGGCGGCAACAGCCGGAACGGGTAGTGGTGGGTGCGCGACCGGATGGTGGGCAGCACCTTCTCCGGTTCGGTGGTGGCGAAGATGAAGATGAGGTGCTCGGGGGGTTCCTCCACGATCTTGAGCAGCGCGTTGAACCCGGCGGTGGTCACCATGTGCGCTTCGTCGATGATGAACACCCGGTAGCGCGACTGCGCCGGCGCGTAGAAGGCGCGGTCCCGCAGCTCGCGGGTGTCGTCCACGCCGCCGTGGCTGGCGGCGTCCAACTCCACCACGTCGATGCTGCCGGGGGCATTCGGTGCCAGTGCCGTGCACGATTCGCAGACCCCGCACGGATTGGCCGTCGGGCCCTGGGCGCAGTTCAGCGACCGGGCCAGAATGCGCGCCGACGAGGTTTTCCCGCAGCCGCGCGGACCGGAGAACAGGTAGGCGTGGTTGATCCGGCCGGCTTCCAGGGCGATCGACAGCGGCTCGGTGACGTGCTCCTGCCCCACCACCTCGGCGAAGGTTGCCGGTCGGTACTTGCGGTAGAGAGCCACGGTCAGCAGGCTACCGGCGCGCGGTGACTACAGTCCGGTCGCCATCGAGTGCGCATCAGCGGCTTCCAGTGTGCACGTGCGGTGGACTCGCCCGGCGTGTCGTCGCCCTCAGCGCACACTGTATGCGGAAGGCGCCAGCAACGACTCCGAGGCCGCCAGCAGCGCGCAGGTGGCCAGCCCGTCGACCGCGTCGCGCAGGTCCGGCAGCGACGGGAAGGTGGGTGCGACCCGGATGTTCTTGTCCTCGGGGTCTTTTCGGTACGGGAACGACGCGCCGGCATCGGTGACCGCGATACCGGCGTCCTTTGCCAGGGCGACGGTCCGCCGCGCCGTGCCGGGTAGTACGTCGAGGCTGATGAAGTAGCCGCCCTTGGGTTCGGTCCACGAGGCGATCTTGGATTCGCCCAGCCGCCGATCCAGGATTTCGAGCGCCAATGCGAATTTCGGCGCCAATATCTGCTGGTGGCGCATCATCTGCAGGCGAACCCCGTCGGCATCCCCGAAGAAGCGCAGATGCCGCAGCTGGTTGACCTTGTCCGGGCCGATCGACTTCTTCGACGCGTATTGCAGATACCAGGCGATGTTGCCCAATGATCCGCCCAGGAAGCTGACACCGGCCCCGGCGAAGGTGATCTTCGAGGTGGACGCGAAGACGTAGGGCCGGTTGGGGTTGCCCGCCTTGGCGGCCAGCCCGAGTATGTCGACCTGGCGGACGAAGTCGTGGGTCAGGGTGTGCACCGCGTACGCGTTGTCCCAGAACAGCCGGAAGTCGGGTGCTGCCGTCCGCATCTGGACGAGCCGGCGAGCCGTTTCCCACGAGTAGGTGATCCCGGTGGGATTGCCGAACACCGGTACCGCCCACATCCCCTTGATTGCGGGGTCCACGGCGACCAGCTCTTCGATGAGGTCGACGTCGGGACCGTCGTGCAGCATCGGGATCGGGATCATCTCGATGCCCATGGTCTCGGTGAGGTTGTGGTGCCGGTCGTAGCCGGGGACGGGGCAGAGGAACTTGACGCTCGGTTCGTCCTTCCAGGGCCGTTGCGAATCCACGCCGCCGTGCAGCAACGAGAAGACGACATGATCGTGCATCAACTCCAGGCTGGAGTTGTTACCGGCGATCAGGTTCTGGACGGGGATGCCGAGCAATTCACCGAAGATGGCCCGCAGCCCGGGC
The DNA here is from genome assembly GCA_963820045.1 of uncultured Actinomycetota bacterium. Classification (GTDB taxonomy): domain Bacteria; phylum Actinomycetota; class Actinomycetes; order Mycobacteriales; family Mycobacteriaceae; genus Mycobacterium. Next base: position 387,853 of record CAWFYN010000010.1, read on the forward strand.
AGGCCGTGCAGGTTGCCGTAATTGCGGGTGTCGGTGCCCTCGGCGTCACGGTAATCGTCTCCGGGCAGGCTCAGCAGCCCGTTGGACAGGTCGAGCTGCTCGGGGGACGGTTTGCCACGCGTCAGGTCCAAGGCCAGCTTCTTGGCCTGCAGCTCCGCATAATCCTGCTGGTTGCGGGCGTGCAGAGCCGCCAGCTCTTCTGACCTGAGGGAATCCAGCGACACCATGGACCCTTTCGCAATCGAAGGCGGCCTAGTGGCGATCGCGGCGGGGCCGGGCGCTGGGGGCACCTCCCGCTTGCGGGGGCGGGTCGCCGCTCATCGAGCCTAGGGGACCCCGCGCACCCGACAGAGCCCATTGACCCTTGCTGCCTTCCGGCCCTGGGGGAGTTCACAGGATAGACGCCGCGCGGGGTCCAACGCGAGTGTAGTACCCGGCCCGGACTGAGTGGCGGCGGCCATGACGGCCTCGGCTACCATGGCCACGGAGGATTCGCCTAGTGGCCTATGGCGCTCGCCTGGAACGCGGGTTGGGTTAACAGCCCTCGCGGGTTCAAATCCCGCATCCTCCGCAATTCGGGTGCACTCGGCCTCTAGGCTGACGTGAGCTCACCAGTACGAGGAGGGGTATGGGGCGCAAGATTGCCGTGCCGTGGCACCTGCTGTTCTCCCTCCTTGCCGGCGTCCTCTACTTCTTTTTCGTGTTGCCCCGTTGGCCTGAACTGATGGGTGACACCACGCATTCGTTGGGGACGGCGCTTCGGATCACGACCGGTGCGCTGTGCGCACTGGCCGCGCTGCCCGTGGTGTTCAACCTCTTGCGGGTGCGCAAGCCGGAGCTGGGGACGCCGCAGCTGGCCCTGACCATCAGGGTCGCCTCGATCGTGGCCCACGTGCTGGCGGGCGTGCTCATCATCGGCGCGGCGATCAGCGAGATCTGGCTGAGCCTGGACGCCGCCGGACAGTATCTGTTCGCGATTTACGGGGCGGCCGCCGCGATCGCGGTGCTCGGGTTCTTCGCGTTCTACCTGTCGTTTGTCGCAGAGTTGCCGCCGCCACCGCCGAAACCGATCAAGGCGAAGAAACCGAAGAAGCGTGGATTGCGCGGCAAGAAGGGCGACGAGGCCGACGCCGAGGATGCCACGGACGCCGAGGACACCGAGGCCGACGAGTCCGAAGACACCGAGTCCGACGAGCCCGGGGAGGACGTCGAGTCCGAGGCGGCCGAGGAGCCCCAGACCGTCAAGGCCGAGGCCTCCGACGAGACCCCAGAGCCCGAGTCCGCGGATGAGACCGCCGAGGCCGCGGATGCCGCCGAGGAGACCGACGACGACACGGACGAATCCCAGGCCAAGTTGCGCAACCGCCGTCCGACGGGGAAGGGCTCGCATCGGATGCGCCGCAGGCGCACCAGGGCCGGGATCGCCCTCGACGAGGAATAGCAGGCCCCGATCAGTCGCGCCGCCGCAGGCGCTCCACGTAGGCGGCGATGCGTTGCAGGGTCTCGTCGGCGCCCCACATCTGGCGGACCTCGGCGTCGACACCGCCGGCCTGGCGGATCCGCGCCGTCGTCGGGGCCCGCAGCTGGGTCTTGGTCTGGCGATAGGCGTCGGCCGGGATGCCGCCGAGGTCGGACGCCTCCGCGACGGCCGCGGCGAGGAGATCGTCGGCGACCACGCGATGGGCGAGTCCGCGGGCCACGGCCTCGGAACCCCGATAGGTGCGGCCACCCAGGAGCACTTCCTCGGCGTGGTCCCCGCACGCGTAGCGCATGACCTCGAGCGCGGCGACCGGAAACGGCACCCCGACGCGCACCTCGGCCGCCCCGATCTGCGCCTCGGGGCCGATGAGGCGGCGGTCGCAGGCGCACGCGAGCACGCATCCGCCCGCGATGGCGGCGCCGTTGATCGCGGCCACGGTCGGGCCCGGGTAGGAAAACATCGCCTCGAACGCAGCGGACAGCGCCGGGACCAGCCGATCGGTGTAGCCGGCGCCCCCCTTCACCACCCGGTTGAGGTCCACCCCGGCGCTGAACGCCCGGCCGGCTCCGGTGACGACCAGCGCGCCGGCGTCCGAACGTTGTAGCTCCCCGACCGCCGAGGTCAGCTCTTCAAGCAGCTCGACGTCCTGGGCGTTGACGGGACCCGACGACAGGGTCAGCACCTGCACGGTTCCCACGGTCTTGAGCTCGATCATGCTCACATCCGGCGATCAGCGGCTCGCGGCCGCGATGACGACCGGAATGTCGGTGTTCTCGTCGGTGTGATAGCTCGCGCACACCCGGTGATAGCCGTCGGCGATCTGTAACGGCGCGCCGGTCAGAAAGTCGCCGCGCACCAGCAGGATGGGCGACAACGGTTGGCCCTTCTCGATTTTGGTCAGGTCCGCGGCGACGTGGGGGTTGTCCGCGGGCAACAGGCCTAGCCGCGCCGCGCGCAGAATGTCCTTGGCCTTGCGGTGGGTGACCGTTTCCGCCTTCAGCGTCTTGATCGCCTTCTTGACCGTGTTCGCATCCGCGAGCATGGTGAGGTAGTCCGCCGCCGCTGGAAAGTCATGGGTCTCAGGCTTTTCCAGCCACTTCACGCTCAGCATCGCGTGCCTCCTTCGTCAGCGCCGACCTCGACGCAGCCTACCGGCTCGACGCTCAGAAATTGGGATCGGTAGCGAACCGCGCGGTCTGTACTTGCGCCATGGCGACGCCACCGGGGCGGCGCATGAAGAAAGGATCACAAGTGAAACGTTCTCTCGCGGCTGCGATCGGCACACTGGGCTGCGCCGCGGCTTCAGTGGCGCTGGTCGGATGTTCCGGTGGTGGCCACACGGCCAGCCCGGCATCGAGCACGGCACCCAGCGTCGCAAACGGCGGCGGGGCGCAGGTCAAGGTTGGCGGCACGGACCTGGCGGGCCTCGACCCGGCCTCTGTCACGTGCGTCAAGACAGGCGGCAAGATCGACATCGGCAGCGGATCCGGCGGCGGACGGCAGGCACTCGCCGTCGTGATGACCGACGAGGCCACCCCGAAGGTCGAGTCGCTGGCAATGGTTGTCGACGGCAACGCGCTGTCGGTCAGCAACAGTATGGGCGCGAAGGTCGGCTCGGCCGACGTGGCCGTGGACGGCAAAACCTACACCATCACGGGTCAGGCGCAGGGCGCCGACATGAAGAACCCGATGGCCGGAATGATCACCAAGGACTTCAACATCAAGGTGACCTGCGGCTGATCGGTTGCGACCGGGCGGCGGGCGTGCCTGGATCACGCGTCCGCCGCTCGCCGCTTTCCCTGTCCGGACGCCTCCCGCCGACTTATGATGCAGCCGTGTCGATCCCCGACGAGTTGGACAACGCGCGCCGCCTGGCGTTCGCGGCGGACGAAGGCGCGGCCCGTGATCTGTTGCTGTCCTTGATACCGCGCATCGAGCGGGACGACCGGGACGACCTGATGCTGGAGGTCCTCGCGCAGCTCGGCGAGATCTACCTTGGCCGGGGCGCGAATGACGGAGTGCGCGAATCCATCCGGCGCATCCAGGAGTGCTTGGCGATCTACGCGAGGATGCCCGCCGACACCGACATCGCACACCTGATCCGTCGGTACTCGCGGCGGGCTCTGTTTCTGCGGACCGGATTGGCGGCGGCGATCGGCGATCACGAAGGTGCGGCGGCGGCGATCGCGGAGTTGGATGACGAGGACCCCGACGCGGATCTGCCGGGCCTGGCCGACGAACGGGCGCGCCTGCGCATCCATGCCCGGGTGGTGTGTGCGAGCGCGCTGTGCGACGACGACCTGCATGTGCGATCAGTCCCGTTGTGGGAGAGCGTCATTAGTGAGATAGACGACTACCGCGGGAGCGGCGAGGCCGCCGACCACCTTCGGGTCGTCGCCGGCACCGGGTACGGCAGGTTCTGCGTCGAAACCGGCCGGCTGTCGGAGGCCGATCCGTGGCTGCGTCGCGCCGAGGCCCGGGCGCAGGCCAACGGCTGGGAACTGGCAACCGCGCGTGCGCAATTGGAGCGGGCGGCGGCGTGCTGGGCGGCGAACGACCACGCCGGCGCCGAGCAACTGGTTTCGGAGGCGTATCCCGTCATCGCGCGTCACTCCCGGGCGCACGACGTCGCCCGCTGCTGGCTGTACATGGGACTCACCCGGCTGGGAGCAGGCGCACTGGAAGCCGCCGACGAATGCTGGGAACACGCCGAGCGGCACTGGCGTGAATTGGGAAAGCCGCTGCATCTGCACCGTATTTTGTTGCAACGCAGCTGGATAGCGATCTTCTGGGGCCGCTTTGCCGATGCGGTCGAGCTGATCGCGCAGGCCCGCGAACTGCTCGACTCGTCGCCGCGCAGCAGCTGGCTGCAGTACGCGCTGCTCGACAATCATCTCGGCACGGTGTGGCGCGCGGACGCGTTGGCGGACCTCGGTTTCGACAGTTCGGGGGATCCCGACGAGACGCTGCAGGAGACTGAGGCGCGGCAGGCGGAGGGGCTCGGCGTCCTCCACGGCGAGGTGGGCACCGAGGAATACTGGCGGGGCATGACCAAACTGCAACAGGCCGCCGAGCTCAAGGTGCCGGCGGCCCTGGCGGTTGACTCGGTGCGGTATTCGATCGCCGACGCCGACGCGAGATCCCGCTGGGCCACCAGCGTCTCGGCCCCCGTCCTGGCCGGCGCCTTCGCGGTGGCCTGGGAATGGGAGAACACCGAACTGATCAGTGAATTGGTCGAATACCACAGCGCGCGAGGGACTTTCGACACTGGCCCGCAGCGGCGGCAAACCGGCGAATGGGCGTCGACGGCCACCGCGCGGGTCCCCATCGACACCGACCTGGAGCCGACCCAGGCGCTGGCCGCGGGCGGTTCCTCGGCCCCCGGCGGCGCATCGCTGACCCGGCTCGGGCCGTTGCCGCCGTTGCGCATGCAGCCGGACGCCGAGCCGATCCTGAGCCACTACCGCGCATTGGCTTTCCAGCGCTACGGGCGCGACGTCACCGCGGCTGAGCCCGCCTGGTCGACGTGGCCATGAGCGACACCGACCGGACCACACTCATCCTGCGGTACGCCGACGTCGGGATCGCCACCTACGCCAGTTTGCGCATCGTGGGGCAGCCGTCCAGAACCGTCAACTGGGTCGTCGAAGAGCCGCTGCTGCTCGCCGCGCTGGAAGAACTGGCGGACGCCTTGCCCGAGCCGCACGGCTCCGAGGGCCGGCGGGACGCCATCGAGCGCGCGCTGACCACGGGGCCGTTCGCGACGCCGGATGGCGAGCTGACGCTCGCCTACATCCTCGGCGTGCTGCTGATCGGCTCCCCCGGCTGGCAGCTGCTGACCGAGTGCGTGGCCACGCCGCGCGCGGTGCTGTTCGTCTCGCCCAGCGCGCGGCTGGCGCGCGTCCCGTGGGGGCTGCTGGCGGTGCCGAAATCGGGACCCAGCAAGGAAGAATTGGTGCGCGCCCGCCAGAAGGCGATCACCGCCAGCGGCAGGGCCGCGGCCCGGATCCCCTGGCAGCTCGCCGATATCGGGCAACACACCGATGGCCATCGGCTGATGGAGCTGGTCGACGTTCTGATGGCGGTGCCGCCGAACATCGTGCACTCACCGCGGGCACCGGCCGGATGGAACGCCAGGAAAAACGATCCGCCGCTCCTGGTCCTCGATCCCCGGGTGCCGGGGCAGCGCCCGGACTCCGCGCTGGGGTCGGTGCTCGGCAGGCCCTCGCCGGCGACACCGTTGGCTTCGCACTTCACCGACGTGCTGGAGCATCGGCCCGTGTTGCCGGCGGTCGACGCCGCAGTCGACCTGTTCCGCCGCCAGGACGCCGATCGCACGTGGCTGGCCAAGCTGCTCGCCCAGGCCCCGAGCAGGCTGCTCTACGTGGGGCACGCGAGTTCGGAACACGGCCAGGCCGATCGGGCCGCGTTGCACATGGCCGATACCGCCGACATCCCCGGCGACGCCGACGCGATCGGCGATCACCGCCCCCTGACCGCATCGGACCTGATGGCCCTGCAATTCCCTATGCCGCCGCGGGTGGCCCTGCTCGCGTGCGGGTCGGGTGGGGACTATCAATTCGACGAGGCGACCGGACTGGTGGCGGCGATGATCCTGGGCGGCGCACAGTTGGTGACCGCCACCCTGTGGTCGTTGCCCACCACCGCGGCGTATCGGCAGTCCGCCACGGCGGCCGCCGATCCGATGGCCGACGTCGTGGCCGCCGTGGATCGCGCCCATGACGCCGACGGCGACGCGGGGTGCGCGGTGAACCGGTGGCAGCGCGAACGGATGCGGCGCTGGCGTGCCGGCGAGGAAACCGCCAGCCCGCTGTATTGGGCCGCGGTGGTCACCTTCGCGGTCGACGGTGCACGCTAGCGCTCACAGCGAGGCCACCCATCCAGCCGCGACCAGAACGACCAGGCCTAGGCGCAGCATCGACACGTCGAGATCGTCGCCGCAACGCGCCAACTTGCCGATGAACGTCTCCCCGGAGACGGCGACCACCTCGATGAAAACCTGGCGCTCGACCGTGCGCACGGTGCCGACCCCGACGGCGCGGTCCCCGGTGTCGCTACCCCGCGCGTCCCTGATCCGGTCGACGAGCGTCAGCAGCTTGTTCATGCGACCAGGGTGAAGCCGCCGGCCGGCTACCGACCCCAAGTTTTCGGCTGCCGGGCTTCGCGCAATGCCCCTATTCTGTGCAGATGAGCGCGGATTCGCAGCTGGCCGTCGCGATCGGCCACCCACGCCGGTCGGTGATCGACGCGGCGTGGCGGGCGATCGGCCCCGGCGTGGAGGTGCTCAGCAGCGACGACGGCGGCCCGTTGACTCGCACCGTCAAACGCATCATCGATCCGTTGGTGCTGCGGTTGCGGTCGAATCCGCAATATTCGGCTCCCGTCGTCACCCCCGAGACGGCCGCGGCGATGCGTGACCTGATCATCGGCAGTGGGCATGAATTGCGTTCGGCCGCAGCGTGGTTCGAGGTCCTCAAGCTGGAGCGCCGCAGGCAGCGCATCCGCACCGGAAACGCACAGGAATTGTACTTTCCGGTGTGCTTCGAGCTCGCGGTGACGAAAGGCCCACCGGCGCCGCAGGATCGCGAGACGGCGGCCGCGGTGCTGAGCGACGTCCACCAGGGCCGCGACCGCACCGCCATCGAGGTACTGCATCAATACGTGGCCGATCCCGACGTGGTAGCCAAGCTGGCCGATCAGCTCGACCGCAGCTGGCGCGACGTGCGGGCCCCGGAAACGGCCACGGGCGCGGGCACCGGTCAGTTTCTGGCCGAGCTGGCCACCGTGCTCGGGCCGGCGCCCAGCCACCGCACCGCGACTGCCCGGCAACGGGTCTGGTCGGCGATGATCGCCGAAGCCACGCCATACAATTTGGGGGCACTGGCCCGCGTCGAGGCGGCGCAACTCCCGTGGTCGATCGTCGACCTGGGCCTGAGTTCGGTTGCACCGCAACGGCCCCCGCAAGTCACCAGTGGATCCGACAGCGACCGGCCGCTGGACCGCAGCGTGGTGGACCGGGTGCGCGCGACCCTGCGCCGCGCCTTGGACCGCGACGCGTTGCCCGACATCCCCCTGCTGTGTGAGGAGGAAGTCGACCGGGCGTGCGCGCCGTGGGGACTGTTGGCCGAGGACAAGCAGGCCGTGCTCGTCGCGGGCATCGAGATCGCGGTGGAGCTGGCTCCGCTGGACCCGTCCGTCGCCAGCCGCTACGCGCTGGCGGCGCGGATCCAGGCGCGGCTGCGCAAGGAGGCCTACGTGTTGCACGCCCGGCGCTACCTCGCCGAGGGCGGCCCGATCCATCCACGCCAACGGCAGGTGGTCGACGACCTCGCCGCGTACGCGCAGCCCTACCTGAGCCGGCTGTGGGCGCGGCTGCACGGGCGCGACGTGTGGCAGGAGCCCTGCGACGACGTCGAAGACGTGCGATCGCTGCTCGAGGGGGTCGCGCGGTCGGTGAGCCTGGACCACCGGCAGCGGATCAAGACGATGCTGGAATTGCAGGTGGCCGGATGAGATTGGTTGCCGATTCCGGTCTGTGGAGCACCGGCCCCGCCAGTGCGGCGACCCCGCTTGCCGCGGTGCTGGAGGTCAGTGGCGCGGTGCTGTCGTGGACGGCGGACGACCCGGACGACGCGGCGACCCACCTCACGTTCACCGATTTCTCCCGCGCCGACTGGCTCTGGCGGATCCTCGGTGAATCCGGCCACGTCGCCCTGGCATCCGCTCTGGGCTCAGCGGACGGCCCGGGCAGCATCGACCTCGCCGGCGTAGACATCTTGCCGGGCTCGGTGAGGACGCTTCGCAGGCTGGCCGTGGGCCACTGGCTGCGGCGCTGGTGGCCCGCCAGTCGACAGGACGGGATCGCGGGTCTGGACCGGGCGCTGCTGGACCTCGAGGTCGCGCTGCTGACCGCCGGCGCGCAGGGCTTCTTCGCCGATGACACCCTGGATTCGGATATCGCGGGATTGTTGGCGCCGCACGCCGCGGCCCTGGCCGCGCACGTCGCAGACGGTGATCCGCGCGGACTTGATTTGGTGCGGGCGGGCGCCGGTCTGGCCGACGAAGTGGGGGTAGAGGGCCCCGGCTGGCCCGAACTGTGTGCAGCCCTTGACAATCCGGACCTGGTTCTGGCGCTGCCGAGTGGACGCCGCGACGACTACGCGCTGGCCGCGGGCGCGGGCCCGCGCGCCCCGGCCGCGATCGCCCACGGCGTCGCGTCCGTCAACTGGAGCGGGGTTCCGCACGGGATCTTCGACGCGGGCGAGAACACCGTCGACTGGACGGTCGAGGCGGCCGGGCCGGCGGTCGTCGCCCTCGTGCGCGCGGCCGTCATCGGCCCGGACCCGCCCACCGGCGTCGCGGTGCGACTGCGTTCGGGAGCCATTTCCGGCACCGGCGCCCTGGACGCCGACGGCCACGCGAGGCTCCCCCTGGTCGACGGCCAACAGCGCCCGCTCACGGAATCGGTGGCCTGGGACCACGATTGGTCGGTGACGTCGGTGCTCGTCGGGGTCGAGACGACGGAGTCGCCCGAAACCCGGGACCGCGTCCGGCGGTGGGCGCGGGCGCGGCTGGACCGGCCGGCCGACGATGCCTTCCTCGCCGAAATTTTGGCGGCCGAATCCGCCTACTAACGTCGGCCGCGATTCCCTATGCTGAGCGAGTGCCAAACAACTATCGAGTGGTTCAGTGGAACACCGGCAATGTCGGCAAGAGTTCGCTGAAGTCGATCGTCGCCAACCCGACCCTGGAATTGGTGGGCTGCTATGCGTGGTCGGCGGCGAAAGTCGGCCGCGACGCCGGCGAGCTCGTCGGAATCCCGCCGGTTGGCGTGGCAGCCAGCAACGACGTCGACGCGCTGCTCGCGCTGAAACCGGACTGCGTGGTCTACAACCCGATGTGGATCGACGTCGACGAGTTGGTCCGCATCCTGTCCGCGGGCGTCAACGTGGTGACCACGGCGTCGTTCATCACCGGGGGCAACCTCGGCGCGGGTCGCGAGAAGTTATCGGAGGCCTGTGAGCGGGGCGGCGCCACGATCTTCGGGTCCGGGGTCAGCCCGGGTTTCGCGGAGCTGTTGGCGATCGTGTCGGCGATGGTGTGCAACCGCATCGACAAGGTGACGGTCAACGAGGCCGCCGACACCACGTTCTACGACTCACCGGAGACCGAGAAACCGGTGGGTTTCGGCCAGCCGATCGATCACCCGGAGCTACCGGCGATGGCGGCGAAGGGCACGGCCATCTTCGGCGAGGCCGTCCGGTTGGTGGGCGACGCGCTCGGCGTCGAGCTCGACGAGGTGCGCTGCACGGCCGAGTTCGCCCAGACTACGGCGGATCTCGAAATGGCCTCCTGGACCATCCCCGCGGGATGCGTGGCGGGCGTCCACATCAGCTGGCAGGGCGTCGTGGGCGACACCACCCTGATCGACCTGAATGTGCGGTGGCGCAAGGGGCAGACGCTCGAGCCCGACTGGAAGATCGAACAGGACGGCTGGGTCATCCAGGTCGACGGGCAGCCGACGGTGACCACCAAGGTCGGCTTCCTGCCGCCGCCGTACTTCGAGGCCACGACGATCGAGGAGTTCATGGACCTCGGTCACATCATGACGGCGATGCCCGCGATCAACGCCATCCCGGCCGTCGTCGCCGCCGCGCCGGGCATCGTCACCTACGCCGATCTTCCGCTGACACTGCCGCGTGGGAACGCCTATGTCAGCATGAAGCGGTGATCGCACACCGCATCATTTGCGTCCTCGGCGCCGCGATCTCAGCGGCCTCAACGAGCAACGTTCCTACGGTGACCCGGCATGCTCCGGCGTCGGCAACGTGTTGGCGCACGGTTCGTGTGCCCAGGGCTATAGGGCCGCCTTGCGCCGAGCCGGCTTGGCGTAGGTGGCGCCGAGCTGCGGCACCCGCAGCGGGCCCTGCTCGCGGGCGGCCACGATGGCGTTGCGCAGCGGACGGGCCAGGCCCGCAAAGGATCCCATGTCGAACAGCAACGGCGTCAGCAGCCGGTTGTGGACGAAACCGAACGCGCTGCCGGCCTCGGGGTCGGCCCAACCGAGCGTTCCACCCAGACCGACGTGGCCGAAACCGCGCAGCAAACCGGGGACCGGCGATTCGTGGTAGCCGAGGTGAAATGGCATGGGCACCACCATGTTCGCGTCCGGCCACTTCCGCTTCGCCTGCCCCGCCAGACCGCGCGCAAGCTCCTCGGACAGATATTTCTTGCCGTCGATGCGGCCGTCGTTGGCCAGCACGGCATACATCTTCGCCAGCCCGCGGCCGGTCACGACGCCGTTGGCGGCGGGGACCTCCCCGTCGAGGAAGGCGGTGTCCCCCTTGATCAGGGAAACGACGCCGGGGAAGTACATCGCGCCCAGCGCGCCGGAGAACGGCAGGCCCGCCACCTTCGGTGCGATGAAGTTGAACACCGGGGCGCGCAGCCTGCCCTGCGGCAGCAGGACCTCCGCGGGCTTGGTCGGCGAGCCTTCCGGGGGGCGCCCCAGGTGCAAGCCGTCGGTGTTGAGCGGGCGGGCGACCTCCTGGCGGATCAGCTCCCGCATGCCCTTGCCCGTCACCGCCCTGGCCAGACCCGACAGCAGCCATCCGTAGGTCAACGCGTGGTAGGCCTGCACGCCCCGCAAATGGTCGACGGGCGCGGCGGCGAGGCGCTCCTCCATCAGGGTGTGGTCCATCAGCTGCGCCTTGGTCACGCCGCGCAGATGCGACAGCCCGGAGCGGTGCCGCAGGACGTCGCGGACGGTGATTTCGGCTTTTCCGTTGGCCGCGAACTCGGGCCAGTAGTCGGCGACCGGCTCGTCGTAAGACAGCAGGCCGCGGTCGGCCAGCCGATGGATCACCGTCGACGCGACACCCTTGGTCGCCGAGAACACCATCGCGCCGGTGTCGGCGGTCCAGCGCTGGGTGCCGGCCCGGTCCGACCAGCCGGTCCAGACGTCGACGACGGGCACGCCGTCGATGTAGACGCTCAACGCCCCGCCACCGAACCGGCGACCGGGGAATAGCTGCGCGAACAACCTGACGACGTTGGCGAAGTGCGGGTCGGCCGCGCCGGAGACACCGCGTGGCAGACCGTCGTCGGTGACCAGAAGATCCGACGGGTTCACGGTGCCGCGCTGCCCCGCTACCACGAGGACGAAGCTATCAGTCGCCGCAGCGCAACGCCGAGAAGTCCGTCAATCGGCTAGCTGGGCGGGTCCGGGGGTTCCTCCGGGTCCGGCGGTGGAACAGCCGGCGAGTCCCCGAGATATTTGCGCAGCCGGAGGAGTTGGTTCACCACCATGCCGATGCCCAGCAGCATCAGACCCACCACCACTGCCACCACGATTGCGGCGCTCACAGCCTCCATGATGGCAGGGCGAGGGTTTCAATATCTCCTATTGCTGGGTAGCCACAGCGGCATGAGCAACGAAGACAAGCTGAAGAACAAGATCGAGGACCTGGGCGGCAAGGCCAAGGAGACCGTCGGCAGGGCGACCGGGGACCACGACACCAGGGACGAGGGCCGGGCGGATCAGGCGAAGTCCAGCCTGAAGGACGCCGGCGAAAAGGTGAAAGACGCCTTCAAGAAGTGAGCAGGCTTGCCGGGCTGCGCCGGCTGCCGGCGCTTGTCGGACTTGGAGCGGTAGTGGCCGGGGCGCTGGTGTCCAGCGCGCCCAGCCCGTCGGCGTCCGCGGAGCCGTGTCCCGATGTCGAGGTGGTGTTCGCCCGCGGGTCGGGCGAGCCGCCCGGGATCGGCGGCATCGGGGGGTCCTTTGTGGACGCGCTGCGTTCGCAGATCGGTTCCCGCTCGCTCGGCGTTTATGCGGTCAACTACCCTGCCAGCACGGACTTTTCGAATCCCGACTTCCCGCGCACGGTCGTGGACGGCATCCGCGACGCGAGCTCGCACGTCGAAGCCATGGCCAAAAACTGCCCCAACACCCGCGAGGTGCTCGGCGGCTACTCGCAGGGCGCCGCCTTGGCCGGGTATGTCACCTCGGCGGCGGTACCGGCGGGCGTGCCCGCGTCTGCGGTGCCGGCGCCCATGCCGCCGGACGTCGCGAACCACGTCGCAGCGGTCACCCTGTTCGGAACGCCGTCGGGTGACTTCCTGCAGAAGTACCACGCGCCGCCGCTGGCCATCGGCCCGCTGTATCAGCCGAAGACCCTGGAGCTGTGCGCGCAGGGCGACCCGGTGTGCGGCAGCGGCGGCGGCAACGACCTCGGCCCGCACATCTCCTACGGGATCAACGGGATGACCGGCCAAGCAGCCAACTTCGCCTCCAGTCACCTGTAGGCCGAAAGGTCCTGCAAGGATCGCACCATGCGCGTTCTGATCACAGGCGGTACGGGATTCGTCGGCGGCTGGACGGCCAAGGCCATCGCCGACGCGGGGCATTCCATCCGGTTTTTGGTGCGCAACCCCGGCAAGCTGGAGACTTCGGTGGCGAAGCTGGGCGTCGACGTGTCCGACTTCGCCGTCGCCGATATCACCGACCGCATGGCGGTGCGTCGGGCGCTGGACGGATGCGAAGCGGTCGTGCACAGCGCCGCCCTGGTCGCCACCGACCCGCGGCAGACGACGCAGATGCTCACCACGAACATGCAGGGCGCCCAGAACGTCCTCGGTCAGTCGGTCGAGCTGGGGTTGGATCCCATCATTCATGTGTCCAGCTTCACGGCGCTGTTCCATCCGAGCCTGGAAACGCTGACCGCGGACCTGCCGGTGGTCGGCGGAGCCGACGGATACGGGACGTCCAAGGCGCAGGTCGACATCTACGCCCGCGGCCTGCAGGATGCCGGCGCGCCGGTGAACATCACCTATCCCGGCATGGTGCTCGGCCCGCCGGTCGGAGACCAGTTCGGCGAGGCCGGCGAGGGCGTCAGGGCGGCCGTGCAGATGCATGCGATCCCCGGGCGAAGCGCGGCGTGGTTGATCGTCGACGTCCGCGACCTGGCCGCGTTGCACGCTGCGCTGCTGGATCCCGGGCGCGGGCCGCGCCGCTACACCGCGGGCGGCCATCGGGTGCCGGCGGCCGAGCTTGCCGCCATGCTCGGCGAGGTTGCCGGGACGCCCATGGTCTCGGTCCCGATTCCCGACGCCGCGCTGCGCGTGGCGGGGGCGGTGCTGGATCGGGCCGGTCGCTTCCTGCCGTTCGAGACGCCCTTCACGTGGGCCGGGATGCAGTACTACACGCAGATGCCGGCCTCCGACGATTCGCCCAGCGAACGCGAGCTCGGCATCAAGTACCGGGATCCGCAGGAAACCGTGGCGGACACGTTGGCGGCGTATCGCGCGGCGAGCGGCTGAACCTTGCGCTGAAGGACCTACGACCGCCGCACCGGGGCCCTAATGCCCTCGTGGACTGCGGTCTGCGGAGAGAACATCGCCATAACGTTCGGACCCCTGCGCGCCGGATGGGAGATATGGCATGACCAAACCGATTCCGCCCCTGGACCTTTCATGGCTGCTGATCGAGTCGCCGGCGGGCACGACGCACGTCGGCGCCATGCTGCTGTTCAAGAAGCCGGCCGGGCGCGCGCCCATAGTGCGCGAGATCGTGCAGGCGTACCGGGCGTGCACGCCGGCGCCGCCCTTCAACTACGTTCCGGAGCTGCTCGGTCGGCGCGCGCCCCATTTCCGAGAGGTGGCGGACTGGGACCCCCACTACCACGTCGGACACCTGGCCCTCCCCGCTCGCTCCTCCTACGAGGACCTGCTGCGGCTCGTCGCCGATCTGCACGAGCCACAACTCGACCGTGACCGGCCGCTTTTTCGGTGCTGGGTGATCGACGGGGTGCCGGACGGCATGTTCGCGATCTACACCAAGACCCATCACTCGATCATCGACGGCGAATCGGGCCTCAAGCGTCTCTACGCAGGGCTGAGCATGACCGGGGAGCGCACCGTCCCGGCGCCCGCCTTTGCGCTGGGCGCACCGGATCCCACGCCGCATCCGCCGACGCCCCTCACGTCGCGGATCGCCGACTCGATTCGCGGCACCATCACGCAGGTCGAGGCGCTCAACCAGATTTCGGTCGGCGCGCTGCGCAAGGTGCTCGCGAGTATCTTCCGATCGCATCTGGAGGGCAGTCTGCCGTTTGGGGCCCAACATGCCCCTACCAACGCTCCGCTCCAGATCGGGCGAAGCTTCGCGACGCTTTCCTTGCCGCTCGAAGAGATGCATGAGGTCGGGCGGCGACTCGGGGCGACCCTGAACGACGTGGCGGTCACCGTCGTCGACGCCGGCCTGCACGCCTACCTACGCGAGACGGGCCGGGCCTTCGCGCACCCTTTCATTGCGATGTGTCCGGTGTCGCTGCGCGCCGGCGGGGATACGGCGATCGGCACGCGAGTGTCGGCGGTGTTCCCGCGACTCGGAGAGCCCGGAGCGAGCATGCCGGAACGGATCCGCCAGGTGGTGGACTCGGTCGCCGCGTGCAAGAAGGAACTCGGCCGCATGTCCAGCGAGGCGGCACTCACCTATGCGGCCGGGCTCGTGGCGCTCGCCGGCCTGGGTTCTTCTACGCACCTGGACCGCGTCGCCCACCCGGCGTGCAACCTCGTCATCTCCAACGTGGCGGGCGCCAAGGAGATCCGATACCTCAACGGTGCACGCCTCCTCGGCATCTACCCGGTTTCCGCCCTCGCGGCGTCGATCGGACTCAACGCCACCTTCGCGTCCTACCACGACAGCATGGACTTCGGCTTCGTCGGCAACGCCGCGGCACTCGGTGACCTACCGCACCTCGCCCGGTGCACGCGGCGGGCCTACGGAGAGCTGAAAGAGGCGGCAGGACTGCAACCGGCGGGTCCCAAGTCGGCCACCGTGTAGGAGGATCGACGGATGAAGAGCGTAACGTGCACGAACGCAAAGCTCGAAGTGGTGGACCTGCCCACGCCGACGCCGGCCAAAGGCCAGTTGCTGATCGACGTCCTCCGGTGCGGCATTTGCGGATCGGATCTGCACGCGCGCCGGCACTGCGACGAGCTCGCCGACGTGATGGCCGAGTCGGGGTACGACGCCTTCATGCGGTCCGATCAGCAGGTGGTGTTCGGCCACGAATTCTGCGGCGAGGTGCTCGATTACGGCCCGGGCACGCGTAAGGCACCGCGGCCCGGCACGCGCGTGGTCGCCCTGCCGCTGCTGCGGCGCGGCAAGGCGGTGCACGGGATCGGGCTGTCGACCATGGCGCCGGGCGCCTACGCCGAGCAGCTCCTGGTCGAGCAGTCGCTGACACTTCCCGTTCCGAACGGGCTGGCCCCCGACGTCGCCGCGCTGACCGAGCCGATGGCCGTCGGGTGGCACGCCGTTCGGCGCGGCGAGGTGGGCAAGGGTGACGTCGCCATTGTCATCGGTTGCGGGCCAATCGGTCTCGCGGTGATCTGCATGCTCAAGTCGCACGGGGTGCGCACCGTCGTCGCGAGCGACTTCGCGGCGGGCCGCCGGGCACTCGCGACGGCGTGCGGGGCCGATATCGTCGTCGACCCCGCGCAAGACTCGCCGTACGCGACCGCGGCGGGGCGCAAACATTTGCAAGGCATCCTCGAGGCGTTCGACCTCGCCGTCGGGACAATTGAGAAGCTGCAGCGGCTACGGCTGCCGTGGTGGCACGTGTGGCGCGCCGCCGAAGCCGCCGGCGCGGCAACGCCCAAGCATCCCGTCATCTTCGAATGCGTCGGCGTCCCGGGCATCATCGACGGCATCATCTCCAGCGCGCCCCTGTTCTCGCGCGTCGTCGTCGTCGGCGTCTGCATGGGCGCCGACCGCATTCGACCGGCCATGGCGATCAACAAAGAAATCGACCTGCGGTTCGTGCTCGGCTACACGCCCCTGGAGTTCCGCGACACCCTGCACATGCTCGCCGACGGCAAGGTCAACGTGACACCGCTGATGACGGGGACGGTCGGGTTGTCCGGCGTCGAAGCCGCGTTCGATGCCCTCGGTGACCCAGAGGAGCACGCGAAGATCCTCATCGACCCCAAGAGCGACGCTAAGCGGCCGGTTTGATTTCCAGCCCGACGTGCACCTTGTCGACGCCGCCGCGCACGATCGAGTGCGCGTAGAACCACCAGGCGTGGTACCAGTACCGCTTGAGCACGGCGTTGTACACCCGCCGCGTCTCCGACTTCGGCAGGATGCGCGCGATCCCTTCGACCGGCTCGCTCTTCGGCTTGCCCAGGGGTCCGCTCCGCGCGATCGTCACCCGCGGCGTGTTGTTGATCCGCTTCACCTTCCACGACCCATCGTCGGTGATCACCAGGAGCTTGTCCCCGTCGGGCACGCCCCAGATCGCCGTCGGTTTCGGGCGGCCGTCCTTGGTGAATGTGGTCAGAAGCAAGTACTTGGACGCAATGACGTCTTTGAAGCTTGGAGCCACGGTTTTTTTCCTTCACTTTTTGAACTGTCGGATGACAATTCCCCGGTCGCCGATTCCCTAATCATCGACAAGGCCTGGGCCTGTCCCACACGCCGTGTTGATTTTTAGCGATCGCCCAAATTAGGGTCCGTTGATGGGCAGGGACTCCAGCACCCGCGACATGCTGATAGACGCGACGATCCGGGTCATGGTCGACGAGGGCTACGCCGCGGCAACGTCGCGCCGGGTCGCGGCCGAGGCCGGAGTCAAACCGGCCTTGGTGCATTACTACTTCCCCACCATGGACGAGCTCTACCTGAACGTCTTCCGGCGCGGCGCGGCCGCCTACCTGGAGCGCCAACAGCGAGCGCTCGAATCCGACCGGCCCCTGCATGCCTTTTGGAACACGCTCATCGAGCCGAAGGACACCCGGCTGCTGTTGGAGTTCATGGGGCTCGCCAATCATCGCAAGGAGATCAGGGCCGAGATCGCGGCCTGGTTCCAGCGGTGGCGCGAAATGCAGACCACCGCACTGAATTTCATCGTCCGCGAACATGACCTGGATCCGGGCGATTTCCCGCCCGCCGGCATCGCGGTCATCATCGCCGCGGTCGGTCGCATGCTGATCCTGGAGCAGGCGCTGGGAGCCACGACCGGCCACCGGGAGGCCGTTGCGCTGGTGAACCGAATCGTCGACCGATTCGAGATGCCGAGTTGATTCAGGGCAATACCACTCGCAACCGCTCCCAGCCACGCACGGTCGATGTCGAGGCCAACTGCGCCGTGTCGTAATCGACGTCCCACTCGGGCCAGCGGTTGAGAATTTCGTCCAGTGCGACGCGGCCCTCGAGGCGGGCCAGGTTGGCGCCAAGGCAGTAGTGCACACCTTTGCCGAACGTGATGTGGGAGATGTTCTCGCGGCGGATGTTGTAGGTGTCCGGCTCGGTGTAGCGCCGGTGATCGCGGTTGGCGGCGCCGAACAGCAGCAGCATGGCGCTGCCCGCCGGCACCGTCGTGCCGTAGCACTCGAAATCCCTTGCCATCCAACGCGCGACGTGCGGCCCCGTCGGTTCGAATCGCAGCGTCTCGTCGACGGTACGGGTCAACAGCGAGCGATCCCGGTGGACCGCGCGACGCTGGTCGGGATGCTCGGCGAGGACCTTGGCCAGCCAGCCGATCAGCCGGCCGGTCGTCTCGTTGCCCGCCCCCGCCACCACCTGCGTGTAATGCAGCACCTCCTTGCGGGTCAGCTTCCGGTGCACCCCGTAGTCGTCGTCGAACTCGACGTTCAGCAGCGTCGTCATCAGATCGTCGGAGGGGTTCTTGGACCGCCACTCCACATAATCGGCGTAGATCCGGCCGTCGGCGATGGAGTCGGCGTCGGCGACCTTCAACGGTGCTCCCGGCTTGGTGCGCAAATTCGCGTCGTTGGCGTCGCGCACCGAGACCTGTTCGGACTCCGGGATTCCCAACAGCATCCCGATCACCCGCATCGGCATCATCGACGCCAGTTCGGCGATGATGTCGAAGCCTTGCGCGCCGACCAGCGGATCCAGGCACCGCACGCAGTATTGCCGAATCTGGTCCTCGAGTGCGACCATCCGGCGGGGGGTGAACACCCGCGACATCAGGCCGCGCAGCCTCGTGTGTTCGGGCGGATCCTGGAACATCATGACACCACCGGGCATGTCGAACTTCGACTGGATCAGCTCGAGGATGTCACTGCGCCTGTTGGAGAACGTTTCCCAGCTTGCCAGTGCGCGTTCGACATCGGAATGCCTTGACAGCGCCCAGAAATCGTAACGCTCGTTGTAATAGATCGGCGCCTCGTCGCGCAGCCGCGCGTAGGTCGGATACGGGTCGGCGTTGATGCCGACGTCGTAGGGGTCGTAGTAGACGTCCGTGTCATTGGCGACGGTCATCGATGCTTTCCACCTCCACTCGCGGCGTTTTGGGCGATCGCCCAAATTTGCGCCGCACCCATGTCTAGCAGCGCGCAGAGGAGGCAGTCAAGACGTCGGCGAGAGATGATGGCAGTGTGGATCGCCTGAAGGGCGTCATCGAGGGCAACGACTGCGTCACCCACATGAAGCAGGTGCTCGACGTCGCCCGCAGCGCGGACATCCGCGTGTTCTATGCGCTGCATCGGCGATACCGGCCGGGCGATTACGAGACGTGGAAGCACATTGCGCCGGTGCAGAAGGCGGCGTGGTCGCGCAAGACCTTCGAATTCGGCACCTGGGGTGGCGAGCTTCGCACCGGGTTCGAGCCGGCGCCCGGTGACGTCGTTGCCCATGACCATTGGTGTTGAAGCGGTTTGGGCGAGGTGATCGCCTCGATCGCCGCCAGTGTTCCGAATCTGTGAAGATTTGTCGCCCGGGTGTGAAGGCTTCGTTAAGAGCGCGGCACGCCCGCTCCGGGACCGGCACCGTGGAGGCATGACGCTCTTCGAGCTGCTTCCGTCGCTGAGGCACGGGCTGAACCCGCACCTCGATCGCGCGGTCTGGCCGCTGAGCGCCTACGTCGACGACCTGGGCCGACTGTGCGTCGGTGACGTGGCCGCCGACGACATTGCCGCTGAGTTCGGCACCCCCACCCGTGTAGTGGACGAGGAGGATTTTCGGGCCCGCATCCGCTGCTATCGGGCGACGCTGCCCGACGCCGAGCTGATTTACGCCGGCAAGGCGCTGTTGAGTGTGGACGTGGCCCGCTGGGCCGCGGACGAAGGGGCCGGCGTGAACGTCTGCTCGGCCGGCGAGCTGGCCACCGCGCTGGCCGCCGACATCCCGGCGTCACGGATCGTCCTGGACGGCGTCATAACGGCGGCCGAGCTGGATGACGCGGTCGCCGCAGGCGTCGGGCCGATTGTCGTCGACACACCGAGCGAGATCTCGCTTCTCGCCTGCCGGGTCCGTCACCGTCAGCGTGTCCTGGTGGGGGTCATCCCCGACGTCGGGGCGATCGACCAGAGATTCGGCTTCGCCCTGGCCGGGGGCCAGGCGGCCGGCGCCCTCAGGCGTGTGCTGGACCAGCCATGGCTGGACCTGGTCGGGCTGCACTGCCGGCTCGGGTCGCAGCTCACCGACGCCTCGCTCTACGGTGAGGCGATCCGGCAGATGATCGGCGTGATGGCCGAGGTCCGCGACCGCCATCAGGTCGTGCTCACCGAGCTCAATCTCGGCGGCGGACACGCGGTCCCGTACCTTTCCGGCGACCCGGACCTCAACCTGCGGTCGCTTGGGTCCAAGATCGACACCGCGCTGGAATCCGCTTGTGCCGAGCACGAATTCCCTCGCCCGCAGATCGTGCTCGAGCCGGGCCAGGCGATTGCCGCGCGCGCCGGGATGACCCTGTGCCGGGTGATCGCCGTCAAACGCCAGCCCGGCGGTCACACCTTCGTCGCGGTGGACGGTGGCTCGGTCGACATCCCCCAGACGGGGAGCCCCGGCGCGAAATACACGGTGGCACTGGCCAATCGGCACCGTCCGACTGCGACCGCACCCGTCACCGTCGTGGGCCGGCGTGGCACCGGCGACGAGATCGCCCGCGGCGTCGAGCTGCCCGCAGACATCCGGCCCGGAGATCTGCTGGCGGTGGCATGCACCGGCGCCTATCAGCACTCAACGGAATCAAGCCGCAGCCTGGTGGGTCGCCCACCACTCATCGCGGTCTCCGGGGGTCGGTCTCGTGAACTGGTGCGCCGCGAAACCGTCGCCGACCTGCTGGCCCGCGACCGCGGCTGGAACGGCCAATGACGTTGCCCAGCACGGACGTTCGCCTGCGCGCCGACCGCCTGCGGGTCACCGCGGCGTACACCGCCATGCTGCTCGCGGTGTCCGTCACCCTGACGGCACTGGGCGCGCACACCCGCGCCGCGGTCGTCAGCGAAATGAGCACCAACCTGCACAACCTGGCCCACGGCCACCTGGGCACCTTGGTCGCTAGCGCTTTCGTCAGCGACGGCGGCGACGTCTATCTCTGGTTGCCGGGGCTGGTCTGCTTGCTGGCGCTGGGCGAACTCATCTGGCGCGGCAGGGGACTGCTGATCACCTTTGCGGTCGGCCATATCGGCGCCACCTTGATCCTCGCGGTGGGGCTGGTCGCCGCGGTGGAGACCGGATGGCTGCCGTTCTCGGTTGCGCGCGCCACCGACGTCGGGAGCAGCTATGGCGCGGCGTGCGTGCTGGGCGCCCTGACCGCATCGATGCCGTTGCGCTGGCGTCCGGCCTGGATCGGTTGGTGGCTCGGCATTGCGTTGGTGGCGACCCTTGACGCCGACTTCACCGCGTTCGGTCACGTGTTGGCGCTGCTGCTCGGCATGGGCTTGTCGTTCCGGTTGCCGTCGATCGCACGCTGGACGCCCGTGCATGCGGCCTTGCTCGTCGTCGGTGCCGCCTTCGGCTATTTCGTACTGTCGGGATGGTCGTCATTGGTGGCTCCGGTCGGTGGGTTGACGGGCGTCGGGGTCGCCCTGCTCGCCAGTCGGGCCGTGTTGGCGCGCGCCGTCTAATCGGTTGACGCCGTCAGGGTTTCGATCTGATAGCGGCTCGCCGTCCAGGGCGGGGAGTCGAGCGCGGGCGTGAGGGCGATTGTCAGCTGCGCTTTGCCCGCAGTTACCGATCGCGGCAAGAGGTAGGTGTCATCGAGCCAACGATGAAAGTTGTTGCTGCGCGGCTGTAGCCAGTTGCCGACGGGGACGCCGTCGACGGCGACATTCGCCGATTGGAAGCCATCCGCTTGATCCGACGTGCGGCGCAGCAGGATCCCGCGGTTATTCGGGTCGGTTTCAACATGGAACGTGATCGCCGCGTTGGTGGCGCGGACCGATCCGATGACCGGATGGGTGTCGTCGTTGCCTTCGAATTCGCTGACCAGCAATTGATCCGTGGCGTCGGCGTCGGCGTAGCCGTGCAGGAGTCGACTGACCGGATCGCCGGGGAAGACATCGTCGCCGGGCGCAAGAGTGTCGCCGGGTTGCGTGTACAGGAAAGCGGTTGAGCTGTAGTCGGGTTGGACCATATTCCGCTTGCCGTGCTCGATGCCGAAGCGGATCGCGGAGTGGTAGTCGATGGCGTCGGAGAGCATGAGCCGATAGACGGCGACGCAGTAGTCTGGGCAGCCGCCGGTGGCCGTGCGCCGATCGGGCTGTCCGGTGAGCGGGTCGCTGAAGCGGGTGCCGTCCTTGAAGTACCAGCCGCCCTCGTAGAAGTCCTCGGTGCCGGTGCCATACCACTGCGGTGACGCGGAGCCGTCGGTGTACACACGTTCGGCTCCTTCGAGGAAGTAAGGGGCTTCGTCGCTAAACGCCGTTCTGATGCGCTGACCGCGGATGGCCTGGCTGACCCCGACGAATTTGCCGTGGCCATGTTCGTCGGCGAACAACCAGTCCTGACCGAAAGCGGTTGGCCCGGCATGCGATCGCGCGGTGAAGTAGCCGGCGCGGCCGCTGGCTAGTGCGGGCGCCCACCGGGGATCGGGTGTGGTTACGACGTCGCTGTCGATGCCGGGGACGGGATCGTCGGTCGTGTTGAGCAGGGTGACGCGGGCGGTGCGGGCGAAAGGCATCGGCCACCACTCCGACAGCGCCAACGACCCCCCGGGTTGACGGAGTGTGGCGAACATCAGCGATCGGACAGTGACGGCGCCCAGTCCGGCGCCGAAGAATTCCCCAAGTGGAGAGTCGACCAGCGTTTGGCCGTCGAACTCGATCTGGAGCCGCAGCCCACTCAGGGGTTGATCCGTCGGGTCCCGTAGTTGCAGTCGCAGCGCAGAGATGCTGCCCGACCCGGTCGATTCCGCGATCGTCACCCCGGTGCCGGCAGGAACGTCGACAACGCGATTGTCATGTACCGCAGTTGATTCTGCCGGTTTGGGATCGCTGGTGCCCGCGGCACGGAGGGTGGCGAGTACGTCGAGCCCGGGGTCGGCGGGCGAGAATGTGGTCACGCCGTCGGCGGTCGCAAACTGCCGATAATCGACGTGGTAGTACTCCAGATGCGAGTCGACGCTGATCCGCATCGACTGCCGGTACGGCATCGGTACCTTGATGTAGACGCCGCCGGGCGACTGCGCGGCGTTGGCCACAAGAGGCCATACGAATGGCGCGCCCAGCGCGCCGTCGACCACCGATTGCAGCGGTGCGTCTAGTACTGTCTGTCCATCCAACTCGATGCGAATCTTCCCGATCGCGCGCACATTGCCGCCGTCGCGAGTGAACCAGATCGAATCGACCTCTCCGGCGCCGCGATTCTCCGCGATGACACAGCCGGCACCGCCCGACGCCAGGCATCCCCCTGTCCCGTTGCGGTTACCGGTGGAGAGATCGAAATCGCCGCCGCTCCGATCAAAGCTCGACACCTGTAAGGCTTGCGTGTCGGCGGCCAGGTACGGCAAGCGATCCAATCGCCGGTAGACGTCCCAACCAACCGCCCTTTCGCCGAGTCCTGCGCTAAGCGGCTGCGCATTCACTCTCCCCGCGGCTGCCACACCCGCAATCCCCAGCAGCAGCAGCGCAGCGAGCGTCGCACACAACGCCCGAACAGCCACCGGCATAGCATCAAAGGCTAGTTTCATCGGTTCGGCTGACGGGGTTAGTCGGGCCGGCCATGCCGGCGAGCGCACGACGTCACCGACGGGTCTTATTTCGGTTCAAATCCGTATCTCGGCTGGGCTGAACGCGTTTCGGTTCGCCGGGCATCTTCGGGTAATTCGGCGGATACGGCATGTCGCCGAGACCGCGCTCTTCGTCGGCCCCGGCCATCTCCAGCAAGGGTGCGATCGACTGCGCCACGTCATCGATTGCGGCCCAAGGGTCCTCGCGGTCCTTCACCAGGCCGGGCACCGTCGCCATGGTGTAGTCGTCCGGTTCCGCATGGGCCAGCTCGTCCCACGTCAGCGGCGTCGACACCGTCGCGATCGGGGTGCGCCGCACCGAGTAAGCCGACGCCATGGTGCGGTCCCGGGCGTTCTGGTTGAAGTCCAGAAAGATGCGCTCGCCACGCTCCTCCTTCCACCACGACGTGGTGACGGCCTCGGGCGCGCGTCGCTCAACCTCGCGGGCCAGCGCGATGCCCGCGCGGCGCACCTCGATGAAATCCCAGTCGGTGGCGATCCGCAGGAACACATGGATGCCGCGCCCCCCGGACGTCTTGGGATACCCCACCAGGCCGAGCTCGTCGAGCAATGGCCGCAACACGTCGACGGCGACCGCACGCGCCTGCTCGAAAGCGACGCCGGGCTGCGGATCCAGGTCGATGCGCAACTCGTCGGGGTGGTCGGTGTCCGGGCAGCGCACCTGCCACGGGTGCAACGTGATGGTGCCCATCTGTGCCGCCCACACGACCGCCGCGGGGTGCGTCACCTTGAGCGCGTCGGCGGTCCGTCCCGACGGGAACGTCACCCGGCAGGTCTGCAGATAGTCGGGATGGTGCTGCGGAATCCGCTTCTGGTAGATCTCCTCGCCGTCGATCCCGTCCGGGAAGCGCTGCAGATGGGTGGGCCGGTCGCGGAGCGCGTCGAGCATCGGACCGCCCGCCACGGCGAGGTAGTACTCGACGAGGCGCCGCTTGGTGCCTTTCGAGCCCAACTCTGGGAAATAGACCTTGTCCGGATTGGTCAGCCGCACCGCGACACCGTCGACGTCGAGCTCTTCTGCAGCAGCCATACCAAAGATTCCAGCACAATCGGCCTATGGACCTACCTGTCATGCCCCCGGTGTCGCCGATGCTGGCGAAGTCGGTGCGGTCGATCCCGCCCGATGCCTCCTACGAACCCAAATGGGACGGATTCAGGTCCATCTGTTTCCGGGACCGCGACGAGGTCGAGCTCGGCAGTCGCAACGAGCGCCCGATGACGCGCTACTTCCCCGAGTTGGTGGCCGCGGTGCGGGCGGAGCTGCCCGAGCGCTGCGTGATCGACGGGGAGATCGTCATCGCTACCGACCATGGCCTGGATTTCGACGCGCTACAACAACGCATCCACCCGGCGGATTCGCGGGTGCGGATGCTTGCCGAGACGACGCCGGCGTCCTTCATCGCGTTCGACCTGCTCGCCCTGGGCGACGACGACTACACGCGGCGACCGTTCAGCGAGCGGCGCGCCGCCCTCGTCGACGCCCTGGCCGGCTCCGGACCCTCGATCCATGTCACCCCGGCCACCACCGACATCGATATCGCGCAGCGCTGGTTCGACGAATTCGAGGGAGCCGGCCTCGACGGTGTCATCGCCAAGCCGCTGACCGTCACCTATCAGCCCGACAAGCGCGTCATGTTCAAGATCAAGCACGAGCGGACCGCCGACTGCGTGGTCGCCGGCTACCGCGTGCACAAGTCCGGCGGCGACGCGATCGGTTCGCTGCTGCTCGGGCTCTACCAGGACGATGGCCAGCTCGCGTCGGTCGGTGTGATCGGCGCCTTTCCGATGGCCGAACGGCGGCGGCTGTTCACCGAGCTGCAGCCGCTCGTCACCGATTTCGAAGGCCACCCATGGAACTGGGCCGCCCACCAGGCCGGCGAACGAACGCCGCGCAAGAACGAATTCTCGCGCTGGAACGCCGGAAAGGATCTTTCGTTCGTGCCGCTGCGCCCGGATCGCGTGGTCGAGGTCCGCTACGACCACATGGAAGGCCGGCGCTTTCGTCACACCGCGCAGTTCAACCGGTGGCGCCCGGACCGCGATCCCCGCTCGTGTACCTACGAACAACTCGAACAGCCGGTCACCTTCAGCCTCGGTGACATCGTGCCCGGCCTGGGATCGGGGCTAGAAAGGTGGCGGCTGGTTGCGTTCGGCGACGTGGGCGGCGTTGAGGGCGCGTTCGGCATCAATGCGGCGAGCGCGCTCTTGTTGTCGGGTCCGGTGACGTGTGGGCATCATGACGCCGCGATCGCCGGGAGAACGATATGGCGTTGAAGCGATTCGCAATTCGCCCGTCGACACGCACAGCGCGGGGAACAACAGACGGCTGCCCGGACGCGTGGTGTAGGTCCGCCCGGCCGGCGACGTCCACACCACGGTGCCATCCGGCCATTGCTCGTCGCGCCAACCCGTCCAGAAAGTCTTCAGCAGGTGATGTTTCCTGCACAGGCATTTGAGGTTGGACGCGTGGGTGGGGCCGAGGGGGTAGGGCACCGTGTGGTCGATGTCGGCGAACTCGGCGGGTCGATCGCAACCGGGGAACCGGCACGTCATGTCCCGGCATCGGATGAACCGCTCCAGCTCGGCCGACGGGCGATACCCCGGCTCCGGCTTTGCGTCGCCGCGATGGCGCACCGGCCTGACTTTCGCGCCGCCACGGATCAGTTCCGCGACCTGCGCCGGCGATATCACGCCGCCGCCGGTGACCAGAGCGGGCGGGCGGGGCTGCGGCACGTCGGGCTCGGGATCGGGCGCCAGCGCCTCCGTGAGGGTCGTCTGGTCTGTGATGGGCCTTCGCGCCGGTTGGCCCGCCATATGCGGGTCCGGGTTGGCGTCCAGCGCCACCGCGTCCGCAACCACATGGATCACCACGCTGGCCGCCCGCTCGTCCTTGTCGGCACCGGACCGGCAGTCCGCGTTTCCGCAACCACACGCGAGCCGGTCCGCGCCGGCGGCCAGCGCTCCCAACGCGTCGGCGCGGCGCTGGGCAACGGTGCGCGGATCGTCGTCACACACATCGTGAGCCATCTGCAACAGGCGCCGGTCCAGCACGGCCGCATCGTGCGTGTAGAGGCGACCCCACATGGCGGCAGTGCCCGCCCCATCATCGGATCGATCGATGACGACGTCGCGGCTGCGGGCGCTTGCGCGGGTTCTCCGCAGCGCCCCCGGATCGTATTGGTCCACCACCGCGTCGACGGCTTGTGCGGTCTTGTTCGCCGACATCGGGCCGAACAGTGCCGCGTCTTCGGCCAACGTCTTATCGATCAATCGCAGTGTGTCGGCGTCTTTTACGAGATCGGTGTGCCAGACGATGGTCGCCGCCAGCCGGGCGCTGATGGTTCCCTCGCCGAAGAGCGCCGCCACCTGGGGGAGCCGGTTGCGCAGTGCGGCGGCCAGGTACATCTGCCCGGAGGCCATGGCGTGGCTGATGTTTTGTGCCGCGGCGACTTCGGCGGCCATGGCGTCCCAGTTGTCGCACGACCATTGGGCCGAGACGGTGGGTCCGTCGGCACGGCGATGCACCAGCTCCGCTATGGCCGTCAGCCGGCGCGCCGCGGCTGCGGCCTCCACCCGTGCGCAGTCGGCGATCGCGGCCACCACTTCCCCGTCCTCGGCGCGCGCCAGCGCCTCGACGGTCGGAAGATCAGCATCGAACATACTTTCGATAGTAGCGCCGCACAATCGCGTTGAATCGCCTTTTATGCGCGCTCAGTGGCTATTCGTTGCCTCATTGAAAATGCGCGCGTGCGGCGTGCCTACCTGAGCGATCAGTGCGGGTCTCGGTAGGCCCAGACGATGGGATGGACGTTGGCCGAGCGCAGGGCTGTGACCGAGATGACCGCGATCCGCTACGTGGTGGCGGATAGGCGAGTCAAGAGCAGGATTCTGGACGAGTTGTGCGCCAACACGGGGTGGCACCGTAACCATGCCCGCAAAGCGCTCAAGGCTGCGCTGCAGCCCAAGGTGGTAGCGCCGAGGCGAAGTCCGCGTCCCCCGATCTACGGGCCGGATGTGATTGCTGCGCTTACGACGTGCTGGCTGGTACTGGGGATGCCGGCAGGCAAGCGACTGGCGCCGATGTTGAACGAACTAGTGGCAGTGTTACGGCACTTCGGCGAACTGGTCATCGACGAGGACACCGCAGAACTCCTAGTGTCGATGTCGGCGGCCACCATCGATCGTCGCCTGGCGGGTGAACGAGCCAAACGTCAGCTCAAGGGGCGTCGCGCCACCAAGCCCGGATCGCTGCTGAGAGCTCAGATCCCAATACGCACCTGGGCAGACTGGGACGACGCTAAGCCGGGCTTCGTTGAGATCGATCTGGTCTCCCACGACGGCGGAAACACCATCGGCCCGTTCGCATTCACGCTCACGGTCACTGACGTCGCCACTGGTTGGACCGAGAACCGCTCAGTGCCCAGCAAAGAGGCCAAATGCGTCCTGGCCGCCTTCGAAGGCATCGCCAACAAGGTGCCGTTCCCGATCCTGGGGGTGGACTCGGACAACGGAGCTGAGTTCATCAACGTCTATCTGTTCATCTGGTGCAGAAACCGCAAGATCACCTTCACCCGCGCGCGGCCGACAAACAAGAACGACGGCTGCCACGTCGAGCAGAAAAACTGGGCAGTGGTCCGCACAGTCGTCGGCTACCACCGCTACGACACCGCTCCAGAACTGTTGCTACTCAACGAAATCTGGCAGCTTCAGTCCCAGTTGACCAACTACTTCTACCCACAGCAGAAGCTGATATCCAAGGTCCGTGACGGCGCCAAGGTGACCAAGAAATACGACACCGCGACCACCCCATTCCACCGCGCCATCAATCACCCCGACACCACAGTCGACCGCATAGCCGCTCTCGCCCGAACCCACGCTCTGATCAACCCCGCGGCCACCCAGCGTCAGATCCAGGCCCTGACCGCACAGCTTCACAAAATGACCACCAGCAAGTCCCAACCCGCCACCCGGGCCCGAGTCCCCAAGCGCGCACAATCACATGAGGCAACGAAACCACCCTCGCGCGCATCTTGACGTGAGGCAACACGCAATGACGCGGCTTACAGCCGAAATGCCGGCCTGTGGACAAACTTCCATCTGTGGATAACTCGAACGCGAGCGCTTAATGCTCCGCCGGTAGGGAGCACAGCTCGCCGACGGTTGATTGTGCCGGCGCCCGCACGATGCGGGCTTAGGCTTATTGTCATGCCCTCGCGAAAGACCTACACCTCTTACAGCATTGCTTGCGCGCTCGTGTGGGCTGTGATTCTGGCTTTTGTAGCGGTTCGGTATCCCGACCGCCTGCACACCTACCTGTTGGTCGGAGGCGGCTGGCTGATCGGATGGATCTCGGCGACGATTGCCAGGTCGGTTTATCCGCCTCCAAAAAGGCGTGTCCGGGCGCCGTAGGGTTCGCCCGTCATCCAATGCGAACACGAACGCGAGCGTTTAATCCGGCCCGAAGCGGGCACGTAAACGCACATGTCAGTGACAGCGTTTCAGGACCTGCCGTTGGCCGATCGCGACCGCAAGTGGGACGGTGACGCCGCCGAGAAGCGGGTCCGCAAGTGGGCCGGAGCCGAAGACGCGCCGAACCAGCGATACCGCGACGCCCACGTCTGGTACGACAACGACAAGAAGGACAACTTCACGGCGTACAAACTGTTGATCGCCGATGTCGTCGGCGGGAACCTCAATGCGGTGCCACGCGGAGTCATGGCGGCCGGCGCCATCATGGACGGTGCGCGCGGCGGCATCGACCTCCCGAAGACGGACGTCGATCGGGTCAAGAGCCACCTGGCCAAGTACTACCGGAAGATGGGCGAGAGCCCGCCGTGGGAACGCGGGTGATCTAGACCGCGACCGACAGGTGCGACAGTCCCCGCAGCGTGACGTTGGCCTTGTATTGCGGCTCGCCGTCCAGCCGCGCGTCCGGGAAGCGCGCTGTCACCGCCGACAGGGCCACGGCGGCCTCCAGCCGGGCCAGCGGCGCGCCCAAGCAGTAGTGCGCTCCCCGGCCAAGTCCCAGGTGCCGCAACCCCTTCCGATCCGGGTCGAAGAGATCGGGCCTGTCGAATTCCGCGGGGTCACGGTGAGCCGCGGCGAGCAGCAGCATCATGACATCGCCCGCGGGCACCTCGACTCCGCCAATCATCATGTCGGCGAGAGCAACTCGGCCGACGAATTGCACGGGCGGGTCGTAACGGAGGGTCTCTTCAACGATCGCCGACGCCCGACCGGGGTCGCCGCCCAGGGCGGTCCACTGCCCGGGGTTGCGCAGCATCGCCAACATGGCGTTCCCAATCAGATTCACCGTGGTCTCGTGACCGGCGATCAGGAGCAGGTTGCAGGTGGAGACGATCTCCTCCTCGGTCAGTTGATCTCCCGACTCCTCCACCGCGATCAGCCCCGACAGCAGGTCGTCACCGGGTTGTGAACGGCGGCGGTCGATCAGGCCGTGGAAGTATTCCCGCAGCCACCCCCCGGCCTGTTGTCGCTCATTCGCGACGTCGGGCGGAACGCCGGTGATCGTCGAAAACGGGTCGAGCGCCTGGGCCAGCAACGCCGACGCGCGGCTGAACTGCGGCTCGTCGTCGAGCGGCACGCCGAGCAGCCGGCAGATCACCGCCACCGGCAGCGGGTAGGCGAAATCTTCGACGACTTCGAAGTGGCCCTTGTCGGCGACGCGAGCGAGCAACCCGCCGACCAGCGAGCGAATATCGGGTTCCAGCGCGCTCACCACCTTTGGCGCAAACGCCTTGCTGACCAGCCTGCGCAGCCGCGTGTGATCGGGCGGATCGAGAAACAAGAAGCCCGGCGGGAACTGCCTGCGCGGCGCGGTGCCGGCCGCGGCCTGCTGCTTGGCGACGGTCGAGTTGACGTTGTCGCTGCTTGACGACGGATGCCGCAACACCTCTTCGCAGTCGCGGTAGCTCAAGAAGACTGCCAGGTTGGCGTCGGGCAGCTGCAACGCTCCGTCGCTGCGAAACTGCGCACAGAGCCGGTACGGATCGGGCCGGTTGGCCGGATCCAGCAGCTGCAGCAGCAGCCCTTGGAATTCGGCTTGTTCGGTCGGCGCGGTCGTCATGCGGCCATTCTGCCTGTCACCGGACGGCGCCCAGGTCAGCGGCGGGTTAGGGCCCTTCCTGTAGACCCGCGAGCGCCGCACTCGCCATCAATCGATCGAGAAATCCCAGCTGGCCGTTCAGCAGCTTGATGCGCGCCTGCGCCACCGAGAACCAGCCCACCCGATCGACTTCCGGGAACTCGCGCAACGTGCCCGAACCCTTCGGCCACTCCAATTCGAAAGTGTTGCTGCGCGCTTCGGTCACGTCCAGGTCGCCGCAGACGGCGTAGGCGGTGACCACCTTGCCGCCAGATTGTTTCAGCTGGCCGAGGTCCAGCCGGGTCCCTGCAGGCACCGAAAGCCCGAGCTCCTCGGAGAATTCCCGTTGCGCCGCGACCCAGGGATCCTCGTCGTGGGCATACTCCCCCTTGGGAATCGACCAGGCCCCGTTGTCCTTTCGCGCCCAAAACGGGCCACCCGGATGTGCGATGAGGACTTCGGCGACGCCGTCGCGGGTCCGGTACAACAGCACACCCGCGCTGAGTTTCGGCATTCGGTCAGAATCCGGCCGAACGTTCCAGGTCCTTGAGCGCCGACTCCAGGTGCACGAGAAGACGCTGTAGGTGCGGCACACTGCGCCGACACCCCACCAGACCGAAATCCAGATTGCCGGCGTTGTTGGACAGGGTGATGTTCAGCGCCTGACCGTCCAGCGCGATGGACAGCGGGTAGTTGCCGTCGAGCCGGGCGCCACCGTAGTAGATCGGCTGGGTAGGCCCCGGCACGTTCGAAATGATGATGTTGAACGGCGGCGCCGTCGACGAGACCCAGCCCGGAACCGCCGCCAAAGCCAGCGCCGATGTGTTGACCGCGGACAGCGCCAGGGCCTGGAAGCGGGGCAACTGCGAAAACACGTTCTTATTGCTGCGCATCGAATCGCTGATCGCCTGCAGCCGCTGCGCGGGATCGTCGGTATTGGTGGCGAGGTTGCACAGGATGGCCCCGACGAGGTTGCCACCGGCGTCGGCCTCGTCCTCGGTGCGCAGACTCACCGGGACCATCGCGATGAGGGGCGTGTCCGGCAGCGCGTCGTGCTCGAGCAGGTAATAGCGCAGGGCGCCCGAACACATCGCCAACACGACGTCGTTGACGGTCACGCCGGCGGCGTTCTTGACGCTCTTGATGCGGTCCAACGCCCATGACTGCGCGGCACAACGCCGAGCACCCCCGATCTTGACGTTCAACATGGTCCGCGGGGCCCCGAACGGCAACGTCAGCTGGTGCTCGAACAGCGCCGCGCGGGCCAGCGAAACCGTTGATGGGGCCAGCGCCGCAACGGATCCCGCCGCATGCAGCACCGAACTCAACGGCCTCAGCGGGCTGCTCTTGCGCCTGCGTTTGGGCAGGGTCCACGGCGCACGGATTTCGGGGTCGTCGGGGTCCGTCGACAACACGCGCTGCATCAGTTTCTGCGCGGAGACGCCGTCGATCAGTGCATGGTGGACCTTCGTGTAGATGGCGAACCGGCCATCCTCGAGGCCCTCGATGATGTGCGTCTCCCACAGGGGACGGTGACGATCCAGCAGGGTACTGTGCAACCGCGAAGTGAGCTCGAGCAATTCACGGACCCGGCCGGGCGACGGCACTGCCGAGCGCCGGACGTGGTAATCGATGTCAACGTCGTTGTCATAGGACCAGCCCAGGTTTCCGATCCCGCCCGCTAAGGCCGCCGGACGCTTGCGGAAAGTGGGCTGGAAGTCTTGCTGGGCGACCAAGCGCGTGTGAAGCTCGCGCACGAAGCCAGGACCGGCGCCCTCTGGCAACTCGTACAACTGCAGGCCGCCGACGTGCATGGGATGTTCCCGCGACTCTCCCAGCAGAAATATCGCGTCGGTGGGCATCATCAGTTCCATCCACCAATTAGACCGCGACTGACGTCGGGGCGAAGGCGGTCTTGAGAACATGGCCGCTGAGCTGATGTCGGGATGGCTGCTCCCATCGGTTTGACCGTGCTTTTTCCCCGCCAACATCCCTCTACCCGCCAAGGTCGTCTGTCAGATTCCGGAACCGATCGACGTCGACGAGGTCGACGCCACGTGCGCGCGGAGATGCAAACCGCTCTGGACCGGCCGGGCCACGAGCGCCGGTTACCCCTGTTGGGCTGATGACTCGCTTCGAGTTAAAGAAGCCTTTCGGCCCGGCATAAGGGACAAAAGCCTTTAGCTCGAGGCCCGTCGCCGGGTGGCAGCATGGGTTGGTGACAACAACAGCGTTGACGTGGGATGTGGTGGCCGTTGACAAGCCGGACGATGTCAACGTGGTCATCGGCCAGGCGCATTTCGTCAAGACGGTCGAAGACCTGCACGAGGCCCTGGCCGGAGTGAGCCCGTCGCTGCGGTTCGGAGTGGCCTTCTGCGAGGCATCCGGACCGCGGTTGGTTCGCCGCAGTGGCAACGACGCCGATCTGGTCGAATTGGCGACACGCACCGCGCTGGCCATCGCAGCCGGACATAGCTTTGTGATCTTCTTACGAGAGGGCTTTCCGGTCAATGTCCTCAATCCCGTGAAGGCGGTGCCCGAAGTCTGCGGGATCTACTGCGCCACAGCTAATCCGGTTGATGTCATTGTTGCGGTGTCTCCGCGCGGTCGCGGCATCATCGGCGTCATCGATGGGCAGACTCCCGTCGGCGTGGAAGGCGATCGTGACGTGGCCGAGCGCCACGATTTGCTGCGCGCCATCGGTTACAAGCTCTGAGGGTCAGGAGACCCTTGGTCCCGATCAGGGTCGAGTCAGTCGACTGCGACTGACCATACTGCCGTGGCGATCAGATCGCCGCGGTCGAGCCCCGCGGCGCGATGTTCGTGCACTGTCGCGTATTCCGGTGTGCTCACCATGTCGATGAAAGCCTGCGGCGTCGGATACTCGACAATGAGAATGGCATCCCACCAAGGCCTTTCGCCGTCACCGATCACGAACGCCGGCGCGGTTCCCGCGTAGCGGACCGTGGCGCCGACCCGTTGCAGATGCGGCGCGACCTCCTGGCCGTACCGCAGGTACGAATCCAGGCCGCCCGGCGTCTTGAACTTCAACAGGTTGACCATCACCACCGGTGCGTCGGTGGGCCGCGCGGCCAGGGCCGCGAACTGTTCGGCGGTGGGCTCCAAGGAATTGCTCATGAGAGACGATTACAGCAGATCGGTGATGGTCTTCAAGCCCGCTTCGTACAGCACGCCGGGCAGCATGCCGCCGTCGTGCTCGATGGTGGTGCCGTTGACGTAGTCGGCCTCCCCGCCGGCGAGGAACACGCACACCCTGCCCACTTCGGCAGGCTCGCCCGCACGCCGCAGCGGGACGGCCGCGAAATATTCTGCGCCGGTGGGGTCATCCTTGGGCAGCACGAACGACCGGAAGTTCTCGGTCATCGTCGGACCCAGTGCGATGCAGTTGACCCGCACCTTGGGTCCCCACTCCTCGGCCAGCGAGCGGGTGAGGTGGTTGAGCCCGCTCTTGGCCGCGCCGTAGGAGACCAACGTCGGTGACCCCGCCGGATGCCCGGCGCCGCTCGAGATGTTGATGATGCAACCGACGCCGTCCTGGGTGCGCATCTGCCGGTAGGCGCGGATGGCGAACCAGAGCGGGCTGACGAGATTCATCTGCACCGCAAAAGCATGAAACAACGCCGTGCGCTCATACTCGTCGTCGCTGCCGGGCGCACCCTGAATACGTTGCACCAGTTCGGGAATGCTGTCGGAGTGCGGCGCGGGAACGGTGCCACCGGCATTGTTCACCAGGATGTCGATCCGGCCGTGCTCGTCGACCACGTCGGCGACGAAGGAGTCGATCGCGCGGTAGTTCCCTTGGTCGCAAACCTTTTGGAAGGCCCGGGCCGCCCAGTCGGGTTCACAACCCGGGATGGCGTCCAGCGGCGACCGCGAACAGCCGATGACGGTGGCGCCGGCGCGGAGCAGTTCATGGGCGATGCCGACCCCCACACCGCGGCTTGTTCCGGTGACGATCGCGACTTTGCCGTCCAGGACGCTCATGACAGGCCTTCCTACCCGAAGCCGATGTTGACAGTCACTGTCAGCGGGTCATACTGTGCCATTCCGGTCGTTGGCGTGTAAAGGCATGCAATTCGGAGGTCAGCAGATGAATAGTCCGTCCAAGCTCCGCGTCATCCAATGGGCGACCGGGGGCGTCGGCAAGGCGGCCATCGCGTGCGTGCTGAATCATCCGCAGCTGGAGCTGGCCGGGTGCTGGGTGCACAGCGCCGACAAGAACGGCGTCGACGTCGGACGGATCCTCGGGTCGCGGGACCTCGGTGTCACCGCCACTTCCAACATCGACGAAGTCCTGGCCCTGGATGCCGACTGCGTCATGTACAGCCCCCTGATCCCCAACGACGACGAGGTCATCGCGATCCTGCGATCCGGCAAGAACGTCGTCACCCCCGTCGGCTGGGTGTACCCCGACCCCGGCAACCCGCGCCACCAGGCCGTCGCCGACGCCGCGGTCGAAGCCGGGGTGACCCTGCACGGTTCGGGGATCCACCCCGGGGGGATCACGGAACGCTTCCCGCTCATGCTGTCGTCGCTTTCGTCGGCCGTCACCCACATCCGCGCCGAGGAATTCTCCGACATCCGCACCTACAACGCCCCGGACGTCGTGCGCCACATCATGGGATTCGGCGGTACCCCCGAAGAAGCCATGCAAGGGCCCATGGCCGGCCTGCTGGAGGCGGGCTTCAAACAGTCGGTTCGAATGATCGCCGACCACATGGGATTTCGCATCGAACCGAACATCAGGACCATCCAGGACGTCGCGGTGGCGACCGCCGACATCGACTACGCCCCCTTCCCGATCACGACGGGGACCGTGGCCGCGCGCCGGTTCCGCTGGCAGGCTCTGGTGGACGGAGAACCGGTCATCACGGCGGCGGTCAACTGGTTGATGGGTGAGGAAAACCTCGAACCCGCCTGGAATTTCGGCGGGCGCGGCGAACGCTTCGAGGTCGAGATCACCGGTGACCCCACCGTGAGCCTCACCTTCAAGGGTCTGCAACCCGAGACGATCGCCGAAGGGCTGGTGAAGAATCCGGGCGTGGTGGCCACGGCCAACCACTGCGTCAACGCCATCCCCGACGTCTGCGCCGCCGGGCCCGGCATCAAGACCTACCTCGACCTGCCGCTGTTCGCCGGGCGGCCGGCCCCCGATGTCGCGGCGTCATGACCGGCGCCCGGTGGTGGGCGGGCTGATGGGACCCGCGAAATGAGCTACTCGCATCCCGGCTCGATGCGCGGCCACGTCGCCATCGTCACCGGCGCCGCCCAGGGAGTGGGCAAGGGCACCGCCGCCGCGCTGCTGGAACGCGGTGCGGCGGTGCTGCTGGTCGACATCTCCGACGAGTTGCTGGGCACGACAACCGCCGAGCTGTCCTCGATGGGACCCGTCGAGAAGCTGACCGCGGACCTGCGCGACCCGGACAGCGCCCGGCGGATCGTGACGGCCGCGGTCGACGCCTTCGGCACGGTCCACGGCCTGGTCAACAACGCGATAGCCACCAACGAGCCCAAGGCGTTCGTCGACATCACCACCGAGGACTTCGCGCTCGGCCACGACGTCGGCCCGCGGGCGACCTTCCTGCTCATGCAGGCCGTGCACCCCGTGATGGTCGAGGCGGGCGGCGGTTCGATCGTCAATCTCGGCTCGGGGACGGGCACCGGCGGCGAACCCAGGTGGGGCGGTTACGCCGCCGCCAAGGAGGCCATCCGGGGGCTGTCGAAGGTCGCCGCCTTGGAGTGGGGGCGCGACAACATCCGCGTCAACGTCATCTGCCCGTTCGCCGAGTCGGACGGTGTCAAGCTGTGGAAACAGTTCGCGCCCAACGACTATGCGAAGGCGGTGGGACGCGTTCCGATGAAACGCATCGGCGATGTCCGCACCGACGTGGGCGCGCTGGTGGCGTTCCTGCTCGGCACCGACGCGACATTCATCACCGGGCAGACCATTCACGTCGACGGCGGGATCGGCTGCTTCCGGTGAGCTTTCCCACCAGAGGCGAGTCGCTGCGCGATCGGCAGCGCGCACAGATCCGGGCCGACATCAGGCGCGCGGCGTTCCGGCTGTTCGTCGAGCGCGGATACGACGCCGTGACAACGGAAGAAATCGCCGCCGCCGCGGGCGTTTCGCCGCGGACCTTCTTCCGGCACGTGCCAACGAAGGAAGAGCTGTTGCTCGCCCCCGTTCGCCACGGCGGCGCCGCGATCGTCAACCTGCTCGAGCAGCGGCCCGCCAACGAGTCGCCCGACGTCGCGCTGATCAACGCCATCATCACGCGGACCCGGTCGTTCGAGCAGGCCGACACCGACGAGTGGCGAGAGGCGCTGCTGGTGGCCCCCGATCTGCTGCGTAAGGTGACGGTGCACACCCCCGCCGACAAAGAGCGGGCGGCCAAGCTGATCGCCCAGCGCATGGGTGTGAACCCCGACGTGGACATCCGCCCCGGCCTGCTGGTCCAACTCGCTTTCGCGGCAGCGGATTTCGGTTTCCAGCAATGGGTGCGTCAGTCCGATCGGCCATGGCCGCTGGACCGCTACGTCACCGAGGCTCTCGAAGCGGTCAAGAGTCCGCACTGGAAACGGAAGCGCACCTGATCAACTCCGCGCCGCTTCGGGGTTGGCGATCCGGATCGGGGTCCCGTCCAGCCAGGCGGTCACCGCCTCCACGGTGTCGGAGTAGAAGGCGCTGAGCATTTCGCGGGTGACGTATCCCAGGTGCGGAGACAGAGTCACATTCGGCAGCCGTCGCAACGGGTGATCGGGCGGAAGAGGTTCGACGTCATAAACGTCCAGCCCGGCGCCGGCGATGCGCCCGGCGCTGAGCGCGGCGATCATCGCGGCCTCGTCGACGATCGGGCCCCGCGACGTGTTGATCAAATACGCGTGCGGCCTCATCAGGGCCAGCTCGCGTTCGCCCACCAGGCCTCGCGTGCGTTCCGACAGCACCAGATGGATGGAGACCACGTCGGACTGCTGGAACAGCGTCGCCTTCTCGACCCGGCGCGCGCCCGCCGACGCGGCGGCATCCGGGGTGAGATTTTGGCTCCACGCAATGACTTCCATCCCGAACGCCCTCGCGTATTCGGCCATGCGTTTGCCGACCCGGCCGAGGCCCAGCAGCCCGAGCGTCTTGCCGGAAAGGGTGGCGCCGGTCGTGGTCTGCCAGGCGCCCTCACGCATACGCCGGTGTTCTTCGGCCAGATTGCGCACCGTGGTGATCAACAATCCCCAGGCGAATTCGGGAGTCGCGTCGTGCACGGAGCGGAATCGCGGATGGGTGAAGTCGGTGTGGGCGACCAGGATCCCCCGCTCGCTGGCCGCGGCCAGGTCCAGGTTGGGCAGGCTCCTGCCGACGATCGTGATCAGCTTCAGGTTCGGCAACCGCTCGAGCAGCGTCCGCGGCAGCGCCATCCGCTCGCGCAGCGTGCAAATCACATCGAATGGCCGCAGCGCCTCCGCCGCCTCTTCCTCGGCGAGGTGCTGGTCGAAAACGGTGACCTTCGAGCGCGTTTGCACGGACGACCAATCGGCAAGCCGCAGGGCCACGCCGGCGTAGTCGTCCAGTATTGCCACCCGGGGCATGCGGTCTGCCATCACCCCATTGAACCGTAAGCGGTTTGGCCTGGTTAGCCGAGGGCGGGCAGTACCCCGTCGGTGAGCAACTGGACCGACTTCCACGCTTCGTCGACAGGCATGCCGCCGACCAGCGGGTGCAGCACGAGCGGTCCGTAGTTGTCGGCGTCGCGCACCTCCGCGATCAACTCGTCGGGAGTCAGGAAGCGGTAACGGCCCGACGCCCTGACCTCCTCCAGCGTTTGGACACCGGGCAGGTGCATGAGGGACCGTTGTTCGGTGGACCATCCGCCGTAAGTGACCGCCTCCCAAAGGATGTGGCCGCCCAGTTCCGCCCAGGCCCGGTCCGGGTCCTCGTGCAGGAAGATCATCCCGCGGTTGACCCGTCCCGGCATGAGGATGAGCGGCGTCATGCCGGCCTCGGCACACAGCTCGCGGTAGTACGTCGCGATGTCGGGCAGGTGGTCGGCCAGGCTGAGTGGCAGCCGCAATCGCGCCGCCCGTCGCGCCGTGGCGCGCGCGCCGCCGCCGACGTACAGCGGCGGATGGGGCCGGGTCCAGGTGCCGGTGCAGATTTCCGTGTCGGCGCCGGCACCGGACCACACCGACAGCATGCGCTCGAGGAGGATGTCCATCAGCGCACCGCGCCGCGCGAAATCGGCTCCCATGGCGTCGTATTCGACCGTGCGGTAGCCAAGGCCGACCGTGGTGTGCAGGCGGCCGCGGCTCATGTTGTCGACCAGCGCGATGTCCTCGGCGAGCCGCACCGGATTCCAGAGCGGGCCGAGCGCACAGTCCACGCTCGCGATCAGCGTCGACGTCCGGGCCAGGAACATTGCCGCCGCCATGATGGGATTGCAGCTCCAGCCTTGTCCGGTCGCATGGTGCTCGTCGACGCTGATGGAGGTGATGCCACGCGACTCCCCCCACTGCGCCAGTTCGAGGGCGGCCGACAAGAGCCCGCTCTGCGTGCGCGGTTCGCCGTGCGGGGAGGCGAAGTTGAACCGCAGCACCGTCAGTAACACGTCACGCCTCCCGTGGGCCCGCCATCGACTCCAGGAATGCGGGGAAGTCGGGAAACAGCGCACGATCGACGATCTCGATGCGGGTACCGAAAGCGTCTGTGTAGTAGGCGAATAGCCCCAGATCCGAGCCGGGAACGTCCGCGGTCATCTCCAGGGTGAAGCCATTGGCCTCCAGCGCCCGGGCGCTCTCGGCCAGGTCATCGCTGAAGTAGCCGAGGTGGTGGACGGCGTTGCCCGGCGCGGCCATCCACGGACTCCCAGGGACCTCCTGCACGAGTTCGAGGTGCGGGCTCTGCAACGAGTAGACGATCGTAGAGGTCAATTCTCGGACGCCCGTCGGCGGTGCGGAATGGCAGGGTGTAGCTCATCGGGGTGATCCACCGGTAGCCGGCCAGCGCGCTGAGTCGGGCCATGGCGGCATCGAGGTCTCCCACGACGATGCCGGTGTGGTAGAGGTCCTCCGGTCGAAGCGCAGATGCCATGTCTTCCCCCGTCTCTCAGACGCAGTCCGATGCGGCGTCGACGACGAACAGCGCGCCGCTGGTGTAGCTGCTCTGCTCGGTGCACAGAAAGGCGATGGTCGGGGCGATCTCCCCGACGGAACCGAAGCGCCGCAAGGGGATATGTGCCAGCTCGGCGTCCACCAATTCGGCCGAGCCGTGCATGGGCGCGGTCATCGGGGTGTCGATGGCGCCCGGCGCCACCGCGTTCACCCGGATGCCCTTGCCGGCCCATTTGACCGCGAGGTTCCTTGTGATACAGACGATCCCGGCCTTCGCCGCGCCGTATCCGGGTACCAAGGGGACGGCCCGCAGCGCAGACATCGACGCCAGGTTCACCACGCTGGCGCCGCCGGCCGCGGTCGACGCTTTCAGGGCGCGGTACAGCCCGACCGTCAACCGGTACGGTCCGGTGAGGTTCAGCGCGACCGAGGCCTCGAAGCCGTCCGGCTTGGATTCATCAAGGCCGCCGGGAAAATTCGCGCCGGCGTTGTTGACCAGTACATCGAGGCGGGTGAACTGCTCCGCCAACGCGTCCACCGAATTCGGGTCGCTGATCTGTAACCGGTGATAATCCATGCCGGACAGGTCGGCCTCGTAATCGGTCGGCGCCGGTTTGGTTCCGGTGACGGCGACGCGGGCCCCGGCATCGCGGAACAAAGCGGCGGTCGCGTGCCCAATACCGCTGGTGCCGCCGGTGATCAGGGCCGTGGTACCGGTGAAGTCGAAGCTGACGCGCGCCGTCATGAGTTCCTCGCTATCTGGTTTCTGAGCCAGGCGCTTTCCCAGAAGTTCGTGCTGTTGGCCAGAAGTTTTTCATGGGCGTCCCGAAGGACGGCCCGCGCCCCCGCATGGTCCGACGCGACGAGCTCGGCGAGGTGGATGGCTTGCAGCGCGCGGTCGGCGGCAAGGTGTTCCCGCGCCCGGTCCACCAACGCATCGGCCCCGGCCAGCTCGACCACGTCGGCGGCGACCGCTTCGAATCCGACCGGATAGAGCTCGGTGGTCGACTCGTGGTGAAACCAGCCGGAGTAGTTCTCCCAGATGGCCCGCACGTCCCAAGCCACCTTTCCATAGCCTTGCCCCACTTCGTATTCCGCGGGCAAGGCGATCTCGCGCATCAGGGTCCGCACGTCCTTGCCCGCGTTCATCCCCTCGACGGTCTGGTCGTGGACGTACCGGATCGCGTCGCGCAGCCGGGTCAGTTCGGCATGGATACGCTCGGCGCCGGCTATCGGTTCGAAATGACCGGTCACCAGGAGTTCGGGCCGCAGGTCGCGCACCCGCTCCACCGACGCGATGGTCTCACACGCGTCGCGGTACCGATCGCCGCGCATGGTGACCAGGTTGGGAATGTGCCCAAACAGTGGGCCGAAGACGTTGCCGCACAGGCAAACCCCCTCCTCGGGCAGCCACACGACCAGTGAGTCGGTGGTCTCTCCACCGGGCACGGAGATCAGTTCCATCCGCCGACCGCCGACATCCAGTGTCAGGGTGTCTTCGAAGTCGAGGTCGACGACGGGAACGCTCTGGCCGGCCAACCGGGTGCTGCCCAGGCGCCGCTGGATGGCTCGGATGCCGGTAGCCAGGGTGTCGGAGAAGGCGAAGGCGCTGCGGCTGGCGCGGTATGGGATGAGGCGTTCGTTGTCGTCGCGCCACGCCGTCCAGTTGGCCTGGGCGACGACGGTGGTCTCCGGGTCGCGCACGCTGTCCAAACCGCCGACGTGGTCGACGTGGCCCTGCGTGAAGACGATGTAGCGCACCGGGGAGGGGTCGACGGCGTCGAAGTTCGCGCGATGCACCGGGCCCTCGAAACCCATGCCGGTGTTGACGATCACCCGGCCCTCACGCGTGGTGAGCAGGTAGGCATTCGAGAGTCCCGGTGAGCACCACAGCCCGGGCGCGATCTCCTCGGCCCGTTCGGCGGCCGCGGGCCGCATGGCGTCGGCACCGGGCCTGGCACGGTAGACCGGTTCGAAACTCATCGCTCTGGTTGCCTTCCGACTAGGTCTCGGCTTGGACGTCGAACTTGTCGAAGTAGAAGTCGAATCGCCCACGCAGCTCATCGGCCGTGATGCCGAAGTGCCGATGCAGGTCGTAATGGATGCGGCCGTGTTTACCGCGCGGATTGCCATCGAGGTACTTCTGGAACCGCGCTGCCACCTTCGGGGTCAACTCGACGCCGCCGCGTTGGTAAAGCCTTTCGAGCACGGACATTTCGTTGCCGTTCAGCTGGTGGAAGCTGATGTCGATGCTGCGTTCGGCCGGTACGAGATCGCGGTCGCGCACGCATGCGCCGAGCAACCGGTGGACCCGGTCGCTCCAATAGTCCAGCAGCCAGCCGGGCTCGATGCTCGTTCGGCGCAGTCGATCGGAGTAGGCCATCATCGTGATCGCGGACTGGATCACCGCGACCGGATCGCGGTGGGTGAAAGCCACTGTCGCGTCGGGAAAGGTCGCCAGGAGCGGCCCCAGCTGCTCACAATGCTGCGGACTTTTCAGGACCCAGGTCCGCGGACCGCGCAGGAAGGTCAACGCCTGCAG
Source organism: uncultured Actinomycetota bacterium (assembly GCA_963820045.1). Lineage (GTDB taxonomy): Bacteria > Actinomycetota > Actinomycetes > Mycobacteriales > Mycobacteriaceae > Mycobacterium. Next base: position 430,122 of record CAWFYN010000010.1, read on the forward strand.
CACTTTCCTCAGGTACGCGTAGTGCCGGGTCTGGTCGAGGCCCAGGTAGTAGTCACGCCAGTCCGGCACGCGCGCATGCCATTCCAGGACGTAGGCGGCCAAATCGAGGTCGAGGAGTTCGACTTCTTCCTCGATCGCCTCGGGGAATCGGTCGTGCATGGCGGCGACCACCGGTGCGCTGACCATGAGCGCGTCGTGCTCGGATTTGGCTCGCGCGTAACGGGGGTCGATCCCGAAGATGTCGGGACCGTGGCCGCGGGCCGGGATGGGTTCCTGGCTCTCCCAGTACGGCAACGCCCGCCGGCGGGGGTCGGCCGCAACGAGATTGACCAGATGGGTGGTGCCCGATCGCGGCATCCCGACCACGATGAACGGCTTCTCGATCGGGATGCCTTCGATTTCGGGATACCGCTTGAGGAGCTCGGTCAGCGACAACCGGTTGCGCAAGAGGCGCACGACCCGTTGCCGCAGCGACGAGCGCGCGAGCTGGCGCAGACCGTCGTCGGCTTCGATCGCGGCGACCTGCGCGGCGAGCCGATCCCCGAAGCCGTCGACGTCGTCGAGGTCATGGACTCCCGCCTGCTCGACCGCCTCCGCGAGCATGCGGTCGATGTCGAAGTCGACGACCTTGGCTCTCGGTGAAGTCCAGGATCTGGCGTTGGACGTCGGTCAGCTTGGGCGCGGTCAGGTCGTCGAAGTCGATGTCGTCAACGGCAGAGCCCACCAGATCCTCTTTTCGACGTGTCGCCGACGAAAAATATGACACAGACGCTAGACGTCGATGTGGTCCCTACAGGTTCGCCAAGTCGTCGGGCACGTCGACCATGTGTTCCTGCAGCGCCTCGAGGGGCACCACCTCGAGGGTGCGCTCGTGCGTGGAGGCCAGCACCACGGGCGCCGCACAGCCGTCGTTATGCGCCCGAAGCCAGTTCAGCGCCGTGACGCACCAGCGGTCGCCGGGCAGCAGGCCCGGGAACCGATATTCGGGAACCGGTGTCAGCAAGTCGTTGCCGATCGAACGCTGGTGCTCCAGAAATTCGGCGGTCATGACCGCACAGATCGTGTGCCGGCCGAGGTCCTCGGGTCCGGTCGAGCAACAGCCGTCGCGGAAGTAACCGGTCAGCGGTTCTGTGCCGCACGGTTCCAGCGGACCGCCTAACACGTTTCGATCGGGCACGGGTCCAGTATCGCGCTCCCGGGCGGAAGTACGAAGTAACTTTGCCGTCCGCGCCTCGGCGAATTCGCCCGGCGGCTATCCCGCCATCCGGTAGGTGGACGGCGGGCGGACGCCGAGCACGCTGCCGGCCGCGGCGGCGTCGACCTCCGAGTACATGCGGGCGATGTCGACAATCGCCGTACCCGTCCGGGCCAGCTCTTCTTGCGCCGCCGTGTGCAGCGCCCGGAAGGCGGTGGCCTCCGCGGCGAACGCGAGCGCCGCCTGCGCTGACACCTCGTCGAGCCCGGCCGGCGCCAACGCGGTGGTCGAGGGCGATGCGGCCGCGCCGGCCTGCAGGCCTTGCATGGCGCGGCGGACAACGTCGGACCCGATGGCGCCGGCGGCCGGATCGAATGACAGTGCCTGCACGGGTCCACTCCTCCACACACCTGACGATGTGGCGGGAAGACAGTAGTAGTGAGCAACTGTTTGTGTCTACAAAACTTTTGCTAGGAAAGCAGTTAAGCGGCCGCCAAGTGACGAGGCGATAACAATTCCCACGTCAAGCTGGCGCGACGCGCTGAGCAAATCCCGGGGAAATCGCCCGGAAAATCTATCGTCACATCGTGTACCGAAGAACGGCCCTGAAGCTGCCACTGCTGCTGGCAGCCGGTGTTGCCCTAACCCGCCCGCCCCGTGCCTCTGCTGAGGAAGCGGGGCGGTGGTCTGCTGACCGCGCCAACCGCTGGTATCAGGCGCAAGGATTCCTCGTCGGATCGAACTACATCACCTCCACCGCCATCAATCAGCTCGAGATGTTTCAGGCCGACACCTTCGACCGCCGGCGCATCGACGCCGAGCTCGGCTGGGCCAGGTTCTACGGGCACAACACCGCCCGGGTGTTCCTTCACGATCAGCTGTGGGCCCAGGATCAGCGCGGCTTCCAAACGCGGCTTGCGCAGTTCGTCGACATCGCCGCGCGCCATCGCATCAAACCGCTGTTCGTCTTCTTCGACTCGTGCTGGGATCCGGCACCCAAGGCGGGCCGACAGCGCGCACCAAGACCCGGGGTGCACAACTCCGGCTGGGTGCAGAGCCCCGGCGCCGAACGGCTCGGCGACCCCCGCTACGCCGGCGTCATGCACGACTACGTCACCGCCGTGTTGACCCAATTCCGCAGCGACGATCGCATTCTGGGTTGGGACTTGTGGAACGAGCCAGACAACCCCGCGCGCCAATATCGCAACGCCGAGCGCAGCGACAAGGACCAGTTGGTCGCCAACCTGCTCCCCCAGGTGTTCCGCTGGGCGCGCGCGGTTGATCCCAGTCAGCCACTCACGAGTGGCGTGTGGCGCGGGGATTGGGGACAACCCCAGGGCCGCAGCGCAATCAGCGACATTCAGCTCGCCAACGCCGACGTGATCACGTTCCATTCCTACGCCGAACCCGCGGGCTTCGAGTCCCGGATCGGCGAGCTTGCCCCGCTGGGGAGGCCGATCCTCTGCACGGAGTACATGGCCCGGCCCCGGGGCAGCACTGTCGAGGGAATCCTGCCGGTGGCCAAGCGCCACAACGTCGGTGCCATCAACTGGGGTCTGGTCGCCGGAAAGACACAGACCTACTTTCCCTGGGAATCCTGGGACCACCCGTACACCACGGTTCCGAAAGTCTGGTTCCACGACCTGCTCCGGCCCGATGGCCGGCCCTTCCAGGACACCGAAGCTCTGACGACCCGAAAGCTGGCCGGGAGCCAGGCCTGAGCCAGGGCTTGGTTCAACTGGACGGCCGCATGGCAGCCCTGGACCGGGCCAAGACGCTTCCTCCGGCTCACTCTCTCACGGTGAATGGCTTCGTTTGCGGGGTCGATAACTCAGGCACGACCGCATGTAAAGACCCGCAGTGCACACGCATGGTCGTTCGACGGTAGAAGTGAGGAACGAAAGGGCTTGAACGCCAAGTAGTTAGGTAGCGGCGAAATCGCCTACGGCGGTCATTTTGGTGCCGTCCCAGGCGGTGGCGAAGCCAGCCGCGGTGAAAGCGCAATTCCCGATGATCCCTCGGTGTGGAGGGCTTTGCATCCACGAGTCGAGGGCCTGGGTGGGACTCGCGGCCGATCCAGTTCCCCAAAACACAATCTCACCCGTGGCGGGGGGCCTGGTGTAGCCGGCATCTGCGATGCGCGTCTGCGGCGAAGAGCCGTCGGAACCGATATGGCCGCTCAAACCGGCGTGCAGCATGTCGTCGGCGTGCCGCTGCGCTGCCGCCCTCAAACGCGGGTCGTCTCTGAGTGGCCCGCACGGCTGACGAAGCCCGTTGACACCGCTGTACAGCGCCGTACCGGAATCGTCTGCATGCGCGACGAATTCGGCAACCGTGCCCGGAATCGCTACGAGGACAGAGCAAAACGAGAAGACGGCGGCGATCTCGAGCTTCTTCGTCATGTGCGACCTGCGCGCTTGCAGTTATCAGTGAGTAAATGCTATCCACCTTCGACCAAGAATGGCCGAGAATCGCAATCCGCTACAGCGACGTGCGAGCTTCGCGGTGGGCACTCGATAAGCGACCCTCCCCGCGATAGCAGGTGAAGGTCTTTGGCGGTGGCGGAGGGATTTGAACCCTCGGACGGTGTTAGCCGTCACACGCTTTCGAGGCGTGCTCCTTAGGCCGCTCGGACACGCCACCGCCGAGCAGCTTACCGAACCGTGGGCCCCTCACCCCAATCGCTGGCGAGCGAAGAAGGCCTCCAGCGGCGCGGCACACTCCTGCGCGAGCACGCCGCCGCGCACTTGCGGGCGATGGTTGAGCCGCCGATCGCGGACCACGTCCCACAACGATCCGACAGCTCCCGTCTTGGGTTCCCAGGCGCCGAACACCAGCCGGCCGACCCGGGCCAGCACCAGCGCGCCGGCGCACATGGTGCACGGTTCGACGGTGACCGCCAGCGTCGCGCCCTCCAGCCGCCAGCCGTCGCCGAGCACGCCGGCCGCCGCCCGCAGCGCCAGGATCTCGGCATGCGCGGTGGGATCACCCAGGGCTTCGCGGGCATTGACCGCGCGGGCCAGTTCGGTTCCGTCGGCGCCGACGACCACCGCACCGATGGGCACGTCGCGGGGACCCGCCGTCGCGGCGACCGACAACGCGCTCCGGATCAGGTCTTCGTCAGCGATCACCGACCGATGCGGTCGACCACGGCCGACAGCTGGTCGGCGAAACCCATTTCCCGGGCGATGCGGCCGAGCTGCTCGTCCGCATACAGGTCGGCCTCATCGAGGATGACGCCCAGCACCGCCTCGGGCAGCCCGATATCGGACAACAACCCGAGGTCACCCTCCTCGAACGGGTCGGAATCCTCCAGATCCTCGGCGTCGATGTCGGCATCGAGCTTGTCCAGCACTTCGGCGGCGATGTCGTAGTCCAGCGCGGCGGTGGCGTCCGACAGCAGCAGCCGTGTCCCAGACGGCGCGGGGCGCACGATCACAAAGAACTCGTCGTCCACGTCGAGCAGCCCGAACACGGCGCCGGCGCTGCGCAATTCCCGCAGCTCCGTCTCGGCGGCCTTGAGGCTCATCAGCGATTTACGGGCCATTGGAGAACACCGCCACTGGCCCTCCTCGCGCACGACCGCGACGCCGAAACCGTCCGGCGTATCGGCGGACAGGCCTTGGGCTGGGGCCCGTTGTGCTCCCATGGCCGCTTACGGTAGTCGCAGACCAGGGCCCCTGACCAGATGGAGCCCGGCCGAACCGGGGCCGCGGCGGCATCTGGCCGCACCGGCGCCGGCGGATTGTGCCAACCTTGGTCTGTGGCTAGCCCTGAATCTCAAACACCGGTATGCGTGCTCGGGCTGGGGCTGATCGGAGGCTCGATAATGCGTGCCGCCACCGCGGCAGGCCGGGAAGTGTTCGGCTACAACCGATCGGTGGAGGGCGCCCACGGGGCCGCCGCCGACGGTTTCGACGCCACCACCGATCTGACCGCGACACTGACCCGCGCCGCCGACACCGGCGCTCTGATCGTCCTGGCGGTACCCATGCCGGCGCTGGCCGGCATGCTCGCCCACATCGGCGAATTGGCCCCGGCCTGCCCGCTGACCGACGTCACCAGCGTCAAACGCGCTGTGCTCGACGAGGTCGTCTCGGCCGGTCTGCTGGAACGCTTCGTCGGCGGTCACCCGATGACGGGCACCGCCCACTCGGGTTGGGCCGCCGGCCACCCCGGCCTGTTCACCAAGGCGGCGTGGGTGGTCAGCGTGGACGACCACGTCGACCCCGTGGTGTGGTCGATGGTGATGACGCTGGCGCTGGATTGCGGCGCGGTGGTGGTGCCGGCCAAGTCCGACGAGCACGACGCGGCGGCGGCCGCGATCTCACACCTGCCGCACCTGCTCGCCGAGGCGCTGGCGGTGATCGCCGGGGAAGTCCCGCTGGCATTCCCGCTGGCCGCGGGATCGTTCCGCGACGCGACCCGGGTGGCGGCCACCGCCCCGGACCTGGTGCGAGCGATGTGTGAGGGCAACTCCGCCCAGCTGGCGCCGACTGCCGACCGGGTCATCGAGCTGCTCAGCCGAGCCCGCGAATCGCTGGTCACCCACAACTCGGTGGCCGAACTCGTCGCGGCCGGCCACGCCGCCCGGACGCGTTACGACAGCTTCCCGCGTTCCGAGATCTTCCACGTCCTCATCGGCGGCGAGAACTGGCGCGAGGAATTGGCCGCCGGCGGCCGCGCGGGCGGGGTGATCAGATCCGCTCTGCCAACCCTGGATAGTCGACGATGAACCCCTGGTCGTCGACACTCACGATGGTGTCGGCGACCGGGGAGCGCAACTTGATCCCGTCGGTGCCCGCCCGTGCTCGTGTAGCTCACGATGTCGGCGGTGATCGACATGTCGGGCAGGTTCACGTAGACCACCGGCAACGTGACCGATTCCGCCCGTTCGTGTAGGCCGAGCCGCCGGATGGGCAACGCGTTGAAGAACGGACTGAACACCACGTCGCCGTCGAGGGCGCCGTTGTAGGCCGCGCGACTCTCGCCCTGATGGTCGGTGACCAGCCACATGTTCTCTTCGTCACGGGCGATCGAGAGCACGCGTTCCCGCTCGGCCAGCGTGACAGTCATCCCGAGGCGCTTGGTGGCGCCCGACTCGTCGGTCTGCACGTCGTAGTACGCACCGAACGCCGGGTTGGTTGCGGTCGCGGCGGCGACAATGCGGCCGTTGGCCTTGATCCTCCTGCCGGACACCTGGATTCGTACCGATTCCATCCGCGATACGTCCTGTGCACGCCAGGTGAGCATCGCCTGCCACACGCGCCGAGTCGAATCAGAGGAATCTGCGTTCACGCTTCTACCGTAAGTCCTGCCCGCGAACCGTGGGGTACGTGCCCAGTGCTCGCATCGGTCTCGCCGGCCAGCGGGGCCTGCGTGGCCGGCCGCTGCCCGGCACCGACGCCCACACCGACAACGCCAGCAGCCCGTCGAGCGCCAGCGCCAACGCGGCCACCATCAGGGCGCCGACCAGGGCAAGGTGGAACTCGCGCTCCTTGATTCCGTCGATCAGATATCTGCCCAGCCCGCCGAGGCTGGCATAGGCCGCAACCGTCGCGGTGGCAACCACCTGCAGCGTCGCGCTGCGCAACCCGCCCAGGATCAACGGCAGCGCGTTTCGCGCCTCCACCCGCAGCACCTGGGACTCCGTCATGCCCATCGCGCGGGCGGCGTCGACCACGGTCGGCTCGACGTTGGCGATTCCCGCATAGGTGCCGGCCAGCAGCGCCGGGACACCCAGCAGCATCAGGGCGACCAACGGCGGCCCCATGCCCAGCCCGAACAGCAACGTCCCGAGCAGCAGGACACCCAGCGTCGGCAGGGCGCGCAGCCCGTTGACCGCGCCCACCACCAGCAGCGTGCCGCGGCCGGTGTGCCCGATGATGAGCCCGGCGGGGACGGCGATCAGGGCCGAGGCGCCCACCGCCACGCCCGTGTACTCGAGATGCTCCAAGACGCGCGCGGCGAGCCCGACCGGGCCGGTCCAGTTATCGGCGGTCAACAGATAGGAGATGGCCCGCTGCACGAAGTTCATCGCGCGCCACCCACTATCGGGGCCACCACCGAACGTCGACGCGGCGCGCGCGCGTCGCGTTCCCACGGCGTGATGAGCCGGCCGGCCACCACGATCAGCGCGTCGATGACGATCGCCAGAAGAAATAGCGCGATGATGCCGGCAAGGATTTGATCGCTTTTGTTGGTTTGGTAGCCCTCGGTGAACCAGGTGCCCAGGCCGCCGATGCCGATCACCGAACCCACCGAGACCATCGCGATGTTGGTGACCACCACCACCCGCAACCCGGCCACCAATACCGGGATGGAAAGCGGCAGTTCGACTTTCAGCATGCGGGTGACCGGCGAGTAGCCGACGGCGGTGGCGGCGTCACGCACCTGGGCCGGCACCGCGTCCAGCGCCTCGAGGACCGCCCGCACCAGCAGCGCCGCGGTATAGGCCGTCAGCGCAACCATCACGTTGGCCTCGTCGAGGATGCGGGTCCCGATGATCATCGGCAAGGCCACGAACAGCGCCAGCGACGGGATGGTGAACACGACGCTCGCGGTCGCCGTCGTCAGCCGGCGGGCAACCGGCGCGCGCTGTACCGCCGCGCCCAGCGGAACCGCGATCGCCAACCCGATCAGCACCGGCACCAACGACAACCGGAGGTGGACGACGGTCAGCGCCCAGGCGTCGTCGAGGTGGGTGAGCAGGTAGTGCATCCGTCACTCCCGCCGTCGGGTTTCCGCCGCGGCGAGCACGTCGCCGGCCAGCACGCCGCCGATGACCCTGCCGCCGTCGTCGACCGCGACGCCCACCCCCGACGGCGACGACAGTGCCGCGTCGAGCGCCTGGCTGAGATTCCCGCGGGGCGAGAACAACGAGCCGGTGCCACTGATGCTCTCCGACAACGACGCACCGGCGCGATGCCGGCGCAGGCCTTCGGTGTCGATCCAGCCCACCGGCGCACCCGCGCCGTCCACCACCACCGCCCAGCCGTCGGCCGGGCCGGCCTCGGGCAGGTCGTCCGCCGGCATGCGCTGCACGTCGTGCAGCGGCAATCCCGCCGCGTCGATGAGTTGCAACCATCGGTAGCCGCGACCGAGGCCGATGAACCGCGCCACGAAATCGTTGGCCGGCCGCGCCAGCAACCGGGCGGGTTCGTCGTACTGCTGCAACGAGCCGGCCCGGAAGACCGCCACCTTGTCGGCGAGTTTGAGCGCTTCGTCGATGTCGTGGGTCACGAAGACGATGGTCTTGTGCAATTCGCTTTGCAGACGCAGGATTTCGTTCTGCAGGTCGAGGCGGACCACCGGGTCGACGGCCGAGAACGGCTCGTCCATCAACAAGATGGGCGGGTCGGCCGCCAGTGCACGCGCCACGCCGACTCGTTGTTGCTCACCGCCGGACAGCTGCGCGGGGTAGCGGGTGGCGAGCTTTGGGTCCAGCCCCACGCGTTCGAGCACCCCATAGGCGGCGGTGCGGGCCGCCCGGCGGGACTGCCCCTTCAGCACCGGAACCGTTGCGACGTTGTCGATCACCCGCAGGTGCGGCATCAGGCCGGCATGCTGGATGACGTAGCCGATCCCGAGGCGCAGCCGCACCGGGTCGACGGTGGACACGTCCACCCCATCGACGGTGATGGTGCCCGATGTCGGCTCGATCATCCGATTGACCATGCGCAGCGCCGTGGTCTTGCCGCTGCCTGACGAACCGACGAAGACGGTCAACTCCCCGTTCGGCACCACCAGGCTGAGCTGATTCACCGCGGTGGTCCCGTCGGCGAAGACCTTGCTGACTTCCTCGAATACGATCATCGGCCGACCGGATGGTTGAAGCCGTTGTCCCGCAACCAGTTGCGTGCGGCCTGGTCGGGATCGATGCCGGAGTTTCCCGCCACCGCGGCGTTGAGTCCGGCGACCCCGGGAGTGGTCAACTTCGCCGACACCGCGTCCAGCACCTCCTTGAGCCGGTCCGACTTCTTCAGCGAATTGACCAGCGGCACAATATTGCCGGCCAAAAAGTTGTGCTCCGGGTCTTCGAGCACCACCAACTGGTTCTGCGGGATGGCGGGGGACGTGGTGAAAACGTTTGCCGCGTTGACCCTTCCCTCCAGCAGGGCCCGCACCGTCACGGCGCCGCCGCCGTCGTTGATGGCGACGAAGTTGCCCGGCCTGATGTCGAGTCCGTACTTCTGCCGCAGCCCCGGCAGGCCGGCCGGGCGGTTCGCGAACGCCGAGGGCGCCCCGAACCTCACGTCCGTCGAATGCGCCGCCAGGTCGGCGATTGTCTTCAGCTTCCAGGAATTAGCGGTCCCGGCGGTCACGGTCACGGTGTCGGTATCGGCGGCCGGCGAGGGCGTCAGGATCGCCAGGTCGCCGGGGAGCCTGCGGTCGAGCTCCAACTCGACGGCGTCGAGCATGGTCGCCGTCGACTCGGGCGCAAAGTAGAGCAACAGGTTGCCGATGTATTCCGGCACCAGGTCGATGGAATGGTCTTTGAGCGCGGGGATATAGGTCTCCCGGCTGCCGATCCCCATCCGCCGGCCGACCTCGAAGCCGTTGGCCTGCAACGCTTGTGCGTAGATCTCGGCGATGATGTGTGATTCCGGGAAGTCGCCGGAGCCCACGACGATGGACTTTGGGCTGCGGACCTCCGCACCCAGCGGGTCGGAACTGCTGCACGCCGCGAGGACGCAGATCGCCGTGAGCCACACGGCCGCTTGGATGATCGCGCGGTGGGCGCGCGACGACATCCTCATACCGCCGACACTAACGTCAGAATCGCCCGTGCGCCCGAATGGATCGGGCCGGTTGCGCGGTTTGGTTTCATTCCGTGTCCGATGGGACAAAGATGACACTATGAGCAGCCACACCCCTGCCTCGCCCGACCACCCGCCCCCCAAGCCCGCCGCGGCGCCCAAGCCGGGCGCGGCGCCCAAGGAACCGGCTATCGGGTTCACCCGCGCCGGCGCGCTGTGGTCGGCCCTGATCGCCGGCTTCCTGATTCTGATTCTGTTGCTGATCTTCATCACCCAGAACACGGCGGAGACGCCCTTTACGTTCTTGGGTTGGCACTGGCGCCTGCCACTGGGGGTGGCCATCCTGCTGGCGGCGGTGGTCGGCGGGCTGATCACGGTGGCCGTCGGCACCGCCCGAATCCTGCAGCTGCGCCGGGCCGCCAAAAAGCACCACGCGGCCTCGCGCTAGGGGCCGGCCGGTCACCGGGTGTGCGTCCTGGGCTTTGGCCGTGCGGCCCGGGCGGAGGAACGGCCGCGTCCGCGCCGTCAGCTCACACTCAAATTCGTCGTCGCACACTCAGCCGGGCAGCTTGCCCAGCTCCGCCAGCCCGCGGGACAGCAGGGGCGCCACGACCTCCGGCATGTGGTCGGAATCGATCCCGCGAGCCTGGTCCGACATCCGCCTGCGGAAGTCGATGCCGGCGGCGATGATGGCGAGCTTGAAGTAGGCCAGGCCCATGTAGAACTCCCAGTGCGCCAACGGCACACCGGCGGCCAGCGAATACCGGTCGGCCAGCTCGTCGGTCGTCGGCAGCAGCGGTGACGTCCAGGCCGCCTGCGCATTGACGATCAAGTCCAGCGCGGGGTCGCGGTACACGCACATCAGGGCCGCGTCGGACAGCGGATCCCCGAGGGTGGACAGCTCCCAGTCGACGACGGCGCGCACCTTCGTCGGGTCGTCGGCGTCCAGGATGGTGTTGTCGATCCGGTAGTCGCCGTGCACGATCGACGTGCGGCTTTGCCGGGGAATGGCTTCCTGCAGACCGGAATGCAGGCGCTCGACGTCGGCGTCACGACGGTCGTCGGGCAGCCGCACCAATGCCCACTGCGAGCCCCACCGCCGGACCTGCCGCTCCAGATAGCCGCTGGGCTTGCCGAAATCGGCCAGGCCCACCGCATCGGGGTCGACGTTATGCAGGTCGACGAGTACCCGGATCAGCGAGTCGACGCAACCCTCGATGAGGGTGTGGCTGAAGGCTTCGAGCTGGGCGCGACGGCGCACCACCTGGCCGGCGACGAATTCGACAATCTGGAATGGCGCGCCCAGCACCGAGTCGTCCTCGCACAGCGCGATCGCGCGCGCCACCGGAACCGGGGTGTCCCGCAGCGCGGCGACGACGCGGTACTCGCGGGCCATGTCGTGGGCCGACGGGGTCAGCCCGTGCAACGGTGGGCGCCGTACCAGCCAGCTGGTTGCGTCGTCGTAGACGCGGAACGTCAGATTGGAGCGGCCACCGGAGATGAAGTCCGCGCGCAATTCGCCGTCGCGTCCGATGCCGAGCGAACGCAGGTAGGAGTCCAGCGAGGCCAGATCGAGCCCTTCGAGTTGGTCAGCTGAAGTCACCGGACTTGTTTACCACCGCCGGACCCCGACCGGCTCACCACCGTTGATTTCGGGGCAGCAGGTCCCACACGTGCTCGACTCCGTTGACCCCGGCCACCGTCGCCTGCCCGGATCGCGAGAACAGCAGCCGGGTCACCGACGCGTAGTCGACGGGGAACGACAATAGCCGGGCCGTCCCCAGGATCTGGTGCAACAGCACGTTGATCACCCCGCCGTGGCTGAATACCGCGACGGTGTCGTCCGGATCGGCGGCGGCGACGAGGTCATCGACCGCGGCGCGCACCCGGGCGAGAAACGCGTCCTCATCGACCGCGCTGGGCAGGTGCCCCTGCGCCAGGCGCGCCCACTCTTCGGGTCTTTCCTCGCGGATGTGCTCGACGGGGATGTACAGCGGAAGGTCGCGGTCGTATTCCGCGAAGCGGTCGTCGATCTCTACGGCGAGTTCCCGCGCCGCCGCGACCGGTTCGGCGGTCTGGATCGCGCGGCGCTGCGGGCTGCTCACCACCCGGGATATCGGAAACCGGTCCAGCGCCTTGGGCAGTCGCTCGATCTGTGCCAATCCCTCGTCCGACAGGTCCGGGTCGGAGCCCTCGCCGTGTTCGCTGCGCAGCGGCAGCGCGTGCCGGACCAGAAGCAATTGCATGTGTTTGTTCCTGTCTGTGGTGCAGCGCGACGTGTTCATTCAAGGCATGCAGACTGGCCCCCGCAAAATAGGGCTTACGGGAAGGCCGATCGAGGAGGACGAATGACCGGGCCGAATATGGATTGGGACGCCGCGTACCGACAGGAAACGCCACCGCCGTGGAGTATCGGCCGGCCCCAGCCCGAGCTGGCGGCGCTGATCGTCGAGGACAGAATCCGTAGCGATGTGCTGGACGCCGGCTGCGGCCATGCCGCCCTGTCGCTCGCCCTCGCCGAGCGGGGCCACACCGTTGTCGGCCTGGACAGCAGCGCGGCCGCGATCGAGGCCGCGGCCGAGGCGGCCGCGGAACGGGGATTGACCACGGCGACTTTCGCGCAGGCCGATGTTACGAACTTCCGCGGCTATGACGGCCGCTTTGCCACCATCCTCGACAGCGGGCTGTTGCATGCGCTGCCGCCCGAGCAGCGCCAGGATTATTTGCAGTCGATCTTCCGGGCGGCCGCCCCCGGGGCGACGCTCTACATCCTGGCCTTCGCCGCCGGGGCGCTGGGCGACGCCGAGCACGGGCCGCGCGGCTTCGCCGAAGCCGAGTTGCGCGACGCCGTTTCGGTGCTCTGGCGGGTCGACGATCTTCGCCCGGCGAAGGTCTATGGCAACGCCTTCGTGTCTTCCGACGGCCCGCTCTCGCACCTGGAACGCGACGACGAAGGGCACTTTCTCGCCCCCGGCTTTCTGCTCACCGCTCACAAGCCGGATTGAGCCGAACGGCCGGCGCCCGACGTGGAGAATGTTATTCTCCGCACAGAGAGCGGGGTGTGCGGATGACGACGGTAGGTCAGGCCGAACTGGATGCGGGCGTTCTTGCTCGCTGGCTGGACGCCAACGATGCGCCGGGAAACGGTGAAGAACCGCGGCTGGAGCAGCTGAAGGGCGGTTCGCAGAACACGCTGTACCTGCTCGTCCGCGGCGGCGAGCGGATGGTGCTGCGGATGCCCGGCGCCCGCGCCGACGCCGCGCGCATCGACGGTTTGCGGCGAGAGATCCGGCTGGTGCGAGCGCTGTCCGGCACCGACGTCCCGCACGCGGCGCTGATCGCCGCCGACGACACCGGCACCGTGCTCGGCATGCCGTTCTACGTCATGGCGGCGATCGACGGCTGGAGCCCGATGGACGGCGGGTGGCAACCGCCGTTCGACACCGACTTGACCGCCCGGCGCGGGCTGGCGTTCCAGCTCGTCGAAGGCGCGGCCAAGCTGGGCCGGGTCGACTGGCGGGCCCAAGGGCTCGACGGCTTCGGCCGCCCGGACGGATTCCACGAGCGGCAGGTGGACCGCTGGCTGACCTTCCTCGACGCCTACCAGGTGCGCGACCTTCCCGGCCTGGACGAAGCCGCCGACTGGCTGCGGGACAACCGGCCCACGCATTACCGGCCGGGCATCATGCACGGCGACTACCAGTTCGCCAACGTGATGTTCGCGCACGGGCAGCCGGCGCGGCTGGCCGCCATCGTGGACTGGGAGATGACGACCGTCGGCGACCCGCTGCTGGACCTGGCGTGGTGCCTGCTGGGCTACGACGGCGAAGAGCCCCGCGCCGACGGGTTTTATCTGGACATGAGCGGCATGCCCACCCGCAGCGAATTGCTGCGGCATTACGAGACGCTCAGCGGGCTTTCCACCGAAAACATCGATTACTACCTGGTGTTGGCCAATTGGAAGCTCGGCATCGTGCTGGAAAAGACCTACGCTGCGGGAGTGCGCACCGGCAAGGTCGACCCCAAGATCACCGACGCCTTCGGACCGATGATCCTTCAGCTCATCGCCACGGCGGCCGAACTCGCGCGCACTGCGCCTTCCGGGCCATCCGGGGGCCGCTGAAATGGGTTACGCGGACCAGCTTTTCGATCTAACCGACCGGGTCGTGCTGATCACCGGCGGCAGCCGCGGCCTGGGTCGAGAGATGGCGTTCGCGGCCGCGCGGTGCGGCGCCGACGTAGTGATCGCCAGCCGCAACATGGACAACTGCGTGACCACGGCCAAGGAAATCGAGGCGGAAACTCATCGCTGCGCCATGCCGTATCAGGTGCACGTCGGGCGCTGGGATCAGCTCGACGGATTGGTCGAGGCGACCTACGACCGGTTCGGCAAGGTCGACACGCTGATCAACAACGCCGGTATGTCACCGCTATACGACAAGCTGACCGACGTCACCGAGAAACTGTTCGACGCGGTGGTCAACCTCAACCTCAAGGGCCCGTTCCGGTTGTCGGCCCTCGTTGGGGAGCGGATGCTGGCGGCGGGCCGCGGGTCCATCATCAACGTGAGCACGGCCGGGTCGCTGCGCCCGACTCCCGACATCATCCCCTACGCCGCCGCCAAGGCCGGGCTCAATGCCATGACCGAAGCACTGGCTAAGGCGTTCGGGCCGTCGGTGCGGGTCAACACCCTGATGGCCGGCCCGTTCCTGACCGACGTGAGCAAGGCGTGGAACCTCGAGGCGGCCCAGGGCAGGCCGTTCGTACACCTGGCGCTGCAGCGCGCCGGACAGCCAGCCGAAATCGTCGGGGCCGCATTGTTTTTGGCGTCCGACGCCTCCAGTTTCACCACCGGTTCGATCCTGCGGGCCGACGGCGGAATTCCCTAGCAGATAGGAGCATTCGAGTGTCTTGGGACTTCTCCACCGAACCGGAATTTCAGCAGAAGCTCGACTGGATCGGCGAGTTCGTCCGCCAGGAGGTGGAACCCCTCGAGGTGCTGTTCGGAGGCTGCGAGTTCCTGCCGCTGAACGACGAGCGCCGACGCATCGTCGATCCGCTCAAGCAACAGGTTCGCGACCAAGGCTTGTGGGCACCGCATCTGGGCCCAGACCTGGGCGGGCAGGGCTTCGGCGCGGTCAAGCTGACGTTGATCAACGAAATCCTGGGCCGCAGCCCGTGGGCGCCGATCGTGTTCGGCACGCAGGCGCCCGACACCGGCAACGCCGAGATCATCGCCCGCTTCGGGACGCAGGAGCAAAAGGACCGCTATCTCGCCGGACTGCTGTCCGGGGAGATCTTCTCGTGCTTCTCGATGACCGAGCCACAGGGCGGCGCCGATCCGCGGGTCTTCCGGACGCGAGCCTTCCGCGAAGGCGACGACTGGGTGATCAGCGGGCGAAAGTACTTCTCCTCCAACGCCTCCGTCGCCTCCTTCTTCATCGTCGTCGCGATCACCGACCCCGACGTGCCGATCCACCGCGGCGCCTCGACGTTCCTGGTGCCGGCCGGAACCGAGGGGCTGACCATCGAGGCCACCCACCACCTGGTCGGCGCGCTGCCCCACGAACCCGGGCATTCCCTGGTGCATTACGACGGGGTGCGGGTGCCCTCGGACGGGCTGCTCGGCGAGCCCGGCCAGGGCTTCATGATTCTGCAGACCCGGCTGGCCGGCGGGCGGCTGCATCACGCGATGCGGTCGATCGGGGTCGCCCAACGCGCGGTGGAAATGATGGCCCGCCGGGCGAAAAGCCGTTACACCCAGGGCAGTTCGCTGGCCGACAAGCAGTTGGTGCAGGCGTTCATCGCCGATTCCTACACCGAGCTGATGCCGTTCCGCCTGGCGGTGCTGCACGCCGCGTGGCTGATCGACACCGCGGGGGAGCATGCCGCCCGCGCCGAGATCGGCGCCTGCAAGATCCTGGCGTCCCAGGTGCTCAAATCGATTGGGCTGCGGGCGATCCAGGTGCACGGCGCCCTCGGCACCACCGATCAGCTGCCGCTGGTCAACGTGCTCCTCGGCGGGGTCGCGCTCGGCTTGGCCGACGGGCCGACCGAAGCCCACAAGGTCAACCTGGCCCGGCTGCTGCTCAAACACTACGAGGCCGAAGACGCCGAGTGGCCGAGCGAACTGCTGGATATCCGCCGGGAGGCCGCACGCACCAAGTACGGCGACCTCGTCGACCAGGTTCCGGCGCGGCCCGATTCACCATGACCAGCAGGGTGACCGCGGCGGTCGAGCGGGCGCTCGACGACCGCCAGCGGGAGGCGACCGAGGAGGTCGAGCGCATCCTGGCCGCCGCGGTCCGCGTCATGGACCGGGTTGCACCCGAACCGCCGCGGGTGAGTGACATCGTCGCCGAGGCCGGCTCGTCGAACAAGGCGTTCTACCGGTATTTCGCCGGCAAGGACGATCTCATCCTGGCGGTCATGGAGCGCGGGGTGGCCATCGTCGTGTCCTACCTCGAGCACCAGATGGCCAAGGAGCGAGACCCGCGTGAGAAGGTCGCGCGCTGGATCGAGGGCACACTGGCGCAGGTGGCCGACCCGCACCTGGTCAGCATGAGCCGGGCGGCCGCCGGGCAGATGTCGGCCGGCACCAATTGGCGGGCCGCGGATCAGGAGATGATGCGGCCGCTGCGCGACCTCCTCGTCGAACCCGTTGTGGCGCTGGGAAGCAGCGACGTCGAGCGCGACGTCGAGGCCGTGTTCAGTTGCACCGCGGCGACCATGCGTCGATACGTGGGATCGGCCGACCGGCCCGGTTCGGACGACATCGCACACCTGGTGGAATTCTGCCTGCGCGGGCTGGCGGTTGATTGATGCGCGCCGTTGTCTGCCGTTCCTACGGCACTCCGGAGGATCTGGTTCTCGAAGACGTCGACGACCCCGTGCCCGGCCCCGGACAGCTGCTGGTTCGGGTCCATGCCGCCGCGGTCAATTTTCCCGACGTGCTGTTCATCGCCGGCAAGTACCAGGTCAAGATTCCGCCGCCATTCATCCCGGGCAACGAGATCGCCGGCGAGGTGATCGCGACCGGTGACGGCGCGAAATTCAAGGCAGGACAGCGGGTGTCCGGAACGACCTTCGGTGCGTTCGCCGAACAGGCGCTGCTGGATCCCAGCCAGGCGGCGCTCGTGCCCGACGACGCCGACTTCGCGTCGGCCGCCGCCTTCGGCGTGACCTACCGCACCGCGTATCACGCGCTGCGCTCGACCGCCGCAGTGGCAGAAGGGGATTGGGTCGTCGTACTGGGCGCGGCGGGAGGCGTGGGCCTGGCCGCGGTCGACCTGGCGGTCGCGATGAAGGCCCGGGTGCTGGCGGCGGCGTCGAGCCCGGAGAAGCTCGAGCTGTGCCGGCAACGCGGCGCGCAGGCGACCGTCGACTATGACCGGGAGGACCTGAAGTCGCGCATCCGCGAGCTGACCGGCGACGCCGCCCGGGTGGTCATCGACCCCGTGGGTGGGCCGTATGCGGAGCCGGCGCTGCGCGGGCTGGCGCGCGGCGGCACCTTCGTCACCCTGGGCTACGCCGCGGGAACGATCCCCGCCATCCCGCTCAATCTCGTTCTACTCAAGGACATCTGCGTGCGCGGCATGGAGATCCGCACCTTTATGACAGACCACCCCGACGCCGCCGCCCGCGACATGCGGGAGTTGTCGGAGATGTTCGCCGCCGGCACGGTCCGGCCGTACATCGGCGCGCGCTTTCCCCTGGCCGAAACCGCCGCCGCGTTGCGGCACGTGGCCGACCGGAAGGTGTTGGGCAAGGTCGTGATCGACGTCACGGGGTGACGATGTTGAAATCCGGGTCCGGCTGATCGAGCACACCCAAGAAGGCCCGCAGCGCCGCCTGGTCACCGGATATCTGCAGGCCGGGTGAGGCGAAGTCACCCAGCGCCGCCGTCAGCAGCCGAGACTTGCTGTCCAGCTTGACCGTAACGGTTGCCGTCGCGGGCTCGGCCGGGGCCTCGCGATAGACGAGCACCCCGTTGCGCAGGGTGAGCCGGTAGTTGGCGGCCAGATCGGCGAAGGCGAGGTCGATGGCGAGGTCGAGATCCCAGCTGCGCGGTCCGTCGACCCGGATGGCGAGGCTGTCGAAGATCTGCTCCGGGGTCAGCTGGGACAGCATCGTGGGCGAGGTGACCTGAGCCGCGGTGCCGAAGTTCCCGTCACGCAATTCGGTTGCGCCGCTGAGGAAGAAGTTGCGCCAAGTCGCGTTCTCGGCGCCGTAGGCCAGCTGCTCGAGCGTGTCGGCGTACAGCGAGCGGGCGCCGGCGTGTCCGCTGTCGGCGAAGACCGCGTGATCCAGAAGGGTCGCCGCCCAACGGAAATCACCACCGTCGAACGCCGTCTGAGCCAGGCCGACAACGCGGTCGATGCCACCCATCGCCTCGACGTAGCGCGGC
The DNA here is from genome assembly GCA_963820045.1 of uncultured Actinomycetota bacterium. Taxonomy (GTDB): domain Bacteria; phylum Actinomycetota; class Actinomycetes; order Mycobacteriales; family Mycobacteriaceae; genus Mycobacterium. The sequence continues at coordinate 448,483 of CAWFYN010000010.1, forward strand.
GCGAGGGCCTCCGGCGGGTGCGGCCACAACCGGGCCGGGTTGCCGTCGAACCAGCCCATGTAGCGCTGGTAGACGGCCTTCACGTTGTGGCTGACCGACCCGTAATACCCGTGGGTGTGCCAGGCGCGCTCGAGCGCCGGCGGCATCTGGAACATCTCGGCGATCTCGACCCCGGTGTAGCCCCGGTTGAGCAGCCGCAGCGTCTGGTCGTGCAGGTAGGCATACATGTCGCGCTGCAACGACAGGAAGCCGACGATGCTCTCCCGCCCCCAGGTCGGCCAGTGGTGGGAGGCGAACACCACATCGGCGCGGTCGGCGAAGGTGTCGATCGCCTCGGTGAGATAGCCGGACCAGGCGTGCGGGTCGCGCACCAGGGCACCGCGCAGGGTCAGCAGGTTGTGCAGGTTGTGGGTGGCGTTCTCGGCCATGCAGAGGGCGCGGAAACGCGGGAAGTAGAAGTGCATTTCCGCGGGCGCCTCGGTGCCGGGCGCCATCTGAAACTCGATCTCCACGCCGTCGATGGTGTGCTTCTCGCCGGTCTCGCGGACATCGACGGTGGGGACGATGATCGCCACCTCACCGGTGGACGTGGCCTGGCCCAGGCCGCAGCCCACCTGATCGCGGGGTCCGCGCGGCAGCAGGGTGCCGTACATGTAGGTCGCCCGGCGCGTCATGGCGGGACCGGCGTAGACGTTCTCCCGGACCGCATGCTCGACGAAACCGTCCGGCGCCAGCACGGCCACCGCGCCGGCGTCCACGTCGGCCTGCGAGGTGACGCCCAGCACGCCGCCGAAGTGGTCCACATGGCTGTGGGTGTAGATCACCGCGACGACGGGGCGGTCGCCGCCGCGGTGCGTCCGATACAACGCCAGCGCCGCCGCCGCTACCTCGGTGGACACCAGCGGGTCGATGACGATGACGCCGGTGTCGGTCTCGACGAACGTGACGTTGGAGATGTCGAAGCCGCGGACCTGGTAGATGCCCGGAACCACTTCGTAGAGGCCCTGTTTGGCGGCCAGTGTCGACTGCCGCCACAGGCTCGGGTGCACGGACGCCGGCGCGGCACCGTCGAGGAATGAGTAGGCGTCGTTGTCCCACACCACGCGGCCGTCGGCCGCCGTGATGACGCACGGGGACAGGGCGGCGATGAAGCCGCGGTCGGCGTCGGCGAAGTCCGCGTCGTCACGCAATGGCAGCGCGTGTGCGCGATGAGCCGCCTCGATGACTGCGGTGGGGGGTTTTTGCTGCACGCCAATACATTGCCATTGATGCGCCATTCTGCGTAGCGCTCCAAGAGCGTCCTGTCTACGAACTAATGAACACAGAAACAATTTCTTGCGGCCCTGGATCTGGGTCCAGTTCACCCTCATACTGCCCACACGGTCCTCAATGCCGAGGGTCGCAACTTTCGGGCAAAGGAGCACACGTGAAGCGTGGAGTGATGGTGGCGGTGGCTGGAGCGGCAATTCTGGCCGCCGGTATTTCCGGCTGTTCCAGCAATAAGTCGAGTTCAGGCGGTTCGGGCACCAGCTCCGCGGTGAACACCTCGGCGGGTGCTGCCAACGGAACCAAGGTCCTCATCGACGGCAAGGACCAGAACGTGAGCGGCTCGGTCGTGTGCACGACCGCCGGCGGCAACGTCAACATCGCGATCGGTGGCGCAGCAACCGGGATCGCCGCCGTGCTCACCGACGCCAGCCCGCCCCAGGTGAAGTCGGTTGGCCTGGGCAACGTGAACGGCGTGACCCTCGGATACACCTCGGGGACTGGGCAGGGCAATGCCTCCGCCGAGAAGAACGGCAACACCTACAAGATCACCGGGACCGCCACCGGAGTCGACATGGCCAACCCGATGCAACCGGTGAACAAGCCGTTCGAAATCGACGTCAATTGCTCTAGCTAGCGCAGGATGCGGGCGGTTGCCACCCGTTGAGTGGCAACCGCACCGTGAACTCGGTATGGCCGGGTGAGCTGTCCACCGTGATCGTCCCGTTGTGGGCCTTGACCACCGCGGAGACGATCGCCAGACCCAGCCCGGTGCTGCCGCCCTTGCGGGAACGCGAGGTATCACCGCGGGCGAAACGCTCGAACACTTCCGATTGAAGCGCCGCGGGGATGCCGGGGCCGTTGTCGACGACCTGCAGCACGGTGTGAGTCGGCTCGGCGCTCAACCGGGTGGTCACGACGGTGCCCGCGCCGGTGTGCAGTCGGGCGTTGGCGAGCAGGTTGGTCAGCACCTGGTGGAGGCGAGCCGCATCACCGGTGACGATCACGGGTTCCTCGGGCAGGTCGAGCTCCCACTGATGATCCGGCCCGGCGACGTGCGCGTCGTTGACCGCATCGACCGCCACCCGCGACAAATCGACCGGTTCGCGTTCCAGTGGTCGGCCGGAGTCCAGGCGGGCCAGCAGCAGCAGGTCCTCGACCAGGCGCGTCATCCGTTCCGTCTCGGAGGCCACCCGGCTCATCGCGTGCGCTATGGCCTCGCGGTCCCCACCATCCCGGTCCATGCGCTGGGTGAGTTCGGTGTAGCCGCGGATCGCGGCGAGGGGCGTGCGGAGTTCGTGACTGGCGTCGGCGACGAACTGACGAACGCGGGTCTCGCTGGCCTGCCGGGCCGACAACGCCGCCGCGATGTGGTCGAGCATCCGGTTGAGGGCCGACCCGAGTTGGCCCACCTCCGTGGAGGGGTTGGCGTCGGATTCGCGCACCCGGAGCGGCAGCTCGACTTCACCGCGATCCAACGGCAAGTCGGCCACCCTGCTCGCGGTCTGCGCGACGCGGCGCAGAGGTTCCAGCGCCCGCCGGACGATGACGACGCCGGCGATCGTCGCGGCCGCCAGCGCTATCGCGGTGACGATCCCGAAGATGATCAGCATTCGGATGAGGGTGGCGTCGACGTTGGACATCGAGAGGCCGGTGACGATGATGTCTCCCCCATTCCGGCTCGGCGCCGCAATCACCCGATATCGGCCGAGGCCGTCCAAGTCCATGGTGACCGGCGCGCGACTGCCGGCGATCTGCTCCAGTTGCGTCTGGGCGGTTGGGGTCAGTGCGGCACGGGTACCGGTGCTGGTCAGGTAGCCGGCGTCAACCGTTTTGCCTCGGTTGACCACCGCGGCCACCATGCCCGCCGGCTGACCGGGCGCGTCCAGGAAGCGCGGACCGGGCCCCGGCCGCGGATAGTAGGTGTGCTCGCGCCGCCATCCCGGACGGTTCGGCTCGGGGTACATCAGCGCCGAGCGGAAAGACGTGCCGGCGAGTTGCCCGTCGAGCTGCTTCACCAGGTGGTGGTTGAGCGCCAGCTCGGTCACCGCCGTGATGCCGACGCACACGATGGCCAGCACGACGATCTGCCCGACCAGCAACCGCAGCCGCAGGGACCAGGCCCGCCGCGGATCAGCGGGCGGGCTTGAGGACATAACCCGCGCCACGCAGCGTGTGGATCATGGGGTCGCGACCGTTGTCGATCTTCTTGCGCAGATAGGAGATGTAGAGCTCGACGATGTTCGACCGGCCGCCGAAGTCATAGCTCCAGACCCGGTCCAGGATTTGGGCCTTGCTCAACACCCGCTTGGAGTTGCGCATCATGAACCGCAGCAACTCGAACTCGGTGGAGGTCAGCGAGACCGGCTCGCCGGCCCGGGTGACCTCGTGACTGTCCTCGTCGAGGACCAGGTCGCCGACCACCAGCTGCGCGCCGCTGTCGACCGTTGCCACTCCGGTTCGCCGCAGCAGCGCCCGCAGGCGCAGCACCACCTCTTCGATGCTGAAGGGTTTGGTGACATAGTCGTCGCCGCCCGCGGTCAACCCGGCGATGCGGTCTTCGACGGCATCCTTGGCCGTCAACAGGAGCACCGGCAGTTGCGGGTTCTCTTCGCGCAGCTTGTGCAGGACGTCGAGCCCGCTCATATCGGGCAGCATCACGTCCAGGACGACCACGTCGGGACGTTGGGCGCGGGCGGCGACGATCGCCGATGCCCCATCGCCGGCGGTGGCGATATTCCAGCCCTCATACCGCAGCGCCATCGACACCATCTCGGCCAGGACCGCCTCGTCGTCCACGACCAACACATTGATCGGATTGCCATCGGCACGACACATGACCACCCGCTCTACAGAGGCACGGGGCTGCGTCACAGGTTCTAGTATGCGCACGGTGCTGAGCCGCCGCTATGGCCTACCTTTGCGTGCCCTGTGAACGAGATCGCGCGACTGCTGAGCAGGCGCGCGATCTCGTTTTCCCGGCGAGGTGTTAGTACCAGTAGCGCCGGCCGGCGACTGGGCGGCCGATGGAGCCCATGATCCATAACACGGCGCCGATCACTAGCACGACGACGCCGATCTCCCACAACAAAGGAACGCTGAATACGAACCCGAGAATAAGCAGGACTACGCCCAAGACAACCATGACGACTCTCCTTTAAATGAGGGGCACTAGGACACCAGGCATTGAACTGGGCTGCGGGACATGGCAGTCCTTGACTTTCGGGTTGACACCCCCGTAATTCAAGGGACCGGCGACGACGGTCAACGCGATGTTTCCCGCTGTGACACAACTGGTTGAGTCACCCTTGAAGTAATCGCGTTGCCATGCCGCAAACACCCCGATAAGCAGCCACACCAGGGCAATGGTGCCGATGATTCCGCTGCCACGCATGGTGACCTCCAATGTGGTCGAGAAAAATTTCTCGTGGGTCGATAGTTACCCATTCAACTTATGTCTAAACATTGGTTCGGTGAATTCGGCAGTGCCCCAGCGGAGCCCGGAAGGCTAGGAGTGGTCGGCGAGCCACGCGGCGGCACGCCTCCTCGAGGCCCGGGAAAGCCACGCGTCCTGGATCAGCTCCGCTAGTTCTGTCCTGCTGAGTTCGGCCAGTCGGCCGGCCCGTACCAGTACCGAAGGATGCCCTTCGAAATGGTCGGTGGTGAAGAACGGCGAAGCGGGATCCTGGGTCAGCGCCAACTTGTCGCTTTCCGACTCCACCCAAAGCATGATCACGTCGGCATATCGTTCGCCGGTGTCCGGATCGGCCGCATCGGGCTGGGGCGTGCGGAAGAACACGAACGACTTCCCGCCCACCTGGTAAATGGAGTTTCCCTTCGGACCCTCCAAGCGCCGAACGTGCGGCATCGAGGCGGCGATCTCGTGCACGTCGCTCTCGCGCGCAGGTCGCTCAGCCACACGGCGAGGGTAGCGGGTGGTCCTGACGCCCTAGCTGCGCCGCTGCGCGGACACGTACAGCGTGGGCGGCATCGCGTGCTCCGTGTCCTGCGGAACGCTGCGACCGTAACGGCCCATCAACTCCGAAAACGTCGCCGTCGCGACGTCCCAACCGTGCTCGGTCAGCCAACTATCGACCGGGGTGCGCTCTTCGGGGTACCAAAGGTCGTCGAAGTCGGTGATCTCGGTGTCGACCAGCTTGGCCGCCGCGGCCCGCATGCGCTGCATATCCTCGCGCTGGCGCCGCACCAGCTCGGGATCGGTGAAACCCGCGCCCGGCACGTTCGAAGCCAGCCAGCTTCCCCGGGCGCTGAGCGAATGGATCCGCTCGAACAACAAGTCCTGGGCCTGCGCGGGCAGGTAACGCACCAGGCCCTCGGCCGACCAGGCGGCCGGTCTGGACGCGTCGAATCCGGCCTCCCGCAACGCCTTCGGCCAATCCTGCCGCAGATCGATCGGCACGTTCACCAGTCGCGCCTTCGGCTGCGCGCCGTGCTCGCGCAGCGTGTTGGATTTGAAGTCCAGTACCTTGGGCTGGTCCAGCTCGAAGACGACCGTGCCGTCCGGCCATGGCAGTCGCCAGGTGCGTGCGTCCAAGCCGGCGGCCAGGATCACCACCTGCCGTACGCCGGAGTCGGCCGCGCCCAGGAAGAACTCGTCGAAAAACGCTGTCCGCGTGGCCATGAAGTCGATCATCAGCCGGATTCGCGTGCGCATGTCGGGTTGCAGCTCGACCGCCTTGGCCAGCAACTCGGGGTCGGCGTAGATGCTCCACATCCCCTCGCCCGCCGCGTCCACGAAAATGCGGGCGAACGGGTCGTTGATGAGCGGGTTCGGGCTCTCGGTCTCGGCGGCCCGCGCCGCTGCGACCCCCAGTGCGGTGGCTCCCACGCTTTGGGTGATGTCCCAGGAGTCGTTGTCGGTACGCGGCATCGCGAGTTCCCTTCCGGGGCGAGAGTCGGTTGGTTTCCCGCACTATTGTTCCAGCCTCCGCCGCCCCGAGCCCCTTCCCGACGGTGGCCTACGCTTTTTCCCAGACGGCCCACAGGGTTGCAGAGGAGCGCTGGCATGACGCGTACGCCGCAGGAGGTGTTCGCCCTGATCGGCAAGGACTGAACGTGGATGTCGTGAATCTCGACGCCGTCGCGGCGTGGATGTCCGAGCGGGGACTCGGCGAGGGCCCGTTGCAGGACGTCTCCGCGGTCACCGGTGGAACCCAGAACGTCATGCTCCGGTTCAGCCGGGCCGGCCGGTCGTACGTGCTGCGGCGGGGGCCGCGGCACCTGCGGCCACGGAGCAACAGCGTGATCCTGCGGGAAACGAAAGTCCTTGCCGCGCTGGCCGGCTCCGACGTGCCGCACCCGCACCTGATCGCCGCCTGCGACGACCCCGCCGTGCTGGGCGACGCCGTCTTCTACCTGATGGACCCGGTCGACGGGTTCAACGCCGGCGAGGGGCTGCCGGAGTTGCATGCGGGCGATCCCAGCGTGCGGCACGGCATGGGCCTGTCGATGGCCGATGCGCTGGCCAAGCTGGGCGCCGTCGACCACGTCGCGGTGGGGCTCGCCGATTTCGGCAAGCCCGAGGGCTTTCTGGAGCGCCAGGTGCCGCGCTGGCTTTCGGAGCTGGACTCCTACCGCGAGTACGACGGCTACCCGGGGCCCGACATCCCGGGCATCGAGGAAGTGGCGTCCTGGCTGGACCGCCATCGGCCGACGAGCTGGACCCCGGGGATCATGCACGGCGACTACCACGCCGCCAACGTGATGTTCTCCCGGACCGGGCCGGATGTGGTCGCGATCGTCGACTGGGAGATGTGCACGATCGGGGATCCGTTGCTCGACCTGGGCTGGCTGCTGGCCACGTGGCGCCAGCCCGACGGGTCCAGCGTCTTCAGCCACGCACTGGGCGGCCAGGACGGGCTGGCCAGCACCGACGAACTGTTAAAGCGCTACGCGGCCAACACCAGCCGCGACCTGTCGCATATCACCTGGTACACCGTGCTGGCCTGTTTCAAGCTGGGCATCGTGATCGAGGGGACGCTGGCCCGGGCCTGTGCGGGCAAGGCCGAGAAAGAGGTTGGCGATCAGCTCCACGCCGCAACGGTGCACCTGTTCGAGCGCGCGCTGGGCCTCATCAAGGACGAGCGCTGATCCACTAGCATCTCCGTTCGTGCCGCCTTATCCCGAGGAACCCGACTACTACTCCGAGCCCACCCAGGCCGCACGGTATGGCGGGTATTACGACGAGCCGGCGCCCGAGCCCGAGCCGCCGACTCCGTGGTATCGCCGCCCGGCGGCGCTGGTCGCGGCCGGCGCGATCGGGGTGATTCTGCTTGCGGCGCTGGTGTTCGCGGTGATCAAATTCGCGACCGGTTCGCCCCCCCACAGCCCGGCAACAACGACGACGGCCATCACCACCACGACTCCATCGACGACGGTGACCACCACGACGTCGGAGCCGCCCCGGTACCAGGGCGGCGGGGGCGGTGGCGGGCCGACCCAGACCGTCACCGAGACGGCACCGCCGCCGAGCACCGACACCCCGACTACGACGGAACCGCCGAGCACGGTCACGGCGTCGCCGAGCACCGAGACCAGCACCGTCACTCAGACCGTGACCGTCCCGCCGCGCCGCGGGCCGTTCGGCGGTCCGTTCGGGGGCCGGTAGCGCGGCGGCGCAACAGGATACGAACGGCTTGTACCGCAACGCGGGCAAGCGTTCAATCACCTTGCTACATCGTCAGACCGGCGGTGGCCACGCGCTCCGCGTTCTTGGTGGGCATGAGCTACGCCGCGCCCCTCGAGGATCCGAGCGCAAGGAGCTCCTCCACCGACCACTGGTCGTCCGCGTGGCGCCCATACTTGACGGCGAGGACAGTTCCCTCCGGTGAGATGAGAAAGTCGGCAGGCATGCTGAAGTGGTCTTCCCTGGCGGTGAGGGTGCCTTTGACGGACGCGCCATGCGCAAGACCCTTCATGCTGGCCGCGGCGGCCTTCGGGTGCAGCACCGAGCGGATCGAGGATTCCACCCCGAATTCCCGGTAGAGGGCCTTCTCGGGGTCGGCGATCACATCGAAGGGTAGGTCGCCCTGGTACTCGAGCAGCAACGACGCTTCCGAGTGGAACACCACCACCTCACGGATGCCCGCCGCGCGGATCTCTTCGTGGCGCCGGGCGATCTGGTGGAGGTGCAGGTGACAGATCGGGCAGCCGGCGAACCGCCGAAGCTGCAGGTGGACGACCGATGCGGGATCAGGTACCGGCACCGTCGATCCGTCGATTGCCGTCAAGTCATGTGGAGTGATCTTGTCGCCTGTTGCGAACTTCGCCACGTCTGTGCCCCATTCCGAGTCAATCTACTCAGAATAGTATGGAGTAGATTGACTCCTATGTCAAGGACGGGTCGGCCGGTCGGTCGTCCACCGGAGTTCGATCGCTTAGAGGCCCTCGACGCGCTCGTGGACCTCTTCTGGCGGCGTGGGTACGACGGCGCGACGCAGGAAGCGATGCGCGCCGCGAGCGGCCTTTCGTCGTCGAGCCTGTTCCGCTCGTTCGGAACCAAGGCGGAAACATTCGACGCGGTGCTGCGGCGCTGATCTGGAGCTGTCCGACGGCATGCTGCGCCCCCTCGAGCACGGGACAGCAGGCTCCGCTGACTTGCACGCTTTGCTGGATCGCATCGACGACCGCATCGGCGGACCCTCCGGCACCGCGGGCTGCATGGTGGTGGCGACCGTCCAGGACCCGGTGAACCAGGACCCTCGGGTCGCCGCCCTCACCGAGGGCTATCTGGCCCGGATGCGCGGCGCCATCGGGACCGCGGTGCTGCGCGCCGAGGCGGCGGGTGAGCAACTACCGGCCACGCCCGAGCAGTTCACCAATGTCGTCTACGCCGCCGTGCTCGGCATCCTCGTGAGCGCCCGCAGCGGCGACATCGCGACAACCCGCCTGATGATCGACGGGGTCCGCGCATTGCTCCCGCCGCTTCATAGCGGATGAGCGGACGCGAGGACGGGGACGTAAATGGTGGGCTGATCTTGTTGCCGTTGGTAAAAAACGCTCCCGGTGACAAAGCGCGCCCGAAGAGATTCGAACTCCCAACCTTCTGATCCGTAGTCAGATGCTCTATCCGTTGAGCTACGGGCGCCTGTCTTCAATTGTCTTGCGTGGCGGAGGCGAGAGGATTTGAACCTCCGGTCCCCTTTGAGGGGGACAACTCATTAGCAGTGAGCCCCATTCGGCCGCTCTGGCACGCCTCCATTGGACTTTCTGAGGGTACCCGACCCCTTCCCGGTCTCCCGGAACCGCCGGAGGCATAGCGTACACAGCCGCGGCATATGCTGTCGAAGTGACCGCCCGCCTGCGCCCGGAGCTGGTTGGGTTGCCGGTTTACGTCCCTGGCAAAACGGTGCCGGGCTCGATCAAACTGGCCAGTAACGAGACGGTGTTCGGCCCGCTGCCCAGCGTCCGCGCGGCCATCGAGCGAGCAACTGACAACGTCAACCGCTATCCCGACAACGCCTGTGTGGAGCTCAAGGCGGCGCTGGCCAGGCACCTGGGTGCCGATTTCGCTCCCGAGCACGTCGCAGTCGGCTGCGGTTCGGTCAGTTTGTGCCAGCAACTGGTTCAAATCACCGCATCGGCCGGCGACGAGGTGATGATGGGCTGGCGCAGCTTCGAGCTGTATCCGCCGATGGTCCAGGTGGCCGGCGCGACCGCCGTCAAAGTGCCGCTGACCGACCACACGTATGACCTTCACGCAATGCTTGCCGCGATCACCGACCGCACTCGGTTGATCTTCGTCTGCAACCCAAACAATCCGACGTCCACAGTCGTCGATCCGTACGCACTGGCCCGCTTCGTCGAGACCGTGCCGCCGCACATCCTGATAGCCATCGACGAGGCCTACGTCGAATACATCCGCGACGGCATGCTGCCCGACAGCTTGGAGCTGGCCCGCACCCATAGCAACGTCGTTGTGCTGCGGACCTTTTCGAAGGCGTATGGACTGGCGGGCTTACGCGTCGGCTACGCAATCGGCGAGCCCGACCTGATCACAGCGCTGGACCAGGTCTTCGTACCGTTCTCCGTGACGAGCGTTTCACAGACCGCGGCCATTGCCTCCCTGGACGCCGCCGACGAGCTACTGGCCCGCACGGACGCATTGGTCGCCGAGCGCACCCGGGTCGAAACCGGTTTGCGAGACGCCGGGTTCACCCTGCCACCGACGCAGGCGAACTTCGTCTGGCTGCCGCTGGGCCCTCGCACATTGGACTTCGTGACGCAGGCCGCCGACGCGCGCATCGTGGTCCGCCCGTACGGCACGGACGGTGTCCGGATCACCATCGGTGCGCCGGAGGAAAACGACGCCCTGCTGCGGTTTGCCCGCGACTGGATTACGCGCACCGAACCTTAAGGAGCAGCCAATGAGCCTGGCACGCAAGAACTTCACCGAGTTCAAGGAACGCAGCGACGATATTCCCGATGCCGAGCTCGACGAATTCTGGGCGACCCTGCAGCCCGCGACCATCGACGAGATGATCGGCGAGTGGAAGGGCGGCGAGTTCCGCACCGGGCACAGGATGAACGGCCAGCTGGAGAAGGCCGGCTGGTTCGGCAAGACCTTCTCCTCGGCCCGCGACGTGCAGCCGCTGGTCTGCCTCGACGCCGACGGAAACAAGTTCTCCAACATCGAGATGGGCAAGGGCGAGGCCAGCCTGTGGCTCGAAGAATTCCGCGGGGAGATCACCGCGACGATGGTCTACGACGGCCAGCCCGTGCACGACCACTTCAAGAAGATCGACGACGACGCCGTGATGGGCATCATGAACGGCAAGGGCGTCCGGGATAGCGGCCGCTATTACTACTTCTATCTCGAACGGGTGTAGCGGCCCGGCATTCGAGCACTGCGGAGTTAGCGGGCCGGGTTGCGGCCGGTGAACGCGACCAACTGCTCGAGCGCGCCGGCGTCTTCGGGCACGTCGACCGGGTCGTCGAACCCGGCACCGCCGCGGAACTCCGGCCTGATGACGGCGCGGGCCAGCCCCAACACATACTCGGACAGCGGCTCGGGGGCGTCGATCTCGTGCCCCACCGCGGACGCGTAATCCCAAGCGTGCACCAGGAATTCGAGCGACAGGACGGCGCACGCGCCTTTGGCGGGCATCTCGCCCTTGCCGAACGGCACCGTGCCGTCCAGACCGTGGCGATGCCACGCGTCCAAGGCCGGCCGGGCCGCCGCAACCACCTGCCGTTCCACCGAATCGGTCTCGTCGCGCTCCGGAAGGTCCGCGCCCACCATGCCGCCCAGGGCCGCGATCGACCCCAGCAGATGATCGGTCAGCTGCGCCACGTCGAACTCCGCGCACGGCGTCTGGCGGGACAGGTCGTCGGCCGCGATGGTGTGCAGCACCCGCTGCAGCACCCCGAGCGTGTCCTCGGCACTGTGCAGTTCGTCGGGGGGCGGGGAATGCGGGCCGGGCCGCAAATCAGGAGCCATGTTTGCCACGCTACGGTCTCGATATGGCGCAAGCATACGAATCCGTCACGGTGGAAACCAAAGATCACGTCGCGCAGGTGACGCTGATCGGGCCGGGCAAGGGCAACGCGATGGGCCCGGCGTTCTGGGCGGAGATGCCGGAGGTGTTCGCGGCGCTGGACGCCGACCGCGACGTGCGGGCCATCGTCATCAACGGCTCCGGCCGGAACTTCAGCTACGGCCTCGATCTGCCCGCGATGGGAGGTTCGTTCGCTCCGATGATGGCCGAGGGCGCGCTGGCGCGTCCGCGTGCCGATTTCCACGCCGAGCTGAGGCGCATGCAGAACGCGATCAGTGCCGTCGCCGACTGCCGGACCCCCACCATCGCCTCGGTGCACGGCTGGTGCATCGGCGGCGGCGTCGACCTGATCTCCGCGGTCGACATCCGCTACGCCAGCGCCGACGCCAAGTTCTCGGTGCGCGAGGTCAGGTTGGCGATCGTCGCCGACGTGGGCAGCCTGGCCCGGCTGCCGCTGATCCTGGGCGACGGACACCTGCGCGAACTCGCGCTGACCGGCAAGGACATCGACGCGGCCCGCGCCGAGAAGATCGGTCTGGTCAACGACGTGTACGACGACGCCGAATCCACGCTGGCCGCCGCGCACGCCACCGCGGCCGAGATCGCCGCCAACCCGCCGCTGGCCGTCCACGGCGTCAAGGACGTCCTCGACCAGCAACGGATCGCCGCGGTCTCGGAGAGCCTGCGCTATGTCGCCGCGTGGAACTCCGCCTTCCTGCCCTCGAAGGACCTGACCGAGGGCATCGCGGCCACATTCGAGAAGCGGCCGCCGCAGTTCACCGGGGAGTAATCCCGCGCCACGTACCCTCGCTGAGGTGACGACGACACCAGACGGCAAGATCCGCCTCCCGGCCGACTTGGACGCCGTGACGGCGATCGGCGACGAAGACCACTCCGAAACCGACAGCGCCGCCGTCGACCGGATCTGGGGGGCCGCACGGCACTGGTACCAGGCCGGCTTCCACCCCGCGATCCAGCTGTGCATCCGCCGGCACGGGCGCGTCGTGCTCAACCGCGCAATCGGCCACGGCTGGGGCAACGCCCCGAGCGACCCGGCCGACGCCGAGAAGATCCCCGTCACTCCCGACACACCGTTCTGCGTGTACTCGGCGGCCAAGGGAATCGCGGCGACCGTGGTGCACATGCTCGTCGAGCGCGGCGTCTTCTCACTCGACGACCGCGTCTGCGACTACATCCCCACCTTCACCAGTCACGGCAAGCATCGGATCACCATCCGGCACGTGATGACGCACAGCGCCGGACTGCCCTTCCCCACCGGGCCCAGGCCGGACGTCGCCCGCGCCGACGACCACGAATACGCGCAACAAAAGCTCGGCGAATTGCGGCCGATCTACCGCCCCGGGCTGTTTCACATGTATCACGCGCTGACCTGGGGTCCGCTGATCCGCGAGATCGTCTACGCGGCCACCGGCAAGGAAATTCGCGAAATACTGGCCACCGAGATCCTCGACCCGCTCGGCTTCCGGTGGACCAACTTCGGTGTCGCCAGCCAGGACGTGCCTTTGGTCGCGCCCAGCCACGCGACCGGGCGTCCACTGCCTCCGGTAGTGGCGCAGATCTTCCGCAAGGCGATCGGCGGAACCGTGCACGAGATCATCCCGTACACCAACACCCCGCAGTTCCTCACCACCATCATCCCGTCGTCCAACACGATCTCGACCGCGCACGAGATGTCCCGGTTCGCCGAAATCTGGCGTCGCGGTGGCAATCTCGACGGTGTGCGGGTGATGAGCCCCGAGACGATGTACGGCGCGATCAGGGAATGCCGGCGATTGCGACCGGATTTCGCGGTCGGGCTGCAACCGGCGCGGTGGGGCACCGGGTTCATCCTCGGAACTAACCGGTGGGGGCCGTTCGGGCGCAACGCGCCCAACGCTTTCGGCAATCTCGGCCTGGTCAACATCGCGATCTGGGCCGACCCCGCGCGCGGCCTGGCGGCCGGCGTGGTCAGCAGCGGCAAGCCCGGGCGCGATCCGGAAGCCAAGCGCTACACCGCCCTGATGGACACTATCGCCGCGGAAATCCCCGCCGATTGACACCCGCCGGGGTGGGAACACTGCGGGCATGGCTACCTACCGAGTGCTCAACCCCAGGGGCGACGTCGTCGCGACGGAGGACATCGAAAGCGCGGACAAGGCAGCAGCGCGTGGTTTCCAGATAAGCGGGGACAACAAGGTCGACGGCAACGAACTGGGCTGGCGCATGGAAGTCGAACACGACGGCGAATGGCACTTCTTCGACGACAGCGAGGGCGATCGCAGCTACTAGGGTTTGCGGCCCGCTCGGTGACCCCGGTGGCGCCCACGCTGCACCAGCCCACCCGCTGACATGTGCGGTGGCGGAGGTGTGTGGTTTCAGGACATGCGAATAGCGTGTCTCAAGACATCGGAATAGGTGGCGGCGAGACGGTCATCGGGTGTCGAAGGCTCGCCTGGTTATCACCGCCGTCATCGTCGAAGGTCGCAGCCAATCTGCGGTTGCCCGGGAGTACGGGGTTTCCCAGGGTTGGATCTCGAGGCTGGTCAAGCGCTACCGACTCGAGGGTGAGGCCGCCTTCGAGCCCCGCTCACGGCGCCCGCAGACCACCCCGACCCGACTACCGCAAGCCACCATCGATCTGATCATCGGCCTGCGCCGCGATCTGGCCGGCAAAGGCCTCGACCACGGACCGCACACCATCGCCTGGCACCTGCGACACCACCACGACCTAGTGGTGTCGGTGCCCAGCATCCACCGCCACCTGGCCGCGGCCGGGCTCATTACACCCAGCCCGCAGAAGCGCCCGAAATCGTCCTACATCCGTTTTGCCGCCGAACAACCCAACGAACGCTGGCAAGCTGACTTCACCCACTGGTGGTTGGCTGATGGCACCCACGTAGAAATCCTCAACTGGCTCGATGACCACGCCCGCTACGCCCTCTCCGTCACCGCACACCGTCGCGTCACCGGCCCCATCGTCCTGGCTGAATTCCGCAAAGCCGTTGCCAACCATGGCATTCCGTACTCAACTCTGACCGACAACGGCATGGTCTTCACCACTCGCTTCGCCGGCGGCAAAGGCGGACACAACCACTTCGAAACCGAACTGCACCGCCTGGGCGTCGCCCAGATCAACTCCACCCCCAACCACCCCACCACCTGCGGGAAAGTAGAGCGCTTTCACCAGACCCTCAAAAAGTGGCTCACCGCCCAACCCCACGCCACCAGCATCGCCGAACTACAGACCCAGCTCGATGAGTTCATCGACATCTACAACCGCCGCCGCCCACACCGCGAACTACCCCACCGCGCCACCCCAGCCACCGCCTACCCCGCCCGACCCAAAGCCACCCCTGGCGAACACCTCGACACCCACAACCGAGTCCGCACCGACCGCGTCGACCAATTCGGAAAACTCACCCTGCGCCACGCCGGACGGCTACACCACATCGGCATCGGACGAACCCACACCCACACCCGCGTACTGCTGCTCATCCAAGACCTCAACATCCGGATCATCAACGCCGCCACCGGCGAACTCATCCGCCAGCTAACACTGGACCCCACCCGCGACTACCAACCCCGCCAAACCCGAACCGGACGCCCAAAGAAAAAGCCCGAACCCTAAACGAGGGTTCGGACCTATTCCGATGTCTTGAGACATCACATGGCGGTGGCGGAGGGATTTGAACCCCCGGACGGTTTTAGCCGTCTCTCGCTTTCAAGGCGAGTGCATTAGGCCGCTCTGCCACGCCACCGCTGATAAGGGTAGCGGCACTAGTAGCGTGGCCGGCATGCGCGCGATCGTCGCCGAATCCCCCGAACAGCTGTCCTGGCAGGAAGTGCCCGATGCGTCCGCCGGGCCCGGGGAGGTGCTGATCAAGGTCGCCGCGGCCGGTGTGAACCGCGCCGATGTGCTGCAGGCCGCCGGCAAATACCCGCCCCCGCCGGGCGCCAGCGAAATCATCGGCATGGAGGTGTCCGGCGTCGTCGCCGAAACCGGCCCCGGTGCCACGGATTGGCCTGTCGGACAACAGGTTTGCGCGCTGCTGGCCGGCGGCGGCTACGCCGAACACGTCGCCGTCCCCGCCGGTCAGGTGATGCCCATTCCCGACGGCGTCGACCTCGTCGATGCCGCCGGACTGCCGGAAGTGGCCTGCACGGTGTGGTCCAACCTGGTACTGACCGCCCACCTGGGCAAGGGCCAGCTGCTGCTGGTGCACGGCGGCGCCAGCGGCATCGGAAGCCATGCGATCCAGGTGGCGCGGGCGCTGGGCGCCCGGGTGGCCGTCACGGCCGGGTCGGTGGAGAAGCTGACGTTCTGTCGCGAGCTGGGCGCCGAGATCACCATCAATTACCGCGACGAGGATTTCGTCGCGCGGTTGCGCGACGAAACCGGCGGCGCCGACGTGATCCTCGACATCATGGGCGCCTCCTACCTGGACCGCAATATCGACGCCCTGGCCATCGACGGGCAGCTGGTCATCATCGGCATGCAGGGCGGCATCACTGGCGAGCTCAACGTGGGCAAGCTGTTGATGAAGCGGGCGCGGGTCATCGGCACCACGCTGCGTGCCCGCCCGGTGACCGGGCCGAACAGCAAGACGGAGATCGTGCAGGCGGTGATCGGGTCGGTGTGGCCGATGATCACCGAGGGCCGGGTCCGTCCGATCATCGGCGCGCGCATGCCCATCCAGCAGGCCGCTGACGCGCACCAACGGCTGGTGGCAGGAAAGGTGACCGGAAAGATCGTCCTGACCGTCTAGCGGTTCGCGAGCGGAACCCGCTAGCCCAGGGACGCCAGCGCGCGCACCAACTGATCGACCTCCGCGGTCGTCGAGTAGTGCGCCAGGCCGACCGTCACCGCGCCGCCGACGTCGTTGACGCCCAGCACGTCGAGCGCGCGCGAATTCTCGTTGCTGACGGCCAGGATCCCGTTGTCCGCCAACCGCTGCACCACCCGCTCGGCGGGCACGCCGTTCAGCGCGAAGCTGACCACGGGTATCCGCACCTCCAGACGGCCGATCACCATGACCAACGGCAACGACCGCAACGACACCATCAGGTAATCGAAGATCCGGTTCAGATACGAACCGACGGATTGCATCGACAGCGACAGACGTTCGCGGCGGCTGCCGCGGGCGGACTCGTCGAGCGCCGCCAGATACTCGATGCTGGCGACCACCCCGGCCAGCAGACCGAACTGGTGCGCGCCGATCTCGAGGCGCGCGGCGCCGGTCGCCTTGGGGTCCGTCGCGATGGAGCCGAACGAACTGAGCAGCGCCGGGTCGCGGAACACCACCGCACCGATCGGCGGACCGCCCCATGCCAGGGCGTTCACCGCCACCACGTCGGCGTCGGTTTCCTTCGCGTCGAGCAACCGGTACGGCGCCGCGGCGGAATGGTCGACCACCACCAGTCCGCCGACGTCGTGCACCAGCTTGGTCATCGCCCGCAGGTCGGTGACCGTGCCCAGCGCCCCGGACGCGGAGGCGACGGCGACCAGCCTGGTCGACTTCCCGATCAAGCCCTCCCACTGCCAGGTCGGCAGCTCGCCGGTCTCGATGTCGATCTCGGCCCATTTCACCTTGGCGCCGTAACGGTGCGCCGCCCGCAACCACGGGGCGATGTTGGCCTCGTCATCGAGGCGACTGACGATCACCTCGTAGCCCAGCCCGGCGCGCGAGGACGACGCTTCGGCCAGCGCCGACAACAAGATCGCGCGGTCGGCCCCGAGCACCACGCCCGCCGGGTCCACGTTGAAAAGGTCGGCGATCGCCGCCCGCGCCGCCTCCAGGATGGCGGCGCTGCGCTGCGCGGACGGGTGTGCCCCCACCGTGGTGGCGCTGGATCGCCGGAAGGCCGTCGAAACGGTGGTCGCGACGGAATCGGGGATGAGCATCCCGGTGGGCGCGTCGAAATGCACCCACCCGTCACCCAGCGACGGATGCAGTCCGCGCACCCGGGCGACGTCGTAAGCCATGCCAGCCACCTTAGAGCTTGCGCATTTCCGCGAAACCGTGACGGTAGCGGGTGCTGCAGACGTTCCAGCCAGGCGGTGGCTTCCCGAGGCAGGACACCCGGCCAGCCATACTAGTCGCGTGGGGCTCTGGTTCGGAACGCTGATCGCATTGTTTTTGCTGATAGCGCCCGGAGCGATCATCGCGCGTATCAGTCAGCTGAGTTGGCCCATCGCGGTCGCGGTCGGTCCGGCGCTGACCTACGGTGCGGTCGCGCTGGCGATCATCCCGTTCGGTGCGCTCGGAATCCCTTGGAACGGTTGGACTGCGCTGGCCACGCTGGTCGCGGTGTGCCTGGTGATGACGGTCCTGCAGCTACTGGTGAGCCGCTACCGCGACATCGACGCCGAGGCCCGGGGGATCGGGCGGTGGCCGGCCGCGACGGTGGCGGCCGGCGTGCTGCTCGGCTCCCTGCTGATCATGTGGGCGGCCTCCCGCGGTCTGGCCACCCACTGGCAGACCGTGCCGAGCACCTGGGACGCGGTCTGGCACGCCAACGAGGTGCGGTTCATCCTCGACACCGGTCAGGCATCGTCCACGCACATGGGCGAGCTGCGCAACGTCGAAACGCACCAGGCACTGTATTACCCCTCGGTGTTCCACGCGCTGACGGCGGTGTTCTGTCAGCTCACCGGGGCGGCGCCCACCACCGGCTACACGTTGAGCTCGGTGGCGGCCTCGGTCTGGCTGTTTCCGACCAGCGCGGCGATGCTGACCTGGCGGCTGCTGCGCAGCCGCTGGGGGGAATGGCGCACCGCCGGCGCCGCCGCCACCACCGCGGCGCTGTCGGTGTCGTTCACCGCGGTTCCCTACGTCGAGTTCGGCGTCGCCGCGATGCCGAACCTGGCGGCCTACGGTGTCGCCGTCCCGACGTTCGTGCTGATCGCCTCGACGCTGCGCCACCGCGACCGCATCCCGCTGGCGGTGCTGGCCTTCGTGGGAGTGATGTCGGTCCACCTGACCGGTGGGTTCATCGTCCTCCTGTTCATGGTGGCCTGGTGGTTGCTGGACGTGTTGTGGCATCCGGTGCAAGGCCGGGTCGCCGACCTCCTGACACTGGCCGGCGTGGCGACGGCCACCGCGCTGATCCTGTTGCCGCAATTCATCAGCGTCCGTCAGCAGGAAGACATCATCGCCGGCCACTCTTTCCTGACCCGCCTCGGCAAGAAGCGCGGGATCTTCGACGCCGTCTTTCAGCACTCACGTCATCTCAACGACTTCCCCTACCAGTACGGGCTCATCGCGCTGGCGGCCCTCGGCGGGATCATCTTCGCCTATAAGAAGATCTGGTGGCCGCTGGCGATCTGGCTGCTGCTCGTGCTGGTCGACGTCGACGCGGGAACGCCGCTCGGCCGCCCACTCGGGGCGATGGCCGGAGCGTTCGGCGAGTTCTTCTACAAGGACCCGCGCCGGATCTCGGCCGCCATCACGCTGCTGCTGATGCCGATGGCGGGGCTCGCTCTCTTCCTGGTGGTGACGGCGGCGGTCGCCGCGACCAAGCGGGTCGCCGACCGCCGCTTCAAACCTCTGCCCGCACCGGTCTGGACCGCGGCCACGGCGGTCCTGCTGCTGGCGACGACGGTATTCACCGCGCGCCACTACTTCTATCGACACCTGGTGTTGTTCGGCGACAAGTACGACTCGGTGATGATCGACCAACGCGACCTGATGGCCATGGCCTATCTGGCCACGCTGCCAGGCGTGCACAACACCGTGATCGGCAACGCCAACACCGACGGCACCGCGTGGATGTACGCCGTCGCCGACCTGCACCCGCTGTGGACCCACTACGACTACCCGCAGCAGATGGGCCCCGGCCCCAACCGGTACATCTTCTGGGCCGGCGCCCGCAAGGGCGAGGCCGATCCGCGGGTGGTCGACGCGATCAAAGCGCTCAATATTCGGTACATCTACACCAGCTCGCCGACGGTCCGGGGATTCGCCGTACCCGACGGACTAGTGTCACTGGATAAATCGAAGTCGTGGGCGCTGATCTACGACAACGGTGGAGCCCGAATCTACGAATGGCGCGGAAACGGCGCGGCGCCGCACTCTTAGTCCGCAAAGGATGGTGATGGATTGAGTACCCGCAACGACGACGATGACATCGAGATCATCGGCGGCGTCGACCCGCGGATCATGGCGGTAGCGGAGGACGACTCCGACGAGCGCTCCCTGACCGATCTGGTTGAGCAGCCCGCCAAGGTGATGCGCATCGGAACGATGATCAAGCAGCTCCTCGAGGAGGTGCGCGCCGCACCGCTCGACGACGCCAGCCGCAACCGCCTGCGCGAGATCCACGCGACCAGCATCCGCGAATTGGAGGAGGGCCTGGCGCCGGAACTGCGCGAAGAGCTCGACCGCCTCACCCTGCCTTTCGACGAGGACGCTGCGCCGTCGGACGCCGAATTGCGCATCGCCCAGGCCCAGTTGGTCGGCTGGCTGGAGGGGCTGTTCCACGGCATCCAGACGGCGCTGTTCGCCCAGCAGATGGCCGCCCGCGCGCAGCTGGAGAAGATGCGCCAGGGCGCGCTGCCCCCGGGCATGGGCAAGCCGGGCGCGTCCGGACACGGTCAATACCTGTAAGCGAAATACGGTGGCGGGTCCTCATATCGAGACACACAACGCGTGGGTTGAGTTTCCCATTTTCGACGCCAAGTCACGGTCGCTGAAAAAAGCCTTCCTGGGCAAGGCGGGGGGCACGATCGGCCGCAACAGCTCCAACGTGGTGGTCGTCGAGGCGTTGCGGGACATCACCATGTCACTCGAGCTGGGCGACCGGGTCGGACTGGTCGGCCACAACGGCGCCGGGAAATCGACTCTGCTGCGGCTACTTTCGGGCATCTACGAACCCACCCGCGGCTGGGCGAAGGTCACCGGCCGGGTGGCGCCGGTGTTCGACCTCGGCGTCGGGATGGACCCCGAGATCTCGGGCTACGAGAACATCATCATCCGCGGGCTGTTTCTGGGGCAGACCCGAAAACAGATGCTGGCCAAGGTGGACGAGATCGCCGAGTTCACCGAGCTCGGGGATTACCTGTCGATGCCGCTGCGGACGTATTCCACCGGGATGCGGGTCCGGCTCGCGATGGGCGTGGTCACCAGCATCGACCCCGAGATCCTGCTGCTCGACGAGGGCATCGGCGCGGTCGACGCCGACTTCCTCAAGAAGGCCCAGTCGCGATTGCAGAAACTGGTGGAGCGGTCCGGAATCCTGGTGTTCGCCAGCCATTCCAACGAGTTCCTCGCCCGGCTGTGCAAGACCGCGATGTGGATCGACCACGGTGTGATCCGCATGTCGGGCGGCATCGAGGACGTGGTGCGCGCCTACGAGGGCGAGGACGCGGCCCGGCATGTGCGCGAGGTGCTGGCCGAGACCGCCGGACAGCCGTGAGTGAATCCGTCTTCGCCGTCGTCGTCACCCACCGGCGCCCCGACGAGCTGGCCGAGTCGCTGGGCACCCTGAGCAGCCAGACCCGGGTGCCCGACCATCTGATCGTGGTCGACAACGACGGTTGCGGCGGCGGCCGGGTCCGCGATCTGGTAGCCGGCCAGCCGATCGCGACCACCTACCTGGCCTCCCGCCGAAACCTCGGCGGTGCAGGCGGTTTCGCTCTTGGCATGTTGCACGCGTTGGCGCAGGGTGCTGACTGGGTGTGGCTGGCCGACGACGACGGGCGCCCGCAGGACTCGCACGTGCTGGCCACCCTGCTGGCGTGCGCCGAGAAGCACGCCCTGGCCGAAGTGTCGCCGATGGTGTGCAACTCCGACGACCCGGAGCGGCTGGCCTTTCCATTGCGGCGTGGCCTGGTATGGCGCAGGCGCGCAAGCGAATTGCGCACCGAAGCGGGACAGGACCTGCTTCCCGGGATCGCGTCGCTGTTCAACGGCGCGTTGTTCCGGGCGGCCACGCTCGAAGCGATCGGTGTCCCCGACCTGCGGTTGTTCATCCGCGGCGACGAAGTCGAGATGCATCGGCGGCTGGTGCGGTCCGGCCTGCCCTTCGGCACCTGCCTGGACGCGATCTACCTGCACCCCTGCGGGTCGGAAGAATTCCGGCCGATCCTGGGCGGCCGCATGCACACCCAATACCCCGACGACCCCACCAAGCGGTTCTACACCTACCGCAACCGCGGCTACCTGCTGTCGCAACCGGGCCTGCGCAAGCTGCTGATCCAGGAGTGGGTTCGGTTCGGCTGGTACTTTCTGATGACCCGCCGCGACCCCCGGGGCCTGGCCGAGTGGATTCGATTGCGCCGCTTGGGGCGCCGCGAGCAATTCGGCAAGCCTGGAGGGCCCTGATGACGTTCATCGACGCGGCGGCCCAGTCGCGGACCTTCACCCGCGCCCGAGGCGACCTGGTCGCCGGCTTCCGTCGGCACGAGCTGTGGCTGCACCTGGGCTGGCAGGACATCAAACAGCGCTACCGTCGCTCGGTGCTGGGGCCGTTCTGGATCACCATCGCGACCGGCACCACCGCCGTGGCCATGGGCGGCCTGTATTCCAAGCTGTTTCATCTCGAGCTCTCCGTGCACCTGCCGTACGTCACGCTCGGCCTGATCATCTGGAACCTCATCAACGCGGCGATTCTGGAGGGCGCCGACGTGTTCGTCGCCAACGAGGGACTGATCAAGCAATTGCCGACGCCGCTGTCGGTCCACGTCTACCGGCTGGTGTGGCGGCAGATGATCCTGTTCGCGCACAACATCGTCATCTACGTCGTCATCGCGATCATCTATCCAAAAGCGTGGTCGTGGGCGGATCTGTCGGTCCTCCCGGCGCTGGCGCTGATCGTGCTCAATTGCATCTGGGTATCACTGTGTTTCGGCATCCTGGCGACCCGCTACCGCGACATCGGTCCGCTGCTGTTCTCGGTCGTGCAGTTGCTGTTCTTCATGACGCCGATCATCTGGAACGACGACACCTTGCGGCAGCAGGGGGCGGGACGCTGGTCGAGCATCGTCGAGCTCAACCCGCTGCTGCACTACCTCGACATCGTGCGCGCCCCGCTGCTGGGCGCGCACCAGGAGCTGCGGCACTGGGCCGTGGTGCTGGTGCTCACGGCGGTCGGGTGGGTGCTCGCGGCGTTCGCGATGCGGCAGTACCGCGCCCGGGTGCCGTACTGGGTTTAGCTCGGGGACGATGCGCGCCGCGCAAGCGGCGCGCGGAGAAGCCGGGCAATCCGCCTAGTCACATGAGCGGGGGCGGCATATGCAACCAATCCAGGGTGCCCCCGCCCAGCTGCCCCTTGTACTGCGGGCAGTAGGCGGATACCGAAAGGCCGACGAAGAAGCCGGCTTGTTTCGCCGTCAGATTGTTGTCCCTCATCGCCTTCATCGCGAGAAGGCCCGGCGGCTGATTGTTGTCGAAACCGGTGCACACGGTGTGGGCCATTGAAATCGCGGTGTCGGGGTCGTTGATGACGATTCCGTTGTCGGCCAGCGCGCCCAGGAAGGCGTCGTCGGCCGGGTCGGCCGCCGCGGGCGCCGGGTAAACGAGCGCGACGCAGAGCATGGCCGCTCCGACTGTCGACCACTTCGCGGGACCGACGTTCATATCACCAACGGTAGGCGTCCAAGAATCCTTCGAGGATCCCGCAAGGCCGGAGCCGGACGCTTTGCCCATGCGCAAAACCATCGCCGACGGCGCCCGGGTGGCCACCATGCACCGCGCCGACGCGCCGCTGGGCCGCACGGCCAGGTTTCACCTGCGCAAGTTGTTCGACAATCTGCCCTGCTGCCATCGCTCGTGGGCCAATCAAGGCAAACGCTTCTTCCTGCACGGCTTCGAGCGGTGATCGACGACGGCACCCTCGACGAGGTCAAGACGGCATTGCGTGACCAGTTCGACCACACCACGCTGATCGCGGCCGACGATCCACAGCGCGACCTGTTCGAGTTGCTGGCCGACCGGGGCGTCATCGATCTACGGATCATGGACGACACCGGGATGGCGGGCACGGCCGCCTGGACGTTCGAGACGGTCGAAGGCATCGCCGGGTTGGCGACCGGCGGCCGGGTCTGGGTGTCCCGGATAAAGGCGCGTGAAAGCCGCAACAACGTCGTCACCCTCACGGCGCGGCCCGTTTAGACGAAACACGACGCCCGCACTTTCGATGCGGGAGTATGCGATCGTGAGCGACGCCTCGGCAATCGGCTGCGTTGGCACGTTGACCGTGGCAACCCGCGGCGACCGCGGCGCCGGCGAGGTGCTGGTCACCGTGCGGGGCGGCAAGGAAGCCTTCCTGGCGTGGTCAGACCGTCCCCTGCCGAAGGGCGCCGAGGTGCTGGTGGTCGAAGTCAGGGGCGCCCGCACCGTGGTCGTCGAGCCCTGGCAGGGCCTCGCCTGATCCGAATCGACGGCCCGGATCGCCCGCGATACAACAGCGAAACCCGAAAAGGAGTCCCCAATGCTCGGTTACAAGGTGCCCGCTCCCGACGAGGCGATGCTGATCTCCGGCGGCAGAGCCAAGAGCAACGCCCCGTTCCGCGTGGTGACGGGCCACGGGGCCTTCATCCTGCCGGTCTTCCGCAAGGCGCGGTTCCTGACGCTGGCCATGTGTGAGGCCGAGGTCGCCGAGAAGTGCGTCACCCAGCAGGGCATCACCTTGAACGTGCGGTCGGTGATCGCCTTCAAGGTCGGCAACGACAACGAGAGCATCATCAGCGCCGCGCAGCGATTCCTGTCCGATCAGGACCAGATGGCCGTGCTCACCGGTCGGATCTTCGCCGGTCACCTGCGCTCGATCATCGGCTCGATGACCGTCGAGCAGATCATCCGCGAACGGCAGAAGCTGGCCACCGAGGTGCTCGACGGCTCGAAGGAGGAGATGGCCCGAATCGGGCTGACCGTCGACGCGCTGCAGATCCAGTCCATCGACGACGACGGGCTCGGCTATATCAACGCGATGTCGGCACCGCACAACGCGGCCATCCAGCAGCAGGCGCAGATCGCGCAGGCGCAGGCGAACCAGAAGGCCGCGGAGGCCGAGCAGGAATCGCAGCGCAAGCAGGCCGAGTTCGCCCGTCAGACCGCTGTCGTCAAGGCCCAGTACAAGGCCGAGGTCGACAAGGCGCAGGCGGAGGCCGCCCAGGCGGGACCGCTGGCCGAAGCCGAGGCTCAGCGCGAGGTGCTGGCAAATGCGCACCGAATTGGCCGAGCGCGCCGCCGAACTGCGCCAGCAGGAGTTGGTCGCCGAGGTGGTCAAGCCCGCGGAGGCCGAGGCCGAGCGCGTCCGGATCTTGGCTGTCGCGGACGCGGAGAAGATGAAGATTCAGGCGGAGGCGGCGGCGTCGCACAACCGGGTGGCGCTGGACAAGGCGCTCATCGACCAGCTGCCCGACATCGTGGAGAAGGCCGCCCGGGGGCTCGCCGAACGCGAACCTCACCGTGCTCAACGGCGCCGAAGGGCTCACCGAGGTGGCCAGCGGGCTGGTGGCGCAGGGCATGGCGATCTTCGACGCCCTGCGCGGCACCGTCGACTACTACGACGACGAAGGCGCACCGCCGATCGCCACCAACTCCCAATCCGGCTCGGCCAGCCCAGCCGCCCACTGAGCGGGACCCGCCGCTTTGCCCGATATTGGTGGCGGCCACCTCGTCCTGGTGCAACACTGGAACGCCACCCGAGCAACTGGGCGAAAGGTCCACCGACGTGAGCAAGAAGGTCCAATCAGCCGCGGATGCGGCCCGGGATAACCTGGCCGCGGAGCTGGAGCGGCTACGGCAGCGGCGAGATCGCCTCGAGGTCGAAGTCAGAAACGACCGCGGCATGGTGGGCGATCACGGCGACGCGGCCGAGGCGATCCAGCGCGCCGAGGAGCTGGTCGGGCTGAGCGACCGGATCAACGAGCTGGACCGGCGGATGCGGACCGGGCCGACGCGCCCGGACGAATCGGAGACGCTGCCCGGTGGCACCGAGGTGACCCTGCGATTCTCCGACGGTGAGGTGGTCACCATGCACGTGATCTCCATCGTGGAAGAGACGCCCGTCGGCCGGGAAGGGGAAACGCTGACCGCGCGCAGCCCCTTGGCCCAGGCCTTGGCCGGACACAAAGCCGGCGACACGGTGACCTACTCGACGCCCCAAGGCGAGGATCAGGTCGAGTTGATAGCGGTCAAGCTGCCGCGTTGACGCGTCCCGGGCCTCCCGGCGGCCCGATTAGACTCCCCCCAATGGTTGCCCCGCTGCCCGACGCCGCGCCGCCGAGCCCGCAGTTGAGTCTGACGACGCAGGTGACCCGGTTCGTCGTCACCGGCGGCCTGGCGGGGATCGTGGACTTCGGCCTGTACCTGGTGCTGTACAAAGCCGTGGGCGTCCAGGTTGACCTGGCGAAGGCAAGCAGCTTCGTCGTCGGCACCATCACCGCGTACCTGATCAACCGTCGGTGGACGTTCCAGGCAACCCCGAGCACCGCCCGATTCGTCGCGGTCATGGTTCTGTACGGCATCACCTTCGCCGTGCAGGTCGGGCTCAACCATCTGTGCCTTGCGCTTATGCACTATCGCGGGTGGGCGATACCCGTGGCGTTCGTGATCGCGCAGGGCACCGCGACGGTGATCAACTTCATCGTGCAGCGAGCGGTAATCTTCCGCATCCGCTGAGCCACCGTTGCTCAATCGGATTGTCCGCCTCCAAGCGGTACCCTCTGTGACGATGTTGAGCACCGACGTTCCGACCACCACCGCCACCCGGCTGACGGGCTTTGGCCGCACCGCGCCGTCGGTGGCCGAGGTGCTCGCGACCCGCGATCCCGAGGTGATCGCCAGGGCGGTCGCCCGGGTGGCCGAATCCGGCGGCCCGAACGGACGCGGCGTCATCGCACGCGGGCTCGGCCGGTCCTACGGCGACAACGCCCAAAACGGCGGCGGCCTGGTGATCGACATGACCGGCCTGAATCGCATCCACTCGATCAGCGCCGATACCCGGTTGGTCGACCTCGACGCCGGCGTCAGCCTGGACCAACTGATGAAGGCGGCGCTCCCCTTCGGGCTGTGGGTTCCGGTGCTGCCGGGAACCCGCCAGGTCACCGTCGGCGGCGCGATCGCCTGCGACATCCACGGCAAGAACCATCACAGCGCGGGCAGCTTCGGCAACCACGTGCGTTCGATGGACCTGCTCATGGCCGACGGCACCATCCGCACGATCACTCCCGACTGTGACGACGCCGAACTGTTCTGGGTCACCATCGGCGGCAACGGCCTGACCGGGATCGTCCTGCGCGCCACCATCGAGATGACGCCGACGGAGACGGCGTACTTCGTCGCCGATGGGGTGGCCACCAAGGACCTCGACGAAACCGTCGCCGTTCACCTCGACGGCAGCGAGGCCAACTACACCTACTCCAGCGCCTGGTTCGACCTGATCAGTCCGCCACCCAAGCTCGGCCGGGCCGCGGTCAGCCGCGGCAGCCTGGCGAAGCTGGACCAATTGCCCAAGAAGCTGGCCAAGGATCCACTGAAATTCGATGCGCCGCAACTGTTGACGGTGCCGAACATATTTCCGGTGAGCGCGATGAACAAGCTGTCCTTCATGGCCATCGGCGAGGTGTACTACCGGCTGGGCGGCACCTACACGGGCAAGATCATGAATCTCTCGCAGTTCTACCACATGCTCGACCTGGTCAGTGGCTGGAACAATGCTTACGGCCCAATGGGTTTCGCACAACACCAGTTCCTGGTCCCGCCGGACGCGATGGACGAATTCAAGGCCATCATCCGCTGGATCCAGACCCGCGGCCACTACTCGGCGTTGAACGTGTTCAAACTCTTCGGCCCGGGCAGCCGCGCGCCGCTGAGTTTCCCGATGGCCGGGTGGAACGTCGCGATGGACTTCCCCAACAAGCCGGGGATCAACGAGTTCCTCAACGAACTCGACCGGCGCGTACTGGAATTCGGCGGACGGGTTTACACCGCCAAGGATTCCCGCGTGAGCGCCGAAACCTTCCACGCCATGTACCCGCGGATCGACGAGTGGATCGCGGTGCGCCGCAAGGTGGATCCCTCGGGGGTGTTCGCCTCGGACATGGCCAGACGTTTGGAGCTGTTGTAAATGGTGCTGGACGCCGTAGGAAATCCGCAGACCATCCTGCTGCTCGGCGGCACCTCCGAGATCGGGCTGGCCATCTGTGAGCGTTACCTGCAGAACGCGCACGCCCGCATCGTGCTGGCCGCCATGCCCAACGACCCGGGCCGTGACGCCGCCGTCGCCCAGATGAAGGCGGCGGGCGCGCGCTCGGTGGAGCTGATCGACTTCGAAGCCACCGACGCCGACAGTCATCCGAAGATGATCGACGCGGCGTTCGCCCATGGCGACGTCGACGTGGCCATCGTGGCGTTCGGATTGCTCGGCGACGCCGAGGAGCTGTGGCAGAACCAGCGCAAAGCCGTGCAGATCGCCGAAATCAACTACACCGCAGCGGTTTCGGTGGGAGTGCTGCTGGCCGAGAAGATGCGCGCCCAGGGCTTCGGCCAGATCATCGCGATGAGCACGGTCGCCGGGGAGCGGGTGCGGCGGTCCAACTTCGTCTACGGGTCCACCAAGGCGGGGCTGGACGGCTTTTACCTGGGGCTGGCCGAGGCGTTGCGCGAGTACGGGGTTCGCGTTCTGGTGATCCGGCCCGGCCAGGTGCGCACCCGGATGAGCGCACACATCAAGGAGGCCCCGCTCACCGTCGACAAGGAGTATGTCGCCAACCTCGCGGTGACCGCGGCCGCAAAGGGTAAGGAATTGGTTTGGGCGCCAGCAGCATTCCGTTACGTGATGATGGTGTTGCGACACATCCCGCGGAGCGTCTTCCGCAAGCTGCCAATCTGATCATGCGTAACGCGCTGGCCGGCCTGGGCCAGATGGCTTTGGCGGTGGCGGTGGCCGTCGTCGTCGCGGTGGTCTCGCTGGTCGCCATCTCCCGCGTGCAGTGGCCGGCCTTTCCGTCGTCCAACCAGCTGCACGCGCTGACCACCGTGGGGCAGGTCGGCTGCCTGGCCGGCCTGGTCGCCGTGGGCTGGGCGTGGGGGCGCTCGGGCCGGCATCGGTGGCTGGCCCAGCTGGGCGGGCTGGTGTTCGTGTCCGCGTTCACCGTCGTGACGCTGGGCATGCCGCTGGGCGCGACCAAGCTGTACCTGTTCGGTATCTCCGTCGACCAGCAGTTCCGCACCGAGTACCTGACCCGGCTCGCCGACAGCCCGGCCCTGCGCGACATGACCTACATGGGGCTGCCGCCGTACTACCCGCCGGGCTGGTTCTGGATCGGCGGGCGCGCCGCGGCGCTGAGCGGAACACCGGCCTGGGAGATGTTCAAGCCATGGGCGATCACCTCGATCACCATCGCGGTGGCCGTCGCCCTGGTGCTGTGGTGGCGGATGGTCCGCTTCGAATACGCGCTGATCGTCACCACCGCGACGGCGGCGGTGACGCTCGCCTACGGCTCACCCGAGCCGTACGCGGCGATGATCACCGTGCTCTTTCCGCCGATGCTGGTGCTCACGTGGTCGGGGCTGCGCGGAGGCGAGCGCGGGGGCGGTTGGGCCGCGGTGGCCGGCGCCGGGATATTCCTGGGCTTCACGGCAACCTGGTATTCGCTGCTGTTCGTCTTCAGCGCATTGACGATGCTGCTGATGGCCCTGGCAGCGGCCGGTACGCGCTGGCGGCGCGGCGGTTTCAAGGATGCGCTCGACCCATTGCGCCGGCTGGCCGTCATCGGGGTCATCACGGCGGCAATCGGCGCCACCACCTGGTTGCCGTTTCTACTGCGGGCGGCGCATAGCCCGGTCAGCAACACCGGCAGCGCCAACCACTACCTACCGGCCGACGGCGCCGTGCTGACCTTCCCGATGCTGCAGTTCTCCCTGCTGGGGGCGATCTGCCTGCTGGGCGCCCTGTGGCTGGTGGTGCGTGCCCGGTCCTCGGTTCGGGCGGGCGCCCTGGGGATCGGCGTGCTGGCCGTCTACCTGTGGTCGTTGCTGTCGATGCTGACCACGCTGGCGCGCACCACGCTGCTGTCCTTCCGACTGCAGCCCACCCTGACCGTGCTGCTGGTGGCCGCCGGAGCGTTCGGTTTCATCGAGGCGGTACGGGCGCTGTCGGCGCGCGGCCGGGCCGTCCTCCCCGTCGCCGGCGCCGTCGGCCTGGCCGCCGCGATCGCGTTCAGCCAGGACATTCCCGACGTGCTGCGCCCGGATCTCACCATCGCCTACACCGACACCGACGGCAACGGCCAGCGCGGCGACCGACGGCCGCCGGGCTCGGAGAAGTTCTACCCCGACATCGACCACGCCATCGCGGCCGTGACCGGCAAGCCCCGCGATCAGACCGTCGTGATGACCGCCGACTACAGCTTCCTGTCCTTCTATCCGTATTGGGGATTTCAGGGACTGACGTCGCATTACGCCAACCCGCTGGCGCAATTCGACCTGCGGGCCAACCAGATCAACAAGTGGGCCACACTCAAGTCCGCCGACGAGCTCCTCCACGCGCTCGACACCTGTCCCTGGCCGCCGCCCACGGTGTTTCTGATGCGCCGCGGCGCGAACGGCAACTACACGCTGCGGCTCGCCGAGGACGTCTATCCCAACCAGCCCAACGTCCGTCGCTACACCATCGACTTGCGGGCCGCCCTCTTCGACAGTCCGCAGTTCGTCGTCCACAGTGCCGGCCCGTTCGTAGTGGCCATCCGCAAGCCGGTGGCAAGCCGCTGATGAGCACCGAAACCTCGCCGCCCAGCGTCGAAGAACTAGCATCTACCACCGTGACCGACACGGGAGCGAACCACCGGCTCGCTCGGGTGGTTGCCACCGTCGCCGGGCTGCTGGGGGGTTTGCTGGCCATCGCCACGCCGCTGCTGCCGGTCAACCAGACCACCGCGCAGCTGAACTGGCCGCAGAACGGCACATTCGAGAGCGTCGACGCGCCGCTGATCGGATACGTGGCCACCGACCTCAACGTCAGCATGCCCTGCCAGGCGGCCGCCGGGCTGGCCGGCTCGCCGAACGCCGCGAAGACGGTCCTGTTGTCGACGGTGCCCAAGCAGGCCCCCAAGGCCGTCGACCGCGGGCTGCTCATCCAGCGCGCCAACGACTACCTGGTGGTGGTGGTGCGCAACGTCGCGGTCGTGACCGCCCCGCTGAACCAGGTGCTCAGCCCGACTTGCCAGCGGTTGACCTTCACCGCCCACGCCGAGAAGGTCACCGCGGAGTTCGTCGGGCTGACCCAGGGACCCAACGCCGAGCATCCCGGCTCCCCGCTGCGCGGGGAGAAGAGCGGCTACGACTTCCGGCCCCAGATCGTCGGCGTGTTCACCGATCTGGCGGGGCCGGCGCCCCCGGGCCTGAGCTTTTCGGCGACCATCGACACCCGCTACAGCAGCAGCCCCACCCAACTGAAGATGGCGGCGATGATCCTCGGCGTCGTGCTGACGGCCGCCGCCCTGGTCGCGCTGCACCTGCTCGACACCGCCGACGGCACCCGGCACCGCCGCTTCCTGCCGTCGCGCTGGTGGTCGGTCGGCGGGCTGGACGCCCTGGTGATCGCCGTGCTGGTGTGGTGGCAGTTCGTCGGCGCCAACACCTCCGACGACGGCTACATCCTGACCATGGCCCGGGTGTCCGAGCACGCCGGCTACATGGCCAACTACTACCGCTGGTTCGGTACGCCGGAGGCCCCCTTCGGCTGGTACTACGACCTGCTGGCGCTGTGGGCCCACGTCAGCACCGCCAGCATTTGGATGCGGTTGCCCACCCTGGTGATGGCGCTGACGTGCTGGTGGGTGATCAGCCGTGAAGTCATGCCCCGCCTGGGTCACGCCGTCAAACAGAGCCGCGGTGCGGCGTGGACCGCCGCCGGCATGTTCCTGGCCGTGTGGCTGCCGCTCAACAACGGCCTGCGGCCCGAGCCGATCATCGCGCTGGGCATCCTGCTGACCTGGTGCTCGGTGGAACGCGCGGTGGCCACCAGCCGGCTGCTGCCGGTGGCGATCGCCTGCATCATCGGTGCGCTGACGCTGTTCTCCGGGCCCACGGGCATCGCCTCGATCGGCGCGCTGCTGGTCGCCGTCGGGCCGCTGCGGACCATCCTGCACCGACGATCCAAACGATTCGGCGCGCTGCCCCTGGTGGCGCCCCTGTTCGCCGCGGTCACCGTCACCGCCATCCTCATCTTCCGCGACCAGACCCTGGCCGGTGAGGTCCAGGCCAGCATGCTCAAGCGCGCCGTCGGGCCCAGCCTGAGTTGGTTCGACGAACACATCCGCTACGAGCGGTTGTTCATGGCCAGCCCCGACGGGTCGGTCGCCCGCCGCTTCGCCGTGCTGGCGCTGGTCCTGGCGCTGGCGATCACGGTCGCAATGTCGTTGCGCAAGGGCCGGATTCCGGGCACTGCCGCCGGGCCGAGCCGCCGCATCGTCGGGATCACCATCATCTCGTTCGTCGCGATGATGTTCACCCCCACCAAGTGGACCCACCACTTCGGGGTGTTCGCCGGGCTGGCCGGACCGCTGGGCGCGCTGGCCGCGGTCGCCGTGACCTCCGTGGCGATGCGATCCCGCCGCAACCGCACCATGTTCGCCGCCGTGGTGCTGTTCCTGGTGGCCTTGTCGTTCGCCAGCGTCAACGGCTGGTGGTACGTATCCAATTTCGGTGTGCCATGGTCGAATTCGTTCCCGGCATGGCATTATGCCTTCGCCACCGCACTGCTCGGGCTGACCGTCCTCGTCCTACTGCTGGCGGCGTGGTTCCACTTCATTTCCCCTACCGATGGGCCGCCCAAGAGCCGGTACGGCGCGCAGCTGGCCGGAATCGTCCAGTCCCCGTTGGCAATTGCGACGTGGGTGCTGGTCGTGTTCGAGGTGGCGTCGCTGACCCTGGCGATGACCGCCCAATACCCCGCCTGGTCGGTTGGCCGCTCCAACCTGCAGGCTCTGGCCGGCAAGTCCTGCGGCCTGGCCGAGGACGTGCTGGTGGAACAGGATCCCAACGCCGGCGCGCTGTCGCCGGTCACCGGCTCGGTGGGCGACGGGCTGGGAGCGGGCTTGTCGGAAGCGTTCACGCCCAACGGGATTCCCGCCGACGTCCGCGCCGACCCGGTGATGGAGCGCCCGGGTGACCGCAGCTTCATCAACGACGACAAGCTGGTCACCGGCGCCGAGGCCGGCACCGAGGGCGGCACCAATCCGGCGCCGGGAATCAACGGTTCGGTTGCCCAGCTGCCCTACAGCCTGGATCCGTCACGCACGCCCGTCCTGGGCAGCTGGCGCCCCGGCATCCAAGTGCCGGCCCACCTGCGGTCGGGCTGGTACCGCCTGCCCGCCCGCGACAACGCGCGGCCGCTGCTGGTGGTGAGCGCGGCCGGTCGCTTCGACCCCCGCGAGGTCCAGGTCCAGTGGGCCACCGACGACGAAGCCGCGAGCGGCCACCCCGGCGGTTCGTTCCAGTTCTCCGACGTGGGGGCCTCCCCGGCATGGCGCAACCTGCGGCTGCCGCTGTCGGCCATCCCCGGGGGCGCCACGCAGATCCGGTTGGTCGCCGACGACGAAGACCTGGCGCCGCAGCACTGGATCGCGCTGACACCGCCGCGCATTCCGCAGCTGCGCACGCTGCAGGACGTGGTCGGCTCGAAAGACCCGGTGTTCCTGGACTGGCTGGTCGGCCTGGCGTTCCCCTGTCAGCGGCCGTTCGGCCATCAAAACGGCGTCGACGAGACGCCGAAATGGCGCATCCTGCCGGACCGTTTCGGCGCGGAAGCCAACTCGCCGGTGATGGACAACAACGGCGGCGGCCCGCTCGGGGTGACTGAGCTGCTGGTGAAGCCGACGACGGTGGCCACCTACCTGAAGGACGACTGGTCCCGGGACTGGGGCTCGCTGCAACGGTTGACGCCCTACTACCCCAACGCCCAGCCCGCCCAACTCGAGCTGGGGACGGCGACGCGCAGCGGTCTGTGGAACCCCGCGCCGCTGCGCAAGACCTGAAACTAGGCGATCGAGATGTTCAACTGTTGGGACTTCTGGACGAATTGGGCCGCGGAATTCGACGAGTTGATGTTCGCCACCAGCTGACCTGGCCCGGGCGCGGATCCCTGCCCCTGCACCGTGATGGTGGCTGTGGCCTTCGCGCCGAATTGCCCGACGGTGCAGTGCACCGATGAGGTGCCGCCGGCATAGTTGTTGACCGTGCAGTCAAAGCCGCCCGACGCGTTGACCGGGCCGGTCTGCCGCAGTTTGCCGTTGAAGCTGATGAACAGCTCGACCGGCGCGCCAAGATCCCCGGGATTGCTGACGGTCACGGAGTAGGTTCCGGTCGCGCCGGCCTTCAATGTCGTTGGGCCGGTGGCGTTGACAGCCAGGCGGGCGGCAGCGGCGGACGCGGGCGGAGGCGGTGGGGCCGCCGGAGCAGCCGGGCCGGCCGGAGCCGCCGCGGGTGCCGCTGGTGTGGCGCACACGAGCGGAACGGTGGAGTCCCAGAACGCGGAATTGTCGGGGTGGGTCAACTTCCTGTGTTTGACCGTGCGCGAAGCCGTCGGTACCCACAGTGCCCTGAGTAGCGTCCTTTCGACATGAGCGGCGCATCATCGGGTGCTCCCTGCCGCGCCACGGTATGGTGACGTCGATTTGGTTACCCTGATGCCGCCAGTGGCGGGGCCGTGATAGCTGCCGTTGTTGCGCTTCGGCGGTTGCGGGTACCCGTTAGGCATGTGGTCCGGTCGCGTTGAAGCTCACCGCTGTCCGTGAATTGGTCTGTTTGAGCGAAAAAAGCCCAGGAAAGCCCCACTGGCTGCAGGCGGGCGGCCCCAGCGGGAACATCGGGCGCGCCTGCGCCGGCGGTGAAACCGTCAGGAACAACCCCACGGCGCTTACCGCCGTTGCGGTGGCGATCCACTGGGATCTGTTCACCATGGTGACGTGCGACATCGGAATACCTTCCACCTCACCATCATTCGGCAAGGAAACGACTTAGTCGGCAGGTGGAGAAGGGGATTCGGACCCGCCGACCTCTGACGTTAGAGGCGTGCACGCCGGCAACCTAGAGTAATGGGCTACCCTAATTCCGTTTGGCCGCGCATGGCTCGTCAAGCGGCGCCGCCCGGCAGGGCAATTTGGGTGAATTCGCCCCTTAATTTCTACTCAAAACTGGAGAAATTGGTCCCAGACCCAGCCATTGCCGGCAGGCAGTTCGGGAATCACGACATCACACCAGTCATTTGGTTTGCAGCTTCCCACAAGCTTGACCTGGCGGCCGCTGCGCAGTATGCCGATCTTCTTTCCCGTATCGCCGGGAGCGTCGTAAATATCCACATCGCTGCGCACTGCGGCCATGGGCGCCCCCGGGGGAGCGGCGGGGGGAACCACGCGTCGATTCGGGACCTCCGTCGCCGGCTCCGACAGGCGGGGGTTTGGTGGTGGCGCGGCAGCCGGTGGGGGTGCCGCGGGCGTGGTGCACACGAGCGGAACGGTGGAGTCCCAGTGCCCGGAGGCGCCACCCGACTCGTCATGGGTGTCACCGTGCGCGAAGCCGTCGTTACCCACAAGGCCCGTATAGTGCCCTTTCGATGGCCTTGACTGATTCGAGTAGATTATTTCCCACTGGATGATGAAGTCGAGTTTGTCACCCTGGATGCCGCCGGTAACCGGCCCGTCAAACGCGCCGTTGATGCCACCCATGGCGTGCGCCCTTCCGCCGGCTACCGGTCCGGTCGAGTTGAAGCGCACCGTGTCCCCGGTCGACTGCTTGGTTGAAAAGGCCCCAGGAAAGCCCCACTGGCTGCAGGCCGGGGCAAGGGGAACCGTCGGGTGCGCGTGCGCGGGCGGTGAGAGCGTGAACAACCCCAGCGCGGTTATCGCCGTTGCGGCGGCGAACAACTGGGATCTGTTCACCAGGGCGACGTGCGACATCGGAAAACCCTTCCACCTCATCATCAATCGGCAAGAAAACGCTCTGTTCGGCAGGTGGTGAGAGAATCGGACCCGCCGGCCTCTGACGTGGGGGGCGCGCAGGCGGGCGACCTAGAGTAATTGACCACTCTAATTTCGGTCAGCCCGCCTGATCGTCGCGCCGCGCAAGGCTGCTGGCCCGTTGGCGCCGTACCGTTCACCCGTCGGCATATCGCGATGCCCGGGTTCTCCAGAGCCGTTGTGTCACAGACGGTCTGAGAGTCGCCGTATTCCCACGGTCGGCAGGGAAGCTGATGGCGCAACCGTGCGCCGAACCGCCTCGGTGCATGCCACCGCAATGTGTCTCGCGGGCAGCCGGCGCCCGACTGCAAGCCAACCTTCAGGTAGCCAGGAAGGACAAATGACTGTTCACCGACGAAGTGCCTCGGCCGTGGCTCGGCGGATGCCTGTCGGCCTGTCGATGCGTTGCGGTAATCAGCCTCTCTTGCGGTGACCGCCCCCTTGTGACGGTTCTCGTTTGATCGCCCGGGTGGCTCCGACCGGGGTAAAGTCAGGCCTCGCGTTAGCTAACGGTCGGTTCCCGGTCCGGGAGAGGGGCGACTGGTGTGGAATTGGCCATTCGTTGGCCGTGCCGAGGAGGTGCAGCGCGCGTCGGAAGTGCTGGAAAAGCGTTCTGCATATCGCGGTGTTGTCCTCATTGGTGAAGCAGGAGTCGGTAAGACCGCACTGGCCCATTTTCTGGCAGACGAGCTGAAGTCCATTGGGCTGCACGAACGATTCGTACTCGGTACGGACACGGCGCGCGCCATTCCGTTGGCGGCTTTCGAGCGCTGGGTGCCCGTGGCTGAACCCCACGAGCCGGCGGTGTTGCTGGCGGGCGCACACCGCGCGTTAGTGCGCGAGGAAGATCTACTCATGGTCGTCGACGACGCCC
Source organism: uncultured Actinomycetota bacterium (assembly GCA_963820045.1). GTDB lineage: Bacteria > Actinomycetota > Actinomycetes > Mycobacteriales > Mycobacteriaceae > Mycobacterium. The sequence continues at coordinate 485,102 of CAWFYN010000010.1, forward strand.
ATTTGCTAGATCGGTTGTCTGCGTTGTTGGTTCATCAAGTCGCCGCGAGTGGCACCGCAAAGATGATCGTGACCATTCGATCCGGTCACGAGATTCCTGACGCGGTGACAGCTCTGTGGAAAGAGCAGCACCTGATGCGCATCGATATCCAGCCGTTTACGCGCGCCCAGACTGGTGAGCTTGTCCGCGCCGTGCTCGATGGTGTGGTTTCAGACGCCGTGATCGACCAGCTGCATGAGCTCTCCGCCGGGATCGCGTTGGTGCTGCGCGGTCTGCTGACCGCTGCGGTAGAGAGTGGCAATTTGATTCAGCGTGGCGGGAAGTGGTACCTGAAGGGCCCACTGCAGGTGGGAGCGGACCTCAACGATCTCTTGGAGGCCCCGCTGCAAACCATGGCCACCGACGAGTATGAGGTGGTCGAAATCGTTGCCGCCGCCGAGGTGCTGGACTGGGACATACTGCGGCAGCTGTGCGATACGGACGCCGTTGCTCGCGCCGAGCGCCGAGGAGCGATTCAGTTGGTCGCCGATGGATCGCACACGATAGCCCGGCTCGCGCACCCGGTGCTGCGCGACGTGGTAATCAAACGCGGCGGCGTTGCGCGATCACGGCATATCAACACCCTGCTGGTCCAGCACCTGTCGGAGTTTCTCCAGCGGGTGAGGTCACCGGGCACGCGCGGCGCCCGAGCCGACGTGCGCGCCGAGATTCAGCTGGCGCAATTGATGATTCGCAGCGACATGGATCCAGACCTGCATGTCATCACCCATGCCGCGGCGAGCGCGGTTACCATGTCGAACGTCGTTCTGGGAGAACAGCTTGCGCAATTTGCCTACGCGCACGATGGAGGCCTGACCGCGGCGATCGTGTTAGCGGAGGCCATGAGCTGGCAAGGCCGCGGCGATGAGGCGGAGTCGCTGCTCGCCACGTTCGATCCCGATGGCAGTGACGCGCTCGCAACGGTGCGTTGGGGCTGCACGAGAGCCGCCAACCTCTACTGGGCGTGCGGCGACGTCGATGCGGCGCGCTCAGCGTTGGCCATGGTTCGTGACCGCGTCGCGTCGCCCGCCATGCTCGGTTTGGTGACGGCGATGGAAGTATCGTTCGACTTCTTTGCCGGTCGGCTCACCCAGACGATCTCGGTGGGTTCGGCCGCATGCGCGGCGCCGAATCAGGTCCCGTTGGCAATGGTATGGGTTGCATCAGCAACCGCCGGCGCCTTGGCGCTGCGCGGCCGCTTCACGGAGGTGCCCGCCATCGCCCAGCGAGGTTTGGCCGCCGCGCAGAAATGTGAGTCTGGGCTACAGCGGTTCGCGATCGGCCTGGTAGAGGTGTTGGCGCTTACTGCCGCCGGAGACTTCACCGCGGCCAACCGGGTGTGTGCCCGGTACCGTGACATGGCAGCCGGTGAAGCGCAAGCCAATTCGATTGTGGACGCCATGGCTGGCAGCGTCGATCTTGCCCGCGGCGCTTTGACCAATGCGTGCGACCAACTGCACAGCGCACTGTCGGTGATGGTCGAGGCACTCCCGCGTGGTTGGGTCATGCTGGCTGCCGCCTGGCATGCTCAGGCCGAAGCCGCCCGCGGAGACACCGCCGCGGCGGCAGCGGCGCTGGGCCAGGCTGAAGCTTCTGCCGGCCCCCAGGTGGCAGTGTTCTGGCCCGAACTTGAACTAGCGCGAGCGTGGGAACGCGCAGCGGTCGGTGAAACTACCGTTGCCCGAATGCATGCGCAGCGGGCCGCGCAGTTGGCGCGCCACGCCGAGATGTTGCCCGTCGAGATGCGCGCGCTGCATACGGCGGTGCGATTCGGTGACCGTTCGGTGTCTGCGCGACTTCGCGAACTCGCCGACCTGCTGGGCAATCCGATGGCCGAGATCGTCGCGACGCACAGCCGCGGTCTGGCCAACCACGACGGTGATCTCCTCGATGATGCCGCCGGCCGCTTCGAGAAGCTCGGAGCGATGGCCATGGCCGCCGACGCCGCCGCACAGGCAGCTCGTGAACACGCTCGCGCCAATAGCCGGATCAAGGAATTAGAGTCCTCCACGCACGCTCATTGGCGCGCCAGCCAGTGCGGCCTGCACACACCGGCCACCGCCACCATTGAACGCCCGCTTCCCATCACCGACCGAGAACGCGAAGTCGCCACACTGGTCGCCGCGGGCCTGTCCAGCCGCCAAATCGGTGAACGGCTCCACGTGTCCGCGCGCACCGTGGAGGGACACCTCTACCGCATCTTCACCAAACTCGGCATCGCAGATCGCGACGAACTCGCCCATCTGCTGCGCGCCCGTGCCACCAATTGAGGCCGGTACTCCTGGCCGATTGCGAAACCTCGGTGCAACGCGCCCGCCCCATTGATGACCGTCATTGGTAAGTATATACTTACGGTTCGTGCCCACTTACCAAAATGGTGCTGCCTGGGTGGCGCTGGCCGACGGGACGCGCCGGGCCATCGTGGAACGTCTCGCGCACGGGCCGTCGGCGGTCGGCGAGCTGGCTCGCGACCTGCCCGTCAGCAGGCCGGCGGTGTCACAACACCTCAAGGTGCTCAAATCCGCCGGGCTGGTGCGTGATCGCGCCGCGGGAACCCGCCGCGTCTACCAACTCGACCCGACGGGCCTGGAAGCACTGCGCGCCGACCTCGACCGGTTCTGGACGCAGGCCCTGGCCGGCTATGCCCAGCGGATTGACGAGAGCAAAGGAGAAAGTCTGTGACGCAACGCATTCCGAACATCGCACACCACGTCGTCGTCAATGCGCCCATCGAGCGGGCCTTCGCCGTCTTCACCGAGCAGTTCGGCGACTTCAAGCCCCGGGAACACAACCTGCTCGCGGTCCCGATCGCCGAAACGGTCTTCGAGCTCCGCGTGGGCGGGCACATCTACGACCGCGGCATCGACGGCAGCGTGTGCCGATGGGCGCGCGTAGTGGCCTACGAGCCGCCCCGCCGCCTGGTGTTCACCTGGGACATCGGACCCACCTGGCAAGTGGAGCCCGACCCGTCGAAAACCAGCGCAGTCGAGGTGCGCTTCACCGCGGAGTCCGACGACCGCACCCGCGTCGACCTCGAACACCGCCATCTGGACCGGCACGGTCCCGGATGGGAATCCGTCGCCGATGGCGTCGACGGCGACGCGGGCTGGCCGCTCTACCTGGATCGCTACGCCCGCCTGCTGCCCGCCGGGAGCCGGCAATGACGGCCACCCTGATGGGCATGGCCCGCGACGAGCGGGCCGACCTGGCGGAATTCCTTGCCACCCTGACACCGCAGCAGTGGGACGCGCCCAGCCTGTGCTCGGGTTGGACGGTCAAAGACGTTGTCGCGCATGTGATCAGCTACGAAGAGCTGGGCACGCTGGGACTGCTGGGGCGCTTCGCGAAGGGCTGGGTCGTGCGGGCCAACCAGGTGGGCGTCGACGAGTTCGCTGACCTGAGTGCTCAACAGCTGCTCGACTTTCTGCGGGCTCATCTCCAACCACGTGGGCTGACAGCGGGTTTCGGCGGAATGATCGCACTCGTCGACGGCACCGTCCATCACCAAGACATCCGCCGCGCGCTGGGCCGGCCGCGCACCATCCCGACCGATCGGCTCGAGCGCGTCCTCGGCTTGGTGCCGGGAAACCCCAGGCTCGGCGCCGGACGCCGGATCAGGGGCCTGCGCCTGCGCGCCACCGATAGCGAATGGGAACACGGTCACGGTCCGGAAGTCACCGGGCCCGGTGAGGCGCTTCTGATGGCGATGTGCGGCCGCCCGGCGGCGCTCGCCGACCTCGGCGGCACCGGCCTGGACACACTCGCCGCCCGGCTCACCCGGTGACCCCACGCGCCCCGCGCGGCCCTGCGTCCTCACCGCACAAAGGGGCTTCCCCTACCATCGAGCCTCGTGCCCCACGACGGTAATGAGCGACCGCAGCGGATCCCCCGGTTGGTCGCCGTCGTCGCGGGACTGCTGGGACTGCTGTTGTGCGCGCTCGTCCCGTTACTGCCCGTCAAGCAGACCACCGCGACAGTGCTGTGGCCGCAGGGCACGACGGACGGCCACGTCACCCAGATCACCGCACCCCTGGTGTCCGGGGCGCCGCGGGCGCTGGACATCTCCATCCCATGCGCGGCGATCGCCACCCTGCCCGCCAGCGGCGGCTTGGTGGTCTCCACCCTGCCCACGGGCGGAATGGACGCCGGCAAGAACGGGCTGTTCGTGCGCGCCGACAAGAACCTGGTGGTGGTCGCGTTCCGCGACACGGTGGCCGCGGCCGCCCCGCGCCCGGCGGTCGCCGGCGGGGCCTGCAGCGTGCTGCACGCCTGGGCCGACGCGGGCGCGGCGGGGGCGGACTTCGTCGGCATCCCGGGCGCCTCCGGGATACTGCCCTCGGAAAAGAAGCCCCAGGTCGGCGGGATATTCACCGACCTGAAGGTGCCCGCCCAGCCCGGGCTGTCGGCCCGCGTCGACGTCGACACCCGGTTCATCACCGCCCCCACCGCCCTCAAGCGGCTCGCGATGGCCGTGGGCGCCCTGGCCGTCCTGACGGCCGTCATCGCGATGGCAGCGCTGGATCGTCGCAGTCGCGGCGGCGGCACGCTGGTCAACTGGCAGTCGCCGATCGCCTGGCTCGCCCGGTACCGCCCCCGGGCGCGGTGGCGTTCGTGGCGCCGCGTCGGGATCGCAACATGGATCGCCGACGCCGGAGTGATCGCAACGCTGCTGCTCTGGCACGTCATCGGCGCCACCTCATCCGACGACGGCTACAACCTGACCATCGCCCGCGTCGCCCCGAAGGCCGGCTACATCGCCAACTACTACCGCTACTTCGGGGCGACCGACGCGCCGTTCGACTGGTATCTCGGGGTGCTGTCCAGGTTGGCCTCGGTCAGCACCGCAGGCGTGTGGATGCGTTTGCCCGCCACGCTGGCCGGGATCGCCTGCTGGCTGGTCATCAGCCATTGGATCCTGCGCAGGCTGGGGCCCGGCAGGGGCGGCCTCGCCGCGAACCGGGTGGCGGTGTTCACCGCGGGCGCAGTGTTCCTGGCCGCCTGGTTGCCGTTCAACAACGGTCTGCGGCCCGAGCCGCTGATCGCCCTCGGCGTCATGATCACCTGGATACTGGTCGAACGCGCGATAGCGCTGCAACGCGTGGCCCCGGCGGCGGTGGCGACCGTCGTCGCGATGCTCACCGCGACGCTGGCGCCGCAGGGCCTGATCGCCGTCGCCGCGCTGCTGACCGGATCGCGGGCCATCGCTCAGACGATCCGGCGGCGCCGGGCGACCGACGGGCTGATCGCCCCGCTGGCCGTGCTGGCGGCGTCACTGTCGCTGATCCTGGTGGTGGTGTTCCGCAGCCAGACGGTGGCGACGGTCGCCGAGTCGGCCCGCATCAAATACAAGGTCGGGCCGACCATCGCCTGGTACCAGGATTGGCTCCGCTACTACTTCCTCACGGTCGAGTCGAACCCCGACGGATCGATGGCGCGACGCTTCGCGGTACTGGTGCTGTTTCTCTGTCTGTTCGGCATGCTGATGGTGCTGCTGCGCCGCGGCGGAGTTCCGGGGGTGGCCAGCGGTCCGGCCTGGCGGCTGATCGGCACCGCCGCACTCGGCCTGCTGCTGCTGACGTTCACGCCGACGAAGTGGGCCGTGCAGTTCGGTGCGTTCGCCGGTCTGGCCGGCGCGCTCGGCGCGGTCACCGCGTTCGCCTTCGCCCGCATCGGTCTGCACAGCCGCCGCAACCTGACGCTGTACGTCACGGCGCTGCTGTTCGTGCTGGCGGTGGCCACATCCGGGATCAACGGCTGGTTCTACGTCGGCAGTTACGGGGTGCCGTGGTTCGACATCCAGCCCGTCGTCGCCAGCCACCCGGTGACGTCGATGTTCCTGGCCGCCTCGATCGCGACCGGCCTGCTGGCCGCCTGGCTGCACTTCCGGATGGACTACACCGGGCACACCGAGATCAAGGAGAGCCGGCGCAACCGCGTCCTGGCGTCCACCCCGCTGCTGGTGGTCGCGACGATCATGGTGCTTGGCGAAGTCGGCTCGCTGGCCAAGGGTGCGGCGTTCCGCTACCCGCTCTACACCACCGCCAAGGCGAACCTCGCGGCGATCACTTCCGGTCTTTCGCCCGCCAGCTGCGCGATGGCCGACGACGTGCTGGCCGAGCCTGACCCCAACGTCGGCCTGCTGCAACCAGTTCCGGGGCAGACGTTCGGGCCCGGCGGCCCACTCGGTGGTAGCAACCCGGTCGGGTTCAAACCGGACGGGGTCGGTGACGACTTGAGGTCATACCCGGTGGTGACCAAACCGGGCGTGGTGAATTCCGACGCGTCGCCCAACAAGCCCAACGCCGCCATGAGTGACTCCGCGGGCACGGCCGGCGGGAAAGGCCCGCTCGGGGTGAATGGGTCGAACGTGGCACTACCGTTCGGCCTCGACCCGGCCCGCACGCCGGTGATGGGCAGCTACGGCGAGAATTCGCTGGCGGCCACCGCCACCTCTTCCTGGTACCAGTTACCTCCGCGCACACCGGACCGGCCGCTGGTGGTGGTCTCCGCCGCGGGCGCCATCTGGTCGTATAAAGAGGACGGCACCTTCACCTACGGCCAGTCGCTCAAACTGCAATGGGGCGTCGCCCGCCCCGACGGGACCACTGCGCCGCTGGCGGAGGTGCAGCCCATCGACATCGGGCCGGAGCCGGCCTGGCGTAATCTGCGATTCCCGCTGACCTGGGCGCCGCCGGAGGCCAATGTGGCGCGCATCGTCGCTTACGACCCAAACCTGAGTGAGGATCAGTGGTTCGCGTTCACGCCGCCGCGGGTCCCGGTGCTGCAGACCCTGCAGCAGTTGATCGGATCGCAGAACCCGGTGCTGATGGACATCGCGACCGCCGCGAACTTCCCGTGCCAGCGGCCGTTCTCCGAACACCTTGGCGTTGCCGAACTTCCGGGATACCGGATCCTGCCCGATCACAAACAGACGGCGGCGTCGTCGAACGGGTGGCAGGCCGGCGAGGCCGGCGGGCCGTTCCTGTTCGCCCAGACGTTGTTGCGGACCTCGACGGTCTCGACCTACCTTCGCGGCGACTGGTATCGCGATTGGGGATCGGTCGAGCAGTATTACCCGCTGGTGCCGAGTGACCAGGCGCCCAATGCCGTCGTCGAGCAGGGTGTGATGACCGTGAACGGCTGGAGCCGGCAAGGACCGATTCGGGCACTACCGTGAGCGTCATCAACCACGAAGAACAGACAGCCGCCGGCGGCCGCCGGACCCGTGATGGCGTCCGGGTCACCCGGTGGGTCGCCACGATCGCCGGGCTGATCGGCTTCGTGTTGTCGGTCGCGACACCGCTGCTGCCGGTGGTGCAGACAACCGCGATGCTGAACTGGCCGCAGAACGGCCAACTGAACAACGTTACGGCGCCGCTCATTTCACTGAGCCCGGTCGACGTGACGGCCAGCGTGCCCTGCACCCTGCTCCGTAGTCTGCCCGCCGACGGCGGCGTGCTGCTGAGCACCGCGCCGAAGAAGGGCAAAGACGCCGCGCTCAACGCGTTGTTCGTCGTCGTCAACAGCAAACGCGTCGACGTCACCGACCGCAATGTCGTGATCGCCAGCGTGTCGCGCGAGCAGGCGGAGGGGGGCCCAGGTGCCCCCGGATGTTCCAGCATCGAGATAACCTCCACGCGCGCCGGCACTTTCGCCACCTTCGTCGGATTGACCGACCCGGCGGGCAAGCCGCAGTCCGGCGGTTTCTCCGACCCCAACCTGCGCCCGCAGATCGTCGGGGTGTTTACCGATCTGACCGGCCCCGCGCCACCCGGATTGCGGTTCTCGGCGACCATCGACACCCGGTTCTCCACCACCCCAACGACACTCAAGCTGCTGGCGATGGTGGTCGCCATCCTGTCCACCATCGTCTCGCTGGTCGCGCTGTGGCGGCTGGACCAGCTGGACGGTCGCCGGATGCACCGGCTGATCCCGACTCGGTGGAAGAAATTCACCCTCGCCGACGCCACGGTGATCTTCGGGTTCGTGCTCTGGCACGTGATCGGGGCGAACTCCTCGGACGACGGTTACATCCTGGGCATGGCCCGGGTCGCCGACCACGCCGGCTACATGTCCAACTACTTCCGCTGGTTCGGCAGCCCGGAGGACCCCTTCGGGTGGTACTACAACCTGCTGGCGGTGATGACCCACGTCAGCGACGACAGTTTGTGGATACGACTGCCCGACCTGATCGCCGGGCTGGTGTGCTGGCTGCTGCTGTCACGCGAGGTGCTGCCCCGGTTGGGGCCCGCGGTGACATCCAGCAAAGCGGCGAACTGGGCGGCGGGCATGGTCCTGCTGACCGCGTGGATGCCGTTCGACAACGGTCTGCGGCCCGAACCCATCATCGCGCTGGGTTCACTTCTCACCTGGGTACTGATCGAGCGCTCGATGTGCGCCTCTCGGCTGACCCCGGCTGCCCTGGCGGTGGTGACCGCGGCATTCACCTTGGGCGTCCAGCCGACGGGGCTGATCGCGGTGGCCGCGCTGATTGCCGGTGGCCGTCCGATCCTGCGGATTCTGGTCCGACGGCATCGCCTGGTCGGGACCTGGCCGCTGGTGGCCCCGATGCTGGCCGCCGGTTTCGTCATCCTCACCGTGGTGTTCGCCGACCAGACGCTGTCAACGGTGTTGGAAGCCACCAGGATTCGCACCGCGGTCGGGCCCAGCCAGGCGTGGTACACCGAGAACCTGCGCTACTACTACCTGATCCTGCCCACCGTCGACGGTTCGCTGTCGCGCCGGTTCGGCTTTTTGCTGACGGCGCTGTGCTTGTTCACGGCGGTATTCATCATGTTGCGGCGCAAGCGAGTTCCGGGAGTGGCCCGCGGGCCGGCGTGGCGGCTGATGGGTGTCATTTTCGGCACCATGTTCTTCCTGATGTTCACCCCGACCAAATGGGTCCACCACTTCGGGCTGTTCGCCGCGGTGGGTGCGGCCATGGCCGCCCTGACCACGGTGCTGGTGTCGCCGAAGGTGCTGCGTTGGTCGCGCAACCGGATGGCGTTCCTGGCGGCGCTGATGTTCGTGTTGGCGCTGTGCTTCGCCACCACCAACGGTTGGTGGTACGTCTCGAGTTATGGCGTGCCGTTCAACAGCTCCATGCCGAAAGTCGGCGGAATCTCGATCAGCACAATCTTTTTCGCGCTGTTCGCGATCACCGCGGTGTATGCGGCCTGGTTGCACTTCGCGGACACCAGCCATGGCGAGGGCCGGCTGGCGCGGGCGCTGACGGCGGCGCCCATCCCGCTCGCGGCCGGCTTCATGGCACTGGTGTTCGTGGCGTCGATGGTGGCCGGCATCGTGCGTCAGTACCCCACCTACTCGAATGCCTGGGACAACCTGCGCGAGTTCAGCGGCGGCTGCGGTCTGGCCGACGACGTGCTCGTCGAGCCGGACAGCAACGCCGGCTTCATGGCGCCCTTACCGGGTGATTACGGCCCGTTGGGCGCGCTGGGTGGTGTCAATCCAACGGGGTTCACCCCCAACGGCGTACCGGAACGCACTCTGGCCGAAGCGGTTCGGGAGACGGCGGTGCCGCAGCCCGGGACCGACTACGACTGGTACGGGCCGACCAAGCTCAAGGCGCCGGGCATCAACGGGTCGACGGCACCGCTGCCATACGGCCTCAACCCCGATCAGGTGCCGATGGCGGGCAGCTACACCAACGGCGCGCAACAGCAGAGCAGGCTCACCTCGGCGTGGTACCAGCTGCCCAAGCCCGACGCCGGGCATCCTCTGGTGGTGGTGACCGCCGCGGGCACGATCGCCGGCAACAGCATCCTGCACCACCACACCAGCGGGCAGACCGTGGTGCTGGAATTCGGCAGACCCGGTCCCGATGGCTCCGTGCTGCCGGCCGGCCGCCTGGTGCCCTACGACCTCTACGGCGAGCAACCCAAGGTGTGGCGGAACCTGCGCTTCGCGCGCTCCCAGATGCCCGCCGACGCGGTCGCGGTGCGGGTGGTCGCCGAGGACCTGTCCTTGACGCCGGACGACTGGATCGCGCTGACCCCGCCGCGGGTACCGGAGCTGCGCTCGCTGCAGGAGTACGTCGGCTCGACACAGCCGGTGCTGATGGACTGGGCGGTCGGGCTGGCGTTCCCGTGCCAGCAGCCGATGCTGCACGCCAACGGAGTCACCGAGATCCCGAAGTTCCGCATCACCCCGGATTACAACGCCAAGAAGCAGGACACCGACACCTGGCAGGACGGCGTCAACGGCGGCCTGCTGGGCATCACCGATCTGCTGCTGCGGGCCCACGTGATGTCCACCTATCTGTCCCGCGACTGGGGCCGGGACTGGGGATCGCTGCGCAAGTTCGACACCATCGCCGAGGCCCAACCGGCGCAGCTCGACCTCGGCACCGCGACCCGCAGCGGGTGGTGGTCCCCGGGACAGATCCGCATTAAGCCATAGCGGAAGTCGTTGCATCCGACGGGCCTTATAAAGGCCACTCGAGAGTAATTAGTCAGCCGCCCAATAACCGCTCAAATTAACGATCGAGTAATTGTCGGGAATTGGTTTAATTCCACCACGCTCGGGTCATACCTATTCGGCCGTGATCCACTTCACAACGACAAAAGGTGGCCCCAATGCACGCGCTGACACGCCTCGGAACATGCGCGGCGGCGATCACCGTGGTGATCAGCCCGGCGGCGACCTTCGAAATCAGCAAGGTGGCCGCCGAAGGCGGCACCACGGTCGTCCTCGACAACTACCTGCGACGCTGCGACTTCAGTCGCGTCGGGGTCGCCCCCAAGGTGCCGGCGCCGGCGCTCGGCACCGGTTCGGTCATGATCCATACCGCCGGGTCAAAAGCGGTCGCCGAGGTGCATCTGTACGACGAACCCGAGCCCGGCACCCACTTCGACGTCGGGCTCATCGAGATGCCCCGGCCGGCGTCGGGCAGTTGCGGACCGGGTGATCCCGGCACCGCTTTCACCGGCATGGACACCGACGGGGCGGGCAACGGAACGGCGATCGTGCAAGACACCGTCCGGCCAGGCACAACCGGCGTGTGGGTGATTATCGAGCGGCGCAACCCGGAGTCGCAGAATCCATCGGAGTTTTACACGTCCGAGTTCGTGGCGCCGGTATAACCACGGTCCCGCGAGGGAGTGCCATAAGTCCCTATCTCCACGCCGCGCTCAAGTGATCCGATAAAAAGGGTCGCCCAATGACCGGCGTCGGATGAGAGGCACGGCAATGAACGGTTCACCACAGTCGCAGACCGCGACACGCTTCTTCTCCCGCGTGCTCGGCCCCTTCCTGGTGATTGTCGATGTGACGGCGGTGGCGCGCGCGTCCGACATGCAGTCGCTGCTATCGCAGTTCGAGGCGAATTCGATGTGGACCTTTGTCACCGGCGCCTTCATCTTGCTGCTCGGCCTGACCATTGTTGCCGCTCACCAAAACTGGCGCGGCGCCGCGGCGATCATCGTTTCCGGAGTCGGCTGGCTGATCGTGCTGCGCGGGGTGTTGCTGGTGGCCTTTCCCAGGTTCTTCGCCGCACTGGCCAACGACGTGATCGGCGCGCAAGCCTGGTGGATCACGCTGTGCGCCGTCTTCGCCCTGGTCGGCCTCTACCTGACCTACGTCGGTTGGGTACCGGCACCGAAGCGGCCGACATCGCAAGCGGCAGCGGCCAACCCGGATCTGCCGCGAGCCGCGTGAGCGCCACGGGGTCGACGCCGCACCGGCCAACCCAGCGCGAGGGCTCGGAGGAACTCACCGGTGACATCGGCACCGCGGTGCCCGCCGAGTTCGACGCGCCGGCAACCGCGGCTGACACGGCGATCGAGGACACGCTTGCGCCGGGCTCGGCGCTGCTCGTCGTCAAGCGTGGGCCCAACGCCGGCGCACGGTTCGCCCTGACCCAATCCGTCATGTCCGCTGGCCGGCATCCGGAAAGCGACATCTACCTCGACGACATCACCGTCAGCCGCCGGCATGCCGAATTGCGCAGCGAGGGTGGCCAATTCCTCATCGTCGACGTGGGCAGCATGAACCAAACGTATCTCAATCGCGAGCCGGTCGACTCGGCCGTGCTGGCCCACGGCGACGAAATCCAGATCGGCAGAGTCCGTCTGGTTTTCCTCACCGGCGCGTAGCCTCTCTCCCATGAGCGACTACGCCGTAGAGGCGGTGGACGGGCTGCCCTTCTCCACCGAGGAGAAGGCGCAACGCTACCGAACCGAGAACTACCGCGGCGCCGTGGATCTGAACTGGTACCTCACCGATCCCTCCCTGCAGTTCACCATGGCGTACTACCTGCAGCCCGAGGAGCTGGCGGTCGTCGAGCCGCACTTGGCGCGCATGGGCGAGCTGATGGGCGGCCCGGTCGCCAGATGGGCCGAGGAGACCGACCGCAACCCACCCCGGCTGGAGCGTTACGACCGCTGGGGACACGACATCAGCCAGGTCGTCATGCCGGCTTCCTTCAGCCAGTCCAAGCGCGCTGTCCTGGACGCCCAGCAGGCCCTGCGCAACGACGCGCGGGCCGCCAAGGTGAGCTCGGGCCTGGGCCTGTTCGCATCCAACTACCTGCTCAACCAGGCCGACATCGGGATGGGCTGCGCGCTGGGCACGGGCGGCGGCATGGTCACCTCGCTGGTGGCCGCCTACGCGCCGGCCGACGTGCGAGAGCACGTGCTGGCCAAGTTCGCCTCCGGCGAGTGGACGGGTGAGACGGCGCAGCTGCTGACGGAACGCACCGGCGGCTCGGACCTGGGCGCGCTCGAGACGACCGCGACGCGCGCCGGTGACGCGTGGCTTATCAACGGCTTCAAGTGGTTTGCGTCCAATTGTGCCGGCGAGGCATTCGTGGTACTGGCCAAGCCGGAGGGCGCGCCCGACTCGACGCGGGGCGTCGCCAACTTCCTGGTGCTGCGCACCCGCCGCGACGGGTCGCGCAACGGCGTGCGGGTGCGCCGACTGAAGGACAAGCTCGGCACCCGCTCGGTGGCCTCAGGGGAGGTCGAATTCGTTGACGCCGAGGCGTTTCTGCTGTCCGGCGAACCCACCGGCGAGGCGGGCCCGTCCGACGGCAAGGGGCTGGGCCGCATGATGGAGCTGACCAACGCCGCACGCCTCGGCATCGCCCTGTTCGGGCTCGGCAACGCGCGGCGCGCCCTGGTCGAGTCGCTGTGTTACACCCGGCAGCGGCACGCGTTCGGCGGTGCGCTAATCGACAAACCGCTGATGCGGCGCAAGCTCGCCGAGATGATCGTCGACGTCGAGGCCGCGCAGGCAATGGTTTTCGACGGCACCGGCGCCACCAACCACCGTCAGCCCCGCAACATGCGGCAACGCATCGCCGTGCCGGTCACCAAACTCAAAGCCTGCCGGCTCGGGATCACCGCGGCGTCCGACGCGATCGAAATCCACGGCGGCAACGGATATATCGAGACCTGGCCGGTGGCGCGGCTGCTGCGCGACGCGCAGGTCAACACCATCTGGGAGGGGCCCGACAACATCCTCTGCCTGGATGTGCGGCGCGGCATCGAGCAGACCCGTGCGCACGAGGCGTTGTTGGCGCGGCTGCGCGACGCGGTGTCGGTTTCCGAGGATGACGACACCACGCGGCTGGTCGCCGCGCGCATCGAGGATTTGGACGCGGCGATCATGGCGTGGTCCAAACTGGACCGCGACATGGCCGAGGCGCGGCTGTTCCCGCTGGCCCAATTCATGGGCGACGTGTACGCCGCGGCGTTGCTCACCGAGCAGGCCGCCTGGGAACGCGCCACCCGCGGCGGTGAGCGCAAGGCGGTGGTCGCCCGGCTCCACGCGCAGCGGTATCTCGCCGACCGGGGCGCGCTGCGCGGCATCGACGCCGACTACGACGAGGCGTTGGAGCGATTCGACGAACTGGTCGACGGCGCGCTGCGGCCGTAGCAACTGCTCGCGCCCAAAAGCTAGACCGGGATCAGGCCGTGCTTGCGTGCCGTCCGGAACCACAATTGCTTGTCCCTTAGCAGGTGCATCGACTTGCGGAGCAGCAGCCGGGTGTCATGCGGGTCGATGACCGCGTCGATGAAGCCGCGTTCGGCGGCGGTCCACGGGATCGCCATATTGAGGTTATAGCCCTCGATGAAGTCTTTCTTGATCTGCTGCGCCTCGGGCGTGGTCGGGTCGGGGAACCGCTTCATCAGCAGCTGCGCGGCCCCCTCGGCCCCGATCACCGCGATGCGCGCGGTGGGCCAGGCGAAGTTGAAGTCGGCGGTCAGCTGCCGGGAACCCATCACGGCGTAGGCGCCGCCGTAGGACTTGCGGACGGTGATCGTCACCTTCGGCACGTCGGCCTCGACCACCGAGTAGAGGAACCGCCCACCGCGCTTGATGATGCCGTTTTTCTCCTGCTCCGCGCCCGGCAGGAAGCCCGGAGTGTCCACCACGAAGACCAGCGGGATGTCGAACGCGTCGCAGAACCGGATGAATCGTGCCGCCTTGTCGGAGGCTTCGTTGTCGATCGACCCGGCCAGGTACATGGGCTGGTTGGCGATGACGCCCACCGGATGCCCGTCGACCCGGGCGTACCCGGTGATGATGGCCGGCCCGTGCTGCGCGGCGACGTCGAGGAAGTCGCCATCGTCGAAGATCCGCAGCAGGATTTCGTGCATGTCGTAGGCCGCATTGTCCGAGTCCGGCACGATCGCGTCGAGCTCCAGATCGGTCGGGGTGATCTCCGGCTCCAGCCCCGGATTGACTACCGGCGGCTTGCCGAAGCAGTTCGACGGCAGGAACGACAGGAAATCGCGCACGTATTGGAACGCCTCGGCCTCGGAATCCACCACCTGGTGGATGTTGCCGTAGCGGGCCTGAGCGTCCGAGCCGCCGAGCTCGTCTAGGGTGACCTCCTCGCCGGTGACCTCCTGGATCACATCGGGACCGGTGACGAAAAAGTAGCCCTGGTCGCGCACCGAGACCAGCAGGTCGTCCTGGATCGGCGAATACACCGCTCCCCCAGCGCATTTGCCGAAGATGAGGGAGATCTGCGGCACGATCCCGGACAGCGCTTCGTGACGACGGCCCAGCTCGGCGTACCACGCCAGTGAGGTGACCGCGTCCTGGATGCGTGCGCCACCCGAGTCCTGGATGCCGACGATCGGGCAGCCGACCATCGCGCACCACTCCATCAGCCGCGCGACCTTGCGGCCGAACATCTCACCGACGGTGCCCTGGAAGACGGTCTGGTCGTGGGAGAACACCCCGACCGGCCGGCCGTCGATCATGGCATGCCCGGTGACGCACCCGTCACCATAGAGCGCGTTGGGGTCGTCCGGCGTCCTGGCGAGCGCCCCGACCTCCAGGAAGGTGCCCGGATCGACCAGCGCGTGGATGCGGGCGCGGGCGCTGGGGATGCCCTTCTTGTCGCGCTTGGCGATGGCCTTCTCACCGCCGGGCTCCTTGGCCAGCTCCAGGCGAGCGTGCAGCTCGGCCAGCTTTTCGGCTGTCGTGTGAGCGCGAGAAGGCTCCGCACCGGTCACTACTTGCCCACCTCACTCGTCCGGCGGCGCCCCGCCTCGATGTCGTGCTCGATCTCGTTCAAGGCCTCGGTCATGTGTGCGCCCACCTTGGCGATGATCGGCTCGTCGATGGCCTGGATGTGCTCGCCACCGATCGGCACGACCTCGAGGTCGGAGACGTACTCGCCCCAGCCACCGTCCGGCTGACGAACGGCATACCGCGGCTCGAACATGATCGCGTCGTCATGGTAGCGATCGGCCATGTAGAGGGTGACATGCCCGTCGTATGGCTGAATCTGGGCGGTGTCGATGGCCCGGTTGTCCAGGTACGACGTGCGCTGGTGTTCGATGATCCCGGCCGGGATCTGCACGCCGCTCTGGCTGACCGCCTCGAGCACGAAACGGATCTGGCCCTCGTCGTCGAGCTCCTCGAGCTGGTCGTACGGGATCTCCGGGACGGTGACGTTGAACGTCTTCTCGGCGAACCGGGCGTAGCGGTCCCAGCGCTTGCGGATCTCCTCCTTGGTCTGCGGGACCTCCTCGCCCGCGCGGACCGCGTCGATCAGCCCGACCCACCGGACGTCCTTGCCCAGCCGCTTGAGCCCGATGGCGCACGCGTAGGCGAGCACGCCGCCCAGCGACCAGCCGGCCAGGATGTAGGGCCCGTCGCCCTGAATCTCGACCAGCTTGGGCACGTATTGCGCGGCGCGCTCCTCGATCGAGCCTTCGACCCGCTCGAAGCCGTACACCGGGACATCGGGCGGCAGCCGGTTCAGCAACGGCTCGTACACGACGGTCGAGCCGCCGGCCGGGTGGAACACGAATACCGGCACCCGCGACGCTTCCGTGGATCCCTCGGGCCGCGGCCGCAGGATACGGACGAACCCGTCGATCACGCCGGCCTCCAGGTACTCGCGCACCTTCTCGGCCAGCGCCTCGATGTTCTGCGACGTCCGCACGTCCTCGACCGAGATCGGGCCCTCGGCGCGCTCCGAGAGGCGTTGGGCCATCTTGGCGGCCTGCTCGTCGTCCAGCTCGGGCAGCGGATTGAAGATGCCGCCCGGGGACTTGCCGGTGACGATGGCCCACGTCGCGAACGTGACCCGCTCGGCGGCGTCGCGCGGGGGGACGTCGGAATTGAGCGCCGCGGCGACCGCCTGCTGGTTGAGTGCGTCGGCCGCCCCCGCCAGGTTAGGTTTCGGCTGCGCGCCGTTCGCTTTGCCGTTGGGCCCCGACGGGTCGGTGGGTGGCGGCGGGATGGGAACGTCCAAGGCCGGCGGCTCCGCCTGCGGGTCGGGCGCCGGCGCCGCCACCGTGCCCGGTGTGGCGCCGCTCATCATCTCCGCCTGTATCCGAGCCAGCTCCTCGGACGACTGCGTCTTCTGGTACTCGTGCAGCTGCTCGACTTCGTCGCGGTGCTCGACGGCGTACTCGATCAGCTTCTCCACGGCGAAGAGGTTGGCGTCACGCACCGCGGCCAACTGGATCGGCGGCAAGTCGAAGTCGTATTCGACGCGGTTCTTGATCCGCACCGCCATCAGCGAGTCCAGGCCCAGCTCGATCAGCGGCACCTCCCACGGCAGGTCCTCGGGCTCGTAACCCATGGCCGCGCCGACGATCATGCCCAAGCGCTCCGCGATGGTCTCGCCGGAGTCCGGCGACCATTTGCCCATGGTGGCCGAGAAGTACCGATTGGTCAGGCTGTCCGTGAGGGTTTCGGCCTCGGCCTCATCGGCAGGGGCCTCCGGCGCGGCTGCCGCCCCGTTGGACGGAGCCGCGATCGCCGCGCCCGCGCCGACCGCGGCCGGCAGCGCAACGCCCTCCACCCCGGACCGGGCCACCAGCGCGTCGTACACCAGCGTGAAGGACTCGTCGATGCGGGCGTGCACCTGCACCGAGGCCCCGCCGGGGTGCCGCGTCAGCGTCGTCACCAGCAGGGCGCCCTCGCCGGGAACCGCACGCTGCTCGGCCGCCGCCAGTTGCGCGTCCGGAAGCACCTCGGCCGCAGCGGCTTTCACCAACGAGGCGAGGTCCGTCAGGCCCCGGGGGTTGTACTCCCAGACGTGGCGACCGTCCGGCAGCGCGACGTGGTTGCCCGGTATGAGCACCGAGCTGCTGCCCTGCGCGAAGTGCACGTCGAGCCAGTGCTCCTTGCGCTTGAACCGGGTCGGCGGGATGTTCGCGTAATCCTGCGGTCCGGCGGCGCGCGTGAACAGCGTCCAGATGTTCAGCTCGTGACCGTAGACGTAGAGCTGCGCCATGGTCGAGATCATCGACTCGACCTCGTCCTGCTTGCGGGCCAGCGTCGGAATCAGCTGGGCGTCGTGCAGCCCGGCCGCCGCCGTCGTCAAGCCCACCTGCATCAGCGCCACCGGGTTGGGTGCCAGCTCCAGGAAGGTGGTGTGCCCGCTGTCGACGGCGTTGCGGACGCCGTGGGTGAAGTAGACGCTGTGGCGCAGCCCCTTCTTCCAGTAGTCCACGTCGTGGATCGGCTCGCCGCCCGGCTTGATGTAGCTGCCCTCGTGCACCGTCGAGTAGATCCCGAGCGTCGGGCTCATCGGCTTGATGCCCTGCAGCTCCGCGGCGAGCTCCCCGAGCAGCGGGTCCATCTGCTGGGTATGGCTGGCGCCCTTGGTCTGGAACTTGCGGGCGAACTTCCCTGAAGATTCCGCGCGGGCGATGATCGCGTCCACCTGCTCGGGCGGACCGCCGATGACGGTCTGGGTGGGGGCGGCGTAGACGCACACCTCCAAGTCGGGGAAGTCGGAGAACACGGTCTTGATCTCGTCGGCGGAGTACTCCACCAGCGCCATCAACCGGATGTACTCGCCGAACAGCATCGCCTCGCCCTCACCCATCAGGTGCGAGCGCGAGCAGATGGTGCGGGTGGCGTCGCGCAGCGAGAGGCCGCCGGCGAAGTACGCCGAGGCCGCCTCGCCCAGCGACTGGCCGACCACCGCGGCGGGCTTGGCGCCGTGGTGTTTGAGCAGCTCGCCCAGCGCGATCTGGATGGCGAAGATGGTGACCTGGGTGGTCTCGATGCCGTAGTCCTGCGAGTCGTCGAGGATCAGCTCGAGCACCGAGTAGCCCAGCTCGTCCTGGACCAGCGCGTCGACCTTCTCGATCCACTCGGCGAACACCTCGTTGCGCAGGTACAGGCTCTTGCCCATCTTGCGGTGCTGCGCGCCGAACCCGGCCAGCACCCACACCGGGCCGCTGGTCACCGGCCCGTCGACGCTGAACACGCCGGGCCGCTGCTTGCCCTCGGCGACCGCGCGCAGGCCCTTGATGGCCTCCTCGTGGTCGTGGGCCAGCACCACCGCGCGCGAGCGGCCGTGGTTGCGCCGCGACAGCGCCCGCCCGACCGATTCCAGCGACGACGCCTGACCTTCCGGGCTTTCCAGCCAGTCCGCCAGCTCGGCGGCCGCGGCCTTCTTGCGCGAGGTCAAGAACGCGGACACGGCGAGTGGGATCAGCGGCTTGGTCGGCTCCGTGGCCTCTTGCGCCGCAAGCTCTTCCAGCGCGATCTCTTTGAGCCGGAGCGCCTCGTCGGTGACGCCGGGCAGTTCGGGCTCTTCCTCCTCGGCCGCGGCGGCGTCGGGGATGATGTTGCCGAAGTCGTCGAACCGCAGCGCGTGGGCTTCCATGGTGGGGGCCTCAGCGGTTTCAGCGGCGGCCTTCGGTTCGGATTCTGGCTCGCGCGCCTCTTTTTCTATGACATCGCGCGGCAACACCTCGCGCACCACCAGGTGCGCGTTGGCCCCGCCGAAGCCGAAGCTGGACACCCCGGCCAGCGCGTAGCCGCCGTAACGCGGCCAGTCGGTGGCCTGGTCGATCACCTTCAGGTGCATGGCATCGAAGTCGATGTAGGGGCTGGGGCCGGCGAAGTTGATCGACGGCGGCAGCTTGTCGTGCTGTAAGGCCAGCACCACCTTGGCCATGCTGGCCGCGCCGGCCGCCGACTCCAGGTGGCCCACATTGGTTTTCACCGCACCCAGCAGCGCCGGGCGGTCGACCGGCCGGCCCCGGCCGACGACGCGGCCCAGCGCCTCGGCCTCGATCGGGTCGCCGAGGACGGTCCCGGTGCCATGCGCCTCGATGTAGTCGACGGTGCGCGGGTCGATGCCGGCGTCCTTGTAGGCCCGGCGCAGCACGTCGGCCTGCGCGTCCTGGTTGGGCGCGATCAGGCCGTTGGACCGGCCGTCGTGGTTGACCGCGCTGCCGGCGATGACGGCAAGGATCTGGTCGCCGTCGCGGCGGGCGTCGTCGACCCGCTTGAGCACGAGCATGCCGCCGCCCTCGGAGCGGGTGTAGCCGTCGGCGTCCGACGAGAACGACTTGATCCGGCCGTCGGGCGACAGCACCGCGCCGATCTCGTCGAAACCGAGCGTGACCATCGGTGTGATCAGCGCGTTGACGCCACCGGCGACGACCACATCGGCTTCGCCGTTGCGCAGTGCCTGCACGCCCTGATGCATCGCCACCAGCGAACTCGAGCATGCGGTGTCGATCGTGACCGAAGGCCCGCGGAAGTCGTAGAAGTACGACACCCGGTTGGCGATGATCGAGCTGCTGGTGCCGGTGATCGCGTAGGGGTGCGCGACGGTCGGGTCGGACACCGCCAGGAAGCTGTAGTCGTTCGTGGAGCTGCCGACGTAGACGCCGACGGCCCGCCCGCGCAGGCTGGACGCCGGGATGCGGGCGTACTCGAGCGCTTCCCAGGTCAGCTCCAGCGCCATCCGCTGCTGCGGGTCGATGTTGTCGGCTTCCGTCTTGGCCACCGCGAAGAATTCGGAGTCGAAGCCCTTGATGTCCTTCAGGTAGCCACCGCGGGTGCGGGCCTTGGCGACCCGCTCGGCCAGCCGCGGCTCTTCGAGGAATTCCGACCAGCGCCCCTCCGGCAGGTCCGTGATGGCGTCGCGGCCCTCCATCAGGGCCTGCCACGTCTCGTCGGGGGTGTTCATGTCGCCGGGCAGCCGGGTCGACAGGCCGACGATCGCGATGTCGACGCGCTCGGCCGGGCCATTGCGAGTCCAGTCCGCGACATCGTCACCGGTCGTGTCCATTTCCGGCTCGCCCTCGATGATCCGCGTGGCCAGCGACTCGATGGTCGGATGCTGAAAGGCCACCGCGACCGACAGGGTGACACCGGTCATGTCTTCGATGTCGGCGGCCATCGCCACGGCGTCCCGCGACGACAAGCCCAGCTCGACCATCGGCACCGACTCGTCGATATCGTCCGGTGACTTTCCGACGGCCGTGCCCACCCAGTTGCGCAGCCACTCGCGCAGCTCGGGGACCGTCAGGTCGGCCTTCTTGGCGGGGACGCCCCCGGCGGGGGCGGGGGTGCCGTTCTCGGCGTTCTCGGCGTTCTCGGAATGATCAGTCTCAGCCATAGTTTTCGTGGATTCAGTCTGTTGCGCTTGCGAAGGCGGTCGGCGAACCGACACCGCTCCGCAGGCTGCCGTCGAGGTAGGCGGCGCGGCAGGCGCGGCGGCCGATCTTGCCGCTGGAGGTCCGCGGGATCGTCCCGGCCTGCACCAGCAGCAGGTCGCGGATCGTCACGCCGTGGCGCACGGCGATCGCCGCCCGGATGTCGTCGGCGATGGGCTGGTAGTCGAGCTTGTGCGTACCGGCGGCACGCTCGGCGACGATCACCAGCTGCTCGGAGGTGTCCTCGGCGTCGTACTTGAGGCCGGCGTGCGGGTTGTCGAACACCTCCTGCGGCAACTGGTTGGCCGGGACCGAGAACGCGGCCACGTAGCCGGTGCGCAATGCCTTGTTGGCTTCCTGCGCTGAGTACTCGAGGTCCTGCGGGTAGTGGTTGCGGCCGTCGATGATGACCAGGTCCTTGATCCGGCCGGCAATATAGAGGTGCCCCTTGTGGTAGGTGCCGTAGTCGCCGGTGCGCACCCACAGCCCGTCGTCCTCGGCTCCCTCGGCGTGCGACTGGCTGATCCGCGACTTGAGGATGTTCCGGAAGGTGTCGAGCGGTCTCTGCTTCCTTGCCCCAGTAGCCGATACCCAGGTTCTTGCCGTGCAGCCAGATCTCGCCGATCTGCCCGTCCGGCAGCTCGCTGGCCGTGTCGGGATCGACGATGACAGCCCATTCGTCGACGCCGATAATGCCCGCGGAAACCTGCGCGACGGCGTTCGGCGCGTCGGCGGCCACCTCGACGAAGCGTTGATTGTTGAGCTCGTCGCGGTCGACGTGGATGACCCTCGGCGGCTCGTCCATCGGCGTGGTCGAGACAAACAGCGTCGCCTCGGCCAGACCGTAGGACGGCTTGACCGCCGTCTCGCTTCAGGCCGTAGGGCGCGAAGGCGTCGTAGAACTTGCGCATCGACGCCGGCGACACCGGCTCACTGCCGTTGAGGATCCCCTTGACGTTGCTCAGGTCCAGGGGCGGCTCATCGTCGCGGGGCAAGCCGCGCACCGCGGCGTGCTCGAACGCAAAGTTCGGTGCGGCCGAGAAGACGCCGCCGGTATCGTCGGGCTTGCGCGCGAGTTCGCGGATCCAGCGGCCCGGGCCGGCGCACGAACGCGGCCGGCGTCATGAAGGTGAAGCTGTGGCCGAGCACCGATGACAGCAGCGCCGTGATCAGGCCCATGTCGTGGAAGAACGGCAGCCAGCATGCACGCCGCGGTCACCTTCGGTGCCCTCCAGGGCGATGCAGCACCTGCAGCACGTTGGTGGGCAGGTTCAGATGACTGATCTTCACGCCGGTCGGTGTGCGGGTGGAGCCGGACGTGTACTGCAGGTAGGCGATGGTGTTCTCGTCGGCCTCCGGCTCCTGCCAGGTGGAGGCGACCTCGTTGGGCACCGCGTCGACGGCGATGACGCGTGGGCGCTCCTTGGCCGAACGGGCGCGGATGAACTTGCGGACACCTTCGGCGGCGTCGGTGGTGGTCAGGATCGTGGACGGGGTGCAGTCGTCGAGCACCGCGTGCAAACGGCCGACGTGGCCCGGCTCGGCCGGATCGAACAACGGCACCGCGATCCGGCCCGAGTACAGCGCGCCGAAGAAGGCGATGAGGTAGTCCAGGTTCTGCGGGCACAGGATGGCGATGCGGTCACCGGGCTGGGTGACCTGCTGCAGCCGGGCTCCCACCGCGCGGTTGCGGGCGCTGAACTCCGACCACGAGATGTCGCGCTCGACACCGTCTCGTTCGGTGGAGTAGTCGAGGAACCGGTAGGCCAGCTTGTCGCCACGAACCCTCGCCCACTTCTCAACGTGACGAACCAGGTTGGTGTTATCCGGGAACCTGATCTTCCCATTCACGATGAACGGGTTGTGGTACGCCATGCCGCTCTCCTGTCACAACAGTTTTCAGGTCGGCTACGCCGACGATTACTCTCTATCCGCGGCGCCGCGCCCTCGTACGGGCCACCCGCTGCGCGAGCGCCGGTCCCGTACTAGTCCCAGCCGGCTGCTACCAGGACCGGATCCGCAACAAAGTCTTACAGCTCTTAAATTCCTCTTAATGTTAAGGGGCGGCCCGCAGCACACCAAATCACAAGGTACCGCTGATCTACACCGGCAACGGGCTCCTGACGGCTGTGTCCCGCGGCCGGTCATCCATGTTTGGGGTGCGGCGCATTGGTGATCAGTCCGCGAACCCAGTTCATCGTCCAATCGGTCGCCGACTGCCCGTCGGAGTTCCAGAACTGCGTCGTCGCATACAACGCGTGGATGGGCTGGCCGGCGCCCCCGGCCAGCGTGTTGAGCGTGTTGGGCAGGTTGGCGACGCTGAACGCCTCGTCCGGCGCGGCGCAGATGAGGTCGCCCGGCGCGCAGATTTCGTTGGTCTTGTCGTTGAGCGCGCCGAACCCACCGGGCCGCGCGCCGGTCATGGTCAAGCCGAGCCCGGACAGCACGGGCACTTCGTGCAACGTGACCTCGGCGCCCTGCCCCGGCGGATTGGGCCCGATGTCGTTGCCCACCCCGGGCTGGCGGCGACCGTCGGCGATCAACGTCACACCGAGCACCAGGTCGTCATCGACGGGTCCGCGGCCGTTGCCGATATCGCTGGCGATGTCACCGGCGATCACCGCGCCCTGGGAGAAACCCGTCAGCACGTAACTGGTCAGCGGGCACCTGGCGTTCATGTCCGTCATCGCCTGGACCGTCGCGCGGGTGCCCTCGGCGCGGCTTTCGTTGTACGACATCTGGGTGTCCCCGCTCAGCGGGTTGTGGAACTGCGCGGTGTAGGGGGTGGTGTACTCCTGCATTCGGGAGGCGGGGAACTGCTGGCTCATCGCCACGGTCACCGGGTGCAGCAACGCGTTGGGGAACTGCATCGGGTTGAGCGGATCGTCCTGCGGGGCGGACTCCCAGGTGCCCGGGATGTTGACCAACTGGACGTCGGGACACGATGCGTCTTGGGAGGCGGGCCGGGGCTTGTGCGGGTGGGTGGTCGTGGACGGCGAAGGCAGCACGCCGGGCGGCACCGCGGTGGGCGGCGACTCCTTGCCGCGCAGCAAGACCACCACGGCGACGATGACCAACAACACCACGCCCGCCATCGCACACGCGGCGATCCAGGCGAGGGCGCGGTGGCGCTTACGCCGGGCGTTCGTAGCCATGTTCTCCTGCTGGCAGAGGTGGGTGGATCGCAGCGAGGCGGTCCTCCCGACCCCAGCCGCACCCCCTACACGGTACCGGCTCTTGCTGACGAGCTCAGCCGGGCAGTGAACCGCAGCGCCCGGCCTTGCCGCTACCGAATGGCGCCGACCCGCTGCGCCCGGCTTCGCCGCGCTTGCGATCGCCGCTAGCGAATGGCGCCGACGATGTCGCCCGACATGGCCCCCAATTGGCCGGACCACGAGCCCCAACCGTTGTCGCCGCCGCCCGGGAAGTCGAAGTGACCGTTGTGCCCGCCGTTGCTGCGGTACTGCTGATAGAACTCTCGGGAGCTGCCCATCGCGGCGCCCGCCTGGCCGATCATGGCGGCGTCGTCGCCGCCCATATTCGTCGGGCTGTAGACCCACACGCGGGTGTTGTTCTGCGCCAGCAGGGAGGCGTGCACGTAGGGGTCGTGCCACTTCCACCGGCCCAGCTGCGGGGCGCCCCACATGCCGTTGCCGTCCACGCCGCCGAACTGCTGCAGACCGGCCAGGATCGCGCCGTTGTAGTTGGTGCTCGACGGGTACAGGAAGCCGGACAGCGAACCGGCGAAGCCGAAGCGGTCGGGGTGGAAGGCGGCCAGCGCCATCGCGCCATAGCCACCCTGCGAGGCGCCGACGGCGGCGTGGCCGCCTGGCGCCAGGCCCTTGTTGGCGGCCAGCCAGCTGGGCAGCTCGCTGGACAGGAACGTGTCCCACTGCTTGCTGCCGTCCTGCTCCCAGTTGGTGTACATGCTCCAAGCCCCGCCCGCAGGCGCCACCACCGAGATCCCCTTGCCGCCCAGCGTGTTCATCGCGTTGCCCGCGGTGACCCAGTTGCTGACGTCCGGGGCCGCGTTGAAGGCATCCAGCAGATAGACCGCGTGCGGGCCGCCGGCCAGGAAGGCCACCGGGATGTCGCGGCCCATCGCCGCCGACGGCACCATCAGGCTCTCGTAACCGGCCGCCCTCGCCCTGCCGGCCGGTCCGCCCGTCACCGTCGCACCGATCAAGCCGACCGCCAGCACCGCCACGGAGAACATCCGGACAAGCGCTGACATACCCCGCACGACCCTCATGTCGACCCTCCATCGTCTAGTCGCTGTCTGCACATTAGCCAGCGCCGTAGTTCCCCTGCCCGCGGGGTAGTGAAACAAATCACACACCAAAACGACAGCGGCGGAAACCCCGAGGGGTTTCCGCCGCCGTCGCGTTGCTCTTGGGCTTAAGTGCCCTGGCCGTTCCCGGCCGCCGCAGCGGCGGTGGCCGGACCGGCTCCCGGAGTGGCACCCAGCGCCGACTGCAGGTCAGGCTTCATGGCCTGCAGCTGCGCGCCCCAGTAGGGCCAGTCGTGAGTGCCGTTGGCGTCGAAGTTCCACACCGCGTTGTTACCGCCGGCGGCTTTGTAGGCGTCCTGGAACTTCAGGTTGCTGGTCCGCACGAAGCCCTCGAGGAACTTCGCGGGCAGGTTGTCTCCACCGAGGTCCGACGGCTTGCCGTTACCGCAGTACACCCAGATGCGGGTGTTGTTGGCGACCAGCTTGCTGACCTGAAGCGACGGATCGTTGCGGGCCCACGCCGGGTCCTCCTTCGGGCCCCACATGTCCTTGGTCTTGTAGCCGCCGGCGTCGCCCATGGCCAGCCCGATCAGCGACGGGCCCATCCCCTGCGACGGGTCCAGCAGCGCCGACAGCGAGCCGGCGTATACGAACTGGTTCGGGTGGTAGGCGGCCAGGATCAGCGCCGACGACCCGGCCATTGACAGACCGACAGCGGCGTTGTTGGTCGGCTTGACCTGCTTCTGCGCCGACAGGTACGCCGGGAGCTCGCTGGTCAGGAAGGTCTCCCACTTGTAGGTGGTGCAGCCGGCCTTACCGCAGGCGGGCGCGTACCAGTCGGAGTAGAAGCTGGACTGGCCACCGACCGGCATGACGACCGAAATCCCGGACTGGTTGTACCACTCGAAGGCCGGGGTGTTGATGTCCCAGCCGTTGAAGTCGTCCTGCGCGCGCATCCCGTCGAGCAGGTACAGCGCGGGCGAGTTGGCGCCACCGCTTTGGAACTGCACCTTGATATCGCGGCCCATCCCCGCGGAAGGAACCTGCAGGTATTCCACCGGCAGACCGGGGCGCGAGAAGGCACCAGCGGTCGCCGAGCCCCCCACGGCGCCAATCAAGCCCGAGAGCAGGGCCGCGCCAGCGGCCGCCACCACGAGCCGCCGCGGCATACCCGCCACGGCGCCGCGAAACCTGTCGACAAGCGTCATCCTTGCTTCCTCATCCTTTCGGCGCGCCCATCATCCGGACGCGTCCATGATTTGGGTCGTACTGCATACGATCTCCGCGCAGCAGTGCTCGTGTAGTCAACCACACCTCCACCCGTCGGGTCGCATCGAGGAGGCCCCGCACAGCGTCATTCGGCCCTCGCTACCCAGTGTTTTCCAGGCGAAACGTCGAGGCCGTAAACGGTGTTTCCGCATGTGCTTGAGCGCTAGGTCCAGCTGGTTACGACCCAAATGTGATGTTGCTGGCAGCTTTTCACGGGGTGCGGGCAGTGACCATTTCGAGATTGGTCGAAAATTCTTCTGCGGGACCTACTCACGGGGCGGCGGCGGGGCCTCCGCGGGCACCGGCAGCCCGCACCGGGCGAGCTCATAGCGCGGAACCCGGTCGATCCGGTACATGGTGAATTCATAGGAATGCAGCAGGTTGGAGAGGAATCGGTGCGGGGTCATCGGTGCGCGCACCGAGCTCAGCACCGCCTTGGTCTCGGGGCATTGCAGGGCGGCGACCGCCTCCGCGACCCACTGCGCGTCCAAATAACCCGGAATACCCGGATACACCTTCACCCACGGGCCGTCGGCGATCACCCAATCCGGGAAAAGGTTCTTGTCGTGCCCGATACGGCCGTGTTGCAACCGTTCCGTGTGTTGCGCAAGCGGATTCGCCAATCCGATCTGGTCGATCACCCTGACATCGAGCCCGACGTTCATGCCCACCATGCCAAGGTTGGTGAAAAACACTGTGTGCTGCGGTTTTTGGGGTGACCTGTCGGTGCTTCCCGGCGGCGGCTGGGCCATCGGCACCAGGTCCCACTGGATGTAATTGCCGGAGGGCAGCAGCAACGCGCCGTCCGGCGTGTTGTCCAGCGCTGTCAGGATGGCCGCCATCCTCGGATACCCCAGGTAGTCGGCGGCGGTCAGTGGATGCGCGTGCCCGGTGGCCTGTGCGTAGAAGCGCCGCTCGTCGACGATTCCGGAGTAGGTGACGTGGGTGGCGTCGTCGCCCATTCCCGGTGAATTCGCCGCCCACACTGACCAACCGGCCACACCCAGCCAGAGCGCGCCCGCCGCGCCGGCCACCCAATAGCCCGTCTCGCGCGAGTAGTCCTGGCCGTCAGGTATGGCCACCGGGATGACGGCCACCGGGGCCAGCAAGCAGAACAACGGCGCCAGCAGCACCCGCCCGTGCATGAAGTCGCCGCCCTGCCGGATCCAGTAGAGCGCCTGCAGCAGACCGCTCACCAGAACGAAGGCCACCACGGCCGGTGGGCTCTGGACCGCCCGCGCCACCCGACCGTAGTCGGGCGCCAGCGTGGGGCGCAGGAACGACGGTCGGCGGCGTGCTGCCAGCAGCAGCACCCCCAGCGGCACGAGGAGCACCACCGGTACCCATACCGCATAGGGCGCGTCGAAGTTCGACAGGTAGATCATGCCTTGGGACCATTTGTCGCCGGCCGCATCCTTGGCCAGGGCGGTCCCGGGCACCAGCAGGCCGTAGTAGCCCATCCGGAAGACCTCGCAGGCGACCGGCAACAATCCCCCGGCCACCACGACCAACACCCGACGGCGCCATGTCCGCGCCGCGACCAGCATCATGATCAGCGCCAGCCCGCCCATCAGCGCCAGCTCGGGCCGGACCAAGACGCTGAAGCCGGCCACGAACGCCAACGCAGCGATGAAGAGCCTGTGATCCGGGCGGTTGCGCACCGGCTGTGCCCAGCAGACCATCATCCACCACAGCAACCCGAGGTAGGCGAGCGCCAGCCCGCTCTCCAGACCCGACGTGGCGAAGTCGCGTGAGGGCGGCAGCGCGACGTAGACCAACGCGCCGGCGGGCAACATGACGGCCCTGCGGCCGCGCAGGCTGGGCGCATACAACCGGGCGGCCCCCAGCATGAGCAACGCGACGCCCACCACCGAAAGCGTCAGCGCCAGCGCCAGCGCCACGTATTCCATGCGCATCGGCCCGCCCACCCAACTGCCGAGATACATCAGGTAGGTCCAGGCCGTGGAGGTGTTGGCCTCCACCCGCTCGCCCTGGTTGAAGACCGGGCCGTTGCCGGCGAGCAGGTTGCGCACCGTGCGCAACACGATCAGCCCGTCGTCGGCGATCCAGCGCCGCTGCCAGGCGCCCCAGGCGAACAGGAGGGCGACCACCGCCACGCTGATCCAGAGGCTGACCCGCACCATGGTGGTGTAGGGGAATATCGGCCAGCCCAACCGCCTGATGAACGGCCGGCTGCGCATCATCCGCGCTTTGCGGGCCTGCAGTTCGGGGCTAGCCGAAGGCAACGGCGGCTCCAACTGTCGCGATCCACGCCAGCGCCAGCAGCTGCAGCACCCGGTCCCGCAGCGCGATGTCCTCGGGCTCCCCGGCCAGCCCGCCGTCCACGTCGACCGCATAGCGCAGGATGGCGATGGTGAACGGGACCATGGAGACCACGAACCAGCCCGCCGCGCCGTGTTCCCGGTCGAACGCCCACAGCCCGTAGCAGACCACCAGCGCCGTGGCCGACAACGTCCAGACGAACCGCAGATAGGTGCTGGTGTAGTTCTCCAGGGCCTTGCGGATCTTGGCCCCGGTGCGTTCGGCCAGTTGCAGCTCGGCGTACCGCTTTCCGGCCACCATGAACAGCGACCCGAACGCCATCACCAGCAAGAACCACTGGGTCAGCCGGATGTCGGTGGCCGCACCCCCGGCGATGGCCCGGAGCAGATAGGCCGACGACACGATGCAAATGTCCATCACCGCTTGGTGTTTGAGGCCATAGCAGTAGCCCAGTTGCATGGTGAGGTAGACGGCCATCACCAGCGCCAGATTGGGGGTGATCCACCAGCCGATGGCCAGCGAGGCGATCCCCAGCACCACCGCCAGCGCGTAGGCCAGCCACTCCGGCACGACACCCGCGGCGATCGGACGGAACCTCTTGGTGGGGTGCTCGCGGTCGGCCTCGACATCGCGCACGTCGTTGATCAGGTAGATCGATGATGCGGCAAGACAGAACACCACGAACGCGCCCAGGGCCGGGTAGGCCTTATCCAGCACGTCGCGGTAGTGGTATTGCAGCGGGCCGCCCAACGCGGCCAGCGGCGCGGCCAGCACCAGGACGTTCTTCACCCACTGCCGCGGGCGGATCGCCTTGACCACCCCGGCCACCACGTTGCCCGAGGGCCCCGTCACCACGTCCTCACTCATTCGGCCAGCCCTTCCGCGCCCGGCCCTGCAGCCGAACGGTGATTCGAGCGACGGCGGCACCGAGGGCGATGCCGCACGCCACGTCGCTGGGATAGTGCACCCCCAGCAGCATCCGCGACAACGCCATCGGGGGAACCAAGAGGGCGGGCAGCGGCAATCCGGTGATCCGGCCCATCAGGATGGCCGCGGCCGTCGTCGAAGTGGCATGCGCCGACGGGAAACTCAGCTGGCTGGGGGTGCCGACGTTCACCACGACGGCCGGATCGTGCGGCCGCTTGCGCCGCACCACCCGCTTGACCAACACGGCGGCGGCGTGCGCGACGAACGCGCCGGCCCCGGCCACCAGCCAATCCCAACTCCGCTTCGGCATCAGCACCGCGCCCACCGACGCCACGGCCAGCCAGCCGATGCTGTGCTCGCCGAAATGGGACAGACCGCGCGCCGCCGTCAGCACACCGGGGCGGTCGGCGAGCGCCGCTTGTACGGCCACCAAAGCGGCCACCTCGCCGCGCAGAGCCGCCGATTCAGGCATGCTCTCGCTCGGCGTGCGCGGGTAGCAGCGCCATCTCCCACTTCTGCTTGCTGGACAGCACCGGCAGCGCGTCCCGGTACGTTTTGCGCATCTCGTCGAACCGGCTCGCCAGGCGGCGCTGCCGGCGCAGCGAGGCGAACAGCAGCTGGAACATCTTGCGCCGGTCGCGTTGCCGGTAGACCACGCCGCACCCATCGGCCGTCGTCACGGTGACGCCGTCGACCGTGCACAGCCGGAACCAGCGGGCATCCTGGGTCGACACGTTGAACTCGGGGCGCTGGTGGGCTTCGGGGTCGGCCCTGGTCGCGTTGTGCACGATGCCGCGGGCCAGCCGGTAACCGATCGACACCGGGTTCACCGGCGGCTTCATCGCCTTGGTCTTGTGCGACGGCGCGGGCAGTTCGCTCGCCGCCGGCAGCACAACCGCGTCCGGGTATTCCTTGCGTAGACGGTGCACCTCGGGCAGCGCGGATTCCAGAATCGAGAAAATGTGCTCCGGGCCGGCCAGGAAGTCGTCGATGGCCTTGTTCTGGATCGCCACCGTCGAATATTCAAGGCATGCAAGGTGTTTCAGCGTGGCCTTCAGGTGACTGCGAACCAGCCCGGTGATGTCGCCGTCCCAGTGCATCGCGGCGACCACCAGCCTGTTGCGCAGATGGAAGTAGGCCTGCCAGTCGATGGCGTCGTCCTTGTCGCTCCAGGCCATGTGCCAGATCGCCGCGCCGGGCAGCGTAACGGTCGGATACCCGTGCTCGCCGGCGCGCAGACCGTATTCGGCGTCATCCCATTTGATGAACAGCGGTAGCGGCTGGCCCAGCTCCTCGGCGACTTGGCGGGGGATCATGCACGTCCACCAGCCGTTGAAATCGACGTCGATGCGCCGGTGCAACAGCGCGCTCCGAACGTTCTTGTCGCTCAACGGATATTCGGCGAAGTCGTGGTCGTACTCGGCGTGCGGCGCGGCGGTCCACATGAAGTTCGACGGGTTGACGACCTCACCCATGATGTGCAGGTGCGACGGCTCCTGCAGGTTGAGCATCTGCCCGCCGATCAGCATCGGCGCCTTGGCGAAGCGGTGCAGGGCCAGCACCCGCAAGATCGAGTCCGGCTCAATGCGGATGTCGTCGTCCATGAACAAAATCTGTTGGCAGTCCGTGTTTTTCAGCGCCTCGTACATCACCCGGCTGTAACCGCCGGAGCCGCCGAGGTTGGGCTGGTCGTGGATGGACAGCCGATTGCCCAGGCCCGCTGCCGCTGCCGGGAAGTCCGGGTGATCGCGCACCTTGCGGACGCCCTGGTCCGGGACGATCACCGCACCGATCACCTCGTCCACCAACGGATCCGCGGTGAGGTCGGCCAGCGCATTGACGCAGTCGGCGGGGCGATTGAAGGTTGGAATGCCGACGGCGATGTTGGCCGTGCCCGGGGCCGGCTCGGCCGCATACCAGCCGCCGCTCACCAAGTTGACGGTTGTGTCGGTGGTGATGTCGAACCAAATCCAGCCGCCGTCCTCGAACGGCTTGAGCGCCACCTCGATCTCGACGATGGCCGGCTGATCGTCGGTGCCGACGAATTGGCGGCCCTCCACGGAGATCCGCACCCCGGTGGCCTTCGTCCGGTACACGTCGACGCGTCCCGTTCCGGTCAGCTCGACCCGCAGCACCACCGACTGGCAGATCGACCAGCGGCGCCAATAGCTGGCCGGGAAGGCATTGAAGTATGTGGCGAACGACACCTCAGACTCTTTGCCGATCTCCAGCGAGGTGCGGCTGGTCGCGTGCGCGCGACGCGCGTTGGTGGTCGATTCCTCCAGGTAGAGCTTGCGCACGTCAAGGGGCTCGCCCGGACGCGGCAGGATGATTCTGGAAAGCAGGCTCACAGCGGTCATTAGGCGCCGCTCTCCCCCGCAAGCGGGTGGTGCCCCCACCTCATGGCTGCCCCTCTCATTTCGTCGCCGGCGCGCATCCCCCCGCACCTTCCTCCACTAGTGCTTTGCCGTCGCGCAGGTGCGGCGCGAGGGTGTTGTCGTACATGTTCAGCGCGCTGGCGATCGCCATGTGCATATCCAGGTATTGGTAGGTGCCCAACCGGCCACCGAAAAGCACTTTCGATGTCGCGGTTTCGGCCTTCGCCCGCGCTCGGTACGCGGCCAACAGGGCGCGGTCGGCGTCGGTGTTGATCGGATAGTAGGGCTCGTCGTCGTCTTCGGCGAACCGCGAGAACTCCCGCATGATCACCGTCTTGTCCGTCGGGTAGTCGCGCTCGAGGTGGAAGTGACGGAACTCGTGGATGCGGGTGTACGGGACGTCGGGATCGTTGTAGTTCATCACCGCAGTGCCCTGGAAGTCCCCGATGGGTAGCACCTCCACCTCGAAATCCAGTGTGCGCCAACCGAGCCGGCCTTCGGCGTAGTCGAAGTAGCGGTCCAGCGGGCCGGTGTAGACGACAGGCGCCTCCGGGCTGTCCGCGCGCAGCTGGTCGCGGACGTCGAACCAGTCGGTGCCCAGCCTGACCTCGATGCGGTGGTCGGCGGCCATGTTCTGCAGCCACGCCGTGTACCCGTCGACCGGCAGGCCCTCGTAGGTGTCGCTGAAGTACCGGTTGTCGAACGTGTAGCGCACCGGCAGCCGGGTGATGTTGGCGGCCGGCAGTTCCTTGGGATCGGTCTGCCACTGCTTGGCGGTGTAGCCCTTGACGAACGCCTCGTACAACGGTCGCCCGATCAGCGAGATCGCCTTCTCCTCGAGGTTTTGCGCATCCTCGGTTTTGATCTCGGCGGCCTGCTCCGCGATCAGCCGGCGCGCTTCGTCGGGGGTGAAGTATCTGCCGAAGAACTGCGACACCAGGCCCAGGCCCATCGGGAACTGGTAGGCCTGCCCGTTGTGCATCGCGAACACCCGATGCCGGTAGTCGGTGAAGTCGGTGAACTGCCGCACGTAGTCCCAGACCCTCTTATTAGAGGTGTGGAACAGGTGGGCGCCGTACTTGTGGACCTCGATGCCCGTCTGCGGCTCGGCCTCGGAATAGGCGTTGCCGCCGATATGCGGGCGGCGTTCCATGACGAGCACGCGCTTCCCGAGTTGGGTAGCCACGCGCTCGGCAATGGTCAGGCCGAAGAATCCAGAGCCGACGACGAGGAGGTCGAATCGAGCGGTCATCGGTTGCTTAGGGTATCCGACTGCGTGGGCCTAACCCATTTGGCGAGGCCAGGGAATCCGCGATCGGCCAAGTGAGGACTCGTCGGGGCGCCTGCGACCGGCGATCACAGTCGAGGTCGCAATTACCTCACGATTCAATATCACCACTCCAGCCACACCAATCTCACTCGTACCATCGACTCTGTGTGGTTGTCGCCGGCTAGAACCGGCAAGGCCGCACCGACACAACACAGTTGAAGATTGAGTTGTCCAGATTGAGGAGACTTCCGTGCCGAACCGACGCCGACGCAAGCTTTCGACAGCCATGAGCGCGGTCGCCGCCCTGGCAGTGGCGAGTCCTTGCGCGTACTTCCTTGTCTACGAATCGACGGCCGGCAGCAAGCCGCCGGAGCACCACGACTTCAAGCAGGCGGCCGTGATGACCGACCTGCCGGGCGAGCTGATGGGAGCGCTTTCGCAGGGGCTGTCGCAATTCGGGATCAATCTGCCCCCGGTACCCGCGCTGAGCGGGGGCGCGACCAGCACTCCGGGTCTGACCAGCCCAGGACTGGGCACTCCGGGCCTCGGGACTCCGGGGCTCACCAGCCCTGGCCTGACGAGCCCGGGCTTGACCAGCCCCGGTCTGAACAGCCCGAGCCTGACCAGCCCCGGTGTGACGAGCCCCGGTCTGGCGAGCCCGGGCCTGGCGCCCACGACCCCGGGGCTCACCGCGCCCGGCGCACTGCCGACCACCCCGGGCGCGGGTGTGGCAACCCCTGGTGCTGGGCTCAACCCGGCGCTTTCCAACCCCGGACTGACCAGCCCGGCCGGGATCACGCCCGGAGTGGGCACGCCTACAGCTCAGGGTGAAGTGCCGATCACCACTCCGGCCGGTTTGGATCCGGGCGCCGACGGCACCTACCCGATCCTTGGCGACCCGTCGTCCTTCGGCAACGGTTCACCGATCGGTGGCGGCACCGGCCTCGGCGGCGGCACCGGCCTCGGCGGCGGGAGCTCCAGCGGCGGTGGCGGCGGTTTGGTCAACGACGTGATGCAGGCGGCCAATCAGCTGGGCGCCGGTCAGGCCATCGACCTGCTCAAGGGCTTGGTAATGCCGGCGATCACGCAGGGCATGCAGCACGGCGCCGCGGGTGCACTTCCCGGTGCCGCCGGGGCGCTCCGGTGCCGCCGGGGCGCTCCCCGGTGCCGCCGGTGCACTCCCCGGTGTCGCCGGGGCCCTGCCCGGTGCCGCCGGTGCACTCCCCGGTGTCGCGGGTGCCCTGCCGGGCGCCGCGGGCGCTTTGCCGGGTGCGGCCGCGGGTGCGTTGCCGGCCGCCGCGGGCGCTGCCGGGGCGTTGCCGGCTGCCGCCGGTGCGGCACCGGTTCTGCCGCCCGTCTAAGCCTTCGGGGGACCCTCCAACCAGACGGCACCGCAGATCATTCTGCGGTGCCGTCGATTTTGGTGCAGATTCCCGCCGCCCAGCTCGTGTCGTCTCATCATTAACATTAGAAACACAAGTAACATCGCCTGGTGTCTCCTAGTCGTGGGCCGACGACATTGCTCACCGCCATTGCGGCGACTGTCGTCATCGTCTCCTGGGTAGCGGACACGACGCGCGACCGCCGCACGGCCAGCCCACCGCCCGCCCACAGCACACAACTGGCCGAACAGCCGCTGACGGGGCTGGGCGGCGGCGTCACGGTTCGCGAGATCAGCCAGGAGAACCCGTTTTCACTCGTCGCGCTCACCGGCGACCTGGCCGGCACGTCTACGCGGGTGCGCGCGAAGCGACCCGACGGTTCGTGGGGGCCCTGGTACCAGACGGAGTATGAAACGGCGGCCCCCGACGGAATGACGGCGGCCGGGTCACTCGAGGGTCCGCGCGGTACCGACCCGGTGTTCGTCGGCACCACTACCACGGTCCAGATCGCCATCACCCGGCCGATCGATGCGCCGGTGACCCTGCCGCCGGCCGTGCCCGCCAAGGACCCACGCAACGAGACCGGCCTCGGATACAAACCGGCGTCCCGGGAACAACCCTTCGGGCAGAACATTTCCGCCATCCTCATCTCCCCACCGCAAGCGCCGGCGGAAACGCAGTGGACGCCGCCGTCCGGGGTCTTGATGCCCGGCCAGGCACCCGCCATCATCAGCCGGGCGGAATGGGGCGCGGACGAGTCGCTGCGATGCGGTAGCCCGCAGTACGACAACGGGATTCGCGCGGCGGTCGTACACCACACCGCGGGCAGCAACGACTATTCGCCGCTGGAATCGGCCGGCATCGTCAAGGCCATCTACACCTATCACAGCAAGACACTGGGTTGGTGCGACATCGCCTACAACGCCCTGGTTGACAAGTACGGCCAGGTGTTCGAGGGCAGCGCCGGAGGGCTCACCAAAGCAGTCGAGGCCTTTCACACCGGTGGGTTCAACCGCAACACCTGGGGTGTGGCGATGATCGGCAATTTCGATGACGTGCCGCCGACGCCGATCCAGCTGCGCACGCTGGGCCGGCTGCTCGGCTGGCGGCTGGGCCTGGACGGCGTCGACCCGAAGGGCACGGTGGCATTGGAGTCGGCGGGTAGCCACTACACGACCTTCGCGGCCGGCTCCATCGCGACGTTGCCCACGATCTTCACCCACCGCGACGTCGGCAACACCGATTGCCCGGGCAACGCCGCCTACGCGCTGATGGACGAAGCACGCGATATCGCTTCGCATTTCAACGATCCGCCGGAGGAATTGATCAAGGCGCTGCAGGGCGGCGCGATCTACGACCACTGGCAGGCGATTGGCGGGATGAACAGCGTGCTGGGTGCGCCGACCTCTCCGGAGGACAGCGCGGAAGGTGACGCGCGGTATGTCACGTTCGCCAGGGGTGCGATGTACTGGTCACCCGAAACCGGCGCCCAGCCCGTCACCGGCGCACTCTACGATGCGTGGGCGTCGCTGAGCTACGAACGCGGCGCGCTCGGCTTGCCGACCAGCGCGGAACTTCAAGAGCCGCTGCAGATTACGCAGAACTTCCAGCACGGAACCCTGAACTACGAGCGGCTCACCGCAAACGTGACCGAGGTCGCGGAGGGAATCACGACGCCGCTCTCGACGCAATCACCGAGTGGCCCGACCGTGGCGCCCGAACACTTCTCGCTGCCGGCGCACCCGTCAGCCACCTAAGCCCACCAGCGCTCCAGCACCCGCCCCACCCCGTCGTCATTGTTGGCGGCGGTGACCTCGTCGGCAGCGGCCAACACGTCGGGATGGGCGTTGCCCATCGCCACGCCGTGACCGGCCCAGCGCAGCATCGGCAGGTCGTTGGGCATGTCGCCGAACGCCAGCACCTCCCCGCTGGAGATCTGTAGGGGCCTGGCGATTTCGTCCACACCGGTGGCCTTGCTGGTGCCCAGCGGCACGATCTCCACCAGGCCGTTGTTGGTGGAGTAGGTGATATCACCCTCGATGCCGACATGCTTGGCCAATGCGGCGGCCATGTCGGCGCTGCGGGCCCCGGCCCGGCGGATGAGCAGCTTGATCGCCGGCGCGCTGAGCAGGTCCTCGATCGACACCTCGGTGTTGTCCGGGTTCAGCCAGGCGTGTTCGTAGCCGGGCGAGCTGATGAACTGGGGGGTCGCCGTGTCGTGCGCGCGTTCGCCGATCCGCTCGACCGCCAGGCCCGCGCCCGGGATGACGCGCGTCGCGAGCTCCGCCAGCTCGGCCAGGGCGTCGACGGGCAGCGTGCGCGCGGAGAGCACCCGGTCGGTCGCGGGGTCGTAGACGACGGCACCGTTGGCGCACACCGCGATCGGCGCGAAGCCGAGCGCGTCGACGACGGGGCGTATCCACCGAGGAGGGCGGCCGGTCGCCACGACGAACGTCGCGCCTGCGTCGACGGCGGCACGCACCGCATCGCGGGTGCGCGGGGTGATGGTTTCGTCGTCGTCGAACAAGGTGCCGTCGACGTCGCAGGCTATCAGCGCCGGCATGTTCACTTTTGGGTCATCGAGACGGTTCCGCGTTCGCAGCTCGCCGGTCTGATCAATGCACCCCGCTCTGATTCTGTCCCGGCCGGGTCACGCAGTCGGTGCCGTATTTATGCATCCGTGCCCGCAACTCCGACAGGCGGATCGCGCGGGAATCGTCCTGGGTGGGCGCGGCACCGCCCAGCCGCCGTGGCACCCAGAACTCGCCCTCCGGGTGCGGGTATTCCTCCTGCACCCGATATAGCAACGCATTCATCGCCTCGCGCAGCGCCGCGTTGAGCTGCTCGGGCGTGCCGTGCGGCGGCAGCGGCCGGCCGGCCGCGACGGTGATCGGAACCTTGTTGCGCCAC
The DNA here is from genome assembly GCA_963820045.1 of uncultured Actinomycetota bacterium. Lineage (GTDB taxonomy): Bacteria > Actinomycetota > Actinomycetes > Mycobacteriales > Mycobacteriaceae > Mycobacterium. The sequence continues at coordinate 522,691 of CAWFYN010000010.1, forward strand.
ACCTTTTTCGGATGATCCTTGGGCCAGATCCGGTGGGCGCCCCAGACAACGATCGGAACGATCGGCACCTGGGCGTCCAGCGCCATCCGGGCCGCGCCGGTCTTGAACTCCCGGAGCTCGAAGCTGCGGCTGATGGTGGCTTCGGGGTGCATCCCGATGAGCTCACCCTGACGCAGCCGCTGCACGGCCACCTCGAAGGCGTCGTGCCCGGTCCTACGGTCCACCGGGATCAGCCTGGCGTGCTTGATGACGTAGTTGACCGCCTTCACGTCGGCCATCTCCGCCTTGATCATGAAGTACGCCCGCCTGCCCCGCTCACGCACGGCGAGCAGCGTTGGCAGCCAGTCCAGGTAGCTGGTGTGGTTCTGGGCCAGCAGGGCTCCGCCCCGCTCGGGAATGTTCTCCAGGCCGCGATAGGTGAACTTGGTCCCCTGAATCGCGACCATCGGCGGGACGATCCATTCCCCCAACCGGTAAAACCCCTCGGGCATGCCCTCTCCTTCGCCTACCGCGACGGCCGTCCACCACGACCGGCGGCCCGTGCCGCGGCCTCGTCCGCCTCTATCCGAGCAGCCTCCGCCACGGTCGGTGCCCCACCGCCCAGCCGGCGCGGCGTCCAGTACGCCCCGGGTTCGTGCGGATAGCGCTCTTGCAGCTGGTGTAGCAGTGTGGTCATCGACTCGCGCAGCGCAGCATCGGTCCGCGCGATGTCTTCGGCCGCCTGCACTGGCGTGCCTATCTGCACACTAATCGGCACTTTGGCGCGGCCCAGTGTATGCGGGTGGTCCTTGGTCCAGATCCGGTGCGCGCCCCACACGATCAGCGGGATGATCGGGACGTCCGCGTCGATGGCCATGCGGGCTGCGCCCGTCTTGAACTCTTTGAGCTCGAAGCTGCGGCTGATCGTGGCCTCCGGATACACCCCCACCAGCTCGCCCTCGCGGAGCCGCTGCACGGCCAGCGCGTAGGCGCCGGCACCCGCACCGCGGTCCACCGGAATGGTCCGGGTGTGCTTGATGAGGAAGTTGACGATCTTCACCTGCTGCATTTCGGCCTTGATCATGAACCTGAGGCGGCGATGCCGGCGATGCACGGCCAGCGCGGCGGGCAGAAAGTCGACATAGCTGGTGTGGTTGATCGCGATCACGGCGCCGCCGGAGTCGGGGATGTTCTCCTCGCCGCCATAGGAGATCCGGGCGTCGGTGGCCACAACCGCCAGCCGAGCCAGGATCTCGAGCGTGCGGAAGATCGGCTCCACCATCGATCGCTACTCCGGCGCTCCCGCGGATCGAGCCCGGCGAGCCGCGCGAGCGGCCGCCTCCTCGGCGTCCATCCGGGCGGCTTCGGCCAGCGACGGGGCACTGCCGCCCAGCCGGCGCGGCACCCAGAACTCACCGGCCGGATGCGGCCCATAGATTTCCTGGGCCCGTTCCAGCAGGTGTTGCATCCGCGAGTGCAGCAGCCCCTTCAATTCCTCGATTCCCAGCGTGGGTTCGATCGGCTCGCCGACGAGCACCGTGATGGGCACCTTGGGGCGGAACAGCTTCTTGGGGTGCCCCTTGGTCCAGATGCGCTGCGCGCCCCAGATGATCACCGGAACGATCGGGACCCCGGCGTCGACCGCCATCCGGGCGGCGCCCGACTTGAATTCCTTGATCTCGAAGCTGCGGCTGATCGTGGCCTCCGGGTACACGCCGACCAGCTCACCGTCCTTGAGATTCCTGACCGCTTCCTCGTAGGACGCGGCCCCGTCCTGCCGGTTTACCGATATGTGCCGCAGGCTGCGCATGAGCGGCCCGGTGATCTTGTGGTCGAACACCTCCTGCTTGGCCATGAACCGCACCTTGCGACCCAGACCCTGCTGGTAGGCGGGCAGACCCGCGAACGTGAAGTCGAGGTAGCCGGTGTGGTTGATGGCAATGACCGCACCGCCGCTTTCGGGCAGATTTTCGACGCCCGAGACCGTGATCTTGAGACCCTGTAAGCGCCAAATCAAGCGGGCAAGTTGAATGACAGTCCCGTATACCGGTTCCACAGCCGTTCAGCCTAGTGCTCCCGGCTGTGAGTCACCCGAAGTGCCGAGAAGAGGCTAGGAGTTGCCACGGCGACGCGCGAGCGCCCAGACCCTCACCGACGACGGCGACCCTTACCGCGGGACGCCACCTGAGGCGAACCCGTGGTGGGCCGCCCCGCGCTAAGCTCGGGGGCTGAAAAAGCCGTTATCCGGCCGCAGAGCCGCAAGGCTCTTTTAGCGGCCCCAGGAAGGTGTTGTGCAGGTCACGAGCGTAGGTCACGCTGGATTTCTGATCGAGACGCCCGCGGGGAGCATCCTTTGCGACCCCTGGGTCAACCCCGCGTACTTCGCGTCCTGGTTCCCGTTCCCGGACAACAGCGGGCTGGACTGGGACAGTCTGGGCGACTGCGACTACCTGTACCTGTCGCACCTGCACAAGGATCACTTCGACGCCAAGAATCTGGCCGAGCACGTCAACAAAGACGCGATGGTGCTGCTGCCCGACTTCCCGGTGCCGGACCTGCGAAACGCGTTGCAAGAGCTCGGTTTCTACCGGTTCTTTGAGACCGGCAATTCGGTCAAGCACCGGGTCAGCGGCCCGAAGGGCGACCTGGATGTCATGATCATCGCCCTGCGGGCACCGGCCGACGGCCCGCTCGGCGACTCGGCGCTGGTGGTCTCCGACGGCGTGACAACGGCTTTCAACATGAACGACGCCCGCCCGGTCGATCTGGACATCCTGGCATCGGCTTTCGGACACATCGACGTGCACATGCTGCAGTACTCCGGCGCGATCTGGTACCCGATGGTCTACGACATGCCGGCCCGTGCCAAGGAGTCGTTCGGTGTCCAGAAGCGGCAGCGGCAGATGGACCGCGCCCGCCAGTACATCGCCCAGGTCGATGCGACGTGGGTCATCCCGTCGGCGGGACCGCCATGTTTCCTGGACCCCGAGTTGCGTCACCTCAACGACGACCACGGCGATGCGGCTAACATCTTTCCCGACCAGATGGTGTTCCTCGACCAGCTGCGCACCCATGGAAACCACGGCGGGCTCCTGATGATCCCGGGCTCGGCCGCGGACTTCACCGGCACCACCCTGAATTCGCTGAGACATCCGCTACCCGACGGCGAGGTCGAGGAGATCTTCACCACCGGGAAACGGGCCTACATCGCCGACTACGCAAAGCGGATGGCGCCCGTCCTGGCCGCGGAGCGGGCGAGCTGGGCCCCCGCGACCGGCGAACCGCTGCTGGAGCAGCTGCGCGCGCTGTTCGAACCGATCATGTCCCAGAGCGACGAGATCTGCGACGGGATCGGCTATCCCGTCGAACTCGTGCTCGGCCCGGAGACCGTCATCCTGGACTTCCCGAAACGTGTGGTGCGCGAACGCATTCCCGATGAGAAGGTCCGCTACGGGTTCGCCATCGCGCCGGAATTGGTGCGCACCGTGCTGCGCGATCGGGAGCCGGACTGGGTCAACACCATCTTCTTGTCCACCCGGTTCAGGGCATGGCGCGTCGGCGGCTACAACGAATATCTGTACACCTTCTTCAAGTGCCTTACCGACGAACGGATCGCCTACGCCGACGGCTGGTTCGCCGAGACGCATGACGATTCATCATCGGTCACGCTGGACGGCTGGGAGATTCAGCGTCGCTGCCCCCACCTGAAGGCGGACCTGTCGAAATTCGGTGTGGTGGAGGGTAATACGTTGACCTGCAACCTGCATGGCTGGCAGTGGCGATTGGACGACGGGCGCTGCCTGACGGCGCGGGGTCACCAACTGCGAAGTTCACGAGCATGAACGCCAGTCGCCTCCGGTCTTACGACGACGGCCTGGTTCAGCTGGACCGCGCAGCAATCACGCTGCGCCGCTACCACTTTCCTTCCGGCACGTCGAAAGTCATCGCACTGGGTGCGATTCGTGGCTACAGGGCCGAGGGGTTGGGCCTGTTCATGCAGCGATTCCGGATCTGGGGGAGCTCGGATTTCCGCCGCTGGTTGCCACTGGACGTGAGCCGGCCGTTCAAGTCGACGTTGATCACGCTGGACGTGCCTGGAATTCGGCCCAGCCCCGCCTTCACACCGGCGCGACCGGAAGAGTTCACCGCACTCCTGGACGAGCTGCTGGGTCAGCGCGGTTAGCGGTGCGCGCGAGGGCGCGAAAGCCTGGCTACGCCTGCCGTCGGCGACGCGGACATAAGCCGACCTCATGGCTTCGATGTACCGGTGCACCGATTCGCGGGCGACCGGGTTGTCGGGAAACAGCGGATCCGGGGGTGGATGTGTTCTCGCAATTCCTTCGGGGGTCAGCTGCCCATGCATGTGTGGAGAAAGGCAGCTGACCGCTCATCCGGGGGATCCGCAAAACACGGGTGGCGCTGAGGTTCCTGGGCAGCCTAGCCCTCGTTGTTGTGGAGCCGCCGGGTTTGACGTGCCGCCCGTTTGGCGGCTCGAATCGCTAAGCCGTGCGCTCCTCGAGCGCCTGCCGGGCGGCGTTGTAGCCGGGAATGAACGTGATGCCCGGTCCGCCGTGGCAGCCCGCGCTGCCCAGGTACAGCCCCTCGATCGGAATCGGCTGGCCGCGAAAGCCTCTCGGGCCGGGGCGATTCGGCCCGATCTGGTCGGGGTTGAGCAGTCCGTGGCAGTAGTCGCCCCCGGGTGCGCCGAACATGACGCCCATGTGCTTGGGCGTGAAGGTGGTGTGCCGGATGATGCTGCGTTCGAAGTTCGGCGCCAGCCGGGTGATCTTGTCGATCACCCGCTGGCCCATCTCGACCTTCGCGTTGCCGTAGTCGGCGCCGCCTTCGATCGGGAACCACAACGCGAACGCCGAGGCGGCGTGCTTGCCCGCGGGTGCCAGGCCCGGGTCGTTCTGGGTGGGTATCTGCAACACCACCGTGGGGTCGGCCGGAACGATTCCGCGCCGAGCTTCCTCCCACTGCTGCTGGACTTCTTCCGGCGTGCAGAACAGGCCTATCGACGCCTGCATGGCCGGGTCGTTGAGCGCCTCGTAGGGCGCGGCGAACTCCGGGGCATCCTCAAGCGCGAAGTGCATCTGCAGGTAACTGCCGCGGTGGTCGGTCCGGGCGTATCGCTCCCGAATGTCGCCGGGCAGCAGGGCCGGGTCGATCAGTTCGTTGAGGGTGAGGTCGGGCGCAATGCCGGAGACGACGATCGGGGCGGTCAGCGTTTCGCCGCCCTCGGTGCGCACTCCACCCACCCGCCCGTCGGCGACCAGAATCTCGGTCACCTTGGTCCGCAACCGGACTTCGCCGCCCTGGCTTTCCAGCAGCTCGCCGAGGTGCTCGGTGAGCGCGCCGATCCCGCCGCGCAGCTTCTTCATCTGCATGGTGTCGCCATCGGGGACGCCCAACCCGAAGGCCAGCGCGGCTGCGCTGCCCGGCGTGGCCGGCCCGCGATAGAGGGTGTTGACGGCCAGCACGGTCATCGAGCCGCGCAGCGCACCGTGCTTCTCGCGGTCCGGAAGGTAGCGGTCCAACACGTCGGTGACCGAACCGAACAACATGTCATCGATGGCCGAGCGTTCGAATTCGTTTGTCGCACAGGCATACATCTCGTCGTAGGTCTTGGGCTGCGTGCCCGCCTCGAACCGGCCCAATGCCCGCGTCGGCGCTTGGCTCCAGGCCATCAGCCCCGCCATGCCATTGACCGCGTCAGCCCCGTGCACCTCGTTGAGGTGGGTGAACAACTTGATGGGGTCGCTGTACTGGATCAGCGGATCGTCACCGACGCCGCGCACCGCGACCGACATCACGTCCAGGTCGATCGTCGGCAGCGTGTCGAGGCCGAGTTCCTCGACGACCACCTTCGAGGTGGGGAACTGCACCGAGCCGGCGATCTCGAACCGGTACCCGTCGAAAAGCTCGACGGTGGACGCCATCCCGCCGGCGTAGAGCTTGGAATCCAGGCACACCGTCCGCAATCCCGCCTTCTGCAGCAGCACCGCCGCGGCCAGGCCGTTGTGTCCCGCACCGATAACTATCGCGTCATACCGTGTCATGTCCTGCCCTCCAGCAATGGAGGCTGGCACGGCCGCAAAGTTTTGTCAATTATGACGAAACGTCTGTCCGGCGCCGGCGGCCCAGGCGTCGGTGATGCCCGCGCGCAGCGCCTCCAGCGCTGTGTGGCACATCCGCGCCAGCTCACCCAGCGATCGATCGTCGCCCAGCATCCAGAACTCCATGGCGCCGAAAACGGCCGCCGCGATGCAACGCGCCGTGACCGCGGCACGCAACCGTCCATCCAGCGTCCCGGTCGCTGTGCGGCTACGTCGGTGCAGCTGCGCCTGGATGACGCCGGCGAAGTCGGCCTGGACTTCCTGCATATGCCGCACGATGCGGCTGGGGTCGAGCTCGCCGCCGCGCAGGGCGGCTATTTTCGTCACGGCCTCAACGTCATACGGGAACGAGAAGATGGCCGACTGCACCGAATCGATGATCGCCTCATCGACGGGACGGGCGTCCAATGCGGCCCGAAACCAGTTCAATCCGGTGTAGTCGGCGAATAACAGATCGTGCTTGGACTTGAAGTGGCGATAGAACGTCCGAAGCGAAACCCCGGCATCCGCAGCGATCTGCTCCGCGGAGGTCTCCTCGACACCCTGGGCCAGGAATCTCACCAGGGCGGCCTGGATCAGCGCCTCCCGCGTGCGCTCGCTGCGCACCGTCTGCGCCGGCCTGACCATGCCAGTAAGGTACCCCAACCATCTTTTGTCAGTATTGACAAAACTTCCGCCCTCGGGTGAGACTGCCGCCATGGTCTCGCTTCTCGTGCATGCAGTTCTCGGGCTCAGTGTCATCGGCTGGATCGTCGCCTCGAACTCGAAGGTATTCGCCCGCCCCGCCGGGGGGCCGTTGTTTTCCCGCTGGAATGCGTGTATTACGTCGTCGGCATCGCTTCGGTGGCCCTGGGTTGGTACTTCAACGTCACGTACGTCTCGGAGTACTCGCACGGATCAACCAACCCGCTATGGGGTGAGCACGGCAGCTGGGCCGAATACATCAAGCTGATGTTCACCAACCCGGCCGCGGACTCCGCCAGCCAGGACTACACGATCGCGAATGTGATTCTGCTGCCGTTGTTTACGATCGTGGACGGCTACCGCCGCGGACTCAAGCACCCGTGGCTGTACTTCGTGTCCAGCCTTTTCACCAGCTTCGCGTTCGCGTTCGCCTTCTACTTCGCCACCATGGAGCGGCAGCGCCGGCACGAACAGGCCCATGAGACGGTGGACGCCTAGGTTAGGCAACCGGTTTGGTGGCCCGCCACCTCTGCCGACCGCCGTGGGCGTCGGTGCGGATGTCGGTGAATCCCGCGGCGAGCAGCCGCCCTGGGAGGTCCCTCGGCGCGATCGGGTTGTAGGTGTCGGCGACGTGGAGCAGCCGGAACGCCCACGACGGGACGCCGTCGCTACCCGCGAAGATCCCTCCCGGTTCCAGCACCCTGAACGCCTCGGCGAACAGCTGGTCCTGCAACTCGGCGCTGGGCACGTGGTGCAGCATCGTGAAGCACACCACCGACGTGAAGTGGTCGGCGGGCAGCCCGGTGTCGGTGCCGTCGCCCTGGATGACGCGGGCCCGGTCGCCGTAGCGGCGCTGCAAGCGATCGGCCATCGCCGCGTCGACCTCGACGGCGGTGAGCGAGGCGGTGTGATCGAGTAGCGCCCGCAGCGTCGCGCCGTATCCGGGGCCGATTTCCAAAGTGCGGGCGCCCAATTCGACGCCTTCCAACGCCCAGGGCAACAGCTGATCGGCCACCGCTTTTTCCCAGCTCGCCGAGCTGCACCGGCGCCGGTGCAAAAGATTCATCGCCATACCGGTCACACTAGGCGGCCGAGCCCGCTGCGGGCTTCCGATATTCTGCCTTGATATGTCGGGAATCAGCCACCACGGGCCGGCGACATCGTCGCATGCCCTGCGACCGGGCGCCCGGATCGAGCGGCACCGACATTCCTTGCACCAGATCGTCTACCCGTCCTCGGGCGCCGTCTCGGTCACCACCCCGGCGGGAACCTGGATCACGCCGGGGAATCGGGCGATCTGGATACCGGCGGGCTGCTGGCACGAACACAGCTTCCACGGCCACACGCAGTTTCACGGCGTCGCATTGGACCCGGACCGGTACCGCCGCGGGCCCACGGCACCGGCCGTGCTGGCGGTCAACCCATTGATGCGTGAACTCATCATCGCGTGTTCGCGAACCGACGGAACCGACACCGACGAGCACCACCGGATGCTGGCGGTGCTGCACGACCAGCTGCAGACGACCAGCGTCGGCGAGCCACTGTGGATCCCAACACCGGTGGACGGCCGCCTGGCCGAAGCGTGCGCGTTGATCGCCGCCACCCTGCGTGAGCCGCTGACGTTGCCGCAGATCGGCCGCCGGATCGGCATCAGCCCTCGCACCCTGAGCCGCCTGTTCAGCGACGAGCTGGCGATGACCTTTCCGCAATGGCGTACCCAGCTCCGGTTGCAACACGCCCTGGTGTTGCTCGCCGAGCGCCGCGATGTCACGTCGGTGGCGTCCGAATGCGGTTGGGCCACACCGAGTGCCTTCATCGACACCTACCGGCGGGCGTTCGGCCACACCCCGGGCCAGCTGGCGACGAAGGCGCTTTAGCCAATGGTGGCGACCGGCTCGAGCAGCTCGGTGCCGACAAACGGCACCAGCGCGTCGGGCACCCGCACGCTGCCGTCGGGCTGTTGGTGGTTTTCCAGGATCGCGACCAGCCACCGGGTGGTGCCCAGCGTGCCGTTGAGGGTGGCCGCGGTTTGCGGCTTGCCGCCCTCGTCGCGGTAGCGTGTCGCCAGCCGGCGCGCCTGAAAGGTGGTGCAGTTCGACGTCGACGTCAGCTCGCGGTAGGCGCCCTGCGTCGGAACCCATGCCTCGCAGTCGAACTTGCGGGCGGCCGACGACCCGAGATCGCCTGCGGCCACGTCGATTACCCGATAGGGCACACCGATGTGGGCCAGCATCTCGCGTTGCCAGCCCAGCAGGCGTTCATGTTCGGCCTCGGCGTCGGCGGGTGTGCAGTAGACGAACCCCTCCACCTTGTCGAACTGGTGCACCCGGATGATGCCGCGGGTGTCCTTGCCGTAGCTGCCGGCCTCGCGCCGGAAGCACGAGGACCAGCCCGCGTACCGCAGCGGCCCGCGGGACAGGTCCAGGATCTCGTCGGCGTGGTAGCCGGCCAGCGGCACCTCGGAGGTGCCGACCAGGTAGAGGTCGTCGGCCTCGACCCGGTAGATCTCGTCGGCGTGGGCGCCCAGGAACCCGGTTCCGGCCATCACCTCCGGGCGTACCAGCACCGGCGGGATCATCGGGATGAAGCCGTTCTCGACGGCCATGCGCAGGGCCAGCTGCAGCAGCCCCAGCTGCAGGAGCGCGCCCCGACCGGTCAGGAAGTAGAAGCGCGAGCCGGACACCTTGGCGCCGCGCTGCATGTCGATGAGGCCCAGGGATTCGCCGAGTTCGAGGTGGTCCCTGGGGTTTTCGAGCCGAGCGGGTTCGCCCACCACGTCCAGGACGCGGTAGTTATCTTCGCCGCCGGCGGGAACCCCGTCGATGACGACGTTGGAGATCGTCATGTGCGCCGCGGTGAATGCCGCCTCGGCCTCGGCCTGCTCGGTTTCGGCGGCCTTGACCTGCTCGGCCAGTTCCTTCGCGCGCGCCAGCTTGGCCGGGCGCTCCTCGGGCGACGCGGCGCCGACGCTCCTGCTGGCCGATTTCTGTTCCGCGCGCAGCGCATCGGCCGACGAAATCGCCGCCCGGCGGGCGGCATCGGCCGCCAGTAAGGCGTCGACCAGCGCCGGGTCCTCGCCACGGTTGACTTGGGAGCGGCGCACGGCGTCGGGGTTTTCGCGGAGCAGCTTCAGGTCGATCACGGCCCTGAGACTACTTTCACGGTCACGGCCCAGCGCGCAGAGCATCCACCCGGGCCAGTCCCCAGGACTCACATCAGTAACTTTTGTCACGCGGCTCAGGTGCTGCTGTCAGAATGGAAGCGATGTCGCACGCGCCCGAGACGGAACTTCCGGAAGCCCCGGAGTCCGATGCCCCCACCGCCGAGCCGGCAAAGTCGCCGGCGGGCTTTCGGTGGCCGCGCAGCCTGCAGGCGACGGCCACCAGGCGCGCCCTCTTGCTCGCCGCGCTGGGCGGCTTGCTGATCGCAGGGGTGGTCACAGCGTTACCCGTCGGCGGCACGGGGCCCGGACGGCTGTCCGGCTACCTCGACGGCAATCCGGTGCCCACCACCGGAAGCAAAAGCGACGCCGCCTTCAACAAGGCCGCCGCCGGCGACTGCCTGACGTGGCCGGACACCACCCCGGAGTCTGCCAAGGTCGTCAACTGCGTCGACGACCACAAGTTCGAGGTCGCCGAATCCGTCGACATGCGGACATTCCCGGGCTCCGAGTATGGCCCCAACGCCGCTCCCCCCTCGCCCGCTCGCATCCAGCAGATCACCCAGGAGCAGTGCGAGTCCGCCGTGCGCAACTACTTGGGCCCCAAGTTCGACCCCAACAGCAAGTTCACCGTCAGCCTGCTGTGGCCCGGTGACCGAGCCTGGCGCCAGTCCGGCGAGCGCCGCATGCTGTGCGGACTGCAGCTCCCCGGCACCAACAACCAGCAACAGGCCTTCAAGGGCAAGGTCGCCGATGTCGACCAGTCCAAGGTCTGGCCGGCCGGCACCTGCTTGGGCATCGACTCGACCACCAACCAGCCGGTCGATGCTCCGGTTGAGTGTGCGGCGCCGCACGCGATGGAGGTGACCGGCACGGTCAACCTGGCCGAGAAGTTCGCCGGCACGCTGCCGGCGGAGCCCGACCAGGACGGGTACATCAAGGATCTGTGCACCAAGATGACGGATGCCTACCTGGCGCCGGTCAAGTTGCGCACCACCACCCTGACGCTGATCTACCCCACCGTGCCGCTGGCCAGCTGGACGGCCGGCAGCCGCGAGGTCGCTTGCAGCATCGGCGCGACGCTGGGCAACGGCGGCTGGGCCACCCTGCTCAACAGCGCCAAGGGTCAGCTGCTCATCAACGGTCAACCGCCGGTGCCGCCGCCCGACATTCCCGACGAGCGGCTCACGCTGCCGCCGATCCCGCTCCAGGTGCCGGCTCAGGGTCCGCAAACCCAGGCCGGCACAACGCCGGAGATCCCGCCGAACAATCAGCACCTTCCGGGCCAGCAGCCGGTGGTGGCGCCCCCCCAGTCGCCGGCATCGGACACCCCGGCGCCCCAAGCGCCGCCACCCGCGGACGCCGGAGCGCCACCGCCAGCGCCGCCACCCGCGCCCGAGGCACCGCCACCGCCAGCGCCGCCACCCGCGCCCGAGGCACCGCCACCGCCAGCGCCGCCACCCGCGCCCGAGGCACCGCCCGCCGCGCCGCCACCCGGGGGCTAGCCGAGTGCCCGTGCGGATGGATCCGCAGCGGTTCGACGAACTGGTTTCCGACGCGCTCGACCTGATCCCGCCCGAGCTGGCGGCGGCGATGGACAACGTCGTCGTGCTGGTCGCCGACCGCCACCCCGAGGACGGCGAACTGCTGGGGCTGTATGAAGGGGTCGCCCTGACCGAGCGCGACTCGGACTACGCCGGATCGCTGCCGGACGCCATCACCCTTTACCGTGAGGCGCTGCTGGACGTCTGCGAATCCGACGACGACGTCGTCGAGGAAGTGGCGGTCACGGTGATCCACGAGATCGCCCACCATTTCGGGATCGACGACCACCGACTGGAAGAACTGGGCTGGGCCTGACAACGCCGCGCCGCGCCGCTCCTTTTGGGCGCGGCATCCCCGATTTGTCCGCGGCCGGTGCTATGAACGGGTTATGAGTAGTGACTGCCGCGACTGCCGGGCAGGCTTAGATCACTGTCACGGCACCATCATTCGCCATTCACTGCGCCGCTCGGAATGCACGGAGCCGGATTGCTTCAGCCCCGAGCTGTTGCCGCACGCCTTCGTCGTCGACTGCGACGCCGTGGGCTGTGGATGCTCCGAATCCGTCGCGCTGGCCGTTTGATCGCGCGTCAGCCCATCGGATCGGTGCTCGAGTGCACCGCGTCCGCGACGGGACTGGCCTCCGGCTCGGGGTAGAACGGCGGCGTCAGGGTCCCCCACCGCACGCAGCTCCACCGCCCATCGGTGATGGGGGCCAGCACCACTGATTCGGCGTTGTCGAGATGGTTGTCCAGCGCAAAGGTGGCGTCCACGCCGGCCAGCACGGCGGCGGCCAGTCGGATCGCGGCACCATGGCTGACGACGACGATGTCGCCAGTCCAGTTGTGGTCGTCGAGGTAGCGCAGGCGCAGGTCGGTGAGCACCGGCACGTAGCGGTCCAACACGTCGTTGCCGGTTTCTCCGCCGGGCAACGGGATGTCGAGATCACCGTGATGCCATCGCTCGTAGATCGCGTTGAATTCCGCGACCGCGTCGTCATCGCTGCGGTTTTCCAACCCGCCGACCTGGACCTCGTGAATGCCGGGCACCTGGCGGGCGCCCATCTCGAGTTCGCCGCCGATGACCCCGGCCGTCTGCGACGCGCGAATGGCCACCGAGTGCGCCAGCAGCGACGGCCGTCCCGCGCGGCGGGCGAAGGCGCGGGCCTGATCGCGGCCCAGCGGCGTCAGCTCGGCCCCGGGGGGCCGGGTGTCCAGCCTACGTTCGACGTTGCCGTACGACTGGCCGTGTCGCAGAAGCACCAGCCGGCCGGTCATGGCTCAATGCTCCCGCCCGCCGTTTCCGGTTTGCCGTCTCGCAGTCGCGCCAGCCAGCGCGCCGCCTCGTCCGCGGGCGGCGGAAGCACCCCGGCGGGCGAGCCCGTCGGCCAAGATCCCAGGTATCGCACATCCGCACAACGACGGTGCAGCGCCTTGAGTGCCTCGGCGACGGCGTCGTCGTCGATGTGGCCCACACAGTCGACGAAGAACACGTAGGTGCCCAGCGCGGTCCGGGTCGGCCGGGACTCGATCCGGGTCAGGTCGATGCCGCGGATCCCGAATTCGGTCAGCGCGCCCACCAACGCGCCGGGCGCATTGTCGATGCGCAGGACCACAGCCGTCCGGTCGGCACCGCTGCGGGCCGGCGGCGGCCCCGGCGGGCCGACCAGGAGGAAGCGGGTGCGGGCGTTGGGTTCGTCGACCACGCCGTCAGCCAGCGCGGCCAACCGCCAATGGGTGGCGGCCAGGGGCGAGGTCACCCCGGCGTCGGCTTGTCCGTCGGCCACCTGCCGCGCCGCGTCGGCGTTGGAGTACGCGGGCCGCAACTCGGCGTCGGGCAGGTGGGTGGCGACCCAATGCCGCACCTGCGCGGCCGCCACGGGAAACGCCGCCAGGGTGCGCACATCCGCGGCGGCGCGGCCGGGCTTGACGGCGATGGTGAAGGCGACGTCCAGGGTGGTCTCGGCGAACACTTGCAGGGGCGAACCGATGGCCAAGCTGTCCAGCGTGGGCGTCACGGACCCGTCGATCGAGTTTTCGATCGGGACGCACGCGTATTCGGCACCGCCATCGCGGACGGTGTCCAGCGCCGCGGCGGTGCTGTCTATAGGCAATCGTCGGACCTCGTCGAGCGCCTGTTCGGGGATGAGGCCGGCGGCCGTGATCTGCACCAGCGCCGCCTCGGTGAAGGTCCCTTCCGGACCGAGATAAGCGATGCGGACCACGCCCCAACCCTAGCGGCGACGGCTGCCAACGGCTCTTGCGGCGCCCCGCCAGCTAAGTTAACTTAGCCTTACCTAATTTAAGGAGGATGGTGTTACCGCTGACTTGCCCCGCCCCGACTACTGCCGAACGCATCCGCAGCGCGTGTGTCCGCGCCGGTGGCGCGCTCCTGGCGGTGGAAACCGTGCACGCAGGCCAGGACCCGGTCGTGACTCCGGTCCATCACCTGCTGCCCGACGGGTCCTTCGCGCTGGCGCTTCCGAGTGAGCGCGACGGCCGGCCGCAACCCGTCGCCGGATCACAAGCCCTCCTGGAGCTCACCGACTACGCGCCGCTTCCGCTGCGGGAGCCGGTGCGCTCGCTGGTGTGGGTGCGCGGGGGCTTGCAGGAATTCCACCCGGCCGAGATCGCGGGGACGGTTGACCTGATCGCCGCCGAATGGCCGCACCCCACGTTGCTTCAGGTCGATACCCCGCGATGCGCGCCCTCGGACGGGCAGGAACCTCGGTACACGCTGTTTCGGCTGGAGATCGCATCGGTCGTCGTCACCGACGCCACCGGCGCCGAGCCCGTCAGCGTGGAGAATCTCCTCACCGCCCGGCCCGACCCGTTCTGCGAGATCGAGTCGAACCTGCTGTGGCACCTGGACACCGCCCACAGCGACGTGGTGGCGCGGTTGGTGTCGCGGCTGCCCGCGCCGTTGCGCCGCGGGCAGGTGCGCCCGCTCGGGCTCGACCGTTACGGCGTACGGTTCCGCGTCGAAGGCGAGGACCGAGACCACGACGTCCGACTGCCATTTCATAAGCCGGTGGACGACATGACCGGGTTGAGCCAGGCCATCCGGGTGCTGATGGGGTGCCCATTCAGCAACGGGCTGCGCGCCCGCCAGTAGTCGAAACAGTCGTGTCCGGCCGCGCCGCCGACGGGCCCGGCAACGTACGTTAACCAGGTGAACGGCGATCGACCACCGCACCGGCCGCGCCGACCGGGGCCCGCAGGGCCGACCGGGCCTTCCGGATCGCCCGAACCGCGCACCGAACCGTCCCAGGTGATTCGCCGCGGCGCTCGCCCGCCGAAACCGGCCGAACAGACCACACCGCTGCGGCGCCCACCTCAACCGCCTCCCCCACCTACCGCCGTCCAGCCGCCGCGGCCCACCGCACCGGGCCCGCGTCGACGCGGGGTGCGCCGCTGGTTACGGGCGGTGGTGTCGACCCTGGTGATCGCCTCGCTGCTGGCCGGCGTCGGCGCCGCCTGCGGGGCCGCCTGGTTCGACAGCAGACTGCACCGCGACGAGATTCTGACTGACTATCCCGGACGGCCCGGGCAGGGGCGCGGGACCAACTGGTTGCTCGTCGGATCCGACAGCCGCCAAGGGCTCAGCTCCGAACAGCAGGAGGACCTGGCCACCGGCGGCGACATCGGCAGCACCCGGACCGACACCATCCTCCTGGTACACCTGCCCGAGCTGTGGTCCGGCGGCCGGGTGACGATGGTGTCGATCCCGCGCGACTCCTATGTTCGGATCCCCGGCCATGGCAAGGACAAGATCAACGCCGCCTTCGCGGTCGGCGGGGCGGCCCTGTTGGCCCAGACGGTGGAGCAGGCCACCGGGCTGCGCCTCGACCACTACGCCGAAATCGGATTCGGCGGCTTCGCCGCCGTGGTCGACGCGCTCGGCGGGGTGACGGTGTGCCCGACGGCGCCGCTCAACGACCCCTTGGCCGGCATCGACCTGCCGGCCGGCTGCCAGAAACTCAACGGCCGCAACGCCCTCGGGTACGTCAGGACGCGCGACACCCCCCGGGCGGATCTGGACCGGATGCTCAATCAGAGGCAATTTGTCGCGGCGGTGCTGCATGCCGCCGCCAGCCCCGCCGTCTGGCTCAACCCCTGGCGCTGGTACTCGGTGCCGCGCGCGCTCGCCGACGCCCTGACCGTTGACAGCGGCGCCCACGTATGGGACCTGGCCCGCCTCTCCTGGGGGCTGCACGGCTCCCCCACCACCATGACCGTCCCGATCGGGGAATTCACCAACGGCGACTCCGGATCGGTAGTGGTGTGGAACCACGACGAGGCCAGCCGATTGTTCGAGGCGCTGGCCTCCGACGCGCCCGTCCCTGCGGCTCCGCCGGACTAACCGCCGCGGCCGTCCTGCAGATACGCCTTGGTGCGACCCGGGTGATGGGTGGCAAGCCAGGCCACCCCGACGTCGCGGCAAAAGTCGAGGTCTTCGTACTCGTCGACGTTCCAGCAGTACACGGCCCGGCCCTGGGCGATCGCGCGATCCGCGAGTTGGGGATATTCCTTCAACGTCGACAGCGAAGGACCGACCGCGGTGGCGCCGGCGGCGGTGGCCGCGCCGCTGGTCAGGTAGCGGGCGGTTTTGCCGAGCAGGACGGTCGGCAGCAGCGGTGCGGCTCGCCGGATCCGCCATACCGCGGCCGCCGAAAACGACATCACCACCGCCCGGGAGCGGTCGGCGGAGGCCGGCGAGGCGATGCCGAACCGGTGCAGCAGCGCGAGAAGCTTGGTTTCCACCAGCGAGCCGTACCGGACCGGGTGCTTGGTTTCGATGAACAGTTTCACCGGCCGGTGCCAGTCCAGAACCAGGGAAACCAGGGCGTCCAGCGTCAGCAGGCTGGTATCACCATGCGTGCCGTCTTCACGCCAGCTGTCGTGCCACGCTCCGTACTCGAGCTCACTCAACTCGGCGAGGGTCATGGTGCTGACCAACCCGGCCCCGGTCGAGGTCCGATCCAACCGGCGGTCGTGCACACACACCAGGTGGCCGTCGCGGGTCAGGCGCACATCGCATTCCACCCCGTCGGCGCCTTCTTTGAGGGCGAGGTCGTAGGCCGCCAACGTGTGTTCGGGGCGTGCGGCCGATGCGCCGCGGTGGGCCACCACGAAGGGATGCCCGGCGAGCACCTCCTCGGCCGACGTCATACGCCTAATGCTGCCGCTTCCCGACCCTCCAACTCAACCGGGCCTGATGTCGGAGCCGCATCGTCGGAGACGACAACCCAGCGGTGCGCGGGCCGTTCGACCGGTTTCCGTTCGAAGCCCTCGAAGATTCGGGCGGCCGCGGCCACCGTGAGCGCCGCGAGCAGGTACGCAAAAACCATCGTGAGGGTGTTGTTGGCGATGCCCTGGGCATCCCTGGTGAAGCTGGTGACCATGGCGAAGACGGAGACCAGATAGCTGGCGACCCAGGCGATCCACCACTGGACGATGGGTCTGCGTATCCGGGCGTAGTGCTCTTCCAGGATCGCCAGCTCGATGACATAAACCGGGGCCCACAGCAGGTTGGCCAGCGGCACCACGCATCCGGCCCACAGCGCCCGGGTGGACCGTGGCTCTGGCAGGCCGTGATGCGCGAACACGGCGGCGCGGCGCGCAATGAGCCAACGGATCAGCATCACTCCGGACGTGAACACCACCGCCGATCGCGGCCACGCTGGCCAGGATGCCGAGCCAGTCCGCCCCCGCGGCGACCCACGAGTTCAACAGGGTGCTCCGGTTGACGACCAGCAGCACGTATCGCACGACATAGACCAGGGCGGCGACGCCGAGGACGAGCACGCTGACGAACAGCGTGGTGCGGATCATCGGCGCCGACGGACCTGGGTGCGTGGGAGTTTCGGCCGCCGCGGCCGTTTGTTCGACGCGGTCGGCCAGACCCCAGCGCGGAATGAAGGAATAGCGCGGGGTGGGGCCGAGCGGACGCCGTACCCGCCGGGTGGGCGGCGCGGCGCCGGGACGCACCGCTATCCAGCGAAAGCCGGGCGGCAGCCGTGGCGGGGTACGCGGCCACCCCCGGGCCCCGGACGGTCGGCTCGCCGGCGCGGCGGTGTGTGGGCTCCACCGCGGGTCGGGTGCCGGCGCATCCGCCAGGGGCGCCATCAGGGCTCCCCGGCAGCGGGGACACCACTCGCGTTGCCGCTCGCGCACGTTCCACCGAGTGCCGCATTGGGAGCACACCTGGATCACCGGACTAGCCTAACCTCGCGAGGATGAGGGCCGCGGGACGCTCAACAATGGCCGGGGTCGGGGCCGGTCGGCTATCTACTCAGCCATCACGACTATCCACAGTTTCCACAGGTTTATCCACATGCCGTTGTTGGGCAAGACATCCATTACTACAGCCCTAGCGCCTAGCCGTGGTTCCGCATGTGGATAACACCGCGGTATTGGAGTCATGCTGTAGACACCCCAAACGGCCGTCGAGCGAAATGCCAACCGCCGAAAAAGTCGCTGAGCGAAATGGATTGCCTGACTACACACCCGACGCCACCCTCGGCGCGCGAAAGCTGACCTCCGGCCGCCCCCCATGCGGTCATCGCCACCCCCGGCTGACGCAGTCATTTTCCAAGCTCGCCCCGAAGCGCTATGATCGCGTTCGCGAAAAATGTTTGTGACTCACCTCACTACCGCGAGGTGAGGAGCGGGTGAAAGGCGACTGATGGCCACGCATTCGTTCGGTCCGGGTTCACCGGCCCCCTCGAAGTCGTACTCCGGCTCGCCCGCGTGGAATCACAGCTACAGCGTCGCCGCATTGCGCGCCGGGCTCATCGCACTGGCGCTGCTGGCGGTTCTCGCCCTCATCGTTTTGTCTTGAATCGACGCCGAACGGGTATCCGGCTGCGGAGCTCATAGCGGTCATTCTTGCGGTCCGCGCAGTCATGGAGCAGGGTTGTCTAGGCTGGCCGCCGCGTGGCAGGCCCGCGAATGAGCCTAAGAAGACAATCGAAGAAAGGAACGCCGTGGCTGAATACACCCTGCCCGATTTGGACTGGGACTACGCAGCGTTGGAACCGCACATCTCGGGTCAGATCAACGAGATCCATCACAGTAAGCACCACGCCACGTACGTCAAAGGCGTGAACGACGCCGTCGCGAAACTCGAAGAGGCACGCGCCAACGACGACCACGCGGCGATCTTCCTGAACGAAAAGAACCTTGCGTTCCACCTCGGCGGCCACGTCAACCACTCGATCTGGTGGAAGAACCTTTCGCCGGACGGCGGCGACAAGCCGACCGGCGAGCTGGCCGCCGCGATCGATGACGCGTTCGGATCGTTCGACAAATTCCGTGCCCAATTCAGCGCGGCCGCCAACGGCCTCCAGGGTTCGGGCTGGGCAGTGCTGGGCTATGACACCCTCGGCGGCAGATTGCTCACCTTCCAGCTTTACGACCAGCAGGCCAACGTCCCGCTCGGCATCATTCCTCTGCTGCAGGTCGACATGTGGGAGCACGCCTTCTACTTGCAGTACAAGAACGTGAAGGCGGACTACGTCAAGGCATTCTGGAACGTCGTCAACTGGGCCGACGTGCAGAAGCGGTACGCGGCCGCCACGTCGAAAGCCAACGGCCTGATCTTCGGCTGAGTCCGACTCGATCGACAGGGGCGTCGCGCGGCTCGCGCGGCGCCCCTGTCGTTTGCGCGGCCCTGAATGGGGCACTCCGAGAACATGCCCGTCACTGGCCGTGTCGGGTTGCACGGCGCCGAACCCGCAGGCATGCTTAATTCTTCGAGCTACCGGTGTGGTTAATCGGACGGAGGCGTGGCGCGGAGGTCGAAATGGAGACTGGGTCTGACCGCCCGATAGGGGTTTCCCCTTTCCATGCTCGTGGTGCCCTGAAAGGGTTTGTGATCTCCGGACGTTGGCCCGATTCGACGAAAGAGTGGGCCCAACTGCTCATGGTCGCGGTCCGGGTCGCGTCATTGCCCGGACTACTGTCCACCACAACGGTGTTCGGCGCCCGCGAGGAGTTACCCGAGGAACCCGAGCCGGGCACCGTCGGCCTGGTGCTCGCCGAGGGGACGGTCTTCGGCGACTCGGCAATCCAGCCAGGCTATTTCGCCGATCATCAACCGCCGGCTCTGCTGATGCTGCACCCGCCCTCGGAGACCACACCTTCGTTGCCGGAATGCAGCGGGGCGGCGTCGGGATGCGTCCTGCTCCCCGGGCTGCCATATCTGGGACTCGAGCATCGGGCGGCCTGGGTGGAAGCGGAAGCCGACGGCACGATCACATCCATGGTGAGCCGAGTCGGCGTCGACCCCATCAGCCATCCTGATACCGCGATTCTGGCGATGCTGCTTGCGGCATAAGCATTTACATCGGCGCTCCAATCGAGCGTCCCTCTGGTGCATACCCGGACGCACCTAGCCGGCCGCCGAGCCGGCCCACCGGACCGGCGTTGTTGAGCGTGGGCTGGTCTTTCTTGCCCGGTTCGGCGACAGGTCACCATGACCTACGGCGAGCTACCGATGGTGCTTGACGCTGACCGGGATAGCGCCCGCGGCGGTCGGGGCGCGCGGTTTCGATGACGGTCGGCCACTTTCGTCGGTGCCACGCCGAGGGGGCGCCTGGTGGCCTTCGCCTCGACGATTGCCTTCCGGATTTTCGATCTGCGCCCGGCGGGAAGGCCCGGCCGCGGACGAGCCCGTCTCGAGGACCGATGAACCCCGATTCACATTTCTGTGGCGGCCGCGGCCGGCGCTTTCCGGCTACATCATGGATCCGACAGCAAATACGGCGTTAAGTGATCATAGATTGCTGCCGGGTTGCGGTGCGACCGCCCAGCACTTCCCCATCCTACACTTCGCCGAGCCCGGCGCCGCCGGCCCGCCACCTTGGAACCGATGCCCAATTCTGCGGATAACCTGTGAGTTTCGCCGATTTAGTGGACACCCCAGCGAATCAGTTAGACGCTCGTCAAGTGCGGCATCGGCAAGCCCCAGCTACGCTGAGCCGAAACCGTGGGGGTTTGCACCTAGTTAGGGACACAAACCCTCGCTACCATGGTCAGCAAATACACCTAGGTAACAGTTCACTTCTACAGCCCAGTGGAGGTCATATCCAATGAGCACGACGTTCGCTGCTCGCCTTAACCGCCTGTTCGACACGGTGTGTCCCCCGGGACGCGGGCCGCACACCTCCGCGGAAGTGATCGCGGCGCTCAAGGCGGAGGGCATCACGATGTCGGCTCCCTACCTGTCGCAGTTGCGTTCGGGGAACCGCACCAACCCGTCGGCGGCGACAATGGCGGCGTTGGCCAACTTCTTCCGCATCAAGCCGGCGTACTTCACCGACGACGAGTACTACGAGAAGCTCGACAAGGAGCTGTCGTTCCTGGCCACGATGCGCGACGACGGCGTGCGCCGCATCGCCGCGCGCGCCGCCGAACTGTCCCCCGAGGCCCAACACGAGGTGATGCAGCGGGTCAACGAGCTGCGCCGTGCGGAGCACTTGGACGCCTGACGGACGCCCGGGCGCGCCATCCCTACCCACCTGGAGGGCTCCCGCCCGCCCATTCCGTTTAGGGTTGGCTCATCGGATCGCGCCGGTGCGCGAGACCGATAATCCACGAGATACCGGGGAGGCGGCCGGGAATGGGCCTGTTCCGCAAGCGAAAGAATCGCGCGACGCGTCGCGCCGAAGCCCGCGCGATCAAGGCCCGCGCGAAGCTGGAGGCCAAGCTCGCCGCCAGGAACGAGACTCGCCGTTACAAGGCCGCCCACCGGGCGGAGGCCAAGGCCCTCAGGGCGCAGATCAAAGCCCAGCGGGACAGCGACCGGACCGCGTTGAAAGTCGCCGACGCCGAACTCAAAGCGGCGCGGGAAGGCAAGGTCTTCTCGCCGACGCGGATCCGGCGGGCCCTGACCGTGTCCCGGCTGCTCGCGCCGATCCTCACGCCGGTCATCTACCGGGCTGCCGTCTCCGCGCGCGCGCTGATCGATCAGCGCCGCGCGGACCAACTCGGGATCCCACTGGCCCAGATCGGGCAGTTTTCCGGCCACGGCGCGCAGCTGTCCGCGCGAATCGCGGGAGCGGAGAAGTCCCTGCGGACCGTGCAAGACAAGAAGCCCAAGGACGCGGAAACCAAGCAGTTCGTGTTGGCCATTACCGAGCGGCTTACCGATCTGTCGGCGGCTGTCACCGCCGCGGAGAACATGCCGGCCGCACGGCGCCGGGCGGCCCATGCCGCGATCTCGTCGCAGATCGACGGTATCGAGGCGGACCTGATGGCCCGGCTCGGATTGAACTGACCGCAGAATGCGGCGGCCCGGCATGTCAGTCCGCGCGCGGCGGATGGCCCGCTTTCCGATCCCGGTGGCCGCTGCCGTCGCCCTCTATCTCGGCTCGGCGGCACACCTTCCGGCGGCGTGGGCGCACGTCCACGCCAGCAGCGAGAATGCGGTGCGCGGCGCCACGGCAATCGTCACCTTTCAGGTCCCCAACGAATCGAACGCGGGCGCGGCGACCACCGCGCTGAGCATCGCCCTGCCCGATGTGGCCTCGGCGAGCACCGAAAGCATGCCGGGATGGACGGCCAAGCTCGACCGCGACGCGGCATCGGGCCGCGTGCGCTCGGTGACCTGGACGGCCGCGCCGGGTGGCGGCATCGGGGTGGATCAATTCGCGCTGTTCCGGATTTCGGTGAAGTTGCCCGACGCCGAGACCATCAGTTTCCCGGCGACGCAAACCTATTCGGACGGGACGGTGGTGAAGTGGGACCAGCCGCCGCTGTCCGGTGGCGGTGAGCCCGAATACCCGGTGCCTGCGCTGACGCTTGCCGCGGGGCCGGTGGCGTCCCACGGCCAGCATCCGCCTTCCGCTGCGCCGGCGCAGCCGAAATCTTCGGACAACACCGCCCGGCTGTTGAGCGGCGCTGCCCTGGTCGCGGCCGCGCTGGGAATCTGCCTTGCGCTGATCCGCCGACGGACATGAGGCGGTTGGCGATTGCCGTATGCGTCGGTGTTTTGTGGGTGATCGCGACAATGACCGCGCCAGTGGCGGCAGCGCACGCCGCGCGGGTTGCCACCGATCCGGCGGACAACGCGGTCGTCGAGACCGGTCCCGAGCGGGTGAGCGCCACCTTCAATGAAGAGTTACAGACCACGTTCGCGGCCATGTCCGTCGTCGGGCCCGACGGCCACCTGTGGTCCTCCGGAGACCCGACGGTGCGGGGGGCGGTGGTCGGCATCGACCTGCGGCCGCTGGGACCGGCCGGCGTTTACACGGTCAACTATCGGGTGACGTCCGCAGACGGTCACGTGGTCTCCGGATCCTGGTCGTTTCGGCTGACCGTGCCGGGCACCGGAACGCCCGGACCCCCGGCCGCCGGAACTGGTGCCGGCGGCGGCGTCCCGGTCTGGCCGTTCGTTGTGGTGGCGGCGGTGCTCGTGGCTGGAGGCGCCCTGTGGGCGGTGCGGCGCAGACCGTGACCGGCGGCTGAGGCGCCCGCAGTCGTGCTGGCATGATGGGTTCGGAGAACCCGGTGGGCTAGAAAACTACTGAAGAAAGCGCAAGGAGCGGCCGCATGGCAGATCCGCAGGATCAACCCAACAGCGAATCCGACGGCGCGCCGAGGACGCCGCCGGAAAAAGAGCCTCCGGCCAAGGCGGTCAAGAAGGCCGCGAAAGCGCCCGCCAAAAAAACACCCGCCAAAAAAGCGGCCGCGAAAAAGGCACCGGCCAAAAAGGCACCGGCCAAAAAGGCGCCCGCCAAACGTGTTGAGGCCCCGGCGAAGGCCGCCGAGCCACCCCTTGGGGTGCGGCAGCGGATCGAAAGCAACGGCAATCTCGCTGCCGCCGCGAAAGATGTTGCGGCACAAGCGAAATCCACTGTGGACGCCGCCAATAACCCGGTGTCTCCGGAGGTTCCGGCGGACGTCCTGAGGCAGTCCCGGTTGCCATTGATCGTCGCTCTGGCAGTCAGCCTCCTCGCGATACTGCTGATCCGGCAGCTGCGTCGCCGCTGAGAGTCGGCTTAGGCGTTACCGTGTCAGACGTGACCGTGTCATTCCAACCGACCGCCGACCTCGTCGACAACATCGGACCCGATGTACGCAGCTGCGACGTCCAATTCCGCCAGTTCGGTGGCCGCCCTCAATTCGCCGGACCCATCAGCACAGTGCGCTGCTTCGAAGACAATGCGCTGCTGAAATCGGTGCTCTCCCAGCCAAGTGCGGGCGGGGTACTGGTCATCGACGGCGACGGCTCCCTGCACTCGGCGCTGGTCGGAGACGTCATCGCCGAGCTGGCCCGCTCGAACGGCTGGGCCGGACTCGTAGTCAACGGGGCGGTGCGTGACGCCGCCGCGCTGCGCGGCCTCGACATCGGCATCAAGGCGCTGGGCACCAATCCCCGCAAGAGCGCCAAGACCGGCGCCGGCAAGCGCGACGTCAAGGTCACGCTGGGCGGGGTGACGTTCGTACCCGGCGAGCTCGCCTACAGCGACGACGACGGCATCGTCGTCGTCAAGCCCTAAACCGGAACCGCCGCGCGCTTTTTCGCGAACTGCAGGCCCTCGTCGGCAACCTTGCCGCGCCGGATCGTGCGCATGTCGAACAAGTAGTTCTGCTTGAGCCGCCAGGGCGCGCGTGACCCCGACTTGGGCAGCATGTCCATCGACCGCTGGAAATAGCCGGGGCTGAAGTCCATGAACGGCAGCTCGTCGACATCGTCGCCGGGATGCTGCGGCTCCACGAAGTCGAATCCGTTGTCGTCCATGTAGTTCAGCAACCGGCAGACGAACTCGGAGACCAGGTCGGCCTTCAGCGTCCATGACGCGTTGGTGTAGCCGAAGGTGATCGCGAAATTCGGAACCCCCGAGAACATCAGGCCCTTGTAGGTCATCAACGACGTCAGCTCGAGGGGCTGACCGTTCCTGGTGGGCCGTAACCCGCCCAGCAACTGCATGTTCAATCCCGTTGCGGTGATGATGATGTCGGCCCGCAACTCCTCACCCGAGGTGAGCTTGATTCCCGTCTCGGTGAACCGGTCGATGGTGTCGGTGACGACATCCGCCTTACCGTGCCGGATGGTCCGGAAGAAATCGCCGTCGGGCGCCAGGCACAGCCGCTGATCCCACACGTTGTATCGCGGTCCGAAGTGCTTTTCGACGTCGTAGCCCGTCGGCAGGCGTCGCTTGGCCATCGTCATCAACGTCTTGCGCATATAGGCGGGGCGTTTCCGCGATAGCTGGTACTGGATGGTGCTGAACGCGATGGCTTTCCAGCGATTCGCGATGTGCGCGAGGCGGTCTGGCAACCACCGATTAAACCGCACGGCGAACGGGTCGACCCCGGGCAGCGAGCCGATGTAGCTCGGCGAGCGCTGCAGCATCGTGACGGGGCCGGAGCCCGAGTTCACCAGGGCCGGGATCAGGGTGATCGCGGTGGCACCGGAACCGATGACGATGATCTTCTTGCCCGTGTAGTCGAGATCCTCCGGCCAGTGCTGCGGATGGATGATCTGACCCTTGAAGTCCTCGGCGCCGGGGAATGTGGGCGAATATCCCTCGTCGTAGTTGTAGTAGCCGGTGCACGCGAACAGGAACGAGCAGGTGAGCTCGCGCTGTTGACCGTCAGACTCGACGGTCACGGTCCAGCGGTTGTCGGCGTCGGACCAATCTGCGGCCACCACACGCTGGCGGTAGCGGATGTGCCGGTCGATCTTGTTCTCGACCGCGGCCTCGTTGACGTAGGCCTTGATGTCGGCGCCGTCGGCGATCGACTTCGCCGAGCGCCAGGGCTTGAACCGGAACCCAAGGGTGAACATGTCGGAGTCCGACCGGATGCCCGGGTATTTGAACAGGTCCCACGTGCCGCCAAGGTCGTCACGGCGTTCGAGGATCACGTAGCTCTTGGTCGGGCAGCGCTCCTGCAGGTGCCACGCCGCGCTGATCCCCGAGATGCCGGCGCCCACGATGATCACGTCAAGGTGCTCAGTCATGAGGCCACGTTATCAACGCCGTGTCGACGCAGTCAACACACTGTTGAAAATTTCGACACCGTGTAAAGTAGCGACCGTGACTACCGCCGGCCAGACCCGTGCCCTGCGTGGCCGCCGCGCCATTCGGCCCTCGGGTGACGACCGTGAGCAGGCGATCCTCGCGACCGCCGAGCGGCTGCTGGAACAGCGCTCGTTCGCCGACATCTCGGTCGATGACCTGGCCAAGGGCGCGGGCCTCTCGCGCCCCACGTTCTACTTCTATTTCAAGTCCAAGGACGCGGTGCTGCTGTCGCTGCTGGAGCCGGTGATCGCGCGCGCCGACTCCGAGTTCGACGGCGCGGTGCAGCGGCTGCCCGCGGATCCGCGCCGGGTATGGCGCGACGGCATCAAGGCCTTCTTCACGGCCTTCAGTTCGCACCGCCGGCTGGCCCGCGCCGCGACCGAAGCGCTGGCGACCAGCTCCGAGCTGCGCGTCGTGTGGTTGGGCTTCATGCAGAAGTGGATCGACCAGACGGCGGCGATGATCGCCGCCGAACGCGCTCGCGGCGCCGCGCCGGAGACGATCCCTGCGGTGGACCTGGCGACCTCGCTGAACCAGATGAACGAGCGCACGATGATGGCCGCCCTGTCCGCGGAGAGTCCGGCGGTCGACGAGGAACGGGTCGTCGACACCCTCACCCACATCTGGGTGACCAGCATCTACGGCGAGTCCAGCTAGCCGTCACCCGCGCGTGCGAACATATGTTCGTGCGGTGCGATGCGTCCATCCTGCACGCGGACCTGGATTCCTTCTACGCGTCCGTCGAACAGCGCGACGACCCGACGTTGCGCGGCCGCCCGGTGATCGTCGGAGGTGGGGTCGTGCTCGCGGCCAGCTACGAGGCCAAGGCCTACGGCGTCCGCACCGCGATGGGCGGCGCGCAGGCGCGACGGTTGTGCCCGCACGCCGTGGTGGTACCACCCCGGATGAGCGCCTACAGCCGCGCCAGCGACGCCGTATTCGAGGTGTTTCGCGACTGCACACCGCTCGTGGAACCGCTCTCGGTGGACGAGGCATTCCTCGATGTCGGCGGGTTGCGCCGGGTCTCCGGGACGCCGGTTGGCATCGCCGGACGGCTGCGCGCCGACGTGCGCGAGCGGGTTGGCCTGCCCATCACCGTGGGGATCGCCCGGACGAAGTTTCTTGCCAAGGTGGCCAGCCAGGAGGCCAAGCCGGACGGGCTGCTGCTGGTGCCGCCCGACCGGGAGCTGGCCTTCCTACACCCGTTGCCGGTGCGGCGGCTGTGGGGCGTCGGCGCCAAGACGGCCGACAAACTCCACGCCCACGGACTCGTGACCGTCGCCGACGTCGCCGAGCTGAGCGAGTCGACGATGGCCTCGCTGCTGGGCGGCGCCATGGGCCGCCAGCTGTTCGCGTTGTCCCGCAACATCGACCGGCGCCGGGTGACCACGGGTGTGCGTCGCCGGTCCGTGGGAGCGCAACGGGCGCTGGGCCGCGCCGGCAACACCATGTCGCCCGCCGAGATCGACGCGGTGGTGGTCAACCTGATCGACCGCATCACCTCCCGGATGCGCGCCGCCGGGCGCACCGGCCGCACGGTGACGCTGCGCCTGCGGTTCGACGATTTCGGGCGGGCAACGCGGTCGCGGACGCTGCCCTGGGCGACGTCCTCGACGCAGCCCATCCTGGCCACAGCGCGGCAGTTGGTCGCATCGGCAGCGCCCGTGATCGCGCAGCGCGGGCTGACGCTGGTCGGGTTCGCGGTGTCGGGCATCGACCGCAGCGGCGCCCAGCAGCTAATGCTGCCTCTCGGCGACGACGACAACCGCCTCGCCATCGACGCGGCGATCGACCGGGTGCGCGATCGTTACGGCAAATCCGCGCTCACGCCCGCGGTGCTCGTCGGCCGGGACGCGGGCTTCGAGATGCCGCACTTGCCCGACTGACTCCGGAGCCGAGCATCTCTCCCCTTATGCGGGAACGACATATGTTCCATGGCCTTCGACGACCTGGTTGTCGCTGAACCTCAGCACCTCGTTGACCAGAGCATCGTGTTGGTTGCGATATGTGATGACGATGGTGTCGATCCCTTGGGAAACGCCTTCGACGACGAATTGCAAGTCGGGAAAGCTCTGCAGCGCCCGGACCCAATAGTCACGCAACGCCGGCTTGCCACGAACCACGCCCATCGTTTCCGGCAGGAGCCTGGCGGCTACCGGCGAGGTGAAAACCACGTCATCGTGGAAGTGCCGAAGTACGGCCTCCACGTCATGTGAATTCCAGGTCTCTACCCACTGCTGACCGAAGGCAATCGCGTCGACGTCCATTGCGCGCACTGTAGCGAAGGCGGGGTTGGCAGCCCACTGATTTTCGATGAGAACTGTTTCGCTGGACCCGACTTGTGCGTGGTTTAGTTCGACGCGGTCCATTCCAGCAACGTGTCGGCCGGCCAGGTGTTGACTATCCGATCGACGGGCACGCCCACGTCCACCGCGCGCTGCGCACCGTAGCCGAGGAAGTCCAGCTGGCCGGGCGCATGCGCGTCGGTGTCGATGCTGAACACGCAACCGATTTCCAGCGCCAGCTTAAGCAGCCGGGTAGGCGGGTCCCGGCGTTCGGGCCGCGAGTTGATCTCCACCGCGGTGCCGTGATCGCGGCAGGCGGTGAACACCGCTTGGGCGTCGAACTTGGATTCGGGTCGGATGCCGCGGTTGCCGGAGACCAGCCGGCCGGTGCAGTGGCCCAGCACGTCGGCGTGCGGATTGGCGACGGCACGCACCATGCGCCGCGTCATCGCCGCGGCATCCATCGACAGCTTCGAATGCACGCTGGCCACCACGACGTCGAGCCGCTCGAGCAGTTCGGGCTCTTGGTCGAGGCTGCCGTCCTCGAGGATGTCGACCTCGATCCCGGTGAGAATGCGCATCGGCGCAAACTGGTCGCGCAGCTTGTCGATGACGTCGAGCTGCGCGCGCAACCGCTCCGGCGACAGGCCGTTGGCGATCGTCAACCGCGGCGAGTGGTCGGTCAGCGCGCAATACTCATGTCCCAACGCGGACGCGGTCGCCATCATCTCGTCGATCGGCGCCGACCCGTCGGACCAGTTGGAATGCAGATGCAGGTCCCCGCGCAACGCCGCACGAATGTCGCCCCCACCGAGATCCTCGGCGGCGGAACGCAATTCAGCAAGGAGGTCGGGTTCGCGACCGGACCAGGCCTGGTCGATCACCTTCGCGGTCTTGGGTCCGATGCCCGGCAGCGTCTGCCAGCTGTTGGCCTGGCCGTGCCGCTCCCGCGCGGCGTCGTCGAGCCCCTCGACGATGTCAGCGGCGTTGCGATACGCCATCACCCGCCTGGGATCCTGGCGGCTCCGGTCCTTGTAGTAGGCGATCTGCCGCAAGGCGGTTACCGGGTCCATGGCTCCAGTGTGCCCACGCGGTGACTGCAAGCGCGGCGGAAGCCGGGCGCCGCAGGTCACCGCGAAAACCCTCCGGTGACTGCAAGCGCGGCGGAAGCCGGGCGCCGCAGGTCACCGCGAAAACCCCGCGGTTACATCAGTTGGCCGACGACGAAACCGGCGAGCAGCACGCCGAAGCCCCCGATCTCGCCGGCGATGAGCAGCGCCATCATCAGTCCGGTGCCGCGGACGGGATTCGCGAATTGGTTGACGGTGTCGCGCCGCGCCCCGTGTTCGATGTAGGTGAGGATGGCGCCCACGAAGAAGAAGATGACCACTCCGGCCGCGGTCAGGTTGACCCACGTCGGCCACGCGCTGAGCTCGGCGAAGACCGCCAGCAGCAGCGTCGCAAACGAGTAGAGCAACGCCGCCCGGTGCGCGATGTCCACGTAGGGGTGGGCGCGATGGTCGTCGGCCGCCATGATCTGGCGGTACTTCCAGACCCCGAGGACCAGCGCGAGCAGAAAGATCAGTCCGGCCGCCAGCAGGGTGACCTTGGTGTCGAGTCCGAGGGAGTAGTTCATCGCGCCGCCCGAGTTTAGTTGCGCTTCATAAAGTTCGACTAACGTCGATTCCATGCGATTCGCCTTCAAGACTTCGCCGCAGAACACCACCTGGATGGACATGCTGGCCGTCTGGCAGACGGCCGACGGTATCGACGTTTTCGAGTCCGGGTGGACCTTCGACCACTTCTACCCGATCTTTTCCGACAGCAGCGGGCCCTGCCTCGAGGGTTGGACGACGCTGACCGCTTTGGCGCAGGCCACCAACCGGCTGCGGCTGGGCACCCTGGTCACCGGGATCCACTACCGCCATCCCGCCCTGCTGGCCAACATGGCCGCCGCGCTCGACATCATCTCCAACGGACGACTCGAGCTGGGGATCGGCGCCGGCTGGAATGAGGAGGAGTCGGGCGCCTACGGCATCGAGCTGGGCAGCCTTCGGGAACGCTTCGATCGGTTCGAGGAAGCGTGTCAGGTGCTGATCAGCCTGCTCAGCGAGCAGACCACCGACTTCGACGGCAAGTACTACCGGCTCAAGGGAGCCCGCAACGAGCCCAAGGGCGTGCAGCGGCCCCATCCACCGATCTGCATCGGCGGCAGCGGGGAGAAACGAACGCTGCCGATCACCGCGCGCTACGCGCAGCACTGGAACTTCGCCGGCGGTCCGCCCGACCTGTTCGCGCGCAAGCGCGACGTGCTCGCCGCGGAGTGCGAGAAGATCGGGCGGGATCCGAAGGAGATCACGCTATCGGCCCACCTGCGCCTGGACGAGGAGCGCAACTTCAAGCAGGCCATCGAGGAGGCGGCCGGGCTGGCGGCCGAAGGACTCGACCTGGGCATCGTGTACATCAGCCCACCGCACGACCCCGCCGTCCTGGAACCGCTGGCCGAGGCCATCCGCGATTCGGGGCTGCAGGACGGCTGAACGCCAACCTTCCACCCTGGGCCAATTCGAGCAAACCCCCCGGGCGCCACACGCGGTCGCATGGGGTGGTCACACCCCAAAGAGCAGCAGATCCTCGGCAGTAACCAAACGTTCGTGCTTGGCGGGAAATTCGCGACTTTTGACCGGGTGACGGAGCCATGACCAGGCCATTCGCCCCACCCGCGATCGAGGTAATGGATTCATATGCACAGTGACCACTCCTGCGACGGTCTGTTCAGCCGGGGCCTCTGTGGCATGAAGCCCACAGCGGTCCATTAGACACCCGCGCTCTGGCAAACTAGTGCAGGCTCGCCGATTAATTCTCGGCGTGTTTCTGGTGTGACTCCTGTGACTACTGAAGCGGAACCGCCGTCGGTTTGACCGGCGCCGGCAGCGCGGTCGCACCCATCAGGTGCCGGTCCACGGCAGCAGCCGCGGCCCTGCCTTCAGCTATCGCCCACACGATCAACGACTGGCCCCGTCCCATGTCCCCGGCGACGAACACACCGGGAACCGACGTATCGAAGTCGGCACCGCGCGCTACGTTGCCGCGATCGGTGAGTTTGACGTCGAGGTCGGTGAGCAAGCCCTCCCGTTCCGGGCCGACGAATCCCATGGCCAGCAGCACCAGATCGGCCTCGAGGTCGAAGTCGGAGCCCTCGACTTTGACGAACTTGCCGTCCTGCATGGTGACCTCGTGCGCTTTGAGCGCCGTCACGCGGCCGCCTTCACCGACGAATTGCTCGGTGTTCACCGAGAACAGCCGCTCACCGCCCTCTTCATGCGCCGCCGACACCCGGTACATCAGCGGGTAGGTCGGCCACGGGGTGGATTCGGCGCGAGAGTCCGGTGGCCGCGGCATGATCTCGAATTGGTGCACGACGGTCGCGCCCTGGCGGTGCACGGTACCCAGGCAGTCCGCCCCGGTGTCACCGCCGCCGATGATGACGACCTTCTTGCCTTTGGCGGTGATCGGGGGCTCCCCGTCGGGCCCCAGGACGTCGTCGCCCTCCTGTACCCGGTTACCCCACGGCAGGTACTCCATCGCCTGGTGGATGCCGTCCAGGTCGCGACCGGGAATGGGCAAGTCGCGCCCGGCGGTGGCGCCACCGGCCAGCACCACGGCATCAAAGTCGGCCCGCAACTGTTCCGCGGTGAGGTCAACCCCGACGTTGACGCCCGCGCGGAATTCCGTGCCCTCGGCCCGCATCTGGTCCAGCCGCCGGTCGAGCACCCGCTTTTCCATCTTGAATTCCGGGATGCCGTAGCGCAGCAGCCCGCCGATACGATCCGCCCGTTCGAAAACGGTGACCGTGTGACCGGCGCGGGTCAGTTGCTGGGCGGCGGCCAGACCGGCCGGGCCCGAACCCACCACCGCGACCTTTTTCCCGGTCAGCTTGTCCGGGGGGAGCGGCACCACAAAGCCGTCCTCGAAGGCGCGGTCGATGATCTCGAGCTCGATCTGCTTGATCGTCACCGGATCCTGGTTGATGCCAAGCACACACGCCGGCTCACACGGCGCCGGACACAGCCGGCCGGTGAAGTCCGGGAAGTTGTTGGTGGCGTGCAGCCGCTCGATCGCGTCGCGCCAGCGGCCGCTGCGAACCAGGTCGTTCCATTCCGGGATCAGGTTACCTAGCGGACACCCGTTGTGGCAGAACGGGATACCGCAATCCATGCAACGCGTCGCCTGTTCGCGCAGGGTGCCTTCGTCGAAGTCCTCGTAGACCTCATGCCAGTCCTTCAACCGCAGCGGGACAGGCCGACGCTTCGGCAGTTCCCGATGCGTGTACTTCAGGAAGCCGCTCGGATCAGCCATGCGCGGCCGCCATGATCGCTTTGTCCACGTCGGCGCCGTCGCGCTCGGCTTCGGCGATCGCCCGCAGTACCTTCTTGTAGTCGCGTGGCATCACCTTGATGAAGTGGCGTTGTTGCCCGCGCCAGTCGGCCAGGATCCGCTGGCCGACCGCGGAATCGGTGGCATCCACGTGCGCCTGGATGATGTCGTGTAGGAAGTCGGCATCGTCGGAGTCCAGGGTCTCCACGTCGACCATCTCGATGTTGAGATTGTCGGGCAGTTCCTCGTCGGGGTCGTACACGTAAGCCACACCACCTGACATCCCCGCGGCGAAGTTGCGGCCGGTCCGTCCCAGAATCACAACCCGACCCCCCGTCATGTATTCGCATCCATGGTCACCCACGCCCTCGACCACGGCGTGGGCGCCGGAGTTGCGGACCGCGAACCGTTCGCCGACCACCCCGCGCAGGAATGCCTCCCCGCTGGTCGCGCCGAACAGGATCACGTTGCCGCCGATGATGTTGTCCTCGGCCACATAGTCCTGCGGCGCGTTATCCGACGGCCGCACCACGATCCGGCCACCGGACAGGCCCTTGCCGACGTAATCGTTCGCGTCGCCGTAGACACGCAGGGTGATTCCCTTAGGCACGAAGGCCCCGAAGCTGTTACCCGCCGAGCCATCGAAGGTGATATCGATGGTCCCATCCGGAAGCCCTTGTCCACCATAGGCTTTCGTCACCTCGTGGCCGAGCATGGTACCGACCGTGCGGTTGACGTTGCTGATCGTGGTCGAGAAGCGCAC
The DNA here is from genome assembly GCA_963820045.1 of uncultured Actinomycetota bacterium. Classification (GTDB taxonomy): domain Bacteria; phylum Actinomycetota; class Actinomycetes; order Mycobacteriales; family Mycobacteriaceae; genus Mycobacterium. The sequence continues at coordinate 555,632 of CAWFYN010000010.1, forward strand.
CGGCTTGCCGGAATCGAGCGCCTCTCTGCTCATCACGATCAACTGCTGATCGAGCGCCTTGTCCAGGCCGTGGTCTTGCCGGGAACTGCAGTACAGGTCCTGGTTCATGAAAGCCGACTCGGGTTCGTGCAGCACCGGCGCCAGATCCAGCTTGTGCGCCTTCCAGTGCGCGCGGGCCAGGGTGGTGTCCAGCGCCCCCACCTGGCCGACGGCCTCGTTGAGGGTGCGGAAACCCAACTGCGCCATGTACTCCCGGACCTCTTCGGCGATGAACATGAAGAAGTTCTCGATGAACTCGGGCTTACCGGTGAACCGCTCCCGCAGCACCGGATTCTGGGTGGCCACGCCGACCGGGCAGGTGTCCAGGTGGCACACCCGCATCATGATGCAGCCGGCCACCACCAGCGGCGCGGTGGCAAAGCCGAATTCCTCGGCGCCGAGCAGCGCGGCGATCATCACGTCGCGGCCCGTCTTGAGCTGGCCGTCCACCTGCACCACGATCCGGTCGCGTAAGCCGTTGAGCAGCAGGGTCTGCTGCGTCTCGGCCAGGCCCAACTCCCACGGCGCACCGGCGTGCTTCATCGATGTCAGCGGGGTCGCGCCGGTGCCACCGTCGTGACCCGAGATCAACACCACGTCGGCGTGGGCTTTGGAGACACCGGCCGCGACCGTGCCCACACCGTTCTCCGACACCAGCTTGACGTGCACCCGCGCGGACGGGTTGGCGTTCTTCAGGTCGTGGATCAGCTGCGCGAGATCCTCGATGGAGTAGATGTCGTGGTGTGGCGGCGGAGAGATCAGGCCGACCCCGGGTGTGGAATGGCGAACCTCGGCGACCCACGGGTACACCTTGTGTCCCGGAAGTTGGCCCCCTTCACCAGGTTTCGCGCCCTGCGCCATCTTGATCTGAATGTCGGTACAGTTCGTCAGGTAGTGCGACGTCACACCGAAGCGCGCGGACGCGACCTGCTTGATCGCGCTGCGGCGCCAATCCCCATTGGGATCGCGGTCGAAACGCTTGACGTCCTCGCCGCCTTCACCGCTGTTGGATCGCCCGCCCAGGCGGTTCATCGCGATGGCGAGCGTCTCGTGCGCTTCGGCCGAGATCGAGCCGTAGCTCATCGCCCCGGTGGAGAAGCGCTTGACGATCTCGCCGGCGGGCTCGACCTCTTCCAGCGGAACCGGGCGACGCACACCGCCGCGGAACTTGAGCAGGCCGCGCAGCGACGCCATCCGCTCGCTCTGGTCGTCGACCAGGCGGGTGTAGTCCTTGAAGATCTTGTATTGGCCGGTGCGAGTCGAGTGCTGCAGCTTGAACACGGTCTCGGGGTTGAACAGGTGGTATTCCCCTTCCCGGCGCCACTGGTACTCGCCGCCCACCTCGAGCTCGCGGTGCGCGCGCTCGTCCCGACGGTCCAGGTAGGCCAGCCGGTGGCGGGCGGCGACATCGGTGGCGATGTCCTCCAGCGTGATCCCGCCGATCGGGCAGCTCAGTCCCGTGAAGTACTCGTCGAGGACGTCCTCGGAGATGCCGACCGCCTGGAACAGCTGCGCGCCGGTGTAGGAGGCCAGCGTCGAGATACCCATCTTGGACATCACTTTGAGCACGCCCTTGCCGGCGGCCTTCACGTAGTTGTTCAACGCCTTCTCGCGGTCTTGCCGATCTGAAAAGCCGTCGAACGCGCCACGGTCGAGCATGTCCTCGATCGACTCGAACGCCAGATAGGGGTTGATCGCCGCCGCGCCACAACCGATCAGCATCGCCATGTGGTGCACCTCGCGGGCGTCACCGGTCTCGACGACCAGACCCACGTGGGTGCGCGTCCGGTCGCGCACCAGGTGGTGATGCACACCGGCAACGGCGAGCAGCGACGGGATGGGGGCCATCTGCTCGTCGGATTCGCGGTCCGACAGGATGATGATCCGCGCACCGTCCTGGATCGCGGCCGAGGCCTGTGCGCGCACGTCGTGGAGTGCCGCGGCCAACCCGGCGCCACCCTCGGCGACGGGGTACAGGCAGCGAATCACCTTGGACCGCATGCCATGCGGGCGCCTGTTGACCTCGTCGTCGGGGTTGAGGTTGACCAACTTGGCCAGCTCGTGGTTGCGCAGAATCGGTTGCTGCAGGGCGATCTGGTGACAGGAGTTCTCGTTCGGTGTGAGCAGATCGCGCTCGCCGCCGGTGGTGCCCTGCAGGCTGGTCACCACCTCCTCGCGGATGGCGTCCAGCGGGGGGTTGGTCACCTGAGCGAAGAGCTGCTGGAAGTAGTCGTACAGCATGCGCGGCCGCTGCGAGAGCACCGCGACCGGGGTGTCGGTGCCCATCGAGCCGAGCGGCTCGGCACCGGTGCGCACCATGGGCGCCACCAGCAGGTTGAGCTCCTCATAGGTGTAGCCAAACGTCAACTGCCGCTTGACGAGTCGATCATGAGGCATCCGCACGTAGTCGCCCTGCGGCAGATCGTCGAGGGGGACCAGGTTCCTGTCGAGCCATTCTTGGTACGGGTGCTCGGCCGCGAGCTCGGCCTTGATCTCCTCGTCGGCGACGATGCGTCCTTGTGTGGTGTCCACCAAGAACATCCGGCCCGGCTGCAGGCGCATCCGGCGGACCACCTTGGCCGGGTCCAGGTCCAGCACGCCGGCCTCGGAGGCCATCACCACCAAGCCATCTTCGGTGACCCAGATCCGGGACGGGCGCAAGCCATTTCGGTCAAGCACGGCCCCCACGATGGTGCCGTCGGTGAACGTGATCGACGCGGGACCGTCCCAGGGCTCCATCAACGAGGCGTGGTACTGGTAGAACGCCCGCCGCGCCGGGTCCATCGACTCATTGCGTTCCCATGCCTCGGGGATCATCATCAGCACCGCGTGGGCCAGGCTGCGGCCCCCCAGGTGCAGCAGTTCGAGTGCCTCGTCGAAACGCGCGGTGTCGGACGCGCCCGGGGTGCAGATCGGGAACAGCTTCTCGACATCGGCTTCCGAGCCGAAGACGTCGGTCTTGATCAACGCCTCGCGGGCCCGCATCCAGTTCTCGTTGCCGGTGACGGTGTTGATCTCACCGTTGTGGGCCACCCGGCGGAACGGGTGGGCCAGCGGCCAGGACGGGAAGGTGTTGGTGGAGAACCGCGAATGCACGATGCCCAGCGCGCTGGTCAGGCGATCGTCCTGCAGGTCAAGGTAGAACGCCTTGAGCTGCGGGGTGGTCAGCATGCCCTTGTAGACCAACGTTTGACCGGAAAGGCTTGGGAAGTAGACGGTTTCGCGGCCGGGGCCGTCCTGTCCCGGGCCCTTGGTGCCCAGTTCGTGCTCGGCACGCTTGCGCACCAGATAGCAGCGGCGCTCCAGCGTCATGTCCGAGGCGCCGGCCATGAACACCTGCCGGAACGTGGGCATCGCGTCGCGGGACAGCGCGCCCAGTGAGGAGTCGTCGATGGGTACGTTCCGCCAGCCGAGCACCGTCAGGCCCTCGGCTTCGGCGATCTTCTCGACCGCGTCGCAAGCGGCCGCGGCGTCCTTGGACGACTGCGGCAAGAAGGCGATGCCGGTGGCGTAGCTGCCCGCGGGCGGCAGCTCAAAATCGGCGACGGCGCGCAGGAAGGCGTCCGGGACCTGAATGAGGATGCCGGCGCCGTCACCGCTGCGCGGCTCGGCGCCCTGAGCACCGCGGTGTTCGAGGTTGAGCAGCGCGGTGATGGCTTTGTCCACGATGTCGCGGCTACGACGGCCGTGCATGTCGACGACCATGGCTACCCCGCACGAATCGTGCTCGAACGCGGGGTTGTATAACCCGACGCGCTTGGGCGTCATATGCACCTGCCCCTTCACCTGAACGTTTCGAGCGGCCGTCACAGCTGCTCCGACGAGGTCGTGCCCGGAGGTTGCGGGCCGAGCCCCCTCGGTCTTGTCTCGATAGGCTGTCCCCCAGGGCGGAGATGATCCTGTTAGGGATGCGTCCGTGCAGCGTTGAACGGTGGCTTGGAAACCGGTCGCGACAAGTCGTAAAACGATATGACAATACCCGCCTGACATGCCAACTTCGTCAAGTCTAACTGCCAGCTGGCAGCACCGTAAATTTCGCGGGGGCCGACTGCCGCCAACCCGGCCGACGTGCTGTTTTTCGGCCCGCGAGGCCGTCCCGACCAGCCCGCTCCCCCGGCTCAGCGCGCCGAACCCGACGCTTGGGCATGTTTGCTGACACCGCCTGAAGGCGCGCCCACAGCCGCGCTCAGGACCCGCATGGCGATGCTCAACGCGCACCCAAGCCGTCGCATCCGGGCAAGCGATAAGCGCTGCTAAGTTTGCACGGTACCGATGGGCGGCACGTGAGGAGATACTGGACCGGAACTGGTCCGCATAGCGTCGGCGGCCGGCCCGTGGCGCTTATCACTAGCCCCGGACGAACCACTCAAGCGCCGACCGATCGCCCGGCACCGAGGAGCCCATGAACGAGCGCGACGAATTCCTGCGGGACCGTCTGCAGCCCCCGCCCAGCACGCCGGCGGCACGCCCGCCCGCCGCGCCAAGGACTGCGGCGTCTCCGTCGCCGCCAATCGGCCAGCGCCCCGCGCCGCGCCCACCGTCGGCTCAACCTCACCCACCGCGACCGTCGGCGCCTCCGCAGCGACCGGCCACCCCGCCCGTTTTGCCGCGGCCGGCGCGGGCAACCACGGGTTTCGACGTAGCGCCCGACCGCGGTTGGCGACGCATGCTCCGGCTGGTGACTTTCGGTCTCGTCAAGCTCGGCCCGTCGTCCGCGCAACAGCAGGAGGCGCAGTTCGAGGCGGCCATCCGGACCCGTCTTCTCGGCAATTACAAGGTCGGCGTTCTCGGCAAGGGCGGCGTAGGAAAAACGTCGGTGGCCGCCAGTGTCGGATCGCTGTTCGCCGAACTCCGAAGGCAGGACGACGTCGTGGCGATCGACGCCGATACCGCCTTTGGCCGACTCAGCAGCCGAATCGACCCGGTGTCGGCCGGATCGTTTTGGGAACTCACCGCGGACAAAAACCTGCAGTCCTTCAGCGATGTGGTTGCCCGGGTGGGGCGTAACTCCGCCGGACTGCACGTACTCGGCGGCGAGCCGGCGTCCGGCCCGCGCCGGGTGCTCGACCCCGCGATCTACCGGGAGGCCGCGCTACGCCTCGACCGGCATTTCGCGATCTCGGTCATCGACTGCGGTTCCACGATGGACGCGCCCGTCACCCACGAGGTGCTGCGAGATTTGGATGCGCTGATCGTGGTCTCCTCGCCCTGGGCGGATGGGGCGTCCGCCGCCGCCAGGACCATGGAGTGGCTGGCAGACCAGGGCTTGGAAACCCTGCTGCAGACCAGCGTCGTGGTGCTCAACGATTCGGACGGCCACGCCGACAAACGCACGCGGGCGTTGCTGGCTCGCGAATTCACCGATCACGGCCGGCCGGTGATCGAAGTGCCCTTCGACCCTCACCTGCGGCCGGGCGGCGTCATCGATGTGAGCCGCGAAATGTCCCCCGCGACGCGGCGCAAATTCCTCGAGGTCACGGCGACGATCGCCGGCTACTTTGCGGCGCGCCACGACGGCCGGCGGCCCAGCTAGGCCTTCTCGGCTGCCTGTCCCGTCCGCGCGGACGGGTCGGCGATCGCTTCGATCTTGGCAACGCGGGACTCGCGGATGGTCAGCACGATGACAGCGAAAAGGCGGCGGCCGCTGAAGGCCAGCAGCACGGGTTGCCCGACGGGACCACTGACCAGAGTGACGTCCGGCCACAGGTAGCGCAGCAGGTTGGTCGCCACCGCTTGCGGCCCGTGGTTGATCTGAGGTGGGGGCGCCGGGTCGGCGAGGATCGTGCCCACCCCCCACACCGTCGGGTCCAGCACTGCCGCCAATCCGGAAATGTCACCGTTGGCGCACGCCGTGATGAATTTCTCTGTGACGAGCTGGTGCTCGGCCGGGGCGACCGCGTTTGCTTTGGGTTGTGCCGCAAGGAATTTGGCGCGCGCCCGCCGCGCCAGCTGACGGCAGGTGCCGACCGGGCGGCCGACGGTCTCGGAGATCGAATCGAAAGGAACCCCAAACACGTCGTGCAGCACGAACGCGACCCGCTCGCCGGGACTGAGCCTTCGTAGAACTTCAAGCAATGCGGTGCGGATCTCGTCGTCGAGGGTGACCCGGTCGGCAGGGTCGGAGCGGCGGGGGGCCGGCTGCTCTTGGACCTCACCCGGTCGTTCGTAGCGGGCGCGGGCCGAGCGCACCTGGTCGAGGCAGAGGCGACTTGCCACCACCGTCAGCCAACCCCGGACGTCCTCGATCCCGCTTACCTCGGCACGCGAGAACCGCAGGAAGGCCTCCTGCACAACGTCTTCCGCCTCACCGACGTCTCCGAGCATCTGGTAGGCCAGGTTGACCAGATACGGGCGGTGACGACTCCAGGCCTCGGCGACCTGGTCGCTCGCTGACTGCGACTGTTTCATGACTCTTCGACGATCTGCTGCGGCAAAAAGTTACGGGTTTCCGGTGTAACTTTCCCACCTTTCGCCCCGTCCTTGGAGCACACAGAAAATTCCGAGAAAAGGAGCCAGTCATGACGATTGTCGTAACGGGGGCGACCGGGAACGTCGGGCGACCCCTTGTCGCCGCCCTCGCCGCCGCGGGAGCCTCGGTGCGGGCGGTCACCCGCGCGCCCGAAACGGCCGGGCTGCCCCCCAGCGTCGAACCGGTCGGCTCGGCGGCTGGGGCGCTGCCCGGCGCGTCGGCGGTGTTTCTCAACTCCCGGGCGCTGGGGGAGGACCTGGAGACGGTGGTAGATCAGTGCGTGCGGGCCGGGGTCGGAAAACTCGTTGCGCTCTCGGCGATCAATGCCGACGACGACTTCTCCCGGCAGCCGTCCCGCTTTCGCGGAGACCGCAACAAGGAGGTTGAACAGCTCGCCGTCGACTCCGGCTTGGAGTGGGTGAGCCTGCGGCCGACGGTGTTCGCGACGAACTTCGCGGGCATGTGGTCGCCGCAGATCCGTGCGGGCGATGTGATTTTCGGACCATACGCCGCGGCTTCGACGGCGCCGATCGTCGAGGCCGACATTGCGGCGGTGGCGGCGCGGGCGCTGCTCACCGATGAGCTCGTCGGGCAGCGCATCCCGCTGACCGGGCCGCAGGTCTTCACCAACTCGGAGCTGGTCGAGACCATCGGCGCCGTGCTGGATCGACCGCTGCAGTACCTCGAGATTCCGGCTGCCGCGGTCCGCCAACGTTTCGTCGGTTTGGGCTTCCCCACCGCCTTCGGCGATGCCTACATCGCCATGCTCGCCGCGACGCTCGACACGCCCGCGTTCGTCACCCGCGACGTGGAGAAGATCCTCGGGCGCCCGGCACTCCCGTTCGCTGATTGGGTTGCCGGGCACCGCGGCGTTTTCGCCGTGAGGAAAGAGATAGGAGCCTGACATGGTCGAACCACGTCCCCCGCGCTACCTCAAGCCCATGAACAAGGTGATGATGGCGGTCCAACGGCTCGGAATTCCCACCGGCCCCGCCATGGTGTTGACGGTGCCGGGCCGCAAGTCGGGCCGGCGCCGCAGCACACCGATGACACCGTTCGAATTCGAGGGCGGCCTCTATGTAGTAGCGGGCTATCCCGGTGCCGATTGGGCGGCGAATGCGCGCGCGGCAGGCAACGGCATGCTCAGCCGGGGAAGGCGGTCGCAGGAGGTCCGGATCGTCGAACTCTCCGTCAGTGATGCGCGGCCGGTGCTGCGGGAATTCCCCGCCAAGGTGCCCGTCGGTGTGGCGTTCGCGAAGCGATCCGGGATGGTGCGCGATGGAACGGCTGACGAATTCGAAGCACTGGCGGGGCGGCTCACCGTCTTCCGCTTCGAGCCGACGTAACGGCGTGCGGCGATTACCAGACGATGGCCGCCATGTCGCGGTTGTCCGAACACACGCTGCGCACCGCGGCCTCGATGTCGGCGGCCGTGATGATCTGTAGATCCTCGACCGTCACCGCCTGGCCCGCACGTTTTTGCGCGACCACGCGGGTGTCCCGGAATCCCTCCGCACGTTCGATGACGTTGCGGGCGAACCGGCCGTTCTGCATGGCGTCGATGCCGTGCCGCCCGCCGGGCGTCGTGTAATTGCGGATGGTGGTGGCGGCATCCAGGAACGTCGACCGCGCCGCGTCGTCGAGCATGCTGGCGCGCGGTGCGGCGTAGCGGTGCTGGCCAGCAGTTTTGCGAGGCTTTGCCATATCGGTTTCGTGGTCCGTGTGGCAAGGCACACCGATCCCCGGCACAGATCGCGCCGGGACCCGGAAGGACGTGAGACCGGCCCAAGAACGTCATCGATCGCACCTGGGGTCGGCACCAATCCACAAAGCGCACCGAAGTGGCTGGACAACGAAAAGCCAGACCCTACGTGCGGGGCGACCACTGCGGCGAACCGCCGTGATCAACTCCCAAGACCGGTGTGAAACTACCTTGCCTGACACCAGTCCATCCGTCACACCGAATGCTGGCACTACGTAAACGAGCACAACCTATAAGGGGACACACTGCATGGAAGCCCCACATCCGGCGATCAGGACTGCTCTAGCGTAACGCTGCGTTGGCCCAGTGATACCCCAGTCGATTGCGGAAAAAGTTGACGGAAACTTTGCAAACTCACGGCCACGGCTGCTGCGGTCACGCCGGATCCATGTTCGTCTCGGATATGGCTGGATGGCGGCGCGGCAACGCCGCTAAACGATCTGTGCTGGCTGCATATCGTGAAACGGTGTCACGGCCGGGAAGAATTGGCAGTGATTGCGTGGTCGTTCTGCAGGTGTCTGTAGACGCGGCGAACCACGCGCCGTTCGACGCGACGTAAGGCTTCGGCATGTGAGTCACCCGAGTCGCGCCGCGCGCGGTAGTACGCCTCGCCGGGGGCTCCGTGTTTGATCTGAGTCATCGCGATGCGATAGAGGGCGGCGTTGATTTTTCGATTCCCTGTTCGCCAGGCCTTGATCCGCACGGCTTTGGGTCCTGACGAATGTGGCACGGGCGCTACGCCGGCGTGGCGAGCGAAGGCGGCTTCGCTGCGGAACCGCGACACTCCTGCGGTCTCTCCGACAAGTTTGGCCGCGGTCAGTGCCGCGCAGCCGTAGAGGGTCAGCAGAGACGGTGCGGCCACTTGCGCCCGTGCGGCAATTCGTCTGTCGAGTCGGTTGATCACTTCGGTGACGGCGCTGATTTCGGCCAGCTCGTCGCGGGCGAATTCGGCCACCAGTCCGGGCTGGGTCTCTAGCCAGCTACGCAGCGCTTCCTGATGTTTGCGGTGGCGCAAGGACCTCGGTTTGGGTGCATGCGACGGGTCGAGTTCATGTACCCGCCACAACAATCGGTTGGTCAATGCCGTGCGGTGCGAAACAAGGTCTTCGTGGCGGTCCACTAACAGTTTGAACTCACGCGAGACCGCGTCGTGGCTGGCGGCCGGCAAGTCGGGTTCGCGCAACACCGCCCGCGCAACCGACAGTGCGTCGATCGAATCTGATTTGCCGCGGGTGCGGGCCGAGGCGCGGGTCCTTGCCATCAGCTGGGGTGGCACCCGTACGACGCGCTGACCGGCGTTGAGTAGATCCCGCTCGAGTGTTAGTGACAGGTTGCGGCAGTCCTCGACGCCCCACACGAGATCGGCACCGAATTCGCGGCGCGCCCATCCCAGGGCCTTCATGTGCCCCTCGGTGGTCGCCTTGACGGTCAGCTCGGCGAGTTTGCGGCCGCCGACGTCAACACCGACCATTGTGTGAGTGGCTTTGTGCGCGTCGACACCGACCACGACCATGGCAGCAGCCCCACTTCCTTCCTGGCAGCAGCGGCGCCTCGAGCCGACGCGGTGTTGACACCACTGGTGCGGGTTACGCATTCGTCCTCGCCTTGGGTGTCGCCTTGAGGCGGAGATCGTCGAAGCAGCCCGATCGCGACGAGCCTGGACAGCGGGTGATGGGCGCGGCTGCCGCGGCTCATCGAGGTCGTCGTCGGGGTGTGCCGTCGTCTGGCCGTCTGATCCGCGTTGACTAGCCGTGCCTACGCCGCGATCAATGCGCCGCGCGTGGTGATGTCGGTCAATTCGTTGTCTAGCTTCCTTCCGGCCGCCGGCTGAAATTACGCGTTTGTTTGACCGGCGGTATTCCCGTTATAAGTCATCCGTCAAACAACCCGGTATGCCACTGCAGACAAATCCGTCCATCGTTAAGGGCTTAAGGGCGAATTGGCCGTGGATCGCTGTCCGTTGTCCCACCGCGGTAAAAGGCGGCCAAAGCTACACGGGGCCGCGCCCGTCGCCGGCCAGGTTCAGCAGCAACCGGGTGCCCCCGAGCGGGCTGGTCTGCAATGCCGCTGCGCCACCGTGTAATTCAGCCTGCTGGGCGACCAGTGCCAACCCCAGCCCGGAGCCAGAACGCGATGCCGTCGACCCGCGGGTGAAGCGTTCGAAGACGGTGGCGCGCTCGGATTCCGGGACGCCGGTGCCGTCATCGTCGATCGCGATCTCCACGCCGTCGCTCGAACTGCTCACCGTGAGCTGGATCTTGCCGGCGTTGCCGTGCTTGACGGCGTTGGCGATGGCGTTGTCGATCACCAGCCGCAACCCCGTGGGCAATCCCACCATCAGCACGGTCGGCGATGGCACCAGCGATACCTCCACCTCGGGATAGATCCGCAGCGCGTCGTGCGCGGCACGGTCCAACAGTTCGGTGATGTCGAACGGGACGAAGTCGTCGACGGTGGTGAGCTCGCCCTGCGCCAGGCGTTCCAGCGCCGTCAGCGTCGCCTCGATGCGGCTCTGGGTGCGGATGACGTCGCCGATGACCTCCTGGCGCTGCTCGCGGGGCAGGTCCAGGGTGGACAGCACCTCCAGGTTGGTGCGCATGGCTGTCAACGGGGTGCGCAGCTCGTGCGAGGCGACCGCCGCAAAGTCCCGGGCCGACTCCAGCGCGGCCTTGGTGCGCTGTTGTTCGTTGCCGATGCGCGCGAGCATCCCCTCGACGGCTTCGGCGATCTCCACGGCCTCGCGCACCCCGCGCACCTGGACCTCGTCGGGGCTGGACTGGGCGTTGATGGCGCGGGCCTGCTGGGCAAGCAGCAGGAACGGGTTCACCATGATCAACGAGATCACCCAGCCGACGACGACCGTTCCGCCGATGACGCTGGCGCAGATCAACAGCACCCGCAGGTGCAGCTCGTTGATCCGGTGTTGGGCTTCGGCCAACGGTGCGGCCAGCGCGATCGATGCGGGTCCCGCGGAGAACGTGCGGACACGGTATTGCACCCCGTTGATGGTGGTGTTCGCGTAGCCGTTGGGCAGCTTGGGCAGCACGACATTGCTCGGCGCCGAGACCGTCACGTCGCCGATGCGCGCGGTTCGCACCAGGTTGCCGTCCGGCATGGGCTGGTCGGGACTGGCGTGCTCCACATTCTTGAGCAGTGAATTGATGTCGCCCAGGCTGCTGACCGAGTCGAGCCGGCGGTCGAGCTGGCTGTACTGATCGTTGGTGACACCGACCCACACCCACGTGCCCAGCAGCACCACGAGGGTGATGACCGACAGCGCCGCGACGACGACGATGGTGCGCAACGACAACACCCGCATCGGCAGCTGTACCTGTGGTAACACGCGAATGTCAGGGCTCCTCTTGTGCAGCTCGGGGCGCCGGGCCGGCGACGGTGTTCACCACCTGACCACAACCCTCACACCGAAACCGATTCGCCGGGTTCAGGCGTCGTGGCGTTTCGCAGAGAATCTAGCGCCAATCTTCGAGCCGGTCTCCTGCGTCAGCCTGCGACTAGCGACATTTTGCCCTCGCCGCAGTGAGTGAGTACTCTCTCACCATGCTCGTCTCCGGACGCGATCGGCTGCTGGCCGCGGCGCTGAAGCTCTTTGCCGACAAGGGCTACGCGGCGACGTCGGTGGCCGACATCCAACGGGCATCCGGCCTGGCGCCGGGATCGGGCGCGCTCTACAAGCACTTCGGCTCCAAGCGCGAGTTGCTCGAGGCCGCGGTCGCGTACCGGATCGACAGCATCGTGGCGGCGCGGGAGCAGTACGACGCCGGGCAGCCGGGCAGCGTCGAGCAGGCGGTGCGCACCGCCGGCCAGCTGATCTGGAGCAATCTCAGGCAAAGCGAGGACCTGCTCAAGGTCATGCTGCGTGAACCCGACGAGCTCGGCGATCTCGACGAGAAGACGTGGCAGGTCATCACCGACAACGCGTATCAACGGTTCGCCGACGAACTGGCCGCGTCGAATCATGCCGGTCGCACCCGCATCCCCGATCCGGAGGCGGCCGCCGCCGTCGCGATCGGGTCATTGTCCTATGCCGCAACACTGCAAGCGCTCACCGGCCGCCTGCCCGGAAACATCGACGAGGAGCGGTACTTCGAGGCGTGGGTCAGCCAGACGGTCAGCGTCCTCGCCCAATACGGAACCCGTTGAGAACAACAATATTTCAGGAGTAGAGCCGTGACTTTCTCACTGCAACTGACCGACGACGTGATCGAGGTGCGCGACTGGGTGCACAAGTTCGCCGCCGACGTCATCCGGCCCGCCGCATCGGAATGGGACGAACGGGAGGAAACCCCGTGGCCGGTGATCCAGGAGGCGGCGAAGGTGGGGCTGTACTCACCCGACTTCTTCGCGCAGCAGGCGGCCGAGCCCACCGGCCTGGGCATGCTCACCGCGTTCGAGGAGATGTTCTGGGGTGACGCCGGCATCGCGCTGTCCATCATGGGCACCGGCTTGGCCGCGGCGGCCTTGGCGGGCAACGGAACTCCCGAACAGCTGGGTCGCTGGTTGCCCGAGATGTTCGGCACGGCCGACGAGCCGAAGCTCGGCGCGTTCTGCTCGTCCGAGCCCGACGCGGGTTCTGACGTCGGCGCGATCCGGACCCGGGCGCGCTACGACGAGGCCACCGCGGAGTGGGTGCTCAACGGCACCAAGACGTGGGCGACCAACGGCGGCATCGCCAACGTGCACATCGTGGTGGCATCGGTCTACCCCGAGCTCGGCACCCGCGGGCAGGCCACGTTCGCCGTCCCGGCGGGCGTCAACGGCTTGGCGCAGGGGCAGAAGTTCAAGAAGCACGGCATTCGGGCGTCGCACACCGCCGAGGTGGTGCTGGACAACGTCCGCCTGCCCGAGGACCACATCCTCGGCGGGCGGGAGAAGTTCGAGTCGCGGATCGCCCGGGCCAAGTCGGGCTCCTCGGCGCGCGGGCAGGCGGCGATGAAGACCTTCGAACGCACCCGCCCCACGGTCGGCGCGATGGCCGTCGGCGTGGCCCGGGCCGCCTACGAGTATGCCCTCGACTATGCCTGCCAGCGTGAGCAATTCGGCCGCAAGATCGGCGAATTCCAGGCGGTGGCGTTCAAGCTGGCGGACATGAAGAGCCGCATCGACGCCGCCCGGCTGTTGGTGTGGCGGGCCGGGTGGATGGCGCGCAACAACCAGTCCTTCGACGCGGCGGAGGGCTCGATGGCCAAGCTGGTGGCCAGCGAAACGGCGGTTTATGTCACCGACGAGGCGATCCAGATCCTGGGCGGCAACGGCTACACCCGCGACTACCCCGTGGAGCGGATGCACCGCGACGCCAAGATCTTCACCATCTTCGAGGGCACCAGCGAGATCCAGCGCCTGGTTATCTCGCGGGCGCTGACCGGCTTGCAGATTCGGTAGGGGCCGCATCCCGCGGTCCATGCCGCGACGGGCACGAGACATGATGACCGGATGACCACCGAGATCCGGGTCCTTGACAGCGAGGACGACCTCCTCGCCGCGGCCAACGTGTTTCGCGTCGCGATGATCGGCTTCCCGCCGCTGCCGCAGCTGCCGGCCGGGCAGATCGCTAAGCTGCTCGAGCCCGGCCGAACCGTCGGGGCATTCGTCGGCGGGCAGCTCGTCGGCACCGCGGACGCCGTGACGAGTCGGATGACGCTCCCCGGCGGGGCGACGGTGGGGCACGCCGCCGTCACGCATATCGGGGTGCTGCCGTCGTTCACCCGGCGCGGCATCGCCACGGAACTGGTCCGTCATCAGTTGCGGGACATCACCTCTCGCGGCGAAGTGGTGGCGTCGCTGCGGGCCTCGGAGGCGACCATCTATGGCCGGTACGGGTACGGCGTGGCCAGTTCGTCGCAGACGGTGGCGGTGCACACCGCACGGGCGGCGCTGCGTCGCGACGTCGGGCCCGGCGGCCCGGTCCGGCTGATCGACGCGGCGCAAGCCTGGGAACTGTTGCCCCGCATCTATTCTGAGCATCGTCCGACTCGCCCGGGAACCATCGACCGGCCGGCCGTCTGGTGGCAGGGCCTTCGGCTGCGCGCCGAATCGTCGCCGCAGCCCTCGTACGTCGCGGTGCACGGCGAGCCGGGATCCGAATCGGGATTCGCCCGCTACCGTCCCATCGACACCGAGAAGTGGTTCGTCAGCGACCAGCGCACCATCGCGGTGGAGGACTTCTTCGCGCCGACCGCCGAAGCCTACCTCGGACTGCTGCGGTTCCTGTTGCGGCTCGATCTCATTGACCGCGTGGTGTTTTGGATGCTGCCGATCGATGACCCGCTGCCCTTGCTGCTTTCCGATCGCCGCGCGGCGCGGGTCACCGCGGTGCATGACGAGACCTGGCTGCGCGTCATCGACGCGCCGAGGGCGTTGGCGGCGCGCCACTACGGAGGCGACGGCGTTGTCACCATCGCCGTCAAAGACGGCATCTTGCCCGGTAATTCGGGCCGCTTCACCGTCGCGGGCAGCGGTGCCGAACCGACCGAGCGGCGGGCGCAACTGGAGGTCGACATCGAAGGGCTGGCCGCCGTCCTGCTCGGCGGCACGACCTGGCGCGACCTCGCCGTCGCCGGCCTGGCCCGGCCCGACGATCCGTCGGCAATCGCCGTGGCCGATCGGCTCTTCGCCGTGCCGGACGCGCCGCACGCCGGGTTCTTCTTCTAGTCGCGCGAGATTCGCCGACGTCGCCCACCAGGTTTGCGGTGCGGATGATCAAAACCCGCAGTGCGACAGCCCCACCGGGCGGCTGCGCGACCGCCGATCGCTGTCAGCCGTGCGGCGCCTCGGAGATCTTGGTGTCCGGCTTGCCCAACGTCTGGCAGTACGTCAACGCCGACAGCCGAGTGGCTGAGATCTCAGCATTGGACGGGTCGGTGCTGTTCTTGTCCTTCAGCATTTTGCTGACCTCGTCGTTCTGCTTCTTCTCGTCCTGCGAGGTGAAGTCCTTGCACTTGGTGTCGCCGCCGGTGTTGACGATCTGTGAGGCCGAACACGCGCTGGACAGCAGCACGGCGATCGCGAACGTGGCGGCCGCGATTTGCTTCATCATTTGCCTCCCTGGAGCCGAATAGTGGTATCAGTACACCAAATCGACCGATTTGAAACCCCCGCACCCGATTTGCCCCGACGCCTCGCGTGTTTGCGGCCAAGCGTCGAGCGCCCGGCCCCGCGCCGCCGGGCCGTGGATATCGCGGGGGAACGGGAATAACTGCCTCGTCCACATCGTCGTTGAGGGGTCGTTCGGGTCCTCGGTCCGACCAGATCCACGGAAGGGCCAGATCCCACGGAAGGAAACGTCAGTGCCCTGGTCCAACGGGTCAACTCGGCTGTCGACATTGCCGACGCCGGACGAGCGTGATGGCCCGGATGCGGCCCGGGGCGTGTTCGCCGGCGTGCTGGTGCTGTTGGTGTCCATCGGCTGGGTCGCCAACCACTTTGTGGCGTTGATGCCCTTGCTCAGCGCTCGGCAACACCTCAGCCCGGCCACCCTCGACGCGATCTTCGGCGTCTACGCGCTGGGATTGCTGCCCGGTCTGCTCGTCGGCGGGCGCGCGTCGGACGCGTTCGGGCGCCGGTCGGTGGCGCTGGCGGGTTCGGCGACCGCCGTGGCGGGGACGGTGGCGATGCTGTGCTCGCAGCAGTACGACGCCTTGCTGCTGGGACGCCTGATCGTCGGGCTCGGGGTCGGTCTGACCATGAGTTCGTGCACCGCGTGGGCTTCCGATCTGAAAGGCCCCGCCGGGGCGGGCACGGCCGGAGCGGTATTGATGGCCGGTTTCGCGATCGGCCCCTTCGCGGCCGCGTTGATCGCCGGGGCCGGGCCGGCCGGCGTCCGGTTGTCGTTCGGCATCGCGGCCGCCATCGGGGTGGCGGCGATGGCCATCGCGGTCGTTGCGGCGCGACGCGCGGGGGCCACCGTGCCGGCAATCGCACAGGTGTGGGAGCCGTCAACGACCGCGGGGCAGGGCGTGGCACAGGCGTTGAGTTGGGCCATGCCGCTGGCGCCGTGGGTGTTCGCGTCGGCGACGCTCGGGTTCATCACGATCCCCGGCCGCGTGCACACCGGGCTCGCGGCGCCGATGGCCGCCGGCGCGGCCACGCTGCTGGTCAACGGCGTCAGCGGGGCTATCCAAGTGCTCGCCCGCGCGCGTCGGTGGGGGCCGCGGGCCGGCACCGCCGGTGCGGTCCTGGCCGCGCTCGGATACGCGGTCACCGCGCTGGCCCCGCCGACCATGTCCCTGGCGTTGGGTCTCCCGCTATTCCTGGTGCTGGGGTGCGCGTCCGGCCTGTGCCTGCGCGAGGGCTTGATCGACTTGGAGGCCGCGGCGCCAAAACGCTTGCGCGGCGCGCTCGTTGGTTCGTTCTACGTGGTGACATACATCGGCTTCGGCCTGCCGCTGATCTTGACGACGGTCGGGTCGGCGGTGGCGACGACCATCCTCGCCGTGATGGCTGTGCTGGCGTTGCTGGCGGCCGTAAGTCGAGCGGTTCGACTCCGACGAGACGCCCACCGCCAGGGCTGACCGCGTCAGGCCCGGCACGCGGGCGACGGCATGTTTCGCCGGTGCGGGCGTTCAGGCCAGTTCGCGCAGAGTCTCGATCAGCTTGATCCGCTCGGCCGCTGTGGACGCCATCGGTGTCACGTTGAGGGTGGTGACCCCGGCCTCGCGGAACGCGGCCACGCGATCCTTGACGAACTCACGGCTGCCGATCAGGTTCACGTCTCGCACCAGATCGTCGGGCACGACCTTGGCGGCGCCATCCTTGTCGCCGGCAAGGTAGAGCTCTTGAATCCGGTCGGCCTGCGGGCCGTAGCCATACTTGGTGGCCAGGGCGTGGTAGAAGTTCTTGCCCTTGGCGCCCATGCCGCCGATGTAGAGGGCCAGGTGAGGTTTGACGAATTCCCTTAGCGATTCGGCGTTTTCGCCAATGGCCAGCGCCGGACCCGCGTAGATATCGAGCTCGCCCAGATTGGTGGCCCGCTTGGCCCGGCCGGCGGCCAGCGCCTCTCCCCACACCTGCTGCGCCTTCTCGGGCAGGTAGAAGATCGGCTGCCACCCCTCGGCGATCTCGGCCGCCAGCTCGACATTCTTGGGCCCCAGCGCCGCCACCAGGATCGGGATGCGTTCTCGGACAGGCTGATTGATGAGCTTGAGCGGCTTGCCAAGTCCGGTGCCACGGCCGGCGGGCAGCGGGATCGTGTAGTACTCGCCCTGATGTTTGACGGTCTCGCGCCGCCACACCTGGCGGCAGATGTCGATCACTTCGCGGGTCCGGGCAATCGGCGCATCGTAGGGCACACCGTGGAAGCCCTCGATGACCTGTGGACCGGAAGCGCCCAGGCCCAGGGTGAACCGGCCGTCGGAGACGTAGTCCAGACCGGCGGCGGTCATCGCGGTCAACGTGGGCGTTCTGGTGTAGAGCTGCAGGATCCCCGAAGCCAGTTCGACCCGATCGGTATTGGCGGCCAGGTAGCCCAGCGCACTCACCGCGTCGAACGAATACGCCTCGGGGACAAAGACAATGTCGAGCCCGGCGCGCTCGAGGTCGGCCACCTCGGCGGCCACATCCTTGAAGCCGCCCGCATAGTTGATGCCCAATCCGATTCGCATACTCGCCTGCTCCTACGCGGTGGCGAACTCGTCGGCCAGCTCGAGAGCCTCCCGCTGGATCCGGTCGAACTGGGCACCCATCGCCTCTGACAACGCTTTCGCGCCCGATAGCGGCCGCACCATCACCATGAAGTCATCGATGAGACCATCGTCGTTGAAACGCAGGAAGTCGCAACCGGTGATCCTGACCCCCGGCGCTCCGGCTATCCCGGTCTCGAACACGAGCGCGTGGTTGCGACCGTTGGCGTCGTGAATCTCGCGGACGTAGCGAAAGTCCTCGAAGATGCGCAACACGCCGCGCAGGATGGCCGCGGTAATCGGCTTGCCGACGTAGGGCTTGAACGCCACCGGGCTGGTGAACACCACACCGTCGGCCAACAGCGCCTGGATGCCCCTCTCGTCACGTTCTTCGACCGCCTTGCGGAAGGGATGCATTCGACACCTCGCCTAGTGAATTCGTTTTGAGAAGTGCCGTTGACGCTATGCCGTCGGTTCCGGCATGTCCATAGTGCGATTAATCACTTTGTTGATTACTCATATCGTTGTACCATTTGTCGATGTCGCTGCGTGATGCGGTATTGGCCGCCCTCCTAGACGGCGAGTTGTCCGGATACGACCTGGCCAAGGACTTCGACGCCTCGGTCGCGAACTTCTGGATGGCCACCCCTCAGCAGCTGTACCGCGAACTTGACCGGCTCGCCGAGCAAGGGCTCATCCAGGCGCGCGTCGTGCACCAGGAGCGGCGGCCCAACAAGCGCCTGTTCTCACTGACCGACGCCGGCCGCGACGCGATCCAGGAATTCACCGCCAAGGCGCCGAAGCCGTCGATGATCCGCGATGAGCTGCTGGTCAAAGTCCAGGCCGCCGATGCCGGTGACACCCGCGCTGTGCGTGAATTCATCGTCGAACGACTCCGGTGGGCAACCGCCAAACTGCAACGCTACCAACGGTTGCGGGCGCGCATGCTCGACGGACGCGACGAGGAGTCATTCCTGGCCCACGCCGAACGAATCGGTCCCTACCTGACGCTGCTGCGCGGAATTGCTCTCGAGGAGGAAAACACTCGATGGGCCGAGCGCGCGGTGTCCATCATCGAGCATCGCCTGTCCGCGCGCGCGAAGGAATGAGCGGCGGGTGTCGACGCCGGCGCCTGGCGTTCGCGGATCGCTACTTCCACGCGAACACCGGTTGCTCCAGCTCGTCGACCGCGTCGGGGCGACCTTCCAGACACAACCACCGCAGCTGCAGCAGGACGGCGCCGGTCGGCGCGTGAATCAGGTCATTCCCCAGCGGAATTTGCACGACCGGGCGTGAGCTCTCCGGAATGCTGATGAAGCGCGGCGAATCGTCGCGCTGCAATTGGTGCAGCCCCACCCGGTACACCGCCACCACCTCGTCGGGCGCCGGATGGGGATCGAGGCGTCCGCCGCCCCAGATCACGACAGGGGTGATGACGTACCCGGACCGAGTGGGGTAATCGTCCAGCAGGCCGAGCACGCTCGAATCGGGCAGGGCGATGCCCACCTCCTCGCGCAGTTCCCGCAGCGCCGCGTCGACCGCCGTCTCGCCCGGGTCGAGCCGGCCACCGGGCAGCGCCCACTGGGCCGCATGTGAAGTGAGGCGGGATGCCCTGCGGCACAACAAGAAAGCCGCGCCACCGGACACGCCAACCATCCGTCCGTCGAGCGCGGGCCCCGGCATCGGGCGATCACCGTTCCACTCTTCCACCGGCGCGGGGTCGACCCGGTCCTCGCCGAGCGTCGAGTCGACCAGCACCACGGCGACCGCCGCGTGCCGCTTTGTCGGGTCGGTCACCAGGCGACGGTCATGGCCCGCCAGATGGACTCTGATCCGCTCACGCAGCGCCTCGTCATACCGGATGGTCACGGGTTCGAGACTATGCGGGAGTGGCCCGCAGCCCATGCCGGGTACTCCGGTGAACGCCCGACGCGCCGCCCTCGTAGGTGTCCAGGTATGGGAGGAGAAGGATGAAGGTCATCGGTATCGAAGAGCACTACAAGCTCCCGGCCATAGCCGAAGAACACCACAACGAAGGGCTGGACTCGGCGACCGAACTGCTGAAGAAGGCGGGCTACGGCTCCCCCGGAGCGGACGGGGAATGGCCACCGGGCATAAACGATCTGGGCGAGGGCCGCCTCGCCGCGATGGACGCCGCGGGCATCGATATGCAGATCCTCTCGCACTCCGTCCCGGGCCCCGAGACGCTGGAACCCGCGGCGGCGGTCGATCTGGCCCGGCGGGCCAATGACGCGGTGGTGGCCGCGATCGGCCGGCACCCGGATCGGTTCCGTGGCTTCGCCACCTTGCCGATGCGTAACCCGGCGGCGGCCGCCGGTGAGCTCGAACGCACCGTCCGCGACCACGGCTTCGTGGGCGCCCTGATCAACGGTCACGTCAACGGCCGCTACCTCGATGACACCTTCTTCTGGCCGGTTTTCGAATGCGCCGAAACGCTCGGCGTGCCAATCTTTTTGCATCCCACCGTGCCACCGCGGCCAATCATCGACACCTACTACGCCGGCTTCGATCCGAAGATCTCGGCGCGGTTGGCGGCCGCCGGGGTCGGTTGGCACATCGATACCGGGGTGCACTGCCTGCGACTGATCCTGGGCGGGGTGTTCGACCGGTTCCCGCAGCTGCAGATCATCGTGGGCCACCACTTCGAGGCACTGAGCTGGATGGGGTGGCGGACCGACTACTCGTTTCCGAGAGAGGAGACCGGCCTCAAACGCACCGTCAAGGAATACCTTCGGCAGAACTTCTACGGTGGCATCCTCGCCGGTGATTTCTTCACCCAGGAGCCCGGCGCGATGGACCCGAGTTGGAGTCTGTCCTTCAATGCATATCGGGCGATGGTCAACGTCATCGGCATCGACCGCATCGTGTTCACCGCCGACTACCCCTACGGAAACATGAAGGCGTGCCGGCAGTTTCTCGATCGGATGCCGATCGGCGAAGACGATCGGGAGAAGATCGCCCACCGCAACGCCGAGCGCCTGCTGAGGCTATGAGTGCCGGCCGCCACCGAGGTGGTTAACTGCGACCATGCAACGAGAACCCGAACTGGCGCGGCGCTTCTTCGATCGCTTCGAGCCCGTACATGCGGTGACATATTTCGCGCCGGAGGCGCGGGCGGCGTTGGACGGGCTGGGTTACCGGGGTTTCTGGATGGGCTACTTCGCGGCCCGGGCCGCGCCACTGGGCATGGTGCCGCGCGAGGTGGTCACCGCCATCTTCTACAACTTCGCGCCCGAGCGCGTCGCCAAGGCACTGCCGGCGGCATGGCAGGTGGCCGGTCCCGATGCGGCGTTGCGCGCCCGGCAGGAGTCCGCCGTCGCGGCGCTACGCCGCTACGGGGTGGACTCAATCGAAAACTGTCCGTGTCGCGGCGGAATTGGCGGGGAAGGCTGCTCGGCGGGCGCCGCTGGACGCCCGCCCGCTGTTCGCCGCGAACCTGGCGCTGCCATGGCCCGACGATCCGCTGGCCGCGCTGTGGCAGGCGACGACGCTGTTGCGCGAACACCGTGGCGACGGGCACGTGGCGGTGCTGGCCGCCGCCGGCATCTCGGGCCGGGAATCCAACGTGCTGCATGCCGCGGCGGGCGGGGTTCCGCGCGAGTACATCGCACGCACCCGCGATTACGACGAGGCGGCGTGGCGGCACCACGAGCAGCGCTTGGCCGAGCGCGGACTGCTGGGCGATGACGGCTCGCTGACCGCGACGGGCCGGGAACTGAAGGACCACATCGAACGGTCCACCGATGCGCTCTCCCTGTCGGCGCTCGACGCGCTCGGCGACGACGAGGTGGAGACCCTGTTCCGGGCGCTCACCCCGATCACCCGTGCCGTGGTCGCCGGCGGCGATGTTCCCGCCCTCACTCCGATGACCTTGCGCCGCGACGAATTGCACGACGACAGCGCGCATTTGCCTTCCTAGCCGCTGCGAGAGACCTGAACGGCGGGTTAGCCTGACCCCATGAGCAGTCAGCGGATACCCGGCGGCGTGGTGCACAAGCTTCCCGCGGACCTGCGCGAGTCGCTGATCGGCAACGCCACGGCACTCGCCGCGTGGAAGGACATCACGCCGTTGGCCCGCAACGAGTTCATCTGCTGGGTCGAGGACGCCAAGCAGGAGACGACCCGACGGCGCCGCATTCGCCGCACGCAGGAGGAGCTGGAAGAAGGCATGCGCCGGCCGTGCTGCTGGCCCGGGTGCAAGCACCGCGAGCGCACCGGCAAATAACGCTTGTCAGCGGCCCAGCGGCTTGTAGAACACCAGGCCGTTCCCCTTGTTGTCGTAGACCACGGCACGGCGTTCGTGTGCGTCGTCGTACGGGCCTTTGACGATGCCGCCGCCGCTGGCCTCGACCGCCTTCGCGGCGGCGTCGACGTCGGCGGTCTTGATGCCGACGACGACCTGACCGGCCATGGGATGGTCCACGGGGGTCGCCAGTGCGAGCGTGACCGGCCCGCCGTCGAGGGCGGCGAAATGCGCTCCGTCGCGGAATTTCAGCGGCATCCCCAGGGTCTCGCTGTAGAACCGGATCGACTCGTCGAGATCATCGGTCGACAGGATGACCATTTTTACTTCGTGTTCGCTCACGACGCCTCCTCTGGCTCGATGGCATACAGAGTAGGCCGGGGCGGCGGCCTGGCGGAGACGGGGATGCGGAAGAGACCGTCCCGCAGAAAGGATCTTGCGCTACAAGTGATTTGAGGGAGGCTAGGACCGATGGGTGCGGTGCATCAGGTGCGGCCGGCCGAAACTATCGGCCCGTCAAGGTAATCCATCGGCGGTCCATCCCCGTGCCCGGCGTCGCGGGCGGCCACCGCGGTGGCCAGGGCGGTGCCATCCTGAATGGTTCCTACGATGTTCACGTAGTCGTTAACCGCGAAATGTGCTGCGGCAGTCGAGGATTGACCACCGCGACCGATGAGCGTGGTGTTGGGGGTAACACGAAAGGTCCGAACGTACCCATTGCCGCTCCGCGCGGTGACCCAACCCGGCGACACGGCGATCACCGTGCCCTCTTGGCGCACCGGCTGCGATGAGGCCGGCGGATCCTGGCTCGCTTCGATCGTTCGCTTCCCGGCGTGGGGTGCGTTGAGCACCACGGCCGTCAGGGCCACGGCGCACAGCATCGTCGCGGAAACGACGTCACAAACCGCCGCGACGCCCGACCCGCCCCGCGCGGTCGGATCCGCCGACGGTCTTTGCTCCGGCGCTGCCATCATTCGATGCTTGGCACCCACGATCAATCCTCCCTGCGGTTTTGCGCCGAAGCAGGTCGGCGCTTACCGAATCAGGTTGTTGCTCGTGGAATTACCCCGGGGGCAGCTCTGATAAACCGGCCCGGCGCCGATTGCGGGGCCGGCCGGACCGAGCGCCGGGGTTCGTCAGACCTTGGCGAGCGTGAATTGCGCGACGTCGGTGTAGCCCTCGCGGAATAGGTCGGCGCAACCGGTCAGGTACTTCATGTATCGGTCGTAGACCTCTTGGGACTGGATCGCGATGGCTTCGTCGCGGCGAGACTCGAGCGCGGCCGCCCAGGTGTCGAGGGTGCGCGCGTAATGCGGGCGCAGCTGCTGGACGAGCTTGACGTCGAAGCCGGCGCGCTCGGCGTGCTCCAGGACCGTCGTGGCGGCGGGCAGGTCTCCGCCCGGGAAGATCTCCTCCATGATGAATTTCATGAACCGCAGTTTCGTCATGGTGATGGGCAGCCCGCGCTCGGCGAACTCATCGCGGCTCGGCTGGATGATGGTGTGCAGCATCATCACGCCGTCGGCGGGCAGCGCCTCGTAGGCCATCTTGAAGAAGTCGGTGTACCGGTCACGCCCGAAGTGCTCGAAGGCGCCGATGGACACGATGCGGTCCACGCGTTCGTCGAACTGCTCCCAGCCCTGCAGCAGCACCCGCTTGCTTCGGGCGCTGGGGTGTTGGTCGAGGCGCTGTTGCACGTGCGCCTGCTGGTTGCGGCTCAGGGTCAGGCCGACGACGTTGACGTCGTACCGCTCGAGCGCCCGGACGATGGTGGTACCCCAGCCGCAGCCGATGTCGAGCAGCGTCTGACCCGGTTGCAGCCCGAGCTTGCCGAGTGACAGGTCGACCTTTGCGAGCTGCGCCTCTTCGAGGCTCATGTCGTCGCGTTCGAAGTAGGCACAGCTGTATGTCCGCGTCGGATCCAGGAACAGCGCAAAGAACTCGTCGGACAGGTCGTAATGCGCCTGCACGTCCTCGAAGTGCGGCTCTAGGCTTGCGGGCTCGCTGCGGTTTTCCGGCACAAACAACCTCTGACATCGATGGGGTTTTCGCGGCGTGTGATCGCGGTCGATCGACACGCTGGTGATCCAGTGTATCCGGACGTTGACGGCGCACCGCCGGAGCGTTCCCGGCCGGTTGACTGGTTCGCCACCATGGGACACCATGGCCGCGAACCGCAGCGGTGAGAGAGGTGGGGCGTCGCGATGGCTGACATCACCATGTTGATCCTCGCCGACCATGAGTGGTTCCGCGAACAGTTTGCCAAGCTGGACTATCTGCAGGCAAAGACACCGGCCGACCAAACCGCCCTGGCCCGGGTGTGGCGTCCGCTCGCCGACAAGCTGGACGTGCACGCCTACATCGAGGAAAAGATCTTCTACCCCCAGTTGCTGAAGCGGGGCACCGAGAACGCCGAAGGTGAGACGCTCGACGCCATCGGGGATCACAACGACATTCGCGACGGGGTGCGCGAGGCCAACGCGGCCCGGGTCGGCACCGAGCAGTGGTGGGCGGCGGTCGGCCGCACCCGCGAGGCGAACGACGACCACATGGGTGAAGAGGAACGAGAAGGGCTGTCCGACTTCCGTCGCACCGCTCCCATCGGCCTTCGTGAAGCGCTGGGACGGCAATACAGCGATTTCATGGCCGAACACCCCACCGCCGCGGGATTGCCGATCACCGACCGCGACCCCCAACGCTACGTCGAAGATATTGAGGCCACCTCGCAGTCGACGCCGAACGAGCAGTCCCTGCCCAAGGACCCGTCGCTTCGCATCGGCAGCCTGAAAGGGCAGTGAGTTCCGTCGACCTGGCCCGGTCAATCCGACGAGAGAGCTGGTTGGGAGCGCAATTTGTTCGGCCCACGAAACATCTGGGTACGCAATTCGTCGATGAATGCACGAGGCCCCCGGAGCAAATGGCCGCGCAACGAGATCAGGGTCGCCGACCCTGCCATGCGCCAAACCATCATGGGCACCGCGATCGGCAACTTCATGGAGTGGTACGACTTCGGGGTTTATGGCTACATCGCCACCACCCTCGCCCAGGTGTTCTATCCGGGTAAGAGCGTCAGCGGCGTCCACCTCATCGCCACGTTCGGCACTCTGGCGGCGGCGTTCGTGGTACGCCCGCTCGGCGGGTTCATCTTCGGCCCACTCGGCGACCGCATCGGACGGCACCGGGTTCTCGTTGTGACGATCCTGATGATGACGGTGAGCACCACCGTGACCGGTTTGCTGCCCGGCTACAGCGCCATCGGTGTCTGGGCGCCGATCCTGCTCGTCGTCGCCCGCATATTTCAGGGCCTGTCGACCGGCGGTGAGTTTGTCGGCGCGATGACCTATTTGGTCGAGCAGGCGCCCGACCACAAGCGGGGAATGATGGTCGGGTTTCTGCCGATGGGCAATCTGGTCGGCTTCGTGCTCGCCGGGATGCTGGTGACTGCGCTGCAAACCTGGCTGCCGGACGACGCCATGCTGGCCTACGGCTGGCGGATCCCGCTGTTGCTGGGCGCACCCTTCGGCCTGGTCGCGCTTTTTCTGCGGCTACGGCTCAAGGAGTCGTCCGCCTACCAGAGTGCGACGGAGGGCGCGCACCAGTCAGGCGGGGGCCGGCAGCAATTCCGGCGCACGGTTGTGGACCAGTGGAGGGGCCTGCTGATCTGCGCGGCTCTGGTGCTGACCTCTCAGGTCGCCGACTTCATGCTGACCGGGTACCTGCCGACCTACCTCAAGCTGTTTGTCCGCGTCGGTCACACCGCCGGACTGGTGATGATCGTGGTGACGTTGGCGATCCTGATGGTCACCGTGGTGCTCGTCGCCGCACTGTCCGACCGCATAGGGGTCAAACCGATCATGTGGACTGGCTGCGCGCTGCTGATCGTGGGTTCCATTCCCGCGTTCCTGCTCATCCGCTTCGGCGCCATCTATCCGGTGATCTTCACCGGCGTGCTGCTGATCGGATTGATGGAGCTGTGTTTCGACAGCACCGCGCCCGCCATGCTGCCCGCCCTGTTTCCCACCAACGTGCGCTATGGGTCGCTGGCCATCTCGTACAACATCTCGATATCGGCCGTGGGCGGCACCACGCCGCTGATCGCCCAAGCGTTGGTGTCGGGCACGGGCAACGTCATGGCACCCGCCTACATGATGATCTTCGGTGGCCTGGTGGGTGCCGTCACGCTGCTGTTCACGCCCGAGGTCGCCGGGAAGCCGCTGCCCGGGTCCGGGCCCGCGGTGGAAAGTGAGCAGGAGGCGCGCGAGCTGGCCGACGACGTCAGGTAGCGGGCCGGCCACGGCGACCGAACGCGTTGAGACGAATTAATTGCCACCCCGCGACGTTTATTTTGCGTATCCCGGCCTATCTCTAAGGCATGAGAACCGCTTTTCACCATCGGTTGGGGACGCTTACCGAACAGCTCGGGGCGATGTGCGCGATGGCCGGGGAGGCCATCGAGCAGGCCACGGAGGCGCTGCTGAAAGCGGACCTGGTGCTGGCCGAGCGCGTCATCGCCTGCCAGGAGGACGTCGTCGACGTCAACACACGCGTCGAGGAGACCGCGTTCACTTTGCTGGCATTGCAGGCTCCGGTGGCCACCGACTTGCGCGCGGTGGTCAGCGCCATTCGTATCGCCGCGGATGCGCAGCGGATGGGCGGGCTGGCGGTACATGTGGCCGAGATCGCCCGCAGGCGCCATCCCTGCAATGCCGTGCCCCAAGACGTGCGCCGGCACATCACCGAGATGGGCGAAGTGGCCGTACAACTGGCCGGCGGTGCCCGAGAAGTGTTGGTGGCCCAGGATCCTCGCCGGGCGGCGCAGATTCGCCGCGACGACGACGCGATGGACGAACTGCACCACCAACTGCTGGCGGTGCTGATGGATCCCGGGTGGAAGCACGGCGTTGCCGCCGCGGTGGATGTCACCCTGTTGGGGCGCTTCTACGAGCGATTCGCCGACCACGCGGTTCAGATCGCCCGGCGGGTCATCTTCCAGGCCACTGGACACTAGGCGAAAGTGGCTGCCACCAAACGTGTTTCGGCGGCCCGTGTGAGGAGCCGCGGTATGGGTATATGAGCCTTGTGTTTTCGCGTCCCTCTCATCTCATCGCTCCCGCCGGCGGTCCACCCGGGCCGGCGCGCTGATGGCAAAGCCCAAGCCGGTACCCGTCGACCTGCGTCGGGTGGCCGCGGCACACGGGGTGGCCACCTCCTACCGAAACGAGCGGCGCGAGACGGTGCAGGTCGACGCCGACGTCGTGATCCGGGTGCTTGCCCTGCTCGACGTCGAGGCCGCGAGCGAAGCCGACCGGCGCCGCGAGTTGGCCAGGCTGGCCGAGCGCGACCGCACCGGCGCCCTGGCACCCACCGTCGCCGTCCGCGTCGATGGGCGTCCCCGGCCGCTGCCCGGCGCCGCCTTGTTAGTGAGCGAGGACGGCGATCGCACAGAGGTACGCGACGAGCTGCCCGGCGACCTGCCCGCGGGCTGGTATCGGCTCCATCTGCGCGACGGCCAGGAGGCCACCCTGGTGGCCGCCCCGCCGCGGGTGCCGGCGACACCGGCCACCTGGGGCTGGATGCTGCAGCTCTACGCGCTGCGATCGGCCCGGTCCTGGGGCGTCGGCGACCTGGGCGACCTGCGGGAGTTCCTGAATTGGACCGCCTCCGAACACGGGGCCGGCGCGGTGCTGCTCAACCCACTGCACGCGCCCGGTCCCACGCATCCGGTCCAGCCGTCGCCCTACACACCGTCGAGCCGCCGGTTCGCCAATCCGCTGGCGCTGCGCATCGAGGACCTCGACGCCTACCACCGAGCCGACCCGGACACCCGCGCGGAAGTGGACGCGCTGCGGGTCTCGGCGATCACCGAGCGAATCGACTACGACCTCGTGTGGGCGGCCAAGCGGTCGGCGCTGGAGCTGCTGTGGCGCGCCGAAGGCAGGCCCAGTCCTTTGAATGGGTCAGCGGCCGGCGCTGGACTGCGCGACTGGGCCACCTACTGCGCGTTGGCCGAGCGGCACGGCGGGCGGTGGACCCGGTGGCCCATACCGCTGCGTGACGTCGCCGGCCCGGCGGTGGCGGCCGCCCGGCGGGAACTGGCGCCGAGGGTGGCGTTCCATGCCTGGGTACAGCAACGCTGCGACGAGCAGCTGGGCGCGGTGCGCGCTGCCGCTCGCGACGCGGGCATGGCGCTCGGCGTGCTGCACGATCTCCCGGTGGGAGTGGACGCGAACGGCGCCGACGCGTGGGCGCTGGCCGACGTGCTCGCCACCGGGGTGAGCGTCGGGGCGCCGCCGGACAACTTCACCCCGCGCGGGCAGGATTGGGGGTTGCCGCCGTGGCGACCGGACCGCCTCGCCGCCACCGGCTATGCCGCGCTGCGCGACATGCTGCGCGCGGTGCTCGCGCACGCCGACGGTCTGCGGATCGACCACGTCGCCGGGTTGTGGCGACTGTGGTGGATTCCCCCGGGCGATGGCCCGGATCGGGGCACCTACGTGCACTACGACGCCGACGTCATGCTGGCGGTCCTGGCGCTGGAAGCGAACCGGGCGGGCGCCACCGTCGTCGGCGAGGATCTGGGCACCGTCGAACCGGAGGTGACTCAGGCGCTGGCGCGCAACGAGATGCTGGGGTGCGCGGTGTCCTGGTTCACCCGCGACGAATCCTCGCCGGGCGAGCCGCTGCTGCCGCCGGCGAAATGGCCGTCGCGGGCGGCCGCCAGCCTGTCCACCCACGACCTGCCCACGGCGGCGGGCTTCCTGCGCGGCGAACACGTCCGCGCCCGCGCCGATCTCGGTCTGCTCGACGACGTGCCGGGCGAGCAGTCGGTGGCCGACAAGGAACGAGCCGAGTGGCTGGAGCTGTTGCGGTCCGAGGGGCTGCTTTCGGGCCCGGACCCGGACGAGGCGGCGATCATCGCCGCGATGCACCGGCTGCTGGCGGCGACCCCGAGCCGCCTGAAACTGATCTCGCCTTACGACGTGCTGGCCGAACGTCGCCAGCCCAACCTGCCCGGCACGGTCGACGAGTACCCGAACTGGCGGGTCCCGCTGGCGGAGACCCTGGAGGAACTGCGCGCCGATCCCCGGGTCCCCGAGATCATCGCCGCCTTTCGCGATTAGCAAACGCTCACTACGGCTACTAGGAGGTGGGCGTGCGCCGCATGGACGGTGCAGCGAAAGGAATGGGGTTGACCATGGAACCGATATCGCCGACGGATGCGCTGTTCCTCATCGGCGAGTCACGCGAACACCCGATGCACGTGGGATCGCTGCAACTCTTCGAACCGCCCGGGGATGCCGGGCCTCATTTCGTCCGCGAGTCCTATCAGGCGATGCTCGAGTGCACGGAGGTGCAGCCGCTGTTCCGAAAGCACCCGGCCTTCTTCGGCGGCCTGACCAACCTCGCGTGGTCGTCCGACAACGACGTCGAGCTCGACTACCACTTGCGCCGCTCGGCGCTCCCCGAGCCCGGCCGGGTCCGTGACCTGCTGGAGCTGGCATCCCGGCTACACGGCAGCCTGCTCGACCGCCACCGCCCCATGTGGGAAGCCCACCTCGTCGAGGGACTGCAGGACGGCCGGTACGCCGTATACACGAAGTACCACCACTCCCTCATGGACGGCGTGTCCGCGATGCGGCTGGTGCAGCGCGCCTTCACCCCCGATCCAGACGATGACGAGGTGCGCGTCCCGTGGAACCTCGGGCCCCGCAAACGCGGCGGGGGGCAGAAGAAGCGCCAGTCGCTGCTCGAGCGGGCCGGCGGTGCCGCGGGGTCGGCGCTCGCCTTGGCGCCATCCACACTGAAGCTGGCGCGGGCCGCGCTGCTCGGACAACAACTCACGCTGCCGTTTCGGGCGCCGCGGAGCATGTTCAACGTCCGGATCGGCGGCGCTCGCCGCGTCGCCGCACAGTCCTGGTCGTTGGACCGGATCAAAGCGGTCAAGTCGGCGGTCGGGGTGACGGTCAACGATGTCGTGCTCGCCATGTGCTCGGGGGCCCTGCGCGCCTATCTCCTCGAGCAGAACGCTCTGCCGGACGCCCCGCTGACCGCGATGGTGCCGGTCAATCTCCGCAAGACCGACGATGATCGCGGCGGCAACCAGGTCGGCACGTTCCTGTGCAACCTGGCGACCGACCTGGACGACCCGGCAAGGCGGCTCGAGATCGTCAGCACATCGATCCACAACACCAAAGAGGTGTTCCAGCAATTGCCCCCGGTTCAGCAATTGGCTCTGTCGGCGTTCAACATCGGCGGCCTGTTCTTCGGGCTGATCCCGGGGTACCTGTCGGCGGCGTCACCGCCTTTCAACATCGTCATCTCCAACGTCTCGACCGGACCCTCCGAGCCG
The DNA here is from genome assembly GCA_963820045.1 of uncultured Actinomycetota bacterium. Lineage (GTDB taxonomy): Bacteria > Actinomycetota > Actinomycetes > Mycobacteriales > Mycobacteriaceae > Mycobacterium. The sequence continues at coordinate 586,151 of CAWFYN010000010.1, forward strand.
CTGTACTGGCGTGGCGCGCGGTTGGACGGCAATTACCCGCTGTCCATCCCGCTCGACGGGCAGGCCGTCAACATCACCGTCACCAACAACGCCGACAACCTCGACTTCGGTCTCGTCGGGTGCCGCCGCAGCGTCCCGCACCTGCAGCGGATGCTGGGCCACCTCGAGACGTCGCTGAAGGACTTGGAGCGCGCCGTCGGGGTGTGAGGGCGGCGACTAGGGGCTCGTGGTGAAGTCCAGGCACACCGTCGTGCCGTTGGGGCGGGCGTTGATGGTGCAGTGGTCGGCGAGCGCGTGCATCAGCATGATGCCGCGGGACCGCCGCGGATCGCTGAGCCGCTGCGGCGAGGGATGCTGCCAGGATCCGCGGTCACTGACGCACACGCTGATCGACCGGGCGGCGCGATCGTGGCTTGCCTGCAGTTTCATGGTGCCGAGCGTGCGGTGGGCGCGGTACGCGTGCTCGACGCAGTTGGCCAGCGCCTCGTTGACACCGAGGATGATGTCGTCACGAACCTCGGCAGATGCCTCGGTCGCGTCTTGAAGCCACCGCCGCAGGGCGTGGCGCAGTTCCGCCGCCATAACCGCGTCGGCGGCACCGGCGCAGGTCAATCGCCCGGGAGTGACGACCATGGGGGGAGGGTGTGAGGTCATACTCAGGGCATACCCAGTTGCGGGTGGGCTGCTAACCGGTTCGCCGTCTCGCTTTGGCCACGGGCGGGTACACGTTCGGGATCAGGTTGCCGTACAACCACATACATGAGGGGTCCGATGGAATTCCGTGTCTTCATCGAGCCGCAGCAGGGCGCCGGCTACGCGGATCAGGTCGCCGTCGCCCAGACTGCCGAGCAGCTGGGCTTTGCGGCGTTTTTCCGGTCCGACCACTACCTGGCGATGAGTGGCGACGGCTTGCCGGGTCCCACCGATTCCTGGGTGACCCTGGGTGCGATCGCGCGGGAGACGTCGACCATCCGGCTGGGCACCCTGGTGACCTCCGCGACGTTCCGCTACCCGGGTCCGCTGGCCATCGCGGTGGCGCAAGTGGACGACATGAGTGCCGGACGCGTCGAATTCGGTCTGGGCAGCGGCTGGTTCGAAAAGGAGCACCAGGCGTACGGGATTCCCTTTCCGCCGCTGCGGGAAAGATTCGAGCGGCTCAAGGAACAGCTGGCCATCATCACCGGGCTGTGGACCGCAAAGCCGGGTGAGACCTTCGACTACGCCGGCGAGTACTACACCATCGTCGGCTCACCGGCGCTACCCAAACCGACGCAGCGCCCGCATCCTCCGATCGTCATCGGCGGCCTCGGGGCCAAACGCACCCCGCGGCTGGCGGCCGAGTACGCGGCCGAGTTCAACGTGCCGTTCGCGCCGATCGATCTGGCCGAGAAGCAATATCGGCGGGTGGCACAAGCGGTCGCCGCCGCCGGCAGGCCGGACGACTCGATGGTCTACTCGAGCGCATTCGTGCTCTGCGCCGGCCGCGACGACGGCGAGGTGGCCCGCCGCGCCGCAGCGATCGGCCGCGACGTCGACGAGTTGCATTCGAACAGTCCGCTGGTCGGCACACCCGCCGAAATCGTCGACAACTTGGGCGCCTGGAAACAGATCGGCGTACAGCGCGTATACACGCAGTTGCTCGACCTATCCGATCTGGCGCACCTCGAATTGCTGGCGAGCGAGGTTATGCCGCAACTGCTTTGACGAGGGGCTACCTCAGGAGGAGCCGGCATCGGCGCGTTCCTCCTCGAGCCGGTCCTTACTGCGCAGCAGTCGCAGCAGCGTCACGAACAGCAGCCCGCCGATCATGTTGCCCACCACGGTGTAGCTGAACCAGCCGAGCCAGGTGAGGTAACCAAAGGGCGCGTTGCCGGTGACCAGCGCGCCGAAGATCAGCAATGAGTCCAGAATCGAGTGGAACAACTGCAGCCCGGCGAGCAGGAAAGCTCCGGCGACGGCTGCCGCGATCTTGGCGGGGACCGAGTCGGTGCCGTGTTGCATTCGGGTCATCAGCGTGATGACCATGCCGCCGAGAATGGCCAGCGCCATGCTCTGTCCCGACAGCGGCGCGGCGGCGAAGTGGGTGCCGGACTCTATGGTCTGCGCGCGCAGTTGGGGGAAGCCGGTCATGATCAGCCACATGATCACCCAGCCCCCGACCAGGTTGGCGAACATGGTGCCGCCCCACAATTTGAATAGCTGCCGGCCACTGGCCCGCTTGGCGGCCACGGTCACGACGGGAATGATGAAGCCCTCGGTGAACAGCTCGCTGCGGCCCAGCAGGAGGGCCAGGAAGCCGATCGAGAACGCCAGGCCGGCCACTAGGGGCCGGTGGGTGACGTCCAACACCGACAGGTAGGCGAGCACCCCGAGCGCTACCTCGGTGCCGCCGAAAAAGCCGGTGACCAGCACGCCGCGCCAGGTGCGGTGCAGGCGCTGGGTGCCCTCGCTCAGCATCCTGCTGAAGGCGTCCTCGAGCTCGTCCTCGATCGGACTGTCGGATTCTCCGAGCTCGCGCTGGGTCGTGTCACTCATGGTGGATGGCCTGATACCCGTTAATCGGTTGGGGACCAGCCGGATGTGAGGCATCTGACACCAGCGGCCCCGCGGTCATCTCCGCGGTCGCAGCACCGGTGTCACCAGCTCGCCGGTGTCGAGGTAGCTGTCGAGATTACGAATCGCCAGCAGGGCCATCGCCCTGCGGGTGCGGGCGGTGGCGCTGCCGATGTGCGGGAACAGCACCACGTTGTCCAGGCCGAACAGCTCGCCCGGCACGTGGGGTTCGTCGACGAAGACGTCCAGGCCCGCCCCGGCTAAGGCGCCGCCGGCCAGCAACTCCACGAGTGCGTCCTGGTCGACGACGCTGCCGCGGGCGATGTTGATGAGGTAGCCCTCTGGGCCCAATGCCTGGAGGACGGTCCGGTCGACCAGATGCCGCGTCTTGGGGTCCCCCGTGGTGGCCACGACGAGGACGTCGACCGACTCGGCCAGCTCGACCGGCGATCCCGCGTAGCGGTACGGCGATCCGTCGATGCGGTGGCGGTTGTGATACGCGATGGCACAGTCGAATCCGAGCAACCTGGTCGCTATGGCCGAACCGATGCGGCCCAGACCCAGGATCCCGACCTGCAGGCCGCTGACGTCCCGGGCGTAGGGGAACGGGCCGTCGCGCACCCATCTGCCCGCCCGCACGTAGCGGTCGGCGGCACCGAAACGGCGCAGGGTCATCAGGATCAGGCCCAGGGCGGTGTCGGCCACCGTGTCCGACAGCACGTCGGGGGTGTTGCTGACGCCGATGCCGCGGCGCTGTGCCGCCGGGAGATCGATCAGGTCCACTCCGGCGCCGTTGTTGACGATCACCTCCAGGTTGGGCAGCGTCGCGATGGTGTCGGCGTCGACGCCGGGCGGACCCGAGGTGACCACCACACGGATGTCGGCCGCATACTCGGCCAGGAAATCGGCCTGTCCGGGGCCGTCGGGGAGCTTCGGAATGTCGTAGCGCGCGGTCAGCTCAGCTTCGAACGTCCGCTCGAACTTGCCGATCCGCAGCGCGCAGCTGACATTTTTTGTCGTCACACCGTCCATCATCGAGGCGAGACGGTGTCGGACATTCCCCCGGGTACACCTCAATACCGTCGCTTTTCAGCGACCACTTGCCGAGAGGCGCGAAGACGGCACCCTCGGAAAGTTTTGTTGCGCGCGGGAAGCAATCCCACCACGGTCCGGTTGAACCCCCAATGCGCATTGGAGCTGTGTTCCCGTAAACCGAGCTCGGCGGCGATCCCGCGGTCGTGCGCGCGTACGGCGAGGGCGTCGAAGGACTCGGATTCACCCACATCCTTGCCTATGACCACGTCGTGGGCGCCGACCCGAACGTGCACCGGGGCTGGGACGGGCCCTACGACATCGACTCGACGTTCCATGAGCCGTTCGTCGTGTTCGGCTACCTGGCCGCCATCACGTCGCTGGAATTGGTCACCGGCGTGATCATCCTGCCGCAGCGACAGACGGCGTTGGTGGCCAAGCAGGCCGCCGAGGTCGATCTGCTGACCGGCGGGCGGTTCCGCCTCGGTGTCGGATTGGGCTGGAACGCAGTCGAATACGAGGCGCTGGGCGAGAAGTTCACCAATCGCGGCAAGCGTTCCGAGGAGCAGATCGAGCTGTTACGCAGGCTGTGGACCGAACGATCGGTCACCTTCGAAGGGAAGTACCACACGGTGACGGCGGCGGGGCTGGCGCCGCTGCCCACCCAACGCCCGATCCCCGTGTGGTTCGGCGCGGCCTCCGACCGCGGGTTGGAACGCGCGGGCCGGCTCGGGGTCGGCTGGTTCCCGATGACGGCTCCCGGGCCCGGTCTGGACCACGCGCGCGAACAGGTGCAGCGCGCGGCGGCGGCCGCGGGCCGGGAGGCAGAGAGCCTCGGGATGGAGGGCCGGGTCAGCTGGACCGGTGACCGCGACAAAGTCGCGGCCGACATCGCGGCCTGGAGAGCCGCGGGTGCCACCCATGTGTCGGTCAACACGATGAACGCGGGGCTTGCGAACGTCGATGACCACCTCGCCGCACTACAGCAGGTTGCCGCCGATCTGAAGTAGCGAAACGAGGCTCGTTGCCGTTGGACTACTGGCCTCGCTTAAACGGATCCGTCGGCGTGATTGTTGACCCCTCCCGAAGATCGAGTAGCCAACCGGACGGCCACCAGGCAGACTTAGGGTAGCCTAACTACTGCCAGGAGACGCGATGCGCACCATTTACGTCGAAACCGTACTGCCCACTACGGCCGACCGCGTGTGGTCGGCGATGCTGTCGCCCGTCACATTCCTTTACGTGTGCAAGGGCCTGTTCGGCATCCCTGCCCTCACCGGGCGCGCAGAGCCACTGCGCTTGGGTGAGCGTGGGACGGCCTGGCTATTCGCTTTTCATCTGCTACCGGCCTATCGGCACACGATCGAGATCGTGCAAATCGAAAAGACCGCCGGAACGGTTCGCACCCACGAGCACGGCGGGATTCTCCAAGCTTGGGATCACACGCTACGCGTCGAACCGATCGACGAGCGGTCGTGCCGGTACAGCGACACTGTCGAAATCGAGGCGGGGGCCGCCACCGCCATCGTGGCGTGGGCCGCCGCCGGCATTTTCCGGTACCGGCAACGGCGCTGGCACAAACTCGTTCGCCGGCACATGCTTCCCCCGGGGCCCGGCCTACGCGCGCCGAGCGTGACGACTCACGCTAGGCGGTGTCCGCCTCGACCAAGCTGAGGCGGATTGCGCGGCGGTGTGCTGTGGACGACTTATCCACGCGCCCATGAGGTTCCATCGGTTCGTTATGGATGTTGACCTTCCCGCCGGTGGCGCAGTGGCGGCGTTGCCAGTCGCTGATCGCTTGGTGCGCAGCATGATCGAGGTAATTGGCCACCAAGTGGATAATGACCGTGCTGCGCTCCGGGGACCGTCGCCAGGCGATCACGATCGCCACAAACGTCGTCGTTTGGCTGGGCGTGCTTGGCTACGCCTACCGAAGGTATGGGCGGTCAAAAGCGCCGCAACCCGACGAGCCGGGCGCATATCGAATGCAAATGTTTCTTGCCGCGCAGGTCTGTCGACTTTGCGAAACCCCGTACTATGCGCTCCGGCCAGCGGAATAAATTGGGGTGCAGCGTATTTACTCCAGAACGAACACCGGTATCTGTCGCGTTGTCTTGGTCTGGTACTCGGCATAGGGGCGGATAGGCTTCGACCGCCCGTTGCCACCACTGCTCACGCTCGGACCCTTCGAGCTCGCGTGCCCTCAGCGCGACGACCCTATCGCCATCTTGCAGCGTCACCTCCGGATTGGCTGTCAGGTTGAAGTACCACAACGGATGCGCGGGGGCGCCACCTTTCGATGCGACCATGGCGTAGCGGCCTTCGTGTTCGACGCGCATCATCGGCACATACCGCTTTTTGCCGGACTTTGCCCCGGTCACGGTCACCAGAACGACGGGCCGATCGAGAATCTCTACCCCGTCGGTCGTGCCTTGTTTCAGAATCCGCTCGGTCTGCTCACGTACCCAGTCCCGCGGGCTCAGCTCGATGTCGTCAGCCATACCCGATCTCAACACGTCGTCGCTCCGTATTCATCCCCCGTGCGCATGCCGACCGTCGGTCCGCGCCCGGCGCGTACAGTCGGCATCATCGCTTAAACGACCTAACTAATGACGGAGAGGAGTCGGGTTGTGGCCCGCACCGACAACGACACCTGGGATTTGGCCTCCAGCGTGGGGGCGACCGCAACGGCGGTCGCCGCACAGCGGGCGATCGCTTCGAAAGGGCCCGAGCCCCTGCTGAACGACCCCTTTGCCGACCCGCTGGTTCGCGCGGTGGGCAGCGACGTCTTCGTCAGGCTCCTCGACAATGAGATCGACCGGTCCGACGATCCCCTGCTGAATCGCCCGGCCGTGAACGAGCAGATCACGGTCCGCACCCGCTACTTCGACGACTTCTTCATGCAGGCAACAGAATCCGGTGTTCGCCAGGCGGTGATACTGGCTTCCGGCCTGGACACCAGGGCCTACCGACTGCCCTGGCCGGCCGGCACGGTGGTCTACGAGATCGACCAACCCGAGGTCATCGAGTTCAAGACGCGGGTACTGGCCGACTTGGGCGCCGCGCCGGTCGCCGAGCGCCGCACGGTGGCGATCGACCTGCGCGACGACTGGCCGGCCGCGCTGGTGGAGGCCGGATTCGACGCGAACGCGCCAACGGCTTGGAGCGCCGAAGGCCTGCTCGTCTACCTGCCGGCCGAGGCACAGGACCGTTTGTTCGACAACATCGTCGCGCTGTCGGCGCCGGGCAGCCGGATCGCGACCGAACACATGGATCTGCGCAACATTCCGCCCGACTGGGCGCAGAAGCTGACCGAGCGGTCGCAACGCCTGGGCTCCACCATCAATTTGGCCGAATTGTTCTACACCGGCGACCGCAACACCGCCGCCGACTACCTGGCCGCGCATGGCTGGCAGGTCGACATCCGAACAACGGATCAGGCCTTTGCCGGCCACGGGTTCGACGTGCCCAATGACGAGCTGGCTTCGTTCGGCGAAGACTCCGGTTACCTGACGGCCACCCTTAAGTGAGCGGACCTCCCTCATATCAGCCGCATTGACATATATCAGTGTGGTTGATATAACGGTGGCATGTCTCAGCCGACTCACGAAATGTTCGAATCCGCCTACCGCGGCGAAGCCCCCGAGATGGGTGAGGGCAATCGGCCGCCGTGGAGCATCGGCGAGCCGCAGCCGGAGATCGCGGCCCTTATCGAGGCCGGGAACTTCCACGGCGACGTGCTCGATGCGGGTTGCGGGGAGGCGGCGGTGTCGTTGTTCCTCGCCGAACGCGGGTTCACCACGGTGGGCCTGGACCAGTCGCCCACCGCCATCAAGTTGGCGCGCGAGAAGGCCGCCAGGCGAGGCCTTGCCAATGCCAGCTTCGACGTCGCCGACATCAGCGACTTCGGCGGCTACGACGGGCGTTTCGGCACCATCGTCGACAGCACCCTTTTTCACTCGATGCCCGTCGAGTTGCGCGACGGCTATCAGCAGTCCATCGTGCGGGCCGCCGCCCCGGGAGCCTCCTACTTTGTGCTGGTCTTCGACCGCGAGGGCATGCCGGCCGACGGCCCGATCAATGCGGTCACCGAGGACGAGTTGCGCGAGGTGGTCGCCAAGTATTGGGTAATTGACGAGATCCGGCCGGCACGGATTCACGCCAACGTGCCCGACAGCTTCCTGGCAGGTGTCGAGGCCTTCGCAGGCGCCGACATTCGCGACGAGGGCAACGGCCGCAAGTCGATGCGGGCGTGGCTGCTGTCCGCGCATCTGGGCTAGCACGCCTCGGCCGAAGGCGCCGACGCAGGTGGAATGCGCTTCACGGACTCGGCCAGGTTTCGAAGCGGAGGATTCGGGAGACCCTGACTGGAACATCACAGACGGTCAGAGGAGTCTCACGTGGACCAGCAAGTCAACACCGACCCCCCACCCGCACCCGAGGACGCCAGACAGGCGACCGAGGAACAGCGCAGGTTGCAGGAACAACTGGAGCACCAGAACGATGACCCCGACGCGCCGGGATTGCACCAGTCCCGGCGTGACCTCCCCGACGAGAGCACGCGGTGACTCCGTGGTAGCACGGCGGGCAACCGCGGCCGGCCGTCAGCCCCCATCCATCAGCCCTCGTAAGCAATTCGCCTGCGCCTTTAGGTATTACGGCTGAGCCAAGTAAATCGCGGTCTCTGCCAACATTCTTGAAACGGCCGTCTCCGCTAGGTCATGCACCCGTTGGCGAAACGGCGTTAGGCATTCAGGTTTGGTCCGACGTGCATCCGCGTCGAATCAGCGGCGCTGCGTCCCGTCGCGAGGGGCCTTGCCGGAGGTCGTGGCGGATTTGCCGAGCAAGGTGATTTCCATCAGCCGGCGCACTGTCATGCGGGCGGGCTGACTCGGGCCGGGGATGACGAGCTGGCCGATGTCGACGGCGAGGGCAAAGGCAGCGTGTACGGCGTATCGCGCGCGGCCGAGCGTCAGTTCGGGCCGCGCCGCCACCGCCAGCCGGGCCCAGGATTCGACGGTGGAGCGGTGAATGTTGTAGAGGAGCACCGCGTCCGTGTCAGGCAGGTTTGGGCGCTCCGTGTAGTACACCCGCGCCAGTTCGGGGTTGGCGAATGACCGCGCGACGAAGGCGTCGATCAGCTGCACCAGCGACTGCTCAGGATCACTGCCCGCGGCCAAGATGGTGGACAGGTCACCCGACAGCTGGTCGGCCCCGCGCCGGTATGAGACCGCCAGTATCGCGGCCTTGCTCGGGAAGTATTGGTAGATGCTGGCCACCGGTATGCCAACCGCCGCCGCGATGTCCTCCATGCCCGTTTCGTGGTACCCGCGGTCGTTGAACAACCGTATCGATTCGTGCAACAGCAATTCGTAGCTGCCGACGGCGCTTGTAATCGTCGCTGCCCGTGCCGATTCCGACCCACTCCTCCGCTGCGCCGCCACCTCGGCCCGTAACACGGCCGCCGCGATGTCGGCCAACGTGGCCCGGATCTCGCCGTTGCCCAGCCGGGAACGATGGTCGGTGATGCTGCCAATGACACTGAGCGCTGCCGCCGAGAGCACCCAACGCTGCCGCGCCTGCAGTGTGGGCCGCAGCCTGGTCAGCGGCCGCTGGAGACGCCGGTTGACCAGCTTGACCTGCTCGGCCAGCACGTCCTGGTCTGCACCGTGCAGGTAGCGGCCTTCCCATCGGTAGAGCCCGCCCGCCGTGCGGTTGACGATGGCGGTGTCGATCAGCGCGTCCGTCAGTGCGCGCAACGTCTCCTCGGGATCGGCATCGTCGGGCAGGTGATCGGCGAACTCGGTGGCGTCGACGAGCCGCTGCCCGAGGGCCAGGACCGCGGAGCGAAACAGGTCATATTTGCCCTGCGAGTGGCGGTATAGCGCCGCCGCCGAGATGCCGACCCGGGTGGCAATGTTTTCCATGCTGACCGCGTGGTAGCCGAGCTCGCTGAAGGCATCGGCGGCGGCCCGGGCGATCTGCGCCTTGCGGTCTCTCGGGCGCCGCTTTACTGGGTTTGCGGATGAGCCGCTCGCCGGCGTCATAGAGATCACCGTAGCCGCAGCGGCATGGCTGGGAGGGCGCACGGCCGACCGATTTCTCCGACACGCCTACCTCATCGCCGCGAGCGCGGCTCGCCGTCGCTCGCCGACCACTCCCGGTGCGTCGATATGGCCTGGCGTGGTGGCGGATTGGCAGCTCGATCGACCGCTACCTTCGCGAACTCGAGGATGCCCCGCACGGCACGTGAATCGGCTCGCCGACCGGGGACGCGTCTATCGCCCGGACGAACTGCGCGCTCCCCTTCGCCGCGCGGCTCGTGCGGGGCGCCCTGCTGTTGAGCCAGCAGGCGACGCCGCCCACGACGAGGCCTACCGCGACACCGGCGTCGGGGCGCTGACCCAACATGAGCCACGACAACACCCCGGCAACCGCGGGGATGATGGCGAACAGCATGGCGACTGCCGCCGCGCCGTGGGTGTTGATGGCGCGGACGTAGAGGCTCACCGCCAACGTCGCGTTCAACAGCACCATGCCGGCGACCGCGATCGCGGCCCGCCGGGCGTCGTGCACGGTGAACGGCGTGAGGATGGCAAGTGCCGCCGCGGGGATCAGCGCGACCGCATTCTGCATCGCGCTCATCGTGCGAAAGTCGACACCCTCACAGAATCGCTGCTGATAGACCCCGCCGGCCGAAAGACCAAGCAGGGCAACTGCAAGCAGCACGATGACCGGGTCCACGCCGTGGGTACTCGTCAGCCTCCTGGCGCACGCGGCGAGCACCGCGACGACACCGAGCGCGAGCGCGGCCACCCGTTGCGGACGGAGCGGCTCGCGCAGGAACACGGCGGCCAGAATGGCCGTAGCGACCGGGTTCATCGCGATCACCACCGCACAGAGCACCGCCGGTGAGCCCAGCTGAACGGCCTCGTAGAGGCAGCAGAACTGGACCGCTTGGATCAGCAGGCCGACCACCACGACGTGGCCGAGCTGCGCTCCCCGCGGCCAGGGCGCCTTGGCCAGCACCGCCCAGAGGGCCAAAATTGTTGCGGCCAAACCAAATCGCAATACCAACGCGGCCATGGGCGCCATGGCGCTCACCGCCAGCACCCCGATGGGGTAACCGAGCGCGTAAAAGAACGTCACCGCCGACGCGGTGGTCAGCGGCATGCGCGGCAGGTCCATGCGACCCATGCTGACCCAGACCGACGCCCGCGGTCCAACGAATATTGTCGATCGGTATTGATCGCGTGTCCTTATCGGTCGTCCGCCGGTGCAACCGAGATCGATAGGCTCAGCACATCAATTGATCAGGATTGCTGATCAGACTATGGTGCTGCTATGACCCAGGTGCTGGACATCGCGCCGCTTCGCAGCCTGATCGCGGTCGCCGACTGTGGCGGGTTTCACCGCGCCGCCGCGGCGCTGCACCTGAGTCAGTCCGCGGTCAGCCAGCATCTGCGCCGGGTTGAAGCCGTGGTCGGCGAGCCGCTGATCCAACGCTCCGGTCGCGGCATCGTGTTCACCGAGATGGGCCTGAAGGCGCTGCGGCATGCCCGCGCGATATTGGCCGCACACGACACGGCGCTCACTGACCTGGGCGCTACCGAACCCAAGCTCCTGACGATCGGTGCCACCGAGCATGGCGCGGACGTGATGCTGGCCGGGTTGACCGGCGCGCTGCGGGAGCGGCTTCCCGACCGGCGGGTGCGCTTTCGGCTCGACCGGAATGTCTCCCTGGCCGACTCGATCGAACGCGGGCTGGTGGACCTGGCGATCATGCTCGACGGCGCGGGCTTGGACCGCGCCAACGCGTCCGGACTGGTTCGGCTGCAATGGGTTTCGGCGCGCACGTTGGCCGTGCCGGCGCGAGAGCCACTGCCACTGGTAGTCTTCTCGGAGCCGTGCACCTTGCGTGAGCCGGCCTTCGCCATCCTGGAAAATCACGGCATCGCCTACGAGATCGCCGCCGAATGCGGTGATCTGTCTGGACTGTACGCGGCGGTACGGTCGGGGCTTGGGGTGGCGCTGCTGCCGATGATCGGCAAAATGCCCGACGGCCTCTGCCCGGCCGAGGGGTTACCGCCCGCCAATAACGCATCGGTTCTGGTGCGCGGCCGAGCCGGCATAGACCCGGACTTATTGAGCACGGTCGACGAGGCGGTGCGTGACGTGCTGGCCGCCGCCGACTAACCGCTGTCGCCGGTAGTGCCGTCGTTCGCGCCCTGTCATGTCATGCCGCGGGTAATCGGGGTCTTTCGCCTATTTCGTTAACTCCCAGAACGACACTGTCTATCATCGGCCGCAACCCTGAAGAGCCAGCGTCGCAAGCAGAGGAGCCATCGGCATGACCGATCCCGTCGCCCCGTTAGCCGGCAAAGTCGCGTACGTGACCGGCGCCGCGCGCGGCCAAGGCCGCTCCCACTGCATCCGGCTGGCGCGGGCCGGCGCCGACATCGTCGCGATCGACGCCTGTGCGCCGGTCGCCGAACACAACGGCTATCCCCCCGCCCTCCCCGAGGACCTGGCCGAGACCGTGAGCCTGGTGGAGGGCGAGGGTCGCAAGATCTTCGCCGATGAGGTCGACGTTCGTGACTTGGCCGGCCAGCAGCGGGTCGTGGCGAACGCGGTCGAACAGTTCGGCCGCCTCGACATCGTCGTGGCCAACGCGGGCGTGCTGAATTGGGGTCGGCTGTGGGAGATTTCGGCCCAGCAGTGGCAGGAGACCCTGGACACCAACCTGACCGGGTTGTGGAACACCGTCAAAGCCACCGTCCCACCGATGATCGCGGCCGGCAACGGCGGATCCATCATCACGATCAGCTCGGCGGCCGGCATCAAGGCCGTCCCGGGCTGCGGTCACTATTGCGCCAGCAAGTTCGGCGTGGTCGGGCTCACCAACTCTTTGGCGGTCGAGCTAGGCGAATTCGGCATCCGTGTCAACTCGGTGCACCCTTACGGCACCGACACTCCGATGGGCAACGACCTGTCGATGTACCAAGTCTTTCAGGACCATCCGCACTACATCCACAGCTACTCACCGGGCGCACTGCCGACCGAATCGCTGGCGGCTCCCGACCTGATCTCCGACATTGTGGTATGGCTCGCCAGCGACGCTTCCTCGCTGATCACCGCGGCCCAAATCCCAGCCGACAAGGGCTATTTGAAGATCTGAGCACGCTTCGACCTACTGGCCGCCCTTGCGGGCCAGATCGATGGCGTATTGACTCACGAACGTGCCCGCCGCGGGATCACCTTTGCCGCAGGATCCGTCGGATTCACCGGGACGTTTGATCCACAAGTAGGCGTCGGCGTGCGCGCCTGCGGTAGCCGCGGTAGGCGGGGTGCCCAGTGCCCGGCCGCTGGGATTGCACCAGTCGAGCTTGGAGTCGGGCGCTGGTCCGGCGCCGTTGCGCGACGTGTCAACCACGTAGTGCGAGCCATTCGTGAGCCCCGAAATGGCCTCGCCGTAACCGATTTCGTCCTCGGTGGTGAAGAAGTTCGCGGTGTTCACGCTGAAACCCCGAGCGTGGCCGACACCGGCCTGGTTGAGCCTGGCGGCCATGTCTTCGGGGCTATGCCAGCGCAAGTGACCGGCGTCGACGTATACGGCCGCGGCCGGATCCCGGGTCAGCGTGTCGACGGCGTAACGAATCAAGTCGTAGCGTTCTTGGCGCTGATCGGCCGAGAGGCAGTCGGCCATGGCGAGCGCATCAGGTTCGACGACGATCGCCACCCGCGAGGCACCCACGCCGGATGCGATGCCGTCGATCCACCCGCGGTAGTCGTCGGCCGTCGCCAAGCCACCCGCGGCGAAGCTGCCGCAATCACGGTGCGGAATTCCGTAGACCGCCAGAACCGGGATGGCACCGGCAGCCTGTGCGTCGCCGGTGTACTTCCCGACCGTGCCTGCCGACGAGCCCGGAACGATCCAGTACGCCTGCGGGGTGTTGGCGATGGCGGTCAACTCGGGACTCGGCGGATCGGCGCTCTGCGCGGCGCGCATGGCCGCCGACGTGGGATTGACGTAGAACGGCGCTCCGGCCAACGGGTCCCCGTCGCTGACCAAGCGCACCGTCGGGGCGGGGCCGACCTGCAGTGGGTGGGCGGAAATACCCACGCAGGCCATGGCCGCAACAGTCAGGAGGGGAGCAATCCACCGCGCGAGGGCACTGGCAGCTGAGGACGTCACTCCAGGAAAGCTAGTGCTTCAGAAGATCGGGCGCGATCCCGGGTAGCAATTCGATGGCCCGGGCGATCGGGACCCTAGTCGACCGGACCAGCAGGGCGGTACGCCTGATACATCTCCCACACCGACACACCAACCCTTCCGCACCAAACTGCGAGTGGAGTACGTTCTAACTGCTCGCATCTTAGTTTGGGGGCGAAATCATGGCACAAACCATTTACCCGCGGCCTATCGGGGGAGGTCCAAGGCCCGGCGGCGGTGCAGGTGGCGCAGGAACGATCACCTATCCGGCTGAACGCCCACGATTGGCGGAACTGCAAATCAACGCCGGCGCGTTCGGCCTCTTGATCATGAATCGGATTCGCGCCGAAACCATTTGCGCCGGCCAGGAATTCCAACTCAGCAAGGACGGGCCAGTTTACGTCGTCGACCACGTGGAATTCGATCAGCCCGCGACATTAGGTGATGCGCCTCCCCATCATGGGTCCGGCCTGCAACTAATCATCACGGCAGGAATTTTCCTCAAGTACCAGACCGACTTGCTCGACCCCGCGAAGACGGATACGTTCGCAAACCTGAATCCTGGCATCAATATTTACTTCAATGTGACCAGCCACGACGCCGAGATTTGTCTTAGCTACAACACGGTGACCTCGTTGGTTGAGATACCCAAGGATGCTGTGGCGGCACTCGACGGCATTCTCCAATCGTTGAATCTATGTACTGGCCTTGATTTGGGGGCGCTGCCGAATGTGCTTGGCGATCTCACCGTCACTAAAGCTAAGATCGCCACGGACTCCGAGTTCAGCATTCTGTCAGTGCGGTTGGCGCTAGGCGACTCCCCCGCCAACCAGGGTCCATGGGGTAATTTCGCCGACTCTCCCGTGGAATCGTTTCTCGCCGGCCTTGATTGGGGCATTCTCCTCCACTCTGGACTGGTCGTGGGCGCGTTCGAGCAGTTGGTTGCCGGGATGACGCTTACCCGCAGTGACGTTTCCGTCTCGTCAGGTCCCGTCGGCAAGTGGCATTCGGGCTCGTTCGAGATCGAAGCCGATAACAACAAGCAATTCGACGGCGGAGTGTCACTGGCCTTGAGCGGCGACTCCTGGGCGGCCCTCGGGTGCGACATCGGATTTAGCGCGAGCATGCAGGCCGGCTTGTCCGTCCCTGCCAAGAACACGCTCAAAGCGGTTATCGGCTTTGATATTTCGCCGAACTACTGGGACGCCTTTGTGTGCTTTGGGCCCATCGGAGATATCGCCGCTGCCGCCAAGACCTTCGCACCTGACCCGAACGATATTCCCTCCGCCTGCACTTTGGAAAACTCTTCCCTCATCGTCTGTAACTATCCCGCAAGTCTTGACCCGCTCACCCTCGGGACCACTGTCGACTTCGGCTCGCTCGTCCTCGACAAGTACTTTGCGACGTCAACCGGTCCGGTACTGGGCGGAAAGCTGGACATTCTGCATGTCGGCAAACCCAAGCTGCACACTCATGTCATCAACCGCTTTTCCTGGGGCATTCTTGGAACCTGCGGCCAATTCCGCATCGGTACCCAGGCCGAGCTCAAGCTGACCGGATCGACGATGCCCGGCGGCCCGAACGTGACCTTATGCAACAAGATCCAGGTTTTGAACGATCCGTTGAATATCTTCGCTCCCCGCATGGTGATTCAACCCGGAGCCGACAATTGGCTGCCGCTGGATATCACCTTCAACTTTGAGCCGGGCGACCTGCCATTGAACAGCCCGTACTGGCAGAATCCCTATCCGCTGGTGTTGCGGGTGGAAACCAGCGGTGGCTGTCGAACCGTGTCGCTGGGCGAAGTTCCCGCTTACACCGAACAGCAGATCAGCGGCTTAGCACTGCGGATACCCGAGCTTGAAGCCAACTGCGATGCGCCGCAGACCGGGCTGTTCGGCATCGCCGGCCAGTTCGATCCCCATTGGCTGGTGGATCCGGCACCCGAGGGGTACGCCAATCTCTGGGAGTCGCTGATTACAGGCGCAACACCGGGCGACGCGTTCACGCTCAGCGATGCGTCGGGAGTCGTTGCACGCTCGGTTGTCGGCGCGGACGGAAGAGCCGCGCTCACAGGCATATTCCCTGACGGTGGCGCATTGCGCGTCAATCGGATCGCCGCTTCCGGAACAGCGCCGGAAAAACCTGAGGCCAGTTCCCCGGTGGGTGGCAAGACCGCGGCACCAACTGACGCCCCTGCTCCACGGCTGCGCGAGCGTCAGGTTGAACTTCGCCGCCGCCATGAGATCGACCTGGCGCAGGAGATTACGTTTCTTGCCGCCGATCGTCTTGACGGGACGCCCGTTCTGATTGCCGCCGCCGGCGGCGAAGTGACCGTCTTCGACATCAGCTCTCCGGCAATGCCGCGCATCATCGGTCAAGCCAGCGCCGCCGAGGGCGCCGTTGCGGCGGGAAACGATCTCATCTATTGGGGCAAACACGGCCTGTCTTTTTGGTCACGCGAACCGCACCGTGGAAAGGCCGTCTCGGCGTGCATCCGGATCAGCGACCATCTGGCGACGCTCACCGATCGCGGCGTGGAACTCTTGAACGCCACGCTCCAGCCGGCCGGTCACCTCGAGCTTCCCCACCGAGGCATGCTGGTCTCGGTGCAACGCCGGCTGCTGGTGCCGGTGTCTGACGGGCTGGCAGTGGTGGATGTCGCGAGCCCCGCCGAACCAACCGTGGTGGGCACCGCGCCCGTAGGACACATCGAAGCGCTCTCCGCTTGGGGCGCTCCTAAGGCCGGAGGCACAGTCACCCTGCGCGTCGCGGGCGGCGAGTTCGTGACTTTGGACGCGACCGCCTTGCCGGCCGTAAAACAGCTAACGACCTATCCGCATAGGCCGTGGGCATTCGGCGCCGCGCGGCTCGGCAACTGGTGGGCACGACGGGAGAACGAGCGCGGTCGCATCGGCATCTATATCCCCGGCCGCAGCCAAACCACCTACGGTTCATGAGATGTCGAACTTCACTATTTCGCGGGTCGACGAGAAGCTCGCCGGCAAGATCGAAGAGCTGGCGATGGCCTCGTTCAGCCAAAGCCCGATCGTCACGGCCGTCGTCACGACGTCGCACCATCTCAAGCTGATCGCATGGACCGTCGCGCCGAGCTGCCTGCTGACTCGCAACGGACACATCGACGGTGCGACGGCTCACGGGATCGACTGCGCGTTTCTCACCGAACAGACCGTGATCGCCGGTTACCAGGGCCACAACGGCCACCTCGAAGTGCATGCATACCACCCTGATCCCGCCGCTACGCCGATCTTCACGAAGCTGGCGCACAAGCAGGGTGCGACAGCATCCTTCGTCAAGCTGGTTCGCATCGACAACGAACGCTTCGCGTCGCTGATCTTGCGCCCGACGTCGGCCGCACGTCTCACGATCTGGCGATATCACTCGCACGCAATCGAGTCACTCGGCCACGCGGAATGGTCCATCACGTTTGTCGGCACGCCCGAACCGATCGAGCTCGCGATCGTGTGTACTGGCGATCACCTGGTGACCTGCCTCGGCGGAGGCGGCGGTCTCGAGTTTCGCTACTGGGACATCACGGATCCAGCCGCACTGACGTTCTGGTCTCCTGATAACGCCGGAGGCGGGGCCCTCGTCAGCGCGCTGTTTCTCGACTACATGCGTGTCGTGATCGCTACAGACCGCGGCAACATGAATCTCGATCTCTGGCGGCGCGATGATTTCGGCCACTGGAGCGTCGTGTCGTCGCATGCGGGACCGCAGCTCGGGAGTACGCCGGCACTGTCGCTGATCGGATCGCAGGACCTCGGTCCGTGGTTCGCGTCCGCGAGCCGCGACCTCGGCGAGACGTTCCAGGTGCAGCTGTGGGAAGTCGACGGCTCGGACAAGCTGCGTCTGCGTGCAACACAGGTGGACTCGGAGAACGGGGCGACGATCGTGGCGGCGGCCAATTCGCTTTGCGGCATGGTCACCGGAATGCAGATCTACGACGAGGTCCCCGATCTTGGCGATCCCGAGGATCAGCTGCGTGTGAAGTCGTGGGCGTTCGCCGGCCCCGGTCTCATAATCTGATCTGACGCCAACGTACGACCAACACAGAACGCGACCCTTGACAGCGCGCCGGGGTGACGTGATGCAGCGGTCGCTGCTTGGTGCGCTCCGGGTCTGTCACCGCGCCGCGGCCGTAGCCATGTGCAGCATTCGGGTCGAAGTACGAAACGATAAGTTGCCAAATCCCCTGCTGTTGCCGCGACGGATCGCCGACGCACAAGGACCAGCTGAAACCCCAGTTCCCTGTTCACGTTGAGAGATTTTGAATGGGAACCTACGTCGCCGAACACCTCTACCGCGCCATGTTGGCGAATCGCGACAGGTGCAACTGGTGCGCGACGGTGACCGTCTTGGTCGGGCCGTTGCGGTGTTTGGCGAGTATGAAATCCGCCTCTCCCCCGCGTGGATCGTCCCGCTCGAACGCGTCCGGGCGGTGCAGCAGGATCACCATATCGGCATCCTGCTCCAGGGATCCCGACTCGCGAAGATCGGACAGCATCGGCTTCTTGTCGGTGCGCTGCTCGGGGCCACGGTTCAGCTGGCTGATCGCCACCACCGGCACCTCGAGCTCCTTGGCCAAAAGCTTGAGATGCCGGGAGAATTCGGACACTTCCACCTGCCGCGATTCGTGCTTCTTGCCCGACGTCATCAGCTGCAGATAGTCGACCACGACCAGGCGCAGGTTGGCCTTCTGCCGCAGCCGGCGCGCCTTGGCGCGGATCTCCATCATGGTCAGGTTGGGCGAGTCGTCGATATACAGTGGGGCCTCACTGATTTCGCTCATCCGCCGCGCCAGCCGCGTCCAGTCGTCGTCGTTCATCCGGCCCGAACGCATGTCACCGAGTTTGATCTTCGCCTCGGCCGAGAGCAGCCGCATCACGATCTCGGACTTGCTCATCTCCAGCGAGAAGATGACGCTGGCCATCCGGTGCTTGATCGAGCACGACCGCATCAAGTCCAGTCCGAGGGTGGAGTTATGAGTGGGGATCATTGCCTTGCTCGCCAGGTACATGTGGCTGTCGTTGTCCACCTCGACACAACGCACGGCAACTGTCTCGATCGGACGGACGTCCACAATGAAGCGTGAACCGGAGCGCTGGGTTCCGGCTGTGGCCCGGCGCTCCTTGTGCGCGATGGCCTTTCGCTGCAATGCGAACACCACATCATCGGTGGAAAAGGTCAGGGTGTAAGCGGTGCTGGACGAATCGTGACGGCCCCGGACGCGCTTGGTCGAGGTTTGGCAGCGATAGCCAAGGCTGACGATCAACTCGGCGGCATCGCACGCCAGCCGATGGTTTGTGACTGAAAATTGGACGGCGCCGCCCGCCGTCACGGTTCCGTCGGTGTCGAGCAGGCCGGCGAGCAGGGCGCGCCGTTGCGCCTCGGAGCCCCGCAGGTATTCGATGGGGATGTGCTTGTTACCGAGCACGCCGACTGTTCGCAGTCGCGCCTGCAATGTTCCGACCGCGGCGTGGCAGTTCCGGCATAACCGCAGCCCCGCCGACGGTCCCGCGCAGCGAACGCAGGCCGGACTCGGCACCGGAGCAGAGACAAACCGTGCCCGGCCACCGCATGAGCGTCCACAGGTCCGCACCTGACTCGTTTGGGGGATGAACGACTTGCCGCATACCGCACACGGGCGAGCAGCCGGCTCAGCGCTGGACGGTAGGCGCAGCTGATAACGGTACCGCGCGGACGCCGACGGAACCGCTACTAAGCCGTCCGCCTCGATCCGCATGATGATTTCGGGATCGGCGGCGGTGATCTGGGCTGCGGCACTGGTACCGTCGCCAAGCCAGGCGCCGAGAGTGTATGGCGGAATTAAGAACTCACGCTCCGGTAGGTCAAGCGCACGCGCATTGACCACGCTGTGGTTAAGTCGCCGGTCTAGTGTGGCGCAGCGCAGAGTTCCAGCGATGTCCGCCGTCGTTCGCACCGCCGCAAAAGTGCGCTGATTCCTGTAGCGGTTGTACCCCACCGCCGCAGCTTGCGCTGACTTCCGGGATGCGCGTGTTTCGGTCAACCACTGATGCGCTGCGTCGGCGACGATCACTGTCCCGTCAGAGAATTCCACCTCGTAGCATGGCCGCCCCAGCATCACGTCGGTAGCGGCCAATACCCGCGTCGGGCGCCCGTCGTCGCCAAGCAATTCATCACCGACCGCGACGTCACCCATCGTCGTCCAGCCCGACGGCGTGGGCAGCAGCGTGTCCAACGCGAGCGCCTTGCCCACGCCGGGTCTGGCCGCCACGATGATCATCTGACCCGCATGCAGACCGTTGGTCACCTCGTCGAGTTCGGTGAAGCCGGTCGGCACGCCGCGCGAAATGCCGCCATTGGAGGCGATGGCGTCGATCTCGTCCATCGTCGGCTGCAGCAGATCCTCCAGCGGAACGAAGTCCTCCGACGTCCGGCGGTCGGCGACGTCGTAGATCTCGGCTTGCGCGCGGTCGACGATCTCGGCCACGTCGGCACCCTCGGCGCCCGCGTAGCCGTACTGCACCACCCGCGTCCCGGCCTCCACCAGCCGGCGCAGCAGCGCCTTCTCGGCCACGATGGTCGCGTAGTAGCCCGCGTTGGCGGCCGTGGGCACGGTCGAGATGAGGGTGTGCAGATAGGGCGCACCGCCGATCCGGCGCAGCATCCCGCGGCGGTCCAGTTCCGCGGCCACCGTCACGGCGTCGGCCGGCTCGCCACGGCCATAGAGGTCCAGGATCGCGTCGTAGACGTTCTGATGCGCGGGCCGGTAGAAGTCGCCGGGCCGCAGCCGTTCCAGCACATCGGCGATGGCGTCCTTGCTGAGCAGCATGCCGCCGAGCACCGCCTGCTCGGCCGCCATGTCCTGCGGTGGCTGACGGCCGAAGTCCTCGCTGGGCGCCGATGAATCCATGCCCGACGCCAAGTCATCGACGACCGCCATGGATTCCTCCTCCCCTGCCACGCGCCCGAACGTACATTCGAAAACTGGTCTACTCAGCGTAAGTCAGGGAGCCGACACTTCCGCCCCACAACACGCGCACGCCTCGCGCCGGGACGACGTTAGACGTTGCTGGCTAGTGGGTGAAAGGGCCGCTGTTGATGAACCTGTGCATCGTGTGTGCATATCCGTCGACACCTGTGTTGAGCGGCCTGTGGAGAACCTGTGTATGGAATCAAGGGGCTCCCACATCGCTGCTGTTAAGCGCCACGTCACGCCATGAATTTCGTGTGGACAAGAATCTCTACGGCGTGTCGTCGCAGGTTACTGCTCCGGGCGTGTTGGCTTTCGGCCATATTTTCGCAGCGTTACGGCAGGGTAAATGGGGTCCGTGGGATACCCCGCAGCAATAGTTCGCTAGACCGTGCGCCCGCGACCATCCGCCCCGAAACCCGAGACGATGCGCGCGCCACGACTGAGCCCGGCGGTGGCCGATGATGGCCGCCGCCGGGAGAGAGCAAACGTCGGAGGCTTAGCTCTCCGCGACGACCTCGAGGGCGACCTCAACGTCAACCTCGGGATGCAGGTGCACCGCCACCGGGTGGGTGCCGACGGCCTTGATGTGCGACTTGGGCAGGCGAACGATTCGCCTGTCCAGGTTGGGTCCGCCGGCCTTCTTGATGGCCTCGACGACGTCTCCGGACGTCACCGAGCCGAACAGCTTTCCGGAGTCGGCCGCGGTCCGCACCGGCAGCTGGACGGGGCCCAGCGCCTCGATCGCCGTCTTGAGTTCGTTGGCGTGCCCGAGATCGCGCACCGCCTTGCCTTCGCGGGACCGGCGGATCTCGTCGGCCTGCTTCTGCGCACCGCGCGAGGCGACGATCGCCAGGCCGCGCGGGAGCAGGAAGTTGCGGCCATAGCCGTCCTTGACCTCGACCGTGTCGCCGATGGTACCGAGGTGGTCGACGTCAGCCGTCAGAATCAGCTTCATGGTATTTCGTACTTTCGCTTGGGCTTCGACGGCTACCGCGCCGAGGAGGTGAAGGGCAGCAGAGCCACCTCGCGGGCATTCTTCACCGCGATCGCGATGTCGCGTTGGTGCTGCACGCAGTTGCCGGTGACGCGACGCGCCCGGATCTTGCCGCGCTCACTGATATAGGTGCGCAGCAGCGCGGTGTCCTTGTAATTGATTGCTTGGTCCTTCTTCGCGCAGAAGACACACTTCCGCGTCTTGACCGGCTTTTCCGGTGCCGGACGTCGCTTGCTGGACTTGGCCATGACTGTCTTTCTTTTCGATTCTTACTGTTGAAGTTTTTTAGAACGGCGGTTCGTCGTCGCCGCCACCGAAGGAGCCGGATGCCGGGGCGCTGCCCCAGGGGTCATCGGCGGGTGCGCCGCTCGCCGGCGCCGATCCCTGACGGGACCCACCACCTCCGCCGCCACCGCCGCCGAAGCCGCCGCCACCGCCGCCGCCACCGCCGCTGCGGCTGGCCTTATTGACCTTGGCCGTGGCGTACCGCAGCGACGGCCCGATCTCATCCACCTCGACCTCGAAGACGGTGCGCTTCTCACCTTCGCGCGTCTCGAAGGACCGCTGCTTGAGCCGGCCGGTAACGATCACTCGCGAGCCGCGGGTGAGGCTTTCGGCGACGTTCTCGGCGGCCTCCCGCCAGATATTGCAGCGCAGGAAGAGCGCCTCGCCGTCTTTCCATTCCCCGCTCTGGCGGTCATAGATCCGCGGTGTCGACGCCACGGTGAAATTCGCGACGGCAGCACCGGATGGGGTGAACCGCAGTTCGGGGTCGGCGGTCAGGTTTCCGACAACGGTGATAGTGGTGTCACCAGCCACAATTTCCTCCTGGGTCCGCTTCTGCGACGGTCGACGGCACGTGTCCTCGCTGAGCCTACGCAAGTCCACCGACGGTGGACCCACGACGCAGCCACGGGTGTTAGTGCTTGTCGGTGCGCATCACCTTGGTGCGCAGTACCGACTCGTTGAGGCTCAGCTGGCGGTCGAGCTCGGAGACCGTCGCCGGCTCCGCCTTCAGGTCGACAACAACGTAAATGCCTTCGGCGTGCTTGGCGATCTCGTAGGCCAGCCGGCGCTTACCCCAGATGTCGACCTTGTCGACTGTCCCGCCGTCTTTACGGACGACGTTGAGGAACGTCTCCAAGGATGGAGCAACAGTGCGCTCGTCGAGCGTGGGATCAAGAATGACCATGATTTCGTATGGACGCATGGAAACCTCATCACCTCCTCTGGTCTTCGCGGCCACGGTCGATCCGTGGCAGGAGGGTCGCCTGCGTCGGCAACCGCATCAGGCTACCGGACAGCGGCGTGACGGGAGAAATCCGGGCGATCGAGCAACCCGGCTACTGCCGCCCGTCCAAGTACTCGGTGGCCCTGGCCACCGTCGCCGGATCGGCCTTGGCGAGGGTGCCCGAATCGAACGGCGGCTGCGGGTCGTATTCGATGAGCAGCTGAGCGGCCTGCGCGGCCTGCCGATCGACCAGAAGCTCGACCAGCCGCAACGCCATGTCGATGCCGCTGGACACGCCGGCGGCGGTGATGATCCGCTGCGGTAGGTGCTCGACGACTCGTTCCGGCACATAACGGGCGCCGAGCTCGTTGAGCAGGTCGCTGGCCCGCCAATGCGTGGTGGCGGTGAGCCCATCAAGCAGGCCCGCGGCGGCCAACAGCAGCGCACCGGTGCACACCGATGTGGTGAACGTCGTGGTCGGGTGGACCGCTTGCAGCCAGGCGCGGATGGTGTCGTCGTGGATCAGCCGGCGCGTGCCGATCCCGCCGGGAAACAGCACCACATCCGGCGAGGTCACCTCGTCGAATGTGGCGTCGCAGCTCAGCCCGAGCATCCCGTTTTCCGTACGCACCTCACCTCGGCGGTGGCCGATGAACACCACCTCGACCGACGGGACGCGTTGCAACACCTCGTAGGGCCCCACCGCGTCGAGCGCGGTCACCCGGGGGAATAGCGGAACGGCCACCAGGGTCATGGCGCCACTCCGGCCGGCACCGCCGGTTCGGTTTCCGCGCACGCCGCGGGCGCGCGGCGCATGCCGGCGGGGCGCAGCCAATCCGGCAGCCAACCGGGCGGGGCGTCGGGGGCGCGGTCGAAGGGGCCACCCGACGGGTCGTCCACCCGGCCGCGCCAGCGCACCAAGTCCTCGTCGGGCCGGTATATCTGGCGGATCACCAACGCGCCCAGCGCGATGACGGCGATGTCGCGCACCAACACCGTCGTCGTGAAGAACTCCGCCGGCAGCGAGCGATTCGGGTTTCCGTACAGGTAGTACATCCGCGGCACCCACACCACCGCGTCGATCGTCATCCACGCCAGCAGGATCCGGCGATGCGGCAACGCCAGCACCGCCAGCGGCACCAGCCAGAGCGAGAACTGGGGGCTCCAAACCTTGTTGGTCAACAGGAAAACCGCCACCACCAAGAACAACAGCTGCGGCAGCCGCGGCCGATGCGGAGCGGTGAGCACCACGTACGCGATTGCGGCACAACCGATTACGAACAACACCGTGACCACCGTGTTCAGCACCGTGGGCGCCTCCCAGAACCCGAGCTTGGGATCGAATCCGCGCCAGCCGGTCAGGGACTTCACGACGTTGTACAACGAATCCATGTCGTCTCCGCGTCGGGCGTTGAGCCGGAAGAATTCCGACCACCCCCGCGGAAACAGCACCAACACGGGCAGGTTCACCAACAGCCACGTCACCGCGGCCGTCCCCGCGGTACGAGCCAGGGCCCGAAACCGCCCCGTCCGAATCGCCAGGAGCAGCATGGGACCGAGGAACAACAACGGATACAGCTTGGCCGCGGCGCCCAATCCGATCAGCACACCGGCCAGCACCGGTTTACGTCGCGCCCACGCCAGCAGTCCGGCCATGGCGAATGCCGTTGCCAGCGCGTCGAAGTTGGTGAAGATCTGAAAGATCACCAGCGGCGAGGCGGCCACCAGGGCCGCATCCCATATCCGGCGCCCCGCCAGGGCGGCCGTCGCCCACACGGTGCCCAGCCACGCCAGCGCCAGGCCGAACGCCGCGACGTCGAAGAACATCACCACCTCGGCCACCACCGGAAGCGGAGCCAGCTTGCTCAGCGCGGTGTATGTCTTGGCCAGCGCCATGGACACGTACTGATACACGCCGGTCAGCACCGGATACTCCATGTAGCGCACCGCGGGCCGACCGTCGTAGCGGGTCTGCGGAGTGCCGCTGCCGTCGGTCTCGACCCAGCTCGACTTGTACGGAAACTTGCCCTGGCTCAACAACTCCGCGCCGTAGAGCGGGACCGTATCGGAGTAACACAACTCGTAGTAGGCCCGTTGGTTCTCCCAGTTGGCCACCCGCTGATCGCCCGTCCCGGTGCCGGTGCTCTGCAGGCAGGCGGCCTTCGTCGACCAGCCGAGCGCCAGGAATACCAGGCCGATCAAGAACATGACCCGCAGTGGGGTCATCACCCTGGTGCGGCCGATCAGCGCATGCTTGCCCACCGGTCCTCCGGCCACCTCCGCCAGCGCGGCGCCCAACGAGTCGGTGCGGCTCGGGCAGTCGCGGTTGCCGACGCTGCGCAGATCGGTGGCCAGCGGCTGCGGGGAAATGGTGGCGTTGCGCTGCTCAGCGTCGGTCACGGTGGCGGTTGGCCAGGGGGCGGGGCTTGGGGGCCGCCCGGCGGGACGCCCGGCTCGGCACCGCCGCCGGGCGGTGGCGGGGCGACGGTGATCGTCGTGGGCGGGCCCACCGGGATGGTGATGCCGGGCGCCACTTCGACGGTCGGCTGGATGACGGTCACCGACGGCGGGGGCGGGGGCGGGGGCGCCGGAACACCCGCGTAGCCGCCGATTTCGGTCGGCTTGGGGAAGGATTCGTTGGAGGTGCCCTTCAGGGCGCCGTCCATCGTGGACTTCCAAATGTCCGACGGCAGCCCCGAGCCGTAAACCGGTCCGCCCGAGGCGGTTACTAGCGGTACATCGCCTTTCGCGGTGCCCACCCAGACGGCAGTCGACAACGACGGCGTGTATCCGACCATCCAGGCGTCCTTGTCGGCGTTGGTGTCACCCAGCTGCGTGGTGCCCGTCTTGGCCGCCGACGACCTGCCCCCGGACAAGGAGTGGCCGCGCGAATAGCTGGCGATGGGCTGCATGGCCGCGGTGACGTTGTCGGCCACGGCCTTCGGGATTCGCTGCTCGCCGCTGTTCTCGGACTTGCTGGCGTCGAAAAGCACCTGGCCTTCGGAGTTGACCACCTTCTGCACGAAATGCGGCCGGTGGTAGAGGCCGGATGCGGCCAGCGTGGCATACGCCGAGGCCATGTCGATCACCCGGGTCTGGTACTGCCCCAGCACAACTCCGTTGTTGGGCGGGCCGCCCTTGCCGTCCTCGGACAGCGTGTGGTCCACCCCGGGGAAGCTGGTCGCGATACCGGCTTGGTGCGCGGCGTCGGCGACGGCCTGCGGCCCGCCCTTGAGCTTGAGCATCAGCCGGTAGTAGGAGGTGTTCAACGACTGCTTCAGCGCCTGGGCGATGTTGCACGTCCCGCAGCCCTCGCCGTCGACGTTGGTGATCTTGATGCCGTCGACCGTCAGCGGCGAACTGTCGACCTGGTAACCCAGCCCGATCCCCTGCTCGAGCGCGGCGACCAGGGCGAAAACCTTGAACGACGAACCGGTTTGCAGCCCGGCCTGCGCGAAGTCGAAACCGTTGGCGTCGGTACCGCCGTAGTAGGCGCGTATCGACCCGTCGTGCGGGTCGACGGACACCACCGCCGACCGCATGTCGGGGTCTTGCCCGTCAAGGTATTTCGACACCGCCTTCTCCGCGGCCTGCTGGGCTTTCGGGTCGATGGTGGTGGTGACCTGCAAGCCCTGGGTGTTCAGGGTCCGCTCGTCGATGTTGAACAGCTCCATCAACTCCCTGGTCACCTGACGCTCGATCAGCCCGTTGGGCCCCGTCGTCTGGTTCTCCGCGCGCGCCTGATCGGGCGGCACGGTCTGTGGGAACTCTTGTGCGGCACGGTCACTGGGTGAAAGCGCCTTGGTCTCCACCATGCCGTCGAGCACCCAGTTCCAGCGGGCCCGGGCGCCCTTCGGATCGACGGCGGGGTCCAACGACGACGGCCGCCGGATCAGCGCCGCCAGCAGCGCCCCCTCGGAGACGGTGAGCTGCTCGACGGGTTTGTTGAAGTAAGCCTTGGCGGCGGCGGAGATGCCGTAAGCGCCCCGGCCGAAGTAGATGATGTTCAGGTAGGCCTGCAGCACATCGTCTTTCGACCACTCCCCCGACATCTTGGTGGCGATGACGAGTTCCTTGGCCTTACGCATCAGACCGCTGACGCCGTGCTGAGCCGACCCCACCAGCGCGTTCTTCACGTATTGCTGGGTGATCGTCGACCCGCCCTGCAGGTCACCGTTGCCGAACAGATTGTTGTTCACCGCCCGCGCGAAGCCGCTGAAGTCGAAGCCCGGGTTGGAATAGAAATTGCGGTCCTCGGCGGCGATCACCGCTTGGCGCACGTGCACCGGGATCTGGTTGATGTTGACATCGACCCGATTGCCTTCGGGCGGGATGATTTTGGCGATCTCGGATCCGTCGCTGGCCAGGATGGTAGAGACCTGGTTGGTGCGCAGGTCGCCCGGCTTGGGGACGTCGACGATGAAGTACGCCATGGTGAACGTGACGATCGGCAACAGCACCAGCACCGCCGCCGACAGGTAGGCCGCTCGCCGCACCCACAGCCAGTTGATCTGCTGGGTCCAGTTGACGCGGGGGCCGGGTCCGAAGCCGTCGGGGCCGCCGGGCCGTCCCCGCGGTCCGTGGGGAGGCGGTGGTCCTTCCGGCGGGCGGCCGCCCATGCTCGGCCGGTCGCGGCGCGGCGCGGCCCGACTGTCCAGCGCGGCCTTGACCTCCTGGAGCGCATCCCGCTGCAGGGGCGTCGACGGAGGACCGTCCAAAGCGGCTTTGACTTCTTCGATGCTGGGATCGGGCCGGCGGGGCGACCGGTCGTCAACGACCGGCGGGAGGATGGTGGTCAGTCGGTCATCGGGCGGAATTCCCCGGCGTTGGCCAGGCGTCGACGGCGCGTCACGCGGGCGCTCGCCAGTTCCATGTTTGCCCACCCGCTCAGTCGCCGGCCCATCCGCATCGCTGGACGACTGGTTGTGGCGTCCGTCGTTATTCAATGGCCGTGCGCGCGCCGTTTCGCGCCGTCCGCGTGCCACGGGTGCCCTTGGGGGGGCGCGCCGCGCCGAGCACGTACGACTTCACCAAATGATTCCAGCTGCAAGTTCGGCATACCTCCACCACGTGGACCGCGAACTCCTCGAAGCGCGTTGCCAACAAGACCAGCTCTTCGGCCGTGCGTGCCGAGCCCGATACCGGACCCAGGTGTTCACCGAACACCCACGACACCAGCGTCAACTGCTCCTTGCGGCAGATCGGGCACATGACCTGGCTCGGTTTCCCGTGAAACTTGGCGGCGCGCAGCAGATACGGGTTTGCGTCACACACCTCGGACACACCCGTGCGGCCCGAGTACACCTGGGCCAGCAGTGCCCGCCGCCGGAGCGCGTAGTCCACCACTTGTCGCTGCAGTCGCACGCCCACCAGAGTACGTCGCCGTGTGGATCACCGATACGCAACCAAAACAGTGGCGAGCCGAGCCCGGTCAACGACCGGCGTTTCTGTGCCGAACCGGGGCCGGACTTCTACGATCATCCCCGTGGCGAAATGGCTCGGGACATCGCTGGGCGGTGGAGCGGCGGCGAGTACCCGCGCCAAAGACATCAACCGGCAGGACGCCTGCAAGATCCTCGACAACGCCCTGAACGACGGCGAGCTGTCCATGGAGGAGCACCGGGAACGGGTCAGCGCGGCCACCAACGCGGTCACACTCGGCGACTTGCAGGCCCTGGTCACCGACCTGCAGACCGACAGCACCGCGCTGCACCCACCCGCCGTCAAGGGTCCGCCGGTGTCATTGAAGTTCGGCGGCCGGGGCATGGTCGCCATCGCGTTCGCCGTGTCGGTGCTGCTGGGCGTCGGCATCGGATGGGGCATGTACGGCAACACCACGTCGCCGCTGGACTTCACCAGCGACCCCGGCGCCAAGCCCGACGGAGTCGGCCCCGTGGTGCTGACCCCGCCCACCCAGCTGCATTCGGTCGGCGGGCTGACCGGGCTGATGGAGCAAATGCGCAAACGGTTCGGCAACACCGTTGGGTATCGGCTGGTGATCTACCCGACGTACGCGGTACTGGACCGTCCGGATCCTTCCGACGACCGACGGGTGCTGGCCTCCACCTACCGCGGCGGCTGGGGCGACCAGACCGGCTCCGCCAAGAACTCCAGTGATGCGCCCGTCCCGGTGGACCTGAGCAAGTTCGACGTCACGGCGACGGTGGGCATCATGCGCGGCGCCCCGCAGACCCTCCACATGAAGCCGTCCGATGTGAAGACCATGTACCTGATCATTGAACCGGCAACCGACCCGACCACCCCCGGCGCGCTGTCGCTGTCGCTGCATGTCTCCAGCGACTACGGTGGTGGCTACATCGTCTTCGCAGGTGACGGCACCGTCAAGCAACTGAACTTGCCGTCTTGACGGCGGATAGGCCAGCCGGTTTCCCGCCGCGATTCGATTCAGCGCACCGCAACCAATAGCGAACGAACATCCGGTGGTGTTGTGGCGAATATATCGAGGCGATACGATGACGCGAGGCGTCGAACCGTCGTAACCAACCGTGCAAAGGGGGTGATTCGGTGCTTGAGCTCGCCATCCTGGGCCTTCTCATCGAATCGCCGATGCATGGTTACGAGTTGCGCAAACGGCTGACCGGTCTCCTCGGTGCGCTCCGTGCGTTCTCGTACGGTTCGCTGTACCCCGCCCTCCGGCGGATGCAGGCCGAAGGGCTGATCGCCGAGGATGCCGCCCCGGCCGGAACGCCGGTTCGGCGGGCCCGGCGCGTCTACCAGCTAACCGACGAGGGCCGTCGGCGCTTCGGTGAGCTGGTAGCCGACACCGGCCCGCACAACTACACCGACGACGGCTTCGGGGTGCACCTG
The DNA here is from genome assembly GCA_963820045.1 of uncultured Actinomycetota bacterium. Lineage (GTDB taxonomy): Bacteria > Actinomycetota > Actinomycetes > Mycobacteriales > Mycobacteriaceae > Mycobacterium. Next base: position 615,984 of record CAWFYN010000010.1, read on the forward strand.
GCGTTCTTCAACCGGACCCCGGCGGAGGCGCGCATGCGCATCCTGGAAGGTCGCCGCCGTCAGGTGGAAGAGCGGCGGGAAGGCCTGCGCGAAGCCGTGGCACGGGCCAGTAACTCGTTCGACCGTTACACCCGCCAACTTCACCAACTGGGGCTCGAGTCAAGTGAGCGCGAAGTGAAGTGGCTCAACGAGCTCATTGCTGCGGAGCGGGCGATGCCCGGCCTCTCCGAGTAGACGTAAAACCCCTGCACGAATCGATCAGCTGCGACACAAGGTTATGGAGTTAGGAGAACGCCCCATGAGTGAGCAGAACGCGCCACAGGCGTCGACGGAGGTACGAGTCGCCATTGTCGGCGTCGGTAACTGCGCGTCTTCGCTGGTACAGGGCGTCGAGTACTACCAGAACGCCGACGAGAACAGCGCCGTGCCCGGCCTGATGCACGTGAAGTTCGGCCAGTATCACGTGCGCGACGTCAAGTTCGTCGCCGCCTTCGACGTGGACGCCAAGAAGGTCGGCTTCGACCTGTCCGACGCGATCTTCGCCTCGGAGAACAACACGATCAAGATCGCCGACGTGCCGCCGACCAATGTGACGGTGCAGCGCGGCCCGACCCTCGACGGCATCGGCAAGTACTACGCCGAGACCATCGAGATCTCCGACGCTGAGCCCGTCGACGTGGTGCAGGTGCTGAAAGAGGCCAAGGTCGACGTGCTGGTGTCCTACCTGCCGGTGGGCTCGGAAGAGGCCGACAAGTTCTACGCCCAGTGCGCCATCGACGCCGGCGTGGCGTTCGTCAACGCGCTGCCGGTGTTCATCGCCTCGGACCCGGTGTGGGCCAAGAAGTTCGCCGACGCGGGCGTGCCGATCGTGGGCGACGACATCAAGAGCCAGGTCGGTGCCACCATCACCCACCGGGTGATGGCCAAGCTGTTCGAGGACCGGGGCGTGCAGCTGGACCGCACCATGCAGCTGAACGTGGGCGGCAACATGGACTTCCTGAACATGCTCGAGCGCGAGCGGCTGGAATCCAAGAAGATCTCGAAGACGCAGGCCGTCACCTCCAACCTGCAGCGCGAGTTCAAGACCAAGGATGTGCACATCGGTCCGTCCGACCACGTCGGCTGGCTCGACGACCGCAAGTGGGCCTACGTGCGACTGGAGGGCCGCGCCTTCGGCGACGTGCCGCTGAACCTGGAGTACAAGCTCGAGGTGTGGGACTCGCCCAACTCGGCGGGTGTGATCATCGACGCGGTGCGGGCGGCCAAGATCGCCAAGGACCGCGGCGTCGGCGGCCCGGTGATCCCGGCGTCGGCCTACCTGATGAAGAGCCCGCCGCAGCAGCTGCCCGACGATGTCGCGCGCACTCAGCTCGAAGAGTTCATCATCGAGGGCTGACCCCCTTTCCACCGATCGTGCGGTGAGGTCGCGCTGCTGCGACTTCACCGCACTTTCGTTCTTCGGGAAACTTCCCGTCGCATCCCCGAGCGCTGGGTCATCGGCCAACGGAACCAATTCGTCGACACGGCGCTGTGCGGGTGCTTAGCATCATCTCTCGATGACCGTTCAGCCCGCCGCGTTCTTACGCACGACGCTCCCCCTGGACCTTTCCCGGCTCAAGGAGTTGGACAGCGGCCGGTACCACTCGATCTGGCTGCCCGACCACATGGTCAGCTTCTGGCCCGACTCGATCTGGACCCCCGAGTTCACTGACCTCGCCACCGCAGCCCCGTCGCCGCACCGCCACCTGGACGGCCTGGCGGTAGCCGCCGCGGTCGCCGTCCTAACCGAGAACGTTCCGCTCGTCAGCGCCGTCGTCGACACCGTGCGCCGCCACCCCAGCATGCTGGCCCAGACGGCGCTAACCATCGACCACCTCGCCAAGGGGCGTTTCATCCTGGGCCTGGGCAGCGGCGAAAGCGAAAACACCCTTCCCTACGGCTTCGACTTCTCAAAACCGGTCAGCCGTTTCGAGGAGGCGCTGACGGTGATCCGGCTGCTCTGGGAGGGCGACGGCCCGGTGGATTTCGACGGGCAGTTCTACTCGCTCCGCCATGCCCGGCTGGACACCGAACCCTACGCGGGCCGGGCACCGCAGATCTGGATCGGCGCCAGTGGCCCGCGCATGCTGGACATCGCCGGCCGGCACGCCGACGGGTGGTGGCCGGCCGGCGCCTGGACACCCGAGCACTACGCCGAAATGCTCTCCACGGTAAGGGCTTCCGCGGAACGCGCCGGCCGCGACCCGCTGGCGATCACGCCGTGCTTCATCCAGGTGTGTCTGATCGGCGAGGACGAGGACGCCCTCGCCGAGATCCTGCAGGCACCCCTGGTCAAGGCATTTCTGCTGCAGGTATCGGCGGAAACGTTGCGCGGATTCGGGTTTGAGCATCCAATGGGCGATCGATGGCGTGGATTCCAGGATATCGACCCGGCGGTGCTCACCCGCGAGCGGATCCTCGCGTTCCTCGACAAAGCGCGGCCGGAGATGGTCCTGGCCGCCGTACCGCACGGGACACCAACCCAGGTCGCCAAGATCGTCAAGACGTATGTGGACGCGGGTCTGCGCGTGCCCAAAATCCTGGATTACGGCGCCGTGGCCGGACTGCGGTACGCCGAGGGATCGGCGGCCAACGTCCGCGCTGCCGAAGACGAACTAATGCGGCTGTGCGGAGGGTCGTCGTGACAACACCCCTCAACGCCGCCCAGCTGCTCGCCGCCGCGGAGGCCGAAACCGGGCTGCGCGACTACGGCGATCCCACGTTGCCGCAACGCTTCACCGTCGCCGTCGACCACCTGAACGGCCTCGGCATGGACGCCGACGGCAACCGGCAAGCGGCGAGCGTGTGTCGATGGCTGCTGACGTCGCGCCTGGAATTCATCGAAGACCGCAACCGCTACCAGATCGCCGACGAGGTGATCGAGGAGCCGATGTTCGTCACGGGTGAACCCCGTTCGGGGACAACGCTCGTGCACGCCCTGATGTCCGTCGATCCGCAGGCGCGGGCGCTGCGCTTCTGGGAAGTGATGTATCCGTCGCCGCCGCCGGGTCTGGCCGGTCGCGGCGACGACCGCCGGGAACGGGCCGCCGCCGACTGGCGCGAGATCAACGCCAAGATGCCCAAATGGCTGCACAGCCACCCCTACAACGACATGCTGGGCGACGGCCTGCCCGAAGACGAGCGCACCTGGGCGTTCGATTTCCGCGTGATGACGCCCACCGCCTGGTGGCGCGTCCCGATGCAATCGCTGGTCGGCGGTTTGCCCACCGACGCGGCGGCGCAATATCGGCTACACAAGGCCATGCTGCAACAGCTGCAATACCGCCGGCCGCGTAAGCACTGGGTACTCAAGGGCTTTCACGGGTTCCGGCTCAAGGAACTCTTCGACACCTACCCCGACGCCAAGATGGTCTGGCTGCACCGCGACCCCGTACAGGTCGCCGCGTCGCGCACCATGATGATGGCCGACATCATGGACGGCATCGTCGGTCCGGTCGACCTGCACGCGGAAGCGAAGAAGCACCTCGAGATGACCCGCGCCAGCATCGCCAACACGATGAGCAACCCCTTGGTGGACGATCCGCGCATCCTGCACGTTCGCTACGCCGACTTCATCGCCGACCACATCGGCACCGTGCGGCGCTACTACGCGTTCTGCGGTCGCGAGCTGACGGACGAGGCCGAATCGGCGATGCGCGCCTATCTGGCCAACAATCGCGGCGACCGCTACGGCAAATTCAAGTACTCCACCCAACTGTTGATCGACATCGGCGAAGACCTCGATGCGCTGCACGAGGAATTCCGGCCGTTCCGCGAGCGATTCGACGTCGCCATCGAGAATCGGGCGTGACATGAGCGGCGCACACAAACGTCTGTCCGTGCACAGCGTCACCTTCTCTGGCGACTCACTCGCCGAGATGCAAGCGCATTGGGCAGCGCTTGGCGTGTCCCGGCTGAGCATCCTGGACAGCCAGCTGCTCGACCCCGACCTTCCAATACTGTTGCAGCACAACGACTACACCGTGGAGGCGGCCTATCACCTGTTCGCCGGCGGCGCATTGTCCAGCGACCCGCAGGCCGCCCGCGCCGCCCTGTCCACCGTGATCGACGCCGCGGCCGCCGTCGGCGCTCGTGCCGTCTACTTGCTCACCGGCGGCCGCGGTGACCTCACCTGGGATCAGGCCGCGGAACGATTCTGCGAGATGGTCGCCCCCTGCGTAACGCAAGCCAAGACGGCCGGGGTGGCGCTGGCCATCGAGAATGCTTCCAGCCTTTACGCCGACATCCATCTCACCCACACGCTCCGAGACACCGTCGCGCTGGCCGAGATGGGCGACCTGAGTGTCTGCCTCGACGTGTTTCACTGTTGGGCCGAGGGGGATTTCGATGCGATGGTGCAGCGGGCGCTGCCGCGAACGGCGCTCATCCAATTGAGCGACTATGTGCTCGGCGACCGAGCGCTGCCCGGCAGGGCGGTCCCCGGCGACGGCACCATTCCGCTCGAACCGTTCGTCGCCCAAGAGCTGGCGGGCGGCTACGCGCAAGGTTTCGACCTGGAACTGATCGGTCCCCGCATTGACCGGGAGGGGCGCCTGGAATCCGCGCGGCGCGCATGTGATGTAGTCGGCGCAATGCTCGACAGGCTGGGTGCGTGAGAATGGCTTTCGGTGACGGTCCCGACGACCCCGCACTGCAGTCGGCCTGGACCCAATTCTGCGCGCAGCTACAGCAGGCGGGCGAGCAAGTCTTCAAGCAGGCCAACCCGCCGTCGGGCGCGCATCGGGTCGATGCATGCCGGTTTCTCACCCAAAACCTGGGCCAGGCCTTCGATTTGGCGCTCGAAACACACGACACCCGTTACCCGGCGCTGCACACTTTCTGCGGCCCGACCCGCAAGCTCGGCGGCGACTGCGCCGACTTCACCTATCAGCAAGCGTGGATCGACGGGCAATCGACCTACCGGCTCAGCGGCACCCGCGGCACCGCGCGGTTCTTCAACGTCACGGTCCAGGGTCCGCGAACACCCGGCCCGGGCGTGCTACACGAACCCTTCGGTGATACGCCGGAAGCCAACCTGCTCGGCCATCAGCTCCACGCGGGTGACGACGGGGAATTCGAGCTCTACATCGGCGGGCCCGAGCGCGGGCCGAATTGGTTGCCCACCACTGCAGGGTCACGCAAACTGTTCATCCGCCAGGGGTTCGACCGCTGGGACGAGCTGCCTGCGCAGCTTCGAATCGAGCGGATCGACATGGACTCCCCCAAGCCGTTGCCCTCGCCCGTCGAGATGGTCGAGGCGATGCGCTGGGCCGGTGATTTCGTCACCGGCCTGATGGCCGACTGGCCCGAGTTCCCCTTCGCCTACGGCGGCGTCGACCCCAACCGCCCGAACGCTTTCCCGCACGTCGACTCGACGGACGCCGACAGCAAGCGCGGCCGGGCCGCCACCAACATGTACTGGGAGCTCTCCGAAGACGACGCGCTGATCGTCGAATTCGATGCCCATGACGGGCTGTGGATGCTGAGCAATATGGGTGTCTTCTTCAACAGCATGGACTACCTGTACCGACCGGTGAGCTACACGCCGAGCCGCACGACGACTGACGCGGACGGCCGCGTTCGGCTCGTCATGGCTCATCGTGATCCGGGCGTGCACAACTGGCTCGACACCCAGGACTTCCGCTGCGGCAACCTCACCTACCGGCACATGCTCGAGGGCAAGCCCGCCGCGCTGAACACCCGGGTCGTCAAGCACGACGAAGTGCTCGCCGCCCTGCCGGCGGACACCGCCATGGTGAGTCCCGCGGAACGGACCGCCGCGATGTGGGAACGGTTCCACGGCATCCGCCGTCGTTACGTCCTCTAGTTCGATGGTGGCGACCCGCAGCGCCCGGCTACGCCGCGCTTGCGATCGCCACTGGACGCCGGCGCTAGGGTCTTTAGATCGTGGCCGAGATATCTGAGGACGGACTGGCGGAATTGTCTGAGTTCTCGCTGTTACGCGAGAACGCCGAGCAAGCCGGAGTCACGGGTCCGCTGCCGGACGTGCAGCGCGTCGAGGCGGGTACAGGGGTGAGCAAAGTCAGCGCGCTGCGCTGGGGTGGCGCTCCCCCGCGGATCGTCTTCCTGCACGGCGGGGGGCAGAACGCCCACACCTGGGACACCGTCATCGTCGGCCTCGGCGAGCCCGCACTGGCCGTGGACCTTCCCGGACACGGCCATTCGGCATGGCGCGAGGACGGCGACTACTCGCCGCAGCTCAACGCCGGCGCCCTGTTGCCGACGCTGCGCGAGCACGCGCCCAGCGCCGATCTCGTCGTGGGCATGTCGCTGGGCGGGTTGACCGCGCTACGGCTGGCCGCCGTGGAGCCCGAACTCGTGAACGAACTCGTTCTGATCGACGTCACCCCGTCCGCGCTACAACGGCACTCGGAGATGACCAAGGAACAGCAAGGCACGGTGGCGTTGATGCACGGGGAACGCGAATTCCCCAGCTTTCAGGCCATGCTGGACCTGACGATCGCAGCAGCGCCGCACCGCGAGGTTAAGGCGCTGCGCCGCGGCGTGTTTCACAACTCGCGCCGGCTGGACAACGGCAACTGGGCGTGGCGCTACGACGCCATCCGCACGTTCCCCGACTTCGACGTCCTGTGGGACGACGTGGACAGGTTGTCCGCACCCATCACCCTCATCCGCGGGGGCAAGTCGGGATTCGTCAGCGACGACGATGCGGCCGAACTGAGCCGTCGCACAAGGCATTTCCGCACGGCGCACGTCGTCGAGAATTCCGGGCATTCCGTACAAAGCGACCAGCCCCTCGCCCTGATCGACCTGCTGCGCGGGGTGCTCGACGCGCGTTGAGCCTACGGTGGTCTCATGAAATCTGATCTGCCCATTCGCATCGGTGTGCAATTGCAGCCCCAGCACGCACCGCAGTACCGCCAAATCCGTGACGCCGTGCGCCGCTGCGAAGACATCGGCGTCGACATCGCCTTCAACTGGGACCACTTCTTCCCCCTCTACGGCGATCCCGACGGGGCGCATTTCGAATGCTGGACCATGCTCGGGGCCTGGGCCGAGCAGACATCGCGCATCCAGATCGGCGCGCTGGTCACGTGTAACTCCTACCGGAATCCTGAGCTGCTGGCCGACATGGCCCGGACCGTCGACCACATCTGTAACGGCCGGCTCGTGCTGGGGATCGGCTCGGGCTGGAAGCAGAAGGACTACGACGAGTACGGCTACGAATTCGGCACCGCGGGCGGCCGCCTCGACGACCTCGCGGGCGCGCTGCCCCGGATCAAGGCGCGGCTGGCCAAACTGAATCCTCCGCCGACCCGCGACATCCCGGTCCTGATCGGTGGCGGGGGTGAGCGCAAGACGCTGCGACTGGTCGCCGAATACGCCGACGTGTGGCACAGCTTCGCCTCTGCCGACGAGTTCCCGGCGAAGTCAGAAGTCCTGGCCCGGCACTGCGCCGACGTCGGCCGGGACCCGGCGAGCATCGAACGCTCGGCCGCCGTGCAAGACGGCGGCGGGCTGGTCGACAACGCCGAAACCCTGGTCGGCCTCGGTGTCACGCTCCTTACCGTGGCGTGTGACGGTCCGGATTACGACCTCGCCGCCGCGGAGGCGCTTTGCCGCTGGCGCGATAGTCGTTAAGGCCCGCGCCGGCCGTTATCGGTGAAACATCGGAAAATACGAGTCCGCTCGTGAGAAACTTCTCGCGCTAATGGCCGAACCGGGTTGAAAGAGACTCAACAACGAAATGCCGAAGAAGTACGGGGTCAAAGAAAAGGACCTGGTCGTTTCGCACATCCTTCACCTCTTGCTGACGGGGAAGTTGCGCGCCGGCGACCGCGTCGATCGCAATGAAATCGCGCTGGGGCTGGGGGTCAGCCGCGTCCCCATTCAAGAGGCACTGGTTCAACTCGAACACGATGGCATCGTGTCGACCCGCTATCACCGGGGGGCGTTCGTCGAGCCGTTCAACGAAGCCACGGTCCTCGAGCATCATGAGCTCGACGGCCTGCTCAACGGGATTGCGTCGGCGCGCGCGGCCACCAGTCCCACCCCCCGGATCCTCGGGCAACTCGACGCCCTCATGAGATCGTTGCGCACCGCCAAGGATGCGCGGGCCTTCTGCGACATCGCCGCGGAGTACCGGCGCACCATCAACGACGAATACGCCGGGCCGCGGCTGCATGCCACGATCCGGGCCTCCCAAAACCTCATCCCCCGGGTGTCTTGGCTGACCTACCAGGGCGGCCGCGAAGAGATGCTGCCGTTCTACGAGGACGAAACCTCCGCGATCAACCGGCGCGATCCCGAGGCCGCCCGGGCCGCGTGCGTGGGTCGCTCCTACCTGATGGCTCAGAACATGCTGGCCGAACTCTCCAGGCGCAGGGTTTTCACGGCCGACGACGTCAGCCCAGTCGTGCCCGGACCGCTCCAGGTACTCGCCGACACCGAAGCCGTGGGCGTCGGGCCGTCGCTGACGCTGTAGAGCGGACGCTCACCCGACGAAGCCGCCGGCCGGTCGATACGGTGGCAGGGATGAATGTGCGCGTTGACCGGCGCACCAAGCGCCGCGGAAGGCTGTTCGGACTGGCCGCGACCACGGTATTGGTGTGCGGCACGGCATTAGGCGGGCTGGCCGCACCCGCGACCGCCGACTGGAATCAATGCGCGCCGGCCGGCCTGGACAGCGCAAGGGCCTTGCCGAAGGACCTGACCGAGAGCTCGCCCGCGCCCCAGGAGGACCGGGACACGACAACCTCCGTCGAGCCGCTCACCTCAGTCGACGTAGGTGCGCTGGGCCTCGGCACCCCGGGCGTACTGACGGTGGGCACACTGTCGGACGCCCCGCCCAACATCTGCATCAATCCCACCGGCGAATTCAGCGGCTTCGACAACTTGTTGCTGCGCGCGATCGCCGACAAGCTGCATCTGCAGCTCCGCTTTGTCAGCACCGACTTCTCCGCCCTGCTCGCCCAGGTGGCGTCCCGTCGTTTCGACGTCGGGTCGGCGTCGGTGAAAGCGACCGAGGCGCGTCGTCGCACCGTCGCGTTCACCAATGGCTACGACTTCGGCTTCTACTCCCTCGTGGTGCCGCCCGGCTCACCAATTCACAAGTTCAGCGAGCTGGCCGCCGGCCAGCGCATCGGCGTGGTTCAGGGCACCGTCGAGGAGTCGTACGTCGTCGACACGCTGCATCTGCAACCGGTGAAGTATCCGGGTTTCACCACCCTGTACGCCAGCCTCAAGACCCGGCAGATCGATGCCTGGGTGGCACCGGGAACCCTTGCGTCAACCGTGATTCGGCCGGGCGACCCGGCGGTGACTGTCGCGAACACTTTCAGCCCGGGAAACTTCGTGGCTTATGCGGTCGCCAAAGAGAACACGCCGCTCATCCGCGCGCTGAACTCCGGGCTGGACGCGGTGATCGCCGATGGCACCTGGGCCAAGCTGTACTGCCAATGGGTGCCGCGCACGCTGCCGCCCGGCTGGAAACCCGGGTCGAAAGCCGCACCTGCCCCAACCCTGCCGGATTTCGCCGTGATCGCCGCGAGCCAACACCGCGCGGGGACTGGGCCAGCCGCGCCCAAGTCGACGCTGGCCCAGCTGCGCGATTCGTTCTTCGACTGGGAGATGTACCGGCGAGCCATCCCCGTTCTGTTCACCACGGGGCTCCCGAATACGTTGATCCTGACCAACAGCGCGATCGTGATCGGCCTGGCGCTGGGGATGGTGCTGGCGATGGCGGGCATCTCGCATCGGCGCTGGCTGCGCTGGCCGGCGCGGGTGTACACCGATATCTTCCGTGGCCTTCCCGAAGTGGTGATCATCCTGCTCATCGGAATGGGCATCGGGCCGTTGGTCGGCGGACTGACGAACAAGAATCCCTACCCCTTGGGAATTGCCGCATTGGGATTGATGGCCGCCGCCTACATCGGTGAAATCTTGCGCTCCGGAATACAAAGCGTGGACCCCGGCCAGTTGGAGGCCTCCCGTGCGCTGGGATTCAGCTACCCGACCGCGATGCGGCTGGTGGTGGTGCCGCAGGGAATACGGCGGGTGCTGCCGGCACTGGTCAATCAATTCATCGGGTTGTTGAAGGCCTCCGCGTTGGTCTACTTCCTCGGCCTGATCGCCGACCAGCGAGAGCTTTTTCAGGTTGGCCGCGATTTGAATGCCCAGACCGGGAGCCTGTCGCCGTTGGTGGCGGCCGGCCTCTTCTACCTGATATTGACCATTCCGTTAACGCATTTGGTGAATTACATCGATGCGCGCCTGCGCCGCGGCCGTCGCGCCCCTGACCCGGATGACAATTCCGACCTGCTCACGACGACGTTCGGGCAGGAGATCACGTGAGCGCCAACATTGCGGGACGTGCGTCAGTGTCGCTGGCAGCCAAGGACATTCACCAAACTCTTGGCGGGAACAAGGTATTGCGCGGCGTCGAGTTCGAGGCCCCCGCCGGCACCACCGTCGCGATTATCGGGCCATCCGGCTCGGGCAAGTCGACGCTGTTGCGCACCTTGAACAGGTTGCACGAACCCGATAGCGGCGACATCCTGCTGGACGGCCGATCGGTATTACGCGATGATCCCAACGAGCTTCGCCAGCGCATCGGCATGGTGTTTCAGCATTTCAACCTCTTTCCGCATCTCAGCGTGCTGAAAAACGTTGCGGTGGCGCCGCGCAAGTTGCGGCGCCTGCCCGCCGACGAGGCCCGCGATCTGGCGTTGACCCATTTGAAGCGAGTTGGCCTGAAACACAAGGCCGATGCCCGACCCGGCATGCTGTCCGGCGGTCAACAACAACGAGTTGCCATCGCTCGCGCGCTCGCCATGGCCCCGCAAGTGATGTTTTTCGACGAGGCGACTTCGGCGCTGGATCCCGAAATGGTCAAAGGTATTCTTCAACTCATCGCCGATCTCGGCGCCGACGGCATGACGATGATCGTGGTCACCCACGAAATGGGTTTTGCCCGCTCGGCATCCGACACCGTTGTCTTCATGGATCGCGGCAAGGTCGTGGAATCCGGGCCCCCGGAGCAGATTTTCGAAGCCGCACAGACGGAACGGCTACAGCGTTTCTTGTCCCAGGTGCTTTGACGGCCCCATTGCTACTAATTAGTAGGCATAGCTACCTTGTACGCGCCTGATATCGCGTTAGACTCCCCGTTTATGGCGGACAGCGAATCCACCGCGGCCGACGTGACCGAGCTTGCGGAAGGTTTGCACCGCGCGCTGTCCAAATTGTTTTCGATTCTGCGGCGCGGGGACCCGAATGGCGCGGCCGCGGGAGACCTGACGTTGGCGCAGCTGTCGATCCTCGTCACCTTGCTGGATCAGGGGCCGATTCGGATGACCGACCTGGCGGCGCACGAACGGGTGCGGACTCCCACCACCACCGTGGCAATTCGCAGGCTGGAGAAGCTGGGGCTGGTGAAACGCTCGCGCGACCCGTCCGACCTGCGGGCGGTGCTGGTCGACATCACCCCGCGTGGGCGGGCCGTTCATGGCGAATCCCTGGCCAACCGGCGCGCCTCCCTGGCCGCCATGCTCAGTCAGCTCCCCGCGTCCGACCTCGGCACCCTGCTGCAGGCGCTGGCGCCGCTGGAGCGGCTGGCCTCCGGCGAACCGGCGCCCAGCCCCGCGGGTGAGCCGCCGGCGCGCAAAGAGGCGTGAAAATCTCTGCCATTCAACGGGATTGGTAGCGCCCGTAGACTACGGTGCATGCCAACTGCACTCATCACCGGCGCCGGTGGCGGTATTGGTTCCGCGATCGCCACGGCGCTGGCCCCCACCCACACCCTGCTCCTGGCCGGTCGGCCCTCTGACCGGCTCGACGCCGTCGCTCAGCGGCTCGATGCGACGACGTTTCCACTGGACCTGACCGACTCGGGTGAGATCGACGCCGCGTGCGAGATCGTGGACGAACTCGATGTGCTGGTGCACAACGCCGGGGTATCCATACCCGGTCATGTCGCGGAGTCCAACGTCGACGAGTGGCGCACCACCTTCGCCGTCAATGTGCTTGGGCCGGTGGAACTTACACTCGCCCTGCTGCCCGCATTGCGGCATGCTCGCGGCCAGGTGGTCTTCATCAACTCCGGCGCCGGGCGCAACGTTTCACCCGGCATGGCCTCCTACTCGGCCAGCAAGTTCGCGTTGCGCGCCTTCGCCGACTCGCTGCGCGCCGACGAACCCGGGCTGCGGGTGACCACGGTCTACCCCGGCCGCACCGACACCGAGATGCAGCGTGAACTCGTCGCGTTCGAGGGTGGCAAGTATGACCCCACCAAGTTCCTCAAGCCCGAAACCGTCGCGGGCGCCGTCGCCGACGTGGTGGCCACGCCGCCCGACGGCCACGTCCACGAGGTGGTCCTGCGCCCCGCGGGCCGGTAACGGCTACCGCTAGACGACCAGGTTCACCAGCCGGCCGGGGACCACGATCACCTTGCGCGGGTTTGCACCCGCGAGAAACGCCTGGACCTTCTCGTCCGACAATGCCGCGGCCTGTCACGGTGTCCTGGTCGGCGTCGGCGGCCACCACCACCCGCCCGCGCACCTTGCCGTTCACCTGAACCGGGTATTCGACGCTGTCGTCGACCAGGTAGGCCGTATCGGCCTGCGGGAAGGGCCCATGCGCCAGCGAGGTGGTGTGGCCCAGCCTCAGCCACAGCTCCTCGGCCATATGCGGGGCCAGCGGCGCCAACATCAGCACCAGCGGCTCGACCGCCGCCCTGGGCACCGCGTCACGGTGCTCCTTGGTGAGGTGGTTGGTGTACTCGATCAACTTGGCCGCAGCGGTGTTATTCCGCAGTGCGGCATAGTCTTCCGAGACGCCGGCGATGGCGCGGTGCAGCGCCCGCAGGGTGTTGGTGTCGAGCTCTTGCTGTCCGGCCACGTCGAGCACTCGCGTGTCGCCGGTCTGCTCGTCGACCACCAGCCGCCACACCCGTTGCAAGAAGCGATGGGCCCCGACCACGTCCTTGGTGGCCCACGGGCGGGACGCCTCCAACGGGCCCATCGACATCTCATACACCCGCAGCGTGTCCGCGCCGTACTCGTCGCAGATCTCGTCGGGTGATATCGAATTCTTCAGGCTCTTACCGATTTTGCCGAATTCCTGAAAGACCTCGATCTCGCCGCCGGGGCCCGGATAGAAGAAGCGACCGCCGCGCTCGACCACCCCGTCGGCCGGGACGTAAGAGCCGCGCGGGTCGGTGTAGGCGAAGGCTTGGATGTAGCCCTGGTTGACCAGGCGGCGGTACGGCTCGCGGGAAGTGACGTGGCCCAGGTCGTATAGGACCTTGTGCCAGAACCGCGCATACAGCAGGTGCAGCACCGCGTGTTCGGCGCCTCCAACGTACAAGTCGACACCGCCGGGATCATGCGGGCCGTGCTCGTCGGGCCGCGGGCCCATCCAATAAGCTTCATTCTCCTTGTCGCAGAACCGTTCCGAATTGTGCGGATCGGTATAGCGCAGTTCATACCAGGAGCTGCCGGCCCACTGCGGCATCACGTTGGTGTCGCGGGTGTAGGGCTGCAGGCCGTCGCCGAGGTCCAGTTCGACGTGCACCCACTCGGTCGCCTTGGCCAGTGGTGGCGACGGCTCACTGTCGGCGTCGTCGGGGTCGAACAGCACCGGTGAATAGTCGGGCACATCGGGCAGCTCGACCGGCAGCGCGGCTTCGTCTAGCGCATGTGGTCGTCCGTCGCCGTCGTAGACGATCGGGAACGGCTCGCCCCAGTAGCGCTGCCGGGCGAAAAGCCAGTCCCGCAACTTGAATTCGATCCGCGCCCAGCCGCGGCCGTCCGCCTCCAGCCGGGCTGTGATCGCTTCCTTCGCCGCCGGCACGTCCATCCCGTCGAGATAGCCGGAGTTGACCAGCACACCGTCGCCAGGGTGCGCAGCCTCCGAAATATCGCCGCCGGCAATGACTTCCACGATCGGAAGGCCGAACTCATGCGCGAAGTCCCAGTCTCGCTGGTCGTGGCCGGGAACCGCCATGATCGCACCGGTCCCGTACCCGGCCAACACGTAGTCCGCGATGAAGATCGGCACCGGCTTCCCGTTGGCGGGGTTGGTCGCGTAGCTGCCGAGAAAGACGCCGGATTTCTCCCTGCTCTCCTGACGCTCGAGGTCCGACTTGGCCGCGATCGCTTCCCGGTAGGTCGCGACGGCCTCCCCCGGCGTGGCGGCACCGTAGGTCCACCGCGCGTCGGTCCCGTCCGGCCAGCCGGCGGCGACCAGACGGTCGACCAGATCGTGTTCGGGTGCCAGCACCAGATAGGTGGCACCGAACATGGTGTCGGGCCGGGTGGTGAACACCTCGATGTCGACCGTTTGGCCACTGCTGTCGCTCGCCGCGAACAGCGCACGGGTACCCGTCGAGCGGCCGATCCAGTTGCGCTGCATGGTCTTCACGGGTTCCGGCCAGTCCAGCAAGTCCAGATCGTCCAGCAGCCGGTCGGCGTAGGCGGTGATCCGCATCATCCACTGCCGCAATCGCTTCCGGAAGACCGGGAAGTTGCCGCGGTCGCTGCGGCCATCGGCGGTGACCTCCTCGTTGGCCAGCACCGTGCCCAGCCCCGGACACCAATTCACTATCGAGTCCGCGCGGTAGACCAGCCGATGGCTGTCGATCACGTCGGCCCGCTCCCCCGCCGTCAGCGTGGCCCAGTCCCGTCCGTCCTCGAGGCGCCTTGCGCCCGAATCAAATTCCGCGGTCAGCTCGGCGATCGGGCGGGCCTTGCGTTCCGCGGTGTCGAACCAGGCGTCGTAGATCTGCAGGAAGATCCACTGCGTCCACTTATAGAACTCGACGTCGGTGGTCGAGAAGCTGCGCCGGCTATCGTGGCCGAGGCCCAGCCGGCCCAACTGACGCCGGAAGTTGACGACGTTAGCCTCGGTCCGGGTACGCGGATGGGTGCCGGTCTGCACGGCGTATTGCTCGGCGGGCAGCCCGAACGAGTCGAAACCCAACGCGTGCAGGACATTACGTCCGGTCATCCGGAAGTAGCGGGCGTACACGTCGGTGGCGATGTAGCCCAGCGGGTGGCCGACGTGCAGTCCCTCACCCGACGGATAGGGAAACATGTCCTGCACGAACAACTTGTCAGCGGGGACCGGGGTGCCATCCGTCGGGGCCAACGCACCGACCGGGTTGGGCACGTTGAACGTGCCCAGCTTCGCCCAGTTCTCCTGCCAGGTGCTTTCGATACGGCCCGCCAGCACCGCACCGTAGCGATGCGTCGGCGCATCGGAGTCCGTCTGAACGGCTCCGGAGTTGCTCCCGGCGGCGGTGGTCGGGGATTCGGTCACCTGAACAGGGTATAAGGGAACCCCGGCCCACCCGCCCCGGCCACAGGATGATCTCGGTTCCGTTGCGCACCGGTCAGAGGTTCATCCCATCTCTATTTCGGGCCTATCCACGGCCTTTGACCTGTAGTTACAGTCGGCCTCTAACTGCTGGCAGTGCGCCATTGGAAGGACCGACGCAGATGATTGAGACCGTCCTCGCCCACCGTGCGCTCCGCGGGGGTATGGTCGCCGGCCTGATCGGCTTGGCGGTTTTCACGGGCGCCCCGGCATTGGCAGACCCATTGCTTCCCGCGCCATCACCCGCGCCCGCCGTGCCGGCGCCGGCGCCGGCACCACAGAACGTCATCGGCGTACCCGGGCAGGCACCCGCCAACAGGTTCGTCGCCGCCCCGCCGGCTTCGAATCCCGTCGCATCGCCACCGGCCTCGGTCGCGCCGGTGCCGGCTCCGGCCGCGCCCGCCGCGCCGGTGGCTCCTGCGGCCTCCGGGACGATCCGTGAATACCTGCAGTCGAAGGGGGTCAAGCTCGAGGCGCAAAAACCCCAGGGACTCCAGGCACTCGACATCACGCTGCCGGTGCCCGCTCGCTGGACTCAGGTGCCCGACCCCAACGTGCCCGACGCGTTCGCCGTGATCGCCGACCGGCAAGGCAGCAGCATCTACAGCTCGAATGCCCAGGTGGTGGTGTACAAGCTGGTCGGTAATTTCGATCCCCGCGAGGCCATCAGCCACGGCTATGTCGACAGCCAGAAACTTCTG
The DNA here is from genome assembly GCA_963820045.1 of uncultured Actinomycetota bacterium. Taxonomy (GTDB): domain Bacteria; phylum Actinomycetota; class Actinomycetes; order Mycobacteriales; family Mycobacteriaceae; genus Mycobacterium. Next base: position 632,081 of record CAWFYN010000010.1, read on the forward strand.
GCCTGGCAGCCCACCAACGCCTCGATGGCCGATTTCGGCGGCTTCCCGTCGTCAGTCGTTGAAGGCACGTACCGCGACGGCGACATGACGCTGAACACCTCGCGGCGCCACGTCATCGCCACCTCCGGACGCGACAAGTACCTGGTGTCGCTCTCGGTGACCACCGACCGTGCGGTGGCGGTCGCCGACGCACCGGCGACCGACGCCATCATCAACGGCTTCCGCGTGACGGTTCCCGGGGCCCCGGTCCCGGGACCGGTCCAGACGCCGGGAGCCTCGCCGGTCCGGCTGACTCCTGCCCCGGCTCCGGTCCCGCAGGTTCCGGCTGCGGCTCCGGTCGCACAGGTTCCGGCCGCTGCGCCGGCGGGGCTCCCGATGCAAGCGCCCATGCCCAGCCGCCAGCCCACGCCGAACCTGCTGGCCCTGGTTCCCGGCCTGCCCCCGCTGCCCAATTTCTCATTTCTCCACGCTAGGCCGGCGCCCCCCGGAGCCAACTGAGCGGACCGGTGTCCGGGCTCGTATTGTGAGCCCATGCTGATTGCCGGCGTGCTGTGTATTTGTGCGGCGGTGGCCTCCGCCGGGTTCGGGACTTGGTCGCTGGCGCGCCCCCAGAATGTCGACCCGACCGTGTTGGCGCTGCGGTCCATGGCTCCGACGCAACTGGCGGTGGCGGTCATGCTGGCCGCCGGCGGGGCGGTGGCGCTGGCAGCCTCCCCGCACACCGCGCTCGTGGTGCTGATCGTCTGTGTCGCCGGCGCGTTCGGAACGCTGGCCGCCGGGTCCTGGCAGAGCGCGCGCTTCGCGCTGCAGCAAGAAGCCGCGCGCGCCACCGGGCTGCGCGGGCACCTGCGCCGGCTGCACGCAGCCCTGCCACTGAAGTCAAAGCCCCGGGCGTGGGGGAGGGGCGCTAGTTGCGGCTGAGGTCGATCGGATGGGTGGCCAGCAACGACAGCGGCAGCGGCTGGCGGCGCAACACCTGGCCCCACAGGTCGGACCTCGATCCCATGAGAACGTCAGATGGCAACGCGGACAAGACGATCCAGTCGTCGCGTTCGATTTCGCCTTCCAGCTGACCGATGGTCCAGCCGGAGTAGCCCGCGAAGATTCGCACCCCCTCAACCAGCGGCGCGATCGTGTCGGGGTCGGCGTCGAGATCGACCATCACCACCCGGCCGTCCACATGCCGCAGGCCGACCACGCCCTGCGGATCGACGCCAACCCGCAACGCCGCCAGGCATAGGGCCGCATCACGCTTCACGGGGCCGCCGATGAACATGGTCTTCGGCTTGGCCGCCAGTTTGGCCCACTGCGGCAGCACGTTGTAAACCGCGGTCTCGCTGGCGCGGTTGAGCACGACTCCGAGTGTGCCGCCGTCGTTGTGCTCGACGATGTAGATCACGCTGCGACGAAACGTCGGTTCGAAAAGATCGGTGTTGGCAAGCAGCAACGTACCCGCGCGCACCCGCTGCGCGGCCGGCGCGACATAGTCCTCTGGATCCTCGGGCGGCGGCACCCCACCATAATGGCATCCGGCGCTTGCCGGTCGGGGGAATCAAGCGCAGGGCGTGAAGATTTGTACTGTTGGTAAGGCGGCTCGGACCGTGAAGAGCTTGCTAGCCCCCATCGTGGAAGTCGGTTTCGTGATCCAATCCCGGATGCACTCAAGCGCACCCGTTGAAATATGGCGATCGGTGCGCAGTTTGCCAGACTTCTGGCGACTGCTGCAGGTGCGCATGGCAAGTCAATTCGGTGACGGGTTGTTTCAGGCGGGCCTGGCCGGAGCGCTCCTCTTCAATCCGGATCGGGCCGCCGATCCGATGGCCATCGCGCGGGCGTTCACCGTGCTGTTCCTGCCTTACTCGCTGTTGGGCCCGTTCGCCGGCGCGCTGATGGACCGCTGGGACCGGCGACTGGTGCTCGTCGGTGCCAACGTCTGCCGCCTCATCCTGATCGCCGCGATCGGCACGATCCTGGCCGTCAGAGCCGGCGACCTGCCGCTGTTGCTGGGCGCGCTCCTGGCCAACGGCTTGGCCCGGTTCGTCGCGTCCGGGCTGTCAGCGTCGCTGCCGCACGTCGTGCCGCGTGAACAGGTCGTGACGATGAACGCCGTGGCCAACGCGTCCGGGGCCTTCGCCGCCTTCCTCGGCGCCAACTTCATGCTCGTGCCCCGGTTCCTGGTCGGCGCAGGCGACAAAGGCGCGTCGGCGATCATCTTCCTCACCGCGATCCCCGTGTCGATCGCCCTGCTGCTGTCATTGCGGTTCGGCTCCCGCGTGCTGGGCCCGGACGACACCAAGCGGGCGATCCACGGACCGGCCTTCTACGCGGTGGTCACCGGCTGGTTGCACGGCGCGCGCACGGTCGCGCAGCGGCCGACGGTCGCCGCCACGCTGTCCGGTTTGGCCGCCCATCGGATGGTGATCGGCATCAATTCCCTGCTGGTCTTGTTGCTGGTCCATCACCTGACCGACCCCGGGACCCGGGGATTGGGTACCGCGCTGCTCTTTTTCGGCGCCGCCGGCCTGGGCGCGTTCCTGTCCAACGTGCTGACCCCGCCGGCGGTCCGTCGCTGGGGCCGCTACGCGACGGTAAACGGTGCGCTGGCGACGTCGGCGATCATCGAGGTCGGCGGCGCGGGGTTACTCCTGCCGGTCATGGTGGTGTGCGGCTTCCTCCTCGGCGTGACCGGGCAGATGGTCAAGCTGTGCGCCGACTCGGCGATGCAGATGGACGTCGATGACGCCCTTCGCGGGCACGTGTTCGCGGTGCAGGACGCGCTGTTCTGGGTGTCGTTCATCGTCTCGATCACGGTGGCCGCGGCGTTGATTCCCACCGATGGGCATGCGCCGGCATTCGCCCTGTTCGGCTCGGCGCTCTACCTGGCCGGTCTGGTCACGCACAGCCTCCTCGGCCGGCGCGCCGAACAAGCGGATAATCGCTACCCGGTGGGGGCGACCGACGATCGGAGGCAATGATGGCGGGTGCCGAACCCATCGTGGCTGACCTTCGCGCCGAGAGCGACGAGCTTGACGCCTTGGTTGCGCCACTGCCGGCCGAACGCTGGGCAGATCCGACGCCCGCGCCGGGCTGGACCATCGCCCACCAGATCGGGCACCTGTTGTGGACGGACCGAGTCGCCCTGACCTCGGTCACCGACGAGGCCGGGTTCGCCGACGCGCTCCAGGCCGCCGCCGCCGACCCGAGCGGTTTCGTCGACGCGGGCGCCGAGGAATTGGCGGCGCTGCCGCCGGACGAATTGCTTGCCGACTGGCGCGTCACCCGCGCCCGGCTGCACGACGAGCTGCTGATGGTTCCCCCCGGGCGCAAACTGCCCTGGTTCGGACCACCCATGAGTGCGGCGTCGATGGCCACCGCGCGCTTGATGGAGACCTGGGCGCACGGGCTGGACGTCGCCGACGCGCTGGGCATCAAGCGGACGGCCACCGACCGGCTGCGGTCGATCGCTCATCTCGGGGTGCGTACCCGCGACTACGCCTTTTTCGTCAACGATCTCCCCGCTCCGGCTGAGCCGTTCCTGGTCGAGCTGCGCGGCCCCGGGGGCGACACCTGGAGCTGGGGATCGCCCGACGCGGCGCAGCGGATCACCGGTTCCGCCGAAGACTTTTGCTTCTTGGTCACTCAGCGACGCCCCCTCAGCACCCTCGACACCACAGCGCATGGGCCCGACGCGCAGCGCTGGCTGGAGATCGCGCAAGCGTTCGCGGGTCCGCCGGGCACCGGTCGATGAGCGCGCGAGCGCGCGAAGAGAGCCGGTGCCCATCGGCAGGAGCACCGGTCGATGAGCGCGCGAGCGCGCGAAGAGAGCCGGTGCCCATCGGCAGGAGCACCGGTCGATGAGCGCGCGGGCGCGCGGTTACTGCAGCGGGCCGCCGTAACTTGCCCTGTTCTCGGCCCCGGCCTCTTCGCGCAGCGCTGAGATCGCGAGGTTCAGCCTGTCGGCAAGCTCGCCGTGGGCATATCCGGTCATCACGCCGGGGTGCAGAGTGAGCTTGAGCAACCGGCCGTCGGAATTCGCCACGGCATAGATGTCGCCGAGATCGACGCTGTAGGTGACGGCCTCGGCCTGGGCCACGAGGGCTTCCCACTTGTCGGCCGCCTCGCTGAGTTCACGAAGAACGGATTCGACGAGATCCTTGTCGCTGAGATTCGCGCGACCGCCCGAACCCGACACGGTCACAGTATGTCGACCCCTCCAACCAGCGTCAATTCATATTCACGGGTCACGGGAGCGCTCCACGGCGGCCTATGAGCCGGGCGGCTGGGCGGCGAGTTTCTGATACCAGGCGAGGTGATAGTTCGCCGAGATCGTGTCTCCGCTCGCGATGCCTTCGGTGGCGGCCATCAGCAGACACTTGAGCAGTAGCGCCGGATTCACCGTCGGGTATTGGACCAAGAGCTGGTAGCGCGCCGTATCGAGGTGCACCCGCAGCACGTCGACTTCCTGGTCGATGACGACAGCGTCGGTGGCAGCCGCGTCCGCCAGCCTCTGCGCGATCCGGGGGAGTCCGTCGAACCGGCGCGTGGTTTCGCTCAGTACCCTGCCCAGATCCTCGATGGCGGGCAGCTCGCGCGCTTCCAACGAGGATTTCGTCGCGGCGAAGTTCGCCGAGCGGCGCAGCGAATCGCCGGGAGCGTAGGTCACGACGCGTGCCGCGTCGCCGATCAACGCCGAGACCCTGCCCGTGCGTCGCTCGGGTTCCAGCAACCGCACGCCCGCCGGAAGGTTGATTCCTGCCGGTATCCAGCCGTGGGCGAGGTCGGTGACCAAAACGGTCGTGCCGCCCGGAAGGTCGCCGACCGCCCAATTCAGCCGCGGCTCTTGCCGGACCACGAACTCGAGTATCCGATTCAGTCGATCGATATCGAAACCCGTTGCGGCGCTGCTCTTTTCGCGGATCGGGGCGGCGGGCTCCTGAGTGACCTCCGGTTCGCTCTGGCCCGCCTCGGGCTCTTCGACCTCCACGTGATGTTGACCGCCGTCGGCGGATTCCCAACCAGCCTCGGCCACACTCTTGGCCGGCTCGTCCACCACGGGCTCGATCTCGGTGATCACGGGAATGACCTGCGTCTCCTCCATCGAGGCCGCGGCGGTGTCGTCGGCGTGGAGTTCTGCCTGCTGGGCCGGCTGCGCCACGTCCCGGCCCGCCTCGGGCTCTTCGACCTCCACGTGGTGGCGACCGTTGGCGAGCGGCTCCCAACCAGCCTCGGCCACACTCTCGGCCGGCTCGTCCACCACGGGCTCGATCTCGGTGATCACGGGAATGACCTGCGTCTCCTCCATCGAGGCCGCCGCGGCGTCGTCCTCGGTATCGGTGTCCTGCGCATCTTCGGGTTCTTCTGTCAACGTCGCCGGCTCCTCCGGCTCCGCGTGGTGGCGACCCCTCGCGACGGGCTCCCAACCGGGCTCCACGGGCGGTGCGTCGAGGACCGGCTCCACTTCCGTGACGCTCGGGATGACTTGCGTCTCCTCCATCTCCGGCGCCGCGGCGTTCTCCTGGACAGCGGTTTCATGCGAAAGCGCCTCGAGCTCGTCCCCACCGCGTTGCGGCGCAACCGGAGCCGGCTTGGCTACGGCTCGCCAACGCGGCTCACGCACACCCCTGGCGGGCGCATGGCGCAGGAGGCCCGCCTCCGTGACAGCAGGAATGACCTGGGTCTGGTCCATGTCCGGTGACAGCGGCTCGTCGATCCGTGGGCGCGGATATCCGGCGGTCACCCCGGCCTTCACCGCATGCAGCTGGCGAATCGTCGATTCGACTCGCTGGACGGCGCGGGCGCGCGCCTCATCGATGACCCGGGCCTCTTCCGCCCGACGGGGCAGATCGGCCAAACCAGCGCGTTTGACCATCTTCAGCTGCTCGTTAGCGCTGTCGGCGATCCGCTGCAGGTCGGCCTTGAGATACTCTGCGAGCGCGGTGTTTTCGGCGGTTATCGTCGACAGCTCGGCAGGCCAAAGCCCACCGATCACCCATGGGGTGCAATCGATGGGAGAGCTGAAGGCCGGCATCGCCAGTGATTCCCGGGTAGCTCTCCGGAGGCGCTGGCGCGCCGTCATCCGACCGAAGATCGCCACCGGCTAAGCGTACCGGCATCTGGCGAATGGCTTATTCGGCGAGTGAATTGTGCGGCTGTGACGCCCTGGGTAGCGTGGGGATATGGCTGAATCTGCCCTGCAGCTGCAACTCGACGAAGTGCGCGCCTTACTCGCCCGCGCACGAGAGTTGTTCGGCCCCAATCCCGTAGTGCCGCCCACCGATATCGCTCCGGATCCCGAGGCGGCCAAGACCTGGTTGCTGTAAGCCTTCTAGATCGCGCCGCCTCGGCGGCGCAGTTTATGCGCCAGCAACTTCTCGATCGCCGCATCGAGGTCCCGCGGTGTCGGAACCTCGGCCGAGGGGGTGTGTCCGGCCGCCACGATTTCATCGCGAACCTCCAGCAAGGCCTTGAGGCAAGACACGTCGGCGGTCAGCAAAATGCCTCGTGCCAGCGTCTCGGCATCGGTGGCCATCGCCTCTTCGCTCAGCGCCACGCTGTGCATGTACCCGCCGCGGCAGGAGCGGACGAGGATGTGCCCACTCGGGTGAACGGTGTCAAAAGCGGGATTCGCGTCCGTCATCGACCGCGGTCAGCGATGTCACCGAGATTGCGCGCAGCATCCTGCTCGTGCCGTTCCCACATCGTCGCCGACGCCGTCAGTTTGTCCGCCAGATCGGCGTGGTCGGCGGCTTGTTGCTCGTAACACTGGCGTCTGAGCTCAAGCAGTTCGCGGCCGGCGTCGCGGAGTTCACCGAAGATCGGCCCCAGCGAATCCAGACTTTCCTGGATCGCCTCGTGCGACGACGGGACCGTGCGCAAGTACTCGGACGTTTCCTGATGACGCGCAGCGGCTTGACGCAAGTGCGCGGGCACCACATGGATCGAATCTGCCATCCGCTGTCTCCTGTTCACGGCCGCCGGCCAGACCGGCGAGATCACTATTGTCAGGTGGTCGACGAGGTTGCCGGCCGCGTGGGTGTCGGTGTGTCGGGCTGCGCCGGCGCGGTCACGGCTGCGGCCGGCGCCGGCGGATGCTCCCAGCCTAGAAAGCTTGGCCCGCTCACGGTCGCGATGTCTTGAATTTGGCCATCGAGGAGGGCTTTACCGGGGCCCAGGGCAAGGGCGTGGCGGTCGACCAACATCCCGATATCCGCCGGGGACAAGTGCGCCGCGTCGATCGGGTTGGTGACCGCGGTGCCCGGTGGCGGAATCGTTATTCCTTGCTGGTGGAAGGCATCTGGTATCGGCGCTCCGCCGACCGCGGCTTTGATCGCCCCCGCCAACTGGGGGCTGGCGGCCGTCACGGTCTCACCGTCGGGCAAGGTGACCGTGGTGGGACCGGCCGGGAGCGATTCTCCAACCGCCGACGCATCCTGACCGGCGTCGCCGCCGTGATCGTCCGGTTCACCCGAGGAGGCGTCGATCTTCGGATCCGTGTGGTCCGCGGAGTCCAGCAGGTCTTCGTCACCGAGGCCTTGGAGCGCCGGATCCGTCCTGTCGTCACCCTGCAGGCCGGGAAGCGGTAGACCGCCCGGGGTCGCGCCGGAACTCGGTAGTCCCGGAGCGAAATTGGGCATCGGCGGCAGCATCGGAGCCATGGGCGCCGGCGGAGCGGCCGCACCCTCCGGCACACTCGCCCGCGAAAGATCATCGGGTGCCAACCCCGGATCGTCGGCCAACAAGGAATCCAGCAGCGGGTCCCACCCGGAATCCTCTGGAGGCGTTGCGGTTGCCGCATCCGCACCGGCCGCCTGGGCGGACGGATGTTCGTCGGGACCGGTCGGTTGGTTCCTGGACGCGTCGTACAGCGATGTCCAAGCGGCCATCAGCGCCGACTTCGACGTGTCGTCGAGGCGCGCGTTGAGGACCACCGCGCGAATGTCTCGGAGCTTGCCGATCAGAAAGCGCTGGAAGTCGCGCGCTCCGGCCGGAGTGTCCAGGTCCGATCGTGTCCGCACCGCAGCTTCGGTGTCTTGCTGCAGCTGGGTCAGCGCCTGGCTGCCTTCGACGGCGTTGAGATGGGCGTTCAAGATGGCCGTGATCACTTGCATGTCCAGCTGAGAGCTAGCCGAATTTTGATGTGCCAGAGCGGCTTCAGCGTGCGCGATGGCTTCCGCCGCCTCGCCCTTCCCCCGGTCCGGCGGAGTCGCATGTTGTTGGCGGATCTTGCCCACAATCGCCTCGAGCTGTTCGGGCCGTGTCGTCGGGGTGATCACGGCAACCAGCTCACTGGGCGATAGACCCGCCTGCCACGCGTTCGGGTCACCGGTGCGGTCTCGGACATATTTCACCGCGGCGAGCAGCTCCTCGTACGCCGACATCAGTTAGGTGACCGGCTCTGCAGCCGCCGCAAGTGCTTGCGTGATGCGTTGCGACCCCTCCATGCCCGGCGACAGTACCCAGGCCTTTTCCTGCCGGCAATTCACTGTGCCGAGGGGTGTGGATGACATTGCAACCATGCCTTGCTAGCCGGCGCCGGCGGCGTACCGGTCCCGAAGGCCTTCCAGCACCGCCTTTTTCGCTCGGTTGAGTTCGCGGGCGTCCTCGACGACCGCGGTAATCTCGCGTTGCTTGGCAAGTAGAAACCTCTGAAACTCGCGCGCGCCCATGGGCGTATCGACGGCAAGGCTCGCTTGATGCACGGTGGCGTGGTCGATCTGCTCGGCGATGGCATCCAGTCGCCTGGCGCCCTCTCGCATCGCGGCATGTGCGCTGGTGAGCACCTCGACCAGCACGCGGTCGGCGTCGGCCACCGTTCCGTGCTGGCCGGCCAGTGCCGACTGCCGCGCCTGCATCGCGGCTACCGAAGGTCCGGCTTGTTCCGTCATCGGCTCACCCTGTTCCTCATAGCGGTCGGCGGATAGCGACGTTGTCGCCCAGCCGGCTGATCCGCACCGAGGCACCCGAATAGGGCGCTTCGACTACCAGATTGTTGCCAATGGCCAGCTGGACGTGCCCGGCGTGTGGGAAGACGAGATCACCGGGCCGGACTTGCGAGCGGGGTACCGGGATCCCATCGTTGATCTGCTGATAAGTGGTGCGGTCCAAGTGAATTCCCGCTTGCGCATAGCTCCACTGCACCAGACCCGAACAATCGAACCGGTCGGGCCCCGTCGCGCCCCACACGTAGGGTCGGCCCAGGCGCGACAACGCCGCGCGCACCGCGATGGCGGCGCGTCCGTTCATCCGCAGTCCGCCGGCGCGGTGGCGCAGGAGGTGGTAGCGCAGCGCCCGCAATTCCGCGAGGCGCCGTCGCGCCCGGAAGCGGGCCGACAAGACGTGTGCGCGTTGCGCCCGCAGGCGCGCCGCGCTGCGACGCATCGCCTCCCGCTGAGCCAGCGGCGTGGCCGGGACCACGGTGGCGTCGGCACGAGCTTCGTCGAGGACGCTCCGGGTCAGATCGCGGGCCTGGGCCCGATCCGCGTGAGCGCCGGCAATGACGTCCGCCGCGGCGGCGTCCGTGGCGGCGGCCGCGACGAGCCGCTGCCGGCTGTGATCCGCCACGAGTCGATAGCCGCCGTGTGCCAGTCCGTTGTGCAGCCCAGCTGCTCGCCGCAGCATGTTGCGGTAATGCCCCGTGCCCGCATCCAGCGACGGATGCCGGCTGCCGCCGGCGAACATGTCATGAGCACGGCTCAGCACCTCGATTTCGCCGTGGTTCACTGCGCCTCCTCGCCTTCTAGGCCTCCTGCCTCGACGGCATCGGTGAAGGCGCGCACGCGGGGGAGTGCTCCCGGCGGGATGACCCCCCGGTTGCGGATGTCCCAGATTTCCTCGACGTCAGCACCGACCAGCGTGGCGATGATCGTCTCCGGCAATGACGACTGCGCGCACGCCCGGTCGAAGCGCGCGCTCAAGCTGGTCGGCATCCGTCTCAGCAGGGCCGTGCGCGTCGCCTCCAGGGCTTGCAGGTGCGTCATCAATCGGCCCGTGGAGTCCGCGCCGGCATTCACGGCGACCCGCCAGGAGCCGGCGGCCAGCATCTCTGCCTTCACGCACTGAGCGATCACAGACAGAATATACGTCTCATATTCGTTTGATGTTGTCGCGGGCAATCTATCGATGACGGATTTGAGGGCTTCGAGCTGGGCTTCGGCATAACCTTCCAGCACTTCTGTGTCGCTGTGGCGGTCCACGACGACCGGTCCGGTGCGCCTCGCGGGGATGGCGGCGGGCGGTTGCGCGACCATCAGCCGGGCCAGTTCCGCGTCCGGATCGGCCGCCACCAAAAGCCGAGAATAGGTGCCCGGCGGCAGGCCTAGCCCGTTTTCAACCTTCTGAACTGTGCTTTTGTGGGGCTTGCGGGCCCCGCGCTCCAGGAAGCTCAGCCCCATGATGCTGACACCGGTCGCGGCGGCCAGGTCGGCTAGCGACCAGTCACGCGACTCCCGCAAAGCGCGGATCGCCGCGCCGGCCGATTCACGGCTCACCGCACGCTCCGGCCATAGGCGGGATATTACACAGCTGGACTCGTATCGCTCCGTATATACGTTCTTGTCACGTTTCTCTTGCGCGACGAGCCCATCTCTGTATACGCTTTTGCCTACGTTTCAAGCTCGACAAGGAGACCGACATGGGACACCCCTGCGCTGCCAACCCTGAACTGTGGTTCGGCTACCCCGACGACGATGGTGGCGACGGCGCGGCCAAGGCCCGTGCATACGAACGGTCGGCCGTTGAGGCGCGCATCCAGTGCCTGCGCCGCTGCCCGCTGGCGCAGCAGCGCCGGTGCGCCCAACACGCCATCGCGCACCGTGAGGAGTACGGGGTATGGGCCGGCGTCAAGCTGCCCGGAGGCCAGTACCGCAAGCGCGACCAGCTGGCCCAGGCCCACGACGTCCTGCGGCGTATCGCGTCCGGCGAGATCAACGCCCGCCAGCTGCCGGAGAACGCAGCCCTGCTCGCCAATCACGAACATGACGCCGTTCCGGTCGCCGCGGTGGTCTTGCACCTACCCCTCGCGCAAGTTGGGCCGCGCTCGGCCGCATGACGTTCCGTCCTGGGTAGGGGCCGTTTGTTGACCTGACCAACGGGGTAGAGCTTCGGCACGACCGAGTCTGTCGACCCGAAGGCGGATCCATGACGTTCGACCTGACCCCGACGGCAGCACAGCACGACCTGGCTCGGCGCACGCACGAGTTCGCTGAAGAAGTGATCCGCCCAGTGGCGCTCTACTACGACCAACGGCAGGAATTCCCGTGGCCGGTGTTAGAGGAGGCCGCCCAGCGTGGCTTCTACAGCCCCCTGTTCTACCGCGACCTGATCGGCGACCCGACCGGCCTCTCCCTACCGATGTTCATGGAGGAGCTGTTTTGGGGCTGCGCCGGGATTGGGTTGGCTATTGTGATGCCGGCGCTGGCGCTGTCAGCGATCGGGCAGGCCGCGTCTCCGGAGCAGATGCTGGAGTGGGCGCCCGAATGTTTTGGGACGCCAGGTGATCTCAAGCTCGCGGCGCTGGCGATCTCCGAGCCCGAGGGCGGCAGCGACGTACGCAATCTGCGCACCCACGCGCGTCGCGACGGTGACGACTGGATCATCGACGGCCACAAAATGTGGATCGGCAATGGCGGGATCGCCGACGTGCACGTGGTCAACGCGGTCGTCGACGAGGAACTGGGCCACCGTGGTCAGGCGCTGTTCGTCGTGCCCGGTGGGGCGCCAGGGCTGAAGCTCGTGCGCAAGCTCGACAAGCTGGGGTGCCGTGCGTCCCACACCGCCGAGTTGCTATTCGAAGGGGTTCGCGTCCCGGCCGCCAATCTGCTTGGCGGACAAGACAAACTGGAGCACAAGCTCGCCAAGGCACGGGAAGTCGTGGCGGGCGGGAAGCGTTCGGGCTCCGCGACATTGGGCACGTTCGAGCAGACCCGGCCCATGGTCGCCGCCCAGGCCATCGGGATAGCGCGGGCTGCGCTGGAGTACGCGACGGCGTACGCCACCGAGCGCGAGGCGTTCGGCGGACCGATCATCGACAACCAGGGCATCGCCTTCCCGCTGGCGGAGCTGGCCACCCAGATCGACGCGGCCCGGCTGCTGACCTGGCGCGCGTCGTGGATGGCGGCCAACAACGTCCCCTTCGAGCGCGGGGAAGGCTCGATGTCGAAGATGGCCGCCAGCGAGGTGGCCGTCAAGGCCACCGAACGCGCCATTCAAACCATGGGCGGTTGGGGATACATCACCGATCACCCGGTGGAGAAGTGGTATCGGGATGCCAAGCTATACACCATCTTTGAGGGCACCAGCGAAATCCAGCGGATGGTGATCGCGAACGCGCTGGGTGCTGCGGTCGGCACGCCGCCGCTACATGTGGTGCTCGAGCCGTCCGGCGGACCGCTGAACCGGATGTTCGGTCGCGGCACCCCACTGCGCTCCCGCGCCGCCGACACCGCGCTGTCGATGCAAGACCGAGTGCCCGAACCCGTCATGCGGCTGGCCATGAAGGTGCTCCGCCCGCCACGCAAGTAGCCGGGCCTGGGTACGGTCGAGGCGGACGATGAGCAACCTTGAGCCGGCACCGGTCGAAGTTGCCTGCGCTGCTTCACCAAGCGCGGGCATCGAGGTGCTGCGCCCCCGGGAGGTTCCCCTGGGCGGGCCCCGGGCGATGCGGGTGCATCGCACCCTTCCGCAACGCCACCGCTCGCTGATAGGGGCGTGGTGCTTCATCGACCACTACGGCCCGGCGCCCGCGCGCATGGACGTCCCGCCGCACCCGCACACCGGACTACAAACGGTGAGTTGGTTGTTCAGTGGGGAAGTGGAGCACAACGACAGCTCGGGCGTGCGCGCGGCGGTGCGGCCTGGCGAGCTGAACCTCATGACTGCGGGCGCCGGCATTTGTCACTGCGAAGTGTCGGTTCGGTCGCCGGCTGCCCTGCACGGCGTCCAGCTCTGGGTGGCGCTGCCCGATTCCGATCGCGACACCGCGCGCGACTTCGCACACTACGCGCCGGAGCCGGCGCCGCTTCCCGGTGCGACGATGCGCGTGTTTCTCGGCGAGCTGGGCGGCAGCCGGTCCCCGGTGCATACCTTTACTCCGCTGCTGGGCGCCCAGATCGATCTGGACGCCGGCGCTCGCCCGGACATCGAGGTCGACCCGGCATTCGAGCATGGGGTGCTCTGCGATCTCGGCGCAGTCCGGGTCGACGAGGCCCCTCTGACGGTTGCCGAGCTGGCCTACCTCGGCCCCGGCCGCTCCTCGCTGCGCCTGCACAACGTGGGGGACGGGCCTGCGCGGGTACTGCTGCTCGGTGGCACACCGTTCACCGAGGAGCTGGTGATGTGGTGGAACTTCGTGGGACGAAGCCACGACGACATCGTCAGTTACCGCCAACTATGGGAAGCCGGCGACGAGCGCTTCGGTGCCGTCCAGGGTTACCGGGGTTCGCTCACCCGACTGCCCGCCCCGCCGCTGCCGACCGCTCGGCTGCGACCTCGACCCGTACCGCAAAGAAAGGAAAGCACAAATGACCGCCGATAAGACCGGAGCAGAAGCGACCGTCAGCCTCGAGGAGGGCCGGTACACCATTGCCGTGGAAGGTAAGCAGGTTGGTCTCGCCGACTTTGCCGACCGCGGCAACCAGCGCGTCTTCTATCACACCGAAATCGATCCGGCGTACGGCGGACGCGGCCTGGCTACCATTCTCGTCGAGGAAGCGCTCAATGAGGTCCGTGGCGAAGGTAAGCGCATCGTCCCGGTGTGCTCGATGATCGGCACCGTGCTCAAGAAGCACCCCGAATTCGACGACATCACCGATGCCGTTACGCCGGATATTTTGCGGTGGGTGCGGTCGTAGTCGGTGGGTGGGCGGCCAGCGTGCTGCAAGCCGATCACCGACCTACCCTTTTGCCGGGCCAAAATGCTTATCGGCAACATATTTCTCTAAAGTGATCCGCTCTTCGCACAACCTGGCGGCTATTGGCTGAGAAGCAGGTGGCGGCGGATTCATTGAGGCATCGGCTTCACGCCGCACCATCAAGACCCCTTCGTGACCATCCACTCAATCTCATCTACCGACTTAGACATGAGATGACTGAAAATCGTGGCATTAACCGACGACAACACAGCGCATTCGTCGTTTAGACATATCTTGTAACCCGCCTCGGCTTTGGAAACTTCGACACCAGGCGCATATCCTTGCCTAGCAAGATCCGCCCCCAAGGGTCCCGATGCGAGATCTGATCGCGCAGTGGTCGCCCAGTCCCAGATGAGATACTTTTCTGTCATATCGAAGTTCGAAAGTCTGGCGGCGCCATTGCGTCGCTGCCCACGGTCGTTGACCGTATCCACCACCCACCAATCCCGCTCGTGACGGAGATGGACCGAATAGTCGTCGGTGCTGAAGAGGATTGCACAATCGGCGCAGCTCGTTGAGACGGATACCTTGCCGCCACCCATCCCCGGTGCCCATCGATACCAGTTAGTCGATAAGCGAGAAAAGTCTTCCATTAGAACAACTCGTGCTCATGGGGCAGTGGTGGCGGCGCTGGTGCATCGGGCGATACCGGCGGCGGTGGGCCGTCGGGTACGACCGGCACATGAGGGCCCGCGGGTACATGCTCGCCCGGAATTTCACCACCACCCGGATGCGGTGCGTGCTCAACAACAGGTGGCAGGCCGGGGTGGGTGCCCGGCACGGGTTGTCCGCCCACGTCCGGAATTGGCGAGCCATGCGGGGGAAGGTCCGCTTCGGCCATGGCCGCACGTATCTCGGCCGCGCTCAGTGCGCGGGGCAGGACATTGTCGGCGGTCAGGCCTTGCAGCGCTTCGCGACCGAAAAGCGTCTTCAACCCTTGCCAAGCCGCCTCGCCGCCGGCCTTGAGTTCAGGTCCGCCGACAGCCAGGGTGATGGCGCTCCACAGCGGTTCGGGCGTGGCCTCCACCTTCCCGGGATCCGGTGTGCGCATGCCGGTCAATTTGCCGCCGCTGAACATGTATGACGTGCCGGTGGCCTGGTCGAAGAATTCGCCTGTGCCGTCCTTGAGCTGCCCGAAAACCTGGACCGGCTGTCCGTCGGCCTTGTAGGTGAACATGAAATGGCCATCGGGAGTGGTGGTGACCGACGCGGGATCGATGGTGTTGTAGTTGGGAATCTTTCCCAGGTCGTCGAGGGCCTTCGCGAGATCGGCCTTGAGCTTGGGCAGTTTGGCACTGGCTGCCTCGCCTTCCGGCGAGCCGGGCCCGTGGGTATATAGGTCGCCCATGGCCTTGTCCAGGGCAGCCTGCGCGGCGCGTACCTTGCCCATCTGGTCCACCACAGCCTGGTCGGTGATCCGCCGGATGTTGGCGAGCGCGGTCTGCTGGGCGTCGGACGGCGGGGCTACGCCGTCACTATCGAGTCCATGAAGTGGGGCGGCGTCGTACCCGTCGGTGTGCAAGCTATCGAGGGATGTCTGGAGGCAGCCCGAATAGCCGTTGCGGATCGATTGCAGTTGAGCGAGAGCGCCTTTGGTGTCCCGAACGGCGTCGCTCTCACAAGTTCTGATGAACGCATGGAGCGCATCCACGTCCGCCGCGCTGAGGCTCTTGTCTTGCAACATCGCGGCGGCTTGGCAAAGCAAGTTGGAGAGCTCCCGCAGCTGGGAATCCAGATTGGCGATCTGGCCAGCGGCGGCCTTTTGCGCTTCGGCCAAGGAGGCGGCGATGTTCTCCAGGTCGGCACCGATCTTGGGCAATTGAAGGGACTGCGCACCCAGGGACTTCGTCACCCGCTGCACTTCGGCGGAATCGTTGATCGGGTGATCGCCACTCTGATGGTTCCAGGCCGCATCGAAGCGGTTACGAGCTTGCTCGAACGCGTGCTCGGCCTCGGCCGTGCAGCGGCGCGCTTCGCGAAAGGCCTCGGCCAGGTTGGAAATCTGCAACGGATCACCGGCCTGCAGGCTTCGGTTGATCGCCCACGGGTCCCCGCCGGCCTCGGCGATCAGCGCGTCAATGTCTATGTACGGCAGGCCCATAGCACCGCCCGTGGCTCGGCCGCGTCACGCCCATCTCTTTCAGTGGGTTGTGTCGCGTACGCGCGCCGAACCCGGGCGCCTCGCGGCGACAACCATGACCACCCACCCTCCTGAGCTGGCAATTACGCTACTAACGCCAATGCGGACGTCAACTCACTCCGCCGCTGCAGTTTTAGGAGACCCAAGATTGGGCGGCGAAGAACACGCTGGCCGGCGGGACTAAGGCGTCTAGCCCTCGACGTAGGTTCCGCCCTGAAAGACACGGCATTGCGAGACGCCTCATCGAGATCGTCGGAGAGCACAAAAGGTCACGACCCTTTTGGAGGTCGTGACCTCAGCGCTTGCGGTTCGGAGAACCGCTCAATGTGGGCGAAGGGGGACTTGAACCCCCACGTCCCGAAGGACACTGGCACCTGAAGCCAGCGCGTCTGCCATTCCGCCACTCGCCCGGGAAATCAACCGATGGACCATACCACTGTAATAGCCGCATTCCCCAACCGCCTCGTCGGGCCTGCAGGCGGTTCGGCGCTGGGCGGTGCTGCGGGACAACGCCTCTGAGCAGGGCGGACGCAGTTCTCAGAGTTTCGACGGTGCCGCCAGATGGTGCTGTCCCGATACCATGCTGGGGTGAGAGGACACCCCGCAAATCGTTTGCCGCGCGCCGGCGACATGCTGCGGCAAGTGCGGCGAACGCCCGAGCATGAATAGCCAACGGGGGCTGGCGGCGCGGATCGAGCGCAAGCTCGAGGCCACCGTTGACAACGCGTTCGCCCGGGTATTCGGGGGATCGATAGTTCCGCAGGAGGTAGAAGCTCTTTTGCGCCGCGAAGCGCGCGACGGCGTTGAGCGGCTGCAGGGAAATCGTCTTTTGGCCCCCAACGAATACATCATTACCCTCGGTAGGCACGACTTCGAGAAAATGGGCGCCGACATTGATCTCACGTCGGGCGCTTTCGCTAGGTACTTGGCCGACTACATCCATGAACAGGGGTGGCAAACGTATGGTGAGGTGGTCGTCCGGTTCGAGCAGTCATCGAACCTGCGTACCGGCCAGTACCGCGCCCGCGGTGCTGTCAACCCCGATGTGCAGCCCCGCCCGACGGTCAACGATCCCGTCCGGCCACAATCAAATAATGCGTTCGGCGCAGAACGAGGAGTAGCACCCATGACTGACGATTCGAGCTACCGCGGGGCTCAGGGGCCGGGGCGGCCTGGCGACGAGTATTACGACGAGCGCTACGCGCGTCCGCAAGACGACGCGCGCGCCGGCGAGCCGCCGCAGGGGGGACCCGATCCGCGCGGTGGGTACCCGCCCGAGCAGGGCGGCTATCCGCCGCCGCAGGGCTATCCGCCGCCACCCCGCCACCCCGAGCAGGGCGGCTACCCCGAGCAGGGCGGCTACCCCGAGCAGGGCGGTTACCAAGGCCAGGGTGGCTACCCCGACCAACGCGGCTACCAGGCCCCGGGCGGCTACCCCGAGCAACGCGGCTACCAGGCCCCGGGCGGCTACCCCGAGCAGGGCCAAGGCGGCTACCCGCCGCAGTATGAGCAGCGCCCTCCCGCGCCCGGCGGGTACGGCGGCCAAGGCTACGACGAGGGTTACCGCCAAGGCGGTGGCTACGGCCCTCCCGGCGGCGGTCAGCCCGCCGGCGGGCATCCCGGTGGTGGGCAACAGGGCTACGGCGGCGGGTATGGCGACTACGGTCGCGGACCGGCACGCCCGGACGAGGGTGGCTACGCTCCGCCCGAGCAACGACCGGCCTACCCCGAGCAGGGCGCCGGATACGAGCAGGGATATCAGCAGGGCGGTGGCTACCCCCGGCAGGACTACGGCGGCGACTACACGCAATACTCCGAGAACGTCCCGGGCGGGGGATACCCCGGTCAGAGCGGCGGATACCCCGAGACCGCGCACCGCGACTACGACTACGGCCAGCAGGCTGAGTATGCACCGCCGAGTGAGTACGGCCAGCCAGCCGATTACGGGCAGCCGGCCGACTACGGCCAACAGGCCGGCGGCTACGGCGGCTACGGCGGGGGCGGCTACGGCGCGGCCGGGACCGCGGTCACCCTCCAGCTCGACGACGGCAGCGGCCGCACCTATCAGCTCCGTGACGGCTCCAACATCGTGGGCCGTGGACAAGACGCCCAGTTCCGCTTGCCCGATACCGGCGTGTCACGGCGTCACCTCGAGATCCGCTGGGACGGGCAGGTGGCGCTCCTTTCCGACCTGAACTCGACCAACGGCACCACCGTGAACAACGCTCCGGTGCAGGAGTGGCAGTTGGCGGACGGCGACGTGATCCGTCTGGGCCACTCGGAGATCATCGTCCGAATCCACTAACCCGCTGGGCTCAACGCTGCGGTGCTTCGCCCCGCGTCGACCGCCGTCCAAGTATCGTGACGTTGCCGATGTGCTCGGGGTCACGGGCGCCGGGGGACGCTAGGACGGAAAGGACGCCAGATGCAGGGACTCGTACTGCAGCTGACGCGTGCCGGATTTTTAATGTTGTTGTGGGTATTCATCTGGTCGGTGTTGCGAATCCTGCGCACCGACATCTACGCGCCCACCGGCGCGGTCATGGTGCGCCGCGGCTTGGCGTTGCGCAGCACCCTGCTGCCTTCGCGGCAACGCCGGCATGCCGCGCGCTACCTGGTGGTGACCGAAGGGGCGTTGGCGGGGGCTCGCATCACACTCAGCGGGCAGCCGGTGCTGATCGGAAGGGCTGACGACTCGACTCTGGTGCTCACCGATGATTACGCCTCGACGCGGCACGCCCGGCTATCTCAGCGCGGTTCGGAATGGTACGTCGAGGATCTAGGATCGACCAACGGCACTTACCTTGACAGGGCAAAGGTGACGACTGCGGTACGAGTTCCAATAGGGACGCCGATTCGAATCGGCAAAACGGCGATCGAGTTGCGCCCGTGACCCTGGTCCTGCGATATGCCGCGCGCAGCGATCGCGGCCTGGTGCGCGCCAACAACGAAGACTCCGTGTACGCCGGTGCACGGCTACTCGCCCTGGCCGACGGCATGGGCGGCCACGCCGCCGGGGAAGTGGCCTCCCAGTTGGTGATCGCCGCACTGGCCCATCTGGACGACGACGAACCCGGCGGCGATCTGCTGGCCAAGCTCGACGCCGCGGTGCGCTCCGGCAACGCGGCGATCGCGGCGCAGGTGGAAGCGGAGCCCGAGCTTGAGGGGATGGGCACCACGCTCACCGCGATCCTGTTCGCGGGCGACCGTATTGGATTGGTGCACATCGGCGACTCGCGCGGCTATCTGCTGCGCGACGGTGAATTGACGCAGATCACCAAGGACGACACGTTCGTCCAAACCTTGGTTGACGAAGGCCGGATCACCCGCGAAGAGGCACACAGCCACCCGCAGCGATCGCTGATCATGCGCGCGCTGACCGGTCACGAGGTCGAGCCCACGTTGACAATGCGCGAGGCGCGTCCCGGTGACCGCTACCTGCTGTGCTCCGACGGCCTAAGCGATCCCGTCAGCGACGAAACCATCCTCGAGGCGCTACAGATCCCCGACGTGGCCGAAGCCGCCTACCGCCTCATCGAGCTGGCGCTGCGCGGCGGCGGCCCCGACAACGTGACCGTGGTGGTCGCCGACGTCGTCGACTACGACTACGGCCAAACCCAGCCGATTCTCGCCGGCGCGGTATCCGGTGACGATGACCAAATGACGTTGCCCAACACTTCGGCGGGGCGCGCCTCGGCGATCCGGCCCCGCGAAGAGGCCGCCAAACGCGTTGCTCCAGAACCGGAAACGACAAGCCGGCCGCGGTGGCCACGGAGGCGAATGTTCTTCGTCGTGACACTGGCGGTGTTGTTCGTTCTCTCGGGTCTGGCCGTCGGGTGGTGGGTCATCCAGCGCAACTATTACGTCGCCGAATACGACGGCAAGGTCTCGGTCGTCCGCGGAATTCAGGGCTCGTTGTTGGGCGTGCCTCTGCAGCAGCCTTACTTGGTGGGCTGCCTGAGCGCCCGAAATGAGCTGTCCCTCATCAGTTATGGCGAATCCGGTCATTCGGGCTGTCAGTTGATGACGCTGCGGGATCTCCGCCGTCCCGGGCAGGTCCAGGTTCAGACCGGACTGCCGGGAGGCAGCCTGGACCAGGCCGAGTCGCAGTTGCGGCAATTGCTGGCCGAATACCTGTTGCCTACCTGCCCGTCGCCGCGCGCCACATCGCCGCCGGGGTCTCCGACCACCGGGAGCGGCACCCCGGAGTCAAGCGTCGCAGCGCCGCCAACACCCACCACCGCTTCTTCCGGCCCCAGCGCTCCAGCCCCTACCAGTTCCACAGGCGGCCCCGCGGCCCCTTCGCCGGCGGGCCCCACCACCACGTCGCAGACGGTCACCGCGCTTCCAGCGCCCCCACTTCAACCGGGCATCGACTGCCGGACGGTGGCATGACCACACAACTCCAGCCGCCCGTCGCGGTCACGCCTCCGCTGCCCAACCGTCGCAACGCCGAGCTGCTGCTGCTGTGCTTCGCCGCTGCGATCACCGTCGCCGCGTTGCTGATCGTCGAGGCAAACCAGAACCGCGAATTGCGCTGGAACTTCATCAGCTACGGGCTGGTGTTCATGCTCGTATTCGGGTCGGCACACGTGGCCATCAGACGCTTCGCCCCCTATACCGATCCGCTGCTGTTGCCAATCGTGGCCTTGCTCAACGGACTTGGCCTGGTGATGATCCATCGGCTCGACCTGGTCAACGGCCAGCTGATTGGCCGCCATCACGCCAACGCCACCCAGCAGATGATGTGGACCGTGGTCGGGGTCGTCACGTTCGCGCTGGTGGTCACGTTTTTGAAAGACCATCGGCAGCTGGCGCGATACGGCTACATATGCGGGATCACCGGCTTGGTGCTGTTGGTGATTCCCGCCCTGCTGCCGGCGTCGTTGTCCGAACAGAATGGCGCGAAGATCTGGATTCGCTTCCCTGGCTTCTCGATTCAGCCCGCCGAATTCTCCAAGATCTTGCTGCTGATCTTCTTTTCGGCCGTGCTGATCGCCAAACGAGGGCTATTCACCAGCGTCGGCCGGCATTTCATGGGCCTGACCCTGCCTCGCCCGCGAGACCTCGCGCCGCTGCTGGCCGCCTGGGTGATCTCGGTGGGCGTGATGGCCTTCGAGAAGGACCTCGGGACGTCGCTACTGCTCTATGCGTCGTTTCTGGTGGTGGTTTACCTTGCGACACAGCGGTTCAGCTGGGTGATGATCGGGTTGGTGCTGTTCGCGGCGGGCAGCGTCATCGCGTATTTCGTGTTCGCTCACGTCCGGGTCCGCGTGCAGATGTGGTGGGACCCGTTTTCCGATCCCGACGGCAGCGGCTACCAGAGCGTGCAGTCGCTGTTCAGTTTCGCCACCGGCGGCATCTTCGGCACCGGGCTCGGCAACGGTCAACCCGATACCGTGCCGGCCGCGTCGACCGACTTCATCATCGCCGCGTTCGGTGAAGAGCTCGGGCTCGTCGGGCTCGCCAGCATCCTGATGCTCTACACCATCGTCATCGTCCGCGGCCTGCGCACCGCGATCGCGACGCGGGACAGCTTCGGGAAGCTGCTCGCCGCGGGTCTGGCGTCCACCCTGGCGATCCAGCTGTTCATCGTGGTCGGCGGCGTAACGCAGCTCATTCCGCTGACCGGGCTGACCACACCGTGGATGTCCTACGGTGGCTCGTCGTTGCTGGCGAACTACGTGCTGCTGGCCATTCTCGCCCGCATCTCCAACAGCGCCCGGCATCCGTTGCGCGGGCGTGAGCGCAAGGATTCCCCGATCGCGGCGGCCAAGACCGAGGTAATCGAGAAGGTATGAACACCTCTCTGCGCCGCATCGCGATCACCGTCATGGCGTTGATCGTGCTGCTGCTGCTCAACGCCACGATGACGCAGGTGTTCGCGGCCGACTCGCTGCGGGCCGATCCGCGCAATCAGCGCGTTCTGCTGGACGAGTATTCGCGTCAACGCGGGCAGATCGTCGCCGGCGGCCAACTGCTGGCCTACTCGGTAGCCACCGACAGCCGCTTTCGCTTCTTGCGGGTCTATCCCAACCCGGCGGTGTATGCGCCGCTCACCGGCTTCTACTCGCTGCGCTATTCCAGCACGGGTCTGGAGCGCGCCGAGGACCCGCTGCTGAATGGTTCCGACGAGCGGCTGTTCGGGCGCCGGCTGGCCGACTTCTTCACCGGCCGTGATCCGCGCGGCGGCAACGTCGACACCACTATCAAACCGCGGGTTCAGCAAGCCGGGTGGGACGCGATGCAGCAGGGGTGTGGTGGCCCGCCGTGCAAGGGCGCCGTCGTCGCCCTCGACCCGTCCACCGGCAAGATCTTGGCCATGGTGTCATCGCCGTCCTATGACCCCAATCTGCTGTCGTCGCACGATCCCGAAGTGCAGGCGCAAGCATGGCAGCGGCTTCGCGACGACCCCGACAATCCGCTGACCAACCGCGCCATTTCCGAGACCTACCCACCCGGATCTACCTTCAAGGTGATCACCACCGCGGCGGCGCTGCAGGCCGGTGGGACCGACGCCGAGCAGTTGACCGCGGCGGCCTCCATTCCGCTGCCCGACAGCACCGCCACCTTGGAGAATTACGGCGGCCAGTCCTGTGGTAGCGAACCGACGGTGTCGCTCAAGCAGGCGTTCGCCCTATCGTGCAACACCGCGTTCGTCCAGCTCGGTATTCTCACCGGGTCCGACGCGCTGCGCAGCACGGCGCACTCATTCGGCCTGGACACCACCCCCAGCGTCATCCCGTTGCAGGTCGCCGAATCAACCCTCGGGATCATCCCGGACGCCGCGGCATTGGGCATGTCGAGCATCGGCCAGAAGGACGTTGCGCTGACGCCGCTGGAGAACGCCGAGATCGCCGCGACCATCGCGAACGGCGGCGTGACCATGCAGCCCTACCTGATCGACAGTCTCAAGGGACCCGACCTGGCCAACATCAGCACCACCATTCCCTATCAGCAGCGCCGCGCGGTGTCGCCCCAGGTCGCCGCTAAGCTAACAGAGCTGATGGTCGGCGCCGAGAAGGTCGCGCAGCAGAAAGGGGCCATTCCCGGCGTGCAGATCGCATCCAAGACGGGCACCGCAGAGCATGGCACCGATCCGCGTAATACGCCGCCGCACGCGTGGTACATCGCCTTCGCGCCCGCGCAGACGCCGAAAGTCGCCGTGGCAGTGTTGGTGGAGAATGGCGGCGACCGCCTGTCCGCGACGGGAGGTGCACTCGCCGCGCCGATCGGACGGGCTGTGATCCAAGCCGCGCTACAGGGAGGACCATGAGCCCGCGAGTTGGTGTGACGCTGTCGGGCAGATACCGCCTGCAGCGCCTGATCGCCACCGGCGGCATGGGCCAAGTCTGGGAGGCGGTGGACAGCCGGCTCGGCCGGCGCGTCGCGGTCAAGGTGCTCAAACAGGAGTTCTCCCAGGATCCGGAGTTCATCGAGCGGTTCCGTGCCGAGGCGCGCACCACCGCGATGCTCAACCACCCCGGCATCGCCCAGGTCCACGACTACGGCGAAAGCCAGCTGGACGGGGAAGGCCGCACCGCCTACCTGGTGATGGAGCTGGTCAACGGTGAGCCGCTGAACTCGGTGCTCAAGCGCACGGGCCGGCTGTCGTTGCGGCACGCGCTGGACATGCTCGAGCAGACCGGTCGGGCCCTGCAGATCGCCCACGCGGCCGGCCTGGTGCACCGCGACGTCAAGCCGGGCAACATCCTGATCACACCGACGGGTCAGGTGAAGATCACCGACTTCGGTATCGCCAAGGCCGTCGACGCCGCACCGGTCACCCAGACCGGGATGGTGATGGGCACCGCCCAGTACATCGCACCCGAACAGGCCCTGGGGCACGACGCGACCCCATCCAGTGATGTGTATTCGCTGGGCGTCGTCGGCTACGAGGTGGTGTCGGGCAAGCGGCCGTTCACGGGCGACGGTGCTCTGACGGTGGCGATGAAGCACATCAAGGAGCCCCCGCCGCCGCTACCCGCCGAGCTGCCGCCCAACGTCCGCGAGCTCATCGAGATCACGCTGGTCAAGAATCCCGCGATGCGTTACCGCAGCGGCGGGCTTTTCGCCGACGCCGTGGCCGCGGTGCGGGCCGGCCGTCGTCCGCCGCGGCCCAGTCAGTCGCCGCCTCCCGGGCGGGCATCGCCGGCGGCCATTCCGTCGAGCCCGACGACCAGGGCGGCCGCCGTGTCGAGCACTCGAAGCGCGGCGGCGCCGCGCCGAACCCGGCCATCCACCGGAGGTCATCGCCCGCCCCCCGCCCGGCGCACCTTCTCATCGGGTCAGCGGGCACTGCTGTGGGCCGCCGGGGTGCTCGGAGCTCTGGCGATCATCATCGCGGTGCTCATCGTCATCAATTCCCGTGCGGACAACCCGCAGCAGCCACCGCCCCCGACGGTCACCGACACCGGCACCCCACCCGCGCCGCCGGCGACCAACACCCCCAGCGGTTCCGCGTCCGGCCCCGCGCTGCGGCTCAATTGGACGGATCGCGGGACGATAGGTAATTCTGGACTGCAACGAGGGCCGGCCGAGCGCGGGTGGGGTGAACCACTGACGCCCAGCGCCTCACCGGCCCGACACGAGATACCACGATGACCACCCCTCAGCACCTGTCTGACCGCTATGAACTGGGCGAAATCCTCGGATTCGGGGGTATGTCCGAGGTTCACCTGGCCCGCGACGTCCGGTTGCACCGCGATGTCGCGGTCAAAGTACTGCGCGCCGATCTGGCCCGCGATCCCAGCTTCTATCTGCGTTTCCGCCGCGAGGCGCAAAACGCCGCCGCGCTCAATCACCCGTCGATCGTCGCGGTGTACGACACCGGCGAAGCGGAGACGTCGGCGGGGCCGCTGCCCTACATCGTCATGGAGTACGTCGAAGGGGTGACGCTGCGCGACATCGTGCACACCGACGGCCCGATGCCGCCCCGGCGAGCTATCGAGATCATCGCCGACGCCTGTCAGGCGCTGAACTTCAGTCATCAGGCGGGCATCATCCACCGCGACGTCAAGCCGGCGAACATCATGATCAGCAACACCAATGCGGTCAAGGTGATGGACTTCGGTATCGCGCGCGCAATCGCCGACAGCGGCAACAGCGTCACCCAGACGGCGGCCGTGATCGGCACGGCCCAGTACCTGTCGCCCGAGCAGGCCCGCGGCGACACCGTCGACGCCCGCTCCGACGTCTACTCGCTGGGTTGTGTGCTCTACGAAATCCTCACGGGCGAGCCACCTTTCACCGGAGACTCGCCCGTAGCGGTCGCCTACCAGCATGTGCGCGAGGACCCGATTGCACCGTCGCGGCGGCACGAGGGCATTTCCGCCGACCTCGACGCCGTCGTGCTCAAGGCGCTGGCCAAGAACCCGGAGAACCGCTACCAGACCGCCGCCGAAATGCGCACCGATCTGGTGCGGGTGCACAACGGTGAGACGCCGGAGGCGCCCAAGGTGCTCACCGACGCCGACCGCAGCTCCCTGCTGTCCGCCACGGGCGGCGGCAACCAGCCGGCCCCGCGCACCGATCCGTTGCCCCGCCAACCCCTCCGTCGCATCGACGACCGCAACGGCGGGTCGGTCGGTCGCTGGATCGTCGCCGTCGCCGCGCTGGCGGTGCTGACGATCGTCGTGGTCATCGCCTTCAACACGTTCGGCGGCACCACCCGCGATGTCCAGGTGCCCGACATGCGGGGCCAGGTGTCCGCCGACGCCATTGCGGCGCTGCAGAACCGCGGCTTCAAGACGCGCACCCTGCAGAAGCCCGATTCGACTATCCCGCCCGACCACGTCATCAGCACCGATCCCGGCGCCAACGCGTCGGTGAGCGCGGGCGACGAGATCACCGTCAACGTCTCGACCGGTCCCGAGCAGCGGGAACTGCCCGATGTCTCCTCGCTGAGCTACTCCGACGCGGTCAGCAAGCTCAAAGCCGCAGGGTTCAGCAAGTTCAAGCAGGCCAATTCGCCGTCGAGCCCCGAGCTGTTGGGCAAGGTGATCGGTACCAACCCGCCGGCCAATCAGACCTCGGCGATCACCAACGTGGTCACCGTGATCGTGGGCTCGGGGCCGGAGACCAAGCTGGTGCCGGACGTCGCGGGCCAGACCGTCGACGTCGCGCAGAAGAATCTCACGGTCTACGGCTTCACCAAGGTCACCCAGGCGCAGGTGGACAGCGCCCGGCCCGCCGGTGAGGTGATCGGCACCAATCCACCCAAAGGCCAGATGGTTCCGGTGGATTCGGTGATCGAGCTGCAGGTGTCCAAGGGCAACCAGTTCTTGATGCCCGACCTGAGCGGCATGTTCTGGACGGACGCCGAGCCGCGGTTACGGGCGCTGGGCTGGACCGGGGTGCTGGACAAGGGCCCCGATGTGGATGCGGGTGGCTCCCAGTCCCACCGGGTGGTGTATCAGAACCCGCCGGCCGGCACCGGTTGCAACCGGGACGGGATCATCACGCTGAAGTTCGGCCAGTAGCCGCCGGTTCGGCCGGGAAGTAGGGCTGCACCGCCGCCCGGACCTCGTTCTCCAGCCGGCGAACCAGCGTGTCGTTGCGGGCCCACCCGCAGTAGGCCAGCCAGTTCGCCAGCATCCGATGCCCGCCCTCGGTCAGGATCGACTCCGGATGGAACTGGACACCGTGAATCGGTAACTCGCGGTGCCGCACTCCCATGATGACGCCGCCGCGGGTGCGGGCCGTCACTTCCAGCACCGGGGGCAGTGATTCCGGCAATATCGTCAACGAGTGGTAGCGCGTCGCCGTGAACGGATCCGGAAGGCCTTGCAGGACACCGGTATTGGTGTGAAAGACGTCGCTGGTCTTGCCGTGCAGCAGTTCGGGCGCGCGGTCCACGGTGGCACCGAAAGCGACGCCGATGGCCTGGTGACCGAGGCAGACCCCGAGTAGCGGGGTGCGCTCGGCGGCACACGCGCGCACCAAGCCGATCGAAGCGCCCGCGCGTTCCGGGGTGCCCGGCCCGGGGCTGAGCAGGACACCGTCGAACCGCTTGGCGATGGCGGCCTCGTCGGCGAGTTGTGCGTCGTCGTTGCGCCACACCTCGGCCTCGACGCCCAGCTGGCCGAGGTACTGCACCAGGTTGAACACGAAGCTGTCGTAGTTGTCGACGACCAGGATCCGCACCGTGCCAGGTTACCGCCCGCCGGAAGTCAGTAGCCGATGGTTCCCATCGGCTGTGCGAAATGCAGCCGGTCCGGCTCGGTGTGGCCGACGATCTGGACGTCGGGCTTGACCTCTTCGCGGTAGCCGAGACCGAATCGGACCACGTATTGGCGGTAGAGGATGACCAGGGGAGCGGCGGCCAGGGCGGCTTGCATGGCGGCGGCGTTGCCGATCGCGGTGATCGTGTAGGGCGGGCTGTAGGTGCGCCCGTTGAGCAGTAGCGTGTTGCCGACGCAGCGGGGCACCGAGGTGGCGATGACGCGCTGATCCTGCATCTGGATCGCCTCGGCGCCGGCGCTCCACAACGCGTTGAGGACGGCCTCGATGTCTTGCTGGTGTACCACCAGGTCGTCGGGGGACGCGTCCCGCGGGAAGCGGCCATTGGCGTCCCGTGGTGCGTCCTCCAGGGTGACCGCGAGGCCCGGGCCGTGGACCGGGTTCATATCCGCCTCGGCGGCCAGCTCGGCGGAGCGTCGCAGCATCGCCGCCAGTGCGAGGTCCGAGGACCGTCCGTGCGCGGCGTCGATCTTGCCGGCCAGCTTGTCGCGCTGCGCGTTGAGATGATTCACCGACTCCTGCGCCTCGCGGACCAGATCCACCAGGCGCGGGGCATCGCTGCGCCGGATCTCGGCGCCGCCGGAGACCCCGTGTGTGGCGGCGAGGAGCAATCCGGCCAGCAGGCACACCACCGGGACCCCGAATCGCCATGGTGACCGGCGTCCGTCGCTCATCGGCTCTCCAATTTCCTGGTCGCCGTGCCAGGTGAGTTAGTCTCGTAGCCAAGCTGTGCGCGCAGCTGCAGTACTTATCGTTGCACCCCGTCCGCTTCACCGTCTTGCTGAGGTAATGATGCCCAAGTCCAAGGTCCGCAAGAAGAACGACTTCGCCGTCAGCGGGGTCAGCCGCACGCCGGTGAAGGTGAAGGTCGGACCCTCGAGCGTGTGGTTCGTTGCGCTGTTCGTCGGTCTCATGCTGATCGGGCTCGTCTGGCTGATGGTGTTCCAGTTGGCCGCCGTCGGCAGCCAGGCGCCGACCGCCCTTAACTGGATGGCGCAACTGGGGCCGTGGAACTACGCCATCGCCTTCGCTTTCATGATCACCGGGCTGTTGCTGACGATGCGCTGGCACTGAGCAAGACCAGCGGGGGAATGAATTCATTTTTGGGTTACTTCATAACTGCGCCAGCAACATTTCGACCACCCAATCACACGCATGTGATTTATCCCCACTGTTGATAGCGTCTGTGGATAAGTCCATAGGCCGTGGTGGGAGGGGCTGAGCGGAGTATGCAGCAAACACAATGGGAGCCCCGCGCGGCGGGAATCGCTGGTTGCGGGGCCGCCGGGGTTTCGATGGCTATCGCCAGTGTGACCCTAATCACAGACGTCCCGGGGCGGCTTTTGGCGGGGATTGCCGCGGTGGGTCTGATCTTGTTTGCGGGCGCGACGTGGCGCGCGCGGCCAAAGCTGGCAATTACCGCCGGCGGCTTGATGCTCCGGGGATGGTTCCGGACGCGGGTATTACAACCCCCCGACATCAAGATCATCCGAATCACCGAGTTCCGCCGGTATGGGCGTAAACACCGGCTCCTCGAGGTCGAAACGGCCGGCGGCGGCCTGGTGCTCTTCTCCCGCTGGGACCTCGGGACGGACCCACTGGAGGTCCTCGACGCGCTGACGGCCGCCGGTTACGCGGGCCGCCACCCGCGCTGACCGGACCAGCGTGCGTTCGGGCCTATGAGATCGTGATCGACTCGATCACGACCGGCTCGGTGGGGCGGTCGTTGCTATCGGTGGACGTCGCCGAGATCGTCTCGACAACCTGCTGCGACTCCGGGTCGGTCACCTCGCCGAAGATCGTGTGGCGCCGGTTCAGGTGGGGAGTCTGGCCCACCGTGATGAAGAACTGGGAGCCGTTGGTGCCCGGACCCGCGTTCGCCATCGCCAGCAGGTACGGCTTGTCGAATTGCAGTTCGGGGTGGAACTCGTCGGCGAACTTGTACCCCGGTCCGCCGCGACCGGTTCCCGTCGGGTCGCCGCCCTGGATCATGAAGCCCTGGATCACCCGGTGAAAGACCGCGCCATCGTAGAACGGACCGGAGGACCCGCCCGATGCGTTCTGGGTCGAGTACTCCTTCGTGCCCTGAGCCAGGCCGACGAAGTTGGCGACGGTCTTGGGCGCGTGGTTTCCGAACAGAGCGACTTTGATGTCGCCCCGGTTGGTGTGGAGCGTGGCGGTAGCGGTTTGAAAGGGGCTGTTGGTCACGGCATGAGAGTCTGCCACTACGCGCGGGCATGCCCGCACCCGGTGTCGCCCAAGCCAAGCCGCCGCCGAAAACGCGGCGCGGGCAATATGACCCTCGTGAAGGCTCCGCCTATGTCCCTATGCTGGCAGTCTGTTCAGCAGCACAGAAAGGCGGCAGATGAGCGCGAAGGCGGAATCTCGGCTGACCCCGCGGGAGCGACTGGCTCGCGGGCTGACCTACTCGGCGGTGGGACCGGTGGATGTCACGCGAGGGGCTGTCGGCTTGGGCGTGCAGTCGGCGCAGTCGACCGCGTCGCAGCTCCGTCGGCGGTACCAGGAGGGGCGCCTGGCCCGGGACATCGCTGCGGCCCAGGAAACTCTCGCCCAGGAACTCGCCGCCGCCCAGGAGGTGGTCGCAAGCCTGCCTCAGGCGCTGCAGGACGCGCGTCGGGCCCAGCGACGACGCGCTAAGCGGCCGTGGGTGATCTTGGGCGTCGGCGTTGTGGTCCTCGCGGGCGGCGCCGTTGCATTCAGCATCGTGCGGCGCTCAACCCGTTCGCAGCGCCAAGAGCCGTCGCCTCGGCCGCCCAGCGTCGACGTGCAGCCGCGCCCGTAGCGCGGGCGGATCGACAACGGGCCGTCCCGGACACATAAGCGCCGTTCAAGACAACGTCATCGTCCTGCACTATTCCTGCCGAGTAGAGTCGAAACGTGACACTTACGCCCGTGGAGAAACCCTCATCGAGGGATCCGAAATCGATCAATCCCGTCGGGGCTATCGAACGCGGCCTGGCGCGGTTACGGAAAATCAGCCTGAACGTGCAGACCAAGCCTTTAAGGGAGCTGCGCCTCGAGGTGTGGCTCGACATCCAGGTGGTGTACTTCACGGTCCGTGCGCCCTTCGCCGACGACGTAACGCTACGCATCCCCGTGGCAACCGCGATTACGCCGAAGTTTTATTCGCCCACGCGGGCGCAACATCTCTGACCGCGGCGGCGACCACGCCCACTCCCGATCCTGATTTTTTCCGGCCCAACCACCGCCGTCAGACTCGTGGAGCCTAGGGGAATCGAACCCCTGACACCCGCCTTGCAAAGGCGGTGCTCTACCAACTGAGCTAAGGCCCCTCGACGTGACTTGGTGGCTGACCGGGGGTGTCGTCCACCGCCACGTGCCAGACCTCGACCCCGCGTCGGGACCGCATCACCGCCGCCACCACAGCGATCAGTGTGATTGGCAGGGCAAGTCTTACGCAACGTCTTGACGGGCACATGGTTGTGGGCCTAGGAGGACTCGAACCTCCGACCTCTTCGTTATCAGCGAAGCGCTCTAACCGCCTGAGCTATAGGCCCGTACACGCGTACGGCCGAGCGACGAGATTACCGCAATCGCCGCCCCACCCCCAAAAATGCTAGTCGCGGTCCGCCAACGTCACTTCGATGCCGCCGATCAGATCGGTAGTCAGGTTGTAGACGAACGTGGCGATGGTGGCCATCGAGGTCAACAACACGATGTTGACCAAGCCGATCAACACGGCACCCCCGAAGATCGTGCCGCTGGAGACGAGTTCTCCGCTGCTGCCGCTGGTGTTGTTCAGCAGGTCGCCGACGTTGCTGTTCAGCTTCGACCACACCCCCATGCCGCCGAGCACGAGGTACAGGAACGCCACGGC
The DNA here is from genome assembly GCA_963820045.1 of uncultured Actinomycetota bacterium. Lineage (GTDB taxonomy): Bacteria > Actinomycetota > Actinomycetes > Mycobacteriales > Mycobacteriaceae > Mycobacterium. Next base: position 663,228 of record CAWFYN010000010.1, read on the forward strand.
GATCATCCACACGAAGAACAGCGCGACCGACAGCAACAGCGACACCTTCAGGGTGCTCCATGGATCGATCCGGCGGATCTGCATGCTGGCCCGCACGGGACCGCGCGGTCGCCGGGACACCTGGGTGCGGTTTTCGCGGCCCTCCCGGTTTTCGGCGGCCGTGGAACGGCCGGAGCCCTGCGAGCTCGATGTCTCCAGAGTGCGATCCTGCGGCGTCTTACGCTGCGGGCCCCGCGGGATCGGGCCGGACAGGTCCGGCAACTCGCTCGCGTAGGCCTCCGCGGGCGACCCGTCGCCGCGCCCCGGCGGGGCGTCGGTGTCGTGCGGCGGGTTCTTCGCCTGTGGGGGGGCGCCGCCGCCCGGCGCCGCGGGGCCGGAGGCGAACCGGTTCAGCCGGGCCTCGACACCGCTGGGCAGGCCCGGCGGGCGCGCCTCGGTAGGAGGTTCGGTCTGGCGCGGCGGTGCCTGCGCGGGCCTGGCTCCGCCACGCTGCCACGGCGGGGAATCCCCGGCGTCCGGGGCACGGCCGGCCGGTGCGGGCGGCGGCACGCGGTGTACGCCGGCGCGCTCGGCCGAGCCATCCCCATTAATGCCGTCGCCCTTCTTGGGGGCGCCCGGCTCGTTCGGTGAGGTCACCCCGACTCCTTAGATCTCCTGCCGCGGCCGCGAGGGACGATGGCAGTCGCATTTTGTCTGATCGGGCCGAGTCTAATTGCCCGCCTGTTCCTCGGGCCGCCCGGATTGTTACCGGCTAGCCGTCCGACTCCGCGGCACCTTCCGCTTCGTCGACGACTTCGTCCGCGTTTTCCTCCGCGTTGCGTGCGATGGCCAGCAGCGTGTTGTCCTCACCCAAGTTCATCAGGCGAACGCCCTTGGTCTGTCGTCCGGCCTTGCGGACCTGGCGCGCCGCGGTGCGGATCACCCCGCCTCCCGACGTGATGGCGTACAACTCGCTGTCGTCGTCAACGATCAGCGCGCCCACCAGCTTGCCGCGCCGACGGTCGAACATCACGGTCAGCACTCCCTTGCCGCCGCGGCCCTGCACCGGATACTCCTCGATTGCGGTGCGCTTTGCGTATCCGCCGGACGTCGCCACCAACAGGTACGTGCCTTCGCGAACTACGTTGAGCGACAACAGGTAATCGTCGGTGTTGAACCGCATCCCCTGCACGCCGGAGGTGGCGCGGCCCATCGGCCGCAACGCCTCGTCGGTCGCCGAGAACCTGATGGATTGCCCATTGGCCGACACCAGCAGCAGATCCTCCTCGGCCGAGCACAGCACCGCCCCGACGAGCTCATCGTTGTCGCGGAGGTTGACGGCCACGATTCCACCCGAGCGGTTGGAGTCGAAGTCGGTCAGCTTGGACTTTTTGACCAGCCCGTTCTTGGTGGCCAACACCAGGTACGGCGCATCCTCGTAGCTCTTGATCTGGATGACCTGGGCGATGCGTTCCTCGGGCTGGAAGGCCAGCAGGTTGGCGACGTGCTGACCGCGTGCCGTCCGGGATGCCTCCGGCAGCTCGTAGGCCTTGGCCCGATACACCCGCCCCTGCGTGGTGAAGAACAGGATCCAGTCGTGGGTCGACGATACGAAGAAGTGCGCGACGATGTCGTCTTGCTTGAGCCCCGCGCCCTGCACGCCCTTCCCGCCGCGTTTCTGGCTGCGGTACAGATCGGTCTTGGTGCGCTTGGCATATCCCGTTTCGGTGATCGTGACGACGACATCCTCGCGCGCGATCAGGTCCTCGTCGTTGACGTCGCCGTCTGCCGCGATGATCCGGGTACGACGGTCGTCACCGTACTTTTCGGCGATCTCACCGAGTTCGTCGCGCACGATCCCGCGCTGCCGCTCCGGCTTGGCCAGGATGTCTTCCAGATCGGCGATCTCGGCCTCGATCTTGGCCAGGTCGTCGACGATGCGCTGACGTTCCAGGGCCGCCAGGCGCCGCAGTTGCATGTCCAGGATGGCCTGGGACTGGATTTCGTCGATGTCCAGGAGTTCGATCAGGCCGGCCCGCGCGATGTCGACGGTTTCCGACGCCCGGATCAGCGCGATGACCTCATCGAGCGCGTCGAGCGCTTTGACCAGACCGCGCAGGATGTGAGCGCGCTCGTTGGCCTTGCGCAGCCGGTAAGTAGTGCGTCGGACGACGACGTCGAGTTGGTGCGCCACATAGTGGCGGATCATCTGGTCGATGCGCAGCGTGCGTGGCACCCCGTCGACGATGGACAGCATGTTGGCGCCGAAGCTGGTCTGCAGCTGGGTGTGCTTGTAGAGGTTGTTGAGGACAACCTTGGCCACCGCATCGCGTTTGATCTCGACGACGATCCGCACACCGACGCGGTCGCTGCCCTGGTCTTCGACGTTGGCGATGCCGGTGAGCCGGCCGTCGCGGACCTGCTCGGCGATCGAGGTGATGAAGTTGTCGTGGTTGACCTGATAGGGCAGCTCGGTAATGACGATCGAGGTTCGCCCGCGCGAGTCCTCTTCGATCTCCACTACGCCACGCATCCTGATGGACCCGCGTCCGGTGGTGTAAGCGTCGTGAATCCCTTGGGATCCAACGATCAAACCGGCAGTGGGGAAGTCCGGCCCTTTGACTCGTTCGCGGACGGCAGCCAAGGTGGCTTCCTCGTCGGCGTCGTGGTTCTCCAGGCACCAGAACACCGCCTCGGCGAGCTCGCGGAGGTTGTGCGGCGGGATGTTGGTCGCCATGCCGACCGCGATACCGCCGGAGCCGTTGGCCAGCAGGTTGGGGAACCGGCTGGGCAGAACGGTCGGCTCCTGTACCCGGCCGTCGTAGTTCGGGATGAAATCGACTGTCTCCTCATCGATTTCGCGCAACATCTCCATCGCCAGCGGAGTCAGACGCGCCTCGGTGTACCGCATCGCGGCGGGCGGGTCGTTGCCCGGCGAGCCGAAGTTACCCTGGCCGTCGACCAACGGATACCGCAGTGACCAGGGCTGCGCCATCCGCACCAAGGTGTCGTAGATCGACGCGTCGCCGTGCGGGTGGTAGTTCCCCATCGTCTCGGCGACCGACCGTGCCGACTTCGCGTGGCTTCGGTCGGGACGGAATCCCGAGTCGTACATCGCGTAGAGCACGCGGCGGTGCACGGGCTTGAGGCCATCGCGCACTTCCGGGAGCGCGCGGCCCACGATCACGCTCATCGCGTAATCGATGTAACTGCGCTGCATCTCCTGCTGAATGTCAACCGGCTCGATGCGGTCGCCAGCCTCGTCGCCGGGTGGCAGCGTGGTGTCAGTCATCTATTCCCCTTTGTGGGTTGGCGTGCCTGACTAACGTCAGACATCCAGGAAGCGAACGTCTTTGGCGTTGCGGGTGATAAAGCTGCGGCGCGCCTCGACGTCTTCGCCCATCAGGATGGAGAACAACTCGTCGGCAGCCGCGGCGTCGTCCAGGGTTATTTGCCGCAGCACCCGCACCGATGGATCCATCGTGGTTTCCCACAACTCTTTGGCATCCATCTCGCCCAGACCTTTGTAGCGCTGGATCCCGTCTTCCTTATTGATCTTCCGCCCGGCCTTCTGCCCGGCCTCCAACAAACCGTCCCGCTCACGGTCGGAGTAGGCGAATTCGGGGTCGCTGCGCTGCCACTTCAACTTGTACAGCGGCGGCTGGGCCAAGAACACGTGGCCGTTCTCGATGAGCGGGCGCATGAACCGGAACAAGAGCGTTAACAGCAGGGTCGAGATGTGCTGGCCGTCCACGTCGGCGTCGGCCATCAGCACGATCTTGTGGTAGCGCAGCTTGGTGATGTCGAACTCGTCGTGAATCCCGGTACCCAGCGCGGTGATGATCGCCTGGACTTCGGTGTTCTTCAGGACGCGGTCGATGCGGGCCTTCTCGACGTTGATGATCTTCCCGCGCAACGGGAGGATCGCCTGGAACATCGAATCTCGGCCGCTTTTTGCCGAGCCCCCGGCCGAGTCACCCTCCACCACATACAGTTCCGATTTGCGCGGGTCGGTTGAGCGGCAGTCGGCCAGCTTTCCGGGCAGGCCGCCGAGGTCGGTGGCGCTCTTGCGGCGCACCAGCTCCCTCGCCTTGCGAGCGGCGATGCGCGCTTGCGCCGACGAAACCGCCTTGTTTACAACTGTTTTCGCCTCCGAGGGGTTTGCCTCGAACCAATGGGTCAGTTGTTCGTTGCACACCTTCTGCACGAACGACTTGACCTCGGTGTTGCCCAGCTTGGTCTTGGTCTGGCCCTCGAACTGGGGCTCGGCCACCTTGACCGAGATCACCGCCGCCAAGCCTTCCCGGATGTCGTCGCCGGTGAGGTTGGCGTCCTTCTCTTTCAGCAGTTTCTTGTCTTTGGCGTACTTGTTCACCACCGAGGTCAGCGCGCTGCGGAAGCCCTCTTCGTGGGTTCCGCCCTCGTGAGTGTTGATGGTGTTGGCGAAGGTGTGTACCGACTCCGAATAGCCACCGTTCCACTGCATGGCGATCTCGACCTCGTGGCCGGTGCCTTTTCCGTCGAAGTCGATGACGCTTTGTTGGATCGGGCTCTTGGTGCGGTTGATGTGCTTGACGAAGTCGACCAGGCCACCGGGGTAGTGGAACGTGCGGTGCTTGACCTTATGCGGCGCGGTCTTTTCCGCCGCCTTCTCCTCGGCGGACTTGGGCGCCTCGGCGGTGTCGCTGACGACCTCGTCGACGACCTCGTCCTGCTCTACTCGTTCATCGGTGAGGTTGATCGTGAGTCCCTTATTCAGGAACGCCATTTCTTGGAGGCGACGCGCCACCGTCTCGAAGTCGTACTGGGTGGTTTCGAAGATGTCGGAATCGGCCCAGAACCGGATCGTGGTTCCGGTCTTCTTGGTGGCCTCGCCTTGCTTGAGGGTGCCGGGAACGGCGTGGTCGTAGTACTGAAACCACTCGTGCCCGTCGCGTTGGATGTCGACTTCCAGCCGGGTGGAAAGTGCGTTGACCACCGACACACCGACGCCGTGCAACCCACCACTGACGGTGTAGCCACTGTTCTCGCCGCCGAACTTGCCACCGGCGTGCAGCTGGGTCATCACCACGTCGACGGTCGGGGCGCCGGTGGCGTGCATAGCCACCGGAATGCCGCGTCCGTCATCGGTGACCTCCACGCCGCCGTCGTCGAGGAGCCGCACATCGACCCTGGTGGCGTAACCGGCCATCGCCTCGTCCACCGAGTTGTCGACCACCTCCCAGATGAGGTGGTGCAGCCCGCGTTCACCGGTGGACCCGATGTACATACCGGGGCGTTTGCGGACCGCCTCCAGCCCTTCGAGCACGGTGATCGCTGACGCGCCGTATTCGTCTTGCGCCTTCTTCTTCTGGGCAGCCACGGTCGGAATGCTCTCCTTGGGGTTTCATGCGGGCGGTTCCAGTCACCGCGTCAGTCGCATGCCGCCAGTCTACCGTGATGGCCCGTCCGCACCGATTCTCTGGGCGCGTTTCTACCCAGCTAACTGCGCCGTGCGGACGAGTTCTCTATTCCGGCCGCGTCCCGACGTGCATCAAGGCACTTCACGTCGTCCTAGCGGCTTTGAGCGGCCTGTTGATGAAAGGGTCGCTGGGGATCGTCGGTGTCGGTGGGAGCGCTAGCCATAGGTGTCCCGCGGACCCCTGCCCGCGATGTGACGTGGACCTTTACGCCACGACGGCGCGGCCGGCCCGGTGATCTTCATCGACGTCACCACCCCGTTGCCGACCGCCGCGGCGATCTTCGCCAACAGCTGTGACTGGATCATCCGCAATTGTGTGGCCCAGGCGGTGGATTCGGCCGCCACGCTGAGCACCCCGTCGCTCAACGCGGTCGGCGTCGCGTGGTCGGCGATCTGCTGACCCACCACCGAGGACCAATTGCCGAGAACCGTGCCCTCGGCGACCTGCGCCGACCAACCGCGCTTCTTCGCCAAGTCGCGCGCCAACCTGCCCAACGGTTGAGGATCGCGGACGTCGGGCCCCGGCCCCGACCAGCTGCGCCGCTGCCCCGCCACGCGTCGGGGAACCGGCGACACCGATCGCCCCCGCCCGGCGTCCTTTCCTTGCGCACGCGCCGCGGCCCGAGCTTCCTCGAGCGTGCGCCGGACCAGGTCGATCCCCCGCAGCCGAGCCGATTGTGCGGCGGCCGCCTCCGAATCTTGGTCGTCGTCGGTGCCGGTCACGGCCGCACCGCCGACGCTCGACCGAGGTCGTCGTCACGCAGATCGATGTAGACCCGCCGGGCGGCCCAGCCCTCCGGAATGTCTTCCTCGACCGCCGCAGTGACCAATACCTGCTCCGCCGATTCGGCCACCGTCGCCAAGGCTCGGCGCCGGGCCGCGTCGAGTTCGGCGAACACGTCGTCAAGCAACAACACAGGTTCACTCCCGTCGGCTCGCAGCAACTCATACGACGCCAGCCTCAGCGCCACCGCGAAAGACCACGATTCCCCGTGGCTGGCAAAGCCTTTCGCGGGCTGATCGCCCAACCACAGATCGAGATCATCGCGATGCGGGCCGACCAGGCACATGCCGCGTTCCAACTCCGCGTCGCGGCGTTCCGCCAATGCGGTCGACAGCGCGGCCTGGAGAAGTTGGCGGTCGCTGCCGTCAGCGCCCGCCGTCGCCTCGGCGCCGAGGCTGGTCCGGTAAGTGATCGACGCGGGCCGCGACGCCGGGGCTAGCAGTTGATAGGCCTTCTCCACTTCCGGTGCCAATTGGTTGACCAGGTCGATGCGCGCTGCCATCAACTCGGCGCCGTGTTCCGCTAGCCGGCCATCCCAGACGTCGAGGGTGTCCAGGGCACCGCGGTCGCCGCGGTGTCGTATTCCGGCAGCCGACTTCAACAATGCCGTGCGCTGGCGCAAAACCTTCTCGTAATCCGCGCGCACCCCGGCGACCCCCGGTCGCCGCATCGTCGCCAGCTCATCGAGGTAACGTCGCCGCTCCGCCGGGTCCCCGCGTACCAGAGCCAAGTCTTCGGGGGCAAAAAGCACGGCGCGCAAAACCCCAATCACCTCGCGCGTGCTGCGCACCGGTGAACGATTCAACCGCGCCTTATTCGCCCGCCCCGCCGCGATTTCCAGGTCGATCGCGCATTCCCTGCCCTCGTTGACCATGATCGTCGACACCACCGCGCTGTCGGCACCGGCACGGATCAATGGCGTATCGGTACCTACCCGATGCGACCCCAACGTGGTCGAAAACCACAGCGCCTCAATGAGATTCGTTTTACCGAAACCGTTGGGGCCGACGAACACCGTCCGGCCGGGCTGCAATTCGAGGTCGGCGTGCGCCCAGGACCGGAAATCACGCAATCCCAAATGCCGGACGTACACCTATCCGGGCAGCCGAACTGGCATCAACAGGTACACGTAATCCGTCGGCAGGGCCCCGAAGGGGCCATTCCCGGTCGGTGGGCTGTCCTCGCCCGAAGCCGGCCGCAACAACGCCGGCTTGCCCGGCGTGGTGAAACCAAACGACACCCGCTCCGAATGAACCGCCGCCAGCCCGTCGGTTAGGTAGGTCGGGTTGAACGCGATGGTCAACGGTTCGCCGACGAAGTCGACGGCGAGGTCCTCTTCGGCGCGGCCGACATCATCGGCGCCCGCTGACAGCCGCAGCGAGCCCTCGGAGAATTCCATCCGCACCTGGGCGCCCCGATCGGCCACCAACGCAACCAGCTTGATCGCCTCCGTCAACTCGGCCACGTTGATGGTGGCCACCGCCGTGTGCTCGGCGGGCAACAGTTGCCGGAACTTCGGGAACTCCGCATCGAGGAGCCGCGTGGTACTCCGCTTGCCGTTCCCGCTGATGCCGAGCAGCCCGTCTTTGCCGACTCCGCTCCCGGCCCCCAGCGACAAACGAACCTCAGAACCGTCGGCGCCCGCCCTGGCCGCCTCGGCCAACGTCTTCGCCGGCACCAGCACGGCGGCTTCGATGTCGGGCGACGATGCCGACCAGGTCAGTTCGCGCACGGCCAGACGGAACCGGTCGGTGGCGGCCAAAACCACTTTGTCACCCGCGATTTCGACCCGTATCCCGGTCAACATCGGCAACGTGTCGTCCCGGCCGGCCGCAATGGCCACCTGGCTGATGGCCTCGGCGAATAGATCCGCGGGCAGCGTCCCGGTCTCGTCCGGTAAGCCCGGCAGCGTCGGGTAATCCTCGACCGCCATCGTCGGCAGCGAGAATCTGGCACTGCCACAGTTCAACGCGACCCGGTTACCGTCGACGTAGAAGTCGACGGGCTTGTTCGGCAACGCCCGGGTGATGTCTGACAACAACCTCCCGGACACCAACACGCTTCCCGGAGAAGCTATTTCAGCTGCAACCTGCGCTTCGGCGGACACTTCGTAATCGAATCCGGAGATCGTCAGGCCGTCATCCGAACCGGATAACAGCACACCCGACAGCACCGGCACTGCCGGCCGGGTTGGCAGATTCTTCGCCACCCACGACACCGCGTCGGCGAAAGACTCCCGCACCAAACGAAACTTCAAGTCGCTGAGCCCAGCTCTTGTCGTCGCCGCGTCCATAGCGTCCCCTCACCTACCCAGCGTTCCAAAATCCAGTCGCTAGCCTCCGCCCGCTAGCAAGGGGCTCCGCCACGAACGCCACTGACACCTCATGCCAACGTCGACCGCAACGGCAGTCGAAGAACAACCGTAGATCGTCGGCGGCCATCTTGAAAGCTAATCGCGAAGCCCGACAAGCCGGGTTACCGGCCGATCCTCGGCCCGGGTTGAACCGGGCGTCCCCAGCGCTGTATTTCAAAGAAGAATCGATGAAGGGATCTCAGTACTAGTAATAAGGGCTGTGCACCCTGGGGACAGCGGTAGTTCGATGCAGCTAGGGCAGGGATCGTGCTGTGGATCAGAGCGTCGACGACTGTGCGTTTCATGTTGGGCGGTTGGGGAGGATGGGCGGGTGTGCACGCAACGCCGCTTAGTCCACGGCCGTTTGAGCGCGTTGTGCACAGTCTGCCCACAAGGCCTGGGTGTGACAGGTGTGACTGACGTGCGAGAAGTTTTTTGGAAATATTTTGCGCAACGGCGCCAGATCAGCGCTTGGAGCGCTGGCGGATGCGAGTGGTGAGCTCCTTGACGTGATCGAAGACCTCACGTCGCTCGGCCATCTCGGACAAGATCTTGCGCTGGGCGTACATCACCGTGGTGTGGTCACGCCCGAATGCCTGCCCGATTTTGGGCAGTGACAGATCGGTGAGTTCGCGGCATAGGTACATCGCGATCTGGCGTGACTGCGCCAGCGCGCGCGTCTTGCCGGGCCCGCGTAGTTCTTCCACGGTGGTATCAAAGTATTCGGCCGTGGCGGCCATGATGGTCGCCGCGCTGATCTGCATCGTGCTGGCATCGGCGATGAGGTCGCGCAGCACGATCTCGGCCAGGGCTTTGTCGATCGGCGTCTTGTTCAACGAGGCGAACGCGGTGACCCGGATGAGCGCGCCCTCGAGTTCGCGGATATTGCGTTCGATGCTGCTGGCGATGAGTTCGAGTACGTCATCGGGGACCGCCAGGCGCTCCATCTGTGCCTTCTTGCGCAGGATGGCGATGCGGGTCTCGAGCTCGGGCGGCTGCACGTCGGTGATCAGGCCCCACTCGAACCGGGTCCGCAATCGGTCTTCGAGGGTGGCGAGCTGTTTGGGCGGCCGGTCCGACGAGATGACGATCTGCTTGTTGGCGTTGTGCAGCGTGTTGAACGTGTGGAAGAACTCTTCCTGGATACCTTCCTTGCCCTCGATGAACTGGATGTCATCGACCAGCAGCACATCGACGTCGCGGTAGCTGCGCTTGAAGGCGACCTTGCGGTCGTCGCGGAGCGAGTTGATGAAGTCGTTGGTGAATTCCTCGGTCGAGACGTACTTGACCCGCATGCCCGGAAACAGTCGTTGCGCGTAGTTGCCGGCGGCATGCAACAGGTGGGTCTTGCCCAGGCCGGACTCGCCCCAGATGAACAAGGGGTTGTAGGCGCGCGCCGGTGCTTCGGCGATCGCCAGCGCCGCGGCGTGCGCGAAGCGGTTGGACGCTCCGATGACGAACGTGTCGAAGGTATAGCGGCGGTTCAGGCTGGTTCCGCCGGCGACGGCCGGGTCGGTGGGGTGCGGACGCTCCGAGAAGTAGTTCGGCCAACCCTGCTGTGCGCCGGTTTCACCGTTCTCGTCGGCCTCGTCGGCCTCCATGGTGTCGTCGTCCGGAAAGGACGCTTCGGGTTGGGGAAACGGCTCCGCGTGCGAAAGCACACCTTCGTCGTTGTCATCGTCGGGCGGCGCGATACGCACCCCGAGTTGGATCTGTTGTCCGAGACGGCGGCTGAGGGCGTCGGTGATCGGGGCGCGGAGATGGCGTTCGATCTCGTTCTGAACGAAACTGCTGGGCACCGACAGCAGGGCAAACCCCTCCACGATGGTGAGCGGCTGTACCAGATTCAGCCAGGCTCGCTGCTGTGGGGTGAGGGGAGCGACGAGGGTGGTGCGGTTGGCGGGCACCCCGTCCGGGCCGGCCTCTCCGTTGAGCTCCGACACGACCGCGTTCCACACGGTCGTGAAACCTGAACCGGGGTCATCGGTCAACGACGCATCCCCCTGGTTCTCGAGCATCCCGGGTCGAAGTACAACCACGCTTGGTGACAAAACAACTGTCCACATAGTTATACACAGGTGTGGACAGGATGAGCGTATGCGAGCCACAACCTACCGGCGACGGCTCGCGATCTCCGCGCTGGAAGAAAACCTTTCAAGGCTGTCTAAGCAGCTAGTCGACCCACCATCCTCGCTTCGTTTGTCGAGCGCCGTTGCAGTCTAAAACGACACTGGCAGAAGCTAACAGTTTTCCGTGCGGCTGCCAACCGTTCTGCTGCATTCCAATTACGGTTGTTTAGGGTCCGTCGGGCCGGGTTCGGTTCGCGGCAGGTGTAGGAGCCGGCCTTGGGGCGATGTTTTCCGCCAGTGGTGAGCGTGTGCGTTGGGGCAGGCCAGGTTTGACCAGGCGAAGCGCGGTCAGTACCCTCAAACAGTCGCCCGAAAGTCGGCGATGCGGCTGCGACCCAGGTCTGCCTGGGGACCGCGCCGGCCAGCAGCAGGATTACCTCCGACCGACCCGCAGACGAACCCAGCGAGACGTCTGGGCGGCCGGATGGAAATGCGAGACACAACGAGGAGAACGTCGTGGCCAAGGGCAAGCGGACCTTCCAGCCGAACAACCGGCGCCGAGCCCGCGTGCATGGCTTCCGGTTGCGCATGCGCACCCGCGCCGGGCGTTCGATTGTGTCGAGTCGGCGCCGTAAGGGCCGCCGCGCGCTATCTGCCTGATCGCAACGTCGGGTTTTTTGGCGGTGCTTTCCGCACGCAACCGCATGAGGCGGTCAACGGAGTTTGACGCGACGGTGAAGCACGGGCTTCGCGCCGCGCAACCCAACCTGGTCGTCCATCTCCGGCATGCTGACGACCGCGACGCGGCGCGGGCTCCCCGCGTCGGACTGATCGTCGGCAAGTCCGTGGGTTCGGCCGTCGAACGGCACCGGGTGGCGCGTCGGCTACGGCATGTGGCGCGATCCGTTCTGGGTGACCTCCACGCGATCCGACCAGATGGTCATCCGGGCATTGCCCGGTAGCCGCACCGCGCCGTCGGCGCGGTTGGAACAGGAGCTGCGGCGCGGCCTGCGCCGGGCGCTCGAGTCACCGGGACGGGAACGGTGAGCGCGCCCGCGCGGGCGCGTGCCGTTATCCGCACCGCGGGTACCGCGGCCGTGCGGGGTCTGGTTTCTCTGATCCAGCTGTACCGGCACATGGTCTCGCCGCTGCGGCCGGCGACATGTCGCTTCGTTCCGACGTGCAGCCAGTATGCGGTCGACGCGCTGACCGAGTACGGCTTGTTGCGGGGGAGTTGGCTGGCCGCGGTCAGGCTCGCCAAGTGTGGACCATGGCATCGGGGCGGATGGGATCCGATACCGGAACGCCCGGGATGTCAGATGAACTTCGAAGATGCCAGCGACGCGTGGGCCCGCCCGGCGGCGCGAGGGGAGAGTGGAACTCTTGTTTGATTTCTTTAGTCTCGACTTCGTCTACTACCCCGTGTCGTGGATCATGTGGGCTTGGTACAAGCTGTTCGCCGCGATGCTGGGACCGTCGAACTTCTTCGCGTGGGCGCTGTCGGTGATGTTCCTGGTTTTCACCCTCCGCGCGCTGCTGTACAAGCCGTTCGTGCGGCAGATCCGCACCACTCGCCAGATGCAGGAACTGCAGCCGCAAATCAAAGCGTTGCAAAAGAAGTACTCCAAAGATCGCCAGCGGATGGCGCTGGAGATGCAGAAGCTGCAACGCGAGCACGGGTTCAATCCCATCCTCGGGTGCTTGCCGATGCTCGCGCAGATCCCGGTGTTTCTTGGCCTCTATCACGTGTTGCGATCGTTCAACCGAACCACCGGGGGCTTCGGTCAGCCGCATCTCTCGGTGATCCAGAACCGTCTCACCGGAAACTACGTCTTCACCGCAACCGACGTCGGGCATTTCCTGGACGCCAACCTGTTCGGCGCACCGATCGGCGCATTCATGACGCAGCGGACCGGGCTGGACGCCTTCACCTACTTCAGCCGGCCGGCGGTCATCGCGGTCGGAGCGCCGGTGATGATCCTGGCCGGCATCGCGACGTACTTCAACAGCCGGGCGTCGGTGGCGCGGCAGAGCCCGGAAGCCGCCGCCAATCCGCAGACCGCGATGATGAACAAGCTTGCGCTGTACGTCTTTCCGCTCGGCGTGGTCGTCGGCGGCCCGTTCTTGCCGCTGGCGATCATCCTGTACTGGTTCGCCAACAACATCTGGACGTTCGTTCAGCAGCACTACGTGTTCGGGATGATCGAAAAAGAGGACGAGGCCAAGAAGCAAGAAATACTGGAGCGCCGAGCGGCCAACGCGCCGGCACCGGGGGCCAAGCCCAAGCGGAACCCCAAGGCGGGACAGCCGGGTGGTAACGGATCGTCGACCGCCGAGAAGGCGGAGCGTGACCCCGGCGACGCCGATGCCTCCGATGGCGACGCGGCCACGCCGAAGCCCGAAGTGGACAAGCCGAATCCAACTGGACAAAACGGTGGCACGGCCAACCGCACCCCGCGGCCGGGCGCGCGACCCAAGAGACGCAAACGCTGACAAGGGCGACTTAGCCATACCGGGCCGCCTTGGGAGGGTGACCCCGATTGCAGGGACCCGTGGAAGAGGGAGAGAAAGACATGACCGACGCAGACACCACCACCGAGCGCGACGCCGACACAGAACTCGACGCGGAGCGGCCGTCCGAGAATGGCGCGGAGGGAGGCGCGGACCAACTCGACGACCTGGAGGAGCGGTTGGTCGCCGAGGGTGAGATAGCCGGCGACTACTTGGAAGAGTTGCTGGACCTGTTGGACTTCGACGGCGACATCGATCTGGACGTCGAGGGCAATAGAGCGGTGGTGAGCATCGACGGCAGCGACGACTTGAAGAAGTTGGTGGGCCGCGGCGGCGAGGTGCTGGACGCTCTGCAAGAGCTCACCCGACTGGCCGTGCACCAGAAGACCGGGGTCCGTAGCCGGTTGATGCTCGACGTCGCCAGTTGGCGCCGCGGCCGCCGCGAGGAGCTGGCGGCCCTGGGGGACAAGGTCGCGCGGCGGGTGCTGGAGTCCGGCGAGCGCGAAGAGCTGTCGCCGATGACGCCGTTTGAGCGCAAAATCGTCCACGATGCCGTGGCGGCGGTGCCCGGGGTGCATAGCGAAAGCGAAGGCGTCGAGCCCGCGCGGCGGGTTGTCGTCCTGCACGACGACTAACGAGTTACAGCCGTGTAGTTCCGGGTCCCAGGCCCATAGCGCCTCAGGCAGCAGAGGATGTTTCACGTGAAACATGTCGGCCCCGTCGAGCCCGCGGTGGACCAACCTGCCTCGCCCGAGCCGGGTGTCTCGCCGGATGCCGCGGCAACGATCTTCGGTCCACGGATCGATCTCGCGCGCCGGTACGCGGAGCTGTTGGCCGGCCCCGGCGTGGAACGGGGTCTGCTGGGCCCGCGGGAAGTGGACCGGATCTGGGACCGCCATCTGCTCAACAGTGCTGCCGTGGCCGAGCTCCTCGAGCCGGGGGAGCGGGTCATCGATATCGGCAGCGGCGCGGGGTTGCCCGGCATCCCGTTGGCGCTCGCGCGCCCCGACATCGACGTGGTGCTGCTGGAACCGTTGTTGCGCCGAAGCGAATTTCTCAGCGAGGTCGTCGAGCAACTAGGGTTAGCCGTCGAAGTGGTCCGCGGCCGTGCCGAGGAACTGTGGGTACGCCACCAGTTCGGGGAAAGGGATGCGGCGGTGTCACGAGCGGTTGCGTCGTTGGACAAGTTGGCGAAGTGGAGCATGCCCCTGCTACGGCGGGGCGGTCGGATGCTCGCGATCAAGGGTGAGCGCGGTCGTGACGAAGTTGAACAGTACCGGCGTGTGATGGCAGCATCGGGCGCCGTTGATGCCAGGGTGGTGACATGTGGCGCGACCTATTTGCGTCCCCCCGCAACCGTAGTCATAGCCCGACGGGGGAGGCCGCCGCGCCACGAGCCGGCACGGATGGGGGAGGCCGGAAACCGATGAGCAGTCCGGGGGATTCGCCGACGGCGTCAGCGGCGCCGCCCAATTTCGCGCACGTCCAAGCGCCCCCCGCGCCGCCACCCGCACCGGGTGCGATGGGGGACCCCGGGGCGAGTGTTTCACGTGAAACATCGGACGAGTTCGATACTCCGATCGGGGCCGCCGCCGAACGGGCAATGCGGGTCCTGCACACCGCCTATCCACCGCTGCGCCGGCCGGGTCGCCGCCGAGTCCTGACCGTCGCCAATCAGAAGGGCGGCGTGGGCAAGACCACCACCGCGGTGAACGTCGCCGCCGCCCTTGCGCTGCAAGGGCTCAAGACATTGGTCATCGACCTCGATCCGCAGGGCAACGCGAGCACGGCGCTCGGTATCACCGACCGGCAATCGGGCACGCCCTCGTCGTACGAGGTGCTCATCGGTGAGGTTGCGGTCAAGGACGCGTTGCGGCGCAGCCCGCACAGTGAGCGCCTGTTCTGCATCCCGGCCACCATCGACTTGGCGGGCGCCGAGATCGAATTGGTCAGCATGGTGGCGCGCGAAAACCGGTTGCGGACAGCGCTGGCCGACCTGGACGACCTCGACTTCGACTACGTCTTCATCGACTGCCCACCGTCGCTTGGACTGCTGACCATCAATGCACTCGTCGCCGCGCCCGAGGTGATGATCCCGATCCAGTGCGAGTACTACGCGCTGGAGGGCGTGTCACAGCTGATGCGCAACATCGAGATGGTGAAGGCCCACCTCAACCCTCGGCTCGACGTGACCACCGTAATTCTCACGATGTACGACGGCCGGACCAAGCTCGCCGACCAGGTGGCCGAAGAGGTGCGCCGTTATTTCGGAACCAAGGTGCTGCGCACGGTGATCCCGCGCAGCGTCAAAGTCTCGGAGGCCCCCGGCTACAGCATGACCATCATCGATTACGACCCCGGTTCGCGCGGGGCGATGAGCTATCTCGACGCGAGCCGCGAACTCGCCGAGCGTGTTTGACCACCATCCGTGAAGGGACGACCATGACGCAGCCGTTACGCAAGAAGGGCGGCCTCGGCCGGGGCCTGGCTTCGCTCATCCCGACCGGCCCCGCCGAAGGCGACTCGGGTCCGGCGACCCTCGGTCCGCGGATGGGGGATGCCGCTGCGGACGTCTTGATCGGGGGAACGGGACCGGACCTGGCCCCGGCGGGCGCGGTGTATCGCGAAATCGCGCCGGCCGACATTGAGCCCAACCCGCGCCAGCCACGGCAGGTGTTCGACGACGAGGCGCTGTCCGAGCTGGTGCACTCCATCCGCGAGTTCGGTCTGCTGCAGCCCATCGTGGTGCGGGCGGTCCCCGGAGCCACGACGGGCCCGCGATATCAGATCGTGATGGGGGAGCGGCGCTGGCGGGCGGCCCAAGAGGCGGGGCTCGCCACCATCCCCACCATCGTGCGCGAGACCGGCGACGACAATCTGCTCCGTGACGCCTTACTGGAGAACATCCACCGGGTGCAGCTCAACCCCCTGGAAGAGGCGGCGGCATACCAGCAACTGCTCGACGAATTCGGCGTCACCCACGATGAACTTGCCTCGCGCATCGGCCGTTCGCGGCCATTGATCACCAACATGATCCGGCTGCTCAAGTTGCCTATCCCGGTGCAGCGGCGGGTTGCCGCAGGCGTGCTGTCGGCCGGCCATGCCCGCGCCCTCTTGTCGCTGGAAGCCGGTCCCGAGGCGCAGGAGGAACTGGCCAGCCGGATCGTCGCGGAGGGGCTCTCGGTGCGGGCGACCGAGGAGGCGGTGACGCTGGCGAACCGGGCCGGCGCGACCACCCCGACACCCCAGCGGCGCAAGCCGATCCAGATGCCCGGGCTCCAGGAAGTCGCCGAGCGGCTGTCGAATGCCTTCGATACGCGGGTGACGGTCAGCCTGGGCAAGCGCAAGGGAAAGATTGTCGTGGAATTCGGCTCGGTGGACGATCTGCAGCGAATCATCGACATGATGACCACCGCCAAGGCCTGACCAGCCATACCCTGTAATTACGTCACTGTGACACCGAGCCGGTCACGGATCGGCAACAACGGGCCTTTCGCGGCCGCCATATCTCGAAAGCGTATGCGTTCCAACGATTTTCGGTAACGAATCAGCTCCCACTGTAACGCGTATCGTGTCCCGGTGCCGTGATCCGCGCCTCGACCGCCAAAGCTGGCCCGAATGCGACATCCTCTCCTATCCTGGAGGGGTTGCCGGTGCAATTGGCTGCAGTACCGCACAGGAGCCAGGAGGCTAGTGTCCGCTCGAATAACACCGCTGCGCCTGGAGGCCTTCGAACAACTTCCCAAGCATGCGCGCCGCTGCGTGTACTGGGAGGTCGACCCAGCGACCCTCGGTAACCAGGACCACCTCGCGGACCCGGAATTCGAAAAGGAAGCCTGGTTGTCGATGGTGATGCTGGAATGGGGATCGTGCGGCCAAGTTGCGACCGCCGCCACAGACGACCGAAGCCAAAGCGAGCCTCCGTGCCTGGGCTACGTTTTCTACGCTCCGCCCCGGGCGGTGCCGCGCGCGCAGCGATTTCCCACGGCGCCGGTGTCCGCGGACGCAGTGCTGCTGACGTCGATGGGCATCGAGCCCGGGCAGGCCACCGACGATCTGCTGCACGGGCTCCTCGCCCGGGTGATCGACGAACTGGTCCGGCGCGGGGTGCGAGCGCTGGAAGCCTTCGGGCGCACGCCGGCGGCTTCGGAGTTGCAGGACCCGCTGGCGGTGAGCCCGGACGTGCGGCCGGTGTTGGAGGCCGTCGGTGACTGCTCGGTGGACCACTGCGTCATCGCCGCCGAGTTTTTGCAGGACGCGGGTTTCGTTGTGGTGGCACCACATCCGTACTTTCCGCGGCTGCGGCTGGAATTGGACAAAGGCCTCGGATGGAAGGCCGAAGTCGAGGCGGCTTTGGAGCGCCTGCTGGAAAACGCACAGCTGCAAGAGCCGGTTGGGGCCGGGTCCGCCGCAGGAAATACGTTGCGGGGCGCCGAGATCGGCTAGGAACCGCCGAGCCGGCTGGTCCGTTCCACGGACAGTTCGTGGGCCAGCAGTTCTGCGAAGGTGAATGTGCCAGTGGGCCGGTCGTTCTTGCCCAGGAGGTAGAGTCGCTTGACCGCGGCGAGGATACCTTCGGCGATGGCATCGCGGGTTTGCGTGGAGATCAGCATGGCGCGATCCTGCGGATTGGTGATGTAGCCGACGTCAACCTGCACGGTCGGCATCCGGGTCAGGCGCAACAGATCCCACGTCCGACCATGTGTCCGGCAATCCCGTAACCCGGTGCGGGCCACCACTTCTCGTTGGATGAAGTCCGAAAGATTGCGCCCGATGGTGGAGACCGAGCCGTGCGAGTTTCCGAAATGGAAGGACGCGACGCCGTTGGCCGCCGGGCTGGGCTGGCTGTCGCAGCGCAAGCTGATCATCAGGTCCGCCCCGACGTTGTTGGCCGTTGCGGCGCGCTCCGCGTCGGACGGGCTGCGGTTGCCCGGCCGCGACAGGAAGGTTTCCATGCCGATCGCGGTCATCCGTCCCTCGAGTCGGCTGGCCAGGTCCCACAACACATCCGCTTCGCTGACCGGTCCCGATGGACCCTGCATGAGCTCCCCGTGATCGGTGCCGCCGCGACCCGGATCGATGATGATCCGCTTGCCCGACAGCTTGGGTCCCGACCGGCGGACCAGCTCTTCCTCACGGATCGCGTGCGGTGAGCCGCCTGTGACGCGGGAGCTCAGAAAGTACAAGGAACGCAACGTTTCTGGACCACAGATGCCGTCGGCGGCGAGCCCCGACTCGCGCTGGTAGGACATCAAGGCGTTGTGCGTCTGCAACCCGAAGTGCCCATCGACCAGGCCGGTGTAGAAACCGAGGTCCTGGAGGCGGGCCTGCAGTGTCGCGACGTCGTCGCCATAAAGGGGAGCGCCGAATTGGTGGTACAGCGTGCGCGCACCGAGCCGATACGACGCCTCCTTCAACGCGCGGTAGGTGGCCTCCCCGACGATGCCGTCGACCAGCAGGCCGCGGTGCTGCTGGAAGGCGCGCACCGCCTGGTCGACTTCGGCGTCGAAGAATTCGGGCGGCACGTGCCGCCCGGTAGTGAGATCTTCGTCGGGGCTGTCCAGCAGCCCTAGCGCTGCCAACGTAGCCCGGATCTCGGTCACGGCCGCGCCGCGGTCACCACAGCGCAGCGCATCGCCGTATGGACGGCGCGGACTCGACATACCAAAGGCCCTCCGGGACGCACTGACAGGCTCGCATCTGGGCAACAGCTAACAGTAATTGTCGCAGATGGTTCGCATATTCGGGAAAACCCCAGGCTGAACGCGGGGGTGGTGCGGCGAGCCTAAACGGAGATCAGCTCAGGTTGGGAACCGCGTCGGAGAGCTCACGCAGCAGCGCTGCCTTACCTTTGGCGCCGACGATCCGCTTCACCGGCTGGCCCTCTTTGAACAGGATCATGGTGGGGATCGAGACGACCTGGAAGTCGCGGGCGGTCACCGGATTGGCGTCCACGTCGAGCTTGGCGACGGTGAGCTGCTCGGCGCGCTCGCTCGCGATTTCCTCCAGAACCGGCGCGACCATCTTGCACGGCCCGCACCACGTTGCCCAAAAGTCAACCAGCACAGGCTTATTGCTGGACAACACCTCTGTGGAGAACGAGGCGTCAGAGACTTCGATTGTGGCCCCGGCTTTTTCGGCGTCGGTCATTGAGGTGCTCCAATCATCTCGGTACTGCCAGGAAATTCGGTCGCGTCGCTTTGGGCGGCCGCGCTTGATTCGACGTGGTCGGCCAGCCAGCGTTCGGCGTCGATGGCCGCTGCGCAGCCACTGCCGGCTGCGGTGACGGCCTGGCGGTAGATGCGATCCACCAGGTCGCCCGCGGCGAACACCCCGGCGATCGAGGTGGCCGTGGTGGGGCCCTGGACCAGCACGTAGCCCTCCGGGTCGGTGTCGAGCACATCGCGCACCAACTCCGAGCGTGGGTCGTGACCGATCGCCACGAAGACACCCGTGACGGGCAGGGTGGATTCCTCCCCGGTGACCGTGTCGCGCACCCGCAAACCCGTCACCGTCTGGTCCCCTTCGACCGCAAGCACAGCCTTGTTGGTCGCGATGGTGATCTTGTCGTTGGCCCGGGCGCGTTCCAGCATGATGCGCGACGCGCGGAATTCGTCGCGGCGGTGCACCAGGGTGACGCTGCGCGCGAACCGAGTCAAGAAGGTGGCTTCCTCCATTGCCGAGTCCCCACCACCGACGACCGCAATGTCTTGATCCTTGAAGAAGAATCCGTCACAGGTCGCACACGAACTCACCCCACGCCCCAGCAGCCCCTGCTCACCTGGCACGCCCAGATACCGCGCCGCCGCGCCCATGGCCAAGATCACCGCCCGCGCGCGGAAGGTCTCGCCCTCGGCGGTCGTCACCGACTTGACCGGCCCGTCGAGCGACACCGACTCGACGTCCTCCATCCGTAGGTCGGCGCCGAAACGAAGCGCCTGTTCGCGCATCTGGTCCATCAACTCCGGGCCGGTGATGCCATCACGGAACCCCGGGAAATTCTCCACCTCGGTGGTGGTCATCAACGCCCCACCAAACGACAGTCCCCTCAAACACCACCGGCGCCAACTGCGCCCGCGCCGTATACAACGCCGCGGTGTACCCAGCAGGACCCGAACCAACGATGATCACGTCGTGCACAGTGTCGGCGGTCATGAAACCCTTTCAAACGATCGTCCCTGGACTGGTACAAACGCCAGCGTAGGCACGGCTGTTCCCGGGAGCCGTCTCACACCGCCGGCACAACCCATGGCACCACCCTAAGGGCGCGGGACTTCGGTGTTGGCCAACAGACCGGTATCGGCGGCGCTGCAGTTCAGCGCGACCGCGTAGACCGCCAGGCTGTGGGGAGTGTCGCCGGGCACCACCAGCACGACGCCGGGACGGGCGTTGATCTCGACCCGGCGCGCGCCCAGTACCTGCGTGGCCGCCGGATAGCCGAGACCGGTCAGGCATGAGGCGCGCCGTGCGGGGTCGCCGAGCGGGCCGAAATCCGGGCTCTGGTCGAGGAGGCCGAGGATCTCGTCCCGCGAAAGCGGGATCACCATCGGCGGTGTCGAGACCGTGATGTGCTCGGCGGTGACCGGGGTGCTGGGGGTGGGCCCGGGCGCGGTGATCAGCGCCGCGGTCCCCACGCCGACCGCCGCGAGAACCGCGCCGACGCCGGCCACCCCGGCGACCACGCGCGCGGGCCGGATCCGCGGTCGGGCCGAGTGGACGACGGGCTGGCCTGCCTCCGCCGATCCCAGCGTCGCCGAGATCCGGGCGGCGACGTCCGGCGGCACCTCGGGCGCCGGTTCGGCACCCAGCGTGGCGACCTCACAGCGCACCCGATTCAGGGCACGCAGGATCTCCTGCGCCTGCGGGTCATCGCGGACGCGTTGACGCACGCGCGCCGCGGATTCGTCATCCAGCAGGCCGGCCTGCAGGTCGGCGATAACCTCAGCCGTCAGCGGCGGCTCGTCGGCTTCGTGGTCGGCTTCACCCATCCGCCCCAGTGTCCGTCATGCGCTGCTTGACGGCCATGGGTGGGGGCGCGGCGTTCAGGTAACCGAGGAGTTCGGCGAGGCGCATCCGGGCCCGGGCGCATCGGCTCTTGACGGTGCCCTCGGCGACGCCCAGCAGCGCGGCGGTGTCGGCCACCGAGTAGCCCTGCATGTCGACGGCGACCACCGCAGCCCGCTGCTCGACGGGAAGCCGCATCAAGGCCCGCTGCACCACCATCGCGGTCTCGACTTGGGCCGTCCGATCAGCAACCGGGTACACGTCGGCTAGCGGGACCGTCGGGTGAGCCTTGGTGCGCCGCAGTCGGTCTAGGCACGCGTTGACGACGATGCGATGCAGCCAGCTACCGACGGCGGCGTCGTGCCGGAACGCGCCGGCCCCGCGGTGCGCCGACAGCATGGCGTCCTGCAGCGCGTCCTCGGCGTCCTCGGCAGTGCGCGTGCCGAGCCGGGCCAGCCGATGCAGCTGTCGTTGATGGCGCAGGAACAACTCTGCGAAGGCATGACGGTCGCCGGCGACGTGGGCTGCGAGCAGTTCGGCATCACTGCGTTCGCGCTGGATGTTGCCCCGGGATCCCACGGCCGGACAGTATCCAATGGGCTGCGGGGCGGCACTTCACCACGGCACGGATGTGTGAGCGCCGTCAGGAAGCGGCCTGCACCGTGATCTCCGAGAAACCCGCCTGGCTCTTGCCGCTGGTGCTCCCCAGCGTGGAGATCCACACCAGCAGATTCGACGTCGGCGAACCGGCCCGGACCGGGATGACGTTATGACCGGGCTTGAGCGTGAACGCCGGGGCCAGCACGGTGGTGTCGTTCAGCGTTGCCGGCGACGCCGTGGCCGACGAGCGGATCTCGACCTTGGTCCCGGTGCTGGGCGTGTCGATGGTGACCTGCCCGACCACCGTGGCGCTCGGCAGCTGCAGCATCAGCCCTTCGCCCTGCTTGAAGCTGGGGAACGGGACGGCGTCGGTGTAGACCTCGGTCGCCCAGGCGGTGGAAGGGTCGCCGTCGATGGCCTGGCCGGCCGTACCCGCGTTGTCGGCATCACCGTCGGGGGAGTAGACCGTCGCTCTGATCGGTTTGACGACGCTGCCGGCCGCCGCGGAACTGGTGGCCGACGACGACGCGGACGACGAGGGGCCGTTCAGGCCGAGCTCGTCCCTGTTGAGGCCGCCGCCGACGTTGCCGAAGATCTTGCTCACCACCGACGCCAGGACCAACAGGGCCACCACGATGACGACGAGGCCGGCGCCGACACCGATCAACACGTTGCGCCGCCGGCGCGCGAAGGCCACCTCTTCTTGACCCGTGGATGCGCGGGCGGTAACCGGCGCGGGCGAATCGTCGATCGGACCCAGCACCTCGGTCCGGTCGGCCACCGCCGTCGCTTGTTGCAACAAGTTCAAAAGCGTTGACGCGCTGCGTATCCCGCCATCCTCTTGAACCGCCCGTACCGCGACGGCCGAAATCTGGAAGGGAATGTCGCGGTCGATGACCATCGGTTCCACCGGCTGGCCCGTCGAATCGCGTTCGGCGGGTGCGAGCCCGCTGCGCACGCTGGACTCCGCGAGCGGCCAGCGATTGACCAGCAGCGCATACAGCGCGGCACCGATACCACGGATATCGCCCTGCGGATTCGCGTCGGGCATGGTCGCCGGGTAGGCGAGTACCACGTCGCCTTCGATGCTGACTCGCACCCGGCTCGGGTGGTCGATCGACAACGCGACGCCGGCCCGGTGGGCCGCATCGGCGGCGGCCGCCAGCGATTGCATCGCCCGGACGGCGCCGACGGGCGACGGTGCGGTATCCGCCACCTCCTGTAGTGAACCGCCCCGCACCCACTCGGAGACCACCAGCCCGCCGTGACCGGAGTGGACCACGTCGAGCACCCGGGCGATACCGGGTTTGTCGACGCGGCTGAGCCGCAGGGTGCGCGACAGGATCTCCTGCAGCACCTCGTCGGGCAACGCACCGTCGGGGTCAACGAAGGTCAGCGCCACCTGCCGATCCAGGGCGGTGTCCAGCGCCTGCCAGAACTGCAGGGGCGGCGCGCCGCCGTGGAATACCAGCAGTCGATAGCGGCCTCCGGCGATGCGAGCGCCGGGAACCAAATGGACGTCGTCTCCTGACGGGTCCCCCCCGCGGTCACGGGGCGCGTCGAACGGAGCGGGCCCGCGCCGCGAGTCGGGCGTGACGCCCCCGTTGCGCTGGTCGGACGGTTGCGACGTCGACGGCTCGGGCTCGCGCGCGGCGGGTATGTCGGGTTGGAAGTCGTCGGCGACCGGTCGCGGCAACTCGGCGCCCGACGCGGCGCTCTCGACAGGGCGGTCGGTCACCTCCGGTCCTTTCGCTAGCCGGGCTGGGGCTGCCCGCTCCGGAGGTCTGCGCCGGATCGGCTCCTGGACCGCATTTACCCCAGGCGGGGACGAATTCCTCTGCTCAGGGTACGTGACCGGGACGGGGCGAGACGATCGATCCGGCGTCATCGGTTTGCGGGCAACCGGCGCTTGGCCTCCGAAGCGGCGTCTGACGACGTCCAGCGCCGCCTGCGCCTCCGGGACACCTGCGCGGAGCATGACCGTGGCCATGATCGGCAGCATGATGACCGCCAGGATGAGCAGGCGCAGCAACGAGCCCGCGCCGCCGCCGTGCGCGGTCAGCAGGTCCAGTCCCAACAGCCGGTCGGCCACATGCGCCAACAAACCGGCCAGCATGGAGGCGGTGATCGTCACCAGGATGGTGCGCAGCTCACCTCTGCCGATCAGCTGGCCGCCGGCCGGCAGCAGGGTGCGCCGCAACAGGAGGTAACCGATGATCGCACCGGCCAGGAACCCGATGCCGTTAGCCAGCCCGAGGTAACCGGCCACCAGCCTGGGGTCATTGGTGAGGTGCGGCGCCAGCACGGATCCGACGATCTTGACGGCGGTGATGACGAGAATGATCACGATCGGCGTCCAGGGCTGCTCGCGCGCGTAGAAGACGCGGAGCTGGAGGAGCACCAGCCCGTACGGGATCAGCGTGAAGGCCGACAGGGCGATCGCGACGCCCAGGTACCCCGCGTCGACACCGCCGAAATGCCCGTAGGCGAACAACGCGCTGCCGATCGCGGGCCCACCGACGGTCATGAACGCGACGATCGGGATCAGCGTGATCAGCGTCAAGCGGGTGGCCAGCGACAGGTCGGCGAGCACGGCCTGAGTGTCGTCGGCGGCGGCGTTGCGGCTCAGCCGCGGCATCACGACGGTCAGCACCGTGACCCCGATCATGCCGAACGGCAGCATCAGGACCAGCCAGGTGTAGTTGTAGATCGCGGGGCCCGACGCCGCGGCCGTGCTGGCGATCCGGTTGCCGACCACCAGGCCCAGCTGGCTGATCAAGACGTAGAGCACCATCGCGGCGGCCATCGTGCCGAAGCGCTTGAGGCGCTCGTCGATTCCCCACATGGGGCGCAGGTCGACGCGTTGGCGCCGCAGCGCGACCAGCAGCACCGCAGTCTGCGCAAAGACACCCAGCGTGGTGCCGATGCCGAGGACCAGCAGCTTGGTGTTGCCAATCCGGACCGGGTCGACCGACAGTTCACCGGGGACGACCGCATACACCGCCAAGGTCGCGAGGGCGACGACGTTGTTCACCACCGGCGCCCACGCTGTCGGCCCGAACACGTTGCGGGTGTTGAGGATCGCCATGAACACCGACGTCAGCCCGTAGGCGAGTACCTGCGGGAGCAGCAGGTAGGCGAAGGCGGTGGTCAGCGGCTCGTTGACCTGCGGGACGCGGCCGAGCATGAGCCGGACCAGCAGCGGGGCGGCGAGCACCGACAACGCGGTCGCCAACACCAGCAGGGCGGTCGTCAGCGTGACCAGCCGGCGCACGAACGCCGCGCCCCCGTCGGCGTCGCGCTGTTCGGCGCGGGCCAGCACCGGGACGAATATCGCGGTGAAGGTGGCCTCGAGCACGAGCGCGGCCACCAGGTTCGGCAGCTGATTGGCCACGGAGAACGCGCTGGACAGCGCGGCACCCAGGATGGCCGCCAGCAGCACGACCCGGGCGAACCCGGTGAGCCGGCTGACCAGCGTGGCGAACGCCATCGCCCACGACCGCGATACCAGGGCGGCGTCGGACAGTTCCGGTCGCCGGCGATCGATGCCCGCCGGGACGGGCGGCAGGGGACCCGTGGGCGGCGAGCCCGGAATCCGGGGCCGCCGCGTCGGCTGTGGCAGGTGGTGGTGTTGCGGTGCGGCCTGCCGGTGGGCGGGAGTCATACTCGGTGCTCTTGTTCGACCCGATCGTCGGCCGCGTCGTCCCCGTCCACGGATCTGGAGCCAGGTGGGTCGGGCCGGTCCAGGTCGGCGCGGTCGGGCTGGCCACGGAAGCGGTGCCAAAGGCGGCGTCCGGCCAGCAACACCAGAACCGCCGCGGCCGTCATGGTGATCGCGAACAGCACCTTGCCGTAGGCGTTGGAATGCACCGACAGGCGCACCGGATCGCCCAGCCGCAGGCCGTCCGGGGTCCGCAGCGTCACGTCGATGGCGACCCGCTGGGTGAAGTTCACTTCGATCGGCACCCGCAGCGGCAGATAGCCCGGCGGCAACTCGATCTGGCCGACGTCGGTGACTGCCATCCCCGGCGGGGCGTCCACCTGCAGCCGCACCCGAATGGGTACGGCCAGGCCGTTGTGCAGCGCCAGCGGCAGCGGACTGTGCTCGGTCGCCAGGGTGTAGGAGCCGCCCGGATTGACGATCGTGACCGCGCCGAACAGGTCGTTGATGGTCTTGCCGACGACGGCCAGGCGCTGCTGGGCCAGTCCATTGCGAGTGTCGGGCGGCTCGGATCGGCTCAGCGCGCGCAGCATGTCCTCGCGCAGCGGGGCGGTGTACTGAATGCCGGTCAGTCCGGTGCGTTCGTCGGTGCTCAGCGCCGACGTCAGGCCCGACAACCGTCCAACCTGGCCGGCGACCGCGGCGGTGACGTCGTCGCCGAAGCGGCCGCGCGCGACGGTGTAGTCCCCCACCCGTTCGGCGGGCTCAGTGCGGGCTTGGGCAGCCTGGTTGGCCTCGGCGATCACCGCAGGCAACGGCCGCGGCACTGCCAGGCCGGACCGGATGCTGGTGGTGAGGGCGGTCAAGATGACGTGCGCGTCGTCGGCCTGCAGGTTCCACGTCGCCGGCGGGACCAGGATCTGGGTGCGCGGCGCATCGTCGTGGCGCAAGGCGTGCCAGAACATGGAGCCCAGTGCGTCCTGGCGGCGTGCCGTCACCGAGTCGTGCGTGAGCCGGACGGTCAGCGCCGGGTCCAGGTAGGTGGGGGCGGAGGGGGAGTTGCCCGCGCCGGCCAGCGCAGCGCCGATCGCCGGGTCGAACGGCGCGACCACCACGGCTGGGGACAGCCGCCGCGGCGCTGTGTCGACGATGGCCTCGGCGGATGCCTGCGCATCCGGGGCGGACAAGTCGGCGGCCGCAACGGCGACGGTGCTTTCGTTGCCGCCGAGCAGGTTGACCGCGCGGTCGGTCAACGGACCGTCGGGCAGCAGCGTGGCGCCGCGGGCGGAGGACACGTCCAGGATGCGGTCGACGATGCTGTTGACCGCAGTGGTCGCGGCGGCGCTGAGCTCTCGGTCGTTGACGCGTTGCAGGGCGTCCAGATCGGCTTGCGCGTAGGGGAGCGGCGCGACGCAGGTTCGGTGCGCCAGGGCGCGCAGCCGGTTGAGCCACTCGGTCGCGGCGGCCTGTCCGGCGCCAGGATGGGCCGGGGTGCCCGGAAGTTGGGCGGGGCCCTCGGGCGAATCGGACACCACATACCCGACGGTCATCGCGTTGACGGTGACGAGCAGGTCGGGGTCCACGGCCAAACACAGCGCTCGGCCGACGGCGCCGTCGGGGTCGACGTCGTGGCTGGTGGCGACCTCGGCCGCGGACAGCAGGATGTCCAGCCGGCCGCCGCTGGCCAGCGCGGTGGCCAGGTCGTCGTCGACCAGGCGCACCGGAATGGTGCCGCCGGGCACGCCCGGAGCCAACCGGGGCCGGTCGGCCAGCGGCCACAACATGGTGAGCCCCACCGGTTTAGAGGTGTCAGGCGCGACGGCGGAGCCCAGATCGCCGCCCTGGTCGGGTGGCACACCCACCACGGGCAGCAGGAAGCGCGCGTTGTCGAGGCGGGCCGGGGCGCCGTAGTCCGGCGTGCCGTTCACGTTGACCAGGACGGGGTAGATGCCCGGCTTGTCGATGCCCAAGGACTGTTTGGTCAACGAGCGCAGCGGCGCGGAAAGGGTGAAGCCGGCTTGTTGCCCGCGTTGCAGCTCGGGAGCGACAGTGAGGAAGTCGGCGGCCGGCTGATACCCGTCCGTGTCGCCGTCCAGGGTGGTCCGCAAGCCCGCGGATGCGGTGATAGCCCCGGCATGTTCGAGCCGGACCATCACGTCACGAACGGGGCGGTCGCCGATGTTGGTCACCATGCCGCTGACGGTGACGACGGGTTGGCTGGAGGTGGTGACCACGTCCGGGGTGACTTGGTCGATGCGGACCCGCACGAACGGCGTGACGCCGGGCTCGCCCGCGGTCGCGCGCGGCACGACCGACCCGGTGAGCACCGCGAATCCGGCCACGATGCCGATCACTGCCGCGAGGCGCAGCAAGCGGAGTCGGGGTGCCGTCACGGCCCTGGCCCGTGGCCGTTCTTCCGGCTGGTGGCCGGTTTGTCAGCGTGCCGGGTGCGCGAGTGCGTCTGCGGACGCCGCTGGGGGGCGGTGGCCGGCAGCGGCGGCAGTGCGGCGGGGCCGTCGCTCTGCAGCTTGTCGATCAGCTCGTCGGCCACCCGGGCCAGCCGACGTTCGTCGGCGTAGGCCAGCTTCGAAGGCAGCTCGTGGATCGGCACCCAGGCCACCTCGGCCACTTCGAGGTCTTCGTCGGACAACTCTCCGCCGGAGAAGCGCATTAAATAGTGGTGCACCGTCTTGTGGACCCGGCGGCCGTCGGTGACGAACCAGTAGTCGATGCGTCCCAGTGCGGCCAGCACGCTGCCGCGGATGCCGGTCTCTTCGGCCACTTCTCTTATCGCGGTCTGCTCTGCGGTCTCACCGAGTTCGATGTGTCCCTTGGGCAGTGACCACAGCATCCGCCCCCGCCGATCGACGCGGCCGATCAGCGCAGCGACCTGGGAGTCGCGCGGGCCGTCGAGGCCGTCGATGACCAGGCCCCCGGCGGATGTTTCGTGCACGGTCCGCAGCCGGTCCTGCCCGCGGCGAGGCGAACGGGATCGGCGGGATTTCGTCGCCGTCGAGTCGGCGGGCGTTTGGCCGTTTGTCTGGTTCTCGGTCGAACTCGCAGCGCCACGGCCGCGTCGCCGCCCCCGGCGCCGACGTGGCTTGCCTTGTTCGCCATCCGACACCCAAGCGATAGTAGCTGGCACGGCATCGCCTCCCAGGACATACTCGCCGCTAGCGGGGCGCGCGATGGCTCAAGACCGAATGTGTCTGGTCAGATCGGACCAATCGCTCCGGCGATAATAAAAGCCGGAATGAACACCAGGAGTGAGAGTGGCCCTGACAGGCTGCCAACCATCATTCCCCGGCCAATCTGACCGCATCTGCCCGATGCTCGCGCGATGAGGGCGCTGATGCCGACGTATGCCAGCGTTACCGGGAGAACGATAAACACGATGGGCCACATCGGCAGAACAAACAGCCAGGTGACGAGATCCACCACGAAGACGTGGACTATGGCTACTGCGAAAGTCAGGGGTCCATAGCGATTATCGGGTGTACCGGCTAGAGGTTTGTCTGTCATCCGTGGGCCTTCAGCGCAGGACCAAATAAGCGAAAGTCGTTGCGCCGGCGAGCACAACAGCCGAACAGCTCAAAATGCTGATGCCAAGGCCACGACTACGTGGTGACGTCGACCTCAGGAACACGGCGCCGATAAGCAGCGACACCAAAGTCGTCAGGACGGCGGCGGTCAGCATCCATGCGCGCTCGCCGGCGTACGCACTATGTGTGTCGAACGGCCACTTACCCAGCAGCCACATGGCGACAAGCAACAGTGCCAGTATCAGTTGGACAACAAACGGCGCCGACCATGTCGCCGTGCGCCAATCGTGCGCGTCGAGAAAGTTCACTCGCACAGAGTCCGACATCTTTTGCTTTCTATCACTGGACGGTCATGCCGGGACTGCAGTTCCTATCGGCAAGGGGGGCACCGACGGGATGTCGGTAACGGGGCCAAAATCAGTGGCTGGTAGCGGAGCTGGTACGTCGTGTCGCGGGTTCCATCCGCCGGTGTCGAATGGTGCGAACGCGCTGCCGCCGAGCGAACCTACGTCGTGGTGACGGAACAGATTTAAGGCCGGCCCTGCCGAGCTACCCGACTGTGCGGGGTCGATCAACAACGTACGCGTGCTGCCACCTGGGAAGTCCTGATAAGCCTCGAGCGAAGGGTAGTTAGTACGTGTGCCATTCACGTGCACACCTTCCGGTCCCGGCGTGAACACCAGGTCGCCATTGACCGTCACTGTATGGTCTGCAAACGGCCCGTTGGGGTCACTGGTGATGCCTGGTGCGAAGGGATTGCCCGCGGCGTATTTGATTCTTACCGATCCGTCTGGAAGTTGAGTCACGCTGCCTTTGGGTATGCCGACCTTTACCGGGCCTGGTCCGCCGGTTGAGTTTTCCTCGACCGAAGGATTCTGCCTTACGACGACGACGCCGTTTTCGTAGTCGATGTATGTGGTCACTTTGGTGTCTTCCGGGTCGAAATTGGGGTTGGGCCCCCGGTTGTTCCCAAGATCTCGCTTCCATGGCGGAAAGCTCGTCACATCCCGCTGCTCGATCCACTGCGAGACACGGACCACTCCTTGGCCGGGTACGGGGCGAATCTTCACCACGCGGATCTGCGACTTAGCACCATTGAATTTCGGGTCGTAGGTTTGCGGGTCTAGAGCTGCCGCGGTCTCCCAGTCAGCCGCCGACGTCGGTTCGCGGCCAAAGACCTGCTTGAACGCGTCGATCTGGTTGCGATCCCGTTCCTCTGCGTTCTGCGGGGGCGCTGCCGGGATGTCGCCGTCGAGGGCCTGGATTGGTGGCTCGTATCCATCCTGCTTGCGCAGGTTAGCCATTGACGCTTGCAGCTGCCGAGAATACTGACCGCGGACTTGGTTCAGGTTATTCACCGACGCCTTGGTGTCGTCGATCGCGTGCTTCTCAAGCCCGTTGGTGTAGTGGTCCAGCAGCTGCCTTTCTGACTCTGTCAGCCGGGGATCTTTCTCCAGCTCGATGGCTTCGCCGATCTGATCGTCGAGGCCTTGCAGCTGTCCTTCCAACGTTGAGATTTCGCCTCGTCCGGACCGTTGGGCCTCGGCCAGCGCGGCCGCGACATTTTCCAGATCGGCGGCGATCTTCGGCAATTGAGCAGCTTGCACCCCGAGTGACTTGGCGGCCCGCTGCACCTCCGCCGAGTCATTGATCGGATTCCCGCCGTCCTGATGGGTCCAGGCCGCGTCGAAGCGGCTTCGCGCCAGGTTGAATGCGGCTTCTGTTTCCCTCGTGGATTCGCCCGCGTTATGAAACGCGTGGGCAAGATTCGAGATCTGGGCTGGCCGACCGCTTTGCAATGTGCCGTTGATGTGCCACGGGTCACCGCCAGCGAACATGATCAGTGCACCCTTGCTTATGTATCGCAGATGCACCGCATTGCCCCGCCGTTTCACCCTTGCTGTAGCGCGAAACGCTACTACCGCACGTCGGCCGGTCAATTCACGGTGGATGCGTGCCTGTGGTTCCTCGGCAGGTGCGAGGCTCCTCACACGGGCTTTTCGGGCGTGGCCTACTAGGCTGGTCGAACGTGCCCGAAGCCGATGTGGAGCTGCTTGCCGCCGCCGCGGTTGCCCTGAATCAACACGCGCCCATGCTGCGCGAGCTGGGCTCGGCGTTCGATGCCGCGGGCCACCAGTTGTACCTCGTCGGCGGTTCAGTGCGGGATGCCGTGCTGGGCAGGTTGAGTCCCGACTTGGACTTCACCACCGACGCCCGCCCCGAGCAGGTTCAACAGATCTTGCGGCGCTGGGCCGACAACTTGTGGGATACGGGCATCGATTTCGGGACTGTCGGCGTCGGCAAGGACGGCCATCGCCTGGAAATCACCACGTTCCGCGCCGACGCCTACGACCAGGTCTCGCGAAAACCCGCGGTGCAATACGGCGACCGCCTCGACGACGATCTGGTGCGCCGCGATTTCACGGCCAACGCGATGGCTGTGCGCGTCACGGCGGACGGGCCGGGCGAATTCCTCGATCCCCTCGGCGGTTTGGCCGCTTTGCGCGAGCGGGTGCTCGACACTCCGGCCGCACCGGAGGTGTCCTTCGGTGACGACCCGTTGCGGATGCTGCGCGCGGCGCGGTTCGTCTCGCAGCTCGGCTTCGCCGTCGCCCCACGGGTGCGCGAGGCGATCGAGGCGATGGCCCCCGAGCTGGCACGGATCAGCGCCGAACGGGTGGCCGCCGAGTTGGACAAACTGCTCCTCGGCCACGACCCGCTGTCCGGCATCGACCTGCTGGTGCAGACCGGCATGGGTGAGGTGGTGCTGCCCGAGGTCGGCGGCATGCAGATGGCCATCGACGAACATCACCAGCACAAGGACGTCTACCAGCATTCGTTGACGGTGCTGCGGCAGGCGATCGCGCTGGAGGACGACGGCCCCGATCTGGTGTTGCGCTGGGCGGCGCTCCTGCATGACATCGGCAAGCCCATCACCAGGCGGCACGAACCCAACGGCGGCGTGAGCTTTCATCATCACGAGGTGGTGGGCGCCAAGATGGCCCGAAAGCGGTTGCGGGCGTTGAAGTATTCCAAGCAGATGGTCGAGGACGTCTCCCAGCTGGTGTATCTGCATCTGCGATTTCACGGCTACGGCGACGGGAAGTGGACCGATTCCGCGGTGCGCCGCTACGTCACCGATGCCGGGCCGCTGCTGCCGCGGCTGCACAAGCTGGTGCGGGCCGACTGCACGACCCGCAACAAGCGCCGGGCCGCGCGGCTGCAGGCCAGCTATGACCGGCTGGAGGCGCGCATCGCCGAGCTGGGCGCCCAAGAGGATTTGGCGCGGGTGCGCCCCGACCTGGACGGCAACCAGATCATGGAGTTGCTCGGCATCCCGGCGGGCCCGCAAGTCGGCGAGGCGTGGCGCTTTCTGAAAGAGCTGCGGTTGGAGCGCGGGCCGCTGACGACCGAGGAGGCGACCACGGAGCTGCTGAAGTGGTGGCGCTCGCGCGGGAACCGGTAGCGGTGGTCATGCGTCCGATCTTTCGTGGAATGGACAACGATCCGCAAAACCGGATCAACCGCTCGGTCCGCGCCCAAGCGCTGCCGCCGGGACGAGGTCTGATGGTGAGCGCCGACGGCGACGTCGAAGGAGTACTGGTGGGGATGCCGTCTACAGCCGAGATCCCGCAGCAGTAGCGACCGGAACCCGCTGCGGCCGGAGCGGTTCCACTGCGACGCCGCCCCGGCGGGGCAACGTGCGCGGCCACCAGAACCAGCGGCCCAGCAGCGCCACGATGGATGGCACGATGAACGCCCGCACGACCAGGGTGTCCAACAGGAGGCCCACCGCGATGGTCGTCCCGACTTGGGCGATGCTGAGCACGCTGCTGCTCAGCAACGCCAGCATGGTGAGCCCGAAGACGATGCCGGCGACGGTGACCACCCCGCCGGTACCGCCGAAGGCGCGAATGATGCCGGTCTTGAGGCCCGCCGCCGCTTCCTGTTTGATCCGCAACGCCAGCAGTAGGTTGTAGTCCGCGCCGACGGCGATCAGCGCGATGAACGCGATCGGGGCGACGGCCCAGTGCAGATTCTGATGAAGCAGGTGCTGCCAAATCAGCACGCTGGCACCGATAGCCGACGCGTACGACGTGACGACGGTTCCGACGACGACCAATCCCGCGACCGGGCTGCGCAGCATCGCCGTGACGATCAAAAAGATGAGGACCAACGCGGCACTCACGAGCAGCTTGGTGTCGCCGGCGACGAAGCGCTGCAGATCGGCAGTTACCGGGCCGACGCCGGCAAGGTCGACCTCCGTGGGGGTCAGGGTGCCTTCCTTGGTGGCCTCCTTGATGGCGGCGTGGACCTGGCCTGCCCGGCTGGCTCCGTCGCCACCCCACTCCGAGCCGTCTCCGTAGACCAACAGGTAAGCGGCGCGGCCATTCTCGGAGATCAGGTGGCTCAACGCTTCGGTGTACCGCGGGTCGGCCAAAGCCCGCTGCGGCATATAGAAATCGGCCGCCGCGCTGCCCTGAAATTGCGTCGCGATCTCGTTCAGGTAGTCGGTCAACTGACGCATCTGGGGTCCGAGCGTATCGGTCAGGCTGAGCAGGTCACGGGTAGCCGAACGGGCTTGTCCCAACGCGCCTTTCATCGAGGCCACGCTCTGCGGCAGGCTGGCCATCGCGGTGGCGGCCGTGCTCGAGCCGCTGGTCAGCTTCGCGGCGCCGGCATCGAGGCGCGTCGACGTTTCTACCAGGCTGTCGACCGGATCGAGCACTCGGTCCACGGTCGAGCAGATCGGGTTGGCGGCGCAGTCGGGGGTTCGCCCGACGAAGTCCCGCAACGGGTCGAGATAACCCGACACCGTCGTGACGTTGCGCTGCAGTCCATCCATGCCGGCGCGCATGTCGTCTGCGGCACCAGACATGTCGGCCAACCCCGCACTGCCACCGCGCAATCCACTACCGAGGCCGTCCACCGCGAGTTGGGTCTGCGCCAGCGCGCTGTCCAGCTCGGTGACCCGCTTGAGGCGTTGGGTGAGTGAGTCCATGGTGTCGCCGAACTGACGGCCGAGCACGCCGGCCTGATAGCTCAACGTCGCCTGTTCGGGCACCTTACCGTCGGGGCGGCTAGCGGACTGCACCGCACGCACGCCCGGTACGGCCATGATGTGGCGCGTGATTCGCTCGATGGCGATCAGGCCGGCCGGGTTGCGCAGGTCGTGGTCGGTCTGGATCGCGACGACATCGGGCAACAGCGCATTGGCCGCGAAATGCCGATCGGCGCTGACATATCCGCGGTCGGAGTCGGCGGCCGACGGCGTGGCGGCGGGTTCGTCGAAGCCGACCCGCATGCCGGCCAGCGGTAGCGCGACCAGCAGGGTCAACCCGCCCGCGGTGACCAGGATCGGACCGGGCCAGCGCGCCACCGCCGTCCCGACGCGACGCCAGCGCCGCGCCGTCTTCGACGGGCGCGGTTCGAGATACCCGCGGCGGATAGCCAGACCCATGAGCGCGGGCGTCAGGGTCAGTGCCGCAACCATGGTGGCCAGAATCCCGATGGCGCAGGGCAACCCGGCGCTACGGAAGGAGCCCACCTTGGCGAACACCAGGCACGCCAGTGCCACCGACACGGTCAGCGCCGACCCGATCACGACAGGGGCGATGGAACGGTAGGCCTGCGTCAGCGCCTGGGTCGGTGCGACGCCGCGGCGGCGGCCTTCGTGGTAGCGGCCGACCAGGAAGATCGCATAGTCGGTGCCGGCGCCCAGCGTCATCGCCGCCATCAGCGCCACCGAAAATAGCGACACCTCAACCACATTGGATTGCCCCAGCGCAGCGACGACGGCGCGGGCCAGCGCCAGGGCGAGCCCGACCGAGATCAGCGGAATCGAGGCCGCAATCGGCGATCGATACACCACCAGCAGCAAAAGCAGGATGAGACCGATGGTGGCGGCGGTGATTGAAAACATCTGTCGATCGATCGCGGAGAATTCGTCGACGATCGTTGCGCCGGGCCCGGTGACATGGACTTCCAGGCCGGCCGGCGGTGAGAGTTTCCGGACGGTGGCGCGAACGGTATTAACCGAATCGCGCGCCTGGGCGGTGCCGAGCATCCCGGCCAGTCGCACCATGACGCTGACGGCCCGCCCGTCCGAACTCTGTGCGCCGGCGGCCGTGGCGGGCTGCGACCACAGGTCGGTCACCGCGTACACGTGCCGCCGATCGGAACCCAGCGCCGTAGTCATCGCGTTGTAGAACTGGCGGTCGCGTGGCGTCAGCTTCTGATCGCGTTCCAGCACTACGTAAACAAAGTTGTTGCTCGGGGTCTGATCGAACAACTGGGCGGCGCGCGAGGCAGCAACAGCGCTCGGTGCGTTGGTGGGCATGAAGGATCGGGCGTGCGAGTCGACCACCCGTTCCAGTTGCGGGACCGCCAGGTTGGCGGCGGCCGCCGCCAGGACCCACAGGCCGACGATCAGGAGCGCGTAGCGGCCGGTGAGCCGCGTCAGTATTCCGCGTCCGTCATGCAACGGTCTGCCGATCGCCGGTCGGCCCGCCGAAGAGGTCCACCGCAACGTGCTCACCCCGGCACAGCGACCGCACGCGCAGCGACCGCCGCGACCCGATCCGTACCAGCGCGTGCAGGCCGGGCTGGGCGGCCTCGAGATCGGCGCGCACCTGTTCGGCCGCCACGCCCTCGTGGGCCGCCTGATCCAGCTTGGCCACCAGCATGGTGATCCAGCGCTGTCCCAGCGCAAGCAGTAAGCCCTCCTCGTCACCGAACAGCCGGGGTACCTCGGCTGAGTCGGCGACCAACGCAAGTGCCGACTCGGGGTCGGTCTCGGCCGCCGTGATCACTTGGGCCATGAAGGTCATGCGGTCGTGCAGCAGTGTCCATGTCATGACTCGACGCTAGGAAATCGGCCAGGCGTCGCGCGTCGTGCCGAAGTGCAGTCTTTGTCTCCTACCACGGGTGGAGACAATTGCCGCCCACGGCATGATGTGGGCAGGTGGCACCCTCTTTTACGATGGGACGATGTTGCGCGTCGCAACGAGATATGTGCGCGAACAGCTTCGCCGGCGAGGCGAGCTGATTCCCGTCGGTCTCACCTGGGCGTCGTTTCTCGCCGTCGATTTCAGCCAGGTCGGCGGCGGGGTGATCGCGATCCTGCAGCGCCCCTCCGCCGACCTGCCCGTCGGGCTCGCCGCGTTCGCGGTGTCCATCGCACCGACGCTGGTGTTCTTCTTCCTGAACACGAAGCTCAGCCCGGTGCTGATGTGGGCAAGCTGGTCGATTGCCACCGCCCTGATGCTGTTCGGCACGTCGACCCCCATTCACGCCGATTTCGCGCCGGCGCTGCTGGTGCTGATGGTGTTGTCGATTGCGACATTGAGCTCCATCGCGGGCGGATTCCTTGCCGCCGCTTCGGCCGCCGCGCTGCTGCTGGCCGCGTCCGGACTGCACCGCCTGGACGCGGTAATGCTGTACCTGGCGTTCGTCGGGGCGGGATGGCTGCTCGGATACGTGATGCGCACCCAACGGCTGCTGCTGGCTGAACAAATTGAGGCGCAGAAGATGCTGGCCGAGCACGCCGCCGCCGATGAGCGGCGTCGGATTGCGCGTGAAGTGCACGATGTCATCGCCCACTCGCTGAGCATCACACTGCTGCATGTGACGGGCGCGCGTCGGGGACTGCAGCAGGACCGCGACGTCGATGATGCGGTCGAGGCGCTCGAGCAGGCCGAACGCCTGGGCCGGCAGGCGATGGCCGACATCCGGCGCACCGTCGGACTGCTGGACAGCTCGCCGACGAAGGCGACGCAGACAACTCCCGAACCCGGCATCGACGACGTCGGCGTCCTCGTCGCGGATTTTCAGCGCGCCGGCATGGACGTGGCACTGTGCGTCGATGGGGCCACGGAACGCGTCTCGCCGGCGGTCGGTCTCGCGCTGTACCGGATCACCCAAGAATCGCTGGCGAATATCGCCAAACATGCGCCCGACTCGAAATCGACAGTGGCGCTGAGCGTCTCGGCGGCGTCGGCGAGCCTCGCGGTCGACAACCGCTTACTGGTGGCGATCGCCGCCCCGCATTCCGCCGAGGGGCGCGGGTTGCGCGGCATGCGCCAGCGCGTCGAGCTGCTGGGTGGAGCGGTCGAGGCCGGCCCGACCCCAGAAGGATGGTCGGTGCGCGCCGACATACCGCTTCACGAAGGTGACACCGGCTGGCGCCCGTGGTGGTGCAAGTTGTGATCCCACATACCCCGGAGACCCCCGAGATCACCGTCCTGCTCGCCGATGATCAGGACCTGGTGCGCTCGGGGCTGCGCCGGATTTTGCGGCGCAAGGACGGTTTCGTCATCGTCGCGGAATGCGCGGACGGCGACGAGGTGCCCGCGGCGGTGGCCGAGAACCGGCCCGACGTTGTCGTGATGGATCTGCGCATGCGCCGAGTCGACGGCATCGAGGCCACGCGCAGGCTCGGGGGCACGCCGCCGGTGCTGGCGCTGACCACATTCAACGAGGACGAGCTGCTGTCCGAGGCCCTGCGCGCCGGGGCGGCCGGCTTCGTGCTCAAGGACTCTTCCGCCGAGGAACTGATCCGGGCCGTGCGCACGGTCGCCAGGGGCGACAGCTACCTGGATCCCGCGGTCACCGCGCGGGTGCTCACCACTTATCGCAAAGCCGCCCCCGGGCCGCGCAGCACCGCGCTCGCCGAGTTGACCACCCGCGAGCTCGACGTGCTGACATTGATGGGCAGGGGCTTTTCCAACGCCGAGATCGCCGACGACCTCTGCATTTCCGGCGTCACCGTCAAAAGCCATATCGGCCGGATCTTCGGAAAACTCGACCTGCGGGACCGCGCTGCGGCGATCGTCTACGCCTACGACAACGGCATCGTCGTCCCACGCTGAAGCGATTCACAAACGCTTAAAGGGGCGCGCCCTGCTCCGCCAGGTTCAGCAAGGCATAGGCCATGCACATCAGGAAGTTCAGCACCACCAGGATCAGCCCGGCGAACATCAGAGAGCGGGTGCCTTGTCGCTTCAGCCGCTTGTACCGCGCGGCGCGGGTTTCGCGGTCGAACTGCAGCGCGATCAACGCGAAATTGACATCCATCACTTCGTGAGCGGCCAGGGGCGCCCCCGCCAGCATCTCCCGCAGGCGGTCGGGCGCCGTTCGGACGCCGACCCGCTCGAAGCTCTGACACATTCGCCGCGCGCGTCTTCGCGCGAGTGGTTGATATCGCATCTGTAGCTGATGCGCGAGTTGCCCTCGGTGGTCCCCCCACGGGTTTGACGGGGTCATCACGAAACGGATTCTAAATCGCATCGGGCCGATTACGGCGTGTCTACACCAATTATTTTGACGGCGATTGCGTGATCGTGCCGCCGCTCATCTGCTCGGACTGGGGCAGGCCCAGATAACGCTCCAGGTTGCGGTGCATGTTGATCACGCGCCGTTCCTCGCTGGACAGCGCCAGATGGGTGAAACCCGGTTGATGCATGCCACGCTGCAGGCCCGCGAGCACCTGGATGTCCTGGGTGAGCACCACCCCGGGTTCGGCCTGGCCGGCGGTCACCCGGACATCGGTCGGCTTGGCGCGCGCAGCGCCGGGCGGCATCCGCGTCATCAAGAACATGACCAGCTCGCCTTGATCGGGGTCGGGGCCGGGCCGCGAGCACATGACGGTGAGGTGGTCGGCGTTGGCCAGCAGCGTCATGTTCGGGAAGACGTTGTACTGGTGCAGCCGGGTGATCCGGTCGGTGTCGGCCCAATCGAGGTCCACCCCGCGAGTGGCGGCAAACGCCCGGGTGTGTTCGGCGATCAGATCCTGGACCGTCTGCCCCGGCCGGCGTCCGTCGCTGGGAAAGGGGGTGCCTTCGGCGGCGCCCATCAGCGTACCCTGCGTGTAAACGTAAGCGTCCCAAACCTCTTCGTCGCTCAGCGCGCCGTCAAAGCGTGGGCTCTGCACGCCGTAGGGCTGGTCGGATTTACCGGTGTGACCCCAGATCTGTTGCGGCGCATGGATATCGTCGACGCAGCGCAGCAACTCCGGGTGCAGTGTCTGGACGTGGTAGGTCTCGCTGTAGCCGTCCGCGATCGTCTTCCAATTGGCCTCGACCTCGATGGTCAGCGTGGCGTAGCAGCGAAAGTCGCTGAGCCGGCACCAGGCGATGTCGTCGGGCACCGCCTCGAGATACTCGAGCAGCGGCATCGCGTCGAGGTCGAGGTTGACGAAGACGAGCCCCTCCCAGGTGTCCACCCGGGCCGGCACCAGAGGAAAGTCGGACATTTTGAGCGACCCGAAGCCCTTGCGGTTGGGCACCCGCTTGAGCGTGCCGGCCAGGTCCCAGGTCCACCCGTGGTAGCCGCACTTGAGCTCACGCAGCCCCGAGCCCGAGCCCACGCACACCGAGTTGCCGCGGTGGCGGCATGCGTTCTGGAAGGCGCGCAGCACCCCGTCGTCGCCGC
Source organism: uncultured Actinomycetota bacterium (assembly GCA_963820045.1). GTDB lineage: Bacteria > Actinomycetota > Actinomycetes > Mycobacteriales > Mycobacteriaceae > Mycobacterium. The sequence goes on from CAWFYN010000010.1 coordinate 702,623, forward strand.
GGACGATCAGCACCCCGTACGGTCCGCACCGGTACTCGAAGTAGTCGCCCGGCTCGGCGACGTGGTCGACCATGCAAGCGAGCTGCCAGACCTTCGGCCACATTCGCTCGAGCTCGAGCGCGGCGAACGCCGGGGAGTAATACCGCTGCGCCGGCACCAGGGTCGGGCTTTCCGGCGGCGGGCCGATCGCGTCCTCGTCGCGGGTGCGGGCCGGGTTGCGGGCGGGCGCGTTCATGCGTGGAGCCTTAACGCGCTCCGCGCACCAAACGTCCGGGACGGGCCCCGGTGTCGACGTCGTCGCGCCGGGTCACGGTCCCGCTGACGATGGTGGCCGCGTAGCCGCTGGCTCCCTGCAGGATCCGGTTTCCGCCGGCGGGCAGGTCGAAGGCCATCGCCGCGGGATGCAGCGTGAGCGCGTCCATGTCGATGACGTTGACGTCGGCCTTCTTGCCCGGTGCGATGGTCCCGCGATCGGTGAGACCGAAGAGGTGCGCGGTATCGCGGGATTGCTTGCGGATGACGTACTCCAGCGACAGCTTCTCGCCCCGGCGCCGGTCCCGCGCCCAGTGTGTCAGCAGGAACGTGGGATACGAAGCGTCACAGATCATCCCGCAGTGGGCGCCGCCGTCGGAGAGTCCGAGCACGCCGGCGGGGTGCAGCATCATCTCGCGGATCGCCTCGTGGTTGCCGTCGGCGTAGTTGAACAGCGGCAGCATCAACATGGCGGTCGCGTCCGACTCGAGCATGAGGTCGTACAGGGTGGACAGCGGGTCCTCGCCGCGGGCCGCGGCGATGGCGGCAACGGTGCGGTCCGGGGTGGGCTCGTAGTCGGGCGGATTGCCGAGTGAGTACAGCCGTCCGAGCGAGTGCTGCACCAGGGCGAACATGCCGTCGAACAACAGGGTCGGGTCGGCGGGCAGGTCGTCCTCGGACAGGATGGCGGCCTTCACCGCGGGGTCGGCCAGCCGTTGCACGAGTTCCCCGCGGCTGCATTCGGCCTTCAGCCGGCGGTAGGTGGGCCGGTGGCTGAAGCCGTGGTGGCCCTGGAATCCGATCATCATGCCGAACGGGCGCGCCGCGACCTGTGGATACAACCGGCTGCCCGCCGCGTGTGCGTCGGCGGAGAGGTCCAGCATCTCGCGCCACAGGTTCGGATCCGCGTCCACCTGGATGAGGGCGAACGACACCGACCGGTCGATCTCGCCGCTCAACCGTCGCATCCAATCCAGTTCCTTTTTGGGGGCGACGATGTCCTCGCCCGCGGATCCCTGCGGAGCCAGCTCGAACACCGCCTGCCCGCCGGCGGCCATGGCCCGCCCCAGGCCGAACAGCTCATCCTCGGCCGCGTACGTGCCGGGGACCGGTTCGCCATCCATCGCGCGGTGGCCCATGGTGCGCGACGTCGAGAAGCCGAGCGCGCCGGCTTCGATGGCTTCCCGGACCAGCCGGCCCATCGCCTCGATGTCGTCGGGTGTCGCCGGCGCGTTACGCGCACCCCGCTCGCCCATCGCGTAGGCGCGGACGGCGCCGTGGGCGACCTGGCTACCCACGTCGATCGCGAACTTGTGCTTGTCGATCGCGTCGAGGTACTCGGGGTAGGTCTCCCAGCCCCAGGTGATGCCCTCGGTTAATGCGGTGCCGGGGATGTCCTCGACGCCCTCCATCAACTCGATCAGCCATTGCTCACTCCCGGGCCGGACCGGGGCGAAGCCGACGCCGCAGTTGCCGGTGACCACCGTGGTGACACCGTGGCCGCTCGAGGGTTCGAGGAGGCCGTCCCAGCTCACCTGGCCGTCGTAGTGGGTGTGGATGTCGACGAAGCCGGGAGCCACCACATGCCCTGTGGCATCGATGGTTTCGGCAGCTTGTGCTGTCTGTAGGCCACCGGTCGCGGGGTCACCGGCTCCGCGGCGGACGACGTCGACGATCTTGCCGTCCTTGATGCCGACGTCGGCGTGATAGCGCTCCGCGCCGGTCCCGTCGACAACGGTGCCACCAATGATCTTCAGGTCGAACATGAGACTCTCCTTGCCGCCATGGGCTGAAGACGCACAAGATCCGCAGCATTTCGCTACGCGAAGTAGCGTAACTCCTGCGGCAGCCAGCGCAATAGGTTCGGCGCAGACTTGCTTTGTCAGAGAGAACTCTTGAGCGCCGCGACCGTGTCCAGATCGTCGAGCGCGGCGACACCGCGCCGAAGCCCTTCCATGGCGATGTCCTCGACCTGCATGCCGCCCATCCCCGCGGTGATCAGCGGGGCAACGTACGCGTACAGCGCACCCTGGCGAAACCGCAGCCACAGTTCGTCGCGGTCCAGTTCGGGCCCACCGGCTGCCGCGAGCGCGCGGCGGTAGTCGTCGAGTAGCTCGCGCTGGGTGGTGTTGCGGTCTTCGGGCGTGAGGCTGGTGACCAGCGTGTAGGCCAGTTCGCGGGACGGGTGCCCGCGCCGCACCGCCTGCCAGTCCAGGAGCCCGGCCTTGCCGCCGCGGAAATACATGTTGCCCGGGTGAGCGTCGCCGTGCATCACCGTGTGTGGGGGAATGTCGATGAGGGCGGCGACGGCACGGTAGTTGTCGGCGATGAAGCGGCCTTTTTCCGTGGGGATGTCGACGGTGACCGAGGTGCGCTCGGCGAGGCGCTTGATCGAGGCATGCATCAGCGAACCGGTCAGCAAGGAGGTCACGTCGCCGGACGCCGTATAGAGCCACCCCAGCGGACCGCGCCCGCCGCGGGGAAGTCGTTCCCAGAAGGTGGCGTGCAGGTCGGCCAGCAGCTCGACGATGAGGCTGGCCTGGTCGGGCGAAAGTGGGTGCAAGGTGTCGGGGAACTCGCACGACTCGGCGGGAAGATCTTCCAGCACCACGAGGTAGCGACCGGTCCACGGATCGAACGCCGCGCCGTAGGCGTATGGGGCGCCGACGACCTGCGGGGCGAGCTGGCTGTAGAACCGCACCTCCGTCTCCCCGAGCCGGCCCAGCTCACCGATCAAACGGGTGGCGGCCGTCTTCGCCGCGATCTTGACGAACACCGAGTCGGGGACGTTCTTTCCGGTCAGCACCAGCCGTGCCCGCGACGACGTCCCCGCGTCGCTGCCAAGGACTCGAACCGACCTGACGGTGGTGCCCATCACCTTGGAGAGCACCGTCGCGTCGATGTCCCGCACCCTGCGGGGCAACCCCAACCGGCCCCCGACCACCGCGTCGGTAGTCACCCGGCCGACGCCGCGGCCCAGGTGAGCAGCCAAACCGAGCGCCGAAAGTGCCTGCGCCACGGGGTTATTCATATCCGATCGTTTCTCGGTGCGGACGTGTCACCTGCGCCGTTGTGTCAGGCCGGTCCAAGTCAACGCTACGCGGGTCCCGTGCGGCGCGCGGTCGATAGTCACTTCGTCGGCGAGTGCCTCCATCAGCGGGATCCCGCGTCCCCGCAGCTGCTGCCGGTGCCGGGCTGCAATCTTGTGGCGCCACCGGCCGCGGTCGTCGACGGTGACCGTCAGGGTCTCGGACCCGTGGTCGTAGGCCGCGCTCACGTCCAGCGTCCCGCGCTGCGATGCGTCGCAATAGGCGAATTCCACCGCGTTGGCGACGGCTTCGTTCACCGCCAACAACAGGTCGCTGAATCGGTCGGAGCGAAGGGTGAAATGAGTTTCGAGCCAGGCCGCGAACTCGGCTCGGGCCCGAGCAGCGCTGCGCGGATCGGCGGCGACGCGATACCGCACGAAGCGGGACCGGTCCTCGATATTCGATGCGTTATTCGGCCGGTGATCCGAGCGCCCCATCGTTCCCAGCTGTGCCCCCATCTCGAGGCTCACCCACCGGCGACGCCGCTCAGCGCGTCGTCAAGCGAGCTGTAGAGCGCGAGCACGCTGTCGATTCCCATCAGTTTGATCGGCCTGCTCGTCGCCGAGCCGTTGGCGACGACAGCGAATTGGGTGGGCGGCTCGATCTCCGCCTGCGCCGTTACCAGCACGGTCATCCCGGCCGACGCCAAGAAGTCCACCTTCGACAGGTCGACGACCAGTGCGGCGGGTTTGGTCGCCAGAGCGGTCTGGATCGCCTCGGCCAGATGCGGCGAGCTGAGCATGTCCACTTCACCCGAGACGGTGAGCACGACCGCCTGATCTACCTGCTGTTTTCCCACCGAAAATGCGGTCGGATCGATTGGATTGCCGAATTGTTCGCTCATGGTCTACCACTCACATTTCGGTCCCGCGTGGGACACCGTTAGCTCTCAAAACAGCCACTGTCAAACAGGGGGCTGCTTGTTCAACCCCGCGGAACGCGCTTGCCTTCGGAGAAGACAACTCCGTCGATCTGCGCAACTAGCCGCAGATGCAGCCGCCAGTTTGTTTAGTCGATGGTATGACACGCGGCAAACCACACTCAAAACGACTGAACGAATCGCCGCGCCGCGACGTCCCGTGAGTGTGTGCGACGGTCCCCGCAGAAGTTGCGCATGGCATCGGCCCATGGGTGAATTACCTGCACCGGATTGGTGGCCGGTCCGCACCCTGTGGCCTGCACAAACGCGGAAGGACGGTGGGCGTGGAACCCGGTGATCGCGGCGGCGAGCAGGACGACCCACCCGGTGACGTCAAGCCCACCCGACCCCTCGCCGCCGCGTTGACCCGGCGTGCACTGCTGGGCATGGGTGCGGTGGCCGGCATCGCCGCGGTCGATGTGGGTGGGTTCGCGTATGCCGGCGGCTGGCTGCGGCCCGGTGCGCTGACGCCGCCCCGGTTCGCGGATCGGTTCGAACATGTCTACGGCCGTCACGACGGTTTTCGCCGGAATCACGCCAAGGGACTCAGCGCGGCGGGCGCCTTCACAAGCACGGGGGCCGGGGCGGCGATCTGCCGGGCCGCCGTCTTCGGGCCGGGGACGGTGCCGCTGATCGGCCGGTTTTCCCTGTCGGGGGGTCTGCCGGATCAGGCGGACATGCCCACCACGGTCCGGGGACTGGGCCTGCTCTTCCACGGACCGGGCGGCCAGCAATGGCGCACCGCGATGATCAACATCCCCGCCTTCCCGGACAGCACCCCACAGGGGTTCTACGACCGGCTGCTCGCGTCCAAACCGGAGCCCGAGACGGGCAAGCCGGACCCGGAGAAGATGGCCGCCTTCCTCGACCGCCATCCCGAGACCGTCGCGGCGATGAAGGTCATCAAGCAGGCCCGCCGAGTGCGGAATTCGCAGACAGCGCGTTTCACGGCTTGAATGCGTTCCGGTTCACCAACGGTGCCGGGTCTACCGTCCCGGTGCGCTGGGCCGCCATACCGCAGGAAGCGGAGGCCCCGACGCCGTCATCGGCCGGCAGTGATTACCTGTTCGACGACCTCATCCACGCGCTCGCCCGGCGACCACTGAGTTGGCAGCTGGTGCTCACGATCGGCGAGCCGGGCGACCCGACCAACGACGCCACGAAACCCTGGCCGCGGTCGCGCCGCACCATCGACGCCGGCACCATCACCATCACGGCCGTACAGACCGAGGCGCCCGGCAACGCCCGCGACATCAACTTCGACCCGCTGGTGCTGCCCGACGGCATCACCGCCTCCGACGATCCGCTGCTCGCCGCGAGATCGGCCGTCTACGCCCGCTCCTTCACCCGCCGCGCCGAGGAGCCCAAGGCGCCCAGCGAGGTCGACGTCTCCCGGGTGCTCAAGTGACGGAAGGCTCCGCCGTGACGTGGTTCGCGCTCCCGTCCCGCCTGCTGCACTGGCTGATGGCGCCGATGGTCATCGCGCAACTGCTCATCGGCGTCACCATGGTCGCGGCCCTGAGCTACTACCCCCTGCTGCTGGCCATCCATCGGCCGCTGGGTGTGCTGATCCTGGCGGTCGCCGTGGTGCGGCTGGTGAATCGGCTCAGGCACCGGCCCCCGCCGTTTCTGTCCACGATGAGCGGCGCCGAACGGCGCATCGCGACGTGGTCGGAGTACCTGCTCTATGCCCTACTGCTGGTGCAGCCCCTGACCGGGTGGGCCATGTTGGCGGCGGCGCGGTTCCCGGTCACGCTCGTGGGGCCGCTGCGACTGCCCGGCATCGCGCCGCACAGCATCGACGTTTTCGCGGTGCTCCGCGAGTGTCACGGCGCCTTCGCGTTCCTGCTGTTCCTGACGTTTACCGCCCACATGTGCGCGGTACTCTTTCACACGCTCGTCCTGCGCGACCGGCTCCTTGATCGCATGGCACTGTGGCGCGTCAGACCCGCGTCCCGGCAGCCAGACCAAGCCGAGCGGTGATGGCCTGCCTCCTCGGGCTCTGATCGGCCGAATATGATCGGCACGATTATCTCAAGGGTGCGGAGCACCGCGGGCGCGGTGACCATACGGGACCACGAAGGAGTGGGGAACTTCCATGCCGAACGAGAAGCAATCCGAGCGGATGACGTCGGGGAAGGGATTCATCGCGGCGCTCGACCAGAGCGGCGGCTCGACGCCCAAGGCGCTGCGCCTCTACGGCATCAAGGACGACGCGTACTCCTCCGAGGAGGAGATGTTCGACCTCATTCACCAGATGCGTTCGCGCATCATCACCTCCCCGGCATTCACCGGTGACCGCGTGCTGGCGGCAATCCTCTTCGAGCAGACCATGGACCGTGAGATCGCCGGCAAACCGTCGACCGCCTACCTGTGGGAGACCAAGGGTGTGGTGCCCATCCTCAAGATCGACAAGGGCCTGGCGGAGGCGTCCGACAGCGTGCAGCTGATGAAGCCGATCCCCGGGCTGGACGAGCTGCTGGAGCGGGCCGCGAGCCTGGGTGTCTTCGGCACCAAGGAACGGTCGGTGATCGGCGGCGCCAACCCCCAGGGCATCGCCGCCGTGGTCGCCCAGCAGTTCGAGCTTGCCCGTCAGGTGCTCTCGCACGGTCTGGTGCCCATCATCGAGCCCGAGGTCACCATCTCGATCTCGGACAAGGCCGAGGCCGAGGCGATCCTGCGCGACGAGATCACCAAGCAACTCGAGAACGTGCCCGACGGGCAGCGCGTGATGCTCAAGCTGAGCCTGCCCAGCGAGGTCAACTACTACCGCCCCCTGATCGAACATCCGAAGGTGATGCGGGTGGTCGCGCTCTCCGGCGGCTACTCCCGCGAGGAAGCCAACAAGCTGCTGGCGAAGAACACCGGGCTGATCGCCAGCTTCAGCCGCGCGCTGACCGAGGGCCTGACCGTCGACCAGTCCGACGAGCAGTTCAACGCCACGCTGGACAAGGCGATCCAGTCGATATACGAGGCTTCGGTCGCCGGCTGACCTAGTAGCGGTGGTGGGCCATGCGCGGCGGGCCATCGCCGGTGTCGCGTTCGTCCGACACGACCGCGGGCACCATCTCGCTCGTCACCAGCCCCTCCTCGCGCGTCAATTCGTCGATCACCCGGAAGGATTCGCCGATGTTGGCGGGGGTGTCGACGACGATGGTGACCACGGGGACGCGTCGGCGTAGCGAGAGGAACGTGTCACCGTGCGGTTGATGGTCGCCGTGGTAGCCCCAGATGCCCCGCACCACCGTCACGCCGTCGGGTGATTCGCGTTGACGAAGGCGCTGAACGATCGCGCGGTGAATCGGCACACCGCCGTGTAGGGCCGACTCGGACGTGTAGATGGTCAACTTCTGGAACAGCGGCAAACCTCGTTCGTCGACCCCGGGGAGGGCGTGCGGCCGTTCCAGGAGTTCGCCGTCGCGCTTGCACACCCGTAACCGCTCCAGGGTCAGAATGGGTCGGCGGAGCAACTCTGCGAGTTCCGGCAGAACCCCTCCGATGCGCTCACCGGATCCCACGGCGATGATCATCATCGGCACGTTGGCGTTACGCCCGAAGAAGCGCGCACGGTGCCGCTGCCCGTGGGTGACGCCGTCGACCCCGAGCAGCACCGATGCGCCGGCGATGCGACGCCGATGCAGGAGATCGCAGACGGCGATGTAGGCCGGGGTGCCGTTGACCCGTTCCTTGCGGCCGACGTAGACGGTCAACTTGACGGCTTCGCGCAATTCGTCGGGGAGCTCGATCGGCCCGACGTCCTCGCGCAGCAACCGCGCCCGCTCCAAGGTGACCAGGCCCCGCCGCTTGACGGCAAGCACCGAGTCGAGCAGGGCCTCGATGTTCGCCCTGGTGTCGACCGCGACGATCGCGACGGGCGGATCCTCGGACAACGTCAGCGACTCGTCGGTCCTCAGGTGGCGCCCGGTACCGAAGCCGCCTATGCCGCGCAGCACCACGCCACAGGCGATGCGATGCCGCGCATACAGGTCGAGGAGCACATCGGAGACAAAGCCTTCATCGGTTCGCCGACGCTCGGCCAGATAGGTGGTGAGCTTCAGGCAGTCCTCGTCCATGGCCGCTCCTGTCGGTTTGCGGCGATCCTACTCGCTTCAGAACTCAACTGTCGCAACGGTGTTCGATGCCCACGTCAACGCAGGCTTTCGGTCGGTACCGCATAGCGGTCCTGGTAGGCGCGCACCCGCTCGCGCACCTCGCCCTCCCGCAGGCCGGTGTCCGACCAGGTGTAGCGGCCGCGGCCGCCGTCGCCGGGATGGGCGGCCAGGAACGCGCGCATCCTCTGCTCGGCCCCGGGTCGCAGCTCGCGATCCAGCCGCTGGTAGATGTCCTTGATGGTGGTCCACGGGTCGTTGACGAAGTCGCGGTATTGCACGTCGATCACGCGATCCGCCGGCACCGCCCCACTGTCCCGTAAAGCCATCTCGCGCTCCAGGCCGACGACGATCTCCTCGTAGGACTGGGCCGCGCACTCGGCGATGCTGGATTCGTCGCTGCACATCCGGCGTAGGTGGTGGGTCAGGGCGGCGATCGACGAGATGACGTTGAGCGGGTCGCGATGGGTCTGCACGATCAACGCGTCGGGGTATTCGGCCAGCAGCGTGTCGAGCTGCCACAGGTGCGCCGGGGACTTCAGCAACCAGTGACCGGGCACACCGGATTGCAAGTGCTGCAGGAAGATCCGATGATACTGGTAGGCGCCTGCGTGGTCCGCCTCATAGAGCAGCCAGCGGTAGTAGCTCGGCAGGCGGTACTGCACCGGAAAGATCATGCTGACGAACTCGCCGGCCGTGATGCGCACGCACTCCTGCCCGACGAGGGCGCCCATCGGATGAAACGCCAAGAACCCCGGCATGGTCTGTTCGGACATGTCGATGCTGGCTTGCGTCTGGGCGATGCGCGGATCGTCGTGATAGGTATCCGGCTGCGGAACCGGACAGGGCTCGTCGACCTCCCATGTCAACGGTGCGCGCAGCGCGGGATCCTGGGCGAGCAGGTCGTAGAGGATCGTGGTTCCGGTCCGGGGCTGGCCGACGATGAAGATCGGCGCCGCGACCGGTTTGGCGGCGATCTCGGGATATTGCCTGCGCCAAGCGATTACGCCCAGGCGGTTCTTCAGGGCCCGCATGATGTCGAGGTGGGCGATCTCCACGCCGATGTCCGACAGCCGGGCGTCGTTGATCAGCCCGTCGGTGAGGCGGTGCAGCCCGGGCCGCCACCCCTCGGCGCCGAAGTCGTCGCTTCCGACTTCCTCGCAGGCGGTGGTTATCAGCCGCTCAGGGGCGAATCGGTCTCGCAGGGTCATACCGGCTCCTCACATTGGCGCACCGACACCGTCACGTCGGGAGGTTTGGGGTTGTCCAGCCAGCGCAGGACCACGAAGCCGCGATGCCGGCCACCGGTGTCGAGCCAGTGGCCGACTCCGAAATCCCTCGCGGAGATCGCGATTCGTACCCGGCCGCCGGCATCGGGTGCCACGGCGCGGTTCGTCACCGAGCTGTGCCGATGGCGCGGTTCCAGGCATTCGTGCCAGATGCTTTCCAGCGTGACGTTCCAGTACCGGGTGTCGGGCGGGGCGATGTCGAGCACGAGGGCCTCGTTGGGTTCGAGCCGGTAGGTCCCGATCATGTACAGGTTGTCCGGGGTGGTGTCGGCTGCGCCCAGGCTGGCGGCCTCGGCGGTCAACAGCGTGTTGGGCATGTCGAGCAGTTCCGGCTTGATGGTGCGATGCAGCGTGGCGAGCTTCATCAGTGACCAGGCCATCGCGGTGAACTGATCGGCGAGCGCGCTGTCGGTCAGCGGCGTCGACGGGCCGGGGTCCAGCGCCTCGATCCGCAGCGTCGTCAATTCTTCGCGCGCGCGATCACCGAGGTACTCCCGGACCACCACCGACGAGGCGTCCTGGGGGATCTTCACCCACTGCGCGCCGGGGAGATCGGCGGGTTCGTCCGTCGAGAGCACGAGCGCGAATTCGCCTGAGTCCAGCGCCAAGTCGACGTCGCTGACATATCCCGCCATGCGGCGCGGCGTGAGTCCCGTGCCGGCTAGGATCTGCAGCCCGAGGTAGGCGCTGGTGCCGCGGGAGCCGGTGATCCGGTAGCGGCGGTCCCCACGGATCATCGCCAGGTAGTAGTTGCCGTCGGGATTGGGACCGCCGACCATGCGGTTCTCCGAACACATATCGAAGAAGGAGGGCCGCTCGGCGTCGGCCTCGACCGACATCTGCGCGCACAGGGACGAGACGCGGGCGATCAGCCGCAACCCCTCGAGCAGCTCCCGCTCGGACTCGGCGTCCTCGGTCACGACCTTGGTGAGGTCCGCAAGCATCTGCTGGAAGAACTGCCACGCGGCCCGCGCCTTGGGGGCCGGCGGTTCGGGCGAATCGGGGTCTTGAGACATAGTCTCATGCTAAGACTATGTCTTACGATCTAGGCATCGATTCGCGGAAAAGGGTGGGGGAATGGTTGCCACGACGTCGTTGGCCGAGCGGAAGCGAACGGCGATGCGTCAGCGCATCGCCGCGGCGGCGGCTGAGCTGGTGGCCGATCGCGGTTTGGCGGGCGCGACGGTGGACCGCATCGCCGACGCGGCCGACATCGGGCGGGCGACCTTCTTCCGGTACTTCAACTCCAAGGAAGACGCCGTCGCAGAGGGCATGACCGTCCATTGGCTCGACCGGATCACGTCCGCCCTGGCGGCCCAGCCCGAGCGCGTGAGTGCCACCGACGCGGTCGTCGGCGCCTTCGCAGAGCTCGCCGGCGGGTTCGCCGACATCGAGGACCAGATTCGTGAATTGGCGGTCCTGACAAGGTCTTCCGAGACCCTGGACGCGTGGACGCTACACATTTACGTGCGGTACGAGTTCGCGATCGCGGAGCTCATCGCGCCGCGCCTGCCGCGATTGATCCCCCACGACCCCAGGCCTCGTCTGATCGGTGCGCTGGCGATGGCGGCCGTGCGCATCGCCTTGGACGACTGGCTCAGCCACGGGGGATCTCTACCGGACCGCGTAGCTCAGGGTCTGGCCGCGATCTCCATCGGGTGATCGGTCGGTAGTCCTCGATTCGAGGACCAATGCCTCTGTCGAGGCGGCAGACACGCCAGTAATTTGGCGTGTGCCTTGATGATTCGCATCAAGAGCGTTACGCGGACGTTAACGCTGCGTGGCCGGGAAACCACGAGGACAAGGAGCTACCGTGTCCGGTGAGCGCATGGCCAGCCATGTGGACGGCGCCCCGCTCCGCACACAGGCACCCGTCGAAGCCGACGTCACCCGGCGACTGGTGGGTTTACTCGAGCAGATCGATGGGCTCCTGACCAGCTTGTCGGACGCGGAGTCTTCCTGGGCGGGATGGCTATCGGCCATTGCGCCCGAGCATCTGCCAAGCGCGCGAAACCTGGTGCACTATTGGGCGATTCGCCAATTCGACTTGCGCAAACTGCAGGCCACGCTGGCGGAGTTCGGCCTTTCGTCGTTGGGCCGCAGCGAAGCACACGTTCAGGCCACACTGGCGGCGGTTCGCTCGGCGATCGCCGCCATGCTGGGCGGAACGTGGCAGCCGCCTCCACCGTCGGCGGTGCGCATTGCGCAGGGACCAAAAATCTTGCGGCAACACACAGTGGAGCTGCTGGGACCCCGCCCCGCTCATCGCACGGCACGCATCATGGTCACGATGCCATCGGAGGCCGCGACCGACCGCGACTTGGTACGCGGATTCGTGCAGCGCGGCATGAACATCGCACGGATCAACTGCGCCCACGACGATGTCCAGGCGTGGCGCGCGATGGCGCACCATGTCCGGGAGGCGGCCGCATGTGCAGGCACGACATGTCGGGTGGCGATGGATCTGGCAGGGCCGAAGCTGCGAACCGGGCCCCTGGAAGCGGGCCCGCGCGTCGTCAAAATACGTCCGCGAAGAGACGCTCTCGGTCAGGTCGTCGCCCCGGCGCGGGCGTGGGCGACGTCGACCGAGGAGCCGACCGAGCCGCCGGAGCCCGGCATGGTGGTGGTTGCGGTGCCGCGGCACTGGCTGACCAACCGCGCCGCCGGCGATGTACTGATTTTGCACGACGGACGCGGGTCCAAGCGGGAACTCGTTCTGGAGGCTGTCGCTGATACTGCGGGCGGATTCGTGATGACCGCGCGAAAAACAACCTACTTGCAAACGGGAACGGTGCTGCATGCCGGAGACGGTGGGGAGTCGACCGAAGTCGGCGAGCTGCCCGAGACGGAGCAGAGTTTGGTGCTGCACTTTGGCGACCTGCTGCAGCTGACGCGCGATTGTTCACCGGCCCCGGTCGACGGCAGCCAAGCGATTCCGCGCATCGGTTGCACGCTGCCCGAGGCGTTCGACCATGCCCATGTCGGTGATGCGGTCCACTTTGACGACGGCAAGATCGGTGGGCGGGTGGTGTCGGTCGACCGCGATGTCCTCACGGTGCGCATCGACCACCCGGAGCAGGGGCAAGCCCGCCTGAAGGGCGGCAAGGGCATCAACATGCCCGATACCGACCTGCCGATATCTGCGCTCACCGACCGCGACGCCGCTGACATGTCAGCCGTGGTCGAACTGGCGGATCTGGTCCAGATGTCGTTCGTGCGCAACCCGTCCGATGTCGAGCGGCTGCTCGATGAGCTCGGCCGGCTACGTGCTGACAATTTGGGCATCGTGCTCAAGATCGAAACCCGGCAGGGCTTCGAACACCTGCCGCAGCTGTTGCTTACGGCGATGCGTCGGCCCCGGGTCGGGGTGATGATCGCTCGCGGCGATCTGGCGGTCGAGTGCGGTTATGAGCGGATGGCTGAGTTGCAGGAGGAGATTCTGTGGCTGTGTGAGGCCGCGCACCTGCCGGTGATCTGGGCGACTCAGGTGCTCGAGCAGCTCGCCAAGACCGGGCTTCCGTCCCGCGCCGAGATCAGCGATGCCGCGATGAGCGAGCGGGCCGAGTGCGTGATGCTCAACAAGGGCCCATACCTCGACGACGCGGTCACCGTGCTCGACAACATCATGCGGCGCATGGGAGGGCACCACTACAAGAAGAACGCATTGTTTCGTCCGCTACGGTCTTGGTCAGCGTCCACGGGTGAGAGCCTCGACGATGAGCCGCGTCGTGCGCTCGGCTCGGCGCCGTGAATATCGTTGCGGGTCAGAAAGAATCGGATACACCACGCCGCCGACGATGGCGTCCGCGGCCGACTCGGCGGTGCTCTCATCGATGCCGTCGGCGAGAATCCGAACCCGGACGCTGTCGTGCAGCGGTTGACTGAAACCGGCACGCAGTTTCGCGGCCGTCTCCTCGTGTTCCATGCCCGCAACGGTCAAGATTCGCAGCATGGCCGAGCCGCGGGCCGTCGTCAGCGTGGTGGCTAGTTTGCGCACCCATCCCGCCAGATCGGCAGACAGGTCGGCGGTGTGGTTCACCGACGCGAGGATCTTGTCGGCGTCTTCGAGCATGGCGTCGGCGACCAGGGCCGGGCGGCTGGGCCACCACCGGTAGATGGTCTGCTTGCCCACCCCGGCCCGAGCAGCGACCGCCTCGATGGTCAGACCGTCGAACCCGCGCTCGAGAAGCAGTTCGCGCGTGGCGGCGACGATCGCCGTGCGCGACTTCTCGCTGCGGCGCCTCAACGGGCCCACCTGGGTGAGATCGCTTGGCATATGGTGATCCTCACTGCCGCGGTGCTCCGCTTTACATCGCCTGACTACCCCCGGTAGTCTGCCACAAGACGAGACGGTCCGTCTTGTTTCCGCCATCAACCAGCGGCGATCGCAAGCGCGGCGAAGCCGGGCGCGGCGGGTCGGCGCCATCAGGCTCGGAAGGGTATCAGTCCGTGCGGCCAACCTTAGCCACCTCTCGGCCGTCATCGTGACCCTGGGACTGAGCCCCGAGCAGCAGGAGCTCAGCGACGCCGTCGGGCAGTTCGCCGGCCGGCACGCTCCCGTGGCGGCCACCCGCGGCAGTTTCGACGACCTTGCAGCGGGACGACGTCCAGGCTGGTGGGATGCCCTCGTCGGCAACGGCTTTCACGCGGTGCACCTGCCGGAAAGCCTAGGCGGCCAGGGCGGCCGGCTGATCGACGCCGCATGCGTCCTGGAGGCGGCGGGCAAGGCGCTGTTGCCCGGGCCGCTGCTGCCGACGGTCGCGGTGGGAGCCGTCGCCTTGCTGGCCGACGCGACACCGGCCGCCGAAGCACTCGTGCGCGACCTGGCCGCCGGGGTGACCGCGGCAGTCGTGCTTCCCGACGACGGTGACTTCAGGGCACGCGCCGACGACGGGGGATGGTGGATCACCGGGACGTCGCACGTCACCGCCGGTGTGTGCGCGGCGCGAACAGTCCTCGTCGCCGCCCGAGCGGATGACGACGACTTGGTCTGGGTGGTTGTTGACACCGAAAACCCCACGGCGACAGTCCAGCCCGTCAACGGCACTGACCTGGTCGCGGACGCCGGTATTTTGCGGCTCGACGATTACCGCGCGGCCGAGTCGTCGGTTCTCAGCGGCATCGACCCCGACCGCGCGCGGTGCGTCACCGTGAGTCTGGTGGCCAGCATGATGGCCGGCATCGCGCAGTGGTGCGTCGGGGCGGTCACCGCGCATCTGCGCATCCGCGAGCAGTTCGGCAAGGTGATCGGAACCTTCCAGGCGCTGCAGCACAACGCCGCGATGCTGTTGGTTAGCAGCGAACTGGCCACCGCGGCGGCCTGGGACGCGGTGCGCGCCGCCGACGAACCGCTCGACCAGCACCTCATCGCCGCCGCCGGTGCGGCGGTGATCGCGATCTCGCCGATCCCGGACCTGGTGCTCGACGCGCTGACGATGCTCGGCGCCATCGGTTTCACCTGGGAACACGACGTGCACCTGTACTGGCGGCGGGCCATCAGCCTGGGGGGATCGATAGGTCCGGCGAATCGCTGGGCGCGGCGGCTGGGAGAGCTCACGTGCGCCAAGATGCGCGACATGTCGGTGAATCTCGGCGACGCGGAATCCGAGTTCCGGTCCTGGGTCGCCGAGACGCTGGATGCGGCAATACAGTTGCGCAACGACAAACCGGCACCGCACGGCGACTACCCAGACCAGGCCTCCGGGCCGCAGCGCACGTTGATCGCCGATGCCGGCCTGATGGCGCCGCACTGGCCGGCGCCGTGGGGCGTCGATGCGGGTCCCCTCAAACAGCTCATCATCGACGAAGAGTTCGCCAAGCGACCCGGGCTGGTCCGGCCGTCGCTGAACATCGCCGAGTGGATACTGCCCTCGGTGCTGGCCGCCGCACCAAAAGACTTGCAAGAAAAGCTGATTTCGCCGACCCAACGCGGCGAGATTCATTGGTGCCAGCTGTTCAGCGAACCGGGGGCCGGCTCCGACCTCGCGTCGCTGGCCACACGGGCGACCAAGGTCGACGGCGGTTGGCGGATCAACGGCCACAAGATCTGGACGTCGTTGGCGCAGTACGCCGACCTTGGCGCCCTGCTGGCGCGCACCGACCCCGAAGCCAGCAAGCACCGTGGCATCGGTTACTTCATCCTCGATATGCGGTCGCCCGGCATCGAAATCCAGCCGATCAAAACGGCCACCGGGCAGGCGCACTTCAACGAGGTGTTCCTCAACGACGTCTTCGTCCCCGACGAGATGTTGCTGGGCGCTCCCACCGACGGCTGGAGCCTCGCGATCGCCACCATGGCCGAGGAGCGTTCGGCCATCAGCGGATACGTCAAGTTCGACCGCGCCGTCGCGCTCCGCCGGCTCGCCGCTCAACCCGGGCCCGACCGCGACGACGCGTTGCGCGCGCTCGGCGAGCTCGATGCCTACGCCAACGCGATCAGGGCGCTCGGGGTGCGGGAAACCATCCGGCTGCTCGACGGCCAAGCGTCCGGTCCGGCGTCCAGCATCGCCAAGGTCGCAATGAATGTGCTGCTGCGGCGCACCTTCCAAGCCACGCTGCAGTTAACCGGGCAGGTCGCGATGGTCGATGATCCCGACGCCGCGGTCGTGGAACCCTATTTGCATCTCCCCGCCGAATTGATCGGCGGGGGAACCCGCGAGATTCAGCTCAACATCATCGCGCAGATGATCCTCGGGCTACCCCGAAAGTAGGTGCCATACATGGGATTACGTGGAGAGGCCGCGATCGTTGGTTATGTCGAGCTGCCACCCGAGCGGCTGAACAAGGCCTCGCCGGCACCGTTCGCGATCGAGCAGTGGGCGGAACTGTCCGCGGCCGCGCTCGAGGATGCCGGGTTGCCGGGTGAGGTCGTCAACGGGATCGTGGCGTCGCACCTGGCGGAGTCGGAGATCTTCGTGCCGTCCACCATCGCCGAATACCTGGGCGTGGGCGCACGATTCGCCGAGCACGTGGACCTCGGGGGCGCGAGCGCGGCGGCCATGGTCTGGCGGGCGGCCGCGGCGATCGAACTGGGCATCTGTGATGCGGTCTTGTGCGCGCTGCCGGCCCGATACATCACCCCGTCATCGGCGAAGAAGCCTCGCCCCCGGGTTGACGCCATGTTCTTCGGTTCGTCGAGCAACCAATACGGCTCTCCGCAGGCTGAATTCGAGATCCCCTACGGCAACCTCGGCCAGAACGGGCCCTACGGGCAGGTGGCCCAGCGCTACGCGGCCGCATACGGTTACGACGAGCGGGCGATGGCCAAGATCGTCGTCGATCAACGGGTCAACGCCAACCACACCGAAGGCGCGATCTGGAAGGACAAGCCGCTCACGGTCGACGATGTCCTGGCCAGTCCGGTCATCGCCGACCCGCTGCACATGCTGGAGATCGTCATGCCATGCGTCGGGGGCGCCGCGGTCGTCGTCGCCAATGCGGATCTCGCCAAACGCGCGCGCCGCCGGCCGGTGTGGATCAAGGGATTCGGCGAGCACGTGCCGTTCAAGACCCCGACTTACGCGAAGGACCTGCTGCACACCCCGATCGCCGAGGCCGCCGACACCGCGTTCGCCATGACGGATCTGAGCCGTGAGCAGATGGACATGGTGTCGATCTACGACTGCTACACCATCACCGTGCTGCTGTCGCTGGAGGACGCGGGATTCTGCGAGAAGGGTAAGGGCATGGAGTTCGTCGCCGATCACGACCTCACCTTCCGCGGCGACTTCCCGCTCAACACCGCGGGTGGACAGCTGGGCTTCGGTCAGGCCGGCCTGGCCGGCGGCATGCACCACGTCTGCGACGCCACGCGCCAGATCATGGGCCGCGCGGGTGCCGCCCAGGTCGCAGACTGTCACCGCGCCTTCGTGTCCGGCAACGGCGGAATCCTGTCGGAACAAACCACGCTGATCCTCGAGGGGGATTGATCGGACATGGCCACCTTCGAGCGTCCGATGCCCGTCAAAACGCCTACCAGTGCCCCGTTTTGGGATGCGCTGGCCCAGCACCGCATCGTCATCCAGTATTCGCCCTCGCTGCAGGGCTACGTGTTCTACCCGCGAGTGCGCGCGCCGCGCACCCTCGCCGCCGATCTGGAGTGGCGAGAGATCTCGGGCATGGGAACGTTGTACTCCTACACCGTGGCGCGCAGGCCGGTCAGCCGGCACTTCGCCGATGCGGTCCCGCAGCTGCTGGCCATCGTCGAATGGGACGAGGGGCCGAGGTTTTCCACCGAGATGGTCAACGTCGATCCGGCCGACCTGAGCGTCGGGATGCGGGTGAAGCCGGTGTTCTTCGACTATCCGGAGCACGACGTCACGATGCTGCGGTACGCGCCCGCCGACTGACATTCGCGCAACATGCGGCCAGCCGCACACTCGTCTCGCAGCGGCCTCGGGTAAAGGACTATTAGTCGATGTAATGCCCGTGGGGCGGGCCGTCAAGCGGGACGGCGCGGGCGGCTGAGTGCCGCAAGTCTGCGTTGCACCCCAGGCATTTAGCGGCGCGATCAAGCTGCGCGGCCCGACGCACACGGTTGACACTGTGATCGGCGCCATTATCTACTAGTCACTGGGTCGATGAGGAGCGCGGAATGAACAAGGACGATCTGATCCTGATCAGCGTGGACGATCACATCGCCGAGCCCGCCGACATGTTCGACGCGCACGTCCCCCCGAAATACCAGGACCGCGCCCCCCGGGTGGTCCTTGAACCCGACGGCATCCAGCAGTGGTACTACGGCGAGATTCGCGGACGCAACATGGGTCTGAACGCCGTGGCGGGGAAGCCGCGGGAGATGTACAACATCGACGCCTCCCGCTACGACGAGATGCGGCCCGGTTGCTTCAACGTGGACGAGCGGGTCCGGGACATGAACGCCGGCGGTCAGCTGGCCGGCCTCAACTTCCCCAACTTCACCGGCTTCTCGGGCCAGGTTCTCAACCAGGGCCCGGACCGTGCGGTCAACCTGGTGATGATCAAGGCCTACAACGATTGGCACATCGACCAGTGGTGCGCGGCCTACCCGGGGCGGTTCATCCCCTGCGGCATCCTGCCGCTCTTCGACGTCGCTGAGGCGGCCAAGGAGGTCAACCGCCTGGCCGCCAAGGGCTGCCACGCGGTGACGTTCTCGGAGAATCCAGAGGCGTTGCAAATGCCCAGCATTCACACCAAGTACTGGTATCCGCTGTTCGAGGCGGTCTGCGAGAACAAGACGGTGCTGTGCACGCATGTGGGCTCCGCATCGCGTTCTCCGCAGGTGTCGACGGACGCGCCGCCCAGTGTGCAGATGACGGCGTCGTCCATGATGAGCATGTTCACCTTCACCGAGCTGATCTGGGCCGAGTTCTGGGCAGACTTCCCGCAACTGAAGTTCTCCCTCACCGAGGGCGACGTCGGCTGGATACCGTACTTCCTGTGGCGCGCCGAGCATGTCTACAACCGCCATTCGGGGTGGACGCTGGCGAAGTTCCCGCCCGGTTACAGCGGGCCGACCGACGTGTTCAAGCGCCACTTCTACACCTGCTTCATCAGCGACAAGGTGGGCGTGCGCAACATGGACTGGTTCAACGCTGACATGCTGTGCTGGGAGTCCGACTTCCCCCATTCCGACAGCAACTGGCCGTTCGCGCCGGAGGACGTCATGCAGACCATGGGCCATCTCGACGATTCGGTCATCAACAAGATCACTCACGAAAACGCCATGGCCGCCTACTCATTCGATCCGTTCCGGCACGTCCCCAAGGAACACGCCCGGGCGGGTCATCTGCGCGCCCAGGCCACCGACGTCGACGTGGTGACACACGTCGGACGCCAGGCCAGCCAGCGTGACCGCGACGCCTGGACCCGGATGACCCAGTTCGCCCTGCAGGCGCAGGTGACGGCGGAGGCTTCCGGCATCGCGGGACGCACCACCACCCTGGGCAACTGAACGTGACAGCTCGAGCGCCGTTCGCGGACTGGCGGGTGCTGGAGTTGTCCAATGGTATCGCGGTGTCCTACTGCGGCAAGATGTTCGCCGACGCCGGCGCCGATGTGGTGAAAATCGAATCGCCGGAAGGGGATTCGGTGCGCCTCCGGTCGGCCGGCGGGCCGGCGCGGGGCGCTGTTCGGCTATCTGGCCGCGGGCAAGAAGTCGGTGACCAACAGCGGCCAGGCCGAGATCGCCTCGCTCCTGGCCGGCGCCGACATCGTCCTCACCGACCTGACCGACGGTTGGACGCTCGACGAGATCGGGTCGCATACCGGCCCTTCGACCGTCGTGGTCGCCGTGACGCCGTTCGGCACGACGGGCCCCTACGTCGACGATCGGGTGATCGCCAACGAGTTCATCCTGCAGGCGTTGTGCGGCTCGACCGCCGGCCGCGGTTGGCCGGAGGACGAGCCGGTGCAGGCCGGGGGTCAGCTCGGTGAGTGGCTGGCGGGCACGTTCGCGGCAGCGGTCGCCGCGGCGACCGCTCGGCATGCCGCGCGAAGCGGCCGCGGCGAGGTCATCGACGTCTCGACCTACGAGGCGATGGTGATCGCGATGGGCGGGCTGTCCGCCATGTCGGCCAGCGTGCTGGGCGCCGATTCGCTTCTGGGCCAGCGCAGTCTGGAACTGCCGTCGATCGTGCCCACGGCCGACGGCATGGTCGGCTTCTGCACCATCACCGCGCAGCAGTTCCAGGACTTCCTGGTGCTGATCGATCGCGCCGATCTGCTCGACGACGCCGAGCTGGCCTCGTTCGACGGGCGCGTCGCCCGCCGCGACGAGTTCGTCGGCAATGGTCACGCAGTGGACCCAGTCCCGCACCACACAGGAGATCGTCGACCTCGCGGTCGCCTTCCGAATCCCGGTGGCGCCCATCGCGACGCCCGAAATGCTGACCAGGATCGACCATTTCGTCCAGCGCGGCGTGTTCGTCGACTCCGAGGCCGGGGTGTTGCAGCCGCGGGTGCCGTACCGCAGCGATGCCATGACCACCAGGCCGCCCGGCCGGGCCCCGCGACTCGGCGCCGACAACGGCCGGGTCCACTGGCCACGCCGCCCGCTACGGCCCGCCGGGCCGAGCTGGGCCGACGCATTACCGTTGGCCGACACCCGGATAACCGACTTCACCGCCTTCTGGGCGGGGCCGGTCGCCACGCAGCTGCTGGGCGCGCTGGGCGCCGACGTGATCAAAGTCGAGGGCGTCCGCCGGCCCGACGGCATGAGGTTCTCCGCCGGCCGCCCGCCCAGCTGGGAGCAGTGGTGGGAGTGGGGCCCGGTCTTCCTGTGCAGCAACAACAACAAGCGCGGCGTCAGCGTCGAACTCAGCACCGACGCGGGACGCGCGATCGCGCTGGAGCTCATCGCCGCCAGCGATCTCGTCATCGAGAACTTCTCGCCGCGGGTGATGACGAACTTCGGTCTGGGCTGGGATGCCGTGCGCGCGGCCAACCCTCGCGCCATCATGGTGCGGATGCCCGCCTTCGGCCTCGACGGCCCCTGGCGTGACCGCGTCGGCTTCGCCCAGACGATGGAGCAGGCGACCGGCATGGCGTGGATGACCGGACACGCCGATGGCCCCCCGGTGATCCCGCGCGGCGTATGCGACCCCATCGCCGGACTGCACGCGGCCTTCGCCGCCGTGGCCGCGCTGGTGATCCGTGACCGCGACGGGACCGGTATGCACGTCGAATCCACCATGGTGGAAGCGGCGCTGAACGTGGCCGCCGAGATGTTGGTCGAGCACTCCCGCAACGGAATCGAGGTGCGCCGCAACGGGAATCGCGGCCCCGGCGCCAGCCCCCAGGGGGTGTACCGCTGCCGGGGCGACGACGACTGGGTCGCGCTGGCCGCGATGGACGACGACGCACGTGCGTCTTTGGCCCGGCTACTGGGCCGACCGGACCTGCGCGCCCGGGACTGGCGCGAGCGGCCGGACGAAATCGACAAACTCATCTCGGACTGGACCGCACGGCAGTCGGTGGCCGAAGCGGTCGAAGCGCTGCGCGTGGCGGGGGTCGCCGCCGGCGTGCGTCACGCCGGCCCCGGAACTGCTGCGCGACCCGCACCTGCTCGCCCGGGGCTTCTGGGAAACCGTCGACCACCCCGTCGCCGGATCCTTCCTTTGCACCGGAATGCCTTTCACCTTTGTCGGGAAGCCGAGGCGCTGGATTCGCCGCATGTCGCCGTTGTACGGGCAGCACACCAGCGAGGTGTTGACCGGCGTACTGGGGAAGAGCGAAAAAGACCTGGCGGAGTTGCGGGCGGCGGGCGTAACCAGCGTGCGGCCGGCGGGTTTGTGACATGGCCGTCACGCTGTGCGTGCCGCCGCGAGCCGGGGAATTGTGCGCGCCGGTGCGGTTCCTGGTGCGTCAGGATTCCGTCGTGATGGAACTGACCGCGCGGCACCGGATTACCAGCGTCGAGTGGGACGAGCGAGAGCATGCGGTGGCAATGGTCGTGGAGATCACCGACCCGCAAACCGCACGGCCCGTCGACGTGCGCATCGACATCGTCGATGCCGGCACGAAGCCCGACGACGTGCGGACAACGATGATCGGCACCGTCGATCGCGACGGACGGCAATGCGATGTACTGGGCACCTATTTAGGGGTAGTAGCAGATGAAAACTAAAGAGCCGCAAGGGTGAGCGCCCCGAAGCGCACCGCGGCGATCGTCGGGGTGCACAACACCCGGCAGGGGCGCCGCCTGGACGGCGAGACCTCACGCGGCCTGGCGATAAAGGCGATCCGGGGCGCGCTCGACGACGCGGGCCTTGCGCCTCGACGACGTCGACGGCATCAGTGCGGGCCCACATGTCGACCGCGTTGATCTATGACCTGCGCCTCGGCCCGGCCTGGCAGGGGCTCGCCTTCGGCGTCGGCATGATCACCGAGGCGGTCACCGCCATCGAGCATGGCATGGCGGACGTGGTGGTGCTTGTCGCCGCTCAGGCCGGCGAGTACCGCGACCACGAGGCCACGGCGCCGTGGACGCGGCCCGAGAACGAATTCGTCGCGCCGTGGGGGATGTTCACCACCGCCGAGTTCGCGCTCATCGCGCGCCGCCACATGCACGTCTACGGCACGACGCGCGAACAGCTTTCGATCGTGGCGGCGACCATCCGCAACAATGGATCGCGAAACCCCGAAGCCGTGTACTACCGGCGCGGGCCCTTCACGCCCGACGACATCACGGCGTCTAGGCCCGTCGCTGACCCGTTTCATCTCCTCGACTGTGCAACCACCTCCGAAGGCGGGTGCGCACTGGTGGTGGCGAACGTCGAAAAGACCCACGGTGCAAGCCAACCCATCTATGTGCTGGGCAGCGGCGCCGACTTCCACGGTCCGTCCTACCAACACCCGCCGGCGTGGGACCTCGCCGGGCGGCGCGACCGACACGTGAACGGTGTGGTCGGCAGGCGCGCGGCGGAGCGCGCGTTCGAGCACGCCGGGTTGCGGCCCGACGACGTCGACGTGCTGGAACTCTACGACCCGTTCTCCTTCGAAATCATCCGCCAGCTGGAGGCGTTCGGGTTCTGCGGCGAGGGCGAGGGGGGACCATTCGTCGCCGACGGTCACATCGCGATCGACGGCAGGCATCCCATCACCACCGACGGAGGAACCATGTCGTTCAGCCACGCGGGGTCCAATCCGCAGATGATGCAGCGGGCCATCCGGGCCGTCCAGCAGCTGCGCGGCCAGGCGGGCGACCTTCAGGTCCCCGATGCGCATATCGCGTTGTGCAGCAACGGGGGAGCGGGGGCCTTGTTCACCACGCTGCTGATTCTGGGAGACGAACCGCTGTGACGTCCGACGCCCTGCGCCCACAACCCGGCCCGGTGCCCCATGCCAGTAGCCACCTCAGCGTTCCCTTCTGGGAGGGCTGTCGGGCCGGGGAACTGCGGTACCAACGCTGCGACTCCTGCGGGTGCGCGAACTTCCCGCCGACCGAGCACTGCCGCCAATGCCTTTCGGCCCAGGTGCATTGGGAGCGCGGCGGCGGCCTCGGCGAGATCTACAGTTGGACGGTCGTTCATCGGCCGGTGACGGCGGAGTTCGAACCGCCCTACGCGCCCGCGATCGTCACGCTGGACGAGGGCTATCAGATGTTGACCAACGTCGTCGGCGTGACGTCGGATGAGCTGCGGATCGGCATGCGCGTGCGGGTGGAATTCCATGCCGTCGGTCCCGACGTGACGCTGCCCTACTTCACCGGCCAGAAGTAGACCGTCGTGAGCCCCCAGCGCACCAGCAGCGGCCTGCCGGTGACCGCGTACCTGGTGTTGGGTGTGCTGGCCGCCAACGACGAGCAGCTCACCGCGGGCGAGATCAAGATGCGCGCCGAGTTGTCCGTCGGCCACTTCTACTGGTCCCCGTCGGTCAGTCACGTGCGGCGCGAACTGAACCGCTTGCTGGCGCGCGGCATGGTCGGCGAGATCGGCGCCCAGTCGGGCAAGCGGGCGATCACTCTCTACGAGACCACCGATGCCGGGCTCGAGGCCCTGCGCCGCTGGGTGCAACACTTCCCGGGTCAGGAACAGGTCGTCATCAAGCACCCCGTCATCCTCAAGACCTGGCTCGCTCGCGGCGAGGATCCAGAACACATCGTCGACACGTTGGATCGGCACCTCGAGGCGACCCGGGCGCGGCTGGACGAGGCGTTGTGGTCACGGCAGCGGTCCCGGGAACTCGGCATCAGCGACGACCCGGATCAGCGCTTCTCGTTTGCCGTGCTGGACTACGCGATCCGCGGCCTGTACGCGGAGCTCTCCAACATCGCACAGTTGCGCGACGAGATTGCCTGCGGCACAACGCGAGATCCGGTCAAGCGGGTGCGACGGACGAAGGGCCAGATCCGCCGTCGGGCACCGAGGAGTCCGAGCTAGGCACCACGACCGCATAGGCGCTTCCACGCGATTCGCGCTCCCACAGCACTTCCCCCGCGGGCACCGCCGTTCCTTCGGCGATCAATTGGCGCTTGAGCACCTTGTGAGTGGCGGTGCTGGGCAGGTCGGTGGCGATGCGGACGTAGCGCGGACGGGCCTTGGGGGACAGGTCGGGCTGCGCGTCCAGGAACGCCTCGAAGGAGTCCGGGTCGAGGGTCTGCCCCTCATTGAGCACGATCGCGGCCATCACTTGGTCGCCGACGCGATCGTCCGGAACGGCGTATACCGCGACCCGATTGATAACACTGTGGCGCAACAGGATTCGTTCGATCGGCGCGGCGGCGAGGTTCTCCCCGTCCACCCTCATCCAGTCGGCGGTGCGGCCGGCCAGGTATATCCAGCCTTCGGAGTCGCGGTATGCGAGGTCGCCGGACCAATACATGCCGTGCCGCATGCGTTCGGCGTTGGCGTCCGGGTCGTTGTAGTAGCCGGTGAAGAAGCCCGAGCCAGCCGTGTTGACCAACTCGCCCACGGCTTCGTCGGCGTTGACCAGGGCGCCGTCCGCGTCGAACCGCGCGACCGCGCACTGGGTGACGGTGTCGCTGTGGTAGATCGCCACCCCGTCGGCCCCCTTGCCGATCGAGCCCTTCGGGGTGCCGGGTTCGCGGATCACGATGACCGCGTTCTCGGTCGAGCCGAAGCCGTCCTCGACCTGCACACCGAAGCGGCGGCCGAACTCCTCGATGTCCTTGTCGTTGGCCTCGTTACCGAACGCCACCCGCAGCGGATTGTCGGCGTCGTCGTCGCGTTCCGGCGTGGCCAGGATGTAGGCGAGCGGCTTGCCCACGTAGTTCATGTACGTCGCGCCGTAGTGGCGGACGTCGTCGAGGAAGCTGCGCGCCGAGAACTTCGCCGGCACGATCGCGGCGCCGGAGACCACCGCGGGCGCCCACCCCGCCACCACCGCGTTGGAGTGGAACAGCGGCATCGACACGTAGCAGGTGTCCTGCTCCGACAGAGCGAACCGCTGCACCAGGTTGATGCCGGCGAACGTCGCCATCAGGTGTGACACCTGCACCGCCTTGGGATTGCCGCTCGTCCCGGACGTGAAGATCATCATGAACGCGTCCATCGCGGTGACCTGCCGGTGCGGCACCAGTTCGCCTGCCTCGTCGACGAATTCGGCCCACTGCGGGGTTGAGGTGTCGAGGATCTGCGTCCCCTCGAGGTCCAGGCCGTCCAGCAGCGGTCGGTGGTCGGCGTCGGTCACGAGGAACTGGCAGTGCGCCCGCCGGATGTCGGCCGCGAGCGCCTCGCCGCGCCGCGTGTTGTTCAGGCCACACAGGACGTAGCCGCCCAGGCCGGCCGCCGCCATCTGGCTCAGCATCTCCGGCGTATTTCCGAGTAGGGCCCCGACGTGCAGGGGGCGTTGCGGGTCAGCCGCGGATATGAAAGCCGCCGCCCGCGCCGTCGCCCCCGAGAGGTACTGACTCCAACTCCACTGCAGGCCACGGTGTTTCACCGCGATCCCCGGGTCGGACAAGCGCCTGCGCAGCAGCGCCTGAATGGTGTCGTCAGTCATCGGTCGGAATCACCTTCACTATGCCTAGCCCTACGAGACGAGACGGTCCGTCTTATCGTAGCGGCGTCGCGGCGCCGTCTCGCTATCCGCCCACCATCATCAGGCCGCCATCGACCGCCAGCAGCTGCCCGGTGATGAATCCGGAACCCGGGCCGGCCAGAAAGACCAGCATCGGCCCGAGATCGCGCGCGGGATCCCCCAGCGCCCCGCCCAACGGAATCATCATCTGCATCTGCTGGTCGATGAACGCACTCGCGTCCGGGCCGAGGAACTCGCGCAGCCGGTCGGCGCCGGCCGTCTGCACCGCCGGCGCCAAAGCGTTGACGGTGACTTTGTCCGCCGCCCAGGCTTTGGCCGCGGATCGCGTCCACGCCTGGACCGCACCCTTGGTCGCGGCGTAGACGGCCGAGATCGGGCTGCCCATAACGGCTTCCGACGAGCCGAAATTGATGATCCTGCCGCCCTTGGGATTCTGGTCCTTCATCACCGCGTACGCGGCCTGATTGGTGAGGATGGTCGCCTTCACGTTGGTGTCCAGCAGAAACGAGATCTCGTCGACGCCGATGTAACCGGGAATCCCGTGCTGCCACAGCCCCGCGGCGTTCACCAACACGTCGAGTCCGCCCAAGCGTTCGGCTGCTTGTCGCACCATCGCCGAAACGGCATCGGCGTCGCGCACATCGCACTGCAGCCAGGCGGCCGCAAGACCGTCGGGCGGCGGGGTCTGGTGATAGGTGGCGGCGACCTCGGCCCCCGCCTCGGTGAGTGCTCCCACGGCGGCCGCACCGATACCGGTCGCTCCGCCGGTGACCAGGATCCGCCGGCCTTGTAGCGGTGGCGTCGTATCTGACATGGACAAGACGCTACCGCCGCCGGCGCGGGTCCGTTACGTGCGCACCGCGATCGTCGACAACAGGTCGGCGAGCCGGTCGGGCTGGTCGATCATCGAGAACGTGCGCGCTCCCTCGATGACTTCGAGGCGGGCATTCGGGATGGTCGTGGCCAGTCGTTCGCCGTCGCCGAGCTCGAAGAACACGTCGTCGGCCGACCACGCGATGAGGGTGGGCTTGTCGAACTCGGGCAGCCGGGCCGCCACGCTCGTCGTCACCTCGGTGCGCATCGACAGCGTTAACTGGCGCAGGTCTTCGGCGATGCGAGGGTCGGATAGCCCCGGGCGCACCCAGGCCTCGGTGAGGTCGTCGATGTTGCGGTGCGCCAGTCCGTCGAACGCGCGCTTGCGCGCGGCCGGCACTCGCATGGCCTGGGCCACGGCCCTAAACGTCGTCTTCGACTTGGCCGCCAGGATCAGCGGCTTAAGGATCGGCGGTGGAAAGTGTTCGAACGCATCGCAACTCGTGAGCACAAGCGCGCCGAGCCGCTCGGGGTGGTGCACGGCCACGAGTTGGGTGACGACCCCACCGGTGTCGTTGCCCACCAGCACCACGTCCTCGAGCTCGAGCGCGGCGAGCACCTCGGCGACTATGCCCGCGACGCCGGTGATGGATCGGTCGGCGCCCGGGCGCAACGGTTCGGGATGCGCGCCCAACGGCCACGTCGGGGCGATGCACCGCAGCCCGCGGTCGGCGAGTCGTTGGCTGACCTGGCGCCAGAGTTGGCCGCCCATCATGTACCCGTGCACGAACACGACCGGCCTGCCGTTTTCGGGTCCGGCCGCTTCGTAATGGATGGTTCCGGCACTAATGTCGATCGTCGACATAGAGAACTCCTACCTCGGGTATACACTTACAAACAGGCTGTCTGTTCGTAAGTTACCAACAGGATGTATGGAAAGCAAGAGACGGACCCAGGAAGAGCGCTCCGCGGCGACCCGCGACGCGCTGATCTTGGCTGCCCGCAAGCTGTGGGGGCTGCGGGGTTATGCGGAGGTGGGAACGCCGGAGATCGCGACCGCCGCGGGGGTTACGCGCGGCGCGATGTATCACCAATTCGCCGACAAGGCAGCGCTATTCCGCGAGGTCGTCGAGGCCGTGGAGCAGGACGTGATGGCCCGGATGGCCACCCTGGTGGCCGAGTCGGGGGCGGCGACACCGGCGGACGCGATCCGGGCCGCGGTCGATGCGTGGCTGGAGGTTTCCGGGGATCCGGAGGTGCGTCAGCTGATGTTGCTGGACGCCCCGAGCGTGCTGGGCTGGGCGGGTTTTCGCGACGTCGCGCAGCGGTACAGCCTGGGCATGACCGAACAGTTACTCACCGAGGCCATCCGGGCCGGCCAGTTGCCCAAGCAGCCGGTCCGGCCGCTGGCGCACGTGCTGATCGGCGCGCTCGACGAGGCGGCCATGCTCATCGCCACCGCCGAGGACCCGAAACGCACCCGCCGGGAGACCCGGCAGGTGCTGCATCGGCTGATCGACGGGATGCTGGCGCTGCAATAGAGGTCAGGAGCAGTCGCCGCGAACGGCGGCGACGCCCGCGATGACGCCCTGGATGAGCCGGTCGAGGTGTTCGGCGTCCTCGACGGTCGGCTGCCCCGCGACGAACGTCATCATGATCCCGTTGATGAAGGCCAGGGTGGCGATCGCCTGGTCTTCAACGAGCGCCGGATCCGGTGCGATGCCGGCGGAATGCCATTGGGCGACGACATCGCGCGCGAGTGCGTACAGGCCCTCCGCAGACTCATTGAGGGTTGCCGCCAGGTCGGGGTCACGGCTGGCAAGCAACATAATCTCGTAGCGCGCCTTGGCGCGGGTGAGCCACGGTTCGGCGGCCACATACATGACAATGCGAGCCAGACCTGCCGTGCCGGCGAAGTCGGTTGGCCGATCGTCGGCGAGTTCGGTCATCAACGACAGATCTGCGACATCGAGCTCATTCAGCCGACCCGCGACCGCCTGCAGCAGCGCTTTGCGGGTCCGGAAGTAGAACGACGTAGTACCGGCCGGCACGCCGGCGCGATCGTCGACCCTGGGGTGGCTGACGCCGTGGACGCCGTTGCTACCCAGCAGCTCGATCGCCGCGTCGGCGAGCTGGCGGCGCCGCTCGGGCGCGTTGTGCTTTCTACGTGCAGCGATGCGTCCAGTCTAAAACTGACCGCAGTTGGGCGCGGTGGGTTCTGAATTGAAGCGGGCGGCGATCCACTGCATGGCCGGTTCGCCGTCGACGAGCATGGGCAGCCCGTGGTTGATGATGAGCTTGTTGAGGAACGGTGGTTCCTCATTGGTCCGGAATTCGACGTCGGCACCCTGGGCGCACCAGTCGCGACCGAGTTGATTGGCGGCGGTCCACGGCACCAGCGGGTCGTAGCGGTTGCTGTTGATCAGCACCGGCGCGTTGGGTTTGTAGCGCCCGAGCCGCTGCGCCTCGAACAGGGTGTTGAACGGCTCCTCGTTGACCAGTTGATTGATGTCTTCGGTGAAATAAGGCTGGATATGGCGAAACATGAAGTCCAGCAACGTCTGCCCGACGCACTGACGCGAGACCGATTCCAGCATCGCCAGCCCGCGGGGCGTCATCTTGGACCGGATGACGTCGGCGAACTCCGGATAAGCGGCCATGACGCTGTTGAGCGCGTACCCAACGACACCGACCAGGACGCTCCCGTCCGCGTACGGCAACAGCTCCTTGAGGTTGGCCGGTGGCGCCCCGGCGTAGGTGCCCACGATATGGAGATCGGGGGCGTAGGCCGACGCCAGCTCGGCCGCCGATGCGGTCGCGCCCCCGCCCTGCGAGTAGCCCCAAAAGGCGACCGGCCCATGGGGGTCGAGCGACGTTCCGGGCAGACGCATGGCGGCCCGGGCGGCGTCGAGCACGGCCTGCCCCTCGGCCACGCGGCCCACGTAGGTGTGCATCGAGGTGGTGCCGAGACCTTCGTAGTCGGTCATAACGATAGCGAAACCGCGCGCGACCATCGTGGCGACGAACAGTTCCTCGTAGTTGAACATGATGTCCCAGCCGCCCGAATAATGGATGCCCTGGTTGAACATTCGCGACGGGGCGCATTGATTGCCTTGTCCTTGGGTGCCGGGTGCGTAGCTGATCAAGGGCCGGGTCCCGCTGCCCGGCCACGCGTTGTACGGCTCGAAGTAGGTGCCGGTTACCGCGATCGGATTGCCGCGAGTATCCGTGCTGCGGTACATGATTCGGGTGCCGGTGGCCATGATCGCACCCAGCTGGCCGGACGGTTCGAGCACCAGTCGCGACGGCTCGGTGCGGATAAGGTCGCCCGGTTGGCCGGGCGGCAACGGGTCGGGCGGTGTGTAGAACTCCGCGTATTGCGGTTCGTCGCCCCCGTCAGCGTGCGCACACCCCACCCCGACCAGCGCCGAGGCGATGAGCAGAAGGACGGCGAAAGCTCCCCCAACCCGGCGCATTACGGAACGGTAACAACCGGCGGCCACCAGCGGAAGGGCAATCTCTAAATTGTTAGAGATTAGGCCTGCCCTAGCGATGGCTCTGGGCGAAGAACTGCCAAATGGTGTCGGTGGCGTTCAGCGCCGTCGACGGTGTGGGGATGCCCGCGAGCTTCTCGGCAAGGGGGCTGGGCTCACCGCCCGGCCATTGATGGCCTGCGCCGGCCACCGAGATCAACTCGACCGTTCGCCCGTCCGCGCATCCGGCGACTTGGGTCGTCACGTCGCCCGCGGTGCTCGAGTTCGGCGATCCGCACGCATCAATGCCACGCCAGGTGGCGTTGACGGACTGCACCGAAGGCCCGTCGACGCGGGCAGTCCCGTTGAACGTGACCGCCTTTCCGGGTCCGCCGTCGTAGGGAACTCTGTCGTCGGCCGTGCCGTGAATTTGCAGCACCGATGCGCGCCGCGCTCGGGAGCAGTCGGTCAGCAGTGTGCCCGCGACCGGAGCGATCGCGGCGAACAGTGTCGGACTGGCAGCCGAGCCGGAGCGCCATCATGGCCCCGTTCGACATGCCGGCGACATAGACGCGCGCCCGGTCGATGGGGATCTCTCGTTCGATGGCACCGACCATCGTCGTGATGAAGCCGACGTCGTCGGTGTCGATACGCTGCGGTTCACCGCAGCAGGTTCCGGCATTCCAGGCGCGGTTGATGCCGTCGGGGTAGGCGACCAGGAAATGCCCGGCGTCGGCCTCGGCGTCCCAGTGGTAGGAGCGCTCGGCCTGCTCACCCGTGCCGAAGCCGCCGTGCAGCATCAGCACCAGTGGGGCCGCATCGGCCAATCCCTGGGGTCGGTACAGGTGGAATATCCGGCTGACGCCGCCAGACTCGACGGTCCGGGTGGACTGCCCGACCGGAATCGATTGCGAGCCAGGCGTTCCCAGCGCATGGCCGTCGCCGACGCACCCCCCGAGCACGACAGCCAGGACGGCGGTCAGACAAACGCTGACGGCCCGAGCACGACTCGATCGCATGACGACATCGTGGCAGCCGATACGACATTTGACAAGTTACTTGTCAATCCTGGCCGGGGTGGCAGACTCTCCCCATGCGACGCCTTCTCCATCCCGATTGGCAGCCCACCGTACCCGCGCTGGTGAACCTGGTGGCCGCGTCCGGGGCGCCGCGGTTGCGGGCGGCGTTTGCCGCCGCGGGACTCGATGGGATTCGCCCGGCGCAAGCGGTCGCGCTCGTACCGTTGGCGGCCGGTGAGCTGCACGCATCGGATCTGGCCGATCGACTCCAAGTGAGCCGGCAGGCGGTGGCCCAGGCGATCACCGGACTCGAGCGATATGGCTACATCACCCGGGTGCCCAACCCCCTCGACGCGCGAGCCCGAATCATCGAGCTGACACCGCGAGGCCGGCAAGCGCTGAGCGTAATGCGTTCGAATGCGGTTGATTTGGAGCAACGATGGAAGAACATCCTGGGCCCGCAGCGATTGGCCGAATTGCGCGAGACCTTACAGATGTTGCTTGCCGGCCAGAACGAGGCGGCGGGAGAGTAACGCCCGCGGGGAAATTCCCATGTCGTCACGGCCGCTGACGGCTTACGCTCGACCCAACACAGTGAACAGGAGTCCGCCGTGCCCATCTTCATGGTCGAGCGCAACTTCGCCGAGGAATTGGAACCCGGTCTCGAGGTTGCCGACGGTATCAACCGGATCAACGACCAAGAGGGCGTTCGCTGGATGTACTCGTTCCTCTCGGCGGACAAGCGGAAGACCTACTGCCTGTATGAAGCACCGTCGCCCGAGGCCATCAGGTCCGCCGCCGCGCGTGCCGGCTTGCCCGCCGACGCCGTCGTCGAAGTGAGGGACCGCCTGATGCCGGACGGGGCCCTGTCCGACATCTGAGGGCGCTAGCCGAGGAGCTCGTGATCGGCGGCGTACATCGCCGCCTGCGTGCGGTTCGCGGCACCCGTTTTGATCAGGATGTTGCGCACGTGGTTGGCGGCGGTGTTGGTACTGATGAAAAGGCGTTCCCCGATCGCGCGATTGCTCAACCCCTCACCGAGCAGCCGGAGCACCTCGACCTCCCGTTCGGTCAGGCCGTCCGGACCCAGTGAACCCGTGGCCAGCACCGAATCCGCCAGGTCGACGACCCGGGTCTGGCCGATCGCACCCGCGACTGCGCGTGCCTCGTCGGCCAGGCGCCGGGCGTCCTCGGTGCGACCGCGCGACGCCGAGTACAAAGCCTGCCGGCCCAATGTCTCGCTGATATGGACCACCGAGCCCATCCGGCGGTCCATCTCGATGCGCCGCGGCGAAGTGCTGCTCGGCCGCGGCGTCGTCCCCGCAAAGCGCCGCCATCCGCGCCAGATACCGGTCGGCGCTGCCGAACAGCGCGACGAACTGGCCGGCCACCAAATTCATTCCGGCATATCGCGCAGACGTACGGGCGCAGCGCGTGGACCGCTTCGCGGTTTGACAGCTCCAACGCCGCCTCGACCATGAACACCAGCTCCATCGGCCACTGCGCATCCTCGATGACGGTCGCCGAGGTTGCGGTTGAGCAGCTGATTCAGCGCCCGGGTCATGCCGCGTTCGCACTGGAGCTCGGTGTAGAGGGCAAGCAGGCCGGGCAACCAGCGGCCGGCGAACGTTTCACTGCCGTCGATAAACTCGCCGAATCTTTTCAGATCGCCGATCTCGCGGCGCATCATGAACATCTGGACCCCGTTCGAGCCCTCGATGTCATCGGCGCCGAACAGAGCGCCCGTGCGCAAGGCGA
The DNA here is from genome assembly GCA_963820045.1 of uncultured Actinomycetota bacterium. Taxonomy (GTDB): domain Bacteria; phylum Actinomycetota; class Actinomycetes; order Mycobacteriales; family Mycobacteriaceae; genus Mycobacterium. The sequence continues at coordinate 735,823 of CAWFYN010000010.1, forward strand.
TGTCGGCCCATCGTTCGGCACCGACGAAGTCGCCGCGCAGGTAGGCCAGCGCCTGCTCCATGCACGACCCGACGAAGCCGAAGGAGGGTTGTCCGCAGGCTTGGGCCGCTCGCCGCATGTCGGCGGTCGACGGCGGCTAGCGCAGTCGGGCCGGCCGGCCAGGTAGCTGACCATGGCATGGAAGTGTGATGCCGCGCCCAATGACTCGTAGTCGCGGCGCGATAGCGCCATCCGCGATACCTCGGCCGACACGCTCCGCCTGGACCTCGCTCATCTCCGGGGTGAGGCCTTGCCACAGGCTCGTCTTCAGACGTATGCAGGAGCACCGCCGCGATCGTCGACGGCACGCGCGCGCTCGATCGGCGTCGGCGCCGATTTCGCGGGCCCGCGCCGCCTCGCCCGCGAATGCCAGCGCTCGGCCGAAGCTGCCGAGCGCCTGCACATAGCGCCGGTCGTCGGCTTGCAGCCCGCACGATTCCAGCGCCGACGCCAGCAAGTCGGCCGCCTTCGAATTCGGCCTGCCCGGGGCGCCAATTGGCGTCTTCGTAGCCAACGGCCGCCTCCAGCAGCATCAGCGGGTCGTCCATCGCGCCGATGCGTTCGTAGATTTCCCGCGCCCGCGCGAACGAGGCGCCGCGCACGTGGTTGGCGGCCGCGTCCAGGTGCAGCCGGGACCGATCGGCGAGGGTGAGCTCGGGAAGCGATGCCGCCCGCTCGTACCATTTCGCCGCGTCCTCATAGGCCAGGCTCTGTTCGGCCATCCGCGCCGCCTGACGCGCGTACCGCAACGCCTGCTCGTGGTAGCCCAGCACGTGCGCCACCAGGAAGTGGTTGGCCAGGCGCGGAACAAGGGACGGGTCCGCGCGTCCTTCGAGTGCCTCGGCGGCGCGCGCGTGCATGACCCGCAGCCGCGACGCCGCCATCCCGCCGAGCACCGATTCACGGGTCAGCGCGTGCACGAACGCGAATTCACCGTCGGAGTCGTGAACCGCGCGGACCAGCCCGACGGCCTCGGCCGAATCGATCGCGGCCAGCGTCGCGCCGACCTCGGTCTCGCACGTGGAGATGAGCGCCGGCAGGTCGAACGTCTCGCCCAGGACCGCCGCCTGCTCGATGACCGCACGCACGGCGGTCCCCAGCCCGGCAAGGCGGCGGGCGATGGCGTCTCCGATTGATGCGGGGACCGCTGTGCTGCGTAGTCAATGTGGCCAGGCCGCCACGGATTTCGAGGTCGTTGACCAGTTCGGTCAGGAAGAACGGATTGCCGCCGGTTCTTCTCGCGCAGCAGGGCGGCGGCCGTGCGCACCGACGCGGGGGCCAGCCGCTGGGTTCGTGCCGACGAACTCGGCGATCGCCTCGGTGTCCAGGCCCGCCAGGTCCAGGCGCCGCACCCCGTCGAACCGGTGCAGTTCGGCCAGCCGGTTGGCCAGATCGTCGGAGCGGTCGGGCTCGGTCGTGCGGAACGTCACCACCACCAGCATGCGGACGTCGGCGCAGCCGATCAGCACGTGCTCGAGCATCGCGAGGGTGGGCGAGCTGCGCCCAGTGCAGGTCGTCGAGGATCAAGGCGATCGGGCGATCGACCGCCAGACGCCGCAGGAAGCCGGTCAACGCGTCGAAGAGGGCCTGCCGCGCGGATCCGACGTCCGTTGGCCCGAGCCGTCGTCGGGCAGATGCCGATCGACTTGCGGCGATAGCCGCCGCAGCTGCGGCCCCGCGTCGCTCAACGCTTCCGCCATCGAACCCGGCGGACCGGCGATCAGCAGCCGATCGAGCGCTTCGGCGAAGGGCGCGTAGGGCAGGTCCTCGTCGGCGGTCGAACTTCCGACCAGCACCGCGACGCCGTGGTCGAACAGCGTTCCGGCCACCTCGGCGGCCAGGCGCGTCTTACCGGCCCCGGGCTCACCGCCGATGAAAACCGCCTGGCGGTTGCCCCGCTCGACGCGCTGCCCAGGCCTGCTCGAACACCGCGAGTTCCGCGGCGCGACCCACGAGCGGAGCGCGGCGACGAGCGATCAGTTCGGCCGGAAGCGGGGGCGGCACCCACAGCGCCATGCAAACAAGGTAACCGCGCCGATTGGGCAGGTCGATAGTCAGATGTGACTATCGTGGAATGCCTCGGAAATGCTCGGTTGTGGTCATGACGCGTGGCTCGCGGGTCTCGTAGCGTCGCGGCATCGATCACCGGCGAGCAAACAAGGAGGTGTGGGCCATGAGCCTCACAACCGCAACCGATGAATTACGCGCCAGGCTCGGCTCGCAGGTAATCCTGCCCGGCGACCCCGGCTACGACGAGGCGCGGGCCCTGCACAACGCGATGATCGACAAGCGCCCGGCGGTGATCGTGCGCTGCGAATCGGCCGCCGACATCGCGGGCGCGCTCGAATTCGCCCGGAGGTCAAACCTCGCGGTCGCCGTCCGCGGGGGCGGCCACAACGGCCCCGGGTTCGGTTCTGTTGATGGCGGCCTCGTCATCGACCTGTCGCCGATGAACCGGATCGATGTGGACGCCGACCGACGCACCGCCCGGGTCCAGGGCGGCGCTACCTGGGCACAGGTCGACGGCGCGACGCATGCGCACGGTTTGGCGGCGCCCTCCGGCATCATCTCCAGCACCGGCGTCGGGGGCCTCACCCTGGGCGGCGGCCACGGCTACCTGACGCGCAAGCATGGCCTCACCATCGACAATCTGTTGGAGGCAGAGCTGGTACTGGCCGATGGTCGCGTAGTGCGAGCGTCCGAATCCGAGCATCCCGACCTGTTCTGGGCGTTGCGCGGCGGCGGCGGAAACTTCGGTGTCGTCACCTCGTTCACGTTCCGCCTGCACCCGGTTCACACGGTGATCTGCGGTCCCACGGCGTGGCCCTCGTCGGCAACCGCCGACATCCTCTCGTGGTACCGGGACTTCATGCCCGCGCAGGACGAGGATCTGTACGGATTCTTTGCGGCGATGACGGTCCCGCCGGTGGCGCCGTTCCCCGAGGCCTTCCATCTGCAGAAGGCTTGCGCCGTGGTCTGGTGCTACACGGGCGATCCCGCGGGCGCCGAGGAGGCGTTCGCGCCGGTCCGGCAGATGCAACCCGCCTTTGACGGCCTGGGCCCCGCGCCCTATCCCGCGCTGCAGTCCACCTTCGATGGCCTGTATCCCAAAGGGCTGCAATGGTATTGGCGTGGCGACTTCGTCCGGGCAATCCCCGACGCCGCGGTTGCGGCCCACGCCCGCTTCACCGAGGAGCTGCCGACCATGCACTCTACGATGCACCTGTACCCGATCGACGGCGCGGTTCACCAGGTCGGCCAATCCGAGACGGCGTGGGCGTACCGGGACGTCAACTTCTCGCAAGTCATCGCGGGGGTCGACCCGGACCCGGCGAACGCGCAACTGCTGAAACGCTGGGCGGTCGACTACTGGGACGCCACCCATCCGTACTCGGCCGGCGGTGCCTACGTGAACTTCATGATGGACGAGGGCCAAGAGCGGGTCCGGGCGACCTACGGCCCGAATTACCAGCGGCTCACCGAGATCAAGGCGCAATACGATCCGGGCAACGTCTTCCACATCAACCAGAACATCCTGCCGGCGGGGTGACACGGCATACTTTGTCAGCGCCGTCGTCGGCTCCCCGTAGGGCGACTATGGCCTGCGGAACGCGCTGTTCATCCGCCGCTTGAAGGCGCTATCGAAACGTCGGTAGCGGCGGCGCAGTGTGTGGCCCGGCCAACGGTCGCCGGTGAGTTCGACGGGCAGCAGCGGGTCGAGCTGAAGATGGCGGACCACGGCGATCGAAAGCGCGAACTCGTAGGTGAAGCTTTCGGTCGAATCGTCGCGCTTGCCCGTATTGAGGGCGGCGTCCATGGCGTCGATCAGCGCCCTCGCATCGCCGGCCCACTCGTCGAGGGAAAAGAGCGATCGCACCCGGTCGGCCGTGATGTCCGTGGCGGCGCCGTGAAAGTGGGTGCACTGCTGGCCCAGCACGGCGGTGAAGGTCGGAAACCGTTGCGGATCAAGGTTATCCGGGCGGACCCAAACGCCCTCCCTGAGCTCGGCCAGATGCAGGGCCGTCGCCGCTTTTCTCAGCTCCAAGCGATCGGTCGCCGATCTGCGCTCCAGCGCGACGATCGCGAGTTCCCACGTTCCGTCCCATCGGTCGGCGGGTGCGTCGTCGATCCGGGACGCCTCGTCGACGCGCTGGCGGCGCTCCGACAGCCTTCCCGCCAGCGCGTAGCTGCCGTCGTCGGCGGTCAGTTCGCCGCTGGACACCATCCGCCACAGGCACGTGCGGGCCGCGCCGGGGCTGATGCCGAACAGCGAGGCCACCGCGACCAGTTCCGCCACCGTGAGGCGCCCTCGGTCGGACCCCAGCAACGCCGATGCCAGCACGGAGCGCGCGCTCAGTGGCCGGCTGTCGATCAGGTCGCTTGTTCGGGATCGAGGTAGGGCGGGCACGGCCGAAACGATATCACTAAATCATTGACGCGTGACATTCATAGTGTGATACTGGCACGCATGAGCTCGCCGACAAAGTCGGTGCTCGCCGACGACGTGGAGATCGTCCGGCGCGTCCTCGCCCATATCGACGCCGGTACCACCGACGAGGGTGGCGCATGGCGTGAGCCGGTCGAAAACTATCTGAACCCAGCCCGATTCGCCGAGGAACTCCGGTTGCTTCGTGCGATGCCGAGTGTCTTCGTTCCCTCGGCGACCATCCCCAACCCGGGTGACCACGTCGAGCGAATCGCCTTCGGCGTGCCCCTGTTCGCTGTGCGGGGGCGTGACCGACGCGCACGCGTGTTCCGCAACGCATGCCGGCATCGCGGTTTCGCCCTCGTCGAGGAGGCCGGCTGTTCCCACGCCTTGGTGTGTCGCTACCACGGCTGGACCTATCGCCTGGACGGTTCGCTCTCGCATGTGCCCAGCACCGAAGCGTTCCCCGGCCTGGACGCGTCGACCCGCGGTCTGGTCGAGGTCGAAAGCCACGAGGTGGACGGCCTCATCGTCATCGGCGCGCTGGATTCTCATGCGGGCGCACAATTCCGGGCAGACGAGGCGCTGGCCGCATTGACGGACGGGACCGCCTGGCGAGACAAATTGGTCCCGGCGCGCCGTCTCGTGCACGTGGAGTCCACTCCGAAGGCGATGAATTGGAAGGTTCTCGTCGAACAATTCCTGGAGGGCTACCACATCCGGTCGACGCACAAGGACACCTTCTTCCCGGTGCAATACGACGACCTCAATGTGGTCGAGACCTTCGGCCCGAACAGTCGAATCACCTTCCCGTACCGCAACATTGAGCGGCTGCGTGATCGTCCGGAGAGCAGCTGGACGACGGACGCGCGGGTGACATACGTGTATCAGCTGTTCCCCAATGTCATGGTGGCGACGTTCCCGGATCTGGTGCTGGTGATCGTGGTCGACCCGGTGGACATCGACCACAGCACGCTCGTCGTCTACTCGATGGTCAGGCCTGACTTTGCCGACAGAGCCGACCCGGCGTCGGCCGATCCACCGAGCAACCCGGCGTCGGCCGGTGGCTTCATCGCCCGCGGGGCGGTGGAGGACAATGAGATGTCGATGGGCGTGCAACGCGGATTGCACTCGGGTGCAAATGAATTCGTGGAGTTTGGCACGCACGAGAGCGCGATCGGGCACTTTCATGCCACGCTTGATGAGCGCCTCGCCGCCATCGCCCGGCGCTAGGGCGTTTTGAGGAACACGTCGTTGAGCGTGACGGTGCGCAGGTTGCGTGAGCGGATGACGTCGACGAGCTGCGGGTAGACGTGCGTCACGGGCAGGTGGTTGAGGTGCCCGATGACGATGGCCTGCGGCGTGAAGTACTGGTCGGCCATCTGCACGATGTATTCCTCGGTGATCAACGTCGAATCCGACAGCGACCCCGACCATAGCGTCGGCGCGGTGTAGCCCAGGTCCGCGGCGACGGCGTCGACGGCGGCGTTGCGCTTCGCGTACGGCGGCCGCCAGTAGGGTTTCGCGCCGATCCCGTACGTCTTCTTGAGGAATTCGTCGTTGCGGGCGAGCTGTTGCTCGACCTGCTCTAGTGGCAGCGTCGTCAGATCCGGGTGAGACCACGTGTGGTTGCCGAGTTGGATCTGCCCGCTGTCGACCAAGGGCCGCAACATCTCCGCGTTCTCGGTCCAGGAGTCGTAGGTGCCGTTGACGAAGTAGGTCAGGCGCACGCCGGTGTCCTTGGCGAACTGCGTGTACGCGCGCACCACCTCGCTGTTGACGCCATCATCGACGGTCAGCGCGAGCAGGTCACCCTCGCCGGGAAGCTTCATCAGCGCGCCCCCGCCGGGGAGCGGGACGCGGGCGCTCGGCGGTGGCGGCGGCAACAGGGCCGCCGGGGCGGCCGGCCCGGAAGTCGCTGTGGAATCCGCCGGTACCTGGGCGAAGGTTCGTGGCTGCGGGTCGACCACCAGCCGCGCGGCGCCCACGCCGGCGACGACAGACGCGGCTAGCGAACCCAGAAACTGACGGCGATTCATTTCGGTGATGGAGGTGAACCGGACCCGACGTTAGTTGCGCCGCGGCACGAACCGGGCCGACCCGCGGAGGGGTCGCCCGTCGTGCACAAGATCGCAGCCATCAGCAGCGAACCGTACCACCACCAGGGCCAATCATGTCGGACGTGTTACGGGAGGGTCAGCTGTGAATTTCTTGATCAGTGTGGTTCCCCGCCGCCGCGTTGGGGCAGTTGCACGGGCTCGGCTTCGGGTGTTCCCAGCGCCGAGGCCAGCCACGGCAGTGCCGCGGCGAACGCCTGGGCAGCAAACGGCCAGTCATGCTTGCCCGGCTGACTGACGACGGCGCAGGTGATGCCGTTGGCGGTGCCGGCCGCGCACAGTGCGTTGGCGGCGGCGTCCTGGCCTTCCGGGTTGGCGGCGGGATCGGTGCTGGGCGCGCTGCCGGTGGGATTGGCCTCCTCGGCGACGTTGCGCGGCTCCGACGACCCCGGGACGTCGAACCAGCCCGACAACCCGGCGTAGCGACCATGCCGCGCGATCACCGTGAGCGGATCGAAGGCGGCCCAGGCGGTGCGGTTGCCGTCGAACAACTTGGCGATCGTTTGATCCTTCGGGCCGACGTTCGGGCTGCGGTCACCGGCGATGTCCACGAAGGCGCTGAACATCTCGGGATGCATGACGGCCAGGTCGACCGCGCAGGTCCCGCCCATCGACCAGCCGGCGACGCCCCAGTTGGCTCGGTCGGCGCTGACCCCGAAGTTCGACACCATGAACGGCACGACGTCCTTGGACAGGTGGTCGGCGGCGTTGCCCCGGCTGCCGTTGACGCACTCGGTGTCGTTGTCGAACGAACCGGTGGGATCGACGAACACCAGCACCGGGGAGAAGCCGTGATGCGCGGCGGCGAAGTTGTCGATGGCGGTGAAGGCGCCACCTGGGCCTAGCCAGTCGGCCGGGGTGTTGAAGGCCGAGCTGATCATCATGACCGCCGGCAGCCGCGGTGGCGGATTGGTGTTGAACCATGCGGGAGGCAGGTAGACCAATTCCCGGCGGTGTCGAAAGTGCGAGGCGTTGTCGTCGATGTCCACCGGCACCACCACGCCCTTAGTCGGCTTGGTCCCGGCGACCTGCATTTCGGTGACCCGCAGCCGGTCGATCTGGTCGGGCAGCGGCACCGATGTCAGTTGATTCCACGCGGCCAACGCGGTGGGGAAGTAGCCCACCCACCCGTTCAGGGCCAGGCTCACGCACAACACGCACAAGGGGATGGACAGCACCGCCAGCCCGCGGCGCCACCAGCGCGTGCCCGGCCAGCCGACCAAGACGACCGCGGCGGCCAGGCCGCTCATCGCGATCCACAGCCACAGCGTCGTCGGCGCCGGGTCGCCGGCGACGCCGAGCGACGTGATGTACCTGTATGCGAGTGCGGTCACCGCGGCGGCCGCGATCAGGGCCACGGGCAGCACCCGCTTGAGCCAGCGCCGCGCACGCCACTGGATCGCGATAATCAGCACCAGCAGCGTCAGTCCCTGCACGGTCGGCGGAAACCAGCCGTGCAGCAAGGACAGTCGTCCGAAGAATTGGTCCAACGGTCGTTGCCTTTGCTGAGTCGATCGCTGCGCGGGGCGGGACCCGTGGTCTTTTCGAACGCGGGGGTCGGAACAACTATCCCACACCAGCCCCACCCGGCCCGCCTGCCAGCGTGGCGTGTGGTCGTCGCGATCTAGGCCTCCATGACGCTGGTGAACGAGCGCAGCCGCAGGCTGTTGGCGACGACGAAAGCACTGGAAAACGCCATCGCGGCGCCCGCGAGCATCGGGTTGAGCATGCCGAGCGCGGCGAGCGGGATCGCGGCCACGTTGTAGCCGAACGCCCAAAACAGGTTGGCCTTGATGGTGGTCAGCGTCCGCCGGGACAGCCGGATCGCGTCGACCGCGGCGCGTAAGTCACCACGGGCGACGGTGAGGTCGGCGGCTTCGATCGCGACGTCGGTCCCGGTGCCCATGGCCACCCCGAGATCGGCGGCGGCCAGGGCCGCGGCGTCGTTGACGCCGTCGCCGACCATCGCGACGACCTTGCCCTCGGACTGCAACCGCTTGATGGTGGCGACCTTGTCGGCGGGCATCGTGTCGGAGATGACCCGCGCGATACCGACCTGGTCGGCGATCCGATTCGCGACGGTCCCGTTGTCGCCCGTCAGCAGGATCGGCGTCAGGCCCAGCCGCTTGAACTGCCGGACCGCCTCCGCACTGGTCGGTTTGACGCTATCGGCGACCACCAGCACCCCGCGGGCGCGACCGTCCCAGCCGACGGCGACCACGGTTTTTCCCTCGCCCTCGGCACGGGCCCTGTCCGCGGACAGTGTGGCGTCCAGCGGCTGGCCCCAATCGGCGAGCAGGGTCGCGCGCCCGACGACGACGGCGTGCCCGTCGACCGTGCCTCTGACGCCGTTGCCTTCGGAGTTGGTGAAGCCTTGGGGTGCGGGCAGGGCGCCGAGCTCGGCTTGGGCGGCCTTGGCGATGGCCTGCGCGATGGGATGTTCGGACGCATCTTCGAGCGCCCCGGCGTAGCGCAGCAGCGTCTCGCGGTCGGTGCCCGGCCCGCTGATCACGTCGACCAGGGTCATCTTGCCGGTGGTGACGGTGCCGGTCTTGTCGAGAACGATCGTGTCCACGCTGCGGGTGGACTCCAAAACTTCGGGCCCTTTGATCAGCACACCGAGCTGCGCCGCGCGGCCGGTGCCGACCAGCAGGGCGGTCGGTGTCGCGAGCCCGAGCGCGCACGGGCAGGCGATGATCAGCACCGCGACGGCCGCGGTCAGGGCCGCGGTGAGGGGGGAGCCCAACGCGAGCCATGCGCCGAGCGTCGCGAGGGCGACCGCGATCACCGCGGGGACGAACACGCCGGAGATGCGGTCGGCGAGCCGCTGCACCTCGGCCTTGCCCGATTGGGCCTCCTCGACCAGCCTGGCCATCTGCGCCAGCTGGGTGTCGTCGCCGACCCGGGTGGCGCGCACGACGAGGCGCCCGCCGGCGTTGACGGTGGCGCCCGTGACGGCGTCGCCCTCGCCGACCTCGACGGGGACGGATTCACCGGTGAGCATCGAGGCGTCCACGGCCGAAGAACCCGAGACCACGATCCCGTCGGTGGCCACCTTCTCACCGGGGCGCACCACGAACTCGTCCCCGACCGCGAGGCGGTTCACGGGGATGCGGGTCTCGGCGCCGTCGCGCAGCACCGCGACATCCTTGGCGCCGAACTCGAGCAGGGCGCGTAGCGCGGCGCCCGCCGTCCGCTTGGAGCGCTTCTCGAAGTACCTCCCGGCCAGGACGAACAGGGTCACGCCCGCGGCGACTTCGAGGTAGACGTTGCCCGCACCGTCGGAGGGCCGGACGGTCAGTTCGAAGGCGTCGCGCATGCCCGGTTGGCCGGCTGTCCCCAAGAACAGCGCGTACAGCGACCACAGGAATGCCGACAGCGTTCCGAGGGAGACGAGAGTGTCCATGGTGGCGGCGCCGCGTCTGAGGTTGGCCCAGGCGGCGGCGTGGAAGGGACGTCCGGCCCACACGACGACCGGTGCGGCCAGGGCCAACGACGCCCACTGCCAGTAGCGGAACTGCCACGTGGGAATCATCGCCATGGCGATTACCGGGACGGCCAGCACGGCCGCGGTGATCAGGCGGGTGCGAAGCGCGCTCAGCTCGGGGTCGCCGGCCGCGTCGGCCGTTCTGGAAGCGCCTTCCTCTCGGCGTCGCGGCAGGGCGGCGGTGTAACCGGCTTGTTCGACGGCGGCGATCAGCAACTGGGGGTCGTACCCCGAGGGAACCCTGAGCGCGGCCTTTTCGGTGGCGTAGTTGACGGTGGCGGCGACGCCGTCGAGCCGGTTCAGTTTCTTCTCGATCCGGGCGGCGCACGACGCGCACGTCATCCCCGCGATCGTCAACTCGATGTCGCTCACGGCGCCGCGCTCATGCGACCAAGACGGCCTCGTAGCCGGCCTCGTCCACCGCGCCGAGGACCGCGGCCGCGTCGATGGGAACCGAACTCGTGATCACCAGCCTGCCGGTGCCGGCGTTCACGTCCACGCGCTGCACGCCGGGGAGGCGGCCGACCTCGTCCTGCACGGCGGCCTCGCAGTGGCCGCAGCTCATCCCTTCGACGCGGTATTCGCTGGTGGTCATGATCTCCCTTCCTGATACCCGCCGAGCCGTTGCTGCCGACGGTCGCTCAGGTCGAGACCCGGACCCGACCGAGGTCGCCGGGGCAACACCATTCTGCCTGGTCGAGGGTGCCAGGGCGCGGCCGGGATCGGTCCCCGGCCGGGATCAGACGTAGCCGACGCCGATATCGACCGATACCTGGGTTGCCGTGACCAACCGGGACTGGTCGGAGGCGAGCCAGGCGACGGCATCGGCGATGTCCTCCGGCTGGGCGATTCCCTCGGGCAGGAGCGGCTTGTGCAGGCCCCGCAAGTGCGGGTAGGAGTCGGCGGCTGTTTGCAGCGCTTCGCGCATGCGCCCGGTACCCATCGGTGTCGCGACCGCCCCGGGGTTGAGGCTGTTGACGCGGATATTGTGCCGGCCGAGCTCGGCGGCGAATGCGCGCGCCATCCCTACGACCGCGTGCTTGCTCGCCGTGTAGTGGATCATGAACGACTGCATATTGATGCCGGCGGCCGACCCGATGAGGATGATCGACCCGCCGCGGCCGCCGTCGATGATGTGCTGAGCGCCGGCCATCACGGTGTTCCAGGTGCCGGTCACGTTGGTGTCGATGGTGTCGCGGAACGCGTCCGCGGTGATCTGGTTCCAGGGTGTGGGGCTACAGATCCCCGCGTTGGCGACGATGATGTCGAGCCGGCCCAGTTCGCCGACCGCCCGGTCGACGGCACCTCTGAGTGCGTCGAGGTCGCGGATGTCGACGGTCGCGGTGATGACGCGGTGGTCGTTGGCGCGCACCAATCGTGCCGTCTCGGCCAAATCTTCGGGCGTCGGCGAATCGTAGGGAACGCTCGGCGGCAATGGACCGGCGATGTCGACCGCGATGATGTCGGCGCCTTCGGCGGCCAGGCGTACGGCGTGCGCCCGGCCCTGTCCCCGCGCGGCGCCGGTGATCAGCGCGACCCTTCCCGACAGTGACTGGCTCATCGGTCTTTTGGGTTCCTCTCGTGCAGCGCAGGAAAGCTGGTCAGCTCCTGGTCGAGGTCGTTGCTCGAACACTCGCAAAAATCCAACTCGGCGAGCGTAGCGTCGACCTGACGCTGCCGGACAGCCGAAAGGAAGATTATGACGGTCACAGTTGTCGACGCGGGTCCGCGGCAGGTGAGCCGGTCGGTCGAAGTGGCGGCGCCGGCCGCCGAGTTGTACGCCATGGCCGCCGATCCCCGTCGCCACAGCGAACTGGACGGATCGGGCACCGTGCGGGGCAACATCAAGGTGCCCTCGGAAATGGTTGTGGGATCGAAGTTTTCGACGAAGATGAAGATGTACGGCGTACCGTATCGCATCACCAGCACGGTGACCGCCCTCAAACCGAACGAACTGGTCGAATGGCGTCACCCGGTGGGCCACCGCTGGCGGTGGGAATTCGAGTCGCTCTCACCGACCCTGACGCGGGTCACCGAGACGTTCGACTATCGCGAGGCCGGTGCGGTCAAGAACGCGCTGAAGTACTACGAGCGGATCGGGGCCTGTAAAGGCAATGCCGCCGGCATCGAAGCGACGCTGGCCCAGTTGCGCGATCGTTACACCGGATGAAGCCGCGACGCTGAACGCGAGCGGGGCGTCAATCGTGGTTGCCCCGTGAACGAAAACGAGTCGCCCGTGACCGCCACCGCCATTGCCCCCGTAGCGACACCGCACCCCGTGGCGCAGTCGCTGACCCGGTGGGCACAGCTCATCAGTCGGTACGGGCTGGTCGTCGTTCTGGCCTGGATCGGGTTCGGCAAGTACGTGAAGATGGAATCTCGCGTGCTCGTCGAACACAGTCCGCTGATGAGCTGGATCTACGACGTGCTGAGCGTCACCGCGGTCGCACGCGCGCTGGGGACCATGGAAATCGTTGCCGCCGTGCTGATTGCGCTGAGACCGGTGTGGCCGCGCGCGTCGGCGGCCGGCAGCGCGCTCGCGGTGGTGCTGTTCCTGGGAACACTGAGCTTCCTCTTCACCACCCCGGGCGTGGTCGCGACCCGTGCCGGTGGCGTTCCCGTGCTGTCGGCGCTGCCGGGTCAGTTCCTGCTCAAGGATTTGGTGCTGCTCGGGGTTTCGCTCTGGATCCTGGGTGATTCGATTGCCGCTAGCTTCGCCGATCGGCCTCGCCGATAGACCCGTAATGCGTTCTCAGCCATAAGAATGCGGGGACGACCGGCCGCGTTTCGTAGGCGAAGGTCGCGGCACGAGGCCGTTACGGATAGCGAGATGTGATCAAGCGGTTGATTATATCATCTGCCGAGATTAGGCTCACTGACATGCGTTGGCTGTACACATTGCCGAATCAACTGGACGCTCAGCAGGAACTGGTGATTGCGGCCAAGGCGGTAGCGCGGTGATGAAGGGCGATGGTGCATCGCCGCGAGATGTTTATCGCCTTCCAAGCCTGTGCAGTCAGGAGGTCAAGCGATGATCAACGGCACGTTCGACCCGTCGCGCTACCGATGGAAAGAAGTGACGGGACGGCCAGGCTCGAGACATAAGATTCACCACGACTACACAATCCTGGGCTACGACCGGGACGCCGCAACCCTCGACATGGTCGTGCGGTGGCAAGGTGATGGTGGCCACTGCCCTATCCACCGCCACGCGGCCGCCACCAGCGTCATTGTCCTGGATGGCGAGCAACACCTGTGGGACGTCGAAGAAGACGGGTCAGTCGGCAACCATCGGTTCCGGTGTGCCGGTGAATACGCCCTGACTGGCAACGACCAAAAGCCACATCTCGAGCGCGGCGGAGACAACGGCGGCCTGGTCTACTTCGGCGCACGGCCGGACTCGCCGACAGGTCTGCTCTACGAGATTTACGACGCAGATATGAACGTCGTGGCCCAGATCACCATCGACTCGCTGGTTGCCGACTTCGGCGCCGACCAGGTCCCCGCGTGAAGTGGCGGCGTCACCCCTGACCGCAAATGGCACTGCGAATTGATCCCGAGGTCGCGGCCGCATTGGCCGCGCTGGCACCCGCGGCTCCGACCGAACCGCCCCCGGTCGGTGACATCTCGACCCGCAGGGCCAAGGCACGCCAAATGTTCGAGCAAGCGGCCGGTTTTCTGCCGTCCGTCGAAAGTGTCGAAGTCCGGCGCTTCGCGATGCGCACCTACGACGATGCAACGGTAGCGCTGAGCTGGTATCGGCGTGCTGGGGTGCAACAACCGCGCAGCGCGGGGCTGTATCTGCACGGCGGCGGAATGATTTTCGGTCTCGACGAGCTCGGCCCGTTGTATGACGCAGCGGTGCGCCACTACGTCACCATGTCAGGGGTTCCGATGCTGATGGTCGACTACCGCGTCGCGCCCGAACATCCTCATCCGGTGCCAGTCGAGGACTGCTATGCGGCGTTGCTGTGGCTGGCCAGGCGCGGCGCCGAGCTGCAGATCGACCCGACACGCCTCGCGGTCATGGGCGACAGCGCCGGGGGTGGCTTGGCAGCGTCGGTGTGTCTTTTGGCCCGCGACCGCGCCGGACCGCCGATCGCCCTGCAAATACTGGTGTATCCGATGCTCGATGATCGGACCTCGATACCGGATTCGGAGTTGGCACGGTTGTTGACGTGGACCCACAACGACAACGTCACCGGTTGGGCGGCCTTGCTGGGCGAGACCGTCGGCAGTGATGGCGTCGCGTCGTATGCTGCCCCAGCCCGGGCCACCGACCTATCCGGGTTACCCCCGGCCTACCTTGACGTCGGAGACCTCGACATCTTCCGCGACGAAGACATCGCCTACGCGCGCCGACTGACAGCTGCGGGCGTGCCGACCGAGTTGCACGTGCATCCGGGCTGTCCACACGCGTTCGAATGGCTGGCGCCGCGCGCGGGCGTTTCACAGCGAGTCATCGCCGACCGGATCCGCCGGCTGCGGTCACTGTAGCGTCCGGCGCGCGAACTACCCCTGTCCGTCGAGCAGGCGCTTGATGACCTTGCCGGTGGGATTACGGGGTAACGCTTCGACGAAGTGGACGTCGCGCGGTACTTTGAACCGCGCAAGCCTTTGTCGCACAATCTCTTTGACGTCGTGCTCGGTGAGCGTCGCGCCGGGCTGTAGCACGATGAAGCTGCGCAGCCGCTGCCCGTACTCGTCGTCGGCCCCAGCAATGACCGCTGCCTCGCGGATGGCCGGATGGGCTGCCAGCGCGTCCTCGACCTCAGCGGGAAAGACATTCTCTCCGCCGGAGACGATCATGTCGTCCTCGCGACCGTCGATGAACAGCCTGCCGCCGGCATCGAAATGGCCGATATCGCCGGTGGCTAGCAGGCCGTCGATGGATTCCTTGGTGCCCCCGCCGGTGTACCCGTCGAACGTGATGTCGTTGCCGACGAAGATCCGGCCCGGTGACCCGATCGGCACGGGTTGACCGCGGTTGTCGTAGAGCTTGACAGCCGTGCCGGGCACCACTTGGCCGACGCAGCCGGGCTCAACGGCCAGATCCACTGGTGTGGCGAGCGTGGCGTAGGCGACCTCGGTGGACCCGTACATGTTGTAGATGACCGGGCCGAAGACATCCATGGTCTCTCGGCACAGCGCGGCGCCAAGCTGCGAGCCGGCGACGAACACAATTCGCAGCGCCGAGAGATCCTTGCCCGAGAATTCCTGCGGCCCAAGGTCGATGAGCCGGCGCAGCATGATGGGCACAGCAACCATCGCCGTCGCGCGATGTTCGGCGAGGCTTTGCAGCGTGTGGTCCGCGTCGAAGCGGCGGTGCACCACCAGTGTCGAACCCATCAGCAGACTGAGCATCAGATGGCCGAAGCCCAGCGCGTGAAACAACGGGACGCAGCACTCGGTGACCTCACGCGACCGAAACGGCGCCTTGCTCAACAGGCCGCCCGCCGGCAGCAGTGATCGCGGCTCGGTACGAGGGGCCCCCTTCGGGGTCCCGGTGGTGCCACTGGTCAATATGACCAGCCGGGCCTTGGCTGCCGAGGGCGGCGGCGGCGACGGATCGCCGTGCTCGATCAGGCCGTCGAGGCTATGCGCTGTCGGCTTTTCGTTCCACGCGGTGACACATCCCAGCCGCAAGTCGATCGCGGTGACCGCATCCACGTACTCGGCATCGTGCACCAGCAGGTCGGCGCGCTCTCGCGTCAACACGTCGCGGAGCTGGTCGGCGCCGAAGTCGGTGTTGAGGAACACGATTCGCGCCCCGCTTTTGGCGCCGGCGAACAGCGCGTCGACGAAGCCACGGTGATTGCGGGCCAGGATGGCCACGCCGTCACCGCCACGCAGCCCGCGGTCACGCCACGCATTGGCCAGCGCGTTGGAGCGGATGTCCAGCTCAGCGAAGGTCAGCGGGCCGTGTTCATCGATCAGTGCGGTCCGATCGCCGTAACGCAGGGCCGCGGCGCGCACCGCCCCACCGGTCGGGCCGTAGGCGCGCATCGCCTGGAACAGTTCGGGAAGTCGGCGCAGCGGCATCGGCCGCAGCGCCCCGGCGCGGCCGACCTGATACAGCGCCCAGGTCTCCTTTCGGATGCGTGACAAGACGTCGGGCATTCGGCCAGCCGGACTGACACGGCGCGACATCGCCGGCACGGCCGTCATTGTGCTGGCGTATGCGCTTGTCCGGCGCCGGTGTAGTCCACCTGCCAGTGCTTGATGCCGTTGAGCCATCCCGAGCGCAGCCGCTCCGGCGGCGACAGCGGTCGCAGATTAGGCATCTGGTCGGCGATGGCGTTGAAGATGAGGTTGATCGTCATCCGCGCCAGGTTCGCACCGATGCAAAAGTGCGCCCCGGTGCCGCCAAAGCCTAACTGCGGGTTGGGACTTCGGAGAACGTTGAACGTGTGGGCGTCTTCGAACACCTCTTCGTCAAAATTAGCCGAGCGGTAGAACAACACCACCCGCTCGCCCTTCTTGATCTGCACGCCGGAAAGCTCGGTGTCCTCTAGCGCCGTGCGCTGAAAAGCCGTGATCGGGGTTGCCCAGCGTACGATCTCGTCGGCCGCGGTCTCGGGCCGTAGACGCTTGTACACCTCCCACTGGTCCGGGAAGTCGCTGAACGCCATCATGCCCTGGGTAATGGAGTGACGCGTGGTCTCGTTTCCCGCCACGGCCAGCGTGAGAACGAAGAAGCCAAATTCCGCTTCCGACAGCTTCTCTCCGTCAATGTCTGCCTTCACCAGTGTGGTGACAATGTCGTCACCAGGCTTCTTCGTCTTGATGTCGGCCATCTCCATGGCGTAGGTCAGCACCTTGACCGACGACGCTTGGCCGTCGCTGTCGGCGTATTCAGGGTCTTCGCTGCCGGTCATTTCGTCCGCCCAGCGGAATAACTTCGTGCGGTCCTCCAACGGCACACCGAGCAGCCCGGCGATGGCCTGCAGCGGCAGGTCGTGGGCCACCTGCTCGACGAAGTCCCCGGATCCCTGGGCGGCAGCGGCTTTGACGATTGCCCGCGCGCCGTCGTTGAGTTCGTCGCGCAGGCGTCCGACGGCTCGCGGGGTGAAGGCGCGAGAGATGATCTTGCGCAGCCGGGTGTGGTGGGGGGCATCCATGTTGAGGATCGACGCGCGCGCTGCGTCGATGTTCTCGCGCTCGACGTCATCCGGATATCTTGGGAGCGCAGTGTTCTCGTAGGTGGAGAAGACGTCGTTGCGCAGCGATACCTCTCTGACGTTCTTGTGTTTGGTCACGACCCAGAAGCCGCCGTCGTTGAACCCGCCCTTGCCAACCGGCTGCTCGTTCCACCAGATCGGCGCCGTCCGCCGCAGCAAGGCGAGTTCGTCGACGGGAAGACGCTGTGCGTAGATGTCGGGATCGGTGAAATCGAAAGCGGCGGGAATGTTCGGATCGGCCATCTCGGGATTCCTTCGTGTAGCGACAGCGGATTCGGTTGATACGGCCCGACGTCAACGCCGCCGTGCAGCTTGGCGCTTGGCATTAGGCGCGAACAGCGTTCCTCGGATCAGCTGTTTGGCCGCGCTAAGGGTGGCGTGATAGGCGCGCGGCGTCAGGTTGGCCGCCTGTTCGGTCAGGCCGCGCGTCAGTGCGTAGAGCGCATCGATGGTTCCTGCGGCGTCGATGTCGGCGGCTAATTCCCCATGCGCCCGGGCGTCTTCGATGATGTCGTTGATGATGCCCCGCAAGGGTTTGAACCCGGCGCGGTTGGGGTCGCCGCTGCGTAGGTAGGCGGCGCTTTCGGCGCGGATGGCGCGCTCGAACGCGGCCAGGTAGGGATATTCGCCCATCAGCCGGTCGGACTCGTCGAGCACCGCCTCGAGGCGGTCGACGACATCCCCGCCACCGGCGGCGGCCGCGCGTAGCTGCGGGAAGACGAGTTCCTCGATCTCCTTGACCGTCGCCTTGAGCAGTTCGGCCTTGTTAGGGAAATAGTGATACAGGCTGCCGCTGGTCATGCCGGCGGCACGGGCGATTTCGCGGATGCTTGCCTGTGAGTATCCGACCTCGGCCACACACCGCATGGTCGCGGTGATGATCCGCCGACGCGTTTCCTCGCCGTTGGCACCGACCGGCCGTCCGAGCTGTGACGACGCGACGGTCACGATGCGGGCCTTCCGGTCAAAGACGGCGCCGCGGCGTCATCAGGTACAAACAACTCGGCTACATGATCCTGCTCGATGTGCATGCCTGTACTTCCTGCGGCGTACTGTCCTGGAACTATTAATCGATCAGTTGATTATATCATGAGATCAGACTGGCGGGTCCCGTCGGGGGCACTCACTGCGGGCCCGCTGACAGCTGGCAGCACTTTCTCGGTGAGCAGATGCAGGCTTGCCCAGCCTTCTTCTAGGGGCAACCCGCCGACGAGGGGGTTCATCACGACTTCTCTTCTGCCATTGGCGATCTGATCGAGCAGCTGCTCGGGGGCGAGGATCTCAACGATGTTGCGGCTGCGCACCTCTTCGATGGAGTGTGCCGCCATGTCGTGGGGACGGGTGACGCCGGGGCGCTTCCACCGGCTGTATTCCACCGCTTCATTCATGATGAAGGGCCCATAAGTCTTCCAGGCGGTGTCCGGGTCGGAGCTCAACAACGTCACGGTGCTGCCATTCTCCGGGCGGTAGACGAAACCGCGGCGGCCGTGTTTTTCGAGTTCCTCGGCGTAGATGGCTTCAACTTCGGGCATGGCCATCGGCGGCGCGAAGGGAAGCCCGAACCGCGCCGCGCGCCGCGCGGCAGCAGGGCTCATGCCACCGACGAAAAAGAACGGCCGAGGACGCGTGTGTGGCTTTGGGGTGACATTGACGGTCCGTCCGTTGTGCTCGAACGGATCGTCGCTCCACCCGTCGAGCAGCACCTCGATGCAGCGATCCATCAACACACCACGCTGCGTCCAGTCTTTGCCTACCGCCGCGTATTCTTCGGGCCGATAACCCATGCCGGCAACGAAACCGAACCTTCCGTTAGAAAGGTTGTCCAGCACCGCGATGTCTTCCGCCAACCGCACCGGGTCGTAGAGAGTGATCAGCAGTGCGTTGATGCTGATACGCACCCGAGTAGTCCGCCCCGCGAGGGCGGCGGCCATGATCAGGGGCGAGGGTAACCACCCGGTGGCCGCCAGATGGTGCTCCTCGCAGCTGATACCGGTGAAGCCGTGTTGATCGGCATAAGCGGCCATCTCCAGGGCGGCCTGGTAGCGATCCACGTGCCTTCCCGCAGGATCGGCGACGTTGGTCATGTTGAAGCGCAATGCAGTCATCAAACCCATGAATCACTCTTTCAGCGGTCATAGGGCGGCGCCACCTGATCGGCGGTTGTCCTGACCTTGCGTGGTATTGGTAGGCGGCCGATGTGTTGGAAAAACGACACCAGGTCGGCGATGGTGGTTTCGGTGCCGCGCGGTCGGTGACCGAGCTCGCCTCGGGCCTTGGCCGCATTCACGCGCGGAGCGTTGACGAGAGTATCGATCATCGCAGCGCCAACCATGTCGCGGCGCAGCCAGGTACCGAGGGTGTCGAGCAGCGGCGCGCATCGCTTCAGCACCGGCAGCGGCAGGGCGGCTAAAGGGCCGCGCCGACCGGTGCAGGCGGCCGCTATGCGGAAAGCATCCATAAACGAGACGAAATGTCCCCCCAAGATGTAGTTTTCGCCAGTTCGGCCGTGTTCGGCCGCCGCACACAAACCCGATGCGACGTCGCGCACGTCGACCATGTCAAAACCGCCGCCGATCGCGACGAGCATCCGACCGCGGGCTGCCTCCAGAAGCATCCGATTCAATCGCACGGGACCGTAGTCGACCGGGCCGACCACCCCGGTGGGGTTGACGATAATCCCGTCGAGACCTCGCTCCACCACGCGCGAAAACTCACATTCGCCTTGCCATTTCGAGCGGTCATAGAGCGGAAGATCGCTGGCGGAGGATCGAGGGGTGCGTTCGTCGACCGGTCCTCCCTCATTGCGGGGGTCGAACGCATTCAAGGAGCTGCAGAGCACCATTCTGCGCACACCCGTCCCTAACGCTGCTTCGGCGACGCTGCGCACGCCCTCGGTGTTAATCCGCCACGCCATATCGTCACGGCGGGCCATGGTGATGACTGCGGCCAGATGGAACACGACTTCGACACCGTCCAACGCCGTACGCATTGCGGCGGCGTCGAGGATGTCGGCGCACACCGTTGTGAGGTTGGGATGCGAAATGCGGTCGAAGTTCTTGAGATCGATGGCCACGATACGGTGGCCACGGCCTATCAGCACGTGCACCAGGTTCACGCCGACGTAGCCGGCCGGGCCGGTCACAGCCACCTTCATCGGCACCCACCCGGCTCGTGACGCCTGCACGTTCGCACTGGCATCGCAGGTTGCCAACCCTTCATGGTTAACCCCTCCTCGTGGGTACACCGCGCGAAGGGCGCAACACCAATCGCGTGCCGCGCACGCTACCCACGCGAAGCATATTAAGCGATCGATTGTTTAATTAACAGCACGCCAATGGACGTGATCCGGACGTCCGCGGCACCTAATATTGGCTTCAGCCGCGCAGCGCGCCGTCCCCGTATCGGTCGACGATCGCTGTGGGCGACCGATAGACACAGGAGCGGCGGCTTGCCCGATTTGGCTGGGGATATGACGACGACAAATCAACTGGGCCGTCCTGTCGGTGCGAGCGGCGCGCAGACGCGTCAGCGCGTCATCGCCGCCACGATGCGGTGTGTGGCCGAGAAGGGTTATTCGCGGGCAACGATCCGCGAAATCGCTCGCACGGCCAACGTCACCAGTGCCAGCCTTTACAACTACTTCCCGACCAAGACTGAACTGATCAACGCGGCCGTCGCGGCGAGAACCGAGATCGCGCTGCCCCGGTTGCGCCGAGCCGCCGAACAGCCGGGCGACGCGGTCGACCGCATAGAGGCAGTACTGGACGAGTCGGGTCGGCTAATGCGTGAGTATCCGGACCTGGCGGCCTTTGAGTGGGCGATCCGTGCCCAGGGCACCGCCGACCAGTCGGCGGGCGGCCCTGGCGACGTCGAATTGCATGCGCTACGCGAAATCATCGAGGGCGTGATTTACGACGCGCATGGCACACGGCGCTCGGACGATCGCGCGCAGGCACGAGCCACCGTCGAGGTGATCTATGCGCTCTTGTACGGCCTGACCGAACTGGCCGCAACGGCCTCGCCCAAGGCATACCAGCGGGCGCTTTCGGCAGCGAAGCCGTTGATCAGGGGCGCATTGTTCTCGGGAGGCGGGGCGGCACCAGCGCGCCGGGCGGCTGGTGGCAGGCGCCCACCCCGGCGTTGAGCCCTCGCGGATCAGTGGTGAGCAGAAGGACGGGCCCGTTGATATGATCAATCGATTGATTATAAGCTCGCGGTGTATGCCTCGACGCGTACATCCGCTGGGCGACTCGGCTCGGCCCAGCGAGCCGGCAGAAGGGATCGTGGATGGTGACGACAGCGGATGGTCTGCCATTTGACGAAGAGGCGCTACGACGAAAGTACGACCAGGAGCGGCGGCGACGGTTACGGTCTGACGGCATCCAACAGTATGTGGAGGTGGCGGGCCGGTTCGCTTCCTTCGCCGAGGATCCGTGGGCCGAACCGCGCCGCATCCGCGACCCGCTTACCGACACCGTCGACGTCGCGGTCATAGGGGCTGGCTTCGGCGGCCTGCTGACCGGTGCACGCCTGCGCGAACAGGGCGTCGACAGTGTGCGACTGATCGATAAGACGGCCGACGTGGGCGGCACCTGGTACTGGAATCGCTATCCGGGAATCGCCTGTGACGTCGAGTCGTATGTGTACATGCCGCTGCTGGAGGAGCTCGGCTACATCCCCACCGAAAAGTACGCCAAGGGCGCGGAGATCTTCGCGCACTGCCGTCGCATCGCCGAGCACTACGACCTCTACCGCGACGCATGCTTGCAGACGGAGGTGCAGGAAATCCGTTGGTATCCAGAGGATTCACTGTGGATTATCGCCACCGATCGAGGCGACACGATGCGGGCCCGGTTCATCTCGATGGCCAATGGCTACTTGAACAAACCCAAGCTTCCCGGCATAGCCGGAATCGCGTCGTTTCGCGGTCATATGTTTCACACCAGCCGCTGGGATTACGCGTACACCGGCAAAGACCTTGAACATCTGCGCAACAAGCGGGTCGGCATCATCGGTACCGGCGCCACGGCGATCCAGTGTGTCCCGCACTTAGCCCGAAAGAGTGAGCAGCTGTGTGTGTTTCAGCGCACGCCTTCGTCGGTGAACGTGCGGGCGAATCGGCCTACCGACCCGCAGTGGGTGGACACACTTTCACCTGGCTGGCAGCGGCGCCGTATCGAGAACTTCCAGATTCTCACCGCCGGCGGCCACGCCGAAGAAGACCTGGTCGCCGACGCATGGACCAGCATCACCCGGAAGCTGCCGGTGATGCGCCACGGCACGGGCAACGGTTCCGATCCGCTGCAGCGGGTCCGCGAAGTGGAACTGGCCGACTTCGCCCAGATGGAAGAGATCCGCGCCCGCGTGGACGCCCTCGTGGCTGACCGCGCGACCGCGGAGGCGCTCAAGCCGTGGTATGGGTACTTCTGTAAACGGCCGTGTTTTCATGACGAGTATCTACAAACCTTCAACCGCGACAACGTCAGGTTGATCGACACCCACGGGCGCGGAGTCGAGCGCATCACCGAGACCGGCGTCGTCGTCGACGGAATCGAATACGAGCTGGACTGTTTGATCTTCGCCACCGGTTTCGAGGTGGGAACCGACTACAGTCGTCGCACCGGCTTCGAAGTGGTCGGCCGGGACGGCTTGACGCTGACCGACGCATGGCGCGACGGGGTTCGGACCTTGCACGGTTTGTGCGTGCACGGTTTCCCAAACTGTTTCATCGAGAGCATCGCCCAGTCCGGACTCACAGTGAACTTCCCCCACCTCCTCGAGGTGCAGGCCCGCCACGTCGCCTGGATCATCGCCCGTGCCCTTGAGCAAGGCATCACCGAGATCGAGGCGGCCGCGGACGCCGAGGCCGCCTGGGTCGACACCGTGCTTACCCGCTCCGCTCTCACCGCCGAGCGGGCCAAGACTTGCACTCCCGGCTATTACAACCGGGAGGGGCAGGCCGACGCGAAGACCCGGCAGGGCAGCTTCTTCTTCGGAACCCCAACCGAATACGCTGACATCCTTGCGGATTGGCGTGCCTGCGGCGCGCTGGAGGGACTGGAACTGCGAAACAAGCAGATCGCACCATGACCAGCCGCGCCGCCGCTCGCCGGTATTTTCTCGGTCGGCTCGAAGCGCCGACACGGCGGCGCCCGCAGCCGAGAGTCGCAATTATCGGCGCCGGTTTCGGGGGGATCGCCGCGGCAGTAGCGTTGCGCCGCAGAGGCATTGACGACTTGTTGATTATCGAAGGTGCCGACGGTGTGGGCGGAACATGGCGGCGCAACACCTACCCCGGCGCCGCATGCGACGTGCAGAGCCACCTGTACTCGTTCTCGTTCGCGCTGAAACGGGACTGGAGCCGTACTTACGCTCGCCAGCCCGAGATTCTGGCCTACCTGGAGTCAGTGGTCGACGACTTCGACCTGCGCCGCCACCTGACCTTGCAGACCTACGTCCGGCACGCGCAATGGGCCGAGGACAGCCGGCAGTGGGAATTGCAACTGCAGCAAGCAAATAGCGATACGGTCACCACATTGCGCGCCGATGTGGTGGTCAGCGCTGTCGGCCTGTTTGGTGCTCCCAAGCTGCCAGACATCGAGGGTCTGAGCAGCTACCGCGGCCACCTGATGCACACGTCGGCGTGGGATCCGGGCGTGGACTTGGCCGGCAGGAAAGTCGCAGTGATCGGCTCCGGTGCCAGCGCGGTGCAGGTGGTGCCGGAACTCGCTGGAATCGCCTCGGGTGTGACCGTGTTCCAGCGAACGCCCCCCTGGATGGTGCCCAAGGACGACCGCCCGTTCAGTGCTCGGGAAATGGCGAGGTTTCGCCGCAATCCGTGGGCGGCCCGCAGGGAACGGTGGCGAATCTGGAAGCAGTTCCACGACTTCGCCGGGAACGCTGTCAAAGACCCACAGGTGGCAAGCCGCTCACAGGTCGCAACGTCCTTTCTCGAGCGCACCGTCGAAGATGAGTGGCTTCGTCTCGCCCTGACTCCCGACTATCCATTCCGCTGCAAGCGGGTGCTACTCGGCAATGACTACTACCTGGCGCTGCAGAAGGACCACGTCGATCTGGTGACCGAACCGATCGCACGAGTTACCGAGACGTCGATCGCGACTGTCGGCGGCGAATTGGTGGATGCCGACGCCATTGTGTGCGCCACCGGATTCCAAACCAGCCGCTACCTCGCCGGCATTGAGGTGGTCGGACGAGGCGGCGAAAGTCTGCACGAGCGATGGGGTGCCGACCCGAGCGCCTACCTCGGTGTGGCGACCAGCGGATTCCCCAACTTCTTCATGTTGTACGGCCCCAACACCAACCAGGGCGGCAATTCGATCGTCTACATCCTCGAGGCGGGTGCCCGGCTTGTCGCGAGTGCGGCCAGTCGGCTGGCGCGTCGCGGGGGCTACCTCGAGGTGCGGTCGGAGGTCGAGCGCCGATACAACGAGCAACTGACCGGCGACCTGGAGCGCAGCGTGTGGACGCAGTGCGAGAGCTACTTCCGCTCGCCGACCGGCCGCATCGTCACCCAGTGGCCGTACACCGAGCTGGAGTACGCCCGGCGGACCTGGCGGCTGCGGCCGCGAGACTGGTTGCACCGCAACGGCCCCCAACCCTCTGGGCTAGCCGAGGCCGAAATCGATGACCCCGCGGATCAGGCGGCCGGCGGCCAGGTCGGCGTAGGCCTCGTTGATGTCGTCGAGCCGGTAGCGTTTGGTGATCATCTCGTCGAGGAGTAGCTGACCCGACTCGTACAGCGTGGCTAGCAGCGCGATGTCGCTCTTGGGGTTGCACGAGCCGAACACCGTGCCGCACAACGTCTTGTTCATCAGGATGAAGTCCTGCAGCGCGACGGCGATCGAGTGCGTCGCCGGCGATGGCAGCCCGGTCAGCACGCAGGTGCCGCCCTTGCGGGTGAGCGCCAGCGCCGTCCCGACGTCGGCCTCGCCGATCATGGCGGGGGAGACCACGACCGCATCCGCCATCACGCCGCGGGTCAGGTCCGCGACCAGCTCGAGCGCATCCGGAGCTGTCGCGGCGGTGTGGGTCGCCCCGAATTTCATTGCGGAGGTGCGCTTGAAGTCGCTCACGTCGACCGCGACGATGCGGGCGGCGCCGCTGATGCGGGCGCCCTGAACGGCCGCGGTGCCGATTCCGCCGGTGCCGATCACCACCACGGTGTCACCACCCCGCACCCCGGCACGCCGGGCCGCCGAGCCGTACCCGGTGGGAACCGCGCAGGCGAGCAGCGCGGCGGGCACCAGCGGAAACCGCGGATCGATCTTCACCAGCGAATTCGCTGCCACGACAGTGTGTTCGGCGAACGCGCCGATCTTGGACACGTGGCCGAGGCTTCGCCCGTCGGCGGTGTGATGGCGAAAGGTGCCGTCCGTCGGCATGCCGGGCGCCAACGTCCCCGACCCCGTGTCGCACAGGTACTCCATCCCCGAGGCGCACCACCGGCACTGGCCGCAGACCGCGACGAAGGACGTCACCACGTGGTCGCCGGGCGCGAGCCCGGCGACGCCCGTCCCGACATCGACCACCACGCCGGAGCCCTCGTGCCCGCCGATCGTCGGTGACATGGCCGGTAACCCCAGGGCGCGCAACGTATCCGGGGGCGGGGCGAGCTTGCCCTGCCGGATGTGTTCGTCGGAGTGGCAGAGTCCGGTGGCGGCCAGCCGCACCAGCACCTCGCCCGCTTTCGGCGGATCCAGCTCGAACTCTTCGACCGACCACGGCCGGCCGTACTCGTAGAGGATGGCCGCGCGGCTGCGCATCGACTCCTGCCGCCTTTCTGCCGTGGCCCGTCAGAGCTAGCGGGCGGGATCCGCGGCAACCTCGATGTCACCGGCGGCGGCCGCGGCCCTCAATTGGTGGAAATCGTCGAGCGACTTGTCGGCGTAGGTGTAACACCACTCGGCCACGGCGTCGTGCACGACGTCGCTGGTGCCGACGTAGCCGCGCAGCAACGACGCGTTCGCACTCTGCGAGTGCGCCCGCGCCAGCAGCACCGCACAGGCGGTGACGTAGTCGCTGAATGTGGAGGCCGCCATGCCCGCGGTGTCGACAGTGCCCTTCATGTCATGGAACTGACGAACGTAGTAGTCGCGGCCGTCCTTGCGGGTCGGCCCGAGGAACACGTCCGACATCGCCTGCAGTATTCGTTGGCCGTCGACGACACGCATGCCCTGGCCCTTGGCCTCGACGGCCGCCGCCAGCATGGCCGGCTGAGGCCAGCCGCCGTATTCGTCGAGCACCGATCGGGTCGCCTCCTTGATCTGCAGGATCAGCGGGGTGCCGTTGGGGCCCACCAAGATCACCAAGTAGCACCGGGTGCCGACGCTGCCGACGCCGACCACCCGCAACGCCAGGTCGGTGACGCGAAAGTGCGACAGCACAAGCGCGATGTCGGCGGGGACGGTGGCCAGATATTCCTGAATCGACTCCAGCAGTACGGCTTCGACGTCCTCGTCGACGTGCTGCAGAACCGGGGGCGCCTCCCTTAGCCGCGGTGTTCCGTCGGGACCAATCTCGGTGAGCTGTTTGAAGATCCGCGCCGACGTCCGGCTGCGCGCCCGGGAAGTCGTCTTCTGAATCACGCCGAGCAGCCCCTTGGATACCGCGCCGGCGTGGCGCTCCGGTTCCACCCGCAGGTAGTAGCGTTCCAGCACGTCCATCGCGAGCATCGCCCGCAGGCTGGTCTGGTAGCCGACCAGCGCCTGCCCGACACAGCGGCGGATGGCCTTGGCCGGATGCCCGGCATGGCGGCCGCCGACGATCGTGCTGGTGATCAGGCGCTTGACATCCCATTCCGCCGGGGCGACGGCTGCCTCGTCGAAGTCGTTCAGGTCGAACACTATTGAGCGGTGCGGCGCCGCGTACATGCCGAAGTTGGACACGTGAGCGTCGCCGCAGCACATCACTTCGATCCCGCTCGACGGGCTGGCGCCCAGGTCGGCGGCCATGACCGCGGCCGACCCGCGGTAGAAAGAGAAGGGGTCCGCGAGCATCCGGGCGAATCGCAGCGAGACGAGTTCGCGTAGCCGGCCGGCATTTTGCGCCACCAGGATTTCGGTGGCGGACTTCTCGGACGGAGTCAGCTGTGCGAGCGCGCGCCGCGGCACGGTTTTGCGCTGCGCCCGGCCGCGCGCCTCATCCTCGTCCGGGACCTCGAGATCTATCAGGCGTTCGCGCAGCACCCGTTGCGGCATTCGCTCAGCATAGGTAGCGATGCCGCCGCTGCGGTGGGCTTTTGAAACGGTCCGCGGTCGCCGGTGTGTCGGGATCAACCCTTGGCGGCGGCCACCCTGGCTCGCTCGGTCATCGAGGCGACGACACCACCGTCGTTGAGGATGTCGGTGCCGGTCAGGTAACCCGCTTTGGCACTGGCGCAGAACGCGAGCAGCTCGGCCATCTCCTCCGGCTTGCCCCAGCGCGGGACCGCGGCGTTGGCAACCATCGCGCCGGCGCCGGCCTGCTCCTCGAGCCGGCCCATCTCGGTGTCGATGGACCCCGGCGAGACCGAGACGATGCGCAATCCGCGGGCGTTGAATCTCTCGGCCTGCGATTGGCTGTACCACTTCACGAAGCTCTTGCTCACGGCGTAGGCCAGGCCGGATCGCGCTTCCTCGGGAACGACATTGCAGGTCGTCATCATGGCATCCATGAACCCGTCGGTGTCGTGGCGCGCCAGCGGAAACTGGTCTACCGGAACCATTTCCGCGGGCAACATATGGGCCGCCATCGATGCCACGTTGACGATCACGGCGCCCTTGCCGGCCGCCGAGTAGAACGCCTCATTGACGTTGAGAGTGCCGAGCGCGTTGGTCCGCATGACGTAGTCGGCGGGGCCCATGCTCGGGCTCACCCCCGCGGCGTGGATCACCGAGGCAAGGGACCCCAGGCCGTTCGCGGTGTCGAGCAGGTCAGCGACCGCCCGCTGGTCGGTGACGTCACAGTTGACGACCGTGACTGGCATCCCGAGCTCTTCCAGTGTCGCGGCCGCGGTGGATAGCCTGTCCTGCCTGACGTCGCAGAGGACCAGGGTGTGGTCGCGGCCGACGATTTTGGCCGTGGCCAGACCCATGCCACCGGCGCCGCCGGTGATCACCGACACTCGATCCATACCTGGACCGTATACGGCGAGTCTTCCTCGGGGACTAGGGGTCCGGCACAGGGTGGTGGAGATGACCGCTGTGGCGGATGGCCGTCCCGACGAACGGCGCCCGCACGGTGGCCGCCAGGTGTCGGCGATATCGGATCAGCGCGACGATGGCCACCGCCGTGTAGACGCCGCAGAGCAGTAGCCGGCCATGCGTGGTGGCGATGGGGAACTGCACGACGAACAGGGCCAGCAGCGTGCACGCCGCGGCGCGCTGGAACCGCAGCGCCAATAGGAGCGCCACGCCCATCATGGTTTGGGTGGCCGTGAGCAGCACTTCCTCCACCTGGCGCGGGTCGAGTTGCAGGGAGAATCCGCCGCCGCCCAGCAGGTGGGCGATCGGCAGCGACCCGATCAGCAGCGTCCACTGGTTGACCTTGGAGGAAATCAGCATGGCGATGGCCGCCGTGCCCTTGCCCCGGGCGGCGAAGATGGTCGCGACGATGAACTCCGGGGCCTCGGAAGCAAGCGGCGCGAGCCACTGGACGAGCAGGAACCGGTCGATGCCCAGTTCGGTGCCCGCGGCGACCAGGTTGTCGGCGAACGGCTTGGCGCACAGCAGAATCACCGCCCCGGATGCGACGAAGAGGCTGACCACGACGATGCGCCGCCCGCGATCGGGTAGCTCCCCCAGGGCGGCGGCGGTCCCGATCAGATCCGGCTCCTCCACGTCGCCGTGGCTGACCTTGTAGAGGTAGAACCCGAACCAGGCCAGCAGCGCCAATCCCAGCCCGAAATGAATTTGGCCGCTTGCCGGTATCGCGAACGCGATGACACCGGCGATCAGAAGGAACCCGAGTTCGACGCGATTGGCCGGTTGCAGCGCCAAGCCGGTGGCCTTCTCGGAACCCGCCTTCCGGGCCACCACGATGCTGACCAATACCACGACGGGCCAGCCGAGACCCATCAGCAGCCGGTTGGATCCGGTCATGTTGGCGGCGGCGTATTGCGTGTAATCGGCGTTGTGGCCGGACACGTACGCGTAATAGAGGTCGACGGCGTACTCGGGCAGCACCGCGATCAGCGCCAGTATCGCGGTCGCCATCCCGCCGGAGACATCGATCTGTGCGGCTTCTGCGGCCCAGGCCAGCAAGAAGCTGGCCGACACCACCGCAGCCCCGAAGATCAGCAGGGCGACGACCGGGTCGGGGTGTAGGCCGGCGATGCGTACCACCATCGCCGGGGCGACGAATGCCGTGGTGATCACTGCCGAACGGGCCAGGGTACGACGCCGCGAGCGTTCTGCCGTCGAGACCGCGGTCGCGGGTCTGTCTGTGGCGAGCATCGTCATCCTTCGATGGGGAGGGGTGGCGACTGTGGCGGCTACTCCGGCTGGATTAGTCGTGCCGAACGACTACCCAAGTTACCCGCGAAGCTAACCGCCAGCAACGTGGTGGATCGGCGAAGCGGCCTTGGGCGGAAGACCATCTTTGCTGGCCAGACACGAGACATCGCCAAAGTTAGGCTGACCTGATTCCGAAGTTTGGCAAACCTTCCGCCGCGGAAACCGCCCCTGTGCAGTACGACGCGCCGCGAGAGGAGGAGCTTCCCGCTAATTATCCGGGCCCATGGCCGCGGCCGCGGCTTGGGCGAAGAGCTCGACAGCTTGGTTGCGGGTTAGCGACACCAGCGTTTGCGCCGCGGCGCGCATCATGTCGCCGACCATCAGGGTCGGTCCGTTCCCCAGGTTCTCGAACGCCTCGGCGATGACGTCCGCCACGGCGGCCGCGCCGGGCGGCACCTCATCGAGCGAAGCTATCTGGCCGCGGCTGTGTTCGAGTTGCCGCAACGCGGGCGTGTCGGTCTTGCCCAGGATGAGGCCCAGGACGTCGACGCCCTTGTCGTGCAGCTCGGCCCAGAGCGCCTCGGCGAAGACCATGTCGAACGCCTTCGAGGCGCCGTAGGCGACCATGTTGGCCCCGCCGGCCAGGCCGGCGCCGGAACCGAACAGCACGATCCCGCCGCGTCCGCGCTCGACCATTTCGGCAGCGAAGTGGTGGCACAACTGCATCGGCACCGTGCAGTTGCGCTGCACCATCGCTTCGGCGGCCTCGATCGGGTTGGCAAGGAATGGCTGGAAGTTCGGGTCGGCACCCGCGCAGTACACGAGGAAGCCGACCTGCAGGTCGCTGGTCGCCGCGGCGATCGCCGCCGCCGCGCCCGGTTCGGCGAGATTGATCGCGAGGGTGCGCGTGGACGCCGACGTCTCGTTCTCGATCTTGGCCGCGACTTCGTCGAGGACGGCTTGCCGGCGGGCGATCAGCACGACATTGACGCCACGCTCAGCGAGCCCGCGGGCGAACGCCGCGCCCACCCCGTCCGAGGCGCCGGCCACCACCGCCCATGGCCCGTACTTGGTTGCGAACGTCATCTAAGGGCTCCCGACCGTCGTCAGGCGTACCTGGGTGTAGCGCCGGCGGGCGATGCGCCAGCCGGCGGCGGTGCGCACGATCTCGTCGTCGTAGAAGCCGATCGCGTTGACGCCGGAATTGTTGTCGCCGGCCATGATCAGCCCGTCGATATATGTCCGCGCCGTCGCCTTGTCGCCGTCGACCGTGATCGCCTGGTTGGTCAAGCGGTGCAGCGTGTGCCCCGCCAGGGCGTGCACCTGCTCCATGAAGTCCGCCACGGCGTCGACGCCCTTCCACGCCCCGATCACGCCGTAGTCGAGTTCGCAGTCCGCGGTGAACACGGTGCGAAACAGTGGCCAGTCGCGCCGGTCGATCCCGGTGGCGTAGCGCACCAGCAGCTCGGAGATGTCCTGGCGGTCGTCACGTTCGGTCATGGCGGGTCTCCGTTGGGATTGACCACGATCCGCGACGGGCCCGCAGCCGGCCGCCGCTCAGGACTACGGCGCGCAAATGCGTTAACTTTCTCGAATTATCGATATAAGATCTCGAATGTTCTTCGAACTCTAGATCATGCGGAAGAGGAGTCAAGCCATTCGCGGATCGACGTCTGCGCCGACCGCCCGGGTCCTCGACGTCGTCGAGCTCCTGGCCCGGTCGGGCAATGCGCGATTGCGGTTCTCCGACATCGTGCGCGAGCTCGATCTCACGCAGGCGACGGCGCACGCAATTCTGAAGACGCTGTGCGACCGGGGCTGGGCCAGCCGCGATCCGGTCGCCAAGACGTTCACCCTCGGCCCCGCGCTGGCCGTCGTGGCGGCGCGAACGGACACCGCCCGGCCGCTCGCGCATGCGGCCCGCGCGGCAGCGCTGCGATTGTCCCGCGAAGTCGGCTACGCCTGCTCGGTGGTCGAGCGTTTCGGTGATTCGTTGGTGGTCACCGCTTTTGAGGGCGAGCCCGCCACCCAGCCGTCGGGAATTCCGGGCAATCGCATCCCGTACGCTCCGCCGTTCGGAGTGGCGCTCGCCGCCTGGGACGACCAGGACGAACAACGCGCGTGGATCCGCCGCGGCGCGGGCAACAATCCCGATCGCACCCGGCGACTCGAACAGGTATTGGAGCACACCCGCGAGCGCGGCTTCGACGTCGACTGGACGACGCCCGCGCTCGCCCAGGCCGTGCAGGTGGTCGGCACGCTGGACAACGATGAGATGCCCACGCCGGTGCGCCGCATCATGGATCAGTTGCTCGTGGAGTTCACCACCATCGGCTTCCTCTCCGACGACAACCCCGGTCGCCGCAAGCAACCCGTGGTGACCATCGCCGCACCGGTTTTCGATGAACGACAGGTCGCCCTGATGGTGGCCGTGCATCCGCTGTGCCCGCTCTCCGCGCGGCAGATCCGGGTCATCGGGAAACAGCTGACCGACGAAACGACGGCGATCAGCCTGCCCCCGCCGCGGCCGGGGGCGGTCGGTCGCGCCGTCTAGGCTCGGCGTATGGAACTGCGGCAGCTGCGCTGTTTCGTGGCCGTCGCGCTGCACTTCGAGATGGGCGCTGGCCTGCGGTAGGAAGTCTCGTCGAGCACTGGTAAGAGAACGGTCCTGCACGGCGGGTCGGCGCTGCGCTTCAGTGGAAGAAGTAACGCGGCCCGGAAGGCGAAAAGTCATGGCGCATAACTACGTTGTGGATGAGCTGGCGCGCTTCGTCGTCGGCGCAGACCCGGCGGATCTGACCGGGCGGCCGCGCGCGCTGATGAAGCGCAACGTGCTCGACAGCATCGCCTGCGCGGTCGGTGCCCTGGACGGGGAGCTCGTCGCGACGGTTCGCGAACACACCAACCAGTTCGGCGGCGTCCCCACCGCGACGCTCGTGGGCGGCGGCCGGGCCGCGGTGGACCAGGCCGCATTCTTCAATGCGGTGCTGGTTCGCTATCCCGATCTGCTGGACACCTATCTGACGGTAGGCGGCCTGTGCCATCCCGCCGACAACTTTGGGGCCGTCTTGGCCGTCGCCGAGCACACCGGCGCCAGCGGAGCCGACTTCCTGCTGGCCCTGGCGGTGGCCTACGAGGTGCAATGCCGGTTCAGCGCCCAGGTTCCCGTCATGGCGCGCGGACTCAATCACGCGTTGCAGCTGTCGATGTCGGTTGCGGCAGCCACGGCGAAGCTGCTCGGGCTGAGCGTCGATGAGACCGCCAACGCCATCGCGGCCGCCGCGACCGACAACGTGTCGCTGGCGACGGTGCACGCCGAGCCCGTCTCGAATTGGAAGGGCATTTCGCCGGCCATCACCGGCATGCGCGCCGTGTACGCGACCATGCTGGCCGCCCGCGGCGTCACCGGGCCCAGGTCGTTGTTCGAGGGCCCGCACGGCCTCGCGCAGCTCTTCGACCAGCCCATCGATCTCGCGACCACCGACCGGGGGCTCACCTGCGTCGAACAGACCTACCTGAAGCAGTACTGCTCCCTCATCCACGGTCAGGTCGTCATCGACGCGATCCTGGCCCTGCGCACCGAGAACGAGTTGCGCGCGGAGGACGTCGCACGGGTGACCCTGGAGGTCTTCCAGGGCGCGTACGACTTCGCCGGCGGGGGAGCCTACGGCGGAAAGGATGATCCGCGCACCAAGGAGCAGGCCGACTACAACCTCAAATACCTCAGTGCCGTTGCGCTGATCGACGGCGGGGTGGGTCCCGAACAGCTGGAAACCGCACGGGTTCTGCGCGACGACGTGCAGGAGCTGTTGACCCGTGTCGACGTCAAACCCGCCGCCGACCTGACCGCCGACTATCCGCAACGGACTGCGGCCCGGGTGCGGCTGGCGACCCGGGACGGGCGGGAATTGGACCGTGAGCAAGCCGATTACGAGGGATCACCGACCCGGCCCATGTCGTGGGAACGCGTCGCGGACAAGTTCGGATGGCTGGCCGAACCCTTCTGCGACGAAGCGCTGCGCGCCGACATCGTCGCGGCCGTCGACCATCTCGACGAGATCCCCGTCGCCGACCTCACCGCTCTGCTGGGCGCGGCGAGCCCCCGCGCCCAACGGCCGCGTCGCAAGCCGCGGTTCTGACGCACCCCCTTGCGTGGCCCGCTGCCCGCAGTCGATGATCGGCCATGCGCAAAGATCGGGGCATCAATCGGTGGGAGTTGGTTACCTGTGCAGTCGCGGGACACGCCACCTACGCGCCCGACGAGGAGGACCTCGCCGCCCGGTTGAGCGGCACCACCGGGCTTGGCGAAGTGTGGCGCTGCCTGCGCTGCGGTGAATTCACCGTGGGCGAACCGCACGGGCGGGGACGCGCCGAAGACGCGCCGATGATCATGCGCGGCAAGGCTTTACGCCAGGCCATCATCATCCGGACGCTCGCGGTGGAACGCCTGTTCCGGGCGGTGGTAATCGCGCTCGCGGCGTATGCGGTGTGGAAGTTTCGCGGTGCGCGGGGTGCCATCCAGGCCACCCTCGAACGCGATCTGCCGATCTTCCGCGCCGCCGGATTCAAGGTCGATCAGATGACCATGGTGCACGAACTGGAGAAGGCGCTGGCCGCCAAGCCGTCCACCCTGGCCTTGCTGACCTTGATGCTGGCCGCCTATGCGCTGCTGGAGGTCGTCGAAGGCGTCGGCCTGTGGTTGCTGAAGCGCTGGGGCGAATACTTCGCGGTGATAGCAACCTCGGTGTTCCTGCCGTTGGAGCTTCACGACCTGGCCAAGGGCGTCACGATGACCCGGGTGGTCACCTTCACCATCAACGTGGCCGCCGTGGTTTACCTGCTGTTCTCGAAACGCCTGTTCGGCTTGCGCGGCGGCCGTGCAGCCTACGACGAGGAACGACGTGGCGAGCAGCTGCTCGACGTGGAGCGGGCCGCCGCCAGAAGCTGACGTCAGGCCCGGCGACTGCCGGGGGTGGATGAAGATGCCCTCCAACCAAACAGGACCGTGGCTGGTAAGAACGGAGCGATGGGCACTTATGCGGTCACCGGGTCGGCATCCGGGATGGGCCACGAGACCGCGCAGCGGCTCAAGGCCGACGGGCACACCGTGATCGGCGTCGACATCAAAGACGCCGATATCGTCGCCGACCTGTCGACGCCGCATGGACGCGAACGGGCCGCCGACGGCGTGCTGGCGGCTTCGGGCGGCAAACTCGACGGTGCGGTGCTGGCCGCCGGCCTCGGGCCCAGCCCCGGTCGAGAGCGCACGCGCCAGCTCTGCCAGGTCAACTACTTCGGCGTCGTCGAGCCGCTCGCCGCCTGGCGGCCGGCGCTGGCCGCGGCCGAGTGCGCGAAAGTGGTCGTCGTGGCGAGCAACTCGTCGACGACTGTGCCCCTCGTCCCGGGCCGCGCGGTGAAGGCGTTGCTCGCGCACGACGCCGACAAGGCGCTGCGCTCGGTGCGGCCGTTCGGTCCGGCCGCACCGACCATGATGTACGCGGCGTCCAAGATCGCTGTCAGTCGATGGGTGCGGCATCATGCGGTGCTGCCGGAATGGGCGGGCTCGGGTGTGCGTTTGAATGCGCTGGCGCCGGGGGCCGTCATGACGCCGTTGCTGCAGGAACAACTGGCGACGCCCCGGCAGGCCAAGGCCGTCCGGTCCTTCCCGGTTCCACTCGGTGGCTTCGGTCAGGCGCGGCACATGGCCGACT
This sequence comes from uncultured Actinomycetota bacterium, assembly GCA_963820045.1. Taxonomy (GTDB): domain Bacteria; phylum Actinomycetota; class Actinomycetes; order Mycobacteriales; family Mycobacteriaceae; genus Mycobacterium. Next base: position 771,236 of record CAWFYN010000010.1, read on the forward strand.
GGATGTGTTTCATGCTGTCCGAGTCAGCCGAATTCCTGTGCGGCAGCATCGTGTTCGTCGATGGCGGGACCGACGCGTACTTCCGGGCCGACGATTGGCCGAAAGCGCCGCCGGCGCACGGGTTGCCGGGCTACCTGCGACGGTTCAGACGCGCGAAGAGCCTGCGACGAGCCGACCTCCCCTGAGGTGTGGGTCGCGCCACAATGCGACTTTTCGCCCCGTTTACCCCGGCGCGGCGCATCCGTAAAGCGGCCCCGGTGCAATTCAATGAGTCGGCGCACGGGCCGAACAGATGAAGGATCGAAACTGTGGCAACACTGCCGTCCTGGATCAGCCAGAGTCCGACCAACCTCGATGTGGTGACGCCGATCAAGGCGCGCGCCTGCGACGCGTTGCGGGCGGTGCTGAGAAGCGGGCCCCGCCGAGCACGCGCCAACGTGACGCTCATGCAAAGGGGCGTGGAGCGCTGCTGACGGGGCGTCGATTTCGGCGCTCGGCGCTCGGCGCTGCCGCGGATGGGGTGAGCCGTCGTTCGCGACGCATAAAGGTCTGCCCGAAGGCAGATCCCCGTCTTGTGACGGTAGGTCAAGCAGGCCATTGTGGATGGCCTCGCCCAAAAATGGGCTTGCTGCACTTCGGGCAGACCGCCGGGTCACCCCGGTATTCACCACGGTCGCATCCGGCCGGCGCGCGCGTCGATGGTCGAAGGACCCCAATGCCTCGGCCGAAGGTCACATCCACACCGCCGCGGTGCGCAGGGGCGACGTGTTTGGATAGCGATATGCCCGACATGGAAGCCGAACGCATGGTGAGCGCCACGCGCGTCATCGCGGCCAGCGCCGCGCGGATTTTCGAATTGATCGCCGATCCTGCCCGCCAGCCGAGCTGGGACGGCAACGACAACCTCGCCTCGTCCCCTCCGGGGCAGCGAGTCCGTACGGTCGGCGACGTGTTCAAGACCACGCTGACCAATGGTGCCGTGCGAGAGAACCACGTGGTGGAATTCGTCGAAGGCAGCATAATCGCCTGGCGCCCAGCCGAACCCAGGAAGCAGCCGTCCGGTCACCTGTGGCGCTGGGAGCTCAGCCCGGTGAACGCCGAGCTCACCACGGTGACGCACACCTACGACTGGACGGCGCTGACCGACACCACCCGCCTCGATCGCGCCCGGGCGACGACGCCGGAGATGTTGCGCGAGTCCATGGACCGGCTCGCCGTGGTCGCGCAAGCCCCCGACACGGAAAGCCAGGGCTGACATGGCCCTTCCACCACCAAGCGACGACCGGGCGGCCATCATCACGGGCGCCTCCTCGGGCATCGGCGAACAGTTCGCCGGGATCCTCGCCCGGCGCGGCTACCACGTGGTGCTCGTCGCCCGCAGCGCCGACCGCCTCGAAGCGCTCGCCGGACGGCTGGGTGAACAAGCGCATCCGCTGCCGGCCGACCTTGCCGACCGGACCGAACGAGCGGCCCTGCCCGACCGCGTCGCGGCCCTCGGGCTGGTGCCCGACATCCTCATCAACAACGCCGGCTTCTCGACAGTCGGACTCGTCGCGAAATCCGTTCCCGCACAGGAGGTCAACCTCGTCGAGGTCGACGTGGCGGCCGTGGTCGACCTGTGCAGCCGCTTCCTGCCGGGCATGGTGGACCGCCGTCGGGGCGCCGTGCTGAACGTGGCGTCGGTGGCCGGGTTCGGTCCACTGCCGGGCCAAGCGGCGTACGGCGCCGCCAAGGCATTCGTGTTGTCTTACACGCACAGCCTGCGCGGTGAATTGCGCGGCACCGGGGTCAGCGCGACCGCGCTGTGCCCGGGACCGGTGGACACCGGATTCGGTGAGGCGGCCGGCTTCTCCAAGGAGGAGGCTGAGGGCGCCCTGCCGCGCGTGATGTGGGTCCCCGCCGACAAAGTGGCGCAGGCCGGAATCGACGGGCTTGCGGCCGGCAAGGCGGTCGTCGTGCCCGGGCGGGTGAACCGCGTGGCGGCGGCCCTGTTCCGGGTCGCGCCGCCCGAGCTGCTGTTGCCCCTGCTGACGCGCGGACACCCGGCGATGAAAAGGGACTGAACCGTGCCTACTCGGCCTTCTTGCCGCGGACCCACTGAAGCGTGCCGTAGTTCTTCACCCGCACGCTGACGAATCCGCGGTCTTCCAGAATGTCGCCGATCTCGTCGTCGTCGAAGACGTGCGCCCCGACGTTCGGCAGCTTCTGAAAGAGCCGGGCGGCCGGCCCGACGGTGGGCACCATGACGGCCAGCCTGCCGCCCGGCCGCAGCACCCGTGCCATTTCGCCCAGGGCCGCCACCGGATTCGGAACCAGTTGCAGCACGGCCGTCGAGATGACCGCGTCGACCGTGTGGTCGCGCAGCGGAAGTCGTTGTGCGTCGGCCTTGATGAAGCCGACCTGCGGTCCCGCTTCGTTGCGGACGGCGCGCGCGAGCATGGGCTCGGAGATGTCCACCCCCAGGGCCAGCCCGTCGGGGCCCGCCGCGCGCGCCAGCGACGCGGTGACGTTGCCCGGACCCGAACCGACGTCCAGCGCGATGCCTCCCGGCGGGATGTTCAACCACTCGAGGGGTAGCTGCCAGGCGCTGATCAGCCGACGCGACAGGGCCTGGGCGTTGTCGTAGAGCATCGACCCGATCGGTGACGCCCACGCCGCCTGGATCGGGCCGGTGTTTTTCGCGACACCGTCGCCCTCGGCCGATCCGCTGCCGAGCAGATCGAGATAACCCTTGCTCACGTCGGGATCCGCCGGCGGATCGGCGAGAAGATCCAGCGCTCGCCGCAATGCGGGAGGCAGCGAGATGTGCACGTCAGTCATGCGTACTCCTTCGAGCAAAAACCAAGCTGTGCGCGGGAAATCGAATGGGAAGCCCGAATCCTGAGTCCGTTGGTGTCCCGTTCGCAGCCTACGCCGAGTCGCGCTTCGTCATCGCCTGACGACCGCGTGCTCGCGCACCAGGGAGTACAGCCGCCACTGGCCCGGCACGCCCTTGAGCGCCGTCTCGCCGCGATCGCCGAAGCGGTGTCGCGATCCGGTGACGATGTCGCGCAGCGTGGAGGACACCAGCACTTCGCTGGGCCCGGCGAGCGCCGCCACCCGCGCGCCGATGTGCACGGCCATCCCGGCGATGTCATCTTTCAATGCGCCGCCGCGCACCTCCACTTCGCCCGCGTGAATGCCCACCCGCACCTCGATGCCCAGCACGCGGACGGCGTCGACGATGGCGTCGGCGCAGGCGATCGCGGAGCTCGGGCTGCTGAATGTCGCGACGAATCCGTCTCCGGCCGTGTTGACTTCGCGCCCGGAGAACCGCTGCAGCTCGTGCCGCACCAGGGTGTCGTGGTTGTCGAGCAGGTCGCGCCAGCGGTGATCGCCGAGCAGCGCGGCGCGCTCGGTCGAGCCGACGATGTCGGTGAACACGATCGTGGTGAGCAGGCGTTCGGCGTCGGAGCCGCCGCGCACACCGGTGATGAACTCCTCGATCTCGTCGAGCACGGGCGCGGTGTCGGCCACCCAGTACAGCGCGTCTTTGCCCGGCAATTCGACGATGCGCGATCCGGCGATGCGCTCCGCAAGGTAGTGACCGTGCGCGATCGGGCTGAACTCGGGGTTGTCTCGATAGAGGATCAGCGTGGGGACGTCGATGCGTTCGAGTGTGTCGCGCACATCGGCCTCCCGGATCTTCCTGATGAAGGCGCGGGCCATGCTGGGAGACGCGGCGCGGTTGCCCGCGTGATCCCACCACGCACGGAACGCGTCGTCGCCGGCCACGCTGGGAGCGATGATGCCGAGTATGTCGAAGCCATGCTCGACGGCATCCGGCTCGATTCCGATCGTCGTGAATCGCTCCGCGTCGCCCAACTCGCTGCCGATCGGGTAATCGTCACTGTGCAGCGTCCGGGCACCGCCGTTGAAGATGACCAGGTTGTTCACCCGGTCGGGGAAATCGGCCGCGAGAACGAGCCCGGCCAACGAGGTGAAGCCGGGGGCGAAAATCGTCGCCTGCTCGGATCCGACCGCGTTCATGACCGCGATCGCGTCCTGCGCCCACGAGTTCGGCCCGATCATGTCGTGCGACACCCGCGACGACAGGCCGATCCCGCGCTGGTCGAACCGGATCACCCGGGCGAAGGACGCGAGCCGTCGATGGAAGCGGTACATCGACGGCTCACTGTCGACGCAATCGATCGGTATTAACGGCCCTGGCAGCACGAGCAGGTCGACCGGGCCATCGCCGAAGACGTGGTAGGCGATGTCGATCTCGCCGCAAGTGGCATACCGGGTCCGCGGAGCCCCAGAACTCCCAGCCACGCATTCAGGCTAGTGCAGGTCACCGACACACCGGAACCGGTCAGCGGCCGATGATCGGAACCAGATAGCGGGCGGCGTAGTCGCGGACGGCCGCAGGATCCGACGTGTCGAGTCGGTCGGTGGGAAAGACGATGATGCCCAGGGCAACGCGAAGCAGGATGTCGGCGATGTTGTCCAGGTCGGGTCCGGGAATGTCGGCCCCACACCGGCGCAGCGTGTGGGCGATCCCGTCGGCGAACTGGCGGATCGGAAAGACCTGCGACTTTGAGAACATGCCGAGCAGCTCGGGTTCGCTGTCGGCGATCCGCGAGTACAGGGGCGAGTCGTGCACCAGCCGCACGCCGAGCGCGAACGCCTCGATCACAGCCTGTCGCGGGTCGCAGCCGGCGGTGGCCCGGTCCAGCGTGGTGAAGAACAGTTCGCCCTCGCGCCGCACCACGTTCCCGAACAGGTCGTCCTTGGTCGGAAAACGCCGATAGACGGTGCTGCGGCTGACTCCGGCGCGGGCGGCGACGTCTTCGATGTTGGCGCGGCGCACGCCGTAGGTCTCGAACACGGTGCGCGCGGTGTCCAGGATGGTGCGGTCAAGGTCGGTGAGCGACTCGGCGGTGGTGGTGGCGGGTCGCGTGGCTGTCCGCATCGCCTCACCTCCTCGGCATCTGGGGCGTGGGGCCGCCACCGGCCCCGGTTGGGCGATCGCATGCGCCCGCTGCTAGGCTCTGACACAAAGATACGAGTTTGTGTCATTGCTTCGCAAGGACGTCACGCCGAGCCGCAAGGAGGGGAGCATGACGGCCCACAACGACGAGTTGACCGGCTCGACGGCGGGCGCACGTTTCGACATCGGCGTTCGGGAGGCACTGCCCATGCCGCTCGACGGGCCGGCCGACGAAGCGGAGGCTTCGCCGCGGCTGGGACCCGAGTCGTTGATCTGGAAGTTTTACGGGGACAACCGCACCCAGTTCTTCGGGTTCCAGCGCACCGCCGGTGTCGAGAATTGCATCGAACAGCTCGCCCAGGGCGTCCTCGACCACTCGGTGGTCTTCAGCGACACATTGGGGCGGGCCAAGCGGACCGCGCCGCCGCTGATGAAGACCGTTTACTCCGATGAACCGCGCGAGTGGGGCCGCAAGGTGCGAGATTTCCACAAGACGATCAAGGGGACCGTCAGCGATGGCTCGCGTTATCACGCGCTGAACCCGGAGCTGTTCTACTGGGCGCACGCCAGCTTCGTCGACCAGGTCATCTACAACGCCGACATGTTCATCCGCCGGCTGTCTCATGCGGAGAAGGAGCAGATCTTCAACGAGGGCAAGGTGTGGTACGGCCTCTACGGGGTCAGCGACCGCGGCCAGCCGCAGACTTACGCCGAGTTCGTGGCCTACTGGGACGAGATGCTCGAGCGGTTCGTCCCGCATAAAACCGTCTTGTACGGGACCGGCTACATCAGGAAGGGTGTACCGGGCCCGCGCTGGATCCCGGAACCGGTCTGGAAGGTGTTGTCCGCGCCGCTCAACGCCTATACCCGCCTGGTCTTGGTCGGAACCATGCCGCCGCAGATGCGCGACGTCTGTGGGCTGGAGTGGAATGCGAAGAAGGAGAGGCGATTTCAGCGGTTCGCCGCCGCGATGCGCGCGCTCAACCCGCTGATCAACCGGCTGCCCGTAGTGGCGATCTACACGCCCTGGGCGGCCAGGGCGTGGCGGCGTTCGGGCGTCGACCCGCGCCGGCGCCACAACACCGCCGCGTAGCCCAAGGGCCGCAGCACCGAGGGGCGATGGCGCTCGCGAAAGTGAACGCCCGGTACACAGAGTCGAAATTCCCTGCGAAATAGGCGAATACGGCGGTGCCCGTCGCCAAGGCGCTTGGCGAGCCGGCGCCGATGGGCCAGGATCTCTTGACATGGCCGATATCGACTTTTCGCTGTTGGACGTTCCTCGATCGCAACCGATCGAGGATCCCGAGGCCTACCTGCGCGCGGCGATCGCCTGGCACTTCGGTTCCGACACCGGTTCCGCGTTCTGGTTGCGGACCGCTGCGACGTTGGACTTCGACCCCATGACCGACGTCAACACCTTTGCCGATCTGCGACTCTTTCCCAACCTCGTCAACGAATTGCGCGTTGTCCCGGTGGAGGACCTCATCCCGCGCGGCTACGGCGAGCCACCGCCGGTGCCCCAGATATTCGAGTCCGGCGGCACCACCGGCGCGCCGAAACGGACTGTGCAGCTGCCGGATTGGATCGCGCAGGTGGTCCGGTGGCAGAGCGAGGACTTCGCCACCGGCGGGTTCCGCCGGGGCCAGGGCTTCCTATGCCTGATGCCGAGCGGACCGCACGGGGTGGGTTATTTCTCGCGGCTGGTCTCCGAGCGGCTCGGCGCGGCCTTTCACGCGATCGACATCGATCCACGCTGGGTCAAGAAGATCGCCGCCCGCGGCGCGGCTTCCGAAGTCGCCGCCTACGTCGAGCATGTCGTCGAGCAGGCCGTGTTCGTGTTGCGGACGCAGAATGTGGCGAACCTGCACACCACGCCGCCGCTGCTCGAGGCCATGGCCCGGGACGACCGGGTGGTCGATCTGATGAACGACAAGATCCGTTACCTGTTGCTCAGCGGCGCGCACGTGGACGGCGACACCCTCGACCTGCTCCGTGGCATCTTCCCGGCCACGACGATCACCGTGGCCTTCGGCAGCACTATGGTGCTCTCCCAAGCGGTTACCCGCACGGCCGACGGCGACGCGTTCGTGTTCGACCCGCGGACACCGTACGTGGTGCTCTGGGTGACCGATCCCGACACGGGAGAACGGGTGCCCTACGGGCAGACCGGTCAGGTGGTGATGAACCACATCAGCAAGGGCATGTTCATCCCCAACAACTTGGAGCGCGATCTGGCGGTCAGGATGCCCGGCCCGGCGGGCGAGCTCAGCGATTCGGTCAGTGCGGTGCGGCCGGTTTCCATCTTCGAGGGCGAGGCCGTGATCGAAGGCGTGTACTGAGCATGGCGGGCGAACGGGCCGATGTCGCAGCCGATGTGGTGTCGATCGATGCGCTCGGTCCGGGCGGGGAGTACCGGACCCGGCGTCGGGAAATCATCACCAGCACCGCCGGTGCCGCGGTCGCCGAGTTGAGCATCGTCCCGCCGCTGTATGTTGCGCGCACCCTTGCCGCGCAACGCAAGGTGACCCCCCTTCCGGTGGGTCAGCGCGCGGCGGCGCTGACGGATGCCGCCGGCATCTTCGCCAACGGCGTCGTCGCCGGCCTGGACTTCGAAGACTATGTCGGGCTGGCCAGCCGGATCTCGGGGCTGCCGATCACCGTTACCCGCGCCGGGGCGCGCAGCGTCGCCGACGCCGTCAGCGGTGCATTCGACGCGGTCCGCGCGGCCCGGCCGGTGGGCGCGACGCTCGACTGGCGCGAGGAACGCACCCGCCGCGGTGGCGCGGTATGGGCGCGGCGCGGGGAGGTGTTCGCTGTGCACGCGGCCGGAAACGGTCCCGGCGTGCACGGCCTGTGGCCGCAGGCGCTCGCACTGGGTTACCGGGTCGCGGTGCGTCCGTCCCGCCGCGAGCCGCTGACCGCGCACCGGCTGGTGCACGCCTTGCGACAGGCGGGTTTTCGCCCCGAGGACGCCGTCTATCTGCCCACCGATCATGCCGGCGCCGACGAGATCGTCCGGTCGGCCGACCTCGCCATGGTGTACGGGGGTCAGCGGGTCGTCGACAAGTACGCCGACGACCCGGCCGTGGTCGTCAACGGACCGGGACGCAGCAAGATCCTGATCACCGCCGACCGGGATTGGCGCGACCACGTCGACCTCGTCGTCGACTCGATCGCCAACCTCGGCGGGATGGCCTGTGTCAACACCACCGCCGTGCTGTACGAGGGCGATCCGGCCCCGCTGGCCGGGGCGATCGCCCGGCGGCTGGCGGCGATCGAACCGCTCCCGGCGGACGACGAGCGCGCGGTGCTGCCCACCCGGCCCCTCGATCAGGCCCGGGCGCTGGCCGATTACCTGGCGGCCACGGCCGCGGGATCGACGCCATTACTGGGCGCCGACCAAGTGGTCGCCGACCTCGGCGACGGCCACGCCGCGCTGCGCCCGGCCGTGCACCTGCTGCCCGAGCCCACCGCCGACTCACTCAACGTCGAGCTGCCCTTCCCGTGTGTGTGGGTGTCACCGTGGTCGCGCGGCGCAGGGCTGGAGCCGTTGCGGCGCTCGTTGGTGGTCACCGCGATCACCGGCGGCGAGCAGCTGATCGACGAGTTGCTCGCCGAACCGACGATCGCCAACCTGTACTTCGGGCCTCACCCGACCTGGCACGCGGCGCCCGGCATCCCGCACGACGGATTTCTGGCGGACGCCCTGATGCGCACCAAGGGGTTCATCGCGGACTAGCCACGCCCGGCGAACTCAGGTTCCGAAGCTGCCTCTACCGCTCGCGACACTGGTACCCGCGTCGAGGTGGCTGGAGGCGAAGGCCACTCCTTTGTCGATCACGGCGCCGTCGTCGGCGTAGGTGTTGTGCGCGGCGAAGTTCATGCCGTCGGAGCAGACCGGGTCTTCGGTGGCGCAGACCTTGATGGTCTTGTCCTGATAGGCCGGGCCGATGACGACGGGGGGTTCGCCGAGGAAGTTCATGGCGCGCACGTTGGGCATGCCGAACAGCACGACCGACGACACGTGTTGGGCGACAGCGGGGTCCAGGGGTTTGGGCACGGTGGCGGGATCAACGCCGTCGGGGACGGCCGAGGAGGTGACGAAGCCCATCACGGCCGCGCCCTGGGAGTAGCCGCCGAGCACCATTTTGGTGTTGGGGCAGTCGTGGGCCATCGAATTCACGTGGCCGACCGCGTCTCTGATGCCGTCAAGGCCGGTGTCCCACTGGTCGCTGGCGGGGTAGTTGACCGGGTAGACGTCGAAGGACTTCGCGCCCATGCGGGAGTGCAGGTTGTCGACGAAGGCTTGGCCGGTGGGGCCGACGCCGGGGGCTTCGCCGGTGCCGCGGGCGAACACCACTTGTACGTCCGGGCATTGGGCGGCGGCCGAGGGGATGACGGAACCAGCCAGGGCCGAGGCGCCGAGGCCGGACGCCGCGGCTACTGCCGGAGCAACGAAACGGGCTATTTGACGTGCGATCATGCCGCAATTGTGCCCAATCGACGCTCCGCCTAAACAGGGGAACGCTGGGAAATTACCGCAAGTTCACACAAACTGTCTGCCGCGCGGTGCGCGGGCTGAGATTGGTTGCGCGCGGAGCTCATCCGCCGCTGCGGCGGCCGCAAGTCCGGGCGGGTCCCGACGGGACGGACAACCCCGGGGCGGAGCGCGGGCCCGGACTGCGATGTGGTCTGCTAACTAGGACGAGTCGAGCACGCGGTGAAGCCATCGCCGACCCTCGACATGGGAGTGAATGCAGCGGCGGAATTGAACGCAATCGTGCAGGCCCTGAACAGGGTCACGGACCACTTGGCCAATCCGGCGCGCGTGTCGGATCCCGACAAGCTGCGCGGCGCCGTCACGGGTAAGACCGTCCTGGTCACCGGCGCGTCGTATGGAATCGGCGAGGCAACGGCACGCAGGCTGGCCGCCGCGGGGGCCACCGTGCTGGCGGTCGCCCGGTCCGAGGAACGACTCGGCGACCTGGCGGCGTCCATCAACGCCGCCGGCGGCCGCGCGGCCGTGTACCCGACCGACCTCACCGACGAGGCCGCCGTGAGCGCGCTGACCAAGGAGATCACCGAGCAGCACGGCGCCGTCGACATCGTGGTCAGCAACGCCGGCAAGTCGTTGCGCCGCTCACTGCATCACCAGTACGACCGGCCGCATGATTTTCAGCGCACCATCGACATCAACTATCTCGGGCCCATCCGGCTGCTGCTGGGACTCCTGCCGGCTATGCGCGAAAGCGGCCGCGGGCACATCGTGAACGTTTCCAGTGTTGGCGTGCGCGTCGTGCCGGGTCCGCAATGGGGCGCTTACCAGGCGTCGAAGGGCGCGTTCGACCGCTGGCTGCGCAGCGTGGCACCGGAGCTCCACGCCGACGGCGTGGACGTCACCACGGTCTACTTCGCGCTGGTCCGGACCCGGATGATCGAACCCACACCCATGCTGGGCCGGCTCCCCGGCTTGTCTGCCGACCAGGCCGCGGACGCGATCGCCAAAGCGGTCATCGAGCGGCCGCGCAGCAACGAACCGCCCTGGGTGTTCCCGGCCGAGTTGGCCTCGGTGCTGCTGGCCGGGCCGGCGGAACGCGCGGCCCGGCTGTGGTACCGGCGCTTCTTCTCGGATTCCGGTACTCCTGAGGGCCGCCGATGACCGGCGAGAGCCTGGTCGGCACCGCGGCCCGGGCGCTGCTGGGGTCCCGGCTGCTCGCTCCGCCTTCGCCGCTCGCGATCCTGCGGCTCATCCGCGAGGCGCGCCGGGGCGGCACCAACCCCTACACCCTGCTGGCGGTGACCACGACACGATGGCCCGACCGGGCCGCGATCGTCGACGACGACGGCGTCTGGGACTACCGCCAGCTGCGGTCGGCAACCGAATCACTGGCGCGCCGGCTGTCCGGCGACGGCGTAGGGCCCGGCGACGCGGTGGGCGTCATGTGCCGCAACGGACGCGGTTTCATCGCCGCGGTCTTCGCCGCCGCCCTGGTGGGCGCCGACGTGGTCCTGGTCAATACGGACTTTCGCACCGACGCCCTGGCTTCCGCGATGAGCGCCCACCGGATCACCACGATGATCGCCGACGACGAATTCAGCGAGCGCGCCCGGACCGCTGACGAATCGGTCGTCCTGATCGACCCGGCCACGGTCACCGCCCAGGAGGGTGACCCGCGGCCCGACGTGGCCGCACCGGGCCGGATCATTCTGCTCACGTCGGGCACCACCGGCACTCCCAAGGGGGTGCCGCGTTCACCGCAGCTGCGTTCCGCGGTGGGCGTGTGGGTGACGATCCTCGATCGCACCGGCCTGCGCACCGGGTCGCGAATCTCGGTGGCGATGCCCATGTTTCACGGGCTCGGGCTGGGCATGCTGATGCTCACCGTGGCGCTCGGCGGCACGGTGCTCACCCATCGCCACTTCGACGCCGAAGCCGCGCTGGCGCAGGCGTCGCTGCAGCGCGCCGACGCCTTCACGGCCGTGCCTGTCGTCCTCGCGCGCATCCTCGAACTGCCCGAGCGTGTTCGGGCCCGCAACCCGGTGCCCTACCTACGGGTCGTGATGTCGAGCGGCGACCGGCTCGACCCCACGCTGGGGCAGCGGTTCATGGACGCCTACGGCGACATCCTCTACAACGGATACGGCTCCACCGAGGTCGGCATCGGCGCCCTTGCCACGCCGGCGGAGCTGCGCGAGGCGCCCGAGACCGTCGGGAGACCGGTCGCCGGCTGCCCGGTGCGCATCCTCGACAGAAACGGCAGTCCGGTCGGTGCGCGCGTCATCGGGCGCATCTTCGTCGGCGGCGAGCTGGCGAGCGAGGGCTACACGGGCGGCGACGCCAAGGCCGTCGTCGACGGCATGACCAGCACCGGCGACATGGGCTACCTCGACAACGCCGGCCGACTGTACATCGTCGGCCGCGAAGACGACATGATCATCTCCGGCGGTGAGAACGTCTATCCCCGTGCGGTCGAAAACGCGCTCGCCCAGCATCCCGCCATCGCCGACAACGCGGTCATCGGTGTCCCGGACGAACGGTTCGGTCATCGACTGGCGGCCTTCGTGGTCTTACAGCCCGGCAGTGACATCGACGCGGCGGCGCTGCGGGAATACCTCCAGGGCAGGGTCTCCCGGTTCGAGCAGCCCAGGGACATCAACATCGTCACCGGCATCCCGCGCAATCCGGCGGGCAAGGTCGTCCGCAAGGAACTGTCCGGCTAGGCGCGCGGCGAAAGCCTCACTCCTGCTTGGGTTCCAGGGCCGCGGCCTGCTTGGCCAGCCAGTTCGGCGCCAGCACGGAGACGACGGTGGCGCCCGCGGTGGCGCTGATGACGCCGCTCCAGGCGACGGGGCCCAGCGGCGTGCAACCGAAGAAGTGGCTGACGCCCGGGGTTTGGACGATGGCGACCAGCACGCCCGCGCTGCCCAGCGCCGTGCCCAACACCAGTGGGCTGTGGCGGCGCGTGAGCAGTGTCTGCGCAAGCTGCGTGGTCACCAGCGCGGTGAGTCCCATTGTCGACGTGCGCCGTTCGGTGCCCGGCGTCCACCGGCCGATGGCCCAGGCCGCCGTCGCGCCCGCGGCCGTTACGGCGCCCCGGGTCACGATCTGCCGCATCAGCGGCGCGTCGAGGGACGGCGAAGGCCCGGCCAGCATCGCCAGCTGGAACGCGCGATGCAACTCCTCCGCGTCGCGGTCGGCGCCGTCCTCGGCCTCCTCCGGCTCCGGGTAATTCCGGGTGACGGCGACCGCAAGCGCGGGGAACATGTCGGTCAGCAGGTTCACCAGCAGCAGCTGGCGGGTGCCCACCGGCGCCCGTCCGGTGCCCAGGGCGGTGCCGATGAGGGTGAACAGCACTTCGCCGACGTTGCCGCCGACCAGGATGCCCACCGCGTCCCGTACGCCGCCCCACATCCCGCGTCCCTCGACTAGCGCGTCGAGCAGCACGCCCAGATCATTGTCGGTCAACACGATGTCGGCGGCCCCGCGCGCCGCGGACGAGCCCCGACCGCTCACCCCGATGCCCACGTCGGCCATCCGGATGGCGGCCGCGTCGTTCGCCCCGTCGCCGACCATCGCGACCGCCTGCCCACCGGCCTGCAGCGCCGCGACGATCTGCACCTTCTGCTCCGGGCTGACCCGGGCGAAGACCTGCACGTCGGCGGCGACTTTGGCGCGGTCCTCCTCGCCGAGGGCGGTGAGTTCGGCACCAATGATCTCGCGCGCGTCCGCCGGTAGCCCCAGTTGCCGGGCGATCGCCCGCGCGGTCACCGGGTGATCACCGGTGATCAGCACCACCCGCCGGCCGGCTTCCACCAGCGCCTCGATCAGTGGCCGCGCCGACGGGCGCGCGGTGTCGGCAAGACCGACGTAGCCGATCAACTCGAGCCCGTGCGCGGCGTCGTCGACGGCGTCGGCGTCGGTGTCCTCCTCGCTGGTCGAGTGTTCCCAACGGCGCTGAGCCACGGCCAGCACCCGCAGGCCCTGCTCGGCCAGGCGCACAACCAACGACTCCGCGTGCTCGCGGTCGCCGTCCGAATCGGCGAAGCGGCAGCGCGGCAGGACTTCTTCGGGCGCGCCTTTCACCATCAGCATCGGCCCGCCATTGCCGCCCGCCGCGCCGATCGCGGCGGAGTAACCACGACTGGACTCGAACGGTACTTCCGCGAGCACGGTCCAGTCCGAGGCCCATTGGCCGTCAACCGAATTCGCCGCGGTGAGGATTGCCTCGTCGGTGGCGTGCGCATGGCCGCCCCCATTGTGGGGCTGCGTGCTGCTGCGCGCGGCGGCCCGCAACACCGGGGCGGACTGCGGGTCGGTCACGTCGGGGAACGCAGCGTCCGTGCCGGTCCCGTGCGGGACGCCGCGGACGACGCGCAGGCGGTTCTCGGTGAGCGTGCCGGTCTTGTCGAAACACACCGTCTCGACCCGGCCCAGCGCTTCGACCGCCCGCGGCGTGCGGACCAGCACTCCGCGCCGCGACAAACGTTGCGCGGCGGCCAGTTGGGCCAGGGTGGCCACCAGCGGCAGCCCCTCGGGCACGGCGGCCACGGCGATGGCGACCCCGTCGGCGACCGCCTGCCGCAGCGACCCTTGGTGTAGCAGAGCCAAACCGGTGACGGCCGCGCCGCCGGCCAGCGTCAGCGGGAGCACCTTGCTGGTCAACTCGCGCAACCGGGCCTGCACCCCGGCCGCCGACTCGACGTCGGCGATCGCCGAGATCGCCCGCTGGGCGGCGGTGCCCGCACCGGTCGCCACGACGATCGCCCGGGCGTGCCCGGCGACGATGGTGCTGCCCTCGAACAGCATGCTGGCGCGGTCGGAGTCGGCCACGGCCACGGGTTCGACCTGCTTGTCCACCGGCAGCGATTCGCCGGTGAGGAAGGACTCGTCGACTTCGAGGTCCTCGGCCACCAGCAGGCGCGCGTCCGCCGGCACGACCTCCGGGGCGGCCAGGTCGATGATGTCGCCGGGGCGCAGCGATTTCGCGTTCACCGAGACCGTCCGTTCGGCGGTACGGGCCGCCTCGAGCCGGCGGTGCGCCGTGGCTACCGCGGGGAGAACCACCCGGCGCGCGGACTGGTCCTGCTCGGCGAACAACTCGGCGACGGCGGCCTCGGCCCGCAACCGTTGCACCCCGCCGGCGACCGCGTTGGCGGTCATCACGCCCGCCACCAGCAGCGCGTCGACGCTGCTGCCGACGATCGCCGAGGCCGCCGCCCCCACCGCCAGGATGGGAGTCAGCGGGTCGGCGAGCTCGGCCCGCGTCGCGGTCAGCAGGCGCCCCACTCGGCTCGCCGGCCCGCGCAACGGCGCGACCACGGGGTTGTAGGACAGGTCGTCGAGGAGTTGCCGCCACGGCGCGACGCCGGGCTCGACGGCCAGGGGCCGCGTGCGGCTGGCCAACCGGGAATAGACGATCTCCGGGTCCAGGGCATGCCAGGCGGTCAGCGGCTGGGGTGTCGGGTCGGGCAACCGAAGCACGCGGGAGGCCCCGAAGGTGCCCTGCATCAGCGCGGCCGCGGCGGCGGCGTTGACCGGGTTGAGCCAGCGCTGCACGGCGAACGGGCTCAGGGTGCGCGGGTCGCCGGTGACCAGCAACAGCCCCGCCAACGTGCTGCCGCCCTTCGCGAGGCGCACCGCTGACTCCGTCGCCGCCCGGGCCACCGGAAGCGCCGACAGGATGCGCACCGCCGCGGCCAGATCCGTGCCGGTGATGATGTCCGCCGTCCACGGCGTCGCCGCCTGCGGGTCGTCCAGCGCCACCCCGACGTCGGCGATGGCCAACGCGGCCAGCGTGTCGGTCGACGCGAAGTCGCGGTGCAGCGCGGTGATGAGCAGCACGGGCCCGCGATCCGTCCGTAGGTCGCGCACCAACTGCAGCAGCGGGGTGCCCGGCGGGTGGCTCACGGCGACGCTGGCGGTGAGATCCTCGGTGCCGGCAACGTGCCGCAACACCACGCGGGCGCCGGTCCGGTTCGCGATCTGCAGCAGCGGAATGGCGAACGGGTCGACCTCCCAGCCGACGTCGACGCTGCCGACGCGCTCGCCATCGACCACGAGATCGGCATGTTCGAGGCCCTGCGCCGGCGTCGCCGACGGCCCCTGCGCCCGCACCCATCGCAGGCGGGCGCCGGTGGCCGGCAATTCATCTGGGTCCGGTTCGGGCGCTTCCTCGCCGTGCAGCAATGCGTCGGCGACCTCGTAGACGCGGTCCTCGTCCCACCCGGCTATTTCTCCCCGCGCCTGCAGCACCGCGCGGTTGTCTCCACGCAGCGCGGCCCCGTCGATGACGACCACCTTGACCCTGTCCAGCCGCCGCAAGGCACCCGGGTCGAGGAACAGCTGGCCGGCGTTGGCCAGTCCGCGGCCCAGTACGGCCGCGAACGTCTGCCGGCCCACATGCGCCGCCCTTGGCACGCCGGCCAGCAGCGCGCCGGCCGCATTGTCGGTGCCACCGCCGGCCAGCAGCGCGCCCGCCGCGGCGACCAGCGAGGCGTTCGCGGCCTGGTCGGCGTACTCCTCCACCGGCCCGGCCATCGAGCCCTTCGCGGTGTCGATGGCGGCGTCGATGGCCCCGCCCACCACGACGTGGGAAGCCTCTCCCGCGGCAGTGGCAGCCGAATTATGGCGGGGCGCTTGAGATTTGGGCCCGGCCGACGAAATGACCGGAACCACCGGCGCCTGCGGCCGCGTCGGCGAGGCCAGCTCCGGTTCGCGGTCACGCCATCTCTGACGGTGCGCCGCCGCCTCGGAGACCTGCAGGCTTCGTTGTGCCAGATCCAGCAGCGGCGTTCCGACGGCCTGCGTCAGCCCGTTGGCCAGTGCGGTCGATGCGCTCAGTGCGATGTCGGTGCCGACGCGACCCAGCCGCGATTCCAGCACGGCGACCACCCGCGGCTGATGATTCAGCAGGGCGGCCGCCGCGCGAGCGCTTCGCGGCGCGACGGGAAGCCGACCCAACCAGCCGGTCACCGCGACGCCGATGGCCGCCACGTCCATGGCCGCGGCGCTGAACGGGACCAGGATCGCCAACGGGTTTCCGGGGTCGGCGAACGGTGCTGTCCGCGGTCCCTCCTTGGGAGCGACCAGGGTCAAGTCCGCCGCCACGCCGCACACCGTGTCCCGGACCCGGTCCAGGACGGCGTCGCCGTCGGCTTCGCTCTCGAATTCGATCACCAACCGGCCGAGTGCGCCCTCGACATGGGCCGCCGCTACTCCCGGAATCCGACGAACCGGCTCCTCGACCGCCGGCGCATGCTCGTGCCAGTCCGGAAAGGGCAGCAACGGATCGAGGTCCAGATGCACTCGCCGCCCGCTCTGCCACCGAACCGGCGGCGTGACGCCGGGCGCGGTCGACCCGGTCAACCCGATCGCTCGACCGGTGGTATTAGCCATCGACTGCACGACGGGAACCGCCAGTTCGGCGACCGGGCTGGCCAACGTCTGCAGCGCGCCCGCGGCCCCGGCCGCGGTGGACACGCCGGCTCGCACGACCTGCGCGGCGCCGTCGGTCATGCCGGCGACGACGCTGGCAACGCCCGGAATCCTCACTCGGTCACCCTTCGATTACGTCTATCGGACCTAATGATCCTGGGGGGGATGGGGACCTGTCCACATTTGAACCTGTGGACTCCTGCGACGACACCGATGACTCCGGTGGGTCAGGCCTTCCTTCGGTGCCCGGCGGTCCAGTCGCTTCCCTGCGGACAGGTTACCGGGTAGACGGGAAACCAAACGTGCTGAACAGGCCGGGGTCCAGGAAGACGGTGACGGTGGCGATCCCGGCGGTGCCCGCGGTGAGGACGTGGATGGAATGGGCGCGCATCGCCCCGTCGGGGGCGCGGCGGTACTCGGCGACCGCGGGCTGCGCGTTCGCCGCCGTCGGAATCATCGCGACATCACCGGCCTTGGCGAATGCGCGGGCGGCGAGGAACCGCAGCACCGGGTCGCGGCCGGTGAACCAGACAGGCAGAGGCGGCATTTCGAGTTTCACGTCCGCTTGCAGCAGCGCGGTGAGGGCGGCCATGTCGGCGTTTTCGAATGCCGCGCAATAGCGGTCGAGCAGGTCGCGGCGCTCGGCGTCGTCGGGTTCGGACAGGCTTTCCTCGGCGGGGGAGATCTCGGCGAGACGCGCCCGCGCCCGCTGCAGTGAGCTGTTGACCGCGGCCGGTGTCGTTTCGAGCAACTCGGCAACCTCGGCGGCGCTGAACTGCACGACGTCGCGCAGGATGAGCACCGCTCGCTGGCGGGCGGGAAGCTCCTGCAGGGCCGTCATCACGGCCAGCCGCAGGCTCTGCCGCGCGGCGACGTCCTCCTCGGGTGTCTTGGACGTCAGTGAGTCGGGGATGGGCTCCAGCCACTCGTGCGGGCCGGCGATCGCGTCGAGGCTGGCGTCGGGGTCGATCGATCCGTCGCCCAACCCGGCGGGTAACACCCGGCGGGCGCGGTTCTGTAGGGCCCGCAGGCAGGCGGTCGTCGCGATCCGATACAGCCACGTTCGCAACGCCGCGCGTTCCTCGAATGCCTGGTAGCCACGCCAACCGTTGAGGTAGGTCTCCTGGACGAGATCCTCGGCGTCGTGCACCGATCCGAGCATGCGGTAACAGTGCGCGATCAACTCGGCGCGAAACGGCGCTGCCTGCGCGATGAAATCCTCTTTCGCCGGCATGGCTTCTCCTGTCTCGGCTGCGACCGAACGCTACTCCAGTACAGAGACAGCGGGCCGCGGAAATTCATCGGTCCGCGGGCGATGAATTGGCGCGCCGTGCCGCATCTCAATTAGTGGAAGCCAAATTCCACCGGAGAGCGAGGACGGACATGAACGAGCCATTGACAACCCGAATCGACGGCCTGGCCGGCACCACGGCGATCGTCACCGGGGCGAGCCGCGGATTCGGGCACGGCATCGCCGCCGCCTTGGCGGAGGCCGGCGCGGAGGTGGTCGGCGTTGCGCGCAGTCGATCCGGTCTCGACGCCGTTCGCGCCGAGCTGGGCGGTGGATTCATCCCGGTGGAAGCCGACGCCGCCGATCCCGCGACGGCACAGCGGCTCATCGACGAACACCGCCCGCACACACTGGTCCTCTGCGCCGGGGCGGCGCCCCAGATGAGCCCGCTGCAGGATCAGAGCTGGGACAGCTTCAGCCAGAATTGGAATGTGGATGTCGCGCAAGCATTTCACTGGACCCGCTACGCGCTGAGACGCCCGCTGGCGCCGGGTAGCTCGGTGATCGTCATGTCCAGCGGCGCCGCCCTGGCCGGCTCACCGCTGAGCGGGGGCTACGCGGGGGCGAAGGCCGCGGTCAGGTTCATCGCCAGCTACGCCGCCATCGAATCGCAGCGGGCGGGGTTGGGGATCCGCTTCGTGTCCGTGCTGCCGCGGTTGACGCCGGCCACCGACCTCGGTGCCGCAGCCGTCGCGGCGTACGCCGAATGGCAGGGGGTCGACGTCGATTCATTCGTGCGAGCCGGTGGGCCCGCGCTCAGCGCGGAGCAGGTGGGCCGGTCGGTCGTGGCGATCGCCACCGACGATGCCGGCAGCGAGGACGCGTATCTACTCACGTCGGCCGGGATGTCGGCGGTGGCCTGAGGCCGCGAAACCGTAAGGAGGACAACACCATGAACACACCCCCCATCGTGTCGGCGCGGGACTGGGCAGCCGCACGTGAACAGCTGCTGGTGAAAGAGAAGGAAGTGATGCGAGCCCACGACGCCCTGGCCGCGGCGCGCCGGCGGATGCCCTGGGCGGCCGTCGACACGGACTACGCGTTCGAGGGGCCCGAGGGCAGGGTCAGCCTGCTGGATCTGTTCGCGGGCCGGCGGCAGCTGATCGTCTACCGCGCCTTCTTCGAGCCGGGCGTGGATGGCTGGCCCGACCATGCCTGCCGCGGCTGCTCGATGATCGCCGACCACGTGGGGCACCTAGCCCATCTGAATGCTCGCGACACCACCCTGGTGTTCGCCTCCCGGGCACCACAGCCGGACATCGCGCGGCTGAAGGAGCGGATGGGTTGGCAGATGCCGTGGTACACGCTCACCGACGGTTTTGATGCCGACTTCGGCGTCGACGAATGGCACGGCACGAACGCGTTCATCCACGACGGCGACCGCGTGTTCCGGACCTACTTCATCAACAACCGCGGCGACGAGGCCCTGGGCAACACCTGGAGCTATCTCGACATGACCGCGCTCGGGCGCCAGGAGCACTGGGAGGACTCCCCGCACGGGTACCCGCAAACGGCGCCGTACGAGTGGTGGGAATGGCACGACGAATACGGCGAGCGCACGCCGTCGCGGTGGTTCGGCGAGCCCGATCCGGACAATCCCAACGACCCGCGTCCGGCAAGCGGCGGCTAATCCGGCCGGTCGTATTCGGCGTTGGAAAGCGCTATTAACACGAATGCGCGGTAGCCGTCCAACGGCTACGCGCGCAATATTCGGCTGAGTAAATTCGGGCTATAGAATTCGGTGGTTCGCCCTGCCAACGTGGTACCCGGCCGGGAACGACTTCTCGATGACCTGCAGCTGGTGGTCCACCCGGGACTCCAGCTCGAGCACCACGCAGCCCTCGCCGACGGCCTTCGATTCGAGAACTATGTACCGCTGGCCGCAATCCGTTATGGGATCACCTGAGTGCAATGTTTCGACGGGCACCAATTCCGGGGTTCCGTTTGATTCCACCCATCACACGCTAGGTCAAATTCGCGAGCGAGGGAATAGTTCCCGGCCAGCCGGGCGGTTCACTGCGCCTCGGGCTGCTTGAAGAACACGCTGACACGAGAGATCCGTCCGTCGTCGCTGCGCTCGAACAGGATGCATTCGGGCCACTGCTTGGTGACCCCGTCGATCTCGAAGGCCTCGGTCAACTCGACGTAGGACAGGCGGTTGTCGACGTGCGAAACCCGTTGCACCTCCAGCCGATGACCCGCCAAGTTGGTGAGGACCTTGCGCAGGTAGGCGACGTAGTGCTGCTTGCCCTCGACGACATCGCAGAACGGGCCCTCGCGGATCAAGCCTTCGTCGGCGATCGTCGCGGCAAGACCGTCCCAGTCGTGCGCAGCCAGGCACTGCAGGTAGCGCTCGACCATGCCGGTGGTCACGTCGACTCCACGTAAGACACAGTAGGCGAACGGGGTAGGTCGGCAAATAGCTTGCTAAAGCGCTGCGCCGCGGCCGGCGATGCGGGCAAGAATAGGGCGATGAGCGCTCCCAGCGCACCGGATTCGCCGCCCGCGGCTCCGAGTTGCTATCGGCATCCGGGCCGGTCGACGTATGTCCGCTGTAACCGTTGCGAACGCTATATCTGCGGGGACTGCATGCGCAGCGCCGCCGTCGGTCAACAGTGCGTGGAGTGCGTCCGGGCGGGCGCCAGGACGGTCCGGCAGCCCCGGACCCGCTTCGGCGGGCGGCAGCGTTCGGCCATGCCCGTGCTCACGTACGCCTTGATCGCGATCAACGTGCTGGCGTTCGTGCTGCAGATGACGTCGGGGAATCTGGAAAAGCAGCTGGCGCTGTGGCCGCCGGCGGTCGCCGACGGCCAGCTCTACCGCTTGGTGACGGCGGCGTTCCTGCACTACGGGGCGACGCATCTGCTGTTGAACATGTGGGCGCTGTATGTGGTGGGTCCGCCACTCGAAATGTGGTTGGGCCGACTGCGATTCGGTGCGTTGTACGCGCTGAGCGGGCTGGGCGGTTCGGTGCTCGTCTACCTGCTCTCGCCGCTCGGCACGGCGACGGCGGGTGCCTCTGGCGCGATCTTCGGCCTTTTCGGAGCCACCTTCGTGGTGGGCAAGCGGCTGGCCGTCGACGTCCGCTGGGTCTTAGGGATCATCGCGATCAACCTGGTCTTCACCTTCCTTGCCCCGGCGATCAGTTCGCAGCGCATCAGCTGGCAGGCGCACGTGGGCGGGCTTGTTACCGGTGGGCTGGTCGCCGCGGCCTACGTTTACCCGCCAAAGCAGCGCCGCAACACGATTCAGGCCGCGGTCACGATCGTGGTGCTGGCGGTGTTCGCGGTGCTGATCTGGTGGCGCACGGCACAACTGCTGGCGGAGTTCTCCGCATGAGCTGGTGGGTCGCCCACGCCGAGCACACGTTGACGGAGGAAGTGCCCGCGCCCCCGGGGGAAGTCCGCGACTTCTATGTGGACCTGGACAACATCAAGCTGGTCCACCCGCTCATCGTGTCGGTGGAGACATTGTCGCGCAGCGAAACACCGGATGGCTTTGTGCACAGCTATCGGGTGCGGGACCGGATCCCGTTGGGGCCGTTCACGATCAATATCACCTACCGGGCGCGGCTGCAGGTGCCGGCGGCGGGCGACGTGCTGACCGAAGCCGACCAGTCCCCCGGGGTTCACCTGCGCGGGACGGTGAGCTTCGAGCCGATCGCGGCCGGCACGCGTGTCACCGAACGAATCCGGATAGCGGCGCCCCGGCTGCTGGCACCGACGACGACGCGCGAAGCCGTCAAGGCGCACATCGCGATGCTGGCCGGCATCCGCCGCCACTTCGAGACCGGATGATCAGCGCGGCTTCCACTCCGACGTCAGCGCCGATTCCGACAGATACTTCGTCGCACAGGACTATTCGCGATTACAGATCCGCGAAGTCGATGATTCCGCGAATGTTGCGGCCCTCGCGCAGGTCCACGAACGCCTCGTTGATCTGGTCAAGCTGGTAGTGGCGGGTGACCAGCTCATCGAGTTTCAATGCACCCGCCTGATACATGGACAACAGTAACGGCACGCTGTTGCGCGGATTCATCCCGCCGTACAGCGCTCCCCTGAGTTGTTTGGCTGACAACACCATCTCCTGCAGGATCAGCGGGACCATGGGCTCGCTGTAGGGGGTGATGCCGGTGACCACGCAGGTCCCGCCTTTGCGAAGCAGCCTCATGGACAACGGGATCAAGTCAACGTGGACAACGCCGGCGGTCACGACGACGCGGTCGGCCATGACGCCGGCGGTGATTTCGGCCACCAGCGGTATTGCCTCCGCGGCGGAGACGGCGGTGTGCGTGGCGCCGAAGATCTTGGCCGAATCCCGTTTGTATTCAACGGGATCCACTGCGACGACATAGGTTGCGCCAGCGGCGCGGGCCCCTTGCAAGGCATTCATCCCGACACCACCGGTACCGATGACTACGACGGTGTCACCGGGTTCGGTGCCCGCCGTGACCGTTGCGGAGCCCCAGCCCGTGCTGACGCCGCACGACACCAGCGAGGCCGCATGGAACGGAATCGCGTCATCGATCTTGATGACGGACCTTTCGGTGAGCACCGCATAGTCGGCGAATGTCCCGAGTTGACCGTAAGCCATGAGGTTTTCGTCGCCGAGATGCCGGCGACAGGTTCCGTCGGTGGGCATCTCCCTGGAGAACAGGCTTGCGCCGGCGTCGCAGATGTAGCTCTGACCGTTCACACAAAACCGGCAACTGCCGCACGCGGGAATGAACGACATCGCTACGTGGTCTCCCGGCTGCACCGTCGTCACGCCGGGCCCGATTTCTTCGACGACACCGGCGCCCTCGTGACCACCGAGCATCGGGAACCAGTCCGGCTCGGGGATACCGGTTGAGGCCAGCACCTCGGGAGTCGGCAACACGTCGCCGGTAACAAGATGGTCATCGGAGTGGCAGATGCCGGCAACGGCCATCCGTACCAGGACCTCACCGTCGCGGGGCGGGTCGAGCTCAACCTCGCGGATCTCCCAGTCCCTGCCGACCCCGCCCAGCACAGCGGCACGACACTTCATTGCAACCTCCTTGACAGGTTCACCGCACGATCCACTCCGACGTCAACGCGAACTCCGACAGATACTTCGTCGAGCTCCAGCCGCCATCCACAACGATCGTTTGCCCATTGATGAAACTTCCGCCCGGCGAACACAAGAACGCAACGGTGCTGGCGATGTCATCGATGGTGCCCAACCGCTGGTGCGGCGTCATCTCGGTGTTGATCTTGCGGAATCGCCCGTCCTCCAAGCGTTTCTCGACCATCGGCGTCATCGTCACACCGGGTGCGACGGCGTTGCAGCGGATGCCGGACGCGCCGTACTGGCAGGCGATATGTGTGGTCAGCGCGGTCAGCCCGCCTTTGGCCGCGGAGTAGGCGCCGCCGCGCAGGCCGCCGATGACGGCGAACGTCGACGTGATGTTGATGATTGCCGAGCCGGGTCTCATGTGGGGCAGGACGTCACGCGCGAGCCGGAACGGTGCCCGCAGCATCACGCCCAGAAAGTGGTCCAGTGTTTCGTCATCGGTTTCGTGTAGCGGCTTGGGGCTGCCCACTCCGGCATTGTTGATCAGGAAGTCGATGTGACCCCACCGAGAGACCGCGAGGTCCACGATGCGACCCGGGGCGTCGTCATGGGTCAGGTCGACGGCGAGCGTCGCGACGCGATCGGGATCGTGGACGGCCATTTCCAACTCGGCGAGCCGTTCCTCGTTGCGGCCGGTACCAACGACCGCCATGCCCATCTCGGCGAGTTTTGTTGCGCAGCCCAAGCCGATGCCGCTGCTTGCTCCGGTGATGATTGCGACCTGCATCTCACCCATCCTGTGTCAGTGCCGCTCGGATTTGATGTTTGAGAATCTTGCCCGCGTCGTTCTTCGGCAGCGCGTCCCAGATGACTACCTGTTCTGGCGCCTTGAATTTCGCGACGCCCTTGCTCTGCAGCAAGGCAAGCAGGCTGGCGACGTCCGGGTTCGGCGTTGCAGCGGGCACGATCACCGCGCAGGCCCGCTCCCCGGTGCGCTCGTCGGGAAGCCCGACGACCGCGATTTCGGCGATGCCGGGGTGGTCGGCGAGCAGGTCCTCGACTTCCTTGGCCGAGAAGTTCTCGCCGTTGCGGATGATGACGTCCTTGGCCCGCCCGGTCACCACGAGGTATTGATCATCGACCCAGCGTCCGAGATCGCCGGTGTGGAAAAACCCCGCAGCATCGAAAGATTCGGCGTTGTCTTCGGGATGACGGTAACCCAACAGCATCTGGGGGCCCCGTACGCAGATTTCACCGTCACCGGTGGGCGCGGTTTCATGTGCGTCGAGCTTGATCTCGGCGATGCCGCACCTGCCGTCGGTGTCCGCGGCGCGATCAGCTTCGTCACGGCGGGGCGCGCCGACGGTCGCCACGGGAACTTCCGTGCAGCCGTACACCCGGGTGACCACCGCCCGGTCGAAATACTCGGCGGCGCGGCGGATCAGCGAGGGCGACACCGATGCGCCGCCGCAGATGAACACCCGCAGGTCGGGCAGGCGGGTGTGGGCGCGCTGAGCGGCGGACAGCAGTTGCTGCAGAAACGGTGTCGCACCGGCCATGTGGGTGCACCGCTCGTCGCGCATCAGTGCGACGGCCCCCGCCGGATCCCACCGGTCCATCAGTACCGCGGTGGTGCCCAACAGCAGCGGGCATTCGAACGCGTAGATCGAACCGCCGATGTGGGCGATCGGCGACGGGACCAGGAAGGTGTCGTCCGGATCGATGCCCCAGTGATCGCGAATCTGGCAAATCAGGGCATGTATCGAATTATGACTGTGCAAAACACCTTTCGTTCGCCCCGTGGTGCCGGATGTGTAGAGGATCATTCGCACGGCGTCGGGATCCAGGGCCGGCAGCTCGGCGGCGTCCGGCGGGTCGTCGAACAGGGCCGGGTACGACGTGTGTGAGCCGGCTTCGCCGCGCAGCACCACAACCTCGGGAGCGAGGCTCATCGCGGCAGTCACGCGTTCGAGCATGGCCGCATAGTCATGGCCACCGAATTGCTGCGAGACGAAGATCATCCTGGCCTCGACGTCATCGAGGATGAAACGTAGATCATGGTCGCGCAGCGACGGCAGGATCGGGTTCACCACCATCCCGGCCAGCGTCGCGGCCAGATAGATGACGGCGGCCTCGTGCCAGTTCGGCAGCATGAGTGACACCACACTGCCGGTCGGCATGCGCGAGAGTAGGGTGGCCGCCAGTCCGCTGGCCTGGGCGTACAGCGTCGCGCAGTCCAGCCGAATATCCTTGTCGACCAGCACCGTTCGTCGGGGCGTGGACTCCGCGGCCGCGCGCAGCGAATCGGCCAGTGTGGTATGCACCCACAGGCCGCGCCGGTATGTCTCCGCCGCGCGTGCGGTGTCGTGAGGGGCCCAGCCGATCACCGCGACACCGGCCTAACCGTTCACGCGGCGCATGGTCAACGCGTACCGAAAGCTCGATGACAGATGGGTGTTCACCGTGACCTGGGCGACCTCGCCCTCGGAGGTCTTGTAGGTGCGCTGCATTTGCAGAGCCGCCGTCCCGGCCTCTACTCCCAGGCCGTCGGCCAGCTCGGGCGAGACCACGACGGCGGCGATCTCTTGGTGCAACTCGGCGATGCTCACGCCGAACAGGTCCTCGATCAGCGGGAAAATCGGACCGGTGTGGCGGTGCAACAGCCTGCCGACGGCGGCGAACGTGCGGCTGATGTAGTACTCGGTGCGGCACATGGGCGTCGACGCGCCGTCGGCCTGACGGTAGCCGCGCACCGACAGCCACTGAGTGCCGGCCTGCAGTCCGGTGCGCGCGGCGGTCTCCGCGTCGATCGTCACCATCTCGTTGGACTCGATGGTCAGCTGCGCGCCGGCCGCGAAGGCGAGCAGGTCGTCGATCGACATCGCGTCCTGCGCATAGGAACTCGTGGTCGACCGAGGAACCACTCGGGTGCCGGCCCGCGGCCGCGACGTGACGAGGTTGTCCTCGCGCAGCCGGCGCAGCGCCTCGCGGATGGTGTATCGGCTGACCGCGAATCGCTCACACAGTTGGTGTTCGGTCGGCAGCTGTGAGCCCACCGGATAAACACCGTCGACGATCTCTTTACGCAGTGTGCGCGCGATCTGTAGGTAGCGGTGGTCGGTGGCGATCGCCGGGGACATCAGCGGCCGTCCCGTGACCGGCGCAACGCTAGGACGCTGCCGTCACCGTCGGCCGAGATGTAGAGGGTGCCGCCGGGCCCTGCGGTGATGCCGGCGAACGGGCCCTGCGGCCCGGAAAACGGCGGCATGCCTTTGAGCGGTTTGGGCGTGACACCCGGAGGCGGGCCGACCGGCAACCCGGACGCGATAGTCTGCTGGGTCTTGCTGTTCAGGTCGAACGCGATCACTTGTCCGGCGCCGGCGTCGACGATGTACAGCACCTCGTCGCGCAGCAGGATGCCTTGCGGGCATTGCAGATCGGCGACAAGTGTGTCGATCCCCGACCCGTTCACCCTGACTACCGTACCGGCACCGGCCTGTGCCACCAGGCATGTCCCGTCCGCGTCGACCGCGACGCCGAGGGGATCCCGCAGATCGGTGGCCAGCACCTGGATGTCGCCGGATCGCACCGACAGCAGCCGTCCCGTGCCCAGTTCGGCGACGACCACGCCGTGCGCGGCGACGGCGACACCGTAGAGCTGGTCGAAACCGTCTGCCAGCACCTCGCTTTCGCTGGCGGCCGGCCGGTAGCGGGCGACCTGACCCCCCGAGGTCGTCACCACGAACTCGCCGGGTCCGCTCGTCGCCACGCCACGCAGAAATCCAGGATAGCCGGGGCTGAAGAGCATTCCGACCGTATGCAACGACCCGTCGGGTAGCACGACATGGAAATACGTGCCGTCGGCGACGTAAAGCTGCCCATCGTGCCCCACGGTCAGGTCGAGTGGCCAGTTAAGCCCGCCGGGCAACACCGTCCGCGTGGCACCGTCGGGCGTTATCTCGGTGATCTCCCCGGTGAAGTTGGAGACCAGCAGCCGGTCGCCGACGAACGTGCAGTTGTCCAGGCCCGGACTGAGCTGGGCCAGCAGATGTTGTTCGCCGTTACGTGGGTCGATGCGCAGCACCTGCCCGCTGGCCACCTGAGTCGACACGATACGACCCCGCGAGTCGAACTTGACCGAGTCGGGGACGCCGAGATTGCGTGCAACACACTGTGCTTCGCCCCCGTTCGGGTCGATGCGCCAGATTTCGTTGGCGCCCATCACCGGGAAGTACAGGAGACCGTCCGGGCCGACTTCCATCGCGTTGGGCGAGGGCACGTTCTCCAGCAGTACCCGGGGCGGGCCGCCGGCCAGGTCGATTTCCAGCAGCCGCCCGCCTTCACGACATTCACCGATGAACAACCGGCCCTGGTGAACGGTGATGCCGTTGGCCGACGGAACATCGTCGCGCAGCACCCGGGTTCGGCCGGCGGTGTCGAGCATGCTGACCCGACCGTCCATGACCTCGGTCGCGTACAGGTTGCCGCCGGCGTCGAACGCGACGTCGTCGGGTGCGATGATCTGGCCGCCCTGGGCGCTGACGGTTCCCAGCTGTCCGGTGCGGTAATCGAGCGCACTGATCTGACTGCCGGTCACCTGAGCGATATAGACGCGACCGTCGGGGCCGGTGCGCAGACCGTTGGCGCCGAACAGCCGGCTGGGGGCGGTCACTCGCTCGAGTCGCCAGGACTCCGCGACTTCGACCTCACGGCGCCCGGAAACCGGAGGGGCATACCGCGACGGCTGCGCGCCGATGGCCGTGGAAAGGGACATGTGTCGGCGAGATCCTTCCCCGCTAGACGGAAGTGCCCGTTTGGCCGGACGCTATCAAAGTCAAGCTAGTCCAGACAATAGCCTTCCTTGCATCGCGCCCTACCTTGACAGCGGAGTTCTACGATGGGAATAGTGTTCTCCAACGGGCAGAATGCGATAATTTGTCCGGACAAGATTGCAGCACATCCCGTTGTGGGCGGAAGCAGGCCATGGAGGACTTCCTCGGACTCGACGGTCGCATCGTTGTGGTTTCCGGCGCCGGAGGCGGCGGTATCGGCACCACCGTGACGGCGATGGCCGCCCGGGCGGGGGCCACCGTGATCGCGGTGAGCCGGTCGAAGGAGAACCTCGACGAGCACGTCGTTCCGCTCGCTCAACGGGGTTTGGCGGTGATCCCCGTTGCGGCCGACGCGTCGACGGACGAGGGCATCGCCGCGGTGATCGAGTACGCGCGCAGTGCCGACGGGGACCTCTACGGTCTGGTCAATGTCGCCGGCGGGGCAGCACCGTCGACGTGGATGCCGTCGACCCGGGTGACCCGCAGCGACTGGCGCACCATTTTCACCGACAATCTGGAGACCGCCTTCTTCATGAGCCGGGCCGTCGCGGCCGAGCTGGTCGCGCAGCAGCGGCCAGGATCGATCGTGTCGATCTCGTCGATCAGCGGCATGAACACCGCGCCGTTTCACATCGCCTACGGGACCGCCAAGGCCGCCATCACGGCGATGACCCGCACGATGGCACTGGAGCTGGCGGTGGCCGGAATCCGGGTGAACGCCGTGGCGCCGGGCGTCACCGAGACCGCGGCCTCGCGCACCTACGTCGACGAGGACCCGGACCGGGATCGGCAGGCCATCGCGATGGGGCGGCGCGGACGGCCCGAGGAGCAGGCCGGCGCGATCCTGTTCCTGCTCTCGGATCTGTCGAGCTACATCACCGGTCAGACGCTGCTCGTCGACGGTGGACTCGACCTCAAGTGGAGCCATCTCGGCGCCGACAACACCTCGTTGTTTCTGAAAGACGAATCCTTCCGCGCGGCGATAAGGAGGATGTGATGGCGGACCCAGCCAAGAATGTGAATTCCGCAGCGGCCGAAGAGCTGTCGCAACCAATGACAATCGGCGTCGAGGCGTACATCAGCGAGGACTACGCGCGCGCCGAACGCGACAGGTTATGGCGAAAAGTCTGGCAGCAGGTCGGGCGCGTCGAAGAGCTGCCCGATGTGGGCAGTTACCTGACCTACGACATCCTGGACGACTCGATCATCGTGGTGCGCACCGGTGACCACGAATTTCACGCCCACCACAACGTCTGCATGCACCGCGGCCGGCGGCTGATCGACAAACCCGAAGGCGAGAAGAACGCCCGCGGCCGCACCCGCAAATCGTTCGTCTGCGGATTCCACGGCTGGACCTACGGCCTGGACGGTGCGTGCACCCACATCCGCGAACAACAGGACTGGCAGGAAGCGCTGACTCCCGATAACACCCACCTTCGGCCGGTCAACGTCGACACCTGGGGCGGGTGGTTGTGGATCAACATGGACCCCGACTGCGAGCCGCTCGCCGACTACCTGTTCCCCGCCGCGAAGATTTTGGACCCCTTCGGCCTGGAGAACATGCGCTTCAAGTGGCGCAAGTGGCTGAACTTCGATTGTAACTGGAAGGTGGCACTGGAGGCCTTCAACGAGACCTACCACGTTTTCACGACGCACCCAGAGTTCAACCAGTTCGGCGAATTCAAGGGCTGGGCCAAGGCACAGGGCAAGCACAGCAACATCGGCTATGACGCTCCAAAAGACCTGGAAGCCACCAAGTCCAAGATCCGCCTTGGTACGGGTGCGGATCCGCGTGTGTCCACCGCGCAGATGCAGGTGTACACGATGGAGGAAACCAACGCCACCACCACCCAGACGCTGGTGAACGCCGCCAAACGGCTGGTCGACGAATTACCCGAAGGCACACCGGCCGACAAAGTTCTCGAGCATTGGCTGGCGTCCGCGCGCCGCGACGACGAAGCCCGCGGCGTGATCTGGCCGACGATCCCAGGCGACATCCTCGGGCAGGCCGGCACCGCGTGGCAGGTCTTTCCGAACTTCCAGATCGGGCAGGGCCTGACCAGCGCGCTGTGCTACGGCGCGCGCCCGCACCCCAGCTACAACCCGGACAAGTGCATCTTCGAGGTATCGGTTTTCGAGTTGTATCCGAAAGGTGAAGAACCCCAGACGGAATGGGAATACACACCGGTCGGCGACCCCCGGTGGCGGTCGGTATTGCCGCAGGATTTCTCCAATATGGCCGCTGTCCAGCAAGGCATGAAGTCGCTGGGTTTCCTGGGCACCAAGCCCAACCCGTACCGCGAACGCAGCACCGTCAACCTGCACCAACAATTGTCGAAGTACATGGGCGCCGGCGAGCCCCGGAAACTTTCAGAGCAGGAGCAGCCACACGCATGACGATGTACCAAGACAATTGCGGGCCCACGCAGACGCCCGACGATATCGATATTCCCGCGCTGCGTGAGAAATACCGGCTCGAGCGCGAAAAGCGGCTGCGCAAAGAAGGTTCCAAGCAGTACATCGAATTGGAAGACGACTTCGCCGGCTACTACGAAACCGATCCCTACACGCCGGTGACACCCCGCGCGCCGATCGTCGAGGACATCGACGTCGCGGTTCTCGGCGGCGGCTTCGCGGGCCTGCTGTCGGCGGCCCACCTGAAGAAGGCGGGCGTCGACGATGTGCGCATCATCGAGCTCGGCGGTGACTTCGGCGGTGTCTGGTACTGGAATCGCTATCCCGGTATCCAATGCGACAACGAATCCTACTGCTACATACCTCTTCTCGAAGAGCTTGACTTCATGCCGTCGAAGAAGTTCGCCGACGGTCCCGAGATCTACCAGCACTGCCGCAACATCGGCAAGCACTTCGGCCTCTACGATTCGGCGATCTTCTCTACTCAGGTGCACGACCTGCGCTGGGACGAGCGGATCAAACGCTGGAGGATCGCCACCAATCGCGACGATGACATTCGCGCCCGGTTCGTGGTGCTGGCATCCGGCCCATTCCACCGGCCCAAGCTGCCCGGCATCGCAGGCATCAAAACGTTTGGCGGACATAGCTTTCATTCGTCGCGGTGGGACTATGATTACACCGGTGGTGACGCCACCGGCGGCCTGGACAAGCTCGCCGACAAGCGCGTCGGGGTGGTCGGCACCGGCGCTACCGGCATCCAGATCGTGCCCTTCCTGGCGCGTTACGCCAAGCACCTGTACGTGTTCCAGCGCACGCCGTCCACCGTCGACGTGCGCAACAACACCCCGACCGATCCGGAATGGGTAAAGACGCTGCGGCCGGGCTGGCAACGGGAGCGTCAGCGCAACTTCCACGGATGGACCTTCGAGGGCATGGCGCTGGGCCAGCCGGATCTGGTGTGCGACTTCTGGACCGAGCTCGGTCGCAACACCGCGGCCCGGGTGCTCGCCCTGGACGACCCCGCGTCGATGACCCCAGAGCAGTTCATGGCGATCCGGGAAGAAGAAGACTACAAGATCATGGAGCGGCTGCGACGCCGCATCGACACCCTGATCGAGGACGAGGCGACCGCCGAAACGCTCAAGCCCTATTACCGATTCCTCTGCAAGCGACCCTGTTCCAACGACGACTACCTCGACAGCTTCAACCGGCCGAACGTGACGCTGGTCGACGTGTCGTCGAGCAAGGGCGTCGAACGGGCCACCGATAAGGGGTTGATCGCCAACGGCAGCGAATACCAGCTCGACTGCATCATCTACGCCAGCGGCTTCGAGATCACCACAGAGATCAGCCGCCGCTACTCGATCGAAACGATCCAGGGACGCGACGGGGTGCCGCTGTTCGACTACTGGCACGACGGCTACAAGACCTTGCACGGCATGACCAGCCGCGGCTTCCCGAACCAGTTCTACACCGGCTTCACCCAGGTCGGCATCTCCGCCAACATCGCCGCGAACTACGAGCTGCAGGGCGAGCACATCGCCTACATCATCGCCGAAGCCCTGGCCCGCGGTGCGACCACCGTGGAGCCCAGCCAAGACGCGCAGGACGAGTGGTGCACGACGATCCGGGAGACCGCCGTCGACAACTCGGCGTTCGACGCCCAATGCACGCCCGGCTACTACAACAACGAAGGCGGCGGCGGCGGCGAAGGGATCCGATCGCACCTGGGCGAGCCGTACGGTCCCGGCTTTTACGCCTTCGAGGACCTGCTGCGGGCGTGGCGCGAAAAGGGAGACCTGGAAGGTCTGGTCTTGGGCGCATGACGGTCGCCAGATTTGACGATCGCGTCGCCGTCGTAACCGGCGCCGGCCGCGGGTTGGGGCGCGCGTACGCGCGCCTGCTCGCCGAGCGTGGCGCGAAGGTCGTCGTCAACGACCACGGCGGCAGTCTGGCCGGCGACGGGGCCGACGCCGGTCCGGCCGAGCAGGTGGCCGATACGATCAGGTTGGCCGGGGGAGAAGCCGTCGCCTCCGCCGCGTCGGTGGCGACCCGCGACGGCGCCGACGCGATCATCGAGACCGCGCTCGACCACTACGGTCGCATCGACATCCTGATCCACAACGCCGGCAATGTGCGGCCCGGATCACTGAAGGAAATGAGCTACGAGGACTTCGACGCGGTGCTCGACGTGCACTTGCGCGGCGCGTTCAACGTTGTGCGGCGGGCGTTTCCGGCCATGTGCGCGGCCGGCTACGGACGCATCGTGCTGACCTCCTCGATCGGCGGCTTGTACGGCAACCGCAATGTGGCCAACTACGCGGCCGCCAAGGCCGGCGTGATCGGGCTCTCCCATGTCGCGGCAATCGAGGGCGCCGCGGACGGTGTGACGTCCAACGTGATCGTGCCGGCCGCGGTGACCAGAATGGCCGAGGGCATCGACACGTCGGCCTATCCGCCGATGGGCCCGGAGCTCGTCGCGCCGGTGGTGGGCTGGCTGGCACACGAATCCTGTTCAGTGAGCGGCGAATTGTTCATCGCGCTGGCGGGCCGGGTGGCCCGAGCGGTCATCGCCGAAAGCCCCGGTGTGTGTCGGCCGTCGTGGACGGTCGAGGATGTCGGCGAGTACCTCGACGCGATTCGAAACATCGAGGCTCCGTTGGTTTTTCCCGTCCTGCCCGATGGTCATAATGCGCACATCCGCTATAGCTTCGAACTGGCGCACCGTACCAACGATCGGGGTGCACTCCATGGCTGACGGCGTGGGCAACGGCCCGCTGGCCGGTGTGCGGATAATCGACCTCACCGCGATGGTGATGGGACCATATTGCACGCAGATCATGGCCGATATGGGCGCAGATGTGATCAAAGTCGAACCGCCACAAGGTGATAACACCCGCTACATCTCGGTCGGCCCGGCCCCGGGCATGAGCGGCGTCTTTGTCAATGTCAATCGGGGCAAGCGCAGCGTCGTGCTCGACCTGCACACCGACGCCGGAACACGGGCGTTGCGCGCGCTCGTCGAGACCGCCGACGTATTCATCCACTCGATGCGTGCCAAAGCGATCGCCAAGCTGGGCTTCGGGTACGAGGACGTGGCCGCGCTCAACCCGGCGATCATCTACACCAATTGCTACGGATACGGCCGCCGCGGACCCTATCGCGACCGGCCCGCCTACGACGACACCATCCAGGCCGAATGCGGCCTGCCGGCGGTACAACAGCAACTGACCGGCGAGGCCGATTACGTCGGAACCATCATGGCCGACAAGGTCGCCGGCCTAACCGCGCTGTATGCGACCACCATGGCGCTGTTCCACCGCGAGCGGACCGGGGAGGGTCAGGAAGTCGAGGTCGCCATGTTCGAAACCATGGCCTCGTTTATGCTCGTCGAGCACGCCAACGGCGCCCTGTTCGAGCCGCCCCTGGGGCCGGCGGTGTATCCGCGCACCGTGGCGCCCAACCGGCGTCCATACCGCACCAGCGACGGTTACATCGCCGCGCTGATCTACAACGACAAGCACTGGAACGCGTTCGTCAACGCCGTGCGCCCGCCGTGGGCGAATGAGGGCTATGCCACGCTGGCACAGCGCGCACGCGAGATAGACACCGTCTACGGGCTTTTGGCCGAGACGATGAAGCAGCGCTCGACGCAGGAGTGGTTGGATCTGTTGCACGAACTCGAGATACCGGCCGCGCCGCTGAACACACCCAGCGCGCTGTTCGACGATCCACATCTCAACGCCGTCGGCATGTTCGAAACCGTGGATACCCCACACGGACCGGTGCGCTTCCCCGGCGTACCCACTTGGTTCTCTCAGACACCGGGCCGAGTCGCGGGCCCGGCGCCAGAACTCGACGCGCACACCGCGGAGATCCTCGACGAGCTTGGCCTGGCGGTCGACGCGAAACCCATGCTCGGTTCGGGATAGGGGGAGCGTGGCGCCGTCGAACAAGAACTCGCTCAAGACTATCTACCGCTAAGGAGTTTCCGACAATGGCTGTGCCCGTCTACAAACGCATACTCGACCTGTTCGAGGCCGAGGGCGTGAATACCCTGTTCGGTATCCCGGACCCGAACTTCGTGCACATGTTCCTCGAGGCGGACTCGCGTGGGTGGCATGTGGTTTCGCCCCATCACGAGTTGAGCGCCGGGTTCATGGCCGAGGCAGCGTCGCGGATGACCGGCAAGCCCGGTCTGTGCATCGGCACCCTGGGCCCCGGTGTCGCCAACATCGCAGGGGCGATGATGTGCGCCTACGTGGAGAACTCGCCGGTGATCTTCCTCGGCGGTCAGCGGGCGCGCATTACCGAGCGACGGGTGCGCCGCGGCCGAATCCAATTCGTGCAGCAGGAGGGGCTTTTCACCCCGTCGGTGAAGTACAGCAGCTCGATCGAGTACGCCGACCAGACCGACGAGATCGTCCACGAGGCGATCCGCCGCGCGATGTCCGGCACGCCGGGACCGTCCTATATCGAGTTCCCGTCGCATGTCATCCTCGAAGAGCTCGACGTCCCGGATCCTTTGCCGCCCAACAGGTATCGTCTTGTCGACCAGGGCGCGGCGGCAGGCCAGGTCGCAGAGGCTGCCAGGCTGATCCGGGAGGCCAAGAGCCCGATTCTGCTGGTCGGCCACGGCGTGCACACGTCCCGCACCGGAGCAGCGGTCAAGGAACTCGCCGACCTGATGGCTTGCCCGGTGATTCAGACTTCCGGCGGCACCTCCTTCATTGCCGGGCTAGAGGACCGCACCTTCGCCTACGGGTTTTCGCCGGCAGCCGTCGAGGCGGTGGTCAAGTCCGATCTGTGCGTGGCGCTCGGCACCGAGCTCGGCGAGCCGAGCCACTACGGCAAGACTCGGCACTGGGCGGAGAACGACGCCAATCGCAAATGGATACTGGTTGAGCAGGATCCGGTCGCCATCGGGGTGAATCGTCCGATCGACGTGCCATTGGTCGGAGACCTGCGCGGTGTCGTCCCCCAGCTCGTCGACGCGTTGCGAGACAGCCCGAGACAGCCCTCCGTTGACCTCTACCGCTGGATCAAGGAGGACGCCGAGGAACTGGCGCAACTCGCGGAGACCGCGCCGACCGGCCGGACACCGGTGCACCCGGCCCGCTACGTCGTCGAGGCAACTCGAGCTTTTGCGGCGTTGCCGCAAGATGGCATCCTGGTACGTGACGGCGGGGCCACCGTCATCTTCCAGTGGACCTACTCGCAGGCCAAGCCGCACGACGTGATCTGGAATCAGAACTTCGGCCACCTCGGCACCGGCTTGCCCTATGCCGTCGGCGCTTCCGTCGCCGAGGGCGGGAAGCGTCCGGTCATGCTGCTGACGAGTGACTCCGCGTTCCTCTTTCACATCGCCGAACTGGAGACCGCCGCGCGGCAGAACCTGCCGCTGGTATGCGTGGTCGGCGTCGACCATCAATGGGGACTCGAGGTCGGCGTCTACAAGCGCACGTTCACCCAGCCGTCGCCGCAGCCTGGCGTGCACTGGAGCAAGGACGTGCGATTCGACAAGATCGCCGAGGGATTCGGTTGCCACGGCGAGTATGTCGAGAAGGAAGACGAGATCGGGCCTGCCATCGGACGGGCCTACGCCAGCGGCAAGACCGCCGTTGTCCATGTCTGCATCGACCCGAAGGCCAACTCCGAAGAGATGCCGAAGTACGACGAATTCAGAACCTGGTACGCAGAAGGAACGCAATAGGGAAGGGTAGGGCCATGCGCGAATACCTGAAGTTCTACATCGACGGCCGTTGGGTTGACCCGGTGCGGCCCAACCCCTGTGACGTCGAGAACCCGGCCACCGAGCAGGTTTCCGGGCAGATCTCGCTAGGCTCGGCCGCCGACGTCGACGTGGCGGTCACGGCCGCCCGACGGGCTTTCGCCAGTTGGTCGCAGAGCAGTCGCGAACAGCGGCTCGATCTGCTGGAAGCCATCCTCGCCGAATACCAGAAGCGCTTAGGCGATCTCGCCGACGCGGTCACCGAGGAAATGGGCGCACCGCCCTCCCTGGCTGCGGGCCCGCAGGCCCAACTCGGGCTCGGTCACCTGGTGACGGCGATCGACGTGCTCAAGAATTTTGCCTTCGAAGAGCAGCACGGGGCGACCCTGATCGCCAAGGAGCCGATCGGCGTTTGCGGGTTGATCACACCGTGGAACTGGCCGCTCAACCAGATCGCGGTCAAGGTGTACCCGGCGTTGGCCACGGGGTGCACCATGATCCTGAAACCGTCTGAGGTTGCACCGTTCTCAGCCCACATCTTTACCGAGATTCTGGATGCCGCGGGCGTGCCGGCCGGGGTGTTCAACCTGGTGAACGGCGACGGCCCCGGTGTCGGCGTCGCCCTGGCGAGCCACCCCGAGATCGACATGGTGTCCTTCACCGGATCCACCCGCGCGGGTGTCGAAGTGGCCGCCAACGCCGCTCCGACGGTGAAGCGGGTGACCCAGGAACTTGGCGGCAAGAGCCCCAACGTTGTCCTCGACGACAGGGGCTTTGCCGACAGTGTCCGCGCCGGCGTGGCCAACATGATGCCGAACTCCGGTCAGAGCTGTAACGCGCCGTCGCGCATGCTGGTCCCGAAATCGCGGATGGCCGAGGCCATCACGATCGCGCGTGAGGTCGCCGAGCAGGTCAAAGTGGGCAGCCCCGACGATGCGAGAGCGATCGGTCCAGTGGCGTCGGGGACCCAGTTCGACAAGGTGCAACGTCTGATCCAGCAGGGTATCGACGAGGGCGCGACCGTCGTAGCCGGCGGGCCGGGCCGGCCGGCGGGGTTGGACAAGGGTTACTACGTCAAGCCGACCGTCTTCGCGAACGTCACCAATGACATGATGATCGCGCGGGAGGAGATTTTCGGGCCGGTGCTGTGCGTGCTCGGCTACGACGACATCGACCAAGCCGTCGAGATCGCCAACGACACCGAATACGGTCTGGCCGGCTACGTCTCAGGAGCCGATCTCGACAAGGCTCGCGACGTGGCTCGCAGGATCCGGGCCGGCTGGGTGACGATCAACCATGCCTTCGACATGAACGCGGCGTTCGGCGGTTACAAGCGCAGTGGCAACGGTCGAGAGTGGAGTGAGTTCGGCTTCCACGAGTATCTGGAGATCAAGAGCACATTGGGCTACGCACCCGACAAGGCCGCCCAGTAACGCGTCGGGTCGAATCCGAACGCACCAGCGGAAGACCGTTGCGTGTCCTCCACTGAATCCTGCGCGCCCACCTTTAAGCTGGCTCCGATCAACAGGAGGGGCAGCGACGTATCGGCATCAACTATGGCGCCGGGCGACATGGTGGTCAGGGCGCGCTAACTGCGAGCGCTGAGCCGGGCGGGATTAATCCCGCGCCGGCTCGTCGTGCTCGGCCGCCCCGATGGGTCGCTCCCGTGCGCAGGGCCGGTCGGCTCGCGATCTGGGATAAACCGGAGCGGCGCAGCGGGATTCCGGCACTCGACGGGTTACGCGCGATAGCGGTTGCGCTGGTGCTGGTCGGGCACGGCGGCATCCCCGGAGTGGGCGGCGGATTCATCGGTGTCGACATCTTCTTCGTGCTCAGCGGGTTCCTGATCACCTCGCTGCTGCTGGACGAGCTGGGGCGCACCGGTCGTATCGAGCTGACCGGCTTCTGGATTCGCCGCGCGCGCCGGCTGTTGCCGGCCCTGGTCTTGATGGTGCTCACGGTGGCCGCGACCCGCCAACTTCTTCCCGAGCGGTCGCTCGCCGGCCTGCGCGACGATGCGATCGCGGCGTTCCTGTGGATGGCGAACTGGCGCTTCGTCGCCCAGAAGACCGACTACTTCACGCAGGGCGCCCCGCCCTCGCCGCTGCAGCACACCTGGTCACTCGGGGTCGAGGAACAGTACTACTTCGTGTGGCCGGTCCTCTTGATCGCGGTGACCCTGCTGTTGGCGGCGCGCGCGCGGCGCCGCTTCACCCGGGCCACGGTCGGGGATGTGCGGTTCGCGACGTTCGTCATCGCCACCCTGGGAGCGCTGGCTTCGGCCGTGGTCGCCATGGTGATGGTGTCCGACGGCACCCGCGACCGGATCTATTTCGGCACCGATACCCGCGCGCAGGCGCTGCTGACCGGGGCCGCGGCGGCGGCCCTGGTGGTTCGCGACTGGCCATCACTGAACCGGGGCTGGTGCCTGATCCGGACCCGGTGGGCCCGGCGCGTCGCCCGGGTTCTGCCGCTCGCCGGCGTGGCGGGACTGGCGGCGGCGACCCATTACGCCACCGGCAGCAGCGGCGAGTTTCGCCACGGCCTGCTCATCGGGGTCGCGATCGCGTCCGTCGTCGTGGTGGCGCCGGTGGCCTTGGAGCAGCGCGGAGCGGTCGCCCGCATCCTGGCCCTACCGCCCCTGGTGTGGCTGGGCACCATCTCCTACGGCGTGTATCTGTGGCATTGGCCAATCTTCCTGGCGCTCAACGGCGAACGCACGGGATGGACCGGGCTGCCGCTGTTCGCCGCTCGGTGCGGCGTGACGGTGGCGCTGGCCGCGGCATCCTGGTGGCTGATCGAGCAACCCCTTCGGCGCTGGCGGCCGACGCGGGTGCCGCTATTGCCGTTGGCGGCGGCCACGGTGGCCAGTGCCGCGACGGTGACTCTGCTGGTGGTTCCGGTGGGCACCGGGACCGGTCTGCGCGAGACCGGCCTGCGGCCGGGAGTCTCGGCGGTCGCCGCGGTGTCTCCGTCCCCGCCGGGCGCCAGCCGACCGGGCGGGCCCCGCGATCCCAACCGGCCGTTCACCGTCTCGGTGTTCGGCGATTCGATCGGATGGACGTGGATGCATTACCTGCCACCGACGCCGGGGTTCGCGTTCCTCGACCACACCGTCATCGGCTGCAGCCTGGTGCGCGGCACGCCATATCGGTACATCGGTCAGACCCTGGATCAGAGACCGGAATGCGACGGCTGGCCGATCAGATGGTCGGCGCAGGTCAGCCAGGACCAGCCGGACGTCGCGCTCCTCGTCATCGGCCGCTGGGAAACCGTCGACCGCGTGAACGAGGGTCAATGGACCCACATCGGGGATCCGACCTTCGACGCCTACCTGGGCGGCGAGCTGGAGCGGGCGCTGAACATCGTCGGTTCCACCGGCGTTCGAGTGGTGGTCGCCACCGTGCCGTACAGCAGAGGCGGCGAAAAGCCGGATGGTCGGCTGTATCCGGAGGACCAGCCTGATCGGGTCAACTTGTGGAACACCATGCTGCGCAAGGCGGTCAGCCATCACCCAAACGTGCAAGTCCTGGACCTGAACAAAAAGCTATGTCCGGACGGTGTTTACACCGCCAAGGTCGACGGCATCAAGGTGCGCAGCGACGGCGTCCACCTCACCCCCGAAGGCGTGAAGTGGTTGACACCGTGGCTCGAGGAATCCCTCCGATAAGCTTTAACTGCCTGTGCGGCAGCTGATTTCCATGCTGTCGCTCTCCCGGACCTGGAAGTTGAAGCTCACGTAGCCGTTCTCGGGCTTGCGTACCCGGTTGAGATACGGCTGCGTGTCCGCGGCGCTGGTGTTGTCGGCGACCACCAACGCCCCCGTCGACAGCCGCGGTTCGAGCAGCTCGATCACGGGCAGATACAGGTCCTTCCAGCCGTCCAGCAAGACGAAGTCAATGGCTCCGTCCACGCCGGCCAGCGTGGACAGCGCGTCCCCTTCGAGGATGGTGATCACATCGTCCAGACCGGTCTGGGCGAACGTCTGCCGGGCGGCGGCGATCTTGGCGTCGTTGAGCTCGGTCGTCACCACCCGGCCGGCGCCGTTGTCGCGCACCGCCGATGCCAGGTGGACGGCCGAGATGCCGAACGACATCCCGAACTCGACGACCGTCGCCGGACGGGTCGCGCGCACCAGGGCGTACAGCAGCCGGCCGGCCTCGGGTGTGACCGGGATGTAGAACTCGCTCATCGCGTCGGCGCGCTCCTGCGCGGTCATCGGCCGGTCGAAGTCGCCACGCCGCTGACGCAACAACGACATCTGGCTCTGCGCTTCGGTGTACATCCGGTCGAGCACGGTCGCGACGTCGGGGTCTTGCAGAGTATTGGCCATATTGTCGAGGGTAGGCGTCGGCGGCGGGCGATCGGCTCTGCGCCTGCGCGACCGGCGACGAGCTGCCGCAATGGTTACGTAAACGAGTTTGACGGGTCCTGGGGCGCGGTGTAGAAAGGGTTTCGCAAGCACCTCGGTAGGTGAGGCGTCTGCATGGACACAGGCCACTGACCCCGAACGTCGAGAGACGCCCCGGGTCAGGACAGCTCTTCCCGGACCCAAGGGTTGAGCCCAAGTGGCTTCTGGACGCAGTTCCGGATACGCCGTGCAGTGCCGAAGCTCCGACGAGAGGGGTGCGATCGGCGGCACGCCGCCGGCATTCGTTCCTCTCCCGTTCAGGTGAAACGTGATGACACCCGCGTGTGTCGTGGCCGTGAGGAGGTGAGGGCGAGATGAGTCCGGGCGATAGTCCCCATCCGAAATCTGTCTTGTCCCGATCCGGTTCCGGCATTCGTTCTGCCGCCTGAGCTTTCACGGGCACTCCGGTGATCGCGCGTTGACCTAACCGCGAGCCGTCGTTGCGACCCTGGCGCCATGACCTGAACCGATCGCGACTCCCGTAAGGAGAAGATCATGGCTTTTGTTGTCACACAACGTCTTACCGGCCCGGCCGGTCGGCGCGGACGGGCGTTGTTGCGGTCAGCGCGGCTACTGGCGAACAAGTTGCACGCGCGGACCGCCCTCACTCCGCAGGAGCGGGCCAACCTGTACGTGTCACGGATGCCGATCGCGGTAGTCACGGCCTCGCTGGGTGGGCACCCGTCGACCGGCAGCCGCCGGTGACGGGTTCCACGAGGACACCATGACCCCCCGGCCGCGTCATTGTGAATCGTTCGGTAGCAGAACGATTTTTCCTCGGGTGTGCCGCTTCTCCAGTTCTTCGTAGGCGTCGGCGACCCGATCCAGCGGATAGGTGGCGGCGACCTCGAAATCAATGGTGCCGTTGACGACGAGGTCGACCATCTCGGCCAGCACCTCCGGTGTCGACGCCTCGGCGCTGCCTTCGGTCTTGGCGCCGACTTCGCCGGCCTTCTGAAAGGAGATGATGGTGTCGATTCGCTCCGGTGCGACGCCGAGGTCGACCGCGAGCTGCACGTAGTCGGGGCCGAAGAGGTCGATGAACGCGTCGATCCCGGTGGGTGCCGCCTCGCGCAGCCGGTCGGCCAGTCCGTCCCCATAGCCGACCGGGGTGACGTCATGGGCGCGCAGCCAGTCGAAGTTGCCCGGCCCGGCGATGCCGAGAACCCGCGCCTTGCGCAGCACCAGAAGTTGCACGACGAGGCTGCCCACCCCGCCCGCCGCCGCCGACACGGCGACCGTCTCACCCGGCTGCGGTGACACCGCGCGGACGGCCGCGTACGCCGTCACGCCGACGACGTAGAGCGAACCCGCCACCTCCCAACTGAGCTGCGGCGGTTTGTGAATCAGCTGGCCAACCGGGACCGCGGCGTGGGTGGCG
Organism: uncultured Actinomycetota bacterium; assembly: GCA_963820045.1. GTDB lineage: Bacteria > Actinomycetota > Actinomycetes > Mycobacteriales > Mycobacteriaceae > Mycobacterium. Next base: position 813,238 of record CAWFYN010000010.1, read on the forward strand.
TGGCTGGATCGGCGAAAGCTGAAGCCCAAAACCTCGTCGCGGGGCGAGAATTCGGTAACCCCGGGGCCTAGCGCGGTCACGACGCCGGCCAGGTCGCTGCCTTGGCCGGACGGAAAGGTCGCCGGAAACATCTCGTGCAGCGCCCCGGTTCGGATGGCGGCCTCACCGGGGTTGATCCCCGCGGCACGGACCTCGACGACCACCTCGCCGGGCCCTGCGACGGGCAGGTCGACGTCCGCCACGTACAGCACCTCGCGTCCGCCATACCGGTCGAACCGTACGGCTCGCGCCGCCGCAGCCGTCATGTCGATCTCCTCCCGCCGCGAATAACCCGTCCCCACGCCAGCATAGGCACCGAAAACGGGTACCCAGTGTCCGTCGTGGCGGCGTATCTTCGAATGCGCCAACGGCGGAGGACGTGGAAGGAACGCCCATGGAGCTTGCTCGCATCGGGGTCGCCGGCTCGGCCGTCGTCACCGTCGTGGTCGGGGCGGCGATCGCCGGTTGCGGCGGCAGCAACAACGCATCCCCGACGAATTCGGTGACGTCCTCCCGTTCGGTCGCCCCCTCAACCAGTTCCAGCGTCGCCAGCCCGTCGCCGGGTCAACCCATGGATTACAGCGCTTTGCTGATCAAGCCGGCCGACATCGGCGGGGATCTCACCGCGCCGCAGCCACCGGTACTGAACCCCAACAATGCGCCCGGCGTTGCCCAGCTGTTCACGAGCGCCGACAACAGCCGGCGAATCGGGGACAGCATCCTGATCGTCGCCGACCCCGCGACGGCGGCGGCTGGAATCGACAACACCAAGGCCAATTACGGGGGCAAGGTCAACGGCACGTGGCAGCCCGTCGACGTCGGCTCCAACGGCACGATGATCTCCGGTCTTTCGCCCGACAACACCCAAGCGGTGACGGTGCTGCTATTCAGCGAGGGCAAGGCGCTGGTCAACCTCGAATTCGACAGCGCGCCTAACGATCCGATCGATTCGGCCACGGCCACCGATATCGGGCGCAAGCAGGACGCCGCGATCAAGCAGGGCTTGCCCAGCTAGGCCCCGCGGCGGCTACACCAGGCCGAGCAATCGCAGACCGGAAACATACTTCGCGATCAAGTCCGCCGACAGATGCGGAATATCCTTGTCCGCACCGATTTTGGGTCGCCTGAACCGCGGCGCGCGGGCCGGCATCAGGCGACGACTTGGATGGGGTCGCCGACGTTCACCTGGTTGAAGTACCAGGCGGCATTGTCGGGACTGAGGTTGATGCAGCCGTGGCTGACGTTGGAGTGGCCCTGGGAGTCAACAGACCAGGGTGCTGAGTGCACGTAGACGCCGCTCCAGGTGACGCGGACGGCGTACGACGCGGTGATCTTGTATCCCTCGGGGGAACTCAACGGGATACCGATGGTCCGCGAGTCCATCACCACAGTGCGCTGCTTCTCCAGGGCGGTGAAGTTGCCCATCGGTGTCGGTCGGCTGGGCTTGCCCATCGAGGCCGGCATGGAGCGCAGCACTTCCCCGTTTCGGCTGACGGTGAAGGTGTGACCGGAGATGCTGGCGACACCCAGTAGCTCGTCTCCGGTGTCGAAGCCCGTCGTCAGGGCCTGCACGCCGACCGAGACGTGGGTGTGGGCCGGCCAGTACCGGTTCGGCACCCACTGCACGACGTTGTTCTCGACCCACTCGAAGTGCCCGGGCGTGTTGCTCGGCGAGGCGACGTGGATGGACCGCTCGGCGGCGGCACGATCGCCGACGGGCGCGGTGAACGTCACCACGACCGGATGCGCCACGCCCACCACCACCCCGTCAGCCGGCAAAATCGCGGCAACGGCAGGGGTGGGTTGAGGTACCGGGATCGAGGCGTGGCTGCGGCCGGTCGATCCGACCAGGCCCATCGCTGTGATCGCGACCATAACAGACAGATAACGAACACCTCGACGCATAGCGCCCGCCCTTCGAGATGGTGCGATTGACACGACTGTATTCTACCGGGTGTTCCCGCATTACCACTTTCAGCAAACATTTGCGGGTTCGCCGGTCACAACGATAACGATCCGGTGCGCGATTGGGTTCGACCGTGAGCAGAGCCGACGCCCGCCGGACGCTGGGCCATCGCTTACTGCCGTTGGGCGCGCGCGATTACCGCCGTGCCCTGAGCGGTTGTGTGGCAGCACAGCCACTTTGGCAATGGGACCCGCAATTCGTCGCTGACGCATCGGCCCGGCGGACTGGCTGGCGCGCCGGCGACACGTTAGCCTCAGCAAAATCGGTGCCCGGAGGCCGAGGAGGTGCGGGTGCTCTTCCGTCAACTCGAGTATTTCGTCGCGGTCGCGCAGGAGCGCCACTTCGCCCGGGCGGCCGAGAAGTGCTTCGTATCCCAACCCGCGCTGTCCGCCGCGATCGCCAAGCTGGAACGGGAACTGAACGTCACGCTGATCAATCGCGGACACAGCTTCGAGGGCCTCACCCCCGAAGGCGAGCGGTTGGTGGTGTGGGCCAGGCGGATTCTCGCCGAGCACGACTCGTTCAAGGCCGAGGTGCATGCGGTGCGATCCGGCATCACCGGTATGCTCCGGCTGGGCACGGTCCCCACCGCCTCGACGACAGCCTCTTTGGTGCTCTCGGCGTTCTGTTCGGCGCATCCGTTGGCGAAGGTGCACATCCTTTCCCGGCTGGCGGGCACCGAATTGTACCGGAGGCTCCGCGAATTCGAACTGGACGCCGCGATAGTGCACGCGGCGCCCGACGAGGCTCACGACGTGAACCTGGTGCCGCTCTACGAGGAGCACTATGTGCTGTTGTCGCCCGCGGACATGTTGGGATCCGCCGACTCCACCATGACCTGGCCGGAGGCCGCGCAGTTGCCGCTGGCGCTGCTCACGGCCGACATGCGGGACCGCCAGATCATCGACAAGGCCTTCGCCGACCACGCGATCGAAGTGACTCCGCAGGTCGAAACCGACTCCGTCGCGTCGCTATTGGCTCAGGTCGCCGCGGGGAACTGGGCATGCATCGTGCCGCACACCTGGTTGTGGACGTCGTCGTTGGGCCCGGAAGTCCGCGCGGTGGAAATGGTCGATCCGGTGCTCAAAGCCGACATCGCCCTGGCCACCAATTCCGCCGGGCCCGGCTCGCCGGTCGCCCGCGCGCTCGCGGCCTCCGCCGCACAGCTGTCGCTCAACGAGTTCTTCGACACGCAGCTGTCGCGAATCACCCACCGCCGCTGACCGCCGCCGAACCGGGGGACGCCGCGCTGGTGGGGTTCAGGCCCGCCAGATGCCCGCTCTCCACCCCCGCTGCCGGGTCGAGCTCGCAGTCGATGATCGACGGCGCCCGGGAGCCGATCGCCGCGGCCAGCGCCGAGCGCAACTCCGACGGGGTGGTGACGTGATATCCCTTGCCGCCGAAGGCTTCCGCGATCAGCTCGTGATGCGCCCGCGCGTTCAGGACGGTGGGTGCCGGCTGTGAGCCGCGGGGAGCTTCGTCGCCACGGTAGACGCCGCCGTTGTTGAGAATGACGACGGTCACCGGCAGCCGGTAGCGGCAGATGGTCTCGATTTCCATGCCGCTGAAGCCGAATGCGCTGTCACCCTCGATCGCGATCACGGGCTGCCCGGTCTCGACGGCGGCGGCGATGGCGTAACCCATGCCGATGCCCATGACTCCCCAGGTTCCCGTGTCGAGCCGGTGCCGCGGCACCTCCATCCCGATGACGTTGCGGGCCAGGTCCAGAGCGTTGGCTCCCTCGTTGACCACGTAGGCGTCCGGATTGTCCTGCAGCACGGCACGAATCGCGCCGAGTGCGTTGTAAAAGCGCATGGGATGGGGATCTTCAGCCAAGCGCTCGCGCATCTTGGCGTCGTTGCGGGCGGCGCGGTCGGCCAGCTCTTTGGTCCATTCCGCGGGTACCGTGACGGGGTGCGTGGCCAGGCCGTCCCGCAGCGCCGTCATCACCGAGCCGATGTCGCCGACGAGGGGCGCCACGATCGGCTGATTGCTGTCGAATTCCGACGGCGCAATATCGACCTGCACGAATTTGGCTTCGGCGGACCACTGTGGTGAGTCCCCTTGGCCGAGTAGCCAATTCAGCCGGGCGCCGACCAGCAGCACCGCGTCCGCGCGCGCGACCGCGAGCGAGCGCGCGGCCGCCACGGACTGCGGGTGGGAATCCGGCAGCAGCCCCTTGGCCATTGACATCGGCAGGAACGGAATGCCGCTGGCCTCGACGAACTCGCGAATCACGTTGTCGGCCTGGGCATATGCCGCCCCCTTGCCGAGGACGATCAACGGTCGCTGGGCTTGCGTGAGCACCCGCAGCGCGCGCTCGACCGCCTCGGGTGCCGGCAGCTGCCGCGGCGCCGGATCGACGATCCGCCAGACCGTGTCGGCGCCGGCGGCGGCATCCATGGCTTGCCCCAACACGTCGCCGGGGATGTCGAGGTAGACGCCGCCGGGACGGCCGGAGATGGCGGTGCGCATGCCACGCGCGACGCCGCGCCCGATGTCCTCGATCCGGCTGATCCGATAGGCCGCCTTCGCGAACGGTCGTGCGGCGTTGAGCTGGTCGATGTCCTGATAGTCACCGCGCTGCAGGTCGACCAGCGCTCGATTGCTGGAGCCCGAGATCTGGATCATCGGGAAGCAGTTCGCGGTGGCATTGGCGAGCGCGGGCAACCCATTGAGGAAGCCGGGTCCGGATGTCGTGAGGCACACGCCCGGCCGGCGGGTCAGAAATCCTGCGGCGGCCGCGGCATTGCCGGCCGAGGTCTCCTGCCGAAAGCCGATGTAGCGGATTCCGGACGCCTGCGCGACGCGGGCGAGGTCGGTGATCGGAATGCCGACGATCCCGTAGATGGTGTCGACGTCGTTGGCCTTGAGCGCTTCCACCACCAGGTGGAAGCCGTCGATCAACCGTGCCGACTGCTGTGTTTGGCCGGGAGATTCCGAAACTGCGGTCATGGTGGCGACTCCTCGTGTGTGTCCCGGTGAAGTAAAGCCTTCGCCTTCACTCTGACGCGGCCGCCCGGGGGTGTCCAAGACCGAGCCGCTATGCAGCGATCCACCCCGTCTATCGGCGCTGGCCAGCCGGGTTCCTGGCGTCGATAGCCAACGGTTATCGGTCGTGAGTGAATCGGTATTGGACGGCGGGAAGGCCGCCCGGCATGGTTCGATCAGGTGCGCTTGACGACAGAGGGGAATGAGGATGAGCAGGCCTGAGGCGATCATCGGTAGCGATGCCACGGGGCCGGCGCAGAATCCGGGCCCACGCATCGCCGATCAGGTCGAGGACGCGGCACGCCGGGCCCCGGAGGCGCCCGCGCTTGTCGTCACCTCCGCTCGGCTCCCGGTCAGCTACCGCGATCTACTCGGGCTGGTGGACCACCTGGCCGGCCAGCTGCAGCGGGGCGGCCTGCGGCCGGGCGACCGCGTCGCGCTGCGGTCTGGGAGCAACGCTGAATTCGTCGTCGGGCTACTGGCGGCTTCGCGGGCCGACCTGGTCGCGGTCCCGCTGGATCCGGCCTTACCGGTCGCCGAGCAGCGGGTCCGCTGCCATGCCGTGGGGGCCCGGGTGGTGCTCATCGACGGTGACCCACCGGACGAGGAAGAGGACCAGGCCGCGCCGTGGTGGCCACTCGCGGTGACGGTCGGCGGTGCGGACGGCGCCCCGACGGTCGACGTCGACGCCACCGCGTCTCCCGCGCAACACGTTTCGACGCCGGAGGGTCTGCGCGACGACGACGCGATGATCATGTTCACCGGCGGCACCACCGGGGTGCCGAAGATGGTCCCGTGGACCCGCGGCAACCTCGCCGGTTCGGTGCGGTCCATCATCGCCGGATACGGGCTCGGACCCCGGGACGCCACGGTGGCGGTGATGCCGCTCTACCACGGTCACGGGCTGCTCGCCGCGCTGCTGGCGACCCTGGTGTCCGGGGGCTCGGTGTTGCTGCCCGCGCGCGGACGGTTCTCGGCGCACACCTTCTGGGATGACGTCGAGGCCGTCCGGGCCACCTGGTACACGGCGGTCCCCACGATTCACCAGATCCTGTTGGAGCGGGCCGAAAACGACCGACCGGGTGGCGCCGCGTTGCGGTTCATCCGCAGTTGCAGCGCCCCGCTGACCGCCGAAACGGCGCAGGCACTGCGGGACACCTTCTCGGCACCGGTGGTGTGCGCCTTCGGCATGACCGAAGCCACCCACCAGGTGGCGACGACCGAAATCGGCCACACCGAAAACCCCTCTGCCACCCCGGGTCTCGTCGGCCGGTCGACCGGGCCGGAAATCAGGATCGTCGGTTCGGACGGCCGGCCCCTGCCCGCGGGAGCGGTCGGGGAGGTCTGGCTGCACGGACCCACCGTGGTCAGGGGCTACCTCGGCGATCCAGCGATCACCGCCGCGAATTTCACCGACGGGTGGCTGCGCACCGGTGACCTGGGAACGCTGTCGGCGACCGGCGAGCTGGTCATCCGCGGCCGGATCAAGGAACTCATCAACCGGGGCGGGGAGAAGATCTCTCCCGAACGCGTCGAAGGCGTGCTGAGCAGCCATCCCGACGTATTGGAGGTGGCCGTCTTCGGGATGCCGGACAAGCTGTACGGCGAGACGGTGGCGGCGGTGATCGTTCCCCGGGGATCCGCCGCACCGACCGCGGACGAACTCGCGGCGTTCGGCCGCGACCGGTTGGCCCCTTTCGAGGTGCCCGCCAGCTTCCAGCAGGCGGCGGAGCTGCCGCACACCGCGAAAGGCTCGCTGGACCGCCGCGCGGTCGCCCAGCAGTTCGGTCGCGGGGCGTAACGAACGACCGCCGCTCAGACGGTGGCCTTCATCCGGGTGGCCGCGGCCTCCGGCATGGGTTCGTAGCGCGCGAAGGTACGCGTAAACGACGCCGCCCCGTGGGCCAGTGAGCGCAAGTCGATCGCGTAGCGCGTCAACTCCACCTGAGGCACCTCGGCTTTGACCAGCGTGCGTTCGTTGCCCGCGGTGTCGGTGCCGAGCACTCGGCCGCGGCGACCCGACAGGTCGCCCATCACCGCACCGACGTACTCGTCGGGGACCACTACCGAGATTTCGTCGATGGGCTCGAGCAGGCTCACCTTCGTCGCCGCGGCCGCCTCGCGCAGCGCCAGCGAACCCGCCATCTGGAACGCGAAATCCGAGGAGTCGACGCTGTGCGCCTTACCGTCGAGCAGGGCGACCCGGACGTCGACCACGGGGTAGCCGGCGTGCACGCCCTTTTCCATCTGCGCGCGCACGCCCTTCTCCACGCTCGGGATGAATTGCCGCGGCACCGCCCCGCCGACCACCTTGTCGACGAACTCGAATCCGGAGCCCTCCGGCAGCGGCTCCACCTCGATGTCGCACACCGCGTATTGACCGTGGCCGCCGGACTGCTTGACGTGGCGGCCATGGCCTTTTGCCTTGCCGCCGAACGTTTCTCGCAACGGCACCCGGAGTTCGACGGTGTCGACGGTGACGCCGTACCGGTTGGCCAGCGCGTCGAGGACGACGCCGGCGTGGGCTTCGCCCATGCACCACAACACGATCTGGTGGGTTTCGGAGTTCTGCTCGATCCGCAGCGTCGGGTCCTCGGCGGCCAGCCGGCCCAGCCCGACCGACAGCTTGTCCTCGTCGGTCTTGGCATGCGCCTGGATCGCGACCGGCAACAGGGGCTCGGGCATCGTCCAGGGTTTCAGCACGAGCGGCTCCGACTTGTCCGAGAGGGTGTCGCCGGTTTCGGCCCGGCTCAGCTTGCCGATCGCGCAGATATCGCCCGCCACCACGGACGGGGCGGGGCGCTGCTGCTTGCCGAGCGGGAAGGACAGGACTCCGACGCGTTCGTCTTCGTCGTGGTCGGGGTGCGTGCTGCCGTTCCCGTTGACCGAGCCGAAGAACGACGCAAAATGGCCCGACACATGAACCGTGGTGTCGGGCCTGATGGTCCCGGAGAACACCCGGACCAGGCTGAGCCTTCCGACGTAGGGGTCCGACGTCGTCTTCACCACCTCCGCGAGCAGGGGCGCATCGGGATCGCAGGTCAGAGTCGCGTGCGGAACGCCCTGCGGCGTAAACACTTCCGGCAGTGGGTGTTCCATCGGTGAGGGGAATCCGCGCGTGGCGACCTCCAGTAATTCCAGGGTGCCGACGCCGGTGCTGCTGCATACCGGGATCACCGGGAAGAACGATCCCCGGGCGACGGCCCGCTCCAGGTCCTCGATGAGCACCGCTTCGTCGATGGACTCACCGGCGAGGTAGCGATCCATCAGCGACTCGTCCTCGGATTCCTCGATGATGCCTTCGATGAGGGTCCCGCGCGCCTCCTCGATCCGGTCGGCGTCGGATGGATCGGGTGACTGCACGGTCCGCTTGCCGGCCGAGTATTGGTAGCGCGTCTGCGACAGCAGCCCGATCAGGCCTTCGCAGGACGGCAGGCCGGTGGGCAGGTAGAGCGGTAACACCTTGTCGCCGAATGCGTTCTGCGCGGCGGCCAACGCCTCGGAATAGTTGGCCCGGGTGTGGTCGAGCTTGGTGATCACCACGGCGCGGGGCATCCCGACCTGATCGCATTCCTGCCACAGCGATTTGGTGGGTTCGTCGACGCCCTCGTTGGCCGCGATCACGAACAGCGCGCAGTCCGCGGCACGCAAGCCGGCCCGCAACTCGCCGACGAAGTCGGCGTATCCGGGGGTGTCCACCAGGTTGATCTTGACGCCGTCGTGCGCCAGGGACGCGACGGCAACGCCGACGGATCGCTGTTGGCGGATCTCGGCGTCGTCGTAGTCGCAGACCGTGTTGCCGTCGGTGACGGAGCCCGCCCTGGTCAGCACCCCGCCGGCGACCAACAGCGCCTCGACCAGCGTGGTCTTGCCGCCGCCCGACGGACCCACCAGGACGATGTTGCGCACATCGCCGGGCCCGTTCGCGGTGGGAGCGGCCGCTGCGCCCTGGGAAGCATTCGCCTTGTCCGCCATGACGTTCCTCCAGTTCTCCCTGGTCGCATCGCCGACTCGGTGCGCCCAGTGCGGTGTGCCCTAGCTCACAGGGTCCATGAGCAACTTTTCCCCCAACCGCGGCCCAACACAAGGCCACGGACCGGCCACAATTGCGTCGGCCTCGTGGCATAAGGGCGCGTCGCCCGTCAGGCCTGCCAGCTCGACCAGCGGCGCACCGTGATCGCGATCACCGGCCCGTTCAGCGGAACGGATTGATACTGAGGGTATTTGGCCCGCAGTAGCCGGAACGCGGACTCCATCGCCGCCCCATCGGTGTGGATGGTGGCCGCACCGTCGACCCGCACCCACCACAACTGCGTCCAATCATCGGCGTAGTGGTCGACGAGCAGGCTCACGTGCGGGTTGCTCTCGATGTTCGCCAGCCGGCGCAGCCGCCGGGTCGTCTTGGGTTTCGCGTCGACGGCGGTGTAAACCACGTCCGGGGAGTCTTGGGCGACCGCGAATACCACCGGCACCAGGTGGGGCAGGCCGTCGGGCGTGATCGTCGCCAGTCGGGCCACCGGGGATTGGGTGAACCTGGCCTTCGGGTCGAATTCGCCCACCGTGTCAGCCTAGGCGCCGGTTAACCGGGTCGGCGTGAAACCGTCGCCGCCGATCTCCAACCGTGCCACTGCCGTGAATAGCTACCTGCATTACGGTTATATACACACAAATGTGCCGCCCAGAACCGCACGGCCGGGACAGCTTGGTGTTTACCGCGACGCAGGGAGGGTGACGGGATGAGCAAAGCGCACCACCGTTCGGTCTGGTGGTCATGGTTGGCGAGCGTGCTGGCCGTGGTCGGACTGGGCCTCGGTTTGGGCACAGCGCCGGCGGCCGCATCGCCCTTCACCCGGCCGCAGGCGCCGCTCGACCCCGCCGCTCTGGTCGGTCAGGTGGGGCCGCAGGTGGTCAACATCAGCACCAAGTTCGGTTACAACAACGCCGTGGGCGCCGGGACCGGCATCGTCATCGACTCCAACGGTGTCGTTCTGACCAATAATCACGTGATCTCCGGCGCGACGGATATCAGCGCGTTCGACGTGGGCAACGGGCAGACATATGCCGTTGACGTGGTCGGCTATGACCGCAGCCAGGACATCGCGGTGCTGCAACTCCGCGGCGGGGCCGGGCTTCCGACCGCCGCGATCGGTGGTGGGGTCACGGTGGGTGAGCCGGTCGTCGCGATGGGTAACGCCGGCGGCCAGGGCGGAACGCCCAGCGCGGTGGCCGGCAAGGTCATCGCGCTCAACCAGAGCGTCTCGGCGACCGACACCCTGACCGGTGCCAACGAGTCGCTGGGCGGGCTGATCCAGGCCGACACCCCGATTCGGCCTGGTGACTCCGGCGGCCCGCTGGTCAACAACAACGGGCAGGTGGTCGGCGTGAACACGGCCGCCACCGACAACTACAAGATGTCGGGCGGGGGCCAGGGCTTCGCCATCCCGATCGGCCGGGCGATGGGCGTCGCCGGGCAGATCAGGTCGGGCGCCGGCTCGAACACCGTGCACATCGGCCCGACCGCGTTCCTGGGTCTGGGCGTGACCGACAGCAACGGCAACGGGGCGCGCGTCGAGCGCGTGGTCACCGGCGGTCCTGCCGCGGCGGCCGGAATCTCCCCCGGTGACGTCATCACCGCCGTCGACAACGTCGGAATCAACGGGGCCACGTCGATGACGGACGTGCTCATCCCGCATCACCCCGGCGACAACATCGCGGTGCACTACCGCTCCGCCGGGGGCGGCGACCGCACCGCGAACGTGACGCTGGCGGACGGACCTCCGGCCTGATCCCCGCGCGGACGATGCCCGGCTGGCGGCCAATTCGCTTGGTGCCCGCCATGTTTCGCCGCATCTCGACGCACGTGATTTCGAATGTCGCCCCTCGGGTACCCGTGGCATCGTGGATTTGATGAACGACGCAAGAGAAGCTGTCGAGCACCATCCCGAGGAGGGCAGCCACGTCCAGGACGGCGTTGTGGAGCACCCCGACTCCGGTGACTTCGAGAACGCCACCGCGCTGCCCACCGACCCGACGTGGTTCAAGCACGCCGTCTTCTACGAGGTGCTGGTCCGCGCGTTCTTCGACGCCAACGCCGATGGCGCCGGTGACCTGCGCGGATTGCTGGCGCAGCTGGACTATCTGCGGTGGCTGGGCATCGACTGCATCTGGCTGCCCCCGTTCTACGACTCGCCGTTGCGGGACGGCGGCTACGACATCCGGGACTTCTACAAGGTGCTGCCCGAATTCGGCACGGTCGAGGATTTCGTCGCGCTGCTCGACGCCGCGCACGAGCGGGGCATCCGCGTCATCACCGACCTGGTGATGAACCACACCTCGGAGTCGCACCCCTGGTTCCAGGAGTCGCGCCACGACCCTGACGGCCCGTACGGCGACTTCTACGTGTGGAGCGACACCAGCGAGAAGTACACCGACGCGCGGATCATCTTCGTCGACACCGAGGAGTCCAATTGGACCTTCGACCCGGTGCGCCGCCAGTTCTACTGGCACCGGTTCTTCTCGCATCAGCCGGATCTGAACTACGACAACCCGGGCGTCCAGGAAGCGATGATCGACGTTCTACGCTTCTGGCTCGGCCTGGGCATCGACGGGTTCCGGCTGGACGCGGTGCCCTACCTGTTCGAACGCGAGGGCACCAACTGCGAGAACCTGCCCGAGACGCACGCCTTCCTCAAGCGTGTCCGCAAGGTCATCGACGACGAGTTCCCGGGCCGGGTGCTGCTGGCCGAGGCCAATCAGTGGCCGGCCGATGTCGTCGAGTACTTCGGCGACACCAGCACCGGCGGCGACGAATGCCACATGGCGTTTCACTTCCCCCTGATGCCGCGCATCTTCATGGCGGTACGGCGTGAATCGCGATTCCCGATCTCGGAGATCCTGGCGCAGACGCCCGAGATCCCCGACATGGCGCAATGGGGAATCTTCCTGCGCAACCACGACGAGTTGACCCTGGAGATGGTCACCGACGAAGAACGCGACTACATGTACTCCGAGTACGCCAAGGATCCGCGGATGAAGGCGAACGTCGGAATCCGGCGCCGCCTGGCGCCGCTGCTGGACAACGACCGCAACCAGATCGAGCTGTTCACCGCCCTGCTCCTGTCGCTGCCCGGCTCACCGGTGCTCTATTACGGCGACGAGATCGGGATGGGCGACGTCATCTGGCTGGGGGACCGCGACGGCGTGCGCACCCCGATGCAGTGGACCCCGGACCGCAACGCCGGGTTCTCCAAGGCCAACCCCGGCCGGCTCTATCTGCCGCCCAGCCAGGACTCGGTCTACGGGTATCAGGCCGTCAACGTGGAGGCCCAGCGGGACACCTCGACGTCACTGCTCAACTTCACCCGGATGATGCTGGCCGTGCGGCGCCGCCACGAGGCCTTCGCGATCGGCACGTTCGAGGAACTGGGGGGCTCCAACCCGTCGATGCTCGCGTTCGTGCGGCAGGCCCCCGACGACGGTGACACGGTGTTATGCGTCAACAACCTGTCGCGGTTCCCGCAGCCGATCGAACTGAATCTGCAGCAGTGGAGCGGTTGCACGCCGGTGGAACTGACCGGGCACGTCGAATTTCCGCGGATCGGGCACCTGCCCTACCTGCTGACATTGCCGGGGCACGGCTTCTATTGGTTCCGGCTGACCGCATGTGAGGAGGGCGCATGACCGCGCCGGCGACGATGCAGAACGACGGGATGGGGAGGAGCGGCGCACATGACTGAGCCAGCCAAACTGCCCTGGTCGGACTGGCTGCCACAGCAACGGTGGTACGCCGGGCGTAACCGGGAGCTCACCTCGGCGGAGGCCGCCGTGGTCGTCCCGCTCCGGGATGACCTAGACCTGGTCCTGGTCGACGCCCAGTACGCCGACGGCGCGTCCGAGCGCTACCAGGTGATCGTGCAATGGGATACCGCGCCGGTCTCCGAGTACAGCACCGTGGCCACCATCGGCGCCGCCGGCGACCACACCGGCTTTGACGGCCTGTACGACACAGAAGCGCCGCGGTTTCTGCTGTCCTTGATCGACTCGTCGGCCGTTCGTACGGCGTCCGGCACCGAGGTGCGCTTCGTCAAGGAACCCGACGTCGAGCTGCCGCTGGAGGCGATGCCCCATGTCTCCGACGCCGAACAAAGCAATACCAGCGTGATCTTCGATCGGGACGCGATCTTCAAGGCGTTTCGTCGGGTCAGCAGCGGCATCAACCCGGACATCGAACTGAACCGGGCGCTGGCCCGCGCCGGTAACCCGCACGTGGCCCGGCTGCTCGGCACCTACGAGATGGCCGACCCGAGCGGCATGGCCGACGCGGCGTGGCCGCTCGGCATGCTGACCGAGTTCGCGTCCAACGCCGCGGAGGGGTGGGCGATGGCCACCGCCAGTGTGCGCGACCTGTTCGCCGAGGGCGACCTGTACGCATACGAAGTGGGCGGCGACTTCGCCGGCGAGTCTTGCCGGCTCGGCGAAGCCGTGGCGTCCGTGCACGCCACCCTGGCCGAATCCCTGGGAACGGCGGAGTCGGTCTTCCCGGTCGACACCGTGCTGGCGCGGCTGTCGTCCACCGCAGCGAAGGTGCCCGAGCTGCAGGAGTACGCGGCGACCATCGAGGAACGATTCTCCAAACTCGCCGGGGAGGCGATCACCGTCCAGCGGGTGCACGGTGACCTGCACCTGGGTCAGGTGCTGCGCACCCCTGAGAGCTGGCTGCTGATCGACTTCGAGGGCGAACCGGGGCAGCCGCTCGATGAGCGCCGCGCGCCCGATTCACCGTTGCGCGACGTGGCCGGTGTGCTGAGGTCCTTCGAATACGCCGCGTACGGGCCACTGGTGGACCAGGCGGCCGATAAGCAACTGGCCGCCCGCGCCCGGGAATGGGTCGAGCGCAACCGGACCGCGTTCTGCGAGGGTTACGCCGCCGCGGCGGGGAGCGACCCGCGCGATTCGGCCGAGCTGCTGGCCGCCTACGAGCTCGACAAGGCCGTGTATGAAGCCGGCTATGAGGCGCGGCACCGGCCCGGCTGGCTACCAATCCCGCTGCGCTCCATCGCCCGGCTCACCGCCTCCCGGGGGTGATCGTCCCCGCTGCGCGCGCCGCCGTTGTCTGACAGCATGTTCGCGTGGCGAGCGAGATCTTCGACAGCGAGGCGCGGTTGTCCTGGGTCCTGGCGGTGCTGGCCGGCGTGCTGGGGGCGATCTCGTTTACCCACTCCACGGGATACTTCGTGGTTTTCATGACCGGGAACGCCCAACGCGGCGTGTTGGCGTACTTCAGCCATCAGCCGTGGCTTGCCGCAAGTGCGGGCCTGCTGATGGTGGCGTTCGTTGCCGGCGTGGTGGTCGCCTCGGTGTGCAGGAGACACTTCTGGGTGGATCATCCGCACGGCCCCACCGTGCTGACCACGTTCAGTCTCGCGGCGGCAACGGTGGTCGACGTTTTGGACGAAGGGTGGGAGGAGAACCTCCTCGACTTCGGGCCAATCATGCTGATGGCCTTCGGCACCGGCGCGTTGAACACGTCGTTCGTCAAGAACGGCGAAGTCTCGGTTCCGCTGAGTTACGTGACCGGGACGATGGTCAAAATGGGTCAGGGCATGGAACGCCACATGGCCGGCGGCAAGGCGTCCGACTGGCTCGGGTACTTTCTGCTGTTCGCCAGCTTTGTCGTGGGCGCCGCGGTGGGCGGCTTCATCAGCGTGGTCGTCAACGGAACCTGGATGCTGTTGATCGCTACGGTCGTATGCGCGCTGACAACCGTTTACACGTACTTTCACCAGGACCGCCGCGCGCTGCTGAACAACCGGCTGGATAAAAAGCATCGGCAGCAGCGCTGACCGGTGCGCTGCTGCCGATGCTGGCTGGAGGTTTTCAGGCGGCGGGTGGTGCCGGTTGTGCCGGCTGGGCAGTGGTGTTGGTGGCCAGCAGCACTTGCTGGATGTCGGGCTTCATCGCCAGCAACTGCTGGTTCCAGTAGGGCCACGAGTGCGTCCCGTTGGCCGGGAAGTTGAACGTCCCGTTCCGTCCGCCGGCGGCCGCGTAGTTGTTCTGGAACTGCTGGTTGGTGCGCAGGGTGAGACCTTCCAGGAACTTGGCCGGCATGTTGTCGCCGCCGAGGTCGCTGGGGGTCCCGTTGCCGCAGTAGATCCAGATCCGGGTGTTGTTGGCGACCAGCCGCGGAATCTGGACCGTCGGGTCGTTGCGCTTCCACGCCGGGTCGGTGGAGGGACCCCACATGCTGTTGGCGCTGTAGCCACCCGAGTCGCTCATCGCCAGCCCGATCAGCGTCGGCCACCAGCCCTCGGACGGGTTGAGGAAGCCCGACAGCGATGCGGCATAGGGGAATTGCTGCGGGTAGTACGCGGCCAGGATCAGTGCGGAGCCGCCGGACATCGACAGGCCCACCGCGGCGTTGCCGACGGGCGAGATCTGCTTGTTGGCCTGCAGCCACAGCGGCATTTCCTGGGTCAGGAACGTCTCCCACTTGTAGGTGTAGTTCTGACCGTTGCCCGACGACGGCTGGTACCAGTTGCTGTAGAAGCTGGACTGGCCGCCGACCGGCATCACCACCGACAGGCCGGACTGGTAGAACTCCTCGAAGGCCGGGGTGTTGATGTCCCAGCCGTTGTAGTCGTCCTGGGCCCGCAAACCGTCGAGCAGGTACACCGCGTGCGGTCCGCCGCCCTCGAACTGGACCTTGATGTTGCGGCCCATCGACGGTGACGGCACGTCGAGGTATTCCACCGGAAGCCCCGGCTTTGAGAACGCCCCCGCGGGGGCCGAGCCGCCGGCGGCAGCGACGAGGCCGGACATCAGGGCAGCCCCCATAGCCGCGACCGCCAGCTGACGCGGCATGGATGCCGCGGTGCCACGCAACTTCCGCAACTCTTCGAAGAACTTCATAGCTCTCTACCCATCCCAACTTTCATCTGCCGCGGGTTGCGGTCGAATCTGTTCGCTTGGCAGTGAAACATGCGCGAAGGGCTCAAATCGCCTGTCATGGCCGAAGGTTCACATCGCGGTTGGCTAACGATTGGGAGTCAGCCGAGCATCGATGCGTTCGGGTCACGATCGGCCATCGAGCCCGCGCGCCGGGGCTTACCGGCCACCAGCGCATCGGCTGATGACCCCGCCGCTAGGCGACGAGTCGACGCAATAGCGTTGAGGCCGCGGCGATCCCGAGCACTGCGGCCACCACCAGCACGACGATGTCCATCGGGTTGAAGGGGGTGCCGATGAGCAGCCCCCGCAAGGCGTTGACCTCGTAACTGAGCGGGTTGACCCTGCTCAGCACGTGCAGCCACGCCGGCATCACGTCGACCGGGTACAACGCGTTGGAGGCGAAGAACAACGGCATCGTGATGGCCTGGCCGATGCCCATCAGGCGATCGCGGTTGCGGACCAGGCCCGCCAGCGTCATCGACAGGCAGGCGAAGAACGCGGCGCCGAGCATGACCACGGCCATCGCCGCCACGATTCGCAGCGGGTTGACCGTCATGCCGACATTCATCAGATACGCCAACGCCATCACGCCGACCACCTGGGCGACCGAGCGCACGCCGGCCGCAAACGCCTTGCCGGTGATCAGCGCCGAAGCGGGCGCCGGGGTCACCATCAGCTTGGCCAGGACGCCGGCGTCTCGATCCCAAATGATCTGTATCCCATAGAAAATGGAGATGAACAGCGCCGACTGGGCGATGATCCCCGGCGCCAGGAAGGCCAGGTAAGACACCGATCCGGTTTGGATGACGTGCAGGTGGCTGAACGTGGTGCCGAAGATCAACAGCCACAGCGCCGGCTGCACCATCCGGGTGACGAGTTCGGTCCTGTCGTGCTGCAGCTTCTGCATTTCGACTATCGCGAACGCGCCGATGCGGCTGAACACGGCGCCGACCCGTTGCCATCCGCGCGGCGCGCGGACCAGAGTTCCCGGCATGACGCTATCAACCGACACGGCGCGCCACCTTTCTGGCAGAACGGATTTCATGCAGCGAGCCCGCCGACTCCGATGACGCGGCCTCCTCCTCCAAGCCCGAGGCCGCATAGTGGCGGAACACGTCCTCGAGCGTCGCGCGCGGCGACACCGTCGACTTCAGCTTGGCGGGTGTGCCCACCGCCCGCAAAACACCGTGGTGCATCAACGCGACCCGATCGCACAACGCGTCGGCCTCTTCCATGTAGTGGGTGGTCAGCAGCACGGTCATCCCGAACTGTGCCTGCATGTTCTGCACCTGTGTCCAGACGCCGTCGCGCGCGATCGGGTCCAGTCCGACGGTCGGTTCGTCGAGAACCAGCAGCGACGGGCGGTTCACCAGCGCCTGCGCCACCTCGAGGCGGCGGACCATGCCGCCGGAATACGCCGCTGCCATCCGGTCGGCCACATCGAGCAGGTCCATGGCGGCCAGCGCCTGTCCGACGCGATCGGAACGCTCGGCCCGGGGCACGCCGTACAGGCGCGCGAACCACTCGACGTTCTGCCGGCCGGTCAATGCGGGCTCGATCGAGAGTTGTTGCGGCACATAGCCGATGTTGCTACGAATGTCGGTGGTCTGGCGGCGGGCGTCCAACCCGAAGACGCGCAATTCGCCCTGCTGCACCGGGGCCAGCGTGGTGAGCATCCGGACCATGGTCGTCTTCCCGGCGCCGTTCGGGCCGAGCAGGCCCATGGTTTCGCCGGGCCGCACCTGCAACGTCACGTCGTTGACGGCGACGAACTGGCCATACCGATAGGTCAGGTGCCTGGCGTCGATCGCCATCGGCAGGGATCCGCTCATGATCGTCGCTCCTGCAGTGTTCGGGTCATCGTCTCTATGACCTCCAATCCTCTTGTCAAAGACTCGATTTCATCGTCGTCAAGTTCGGCAAGTACCTCCGCCAGCACGCCTCGCCGCGCGGCGCGAGACGCGTCGACGAACTCCTGGGCGGGTTCGGCCAGGTGTAGCCGGCCGACCCTGCGATCTGTGTCACCGACGGTCCGGATGAGCAATCCCCCGGACACCAACTTCGACACCATCGTCGAGGCGGTGTTGGGGGCCAGCCCGAGCTCGGCGGCGGCGCCGTTGACCGAGAGGCCCGGTCGCCGGCCCACCAGCCACAACAGCTCAGACTGCGACTCGGTCAGCCGCGACGAGTCAAAGCCGCGGCCGGCCGACCGTTGGAGTTGCCGGCGGAACCTGCCGATGACGCGGAACACCTCGGTGACCGCATCGGTACGTGACTTCACCTTCTCCATAATACCTCTGTAGTCGAGCTATCTATGTGAGCAAGCTGTGCAGAAGGTATGTACCCGCTACTTCGGGAGGCGATGCAGGACCAGGTCGGTGAGGGCCCCATCGTCGACCTGGGCGGTCATGAAGGTGCAGAACGGCTGCCGGCGGCGATCCGTCGGCGAGCCCGGATTGAGCAGGCGCAACCCGGTCGCGGTGGTGGTGTCCCAGGGGATGTGGCTGTGCCCGAACACCAGGACCTGGGTGTCGGGGTAGAGACGCGACATCCGGGTCTCGCGGCCCGATGCCGCGCCGGTCTCGTGCACGACCGTGAAACGCACGCCGCCCAGTGTCACGTCCGCCCGTTCCGGCAGCCGCGCGCGCAATGCGGGGCCGTCGTTGTTTCCCCAACAGCCCACCAGCCGGGCCGTCCTGTTCGCGAGTTCGTCGAGCAGTTCGGGGGCCACCCAGTCGCCGGCGTGCACGACGACGTCGGCCGCATCCACCTCATCCCAAACCCGTGCGGGCAGGTCGCGGGCGCGCTTCGGGACGTGGGTATCGGAAATCAGCAGCAGCCTCACAGCCCCATCTTGCGCCCGCGGCTTTCACCTCGGCGTCGAAGCCATGGCTTTCTGGGGCTTGGTGGTTGGCGCGTCGGCCTCCTCACCCAGCAGAAGGGAACGAACCAACCGACGCGGTCCGAAGGGCCGCAGCATCTCACTGGCGGGGCGCGAACGCACAAGTATCGGCCACCAGAACCAACGCCCGAGCAACGCGGCGATCGACGGTGTCATCAACGAGCGCACGATCAACGTGTCGAATAGCAGGCCGAGCCCAATCGTGCTGCCGGCCTGGCCGATCGAGCGCAGGTCGCTGGCGACCATCGACATCATGGTGAAGGCGAAGACGAGGCCCGCCGTCGTGACGACCCCACCGGTCTCGCCCATGGACCGAATGATGCCGGTCTTGAGGCCGGCGCCGATCTCCTCCTGGAACCGCGACACCAGCAGCAGGTTGTAGTCCGAGCCGACCGCCAGCAGGATGATCAACCCGAACACCGGCGCGATCCAGTTCAACTCCAGGCCGAGGAGGTGTTGCCAGACCAGCACCGTGAGCCCGAAGGCGGCACCCAGCGATAGCAGCACCGTCCCGACGATCACCAGGGACGCCACCAAAGCCCGCGTGATCATCACCATCACGACGAAGATCAGCGTCAGCGCCGCGAGTCCCACGATCAGCAGGTCGTAGTGCGATCCCGACTGGATGTCTCGGTAGATGGCCGCCGTCCCGGCGAGATAGAACTTGGCGCCGGTCAGGGTCGTTCCCTTCACCGCTTGGTGCGCGGCGTTGAGTTCGGGCAGGACGGCTGAGATGCCCGCCGGAGTTGCCGGGTCTGCATCATGGGTGATGATGAAGCGCGCGGCCTTGCCGTCCGGCGACAGGAAGAGCTTCAGACCGCGCTGGAAGTCGGGATTCTGGAAGGCTTCCGGCGGCAAGTAGAAGTAGTCGCCACTGCGGGAGGCGTCAAAGGCCTGCCCCATCGCGCTGGCCGTATCGGTCATCTGAGCCATCTGCGTGACCAGGCCCGAGAAGCTGCTGTGCATCGTGAGCAGCGTTCCCTGCATGGATTTGGCGACCGCGATCATCGGCGGGAACTGCGCGGCCATCTGCGGGATTATCGCGTCGACGTTGTTGACGTCCTTGATCAGCGTGCTCATGTTCTCGCTGAACTTGTCCACACCGTCGATCGCCTCGAACACCGACCTCGAAGCCCAGCACACGGGGATGTTGAAACAGTGTGGTTCCCAATACAAGTAGCTGCGGAACGGTCGGGCGAAATCATCGAAATCCGCCAAATGATCCCGCATTTCGTCCAGTGTGGCCTGCATGTCATGCATATCGCCGACCATGTGATGCGTCGCGTTGCTCATCTGCCCGAGCAGGCCCTGCATCCGCTGCATCGAGCCGATCATGGCGCCGAGATCGTCGCTCATCTTGAGCATGTCGGCCGTCCGGTCCCTCATGAACTGAAGGTTCTCCTGGATCGGGATCGATTGTGCACTGATCTGGAACGGTATGGACGTGTGCTCGATCGGCCCGCCCAACGGTCGGGTGATGCTTTGCACCATCGAGATTCCGGGCGAACGAAAGACGTCTTTGGCGAGCCTGTCCAGGATGATCATGTCGCCGCTGTTCCGCATGTCGTGATCGCTCTCGATCATGAGAATGTCGGGATTCATCGTGGCGGCAGTGAAATGGCGCTCCGCGGCCGCGTACCCGACGCTCGACGGCAGGCCGCGGGGGATGTAAAAGCGGTCGTTGTAGCTGACCTTCATGCTCGGCACCATCAGGATGCCGACCACGGCGATCGCGAGCGATGCCGCGAACACGGCACCGGGCCAGCGCACCGTCGCCGTACCGACGCGCCGCCAGCCCCGGGTCTTGATCATCCGTCGCGGGTCGAGCAGCCCGAACCGGGTTGCCACGGCGACCACGGCCGGGGCCGCCGTCATCGCGCCCGCGACGACGACGAGCAACCCCAGCGCGGACGGGATGCCCAGTGCCTTGAAATACGACAGCCGCGCCAGGTGCAGGCAGAACGTCGCCCCGGCGATCGTCAGCCCCGAGCCCAGGATGATGTGCGAGGTCCCGCGGAACATGGTGTAGTAGGCAGTTTCCCGGTCTTGACCGGCCTGACGAGCCTCCTGGTAGCGACCGATGAGAAAGATCGCGTAGTCGGTTCCCGCCGCGATCGCCAGCGAGGACAGCATGGCGACCACGAACGTCGAGAAGCCCAACAGTTCGTAATTCCCCAGAAGCGCGACAAGCCCTCTGGCGGTGCCCATTTCGAAGCCGACCATGACGAGAACCAGCAGCAACGTGCTGACGGACCGATAGGCGATGAACAGCATGATCATGATCACCACGCCGGTGACGCCCATCATCTTGAACATGCTCTTATCGGCGGCTTCGTTCATGTCCGTCGTCAGCGGCGCCGGGCCGGTGACGTACACCTTGAGCCCCGGGGGCGGCTCTGACTTGTCGACGATCTTGCGTACCGCGTCGACGGAGTGGTTGCCCAGGGTGCTGCCCTGGTCGCCGTCCAGGTTGAGTTGGACATAGGCGGCCTTGCCGTCCTTGCTTTGGACGCCGGCGGCGGTGAGCGGGTCCCCCCACACGTTCTGGACATGCTGCACGTGCTTGGGGTCGGCCTCTAGCTTTTTCACCAGGCCGTCGTAATAGCGGTGCGCCTGGTCGCCGAGTTGTTTATCGCTCTCCAGGACGATCATCGCGATACTGTCGGAATTCGACTCATGGAACGTCGCGCCCATGCGCTTGGCCGCGATCATCGCCGGCGCGTCCTGGGGCGACATGGTGACCGCGTGGTTGCGTGCGACCGACTCGATCGGCGGCACAAGCACATTCAGGGCAACGGTCAGGAGCAGCCAACCAATGATGATCGGCCAGGCGAAAGTGCGGACAAACCGCATGAATTTCGGACGGGCGTCGGTATCGGTGTTCATGCGGCCTTCACCAGGCAGGAAGTTTGGGCATGGTGCCCGGCCGTGGATTGCTCATCCTTGACCACACCGTTGACGGTGATGCGGCACCCGAGTTCGTCGCTATTGCCCTGTGCCACCACGTTGGCGATCACGGCAGGCACCGTCGTGCTGATCGTGAAGGTCCAGGGCAGGTTGGTGAAGTCTGCCTGTGCCGGCTGTGCGTTCTTGTCCAAGTAGCTGACGCTTCCCGTCGTGCCGCTGGGCCCGTAGACCTCGTATGTCACCCGCTTGATATGCGAGGGCTCGAGCGGCTCGGCGCTACTGCCCGTCGCGGTGAAGATCTCTTCAGAGCCGAAAACACCGCGAAGCCGATCGACGGCAATACCGCCGAGGACAACCGCCACCACCACGACGAGCGGCACCCAAGCACGTTTGAGAAACGTGGACACTGACGTTTCCTCTCACTCGTGACCTGGTGTTTCTGGTACGGAGTTTCAGCCCGCGTCCCCGCAGCCGGTAGGGCCGTTTGGCCTGCACCTGTGGGACGGTAGGCACACAGCGCGCGTCCTTGCGTGCTTGATACCGGCGAGTCGCGGCTTGATCCGCAGATCCAGTTATACCATACCCCCCAGGGTATTCACGGGATGCCTCACATACCCCGCTGGGTATGGTATGAAGGAGTCATGGCAACGGAAGTTCATGGCATTTCACCGCTCGAGGCCGATGTCACCGGGCATGCCCCCGGCGACATGGATGCCGTTCTCGCCCGGTTGCGTCGAGCCCACGGTCAGCTCGGTGGGGTCATCGCGATGATCGAGCAGGGACGCAGCTGTAAAGACGTCGTCACCCAGCTGGCCGCCGTGTCGCGGGCACTGGATCGCGCCGGCTTCAAGATCATCGCCTCGGGACTGCGGGAGTGCATCACACGGCCGGAGGGTCGTCCCACTGCCGGGCCGGCGGTGTCGATCGACGAGCTGGAAAAGCTTTTCCTAAGCCTGGCCTAATAGCTCGGCCACTACGAAAGGGGAATGAGCAATGCCCCCCGCTCAGACCGATAGCAGCGGATCCGACGTGACGCTGTGGTTGGACCCGGTGTGCCCGTTCTCATGGCACACCGCGCGGTGGCTACGCGTCGTGGCCGAGAAGACAGGCGTGGCTGTCGATTGGCAGCTGATGAGTTTGGCGGTGCTCAACGAGGGACGAGAACTCCCGCCCCCTCAGCAGGCCCGCATGCGCGACTCGCAAAAAGTTGGTCGGCTGATGGCCGCCATAGCGCGCGAACACGGTACCGCCGGGTGGATCACCGCCTATTTCGCATTCGGTGAGCGGTACTTCGATCGCTCCGAACCCCTCGACGACGATCTCGTCTCTCACGTTTTGACCACGGCGGGCGTCCACGACACCGTCGCCGCGGCGATGGCGGACGCATCCGTAGATGAACTGGTCAGGCGCGCACACCAGGCGGGACAAGATGCACTCGGTGAATCGGGGGGCAGTCCGATTCTGCGGATCGACGGGCGTGCTTTCTTCGGGCCGGTCCTGACCGCGTTGCCCGATGTGGAGGCCTCGATCGCATTGTTCGACGCGGTCGCGACTTTGGCCGCAACTGCCGAATTCACCCAGCTGCAGCGCCCGCGCGCCGCGGCTTAGCGGCGCGCTCGATAGAGAGAACCTGAAAAGAGGAGGAAAAATGACATCAGGGTTGACCACCACGTTGCACACCTCGTTCGAGGAAGCGGTGCAACGGACCACCGAAGCTCTGGCTGAACAGGGTTTCGGCGTGCTGACCACGATCGACGTCAAAGCCACGCTGAAAAAGAAGCTCGGGGAGGACATGGAGGACTACCTCATCCTGGGTGCCTGCAACCCGGCTTTGGCGCACCGCGCGCTCGGCATTCACCGCCAGATCGGCCAGTTACTACCATGCAACGTGGTGGTGCGAGCCGACCCGGACAGCTCGGGCGATGCGATTCTCGTCGAGGCCATGGATCCGCAATTGATGGTCAAGGTGACAGGCGAGGCGGGGGCCTTGCAGGACGTCGCGGACCAGGCCACCGCCAAGCTGCAAGCCGCGATCGGCGTTCTCGGGGAACCGTCGCTGACGCCCTGATCGCTGTTTCTTCGCCCTGTGGGCGTCGAAAGCCTTTGGTGCGTGGTGCCTTCGATCCTCAGCTTGCGTGGCATAGCGAACGTCAGCCGCGCTGACTGCGTGCTTCGGCCCTCGTTTCGCCGGCGTCGAAAGTGTCGTCGGAACCGGCCGCGCCAACATACGAGCCGTCGTCTTGCCCTTCGGTCGCGCGCGAACGAGTCTCGTGCTTTTCGGGTTCGACGTCCGACTCGGCCCGATGGCCCTGGTGGTCTGGCATGGTTGCTTTCCTTTCCAACGATCTCTCGGGGGTTCCCGCGGCGGCCGCCGCGAAACTCCGCGCTATCGTTACCACCCGGAGTCAAGGAGAAACCTCAATGCGCACCTTCGAATCAGTCGCCGAGCTGGCGGCCGCCACCGGCGAAACCATCGGGCACAGCGACTGGGTGACCATCACCCAGGAAGACGTGAACCTGTTCGCCGACGCGACCGGCGATCATCAGTGGATCCACGTCGACCCCGAACGCGCGGCCGCCGGACCGTTCGGCGGGACGATCGCCCACGGTTTCATGACCCTGGCACTGCTGCCGCGCCTGCAGCACCAGATCTACACCGTCAACGGCATCAAGCTCGCAATCAACTACGGCCTGAACAAGGTTCGCTTTCCCGCCCCGGTGCCGGTCGGCTCGCGGGTGCGCGCGCAGACGTCGCTGGTCGGCGTCGACGACCTCGGAAACGGCGCCGTGCAGGCGACCATGTCGACAACTATCGAGATTGAAGGGTCGCCCAAGCCGGCGTGCGTGGCCGAGAGCATCGTCCGCTACATCGCCTGACTTCGCGGAGGCAGCGGCGGGTCAGAACTCTGCCACCGAATGCTCGAGCCGCTCGGCCAGTCGGGCCTGGGCCTCGGCGCGCCGGGTGGGTATGTGCGCGGACGGGAACGGCGTTGTAACGGGCTGATATTCGCGTAACGTGCGGCGGGCCACCGTCATCTTGTGCAGTTCGGTGGCGCCGTCGGCGATGCCCAGCGACTCGGCGGCCACCATCATCTTGACGAACGGCATCTCGTCGGAGACGCCGAGCGCGCCGTGCAGGTGCATGGCCCGCTGCACCACGTCGTGCAGCACCTGGGGCATGGCGACTTTCACCGCCGCGATGTCGCGGCGCACCTTCTGGTAGTCGTGGTGCTTGTCGATGAGCCACGCGGTGCGCAGCACCAGCAGCCGGAACTGTTCGATCTGAATCCAGCTGTCGGCGATCTTCTCCTGGGTCATCTGAAAATCGGACAGCCGGCCGTGGCGCGTCTTGCGCGACACCGCGCGCTCGCACATCATGTCAAAAGCACTGCGCGCCAGGGCGATTGTCCGCATCGCATGGTGAATGCGGCCACCGCCGAGGCGCGTTTGCGCGATCATGAACGCCTGCCCCTCACCGCCCAGCACGTGATCGGCCGGGACGCGGACATCGGTGTAGCGGACGTAGCCGTGGCTGGCGCGGTTCGACGACTCGGCCCCCACGCCGACGTTGCGGACGATCTCGATGCCCGGGGTCTCGGCCGGAACGATGAACAGCGACATCTTGTCGTAGGTGCGCGACTCGGGGTTGGTCACGGCCATGACGATGAAGAACGAGGCGTGCTTGGCGTTGGTGGAAAACCACTTCTCACCGTTGATCACCCAGTAGTCGCCGTCCCGGGTCGCGGCGGTGACGAATTGTCCCGGGTCGGAGCCACCCTGCGGTTCGGTCATCGAATAGCACGAGGTGATCTCGCCGCCGAGCAGCGGTTGCAGGTAGCGGGCCTTCTGCTCGTCGGTGCCGAACATCGCCAGAATCTCGGCGTTGCCCGAATCCGGCGCCTGGCAACCGAACACCGACGGCGCCCAGCGGGAACGGCCGAGGATCTCGTTGAGCAGCGCGAGCTTGACCTGGCCGAAGCCCTGGCCACCGAGCTCCGGGCGCAGATGCGCGGCCCACAGCCCCTGATCCTTCACCTGCTGCTGCAACGGCCGCAGAATCGCCATCATCTCGGCGTTCTTCTTGTCATATGGGTCGAGGGCGACGAGATCGAGGGGTTCAAGCTCGTCCCCCATGAACTTTTCGACCCAGTCGAGCTTTGCCTGATATTCCGGGTCTGTTTCGAAATCCCACATGGTGGCCACCCGTTCCCCGGCGCAGCGCCGCGCCGGACTCGTCGATGAAGCCACCCCATCCTAGATGGCGGCGCTCGAGGATCAGTCGTCGCTGCGGGTATCGATGACGCGCTGCGCAATGTCGACGAGCTTGACCTGACTCTCCTGGGACAACTTGCGCAGCAGGTCGAATGCGCGCAGTTCGTCCACGCCGTAGCGCTCCATGATGATGCCCTTGGCCTGGCCGATCCGGTCTCGCGTCGACAGGGCCGACTGCATCTGCTGCCCGTGGCGCCCGGCCATGATCGCGCGCGGCATGCGCGGCGAAGACAGATCCGACCGTCTCGGCTTCGGTGTCCCACACGTTGGCGCGGAAGCCGAACAAGTTCAGCGCGCCGGCCGTGCGATCCGCGGTGTACAGCTTGAACGAGAGGCTGTTCAGCACACCGTGTTCCACGGCCGCCGGTGCGTATCTGGGCCAGCGCGGTTGGTCGCGGAGGTCGTCGGTGCGCACGATCGTCTCTTGCAGGGCGGCGTCGTGACAGGGGCCCTCGCTGAAGTCGTGCTGTAACTTGTCGAGCTGCGCAACCAGGGTGTCGGTGTCAGCGACCGATTCGAATTCTCCGGCCGCCCTGATCAGTAGCACTCCGTCGGTGAGAACCTGATCGAGCGAGCGGTGCGGCGATGTCGCGGGAAAGCTCGGCCATGCGCATGGCCAGCTCGTGACGGGAACTCTGGTCCGATAAGTCCATAAGACCGGATTCTCCACGATGCACCCGGTCGCGTTACCGGCGCGCTCTCCGGGAGCGCCTGATGACGTGCGGTGCAGAAGTTGCTGTCGCCGCCAGAGAAGGAATTCGCGCATTCCCCGAGACGGTGGCCGCGGTGCGCGGTATCTGCATCAGCCCGAGGTCGAGTCCAAGCCCACCTAGTGCAGCTTGGGCAAGACATCGGTGCGGTAGAACTCGATGGCCGTCAGCGGATTGCTTTGGGGGAAGTGCAGAAACGGCACGGCGCCGGCGTCGAGGACGGTTTGCGCTGCCTTGATGTGCGGCCCCGGGTCGGTGCCGGCGGTCCAGTTGGCCAGCACCTTGTCGATGGGGTTGGTCTGTGCGGCGCGCTGGATTTCGACTGGATTCGGCTGGTCGACGGCGCCGGCCGTGAAGCGCCAGAGGCCGGCGGCGCGCGTCGCCTCGGCGTTATCGCCGACGACGGCGAACAGCTCGGCGCGCTTGCCCAGGCTGCCCGGCTCGCGTCCGGCGGCCCGCGCGCCGGCGTTGAATGCTTCCAGCAGTGCGGAATTGGTGACATCTCGGGCCTGGCCGATCCAGCCGTCACCGTATTGGCCGGCCATCGTCGCGCTCTTGGGCCCGCTGGCCGCCACGAAGATCGGCGCGGGAGTGGACGGTGTGTCGTAGAGCTTCAACGCGTTGGTCTGAAAGTAGCGACCGGCGAACGAGGTTCGCGATCCGCTCCACAACTGGCGGATCAGGTCGATCGCCTCGACCAGCCGGTCGTGGCGCTCGGTGTACTTGCCGAACGCGTTGGTGGTCGCCTGTTCGTTGAGCCGTTCCCCCGTCCCGACCCCCAGAAATACCCGTCCCGGATACAGGATCGCCAGCGAGGCGAAGGCTTGTGCCACCACCGCCGGGTGATACCGATACGTGGGGCAGGTCACCCCGGTGCCGAACGAGATGCGGCTGGTGGCGTTGCCCACCAATGCGAGCGTCAGCCACGGGAACATCGAATGGCCCTCGTTGTCCTGCCACGGCTGGATGTGGTCGCTGGCCCAGACATGCTGAAAGCCGGCCCGTTCGGCCGCCTGGGCGTGCGCCACCAACTGGTCGGTGCGGAACTGCTCGTGCGAGAGCACCACACCCACCCCTTTGCTCACGGGGGGCGGGGCGGCGGGCGTGGCGTGGTCGGTGCCCGGTCGCCAGCACCCGGCGGGAAGTCCGGCGGTGCCGAGCACGCCCGCACCGGCGGCCATCCGCCCGAATGCTCGACGCGAGACCCCGGTCACCGATTTGAAGTACCCGCCCCTCCGGCGATCACACCCCTGATGCGACGGTGGGCCACCCGCTAGCCTGACTTGCGTGACTCCCCAGGCACGCTTGGCGCGAAAGGCCGATGTCCGCGAGCTGTCGCGCACCCTGGCCCGAGCGTTCTACGACGACCCGGTGATGATCTGGCTGCTGCCCGATGCGAAGGCCCGGACCGCGAACCTGTACCGGGTGTTCGCGACGATGACACGCCACCATCATCTGGGCTGCGGCGGCGTCGAGGCGGCCTGCGACGGCCCGGGCATTGGCGCGGCGGCGCTGTGGGATCCGCCGAACCAGTGGCGCGAGACGCGCCTGGGCGAGCTGGCGATGACCCCGACGTTCCTGCGGGTGTTCGGCCTGCGCGCGACGAGGGCGCGCGGCGTGCAGGAGCTGATGAAGCGCACGCATCCCGAAGAGCCGCACTGGTATCTCGCCGCGATCGGAAGCGACCCTTCGGTCCGCGGCCGGGGCTTCGGGCAGGCGCTCATGCGGTCACGGCTGGACCGCTGCGACGCCGAGTACTGCCCGGCCTATCTCGAGTCGAGCAAGCCCGAAAATGTGCCGTACTACGAACGTTTCGGTTTCACCGTGACCCGCGAGATCGTGTTACCCGAAGGGGGCCCGAGGATGTGGGCGATGTGGCGGTCGCCGCGGTAGCGGCCGGGTGCGTTTAGCTGCCTTATCGGGCGGGCAACCGTCCTCCCATGAGCGAAAACCCCCGAGCCGACGAGCTGGCGGATCCCGCGGACTTTCCCGAGGAGGGCGGGCCCGGTGACACCCTGAACCCGAGCGAGGGCACCGACTCCGACGAGCTCCACAACGACGACGGCGACATCGTCGTCGACCCACCCGAGGGCTGGAGCGAAGCCAATCGGTTCGGGATGACCGCGCGCGAAGAACGCGAGGGCGAATCCCTGGACGCCCGGCTCGCCGAGGAGGAGCCGGACGTCTCCGACACGTCCTACCCGACGGCCGACCCGCTTGACGACGGGCCGCCGGGGCGCGCCCACCGGGGCCAGATCGATGGCGCCCCGGAAGATGGCGACTCGCTGTACGAGATTGTCGACGAGTGATCAGTGGTCGGCTGTTCACTGCCGGTGTGGGCGGGCGCGGCCGTTAAGGCTTGCTTCGCCAGCCGGCGATGCCGATGGCGATCATCCGCAGCTGCTTGACGGCGATCCGCCGGATATCTTCTAGCGTCTCGGCGCTATGCGCGTCCTCGATCGCCTCCGCGATGACGATCATCGCGTTGACGAACAGGGTCGCCAAAACGTTGAGGTCCTCGGTGGTCCACTCGTGCAGCCGCGGAAACCGCGCCAGGTCGGTAGCCAGCTCGGAGGTGATCAGCCGGATCTCGGTGCGGATCGCATAGCGCAGCACGCTCAGCCCGCTGTTGCGTTCGCGTGCAATGAACCGCCAGTGTTCGCGCCGCTGCGCGACGCTGGCGACCAGGATTTCGACGGATGATTCGATCACCCGGTTCGGGTCGAGCTTCCCGGCGCGCGCGTCACGCAGGGTGTCGCGCAAGCTTCGGAATGATTCGTCGATCAGGACCAGCCCGAGGGCCTCCATCGACTCGAAGTGGCGGTAGAACGCCGCAGGCACAATCCCGACCTCACGGGTCACCTCGCGCAGGCTCAGGCTGGAAAAGCTGCGGTCCTGCAGCAGCTTGAGTGCCGCGGCGATAATGGCGCGACGGGTCGCCTCCTTGCGCTCCTCACGCGACCGGCTTTCGCGTATGCGCTCGCGACCAGAACCACGCACCCGTGAGCTAGGAGTACGGCTG
This sequence comes from uncultured Actinomycetota bacterium, assembly GCA_963820045.1. Classification (GTDB taxonomy): domain Bacteria; phylum Actinomycetota; class Actinomycetes; order Mycobacteriales; family Mycobacteriaceae; genus Mycobacterium. The sequence goes on from CAWFYN010000010.1 coordinate 842,994, forward strand.
TTCACTATGTGAACCCTACCACAGGCGGCCAGTAAACCCTTGACTGACCGGGTAGTGAGGCAGCACGGTGTACATATGTTCACTCAAACCGCTCAGACTTCTGGTCGGGCCCTCGCTCGGACTTTTCGGAAGCGAGTCTTGGGTTCAGACCTTCTCGACCTGCTCACCGGCCCCCACGGCGTCGACCGTTACACCGAGTTGGTGGCGCCCACCTGGACGCTGGCCGACAGCCGCGCAAAAGTGATCGACGTGCGCCGCACCACCCCGCGCAGCGTCACCCTCACCCTGGCTCCCAATGAGAACTTCACGTCCGCCTGGACAGTCAAAGCCGGCCAGTACGTCAACCTCACCGTCGAGGTCGACGGCCGCCGGCACACCCGCTGCTATTCGCCGGCCAACGCCGAGGGGTCCGCCAACCTCGAGCTGACGATCGGTCAGCACGACGGCGGGCTGGTCTCGAACTATCTCTACGAGCGCGCCCGCCGCGGCATGGTGGTCGGTTTGACCGGTGTCGGTGGCGACTTCGTGTTGCCGGCGCGGGGGCCGCAAAGACCGCGGCGGATCCTCTTCGTCTCCGGTGGAAGCGGCATCACGCCGGTGATGGCGATGCTGCGCACGCTGGTCGCCGAGGGGCACCCGGGCGAGATCGCGTTCATTCATTACGCCCGCACCGAGGCCGAGGCGTGCTACCGCGACGAGCTGGCTACGCTGCCCGGCGTCCGCGTGCTGCACGGCTACACCCGATCCGACGGCGGCGACGTTGCCGGTCGATTCGGCGCCGCTCATCTGGCCGCCGCGATGCCGTCACCCGATGCGGTGTTCGTCTGTGGGCCAACACCTTTGGTCGACGCCGTCCGGAACCACTGTGACAACGTCCACACCGAAAGCTTCGTCCCGCCGTCGTATGAGGCGCCGGCCAATCCCTCGGGCGGACGGGTTAGCTTCGCCGACAGCGGGATCGATGTCGTCGACGACGGACGGTCCCTGCTGGAACAGGCTGAATCGGCCGGCCTGTCACCCGAAAACGGCTGCCGCATGGGCATCTGCCACACCTGCACCCGGCGGAAAACCGCCGGGACGGTGCGAAACCTTATCACCGGCGCGGTCTCGACCGGTAGGGACGAGGACGTGCAGATCTGCGTGTCCGTCCCTGTCGGCGACGTCGACCTATCGCTGTAGCGCCACCCACTCCTGGAGGAAAAGCCATGACACAGACCAAGACCACCCTGACCCCCGAACAGGCCGACGCATTCGGCCGCGAGCTGGACGCCATCAGGGATCGCGTGATGGCCCGCCTGGGCGAAGAGGACGCCGACTATATCCGCCGCGTCATCAAAGCCCAGCGGGCGCTGGAAGTGGGCGGGCGCGCGCTGTTGTTCCTGCCGCCCGCCTGGTTGTTGGGCACCATGATGCTGGGGGTGTCAAAGATCCTGGATAACATGGAGATTGGCCACAACATCATGCACGGTCAGTACGACTGGATGCGTGACCCGACGATCTCCGGCCGCTCCTTCGAATGGGACACCGCGTGCCCGGCCGATCAGTGGCGGCATTCGCACAACTACATGCATCACACCCACACCAACATCGTGGGCATGGACCGCGACATCGGCTACGGCATCCTGCGGATGAGCGAGGATCAGCCATGGCACCCGTACTTCCTCGGCAACCCGGTCTACGCCTTCTTGCTGATGGTGCTGTTCCAGTACGGCGTCGCGCTGCACGAGCTGGAAACCGAACGCATTCGTTCTGGCGAGATCAGCCTCGCCGACAAGCGGGAGGTGCTTCGGGAGATCTGGAAAAAGACGCGCCGGCAAACGCTCAAGGACTACGTCGCCTTCCCGCTACTCGCGGGGCCCTTCGCCCCGTTCGTCTTTGCGGGCAACCTCTCGGCCAACCTGATGCGCAACGTGTGGTCGTACATGATCATCTTCTGCGGCCATTTCCCGGACGGCACCCAAGAATTCACCGTCGAAGAGACCAAGGACGAATCGCGCGGAATGTGGTACTTCCGTCAGGTCCTCGGTTCGGCAAATCTGACCGGCGGCAGGCTCTTTCACCTGCTGTCCGGCAACCTGTCCCACCAGATCGAGCACCACCTGTTCCCGGACTTGCCGGCGCGCCGCTACGCCGAGATCGCGCCCGAGGTGCAGGCGATCTGCGAGCGCTACGGCGTCCCCTACAACCGCGGACCGCTGCTGCGACAGTTCGGCACCGTCGTCCGCAAGATCGTCCGGTTGACCTTCCCGGACTCGGTGCTGCGGATGGCGAAGGCCGACCGGTCGGCCGATCCAGTGCCCGCGGCCGCCTGACGGTCGCCCTCGTCCCCCGCGCGCAAACCGGGCATTGCGCGCGGGGGGACAATGGGCTGCGTGGAATGGACTGGCGCGCGTTACGCGGATAAGCCGACGGTGGAGGCATCGACATGGATCGATGCCGACCCGGCCCGGGTGTGGAGCCTGGTCTCCGACATCAAGCTGATGCCGACGCTGAGCAACGAGCTGCAAGCCGTCGAGTGGGCCGACGGTGCCGAGGCGCCGCGGGTGGGTGCCCGCTTCATCGGGCACAATCAGCATGACGCGTTCGGGCAATGGAGCACCACCTCGCACGTCGTCGCGTGCGACGAGCCGCGTGAATTCGCCTGGGCCGTCGGCGAACCCGCCAATCCCGCGGCCATGTGGCGGTTCCGGCTGACACCCCGCGACGGCGGTACGTCGCTGAGCTACTGGATGCAGATGGGTCCGGGACGCTCGGGGCTGTCGGTGGCCATCGACTCGATGCCCGACAAGGAGCAGAAAATCGTGTTCGTGCGGATGCGCGAATTCGAGGCCGCGATCGGCAAGACGCTCGCGGCGATCAAGAGGCTGGCCGAGCACGGGGTCCGTTGATGCGAACCGCCACGACGGTCGAGTTGTCGAGTGCCGCTCGGGAAACGGCGGCCTTCGTCGTCGAGGCGGAGAAGGTGGGCCTCGATGTGTGCTGGGTGGCCGAGGCCTGGGGTTCCGACGCGCCGTCGGCGCTGGGCTACCTCGCGGCGCGGACCGAACGGATCCTGCTGGGCTCAGGCGTTCTGCAGGTCGGCGTCCGCTCGCCCGTCATGGTCGCCCAGACCGCCATCACGTTGTCCAACCTGTCGGGCGGGCGTTTCCTGCTCGGGCTGGGCGCGTCGGGCCCGCAGGTGATCGAGGGCTTGCACGGCGTCTCCTTCAGCCGGCCCCTGGCGCGCATCTCCGAAACCGTCGACATCGTGCGGCAGGTGTTCGCCGGGGGCAAAGTCGCGCACTCCGGCAAGCAGTTCCACATCCCGCTCCCCGGCGGCGAAGGGGTGCCGATGCGGTTGTCGACCCGGGCCGAGCACCCCATTCCGATCTACCTGGCCGCGCTGTCACCGGCGATGCTGCGGTTGACCGGGCGGGTCGCCGACGGGTGGCTGGGCACCAGCTTCGTCCCGGAGGGCGCAGGCGACGCCTATTTCTCGCATCTCGACGAGGGCCTGGCCGCCGCCGGCCGCACGCGCGTCGATATCGACATCTGCCAGGGGGCCGAAGTCGCCTTCGCCTCCGGCGAGGAGGAACTGCGCGGCATGGTCGCCACCCGCAAAACGGAGCTCGCCTTCAGCCTTGGCGGGATGGGGTCGTCGAGCACGAACTACTACAACCAGGCCTACAGCAGGCAGGGCTGGGCCGAGGTCGCCGCCGAGGTGCGCGAGCGCTGGCAGCGGGGCGACCGCGACGGGGCGGCCGCATCGGTAACCGACGAGATGGTGTTGGCCACCACGCTGATCGGCACCGAGGAGATGGTCCGCAGCCGGCTTGCGGTGTGGCGGGCTGCCGGTGTGGACACCGTCCGGCTGTATCCGGCCGGCGACACGCTTGAGGAGAAGCTCCACACGCTCGGCCGGGCCATCGAGTTGGCGCGCGAGGTCTAGGAAGCGCCCGCCGGCGCCTGCGAGATCTTCACCAGTTCTACCTCCGGCCGCTGCGGGGGCCCGTCAGCCAGGAACCACCGGAAGGCGAGGTTGCCACGCGGATAGCCCAGTGTGGTCAGCGAATTCGGGTGGGTGGTCATCCCGCGTGACAGGACGATCGTCACCGACCCGTCGCTGTTGAGGACGGCGCTGTGGCCGTTGATCGAGCAGCGGGCGTCCGGGCCCTCGGCGGCGCCGACGGTGGCCATGAACTGGTTCCACACCACCAGGTTCCAGAACCTGCAGGTGGGAGGCCGGTGTGTGATGACCAACGCCTCATCGTCATCGAGCACAAAGCTGCCGTAGGCGTAGCACGCGTCGCGCGCCGACCACCCGAAGTTGGCGTCGGGAACCTGATAGGGGTCGGCGAATTCGTTGGCGGCATGCGCGGTTTCGTGCCCGAGGGCACGTTCGTGGTCAGCGCGATCTCCTACGGCCAGCGGCACGATCGCGAACATGGTGCGCAACCAGGTCGCGATCGCTCGCAGGCTCGCGGCGGTCTCGGCGTCGCCGTGTCGTATCGGGTCCGGATCGTCGAGCGCCTCGATCCGCCAGGTGACGGGGCGCCCGGTCAGCGGGTCGGCTTGGTAGTCGCGGGTCATCAGCACGGCGGCGTCGGGCGTAGGGCCGAGTTCGAAGGTGAAATTGCCGTCGGCGTCGATGTTGAGATCGCTGTCACGGACGATCGCCACGACTCGGTCGGACCACGCACCCGGTGACGGCTCGTTGTAGGCGGTCACCGAAAAGTACACGCTGTCACCCTTGTTGCCGCTGACGCGGTAGCGGCGCTTCGGATCCACCGGACACATGAAGTAGTAGGCGTCGGTGTTGTCGCCGCCCCAGCGACGGTCGCGGCGAAACGGCGTGTTCACCGCGACGAACTGGGGCCGGCCGGGTTCGGTGAACAGATAGGCGTCGAAGGCCACGCCGAGAGTGCTGGCGAGCATGCGGTAGCCGTCGGCGATGTGACGGTCGTCGGTCACCGCCCGGTCGCCCTCCAGGAAGGATCGGTCAAGCGTGCCCAGGGTGCCGAGTAGCTCCTGCCACGCGGCGGTCGTTTCGTGCGTCATGCGCTGATTCCCTTCAGGAGCAACGTGGTTGTGCGATCGACCCAGGCCTCCCCAAGTCCCGAGTCGAGTTCGGTGACGCGGGTGAGTAAGCCCATCAGCGTGATGCCGGCGATGGCGTCGGTCAGTTCGGTGGCGGTCACGTCGGGGCGTACCTCGCCGCGCCCCGCGGCCCGCTTGAGTAACTCGGCGAGGCCGCCGCCGATGACACCGGCGAACCGCTCCAACAGCGCCGAGTGCAGGGTCGGGTCCGCGGCCATCTCACCCACTAGCCCTGGCAGGGCCGCCCGGGCGGCCGGTGTCGTCAGGAAAGCCATTGAGCGACGGACCATTTCGCGTAGGTCCTCGGGCAGTGACCCGGTATCGGGCAGCTCGGTGGCGACGCCGATGGGGAACACCGCCTCGTGGACGAGGTGCGCTTTGCTCGGCCAGCGCCGATAGATCGCGGGTTTGCTGGTGCCGGCGCGTTCGGCGATCGCGGAGACCAACAGCCCCGCATAGCCGGTCTCGGCGAGCAGTTCGACGGTCGCGCTCAGCACCGCGCCGTCGATGCGTGGGTCACGAGGTCGGCCAAAATCCACTACCATTACGAAACTGAGAGTAACATAAGTCGCCGTGACCGACGCCGTTCGCCTTGATGACCTCGCCTCGCCCCGATTCAGCGCCGAGGCTCAGCAGCTCCTCGACATGATGGCCACGCTGGCGCCGGACTGCCCGCTGGATGCCGGCGCGCTGCATGCCAGGGCCACCGCCGACACGGGCCTGCACGACTTCGGCGGGCCAGACTATCGTGAGCGGCTCGACGTTTACCTCGCCGCGCTGCGCGACATCGACGGGCTGCACGGGGCCGGAATTGTGAACTTCTTCGGGCAGCTGCTGCAGTTGCTCAAGAACCGCCTGCTGCTGAGCGACCTGCTGCGGCGGCATCCCGAGATCGACGACATCGAGCTGCAGCCGCCCGTGGTGATCGCGGGGTTGCCCCGCACCGGAACCACCCACCTGCACAACATGCTTGCGGCGCCGCCGACCTTTCGCACCATGCCGTATTGGGAGAGCGTCGAACCGTTTCCCCTGCCATCCGAAGCCGGCATCGAGCCGGATCCGCGGCGGGCGCGGATGGACATGGCGGTCGCGGTGATCAACACGGTCATGCCGCACTTCCCGCTGATGCACGAGATGACCACCGAGCACGTCCACGAAGAGATCCAACTGCTCGCCAACGACTTTTCGACCATGCTCTTCGAGACGCTGGCCGACGTGCCGCGCTGGCGCGACTACTACCAGGCCCACGACCAGACGCCGCATTACGAATACCTCGCTCGGCAACTCAAGGCCATGCAGTTCCTGCGGGGCGGGCGGCGCTGGCTGCTCAAGTCGCCCCAGCACCTCGAGCAGGTGCCGGTGCTCGCTCGGGTGTTCCCCGGCAGCATCGTCATTTTCACGCACCGTGACCCCTTGCCGGTGGCGCTGTCGATGATCGCGATGATCACCTACTCCGCCCGTATGCACCGGTCGTCGGTGCCCGTGGAACGCATCGCGGCTTCGTGGATCGACCGTCTCGAACGGATGCTCACCGCCCTTGTCCGCGACCGGGAAACCATCGGACCGGAACGCTCGATCGACATCCGGTTCGACGACTTCATGGCCAACGAGGTCGGCGTCGCCGAGCACGTGTACGCGCTGGCCGGCGAGCCCTTCACCGACGAAGTCCGAACGGCGATCGACGGGTACCTGGCGGGGCACCGCCGCGGCCGGTTGGGAAACGTCGCGACGTCCTGCGAGATGTTCGGGCTGGCCGAGGCCGACCTGCGTCGGCGCTTTGCGCCGTATGTGGAGCGGTTTCTGGCCTAACTCGAGGCGGCCCACTACCTTCTCAATTCATGGTCACTATGCCCGCCCTGGACGGCGTCGAACACAGATATGTGGAGCTGGGAAGCGGCGTGACGATCCATGTCGCGGACGCGGGCCCCGCCGACGGGCCGGCGGTGATGCTGGTGCATGGTTTCCCCGAGAACTGGTGGGAATGGCGCGAGCTGATAGGCCCGTTGGCCGCGGACGGCTTCCGGGTGCTGTGCCCGGATCTGCGCGGTGCGGGCTGGAGTTCGGCGCCGCGCTCGAGCTACACCAAGGCCGAGATGGCCGAGGATCTGGCCGCCCTCCTGGATCGCCTGGATGTGAAGACGGTCAAGCTCGTCGCCCACGACTGGGGTGGGCCGGTCGCCTTCATCATGATGCTGCGCCACCCGGACAAGGTGACCGGGTTCTTCGGGGTGAACACCGTGGCGCCCTGGGTGAAGCGCGGCCTGTCGACGGTCCGCAACATCTGGCGATTCTGGTATCAGATCCCGATTTCGTTGCCGGTCATCGGTCCCCGGATCATCAGTGGTCCCGACTCGCGGTTCGTTCGCATGTTGGGGTCATGGGTTGGTGGCGGCTATGCGCTGCCCGAGGACGACGTGCGCCTGTACCTCGAATGCATGCGGCAGCCCGGGCACGCGGAGGCGGGTTCGCGGTGGTATCGCAGCTTTCAAACCCGCGAGATGCTGAGCTGGATGCGCGGCGAGTATGACGATGCTCGCGTCGAGGTGCCGGTCCGCTGGCTCACCGGCACCGAAGATCCGGTGATCACGCCGGATCTGACCGACGGATATGCCGACCGCATAACCGATTTCGAAGTGGAGCTGGTCGATGGCGTGGGGCATTGGATCGTCGAGCAGCGACCCGAGCTGGTGCTCGACCGGGTACGGGTCTTCCTCCGCGCTCCGGGATCGGAACATCTTTGAGCGCAACCCTTTTGGTGTCGGCGTAAGCTCGCTCGGCGCGCAAAGTCGAGGCCATTGGTTACTCGACGCCGATGGTGACTTCCGTGGACTTGATGAACACTGTTGCGGGTTGCCCGACCTTGAGCCCGAGATCGGCGGCGGCGTCCTTGGTGACGGAGGACGTGATGACCTGGTCACCCCCGTCGAGCTTTACCTTCACGACCGCCATGACGGCGCCCAGCTCGACCTCGGTGATGGTTCCCTTGAGCTGGTTTCGGGTCGATAGTCGCATCGCGGAGTCCTCCGTCTGGTCGAGGGTCTGCGATTGAGCCTAATGTCGCGGGCCGAGCAGGGCTATGGAGGCGTCGAGAGCCGGCTCGACGATTCCCCGCACCGGATTGCCGTCTTCGACGGCAAGCGCGGTGAGTTCGCGCAATCCACCGATCAAGATGACGGCCAACGGGGCGGTCAGCGCGGGCAGCTCGGCGCGCTGGAATCCGGGGCTGGCGCTGAGGTCGATCAGGAGGCTGGACAGCAGCTGCAGCCCGCGGCGCTGTACGGGGCGGGCGGCGGCACCGAGCGAAGGAAGTTCCCGGATCCAGCTCAGCGTGATCGCGGGCCGGGACTCGATGTAGCCGACGTAGGCCTCGACCGCCTGACGAATCTGCTGGTGCCAATCCGCCTCCGGATCGACGGCCGCCGCGATGCACTCGCCCAGTTTTTCGATGTCGGACCCGAGTAGTTCCAGAAAGCACTCTTCCTTGCTCGCGAACTGGTCGTAGAAGGTGCGCTTGGACGTGCGGGCGTTACGGACGATGTCGGCCACGGTGCTGGTGCGGTAGCCGCGCTCGGCGATCGAGGTGGCGAGGCCGTCGAGCAACCGGAGGCGGAAGGGGTCGCCGGGCGTCGGCGCATCGTCAGCCGTTGCTGTCGCCGCTGAGGTCACGGCCGGCGCCCCTTTCGGTAGGAACGGCACCCTTGTCAGGTCTGGTACTACAGAGTACCGTAGTCCGAAAGGTTCTGGTACACCGCGGTACCAACCCGGTTTTCGGGGTAGATATTGGGGAGCAGCGCGCCATGAGTGAAGTCGTCACCGCGCCACCGGCAACCGCCGCCGTCAGGTTGCCCCCCGCAACCCGGCTGCCAAAGATGGTGCAGGGGCTGGGTTTTGCGGTGTCACGGCGGGCGATGATTCAACGGCTGGCCCGCCGGCACGGGGACGTCTTCACGCTGAACCTCCCCATCTACGGCCGGGTCGTGGTGGTCGGCGACCCGCAGCTGGCCAAGCAGATCTTCACCACCAGCCCGGACGAACTCGGCAACATCCAGCCCAACCTGAGCCGGCTGTTCGGCTCAGGCTCTGTCTTCGCGCTCGACGGGGAGGACCACCGTCGGCGACGGCGCTTGTTGGCGCCGCCGTTCCACGGCAAGAGCATGAAGAAATACGAGGCGATCATCGAAGAAGAGACCTTGCGGGAGACCGCGGGCTGGCCGGAGGGCGAGGCGTTCGCGACGCTGCCGTCGATGATGCGCATCACGCTCAACGCCATCCTGCGCGCCGTCTTCGGGGCCGAAGGCGCCGAACTCGACGAGCTGCGCCGGCTCATCCCGCCGTGGGTCACCCTGGGCTCGCGGATGGCGACAATGCCCAAGCCGCAACGCAGTTACGGGCGCTACACCCCCTGGGGACGGCTGGACGAGTGGCGCCGCAAGTACGACGCCATCATCGACAGGCTGATCGAAGTCGAGCGGGCCGATCCGAACCTCGATGAACGCAGCGACGTGCTCGCGCTGATGCTGCGCAGCACCTACGACGACGGTTCGGTCATGTCGCGCAAGGACATTGGCGACGAGCTGCTCACGCTGCTGGCAGCCGGCCACGAAACCACCGCCTCCACGCTGGGCTGGGCGTTCGAGCGGCTGACCCGGCACCCGGACGTACTGGCGGCTCTGGTCGAGGAGGCCGACAACAGCGGCCAGGAGCTGCGCCAGGCGACCATCCTGGAAGTCCAGCGGGCCCGGACGGTCATCGATTTCGCCGCCCGGCACGTCTATCCGGCGCGTTATCAACTCGGGGAGTGGGTCATTCCCCGCGGCGAATCAATCCTGGTGAGCATCGCGCAGATCCACGAAAACGCCGACGTCTTCCCCAATCCCGGGCGGTTCGACCCGCAACGTTACGTCGGGACCAAGCCGTCGGCCTTCGCGTGGATTCCCTTCGGCGGTGGCACCCGTCGCTGCGTAGGGGCGGCGTTCGCCAACATGGAGATGGACGTCGTCCTACGAACCGTGTTGCGGCACTTCACCATTGAAACCACCACGGCGCCCGGGGAGAAGTGGCATGGCCGGGGCGTCGCCTACACGCCCAAAGGTGGTGGCCGGGTCGTGGTGCACCGGCGCTGAGCCGGGGGCTGCCTACTGGTCCGCGGTAGCCCGGCGCGGCAGTTTCCAGCCCGGGCGGATGTAGTGGCAGGTGTACCCGTTCGGGTAATGCTGCAGGTAGTCCTGGTGCTCAGGCTCGGCCTGCCAGAAATCTCCGGCGGGGCTGACCTCCGTCACGACCTTGCCGGGCCACAACCCCGAGGCTTCCACGTCGGCGATGGTGTCCAGCGCGATTCGCTTCTGCTCCTCGTCGAGATAGAAGATGGCCGATCGGTAACTGGCTCCACGGTCGTTGCCCTGGCGGTCCTTCGTTGTCGGATCGTGAATCTGGAAGAAGAACTCCAGCATGGTGCGGTAGTCGGTGACCGCCGGGTCGTAGACGATCTCGATGGCCTCGGCGTGCGTGCCGTGATTGCGGTAGGTCGCATTCGGGACGTCGCCGCCGGTGTAACCGACCCGGGTCGACACCACGCCCGGCTGCTTGCGAATGAGTTCTTGCATCCCCCAGAAACAGCCGCCGGCAAGTATCGCTTTTTGGGTTGCCATGCTCGTCCTCCTAACCGGCGACGGTCCCGCCCAGGCTACACTCCGCCGGTGAGCCGCAACGTCGCGACGATTTCGGGAAGTGCCGCAACATGACGACGCCAGCGTTCTCCCGCAGCGAACTGTCCGCCGCCTTCGAGAAGTTCGAGGAGACGGTGGCCCGGGCCGCCGAGACGCGCGACTGGGACGCCTGGGTCGAGCAGTACACGCCCGATGTCGAGTACGTCGAGCACGCGGCCGGCACCATGCGGGGCCGCGATGAGGTCCGCGAGTGGATCAAGCGCACGATGACGACCTACCCCGGCAGCCACATGGTGGCTTTCCCCTCGCTGTGGTCGGTCATCGACGAGGCAGGCGGGCGGATAATCTGCGAACTGGACAATCCCATGCGCGACCCGGGTGACGGGAGCGTCATCACCGCGACCAACATCTCGATCGTCACGTACGCGGGGGACGGCCTGTGGTGCCGTCAGGAAGACATCTATAACCCGTTGCGTTTCCTGCGGGCCGGAATGAAGTGGTGCCGTAAGGCCCAGGCGCTGGGCACGCTCGACGAAGACGCTGCGCGGTGGATGCAGGAGAACGGCGGCGGGCAACCGTGAGAGAAGAGGGATCCGTGAGCCCCACCAAACCCAAATTGGTCATCGGCGCCAACGGCTTTCTGGGTTCGCATGTCACCCGCCAGCTGGTGGCCGACGGTTACCGGGTGCGGGCAATGGTGCGCCCGAATGCCAACACCCGCTCCATCGATGACCTCGAACTGACCCGCTTTCATGGCGACGTTTTCGATGACACCACATTGCGCGAGGCGATGGACGGCGTCGACGACGTCTATTACTGCGTCGTCGACACCCGCGCGTGGTTGCGCGACCCGTCGCCGCTGTTTCGCACCAACGTCGAAGGGCTGCGCAACGTTCTCGATGTCGCCGTCAAGCAACCCGACCTGCGCCGGTTCATCTTCACCAGTACCTACGCGACCGTGGGCCGGCGACATCGGCACGTGGCGACCGAAGACGACGTGATCAGCCCGCGCGGGCTGACTCCCTATGTGCAGTCCCGGGTGCAGGCCGAAAACCTGGTGATGCAGTACGTGGCCGAGGCCGCGCTGCCCGCCATCGCGATGTGCGTTTCGACGACGTACGGCAGCGGTGACTGGGGCGGCACCCCGCACGGTGCCTTCATCGCCGGCGCGGTTTTCGGGAAGCTGCCCTTCATGATGAACGGCATCCAGCTGGAAGTCGTGGGCGTCGACGATGCCGCGCGGGCCATGATCCTGGCCGCCGAGCGCGGGCGCATCGGCGAGCGCTACCTCGTCTCCGAGCGGATGATCGCGCTGAACGACGTCGTACGCATCGCCGCCGACGAGGTCGGCGTACCACCGCCGCAGCGCTCGATTTCGGTGCCGATGCTCTACGCCCTTTCCGCGCTGGGCAGCCTGAAGGCCCGGCTCAGCGGCAAGGACTCCGAACTCAGCGTCACATCGGTGCGCATGATGCGCGCCGAGGCCGACGTGGACAGCAGCAAGGCGAAGCGCGAATTGGGCTGGCAGCCGCGCCCGGTCGAGGAATCGATCCGCGAGGCCGCCAGGTTCTGGGCCGCCATGCGGACCCCTCGAAAGAACACTCCGGCCGCGCAAGCCGAATAGGCCCCGACCCGTGGACCGGATACGCGTCGATCTCGAGGGGCCGCCGCAGACGATGCTGGCGACGCTTTATGCCAAGTCGCTGGATGCGGACGCTTCCCCGTCGATCCTTGGCGACCACTACGCGAAGGCCGCCGTGGCGCGCATCGAGTACGACTGGGAGACAACGGCTATCGACGCGCGCCGGGCGCCGTCAGTCGCCGTTCGCAGTAAACACTTCGACAACTGGGTTCGCCAGTTCATCGACGTGCATCGCGAAGCGGTTGTGCTGCACGCGGGCTGCGGCCTCGATGCCCGGGTGTACCGCCTGGACCCACCGGCCGGGGTGCAGTGGTACGACGTCGACTATCCCGAAGTCATCGGCCTGCGCGAACGGCTGTATCCGGCCCGAACGAACTACCGCATGCTGCCGGCCTCGGTCACCGATCCGGCCTGGCTGGCCGAGATACCGGCCGACCGTCCCACGCTGTTCCTCGGCGAGGGCCTGACCATGTACCTGAAGAAGGACGACGGGCTGGCGTTGCTTCGCCGCGTCGTCAATCGATTCCCTTCTGGAGAATTGCAGTTCGACGCCTTCAACACCATGGGGATTCGCATTCAGGTGATCAACCCGATAGTCCGTCGCTCGGGGTCGAAACTGCACTGGGGAATCGACGGGCCCGGCGACATCGTCGACGCCGTCCCCGGCGTGCGCCTCCTGGCGTGGGAGTCGGTCTTCGACAGCGACACCTTCGACCTGGTTTCACCACTTGCGCGCCGGATCGGCAGGGTGATGGGGGCGGTGCCGACGTTGCGAACGATGGCGCAATATCACCGCTACGCATTTGGCCCGCCGTGATTGGGAAGTGTGGGGCCCCGGCTGGTGTTGAAACCGCTATCGGCGTCTAGGAGGAAACCATGAGCCACCCCGAAATCAAAGAACCCAGTGCTGGCCACCCGATCGACATCGAGCCGACGAAGGGACGGGTGCAGGTTCGCGTCAACGGCGAGCTGGTGGCCGACTCGACGGCCGCGCTCGAATTGCGCGAAGCCACCTTGCCTGCGGTGCAATACATTCCGTTGAGCGATGTGGTGCAGGAGCGGCTGACCCGCACGAACACCAGCACCTACTGCCCCTTCAAGGGGGAGGCGAGCTACTACAGCGTGACCAGCTCTGCCGGTGACACCGTGCAGGACGTGATCTGGACCTACGAGCAGCCCTATCCGGCGGTCGCGGCGATCGCCGGGCATGTCGCCTTCTACCCGGACAAGGCCGAAATCAGCGTCTCGGCTTCCTAGCAGGTCCACCCGGGGAGCGCGGCCTCGCCTGCGCGGGTGTCGCTGTACAGCCGCATCGAGACGATCAACCCTTCACGGGTGTCGAAGATGCAGACGAACGGGCTGTCGTATTCGACGCCGCCGGTGGTGGTGCCGCTGGCCTGCGCCTCGACGACCACGGTCCCTCCCTCGTTGACACATCGCACCAGGTCGATGGTCAGCTCGAGGTCACGCTTGCGTCGCTCGATCGCCCGCCGGAAGGTTTCCTTGTCGCAGGAAGCGCGCGTGAAGAGCGTCCAGTAGGTGAAGTCGTCGCTGAGCAGCGCGAAGCCCTCGTCGAGGTCGCCGCCGTCGCTCGTACTCTGTAGGAACATCCAAGCCAGTTCGCCCTGCGGGTCATCGAACGGCGTCATCACATCGCAATATTGACTTGGCACATCGTTAACGGTCAATCGGAGAGTCGGTCGGTGGAGAGCGCGCGCACTGTCACCTTCCCCGGGGCGGTCAGCTTCGGGCACACTTTGGCGCCGCTTCGCCGAGGGCGCGGGGATCCCTGTTTCCAAGCGCCCGGTGACGGCACGCTGTGGCGAACCAGCCTGCTGCCCACCGGACCCGTCACGGCCCGCATCAGCCGTACTGCCCCCAACGCCGCCCATTGCGTGGCCTGGGGCGGCGGGGCGCCGGAGTTCGTGGAGAGGCTGCCCGCGATGCTCGGCCTCGAGGACGACGCCTCGAACTTCGTGCCACGGGACCCGACCGTCGCCGCCGCGCACCATCGGGTCCCGCATTTGCGCCTGGGCCGCACCGGGCTGGTGCTGGAGGCCCTGATCCCGGCGATCATCGAGCAGCGGGTGCCCGGCGCCGACGCGTTTCGGGCATGGCGCCTGCTGGTGTCCAAGTACGGCTCACCGGCGCCCGGGCCGGCGCCGGCACGGATGCGGGTGCCGCCGTCGGCCGAGGTGTGGCGACACATCCCGTCGTGGGAGTTCCACCGCGCCAATGTCGACCCGGGACGTGCGCAGACCGTGGTGACGTGCGCGCGCCGGGCCACCTCGCTGGAACGGCTGGCCTCCCGTCCGGCCACGCAGGCCCGCGAGGCGTTGACGTCGTTGCCGGGGGTGGGGGAGTGGACCGCCGCCGAGACGGCGCAACGGGCGTTCGGGGATGCCGACGCGCTGTCGGTGGGTGACTATCACATCCCGAAGATGATCGGCTGGACGCTGGTGGGCCGCCCGGTCGACGACGCGGGCATGCTCGAGCTGCTCGAGCCGATGCGACCGCACCGCCACCGAGTGGTCCGGTTGCTCGAGGCCAGCGGACTGGCTTACGAACCGCGGCGGGGCGCCCGGTTACCGGTGCAGCACATCAGCGAGCTCTAAACGTGGTCATGGCCTCGCCGCGCCGGGGTTTTCAGCAACGGCCATCGGGTAACCAACTCCGAAAGACGTGACCGTGTGCGAAACGGAGGAAATCGATGACGCAGTTCACCATCCCGGGGCTCACCGACAAACAGGGAGCGCGGCTGACCGAACTGTTGCAAAAGCAACTGAGCACGTACAACGACCTTCACCTGACGCTCAAGCACGTTCATTGGAATGTGGTGGGGCCCAACTTCATTGGTGTCCACGAGATGATCGACCCGCAGGTTGAGGCGGTGCGCGGTTTCGCCGATGACGTTGCCGAGCGCATCGCGGCCCTCGGCGGGTCACCGCAGGGCACGCCGGGAGCGATCATCAAAGACCGCACCTGGGACGACTATTCCGTCGGGCGCGATTCGGTACAGGCTCACCTGGCCGCGCTGGATCTCGTCTACACCGGTGTCATCGAGGACATCCGCAAGTACATCGAGGAGACCGAGGAACTCGACCCGGTCACCCAGGATTTGTTGATCGATCAGGCCGGGAACCTGGAGAAGTTCCAGTGGTTCGTCCGGGCGCACCTGGAAAGTGCCGGCGGAAAGTTGACCCACCAGGGTTCGACCACCGAGAAGGACGCCGCCCGTAGCGCTCGCAATTCCTAGCGAGCCGGTCGACGGTCCTTTTGGTGCGCGCCGTTTTTGGGTGCGAGTACGTTGATCCGGTCGCCGACGTCGAGCCGCAGAGTTGCGTCGGCATCGATGAGTTGCCGATTGTGCAGCACGGACACCGGGAAGTGACCGTCCGGCCATTCGAGATCGCCGAGGATTCGGCCCACGGCCGACGAGTCGCCGGCCAGCGTGTGTTCGACGATGCAGTACCCGTCGAGCTGGCTGTGCGGGTCGTGTTCGGGGGGCGTGGGTTGCGGGTCGGCCCACTCGGCGGCCTCGTGACCGGCGGCGACGTCCGGCTCGACGTCCGTGATGTAGGCGCCGACCGCGCGCAGCACATTCTGATTGGTCAGCCAGCCCTGCACGGACCGGGCCTCGGTGTCGATGACCGGCAAGCCGTCGCGGCCGAAGAGGACGAGCTGGCGCAAGGCTTGGGCCAGACTGTCGTTGGCGAATAGCGCCTGCGGTTCCCGGACGCGGGTGAGGGGGCCGAGCAAGGCCGTCAAGTCCCGGTCGGCGTTGCCGGGGGGGCGGGTCAGATCCAGCGGAACGGCGAACGGATGCATGGCGTCGGCCGCGGTGAGGTCGGCGAATGCGTGGCTGGGCGTGGGGCGGTCGATGTCGATGCCCCGGCGCAACAGCTTGGTGGTGTAGATGGTGCCGTACGAAATCCCGCGGGACACGGTCGTGCCGACGGCCACCGCCAACATAACCGGCAGGGTGAGAGTGAAATCCCCGGTCATTTCGACCGTGCTCGCCAGCGCGGTGAGCGGGGCGCGCGCGGCGGAAGCGAACACGGCGCCCATGCCGACGATGGCGTACAGGGCGGGATGCCCGACGGCCGTGCCGATGGTGTGCTGGACGAACAGCCCGAAGGCCATGCCGGAAGTGGCCCCGACGAACAGCGAGGGAGCGAACACCCCGCCCGACCCGCCGATCCCGATGGTCAGGCTGCAGGCCAGTATCTTGCCGGCGGCGAGGAGCATCAAGAACCAGAGCGCGTAGTGGCCGGCGAAGGCGGCGTACATCACCGGGTAGCCGACCCCGTAAAGCTGCGGCACCGCGAGCAGCAGCAGGCCGAGCACGATCCCGCCGACGGCCGGTCGCGCCCAGTCCGGACGTCCGCCCCACAACCGGTCGCACAGATCCTCGGTCTTGTACAGGACGTTCTTGAAGAGGATCCCGATGAGCCCGGCGATTGCCGCGAGGAGCGCTATCAGCAGGTAGTTGGCGATGTGGTCGAGTTCGATGCCGGCGGGCAGCCGGGTGAGGAAAGGGGCCGAGCCGAAGAACACGCGGGCGACCACGTCAGCAACCATCGACGACAGCATGATCGTGAAGATCGCCTCGACGGACAGTTCCCGCAGGATCAGCTCGACGGCGAAGAATACTCCGGTGATCGGGGCGTTGAAGGTGGCCGAGATGCCGCCGGCGGCGCCGCAGGCCACCAGCACCCGCAGCCGGTTCTCCGGCATCCGCACCCACTGGCCGAAGCCGGACGCGAGCGCAGCGCCGATCTGCACGATCGGCCCCTCACGGCCGACCGAGCCACCCGTTCCGATGCACAGCGCGGAGGCAAGCGCTTTCACCACCGTCACCTGCGGGCGGATGCGGCCACCGTTCTCCGCCACCGCGATCATGACTTCCGGCACGCCGTGGCCGCGAGCCTCCCGGGCGAATCGCGAGATCAGCGGCCCGTACAGCAATCCGCCGATGACGGGGATAACCACGAAGAAGCCGACTCCCAGCCAGGGCAGGTGGTCGCTACCCACCCAGCCGTCTTGGCCGAATTCGTCGTGCCCGGTCGCCAGCCAGGTGAAGCCGTAGATCAGGTAGCGGAATGCCACCGCGCCAAGCCCGGCGCCGAGCCCGACGATGATCGCCACGCAGAACAGCCCGAGCCGGTTCGCGCGCAGCCAGCCGGCGAGCTGGCCCACCGCTTTGGACACTGGTCGGGCCGCCGGAACCGGAGCGACAGCCGCCGATTTTTGCCCCATTCACGCCATCCTTCCCCCGTTGGCCTCGCTTTGCCTGTCGACGACCTCAGGACCGGGCGTGCCGCATCGACCATCTGCTCCAGCAAATATTGCACTCCGCAACTATCCGTCGCCCGGGGGGTCGCACCGGGGAATAAATGGACCGCGGTCCGGTTATTCGGGATAGTTCTACTCACGGAGGTCACATGCCTGCAATCACCGCCAACACGCTGTCGCTGCCACGCGTCGGCGCCGCCGCTCCCACCGAAACCGAGCGCCCGGTCCGGTCGATCACCACCGGGCCGCGCGGCTACGAGGGCGAGGGCTTTCCCGTCGTCCGCGCCTTCGCCGGGGTCAGCGCCGCCGCCCTGGACCCCTTCGTGCACATGGACCAGATGGGCGAGGTGGATTACCAACCGGGCGAGCCGAGGGGCACCGACTGGCACCCGCACCGCGGGTTCGAGACGGTCACCTACATGATCGACGGCAAGTTCGCCCACCAGGACTCCCACGGGGGTGGTGGCCTGATCACCGACGGCGCGACGCAGTGGATGACGGCTGGGTCGGGGATCCTGCACATCGAGACGCCGCCCGCCGAACTGGTCGACAGCGGTGGCCTCTTTCATGGCATTCAGTTGTGGGTGAATCTGCCGAAGAGGGACAAGTTCGCGCCGCCCCGGTATCAGGCCATCGAGGGCGGTGACGCGAAGTTGATCGCCTCCGAGGACGGCGGGGCATTGGTCCGCATCATCGCCGGCGAGGTCGACGGCCACCGGGGACCCGGCGTCACCCACACGCCGATCACGCTCGCGCACGCGACGATTGAAAGCGGCGCCCGGCTCAACGTGGCGTGGCGACGCGATTTCAATGCGCTGGTATACGTGTTGTCCGGCAGCGGATACGTCGGTCCGGTCGCTCACCCGATTCGCCAGGGGCAATTGGCCGTGCTCGGACCCGGGGATCGGATCACCGTCGGCGCCGACCTGGCGCAGCAATCGTCGCGGATCACGGCCATGGATGTGTTGTTGCTGGGCGGCCGACCCATTCGCGAGCCGGTATTCCACTACGGGCCTTTTGTGATGAACTCGCGGGCGGAATTGGTGGAGGCGCTGCACGACTACCAGGCCGGGAAATTCGGCAGCATTCCGCCGAATGCCCTGATGCCGCACCACGGCGATGGCACACTTTAACGATGTCTTCAGGGGTGAGCCGCAGGCCAGGACGCCCCCCTGCCGCGAAGGCCGATGAGACGCGACAGCGAATCATGCAGGCCGCTCGCCTGGTGTTCAGCGAGCGTGGTTACGACGGGGCCACTTTCCAGGCGATCGCGGCCCGCGCCGATCTGACCAGACCGGCCATCAACCATTACTTCTCCAGCAAGCGCGTCTTGTATCGCCAGGTATTGGAGCACACCAACGAAGCAATCATCGGAACGGGAATCAAACAGGCCGACCGCGAAACCACGCTGGTGGGCCGGCTGACCGAATTCATCTCCGCGGCGGTACGCGCCAATTCCGAGAATCCCTCCGGGTCGGCGCTGATCATCACCGGCATACTCGAATCGCAGCGGCACCCGGAATGGAACAAAACCGAAAACGAATCGGTGCGCATCGGTCGAGAATTTCTGGTCCGCGTGGTGGGCGACGCGATCAAACGCGGCGAGGTCGTCGCCGGCATCGACGAGTCGGCTCTGATCGAGTCGCTGGTTGTCATCCTCTGCGGTGTGGGTTTGTACGCCGGTTACGTGGAGAGCTACCAGCAGATGCTGGCCGTGACCGGGGTGCTCCGGCAGCTGATGGAAGGCGCGCTCTGGCGCCCCGAGGCCTAGCGCGCATTGCGCGCAGGCGCGCAGTGAAGTTGCGCACAAAGCGTATAGGCTAACTAACTTATTCCGGTAGCATGGTCGGGGTCATGACTGATCTGGACGCGTTGTTACCGCCTTCCTTGAGATCTGCCGGCGACAGCTGGGCCATCACCGAACTTGTCGGTGCCACCGCGCTGGGCGTCGCCGCGTCACGTGCGGCGGAGACCGCCGGGAGTAACCCGCTGATCCGCGACGAATTCGCGCGCATATTGGTCTCGTCGGCCGGTCCGGCCTGGGCCCGGCTCGCCGATCCCGAATTGGCCTGGCTCGACGGCGACGAGCACGGGCGCCGCGCGCACCGCATCGGCATCGACTACCAGGCCGTACGCACGCACTTCTTCGACGAGTACTTCGACGACGCCGTGGGGGCCGGAATCCGGCAGGTGGTCATCCTGGCCGCCGGGCTGGACTCGAGGGCCTACCGCCTGAACTGGCCGGACGGCACCGCCGTTTACGAGATCGACCAGCCCAAGGTGCTGGAGTACAAGACCGGCATTCTGCAGCAGCATGGCGCCGCACCCACCGCGAGCCGCCGCCCGGTCCCCATCGACCTGCGCGACGACTGGCCTGCGGCGCTGGCCGCGGCGGGATTCGACCACACCCAGCCGACCGCCTGGCTGGCCGAGGGCTTGCTTCCCTACCTGCCCAGCGACGCGCAAGACCGTCTCTTCGAGACGTTCACCGCCCTGAGCGCCCCGGGCAGCCAAGTCGCCATCGAGGCGTTCGGCATGAACTCGCGGAGCAATTCGCAGCGCTGGCTGCGGATGCGCGAACGGCTCGGTCTCGACGTCAACGTCCAGGCGCTGACCTACCACGAGCCCGACCGTTCGGACGCGGCCCAATGGCTGACCGACCACGGCTGGCGGGTGCACACCGTGGACAACCGCGAGGAAATGGCCCGCCTGGGCCGCCCGGTACCCGAAGACCTGGCCGAAGACGCGGTGCGCAGCGTGCTGCTGCGGGCCCGTCTCGGCGAGCCGACCGCCTGATCAACGCTCGATCCAAGGAGTAACTCGATGAGCTCACTGCGCACCCACGACGACACCTGGGACATCAAGACCAGCGTCGGTAGCACCGCGGTGATGGTCGCCGCGGCCCGGGCGGTCGAAACCGAACGGACCGACGCCCTCATCCGCGACCCGTACGCCAAACTTCTGGTCACCAACGCCGGCGCCGGGGTTTTGTGGGAGCACATGCTCGACCCCGACGTCGCGGCCAAGATCGAAGCCCTCGACGCCGACTCCGCGGCGCAGCTCGAGCACATGCGCAGCTATCAGGCCGTGCGGACCCACTTCTTCGACACCTACTTCAACGACGCCGTCGCCGCCGGAATCCGTCAGGTGGTGATTCTGGCGTCGGGGCTGGATTCGCGTGCGTACCGCCTCGACTGGCCGGCCGGCACCGTGGTGTACGAGATCGACCAGCCGCAGGTGCTGGAGTACAAGTCCGAGACGCTTACGGAAAGCGGCGTGACACCGTCGGCCGACCGTCGCGCGGTGGCCATCGACCTGCGCCAGGACTGGCCCGCCGCCCTGCGCGCCGCCGGCTTCGACCCCACAGCGCGAACCGCGTGGCTGGCCGAGGGCCTGCTGATGTACCTGCCGGCCGAGGCGCAGGATCGGTTGTTCACCCAGATCGGCGAGCTGAGCCCGGCCGGAAGCCGGGTCTCGGCTGAAACCGCACCCGCCCACGCCGAGGAACGCCGCCAGCAGATGCGCGAGCGGTTCAGGAAGGTCGCCGACGAGCTGGGCATCGAAGAGACCGTCGACGTCGGGGAGCTGATGTACCGCGACGAGCACCGCGCGAACGTCGCGGACTGGCTCAACAACCACGGCTGGCGCGCCACGGCGCAGCGCTCGACGGACGAGATGCGCCGGCTGGGTCGCTGGATCGAGAACGTCCCGCTCGCCGACGACAAGGACGCCTTCTCCGATTTCGTCATCGCCGAGCGGTTGTAATGCCGCGCTCGCTGGACGATTCCTGGGACATCGCCACCAGCGTCGGCGCGACCGCCGTGATGGTCGCCCTGGCCCGCGCCGCCGAGACCGCCAGCGACGAGCCGCTCATCCGCGACCAGTTCGCCGAGCCGCTGGTGTCCACGCCCGAGCTTCAGGCTGTTCGCGAGCAGGTGGCGGCCTGGTGGGCCGGCGAGCCGGAGGACGACGCAGAGGGCGAAGACTTCTCGGTCCAGTCTCAGAACATGATCGACTCGCAGGCAGTGCGCACCCACTTCTTCGACGCGTACTTCGCCGCCGCCGCGCAGGCCGGTGTTCGGCAGATCGTGCTGCTGGCCGCCGGTCTGGACTCCCGCGCCTACCGGTTGGATTGGCCGGCCGGCACGATCGTTTATGAGATCGATTTGCCCAAGGTGCTGGATTACAAGACCGAGGCGCTGGCCGGCCTCGGCGCTGTGCCGAGCGCCGACCGGCGACCAGTCCCCGTTGATCTCCGCCACGACTGGCCGGGAGCGTTGCGCGACAAGGGTTTCGACGTGAGTCAGCCGACGGCGTGGCTGGCCGAAGGGCTGTTGCCGTTCCTGCCGGCTGCGGCGCAGGAAGCGTTGTTCGTCGCGATTGACGCGCTCAGCGCATCGGGCAGCCGGGTGTCCGTCGAAAACTTTGGCATCGACCCCGACAGGCGCCGCGAAGCCGAGGCGAGGTTCGCCGCATTACGCGCCAAGCGCGAAGCCCGCGGCCAGGACGCCTCGTTCAACCCATTCGACTTGTGGTTCGAGGATGGCGAGAGGCCCGACTGCGGTGACTGGTTCACCGCGCACGGATGGGCCGTGCGTACGGTCGACGCCCACGAGGAGGCGCTGCGGCTGGGCCGCACGCCGCAGCCCGAGAGTCGGCCGTTTGTGGTCAGCTACGTGACCGCCACCAAACCCTGAATCGCTCGCCCGGCGCGGTGAGCGGTTCCCGGGCCAGATCCTTTCTACTGCTCTCCCAACCGGATGGTTAGGATCGCGGTTATCACCCATGAGCGCTCGTGCGACGAGCAGCGGGCGCCTCCGGGATGACCGAAGCAGGGGAAGGACAACGATGACCACCGAATCGGTTACACCCACGACATCCGCCGCCAACGGCGCGCCAACACCTCAGCCGACGAATGTCCCCGCGACGGTGGACCGGCTGCGCAAGACCTTCGCTACCGGCCGCACCCGCGACATCGACTGGCGCAAGCGGCAGCTGCTGCAGCTGGCGAAGCTGATGGAGGAGAACGAGGCGGCCATCGCCGCCGCTCTCGCCGCAGGATCTGGACCGCAGCCCGTTCGAGTCGTTTATCGCCGATGTGGCCACCACGGCCGGCGAGGCGAAGTATGCGGCCAAGCGGGTGCGCAGGTGGACGCGCCGCCGCTACCAGCTGCTCGAGATGCCGCAGCTGCCCGGCCGCGGCTGGGTGGAGTACGAGCCCTACGGCACCGTGCTGATCATCGGCGCCTGGAATTACCCGTTCTATCTGACGCTGGGCCCGGCGGTCGGGGCGATCGCCGCGGGCAACGCCGTCATCCTCAAGCCCTCGGAGATCGCCGCGGCGTCCGCACACCTGATGGCCGAGCTGGTGCCCAAATACCTCGACAACGACGCGATCGCCGTGGTCGAGGGCGACGGCTCGGTCAGCCAGGAGCTCATCGCGCAGGGCCTGGACCGGTTGCTGTTCACCGGTGGCACCGAGATCGGTCGCAAAGTCTACGAAGGCGCCGCACCGCATCTGACACCGTGCACGCTGGAGCTCGGCGGCAAGAGCCCGGTGATCGTGGCGGCCGACGCCGACGTGGACGTCGCGGCCAAGCGGATCGCCTGGATGAAACTGCTGAACGCCGGCCAGACCTGCGTCGCCCCCGACTACGTGCTGGCGGACGTCAAGATTCGCGACGAGCTGGTGAGCAAGATCGGCGCGGCCATCACGAAGTTCACCTCGGACAAGCCCAACGGGATGCGGATCGTCAACCAGCGTCAGTTCGACAGGATCAGCGGCTATCTCTCCGGCGGGGACGGCAAGGTCATCGTCGGTGGCGAATGCGACCCGTCGAGCCTGCGCATCCAGCCCGCCGTCGTCGTCGACCCCGATCCGGACGGGCCGTTGATGCGGAACGAGATCTTCGGGCCGGTGCTGCCGGTGATCACCGTCCAATCCCTGGACGACGCAATACGTTTCGTCAATTCGCGGCCCAAGCCGCTGTCCGCCTACCTGTTCACCAAGACGCGCGAGACCCGCGAGCGGGTGATCAAGGAGGTTCCGGCCGGGGGCATGCTGGTCAACCACTTGGCCTTCCAGGTGTCGACGGCCAAGCTGCCCTTCGGCGGTGTCGGCGCGTCGGGCATGGGGGCCTACCACGGCCGCTACGGCTTCGAGGAGTTCAGCCACCGCAAGTCGGTGCTGACCAAGCCGACCCGGCCCGACCTGTCGAGCTTCATCTATCCGCCGTACACCCCGCGGGCCTTCAAGATGGCCCGCCGGATGTTCTGAACCACTGCTCCAAATCGCTTGCTAGGCCATACTTTTCACCGAAGAGAGGAACCTGATGCCCGGAGTGCAGGATCGCGTCATCGTCGTCACCGGAGCCGGTGGGGGACTCGGCCGTGAATACGCCCTGACCCTGGCCCGCGAGGGTGCCAGCGTCGTCGTCAATGACCTCGGTGGGGCCCGCGACGGCACGGGCGCCGGATCGGCGATGGCCGACCATGTCGTCAACGAGATCAAGGACGCGGGCGGGCGGGCGGTCGCCAACTACGACAGCGTCGCCGACTCCGAGGGCGCCGCGAACATCATCAAGACGGCGCTCGACGAGTTCGGCGCCGTGCACGGCGTGGTGAGCAACGCCGGGATCCTGCGCGACGGCACCTTCCACAAGATGACCTTCGAGAACTGGGACGCCGTGCTCAAGGTGCACCTGTACGGCGGGTACAACGTGCTCCGCGCCGCCTGGCCGCATTTCCGGGAGCAGAGCTACGGCCGGATCGTCGTCGCCACCTCCACCAGCGGCCTGTTCGGCAACTTCGGTCAGACCAACTACGGCGCGGCCAAGCTCGGCCTGGTCGGCATGATCAACACGCTGGCGCAGGAGGGGGCGAAGTACAACATCCACGCCAACGCCGTCGCGCCGATCGCGGCGACCCGGATGACCGAGGACATCCTCCCCAAGGAGGTGCTCGAGAAGCTGACTCCCGAGTATGTCGCGCCCGTGGTGGCCTACCTGTGCACCGAGGAAAACCCGAACACCGCTTCGGTTTTCGTCGTCGGTGGAGGCAAGGTGCAGCGAGTGGCGCTGTTCCAGAACGAGGGCGCCAACTTCGACACGCCGCCATCGGTGGAGGACGTCGCCTCGCACTGGTCGGAGATCGACGACCTGTCTGCGGCCAAACAAGCCAACTTCAAGCTGTAGCGGTCAGGGCCCGCGTGGTCCGAGTCAGGCGAGCAGCGCCCGGCGCAGCCGATCCACGTCGGCCCCGGTGATGCCCGCGTCGCTCAGATAGGCGTCCAGCGACCCGAATCGCTCGTCGATCGTCTGACGTGCGGCGGCCAGGTACTCCGGCCGGACGCCGAGGACACCGTCGGACAGCCGCGCCTCGGTGAAGGTCATCACCTCCGATGTCACCTCGGTTTCCGGGCGCTGCTGGATCATCTCCGAGATGCGTGCCCGCAGCTCCGCCACGGAGTCATTGCTGCGCAGGTAGTCGGCGACGATGGTGTCGCGATCGATGCCGATGGTCTCCAGCACCGTCGCCACCACGAAGCCGGTGCGGTCCTTGCCCGCGAAGCAGTGCGTGAGGACGGGCCGCCCGGCGGCCAGCAGTGTGACGACCCGGTGCAGCGCGCGCTGGGCGCCGTTGCGGGTGGGGAATTGGCGGTACTCGTCGACCATGTAACGCGCGGCGGTGTCATCGACGGACTCGTCGGGTTCGCCGTTGGTCATCAGCCGGGCAAACGCGCTTTCGTGCGGGGCGTCGTCGCCGTCCTCGGCGTCATCGCCGAGGTCGGGGAACGGCAGCAGGTGAACGTCGATGCCGTCGGGGACCCGTCCGGGCCCGCGGCGGGTGACCTCCCGGACGGCGCGAAGATCGGCGACGTCGGTGATGCCCAGCTCCATCAGCGTTGCCCGGCCGTCGTCATCGAGGCGGCTCAGCTCGCTCGACCGAAACAGCCGGCCGGGCCGGAGCGCGCCCGCACCGTCGGCGACATCGCGAAAGTTCCACGCGCCGGGCAATTCCCGGACGGCGGCCTTACCCATGTGAGGTGACCGCCGCGGAGAGCGGAGACTTCTCCCGGCCGAGTTCGGCGCGCGCGATGGTGCGCATGTGCACCTCGTCGGGTCCGTCGAAGAGGCGCATGGCCCGATGCCAGCCGTACGACCGGGCCAGCACCGTGTCCTCGCTGACGCCGGCGGCGCCGTGCACCTGGATCGCGCGGTCGATCACATCGCAGGCCACCTGCGGCGCCACCGCCTTGATCTGCGAGACCAGCGTGTGGGCGGCCTTGTTGCCGTGCTGGTCGATCGTCCACGCCGCCTTGTGGCACAACAGCCGCGCCTGATCGATTTCGTTGCGCGACTTGGCAATCGCCTCCCGCACCACACCCTGCTCGGCCAGCGGGCGGCCGAACGCCACCCGGGTCTGCGCCCGGTCCACCATCAGGGCCAGCGCGCGTTCGGCGCCGCCGAGCGCACGCATGCAGTGGTGGATGCGGCCCGGGCCCAGCCGGGCCTGGGCGATCGCGAAGCCGCCGCCCTCTTCACCGAGCAGGTTGGTGACCGGCACCCGGACGTTGTCGTAGATGACCTCGCAGTGGCCGGGCTGGTCCTGGTAGCCGAAGACGGTCGTCGAACGAACAATGGTCACGCCGGGGGTGTCGATCGGCACCAGAACCATCGACTGTTGCTGATGGCTTGCCGCCTCGGGGTTGGTGCGGCCCATTACGATCAGGACCTTGCAACGCGGGTCCGCCGCGCCGGAGGTCCACCACTTGCGCCCGTTGATCACGTAGTCACCACCGTCGCGCACGATGGAGGTCTCGATGTTGCGCGCGTCGCTGCTGGCGACCGCCGGTTCGGTCATGGAGAAGGCGCTGCGGATTTCGCCATTCAGCAACGGCTCCAGCCACTGCTTGCGCTGCTCCTCGGTGGCGAACAGGTGCAGGGTCTCCATGTTGCCGGTGTCGGGCGCCGCGCAGTTGAGCGCCTCGGGTGCGATCTCCAGGCTCCAGCCGGTGATCTCGGCCAGGGGAGCGTATTCCAGGTTGGTCAGGCCCGACTCGGCCGGCAGGAACAGGTTCCACAGGCCACGCTCTTTGGCCTTGGCCTTGAGTTCCTCGATGATCGGCGGGACGGTGTGATCGTTCGGGCCGGCCTCGTGCCGGTACGTGTCGTAGTCGGCCTCGGCTCCGAAGACGTGCTCGGTCATGAAGTCGGACAGCCGCTTGTGGTAGTCGTTGGCTTTGGCCGACATCGCGAAGTCCATGCCGCCACGATAGGACACGTGTTGGGGCGGCCCATATGGCGAGCCTCATTGATTACCTTCGCGACACTGAAGCCACGCACACGACACGCCGCGAAGGGGTGTGCGTCGTTTCAGTCTCACGGTGTGAAAGGCGATCGCGGGGGCGCACCATAGACGCCATGACCGAATCTCGTCCGCCCTTCCCCCCGTTCACCCGCGAGGCGGCGCTGAAGAAGGTGCAGGCCGCCGAGGACGCCTGGAACACCTGCGACCCGCACCAGGTCAGCCTGGCGTACACCCCCGACTCGCAGTGGCGAAACCGCGACGAACACGTCGTCGGCCGCGACGAGATCGTGGCCTTTCTCACCCGCAAGTGGCGGCGCGAGCTCGACTACGCGTTGCGAAAAAGCTTGTGGGACTTCCACGACAACCGGATCGCCGTGCGGTTTCAGTACGAGTGCCACGACGACGCCGGCCAGTGGTACCGCAGCTACGGCAACGAGTTGTGGGAGTTCTCCCCGTCGGGGTTGATGGCGCGCCGCGAGGCCAGCATCAACGACGTGCGGATCGACGAGTCCGAGCGCCGCTACTTCGGGCCCCGGCCGGCGGCGGAGCACGGCCGGGACATCCCGATCTGGTAGCGGACCACAACGCTGTCTTGTGACTCCACAACGCGGCGGCCGCTACTACCGGCGCCTCGGGTAACGAACGATCGACGGAGATCGGGCGCGCCAGGGGTATCCCGCCCCGGTCGATCGCACGTCCGGGGTGAAATCGGGCAGGCGTTAAGGTAGCGAAGCGTGCGGCCAGCCAGCGGCACCTCCAAACGGCAGGAAAGTGCGGGAAAGTAGATGTACGCGCCATGACAGATGCGCAGACGACGGTAGGGGTGGTCGCCGAGTCCGGCGCCGACGAACGGCGGGTCGCGCTGGTACCCAAGGCGGTGGCGTCGCTGGTCGGCAGCGGGGTGGCGGTAGTGGTCGAGTCGGGTGCGGGTGAAGGCGCGTTGCTTCCCGACCAGCTCTACACCGAGGCCGGCGCCAGCATCGGCGACGCGTGGGCAGCCGACGTCGTCGTGAAAGTGGGCCCCCCGACCAAAGAAGAGGTCGGCAGGTTGCGCAGCGGGCAGACCCTGATCGGGTTCCTGGCACCACGCAACGCCGACAACTCGATCGGCGCGCTCACCGAGGCCGGCGTGCAGGCGTTCGCGCTCGAGGCCATTCCGCGAATCTCGCGGGCCCAGGTCATGGATGCGCTGTCGTCGCAGGCCAACGTGGCCGGCTACAAGGCCGTGCTGCTGGCCGCGTCGGAGTCGACCCGGTTCTTCCCCATGCTGACGACCGCGGCCGGGACTGTGAAGCCGGCCAGCGTGCTGGTGCTGGGCGTCGGGGTGGCCGGACTGCAAGCGCTGGCAACGGCCAAACGGCTGGGCGGGCGCACCTCCGGCTACGACGTGCGCCCGGAGGTGGCCGACCAGGTCCGTTCGGTGGGGGCGCAGTGGCTGGACCTCGGCATTGACGCGGCCGGCGAGGGTGGGTACGCCCGCGAGCTCACCGAAGAAGAACGCGCCCAGCAGCAGAAGTCCCTGGAAAAAGCGATCGCCGGATTCGACGTGGTGATCACGACCGCGCTGGTCCCGGGACGGCCCGCGCCGCGCCTGGTGACCGCCGCGGCGGTGGAGTCGATGAAGCCCGGCAGCGTGGTGGTGGACCTGGCGGGGGAGACCGGGGGCAACTGCGAACTGACCGAACCGGGACGGACGGTCGTCAAGCACGACGTGACCATCGCCTCGCCGCTGAACCTGCCGGCCACGATGCCCGAGCACGCCAGCGAGCTCTACAGCAAGAACATCACGGCGCTGCTGGACCTGTTGATCACCGACGGCAAGCTGGCCCCCGACTTCGACGACGAGGTCGTCGCGGCGGCCTGTGTGACCCGGGCCTGAGAGGACTACATGTACGACGAGCTATTGGCCAACTTGGCGATCCTGGTGCTGTCCGGGTTCGTCGGGTTCGCGGTCATTTCCAAGGTGCCCAACACGCTGCACACTCCGCTGATGTCGGGGACCAACGCCATTCACGGCATCGTGGTGCTGGGCGCGCTGGTGGTCTTCGGCGAGGTCGAGCACCCGTCGCTGGCGGTGCAGATCATCCTGTTCGTCGCGGTGGTGTTCGGCACGCTGAACGTCATCGGCGGCTTCATCGTCACCGACCGGATGCTGGGCATGTTCAAGGGCAAGAAGAAGGCCGCGCCCGTCAAGACCGAGGACCTGGCGGCGAAATGAACTATCTGGTCACGGTTCTCTACATCATCTCGTTCGCCCTCTTCATCTATGGCTTGATGGGCCTGACCGGGCCGAAGACCGCGGTCCGTGGCAACCTGATCGCCGCGGTCGGCATGGCCATCGCGGTGGCGGCGACGCTCATCAAGATCCGCCACACCGAGTCCTGGGTGCTGATCATCGCCGGCCTGGTCGTGGGTGTGGTGCTGGGCGTTCCGCCGGCGCGGCTGACCAAGATGACCGCCATGCCCCAGCTGGTGGCGTTCTTCAACGGCGTCGGCGGCGGCACGGTCGCGCTCATCGCGCTCTCGGAATTCATTGACACCAGCGGCTTTTCAGCCTTCCAGCACGGCGAGTCGCCGACCGTGCACATCGTGGTGGCGTCCTTGTTCGCCGCCATCATCGGGTCGATCTCGTTCTGGGGCTCGATCATCGCGTTCGGCAAGCTGCAGGAAATCATCTCCGGCTCGCCGATCGGCTTGGGCAAGGCGCAGCAACCGATCAACCTGCTGCTGCTGGTCGGGGCGGTGGCCGCCGCCGTGGTCATCGGCCTGCACGCGCACCCCGGCACCGGTGGGGTGTCGCTGTGGTGGATGATCGGCCTGCTGGCCGCCGCGGGTGTGCTGGGCCTGATGGTGGTGCTGCCCATCGGCGGTGCCGACATGCCCGTGGTGATCTCACTGCTCAACGCGATGACCGGGGTGTCGGCCGCGGCCGCGGGTTTGGCGTTGAACAACACCGCGATGATCGTGGCCGGCATGATCGTCGGCGCGTCCGGTTCGATCCTGACCAACCTGATGGCCAAGGCGATGAACCGCTCCATTCCCGCGATCGTCGCCGGCGGGTTCGGCGGTGGGGGCGTTGCTCCCAGCGGCGACGGCGGCGGAGACAAGCACGTCAGGTCCACGTCCGCCGCCGATGCTGCGATTCAGATGGCCTACGCCAACCAGGTGATCGTGGTGCCCGGCTACGGCCTGGCCGTGGCGCAGGCGCAGCACGCCGTCAAGGACATGGCCAACCTGCTCGAAGACAAGGGCGTGCCGGTGAAGTACGCGATTCACCCCGTCGCGGGCCGGATGCCGGGGCACATGAACGTGCTGCTGGCCGAGGCCGAGGTGGATTACGACGCCATGAAGGACATGGACGACATCAACGACGAGTTCGCCCGCACCGACGTCGCGATCGTCATCGGCGCCAACGACGTCACCAACCCGGCGGCCCGCAACGAACAATCCAGCCCGATCTACGGGATGCCCATCCTCAACGTGGATAAGGCCAAGTCGGTGATCGTGCTCAAGCGGTCGATGAACTCCGGGTTCGCGGGCATCGACAACCCGCTGTTCTACGCCGAGGGGACGACGATGCTGTTCGGGGACGCGAAGAAATCGGTGACCGCGGTCGCCGAGGAACTCAAAGCCCTATAGGGCGATCAGGGCTAGACCGGCGGGTATGCGGGCGGCGGGTAGCCGTTGCCGTCGACGACCCCGCGCAGGCCCCAGGGAACGTAGCGGAAGAAGAACTCGATTTCGTCGCTAGCGTCGTAGTCCGGGCTCGGATCCATGAGGCCACCCCTCCAGTCGCGACTTGAGCTTTCCGAAACGAGTCTAGACCCATCCTGGTCGGGGCAACACCTGGCGTTTGCCTAAACTGTCCAACCAGTTGATTGATAATTGGCCTTGCCCGGCACCCCACCGTCCCGCCCGGCAGTGACGATAGCGAGTGAAGATGCCACCCGAGAACGGACTAACCCGGCGCGAGGAGTTGCTGGCCGTTGCCACCAAGCTGTTCGCCGCCCGCGGCTATCACGGCACCCGGATGGATGACGTCGCCGATGTGATCGGCCTGAACAAGGCGACGGTGTACCACTACTACGCCAGCAAGTCGCTGATCCTGTTCGACATCTACCGCCAGGCCGCCGAGGGCACGTTGGCGGCCGTGCACGACGACCCGTCCTGGACGGCCCGCGAGGCGCTCTACCAGTACACCGTCCGCCTGCTCACCGGCATCGCCAGCGATCCCGAGCGGGCAGCGGTGTACTTCCAAGAGCAGCCATACATCACCGAATGGTTCACCAGCGAGCAGGTCGCCGAAGTCCGGGAGAAGGAAGCCCAGGTCTACCAGCACGTGCACGGCCTCATCGACCGGGGGATCGCCAGCGGGGAGTTCTACCCGTGCGACTCCCACGTCCTGGCGCTCGGATACATCGGCATGACGCTCGGCGCGTACCGGTGGTTGCGCCCGAGTGGACGCCGCAGCGCCAAGGAGATCGCCGCCGAATTCAGCACCGCGTTGCTGCGCGGACTGATCCGGGACGAAGCGATCCGCACCAGTTCGCCGCTCGGACCCTAAGCTCGATGGGGGCGACCGCTTCGCCCGGTCCCCCGCAAGCGGGAGGTGCACCAACGCGCGCTAGCGATCGCCCCTAGGCGCCCGCGCCCTTCAAGTGCTTGTCGAGGAAAGCGATCTGGTCGGTCACGACTCGTTCGAACGCCTCGCCGACGTAGATGGCGAAGTGGCCCTCGGGGTAAAGCTTGACCTCGCCGCGCGGAGCCTTGCGCGCATAACGCAGCGTCGCCGCCGCGGGCGCGACCGAGTCGGCTTCGCACACGCAGAACAGGATCGGGCAGATGATCTTGGGCGTAAGGCGCCCAGGGCGGTAGGTCGTGATCTTGAACGCGATTCGGGCCGCCACTTCATGGGGCACGTCCAAGCCTTCAGGTACCAGCTTCAGGTAGCCGGGATACGCGTCGGGCGTGTTCATCAGCGCGACCTCACCCGGTCTGCCCACCGTGGCGACCATCACCGGTGGTTTCCCGAGCCGGGTGGCGACGAGGTCGCGGGCGGCCAGCATGCCGACACGCAAAAAGATCCACGGGCTCAGCGGGCGCGCCGACGCGATGCCGTCGGTGAAGGGGCATTGTGCGACGGCCGCGGCGATGCCCGGTAGCCGCGCCGCGGTGGCGATCGCGTGCCCGCCGCCAAAAGACGTGCCCCACAGGGCGATCCGGGTGTAGTCGACTCCGGGCAGGGTGCGGGCGTAGGAGACGGCTGCGGCCCAGTCCGCAAGCTGCATGCCGATGTCGAGCAGCTGACGCGGCCGGCCCTCGCTGTCGCCGAAGTTGCGGTAGTCGAATACCAGGCAGGCGTAGCCGGCCGCGCTGAATCGTTCGGCGTAGGCGTCCAGCCGCATGCCGCGCACGGCGCCGAGGCCGTGCGCCATCACCAACAGCGGCACGGGTCCGCTGCCCGGCGGCCGGTAGAGCCAGGCGCTGATCAGCTCGCCACCGGATGGGAATTGGACGTCTTCGCGTGGTGTCATTTGCACTTCATTTTGCGCTCCCGAGCGCGACCCATCAGGCCGGTATGCGCCCCGAAATTAATGGACTAGTGTCTAGAAAAGTTTTGAGCGCTCAACGAACGGAGACTCTCATGGCGATCCGCGTCGCGCACGTCGGTACCGGAAATGTCGGAGGGTTGGCTTTAGCCGAACTGATCACCAATCCGCAGTTCGAGCTGACGGGCGTGCGCGTGTCCAACCCGGAGAAGGTCGGCAAGGACGCCGGTGAGCTGTGCGGCGTGGGCCTGCAGACCGGTGTCGTCACCGGCGTCACGGCCGTCGCGGACCTCGACGCCCTGCTGGCCACCGAGCCAGAATGCGTCGTCTACTGCGCCATGGGCGACACCCGGCTGCCCGACGCGATGGCCGACGTCATGCGCATCCTGGCGGCCGGCGTCAACGTCGTCGGGTCCTCGCCCGGGCTGCT
The DNA here is from genome assembly GCA_963820045.1 of uncultured Actinomycetota bacterium. Lineage (GTDB taxonomy): Bacteria > Actinomycetota > Actinomycetes > Mycobacteriales > Mycobacteriaceae > Mycobacterium. Next base: position 875,961 of record CAWFYN010000010.1, read on the forward strand.
GCAATACCCGTGGGGCGTGATGCCCGGCAAGTACATCCACCGCGTCGAAGATGCTGCCCGGCAAGGCAATTCAAGCATTCTCATCACCGGCGTCGACCCCGGATTCATCAACGACCTCATTCCTTTCGCGTTGGCGGGCACCTGTCAGAGCATCGAGCAGGTGCGCTGCATGGAGATCGCCGATTACGCCACCTACGACGGCGCGGAAGTTATGCACTACATGGGATTCGGCCGGTCCCTCGACGAGGTGCCGATGCTGCTGCAGCCGGGTATCCTCGGCATCGCCTGGGGGACGGCCATCCGGCAGCTCGCCGCCGGCCTTGGCATCGAGATCGACGAGATCACCGAGTCCTACCAGCGCGAGCCGGCACCGGAAGACTTCGACATCGCGGTCGGGCGCGTTCGGCAGGGCACCATGGCCGCGCTGCAATTCGAGATCCGCGGCATGTCCAACGGGCTTCCGGCGGTCGTGATCGAGCACATCACCCGGCTGCGGCCCGACCTGCGACCCGACTGGGCGCAGCCCGCGTCCGGCGGCGGCTCCTACCGCATCGAGATCACCGGTGAGCCGTCCTACGCCGTGGACATCGTTCCCAGCAGCCGCAAGGGCGACCACAACCACGCCGCGATCGTCGGCGCCGCCGGGCGCATCGTCAACGCCATTCCCGCGGTCGTCGCCGCCCCGCCCGGCATCCGGACCACGCTGGACCTGCCGCTGGTCACCGGAAAAGGCCTTTACGCACCAACCACTTTGGTGAGCAGCTAAATGGAAAGGAGTCCCCTGTGGGACGGGTAGAAGGCAAAGTCGCACTCATCAGTGGCGGCGCGCGCGGGATGGGCGCCGAGCATGCGCGGCTGCTGGCGTCCGAAGGCGCCAAGGTGGTGATCGGCGACATCCTCGACGACAAGGGCAAGGCGGTGGCCGCTGAAATAGGTGACTCCGTGCGCTACGTCCACCTCGACGTCACCCAGCCCGACCAGTGGGACGCCGCGGTCGAGACCGCGGTCGGCGAATTCGGCAAGCTCAACGTGTTGGTCAACAACGCCGGGACCGTCGCGCTCGGCCCGCTGAAGAGTTTCGATCTGGCCAAGTGGCAGAAGGTGATTGACGTCAACCTGACCGGAACGTTCCTGGGCATGCGGGTGGCCGTCGAGCCGATGATCGCGGCCGGTGGCGGCTCGATCATCAACGTGTCGTCGATCGAGGGCCTGCGCGGGGCGCCCATGGTGCATCCGTACGTCGCATCCAAGTGGGGGGTGCGCGGCCTGGCGAAGTCTGCGGCTTTGGAGCTGGCGCCGCACAACATCCGGGTCAACTCCGTGCACCCCGGCTTCATCCGCACCCCGATGACCGCTCACCTGCCCGAGGACATGGTGACCATTCCGCTCGGTCGCCCGGCCGAGTCGCGGGAGGTCTCGACGTTCATCCTGTTCCTGGCCAGCGACGAGTCGTCTTACGCCACCGGCAGCGAGTTCGTCATGGACGGCGGTCTGGTGGCCGACGTGCCGCACAAACCGTTCTAGCGTTGAAGCGCCCGCGATTTTGCTGGCGCGCGAAGATAGGCGACCGGTCGGCTAATATGACGGCATGCCGCGCCCGCCGAACCCCGAAGTGCGCAACCGGCTGCTCGCAGCGGGGCTCGACCTCGTGCACGCGCGCGGATTCTCGGCCAGCGGGGTCAAAGACATCACCGATGCGGCCGGCGTCCCGAAGGGGTCGTTCTACGCGTATTTCCCAAGCAAAGAGGCGTTTGCCGCGGCGATCCTCGAGCACTATTGGGCCGACATCGAGGCACGGCTGCTGCCGATCCTCGCTGCCGACGGGTCGGCGCAGGAGCGGCTCACCCGCTTCTTCCATGCGCTCGCCGACGAACACGAGGCCGGCGATTTCCTCCTCGGTTGCTTGGTCGGCAACCTGTCGCTTGAGCTCGGTGGATCGAGTGACCCGGTGCGCGCCGAGCTGCTCCGGATTCTCGAGCGCTGGGATGAGGCCCTCACCCGGTGTGTGCGTGCGGGCCAGGAGGCCGCAGGGGGCGTTCGCCGGGATCTCGAGGCGGGGCAACTCGCTGCGCAGCTGATCGAGGCGTGGGAAGGCGCGGCCCTGCGCGGGAAGGTGACCCGCAGTCGGATCCCCTACGACCGCTTCGAAGCGGTGACGGTCCCGGCGCTTCTGCACTGAATTTCGCGGGGAGGAATGCGGACCTCGCCTTGGTTGTTAAATAGACGACTGGTCATCTATAGTCAGGCAACGAGCCCTCTAGCCCGCAAGGACAAGCCCGATGAAAGACCCCACCATCTACGCCGATCCACCGAACCCTGCGCTGCCGTCGTCCGGCTTCGCGCTCGACTTCGAGCATGTCGCGCTCGTCATCACCGATCCGCAGATCGATTTCCTGAGCCCCGACGGTGTCGCATGGCCGGTCTTCGGTAACAGCATCCGCGACAACCACACCGTCGCTCACATCGGCGAGCTGTTCCACGCCGCGAAGCTGGCAGGCCTCACCGTCGCGGTATCGCCGCACTACTTCTATCCAACCGACACGCAGTGGTTGTTCGGTGATCCGCTCGAGAAATTCATGAGCGGCGTCGGCATGTTCGGTCGTCAGGGCGCCTACACGACGGACGGGTTCGCGGGCTCTGGCGCCGACTTCCTGCCCGCCTACGCCCGCCACATCCACGACGGGCAGACCGTCATCGCCTCCCCGCACAAGATCGTTGGTCCTGAATCGAACGACCTTGTGCTGCAGTTGCGCAAGCGCGCCGTGAACCAAGTCATCCTGGCCGGGATGGCCGCCAATCTGTGCGTCGAAGGCCACCTGCGTGAGCTCATCGAGCAGGGCTTCGAGGTCGCAGTCGTCAAGGACGCCACGGCGGGCCCGCGCCTGCCCGAGGGGGACGGTTACCTGGCCGCCCTGGTGAATTTCCGATTCCTCGCCAGCGCCGTCTGGACAACGGCCGAAACCGTCGCGCTGCTCGCGAGACATGCTGCGCCTAAGGGTATTTGACAAAGGATGTAAGGAGACGGAAAACCATGGCATCGAATGAGAACCTAAGTCAGCACAGATTCAGCTTGAACGACGGCAGCGGTGAGATCCCCGCGCTCGGGTTTGGGACCTCGCTTTCCGATAACTCCAAGACGCGGGATGCCGTCAAGACCGCGGTCGAGGTGGGATTCCGCCACCTCGACGCCGCCGAACGGTACCGCAACGAAGCCGAGGTCGGCGCGGCACTCAAGGAGCTGTTCGCGAGACGAACGGTGCGCCGCGAGGAGCTGTTCGTGACCACCAAGCTGTGGAACAACAACCACCGACCGGAGCGGGTGAAGCCCGCGCTGCAGGCCAGCCTGAACAGGCTCGGACTGGACGCTGTCGACCTGTATCTGGTGCACACCCCATTCGCGTTCAAGCCGGGCGACGACCAAGACCCCCGCGACATCCATGGAGCGGTCGTCTACGACGACGGAGTCACCTTGCCGGAGACCTGGGCGGCGATGGAAAACCTTGTCGACGAGGGACTTACGCGAGCGATAGGTCTTTCCGATATCGACGCCGAGGGCACCCGAAAGATCCTGGAAACCGCTCGCATCAAGCCGGCGGTCGTGGAGGTTGAGTCGCACCCATATCACCCCCAGTGGGAACTCCACGAAATGCGGGAGACGGACGGGATTATCCTCTTGGCGTTCGCCTCACTCGGGCACGGGCTGAAACCGCGACTGCTCGACGACCCTCTCGTCGGGGCGATCGCTCGGCGTCTCGGCAAGACTCCCGCGCAAGTGCTTCTGGCCTGGGGCATCCAGCGCGGCAGCGCGGTTCTCACGGCATCCGTGACGTCCGCGCGCATCCGCGAGAATGTCGATGTCACCGCGCTTCCCGAGAGCGCGATCCAAGAGATCAACGAGCGTCTCGAAACTCGGATCCGCTTCAATTCCGTTGTCGACGCAGGCGAACCGGGATTCGCCGAGGTACCACAGGGCTAGGGTCGCGGAGTGAAGGCGATGGCCGGCGTCGGCGTGCCACCCCGGCTCGCCACTGTCATGCCCGGTCCCGACGGCGTCACCCGGTGTCGATGGGCTACCCAAACGGGCCGCGATCTGACCGCCTACCACGATCACGAGTGGGGGACCCCGGAACTCGAGGAGGCCGTCCTCTTCGAAGCGCTTGCACTGACCTACTTCGAGAACGGCCTGTCGTGGGCGGTCGTGTTCGACAAGCGGGACAACCTGCGCACGGCGTTCCACGGATTCAACCCGGCGGCGGTTGCGGCAATGACGCCCGAAGACGTCGAGCGGTTGATGGCCGAGACCTCGATCATTCGCAATCGGCGCAAGATCGAAGCCACGGTGCACAACGCCCGTCTGTTGACGAAACACTCGTTGTCGCAACTGGCGTGGCAACATCAACCGCGCACGCACCATCGCCTGAGGGGCTGGGTCGATGGCCGGATGGCAAGCCCGGAGTCGCACAGGCTCTCAGTAGCGTTGCGTCAAGCGGGGTTTCGACTCGTCGGCCCCGTCGTTGCCCACTCGTTCATGCAGACCGTCGGGATTGAGAACGGTCATTTCGAGGGCTGTTTCCGCGCGGCGGCGTGAGGTGCTATAACCGCGAGCATGCCAGGCGGCTTCGAGGATCTTAAAAAAATTGTGGGATCGAACCACGTCGTCACCGATCCCGATGTCCTCGCGGGCCGCAGCGTCGACCACACCGGTCGCTATCGGGGCCGGGCCAGTGCGCTGGTGCGCCCGGGTTCGGCCGAGCAGGTCGCCGAGGTGCTGCGGGTGTGTCGGGACGCCGGCGCGCACGTGACGGTGCAGGGCGGGCGCACCTCGCTGGTGGCCGGCACCGTTCCCGAGCATGACGACGTGCTGCTGTCCACCGAGCGGCTGCGCGGGCTCGATGACGTCGACACCCTCGAGCGCCGCGTCCGGGTCGGCGCCGGTGCCACCCTGACTGCGGTGCAGCGCGCCGCGGGCTCCGCGGGCCTGGTGTTCGGCGTGGACCTGGCGGCCCGGGACACCGCGACCGTCGGGGGGATGGCGTCGACGAACGCCGGCGGCCTGCGCACGGTCCGGTACGGCAACATGGGCGAGCAAGTCGTCGGCTTGGAGGTGGCGCTGCCCGACGGGTCGCTGCTGCGCCGGCACAGCCGGGTGCGCCGGGACAACACCGGCTACGACCTGTCGGCGCTGTTCGTCGGCGCTGAGGGCACCCTCGGTGTCATCACCGCGCTGGATCTGCGACTGCACCCAACCCCGTCTCGGCGGGTGACGGCGGTCTGCGGGTTCGCCGAGTTGGCGGCCCTGGTCGAGGCCGGACGGACGTTTCGGGACGCGGACGGGATTGCGGCGCTGGAATTGATCGACGGCCGGGCCGCCGCGCTGACTCGCGAGCATCTCGGGGCCGGCTCACCGGTCGAGGGCGACTGGCTGCTGTTGGTGGAGCTCGCCGCCGACCACGACCAGACCGACCGGCTCGCCGACCTGCTCGACGGCGCGCGAATGTGTTCCGAACCCGCGGTCGGCGTGGATATCGCTGCGCAGCAACGGCTTTGGCAGCTTCGCGAGTCGATCTCCGAGGTGCTCGGCGTGTACGGGCCCCCGCTGAAGTTCGACGTCTCCTTGCCGCTGTCGTCCATCGACGGATTCGCCAGGGAAGCAGCCGATTTGATCGGCGCTCAGGTCCCGGAGGCGCTGCCCGTGCTGTTCGGCCACATCGGCGAGGGCAACCTGCATCTCAACGTGCTGCGCTGCCCGGTCGACCGGGAGCGCGCGCTGTACGAGCCGATGATGGAATTGATCGCGCGCTCCGGGGGCAATGTCAGCTCCGAACACGGTGTCGGCGCACTCAAGCGGCGCTACCTGGGCATGTCACGTGAGCCCGCGGACGTCGCGGCGATGCGGACGATCAAAGCCGCGTTGGACCCGACCGGCTACCTCAACGCCGCGGTGCTGTTCGAGTAGCGCGCGATCGCGAGCGGCGGCGAAGCCGGTCGAAGCGGGTCGCCGGCGGGTCGACCAGGCAATCAGCTGCTGCCCTTGATTCCCACCGCGTGCCGCAGTTGCGCCAAGAACTGTTCGGCGTCGTCGCTTGGGACGATGTAGTGCGATATGGCGATCCGGATCACGGTCGCCGCCTTCACCGCGGCGTTGGGTCCGGGCAGGTGACGCTGCAGGCCCTCCCGCATCTGCGGGATGACCCACGAGAACTGGGCGATGGTGTGCTCGGGCTCGACATCGACCATCCGCACACCGGAGTACGAATGCTGATACTCGACGATGAACCGCAGCACCGCGTCGAGTTTGTCGACGCCCTTCAGGCCGGCGGTCGCCCTGACCAAGCCACTCTCGAAGATCTGTCGCTCGTAGCTCGAAAAGGCCGACAGCAACTCCTCTTTGGAAGCGAACCAGCGGTAGAGGGTCGGGCGTGAGACCCCGGCCTGGGCGGCGACGTCGGACAGGCTGAGCTTGGTTTTGCCGTTGCGGCCGAGGACCTCGGCGGTGGCGTCGAGGATGCGCTGACGCGTCGAGGTGTCGGGCTCTGTGGTCTGGGCCGGACGGCTCATATCGGTAACTCTACGAAGTGGGTCGCGGTCATTTCGCTTCCCGGCCGGATTTGGCCGGGCGCGGCCGCACCAGCACGGACTGCTGGATGGCGCCGACCGCGCCCTGCTCGTCGAACAATGTGCCGACGGTCGTTCCGATGCCGTCGGGGCCGTAGCTGGTCTCGGCGCGGATGCCAATCCAGTCACCGTCGGGGATCCGGAACACGTGCACCGCGAGGTCGGTGTTGAGGAACGTCCACCTGGTGATGTCCAGCTTGCTGCCGATGCCGTTGGCGCAGTCGGCCACCGCGAACAGGCGCTCCAGGGGCGTCATGCTCTCGCCGGTGACCAGGTCCACCGTCGGGTGGATCCACGATTCGCCCGGCCCCTCGCTCAGCGGCTCCGTCAGCCAGAGCCAGTCCAGGCTGTGCACGTAGTTGCGGTCCCAATCCCGTGCCTTGAGGTTGCGGTTGCGGGCCTCGCTGCGGGGTCCGGGCATTGGGGCCGTGGCGTGGGCCAGCTCCTGCGTGTCCAGCGTCTGCAACCGCCATCCGCTGGCGCGCGCCACCGGACGCGGTGTCGCCATCGGGACCGGGGGCCAGCATCTCGGCGCTGACCAGTTCGATCTGTTTCCCGCCGCGCTGCACCTGCGAACTGACCCACAGGTCGCCCTCGGCGGGCACCCCGCCCAGCAGGTCGATGACGACGCGGGACAGGCGGGTGTCGGCGCGCTGTTCGCACCGCTCAAGCGCTCGCACCAGCAGCGCCGACACCGGCCCGCCGTGCTGTATCGCGGCCGACCAGGTGCCACGCGCCAGGTCGGTGGCCCGGAACTTCTCCCCTAACGGGTGGGCGCCGTCGATGAGCTCGTAGTAGGAGTCCGTCATCGTCAACCTCTCGTCAGGGCAGGCCGGCGCCGGGGGTGGTCACCGTGACGGCGTCCAGCCGGGACAGCCGCGTGCCGACCAGGCGCTGGGGATACGCCTCGGTGCTCGACAACAAGAACAGCGTCCGGCCCTCGGGGCCGCCGAGCGTGCAGGCGATGGCGACGCGCTCACCCATGTCGATGCGGTCGGTCACGGCGCCGCCCTCGACGATCCGCTCGAATTGGTGCGCCAGCGTCATCGACGCCCACACCGCGCCGTCGGCGTCGAGCGCGATGCCGTCGGGCGGGCCGTCCAGGCCCTCGGCGAAAACGTGGCGGTCGGCCAGCCCGCCATCCGCTCCGACGGTGAATGCGGTCAGCCGCCGGCCGATCGACTCGGCGACGATCAGCTCTCCGGCCGGTGTGATCACCATTCCGTTGGGGAAGTCGAGGTCTTCGGCGACGACGGTGGCGCTGTCGTCCGGGTCCAGCCGGATGATGAGGCCGCCGCGCAGCGCCTGGCATCCGACGTAGGCGCGCCCGGCGTCGTCGATGACCATGTCGCCGAGGTTGGCGGGGGCCAGCTCGGCGAGATCGGCGATGGTGTCGACGGTTTCACCGTCGTAGCGCAACACCTTCCGATCTGCGGCCGAGACGATCAACAGCGATCCGTCGGGGCGAAAACCCAGCCCCGACGGGGAGTGCCCGGGCAGGGGCAACGTGGTCAGCGAGCCGCCCATGGTCGAGGTGTGTACCGCCTCGCCCAGCATGTCGGAGAACCAGAGCAGTCCCTCGAACCAGCGTGGTCCTTCGCCGAAGCAGAAGCCGTTGGCCAGCGGTTCGGGAATCATTCGCTCATACCTTTGACCACACCTTCCGCTTTACAAAACACCGCCAAAGTGTCATGCACCGCGGGTACCGGTGTCAATCTCGCGACCTGGCGAGTTCCCGCGCCGCAGCCTTGTTAGCCCACCTTTACAAATCCTGCTCAAAGTGTCACGCTGAGCCGTGAGCTGCCGGCGCGAGAGGTGGAGTGCGAGTTGACCAAGGCTTCCAAGGAATCTGAGCAGACCGAGTGGACGGTGCAGGGCCTGCTGGATCTGTTCGACGTGCAGGCCGACGGGCAAGACCGCTTCACCGGCGACACCGGCATCGCGGCCGGCGACGAACGGCAGGTGGTGGAAGGCACCCAGGTGCTCGCCCAGGCGATTGTCGCGGTGGCCAAGCGATTCGGAGACAAGTCGGTTCGCTCGGCGCACGCGGTGTTCTCCCGCGCCGTGACCGTCGGCCCGCCGATCGAACTCGTCCTCGACGTCGTCGCCGAGGGCCGGTCCACCGCCACCGCGGTCGTCGCCGTGCACCAGAACGGTCGGCGCTGCCTGAGCATCACGGTGCTGGCCGACGTGCCGACCGGTGACGTCATCCGCCACCACCTGCCGCGTCCCGGCGTGGCCCCGCCCGCCGCCGCCAACCACTCGCCGATGCCGATGGTCGGCCGCGAACTGCGCCTGGTCGACGTCGTCGACGTCAACAGTCCCGACGAGGTCGGGCCGCCGGAGCTCTACGCGTGGCTGCACTACGACCCGATCCCCACGCGCGACGACCTGGCCAAGGCGCTCGTCGCCTACTTCACCGGGCATCTGGGGATTTCCACCACCATGCGAGCACACCCCGGCATCGGCACCAGCCAGGCACACCTGACCGTGTCCACCGCACCGATGAGCATCTCCGTGGCGTTCCACGAACCGGTGCGATGGGACGGGTGGCTGCTCTACACCCACGAAAGCACTCAGGTGGGCGCGGGCATGTCGTATGTGCGCGGCACCGTGCATTCCGAGGAGGGGGAGCTGCTGTGCTCCTTCGCCCAGGAGGCACTGATCCGGCCCTTGCGCACCACCGACGCGGCCATCGATTCCCGCGCGCGGTTCTAGCGGCTGGTCGCGTTCATGCGCTTCACCATCACCCACCCGATGCACAGCCACCCGTACAACCCGGAGCTGGTGAGCGGGGACGGCATCGGGAAGGTGGCCGCGGCCACCGAAGCGGCCGGCATTCATGGGTTCGGCTTCACCGACCACCCGGCGCCGTCGCAGCGGTGGCTTCAGGCCGGTGGGCACGATGCGTTGGATCCTTTTGTCGCATTGGGTTTCGCGGCGGCCACGACGACGACGCTGCGGCTGATCCCCAACATCGTGGTGCTGCCATACCGAAACCCGTTCGTGGTGGCCAAGTCTGGTGCCACGCTGGACTTGCTATCCGGCGGGCGCTTCACGCTTGCGGTGGGTGTGGGTTACCTCAAGCGGGAATTCGCCGCGCTGGGGGTCAGCTACGACGAGCGGGCCGAGCTGTTCGAGGAAGCGCTGCAGGTGATCCGGGCGGTCTGGGCCGGCGACGACATCACCTTCGAGGGAAAGCATTTCAGTGCACGCGGGATCACCGCACACCCCCGCCCGGTCAGCGACCCGCACCCGCCGATTTGGATCGGCGGCAACACGTCGTCGGCGCGCCAGCGGGTGGCGCAATACGGTGACGGCTGGTGTCCGTTCCCCGCCCCGCCCCAGTTGGCCCAGACGGCGGGCACGGCGGTCATCGACTCGGTGGCGCGCCTCACCGACGGGATCGATGACTTGCGGCGCCGGTGCGATGCCGCGGGCAGGGACTGGTCGGCGATCGACATCACCTTCACCAACTTCGAGGGCGGCAGCCCCGCCGACGACGAATTCAACGCCGGCGCCTACCTCGACGGCTTGGAGAAGCTGGCGAGACTGGGCGTGACGTGGGTGAGCGTCCACCTCCCCGGCGACAGCATGGCGCGCGCGCTGGAGACCCTCGACCGTTTCCGCACCCTCGTGATCGACGCGGCCTAGCCGGATCGAAACGACAGATGGACTTCTCCCGTGTCGAGCTCTCGCCCGAGGACCAGGCCTTCCGCGATGAGACCCGGGCCTTCATCGCGAAGCACGTCACCGGCGAAGTGCACCATCGGCAGCTGGAGTTCGGCGAAAACTTCGACGAACAAGTGCATCTGGCGCTGGGGGAAGCCGGCTACCTGGCATCGGATTGGAAGCTAGAGTCCGAGGGCGGATTCAGCCCGGTGCGCCGGCGCATCTTTCAACTCGAGATTGCCCGGGCCCATACGCCTTGGTATCACTGGGGCACCACGTCCGTCGTGGCCCGGCTGGTGTCGCAATTCGCCGCGCCCGAGCTCGCCGACAAGGTCGTGCCGGGCGTGCTATCCGGCGAGATCCGGCTATGCCTGGGCTACACCGAACCCGAAGGTGGCTCCGACGTCGCCACCTGCAAGACGCGCGCGGTGCGCGACTCAGACGGGTACAGCTGGGTTATCAATGGCTCCAAGATGTTCACTTCGAACGCGCAGAACGCCAGGTACGTCTTCCTGCTCACCAATACCGACCCCCAAGGCCCGAAGCACAGGAACCTGACCATGTTTCTGGTGCCACTCGACACACCGGGCGTCGAGATCCAGGGCATCCGCACCCTGGACGGTGACCGCACCAACATCGTCTACTACAGCGACGTCCGCGTCGACGACCTCTGCCGCATCGGTGAAGTGAACGGTGGCTGGACGGTCATGCGTTCGGCGCTGGACTCCGAGCATGGCATCACCGACCCGGAAGACCATGGCCTGCAATACATTGCCGCGATGGCAGCGCACGCGGACTTGATGGCCGAAGTGGTCGACGCCGTCGCGGCCGTCGCGGCGCAACCGGGTCCGGATCGGCGGCGGCCGTTGGACGACGATTCGGTGAGATACCGGCTTGGGCGCGACGTCGCCCGAATCGAGGCGGCGCTGTCCACGCCCGGGATGTTCGGGCGGGTCGCAGTCGCGCAGACGATGCGCGACGTCACCCCCGACCTGATGGACATCCTGGGGACGGCGTCGGCGTTGCCCACCGAAACGCCGGGCTCCGCCACCGACGGTGCGGCAGAACACCTTTACCGGCTGGCGCTACCGCTGGGGATCTATGGCGGCACCCTGGAAGTATTCCGCAACATGATCGCCCAACACGAACTCAAGCTGGGACGCCCTAACTACGGCGCCTGAGCGGGAGGTCGGCGACGACATCGACCCGGGCAAGGTCGAAGCTCAGGAATCCTTTGATGGGCAGGCTTTCCGGCGGCGGATCCGCATAGCTCCAGGCGACGTCGTCGACGAGGTGGCCGTCAACGTCGGCAGACCAGTAGGTGGCGAAACCCTTGTAGTTGCAGTAGCTCAACGTATCCGAGCGGCGCAGCAGGTCGGTGCGCACGTGCACCGGATCGACGTAAAGCCGGGGGTCCAAAGAGGTTTCGAACAGGATCACGGTGTCTTCGGTGTCCACCAGCACCGTGCCGGCGACCGAAACACGTAGGCGGCGCGCGGTGGGGCGGCAGTCGACGCGGTGATAGGGATTGGGCGGGTAGTGGACGAGTTCGCGGCCCTCTTCCAGCCAGGTGTCGACGGCCTCCCAGGGCACGTGCACGAAGCCCGGCGCCTCCGGCTCGGGTTCGGTGGGCAGGTCGCCAACCTGGTCGGGACGGAAGACGTAGCTGAGGGGGCGACCCCGCCGGTGCACCATGAGCGCCCCCTCGGTGTCGATCACCAGACGCCCGTCTCGGAACGCTTGTACGCGGCGCGGATGAGGCTCGATGAAGACAACGTCGGCGGGCAGCGGAGGTGAAAACCGCCCGGCCGGATCGCTGCTGAGCGGACCATGTCCGGCTACCAGGCTCATGGCGTTCCCTTCGTCGCGCGGCGAATCAACCCCGGTTCGGTCTCACGCCCCGGTCCTATGATGCCGCGCACGACGTCGTGGCGCACGAACCTGCCGCGATCGCGACAATCCAGCCTGGTGACGGAACCCCGTGCACACCGGGATATGTTCCGCGGCTTAGGAATTAACCCCAGCCCGGGCGAGCATCGCCGCGTACTGGCGCTCGAGCACCTTGGCGGCCCCACTGTCCCACCGCTCGGCCAAAGACCGCGACATCGGATCGGGGAAGATTTCGTCATCGTCGTTCTCCACCCCGTCGAAGATGGCATGTGCCACCGATTGTGGAGAGGCTTTGGGTATGTCGAGGCCGCGGGTCATATCGGTGTCAACGGGCCCGGTCAGCACCGCATGGACACGCACCCCCTGTCCGGCCAAGATGACCCGCAGCGATTGCGTCATGGAGAACGCGGCAGCCTTGGAGACGGAGTAGGCCGGAATGAGCGGCAAGGGGGCCAACGCGTTCACCGAAAGGTTGTTCACGATGGATCCTCCGGACCGAGCCAGCAGCGGCAGGAAGGTCTGAATCACGGCGTAGGTGCCGAGAAGATTGACCGCCAGGTGCCGTTGGAGTGCGGAGGGGTCGCTCAAGTCGTCGTAAAGCGCGAGACCGGCATTGTTGATGAGGACATCGAGAGAGTCGACCTGCTCGGCCGCCGCCTCCAGGTGAGCACCGTTGGTGATGTCCAGGATCAACGGCGTCACACGTGAATCGCCGTTGTCCGCCAGGGCCTTCCGGGTACCCACGTACACCCGTCCGGCGCCCCTGTTCAAGGCTTCCACGGCGAGCGCACGCCCGATGCCGCGATTGCCACCTGTAATGAGAACCGCTTTGCCTGAGATTGTCGCCACTGGGACCATCCCCTTTCTGGTTTTGTGTTACTGGCAGGCCGCACATCCCGTAAATGCCCGCATGTATTCCGATACAGCGGGGCGCCCAAAATCATCGGTCGCCAGATCAGGACTCCGGGCCAACCGCATTGGCATGGGGACAGCAGATACCGGAGCGACATGCCGGGATGCGTGCGATCGGGCTGACGAGAGGGTAGGAACTTACCCATGGCGGGACCAATGGAGGGTGTCAAGGCCGTCGAGCTCGGGGTGTGGGTGGCCGGACCGGCCACCGGCGGCATCCTGGCCGACTGGGGTGCCGACGTCATCAAGATCGAACCGCCGAGCGGTGACCCGGGGCGGATGTTCGGCAGGATGCTGGGCTGCGACCTCGGGGTCAACCCGCCGTTCGAAATGGACAACCGCTCCAAGCGCAGCGTCGTGTTGGACCTCACGAAGGAGGCGGGCCGCGACGCGGCGCTCGAATTACTCACCGACGCGGACGTTTTCGTGACCAACGTGCGGCCCGGCGCGTTACAACGCCTGGGGCTCGACTTCGAATCCGTGTCGGCCCGCAACCCCCGCCTGGTCTACGGGTTGATCACCGGCTACGGGGAAACCGGACCCGATGCCGAGCGGGCCGCCTACGACGTAGCCGCCTTCTGGTCGCGCGCCGGGGTGGCGCATCTGCTCACCCGGCCCGGTGACACGCCGCCGTTCCAGCGTGGCGGGATGGGCGATCATTCGGCCGGGATGACGCTGGCGGCCGCCATCTGCGCGGCGCTGGTCGCCCGCGCACGCACCGGGACCGGTCAGCTGGTGAGCACCTCGCTGTATCGCCAGGGCGCTTACACCGTGAGCTTCGACCTCAACACTTACCTGCTCACCGGCCAACCGATCGCGATCGGACAGCGAGAAACGATGGGCAATCCCTGCATGAACAACTACGCGACCGCCGATGGGCGGCGATTCTGGATCGTCGGCCTCGAAGGCGATCGGCACTGGCCCCCGCTGTGTCGCGCCGTCGGCCACGCGGAGTGGCTGGAGGATCCGCGGTTCGCCGACGCTTACGCCCGCTTCGTCAACGCGGTGGAGCTGATCGCCGAGCTGGATGCGATCTTTGCCACCCGCACCCTCGACGAATGGACTCAGATCTTCGCGGCCGAACCCGATTTCTTCTGGTCGCCGGTGAACAGCCTCGAAGACGTCGTTGCCGACCAGCAGTTCCATGCCGCGGGCGGCATCGTTGACGTGCCGGACGGCGAATCCAGCGTTCCGATGGTGGCGACGCCGGCCGATTTCCACGGCACACCCTGGGCACCGCGTTCTGCGGCACCGGATCTCGGGCAGCACACCGAGGAAGTTCTCGCCGAACTCAAGGCACGCCGCGGCGCGTGACCACCGGTCGCACCTTTACAAATTTGTTCCCAAGTGTCACGCTGTCCGGTGAGCCGCGTGAGGCGGCCCACAGCCCAGGGCAAGCGTTGCGGTAAGCGCCAATGCACGGTTTCGGTGTGGCGGTGAGGAACGGATTGAATGGTCACGTCAACGTTCGACATCAGGGACGGCAGCCGGATCAACGCGGCCCGAGCAACCCGGACCGACCGGGAGTGCCTGCGATATCGGCTCGACGTCATCGCGGTGAGCGCCCTGGACGTCGTCCAATCGGCCGGAGGCTGGCTCTACGACCGCGCGATGGCCGGTTGGCAGGTAACCGTGCTGCTGCCCGACGGCAGCGGCGCCCGATCCCTGCGGATCCTCGGCGTGCAGGTGCTGGACCTGGAGGAACAACTCGCCGCGATGGATCCCGGCTCGACGAGCCAGAGCCTGGCGGTGAGCGCCGAGGCGTTCACCGCGGATGCGCGGGTGCGCGACAGGGTGCTCAAGGCGCTGGACGACCGGCTTACCGAAGTCGCGTTGTGGGGTCAAGCGGCTTCCGGGTGGCCCTTACGGGTGGATCGCGGCGTGGCCCGGGCACAGTACGCGCTCAGCGCGGCGGCGCGGAGATTCAAGGGCCATGCGCTGGCAGCGGCCGGGATGGATTGCCCCGCAGTCTATTCCACCGAGACGTTGTTCTGCGATTTGGCGACCTGTGGACGCGGCGACTCGGGGCTGGTCCGGCTCGACTGATGAAGAAGTACTACCGGCACGCGCTGCTATATCTGCATGAGACCATCTCGTTGGGCTCCGGGCGAAGCGACCGCTTCACCGAGGTTTTCTCCGAAACCTACCGGCCGATGATGGACGAGCTCGGCGCGCGGCTGTTCGCGATCTGGGAGACCACGCCCTACAACGGTCACTGGCCGCAGGTGACAATCATCTGGGAGATCGACGGGTTCGCCGACTACGCGCGGATCGGGGCCGCTCAGGCCCGCGGCGGCAGCCAGGAGGCCGCGGCGGGCAAATGGTCGGCCTTCCTGGCCGACACCGGCGCCGCGGGGGAGGGCCGAATCATGTACCCGGGGCCCAGCAACAAGAATCTCGCCCAACTGCGCGACGCTAAGTTTGTTGCGCCGCTGGTGATTCAGGAGATCATGCAGACCAAGCCGGGGCGCCAAGACGATTACATCCGCGAACTGGAGCGGCTCTACGTCCCATGGTCGGAACGCACCGGCAAACGCTGGCTGGGCTCGTTCACCACGACCTTCCGCTACAACGAGGTCATCCACTACTGGGCGCTGGACGGCGGCTGGGAATGCTTCGCCAACCACTACCCCTCGTGGAAGGAAAGCCCGCCCGCGGAGATCGTCACCTGGATGAGTGTGGCGCCCGCCCTGCGCGACGGGTGGGAAGACTCGATCCTGCAGGCCCTACCGCCGTCCCCACTGCAGTGAGGGGGCAGCGAGAACCGTTGGACGCCAACGACTTCGCCTACAACCCCTTCAGCGCGCAGGTGATGGCGAATCCGCTTCCTTACTACCGAATCCTGCGCGACCACCATCCCGTGTACTACATGCCGCAGTGGGATACGTACGCGTTGTCCCGCTTCGAGGACATCTGGCAGGTGCTGGAAGTGAACGACGGAACGTTCGTCGCGTCGGAAGGGACCCTGCCGGCGGCGTCGGTCTTGGCCAAGCACAACACCGGCCCCGTCGACGACCCGCCGCTGCATCCACTGCCCTTCCACGCGGTGTTCGACACGGATCTGTACGCCGAGATCCGGCGCGCGCACTCCCAGCCGCTGCGCCCCAGGGCGGTCACCGGCTTGGAGGCCAGAATCCGCGAGCTGGCCAACGAGCGCCTCGATGAGCTGCTGCCACGGGGTTCGTTCGACCTGACCCAGGACTACGGCGGCATCGTCGTGGCGTCCGTCGTATGCGAACTGCTCGGCATTTCAACCGATCTCGCGCCGCAGGTGCTGGCCGCGGTCAACGCCGGCAGCCTCGCCGAGCCCGGCGTCGGGGTGGACACCGCCGGGGCGCGGCCCAACTATTTCGAATACCTGCTGCCGGCGGTTCGGCGCCGCCGCGCCGACAGGTCCGGGCAGCCGCTCGCGGTCGTGGACGGTCTGCTCGGTTACCGCCTGCCCGACGGCAGCCCGCTCGACGACGTCGAAGCCGCGACCCAGATGCTCTGCATCTTCATCGGTGGCACCGAGACGGTGCCCAAGATCGTCGCTCATGGGCTGTGGGAGCTCGGCCGGCGGCCCGATCAGATGGCCGCGGTGCGCGCGAACCCCGAGCGCAACGTGCCGATCGCACGCGAGGAGATGATTCGGTTCTGCGCGCCGGCGCAGTGGTTCGCCCGGACCGCGCGCAAACCCTTCACCATTCACGGCGAGGCCATCCGGCCCGGGCAGCGGATCATCACCCTGCTCGCCTCGGCCAACCGCGACGAACGGGAGTACCCCGAGCCCGACGAATTCATCTGGGACAGGCCCATCCGTCGCTCGCTGGCCTTCGGCCGCGGCCAACACTTCTGCGTCGGCTACCACCTGGCCAGGCTGGAAGTCGCTGTGCTGCTGCAGGAATGGCTGCGCAGGGTGCCCGGTTTCGCGATCCAAGCCGACGCGGCCACGCGGCTGCCCTCCAGCTTCCAATGGGGATGGAACAACATTCCGGTGGAGGTCTGACGTGTGGTCCTACCGGATCATCGCCCCGTACCTGTTCGAGCGGGCATCGATCGGGGAGAAGACGCCCGAGTGCCTCGCTGACGGCCAGGTGCTGTTGCGGTTCATGGCCGCCGGTGTCTGCGGCAGCGATCTGCCGGCCTTCCGCGGCGCCCGTGGCCGCCTCCCGGGCGACGACGGAACCAGCGCCGCCGAAAAGGACGGCTTCCCCATCCATGAAGTCGCCGGCGAGGTACTCGCCAGCCGGCATCCCGACCACCGTCCCGGCGACCGCGTGGTCGGCTGGGCCTCCGGGTTCGACGGCATGATGGAACGCGTGGTCAGCGACGGCGACGGCCTGGCGCCGTACGACCCGGCGCTCACCCCGGCGCAAGCTGTCGGCCTGCAACCGCTGGCGTGTGTGCTCTACGCCCGCGAGCAACTGCCGGATCTCGCCGGCAGGCACGTGGCCATCATCGGCCAGGGCTCCATCGGCCTGCTGTTCTCCTACGTCGCCAAGGCGGCCGGCGCGCGGCGCGTCACCGGCGTCGACCCCGTCGACCGGTCAAGCCTGGCAACCACATTCGGCGTCGACGACCCGATACGCGCCACCAGCGACCGTTGGGTGAGCCAACTCGCGGCCCGCGACCGCGCCGACGTCGTCATCGAGGCCGTCGGTCACCAGGTCGCCACGCTGGGCCACGCCATCGACGCGGCCGCGCCCGGCGGCACCGTCTTCTATTTCGGCGTCGCCGACGATGACGCCTATCCGATCAGCATGCGCAGCATGCTGCGCAAGAACCTGACGCTGAAATCCGGTGTGACGCTGGACCGGCGGCGGGTGCTCGAGGCCGCGGGCAAGTTCGCCGCCGAACATCCCGAGCTGCTCGCCACCTACCTGACCCACACGTTCGGCATCGACGACGTCCAGGGCGCGTTCGAGTTGGCCTGCCGTCCGGTTCCCGAGCGCGTCAAGATCGCGATCGGACAGTGAGCGTGACCGACGATTCACAGAGCGCTTTGCAGCGGGCGCTGAACCGGGCCACCCCGATCTGGGGCGGCTGGATCACCGGCCCGACACTGCTCGGGCCGGAGGAATTCGCCCGCGCCGGTTACGACTACGTGGGTTTCGACGCCCAGCACGGCTACCTCGACGACGCCGACATCGCCCGGATACTGCGCCGGATCGAACATCTGCCCGTCGGCACGGTGGTGCGGCTGCCCAACGCCGACGCGGCGCCGATCGGGCGCGTGCTGGACGCCGGCGCGGACGCCGTCGTCATCGCCATGATCGAGTCGGCGGACCAGGCGGCCGCGGCGGTGTCCGCCACCCGCTACCAGCCGGCCGGCGTTCGCAGCTTCGGCCCGCTGCGCGCCGGCCTGGGCCGCGACACCACGGCGCTGGAGTCCCGGGTGAGCGTGTTCGCGATGATCGAGACGGCGGCGGCGCTGTCCGGCCTGGACGAGATCTGCGCCGTCGAAGGGCTCACCGGGCTCTACGTCGGGCCGGCCGATCTGGCCCTCTCGCTGGGCGTGGACGTGGCCGGCGCGACCAGAGATCCGGCCGTGCTGGATGCCATCGTGCGAATCCACCGCGCGGCCACCGCGGCCGGACTGGTGACCGGCATCCACGCCGGGGACGGCAAAACGGGACATGCCATGGCGAAGCTGGGGCTGTCCATGGTCACCCTGACCGCTGAATCGCACGCGCTGCGCCGGGGGGCCGCGGAGCACCTGCGCGAGGCGACCGAACCATGACGGACGATCGGGCCGCGATCCGCGAGTTGCTCGCCGGCTACGCCCTCGCGCTCGACGCGGGCGATGTCGACGAGTGCCTGGCGCTGTTCACCCCGGACGCCGAATTCACGGTCTACGGACGGTCCTTCGTCGGGCACGAGGGCATCGGCAAGATGTTCCGGGACGCCCCGCGCGGGTTGCACCTGACCGGGGTCTCACGAATCGACGCCCGTGACGACATCGCAACGGCGCGGTCGCAGGTGCTGTTCGTCCGGGCGGGGGACCTGCACCTGCGCCCCGCTCTGTACGACGACGAACTGGTCCACGCCAACGGGCAGTGGCGTTTCCGGCGGCGGCGGTGCCAGTTCGTCACCAGCCGCGGCCTGTCCGACACCCCCGAGGTCACGTCATCATGAATCAACGCGTCGCACTGGTGACGGGCGCGGCGGGCGGCCAGGGCTGGGCCATCGCCAAACGGCTACGCGCCGAGGGCTATTCGGTGGCCGCATGCGACAGCCGCGCCGACGAACTGAGCGCCGCGGTCGACGAATTGGGCGACGACGAGGTGATCGCGATCGGACTCGACGTCACCTCGGAATCGCTGTGGGAGTCGGCCGTGCACAGCGTGATCGGCCGATTCGGGGCGCTGACCGCGCTGGTCAACAACGCCGGCGCGCTGCACCGCGCCTCGCTGGCCGACGAGACCGCCGAAGGCTTCGAAAACTCCTGGCGCGTCAACTGTTTCGGCGCATTCCTGGGCATTCAGGCGACGCTGGAACACCTGCGCGCGGCGGACCACGCCGCCGTCGTCAACATCTGCAGCACCGGAGCCATCCGCCCTTTCCCCCATCACGCCGCCTACGGTTCGGCGAAGTGGGCGCTTCGCGGCCTGACCCAGAACGCGGCCGCCGAACTGGCCCCTTTCGGCATCCGGGTCAACGCCGTGTTCCCCGGACCGATCGCGACACCGATGCTCGACGACGCCACCCAACTGCGGCTCGCCGCGTCGTCGGCCTTCGGGCGAATAGGCCAACCGCGCGAGATCGCCGACGCCGTCGCGTTCCTGGTCTCCGAGCAGGCATCATTCATCACCGGTTCCGAACTGGTCGTCGACGGCGGCCAATGCGTGCAGATCCGGTGAGTGGTCCCACGATCGGCATCATCGGCGCCGGGCCCGGTGGCCTGGCCCTTGGGATTCTGCTCTCGCGGGCCGGCTTTGGGGACTTCACCATCTTCGACCGGGAAGACGACGTTGGGGGAACCTGGCGGATCAACACCTATCCGGGGCTGGCTTGCGACGTCAAGTCGCACCTCTACTCATACTCGTTCGACCTGAACCCGAACTGGTCGCGGCTGTGGTCGGGGCAGCCCGAGATATTGGCGTACTTCCAGCGGTGCGCCGACAAGTACGCTCTGCGCCCACACCTGATGCTGCGCACCGAAATTCGTTCCGCGCGGTGGGAGGAACACGCCCGGCGGTGGTGCCTGATCACGACCGAGGGTCGGCGACACCACTTCGACGTGGTGGTCTCCGCCGTGGGCCTGTTCACCCATCCGGTGCTTCCGGGCCTGTTGCAGGAGGAGCCTTTCACCGGAACGGTCATGCACTCGGCGCGGTGGGACCACTCAATCCCGCTCGAGGGCAAGCGGATTGCCGTGCTCGGCACGGGATCCACGGCGTCGCAGCTGTTACCCGAATTGGCCAAGGTGGCCGGCAAGGTCTACTCGGTCCAACGATCGCCGACCTGGGTCCTGCCCAAGCCGGACCGGCATTACACGCGCCGCGAGCGCTGGGTCTTGGCCCACCTACCGTGGGCCAAGAAGCTGTACCGGACCCGGCTGTGGTTGCGCAGCGAAGCCAACATATCGGTGATCGAACAAGGCAGCGAAAAGACCCACGCGTTCACGGCCGTCGCTCTCGGCCTGCTCGAAAAGGCCGTCGCCGACGAGGAATTGCGCCGCAAGCTCACCCCGACCCATCCCATGGGATGCAAGCGGCTGGTGTTCTCCTCGGACTACCTACCCACGCTCACCCAGCCCCACGTGGAGGTGCTGACCAGCCCGGCGCGGTCCCTGCGCGCGCGATCCCTGGTCACCGAGGACGGCACCGAACGCGAGGTCGACGTGGTCGTGTGCGCGACCGGCTACGCCGCGGCCGACTACCTGGGCGAGCTCGACGTGTGCGGGGAGCGCGGCATCACCCTGCGCGAGGCTTGGCGGGACGGGGCACAGGCCTACTTCGGCATGGCCGTACCGGGGTTCCCCAATTTCTTCATGCTGTACGGCCCCAACACCAATGTCGGCTCCAACAGCGTCATTTTCATGCTCGAGGCCCAGGCGAGATACATCGTGCGGGCGCTCAAGCACATGCGGCGCAAGGGCAAGACCTACATCGCGGTGCGGCCCGCCGCGTTGGCCGACTTCATCGCCAAGATCGACCGCTGGATGGTCGGAACCGTCTGGACCACCCAGTGCAGCAATTATTTTCGCGCCGGCAACGGTCGCGTGGTCACGCAGTGGCCGCGTAGCGCGCGTAGCTTCTGGGAAATGACACGGCGGTTCAAACCGGGCGACTTTCACTTCGAGCCCTCGGCCGACTCTGTGGCCGAAACCTTGACGGCGTCGGACAGGGGAACCCGATGACGGAGCTGGACGGCGCCGAACGGCTCGACCCCGAGTTGCGGGCAATCGCGACCACCCGGACCGACTTTTCCTTCGGCTCAATCCAACTCACCCGCGACCCGTTCAACGAGCGCCGCCGCGGCGCGGCCGAACAAACCGATGCGCGCGGGGTCCGGATCGCCGACGACCGGGTGCCCGCGGAATCGCCGGTGCCGGTGCGGGTTTATCGCGGCGGCCCCGCACCGGCGCCGGTGGTCGTCTACTGCCATGCGGGCGGGTTCACACTGGGAAACCTGGACACCGACCACCGTCAATGCGTGGAGCTGGCGCGCCGCGGCGGCTGCACGGTGGTGTCGGTGGGTTACCGGCTGGCACCGGAGCACCCTTACCCGGCCGCGCTTGACGACGCGAGGGGGGTGCTGCGGTGGGTGGTGGCCAATGCCCGTGAACTCGGCCTCGACGCGGCACGGCTCGTCGTCGCCGGCAGCAGCGCCGGCGCCACCCTGGCCGCGTGCCTGGCGAATCCCGCCCTCGGCGATCTCGGGTGAGCAGATCGCGTATCTGACGGCGCCGTGCGACCCGCTCTCCCCGGACGGATTCGTCGAGATACCGTCGGCGCCCGGATTGGGTTACGAAATCCGTTGGGATTACATCGAAAGTCACCGCCTGCCCGCTGGCACGGCGGAGCCGGTCGCACCGCTGCACCCGAGATGACCGGCCTCCTCTGACAGGATGGCAGGCATGGCGTGCTGCGATTACCCGATTGCCGCTGCGGACTGCGACGGAGCATTCACCATCGACGCGTCGCGGGTGACTTTCGGGCGCGGTTGCCTGGCGGAGGTGGGTGATAGGGCCAGCGCGCTTGGGCTGCGGCGGGTGGCGTTGTTCTCCGACGCCGGTGTGGCCGGACTGCCCGTCTTTGCCAAGACGCGCGATTCGCTGGTCGCCGCCGGACTGGAGGTCGTCACCTATACCGACGTTCACGTCGAGCCCACCGACGGGTCCTTTCGGGACGGGGCGCGTTTCGCTCAGGAATCGAACCCCGATGGTTACGTCTCACTGGGCGGCGGCTCCGTCATCGACACGTGCAAGGCCGCCAACCTGTACGCCACCTACCCGGCCGACCTGCTGACCTACGTCAACGCGCCGATCGGCGAGGGCAAAGCCCTGCCCGGCCCGCTCAAGCCGCACATCGCGTGTCCCACCACGGCGGGCACCGGCAGCGAGGTAACCGGCATCGCGATCTTCGACCTCGTGTCGATGTCTGCCAAGACCGGCATCGCTTCGCACGCGCTGCGTCCCACCGAGGCGCTCGTCGACCCCGACAGCACCGCGAGCCTGCCCGCCGAGGTCGTCGCCTCGGCGGGGCTCGATGTGCTGTCCCACGCGCTGGAGTCCTACACCGCGCGGCCCTATGTCCAGCGGCGCGCCGCCGAACGGCCCAGCCTGCGACCCATGAGCCAGGGCGCCAATCCGTGGAGCGATCTGGGCTGCCGCGAGGCGTTGCGCGTACTGGGGCAGTTCTTGGAGCGCGCAGTGAACGACGCCTCCGACACCCAGGCCCGCGAGCAGATGATGTGGGCGGCCACCCTGGCGGGCATCGCGTTCGGCAACGCCGGCGTCCATGCGCCGCACGGCATGGCCTACGCGGTGGCCGGGCTGGTCCGTGATTTCCGCCCCTCGGGGTACCCCGCCGAGGAGCCGCTCGTGCCGCACGGCATGGCCGTAATCCTCAACGCCCCGTCGTCGTTCCGCTTCACGGCGGAGGTGAGCCCGGAGCGGCACTTGGAGGGCGCCCGCCTGCTCGGCGCTGACACCCGGGGCGCCGGCGTGCAGGATGCGGGCGAGGTACTCGCCGACGAACTCATCCGCATCATGCGAGCGGTGGGCATGCCGAACGGGCTAAGTGGCGTGGGCTACACCGAAGACGACGTGGCGGCCCTGACTCAGGGCGCTTACCCCCAGCAGCGGCTCTTACAGAACGCTCCGCGAGAGATGAGCAAGCCGGTTCTGTCGGACCTGTTTCGGCAGGCCATGCGCTACTGGTAGCCGTGTTGGAATACAACGATGGCCTCAGTTCCCCTGGTTCCGCCCGCGCCGGACAACCTCACCAGCGACGACTTCCCCGTGCTGTGGCCGGTGGGAACCCGGTGGGCCGACAACGACATGTTCGGTCATCTCAACAATGCGGTGTACTACCAACTGTTTGACACCGCGATCAACGCATGGATCAACACCGGCACGGGGCTCGACCCGCTCACCACGCCCGCGCTGGGCATCGTCGCGGAGTCGGGCTGCCGCTATTTCTCCGAGCTGCATTTTCCGGAAAACCTGACGGTGGGCCTCGCGGTGACGCGCCTTGGCCGCAGCAGCGTCACCTACCGGCTCGGCGTGTTTCGCGGTAACGACGGCCAAGCCCGGCCGATCACGGCGCTGGGACACTGGGTGCACGTCTATGTCGACCGGACCAGCCGCGCATCCGTCCCGATTCCCGACGGCATCCGGTCGCTGCTGTCGACGGCCCGCGTGGGTGATCTGGCCTGAAATCGCGCTCGTGCGGGTCGGTTTCGATACCGGCGCACCCCGCTATGCTTCGCCAATGCCAGTTATGAGCAAGACCGTCGAGGTCAGCGCCGATGCCGCCGTGATCATGGCCATCGTCGCCGACTTCGAGGCCTACCCGCAGTGGAACGAGGAGATCAAGGGCCTCTGGGTGCTCGCCCGCTACGACGACGGGCGCCCCAGCCAGCTGCGGCTCGACACCGACTACCAAGGCATGCAAGGCATGTTCATCCAAGCCGTGTACTACCCGGGCGAGAACCAGATCCAGACCGTCCTGCAGCAGGGGGACCTCTTCACCAAGCAGGAACAGCTCTTCAGCGTGGTGGAGATGGGCACGTCGAGCTTGCTGACCGTGGACCTGGACGTGGAGACGTCGATGCCGGTTCCCGCGCCGATGGTCAAGCAGCTCCTCAACAACGTCCTGGACCACCTCGCCGAAAAACTCAAGCAGCGCGCCGAGCAACTGGCCGCCGGCTAGGTGCTTCTGATTTCGGCGACCCGTCCCCCGCAAGCGGGAGGTGCCTCCATCGCCCGGCTTCGCCGCGCTCGCGATCGCCGCTCAGAAGATCCCCGTGCGGTCCCGCATCTCGGTCAGCCGGGCCGCCGCGTCGGTGAACTGCCACACGGTGTGCTCGATCACCGCGGCGGCTTCGTGCCGGCGCAGCGCGGCGATCAGCTGCCGGTGATTCTCGACGGCGGCCGCGCCCCACTGCTGATCGGCGGCGTACACCAGCACCGGCATGTAGCGCGCGGCGTTGAGCAGGAACCAGGCCAACTTGATCCGCCCGCTCGCCTGATTGAAGACCCGATGGAACGCGAACTCGATGCCCGCGATGGTCTCGGCGTCGCTGGATCCGACGGCCGCGGCGAGGGCCTCGTTGATGCGCTCGAGCTCGGTGATCTCGGCGTCGGTGATGTGGTCGGTGGCCGCGGCCGCCAGCTCCTTGGCGATGGTGGCCTGCAGCCAGAAGATGTCCTCGATGTCTTGGCGCGTCAGCGGCAGCACGACGTGACCACGGTGCGGTTCGAGCTGCACCATGCCCTCGCCGCGCAGCTTGAGCAGGGCTTCGCGCACCGGCGTGACGCTAACGCCGAGCTCGGCCGCGGTCTCATCCAGGCGGATGAACGTTCCCGGCCGCAGGGCCCCGGACATGATCGCCGCCCGGAGATGGCCCGCCACCCCATCGGACAACTGCGCCCGGCGCAGTGGCCGTCGGCGCCTCAGTCGCGTGGATATCGGTGCGTTCACGGGGGCTGCCAGGGCTTTCGTGGGCTTCGCGGAGGTTGGTCTGAACTTTGTCGGGGCTTGTCAGCAGGGCTTTAAGGCCATAATGTGACCCAGACAACACCATGTTTTATCAAATATCAACCTGACGCAAGCGGTGCGCGAGTGAAGGGAAAGGGTTGAGTTGACCGCGCAATTGGCGAGCCACCTGACGCAGGAGACCGAGCAGCCGTATCTGGCCCGGCGGCAGAACTGGGTCAATCAACTCGAACGGCACGCCCTGATGCAGCCGGCCGCGACGGCGCTGCGGTTCCTCGGGAAGACCGTGACGTGGGGCGAACTGCGCCACCGGGTGGCGGCACTGGCCGATGCGTTGAGCCGTCGGGGAGTCGGCTTCGGCGATCGGGTCATGGTCCTCATGCTCAACCGCACCGAATTCGTCGAGTCGGTGCTGGCGGTCAACATGCTCGGCGGCATCGCCGTTCCGCTGAACTTCCGGCTCACCGCCGCCGAGATCGCCTTCCTGGTCCAGGATTGCGAAGCCCGCGTGATGATCACCGAATCGGTGCTCACGCCCGTGGCCACCGGGGTGCGCGCTGTCGAGCCGGTGCTGGGCACGATCGTCGTGGCCGGCGGCGCGGGCGACGACAGCGTGCTCGGCTACGAAGACCTGATCAACGAGCCCGGGGCTTCGCACGAGCCCGTCGACATCCCGAACGATTCGCCGGCATTGATCATGTACACCTCGGGGACCACCGGGCGCCCGAAAGGCGCCGTGCTGACCCACACCAATCTGACCGGCCAGACCATGACGGGGCTGTACACCAACGGCGCCGACATCAACAGCGACGTCGGTTTCGTCGGCGTGCCGTTCTTTCACATCGCCGGCATCGGCAACCTGCTGACCGGGATGCTGCTCGGCATGCCCACGGTGATCTACCCGGTCGGCGCTTTCGAGCCGGGGCAACTGCTCGATGTGCTGGCCGAAGAGAAGGTGACGGGCATCTTCCTGGTGCCCGCGCAGTGGCAGGCAGTCTGCGCCGAGCAACAAGCGCGGCCCCGCGACCTGAGGTTGCGAGTGATGTCGTGGGGGGCCGCGCCCGCGCCCGACGCGCTGCTGCGCGAAATGTCGGCGACGTTCCCCGGAACCCAGATCCTCGCCGCGTTCGGTCAGACCGAGATGTCGCCGGTCACCTGCATGCTGCTGGGCGAAGACGCGATCCGCAAACGTGGATCGGTGGGCAAGGTGATCCCGACCGTGGCCGCCCGCGTGGTCGACGAAAACATGAACGACGTACCGGTCGGTGAGGTCGGCGAAATCGTTTATCGCGCACCAACTTTGATGAGCGGCTACTGGAACAACCCGGAGGCCACCGAGGAGGCGTTCGCGGGTGGTTGGTTCCATTCAGGCGACCTCGTCCGAATGGACTCCGACGGCTACGTCTGGGTGGTGGACCGCAAGAAGGACATGATTATCTCCGGCGGCGAGAACATCTACTGCGCTGAGGTGGAAAACGTTCTGGCCAGCCACCCCAGCATCGTCGAAGTCGCGGTCATCGGGCGTTCCCACGACAAGTGGGGCGAGGTGCCGATCGCGGTTGCGGCCGTGGCCGGCGACCAGCTCCTGCTCGACGAGTTGGGCGAGTTCCTGACCGAGCGGCTGGCACGCTACAAGCATCCCAAGGCGCTCGAGATCGTGGATGCGCTGCCGCGCAACCCCGCCGGCAAGGTGCTCAAGACTGAACTGCGGATCCGTTACGGAGCCGCAAATTTCGACGAAAACCGTTCCACGACAAAAGATTCCACGGCCAGAGAGGAAAGCTGACGGAAACTGTAACGTTTGCCCGCTATTGGCGAAGGGTTAATTGTGCGGATGCAGTTCACACGTGCATGGCCATCGGGTACATTCCTGTGGTCTCCGTTACTACTTGCCAGTAGGGAGCCGATGGTCACACACGTTGGGTCGCGGCAAGGTGGGGGCACCCCCGGCCGCATAGCGGCGAGGGGGCGAGGCGTGCTACACGATCCGCCGCGGCGCCCGGAGGCTCGCGGTACCGGTTGGAGGGGGCAGCGGTGACTTCGACGTCGACGAGTCGACAGGGCCCCTATTTGGTCGGTTACCTGCGCGACCAACTGCAGACGCCGCTGACGCTGATCGGCGGATTCTTCCGGATGTGCGTCCTCGCCGGAAAAGCACTCTTCCGCTGGCCGTTCCAATGGCGCGAATTCGTCCTGCAGTGCTGGTTCATCATGAGGGTGGCATTCCTGCCGACCATCATGGTGTCGATACCGCTGACCGTGCTGTTGATCTTCACGCTCAACGTGCTGCTGGCCCAATTCGGCGCCGCCGATCTGTCCGGCGCCGGCGCGGCGATCGGTGCCGTGACCCAGCTCGGTCCGCTGACCACGGTGCTGGTGGTCGCAGGGGCCGGGTCGACGGCGATCTGCGCGGACCTCGGTGCCCGCACCATCCGCGAGGAGATCGACGCCATGGAGGTGCTCGGCATCGACCCGATCCACCGGCTGGTGGTCCCCCGGGTGATCGCCGCGACCCTGGTCGCCACCCTGCTCAACGGCCTGGTGATCACCGTCGGCCTGGTCGGCGGCTACCTGTTCGGTGTCTACCTGCAAAACGTCTCCGGCGGCGCCTACCTCGCCACCCTGACCACCATCACCGGGCTGCCCGAGGTGGTGATCGCCACCGTCAAGGCCGCGACGTTCGGCCTCATCGCCGGACTGGTCGGCTGCTACCGCGGACTGACCGTCCGCGGCGGCTCCAAGGGGCTCGGCACCGCCGTCAACGAGACCGTCGTGCTCTGCGTCGTCGCGCTGTACGCGGTCAACGTGGTGCTGACGACCATCGGCGTGCGATTCGGAACGGGCCACTGACATGTCAACCGCTGCCGTATTGCGCGCCCGCTTCCCCCGGGCAGCCGAAAACCTCAACCGCTACGGCGGGGCCGCGGGCCGCGGCCTCAGCGACATCGGCCAGATGGCCTGGTTCGGAGCGGAGGCCCTCGGTCACATCCCGCACGCCCTGCGCAACTACCGCAAGGAGACCCTGCGGCTGATCGCGCAGATCGGGATGGGCACCGGCGCGATGGCCGTCATCGGCGGCACCGTCGCCATCGTCGGCTTCGTCACCCTGTCCGGTAGCTCCCTGGTCGCCATCCAGGGGTTCGCCTCGCTGGGCAACATCGGCGTCGAGGCGTTCACCGGTTTCTTCGCCGCACTGATCAACGTGCGCATCGCCGCCCCGGTCGTCACCGGTATTGCCATGGCCGCCACCGTGGGCGCCGGCGCGACCGCGGAGCTGGGGGCCATGCGCATCAGCGAGGAGATCGATGCCCTGGAAGTGATGGGCATCAAGTCGATCTCATTCCTGGCGACCACCCGGATCATGGCCGGCCTGGTCGTCATCATCCCGCTCTACTCGCTGGCCATGATCATGTCGTTCCTGTCCCCGCAGATCACCACCACCGTGCTCTATGGGCAATCCAACGGCACCTACGAGCACTACTTCCGGACGTTCCTGCGTCCTGACGACGTGTTCTGGTCATTCCTCGAGGCCATCATCATCACGGCGGTCGTGATGATCACCCACTGCTTCTACGGATACAACGCCGGCGGCGGACCCGTCGGCGTCGGGGAGGCCGTCGGTCGATCGATGCGTTTCTCGCTGGTTTCGGTGCAGGTTGTCGTTCTGGCCGCCGCGTTGGCGCTCTATGGCGTCAACCCCAACTTCGCGCTCACGGTGTAGCCGCCATGACCCGACCGATCCAGACCAACGCACCCCGGAACCCGCCGTACAAGCTGGCCGGCGTCGCGTCGTTGATCATCGCGCTAGTGGCCCTGGTCCTGGTCTACGGACAGTTTCGGGGTGACTTCACTCCCAAGGCGAATTTGACGATGCTGGCGTCGCGGGCCGGGCTGGTGATGGATCCGGGCTCGAAGGTGACCTATAACGGCGTGGAGATCGGCCGGGTGGGCAACATCTCCGAGGTGGTGCGCGACGGCAAGCCGGCCGCCAAGTTCACGCTGGAGATATATCCGAGGTATCTGTCGCTGATCCCGGCCAATGTGAACGCCGATATCAAGGCGACCACGGTGTTCGGCGGCAAGTATGTGTCGTTGACGACGCCGAAAAACCCGTCGCCGCAGAAGCTCAACGCGCATACGGTGATCGACGCGCGGTCGGTGACCACGGAGATCAACACGCTGTTCCAGACCGTCACCTCGATCGCCGAGAAGGTGGATCCGGTCAAGCTGAACCTGACGCTGAGCGCGGCCGCCCAGGCGCTGACCGGGTTGGGCGATCGGTTCGGGCAGTCGGTGGTCAACGCCAACGCGATCCTCGACGACGTCAATCCGCAGATGCCGCAGGCGCGCCACGACATCCAGCAGCTCGCCGGGTTGGGTGACACCTATGCCAACGCGGCGCCGGACCTGCTGGACTTCCTCAACAACGCGGTGATCACCTCGCGCACCATCAACGCGCAGCAGAAGGATTTGGATCAGGCGTTGTTGTCGGCGGCGGGGTTCGGCAACACCGGCGCCGACATCTTCAACCGGGGCGGCCCGTACCTGGCGCGCGGTGCCCAAGACCTGGTGCCCACGGCCCAACTCCTGGACACCTACAGCCCCGAATTGTTCTGCACCGTGCGCAACTACCACGACATCGAACCCAAGGCGTCCTCATTCCTGGGCGGCAACGGCTACTCGCTGAACGCCCATACCGAGGCGCTGTCCGGGTTGGGGCTGCTGGCCAACCCCGTGTCGGCGGTGGCCACCGTCGCCAGCCTGTTCGGCGGGCTCGCCGGGGTCGTCGGCGGCGCGCCGAACCCGTACACCTATCCCGAAAACCTGCCGCGGGTGAACGCCCGCGGCGGCCCGGGGGGCGCCCCGGGTTGCTGGCAGCAGATCACCCACGACCTGTGGCCCGCACCGGAATTGGTGATAGACAGCGGCAACAGCCTGGCGCCGTACAACCACCTCGACACCGGATCCCCGTACGCGATCGAGTACGTCTGGGGCCGCCAAGTAGGGGATAACACGATCAACCCATGAAAATCTCCGGAACCATCATCAGACTCAGCATCTTCTCGTTGGTGCTGCTGATCTTCACCGTGATGATCATCGTCGTGTTCGGTCAGATGCGCTTTGACCGCACCAATGGCTACTCAGCGGAGTTCACCAATGTGAGCGGGCTGCGGCCCGGCCAGTTCGTCCGCGCCTCGGGGGTGGAGATCGGCAAGGTCAGTTCGGTGAAGCTGGTCGACGGCGGCAAGCGGGCGCGGGTGGATTTCAACATCGACCGCTCGGTGCCGCTGTACCAGTCGACGACCGCGCAGATCCGTTACCTCGACCTGATCGGTAACCGCTACCTGGAGCTCAAGCGCGGCGAAGGTGAGGGCGCCGAGAAGGTCATGCCGCCGGGCGGCTACATTCCGATGTCGCGAACCATGCCGGCGCTCGACCTCGACGCCCTGATCGGCGGTTTCAAACCGTTGTTCCGGGCCCTGGACCCGCAGAAGGTCAACACCATCGCGTCTTCTCTCATCACCGTGTTTCAGGGGCAGGGCGGCACCATCAACGACATCCTCGATCAGACCGCGCAGCTGACCACGCAGCTCGGTGAGCGCGACCAGGCGATCGGCGAGGTCATCAAGAACCTGAACATCGTGCTGGACACCACGGTTCGCCACCGACAGCAGTTCGACCAGACGGTCAACAACCTCGAGGTGCTCATCACCGGGCTGAAGGACCACGGTGACCAGCTGGCGGGCGGAACCGCGCACATCAGCAACGCCGCCGGAACGGTCGCCGATCTGCTGGCCGAGGACCGCGGGCTGCTGCACAAGACCATCAACTATCTCGATGCGATCCAGCAGCCGCTCATCGACCAGCGCGATGCGCTGAACGACTACCTCAAGAGGGTGCCCACCGCCTTGAACA
This sequence comes from uncultured Actinomycetota bacterium, assembly GCA_963820045.1. Taxonomy (GTDB): domain Bacteria; phylum Actinomycetota; class Actinomycetes; order Mycobacteriales; family Mycobacteriaceae; genus Mycobacterium. The sequence goes on from CAWFYN010000010.1 coordinate 907,115, forward strand.
TGATCGGGCGCGCCATCGGCTCCTACGGCGACTTCGTGAACTTCTACGCCTGCGACATCACGCTCAAGATCAACGGGCTGCAGGCTGGCGGCCCGGTCCGCACGGTCCGGCTTTTCCAGCAGCCGACGGGTAGGTGCACGCCGCAATGAGAACACTGGAACCGCCCAACCGGGTTCGCATCGGGCTGATGGGCATCCTCGTGCTGCTGCTGGTCCTTGGCGTCGGCCAGAGCTTCACCAGCGTCCCGATGCTGTTCGCCAAGCCGAGCTACTACGGGCAGTTCACCGACACCGGGGGCATCAGCGCGGGTGACAAGGTGCGCATCGCCGGCGTGGACGTCGGCAAGGTGGAGGGCCTCAAGATCGACGGCGACCACATCGTGCTGAAGTTCTCGCTCGGCACCGCCAGCATCGGCACCGAGAGCCGGCTGGCGATCAAGACCGACACCATCCTCGGTAAGAAGATCCTCGACGTCGAGGCCCGGGGCTCCCAGCCGCTGCGGCCCGGGGCCAGCCTGCCGCTGGGCCAGAGCACGACCCCCTACCAGATCTACGACGCGTTCTTCGACGTCACCAAGGCAGCCCAGGGCTGGAACATCGACACGGTCAAGGAATCCCTGCACGTGCTGTCGCAGACCATCGACCAGACCTACCCACACTTGAGCGCGGCGCTCGACGGCGTCGCCAAGTTCTCCGACACGATCGGAAAGCGCGACGAGCAGGTCAAGCATCTGCTCGCCCAGGCCAATCAGGTGGCCAGCGTCCTCGGTGACCGCAGCGAACAGGTCGACCGACTGCTGGTCAACACGAAAACGCTGCTGGTCGCCTTCAACGAACGCGGCCAGGCCATCAACGCGTTGTTGGCGAACGTCGCCGCCTTCTCCGAACAGGTCAAGGGATTCATCAACGACAACCCCAACCTGAACCACGTGCTCGAACAGCTGCGCACGGTCAGCGACATCCTGAAGGAGCGCAAGGACGACGTCGCCGCGGGGTTGACCGAGGTCGGCAAGTTCTTGCCGTCCTTGAACGAGGCCATCGCGTCGGGACCCTTCTTCAAGGTGGTCCTGCACAACCTCGCGCTTTACCAGATCATTCAGCCGTGGGTTGACGCCGCCTTCAAGAAGCGCGGCATCGACCCGGAGAACTTCTGGCGGAGCGCCGGGCTGCCCGAATTCCGGTGGCCCGACCCCAACGGCACCCGATTCCCCAACGGTGCGCCGCCGCCGGCACCCCCGGTGCTGGAAGGCACGCCGGAGCACCCTGGGCCGGCCGTTCCGCCGGGATCGCCATGCTCCTACACCCCGGCCAACCCGGGGGGCAACGTCACCGTCGGCGACGAGGGTCTGCCCCGGCCGTGGAATCCGCTGCCGTGCGCCGGTGGGGGCATCGGACCGTTCGGCGGCCCGGGCTTCCCGGCGCCGGTCGACGTGCTGACCTCGCCGCCGAACCCCAACGGTCTGCCGCCGACGCCGGGCATGCCGATCGCCGGACGGCCGGGCGACCCGCCCCCGGACGTTCCGGGGACGCCCGTGCCGCTGCCGACGCAGGCACCGCCGGGCGCGCGCACCGAGAACCTGGCGCCGGCCGGACCGCCGCCACCACCTTCGACGTTCGCGCCCGGTTTCCCGCCGGGTCCGGCGGCACCACCCGGGCCGGGCAACCAGCTGCCGGCACCGTTCATCAACCCGGGCGGATCCGGAGGCAGCGGCGCAGCGGGGGGAGGTAGCCAGAATTGAGCACCATCTTTGATGTCCGCAACATTCGGCTGCCGAAGCTGACCAGGGCGACCGTGATCATCGGGTCGCTGGTCATCGTGTTGGCCCTCGTCGTCGGGTTCGTCGGCTGGCGGCTCTACCAGAAGCTGACCAACAACACCGTGGTGGCCTATTTCCCGGCGGCCAACGCGCTGTACCCGGGGGACAAGGTCCAGATCATGGGATTGCGGGTGGGCGCGATCGACAAGATCGAGCCGACCGGCGACAAGATGAAGGTCACCTTCCACTACGAGAACAAATACCGGGTTCCCGCCAACGCCAACGCGGTGATCCTCAACCCGACGCTGGTGGCGTCGCGGGCCATCCAATTGGAGCCGCCCTACAAGGGCGGCCCGGTGCTGGCCGACAACGCGGTGATCCCCGAAGAGCGCACGCAGGTCCCGGTGGAGTGGGACCAGCTGCGCAACAGCATCACCAACATCATCTCCAAGCTCGGCCCCACACCGGAGCAGCCGACGGGTCCGTTCGGTGAGGTCATCGAGTCCTACGCCAATGGGCTGGCCGGCAAGGGCAAGGAATTCAACACGACGCTGAGCAATCTGTCGCAGGCGTTGACCGCGCTGAACGAGGGCCGCGGCGACTTCTTCGCCGTCGTGAAAAGCCTGGCGCTGTTCGTCAACGCGCTACACAAGGACGACCAGCAGTTCGTCGCGCTGAACCAGAACCTGGCGGACTTCACCACCCGGCTCGCGCACAACGACAACGACCTTTCGAATGCGATCGAGCAGTTCGACGGGCTGCTGTCCACCGTGCGCCCGTTCCTGAACAAGAACCGCGAGGTCCTGACCTACGACATCAACAACCTGGCCACCGTGACGAACACGATCCTGCAGCCGGATCCGCTGAACGGGCTGGAGACCGCCCTGCACGTCCTTCCAACGGCTGCGGCGAACATCAACCAGATCTATCACCCGTCGCACGGGTCGGTGGTCGCCATCCCGGCGATCACGAACTTCGCCAACCCGATGCAGTTCATCTGCAGCTCGATTCAGGCGGGCAGTCGGCTCGGGTATCAGGAGTCCGCCGAGCTGTGCGCGCAATATCTGGCGCCGATCCTCGATGCCATCAAGTTCAACTACCTGCCGTTCGGGGCGAACCTGTTCAGCACCGCCGAGACCCTGCCCAAGGAAGTGGCCTATTCCGAGGACCGGCTGCACCCGCCCAACGGATACAAGGACACCACCGTGCCCGGCATCTGGGTCCCGGACACCCCGACGTCGCACCGCAACACCCAGCCCGGCTGGATCGTCGCGCCCGGGATGCAAGGCCAGCAGGTCGGGCCGATCACCGCGGGCCTGATGACCCCCGACTCACTGGCGGAGCTCATGGGAGGCCCCAACATCGCGCCCGTCCAATCGAACCTGCAGACCCCACCGGGACCGCCGAACGCGTACGACGAGAACCCGATCGTGCCGCCCATCGGCCTGAACGCGCCGGTGCCGATCCAGCCGCCGCCACCGGGGCCGGACGTGGCCCCGGGTCCGGTCGCCGCGACGCCGGCGCCGGTCGCGGCGCCCGCGCCCAACGCGGGTGGGCCGCCGGTGCCTGCTGACATCGGGGGTGGCCAGTGAGGCGCGGGACGAGCGCGGGACGCGCGAGGAGCAAGCCGAACCTTGGGCCAGTGAGGCGCGGGACGAGCGCGGGACGCGCGAGGAGCAAGCCGAACCATGGGCCAGTGAGGCGCGGGACGAGCGCGGAACACGCGAGGAGCAAGCCGAACCATTGGCCAGTGAGTGCGCTTCGTCTGGTTCGGCGCCGGGCCTGGCAGGGGCTGGTCCTGCTGGCGGCCGCGCTGGTGCTGAGTTCGTGCGGCTGGCGCGGGATCTCCAATGTCGCGATGCCCGGTGGTCCGGGCAGCGGGTCGGGCGCCATGACGATCTATGTGCAGGTGCCCGACACCCTGGCGATCAACGGCAACAGCAAGGTGATGGTGGCCGACGTCTTCGTCGGGTCGATCAAGGCCATCCAGTTGAAGAACTGGATCGCCACGTTGACGCTGGGTATCGATAAGAACGTCAAGCTGCCCAAGAACGCCATCGCCAAGATCGGCCAGACCTCGCTGCTGGGTTCTCAGCACGTCGAGATCGCCGCGCCGCCGAATCCGTCGCAGGAATTGCTCAAGAACGGCGACACCATTCCGCTGAAGAACTCCTCGGCGTACCCGACCACCGAGCAGACCCTGGCCAGCTTGTCGCTGATCCTGCGCGGTGGCGGCATCCCCAACCTGGAGGTGCTGCAGAACGAGGTCTACAACATCTTCAACGGCCGCGGCGAGGCGATCCGGGCCTTCCTGGGCAAGCTGGACACCTTCACCAGCCAGCTCAACCAGCAGCGCGACGACATCACCCACGCGATCGACTCGACCAACCGGCTGCTCACCTACGTGGGCGCCCGCGCCGACGTCCTCGACCGAGTGCTCACCGACATCCCGCCGCTGATCAAGCATTTCGCCGACACCAAGAACCTGCTGATCAACGCCGTCGACGCGGTGGGACGCCTCAGCCAGGCCGCCGACCAGTACCTGTCGGAAGCGCGCGGGCCCCTACACACCGACCTGCAGGCGCTGCAATGCCCGCTCAAGGAGCTGGGCCGCGCCTCGCCGTACCTGATCGGCGCGCTGAAACTGATCCTCACGCAGCCGTTCGACATCGACACCGTGCCGAAGATCTTCCGCGGTGACTACATCAACATCTCGCTGACGCTCGACGTGACCTACAGTTCCGTCGACAACGCGTTCCTCACCGGTACCGGGTTGTCGGGGGCCCTGCGCGCGCTCGAGCAGTCGTTCGGGCGTGATCCCGAGACGATGATCCCCGACGTGCGTTACACGCCGAACCCGAATGACGCGCCCGGCGGACCACTGGTGGAAAGGGGGGACAGGAATTGCTGACTCCTTTCATCAGACGCCAGCTGGTCGCGTTCGGGATTTTGACGGTGATCTCGCTGCTCGTGCTCGGGGTGTACTACCTGCAGATCCCGAGCCTGGCGGGCATCGGGCGATACACGCTGAAGGCCGAGCTGCCCGCCTCGGGCGGCCTATACCCGACGGCGAACGTGACGTATCGCGGCATCACCATCGGCAAGGTCACCGGCGTCGAGCCGACCGAGCGTGGTGCCGAGGCGACGATGAGCATCGACAGCCGCTACAAGATCCCGATCGACACGACGGCGAACGTGCACTCGGTGTCGGCCGTCGGTGAGCAGTACCTGGACCTCGAGTCGACCGGGAATCCCGGCAAGTTCCTCTCCGACGGACAGACGATCACGAAGGGCACGGTGCCCGCCGAGATCGGGCCGGCGCTGGACACGGCGAACCGCGGGCTTGCCGTGCTGCCCAAGGACAAGATCGCCCAATTGCTCGACGAGACAGCGCAATCCGTGGGTGGGCTGGGTCCCGCCCTGCAGCGGCTGGTGGACTCCACGCAGGCGATCGTCGGCGATTTCAAGACGAACATCACCGACGTCAACGACATCATCCAGAACTCGGGCGGAGTCCTGGACAGCCAGGTCAATTCGGGTGGTGCCATCGAACGCTGGGCGCGCAACCTGAACAAGCTGGGCGCGCAGTCCGCGCAGGAAGACCAGCACCTGAGAAGCGTGCTGCGCCAGGCGGCGCCGACGGCCGATCAGGTCAACGACGTGTTCAACGACGTGCGGGATTCGCTGCCGCAGACGCTGGCCAATCTCGAGGTGGTGTTCGACCTGCTGAAGCGCTACCACACCGGCGTCGAGCAGGTGCTCGTGTTCCTGCCGCAGGGCGCCTCGATCGCCCAGACGGTGGCCGCGCCGTTCCCGAACATGGCGGCACTGGACCTGGCGCTGTCGATCAACCAGCCCCCGCCGTGCCTGACCGGCTTCATCCCGGCGTCGGAATGGCGGTCCCCGGCTGACACCAGCATGCAGCCGTTGCCGTCGGGCACGTATTGCAAGATCCCGATGGACACCCCGGCCAACGGTGTGCGGGGGTCGCGCAACGTCCCGTGTACGGACATCCCGGGCAAACGGGCGGCCACCCCACGGGAGTGCCGCGACCCGAGGCCTTACGTGCCGGCGGGGACAAACCCCTGGTTTGGCGATCCCAACCAGATCCTGACCTGCCCCGCGCCGGCGGCACGCTGCGACCAGCCGGTGAAGCCGGGTCAGGTGATTCCGGCGCCGTCCATCGACACCGGCCTGAACCCCGCCCCTTCGGACCGCGTGGCGGGGACGCCTCCGCCGACCAGCGACCCCTTGTCGCGGCCGGGGTCGGGTACCGTGCAGTGCAACGGCCAACAGCCCAACCCGTGTGCCTACACTCCCGGCGGGCCTCCCGCGGCGATCTACAGTCCCCAAAGCGGTGAACTGGTAGGGCCAGACGGAGTTAAATACTCCGTCGAGAACTCGGCCAGAACAGGAGACGACGGATGGAAGGAGATGCTGGCGCCAGCCGGCTGAACCCCCCACCGATGCCGAAGTTTCGTCGTCTGCGCAGACGGCGTCCGAAGAACCAGGACCCGGCGGCCGACCCGACTAATCCCGATGTGACGGTCGAGGACGCGGCAGAATCCGACGACGGAGCCGGCGCGATCGACCCAGCGGTGACGGCCGACGGGCCGTCGGCAGCCGAGGTGACCGCGGAGGAGCCGTCGGAACCCGAGGACGCAACCGAGCAGACCGGCCCTGAGGACGCAACCGGGCAGCCGTCGGAATCCGAGGCCGAGCCCGGCGGGGCCGCCGAGCGTGGTCCGTCGCGGTTGGGTCGCGGCTGGCTGGCCGGCATCGCGGCGGCGCTCGTGCTGTGCGCCGCAGTCGTCGGTGCCGGCGGTTACTTCGCGTTGCGCTACCACCACGAAAGCCAGGCGATCGCCCGCGGCGACGCCGCGGCGCTCAAGGCGGCCGTCGATTGCGTCTCGGCGACGCAGGCCCCAGACACCAATGCGATGGCAGCCAGTGAACAGAAGATCATCGAGTGCGGCACAGACGCTTTCCGCTCGCAAGCCCTGCTCTACACCAGCATGCTGGTTCAGGCGTATCAGGCGGCCAATGTCCACGTCCAGGTGTCCGACATGCGGGCGGCCGTCGAGCGCAACAACCCCGACGGTTCGATCGAGGTACTCGTCGCGGTCCGCGTCAAGGTGGCCAACGATCAGACGCAGAACGAAACCGGCTACCGCCTACGGGTGAAAATGGCTCTGGCCGAAGGGCAATACAAGATAGCCAAGCTCGACCAGGTGACGAAGTGACGGTGGTGGTCGAGAAGCCACCGGCCACGGCCGTCCCGGAGTCCACGCGAAATGCCTTGGCGCCCTGGCATCTTCGTGCTGCCGCGCTGGCCGTCGACGTCCTGCCGGGTACTGCGGTGGTGACGACGATGGCGCTGGTGTCATTCACCGTGCTTCAGCATCCGGTTTGGTGGTGGGTGTGTATCTCGGCCGGTGGCGTAGCCATCCTCTTGATGTTGTTAAACCGGTCGTTGCTGCCGGCGGTCACCGGCTGGAGCGTGGGGCGGGCTCTCTTTCGCATCGCGGTGACGCGGGGCACGGGCGAACCCATCGGGCCATGGGGGCTGCTGCTGCGCGATCTGGCGCACCTGCTCGACACCGTATCGGTGGTGGGATGGCTTTGGCCGCTGTGGGATTCGGGGCGCCGAACCTTCGCCGACATGCTGCTGCGCACCGAAGTGCGGCGTCGGGACTCGGACGAGCCGGCGTTCGGCGTGCGGCGGTGGACGGCGGTCGTGGTGCTGGGCGCGGCCGCACTGTGCCTCGCCGGCGCGGCGATGAGCTATGCGGCCGTCTACGCCCCCGATCGGGCCACTGACCAAACCCGGGCGCAGCTTGACGCGCAGGGCCCGAAAATCGTCGCGCAGATGCTGACCTACGACCCCAAATCGTTGCACGACGATTTTGCCCGCGCCTTGTCGTTGGCCACCGACAAGTACCGGACCCAGCTGGCCGCCCAGCAGGACATGGTGGCCAAGGGCAACCCGGTCATCAATGAGTACTGGGTGACCGACCACGCAATCCAGTCGGCGGCGCCGGATCGGGCGACGATGCTGATGTTCATGCAGGGGCGGCGCGGTGCCGCGCCCGACGAACGCTACATCTCCGCCACCGTTCGGGTGACGTTCGCCAAAGGCGGCGGTGGCCGGTGGTTGGTTGACGATCTCACGGTGCTGACCAAGCCCAAGCCGCCCGGGAACGGAAAATGAGCCCGCGCCGCAAGTTCGAGCCGGGCGAGGGATCGCTGCTGGTCCCGCGACCGGTGCCGCCGGGTCGGCCGTGGGGCCTGCCGTGGGCGAGTGCGATCGCCGCGATCTTCATGGCGGCCGCGATCACGGTATGCACCCTGATGCTGATCAACCACGAATCCCGTGAGCGCGCCACGTCGAAGGATCGCGAGGTGCTCAGCTACGTGACCGGCTTCATGACGCAGTTCACCTCCATCGATCCATTCCATGCCAACGACTACGTGACGCGCGTGCTGGCCCAGGCGACCGGTGACTTCGCCAAGGAGTATCGGGACAAGGCCAACGAGATCTTGCTGCAGGTGGCCCGCGCCGAACCGGCCACCGGTACGGTTCTGGACGCGGGGGTGGAGCGATGGAACGACGACGGCAGTGCCACCGTCATCGTGGCCACCGCGGTCAGCACCAAATCGCCAGACGGTAAACAAGTTTGGGAAAACGCCAATCGGTGGACGACGACCGCCACGCGGGAAGGAAATCAGTGGAAGATCAGCAACCTGCAGCAGGTGATCTAGCCGCCGACGGGAGCGCCGCCGCCTCGGAAGAGGCGGCGACCGAGGAGCGCGCCGAATCCGGTGTGGCCGACGAGGGCGCCGCTGCGGCACCGGAATCCACGCCCGGCGACGGTGAAGCCGAGGCCGTCAACGACCAGCCGTCCGGTCGCAAAAAGCGCAAATGGCTGGCCGGTAAGCGGCTGGCCATCACCGTCGTCGTGGCCGCCGCGCTTTTCGTCGGTTCCGCGGCGTTCGCCGGTGCCGCGGTGCAGCCATACCTGACCGATCGTGCCGCCGCGGCAACGAAACTCAAAGTCGCGCGCACCGCGGCCGACGCGATCACCACGCTGTGGACCTATACGCCGGAGAACATGGACACGCTCGCCGACCGGGCGTCGGGCTACCTCAGTGGCGATTTCGAAGCGCAGTACCGCAAGTTCGTCGACGCCATCGTCGCCCCGAACAAGCAGGCCAAGATCACCAACCACACCGATGTCACCGGCGCGGCGGTCGAGACGATCGACGATGCCAATGCCGCTGTCATCGTGTACACCAACACCACGTCCACCAGCCCGTTGACCAAGAACGTGCCGTCGCTGAAGTACCTGTCCTACCGGCTGTTCCTGAAGCGCGCCAAGAGCCGCTGGCTGGTGACCAGAATGACGACCATCACGTCGCTGGATTTGACGCCGCACGTCTAGCGCGGTCTGCTGCGACCCATGGCCGTTACTTCGCCGGTGTCGGAGCGATCGACCGTCGCGGCATTGTTCTTGTTGACCTTCGCCACCGGCCTGGCGGATTCGATCAGCATCCTGGTGCTCGGCCACGTGTTCGTCGCCAACATGACGGGAAACGTGATCTTCCTGGGCTTCTGGCTGGCGCCCAGGACGAGCATCGACATGACTGCTGTCGTGGTGGCCCTACCGACCTTCGTCTGCACCACGATCCTCAGCGGCCGGATATCGCGGAGTTTCGCCGGCCGGACGCGACAGTGGATAACCACCGTATTGGCAACGGAGATAGCCCTTTTGGTCGCGTTGGCGATCCTGGCCGGCACGGGAATCCTGCGCTACCACGACAACACCAAGCTGATCATGATCGGCGTCCTCGCGGTCACGTTCGGTCTGCAGCACTCGAGCGCCCGACAGTTCGGCATCCAGGAACTGTCCACCACGGTTTTGACGTCGACGATCGTCAGCCTCGGGCTGGACAGCCGCCTGGCCGGCGGCTCGGGCGCTCGTCAAACGCTGCGTATCGGCGTCGTATTGACGATGTGTGCCGGCGCTTTCCTGGGCGCGACGATGTCACGATTCGTCGTCGCACCCGTGTTCGTCGTCGCGGCGGCGGTGGTGGCCACCAGCCTGCTGATCTTTCGCTTCGGGCCGAGTTAGTTGAAGGCCAGCCAGCTGGGCAGCGCCCGTTCGTGCGAATCGCAGAGCACCTGCCGGGTGTCGCACGAACCGCGCGGCGAGCCCGCGCCGGCCCACATGCCGCCGGTGTCGCGGCGTAACACAATGGCCGACGAGCCACCCCCGTCGAGCAGGATGGCGTTGTCGCTGCCCAGGCCGCGGAACAGGTCTTGCATGTTGTCCGGTGTGTAGCTGCCGCCCTCGAAGATGTACATCTCGTCTTTCTGCCTCGAGTACGCCAAAGCCGTTCGCGCGGCGCTTGGTCCACCGTCGTGCAGCTGTCCGGTGTTGCCGGGTGCCAGCAGCCCGATCCCGGACACCGCGACGAACCGCTCGTTCTTGTTCAGCAGATCCTGGACCACGGGGGTGGCGGAGTCGTAGTCGCTCTTGGTCTTGGGCCACACCACGTACGGCGCACCGCCGGACGGCAGGATCATCGTCGTCAGGACGCTCCAGCTTTCGCCGCCGCCCGAGAGGCCCTGCTTGCCGGGGTAGGCGACGGTGCCGGTGACGGCTTGGTTGGCGCGGCCCTGGCCGTTGGTGTTGTCCACGAAGGCGCCCAGCGGTGAACTGCAGCCGGTTTGGCGCCACGAGCCGGCCTTCTGCCCGCGCACGTCGAAGAAGTTGGCGTTGATCGCGATGGTCGGCTGGCCCATCCGCTGCCACGCCTGAAGCGGGGCATAGAGTTCCGATGCCTGCCAGAGTCCCTCGCCGGTGCGAGCCCCGGGATTGTTCTCGCAGCGGGCCTGATCGCCTTGGTGGGTGTCGACCAGCAGGTGGGGTGAGAGCCGTCCCGCCGCATTCTTGATGATCATCAGGTGGCCGCCGTTGTTCATCTCATACCAGCTGCCGCCGGCGTTGAGCATCGGGGTGGGGTGACCGGGGCCGAAGTTGTAGACCAGGTAGGAGCCCTTGGTGGTGTTGATGGCGTTGGCCAGCAGATCGCGGCCGTCGGCGGCGCGCGCGACCGGCTGTCCGGTGGTGCTTGCCAGGGCTACGCACGCGACCACGGCGGTGCAGCCGGCCACCAGCAGGCGCAAGCTGGCGCGTCGGGTCCGCACGATCACCCTCTCCGCCGTTATTTGGATGCAACACCAACATCATCAGTCACATCCATCACACTGTCAATCTAAATAACGGGTGGATGACGCTTGGGCGGCAGTCGAATTACGTTTCCTCGCTTGAGCTTTCGGGCTCAGTCGCGCCTGTCCGCTCGTGCTTGGTTTGGCGGGCCTGGTGCTGGGCTTGGTGTTCCACGGCGATCGCCATCTCCACCGCCCCCGGAATCCGGTGGAATCCCTTGCGGTCGTAAAGGTGGGTGACGATGCCGCCCAGCAGCAGCCCGATGACCAGCCCGATCGACGTCATGATCAGCGCCTGCGATAGTCCGGTATCCACGTGCCCCCTGAAGTACAGCAGCGAGCGAGCGCCCAGGAAAACTTGATGCATGGGCTCGAATTCGGCCAGCCAGCGGAAGAAGGGTGGCGTCGCCTCCAGCGGGACGGTGGCGCCGGCCGACGGCAATCCGAGGATCACGAAGATCAGCATGCTGACGAGCAGTCCGCCCGTGCCCAGCACCGAGAGCAACGAGCTGGAGGTGATGCCCACCGCGGCGATCGCGAACACCCCGTACGCCCAGAGTTGCCAGCCAAGATCGATGGGCATGCCGAGCCCGTGGGCGATGGCGAGGTAGACCGCCGAGGTGAGCAGCCCCAGCAGCACCATGATGGCCCACTTGAGCAATAGCGTCTGGAACCGCGAGATTCTGACCTGCTCGGCGAAGCGGTACACCGGGCCGAATTCGGCAGGTACGTAACCGAGCAACGCGTCCACCAGCGTGCTGACCACGATGCTGCCGGTGAACCCGGCGAGCAGCAGCAGCAGCGCATAGTAGAAGGCCGACAGCCCATTTCCGGTGCCGTTGGGCAACGGGTGGAACACCGTCGACTCGATTTCGATCGGAGTGGAAAGGCCCTCCTCCGCGGCGCCGGCGAGCGGGGCGCCGCCCGTCTGGGCCTCGACCTGCGCGATAAGTCGTTCGCCCACTTCGCCATTGGCCTCGCCCATCGCCATGTTCAGGGTCTGGCCGGCGATGCTGGAGCCCATCGTGCCGGCCCGCGGGTTGGTCGAAATCGTGATGACGGGCCGCTCCGCATGACCTGGCACCACCGCGCTGGTCGCCAAGTCCCGCAGTTTCGACGAGAAGCTCGGCGGTATCAGCACCGAGCCGTACACGTGGCCGGTTTCCAGTTGATGCTTGGCCGCGTCGCGGGTGAGCACGCGGACGTCGAACTTGTTCTTGTCCAGGCCATTGACGAGTCGACTGGTGAGCTCGGCGCCCCCCGGCCCGGCATCCTCGTTCACCACGGCGATGGGGAAGTGCCGCAGGTTGGTCGTCGGATTCACGATGCCGCCGAGGTAGAGCGCGCACAACGCCGACATCAGGGCCAGTGTGATGAGGAGTGGCGCCGCCCAGAATCGCACGGTCCGGACCGCCTTGATGTTCCGGTTGGGATTTGGCGCCGCGTGCTGCGGCCTCGATTGCGACATGCCGGCTCCTGTCTGTCACGCCCACTCTATGGGCTCGCCTCGCCCAGCTTCGCGTGCATCTCCCAGACGAGCAGTTCCGACGGCTCGCTCGCCGTCACGCGTCGGCCGCCGGCGTCGGTGAACCGGACGGCGTCTCCCTCGCGCAGGTCACCGACCCCTTCACACGTGACGCCGCCCCGGGCGGCGAAAAGGTGCAGGTAGGGAGCTTGAGGGAGGCTCACCGACTCGCCGGCCCGCAGCAGCGCAGCGTGCAGCGCGGCATTGCGGTTGTGCAGGGCGATGGCACCGTGCCGCCCGGGGATACCTGAGGCGATCATCACAAGATTGCCGGTCAGCACCCCCGGGTCGATCTCGTGCTGTTGATAGCTCGGCGCGATGCCGGCCTCGTCGGGCACCACCCACATCTGCACGAAATGCACTGGCTCCGTGGGTGAGTCGTTCTTCTCCGAATGCAGGATCCCGCTACCCGCCGACATACGCTGGGCCAGGCCAGGATAGATCACACCGCGATTGCCGATGGAGTCGTGATGCGCCAGCTGACCCTGCAGCACCCAGGTCACAATTTCCATGTCCCGGTGCGGATGGGTGTCGAATCCGGTTCCGGGCGCGATGATGTCGTCGTTGTTCACCAGTAGCAGCCCGTGGTGGGTGTTGTCCGGATCGTAATGATCGCCGAAGGAGAATGAGTGTCGGGATGTCAGCCAGGGCGTGGTAGTGACGGCCCGCGTGGCCGCACGCCGAACCTCCGCGTGGGCAGACATGGTCTAAAGCCTATCGGCCGGTGCGGTCAGGCCACCGTCGCGGTGAGCAGCTCCTGGGCATGTCGAAGCGCCGCATCAAGCTCCGCCAAGGTCAGACCGGCGGGGCGGCCGAGATGGATCTCGATCTGGTACTCCGGCTGGCCGTGGGGGCCGAAAATTGGCAGGACCACGAATTCTGCTGCGGCCAAGTCTGTTTCGAGTGCGTCGGTTACCGACTGCAGCGTCACCATCGTCATGAGGGTGGTGAGCTGGCGGGTGACCTTGGCCGTCGGCTCCAGCGACGCCAACACATCCGCCAACCGGTCATGCAGCGACTGATGGGTGTCGTCGAACCGCCACGCGCCGTACCCGCGGGCGCGGATGTCGCCGAGCACCCGCTGGTGTTCCGCGATTTCCGACCGTGTCAGCCGCGGCGTCACCCGATGCAGCCAGGCCCGGACGAAATCGTCGTTGCGCCAGGCCATCGCGACCAGGCCGAACGGCGGGTCGATGGGGAAGCGCTGGCCGACGGCCTGCCCGCTGTCGGTCCCGTGGCCGACCGCGTCCACGGTGGTCAGGTGCCGTTCGCCGATTTTCGACATGGAACAGGCCGCGCCGAGGGTTGCGTGCAGGAACCGCAGCGCGTCGCGGCCCCGGTCCAGCAGCGGGAACTGCACCCGCAGCCCATGCACGAGTCCGAACAGGCCACTGCCCAGCACGTAGCGGCGATCTTCGCTGCGCGCCACCCAGGCGCGGCCCTCCAGCTCGGCCAGGACGAGGGAGCAGGTCGAGGTGCTGATGGCGCAGCGTTTCGCCAGCTCGGCCGAGGTCAGGCCTCTTGGTGAATCCGCAAGGGCGGTAAGCACATCCATCACGCGGCCAGTTGGCGGTGATTTGCCGGTTGACGCACCCATGCCGACCTCCCTACCATCCGTCCAAAATGTGAGAATAAGCGTCCTAATAATAGGAGATGATGCGTGGTGATCAAGGTGGCGGTGTGGGGGCCCGGTTCCATGGGTGTGATCGCCTTGCGCGGCGTGATCGACCACCCGGAGTTGCAGCTGGTCGATCTCGTCGTGCACAGCGATGCCAAGGCCGGGCGCGACGCGGGGGAGCTGTGCGGGATCGCGCCGGTCGGCGTGGTGGCCACCCGGGACCCGGCGGCGATGCTCGCCGGCGACGCCGACGCGGTGGTGTACGCCGCAGGCGCGAACCTGCGGCCGCTGGAGGCGGTCGGGGACATGGTCTCGATCCTGCGGGCCGGCAAGAACGTGGTCTCGTGTTCGGTGGTGCCGCTGGTTTTCCCCGACGGCCTGGGGCCGGAAGGTGCCGCGTTCACCGACCCGCTGCGGCAGGCCGCACTCGACGGTGGTGCGTCGTTCTTCACCACCGGCATCGACTCCGGGTTCGCCAATGACATTCTGCCGCTGGTGCTTACCGGTGTTTCGCGGGTTATCGATTCGGTGCGGGTGACGGAGATGTTCAACTACGCCACTTACCCGGACCGGGCCGCGGTGTATGAGATCCTCGGGTTCGGCAAGCCACCGGAATACCAGGCGTTTGCGGCCCAGCCGGGGATGTTCACCTTCGGCTGGGGGCCCGTCCTGCGTCAGCTCGCCGCCGGCCTGGGCGTCAAGATCGACAACATCGAGGAAAGCAACGAACGCCTGCCGGCCGCCGAGTCCTTCGACACGCCCACCGGCCACATCGCCGCCGGGACCATCGCGGCCATGCGCTCCACCCTGACCGGGTACGTCGGCGACAAGCCGACTTTCATCCTCGACCACGTCACCCGGATGCGCGACGACATCGCGCCGGACTGGCCCCAGCCCAACATCTCGATCCCGCCGAAGGACCTCGGCTACGGACCGGCCTCCGGGCGCGGTCTCTATCGCGTGGAGATAGACGGATCCCCAAGCATGCGATGCGAATTCGAGATGGCCGAAGACCACGACCACGACCTGGGTGCGCGCATTGCCGGCGCGTCGCGAATGGTCAACGCCATCCCGGCGGTATGCGCAGCCCCGGCCGGGCTGCTGTCGGCGCTGGACCTCCCGCTGATCACCGGGGCCGGCCTGGTCCGCCCGGTGGCGGGGCCGTCGCCGGACAGCCGCCTGTTCTAGGACTTCTCACCGGGAAACGTGGCTTCGGCCAACTCGAGAATCTCGGGCCGGTCCGTCGCCAGGATGAACCCGCCGCGGATCGCCGCATCGAGCGCGGCGGTGAAGCGTTCCAGGTACTGCGTCATCCCGCCCGGATAGAGCCGGCGCAACGTGGCGGCGTCGAAGAGTTCGCCGGAGCCGAAGAGCGCGGACATGATGCTCTCTTCGCCGCCGAGTCCGGAGGTTCGCGCCACTGGTACGTCCACCCATGGCGTTCTCACGCCCCCCCGCGCCAGGCCGTTGTCGTCCGGAATGGGTTGCGGCGCCTCGGTATCGCGCACCTGCATGGGCGCCGCGCTGGGCGCCGGGGTGCCGGTGGTCACCCACGAGTTGAGCGCCGCGAGCGCCGCCTGCACCACGTAGTGGTGTTGGGGGGCGAAGTTGATGTGGTGCGAAAGATGTTGGCCCATCAGCATGTTGGTCGGCGCATAGGCGGCGACGATGTCGGCGAGCGGTGCCGAACCGCTGTCGATCGGTGCAACCTGGATGGTGTAGTTGTCGGCGTGCGCGGCGCCGGGGATCTCCCAGACCCGCAGCCATTGGTCGTCGGGCCGCCGCGCGAAGTAATAGCCCTCCCGCACGCCACTGAAGAGGTCGGTCTCGGTGATGATCGTCAGCACCGGCACCCGCAGGTCCGGGCGGAACGCGACGGCCTGCGGTGTGCCGGCCTCGTCGAAGATGGAACTTCCGTCGAGGGGTGCGGCCGGACCGAAGCGCGAATGCACGAAGAATCCGTCGTACGTCTCGGCCAGCTGGTCGACGGCGTTCACGTAGGTGGTGAGGTACATGGCCGATTGCGACTCGCCCAGCGCGATGACGTGTTGGACGCGCAGATCACCCAAAACGCCGGCGCGCCCGGCGCTTTTGATCAGCCCGCCGATCTGGGAAAAGATGTCGTAGGAGAACGCGTCGCCCGGGTGGTGCAGGGGCGCATAGCGCGCCGGGTTCTGGCTCTTCAACGACATGTCCACGCCGAGCAGGCTCGCACCGCCGTCGATCCCGACCCGCTGGGCTGAGACGGCGACGTACGCGTAGCCCGCGCGAACGATTTCCCGGTGCGCCATCATCCACACCGCGGGGGCGTCGATACCGCCGCTCACATTGAGCCATTCGACGAGCACCGTCCCGTTGAAGTGCGCCGGATCCTCGGGGGTCAGCGCCACCATCCGGGTGGTGTAATCCGCTGTGCTGGAAGGGGATACGCTCCAACGCCCGTCGGAGCCCAGCCCCGCCGCGGGCGCGTAGGACGTGGCCGTCCCGGACACGAAGAACTCCGCTGCGCCGTAGCCCACGCCGGCGAGGTCAAAAGCGCCCAGCAGCAGAACCGGCCGCCCGGGCGCGGCGGGAACGACCGTGGGCTCGGTCATGCGCGAGACCTCTCGAACGTGGGCCTCACAGCGAACCGGGCAGCCCGAACTTCGCGAACAACGTCTCGTCGAGGAACGCCACCACCCGCGACACCCGGCCGTCGACGATGTCGAGCACGTGCAACTGGAAGGGCACGTGCCTCTCGCCGGCACGCATGTACATGGCGGCGCCGGGCTGACCGTTGGCGACCAGCGGCAGCAGGCGCATGTCGCCGGCCGACTCGGCGGGGCACTGCTGATGAATGAGGGTGACGATGTCCCGCGGGCCCCGGTACCAGCCCACGTACGGCGGCATTTCCCAGATCGCCTCGGCGGTGAACAGTTCGACCAGCCGGTCGATGTCGTAGGCCTCGAACGCCGTGATGTAGCGATCCAGCAGGTCTTGGGCCTCCGCCGAATCCGGCGGCGCCAACCGGTCGCTGGAGCTGGGCTGGACGGCCTCGAGCTGGGTGCGGGCCCGTTGCAGGAGGCTGTTGACGGCGGTTGTGGTGGTACCGATCGCCTCGGCCACCTCGGCGGCCTTCCACTGCAGCACGTCGCGGAGCAACAGCACCGCCCGTTGCCGGGGTGAAAGGTGTTGCAGCGCGGCGACAAACGCCAACCGCACCGACTCGCGCGACCCGACGATCACCGAAGGGTCCGCCGGATCGTCCGTCAGCTCCGGCAGCGGCTCCAGCCAGGGCACTTCGCGGCTTTCCACCAGGTCCGCGGCCGGGTCCGAGCTGGGCGCGCCCAGGCCGGTCGGCAACGGCCGGCGCTGACGACCCTCCAGCGCGGTCAGGCAGGTGTTGGTGGCGATGCGATGCAACCAGGTCCGCATCGATGACTTGCCTTCGAAACGGTCGTACGCCTTCCACGCCCGCAGCAGGGTGTCCTGCACCAGATCCTCGGCGTCGTGCAGCGACCCGGTCATCCGGTAGCAGTGGGCGAGCAGCTCCCGACGGTACGGCTCGGCATGTGCCGAGAAATCCGCACCGACCTCCGGAACGGAGTTTGCGGCGTTTTGTGCGAGCAGCCCCACGATGCACCAGCCTACGACAGTGTCTGGCAGGGCGACCTGCACCGGGAGCCATTACGCTGCCCGTAATGACTAGGACCGTGCAGTGAACCGAACGGAACGGAACTTCGACGGATTCGGTGGCGTGCGCATCGTTTACGACCTCTGGGCACCGGACACCGCGCCGCGGGCGGTGGTCGTCCTGTCGCACGGTCTCGGCGAATACGCCCGCCGGTACGACCACGTCGCGCAGTGTTTCGGTGCGGCTGGCCTGGTCACCTACGCGCTGGATCACCGCGGGCACGGCCGCTCGGGCGGCAAGCGGGTGCTGGTGCGGGACATCTCCGAGTACACCGCCGACTTCGACAGCCTGGTCCGGATCGCCACCCGCGAGCATCCCGGCCTCAAGTGCATCGTGCTCGGGCACAGCATGGGCGGCGCCATCGTGTTCGCCTACGGCGTAGAACGACCCGACAACTACGACCTGATGGTGCTCTCGGGGCCGGCGGTCGCGGCCCAGGATCAGGTGTCGCCGCTGATGGTGCTGGCCGCCCGGGCGCTCGGCGCGCTCGTGCCCGGTCTACCGGTGCAGGAGCTGGACGTCGAGGCCATCTCGCGGGATCCCGCCGTGGTGGCGGCCTACCAGAACGACCCGCTGGTGTATCACGGAAAAGTCCCGGCCGGCATCGGCCGCGCCCTCTTTCAAGTCGGCGAGACCATGCCGCAGCGCGCACCGGCGCTGACCGCTCCGCTGCTGGTGGTGCACGGCTCCGACGACCGCCTGATCCCCGTCGCGGGCAGCCGGCGCCTGGTCGAATGTGTGGGATCCGCTGACGTCGAATTGAAGGTCTATCCGGGGCTCTACCACGAGGTCTTCAACGAGCCGGAGCGGGACCAGGTGCTGGGCGACGTGGTCGCGTGGATCACGGCCCGGCTCTAAGGAAAAGTGTCGTGTCGCTCCCGTAGTTTGGCGCATATGACCCGCGCCGGTGACGATGCAGTGGGGGTACCGCCCGCTTGCGGGGGACAAAGCGATGAGGAGGAGCGGCGCATATGACCGACGACAAAATGTTGGCCCGCATCGCCGCACTGTTGCGTCAGGCCGAGGGCACCGACAACTCGCACGAGGCGGACGCGTTCATGAGCGCCGCGCAGCGGTTGGCGACGGCGGCCTCCATCGACTTGGCGGTGGCGCGGTCCCACGCGGCCAACCGCTCGTCGGCGCAGACCCCGACCCAGCGGACCATCACCATCGGGCCGGCGGGCAGCAAGGGGCTGCGGACGTATGTGCAGCTGTTCGTGCTCATCGCCACGGCCAACGACGTGCGCTGTGATGTGGCGTCCAATTCGACATTCGTCTATGCCTACGGGTTCGTCGAGGACATCGATACCAGTCACGCGTTGTACGCCAGCCTGGTCGTCCAGATGGTGCGGGCATCGGACGCCTACCTTGCGTCGGGCGCGCACCGGCCCACGCCGACCATCACCGCGCGGCTGAACTTTCAGCTGGCCTTCGGGGCGCGCGTGGGTCGACGCCTGGCGGAGGCCCGTGACGAGGCCCGCCGCGAGGCCACCAAGGACCGCCGCCGCCCGCCGGGCACTGCTATTGCATTGCGGGACAAGGACCTCGAGCTGCACGACTACTACCGCAGCGCGTCGAAGGCGCGCGGCACCTATCAGGTCAGCCGGGCGGCGGCCGGCTATTCCTCGGCGGCGCGGCGCGCGGGCGACCGGGCCGGCCGGCGGGCGCGGCTGGGAAACAGCCCCGAACTGCCCGGCGCGCGCGCCCCGCTGAGCCGGTGAGCCCGGGGCAATCCGCCACAAGGGACTCCCAGCGCGCCAAGGTATACGCGGCCGAGGAGTTCGTCCGGACGCTGTTCGACCGCGCCGCCGAGCACGGGTCACCCGCCGTGGACTTCTTCGGCGCGCAGCTCACCCTGCCGCCGGAGGGACGGTTCGGCTCGGTTTCAGCCGTGCAGCGCTATGTTGACCAGGTGCTTGCGTTGCCGGCGGTGCGCCGGCGTTGGCCCTCCGTCGCCCCGCTGCGAGTGCGCCCGCGACGGGCCGCGACCGCGGCCCACTACGAATTTCGCGACGGCGCGGGCGTTATCGCCGTCCCCGACCGCGAGACCGCCGACTGGGCGCTGCGCGAGCTGGTGGCGCTGCACGAAGTCGCGCACCACCTGTGTCAGGCCGAGCCGCCACACGGACCGGAGTTCGTCGCGACGTTCTGTGAGCTGGCGGGGCTGGTGATGGGGCCCGAACTCGGGCACGTGCTGCGCGTCGTGTACGCCAAAGAGGGTGTGCGGTGACTGCCGGACAAATCGTTGACGCTGACGCCCGGGCGCGCGAGGTCGAAGCGCAACTGACCGACGACGAGCGATTCTCGCTGCTGGTCGGCGTGATGGGCGCCGGTGGACTGTGGCCGGTGCGCGATGAGCGCATCCCGCCGGACGTCCCGATGAGCGCCGGCTACGTTCCCGGCGTCCCCCGGCTCGGAGTCCCGGCGTTGCTGATGAGTGACGCCGGCCTCGGCGTGAGCAACCCCGGCTACCGCCCGGGTGATACCGCCACCGCGCTGCCCGCCGGGCTCGCGCTGTCCGCCGGCTTCGACCCGTCGCTCGCCCGCGCCGCGGGCGGGGTGATCGGCCGGGAGGCCCGTAGCCGCGGGTTCAACGTGCAGCTCGCCGGCGCCATGAACCTCGCGCGGGACCCGCGCAACGGGCGCAACTTCGAATACCTTTCCGAGGACCCGCTTTTGACCGCCGTGATCGCCGCGGAGTCGATCAACGGCATCCAGCAACAACGTGTGATCTCGACGGTCAAGCACTATTCGCTGAACTGCAACGAGACCAATCGGCACTGGCTGGACGCGGTCATCGATCCCGACGCGCATCGCGAATCCGACCTGCTGGCCTTCGAAATCGCCGTCGAGCGCTCGCGGCCGGGCGCCGTGATGACCGCCTACAACAAGGTCAACGGCACCTATGCCGCCGCCAACGACGTGCTGATCAACCAGGTGCTGAAGGGCGCCTGGGGATACCGGGGCTGGGTCATGTCCGACTGGGGGGCCACGCCGTCCTGGGAGTGCGCGCTGGGCGGGCTCGACCAGGAATGCGGTGCGCAGATCGACGCGCTGCTGTGGGGGTCGGAGGCATTCGGTGAGCGACTGCGGGCCGCCCACGCCGACGGCAGGCTGACCAACGAACGCCTCTCGGACATGGTCCGTCGGATCCTGCGATCGATGTTCGCGGTTGGCGTCGACCGAGCCGAAGCCGCGGCCGCACCAGACATGGCCGCGCACAACGACGTTGCGACACGGATCGCCCGGCAGGGGATCGTGCTGTTGACCAACCGCGGGCTGCTGCCCCTGGCGCCGGAGTCGACCGCCCGCATCGCTGTCATCGGCGGATACGCACACGTGGGGGTGCCGGCCGGCTTCGGCTCGAGTGCCGTCGTCCCGCCGGGCGGCTACGCGGCGGTGGTACCGATCGGCGGGTCGGGGCTGGAGGCCGGGCTGCACGAGCTGCACTTGCTGCCGTCGAGCCCGCTGGACGAGCTGAGGAAGCAATTTCCGCACGCACACATCGAATTCGACCCCGGGATCAGTCCCGCCGAGGCGGTGCTCGCGGCACGACGCGCCGACATCGCCATCGTGTTCGCGATCCGCGCCGAAGGGGAGGGCGTCGACATCGCCGACCTGTCGCTGCCATGGGGCCAGGACGCGCTGATCGCCGCCGTGTCCGCCGCTAACCCGAACACCGTCGTGGTGCTCGAGACCGGCAATCCGGTGGCCATGCCGTGGCGGGACTCGGTCCGGGCCATTGTGCAGGCCTGGTATCCGGGTCAAGCCGGTGCTCGGGCCATCGCGGAAATCCTTGCCGGCCAGGCCAATCCGTCGGGGCGGTTGCCCATCACCTTTCCGGTCGACCTGGGTCAGACGCCGCGCCCGGAACTGCCCGGCCTCGGCGCCACGTGGGGGGCGCCGACCACGATCGACTACTTCGAGGGATCCGATGTCGGCTACCGCTGGTTCGCCACAACCGGTGAACCCCCGATGTTCGCCTTCGGTCATGGCTTGTCCTACACCGGCTTTGAATACCGCGACCTGGCGGTCACCGGCGGGGACACGGTGACCGCCAGTTTCAGCGTCGTCAACATCGGCGACCGCGCAGGGGCCGACGTCCCACAGCTGTATCTGACCGCAGCCCCCGACGGCCGATGCCTGCGGTTGCTGGGATTCGAGCGGGTCGAGCTCGAGCCGGGCGCCGGCTGCCGCGTGACCATCGAGTCTGATCCGCGCCTGCTCGCCCGTTTCGACGGCGCCGTGGGAAGCTGGCGCATCAGCGAGGGCGGCCATCTGGTGGCCGTGAGCACGTCGGCGGTCACGCCGCGGCTCACGGCGACGGTCGAGCTCGCCGGTCGTACATTCGGGCGGTGATCCCGGGCGGCCGCATCGAGTGTGCGTTCACGGCTTTGAGTGGGCGCTCAGGGTTGGGTACCCCGGCGTGTCGCCGCCCTGGAAGCACACTCGACGCGGGCCTCAAGCGGAGAAGATGCGGCCCGAACGGACGACCGGCGCGCGGACTAGGTGACCGGGGTCAGCTCGTCACCGCAGGTGCAGCGGTACGGCTCGGCCGAACCGGAGCAGTGGCAGGGAACCTCGATGCGAACGCGACACCCGCAGCCCTCGTGGCCACAGGTCAGCTCGGTGCCTGCTTCGTAATTTGCCATTTCACTCACTCATTCCTTTGTTGTGGACTCTTGCGGCTGTGATCGACCACGACGCTACTATATACCCCCCATGGGTATCTAGTAAACGACCGTGACCCCTCCGATACCGACGTCGCCGCGGCGACGCGCTGCGGCTAGCGTTGGTTTCATGACCGAGAATCCAACGCCGGAAGACGTCGACGATTTTCTGAACAACACCGTGGTTGGCGACGATCCGGCCCTGAGTGCGGCCGTGCAGGCCAGCGACGCGGCCGGGTTGCCGCAGATCGCGGTGTCGGCCCAACAGGGCAAGTTCTTGAGCCTGTTGGCCGGCGCCATTCAGGCGCGCCGCATCCTCGAGATCGGTACGTTGGGCGGCTTCAGCACCATCTGGCTGGCCCGCGGCGCCGGTCCGCAAGGCAGCGTCGTGACGCTGGAATACGAGCCCAGGCACGCCGAGGTCGCCCGCGCCAACCTGGAGCGGGCGGGCGTCGCCGACCGGGTGGAGGTGATCGTCGGCGCCGCACTGGACACGTTGCCGAACTTGAAGGGCCCCTTCGACTTGGTGTTCGTCGACGCCGACAAAGAGAACTACGTCGCGTACCTGCACTGGGCGGTCCGGCTGGCGCGCCCCGGCGCACTCATCCTGGCGGACAACGTCATTCGGCAAGGGCAGGTCTTGGACCCGCAGGATAGCGCTCAGGCGCGGGCGGTGCGCGAGACGTTGCAACTGATGGGCGAGCATCCGCAACTGGACACGGCCGTGATCCAAACGGTCGGGGCCAAACGCTGGGATGGCTTCGCGCTCGCGCTGGTGCGCTAGCGGCCGTCAGCGCGGGCTGAGGTCGGCGACCGCCTGCGCGGCGGAGGTGAGTTCGCCGATTCGAAGCGCGGTTTCGCCGGCGTACAGCGCCGCATGATCCACCCACGCGTCGGGCATCGCGGCGAGCGGCGCGAGCGGCGTGAACAAAGGGCGGACCGGCGACTGCAGGCGCATCAATGCACCGGCGTCGAAATAGCCCAGCGCGGCGAGCGGCCGGCTGGCCGAATTGATAGCCGCCGGCAAAGCCTTCGCCCAGCCGTCGTCACGGCACCAGCGCCGGGTTGCGGCGTTGGGCACGACGCGATGCCGCAGCGGCCAGCTCAGACCGAATAGGTTGGTTTCGATCGTCTTGTCCGCCTGGGCTATTCGCCGCTGATACTCCCGGTTGGCGTTTGCCTCGTGCGTCATCAGGAATCGCGTGCCGGCGATCACGCCGCTGGCGCCCGCCGCCAGGGCGGCGCGGGTATCGGCGCGGGCGGCGATACCGCCGGCGAGAAACACCGGACGGCCTCTGGCCGCGGCCAGCGCCTGGGGCAGGAACTCAAGCGCAGGCATGGTTCCGACGAGGTGACCACCGGCCTCGCGCCCCTGCGCGATCAAACCGTCAGCGCCCCAACCGATGGCGGCATCTGCCTGCGCGGAGGTACCGACCATGACGAAGACGAAGATGCCGGCCTCGCGAAGGTGCTGGACGAGTCCGCGCTTTTCACCGAACGCGACCACGGCGACATCGACATTCGCGTCGACGCAGACCGCGACGTGCGCGCGATGAACGAAGGGCATCAACAGATTTACCGCGACCGCACGACCGGGCGCCCGCTCACGCACCTGATCGATGGACGCGCGTAGCTGGCGGGGAGTCGTCAGGCCCAGGGTGCCCAGGGCACCCGCTTCGGCGACCGCGGCCGCCAGCGCCGCACCCGCAAGGCCGCCGCCCATACCGGCCTGCGCGACCGGAACGTCCAGGTGCAGGCGGTCCGCGATGTCCATGTCTTACGACGCTACGCGGCCGGTCAACCGGGCCCACCGGTCGGTCCCGGCCGCCCGTGATTTCGTTGCTGGCGTGCGGCGATCGAGCGTAATCTTGAGGTCAGATGGATGGGTGCAGATAGCTCACAGTGCTTGTCACACAACGGGCTTGCTGCATAACAGAAAGGTCACAAAATGAGTACAGTCCATTCATCAATCGATCACCACCCGGACTTGTTGGCTCTGCGCGCGAGCTATGACCGCGCTGCCGAGTCGATGAGTGCGCATGTCACCTTCGGCCTGGCGCTGCTAACCGGCCTGTATGTGGCTGCGTCACCGTGGATGGTGGGATTCGGTGCGACGGGATCGCTTGCCACGTCCGACCTGATCGTCGGGATCGCGGCGGCGTTCTTGGCGTACGGGTTCGCGACGGCGCTCGACCGCGCACACGGCATGACCTGGACGATGCCGGTGCTCGGCGTGTGGGTCATCGTCTCGCTGTGGATCCTGCCCGGCGTCACGCTGACCGCCGGCACGATTTGGTCGAATGTCGTGGCAGGGGCGTTGATGACGTTGTTGGGCCTCAACGCGACCTACTTCGGCGGGCGCACACGTGCGGCGGCGGCCCACCCATAACCCCCGAATCCGTTGAGCGAGGCGGCGATCGGCCTAGCCGCAGACCGCGCCGATCGCCGCCGAGCTGACCAGCTTGACGTACTTGGCCAGTACGCCGGTCTTATAGCGCGGCGGCGGAGGAGTGAAACCCTCTCGCCGGGAATCGAATTCGGCCGCATCGACCAGCACGTCGAGAACGCGGTTCGCCACGTCCAGGCGGATCGGATCGCCGTCGCGCAGGAAGGCGATCGGCCCGGCGTCGACCGCCTCCGGTGCGATGTGGCCCACGCATAGGCCGGTCGTGCCGCCGGAGAACCGGCCGTCGGTCAGCAGCAGCACGCCTTTGCCCAGACCGGCGCCCTTGATCGCGCCGGTGATGGCGAGCATTTCGCGCATCCCGGGGCCGCCCTTGGGACCTTCGTAGCGGATCACCACGGCGTCGCCCTGGGTGATGGTGCCATTCTCGAGCGCGTCCAGCGCGGCCCGCTCACCGTCGAAAACCCTTGCGGTGCCTTCAAAGACGTCGGAGTCGAATCCGGCCGTCTTGACCACCGCGCCCTCGGGTGCCAGCGACCCGCGCAAAATGGTGATCCCGCCGGTCGGGTGGATCGGATTGTCCAGCGCGCGCAGCACCTTGCCGTCGGGGTCCGGCGGGGCAATGGAGGCCAGATTCTCGGCTAAGGTCTGGCCGGTCACGGTCAGGCAGTCACCGTGCAGCAGGCCGGCGTCAAGGAGGGCCTTCATCACCACCGGCACGCCGCCGATGTGGTCGACGTCGGACATCACGTGTTGGCCGAACGGCTTGACGTTGGCCAGGTGCGGCACCTTCGCACCGATGCGGCTGAAGTCGTCCAGCGACAACTCGACCTCGGCCTCGTGAGCGATGGCCAGCAGGTGCAGCACGGCGTTGGTCGAACCGCCGAACGCCATCACCACCGCGATCGCGTTCTCGAACGCCTCCTTGGTGAGGATGTCGCGGGCGGTGATGCCGCGGCGCAGCAGCTCGACGACGGCCTGACCGCTGCGCCGCGCGAACCCGTCGCGGCGGCGATCCGTCGCCGGCGGCGCCGCGCTGCCCGGCAACGACATGCCCAGTGCCTCCGCGGCGCTGGCCATGGTGTTGGCGGTGTACATGCCGCCGCACGCGCCCTCCCCGGGGCAGATCGCCCGCTCGATGGCATCGACATCCGCACGGGACATCAATCCCCGCGAGCATGCGCCCACCGCCTCGAAGGCGTCGATGATCGTCACCTCGCGCTCGGTGCCGTCGGAAAGCTTGGCCACGCCCGGCAAAATGGAGCCCGCGTAGAGGAACACCGCCGCCAGGTCCAGGCGGGCGGCGGCCATCAGCATTCCCGGCAGCGACTTGTCGCAGCCGGCCAGCAGCACCGAGCCGTCGAGCCGCTCGGCCTGCATCACGGTCTCGACGCTGTCCGCGATCACCTCGCGCGACACCAACGAGAAATGCATGCCCTCGTGGCCCATCGAGATGCCGTCGGAAACCGAGATCGTCCCGAACTCGAGCGGGTAGCCGCCGGCCGCGAAAACCCCTTCCTTGACCGCTTTGGCGAGCCGGTCCAGGGAGAGGTTGCACGGTGTGATCTCGTTCCAGGACGACGCCACCCCGATCTGCGGCTTGGCGAAGTCCTCGTCTCCCATGCCGACCGCCCGCAACATGCCGCGGGCGGCGGCCTTCTCCAGGCCGTCGGTTACGTCACGACTGCGGGGTTTGATGTCAGCGACTCCAGTCGTGTCCCGTGTTGTGGCCATGGCTGCAAGTATGCGTGAACTGGCCGGCCGGCAAATGTTCGGGTCATACCCGGGCGGGGTATAAAGTGGATTCATGACGTCGCCGGCCCATCCCGGCGGGCGGGTACGGGCAGGGGTGAACGACGGATGACGAACGCGCACGGATATTCGCAGCAGAAGGACAACTACGCCAAGCGACTGCGGCGGATCGAGGGCCAGGTGCGGGGCATCGCGCGGATGATCGAAGAGGACAAGTACTGCATCGACGTGCTCACCCAGATCAGCGCGGTCAACAGCGCGCTGCGTTCGGTCGCGCTGAATTTGCTTGACGAGCACCTGAGTCACTGCGTCACCCGTGCCGTGGCCGAGGGCGGCGACGATGCCGACCACAAGCTCGCCGAGGCCTCCGCGGCCATCGCGCGCCTGGTTCGTTCCTGATTGGTGATCTAGTTGAGACCTGGATTCCGGCCCTGATAAGGGGGGAGCCGTAGTTGCAGTCCGTACGGTAAGGCAGTGTGATCGCATTAGGCGCGACAACCCAGGAACTGGGTAGCCCGGCCGATACCGACGCCATGACTGCCGAAACCAATGCTGCCGCCCGAACGTGGACCCCGCGGGTCGCGGCTCAGCTTGCTGTCCTGGGAGCGGCGGCCTTCACGTATGTCACCGCCGAGATCCTGCCCGTCGGCGCCCTGCCGGCGATCGCCCGCAACCTGCACGTCAGCGTGGCCCTGGTGGGCACGCTGCTGTCCTGGTATGCCCTGGTGGCGGCGCTGACCACGATTCCGCTGGTGCGCTGGACCGCGCATTTGCCACGCCGCCGGGTGCTGGTGGCGAGTCTGACCTGCCTGACCGTCTCGCAAGTGATCTCGGCGCTGGCGCCCACCTTCGCGGTGCTGGCCGCAGGCCGGGTGCTCTGCGCGATCACCCACGGGCTGCTGTGGTCGGTCATCGCCCCGATCGCGACCCGGCTGGTGCCGTCGAGCCACGCCGGCCGCGCGACGATGTCGATCTACGTCGGAACCAGCCTGGCACTGGTCGTGGGGAGCCCACTGACGGCGGCCATGAGTCTGATGTGGGGCTGGCGCCTGGCGGTGATGTGCGTGACCGTTGCGGCCGCCGTCGTGACGGTGGCCGCCCGGGTGATGTTGCCGGTGATGGCGCTTACCGAGGACCAGCTCAAGTGTGTGGGCCCGCGGGCCCACCACCACCGCAACCGACGGCTGATCATCGTCAGCATCATCACCATGGTCGGTGTGACCGGGCATTTCGTCTCCTACACCTACATCGTGGAGATCATCCGCGAGGTCGTCGGCGTGCGCGGGCCGAACCTGGCGTGGGTGCTGGCCGCCTACGGCGCCGCGGGAGTGATAGCCGTCGGCCTGGTGGCGCGGCCGCTCGACCGCCGGCCCAAAGGGGCGATCATCGGTTGCATGGCCGGTCTGACGGCCGCGTTCGTCGTGCTGACCGCGCTGGCCTTGGGCGGCCGGCCCGCCGCGGCGGCGGCCCTGATCGGGACGGCCGCGCTCGTCCTGTGGGGCGCGATGGCCACCGCCGTATCACCGATGATGCAGTCCGCGGCGATGCGCAGCGGGGCCGACGATCCCGACGGGGCGTCAGGTCTGTACGTGACGGCGTTTCAGGTGGGAATCATGGCGGGCGCGCTGGCGGGCGGCCTGCTGTACGAGCGCAGCATCGTCCTCATGCTGACCGCGTCGGCCGGTCTGATGGCCGCTGCGCTGGTTGGCGCGGCGGCCAACCGCCAGGCGCTCGACGTTGCGCCGACAACCTCACGCGATTCATAGCTGGCCAGCTCAACGGGCACAAATACCGATATAGCGGGCTGCGGCGCGCCCCTGAATTTGTTAGCTGGCGTGGGCCCTATGCCACACTGTGTCAGGAACTCGGAGTGGAGGGATGCATATGTCGGGCTGGACGCGAGGGAGGCTTTTGGCCGCCCTGAACGCCGCCGGATTGGTTTCTGTCATGGGTTTGGCACTGGTGCTGAGCGCGGCTCCGGCTCTGGCGGATCCCGACCCGGCCCCCGGTGATCCGGGCGTCGTGGCGGCCCCGCCCGGGCCGCCCGCGCCGCCGGACCCGTTAGCGCCGCCGCCCCCGCCCGACCAGCTGCCGCCACCGCCGCCTCCGGCGCCGTGGATGCCTCCGGTGGCACAGCCGGCGGCGGCCTCGGCCGCCGGGCAGAACCCCACCCCGTTCACCGGGACGGCCCCGTTCGGGCCGCCCACGTTCGTCCCGAAAGGCGGCTCGACTGTCGGGGTGGCCCAGCCGATCATCATCAACTTCCCGGGACGCGTCCAAGACGCGGGTGCGGCCATAGACGCCGTGCACGTCTCGTCGGTCCCGCCGGTGCCCGGAAAGTTCTACTGGATGACGCCGACCCAGCTGCGCTGGCGCCCCTTGAGTTTCTGGCCCGCCCACACCGAGGTGACCGTCGACGCTGGCGGTACGGTGACCAACTTCCGGACCGGGGACACGCTGGTGGCAACGGCCGACGACTCCACCCACCAGCTGACCGTCACCCGCAACGGCACAGTGGAGAAGACCATCCCGATGTCGATGGGCATGACGTCGGGCAACCACCAAACCCCCAACGGCACCTACTACGTGCAAGAAAAGATGCCCTCGGTGGTGATGGATTCCTCCACCTACGGGGTCCCGGTCAACTCGACATACGGCTACAAGGTGACGGTGGAGCTGGCCGTCCGCTTCGACAACGTCGGCGACTTCGTGCACAGCGCACCGTGGTCGGTGGACGACCAGGGCAAGCGCGACGTCAGCCACGGCTGCATCAACATCAGCCCCAGCAACGCGAGGTGGTTCTTCGACAACTTCGGGCCCGGCGACCCGATCATCGTGAAGAACTCCTCCGGCGGCGACTACAAGAAGAACGACGGCTCCGCCGACTGGATGAACTAAGCCTCAGCCGACGAACAGACGCAAAATCGCCCATTCCCAGCGGAATTGGGCGATTTTGCGTCTGATCACCGGAAATCCGCCGTAGGGGCTTTCGCGGATTCGATGATTATGTATAGCATCATACATACCCGGCCTGAGGAGCGGCGATGCGCAGTCCACGCGAGCGGATGGTGATCTCCGCCGCGCTGTTGATCAGGGAGCGGGGCGCGCACGCCACCGCGATCTCGGACGTCCTGGAACACAGCGGCGCGCCCCGCGGATCGGCCTATCACTACTTCCCGGGCGGACGGACCCAACTGCTCTGCGAGGCGGTGGACTACGCGGGCGAGCATGTCGCCGCGATCATCGCCCAGGCCCAGGGCGGCGCCCAGCTGATCGACACCCTGATCGACAAATATCGCCACCAGCTCCTCGACAGCGACTTCCGCGCGGGGTGCCCCGTCGTGGCGGTCTCCGTGGAAGCCGGCGAGGGCGAGGGCGAGCGCATGGCGCCGGTCGTCGAGCGCGCGGCGTCGGTGTTCGAGCGCTGGACCGAGCTGATTGCGCAGCGCTTCATCGCCGACGGGATTCCGCGCGAGCGGGCCGGCGACCTGGCGGTGCTGGCCACCACCGCGCTCGAGGGCGCGATCGTGCTGGCCCGGGTGCGCCGCGACCTCATCCCCCTCGACGTCGTGCACCGCCAGCTACGCGACCTGCTGTCGGCCGAGACGACCAGAAAGGACGTCCCGCAATGACCGGTGAATGGAAGTCCACGGCATGCATCCTCTGCGAGTGCAACTGCGGCATCGTCGTCCAAGTCGAAGATCGTCGGCTGGCCCGCATCCGGGGCGACAAGGCGCACCCGGCGTCGCAGGGTTACACCTGCAACAAAGCCCTGCGGCTGGACCACTATCAAAACAGCGGCGCCCGATTGACCTCTCCGCTGCGCCGCCGCGCCGACGGCAGCTTCGAGGAGATCGACTGGGACACCGCGATTGTCGAGATCGCCGAGGGTTTCAAACACATCCGGGACGCCTACGGCGGAGACAAGATCTTCTACTACGGCGGCGGCGGACAGGGCAATCACCTGGGCGGGGCCTACAGCGGCGCGTTCCTCAAGGCCCTGGGCTCGCGGTACCGGTCAAATGCGTTGGCGCAGGAGAAAACCGGTGAATCCTGGGTAGACGGACAGCTGTACGGCGGTCACACGCGAGGCGAATTCGAGCACGCCGAAGTGTCGGTGTTCGTCGGAAAGAACCCGTGGATGTCGCAGAGCTTTCCCCGCGCCCGGGTGGTGCTCAACGACATCGCCAAGGACCCGAACCGGTCGATGATCGTCATCGATCCCGTCGTCACCGACACGGCAAAGATGTCCGACTTCCATCTGCGGGTGCAGCCCGGCACCGACGCCTGGTGTCTGGCCGCGCTGGCGGCCGTTCTCGTCCAGGAAAAACTCTGCGACGAAACGTTTCTGACCGAGCACGTGCGCGGTGCTGACGCCATCCGCGCGGCGCTGCGCGACGTCCAGGTGGCCGACTACGCGCAACGGTGCGGGGTTGACGAGGAGTTGTTGCGCGCCGCGGCGCGGCGCATCGGCGCCGCGGCCAGCGTCTCGGTGTTCGAGGACCTCGGGGTACAGCAGGCGCCCAACAGCACGCTCTGTTCGTACCTGAACAAGCTGCTGTGGATATTCACCGGCAACTTCGCGAAAAAGGGCGGCCAGCACCTGCATTCGTCGTTCGGACCGCTATTCGGACAGTTCTCCGGTCGCACGCCGGTGACCGGCGCTCCCATCATCGCCGGGTTGGTGCCCAGCAACGTCGTGCCCGAGGAGATTCTGACCGACCACCCGGATCGCTTCCGGGCGATGATCGTGGAGAGCAGCAATCCCGCGCACTCGCTGGCCAACTCGGCCGCGTGCCGGGAGGCCTTCCAGACGCTCGAGTTGATGGTGGTCATCGACGTCGCGATGACCGAGACCGCCCGCCTCGCGCACTACGTGCTGCCCGCGGCCTCCCAGTTCGAGAAGCCGGAAGCCACATTCTTCAACCTGGAGTTCCCGCACAACGCTTTTCAACTGCGCCGGCCGCTGCTCGAACCCCTACCCGGGACGCTGCCAGAACCGGAGATCTGGGCGCGACTGGTGCGCGCCGTGGGCGTGGTGGACGACGCGGATCTGCGGCCCCTGTCCGAAGCCGCCCAGCGGGGCCGGCAGGCTTACACCGAGGCGTTCCTGACCGCCACCGCGACCAACCCGGCGGTCGCGAAGCTGCTTCCCTACGTCCTCTACGAGACGCTCGGACCCACACTGCCGGACGGTTTGCGCGGCGCGGCCGCCCTGTGGGGGCTCGCCCAGAAGGCCGCGTTGAGCTATCCCGACGCCGTGCGCCGCGCCGGTCACGCCGACGGCAACGCCCTGTTCGACGCCATCCTCGACACCCCGTCCGGGGTGACGTTCACCACCCACAACTACGAGGACGACTTCGCATTGATCAGCCACGCGGATCACAAGATCGCCCTGGAAATCCCGGAAATGCTCGGCGAATTGCGGAAATTGACCGCGGCGCCGGCGCGGCTGACCACACCGGACTTCCCCATTGTGCTGTCGGTGGGCGAGCGCCGTGCCTACACCGCCAACGACATCTTCCGCGACCCGTCCTGGCGCAAACGCGACACGAACGGGGCGCTGCGCGTCAGCGTCGAGGACGCGCAGACCCTGGGACTGGTCGACGGATGCCGCGCCCGCATCAGCACCGCGGCCGGCAGCGCGGAGGCCATCGTCGAGATCACCGAGACCATGCTGGCCGGACACGCGGCCCTGCCCAACGGTTTTGGGCTCGACTACGTCGACGGCGACGGGCATAACGTGGTTACGGGTGTCGCCCCCAACGCGCTCACCTCGACGGAATGGCGCGACCCCTACGCCGGCACGCCGTGGCACAAGCACGTGCCCGCCCGGATCGAGCCGGTGCCGGTAGGCGTCAGTTCCAGATTCTGACCCGGCGCTGCGGCGCAAGAAAAAGCGCATCGTCCTCGGCGACGTCGAACGCTTCGTAGAAGGCGTCCATATTGCGGATGACGCCGTTGCAGCGGAACTCCGGCGGGGAGTGCGGATCGGTTGCCAATCGCCGGATCGCCTCCGCCTGACGGGATTTGGTGCGCCACACCTGGGCCCAGCCGTAAAACACGCGCTGCACGCCGGTGAGACCCTCGATGACGGGCGCGGGTTGGCCACCCAGCGACAGCTGGTAGGCCAACAGGGCGATCGACAACCCGCCCAGGTCGCCGATGTTCTCCCCGACGGTGAAGGCGCCGTTGACGTGATGGGCTGGGGCCAGTCCCCGGGGCGTGTAAGCGCCGTACTGCTCGATGAGTGCCTTGGTGCGGGAGCCGAATTCGGCGCGGTCGGCGTCGGTCCACCAGTCCACCAGGTTGCCGTCGCCGTCGTACTTGGCGCCCTGGTCGTCGAAGCCATGCCCGATCTCGTGCCCGATCACCGCGCCGATCCCCCCGTAGTTGGCAGCGTCGTCGGCCTCGGCGTCGAAGAACGGCGGCTGCAAAATGGCTGCCGGAAAGACGATTTCGTTCATCCCCGGGTTGTAGTAGGCGTTCACCGTCTGGGGCGTCATGAACCATTCGTCTTTGTCGACCGGACCGCCCAGCTTGGCCAGCTCGCGGTCGTGGTTGACCGCGTAGCCGCGCTGGAAGTTGCCGTAGAGGTCGTTGCGGTCGATCACCAGCTTGGAGTAGTCACGCCACTTCGCCGGGTAGCCGACCTTGGCGACGAACTTGTCCAGCTTGGCCAGCGCCCGCTGCCGGGTTTGCGGCGTCATCCAGTCCAGCTCGTTGATGGACAGCCGGTACGCCGCCTTCAAGTTATCCACCAGCGTGTCGATGCGGGCCTTGGCGCCCGGCGGGAAATACCTGTGCACGTACAGCTTTCCGACGGCATCGCCCATCAGGCTTTCCACCAGCGACACCGCCCGCTTCCAGCGTTCCCGGATCTGCTCGGCCCCGGTGAGCAGGCTGCCGTAGAAGTCGAAATCCGCGGCGACCAGCTCGTCGCTCAGCCAGGACGCGCGGGCGCGGATCACGCGCCAACGGGCCCAATCTTTCCAATCCTCCAGGTCGCCGCCGGCCCACAGCGCGGCGAACGCGGTCAGGTAATCGGGTTGCCGCACAATGAGTTCCGCGAAGTCCCGCGGTGTGCCGCCCAGCGCGTTCGCCCAGCCGGTCCAGTCGAAGCCCTTGCCTTCGTTCTGCAGATCCGCGAAGGTGCGCAGGTTGTAGGTGAGGTCGGCGTCGCGTCGCTTGACCACATCCCAGTGCGCGGCGGCCAGTTTGCTTTCCAGCGCCACGATGCGGGCCGCGGTCTCGGCGTGCGCGTCCGGGTTCCCGCCGTACACCAGGTGAAACATCCGCGCGATGTGCCCGGGGTAGGCCGCCAGCACCTCGGCGTGCTGCTCGTCGCGGAAGTAGGACTCGTCGGGCAATCCGATGCCGGACTGGGTGACGTGCACCAGGTAACGGGCCGAGTCCTTGGCGTCGGTGTCCACATACATCGCGACGCCGCCGCCCACACCGGTGCGCTGCAGCGCGCCCACCGCGGCCGCCAACGCGTCCGCGTCGGCGGCGTCGTCGATGGTGGCCAGTTCGTCGAGCAGGGGCTGCGGGCCTCGGCGCTCGATGGCCGCCTCGTCGAGGAAGCTGGCGTAGAGGTCGCCGATGCGTTGCTGATCGGTGCCCGGTGCGGCGCCGGTCTCGCTGGCCTCGATGATCAGGTCGCGCACCTGCTCTTCGGCGCGGTCGAACAGGTGACGGAACGCGCCGTCGGTCGCCCGGTCCGGCGGGATGTCGTACTCGGCCAGCCAGCGGCCGTTGACGTGACCGAACAGGTCGTCTTGGGGGCGGGTATTGGCGTCGACATGGCTCAGGTCGATGCCCGAGCGAATGGCCTCTACAGTCACCCCGCCATCCTTCCATCTTCGTCGGATGCAACGATCGGGCCATGTCCGACGGCGAGCGAACCGAGCCAGCGACCAAGGAAATGGCAGAGCCAGATGTCGCCGAGCCCGACGAAGCCCTTGTCGACGAATACGAAGCCGCGGGCGGCCCGATGTTTTCCCCGTACGGCGTCGCATCGACCGTGCTGGGGGTGCTGTCGGTGGCGGCGGTCGTGTTCGGACTCTTCCTCTGGTCCGCACACCGCGACGACATGGCCGAACGCCGCTACCTCACCCGCGTCATGCAGACCGCCGCCGATTGGACGGGTGTACTGATCAACATGAACAGCGGCAACGTCGACGGCAGCCTGCAACGGCTGCACGACGGGACGGTCGGCGAACTCAACACCGACTTCGACGCGGCCATGCAGCCCTACCGGCAGGTGGTGGAGAAGCTGCAGTCCAAGAGCGCCGGGCGGATCGATGCGGTCGCGGTCGAGACCGTGCACCGCGATCTGGACACTCAGCCCGGCGTCTCCCGGCCCGTCGTCACCACGAAGTTGCCGCCGTTTGCGAGCCGCATGGACTCGGTGATGCTGGTCGCCACATCGGTCAGCGAGAACGCCGGCGCCAAACCGCAGACGGTGCACTGGAATCTGCGGCTCGACGTGTGCAACGTGGACGGCAAGCTGATGATCTCGGGACTGGAATCGATCCGATGAGAAACATCTGGCGCCTGCTCGCGTTCGACATCCTGGCCCCGCTGGCCGCGATCGCGGGGTTGCTGGCGATCGGGCTTATCCTCGACTGGCCGCTGTGGTGGGTTTCGACGTGCTCGGTGCTGATCCTGCTGATCGTCGAGGGCGTGGCCGTCAATTTTTGGCTGCTGCGGCGTGATTCGGTCAGCGTCGGCACCGACGACGAAGCGCCGGGTCTGCGATTGGCCGTCATCTTCCTGTGCACGGCCGCGCTGGTGGCCGCGGCGCTGACCGAATACACGCATTGGACGCGGTCGGACCGCGAATTCAAGGACGACTCCCGCGACGTGGTTCGGGTCGCCACCGGGATGGCCGAGGCGATGGCGTCGTTCACCCCGAGCGCCCCGACCAGCTCCATCGACCGGGCCACCGCGCTGATCGTCCCGGAGCACGCCGCCGCCTTCAAAGAGCAGTACACGAAGTCCAGCTCCGAGCTGGCCCAGCACAATGTCACCGCGCAGGCCGCCACGCTGGCGGCCGGGGTCGAGGCGCTGGGCCCATCGGCGGCCAGTGTGGCGGTGATCCTCCGGGTGACGCAGAACGGTCCGGGCCAACCGGCCAGCCAGTCGGCGCCCGCGCTGCGGGTGGCGCTGAGCAAGCACGGCGACACCTGGCTGGTGTCGGACGTGCTGCCGATCAGGTGATCAGTTCGACTCGTCCGGACGCGTCGACTTCACCTTGACGAATCGATCCGACAATCGGCGCATCCGGATCATCAGCGAGGCCGACGGGCTGGTGCTGCCGTCCAGGTAGGCGGTGAGTTCCTCACCGCTCACCCCGATGCGGGAGGCGAATTCCTGTTGCGCCAGGCCCGATCGGTCGATGAGCAGCAGCACGTGGCGGGCCACCTCGGCGCGTTCGTTGGCTTCCAGGTGGGTGCGGGCGCGTTCCAGCACCTCCCACAGCGCTTTGGAGATGCCGTAGGGCCGGGTGCCTTCGAGCACCTCTTCGACCTGGCGGGCGGTTCGCCCGTACGGATCGCGCTTCAACGCGGCGGCAATGCGCTTCCAGGTGGCGATGTCGCCGCCCTGCAGCGCGGCGCGAATGGCGGAGGTCGGCCAGAACTCCACCGCCTGGTCTGGGTCGTGCGAGGGTGCGCCGTCGCGCCTGCGCGGTTCGGTCGCCGGCCGGTGGGGTTGCGGCGCGGGGCGTCGGTCGGGTGCCAACGTCACCTCGCCTCCTCCAGCATCGCTACGGCCACCGACAGGCAGCGCTGCCTGATCTCCTCCCAGTCTGACGGGGCGTCGGCCTCGGACCCCTGCTCGTCATTCAAATCGCAGGGATCGGGATCAGCGAGTCGACGGACCAACTGGGTGGCGATCGATTGCCGCCTGGGCGACTGACAACAGTAGTACCTGTCCATTCCGGCCAGCACCACAGCGGCGGTCTCGGGCTCCAACGTTTCAACCATATCGGCAAAGTCGGCGTAATCGCGGCGGCTGTTACGGCACATGATGAGGTACCCCTTGAGGCGCAGTGTCTCCGCGCCGGTCGGGACCAGCAGGCGGTCGCCGGTCGGCAGCTGCACGTGGGTGGTTTCCACCGGGCAGCGACGTTCGTACACCGGCCGGTCCGCGATGTCGGTCTCGCTCTCCAGCGCGTCGATGGCCACCGAAAGCCGCCCCCGCCACAATGTGACCGGGTGAACGGGCCGGTCCGCCCCGGCGATCGCCTTGGCGATGCCGTTGCGTGACGTCAGGCCCCCGACCCGCTTCTTGGCCCCCGAGGCGCCGTTGGTGTGACCGTTGCCGCCGGCGCTGCGGTCGGAGACGCCCACCCCGACGCCCGCCCTCTCGTCGTCGATGTTGACCTGGTGGGGGATCTGCCCGGGGTCGCGGCCGCGATCCGGTTCGGGGCCCTGCGGCAGCGCGCCCTGCCTCTCCTTGCGGCTGCGGCCACAGCCGGTGAAGGCCAGCGGGTCGGTCACGCAAATGGCGTCGGGCGCCAAGTGCCTGAGCTTGGCGGCCGACTTGAGCACCATCCGCAGGTCGGCGTTGGGCGCCGTCAGCGCCGAGATGTCGTCGGGGATCACCACGACGTCGGCCAGGTCGACCTCGGGCAACGGCCGGTCGAAGTCGACCGACGGCAAAACCCGGGACAGCCACGGGGGCAGCCACCAGTTCCACTGGGCGAACATCGCCATCAACGCCGGCACCAGCACCAGCCGCACCACGGTGGCATCCACCGCGATCGCCACCGCGCACGCCACGCCGATCTCGGCGACCAGCGGCATGCCGGCGAACGCGAAGCCGACGAAGACCGCGATCATGATCAGGGCCGCGCTGGTGATGGTGCGGGCGCTGGTGCTGACGCCGTACGCCACGGCGTCTCGGGTGTTCCCGGAGTGCAGGAAGCGTTCCCGGATGCGGGTCAGCAGGAAGATCTCGTAGTCCATCGACAGCCCGAAGGTCATCGCGAGCACCAGCGGGGGGACGGTGCTGTCGATCGAGCTGATCTGGGCGAACCCGAGATCCTTCAGCCAGCCCCACTGGAACACCATCACCAGGCTGCCGTAGGCGGCCGCGACCGACAGCAAGGTCATCAGCACGCCCTTCAATGCCAGGAACACCGAATGGACCGAGAGCAGCAGCATCACGAACGCGATCAGCGCAACGATCGCCAGCACCAGCGGCTCGGTCTTGGACACCTGGTCGTCGAAATCCTTGATCAGCGCGGTCGGACCGCCGATATCCACCCGTGCGGTCCCCTTGTCGGGCACCTTGGGCAGCTGCGCGCGCATCCAGCCCACGGTCTCGCGGGCCCGCATGTCCTCGGGGTCGGCCGACAAGACCGCGGACAGCAGGGCGCTGCCGTTGTCCTCGGCGAATTGCGGCGGCGTCACCGAGACGATGTTGGGAGCCCGCGTCATCCGCTGCCGGACGGCGTCGATGGTCTGGCCGTGTTCGGGCGAGGCGGCGCCGCCGTCCGGGAAGGTGACCAACACCCGGATCGGGCCGAGCGCCCCGGGGCCGAGGGCCTGCGCCGCCGCGCCCACCCCGGCACGGATTTCGTGCGACGAGTCGAACTGGCGCAGCAGGCTGTTGCCCAGCACCATCGAGGAGGCCGGTGCCGCCATGACGAGCAGGACCAGGGATGCCGCCAGCGCCGACACCCACGGCCGGCGCATCACCCATCCGATCCAGCGGTTCCAGAACCGGGATTGGGCACCCTCCGGCCCGCGCGACCAGTGCAGAAACGCCGACCTCTTGGCGGCCGACCGGCCGAACGTCGCCAGCGCCGCCGGGGTCAACGTGGTCGAGGTCAACATCGCGACCGCGACGGCGAGGATCGCTCCGGTCGCCATCGACTTCAGCGCCGGGGTGTTGATCACGTAGATCCCGGTGAGGGAGGCGACGACGGTCATCCCGGACAGCACCACGGCCAGCCCCGAGGTGGCCATCGCGGCGTCGACGGCGTCGCGCGGCTCGCGGCCGGACCGCAGCTCCTCGCGGAAGCGCATCAAGATGAACAGCGAATAGTCGACGGCGAGCGCGATCCCGAACATGGACACCGTCGAGGTCACGAACACCGACATGGCCATGTAGGACGACAGCAGGTAGACCAGGCCCATGGTGACCACGACCGTGCAGACGCCGAGGGCCAGGGGGATGGCGGCTGCGGCCAGTGAGCCGAACACGGCGAGCAGGACGACGAGGATCACCGGCAGATTCCAGCGTTCGGCGGCGGCGATGTCGTGCTTGGTGTTCTGCGCCGCGGCGGCGCTCAGCGCGCCCTGCCCGATCACGTAGAGCCGCACCCGGCCATTCGCGGTCTGGCCGGACTGATCGCCCTTGATGCCGACCTTGGCGCGCAGCTGCTTGGCGACGTCACTGGTGTTACGGGAATCCAGCCGCAGCGACAACACATACGGCCGATCCGGTTGGGGCGGCCGTTGGGTGGGGTTGGGCACCTCCGAAACGCCGGGGACCTCGGCGGCCGTTCGCCTCAGCTGCGCGACCGCGTCGTTGATGTCGGAGTAGCTGGCGTCCGGGCGGGGGGCCGCCACCAAAGCCAGCGAGGACGACCCCTGGTCGTGGTACAGCTCCTCGAGCTGGTCGTGGACGAGCAGCGACTGCGAACCGGCCACTTCGAAACCGCCGCCGGTCAGGTTCCCCGACTGGGTCAGGGCCAGATAGACCGCCGGGATCAAAGTCAGCAACCAGCCGGTGAAGACCAGCCAGCGATACTTACGCAGGCTGCGGCTGAGGCGCATCATCAACTGCTGGATTTTTCCACTCCCCGTGTGTCGCGTAACGCGTGCAGGCGAGGATACCGCAGTGGGCTGTGGATTACTTGTGCTTTCTGCTTCCTGAGCTGCAGCGACGGGGTAGTTGCCAAGACGCTATGAAGTCGTTGTGAACCGGTTACCGAGCGGGATTTTCCTCACCCGGGCTCACGCGGGCTGGCAGGGGTGACGCCGGCGATGGCAGGATGTCGGATGGCCCGGCGGGGCTCAAGGGAACTCCGCGATCGATGAGGCCGTCTATTGCAGCCGTTTGCGAGGCGCCCGTGTGCGCCACGTCGCAAACTGTAAGGAGTTTCATGACTAGGGGCACCGCGACCGGGCGCCGCAGAATCTTCGCCGGGCTGATCGCCACCACCCTGCCGTGCGCCGCGCTCGCGGTACTCGCCGGTCCGCCGGCCACCGGTGCGGCCGACCCGTGCGCGGCCAGTGAAGTCTCCAGGACGATCGGCTCGGTCGCCAAGTCGATGGGCGACTACCTGGACTCGCATCCGGAGACCAACCAGACGATGACCACGATGCTGCAGCAGCAGGCGGGGCCGCAGTCGGTTTCGGGCGCTGAAGTCCTACTTCGAGGCCAACCCCAAGGTTGCCGGCGACATGACGTCGATCGCCCAGCCGTTGACCAACCTGTCAATGCAGTGCAAATTGCCGATCTCGCCTTCCCAGGCGATGGGCATGATGCAGCAGGCGCAGGGCGCAGCCGGCGGGCTGCCCGCCCTGCCGGGCAATGCCGCGGGGCCCGTCCCACCGGTGGCGGCCAACCCGCTGTCGGGTCCGCCCCGGGGCAACACCGCCGGCTAGCTGCTCGACTTCGGGGCTGCGGTCGGGCGGTAACGGGCCCTGCAGGGCGGTCTCGGTCGGATCGTTGACATCCTGAGGTTGCCGCGCGGTCGGTTCGGGGCGCGGAGCGGCCTCCTCGTCGTCCGGGACGGCGACGTTCTCCGTGCGGAACACGAAGAAGAACACCACCCAGCCGATAGCGGAGATGAGCAACCAGCTGATCAGCCGGTAGATCAGCATCGCCGAGATCGCGTTGGGCAACGACATGCCGCTGGAAACGAGCCCCGGGACGAGCACCGCCTCGACCACCAGCAACCCGCCCGGCATCAGCGGTATGGTGCCGACGGCGCGGGCGGCGGCGTAGGCCACGGTCAGCCCGGCGACCGACGCGTGATCCCCGGCGGCGTAGGCCGCGAAGCCCAGGCAGGCCACGTCCGCGATCCAGTTGAACATCGACCAACCGAACGCCACCCCCATGTCGCGTCGGCCCAGGCTCACCGATTCGAGCTGCATCAGCGTCTCGCGCCACCTGTTCAGGCCGGTGTCGGCGGGCCGGCCGCGGACGGAGTTGACCCACGACAACACCCGGGAGCCGATGCCGTCGATCAGTTCCGGTCGCGACGCGACCGCCTGGGCGAGAAGCAGCAACGCGACGAAGCCGCCGAGGGTGAACAACAACGAGAACGGGTTGTTCTTCGCGCCGAGGAAGAAGGCCCCGCCCAACCCCAGCAGCGCCAGCCCCACGGCCTGCAGGACCCCCGCCATCACCAGCTGCCACGAGGCCACCACGGTCGAAGCGCCCCAAATCCGTTGCTGCCGAAGCAAAAACGTGGCCGACAGAACCGGTCCGCCGGGCAGCGTGGTGCTCAGCGAGTTGGCGGCATAGACGGCGGCTTCCGACCGCAATTGTTTGACGTGCACCCCGGCCGATTTCAGCAGCGTGCGCTGGATCTGGGCGAAACTGTGCATCGACGCGCCCGACGCCACCACCGATGCCAGCAACCACCACCAGTTCGCCTCGTACAGGCTCATCCAGGCCTTGGCCAAGTGATGCCAGCCGAGCGCGACCTCCACGGCAAGCACGACCGCGACGATCCCGAGGATCACCCATCGCACCCACCAGTACTTCCCGCGCGAGGCTTCTTCGCGGGGGAAGTTGAGATTGCGGGCGGGTGCGTCGTGTGACACGTGGTTTAGGGTAACGGTGCAGGTGGCGCGGGGATCACCGCGCGGCGCCGACCGTGTCGTCGTCGTAACCGGATCGTGCCGGCGGAGCCGGACGGGGTCAAGGCGCGGACCGCTCCGCGCACGTTTGGTCGTGCCCCGCGCCGGATAGGCTCACCCAATGCCGGCAAACACCGACGACGCTTCGGTCGAACCCGTTGTCCGCAAGACCGCAGCCTGGGCTTGGCGTTTGCTGGTCATCCTCGCCGCGCTGGTCGCGTTGCTCTGGGCGGTGAAGAAGCTCGAGGTCATCGTCGTCCCGGTGCTGGTTGCGCTGCTGGTCAGCGCCCTGCTGCTGCCGGTGGTGGACTGGCTGGACCGGCGGGGTCTGCCCCGCGGTGGTGCGGTCGCGATGGTGTTGCTGGGCGGGTTCGCAATCCTGGGCGGCATCCTGGCCTTCGTTGTCATCCAGTTCATCGACGGTTTGCCGGGCCTGACCGAACAGGTGACCCGCAGCATCGAGTCCACCCGGCACTGGCTGATCCACGGGCCGGCGCACCTGCGCAGCGAACAGATCGACAACGCGGGCAACGCCGCGATCGAGGCGTTGCGCAACAATCAGACGAAGCTGGAAAGCGGTGCCCTTTCCACCGCGGCCACCATCACCGAGCTGGTCACCGCGGCGGTGTTGGTGCTGTTCACGCTGATCTTCTTCCTCTACGGCGGGCGCAACATCTGGGCCTACGTGTCCAAGATCTTCCCGGCCGACGTTCGGGACCGGGTGAGCGAGGCGGGCCGCGCCGGCTACGGATCGTTGACCGGATATGTGCGGGCCACCTTTCTGGTGGCCCTGACCGACGCGGCCGGGGTCGGCACTGGCCTGGCGATCATGGGCATCCCGCTGGCGTTGCCGCTGGCCTCACTGGTGTTCCTGGGTGCCTTCATACCGCTCGTCGGTGCCCTGATCTCGGGCTTGGTGGCCGTCGTGGTGGCCTTGCTGGCCAAGGGCATCGTCTACGCACTGATCACGCTGGGCGTGCTGATCGCGGTGAACCAGCTCGAGGCCCATGTGCTGCAGCCGCTGGTGATGGGCCGCGCCGTCTCGATTCACCCGCTCGGGGTGGTGTTGGCCATCTCCACCGGCGGCGTGCTCGCCGGGATCATCGGTGCGCTGCTGGCCGTGCCGACGGTCGCGTTCTTCAACAACGCGATGCAGGTGCTGCTCGCCCCGGATCCGGCCGCCGAAGCCGAGAAGCAGACCGAAGAGGCTGACGAGGGCGGCGCGATCCTGCAGGCGGAACCGGATAAACCCGGGGCGAAGTCCGACTGAGGCTTATAGCCTTCCCTCGCGGCGCAGCAGGTCCTGCGCGGACAGCCCGCCGCCGGAGCGCCGGCGCTGTCGCGCGTCGCCGTTCTCACGTTGCCCGCGGGAGTTCAGCTTTTCGGTGGCCGCGTCGGAGTCGTCTTCCTCGGACCGCATGGACGGGAAGGCGGTGGTGGGATCGACCGCGTCGCCGTTGTCGTCAGAACGGTTGGTAGGCACCGGAATTGCCCGGGTTTGGCCGCCGGACGGTGGCGGGGGCGGGGCCGTGGGTCCCGGGGCGGGAGATCGTGCCGGCGGCGGCACCGCACTGGCGGGACGCTCGTGGCCGGGGGACGCCGGATTGGCAGGGGCGGCGTTAGGCGCGGAGAGGCGTGTCGTATTGGCCTCCGTCGGCTGGCCGGGCCGGGTCTGCAGGCGCGTGGTGTTGGCGGCATCGGCCGAGGGCGCCGCAGTGCGCATCGCCGCGCCCGCGGGCACTTCCTGAGGGGGCTTGGGCTCGGTCGGGCCCGGACGGGTCGCGCGGGACGGCTCGAGGGCGGCGGGGTGAGTGGGGTCGTGTGGCGTCCGCGGCGCGGCCGCGACCAGGCTGGCCCCCACCGGCGGCCGTGCGGGCCGCCCGTTGAGGGTCGGCCGCTTGCGCTCGTCGGGCAGGTCGATCTCGCCCAGTCCGATCCGGTTCTGCAGCCGCCTGGCCCATCGCGGGGCCCACCAGCAGTCGTCGCCGAGCAGCTTCATCACCGACGGCACCAGGAACATGCGGACCACGGTCGCGTCCAACAACAGCGCCGCCATCAGGCCGAACGCCAAGTATTTCATCAGCACGAGGTCGGAGAACACGAATGAACCGGCGACCACGGCAAGGACCAGCGCTGCGGCCGTGATCAGGCGCCCCGTCGTGGCGGTCCCGATCCGGATGGCCTCGGCGGTCGACATCCCGCGTTCGCGCGCCTCGACCATGCGCGACACCAGGAACACCTCGTAGTCGGTGGCAAGACCGAAACCCACC
Source organism: uncultured Actinomycetota bacterium (assembly GCA_963820045.1). Classification (GTDB taxonomy): domain Bacteria; phylum Actinomycetota; class Actinomycetes; order Mycobacteriales; family Mycobacteriaceae; genus Mycobacterium. Next base: position 950,843 of record CAWFYN010000010.1, read on the forward strand.
GCGAACACGAGCGCAATGACCACCACCATCAGCGGTGTCGGCGTGAAATTCAGCCACGTCGAGAAATGCCCGTCCACGAAGATCCACGTCAGGATGCCCATCGTCGACCCGAGCGTCAGTGCGCTCATCAATGTGGCCTTGATCGGCAACACCACCGATCCGAACGCCAGGAACATCAACATCATGGTGGCGGTGAGCAACAGGACCAGCATCAGCGGAAACTTGTCGAACAAGCTGTGGATGCTGTCCTGCTCCAGCGCCGGCGTGCCGCCGACCAGGAGGGTGAGGCCCTTCGGCGGATTTATCGCCCGGAGTTCGCTGATCTTCTTGGCGGCGTCATTGCGATTGGACAGGCCGTTCTGGATCACCCGCACCGAGCCGTCCTGGGGCTGCGTCGTCCCGTTCGGCCCGGCGACGCAGGGATTGCCGGCGATGGTCGGGCAGACCCGCTCCTCCCAGGTCTTGTCGGTAAACCCGCCGATCCCCGAGATCCTGTTGCGGATGTCGGCAACCTGCTGGTCGGTGACCTTGCTGTGGTTGTTGCTCTCGATAACCACCGTCAGCTGCTCGGTCCGATACCCCGGGAAGAGCTTGTCGAAGTGCTCCTGCGCCAGGCGCACCGAATTGGTCGGCGGCAAGTACTTCTCGCTCATGCCGCCGAATGACAGGTTGCCCAGCGGGATGACCAGCAAGATCATGCCGACGGCGATGGGGATGGCGAACGCCAGCGGCCGCTTCATCACCCAGTTGACCAGCTTGCCCCAGAAACCGGCCTCGACTTCTTCCCGAGTCTTGGTCTTCTGCAGCCGATCCGCGAGCCAATTGAGGTAGGCGCGCGAATACTTCCAATTGCGCAGGAACGGCACCCGGAAGGCGGTCCGCACGCCGAGCGCGTCGACGTGGCGACCCAGGATGCCCAGGCTGGCCGGCAGCAAGGTAATCGACAGCAACGCCGCCAGCCCCACCGCGGCGAAGATCGCGTAGGTCAGCGAATGCACGAAGCCCTGCGGCAATACCAGCAGGCTGGCGCTCGAGGCGATGATCAGCACCGCGGAAAACGCCACGGTGCGCCCCGCCGTCATGACGGTTCGCCGCACGGCGGCCTCGGTGTCGTAACCTTCGGCGATCTCTTCGCGGAACCGGCTCACCACGAAAAGTCCATAGTCGATCGCGATACCGAGACCGATCAGCGAGACCACCGGCTGGGCGAAGAAGTGCACCGGCCCGAACACGGCGACGCAGCGCAGGATGCCCAGCGCGCCGGCAATGCTCAGGCCGCCCACGATGGCCGGCAGGCCGGCCGCGACCGCGCCCCCGAACACCAGGAACAGCACCACCGCCACCAGCGGCACCGCGAGGACCTCCATGCGGCGCTGGTCGGTGGCGATGGTGCCGGTCAGGGCGTTGGCGATCGGCTCGAGGCCGGCGAGTTGGACCGAGCGGCCATTGAGTTTTTGCAGATCCGGTGCGATGGCTTTGTAGTTATTGAGGATGGTGTCGTCGTCGTTGCCCTTCAGCGGGATGGACACGAAGGTGTGCTTCCTGTCCTCGCTGACCATTCCTTTGATGATCGGGTTGGTGCTGTCCGGCGCCGCCAGCCAGCCGGCCCAACCGACGACCTGGTCGGGATGGTCGGTTTTGAACTTGTTGAGCTCGCCGACGACCTTGTCCCGCCACGCCGGGTCGTCGACCGTCGTTCCACTGGGAGCGGTGAACGTGGCCACCACGTGGCTGGTGCGGTCGCGGCCGTAGGTCTGGTCGCCCGCCACCGAGGCCTTCACGGACTGACTGCCGTCGTCGTAGAAGCCGCTCTGTGTGACATGCTTACCAAGGCTCAGCCCGAAAACGCCGCCCAGCAGGCACAGAGCTACCGTGACCCCGATCACGATGTACCGATAGCGGTACACAGTTCGACCCCACCAGGCGAACACGCAAGCTCCTTACTGGATCGTTAACGACCCGCGCATCGGTTTTCCAGTGTCACACACGCGCGGTCAGCAGAGCGGACAGCGGCCGGAATGGCTGAAGCCACGCCCCCTGGTCAGGCAGCGAATCTAGGCCGATTCGCGGCAAGGGCTCCCGGAATACACCGCTGATGTCTTCCAGGTCGACAAAGTCCAAGGTATCCGACGCTAGTGCCCAACTCGCATGTTCGCGAAATCCGATGACTTGAACCGTGACTCCGGTGCGTGCTATCTCCTCCAGCGGTTGACGAAACGCCTGCCCGTCGGCCGAAGCCACCACCAGCGCCGCCAGCCCCTCGCCGCGCCGCAGTTCGATGTGGGCGAGCATGTCGCGGTCGACGTCGCTGTCCTCGTCGATCTTCGGCTTGGCGAACACCGCGAAACCCACGTTACGAAGGGCGTCCACCCAGGGCCGGACGACCTCGGCGCTGCCCGGCGCGATGTTGGTGAAGACGGTGGCCTCGGGTTCGACCACGACACCCGGCCGGCCGGAGCTGACCTCGGCCGTGCGCGCCAGCAGCCAGCGCCCCAGGGCGTCGAACCGCGGGCGCTCCAGTGCGGTGGGGCGTCGACCCAGGATCGAGCCCAGCCCCATGTCGAGGTTGGGCGCGTCCCAGACCAACAGGACGCGTCCACCCGGCGGTGAGAAGCTTCCCAGCGCCTCGCCGGACAAATCCGTCGGCGACTCCAGGCGTTCTGCTGACGCGGTCTGTTGTTCCGTCAGGCTCATGGTCATCGCCTTTTCATTGCCTAAGCCAGGTGAATTCGGTCACCGCGCTGCCCGCCTCGTGGGCCTTGGTCTCGTATTTGGTGGTCGGCCGCACCACCGAGATCGGCAGCCTGCTCTCGGGATCGACGCGACGCAACCGCGGTTCGGCGTCGCCGACCTCGCCGATGTGTTCGGCGTAGCCGGGGTGGTCCGTCGCGGCGTGGAGGACACCACCAGGGAGTAACCGGTCGGCGATCAGGCCAATCGTTCCCGGTTGCAGAAACCGGCGCTTGTGGTGACGGGCCTTGGGCCAGGGATCGGGGAAGAAGACGCGGACCCCGGTCAGCGAACCGGGCGCGATGAGCCGCTGCAGCACGTCGACCCCGTTGCCGCGGATCAAGCGGATGTTGCCGACCCTCTCGCGGTCGATCGCGCACAGTAGTTGCGCCAGCCCCCGCTTGTAGATTTCCACCGCGACCACATCGATATCGGGCTCGTCCATGGCCATCGCCAGCGTCGATGTGCCACTGCCGCAGCCGATCTCGAGCACCAGCGGCGCCTGGCGGCCAAACCATGCGCGGGTGTCCAGCGGCTCCTGGTCACCGGCGACTTCCCCGGCCGCGGCGCCCACCGATAGGCCCAGCTCCGGCCATAGCCGCTCCCACGTATCCCGCTGGGCGCCGGAAAGGGCGGACCGTCGGGAGCGAAAGCTCGATGCCGGAAGATAGCGCTGGTCGCGACGGCCGTCCGCGTCCTCCTCCGGCGCGTCGGGACACACTCCCGCCCCGGGTTGCGCATGCATTTGTCCATGGTGGCCCATAAACCACTGCTGTAGCCGCCCCTGGTCCAGATTGATACCCAACAGTTGCCTTCAGCTGGTAACAGTCAGACGGTGGCTCGCATCAAGGTGACGCAGGTGCCACCATTCGGTGGGACCGATCGGCCCCCGGCAAACGAAGCCGGCCTCGGCGAGGCCCCGCATGCGGTAGTGGCAACGGCGGCCGAACGATCGGACCCATCGAACCGAACAGGCAGGGCATGAGGGGACAAGGACACCAGATTTTCGTCGACGAGCTGGCGCGATTCGCGGCCGGCCACGCTGACCCGCGCGTGACGGCCGTCGCCGAGCGCACCGCCGCGCCGCTGCGCGTGCTGGTTCGAGGACGCCGCGGCGTGGGTTGTGACACGGTGGCCCGGGCGCTGGACCGCGCCGGAGTCGGCGCCGGGATCTCGGTGCTGAGCGCCGACGGTCGGGATGTCGACATCGTCGTGTATGTGACCTCCGAGGTGGTCAAGCCGGAAGACATCGACGCGATCGCCGCCGCTGGGCGCCCGGTGTTGGCGGTGCTGAACAAAGCGGACCTGACCGGGTCCCTTTCCCGCGGGGACGGGCCGATCGCGGCGGCGCGGGCGCGCTGCGCGGAGCTTGCCGCCGTGCTGGGCGCGCCGATGGTGCCGATGACCGCCCTGCTCGCGGTCGCCGCGCTCGACGACCCGGACCCCCCGATGTGGGCGGCGCTGCAGACGCTGGCCGCGCACCCCGGTGCGGCCGCCGCGCTCGACGGCTCCTTCGCCGGATTCCTGGCGGCGGACGTCGCCGTGCCGGCCGCCGTGCGGCTGCGCTTGCTGGAGACCCTGGACCTGTTCGGCATCGCGCTCGGCGTTGCCGCGGTCCGGCAGGGCAGAACTTCGGCGCAGGTGCGGGCCCTGCTGCGCCGGACGAGCGGTGTCGACGCCGTCCTGTCCCACATCTCGATCGCCGGCGCGGAGGTGCGCTACCGGCGGGTGCTGGACGCCGTCGCGGAGTTGGAGGCGCTGGCCGTCGGCTCGGGCGAACGCGGGGAGCGGATCGGTGGCTTCCTGTCCCACGACGACACGGTGGTCGCACGGATGGCGGCCGCCGTCGACCTGGCCGAGGCGGCCGGGCTGGATCCAGACAATTCGGGACCCGCTGATTGGGACCGCGACCCGTCCGCCCACCTGCCCCGCGCGGTGCGGTGGCGGCGCTACAGCCGCGCTTCGGGAAGCGACCTGCACCGCGCCTGCGGCGCGGACATCGCCAGGGGATCGATGCGGCTGTGGTCGCATGCCTGCGGGTCGCTGCCCGCGGCGCCGCCGGGGGACTGGCGGTGAGCGGCGAGCAGCACGACGATCCGATCGCCCAAGTCGACGCGCTGGTGGCGAGCATCGGACCGGAGCTGGACGCCCCCGCCGTCCACCGTCGCGACGCGGTGCTGGTGACCGGACCGTGGATGGCAGGGGTGAGCGCGGTGGCCGCGGCCCTGCGCGAACGGCTGCCGCACCCCGTCGTCGAGTCGGCGGAGCTGGGACCCGGCGAGGTGCCGATGGCGATCGTCTTCGTCGTCTCCGCGGCGGCCCATCTCGCGGAGTCGGACTGCGCGCTGCTGGATGCCGCGGCCGCGCACACCGATGCGGTGGTCGGTGTGGTGTCGAAAATCGACGTGCATCGCGCCTGGCGCGACGTCCTCGCCGCCAACCGCGAGACCCTGGCCGCGCACGCGCCGCGCTACCGCGGCGTGATTTGGGTGGGCGCGGCCGCCTTACCCGACCTCGGCGAGCCGAGCGTCGACGAATTGGTGGAGACCCTCTCGAAGCGACTGGCGGACTCCGAGCTCGAGCGCCGAAACAGGTTGCGGGCCTGGGAGGTTCGGCTCAAGACCGTCGCGCAGCGGTTCGGCCGCGATGCCGACGGCGCCGGGCGGCGGGCGCGGGTCGACGCGTTGCGCGACGAGCGCAGCACGGCCCTGCGGCGGCGGCGCGAGGCGAAAACCGAGCGCACCATCACGCTGCGCGGTCAGATCCAGCAGGCGCGGGTCCAGCTGTCCCACTTCGCGCGAAACCGTTGCTCGTCGGTGCGCACCGAGCTGCAGGAAGACGCCGCGGGGTTGTCGCGGCGCAACATGCCCGGCTTCGAGGCGCACACGCGTGGCCGGCTGGCCGAGGTGGTCGCCGAAGTGAACGAGGGCACCGCCACCCACCTCGCGGACGTCGCGCAGGTGGTGGGGGTCTCGACAAACCTGCCGGCCCTCGAGCAGCTGCCCACGGTCGACATCCCAGCGCCCCCGCTGAAATCGCGGCGGCACGAAATCTGGCTGATGATGCTGCTGGGCGCCGGGTTCGGCCTGGGCGTGGCGCTGACCCTGAGCCGGCTGATGAGCGGGCTGGCCGGTCGGCTCAGCCCCGCGCTGTCCGCCGTCGCCGCCCTGACGTGCGTGGCGATCGGGTTGGCGGTCACCCTGCTGGTGATCAATATCCGCAGCCTGCTGCACGACCGGGCGCTGCTGGACCGCTGGGCGGGTGAGGTGACCTCCTCTCTGCGGTCGGTGGCCGAGGAGTTGGTCGCCACCCGCGTCCTGGTGGCCGAGTCGGTGCTCAGCAAGGCGGTGCTGGCGCAGGACGAGGTCGAGAACGCCGAGGTGAGCGACCACGTCAGCGCCATCGACCGCGAACTGCGGGCGCACGCCATGGCCGCATCGCGGGCCGCGGCCGCCCGGGACCGGGAGATGCCCACGGTGCTGGCGGCCCTGGACGCCGTACGTGCAGAACTGGGTGAAGCGGGTATACCTCTGTCCGGTAATTCCGCTTCGGATGCGGAAAAAGACGGAGAACAAGAGGAAACCGAAAAACCGGCTTTTAGGAGCGGTGATGGCGAAACGTCGTGAGCTTCTGAATCGTTGTTGTGAGAAGGCTTATACCTGCCCAAGGCTTCCCCGACAAGGTGCTCACGATAACCTGTAGTTAACGCCACCATGTCAACCGGTGTGTGGGCGACCGCATACGCGGTAGGCAGCTCGAGAAGCCCGAGACGCAGAAGAATTCAGGAGACTTCGATGACCTCAGCGACCATTCCCGGATTGGACACCGCACCCACGAAGCATCAGGGGCTGCTGTCGTGGGTACAGGAGGTTGCCGAGCTCACCCAGCCTGAGCGGGTGGTTTTCGCCGACGGTTCCGGCGAGGAGTGGCAGCGGCTGACCGATCAGCTCGTCGAGGCGGGCACGTTCAAGCGGCTGAACCCCAAGGAGTACCCGAACTCGTTCCTGGCGCTGTCCGACCCGTCCGACGTGGCGCGGGTGGAGTCGCGGACCTTCATCTGCTCCGAGCGGGAGATCGACGCCGGACCGACCAACAACTGGATGGACCCCGCCGAGATGCGGTCCACCCTGACCGACCTGTACCGCGGCTGCATGCGCGGCCGCACCATGTATGTGGTGCCGTTCTGCATGGGCCCGCTCGGCGCTGACGACCCCAAGCTCGGTGTGGAGATCACCGACTCCGAGTACGTCGTCGTCTCCATGAAGGTGATGACCCGGATGGGCAAGGCCGCCCTGGAGAAGATGGGCGACGACGGCTTCTTCGTCAAGGCGCTGCACTCCGTGGGCGCCCCGCTGGAGCCGGGCCAGCAGGACGTGGCGTGGCCGTGCAACGACACCAAATACATCACCCACTTCCCGGAAACCCGCGAGATCATGAGCTACGGCTCCGGCTACGGCGGTAACGCCCTGCTGGGCAAGAAGTGCTACTCGCTGCGCATCGCCTCGGCGATGGCCCACGACGAGGGCTGGCTCGCCGAGCACATGCTGATCCTGAAGCTGATCTCACCGGAGAACAAGGCGTACTACTTCGCCGCGGCGTTCCCGTCGGCGTGCGGCAAGACCAACCTGGCCATGCTGCAGCCGACCATCCCGGGTTGGCGCGCGGAAACGCTGGGTGACGACATCGCCTGGATGCGGTTCGGTAAGGATGGCCGCCTGTACGCGGTCAACCCCGAATTCGGCTTCTTCGGGGTGGCGCCGGGCACCAACTGGAAGTCCAACCCCAACGCGATGCGCACCATCGCGGCAGGCAACACCGTCTTCACCAATGTCGCTCTGACCGACGACGACGAGGTGTGGTGGGAAGGCCTGGAGGGCGAGCCGGATCACCTGATCGACTGGAAGGGCCAGGACTGGTACATCCGCGAGACGGAAACCAAAGCGGCACATCCGAATTCGCGCTACTGCACGCCGATGTCGCAGTGCCCGATCCTGGCGCCGGAGTGGGACGACCCGCAGGGCGTGCCGATCTCCGGCATCCTGTTCGGCGCCCGCCGCAAGACCACGGTGCCGCTGGTGACGGAGGCCCGCAACTGGCAGCACGGCGTGTTCATGGGGGCCACCATGGGCAGCGAGCAGACCGCCGCCGCCGAGGGCAAGGTCGGCACCGTGCGCCGCGACCCGATGGCCATGCTGCCGTTCCTGGGCTACCACGTCGGCGACTACTTCCAGCATTGGCTCGACCTGGGCAAGAACTCCGACGAGTCCAAGCTGCCGAAGGTGTTCTTCGTCAACTGGTTCCGGCGCGGTGACGAGGGTCAATTCCTGTGGCCGGGCTTCGGTGAGAACAGCCGCGTGCTGAAGTGGATCGTCGACCGCATCGAGCACAAGGCCGGCGGTCAGGACAGCCCGATCGGCGTCGTGCCGAGTGCCGAGGACCTGGACCTCGACGGCCTCGACGTCGACAGTCAAGACGTCGCGCGGGCGCTGGCGGTCAACGCCGACGAGTGGCGCCGGGAACTGCAGCTGATCGAAGAGTGGTTCGAGTTCGTCGGCGACAAGCTGCCCACCGGCGTCAAGGACGAGTTCGAGGCTCTCAAGCAGCGGCTGTCCGAATCGAGCTGAGAACCATTTGCGCTAGCCCCTGATCGCTTGTCGTCGCAGCGACTTCGGCAGATACACCGCGCCCGCCCCGGCGACCGCCGCCGAGTCGCCCGGATTGGAGATGGCGCAGCGTTTCAGTGACAGGCAGCCGCAGCCGATGCACGAGTCAAGGTTGTCACGAAGCGCGATCAGCCCGGCGATTTGATCGTCGAGGCGCGCGCGCCAGGTTTTGGACAGCCGCGCCCAGTCGGCGCGGGTCGGGGTGCGGCCGTCGGGCAACTCCGCCAGCGCGTCGGCAACCTCCTCCAGGCTCAATCCGACGTTTCGGGCTGCCTTGATGAAGGCCAGCCGCCGCAGCATTTGTCGCTCGAATCGGCGCTGACCGCCGGCCGTCCGGGTCGCGGTGATCAGTCCCTGGCTCTCGTAGAAGCGAATCGCCGAGGCGGCGAAGCCGCTGCGGCGGGCAATGTCGCTGACGGTGAACAAATCCCGTTTGTCCATGTGGCCTTCCTCGATTGGGGACTTGACTTAAAGTTTACTTCAACTATCACTATGGGACGTATGACTCAATCTAATCGTCCCGTTGCCATCGTCACCGGCGCCTCACGCGGGTTCGGCAAGGCGGTGACTGCCGCCCTGCTCGACCGGGGGTGGACCGTCGTCGCCGATGCCCGCCGCGCCATTGACCTCAAAGTTACTGCCGCAGAACTGGATTCAGATCGGCTGATCGCGTTGCCCGGCGACGTCACGGACGCCCGGCATCGTGGCGCACTCGTCGCCGCTGCGAACGACGCAGGGCCCCTTCGCCTGCTGGTGAACAACGCCAGTCGGCTCGGGCCCAGCCCGCAGCCGGCGCTCACCGACTACCCCCTCGCCGAGCTGCGGACCGTGTACGAGACCAACCTGTTCGCACCGCTCGCGCTGATCCAGGCGGCGCTGCCCGCACTCACCGGAAACGCGGGGATGATCGTCAACCTGACGTCCGACGCGGCCGTCGAGCCCTATCCGGGCTGGGGCGGATATGGATCGTCGAAGGCCGCGTTGGATCAGCTGTCGGCAATCCTGGCGGCCGAGACGTCCGCTGTGGCGGTTTACGCCCTCGATCCGGGCGACATGCGAACCGAGATGCACCAGGCGGCGTTTCCCGGTGAGGACATCTCCGACCGTGCCGAGCCGAAGTCGGTCGCGCCGTCGTTGCTGCGCCTGTTGGACACCCGGCCCGCCGCCGGTCGCTACCGGGCGGCGGACCTGGCGTTATCCGGAGCGCCGCGGTGACCGCTGTTAAGGCGATGCCACGCACCCACTTCCACCGCCCGCCGGGTTCGGACGCCTTCGAGCCGCCGGAGGCGCACGGGGTGGCCCGCGACGCGGTCAAGCTGCTGGTTGCCCGCCCGGCCGGGGTTAGCGACGCCCGCTTCGGCGACCTCTGCGATTATCTCCGGCCGGGCGATCTCGTGGTGGTGAACAACTCCGCCACCCTGCCCGCCGCGGTGGACGGGCTCTGTGCCGGGCGGCCCATCGCGGTGCACTTCTCGATGGCCCGTGCCGCCAAGGCCTGGGTGGTGGAGTTGCGGGCTGCGGGGGACGCGACCGGGCAGCTGCCCGACGTCCGGCCCGGCGAACGCATCGAGCTGCCCGGCGGTGCGGCGCTCCTCATCGGGTCGTCCTATCCGGAGCCCGGGGTCGACGGCGCACGGCTGTGGACCGCACGGGTTGTCCTCGAAGGGGATGTCGGGTCATACCTCGCCCGGCATGGGCGACCGATTCGCTATTCCTACGTGCCGCGAGCATGGCCGTTGCGCTACTACCAGACCGTCTTCGCCCGCCACCCGGGCAGTGCTGAGATGCCCAGTGCGGCACGGCCTTTCAGCACCGAGCTGGTGACCGCTCTGGTTTCCGCCGGGATCGGGATCGCGCCGATCACGCTGCACGCCGGTGTGTCGTCGGCCGACGCCGGCGAGCCACCGAGTCCGGAGTTGTTCTGTGTGCCGGCCGCTACCGCGCGCATGGTCAACTCGGCGCACGCGGCCGGCAGCCGGGTGATCGCCGTGGGCACCACGGTGACCCGCGCGCTGGAGTCTGCCGCGAACCCCGCCGGCGTGGTACGGCAGGCGGTCGGCTGGACCGAACTGGTGCTCGGGCCCGGCCGTCCCGCCCGGGTGGTCGACGGCCTGATCACCGGGTGGCATGACGCCGGCGCTTCGCACCTGCTACTGCTGGAAGCTGTCGCGGGTCCGGAGCTGGTCGCCATGGCCTACCGGGCGGCCGTCGAGCGCGGCTATCTCTGGCATGAATTCGGCGACAGCGCCCTGCTGCTGCCCGGTGACTAGCGGACCCAGCGCCCACTTGACGCCCGTCAAGTTTTGCGGCGGTACAGTCTGCGCATGCAGATTCGCGAGTATCTCGGCGCCGGTAAGCCGGCCGTTATTCTCCACCCGTCCGGCACGGTCATTACCTTCGACGAGCTGGAGGCGCGCGCCAACCGGCTGGCGCACTACTTTCGGCTGGCCGGCCTGGCCGAGGGCGACGCCGTCGCGATCCTCATGGAGAACAACGAGCACATGCATGCGGTCATGTGGGCGGCGCGGCGCAGCGGTCTGTACTACGTGCCGATCAACACCCACCTGACCGCGGCCGAGGCCGCCTACATCGTCGACAACAGCGCCGCCAAGGCGATCATCGGCTCGGCGGCGCTGCGCAAGACGTCCGAGAACCTGGGCGAGCATTTGCCGGGCGGCCTGCCCGGGCTGCTGATGATCGCCGATGATGATTTGGAAGGCTGGCAACCCTACCCGGAATGTGTTGCCGACCAACCGGATACACCGATCGACGACGAATGCGAAGGCGATCTGCTGCAGTATTCGTCGGGCACCACCGGCCGGCCCAAGGGCATCAAACGCGAATTGCCCCACGTATCGCCCGCCGAGGCGCCCGGGATGATGTCGGCGCTGGTCAGTTTCTGGATGAACCCGGATTCGATCTACCTGAGCCCGGCGCCGCTGTATCACACCGCGCCATCGGTATGGTCGATGAGCGCGCAGGCCGGCGGGGTCACCACCGTTGTGTTGGAGAAATTCGATCCCGAAGGCTGCCTCGACGCCATCGCGCGCCACCGCGTCACGCACGGCCAGTTCGTCCCGGCGATGTTCACCCGGATGCTGAAACTTCCACAGGCAGTGCGGAATTCGTACGACCTGTCCAGTCTGCGGCGCGTGATGCACGCGGCCGCGCCGTGTCCGGTGGAGATCAAGCAGCAGATGATGGACTGGTGGGGGCCGATCATCGATGAGTACTACGCCTCCTCCGAGGCGATCGGGTCGACGCTTATCAGTGCCGAGGAGTGGCTGGCGCATCCGGGCTCGGTAGGCAAGCCGATGGCTTGCGAGATTCATATCGTCGACGAGAGCGGTAACGAGTTGGCGCCGGGTCACGCCGGCGAAATCTATTTCGCGGGCGGCTATTCCTTCGAGTACCTCAACGATGCGGCCAAGACTGCCGCGTCCCGAGACATGCACGGCTGGGTGACCGTCGGCGACGTCGGCTATGTGGACGAAGAGGGTTACCTGTACCTGACCGACAGGCGTCACCACATGATCATCTCGGGCGGGGTGAACATCTATCCGCAGGAAACCGAGAACCTTCTGGTCACCCACCCGAAGGTGTTGGACGCGGCGGTGTTCGGGGTTCCCGACGACGAGATGGGGCAACGCGTACTGGCGGCCGTGCAAACCGTCGACCCGGCCGACGCCACCGCGGAGTTCGCCGACGAGCTGCTGATGTGGCTGCGAGATCGCTTGGCGCACTACAAGTGTCCGCGATCGATCGCGTTCGAGGCGCAGCTGCCGCGCACCGACACCGGCAAGCTCTACAAGAACGGGCTGATCGAGAAATACTCGGTGTGACGCATGCTCCGGGTGGTTGACCTGTCGAGCGCGACGGAGGCCGGTCCTGAAGCGGGCGCCGCATCCCCGCCGGGGGTGATCCTCGCGCACGGCGCCGCCGCCGACCTCGCCCGCTGCGAATCATGGCTTCAGACGGCTACTTTCACCCTGACCGAGGACCGCTGTGACGATCGCCGGGTGGTTACCGTCGATTCGGTGCCCGATGCCCTCGCCGAGCTGAGAATTCGCTGTCACCATTGGCCGCACGCCAGCAGCGTCTGTGACGACGTGTTGCGCGGGGTGGAGCCTGGGGGGCCGGCACTGTCCGCGGTGGTGACCGAGTCGCTGGCCTATTCGACCTTGCAGGCCGGCCCCGAGTTCGCGCGCTGGTTGCAGGAACGCGGCCCGGCACGGATGCCCGACATCGCCGACCCGGTGCGGGCGCAGCGCGACGGCGACACGCTGCGACATCACATTCAACCGGCCGCAACGCCACAACGCGTTTTCCACCGATGCGCGGGCCGCGCTGCTCGAAGCGCTGGCCGTCGCGCAGCTGGACCCGTCGGTGACCGGGATCGTGTTGAGCGGCAACGGACCATCGTTTTGCAGCGGCGGGCGATCTCGCGGAATTCGGTACCTTCGCCGATCCGGCGAGCGCGCACCTGGCTCGCACCCGGCACAGCCCCGCCCTGGCGCTCGATGCGCTGACCGCCCGGCTCGGCCGAGCATGCCGCGCCGAGGTTCACGGCCGGGTGATGGGCAGCGGATTGGAGATGGCGGCGTTTTGCGGATGGGTTGAGGCGCACGATGATTCGGTGTTCGGGCTACCCGAATTGGGCCTCGGCCTGATCCCCGGCGCCGGCGGAACCGTCAGCGTCACGCGCCGGATCGGGCGCTGGCGCACCGCGTATCTGGTGCTGTCCGGCGCAGCCATCGGCGCCGACACCGCGCTGTGCCTGGGGGCTGGTGGACGCGAGTTACGTTGGCGCCTAAGGCCTCGCTCAGAAGCCCGAATACGTGGTGGTGGTCGTGGACGGGAGGGCGAGACAATCGCCGAAAACATCGCGAACGACAGAATGACGTACACGATCACATATGCGGCGAACGCCGCGCCCACGATCGCGCCGATGATGGCCCACTTCTTCGCGTTGTCGGCCGCGGCCTGGGCCTCGGCATACCGGCCCTGGGACCACAGCCCGGAGACCTTGGTGGAGTACACGATCGAGACGATCCCGAACGGGAGGCAGCACAGCACGGTGACCAGGATCGCCCAAACGAGGTAGTTGTCCGGCTCGCGGCTGGCCCGGCCAACCCGGCTGCTGGCCTGCCGACCGGTGTGACCCGGCCAGCCCGGCGGCTGGCCCTGCCAAGCCGGCTGCTGCTGGCCCTGCCATTCTGGGGAACCTTCGTACGGCCCTGGGGGATAACTCATGGCAGCTGCTTTCTTTCTTTGGTTACTCCTGCTGCCGCTCTGCTGTTGCTGCGAAGTCAGGCAAAGATACAGCACACCCCGGCGCCAGGCCGGGAGATTCGGGCTCCGCTCAGATACCGCCGCGCGCGACCAACTGCCCGGCAATCACGTTGCGCTGAATCTCATTGGTTCCTTCGCCGACGATCATCAAAGGCGCGTCGCGGAAGTAGCGTTCCACGTCGTATTCGCATGAGTAACCGTAGCCGCCGTGAATCCGGACGGCGTTCAGCGCGATCTCCATCGCCACTTCGGAGGCGAACAGTTTGGCCATGCCGGCTTCCATGTCGCAACGCTCGCCGCTGTCGTAACGCTCGGCGGCGTAGCGGGTGAGCTGACGGGCCGCGGTCAATTTGGTCGCCATGTCGGCCAGGTAGTTGCCGACCGACTGATGCTTCCAGATCGGCCGGCCGAAGCTTTCCCGCTGCTGCGCGTAGTCCAGCGCGTCTTCGAGCGCCGCCGTGCCCACGCCCAGGGCCCGCGCGGCCACCTGGATGCGGCCCGTCTCGAGCCCCTTCATCATCTGCGAAAAGCCCTCGCCCATCCGGCCTCCCAGCACGGCCGACTCGGGTGCCGAGAAGTTGTCGAAGGACAGCTCGCAGGACTCGACGCCCTTGTAGCCCAGCTTGGGCAGATCCCGCGACACCGTCAGGCCGGGTCCGTGCTGGACGAGGACGATCGAGATGCCTCGGTGCCGTGGCGTGGCATTCGGATCCGTCTTGCACAGGAGTGCGATGAGCCCGGACCGCCGCGCGTTGCTGATCCACGTCTTGGCACCGTTGATCAACAAGCCGCCGGAACCGTCGGGCGCAGCGCTCGTCGTCATGTTCTGCAGGTCCGAGCCGCCGCCGGGTTCCGTCAGCGCCATGGTGGCCCGCAGCTCGCCGGTCGCCATCGCCGGCAGGTAGGCCCGCTTCTGCTCCTCGGTGCCGAACAGCGCCAGCAGCTTGGCCACCACGGTGTGCCCGCCCATCGCGCCGGCCAGGCTCATCCAGCCCCGGGCCAGCTCCTCGGTGACCCGCACGTAGCACGGCATGGACACCGGTGATCCGCCGTATTCCTCGGGAATCGCCAGGCCGTATATGCCGATTCGCTTCATCTGCTCGATCCACGCCTCGGGATAGGTGTTGGCGTGCTCGACCTCGCGGACGGTCGGCTTGACGTCGCGGTCGACGAACGCCCGCACCGTGGCGACCAGCATCTCTTCGTCGTCATTCACCTGCGAACACCCTCCAGCGTTGATGGTGGCGACCCGCTTCGCCCGGCCTCGCCGCGCTCGCGATCGCCACGAGTTGACCCCCGATTCCACAGCCTGCCAGCATGTGGCGTTGTGACTAGTGACGGGTATGCGGGGATCCGCGCCGGTGGGCCGTACTTCGACGATCTCTCGGTCGGTCAGGTCTTCGACTGGGCGCCGGCGACCACGCTGTCCTCGGGATTGGCCGCCGCCCACCAGGCGATCGTGGGCGATCGGCTGCGGCTCGCGCTGGACGCCGTGCTGTGCACCGCCGTGACCGGCGTGCCGGGACCGCTGGCACACCCGGCGCTGGTGTGCGACGTCGCGATCGGCCACTCGACGCTGGCCACCGGGCGCGTGAAAGCCAACCTGTTCTACCGCGGCCTTACGTTCCACCGGTTCCCGGTCATCGGCGACACCATCTACACCCGCACCGAAGTTGTTGGGCTACGGGCTAATTCGCCGAAACCGGGCCGGGCGCCGACGGGACTGGTGGCGCTTCGGATGACCACGATCGACCAGGCCGATCGACTGGTCCTCGACTTCTACCGATGCGGCATGCTGCCCGCCGGCCCGGATTGGCGGCCCGACCAGGCGCCGCACGACGATCTGTCCACCATCGGCGCCGACGTGCCCGGCCCCGCCGCCGATCCGACCGCGCTATGGGACGGCGAGGTGTTCCGGAACAAGGTGCCCGGTCCGCACTTCGACCCCGGCCTGGCCGGCGCGGTACTGCACAGCACCGGCGACGTGGTCAGCAGCGCGCCCGAGCTGGCCCGGCTCACCCTGAATATTGCTGCCACACATCATGATTCGCGGACCAGCGGGCGGAGGCTGGTGTACGGCGGGCATACCATCGGGCTGGCTCTCGCGCAGGCGAGCAGGCTGATGCCCAATCTGGTGACGGTGCTGGGCTGGGAGTCGTGCGATCACACCGGGCCGGTCCACGAGGGTGACACCGTGTACAGCGAGCTGCACGTCGAGTCGGCCGAGCCGACCGACCACGGGGGGGTGCTGGGGCTGCGGTCGCTGGTCTACGCCGCGGGTGAACCGGACCGCGCGGTGCTGGACTGGCGATTCAGCGCGCTGCAGTTCTGAGGGCGCCACGAGCACAATGGGGGGCGTGAGCTCGGCTAGGTCGATGTGGGGGAGCAGCGGGCTGGCCCACCTGACCGGCCTGCCGGACGGGCCGCCGGACTTCTCCCGCGCGAACGTGCTGGCCCACGCCCAGCGGGTGGCCGCGGCCGTCGCCGAGCGCTTGGGCATCACGATCGATGCCGCCGGGCTGCTGGCCGGGCGGGCCGGGCTGCTGGGTCTGACCCGCGGTGGCCGGGTGTCCGCCGGTGGCGCCACCCGGTTGCTGGCCGGTGTCGACGGCTGGTGCGCGATCACGCTGTCGCGCCCCGACGACGCCGCCGCCGTCCCCGCGCTGGTGCAAACCGACGACGTGGCCGGCGACCCCTGGCCGATGCTGCGGCGCTGGGCCGCAACGCGTCCGCTCTCCGCGGTCATCGAGCGCGCGTCCCTGCTCGACATCCCCGCGGCGGGCTTGGGCGAAGCCCGGGCCACCTTTCCGCGAATACGGCCAAGGGGTGCCCGGGGGCGCGCGCGCGACGCCGCGGGCCTGCTGGTCGCCGACCTGTCCTCGATGTGGGCCGGCCCGCTGTGCGGACAGCTGCTGGCACGCGCCGGGGCGATCGTCGTCAAAGTCGAGAGCCCGGGCCGCCCGGACGGCACCCGCGCGGGCAACCGGCTGTTCTTCGACTGGATGAACGGTCAAAAGCTCTCGTACTGCATCGATTTCGACCGTCAAGCCGACGAGTTGCGCGCGTTGCTCGCCGTCGCCGACGTCGTGATCGAAGGCTCGCGCCCCGCCGCGCTGACGCGGCGCCGGCTCGGGCCGGAGCACGTCGAGCCGGGAGAGGGACGAATCTGGCTGCGCATCAAAGGACATGACGACGGCAGGCCGGCGTTCGGAGACGACGCCGCGGTGGGCGGCGGGCTCGTCGGTGCGGCCGCCGACGGACCGGTGTTCTGCGGCGACGCCATCGCCGATCCGCTGACGGGGCTGGAGGCGGCCCTGGTTGTCGCCGAGTCGCTGGGCCGCGGCGGCGGCGAGGTGATCGAGGTCTCGATGGCGGGCGTCGCCGCCGGCTACGCGGCGCTGCCGACGCAAGCGTCGGCCTCGAACCTGCCCGCGCCGCCCCCACCGGTTCCTCCGGCGGCCCGGCCGGCGGCACGGCTGGGCGCGGACAACGAGGCCGTGCGCCGCATCGTGACCGAACGAGGTTGCCCGCCATGCTGATTCGTCGGGCCACGCTGCTGGACGGGACGACCACCGATATCCGGGTCGGCGACCAGATCGACGAGATGGGCGACGGCCTGCTCGTCGAGCCCGGCGAGGGCGTGCTCTACGCCGGCGGGGGAACCGTCCTGCCGGGCCTTCACGACCACCACGTGCACCTGCGCTCGGCGGCCTCCGCGCTGGATTCGTTCCTCGTCGGGCCACCCGGGGTCAGCACCAAAACCGAACTGACACAACTGCTGTCGAATGCGACCCCGGGGCCCGACGGGTGGATTCGCGCCGTCGGCTACCACGAATCGGTGGCCGGCGACCTGAACCGGACCGCCCTCGACGCCATGGTTCGCAGCATCCCGGTGCGTATCCAGCACCGCAGCGGTGCGCTGTGGATCCTGAACTCCGAGGCGCTGGGCCGGGTCGGGCTGGCCGGACATCCCGACGGGCGCCTGCGCAGCGCGGACCACGGCTGGTCGGACCTGCTGCAGAAGCGCGAGAGCGACCTGGCGGAACTGAGCCGGCGCATCACCGCGACGGGCGTCACCGGCGTCACCGACGCCACCCCCGACCTCGCCGCCGATGACTTGGTGTCGCTGGTGGTGGCGCACCGGCGCGGCGAGTTCCGGCCACGGCCGAGTTTCCTGTCCCCGGGGAAGAGAATCCTGCACGACGACCGCCTGGACCTGGATGCCCTTACGGACTGGATCGCCGGCCACCACGGCGCGGGGCTGCCGGTCGCCGTGCACTGCGTGACCGCGGCCCAACTCGTGGTCACCATCGCCGCCCTGCGGGCCGCCGGCAGCCATCCGCAGGACCGCATCGAGCACGCCGCCGTCGTGCCCGACGACAACCTGGTCGACCTCGCCGAGCTGGGGGTCACGGTGGTGACGCAGCCCAACTTCGTTGCCGAGCGCGGCGATCACTACCTCGCCGATGTGCCCGCCGCCGAGCACGGCCAGCTGTGGCGGGTCGCCTCCTTGCTGAAGGCGACGGTGCCGGTGGCGCTGTCCACCGACATGCCGTTCGGCCACGGCGATCCCTGGACGGCGATGCGCGCCGCCGTCTACCGCACCACCCCCAGCGGTGTCGTCCTCAACGCCAACGAATGTATCTCTGCCCGAGAGGCTTTGACGATGTTCCTGGGCCGGCCGGACCGGCCGGGCCGGGCGCGGACCGTGGCAATCGGACAACCGGCGGACCTCTGTGTGCTGAGTGAGCCGCCGGCTAGCGCGCTGGCCGAGCTGGACGCCGGGATGGTGGCGGCCACCATCATCGGCGGCGAGCTCGTTTACTTCGCGATGTGACCGGCGATCACCGCGCGGTGGCGAGCGCGGCGCGCAAGCTGCCGCACTGGCTGTCGAAAAACCGCCGCGAGACTTGCGCTTTGGGCACGAGGAGGTCGAAGCCGTGGAAGGCTCCCGGAACGGTCTCCACCTGGCACGGCACCCCGGCGGCCGTCAGGCGTTCGGCGTAGGCCAGGTCCTCGTCGTGGAACAAGTCGTGCGTGCCGACCCCGATCCAGGCCGGCGGCAACCCGTTCAGGTCGGTGCGCCGCCCCGGCACGGCGACCCGCGGGTCGGCGTCGCCGAGGTACGCCGCCCAGCCGAACTGATTGCTGCGGTTGTCCCACAGCCGGTAGTTCGAATTGTGGGGGGTGGTCGAGCTGCGGTCATCGAGCATGGGATAGGCCAGCAGCTGGAACGCGGGGCTGACCTCGGCGCGGTCGCGGGCCAGCAGGGCCAGCGCCGCGGCCAGGCCGCCGCCCGCGCTGGCCCCGCCGACGGCCACCCGGTACCGGTCCACGGACGGCAAGCCGGCCAGCCAGGTCAACGCCGAATAGCAATCTTCCAGCGGCGCGGGATACGGATGTTCGGGCGCCAGGCGGTATTCCACCGACGCGACCGTGATGCCCAGCCGCCGGCAAAACCCGTTGCAGAGCCGGTCGTCCTGCTGGGCGGTGCCGATCACGTATCCGCCGCCGTGGATCCACAGCAGCGCCGGGGTCGGCTCGGCCACGCCGACCGGGCGGAACAGCCGGACGCCGGCTCCCGAACCGAGCGTGATCATCTCGACATCGCGGACGGGCTTACCGAGGCGCTCGCGCAACGCGACCCCCGCGCGCACGATCGGCAGGGTCCGGGGCCCGACCAGTCGACGAGGGGCGAAACGGGCGAACCGCCGCAAGTCAGGATGAACATCGGTGTTCGGCACCGCATCAGTATCACCGACGCGGAATACTCAAGGCCTGCTATCAGTGATATGCGGCGGCTCAGCCATCGGGAGGCAACGTGACCGGGACTTCGGCCGAAGCGGGTCGCCAATGAACCATTCCGCACCCGCGTTCGTGCCCCGGGGGCGGTGGATTAGCCGAAGAAAGATCGGGGTATCGGTGAAATGCTGGCGAGCGCGGCATGCGTCAGCGTGCAAGCCGTTGCTGGTTCGTCGGCGCAACGTCCCTCGGCGGGACCGAGCGTGGGCCGTCCGGTCGGGCAGGACGCAAGGGGCGTGAATGCTGGGGCATCTTTACGATGAGGCGCTCGGCGGCGAGCGATGTTGGATTCGCCATGACGACGGCGAGCTGCGGCCGCTGCCCACGCACCGCTGGCTGGGCGTGCGATCTCCCGATGATGTGTGTCCCGGTGATGGATCTGGCGACGCCTTCGACGAAGTCTTCGACGAAGCCGTCACGCGGATGTGCACCGGGCCGACGATCGAACTGGGGTGCGGGCCGGGCCGGTTGGTGGCGCGGCTGATTCAGCGGGGCATACCGGCGCTGGGCATCGATCGGTCGGCGACCGCGATCCGGTTGGCCGGCCGCGGCGGCGCGCCGGTCCTGCTGGGCGATGTGTTCGACCCCCTGCCCGCGATGGGACTATGGCAGACGGTCTTGCTGGTCGACGGCAACGTCGGCCTCGGTGGAGACCCGCGCCGCATCCTGGGGCGGGCCGCCGAGTTGCTGGCGCGGGGCGGGCGTTGCGTGGCCGAGTTCGATGCCGAGCACATCGGCATCCGTTCGCGCTGGGTCCGGCTGGAGTCCGCCTGCGAGGTCGGGCCGTGGTTCCGGTGGGCGTCGGTCGGCGTGGACAGCGCCGCCGCCCTCGCCGCGCAGGTCGGTCTGACCCTGACCGGTGTCCGGTTGGTCGGCGGTCGGGTGATCGCCTGCCTGGCGGCGATGTGAGCGTGTCGCGACCGGCCGCTTCCCACCGTCTGGCAAATGGTGCCGTCGCTCGGAGCGGGGCGGTTGGCCAGCTGGCAACTGCAGATCAGATGCCTTTTCGATGTCGGATCTTGTGTCGACGCAAACGTCAGTTTCGCACCGGGGGGCGGGGGTACGCTGCTCTAACACGACGGCAAGGAGGCCGGCTATGAGATCGTGCGCGAAATGGTTGCTGCGGGCTCGTCCCGGCGACTACGCGCTGGCCTTGAGCGTCGCGGGTGCGTCGCTGCCGGTGGTCGGCAAGCACCTCGAGCCACTGGGCGGCCTCACCGCGATGGGCATCTGGGGCGCCCGGCACGCCCCCGACTTCCTCTCCGGCCGGAACAAGAATCCGCAGCCGCCGGAGGGCGCCGACACCCGCCGCCGGGACCGGGAAAGCACCCACGAGGTCTCCGTCGCGGCCCTGCGGGGGATCGTGTCGGCCGCGGACCTCGAGCTGGACTGGCCGGCGGCGCTACGGACGCCGCCGATTTGGGACGCGGTGCGTCAGCGCCGGTACCTTCACCGACGCGCGGTCCACTACGGTGACCACCCGGCGCAGGTGCTCGACGTCTGGCGCCGCAAGGATCTGCCCGCGCAACCCGCGCCGGTGCTGATCTTCGTCCCGGGCGGCGCCTGGGTGCATGGCAAGGCCATGGGTCAGGGCTCGGCCCTGATGTCCCGCTTGGCCGAGCAGGGCTGGGTCTGTCTGGCGATCGACTACCGTGTCGCGCCGCATCACCGCTGGCCGCGGCACATCATCGACGTCAAGACCGCCATCGCGTGGGCGCGCGCCAACGTCGACAAGTTCGGCGGTGACCGCGATTTCGTCGCCGTGGCGGGCTGTTCGGCCGGCGGCCACCTGTCCGCACTGGCCGGGCTCACCCCCGACGACCCGCTGTATCACGCAAAGCTGCCGGAAGGCGCCAACACCTCGGTGGACGCCGTGGTCGGTATCTACGGCCGCTACGACTGGGAGGACCGCTCGACTCCAGAGCGGGACCGGTTCGTCGATTTCCTGGAGCGGGTCGTGGTCAAGCGACGGATCGCCCGTCACCCCGAGGTGTTCCGCGACGCGTCCCCGATGGCACGCGTGCATCGAAATGCCCCGCCGTTCTTGGTGATTCACGGCAGCAGGGACAGTGTCATCCCCGTCGAGCAGGCGCGCAGCTTCGTCGAGCGGATGCGGGCGGTCTCGCATTCGATGGTGGGCTACCTGGAGTTGCCCGGCGCGGGCCACGGGTACGACCTCATCGACGGGGAGCGGGCGGGCGCGGCGGCGCACGCGACTTCGCTGTTCCTCAACCAGGTTTATCGCACCAAGACAAACGCGGTCAAAGAGGTTATCTGAGCTGCCGCCGCTGAGTATGGTCCCTGTATGGGCAAGGGGCAGCGGTGAAACGGCTGAGCGGGTGGGATGCGGTCCTGCTATACAGCGAAACGCCGAACGTGCACATGCACACCATCAAAGCCGCTGTGATCGAACTCGATACCGATCGGCGTGACTTCGGCATCGACGCGTTCCGCGAAGTCATCCGCGGCCGGATGAACAAGCTCGAGCCGTTCTGCTACCAGCTGGTCGAGATCCCCTTCAAGCTCCACCATCCGATGTGGCGGGAAAACTGCGAACTCGACCTGGACTACCACATCCGCCCATGGCGGCTACCCGCGCCCGGCGGCCGGCGCGAACTGGACGACGCCATCGGCCGCATCGCCAGCACCGCCTTGGATCGCACCCGCCCGCTCTGGGAGATGTATTTCGTCGAGGGCCTGGCGAACAACCGCATCGCGGTGGTCGGCAAAATCCACCACGCGCTCGCCGACGGCGTCGCCTCGGCCAACCTGATGGCCCGTGGCATGGACCTGCAACCCGGGCCGGAGGGCGGGCCGTATAAGTGCGACCCGGCGCCCACCACCCGGCACCTGATGGGTTCGGCGTTCGCGGATCACCTGCGCCACGTCGGGCGCATCCCCGCGACGGTCCGCTATACCGCGCAGGGGCTGGGCCGGATCCGGCGCAGCGCGCGCAAGCTGTCCCCGGAGTTGAGCCGGCCATTCGAGCCGCCACCGACCTTCATGAACCACAAGATCACCCCGGACCGTCGGTTCGCGACCGCCACCCTGTCCCTGGCCGACGTCAAGGAGACCGGCAAGGGGCTCGGGGCGACGATCAACGACATGGTCCTGGCCATGGCGACCGGCGCCCTGCGCACCTTGCTGTTGCGGTACGACGGAAAGGCCGAGCCCCTGCTGGCCTCGGTGCCGATGAGTTTCGACTTCTCGGCGGAGCGGATCTCCGGGAATCGCTTCACCGGTGTGCTGGTGGGCCTGCCGACCGACTCCGATGACCCGCTGGAGCGGGTGCGGTGCAGCCACGAGAACGCCATCGCCGCCAAGGAAAGCAACCAGCTGATGGGTCCCGAGCTGGTCAGCCGCTGGGCGGCCTACATGCCGCCCGCCCCCACTCAGGCCTTCTTCCGGTGGGCGGCCGGGCGGGACGGCCATAACAAGCTCCTCAACCTGAACATCTCCAACGTTCCCGGACCGCGCGAACGCGGCCGCGTCGGCGGGGCGCTGGTCACCGAGATCTATTCGGTGGGTCCGTTGACCGCAGGCAGCGGCCTCAACATCACCGTGTGGAGTTACGTCGATCAGCTCAACATCTCGGTGCTCTCCGACGGCGCCACGCTCAAGGACCCGCACGAGGTGACCGAGGCCATGGTCGCCGATTTCATCGAAATACGCAGGGCCGCAGGGCTTTCCGAAGAGCTCACTGTCGTCGAAGCCGCGATGGCACCGGCCTGACCGGCGCCGCAGGGTGAGCGACCGCGTCCCGCGGTAACGGGAATCTCGGGGGAAGTTAATTGCATTTCCGCCGACCGCTACCATCTTCTCCGACAGCAGCCACCGCTACCCGAAGGAGCTGTGCGGCACCGTGAGCGAAGAAGCCAACGAACCCGAAGTCCTGGTCGAACAACGGGATCGGATCCTGATCATCACGATCAACCGGCCGAAGGCCAAGAACGCGGTCAACGCCGCCGTGGCGAACGGTCTGGCCGAGGCCGTCGACCGGCTCGACGGTGACGCGGGCCTTTCGGTGGGCATCCTGACCGGCGCGGGTGGGTCGTTTTGCGCGGGCATGGACCTCAAGGCCTTCGCGCGGGGCGAGCTGCCCATCGTCGAGGGTCGCGGGATGGGCTTCACCGAGCGTCCGCCCGTCAAACCGCTCATCGCGGCGGTCGAGGGCTACGCCCTCGCCGGCGGCACCGAGTTGGCATTGGCCACCGACCTGATCGTCGCGTCCAAGGATTCGGCCTTCGGTATCCCCGAGGTCAAGCGCGGCCTGGTCGCCGGTGGCGGCGGCCTGCTGCGGCTGCCGCAGCGCATCCCGTCGGCCATCGCCATGGAGCTCGCGCTCACCGGTGACAACCTGCCGGCCGAGCGCGCCCACAAGCTGGGGTTGGTCAACGTGTTGGCCGAACCGGGCAAGGCGCTCGACGAGGCCATCGCGCTGGCCGAGAGGATCGCCGCCAACGGGCCGCTCGCGGTGGCCGCCACCAAGCGGATCATCGTTGAGTCCCGTGGCTGGAGCCCCGAGGACATGTTCGCCGAGCAGAACGCGATCCTGGCTCCCGTGTTCGCGTCCAACGACGCCAGGGAGGGTGCGATCGCCTTCGCGGAGAAACGCCCGCCGCGCTGGACGGGCAGCTGAGCGTAGGCGCCCCGGTCATCGACGGTATCGCGTGATCTAAACTACAGTCGAGCATGACACTTTTGGTCAGCTTTGTAACGTGGTGATACCGGAGAAAGTGCAAGCGTGAGTATTTCGTTGCTGCTGGAGATGGCCGTGTCGAGCAATCCCGATCGCACGGCTGTTGTATCGCAGGGGCCCTCCGGCTCCGTGCGGCTGACGACGCAGCAGCTCAGCGATCTCGCCGACGGCGGCGCCGGGGTGATCGCGGGATCGAACGCCAAACACGTGGCCTACGTGGGCACCGGCGGCGCGATGCTGCCGGTGCTGATCTTTGCGGCCGCGCGCGCCGGGCTGGCCTTCACCCCGATCAATTACCGGCTGTCCGCCGACGGCATCCAGGCGCTGATCGAGCGCCTGCCCGAGCCGCTGGTGATCGTTGACAGCCGCTACCGGGACATGGTCGGCGACGCTTCCGGCCGGCTGATGACCACCGACGAATTCCTGGCGGCCGCGCGCGACAACGAGGGGGCGGCCGAATCCCCGGACCCGGACTCGGTCGCGGTGGTGCTGTTCACCTCGGGCACCACGTCGCAACCCAAGGCCGTCGAGCTGTCGCACAACAACTTGACCAGCTACGTGACCGGCACGGTGGAGTTCGAATCGGCCGCCGAGAGCGACGCCGCGCTGATCTGCGTGCC
The DNA here is from genome assembly GCA_963820045.1 of uncultured Actinomycetota bacterium. GTDB lineage: Bacteria > Actinomycetota > Actinomycetes > Mycobacteriales > Mycobacteriaceae > Mycobacterium. The sequence goes on from CAWFYN010000010.1 coordinate 975,649, forward strand.
GCCCTATCACATCGCCGGGGTGAGCGCCGCGCTGTCGAATCTGTACGCCGGGCGCAAGATGGTCTACTTGCCGAATTTCGATGCGCAGGAATGGGTTCGGCTGATCAACGCCGAGAAGGTGACCGCCGCGACCGTGGTGCCCACCATGCTGGACCGCATCGTTGCCGCGCTGGAGGCCGACGGCCATGAACTGCCGTCGCTACGCAACCTGGCCTATGGCGGTTCGAAAGTGGGGCTGCCGCTGGTCCGCCGAGCCCTGGAACTGCTGCCCGGAGTCGGCTTCGTCAACGCCTACGGCCTGACGGAGACGAGCTCGACCATCGCGGTGCTGACCCCCGACGACCATCGGTCGGCGCAGGCCGCGTCCACACCCGAAGTCGCCAGGCGGTTGGCGTCGGTCGGACAACCGGTGCCCGGCATCGAGGTTCAGATTCGCGACGAGGACGGCAACGTGCTCGGGCCCGGGGAAACCGGTGAGCTGTTCGTCCGCGGTGAACAGGTTTCCGGACGCTACACGGGGATCGGTTCGGTGCTCGACGAACACGGTTGGTTCCCAACCAGAGACATCGCCATGCTCGACGAGGACGGCTACCTGTTCATCGGAGGGCGCAGTGACGACACCATCATCCGCGGCGGCGAGAACATCGCGCCGGCCGAACTGGAAGAGGTCTTGGTCGAGCACCCGCACGTGCGGGACGTCGCCGTGGTCGGCGTTGAGGATCCGCAGTGGGGTCAGGCGATCGTGGCGGTGGTGGTGCCCCGCCCCGGTGCGGAACCGGATCCCGAGGAATTGCGCGAGCATGTCCGTAAAAGCTTGCGCGGGTCGCGAACCCCGGACCGAGTAGTGTTTCGCGACGAGCTGCCCACGACCGCCACCGGCAAGGTACTTCGCCGGGAGATCATCGAGATGCTAGAAGGGCTACGTGCATGATCAAGAACGGAACCCGCCTGGCCAGCCAGGTGTGTGACACGCAGGTGATCGTCGTCAGGAGCGCCGACAGCCTCGACGACTTGCGTTGTGGCGGTGCGCCGATGGTGCCGATAGGCGCCGAGCGCTCCGGCGAATTGGACCCGGCCTTTGCCGACGGCACCGTGATGGGCAAGCGCTATGTCGACGAGACGGGTGCCGAGGTGCTGGTGACCAAGCCGGGCGCCGGGAGTCTGAGCGTCGGCCAGACGGCGCTGCAGCTCAAAGAGGTCAAGCCGCTGCCGGCCAGCGACTGAGGAGTCACTCCGCGATCTTGTTGCGGACCACGAATTCCCTTGCCTTGATAAGGAATTCGAGCTGATCGCCGACCTGGCGCAACGGGTCGATGCTAGCGGTCGAGCGGGACAGCACGATGGCGCCTTCCAGCGCGGCGATCGACATCACCGCCAGCGAGGCGGCGCAGGGCTCGTCGAAACCGTCGTTGGTGAACGCCCGGGTCAAAGCCGCGCACCAGCGGCCCAGGATGGCGCCGGCCTCGGCGGAAAGCTTGGCATCGTCATCGTCCGAGCCGATTGCCGCGGCCACCACCGGGCAGCCGCGGTTGAAGCCGCCTTCGGTCAGCAGACGCTCCCAGAACTCGACGAACTCGCCTAGCAGCACCCGGGCGCCCTGCTCGGCGGCGTCGTCGATCATCGCGGTGATCGAGTCACCGGAGTACCGCAGCGCCTCGATCAGAATCTGATTGCGGCCTTCGGGGAAGTGGTAGTAAACGGAGCCGCGCGGCGCGCCGCTGCGGGCGAGCACCGCATCGATCGTCACCCCCGCGGCGCCGCGCTCACGCATCACCTCGGCGGCGCTGGCCAACATTTTCCTGCGCGTGCCGCCGCGCTTGGGCGGGGTGAGATCCTGGACGGTTTCGCTCGTGGTCGCCACTCTCGTGCCTCCCTGGGCCAACGTCATGCAGCGTGGGAATGCCGCAGTGCCGGCCAATGCATGCTGCGCGGACTGAAGCGGAAACTACGGCGCTTCAGGTCGGGCATCTCGCGGGTGAATTGATAGCCGCCGATGTTCAGCTCGATGATCCACATATTCTCTCCCGGCCTAAGCGCTGCCATGATTATGGTAAGTAGCATATAAGACATCGGTTCAGTAGGCAAAATTATTCCCTATATAAACCCAGACGCACGGTAAACGTGTCGCGCGATGTCCGGGGTCTTAATTTACGACACTGTAACAATCAGATTTCTATGCTGTTTTGCATAATCCGGTGCTTATGGTTCGTGCGCCGACGGCCGGGCACGGACCGCTGGGGATCGGCTTTCGGAGCCGCTAAGCGCGAACGCCGAGCGTGCACCCACCGCGAGATTTCTGCATTTTTCGCGGTGGGTGCACGCTCGGCGGAGCGTTAGCTGTCGATCGTGTGGCCCATCGGCATGAGCACGCTCTTCTGCTGGGTGAAGTGCTCCACACCTTCGGGGCCGTTCTCGCGGCCGATGCCGGAGTTCTTGTACCCGCCGAACGGGCAACAGGGATCGAAGGCGTACCAGTTGATCGCGTAGGTCCCGGTGCGGATTTTCTCCGAGACCGCGATGCCATGCTCGATGTCGGTGGTCCACACGCTGCCGGCCAGGCCGTACACCGAGTCGTTCGCGATCTTGATCGCATCCTCCTCGGTGTCGTATCCGATGATGCTCAGCACGGGCCCGAAGATCTCCTCCTGGGCGATCGTCATCTTGTTGTCGACGTCGGCGAAGACCGTGGGTTGCACGAAGAAGCCGCTATCCAGGCCCTCCGGACGGCCGCCGCCGCACACCAGCCGCGCGCCCTCCTCGATGCCCTTCGCGATGTAGCCCTCGACCCGGGCGCGTTGCTTCTCGGAGATCAGCGAACCGATCTGGGCCGCCGGATCCGAGGGCAGGCCCACCGGCAGCGCCTGCACGAAAGCGCTTACCGCATCGACGATTTCGTCGTAGCGAGAGCGCGGGGCCAGGATGCGGGTCTGGGCCACGCAGGCCTGCCCGGTGTTCATGATCCCGGAGAACACCAGCATCGGGATCGCGGCGGCCAGATCGACGTCGTCGAGGACGATCGCGGCCGACTTCCCGCCGAGCTCCAAGGTGCACGGCTTGAGCATGTCCGCCGCGCGGCGACCGATCTCCTTGCCGACGGCCGAGCTGCCGGTGAAGGAGAACAGGTCGACGTCCGGGTTGGAGGTCAGCGCCTGCCCCGTCTCGATGCCGCCGGGCACCACCGACAGCACTCCCTCGGGCAGCCCCGCCTCGGCGAAGACCTCGGCCAAAGCGTTTGCGCTCAGCGGGGTTTCGGCGGCCGGCTTGAGCACGACCGTGCAGCCGGCCAGCAGCGCCGGGCCCAGCTTGTTGACGGCCAGGAACAGGGGCACGTTCCACGCCACGATCGCCCCCACCACGCCGATGGGTTCACGATGGACGATGCTCTGCCCATAGCCGCCGGTGCGGATCTCTTTCCACTTGACCTGGTCGACGGCGAGGCCGGCGAAGAAGTTCAGCGCGCCGATCGAGCTCATCCAGTGCATGGTTTCCACGCTGGTCGGCGGCTGGCCCGTCTCGGCCGCCAGCAGCTGGGTGAACAGGTCCTTGCGCTCCTCCATCAATTTGAGCGCGTTGGCGATCACGGCCGCGCGCTCCTCGGGCGGCGTCGTGGGCCAGGGTCCGTTGTCGAAGGCGGCGCGGGCCGCGGCGACCGCGGCGTCGACGTCGGCGGCCGCCGCCAGCGGCACCTTGCCGACGTACTCGCCCGTAGCCGGGCAGTGCACCTCGATCACCTCGTCGGTCGACGGCTCGGTCCACTTGCCGCCGATGAAAAGCTTGTCGTATTCCGTCGTTTGGCTCTCGGTCATGGCGCCACCCTACCCAAGCCGACGCAAAACGAGAACATGTTCCATTACCGCGGCCGGAGCACCAGCACGAGATTGCTGACCAGGAACTCGCGCAGCACCGGCACCGAAGTCATCCACCACGCCCATCGGGGGTGGTAGCGGGGAAATGCCGCCAGCGCCGCGCCGGTGCTCGCGGCCCACGTCAGGCCGTCTGCCGCGGACACCGCGAACAACGACGACCCGTAGTTGTTTTTCGCCGGCCGCCCGTGTTTGCGGGCGTAACGGTCGGCGGCCCGGGCGCCGCCGAGGTAGTGGGCCAGGCCCATCTCGTGCCCACCGAAGGGGCCGAGCCACACGGTGTAGGAGAGCACGGCCAGCCCGCCCGGCTTGGTCACCCGCAGCATCTCGCGGCCCAGCTGCCACGGCCGCGGTACGTGTTCGGCGACGTTGGATGACAGGCAAATGTCCACCGAGTCGTCGGCGAACGGCAGCGCCATGCCCGAGGCCCGCACGAAGTTTCCCGCATCCCCCGTGGGCGAGGGCCCCGCCGCGTGCATCTCGCTCGGGTCGGGTTCGACGCCGATGTAGCGGATCTCGTTGTCGGCGAACGCCGTTGAGAAATAGCCGGGCCCGCCGCCGACGTCGAGCAGGGTCCGGCCGGCCGGGGGCTCGCCGTGCGCCGCCAGCCACAGGTCACTCACCATCGCCGCGGTATCCGCCGCCAGCGCGCCATAGAAGCGGGCCGGGTCCGACTGCTCGTAGCGAAACTCCGAGAGCAGCCGCAGCGCGCGCGGCAGGGTCGCCCGCAGCGCGAAGACTCGGGTGGGATCGGGGGTCACGGCCACCGGCCAACCCTACGCAGCACCGGCCCACATGGTCGCCGGCCGGCTTTTGGTCACTGTTGTCACACGGGTCCCTGGGCCGGGCGGGACCCGAAGTGCCCGCCTCACAGCGACAACGCGCGACCGTGCGCGGGTGTCACCGATTTGTCGCTGCGAGGCGGGCATAACGAGCGCCCCCTGTTGCCTCATGTCAATATGCCCGCGACGGTATTCGTTGCCTCAAATGCCGGATGCCCGGGTTAACTGATTCGTCGCATCGTTTGCTGGTGCCTTCTTGGGTGGGGCTTTGCGCTTAGGTCCGGCCTTGGTGATGGTCAAGGTGAGTAGCTCGTTGAGCAGGGCCTGAATGTGGCGTTGCAAGGCAGCAGGATTGATGTCGAGGTAGGCGCGGGTGAGGTCGGCTTTGGCGGTGGTCGGCAGGTTCGGGTGTGCTTGTGCCCGCTGGTGCGGGGTGGCTGCGGTGTCATGCTTCTTAACGATCTTCGCGCCGTCACGGGCTTTGTAAACGAGTTTCTGCTGGGGGTAGAAGAAGTTGCTCAACAAGGCTTGCAACGTCCAGATCTTGTTGAGTAGCACCAATTCTGCAGAAGTGTCGTAGCGGTGGTAGCCGACGAGGGTGCGCACGGCGGCCCAGTTCTTCTGCTCGACGTGGCAGCCGTCGTTCTTGTTGCCAACCCGCGAGCGGGTGAAGGTGATCTGGTGCTTATCGCACCAGTCCAGCAGATGGAAGTTGATGAACTCCGAACCGTTGTCAGAATCGATGCCGCGGATCGGGAAGGGCATCACCGCGGTGATGTCGTCGAGGGCGGCCATGACCCATTTGCGGGCCTTGGTGGGCACGCTGCGGTTCTCGGTCCAGCCCGTGGCGACGTCGGTGACCGTCAGTGTCCAGACATGCTCGCCCACGGCGTGCCCGCCGTCATGGCTGACCAGGTCGATCTCGACGAAACCCGGGACCGCATCGTCCCAGTCGGCCCACGTCCGCACCGGGATCTGACTCTTGAGCAGGCTGCCGGGCTTGGTGCGTGAGCGCCCCCTGGCGAGGTACTTCTTGCGCTCCGGGGCCAACCGGCGATCGATGGTGGCCGCAGACATATCTGCCAGCAGCTTCGCGGAGTCCTCGTCGATGTCCAACTCGCCGTACCGGCGCAGCACCGACACCAACTCACCCAAAATCGGCGCCAGCCTCTTACCGGCTGGCATCCCCACCACCGACCAGCACCACACCAGCGCGGCAACCGCTTTCGGCCCATACTTCGGTGGACGCGGCCGCCGCGTACTCACCAGCCGTGGGCGGCGCACGAGGCGCAACGCCTTCCGCGCATGATCGCGATGCCAGCCCGTGGTAGCGCACAGCTCGTCAAGAATTTTTGCCTTCTCGGCCTTGCCCGCCCGCCGGTAGCGGACCGCAATCACCCTCGTCACGGCAGTGCGCTGCGCCAACGTCAACTCCATCATCCGGCGGTAGCTCAGCACGCGCCTCCCGGGCCTTAACGACACGCCGCAGGCGGGCAATTTCATATGAGGCAACGAAAGGGCTAACCGGGCATTTTTAGTGAGTCAACGCGCGCCACTCCTGGCGGAGGCCAGTGTGGCGGGTGCGACCGGGATGGTTGCCGCTCCGCGGCGCGCATCGTCGCCGGGCTGTGCTTGACCGCCCGCCTTCTCCTCGCGCCGCTCCGCGGCGCGCATCGTCGCCGGGCTGTGCTTGACCGCCCGCCTTCTCCTCGCGCCGCTCCGCGGCGCGCATCGTCGCCGGGCTAGGCTGACCGGTGATGTCTGGTCTGCGCTCCGTACTGCTGCTGTGCTGGCGCGATACCGGGCACCCGCAGGGCGGCGGCAGCGAAGCCTACTTGCAGCGCATCGGCGCGCAGCTGGCCGCGTCCGGCATTGACGTCACGCTGCGCACCGCCCGCTACCCCGGCTCGCCTCGCCGCGAAGTGGTCGACGGTGTGCGCATCGACCGCGCGGGCGGTCGGTACTCCGTCTACGTCTGGGCCTTACTCGCGATGGCGGCGGCGCGGCTGGGACTCGGACCGCTGCGGCGGGTGCGGCCCGACGTGGTCGTCGACACCCAGAACGGGCTGCCGTTCCTCGCCCGGCTGGTGTACGGCCGGCGCGTGGTGGTGCTGGTGCACCACTGCCACCGCGAACAATGGCCGGTGGCCGGGCCGGTGCTGGGCCGGCTCGGCTGGTTCGTCGAGTCGACGTTGTCGCCGTGGCTGAACCGGCGCAATCAGTACGTGACGGTGTCGCTGCCGTCGGCACGCGACCTGGTGACGCTCGGGGTCGACAACGCGCGAATCGCGTTGGTGCGCAACGGCCTCGACGAGGCCCCGGCGCGATCGCTTTCCGGCCCGCGCGCCGCCGCGCCCCGGGTGGTGGTGCTGTCGCGGCTGGTGCCGCACAAGCAGATCGAAGACGCGCTGGAGGCCATCGCGCGGCTGCGGCCCCGCATGCCGGGTCTGCACCTCGACATCGTCGGCGACGGTTGGTGGCGACAGCGGCTCATCGACCACGTTCGTCGGCTCGGCATCTCGGATGCGGTGACGTTCCACGGTCACGTCGACGACGTGACCAAACACCATGTGCTGCAGAGCTCGTGGGTGCAGCTGCTGCCTTCGCGCAAGGAAGGCTGGGGCCTGGCCGTGGTCGAGGCGGCCCAGCACCGGGTGCCGACCATCGGCTACCGATCCTCGGGCGGCCTGTCGGATTCGATCGTCGACGAGGTGACCGGGATCTTGGTGGACACCCACGCCGAGTTGGTGGATCGTCTCGAAGAGTTGCTGACCGACCCCGTGCTGCGCGACCAGCTCGGCGCCAAAGCGCACACCCGAAGCGGTGAATTCTCCTGGCGGCAAAGCGCCGACGCCATGCGCACGGTCTTGGAGGCGGTGCGAACCGGCCTCCCGGTCAGCGGCCTAGTCAGCGGCCGGGGCTGACCGCCAGCGCCACGCGCTGGCCAACGCGCCGGCGCCGCCCACGACCAGCGCCGCCAGCCACGCCAGATGCGCGATCAACGTCGCCGTGCGGGTCCCGGCGGACACCCCGGCGGTGTCGCCACCGATGCGATAGAGCGCGATGTCGTCGTCGCGGTAGACCGGCGTCAGCGCGCCGACGGTGCGGGCGGACGCTCCCATGTCGCCGGCGGTGTCCGACTCCACGACCAGCCAGCCCACACCGGCCGGGGCCAGGGCGGACGGATCGGGCCCGGCCAGCAGCAACTCCTGCACGGCGCGGGCGCGATTGCCCTCGCCCGGGATGACGGTCCCCGAGATGACCAGGTCGCCCGTGCTCAACACGTCGGCGCGCACCCAGCGGGGCAACGGATCCAACACCGGGGCGCGATCCGACCAGGAGTAGAGCCGCATGGTGCCTGCCGGCAGCACCGCCACCGCCCCGGGTCGCCGGTTGATCGCCGCGGCCACCGCCGCCCACCCGCGCGGATACCGCACCGGCGACACCTGACCCCACACCCCCCAGGCGAGATCGGGCAGCGCGAAGATCAGCGCCAGGCAGCAGACGGCCGCCGCCGCCGCGTCCGCCGGCGGCGGCACCCACCTGCGCAGCGTCATCACCGCCCCCGCGCCCGCCAGCGTGTAGCCGGGTACGGCCAGCGCCACCCACTTCTGCCCGTCGCGCAGCACACCGAAGCCGGGCGCGGCATCCACCAACGCGCCCAGCAGGTGTAGACCCGGGCCGGTCGCCAGCGCGGCCGGCAGCAGCACGGCAACCACCGCCAACGCCAGCAGCGGACGCGCCGGCGCGCGGCGCACCACCGTCGGCAACCCGGCCCCGACCACACCCAGCAGCACCACCGCCGAGGCCACCGCGAACAGCGTGGTGCGCGAAATCGGCACGGCCGCGCCGTTCCACATCCCGCCGAGGCTGGCCAGGCTGGCGAGCGTGCCCAGACCCGGCTCGGCGCGCGGTGCAAAGGCGGTGACCCCCAGCGTGTTCGCCGCCATGTGGGAGGTCAACGACGCGCCCAGGGCCGACGCGGTCAGCCAGGGCAGCGCCGCCACCAGCGCAGCGCCCAGTGTCACCGCGGCGCACCGCCAGCGCGGCCGGCCCGGGCCTGGTACGAATACGCAGACCAGCCCCACCGTCACGGCGAGCAGGAGACCGGTCGGCGTCAAACCGGCAAGCGCGATCCAGAAGGCCAACCCGAGGAACGAGCCGGAGGCCGTCCGCAGCCTCAGCATCGCCGCCGCAACCCAGGGCAGGCAGCCGTAGCCGACCAGCAGGCTCCAGTGACCCTGCAGCAGCCGCTCGGCGACGTAGGGATTCCAGATCGCCAGGGTGGTGGCGACGAACTGGCCGGCCACGCCCGCGTCGGGCAGGGCCGTCACGACCAGTCGGGCCGCGCCCCATCCGGCGAGCCAGAGTCCCAGGACGAGCAGCGCCTTCACCACGACGCCGCCGTCGATCACCTGCGAGGCCAGCGCCACCGCGAAGTCTTGCGGTGTCGCCCGAGGAGCCGACGTCAACCCCAGCGCGGTGTCGGACACATACGACCGCGGCGTCGACACGGCATCGCGCAGCAGCAGGTAACCGGGCTTGAGCAGCGGCCCGACCACCAGCAGCGCCAAGACCAACGCATACCCGGGCTGGGTCCAGCGCACGCGGCGAGCTATTCCCGTTCGGGTGGACCGGTGGGCTCGGGAGGCCGCGATTCGGGTGGCTCATCGGCGCCCAGGGTGGGCGCGTCCGCGCCGGGATCCTCGCGCGACGTGGGGTGCTGCGTGGGCAGCTTCTCCGTCTCGGCCTCGGCGCCGGGCACCGGCTCCTCGAGCCCGCTGCGGCCGAAGAAGTCCTGGTCACCCCGGTCCAGGCCGGGATCGGTCAACGCGCTCTCGGTCCGCAGGCTGAACGAGGCGAGCAGGCCGCCGGCGACCAGGGCGATCAACCCGACGGCGGTGAACGTGATCGGCAGCACCCGCGACCACAGTGACAGCCGGTCGCGCTCATCGCGGGCGGCGTTCACCTGCGATTCGACGGTGTCTTGGTTGGAGGTGACCTTGTAGTCGGCCAGCGTCAGCTCCGGCTTGAGCGGATCGCGGGCGAAGTAGTGGTTGGCGTGCTCGGTCTTCTTGACGATGGTGCCCGACACCGGGTCCACCCAGAAGGTCCGCTGCGCCGCGTAGTAGCGGGTCATGGTGATCTGCTCGGCCGGGTCCCCGCCTTGCAAGCCCCACATCGCCGCCGAGGCGGTGAACTTGGAGTCCGTCGCCTGGTCGGCGTACAGCGACGGGTACCGCACGGGAGCCACCAGCTTGCCGTCGGCGTTGTAGCCGATGTTCTGAGTGAACTTGTAGGTGCTCAGACCGTTGACGTCTTCTTGACTGTCGTAGTTGACGTCGAACGGCTTCTGCGCGATCGGATCGAAGTAGGGGTATGTCTTCTTCTCCGTGTGGAACGGGAACCGGTAGGCCAGGCCGTCATGCCGCAGCGGCATCGCGGTGGGCGGGTTCTCGTCCCCGACGGCGCGCGGCTTCTGGACCGAGCCGCCGGTGTGGGCGTCGTCGGAGACGGCCATCGCCGTCTTGCGGTTGAGCGTGACGGTGTCGACGATCGCCAGCAGCAGGCCGTTGTCCTTCTGCTTGTCGGTGCGCCGCAGGGAGGTTCCAACCTGAAGGGTGACCACGTCGGCGTTGGCGGGCGACTCGACACTGACCTGCTGCTGGGACACGAGCGGCACATTCTGGTTGACGACCACGTGATCCGTCGACAACGACGCCGAGTCGAGCGCTGTTCCGGTGCCGTCGCTGATCAGCGTGGTGTCGATGTCAAGGGGGACCTTGGTGATCCTGCTGACGGTGTATGTCGACAACAGCAGCGCGGCGATCAGCAGGGCGGCCCCGAGTCCGATGATCCCGCATGCGGCGAACCGCAACATGACTGCTCGGTTCACGTTGCTGTGCCCTCCTGGTGCTCTCGTGCGCCGTCAGCCGCGACCGCCCCGACCTGAGCAAGCACCGAGGCAAACCCGTTCGACACTAACAGCAGAACGTAAGGCCCCGGCTTACGAACCTGCTGCCATTGCGCGCGGGTCCTTCGGGTGTACCCATTCGGTCTGCCAACCCATCGGATGCAAACTGTGGGGGTGAGCGATGGCCAGCAGGTGGGCGGGATTCGTAGCTTCCTGCCCGCCGTGGAGGGGATGCGCGCGTGCGCGGCCATGGGCGTGGTGGTCACGCACGTCGCTTTCCAGACCGGGCACTCCAGCGGTGTCAGCGGCCGGCTCTTCGGCCGCTTCGATCTCGCCGTCGCGGTGTTCTTCACGTTGTCGGGTTTTCTGCTGTGGCGCGGACACGCCGCGGCGGCGCGCGGCCTGGGAGCGCGGCCCCGCACCGGCCACTATTTGCGGTCCCGGGTGGTGCGCATCATGCCCGCCTATGTGGTGGCGGTCGTCGTGATCCTGTCGCTGCTGCCCGATGCGGACCACGCCAGCCCGACCGTCTGGTTGGCCAACCTGACCCTCACCCAGATCTATGTGCCGCTCACCCTGACCGGCGGGCTGACCCAGATGTGGAGTCTTTCCGTCGAGGTCGCTTTCTATCTGGCCCTGCCGATTCTGGCGCTGTTGGCCCGGCGCCTCCCGGTCGGCGCGCGGGTGCCGGTGATTGCCGCGCTGGCCGCGCTGAGCTGGGCATGGGGCTGGGTGCCCATCCATGCCGGAGCCGGCACCAACCCGCTCAACTGGCCGCCGGCGTTCTTCTCCTGGTTCGCCGCGGGCATGCTGCTGGCGGAATGGGTCCACAGCCCGATCGGCCCGCCGCATCGGTGGGCGCGGCGACGCGCCGTGATGGCCGTCGTGGCCGTGCTGGCCTACCTGCTGGCGGCCTCCCCGCTGGCGGGCCCGGAGGGCCTGATCCCCGGTACCGCCACCCAGTTCGCGGTGAAGACGGCGGCGGGCTCACTGGTGGCGTTCGCATTGGTCGCCCCCTTGGTGCTGGACCGTACCGACACCGGTCACCGGCTGCTGGGCAGCGCCGCCATGGTGACGTTGGGGCGGTGGTCCTACGGCCTGTTCGTGTGGCACCTGGCCGCGCTGGCCATGGTGTTCCCGGTGCTCGGGACGTTCGCGTTCACCGGCCGGATGCCCGCGGTGCTGGGGCTGACGCTGATCTTTGGATGGGCGATCGCCGCGGTCAGCTACGGGCTGGTCGAGTCGCCCTGCCGGGAAGCGTTGCGGCGCTGGGAGAAACGGGAGAAGCCAGCCGAAAGCCGCGACGTCGTCGACGCCGAGGCGGACGCGATCGCGCCCTAGCCGGTGCGGTCCATCCACTCTTCCAGCGTGTGCGCGGACGGCAGGCAGATGGCCCGCTCGATCTTCTCGAACAGATCGGCCCCGTACTCCACGGTGGATCGCACCAGGTTGCCCAGCGCCTCGAGGTGGATGCCGTCGGTCAGCAGGTAAGCGTTCTCACCGACCACGCTGACATGGTCGGGGCGGGCGGTCTCGCGCACAAACGCCTTGGGCCAATGGGTTTCACGATTCCAGTCGTTCACCAGTTCCATCAGTCGCGGCCGCTCGGTAGCGGGGTAGTGCCCGGCGGGGCTGATCGAGATCTCGAAAATGTCGCGCCGCAACCCGTTGATCCGCAGGTTCACGTGCAGCTTGCCCCGCTCGTAGCTGGGCAGCATCATGAACTCCTCGCCGTCGTCGCTGCGGAAGAACCGCAACTGACGCGACTGCAGGTAGCGGTCGATCAGCTCCGTGCTCAACGGTTCGATCTGCATGGCCCGACCATGCGGCCGCGGGCTTGGAAGATTCTTGGTGCGAGCAGCGGCGCTTCAGGCCGGCTCCGTGGCCCGCAGGCGTGCCACGATCTGGGCGCGCACCGCCGACCGTCGGGCCTTGCCGGCGTCGTCACGCAGCGGCGCGTCGACGAATTCTATGAAGTTGGGGGTGGGCGGCACCTTGTGCCCCGCGAGGCGTTCGCGCAGGAATTCCCGCGCGCCCGCGGCGTCCAGCGTGGCGCCGTCGGCGGTGTGCACCAGCGCGTAGGGCACCTGGCCCAGGTCGCCGGAGTTCGGGTCGGGGACACCGACCACGAGGCAGGACAGCACGTCGGGGTGCGCCGACAACGCGTTCTCGATCTCGGCGGGGTAGACGTTGCGCCCGCCCACGGTGAACATGTCGACCCGGCGGTCCGACAGGTACAGGAAACCGTCGGTGTCGAAATGGCCCAGATCGCCGAGGGAATCCCAGCCGTCGCGGGACTTGGCCGTCGCTCCGACGTAGCGGTAGGTGGGCGCGCTGGCGGGGCCGGGCCGCATGTAGATCTCGCCGACCACGCCGGGCGGACACGGATTGCCGTCGTCGTCGAGCACCTGCATCTCCCCCGCGACCACCACGCCGACCGAGCCGCGATGGGTCAGCCACTGGCCGCCGGAGATGAAGGTGAGTGCCTGTAATTCGGTGCCGCCGTAGAGTTCCCAGACCACTTCAGGTCCCAGCAGTTCGATCCAGGCCTGCTTGATAGCCGGTGGGCACGGCGCCCCCATGTGCCAGAACCGGCGGATCGATGACAGGTCGTAGGAGCCGGGGTCGGCGTGGTAGACCGGCAGCGTCCGCTGCATGATCGTCGGCACCGTCGTCATGAACGTGACGCGGTGGTCGGTGATCAGCCGGAGGAATTGGTGCGGGTCGAAGCGGCTCATCACCACCAGGTGGTGGCGCATCAGCAACGCGATCGTCGCGGTGGTGAAGCCGGTGTTGTGGCTGAGCGGAATCGGCACCAGCGTCGTGTCGCCGTCTTGCGCGCCCAGTGGATAGCCGATGGCGGCCGGTATCCGGGTGTCACCCGCGGATTCGATGAGCTTGGGCCGGCCGGTGCTGCCTCCGGACCCCATCGCCTTCCACACCGGCGACACCGCTTCCGGCAGCGCCGCGTCGGAACACTCCCGTTCGGGTGTGAAACCTGCGGGCACACTGGGTATTCCGACGTGCTCGCGCCCGACCAGCAGGGCGGGTGGTCGCAGGTCCAGCAGGCCCTGCGACTCCGCGTCCGGCAACCGGGCCGACAGCGGCTGGGGCACCGCGCCCAGCTTCCAGCACGCCACCGCGGCCTGGATCCACTCGATGGAGTTGGGCAGCACCATGGTCACGTAGTCGCCGACGCCGACCCCGCGCTCCGCGTAGGCGCGGGCCAACCGGTTCGTCGACGCGTCGAGTTCCGCGCGGGTGAGGGTCTGCCCGTCGCAGGTGACGGCGGGCTCGTCGGGAGCGAGTTCGGCCAGGGCCGCGATCTGGGTGCCGATCGGCGGGATCGGCTCACTCATACGCGCCCTGGCGCTCGAAGATGCGGCGTGGGTTGTCGACCAGCATGGTGTGCAACTGCTCGTCGGTGACGCCGCGTTCCTTGAGGGCGGGGATGACGTCGTTGTGGATGTGCAGGTAATGCCAATTGGGCGCGGCCACCGCCAACAGGTCCTCGGGCAGGGCGTCGAAGTAGCAGTTCGCGTCGTGCGAGAGCACCATCTTGTCGGCGTGCCCGCGCTCGCACATCTGCGCCACCGTGTTCACCCGGTCCTCGAACGGCAGATACACGTCGATGCCGAACCGGTCCATCCCGATGTAGGAGCCGGCGGCGATGAGCTCCTCGAGATAGCCGAGGTCGGTGCTGTCGCCGGAGTGGCCGATGACCACCCGGCTGAGGTCGACGCCCTCCTCTTCGAAGATGCGTTGCTGCTCGAGACCGCGCCGCAGCCCCGCATGGGTGTGCGTGGAGATCGGTACTCCGGTGCGCTTGTGCGCCTGCGCGACCGCCCGCAGCACCCGCTCGACGCCCGGTGTGACGCCGGGTTCGTCGGTGGCGCATTTGAGGATTCCGGCCTTGACGCCGGTGTCGGCGATGCCCTCCTCGATGTCGCGGACGAACATGTCGGTCATGATCTCCGGGCCGTCCATCGGCGTGCCCGGCCCCAGGTAATGGAAACGGAACGGCACGTCGTTGTAGGTGTAAAGCCCGGTCGCCACAACGATGTTCAGCTCGGTGGCCGCCGCGACGCGCGCGATGCGCGGGATGTAGCGGCCCAGCCCGATCACCGTGAGGTCCACGATCGTGTCCACGCCGCGGGCCTTCAGCTCGTTGAGCCGATCGATGGCATCTGCCACCCGCCGTTCCTCGTCGCCCCATGCTTCGGGATAGTTCTGGGCGATCTCGGTGGTCATGATGAACACGTGCTCATGCATGAGCGTCACGCCGAGGTCGGCGGTATCGATGGGGCCGCGGGCGGTATTGAGTTCTGACACGTGACTGATGCTAGGTCGACTCGGCGGTCGGACAACAGTGCCGATTTATTGCGGTGCGCCCCGATGGCCCGGGCGGTGCAGTACCGTCACCCTCGTCCATGTCGGAACCCCTGGGGAGTCATGTCATGTTGCTCAATCCCAACCACCTGCAACGTCCGTACCCGGACCGTCGCTCCGGGGAGATCATGACCGCGACGGTGGACTTCTTCGAATCGCGTGGAAAAGCGCGGCTGAAGTCCGACGACCACGAACGGAGGTGGTACTCCGAGTTTTTGGACCACATCGGCCGCGAGCGCATCTTCGCCTCGCTCCTGACGCCTTCGGAGTACGGCGCCGACGATTGTCGCTGGGACACCTACCGCATCAGCGAGTTCGCCGAGATCGTCGGCTTCTACGGGCTGAGCTACTGGTACCCGTTCCAGGTCACCGCGCTGGGCCTGGGCCCGATCTGGATGAGCGCCAACGAGGACGCGAAGCGCAAGGCCGCCGCGCAGCTGGAGGCCGGCGAGGTGTTCGCCTTCGGGTTATCCGAGCAGACCCACGGCGCCGACGTCTATCAGACCGACATGATCCTGACGCCTTCGGAGCACGGCTGGACCGCCAGCGGGGAGAAGTACTACATCGGCAACGCCAACGTGGCGCGGATGGTCTCGACCTTCGGCAAGATCGCGGGCACTGACGAATACGTGTTCTTCGCGGCCGACTCCCAGCACGATCGGTACGACCTCATCAAGAACGTGGTGAACTCGCAGAACTTCGTCGCCAACTACGCGCTGCGCGACTACCCGGTCACCGAGGCCGACATCCTGCACCGCGGTCCCGAGGCCTTCCACGCCGCCCTCAACACCGTCAACGTCTGCAAGTACAACCTGGGCTGGGGCGCCGTCGGCATGTGCACCCACGCCATGTACGAGGCGGTCACCCACGCATCCAATCGCGTCCTGTACGGGACCGTCGTCACCGACTTCGGCCACGTGCGGCGGCTGCTCACCGACGCCTACCTGCGGCTGGTCGCGATGAGGCTGGTCGCCACCCGCGCCTGTGACTACATGCGCGCCGCGTCGGCGGACGACCGGCGCTACCTGCTCTACAGCCCGCTCACCAAGGCGAAGATCACCAGCGAGGGGGAGCGGGTCGTCGTCGCCCTGTGGGACGTCATCGCCGCCAAGGGGGTGGAGAAGGACACCTTCTTCGAAGCCGTCACCCGCGAGATCGGTTTGCTGCCAAGGCTCGAGGGCACCGTGCACATCAACATCGGGCTGCTCGCCAAGTTCATGCCCAACTTCCTGTTCGCGCCCAACAGCGACCTGCCGATCATCGGTCGCCGCGACGACGCGGCCGACGACACGTTCCTGTTCGCGCAGGGACCGACCGGGGGTCTGGGCAAGGTGCGCTTCCACGACTGGCGCGCGCTGTTCGAAGGCTTCGGGCACCTGCCCAACGTCGCGTTGCTGCGCAAGCAGATCGACGTGCTCGCCGACATGCTGGCCGGCGCGACCCCCGATGCCGCGCAGCAGAAGGACGTCGACTTCGCGTTCGCCGTGGGCCAGTTGTTCGCGACGGTGCCCTATGCGCAGTTGATCCTGGAGGAGGCCGCGCTGTCGGACGTCGACGAGACGTTGATCGACGAGATCTTCGCCGTGCTGGTCCGGGACTTCAACGGCTACGCGGTGGAGCTCAGCGACAAGCCCGCGACTTCGGACGAGCAGGCCCGCTTCGCGACGCGGATGATCCGCCGCCCGGTCCACGACCCCACGCGCTACGCCCAGATCTGGAAGGAACACATCCTTCCCCTCAACGGCGCCTACCAGATGCGGCCCTAGGTCCCGCGCCCGCCGAGTGTGCGGCTGGCCGCACATTCGAGCCCCTGGGTGCGGCTGGCCGCACACTCGACAATCAAAACCCCTTGACTGTGACGCAGCTCACCGTAAAATGACCAGTGGTCATCGACTTTAGGGGGCCGCATTGCCAACGGTGACTTGGGCGCGCGTCGACCCCGCTCGTCGCGCCGCCATCATCGAAGCCGCCGAACAGGAGTTCGGGGCGCACGGGTTCTCCCGCGGCAGCCTCAACGTCATCGCCCGGCGGGCCGGCGTTGCCAAGGGCAGCCTGTTCCAGTACTTCGCGGACAAGCGCGACCTGTACGCGTTCATCGCCGACATCGCCAGCCAGCGGGTGCGTGCCTACATGGAGGACCGGATCCGCGACCTGGACCCGAGCCGGCCATTCTTCGACTTCCTCACCGACTGGCTCGACGCATGGGTGGCCTACTTCGCCGACCATCCGCACGAACGGGCCCTGCACGCCGCGGCGACCCTGGAAGTCGACACCGAAGCCCGCGTCAGCGTGCGCAGCGTCATTCACCGCCACTACCTGGAAGTGATGCGGCCCCTCGTGCGCGACGCGAAGGTGCGCGGCGACCTGCGCGCCGATTCGGACACCGACGCGCTGTTGTCGTTGCTGCTCTTGATCTTTCCGCACCTGGCGCTGGCCCCCTACATGCGCGGTTTGGATCCCATTCTCGGGCTCGACGAGCCCACCCCGGAACAGCCGGCACTGGCCGTGCGCCGGCTCGTCGCGGTGCTGGCGGCCGCCTTTTCGGCTTCGACGAAAACCCAGCGGCACCGGCCAGTGCACTCAGCCCCACAACAATCCGAGGAGGTCACATGACTCGCACACATTCGGGCTCGATGGTCAAAGGGGGACTCAACTGGGACAGCTTGCCGTTACGGCTGTTCGCCGGCGGCAACGCGAAATTCTGGGACCCGGCCGACATCGACTTCTCCCGCGACCGCGCCGACTGGGAGCAGCTCTCGGAGGACGAACGCCACTACGCCACCCGGCTGTGCGCGGAGTTCATCGCCGGCGAGGAAGCGGTGACCGAGGACATCCAGCCGTTCATGTCCGCGATGCGGATCGAGGGCCGGCTCGGCGACGAGATGTACCTGACGCAGTTCGCGTTCGAGGAAGCCAAGCACGTCCAGGTGTTCCGCATGTGGCTCGACGCCGTCGGCGTCACCGAGGACTTGCACCAGTACCTCGACGACATCCCGACCTACCGGACGATCTTCTACGAAGAACTGCCGGACTGCCTCAACGCCTTGTCGGTCGACCCGTCGCCGGCCGCCCAGGTGCGGGCCTCGGTCACCTACAACCACATGGTCGAAGGCATGCTGGCGCTCACCGGCTACTTCGGCTGGCACAAGATCTGCGTGGAGCGCGGCATCCTGCCCGGCATGCAGGAGTTGGTCCGGCGCATCGGCGACGACGAGCGACGCCACATGGCGTGGGGAACCTTCACCTGTCGACGCCATGTGGCCGCCGACGACGCCAATTGGGGCGTCTTCGAAACGCGCATGAACGAGCTCATGCCGCTGGGGCTGCGCCTCATCGAGGAGGGCTTCTCCCTTTACGACCCGATGCCCTTCGGCCTCTCGGTGGACGAGTTCATGCAATACGCGGCCGACAAGGGCATGCGGCGCTTCGGCACCATCTCGAGCGCCCGCGGACGGCCGGTCGAGGAAATCGACCTCGACTACACGCCATTGCACCTGGAGGACACCTTCGCCGACGAGGACGAGAAGGTCTTGGCCGCCGCGTCGGCCTAGATCCCGTTACTCGACCTTCTTGCCGCCGGCGGCGGAGCCGCTTTCCGACGGCCCCCATGGTGGCGACCCGCTGCGCCCGGCTACGCCGCGCTTGCGATCGCCACTACCCGACCCACACGGTCTTGGCGTTGGTGAAGGCGCGGATGCCCAGGCCCGCGAGTTCGCGGCCGTAGCCGGACCGCTTGACGCCGCCAAAGCCCAGCTCCGGGTGGGACACCGTCATCCCGTTGATGAAGACCTGGCCGGCCTCGATGTCGTCGATGAAGCGCTGCTGCTCGGCCTCGTCGTTGGTCCAGGCGTTGGACCCCAGCCCGAAGGTGGTGGCGTTGGCGATCTCGATGGCCGCATCGATGCCTTCGGCTCGGTACATCGACGCGACCGGGCCGAAGACCTCCTCGGTGTAGAGCGCCATGTCCTTGGTGATGTCGGTGACCACCGTCGGCGGGTAGAACCAGCCCGGCCCGTCGATCGGCTTGCCGCCGGTGCGGATCGTCGCGCCCGCCGCCGCGGCGTCGTCGACCTGCTTGGCGATCTCGTCGCGGCCGGACTCGGTGGCCAGCGGGCCCACGTCGGTGTCGGGGTCGGTCGGGTCGCCGACCTTGAGCGCAGCCATCCGCTCGACGAACTTGTCGACGAACGCGTCGTAGATGTCGGTGTGGACGATGAATCGCTTGGCGGCGATGCAGGACTGGCCGTTGTTCTGCACCCGCGCGGTGACCGCGGTCTTGACGGCCTCGTCGAGGTCCGCGGACGGCATCACGATGAACGGGTCGCTGCCGCCGAGCTCCAGCACGGTGGGCTTGATCTCGTCGCCGGCGATGGCGGCGACCGACTGGCCGGCCGGCTCGCTGCCGGTCAGGGTGGCGGCCGCGACGCGGGGGTCACGCAGGATGCGCTCCACGGCGCTGGACGAGACGAGCAGCGTCTGGAAACAGCCGTCGGGGAAACCGCCGCGCGCGATGACGTCGGCCAGATACAGCGCGCTCTGCGGCACGTTCGACGCGTGCTTGAGGATGCCGACGTTGCCGGCCATCAGCGCCGGCGCGGCGAAGCGGACCGCCTGCCAGAGCGGGAAGTTCCATGGCATCACCGCCAGCACCACGCCGAGCGGCTGGTAGCGGACGTACGCCTTGGCGGCGCCGACCTTGGCCGCGTCGGCCGGCTCGTCGGCCAGCAGCTTCTCGGCGTTCTCGGCGTAGTAGCGAAACCCCTTGGCGCACTTCAGCGTTTCCGCCTTGGCCGATGCCAGCGTCTTGCCCATCTCCTGGGTCATCATCGCGGCGACATCATCGGCCTCTTTCTCCAGCAGGTCGGCGGTCGCGTTTGCCCACCCCGCGCGCTGGGCAAAGGTGGTGTTATGGCGGTAGTCCTGAAATCGGGCGTACGCGCGGGCGATCGCCGCGTCGACTTCTTCGTCGCTTGCCGGGGTGAAGGTTTTTACTGTCTCGCCGGTAGCCGGGTTGATCGTGGCGATGGGCACGCTGACATCCTCCGCTTGGGGGTTGGTAAAAGGTCCAACACCTAGCCTGCCACTATCGTTCCCTCAAGGGAGGTGCCGGATGAGCAAAGCCGCCGAGCTGATGGTCAAGTGCCTGGAAAACGAGGGCGTCGCCATCGTCTTCGGGCTGCCGGGGGAGGAGAACATCCGCTTCGTGCAGGCGTTGGCGGCATCACACATCCGCTATGTGCTCACCCGGCACGAGCAGGGCGCGGCCTTCATGGCCGAGATGTACGGGCGGGTCACCGGCCGGGCGGCGGTGGTGTCGAGCACCCTGGGTCCGGGCGCGATCAACATGCAACTCGGCGTGGCCGACGCCACCACCAACAGCACTCCGCTGGTCGCCATCTCCGCGCAGGTCGGGCACGACCGGGAGTTCAAGGAGTCGCACCAGTATGTCGACCTGGTGTCGATGTTCGCGCCCATCACGCGGTGGGCCGCAGGGATCCCCACCGCGCGTGCCATCCCCGAGATGTTCCGCAAGGCGTTCAAGGTCGCCGAGACCGAACGCCCGGCCGCGGTCTATTTGGCCGTCCCCGAACACATCGACGCCGACGACACCGACTACGACCTGACGCCGTTGCCGCGCAACGTCGTCCGCCCCGATGCGCCCGCTCCCGGTCAGGTGGAACGCGCGGTCGATATCCTGCGCAAGGCCAAGCGGCCGGTGGTGCTGGCCGGGCACGGCGCCGCCCGCGGCAACGCCACCGCGGCGCTGCTCCGGTTCTCCGAAGAATTCGGCATCCCGGTGGCCAACACCTTCCACGGCAAGGGCGTGATGCCCGACGACCATCCCAACAGCATCGGGACCCTGGGGTTCATGCGGCACGACTACGTCAACTTCGGCTTCGACAACGCCGACGTGGTGATCACCGTCGGGTACGAGCTGCAGGAGTTCGACCCCGTCCGGATCAACCCGCAGGCCGACAAGAAGATCATCCACATCCATCGTTTCCCGGCCGAGGTCGACGCGCACTATTCGGTCGACGTCGGGATCATCGGCGACATCAGCGCCTCGCTCAACGCGTTGACGGACGCGCTGGACGGCCACGCCTACGAGGCCGATCCGGAAGTTCCCGGTCACGGCCTGCTCGCCGAGGAATTCGCACGGGGCCAAGAGGATTCACGCTATCCGCTGGCTCCCGCGCGGGTGGTGGCCGATACCCGCGCCGCACTGGGCCGCAGCGACGTCGTCCTGGTCGACACCGGCGCCACCAAGATGTGGATGGCTCGGCTCTACCCGACGTACGAACCCAACACCTGCCTGGTGTCAAACGGCTTGTCCACCATGGGGTTTGCGCTGCCCGGTGCGCTCGGTGTCAAGCTGGCGCGCCCCGATTCCAAGGTGCTGGCCGTCGTCGGCGACGGCGCGTTCCTGATGAACTCGCAGGAGATCGAAACCGCCGTCCGCGAGCGGATACCGCTGGTCGTGCTGATCTGGGAGGACGGCGGCTACGGGCTCATCGAGTGGAAAATGGACCTCGAGCTCGGGGAGCATTACTACGTCAAGTTCGGCAACCCCGATGTGGTGAAGTATGCGGAAAGCTTCGGCGCCAAGGGGTATCGGATCAACAGCGCCGAGGAACTGCTGCCGACGCTGCGGGCCGCGCTCGACGACGACGGAGTCTCGGTGATCTCCTGCCCGGTCGACTACTCGGAGAATTTGCGGTTGACCGACCGGCTGGGCGAGCTGGACGAAACGCTGTAATTTCTTCCGAAACCGTCGTGTGGAGCGCTGTGTGCGTCTTTCCCTTCACCGTCCGCAGCGCGAACACGTCATCGGACCACGCCTAGCGCATTTCCTTCGGCTCACGGGAGCGGGCCAGAAGGCCCTATCGAACACGCTGCTGGGCGCGGAGCCTGGTGACCAACCTTGGGCGGACGCTCTTTCGAGCAGTCCAACACACGGCTCCACATTGAGGCAGGTCAGGCATGCTAAGGCACGTTCACAAGCGCTTGGGTGCAGCCGCTTTCGCTGCGGCGGCCCTCTTCGCTGTGGCGGCAGTTGGGACGGCTGGCGCCGTCTACCCCGGCGTTCCGGAGTGGTATTCACAGGCCGAAGTGCACTTGGCGAACACGACGAAGTTCATGCAGGCGGCGGTCGACGCGATCGAAGCCGACGACATCAACGCCCTGCGGAAGGCATGTTCGGCGGTCCACGACGAACAAACCATCGGACTGCAGGCCCACCTGCCTACGCCGGACCCGGCCCTGACTACTGCCCTGCAGTCCGAAATCGATGACTTCCACACCGCGATGCACATGTGCATGTCACTGGGGCCCAACACCACCCCGGAGGATCTCGACCGAGCAGACTCGTTCGTGCACCAGGCAATTGAGGACCTGAAGGCGGTCAACGACATTCTGGTCGACGACCTGAGTTGAGGGCATGGCGGCGACGACGATGGCGACGCGGCATCGCTCAGCCGTGCTGTGACGTCGCCGCCGGCAGTGCCATCGGCCGGACGTATCCGCCGATCAGCGTCCGATGCCACCAAGCCCGCTCCCGGCGCAATTCGGCGGGCGTCGTAAAGCGATACTCGTAGAGTCGCGCACGCACATACCGCGGCGGCGAATCCGGGAACGGATTGTGTCGCAACAAGCGCAGCGTGGGCCGATCGTTGCGCAGCAACCGCTGCAGGAACGGCGTCAGCCACGGCTGCGCGTAACCCGGCGAGATGGCGGCGAACCACATCAGCCAGTCCAGGCGCAGGTGATAGGGCGCCCACTGTCGCGGAAGCCGGCGCGCGGCTCCGGGCTTGCCCTTGAATTCGTATTCTTTCCAGACCGTCTGGTCGGTGAGGCGCGCTTCGTCCGTGCCCTCGATCACCACCTCGCGGCGGATCCGCCCGATGCTGCCGAACGCGCCGTAGGTATTGACCAGATGAAAAGAGTTGAACGACATGTTCATTCGCTGACGCGAGGACAACATGTTGCGCACCGGCCAATAGCTCATGAACAGCACCGCCGCCGCGAACCCGACGACCAGCCCCGCAAACCACAGCGGCGGCGTCGAGAACGCCGAATGGGTGGGCACACCGAGCAGGGCCGTGATCGACGAGTCGTCGATGGTGCTGCACGCCAACAGGATCGTCACCCAATTGAGCCAGGCGAAGTTGCCCGACGCCACCAGCCACAACTGGGTGACGACGATGATCGCCGCTGCGATGCTGGCCACCGGTTGTGGCGCGAACAACCCGAACGGCACGACGAGCTGCGAGAAATGGTTGCCCGCCACCTCGATTCGATGCAGTGGTTTCGGCAGGTGGTGGAAGAACCAGCTCAACGGCCCGGGCATGGGCTGCGTCTCGTGGTGGTAGTACAGACACGTCAGGTCGCGCCAGCACGGGTCGCCGCGCATCTTGATCAACCCCGCACCGAACTCGACACGGAACAACAGCAAGCGGGCCATCCACAAGGTGAGCAGCGGCGGCGCCACCCGGTCGTTGCCGAGGAAGATCATCAAAAAGCCGCTCTCGAGCAGCAGCGACTCCCACCCGAACGCATACCAGGTCTGCCCGACGTTGACGATCGAAAGGTAGAGCGCCCACAGCGTCAGCCACATCAGCATCGCCGCCCAGAGCGGCACCGCGTCGGCCGCGCCGGCGACGATCGCCACCGACAGCGCCGCGCCGAACCAGGAGACCGCCGAGAACAGGCGATCGGAGTAGCGCAGATGAAACAGGCTGGGCGTCCGCCAAAACGACTGCCCGGCCAAAAACCGCGGGACGGGCTGCATTCCGTGCTCCCCGATGAGCGCCCGGAACTGCGCCGCGGCCGCGACGAACGCGAGCAGATAGACCACCCCGGCGCCGCGTTCGAGCACCAATCTGCCGAGCCAATATTCGGGTGCCGAAAACCAGCCCATGGCCGTATCTCCTTGGACGGTGGCGGTCACACAGATCCGCATATCCAGTCAATCAGCCGGTAAACCGGTAGCCAATAGCTGCGCGGCTATTCGTCGCGGGGCGGGCGCACCCTGTTGGTCACGGTCACCGCGGAAGCGGCGAGCACCGCGACCGAAATCAACGCCAGCAGCTGGACATTGGCGGAATGGCCCACATAGCCGTCGACCGACCGCCACGGATGCCGGGATAGCACCGCCCCGGCCAGGATCAGCCCGGCGGCGCTCAGCACCATCGTGGCGCGGTCCAAGCGCCGACCGCGCAGCGCGTACCGCAGCCCCAGGGCGGCACCGACCACCATGACCCCGACCGCGCCGGCGATCACCGCCCCGCAGGCCAGCACCGCGACCGCCGCCCACGCCCCCGGCTTCCACGGCCGGGCGGGCGCGTCGTCGGCACGCCCGCTTCGTCTGCGCCACAACGCGAGCATGGCCAACAGCGGCAACAAGGCCAGCCCCACCGCCAGACCCACCCGGTACGGCGCGTTGGACGGAAAAGTCAGCGTGATGGTGCCGGGGTCCCCCGGCGGGACCACCCAGCCCTGCTGCCACCCGTTGACGGCCACCGGGGTCAGGCGGCCCCCGGCGGCGGTGCGCGCCACCCAACCGGGGTTGATGCTTTCGGGGATCACCAGCACCCGGGAAGTGGCCGACGGGGGAGCCTGCACCTCGCGACGGTCCGGACCCCACGCCCGCCACGCCGGAACTCCGACGGCGCCGGGGGCGAGGGGAGCGGCGGCCGGCGAGGACAGGTCGGCGCCGTCGACGACGAACTGAGCGCCCGGGCTGATCAGCAGCTCCTGCTGGCCCGCCGGCAGCGCGATGGGGTCGCGATCGCATGCCCGCGCCGCGACGGGCTCGTCGTCGAGCAGTGCGCCCACGGTGGTGTTGATCGACGTGTGCACGAACCGGCCCGCGACGGCGACGACCGGGCCGTGGTCACAGTCGACGGCGATCTCGCGCGCGCGATTGCGGGCGGCGTCGGCGGGCGCGATCGGGTTGCCGTCGGCGCCGAGCGCCGCCAGCTCGGCCAGCCCCGGCGGCTTGAGCTGGTCGAAACCCAGCGCGTTGCGGTCGATGAGGTCTTCCCAGTCCAGCAGGCTCACGGCGACGCTGTCGGTCACCCGGGGATTCAGCGGGATCGTCTGCGGTTCACCGGGCTTCAGCGCGCGCACCTGCGGGCCGTCGCCCAGGTTGACGGCCACCATCGTCGGGTGGGCGGGCAACGCCGAGCGGCTGGGCGCCAGCCGCAGGCCGGTGACCTCGGTGGGCTGCGGCAGGGTGAGGGTCAACGTGGGCGGGGTCTTGTGTTGCACCACCCGCTGCGGCGCCGTCCACGCGGTCGCCGGGTCGCCGTCGGCGGCCGCATACGCCGAGCCGAGGACGTCGACCAGGTCGGCGTCGCCCCGTGCCCGGGTGGTGTTCGGTTCGGCGATCAGGTCGGCCAGCTTGGGTCCCTGCCGGGGCCGCACCCACACCAGCGGGGTCACCGACATCGGCGCGGGGACGGTCAGCGTCCGGCTGAGATTGACCGGCTCTTCCGGCGCCAGCGCCATGGACGGCGCGCAGTGCACGCCGTCGGGGGCCGACGCGCAGCCCGGCCTGCCGAGCAGTTCGGAACCCAGCTCCCAGCCCGCGATCGCCGAGCCGGGCGGTGGCCCGGGAACCCGCACGGTGTGCCGCAGGTCCACCGGGTGGGCGAATCCGGACGCGTCGTACTGGGTGATCGACAGGTCGGTGACGCCGAATTGCACACCGGGGGACCCGTCGTCGGTGCCCGCGGCGGTGATCCGCACCCACGGCGTCTCGCCGTAGGGCAGCGCGGCGGCAAGCGGCTTGCCGGGCTCGTCGAACCGCAGGGTCGTGCTGCCCGTCGCGGTCTCGATGAGGATGCGGCGCACCTGGGCGCCCACGGCGGTCGCGCTGGGCGTCAGGGTGATCGCCGCGTTGGTCACCGGATGGTCGAAATCGACCTGCAACCACTGGCCCACGGCGGCCTGCAACGAGTTGGACACCCACGCCGTCGCAGGGTCGCCGTCGACGGCGGCAACGGGGGAGGTGGCCGGCGCCACGTCGGGCATCGCGGTGGAGTCAGACGACGAGCTCGACGCGGTGACCCGCCCGCCGGTCCAGGCGCCGACAACCGGGTCGGCGCCGGGGACGGGATAGTCGGGCACCCGGTTGTAGGTATGCCGCGCGTCGCCCGCCGCCCGGACGGCCGACGAATGGTGGTCCACCCGGCCGTAGTCGGTCTCGCGCGCCACCGGCGTGTCGGTGACGGTCACCGTCGGCACCGGCAAACCGGCGCCCCGCGCGTCGGCGGTCATCAGCACCGGGCCCAGCGGCGGCCGGCCCTGGAGCCGGCGCCGCTCGTCGAGGCGCAGCAGCACCTCCGGTCCGCCGTCGACCCGGGGCAGTCGGTCGACGTCGGCGAAGTAGGGAGCGCCCGGATCGCCGGTGACCGCCACCCGATAGACCACTTTGTAGATTTCCAAGGCCGGGTACCGCGGCCGCAGTCCGCTGTCGGCGACGAAACCCGCCAGGATCCCGGGCCCCACCGGCGCGCCGAACTGCGCCACCTTCTGCAGGCCCGGGGAGCCGTCGATGGCGCGGTGCGCCAGGATGGGGCGCGCCGAGCGTGACGTATCCGGATCCAGGTCGTTGCGCAGCACCACGTACGAAATGCCTTGGCGGGCAAGGGTATCGGCCAGGCCAGCCGAAGGCCGCCCGGCGGCGAACAGGCGTTGCACCGAATCCAGCACGCGGATGGTTTGCGGCGGGGTCAACGGGATGGAGTCGCGCACGCCCCACGGGCCGCCGCCGAGCACCTGTAGCGGCTCGTCATGACTGGTGCCCCACACCTGCGTGGCGAACGGCGCCCCCGGAACAACCAGCACCCGGCCGGGGACCGGCGTCCCCGTGTTGTGCTGGTCGAGCCAGTCGGCGGTTTCCTGCCAGTACCGGGGTATCGCACTGAAGGTGCCGGGCGGGGTCAGCCGGCCGGTCCACGCCAGCGAGGTGCTCACCATCAGCGCCGTCAGGACGACGACCGCGACCGCCACCCGCCTGTCGTGCTCGGGGTGGGCGAACGCGCGCAGCCACGCCGAGACCGGCCCCCAACCGGGCAGCGTTATCCGGCCCAACACTCCGGCGATGCCCAGCACTATCGGGATGCGGATCACCGACCCCAGCTTGTGCACGTTGCGCAGCGGTGCGCCGCCGGCGTCCAGGAAAGCCTGCACCGCATGCGCCACCGGCGAGCCAAGCCCGCCGCTGTAGCCGGCGGCCATCAACACGACGCCGGCCAACAGCATCGTCACCAACCGTCCGCGGGCCGGCATCGCGGGACTGGCCAGCCCGGCCAGCCCGGCCGCCGCGACCAGGCAGGTGGCCAGGATGGCCGCCGAGCCGGTCACCAACGGCGCGCCCGCGGTGGCCGTCGGGGCGACGTACGGGGTCCAGCTGTCGGTGCCCCGCAGCATCTCGGTGAGCGACGACCATTGGGTTGTCACGCCGGAGGATTCGATGAAGTCCAGGAAGGGCGGGCTGATGGCGCGCAGCATCACCAGCGCCACCACCCACCACAGCATCGCCAGGGACAGGGCCACCAGCCACCAGCCGGTGTAGCGCCACCACAGCCGGTTCGGCCGGTGGCACGCCCACCAGATCACCGCGGGCAGGCAGCCGGCCAGCGTGGCGATCGCGTTGACCGCACCCATCAACGCGACGGCCAGGCCGGCCTGCGCGGCGAGCGCTCGCACGGACCGGTTGGTGGAGGCGCGCCCCCCTGATTTCAGGGCCAGGATCGTGGGCAGCAACACCCAGGGCGCCAGCATCATCGGCAGGGTTTCCGACGAGATGGACCCCAGGGTGGTCAGCACCCGTGGTGACAGCGCGAACGCGGCGGCAGCGATCACCCGCGACGGCGGGCTCCCGATGCCGAGCGCCTCGGCGACCCGCAGCAGTCCCCAGAAGCCGACGGTGAGCAGCAGCGCCCACCACAGCCGCTGGGTGATCCAGCCCGGTGCTGACAGCAGATGGCCGATCGCAAAGAAGGTGCCGTGCGGGAACAGGTATCCGTAGGCCTGATTCTGCGACTGCCCGAACGGCAGCTCGCTGTTCCACAGGTTGGTGGCCCGGGCCAGGAAGCGCAGCGGGTTGGCGGTGAGGTCGAGTTTGGTGTCGGGGGAGACCCGGCCCGGGGATTGGGCGAAGGTCAGCGCGCACGCGATCGCCCCGACCAGCAGCAGCCACCGGCGCGAAAGCGGCGCGGCCGGCGAACATGGGACGGACGAGCCGGCCTGCGCGCTCGCCGCGGGATCCGATAGCGGCGACCCGCTGCGCCCGCTAGCTACGGTTGCCGTACTCGACCCGGTTGAGCACTGACGACTGCGGATCGCCCCCGGGGAGTGGCGGTTTCGTGTCCTGTTGCACCATCAAGGTGATTCCGAAGATCGCCGCCGCGCCGAGCAGAAGACCCACCACCACGCTCGCGGCGGCGGGCGCAATGATCCGGTTCATCGACGGCTCCTCATAGCATCTTCGAAATCGTGGCGGCGGCCTAGCGCCAACCTAGCAGAAGCGCGATCGGTGCCCGGGGCGCTGGTCAGGGCAGGCAGTGCCCGTGAAAGCACCGGTCGCCGTATTGCACCTGATGGGGCGCGAGCGGGTTCAGCGCGGCCGGACGGCCCCGCGCCGGTGCCGCGCCGTGGTCGGCGACGGCCACCGTGACCCCGAGAGTCGTCGCAACACCGACCGACAGACCCACCGCGATGCTGGCCGCGGCGGCGCGGGTGAAACCCGTCATCGCTGGCATGTTGCCCCCTAGCCCCGCTGGCACCAGCCCAGGAGTGCCCCCGCACCCGAAGAAGAAAACCCCCGACGAAAACCTCGTCGCTCCCCAGATCCGAAGGCCCGGATAGCGCCATGAAAACATGGCCCGATGTCATTTTCGCGGACCCTGGCCGTGCTCGCCTCCGTGTCGGCCTTGCTGGCGGGCTGTGCTCACCACGCCGCGCGGCCACCCGGCCCGTCGACCTCGGTCAGCAAGCCGACGGCCGCGGCGCCGGCGTGCGGTGACGTCAAAACGCTGCCGGTCCGCGACAAGCTGGCCCAGCTGCTGATGGTGGGCGTGAAGAACGCCGACGACGCCCGGTCGGTGGT
Organism: uncultured Actinomycetota bacterium; assembly: GCA_963820045.1. Taxonomy (GTDB): domain Bacteria; phylum Actinomycetota; class Actinomycetes; order Mycobacteriales; family Mycobacteriaceae; genus Mycobacterium. The sequence continues at coordinate 1,004,713 of CAWFYN010000010.1, forward strand.
CGACGGCTACCACGTCGGCGGCATCTTCATCGGCAGCTGGACGGATTTGTCGATCTTCAAGGGCCCACTGGCCGAGATCGCGGCGAAGGCCGGACCGCTCCCGTTGGCGGTCAGCGTCGACGAGGAGGGCGGCCGGGTATCGCGGCTGCGGTCGCTGATCGGCGCTGCGCCGTCGCCCCGGGAGCTGGCCCAGACGCAGACCGTCGCCCAGGTCCACGACTTGGCGGCCGAGCGCGCCAAGAAGATGCGCGACCTGGGCATCACCATCGACTTCGCCCCCGTTGTCGACGTCACCGACGCCACGGACGGCGTGATCGGGGACCGCTCGTTCGGTGGCGATCCCAATACGGTCACCGCCTACGCCGGGGCGTACGCGCAGGGCCTGCGGGACGCCGGGCTGCTGCCGGTGCTCAAGCACTTCCCCGGTCATGGCCACGGCTCGGGCGACTCGCACACCGGCGCTGTCGTGACGCCGCCGCTGAGCGACCTGCAGAACGTCGACCTGGTGCCCTACCGGACGCTGGTCACCGCGGCCCCGGTCGCGGTGATGCTGGGTCACCTGCAGGTCCCCGGGCTGACCGGTGACGACCCGGCGAGCCTGAGTCCGGCGGCGGTCCAGCTGCTGCGCAACGGCGTCGGGTATGGCGCGCCGGCGTTCAACGGCCCGGTGTTCACCGACGACCTGTCCAGCATGGGCGCCATCTCCGACCGGTACGGAGTCGCCGAGGCGGTGCTGCGTACCCTGCGGGCCGGCGTCGACGTCGCGCTCTGGGTCACCACCGACGAGGTGCCCGCGGTCCTGGACCGGCTGCAGAAGGCGGTGGCCGCCGGCGAATTGCCCGCGCAGCGGGTCGACGACGCGCTGGTGCGGGTGGCGACGATGAAGGGCCGCAGCCCCGCCTGCGGCCACTAAAGCGTGTGCCGCCCCGCGCGTTGCTTACTCTGGAGTCAGATAGACGGGCTAGAGAGGCAAGCGATGGCCGGTGGCACCAAGCGGTTACCGCGTGCTGTCCGCGAGCAACAAATGCTCGACGCCGCCGTGCAGATGTTTTCGGTCAACGGCTACCACGAGACCTCGATGGACGCCATCGCCGCCCAGGCGCAGATCTCCAAACCGATGCTGTACCTGTACTACGGCTCCAAGGAGGACCTGTTCGGCGCGTGCCTGAACCGGGAGATGGGCCGGTTCATCGATGCGGTCCGCGCCGACATCGACTTCGCGCAGAGCCCGAAAGACCTGCTGCGCAACACGATCGTGTCGTTCATGCGCTACATCGACGCCAACCGGGCGTCGTGGATCGTGATGTACACCCAGGCCACCAGCTCGCAGGCGTTCGCGCACATGGTGCGCGAGGGGCGTGAACAGATCATCGAGCTGGTCGCCGGGCTGGTGCGCGCCGGCAGCCGCACCCCGCGGACGGAACGCGAACACGAGATGATGGCGGTGGCGCTGGTGGGCGCCGGCGAGGCGACCGCCAACCAGCTCAGCATCGGCGACATCGACGCCGACGAGGCGGCCGAGCTGATGATCAACCTGTTCTGGCACGGCCTTCGGGGCGCACCGGAGGAGCGGGAGGCCGCCGCGGCGCTCCCCGACAAGGGCGGCCCGAGCGCCACCGGGGGCTAACCCCTACATTCGTCATGTGGCTCGACCGCCCGCCCGCAACGTCGACTTCTTCTGCGCCGTAGTCATCGTCGGGTTGCTGGCCGGGGTTGCCGGATTGGCGACGACGTTCGTGCTGCGATTCGTCCAGCACGTCACGTATCACTACACCTTTGGGGCGCTGCTCGCCGGCGTCGCCTCCAGCAGTCCGGTACGCCGCGCGGTGGGGCCGATGATCGGCGGTGCGTTGGCGGCAATCGGGTGGTGGGTCTTGCGAAGCAGAACGCAAGTGCCGCCTCTGGCGGAAACCATCGCCCGCCGTGAGCGGATACCGCGGCTTTCCTGGAGCGTCGACGCCATGCTGCAGGTGCTGCTCGTCGGATCCGGGGCATCGCTGGGTCGAGAAGGGGCGCCGCGTCAATTCGCCGCGGCCCTAAGCGATTTCGGAACCGGCTGGCTCAAGCGGCTATCGCCGCGCGACCGCGAGGTGTTGCTGGCGTGCGCGGCCGGCGCCGGGCTGGGTGCGGTCTACGCCGTTCCGCTGGCCGGCGCGCTGTTCTCGGTGCGGATCCTGCTCAGCACCTGGCAGCCGCGGGCGGTGGGGGCGGCGTTCATTTCCTCCAGCTTGGCGGTGGCCGTCGGTTCGGCCATCACGCGCGATGAACCCAGCCTGCAGTGGCCGATCGGGGAGTCGACTTATCTGCTCACCGCGCACGGGCTGTTGCTGGCGCCGCTGACCCTCGTGGTGGGACTGGCGTTCAACCGGTTGATGGCGGCGGCACGGCCGGCCAAGCCGATGCGGACCTGGGTGCTGGTTCCCGCGCTCGCCGGGGCCGGCCTGGTGATGGGCATCTGCTCGCATTGGTGGCCCGAGTTGCCCGGCAACGGCCGAAGCATCCTGACGGTCAGCTTGGCCAGCGGCATGACGCTGTTCTCGGCGCTCGCGATTCTGGCCCTCAAGCCCCTGCTGACCGCGCTGTTTCTGCGAGCCGGCGGGGCCGGCGGCATGCTGACGCCCTCGCTGGCCACCGGTGCGGCCGCCGGTGCGGCGCTGGTACTGACGATCAACTGGGCGGCCGGGACTCACCTGCACGTCCCGGCGGTGTCGCTGGCCGGCGCCGCCGGCGTCCTCGCGGTGACGCAGGGCTCACCGATCTGGGCGGCGATCTTCGTCTGGGAACTCGCCCGGCCGCCGCTGTGGTTGTTTCTGCTCTTCCTGCTGACCGCGACCGGCGCCCACGGGCTGAAAGTCCTTGTTAAAGGCCCCAGCCCGACGCAGTCCGGCTAAACCGCCCGGACCGTGCCGGTCAGATACGGGTAGCCCTTGGCGATATTGCGCAGGGAGATGTCCCAGCCGCCGGCACCCTTGTAGCCCTCGTCGATGTAAAGCCCGGCGGTGGCAGGCAACACCAGCGGCTTGCCGAACCGCACCGAATACTTCACCGCGTCCGGGAGCAGGGCTTCGATGTTGGCCAATACCGCTGCGGCGCTGAACATTCCGTGCGCGATGACGGTGGGGAAGCCGAACAGCTTGGCCGCGATCGGGTTGGTGTGGATCGGGTTGTGATCGCCGCCGACCACGGCGTAGCGCCGAATCAGGCCCGGGCTGATGCGCACGACGGCGCTGGGCGGGGGCAGCTTGGGCTGCTTCTGCGGTGGCGGCTTGGGCTCGCCGGACAGGCTGGTGCGTTGCCGGTGCAGGAAGGTCGTCACCTGATGCCACGCGGTGTCGTTGCCGACGCTCACCTCGGTCACCAGGTCCACCAGCAGACCTTTGCGGTGCTCGCGCAGGTTCTCGGCGTGCACGTGCACGCCGACGGTGTCGGTGACCGCGATCGGCCGGTACTGCGTGATGTGGTTTTCGACGTGCACCGAACCCATTGCGGCAAAAGGAAAGTCGAATCCCGTCACCAGTGACATCATCGCCGGGAAGGTCAACGCGAACGGATAGGTGAGCGGCACGTCGTTGCCGTAGCGCAGGCCGGTGACCGCTGCGTACTCGGCCACGTTCGTGCGGTCGATGGGCAATTCCGCTATGTCCACCGTGCGCGTGGGTAGCTGGGTCCCGCGGGACACCACCGGCAGCGCCCCGGCCGCCGCGCGCAGCATGTTCTTCAGGCCGCTTGGCTGGTTCATCGCGTTCTCCTCAGCAGCTATGCGCCCAGCATGGCCTGGCCACAGACGCGAATGACGTTGCCCGTCACCGCGTTTGACGCCGGGCTGGCGAAGTAGGCGATGGTCTCTGCGACATCTACGGGCTGGCCGCCCTGCAGCAGCGAGTTCATCCGCCGGCCCACCTCGCGGGTGGCCAGCGGGATGGCGGCCGTCATCTGGGTCTCGATGAAACCCGGTGCGACGGCGTTGATGGTGATGCCCTTGCCGTAAAGCTCCGGCGCCAGCGCCTGGGTGAGGCCGATCATCCCGGCCTTGGTGGTGGCGTAGTTGGTCTGCCCGCGGTTGCCCGCGATGCCTGCCATCGAGGACAGCCCGATCACCCGACCCCCCTCGCCGATGCTGCCGTTACCCACCAGACCTTCGGTGAGCCGAAGTGGGGCAAGGAGATTGACGGCCAGCACGGCGTCCCAGCGAGCGTCATCCATGTTGGCCAACAACTTGTCGCGGGTGATGCCGGCGTTGTTGACCAGGACGTTGGCGCGTCCGCCGTGGTGCTCGCGCAGGTGCTCGGTGATCTTGTCGACGGCGTCCTCGGCGGTGACGTCGAGCCATAACGCGGTGCCCCCGACCCGGCTGGCCGTTTCGGCCAGCGCCTCGGCGGCCGACTCGACGTCGATCGCGACCACGCGGGCACCGTCGCGGGCGAACACCTCCGCGATCGTCGCGCCGATCCCGCGGGCCGCGCCGGTCACGATCGCGACTTGGGAGTCCAGCGGCCGCTCCCAGTCGGCCGGGGGCGTGGAGTCGGCCTCGCCGATGTAGAACACCTGGCCGTCGACGTAGGCGGACTTGGCCGACAGGATGAACCGCATGGTCGATTCCAGGCCCGTCGCAGCGGGTTTGGCGTCAGGCGACACATACACCAGCGCCACCGTGGTGCCGTTGCGCAGCTCCTTGCCCAGCGAGCGGGTGAACCCCTCCAACGCGCGCTGCGCGATCCGCTCATGCGGGCCGGCGGCGGCGTCGGGCGTGGTGCCGACCACCGCGACGCGCGCGGAATGGCCCAGGTTACGCAGCAGCGGCGTGAAGAACTCGTACAGCCCTCTGAGCCCTTCGGGCGTCGTGATGCCGGTGGCGTCGAAGACCAGCCCGCCAAACTGGTCGGCCCAGCGGCCACCCAGGTTGTTGCTCACCAGGTCGTAGTCCTTGGCCAGCGCGGCGCGCAGCGGCTCGACCACTCGTCCCTCGCCGCCGATCAGCAGGGACCCGGCCAGGGGCGGGTCGCCGGGCCGATAGCGGCGCAGGGTCTCGGGTTGCGGGACACCTAGCTGCTTGGCGAGAAACGATCCAGGACCGGAATTGACAACCTGAGAGAACAGATCGGACGAGACCTTGGGAGCCACCGGAGCTACCTTCCATATGCTTTCGAAGTCGGGGTGTGCCTACAGCACAACCGTATCGAGGACGAACTTACTTCAGAGTAAGAACAGTGGGTAGTATGGCCCGGACGGGCGATCCCAAAACCGATACCGCAGATACACGGAGAAGACAGTGGCCCCTGCAAGTTCTGAGGCAAGCAACCAGCGCAAATCTGAGCGGCGTCGAGTCGCCGTGCTGGGTGGCAATCGCATCCCGTTCGCCCGGTCCGACGGCGCCTACGCCGAGGCCTCCAATCAGGACATGTTCACCGCCGCGCTGGGCGGGCTGGTGGACCGCTTCGGGTTGGCCGGCGAGCGACTGGGCGTGGTGGTCGGCGGCGCCGTGCTCAAGCACAGCCGCGACTTCAACCTGACGCGTGAATGCGTGCTCGGCTCCGAGCTGTCGTCGTACACGCCGGCGTTCGACCTGCAACAGGCTTGCGGCACCGGCCTGCAGGCGGCCATCGCCGCGGCTGACGGCATCGCGTCCGGGCGCTACGAGGTGGCCGCCGCCGGCGGGGTGGACACCACCTCGGACCCGCCGATCAGCCTGGGCGACAACCTGCGCCGGACCCTGCTCAAGTTGCGCCGGTCCAAGTCCAACGCGCAGCGGCTGAGGCTGGTGGGCACGCTGCCCGCGACGCTGGGCATCGAGATCCCGGTCAACAGCGAGCCGCGCACCGGGCTGTCCATGGGCGAGCACCAGGCGATCACCGCCAAGGAGATGGGCATCAAACGCGTCGACCAGGACGAGCTCGCCGCGGCCAGCCACCGCAACATGGCCGCCGCCTACGATCGGGGCTTCTTCGACGACCTCGTCACCCCCTTCCTCGGGCTCTACCGCGACGACAACCTGCGCGCGGATTCGTCGGCGGAGAAGCTGGCGAAGCTTAAGCCGGTCTTCGGTGTGAAGTCCGGCGACGCGACGATGACGGCCGGCAACTCGACCCCCCTGACCGACGGGGCCTCGGTTGCGCTGCTGGCCACCGAGGAGTGGGCGGCCGCCCGTTCGCTGACGCCGCTGGCCTTCCTGGTGGACTCGGAAACCGCCGCCGTCGACTACGTCAACGGCCGGGACGGCCTGCTGATGGCACCCACCTACGCGGTGCCCAGGCTGTTGGCCCGCAATGGCCTGAGCCTGCAGGACTTCGACTTCTACGAGATTCACGAGGCCTTTGCCTCGGTCGTGCTGGCGCACCTGCAGGCATGGGAGTCGGAGGATTACTGCAAGGAACGGCTGGGCCTCGACGCCGCGCTGGGGTCGATCGACCGGTCGAAGCTCAACGTCAATGGCTCGTCATTGGCCGCCGGTCACCCCTTCGCCGCCACCGGCGGGCGGATCCTTGCCCAGGCGGCCAAGCAGCTCGCCCAGAAGAAGGCGGAACGCAAGGGCGGGGCGGGCAAGCCGCTGCGGGCGCTCGTCTCCATCTGCGCCGCCGGCGGCCAGGGCGTGGCCGCGATCCTGGAGGCCTGAGCCGCTCGCCGAACCGGCGAAGGCGTCGTGGCGGTTCATGAGATCGGTCACAGCGGGTTAGTAATCCGGGCGGGAGGGGTACCCGAAGGCCCGGATGACCCCGTGTTGTGGTCTGACCCCCCGACCCCGACGGCAATACGGGGCATCCCTGAAACGATCGCCTGTCAGCGCGGACGGGCGTACGAAAAGGGCCGCCGCTGGTGTGAGGGGATCCAGCGGCGGCCTTTTGTCATCTGCTTGGTACCCCGGGTCCAGACGTGAAATCCCCCGCTCCCATCGGGAAGCGGGGGATTTCACGGTGGTCGCTCTGGCCTAGAACGCGGCCTCGTCGAGCTCCATGATGTCGTTATCCAGCGTCTCGATCACCTCGCGGGTACTGGCCAGCAGCGGCAGGAAGCTCTTCGCGAAGAACGAAGCCACCGCGACCTTGCCCTCGTAGAAAGACCGCTCGTCGCCGCTGGCGCCGGCGTCCAGCGCCTGCACGGCCACCGCGGCCTGACGCTGCAACAACCAGCCGATGACCAGGTCGCCGACGCTCATCAGGAAGCGAACCGATCCCAGGCCCACCTTGTACAGGCTGGTCACGTCTTCCTGCGCCGCCATCAGGTAGCCGGTCAGCGTGGCCGCCATCGACTGGACATCGGCCAGGGCCTTCGCCAGCAGCTCGCGCTCCGACTTCAGCCGGCCGTTGCCCGCCTCGCTGTCGACGAACTTCTGGATCTCACCCGACACGTGGGCCAGCGCCACACCCTTGTCGCGGATGATCTTGCGGAAGAAGAAGTCCTGCGCCTGGATGGCCGTGGTGCCCTCGTAGAGGGAGTCGATCTTGGCGTCCCGGATGTACTGCTCGATCGGATAGTCCTGCAGGAAGCCGGACCCACCGAAGGTCTGCAGGCTCTCGGTGAGCTTGGCGTAGGCCTGCTCGGAGCCGACGCCCTTGACCACCGGCAACATCAGGTCGTTGACGCGGACGGCCAGGTCGGGCTCGATGCCGTGCACCGCGTCGGCGACCGCCGCGTCCTGGTAGGTCGCGGTGTAGAGGTACAGGGCGCGCAGACCCTCGGCGTAGGCCTTCTGGGTCATCAGCGACCGGCGCACGTCGGGGTGGTGCGTGATGGTCACCCGCGGCGCGGTCTTGTCGGTCATCTGCGTCATGTCGGCGCCCTGCACGCGGGACTTGGCGTACTCCAGCGCGTTCAGGTAGCCGGTCGACAGGGTCGCGATGGCCTTGGTGCCGACCATCATGCGGGCCTGCTCGATGACCTCGAACATCTGCGCGATGCCGTCGTGCACCTCGCCGACGAGCCAGCCCTTGGCGGGCACGTCGTGCTGGCCGAAGGACAGCTCACACGTGGCAGAGACCTTCAGCCCCATCTTGTGCTCGACGTTGGTCACGAAGACGCCGTTGCGTTCGCCCGGCTCGCCGGTCTCGAAGTCGAACAGGAATTTGGGAACGAAGAACAGCGACAGGCCCTTGGTGCCGGGACCCGCGCCCTCGGGGCGGGCCAGCACCAGGTGGAAGATGTTCTCGAACAGGTCGCCGGAGTCGGCGGAGGTGATGAACCGCTTCACGCCCTCGATGTGCCAGGAGCCGTCGTCCTGCTTGATCGCCTTGGTCCGCCCGGCGCCGACGTCGGAACCGGCGTCCGGTTCGGTGAGCACCATGGTCGATCCCCAGCCGCGCTCAGCGGCCAGCACTGCCCACTTCTTCTGCTCCTCGGTGCCGAGATGGTGGAGGATCTGGGCGAAACCTGCACCGCCGGCGTACATCCAGACCGCCGGGTTGGCACCCAGCAGGTGCTCGTGCAGCGCCCACAGCAGCGCCTTGGGCAACGGGGTGCCGCCGAGGGCCTCGTCGAGACCAACCTTGTCCCAGCCGGCTTCCTGAACCGCTAGGACCGACTTCTTGAAGGGTTCCGGCAGCGTCACCGAGTGCGTCGCAGGGTCGAAGACCGGGGGATTGCGGTCACCCTCGACGAAGGAGGCCGCGACGGGCCCCTCGGCCAGCCGGCTGATCTCTGACAACATTTCGCGGGCGGTGTCGGCGTCGATGTCGCTGTAGTCGCCGGCGCCCAAAGCCTTCTCAACGCCCAGCACTTCGAACAGGTTGAACACCTGGTCACGGACATTGCTCTTGTAGTGGCTCACTACGGTTCCTCCTCGTTGAGAATGCCACTCGTGGTTGGGTACTAGGTCTAAGTTACCCACCAGTAACAACACTAAAATATCGCTCGGGTAACGCCAAGGCAAGTCAATGTGAGCTAGATTTCACCGTCTAATTAACCAACCGGTTGGGAAGCCGATGCCGCACCCGTCACCTGCGGCGATGATGGAACGGGATGACAACTGTGAGCAGCGTCACCGCCCTGCCCGTGGTGGATCTGCGGGCCGGCGCGGCCCAACTGAGGCGGGGTCTGCGTGAGGCCGCTCACGAGGTGGGCTTCTTCTACCTGACCGGCCATGGCGTACCCGACGAGCTCGCCAACAGGGTGCTGGACGCGGCACGCCGCCTGTTCGAGCTGCCCGAAGCCGAGAAAGACGCGGTCGCCATGGTCCGCAGCCCGCATTTCCGCGGCTACACCCGGATGGGCGGCGAGCTGACCGGCGGCCAGGTGGATTGGCGGGAGCAGATCGACATCGGACCGGAACGTGCGCCCGTGGGGGGCACCGGCAAGCCCGACTACCTGTGGCTGCAGGGGCCCAACCAGTGGCCGGCCGCGCTGCCCGAGCTGCCCGGGATCATCGACGAGTGGGACGCCGCGCTGTCCACGGTGGCCCGCGCCCTGCTCCGGCACTGGGCGGCCGCCCTGGGCAGCCCGCCGGACGTCTTCGACCCCGCCTTCGCCGAGACGCCCGCCACGCTGATCAAGATCGTGCGCTACCCGCGGAGCGCGGCCTCGCCGCAGGGGGTGGGCCCGCACAAAGACTCCGGCGTGCTCACGCTGCTCCTGGCCGAGCCCGGCAGCCGGGGCCTGCAGGTGCGGCGGCCCGGCACGCTGGAATGGATCGACGTGCCGCCCACCGAGGACACCTTCGTCGTCAACATCGGCGAGCTGCTCGAGGTGGCGACGGGCGGTTACCTGCGGGCCACCGAGCACCGGGTCAACCTGGATGAGCAGCCGGCGGACCGGATCTCGGTGCCGTACTTCTTCAACCCGCGACTGGACGCGCGGATCCCCGTCCTGACGCTGCCCCCTGAACTGCGGACGAGCGGCGGCCGGGTGACCGACCCCTCGGATCCGATCTTCTCCGTCTACGGCCGCAACGCCTGGAAAAGCAGGTTGCGGGCACACCCCGATGTGGCTTCAGCGCACGGCTATTCGGCAGGTAGGGTCGGGACCGAGAATCCCGTTCTCGGCTCAAGGGGCGAATGAATTCCGGTGAACTCGAACAACAACCTGACACCGTCCACACTTCGTGAGGCCTTCGGCCACTTCCCCTCGGGGGTGGTGGCCATCGCCGCCGAGGTCCGGGGAACCCGCGAAGGCCTGGCGGCCAGCACCTTTGTCCCCGTCTCCCTCGATCCACCGCTGGTGTCGTTCTGCGTGCAGAACACATCGACGACGTGGCCCAAGCTCAAAGACCGGCCCATGCTGGGCATCAGCGTGCTCGGCGAGGCGCACGACGAGGCCGCACGCACCCTGGCCGCCAAGACCGGGGACAGGTTCGCCGGATTGGAGACCGAGTCCAGGGAGAGCGGTGCGGTCTTCATCAAGGGCACCGGCCTTTGGCTGGAAAGCGCGATCGAGCAGCTCATCCCGGCCGGCGATCACACCATCGTGGTGCTGCGGGTCAAGGAAGTGACCGTCGACGCCCAAGTCGCGCCTATCGTGTTTCACCGCAGCGCGTTCCGGCGCCTCGGCGCCTGACGCGACTACGGCCGGCGGCTGAGTTCCGCCCGGAAGCCCGCTATCCGCTGCTCGATTTCGGCGGCATCGTCGTGGCGGCCTTCCTTGTGCGCAAGATCGGCGCGCACAGACAACTCCCGGATCGCCGTTCGAATTTCGTTGACGCTGGTGGTTTCTCGCATGTCTCCCACGCTGCCTTTCGGAGTTTGGGGGCAGAGCGTCGGTTGTCCCGACAGGGTTGATATGCGAGTACCCGGTGCACCGGGTGGGCTAACGCCGGCTCAGCGCCGGAACAGCTTGTTGCCCAGCCACACCACGGGGTCGTATTTGCGGTCGGCGACCCGCTCTTTCATCGGGATCAGCGCGTTATCGGTGATCTTGATGTTTTCCGGGCAGACCTCGGTGCAGCACTTGGTGATGTTGCAGTAGCCCAGGCCGTGCTCCTCCTGGGCCTGGTTGCGCCGGTCCAGGGTGTCCAGCGGGTGCATCTCGAGCTCGGCGATCCGCATCAGGAAGCGGGGTCCGGCGAACGCCTTCTTGTTCTCCTCGTGGTCGCGGACCACGTGGCACACGTTCTGGCAAAGGAAGCACTCGATGCACTTGCGGAACTCCTGCGAGCGCTGCACGTCGGCCTGCGCCATCCGGTATTCGCCCGGCTGCAAATCCTTCGGAGGTGCGAAGGAGGGGATCTCGCGCGCCTTCTCGTAGTTGAAGGACACGTCGGTGACCAGGTCCCGGATCACCGGGAACGTCCGCAGCGGCGTCACCGTCACCACTTCGTCCTCGGCGAATGTGGACATCCGGGTCATGCACAACAACCGCGGCATGCCGTTGATCTCCGCCGAGCAGGATCCACACTTGCCCGCCTTACAGTTCCACCGCACCGCGAGGTCGGGCGTCTGGGTCTGCTGCAGCCGATGGATGATGTCGAGCACCACCTCGCCCTCGTTGACCTCCACCGTGAAGTCCTGCAGGGCGCCGCTGGCATCGTCACCGCGCCACACCCGCATGGTCGCGTTGTAGGTCATTAGACTCTCCGTCCTGGATGCTCGGCCAGCTCGTCACCCGCGTAGTACTTCTCCAGCTCGGAGATCTCGAAGAGCTCCAGCAGATCGGATCGCATCGGGACCTGGTCTTTCCGGGTGATGCTGACTTCCGGAATCACCTCGTCGCCACCGGCGGCCTGGCAGACCAGCAGCACCTTGCGCCAGCCCGAGTCCATCGACGGATGGTCGTCGCGGGTGTGGCCGCCGCGGCTTTCGGTGCGCTCCAACGCGGCCTTGGCGACGCACTCGCTGACCAGCAGCATGTTGCGCAGGTCGATGGCCAGGTTCCAGCCGGGGTTGTACCGGCGACCGCCCTCCACGTGCATGTTCTTGAAGCGCTCGCGCAGCTTGTCCAGCCGGGCGAGGGCCTCGGAGATCTCGTCCGCCTTGCGGATGATGCCCACCAGGTCATTCATCGACTGCTGCAGCTCGAGCTGCAGGGTGTAGGGATTCTCGGCCGGGGCGCCGCTGGCCGGTCCCTCGAAGGGGGACAGCGCCCTCTTCGACGCCGTCTCGACGGCCTCGGCCGAGATCGTCGGGCGGCTGCTCAGCGCCCGCACGTAGTCGGCCGCGCCCAGGCCGGCCCGCCGGCCGAAGACCAGCAGGTCCGACAGCGAATTGCCGCCCAGCCGGTTGGAGCCGTGCATACCGCCGGAGCACTCGCCCGCGGCGAACAGGCCGGGGACCGTCGCCGCGCCGGTGTCGGCGTCCACCTCGACACCGCCCATCACGTAGTGGCAGGTGGGTCCGACTTCCATCGGCTCTTTGGTGATGTCGACCCCGGCCAGCTCCTTGAACTGGTGGTACATCGACGGCAGCCGTCGCTTGATCTCCTCGGGCGTCAACCGGGACGCGATGTCGAGGAACACCCCGCCGTGCGGGCTGCCGCGGCCGGCCTTGACCTCCGAGTTGATCGCGCGCGCGACCTCATCGCGGGGCAGCAGGTCCGGGGTGCGACGGGCCGAGTCGTTGTCCTTGAGCCACTGGTCGGCCTCTTGTTCGGTTTCGGCGTACTGACCTTTGAACACCGCCGGGATGTAGTCGAACATGAACCGCTTGGTGTCCGAATTCTTCAGCACGCCGCCGTCGCCGCGGACACCCTCGGTGACCAGGATCCCCTTCACGCTGGGTGGCCACACCATGCCCGTCGGGTGGAACTGGACGAACTCCATGTTGATCAGCGATGCGCCCGCCCGCAGGGCCAGCGCGTGCCCGTCGCCGGTGTACTCCCAGGAGTTCGAGGTGACCTTGAACGACTTGCCGATGCCGCCGGTGGCGAGCACCACCGCGGGCGCCTCGAACAGGACGAAGTTGCCGCTTTCACGCCAGTAGCCGAAGGCCCCGGCAATAGCGTCACCGTCCTTGATCAGTTCGGTGATGGTGCACTCGGCGAACACCTTGATGCGCGCGTCGTAGTCGCCCAGTTCGGCGTAATCCTCCTGCTGCAGCGAGACGATCTTCTGCTGCATGGTGCGGATCAGTTCCAGGCCGGTGCGGTCGCCGACGTGCGCCAGCCGCGGGTAGGTGTGCCCGCCGAAGTTGCGTTGGCTGATCTTGCCGTCTTTGAGGCGATCGAACAGCGCGCCATAGGTTTCCAGCTCCCAGACCCGGTCGGGGGCCTCCTTGGCGTGCAGCTCGGCCATCCGCCAGTTGTTGAGGAACTTCCCACCGCGCATCGTGTCGCCAAAGTGGGTCTGCCAGTTGTCCTTCGGGTTCGTGTTGCCCATCGACGCGGCGCAGCCGCCCTCGGCCATCACCGTGTGGGCCTTGCCGAACAGGGACTTGCACACCACCGCGACCTTGAGGCCGCGTTCCCGAGCCTCGATGACCGCACGCAGCCCCGCGCCGCCGGCGCCGATGACGACTACGTCGTAGGCGTGCCGCTCGACCTCAACCATGAAACCTCACTAGCTAAATTCTGATTGGTCTTCAAATGGCTTATCAGCCAACAAATCTCAGGTCCCCGATGGTGCCGCTGGCCACCAGCGCGACGTAGAAATCGGTGAGCATCAGGGTGCCCAGCGTGATCCAGGCGTACATCTTGTGCCGGGTGTTGATGTTGCTGACCTGGGTCCAGATCCAGTACCGCACAGGGTGCTTGGAAAAGTGCTTGAGCCGACCGCCGGTGACGTGCCGGCACGAATGGCACGACAGCGTGTAGATCCACAACATGACGACGTTGCCGACCAGGATCACGTTGCCCAGCCCGAAGCCGAAGCCGTGCGGGCCGGTGTCGGAGTGGAACGCGACGATCGCGTCGTAGCTGTTGATCACCGAGATGATGCAGGCGATGTAGAAGAAATACCGGTGGCTGTTCTGGATGATCAGCGGGAACCTGGTCTCGCCGGTGTAGTGGACGCGGGGCTCGGCCACCGCGCAGGCGCTGGGCGACTGCCAGACCGTGCGGTAGTAGGCGCCGCGGTAGTAATAACAGGTCAGCCGGAACAGCAGCAGGAACGGCAGCGACAGCGCCGCGTACGGCAACCACCACACGTCCGGCAGGAACTGCGGCCAGATGTCGCCGGCCTCCCCGCAGGCCTTGCTGACGCACGGCGAGTAGAACGGCGTCAGGTAGTGGTATTTCGGGACGAAGAAGTAATTCTGCTGGAACGCGCGCGCCGTCGCGTAGATGACGAACGCGGCGAAACCCAGGTCGATCCGCAGCGGCGACATCCACCACCGGTCGGTGCGAAGGGTCCGTTGCGGGATGCGGGCGCGCGTGGGTGAAAAGACACCTGACGCAGGACGGTTCGCCGTGGGTGCGCTCATCTAGTGTTCCTCTTCGAACGGGCTGTTGGTCGAAGGGTACACAGAGAGGCCCCCCTCACTGCCGGGGGGCTTGGGTTGTCAGTACCTGCTGTGACCCCCGACACCCTCGTCGTCGACATCGCGCCAGAATTCGCTGTCGTACTGGGTGTCGGGAATGACGATTTTCTCGCCGGACTGCTGCACGGTGGCCCGCGCGAGATCCAACTCGGACATGTCGGTGTCGAGCAATTCGACGTCGGACAGGATCCGGTCGGCGTCGATGACGATGCGCCGCATCGCCGGGCTGTCACCGTAGCGAGTCTTCAAGGAGCCCACGCACCGCCGCAGGCCGCCGATGAGGTCGCGAAGTTCGGCGAGTTCAGTAGTGCCAGTGGAGGGCGTCAACGGAGATCTCCTAGGGCGGACGGTGTTACGGATCACAGTACGCCCCCGATACTATCCACGGCAGAGCCTGACGTCAGGCGACTCACTTCCCTTTTTTCTGGGTCGCCCGCCGGGATCGGGAATCCGGCGGTAAACCCTCTGCGCGGCAGACGAATCCGGCGGGGCCGGTGGCCCCGCCGGATCGGTGCCCACCTTTTACTTGGTGATCTCGATGCGCTGCGCCTGGTTTCCGGCGTAGACGCCGGTGACCCGCACGGTCAGCACGCCGGCGTCGTAGGAGGCCGTGACGGCGTCACCGGTGACGTGGGCCGGCAGCCGGAACGACCGGCGGAAAGACCCGTAACGGACCTCGCGCAGGGTGCGCCCATCCTTCTCTTCGGCGTGCTCGTCGCGGCGTTCGCCGTGGATCACGAGTTGGCCGCGGTCGACCTCGACATTGACGTCCTTCTCGACATCAACGCCGGGGAGCTCGACACGCACGACCGCGTCGTCACCGTCCCTGACGATCTCCGCGGCGGGGCTGAAACCGCTGGTCGCGGGCTTGTACCAGTCCGATGCGGCCGCGGGGCCGAAGAAGTCGCGCAACCACCGGTCGGTGTCCCAGGCCGGTCGCGACCACAGTGCGAGGTTACTCATGGGGATCTCCTTGTGCTTCCTTGAGCTTTGTTGTGGATTTGCTGTGTCCGGCGCCCTTGTGGCCGGCTATAAGGAGAAACCTGAGTCGACCACGCTAAAGTTCCACCTAGGCGTTCGCCTTGGGCGAACGCATATTCACAGGGCCCCCTGTGAGTTGTGAGATCCTCGTCATAGGACCGTCACATTGGGCGAAATCGCGGTAATTTCTGGCCGCTAGCCTCAAAGCCATGGCTGCAGACGGGATTTCGCGCGCTCACTGTGCGGGCGGTCACATCGTCGTAGTCGGGCACGGCATGGTGGGGCACCGGCTGGTCGAGGCGCTCCGGGCGCGTGACACCCAGGGATTGTGGCGTATCACGGTTTTCGCCGAGGAGGCCGACGCGGCTTACGACCGCGTGGGCCTGACCTCGTACACCGAAAGCTGGGACCGCAAGCTGCTGGCGCTGCCGGGCAACGACTACGCGGGTGACGAACGGGTCCGGTTGGTCTTGAACACTCGCGTCACCGAGATCGACCGGGAACAGAAGTCCGTTGTTACGGCCGACGGCCAACGGCACGGCTACGACGCGTTGGTGTTGGCCACCGGGTCCTACGCGTTCGTTCCGCCGGTGCCCGGTCACGACCTGCCGGCGTGCCACGTCTACCGCACACTCGACGACCTGGACGCCATCCGGGCCGACGCCCAGCGCACGCTGGATGCCGGTCGCACCCCGGCCGGGGTGGTCATCGGCGGCGGCCTGCTGGGGCTGGAAGCCGCTAATGCGCTGCGCCAGTTCGGGTTGTGGACACATGTCGTCGAGATGATGCCGCGCCTGATGGCCCAGCAGATCGACGAGGGCGGCGGGGCGTTGCTGGCCAAGATGGTCGGCGACCTGGGCATCGCGGTGCACGTGGGCACGGGCACCGAGTCGATCGAAACGATCGACCATTCGGACGGAGTGTCGTCGGTGCGGGTGCGCCTGACCGACGGCGAGGTCGTCGACGCCGGGCTGGTCATTTTCGCGGCCGGCATCCGCCCGCGCGACGAGCTGGCCAGGCAAGCGGGCCTGACGCTCGCCGAGCGCGGCGGCGTCCTCACCGATTTGGCTTGCCGCACAAGCGATCCGAACATCTACGCGGTCGGCGAGGTCGCCGCGATCGGTGGCCGGTGCTACGGGCTGGTGGGGCCCGGGTACACCTCCGCCGAGGTGGTGGCCGACCGCCTGCTGGACGGCGCGGCGGAGTTCGGCGAAGCGGACCTGTCGACCAAGCTCAAGCTGCTCGGCGTCGACGTCGCCAGCTTCGGCGATGCGATGGGGGTGACCGACAACTGCCTCGAGGTCGCCATCAACGACGCGGTCAAGCGAACCTACGCCAAGTTGGTGCTCTCCGACGACGCGAAGACCCTGCTCGGCGGCGTCCTGGTGGGCGATGCCTCGTCGTATGGGGTGTTGCGGCCCATGGTCGGCAGCGAGCTGCCGGGGGATCCGCTCGCGCTGATCGCTCCGATTTCCGGCGACGCCCCAGCGTTGGGAATCGGGGCGCTGCCGGATTCGGCGCAGATCTGCTCGTGCAACAACGTCACCAAGGGCGACCTGAAGTGCGCGATCGGCGACGGTTGCGCCGACGTGCCCTCGCTCAAGTCCTGTACCGCGGCCGGCACGTCGTGTGGCTCGTGCGTGCCCTTGCTCAAGCAGCTGCTGGCAGCCGAGGGCGTGGAACAGTCCAAAGCGCTCTGCGAGCACTTCGGCCAGTCGCGGGCCGAGCTCTTCGAAATCATCTCGGCCACCGAGATCCGGACCTTCTCCGGCCTGCTGGAGCGCTTTGGCCGCGGAAAGGGTTGCGACATTTGCAAACCCGTCGTCGCGTCCATCCTGGCCTCCACCGGCTCGGACCACATCCTGGAAGGCGAGCAAGCCTCGCTGCAGGATTCCAACGACCACTTCCTGGCCAACATCCAGAAGAACGGCAGTTACTCGGTGGTGCCGCGGGTTCCCGGCGGTGACATCAAGCCCGAGCACCTGATCCTGATCGGCCAGATCGCGCAGGACTTCGGGCTCTACACCAAGATCACCGGCGGCCAGCGGATCGACATGTTCGGCGCCCGGGTGGACCAACTCCCGGAGATCTGGCGACGGCTGGTCGAGGGTGGCATGGAGTCCGGCCACGCCTACGGCAAGGCGTTACGCACCGTGAAGAGCTGCGTCGGCACCGACTGGTGCCGGTACGGCCAACAGGATTCGGTGCAGCTGGCCATCGACCTGGAGCTGCGGTACCGGGGCCTGCGGGCGCCGCACAAGATCAAAATGGGGGTTTCGGGTTGTGCGCGGGAGTGCGCCGAAGCGCGCTCCAAGGACGTGGGCGTCATCGCCACCGAAAAGGGCTGGAACCTCTACGTCGGCGGAAACGGCGGCATGACGCCCAAGCACGCCCAGCTGTTGGCCAGCGACCTGGACACCGAGACGCTGGTTCGCTACGTCGACCGGTTCGTCATGTACTACATCAGGACCGCCGACCGGCTGCAGCGCACCGCACCCTGGGTCGATTCGCTCGAGGGCGGTCTCGACCACGTGCGCGAGGTCGTGTGCGAGGACTCGCTGGGCCTGGCCGAGGAATTCGAGGCCGCAATGGAGCGGCACGTCCAGAACTACAAGTGTGAATGGAAGGGCGTGCTGGACGACCCGAACAAGCTGTCGCGGTTCGTCTCGTTCGTCAACGCCCCGGACGAAGTCGATTCGACAGTGGAATTCACCGAGCATGCCGGACGCAAAATCCCTGTGTCCATTGGCATGCCGCGGGTCCGTCAGGATGGTTCCGGAGCAACTGGGAGATAAAGATGACACTTCTCAACGACATCCAGGTGTGGACGACGGCCTGCGAGTACGACCGCCTCATCCCGGGCCGGGGAGTCGGCGTGCTGCTGGACGACGGTTCCCAGGCGGCGTTGTTCCGACTGGACGACGGCTCGCTGCACGCGGTGGGTAACGTCGACCCGTTCTCCGGGGCGGCGGTGCTCTCGCGTGGGATCGTGGGAGACCGCGGTGGCCGGGTAACGGTCCAATCGCCGATCCTCAAGCAGGCCTTCTCGCTGGAAGACGGTGCATGCCTGGACGATCCGAACATTTCAGTGCCGGTGTATCCGGCGCGCGTCACCACCGACGGCTTCGTCCAGGTCGGCCGGATCGCCCCCTAGCGGGTGATATCGCCGACGAGGTAGCGCTGCATCGTCGGACCGATCGCGTCGACGATCGCGTCGACCGACATCGAATGCAGTGGCTCGGAGCGGATGCCGTAGCGCATGATGCCAAGGCCCACCAGCTGCGAGGCGCACAACGAGGCTCGCGTGGCGGCCTTGTCGGCCCCGAGGACCTTGAGCAGCGGGCCGAAAACCGGGCCGACGAACATGCTTTGCACGGTTTCGGCGGTCTTGGCCATCCCGGTGGAAGCTACCGCGCTGGCGGCGAAGGGTCCGCCGCCGGCCGCGTCCCACGTGGTGATCAACATGCGTAGCGTTTGACGGCCCGCCTGGTTGACCCCGCCTGTGACGATTCGGTCGATGAATTCCGGTGTACCGAACGGCAACCGCAGCATCTTGGCGACGGGGTCAAGGAGCCCATGCGACGGTTCTTCGCGGCGGGGCATGGAGTCAGGATCGCCGGTATCAGACCAAAGATCAAGCGTCGCGGGGCGTCGGCGCGCCTCGCCGGCCAGCGCCTTTCGGACTCCTTCAAACCGCCGGATTCGGCCGCATGACCCGCTCAAGGACCAACCGCTGCGCGCTCGATCGGCGCGAAGCGTGCCGGGCGGTCGGGGCGAGGACCGGCGGCATGGCCCGGCGGAATCGATCGGCGATCAGGCGTGCCAGGCCGGGATGGGTGCCCAGCGGTCGGCTGACCAGGTCGGCGCCGCAGGCGTGCAGCCGTTCCTGGAACAGGCCGTCGGCCAGCAGATAGGAGGCGACCACCACGCGCGAATTGCCGCGGCGCGCGTGGCGCCTCGCCTCGTCCACCGCTTCGGGCAACTGTGGATCTCCGGTGGCAGCGAACGCCAGGTTCACCCGCGACCCGGTCAGCGCCGACACCAGCGTCGCGGTGGTGTGCAGGTCGGCGCGTGCCCTGCCATCCGATGTTCCCGCTGCCGCGAGAACCACCGAATCACCAGGGCGCCAACCGCATTTGATCAACTGGTCGCCGACGATCCGGGCGACCTGGCCGCTCGGGCCCAGCGCAGGTGTGACGATGACATTCGGGTGCCCGCTGAGCTCGACGTGGGCCGGTAGGTCGGCGCGAACGTGATAGCCGCGCGACAAGAACGCCGGCATGACGATGGCGGGCCGGCCGGTGGCCCTCGCCCGCGACAACACCTCGCTGGGGGTGGGTCCCAGCACGTCGACGAAAGCGACTTCTACCGGGCGCCTGGCCACCGAACTCGACTGCGCGGCAAGCTCTTCGACTATCGCGATGCCCTCCGGTCTGCGTGTGCCGTGGGCGACCAGGATCAGGGCCATGGCGAACCCGCCCGTTGTTCGGTGGCGAGCCGGTAACCGCGCTTAACCACCGTCGCGATGATGTTCTTGTCGCCCAGAGCCGTTCGCAGCCGCAGCACGGCCGTGTCGACGGCATGCGGGTCATTGCTGTTGCCGGGCAGCGCACGTAACAGGTCGCCGCGGGGGACGACGTCCCCGGGCCTTTTTGCCAGCGCGCGCAGTATTCCCATGCCGGACGGCGACAGCACCTTGATCGAACCGTCCACCAGCACGCAGGTACCGCGGATATCGACCGTGTGGCCGGCCGCGGTCACGGTGCACGAGCCCAGCAGCGGTAGCTCCTCGGCGACGTGACGGGCCAAGGCCCCCAACCGCATTCGTTGCGGCGATGACGTCGGCACACCTTTTCGGATCAACGGCTTAGAGGTCACCGGGCCGACGCACATCGCGTGCACATCGCTGCGCAGGGCGCCCAGCAATTGGTCTTCGACATCCAGCTCGCGACTGCGCTCCAGCACCGCGGCGGCCGCGGGCGCCGACGTGAAGGTGACCGCGTCGAACTGCCGCGCCGCGATCCCCGTCACGAGCTGATCGAACGTACCGCCCAATGGCGTTGGCTTCCAGCGGTATACCCGGACGGGCACCACCTCGGCGCCCGCCAGACGCAGCCCGCTGAGGAATTCCGGGAAGGGATCCCACGCGTCGGCGGCGCCGTGCAGCTGAACCGCCACCCGTAACCCGGCCACTCCCGACTTCGTCAGGTATTCCAGCACTTCCTGGGAGGACTCGGATTCCGGCGACCACTCCTCGTGCAGGCCGGCTGCGCGCAGCGCCCCGGTCGCCTTCGGCCCGCGCGAGACGATCCGGGCCGAGGACAGCGCGGTGAGGAGCGGGTTGACCAGCCCCCACCCCTCGGTCGCGGCCAGCCAGCCGCGGAAGCCGATGCCGGTATGGGCTATCAGGATGTCGGGTGGCTCGGCGATCAATGCCTCGGTGTTACGGTGCAGTTCGTCGTCGTCGGGCAGCGCGATCATGTTGATCGCGGGGGCGCTGCACACCTCGGCGCCCTGGCGGCTGAGCAGCGCGCACAGCTCCTCGGAGCGCCGGGCTGAGGTCACCGCGATGCGGTAACCCGTCAGCGGCGGGGAGTCCGGCTGGCTCATATCACCTGTGTATGCCCATCAGATTTCAGTTGCGTTACCTGGCAATTGCTTACGCATTGCCCACAGTGAGGCCGCGCTCACACGCGGGCGGGCTCGGAGTGCGCGTGGGGACCCGACAAGCTAGTGTCCGTCGACGTGGGCCGGCGCACATACCTCGCCCAGGTCATGATGGCAGCCGAGAGGTAGAACGCCAAGAAGGCCCAAAACGCCAATGTGTCGGTCCCGGTGCTGATGTAGGACTGGCGAAGTGCGAGGTTGATGCCCACCCCGCCGAGCGCGCCGAACGCGGCGACGAATCCGATCACGGCCCCCGACGTGGCTTGCGACCAGCGCAGGCGGTCCGCTTCTGGCAGTTCGAGCCGGTGACTACGCGCCTCGAACACAGACGGAATCATCTTGTACACCGACCCGTTGCCCAGCCCGGCCAGGATGAACAGGGCCATGAATCCGCAGACGTAGCCGACCATGGTGGCCGCGGTGGTCAGGCCGGGTGTCCGGTCGTCGTGGCTGCTGGTGGCGAGGAGGAACGCGGTAACGAGCGCCATGGCGGCCAGGACCGCCAGGGTGACGCGGCTGCCGCCGACGCGGTCGGCCAGTCTCCCGCCATAGATGCGGGCCACGGACCCGAGCGCCGGGCCGATGAAGGCGAATTCGGCGGCGTGCAACGAGGCCTGGGCGTGGCTCTGCCCGGTGCCGACGAAGTTGATTTGCAGCACCTGGCCGAACGCGAACGAGAACCCGATCCAGGAGCCGAAGGTGCCCAGGTAGAGCATCGCGAGCACCCAGGTGTCCCGCTCGCGCAGGATCGAGCGCAGGTGACTGACGTCGTAGGTGGCGTGTTCCAGGTTGTCCATGTAGTGACTCGCACCCACGGCGACCGCTGTCAGCAGCAGTAGGTAGAGACCGCACACCCAATATGGTTGGCGGTGGCCGGCCGTGGCGATCACCAGCAGCCCCACCAACTGGATCATCGGCACCCCAAGGTTCCCCGCCCCGGCGTTGAAGCCCAGTGCGAAGCCCTTACGCCTGTGCGGGTAGAAGAAGTTGGTGTTGGTCATCGACGCGGCGTAATTAGCGCCACCCATTCCGGTCAATGCCGCGCAGACCAGATACGGCCACAGCGGGAGGCCGGGGTGGGCCAGCAGCCAGATCGTGGCCGCGGTGGGCACAAACAACACCACGATCGAAAACACCGTCCAGTTGCGGCCACCGAAGGTGGCGATGCCCAGTGAGTAGGGGATACGGAGACATGCCGCGATCAAGGTGGAGGTGGCGCCCAGCAGGAACTTGTCGGCCGCGGAAAAGCCGTACACATCCTGCGGCATGAACAGTGCCATCACCGGGAACAGGGTCCAGACACCAAAGGCCACGTGATCACACGCGACGATCCAGAGCAGGTTGCGCCGGGCAATTCTCTTGTTGCCGGCCTCCCAGGCCGCTGTGTCTTCTGGGTTCCAGTCCGCGATGCGGTGATTGCGGGCCATCCGATTGACACCTTTCGTCGACTGCGATGCTCGAGGGGGACGCCACGGCCCAGCACTCATTTTCGGCTGGCCGCCGGTGAATTCGGTTGTGCGCGTGAGGATGACGGGGGAAGGCTGAGGGCAGGCGTGCTCATGGCGCCCCGCAAGGTGGCGTGCATAAGACTCCCTCTCGTCAGGCCCCACTCACCGGCGCTTCCGGCTCCCGCCGTTGCCGGGGATCGCTTGGCTCACCCGCGCAGCGGGAAAAATGTGGGCGCCCCGAATGAAGAGGTATGCCCCGCCGTATATTTCGATGCTCACATTCAGGGCGGGAATGGGTCAACTCAATCCGGCCCGAATCGCCTGTAAGTTGTTTACCAGTTATCTGGTAAATCCCTGTAGGCCGTGGACGGTGAAATAACCGCCCATTTCAAGTGATTCGATCAAGGCGTGCGGCTTTATGTGAGCTGGAATACGTTTCGGCTAGGAAAAGGGCCAGGCCGCGACGCCGGACTGCGGTTGGGCGCCCACCAGAACCCTCGGGCGCGACCAGTGCAGGCGCACCGACTGGCCGGGACGCACCTGAGCGATCTTGTCGATGTCCTCGTCGACCACCACACCCACCACCGGGTAACCGCCCGTCACCGGGTGGTCGGGCCCCAGGATCACCGGTAAACCGTTGGGCGGCACCTGAATTGCGCCGCGGGTGGTGCCCTCGCTGGGCAGTTGACGGTCCGGATAGCAAAGCTGCAGGGGCCGGCCGACCAATCGCATGCCCACGCGGTCGCTGCGATCGGATGCCACCCAATCGTTGTGCACAAGGACATCGGGGTCGATGAACCAATCGTCGCGCGGACCGGGCACCACCGCCAGCTCGACCGTGTGGCCGGTGATCGCGGCCACCGGGGCCTGGTCCAGTTCGGGGTAGTCGGGGGTGTGCTCGCCGACGGGGAGCCTATCTCCCGCGCGCAGCGGTGCCGGGCCGATGGCCGACATCACGTCGTAGCTGCGCGAGCCCAGCACCGGTTCCACATCGAGGCCGCCCCGCACCGCCAGGTATGTCCGCAGTCCGGCGCGAGGCATGCCCAAGGCGATCACCTGGCCGTCGCGAACATGCTGAATGCTGTTGGTGCCGAACTTGTTTCCGTCGACGGTTGGGTCGGTGTCGGCTCCCGTCACAGCGACGTCGACGTCGCCGCCGGAAACCCGGGCCGCCAAACCGCCGAACGTCACTTCGACGGTGGCGCGCTCCGTCGGGTTGGCCACCAGCCGGTTGGCCAGCTGGTGCGCGCGACGGTCGGCGGCCCCGGAGCGGGTCACGCCGAGGTGGGCCAGTCCCGGCCGGCCCAGGTCCTGGACGACGGCGAGCGGTCCGGTGCGAAGGATCTCCAGGGTTACCACGGTGATCTCCTTACCTCAGACGGCCCGGAACTGAACCCACATGCCCTGCGTCAGCAGCGCCGGAGCGGGCCGTTCGAGGTCCCACAGGACCGCGTCGGTGCGGCCGATGAGTTGCCAGCCGCCCGGCGACTGGCGGGGGTATACCGCACTGAATTCGCCGGCCAGGCCGACCGAGCCGGCGGGCACCGCGGTGCGTGGCTCCGAGCGGCGCGGCACCCGCAGGCGGGCGTCGCCGTCGACGAGGTACGCGAAACCCGGGGCGAACCCGCTGAATCCGACCCGCCACAGGGACCCGGTGTGCGCGTCGATCACCTGCGCGATGGTCAGCCCGGTGTGGCCGGCGACCTCGGCAAGGTCCGGGCCGTCGTAGACGACGTCGATGACCACATCGGCACGCCGATCCGGCGCGGCGACCTCCTCGGCGGTGACCCGCATGTTGCGCAGTCGCCGTCGGATCGCCCCCTGGAAGCGGGTGCCCTCAAGCTTCACCAGAACCGTGCGGGCCGCCGGGACGACGTCGACCACCCCAGGCAGCGCCGCGGCGCGCAACTGCGCCGCCCACGCCAACACCTCGGCGGTGCTGGCGCATTGCAGCATCAGCGCGCTGTCGCCGAAGTCCATAACCGTGTTGCCGGCCAGTTGCTCCGCCAGGTCCTTCGGCACGTTGTCGGTAAGGTCCGTCACGCTCATTACTCGACGGTAACCTCTGCACAGCGGGCCGGGCGAGGGATTTTCGAACACTGCCAGAGCTGCCTTAGCAAACGCTCAAACGCCGCTGGCCCGACAGGGATCTACCCGAGGATCTTGCTGAGTTGCGGCGGCAGTTGATCGGCCACCATCGGGTAGCTCAGGGGCGAGGAAAAGGCGATCGCGCCGGCCTGCTCCTTGGTGGTGAAGATGTGCCGGTTCTGCGCGCTGGCCTGCGACGCCGCCACGTCGGGGTCGGCGAGTAACGCCTTCTGGTCGTCGGGGCTCTCGGTCGTCCAGATGACCACATCGGCGGAATCGAGCACCGCTTTGACGTGATCGCGGGGGATGATCGCGCGGTGATCGGTGCCGAAGGGTTTGATGCTGTCGGCGATCACCAGCCCCATCTGGTTCAGGAAGTCCGTGCGCCATCCGGCCATCGTCGCGACGACGGTGCCTTGCCATAGCGTGCCCTGCATCAGCAACGCCTTCTTGCCCGTCCAGTTCGGGTGCTCCTTGGCGACGGCGGTGAATCTCTGGTCGACGGCGTCGATCAGAGACTTCATCTGGTCGGCCTGGAACACCGCCTGGCCGATGGCGGTGGCCTGCTCCTTCCACGGCTCGAAGAAGGCGTCGCCGTCCGACTGCGGCACGGTCGGGGCGATCGCGGAGAGCTTCCGGTAGGTATCGGCGTCCACCCCGGCGTTGGTGGCGACGATCAGGTCCGGCTTGAGGCCCGCGATCTGGTCGACCGGGATCCCGTTGTCGAGGTTCAGCACCACCGGCTGCGCCCCGCCGAGCTTGGGCTGGGCCCAGGGCCACACCGCGAATGGCTGATCGCCGAACCAGTTGGTCACGGCGATCGGTACCACGCCGACCGCGAGCAAGTCGTCTTGCTCGGTGTAGCCGGCACTGACCACGCGCTTGGGCGGTTCTTTGATGACGGTCTGACCGAAAAGGTGGTTGACCGTCACCGAATTGCCGCCGGAGGTGTCCGACGCAGGTTTGCGTGACGAGCATGCCGCCGGCGCCCCGGCGACCGCTGCGACCGCGGCAGCCCCTGCGAGCTGCAAGAATCCCCGTCGATTCCAACCGCTCATCGCGTGAGATTATCGCGTTCCGTGCCCGCAAGGGCATCGCCGCGCGGTTGCGCCGCTCAGCCCAGCGGCATGCCGGCGTCCAGGAAGTCCAGGGCCCGGTAGATGGTGTCGGCCGTTTTCGGCGCGCTGTCGAAGGCCGCCATCATGGCGCCGACCATCGCGCCGACGAACACCCGGACCTCGAAATCGGTTGCGCGACGGCCGATTCGGCGACCGATCGCCTCCGCCATCACGTTTACGGTGCGGTAGTACTCGTCGTAGAGGGCGGCCTTGAGCTCGGGTATCGAGAAGATCAGCCGCTGGCGGGTGTTCTCGAACTCCAGCTGTTCGGGTGACAGGCCGGCCATCGTGGTGGCGTAGGCCCGGCGGATGGCTTGGCTCGGCGACAGTTCGGGCGGCTGGGCGTCGAACGCGGCCAATATCAGCGGATCGAGATCGTCGGCCAGCAGCAACGACTCCTTGGATCCGAAGTACCGGAAGAACGTGCTGGGTGACACTTCGGCGGCGTCGGCGATCTGTTCGACGGTGGTGGCGGCGTAGCCGTTCGCGTCGAACAGGCGGAACGCCTCGCGCCGGAGGGCGTGGCGGGTCTTGATCTTCTTGCGTTCCCGCAGCCCCAGGGGCCGGTCAGTCGCCTGCATGCGGCAATTCTCCCGCATCTGGGGGGCAAAAAGTTCTGACAAGCGCCCGAGGGCCGTTGCGAGATCCACGTATCTCCGACGTAACTGCGTCCACGCAGTCCGGTAACAGTCCTTTCTTACCGTCGGGACGTGACTACGACGACCACGCCAGAACCGACCGCCGCCCCGGTCCTTGCGCCCGCGCCCCCGCCCCGGTCGCACCGGGGCGGGCATTGGATTGACGAGTGGCGCCCCGAAGACCCCGCGTTCTGGGAGACGACCGGCAAGCCGATCGCTCGACGCAACCTGATCTTCTCGATCTTCGCCGAGCATGTCGGGTTCAGCGTGTGGATGTTGTGGAGCATCGTCGTGGTCCAGATGACGGCCGGCCCGCACGGGCATCCGTCCGCGTCCGGCTGGGCACTGACCGCGAGCCAGGCCCTGTGCCTGGTCGCCGTCCCGAGCGGAGTCGGCGCCTTCCTGCGCCTGCCCTACACCTTCGCCGTCCCGCTCTTCGGGGGCCGCAACTGGACGACCATCTCGGCGGCGCTGCTGCTGATCCCGTGCGTGCTGCTGGCCTGGGCGGTGAGCCATCCCGGCCTCTCGTTCACGGTCCTGGTGGCCATCGCCGCGACCGCGGGCTTCGGTGGCGGCAACTTCGCCTCGTCGATGGCCAACATCTCCTTCTTCTACCCGGAGAAGGACAAAGGCTGGGCGCTGGGCCTCAACGCGGCCGGCGGCAACATCGGGGTGGCGGTGGTGCAGAAGATCATCCCGCCCATCGTCGTCGCCGGGGGCGGGGTGGCGCTGTCGCGCGCGGGCCTTTTCTACGTGCCGCTGGCCGTGGTGGCCGCGGCCTGCGCGTTCGGATTCATGAACAACCTCTCCGAGGCGAAGGCCGACGTGAAGCCGGTTTGGCAGTCGTTGCGGCACCCGGACACCTGGGTCATGTCGCTGCTCTACATCGGCACATTCGGATCGTTCATCGGCTACTCCGCGGCCTTCCCGACCCTGCTCAAGACCGTATTCGGCCGCGGCGATATCGCGTTGACCTGGGCCTTCCTCGGCGCGGGCATCGGCTCGATCATCCGGCCCCTGGGCGGCAAGCTGGCCGACCGGATCGGCGGGGCCCGGATCACCGCCGTCAGCTTCGTCATGCTTGCCGCGGGGGCGGCGGTTGCGCTGTGGTCCGTCAATGCCAAAAACATGCCGGTGTTCTTCGCCAGCTTCATGTTCTTGTTCGTCGCGACCGGCATCGGCAACGGCTCGACCTACCGGATGATCTCTCGGATCTTCGTGATCAAGGGGGAGCTCGCCGGCGGCGACCCGGACACCATGGTGCGGATGCGGCGCCAGGCCGCGGGCGCACTGGGCGTGATCTCGTCGATCGGCGCCGTCGGCGGGTTCGTCGTGCCACTGGCGTACGCCTGGTCGAAGTCGCACTTCGGCAGCATCGAACCCGCGCTGCGGTTCTACGTGGCCTTCTTCCTCGCCCTTCTGGTGGTCACCTGGTACTGCTACCTGCGCAAGAGCAACGACGTCGCGCGGGTCGGGGTTTAGCCGACCGCCGCGTTTCAGCCCGACGGCTTCTGCTTGCCCCCGTACCCGTCCCAAGGGCTGTAGTCGGCGATCAGCCCTTCCTGCGGCGGTCGCTGGTCGTCCGGCACATGCTGCAGGTTGATCCGGATCCGGTACCAGATCGAACTGGGCCCGCGCATCCCGTCGACCAGGACGTCGGCCGGCTTCAGCAGGCGGGAGGCCGACCGGTAGCGGCCGCGCCAGGTGTCCAGCGCGGCCAGCGCCTCGTC
The DNA here is from genome assembly GCA_963820045.1 of uncultured Actinomycetota bacterium. Classification (GTDB taxonomy): domain Bacteria; phylum Actinomycetota; class Actinomycetes; order Mycobacteriales; family Mycobacteriaceae; genus Mycobacterium. The sequence goes on from CAWFYN010000010.1 coordinate 1,032,713, forward strand.
CTTGGTCTTGGTGCGGGCGATCTCGATCAGCGGCATCACCGACTGGCGCCGGCCGCCGGCCTTGCCGGATCCTTTCGGTGCGCGCTCCGGGGGCCCCATTTCCTCGGCCAGCACCAGCAGCCGGTCGAGGTCACCGACCGCCTCATCCATTCCCTCCCAGGGGTCGCCCATGGCGGCGAACCGGCCCGGCACGGTGTCGATGGTGAACTCCTCGGGACGGCGCTCGGTGACTTCGTCCCAGAGCAGCGGCGTCGACACCCGGGCATCCGGCGTCGCGCGTACCGAATACGCCGACGCGACCGTGCGGTCCTTGGCGTTCTGGTTGAAGTCGACGAACACCCCTTCGCGCTCTTCCTTCCACCAGCGGCTGGTCGCCGCGTCGGGCACCCGACGCTCGACCTCGCGGGCCACGGTCTGGGCGGCCAGCCGTACCTGCCGGAATTCCCAGCGCGGAGCGATCCGGGCATAGATGTGAAAACCGCGCGACCCCGACGTCTTCGGCCAGGCGACCAGGCCGTAGTCCTCCAGCACCTCGCGGGCTACCAGCGCCACGTCCACGATTCGCCGCCAGGGGACCCCGGGCATCGGATCCAAGTCGACCCGCAGTTCGTCGGGATGGTCGAGGTCGTCGGCCAGCACCGGGTGCGGGTTGAGGTCGACGCAGCCCAGGTTGACCGCCCATGCCAGGCCGGCGGCGTCGTGGATGACGGCCTCCGCGGCCGAGGTGCCGCGCGCGTAGTGCAGTTCGGCGACGTCGACGTAGTCGGGCCGGTTCTTCGGTGCCCGCTTCTGAAACACCGCTTCCTGCGCGATGCCCTTCACGAAACGCTTGAGGATCATCGGCCGGCCGGCCACACCGCGCAGCGCCCCCTCGGCCACCGACAGGTAGTAGCTGACCAGGTCGAGCTTGGTGTGCGGTCCCCTGCCGCCGTGGGGCTCGAACACCACTTTCTCGGGGTGGGTGATGGTGACCTCGCGTCCGGATACCTCCAGTGACACCGAGCCCATGTTCATCATCGTAAGTCGGTGGGTACATACCCCTGGTAATGCGACGGACGTCACATAGGGTGGGATTCATGCCTAATCTGATTGGCCTGCCCGGGCAGGCGGTTGCCAAGGTTCAGCAGTACCTGGAACGCGGCTCGGCCGAATTGCACTACGTGCGCAAGATCTTCGAAGCGGGGGCTTTCCGGCTCGAGCCACCGCTGAACTACGCCTCGATGGCCAACGACATCTACAAGTGGGGCGAGTTCGGCATGCTGCCCTCGCTCAACGCCAGGCGCGATCCCGACCGGGCCGCGTGCATCGACGAAGAGGGCGAGTTCAGCTTCGCCGAGCTCGACGAGGCCGCCCACGCGGTGGCGAACGGCCTCCTCGAGATCGGCGTCAAGGGCGGGGACGGGGTCGCGATCCTGGCCCGCAACACTCGCTGGTTCTTGATCGCCTACTTCGGCGCCGCGCGGGTGGGCGCCCGCATCATCCTGCTCAACAGCGAGTTCTCCGGCCCGCAAATCAAGGAGGTGTCGGAGCGCGAGGGCGCGAAGCTGATCATCTACGACGACGAGTACACCAAGGCGGTCAGCAAGGCCGAGCCGGAGCTGGGCTTCCTGCGCGCCCTGGGCACCAACCCGGATGCCGACGAGCCGTCCGGCAGCAAGGACGAGACGCTGGCCGACCTGATCGAGCGCAGCAGCAAGGAACCGGCCCCCAAGGCGAGCAAGCACTCATCGATCATCATCCTGACCAGCGGCACCACCGGCACCCCGAAGGGGGCGAACCGCAGCACCCCACCAACGCTGGCGCCAATCGGGGGCATCTTGTCGCACGTGCCGTTCAAGGCCAACGAGGTGACCTCGCTGCCCGCCCCGATGTTCCATGCGCTGGGTTTTCTGCATGGCACCATCGCGATGTTCCTCGGTTCGACGCTGGTGCTGCGCCGCAAGTTCAAACCGCCACACGTGCTCGAAGACATCGAGAAGTACAAGGTGACCGCCATGGTCGTGGTGCCGGTCATGCTGTCGCGGATCCTCGACGCGGTCGAGAAGATGGACAAGAAGCCCGACCTGTCCAGCCTGAAGATCGTGTTCATCTCCGGATCGCAATTGGGCGCCGAGCTGGCCAGCCGCGCGCTGAAGGACCTGGGGCCGGTCATCTACAACATGTACGGCTCGACCGAGATCGCGTTCGCCACCATCGCCGGACCGCAGGACCTGGAGCGCAACGCGGCGACGGTCGGACCGGTGGTCAAGGGCGTGAAGGTCAAGATCCTCGATGACAACGGCAAGGAGCGGCCGCAGGGCGAGGTCGGCCGGATCTTCGTCGGCAACGCGTTCCCGTTCCAGGGCTACACGGGTGGCGGCCACAAGCAGATCATCGACGGCCTGATGTCGTCCGGCGACGTCGGATACTTCGACGAGCACGGCCTCCTGTACGTCAGCGGCCGGGACGACGAGATGATCGTCTCCGGCGGCGAGAACGTCTTCCCGGCCGAGGTCGAGGACCTGATCAGCGGGCACCCGGAGGTGGTCGAGGCGACCGCCATCGGCGTCGAGGACAAGGAATGGGGCCACCGGCTGCGTGCCTTCGTGGTGAAGAAGGACGGGTCCGACGTCGACGAGGACACCATCAAGCACTACGTGCGCGACCACCTGGCCCGGTACAAGGTGCCGCGTGAGGTGGTCTTCCTCGAGGAGCTGCCGCGCAACCCGACGGGCAAGGTCCTCAAGCGCGAGCTGCGCGAGATGGACGTCGAGTAGCCGCTTCCCCCTGCGGTCAGCGCCGGTCTTTGATGGCCCGGACGATCTGCGCCGCCAGTTTGGGGTCGACCAGGAGCTGGTCGATGAGCGCGGTGAGGACCTCTTGTCCGGTCACCCGGGCGACTCCGAGGCGGTCGGCCGCCTCCCGTTGCCAAATGTCGAGGGCTCGATGGGTGGGCGCCGGGAGGTCGACCGTACGGCGCGTGCGCTGACTCCGTCCCGCCTGGTTGGCGACCGGCTGGCCGACCATGCGGTGGGCGCCCTGCTGCCCGAGCCCGGTGAGGCGCTCGGTCGGCGCCGCGTCTCCTGCCGGTGTGGCCGACGGTGCGGGGCCCCGAAACGTTCCGGCGCTGGGTCCGATGTGGCTGGGGTTGAAGTTCACTGCGGCGGTTGTCCTCCGGTGAGTGGCCAATCAGTAAATCAGCGCTCGAATGTGTCAATACTGATTCTTCCACCGACGGCGGCGTAAGTCGCGTCGGTGGGCCAGCGACGTTTCCCCGGCGCAGCGCGAGGCGGGCCGCGGGGGCCGCCTCGCTCGCGCCGCGCGTCCCAGCAGCCCCTTCCGGTAGCAAATTCGAAAAGGTAGCTGTCCGGGGGTTATTTGCTTGGCCACAATTCCGGTCCCAGGGGGCCCGGTCGGCATGGCAATGCAATAGGTAATCCCGTTAATGTGCCGGTACGGAAAAGCGGAAAACAGTATGTCAGTAGATAGTCCGTTACCAGGGGAATCAAAACACTGTGAAATTCAGTATCGACGAGTTTCCTGAGCTGTGGAAACCATTATTCGTCGCCCCGCAGGCGAAGTCGACAATTTTCGTTGCACATTTGTTAGATAATTCACAGCACTATTTCGGTGTACGGCCGATTGTTTGCCGGGAAATAACTCGTTAAGGTTTCGTTTGTCGGCATCAGGTCGTGGAAGGAGCTCTTGCGATGACGATTTCTTCGCGATCGTTGCGCGGCGCAGTCGGTGTTTGTGCGGTGGCCGGAGCGCTCTTGTTTGGCGCCAGCCCCGCCCAGGCGGCCCCGGTGCCTGGTTCCGACACCAGCTTCACCACCACCGGCCCGCACGGCGCGCCCGGCGGACCCGGCATCCTCCCCGACCGTCCAGGAGGGGGTCATGGCGGTCATGGATGGGGCGGCCACGGATGGGGCGGGGGAGGCCACCCCGGCTGGGGTTCGGGCACCCGCGGATTCTGGGCCCCCGGGCACTGGTGGAACTGGTGGTGGTGAACCAACTCCCCGCGGTCGCCGGCCAGTCTCGACGTGCCGATCAGCAGTAGGCTGTCCGGCCCGCGGAATGGGGGGACCCATGCCGGCCTGACCACCCCTCAGGTCGGCATGGCCCTCTCCAGGGCCGAATCGGACGCGGCAGTTAGGGATCGCGAGGAAGACCGAGCAACCGTTCGGCGATGATGTTCAGCTGCACCTCCGAGGTGCCGCCGTAGATGGTGGTGGCCCGGCTCGCCAGCAGGTATTCGCCCCACTTGCCGGCCAGTTGGCCCGTGTCGCCGATCGCGGCGTCGGTGCCGAACGAGGACACCGCGAACTCGGCATACCCCTGACCCGTGCGCATCGACAGCAGCTTGGAGATCGCCGCCGACGGCATGGCATCCCCGCCGGCCAGCGTCAACAGCGTCGAGCGCAGGTTCAGCACCTTGGCGGCCTGGCCTTCGGCGATCAACTGACCCGCGCGGTGTTGGGCGACCGGGTCGAACTGCCCGTCGCGAACGAACTCGACGAACTGGCCGAGGGTCGCCAGAAAGTTCGCCTCGCTGCTGCCGATCGAAACCCGTTCGGCGGTAAGGGTGTTGCGACTGACCTCCCACCCGCGGTTCACCTCGCCGAGCACGCAGTCATCGGGCACGAACACGTCGTCGATGTAGACGGTGTTGAACATTGCGTTCCCGGTGAGCTCGCGCAGCGGCTTCACCTCGACGCCTTCACTGCGCATGTCCAGGAGGAAGTAGGTGATCCCGTTGTGTTTCGGTGCCGATGGGTCCGTCCTGGCCAGCAGCGCACCCCACTGGGAGAGCTGCGCCGCCGTCGTCCAGATCTTCTGGCCGGTGATGCGCCAGCCGCCATCGGTTCGAGTTGCCTTGGTGCTCAGCCCGGCCAGGTCCGATCCGGCGCCCGGCTCGGAGAACAGCTGGCACCAGATCATGTCACCGCGGAACGTCGGCGGCAGAAACCGCTGCTTTTGCTCCTCGGTCCCGAAGGCGACGATCGACGGGATGATCCACGTCGCGATGCCCATCTGCGGGCGCTTGACCCGGCCGGCGGTGAATTCTTGGGCGATGATGATCTGCTCGATCGGACCGGCGGCGCGGCCCCACGGTTCCGGCAGATACGGCAGCGTCCAGCCGCCCTCGGCGATGGCGACCTTGCGCTGTTCGCGCTCCATCGCCTTGAGCGCGCCGACTTCGGCCCGGATCTCGTCCCGCAGCTTTTCGGTGTCGGGGTCGAGGTCGATGTCGACCGCGCGCAAGCCGGTGCTGGTGGCCGTGCGCACCACTTTCTGCGGGTACTCCGCACTGCGGCCGAAAGAGGCGGCCAGCCCCAGCGCCCGGCGGTAGTACACGTTCGTGTCGTGCTCCCAGGTGTAACCGATACCGCCGTGCACCTGGATGCAATCCTGCGCGCAGCGTTGAGCGGCGGCCGGCGCCAGCGTCGCCGCCACGGCCGCGGCGAACTCGACATTGGAAACCGCTATTTCCCAATTGTTTTCGCGCGCTTCGTCGATTGCTCGGGCAGCGTCCCACACAGCAGCGGTAGCCCGCTCGGTGTCGGCGATCATCTCCGCGCATTTGTGCTTGATGGCCTGGAATTGGCCGATCGGCCTGCCGAACTGCTCACGGATCTTGGCGTATTGCGACGCGGTGTCGGTCGCCCAGCGCGCCACTCCGATCGCCTCGGCGGAGAGCAGCGTTGTCATCAGCGCGTGCGCGGTCGCCATGCTCAGGTTGCTCAACGCCGCGTCGGCGCCGACCTCGACCGCGTTGGCCCGGACATGGGCGACGGGGCGCAGCGGGTCAAGGCTTTTCACCGGCTCGATCTCGAGCTCCTCGGCGCGCACCACCACCCATTCCTCGCCGCTGTCAATCGCGACCGGGAGCACCAGTACGGAGGCTTGCGCCGCGGCGGGAACCGCGCGAACCTCGCCGCGCAGCACCAGGGCGTCACCCTGGCGGGTTGCGGTCAGTCCGCAGCAGTCCATCGCGTAGGCGGCGATCGCGGCGCCCGACGCCAGCTCGGAGAGCACCTTGGCGTCCGCGTCGTTGGCCGAAATCAGGGCGCTGGCGATCGCCGACGGCACGAAGGGCCCGGGCACCGCGCCGTAGCCGAATTCGGCCAGCACGATGGCCAACTCGAGGATGCCGAAGCCCTGCCCTCCCACCGACTCGTCCAGATGCAAACCCTGTAGACCTTGTTCGGCAGCCGCCTGCCAGTACGGCGGGGGATTGTCGATGGGTGTTTCCATTGCCGCGTGCAACGCCTCGGACGGCGCGATGCGTGCCACCAGCGACCGCACCGAATCGGCCAGGTCTTGATGCTCAGGAGTGATAGCGATCGGCATTGGTCGCCTTCCCATGCTTTCGGGGTTCCGTCTCGGCCAAGCACCCTCCAAACTAACAACCGGTCGGTTGGTTGACCACAGTGGTTACCGGGTCGGCAGCGCCCGACCGTGAGCCCTCAGTGAAAGCGCTTGGTGATCCACTCGGCAATCATGTCGGCTTGCCCGCTGCGAGCGCCCGGGGTGGTGAAGTAGTGGTCGGTGTCGATCGACGCGCGCGTCTTATCGGGGCCGGCGAGCGCGCAGAAAATCCGTTCGGCATCGGACGGAAAGACGCCGGTATCGGCCTCGGCGTTGATCACCAGGGCGGGGCAGGTGATCCGGGCCAGGTGCGGTTCGGCCCGGGTCTGCGCCACCCGTATGCTCCACATGCCCAGCCAGTTGCGCAGGGTGCAGGCCGCGGCGATGCCGTGCGCGGACCTGTTCGCCTTGGCCGGGAGGCCGGCATAACACATGTTCGGTTGACGCCTGGTCGGCTCGATGCTGGCGTCGACCATGCGGGGATCGGCCCAGGTGCGCACGACACTGAACGGGCGATCGGAAAACCCCGCCGCGCGAACGCGTTTGAGCTCTTTCTCGGCCCAGTCGGTAATGGCGTGGTTGCGGGCGGTCTGCGCGCGGCGATAGCGGTTGAGGAATTCCGGCGCATACGGCGGGCCGTTGCGCTCGTTGAACAGGTCGAGGTCGGCGTCGGTGGCGACGGGGTCGTTCTCGTCGACGACGGCCGCATCCATCCAGGCGGTCAGCACGTCGGGCCGCCCGGGATGGGCTGCGGTGGCCACGTAGCCGTCCGCGGCGGGCAACTCGGTCAGGCCCGCCGCCGGACGCATGCCGTCCAGCGGGGTCACGTTCGGGTCCACGGCCTGCGACTGATACGCGGCCATCAACGAACCGCCGCCGGAATTGCCCAGCAGCACAACGGTTTCCACTCCCTGCACGTCGCGCAACCAGCGCACCCCGACGCCGATGTCGACCAGCGCATGATCGAGCAGGAAGCTGCTTTCGAAGCCACGGAACCTGGTGTTCCAGCCGAGAAAGCCGACCCCGCGGGTGGCCATGTATTCGGCGAGATAGTGCTCGGAAAAATCGATCTGGTAGTGCGTGGCGATCATCGCCACCTTGGGCTTGCGTCCCACCCCGCGGTGGTACAGCCCCTGGCAAGGGTGCCCGCCCGCGCCGGCGCGTCCGGCGGTGGGCGACGGTAGCCCGACGAACTCGCGGACAATTCCCGCGGCACCGGTGTGAAGCGTCATTTCAGCGGCCCTGTTGGCGATCGACATCTCGAAAGAAAACTGAAGCTGATGTTAGATTCGGAATTACATGTTGGCCAGGACTTCAAGCCGGGAACCGAGGGGAGCCGCGCGATGATCAAGCCGCACAACACCAACACCGAATTCGAACTCGGCGGGATCAACCACGTCGCGCTGGTCTGCTCGGATATGGCTCGCACCGTGGACTTCTACACCAACGTCCTCGGCATGCCGCTGATCAAGTCGCTCGACATGCCCGGCGGTGCGGGCCAGCACTTCTTCTTCGACGCCGGCAACGGTGACTGCGTCGCATTCTTCTGGTTCGCCGACGCCCCCGACCGGGTACCGGGTATCTCGTCCCCGGGCGCGATCCCCGGCATCGGCGACATCACCAGCGCGGTGAGCACGATGAACCACCTGGCATTCCACGTACCGGTCGAGAAGTTCGACGCCTACCGCCGGCGGCTCAAGGAAAAAGGGGTGCGGGTCGGTCCGGTGCTCAACCACGACGAGAGCCCCAGGCAGGTGTCCGCGACGGTGCATCCCGGGGTGTACGTGCGGTCGTTCTACTTCCAGGACCCCGATGGCATCACCCTCGAATTCGCCTGTTGGGTCAAAGAATTCGATACCAGCGATGCCCGGGCCGTGCCCAAGACCGCGGCGGACCGCCGGCCTCCGGTGGCCGCCGGTCGCTGATGACCGACGGCATTCTGACCGACGCGCAGATCGCGGCGCTCACGCCCGAGCAGCGACGGCAGCTCATTTCCCGGCTGGAGCAGCCGGTGGGCGACCTGATCGACCCGGCGCTGCTGGCCCGGCTGCGGCGCAACCGGTTGAGTCTGATGGTCGGCGGCTCAGTGGCGATGGTTCCCTGGCTGGGTTATCTCTCCGTGACGCTGCCGGAGAACTATGTCGCCCACAACTGGCCCGTGACCTGGGTGGGCTTCGACATTCTCCTGGTCGGATTCATGCTGTCGACCGCGGTGCTCGGGTATCTGCGCCGTCAGCTGCTGGTCCCGGCGGCCTTCACCACGGGGGTGTTGCTGATCTGCGACGCCTGGTTCGACCTGACGACCGCCGGGCCCCAGGACGTATGGCTGTCGGTGACCACCGCGCTGATCGAGGTGCCGGTGGCGGTGCTCCTGATCTTCAGCGCCCAGCGGCTGATACGGCTCACGATGATGCGGCTGTGGCTGCTGGATCCAGAGATGCATCTGTGGCAGCTGCCGCTGTTCCCTTGAGGTGGGACGGATTTGGATCTGGTCCGGATCGTCCGTCGTAAGTCCAGCCCGACATACGCGTCGTTGAATGGCTTTCCCGCTACTCCCATGCCGCGCAAGGATCTTCGGGTTCACTCAGCACATGTTTCGGTGAGCCGGTACAGGTTGGGCTCGGCGAGTTCGTTGAGCAGCGCGGTCAGCTGATCGACCAGCTGGTCCGGGTCGAGGCGGATGTCGCCGGCGAGCCAGGCGCTGATCGTTTGCCCGACGCCGCCGACCACGAAGTGCGCCGCGGCCTTGATGCGGTCGTTTGCCGGGACGCGCAGCGCGGAGCCGACGTGCTGACCCGACAGGATGGCGAACAGCGCGCTGGACTCGGCGCGCTTGCGCACGATCACGGGATCGGCCAGCTGCGTGCTGAACAGTAGGCGCCCGATGCGGGCGTCGTCGGCGATGGTGCGCACGATGTTGGCCATACCCGCGCGGGTCTGCTCGTCGGCCGGCACCACCGCCACCGCGGCCTGTGTGGTGGTGGCGAGCTCGGCGACGACCCGGTCGAAGACACTGGCGACGAATTCGTCTTTGTCGGCGAAACTTTCATAGAAGTATCGAGCCGCCAGGCCGGCCTGGCGGCATACGCCGCGGACGGTGACCGCCGAGATGTTCTGTTGGTCCTCGCCGAGTAGCTCGAGGCCGGCGGCGAGCAGCCGGTTGCGCCGGGTGGCCAGTCGCTGCGTGGCCTCGACCCCGCGGTACGGTCGCGCGCCCGGGGTCTCGTTCATGCGAACCATCTTGACACCACCGCGACGCCACGACAATATCAGGAAACGAGCGTTCGCACATTAGCGAGCGGTGCCGCTGGAGGGTCTGACTATGGCAATACCCGAGGCTGTTCACGAACCGGCTCGGCACGTCGAGCGCGCGATCGCCGATCCGCCGCGGCCATCCCGCGCACGGCGGGGCCGGCGGCGGGCGCTCGGCATGGACGAGGGGTTGATGGGAGTCGCACTGTTGGCCGGCCCGGCGAACGTGATCATGCAGTTGGCGCGCCCCGGTGTCGGCTATGGCGTCATGGAGAGCCGCGTCGAAAGCGGCCGCGTCGACCTGCATCCGATCAAGCGCGCTCGCACCACCTTCACCTATCTGGCCGTGGCGACCAACGGCAGCGACGCCCAGAAGGAGGCCTTCCGCCGGGCGGTGAACCGGGTCCACGCGCAGGTGTACTCCACACCGGAGAGTCCGGTGCCCTACAACGCCTTCGACCCCGACCTGCAGCTGTGGGTGGGCGCCTGCCTGTACAAGGGCGGGGTCGACATCTACCGCATGTTCGTCGGCGAGCTGGACGGCGAGGACGCCGACCGCCATTACCGCGAGGGTATGGCGCTGGCCACCACGCTGCAGGTACCGCCGGAGATGTGGCCGGCCAACCGGGCGGCCTTCGACCGGTACTGGGAGGAGTCGCTGGCCAAGGTCCACATCGACGACGCCGTGCGTGAGTACCTCTATCCCATCGCCGCGGGCCGCATCCGGGGGGTGGCGCTGCCGCACCGCCTGCAGCGCGCCTGCGACGGCTTCGCGTTGCTGATCACCACGGGCTTTCTGCCGCAGCGGTTCCGCGACGAGATGCGGCTGCCCTGGGACGCCACCAAGCAACGGCGCTTCGACCGGCTCATGGCCACATTGGCCGTGCTGAACCGGTGCTTACCCCGCTTCGTTCGGCAGTTCCCCTTCAACATCCTGCTGGCCGACGTCGACCGCCGGATCAGGACGGGACGCCCGTTGGTCTAGCGCTCGCAGCGGGCGCACCACGTCGAGTTGATAACGACAATCATATTCATTAAGCTCTCCTCTGCCTGGTAAGCCTTCCAGTCCGAGGAGTACCTATGACGGCGCCGATCTGGATGGCCTCGCCACCGGAGGTGCACTCCGCCTTGCTCAGTAGCGGCCCCGGTCCGGCGTCGCTACTTTCGGCGGCGGGGGCGTGGTCCGAACTGAGCACCGAATACGATTCGGCCGCAGCGCAACTCAGCGGTGTCTTGGCCGCGGCGCAGGCCGGCTCGTGGGAGGGGCCGAGCGCGGAGTCGTATGTGGCCGCGCATGCGCCCTACCTCGCGTGGCTGACGCAGGCCAGCGCGCACAGCGCGGCGGCGGCCGCTCAACACGAGACCGCCGCGGTCGCCTACACCGCCGCGTTGGCGGCCATGCCGACGCTGCCGGAACTCGCCACCAACCACGCCGTCCACGGAGCGTTGATGGCGACGAACTTCTTCGGCATCAACACGATTCCGATTGCTGTGAACGAGGCGGACTACGCGCGGATGTGGGTGCAGGCGGCCGGCACCATGACCACCTATCAAGCGGTCTCCACCGCGGCGCTGGCGTCGACCCCGCCGACCGACCCGGCGCCGCAAGTCGTGAAATCCAATGCCACCAGCCAAGATTCGGGAAGCGATTTTCACGACCCCATGATCGACAATCCGCTCGACGACTTCATCGCGAACATCTTGAAGAACTTCGGCATCAACTGGAACCCCGCGCAGGGCACCGTCAACGGGTTGCCCTACGACGCCTACACGAACGCGAGTCAGCCGATTTTCTGGGTGGTTCGGGCCCTGGAGCTTCTCGAGGACTTCCAGCAGTTCGGCTACTACCTGGTGCACAATCCGGCGCTGGCGTTCCAATACCTGGTGCAACTCGCGCTGTTCGACTGGCCGACGCACATCCTCGAAATTCTGACCACCGCGCCGCAGCTGTTGGCCCCCGCGGTCCTGCTCGCGGTCGCCCCTTTCGGCGCCGTCGGCGGCTTCGCGGCGCTGGCCGGCCTGGCCGGCATACCTCAACCCGCGGTCGTTCCGGCTCCGATGCCGGCCCCCACCCCTCCACCCACCCCGTTGCCGGTCGTCGCCCCGGCCCCTGCTCCCGTCGCGCCTGCCGCGGCTCCTGCCTCAGCGCCGGCGTCCGCACCCGCCCCGACGGCGACGACCGTCGCCAGCCCGGCGCCGCCCGCTCCGCCGCCGCCGCATGCGGCGGCTTTCGCGCCGCCCTATGTCATCGCGCCGCCCGGCATCGGGACCGGCTCGCGGATGAGCGCCGCCGCCAGCAGCAGCGCCAAAAGGAAAGCCCCGGAACCGGATAGCGCCGCGGCCGCGGCGGCCGCGGGTGCGCGAGACGCGGCGCGGGCGCGTCGGCGCAAGCGCGCGAAGCAGCGCGACTACGGCGACGAGTTCGCGGACATGAACGTCGACGTCGATCCGGATTGGGGCCGGCCGGATGACGAGTCATCGACGGTCGCATCCGACCGCGGCGCCGGCGGGCTGGGCTTTGCCGGAACCACGCGCCGGGGGGCCGCCGGTGAGGCAACGGGATTGACCGCGCTGGCCGCCGACGATTTCGGGACCGGCCCCCGGGTACCGATGCTGCCCGGGACGTGGAACCGGGACGGCACCGCCGAGCCGGATTGGCCCGACACCGGGCGGCGGTAGTGTCGATGTTGTGCGTAGCGAAGGTGATACCTGGGACATCACAACAAGTGTCGGCTCAACGGCGTTATTCGTGGCGACCGCGCGAGCGCTGGAGGCGCGAAAGCCGGACCCGCTGGCGGTCGACCCCTATGCGGAGGTGTTCTGCCGTGCCGTGGGCGGCTGGGCGGCCGACGTCCTGGACGGCAAGGCGCCCGATCACGAGCTGACGACCGCCGAATTCGGCGAGCATTTCGTCAACTTCCAGGGCGCCCGCACCAAATACTTCGACGAGTATTTCCGTCGCGCCGCCGGTGCGGGCGTGCGGCAGGTGGTCATCTTGGCGGCAGGGCTGGACTCTCGCGCCTACCGCCTGGACTGGCCGGCCGCGACGACCATCTTCGAGCTGGACCAGCCGCAGGTTCTCGACTTCAAGCGCGAGGTGCTCGCCGGCCAGGGCGCCCAGCCGCACGCCGAGCGTCGGGAGATCGCGGTGGACCTGCGCGAAGACTGGCCGCAAGCGCTGCGCGACAGCGGCTTTGATGCCACCGAGCCGTCGGCGTGGATAGCCGAAGGCCTGCTCATCTACCTCCCGGCCGCCGCGCAGCAGCAGCTGTTCACCGGCATCGACGGCCTGGCCGCCCCGGGCAGCCACGTGGCCGTCGAGGACGGCGCCCCACTCGACCAGGATGACTTCGAGGCGAAACGCGAGGAAGAACGCGCCGCCATGGCCGATGGCGCGGAGCGGCCCTTCTATCAGTTGGTCTACAACGAGCGGATCGCGCCGGCCACCGAATGGTTCGGCGAGCGGGGCTGGACCGCGGTCGGCACCCCGCTCGCCGACTACCTGCGCCAGCACGGCAGGCCGGTGCCCGGACCCGACGTCGAAGCAGGCCCGATGGTCGCCCGTAACACGCTGGTGAGCGCGGTCAAGACCTGACCCGCTCCGGTCGGGCTTTCCTGAGTTCTCCATGAGTTGACCGCGCGCGGGAACTTTCCCGCCCCGCCCTCCGACTACTACCGGGCTGATCGGTGCGCCGCCCAACAGCCCGGGCGGCGTCGGTCTCAGTCCGGCGAGGAGTCCCGGGATGGCGCTGCGCGTTTCTTCGATAGGTCGGTCGTCGCAACAGCGTCGTCGCAATGCCTGGCTGGTGACCGTATGACCGCACCCGTGTGGATGGCACTGCCCCCGGAGGTCCACTCGGCCCAACTGAGCAGCGGTCCCGGCCCGGCCGGCCTGCTGTCCGCCGCGGCGGCCTGGAGCTCACTGAGCGCTACCTACGCATCGGCGGCCGACGAGCTGTCCGCGACCCTGGCGGCCGCGCAGGCCGGAGCGTGGGAGGGCCCCACCGCCGAACGGTACGTGGCCGCCCACGCGCCGTATCTGGCCTGGCTGATGCGGGCCAGTGCCAACAGTGTGGCGGCCGCCGCGCGGCACGAGACCGCGGCCACGGCTTACACCACGGCGCTGGCCGCCATGCCCACATTGCCGGAGCTGGCCGCCAACCACGCGACGCACGGCGTCTTGGTGGCCACGAATTTCTTCGGCGTCAACACCATCCCGATAGCGGTCAACGAGGCCGATTACGCGCGGATGTGGGTCCAGGCGGCCACCACGATGACCACGTACCAGGCGGTCTCGACCATGGCGGTGGCGTCTGCGCCGCAGACCGATCCGGCGCCCGCCATTGTGAACGCCAGCGACAGCGGCGGCGATGACAGTGACGACGACGGCGGAATCGTCGACAACGACGGCGGCGACCCAACCCAGCTGAGCTGGTGGATAAACCGCGTCACCGAGATCATCGACACTCTGGAAAAAGATCTGGCGGAATTTCCCACGGACCCGGCCGACGCGATATCGGATCTGCTCCGCGACATTCCCTTGCTCATTGCGGACGAGTTCGACCACGCCCTCGAGGCCATCCAGACCTTCCCGCAGCTTGCGGCCGTTCCGTTCGCCGTGCCTGCGGGATTTGCGGGAGGCATAGCAGGTTTGGCTCTGCTGGCCGGGATCCAGCCTGGCGCTGCCCCGATCTCTGCACCCACCGCTGTGCCCGCACCGATGCCCCAGGCGCCGAGTGCGCCGGCCGTCAGCAGTGCTCCGGTCGTGAGCGCTGTCCCGACCGCAGCCCCGGCGCCGACCGCTACCGCACCGACCTCCGCCCCGGCGCCCGCGCCCACCCCGGCGCCGGCCACCGCAACGCCGCCGCCCGCGGCGGGTGTCGGGGGCGCTCTCTTCCCATACCTGGTGGGCGGCCCGACCATCGGGACGGACACGGGCATGGGCGCCGGCGCGCAACGCAAGGCGCCGGAGCCCGATTCGGCCGCGGCCGCGGCGGCGGCGACGACATCGGCGCGGGAGCAGCGGCGGGCGCGTCGGCGTCGGCGGGCGGCGAAGAACGAACACCATCGCGGCTACCGGTTCGAGTTCATCGACTCCGACGGCGGTCCCGACCCGCGCGTCGAACATGAGCCAGCCGTCGTGGCGTCCGGCCAGGGCGCCGGCCCGTTGGGTTTCGCGGGAACGGCGAGCAGGGACGCCGCCGACGCGGCCGGACTGGCGACGCTGGCCGGCGACGAATTCGGTGGCGGGCCGTCGTTGCCCATGTTGCCGGGCTCCTGGGAACCGGACTAGCGGGCCGGGACGCGCCTTGCCCAGGGACCGGAACTTTCCGAGTACTGCGGACGACTACTTGCTGCGCGGCGGGGATCCCCAGATTGATAATGAAAATGATTTTCGATAAGCTCAGCCGCTTAGAAGGCGCGCACGACGGCCTGCCAACCGGCCGGGGGCTGGGAATCGGACCGAAAATGCGGCTGAAACTGCCGGTTAGCGACCTCTTTTACGGTATTGGACGGGGGAGTGGTGAGGTGAGCCGGACAGGCCCTCGCGCCTCGACACTTAGCTTATGCAATGCTAACTTCAGGCGGGTCAGGTTAGGGGAGGCTACACAAATGGAGAGACGTGGCCGTGGAACTCGGTGACACCGGCGTGCTGGCGGCTCAGCCCGTCGATTCTCGAGCGGATGCCAGGGTTGACGGCGATGTCGTCAGCCGGTTCGCCACGTGCTGCCGCGCGCTCGGCATCTCGGTATACCAGCGTCAGCGCCCGGCCGACCTGGCCGCCGCTCGCTCCGGGTTTACCGCGCTGACCCGCATCGCCCACGACCAGTGCGACGCCTGGACGGGACTGGCGGCCGCCGGCGATGTGACGCTGCGGGTGCTCGAGGCGGTCTCACAGACCGCGACGACGGCCGGCGCGTTGCAGCGAAGGGCGGATCTGGCGCCGGGATCGCTGGGCTTCCGCTACGACACCGGCCTTTATCTCCAGTTCCGCGCCGTCACCCCCGACGACTTCCACCTCGCCTACGCGGCGGCCCTCGGCACGGCCGGCCGGTTTGCCGATGCCGACCAGATCGTCACCGGACTGACCGCGCGCCGCCCGAACTGGCGCGAAGCGCGCTGGGTCGCCGTCGTCATCAACTACCGCGCCGAGCGGTGGTCGGACGTCGTCAAGTTGCTGACTCCCATCGTCAACGACGCCGAACTCGACGAGGCTTTCTCGCACGCGACCAAGATCGCCCTGGGTACCGCGCTGGCGCGGCTGGGCATGTTCGCCCCGGCGCTGTCGTATCTCGAGGAGCCCGACGGTCCCGTCACGGTGGCGGCGGTCGACGGTGCGCTGGCCAAGGCGCTCGTGTTGCGGGCGCACGTCGACGAGGAATCGGCGAGCGAAGTGCTGCAGGATTTGTACGCGGCTCATCCGGAAAACGAACAGATCGAGCAGGCCCTCTCCGACACCAGCTTCGGGATCGTGACCACCACCGCGGCCCGGATCGAAGCGCGCACCGACCCTTGGGATCCCGGCACCGAGCCCAGTGTGGAGGACTTCGTCGACCCCGCGGCCCACGAGCGAAAGGCCGTGCTGCTGCACGAGGCCGAACTCCAGCTCGCCGAATTTATCGGACTGGACGAGGTCAAGAACCAGGTGTCGCGGCTGAAGAGCTCTGTCGCCATGGAGCTGGTGCGCAAGCAACGTGGGCTCGCCGTCGCGCAGCGCGCCCACCACCTCGTCTTCGCCGGGCCGCCCGGCACCGGTAAAACCACCATCGCCCGCGTGGTCGCCAAGATCTATTGCGGCCTCGGGCTTTTGAAGCGGGAAAACATCCGCGAGGTGCACCGCGCCGACCTGATCGGCCAGCACATCGGCGAGACCGAGGCCAAGACCAACGCGATCATCGACAGCGCGCTCGACGGGGTGCTGTTCCTCGACGAGGCCTACGCCCTGGTGGCCACCGGCGCCAAGAACGACTTCGGGCTGGTGGCCATCGACACCCTGCTGGCGCGCATGGAGAACGACCGCGACCGGCTGGTGGTCATCATCGCCGGATACCGGGCCGATCTCGACAAGTTCCTGGACACCAACGAGGGATTGCGGTCTCGATTCACCCGCAACATCGACTTCCCTTCCTACGCACCGTCGGAGCTCGTCGAGATCGCGAACAAGATGGCCGAGCAGCGGGACAGCGTCTTCGAGCAGGCCGCGCTCGATCACATGGAGGAGTTGTTCACCAAGTTGGCCACCGAGTCGACGCCCGACGCCAACGGAATTTCGCGGCGCAACCTGGACATCGCCGGTAACGGTCGATTCGTCCGCAACATCGTCGAACGCTCCGAGGAAGAGCGAGAATTCCGGCTCGACCATTCGGAACGTGCCGGGAGCGGGGAATTCAGTGACGAGGAGCTGATGACGATCACCGACCAAGACGTCGAGAACTCGGTGGAGCCGTTGTTGCGTGGCCTCGGGCTGTCGGTGCCGGCATGACCAACCCTGAATCAGAAGAACGGCGTTCGTTCGCCTCGCGAACCCCGGTCAACGACAATCCCGACAAAGTCGAGTACCGCCGCGGTTTCGTCACCCGCCACCAGGTCAGCGGCTGGCGATTCGTGATGCGGCGGATCGCCTCCGGCATCGCCTTGCACGACACCAGGATGCTCGTCGACCCGCTGCGCACCCAGTCGCGCGCGGTGCTGATGGGCGTGGTGCTGCTGGCCACCGGCCTGGCGGGCTGCTTCGTGTTCTCGCTGATCCGGCCCAACGGAACGGTGGGAACCAACGCCGTGCTCGCCGACCGGTCGACCGCCGCCCTGTACGTGCGGGTGGGCGACCAGCTGCACCCGGTGCTCAACCTGACCTCGGCCCGGCTTATCGTCGGCAAGCCCGTCAACCCCGCCACGGTCAAAAGCCGTGAGCTGGACCGGTTTCCGCGCGGCAACCTGATCGGCATTCCCGGCGCGCCCGAGCGCATGGTGCAGAACACCACACACGACGCGAACTGGACCGTGTGCGACGGCATCGGCGGAACGTCGCGCGCCGTGCACAGCACCGGTGTCACGGTGATCGCCGGCCGCCCCGACAGCAGCGGCGCGCGGGCGGCCAAACTCGACGGGAAGCAGGCGATCCTGGTCGATTCCCCGACTGAAAAGGGCAACAGCACCTGGCTGCTCTGGGACGGCAGGCGCAGCCACATCAACCTGGCCGACCACGCGGTGACGAACGCGCTTGGCCTGGGGCTCAACAACTCTGACGTGCCCCCGCCGCGACCCATCGCGTTGGGATTGTTCAACGCCATCCCCGAGGCCCCGCCGTTGACGGCGCCGGCCATCCCGAACGCCGGAGCCCCGGCCGGCTTCAGCGTGCCGGCGCCGGTCGGCGCGGTCGTGGTGTCCTTCAACTTGGAAGCCCTGGACCATAACTCGTCGGGCGCGGCGCGCTACTACGCGGTGTTGCCGGACGGCCTGCAACCCATCTCCCCCGTGCTCGCGGCGATCCTGCGCAACACCAACTCCTACGGCCTGGACCAACCGCCGCGGTTGGGCGCCGACGCCGTGGCCAAGCTGCCGGTGTCGCGGATGCTGGACACCTCACGCTATCCCGACCAGCAGGTCACCCTCGTCGACGCGGCCAAAGATCCTGTCACGTGCGCCTATTGGAGCAAGCCGGCCGGGGCCGCCACCAGCTCGCTGAGCCTGTTGTCCGGCTCCGCGCTGCCCGTGCCCGAATCGATTCGCACGCTCGACCTGGTCGGCGCCTCCCCGTCGACCGCCACCCGCGTCGCCCTGGCTCCGGGCACCGGCTACTTCGCCCAGACCGTCACCGGCGGCGCCGGCGCGCCGGGCACCGGATCGCTGTTCTGGGTGTCCGACACCGGGGTTCGCTATGGCATCGACAACGAGGCGGAGACCTCGGCCGCCGGACGCGGCAAAACGGTTGAGGCCCTTGGCCTGAGCGAGCCGGCGGTGCCGGTCCCGTGGTCGGTGCTGGCACTGTTCGCGAGCGGTCCGACGCTATCGCGCGCCGACGCGCTGCTGGCGCACGACGGACTGGCGCCCGACAGCAAGCCCGGCCGCGCGGCATCAGCAGAGGGAGCGCCCCGATGAGCCGACTCATTTTCGAAGCCCGCCGCCGGCTTGCGCCACCGGTGACCCGCAAGGGCACCATCAACATCGAGGCACCGCCCCAGTTGCCGCGGGTGATCCCGCCGTCGTTCCTGCGCCGGGCGATGCCCTATGTGCTGGTGATCCTGATCGTCGGCATGGTCGTCGCGCTGTTCGCCACCGGGATGCGGCTGATCTCCCCGCAGACGCTGTTCTTCCCGTTCGTGCTGCTGCTGGCGGCCACCGCGATGTATCGGGGCAACGACAACAAGGCGCGTACCGAGGAGGTCGACGCCGAACGCGCCGACTACCTGCGCTACCTGTCGGTGGTCCGCGACAACATCCGCACCCAGGCCGCCCAGCAGCGGGCGGCGGCCGAGTGGTCGCACCCGGAGCCGACCGCCCTGGCGAGCGTGCCCGGTTCGCGCCGGCAATGGGAGCGTGACCCGCACGACCCCGACTTCCTGGTGTTGCGGGCCGGCCGCCACCAGGTGCCCCTGACCACCGCGCTGCGGGTCAACGACACCGCGGATGAGATCGACCTGGAACCGGTGTCGCACAGCGCATTACGCAGCCTGCTCGACACCCACCGAATCGTGCGTGACGTGCCGACCGGGATCGATCTGACGAAGGTCTCGCGAATCACCGTGCTGGGCGAGGAGGACGACGCGCGGGCGGCGATGCGCGCCTGGATCGCCCAGGCGGTGACGTGGCACGACCCGACGGTGCTGGGGGTGGCGCTGGTCGCCCACGACCTGGAGAGCCCGGACTGGTCCTGGCTGAAATGGCTTCCGCACACCGATGTTCCGGGTGAGCTCGACGGCGTGGGCCCGGCCCGCTTCCTGGCGACCAACCCCGACGAGCTGGTCCTGCTGCTGGGCTCCGCGTTCATCGACCGTCCGGCGTTCACCGGCGAGCCCTCCGACGCCCTGCGACACCTGCTGATCGTCGTCGACGACCCCGACTTCGATCTGAACACCTCGACGTTGGCGCTGGGCCGGGCGGGCGTCACCGTCGTGCACCGCTCCGCCACACCGCCGCACCGCGAGCAGTATTCGGATCCGGAGAAGCCGATCCTGCGCGTGGCGCCGGGCGCGATCGAGCGCTGGCAGACCGGCGGCTGGCAGCCCTACCTCGACGACGCCGACCAGTTCGGCGCCGACGAGGCCGCCCACCTGGCGCGCCAACTGTCACGCTGGGACTCCAATCCGACCCACACCGGGCTGCGCTCGGCCGCCACGCGCGGTGCGACCTTCACCACGCTGCTCGGGATCCAGGACGCCTCGCGGCTGGACGTGCCCACGCTGTGGGCGCCGCGCCGCCGAGAGGACGAGCTGCGCGTACCCATTGGCGTCACCGCGACCGGCGAGCCGCTGGTCTTCGACCTGAAGGACGAAGCCGAGGGCGGGATGGGCCCGCACGGCCTGATGATCGGTATGACGGGCTCCGGGAAGTCCCAAACTCTGATGTCGATCCTGTTGGCGCTGTTGACAACCCATCCGGCGGACCGGCTGATAGTGATCTACGCCGACTTCAAGGGTGAGGCCGGCGCCGACAGTTTCCGCCATTTCCCGCAGGTAGTCGCGGTGATCTCCAACATGGCCGAGAAGAAGTCGCTCGCCGACCGGTTCGCCGACACGTTGCGCGGTGAGGTGGCCCGCCGCGAAACATTGCTGCGTGAGGCCGGCCGCCGCGTGCAGGGCAGCGCGTTCAACTCGGTGGTGGAATACGAGGGCGCGATCGCCGCGGGGCACGACCTGCCGCCGATCCCGACGCTGTTCGTGGTCGCCGACGAGTTCACCCTGATGTTGGCCGATCACCCGGAATACGCGGAGTTGTTCGATTACGTGGCGCGCAAGGGCCGCTCGTTCCGCATCCACATCCTGTTCGCGTCGCAGACGCTGGATGTGGGCAAGATCAAGGACATCGACAAGAACACCTCGTACCGCATCGGGTTGAAGGTGGCCAGTCCCAGCGTTTCCCGCCAGATCATCGGTGTGGAGGACGCGTACCACATCGAATCGGGAAAGGAACACAAGGGCGTGGGCTTCCTGGTGCCCGCCCCGGGCGCGGCCCCGATCAAGTTCCGCAGCACCTACGTCGACGGCATCTACGATCCGCCGCAGAAGGCCAAATCCTATGTCGTGCATGCCGCGCCGGAGCCGAGGCTGTTCACGGCCGGACGGGTCGAGCCGGATCAGGAAACGGTGATCCTGCCCGCCGAGGACGAAGAATTCAGCGGGCCGCCGCGCAAGCTGATCGCCACCATCGGCGACCAGTTGGCCCGTTACGGGCCGCGGGCGCCGCAGCTGTGGCTGCCCCCGTTGGACGAGCCGATCCCGCTGACCGCGGTGCTGGCGCGCGCCGGCGTGCCGCAGCGCCAGTGGCAGTGGCCGCTCGGCGAAATCGACAAGCCCTTCGAGATGCGCCGCGACCCGCTGGTTTTCGACGCCACCTCGTCGGCCGGGAACATGGTGATCCACGGCGGCCCCAAGTCGGGGAAATCGACCGCGCTGCAGACGTTCATCCTGTCGGCGGCCAGTCTGCATTCGCCGCGCGACGTCACCTTCTACTGCCTGGACTACGGCGGCGGCAAGCTACGGGCGCTGGAGGACCTGGCGCACGTCGGCAGCGTCGCGTCCGCGCTGGAACCCGAACGCATCCGGCGCACTTTCGGCGAGCTGGAGCAGCTGTTGCTGTCCCGGCAGCGGCGCGAGGTGTTCCGCGACAAGCACGGGGCGGCGCCCGACGACGGGTACGGCGAGGTATTCCTGGTCATCGACAACCTCTACGCGTTCGGCCGGGACAACACCGATCAGTTCAACACCCGTAATCCCTTGCTGGCCAAGGTGTCAGAGCTGGTGAACGTCGGGCTCGCCTACGGCATCCACGTCGTCATCACCACCCCGAGCTGGCTTGAGGTGCCGCTGGCGATGCGCGACGGCCTCGGGCTGCGCCTCGAGCTCAAACTGCACGATCCGCGCGACAGCAACGTGCGGCTCGTCGGCGCGCTGCGGCGCCCCGCGGAAGCCGTGCCGCACGACCAGCCGGGTCGCGGGTTGACCATGGCCGCCGAGCACTTCCTGTTCGCCGCCCCGGAGCTGGACCAGCTGGCGGCGCTCAACGCCCGCTACCCGGGCATGGCCGCACCGCCGGTCCGGCTGCTGCCGACCAACCTCGCCCCCGAGGCGGTCGGCGCGCTCTATCGCGGCCCGGAGCAGGTGGTCATCGGTCAGCGCGAGGAGGATCTCGCGCCGGTCGTCGTCAACTTCGCCGACGAGCCGCTGCTGATGGTGTTCGGCGACAGCAAGTCCGGCAAGACCACGTTGCTGCGCCACGTCATTCGCACCATCCGCGAGCACTCCACGGCCGACCAGGTGGCCTTCACCGTGCTGGATCGGCGGCTGCACCTGGTCGACGAGCCGTTGTTCGCCGACAACGAGTACACCGCCAACATCGATCGCATCATCCCGGCGATGTTGGCCCTGGCCAACATCATTGAATCGCGGCGTCCCCCGGCCGGGTTGTCGCCCGGTGAGCTGGCCCGCTGGACGTACGCGGGCCACACGCACTACCTGATCATCGACGACGTCGACCAGGTGCCGGACTCGCCGGCGATGAGCGGCCCCTACATCGGGCAGCGACCGTGGACCCCGTTGATCGGAATCCTCTCGCAGGCGGCCGATTTGGGGCTGCGGGTGATCGTCACGGCGCGTGCCACCGGATCGGGGCACGCCCTGATGACCAACCCGCTGCTGCGCCGCTTCAACGACTTGCAGGCGACCACGCTGATGCTGGCGGGCAATCCGCAGGACAGCGGCAAGATCCGGGGCCAGCGGTTCGGCCGGCTGCCGGCCGGACGGGCGATCTTGTTGGGCGACAGCGACAGTCCGACCTACGTGCAATTGGTCAACCCGCTGGTGGGTGAGGCCGCGATGTCTGGTGAAACGCAACGGGTAAGGGGAGAGTCATGACGTTGCGAGTGGTTCCCGAGGGTCTGGCCGCGACCAGCGCCGCGGTGGAGGCGCTGACGGCGCGGCTGGCGGCCGCGCACGCGGCGGCGGCTCCGGCCATTACCGCGGTGGTGCCGCCGGCGGTGGATCCGGTGTCGCTGCAGACGGCCGTCGGGTTCAGCGCGCAGGGCCAGGAGCACGCCGCCGTCGCCGCCCAGGGCGTGGAAGAGCTCGGCCGCGCCGGCGTGGGCGTCGGGGAATCCGGCGCCAGCTATCTCGCCGGAGACACCGCGGCCGCCGCGACGTATCGGGATCGCGGGCGCCTGACAATGACGTGCCCCGTTGCGCCCGTCTGGATGGCTTCGCCGCCCGAGGTGCATTCGACGTTGCTCAGCGCCGGTCCCGGACCGGGGCCGCTGTTGGCGGCCGCCGGGGCGTGGACCTCGCTGAGCGCCGAATACGCAACGGCGGCCGCCGAACTCACGGGGGTCCTGGGGGAGACCCAGGCGGGGGCCTGGGAGGGGCCGACCGCCGAGCAGTACGCGGCCGCGCACGCGCCGTATCTGGCGTGGCTGCAACAGGCCAGTGCCGACAGCGCGGGCGTGGCCGCGCAGCACGAGATCGCGGCGGCGGCCTACACCGCCGCCCTGGCGGCCATGCCGACGCTGGGGGAGCTGGCCGCCAATCACACCGTCCATGGGGTATTGGTGGCGACGAATTTCTTTGGGATCAACACGATCCCGATCGCGCTCAACGAAGCCGACTATGCGCGGATGTGGGTCCAGGCCGCCACCGTCATGGGCGCCTATCAGGCCACCTCTGGCTCGGCTCTCGCCTCCGCGCCGCGCGGCGCCCCGGCGCCGTGGATCGTGCGTCCGGGCGGTGCGGCGAACAACGCCACGGTCAACGCCGCAGCAGAGCTCGTCCGACCCGATCTCGGATTTCTTCCAGCAGCTGCTTCAAGTTCCTGCAGGACTTCTTCCAGAACATTTCGAAGATGCTGCAGGACTTCTGGTCGAATCTGCCGTCATTACTGGCCGCCAACGGCCCACTGTTGTTCTTCGTCGCATACCAGGTGTTTTTCAACGCCGTCGGCTGGCCGACGTGGGGCGCGATCTTGACCGCACCCTTCCTCATCCCGCTGCTCCTCGGCATTGGCCTGAGTTGGACTTGCTCACCGCGCCGGCCGAGATCGCGCCGGTCGCGGCGGGGGCCGCCGCGACACCGCTCGTCACGTCGACCAAGCCGGCGTCGTTGTACCGGCGGTCGCGCTGGCCCCCACGGTGGCGACTCCCGCCGGGGCCCCGGCCACTTCGGTTGCCGCGGGTTCCGGTGCGGCTCCCGCGCCGGCACCGGCACCGGCGCCAAGCACCCTCGCCTACCTCGTCGCCTACGGCGGTGACCCGGACACCGGCGTCGGCCCGACGGTGGGTGGCCGAGGCGGGGCCAAGGCGCCGGCGGCGACCATCCCGGCGGCCGGCGCGGCGGCGGCCAGCCGGGCCGAGGCGCGGGCGCGGCGACGGCGGCGGGCCGCGATGCGCGACCACAGCGACGAATACCTGGATATGGAGTCCGACATCGGAGTTCCCCCGGATTACGGCGACGACGAGCGGCTGGCCGCGGCGGCATCCGGGGCCGGAGCCGGAACGCTGGGCTTCACCGGCACGGCGCGGAAAGAGCACACATTCCGGGCGGCCGGACTGACCAAGCTAACCGACGGCGAATTCGGCGGCGGCCCCAGCACGCCGATGATGCCCGGCACTTGGGACCACGACGCGGACCAAGGCCCGGCGCGCCCAACCGAGCCGAGGGAGGGGGGATAAGGCAGTCGGCACGAAGCCCGTCAGTCAGCGAAACCCCATAACGACCCAACGGAGACCGAAAAGAAAGGAATCACCATGAGTATGTTGGACGCTCATATTCCGCAGTTGGTGGCCGCGCAGTCGGCGTTCAGCGCCAAGGCGGCGTTGATGCGCAGCACCATCAGCCAGGCCGAGCAGGAAGCGATGTCGGCGCAGGCGTTCCACCAGGGCGAGTCGTCGGCCGCGTTCCAGGCCGCGCACGCGCGCTTCGTCGAGGCCGCCGCGCGGGTCAACACCCTGCTGGACATCGCACAGGCCAACCTTGGCGACGCCGCGGGCACCTACGTGGCCGCCGACGCGGCCGCCGCCTCCGGCTACACCGCCTTCTGATACCGCCGATTTTTCCCACGCCACCAACCGCGAAAGGACTTGCTATGTCCCAGATCATGTACAACTACCCGGCGATGTTGAGCCACGCCGCCGACATGTCGGGCTACGCCGGCACGTTGCAGGGGCTCGGTTCGGACATCGCCAGCGAGCAGGCGACGCTGTCGAACGCCTGGCAGGGCGACACCGGTATGACCTACCAGGCGTGGCAGGCCCAGTGGAACCAGGCGATGGAAGCCCTGGTGCGTGCCTACCAGTCGATGGCCAGCACCCACGAAGCCAACACGATGTCCATGCTCGCCCGTGACCAGGCCGAAGCCGCCAAATGGGGCGGTTAGTTCTCGTTAGATGAACGCTAATCCCAACGCCGTCGAGCTGACGGTCGATCACGCGTGGTTCATCGCGGAAACCATCGGGGCGGGCAACTTCCCGTGGGTGCTCGCGATCACCTCGCCCTATAGCGATGCCGCGCAACGCCACGCGTTCCTCGAACGTCAGAAGGCCGAGCTGATCCAGCTGGGTCTGGTATCGGACGCGCGGAGTCGTCAACCCGGCGGTGGCCGACTGGATCAGAGTGGTGTGCTTTCCGGAGCGCTGGCTCGACGTGCGTTACGTGGGCCCCGCCAAGGACACCGGCGCCTCAGAATTGCTGCGCGGCATCGTCGCCCAGCGCAGCGCCACCACCGCCAAGACGATCGTGGCGCTACGCAGCGCGCAGCTGATCACGTTCACCGCCATGGACATCGACGACCCCCGCGCGCTGGCTCCGGTCCTCGGCGTCGGGCTGGCGCAGCAGCCACCGGCCCGCTTCGACGAGTTCAGCATGCCGACACGGGTCGGCGCGCGGGCCGACGAACGGCTGCGCTCGGGCGCCACGCTGGCCGAAGTCGTTGACTACCTTGGTATCCCATCCTCGGCACGACGGGTGGTGGAGTCGGTGTTCAGCGGTCCCCGCAGCTATGTCGAGATCGTCGCCGGCTGCCACCGCGACGGCCGGCACGCCACCACCGAGGTGGGGATGAGCATCGTCGACGCGACGGCGGGACGGGTCCTGGTCAGCCCGTCCCGCGCATTCGACGGCGAGTGGGTATCGACTTTCGCCCCCGGCACACCGTTTGCCATCGCCGTCGCGATTGAACAGCTGACCGCGTCACTGCCGGACGCCGAATGGTTCTCCGGCCACCGGTTGGCCAGAGATTTCACCGCCCAGCACGCATAACCACTTCACGGAAATCCGAAAAGAAAAGAGAGCAACGATGTTCCAGGTATGGCCCCAGCGTCCTTCGAGGGTCCGGTGACGTCCGGCGCCGTCATGCCGATCGTCCGCGTGGCAATCCTCGCGGACAGCAGGCTGACGGAGATGGCGTTGCCCGCCGAGTTGCCGCTGCGGGAAATCCTGCCCGCCGTCCAGCGTTTGGCAATTCCCGCAGCCTCGAACGGCGACTCCGACGACACCCACCGCGGAGCCGCGCAGGTCGGCGCCGCGATCCAACTGAGCCTCGCCCCGATCGGCGGGGCGCCGTTCAGCCTGGACGCCAGCCTGGACACCGTCGGGGTGGTGGACGGCGACCTGCTGGCGCTGCAGCCGGTGCCGGTGGGCCAGGCGGCCCCCGGCATCGTCGAGGACATCGCCGACGCGGCGATGATCTTCTCGACCTCCCGGCTGAAGCCTTGGGGCGCAACGCATATCCAGCGCGGGACGCTGGCCGCGGTGATCGCCGTGGGGTTCCTGGTCACCGGACTGGCGGTCACCTACCGCGTCGCCACCGGCGCCCTGGCCGGGCTGGTCGCGGTCAGCGCGGTCGCGGCGGTGACCGCAATCATCGGCCTGCTGGTCGCGGCCCGCTCGCCGCGGACCGGGACGGCGCTGTCGCTCGCCGCGCTGGTGCCCATCGGCGCCGCGCTGGCGTTGGCGGTGCCGGGCCGGTTCGGGCCGGCGCACGTCATGCTCGCCGCCGCGGGTGTCACCGCGTGGTCGCTGATCGCCCTGATGGTGCCCAGCGCCGAACGTGAGCGCAGCGTCGGGTTCTTCACCGCGACCGCGGTACTCGGAGCCGGGGTGTTGCTGGCCGCGGGCGCCGCGGTGCTCTGGCACCCACGGCCGCTCGCCATCGGCTGCGGCCTGATCGTCGCGGCGCTGCTGGTCACCATCGAGGCTGCTCAGCTCTCGGCGCTGTGGGCGCGCTTCCCGTTGCCGGTCATCCCGGCGCCCGGTGACCCCACCCCGTCGGCCCCGTCGTTGCGGGTGCTCGAGGATCTGCCGCGGCGGGTGCGGATCAGCGACGCCCATCAGAGCGGATTCATCGCCGCCGCAGTGCTGCTCAGTGTGCTGGGCTCGGTGGCGATCGCGCTGCGCCCCGAGGCGTTGAGCGGCGCGGGCTGGTACGTGGTGGGCGCCACGGCGGCAACGGCCGTCCTGCGCGCCCGGGTGTGGGATTCGGCCGCGTGCAAGGCGTGGCTGCTCGCGCAGCCCTACCTGGCCGCGGGTGTCCTGCTGGTGCTCTACACCGCGACCGGACGCTACGCTGCGGCCCTGGGCGCGGCGCTGGTGCTGGTCGCGCTGGCGCTGGTGTGGACGGTGGTGGCGCTCAACCCGCACATCGCCGAGCCGGAAAGCTATTCGCTTCCGGTGCGCCGACTGCTGGGCTTCGCCGCGACCGGGCTCGACGCGTCGCTCATCCCCGTCATGGCCTACCTGGTCGGCATCTTCACCTGGATACTCAATCGATGATTCGATCCGGATCTGCCTGTCTTACAGCGGGTTTGGCGGCCGTGCTGTGGACATGCCCGTCGGCTATGGCCATCGACGCGCCGAAGGTCGATCCCGGCGTCCCGCCACCCAGCGGGGCCCCGGGCCCGGTACAGCCGATGGAGCAGCGCAACCCGTGCAGTGCCGCCGGGCTCATCCCCGGCAGCGATCCCGCGGCCGTCACGCCCAGCCAGGCGACGCTGAATCTGCCTGGGGCATGGCAATTCTCGCGTGGCGACGGTCAGCTGGTGGCGGTGCTGGACACCGGAGTGCGGCCGGGTCCGCGGCTCCCCAACGTCGAGCCGGGCGGTGACTTCGTCGAGACAACCGACGGTCTGACCGACTGCGACGGCCACGGCACCCTGGTCGCCGGGCTCATCGCCGGCCAGCCCGGGGACGACGGCTTTGCCGGCGTGGCGCCGGCCGCGCGGGTGGTGTCGATCAGGACGACGTCGGCCAGGTTCTCGCCGCGGACGCCCGGCGGCGACCCGCTGATGGCGCGGGCGTCCCTGGACGTCACGACGCTGGGCCGCGCGATTGTGCATGCGGCCGACCTCGGCGCCCGGGTGATCGATATCTCCACGCTCACTTGCCTGCCCGCCGATCGGCCGGTTGACCAGGCCGCGCTCGGCGCGGCGATCCGCTACGCGGCGGTGGACAAGGACGCGGTGATCGTGGCCGCCGCAGGCGACTCCGGCCCGACCGGATCGGCCGCCGGCGGAACTTCGTGCGAGTCCAACCCGCTCACCGACCTGAGCCGCCCGGACGATCCGCGCAACTGGGCCGGTGTCACCTCGGTCTCCATCCCGTCGGTGTGGCAGCCGTACGTGCTGTCGGTGGCTTCCCTGACACCGGACGGCCAGCCGTCGAAGTTCACCATGGCCGGGCCGTGGGTGGGCATCGCGGCGCCCGGCGAACGCATCGTGTCGATCGGCAACGCCGACGGCGGCGGGCTGGCCAACGGGCTGCCCGACGAGCATCAGCAACAGGTTGCGCTGAGCGGCACCAGCTATGCGAGCGGCTATGTGGCCGGCGTCGCGGCGCTGGTCCGCAGCAAGTACCCCGACCTCAACGCCACGCAGGTCGTGCACCGGATCACCGCCACCGCACACAACGGCGCCCGGGCGCCGTCCAACGTGGTCGGCGCCGGCAGCGTGGACCCGGTGGCCGCCTTGACCTGGCAACTTCCCGCCGGTAATCAGCCTCCTGCGGCGCCGGTCAAGCCGGTCGCCGTTCCGCCGGCACCCGCGCCGAAGGACACCACCCCGCGCACCGTCGCGCTGGCCGGAACCGCCGCGCTGGCTGTGCTTGTCGCAGTCACGGGCGCGATCGCCGCCACCGCCACACGCCGACGAAAGGACCCCACCCCGTGAGCCTGCAGCGATGGATACCCACCCCCGGACCGGAGCGAATCACGTTGGCGCTGCTGGCCGTCGTGCCCGCGGTGATGGCGTACCCGTGGCGGTCGCCCCGGGATTACTGGCTGCTCGGCATCGCCGCGGCCGTCGTGATCGTGCTGTTCGGCTGCTGGCGCGGTTTGTATTTCACCACGGTGCTGCGCCGCCGGCTGGCGATCATGGGACGCGGCGAGCGAACCGCACCCGAATCCGCTTCTGCCACAGTGACAACCGCGCTGCTCCGGGCCGGGGCGTCGGACGGCGGTGTGCTGCCACTGCCGTTGATCGCCCGCTACCTGGACCGCTACGGCATCCGCGCGGACAAGATCCGGATCACCAACCGCGACAACGCATCCGATGCGGCGAGGCGCGAGACGTGGATCGGGCTCACGATCTCGGCCACCGACAACCTGGCCGCACTGCGGGGGCGCTCCGCGCGCATCCCATTGCACGAGACCGCGCAGGTGGCGGCGCGCCGGCTGGCCGATCACCTGCGGGAGCTCGGATGGGAGGCGACCATAGTCGCGCCCGACGACGTCCCGCGGTTGCTCACCGCCAATTCCCGCGAGCGCTGGTCCGGCGTGCAACGCGGCGCATCGGATTACCTTGCGGCATACCAGATCGAGGTGGACGGGCGGCTGGCCGAAATCCTGGAGGCCGTTCGGGCGTATCCGGCACGCGAGACGTGCACGGCGCTGGAGCTCGCCGGCGACGGGACCCACAACACCGTTGCGGCCGCGTGCGCCTTCCTGACCGACACGCCGCCGGAGCGGGCCGCGTCGCTGGCCGGACTGACCCCGCAGCGCGGCAATCATCGGCCGGCCCTTGCGGCCTTGGATCTGTTGTCCACGAAGCGGCTCGACGGGCACAGCGATGCGCCGGTGGACATGCTGGCGGAGCTGGACTGGCCGACTCTGGCGGGCGAGGCGCCGGTCACCGAAACGGCTAGAACATAACGGTCTGCAGGAAGGCGGTCATCCGTCGCAGATAATCCAGCTGGCTCACATGTAGCACGTGGCTGCCCGGAAACCAGTGCAGCGCACAACGATCCCAGTGCTCCCACAGCTTGACGGCATGATCGGGCGGCGCCATCCGATCGCCAAGCCCGGTGATGATCATCCGCCGGTCCTTCTCCAGCAGCGGCGGATAGCTCAGCGGGCAGTGGTAGGACAGCCCCTCCGCTAACTCCGCGCGGCTGATGTGGGAGAGGCGCAGCCCCAGGCGCACGAGTTTGTTGGCCGGAAACCATTCGTCGAACAACGTCGCCGGGGTGACGACGGGACAGTTCGGGATGACGGCCTCGAGCCGGTCGTCGACCGACGCCACCAGCGCCGAGGTATAACCGCCCAGCGATATGCCGGTCAGCGCGATGCGGTCGACGCCGGTGGCGCGCAAGTAATCGATGACCGACCGAAAGTCGTGCACCGCCTGGGCCATCGCCTCGGCGAAACCGCTCAGCCCACCGGAGAAGTAGCCGAAACCGCTGAAGGGCGAGAGCTTTTCGGCGCGCTTGCCGTGAAACGGCAAGGTGTACATCAGGACGTCGTAGCCGGACCGGTAATACCACGGCAGCGTGAAGAACCGCCCGTTGGCCAGATACGACGACCCCATGAAGCCGTGGATGACACACAGCGTGGGACGCGGCCCGTCATCGTGGCGCCAGTGCTGGGCGCGCACGATGTTGTTGGAGTTCCAGGCGCTCCACTGCCCGCGCATCGCCGGGTTGACCGCCGTAAAACTGCTTGCAAACGCGATGTTTTCCACCGTGCCGCCCGCGAGCCACTCGGTCAGCGGGCTGGCGGGCCGCGACGAGACCCGCGGCGACCCGGTCGGCGCCGGAAACGACTTCGCCGGATCTCGCTGCGCGCCCAACTCCGCGTAGAACTTCAGATTGGCGCGCTCGGCGCGGGCATTGCTGTGCCGCAGGGAAGCGGCGACCACGGCCGGCGCCACCGTCGCGGTCAGCAGCGACGACACCCACGTGCGCAGGGCGAGATCACCCACGGCCGAGCCCTCGACTACCATGCGCTGGCGGGGGGACAACGCGGAATTCGGGGGCAATCCGCCGACGCCGATCGGCACGTCCGCACCCTCGAAGGCACCGGGAAGGCCCGGAACGGGTATGGGCGGATCAATCGAAGTGTCGGGCGCCACGAACGTCGATGCTAACCGGGGAGCGCGGCTTCCGGGGCGACTTGGGCGGCGCCGGGGCGGCATGCGGTAATACGGTTTGTCTATCGCCCCGGTTAGCGACGGCGCGTTGATCAGGAGGACCGACATGTGGGATCCCGATGTCTACCTGGCCTTTGCGGACCATCGCAGCCGGCCCTTCTACGACCTGCTGTCACGGGTGGGAGTCGAGCGGGCCCGGCGGGTCGTCGACCTGGGTTGCGGGCCCGGCCACCTGACCGAGTACCTGTCCCGGCGCTGGCCGGAAGCGGCGATCGAGGCGGTGGACACCTCGCCGGAGATGGTCGCGGCCGCGAAGGAGCGCGGCATCGACGCCGTCGTCGGCGACTTGCGGGACTGGAAGCCCAAGCCCGATACCGACGTCGTGGTCAGCAACGCGGCCCTGCACTGGGTGCCCGAGCACGCCGACCTGCTGCTCCGGTGGGCCGACGAGCTGCCGGCCGGATCGTGGATCGCCGTCCAGATCCCGGGCAACTTCGAGACGCCGTCGCATGCGACGGTGCGGACCCTGGCCCGGCGTGAGCCCTACGCAAAAGCGATGCGAGACATACCGTTTCGCGTCGGTGCCGTGGTGCAGCCGCCGATCCAGTACGTCAACATGCTGCTGGACGTCGGATGCAAGGTCGACGTCTGGGAGACCACCTACCTGCATCAGCTGAGCGGCGACAACCCGGTGCTGGAATGGATCACCGGGACGGCGCTGGTTCCGGTGCGCGAGCGGCTCAGCGCACAAGACTGGGAAAGGTTCCGCTCCGAACTCATCCCGCTGCTGGACGACGCCTACCCACCGCGGGCCGACGGCACAACGATCTTCCCGTTCCGGCGGGTGTTCATCGTCGCCGAGGTCGGCGGCTCGCGGCGCTCCGCCGGCTAGCTTCTCGCTTGCTCCTCGATGCCGCGGTCGGCGGCGATCGCCGACCGGGCGGTCGGCTTCAACCGATGAATCTGCAGATACGTCTCGGTGTAGCGCGCCGCGATGCGGGTGCCGGCGAACTCCGACGGGATGACGTCACCGGTGCGCTGCCGCCAATCATGAAGCCGCACAGCAAGGTCGGCCGCGACTTCGTCGGCGCCAGCGTCGGTGCCGGCCAGCAGGTTGGTGGTCTCGGTGGGGTCGGTGCGCAGATCGTAGAGTTCGCGCTGCGGGCGCGGGCCGGTGACGAACGGCGCCACGGCGTGCCCGGACGGGCTCTCCTCGATATCCAGCGGCAGGTCGAGCAGCGGCCGGGGCACGTAATTCTCGATATAGCTGTAGTCCTTGGTACGAATCGCGCGGATGGGATCGAACGAGTCGTGATAGGTCTTCGTCGTGTACACGTGGTCTCTGACCGGCACGGCGTTCGGGTCCGGCGCGAGGAGCGTGCGCGCGTGCGAGACCCCGTCGACATCGGGCGGAGCGTCGAGACCCAGCAGGCCCAGCAGCGTCGGCAGCAGGTCCACGCCGCTGAACAGTTCGTCGTAGACGCGCGGGGTCCAGGCCCGGCCGGTGGGGGGCCGGATGATCATGCCGATGCCGGTTCCCGCGTCGTAGAGCGTGGATTTGGCGCGGGGGAACGCCGGGCCGTGATCGGTGAAGAACACGACCCAGGTGCTGGCTGCCAACCCGGTTTCAGCCAGCGTGTCCAGCAGCCGGCCGACGGCGGCATCGGCCGTCGCGATCGAGCCGTAGAAGCCGGCGAGGTCGCCGCGCACCTCGGGGGTGTCGGGTAGGTAGTCGGGCGTGTCCACCGCCGCGGTGTCCGCCGGCTCGTAGCGGTCCCGGGGATACGGCCGGTGCGTCTCGAAGAACCCGGCGGTCAACAGGAACGGTTGGTCCGCGAGACTTTCGGTGCCTTCGCGCAGCCACTCGCCGGCCTTGTCCACCACGTATTCGCAGTAGGAGTTCGACACGTCGAACTCGTCGAAGCCCAGCCGATGCGGGTAGGACGTCTCGTGTTGCATGCCGAAAAGCGCGGAGTACCAACCCGCTTCGGTCAATATCTGGGGGAGGGTGCGCACGCCGCTGCGATATTCCCAGCCGTGGTGCGCCAGCCCGATCAGGCCATTGGTCTGCGGGTAGCGGCCGGTGAACAGCGATCCACGCGAGGGCGAGCACAGCGGCGCCGTGGCGTGCGCCCTGGTGAACAGGATGCCCTCGGCGGCAAGGCGGTCCAGCCGGGGGCTACGGATGTCCGGGTGGCCGTAGACGCCGAGATGGCGGCCCAGGTCGTGCCAATGCACGATCAGCACGTTGTCTTTGCGGCCCGCTGCTTCGCCCGGCGCCAATTGCGTCACCTCTTTAAAGTTGCCCCGCGACCGGCGACGATACCGTAGCTACTCGGGGGGAGTGTGGGTGCGCCGACTCCAGCGGTTCTCGCAGACGAACTCCGACAGCGGGCGGGCGACGGCCCAGCCGTCCAGTTCCAGCGCCGGGCGATCGGGGAATTCGGGCACCGGACCCAGGCACAGAATGGCCACCGGCTCGGCCCCGGCGGGCATGTGCAGCAGGGACGCCAACCGGTGCGGATCGAACAGCGAAACCCAGCCCATCCCAAGGCCTTCGGAGCGCGCCGCCAGCCACAGATTCTGGATAGCGCACGACACCGACGCGAGATCCATCTGCGGTAGCGTCCGCCGGCCGAACACATGCTTCTCGCGGTCGTCGCACAGCGCCACCACCAGCAGCTCGGCACACTCGAGGACGCCTTCGACTTTCAGCGCCAAGAACTCCTCGGCCCGCTCGCCCAGCGCCATGGCGGTGAGCGGGCGCTCTTCGTCGACGAGCGCGTGAATGCGCCGCCGAAGCGAGTCGTCGGTGATCCGGATGAAACGCCACGGCTGCATCAGGCCGACGCTGGGCGCCGCGTGGGCGGCCTGCAGCAGGCGCGCCAGCACGTCCTCGTCCACCACGCCGCCGGGTGAGAACCGGCGCATGTCCCGCCGCTCCGAGATCACCCGATAGACGGCCCGCCGCTCCTGCGGGCTGAAGGCCTCCTCGCTCACGGGAGTCATCGTAGGTAATCCGCGTTAGCGTGAACCGTGTCCGCGGCATGGACCCGGCGAACACCCGAGAAGGGAGTGCTCCGTGAAGCCCTTTGACCTAGTCGACCAGCTGCCCACCGGCCGTCCGGCCGGCCGCGTGTACGGCGAGCCCTATCAGACACCGGACGGCACCACCGTGATCCCCGTCGTCAAACCGCTCGGCGTCTTCGTCGTCCGCAACGGCGAGGCGTCCTGGGAGGCCGCCGTGGACGCGAACCGAATCGCGCTGATCGGGGTGGTCACCGGCCTGCTGGCGGCGGTGATCGGCAGCCTCGCGGTGCTGCGGCAGCCGCCGTGGCCGCGGATGACGATCACGGACTATAGGTAACGCCGACCGCGCGGAACACGTAGTCGGGCGGCATGTCGAAGGCCAGCGATCGCCGCGGCAGGCCGCTGAGCACATCGGCCGGGATGGCGACCTTGTAGTGCAGCGACAGTTCGCCGCTGAACTTCGGGTCGACCCCCGCGATGTCGACGTCGACCTGCAAACCGGTCGACGATATCTCGACCTGCGCCGCGCCGGTCTGCGGCGCGTCCCAGCGGACGTCGACGGTCGGGCCCGCCAGCCTGGGCAGCATGGACAGCGTGGCCAGCACCCGCTCGGAGGTGAGCGCCAGCGAACCGGTGTAGCTGGCGACGCTGTGCGGCAAGCGCACACCGGGGATCGCCCCGCTGAACCGCCGGGTCACCGCGACGTAGTCGGCAAGGAAGCTAAGGCCTTCGGCCTCGACCTGCGCGTACACCTCGTCGGGCAGCTTGCCGATGCCGAACAACCTACGGACGAATACGGCCATGACGCCAGTATGGACCGGGGCCGGCAACCGCCTGGTCAGGCCGCCCGATCCCTCGCGCAGCGCAGCTGGTATCGGTGAGGGCATGACCCGAGCGCGGACCACTGCGGCCCTGTGCACCGCCCTGGCCGCCGCCGCGCTCTACGCGCTCATGTGGGTGGGTTACACCCAGGACTGGCACTGGCAGCAGCGCATGGACTGGTCGCTGTTGGACGCCGCGCGCGACAGCGCGGTCAAACACCCGCTCTGGGTGAGATTCTGGGCGGACGTCTCGTTTGCGCTGGGCCCCGTCCCGTTGCGCGTGCTGGGCACGGTGGCGGCGGCCGGTGCCCTGGTCATGAGCAGGGTGCGGGCTGCGCTGCTGCTGTTGGCCTGTGCGCCGCTGAGCGGACTCGTGACGCTCGCCGCGAAGACGCTGGCGGACCGGCCGAGGCCGGCGACCATGCTGGTGGCGGCGTCGGAGACCTCGTTTCCGTCCGGGCACGCGCTGGAGGCGACGGCCGCGCTGCTCGCGGCCCTGTCCCTGGCGTTGCCGACGATGAAGCGGGTGCTGCGCCGCGTCGCGGTCGTGGTGGTCGCGCTGGGCGTGCTGACGGCGGGGATTTCCCGGGTGGCGCTGAACGTGCACTATCCGTCCGATGTGTTGGCGGGCTGGTCGCTGGGTTACCTGTATTTCCTGTTGTGTCTCACGGTAATTCGGCGCCCCGGGCGCGGCCTGCCGCCGAAAACCGTGTGACGCCGACGATTTGGTCACGGCGCGGTGACCTAACCGGGTCTGAAGCTTTACTTGACCTTGCGCTGTCGGGGTCTGACGATTGAGGTCATGCGCCGACCGCTCGCTTCGCTGTTCGCTTTGGCGTGCGCCATTTTCGCGTCGCTGGCGTGCGCGCCGATCGGTGACGCGGCCGGCGCCCCCTGGTTCGCGAACGCCGTCGGCAATGCCACGCAGGTGGTTTCGGTGATGAGCACTGGTGGATCGAACGCGACGATGGACATCTACCAGCGCGGCGCCGCCGGCTGGCAGGCGCTGCGGACCGGGATTCCCACTCACGTCGGTTCGGCGGGGATGGCACCGGAGGCCAAGAGCGGGGTACCGGCCACTCCGATGGGCGTCTACACCCTGGACTCCGCCTTCGGCACCGCGCCCAATCCCGGTACCGGGCTGCCGTATACCCAGGTGGCGGCTAATCACTGGTGGAACGGCGACGACCACAGCCCGACCTTCAACTCCATGCAGGAGTGCCAGAAGGCGCAGTGCCCGTTCAACACCGCCGATAGCGAAAATCTCCAAATACCGCAGTACAAGCACGCGGTCGTGATGGGAGTCAACAAGAACAAGACCCCGGGCGGCGGGGCGGCGTTCTTCTTCCACACCACCGACGGGAAACCCACCGAGGGCTGCGTCGCGGTCGACGATGCCCAGCTGGTGTCGATCATGAAATGGCTGCGGCCCGGCGCGGTGATCGCGATCACCAAGTAGGCGATTTAGGTGGCCAGCGCGCGACCGGGTTTGACCTTGAAGTCAAGGCCCGCCAAAGACATTGTGGCGTCGTAAGTTCTGTCGTAGCCGGTTCCGCTGATCTTCCATCCGGCATCCGTGCGCCGATAGGTGTCTCGGTAGAACGCCGCGCCGATCAACATGAAGTTGAAATCCGCGACGATCACCCGGTCTTGTAGATACCAATTGCCGGTTGCGGTATCGCCGGTCACGGCGATCTCCGGGTGGGTCACCCGGTGTTCGGTGATGACATTCGGGCCCAGCGAGGAGCGCATGTACTCCACCAGATCGGCGCGGTTGGTGAAGTGCAACTCGTTGCCGATCGACGGCCCGTAATCTGCCTTGATGTCCTCGGCCAGCGTGTCGGCGAAGTCGTCCCAATGCTTGGTGTCCAGCGCGCGCAGATACCGGTATTTGACCTGCTTGATGGCTTCGATGTCCGCGAGATCGTCAGGGGTCATCAGGTCATTGCAGCACACGGGTGACCATGTCGATCAGGGCACGCCGCTCCAGGCTCCAGTCGATCGCGGTCCCGGTGATCATCTGCGCCAGCACCACTCCCCGCAGTGTCGCCCAGATCACCTCGGCCACACCGGCATTCGCGGGATCGTCGGAAATCAGTCGTCCCAGCTGCCCGATCGCGGCGTTCATTTCCAGCAGGTGACGGCGGGGCGATTCACCCGGGCCGCCGCGGGTCGCGCGCAGGATCTCGAACGCCGCCATCGACGTCGGACTGCTGTAGCAACTCCACGCGGTGTCGACGACCACCTCGATGCGCTCGCGCAGCGGGAGCTCGCTGACATCGGCCGACGACAGGCTCTCGATCAGCCGGTCCACCCCGTCGTCCACCACGGCCATCAACAGGCCGTGGCGATCGCCGAAGTGATACTGGATGACCCCCCACGTGACGCCGGCGCGATCGGCCACATGCTTGGCGGTCGCCGAGGCGAAGCCTTCCTCCACGATGCAGCGGACCGTCTCGTCGATGATCCTCGCGCGAGTGTCGTCGCCGCGCTTGCGCGGCGCGCTGGTGCGCCGGGTGGGGCCAACCGAGCCCCGGGGCGTCTGACCTGCAGCAACCGACATTGTTGACTTTATAACATAGTCGGACCTATTTTTGGGCCGTGAGCGTATCCCGATATGCGCGGTTGACCCGCGAGCAGCTGGCCGTCCTGGTTCCCGAACTGCTCCTGATCGGGCAGCTGATCGACCGCTCCGGCATGGCCTGGTGCATCAGCGCGTTCGGCCGCGACGAGATGGTGCAGATCGCCATCGAGGAGTGGGCGGGCGCCAGCCCCGTCTACACCAGGCGCATGCAGCGGGCGCTCAACTTCACCGGCGACGACGTGCCGACCATCTTCAAGGGGTTGCAGCTCGACATCGGCGCGCCACCGCAATTCATGGATTTCCGCTACACGGTCCACGACCGCTGGCACGGCGAATTCCACCTCGACCACTGCGGGGCCTTGCTCGACGTGGAGCCGATGGGCGAACGGTACGTATTCGGGATGTGTCACACCATCGAGGACCCGACCTTCGACGCCACCGCGGTGGCGACCAACGCGCGCGCGCAGGTGCGCCCCATCCACCGACCGCCGCGGACGCCAAAGGATCGCCATCCGCACTGCGCGTGGACGGTCATCATCGACGAGTCCTATCCCGAGGCTCAGAGCATTCCCGCGCTGGACATCGTCAGCCAAACCCGCGCCGCCACATGGGAACTCGATCCGATCGATCGTTCCGACGAGGGCAACGCGGATTACTCCGGCCCGTTGCTGTCCGACTTCGACTTTGCCGGCTTCTCCCACTCGGCGCTGGTCCGGATGGCCGACGAGGTCTGCCTGCAGATGCACCTGCTCTTTCTGTCGTTCGCCATCGCGGTGCGGGCACGCGCCGCCGATGACGCCCAAGCCGTATCGGTGTGCACCCAAGGCCTGACCGGCATCGCGGGCGTGGCCGCCGAGCGCATTCACCGCGCGCTGCGACTACCGGGCGGAGCCGAAGGGGTCCTTGGGGTACTCGAATTGCACCCCCTGCTGAACCCCGCGGGCTATGTCTGCGCAGAAACGGCCAACCGGCTCGTCGTGCACCGCTCACCGGCCCACGATGACGCCGCGTGGATCGCGCTGTGCTCACCCGAATCCGTGCAGCCGCTGCAGGCGATCGCCACCGCCGTCGACCCGCACATCGAGGTCCGGGTCAGCGGCACGAACACCGACTGGACCGCGGAACTGGTCGAAACCGACACCGCGGCGGGCGAACTGCCCGAGGTGTCGGTAACGAAGGTCAGCGGCGGTGCGACATTCCAGTTTGAGCCCAGGCGATCGCTGCCGCTGACCGTGGTGTGAGTACGCGCGAGCATTTGTCAAGGGGTTGGCGGTACCACTTCGGTGACGAGGTGGCATCGACCGGATACCGATGATGTTGCAAGCCATCGGTTTTGGGCGTGTCCGCGGCTATCGTTAACGCTGGCCACCGACCCCTATAGACGAAAGTTTTCGCTCTATGTACGACCCACTTGGGTTGTCGATCGGGACCACCAACCTGGTCGCTGCGCGTAATGAGAACCCACCGGTTATCCGGCGTTCGGTGCTGACTCTTTATCCGCACTGCGCGCCGAACGTCGGCGTGCCCGAGGAGAATTCGTATCCGGTTGAGCCCGGCGTGATGATGAAGGGCTTCGTCGAGCGCATCGGCGACTCGGTGGCGCTGGTGTCCGCCGACGGTTCCGCCCACGACCCGGAACTGCTCACCGTGGAGGCCCTGGACGCGATGGTGCGCGCCGCCGGCGCGGACGCGTCTTGCTCGGAGATTTCCATCGCCGTGCCCGCGTACTGGAAACCCGTTACGGTGCACGCATTGCGGGACGGGCTGCGGACACATCTGGGATTCGTGCGCAGCGGCATGGCCCCCCAGCTTGTCTCGGATGCGATCGCATCCTTGACCGCGGTGAAGTCCGAGCTCGGCCTGCCTGACGACGGTGTGGTGGGGCTGCTCGATTTCGGTGGCGGCGGTACGTCGGCGACGCTGGTGAATGTCGCAGGAGATTTCGAACTCATCAGCGCGACAATGCGTTACGCGGCCTTGTCCGGCGACGAGATCGACCAGGAGCTGCTGCTGCGGGCCTTCGAGGAGCTGGGCCGCGGCAGCGCCATCGACCCGGGCAGCACGGCCGCCGTCGGGCAGCTTGGCGAACTGAGGGAGCAGTGCCGGTTGGCCAAGGAGCGGCTGTCCACCGACGTGGTCACCGAAATAGCCGCCGAGCTTGGTGAGCGCAGCTGCAGCCTCACGCTGAAGCGCGACGATCTCGAAGATCTGATGACAGATCGGCTGACCAGCTTCATCTACGCCTTCGACGACATGCTGGTGCGCTACCGCAAGAGCTGGGCGGACCTCGCGGCGGTGGTGACCGTTGGCGGGGGCGCGCACATCCCGCTTGTCGCCGAACGGCTTTCGATCCACGGACGCACACCCGTCCTGACACCGTCGCAACCAGCCCTCGCGGCAGCTTGCGGCGCGTTGCTGCTGGCGTCCCGCGGCGAAGAGCGCAGTCTGCGTACCCGTACCTCGATAGGCTTGCTCGCGGCCGCCGACGTCACCGGAAATGTCGTCGACCTCGGGGCCGGCGACGTGCTGGTGATCGACGACGAGGCGCTGACGGATCGCGAGTTGGCGTGGTCGCAGACCGAGTATCCCGGCGACGTGCGGGTGCGGTTCGGCGAGGAAGCCTACGACGAAGACGGGCCGTCCGGCTGGTCGATGCGGCTGAACGTGATCGACCCGCCTCCGGATCGGCCGCGGCTTCGCCTGCGGTTGTCGCAGTTGATCGTGGGCATGTCCGCCCTGGTGGCCATGACGGCGATCGGCGGTGTGGCCTACACGCTGACCGGCATCGAAAACCGGCAGGCCCCGCCGGCGCCCAGCGTCGCGCCCCTGCCGGCGCCGCCGGCCAGCCCGCTGGTCCCGCGCACCGTCGCGCCGCCGCCCCCGACGGCCGTCCCGCCCCCGCCCAGCGCGGCGCCGGTGCCCAGCCCCGCGCCGCCGCCGCCCCCGCCGCCGCCATCACCGCCGCCGCCCTCGCCGCCGGTGGTGGTGACCACGCAGGCGCCACCCGTCTACACCCCGCGGCACACCGCGCCGCCGTCGACTCAGCCGCCGACCACGACGGCCATGACGACTCCTCCGCCACCGCCGACGACCACGACCGAAACGACGCCCACGCCGACGACCACCACGACGACGGTGCCGATGACCACCGAGTGGATCCGCGTCCCGCTGCTACCGGTGCCCATACCGGTCCAGGTGCCGCAGACGCAGGCCCCGCAGGCGCCCCAGTACACGCCCTATCCGCAGTACCCGGCGTATCCGGGGAACTCCCAGAATCCGTTCCTGAGCCCGGGCTACTAGGCCCGGGCCGGTCCTGCTGAGCGCGCCCCATGAGCGCGCCCGCGCCCGCGCGGGTAGCGTGGTATCACCCGGTCGGGCGGGGTCTATCCGGTGGCGTCCTGATGGAAGGCCACGGAGCAAATCAGCGGACTGTGGAGGCGTGCGTGGATATCGTGCTTGGGGTCTCAATGGCTTCCGAGGCGGTCCGCCTGGTGGTCATCGAGGGCCAGAGCGCCGACGGCGTCACCGTCGAACAGGACGAGTTCGAGGTCGCCGCCGTCGGCGGGGACGCGGCGGCCGCTGGCGCGGTCGACCAGGTGCTCGCGGCGATCGACGGCACCCGGGAAGGCGCGCTTGCGGGCGGCTACCGGTTGGTGTCGACGGGAGTGACCTGGACGGACCCCGCCGGCGTCGGCGGGCTGCGGGATGCGATGGCCCGCCACGGCATGGGCAGCGTGATGTTGGTGTCCCCGCTGCTGGCTGCGGCCGCACTGGCCCAGACGGTGGGGTACGCGCTCGACTACGAGCACATCGCGATGCTGTTCGTCGAGCCCGAGGCCGCGACGCTGGCCGTGGTCGACGTCACCGACGGTTCGATCGTCGACCTGCACCGCCAGCAGCTGGTGAACCCCCGGCAAGGGCCGCTCGCCGCCGAGCTGGCGGCGATGATCGCCGGCCTCGATACGCGGGGGACGCGGGCCGACGGCGTCTTCCTGGTCGGCTGCGGCACGGACATCGTGGCCGTCAAGCCCGCGCTCGAAGCGGCGACCCCGCTCGAGGTGACGGCTCCGGAGGAGCCGGAGCTGGCGCTGGCCCGCGGGGCGGCGCTGGCCTCGGCGAACGCACCGCTGTTCGCCTCTTCCACGGCGGCCCTGGCGTACGCGCTGGATCCGGGCACCGGAGAAGTGAGTCCGCGTGCACTCGGCCCGACCTACCTGGACGTTTGGGGCAACGCGGACGCCGATGCGCTGGCCTACAGCGCCGTCGCCGACGAGGACGACGTGACCACGCGCGGGCGCAGGCCCATGTTCCTCGTCAGCGGCGCGCTGGCCGGCATCGCCGCCGTGGTGGCCGGTGTGGTGCTGTTTTCGGTGGCCTCCGACCGGCCGGGGTCCACCGCGCCGCAGAACCCCCGGGTCAGCGTCGCCACCCCGGCCGAGCAGGTGCCCGCCCAAGCACCGAGCGCGCCGCCGGAAGCGCAGCCGCCCGCCCCCGCCCCGGCCCCCCCGCCCCCTACGGCGGTGGCGGCCCCGCAACCGGCCCCGCCGGCGGCCGAGCGGCCGGCGCCCCAAACGCCGGTGAAAGCGCCGCCGGCCGCACCGGTCTACCGCGCCCCGACCCGGCCGGCCCCGCAGTACCCGCCCGCCCCCGTTCAACGGCCGGCTCCCGCACCACCCCCGGCGGCCCCGCCCCCTCCGCCGCCCGCCGCACCGCCGCCGCCGCCCGCGCAGCCTCCGGTGACGATGTACCTGCATTTCCCGTTCGTCACGGTGCCGATCCCCATCACCCCGCCGCCGCCGCCGGCGCCCCCGCCCGCACCGTAAGGACGTGGCGCACGGCCGCGACCGAGCGCACACTGGGCGGTGACGGCATGAGCGGCGAGGAGGTCCCGTGGGCGAATACGGTGCGTTCGGGTTTGATCCCGACGAGTTCGATCGAATGATCCGCGAGGGCAGCGAAGGGCTGCGCGACGTGTTCGAGCGGGTCAGCAAGTTTGTCGCGGCCCCCGGAGTCCGGCCCGGGTGGTCGTCGCTCTTCGAAGACCTGTCGCGGCGCCCCCGCCCGGAGCCCGAGACCGCCGGTGAGGCGGGCGACGGGGTCTGGGCCATCTACACGGTGGACGCCGACGGCGGCGCGCACGTCGAACAGGTCTATGCGACCGAGCTCGACGCGCTGCGGGCCAACAAGGCCAACGTCGACCCCAAGCGCAAGGTGCGGTTCCTGCCGTACGGCATCGCGGTCAGCGTCCTCGACGACGATTCGCCCGACGACGAATCCGGCGAGCCGTCGTAACGCCGTCCCCGGCCTCAGCCCTGCTGGACGACGTTCGAACCGCCTGAGTTGCTGACCTTCGGCGTGCCCGAGTGGTAAGTGACCTTGTTGTTGAAGCCGGAGGCTTCGATGCTGTCGACGGCGTCGACGGTGATCTCGTTCTGCACGCCCGACACGGTGAGGCCGGCGCAGTGGCCGGTGATCAACACCGTGTTGGACACCCCGCTGACGCTGACGATGTTCTCGTTGCAGGCGATCGTCCGGTTCTCGCCGATCCCGGAGACACTGAGCTTGGCACCCGGCGCCGGGGTGGGTGACGTCGACGGCCTGGGCGTTTTGCTCCGAGTGGTCGACGGGCCGGTGCCGCCTGGGGTGCTGGCCGGGGGGCTGAACGTGTCGGTGATGGTCGGCGGGGAGTTGATGATCGAGCGGACACCGGAAAGCTGGTGCGCCGCGAAGGCGGCGATGCCCCCGGCGAGGGCCAAGATGCCGACGGCGATGACCGTGCCCAGGATCCACCACATGCGGTTGCCCGAGGGACGTTGCGGAGGCGGGCCCGGGAACGGGCCGCCATAGGTCCACGGGGGCGGTGGCGGAGGGGCCCCCGGGCCGGGCGAATAAGCCTGGTCGGCGGGCTGCCCGCTACCCACTTCCGACGCCCGCGCCCTGTCGGCGAGCGGGCGCTCGAGTTCCCGGATCCGCTCCTCCGGGTCGTCGTCTGCTGCCATGGGTTGAATATGCCATTCGCCCGGGTGATTTCGGCCGGTTCGGTAGTTTCTGCATCGTGCCCGAGTTGCCGAACCGCCAGGTCCTCCTTCGCCGCCGCCCCACCGGGCTTGTCCAACCGGGCGATACGGAGCTGGTCACCACGCGGGCGCCCGAACCCGCCGAGGGGGAGGCGCTGCTGCGCACCACCTACGTGGGGATCGACGCCGCCGCCCGCACGTGGCTCGACGACCAGCCCGGCTACCTTCCGCCGGTGCAACTGGGCGAGGTCATCCGCGCGGCCGGGATCGGCGAGGTGGTCGCGTCGCGTTGCGACGCATACGCCGTCGGCGACGTCGTCACCACGCTGACCGGCTTCTCCGAGTACGCGATCATCCGCGACGACGTGTTCAGCACGCCCATCCCGGGCGAGGACGACCAGCTGGCGATCATGTCGGTGTACGGGCCGACCGGCGCCACCGCCTATTTCGGGATGACCGACATCGGCCGGCCGCAGGCCGGGGAGACGGTCGTGGTCTCGGCGGCCGCGGGCGCCACCGGATCCGTCGCCGGGCAGATCGCCAAGATCGCCGGCGCCCGGGTGGTGGGCATCGCGGGCGGCCCGGGGAAGTGCCGGGCGGTGGTCGAGGACTTCGGGTTCGACGCGTGCATCGACTACAGGAACGACGACCTCGCGGCGGCGCTCAAGCGGCACTGCCCGCGGCGCGTCGATGTGTACTTCGACAACGTCGGCGGCCCGATCCTCGATGCGGTGCTGGGCCGCTTGGCCCCGCGCGCCCGCGTCGTCCTGTGCGGCGTCATCTCCAGCTACCTGACCGGC
This sequence comes from uncultured Actinomycetota bacterium, assembly GCA_963820045.1. GTDB lineage: Bacteria > Actinomycetota > Actinomycetes > Mycobacteriales > Mycobacteriaceae > Mycobacterium. The sequence continues at coordinate 1,077,124 of CAWFYN010000010.1, forward strand.
GAGCACCCGGGGCCGGCCAACTACGTCAATCTGCTGTCCAAGACGGCGTTGATGCAGGGCTTCAACTCCCTCGACCAGTGGGGGCGCTTCGACGAGGCGTTCGCCGCGCTGCGGCGGTGGGAGGCCGAGGGCCGGCTCAAGCACCGGCAGACCATCTTCGACGGCATCGAGTCGTGTGTCGACGCCCTCAACGGCCTGTTCACCGGGGTCAACATCGGCAAGACACTGGTCAAGATCGGCGAACCGGCTTCCCGCTGAGCGGCTTCGGCACCGCGGCCTTAGCACGCAACATGGCGCCACGGGCCGGTGTGGGATGCGTTGGCCCCCCGGCGCGTGGTTTCATAACAGGCGTTTGCGAAAGTTCCCTAGGGGTATCGCGCTAGGTCGGAACACGGCTTTCACGATTGGTGGTTGTAGATGGATCGTCGCAGCATGATGTTGATGTCGGGGCTCGGCATGCTCGGGGCTGCGATGCGCTTGCCGGGCGCCTGGGCCACCCCGTCGGCGCCGGCGGCGCCGCCGTCGGCCGGGGGCGGGCCGTACATCTTCGCCGATGAGTTCGACGGGCCGGCCGGCTCTGCTCCCGATCCGGGCAAGTGGACGGTCCAGACGTGGCAGGACGACGTGTACCCGCCCGTGGCGGGGATCTACCGCGACGACCGCCAAAACGTGTTCCAGGACGGGCACTCCAACCTCGTCCTGTGCGCCACCCACGATTTCCTGAGCAACACCTATTACACCGGCAAGCTGCGCGGCAATTTCCGCAGCATGATCAACCAGACCTGGGAGGCGCGGATCAAGCTGGACTGCTTGTTCACCGGCCTGTGGCCCTCGTTCTGGGGCGTGAACGAGGATCCGCTGCCCGACGGCGAGGTGGACGTCTTCGAGTGGTACGGCAACGGCCAGTGGGCCCCGGGAACCACGGTCCACGCGGCCTCCAACGGCAAGACCTGGGAAGGTAAATCGATTCCCGGGTTGGTCGACGGCGCTTGGCACGTCTGGCGGATGCATTGGGGCGAAGAGGGATTCCAATTCTCGCGGGACGGGGCTGAGTACTTCAAGGTTCCGAACAAGCCCATCCATGTGGCAGGCGGCGCTCCCGACGACTTCCGGTGGCCGTTCAACAATCCCGGCTACTGGATGACGCCGATGTTCACGCTCGCCGTCGGTGGGGTGGGCGCCGGCGACCCTGCGGCGGGCGTCTTCCCGGCCTCGATGCTGATCGACTACATCCGCATCTGGTGACTATCGCGTCGCCTTGAGCACCTGCACCAGGTTGAACTGCCAGCGCTCGACCAGCCGGAAGCCCAGGTCGTGCGGAACCGCGAAGGCGGGGGTCGCCCCGTAGCCGGGTCCGGGCGGGAGCGCCGGGCCGTGCTCGTGCGCCGGCTGTGACGCGTCGGCCTGGGTGATGATCCACACCACGCGGCAGTGGCTCAACGGCGTGGCGACGACCTCGGGGATGAGATTGGTGTCGAAGACGTCGTTGCGGTCGGTCGCCCGTTGCCACAGGGTGAGGTCGATCAGCTTGCGATAGGCATCGGGGCGCGCCGCCAGCAGCGGGCGCATCGGGGCGGGCATGAAGGTCACCGTGTCGTTCACCAGCAGGCAATCGCCCGGCGCCGCCTGGGCGTCGATCAGATCGGCCACCTGGCTGTAGTCCATCCCGTATTTGGCGTATGGATTGCGTTGTGCCAACAGGTAATTGGGGGAGGCGGCAATAGCGAAGAGGGCGATCAGGGCCGCCGTCAGCCATGGCCGGGCGGTCACCGCGGTGGCGCAGACGCCCAGGATCAGCGCCATTCCCGGTGTCGTGAACGACAGATAGCGCGGGGTGTAGATCGAGTGCACCAGAGCCGAGTAGATCAGGATGGCCGCGGTCGGTAGGACAAGCCACGCCGCCGCGAGGGCCAGCAGTTGCCCGGTTGCCCGCGCCAGGGGCGTGGACTTGCTGAGCCACAACGCGATAGCCGCCGCGATCACCAGCGCCGACAGCACGGCGAACGGGGGGCTGCGCTCGAAATACTGTTGCACCACGACGTCTTCGAGCGTCCGGCGACCGATCGGGGCGATCCAGCTTATCTGGTGGGCTTGCCCGGCGACCGTCATCAAGAACGGCGCCATTGCGCAGACCGCGGCGGCGGCCGCGATGGCGAACCGCAGCAAAACAGTTCGCGCGCAACGGGATACGACCACGAGCGTGAGGTGCGCGGCGATCAACAGCGCGAGGTACACATCGAGCGCGATCGATGCGGCCAGGGCGGCGCCGTAGGCCGCCCAAAGCCAGCCGGTGTCGCGGCGCGCGGCAACGACGAGCAGGACCGTCAGCCACACGGCGGCCATCATCGACAGGGCGTAGGGGCGGGCTTCGATGCCCGCCCAGGTGGTGCGGGGCAGGACGGCGCAGAACACGGCGGAGGCCACCGCCACGGTGCGAGACGAAAACTGCTTGCCCAGCACCACTATTCCGGCGGCGGCGCCCCCGACCGCCAGTCCGCTCGGCGTGCGCGAGAAGAACTCGGTGGGCGGGAATACCTGAAACCAGGCGTGCATGAGCAGGTAGTACACGCCGTGCACGGCGTCGACGTTGCCCAGCATCCGCCATAGCTGGGCAAGGGAACGACCGTAGGCGGCCGAAATGGTGGCGGCCTCGTCGTACCAGAACGAGGGGCGCCCCGCGCCGCCCAGGCTCACCGCGACGGCCAGCAGCCCGACGAGCAGCGGGTCCAGTGCGGCCGGCGGGCGGCGAAGCGGGTTCCGCACGCCGCTATGTTGCCAGAGAGCGGACGTCGGACCCGTCGAGCCCCGCCGCTGGTCGACTACCTTCGGCTCAGTTGAGCAGCCAGACGTGCCAGAATCCGTCGGGGCCCTCGCGGCAGTCCCAATGGGTGTACAGGTGGTCGTTGTGCGTGAGCTCGACGTGCGGGGCGTCCACCTCGCAACCGGCCTGGCTCGAGTAATTGCCTTCGACCTCTATTTCGTCGGCACTGGCCCGCCCACCCCGGTGGTGAGCAGCCCGGCCAACGCCAATAGGCCAGCGGCGCAAGCGATCTTCATGTGGACCTCCCCTTGATATCTGAGCCGACTATATCGGTCGGCCCGGGCTCGGGACCGAAAATGAGGAACTGCGCGAACCGCCATCGTTCGAACGTATGATCGATCAATGGGGCAGTTCGCATCCATCGGGTACAACGGCCAACCGGTCCGCAGCCCGTTTCGGGTGGTGCGTCCACCGATCACGGTCCTGGTGGACCTGACGGTGCTGTTCCCGCGCGAGCCGCACCGCTCCGGCCGGTATCAGCCCAACGGTCTGCAACTGCACAAGGTCGTCGAGGGGCTGCTCAGCTGCTGGGGCCTCTGCGAGCAGGGTGACTGGTGGGGGCTGGTGACCTACCCGGTCGCCTACGGCTCCGAGCGCAAAACCGTGACGCACTGGGTGCCCGCCTGGACGCTGCGCCGAAACCGGTTATGAGGGCGGTGCTTACGCCGGACCCATGCGGCGGCTTCGAGCCAATGCGATGATGCTGCCCGTGGACGCAAATTGGGGTTCGGTGCTGACCAAGCTCATCGCGCTGGCCGCGGTCATCGCGCTCTCGCCGATCACGGTCATTCCGGCGGTGCTGGTCTTGCACGCGCCGCGCCCGCGGCCGACCAGTCTCGCCTTCCTGGCCGGGTGGGTGCTGGGCCTGGTCGGCCTCACCGCCGTGTTCGTCGGCGGCTCCGACTTGCTGGGCGGTTTGCTCAAGGCGCCACCGACGTGGGCGTCCTGGCTGCGCGTGGCGCTGGGGTCGGCGCTGATCGCGTTGGGCGCCTACCAATGGCTGGCCCGGCATCGCCACGGCAGCATGCCGCGTTGGATGCGTTCGTTCTCGACACTCACCCCGGTACGCGCCGGGGTGACCGGGGCGGTGCTGGTGGTGCTGCGACCCGAGGTGCTGATCCTGTGCGCGGCGGCCGGTCTGGCCGTCGGCAGCAGCAGCCTCAGCGCGGCCGGCCAGCTGCTGGCCGCCGCGTTGTTTCTCGTCATCGCCGCGTCGACGGTCGCCATGCCGATATTGGCGTATGTCGGCGCCGGCGACCGCCTCGACGATCCCCTGGAACGCCTCAAAGTCTGGATGGAAGAAAACCACGGCGCCCTGCTCGCGATCATCCTGGTCCTGATCGGTTTGATGGTGCTCTACAACGGGATTCACGCCCTGTAGATTGCTGCCCATGGCAGGAAGCTGGGGCACGGTGCTGACCGGGCTTGTCCCGCTTGGACTGGTCATCTCGCTCTCGCCGCTCACGGTCATCCCGGCGGTGCTGGTGCTGCAGGCCCCGCGACCGCGGCCGAGCGGCCTTGCGTTTCTCGGCGGCTGGCTGCTGAGCCTGGCCGCGCTGACGGCGCTGGCGGTCGCGGCCTCCGGCCTGCTCGGCGGTTTGGACAAGTCGCCGCCGCGGTGGTCGTCGTGGCTGCGCGTAGTCCTGGGGTCGGCATTGATCGGGTACGGCGTCTACCGGTGGCTGAAGCGGCACGGCCATGCCGAGTCCCCGGCCTGGATGCGTTCGTTCGCCAGCATCACCCCGGCCCGCGCGGGGGTCACCGGGGCGGTGCTGGCCGTGGTGCGGCCGGATGTGGCGCTCATCTGTCTTCCGGCTGGATTGGGCATCGGCACCAGCGGGCTGGGTCTCGTGGGTGACTGGGTGGCCGCCGCGTTCTTCGTTGCCATCGCGGCCTCAAGCGTCGCGATCCCGATACTGGCCTACGTGGCGCTCGGTAGTCGCCTCGACGACACGCTCGCCAGGCTCAAAGACTGGATGGACCGAAACAACGCCGCCCTGCTCGCCGGGGTCCTGGTTCTGATCGGTGCGATGGTGCTCTACCACGGGATTCACGCCTTATAGCCACCGTCGGCCAGACCTGCGTCCTCCTCGAGCCTGTTGATCGCGCCGAAGGCGTATTCGCGGACCAGCTCCCGGCCGTAGTCCCGCAGCATGCCCACGTAGCCCCGCGCCGCCCACTGCCGGCTGTGGCGCTCCTCGTGATGGAGCACCCGGTCCAAGTCGAGGCCGCTCTCCACCGGCCTGCCGTGACCGTCGACGTACCAGGCATGCCCGGACTGGATGATCCGGCGTAGCCGCCCGGCGGGGTCGGTGACCGCGCCCATGTTGACCAGGAAAATGTCGCCCCAGGTGGTGCCGCCCCGCCGGCAGAATTGCCGTTGGATCCAGTTACCCCCCAGGCCCATGAGGATGCCGTTCGGCGTCGCGACGAGACGCCCCCCGTTGCGGTCGACGAACCTGACGTCGCGGGTGTAACTCCAGCTGTTTGCGTTCTGCCGCAGCATGATTCGCGATACTTCGGCGGCGCAGTAGGGCGTTGCCGGGAAATCGGTGCGCCGCGCCCCCTTGGTGCCGTAGCCGGTGCCCGCGTTGAGGAGGTAGGTGCTCAGCGCCGCCGCGCGGGCGTCGCTGCCACTGGTGCCCCGCGGCAGGAGGAAGAAGGATTTGCCGTCCGGATCCTTGATCTCCGCCATTTTCCCCAGCGGCCGAAAGGTGCCCGGGGTGACGGCGTGCCGCCGGGCGATCTCCGCGACGACGTCCGGGGCTACGCCCCGCCGTGCGGCGTTGGCCCGCCATGCCTCGAAGTAGCCCGGTGCGTCCATGTCCGCCAACCAATTTAGGGTGTAGCGAATGAATAGCCGGCCCTGGCGACGCGCGCGCGGCATCAATCAGATCACTCGGGGGCTGGGCACCCTTGACGGGGAGCTGTTCGATGCGATCGCCGAGACGGACACCCCGCTGCTGGATCTGGTCATGCCGCCGCTGACCCGGGCGGCCGACAACTCCAAGCTGTGGCTCGCCATCGCCGCGGCCCTGATGGCCTCGGGTAACCAAAGCGCCCAGCGCGGCGCGACGCGCGGCGTCGTGACGCTCGCGGCCACCAGCCTGGTCACCAACCTGGTCGCCAAACGCATCCGCCGCCGTCCGCGTCCCGGGTACGAATTGGTGCCGTTGGTCAGGCAAGTCCGCCGCCGACCGACGTCGAACTCCCTGCCGTCGGGGCACTCCGCCAGCGCCGCCGCGTTCGCCGTCGGGGTGGGTTTGGAGAATCCGATGCTGGGCTTCGGGCTGGCGTTGCTCGCCGGACTGGTGGGATTGTCGCGGGTGGCGACCGGCGCGCATTACCCGGGCGATGTGATCGCCGGGTTCGGCATCGGGGCGGGCCTGGCGGTCCTGGGCGGTCGGCTCGTACCGCCGATCGTCGAAACCGCCCTGCCCAAGACCGAACCGCTTCGGGTCGCGGCACCCGAACGGCCCGACGGTTCCGGGGTGGTGTTGGTCATCAATCCCGAGTCGGGCAGCGGCACCGGGGCCCGCGTCGTCGACGAGGTACGCCAAGCGCTGCCGAAGGTGGACATCCGGGAACTGGGCACCGACGACGACCCGGCGGAGGTCTTGCGCGAGGCGGCCGCGCGCGCCGAGGTGCTTGCGGTCGGCGGTGGCGACGGCACGGTGGCGACCGCGGCGGGGGTGGCCGTCGAGGCCGGGCTGCCGCTGGCGGTGTTTCCCGCCGGAACGTTCAACCATTTCGCGAAGGACATCGGCTGCGACACCGTGGCCAGGACCGTCGACGCGATCCGCCGGGGCAGCGTGGCGTTCGTGGACCTGGTGTGCCTCAACGACGCTCAGATGGTCCTCAACACCGCGAGCATCGGCGCCTACCCGACCTTCGTGCGGCAGCGCGAAAAACTGGAGAAACGCATCGGCAAGCCCCTGGCCGGTCTTTACGCGATGCTGCACACGCTGCGCCGGGACCAGCCCGTGCGGATCCGCTACGACAACAAGACGCTGCTGACGTCGCTGTTTTTCCTCGGAAACTCGCTGTACCTGCCGACCGGGTTCGCCCCGTCGCGGCGGACCCGCATGGACGACGGCCTCATCGACGTCCGGATGCTCGAAACGGGACGACGGTGGTCGCGGACCAGGATCCTGATCGCACTCGCGCTGGGGCGGTTGGAGCGCAGCCCGCTCTATCACGAGCTGCAGGTGCCGGAATTCAGCTTCGCCGCCGTGGACGGCCCGACGGTCATCGCGTGTGACGGCGAGGTCGGCGACGAATACGAGAAGGCCAGCTTCAGCGCCCAATACCGCGTCCTTCCCGTGTTTCGCCCCTGCGACTAGGCCCCCTCGGTCAGGTCCCGCACCCGCGCATAGCGCTCCAGCACCTCGGGCGTCGGGTCGGCGGTGTATTCGTCGGTGCGGGGCACGGCCCAGCCGGGCGGCCGCGGCGATCCGCTCAGCGCCCATGCCGCTTGCCGCGCCGCGCCCAAGGCGACGTACTGCGCAGGGGCCGGCGCCAGCACGGGCACGCCGAACACCGCGGGGGCGATTTGGCGCAGGGCGCGGGAGCGGGCACCGCCGCCGATCAGCAGGATGCGGCGGGTGGTTACGCCGTGTGCGCCCAGGTGGGCGAGGCCGTCGGCCAGCGCGCACAGTAGCCCCTCCACCGCGGCCCTGGCCAGGTTGGCCGGCGTCGCATTCGCGACCCGAAGGCCGTGCAGCGCGCCAGAGGCGTTGGGCCGGTTGGGGGTTCGCTCACCCTCCAGGTAGGGCACCAGGACCAGTCCCGCGCTGCCCGGCGGCGCCGCCAGCGCGAGTTCCGACAGCTCGTCGTGGTCGACCCCCAGCATCGCGGCGGCCGCGTCCAGCACCCGCGCGCCGTTGAGCGTGCACACCAGCGGGAGGTAGCGCCCGGTGCCGTCGGCGAATCCCGCGACAAAGCCGGAGTCGTCGTGGACCGGGTCGGCGGTGACCGCGGACACCACCCCCGACGTTCCGACCGAGACGACGACGTCGCCCTCGTCGGCCCCCAGGCCCAGCGCCGCGGCGGCGTTATCCCCGAGGCCCGCGCCGAACACCTTTGCACGGCCGCGGGTGTGGCCCGATGGGCCCACCACCGTGGGCAGGTGCGGGCTGCGACCACGCATGGCCAGCTCGAGCAGGTCGACGCGGTAGGCGCCGTTCGCGGCGTCGTAGTAACCGGTGCCGCTGGCGTCGCTGCGATCGGTGGTCAGCGCCGCGATGTCGGTGTCACCGCGCAACCGCCACGTCAGCCAATCGTGCGGCAGACAGACGGCCGCCGTGCGGTCCGCGTGCCCGGGCTCGTGGTCGGCGAGCCAGCGCAGCTTGGCCACCGTAATGGCGGCCAGCGGCACGACGCCGACGGCCTGCGTCCACGCGCTCGGGCCGCCGAGCTCGTCGGTCAGCGCGCGCGCCGCGTCGGCCGAACGCACGTCGTTCCACAGCAGCGCGGGCCGCACCGCCCGGCCCGCCCCGTCGAGGCACACCATGCCGTGTTGCTGCGCGCCGACCGCGACCGCCTCGACGCCGTCCAGTCCCCCCGCGGCCGCGATCGCCTCCCCGGTGGCGGCTTCCCATGCCGCCGGGGCGATTTCGGTCCCGTCGGGATGGGCGGCAGTGCCCTCGCGCACCACCTCGCCGGTGGCGGCATCACAGATCAACACCTTGCAGGACTGCGTCGACGAGTCGATGCCGGCGACCAGGGTCATGATTCGCCGGCCCCGATGAGTGCCCGCAAGGTGGCGCGCGCACCGTGGCGGTGCAGCGAATCCAGCGCCCACAGGTACGGCTCGCGGAAGCGGGGCCGGTCGACGAGGTCGCCGAAGACCGCGCGGTTGGCGAGGAATGCGGCCGGATCCTCGCGTTGGGAGCGGGCGATGGGGACGAGCGTGCCGGCGAGCCGGTCCACCACCTCGATCGGTTGGCCGTCTTCGTCGACGCCCTCGGCGTAGCGGGCCCAGCTGGCGACGATCGCCGCGGACAGGCGAACCTGGCCGCCCCGTCCCAGATTGTCGAAAACCACCGGCAGCAGCCACTTGGGGATGCGGTCGGACGAGTCGGCGCACAGCCTGGCGACCGTGTCGCGCACGTAGGCGTTGGCGAAGCGGGGGAGGAGCCCGGCTTTGAAGTCGGTCAGCCCCGGGACCGGCACGAGGGTCGGCATCGCCTCGGATTCCAGGTAGCGGTCCAGGAATTCGGCGATCAGCGGATCCTGGGCGGCCTCGTGCACCAGCCGATAGCCGGCCAGGTAGGCGAAGTAGCACAGGGCCTGGTGGCCGGCGTTTAGCAGCCGCAGCTTCATCGCCTCGTACGGCGACACGTCGTCGACCAGCTGGACGCCGGCCCTGTCCAGCGGGGGCCGGCCGTCGGCGAAGTCGTCCTCGAGGACCCACATGGCGAACGGCTCGGCGACCACCGGCCACGCGTCGCGCACGCCGAATTCGGAGTCCAGCCGCGCGATCACCTCGGGAGTGGTGACCGGCGTGATGCGGTCGACCATCGAGTTGGGGAACCTGGTGTGCTCGCGCATCCACTGCGCGAGTTCGGGATCGAGCCGCTCGGCGTACGACGTGAACGCGCGCCGGGCCACATTCCCGTTTTCAGCGATGTTGTCGCACGACACGACCGTGGGGGAGGGCAGGCCGCGTTCCCGTCGCCGGTTCAGTCCCTCGGCCACCAACCCGAAGGCGTCGCTCAGCGGCGGTTGGTAGCCGCCTTCGGTGATCGTGAGCGAGATGATCCGGGTGGCCGGGGTGGCGAGCAGCTCGATGACCGCCTCGGGATCCTCGGGCGCGTAACGGAAGTCGACGATGGATCCGATGACCCGTGGCTGCCGGGTGCCGTCGGGGTGTTCGAGGATCAGCGTGTACAGGTAGTCCTGGGCGCGCAGGACGTCGCGCATCCGCCGGTCACCCGGCAGCACGCCGACACCGCAGATTCCCCAGTCCCGGGCGAGCCCGTCGCTGAGCAACCTGTCGAGGTACATCGCCTGGTGGGCGCGGTGAAAGCCGCCCACGCCGAAATGCGCGATGCCAACGTCGATTTGGCTGCGGTCGTAGGCCGGGACGGGGATGTTGAGAGCGCTCAGGCTGCGCGCACTCAGCTCCATCGAAGCGTCACCTCAGCCTCGGCCGTCGTGGCCGCCTCGCACCGACATCACCCCGTGGGGCTAACTTAGCTCACCGCTAAGCGGTAGGGCACAGATCGCGCAAGGCAAAAATGACGACGTCCCCGGCCTGCCGCCCGTTGATCCCGCCGGTGCCCTGGTCGGCGTCCGAGCGTTGTATCGCCAGGCCCTCCAGCTGTTGCGGGGAGGCGCCCCAGGACAGCTGTTGGCACAGGTCCGCGCCCATCTGCAACAGCTCCGGGTCGCCACCGTTGACGGCGTGGATGCCCGCGTTGTGCAGGTCATTGAGAAAGGCAGTCTGGTCGGCCCGCGCCGGGCTGGCCCAGACGATCCCCGCGGCCAGAAGTGGGCCACCCACGAGGGCTGCGCCCATGAACCGGCCATAGGGCCGCTGTGCTGCCATCGAAATCTTCTCCTTCGTCCCGTGCCCGAATCCGGATGATGCACTTTTACACGAAAGCACCGTGAAACACCCTGCGGACGACAAATCCCGAGGATGAATAGTCGGCAAAGACCGACGGCCGGTCCGGTTCGCCGCTGGCCGGAGGGTGACCGCTACGCGTTCGGGCGGAGATCGCGTACGGCGTCGATGAGGACGTCGTCGGCCTGCTGGGAGGTGATCCCGCCAGCGCCCTGCCTGCTGTCGGAGCGTTGCAGTGCCAGGCCCTCGAGCTGCGATGGCGGGGCACCCCACGACGGTTGCTGGCAGACGTTCAAGCCCATCTGCACCAGCGCCGCGTCTCCGCCACTGACCGCGTGGATCCCGTTCTTGCGCAGGTCGTTGACGAAGGTGGTCGCGTCGGCCTGTGCGGGGCCCCTGTGAATGAGCTGCGCAAAAAGACGGTCACCGGGACTCGATCGAGCCGACGCGGCCCGGCGCCTAGCTGGCCGTCGCATCCGGCTCGTGACTCCCTTGTGACGTCACCATTTGGAAACGGCGCGGTGCGGCGCGTGCGCTGTTTCAGGCCGGCTGCTGACAATTGGCTCGGTCAGCGAAAGAGGGTTATGCGCTTCTGCTGCACCAGATTGCGAAATGTGTGAGCGCGAATAAAGGAGAGTCGACGCTGATGGCGATCGTCGATCGGTTCAACATCAAAGTAGTTGCCACCCTTGGGTTGTGCGGAGCCGCACTGGCGTTGAGCCCGGATGCGGCAGCCGCTCCCCTGAAGACGGGCGGCTACGCCTGCATACAGGGCCAAGCCGGCGAGGCCGGCGCGCCGCTGGCCGGCGCGCCGCTGGCCGGACCGGGAGCCGCCGGTGCCGCGGGCGGAGCGGCGGCCGCGGGCGGGGCGCCTACCGCAGAAGTCTGCACCGCCAGCGCGCCACTCACCGACATGGCCGGGATCCCACTGGCCGTGCCCGGCCCGCTGCCCGTAGGTGCTCCGGTGCCGGTGCCGCTGGGTGCCCCGCTGCCGCTACCGTTGGGTGCGCCGTTGCCCATCGCGCCGGTGGTCCCGGCCGGTGCTCCGCTGGTTGCCCTTGGTGGTTTGGCGGCTGGTGCTCCCCTCGATGCGATCGCCGGTGCCCCACTCATCGACATGTCCGGGGTCAAGGATGCGCCGACCGGGCCCGCGCCGACGGGCGGACCGGTGCCCGGTCAGCCCGTTGCGCCCGGTCCTTCGGGCGCGCACTGAGCCCGTTCCCCTCTCAAACCGAACGGACCCGCTGGTTGCCACCAGCGGGTCCGTTCGTCTGTGGCGACGGGTGCGTGCCCTGATCCGAGGCAGCGAAAAGCCGTCGCGTCCAGGACAATTAGGTCCCGAGCCTGCTCAAGAAGGAGGCCGCTCCCAGAGGTTTTCCTGGACGATCACCGGGTCGCCGACATTGACCGTGTTGTAGTACCACTCGGCGTCCTCGGGGCTGAGGCTGATGCAGCCGTGGCTGACGTTCTCCAGCCCCAGTGATGGGACGGCCCACGGAGCGGAATGCACGAAGAGGCCACGGTTGCTGATCCGGACGGCGTAATCCACCTTGAGCAGGTAACCGTTAGGATCGTCGACGGGGATACCCACACTGCTCGAATCCATAAGCACCGAGCGCTCTTTGGACAAGACCGTGTAGTTGCCGACCGGCGTGGGAAACTCCGGCCTGCCCATCGAGGCCGGCAGCACGCCCTCTTCTCCGAAATGGGGACGGTGGTGCGGCGCCGGTAGCGAAGGCGGCGGTTCGGCATCAACTCCGTCGATGCTCACTTTGAAAGTGTGGTCCGAGATGTTGGCGACGCCTACGACCTTCGGACCCGTTTTGAATTCCGTGGACAGGCCGCCCACCGAAAGGGCCACCGTGCTGTGCGACGGCCAGTACCGGTTGGGAACCCACTGCACGACGTTGTTGTCGAGCCATTCGAACCTGCCGGTCCTCGCGGGCGTCGATTTGACTCCAATGGCGCGCTCGGCGGCGTGCCGGTCAGCGACGGGCGCCTTGAACGTCACGACTACGGGGTGCGCCACACCCACCGTCGCGCCCAGCGTCGGCAGGACCGACGCGATGGGGCGCTCAAGCGGCTGGCTCGCCGCCGCCAAACTCATGCCGGCCGGCCCCGCAACCACACTCGCGGCAATCCCGACCACCGCAAGAACACACCGAACGACCGCCCGCATGGCTCCGATTCCTTTTAACTGACATAGTTGTAATACGGATGGTAAGCCCCGTTGACCAGCGGAAGCGCAAGGGCGCGTTAGCGTTTGATCAAGCCTCGGTGACGATTCGGCCACGGAGGTTAGGCCGGCAATATGGCCCTGCGCTGGGGATTCAGGCGCGCAGGATCGCGGGGGCCTCAGGAGCGGTTATCCGTCACCCGCGATGCGAGGAGCGGATGGCCTGACCGGGTGTTATCCCGACGCCACCGAAGCGCGCGAGGCCGTGTTTGAACCGACCGCCGCCAGGGCTCGTGTCCCTTAACAAGCCGTGGGTGGAACCGCCCGATTCGCTGTTGCGAAGGAGGGGTGCTGTGGTTGAGCCGTCCCGTAATGCCGAGCATCAGGTCCGGGATGCCGGCGCACGCGTTGTCGCCGGCCTTGCACGCCAGACATGGCTCGATCGGCCGAGCTACCGAACATGCGCTGATGTTTACCTTCGCCGCTTTCGGCCGTCATCGGGAGCGTGTCAGCAACGCGCTGCACGGCACCTGGCTCGGGCATCCGTTGCATCCGGCGCTGACCGCGCTGCCGACCGGGGCGGTTGCGACGAGTGTGGCGTTGGACGCGGCCAGCCTGTTGCCCGGACGAACCGCGCCATTGCGCGACGCTTCGCGGTCGGCGTTGGCTGTCGGAATTCTCGGCAGCGTCGGCGCGGCGATCACCGGCGTGACGGACTGGCAGCACACGCACGAGCAAGCGCGCCGCATCGGTCTGGTGCACGGGTTGGTGAACGCGGTCGCGACGAGCCTGTACGCGATGTCGTGGTGGAACCGGCGACGCGGCCGCCACATCCGTGGGATGGCGAGCAGTGCGGTCGGCTACGGACTCACCGCCGGTGCCGGCTATCTGGGCGGCGCTTTGGTGTACGAGTCCGGCATAGGTGTGGACCGCTCGGGTGCGCGGCTGGGGGTCGATGAGTGGACGCCGGTGCTGCCGGTGACCGCGCTGGACGGGCGACCAGAGCGGGTGAAGGTGGCCGGCGTGGGTGTGGTGTTGTACCGCAATGGCGACGATGTGCTGGCGGTCGGCGAGCAATGCCCGCATTTGGGCGCGCCGATGGCGGACGGTTGGATCGACCGCGATCAGATCGTATGCCCTTGGCACGGTTCGCGATTCGCGTGCGGGTCGGGCACCGTGCAGCGTGGTCCGGCCACCGCCGCACTGCCCTGCTATCCGACGCGGGTGCGCGACGGAATGGTCGAGGTTCGCGGTGCGGCGCATACCGCTGCGAACGGGGATGGGGCGGCGACATGAACGCGTACGAGGTTCTGTTCGAGCACCACAAGGTGCTGCGAAAGCTGTGCAAGAAGATCAGCGATATCCCGGCGGAAAACGAAGAACGTCAGGCGGCCCTCGACGAGTTGTTGGTAGAGCTAGACATTCACATGCGCATCGAGGACGACCTGTTCTATCCCGCAGTGTCGGCCGCCGGCGCACTGGTCGCGATTGCGCACGCCGAACACCGCCAAGTCTGGGAACAGCTCGCGGTCGTACTGCGCACCCCGCGCACGGCAAAGGAGTACGTCGACGAGTGGCGCTCATTCGTCACCGTTCTGGATGCTCACGCCAGTGAGGAGGAGCGTGACCTGTGCCCTCCGCCGATTGAGTTGACGACCGACAAGCTCGACACATTGGGCGACGAAATGCTCGAGCGCATCGGGCAATTGCGCGGCTCTGCGACCGAGAAGATTCACGTCAGGGGTCGCGCCGCGATACTGCGCGGGTTCTGACACATGGTTGGTGAACTCGATCAAAACCACCCGCAGGTCAGTCGAAAACTGACCCGGGACGCGAACCGGAGATGCCCACTGACGCGGGAGGCTATGGCTTTCCGGCCCGGCTGTGGCGCGGGCTGGACCGCCATGGCCCGCCCGCTGCGAGCGTGCAACGGCGCTGGCGAAGCCCGCTGCGCGGCCCGTGGCTCACCTCAATCCTCGGGGCCGTGTTGCTGATCGGGTTGCCGATCGTGATCATCACCGGGCTCTTGTCGTACATCGCGTATGCGCCGCGGCTCGGGCAGGCGCTACCGGCCCATGTGGGCTGGCTAAAGCTACCGACTTTCGATTGGCCGTCTCATCCGGCTTGGCTGTACCGGCTGACCCAGGGTGTGCATGTGGGACTGGGCCTGGTGCTGGTCCCGGTGGTGATCGCCAAGTTGTGGTCGGTAATCCCGCGGCTGTTCACCTGGCCGCCGGTCCGCTCGATCGCCCAAGTGCTGGAAAGAATTTCGCTGGTGATGCTCGTCGGCGGCGTGTTGTTCGAGATCGCCACCGGCCTGCTGTTCATCCAGTACGATTTCATCTTCTGGTTCCCGTGGCACACCGCGCACTACCTCGGTGCGTGGGTGTTCATCGCCGGACTTCTCATGCACGTCACGCTCAAGATTCCCAAGATGGTGTGTGGTCTTAAATCGATGTCCATGCGAAAGATGTTGCGCACCAACCGCGCCGATACCCGGCCAGAGCCGCGCGGCACCGACGGGTTGGTTACCCCCGACCCTAAGCCGGCCTCGATAAGCCGCCGAGGTGCGCTGGTGCTGGTCGGCGGCAGCGCAGTGGGCGTGGCCGTATTGACCGCCGGCCAGACCTTCGGGGGTATCGCCGGCCAGACCGTGCTGCTGCTGCCGCGGGTCGGCAACGGGCCAACGGCCCCAACGACTTTCCCGTCAACAAGACCGCTGCAGCGGCCGGGATCGACGCGGTGGCCGTCGGCTCCGAATGGCGGCTCACCCTGACCGGCGGCCCCACGCCGGTGGTGCTCGACCGGGCTGCGCTGGCCGCGATGCCGCAGCACTCCGCGCGGCTGCCGATCGGCTGCGTCCAAGGGTGGTCCACGGTCCAGACTTGGAGCGGGGTGCGACTGGCCGACCTGGCCGCTCTGGCCGGTGTGCCCGCGCCGCTCGCGGCCCGGGTGCAATCACTGCAGAAAGTCGCGGACGACCGAGTCGGCGATTACAGCCGTGCCGCCTTGGAGGCCAATCAGGTGCTGAACCCGGATGCGCTGTTGGCGCTGCGCGTCAACGGCGTCGATTTGGCGGCCGATCATGGCTACCCGGCGCGGATCATCGTGCCGGCGCTGCCCGGTGTGCACAACACCAAGTGGGTCAGTTCCATCGACTTTCGGGGCGACTGACATGTCGGTGCTGCTGGCACGATTCCGCAAATTCTATGGGTCGCACCCGCTGCACCTGTTGACTATGGCCGCCGGCTTCGCGCTGGCCGGCTACGCCATCCTGACCTTCAAACCGGCGACCCTGTGGAACCCGCACCCGTGGTGGCAATCCATCGCGGTCTGGCTCGCGGCGGCGATCATCTTTCACGATCTCGTGTTGTTTCCGCTGTACGCACTTGCCGACCGACTCCTCGGCATCGCGACCAAGCGGCGGCGACGTCGGCCCCGCGGCCGACCTCGAGTCTCGGTGCGCAACTACCTGCGTGTGCCGGCGCTGGGATCCTGTTTGTCTCTGCTCATGTTCTTTCCCGGCATCATGCGGCAGGAATCCGCGACGTACTTGGCGGCGACCGGACAAACCCAGCAGCCCTTCCTGGGCCGCTGGTTATTGCTCACCGCTGCCTTGTTCATCGCCAGCGCACTTCTCTACACAATCCGACTCGTCCTGGCTCATCGGCGCACCGTCGCCCTCGACGACCGGGACGCGCCTGATGCGCCGAACGAGCCTCCCGTGCGCCACGACCTGGCCTCCGCGGAGTAGGTCGCCGGCAGCGATGAGTCTATTGCCGGCGCCAGGTCTACCTTCCAGTCGAGACAACCAACGCATAGGAGCAGGGCATGGGCCTCATTCACATCGAGTTGTTCGCAACGCTGGACCTCGTCGGGCAGGCACCGGGAGGCCCCGACGAGGACCCGGAGGGGTTTCCGTTCGGTGGCTGGCAGGCCCCGCTGATGGACGAGGTCGCCGGGGCGCAAGTGGGTGCCGCGTATGAGGGTACGGACGCCCTACTGCTCGGCCGTCGGACGTATGACATCTTCGCCGCCTACTGGCCGTACCACGAGGGTGGCGAGGACCAGGAGATCGCCGGGCTCTTCAACAGTGTCCCAAAGTATGTGGCGTCCCGCGGCAGGCCGGACCTCTCGTGGGCCGGGTCCACGCAGCTTGGCGCGGATCTGGTGGCCGCGGTACGCGAGATCCGTGACCGGCACGAGCACGTGAAGGTCGTGGGAAGCCTGAACCTGGTGCAGACCCTTCTGCGTGAGAGGCTCTTCGACCGGCTCGACCTCTGGGTGCATCCGATCGTGCTGGGCGCCGGGAAGAAGGTGTTCGACGGTGGCGCGGTGCCTACGAACGTCACGCTCCTCGAACCGCCGGTGGCGGGTCCGAAGGGCACTGTGTATCTGCGCTACGGGCTCGCCGATGGCACGCCCGGGACGGGGGACATGAGCGCACCCGATCGCGGTGCCGGGCGCGACGGCTGAATCGGTACCCGGCCGGGTGGGTCCGTATCGCGCCGTGTCTTGCCGACATGGTTACCTTCAAAGGCATTGTGCTTCAATGCAATTCGGCTATCGCCTTTGCAGGCGAAACTTCATAAACACTGTCACTGTCAGCTACGCGCGCGAAAAAGTGCCGGAGCCCCTGGCTCGTCCGGATGGTCGTAGGCTCAGATTTGCATACCCCCTGCTCGACATACGTATTTGCATTAGAGCCGGCGCGGTGAGAAGGAGTCCACGCATGACCAAATTGTCGTTTACCAGACTTGCTGTGGCGGTTGGTGGTCTGACATTGTCGTCGACCGCCGGGGCCGGGGTCGCGACCGCGGATCCCGATCAGGGTCCGGCCGTCAACACAACCTGCAATTACGACCAGCTCGTGGCAGCGTTGAACGCGCAAGACCCGATGATGGCCGCGGTTTTCAACTCCTCGCCGCAGATGCACTCTGGTTCGCGTGAGTTCCTCGCCGGGTCGCCCAGTCAACGCAGGCAAATTGCCCAGCAGATAGTGAGCGGTCCACATGCCCAGCCGTACATCGGGGCTCTCCAACGAACCTTCGATACCTGCGACAACTATTGAGCGGCCGGGTGGCACTGATAGCGCCTTGACGCCGGACCCCCGAGACCCCATTCAGTCAGCTCTTGCCGGTGAAGCGCGTCGACGTACCCACTGAGCGGATATGTCACCAGCGCCCTGAACGAGCTCGCGGGTCAAATTGATTCGGCCGGCCACCTCAGGCGGGCGAATGTACTGCTCCTTGATCACCGGGGACAGGTCGGGCCTGGTTCCGCCCTCTGCCGTGTACGCAGCCTCGGCTTTTAGCTGGCCGGCGCCTTCTGCGCGAAAGCGCAAGGGCCAAGCTGGAATACGACTTCGGCCCGCTGCTGGAGCGTTTCGGAACGTTGACGGTGCGGCGATTGACCAAGGCGACCTTGACGCTGATGCACGTGCGGGGCGTCCCGGCGGAGGTGATCGCGGCGTGGATCAGGCGCAAGGACGCCAGCCTGACCATGCGGGCTGTACGCGCACAGCCAGGCCTACGCGCTGAAAGGTGCCGGGGCGAGTGTCAGCCAGCGGCGGATCTAACACCATCGAACGGTGTCGGCGCTGCTCACCGTGGAGCCGATGACGGGAATCACCCGCGTATTCAGCTTGGGAATTTGCTCTGACACGATCCGCCTTGTTTCGCTAAGTGGCAATAGATTCACGATTGGTACTGGATCATGCAGCTCAACGACTGTTTTGAGCAATGGCTGATGACCTGTTGCTACCTATCGGCGTAGCTCGCTAACCCGCTGAATCCGGTCACGCCACTGTCAAGTCCGGCAAACACGGTCGATGGCCAGAGGTTAAATATGGCGAAAGTGTGCGCGCTTGTTGCCGGCGCGTCGAATACTTGTGGGATGAGTAGGCCCACACCGCCCGTGCTGACGGTTCAATCCGACTGGTCACAGCGCAGTTTCGCGACAGGCCAGGATGTGGTCGTTGGAAGTGATCTCCGCGCCGACATGCGCGTTACTCATCCGCTCATCGCCCGCGCACACCTGCTGCTGCGCTTCGATCGGGGCAAATGGGTAGCGATCGACAACGGGTCGCCGACGGGGATGTTCGTCAACGGTGGCCGGGTGCGGGTGGTCGACATCCGCGATGGCCAGAGCATCAACATAGGAAGGCCTGACGGGCCGCGTTTGAGCTTCTCGATGGGACATCACGACGGGGCGGTCGGCCAGTTACCGCCAACGGTGCAGGGGGCCCCGGTCATCGCGCGGCCCGGTACCCCGAGGCCATCTCGTCCGGAGCCCGCACAGCAGGCTGGCATCTCTCGGCCCAACATCGGGCGACCGCAATTCGCCCCGCCCCGTCACCCCCCGGCCGGTCGGCCGCCGCAGACGTCGTATCCGGCCAGCGACCCGCGGCGCCCGATTAGCTATCCGAGCCAATCGGTGCCGGCGCGCTCCCCCAAACCGGTACCGCAGCCTGTCAGCGAAGCGCAGTCGGCGCCCGGGCAACCGCTCACCGAGATAGGAGCAACGGCCCTCGAAGCTTCGCAGTTCGATAGCGTCAACCTGCGGCGTGCCGTCCAGCGGTCTCGATCGAAGCTCGGTGCGCCGCCCGCGAGCGCCTCCGTCATCGGTCGCGCCGAAGACAGCGACATCGTGATCTCGGATGTCTTGGCGTCGCGTCACCACGCGTACCTGGCTCCGGGCCCAAGCGGCATCGAGATACACGACGCGCAGAGCATCAACGGGACTTTCGTCAACGGCACCCGAATCTTGTCCGCACCGTTGACCGAGGGCGACGTGGTCACGATCGGCAACATCGACCTGGTTTTCAACGGTGAAATCTTGGTCCGCCGCGTCGAAGCGGATACGCGCACCGGCGGGCTAGAGGTGCGCGAGGTCGACTTTCAAGTCGATAACAAGCGGTTGATCCAGAAAGTCTCATTGACGGCCAGACCCGGCACGTTGACCGCCCTCATCGGTGGGTCGGGAGCGGGGAAAAGCACGCTGTCCCGTCTGATCGCGGGAGCCACGTGTCCCAGCTCCGGCTCAATCACCTTCGAGGGGCATGACATCCACGCCCAGTTTGCGTCGTTGCGTAGCCGGATCGGGATGGTGCCTCAAGACGACGTCGTGCACCGCCAGCTCACGGTGACCCAGGCGCTGAATTACGCGGCCGAGTTGCGGCTGCCACCAGACACCTCCAAGGCCGACCGCGTGCAGGTCGTCGGGCAGGTCATCGAAGAACTCGGGTTGACCAAGCACGCCGAGACTCGGGTGGACAAGCTGTCCGGCGGACAGCGCAAACGCGCCTCGGTGGCGCTCGAGCTGCTCACCGGGCCGTCGTTGCTGATCCTCGACGAGCCGACATCGGGTCTGGATCCGGCACTGGACCTGCAGGTCATGACGATGTTGCGGCAGCTGGCCGACGCCGGTCGCGTCGTACTGGTGGTGACGCACTCGCTGAGTTACCTCGATCTCTGCGACCAAGTGCTGTTGATGGCGCCCGGCGGCAAGACGGCTTACTGTGGGCCGCCCGGCGAAATCGAAGCGAGTATGGGAACCACCAACTGGGCCAAGATCTTCGGGATGGTGGGTGCGGACCCCGACGAAGCCAACCGTCGTTTTCTGGCCCAAGCCAAACCACCCGCGCCCGTGGCCGAGGCGGACAAGCCAGCCGATCTGGGTGCCCCAACGCGCTCCAGCGCCTGGCGTCAGTTCTCGACGATCGCCCGCCGCCAGATCCGGCTGATCGTCGCCGACCGGGCCTACTTCATCTTCCTGGCGCTCCTGCCGTTTGTCATGGGCGCGCTGGCGCTTACTGTTCCTGGCTCGACGGGATTCCGAGTCGCGGACCCGAGCGGTGAGGGATCCGACGAACCCGGATCGGTGTTGATGTTGCTGACGATGGCTGCCGTCTTCATGGGTACCGCGCTGACGATCCGCGATCTCATCGGTGAGCGCCCGATCTTCCGCCGAGAACAGGCGGTCGGCCTGTCAACCAAGGCCTATCTGCTCGCGAAGATGGCCGTGTTCTTTGTGTTCGCCGTCATTCAGTCGGCGATCGCGACCACCATCACCATCCTGGGTAAAGGCGCGCCGACCCGGCCGGCCCTGCTACTCGGCAGCGCCACACTCGAGCTGTACGTCGCTACCGCCGCCATGTGCGTCGCCGCGGCAATGGTCGGCCTGGTCCTGTCTTCCCTGGCGCGCTCCAACGAGCAGATCATGCCGCTGCTGGTGGTGTCTCTGATGTTGCAGTTGGTGCTCTGCGGTGGGATGGTCCCGGTCACCGACCGGGTCGGTCTCGACCAGCTGTCGTGGGCGGTGCCCTCGCGCTGGGGATTCGCGGCGCAGGCTTCCACCGTCGACTTGTGGACGATAGAACCCGGCCCTATCGCCCCGAAGGACAGCCACTTCAAGCACACGGCAGGCACCTGGCTTTTTGACGTAGGCATGCTGGCGGCGCTGACGATCGTCTACGCCGGCTTCGTGGGGTGGCGCAGCCGGCTCAAGCGCCATTGACCGACCGCCGCTAAATGAAATCCAAGGCCTCGACCGTCGCAACCGGGCCTTCATGGGTGGGCCGGTTTGCGCCGCCAATGCAGTACACGGTGTTGCCAACCGCTGCGACCACCTCAGCGTGACGCGGGGTCGGCATAGGGGGCAGTGTGCTCCACTTCCCGTAGGCGACGTCGTACATCTCGGCCACTCCCAACACCTGCGTTGGTTCCTCACCACCGACCACCACGATTCGGCCATCGATGAACGTGGCGCCGTAGCTACCACGCGGGGTCGGCATGCCCGGCAGGTTGGTCCATTTCCCCGATCCCGGGTCGAACCGTTCTAACGCCGCGGAGTTTTTGTCCGAGGACAGGAACCTCCCGCCGACCGTGTACACGTAGGTGCCGTCCGACACCGCGGCCAGGTGTTCACGCGGGGTAGGCATGTTGGCCGCATCGTGCCACGAGCTACCGTCGAAGACCTCGGTCTGCGGTACGAGCTTCTTGGCATTCTGTCCTCCGGCGACCACGAGTTGGTCACCGACCACCGCTGCTGCTGTCGCCGCCCGGGCGTGCGTGAGGTTGGGTAACTCAACCCAATTGCCCCCACGCAACGCGAACACTTTGTTGGACGCCTGCGTGAGGTCGCCGCTGGCGCCCCCGAGCACCACCACCTCGCCGCGATAGGTCGCCGCTGCGGCGTGGTGAAGGGGGACAGGCAATGAAGGTTGCTCTTGCCAGGCCCCGGTGCGCGGCTCATAGCTCTCTACCGTCTGCAGCGCAACTCCGTCCCGCAAACCGCCCATGATCCAGAGCTTGTCGTTGAGCACGGCCCACGCCGTCATCAACCTCGGAGTCGGTGCGTTCGGTAGCGAACGCCACTGCGCGGTCGGCTGGATTCGGCGCGCTGGTAGCTGCAGCACTTCCGCCGACGAGATCACCTGGCCATCGCCAATGTCAGCCGAGCCACCGATCGCGTACACGGATTTACCTACGGCGGCGACGGCCATACCGTGCCGTGCGGTCGCCATGTCCGGCAAGTCGGCCCAGGTTTTGGCAACCAGATCCAGCACGGCCACGCTCTTGAGGACTTGTCCAGCCGAGACCCCGCCGGCAGCGACCAGGCGTCCGTCGGCGATTGCCACGCCGAGGTCACTGCGCGGTTGCGGAAGGTCGGGCAATCGGGTCCAGGTCTTCGCGGCCGGGTCGTACGCCTCGACTGCCGCCAGGTCGGACTTCCCGTTGGTTCCGCCCACCGTGTACACGAGCTTTCCGTCTGAGGCCGCGCCGAGCATCTGCCGCGGCGTCGCTATAGGCGGGCCGAGCGTCCAGGAGTTGCCATCGAAGATCTCGGTCGTGTTCAGCAGCGCGCCGTTCGCGTCAACACCGCCGGTGACAATGATGCGGTCTCCCACTACTGCCGCCGCCGCTGCCGCACGTGGCTGCAACATATGAGGCAGCTCCACCCAGTGACTGTTGATTACCCGCCAAACCTGGTCGCTTGCAACCTTTTGGGCGCCCGCGGTGCGCCAGCCGCCGAGCACAACCGGGTTGCCCTGCCACGTCACGGCCATCGCGTGCTGAATCGGAACCGCAAGATCGTCGCCGCCTTTCCAGGTGTCGATGACGGGGTCATAGCCCTCGTGGTTTGCGATGACAGCGCCGTCGCTTCCAATCCCGCCGAAGATCCAGATCGTGCCGTCGGCCTGCGTGGTTGCCGCCGCGTCGCGCGCAATGCGCGCATTCGTAATCGGCTGCCACTTAACCGGTGTCTGGGCGCTCGGTTGACTCGCGGCGACATTGTGATGGTTGCCGTGCGAAAGCAGGATGTAGACACCGCTGGCCAGCAACAGCACGACCACGACGGCTGCCGTGGCGATCAGCGGCGCCCTCATGCGGTTCCGCTTCTTCGACGGCGTGAACCACGCCACCGCCCCGGCCGCTAACCCGCGGGGAGTGACCGGACGTGGGTCCAGAGAACTCCGCGGCGCGATCGCGTCGGTGACGCTTGTCTGGTCTGCGATCGCTTGGGTCGGCTCAGCCGTGTCTGGCGTAGTCGGAGCCTGTGCCCGCGTTTCCACCGTGTATGGGCCGCGGAAGATGGTAGGCGCTCGAGCAGACTGCCGTTCACCAGCGGGCTGTGACGGTGGAAGCGGTGACGTCGCTTTCCTGCGACCGTTCGGCGGGTTGATCAGAGAGGTGGCGCTGTCCGGGTCTGCAATCCGTGGGCCCGGTTTAGCAATCCTTGGCGGTCTCGGTGTCGGCGTTTTACCGCCCTGTCCGCCCGGCGAGACGGTCCGCGCTTCAAATGCGCCCGCTGCGGTGGCGACCGTGCGCCCTGAACCAGCACCGACGGTAGTGATCGCCATCGAATCCGGTTTCAAGCCGTTGCGGCGCTGTTCGGCCTGCAACTCGCGGCCGAATTCCGCCGCTGACGCTGGCCGTTCAGCCGGATCGAACGCCATCGCTTTCTCGATCGCCGAACACACGGCGTCCGGGACTCCGTCAGGACGCAAGTCCGGGACCCGCGTGCTACTGATCCGCACATAGTGCGCAACGAGGTCTTCGCGACTCCGGCGCTCGTATGCAGCGTTGCCGGCAATGAGCGCATAGATCGTGGCGGCGAGAGAGTAGACGTCGGCGCCGATCGTCGCCGGATCACCAGTCATCACCTCGGGCGCGAGGTAGTCGACTGTGCCGGAGAAGAACCCGGCCGCCGTTTCATAGCCCCCTGCGACGTGGGCGGTCCCGAAATCAGTCAGTTGCGGTTCGCCGTAATCGTTGACGAGCACGTTCGCAGGCTTGATATCGCGGTGCAAAGTGCCGGTTAGGTGCGCGGTTTCCAGCGCCCCGCACAACTTCACACCGATCCGCAAGGCTTCGGGCCAGGGGATTGGCCCCTCTCGCTGCACCCGTAGGGCCAGGGAACCCGCGGCGCAGTACGACATCACAATGTACGGCCGGCCACCCGGGGTTACGCCGACTCGCTGGATATGGACGATGTTCGGATGGCCCGAGAGCCCGCCCATCGCGTAGCCCTCACGCAGAAAGCGTTCCCGGCTCTCATCATCGTCGAGTGTCGGCAGCACCTTGATTGCAACGTTTCGCCCCAGCGCAGTCTCGCGGCAGCAATAGACCACCCCGGCGGCGCCTCGAGCGATCTGGCGCGCATTCTCGAATCCGGCAGCGGCTAACTCCGCCACGATCTCGCTCGGTCCCGGCACCCGGGCGCGAGCCTTGGGTCCTTCAGCCATGATCTGGCCTCGACTTCCCAGGCGATCAATAAATCGGGATCAAGCCTAGCGAACATGGACTCGCCGTCTATACGGTTCCGGCGACGATCGTTCGAAGACACGGCCCGTTGCCACGGCCCGCATTGACCGTCCCCGCCAAGACCGGATTCGGCCTGCCGCCCGAATGGCAGGGCGTCCGCCGGACCTGCGCAGTCGACGTCGGCGCTGTCTCATGGCAGCGCTGACATGCCCCCGCAACACGCATTGCCGCCACGCCGGCCGGCGCGAGCCGCGGATCTCAGTGGTCTGCCGCCCGCCAAGACCGGAGTTGGGACCCTTGATCTGATCTTCAGCGAGTGCCTCGAATATGCCGATCGACTCAAACAAAAGCGGCGTTCGATGCGCGGTGGAAGTTGCCCGGCGCATTTCACGGGTTTGATCTGTTCGCGCCGAAAGCAGGTGTTTCCCCACGTTTCTTCGAGGCCCAATGCATCGCATTGCGAGGGGCGCTGGACGGTTAGCGACTTGGCCGGGCCCGGCCTGCACACGCCGGGTCTGGCGCATCGGTACACGGGTCTACCACGCCGGAGACCGGATTGGTCAACGCATTGTCAGCAACGCCGTAATATCGCCTCATGAGGCTTGTCGCGTTGACACCAGGCGCGCACCGTGTCCTCAGCGCGGCGGCCGCCGCCCTGCTCGCCGCGGCATTGGTGATTGCCCCGGCATCGACGCCTTTTCCGATAGCGGCGCTGATTCCGGCGGCATCGGCGGCATGCCCCGATGCCGAAGTGGTTTTCGCTCGCGGCCGAGAGGAACCACCCGGCGTCGGCGCAGTCGGCGACGCACTCGTCAATTCACTGCGCGGCAAGACGCGTATGTCGATCGGCGTGTATGGCGTTAACTACCCCGCCAACATAAGCACCGGCAGTGGCGCCAACGATATGAGCGCCCACGTTCAATCCATGGCCACAAGTTGCCCGAACACCCGCATAGTGCTCGGCGGCTATTCGCTGGGTGCCGAGGTGGCCGATCTCGTGACCGGGGGCCGTGCGGGATTCGGGTTCACCAACCCACTGCCGCCAGGTATGGATCAGCACATCGCGGCGGTCGCGTTGTTCGGTAATGGCACCCGGCGACTCGCCCCTGCCTTTGCCGGTAAGACGATCGACCAGTGCGCGGCCGGCGACCCCATCTGCGGGAGAGGCACGAATTGGCCGTCGCATTTGCAGCCCTCATACATCGACTCCGGACTGGTGGATCAGGCCGCTAGCTTCGTCGCCGGCAAGCTCTAGGTGCGAAGCAGATCCTGGGTGATCAAGATCAGTGACGGAAGCACAGGGCGTGAAGTTGCCGCCGTTGCACGGGCGGGAGACCGGTCAGCCCTCCGAACCCATGTTTGAAACGATTCGCGCTGGTCACGCTTGGAGCCGATGACGGGAATCGAACCCGCGTATTCAGCTTGGGAAGACGAAGCAACACGTACACCACGGTTTATAGCCGTTCACCAGCGTTTACGGATCAGGCGAGAAAACGTTTCTGACCTGCGGAAATAACACAAACTAGTGTGTTATCACACGTCGCCGGGTCGCGATCTCCGTGTGTCGAGTTCCGGCGAGGTTGTGTCACCGTCGTGTCACCGACACACGTCGGACACTTACCGCATGAGCAACGCGACACCGAGCCGCGTGTTCAACCCCGACCGTGTGAAACCCAGCTGCCTCGAAGCCGACCGCTGAATCGTTTTTTACTAACGCTGCTGCTCAGAGGGCATGAAATTTACACTTCCATAGCATCGGGGTGCAGTAGCAGACTCGACGCATGCGCAGTCTCGAACCCGCCGTCGACGTTGGTGGGTCTACCGCCGTGATGACCGTCGATGAGGCGCGCGACGTGTTCGACCGCATCCGGCGGCATGAGCATAACTACGCCGAAGCGCTCATCGAGGCGTACAACCGTCGCGCTGACGTCGCGCTGGGGTACGTGTCGTGGGATGAATGCTGCGCTATCCAACTGCGGGGGTGCCGTATCCGTTGGCCAGTCAGAGCCCCTGCGGCACCCGACGTTCTACAAAGCCGTCTACCGATCGGCGGTGCTGCGCACCAACAGGCTTAAGCCGACGGCCGCGTTGTCGCCCGAGCTGAAGTTCCACTCGCTCGGCACACGTACGCGAGCTTGTGCGCCGCCGCCGGGCTCAAGCCTCTGGAGATTGCGCGGTTCATGGGCCACGCGAACGTCACGACGACGCTGACCGTTTACACCCACCTGTTCGCGGACGACCACGCCGACGCGATGGCCGCGCTAGGCGCGATGGCCACACCGACACCCAAGGCGGGCAACGTCGTAAGACTACGGGGTTAAAACCATTCGCAGGCCAGTTCCAGGCGTTCAAGACGCCGTACAAGGAGGCTCGGCAGCCAGCGGCCAGCGTCAGCGACTTCAATTTTCGAAGTTCTTCCAATGAGCTGACTGATCACGATCTGGGCTTCTATGCGGGCAAGCGCGGCTCCGACGCAGAAGTGTGCTCCCTTACCGAAGGTGATGTGTCCCTTCGCGCCGGAACGGTCCAATCGAAACTGGTCGGGATCGTCGAAGTGTGACGGATCCCGATTAGCCGCTCCCCACAACAGCAGCAGGCGTGACCCCGCTTGAAGGTCCGCGCCGCACAGTGTCGTGTCACTCACCACGTGGCGGTAATGGCCCCGGAACGGCGGTTCATAGCGCAGTACCTCCTCAAGGAATGCGCCGAGCAGTTCCGGTTGGTCGCGGACCTGCTGCTGGATATCAGGGCGAGTCGACAAAACCCAAGCCGCGGAACCGATTAGCGACGCAGTGGATTCGCCACCGGCGCTGAACAATATGATCATCATCGCCTGCGCGGTGAGTTCTTCCATCTCACCCGATGCGCACGCCGTGGCCAAATCACCGAGCAAGTTGTCCTGCGCGTCGGCTGCGGCTTGCCGAAACTGATCGGTGATGTAGGCCGCGAGTTCCATCACGGCGATGCCAGCAGCGTTGAGCTGATCTTGGCTGACGAGACCCTCGACCATCTGGGTCGCGGCGTATCCCCACCGCACGAGGTTGTCGATGTCGGTGTCTGGGACACCGATGATCCGCCCGACGATCATCATTGGCAATCGGTTTGCCATGGCGCTCATCCATTCGATGCTCCCGTGCTCCGAGTGGGCGTTCCAAAGCTGCTCGGCGGTTTCAGCGATAAACGGTTCGAACGCGCGAATCCGCTTGGCTGCCAGTTGCGGAAGCAACGCTTTCCTGTGCACCGCGTGCGTGGGCTCGTCGGCGGTGGCCAGCACATGGCTCTTTCCGCCTAATCCCTCCATCTCAAACGAACCCACTTCGCCGCCAGGCTGATACGTCATCGTCGCGGTCAAGTTCGAGGAGAAGTCCTCGGGTCGAGCGATGGCGTCGTTGACCGCGTCCCAGCTGCACACCGCATAGAACCCGGAATCGCCAATTTGATGCACCGGGGCTGTGTCCAACATTCGTCGGTACAGAGGATAGGGGTCCTGAATGCACTCATCGTCGAATAACTCGATGCCAAGCTGACCGTTGCGCGACCTCATCTCTCCAAGCTGATCGGCGGCAACGGGGTCGTCAATAGGTACCAGCGAAGTTGAAATGTCTGCCCGAGTGTTCTGATCAAGGCCGTCTCACGTCATACGTCACACCTGCATGAATGGTGAAATATACTGTCTGATTTGTCTCAGAATTGAGACGATCCGAATGCTGTGTAGGAGGAGTATCGGTGGTTCGAGACGATTGGCTCATTGGAGGCGAGCGTCGTACGGCAGCCGCAGACCGTATTTATGCCGCTGCCACCGACCTCGTTTTACGGGACGGCCTGGAAACCTTCGACATGGACGCCTTGGCCGCACGAGTGCACTGCTCGCGGGCGACTATCTACCGCTACGCCGGAGGCAAAGCCCAGATCCGCGACGCCGTTCTGCTCCGCCTGGCGGCCCGCATCGTCGACTCAGTTCGACGCGCCGTGAAAGACCTGAGTGGCGCGGAGCGAGTGGTAAAGGCAATCACGGTCGCACTGGAACACATTCGATCGGACCCGATGCGCCAGATGATGATGGGGTTGAGCGCCGGTCGTGATCTGACTGAGCTTCCTTCGTCACCGGTGTTGAGCCGTCTCGCCGCAGACCTCACCGGCATAACCGACGATGACCCGCAGGCTGCCCAATGGATCGTTCGCGTCGTCATGTCGCTGGCGGTCTGGCCAATCGGCGATAGCGAGGTCGAACACCAAATCGTGCAACGGTTCGTCGCACCGGCATTCAACTGACGCCGCGCCAGCGCCGCATACGGCAGCTGCGCGTACGGGACCGTTACGGGACCGCCCGCCGTACCGGGCGACCGAATAGTCGCATCTGCCCTGGTCAAATGTGGAGCCGATGACGGGAATCGAACCCGCGTATTCAGCTTGGGAAGCTGATGTTCTGCCATTGAACTACATCGGCGCTTTCGCCAACGAAGGCTAGCATCCGGCGACGGATCCGTTGGGCGGGTAGGACATGCAGGACGCGCCCCAGCCGACGAGGCTCGACCCGGGCGGTGAAATGTCGCCAGCGAGGAATGGGCCGCTCAGCCGCAAATTCCAGAACCGATGTTTATTCTTTCGTGATCTTGTCGTAATGTGCCTGGGGTGGGTCGGCACAGATTAGCCAGGAAGCGACGAAAGTCGCCGCTGGTCCTGGCTGCAGCGCTGGCACCTGCCGCGGTGTTCTTCGCGGCGGCAGGCGATGTCTCCCCTTTCGTCCCTCGTCACAACGCCGAACCCGTTATTGGCGACAGTTCGCCGTGCTGCTTAGAAATCGTGGCGGCAAAGCCGATTGCGATTGTGCTGGCGTCGGATGTGTCCCGCGGCGACGGCATGGCTTCGCCCGAGGCCCAACCAGCCGCGGCATCGAGGTACCACACCCGATCCCGCTTCTTGCCCGCCGGGCTCGCCTCGGAACAGGGCCTACAGGTGCGAACGATCTTGGCCTCCCGCGCCATCAGCGCGAGGTTTCCCCCGATCCACGAAATCGGCGGCGTGCGACCGGATCCGCTGCCCTGGCACCCGCTCGGCTTGGCACTCGACGTGATGATCCCGGACCCGCAGAGCGCCGACGGCATCGCCCTGGGCGACGAGATCGTCGCCTACGTGATGAGGAACGCGCGTCGGTTCGGCATCCAGGACGCGATTTGGCGTGGCGTCTACTACACGCCGGGCGGAGCGCAACCAAGCCGGCTCGGCCACTATGACCACGTGCACGTGACGACCACCGGCGGGGGCTACCCCAAGGGTGGGGAGATGTATCTCGCCGACTGAACGCCGGACGGCGAGCAGCGGATAGGCTCGTCGCGTGCTGCTCTCTGATCGTGACCTCAGGGCCGAAATCAATGCCGGCCGGTTGGGCATCGACCCGTACGACGACACCTTGGTGCAGCCGTCCAGCATCGACGTCCGCCTGGACTGCATGTTCCGGGTGTTCAACAACACCCGCTACACCCACATCGACCCCGCCAAGCAGCAGGATGAGCTGACGACCCTGGTCGAACCGGTGGACGGGGAGCCGTTCGTGCTGCACCCGGGCGAGTTCGTGCTCGGCTCCACGCTGGAGCTGTTCACCTTGCCCGAGGACCTCGCGGGCCGGCTGGAAGGCAAATCGTCGCTGGGCCGGCTGGGTCTGCTGACGCATTCGACCGCCGGTTTCATCGATCCCGGCTTCAGCGGTCACATCACGCTGGAGCTGTCCAACGTCGCCAACCTGCCGATCACGCTGTGGCCGGGCATGAAGATCGGCCAGCTGTGCATCCTGCGGCTGACCAGTCCGGCCGAACATCCTTACGGCAGCTCGCAAGTAGGGTCGAAGTATCAGGGCCAGCGCGGACCCACGCCGTCGCGCTCCTATCAGAACTTCATAAGGACTACATAGGTTCTGCGGGGCGCCCCCGCCGCCGTTCTGCG
This sequence comes from uncultured Actinomycetota bacterium, assembly GCA_963820045.1. Taxonomy (GTDB): domain Bacteria; phylum Actinomycetota; class Actinomycetes; order Mycobacteriales; family Mycobacteriaceae; genus Mycobacterium. The sequence goes on from CAWFYN010000010.1 coordinate 1,107,399, forward strand.
CGATACTTAGTTAGTCATGGTTTTTTCCTCCGCCAGGCCATGGCTCATCTCGCAATACCTCTGGAGGGGTTTGTCTTGGATATCGTGCTCGGGATGTCGATGACACCGGCATCAATCCAAATGGTCGTCCTGGAAGGCGAATACGCCGACGGTGCCACGGTAGAAGAGGACGTGTTCGACGTCGCCGCTGCCGACGAAGCGGCCACTGCGAGCGCGCCCGACCAGGTGCTCGCCGCCATCCTGGGCACCCGCGAGGGCGCGGCCGATGCCGGCCTCGAGGTGTCGTCCATCGGCGTGACGTGGACCGACCAGCTCGAGGCCGCGACGTTGCACGACGCCCTGGCCGCTTACCGCATCGAGAACGTCATGTTGGTGTCGGCCTTCCTGGCCGCGACGGCGCTCGCCCAAAACGTCGGCGGCGCAATGGGTTACGAGCGAACCGCCGTGATGTTCGTGGAGCCCGACACCGCGACGCTGGCGGTGGTCGAGACCTCCGACGGTTCCATCCCGGACGTCTACAAACAACCGCTTTACGCCGAGTCGTACGACCAGGTGGCCGCGCAGCTCGGCGGCATGATCGCCGGGCTGGAGAGGCTGGAATCGGCGCCGGACGGGGTGCTGGTGGTTGGCTCGGGCGTCGACATCGCCCCGCTGAAGCCGGCACTGCAGACGGCGACCTCTCTCGCGGTCAGCGTGCCGGAGGAGCCGCAGACGGCGCTGGCCCGCGGCGCCGCGCTGGCGTCGGCCAACGCGCCGCTGTTCGCCTCGTCGACGGCCGCGCTGGCCTACGCCCAGGACCCCGGCACCGGTGCCGTCGACCAACATTCCCTGCCCGAATACCTTTACGTGCCTTTCGGGCCGGAACCCGGCGACGACGAGCTCGCCTACAGCGCGGTACCGGATGAGGACGCCGACTCGCCGACCGTCGTCATCGAGAAGCTCTTCCTGCCCCAAGAAAGCCAACCGCGGCGCAGGCCCGCCCTGCTGATCGGTAGCGGATTGGCGGTCGCCGGCATCAGCGCCGCGTTGGCGCTCGAGATCGCGCTGGCGATCGGCATCCGCACGACCGGCACCATCGCTCTGCAGCCCACCCCCGGGCAACACCTCATCGTCCCGACGCAGGAGCCGCCGGCGCCCGTTGAGGCGTCGGCTCCGGCGCAGAGGATCAACCTGCCGGAGCCGGTGGCGGCGCCCAAGCCGATAGCTCCGATGGTCGCCGCGCCGCTGCCGGCGGCCCCCGCGGCGCCTCCCGTTCCGGCGGCCCCCGCCCCGGTGGTGCCGGTTCCCGTTGTGGTCCCGCCGATCGCGCCGCTGATCTTGCCGCCGATCCACGTGCCCGTTCCCAACCCGGTCGTGAGCCCGCCGGTCATCCAGGCTCCGCCGCACGTGTCGCCCCCGCAGCCGGTGCTGCCCCAACCGCCGGTGCACCTCCCGCAGCCGCAGTCGCCGCCCCAAGTCGGCGGCACGGCGCCGCAGTCCCCGCCACACCAGACGCCTCCCGGGCAGGGCTCGTGGCCGACCCCCCAGGGCACCGGCGGCTCCAGCGGTGGCCACGTGCCACCGCCTGGTTCGGGCACGGGCGGTCTCGGCGGCGGTCACGTTTCGCCTCCCGGCGAGGGTGGTCTCGGTGGTGGTCACGTTTCGCCTCCCGGCGAGGGTGGTCTCGGTGGTGGTCACGTTTCGCCTCCCGGCGAGGGTGGTCTCGGTGGTGGTCACGTTTCGCCTCCCGGCGAGGGTGGTCTCGGTGGTGGTCACGTTTCGCCTCCCGGCGAGGGTGGTCTCGGCGGCGGACACGTTTCGCCTCCCGGCGAGGGTGGCCTCGGCGGTGGACACGTCCCGCCCCCGGGTGCCGGGTCGGGCGGATTGGGCGGCGGGCACCTCCCGTCCCCCGGTTCCGGCGGCGGCGCGCCCACCGGCCCTGGTGGCCTGTTCGGCGGTGGCGGCCATGGCGGCGGCCCCGTCGGCGGCGGCGGTGGCTTTGGCGCCCCCGGCGGTGGCTTTGGCGCTCCCGGCGGTGGCGGCGGATTCGGCGGAGGCCATAGCGGCGGCGGCCTGGGTGGCGGCGGCGGCTTCGGCGGCGGCCATAGCGGCGGCGGCCTGGGTGGCGGCGGCGGCTTCGGCGGCGGCCACAGCGGCGGTGGCGGTGGCGGCGGCCACAAATAGCCCGGACGGTCGAACGTTACGGACACAGGTAGCCGTGTCGCGGCTGCCGGGCGTAACTATCTTCGCGCGCTAGGGTGGCGGACTGGGGTGTGGGCCCGGCCGGGATCGCTGCGAAGTCATCCGGCCAGTTCTCAAAGTGATGAAGCCCCTTGCGGCAACGCAGGTGTCCTCGCATGACACAGCAATCGATTTGGCTACTTGGAGGAGCGGTGGACGTCGTACTCGGCGTGTCGATGGCACCTGAGGCGGTCCGCATGGTGCTTGTTGAAGGCGAAGCTGCCGGCGGGGTGACCGTCGATCAGGACGGCTTCCACCTCACCGATCAGACGACGGCGGTCGCCGTTGCCGATCGCGTGGTCGCCGCGATTCTCGGCACGCGGGAAACCGCGGCCCAGGGCGGTTATCGGCTGAAATCGAGCGGAGTGACCTGGACCGACCCGGCCGAGGCGGCCGCACTGCGAAATGCGTTGGCGGCACGCAAGATCGATAACGTCATGCTGGTGTCGGCGGTCATGGCCGCCGCAGCGCTGGCGCAGGCGGCGGGCAGCGCGACCAATACCGCGCGCACTGCACTGCTGTTCGTCGAACCGACCACCGCGACGCTGGCCGTCGTCGACACCGCCGACGGGTCGGTCGCCGATGTGCGCCGGCATCCGCTGCCCAGCAGCGACGAGGAGGCGCTGACGAAGTTGGCCGCGATGGTCTCAGGCGCCGAATCGATGAGGGCGCGCCCGGACGGGCTGTTCCTCGTGGGCTCGGACGTCGACATCCCGTTCATCAAGCCGGCGCTCGAGGCGGCGACCTCACTGTCGGTGACCACCCCCGAGGAACCCGAGATGGCGCTGGCGCGCGGCGCCTCGCTGGCGGCGGCCAACGCGCGGTTGGGGGCGCCGTCGACGCTGGCGATGCCCTACGCGGGGAATCCCTCGGCAGACGGGCGCGAGCTGGCCTACAGCGCCGAAGCGGACAGCCGAACGGCCCGGGCAACCGGCGCCGACCGTGCGTCCGCCGCCCACCCGGGCGAGCAACGCAGCCGAAAATCGGTGCTGGCCGTCGTCGCCGCCACCCTGGTATTCGTTGGCGGTGTCGTGGCCCTGGCCCTGGCGCTGGCTCTCGACATCCGGCCGCACGCACACCAGCGCCCCGACATCAACCAAAACGTCGTCGCCCCGGCCAACCAGGCGCCCCCGCCACCATCGGTGATCCCGCCGCCCCCGGCATCCGCCCCGCCGGCGCCGGCCCCCGCGCCGGTATCTCCCCAACCGGGGCCCGGTCCGTCTCACGGCGATCAGTGGGACGATTGGCTCCATCGACACCTGGGGCAGCACGGCATCCCGATCCCCTAGCCGCGTCCCCGCCCGACCCGAAGGGTGGCGCCCGCGCGTTAAAATCGTGACACTAGGGGAATACACGTTGGGGAATTAGTGACGTTTGGCGTTTTCGCGGGGTGCGGCGGCCACGTCCTCATCGACAGTGCTAGCAATCGAACCATGGAGGAGCTGTGGACACCGTACTTGGTGTGTCAATGGCGCCGACGGCAGTCCGAATGGTGCTGGTCGAAGGCCAGAACGGCGAAGGCGCCACCGTCGACGAAGACAATTTTCGACGTTCCGCCCGAAGACGACGCCGCAACGCTCAGCGCGGCCAACCAGGTAGTCTCGGCGATCCTGGGCACGCGCCAGGGCGCGGCCGAGGGCGGCTACCAACTGGCCTCGACCGGCGTCACCTTCACCGACCCGATCGAGGCCGCCGCGCTGCGCGATGCGCTGGCCGCCCACAAGGTCGAGAACGTGATGTTGGTCTCGGCATTCCTTGCCGCGGCCGCCCTGGCACAAGCGGTCGGCAGCCAGACCAACTACGCGCGGACCGCGCTGCTCTACATCGAGCCCGACACCGCGACCCTGGCGATCGTCAACAGCGCCGACGGGTCGATCGTCGACGTCCGTCGCCAGCCCCTCCCGGCCGATGACGAGGCCGCGGTGGCCCAGCTGGCCACTATGGTTTCGCATGCCGAGACGATGGAGACGCGTCCGGACGGCGTGTTCGTCATCGGCTCCGGCATCGACATCCCCCTGATCAAGCCCGCACTGGAGGCGGCGACCTCGCTACCGTTGTCGGCCCCCGAGGAGCCCGAAACGGCGCTGGCCCGGGGCGCGGCGCTGGCCTCGGCGCATGCCCCGCTGTTTTCGTCGTCCACCGCCGCGCTGGCCTACGCCCAAGACCCGGGCACCGGCGCCATCAACCCGTTCGCGATCGCGCCCGGCTACTTCGACACCCCGGGAACCTTGGGCAGGGATGCGCTCGCATACAGCGCCGTGCCCGACGACATCGACGACCTCTACACCGGCGCGCACACCGGCGCCACCGCGCTCGCCGACGCGGCCTATCCGGAGCGCAGCTCGTTCCGGCTGGTGGGAAGCATCGTGGCGGGCGTCTTCGTCATCGGTGTGGTGGCGCTGGTCGTTTCCTTGGCGGTCGCCATTCGGCCCACGGCCAACGTGCGGCCCAGCCCGAACCAGAACGTCGTCGTCGCGCCCACCCGGCCCGCTCCGGCACCCGCGGCGCCGGCGCCGGCCGAGGCCCCGGCGCCCGCGCAAGCACCGGCGGCGGCTCCGGTCCCCGCACCGGCGGCCCCGGCACCCGCGCCCGAGGCCCCGGCGCCGATACCGGCGGCCCCCGCGCCCATTCGGGTTCCGGAAGCCCCGGCGCCCGCCCCGATTCCGGTGGCGCCGGCTCCCGCACCGCCACCTGCGGTGGCCCCCATTCCGGTGCCGATCCCGCTGCCGATACCGGGCATCGGCGGACCGGTCATCGGCGGCCCACCCGGAGGCGGCTACAGGCCGCGCGGCGGCGGTGAGGACGGGCCGCGCGGTGGTGGCGGCGGCGGGTTCCCCGGAATTCCGGGCCTGGGCGGCGGCCACGGCGGCTTCGGCGGTGGTCACGGCGGCTTCGGCCACCACTAGCCGTCCAGAGCCACCTGTCATCTGCCGTTTGCCTCCCGCTTAGCGGGGCGATGCAGTTAGCTCATCGCGGCGACCTACACCGGTTATATGCGATGCACCGTCTTCGGCACCGGCTACCTCGGTGCCACCCATGCCGTCGGAATGGCGGAATTGGGACACGAGGTCGTCGGGGTCGATATCGACCCGGGCAAGGTCGCCAAGCTCGCCGGCGGTGACATTCCGTTCTACGAGCCCGGGCTGCGCAAGCTGCTGACGAAGAACCTGGCAACGGGGCGGCTGCGATTCACCACCGACTACAACATGGCGACCGAGTTCGCCGACGTGCATTTCCTTGGGGTGGGCACCCCGCAGAAGAAGGGCGAGTACGGCGCCGACCTGCGCCACGTGTACGCCGTCATCGACGCGCTGGTGCCCCGGCTGACGAGATCGTCGGTGCTGGTGGGGAAGTCGACCGTTCCGGTGGGAACCGCGGCCGAGCTGCACCACCGGGCGGCCGCCTTGGCGCCGCGTGGCGTCGACGTCGAGATCTCCTGGAATCCGGAGTTCCTGCGCGAGGGCTACGCGGTGCACGACACCCTGCACCCGGACCGCATCGTTATTGGCGTGCAACAGGATTCGACCCGAGCCGAGGCGGCGGTCCGTGAGCTTTATGGCCCCCTGCTCGCCGAGGGCGTGCCGTTCCTGGTGACCGACCTGCAGACCGCGGAGTTGGTCAAGGTTTCCGCCAACGCCTTTCTGGCGACCAAGATTTCGTTCATCAACGCCATTTCCGAGGTGTGCGAGGCGGCCGGCGCCGACGTCAGCGTGCTGGCCGATGCGCTCGGCTACGACCCCCGGATCGGACGCCAATTCCTGAACGCCGGTTTGGGTTTCGGCGGCGGTTGCCTGCCCAAGGACATCCGCGCCTTCATGGCCCGCGCCGGCGAGCTGGGAGCCGACCAGGCGCTGACGTTCCTGCGTGAGGTCGACAGCATCAACATGCGCAGGCGCACCCGGATGGTGGAGCTCGCCAGCGCCGCGTGCGGTGGCGCGCTGCTGGGCGCCAACATCGCCGTGCTCGGCGCGGCGTTCAAGCCCGAATCCGACGACGTCCGCGACTCGCCCGCGCTCAACGTCGCGGGCCAGCTGCAGCTCAACGGCGCCGCGGTCAACGTGTACGACCCGAAGGCGCTGGACAATGCGCAGCGGCTGTTCCCGACGTTGAACTATGCGGTCTCGGTCGAGGAGGCCTGCGAGCGCGCGGACGCGGTGCTCGTCCTCACCGAGTGGCGGCAATTCATCGACCTCGACCCCGACGATCTGGCCGACCGCGTGCGGGCCCGCGTCATCGTCGACGGCCGCAACTGCCTCGATGCCGCCCGCTGGAAGCAGGCGGGCTGGCGGGTGTTCCGGCTGGGCGCGCCGCGCCCCTGAGGCCGCGCGGCGGCGAGCACCCCGGCGAGTAGCCTGACCCGGGTGGACTATGCCGGCGCATTCCTCGAAGAGAACCGTGCATTTTCGGAGCTTTTCGGCGAGGTCGACGATTCCACGCCGGTGCCGACCTGTCCGGGGTGGACGCTTAGGCAGCTGTTTCGCCACGTCGGACGGGGCGAACGCTGGGCGGCTCAGATCGTCAGAGACAAGCTCGACCATGCCCTCGATCCCCGTGCCGTCGAGGGCGGCAAGCCGCCACCCGATCCGGCGGACGCGATCTCGTGGCTGCACGGCGGCGCCCAGCGGTTGGTAGACGCGGTCGAACTGACGGGCGTGGAAACGCCGGTGTGGACGTTTCTCGGGCCGCGCCCGGCGAACTGGTGGCTCCGGCGCTGGCTGCACGAGGTGGCGGTGCACCGCGCCGACGCGGCCATCGCGCTGGGAGCCGAATTCACGCTGGACGCCGACGTGGCCGCCGACGGGATGACCGAGTGGCTCGAGCGGGTCGCGATCCAGGCCGGCAGCGATGGGGCGCCGCTCCCGCTCGAGGGCGGCAACACCGTGCACCTGCACGCCACCGACCCCGGCCTCGGCGACGCCGGTGAGTGGACGATCGGCGTCGAAGCGGGCCGGATCACCTGGTCACACGAGCACGGCAAGGGCACCGTGGCGCTGCGGGGCGGGGCAACCGAGCTGCTGCTGGCCATTCTGCGCCGGGTGCCGCTCGCCGACACGGGCATTGCGCTGTTCGGCGACGAGGGAGTGTGGCACAACTGGCTGGACCGTACCCCGCTCTAGGCACGGCGGCGGGGCGCACACGGTAACTTGCACACCATGACCACTTCGGAGATCGCCACCGTCCTGGCATGGCACGACGCGCTCAACGCCGCCGACCTGGACACCCTGGTCGCGTTGTCCAGCGACGACATCGAGATCGGCGACGCGCACGGGGCCGCGCAGGGCCACGAGGCGCTGCGTCAGTGGGCCGCTTCGCGCCACGGGACGGCCGAACTCGGCCGGATGTACGTGCACGACGGTGTCGTGGTCGTCGAACAGAAGGTCGGCGCCGAGGACGATCCCGGGGCCGTGACGACCGCCGCGTCGGCGTTCCGCGTGGTCCACGACCACGTCACATCCGTGTTTCGGCACGAGAACCTGGCGTCCGCGCTGGCGGCCACCGAACTCACCGAGTCCGACCTCGTAAATTAAGCGCGGAACAGGGGAGCCACTCATGCGCGGGATCATCTTGGCCGGCGGCTCGGGCACTCGCCTGCATCCGATCACCGTGGGCATCAGCAAGCAGTTGCTGCCGGTGTACGACAAACCGATGGTCTACTACCCGCTGTCCACCCTGATGATGGCCGGGATCCAAGACATTCTGGTGATCACCAGCCCGCACGACGCGGCGGGCTTTCAGCGGCTCCTGGGCGACGGCTCGCACCTCGGGATCAACATCACCTACGTGACCCAGGAACGGCCCGATGGTCTGGCCCAGGCATTCGTCCTGGGCGCCGACCACATCGGCAACGACTCGGTGGCCTTGGTGCTGGGAGACAACATCTTCTACGGACCGGGCCTGGGCACCAGCCTGAGCCGCTTCCAATCCATCAGCGGCGGAGCGGTTTTCGCCTACTGGGTGGCGAACCCGTCGGCCTACGGCGTCATCGAATTCGGTGACGACGGCACGGCGCTGTCTTTGGAGGAAAAACCCAAGACACCGAAATCCAACTACGCGGTGCCGGGCTTGTACTTCTACGACAACGACGTGATCGAGATCGCCAAAGGTCTGAAGAAATCGGCGCGCGGTGAGTACGAAATCACCGAGGTGAACCAGATCTATCTCAGCCGGGGCCGCCTGTCGGTCGAAGTGATGGCCCGCGGAACGGCCTGGCTCGACACCGGCACGTTCGACTCCCTGCTGGACGCCAGCGACTTCGTGCGGACGCTGGAACGACGGCAAGGCCTCAAGGTCAGCGTCCCCGAAGAGGTGGCGTGGCAGCGGGGCTGGATCACCGACGAGCAGCTGGCCGAGCGTGGCCGGACCATGCTCAAGTCCGGGTACGGTGACTATCTGCTGGACCTGTTGGAGCGGAGCCGATTTCACTAGGCGTTGCCAGCGCCGCGGCGATCGCCGTCGTCAGCGGAACCGACAGCGCCAGCGCGATGCCGCCGACCGCCGACCGGGCGACCTCGATGGCCACGCTCTCGGTGGTCAACACGTCGGTCAACGAGCGGTTGGCCACGCTGAACAGCAGCAGCAGCGGCAGCGAACTACCGGCGTAGGCCAGCACCAGCGTGTAGACCGTGCTGGCGATGTGATCGCGACCAACTCGAATGGCGCCCAGGAAGATCGCGCGTCGCGAGCCCCCCAGGTGGGCGAGCTCGAACACCGTCGAGGCCTGGGTCACCGTCACATCGTTGAGCACACCCAGCGACCCGATGATGAAGCCGGCGAGCAGCAGTCCGCCGATCGACACGTTGCCCAGGTACGCGCTCACGGTTGCGTTCTGGTCGTCGGACAAGCCGGTCAAATGGGCCAGTTGTATTGCTGCCCAGGACAATCCCGCGGCCAGCAGCAGCGACGTCAGCGTGCCCAGCAGCGCTGCACTGGTCCGCAAACTCACGCCATGGGCCAAATAGATGACCGCGTAGAGGATCGCCGCCGCGGCCACCAGGGCCACCGGAACCGCGGGTGCGCCGTCGCGCAACGCCGGCAGCAAGAACACCACCAGCACTCCGAACGCGACCACGATGCCCACCAGCGCCAGCAGCCCCCGCCAGCGCGCCACGGCGACGATCACCACCGCGAATGCGACCGCCAGGGCAACCAGCGGCCAGCCACGTTCGAAGTCGTAAAACGCATAGCTGGTGGCGCCTTGATCGTCGACCTGCCGGACGAGCCGAATGTGGTCTCCCACCGCGAATTTCGGCTGCCCGGGGCCAGGTGAGGACTCCAGCAATGTGTTGGCCCCGGCGTTGGGGCCGGAGTCGATGGCCACCCGGGTCAGCACGCAGCGCCCCGCGCCCGGCGGCGCCGGCTGGGGCGCGGTGGTGAGCACCTGACTGACCGACGGGCTGCCGCAGTCGCCCATGCCGCTGGACAGCACGTGCCCGGCCTGTGTGCTCACGGCGCCCCCGGCCGCGTTCTGGAAGGGCATGGGGATGTCGACGTGTTGCCGGCTGGGCCACAGCACGATGGCACCGGCCAGTACCGCCACTCCGATCGCCACCAGCAGCCCGACCACGATCTTGGCGGGCAGCGAATCAACCGGGGTGGGGCCGGACAGGCTGTGCGAATGCGAGTGCGTCACCCGGTCCACCGTAGAGGCGCCGGCTGCGAAGATGCTTACTGGCGATAGCTGACCAGGAAGTTGCCCAGCCGCTCGATCGCCGCGGCCAGGTCACGGGCCCACGGCAGCGTCACGATGCGCAGGTGATCCGGTGCCGGCCAATTGAATCCGGTGCCCTGGGTGACCAGGATCTTCTCCTGCAGCAGCAGATCGAGGACGAGCTGTTCGTCGTCGGTGATGTCGTAGACCTCGGGGTCGAGCCGGGGGAAGGCGTACAGCGCGCCCTCCGGTTTGACGCAGGACACCCCGGGAATCTCGTTGAGTTTCTGCCACGCGACGTCGCGCTGCTCGAGCAGCCGGCCGCCGGGCAGCAGGAGGTCTTCGATGCTCTGGTGGCCACCGAGGGCCACCTGGATGCCGTGCTGGGCGGGAACGTTGGGGCATAGCCGCATATTGGCCAGCAGGTTGATGCCCTCGATGAAGCTCCCGGCGTGGTCCTTGGGGCCGGTGATCGCCAGCCAGCCCGCGCGGTAGCCGGCGACCCGGTAGGCCTTGGACAGCCCGTTGAAGGTGAGGCACAACATGTCCGGCGCCAGCGAGGCGACGTTGATGTGCTTGGCGTCGTCGTAGAGGATCTTGTCGTAGATCTCGTCGGCGAGCAGCAGCAGTTCGTGCTTGCGCGCGAGTTCCACCATCTGGGTGAGGACCTCGCGGCTGTAGACGGCGCCGGTCGGGTTGTTGGGGTTGATGACGACCAGCGCCTTGGTGCGCTCGGTGATCTTGGACTCCAGGTCGGCGATGTCGGGCTGCCACGCCTGCGTCTCGTCGCACAGGTAGTGCACGGGCGTGCCGCCGGCCAGGGACGTCGATGCCGTCCACAGCGGGTAGTCCGGGGACGGGATCAACACCTCGTCGCCGTTGTCGAGCAGGGCCTGCAGCGTCATCGTGATCAGCTCGGAGCACCCGTTGCCCAGGTAGACGTCGTCGACGTCGAAGCGGGGGAAGCCCTCGACCAGCTCGTACCGGGTGACCACCGCGCGCCGCGCGGGCAGGATGCCCTGCGAGTCGGAGTACCCCTGGGCGTACGGCAGCGCCTGAATCATGTCGCGCATGATCACATCGGGCGCCTCGAAGCCGAACGGCGCCGGATTGCCGATATTGAGCTTCAGGATGCGGTGCCCTTCGACCTCCAGCCGCGCAGCATGCTGGTGCACCGGGCCGCGTATCTCGTACAAGACGTCCCGAAGCTTGGACGACTGCGCGAAGACACGCTGCCGGTGGTGAGCGGAAGCGTGCAGGGGCAGCTGGTGAGTGGTCACGTCATCAATGGTGCCACTACTGTCCACTGAAATTTGCTGTCAAGCCGCAAATTGCCAGGTCAGCGCTTGCCCGGCGGACGCGCTCCGCGGGCGATGCCCAGCCCTTTCACCGGCGGCGCTTGCTCACCGGCGGTTTGCTTTGCCGGCTCCGCTTTCGGGGCCGGCTCGGGTTGGGGTTCCGCCTGTTCGGCGGGCTGAGCCTCGGCCGTGGGGGTCTCGGCTTCCGGTGCTGCGGCCTTCTTGGCGCCGGGACGCTTGGCGCCGGCGGCGATGCCGAGCCCCTTGACCGGCGCCGCGGGCGCCTTGTCCTCGGCCTTGGCTTCGTCGGCGGCGGGTTCGGCCTTGGGGGCCTCGGCTGCCGGTGCGGCCTTCTTGGCGCCGGGACGCTTGGCGCCGGCGGCGATGCCCAGCCCCTTGGCGGGCGCGGCGGGCTCGGCTGCCTCCGTCTTGGCCTCGGCCTGGGCGGGCGCCGCCTTCTTGGCGCCCGGTTTCTTGGCGCCGCCGGCGATGCCCAGCCCCTTGGCGGGCGCGGCGGGCGCGGCTGCCGGGGCCTCGGCCTTGGGGGCCGGCTCGGCGGGCGGCTCCTGGGGCTCCTCGGCCGGCGCCTCGACGGTCGCGGTGGCCTTGGGCGCCTGAGCCGCCCGCTTTTCGGCCTCCTTCGCGGCGGTGCCCTTCTCGGGCAGCGTCGCTTTGTCGTACTCGAGAGACCCGAGCAGCACCTGGGCCACGTCGAGCACCTCGACGCCGGTGCGGCCGGCCTCCTCCGCGCGGTCGTTGACGCCGTCGGTCACCATCACCCGGCAGAACGGGCACGCGGTGGCGATCGTGGCCGCGCCGGTGGCCAGGGCCTCGTCGACGCGTTCGTGGTTGATCCGCTTGCCGATGTGCTCTTCCATCCACATCCGCGCGCCCCCCGCGCCGCAGCAGAAGCTGCGCTCGGCGTTGCGCGGCATCTCGGTGAGCGTCGCTCCGGCGGCCCCGATCAGCTCGCGCGGCGCCTCGTAGACCTTGTTGTGCCGGCCCAGGTAGCAGGGGTCGTGGTAGGTGATGTCTTGAGAGACGGGCGTCACCGGCACCAGCTGGTTGTCGCGGATCAGCCGGTTGAGCAGCTGGGTGTGGTGCAGTACGGAGTAGTTCGCGCCCAGCTGCCGGTATTCGCGGCCCAGGGTGTTGAAGCAGTGCGGGCAGGTGACGACGATCTTGCGGTCGACGGTCTCCACGCCCTCGAACACGCCATCCAGGGTCTCGACGGCTTGGGCGGCCAGCTGCTGGAAGAGGAACTCGTTGCCGGAGCGGCGCGCGGAGTCGCCGTTGCAGGTTTCGCCGGTCCCCAGCACCAGGTACTTCACGCCGGCGATCGCCAGCAGTTCGGCGACGGCCTTGGTGGTCTTCTTGGCCTTGTCGTCGTAGGCGCCGGCGCAACCCACCCAGAACAGGTACTCGTAGCCGTCGAAGCTGTCGACGTCCTCGCCGTAGACGGGGACGTCGAAGTCCACCTCGTCGATCCAGTTGGTCCGGTCGGAGGCGTTCTGGCCCCACGGGTTGGCCTTGGTTTCCAGGTTCTTGAACAGCACCGACAGTTCGGAGGGGAACTCCGATTCCATCATCACCTGGTAACGCCGCATGTCGACGATGTGGTCGATGTGTTCGATGTCCACCGGGCATTGTTCGACGCAGGCGCCGCAGGTCACGCAGGACCACAGCACGTCGGGGTCGATGACGCCGCGCTGTTCGGAGGTGCCGACCAGCGGGCGGGTGGCCTGCTCCGGGCCGGAGCCCATGACGCGGCCGAAGCCCGACTCGGGGACGTGGTGCGCCTCGGCGTGCTTCTCGCCGGCCAGCTCCTCGCCGATCCCGCCCTCCGGGGTGTTCTCGAGGGGGCTCTCCTTGTCACCGAGGATGTAGGGCGCCTTGGCCATCCAGTGGTCGCGCAGGTCCATGATGACGAGCTTCGGCGAGAGCGGCTTGCCGGTATTCCACGCCGGGCACTGCGACTGGCAGCGGCCGCATTCGGTGCAGGTGGCGAAGTCCAGCATGGCCTTCCAGCTGAAGTCCTCGACCTTGCCGCGGCCGAATTCGGCGTCGTCGGGCGGGTTTTCGAAGTCGATCGGCTTGCCGTCGTGTTCCAGCGGCAGCAGCGGGCCGAGCCCGTTGGGCAACCGCTTGAAGATGACGTTGATGGGCGCGGTGAAGATGTGCAAGTGCTTGGAGTGCAGCACGATGATGAGGAACGCCAGCATGACCGCGATGTGCAGCAGCAGGGCCGTCGTTTCGATGATCTGGTTGGCGGGCTGGCCCAGCGGGCGCAGGATCGCGCCGAACAGCTGCGACAGGAAGGCGCCGTTGCCGTAGGGCAGCGTGCCGTTGTTGACCGCCGACCCGCGGACGAACACATAGGTCAAGATGACGTTGAAGATCATGAACAGCACCAGCCAGGCGCCGCCGGTGTGTGAACCGTAGAACCGCGATGAGCGGCCGATCTCACGCGGGCTCCGCATGAGACGGATGACGGCGAAGGTGGCGATGCCCAGGAAGACGGCGGTGGCGAAGAAGTCCTGCAGGAAGCCCAGCGCGTCCCAGCGCCCGATGATCGGGATGTGGAAGTTGTCCTCGAACAGCAGCCCGTAGGCCTCGATGTAGACGGTGAGCAGGATGAAGAATCCCCACATGGTGAAGAAGTGCGCCAGGCCGGGGATCGACCATTTGAGCAGGCGGCGCTGCCCGAAGACCTCGGAGACCTCCGCCCAGATTCGCTTGCCGGGCTCGTCGGTGTGGCCCGGGGCGGGCTTCCCGGACGTGATCAGCTTGAACAGCCACAGGACCCGCCGGGCAGCGAGCGCGGCCACGACCAGCGTCATGCCCATGCCCACTACCAGTCTGATGAGCATCTGCGTTGTCACAGAAGGTCTCCCCAATGCATCGTTGATTCAGCCTGCGTTTTGTTCGCCTGCTTAGCCCCGCTCATAGTTACATCTCCGCAGCTTTCGACGCGAGAGAGGCTGCCCTAACTTGGGAGTTCATCGGTCCCGTTGGCCTGCTTCGTTAGCGCCTCCGCACCGGTGTGACCTTCTTCGCCATGACCGGCACCACCGCGACCCGCCGGGTCAGGGCCGGGGTTGGAAGATCGGCGGGAGCGGCCGGAAGCGGGGGGGTGCCGCGGTGGTGGTCACCTGCGACGTCGTCGGCGGGGCGGTCGTGGTCGGCGGGGCGCTGGTGGTCGGCGGGGCGGTCGTGGTGGTTGGCGGGGGCGTCGTGGTGGTGGTGGTCGGCGGGGGCGTCGTGGTGGTGGTCGTCGGCGGCGCCGTTGTCGTGGTGGCGGGCGGCTGCCCGGACGACGACGGCGGCGGCGGTGGCGGTGGGACGACCGTCACGGTGGTGCTGTTGTCCGGCCCGGTGATGGTCACGGTTTGCGATGTTTGCGGGGGAGGCGGTGTGGTGTTCACCGGGTTGGACTTGGGGTGGCCCAGGGTCAAGGCCAACACGATGGCTGCCAGCACCGCCGCCGCGGCTGCGGCGACGATCAGGACCAGGGCCGTGCGTTTGTACCACGGCAGCCCGGCGTCCTGGGCGGCATGGCGGTCGCCTGCGGCATCGTCGACATCCCGTGCCTCATCGGTGTACTCACCGGTGGCGTCGCGCCCGACGTAGGGCACCGGCTCGTCGGCGCCGTCGGCGTCTTGTGACCAGGCCAGGGCACCGTCCACATCGGTGGCCCGGGCGGCCGACGCGGCCTGGGTCATGTCGATTCCGGCGGTGCCCACCATCTCGGTAGGCGTTTCCACGACGGCGCCCGCGGCGGTCGGGGCGCCCGCCGACGACTGCCGGTCACCGAGCGCCGCCGCGCCGGTGGCGGCGCTGAAAGCGGGTCGCGGCGCGACGTGGACCGGCACCTGGAACCGCTCCGACAGCCGCGCTGTGAGCAGCGGGATGCTGGCGCCGCCGCCGACGCTCGCCACGGCGGCCAGCCTGGTCTTCGGAATCCCGTTGCGGCGCAACGCTTCGTCGAGGGCGTCCAGGAATCGGTCCAACGGTTCGGAGATCAGTTGCTCCAGATCGGCGCGGGACAGCTGCTGGTCCGCACCGGGAGCCGTCGCGACGGAGGCCGTCGTGGCGGTCGACAGTTGCTCCTTGGCGCGTCGGCATTCGCCGAGCAGGCGGGTCTGCGAGCCCATCCGCACGGTGCTGGCCAGGTCGGCCATGGTGTCATCCGAGGCCCGCAGGCCGCCGAGAACGAGCTGATCGATTGCGTCGCCGGAGAAATCGGCGTATCGCACCGACGGGCCGATGTGGGTGAAGTTGGCCCCGGCGTCCATCAGGGTGATGCTGGTGCCGCTGGCGCCGAAATCGCACAGGGCGACGATGCCTGCGGTCGGGAATCCCGGCCTGCCGCGCAGCGCCGCGAGCGCGGCGGTGGCGTCGGACACCAGCACCGGGGTCACACCGCCGCGGGCGAGATCCGGCTGGGCGAAGAATTCGTCACGCAGTGCGGCGAACTGGGCGTCGGACCAGTACGCGGGGACGGCGATGGTGATCGGCCTGCCGTAGCCCACGGTGCGGGCCATGGCCTCGATCGCCTCGACCGTCAGCACCTCGCCGAGGTACTTCGTCCCGTCGGCCGCCACCAGCGGGGACCGGTCGCCGACACGCTCGACGAATCCGCGCAGCACCATCCCGTTTTCGGTCAGGTTCGGGTTTTCCTCCGGCAGGCCAACTTCGGTCGGCCGGTGCTCGAAGAGGGTCAACACGGCGCTGCGGACCACCGGGGCGCTGCCCACGCGGGCCGCGACCAGGTTGGCCGCCCCGATCGATAGCCCGACCGACTCGCTCATGCCCGCACCCCACTTCCGATCCCCCCGGTGGTCCTCACCATAGCGGCCGACGGGGTCAGCGCAGGCCGGGCGGGACCGTGATCACCGTGGGCACCCCCGGAACCGTTATCACCGACGGCACCTGTGGCAGATGATGCCGATGCGTGGGCTCCTGCCGGCCCGGCTGGCGCGTGGGCTGCTGCGTCGGCTGCTGTCCCGGCGCCTCGGCCGCACTGCTGGTGGCGGTCGGCGTCGTGGTGGTGGTCGGCGTGGTCGTGGTGGTCGTGGTGGTCGTCGTGCTCGTGCTGCTGGTGCTCTGGGTGGGGCTGGTGCCCGGTCCTCCGTGCAGCAGCTCGGTGATGCCGTAGATGATCAGCGCGATCAGGATCGCGACGAACACCAGCCAGGCGATGAGGAGCGGCGGCTTGCGGTACCACGGAGTGGGCTCGGCCTCCAGGGCGTCGAAGGCCTCGGGCTGCTCGAGCCCGTCGGGCGGGTTCGGCGTCGCTACGCCGGACGTCGGCGGGTCATTCACGCCGTAGTCGGCATGCCGGGTCGGCTGATCGTGGAAGTCGTCGGGTGGGCCATTGCGTGCCACGGCACCGATGGTACTGACACCACCTGCCGGCCCCCCGAGGCCGGCTCAGAACGTGTTGACCTTCTCGATGCTGACGAACATGCCGTGGCCGGTGTGATCGTTGGTAAAGCGGGTGCCGTCGGCGGCGGCGTGGATCGTCCAGCCCGCGGCGTTGTAGGTCTTGTAGTCGATCTTGACGGTCGGGATGGCCCCCAGGTTGCCCAGCACCCACTGCACCTTGCCGCCAGAGTCGACACTGACGCCGTTGGCGTGCTCGCCGTCTTGCATGGGGGAGTTGGTGAACGGCGCCTCGCAGCCGACGGTTTCCTTGTTGATCTGGCAGCGCGTGGTGCCCGACTGGGTCTCGATGAAGACGTAACCGTTCTGGTCGGGCGGGAGCGGAATCGCGCCGGCCGGCGCGGTCGGGTTGGCCGGCGTCGTCGGTAGTCCGGGGGCCGGGCTGGCGGTGGGAGCCGGGGTTGACGGGGACGGCCTTGGTGTGGGGTACGTCGGTTCGACCGGCCCCGCCCCCGGCGCGGCGACCGGCCGGCCGGCGATGATGGAGGAACAGGCGTCGATCAGCACGGGACTGACCAGCACGGGCGCGAGCAGCAGGGATCCACCGGCAAGACTCCACCGTGCCCTTTGCGAAAACCGCACGCGCTGCTCCTGAGAATTTGCAGATGTCGGGAGTCAGGGTACGCAGGAAGCGCGAAAGTGACTGCAACGACGCACGTATCGATGCGACGCCGATGGTGAAGCTTTATCGCTGCGTGACCGACTGGGTCTCGGCGGCCCGGCGAGCGGCGGCGACGATGCCCTGGTAGCCCGTGCACCGGCAGAAGTTGCCGGACAGGCCCTCCCGGATCTCGTGGTCGCTGGGGTCGGGATTGTCGCGCAGCAGCGCGGTCAGCGACATGACGAATCCCGGCGTGCAGAAGCCGCATTGCAGTCCGTGGCACTCCCGCAACGCCGACTGCACGGGCGACAGGGTGCCGTCCGGGGCCGCGACGCCTTCGATCGTCGTCACCTCGGCCCCGTCGGCCTGCACCGCGAACAGCAGGCACGAGCGCACGGCCTCGCCGTCCAGCAGCACGGTGCACGCCCCGCACGCCCCGTGCTCGCAGCCCAGGTGTGTGCCGGTCAGCCCGCACCTGTCGCGCAGGAAGTCCGCCAGCGTCATCCGCGGTTCGACGGCGGCCGTGTTCGGAGTTCCGTTGACGGACAGTTCGATTGGGTATTCACGCATTGCTTGCCCCCGTGGCTGCTTCGGCTATCGCCTGTGTCCAGGCGCGCGTGGCCATGGTGGCGCCCACCTTCAACCGGTACGACGCCGACCCCTGCAGGTCGTTGGGAATGTCGTCGAGCCCGGTCATCGCGGCCTGGCCGATCTCCTCGGGTACCAGCTCGCCGACCGGCCTGCCGATGGCCGCGGCCTCGGCTGCGGTCGCGCGCCGGACCGTGGACCCCATTCCCAGCAGCCCGATCGCGCAGCGCGATACGCGGTCTTCGTCGTCGAGCTGGACGGCGACCAGGGCGCCCGCGATCGCGAAATCGCCATGCCGGCGCGAGAATTCCTCAACGGCGAACCCACATCTGCCGTTCCAGACCGGGAACCGCACGCCGGTCAGCACCTCATCGGATTCCATGGTGGTTTCCCATACCCCGGCGAAGAAGTCGGCGGCTGCGATCTCGCGCCGTCCGCGTGGCGACTGAACCTCCATCACCGCATCCAGGGTCAGGGCGACCGCCGGGTACTCACCCGCGGCGTCGGCGTGAGCGATCGACCCGCCGAGCGTGCCCCGGTTGCGGATCTGAAAATGCCCGACGAACGGGGTCACCCGGGTCAGCAGCGGAACCGCTTGGCTCACTTGCGAATTGGCGCCGACGGTGGTCTCGGTGGTGCCCGCGCCGATCCACAACTCGGCGCCCCTACGATCGATGCCCTGCAACTCGGACAGCCGGGAGATGTCGATGAGGTGGTCGAAGTAGGCCAGCCGCATCGCCAGCATCGGCACCAGGCTCTGGCCGCCCGCCAGGATCTTCGCCCCATCTCCCAAGTCGCCCAGTTCGGCCAGCAGGCCCACGGCGCCCTCGATGGTGTCGGGACGGTGATAATCGAACGCGGCCGGCTTCACCGTTGCACCTGTTCCAGCAGGGCGGCGATCGACGCGGGGCTGGCGGGCAGTCGGGTGACCGTCACGCCCAGCGGTGCGAGCGCGTCGTTGATGGCGTTGATCACCGCCGGCACCGAGCCGATGGCCCCGCCCTCCCCGGCACCCTTGTAGCCGCCGGGCCCGGGCCCGGGTATCTCCACATGCCCGAATTCGATCGGGGGCACCTCGGTGGCCGTGGGCAGCAGGTAGTCGACGAAAGTCGTTGCCAGCGGGTTGCCGTCGTCGTCGTAGACCATGTCCTCCATCAGGGCGCCGCCGATGCCCTGCACCGTTCCGCCCGCGATCTGGCCCTCCACCACCGACGGGTTGATCATGGGCCCGACGTCCTCGCTGACGATGTAGCGCAGCAGCGTGACCTTGCCGGTCGCCACGTCCACCTCGCAGGTGCAGGCGTGCGTCGCGTTGGACCAGTGGATGGGATTGGTCGAATTGAACCGGGCGGTCGCCTCGAGGTTGGCCGACATCCCCGGCGGTAATTGTTGCGGCGAGTAGTACGCCACATAGGCCAGCTCGCCGAACGACACCGATCTGGACGGGTCATCGCGCACGCTGGCCACCGAAAACGCCAGTTCCACTTGCGCTTCGGCGACTTTGAGGTGATGCGCGGCCAGCGCTACGATCTTCTCGCGCAGGATGGTCCCCGCCTCGTTGACGGCCCCGGCGGTCATCGGTGCGCTGCGGCTGCCCTGCGTCCCGGCCCCGTACGGGGTGACCGCGGTGTCGCCCTGGATGGTGGCCACGTCGTCGATGTCGGCGCCCAGCGCGTCGGCGGTCAACTGGACGACCGTGGTCTCGATGCTGTTTCCGCTCGAGCCGCCGTTGACGTACACGTTGATCTTGCCCGTCGGCTCCATGCGGATGGTCGCGCCTTCGGTGGCCAGGTGGCCGGTCGCCGCGCCGGTCGGCTCGATGTAGGCCGAGAATCCGAGGCCCAGGTAGCGGCCCTGCGCCAGCGCCTCGGCCTGCTCCTTGCGAAACCCTTCGTGGTCAAGGATTTTCACCGCCTGCTCGAACGTGTCGATCGGGGCGACGTGGTCGTACGGCATGCCGTTGGGGTTGACGTAGGGCATTTCGTCGCGGCGCAACAGGTTACGGCGGCGCAGCTCGACCGGATCGACGTTGATCTTGCGCGCGGCGATGTCGAGCAGGATCTCGCGGGCCAGCGTCTCGTACTGCCACGGACCGCGATACGCGGCCAGGCCGCTGGTGTTGGAGAAGACCGTCTGGTATTTGAAGCTGGCCTTGGGTACCCGGTACGGCCCGGGGAAGAACATACCGATGGCGGCGGTGGTCAGCACCGGGTACGGCGTCGGGTATGCGCCGATGTCCTGGACGAACTCGATGTCCGCCGCCGCGATGTTGCCCTCGGCGTCGAAGGCCATGCGCGCGGTGCCGTCGACGTGCCGGGCCTGCCCGGCCGACATCAGGTTCTCGCGCCGATCCTCGATCCACTTCAGCGCCGCAGGCACCTTGCGGGCGGCCAGCATGATGCACATGTCTTCGCGCATCGGGACGACCTTCTGGCCGAAGCCGCCCCCGGTGTCGCGCATGATGACCCGAACGCGTTGCGCCGCAATGCCTAACAGGCGGGCGCAGAACGCCCGCAATTCGTGCGGGGTCTGGGTGGACGCCCACATCGTGAGTTCACCGGTGGCGGCCGTCCATTCGACGACCAGGCCGCGAGTCTCGATCGGTACCGGCGCATAGATCTGCTGATAGATGTTCTCGCGCACGACGTATGGCGCGTTGGCGAACAGCTCTTCGTCCGGCGGGGCCCCACCCATTCCGCCCGCGACGTTGTTCGGGTAGGCGTCGTGGACCAGGACATCGGAGGCCTGCGCCCGGGTGAAGTCGGTGACCGCGGGCAGCGGCTCGTAGTCCACGTCGATGAGCTCCAGCGCGTCCTCGGCGATGTAGCGGCTCTCGGCGACGATGAGTGCGACGGGGTCGCCGACGAACTTGGCCTCGCCCTCGGCCAGCGGCGGTCGCGGGGTGTCCGCGACGTCCTTGCCGGCGACGGCGTGCCAGGCCTCGTGGACGTCCGGGTTGAGGTCGGCGGCGGTGAACACCGCGCGCACGCCGGGCAGCGCCAGCGCGGCCGAGGCGTCGATGCCGTTGATGCTCGCCCGCGCGAACGGGCTGCGCACGAAGCAGGCGTGCAGCATGCCGGGCCGCGAGATGTCGTCGACGAAGCTGCCGCGGCCGGTCAGCAGCCGGCCGTCCTCCACCCGCTGGACGCGGGTGCCGGCGTACCGGGGCGCCGGGGTGACAGGGACCGCGGTCCCTTGCACGTCCTGAGTCATGCCGCTCCATCCGATGCCTGCGCACAGCGAAGTTATCGCTTTGGGAGAAGTGCAATGCCATTATAGGAGAGTGGGGTTACCGGAGTCGACCTCCCCGCCACACAGCGTCGGGGTCCTGCTGGCCGCGGGCGCCGGACGGCGCTATGGCAGGCCGAAGGTGCTGGTCGACGGCTGGCTGGACGTCGCGGTCGACGCGCTGCGGGCCGGGGGCTGCGCCGACGTCGTCGTCGTGCTGGGAGCGGCCCACGTCGCGGCCCCGCCGCCCGGGGCCACCGCGGTCACCGCGGCGCGGTGGCGCGACGGGTTGAGCGCCTCGGTGCGTACCGGACTGGAACACGCCGACCTCATGCGCGCGGATTACGCGGTGCTGCACGTCGTCGACACTCCCGATGTCGGTCCCGCCGTGGTGGGGCGCGTCCTGAGCCGTGCGATCGCGTCCCCCAGCGGCCTGGCGCGTGCCACTTTCGGTGGCCGCCCGGGGCATCCCGTGGTGATCGCGCGCCGGCACTGGCCCGAGGTCCTGTCGCGGATCTCCGGCGATCACGGCGCCGGCGTGTACCTGCGCACCCGGCACGACGTGGAGAACGTCGACTGCGCGGATCTCGCCGGCGGCCGGGACATCGACGAGCCTTAAGCCGCCACGGGTGGGTCGGTGGCCGGCAGCGCGGTGTCTTGGGCGGCGGCCTTCACCCGGTGGCGGACCAGATACCAACCGCCGATCAGCGCGGGGATGCCGACGGCCATTGCGCCGATCAGCCAAGGGCCTTGCACCTTGTCGAACAACATCAGGACCAGGACGCCGGCCAGGAAAGCCAGCGTGAGGTAGCCGCTATAGGGCGCCAGCGGCATCCGGAAGTGCGGCCGTTGCAACGTGCCGGCGCGTGACAGCCGGTAGAGCCGCAGCTGGCTCGCCACGATCGTTCCCCAAGCCACCACAACGCCCACGGCGGCGATGTGGAGCACGATTTCGAACGCTTGGCTCGGTTTGACGGCGTTGAGGACGATGCCCAAGAGGCCGACAGCGGCGGTGAGCAGGATCCCGCCGTACGGCACACCGTTCTTCGTCAGGGGTGCGGTGAATTTCGGGCCGCTGCCGTTGATCGCCATGGACCGCAGGATGCGGCCCGTGGAGTACAGCCCGGCATTCAGGCTCGAGAGGGCGGCGGTGAGCACCACGAGGTTCATCACGCTGCCCGCCCCGCCGAAACCGACCTTCGAGAAGAAGGTGACGAACGGGCTCACGTGGTCCCGGTAGGCGGTGTGTGGCAGCAGCAACGCCAGCAGGACCGTTGACCCGATGTAGAAAATGGCGATGCGAAACACCACCGAGTTGATCGCACGCGGCATTATCTTGTGCGGATTCGCGGTCTCCCCGGCTGCGATGCCGACCAGTTCGACCGCGGCGTAGGCGAAGACCACCCCCGAGGTAACCAGCACCAGGGGCAGCAAGCCCGCCGGCAGGAATCCCCCATGGCTATCCCATAGCGCCACACCGGGGTCATGACCGTCGACCTTGAATCGCCCGACCAGAAAGACCGTACCGACGACGAGGAACGTCACCAGTGCGAGCACCTTGATCAACGAGGCCCAGAATTCCAGCTCGCCGAAAAGCTTGACCGATATCAGGTTCATCGCCAGCACGGCGACCAACGCGATCAACGCCAGCGTCCATTGCGGGACGGTCTGGAACGCGGTCCAGTAGTGGCAGTAGTGCGCGATCGCGGTGGTATCCACAATCCCCGTCATCGCCCAGTTGAGGACATACAGCCAGCCCGCAGCGTAAGCGGCTTTCTCGCCGAAGAATTCCCGGGCATAGGACACGAAGGATCCCGAAGACGGGCGGTACAGCACGAGCTCGCCGAGGGCGCGCAGGATCAAGAAGACAAAGATGCCGCAGATCCCATACACCAGAAACAACCCCGGTCCCGCCGACGCGAGCCTTCCGCCCGCACCGAGGAATAGGCCGGTTCCGATGGCGCCGCCGAGGCCGATCATCTGTATCTGGCGGTTGTTGAGGCTCTTGTGATAGCCGGACTCTTCGCGTGCGAGCCGCGCGGCGGCGCTGTCTTGCGGTGGCATCGAATCCTGCCGTGTTGGCTCCGGGGAAAGCTCAGGCTAGCCCACGGATGCGCCGACGCGCTCGCCAACTGGCGTACGTACCCGGTCGAAGCCCTCGCCGCATGCTCGTCCGGCGACCCCCGGGAACAAGACGGCGCCGCCGGCCGTTAGGATGATCGACAAGTTGAGCGAACCAGACTCAATCCTGGGTTGACACCACGGTGCCGCCGAGAGCAGTCTTGAGCGGGGTTCACTCAGCATAGTGCAAGACAACAAGCTCTACTACTTCAGGAGGATCACCATGGCTCGTGCGGTCGGAATCGACCTCGGGACCACCAACTCCGTCGTCTCGGTCCTCGAGGGCGGTGACCCAGTCGTCGTCGCCAACTCCGAGGGATCGCGGACCACCCCGTCCATCGTCGCCTTTGCGCGCAACGGTGAGGTGCTCGTCGGCCAGCCCGCCAAGAACCAGGCGGTCACCAACGTCGACCGCACCATCCGTTCCGTCAAGCGGCACATGGGCACCGACTGGTCCATCGAGATCGACGACAAGAAATACACCGCGCAGGAGATCAGCGCCCGTGTGCTGATGAAGCTGAAGCGCGACGCCGAGGCGTACCTGGGTGAGGACATCACCGACGCGGTCATCACCGTGCCCGCCTACTTCAACGACGCCCAGCGGCAGGCAACCAAGGAAGCCGGACAGATCGCCGGCCTGAACGTGCTGCGCATCGTCAACGAGCCCACCGCGGCGGCGCTGGCCTACGGCCTGGACAAGGGTGAGAAGGAACAGACCATCCTGGTCTTCGACCTCGGTGGCGGTACGTTCGACGTCTCGCTGCTCGAGATCGGCGAGGGCGTGGTCGAGGTCCGGGCCACCAGCGGTGACAACCACCTTGGTGGGGACGACTGGGATGACCGCGTCGTCGAGTGGCTCGTCGACAAGTTCAAGGGCACCAGCGGAATCGACCTGACCAAGGACAAGATGGCGATGCAACGGCTGCGTGAGGCCGCCGAGAAGGCCAAGATCGAGCTCTCGAGTTCACAGGGCACCTCGATCAACCTGCCTTACATCACCGTCGACGCGGACAAGAACCCGCTGTTCCTCGACGAGCAGCTGACCCGCGCCGAGT
This sequence comes from uncultured Actinomycetota bacterium, assembly GCA_963820045.1. Taxonomy (GTDB): domain Bacteria; phylum Actinomycetota; class Actinomycetes; order Mycobacteriales; family Mycobacteriaceae; genus Mycobacterium. The sequence goes on from CAWFYN010000010.1 coordinate 1,131,603, forward strand.
TCCAGAAGATCACGCAGGATCTGCTCGACCGCACGCGTCAGCCCTTCCAGTCCGTCATCAAGGACGCCGGCATCTCGGTGTCCGAGATCGACCACGTGGTCCTGGTGGGTGGTTCCACCCGGATGCCCGCGGTGTCGGATCTGGTCAAGGAGATGACCGGTGGCAAGGAGCCCAACAAGGGCGTCAACCCCGATGAAGTTGTGGCGGTGGGAGCGGCTCTTCAGGCCGGTGTCCTCAAGGGTGAGGTGAAAGACGTTCTGCTGCTTGATGTTACGCCGCTAAGCCTGGGTATCGAGACCAAGGGTGGCGTGATGACCAAGCTCATCGAGCGCAACACCACGATCCCCACCAAGCGGTCGGAGACCTTCACCACGGCCGACGACAACCAGCCGTCGGTGCAGATCCAGGTCTACCAGGGTGAGCGCGAAATCGCTTCGCACAACAAGCTGCTCGGCTCCTTCGAGCTGACCGGCATCCCCCCGGCCCCCCGCGGCGTCCCGCAGATCGAGGTCACCTTCGACATCGACGCCAACGGCATCGTGCACGTCACGGCCAAGGACAAGGGCACCGGCAAGGAGAACACGATCAAGATCCAGGAGGGCTCCGGCCTGTCCAAGGAGGAGATCGACCGGATGATCAAGGACGCCGAGGCGCACGCCGAGGAGGACCGCCAGCGTCGGGAAGAGGCCGACATCCGCAACCAGGCCGAGACGCTGGTCTACCAGACGGAGAAGTTCGTCGCCGAACAGCGTGGCGCCGAGGGCGGTTCGAAGGTTCCCGAGGATACGCTGAACAAGGTGGATGCCGCCGTGGCCGAGGCCAAGTCGGCGCTGGGCGGCAGCGATATCTCCGCGATCAAGTCGGCGATGGAGAAGCTGGGCCAGGAGTCCCAGGCGCTCGGCCAAGCCATCTACGAGGCCACCCAAGCCGCGGGCGCGCAGGACGGCGGCGAGCCCGGCGCTTCGTCCGGCTCCGCCGATGACGTCGTGGACGCGGAGGTGGTTGACGACGACCGGGAGTCCAAGTGACCGACGGAAATCAAAAACCGGATGGCAATCCACAGGAGCAGGTAACCGTCACCGACAAGCGGCGGATCGATCCCGAAACGGGTGAAGTGCGGCACGCCCCTCCCGGTCCCCGACAAGGAGGGGGGCCGGGAGGGGGTGCGTCGGGGGACTTTTCGGGCGAAAGTCCCGAGGAGGCCGGTAAGGCCGCCGAATTGCTGGGTGACCTGCAACGGGTCCAGGCCGACTTCGCCAACTACCGCAAGCGCGCGCTGCGCGACCAGCAGGCCGCGGCCGACCGGGCCAAGGCCGGCGTCGTCAGCCAATTGTTGGGCGTGCTCGACGATCTCAAGCGGGCGCGCAAGCACGGTGACCTGGAGTCCGGCCCGCTGAAGTCGGTAGCCGACAAGCTGGACGGCGCCCTGACCGGACTCGGTCTGATGGCGTTCGGCGAGGAAGGCGAGGACTTCGACCCGGTGTTGCACGAGGCCGTGCAGCACGAGGGCGACGGCGGCGACGGCTCCAAACCGGTGATCGGCACGGTCATGCGGCAGGGTTACAAACTGGGCGACCAGGTCCTGCGGCACGCGTTGGTCGGTGTCATCGACACGGTGGCGGACGAGGGCGCCGCGGCGGCCGAACCTGTCGAATCGGACGATAATCCCGGCGCATCCGGTGAATAGACCACACAATCAGCACAACAAAAGAACAGAAAGGTGAGAGGGGGTGACGCGGCATGGCCCAGCGAGAATGGGTCGAAAAGGACTTCTACAAGGAGCTGGGCGTCTCCTCTGACGCCAGCCCCGAAGAGATCAAACGCGCTTACCGCAAGCTAGCGCGCGACCTGCATCCCGACGCCAATCCCGACAACCCCGCCGCCGGCGAGCGATTCAAAGCGGTGTCGGAGGCGCACAACGTGTTGTCCGATCCGGCCAAGCGCAAGGAGTACGACGAAACCCGCCGCCTGTTCGCGGGCGGCGGTTTCGGCGGCCGCCGGTTCGACACCGGAGGTTTCGGCGGGTTCGGTGGCGGCGGTGACGGCGCCGAATTCAACCTCAACGATTTATTCGACGCCGCCGGCCGAAGCGGCGGCGCCAACATCGGTGACCTGTTCGGCGGCTTGTTCGGGCGCGGCGCCAGCGCCCGTCCCAGCCGGCCGCGACGCGGCAACGACCTGGAGACCGAGACGCAGCTGGATTTCGTCGAGGCCGCCAAGGGCGTGGCCATGCCGTTGCGGCTGACCAGCCCGGCGCCGTGCACCAACTGCCATGGCAGCGGCGCGCGGCCGGGCACCAGCCCGAAGGTGTGCCCCACCTGCAACGGTTCCGGCGTGATCAGCCGCAACCAGGGCGCGTTCGGTTTCTCCGAGCCCTGCACCGATTGCCGGGGCAGCGGCTCGATCATCGAGCACCCCTGCGACGAATGCAAAGGGACCGGGGTCACCACCCGCACCCGCACCATCAACGTGCGGATCCCGCCCGGCGTCGAGGACGGGCAGCGCATCCGGCTGCCCGGGCAGGGTGAGGCCGGATTGCGCGGGGCCCCGTCGGGTGACCTGTACGTGACGGTACATGTGCGGCCCGACAAGGTATTTGGCCGCGACGGCGACGACCTCACGGTGACCGTTCCGGTCAGCTTCACCGAATTGGCTTTGGGTTCAACGATTTCGGTGCCGACGCTGGACGGCAAGGTCGGTGTCCGGGTGCCCAAGGGCACCTCCGACGGCCGCATCCTGCGGGTGCGCGGGCGCGGCGTTCCCAAGCGCAGCGGCGGCAACGGGGACCTGCTCGTCACCGTCAAGGTCGCCGTGCCGCCGAACGTCGAGGGCGCCGCGCAGGAAGCGCTGGAGGCGTACGCGGCCGCCGAGCGCGCCAGCGGGTTCGACCCGCGGGCCGGATGGGCGGGTAATCGCTAGATGGCCAAGAATCCACGCGAAGAGTCCCGGACGTTCCTGATCTCGGTGGCCGCCGAACTGGCCGGCATGCACGCCCAGACCCTGCGTACCTACGATCGCCTCGGCCTGGTCAGCCCGCGCCGCACTTCCGGTGGGGGACGGCGTTATTCGGAGCACGACGTCGACCTGCTGCGCGAGGTGCAGCGGCTGTCCCAGGACGAGGGGGTCAACCTCGCCGGCATCAAACGGATCATCGAACTGACCAATCAGGTCGAGGCGCTGCAATCGCGGGTCAAGGAGCTCACCGAGGAGCTGGCGCAGATGCGCACCGGCCAGCGCCGCGATCTGGCGGTGGTGCCCAAGAGCACCGCGCTGGTGGTGTGGCAGCCGCGCAGAAGGCGCAGCTGATCAGACGCGGATGGCGAACTGCGCGGCCGCCGCTTCGCCCGGCCGCGCGCATCGGTAGCCGCCGCGGCGCAGGGCGTCGGTCGGTGCGGTCATCGGCTCGAAGCACACGATGCTTTTTTCGGGGTCCTCCCCGTTAGGCGCGAAGATCTGCGTCGCCGGATACCCCTGCTGGAAGTGCACCTCGAGCCGGCGCCCGCCGCCGGAGACCGCGAACACCGCGCCGTCGGGCACCTGGTCATATGCATCGTCGAAAGCCTTGTCGCCCAACGCCTCCTCGCGCGCCGACGCAGGTTCGGACGCACCGGTCGGCAGCCCTCGTTCGTCGAGCAACAACTGCCGCAGCGGTGGCGTGTGGATGACCCACTCGGCACGGGCGACATCCGGCAGGCGCAGGTAGGGGTGGAAGCCGAAGCACAGCGGCACCGCCGTCTCGGCGGTCGCGCTGACCGTGGTGCGCACCGTCAGGGTCCGCTCGGCCAGCCGGACCGCCACTGACAGCACATGCGGATACGGGAAGCTGGCCAGCAACTGTGGGTCGGCGGCGAAATCCAACTCGGCGGTTAACTCGTTGGCCGACTCGGCCGTCACCCGCCAGCCCGGGTACCCGGCCAGCACGCCGTGGATGGGCAACCCGTTGGGGTCGGCGCGGACACCGTTTTCGCCCGCCGTGAGGGTCGCCGTCACCCCTTCGGCGGTATAAGTGTTCTCGCCCAACCGATTCGCCCAGGGATACAGGATCGGGATCCCCATCGTCTTGCCCGCCGTCACGTAGGCGTCCAGCCCACGGCGTTGCCCGAGCAGCTCCACGCCGGCATCGCTGAGCGAGGTGCCGATCATGCCGGCCTGGGGAACGAATTCCGCGGTGACCGTTGACGCCGGGTCGCGCAGGGTGACGACACGCATGCTTACCTCCGACAGTGGGTCGTGCTGAATATGTTCCGGTGGAGCGTGTTTGGCGATCAGGGCTGCCTTGGTGGCCTGGACCATCGCCGGTCCGCCGCAGATCAGAATCTGCCGGTCGCCCCAGCCGCCGTATCTGGTCACCACGTCGGGGAGCCGGCCGGTTTGCCGGACGTGCAGGCCGCGCGGCGGCGTGACGTCGGGATATTCGGCGGCCCACGACGGGTCGGCGCCATACTCCGAGACCGGCGAGACCGACAGCCACGGGTTGTGTGACGCCACCTGCCACAGGGTCGGCAGGTCATAGAGCTCGCAGCGGTAGCGGGCGCCGAAGAACAGGTGCACTCGTGGGTTCACCGCGTAGCGGCTGAGGTCCATGATCAGCGCCCGCAGGGGTGCCAGCCCGGTGCTGCCCGCGACCATCAGCACGTCCCCGCCGTCTCGGTCGACCCGCAGGCCGCCGTGCGGGCTGGACAGCCGCCACCGGTCGCCGGGCCGGGTCTCGTTGACGATGGCGGTGCTGACCAAACCGCCGGGGACCACGCGGACGTGAAACTCGATGCCGCCGCCGGGATCCGCCGGAATGGCCGGGGACAGGTATCGCCAACGGCGCGGGCATTGCGGGACGTGGACGTTGACGTACTGGCCGGGGTGATAGTCCATCGGGCGGTCGAGCTGCAGCCGGACGATCCCAAGATCGCGGGAGACCCGCGCGTGCTCGATGACCGTGCCGTCCCACCAGGCGGGCCCCTCATCGGCGTCCGCGGCGCCCCTCATCACCCCGGTGATCAGGTTGAGCGACTGGTTGGCCGCGTCATCGACGGCGCCGGTCCAGGCATCGCCCACGTGCGTCCGCAACGTCGAGAACAACGCGCGCCGCAACGTGTCGTAATGGTGAGGCAGCACACCGTATTTGCGGTGATCCCGGCCGAGCTGAGCGAGGAAGGCCACCGGTTCCTGGGCGCGCTGGGCGACGAGTTCGCCGTACACCCAGTGCAGGGCGTGGGCGAAAGCGGCCCGCTGCCCGCCCATTTCGGGCGGGAACAGGTCGCGTACCGAGACGTCGAGGCCGAACCAGTGGGTGTAGAACCGGCGGACGACCTCATCGCCGGGCCCCGACCCGTCCTGCGCGAAGGCATCGCGCAGCACCCGTAACGCATCGGAGTCCTCGAGGCCCACGGGCCCCGATTCTAGGCGCGTCGCGCGCCGGTAATCCCCGCTCAGCCCTGCCCGACGCTGTTGGCCGTTCCGGCGTCGACGACGTTGGGTGAGCCCCAGTGGTAGGTGACCGCGTTGCCGGTTCCTGACGTGCTCAGCGCGTCGGTACTGTCGACCGCGACGCGATTGCCGTGACCGGAGACGCTGACGCTGGTGCAGTGGCCGGTGATGGTGATCGTGTTGGCCTGGCCGCTGACCGAGAGGTATCCACCGTGGCAGCGGATGGTCTTCGTCGTGCCGGTCCCGTTGACCTGCAACGTGCCCGACTCCGGGACGGTCGCCGACGGGCCGCCGCGGGCGAGATCGGTGCGAAATCCGGCCGCGGCCAAGCCCGCCAGCGCCAGCCCCCCGGCCACGATGGCCAGCCGGACGCCGGCGGGAACCCGGCGCGGCGCCGCGGCTGGCGTGGCGTCGTCCCGGTCGTGGTGTTCCGTCCGCGTCATCGCTTCGAGGGGTACCCCGTGCGACGTATTGCCCAAAACTCGTCAGAGTTGAGCGGAACACACTCAACCTTGACGGCGTTGAACAACGCGACAAGCATTTCGGTACAAACGCGAACGGAGGCGTCGTGGACTCTTTCAACCCGACAACCAAGACGCAAGCGGCGCTGACCTCGGCGCTCCAGGCGGCCTCGGCCGCCGGTAACCCCGAGATCCGGCCCGCGCACCTGCTGATGGCCCTGTTGACGCAGGCCGACGGGATCGCGGGACCGCTGTTGGAGGCTGTCGGCGTTCAGCCCGCGATCATTCGCACCGAGGCGGAACGCCTGGTCGACCGGCTGCCCCAGGCCAGCGGCGCCAATTCGCAGCCCCAGCTGTCGCGCGAATCACTGGCCGCCATCACCACCGCCCAGCAACTGGCCACCGAGATGGACGACGAGTACGTCTCGACCGAGCACCTGCTGGTCGGTCTCGCCACCGGCGACTCGGACGTCGCCAAGCTGCTGACCGGCCACGGCGCGTCGCCGCAGGCCCTGCGCGACGGCTTCGTCAAGGTCCGCGGCAGCGCCCGGGTCACCAGCCCCGAGCCGGAGGCTACCTACCAGGCGCTGGAGAAGTACTCGACCGACCTGACCGCCCTTGCCCGGGAAGGCAAGCTCGACCCGGTCATCGGACGGGACAACGAGATCCGCCGCGTCGTGCAGGTGCTGTCCCGGCGCACCAAGAACAACCCGGTGCTGATCGGTGAGCCCGGCGTCGGCAAGACCGCCATCGTGGAAGGCCTGGCCCAGCGCATCGTCGCCGGCGACGTGCCCGAGAGCCTGCGCGACAAGACCGTCATCAGCCTGGACCTCGGCTCGATGGTGGCCGGCGCCAAGTACCGCGGCGAGTTCGAGGAGCGGCTGAAGGCCGTGCTCGACGACATCAAGAACTCCGCCGGTCAGATCATCACGTTCATCGACGAGCTGCACACCATCGTCGGTGCCGGTGCGACCGGTGAGGGCGCGATGGACGCCGGCAACATGATCAAGCCGATGCTGGCCCGCGGCGAGCTGCGGCTGGTCGGTGCCACCACGCTCGACGAGTACCGCAAGTACATCGAGAAGGATGCCGCGCTGGAGCGGCGCTTCCAGCAAGTGCTGGTCGGCGAGCCGTCGGTGGAGGACACCGTCGGCATCCTGCGCGGGCTGAAGGACCGCTACGAAGTGCACCACGGTGTGCGCATCACCGACTCGGCCCTGGTCGCCGCGGCGACGCTGTCCGACCGCTACATCACCGCACGGTTCCTGCCGGACAAGGCCATCGACCTGGTCGACGAGGCCGCCAGCCGGCTGAAGATGGAGATCGATTCGCGGCCCGTCGAGATCGACGAGGTCGAGCGCCTGGTGCGCCGCCTCGAGATCGAGGAGATGGCGCTGGCCAAAGAAGAGGACGAGGCGTCCAAGGAACGGCTGGAGAAGCTGCGCTCCGAGCTGGCCGACCAGAAGGAGAAGCTGGCCGAGCTCACCACCAGGTGGCAGAACGAGAAGAGCGCGATCGACGTGGTCCGCGAACTCAAGGAGCAGCTGGACACGCTGCGCGGCGAGTCCGAGCGCGCCGAGCGCGATGGCGACCTGGCCAAGGCCGCCGAGCTGCGCTACGGGCGCATCCCCGAGGTCGAGAAGAAACTCGACGCCGCCCTGCCGCAGGCCGAGGCCCGCGAGAACCTGATGCTCAAGGAGGAGGTCGGACCCGACGACATCGCCGACGTGGTGTCGGCCTGGACCGGCATCCCCGCCGGCCGGATGCTCGAGGGCGAGACCGCCAAGCTGCTGCGCATGGAGGACGAGCTGGGCCGGCGCGTCATCGGGCAACGCAAGGCGGTGACCGCCGTGTCCGACGCGGTGCGCCGGAGCCGGGCCGGTGTGGCCGACCCCAACCGGCCGACTGGGTCGTTCATGTTCCTCGGGCCGACCGGTGTCGGTAAGACCGAGCTGGCCAAGGCGCTGGCGGAGTTCCTCTTCGACGACGAACGCGCGATGGTCCGCATCGACATGAGCGAGTACGGCGAGAAGCACTCGGTGGCCCGCCTGGTCGGCGCGCCTCCCGGCTACATCGGCTACGACCAGGGCGGTCAGCTGACCGAGGCGGTGCGGCGGCGCCCGTACACGGTGATCCTGTTCGACGAGATCGAAAAGGCGCACCCGGACGTATTCGACGTGCTGCTGCAGGTGCTCGACGAGGGCCGGCTCACCGACGGGCAGGGCCGCACGGTCGACTTCCGCAACACGATCCTGATCCTGACGTCCAACCTCGGGTCGGGCGGCAACGAGGAGCAGGTGATGGCGGCGGTGCGCGCAGCGTTCAAGCCGGAGTTCATCAACCGGCTCGACGACGTGATCGTGTTCCACGGTCTCGAGCCCGGTGAGCTGGTCTCGATCGTCGACATCCAGCTGGCCCAGCTGCAGAAGCGGCTGGCGCAGCGTCGCCTGACGTTGGAGGTGTCGCTGCCGGCCAAGCAGTGGCTGGCGCAGCGCGGATTCGACCCGGTGTACGGCGCGCGGCCATTGCGCCGGTTGGTGCAGCAGGCCATCGGCGACCAGTTGGCCAAGCTGCTGCTGGCCGGCGACGTGCACGACGGCGACACCGTTCCGGTGAACGTCAGCCCGGACGGCGATTCGCTGATCCTCGGCTGATCCTGGGCTGAGCCGGGCGGGGGACCATTGCGTGGGACGGGTGTTCCGTCCTGTGATTGGGTTGTGACCTGCTGGACTTCTTTATTCCAGCGCAATAACGGATACCCTGTGTGGGATGGTCCCCCTTTGGTTCACGCTCTCCGCGCTGTGCTTCGTCGGCGCGGGGGTGTTGCTGTACGTCGATCTCGATCGACGCCGCGGGCGCAGCAGGCGCCGCAAGTCGTGGGCGCGGTCGCACGGGTTCGACTACGAGCGTGAATCGGCCGACATCCTGAAGCGCTGGACGCGCGGTGTGATCTCGACGGTGGGCGACATCGCCGCCCAGAACGTCGTGCTGGGTCAGATCCGCGGCGAGGCGGTGTACATCTTCGACCTCGAGGAAGTCGCCACCGTGATCGCGCTGCACCGCAAGGTGGGCACCAACGTCGTGGTCGACCTGCGGCTCAAGGGCCTGAAAGAGCCACGGGAGAGCGACATTTGGCTGCTGGGTGCGATCGGCCCGCGGATGGTGTACTCCACCAACCTGGACGCGGCCCGGCGGGCCTGCGACCGCCGCATGGTCACCTTCGCGCACACCGCACCGGACAGCGCCGAGATCATGTGGAACGAGCAGAACTGGACGCTGGTCGCCATGCCGGTCACCAGCACCCGCACCCAGTGGGACGAGGGGCTGCGCACCGTGCGGCAGTTCAACGACCTGCTGCGGGTGCTGCCGCCGCTGCCGGAGGAGACGCAGCAGGAGGCGGGCGCGCCCGCGGGGCTGCGCAACGCGTCCCCGAGCCGCCCGCTGGCGCCGGCCGGCCGCGCCGAGTTGCCGCCCCGCCGCGCGCAGCAGGACGTCGCGGGGCTGCGGGGCTCGGATGTTCAGGCGGCTCGCCGCCCGGCCGAGCCGATCCGCCGGGAGCAACGCGGTCCGGACGCCGTTCGGCGTCCGCCGCCGACCGGGCGCAACGGCCATCAGGCCACCAATTATCAGCACTGACGCCGAGCCGGGCACCGGATGGGCGGTGCGGCCGCCGTCATTAGGATGTCGCTCATGCCTCGTCCTGTAGCCCTGATCACCGGCCCCACGTCCGGGATCGGGGCCGGCTACGCGCGACGCTTTGCGAACGACGGTTACGACCTGGTGCTGGTCGCCCGCGACGTGGACCGGTTGACGCAACTGGCGGGCGAACTCGAAGACCGGGCCGGCAGCATCGAGGTGTTGCCCGCCGACCTGGCCGATCCCGCCGGCCGCGACCAGGTCCGCGAACGCCTGGCACGCGGAGTGCGAGTCCTGGTGAACAACGCCGGCTTCGCCACCTCCGGCGAGTTCTGGGCGACAGACCCCGCGGTGTTGCAGTCGCAGCTCGACGTCAACGTCGCCGCGGTCATGCACCTCACCCGGGCGGCCCTGCCGGTCATGCTCGACGCGGGCGCCGGCACCGTCATCAACATCGCCAGCGTGGCCGGGCTGGTGCCGGGCCGCGCGTCGACCTATTCGGCGTCCAAGGCGTGGGTGATCTCGTTCAGCGAGGGCCTGGCCGTCGGCCTGCAGGGCACCGGCGTCGGAGTGCACGCCGTGTGCCCGGGCTACGTCCGCACCGAATTTCACGCCCGGGCCGGGATCGATATCGCAAAAGTGCCGTCGTTGTTGTGGCTGGAGGTCGACGACGTGGTCAGTCAAAGCCTGGCCGACATCGCCCGCGGCAAGGTGATCAGCATCCCGAGCCTGCAATACAAGGCGATCATCGCCGCCGAGCGGATGATTCCGCGGACCCTGGCGCGGGCGGTCGTCAAGCGAGTCGGCGGTGGCCGTGGCAGGACCTGACCTGGCGTCGCTGCGCGAGGAGCTTGCTGACCTGGTGCGCCGGCTCTCGGTGGTGCACGGCCGGGTCACGCTCTCGTCGGGCAAGGAGGCCGACTACTACGTCGACCTGCGCCGCGCGACCCTGCATCACCGGGCGTCGGCCCTGATCGGCACGCTGATGCGCGACCTCACCGGCGACTGGGACTACGCCGCGGTCGGCGGGCTCACCCTGGGGGCCGACCCGGTGGCCACGGCCGTCATGCACGCGCCGGGACGCCCGATCGACGCGTTCGTGGTGCGTAAGTCCGCGAAAACCCATGGGCTGCAACGCCTTATCGAGGGGTCCGAGGTGGCCGGTAAGCGGGTGCTGGTCGTCGAGGACACCAGCACCACGGGCGCGTCGGCGCTGACGGCGGTGCGCGCGGTCCAAGAGGCGGGCGGGCAGGTGGTCGGCGTGGCCACGGTGGTGGACCGCTCCACCGGCGCCGCCGAAGCCATCCAGGCCGAGGGTCTGCCGTACCGCAGCGTGCTGGGCCTTGGCGATCTGGGGCTGGCGTAGTCATCGCTGTGCGCACCTTCCTCGCGATCGCGGCCTGCCTGCTGGCCTGTCTGACGGGCTGCTCGGGCCCCAGCCGCCCGGTCCGCCCCTACGGCGCCAAAGGCGCGCGGCTCGGGGAATCGCTGTCATTGGTGGGCTGGAACATGGCGGTGTCGAACCTGCGCTGGGACGGCGACTACGTCCTCATCGACGTTGACGCCTCCGCGGCGGATCCGCACACGCCGCACGCCAAACCCGAGGACATCCGGTTCGGGCTCTACGGCGCGTTGTCGCACCCGATGGAGTCCAACGGGCTGGGCAGCTGCGACCTCGCGACCGCCAAACTGCCCGACGTCCATTCGCCGCTGTTGGCGACCGGCGACCGGCTCACCGGCACGGTTTGCCTTGGGCCGCTGAAGGATCGGAGTCAGGTCCGTGGCGTGTACAGCTACTCGCCGCGCGACCGGATCCCGAACACCTCTGCTGCCTACCCGGCCGCGTTCCCGGTGGGGATGATGCCCACCAACGCCAACGACACCGGCCTGGCGGTCAAGACCACCACCCTGTCGGCCTGGCGCGCCGACGGCGCCCCGGTGACCAAGGCGCAGCTGGGCGATCCCGCGGCGTTCAACGGCAACGGCTACATGCTGCTGGGCCTGGAAGCCGACGGCATCGCGGCCCGGTATCGCGACGACTCGGCTAAACGCGGCGGCCCGCTGATGCTGCTCGCGTCGCCGACCCTGCCCGGCGCCGGGCTGAACCCGGCCTGCGCGACGTACGGGTCGTCGGTGCTGATCCTGCCCGACGCCTCGCTGGACGCGGTGCACGTCAGCGCGTCGTTGTGCACCCAGGGCGAGATCAACGAGGCGCTGCTCTACGCGACGGTGGCGGTCGACGGCACCCACGCCGGTGTGTGGACGCCGCGATGACCGATCCGGGACCCACCGAATGGGGGACATCGGCAGGCGGGGTCGGCCCCTGGACGGGTGAACCGCCGGACGACCCGCGGTATGATCCAATTCTGTTGCGCGAAGGCGATACTCGCAATGTCGTCGACGCCTACCGGTACTGGACGCGGGAGGCGATCATCGCCGACATCGATCGTCGCCGGCACCCCCTGCATGTGGCGATCGAGAACTTCGGGCACGACGCCAACATCGGCTCGGTGGTGCGCACCGCCAACGCGTTCGCGGTGCACACCGTGCATATCGTGGGGCGGCGACGCTGGAATCGCCGCGGCGCCATGGTGACTGACCGCTATCAGCGGCTGTGCCACCACGAGAACACCGCTGATCTGCTGGGGTTCGCGGGCGGCGCCGGGCTGACGGTGGTCGCGGTGGACAACGTCCCGGGGGCTGCCCGTCTCGAGGAGACCGCGCTGCCGCGGGAGTGCCTGCTGGTGTTCGGTCAGGAGGGTCCCGGCATAACCGACGACATCCGGGCGGGTGCGGCGATGACGGTGTCGATCGCACAGTTCGGCTCCACCCGCAGCATCAACGCCGGGGTGGCCGCCGGGATCGCGATGCACGCCTGGATTCGGCAGCACGGGGACATGTCCCGCGCGTGGTAGGCGCCCGTCACCGGTGTCGAATGTGCGCCCAGGGCGGGCATTCTCGGCGTGTCGCCGCCCTGGTCGCACACTCAAAGCCAACGATTCACACCCGAACGGACGCCGGGGTCACGGCTCTGGGCCTAATTTAGAAGCGTGCGTGATGTGCTTGGCGAGCTGATGTCGATCTGGCGCGCCGGCGGAACCGCGGGGTTGGGGACGGTGGTGCGCACCTTCCGGTCCGCGCCGCGTCCGCCGGGAGCCGCGATGGTGGTGGCGCCGGACGGCTCGGTCACCGGTTCGGTGTCGGGTGGCTGCGTGGAGGGCGCGGTGTACGACCTCGCCACCGAGGCGGCGAAAACCGGGGCGCCGCGGCTGGCACGCTACGGGGTCAGTGACGACGACGCGTTCGCGGTCGGCCTGACGTGCGGCGGCATCATCGACGTGTTCGTTGAGCCGGTCTCGCGCGCGTCGTTTCCCGACCTCGGCGCGGTGGCCGACGACGTCGCCGAGCGCCGCGCGGTGGCGATCGCCACGGTCATCGCCCACCCGGACCCGACTCGGGTCGGCCGGCGGGTGGTCATCCGGCCCGACGGGATGGCGGGCTCGCTGGGTCCGGCGCGTGCCGACGCCGCCGTCGCCGACGACGCGCGCGGCCTGCTCGCGCTGGGCCGCAGCGAAGTCCTCGAGTACGGGCCCGACGGCCAGCGGCTCGGCGACGGCATGGAGGTCTTCGTGTCCAGCTATGCGCCGCCGCCGCGGATGCTGGTGTTCGGCGCGATCGACTTCGCCGCCGCGCTGGCGCGGCAGGGCTCGTTCCTCGGCTACCGCGTCACCGTGTGCGACGCCCGCCCGGTGTTCGCCACGCGGGCGCGCTTCCCGACTGCCGACGACGTCGTCGTCGACTGGCCCCACCGCTATCTCGCCGCTCAGGCCGCGGCGGGCGCCATCGATCGCCACACGGTGATCTGCGTGCTCACCCACGACCCGAAGTTCGACGTGCCGGTGCTCGAGGTGGCGCTGCGCCTGTCCGAGGTCGGCTACGTCGGGGCGATGGGGTCGCGCCGCACCCACGACGACCGGATGACCCGGCTCAAAGGCGCCGGGCTGACGGACGCCGAGCTGAGCCGGCTGTCCAGCCCCATCGGGCTGGACCTCGGTGCGCGCACCCCCGAGGAGACCGCGGTCTCGATCGCCGCCGACATCATCGCCAAGCGCTGGGGCGGTGGGGGGCGCCCGCTGGCCCGGATCGCCGGGCGGATCCACCACGACGCCGGGGACCCCACTCTACTTCCGTAGTGCCGCCCGTAGGCTGGTCCTCGACGCCGTCGTCGCCGCACACGAGAGGACCCCCGGATGAAGATCGCCAACGAGTTCACCGTCAGCGCGCCCATCGAACAGGCCTGGGACGTGCTGTGCGACCTGGAACAGGTGATTCCGCTGATGCCGGGGGCGCAGCTGACCGGGCACGAGGGTGAGGACTACCTCGGCAAGGTCAAGGTCAAGGTTGGCCCGGTCACCAGCGAGTTCAGCGGCAAGGTGCGTTTCGTGGAGCAGGACCGCGGCCAGTATCGCGCGGTCATCGACGCCAAGGGCAAGGAAGCGCGCGGTACCGGCAACGCGGCCGCGACGGTCACTGCCCGGCTGCAGGCCGATGGCGACCGTACCGGCGTCACGGTGGACACCGACCTCAAGATCGTCGGCAAGCTGGCCCAGTTCGGCAGCGGCATGCTGCAGCAGGTGTCGGAGAAATTGCTGGGCCAGTTCGTGGAGTCGCTGGAAGCCGAATTGGCCGCGAAGAATACGGGCGCCCCGGTATCGGACGAGCCGATTCCGGCGTGGCCGGCGAATTTGGTTCCGGGAACCCAGCAGGCCCCCGTCCCCGAGCCCGAGCCCATCGACCTGCTGCAGCTCGCCGGCGGCGGCCAGCTCAAGAAGTACGCCGTCCCGGCGCTGGCAGTACTCGCCGCGCTGGTGCTGGGTTGGGTGCTCGGCCGGAGACGTTAGCGGCGCCGCGGCCAGCCAGCGCTGCTCGCGTTGTGTCTTTGAGGGCGACGCCCGAGCGGCCGAGTTTGCGGGCCCCGGCCACCAGCGCGGCGGCGACCGCCGCGGCCGTCGGGTAGTCGAGGCCCTCGGGCGGATGGATGTTGGAGATGCAGTTGCGGTCGGCGTCGGTGAGCCCCGGCGCCGGTCGATGCGTCAGGTAGATGCCCAGACTGTCGGCGACCGACAGCCCCGGGCGCTCACCGATGAGCACGAGAACGGTTGTGACACCGAGGGCCTGACCAATGTGGTCCCCGAGCGCGACGCGCGCCTGGGTCGCGATGACCAGCGGGGCAATCCGGTAGCGGTTGTCGAATTCTCCGAGCAGCGCGTCCACCATGCCCGCGGCATGATCGGTCAGGGCGCGGGGTGAGAGGCCGTCGGCGAGGACAAAGCCGATGTCCGCCTTCGTCTTTGGCAGACCAGACAGCTCGGCTGGGGTGCGACCCAGGTCTGGCCGGCGCAGATACTCGCTGCGGGAGGTCGCCCGGCTGCAGACCCGCAGCGGCTCGCCGGAGTCGATGCCGATCTCGTGGAGCCGTGCGACGAGGCCGTCGACGTCGAGTGGGTCATGGACGGCGTCGCGCGCCGCGGCATGTGCGGCCTGAAACTCCAGGACGCGGCGGGTCGGCAGCGAGTTGCCCGCACGCCCGAGTCCGATGCGCGCCTGCGTGGTGGCCCGCAGCGGTGCCCAAATGTCGTTGTCCGATGGCAGATTGGGGAGGTTCATCAACCCGCTGCCAGTGCGCGCAGTGGCGATGTCGCGAGGTCGACGGGAAGGATCCGGCCGTCGGCGTCGGCCATGCCCAGGCTGGCCAACCATGCTTCGAATTCGGGTGCGGGCCGCAGCCCCAACGCTTTTCGCACGTACAACGCGTCGTGGAAGGACAGGCTCTGATAGCCCAGCATGATGTCGTCGGCGCCGGGAACGGTGATGACGAACGCGGTGCCAGCCACGCCCAGCAGGGTCAGCAGCGTGTCCATGTCATCCTGGTCGGCTTCGGCGTGGTTGGTGTAGCAGACGTCGACGCCCATCGGCAGGCCGAGCAGCTTCCCGCAGAAGTTGTCTTCGAGCCCGGCGCGGATGATCTGCTTCCCGTCGTAGAGGTACTCCGGTCCGATGAATCCGACCACGGTGTCGATCAACAGCGGCTGCAGCGCCCGGGCCACCGCGTAGGCGCGCGCCTCCAGCGTCTGCTGGTCGACCGGCCGGTTTCCCACGCCCAGGTGCGCCCCGGCCGACAGGGCCGCGCCCTGGCCCGTCTCGAGATACATGACGTTGTCGCCGACGGTGCCGCGGCGCAGCGACCGGGCGGCCTCGTTGGCCTCCATCAACATCGCGATGGAGGCGCCGAACGAGGCATTGGCGCCCTGCGTGCCCGCGATCGACTGGAAAACCAGGTCGACGGGCGCGCCGCGGTCGATCAGCTCCATCGTGGTCGTGACGTGGCACAGCACGCACGACTGGACGGGAATCGCGAACCGCTGGCGAATGTCGTCGAGCAGGTGCAGCAGGTCCGACGCCGCGTGCGGTGAGTCGGTCGCGGGGTTGACGCCGATCACCGCGTCGCCACACCCCATCAGCAGGCCGTCGAGCAGCGCCGCGGCGATTCCGCGCGGGTCGTCTGTGGGGTGGTTGGGTTGCAGCCGGGTGGCCAGCGTGCCCGGTAACCCGATCGTGGTTCGGAAGGCCGCCGTAGCGGTCGCCGCGCCGGCGACCAGGATCAAGTCCTGGTTGCGCATGATCTTCGACACCGCGGCCACCATTTCCGGGGTGAGCCCGGGGGAGATCGCGGCGATGCGCGCCGCGCTGTCGTCGCGGGAAGCCGCATCCAGCAGCCAGTCGCGAAAGCCGCCGACGGTCAGCTGCCCGATGGGGCCGAACGCCTCGCGATCGTGGCTGTCGATGATGAGCCGGGTGACCTCGTCGGTCTCATACGGCACGACCACGTCGGTCAGAAACGTCGCCAGCGGGATGTCGGCCAGCACCCATGCGGCCGCGGCCCGTTCGGCGTCGGAGCCGGCGGCGCAGCCCGCGAGCTGGTCGCCGGAGCGTAGCGGTGTCGCCTTCGCCAGCACGTCGACCAGCCCCGCAAAGGTGTGCGTGGTCCCCGAAATGGTTTGCCGGTAGCGCATATTTCAGTATGAGGCAGGATCGGGGAGTATGGATCAGCTATGGGCCAACCGGGCGGCCAGCTCTGAAGCCGCTGTCGCGCAACGACACCTGAAACGGCTGTGGGGGCTGCCCGCGACGCAGCTGGGCGTGGTGGGGTGGCCGCCGACGCGGCGGGACCGGCTCTTCGGCACCTGGCACTACTGGTGGCAGGCGCACCTGCTGGATTGCCTGGTCGACGCGCAGCTGCGCGACCCGCAACCGCAGCGGCGCACCAGGATCAACCGCCAGGTCCGCTCGCACCGGCTGCGGAACAACTTTTCGTGGACCAACAACTACTACGACGACATGGCCTGGCTGGCGCTGGCGCTGGAACGCGCCGCCCGGATAGCCGGCGTCGAGCGCCATCGCGCGCTGCCCAAGCTGGCCGAGGAGTTCCTCAAGGCGTGGGTCCCCGAGGACGGCGGCGGCATCCCGTGGCGCAAGCAGGACCAGTTCTTCAACGCCCCGGCCAACGGCCCGGCGGGGATCTTCCTCGCCCGCTACTCCGATCACCTGAAGCGGGCCGGGCAGATGGCCGATTGGATCGACCGCACGCTGATCGACCCGGAGACGCACCTGGTGTTCGACGGCATCAAGGCCGGTTCCCTGGTCCGCGCGCAGTACAGCTACTGCCAGGGTGTGGTGCTCGGCCTGGAGACCGAACTGGCGGTCCGCACCGGTGCGGAGGTCCGGGCCCGGCACGCCGCGCGGGTACATCGGCTGGTCGCGGCCGTGGGTGAACACATGGCGCCGACCGGCGTGCTGGCCGGTGCCGGCGGCGGGGACGGCGGCTTGTTCTCCGGCGTCACCGCGCGCTACCTCGCGCTGGTCGCCACCACCCTGCCCGGTGAGGAGGCCGCCGACGCCGTGGCCCGAGACACCGCCCGGCAGATCGTGCTGGCCAGCGCGAAGTCGGCGTGGGACTACCGGCAAACGGTGGACGGGCTGCCGCTGTTCGGCCCGTTCTGGGACCGCGACGCCCAGCTGCCCACCCAGGCGACCGGGGAGGCGCAGTTCGTCGACGGTGCGGTGGACAGTTCTGAGGTGGCCGAACGGGACCTGTCGGTGCAGCTGTCGGGCTGGATGCTGATGGAGGCCGCCTGTAACGTCACCGCCGTGACCGCAGGGAGCGCGACGTGACCGAGCCGGGCAGCTGGATTCCCGACGAGGCCACGCTGGCCCAGGCAAACCTCACCCACTTCATGGCGTGGCTCGCCGAGACCGGCCGCGGCAACTACGGCGACTACCCCGCGCTCCTGCGGAAGTCCGTCGAGGACATCGAATGGTTCTGGGACGCCGTCTGGCACTACTTCGACATCCAGGCGGGCAGTCCACCCCGCGCGGTGCTGGGCAACCGGTCCATGCCCGGCGCCGAGTGGTTCCCCGGCGCCACGCTCAACTACGCCACCGAGATCTTCCGGCACGCCACCGACAAGCGGCCCGCCATGATCGTCGTCGGCGAGGACGGCGCCTGCGAGTGGTCGTGGGCGCGGCTGCAGCGGGAGACGGGCGCCTTCGCGGCCTACCTGCGCGGCCTCGGGGTGCGGCCGGGTGACGCCGTCGTCGGGTACCTGCCCAACGTCGCCGAGGCCGCCGTCGCCGCCCTGGCCGCCGCCAGCGTCGGCGCGATCTGGGCGGTATGCAATCAGGACGTGGCCGTGGACGGCGTGATAGCGCGGCTGGGCCAGGTGGAGCCGGCGGTGCTGGTGGCCACCGACGGATCGGTGTACGACGGCAAGCGCATCGACCGGCGTGCGGAGCTGGACACGATCCGGCGAGCGATGCCCAGCCTGCGGGCCACCGTCGTGGTGCCGCGGCTCGGGCTCACGACCGACGGCGACAGCGTCGGATGGGCCACGGCGGTGGAATCGGATGCCGCCCTGGAAATCACGGCTGTGCCGTTCGCGCATCCGCTGTGGGTGATGTTCTCCTCGGGCACCACCGGCAAGCCGAAAGGCATCGTGCACGGTCACGGCGGCGTCGTGGTCGAGCACCTGAAGTACCTGAGCCTGCAACTGGACCTGCACCCCGGCGAGCGCTTCCTGTGGTACTCCTCGACCAGCTGGATGATGTGGAACCTGCAGCTGTCCGGCCTGCTGGCCGGGACCACGATCGTGCTCTATGACGGCAGCCCAACCCATTTGGGCACCGACGGCCTTTGGCGGGTCGCCGCCGAGGCCGGTGTCAATATGCTCGGCGCCGGCGCCGGCTACCTGTTGGCCTGCGCCAAAAAGGAGCTCAAGCCGGGGGCGACGTACCCGCTGGACGGGCTGCGCGCGGTGGGCTCCACCGGTTCACCGCTTCCCGCGGCGGGATTCCGTTGGGTCCAGGAGGGCCTCGGCCGGCCGGTTCCGGTGATCTCGATGAGCGGTGGCACCGACGTCTGCACCGCCTTCATCGGCGGCTGCGCGATCCTGCCGGTGGTGGCCGGCGAGCTGTCGTGCATCTGCCTGGGCGCGGCCATCGAGTCCTGGACCGGGCCCAACCGCCCGGTCATCGGGGAAGAGGGCGAACTGGTGATCACCGAGCCGATGCCCTCGATGCCGGTGTGCTTCTGGAACGACGACGACGGCAGTCGATACCGGGCCGCCTACTTCGAGAAGTATCCGGGGGTGTGGTGTCACGGCGACTGGATCACCATCACCGATCGGGGATCCGTTGTGGTGCATGGCCGTTCGGATGCCACCCTGAATCGGCTGGGCGTGCGGATGGGCAGCGCGGAGATCTACTCCGCGGTGGAGGGCATGCCCGAGGTGGGCGATTGCCTGGTGGTGGGGATCGAGCAGGACGACGGCGGCTATTGGATGCCGCTGTTCGTGACCCTGGCGGACGGCGGCGAACTCGACGACGGGCTGCGGTCGCGGATCGTGGCGGCCATCCGTCAGCACGCCTCCCCGCGCCACGTGCCCGACGACATCCTGGCGGTTCCGGGCATACCGCGGACATTGACCGGCAAACGGCTGGAAATCCCGATCAAGCGGATTCTGCTGGGTGCGGCGCCGGGCGAGGCCGTGCAGCAGAGTTCGATCGATCGACCGGAACTGCTAGACGCTTTCGTTGCTTACCGCAGAAGTCGGGTGCCCTGAGTCGGGCTCCGTGTCGGGCCCGGCCGCCGGGCGCCGGCGTCCCCGGTAGTTCCGCCAGGCCGCGACGAACGCCGGCATCAGCGAAATGACGAGGATCGCCAGCAGGATTTTCTGCAGGTTGTGGTGCACGAACGGCACGTTGCCCAAAAAATAGCCGGCCAGCGTCACACCGCCGCCCCAGAGGACGCCGCCGACGATGTCGAAGCCCAGGAACACCGGATAGCGCATGTAGGACACCCCGGCGACCGGCGGTACGAACGTCCGCACGAACGGCGCGAACCGGGCCAGGATGACCGCCCAGGGCCCGTATTTCTCGAAGAATGCGTGCGATTCGGTCACGTAGTGCTTCTTGAAGAACCGGGAGTCTTCCTTCTTGAACAGCGCCGGGCCGATCCGCCGGCCGATGAAATAGCCGGTCTGATCGCCCAGTATCGCCACCAGGGCGACGGCGGGGGCCAGCACCCAGATGCTCGCCGGCGGGTTGGGGTGCGCGGCCAGCAGGCCGCCGGTGAACAACAGCGATTCGCCGGGCAGCAGCGGAAACAGCAGCCCGGTCTCGATGAAGACGATGACCAGGATGCCGGGCAGCACCGCGGACCCGAAAACCCCGTCTGCGCCCAACCAGTACATCGGGTCGAAGATGTGGGGCAGGGCCGTCACGGCGGTGCTCATGATTGCTCAAGATACCGGCTTCGGGGTGAGCGCTTGACCGTCCTGGACGATACTGGGTGCACCCGGCCTCAACACAGGAGTGCTCATGCCCATCGCCACGCCCGAGATTTACGCCGAGATGCTGGGACGCGCCAAGGAGAACTCGTACGCCTTCCCGGCCATCAACTGCACCTCCTCGGAGACGGTCAACGCCGCGATCAAGGGCTTCGCCGACGCCGGCAGCGACGGCATCATCCAGTTCTCCACCGGTGGTGCGGAGTTCGCCTCCGGCCTCGGTGTCAAGGAAATGGTGACCGGCGCGGTGGCGCTGGCCGAGTTCACCCGCATCATCGCGGCCAAATACCCGATCAACGTTGCCCTGCACACCGACCACTGCCCCGAGGACAAGCTGGGCACCTACGTGCGGCCGCTGCTGGCGATTTCGGCCCGGCGGGTGGCGGCGGGCGAGGACCCGCTGTTCGGATCGCACATGTGGGACGGCTCCGCAGTGCCGATCGACGAAAACCTGATCATCGCGCAGGAACTGCTCAAGGAGGCCGCGGCCGCCAAGATCATCCTGGAGATCGAGATCGGCGTTGTGGGCGGCGAAGAGGACGGCGTCGCTCACGAGATCAACGACAAGCTGTACACCACGCCGGAGGACTTCGAGAAGACCATCGACGCGCTGGGCCACGGCGAGCACGGCAGGTACCTGCTGGCCGCGACGTTCGGCAACGTGCACGGCGTCTACAAGCCCGGCAACGTCAAGCTGCGCCCCGACATCCTGGCCCAGGGGCAGCAGGTCGCCGCGGCAAAGCTCGGCCTGCCGGACGACGCCCGGCCGTTCGACTTCGTCTTCCACGGCGGGTCGGGCTCGCTGAAGTCGGAGATCGAGGAGGCCCTGGGCTACGGCGTGGTGAAGATGAACGTCGACACCGACACCCAGTACGCCTTCACCCGTCCGATCGCCGGTCACATGTTCGCCAACTACGACGGCGTGCTGAAGGTCGACGGCGAGGTGGGCGCCAAGAAGGTCTACGACCCGCGCAGCTACCTCAAGAAGGGCGAGGCGTCGATGACCGAGCGCGTGGTGGAGGCCTGCAACGACCTGCACTGCGCCGGAAAGTCCGTGGGCGCCTAGGGCGTTTCGGGTTGGGCGCCGAGTGTGCGGCCAACCGCACACTCGGCGCCCAACGTGAAGCTGGCCGCACACTCGGCGGCAAGGGCTCGAGCTAGCCGCTGGGCGACTGGCAGATCTTCCACTGGTCGTCGCGGTACTGCAGGTCCAGGCTGCGGGTGGAACGCACCTGCGGGTCGTAGGCCATGAACGAGGTGACGTTGGCCTCCGCGTGCTGGCCGTTGACCACCACCTGGTCGATGCTGGCGATCACCGGATACTGCTTGGCCGCCGAAACCCGGCGGTAGGTCTCATCCCACGAGCGCTCGTCGTAGTCCGCGTACCCGTCGCGGGTGGTGCCGCAGGTGATGGTGCGCAGCGTGGTCAGGTCGCCCTTCTGGATCGCGGTGTCGAAGCTTTCAATGATGGTCCGGACCTGGTCTTCCTGAGACACTTTCGTGTGTTTGCCGCGGGTGAGCAGCACCGTGCCCAGGATCGCGATCGCGGCCAGCGCCAGCACGATCAACACCAGCGCCAGCACCCAGCCCCAGTTGAATTGCCGCGAGGTGCGCAACTTTTCCCCGAGCCGAGGCGGGATCGATTGCGGCACAGCCGATTTAGGAGGCTGACCGAGCTGCGCGGTCGGTCCCTCCGGTCGCGGCGTTGAGGCGAAGACCTCGGTGGCGGGTTCGGGGGTGGTGGCGATCACCGCGGTTTCTTTCGAGTCGAAACCGGGCGCGGTGAAGCGGCGTTCACGCTGCGGGCCGTCCGCGCTTCCGTCGGGCTCCCCGGGGCCGCCGCCCGAATCGGGTTTGATCACCACGGTCTCGGTCTCGGAGTCGCTCGGTACCAACGGGACGTTCTCGGTCGCGTCTTCGCCTGGTTGCGCGGCCCATTCGTCCCCAGGCGGGTTCGGCGGGCCGCCGCGGTCGGGCTCGGGTGGATGGGGCATGAGTACTGCTGTCCTCCGCTATCGGGTGGGGTAGTTGGAGAGCTTAGCGACCCGCCCCCCGTGATGGGGTGATGGTCGAGGTCCGGCGCCGCGGCGAAACGGGGCAGCGGCAGAATAGGGCCATGACGCCGATCGGAGACCTTCTCGGACCTGACCCGACCCTGCTGCCGGGCGATCCCGACGCCGAGGCGGAACTGCTCGCCGGCGAGAAGCCGGGGATCGTGGCCGCCGCGCACCCGTCGGCGTCGGTGGCATGGGCCGCGCTGGCCGAGCAGGCGCTGGCCGACGACCAGGCCATCACCGCCTACGCGTATGCGCGCACCGGCTATCACCGCGGCCTGGACCAGCTGCGGCGAAGCGGCTGGAAGGGTTTCGGCCCGGTGCCGTATTCGCACCAGCCCAACCGCGGATTCCTGCGGTGCGTGGCGGCGCTGGCGCGGGCCGCCGACACGATCGGCGAACCCGACGAGTACATCCGATGTCTGGACCTGCTCGACGATTGCGACCCCGCGGCGCGTCCGGCGCTGGGGCTCTAGAAGCTTTCCGAACACCCCGCGCCGTTCGGCGATTCGATCTGGACGGTCGCGTGCTGAAGCCCGCGGGCCGACAGCACGGCACGGGCGTCCTGGAGCACCCGAGCGGAGTCGCCGGCGCTCCGCAAGTGCGCGGTGCACATGTCCTTGCCGGGCGACAGCGTCCAGACGTGCAGGTCGTGCACCTCAGTGACGCCGTCGAGCGCGCCCAGGGCCGAGCGCAGCTCCTCCACGTCGATGTGGGTCGGTGACGATTCGGAGAGGATCCGCAACGCGTCGCGGGCCAGCGAGATCGCGCGCGGCAGCACCCACAGCGCGACCAGCACGGCGACCACCACGTCGGAGTACGGCCAGTGCGTCGTCACGGTGACCACACCGGCGATCAGCACGCCCAGGCTGCCGACGCTGTCGGCGACCACCTCCGTGTAGGCGCCCTTGACCGCCAGGCTCTGCCCCGAGTGCGACCGCAGCAGCAAGGCGACCACCAGGTTGGCGAGCAGCCCGGCCAGCGCGACCACGATCATCGGCACGCCGGGGATCGACGGGGTTTCCCTGAGCCGCTGGATCGCTTCCCAAAGAATGAACAGCGCGACTCCCATCAGCAGCCCCGCGTTGGCGACCGCGGTGAACACCTCGGCCCGGTGCCAGCCATAGGTCCGCGACGGTGACGAGCTGCCCCGGCGGGCCAGCGTGACGGCGGTCAGGCCCATGAAGACGGCCACGACGTCGGTCAGCATGTGGCCCGCGTCGGCCAGCAAGGCGATCGAGTTGATCAGCAACGAGGTGGTCAACTCCACGACGAAGAACGCCGCCAGAATCGCGGCGGCGACGATCATGCGGGGAATCATCCGCGACCCATCGGTCTCGGCGGGACTGTGATTGTGGCCGGCGCCCATGGCGTGCAATATATGCGGACTCACGCATATATTGCAAGGGTCAGAACCAGCGGCTCCAGAAGCGGGTCAGCATGTTGCCCGCGGACACCAGCCAGGTCGGCACCCCGGAGAGATCGAATAACCACAGCACGACCCCGAAGATCCACGGGCTGGCGGCCAAGAGCACGAACAGCACGATGAAAAAGCCATACTGCTTGGCCGGCGCCACGGCGCGCTGGGTCTCCGGGCTCAGATGGGGTTCCAGCGCGTCGTATCCGTCCAGGCCCGGAATCGGCAGCAGGTTCAGCAGCAGGGCGGTGACTTGCAGGAAGCCCAGGAACGCCACCCCGGCCCACAACACCGCGCGGTGCGGGTCGTAGAACAGCCGCGTCGCCACCAGCAGCAGCACCGCCAGCACCAGGTTGGCGGCGGGACCCGCCAGGCTGACCAGGGTGCGGCGCTTCGGCGTCATGAACCAGGTCCGTACGTACACGGCGGCGCCCGGCAGGCCGATCCCGCCCAGCGCGATGATCACGATTGGCAGCAGGAGCGAGAGCGCGGGATGGCTGTAGCGCCGCGGATCCAGCGTCAGGTAGCCGCGCACGGCGGCGTCGTGGTCGCCGAACCGCCAGGCCGTCACCGCGTGGCCGAATTCGTGCAGGCACAGCGACACCATCCAGCCGGCGATCACGAACGTGAACACCCCGACGTACGCCAGCGGTCGCACGCTCGTGCCGGCCAGCCAGGCCAGCACCCCGCCGCCCGCCGTCAAACCCACCAGGGCCAGGAAGATGGGGCTGGGTCGTACCGATTCGTGCCGGGCGGGCAGGGTCACCGGTCGAAACTATCGGACCGCCAGCCAGCCTTCGACGTTGCGGTAGAACGTCGACCGGCGCGCCGGGCGCGGCGCGGGCACGCCGTCGCCTACCACGGCGACGCCGGTGCTGCCCAGCTGGACCGCGCGGCCGGCTACCCAGCGGCGCGAGCGCGCCGGCACGCGGGCCCGCAGGCCCGGCACGGCCAGCGTCGGCTCGATGTCCACGGCTGGGGCGCCGCCGTCGAACAAGGAGGTGTCGTCGACGACCGCCTCGCCGTGGATGAACTGCTCGTCATCCGGCGGCGCCCAGCGGGCCCGCCCGACGAGCACCGACCCGGTTTCGTCGCGGACCAGGGTCACCCGCCGCGCGGATCCCCGCCGGGCGCGCCGCGCCGCGCGGCGCCCGGCCGGCAGGCGGTAGATCCGGGTCGCGCGGGTGCGCCGGCGCGGCACGTAGGCCACCTCGACGTCGAGCCGGCCGGCGCGCAGCAGCCGGGTCAGCACGGTGGCCAGGTCGGCGTCGGCGCCGACGACCACCAGGCGCCGGTACGGCCCGATCGCGGCGTCGATGTCGGCTGGGTGGACCGGCAGGCCGGTCAGCGGCCTAGGCACCCGCCGATCGCCGAACACCAACACCCCCACGCTATTCATGCGTTCCTCGCAACCTCCTGGGCTAAGGTGGGTCACCGGCTGGACCACAATAAGCAGGCTTAAACACGTGGGATTAGGCGGGAGCGAGTCATGCCGGCAATCGTCCTCATCGGCGCCCAATGGGGCGACGAGGGCAAAGGTAAGGCCACTGACTTGCTCGGTGGGCGCGTGCAGTGGGTGGTGCGCTATCAGGGGGGCAACAACGCCGGCCACACCGTCGTCTTGCCCAGCGGCGAGAACTTCGCGCTGCACCTGATTCCCTCGGGAGTGCTGACCCCCGGCGTCACCAACGTCATCGGCAATGGAGTGGTGGTCGACCCCGGGGTGCTGCTCGACGAGCTCAAAGGGCTTGAAGACCGCGGCGTGGACACCACCAAGCTGCTGATCTCCGCCGACGCGCACCTGCTGCTGCCCTACCACGTGGCCATCGACAAGGTCACCGAGCGCTACATGGGCAGCAAGAAGATCGGCACCACCGGCCGTGGCATCGGGCCGTGCTACCAGGACAAGATCGCCCGGATGGGGATCCGGGTCGCCGACGTGCTCGACCCCGAACAGCTGACCCACAAGGTCGAGGCCGCGCTGGAACTGAAGAACCAGATCCTGGTCAAGATCTACAACCGCAAGGCGCTGGACCCGCACCAGGTCGTCGAGTCCCTCCTGGAGCAGGCCGAAGGCTTCCGCCACCGCATCCGCGACACCCGGCGGCTGCTCAACGCCGCGCTCGAGACCGGCGAAACGGTGCTGCTGGAGGGCTCCCAGGGCACCCTGCTGGACGTCGACCACGGCACGTATCCCTATGTGACGTCGTCGAATCCGACCGCCGGCGGCGCGGCCGTCGGGTCCGGTATCGGCCCCACCCGCATCACCACCGTGCTCGGGATCCTCAAGGCCTACACCACCCGCGTGGGCTCGGGGCCGTTTCCCACCGAGCTGTTCGACGCGAGCGGCGAATACCTGTCCAAGACCGGCGGCGAGTTCGGCGTCACCACCGGGCGGCGGCGTCGCTGCGGCTGGTTCGACGCCGTCATCGCCCGCTACGCCACCCGGGTCAACGGCATCACCGACTTCTTCCTGACCAAGCTCGACGTGCTCTCCAGCCTGGAAACGGTGCCGGTCTGCGTGGGCTACCAGGTCGACGGGGAGCGCATCCACGACATGCCGATGACCCAGAGCGATCTGCACCGCGCCGAACCCATCTACGAGGAGTTGCCTGGCTGGTGGGAGGACATCTCGGATGCGCGCGAATTCGACGACCTGCCCGCCAAGGCGCGTGACTACGTGTTGCGGCTGGAAGAGCTTGCCGGAGCCCATGTTTCGTGCATCGGCGTCGGTCCGGGACGGGAACAGACGATCGTGCGCCGCGATGTCCTGGCGGCCCGCCCGTGACGGAGCTCGACCCGAAAGAACTCGACCCCGAATACGAACACCATGGCGGCTTTCCCGAATACGGTCCGGCCAGCCCGGGCCCGGGGTTCGGCCGGTTCGTCGCGGCCATGCGCGCGCTGCAGGACCTGGCCGTGTCCGCCGACCCCGGCCCAGATCTTCAGGCCGTGTGGGACGACGCGGCCGACCGCGCCGCGGCCCTGGTGGAGGTCTTGCGCCCGTTCGAGGCCGACGAGGGCAGGGCGCCGGCCGGGCGGACGCCCGACCTGCCCGGCATGGGCAGCCTGCTGCTGCCGCCCTGGACCTTGACGAAGTACGCGCCGGAAGGGGTCGAGATGACCGGCTACTTCAGCCGGTTCCACGTCGGCGGAAACCACGCCGTGCACGGCGGCGTGCTGCCGCTGCTGTTCGACCACATGTTCGGCATGGTCTCGCACGCCGCGGGACGGCCGATCAGCCGGACGGCCTTCCTGCACGTCGACTACCGCAAGATCACCCCGATCGATGCGCCGCTGGCGGTGCGCGGCCGCGTCACGAGGACCGAGGGTCGCAAGGCCTTCGTGGCCGCGGAACTCCTCGACGGACACGACGCGGTGCTCGCCGAGGCCAACGGGCTGATGGTGCGGCTGCTTCCCGGCCAGCCTTGAGGTCTGCGCGACCGACCTATCCTTGAGCGGTGACTGACGGCCTGACCGAAGGACCAGACGACAAGACGACCGCGCTCGCCGTGCCCCCGCGGGCGCGGGTGGAGGAAGCCGACGTCAGGCCGCGAGTGGTCTTGCTGGGTTCCGGTGCGCGCAGCCGGGAACTGGCGATCGCCTTGGGGCGCCTCGGTGCGCGGGTGATCGCCGTCGACGAGCGCGCGGACGCGCCCGCGCATCCGGTGGCCGACCAGTCGCTGGTGGTACCGATGACCGACGCCGGCGAGCTGACGAAGGCGATCCGGGGGCTGCAGCCGGACTTCGTGGTGACCACCACCGACGCGGTCGCGACCCAAGCCCTCGAGGGGCTCGAGGGACCGCACACCCAGCTGGTGCCCAGCGCTCGCACCGTCGCGCTCACCGCCGACCGGGAGGGCCTGCGCCGGCTGGCCGCCGACGAGTTGGGGCTGCCCACCGCGCCGTTCTGGTTCGTCGGCTCCGTCGGCGAACTCGAGGCGGTGGGCGCCCACGCCGGCTACCCGCTGCTGGTGAAGCCGGCCGCGGGCAGCGGGTGGGGACAGTCGGTGGTGTCGGGGCCCGATGACATCGGCCCGGCCTGGCAGCGCGTGACGGGAGGTCAGGGGGAGCAGCACCGGGTGCTGGCCGAAACGGTGGTGGAGGTCGAGTTTTACGTCACCCTGCTGGCGGTGCGCAGCGACGGCCCCCAGGGGCCGGTGATCGACTTCTGCTCGCCCATCGGCCATCGCGGTGAGCATGCCGACGTGCTGGAGTGCTGGCAACCGCAGAAGATGAGCCCGGCCGCGGTGGACTCCGCCAAATCGATTGCCGCGCGGATCGTGACGGCGCTCGGCGGGCGCGGCGTCTTCGGCGTCGAGTTGATGATCAACGGCGACGAGGTCTACTTCGCCGACGTCACGCCCTACCCCGCCGACAGCGCCTGGGCGACCGTGCGCAGCCAGCGGCTTTCGGCGTTCGAACTGCAGGCCCGCACCATCCTGGGCCTGCCGGTGGACACCATGATGATTTCGCCGGGCGCGGCCCACCGGGTGGAGCGCGCCGACGCACCGCCCGCCGCGCTCGCCGGGGCGCTGGGGGTGCCGGAAAGCGACCTTCGCGTCGACGGGCGGGGATTCCAGGCATTGGCGACGGCGCCGGAGGTGACGGTGGCGCGCGACCGCGCCCGCGAGGTCGCAAATCAGCTGACCGGGCGCGACCCGGGGCGGGAGGGGGATCGTCCGCCGCCATGACCTCGCCGAGGCGGAACGCTCGAGCGCGGATATTCTGGCTCACAATGCTCACCAACGACGAGGTCAGACAAGCATGAGCACAGAGCGCGCAGGCTCCTACGCCGGAGACATCACGCCCCTTCAGGCGTGGAAGATGCTCAACGACAACCCCGACGCTGTGCTGGTCGATGTGCGCACCGACGCCGAATGGCGGTTCGTCGGTGTGCCCGACCTGTCCAGCCTTGGCCGCGAGGTGGTGTTCATCGAGTGGAACACCTCCGACGGCGCGTACAACGCCAACTTCGCCGACGAACTGCGGGACCGGGTGCCACCCGCCGACTCTGAAGCCGAAGGCGAGCGGCCGGTGGTCTTCCTGTGTCGCTCGGGCAACCGCTCCATCGGGGCCGCCGAGGTCGCCACCCGGGCCGGTATCACCCCGGCTTACAACGTGCTGGACGGGTTCGAAGGCCAACTGAACCACGAGGGGCGCCGCGGTGAATCGGGCTGGCGCGCAATCGGATTGCCCTGGAAGCAGCTATGACCGAAGCCGACGGATCCCTGTCGGGGGACTCTGTCCGCGTGCCAAGGGCCCTGCCCGACGGCGTCAGCCAGGCCACCATCGGCGTGCGGGGCGGGTTGCTGCGATCGGGGTTCGACGAGACCGCCGAGGCGATGTTCCTGACGTCCGGCTATGTCTACTCCTCGGCGGCCGACGCGGAGAAGTCGTTCACCGGCGAGCTGGACCGATTCGTCTACTCGCGGTACGGCAACCCCACCGTGAGGATGTTCGAGGAGCGGTTGCGCCTGATCGAGGGCGCGCCCGCGGCGTTCGCGACCGCGAGCGGCATGGCGGCGGTGTTCACCTCCCTGGGCGCGCTGCTGGCCGCCGGCGACCGGCTGGTCGCGGCTCGCAGCCTGTTCGGGTCGTGTTTCGTGGTGTGCAACGAGATCCTGCCCCGCTGGGGTGTCGAGACCGTCTTCGTCGACGGCGACGACCTCGTACAGTGGGAGGAGGCGCTGTCCGTGCCCACCGCGGCGGTCTTCTTCGAGACGCCGTCCAACCCGATGCAGTCGCTGGTGGACATCGCCGCGGTGGTCGAGCTCGCGCACGCCGCAGGGGCGAAAGTGGTGTTGGACAATGTCTTTGCCACACCGCTGCTCCAGCAGGGCATTCCCCTCGGTGTTGACGTGGTGGTGTACTCGGGCACCAAGCACATCGACGGCCAGGGCCGGGTGCTGGGCGGCGCCATTCTCGGCGACAAGGAGTACATCGACGGTCCGGTGCAGAAGTTGATGCGGCACACCGGGCCGGCGATGAGCGCGTTCAACGCCTGGGTGTTGGTGAAAGGTCTTGAGACACTAGCCATCCGGGTCGAACACAGCAATTCCTCGGCGCACCGGATCGCGGAATTCTTGGAAACCCATCCGGCGGTGAGCTGGGTGCGCTACCCGTATCTGCCGTCACATCCGCAGTACGACCTTGCCAAGCGGCAGATGTCGGGGGGCGGGACGGTGATCACCTTCGCGCTCGACTGTCCCGAAAGTGCCGCCAAGCAAAGGGCTTTCGAGGTGCTGGACAAGCTGCGGCTGATCGACATCTCCAACAATCTGGGCGACGCCAAATCCCTGGTCACGCATCCGGCCACCACGACGCACCGGGCCATGGGCCCGGAGGGGCGCGCGGCGATCGGACTCGATGACGGCGTGGTCCGGATCTCCGTCGGACTGGAAGGCACCGACGACCTGATCGCCGACATCGGCCAGGCCCTGAGCTAACCGGCTTGCTTCTCGGCCGCTTCGATGCGTTCGGCCGCCGCCAGCGTCCCCTCTTGCGCTTGTCGCTCCACCCAGTCCACCACCGGCCGGGCATACATCATCTGGCTGGTGATTGCCATCTGCCCGCGGGTGCGGCCCAGGAACGAGATCCCCCAGGCGAACATCGCGGCGATGCGGTTGCGGTGGCCGATCAGGTAGTACAGGTGCAGCAGCAGCCACGCCAACCAGGCGATGAAGCCGCCGAACTCCAGCTTGCCGACCTTCGCGACGGCGCTGTACCGCGAGATGAGGGCCATGCTGCCCTTGTCGAAGTACTTGAACGGCTTGCGGTTGGCCGGATCGTCGTGGCCCTTGACCGCGTGCTTG
This sequence comes from uncultured Actinomycetota bacterium, assembly GCA_963820045.1. Lineage (GTDB taxonomy): Bacteria > Actinomycetota > Actinomycetes > Mycobacteriales > Mycobacteriaceae > Mycobacterium. The sequence continues at coordinate 1,162,314 of CAWFYN010000010.1, forward strand.
ATCAGCGTGGTGACGTAGTGCGCCCCCTGGATCGCGCCCTGCGCCATCCCCGGTACGTCGGGCACGGACATCAGGTCGCCGACGACGAACACGTAGGGATGGCCCTTGACGGTGAGGTCGGGTTCCACGATCACCCGCCCGGCGCGGTCGGTCTCGGTTCCGTCGGACTGGTCGGCGATCATCTTGCCCAGCTCGCTGGCCTGCACGCCCGCGGCCCACACCTTGCACGCGCATTCGATGCGACGTTCGCCGCCGTCCTTCTCCTTGACCGTGATGCCCATGTAGTCCACCGAGGTCACCATGGCGTTGAGCTGCACCTCGACGTCCATCTTTTCCAGCCGCCGCTGCGCCTTGAGGCCCAGCTTGGGACCCATCGGCGGCAGCACCGCGGGCGCCGCGTCCAGCAGGATGACCCGGCATTCGCTGGGCGTGATCGTCCGGAACGCACCGGCCAGGGTGCGCTCGGCGAGCTGGACGATCTCGCCGGCCAGCTCGACTCCGGTCGGTCCGGCGCCGACCACCACGAACGTCAGGCGGCGTTGCCGCTCGGCCGGATCGGTGGCGACCTCGGCGGCCTCGAACGAGCCGAGGATGCGGGCCCGCAGCTCGAGGGCGTCATCGACGCTCTTCATGCCGGGGGCGAAGGCGGCGTACTCGTCGTGGCCGAAGTAGGACTGCTGCGCACCGGCGGCCACGATCAGGCTGTCGTAGGGCGTCACCGTCCGCATGCCCATCAGGTGCGACGTGACGGTTTTCGCAGTGAGGTCGATCTCGCCGACCTCGCCCCACAGCACACGGACGTTCTTCTGCCGACGCAGGATCAGCCGGGTGGTCGGGGCGATGTCGCCCTCCGACAGGATCCCGGTGGCCACTTGATACAGCAGTGGCTGGAACAGGTGGGTGGTCGTCTTCGAGATCAGGGTGACGTCCACGTCCGCCCGTCTGAGCGCCCTGGCCGCGTTCAGGCCGCCGAATCCGCTTCCGATGATGACGACGCGATGCCGCGACATGCTTACCCCTTATTGGCCGTGTCGTTCTGGTCGCGCACTGCTTTCAGCGCATGTCCACCGTACGACTCCGATCCGCGGACGTCTTTCGCGCGCCACCGCTAGAACGGCCACCCGTTGGAGTTGTCCTTGAATTTGCCGCTGAGCGCGGTGCAAAAGTCGTCGGCGGTGCCGGCGAGCAAGATGTAGTAGGTCTCGCCGCGGCGGCTCTCGTAGGTGTTGGGGGTGCTCCACCCGCTATTGCAGAGCGAACTCTGCGTGCCGGGGGTGGCCCTGCGCCAATTCGTCTTGACGCAGCCCACCAGGCCGTCGAAGTTGGGTGTCGCGCTCTTGGCCGCGACCACCATCGCGCCGCCCCATTGCCCATCGCTGCGCCGGTAGGCGCGCGCCCCGAATCCGGAATTGTTCGTCTGGCATCCCAGCGCCCGGCGCATCAACGAGAAGGGTGCGGCCAGTTGCTGATTGGGGCTTGCGGCGGCGGCCGTGATGAATTGCGCGGCGTCTGAGCCGTCGACCTCCTGCACGTTGGGAGTGCCGAAGCTGAACAGCTGCTGCGCGATCCCGGCATTGCTGCCGCCGCCGATGATCGGCCCGCCGCCACTGGACGTCATCGGGGGCAGCGTGACGGTGGGATCGGCGCCGGCCGGGGGCGCCACGGCGGCGGCGCCCAGGGTCAGCGCCGCGATGGCGCTGCCGATCCGATGGGCGGTGCCTGTCATGCCTTTCATTCCAGCACGTGTGCGTAATCGGCGCGACGGTCGTCGCGCACCAATGCGTCGAGCACGTGGCGGGTTTGCAGCCGGATGTACTCGTCGCGGGTGTAGACCGGCCCGAAGTGCCAGTGCTTGAGCGCCCAACCGTGGGCGAGCAGCATGATGTCGAACACCGTGAGGTCGACATCGACCGTGCGGAAGACGCCCCGGGTGATGCCGGTTTCGATGACCGCCCGCAGCGGTGCGGCGGTGGCGATTTCGAGTTCCTTGATCCGCGCCCGATCGGGGGGCGCCAGCGTCCGGCTTTCCCGATAGGTCAGCACCACGCCATCGAGATTCTCGTCCACGATCTGGATGTAGCGGCGGATGCCCGCGGCCAACTGGTCCACCACGTCGTCGCCGGCGGCGTCAATGACGGGCGCCAGCTGATCGCGGAACACATCGAGGATCCGCACGATCGTGGCGAGCAGCAGGTCCTCCTTGCCGCCGAAGTAGGTGTAGATGAGGCCGACGCTGACCTTGGCCTCCGCGGCCAGATCCTGCATGGACATCTGGTGGAAGCCGTGCGTTCCCATGACCTTGACCGCGGCGTCGAGCACCTGGCGGCGCCTCGAGCTCGCGCGGGCCACGCGCACCGCCTCCTCGACGGGAAGGTCGCCGTGGTCGCTGATCGCCATGGCCGCCTCAGGTGCCCAGGTCTTTAGCGAGGATCGTCTTCATGATCTCGCCGTAGATCGTCTGGATGCGGGCGTCAACGAAATCGCACACCATTTGCTGGAATTGGTGATGCTGTCGGGCGTATTCCAGACGCTTGGCCACCCAACTACTCCCGTCAGTGGAAGGCGTCGCTGCCGGTGAACGCCTGGCCGAGGACGAGCTGGTGCATCTCGGGCGTTCCCTCGTAGGTGAGCACCGACTCCAGGTTGACCATGTGCCGGATGACCGGGTACTCCAGCGATATGCCGTTGCCGCCCAATATGGTTCGAGCGGTCCGGCAGATCTTGATGGCCTCCCGGGTGTTGTTCAGCTTCCCGAAGCTGACCTGCTCGGGACGCAGCCCGACGCCGTCCTTGAGGCGACCCAGGTGCAGCGACAGCAGCTGCCCCTTGTGCAGCTCGACCGCCATGTCGACGAGCTTTGCCTGGGTCAACTGGAATCCGGCGATCGGGCGGCCGAACTGCGTGCGCTGTGTGGCGTACTCGAGGGCGGCCTGCCACGCCGACCGCGCCGCGCCCATCGAACCCCAGATGATGCCGTAACGCGCCTCGGACAGGCATGACAGCGGTCCCCGCAGGCCCTTCGCCTCGGGCAGCATCGCGTCGGCGGGCAGCCGCACGTCGTCGAGCACCAGCTCACTGGTGATCGAGGCCCGCAGCGACAGCTTGTGGTGGATGGTGTTGGCGGAAAAGCCCGGCGTCTTGGTGGGGACGATGAATCCGCGAATGCCGTCGTCGGTGGCGGCCCACACGACCGCGACGTCGGCGACGGAGCCGTTGGTGATCCACAGCTTGCGACCATTGAGCACCCAGTCCGAACCGTCGCGCCGCGCGCGGGTTTTCATCGCGGCGGGATCGGACCCCACGTCGGGTTCGGTCAGCCCGAAGCAGCCGAGCAGTTCGCCCGCGGCCATGCCGGGCAGCCACTGCTGCTTTTGCTCCTCGGACCCGAAATTCCAGATCGCGAACATCGCCAGCGAGCCCTGCACCGAGACCATCGACCGGATCCCGGAGTCGGCGGCCTCCAGCTCGGTACAGGCCAGGCCATAGTGCACGGCGGATGCCCCGCCGCAGCCGTAGCCGTGCAGGTGCATGCCGAGCAGGCCGAGCTGGCCGAACTGCTTGGCGAGTTGGCGGACCGGAAGGTCGCCGATCTCGAACCACTCGGCGACGTAGGGGATGACATGTTCGACGCAGAACTTCCGGACGGTGTCGCGCACCGCGAGCTCGTCGCTGGACAGGGAGGCATCGAGGCCCAGCGGGTCGTCTCGGTCGAAGGCGGGAGGTGTACCGGTGCTCATGAAGCTCAGCCTGCCATGGTCAGGCCGCCGCTGACGCTGATCACCTGTCCGGTGATGAACGACGCGGCGTACGACGCGAAGAACAGCACCGCCGCGGCGACCTCCTCCGGCCGCGCCAGGCGGCGAAACGGGATGGCTTTGACCAGCGCCTCTTTCAGCTTCTCGGGCTGGGCGTGGAACAGCGGCGTGTCGGTCGGTCCCGGGCACACGCAGTTGACCGTGATCTGGTGGCGGGCCATCTCCCGGGCCAGCGACTTGGTCAGCGCGATCACCCCGCCCTTGGCGCCGGCGTAGATGGATTCCCCGGCGCTGCCGACGCGGCCCGCGTCGCTGGCCAGGTTGACGACGCGCCCGCCGGCGTGGGTCTCGATCATTCCCGGCAGGAACGCGGCGCAGACATGCACCGGCCCCAGGTAGTTGATCGCCACCACCTTTTCCGCGAATTCCGGTGTGGCATTGAGGAATTGATCGGTGCGGTCCCAGCCTGCGGCGTTCACCACGATGTCGGGCACGCCGGTTTCGGCATGGGTCGCATCCCGCAGGGCACCGACCTGGGCCGGGTCGGCGACGTCCACGGGCAGCGCGGTGATCAACTCGGGGTGCTGTTTGGCCGTGGCCGCCGCGGCGGCCTCGTCCAGGTCGGCGGCCACCACCCGGTCGCCCTGTGCGGCGAACGCCAGCGCTATCGCCTTGCCGATACCCGAGCCGGCGCCGGTCACGACGGCCAGGCGGCCTGCTGAATGTGCGTTCATTTCCGACGAATCTAAATTCACCGCGGCGCCGGGGTCAAGGTCGGGGGCCTGCCCGGTAGTCTCGCTGCATGCGGCGGCGGGTGTGGTTGGCGCCCTTGGCGACAGACGTCATCGGCGTGCTGGTCTTCTGCGCGGTCGGGCGTCGCAGCCACGACGAGGGGCTCGACATCACCGGCGTCGCCACGACGGCGTGGCCGTTTCTCACCGGAACGGTGCTGGGGTGGCTGGCATCCCGCGCCTGGCGACACCCCACCGCGGTGGTGCCGACCGGGGTGGTCGTGTGGCTGTGCACGGTGGTCGTCGGCATGGTGTTGCGCAAGGCCAGCTCCGCGGGTGTGGCGGCCAGTTTCGTGGTGGTGGCGGCGTCGGTCACCGCGGTCCTGTTGCTCGGCTGGCGGGCGGTCGTCGGGCTGGCCGCGCGGCGCCGGTCCGGCGTGTAGAACCATGGCGGCGACGGCGGGCGTGGCGGTGACCGCGGCATTCGGTGCCGCCGCGCGGGCCGTCGCCACCAACAGGGGGCTGTTGCACGACCCCTTCGCCGAACCCTTGGTGCGCGCCGCCGCGGTCGACCACTTCGTCCGGGTGATCGATGACGATCGGTTCGCCGCGGACGGCACCGACAGCCCGCGGTTCCTCGACATCTGCGCGGCGCACACCCGCTTCGTCGACGAATTCCTCGCCGACACGGGGAGGGCGGGCATTCGCCAGGTGGTGATCCTCACGTCCGGCCTGGACACCCGGCCCTACCGGCTCTGGTGGCCACCGGGGACAACCGTTTACGAGATCGACCGGCCGGAGGTGCTGGACTTCAAATCCGAAGTGCTTCGCGGCCTCGGTGCCGAGCTGAACGCGAGCCGGTGCGCGGTCGGCGTCGACCTGCATCAGGATTGGCCGGCCGCGCTGCGGCGGGTCGGTTTCGACGCCACCGCGCCCACGGTGTGGGTTGCCGAGCAGCTGCTGATCGGATACCTGACGCCCGGCGTGCAGGACCGCTTGCTGCAGGGGGTCACCGCAATGAGCGCCGCCGGCAGCCGGTTCGCCGCCGACCACATGCCGACCTGGACCCCGCTGCAGCTGGAGGCGGAGCGGTCGTTTGTCGAAGGCTGGCGCCAACACGGCATGGACGTGGACCTGGCCAGCCTGACCCACCCGGGCCGGTACCACTACGTCCCGGAGTATCTGGCTGTCAACGGCTGGGAGACGGTGCAGCGCACCGTCGCCGATGTGCTGGGCGCCATGGGGCTGCGCGGGGCGCGGGGCCGCCGCCCCGGCGACACCGAATTCGTCCCGGAATATCTCACCGCGACACGGGTTTGACGTCTTGATGTCCGAATCAGTCCCAGACGAGCGGCTGCGGTTCATGTCGGCCACGCATAACGACCCGCTGGCCCGGCCGTTGCTGGCCGAACTGGCCGACGAGTACGCGCAGCGCTACGGCGGCGCGCCGAGCGCTCACCTGTCCTGGTTGCCGGTGCCGGAAGCCGAGTTGGCGCCGCCGGACGGCGGGTTGCTGATCGGTGTGCTGGACGGCGTTCCCGTCACCGGCGGCGCGTTCCGGCGTTACGACGCGAAAACCGCAGAGCTGAAGCGGATCTGGACCGACCGCACCTATCGGCGCCGCGGTTACGCCCGGGCGCTGCTGGCGGCCCTGGAGCGCGAAACCGCCGCCCGCGGGTACCGGCGGCTCTATCTGATCACCGGTAATCGGCAACCCGAGGCCGAGGCCTTGTACGACGCGACCGGGTACACCCGGGTGCCCGCCGACCCGCTGCCGGACTGGGGGCCGTTTCGTCCGATCGCCTTCGAAAAGTGGCTGGCATGACCGGACCGGACTGACCGGCATCACCGGGACCACGCTTCACCGAACGCTTCGAGGTGGCAAGGCAATTCGCGATGATCGGCCGCGCCGCCTGGAACGTGGTGACCGCATCGGACGGCCTACACCGGAGAGACGCTGAGGGATCGTCTGGTGCTCGCGGGATGGAACCCCCACTACTTTCCCATGGCCCTCCTTTCGCTTGCTGCCCCAACGAGTACCCGGTTGACCCGGAAGTCATCGCGACTCGACGAGGGTGGCCAGCTTGTCCAGAGCCATCCGGGTGCCCAGCTCATTGTCCTGCGGGGAGACTCCGGAGGGTATGCCGTCATGGAGTACGACCACAGCGGTATCGCCGCCGGAGTCGCTCAGCGTCGTCGTCATCCGCATCGAGCCGGCGAAAGCCGGGTCGGACGTTTCGAACTCGATTTCCTCGACCACCCGCTGGTTGGGCACCAGCTCGACGAACCGGCCGTGGTAGGTGTCCGTGCGGTCGGCCGACTTGCCTCTGCCATCCGGTGATTCGTATGTCAGCGATACCCGAAAGCGGCCTCCGGCCCGAGCCTCGAACGAGTGCACGGTCGCGGTCATCCCCTCGGGAGCCCGCCAGGCCGCGACGGCGTCGGCGTCGAGCAGTGCTCGATATACCGACTCCCGCGGCGCGCGGATGTGGCGGGTTACGCGCGTCTGCGTCATCGGCCGCCGGCCCGGGCGAGCGCCGCGGCGGTCGCCTCACGGATCGGGCCGCGCCACACGTCGCCGTGCCCCGGCAACAAAACCTCGGTGTCGAGCAGCGCCAGCGCGGACAGGGTGCGGATGCAGTCCTGTTGGCTGTGGCTGAAAATCGCCGGCAGCAGCTGCGGTCCGCCACGGCGCAACAGGGGATGGCCCGTGATCAGCGCGTCGCCGCTGACCAGCACTCCGTCGACCAGGTACGAACAGTGTCCGTTGGTGTGGCCGGGACTGAAAACGGGCCTCGGTCGGCCCGGCAGGCCGGCGGCCACCTCGGCGGTCAGCGGTTGGGCGGTGGGGATGCCGTCGCGGATCAGGCCGCCGTTGCGGACCACGTGGGCGATCCACTTGGCCCAGCGGGGCCGCCAAATCCTTAGCGCCACATCGATAATGGACACCTGCTCCAGGTACTCCCGTTTCGCGTGCCCCACCTCGTCGGCATGGCAGTACACGGGAATGCCGTGGGCGCCGGCCAGCCAGATCGCCGAGCCCAGGTGGTCGATGTGCGCATGCGTCAACAGGATGGCGCGCAGGTCGCCCGGGCCGTAGCCCAGCTTGGACAGCGAGGCCAGCACGTCCGCGCGGTCCCCGGGATAGCCGGCGTCGATCAACATGACGCCGGTGTCGTCGGTGACCAGAGTCCAGTTGACCGCGTCCCCCTGGCCGAGGTGCACCGTGTCGGTGACCTGAACTAGCTCCGCCATGCCCGCGAGTGTAGGAGCGATCGCAAGCGCGGCGAAGCCGGGCGCAGGGGGTCGCGACTATGGATTAGGAGTAGAAATAACTCGTGGCTGAACTGAAACTCGGATACAAGGCATCCGCCGAACAATTCGCACCGCGCGAGCTCGTCGAACTCGCTGTCGCAGCCGAAGGTCACGGCATGGACAGCGCAACCGTCAGTGACCACTTCCAGCCGTGGCGGCATGAGGGCGGGCATGCCCCCTTCTCGCTGGCCTGGATGACCGCCGTCGGCGAACGCACCAAGCGGATCGTGCTGGGCACCTCCGTGCTCACCCCGACTTTCCGGTACAACCCGGCCGTCATCGCGCAGGCCTTCGCCACCATGGCCTGTCTATACCCGGACCGCATCTTCCTCGGCGTGGGCACCGGCGAGGCGCTGAACGAGATCGCCACCGGGTACGAGGGCGAGTGGCCGGAGTTCAAGGAGCGGTTCGCCCGGCTGCGCGAATCGGTGCGCCTGATGCGCGAGCTGTGGCGCGGCGACCGCGTCGACTTCGACGGCGACTACTACCGGCTCAAGGGCGCCTCGATCTACGACGTGCCCGAGGGCGGCGTCCCCATCTACGTCGCCGCGGGGGGACCGGCGGTGGCCAAATACGCCGGGCGGGCCGGGGACGGTTTCATCTGCACCTCCGGCAAGGGCGAGGAGTTGTACAAGGACAAGCTCATCCCTGCCGTCAAGGAAGGCGCGGCGGCCAGCGACCGCAACGTCGACGACATCGACAAGATGATCGAGATCAAGATCTCCTACGATCCGGATCCCGCACTGGCGCTGGAGAACACCCGGTTCTGGGCGCCGCTGTCGCTGACCGCCGAGCAGAAGCACAGCATCGACGACCCGATCGAGATGGAGAAGGCCGCCGACGCGCTGCCGATCGAGCAGGTCGCCAAGCGCTGGATCGTGGCGTCCGACCCCGACGAGGCGGTCGAGAAGGTCAATGACTACGTCGGCTGGGGGCTCAACCACCTGGTGTTCCACGCGCCCGGTCACGACCAGCGCCGGTTCTTAGAGCTTTTCGAGAAGGACCTGGCCCCCAGGCTGCGGCGACTTGCCTGAACCTGCGGGGCGTGTTTCGGGGATATACATCGCCGCTCCGGAACCGGAGACCGGGAAGTCGACGATCGCGCTGGCGCTGCTGCACCGGTTGACCGCGACCGTCGCCAAGGTCGGCGTGTTCCGGCCCATCACGCGGGTTCCCGACGGCAAAGACCGCGACTACATCTTGGACCTGCTGCTGGGCCACTCCACCGCGGGCCTGTCCTACGAGCAGTGCGTCGGCGTGACCTACCAACAGCTGCACGCCGACGGCGACGCCGCGATCGCCACCATCGTCGACGCCTATCACGCGATGGCCGACGACTGCGACGCGGTGGTGATCGTGGGCAGCGATTACACCGACGTCGCCCAGCCCGCTGAACTTTCGGTCAACGCCCGGATCGCCGTCAACCTGGGCGCGCCGGTGCTGCTCACGGTCAGCGGCCGGGGCCGCACCCCCGAGGAGGTGGCGCGCGTCGTCGAGGCGTGTCTGGCCGAGCTGGCCGTCCAGCGCGCCCACGCCGCGGCGGTGGTGGCCAATCGCTGCGAACCGGCGCAACTGGGGGAGGTCGCCGAGGCGCTGGAGGCCTTCACCCAGCGCAGCTACGTGCTGCCCGAGGAGCCGCTGCTGTCCGCGCCGACGGTGGCCGAGCTCGAAAAGGCAGTCAACGGAACGCCGGTCAGCGGCGAGGCGTCCCTGCGGGAGCGCGAGGTCACCGGCGTGCTGGTCGCCGGGATGACCGCCGACCACGTCCTGGAACGGCTGAGCGATGGCATGGCGGTCATCACCCCCGGTGACCGTTCGGACGTGGTGCTCGCCGTGGCCAGCGCCCATGGGGCCGAAGGCTTTCCGTCGCTATCATGCATAGTCCTCAACGGTGGCTTTCAACTCCACCCGTCGATCGCGGCGCTGGTCGCAGGGCTGCGGCTGCGACTGCCCATCATCGCCACCACGCTGGGCACCTACGAAACCGCCAGCGCGGCCGCCGCGGCCCGTGGGCGCGTCACCGCGAACTCGCAGCGCAAGATCGACACCGCGCTGGAGCTGATGGACCGCTACGTCGACATCACGGATCTCCTTGCGCAGCTTGCTATTCCGATACCCACCGTGACCACGCCGCAGATGTTCATCCACCGGCTGACGCTGCAGGCGCGTTCGGATCGCAAGCACATCGTCCTGCCCGAGGGTGACGACGACCGCATTCTCAAGTCGGCCGGCCGTGTGCTGCAGCGCCGCGTCGCCGACCTCACGGTGCTGGGCGATGAGGCGCAGGTCCGCCAGCGGTCGGGGGAACTCGGGGTGGATCTCGACGGCGCGCAGGTGATCGACCCGCGCACCAGCGACCTACGCTTCAGGTTCGCCGACCAGTACGCCGAATTGCGCAAGGCCAAGGGCGTCACCGTCGAGCACGCCCGCGAGATCATGCGCGACGCGACGTATTTCGGCACCATGCTGCTGCACAACGGAATGGTCGATGGCATGGTGTCCGGCGCCGCCCACACCACGGCGCACACCGTCCGGCCGGCCTTCGAGATCATCAAGACCGTTCCCGATGTCTCCACCGTGTCCAGCATTTTCCTGATGTGTCTGCCCGATCGGGTGCTGGCGTACGGCGACTGCGCGATCATTCCGAATCCGACGCCCGAGCAGCTGGCCGACATCGCGATCTCTTCCGCCCGCACCGCGGCGCAGTTCGGCATCGAACCGCGGGTGGCCATGCTGTCGTACTCCACCGGGGAATCGGGCACCGGGGCCGATGTCGAGAAGGTCAGGGCGGCAACGGAATTGGTTCGCTTCAGGGCGCCGGAGTTGCCGGTCGAGGGTCCCATTCAATACGACGCCGCGATAGAACCGTCCGTCGCGGCCACCAAGCTGGGCGACTCGCCGGTGGCCGGCCGCGCCACGGTGCTGGTTTTCCCCGATCTCAACACCGGGAACAATACGTACAAGGCCGTGCAGCGCAGTGCCGGGGCGATCGCCATCGGGCCGGTGTTGCAAGGCCTGCGCAAGCCGGTGAACGACCTGTCGCGGGGCGCGCTGGTCGAAGACATCGTGAATACCGTTGCCATCACCGCGATCCAGGCGCAGGGCATCCATGGCTAGCGCCAACCGGGTCGTGCTGGTGATCAACTCCGGCTCGTCCTCGCTGAAATACCAGCTGATCGACGTTGACTCCGGCGTGGCCCGGGCGACCGGCAACGTCGAACGGATCGGGGAAGATTCCTCCCCGGTCCGCGACCACGACGCCGCGCTTCGTCAAGCGTTCGACGCGCTGTCCGAGGAGGGCATCGACCTGGGTTCCTGCGGCCTGGTGGCGGTGGGTCACCGAGTCGTGCATGGCGGCAACACTTTCTATAAGCCCACCCCGGTGGATGACGCGGTGATACGCAAGCTCGACGAATTGTCGGAACTGGCGCCGTTGCACAATCCGCCAGCGGTCAAGGGGCTCGAGGTGGCGCGCAAGCTGCTGCCGGATGTTCCGCACATCGCGGTCTTCGACACAGCCTTCTTCCACGACCTGCCGCCTGCGGCGGCGACCTATGCGATCGACCGCGGCTTGGCGCAGCGCTGGCAGATCCGCCGCTACGGTTTTCACGGCACGTCGCACCGGTATGTGAGCGAGCAGGCCGCCGCCTTCCTGGATCGGACGCTGCGCGGCCTGAAACAGATTGTGCTGCACTTGGGTAACGGCTGCTCCGCCTCGGCGATCGCCGGCACCCGGCCCCTCGACACGTCCATGGGCCTGACGCCGCTGGAGGGCCTGGTGATGGGCACCCGCAGCGGTGACATCGATCCCAGCGTCGTCAGCTACCTCTGCCACGTCGGGAGAATGAGCGTCGACGAGGTCGAGTCCATGCTCAACCAGCGCTCGGGGGTGCTGGGCCTGTCCGGCGAGCGCGACTTCCGGCGGCTGCGCGCCATGATCGAAGCGGGCGACGGCGCAGCCCAATTGGCCTACAGCGTGTTCACACACCGACTGCGCAAGTACATCGGCGCGTACCTGGCGGTGCTGGGGCACACCGATGTCATCACGTTCACGGGCGGCATCGGGGAAAACGACGCGGCGGTGCGCCGCGACGCGGTGGCCGGCCTGGAGGAGTTGGGTATCGTGCTCGACGAGCGCCGCAACCTCGGCGGCGGCAAGGGCGCCCGGCAGATCTCCGCCGAGGAATCGCCGATCGCCGTGCTGGTGATCCCGACCGACGAAGAGCTCGCCATCGCCCGCGACTGCGTCAGCGTGCTAGGCGGTTAGGAAGCCGAGGCTCTTGCGCCCGGCGCCTACCGACGGCGTGGGATCGGTCCCGACGGCTCGCACGAGCAGTTCGTGGTACACGTCGCGAAAGTCGGTGGTGTACTTCAAGTCCCCATTGTCCAGGTCGGTGAGGTTGGGCTCCTCGCCGTAGAAGCCGCCCTTAACGGGAGCGCCAGCGACGAAGACCGGGCCGGCGGTGCCGTGGTCGGTGCCTGCCGACGCGTTGGCGCGCACGCGGCGGCCGAACTCCGAATACGCGATCACGACGACGTTGCGGCCGGCGACGTCCCGCAGGAATTGTGTGACCGCGCCGTCGAGCGTCCCGAGCAGGCGTTGTTGCGTGTCGCGTTCGCCCGCGTGGGTGTCGAACCCGCCCGACTGCACCGTGTACACCCGCGTCGGCACGCCCGCCCGCACTGCCTCGGACACCATTTTCAGTTGCGTAGAAAGCGAATTGCGCTGGTGTCCGGGAGCTTTCACCGGCGCAAACATCTTACCGGTGGTGCGCGCGGCCCGGTAGGCCTTGCACACCGCGGCCATCGCCGGGGTATCGGCGGGGTCGTCGGCGCCGAGCGCGCCCATCAGCGCGTCGAGGCCCCGCGCACCGGGCGGTGGGGTCGTGGAAAGCGCCGCGGCGGTGTGCTTTTCTCCGATCGCCAGTGGAGGAAGGACCGGTCCGATGTTGACCGCGCGCAGCGGGTCGTCGCCGGTGGCGTCGAGCCAGCGGCCGATCCAGCCGGTCGGCACGGGCTCGGCCGGTGACGCCGTTTGCCAGATATCCATGGACCGGAAGTGGCTGTGGTCGGGCCGCGGATAGCCCACGCCCCGCACGATGGCGAGCTGCCGCCGGTCCCACAACTGGGCCAGGCCCTTCATCGCGGGGTTGAGTCCCAGCGTCTCGTCGAGGCGCAGGACGTCGCCCGGGGTGTACGCGAGCTCCGGCCGGGCATCGTGATACGCGTTGTCCGCGTAGGGGATCAGCGTGTTGATCCCGTCGTTGCCGCCGTAGAGCGTTACCAGCACCAGCACGCCCGCGCCGTCGGCCAGCGGCCGGTCCTGGGCCGCGCGCATCAGGTCGGGCCAACTGACCGCAACCGCGCTAGACAACAGGCCTGCCGCGCCGACGCCCGCGCTGGCGACCAGGAATCTGCGGCGGTTCATCTCGGACATCATCGGATCTCGCTAGGACGTCAGGTATTCGGGTGTGTTGACGGCGGCCGCGACCAACCGCGGTGGGGTGCCCCTGAGCGGCCGCAGCGCGGCGACGGTCCGGTCCGACCAGTCTCCGATACCGATCAAATAGCCGACCGCATCGATGCGGTCAGCGGGGGCGGCGCTCTCGACGCTGGACAGGTCGCCGGCGTGCGCCAGCCGGCCGCCGGCCCGCAGTCGCGCTTCCGCGCTGGCGGTGGACAGCCATACTTGGCCCTGCGGCCAGCCGCCGACGCTCGGCGGATAGAACGGCCGCTGCCCGAGCGCGTGCAACGTCGCATCGGCGACCTTCCGGGTGGCTGTGTCGATGGGTACCCGCAGTGCGCGCAGCACGCCGACGAGCCATTCGACCGGCGTGTTGACGACAGTGGCACGGCCGCTGATGAATTCGTCGTCGGTGAGGATCGCCCGGGTCAGCGCCCGCAGGTCCCGGCCCGGGCCGTAGGCGGAGACCAGCCTGTCGAGCGTGCGGGGGGACGGCGGATCGTCGGAGGCCAACTGCCGCCACAGGCGTCCCGCTACGTACTCCGCTGACTTCGGCTGCGCCAGCACGGCGTCGCAAAATCCGGCGGCGTCGAAGTCACGGGTCTGCCCGAACAGCGCCTTGGCGGTGCCGTCATGGCGTTTGGGAGCCATCGAGGTGCGGCCGTCGGCGCCGATCACCCATCCCGTCAGCGCGCGGGCACCGTCGCGCACGTCGTATTCCGTGTAGCCGTTGCCGTGGCCCAGGGCGAACAGCTCCATGAACTCCCGCGCGAGGTTCTCATTGGGGGCCTTGGCGGTGCTGCTCTGCCCGTCCAGCCAACGCAGCATCGCGGCGTCGGTCAGCATCGCGTAGGCCAGGGTGCGAAAGTCGCCCAGCGCCAGGGTGCGCAGCTTCTGGTTCTGCGCGGCCATGTAGGCGGCAACCCGGACCTTCTGCGCCGAGGTGGCAAAGTGGTTGTGCCACAACAAGGTCAGCTTCTCCTGGAACGGCTGCCGCACGCTGACCATGCGGTTCAGCCACCAGTCGGACAGCACGCCCTGCTGTTCGGACAGCTGTTGGTTGTACTGCTTGCGGGCCGCCGCCGCGGCGCCCTTCCCGGGCGGGGAGGGCGGCCGCAGGGTGGGCATCGGGGTGGCGAGCGCACCCGGATCTGCGTCGGGATTCGCGGCCAACACGGCGTCGACATAGCCCGGCCAGTCCTGGGTCAGCACCGCGTCCACCCCGGGGCCGGTCACCCCGAACCCGGCCCGTCGCAGCACGCGGGCCGTGGTGATCCATGAAGTGGACTGCCCCGGCATGCGTCAACTGTGCGGCATGTACCTATGTTTTCCCTGTGGATAGCCGGACACCCCACCTGCCGCTCACGTGCGAATGTTCCCGGCATGAGGGATCCGTTCATCGGCAGCGAGGCGCTGGCGGCCGGGGCGGTGACCCGGCATCAACTGAGAACGCGCTACCGTGCGGTGCTTCCGAACGTTTACCTGCCGAACGACGTCGAGCCGTCGCTTGAACTGCGGATCCTGGCGGCCTGGCTGTGGTCGGGTCGCCGGGCGACCGTCGTCGGGGCCGCCGCAGCCAGATTGCATGGCGCCGAATGGATTCCCGACGACGTGCCCGTCGAGCTGGCGCACACCAATGCCCGCGCGCCGCGCGGCGTGCTGACGCGGCGCGATGCGCTGCTGGAGGGCGAGACGCAGATCATGGGTGGATACGCGGTCACCACACCCGAGCGCACCGCCTTCGACATCGGCCGCCGTGGCGCCGTGCGCTCGGCCGTGGTGCGACTGGACGACCTTTCCAGGGCAACCGGTTTCAAGGTCGGAGACGTGCTGCGCGTCGCGCGGTGCCATCCCCGCTCACCCGGCTTGCGGCGGCTGGAAACCGCGCTGCCGATGGTCGACGCCGGCGCGCAGTCGCCCAGGGAGAGCTATTTGCGGCTGCTGCTCGTCGATGCCGGTCTGCCGCGGCCGCGGACGCAGATACCGGTGTCGGGTGCCGACGGAATACCGGTCGCCTTCCTGGATTTGGGCTGGGAGGAGTCGATGGTCGCCGTCGAATACGACGGCGACCAACACCGCACGGACAGGCGGCAATACGTCAGGGACGTCCGGCGGATCGAGATGCTCGAGCGGATGGGGTGGATCATCGTCCGGGTCGTCGCGGAAGACCGACCCGCCGCTATCGTCCACCGGGTTAGGGCCGCGCTGGCCGCATCGAGTGTGCGTTCACGGCTTTGAGTGTGCCGCCACGGCGGCGATATGCGGCGTGTCGCCGCCCTGGACGCACACCCGACGGGAAACCGGGCGCGAAAACGGGCGCAAACAATCAGAACGTGCTGGTGGGCCGCACCCTGTTCGCCATGTCCACCAGCTCGTAGCGGTGGCGTTGGGTGGGCGCGACCCGCGCCAGGTTGCGCAGCGCGGCCTCGACGCCCAGCCGCAGCCCGTGTCCGGTGAACGGGAAACCGAGGATGTGGTTGGTGCTGGCCTCGTTGTCTTCCAGCCAGTCCATCGCGCAGCCCAGGACAAGCGCGCGGATCTGCAGCACGCGTGGTTCGGTGGGCGGCAGCGCCTCCACTCGCCGGGCGGCGTCGCGGATGTCCTCCTCGCTGATCTCGCTCTTCGTCCGGCCGGACAGCAGGGTCACCGCGCTGGTCAGGCGCGCGGTGGTGAAATGCCTTGAGGTGGCAGGCACTTCGTCCAGGGTGCGCACCGCGCTGGCCCGATCGCCTTCGGCGGAAAGCCATCTGGCCAGCCCGAAAGCCGCTGAGATCACCCCGTCGTTGGTCCTCCACACCGTTTGGTAGTACTTCTGCTCGTCGACGTCGCCGGCCAGCTCGGCGGTGGCGGCCAACGCCAGCTTTGGGCGCCAGCTCGCCAGGGAAGGTGTCTAGCAACTCGGTGAAATGCGTTGTGGCGGAGTCATAGTCGCCGGTGAGGAGTTCGGCGACGGCCCGATACCAGACCAATCGCCACTGCCAGCCCACCCGCTCGGCCAGGTCGTCGAGCTTCCTGGTGGCCTTGGCCACGTCGCCCAGGTCCAACAGCGCGCGGACCTCCATCAGCGGCAATTCGATCGACTCGGACACCTCGACGCCGTCGGCGTCCAGCGTGCCGTGGCGCGCCGCGCGCAACGAATCCAGGGTCTGCACGGGCTGAGAGAGCACCGTCGCCTGCAGGACGGGGGCGGCGACGTCGGCCGGATCGACCAGCGGCACCTGCAGCGCGGTCACGATCTCGCGGGCGGTCAGCCGCTCCGAATGGACCTGGCCGTCCAGGTAGACGTCGGTGTGGGCGACCAGCAGGTCCACCCCGAACGTCGAACGGCTGGGGCTGAAGACGGTCGACAGCCCGGGCCGCGGCACCCCGGTGTCCTGGGCGACCACCTCCCGCAACACGCCCATCAGCTGGGCGGACAACTCCTCGGTGCTGCCGAACCGGCGCCGCGGGTCGGGGTCGATGGCGCGGCGCAGCAACCGGCGGAACGAGTCGTAGGTGGTCAGGACGGGGTCGTCTTCGGGCAGGCCGTCGACGTAGCGGCCATTGCGGGTGGGCAGGTTCACCGTGAGCGCCGCGAGAGTGCGCCCCACGGTGTAGATGTCGGTGGCGACCGTCGGGCCGGTGCGCACGATCTCGGGGGCCTGGAAGCCGGGGGTGCCGTAGAGGTAGCCGAACGAATTGATCCGCGACACCGCGCCCAGGTCGATGAGCTTGAGCTGCTCCTCGGTCGAGCATGATGTTCTCCGGCTTGAGGTCGTTGTAGACCAGGCCGATGGAGTGCAGGTAGGTCAGCGCGGGCAGGATCTCCAGCAGGTAGGCGATGGCCTCGGCGACGGGCAGCTTTTTGTCCTTGCCGTGCTTGAGCGAGCTGCCCGCCGATGTACTCCATGACGATGAAGCCGACCGGGTTTCCGTTCCGGTCCTTGTGTTCGACGAAGTTGAAGATCTGCACGATCTGCGGGTGAACCACCTCGGCGAGGAACTGCCGTTCGGCCATCGCGATCGCCTGCGCCTCGGCGTCACCGGAATGCACCAAGCCCTTGAGGACCACCGGGCGGTCGTTGACGTTGTGGTCGACCGCCAGGTACACCCAGCCCAGGCCGCCGTGCGCGATGCAGCCCTTGACCTCGTACTGGTTGGCGACGATGTCTCCCGGATTCAGCTGCGGCAGAAACGAATACGCGCTGCCGCAGGCGGGGCACCAGCCCTCCTTGGAGTCATCGGCCCCCTTGGCGCCTTGACTCGACCGGCCGACCGGCTTTCCGCAGTTCCAGCAGAACCGCTTGGCCTCCGGCACCACCGGGTTGGTCATCAGGGCCTCGAGCGGGTCGATGTCGCGCACCCGGGGGATCTCGACCAGGCCGCCGCCGAGGTGCCGGACCGGCGGCAGCACTCGCGTCCCCACCGTCACCCGGTCGTGCGGCTCGCTGTCCAGGGTGCCCAGCGAGATGTGCGGAAAGTCGTCGTCATCGTCGTCGAAATCGGGACGGAACAGCGCCTGGGTGGCCTGGATGCGCCCCGTCGTCGGGTCGCCGCCCTGGGTGTCCGGCGGTTGGGTGCCCGGGCTCACGTCTTCGGAGCCGGATTCGGGCTGTTCGGTCTTCCCGCGACTCGGCCATCAGTCCACGTACCTCGGTGTGGGCGGGGCGGGTGCGGGTCCCAGCACCGTCAACCACTTGCGGTACAACGTGTTCCACGTGCCGTCCCGGCGGATCCGCTCCAGGGTGCCGTTGACGAACCGCACCAGTTCGGTGTTGTGAGGTTGACCCCGATGCCGTAGGGCTGGGTGGCCATGTTGGGCCCGACGATGTGCAGGTAGGGGTCCTCTTCGACCAACCCGGCCAGGATCGAGTCATCGGTGCTGACGGCGTCGATCTCGCGCTGCTGCATCGCCACCAGGCAGTCGGCCCAGTTGACCACCGACACGACGACCGGCGGCGGGTCGATCTGGCGGATCCGGTGCAGCGACGTCGTGCCCTTCGCCACGCACACCCGCTTGCCGGACAGGTCGCTCACCTTGGTGATCGGACGAGTCCCGCGGGGCCAGGATGCGCTGGTTGGCGTCGAGGTAGACCGTGGAGAAGTTCACCAGCTTGCGCCGCTCGCAGGTGATGGTCATCGTCTTGACCACGACGTCGACCTCGGAGTGCTGCAGCGCGGTCGACCCGCTCGTCGGACGACAGGATGCGGTATTCGACGTGGGACGGGGCGCCGAAGATGTCGCGCGCGATCTCGCCGGCGATGTCGACGTCGAAACCGGTGATCTCGCCGGTGATCGGGTCGCGGAAGCTGAACAGGTTGCTGCCGATGTCGAGCCCGACGATCAGCCGGCCGCGGGCGCGGATGTCGGCGACCGCGGCATCGGCCTCGGCCTTGGTGGGGAACGGGCGCAGGCTCGCCGTCAGGTCGCAGTCTTGGCTGGGGTCGTCCGGCGGCAGCGGCGGCTCCGGCGGCAGTTCCTGCATGCCGAGCGGGGTGGGCGGCGGCAGCGTCGGCACGGTCGCCACCGTCAGCGATTCGGTGTGCGCGCACCCGGCCAGCACGGCCACCGCGGCGAGCGCGGAGCCCGCCCGGCGCAATCGGGCCAGCCGCGTCATCATCGATACTCTTTCAGCCGGGGCCACAGGCCCAGCGCGACCGCGATGGCGGCGCCGAGGCTGAGCACCACGCCGCCGACCTGGGCGCCGGACAGCCCGCTGCGGGCGTTGAGGACGTCGTTGCGCAGGTGGGTGCGGCTCTGGTCCATGGCCTTGACCAACTGGCCCTCGAGCTTGTCGAACGCCGGGGTGGAGTCGTCTTCGCCGCTGCCCAGGGCGACCTGCGTGGCGGCCCGGTAGTTGCCCACCGAGATGTAGGAGTTGATCCGGTCGTTGGCCTGCCGCCAGCGCAGCAGCAGCTGGTCGGCGCCCTCCAGGTCGGGCTTGTCGACGGCGTCGCTGCGGGCCATGTACTGGTCGAGCTGGGAGTGCATGGAGTCGATGCGCTGATAGAACGACTGCTTGCGCTTCTCCTCGTCCCCGCGACGGATCAGCGACAGCGTCTCGTCGGCCCGCGCCTGCTGGGCGGTGATCGCGACGTTGGTGACGATCCGCAGCGAGTCGGCGGCCGTGTTCTTGGCGCTACGGCTGGCGGTCGTGGAGATGGTTAGCGCAGTTCCGACCCATACCACCATGACGAGAATAGCGAGCCCGCCGACGACCAGGCCCGGGTTGATCCGGCGCCGGGTGCGCCGGGCCAGCCACCGATGGGCGAAGGCGCCGAAGACAGCGGTGGTGGTGACCACCAGGATGACCGGCGCGGGAATCTGCGTGGACGCGGTGGTTTCCGCGTCCACCCGTTCCGACGTCGCCTGATACAGCTGATGCCGCGTCGGGCAGGATCGTCGACTGCATCAGCCCCGAGGCCTCCGACAGATACGACGACCCGACCGGGTTGCCCTCCCGGTTGTTGGTGCGCGCGATTTCGATCAGGCCGGTGTAGACGGCCAATTCGGCATTGATCCGGCCCAGTAACTGCACCAGCGGTTCGTCGGTCAGACCACTCGATGCCCGGGTCACCGCCACCGACGCGTCGGTGATGGCCTGCTCGTAGCGCTGCCGGACAGGCGGCGGTTCGGCTTCGGCGATGAACGCGGTGGCCGCCGCCGCGTCGGCCACCGACAGCGTGGTGTAGAGCCGTCCGGCGGCGAACGACAGCGGCTCGGTGTGGTTGAGCACCGTCGGTCAGCACCTGCTGCCGGTGGTTGATGGTCGTGGAGGTGGCGAAGGCGCTGGAGACGCCGAGGGCCGCCAGCACGATGCCGATGGTCAAGATGCGGCCCGGCGTGGTGGAGATGAACCACCAGCGTGGATGGGCTGGTTCGGCCGGCGACCGCGTACCCAGCGGTTCGGTCGACGGGTGCGCCAGCTCAACCGTCACGTCGAATCAGCCCTCATCTTTCGCGGCCACTGGAACGCTGCACGAACCTCTATAAGCGAATTCTAAGAGAATGTTGCCGCGGATGGGTGGAGGCGGACCAATTGACCAGGCGATCACGTGCATATCCTGAACTCGTGCAGGGCGACGGTGACGGTTGGGTGGTTTCCGACAGCGGTGCCCATTACTGGGGCCGCTATGGCGCGGCGGGTCTGCTGCTCCGGGCTCCGCGGCCCGGACGGCACCCCCGCCGTGCTGCTGCAGCATCGCGCGGTGTGGAGCCATCAGGGCGGGACCTGGGGCTTGCCGGGCGGCGCCCGCGACAGCCACGAGACCCCCGAGGAGACCGCGGTCCGCGAGGCGCACGAGGAGGCCGGCCTGGTGGGGGAGCTGCTGACCGTGCGGTCGGCGGTGGTCACCGCCGAGGTCGCCGGGCTCGGCGGCGCGCGCTGGACCTACACGACGGTCGTCGCCGACGCGGCCGAGTTGCTGCGCACCGTGCCCAACCGGGAGAGCGCCGAGATGCGCTGGGTCGCCGAGCACGAGGTGGCCGAGCTGCCGCTGCATCCCGGCTTCGCGGCGAGCTGGCAACGGCTGCGCACCGCCACGGCGCTGGTTCCGCTGGGCCACACCGACGAACGACGGCGGCACCTGCCGCGCACGATCGAGATCGAGGCCGGCGTCTTCGTCTGGTGCATGCCGGGGGACGCCGACGACGCGCCGTCGCAGCTCAGCCACCGCGTCAGCTCACTGCTGCAAGCGCCGCACTGAGCCGTTGCGCCGCGGCCCGCGGGTCCGAGGCAGCGGTAATCGCCCGCACCACGACGATCCGACGGGCGCCGGCGTCGAGCACCTCCGGCAGCCGCTGCTCGTCGATACCACCGATCGCGAACCACGGCTTCGCGGTGCCGAGGTTCGCGGCGGCCCGCACCAGGCCCAGGCCCGGCGCCTCGCGGCCCGGCTTGGTCGGGGTGGGCCAGCAGGGGCCGACGCAGAAGTAGTCAGGCCCAGCGGGCCTCGAAGAACTAGCCGCGGCCGCCTGGTTCCAGTCGTGGCTGGACAGGCCGAGCAGCGTGTCCGGGCCGACGATCCCGCGGGCCACGTCCAGTGGCAGGTCGCCCTGTCCCAGGTGCAGCACGTCGGCGCCGGCCGCGCGGGCGATGTCCGCCCGGTCGTTGACCGCGAACAGGGCGCCGTGCCGGCGGGCCGCGTCGGCCAGGATCTCGCACGCCGCCAGCTCGTCGCGCGCCTCGAGGGGCCCGAACCGCCGCTCACCCGCCGACCCCTTGTCGCGCAGCTGGATGATGTCGACCCCGCCGGCCAGGGCGGCGTCGGCGAATTGGGCCAAATCGCCACGCTCCCGACGCGCGTCGGTGCACAGATACAGCCGCGCGGCGGCCAGCCGCTCAACTCGCTGATGCACACCGCGACGTTAGCGCGCTAGCGTGGACCCCGAAGAACTCAGTGAGACACGGGAGTCCCGGGTAGTTATCTGCGGGGCTGAGAGTGGGCACAGCCAGGTCAGCGGGATCTGCCCTTACCGTCACACCTGATCCGGGTCATGCCGGCGAAGGGAGGCCCCGGAATGGACGGGATGCCATCAGACCCTGGGTCGTTGGCTGTCATCGGTGGCGGTGTCATCGGGCTGGCGGTGGCGCGCCGCGCCGCGCAGGCCGGCTGGTCGGTGCGGGTGCACCGCACCGCCGACAAGGGCGCGTCCTGGGTGGCCGGCGGCATGTTGGCCCCGCACAGCGAGGGCTGGCCCGGTGAAGAGCGGCTGCTGCAACTGGGGCTGGAGTCGTTGCGGCTGTGGCGCGAGGGCGGCTTCACCGACGGGCTGCCGCCGCAGGTGATCACCGCCCGCGAGTCGCTGGTGGTGGCGGTCGACCGGGCCGACGTCGCCGACCTGCGCACCGTCGCCGACTGGTTGTCCGCGCAGGGGCATCCGGTGGTCTGGGAGCCGGCCGCGCGGGACCTGGAACCGATGCTGGCGCAAGGCATCCGGCATGGCTTTCGGGCGCCCACCGAGCTGGCGGTGGACAACCGCGCGGTGCTGGACGCCCTGTCCGCGGAATGCGAGCGCATCGGGGTGTGCTGGGCGCCGCCGGTGCACGACCTGTCCTCGGTCGAGGGCGGCGCGGTGGTGATCGCCAACGGCATCGACGCCCCCTCGTTGTGGCCCGGCCTGCCGGTGCGGCCGGTCAAGGGCGAGGTGTTGCGGTTGCGCTGGCGACGGGGGTGTATGCCGGTGCCGCGGCGCGTCATTCGCGCCCGCGTGCACGGGCGGCAGGTGTACCTGGTTCCGCGCGCGGACGGGGTGGTCGTCGGTGCCACCCAGTACGAGCACGGCCGCGACACGGCCCCGGTGGTTTCGGGGGTGCGCGATCTGCTCGACGACGCCTGTGCGGTGTTGCCGGCGCTCGGCGAATACGAGCTGGCCGAGTGCGCCGCCGGGCTGCGCCCGACGACACCCGATAACCTGCCACTGGTGCGACGCCTGGACGAGCGATTCCTGGTAGCCGGCGGCCACGGCCGATCCGGATTTCTGCTGGCGCCGTGGACCGCGGAACAGATCGTCTCCGAACTGTCCCCCGTCGGAGCCCCGTCATGATCGTCGTGGTCAACGAGCAGAACGTCGAGGTCGACGAGCGCACTACGGTGGCCGCCCTGCTGGAGACGCTGGGCTATCCGGACCGGGGCGTCGCGGTGGCGATGGATGCGGCCGTGCTGCCCCGTTCCAATTGGACGACAACGCTTTTCGATGGTGCGCGGCTCGAGGTGGTGACGGCGGTGCAGGGTGGCTGATACAAAACTCACGATCGGCGATCGCAGCTTCGCCTCGCGGCTCATCATGGGCACCGGGGGAGCGACGAGCCTGGCGGTGCTGGGCGAGGCGCTGGTCGCGTCGGGCACCGAGCTGACCACCGTGGCGATGCGGCGGGTGGACGCGGAGGGCGGAACCGGCCTGCTGGACCTGCTCAACCGGCTCGGTATCACCCCGCTGCCCAATACCGCGGGGTGCCGCAGCGCGGCCGAGGCGGTGCTCACCGCGCAGCTGGCCCGCGAGGCGTTGAACACCAATTGGGTCAAGCTGGAGGTGATCGCCGACGAGCGCACGCTGCTGCCCGATGCGGTCGAATTGATCCGGGCGGCAGAGCAATTGGTGGACGACGGGTTCGTCGTTCTGCCCTACACCAACGACGATCCGGTGTTGGCGCGTAGGCTCGAGGACGCCGGATGCGCGGCGGTCATGCCGCTGGGTTCGCCGATCGGAACCGGGCTGGGCATTGTCAACCCGCACAACATCGAGATGATCGTCGCCCGCGCCGGCGTTCCGGTGGTGCTCGACGCCGGCATCGGCACGGCCAGCGATGCCGCGCTGGCGATGGAATTGGGTTGTGACGCCGTGCTTTTGGCCACCGCGGTGACCCGGGCCGCCGATCCGGCGACGATGGCGACCGCGATGGCCGCCGCCGTCAACGCCGGCTATCTGGCCCGCCGGGCCGGGCGGATTCCCAAGCGTTTCTGGGCCCAGGCTTCCAGCCCCCAACGATGAAACGGTATGTGGCGCTGGGCAGTTCAATGGCGGCCGGTCCCGGCATCCGGCCCCGCGCCGCGGGAGCTCCGTGGGGATCGGGCCGGTCGGCGCGCAACTATCCGCACCTGGTCGCGCAGCGATGTGACCTCGATCTGGTAGACGTCACCTTTTCCGGCGCGACCACCGCCCACGTGCTCGCCGATCACCGGCGCGGCACACCGCCCCAGATCACCGCGCTGAACGGCTCGGAAAGCCTGGTGACCATCACCATCGGCGGCAACGACGTCGGTTACATTCCGCTGCTGATGGCCGCCTCGCTGCCGCGCCCCGTGCGGCGGCTGCCGCTGCTCGGTGCGCGCATCTGGAAATTGCTTGACTCCGATGCGCGAAATGAGGCCCTTGACGCGGTGTTCGAATCGTTGTGCGCGGTCGGTCGTGCGGTGCGCGAGCGCGCCCCACGAGCCCGGGCCTTCTTCGTCGACTACCTGACGATCCTGCCGCCCGCGGGCACGCCGGCCGCCCCGCTTTCGGATGCCGATGCCGATCTCGGTCGCCACGTGGCCGCAACGCTGGAACGACTCACGGCCGACGCGGCGACGGCAACCGGCTGCGAAATGGTCCGCGCCGCCGCGGCCAGCCGGGAACACCACGCGTGGTCGGCCGACCCATGGACGGTCAAGCCCACGAGATCCGGTGTGCCGCTACCGGCGCGCCCGGCGCCGTTGCACCCGAACGCCGTCGGGATGCGCGCCGCGGCGGAACTGGTGTCCGCGCTGTGGTGACTTCTCAGCCGTTCGTGCGCCACCACTGGTAGAGCGCGCTGACGTCGGAGTTCGACGAAGTGAGGTGGCCCAACACGTTCTTGGCGTCGGTCGTCCACGTCAATGTCGCATAGTTCTTGTAGGTGCCGCAGGCGATCTGCCCGCCCGTCTGGCCGTTCTGCTTCCAGGTTCCCGGTGACTGCCCGGCGTCCCCGCACGCCGCCAGGGACACGTCCTTGATGGTGGAACTGAACGCGGAGCCCAAATTCGTGCCGTTGGAGAACAGGGCGTAGACGCCGGAGCCCGGGCCACTGGGGTCGGGGCTCTGCCCGCACACGAGCTCGGCCAGTTCTCCGGATTCGGTCAACTCCTGCGACTTGCAGTTGTTGAGGCCGTAGCCCTTCGACAGGTTGGCGGCCAGTGTGTTCATATCGCTCGCGCTGCCGGTATTGGGTTCCGCGATCGCGGTGGCGCCACCCGCGAAAGCCAGACTTGCGGTGAGAGCTGCAACCGACGCGGCGCGCAGCGTGGTGGTGAGATGTGACATTTTCGTTGACTCCCTGCGGTTGTTGGATGAGTGATGCAGAAATCCGTTGCCCCCCAACTCTTAAAGGTCAGCCGTTGGCCCGCCACCACTGGTACAGCGCCGCGGCGTCGGTGTTGGATCCGCGGATGTAACTCAACGTGTTCTTGGCGTCGGTGGTCCAGATGATTTCGGCGGCGTTCTGATATGTCCCACACGCCACCTGTCCGGCGTTGCCGCTGTTGCTGCCCTGATGCCAGCTGGTGGGTGACTGGCCGCTGTCTCCGCAGGTGCTCAGCACGTCGTCTTTGATGCTGGCCTTGAACGAGGCGGCCAGGTTTTCGCCGTTGTTGAACAGGATGTACCTGGCCTGGACCGGGCCGCTCGGGTCCGGGCTCTGTCCGCAGGTCAACGACGCCAGCTCGCCGGTGGTGATGCTCTGGGCGGTGCAGTTGTTCAGCCCGTAGCCCTTTGACAGCGATGCCGCGAGCGCGTTGATGTCCGACGAGCTACCGGTATTGGCGGGATCCGCGTTAGCGGTGACCGTGCCCGCTAAGGCTGAACCGCCGATGAGCGCCGCGGCCGTGGCGGCCCGCAACGCGTTGCTGAGACGGGGCATCCTATGACTCCTAAGCGGTTGTCGACCCGGCGTCGCTCACCGGAGAAACATGCTTCCGCTAAATAGGGATCGTAGGGCTATGTCGTGACAAAGCAACACATTCCGCTGGAAATTATCTGTCTGGGCATCGTTCTCCATCGCGCAACGCAACTGGCTTTTGGCGGACCATTTCGAAACGTGTTGCGAGTAAATTCTTTCGCGGCCCGTTCATGTTTGAAAGGGCAGGCGGCGGGAATGGGCCGGGGAGAAGAACGGAGGCTGAACTCGGCGGGATCGTCGCACCGCCCGTCGGCGGGGACGAAGAGGATTTTCAAATTGCTAGTGCCGCCGCGACTGTGCTCGGGTATGGTAAGCACCGCTTGACGCCAGCTAACTTCTCGGGACTGGAGAATCCATGACACAGCCGCCGGCACCGCCACCACCGCCGCCTGGTTATCCGCCACAGCAGCCCGCCGGGCAAGCGCCGAATAACTATTTGGTGTGGTCCATCTTGGTGACCCTGTTCTGCTGCCTCCCCTTCGGGATCGTGGCGATCGTCAAGTCCAGCCAGGTCAACGGGCTTTGGGCGCAGGGCCGTTATGCCGAGGCGCAGGCGTCCGCCGACAGCGCGAAGAAATGGGTGATCTGGTCCGCGGTCATCGGCGTCGTCGTGGGCATCATCTACGGCATCTTGATGGCGGTCGGTGCACTGAACACGAACACCAATGCGGCGCTCGCCGCGATGTTCTAAGACCCATCCGCGACCATGGTGACCCGCCAACGGTCGGCGCCGCTGAGTCTGGGTGCGCCACTGGTGGTGGCCGCGTCCACGACGTTGATGTGCGCCGCCATCTGGGCGGGTGACCCAACCACTCCCAACGGTCCGCTACCGGTGTGTCCCACCAAGGCGCTGTTGGGGATCGACTGTCCCGGATGCGGCAGCCTGCGCATGCTGTATTCCGTGATGCACGGCAATCTGATGGCGGCCGCCAGGTTCAATGCATTGGGCCTGGCGGCTGTCGTGCTGTTGGTGTGGGCGTACCTCGCCTGGACCTATGGACGGCTGACGGGCAGACGGGTCCGGAGCTGGCAACATGGCCGCTGGTCGGCGGTGGCGACGCTGGGGTTGGTCGCGGTGTGGTTTGTGGTGCGCAACATCCCCTTTGCGCCGTTCAATGCGCTCTACGTCTGATACCGCCGTGTCCTGATCCCGGCCGCTCGTGCCGCGGTCTAACCTGAGGCGCGATGGTGAACAGATTCACGACAATCCCGGCGGCGCTCGTCGTGGTGGCCCTTACCGCATTCTCGACCGGCTGCTTCCATCGGTCGACCAATTCGCAACAAGCGACCGGTGACCCCGCCGCGGCCAAATTCGCCGGCACGTTGCACGACAAGGTCACGGCCGACGCGATGATGGCCCATCTGGCAAAGCTTCAGGACATTGCCAACGCCAACAACGGCACACGGGCGGTGGGCACTCTCGGTTATGAGGCCAGTGTCGACTACGTGGTAAACGCGTTGCGCGGCAGCGGTTTTGAGGTGCAAACCCCCGAATTTTCGGCGCGGGTGTTTCACGGAGACAAGCCGGTGGTGACCGTCGGTGGCAAGCCGGTGGAGGCGCACGCGCTCGACTTCAGCCTCGGCACCCCGCCGGACGGCGTGAGCGGACCGCTGGTGGTCGTGGCCGCCGGCAACGCGGGCTGCGCGGCATCTGATTACGGCGCCAACCCCCAGGTGCCCGGCGCCGTCATCCTGGTGGACCGTGGCACCTGCCCCTTCGCCCAGAAGGAGGACGCCGCGGCGCAGCGCGGCGCCGTCGCGATGATTGTCGCCGACAACGTCGACGAGCAACAGATGGGCGGCACCCTGGGGCCGGACACGAACGTCAAGATCCCGGTGGTCAGCGTGACCAAGTCCGTCGGCGTGCAACTACGCGCCCAACCGGGACCCGCCACCATCAAGCTGAACGCGAGCGTCCAGAGCTTCAAGGCCCGCAACGTGATCGCCCAGACCAAGACCGGGTCGACGACCAACGTCGTCATGGCGGGCGCGCACTTGGACAGCGTGCCCGATGGACCGGGCATAAACGACAACGGATCGGGAGTGGCCGCGATATTGGAAACTGCGCTGCGGCTGGGGAATTCGCCACCGGTGCGCAATGCGGTGCGGTTCGGGTTCTGGGGCGCGGAGGAGCTCGGCCTGATCGGATCGCGCAACTACGTCGAGTCGCTGGACCTGACCGGACTCAAAAGCATTGCGCTGTACCTGAACTTCGACATGCTCGCGTCGCCGAACCCCGGCTACTTCACCTATGACGGGGACCAATCGCTGCCGGCGGACGTCCGCGGCCAGCCGGTGGTACCGGAGGGGTCGGCCGGCATCGAGCGCACGCTCGTCGCCTATCTGAAGTCAGCCGGAAAGACCGCGCAGGACACCTCGTTTGACGGCCGCTCCGACTATGATGGATTCACCCTGGCGGGAGTCCCCGCCGGCGGCCTGTTCTCCGGCGCCGAGGTGAAGATGTCTGCGGATCAGGCCAAGTTGTGGGGCGGCACCGCCGACCAGCCGTTCGACCCCAACTATCACCAGAAAACCGACACCCTCGACCACATCGACCGAACGGCATTGGGCATCAATGGTGGTGGCGTCGCCTACGCGGTGGGCCTCTACGCCCAGGATCTCGGCGGCCACGACGGAGTGCCCACGATGGAGGACCGCACGCGTCACGTGCTTACGAAGCCATGACCGGCCGGCTGGGCGCGGCATTGCTGCTGGTGACCGCGCTGCTGGCGGGTTGCTCGGCGCCGCGGCCGGGATCACCCGGTGCCGCACCGGATCTGGGTCACGGTCTGGCCGGGAAGGTGACCGCCGATCGGATGCTGACCCACCTGCACGCGCTGCAGAACATCGCCAACGCCAACAAAGGAAACCGGGCGGACGGTACTCCGGGCTACGACGCCAGCGTCGACTACGTGGCTAAAGCCCTGCGCGACAAAGGGTTCGAGGTACTGACGCCCCAGTTCGACCGGCTGTACACCGTTTCCCCCGGCAGGCCGGCGCTGACGGTCGCCGGCCGCAGCTACGCCGTCGACCAGGCCTCGCTGCTGGTCCAGACGCCGCCCGGCGGCCTGACCGGGCAGCCGGTCCGGCCCACCCAACCCTCGGGTTGCGCGGCCAGCGATTACCCGGCCCCGCTGCCCGCCGGTTCGATCGCCGTCGTCGACGACGCGCGTTGTTCGGTGGTCGACAAGCAGAACAGCGCGGTGGCCAAGGGTGCGGCCGCGCTGATCGTGCTCAGTGCGCCCGCCGGCCAGGGTGCCCCGGCCACGTTGTTCAACCCCGGCTACTTCAAGCAGCTGACCGTGCCCGTCGCCGTTGCGGGGCCCTCCGCCGCGACCGCGCTCGCCGGCGCGAGCGGGCCGGCACGCCTGGTGCTGGACGCCCAGAATATCAAGATCACATCGCGAAACGTGTTGGCGCAGACCAAGACCGGCTCATCGCACGAGGTGATCATGGTCGGCGCCCATCTCGACAGCGCGCGCGGCGGCCCGGGCATCAATGACGACG
The DNA here is from genome assembly GCA_963820045.1 of uncultured Actinomycetota bacterium. Classification (GTDB taxonomy): domain Bacteria; phylum Actinomycetota; class Actinomycetes; order Mycobacteriales; family Mycobacteriaceae; genus Mycobacterium. The sequence continues at coordinate 1,191,481 of CAWFYN010000010.1, forward strand.
GATCCGGGGTGGCCGCGGTGCTGGAAACGGCGCTGCAGCTGGGTCCGCTGGCACCGGTGAACAACGCGGTGCGGTTCGCGTTCTGGGGCGCCGACGAGGACGGGTTCAACGGCGTCATGGACTACGTGTTCGGCATGAACAGCGATAAGCTCAACGACATCGCGATGTACCTGAACTTCACCACGCTGGGTTCGCCCAACGCCGGCTTCTTCACCGAAGATGGCGATCAGTCCGGTCCGCCGGCGCCCGGGGTGACCTACGCGGACGTCCCCGACGGGTCGGCCGGCATCGAGCGCACCCTGGCCGGCTATCTGAACCTGGCCGGGAAGCGACCCGCGGACATGCCGTTGAGCACCCGCGCGGACTACCACCCCTTCATGGTCGCGGGCGTGCCGATCGGGGGCATGACGGCCGGTGCTTCGCAACTCAAGACCACGGTGCAGGCCCGACTGTGGGGCGGGCAAGCCGGCGTCCCGTTCGACCCCAACTATCAGGGCCCCCGTGAAACCGTCGACAACATCAACCGGGACGCGTTGGCCGTCATGGGTTCTGGCGTCGCGTACGCGGTGGGCAGCTACGCGCAGTCCGTCGGCGGCGTGAACGGCGTCCCGCCGCACGACAAGCGGCATCGCACCCGGGTGCCCTAAGAGGGTTTCTTCTCGAACGCCGCCGAGCTCAGCCCGGGGCTTTTCCCCTAGTGACGGCCGGAGGCGTGCTGTTGCAACGCGGCTCGCAGTATCGAACTGGCAGTCAGGAATGCTCGTTGGTCGCGATCGGCGGCCGTGACGGGCATGCTGGCGGCGCACTGCAGCAGCATCAGGGCAAGCGTGCTGCAGGTCGAGTACGAGATGATCAGCAGGTTGGCACGCGCGTCCCCACCGGTGACGGTCATGACGTGTTGGCGTTTGTGTTCCCAGCCCGACCAGTTGAGCTCGGGCGGTCGTTGCAGCGGTGGCCAGTTGACGTTGATGGAGGTGATGTCTCCAAGTAAGGGAGTCAGGAGCGCGACGAGGTGCGGTAATTCGTTGGTGATGCGGTCGACGTGTGGCCACCACGCGCCGTCGATGTCGCGGCCGAGTTCGGGAGCCACCGATAGTCGGATGGGATTGGCGCGGCCTCGACTTCCGATCGAACGGGTAGCCGGAGATATCGCTGTCGGCACGGAGGCGCACCCGATGACGGGGGTGGCACGCCTGAGGGGGAGCGAAAGCCGGACCTGGAAAGCCTGATCGTCGTGCGGCGGTCGCGGTGCACAGATCACGGGCGGGTTCCTTCATGGTGGCCATCGCCCGCCTCACGGGCGCGAGGCGGGCGGAGGAATCACATTGCCCTGGTCTTCCGCGCCGACCGCGGTTGGACCACCGCTGACTGCGAAACGGCTCACACCCGACGCTACGCCGCCGGCGCTCAGTGCGGGCGCCCGGGCGGCTCAAGCCTGAACAATGGACGTCTATGCCAGTAACAACATCAATATCTACAGGCCTTCAGCCGTGCGCGACGCCGGGCCGAGGTAGCGTCGGAGATCGACCACGCCCGATCGTGTTGCAGGAGTGGGCTCGGGGGGCTTACGGTCGGCTGAGGGCGTAGAGCCGGATTAGGCAGGAGTTCAAACAGATGACTCAACGCCCACGGGGCCATAGATTCCGGCAGGCCGTCATGCGGCCCGACTCCGGTGACGAGGGCCACGACGCTAGCACAAACAGCAGTGAAGCCGTATCCGCGGCCGACTCGAACTCGGTGTCGCCCGGTGCCGCGGATCTGCCGATCGACAAGTATCCGGCTCACCTGACCTCGCGCCCATCGTCGCGTCTTGCGGTCAACCGACCATAGATCGGATGTAACTTCACATGCTGCGGTTCGCCAACTGTCCCTGCCCGCTGTCCTTGCCCGAATCTCGTTGAGCTTCAATGGCCATCACCAAAGTAGCTGAATACGCCCATCTGAGCGGCCAGGACCTCGAGGCATTCGCGGCGGATTTGGAGGCGATCCGCCGCGATATCGAGGCTTCGCGCGGCGCCAAGGATCGTGCATACATCTTGCGCGCTATCGCTGTGCAGCGGTACCTCGAAATCGCGGCGAGGGTGACCATCGCCATCAGCAGAGGCAGGCGCGGATGGGCCGTCGGAACCCTAGCCCTTGCCGCCGCCAAGTGCATCGAGAACATGGAACTGGGCCACAACATCAGCCACGGCCAATGGGACTGGATGAACGACCCGGAAATTCACTCCAGTACGTGGGAGTGGGACATGGCCGGTCTCATGTCGCAGTGGCGGCACTCCCACAACTATCGGCACCACGTCTTCGCGAACGTTGTCGGCGTTGACGACGATCTCGGCTTCGGCATCATGCGAGTGACTCGAGACGAGAAGTGGCGGCCGAGCGATTTGGTGCAGCCGTTGCGCTCGGTGCTGCTGGCGCTCGCCTTCGAATGGGGCATCGCGTTGCACGGCTTGTATTCGGTGCAGGAGCGCGAGACGACGGCGGCCGGCAAATCGGCGCACACGAAAGCCCTCCGCCGCAAGGTGGCCCGCCAACTCGGCAAAGACTATGTGCTGTTCCCCGTGCTGAGTGGGCGGCGGTGGCGCCGCACCCTGGGGGCCAACGTGGTTGCCAACGGCCTGCGCAATGTATGGGCGTACCTGGTCATTGTCTGCGGTCACTTCGCGGACGGAGCGGAAAAATTCACCCCGTCCGCATTGGAGGGCGAGACGAAGTCCGAATGGTATCTCCGGCAAATGCTGGGTACCGCAAACTTTCACGCCGGTCCGGTGCTGGCGTTCATGAGTGGAAACCTCTGCTACCAAATCGAACACCACCTCTTTCCCGATCTGCCGAGTAATCGCTATCGGGAGATCGCCGAGCGGGTGCGCGCCTTGTGCGTCGTCTACGACCTGCCGTACACGACAGCCCCGCTGGCCGTCCAGTACCTGCTCACGATGCGCACGATCTGCAAACTGGCGCTTCCGGATCGGTTACTGTTCGCCACGTCCGACGACGCCCCAGAGACAGCGTCGGAGAACGGGTTTCGGAACGCGGCGAGACGAGCGCGTCTATCGGACGTTGTCGAGGATGAGAAGCACCGAAGATTGGCAACCGCAATCCTCAAGCCCACTGCAGCGGGGTGAACTCCCTTTTCCCAACATCTGCGCGCAGTCGAATTGCGTTGCAGTGCAACGCAATGATCTGGTGAATCGTGGGCTCGCGACTACTCGCGTACCTGGCGATTGACGAGGCCGGTAACGTACCGCGAATCGATCTCCTCGCCGCCGTCACCGTAATAGACGCGATGGGGTCCGCTCGCTGTGTCGTCGGCTGTGCGCGTCACTTTGAGCCACCTGCCAGACGTCGGATCTTGGAGCATGTCACCCTCCCGGATCTCCGACAGGGGCACTCTCTCTATTGCATGTTCTGAACTCATGGCTCTCCCGAGATGGTCGTGGTCGTGGGCTGCGTCCACCTTCCGGGTGATGTCCCGGGCAGATCACCTTGAGGATTCTCCCCTCAACCGCACAGGTCAAATGACGGGTTGCCGGACCGGCGAGTTGCGGCGGCCAGCACCGCCGGATCGCGCTCGTAAAACGCTCCAACTAGTGAAAGGGTGGGAGGATGACGCCTTCGACGATCCCTCCGGGCGCTGACGCGGCTGCCGGGCCCCTGTTCGGCTGGATGTGAGATTTCACGAGCAATTGCGCGCCGCGGTCGACGGCCGGCGCGGGGCGGAGGCCGCGGACCGTATATGCGAGGCCTGTGTGGTTCTGCTCGATGTCGACGCGGCGGCGATCTCCATTGTGTTCGAAGGTTCGAGCAGCGGAACCCTTGGAGCCAGCGGTGAACCTGCCCGCAGGTACGACGAACTTCAATTCATCCTCGGAGAGGGACCCTGCTTGGATTCTGTCGCCGGGCGGCTCCCCGTTCTGGTGGTCGACCTCGCCGATCCCGCGGAGGCTCGCTGGCCCGCGTACGGACCCGCCATGCTTGCCAACCAGATCAGAGGTGTGTATGCCCTACCGGTCGTCGTGGCCGGGGAATTTGTCGGCGCCCTGGATCTGTTCTGCGCACAGCCGGGTCCGCTGCCGGGTAACGAGCTGGCCAGTGCTGTTGCCGCCGCAGAGCTCGCAGGCATCCCGCTGCTGGATCTCCTGGACGCCGACCTGCAGGCCGCCGTCGCAGACCCTCACAGCAATGCCTGGGCGGAACTCAACGCGTTGAGCCGCGCGGAGGTCAGCCAGGCCACTGGCATGCTCGTCGCCCAGCTGGAGGTGGAGCCGGCCGAGGCCCTGATCCGGCTGCGTGCCCATGCTTACGCCATCGGCCGTAGCGCCACCGACGTGGCCCGCGACATCCTCGACCGCCGTCTGAGGCTCGAGGCCGACTGATGTGCCGGTGGGGACGCCGAAAGCAGGAAGGAGGACAGCGTGACTGACATGCCTCGTGAAACCCGCGTGTTGGACGCCGTCGTTTCGATCGTCGACAGCCTGCTCGACGACTTCGATGTAGTCGACCTGCTGACTGGGCTCACCGAGCGATGTACCGAGTTGCTCGACATCGAGGCCGCGGGATTCCTGCTCGCCGACCCGCTGAACCAGCTCCGCCTGCTGGCGGCCACCTCCGAGGAGGCCCGCGAACTCGAGCTTTTCCAGCTGCAAGCCGACGAAGGCCCATGCGTGGACTGCTATGCCACCGGCCAACCGGTCTCGGTGGCCGACGTCCAAGGGGCGCTAGATCGGTGGCCGCACTTCGTTCCGGCCGCGGTCGATGCCGGGTTCGCGTCGGTACACGCCGTCCCGATGCGGGCCGCCGGCACCGTGTTGGGCGCGCTCGGCTTGTTTGGTGCCCACCGCGGCGAGCTCAACAACGCCGATCTGCTCGTCGGCCAGGCCCTCACCCACATCGCATGCGTGGCGATCCTCCAAGAACACCCACCCACACCGTCGACGGTGATGCCGCATCTACGTTCGGCGCTGACCGGGCGGGTCATTGTCGAGCAGGCCAAGGGATTACTCCGTCAGCTGCTGGATGTGCCGGTGGAGGACGCGTTCAAGCTGTTGCGGACCTACGCGCGAGCCAACGGCGACCACCTGACGGAAGTCGCCCGCAGATTGATGACCGACCGGTATTCGCGGCCGCTAATCGTGGCGGAGTTGGCAGAAATATATTCTGGGCCAACGAAATAGCGGTTTCAGCGGAGCCGCACGCGGGCTCGCCGCGCGGCCTCCTCGACCAGTCGCTCGGCGACCATGTGCAGCTTGACATTTTCCGTTTGGCTGATCTGGGCGAGCCGTTGGAAGGCCTCATCCGAGTCACTGCCCGACCGGCTGCGGATGATGCCGATCGCCTGGTCGATCACCGATCGGCTGTCCAATGCGCGCTGCAATCGCAGGGTCCGGTCATGCGCGTGGGACAGCAACTGTGCGTTGTAGACCGACACAGCGGCGGGCCTGGCGAATTGGGATCCCAACTGCACAGCGTGATCGGCGAACGCGTCGCGGCTCTTGGCGTACGCATTGATCGAGCCGATCAGCTGATCGCCCACGATGAGCGGCAACGCGAGTGCCGAGTGCATCCGCATGCGGGCGACTCGGCCGCCGAAGTGCGGCCAGCGGCTGTCACTGCCCAGCGACCCGCTCACTATGGGGCGGCGTGACTCCATACAGGTGATGCATGGGCCCTCGCGCAGTTCGCTGTATTGCACCGTGTCGATCTCATGGACAAGTAGCGCTGTCGCCGCCCAGGTGCGGACGCTGGACATGCCTTGCAGCGGATCGATCAATGCGACGCCCACACCGTCGGCACCCGGAATCGCCTGGGCCGCGAACTCCGCCACGTCCCGGAGCAGGTCGATCACCCCACGGCCGGCGGCCACCATCCCGGCCACCCCGCGTAGCCCCGCGTAGAGCTCGGCCTCGTCCGCCTCCCGCTGGGTGGGGGAGAGCTCGGGCAAGGGCGGCACTAAGCGATTGGGCTGGGCGTCGAAGTCGGCCAACGTCCCCTCCTCGCGTGCACCGTTGACCACAAAGCTACTCTCTGTCGCGCCGGGAAAGTCAGCCCACCAGTGCCAATGTATGGGCGCGCCGCAGCTTGCCCGAGGGCGTCTTGGGGATCGTTCCGGGCTCGAGCACCACCACGTTGCGCGGCCGGACGTCGACCTCGGCAACCACCTCGTGTGCCACCTGTTGCTCGATGCGTCGCACCTCGGCCGAATTCTGCCAGTTGTTGGACTCCACGGCGATCGCAAACGTCTCTCGCGCGTGTCCCGCTTCCAGGCGCACTGCCACGGCACCACCTGGCCGGACGCCCGAAACGCGTGCGGCGGCGCGTTCGATGTCGGTCGGGTAAATGTTGCGTCCGGCCATGATGATCACGTCCTTGACTCGGCCGCAGACCACGACGTGACCAGTCTCGGTGAGGTAACCCAGGTCGCCGGTGTCATACCAGCCCTGCTCATCTTGTGCCGGAACGAAACCGGCCATTGTTTCGTAACCCAGCGTCACCGGCTCACCCCGCACCTCGATGACGCCGACCGCGCGGGCGGGCAGAATGTTGCCGTCTTCGTCGACGATGCGCGCCTCCAGCCCCTGGAGTAGACGCCCGAGCGTGGCCAGTCGCCGGGTTTTGCCCTTGGTCGCGGGGACCGCCCGATGCAGTACGGCGAGCAGGTCCGCATCGATCTCATCGATCAATAGGCCTGCGCCGCACTCCGAGAACGACACGGCCACGGTCGTCTCGGCCATACCGTAAGCCGGCAGGATCGCCTCCGGACGTAACCCGAAGGGCTTGCCCGCATCGCAAAGGTCTTCGACGTCGGCGGGTTCGACTTGCTCGGCGCCCGACAGCGCCCATCGCAGGCTGGACAGGTCGAACTGGCCAGGCTGGGCGAGCCTGCGAAGGCGTTTGGCGAACAGCGTGTAGGCGAAGTTTGGCGCCGCGGTCATCGTGCCCTTGTACTTATCGATGAGCTTGGCCCACAGCAGCGTGTCGCGCAGGAAGTCCATCGGCGTGACCTTGACCAGCTCTGCGCCGAAATACATTGGCACGGTTAAGAACCCGGTCATGCCCATATCGTGGAACAGGGGCAGCCAGCTCACGATCACGTCGGTTTCAACGTCGACCTGCGCGCCGATGAACATCGCCTCGGCGTTTGAAACGAAATTGCGGTGCGAGATCCGTACTGCCTTGGGCGACCCGGTGGAACCCGAGGTCAGCTGAAGAAGCGCGACGTCGTCATCGTCGGTCTCGACCGGATCGATCGGGCGGCTGTCGAGTAGCTGCTCGATGATGAGCACCTGCATACCCAGCTCGGACAGCAACGGGACCGCGGCGAGGAACGGATCCGAGATGACGACCGTCTTGGCGCCGATCATATTGATGACGGCGGTGGTCTCCTCGGCCCAGCGCGCAAGATCGGTGCGGGGGGTGGGCTGGTGCAGCATGGTGAGGCTGGCGCCGCGCATCCAGATGCCCTGGCCGGTCGGCGCGATCTCGGCGGGGGCGCCGGCCAGCACCGGGACGGCATCACCGCGGCCGACGCCGGCCGTGGCCAAGCCACCCGCGATCCGCCGGGCCCGCTCGTGCACCTCGCCCCAGGTATGCCTGACGGGGCATTCCGGCTCCCCGGTGACCAGACCCTTCGAACTGGACTGGGCGGTGCCATACATGGTGTCGGTGAATTTGCTCAAGATCCCCCCTTTGGCTCCGGCCGTGCGGTTGACCCCCGACTGCGAGTGCAGGAGTTCAACGGCGGGCACGCGTGACGCGTAAAGCGCTGAATGCGTGGGTATGAGCCGCGAGGCTCGCATCGAAATTGCAGGCACGCCGCCACCACTGGTCCTGTCGTGCTGTGACTGCCGCCGGCCCGGGACGAAGGCCGACAATGACTGCGGCGTGAGCGCCTGCCCCTTTTCAAGCCCGCACCGGATGAACCGTCACTCCGGTCGAAGCGAGGGGTCGAGCAGTTCAGCCGTATTGACGATACGTACTGACTGGCAATCAGGTACCAAGGCGCGCCGAAATCGCCGCCAGCTGCGGCGGTAACCCTTGAAGCCTCGGGCACGCGACTCCGTCAATGTCGGTCCAGCAGCACGACCCTGTAACTGTCGGCTATGCATGCGGTGGAGACGTTACAGGCGGGGACCTCAAACAGATCGCCACCGGGCGTTTCCGGGAGGCTGGGGAGTCAACCGCACTACACCATACCGGAGGGGCGCACTCAGAAATCAAAACGACGCCGGCGTGCGCGTACGGCATTTTCGGTGAGTGCCGGCTGGTCGTAGACCACCCAATCGCAGAGAGCCCGCGACACGCGCCACCGCACAGCCCTTGCCTCGCTCTTGGGCGGTCCCCACGCACGCACACGGGCCGTGTCCAGCCAACCGGTCCGATCAGGCGGCGTATCGCCGGCTCCGATCAACCCCACGCGTCGAAAGAGTCACTCGGCCTTGGGAATCCGTGACGGGTCTTGGGGGCCGGTGGCATCTCCGCGGGGTGCATCGCCGGTTGGCGAGTCCGGATCGATCTTGTTGGCGCGCTCGAATTCTCGGTTCACCTCGCTGCGGGAGGTAGCCGCGTCGGTGCGACGCGCTTGTGCCTGGTGTTGTAGGCCGGCCGAGTGCGCTGCCATGGCTTCGGCCTGGGCCTGCGCAGCGCGGGCGTTGGCCGCCGTCTCGTCGGCGAGCGCTTCGCGTTGCCCCACCTCGTGCGACTGTTCGACGGCGTTCTCGCGGATGTCGCCGGCTTGGACGCGGCGGTGTTCGGTGCGCTTCTTGCGCGCCACCCACGCGATTGTGGCGACCAGCAGAACTAGCGCGACAACAACGACGACGATCCAAACGATAGTGCTGGTAGTCATGTCGGCTCCTCGGATTGGTTGAGCATGTTGGTTGTTGAAATCGGCTGGAATTGAGTTGTGGGAGTTATGAACTGGGCTGGGGCACGCCGCAGCGTTAGCCGGCCGCGATTACGCCCCCGATCCGGTCGGCTAGTAGTAGTGGCGGCGGCCGCCGACAGCGCGTCCCATCCGTCCCATCACCATCAGCACCAGGCCGACGATGAGGAGGATGACCCCGATGACCCACAGGATGTGCATTTTGAACAGGAATCCGGCGACCAGAAGGATGATTCCGAGGATGATCATGGCGTTTACCTGGTTTCGATTCAGATGTGGGAAGCGATAAGGCTGGCGGGTCAGTGTTTGAAGGCGTCTTTGACCTTGGCCCCCGCTTGTTTGGTGTTGCCCTTGAACTGATCGGCGCGCCCCTCGGTGCGCAGGCGGGTGTTGCCGGTGGCGCGGCCGAAGATCTTCTTGGCGGCGCCCTTGGCCCCTTCGAGCTTATGGGCGATCTTCTTACCGATACTCATTGCTTTTTACCTCTGTTCGTTGCGGATTCTTCATTTCAGGGATCACAGCTCGCGACTAAGGAACTCCTCTGTCGACTGGAACCGGCGCCTTACCGGCGTCCGCCGTCGGCGCGCGGTGCGGTCGGTCGTCGACCGTACGACCGGCGACCGAGGAAGGAACCCCTCGTCCTCCTCGGTCGGGTGGTGGCCAATTCCGAGTTCACCGTTGAGCCGGTGGCCGCCCCGACGGGCTGGCGTTGGAAATCGCGGTCTCGGTTCACAAACTCCACTTCGCGCTGGGACCTTTGAAGTTCACGGCGCGCGTCGCGCCCGCGGCCCGCGGTGCGCTGCGCACCGGCCAGCAACACGCTCATACCTAGCATCGCCAGCGCGCCAATCGCGATCCCGAAGAGGAACAAGGTGCCGGTCGACCCGGTGACGTGATAGCCCAACACCGAGAAGTTCTCGCTCAACGAGTGTGTGGCTCCGGCATTGTTGAGCACGCCGGTGAACCCGACGACGACGGCGAACAGTAGAACAATTAATCCAACGATCACGATCATGTCGAGGTTCTCCGATTGCAGTGCTAGAAGTCCATTAAACGCCCATACATGCGGTAATGTCAACGATGTTGACGAACGACGTTAGTTATGAACGTTGACAATTAATGTTTGATTTGGCAATCGCTTCGATGACGGGCAGAAGGGAGCCAAGGCAATGGCGAGACAGTCGACTGGGCCCGACGCGAATGCCGACGACGACGACGCGACCGCCGCTGGGACAAACCACGGTCAGCTCAACCGGTCGATGATCCTGCAGACCGCGCTGAGAATCGTCGATCGCGACGGTGTGGACGGACTGTCGATGCGTCGCCTCAGCGAAGCGTTGAGCCGAGATCCGGTAATGCTCTACCGGCACGTCGCCAACAAAGCCGCAGTGCTCGACGGTGTCGCCGAGATCGTTCTCGCACAGCTATCCGTGAACAGCGCCGACCCGGACTGGGCCGGCCAATTGCGGACCGTCGCGCGCGACTTCCGCCAATTGGCGCTGACGCATCCCAATGTGGTACCGCTGCTGGTCACGCGACCGTTGGTCACCCCGCTCGGGCAGCGCCCACCAGGAATGCTGCGGCCGCTAGAGGATGTCCTCGCACTGCTCATATCTGCCGGCTTCACCCGCGAGGACGCCCTGCACATCTACCGAGTGCTGTTCGGCTACCTGCACGGCCACATCCTCAATGAGTTGCAGGAGGTTATCGAGCGACCCGAGGAAACCGACCATGTGCTCCGGCTCGGTCTTCACCGACTCGCAATCACCGAATTCCCTCAACTGCGTGCCCTGGCACCCGCCCTAGCCTCCTACGACGGTGCCGCCGAGCTGGATCGCTTTCTCGATATGCTGCTCCCCGGCATGACCGCAGCCCTCACCGGCCGCGACGGAGCAACCCCCAACCGCTGACGACACATGCGCCGCAAGATAACTCACCGACTAAGTCCGACCCGCCAGACAGGCGTGATCGTCACGGACGTGCGGGTTCCCGCCTACCAACCGGCCAAGACTGTCGGCTCTGGGGATACGCCCACCGCCTCGACCTGACCGGCTTGGTGGCGTCGAGTCTCTGAGCCGCTGATAGACGCAGCGGCGAATGATCACCGTAGCGGTGCTGACCAGCGCTGCACGATGCCTCCGCCGGGATCGTCCGCGATGGTGAACGCGCCGCCGGCCTGCTGCGCGCGGTGATGCAAGCTGGTCAAACCTCTGCCGGTGATGTCACCGGGGACGCCTCGACCGTTGTCGATAACCTCGATGCACACGTCGTCCTCGACCTTGACCATCACCGCAAGTCTGGTCGCACCGGCATGCCGGACGGCGGTGCTGACCGCTTCGCGCACAACGGCTACGGCGTGATCGGCGAGTGCCGCATCGACAACCGACAGGGGGCCCACGAATTGAACCGTGGTCTCCAGTTCGTATCCGCAGAAGCGCGCGACTGCCGCCTCGAGCCGATGTCGCAGTCGGGTGATGCCCGGCGGTGCACCGTGCAGGTCGAAAATTGCGGTGCGAATCTCCTGAATGACGCCTTGAAGATCATCGATGCTGCCGGACAGTCTTTGCTGCACCTCGGTTGATCGCGCCCGCGGAATGGTCCCATGCAGATCCAGTTCGACCGCAAAGATCCGCCGGATCACGTGGTCCTGCAGGTCGTGGGCGATCCTCTCACGGTCGGCGAGAATGTCGACTTCACGCATCCGGCGCTGTGTGGACCCCAGCTGCCAGGTAAGCGCCGCCTGGTCGGTGAATGCGGCCATCATGTCGAGCTGGTCGTCGCTGAACGCCCGGGCGCCGTCACGCCGCAGCGCGACCAACACACCGACCACGGAGTCGGCGGTGCGCAGCGGTAGCACCAGCGCCGGGCCGGCACGCCGGACGCCGTCGATGGCGACGTCGAAATTGTTGAGCCGTCGGGGGGTCCGCTCCACGAAGGCCTGCCCGATCGAGGTACCGGCAACGGGAATGGCATGGGCCGGCGTCAAGGCTATTGCCGCACCGGCGGTTTCCACGATCATCAGACCGGCCACTTCCGACGTGGGCATGTCGTGATTGATTGCGACGGCGACCAGTGTGACTTCTGCCCCCGTCAGCTTCAGCGCTTGCTGGGCGATGGGCCGATAAACCGTTGCGGGCATCGGCGCCCGAGAGTAGTTCGGTTCCGATCTCACGCTTCGATCCGCCGCTTTAACAGCAGATATGGTCATTCCGATCACCTCAGATGTCTTGTTGCGCGGGGTTCCAGGCCCGGTTACGCAGCCTGCTCGGTTCCGTGTGACGTGATGGTGGTTCCTCGCCGGGAAGGACAGTCGGTCACGGGGTTCCAGCGGCCTTCATCTCGAGTCCGGCGATTAGGCCGTTCGCGGGCGCCTGCCCGGGTGGCGTTGACGCGCTGACCCCATTCGCGGGGGACACCGGTTGGTTGGGGAAGGCGGCGGCCGCACTTTCTCTGGCGAGGAAGGCGCCCAGTTCACCGATCGCACTCATTAGCGGCGCCGGAAACACGATGGTGGTGTTCTTCTCCACCCCGAGTTCGACGAGCGTTTGCAGGTTGCGCAGTTGCAAGGCCAACGGGTGCGCCATCATCGTGTCCGATGCCTCACCCAATGCGGCTGCGGCCATTGACTCACCCTCTGCCGCAATAATTTTGGCCCGCTTCTCGCGCTCCGCCTCGGCCTGCCGAGCCATCGCGCGCTTCATGCTGTCGGGCAACTGGATGTCCTTGAGCTCGACCAGCGTTACTTCGACACCCCATTCGAGTGTTGCGATGTCGAGGATCTTTCGGATATCGGCGTTGATGGTGTCGGTCTCCGACAGCGCCTGGTCGAGGGTGTGTTGGCCGACGACCTTGCGCAGCGTGGTTTGCGCGATCTGATTGATCGCGGCGTGGACGTTCTCGATGGCGATCACCGATTTGACCGCGTCGACAACCCGGAAGTAGGCGACCGCCGAAATGTCGACGCTGACGTTGTCACGGGTGATGATGCCCTGGGACTGGATCGGCATCGTCACAATCCGCAGCGATACTTTCATCAGCCGATCGATGACGGGGATGATCACGGCCAGCCCGGGTTCCTTAACACCCACCACCTTGCCGAGGCGGAACAACACACCCTTTTCGTATTGGGTCACCACTCTGATCGACAGCGCCAACACGATCAGTGCGATAACGAGGAGTACCGCAACCAGGATGACGAAGCCTTTCATGGCATGCCCTCCATCGATGTCGAGGAATCTGGCATTCGGGCCTCGCTCGCATACGAAGCCGTTGTTGGGCGGGAGTTAGCCCGCGAGGCAGCCGTCGTCGGGGTCGGGGTCGCCAGCCGGTAGGTGGGTCGACGGAAAGCAAGCGAAGTTGGCATGGCGACCTGACGCGCATTCGATCAACGGCGTGTGAGGGCTCGGAGCCGATGCTCCTTGAGTTAAGCGGCGGACGGCCGAACTCATCCCGGACCAGCTGAAATTCTCAGCACTGTCGACCCTACACCCGTTTGCCTGCTCGCTTCGACAACTAAACCCGATCAATGCCGCGCAGCGGGGCCCGACCGTGCACGGCAGGCGGCGACGCGTCGAATTGCACTGTCGCGCCCGAAGTCTGCGAGCTATCAACGCAACCAGATCACTGCTTCCACTTGTTCAAACGCGCACCGGACCGTTGCCGCTCACAGTTGGTCTCGACGGCCGGGCGTTACTATTGCCCTGACAACCGTCTATCACGGTTGGTCCGCGGCTGGGCGCCGGGCTTCGCTGCGGATTTCGAGTTCCGGCAAGATCATTGGGCGCAGCTATGACCGAGTTCACCGAGGACGCCGGCGGCTTGCCGTTCGCGTCGCTGAGGGCGCAGACCAGCGGGGATGCCGCCGATTTGCGGGCCGGCATCGACGAACTGGCCGGCTTGGTGGCGGGCAGTCTGAGTTTGACCGAGCTGCTGGCTGAGGTGTCGACGTTCGCGGTGCGCGCGATACCGGGCGCCGATGGTGCCGGGGTGACCTTGTTGGAGGTCGACCGGGTGGACAACATGGTGGAGGCGTTGGCGGCCAGTGCTCCGTTTGTCGCCGAGATCGACGAGATTCAGTACGTGACCCTCAAGGAGGGGCCCTGCATTACCGCGGCATTGGAGCGGCGCACGGTGCGGTCTGGATCATTGGGTGGGGAGAAGATGTGGCCGCGGTTCGGTCCCCGGGTGGGGCGCTTGGGCGTGCACAGTGCGCTGTCACTGCCACTGCTGCTCTCGGATCAGGCGATTGGGGCTATCAATGTCTATGCCCACGGCAAAGATGTCTTCGATGAGCACGCCGCCGAGCTGGGGGAGCTGTTCGCCAAACCTGCGGCGGTGGCAGTGCACAATGCACAGATCCTCGCGCACGCGTTGGCGCTGACCACCCACCTGCAGACGGCGCTGTCGACCCGCCCGGTGATCGATCAGGCGATCGGCCTGATTCGGGGACGCACCGGGCGCACTGCCGAGGAGGCGTTCACTCAGCTGCGGACGATCAGCCAAGTCGAACACCGCAAATTGGCTGAAGTGGCCCAACACATCGTCGATGAAGCCGTACGCCGCGCCCGCGCTCGCGCCCGACACAACCCGACCTCAGCCTGAACCACGAGGTCGACCTACGGCCGAACTGCCGCCGCACGAATCGACACGCGTAGGTTAGAGGGCGGGGAAACAGTCAAGGCGACGGGTCCTGGCTCGCGTCGCAGGTTCCCCACCCTGCAGGCGACTTGCCTGTTCGGCCCGGCAGGCTCGATCCGCGCTCGGGAGCGCCCAGCGGAACAATCCCGTGATGGAAATCGGTGCGGCCCTGGCCGCCGATTTGGACATCCTCACCGCCGCCCTGGATGAGCCCGGCGCCGATTTGCTGCGCACTCTGCATCAATTAAGTATTGACGCCCAAGCGGCGGTGCCTACCTATCTCGGCCTGTGCGTTACCGTTGACGGCAGTGATACGCCGTTCACGTTCACAATCCTCGAGGCCGGTGCCGTGGCCGAGGATGTTCGCTCCTCCCTTCGGCTGAGGCTGCCCGGTGTCGGTGACGACCGGTTATCGCTCTCGGTTGCCTTCATCCTCTATGCGGCGACACCGGGAACATTTGTCGACCTCACCGCGGACCTGGCGTGGTTAACCGGCCGCCCGCCCATCGACTTCGTGCTCGATCAGCACCTGCCCGGCCCAGCCAGGCCGGCCGCCGGGACGCATCTGCGAACGGTGTCGGTCATCAATCAGGCCATCGGCGTCCTCATCGGACGCGGCTATACCCCGGAGCAAGCTGATCGAGAACTGGACGCTCGGGGCGAACGTGCGAGTACCGAACGACACGCCGTCGCGCAGTTCATCCTCGACACGCTCATCTCCGAGGGCCCGGCCGATGCCGAGTACACGGATCAGGAGCCCAACATCGGCTGAGTACATCGACACCGCATAACGTCGTGCAGGGCGGTCGCGTCCACATGCTGCCGGGTGGCGCTCGGCGTGGTTGCTCGCGACGGCTCATCAACGAGCGACCACTGCACTCGCGGCGTAGCAATCCGGGTCCACCAGCGAGGCAACAGCGACAACTCCGACATTTCGACAACGATTACTGGCCTCTTAAGAGATCCGAATTGCGCTCGTGGCCAAGCAATCCGGGCTACACGAGGAAATCGACGCGCTCGCCCCCACGAGCGGCGGGATCAAACCTTCCGAGCCTTTGCTACCTGGCTGCACACCTACGGTCATCACCGCGGTACATCTGCACTCGTCGGTCAACTAGCCGCGGCGTTCCGGGAGGGGTAGCGTTGTTGGTGCTGAGTCCTCAGCCAGTCCGGAGAGAGTTTAGCTGTACGCCGCTGAACTTGAAGAGCGCCTGCTCGCGCCGCACATTCCGATATCTATCCGTTGCGGTCGAGAAAGCATGCAAATTCCAGTCATTCCCTCATTCCTAAACTCGGATCATCATCAACTCCGCGACCACCGGACCCGTGCCCGTCGGCTTGCCGATCACGTGACCAGGGAGCTGCCCGACAACCGCCTTGCGTCCCGAAAGCCCGCCGATCGGCGGGGCGATCGTAAAACCGCTGGGGCCCAAGCTAATTGAATGCGGTGGCCACCGGCCCCGACAATTCTCCCAAACATCTACTCGGAAACTAGGTAAACGTCATGATCACTCTCGGAATCATCCTTATCGTCCTCGGGCTCCTCCTCCCTGCCCTCGTCCCGACGTTCGCCTACGCCCATATTTGCTTGGTCATCGGGGTCATCCTCCTCGTCGTCGGCTTGTTACTGATGGTCGCGGGACGGATGGGACACGCTGTTGGCGGCCGCCGCCACTACTACTAACCGGCCAGGTGTACCCAGCGACTTGGCGCGCTGAGTTCGCCACCCAGAAAAAACCCGCAGAACGTACGCCTGGGGTTGCCGAGTCCAGCGTTCTGTCGCATCAAGACGTCGGGGTGGCGGACTCGCTAGTCGATCAGGGCGCTTGGCTCATGAACGCGCGGAACCCAGAAGCCCAACAGAGGGAAAACCATGGCAATTACTGACATTCCGGCATTCGCTCACCTGACCGGCGCCGACATCGAGGGCCTGGCTGTTGAGCTGGACGCGATTCGGCTGGACATCGAGGATTCCCGTGGCTCACGCGACGCGCGCTACATCCGCCGCACCATCGCCGCGCAACGTGGCCTCGACCTAGCCGGCCGGCTCATGCTGGCCGGCAGCTCGAAACGCTCGGCATGGTGGGCCGGAACGGTGACGCTGGGCCTGGCCAAAATTATCGAGAACATGGAGATCGGCCACAATGTCATGCACGGCCAGTGGAACTGGATGAACGATCCCGAGATCCACTCCTCGACATGGGAGTGGGACATGAGCGGGGCTTCAAAGCACTGGCGCTTCACCCACAATTTCCAGCACCACAAGTACACCAACGTCCTCGGCATGGACGACGATGTCGGCTACACCGTCCTTCGAGTTACCCGTGACCAGCCGTGGGAGCCCTTTAATGTCGGCAACCTGCTGTTCAACACCATCCTCGCGCTCGGATTTGAGTGGGGAATCGGCTTGCAGCCCATCGAGTTCAGTGAGATCTTCCGGGCCGGCCCAGGTCGCGCAATCACCGTCCAGCAGGTGCGCGAGTTTTCAGCAAAGGCAGGAAGGCAGTTGGTCAAGGACTATGTCGCGTTCCCGGCGCTTACCTCGCTGTCGCCGGCGGCGACCTACAAATCAGCGCTGAAGGCCAACGTGCTGGCCAACGTGATCCGCAACATTTGGGCCAACGCGGTCATCTTCTGTGGGCATTTCCCCGATGGCGCAGAGAAATTCACGAAGACCGACATGATCGACGAGAGCCGGGGTCAGTGGTATCTGCGTCAGATGCTGGGCAGTGCCAACTTTGACGCGGGCCCGGCGCTGCGGTTCATGAGCGGCAACCTGTGCCACCAGATCGAACACCACCTTTATCCAGATCTGCCCAGCAACCGGCTACACGAGATCTCGGTACGGGTGCGGGAGGTCTGCGACAAGTACGACTTGCCTTACACCACAGGCCCATTCCTGGCGCAATACGGCAAGGCGTGGCGCACCATCGCCAAACTGTCGCTGCCGAACAAGTATCTGCGCGACACCGCCGACGACGCTCCGGAGACATGCAGCGAGCGGATGTTTAGCGAACTGGAGCCTGGCTTCGCCGGGACCGACTTCGTGACAGGGCGCCGCCGCGGGCTCAAGACAGCGATCGCAGCGGTCCGTCAATGGCGGTCGCGACCCGCGATTCGGCCAAGACACCGAACACGGTTGGATGTAGACCAGTTTACGTGACCGAGATGACCTATCTCGCCGCGCGACGGTGGTCGGTCCTAGCTCATCGAGAGTTGTAAGGCGGGCTCGAACCAGGGCTTGCCGAACTCGCCCTTGTTCAGACGACCGGCCGCTAATTCAAAGGGGTGCAGTGTAATAGACCGCTACGGCATGAGGACAAGGTCGGGGCCATGGTCTTGATCAAGGAATAATCGAGTGCCTCGCCACGGCCATTGGTCCTTGACAATTGGTCGCGGGGGGTGCAACGTCAATCAAGTTGAGACTCTCAACCAGTTCGGAGTGGGGTCTGCCGTCCGCCGCTCTCCTCGCAGAGCAATAGCTCGCGCCGAACAAACCGGTGACAACCGCACTGTCGGGAATCACCATGAATATTCGACCCTCGTACATGCCGCCGCTGGGCGGCTCTATTTCCCAGCCAATGGAGGGTCATACCCTCCGGCTGGCCAGTCGTCGGCTGAAGTCATCGGTTGGCGTCATCAGCGCCTCCGGCCAGATCGACGCATCCAACGCTGAGATGGTGACCGAGTACACGCTGGGGCATCTGATGCGCTGCCGCGGCGTCATCCTTGACCTGCGCAGCCTGGATTTCTTTGCAACGGAGGGTTTCTCGGCGCTGCACAGGGTGTCCGTTTGCTGCGCGCGCGCTGGCGTAGGCTGGGCATTGGTGGCCGGCGAGGCAGCCTCGCGGGTGCTGCGGATCGGCGACCCACAGGGCTTGCTACCCGCCACGAAAACCGTCGAGGCAGCGATAGCGGCCATCCAAGACCAGCCTCACCGTCCAGCGCAACCTGGGTATGTCATCACGGTCAGAGCCCCCGCCGCGGCGAGGAGCCCGGTCGGTCAACGCATGGTGGGTTGAGCCACGGGCTTTGGCGGATGGGCCCACACCGCAAAGTAGGCGACCCGCGGCTTGACCGCGCCGCGATTGGTCCACTGACCGCTGGGGCTGTCGCCGGCGGTCCGCCTAATCGCTTTCCCGGGTTCTGGCTAGACGCTGTGGCTGTTCGCCGTGCTGGCCGACTGTCGATAGTGGCCGTCAGTGAAGTCGTGATACCAGGTCGTTTCACCTGGCGCCGGCAACCCGGCCTTTCGCAGTGCGGTCGACAGCGGGCGGTAGGAGGGGGTGAGCGGGATGAGGTCAACAAGGTGGACGATGGCGGGACGCTGGTCGCGGGGGAGGCTGCCCAACGCGGTGGTCAGGGCCTCCGCAGTGAGGACGCCGTCTTTGCCACGCATCACGGCGGCGACCGCGACGTCGTGCGTGTCGGTCACAACGGGATAGACCACGGCGAGGTCGATCACGGTGAGGCCGCCGAGCGCGTCGCAAATCGGCTGACAGAACACCGGTCCGCGCACCGACTCGATCACGGTGTTCCTGTTGTCGACGAACCAGTAGTCGCCGTCGCTGTCGCGGCGAAACAGGTGGTCCGTGGTGATCCACGTGTCTCCCTCGGCGAATACCGAGCGCATCGACACGCTCGCGGCATCGAGTCCGGAGCGCGGCTTCGCGAGCAGCATGCCCACTTCGTCGTCCGCGCTGGGGCGCACGAAACCGTGGTCATCCACGACGAACCGGCCCGTCGCGGCGTCGTAGCCGCCGAGCCGAATCTCGGTGCTGCCCGGCAGCGGCCGACCCTTGGCCCCGATCTTCGTGCCGGCGACATTGGCCAGCACCGCGTCCCCTTCGGTGGAGGCATAGAACTCGAGCACTCGGGCCGGGGCGAATCGGTCGGTGACCTTCTGCCACAGCCCAATCGGCATTCCTGCTCCGATGAACAGGCGGATCGGATGATGTTCGGCAAGCTCGGGCGACGTCGCCCCCACCAGTTCGCGCAGCAAGGCCCAGGTGTAGGTCACCACTGTGACCCCGTAACGGTGGACCTCGTCGGCGAACCGGGTTGGGTCGACGCCCCGGGTCAAGGCGACGCGCGACCCGCCGGCGATTGCGCCGCCGAGCCCGACCATCAGACCCGACGGATGGTGCAGCGGGGTCAGACAATAGATCGTGTCACCGCGGCCGAGCGCGGCGGCGGTGGCCGTGCCGTAGGCCGACAGCGCCCACCGATGATTGGTGACCTTCTTGACCACCCGGCGCCCCCCCGTCGTGCTGAAGAACACGAAGGCGAGATCACTTGCGCGGCCCGGATTCGGCCGATACCACTGCGGCAGCTGCGCGCCGGACATGTCGAGGCGGTCCAGCTCGACGACGCGGTCCGGCTCAGTCCGGCAGAGGTCCGCGGTGCGGCCATGACCGAGAACGAGGGCCCTGACGCCGGTCGCGCTGGCCGCCGCCAAATGATCTGCGTCGGTGACGATGTCGGCGACCTCGCACAGCTGGACGGCGGCGGCGAGGTCATCATCGGGAGGTAACAGCACTGCCACCGCACCGAGCCGCGAAAGTGCCGCGATCGCGACCACGGCGCTGGGGCTGGTGTCCATCAACACACCGACGTGCGTTCCTTGACGCACTCCGGCGGCGATGAGGCCGCGCACCGCGTCATCGATACGGTGATCAACCGCCGCGTTGGTGTGGACCCGATCCTCGAAGAGGAAGCATTCCTCCTCGGGCGCTCTGTTCGCCTGTTCGGCCATCAACCGGCCCAACGACACGCGGCTATGGGGCTGCAGCCGCCCGAGGCGGGCGAGCCGGGGCAGGGTACGCGCGGCCTCGCCGGCGATCTCCTTGCCGCTGCGCGCCGCCCCCACCGCGGCGTCGGCAAACCCTAGGCTTACGCCGACGCCCAGTTCGGCCAGCACACCCGCCGAGTGACCGATACGCGACGACAGCCCGACAGCGCCATCGATCCCGACACTAGGGTCGGCCTCCATCGCATGCACGCCCTCCGGCTTGAGCCCTCGACCCTCCTGCCACAGTACCCATTTACCGACGGTGGGCCACGTGTGGGTAGCGGCGGTCGATCCGACAACGAGCCCGAAGTGACCTGCCCGCAACAGCGCCTCGGACACCTCGGCGCGGGGGGCGGCCCGCAGGATTCCTCGCACGGACGCGGGTTGGCCGATGTCATCGACCTCGCCGATGAAAGCAAGGACCGGACAGGTGATTTCGGCGAGCGTGATCAACGTGCCATCGATCACGGCGCCGCCTGCCATCATGCGGTTATGGACCACGAACTGCCGTAACAGTTCGGCGACCGCGGGGCCCGACCAGGCCACCCAGCCCTCCGTCTCGAGGAAGCGGCGTTGCTGTTCCCTGGGCAGCAACGCCTCTCGGTCATGGAGTTGCCGCAAGAAATCCCATCTCGCCCGGACTGTCTTGATCGGGTCCAGAAGCTGAAACCCGGTGCGGGCCATCCACCCGGACACGGAGAGACGGTTGAAGACGTGGTCGGCGACCAGCTGGGCGCCGCGGCCCGCCAGGGCCGCGGGAATTCCGAACGGCAGACCGCTGAGCGAATCGACGGCGCTACCGAATGTGATGACGCTGGCCAGGCCCTCGGAACGTCGGTAGGCCGCGGTTTGATAGCAGAACATGCCGCCCTGCGAGTAGCCCGCCAGATGCACCTTGCGGCCGGTGTGTGCGTGAACCGAGTCGATGATTCCGCTCAGCGCGACGACGTGGTCGCTCAACGTGCGTTCGAGCCCACCGGTTTCCCGGTCGGGCGAGCCGAAGTCCACCACCCACGGGTCCACACCGAGA
Organism: uncultured Actinomycetota bacterium; assembly: GCA_963820045.1. GTDB lineage: Bacteria > Actinomycetota > Actinomycetes > Mycobacteriales > Mycobacteriaceae > Mycobacterium. Next base: position 1,212,820 of record CAWFYN010000010.1, read on the forward strand.
TCATGGAGGACTCCGACCGCGCCCTGGTCTCTGGTGACGTCGAACACGTTGGCCGACATCATCATCGGCGGTACAAGTATTACCGGCGGCCGTGACGGATCATTTGCGCCGTCGGGGAAATACTTTCGTAACCGGTACATGTCGCACCGCTCCACGATCTGGAACGGCGATGGGCGGGATCCGGTCTGAAGGCCACCGAACCGCAGCACCTCGACACCGTTCTGCATGGTCGCGATCACTCGGTTCACGGAACCCGCGATCAGGTCGCTACCCCAAGGCACCGTTACCACATGTCGCCATCAACACTCCCGTTGGTCACACATCAGGACCGACACTTCCGCTGAGCACACATCCGCGGACGATCCGAGCTCAACACTACGCGTCGAGCCGACAGCGGCGCTCGACCTGCCTGCGCCTATGTCACCCTCGGCCCTTAAGGCGATGAATCAACTTGCCAAATAATGCTTTCCGGCCAACGATATAGACGAATCGGATCACTCCACGCGACGAGACTGGACGTCTTCACCCCACCGTTTAGAACACCCGTTGGTGAATACGTCCTGCCGATGGCCGAAGGGCCGGCGAACCAATCGCGCAGCTGGCATCGCAACAGGAGGTCCCGCGCCCTCAACCGTGTCCAGGCCAGTTGGATGTTGGCCAGGTATCGTGAAGGCTTCGCCAATCAGCTGCCGATCGTGTAGGCTCGCGAAATAGAGCCAGTGTTGACGCAATATCTGACAAGCGTTTTGACTGAGTGTCAGCTCGGAAAGCCAAAGTAGGCAGCGCAAGCGCGGATTTGCTGGTGTATTGAATTAGCTTCTGCTTCGGTCCGGAGATTCAGTTCGGTCACCACACGACGACACGCGCGCGCCAATCCCGAACACATCGGTGCGCGCCTCTGGTCATTGGCGAACGACCGGCACGGAAAGGTGACGCTCGGTTGCTCAACCGTTGTGATTCAGCGGCCGCAACGTCGTCGCCTGTGCGACCATCGACCACCAGATCGCCCGAAATGAGGCCACAATGAATAACTCAGGGCACGAACAACGAGATGTCTTCGGGGGGCACGTCCTTCATCTGGGTGCGGGATTCAAAGAGAGGGAGCGCGGGCACGTAGTGGAGGCGTTGTCGACCCTCGGGCCCCACCTGGGAAGGTGGGATCCCCATGATGTGGTTGTGGATGTGTCCGTACAGGACCGCGACGGCAAGGCGCAGCGGGTCACATTGCGCACGAGCTTGCCCGGCCTTCCGCCCCTGGTAGCGGTTGCGGATAATCTGGACCTTACTCGTGCCATCGGCGAAGCAAAGCACGAGCTGATCCGGCAGATCGAACACCAGAAGTCGGAGCGAGAACCAAAGAAAAGCCGCCGCCTCAGGAGCGCAACGCTCCGGCATCCGAGCAAGCCCACGCCGTGAGAGATTGCCGGTTTTGCGACGTATTCAACACCGCTGCACAGCGTTATCAACGATGCGCTACCCGGTCACAACGGCCGCGCCCAACCAGCTGGCTCGCTCTTGCGGGCTAGTAGAGAAGATATGACGGAAATCATCGAAGGACGAGTTGTTGCCAATCATCCCGGCGTGAGCAGATCGACGACTGCGGCCAGCGGCAGGCCGTACCTGACCGTCGGGGACGTGCTTCGTGCGGGTGTGCGCCGCACCGCTGAACGCAAAGAAATTGCTGCGGCGGAGTCGACATGGGATTCCGAAGGCGGCGCGGCGGATCAGCAAACGGCCCATGGGGAGGCAGGGACTGGAGTTCTGGTGCCCAGGGCGCGCTAGAGACGCCGGGGCGAATGGTTCTGTACCGGGATTTTGCCGAACGAGGCCGCCGTCCTTGTGCCTGTTGCAGGATGCCACACTGCCGGACTAGGCGCCGCCGCGCGACCGCGCGGCGACTCTGGATTTGGCGTAATACACCGAAAAATGTTGCCGCTGTTGGTCACCCGCGGTCAGGATGGCTATTTCTTGCTCAGCGAATTTTCTCAGGGATTGAGTTCAGTGCGTAGAGTACATGCACCGCAAGCTCGCGGGCGGCAGCGTCGTCAAGTGACGAATACGCTCGCAGCGTCTCTTGGACGAGACCTACCCGGATTTCATAAGGCGAGCGAAGTGCTGACCCAGTTACCATCGTTATTCCTTTTTCCGTCGAGCGTATGACCTCCAAAGGAAGTCGCTCGAACCGTTGCTCAAAACCCCGGACTGACTGTTGATGCACCCGTCCACTAACTTAGGACGATACCCAGTCAGTTCCGGGGTTTTCGTGCTGAATCGCTAGACGGCGGTTACTCCCACCGCCTGAGGACCTTTAGGTCCTTGGCTGATCTCGAACTGGACTCGCTGATTCTCCTCAAGGGAGCGAAAACCGTCCCCTTGGATTTCAGAATGGTGGACGAACACATCTTTTTCGCCGCCGTCAGGGGCAATGAATCCGAAACCCTTGTCGTTGTTGAACCATTTCACGGTTCCCTGCGTCATACCAACTTCTCTCTACTTTTCAAAGTGGATGTTAATTTTGATACATCCACGACCAATCGTAACACGAATCAAGCACGATTGGTTGAGGAGAAGTTGCGATTATCGCCCTGGGGCCCTGTCGCCGTTTTTCGCCGCGGTTACGCCCAGATGCCTTGGTAGAACTCGGATTCGGCCGTGCATGCCGATGACATCGGATGTGATCGGCCGGACACACCGACCGCGTGACGGGTTCGGGCCGCGCACCGGCGGCGGGACCTCGGCGGCATTTATACGCTTTGGGGGACGTCTCTCTTTCAGAAACTTAGCCGGTTTCTTGGTCAAGGCTTGTCTCGGAGACTTATCAGGCATTGCGGCCCTTTGATTTTGGGGGGGCCTGTGTCGTCCCCCTCCCACGAGAGCACGCCCTTCGGCCAGCGTGGATGCGGCCGGGCTTTTCTATCTGTAGGCGGCCAGCGATCGCTGCTCGCTGGACGTAACGCCGAATTCCATTTGATAGCAGCAACGTTGAGGGTCGCCGCTACTCTCGCTTTCGCTTTCGGCACCTCGTCGCCATAGCGGCCCGGCCTCTGACCGCCACCGCCCGGCTTCTACAGATTCCCAGGGAATTAGCCCGGGCCTCACGGCGCCCTAGCCGGGCGTCCACCAGCACGGGCCGAGACCAATCGGTATGGAGCGACGAAGCCACCCTTTATCGGGCTTCGGCGGCGCTGGTCATAAGGAGGCTCTCGACGGTCGAGGCATTGCTCGGGCCGGCTGCGGACATCATGGTGGCATGCGCCTGGGCTGGGTCTGCGTGTGGGGAAACTACCAGCAAGACCATTTTGGCGGTATTGAGGCCGAGCACTTCGACGGTATTGACCGGTTGGCGGCGATACCCGTCGAGTCGTACCGTTCGCCCTCCGCTCACGAATTTTGCAGGCGCCTTTGCCCATTCGTTCATGTTGTATGTCACCCGGGCAATCGGCCCGAGTCGAACTGACAGCACAGACAGCAGATCTGGCAGCTCTGCCCTGAGATCCGCGCTGTGCGGCCACCAAGCACCATCGACAAACCCGCTCTGGGGCGCCTTGGGCTTTAGCCTCAACCGCGGTGTGTGCGCCGGTGGGGCGTGCCAGCGGCCCTCATCCACATAATCCGTTTTCGGCGTCATTGCGACGCTCCCGTCTTGACCGCGAGACGGCCAGTTCCTTCGAATCGGCGACGACATGGCTGTGAATAGTCAGATACGAGAGATCGCCGATGGTTCGTACACTACTCGGCTGGTCCAGAACGGACCACATCTACCGGGTCTCGTGAGGGCCTGATCGGGCCATCGGCCTCAGCGGAAAGAAACCAGTTGATCGATCCAATCGCCGGACAGTGTGCCGTCGACGACCCCAGTGACCAGCAGCCTATTGAGCTTGACGGGATCACCGATGGCCGCTGCCAGCGCCGGCGGTAGTCCAGTTTCAACCTTTTGTCGTCGTGCCAGATGGCATACCCTGGGAGATAAGTGGTGGATTCGGGCAAGTTGCGTTCAAGGTCCGCTGCTAGATGGCCGTTGGTGCGCAACTGTGGTGTTAAGCAGTCAGCACCAGGCCGGCCGCCGTCGAACAATCGCTGTGTGAACAAACGCAGCACGGCTCTTCAGTACAGTCGGCGATTCGGCGCGGACCGTCGGTCTTGCCGCCTTCCTTGGACAGCGGCGAACGGGAGGGGCGCTCGACGCGGCCCGTCGCATGCTGTGTGACACCCGGCCCGATGTTCGCCAACCGCACTGGACCAGGTGAGAGTAGGGTGAAAGCGCATCGGCTGAATTCCGGTTGTCCTGATTTTCCGCTTAGCTCGTGTGTACCGTCACCAGGCGGAGAGTGACGCGCGCCGAACCGTGGCGGTCGAAATCCCGGATGCCAATACCCAATAATGTTGTCCTGCTGGCTATTTCGACTCACACCTAGCCAAGCCAACCGCCAGCGATCGCGGCTGCAACGGGAGCGCCGCGTTACGCTGCTCGCAGACACTGAGCATTCGACAACCTTGACCCGAATAGGCCTTCATTGAACCCGTCGCATTAAAGGAGCAACCGGCGCAACGGATTGTCGCTGACGAAGATCGTGCGCTGGCCTGGGTGATTCTGTGCGAATCACCTCTAGGGGCGCTCGCTCAAAAACTCTCGATGGAAGGCGAGGTGCACTGATGGTTACGCGACTGTCGGGGACCGACGCACTGTCACTGCACGCACAGAATTCGAAGATGCCTGCGCACACTCTTGCGGTGGTCATCATCGATGCGTCCGATCAGCTAAGCCACCAGCGGCTACATCAGCTGGTGGCCGCCTCGCTGCCGCAACTGGCGCGCTTCCGCAGCCGACTGGTGGCCAAACCGTTGGGTTTGGGGCAGCCCGTGTGGGCCGAGATTGACGACTATGATCCTTCTCCGCAAATTCACTGCGCAACGGTTCCCTCTCCCGGCGGACGGCGTGAATTCGCCGATCTAATCGCGGATCTCACTACCCGGCAACCGCAGTGCCGTAAACGATTGTGGGAAGCATGGAGTATCGACGGCCTGACCGGCGGCCGGTGGGCGCTGGCGGTGAAGATGTCGCCCGCACTCGATGACGGTGCCGCGGGGGCAGCGTCTTTGTGGCCCCGCCTGCTGACTGCCGGGCCGCACGCCGACCCGGCCCACAATCTGCCGACCGAGCCGAGCCTCGGGGTGGCGCCGTCCGCTGGCGAACTCGTTACCGATGTGGTGACCGAGATCGTCGAGAACCAGATCACCGGAATGTGGATGATCGTCGAGACCATGTCTGGTGTCCTGCGGGCCGTCAATGCCCGGCTCCTCCGCACGCGCGGACGGCGAGCGATGACCCCCGCGGCATCGCCGATGAGCGGGCCGGTGCCACACACGGTGTTCAACGCGCCACCGTCCGAGCGGCGCGCGGTGGCCTTCGCCTCGATCCCGCTGGCAGACGTGGAGGCGGTCAGTAACGCGTTCGGGGGCAGCATCACCAACGTTGTCCTCGCTGCCTGCACACTGTCATTGCGCGACTGGCTGCAACGACACGACACGGTGCCCGACGGTCCCCTGCTGATGCGGGTGCCGTTCGAGTTGCCGGCCACGTATCCCCCTCGGATCGGCAAGGCGTTGGCTATCGGGCGGCTTCGCATCCCGGTACACCTCGACGACCCTGTGCAGGTCCTCGCCAATCTCCATACCGCAACCGAAAGACTGAACGCGATCCGGAGCCGTAGCAACGAAAATAGTTCTCCCACAATTGATTCAGATATGATAGCCTCGCTCATCCCGCCGGCGATAGCTAGCCTGGGTATGCAGCTTTACACTCGATCAGGCCTGCGGCGTCAGTTCAAGCCGATCTATCACGGGAGCGTGTCCTCCACCGCCGTTGAGCCGGCTCTGGCGTACTGTGCGGGCGCCAAGGTCCTCGGCGTGCATACCGTGGCGCCACTACCCGACGATAGTGGGCTGAACATCGCGCTGACCTCCCGCGGTGAGGAGCTGGATGTGAGCGTGTGTGCGTGCCCCGACAACGTCCCCGCGGTCGACGATATCGCGACCGGGATCGCCCACTCCGTCGACCTTCTGCTGGCGGCCGCACAGGAATCTCCTCGCGGGCGGGGCCGTTCCGTCGTCACAGAGATGACGTCGCACCCCGCGAATCGTCTACGCGGCAGGGCCTATTAATAGGTTCAATCACTCGCGGTGCTGTCCGTACGACCGAGTCATCTGATACATGCCGTACGCCATCGGCGAATGTGCCAGTTCTCGGGAAGTTGAGCACAAACCGATCCGCCGGCGGAAAGGCAACGACGAGCCACCATATTTCTAGTAACCTGCCCACCAGATTTGTGTTTGCTGGGTCTCTGGATTTTTCGCCTCGCCGTTGGCCAACGGCTTTAGAATGAGCCCTTTGGCGCTGGGAAGCGCCGGGCCGGGATGAGGTGGTCATGACTAACCATGCACGGAGTCGCGCGGTCGCGGCGCTGAGAGCGGCAGTCGGCTGCGCTGCAACGATCCTCGTGGTGGCCGGGTGCACATCCTTCGTCGACGGGCGGGCGCTGTCGATGCTCAACGACCCGTTCCGGGTCGGCGGCCTGCCCGCCACGAACGGCCCCAGCGGGGTCCGCACCAACGCACCCGATCCCACCGGCACGGTGGTCAACACCGACAACGGCGCGATCGACAAGTTGTCGTTGCTGTCGGTCAACGACATCGAGGAATATTGGAAGTCGGTGTACGGCCAATCGCTGAAAGGAAATTTCGTCCCGGTCGGCAAGATGGTCTCCTATAACTCCAAGGAGCCGGCCAGCCCCATCGTTTGCCACAACGACACTTATAAACTCGTCAACGCCTTCTACACGTCGCGCTGCAACCTGATCGCCTGGGACCGCGGGGTGTTCATGCCGGTCGCGCAACGGTATTTCGGCGACATGTCCGTCAACGGTGTGCTGGCACACGAATTCGGTCACGCCTTGCAGACCATGGCGAAGCTGGTGACCAAACGAGACCCCACGATCGTGCGCGAGCAGCAGGCCGACTGCTTCGCGGGCGTCTACCTGTTCTGGGTTGCCGACGGCAAGTCGCCGCGCTTCACGCTGAGCACCGCCGACGGCCTGGACCACGTGCTGGCGGGAATCATCACCACCCGCGATCCCATGATGGACAGCGACACCGAGAACGACGACGAACATGGGTCGGCCCTGGACCGGATCGGCGCCTTCCAAATGGGTTTCATCGACGGCGCCTCGGCCTGCGCGGGGATCGACAAGAGGGAAATCGAGCAGCGCCGCGGCGACCTGCCCAACGCCCTGCGGGTCGACAGCAGCACCGGAAACCCGGAAACCGGTGAGGTTCCGCTCGACCAGGACACCATGTCTACCCTGATGGAGCTCCTGGGAAAGGTGTTCACCCCGAGGAATCCGCCGGCGTTGTCCTACCAGCCGGCCAGTTGCCCGGACGCCAAGGACAGCCCGCCGGCGTCCTACTGCCCGGCCACCAACACCATCGTGATCGACCTGCCCAAGCTCGCGGCGATGGGCAAGGTCGCCGACGAGAACGAACAAACCCTGCCGCAGGGCGACGACACCGCGCTGTCGGTCGTGATGTCGCGGTACGCGCTGGCCATGCAGCACGAACGCGGGCTGGCCATGCAGAGCCCGTGGACCGCGCTGCGCACGGCGTGCCTGACCGGCGTGGTGCATCGCAAGATGGCCGAACCCATCGAGCTGTCATCGCAGAAGCAGCTGCTGCTGACCGCCGGTGATCTCGACGAAGCGGTGGCCGGGTTGCTCACCAACCATCTCGTTGCCAGTGACGCCGACGGCACCAGCGTGCCGGCCGGTTTCACCCGGATAGCGGCGTTCCGCGGCGGCGTGACCGGCAACATGGACGCGTGCTACTCGCGCTATCCGGGATGACCGAGGAGCCCCGGCATCAACCGATCTGGGCGAGTTTGGGTATCACCTCATCGGCGAGGCGCCCGATGAAGCCGACGGGATCGGGGTTGCCCGGGAACGGACCGGCATTGACCATCTCGACGCCGAGTTGAGCGAAGCGCTCGGCGGTCTGGAAGTACCCGTCGCGGTCCTCGAAGGGATTCACGAAGAGGCCCACCGTCTTGCGGATTTCGCGCGGGTCTCGGCCGACGGCGTCGCAATGGCGGTTCAGCACCTCGATCTTGTGCTCGAGTGCGTCGGCGTCGGTCACGGTGCTGTTCCAGATGTCGGCGTACTGCGCGACCAGGCGCAGCGTCTTCTTCTCGCCGTCGCCGCCGATCAGGATCGGAGGGCGCCGAATCGGTTGCGGTTGACAGATCGTCTCGGCCAACTGGTAGTGCTTGCCCTGGTAGGGCCCGTCGTTGTCGCTCCACATCTGCCTGCAGATCTGCAGCGTCTCTTCGAGCATCTCGAAGCGCTGGCTCACCGGGGGATAGCGAAAGCCGAGGGCGGCGTGCTCGCGGTCGTACCAGGCCGCACCGAGCCCCAGCATCGAGCGGCCCCGCGACAAGACGTCCAGCGTGGTGACCGCCTTGGCCAGCAGTCCCGGATAGCGATAGGTGACCCCGGTGACCAGCAGGCTCAGGTCGATCTTGGTGGTCTGCCCGGCCAAAAAGCCCAGTGACGTATAGCCCTCGAGGAACGGGTCCTCCGCCCGTCCCATGGCCTCCATCTGGAAGAAGTGGTCGGCCAGCGTGAACAGCGTCGCCCCGCCCTGCTCGGCGGCCTTGGCCGCGTCGGCCAGCGTGGGACCCAGCGCCGCCGGATCACCGGGTAGGAAGTCGATGAAGTGTATTCCTAATTCCATTGCGGCCCTTGCTCTCTCATTGTTCGGTCAAGCGCTCGAGCAGCGTTAACGCATCGAGGATGACGCGGCGCTCGCGTTCGGAATACCGCTCGTGGATGGCGCGAGCCAGCCACTCCTCCCGGACCCGCCGGTTACTCTCGGCGCGCCGCCGGCCCGCCGCGGTCAGCGAAATCAGTTGCCGCCGGCCGTCTTCCGGGTCGGGCGTGCGCTCGATAAGCCCCCGCTGCTCGAGGGCGGCCACTATCGTGGCCATGGACTGTGGACGTACCCGCTCTCCGGAAGCCAGGACGCTCGCCGATGAGGCGCCGTCTTTCCAGAGCCGGTTGAGCACCGCGGTCTGCGAGGGGGTCAGGTCGCCGTCGGTGGCGAGGTCCCTCAACTGGCGTCGCAGCCGACTGAACATCACCCGCAGGTCGCGGGCTGCCGCAGCCGCTGACTCGGCGATACCGTCCACGACACCAGGCTAGATTAGACAGTCAAAACTGTCCAGTCAAAACTGTCTAATTGCGTCCGAGCAGCTGCAGGGCGGCGTCGACTGCCAGCGCCGCCACGTTCAGCGTCTTGGACCGCAGATCGTGCCGCGCCCCGGCGATCTCGACGACGGCGGTCGTGCCGGTGACCAGCGCGGCGGCGGCGCGTAGTTCGTCGGGCGTGCCGAAGGGGTCCGACGTCCCGTGCGCGAACACCGTCGGCACCCTGATGTCGGGCAGGTGCTCGGTGCGGGCGCGCTCCGGTTTCCCCGGCGGATGCACCGGATACGAGAACAGCGTCAGCAGGTCGACTTCGATGGGCGAGGCCTCCCGGGCCGCCACCACCATGGACGTCTGCCGGCCGCCGTAGGAATGCCCGCCGGCGATCAGCGGACCAGCGACGAGGCCGCGGCACAGCGTGATCGCCTCGACGATCCCGGCGCGGTCGGCGGCGGCCGAGCCGGACGGTGGTCCGGTGGGACGGCGCCGCCGATAGGGCAGGTTGTACCGGACCGCGAGCCAGCCGCGCCGCGCCCATTCATCGCAAACCTGTTGCAGCAGAGGCGAATCCCTGTCGCCGCCGGCGCCATGGGTCAGCACCACCACTCCGGCGGCCGGGCGAGCGGGTTCGTGCGCGATGCCCGCGATCCGGTCGAGGTTCACGCGCCCGCTGACGATGCGGTCCGGAACGGACCGAGGTGGGGGCACCACCCGCTTGCGGGGGAGAGGCGGGCAATCATGAGAGCCGAAACAGTGGCGAGACGGGGCCGTGTCCGTGGCCGAGCGGGTAGGAGGCGCGCAAGCAGTCGGTGACCCATCGCTTCCCGAATCCGACCGCATCGGGCACGGTGAAGCCGTGCGCGAGCGCGCAGGCGATGGCGGTGGCCAGTGTGTCGCCGCCGCCGTGGTCATTGCCGCCGGGCAACCGCTCGGAATCGAATTCGTACCAGGAGGTGCCGTCATAGAGCAGGTCGCAGCTGCGATCGGATGACCGGAGGTGCCCGCCCTTGACCAGGGTCCACCGCGGTCCCAGTGCGTGCAGCGCCTTGGCCGCCGCCCGCTGCGACTCCGGGTCCACGACGTCGATGCCCACCAGCAGCCGCACCTCGTCGAGGTTCGGTGTCACCAGCGTAGCCAACGGAAACAGTTGGCTGCGAAGGGAATCCAGGGCATCCCGGGCGAGCAGCGGATCGCCGTGCATGGACGCGCAGACCGGATCGACGACGAGCGGAACCGTCAACCCGAGCCGGCGCCAGGTGGCGGCCACGGCGGCGATGATGGTCGACGACGCCAGCATCCCGGTCTTGGCGGCCTGGATGCCGATGTCGGTGACCACCGCTTCGATCTGGGCGGCGACGACGTCGGCGGGTACCTCGTGAAAGCCCTTGACGCCCAAAGTGTTCTGAACCGTGACCGCGGAGACCGCGACGCAGGCGTGCACGCCCAGCAGCGCCATGGTGCGCATGTCGGCCTGAATGCCCGCACCGCCCCCAGAGTCGGATCCGGCGATGGACAGCACGCGCAACGGCGTGGTGCCCGGCGGCGGCACAGGCAGAACGGGAGGCAGGTAACTCACTGGGTGATCGGCAGGTACACCCGGTTGCCGTGCTCGGCGAACTCGCGCGACTTCTCGGCCATGCCCTCGTTCATGACCGCCTCGATCGCCTCCTCGGTGTCGAGCCCGTGTTCGGCCGCGTAGGCCCGGACGTCAGCGGTGATGCGCATGGAGCAGAACTTGGGGCCGCACATCGAGCAGAAGTGCGCCGTCTTGGCGGGTTCGGCAGGCAGGGTTTCGTCGTGGAATTCCCTTGCGGTGTCGGGGTCCAAGGACAACGCGAACTGGTCGTTCCACCGGAACTCGAACCGCGCCGTGCTCAACGCATCGTCGCGCTCCTGGGCGCGCGGATGCCCCTTGGCCAAGTCCGCGGAGTGGGCGGCGATCTTGTAGGCGATCACCCCGTCCTTGACGTCCTTGCGGTCCGGCAGCCCCAGGTGTTCCTTGGGGGTCACGTAGCACAGCATCGCGGTGCCGGCCTGGGCGATGATCGCCGCGCCGATCGCCGACGTGATGTGGTCGTAGGCCGGCGCGATGTCGGTGGCCAGCGGGCCCAGCGTGTAGAACGGGGCCTCCTCGCACAGCTCCTCTTCCAGCCGCACATTCTCGACGATCTTGTGCATCGGGACGTGTCCCGGTCCCTCGATCATCACCTGCGCGCCATGGGCTTTCGCGATCTTCGTCAGCTCGCCCAAGGTGCGCAGCTCGGCGAACTGCGCGGCGTCGTTGGCGTCGGCGATCGAGCCGGGCCGCAGCCCGTCACCGAGTGAGAAGGTGACGTCGTAGCGGGCGAAGATGTCGCACAGCTCCTCGAAGTTGGTGTAGAGGAACGACTCCCGATGATGGGCCAGGCACCAGGCCGCCATGATCGACCCGCCGCGGGATACGATGCCGGTGACCCGCTTGGCGGTCAACGGCACGTACCGCAGCAACACGCCGGCGTGCACGGTCATGTAGTCCACGCCCTGCTCGCACTGCTCGATCACGGTGTCGCGGTAGATCTCCCAGGTCAGTTCCGTCGGGTCGCCCTTGACCTTTTCCAGGGCCTGGTAGATGGGCACCGTGCCGACCGGCACGGGGGAGTTGCGCAGGATCCACTCGCGGGTTTCGTGGATGTTCTTGCCGGTGGAGAGGTCCATGATGGTGTCCGCGCCCCAGCGGGTGGCCCACACCATCTTGTCGACCTCTTCGGCGATCGACGACGTCACCGCGGAGTTGCCGATGTTGGCGTTGACCTTGACCGCGAAGGCCTTGCCGATGATCATCGGCTCGCCCTCGGGGTGGTTGTGGTTGGCCGGGATCACCGCACGACCGCGGGCGACCTCGTCGCGCACCAGCTCGGCGGGCATGTCCTCGCGGGCGGCGATATACGCCATCTCGGCGGTGATCTCGCCGGCCCGGGCCCGCTGCAGCTGGGTGCCGCGGTCGCGGACCACTTCGGGGCGCGGCGGCAGGCCGGCCGTCACATCGATGACCGCGGCCGCGTCGGTGTAGGGGCCGGAGGTGTCGTAGAGGTCGAAGTGGTCCCCGGTGGACAGGTGCACGCGCCGGAACGGGACTTTGAGACGACCGCCGGCGCCGGGTGCCTCCACTTCGCGGTAGACCTTGCTGCTGCCCGCGATGGGCCCGGTGGTCACGGACGCCTCGACGGCTTTGGAAAGGACATCGGTCATTTTTCATCTCCCTACGCCGGCATTACCCGGTCAGGTTCGTACGGTCGACGGCCCCGAGCCGTCCTCTCAGCGCATGCGGCGTGCGCTCCCGCGTATTTGGATGGTCCGCACGTGACGTTACCCTCACCCCGGACCACCTGGCATGTAGGCGGGCTTTTTGGTCGGAGCGGTGGCCGCTGGTGTCCCCCGAGTGCGAGGATGCAAACGTGCAACAGCAAGGCGGAACGGACGGGGCCGCACCCGCCGGGTCCCGCAGCCAGCAGCTGAGCCCGGTTGAGGCGGTCGCCCAGTACTTGAACGTCGGCGCCTTCCGTTTCTGGTTCATCGGTGAGCGCTGGGAATGGTCCGACGAGGTGGCCAGGATGCACGGCTACGAACCGGGAACCGTCGAGCCGACGACGAGACTGTTGTTGTCACACAAGCACCCCGACGACCGGGCGCATGTCCAGGAGGTGCTCGACTACGCCCTGCAGTCGGCGGAGTCGTTCTCCAGCCGGCACCGGTTCCTCGATACCGCCGGCAAAGTGCACGACGCCATCGTCGTGGCCGACCGCATGCATGACGAGTCGGGAGCCGTAGTGGGCACCGCCGGGTATTACATCGACCTGACCGACACCTTCGACGAGACCCGGCAAGAGGTGCTCGACGAGGCCCTCCCGGACCTCTTCGAAAGCCGCGCGGCGATCGAGCAGGCCAAGGGCATCCTGATGTACGTCTACCGGGTCAGCGCCGAGCAGGCTTTTCGTGTGCTGCAGTGGCGGTCGCAGGAGACGAACGTGAAGCTGCGGTCGCTGGCCCGGCAACTGCTCGTCGAGATGACGACGCTGGAGGGCTCGACGGCCTCGCTCCAAAGTCAGTTCGATCATTTGCTGCTGACGGTGCACGAACGCATCTCCGCCGAGTCTGCCGGGTAACCAGCGGAATGCGCGGACGCGGCAGCCCGCAAACAGTTAGTGTTCCTGGACACCCGAACGGCGCATGCCGCGAACCCGGACGAGCTGCGAAAGGCACTGAAGTTGTTGGCGGTGGAACACGAGTCTGTCGAGGATGCGGTAGTTGTGCGCGTTAAGGGCGGCGTCGACTCCAGCACCGTCGATGAGGTCATCGCTCACCTGACCGCCGCGCTCAAGCTGGCCGAGACGCATCCGGCCCGGTTGGTCGTCGTCGACCTGCAAGCGGTCGACTTCTTCGGAAGCGCCGCGTTGAACGCCGTGCTCGAATGCCACGACGTAGCGAAAGACGCCGGTACTTCGGTCCGCCTGGTCGCTGACCACGACCAAGTGCTTCGTCCGATCCAGGTGACCGAACTGGATCGCATCTTCGACATCTACCCCACGCTGTCCGAGGCGCTGCAGCGCAAGCGACAGCAATGAACCAGGCGCTGCCGGCTGATCTAGCGGCCGCGGTCGGGCTGGGTGGTGAGATGGGCCGCCGATTCGCCGAATTCGACTGGGCCGCCCATCCGCTGGGTTCGCCGCAGCAATGGTCGGCCGAGGTGCGGGTGGCCGTGGCGGTGACGCTGACCTCACGGTTTCCCATCGTGCTCTGGCTGGGGCCCGGGAATCTGTTCCTGATGTACAACGACGCCTACGCGCAGATTCTTGGGGATAAACATCCGGCGGCCCTGGGTTGCCCGGCAGAGCAGGTGTGGTGGGAGATCTGGGAGCAGATTTCCCCGATGCTCACCAGCGTGATGGACACCGGCGTCGCGACCTGGGCCGACGACCTGATGCTGCCGCTCATGACCGGCGGCCAGCCCCAGGAGCGGTACTTCACTTTCACCTACAGCCCCATCGTCGGCGGCGATGGGGCGATCACCGCCATTTTCTGCGCGGTGATCGAAACGACCGACCGGGTGCTCAGTGGGCGTCGTCTGCACTTGCTCAACGCGGTGGCGACCGCCGTGATGGACGCGCACGCTATCGACGACGCGGTGAGCAGCGCCGTCGCGGTCTGCGGCGCGCAGCCGCTGGACCTGCCGTTCATCGCGGTGTACGCGGCGGGCGACGGGGAGGCCCCGCGCGACAGCACGCTGCGCGGCGCCACGCCCGCCGTGCGTCCGCTGCTGCCTGGCTCGCTGGCCGAGCTCACGGGCTGGGACACCACGCCACGCGCCCGGGCCGCACGCGTCATCGACCGGCTTGAGGACGTAATCCCCGGTCTCACAGAACTTTTCGGTGAGAACTGTCCCCGGCAGGCCCTGGTATTGCCACTCGGCGAAACCTCGAACGCCGGGGCGGTGGTGATCGGGGCGAATCCGCGACGTCCCCTCGATCCGATGTACCGCGGGTTCTGCCAACTGCTGGCCGACCAGCTGTCCGCGGCGTTTGCCTCTGCCGTCTCCTACGAACAGCAACGGCGCCGGGCCGACGCGCTGGCCGAATTGGACCGGGCGAAAACGGCGTTCCTGACCAACGTCAGCCACGAGTTCCGCACCCCGCTGACGCTGCTGCTCGGGCCGCTCGACGACGCACTGTCCGAAGCGGCGCCCGCAAGCGTGCTGGCGGATCGGCTGAGCACCGCGGGCCGCAACGCCCGGCGGCTGCAGCGCCTGGTCGACTCGCTGCTCGACTTCTCCCGCATCGAGGCCGGCCGCGCGAACGCCAAGTTGTCGTGTACCGATGTCGGCGCGCTGACCGCCCACATAGCGTCGTCGTTCACCGAGCTCTGCCATCGGGCGGGACTCGATCTCGTCGTGGACTGCTCCCCGGCGCGGGCCGACGTCGACTCGGGCATGTGGGAGACGATCATCCTGAACCTGCTGTCGAACGCGGTGAAATACACGCTGCGGGGGTCGATTTCGGTCGAGGTGCGTGCCGAACCCGCGCACTGCGTCATCGCGATCCGCGACACCGGGGTGGGGATCGCCGTCGAGGACCTGGACCGCCTGTTCGACCGGTTCTACCGGGCCGAAAACCTTCGCGGCCGCAGTGTGGAGGGCACCGGAATCGGGCTCTCGCTGGTGCGCGGGCTCGTCGAGCTGCACAGCGGCACGGTGGAGATCGACAGCGAATTGGACTGCGGGACAACGGTGACCATCCGGCTGCCGCAATCTATCGGCGCGGCGGCCGATCAGTCACCCGCCGGCCCGCTGGACGAGACCAACCCGTACGTGGCGGAGGCCCGTCAATGGCTGACGCCCGTCTCGGAGCCCAGGGGGTCGACGGCCGCATCCGAGAGGTCTCGCCAGTTGGTGTTGATCGCCGACGACAACGCCGACATGCGACACCATCTGGACCGGGCGTTGTCGGCCCACTGGGAGACGGTCCTTGCCGCCGACGGCGAGTCGGCGCTCGCGGCGACCCGAAACCTGCGCCCGGACGCGATCGTCACCGATGTCATGATGCCGGGGGTCGACGGCTTCGGGCTGGTGGCGGCCATCCGCGCGGACCCGGAACTGGCGGCCACACCGGTTCTCATGCTGTCCGCCCGGGCCGGCGCGGAGGCGGTCGACGAGGGCTATGCCGGTGGTGCCGACGACTACCTGCCCAAGCCGTTCCGATCCAAGGAGCTGGTCGACCGGGTGAAGTCGAGGCTGTCCGCGGTGGCCCGCGAGCGCGATCGCCAGCGCCGCGCGGCGGCCTCGGATCTGGTGCAACTCGACTCCGCGCTGCAGGCCACCGACTCGGTCGCCGGGATCATGGATGCCTTGCTGGAGTCCCCCTTCGGCTCCGGTGATGCCGCCACCGTCACGATCGGCGTCCTCGACGGCGACCGCCACATTCGGTTCGAATACGCCGGCGACCTTCCCGCCGAATTGCGCGACCGCTACCACGTCACCGAGCTCGACTCCCCGGTGGTGGGAGCCGATGTCGTGCGCACCGGCGAGTCGATGGTCATCACGGACACGTTCGCCCTGCCCCCGCGATATCAACACGCGGTGCAGGACACCGCCGGCAGCGTTCGGGCCTGCGTCGCGCATCCGTTGCGGGATCATTCGGGTCGCGTCATCGGCGTGCTCGGCTTGCTGTGGTCCGCGCCGCGTGAGTTTGACGCCGCCGAACTCGATGCGTTCAGCCGAATGGCCGAGCTCACGTCCTCGGCGCTGGACCGGGTCCGCGTCATGGCGCGCGAACACCGCATCGCCGTCGACTTTCAAGAGCAGCTGCTGGATTTGGACCGGGGCTCGACCGCCGCGGTCGTGGCGGCCGTGTACCAGCCCGCGGGTGAGGCGATGCGCGTCGGGGGCGACTGGTATTCGGTCACCCCGCTCGATCGCCCCGGGCGGGTCGGGATATCGGTGGGTGACGTCGTCGGGCACGGGTTGGCCGCCGCGATTGTGATGAGCAGACTGCGCGCCGCGGTGGCCGCCTCGGCCCTGACCGCGGGCGCACCGGACGCGGTGCTGGGGGCACTGGACCGGTATGGGGCCAGTGTCGCGGGTGCGCGCTGCGCAACGGTGGCCTACGCCCTCGTCGAGACCGACCCGGACACCGGTTGCGCCACCGTCAGCTACAGCTGCGCGGGCCACCCCTATCCGTTGCTGGTCTTTCCCGACCATCGCGCGGTGTTCCTGACGTCCGGCCGGCGTCTCCCGGTCGCCGTCAAGGAACACGATGCCGAAAGCTATCCGTCCGACGCCACCGCGGTGACGGATCTGCCACCGGGCAGCCTGATCCTGCTCTACACCGACGGGCTCATCGAGCGCGTCGGCGAGACGCTCGACGACGGCCTCGGCCGGCTCAAGGCCGCGGCCGCGGAATGCGTCGACCTTCCGGTCGGTTCCGTCTGTGCCGAGGTGCTGTCCCGGATGACCCCGCCCGCCGGCTACCGCGACGACGTCGTCGTGCTCGCGCTGCGACCGAGCCACGAAGCCCCGCGCAGCTTCGCCACGGTGGTGACGGCCGCGCCGGCTCAGATTCCCGTCGCGCGCGAACGGCTGCGCGATTGGCTGGCCGGCATCGCCGTCGCCCCGAAGCGTGAACTGGACATCCTGCTGGCGACCGGCGAAGCCGTGACCAACGCGATCGAGCACGGCAGCGACGGCGAGCCGCGCCGGACGGTCTCCGTGGAGGCCTTTCTGCGCCAGCAGACGGTCGCCGTCACGGTGAGCGACACCGGCCGGTGGGAAGGCGATTCGTCGGCCAGCCTGCGCAGCCGGCGGCGCGGCCGCGGTCTGACCCTGATCGGTGAACTGGCCGATCACGTCGACACACTCCGCACGCCGGGGGGCACTCGGGTCACGTTGCGGTTCGACCATGCCCTGGGCACCGCTGACGCCTGATTGTGAGGAGGGGCCGAGCTAAGCCTCTTCCATCGCCTCGCCGAGCTCTTCGAGGAGCCTGTTGTGGTGGTTGCTCGCCAAGTAGTGTCCGGCGGCGATGACCACGGCCACCGGCCAGTCGATGAGTTCGAGCGCCGCCAGGGCGGCCAGGCCCCCCAGATAGGCCAACTGCTCGGGCCGGGGAATCTCGACGTGACCGACCACCGGAACGTTCACGACGAACGTTTCGCCTTCGCGGATCTTTTGCACCGCCTCGCGCTGCGACGTCCCCCTGCGCGACTTCTTTTCCGCCATCATTTGCCTTTCGGTAACGAAGGGTTTGCCGACTCGCCGGGTGGTGCGGCCACCGTCGGACCTATGTCGACGATGACCGACACCGGGGGCGATCCGCTGGTTTCTTCTATTGCTCTGGTGCTGAAGGTGCCGTTACTGGAACTCTATGCGCTGCTGTGGCGCGCCGGGGTGGTTGAGGTTCGCCCACCTCAACGGGTACATCGGCCGATTTGTCCGGATCCGTCAGCGCACGATTCAGAACGCCTATCGCGACGGTCGCCGCGGCAGCGGATCCCAGCCCCTGCGCCCAGCCGACTGGACCCAGCGGTGTGCAGCCGAGCAACTGGCTGACCACGGGAATGCTGATCAGCGTCCCCATCGCCGCGAGCGAGCCCACCGCGGTGAACACCACCAACGGGGCGTGCGAATCCAGCAGCGTTTGACCCAGCTCGGCGCCCACCAGGGCGACCAGCGCGACGGTGGACGCCCGTTGGGGGCGGCCGGTGACGCTTCCCATCGCCCACGCCGCCGTCGTCGCGGCGGCCGTGGTGACGCCGCGGATGGCGACGGCACGCCATAACGCGGGCTGATCCGGGCCCCGGATGCCCGGGTCGGCCGGGCCGCTGGGCTTGCTCACCGCGAGGGCCGCCGCCGGCAACGCGTCGGTCATCATGTTCACCAAGAGCAGCTGCCGCGTGTTCAGCGGCGAGGTCCCGGTGATCGCGCTGCCGATGATGGCGAACAGCACCTCGCCGGCATTGCCGCCAAGGAGCACGGACACCGCGGCCTGCACCCGTTGCCAGAGTTGGCGGCCCTCTTCGATGGCGTTTAGCAGGCCCTCGATGCGGGCGTCGACCAGCACCACGTCGGCCGCCAGGTGCGCCGGGTCGCTGCCGCCGGCGACGACGCCGACGCCGACGGTGGCGGCCCGGATGGCGGCGGCGTCGTTGGCCCCGTCGCCGACCATCGCGGTGCGCACGCCCGCGCTCTCGAGCGTCTGAACGACCTGGACCTTGTTCTCCGGTGTCATCCGGGCGAAGATCACCCGCTCGGTCACGACGCGTTCTTGATCCTTGCGTGACATCGCATCCCATTGGGCGCCGCTGATCACCTGTTCGGCGGTCACGCTCAGCCCGAGCTCCTCGGCGATGGCTTTGGCGGTGATCGGATGGTCGCCGGTGATCAGCTTGACGCCCACCGAAAGCCGGCGCAGGTCCGCGAGCAGGCCGGCCGCTTCCGCGCGTGGGGTGTCGGACAAACCCAGGAATCCGGTCAGGGTAAGGCCGTCCCGGGCGAAATCGGCGATGTCGTCGGGCTCCCGCCGGATCGCTTCAGCCTGGGCCGGGCTCAGCTGCCGCCGCGCCACCGCGATCACCCGCAGGCCGCCGCCGGCCATCTCAGCGACCGTCTCCTCCATGGCGGGGCTGACGTCCTCGCAGGCCGCCAGCACCACTTCGGGCGCACCCTTGACGACCAGCTCCGTGTCCGTCACGGAGGCGGAGAACGACCGGCCGGAGCGGAACGGCAGGTGCGCGACGGGTGCGGCCGAGTTGTGGCCGTTAACGGATGCGGCGGCCTCGACGATGGCGACATCGGTGGCGTGCGCGTGCGGGCCGCCGTTGGACGGCGGCGCGGCGTGCGCGGCGCAGCGCAGTACCTCTTCCCGCGAAGTTCCCGGCGCCGCAACGGCCTCGGCCACCCGCAACCGGTTTTGGCTGAGCGTTCCGGTCTTGTCGAAGCAGACCACGTCGATGCGGCCGAGCGCCTCCACCGAACGCGGAACGCGGACCAGCGCGCCGAACTTCGTCAGCCGCCGCGCCGACGCCGCTTGCGCGAGGGTCGCCACCAACGGCATCCCCTCGGGAACCGCCGCGACGGCGATGGCGATCCCGCTGGCGACCGCCTGCCGCAGGACCGCGCCCCGCACCAGCCCCAGCACGCTGACCAGCGCGCCGCCGGTCATGCTGACCGGGAAGGCCCGGTTGGTGAGCTGGCTGAGCTGGTGCTGCAGACCGATGTCCGACGACAGGTCGGCGGACACCAGTTCGGCGGCGCGGCGTTCCTGGGTGTCGGCCCCGACCGCGGTCACCACGGCCACCGCGGTGCCCGCCACCACGGTCGTCCCGGCGTACAGCATGCAGCGGCGTTCGGCGAGCGTGGCGCCGGGCGTCGGCTCGACCTGCTTCTCCACCGACAGCGACTCACCCGTCAGCGTCGACTCGTCAACCTCGACGTCGATCTCCTCGAGGATCCGGGCATCGGCGGGCACCACCTCGTGGGTGCGCACCTCGATGACGTCGCCGGGCTGCAGCTGAACCGCGATGACGTCGGTGTACGCCCGCTCCCCGTCGCGGGTGGATACGACCTTGCGTGCCGGTGGGATCTGCTGTGCCAGTAGGTGATTCAGCCGGTTTTCGGCGCGCAGTCGCTGACTGGCCGCGAGCATCGAGTTTCCGGCCAACACCGAGAAGACCAAGACCGCGTCGACCGGCGAGCCGAGCACCGCGCTGGCCGCGGAGCCGAGTGCCAGCACGGGGGTCAGCGGGTCGGTCAACTCGGCGCGAACGGCGACCAGGAACTGCAGGACGGCGTGCGCCCGCGTTACCGGCTGCGCGGCGCCGAGGGAGGCCAGCGCGAGCCGCCTCGGATCGCCGGCCGGTTCGGAGTCGGGCGTCGGCAACGCCCGGCGGACGTGCTCGACCGCCATCGCATGCCATTCCTGGACGGCCGCCGGGCGCGGGGCGTCCGCCTTGATGATGCCGCGCGCCAACAGATATCCCGACACCAGACCGGCCGCCGCGCCGGTGGTCACCGGCCCGCGCCCGATGCCCCGAACACCGGGAATCATCAGCAGCGAGCCCATCGCCGTTGCGCCGGCCGAGATTCCGACGCCGCGTTGGGCCGCGGCCCGGGCGGCCGGGAGTGCGTGCAGCACCCGCCAGGCGGCCGCCAGGTCGGGCAACAGCAGGTCGGCGTACCACGGCGGTGGGCCGGCCCCGGGCTCGGGCATCATGCCCAGCGCCACGTCGGCCGACCAAACCGATTGTGCCCCAGACGATGACAGCACGGCGACCGTGCGGCCAGCTTCCTGCAGATCCGCCACCGCACGGCCCAGGGCGTCGTCGAGGGAGCCCCGCTCGAGCCGCCGGATCTGGTCGAACGCGGGCCGCAATTCACCCAGCGAGTCGTCCTCGACCGAAACCAATTCGGATCCCGTCCGGTGCGCCTCGGCGACAACGGCCGATGCCAACGGATCGTGGGTGAAGCAGAAAAGCGCCTCCACTCCTGCATTCGGCTTGATGGCCGAAATTCCGGGCACCGCATGCCAGCCGGGGCGTAAGCGATTCTTTTCCAGCATCAGCTGGGCGCGCGACCACGCCGCGGGCAGCTCGGCTTCCCGGGCGCCGCGGATAAGCGACACCCGCAAGCGCTTGGTGCACAACACCCGGGGGTCGATGACGATCGCATCCACCCGGTCCAGGCGGCGCAGCGCCTCCGGACGCAACGACAAGACCGCGTGCCGGTCGGCCAACCCCTGGCCGAGCGCGGCGGCGAAGGCCTCGGGCGTGGTGCGGTTGGCCGCGGGGGTGGTCACCAGGACCGCCAGAGCCGCCTGGTGCAGGTTGCGGGTGGTGGCGCCGACGATCCCCGCGCTGATGGCCTGGACGAGCGCGAACCGATCGGCGTGGTGGTCGGCGGGCCGGCCGCGCGGCGGCTTGCACCCCGCCGAAGGGTCGGTGTGCGGCTGAGCGGCGTGACCGGCCAGCTGCGGTTCGTGCCGGATCCAGGCGCGCGCCTCGGCGCGGCATTCGGCGGCTTTCAGCGACTGCATCAGCAGGCCCACCGACAACGACGCCGGGGACAGGGTGACCGTTTCCGCGGCCGTCACGGCCAGCGCCAGCACGGTGTCGGTCGCGGGCCGGCCGATGCGGTCCTCGAGCAGACGGCGCAGCCACGGCTGGTAGTCGAGGGCCACCACGCCCGCCAGGACGCCGAGGGGCATGCGTGGCCAGCGCAGCGCCCGGCCGGTCAACGCCATGCCCAGCCCGGCCGCGCTGGCGGCGGCGGTAGCGGTGCGGGTCACCAGCACCACGCCATCGCCCGGCAGACTCGTCGGGGGCGCCACCGGTTTCACAAACCGCCTTGGGGCGCAGCGCTTCTCGGCGGCCTCGACGATGCTGCACAGGTCGCGCAGCGACGTGTCCGCGTCGCCGATGGTGACCACCACACGCGACAGCGGGTAGTTGAGGCCGGCCGACGCGACCCCGGGATGGGCCAGGACCGCGTCGAGCACCCCGCGTCCGAGCCCGTCATCCTCGGCGCCGTCCAGCCCGCGCACCTCGATCCAGGCGCGCTCCGGGCCGCGCCAACACCGTCGGCTCAGCGTTGCTGGTATTTCTTGGGGCAGCTCACCCGCGATCGCCCGGGCGCCCTCGCGCAGCGGAATCGCGGCGATGGTGATGCCGGCCTCGACGAGCGAGGTTGTCGCCGCCAGGCCCGTCGCGACGGCGCGCAACGGCATAGATCGTCGTATCGCGGTCGCAATGCTCAAAGCAGTTTTCGAGCAGTCCCGTTAGTTGGTGCTGCGCAGCTCGGTGCCGCCGGCCCGGCGGCCGGCCGCCTTCTTGGCCGTCGACTTGCCGGCCGCCTTCTGCGGCGCGGCTTTCCGCGGCGCCGGCTCAACGGGTACCGCCTTGAGGCTCGCCTTCGCCGCCGACTTGGCCGGTTTGTCCTTACGGCTCAGCCTCTGCAACAACAGCGCGCTGCCGCCGACCGCCAGCAGCACCGGCCACTCGACCAGCCCCGCGACGCCCAGCGCGCCGAAGGCCACCGCGGCCGCCGGCGCCGAATGGCTGCCGCTGCTCATTCCTTTTTTGACGCCCTCGGCGGCTCCGGTGACGCCGCCGATGACCCCGTTGACCGCCGCGCCACCCACAGCGCCGGCGGCCGCGGTGGTCGTGGTCGCCGCGCGGCTCACCGCCTGACTCACGCCTCGGACCGCTCCGCCGATGACACTCATGCTGACTCCCTGGCTTCCTGCCCTTGCCGCGAACCCGCGTCGCCAGCGAGGTGCACCCGCTCAACGCATCGTTGACAGCAAAACAACTGTTTAGGTTCTAACAAAATCAAAGCCTGCCACCTTGCAAACGCGCAGACAACGAGCAGCCGCATTTAATTTGCCTGAGCTTAACCCGGTAATGGGCATGGCGCGAACGCTTAAACGCGATTCAGTCGCGCCTAATATCGATCTGCACCGGTGCGTGATCGCTGGCGGCCTTTCCCTTGCGCTCCTCGCGAACGATCTGGGCGTCCGTCACGCGGTCGGCCAATCGCGGGGAGGCGAGGATGAAATCGATGCGCATGCCTTGCCGCTTCGGGAACCGCAGCTGGGTGTAGTCCCAGTAGGTGTACACGCCCGGGCCGGGCGCGAAAGGCCTTACCACGTCCGCGAATTGGGCGTCGACGATGGCGCCGAACGCGCGGCGTTCCGGCTCGGAGACGTGCGTGGCGCCGGCATAGAATTCGGTGCTCCAGACGTCATCGTCTGTCGGGGCGATGTTCCAGTCGCCGGCCAGCGCGATTTGTGCGTCGGGGTCGTCGCGCAACCAGCCGGCGGCCGTATCACGCAGCGCGGCAAGCCATTCCAGCTTATAGGTGTAATGCGGATCGCCCAGCGCGCGGCCGTTGGGCACGTAGAGGCTCCAGATCCGGATCCCGCCGCAGGTGGCGCCCAGGGCGCGGGCTTCTGCCGCCGCGGCAACCTCGGGCTTGCCGCTCCAGCTGGGCTGGCCGTCGAAGCCGATCGCCACATCGTCGAGCCCCACCCGTGAGGCGATCGCCACGCCGTTCCACTGGTTGAAGCCGACATGCGCCACCTCGTAACCGAGTTCGAACAATGGCAGGGTGGGGAATTGGCCGTCGGAACACTTGGTCTCCTGCATGGCCAGCACGTCGATGTCGGCACGGGCCAGCCAGTCGAGGACGCGTGGCAGGCGGCTGCGAATCGAATTCACGTTCCAGGTGGCCAGCCGCAGCCGGGGGTAACTCCCGCGTGCGGGGGACGGGTCGCCCCCATCAACCGTGCCGTCGGGCATGGCTAGACCGTATCCCAGGCGAATGACCGGGGATCGAAGTAGCGGCGACGATGGTGCGCCCGGAAGCCCAGCGCGTCGGCGAGCGCTATTGAGGCGGTGGCGGTGCCGCTGCCGGGGGCGACGAGGTAGCCGCGAGTCGCGCCGTGCGCGGCGGCGCGGGCCAGCAGCGCTTCGCACGTGGCCGTCGTGGCTGGGTCGTCGGCGGCTCGCGTTGCCGACAGGCCCACCCACCGCGTGCCGTCGGGCGCGTCGGTCACCGCCGCGCGCGCGACCTCCGCGCCGGAGTGGATGCCGACGATCAGCTCGCCGTCGATGACGTCCGTGCGAGCCGACAGGGTGATGGACGGGTCGGGTTCGGCCGAGTACGAAGCGGAGACGTCGCGCACCAAAACGCGTTCCGTGTGTTCGCCGCTCAGCCCCGGCGGCACCGCCAACAAGCGGTCCGGAATCACCAGCACCGGTGTCAGGCCGCGACGCTCATACCAGGCCGCGATCGCCGCAGCGGTGTCGGCGCGGGCGGAAACATCGAGTGGCACAGCAAAATTGAACCCATTCCCGGCGTGCAGCAGCCAGCCCTCGAGCCAGACCCGCTCCCCGCTGGGCCAGGCCGCGGCGGCCGCGTGCTCGAGCGCCCGGATTTCGGACGTGCGTACCGGCGTGTCGGTCAGCACCCGCAGGGCGACCACGTCGTCGGCCGCCACTTCGACGACCGCGCCCGTCTTGGTCCGAACCCGCACCACCGGGTCGACGGCCAACAGGTGTCCCACCGCATCGGTCAGCGGCGGCACCGAGCCTGCGGGGCGACGGTAGCGAAGCGTCACCCGCGTACCCAAGTCCGGCCACGAGAACATCAGTGACCGAAGGGGTCCGGCCCTTCACCCGGCAGCCACGACAGGCCGGGCACACCCCACCCGTGCGCCTTGACGGCCCGTTTCGCGCCGCGGGCGTGGCGACCGATCAGACGGTCCAGGTACAGAAAGCCATCCAGGTGCCCGGTTTCGTGCTGCAGCATGCGCGCGAACAAACCGCCGCCCTCGAGCTCGACCGGCTGGCCGTCGCCGTCCAGACCGGTGACCCGCGCCCAGGCGGCGCGGCCGGTGGGAAAGGACTCGCCGGGCACCGAGAGGCAACCCTCGTCATCGGTGTCCGGATCGGGCATGGTCTCCGGTATCTCGGAGGTTTCCAGCACCGGGTTGACGACCACGCCGCGGCGGCGGTCGGTCCTGCCGCGGTCGTCGGCGCAGTCGTAGACGAACACGCGCAACCCGACCCCGATCTGGTTGGCGGCCAGGCCGACTCCGTGCGCGGCGTCCATGGTGTCGTACATGTCCGCGATCAACTCCGGCAGGTCCGCCGGCAGCGACCCGTCGGCGCCGACAGGCACCGGCTGCGTCGGGGTGTGCAAGACAGGATCTCCCACGATCCGGATCGGTAGGACGGCCATGGTCGGCTAAGCTACCGCACGCGCGTACGCGTCGAAGCCGACGATCGTCAGCGCGGGCAATCTGAGGGAATCGGCCGACTCGCGGGTCTGGATGACGGCTTGAGGGTTTGGGGCGTGGTTCAATATTCGCCGAAACACGCCCTCAGGTAAGTCAAGTCATGAGCAGCCGAGAATTCGCCGGAAGGGTCCAGGGGAAGCTATATGGACAGCGCTATGGCGCGGGCAAATCGATCGGGGGACGATGCTGAGATCGCAGATGGGCTCACCCGCCGCGAACATGACATCCTCGCCTTCGAACGTCAGTGGTGGAAATTCGCGGGCGTAAAAGAAGAAGCAATCAAAGAGCTGTTCTCGATGTCCGCGACGCGCTACTACCAGGTGCTCAACGCGCTCGTCGATCGGCCGGAAGCGCTGGCCGCCGACCCGATGCTGGTGAAGCGGTTGCGGCGGCTGCGTGCCAGCCGCCAGAAGGCGCGGGCGGCACGGCGCCTCGGCTTCGAGGTGACCTGACTCGCTACAGTGGGCTCGATGAAAGAGCGCGTCCCCGACTCTACGGGCCTTCCCCTGCGGGCGATGGTGATGGTGCTGTTGTTCCTGGGGGTCATCTTCCTGCTGCTCGGCTGGCAGGCGTTGGGTTCGTCCGGCAGCTCCGAAGACGACTCGGCGTCGGCGGCCTCCACCGCCACCGCCACCAGCTCGTCGTCCGCGCCGACAAGCGCTAAGCCCGCGGGGAGCCAGTCCGAGGTGCAGGTGTACAACATCTCGGCGAAAGAGGGCGTCGGCGCCCGCACCAAGGATCAGCTCACGGCCGCCGGTTTCAAGGTCACCAAAGTCGACAACCTGACCGTGCCCGACGTGTCGGCCACCACCGTGTATTACACCGACGCCGACGACGAGCACGCGACAGCCGACGCGGTGGGCAAGAACCTGGGTGCGCCCGTCGAACCGCGCATCCCCGCCCTCAGCGGCCAACCGCCGGGGGTCATCGTCCTCGTTACGGGCTGACCCTTGAGCGGCTAGGCTTCCGCTATGCCTCAGCTCGCCGGTCACCGAACTGCCGCCGTCACCATTTCCGCGCTCTCCGCGGCCACTTCCGTCGCGGTGTTGGCCGCGTGCTCGGTGCCCCAACACGCCTCGACCTCGCCGGGCACCACGCCGGCGGTCTGGACCGGATCGCCGGCGCCAACGGGGACGGGGACCGGCGAGCGCGGGCCCGTCGCCGCCCCGCAGGGGCAGAGCATCACCACCCATCTGAAGGCGCCCGACGGCACCCAGGTCGCGACCGCGACGTTCCAGTTCAACAACGGCTACGCCACCGTCACCATCGAGACGACCGCCAACGGGGTGCTGTCGCCCGGCTTCCACGGGGTGCACATCCACAAGGTCGGCAAGTGCGAGCCGAACTCCGTCGCCCCGACCGGCGGCGCGCCAGGCGATTTCCTGTCCGCCGGAGGGCATTTCCAAACGCCCGGGCACGCCGCCGAGCCCGCCAGCGGTGACCTGACCTCGCTTCAGGTGCGCAAGGACGGGTCCGCGATGATGATGACCACCACGGACGCGTTCGCCATGGACGACCTGCTCACCGGCGAGAAGACGGCGATCATCATTCACGCCGGCGCCGACAACTTCGCCAATATCCCGCCGGAGCGTTACACCCAGAGCAACGGAACCCCGGGTCCCGACCAGATGACGATGAGCACCGGTGACGCCGGCAAGCGGGTCGCGTGCGGTGTGATCGGTGCCGGCTAACAGGGCCCCCAAGAAGGTCGAGTCGCGGATCGATTTCGCCCGCTCACCGAGGCCGACCCTCGGCGTGGAGTGGGAGTTCGCGCTCGTCGACGCGCAGACCGGCGACCTGAGTAACGAAGCCACGGCGGTGATCGCCGAGATCGGCGAAAATCCGCGCGTACACAAGGAGTTGCTGCGCAACACGGTCGAAGTCGTCAGCGGGGTCTGCAATTCCACCGGGGAGGCGATGGAGGATCTGCGGCAGACGTTGGGGCCCGCACACCGCATCGTCCGGGACCGGGGAATGGAGCTCTTCTGTGCCGGCGCACACCCGTTCGGGCAGTGGTCTACCCAGAAGCTCACCGACGCACCCCGGTACGCCGAGCTGATCAAGCGCACCCAGTGGTGGGGGCGACAGATGTTGATCTGGGGGGTGCACGTGCACGTCGGAATCTCCTCGGCGCACAAGGTGATGCCGATCATGACGTCGTTGTTGAAGTACTACCCCCACCTGTTGGCGCTGTCGGCGTCTTCGCCGTGGTGGACTGGCGTGGACACCGGCTACGCCAGCAACCGCGCGATGATGTTCCAGCAGTTGCCCACCGCCGGCTTGCCCTTTCAATTCCAGACCTGGGCCGAGTTCGAAGGGTTCGTCTACGACCAGAAGAAGACCGGCATCATCGATCACGTCGACGAAGTCCGTTGGGACATCAGGCCTTCACCGCACCTGGGCACCCTCGAGGTACGGGTCTGCGATGGCGTGTCCAACCTGCGCGAGCTGGGCGCGCTGGTGGCGTTGACGCACTGCCTGGTGGTCGACCTGGACCGCAGGCTGGAAGCCGACGAGACGTTGCCGACCATGCCGCCGTGGCACAACCAGGAAAACAAGTGGCGCGCCGCGCGCTACGGGCTGGACGCGATCATCATCCAGGACGCCGATTCCAATGAGCGGCTCGTCACCGAGGATCTCGACGACGTGCTGAACCGGCTCGAGCCCGTCGCCAAATCGTTGAATTGCGTTGACGAGCTGGCCGCGGTGGCAGACATCCCCCGTCGCGGCGCCTCGTATCAACGGCAGCGGCGGGTGGCCGGGGAACACGACGGCGACCTGCGGGCGGTCGTCGACGCGCTGGTGGCCGAGCTGGAAATCTGATGCCCGGATCCCTTGAGCTGGCGATGTTTCCGCTGGAGTCGGCGCTGCTGCCCGACCAGGACCTGCCCTTGCGGATCTTCGAGCCGCGGTACGGCGCGCTGGTCCGGCATTGCCTGGACACCGGTGATCCGTTCGGCGTGGTGCTGATCTCGCGGGGCCGCGAGGTCGGCGGCGGTGACTCGCGTTGCGATGTCGGCGTGTTGGCCAGGATCACCGAATGCGTGGATCAGGGCGCAGGCCGCTATGCCATGCACTGCCGGACCGGGGAGCGGATCCGGGTGTCCGAATGGCTACCCGACGATCCCTACCCGCGGGCAGACGTGACGTTGTGGCCCGACGAGCCGGGCGATCCGGTCACCCCGGCCCAGTTGCTCGAGGTCGAGGACCGGGTGATGGCTCTCTTCGAGCGGATCGCCGACGCGCGAGGCGTGGCGCTGCCGGACCGCGCGGCGCTCTTGGGCGAACCCACGGCCGGCGACCCCGGGCAACGCCTGTACACGTTGGCGTCTCGCATCCCCATCGGCACGGCCGACCGATACGCGGTCCTGTCGGCCCCGTCCGCGGCCCAGCGCCTCGCCGCGCTTCGCGAGGCCGTGGACGCGGTCGCCGAGGTGGTGGAGTTCCAACTCTCCGAATAGCACTGTCCGACAGGGGATTAGATGAAGGTACATCTGCAGGTCGACGGTTCACCGGTGCAAGCGGCGGCCAGCGCCGGCGACATCGCCGCCACCGGCGCCGACGGCCTGTTCACCTTCGAGGGTCAGCATGACGTGTTCTTCCCGCTGATCGTCGCCGCCGGCGCGACGGGTCTGGACCTGATGACCAACGTGGCGATCGCCCCGCCGCGCAGCCCGCTGCACCTGGCGCACGCCGCCTACGACCTGCAGCTCTACAGTGGCGGCCGGTTCCGGCTCGGCCTCGGGTCGCAGGTGAAGGCCCACATCGAAAAGCGTTACGGGAGTAAGTGGGAGCGGCCCGCGGCGCGGATGGCCGAAACCGTCGCGGCGATCAAGGCGATCTTCGCGGCGTGGGAAGGACAGTGCCGAATGGACTTTCGCGGCGAGTTCTTCACCCACACCATCATGGCGCCCAACTTCAATCCCGGACCCAACCCGTTCGGGCCGCCGCCGGTGCTGCTGGGGGCTTTGGGCCCGGTGATGACGCGAACCGCCGCCCAGGTGGCCGACGGGCTGCTGGTGATGCCGTTCAACAGCGCCCGCCACTTCGCCGAACGCACCATGCCCGCGGTCGCCGACGGGCTGCGGCGCGCGGGGCGACCCTCCGACGGGTTCCAGATCATCGCCCAGGCCATGGTCGCCGTCGGCCGCGACGAGGCCGACCTGGCGGCGGCGATCGACGGTGTGGCGGCACTGATTTCGTTCTACGGCTCGACCCCGGCCTATCTGCCGGTGCTCGAGGTCGAGGGGTGTGCCGACGTTCAGCCCGAGCTCAACGCGCTGTCCAAGCAGGGCCGCTTCGCGCAGATGCGCCGGCTGATCGGCGACGCGGTGGTGGCGCGGATCGGAATCGTTGGCACCCCCGAGGAATGCGCGCGGCAGATCGCCGCCCGGTTCGGCGAGCATGCCGCCGAGGTGTGCTGCTACTTTCCGGGCTACACGCCGCGCGCTTCGGACATCGCCGACCTGATCGGCGCCCTGCAACGCACCCCGGCCCCGTGATGAGTGCCTTGACGGTCGGCGTCGACGCGGGCGTGGCGGTGCTCACGCTCAATCGGCCCGAGCAGCTCAACGCCTACACCGCCGAGATGGGTGCGCTGTTGAGCCGGGCATATTCCGAATGCGACGGCGACGACGACGTCCGCGCCATCGTCGTGACCGGAGCGGGCCGCGCGTTCTGTGCCGGCGCGGACTTCTCCGGCGAGACAAGCCCATTCGACGCCCCGGCCGACGAATTCTCGGCGTCACCGATCACGCCGGCCGCGTTCGAGTTGCGCAAGCCGGTGATCGCCGCCGTCAACGGCCACGCCATCGGCATCGGCCTCACCATCGCGTTGCAGGCGGACCTGCGCATCGTCGCCGACGACGCCAAATACGGTGTGGTGCAAGTCCGCCGGGGAGTGCTACCGGACTGCATGTCGCACTGGACGTTGGCGCGGCTGAGCACGTTGGGGGTGGCCGCGGACATCCTGCTCACCGGGCGAACCTTCGGCGGCGCCGAGGCGGTGTCGCTCGGCATCGCGAACCGCGCCCTGCCCGCCGACCAGGTGCTCGACCACGCCGTGGGGATGGCCCGCGACATCGCGGTCAACGTGGCGCCGATGTCGGCGGCGCTGTGCAAGCGGCTGCTGTGGGACACCGCGATCAACAACTACACCCCGCGCCAAGTCGCCGCGCTGGAAACGCGGCTGCACCAACGTGTGATGGGCACCGCCGACGCGCGCGAAGGGGTCGCCGCGTTCCTGGAGCGCCGGGCCCCGTCATTCACGGCGCGGCTTTCCCGCGAGTGGACCGCGCCGCCCGAGCCTTGAGCGCGCTGGCCTGTCGGCTCACGTTGTGGCGCAGAGCTTCTCGGAGAGGTCCCACCACTTCGCCGCGCGCCGCTCATCGCGAGCATGGGACGCCACTGTTTCGCTGACTCCGCAGTCTTCGAGATACAGCCCACCCCGGCCGGCCAGCTCCGGGCTGACCGCCGCCCACACCTGGGTGGCCGCACCGCGCTCGGGCGTGGCGACGTCGAGAAACCCGCCCGTGGGTTCGCCGCGCGCCGCGGTGCTGGCGGCGGCCAATTCGCGCAGCCGCGAGAAGTCCGCCCGGGACATGTGCCGGGCCAGCGACGTGGCAACGGTGCCGGGATGGACGGCGTAGGCACGGATTCCCGCGTCGCGCAGGCGCCGGTCGGCTTCCACGGCGTGCAGGATGTTCGCCGTCTTCGACGCGCCGTAAGCGACGAACTTGTCGTATTCACGACGCTCCCAGTTGGGATCGTCGAGGTCGACGTCACCCATCACGTGACCCCCGGACGACAGGTTGACGATCCGGGCCTGCCCATCAGCACCGCCGCCGGCGGCGAGTTGCGGGACGAGGAGCCGGGTGAGTTCGAAGTGCCCGAAATGGTTGGTGCCGATCTGAATCTCGAATCCATCGCGCGTCCTGCCGAACGGCGTGAACATCACCCCGGCGTTGTTCATCAAAACGTGGATGGCCGGTGCGATTTCGCGGATCGCGCTCGCCGCCGCCCGCACCGCGGCCAGCGCGGTGAGGTCGAGCTCGACGGCCGAGATCAGCGCGCCCGGAACTTCGGTCGAGATCCACTGGGCCGTCCGGCTCAGGGCACCGGGGTCGCGGGCGACGAGGACGACGTGCGCGCCCGCGGCGGCCAGCGCGCGGGCCGACTCGCGCCCCAGCCCGGAGGACGCGCCCGTGATCACACAGACCTTGCCGGACAGGTCGATCCCGTCGACGACGTCCAGCGCGGTCGGATGCTCGGTCATGCCGGTATAGGCTGCCACAGCGCGGCCCGTGCCATCAGCCGCGGCGCCACCAGCCGATGCAGCGGTCCGACGACGGCCCAGACCGTTCGGGCGGTGAATCTGTGGCAGTAATGCACGCGGGTGGTGAGGCTGGCGCGCCGGTCGTCCCGGCGCCGCAATGTCAGCTCGCCCCGCATGAGCGGACCACGCGCGCTCAGCACGAGTTCGTCGGGATCCGAACGCACGATCGTCCAGCCGATGATGTGATCCGGCGACGAAATCGGCCCGAGGCGGAACCCCAGCACGTGGCGGTGGATCCACAAGACAATCTCTCCGCCTGCGTCCCGTTTGTGCCCCACCGCGTCGCGGAACGTCTGTTCGGCGGTGCGCGAATCGCCCGGCGGAAGGGGGACTTCGAAGACGTCCGTGTAGTCGGCCTCCGACCGCTCGGCGGCTCGCGCGATCCGTTTCAGCGTCCATCGCACGGCGAGGCGGTGCCCGCCCGAGCCGATGACGAGCGCCCGGTAGATCTTGCCGTGCACGCCCGGGAAGGCCGCCCAGGTGGCCGCGCGCACCCGGGTGCGGCCGGCCGGCTCGGTGCCGACCAGCGGGTCCAGCTCGAACACCCACCGGTACACCGCGAAGGGGTGCCGGCCCTTCAGTGCGAACCGCTCCGGCGCTCGCACCTCGTCCAGCACGAAGCCGGTCTGCACGGTCGACGGGTCGCCCGGATCCCGGCACATCACGCGCAACAGCGCCGACCAGGTATCCGGCCGCTCGGCGTCGATGGTTATGGCATGCTCATCGATATAGGGTAATCGCTCCATATAGAAGGAATGTACTAGATCGTGGCACCACCGCGGAAGCACCAAACCGATGTGATCCTCGACGCAGCCCGGGCCCTGGTGCTCGGCGGCGGACCGCGCGCGGCCAGCGTCGCGGCCATCGCCAAAACGAGCGGCGCCCCCGCGGGCACGCTCTATCACCGGTTCGGCAACCGCGACGGCATCCTGACGGCCGCGTGGCTGCGCGCGCTCGAACGCTTCCAGTCGCGCGCCCTGGCCGCGGGAGGCGAAACACCGGGGGACACCGCCTTGGAAACGGCGGTCGCCATGGCCGTGGCCGCCGTCAGCTTCGCGCGCGAGCTGCCCGACGATGCCCGGCTGCTGTTGACGATCCGGCCCGGTGACCTGCTCGACGACGAACCCGACGCGGCGTTCCGGGAGACGCTCGCCGCGATGAACGCCCCGCTGACCGAGCGAATCGGGGTGCTGGCCCGGCAACTCTACGGGAACAACAAGCCCCGGTCCGTCGACGCCGTCGCGCGAGCGGTCGCGGATCTGCCCTATGCCGTGGTTCGGCGCCACGCCTACGACGACCCGATGCCCAAATGGCTGGAAAACGACGTCGCGGCGTCGGCACGCGCCGTGCTAGGGAGCTTTGGCGAACGCCCGTAGCGCCTCGACCTGGGTGGGATCCAGTGAGGGGCGCACGATTTGGCGCGCGGCCGCGATGTCCGCGGCAGTCACGTCGGTGGCGTCGATGGAGCGCCGCATCGCGGTCAGCGCCGCCTCCCGCAGCAGCGCGACGCAGTCGGCGGCGCTGTAGCCGTCGAGCCCGGC
Source organism: uncultured Actinomycetota bacterium (assembly GCA_963820045.1). Taxonomy (GTDB): domain Bacteria; phylum Actinomycetota; class Actinomycetes; order Mycobacteriales; family Mycobacteriaceae; genus Mycobacterium. Next base: position 1,246,268 of record CAWFYN010000010.1, read on the forward strand.
GGCCACCTCGTCGAGGTCGACGTCGTCGCTCAGCGGGACGGATTTGCCTGCGGTGCGCAGGATTTCGAGACGCGCTGCGGCGTCGGGAGGCTCGATGAACACCCGCCGCTCCAGCCGGCCCGGGCGTAGCAGCGCCGGGTCGATCAGCTCCGGCCGGTTGGTGGCGCCCAGCACGACGACGTCGCGCAGCGGATTGACGCCGTCGAGCTCGGTCAGCAGCGCCGCCACCACTCGATCGGTCACGCCCGAGTCGAAGCTCTGCCCGCGCCGGGGCGCCAGCGAGTCGATCTCGTCGAGGAATATCAGCGACGGGGCCGAGTCCCGGGCGCGCCGAAACAGTTCGCGGACGGCCTTTTCCGAGCTGCCCACCCACTTGTCCATCAGCTCGGAACCCTTGACGGCATGCACGGACAGCTGCCCGGTGCTGGCCAGCGCGCGCACGACGAAGGTCTTGCCGCAGCCGGGCGGCCCGTACAGCAGCACCCCGCGGGGCGGCTCGACGCCCAACCGGGCGAACGTGTCGGGATGCTGCAGCGGCCACAAGACGGCCTCGGTCAGCGCCTGCCTGGCCTCGGCCATGTCGCCGACGTCGTTGAGGGTGACGTTGCCGACGGTCACTTCCTCGCTGCCCGAACGGGACAGCGGCCGGATGACCGTCAACGCACCGACGAGATCCTCCTGGTTCAGCTCGGGCGCACGGCCGTCGGTGCTGGCGCGCGACGCCGCCCGCAGTGCCGCTTCGCGTAGCAGCGCCGCCAGGTCGGCAACCACGAAACCCGGTGTCCGCGAGGCAATCTCATCGAGATCGAGGGCGCCGGCGGGCACCGGTTTCAGCAGCGACTCCAGCAGCGCCTTGCGGGTGCCGGCGTCGGGCAGCGGCAGGCCCAGCTCCCGGTCGCACAGGTCCGGCGCGCGCAGCCGGGCATCGAGCTGGTCGGGCCGGGCGGAGGTGGCGATCAACGCGACGCCCTCCGTCCCCACGGCGGTGCGCAGCTCGCCCAGGATCAGAGCGGCCACCGGCTCGGGAGTGCTCGGCAGCAGGGCGTCGACATCGGTGATCAGCAGGACGCCGCCGCCGTCGCGGACGGCCTGCACCGCCGCGCCCACGGTCTTGAGCCGGTCTTCCGGTGCCAGCGCGCCCACCTCCGGGCCGTCCAAGTTCACCATCCTGCGACCCGTGCACACCGCGCGCACCAGCGTCACCTTGCCGACGCCGGCCGGACCCGACACCAGCACACCGAGGTTGGCGCCGGCGCCCAAGGTCTTGAGGAGGTGGGGCTCGTCGAGCGCGAGCTTCAGCCATTCGGTGAGCTTGGCGGCCTGCGGCTGTGAGCCCTTGAGTTCCTCGACAACCGTGTCCGGCGTGGCGACTTCGATCGATACCTGCGATGACGTCCCGGCGGCGGACGGGACACCCACCCCCCAGGAGACCAGCGAGTTGGGCTGCACGCTGACCGGCCCCCGCGGGTCCACGCCGGTGACGGTCAACAGCTCCGACGTCCAGCTGATGCCGACCGAGGCGGCCAGCGCACGGGTGGCGGCCGACGTCGAGGTGCCCGGGCCCAGATCGCGGGGCAGCAGCGACACGGCGTCGCCGACGGTCAGCACCTTGCCCAGCAGGGCCTGTCGCAAGGTGACCGGCGAAATCGACTGGCTGGCCAGCGACGAGCCGGACAGCGTCACCGACCGGGCGCCGTAGACGGTGACCGCGCCGACGATGACGGCGGTGCCCTCGCGCAGCCCGGCGTTGGACAACGTCACGTCGTCGAGCAGCACGGTGCCGACCGGGGTGTCCGGCCCGGCCAGGCCCGCCACCGCCGCCGTGGTCCGCGAGCCCGTCAACGCCACCGCGTCCCATTCCCGAATGCCAAGCGCGGCAACCGCACTCGGATGCAGACGGGCGACGCCGCGGCGCGAGTCGACGGCGGAGGTGTTCAACCGCGCGGTGAGCGTGAGCTGACGGGCCGCATCCTCGCCCGGCCGGCTCATGGCAGGCGCCCACCCGGTTTGCGCAACCCGAGCCGCGCCATCGATCGGCGGTTCGGCTGTGCCCGGCGGATCGCGCGTCGCGTGGCGCGGCGCTGCCTGGGTTCGTCGGCCCACGCCTCGGGGTGCGCGGCCAGCCAGCGCTGGTTGCGGACCGCGAACGGGACGTGGCAGAGGTAGGCGATGATGATCACCCAGATCAGGACGTAGGGCGCCAGCACCGCCGCGGCCGCGCAGATCGCCAACAGCGCCAGCAGCGGCGCGGCCCAGCTGGGGGGCACCGCCGCGGCGTGCATCTTGCGCATCGGGATCTTGCTGATCATCAGCATCGACGTCCCCGTGATCCAGATGCACAGGAACGTCGTCGACGTCCACCAGCCCTCACCGAACTGCAATTTGAGTCCGATCAGCCCGATCATCGACACCGCGCCCGCCGGCGCCGGCATGCCGACGAAGAACTCGTGCGTGTAGGCGGGCTGACTGCCGTCGTCCTGCAGCGCGTTGTACCGGGCCAGCCGCAACACGACGCACACCGCGTAGAGCAGGATCACCACCCAGCCGGCCGGCGACTTCGTCAGCATCGTCACGTAGAGCACGATCGCCGGTGTCACCCCGAAGTTCACCGCGTCGGCCAGCGAGTCGATCTCCTCGCCCATGCGCGACTGGGCGTCCAGGATGCGGGCGACCCGGCCATCGAGCCCGTCCAGAATGGCGGCCGCGGCGATCAATGCCATCGCGGCCTTGGGCTGGTGCTCGAGGGCGAACCGGATCGAGGTCAGGCCCGCGCAGATGGACAGCACGGTCATCGCGCTGGGCAGGATCTGCAGGTTGACCGACGGCCTGCCGCGCGGCTTGCTGATCATGACAGCTCGGCCAGCACGGTCTCGCCCGCGATCGCGCGCTGCCCCACGCCGACCAGCGGTTGCGCGCCCGGCGGCAGATAGGTATCCAGCCGGGAGCCGAACCGGATCAGGCCGTAGGTGTCCCCGATCGTCAGCTTGTCCCCGACGCGGGCGTCGCAGATGATGCGCCGCGCCAGCAGCCCCGCGACCTGTACCGCCACCACCTCCGCGCCGGTGGGCGTCCGGATCCGCAGGCTGGTGCGCTCGTTCTCGGTGCTGGCCGCGGGAAGGTCGGCCGACCCGAAGCGGCCGGGGCGGTGCTGCACGGCGGTCACCTCGCCGCTCACCGGGGCGCGCTGCACATGGGCGTCCAACAGCGAAAGAAAGATGCTGACCCGCGGCAGCGGCGCGTCGCCCATGCCGAGTTCGGCGGGCGGGGCCGCGGAATCGATCACGCAGACCACCCCGTCGGCGGGGGCGACGATCGCGCCCGGCCGGGTCGGCGGCACCCGCGGCGGATGGCGGAAGAAGCCGGCGCAGGCGCCCGCCGCCAGCAGGCCGGCCCGCCGCACCCAGCGATGCTTGCGGCCGGCCAGCGCCACCGCCAGCCCGCCGGCGATGAACGGGCGGCCGGCCGGGTGTACCGGCGGAACGGTCGAGCGCACCAACTCCAACGCGTGCTGCGGGCTGAACGTCGGAGCCTCGGCCGTAGGGCCGATCGGGCGGGGGCGTCGTGCCACGCGGCCATCTTACGAAAGGGGCGGCGGGTTGGTTCGGGCCCGCAGCGGGAACGCCCCCTTCGAGATGCATCCGAACGACGAGTGGGCGCCGCGGCTGCGCCGCGCGAAGATCGCCGTCACCGCCGTATTCATCGCCCACGCCGTGGGATTCTCCTCGTGGGCCGCCCATATTCCGCACGTCAAGGCCGAACTCGGCCTGTCCGACGCGGCGCTGGGCACGGCGCTGTTCGGGGCGCCGGTGGGGTCGGTCGTAGCCACGCTGGGCAGCCACTGGGTGCTGATGTCGATCGTCGGCATCGCCATCGGGTGCGCCACCGCCTTCGACCGGGCCGACGAATTCCATCGGCAGGTGGTAACGCCCGCGGCCTAGCTCAAGTCCCACACCTGCAGCTCGGTCCCGGCGGACACCTCCACGACGTCCTCGGGGATGTCCAGCAGGGCGTTCGCCGACGCCAGCCAGCGCAGGTGATGCGAGGCCGGCGGGCCGTAACTGGTGACGGTTCCGGTGTCGCGGTCCAGCACCGCGCGGCGGAATTGACGTTTGCCGCGCGGCGAGGTCAACGACTCGGTGAGCACGGCGGCCCGGTGCGGGCGCTCCGGCCCGGGCAGGCCCATGGCTGTGCGCAGCGCGGGCCGGATGAACACCTCGAAGGACACCAGGGCGCTGACCGGATTGCCGGGCAGCGTGACGATCGTCGCGCCGGCCACCCGGCCGATGCCCTGCGGCATGCCCGGCTGCATCGCCACCTTGACGAACTCCACGCCCTGGTCGCCGTCGCGGCCGAAGGCGTCCTTGACGACCTCGTAGGCGCCGGCGCTGACCCCGCCGCTGGTGATGATCAGGTCCGTCTCGCCCGCGTATTGCTCGATGAGCGAGCTGAACTGTGCGACATCGTCTTCGGCGGTCGTCACCCCGATCACGTCGGCGCCGGCGTCGCGAACGGCACCGGCCAGCATGATCGAGTTGGACTCGTAGATCTGTCCCGGCCGCAGCGGGCCGCCCGGCGCCACCAGCTCCGACCCGGTCGAAATGACCAGCACCCGTTGGCGCGGGAGCACCGGCAGCTCGGCCATTCCCAGCGCCGCGGCCAGGCCGAGCACGGCCGGTGTCACCACCTGGCCCCGCCGCAAGACGGTGGTGCCGGGGGCGACGTCCTCACCCGCGCGCCGGATGTGCCTGCCAGGCTCGCGCGGCGCGCGGATCGACACCAAATCCACGCCGCCGTCGGTGTCTTCGACCGGCACGACGGCCGTCGCACCGGCGGGCAGCGGCGCCCCGGTCATGATGCGGTGCGCGGTGTTCGGCTGCAGCGTCAACTCGTCGGTCCGCCCGGCGGGAATGTCCTCGGCGACTTCGAGCACCACAGGGTTCTCGGGTGTGGCGCCGGACGTGTCCTCCGCGCGCACCGCGTACCCGTCCATCGCGGAGTTGTCGAAGACGGGCAGCGCCAGCCGCGCGACCACGTCGTCGGCCAGAACCAGGCCTTGCGCCTCGGTCAGCGAAACCGTGACCGCGGGGCGGGCCCCGATCAACTCCCTTACGGCTCGCTGATGTTCTACTACCGACCGCATCCCGCCATTATCGGCCCCACAGGAGATAGGCGTGATCCGGCTCAGACGCCGACCGCTCGCCGCTCGGACAGCCGACGCTCCGCGTAGGCGCGACCCACATCGGGATTGCCGGTCACATAGCCGACGATGTCAGCCAGGGTGTTGATACGTCCGCCGGCACCCCAGGTGCCGTCCGGCAGTTCGTTTGGGAACACCCAAACCCGTTGCGCATCAGCGGGATAGGCGCCGTCCTCGGCGGCGAGCACGGCCTCGGTAACTTCGGCCACGATCGCGGCGCGGCGCTCGTCGTCGAATTGTCCTTCCGGAACCGACGCGATGAACCGGTAGCGGGGGGCGGTGGCGCGATCGCCGGCGACGAACACCGCCGCGGGGCGGTGCAGAAATACCCAGGCGATGTCGCGGGTCCGAGGATCGGTCGGATCGGCGCCTTCGTTGCGCAACAGGATGTCGGTCAACTGCGACAACAACTGGTGTTCGGCCTCGGCCGACAGGGCGCCCTCAGGGATGAACGCATCGAGCATGGGCATGGAATTACCTCCGGTAAGGGGTCTGGGTTTATTCTTTAAACCTAACTACGATGAGTTTTGATTGTCAACCCAGTTAGGCTGAGGAATGCACCCGGACCGTCTCCGTTACAGCTCGTCGAACTGTTCGATCGCCCGCACCCTGACCGTGGTGGGCGAGAAGTGGACATTGTTGGTGCTGCGGGAGGCGTTCTACGGTGTGCGGCGCTTCGATGACTTCCACGCCGCGCTGGGATGTGCGCGCAATCTGCTGTCGGCCCGGCTGAAGACGCTGGTGGACAACGGAATCCTGGAGAAGCAGGCGTATCGGGACGATCGTGGGCGTCGGCGCGACGAATACCGCCTGACCGATAAGGGACGCGATCTGTTGCCGGCCGTGGTCGCCCTTATGAAGTGGGGCGATCGTTGGGCAGCCGACGAGGCGGGGCCGGCGGTGGTGCTGCACCATCGGGACTGCGGCGAGCCGGTTTCGGTGTGGCTGAGTTGCGACGCCGGACACGCGCCGCTGGGGGCACGCGACGTCCGTGCGGTGCCTGGGCCGGGCGCGGCGCCGCGTGATCGTCCGACACGAAACCTGAGCCGGTGAGTTGTTCGGAGACGTTCCGCAGCCGGCTTTGCAGCTCCTGGGCGACGGCGATCGTCGACTTGGTCGAGTTCTGCGAGTCGTCCTGGGCGCTCAACCGGCGCCGCAGTTGATAGGTCATAGACGCGACGTAAGGTCGAGAACGTGATTACCGGGTTGGCCCACACCGGGGTGTGCGTTCCGGATTGCGAGGCCGCGGTGGCGTTCTACCGTGATGTGTTGGGCCTGCGTGTGCTCTCGCCGCCGTATGTGATGGCCGGTAACTCCATTCGCGACGACATGGGCGAGCTGGTGTCCGACCCGACGATGAAGGCCGCCATCGTCGGATTCGACGACGATGGTGACCGCGTTCTCGAGGTGATCGAGTACGTCAATGTCGAGGGATCGGACCAGCGAGCTGCCCTGACCGATCACGGGCTGTCCCACGTCGGGCTCGTCTGTGAGGATCTCGACGCCACCCGGGCGGAGCTGGAAAGCAGGGGCGTGCGCTTCCTGGTCAGCGGAATCGCGGAGGTCGCGCGGGTCCGCACCACCTGGTTCGTCGACCCCTGGGGGGTGGTGTTCATCCTGGTGGAAAAGAGCCGCCCGCAGCGGCCGTACTACGCGCAATGGGCCTGAATGGGTAAGCGGCCGACCGTCGGGATCATCGGCGCGGGCGCCGGCGGCATCGCGATGGGCGTCCAGCTGGCCGAGGGCGGCTACGAGTTCACGATCTTCGACCGGGCCGACGGATTCGGCGGGACCTGGCGCCACAACACCTTTCCGGGGGCGGCGTGCGACGTCCCGTCACACCTGTACTCGTATTCTTTTGCGCCCAACCCGCGGTGGAGCAAGACCTACGCCAACCAACCCGAGATCTTGGCCTACCTCGAGACGGTGGCCGCGGGGCACGGGCTGGGCGCACACCTGCGGGCGAACACCGCGGTTACCGGCGCGCGCTGGTCGGACACCCGGCGCCGCTGGACGCTGACCGGCGAGGACGGCCGCGAGTACGAGTTCGACGTGGTCGTCAGCGCCGTCGGAATGCTCGACGTGCCCCACATCCCGGACATCCCCGGGGCGCAGCGGTTTCGGGGGCGCCAATTCCATTCGGCGCGTTGGGATCACAGCAAGTCGACGGCGGGGGAGCGGGTGGCGTCCATCGGCACGGGTGCCAGCGCGATCCAGTACGTTCCCGCGATCGCGCGAAAGACCGTGCAGCTGACCGTGTTTCAGCGAACCCCGATCTGGATCGCGCCCCGGTTCGATTTCCCGTTCACGCCCGAGCAGCACGAGCTGTTCGAACGCGACCCGGCCACGGCGCAGAAACTGCGCGACGAGGCCTTCGACGCCTACGAATCGGCCAGCTTCGACGTCGATGACGACCAGACGCGGGAGGCGACCGAGCTGGCCCGCGGTTACCTCATGCGCAAGGTCGCCGACCCCGAGCTGCGCGCCAAGCTGATGCCGGACTATCCGGCCGGGTGCAAGCGGCCGCTGATGTCACGCGACTGGTACCCGACGTTCGCGCTGCCCAACGTCGCGCTGGAGACGGCCGCCATCGCCGAGCTGACCGAACGGGGAGTGCGCACCGTCGACGGCGTCGAGCACCGCGTCGACACCATCATCTACGGCACCGGGTTCAAGGCCGCCGATTATCTGGCCAGCATCGACGTATACGGAACCGGCGGCCGCCACCTCACCGACGACTGGAGCGACGGCGCCGAGGCGTACCTGGGCACGTTGGTGGCCGGATACCCGAACTTCTTCACGCTCTACGGCCCCAACACGAACGGCGTCAACTCGATCATCTACATCCACGAGGCGCAGACGACCTTCATCCGCCACATCCTCGACGTGACGGACGGCCGCGAGGCGCGCACCGTGGAGGTGACGCCCGACGCGCAGCGCCGCTACAACGACGAGATACAGGCCGCCATGGCGCGCAAGGTGTGGCTGGCTTGCAGCAATTACTTCCGGCATCGCAGCGGAAAGGTGGTCACCCAATTGCCTTACAGCGGGCGGACCTTCTTCGAGCGCACCCGCGAGCTGGTCTACGCCGATTACCGCTGGGCCCGGTAACGCGAGCGCTTGATCCGCGCGGCCTATTGCACCCAGTAGTTGTCGTGGCGAACGAACCACTCGCGGCGTTCATCGTCCGTCATGTCGGCCAGCGCCGCGAAGCCCTCGAAGTAGGCCTCCCGCGGCGCGCCCGGGGCGAAGAGCATCAGGATCGACGCCGGTTCGTCGGCCTCATTGTGGAAGCCGTGGACGCCGCCGGGCGGGACATAGAGGAAGTCACCTTGATGGCCGTCGGCCCACTGGGTGCCGTCGTAGAGCTTCATCGTGCCGGACAGCACGAAGAACGCCTCGGACATCGCCCGGTGAAAGTGGGCCGGGGGCCCGCCGCCGGCCGGGCCGATGTCGACCCGGTACAGCCCGTAGTCGCCGTCGGTGACCTGGTGGTTGGCCAGGTAGTGGTACTTGACGCCCCCGGTTTCGTAGTCGGGCGGGGAATCGGCCCGCTTGAGCCAGGCGCTGACCTCCGGCTCGTCCTTGGTGTATCGGGGTGGGGGGTAGGGCGGCACGACGAGGGACATGCTTCCAGTGTGCGGCTATAACATCGCGACTGTGGCGGGGCCGACGGCGGAGGAAGAAGTTCGGGCGGAACGGCTGCTCGACGCCCAGGCGAAGGCGGCGCGGCTGTTCGGCGAGGTCGAGCGGCGCGCCATGATTCGTCCCGGCGTTTCCGAGCGGCGGCTATCCGACGAAATCAACCAGCTCGCCGCGCAGATGTTCGGGGTCACCCGGCACTGGCATCGGCGGATCGTGCGGGCCGGCGAAAACACGCTGCAACCCTTCAGCGAGCGCCCGCCGGACCGGGTGGTCGCCGACGGCGACATCGTTTTCCTAGATTTCGGTCCGATCTTCCAGGAGTGGGAGGCCGACTTCGGCCGAACGTTCGTGCTCAGCGACGATCCGGACAAAGCGGCCGTCCGCGACGCGCTGCCCCGGGTGTGGCAGGCCGGCCGAGAGTACTTCGAGCGGCGGCCGGACGTCACCGGGGCCGAATTGTTCGACTTCGTGGTCGGGGTGGCACACGCCGAGGGTTTCGAGTTCGCCAGTTCCATCGCCGGACACCTGGTCGGGGAGTTTCCGCACAAGAAGATCGTCGGCCCCGGCGTCCAGTGGTACATCATGCCCGGGTCGGACAAGCCGATGCGGCGCACCGACCCGACCGGCCGTGTCTGCCACTGGATCCTGGAGATCCATCTGGCCGATCGCGACCGCGGCTTCGGCGGTTTCTACGAGCAGTTGCTCGACCTGCCGGTCAGCCGAGGGGATACGTGACGCCGGTGAGCTCCTCGGAGACCGCCCACAGCCGCCGCTGCACGTCGACATCGTGGGATTTCTCGCTGGATGCGACGAGCTTGGGGTGCCCGCGCAGCTCGGCGAAACCGTCGGGCCCGTAGTACTGGCCACCGAGCACGCCGGGGTCGGTGGCGGCGCGCAGCGTCGGCAGTGCGCCCGCGGCCGCGTCTTGCATGAGCGGGTTGAGCACAGGCATGACGATGCGCTCAACCAGCGGGGGAAGGTTTCGCGTCAGTTCGGTGCGCGAGCCGCCCGGGTGGGCGGCCACGGCGATCGTCGTCCCACTGGAAGCGAGACGTCGCTGCAGTTCGTAGGTGAACAGCAGGTTGGCCAGCTTGGCCTGCCCGTAGGCCGCGACTCGGCTGTAGCGGCGTTCCCACTGCAGGTCGTCGAAGTGGATGTCGGCAAGGATGCGGTGCCCGGTGCTGCTGACCGTCACGACGCGCGAACCGGCGACCGGCAGCAGCCGATCCAGCAGCAGGCCGGTGAGGGCGAAGTGGCCGAGGTGGTTGGTCCCGAATTGCAGCTCGAAGCCGTCCTTGGTGGTCGACTTCGGGGTCCACATCACGCCCGCGTTGTTGATCAGCAGGTCGACGCGGTCGTGTTCGGACCGCAGTTGCTCGGCGGCGGCGCGGATGGACTCCAGCGACGTCAGGTCCAGTTCCTGCAGCACGACCTCGGCGTGCGGACTGGCGGCGACGATGCGCGCGGCGGCGTCCTTGCCCTTGTCGAGGTTGCGCACGGCCAGCACGACGCGGGCGCCGCGGTCGGAGAGCGCGGCGGCGGTCTCGTAGCCGAGTCCGGTGTTGGCCCCGGTGATGACGGCGACCCGGCCTGTCTGGTCGGGAATGTCGGCGGCGGTCCAGTTGGCCATGAGAAGCTCCTGCAACTAGTAAAGTAAACGGGGCGAGCGCTCCGGTTGTTGCTCCACTATACGGAACGCACGCCCCGTTTTGTCAACCCAGAGGTGGTAGTCGTCAGTGGCCCAACCCGCACGACCGTTACGCGCCGACGCGGCGCGCAACCGCGCGCGCGTATTGGACGTCGCGTACGAAACCTTTGCCGCCGAAGGCCTATCGGTGCCGATCGACGAGATCGCGCGGCGCTCCGGGGTCGGGGCGGGCACCGTCTACCGGCACTTCCCGACGAAGGAGGCGCTGTTCTCGGCGGTCATCGAAAACCGGATGCAGCGCCTCGTCGATGACGGACGCGCCCTGCTCGCAAACGAGGGGGCGGGCGAGGCGCTCTTCGCCTTTCTGCGCTCGATGGTGCTGCAGTGGGGGGCGGCGGACCGCGGCCTGGTCGACGCCCTGGCCGGCTACGGCATCGACATCGCCTGCGCCGCGCCCGAGGCCGAAGACGCATTCAAGGCCATGCTCGCCGAGCTGCTTCGCGCCGCGCAGGAAGCGGGCACCGCGCGGCGCGACGTCGATATGCGGGATTTGAAGGCAATCCTCGTCGGATGCCAGGCGATGCAGGCCTACGACTCGGCGCTGGCCGAGCGGGCGACCGACGTCGTCATCGACGGTTTACGCCCGCCGCGATAAGACCCCCTTGTTCTTGCACTCGGCATAGGCGAGTGCTAAGAATGACGTTGGCACTCGCGACTGGCGAGTGCCAGGTCGGGACGGTGAGACCAGCAGACACCTGGGGTCGTCCGTCGCGGGCACTGCACCCGGCCAGCGTAAGTAATGGGGTGGCCACACGTGGTCACCTGGTGTCATTCCCGATCCGGAGGAATCACTTCGCAATGGCCAAGACAATTGCGTACGACGAAGAGGCCCGTCGCGGCCTCGAGCGCGGGCTGAACGCCCTCGCCGACGCGGTAAAGGTGACGTTGGGTCCCAAGGGCCGCAACGTCGTCCTGGAGAAGAAGTGGGGTGCCCCCACGATCACCAACGATGGTGTGTCCATCGCCAAGGAGATCGAGCTGGAGGACCCCTACGAGAAGATCGGCGCCGAGCTGGTCAAGGAGGTCGCCAAGAAGACCGACGACGTCGCCGGTGACGGCACCACGACGGCCACCGTGCTGGCCCAGGCGCTGGTCAAGGAGGGCCTGCGCAACGTGGCCGCCGGCGCCAACCCGCTGGCGCTCAAGCGCGGTATCGAGAAGGCCGTCGAGAAGGTCACCGAGACCCTGCTGAAGTCGGCCAAGGACGTCGAGACCAAGGAGCAGATCGCCGCCACCGCCGCGATCTCCGCGGGCGACCAGTCGATCGGTGACCTGATCGCCGAGGCGATGGACAAGGTCGGCAACGAGGGTGTCATCACCGTCGAGGAGTCCAACACCTTCGGCCTGCAACTCGAGCTCACCGAGGGCATGCGGTTCGACAAGGGCTACATCTCGGGCTACTTCGTCACCGACGCCGAGCGTCAGGAAGCGGTCCTGGAAGACCCCTTCATCCTGCTGGTCAGCTCCAAGGTGTCGACCGTCAAGGATCTGCTGCCGCTGCTGGAGAAGATCATCCAGGCCGGCAAGCCGCTGCTGATCATCGCCGAGGACGTCGAGGGCGAGGCGCTGTCCACCCTGGTCGTCAACAAGATCCGCGGCACTTTCAAGTCGGTGGCGGTCAAGGCCCCCGGCTTCGGTGACCGCCGCAAGGCGATGCTGCAGGACATGGCGATCCTCACCGGTGGTCAGGTCATCAGCGAGGAGGTCGGCCTGTCGCTGGAGAGCGCCGACGTCGCCCTGCTCGGTAAGGCCCGCAAGGTCGTCGTCACCAAGGACGAGACCACGATCGTCGAGGGCGCCGGTGACACCGACGCCATCGCCGGACGGGTGGCCCAGATCCGCCAGGAGATCGAGAACAGCGACTCCGACTACGACCGCGAGAAGCTGCAGGAGCGCCTGGCCAAGCTGGCCGGCGGTGTTGCGGTGATCAAGGCCGGGGCGGCCACCGAGGTTGAGCTCAAGGAGCGCAAGCACCGCATCGAGGACGCGGTGCGCAACGCCAAGGCCGCCGTCGAGGAGGGCATCGTCGCCGGTGGCGGCGTGGCCCTGCTGCAAGCGGCTCCGACGCTGGACGAGCTGAAACTCACCGGCGACGAGGCCACCGGCGCCAACATCGTCAAGGTGGCGCTCGAAGCCCCGCTCAAGCAGATCGCCTTCAACTCCGGGCTGGAGCCCGGCGTTGTCGCCGAGAAGGTCCGCAACTCGCCCGCCGGGACCGGCCTGAACGCCGCCTCCGGTGACTACGAGGACCTGCTGAAGGCCGGCGTTGCCGACCCGGTCAAGGTGACCCGCTCGGCGCTGCAGAACGCGGCGTCCATCGCGGCGCTGTTCCTGACGACCGAGGCCGTCGTCGCCGACAAGCCGGAGAAGGCGGCCGCACCCGCGGGCGACCCGACCGGCGGCATGGGCGGTATGGACTTCTAAGTCCAACGGCGGAAAAGTCCCGTTACGAAAAGGCCCGGTCCCCTGGTGGGGCCGGGCTTTTTCGTTGCAGCCGCGAGCATGTGAGTCGTTGCCCGCCTCCGAGCGACATCTCGCACTGTCGCTCAGAGCATTGCCCCGGCCGGTGACTAAAGTGACGGTTGTGACTAGGGCCCACCCACGCTCGGCGACGGGTAGGTTCGACGCGTGGCCCTTCCGACCCCCTCACCCACCAGCACCGCCGTCGTGACCGGCGCATCGTCGGGCATCGGCGCCGACATCGCCCGGGAGCTGGCCGACCGCGGCCACGGCGTCACGCTCGTCGCCCGCCGCGAAGATCGGCTGCGCGAGCTGGCCGACGAACTCGCGGGCCGCGTGCGCGTCGAGGTTATCGCCTGCGACGTCGCGGATTCCGCCGCCCGCGCCGGCCTCCTCGACCAGGTCGACCGCCGCGGGCTGACCGCCGACATCCTCGTCAACAACGCCGGCATCGGCACCATCGGATCGGTGACGACAACGCGTGTCGACGACGAGATCGCCCAGGTGCGGGTCAACGTCGAGGCCGTCATCGATCTGACTACCCGCGCGGTGCAGCAGATGGTGCCGCGCGGGCGCGGCGCCATCCTCAACGTCGGATCCACCGCGGGCTACCACCCCTTCCCGGGGCAAGCCGGCTACGCCGCCACCAAGGCGTTCGTGAAGACCTACACCGAGGGGGTGCGCGGCGAACTCGCCGGCACCGGTGTCACCGTCGCGCTGCTGTGCCCGGGGCCGGTGCGCACCGAATTCCTGCAGAACGCCGGCATGGACGAGCGCAAATTCGCCGACGCGTTCCCGAAGTTGCTGTGGATGCCGTCGCGGGAGGTGGCGCGCACCGGAGTCGACGCGCTCGAGCGCGACCGCGGCACGGTGATCGCCGGGCTGCCAAGCCAACTCAGCACGCGCCTGTTCCAATTCATGCCCCGACGGCTGCTGCTGCCGCTATTGAAGAACCAGCATCCGGGCCTGAAAAGAGACTTAGGTCGCGACCGGTCAGCCGGCTGAGGGCCAGCGCCGCATCCAGCCCTCCACCGGAAGCGCGAGCGCGTTGCACAGCGTGCAGATCGTGCGATACCAGCCGACGGCGGTGAGTAATTCGATCCGCTGCTCGTCACTGAGGAAGCGCCCGAGCGCTATCCACGTCGCCTCCGACCACGAGCCGGTGCGCTCCAGCTCGTCCACCGCCTCGATCAGCGTCCGTTCGGCCGGGCTCCACCGCGGGTCGGCGGAGGCATCCTTGCCGGCGGTCACCAGCGCGTCGCACTCGTGGTCGCTCACGCCCGCGATTGGACCCCAGAACGCCGCCTGCCCACCCCACTCGTACTCGCAACCGAGGAGCGCGCAGATGCGAAGAATCGCGATCGTTCGCATCCGGGCCGGCAAAAGCGCTGCGACATAGAGTGATTCGCCGAGCTTGCGCAGCCGGGTGGCCCCAGCTGTTGATTGCGGTGGCATCTTCCTCGCTCCACGGCGGGGCGAGCGGTGCGACGCGGCTCACGGATGAGACTGTACGGCGCGCACCCTAGGCGGGCAGCGAGAACACCACGCAGTCGTGCAGGCAGCCCTTGGCCGCCTCCGGTGAGTCGCGGTCGGCGTCGCGGTGCAACAGCGCGCGGGTGGGCACCACACCCAAGCGAACGGCGTCCCCGGCTCGGTTTTCCAGGGTCACCTCGGCCGTGCCGTCGACGATCAGCGAATAGCCGCCGGGTTCGGTGGGGGGCCACAGCAGGGTGACGTCGCGGCGCTGGGCCAGATTCTGCCGGGTGCGACCGCCGATGAGCCCGACGTCGATGGTCGCCTCACGCAGCTGCGGCTCGACCGTCACGGTGTGCACCCGATAGTCGTCGTCGACGGTGACCAGGTACGCGTATGGGTAGTCCGGGAGAGCGGCGGCGAGCCGTGCGAGGTCGACCCTCTTCTTCGTGCGCATGATCCTCCAGGATAGGCGCGGGCCCGGCCGCTACATCGTGGGCGGAACCCTGGAGGCCGGGAGTCCGAAGGCGAGTTGACCGCTGCTGCTGAAGTGGAAGCCGAGGTTCTGCAGCACGTCCTGCCAGGGCGCCAACTTCTCCACGGCCGCCGACGCGTCGGCGTGGTAGCCGTACATCGCGGCCACGTCCGACGCCCACATCTGGTCGTAAGCGGCCTCGATGTCGGCGATCGCCGGGGTGTTCTGGCCCAGCCAGTTCGTGGCGGACAACGCGTGCGCCAGGGCGCGATTGGCCGCGACCACCGCGGGTTGCACCGTGGCCGCCAATGCGCCCTCGAACGCGTCGGCGACGGCCGAGGCCTGGCTGGATACCGTCTCGGCCTGGGCCGCCGCCGCGCTGAGCCAACTCACGTAGTGCGTGGCAAGGGCCATCATCGCCGACGCCGACGGCCCCTGCCAGGCTCCGTTGGCGAGGTTCTGACGTGACTGAGGAAAACGACGATGCTGACGTGGCCAAGTCCTCGGCCAGGCCATCCCAGGCTTCCGCGGCAGCAAGCAGCGGCCCGGCTCCGGGACCCGAAAAGATTCGTGCCGAGTTGACTTCTGGCGGCAACCACGCAAAATGCGGGCTCGTCACCGGCTCAACTTACCCGGCACGCGGCGGTCTTGGTGGCGTTATTGCGCGGGTACCGGGCGGGGCTGCCGGCCGCGCACCAACTTGCCTGGGCGAGCTTCGGTGGGCGCCCCATTCTCCGCGATCACTTCGCCGGCCACGACCGTCGCGACGTACCCATCGGCGGTCTGGTCCAGGCGCCGCCCGCCGGCCGGCAGGTCGTAGCTGATGACGGGCTTGTGCAGCCGCAACGCGGCGTGATCGATGACGTTGAGATCCGCCTTGTACCCGACGGCGATGCGGCCCCGGTCGCCCAGCCCGGCAATCCGGGCCGGCACCGACGTGAGTTCCCGGACGGCCTCCGGAACGGTGAACCGCCCCGACTTCCGGTCGCGCGCCCAGTGCGCCAGGAAGTACGTCGAGTAGCTGGCGTCGCAGATCATCCCGTAGTGCGCGCCGCCGTCGCCGAGCCCCAGCACCACGTCGTCGCGGTGCAGCAGCTTGCCGACGGTGTCCAGCGAGTTGCCCTGCAGGTTGCTGGTGGCCACCAACAGCATGGCCCGGCCGTCGTCGTCGAGCAGCCGGTCATAGGCCTCCTCCATCGGGTTTACCCCGCGGGCCCGGGCGCGGGCCCCGATGCTGGTGGACGGGTCCGGCTCGTAGTCGGGGGTGTCGCCCAACGGGTAGATCCAGTCCCACATCTGCGCCACATACAGGATGGGGTGGCCCTGGCCGGGCTTGTCGGCCAGGATGCGGGCGCGCACCTCCGGCTTGCGCATCTCGGCGACCCGCTCGGCCAGCGGCAGGTGCGCGATCTCCCGGTAGCTGGGGTAGAGAACGAACGGGTTGGCCGACAGCTGCAGCCCGATGATCAACCCGATCGGGCGCGGCAAAAGCTGCGCGGTGATGTCCCCGCCCGCGGCGTTGGCCTTCTCGATCATGGTGATGGCGCCCTCCCACGTCGGGTCGCCGGCGTTGGCGACGACCAGTGTGAACGTGAGCGGCAGGCCGACATCCTCGGCCACGTCGAACACGGTCTGCAGCACCGGCTCGTAGCCGCCGGCCGGGATGTCCGGCACGAACTGCAGCAGGCCGCCGCCGCCGTCGACGACACCGCGGGCGATCGCCTCGATCTCCTCGCGGGCGGCGTCGTAACTCGGAATGGGCGAACCGCTTTCGGTCTTGTGGATGGTCAACCGCGACGATGCGAAGCCCAGCGCTCCGGCCTCGATCGCCTCCTTGGCCAGCTCCCGCATCTTGGCGAGGTCGTCGCCGGTGGCGGGCTCGCGGTCGGCGCCGCGCTGGCCCATCACGTAGACGCGCAGCGGTGAGTGCGGCAGATAGGCGGCGACGTCGATGTCACGCTTGCCGGCGTCCAGCGTGTCCAGGTATTCGGGGAACGTTTCCCACGTCCAGGGCAGGCCGTCGGTCATGACGACGCCGGGAATGTCTTCGACGCCGGCCATCACGTCCACCAGCACGTCGTGGTCCTCCTGGCGGCACGGGGCGAAGCCGACCCCGCAGTTACCCACGACGACCGTGGTCACCCCGTGCGCCGACGACGGCGTCAGGCGTTCCGACCAGATGGACTGGCCGTCGTAGTGGGTGTGCAGGTCGACGAAGCCCGGGGTGACCAGCAGCCCGGTGGCGTCGATCTCCCGCTCGGCGCCGTCGCCGTTCACGTGACCGACGGCCGCGATGACGCCCCCTCGCACCCCGACGTCGCCGGCGTACGGCTCACCGCCCAGCCCGTCGACGATGGTGCCGTTGCGGATGATGAGGTCGTAGGTCATCCAATTAATCTACGACCGCGCCGGTGGGTCGTGCCAGGATCTAGTGTCGCTGGTATGGCCGACATCTCCAGCCCCGACGCCGCCGTCCAAGAACTGCTTCGCGATGCCTTCACCCGGTTGATCGAACACGTCGACGAAATAGCCGACGGATTGACCGACGAGGTCGCCGACTACCGAGCTACCCCGGAGGCCAACAGCATCGCCTGGTTGATCTGGCACAGCGCGCGGGTGCAGGACATCCAGCTGGCCGACGTGGCGGGCGTCGAGCAGGTGTGGTTGGGCGACGGCTGGGTGGACCGGTTCGGACTGGACCTACCGCGCAACGACACCGGCTACGGGCACACCCCCGAGCAGGTCGCGAAGGTCAAGGCGGCCCCGGATCTGCTGTCCGGTTACTACCACGCGGTACACAAGCTCACCCTCGAGTACATCGCCGGGGTGACCGCGGCCGACCTGGAGCGGGTGGTCGACACCAACTGGGACCCGCCGGTGACGGCCAGCGCCCGGTTGGTGAGCATCATCGACGACTGCGCCCAACACCTCGGGCAGGCCGCTTACGTTCGCGGCATCGCGCCCTAGGGTTTTCCGGCGTGCGATTCCTGGCCGCGGTCTTGCGCGCGTTGCTGTGGCTGGCCACGACCGTGGCGCTGGCCGTGGCGGTCCCGGCGGCGTGGTTGCAGTGCAACGTCGTCAGCGAGGGCGGCTACGCCGCGCTGGCCCAGAAGGCGGCGGGGGATTCCGCGCTGCAGTCCGCCGCGGCGGACGAGCTGACCAACCGCGCGACGGCGCTCATCGCGGCCCACCACGCGGGAGGCCAGCCAGTCGACAGCGCGGAGCTGCACGAGGCCGCAGCCGCATTCACCGCCGGCCCGGCGTTTCCGGCGCTGTTCGCCCAGGCGAATCGGGCGGCGCACCGCTGGCTGTTCATCGCCGACGGCACCGGCGGGTCATGGGTGATCGACGTGGCGCCGATGCTGACGGACGCCTCGATGCAGCGGATAATGAGCCGCCACAACGTGAAAGTTCCTGCGACGCTGACCGTTCCGCTGACGGCGTCGGTGCCGCGATCGCTGCGGCAGGGACAGCTGAGCCCGCTTGCCGCCTGGGGGCCGTGGGTGAGCGTCGGCGCGGGCGCCCTCAGCGCTGTCTGTGCCGCACTGACGCTGGCCGCCGCCCGCCGCCGCGGCAAGGCGCTCACGAGCCTCGGCGTCTCCGCGCTGCTGGTCGGCGCCGGCGGCTGGGCGGGCATCGAGATCGCCGGCCGCTATGTCGACGACGCGCTCAACCGGACCACCGGTGACATCCGCCGCATCGCCGAGGTGATGGTCGGGCACGCCGAAGCAAGCCTGCACCAATGGCTCAATCTGACGCTGCTTGCCGGCGCGGCACTGGTGATCGGCGGTGTGCTCGTCGCGATCCTGGGCAGCCTGTGGAAGAAACCGGGTGGCTAGCCGAAGGTGAACGAAAACACTTGCAGGCCAGGGCTGGCCCGCATATCGAGCCGGTCGTCACGCGCCGACTGCTCGGCCGCGATCTGATGCAGAGTGGGCGGGCCGCCGATGGCCGTCGTGGTTGTCTTCCCGTCCCGGGTCACGGTGAGGGTGCCCGTGCCGCCGACGACGACGTAGACATCCTTGGCGGTGTAATTGAGACGGATGGCGGCGTCATCGCTGCCGGCGGTGGCGCCCTGATCGTCCAGCTTCCACCGGCCGCTGAGCGCGAACCTGTCGCTGGCCAACTGCGGCGGATAGCTGAACGAGCCCGACTTGTAATCGCCTCCGCCGCCGTAGTTTAGGGCCCGTTCGACCCCGAGGTAGGTCTCGGGGGTGAGCCGGGTGCGCGGCGTGGTGTCCGCCGAATGCGTTGGGCCGGGCAGCGGGGTATCGGGGTGGGCGTCGGCGAGGAGTTCCCGGATCAGCCTCTCGGTGCCGTCGTAATCGCCCTCACCGAACTTCGTGTGCCGGACCGTTCCGTTCGCGTCGATCAGGTATTCGGCCGGCCAATAGAGGTTTTGGTAGTTGTTCCACGTGGTGTAGTCGTTGTCCAGCGCGACGGGGTAGGTGATGTGCAACGCGGCGGCGCCGCTGGCCACATTGGCGGGAACCCGTTCGAAGGGGTACTCGGGGGTGTGCACCCCGATGACGACGAACCCGGCATCGTGATACCGGTTGTACCAATCGATTACATGCGGAATGGCCCGTTGGCAGTTGATGCACGAATACGCCCAGAAGTCGATCAGCACCACCTTGCCGCGCAGCGCGGTCAGGTCGAGTGGAGCGCCGCCCGGGGTGTTGAGCCACCCCGTGACGCCGCTGACCGCGGGTGCCGGGCCGCACTGCTCGAGCCGCTTCGCGTCCTCGGTGCAGTCGCCCAGCGCGCCACCGCCCGGGGCGCCGAGCTGCTGACGGATCTTGTTGGCGCCGACCGCTTTCTGCATTGCGGCCGTGTAGTCGGGGACGGCGCGTTGCAGCGTCGCGGGAAGGTTGAACACCAGCGCCACGGCCAGCACGATCATGGTGATTCCGCCGGCCACCCGGACGATGCGCTGCCGCCGCCGGAACGCGCCGACCCGCTCGGCGACGCCTCGCCCGGCCAACGCGAAAGCCAGCAGCGGCAAGGCGGTGCCGATCGCGAACGTGGCGGTGAGGATCAGGATGGGCGGGCCGATTGACGCGGTGCCGCCCGCGACCACGATCGCGGCCAGCACCGGTCCCGCGCACGGCACATACAGCGCACCCAGCGTCAAACCGAGCCCGAAACCGCTTCTGCCCGCGATCGTTTGACGTTGCGGAATGCGGGCGAACGGCCGCTCGATCAGGTGCTGCAGTGGCGGGAAGATCAGGCCGAGGCCGATCAGCGTCAGCACCACCAGCGCGGCCCAGCGGATTGCGTCCTGGGGCAGGTGCAGTGCCGACAGGACGGCCGAGCCGGCCAGGGTCACCACGCTGAAGCTGCACACCAGGCCGGCGATCACCAGGTACGGCCGGGCGGCGGCGGTGTGCGCCCGGTCGCCGTCCACGCCGGAGAAGAACACCACGGGAAGCACCGGCAGGATGCACGGTGAGATCCCGGTGATGAGTCCGCCGAGGAAGCCGATGAGCGCGATCGTGTGCATAGCTACTTACACCTTTACCGGCCCGGGATGGTTCAAGTGAGCGGGGACAAATCACGCTCCGTGCGTTATACAAATCACACAATGTGCGTTAATCTCGGTCGGTGGCGCAGTTAACCTTCCAGCGCGCCCGCACCGAGGAGAAGAAGCGCCAACGTGCGGAGGCACTCGTGGAAGCCGCGCGTTCACTGGCGCTCGAGACCGGCGTCGCCTCGGTCACGTTGACCGCCGTCGCCACCCGGGCCGGCATCCACTACTCCGCGGTTCGCCGGTACTTCAGCTCGCACAAGGAAGTCCTGCTGCACCTGTCGGCCGAGGGGTGGGTGCGCTGGTCGAACACCGTGTCCGAGAAGCTGGCCGAGCCCGGCCCCAAGTCGCCGTCGCGCATCGCCGAAACACTGGCCAACGCCTTGGCCGCCGACCCGCTGTTCTGCGACCTGCTGGCCAATCTGCACCTGCACCTCGAACACGAGGTGGACGCGGAGCGAGTGATCGAGGTCAAGCGGATCAGCACCGCCGCCACGCTCTCGCTCGCCGATTCCATCGAAAGCGCGGTGCCCGAGCTCGGCCGCTCGGGGTCGCTCGACATTTTGTTGGCGGCGTACTCGCTGGCGGCCACGCTTTGGCAGGTCGCCAACCCGCCCGAGCGCCTCACCGACGTCTACGCCGAGGAGCCCGAAGTGCTTCCCCCGGAGTGGAATCTGGACTTCACTTCCGCCCTGACCCGCCTGCTGACTGCGACGTGCGTCGGCCTCATCGCGGAGAAGCCATGAACAAGGAGGCCGGGGAGCTATGGCTTGGCGAACTCCAACCGGTGAAAGACGGGAAGGACTTGGAGTGCCCATGACGACGACTGAGCCAAGGACCGAGCCGCTGAAGAAGCAGGGCTCCGCCGGCAGGGAGGGGAAAGATGTCGCTCCGCAGCGCGCCAAGAAAAAGGGGCTTTTGGGGCGTTTCTGGTTGGTGCTCACGATCGCAGCTGTCGTCGCGGTGTCGGGATTCGTCGTATACCGATTGCACGGCGTCTTCGGCGTTCACAGCGGTTCGTTCGGTGGTGGCACCTCGGGCGAGGTCCTCGACCAGTTCAACGCCAAGACGATCACGCTCGAGGTCTGGGGCTCACCGGGCAGCACGGCAACCATCAACTACCTCGACGAAAACTCCCATCCGCAGCAGGCCCTCAACGTGCCCTTGCCCTGGAACATCGTCTTGAGTTCAACGAAGCCCGGCATCCCGGCAAACCTGATCGCGCAAGGAGACGGCAGTTGGATCGCCTGCCAATTCGTCGTGAACAACCACGACGGGCACGGTGACGTCATCAAGGCTCCGAATCGCTCAGATTCCAACGAAACCGTGAACCCCTTCGTCTACTGCCTGGACAAGTCCGCATGAGCGAGCCAGGCGGGGCTCCGCCGCGCGTCGATCAGCCGCTGATCCCGCCGTTCCTGCCGCGGATGATCCATCGGCTTGCCCTGCCGATCGTCCTGGTGTGGTTGGCCATCGTGTTCATCACCAACACCGTGTCCCCGCAGCTGGAGGTCGTCGCCAAAACCCACTCGGTGTCGATGAGTCCGACTGACGCGGCATCCTTTCAGTCGATGATGCGGGTCGGATCGACGTTCAAAGAGTTTGATTCCGACAACTCGGCCATGATCTTGCTGGAGGGCGACAAGCCACTCGGGGCCGAGGCGCACCACTACTACGACGAGATCGTCAGGCGCGCCGAGCAAGACAAGAAACACGTTCAGCACGTCCAGGATTTCTGGAGTGATCCGCTGACGGCGGCGGGTTCCCAGAGCCACGATCAAAAGGCCGCGTATGTCCAGGTCTACCTCGCCGGCAACATGGGCGGCGGGCTGGCGAACGAGTCTGCCGAGGCCCTCCGCAAGATCGTGGACTCGGTGCCCGCGCCGCCGGGAATCAAGGCATACGTCACCGGCGCGGGTCCGCTGTTCGCCGACCAGTCCCACTCGGGGCAGAAGGGCGTCGCGGTCGTCACTCTTGTCACCGTCCTGGTGATCGTGCTGATGCTGCTTTTCGTCTACCGGTCGGTGAGCACCATGCTGATCATGCTGGCGATGGTGTTCATCGAGCTGGCCGCCGCCCGCGGTGTCGTCGCGACGCTGGGCAACTACGGGATCATGGGGCTGTCGACCTTCGCCAACAACATGCTGGTGCTTATGGCGATCGCCGCCGGGACGGATTACGCGATCTTCGTGGTCGGCCGCTATCAGGAGGCCCGTGGTCTGGGCGAGACCCGCGAAGAAGCGTTCTACACCATGTTCCACAGCACCGCGCATGTCGTGCTGGGATCAGGCCTGACCATCGCCGGCGCGATGTACTGCCTGAGCTTCTGCCGGCTGCCGTACTTCGAGTCACTGGGGGTGCCTTGTGCGGTCGGCATGCTGGTCGCGGTGTTCGGGGCTTTGACGCTGGGTCCGGCGCTGCTGACGGTGGCTTCGTTCTTCAAGCTCATGGATCCGAAGCGCAAGCTGCAGACCCGGGGCTGGCGTCGCATCGGCACCGCGATCGTCCGCTGGCCCGCACCGGTTCTCGCGGTGACCATCGCGGTCGCATTGGTTGGCCTGCTCGCCCTGCCCGGTTACAAGACGGACTACGACAACCGCCACTTCCTGCCGGCGGACACCCCGGCCAATGTCGGTTATGCCGCCGCGGACCGGCACTTCGACCAGGCCCGGCTCAATCCTGAGCTGTTGATGATCGAGACCGATCACGACTTGCGTAATCCGGCCGATTTCCTGGTCCTGGACAAGGTCGCCAAGGCGGTCTTCCACATTCCCGGTATCGGCCGGGTGCAGACCATCACCCGGCCGTTGGGCACGCCGCTCGACCACAGCACCCTCGGTTTTCAGATGAGCGCACAAGCCGCAGGGCGGATCCAGACCCAGCACTATCAGGACGAGCAAGCGGCAAACCTGCTCAAGCAGGCGGACGAGCTCAAGAAAACGATGGCAACGCTACATGAGCAGATGCAGGTGACCCAGGACCTCAGTAACACGACGCACGAAACCACCAGGCTCACCAAAGAAACCGTGAAGATCACCGAGGCATTGCGCGACGACATCGCCAACTTCGACGACTTCTTCCGGCCGATCCGCAGCTTCTTCTACTGGGAGAGGCACTGCTACGACATTCCGGTCTGCTGGGCGCTACGGTCGGTCTTCAACGCGCTCGACGGCATCGACCAGGTGGCTCAGAACATCGTGGACCTCAGCGCGAATCTGGACAAGTTGGATCAGATCCAGCCGAAGCTGGTGGCGCTGATACCGCCGCAGATCGAGAGTCAGCAGCACAACCTCGACACCATCATGTCGAACTACGCGAACACGATGGGTCTTAACGAACAGGCGAAAGCGCAGTCCGACAACGCCACCGCCCAAGGCGATGCATTCGATAAAGCAAAAAACGACGACACGTTCTACCTTCCGCCGGAGGCGTTCAAGAGCCCGGATTTCGCACGGGGTCTCAAACAGTTCATCTCACCGGATGGGCATGCCGTCCGGTTGATCATCTCCCATGAAGGCGACCCGGCGACTCCTGAAGGCATCAGCCACATCGAACCGATCAAGCAGGCCGTGCACGAGGCGATCAAGGGCACGCCCTGGGAGGGCGCCAAGGTCTACCTCGGCGGTACCGCCGCGACGTACAAGGACATGCACGACGGCTCTGCCATCGACCTGATGATCGCCGGAATTGCCGCAGCCACACTGATTTTCGTCATCATGCTGGTGATCACCCGAAGCGCCGTGGCGGCCGTTGTGATCGTCGGTACGGTGTTGTTGTCGCTGGGCGCCTCATTCGGACTCTCCGTGCTCCTATGGCAGTACATCCTGGGCATGAAGTTGCACTGGATGGTGCTGGCGATGGCGATCATCCTGCTGCTGGCGGTCGGCTCGGACTACAACCTGCTGTTGATATCGCGGTTCAAGGAGGAAATCCACGCCGGACTCAAAACGGGGACGATCCGCGCGATGGCCGGTTCGGGCTCGGTGGTGACCTCCGCCGGTCTGGTGTTCGCCGCGACCATGGCCACGTTCATGTTCAGCCCGCTGCTGGTGATGGCCCAGGTAGGTACGACGATCGCGCTGGGTTTGTTGTTCGACACCTTGATCGTGCGGTCGTTCATGACGCCGTCGCTGGCCACCTTGCTCGGGCGCTGGTTCTGGTGGCCGCAGCACGTGCGTCCACGGCCGGCCAGCACAATGCTGCGACCGTACGGACCGCGTCCCGCTGTGCGCGATTTGCTCCTCAAGAACGTCGAGGAGCACCCGGCGGGCGGATTGGTACAGCCGCGCTGATCCTACGAGGCGCGCGAATGTCGAGATTACTGCTGGCGTGATGGACTGCGAATCGGTCTCAGGACATGGTTGGAACGGCCTGGCCTGTTGTTCGACACGTTGATCGTGCGTTCGTTACTGAGGCCGCGCGGCCTCGCCCGGCCGTCGCGACGAACTATGCGATCTGCAAGGGGCTTACGCCCAGTTCCACACCGACATGTCGCCGGGCGGGTACTGGCTGCACACGTCGGTGGCCTTGGCGACGACGCCCTTGTTGTTGAAGAAGAGCTTCATGTGGTTGGGCCACGCGTACCACAGCGGGTCGTTGTTGTAGAAGTTCTCGGAATACGTCCGGCGGTCCTCCGGCGACAACGAGTAGAACCAGTGCACCTTGTCGATCGTCGCCTGCTGGACGTTCGGGTGGTTGTTGAAGTCGATCATGTACCGCTGGTAGTACACCGGGCTGGTGTCGCGGGCGGCCGCCATGATCTGCTCGGCGTCGCAGGTGGTGTTGATCATCCTGCGCGGAATCGGGAAATCCTCCGTGGAATCGGCCACGGCGGCCTTCGGGAAGACGGCAGCAGCGATGCCGAGGGCGAGGAAGGCGGCGCCTGCGCGCAAGCCAGTGTTCAGCCAAGACATAGCTGTAACGGTAACACTTTTTGGGTGGCGGGGGACAGTTCCTAGCCCATCTCAGCATGGCCGCGATCAGGCACGATGACGTGCGTGGGGTCGGGCCGCAGCTCCGGCGGGGCCTGGCTGTAGTCGCCGAACGGCCCGTCGCGGCGCTCCACCGCCGCCCGCACGCCCTGGGTTTCGGCCGTCTTGATGAAGTCGAGGGCATCGGGGGTGTTGCGCATCAGGCCGTCGAGGATGCCGCCCAGCGTCTGGGTGGACGCCAGCCCCATGTTCTCGTAGGCCTGGTTGACGATCAGTTTCTGCGCCTGCAGCTGCGACAGGGGGATCCGGGCCAGCTCAGCGGCGATCTCGGCGACCCGGGCCTCGAGACGTTCGAACGGCACCGCCTCGTTGATCAGCTCGATCTCGGCCGCCTGGACGCCGGTCAGCGGCCGCCCCGTCAGCGAATGCCACTTGGCCTTGGCGAAGCTCAGCCGGTAGAGCCACATCCCGCTCAGGTATGCACCCCACATCCTGCTGTACGGGGTGCCGATCACCGCGTCGGTGCTGGCGATGACCAGGTCGGCGCACAGCGCGTAGTCGCTGGCCCCGCCGACGCACCAGCCGTGCACCTGGGCGATGACCGGCTTGGACGCCCGCCAGATGGCCATGAACTTCTGCGTCGGCCCGGTCTCGCGGGTGGTGACCATCGCGAAGTCCTTGCCCGGATCCCATTGACCGTTGGTCATCATGGAATCGGCCCAGTGCGCAAAGCCGCCGCCGAAGTCGTAGCCGCCGGAAAAGGCCCGGCCGGCGCCGCGCAGCACGATGACCTTGACGGCCGGGTCGCGCTCCGCCAGGCCGACGGCCGCCTCGAGCTCGTCGGGCATGGGCGGCACGATGGTGTTGAGCTGCTCCGGACGGTTCAGCGTGATGGTGGCAACCGGGCCGGCCGTCGTGTACAGGAGCGTCTCGAAGTCGCTGGTTGGCATGGCTTCCTTAGGGGTCGGGCTGACGGTTCTCCGGGGAGGACGCGTAGATGCGGTCGCCGATCTTGAGGTACGGCGTCGTCAGGTAGGCAGACATGACGACCAGACCCGAGACGATCAGCGCCACGCAGACGGCGTTGGGCCAGACCCTGCCCGTGCCGATGGCAAAACAGACGGTGCCGATGATCGAGGTCGCCCAGTAGAACCGCCGGCCGGCCCGGCGGTCGCCGATGAAGCGGTAGCGAGCCTGCGCCGCCGAAACCAGGACGAAGATCAACCCGGTCGCCAGCAGGGTGAGTTCGATGCGTTCGGTCGCTGACACGTCGACGATCCTATGGCCCGGGATCAACCCGAGCGGGACCAGCCAGCATCCGCCACAGGAACGAATACGTCAGCGCCGACTTGAACGCGACCTGTTGGTTGTCCGCCGCGCCGGCGTGCCCGCCCTCGATGTTCTCGTAGTAGAAGACCCGATGCCCCGCGGCCTCCAACGCCGCGGTCATCTTGCGGGCATGGCCCGGATGAACCCGATCGTCGCGGGTGGACGTGGTCATCAGCACCGGCGGGTAGTGGCGGGTCGCCGAAATGTTTTGGTAGGGCGAGTATTCGGAGATGAACGCCCAGTCCTGCGGGTTGTCCGGGTCGCCGTATTCGGCCATCCACGAGGCGCCCGCGAGTAGCAGGTGGTAGCGCTTCATGTCCAGCAGGGGCACGCTGCAGACCAGCGCGCCGAATCTCTCCGGGTACTGGGTCAACATGATGCCCATGAGCAGGCCGCCGTTGCTACCGCCCTGCGCACCGAGCTGGTCGACGTGCGCGATGCCGCGGTTCACCAAATCGGTTGCCACCGCTGCGAAGTCCTCGGCCACCCGGTGCCGGCCCTCGCGCATCGCCTGCGTGTGCCAATTGGGCCCGTACTCCCCGCCGCCGCGGATGTTGGCGAGCACGTAGGTGCCGCCACGGGCCAGCCACAGCCGGCCGAGCACGCCGCTGTAGGCCGGGGTGTTGGCGGATTCGAAGCCGCCGTAGCCGTACAGCATGGTCGGGCCCGGGCCCCGCGCGCCGGCCGGGCGCACCACGAAGTACGGGATCGGTGTGCCGTCCTGCGAATCAACGAAATACTGTGCCACCGTGATGTTTTCGGCGTCGAAGAAGGCCGGTGCGGACTTGATCTGGTCCAGCGGGCCGGTGCCGGTGCCGCGCATCAGCCGCGAGGGCGTGACGAATCCGCTGGAGTCGAGGAAGAACTCGTCGCCCTTGTCGTCGGCGGCGACGACGACGGTGTTGGTCGCCTCCGGGATACCGGGGACCGGCTCGCGGCGCCAGGTGCCCGGCGTGACGATCTCCACCCGGCTGGCCACGTCGGCGAGGGTGACCATCAACAGGCGGTCCCGCGTCCACGCGTAGTGATGCAGCGCGGTGTGCGCGTCGGGCTTGAACACCACGCTCACTTCCGCCGTGCCCGCCAGGAAATCGTCGTAGTCGGCCGCCAGCAGGGAGCCGGCGGGATAGCGCTGCGCGCCGTAGAACCAATCGGTGCGCAGCTCGATCAACAGCCACTCGCGGTGTATCGACACGCTCGCGTCGGTGGGCACGTCGATCCGGATCAGCTCGGGGTTTTCTGGGGCGCCCCGCAGTTCGTAGACTTCTTCGTTCCAGAAGTCGAGGGCCCGCCCCAGCAGGGTGCGCTCGAAGCCGGGAGTGCAGTCCACCGACGCGGACACCCGGACGTCGGTGCGGGCGCCCTCGAACACGGTTTCCGCGTCGGTCAGCGGGGCGCCCCGGCGCCACCGCTTGATCACCCGCGGGTAGCCCGAGTCGGTGAGCGAGCCGGCGCCGAAGTCCGTGCCCACCAGGACGGTATCGGCGTCCACCCACGCGAGCTGCGACTTGGCCTCCGGTAGCTGGAACCCGTCGGCGACGAATGCCCTTGTGCCCATGTCGAATTCGCGTACGATGGAGGCGTCCGAGCCGCCCCTGGACAGCGCGATCAGGGCGCGCGTGTACTCCGGTTCGATGACGCCGGCGCCGGCCCACACCCACTTTTCGTCGTCGGCCCGGCCCAGCTCATCGACGTCGATCAGCACGTCCCAATCGGGGGAGTCGGTGCGATAGCTGTCCAGGGTGGTGCGCCGCCACAACCCGCGGGGGTTGGCGGCGTCGCGCCAGAAGTTGTAGAGGTACTCGCCGCGGCGGACCACGTACGGGATGCGGGCATCGGTGTCGAGCACCTCGAGCGCCTCGGCGCGCATTCGTTCGAATTCCTCATCGCGGAACGTCGCCAGCGTCGGTTCGTTCCGCGCCCGCACCCAGTCCAGCGCCTCGTCGCCGGTGATCTCCTCGAGCCACAGGTAGGGGTCTTGGGTGTCGTCGGCGGGAGCGGCGGCGTGTGACGTCATGAACGCCATTGTGGCCTCCGGCGGTAGTGTGAGGTGTATTACACCGACGAGCGAGGAGCCGAGCAGATGACTGTTTTCGCACGTCCAGGTTCCGCCGGGGCGTTGATGTCGTATGAATCCCGCTACGACAACTTCATCGGGGGCCAATGGGTCCCGCCGGCGCAGGGCCGCTACTTCGAGAACCCGACGCCGGTCACCGGCCAGCCGTTCTGCGAAGTGGCGCGCTCCGACGAGGCCGACGTCGAGAAGGCGCTCGACGCCGCCCACGGGGCGGCACGGGCGTGGGGCAAGACCGCACCGGCCGAGCGCGCGGCGGTCCTGAACAAGATCGCCGACCGGATCGAGGAGAACAAGGCCGCGCTGGCGGTGGCCGAAGTCTGGGACAACGGCAAGCCGGTCCGCGAGGCGCTGGGCGCCGACATCACGCTGGCGGTCGACCATTTCCGCTACTTCGCCGGGGCGATCCGCGCGCAGGAGGGATCGCTGTCCCAGATCGACGAGGACACGGTCGCCTACCACTTCCACGAGCCGCTCGGGGTGGTAGGGCAGATCATTCCGTGGAACTTCCCGATCCTGATGGCCACCTGGAAGCTGGCGCCCGCGCTGGCGGCCGGCAACGCGGTGGTGATCAAACCCGCCGAGCAGACGCCGGTTTCGGTGCTCTACCTGATGTCGCTGATCGGTGATCTGTTGCCGGCGGGCGTGGTCAACGTCGTCAACGGGTTTGGCGCGGAGGCGGGCAAGCCGCTGGCGTCGAGCAACCGGATCGCCAAGATCGCGTTCACCGGGGAGACCACCACCGGGCGGCTGATCATGCAATACGCGTCGCAGAACCTGATCCCGGTAACGCTGGAGTTGGGCGGCAAGAGCCCCAACATCTTCTTCTCCGACGTGCTGGCCAAAGGCGACGACTTCCAGGACAAGGCGCTCGAGGGCTTCACCATGTTCGCCCTCAACCAGGGCGAGGTGTGCACCTGCCCGTCGCGCAGCCTGATCCAGTCCGACATCTACGACGAGTTCCTGGAGCTGGCCGCCATCCGAACCAAGGCGGTGCGGCAGGGCGATCCGCTGGACACCGAGACGATGCTGGGTTCGCAGGCGTCCAACGACCAGCTGGAAAAGGTGTTGTCCTACATCGAGATCGGCAAGGACGAGGGCGCCAAGATCATCACCGGCGGGGAGCGCGCCGAACTGGGCGGCGACCTGTCCGGCGGCTACTACATGCAGCCGACGATCTTTGCCGGCAATAACAGGATGCGGATCTTCCAGGAGGAGATCTTCGGCCCCGTGGTGGCGGTGACCTCGTTCTCCGATTACGACGACGCGATCTCGATCGCCAACGACACCCTCTACGGTCTGGGCGCCGGCGTGTGGAGCCGTGACGGCAACACCGCCTATCGGGCCGGGCGCGACATCCAGGCCGGCCGGGTGTGGGTCAACTGCTACCACGTGTATCCCGCGCACGCTGCCTTCGGCGGCTACAAGCACTCGGGCATCGGCCGGGAAAACCACAAGATGATGCTCGACCACTACCAGCAGACCAAGAACCTGATGGTGTCCTATTCCGAAAAGGCGCAGGGATTCTTCTAGATGGATCCCAGTCCCCCATCAGGAGTCGTCATCACCGCCGGCGCCGCCGACCTGTTGGCGCGCCTGCAGGACCGCCACGGCCCGGTGATGTTCCACCAGTCCGGCGGCTGCTGCGACGGGTCGTCGCCGATGTGCTTCCCGCGCGGGGATTTCCTGGTCGGCGACCGCGACGTGTTGCTCGGCGTGCTCGACGTCGGGCCTGAGGGTTCCGGCGGGGTGCCGGTGTGGATTTCGGGCCCACAGTACGAGACCTGGAAGCACACCCAGCTGGTCATCGACGTGGTCCCGGGCCGCGGCGGCGGATTCAGCCTGGAGGCGCCCGAAGGGGTGCGGTTCCTGTCCCGCGGCCGCGTCTTCACCGACGACGAACAGGCCGAGCTCCGGGACGCGCCGGTCATCACCGGCGCCGATTACGAACGTGGCGAACGCCCTTCCGCGCGCGGTCAGGTGGTGACTGACACGGCGTTCCGAACGTGCCCTCC
This sequence comes from uncultured Actinomycetota bacterium, assembly GCA_963820045.1. Lineage (GTDB taxonomy): Bacteria > Actinomycetota > Actinomycetes > Mycobacteriales > Mycobacteriaceae > Mycobacterium. The sequence continues at coordinate 1,277,102 of CAWFYN010000010.1, forward strand.
GGCTCGGTGACCGCAGTAATGTCGAAATCGTGATCCCCCTCCCGCGTCCGCCGATGCTGGCCGCCGCCATGCTGATCGGCGCCGCCGTCGGGCTGTTGGCGGGCATCGGATTCGCCGGGGCGGTCCATCCGAGCATCCGTCCGGTTTTCGCCCTCGCGTCGGTGGTCGGCATACCCAGCGCGGCCGGGCTGGTGACGATCCTGTTCTCCGGACGGCGGTGGGTGACGACGCTGGGCGCGTTCATGCTTGCGGTGGCGCCCGGCTGGTTCGGTGTGCTCGTCGCCCTCCAGGTGACCTCCCATGGCTGACGACGACACCCCTTCGAGCCCGGGGACCCAGTCATGGGTGCCGGACTTCTCCGATTCCGACGAGACCGGCGAGCAGCCCGCCACCGCCGCGAAGGACGAGCCGGAGACACCGCAGCCGGCCGCCGGCGAACAGGATGCCGACGCCGAATCCGCTGTCGCGCCGGTGCAATCGGTCACCGTGCCCGGGCGCTACCTCTACCTGAAATGGTGGAAGCTGCTGCTGGTGATGTTCGGCGTGTGGTTCGTGGCGGCCGACGTCGGGTTGGGTCTGTTCTATTGGTGGTACCACTCGGTCGACAACACGGCGGCGCTCTTCGTGGTCCTGGTGTACGTGGTGGCGTGCGCCGTCGGTGGCGTGCTGCTCGCGATGGTCGAGGGCAGGCCGCTGGTCTCGGCGCTGGCGCTGGCGGTGATGTCGGGACCGTTCGCCTCCCTGGCCGCCGCGGCGCCCCTGCACGGCTATTACCACTGCGCGCGGGTGGGCCACTGCCTCGTAGGCGTCATTCCGTATTAACGCCCGACCCGGGCGGCCACTAGGGTGGGGGCCGTGACTCACTATGACGTCGTCGTCCTCGGTGCCGGCCCCGGCGGATATGTCGCAGCCATTCGCGCCGCTCAGCTTGGTCTGAACACGGCGGTGGTCGAGCCGAAGTACTGGGGCGGAGTCTGCCTCAACGTCGGCTGCATCCCGTCCAAGGCGCTGCTGCGCAACGCAGAGCTCGTGCAAATCTTCACCAAAGAGGCCAAGACTTTCGGAATCAACGGCGAGGCGACGTTCGATTACGGCGCCGCCTTCGACCGCAGCCGCAAGGTGGCCGAGGGCCGGGTCGCCGGCGTGCACTTCCTGATGAAGAAGAACAAGATCACCGAGATCCACGGGTACGGCAAATTCACCGACGCCAACACCCTCTCGGTGGAACTCAACGACGGTGGCACCGCAACCGTCACGTTCGACAACGCCATCATCGCCACCGGCAGCAGCACCCGGCTGGTACCCGGCACGTCGCTGTCGACCAACGTGGTGACCTACGAGGAGCAGATCCTGTCCCGGGAGCTGCCCGAGTCGATCGTCATCGCCGGAGCCGGCGCGATCGGCATGGAGTTCGGCTACGTCCTGAAGAGCTACGGCGTCGACGTGACCATCGTGGAGTTCTTGCCGCGCGCGCTGCCCAACGAGGACGCCGATGTCTCCAAGGAGATCGAGAAGCAGTTCAAGAAGCTGGGCATCAAAATCCTCACCGGAACCAAGGTCGACTCCATCTCCGACAACGGCGCCGAGGTCACCGTCGCCGTCAGCAAGGACGGTAACGCACAGGAACTCAAGGCCGCGAAAGTGTTGCAGGCCATCGGGTTTGCGCCCAACGTGGAGGGCTATGGCCTGGACAAGACCGGCGTCGCGCTGACCGACCGCAAGGCCATCGGCATCAACGACTACATGCGCACCAGCATCCCGCACATCTATGCCATCGGCGACGTCACCGGCAAGCTGATGCTCGCCCACGTCGCCGAGGCCATGGGTGTGGTTGCGGCCGAAACCATCGCCGGCGCAGAAACTTTGGCGCTGGGCGACTACCGGATGCTGCCGCGGGCGACGTTCTGCCAGCCCCAGGTGGCCAGCTTCGGGCTCACCGAGGAGCAGGCCCGCGACGAGGGTTACGACGTCGTGGTGGTCAAGTTCCCGTTCACCGCCAACGGCAAGGCGCACGGCCTGGGTGATCCCAGCGGTTTCGCCAAGCTGGTCGCCGACGCCAAGCACCTGGAGCTACTGGGCGGCCACCTGATCGGCCACGACGTGTCCGAGCTGCTACCCGAGCTGACGCTGGCGCAGAAGTGGGATCTGACCGCCAACGAGCTGTCGCGCAACGTGCACACCCATCCGACCATGTCGGAGGCGCTGCAGGAATGCTTCCACGGCTTGACCGGCCACATGATCAACTTCTGAGCCCATGCGCAGCGACATCGTGCTGGGGGCGGTCGGTGGCCTTGCCGCGGGTTATGTCCTGTGGTTGGCGGTCTTTTCGATCGTCGACGACAACGCGGCGGTGGGGCAGTGGGCCCCGACGGTGTTGCTGCTGTCGCTTGCGCTGGCGGTCTGCGCCACGATGTGGGCCTCGTTGCTGCGCCGGCGTGGTAAATACGCCTGGTCGGGGTTCGGGTTCGGCCTGTCCGCCCCGCCATTGCTGCTGACGCTGGCCGTGCTCGCCAACGTCTACCTGTAACTCGCGCGGGGTCTAGCGCGGGTTGTCCAACGGAATGTCCAGCGCCGCCATCGTCGCGGCAAGCCCGTCGTATTGACTTGCCAGCAAACAGAATTCGATCAGCTGACGCCGGTCCAGGTGCTCGGCGAGCCGCTTCCAGGTGGTGTCGGTGATGGTGCGGTCGTTGACGAACTCGTCCGTCGCCGTCAGCAGCGCCTGTTGCCGCACCGTCAGGCGCGCCTCCACCCGCTCCAGCCGTTCGGGCCACGCGAAGATCGCGGCCTGCAGGTCCGCGTTCAGCCCCTGCTTGGCGGCCATCCGACGATGGTGCTGCAGCTCGTATTCGCAAGCCCGCACGTGCGCGACCCGCAGGATCACCAGTTCGGTGTCGATCGCCGGCAGCCGGCCCCGCAGCACGCGACCGCTGTAGATGCTCCACGCCAAGAACAGCAACCGGTGCTGGCCCAGCGTGGTGAACAGGTGCATCTCGGGCGCCCGGACCGTGCGGGCGGCCAACTTCGCGAGAACCCAGTTGATCGGCCCGAGCTCGCGGAACCGGCCCGACGGGATGCGGACATTCTGCGCACCCGTCACGGTTGCTTCACCAAGTACGGGGAGACCGTGCTGCGGTGCTCGTCGAGATCCAGTGCGCGCCCCAAAGCCGGGAACGCCCGCTGCGGGCAGTTGTCGCGTTCGCAGACCCGGCAGCCCGCGCCGATCGGTGTGGCCACTGTTCCTGGATCCCCCGAGACGTCGAGTCCTTCCGAGTAGACGAGCCGGTGCGCGTGGCGAAGCTCGCAGCCCAGCCCGATCGCGAAGGTTTTGCCGGGCTGACCATACCGCGCGGCCCGGCGCTCCACGGTCCGGGCCACCCACATGTAGTTGCGGCCGTCGGGCATCTGGGCGATCTGGACCAGGATCTTGCCAGGGTTGGCGAACGTTTCGTACACGTTCCACAGCGGGCAGGTGCCGCCGCTGGAGGAGAAGTGAAAACCGGTGGCGGACTGTCGTTTTGACATGTTGCCGGCCCGGTCCACCCGGACGAACGAGAACGGCACGCCGCGCATTGACGGCCGCTGCATTGTCGAAAGCCGGTGCGCGATGGTCTCGTAGCTCACCGAGTAGAAGGAGGACAACCGCTCGACGTCGTAGCGGAAATTCTCCGAGACGTCGTGGAATTGGCGGTAGGGCAGCACCGTGGCCGCGGCGAAGTAGTTGGCCAGCCCCAGCCGGGCCAGCGTGTGCGACTCGTCGCTGGTGAACTTGCCCTCCTCCACCAGGCTGTCGATGAGGTCGCCGTACTCGAGGTAGGCCAATTCGGCGGCCATCTTGAAAACCTGTTGACCGAGCGAGAGGTGGTTGCTGATCTCCAGCGTCTTGGTGCCCGGATCAAAGCGGTGCAGCACGCTATCGCCGAGATCGATCCGCCTGTTGATGTGCACCCCGTGCACCTCGGTGAGCCGGCGATTCAGCTCGCGGGCCAGGTCACCGTGGTGCAGCCGCATCTGAATCGTGAGGTCTTCGGCGGCGGTGTCCAGCTCGTGCAGGTAGTTCTGGCGTTGGTAGAAGTAGTCACGCACCTCTTCGTGCGGCATCGTGATCGAGCCGCTACCGCTGCCGTCGGAGTACCGCTCCTCGGTGGCGGCGGCCAGCTGCGCCGTCGTGATCCGGTAGCGCCGGTGCAGATTGACCACCGCCCGGGCCAGCCCGGGGTGGGCGCCGACCATCTCGGCCACCTCCGTCGGGTCGACGTCGATGCCCAGGTCGCGGTCCATGGTCACCTCCCGCAGCTCGGCGACCAGCCTGGTGTCGTCGTGGGATGCGAAGAACGTCGCATCCACGCCGAACACCTCGCTGATCCGCAGTAGCACGGCGACCGTCAGCGGGCGCACGTCGTGCTCGATCTGGTTGAGGTAGCTCGGGGAGATCTCCAGCATCTGGGCCAGGGCGGCCTGGGAAAACCCACGCTCGTTGCGCAGCTGGCGCACCCGGGAGCCGACGAAGGTCTTGGACACTCCACCCAGGGTACGGCTGCTAACAACAAGTTGGCAGAGTTCGCACGCGGCTACGTCCGCGTCGCATTTGGCTTTGGCGAAGCTCGTTGGCATGATTCGCAGCGGAGGCCTCAGGGCTAGCCTGAGGTACTGACGAGGAGGAAACGGGGAGCGAAGCCGTGAGCCTGGACAAAGAACTGATGCAGGTGCCCGACGGCCACCCCGATGTCTTCGACCGCGAATGGCCGCTGCGCGTGGCCGACATCGACCGCACGGGCCGGCTACGGCTGGACGCGGCTGCGCGCCACATCCAGGACATCGGCCAGGACCAGCTGCGCGAGATGGGTTTCGAGGAGACGCACCCGCTGTGGATCGTCCGGCGCACCATGGTCGACGTGATCCGCCCGATCGAATTCCAGGACATGCTGCGGTGTCGGCGCTGGTGTTCGGGCACCTCCAACCGGTGGTGCGAGATGCGGGTTCGCATCGACGGACGCAAGGGCGGGCTGATCGATTCCGAAGCGTTCTGGATCAATATCAACCGGGAAACCCAGATGCCGTCGCGCATCTCCGACGACTTCCTTGCGGGCCTGCACAAGACCACGTCCGTAGATCGGCTGCGCTGGAAGGCCTACCTGAAGCCGGCCAACCGCGACGACGCGGCCGAGATCCACGAGTTTCCCGTCCGGGTCACCGACATCGACTTGTTCGACCACATGAACAACTCGGTGTACTGGAGCGTGATCGAGGACTACCTGGCGTCGCACCTGGAGCTGATGACGGCGCCGCTGCGCATCACGATCGAGCACGAGGCGCCGGTGGCGCTGGGCGACAAGCTCGAGATCATTTCGCATGTGCACCCGCCCGGTTCGACCGAGCAATTCGGCCCCGACCTGGCCGATCGCACTGTTACAACGCTCACATACGCGGTTGCCGACGAGGCGAAAGCGGTCGCCGCGATCTTCACTCGGTAGCGGAACCGTCACCTCCGTCAATTTCCGTTCTGACCTGCGGATATGGGGTTACTGACCGGTAGTTTCTGAAACGGTTAAGTTTGCGGCCAACTTCGCAAGATTTGCTAATCCTCGTCGAGTCGTTGCCGAAATTGGCAAATGAAACGGGTGGACCTGCGTCAACGGCTGTGCCATCGTCGAGTTAGCACACCAGCGAAGTTGAGCCGCTAGCTACCGCCGGTGAAGCGTTCACCCACTCAGTAGTGAAGATGGTTAAGGAGCATGCCCAATGTCCGTCGTTGGCACCCCGAAGAGCCCCGAACAGATCCGGAAGGACTGGGACACCAACCCGCGTTGGAAGGGTGTCACCCGCACCTACAGCGCCGAGGACGTCGTCGCCCTGCAGGGCAGCGTCGTTGAGGAGGCCACGCTGGCCCGCCGCGGTGCGGAGGTGCTCTGGAACCAACTGCACGAGCTGGAGTTCGTCAACGCGCTGGGCGCGCTGACCGGCAACATGGCCGTTCAGCAGGTTCGCGCCGGCCTGAAGGCCATCTACCTGTCGGGCTGGCAGGTCGCCGGCGACGCCAACCTGTCTGGCCACACCTACCCCGACCAGAGCCTGTACCCGGCCAACTCGGTGCCGCAGGTGGTGCGCCGCATCAACAACGCGCTGCTCCGCGCCGACCAGATCGCCAAGGTTGAGGGCGACACGTCGGTGGCGAACTGGCTGGCCCCGATCGTCGCCGACGGTGAGGCCGGCTTCGGTGGCGCGCTGAATGTCTATGAGCTGCAGAAGGCGATGATCGCGGCGGGCGTCGCGGGCTCGCACTGGGAAGACCAGCTGGCCTCGGAGAAGAAGTGCGGCCACCTCGGCGGCAAGGTGCTCATCCCGACCCAGCAACACATCCGGACGCTGACCTCGGCCCGCCTGGCGGCGGACGTCGCCGACGTGCCGACCGTCGTGATCGCGCGGACCGACGCCGAGGCCGCCACCCTGATCACCTCGGACGTCGACGAGCGCGACCAGCCGTTCATCACCGGTGAGCGGACCAAGGAAGGTTTCTACCGGGTCCGCAACGGCCTCGAGCCGTGCATCGCCCGGGCCAAGGCCTACGCGCCGTACTCCGACCTGATCTGGATGGAGACCGGCACCCCCGACCTCGAGCTTGCCGCCAAGTTCGCCGAGGGTGTCAAGGCCGAGTTCCCGGACCAGATGCTGGCCTACAACTGCTCGCCGTCGTTCAACTGGCGCAAGCACCTGGATGACGCGACCATCGCTAAGTTCCAGAAGGAGCTCGGTGCGATGGGCTTCAAGTTCCAGTTCATCACGTTGGCCGGCTTCCACGCGCTGAACTACTCGATGTTCGATCTGGCCTACGGCTACGCGCGCAACCAAATGACCGCGTACGTCGAGCTGCAGGAGCGCGAGTTCGACGCCGAGGAGCGGGGTTACACCGCGACAAAGCACCAGCGCGAGGTCGGGGCCGGTTACTTCGACCGCATCGCCACCACGGTCGACCCGACCTCGTCGACCACCGCGCTGACCGGTTCCACCGAAGAGGGTCAGTTTCACTAGAGGTTCCGCGCCCAGCGTGCATCTGCTGCGACAATTCGGCCGAATTCTCGCACTCACTACACGTTCGGAGCACTGAAGAGAAGTACCAGTAGCATTGGCCCCGCCCAGCGATCCTGGGCGGGGCCTATTGCGGTGCAAGACGATACGACACCGAAAGAGATGACAGTGAGCGACGCAGCGATTCAGCGGGTTGGGGTTGTCGGGGCCGGCCAGATGGGCTCCGGCATCGCCGAAGTCTCGCTCCGCGCCGGTGTCGACGTGACGGTGTTCGAGACCACCGAGACCCTGATCGCGGCGGGACGCAACCGCATCGTGAAGTCTTTAGAGCGCGGCGTCAGCGCGGGTAAGGTCACCGAGCGCGAGCGCGACCGCGCGCTGAGCAAGCTCACTTTCACCACCGATCTGAAGGACCTCGCCGATCGCCAACTGGTCATCGAGGCGATCGTCGAAGATGAGGCCGTCAAGGCGGACATCTTCGCCGAACTCGACCGCGCCATCACCGATCCCGCCGCGGTCCTGGCCTCCAACACCTCCAGCATCCCGATCATGAAGATCGCCGCGGCCACCAAGAACCCGCAGCGGGTGCTGGGCCTGCACTTCTTCAACCCCGTCCCGGTGCTCCCGCTGGTCGAGTTGGTCAGCACGTTGGTCACCGACGAAGCCGCCGCCGCGCGCACCGAGGAATTCGCGAGCGCGGTCCTGGGCAAGCAGGTGGTGCGCTGCTCCGACCGGTCCGGCTTTGTCGTGAACGCGCTGCTGGTTCCCTACCTATTGTCGGCAATTCGCATGGTGGAGGCCGGTTTTGCCACCGTCGAAGACGTCGACAAGGCGGTTGTCGCGGGGCTATCGCACCCGATGGGCCCGCTGCGGCTGTCCGATCTCGTGGGCCTGGACACCCTGAAACTGATCGCGGACAAGATGTTCGAGGAATTCAAGGAACCGCAATACGGGCCGCCGCCGCTGTTGCTGCGCATGGTGGAGGCGGGCCGGCTCGGCAAGAAAACCGGCCGGGGCTTCTACACGTACTGACGCTTTTTAGTTACCGTCGTTCGGACGCGTCGAGTAGAAAATGTTGTTTGGGCCCGGTACCATTCTGTCCTTCGGGCAACGAAAGGGGCAACTCGGGCATGCCGCAGTTAAGGCCATACTACGAAGAGTCACAATCGATTTATGACATCTCGAACGAGTTTTTCGCGTTATTCCTAGATCCGACCATGGGCTACACCTGCGCATACTTCGAGCGTGACGACATGACGCTCGAAGAAGCGCAAAACGCCAAATTTGATTTGGCATTGGGCAAGCTGAACCTCGAGCCGGGGATGACGGTACTCGACATCGGCTGCGGCTGGGGTGGGGCCCTGAAACGGGCTGTCGAGAAGTTCGACGTCAATGTGATCGGAATCACGTTGAGTCGCAACCAATTCGAATACAGCAAGAACCTGCTGGCCGGATTGCCGACGGAGCGCAACATCGAGCTGCGGCTGCAGGGCTGGGAAGAGTTCGAGGACAAGGTCGACCGGATCGTCAGCATCGGCGCCTTCGAAGCATTCAAATTGGAGCGTTATGGCGCCTTTTTCGAACGCGCCTACGACTCCCTTCCCGATGACGGCAGGATGCTGCTACACACAATTCTGACGTATCAATGGCAAGAGATGCCGGCGCGCGGCATCACGTTGACGATGAGCGATATTCGGTTCGCCCGTTTCATTGGCACCGAGATATTTCCGGGTGGACAGTTGCCGGCGCAGGAGGACATTTTCCGATTTGCACAGGCCGCCGGCTTTTCGGTCGAAAAGGTGCAACTACTTCGCGAGCATTACGAGCGCACTCTGAACATGTGGGCGGCCAACCTCAAAGCCAACCGGGACAAGGCCATCGAGATCCAGTCGCAAGAGGTTTACGACCGCTACATGAAGTACCTGACCGGGTGCGAGAACCTCTTCCGCAAGGGCATCAGCAACGTGGGGCAGTTCACTCTGGTGAAATGAGCCCCGGTTTGGGTCGTCACCACGCCGGCCCGTCGAGGCCCCGTCGAGTCTTCGCCCAGCGGCGACCCGGCCCCGCGCTGATTACTTCTCGCAGGTGAACTGGTCGACGTCGGTGTAGCCCTCGCGAAACAACTTCGCGCAGCCGGTCAGGTACTTCATGTAGCGGTCGTAAACCTCCTGGGATTGGATGGCCAGCGCCTGGTCCTTGTTGGTCTCGAGCGCTGCGGCCCACATGTCCAGAGTCCTCGCGTAGTGCAGCTGCAATGACTGCACCCGGGTCACCTCGAATCCGGCCTTGGCCGCGTGCTCTTCGACGGAAGGAATCGTCGGTAGCCAACCGCCCGGGAAGATCTCGGCGAGAATGAACTGGGTGAAGTGAACGATCTCGTGGGTCAACCTCATGCCGCGCGCCCGGGCGTCTTTGAATGTGGGCCGGGCGATGGTGTGCAGCAACATCACACCGTCGGACGGCAGCACTTGGTAGGCCATCCTGAAAAAGCGGGTGTAGCGCTGGCGGCCGAAGTGTTCGAACGCCCCGATGGAGACGATGCGGTCGACGGGCTCGTGGAACTTCTCCCACCCCTCCAACAGCACGCGCCGGGTGCGGGGGGTGTCCAGCTCGTCGAACGTCTTCTGCACGTGCTCGGCCTGATTCTCCGACAACGTCAGGCCCACGACGTTGACGTCGTACTTCTCGATGGCCCGTCGCAGGGTGGCGCCCCAGCCGCAGCCGATGTCCAGCAGCGTCATCCCCGGCTCGAGCCTCAGCTTGCCCAGCGCCAGGTCGATCTTGGCGAGCTGCGCCTCCTCCAATGTCATGTCGTCACGGTCGAAGTAGGCGCAGCTGTAGGTCTGGGTGCGGTCTAAGAACAACCGGAAGAAGTCGTCGGACAGGTCGTAGTGGGCTTGCACGTTTCCAAAATGCGGCGTGAGCTGCACAGACATGTCGAGAAGGGCCTTTCGTTATGCGGAGACAGGTACGCCCGGCCGACACGGCCGCCTCGCGTCACCCCCGATGCACCCCTGGATGCTAGTCGGTGCGGCGGCCCGAGTCGCCTCCACAGCGGCCCATGGCGTCGCACGAGACCAGCGTCACACCAGACGGGCGGAATTCACAAAAGGCGAGCTACGCCAGGCTGCGCCCCCGCCTACAGCGGGAACGGATCCTCCTGCTCCCGCGGCGGCACGATGGGCGACGGGTGGGGCTCTTCGCGGAACTTCTCCAGCGATCCGCCGACCTCCACGATGCCCTTCAGCGCATTCCAGCTCAGCATCGTCAGGTAGTCGATCAACTCGTCGCGGCTCATGCGCGGGTAGGACATCCACGAGTGGGTGGCCAGCTGTACCCCGCCGACGATCAGGTAAGCCCACGGTTCAACACCGCCGGTGTCCATCCCGGCCTGTTGCATGCGGCGGCGCATCATCACGGCGAGCATGCGGGCGATGATCCGCTCGGAGTCGGCGATCACCTTGCTCTTGCTGGCCGAGCTGTTCGCCATCACGAACCGGTACGGCTCCGGCTCGTCTGCCACGGTGTCGACGTACACCCGGATGACCTCGCGGGCCAGGTCGAAGCCGTCCAGGTTGGACGCCAGCGCCGAGGCCATGTTGGGAATCAGGGTGGTTTGGGTGAACCGCATCATCACCGCGGTGGTCAGGTCGTTCTTGTCGACGAAGTAGCGATACAGCACGGTCTTGGAAACGCCGATCTCTGCGGCGATGTCGTCCATGCTCAGGGCGCCGCCGTGCCGGCGAATCGCGTCGATCGTGCCGTCTACCAATTCGTTGCGGCGGTCCACCTTGTGTTGGTGCCAGCGCCGCTTGCGACCATCCATCTTGGCCGTCACAGCCAACATTCGCTCTGTCACTGTCGCCCGATTCCCATTCATCTAGACGCTCTTGATACTACGGCGTGCGGGCCTGTTTATGACTTCGCCCGCGCCCCCGCGCAAGGCTCCCGAACAGTGTCGTCACACCGATCGGCCGGGACGATAGATGATGGTGTGGTGGTACACAGAGCCCCGCCTCGAGGCGAAGCGTCGGGCCCGCGCGCAGCGGGGCCGGACCCGACCACACCGCCGACCGGGGCCGGGCGATCTCACGCATCGTTCGCCGAATCCTTCGCCGGTGCCGACCCGCACGCCGATGCCGAGCGCCGGGTGGCGCTGCGCCGGATGAAGGCGGTGGCGCTGAGCTTCCTGATCGGCGCCACAATCCTGTTTCTCGCCTGCCGGTGGGCCCAGGCCCACGCCGACCTGGGCGACTGGGTCGGCTACGTCGGTGCCGCCGCGGAGGCCGGAATGGTGGGCGCGCTGGCCGACTGGTTCGCGGTGACGGCCCTGTTCAGGCATCCGCTGGGCATCCCCATCCCGCACACCGCGATCATCAAGCGCAAGAAGGATCAGCTCGGCGAGGGCCTGGGCTCTTTCGTGCGGGAGAACTTCCTGTCGCCACCGGTGGTGGAGACCAAGCTGCGGGACGCTCAGGTGCCCGGGCGGCTCGGCAAGTGGCTGTCGGAGCCCACGCACGCCGCGCGGGTGGCCAGCGAGACGGCCACGGTGCTGCGGGTGCTGGTCGAGCTGCTGCGCGACGACGACGTCCAGCAGGTGATCGACCGGATGATCGTGCGCCGCATCGCCGAACCACAGTGGGGACCGCCGGTCGGGCGGGTACTGGCGACCCTGCTGGCCGAGAACCGCCAGGAGGCGCTGATCCAGTTGCTGGCCGACCGGGCCTTTCAGTGGTCCCTGAACGCCGGCGAGGTGATCCAGCGGGTGGTCGAGCGCGATTCGCCGACATGGTCGCCACGCTTCATCGACCACCTGGTCGGCGACCGCATCCACCGTGAGCTGATGGACTTCACCGACAAGGTGCGTCGCAATCCCGATCACGAGCTCCGCCGCTCGGCGACCCGTTTCCTCTTCGAATTCGCCGACGACCTGCAAAACGACGCGGACACCATCGCCCGCGCCGACGCGATCAAAGAGCAGCTGATGGCGCGCGACGAGATCGCCAACGCCGCGGCGACGGCGTGGAAGACGCTGAAGCGGCTGGTGCTCGAGGGTGTGGATGACCCGTCCAGCGCGCTGCGCACCCGCATTGCCGACGCGGTGGTCCGCATCGGGGAATCGCTGCGAGACGACGCCGACCTGCGCGACAAGGTGGACAACTGGATCGTGCGGGCGGCCGAGCACCTGGTGTCCCAGTATGGGGTGGAGATCACAGCAATCATCACCGACACCATCGAACGCTGGGACGCGGAGGAGGCCAGCCGGCGCATCGAGCTGCACGTGGGCCGTGACCTGCAGTTCATCCGGATCAACGGAACGGTGGTCGGGTCGCTGGCAGGTGTGGTGATCTACGCCGTCGCGCAGCTGCTTTTCTAGTAGTGCTAACAAGTGCTTGCAAAAGCAAGCACTTGTTGTAGTCTGAGGTCGTCAAGCCCGACCATCCGACCCAGGAGCACGCCATGGCACCCGAGGAGAAGCTCTCCGCCAAGGTGTCCAATGCGGCCTCCGACATGGCCTCAGACATCGGCAGCTTCATCCGGAGCCAGCGTGAACTCGCGCAGGTCTCGGTGCGTCAACTGGCCGAAAAATCCGGGGTAAGCAACCCGTACTTGAGCCAGGTGGAGCGTGGATTGCGTAAGCCGTCGGCCGACGTGCTCAATCAAATCGCGAAGGCGTTGCGGGTATCCGCCGAGGTTCTCTACGTGCGGGCCGGGATTCTCGAACCCAGCGACAAAAGCCAGGTGCGCGACGCCATCATCACCGACACCGCGATTACCGAGCGCCAGAAGCAGGTCCTACTCGACGTCTACACATCGTTCACCCAACAGAACGAATCCGGTGAACCCAACAGCGAGGAGTGTTCGACCGAACCCAACGGCGACGAATGATCAAGTCCGTTCCCCCAGCTGAACGGCCTGACCGGGACTTCCACGTCGCGCAGATGGGTGCTGATGTATAAACCACCGGCCGCCCGGGTTACCCAAGAGCGAGGATCCGCGGCCGCCAGCCAGAAGGAGACCCTCCCCTCAGCTTCCACAACCCATACCCAAGAACGCCGAATAACGGAAAACGATGAAAGGAAAAACTATGGCGGATAACACGAACATCGAAGACTTGCGCGCTCCCCTGCTGGCAGCGCTGGGCGCGGCCGATCTGGCTCTGGCGACCGTCAACGAGTTGCTCACCAACCTGCGTGAGCGTGCCGAAGAGACCCGCGCCGACACCCGCACCCGGGTGGAAGAGAGCCGCGCACGCCTGAACCGGCTGCAGGAGGACCTGCCCGACCAGCTGGACGAGCTGCGCGAACGGTTCACCAGCGAGGAACTGCGCAGGGCCGCCGAGGGCTACCTGGACGCGGCGACCAACCGCTACAACGAGCTGGTCCAGCGGGGCGAGGCCGCCCTGCAGCGGCTGCGCAGCCAGACGGGCCTGGACGACGCCTCCGCGCGCGCCGAGGGCTACGTGGACCAGGCCGTCGAGCTGACCCAGGAGGCGCTGGGCACCGTCGCATCGCAGACCCGCGCGGTCGGCGAGCGCGCGGCCAAGCTGGTCGGCATCGAGCTGCCCAAGAAGTCCGACGCGACGGCCAAGAAGGCTCAGAAGGCCGTCGCCAAGAAGGCGCCCGCCAAGAAGGCCCAGGCCAAGAAGGCCCCGGCCAAGAAGGCTTCGGCCAAGAAGGTCACCCAGAAGTAAGTCACGCCCGTCGACTCGGAGTTGTCCCTCGGGCAACTCTGAGTCGACGTTTCCGATGGCGCCCGCATACGCTTAAGGCGTGAGCCACCTCGTGGGTACCGTCATGTTGGTCTTGCAGATCGCCGTCTTGGTCACGGCGGTATACGCGTTCGTGCACGCCGCGCTACAGCGGCCCGACGCTTACACCGCAGCGGACAAGCTGACCAAACCGGTGTGGTTGGTGATCCTCGGTCTGGCTGTCGCCCTGACGTCCATCCTGAGTTTTGTTTTCGGGGTACTCGGGATGGCGATCGCCGCGTGCGCGGCCGGCGTGTACCTGGTCGACGTGCGGCCGAAACTTCTGGAAATTCAAGGTAAGTCGCGCTAGCGGGATGAAGGCCCTGCTGACGGCGCCCGCCGTGGTGCTTGTCGCGCTGTGGGGTCCGGCGGGCACCGGGGCGGCGGACCCGGACCCGGCGTCCCCGCCGTTCATCGACCACACGCAGTGGGCGCAGTGGCGCGGCCTGAGCAGCTTGCGGGTCTTTCCGACACCCTCGGGGCGGCTGGCCTCCAGGCAGCCCGGCAACACCGCCCTGGCCGACGAGGCGTGGGCCGAGTTGTTGGCGTTGTCACCGGATGTGGACACCGCCGGGATGCGCGCACAATTCATCTGTCACTGGCAATTCGCCGAACTGGCGGAGCCCGGCAAGACCAGCTGGAACCTGGAGCCGTGGCGCCCGGTGGTCGATGATGCCGAAATGGTCGCGTCCGGATGCAATCCGGGCGGACCCGAAGAAAGGTTCTAGTGGCGAGCAAACCGAACCGTGCGCAGCTGGCGGCGATGGTCGACCACACGCTGCTCAAACCCGAGGCCACCGCGGCGGATGTGGCGGCCCTGGTCGCCGAGGCCGCCGAATTGGGTGTCTACGCCGTGTGCGTCTCGCCGTCGATGGTTCCGGTCGCGGTGCGGGCCGGGGGAAGCGTCCCGGTGGCGAGCGTCGCGGGTTTCCCGTCGGGCAAGCACATTTCGGCGGTCAAGGCGCACGAGGCCGAACGGGCCGTGGCATCCGGAGCCGCCGAAGTCGACATGGTCATCGACATCGGCGCCGCGCTGGCCGGCGACATCGACGCGGTGCGGGCCGATATCGCGGCCGTGCGCGCCGCCGTCCCCCGTTCCGTGCTGAAGGTGATCGTGGAGTCGGCGGTGCTGTTGTCGGGAACGGACGAGCGCACGCTGGTGCAGGTGTGTCACGCGGCCGAGGAGGCCGGCGCCGATTTCGTGAAAACCTCGACGGGGTTCCATCCCGCGGGCGGCGCCTCGGTGCGTGCGGTCGAGGTGATGAGCCAGACGGTCGGCGGCCGGTTGGGCGTCAAGGCCAGCGGCGGCATCCGCACCGCCGCCGGCGCGCTCGCGCTGCTGGATGCGGGTGCCACCCGCCTCGGCCTGTCCGGCACCCGGGCGGTGCTCGACGGGCTCGCCTAGACCCCCGGGTATCAGAGGTTGGCGAAGCAGGGGTCGTTGTCGTTGCCGGTGGGGATGCTCGCGTTCTGCGTCGAGAAGTGGCTGGTCACGCCGGTAGAGGTGACCTGCACGCTGTCCGCGTGGATGCCCATCGGGTAGTTCTTGCTGAAGCCCGAGGTGTAGTCGTCCAGCGTCGACTGGACGGATTCCCTCGGCATGGTGAAGCCAAGCGCGTTGAAGCTGACAATCTGCAGCTGCAGGCCGGTGCCCGACACCACCGGCTTGGCGGTGATGTTGTCCAGCATGCCCTTCAGCTCGATGGTGCCGTCGTTGGGATGCGGGGTCACGGTGTTGGTGACGAAGGGTCCCAGCACGGGAATCGCGTTCTGGATGGATTCCTTAATGCCATCTGACGTCCAGGTGATGGTCGCGTCGAGCGATCCTATGGTGCCCTTGGAGTCCTGGGTGTCCTTGAGCTGAACGTTGCGGATGTTGATGTCGATCTTCATGCCTTTGGCGTCGCGGACCTGGTTGCCCGCCGAGGACACCGAGATGTTGGTGTAGTGCTTGGTGAGTACCTGCCACAGCATCAACGGCGCCACCCCGAACGACGCGGTGGCCTGGTCCTTGACCTCGCATGCCACCGCCTCGGCGACCTTGCTGTTGGCGACGTGACGCACGTAAAGCTCGGCGCCGACCAGGCCGGCGATCACCAGGCAAACCACGATGATGCAGACCAGCACCACGGAGAGCGGGTCACGCAGGAAACGTCGCTTCTTCTTCCCCGTCGCCGGGTCCTCGCCGGGGGTGGCCAACTTCTCCGTCGGCCCCGCGGGCGGGATGGGCGGAGGAGGCGGCGGGTAATCGGGCCGCTGCATGTTCGGCGGGGGCGTGCCCAGCCGTTCGGTCTGACCCGGCGGCGGAGAAGCCGGCGGCGGGGGCGCGGGGGCCGGGCCACCGGTGTTGATCCGCTCGGTCGGCCGCTCGGTGGGCGGCGGGCCGAAGGGGCCTTGGTTGCCGGGACGGCCCCACCTCGACGGGTCCTGGTTCGGTGGTCCTTGCGGGTTCGTCACCCGACTGATTCTGCCCTATCGAGCTGAGCGAAATCTGAGTGGTTGCGCAGCACCGCGATGCTGTCGCGGGCCTCGGCTACCCGGTCGACGTCGATGTCGGCCACCACCAACTGGGGCCCGGAGCCGGCCGCCGCGACGATTTCGCCGAACGGGGAGGCCACCAGGCTGCCGCCCACCCCGGTGGGCGCCCCCGACCCGGTCAGCGACGCGCCCGGGTCGGCCTGGCCGGCCGCGGCGACGTAGCTCATCGAGTCGACCGCGCGGGCGCGCGCCAAGAGCGACCACTGGTCGAGCTTGCCGGGGCCAGCGCCCCAGGACGCGCAGACGGCGATCAGCTGGGCGCCCCGGCGGGCCAGCTCCGTATACAACGCCGGGAAGCGGATGTCGTAGCAGACGGTCAACCCCACCCGGACGCCGTCGACCGTGATCACCACGGGATCCCGGCCGGGCGCGACGGTGCGCGACTCGGTGAAGCCGAACGCGTCGTAGAGGTGGATCTTGTCGTAATGCGCGTCCGGCTCGTTGGGACTGCCCGGACCGGCCGCGATCAGTGTGTTCTTCACCCGGCCGTCGCCGGCCGGGGTGAACATGCCGGCGATCACCGTGATTCCGCGGTCGGTCGCGATCCGCCGCACACCGGTCGCCCAGGGCCCGTCGACCGGCTCGGCGATCGGCGCCAGCGGGACGCCGAAGCGGCACATGGTCGCCTCCGGGAACACCACCAACTTGGCGCCGGCGTCGGCGGCCCGGCCGCTGTACTCGTGCACCAGCTGCAGGTTGGCGGCCGGATCGGTGCCACTGAGGATTTGCGCCAACGCGATACGCATGGCTCTCAGCTTAGGCTTTACGAGGTCACGCCCTGGCGATCCACTCCGTGGTGAACCGCTGTTCCACCGCCACCAGCTCGGCCAGTCGGGTGCCGATGATGTTCTCCAGCTTGCCGCCGATGATCGGGACACGCACCTGCACGGTGGCCCGGAACGTCAGTCGGGCGCCCCCGGTCTCCACGATCGGCGCCAGCATGGCGGTGCCGGTGAGATTCACCGGGGCGTCCAAAATCGAGCCGACGACCGAGCCCTGCGCGGCGCCGCCGGCGACCGGTCCCCAGATCTCCTCGCGCCTGATGCGGAGGTCGCCGCTGTGCAACTGCGTGACCATTCCCGGCAGCTTGTGACTCTGTATCACCTGCACGGTGACGACCTCGACCGTGTCGTCGACCCCGGTTTCGCCACCGACCCGCATCGACTCGAGCCTGGCGAGGTCGACACCGGATCCGGCCAGCCGCGCCCGCCAGTAGGTCTCGTCCGTGAACGCTCGATGAACCTCTTCAACGCTGCCGTCGTAGTCGGCCGACAAGTCGAATGAACGCGGCATAGCAGGTGAGGCTACCGTTACGGGCCATGAAATCCAGCGGTGCCGGTTCGACATTCGCCGGTGCGCATGTCGCCGAAGCGGTGTCGCTCGCACCGCTGACGACGTTGCGGGTCGGGCCGGTGGTGCGCCGCCTGATCACTTGCGCCAGCACCGAACAGGTGGTCGCCGTGGTGCGGGCGCTGGACACCGAAAGCCGCGGGGGAGAGCACTGCCCGGTGTTGGTGTTCGCCGGCGGCTCCAACCTGGTGATCGCCGACACCCTGACCGACCTGACCGCGGTGCGGTTGGCCACCAGCGGCATCACCATCGACGGCAACCTGGTGCGCGCGGAAGCGGGCGCCGTGTGGGACGACGTCGTAGTCAGCACCATCGAGCACGGTCTGGGCGGGCTGGAATGCCTGTCCGGGATCCCCGGCTCGGCCGGGGCCACCCCGGTGCAAAACGTCGGGGCCTACGGCGCGGAAGTCTCCGACACCATCACCCGGGTCCGGCTACTGGACCGCGGCAGCGGAGAGGTCCGCTGGGTGCCGGGCGGCGAGCTCGGCTTCGGCTATCGCACCAGCGCGCTCAAGCAGGCGGGCCACGCGGAGACCGAAATCCCTTCCGTCGTACTGGAAGTCGAATTCGCGCTGGACACGTCGCGCCGCAGCGCCCCGCTGCGCTACGGCGAACTGGCCGCCGCGCTGGGGGTGAGCAGCGGCGAGCGCGCCGACCCGCGCGCGGTCCGCCAGGCGGTGCTGGCGCTGCGGGGCCGCAAGGGCATGGTGCTCGACCCCGACGACCACGACACCTGGAGCGTGGGTTCGTTCTTCACCAACCCCGTCGTCGCACCCGACGTGTACGAGCGGCTGGCCGCGGGTGTCGGAGATGCCCAGGGGCCGGTTCCGCACTACCCGGCACCCGACGGTGTCAAGCTGGCCGCCGGCTGGCTGGTGGAGCGGGCGGGCTTTTCGAAGGGTTTTCCCGACGATCCGACCGCGCGATGCCGGCTGTCCACCAAGCACGCGCTGGCGCTGACCAACCGCGGCGACGCCACCGCCGACGAGGTGATCGCACTGGCCCGGCTCATCCGCGACGGGGTCCGCGATGTGTTTGGCGTCACACTGAAACCCGAGCCGGTCCTGCTCGGCTGCAGGCTGTAGCTCCGAAACTTTCGAACGACCGCCCCGATGCTGATTTGTCGTGGCGGGGTCGGCGGATTTTGCCCGGTATCTTTGACTTTCGTGAGCACGTCGCAAACCCCGCCGCCGATCAACCGGCGTGTGGCTCTGGCGACCCTCGGATTGGGGGTGTTCGCCCCCAGCCTGTTGGCCGCCTGCGGCGGCACCGCGGCCAAGCAGGCCGAGAAGAAGGAGCAGCCGGCGCCGCGGCTGAAGTTCCAGCCGGCCGACGCGACCCAAAACGTGGTGCCCATCGCGCCGGTCAGCGTCGAGATCAGCGACGGCTGGTTCCAGCACGTCGCGCTGGCGAATTCCGCGGGCAAGGCCGTGGCGGGCAAGTTCAACTCCGACCGCACCGTCTACACCACCACCGAGCCGCTGGGTTACGACGCGACCTACACCTGGAGCGGCTCGGCCGTCGGGCACGACGGCAAGGCGATCCCGGTCGCGGGCAAGTTCACCACGGTGTCTCCCACCAAGAAGATCGGTGGGTCATTCCAGCTGGCTGACGGCCAGACCGTCGGGGTCGCGGCGCCGATCATCATCCAGTTCGACGCGCCGATCACCGACAAGGCGGCGGTCGAGAAGGCGCTCACCGTCACCACGAATCCGCCCGTCGAGGGCAGCTGGGCGTGGCTGCCCGACGAGGCGCAGGGCGCCCGGGTGCACTGGCGCACCCGCGAGTACTACCCCGCGGGCGCCACCGTCAACGTGGAGGCCAAGCTGTACGGCCTGCCGTTCGGCGACAGCGCGTACGGCGCCGAGGACATCTCGTTGAACATCCAGATCGGTCGCCGGCAGGTGGTGAGGGCCGAGGTCACGTCGCACCGCATCCAGGTGATCAGGGACGAAGGCGTCATCATGGACTTCCCGTGCAGCTACGGGGAGGCCGACAAGGCGCGCAACGTCACCCGCAACGGCGTCCACGTGGTCACCGAGAAGTACGCCGACTTCTACATGTCCAACCCCGCCGCCGGCTACAGCCACGTGCATGAGCGTTGGGCGGTCCGGATCTCCAACAACGGCGAGTTCATTCACGCGAACCCGTCGAGCGCGGGCGCGCAGGGCAATACCAACGTCACCAACGGCTGCATCAACCTGTCGACGGGCGACGCGGAGCAGTACTTCCAGTCGGCGATCTACGGCGACCCGGTCGAGGTCACCGGGAGCTCGATCCAGCTGTCCTACTCCGACGGCGACCTCTGGGACTGGGCCGTCGACTGGGACACCTGGGTCGCGATGTCGGCGCTGCCGCCTCCGACCACGCGCCCGCCGTCCACCCAGATTCCCGTGACCGCGCCGGTCACCCCGTCGACCGCCCCGAGTCTGTCCGGGACGCCCACGACAACGACCATCCCTTCTAGTCCGGGGACCGGCCCCGGCGGTTAAAACGGGTGGCCGACGCCTGGTCGCGCGGCTTGAGGACGATCAGGTCGAGGTCGACGTGGGGTGGCCGCGAGGCCACGAAACCGATCACCTCGGCGACATCGGCGGCAACCAGGGGAGTGATACCGGTGTAGACCGCGTCGGCGCGGTGTTGATCGCCGTCGAAGCGAACCAGCGAGAACTCGGTCTCGACCGCGCCCGGCGCGATCTCGGTGAGTCGCACCGGCTTGCCCAGCAGCTCGCCGCGCAGCGTGCGATGTAGCGCCCCCTGGGCGTGCTTGGCCGCCGTGTACCCGGCGCCTCCGTCGTAAACCTCAAGCGCGGCAACGGAAGTCACCGTGACGATCAGCCCGTCACCGGAATCGATGAGCTTGGGCAGCAGCGCGCGGGTGACCCGCAGCGTGCCCATCACGTTGGTCTCCCACATCCACCGCCAGTGCTCGAGGTCGGAATCGGCGAGCGGCGCCAGCCCGCGGGCGCCGCCGGCGTTGTTGACCAGCACGTCGACCCGGCTCAATTCGTCGGCGAGAGCCGCCACCGCCGCGTCGTCTGTGACATCGGCCACAATGGCCGTCCCGCCGATCTCCCGTGCCAGGGCGTTGATCCGCTCCGCCCGGCGCGCCACCGCGACCACGTGAAAGCCCTGCGTCGCGAGGGTCTGGGCCGTCGCCTCCCCGATTCCGGAGCTGGCGCCCGTGACGACGGCGACCCGTTCATTCCTGACATTTCCAGCCATCGAAACAACCTTAGTGAACGTGCTAAATTTTCGGGGTGCACCTCAGCGCCCTGTCCAGCACCACCACCGCGTGTCTTCGCGCGGCGGGTGCGTGTTGTTGTCGCGCACTTTGCCGCTCCTGACTTTCAGGTGTGGCCAGTGACGGCCAACAAAAATCGGACAAAAGGACGCTCGTGCGCACGCATACCCTCACCCAGACTCATCATTCGCCAAGCCGTTACAAGGGCAACCGGTCGGTGCGCCGTCAGATCGTGCCGCCGGCACTGCACATCCCCGACTCCGCGGCGGCCTCGGTTTTCCGGGCCGTCCGATTGCGCGGGCCCGTCGGGCGTGACGTCATCGCCGGCGTCACCTCGCTGAGCATCGCCACGGTCAACCGCCAGGTCATCGCCCTGCTCGAGGCGGGTTTGCTGCGGGAACGCGCCGACCTCGCCGTCTCCGGGGCGATCGGGCGCCCACGCGTGCCGGTGGAGGTCAACCACGAACCGTTCGTGACGCTGGGCATCCACATCGGTGCCCGGACCACCAGCATCGTGGCCACCGACCTGTTCGGTCGCACGCTGGACACCGTCGAGACGCCCACACCGCTCAGCCCCGCCGGGCCCGCCCTGGCGTCGCTGGCCGAGAGCGCCGCCCGCTATCTGCGGCGATGGCACCGGCGCCGCCCGCTCTGGGTCGGTGTCGCGATCGGCGGCACCGTCGACAGCGTCACCGGTCACGTAGACCACCCGCGCCTCGGCTGGCGGCAGGCGGCGGTCGGACCCGTTTTGGCCGACGCGCTGGGGCTGCCCGTATCGGTGGCCTCGCACGTCGACGCCATGGCCGGGGCCGAGCTACTGCTCGGCATGCGGCGATTCCTGCCCAGCTCGCCCACCAGCTTGTACATCTACGCCCGCGAGACCGTGGGCTACGCGCTGGTGATCGGCGGACGGGTGCACTGCCCGGCCAGCGGTCCCGGCACCATTGCGGCCCTGCCCGCCCACTCTGAGCTGCTCGGCGGCACCGGCCAGCTGGAATCCACGGTCAGCGACGAGGCGGTGCTGGCCGCCGCCCGCCGGCTGCGGATCCTGCCGTTCGCACCCGCGGGCCGCGCCAACGCATCGGCCGCCGGCGTCGCCGACCTGCTGCGACTCGCCCGCGCCGGCAACGTGCAGGCCACAGAATTGCTGAACGAGCGGGGCCGCGTGCTCGGGGAGGCGGTGGCGCTGCTGCGCGACATGCTCAACCCCGACGAACTGGTGGTGGGCGGCCAGGCGTTCACCGAGTATCCCGAGGCGATGGAGCACGTCGAGGCGGCATTCGCCGAACGCTCGGTGTTGCCGGCGCGCGATATCCGCGTCACCGTCTTCGGCAACCGGGTGCAGGAGGCCGGCGCGGGGACCGTGTCGTTGAGCGGGCTATACGCCGATCCGCTGGGTGCGATGCGGCGAGCCGGGGCGCTGAACCCGCGGTTGGGCAACGTCGCCGCCGACGAGTCTTCCGCTTAACGCGAAGACCGGCCCTGGGTGTTGGGCTCGTGAGCCGAGCGTCCTGTAAAGATGACAGAGTGCGGCACGATGACGTATTCCGGCTCAAGCCGCGCCGCGTCGCAGTGCTGGCGGTGCACACTTCACCACTCGCGCAGCCGGGCACCGGTGACGCCGGGGGCATGAACGTTTACGTGCTGCAAACCGCGTTGCACCTGGCGCGGCGGGGTATCGAGGTGGAGATCTTCACCCGTGCGACCGCGTCCGCCGACCCGCCGGTAGCGCGGGTCGCACCCGGCGTGCTGGTGCGCAACGTGGTGGCGGGGCCGTTCGAGGGCCTGGACAAGTACGACCTGCCCACCCAGCTGTGCGCGTTCGCCGCCGGGGTGCTGCGCGCGGAGGCGTCGCACGAACCCGGCTACTACGACATCGTGCATTCGCATTATTGGCTGTCCGGACAGGTTGGCTGGCTGGCCCGTGACCGCTGGGCCGTGCCGCTGGTGCACACCGCGCACACGCTCGCCGCGGTCAAGAATGCGGCACTGGCCGATGGCGACGCGCCCGAGCCGCCGCTGCGCACGGTGGGGGAACAGCAGGTGGTCGACGAGGCGGACCGGCTGATCGTCAACACCGATGATGAAGCGCGGCAACTAATTTCGATCCACCACTCCGACCCGGCGCGAATCGATGTCGTTCACCCCGGAGTGGATCTCGACGTGTTCCGCCCGGGTGACCGGCGGGCCGCCCGCGCCGCCCTGGGGTTGCCGCAAGACGAAGACGTGGTGGCGTTCGTCGGGCGGATACAGCCGCTGAAGGCGCCCGACATCGTGCTGCGCGCCGCCGCGAAGTTGCCGGGCGTGCGCATCGTGGTGGCCGGCGGCCCGTCGGGCAGCGGCCTGGCCTCCCCGGACGGCCTGCGGCGGCTGGCCGACGAGCTCGGCATCGCGGCGCGGGTCACCTTCCTGCCCCCGCAGTCCCGCACGGACCTGGCCATGTTGTTCCGGGCCGCCAGCCTGGTCGCCGTGCCGAGCTATTCGGAGTCGTTCGGCCTGGTGGCCGTCGAAGCGCAGGCGTGTGGCACGCCGGTGGTGGCTGCCGCGGTCGGCGGTCTGCCGGTGGCCGTGCGCGACGGGATCACCGGCACGCTGGTGTCCGGCCACGACGTCGACCGGTGGGCGGACGCCCTGGACCGGATGCTGCGCCTGCGCGCGCCGCAGGCCGAGGCCATGAGCCGCGCGGCCGCCGCTCACGCGGCCACGTTCTCCTGGGAGAACACCACCGACGCGCTGCTGGCCAGCTATCGTCGCGCGATCAGCGAGTACACCGCCGAGCGCCGCGGGGTGGGCGCGTGAGCCCCACGGTCGAGCGCGTGATCGAGGACGCACTGCACGCCAGCGGTCTGGCCTACTCGAAACACGATGGGGCGCACGGCGGTCCGTCGGGCCTGGTGGTGGAGCTGCCCGGCGAGCGCAAGCTCAAGACCAACACCATCTTGACCGTCGGCGAGCACTCGGTGCGCATCGAGGCGTTCGTGTGCCGCAAGCCCGACGAGAACCACGAGGGTGTCTACCGCTTCCTGCTCAAGCGCAACCGCCGCCTCTACGGCGTGGCCTACACGCTGGACAAGGTCGGCGACATCTACCTGGTGGGCCGCATGTCGTTGGCGTCGGTGGACGCCGACGAGATCGACCGGCTGCTCGGACAGGTGCTTGAAGCGGTTGATTCGGACTTTAATACGTTGCTGGAGTTGGGTTTTCGCTCGTCGATACAGAAAGAGTGGGATTGGCGGGTGTCGCGCGGCGAGTCGCTGAAGAACCTCGAGGCGTTCGCCCACCTGATCGACGAAGACGACGATGCAGAGCGCGAAGCGCGATGAGAAGGAGTCGAGCAAGCAGCCACGAAGACGACGACGGGCGTCCCACCACGGCGTGAGAGACTTGCCGCCATGGGAGACGCTGCCACGCTAGTGCTGCTCCGCCACGGCGAGAGTGACTGGAATGCCTTGAACCTGTTCACCGGCTGGGTGGATGTCGGGCTGACCGAAAAAGGGCGGGCCGAGGCGGTGCGCAGCGGCGAGCTGCTGGCCGAGCAGAACCTGATGCCCGATGTGCTCTACACCTCGCTGCTGCGACGCGCGATCACCACCGCGCACCTGGCGCTGGACGCCGCCGACCGGCTGTGGATCCCGGTGCGGCGCAGCTGGCGGCTCAACGAACGTCACTACGGGGCGTTGCAGGGGCTGGACAAGGCCGAGACCAAGGCCCGCTACGGCGACGAGCAGTTCATGGCCTGGCGGCGCAGCTACGACACGCCGCCACCGCCGATCGAGCAGGGCAGCCGGTTCAGCCAGGACACCGACCCCCGGTACGCCAACATCGGCGGCGGCCCGCTGACCGAATGCCTGGCCGACGTGGTGGCCCGGTTCCTGCCGTATTTCACCGACGTGATCGTCCCGGATCTGCGCAGCGGGAAGACGGTGTTGATCGTCGCGCACGGCAACTCGTTGCGGGCCCTGGTCAAGTACCTCGACCAGATGTCCGACGACGACGTCGTCGGACTGAACATTCCGACCGGGGTTCCGCTGCGCTACGACCTGGACGCCGACCTGCGGCCGGTGGTGCCGGGCGGTACCTACCTCGACCCGGAGGCGGCCGCCGCGGGTGCCGCGGCGGTTGCCGGCCAAGGACGCGGGTGAAGTGCGCGCGGCCATTGCGAGTTTTAAAGCCCTATATGCCGAACATCGCGTTAACGGGAGTGGAACACCTGAAGCGCAAAGTGTGACTTGTCCGATTTTGGCCGCGCTCCGCTAGGGCGTTGTTCCCGAAGATTTGTAGGATTTGCTATGTGACTGTGTTCTCGGCGCTGTTGCTGGCCGGGGTCTTGTCCGTGCTGGGGCTGGCCATAGGGGTAGCAGCCGGGACCCGGCTGTCGCCGAAAGCGGCCCACCGCCGGCAGCGGGTGAGCACCGAATGGACCGGGATCACCGTCGCGCAGATGCTGCAACGCATCGTCGCGCTGATGCCGCTGGGGGTGGCGGTGGTGGATTCCCACCGCGACGTCGTCTACCTCAACGATCGGGCCGGCGAGCTGGGCCTGGTGCGCGACCGGCAGCTCGACGACCAGGCGTGGCAGGCGGCGCAGCAGGCGCTCGGCGGTGTCGACGTCGAATTCGACCTGCGGCCGGCCAAACGGGCGGCCGGCCGGTCCGGGCTATCGGTGCACGGCCAGGCCCGGCTGCTCAGTGAAGAAGACCGCCGGTTCGCCGTGGTCTTCGCCCACGACCAGTCCGACTATGCGCGCATGGAGGCGACCAGGCGCGACTTCGTGGCCAACGTCAGCCACGAGCTCAAGACTCCGGTTGGCGCCATGGCCCTGCTCGCCGAGGCCCTGTTGGCGTCCGCGGACGATCCCGAAACCGTCCGTCGGTTCGCCGAGAAGGTGCTGGTTGAAGCCAACCGGCTGGGGGACATGGTCGCCGAGCTGATCGAGCTGTCCCGGCTGCAGGGCGCGGAGCGGTTGCCCAACGTGACCGATGTCGAAGTGGACACCGTTGTGTCGGAAGCGATTTCACGCCACAAGGTGGCGGCCGACAACGCTCAAATCGAGGTCCGCACCGATGCGCCCAGCGGCTTGCGGGTATTGGGCGACGAGACGCTTCTGGTCACCGCGCTGGCCAACCTGGTATCCAATGCGATCGCCTATTCGCCGCCCGGTTCGCCGGTCTCGATCAGCCGCCGCCGCCGCGGCGACAACATCGAGATCGCCGTCACCGACCGTGGCATCGGGATCGCTTTGGAAGACCAGGAGCGGGTCTTCGAGCGGTTCTTCCGGGGGGACAAGGCACGTTCGCGCGCCACTGGCGGCAGCGGGCTGGGCCTGGCCATCGTCAAACATGTCGCCGCCAACCACAACGGCAGCATCGGTGTGTGGAGCAAGCCGGGGACCGGATCCACCTTCACGCTGTCCATCCCGGCCTACAGGGACGATGACGAACAACCCGAGCAACCGCAGGGTCGCGAGGTGCGGCCCAACCGGTCACAACGAGAGGAAGAACTAAGTCGATGACCCGCGCTAAGGACAATGCAAACAGACGCGATGAGGTGGGGGCACCTCCCGCTCGCGGGGGAGAAGTGCGCACATGACCAGTGTGCTGATCGTGGAGGACGAGGAGTCGCTGGCCGATCCGCTGGCATTCCTGTTGCGCAAGGAGGGCTTCGAGGCCACGGTGGTTACTGACGGCCCCGCGGCGCTCGCCGAATTCGACCGCACCGGCGCCGACATCGTGTTGCTCGATCTGATGCTGCCCGGCATGTCGGGGACCGACGTGTGCAAGCAATTGCGTGCTCGGTCCAGCGTGCCGGTGATCATGGTGACCGCGCGCGACAGCGAGATCGACAAGGTCGTCGGGTTAGAGCTCGGCGCCGACGACTATGTGACCAAGCCGTATTCGGCGCGCGAGTTGATCGCCCGGATCCGCGCGGTGCTCCGCCGTGGCGGTGACGACGACTCCGAAATCAGTGACGGTGTGCTCGAGTCCGGACCGGTACGGATGGACGTCGAGCGACACGTGGTCTCCGTCAACGGCGACACAGTCACCTTGCCGCTCAAGGAGTTTGACTTGCTGGAGTACCTGATGCGCAACAGCGGTCGGGTGCTGACCCGCGGGCAGTTGATCGACCGGGTGTGGGGCGCCGATTACGTCGGTGACACCAAGACGCTCGACGTTCACGTCAAGCGTTTGCGCTCCAAGATCGAAGCCGACCCGGCCAACCCCGTCCACCTGGTGACCGTGCGGGGGCTGGGCTACAAGCTCGAAGGCTAGGCCGCTCAGCGGGCCGCGAGCACCTCGTCGGCCACGCCAAGCGCCAGCGCCATGATCGACACCTGCGGATTGACCTCCGGGCAGCTCGGCAGGATCGAGGCGTCGGCGACCCACACCCCGGCCACCCCGCGCAGCTGCCCGGTCTGGTCGACCGGGCAGCGCTGTTCGTCGGCGCCCGCGGCCGCCGTGCCCGTCGGGTGGAAAGCGGCCAGATGCAAGCTTCTCGGGTCGCTGCGCCGCAACACGTCCTGCAGGGCGGGCAGCGACGTCACCGTCATCGCGCCGGGCAAACCGGTGAGCACCTCGACCGCCCCCGCCGCGAACAACAGCCGGCCCATCGCCTCGATCGCGACGACCAGCTTGTCGACGTCGGCGCGGGCGATGTTGTAGCGCACCAGCGTCTCGCCGCGCACCGTGGAAACCGAGCCGACACCGCGATCGGCCACCATGGCGCCGAACGTCGCCACCCGGGGCGCGCGATCCAGCCAGCCGAGCAGCTCGGCGCCGTAGCCGGGAAACACCATCGAGCCCATTCCGGGCGGGGTGGAGGTCGCTTCGATGAGCACGCCGTGTGATTCGTGGAGTTCGTGAACGGCGGCGCTTTGCAGCACCCCGTGCCACGCGACGACGTCGTCTTCGAAGCGCCCGGCGAGCATCGTCGCCGGATGCAGGGCCAGGTTCCGACCGAGCCTGGGGTGCGCGCCAAAGCCGCTGCGGCGCAACAATCCCGGCGTCTCGGTGGCGCCGGCCGCGACGATGACCGTGTCGGCCAGGACGTCCAGCGCCGTGCCGTCCGGCCGGCGGGCCCGCACCCCTCGAGCGCGCCCGTGCCGGTGCAGCACCCGCTCGACGCGGGCCTGGGAGATGATCCGCGCGCCCGACGCGCACGCCTCGGGCAGCGCATTGAGGTGCACGCCGAACTTGGCGTTGCGGGGGCAGCCGATCGCGCACTGGCAACAGCCTGCACAGCCCGGCGCGTTGCGCGGAATGGGCGCCGCCCGCCAACCCAGCGCGGCGGCCGCGTCCAGCAGCAGCCGCCCGTTGTGGCCCATGATCTCCAGCGGCACCGGGGCGACCCGCAGCGTGCCTTCCACGTCGTCGAGGCGCGCGGCGAGCCGGTCGGGGTCGGCCAGAGCGAGCCCGAACTCGTCGCGCCAGCGCCGCTGCACGGCCGGCGGCGGGCGGTAGCAGGTGCCGGAGTTCACCACCGTGGTGCCGCCGACCGCCCGGCCGATGGGCAACACCACCGATGGGCGTCCCACGGCGATGGTGGCCCCGGCGCCGCGGTACAACCCGGCATAGCGGTCGATGGGATGGGTGGTGCGGAATTCCTCGACCGTCCACCGTCGCCCCTCCTCGAGAACGACCACCGTCAGGCCGGCCCGCGCCAGGGTGCGGGCCACCATCGCGCCGCCGGCGCCGGAGCCCACGATCACCGCGTCGGCGGTCACGACCGAGCGGCTCTCGGCCGAGGAGACGATGTTCAACGCGGCGTCGGGGCGGGCCGTTGCCTGCTTGCCGGCATGCGAAAGAAGTTCCGGTGCATAGGTTTCCGCGCCGTTGGCAAGCAAAACGATCGCCTTCATGGCCTCGACGGCCGCGCCGGCGTCCGGGCTGAGCGCGGCGACCCGCCGCAGCACCTGCTCGCGTCGGTCGGGACCGAGTCGCGACATTGACCGGCCGGTGGTGACGTAGCTCGCCGCGGCCAGCGTGAGCAACCCGGCGCGCATGGCCACGCGTGACGTCGTCGGCAGTTGTCGTAGGTAACGCTCGACGCGATCGGTCAGCTCGGACGCTGTCGGACCACCGTATTCCTCGGGCAGCAGCGCGGTCCCGAACGACGCCAACGAAGCCCTGGCCCGATCGGCGACCAGGCTCATATCACCCGCGCAAGCCGGCGGCCCAACTTGATGAAGAACGGATAGGTGGCGAAGATGGCGCCCGCCGCCGCGTGCAGGGGCCAGCCCCCCTCGGCGGTGTTCACGCCGAACACCCCGCTGTTCCACATGAAGTCGCGGCCGTTGCGGGCGCGGAAGGGCCGCCACAGCACTCCCAGTCCGGGGACGTTGTTGTACAACCCGAACGACCCGCCGAAGAAGACGCCCAGGGTGGCGGCTTCGGCGACGTCGCGACGGTCGGAGGGCAGCCGCCGCTCGATGAGCACGCCGGAGGCAAACAGCAGCGGTGGGTCGAGCAGAAAGCTCATGTCGGAATCCTTTCGTTGACGTCGGGTGCGGCGGCGCCGCGCAGGCCCACTTCGGCGTGCCCGGTGCCCAGCACCGACCATCGCCGCTCGTCGATCTCGATGTGGATGTCGGCTTGTTCGGTGTTGGTGCACACCGCCGTGGCGCCGTCGGGATCGGTGTACTCCAGGCTCACGCACCTGTCCGCCGGCTGGTCGATCCGGATGAGCACCCGGCGACCGGCGATGCGTCCCTCCAACTGCCAGTGCGCCAGGCCGAGTGTCGTTCGCATCCGCAGCGACGGCAATGGGCTTGCGGGCCAATCCTTTCCGTCGATGCGAAACCGAACGAACGCCATCGGGGCCAGCCTGCGCAGCCCCGGCTTGTGCGACACGGCGGTGACCGCCTCGCACACGTCGCCGTTGCCGAGGTCGGCGTGGACCCATCCCCAGCGTCTGGCGTTGCCGTGCCCGTAGATGTGGGCGACGCCGCCGCGCCAGCCATCGATCGGGGACGCGGTGTCGGCGACGGTCAGGGAGCCGGTGAAGTCGGCGGTGGGGGCGACGACGACTTGGGCACCGGGCAGCAGCTCGCGGTCCCAGGCCCCGCGGGGAAAGGTCCACAGCGGTGCGCCGGTATCGGTCCAGGACAGGTCCCAGGCGAGTGATCCGGCGCTCCCGCTGAGCTTGCTGGCGCCCACCCGTACGCCCCCGGCGTCGAACCACCACGGGCCGGTCGCGGGCTGGGTGGGCACGGGACCGAACCGCTCGGTGCGGGGCGGACCGTCCGGTGCAAACCAGGTGGCCCAGCCGTGGGCGTAGGGAGCACCGGCGTCGAGCGGCGCCACCGTCTCGCAGTGCACCCACAGCCCGGCGCGCGTCGCCGGATCCGACAGCGTGGCGTACCAGACTTCCAGGCGGCCGGCCTTGCCGCGCCAGCGTGGCGTCGCCGCCGATCGCGTGTCGTCGTCCATTGCTCACCTCCCGAGGCTCCGTCCACTATATTGGTTGAGCCAATGAACCAGTCAAGTCCGCTGCGTCCGCCCGACCGCCAACGCGTCGATGAACAGATCGCCGCGACGATCGCCGACGCCATCCTCGACGGCGCATTTCCGCCGGGCTCGGCCCTGCCGCCCGAGCGTGAACTGGCCGAACAGCTCGGGGTCAACCGCACGTCGCTGCGCCAAGGTCTGGCCCGGCTGCAGCAGATGGGTCTGATCGAGACCCGGCACGGCAGCGGCAACGTGGTCGCGGATCCGCAGGGGCTCACCCACCCCGCGGTGGTCGAGGCGCTGGTCCGCAAACTGGGGCCGGAGTTTCTGGTTGAGCTGTTCGAGATCCGGGCCGCGCTGGGGCCGTTGATCGGCCGGTCGGCCGCGCGGCGCGGCGCCCCCGAGGATTCCGAAGCCCTGCTCGCGGCGTTGGCCGCGGTCCGCGAGGCCGACAGCGCCGCGGCGCGCCAGGCCGCCGACCTCGCGTACTTCCGGGTGCTCATCCACCACAGCCGCAACCGCGCACTGGGCTTGTTGTATCGCTGGGTCGAGCACGCTTTCGGCGGCCGAGAGCACGAGCTGACCGCCGCTTATGACGACGCCGCGCCTGTGGTGGCCGGCCTGGATGCCGTCACCGAGGCAGTGGTGTCCGGCGACGAGGCCGCGGCCGCCGCCGCGGTCGAGGAGTACCTGCGCGCCAGCGCGCAGCGAATGGTGATGTCCTACAAGAAAACCCGGGCGACCTGAGGAGCTACTCGGCGACGCGAGTCGCCGGATGCACCGCGATGAGCCCTAACTTGCTGCGGCGCTTGCACATCGCCGCCAGTTCCGCATAAGCCTTGCTGCCGAGCAGCTCGGTGAGTTCGTCGGCCATGCTCTCCCACACCTGCTTGGCACCGACATGGGCGCCCGGGTCACCGGTGCAATACCAGTGCAGGTCGGCACCACCGGAGCCCCAGCCGCGTCGATCGTATTCGGTGACAGTGGTTTTAAGGATTTCGGTGCCGTCGGGCCGCGTCACCCACTCCTGACTGCGCCGGATCGGCAACTGCCAGCAGACGTCGGGTTTCATGGTCAGTGGCGCAACGCCCAGCTTGAGGGCCTTGCTGTGCAGCGCGCAGCCGACGCCGCCGGGAAAGCCGGGCCGATTCAAGAAAATGCAGGCGTCCTTATGTTTGCGGGTGCGGTATTGGGGCTGCCCGTCGTGCTCGTCGAGTTCCAGGTAACCCTTGCGGCCCAAGCCCTTTTCGCGGAATTGCCAGTCTTCGTCCGTCAGGTGCTTCACGGCGTCGTCGAGCCGGGCGCGGTCGTCGTCGTCGGACAAGAACGCCCCGTGCGAGCAGCACCCGTCATCCGGGCGGCCCGCCACCGTGCCGTGGCAGGCGGGCGTCCCGAACACGCACGTCCAGCGCGACAGTAGCCAGGTGAGGTCGGCCGCGATCAGGTGCTCCGGATTGTCCGGGTCGTAGAACTCCACCCACTCACGGGCGAAGTCCAACTCGACCTCGTGCCCCGGCTCCGGGTAGGAATTCGCCACGGGGTCCACGTTAGACGACGATTCCCGCTCTTCGAGCCGCTGACACTCGGGGTCCGATCCTGCGACATCGGCAACCCCCCACCGCGGGCCGCAACGCGGGACCCACCCCTATCCGACTAGGTTGTTTTGCGTGCGACTAGGCGTACTCGACGTGGGGAGCAACACGGTTCATCTGCTCGTGGTCGACGCGCACCGTGGCGGACATCCGACGCCGATGAGTTCGACGAAGGCCACGCTGCGATTGGCCGAGTCGATCGACAGTTCGGGCAAGATCACCAAGCGCGGCGCGGAGAAGCTGATTTCGACGATCGACGAGTTCGCCAAGATCGCGGACAGTTCGGGCTGCGCCGAGCTGATGGCCTTCGCCACATCCGCGCTACGCGACGCGGTGAACTCCGATGACGTGCTCACCCGCGTCCGCAAGGAAACCGGTGTCGATCTGGCCGCGCTGAGCGGGGTCGACGAGTCGCGGCTGACCTTCCTGGCGGTGCGCCGCTGGTACGGATGGAGCGCGGGGCGGATCATCAATCTCGACATCGGCGGCGGCTCGCTGGAGATGTCCAGCGGCGTCGACGAGGAGCCGGAGGTCGCGCTGTCACTGCCGCTGGGCGCCGGCCGACTGACCCGCGAATGGCTGCCCGACGACCCGCCCGGGCGCCGCCGGGTTGCGATGCTGCGCGATTGGCTGGACGCCGAGCTGGCAGATGCCAGCGTGACCGTGCTCGAAGCGGGTGGCCCCGACTTGGCGGTGGCGACGTCGAAGACGTTTCGCTCGCTGGCGCGGCTCACCGGCGCGGCGCCGTCGGCCGCCGGACCGCGGGCGAAGAGGACACTCACAGCAAACGGCCTCAGGCAACTCATATCTTTCATCTCTAGGATGACGACCGCTGACCGGGCAGAGCTGGAAGGAGTGAGCGCCGAGCGCGCGCCACAGATCGTGGCGGGTGCGCTGGTGGCGGAGGCGAGTATGCGAGCGCTGTCGATTGAATCCGTGGATATCTGCCCGTGGGCGTTACGGGAAGGTCTCATCTTGCGCAAACTCGACAGCGAAGCCGACGGAACGCCCCTCATGAAGCGATCCGTGCGCGATGCTGGAGGACAGGCAGGTGATCGGGACGGCAACCGATCGAGAGGCGATAAAGCATGACCGGACCACACTCCGAGACCGAGGGCACCGGCACCCGGCCGATCTCGGTGGCCGAACTTCTGGCCAGGAATGGAACCATCGGCGCCCCGGCCGTCACGCGGCGGCGGCGCCGGCGGCGCGGCGATAGCGACGCGGTAACCGTCGCCGAGCTGACCGGCGAGATTCCGGTCATCCGCGACGACGACGAGGACCCCCGCACGGCCGAAAAACCGCGCGCCGAACCCGTCGCCGAGCAAGCCGCGCCCGAGCAGCAAACCGAAGACAAGCCCGCAACCGCGTACTGGTCGCAGCCTGAGCCGCGCTGGCCCAAGTCGCCACCGCAGCCCAACAGGGTGCCGGGCCCGGAACGCAGCGCCTACCCGCGCCCCCTGAGCCATGTCGAGGCGGGGGACACCAATGGCACCGGCCAATCCGGCGCCGAGGGCATGAATCCCGACCCGCTGGACCATTACACCGATCTGCCGGTGGACGTGATGGATTCGGAGGTGCGCGAAGCCGAAACCGCACTCGAGGATTCCGCGTATGTGCGGTCCTACCTGCAGGATTCGACCCAGGCCGACGAGGCCGACGAGCACGCAGACCGGCAAGCCGCCGGATTGGCGCCCGCGAGCGGGTGGGGCCCCCGCGGAGCGGGGGAGTACTCCCAGCCGGAGGAGGAGCGCGACGAGGACCACCTCGGCAGCGAGACCGAGCTGGCGGCCGCGGCCACCCGCGTCCACCAAGCGCCGGGCAGGCTCGAGACGCTGTGGCGCGGCAGCCTGGTCGTCTTCCAGTCGATTCTGGCGGTCGCCTTCGGCGCGGGCTTGTTCGTCGCCTTCGACGAGTTGTGGCGCTGGAACAGCATCGTGGCCCTGGTGCTCTCGGTGCTGGTGATCCTTGGCCTGGTCGTCGGCGTTCGGGTGGTGCGCAAGACCGAGGACATCGCCAGCACGTTGATCGCGGTCGCGGTGGGGGCGCTGATCACCCTGGGCCCCTTGGCGCTGTCGTTACAGTCGGGCTAGGCGGACTCGGAAACCCCATAGACCGGTGCGCCCAGCAATCAAAGTCGGACTTTCAACGGCTTCGGTGTACCCATTGCGGGCCGAGGCTGCGTTCGAGTACGCGGCCCGGCTCGGCTACGACGGGGTCGAGCTGATGGTGTGGGCCGAGACGGTCAGCCAGGACATCGACGCTGTCCAGAAACTGTCCCGGCGCTATCGCGTACCGGTGTTGTCCGTGCACGCGCCCTGCCTGCTGATCTCCCAGCGGGTGTGGGGCGCCAACCCGATCCCCAAGCTGGACCGCAGTGTGCGGGCCGCCGAACAACTCGGCGCGCAGACCGTCGTCGTGCACCCGCCGTTTCGCTGGCAGCGTCGCTACGCCGAGGGATTCAGCGACCAGGTCGCCGCGCTGGAAGCATCGAGCGACGTGATGATCGCGGTGGAAAACATGTTCCCGTTCCGGGCGGACCGGTTTTTCGGCACAGGCCAATCGCGGGAGCGGATGCGCCGGCGTGGCGGCGGCCCGGGACCGGCGATATCGGCGTTCGCGCCGTCTTATGACCCGTTGGATGGCGAACACGCGCACTACACGCTGGACCTGTCCCATACCTCGACCGCGGGCACCGACTCGCTGGACATGGCGCAGCGGATGGGAGGCGGGTTGGTCCACCTGCACCTGTGCGACGGCAGCGGCCTGCCCGCCGACGAACACCTGGTGCCCGGACGCGGCACGCAGCCCACCGCCGAGGTATGCGAGATGTTGGCCGGCGGCCACTTCGCCGGCCACGTCATCCTGGAGGTGTCCACGTCCGGCGCGCGTTCCGCCCAAGAACGCGAAAGCATGCTCGCCGAATCGTTGGAGTTCGCCCGCACGCACCTGCTGCGCTGACAATCCAGGAGACCATGAACGCGTTATTCACCACCGCAATGACATTGCGGGAGGTTGATCCGGGCGTCTTCGAGGGCGAGCTCAACAAGCACTGGACCATCGGTCCCAAGGTGCATGGGGGCGCGATGCTGGCGCTCTGCGCCAACGCGGCCCGCACCGCCTGCGGCGGACCGTCGGCCGGATTCGAACCGGTCCAGCAACCCGTCGCGGTGTCGGCGAGCTTCCTGTGGGCCCCCGATCCGGGGCCGATGCGGCTGGTGACGTCGATCCGCAAGCGCGGCCGGCGGATCAGCGTCGTCGACGTCGAGCTCACCCAGGGTGACCGCACCGCGGTGCACGCCGTGGTCAACCTGGGCGAGCCGGAGCATTGGCATCCGGACGGCTCGGAAGGGGTGGCCAAGCCGCTGCTGTCGGCCAACCCGGTGGTGGGCCTGATGGCCCCCGAACCCCCGGACGACATCGCCCCGATCGGGCCCGGCCACCCGCTGGCCGGCCTGGTGCACCTGGGCGAGGGCTGCGACGTGCGGCCGGTGCTGTCGACCCTTGCGCCGTCCGCCGACGGGGGCCCGCCGGTCATCCAGATGTGGGCGCGCCCCCGCGGGGTGGCTCCGGACGCGCTGTTCGCCCTCATGTGCGGCGACCTGTCGGCGCCGGTGACCTTCGCCGTGGAGCGCACCGGCTGGGCTCCCACCGTCCAGCTGACCGCATTCCTGCGCGGCCTGCCCGCCGGCGGCTGGTTGCGAATCATCGCGACGTGCACGGAGATCGGGCATGACTGGTTCGACGAGGACCACATCGTCGTCGACAGCCTGGGCCGCCTCGTGGTGCAAGCCCGCCAACTGGCGCTGGTCCCTGCCGCTGGATAGCCGCCGGTGTCTGCGATGCTGTCGGGCATGGCAAGAATCGCGATCATCGGTGGCGGCAGCATCGGGGAGGCACTGCTGTCTGGTCTGCTGCGCGCGGGCCGGCAGGTTAAAGACCTGGTGGTGGCCGAACGGGTCCCGGAACGCGCCAAGTATCTGGCCGACACGTATTCGGTGTTGATCACCTCGGTGGCCGAAGCGGTGGAGAACGCGTCCTTCGTCGTGGTCGCCGTGAAACCCGGCGATGTCGAGCCGGTGATGGTGGAGCTGGCCCGAACGGCCGCCGCGTCCGAGAGCGACACCGCCGAGCAGGTGTTCGTCACCGTCGCAGCGGGGATCGGCCTCACGTATTTCGAGTCGAAGCTCCCGGCCGGGACGCCGGTGGTCCGGGCGATGCCGAACGCGGCGGCACTGGTCGGCGCGGGGGTGACCGCGCTGGCCAAGGGCCGGTTCGTCACCGCCCCGCAGCTCGAGGGGGTCTCGGCCCTGTTCGACTCCGTCGGCGGTGTGCTGACGGTGCCGGAAGCCCAGATGGACGCCGTGACCGCGCTATCGGGGTCTGGCCCGGCCTATTTCTTCTTGATGGTCGAGGCGCTGGTGGACGCCGGGGTCGCCGCGGGTCTGAGCCGGGAAGTGGCCACCGACCTGACCGCGCAGACGATGGCCGGGTCAACGGCCATGCTGCTGGAACGGATGGAGGCCGAGCGGCGATCGGGCGAGGGCGAGACGCCGGGGCCGTGGGTGGACGCCGCCGCAACGCAGTTGCGGGCGATGATCACCTCACCCGGTGGAACCACCGCCGCGGGGCTTCGGGAACTGGAAAGGGGCGGCTTGCGGGCGGCCGTCGATGCGGCGGTTCAGGCCGCCAAAACGCGCTCTGAGCAGCTAAGAATTACATCGGAGTAATCCAAGAATTTTGAACTGATTATCCCCCACCAGTACCAGTAACCCCATTAGTCCCGCTATTCTCCTCTTTGTATGCACGTGTGGGTGCCGGCGGAGGGGAAGCCGCTGGCATTGCGCGGGCCTGACACGATTGGGTTGCGATGACGTCTACGAACGGGCCATCGGCGCGAGATTCTGCTGGTAAGCGGGACACCGTTCCCGGCGAGGGCCAGCAGGGCAGGACACAATTCTTGACGGTCGCCGAGGTGGCGGCGTTAATGCGGGTCTCCAAGATGACGGTGTACCGACTGGTGCACAACGGCGAGCTGCCCGCGGTCCGGGTCGGGCGGTCTTTCCGGGTGCACGCCAAGGCGGTGCACGACATGCTGGAGACGTCTTACTTCGACGCGGGCTGACCTGAAACTGGCCGGGCGCCGGGTTGGCGCGCGGCCCGCCTTGGGTTCCGCGGTTACGCGGCGGTCATCGACGCCGGTTTGGTGTTCGGTGCGTCCCGCCGGGTAAAGTGTCCCGGTCAATCCTGCAAGCAGGTCACGGGTCAGATAGCGGAGTTCATGGGTTCAGTAATCAAGAAGCGGCGCAAGCGCATGTCGAAGAAGAAGCACCGCAAGTTGTTGCGCCGCACCCGGGTGCAGCGCAGAAAACTCGGCAAGTAGGCCCGCCCGCGGCTTAAGCCGTGGTCTCTCCCGGTCGATAGGCTGTTTGGGTGGATCAGTCGAGTGGGGATGACGCCGGAACCGGCGACACCCCGAGCAACACGGTGCACTACCCCAAAGTTGTGCTCGTCACCGGTGCGTGCCGGTTCCTGGGTGGCTACCTGACCGCTCGGCTCGCGCAGAACCCGATGATCAACGCGGTCATCGCGGTGGACGCGATCGCGCCCAGCAAGGACATGCTGCGCCGGATGGGCCGCGCCGAGTTCGTTCGTGCCGACATCCGTAATCCCTTCATAGCCAAGGTGATTCGCAGCGGCGACGTCGACACGGTGGTGCACGCGGCGGCGGCCTCATACGCCCCGCGGTCCGGCGGCACCGCGGCGTTGAAGGAAATCAACGTGATGGGCGCGATGCAGCTGTTCGCGGCGTGTCAGAAGGCCCCCTCGGTGCGCCGCGTGGTGCTCAAGTCGACATCCGAGGTGTACGGTTCCAGCGCACACGATCCGGTGATGTTCACCGAGGACAGCACGAGCCGTCGACCCCTCGGCGGTTTCGGCAAGGACAGCCTCGACATCGAGGCCTACGCGCGCGGACTGGGGCGGCGCCGGCCCGATATCGCCGTGACGATCCTGCGGCTGGCCAACATGATCGGGCCGGCGATGGACACCACACTGTCGCGGTATCTGGCCGGGCCGTTGGTGCCCACCATGTTCGGCCGCGACGCGCGACTGCAGTTGCTACACGAGCAGGATGCGTTGGGCGCGATGGAGCGCGCGGCGATGGCCGGCAAGGCCGGCACCTTCAACATCGGCGCCGACGGAATCATCATGCTGTCGCAGGCGATCCGGCGGGCCGGCCGGATCCCTTTGCCGGTGCCGGGTTTCGGTGTCTGGGCACTGGATTCACTGAGACGGGCCAATCGCTATAACGAGATCAGCCGCGACCAGTTTGCCTACCTGAGTTACGGCCGGGTCATGAACACCACCCGGATGCGCTCGGAGCTCGGCTACCAGCCGAAATGGACGACGGCCGAGGCTTTCGACGACTACGTCCGCGGCCGCGGCATGACTCCCATTATCGACCCGCATCGGGTACGCTCCTTGGAAGGTCGCGCCATATCCTTAGCTCAGCGCTGGGGTAGCCGAAATCCAATTCCGTGGGGTGGGGTCAGGTAGGTATCGTGGCGGGTGAAAACAGAGCGAATGTCATTCCACTGCACACGAATCGGGGACGGGTAGCAGCGCGTCGGAGAGCCGATCAACGCGCGGAGTCATCCGGCCAGCATCCTTCATTGCTTTCGGATCCACACGGTCGGGCGTCGGCCGAACAGCTTGCCGCCGTCGTTCGCGAAATCGACGAGCACCGGCGTTCCGCGGCCGCGGCGGCGGCGGAGGTGCCGCTCAACGACGTGGCACAGCGCGTCGCCGCGGTAGCCGGATTCCTGCGCCAGCGGCTCACGGGCGACTACACCGTTGACGAGTTCGGCTTCGATCCGCACTTCAACAGCGCGATCGTCCGCCCGCTGCTGAGATTCTTCTTCCGGTCGTGGTTCCGCGTAGAGGTCAGCGGTGTCGAAAACCTGCCCAGCGACGGGGCCGCGTTGCTGGTGGCCAACCATGCCGGGGTGTTGCCGTTCGACGGGTTGATGCTGTCGGTCGCCGTCCACGATGAGCATCCCGCGCAGCGGGACCTGCGGCTACTCGCCGCCGACATGGTGTTCGACCTGCCGGTCGTGGGTGAAGCCGCCCGGAAGGCGGGTCACACCATGGCCTGCACGACGGACGCGCACCGGCTTCTTGCCGCCGGCGAACTGACCGCCGTGTTCCCGGAGGGCTACAAGGGGTTGGGGAAGCGCTTCGAGGACCGCTATCGGTTGCAGCGGTTCGGCCGCGGGGGCTTCGTCACGGCGGCGCTGCACACCAGGGCACCGATCATCCCGTGCTCCATCATCGGTTCGGAAGAGATCTACCCGATGCTGACCGATGTGAAGCTGCTGGCCCGGCTGTTCGGCCTGCCCTACTTCCCGATCACGCCGCTGTTCCCGCTGGCGGGGCCGGCGGGCCTGGTGCCGCTGCCGTCGAAATGGCGCATCGCTTTCGGTGAGCCGATCTACACCAACGACTACGCCGCATCCGACGCGGACGACCCGATGGTCACCTTCGAGGTCACCGATCAGGTGCGCGAGACCATCCAGCAGACGCTGTACCGGTTGCTCGCCGGCCGTCGCAACATCTTCTTCGGCTGAAGACGAAAACGCCCCGGAGCCAACGGCTTCCGGGGCGTTCTCGGGTGAATTACTTGACCAGCGTGAACTGGCAGACGTTCGTGTAGCCGTCGCGGAACAGGTCCGAGCAACCCCGCAGGTAGTGCATGTAGATGTCGTAGGTCTCCTGGCCCTTCAGGGCGATCGCCTCGTCCTTGTGCGCCTCAAGCGCATCTCCCCAGGAGGTCAGCGTCGGGACGTAGTTCTTCCCGATGAAGTGGTGACGCTCGATCTTGAAACCCGCATCCGTCGCGTATTTGTCGACCTGTTCGACCTGGGGCAGCTTCCCGCCGGGGTAGATCTCCTTCAAAATGAAACTGATGAACCGCAGCAGGGTCATATTCACCTGCAACCCGAGTTCTTTGCCCTCTTCGGCGGTGGGCACCACGATCGAGTGCAGCAGCATCCTGCCGTCGTCGGGCAGCAAGTCGTAGTACTTCTTGAAGAAGGTGGCGTACCGTTCGTACCCGGCGTCGCCCGCTCCGTCGGCAAAGTGCTCGAACGCGCCCAGTGACACGATGCGGTCGATCGGCTCGTCGGGGAATTCCTCCCAGCCCTGGATCCGCACCTCTTTACGGCGGGGGCTGTCCATTTTGTCGAACTCGGCCACACAATGGGCGTACTGGTTCTCGCTCAGCGTCAGGCCGATGACGTTGACGTCGTACTCCTGCACCGCGTGCCGCATCGTCGAGCCCCAGCCGCTGCCGATGTCGAGCAGCGTCATGCCGGGCTCGAGGTTCAGCTTGTCCAGAGCGAGCTTGCGCTTGGCGTACTGCGCCTCTTCCAGCGTCTTGGTCAGATTCTGCGGGTCCGGATTCTCGTCGAAGTAACCGCAGCTGTAGGTCATCGACGGGTCAAGCCAAAGCTTGAAAAACTCGTTCGACTTGTCGTAATGGGATCGGACCGCCTCGACCGGCGGCTTCAGCTGGGTGCTACCCGTTTCCCCCTGTGACGTCATTGAAATCGACCCTACTTTCCGGCTGATATGGATGCAATTGCGGCCACTGTTGCTTCAGTGTCGGCTTCGGATGACGCTTCCCCCAGCATCGTGACGACGCTAGTGATAAGCGGTTTCCCATCGGCATCGGTGACTTCGCTGCGGATCTCTGCGAGCACGGTGCCATGGGACTCGATCACCGAGTCTAGATAGGTGTCGAAGAACAGCTTATCGCCCGCCACGATCGGCCGGTGGAATTTGAATTTCTGATCACGATGGATCACCCGGGCGATGTTGATCGGAATGCTGAACTTGGTGAAGATCTCGAGCTGCACACGCCGTCCGGCAATGGCGAGGAACGTCAGCGGAGCCACCAGCGAGTCATACCCCGCGGCGGCGGCGTCGGCCTCGCTGAAATGCATCGGATGGTCGTCCTTGATCGCGAGCGCGAACTCCCGGATTTTCTCGCGCCCAACCAGGAAGTAATCCGGTGCCCGGTAATGGCTGCCGATGAGTCCTTCGGCTTCTTTGGGGGTGGTCATGCCGCTGTCGCTCTCCGCTCGAATGGGTCTCAGCGGCGCAGCCTATCAGCGCGATTGCCGGCGAGATGCGACAGCGGCGAGTGCGCCGCCGGCCGCCCCCAGCGCCAAAGCCGACGGCACTCCGATCCGAGCGGCCTTGCGGGCGGTGCGAAAATCACGGATCTCCCAGCCGCGTTCGCGCGCCAGGGTGCGCAGACGCGCATCGGGATTGATGGCGACCGCGGTGCCCACCAGCGACAGCATGGGCACGTCGTTGAAGCTGTCGGAGTAGGCGGTGCAGCGCTTGAGATTGAGTCCTTCCCGGATCGCCAGCGAACGCATGGCGTGCGCTTTTCCCGTGCCGTGCAGGATGTCGCCGACCAGCCGGCCGGTGAATACGCCGTCGACGGACTCGGCGACGGTGCCCAGGGCGCCGGTCAGGCCGAGCCGGTGCGCGATGGTCGCCGCGAGTTCGTAAGGCGTGGCGGTGATGAGCCAGACCTGCTGGCCCGCGTCGAGGTGCATCTGCGTGAGTTCGCGGGTGCCCGGCCAGATCTTGTCGGCGATGATCTCGTCGTAGATCTCTTCACCCAGAGTGACCAGCTGCTCGACCGATCGGCCCTCGATGAAGGCGAGCGCTTTGCGCCGGCCGGCGGCGACGTCGTTGCTGTTCTCCTTGCCGAGGACCTGGAATTTGGCCTGGGCATAGATGAATCCGAGCACATCGCGATACGTGAAGTAGTTGCGCGCCGCCAGTCCGCGGCCGAAATGCACCGCCGACGAGCCCTGCACCAGCGTGTTGTCCACGTCGAAGAAGGCGGCCGCGGTCAGGTCGATCGGCGGCTGCGGCCGGTCCTCGGCGGTGGTGTCTGCCTGCAGGCCTTCCAGCGCGCGGGCGGCACTGGCGTCGGCGGCCAGCGACTCCAGGTCAACGCGAGCGGCGTCTCCGTTGACCGAGTCAGAGGAAGTCATCGCCAAACCTCCTAGATCGCTGTGCTGCCTGGCGACCCAGTGGGTCCCGGTATTCAACCCTATCCGGCGGGCGTGGGGGAAGGCTGTGTATGCCGGGCTTCTCGTCGACGCCCGATGCGCTCGCGGGGGCGGCTCACCGCCGGCCGACCCGCGGGCCCGGCCAGTGAGCTCACGACCACATACCGAGATTCGTCGACATCGCCCCGGTGTAGTTGCCGTGCGCGGTCGCGGCCGCCTTCTTCAGTTGCGCCAGGGCCTCACGCATCATCGCCTCACCGCGAACCCAGTGCCGATGGGCTTCGGCATGAGCCGCCGCGGCCTCACCCGTCCACGTCGTGTGCAAACTCGTTACCCGAGCATCGATTTCGGTGATCATGTCTTCGGCATAGCGTTGAAACGCCGCCATCCGCTGCACCGCGTCGGCCAACGCTTGGGGATCCACCCGAAACGCCTCAGCCACCGCGCACCGCCCGCTCCGCTTGGGCGGATCCGGCCTCGTTGCGCTGATAGCCCTCGCCTGCCTGACCCACCAGATGCGCCAACATCGACAACCCGAGCCGTACCTCGCGAGCGCCCCGGTGCCACAGGTCC
Organism: uncultured Actinomycetota bacterium; assembly: GCA_963820045.1. GTDB lineage: Bacteria > Actinomycetota > Actinomycetes > Mycobacteriales > Mycobacteriaceae > Mycobacterium. Next base: position 1,319,713 of record CAWFYN010000010.1, read on the forward strand.
CACGCCGACGCATAGGCCGTCCCCGAGGCACCCTGCCAGCCGCCCAACAGCTGACCCATCTGATCGTCCAGCTGGGCCAGCTGACCCGAGAGATTCTCGGCCGCGCCGCCGAGCGAGACGGCGAAGCCCTGCACCACCACAGGTTCAACCCGCACAGTTTCGTCGGCCATAACCGGAACATAACGCCTGGTAGATGGCCCCACAAGTCACCGATGCCACACTGGTGGCCATGACCGAAGTGAGCGGCCGGCCGAAGGTGGAGCTGCTGACGCGCGACGGGTGCACCATCTGCGATCGGGTACGCGCCCGCCTCGCCGAACTCGCGCGTGAGCTGGGCTTCGACCTGTCGATCACCGATGTCGATGCCGCCGCGTCGGCCGGAAACCCGGGGCTGCGGGCCGAGTTCGGTGACCGGCTGCCGGTGATCCTGCTCGACGGCCGCGAACACAGTTACTGGGAGATCGACGAGGCCCGGCTGCGCGCGGATCTCGCCCGCTGACGGGGGAGAGTCCGGGCGGTCCGAAGCCGGCAATATTTGGTAGCCCACCAAAGAACCGACTACCGTGGATATCAAATTCACTAACTGACCGAGCAAGGGAGCTGGCCAGGTGATGCCGCTGTGAGCGTCCTGCTGTTCGGGGTTTCGCACCGCAGTGCGCCGGTCTCCGTCCTCGAACAACTCAGCATCGACGAATCCGATCAGGGCAAGATCGTCGACCGGGTGTTGCAGTCACCGCTGGTGACCGAGGCGATGGTGCTGTCGACATGCAACCGGGTCGAGGTCTACGCGGTGGTGGACGCGTTCCACGGCGGGTTGGCGGCGATCGGGCAGGTGCTGTCGGATCACTCCGGAATGTCGATGGGCGACCTGACCAAATACGCATACGTCCGCTACAGCGAGGCCGCCGTCGAGCACCTGTTCGCGGTGGCCAGCGGCCTGGATTCGGCGGTGATCGGCGAGCAGCAGGTGCTCGGTCAGGTGCGCCGCGCGTATGCCGCCGCGGAGACCAATCGCACGGTCGGCCGGGTGCTGCACGAGCTGGCCCAGCGCGCGCTCTCGGTGGGAAAGCGGGTGCACTCCGAGACCGCCATCGACGCCGCCGGCGCCTCGGTGGTCTCGGTCGCTCTCGACCTGGCCGAACGCCGGCTGGGTGGGCTGTCGGACAAGACCGCCGTGTTGATCGGAGCCGGAGCGATGGGCGCGCTGTCAGCCGCGCACCTCACCCGTGCCGGCAGCGGGCGGGTCCACGTACTCAACCGGTCGTTGTCGCGGGCGCAGCGGTTGGTCCGCAAGATCCGCGAATCCGGCGTGCAGGCCAACGCGCTGCCACTCGATCGCCTGGCCGACGTGTTGGTGGACGCCGACGTGGTGGTCAGCTGTACGGGCGCGGTGAGCCCGGTGGTGTCGCTGGCCGACGTGCACCACGCCCTGGTCGCGGCGCGCCGGGACGAGGCGACCCGCCCGCTGGTGATCTGCGACCTGGGCATGCCCCGCGACGTCGATCCGGCGGTGGCCGGACTGCCCGGCGTCTGGGTCGTCGATGTGGACCGGGTGCAGCACGAGCCGTCGGCGCACGCCGCGGCCGCCGATGTCGACGCCGCCCGCCTCATCGTGGCCGCCGAAGTCGCCGCCTATCTGGCGGGCCAGCGGATGGCCGAGGTCACGCCGACGGTGACGGCGTTGCGCCAGCGTGCGGCCGATGTGGTCGAAGCGGAGCTGCTGCGCTTGGACAACCGGCTGCCCGGGCTGGAAAGCGCCCACCGCGAGGAGGTGGCCCGCACCGTGCGGCGGGTGGTGGACAAGCTGCTGCATGCGCCCACCGTGCGGATCAAGCAGCTGGCCAGTGCGCCCGGTGGCGACAGCTACGCCGAGGCGTTGCGTGAGCTCTTCGAACTTGACCAGACCGCGGTCGATGCCGTCGCTGCGGGCGAATTGCCCGTCATATCAACAGGATTCGACGCCGGCACGCAAGAACCGTCTGCCGAGTAGCCGATTGGCGAACGTGATCCGGATAGGCACTCGGGGCAGTCTGTTGGCCACCACCCAGGCCGGCGTCGTCAGGGACGCCTTGATCGCCAACGGGCATCCCGCGGAATTGGTGATCATCACCACCGCCGGTGACCGCTCGTCGGCGCCCATCGAAACCCTGGGCGTCGGCGCCTTCACCACCGCGCTGCGCGAGGCGATGAGCGACGGCCGCGTGGATGCCGCGGTGCACTCGCACAAGGATTTGCCGACGGCGGACGATCCGCGGTTCACCATTGCGGCGATACCGCCACGCAACGACCCCCGCGACGCCGTGGTAGCCCGCGACGGGCTGGTGCTGGGAGAGTTGCCGCCCGGTTCGCTGGTGGGGACGTCGTCCCCGCGCAGGGCCGCGCAGCTTAGGGCATTGGGTCTCGGTTTGGAAATCCGCCCCCTACGAGGCAACCTAGATACCAGGTTGAACAGGGTAAGCAGTGGTGATCTTGACGCGATCGTGGTAGCTCGGGCCGGACTGGCCCGGCTCGGCCGCCTCGACGATGTCACCGAGACGCTAGAGCCGGTGCAAATGTTGCCAGCACCGGCTCAGGGCGCGCTCGCCGTCGAATGCCGCGCCGGCGACGGGTTAGCGGCAGTGCTGGCGGAGTTGGACGACGCCGACACGCGCGCGGCGGTCACCGCAGAGCGAGCCCTGCTGGCCGAACTGGAGGCCGGTTGTTCCGCACCGGTGGGCGCGATCGCCGAGGTGGTCGAGTCCATCGATGAGGACGGCCGCGTCTTCGAAGAGCTGTCGCTGCGCGGGTGCGTGGCGGCGCTCGACGGGTCCGACGTGATCCGCGCGTCCGGCATCGGTACCGCCGATCGGGCGCGGGAGCTTGGGGTTTCGGTCGCCGCAGAGTTGTTCGAACTCGGCGCCCGGGAGCTCATGGCGGAAGCGCGGCAGGAACCGGCACGAGAAAATTAATTGCGAGTGACGTGGGAGCGACAATGACGACGCGAGGGCGTAAGCCGAGACCCGGCCGCATCACGTACGTGGGATCGGGTCCGGGCGATCCGGGACTGCTGACTACCCGGGCCGCCACGGTATTGGCGAACGCCGCCCTGGTATTCACCGACCCCGACGTACCGGAGCCGGTGCTGGCGCTGATCGGCAAAGACCTACCACCGGTTTCCGGCCCGGCGCCCGCCGACGCCGCTGCCGGTAACGGCGGCGCCACCGGCGGAGCGGAGCAACCCGCGGTGATATCGCGCGGTCCCGACGTCCGCCCGGCGCTCGGCGAGCCCGCCGAAGTGGCCAAGACGCTGACCGCCGAGGCGCGGGCCGGCGCCGACGTGGTGCGGTTGGTGGCCGGTGACCCATTGACGGTCGACGCGGTCATCACCGAGGTGAACGCCGTCGCGCGGAGCCACCTGCACATCGAGATCGTGCCCGGTCTGGCGCCCACGGGCGCCGTGCCCACCTACGCGGGGCTGCCGCTGGGCTCGTCGCACACCGTTGCCGATGTGCGCGGTGACGTGGACTTCGACGCGCTGGCCGCGGCGCCCGGCCCCCTGATCCTGCAGGCCACCGCGTCGCATCTGGCCGACGCGGCGCGCACCCTGATCGAGCACGAGTTGGCCGAGACCACGCCGTGCGTGGTGACCGCGCACGGCACCACCTGCCAGCAGCGTTCGATCGAAACCACGCTGGGCGGTTTGACCGACTCGGCCGTACTGGGCGGGACGGACCCGGCGGGCCCGTTGACCGGGCCGCTGGTGGTGACCATCGGTAAGACGGTGGCCAGCCGGGCGAAGCTGAACTGGTGGGAGAGCCGCGCGCTGTACGGCTGGACTGTGCTGGTGCCCCGCACCAAGGACCAGGCCGGCGAGATGAGCGAGCGGCTGACGTCCTACGGTGCGCTGCCGATCGAGGTGCCGACCATCGCCGTCGAGCCGCCGCGCAGCCCCGCGCAGATGGAGCGCGCCGTCAAGGGCTTGGTCGACGGCCGCTTCCAGTGGGTGGTGTTCACCTCCACCAACGCGGTGCGCGCGGTGTGGGAGAAGTTCGGCGAGTTCGGCCTGGACGCCCGTGCGTTCTCGGGCGTGAAGATCGCCTGTGTCGGCGAGTCGACGGCCGACCGGGTTCGGGCGTTCGGCATCAGCCCGGAGCTGGTGCCGGCCGGCGAGCAGTCGTCGCTCGGTCTGCTGGACGACTTCCCGCCCTACGACAGCATTTTCGACCCGGTGAACCGTGTCCTGCTGCCGCGGGCCGACATCGCCACCGAGACGCTGGCCGAGGGGCTGCGTGAGCGCGGCTGGGAGATCGAGGATGTCACCGCCTACCGGACGGTGCGGGCCGCCCCGCCGCCGGCGGAGACGCGGGAGATGATCAAGACCGGCGGCTTCGACGCCGTGTGTTTCACCTCCAGCTCCACGGTGCGCAACCTGGTCGGCATCGCCGGCAAGCCGCACTCGCGGACCATCATCGCCTGCATCGGTCCCAAGACCGCCGAGACCGCCGCCGAGTTCGGCTTGCGGGTGGACGTGCAGCCCGAAACGGCCGCTATCGGTCCGCTGGTCGACGCTTTGGCCGAACACGCCGCGCGGTTGCGCGCCGAGGGCGCGCTGCCACCGCCGCGTAAGAAGAGCCGCAGGCGCTAGTGGGGATCGCAAGCGCGTCGAAGCGCGCGCTGGGGGCACCTCCCGCTTGCGGGGGCCGGGTCGCCACTCAACGAGCATGAGCGCCTATCCGCGGCAGCGCCCGCGCCGGCTCCGCTCTACCCCCGCGTTGCGTCGTTTGGTGGCGCAAACGTCTTTGGAGCCAAGGCATTTGGTGCTACCGATGTTCGTCGCCGATGGTATCGACGAACCACGGCCGATCGCGTCGATGCCGGGCGTTGTGCAGCACACCCGCGATTCGCTGCGCAGCGCGGCCGCCGATGCCGTCACCGCCGGGGTGGGTGGGCTGATGCTGTTCGGCGTGCCCCGTGACGAGGACAAGGACTCGACGGGGTCGGCCGGCACCGATCCCGATGGCATCCTCAATCTCGCCTTGCGGGATCTGGCCAAGGACCTCGGCGACGCGACGGTGTTGATGGCCGACACCTGCCTGGATGAATTCACCGACCACGGCCACTGCGGCGTCCTGGACGCCAGGGGCCGGGTGGACAACGACGCCACGTTGGCCCGGTACGTGAATCTGGCTGTGGCACAGGCGGAATCGGGCGCACACGTGGTGGGGCCGAGCGGAATGATGGACGGCCAGGTGGCGGCGATACGCGACGGCCTGGACGCCGCGGGCTACACCGATGTGGTGGTCTTGGCCTACGCCGCGAAATTCGCCTCGGCGTTCTACGGCCCGTTCCGCGAGGCGGTCAGTTCCAGCCTGTCCGGGGACCGACGCACCTATCAGCAGGAGTCGGGCAACTTCCGCGAGGCGCTGCGTGAGATCCGGCTGGATCTCGACGAAGGCGCGGACATCGTGATGGTCAAACCCGCGATGGGTTACCTTGACGTGGTGGCCGCGGCGGCGGACGTCTCCCCGGTGCCGGTGGCCGCCTACCAAGTCTCGGGAGAGTACGCCATGATTTGCGCTGCGGCCGCGAACAATTGGATCGACGAGCGCGCCGCGGCGCTCGAGTCGTTGACGAGCATCCGCCGTGCCGGAGCCGATATCGTGCTGACCTATTGGGCCGCGCAGGTCGCCGGTTGGCTTTCATGAGACGGGGCGTGTGATGACGACAGCCAGGGGCGCCGAACCGAAGCCGTTGTTCTACGAACCGGGCGCAAGCTGGTGGTGGACGGTGTGGGGCCCGGTAGCCGCGGGCGCAATGATCGTGATCGAAGTCTGGAGTGGCGCCGCCGTGTCCTTCGTGATCCCGGTGATCTTCCTGGTCCTGGTGTCGGGGTTCGTCGGGTTGCAGGTCAAGGCGGCCCGGATTCACGTCTCGGTCGAGCTCACCGAAGACGCGCTGCGTCAAGGCACCGAAACCATCCTGGTGCGCGAGATTCTCAAGGTGTATCCCGAACCGCGACACCACGAAGCCTCCGGGAAGGACCTGGCGCGATGGCAGTCGGCGCGGGCACTCGGCGAATTGGTCGCGGTGCCCCGCGGCCGGATCGGCATCGGTCTCCGGCTCACCGGGGATCGCACCGTGCAGGCATGGGCGCGCCGGCACCGTCAGCTCCGTGCGGCCCTGACCCCCCTGGTGCAGGAGCGGGTAGAGCCCGCCCGTTCCGACATCACCGACGCCGATCGTGACGACGACGCCGGATCCGCACAGTGAGCGCGCGATACCGCAGTACCAGGGCCCTGGTCGAACTTGGCCTGGCCTGCGCGGCGCTTCTCGGCGCGGGAGTGAGCTGGTCGCGTTCGCATCACACGGTGATGGTGGCGCCCATCGCGGAAGGGCAGCCGTTCACCACGTCGTTGGTGTATGACCCGCAGCTGCTGTTGCTGACATTGCTACTGGCGACGAGCGCAGGGGTCCTGACGGTGGTTGGGACCGCCCGACGGCGCCGAGAGCGGCGCTCTAAGACGTCCTGACCAGCTGCAGCACCAGCCGTCGACGCCTGGCGAGGGCGTCGGCCACGTCGTGCAGCGCCTCGTGCACCGAGCAGGCGCTTGAAAAAGCGGTCCCATCAGCGGCGTCACCCAACAATTCGGCGACCGCCGGGCTCGCGACCAAGGTCCACTGCACCCCTTCGGCGCGGCAGTCCTCATCGAAGGTCTGCAAGAACGCGATGCCCGCCGTGGCAAATTGGCTCACGCCGCTCATATCGAGCACCACATGGTCTTCTTCAAGGAGGAAACGCCGAATGCGGTCGCCGACTCGATCGGCGTTAAAGGCGTCAATTTCGCCTCGAATAGTAACCACGGTTGCCAGCTGACGACGGTGCGCCCGGACCCAGGCGCCGCCGAAGTGAAAGATGCCGTTTTGCTCCCGCATCAGCGCGTCGGCGGTCGTCATGGGCACCCCTCGCTGTCGGTGGCGCTCGAGATGCCATTGACGCTAATCCGCAAGCTTAAGGAGGGTGAAAGCCGCAGCTAACGGTTTGTTAAGAAGCCATTTTTTGCCGCAATTTTCGCGCCATCCGAGCAAAGGACAGCCGGCGTCGGTTCTTGGCGAAAGGCCGCATGCCACACCACAACCGTCCGCGCGTCGGGGCGATTGCGCTGCTAGGCTGCCATGGCTACCGGTTGCGAGGCGGGGGCTAGTGACATCGCGCGATCGCCCGGTCAGCCGAGCTTCAAGGCGAACGGAACAGCAGAGTCCAGGCGGAAAGAGCATCGTGCGCGGCGCAGAGATCAGGGGAGAGATCAAGGCCCTGACTGGACTCCGCATCGTCGCGGCGCTGTGGGTGGTGCTGTTTCACTTCCGGCCGATGCTGGGCGATCTGGGGCCCGATTTCCGCGACGCACTCGCACCGGTGCTCAACTGCGGCGCCCAGGGCGTCGACCTCTTCTTCATCCTCAGCGGATTCGTCCTGACCTGGAATTACCTCGAGCGGATGGGCCGGTCATGGTCGACGCGCGCGACCCTGCACTTCCTGTGGCTGCGGCTGGCCAGGGTGTGGCCGGTCTACCTGGTCACCCTGCACCTCGCCGCCCTGTGGGTGATCTTCACCCTGCACGTTGGCCACGTGCCGTCGCCCGACGCCGCTCAGCTGACCGCGATCAGCTATGTGCGCCAGATTCTGCTGGTGCAGTTGTGGTTCGTGCCGTTCTTCGATGACTCCAGTTGGGATGGACCGGCCTGGTCGATCAGTGCGGAATGGCTGGCCTACCTACTCTTCGGCCTGCTGGTGCTGGTGATTCTGCGGATGAAGCAGGCGACGCGGGCGCGCAGCCTGATGGTGCTGGCGTTCGCTGCGGCGTTGCCGCCCGTGGTCATGTTGCTGGCCAGTGGCCACTTCTACACACCGTGGAGCTGGCTCCCGCGGATCGTCACGCAGTTCGTGGCCGGTGCGCTGGCGTGCGCCGCCGTGCGCAGGCTGCGGCTGACCGATCGCGGCCGCCGCGTCGCGGGTTACCTGTCGCTGCTTCTCTTGGGCGCCACGGTGGCCGTCCTCTATTGGTTTGATGCGCACCCGATCTCCGGGGTCGTGGAGAACGACAGCGGCGGGGTGGTCGACATCCTGTTCATTCCGTTGGTGATCACGCTGGCGATCGGCGTCGGCAGCCTGCCGAGGGTGCTCTCAATCCGGTTGATGGTGTACGGCGGTCAGATCTCGTTCTGCCTGTACATGGTTCACGAGCTGGTGCACACCGCGTGGGGATGGTCCGTCGAGCAGTTCGAGCTGAGGCCGCAGGACAACCCGTGGAAATGGAACGTCATTGGCCTGCTTGCGATCGCCGTTGTTATCTCGATCGTGATGTATCACTTCGTCGAAGAGCCCGCCCGCCGCTGGATGCGCAGGATGGTCGATGTCAAAGCCGTCACTGCGAGAAGCGGGCCCGACGAGTCGCCGAGCGGCAAGGTCCATCCGATCGACCGCTCGCTGGAACCGCTTTCGGCCCGCGCGGTGTGACGCTTGCCCTATTAACGCCCAGCCGCGAGTCGCCGGCCGATAATCGATGAAAATGTTGTGGCACATGACGATGCCGTTGACAGGGGAGGTAGTAGTGAGTCGTCTGGCCACCTTTGTCATCGGTCTGACTTTTCTGGTGGGCATCGGCATCGCATACCCGGCTCAGGTGCGTACTTACGACGCGCTGACCCTGGATTTCCGGTTGAACCACCTCGCTGTCATCGGGGACTCCTATACCACCGGCACGAGCGAGGGTGGAGTCGGACCGAGGTCGTGGGCCGCCCGCGCCTGGGACATGCTCGCCGCGCGGGGCGAACGGATCTCGGCCGACGTCGCGGCCGAGGGCAGGGCCGGCTATGGCATGCCCGGCGACCATGGCAGCGTCTTCGAGGATCTGACCTCCAGGGCCGTGCAGTCCGACGATGTGCTGGTGGTGTTCTTCGGCTCCCGCAACGACGAGACCGTCGATCCGGGTTTCGTCGCTCAAAAGGCCCGCAGCACATTCGATTTGGCCCGCCGTCTGGCGCCGGCCGCAAGGTTCCTGGTGATCGGGCCGCCGTGGCCAACCGCCGACGTGCCGCTCCCCATGCTGCAGGTACGCGACGCGCTGGGCGCGGCGGCCGGGGCCGCGGGAGCCACCTGGGTCGACCCGATCGCCGAACACTGGTTTGTCGGTAGGCCGGATCTGATCGGCGCGGACGGCGTGCACCCCAACGACGCGGGGCATCAGTACATGGCGGACAGGATCGCGCCGCTCATCCGCACGCAGCTGTCGACCTGAGTTGACGCTCGGGCGATTCAGTCCTCTGCGTGGCGCTCGTAGTCCCATCGCTCCAGGCGGGCTTGCAAGTTCACCAAGCCCAACCCGGCGACCGGAGCGGCGGCCGCAATGCAGACCAGCAGCAGCTGAGTCATCCCCTACAACCTCCCAAAACCCTTCGCTGATATGACGTTTGTCGGCCACCAGAAGTTCATTACTGCTCCCCCACCAGGGCGCGGTCCGCCAGCGCGCCCATCACCGGCGCCAGCAACCGTGCGTACTGGGTCGTCACGTGGTTGTCGTCGCGGAACACCAGGGTGTTGCCGACGATCATCGGGCAGCGGTCGGGGGTGCAGAACAGGTCGGTGAGATCGGCGTACTGACCGCCGCCGGCCGTCGTCGCCGCCCGCTCGGCGGCGATGCCGTCGTCGTCGACCGCGGCGGAGCGCGGCGGCGCGCACCAGCCGGCGTCGTCGAGGTGGGCGGAAAGGCAGGTGGGCAGGGAGGAATGCGGATCCGGGGCGGGCCCCAGAATCAGCACCGCCGCGCCGTTGCTGCGCAATTGGGTCACGGTGCGGCCCAAGGTGTCGAGCCACGCCGGGTCGTAGGAGGTGAAGCTGAAGTCCGCGCCGTAGCGCCGGCTCATGTCCACGACGACCAGGCGCGGGTGTTCGGCGGCCACGCGGGCCATGATCTGGCCGCGCCATTGTTCGCACTCGGTGTATTCGCGGCCCAAATACGGGCTGAGGATGTGCAGGTCCTGCAGTGGGCAGGTCACTTTGGCCAGCGTCTCCAACCGCCAGTGCCGCTGCTCGGCGACCTGCTGGAAGGCCGGATCCCACATGGCGGCGTGCGAGTCGCCGATCAGGGCAACGGTCGTCGGTGAGGTGAGATCGCCCGTCGCGCAGTCGTTTTGCCCGACCTCACGCCAGGAGCGTACGCACCCGTTGACGAAGACAGCGGCCTTGTCGGCGGGCGCGTGCGCAAGCGGGGGATCCAGGTTGGCGGGAACGGCTCTCAGGTTGGCCGACGCGGCGACCGCCGCGCGCGCCTGCGCGAAGGCCTGGCGAACCGCCGCTTCCTGCGCGCTGACGGTGGGGTCGGTGGCGGGAGGTACCGCGACGATGTTGGCTCGCGGGGCGGCCGCCCCGCGACCGACCGGCACCGGCACCGCGTTCAGCAGCAGCATGCAGGCGCACGCCGCGACCGCGCTGGCGGCGCCGGCGACCGCCAGGCTGGCCTTCGCCGATCGGCGCAGGGCGGCGGCGAACCGGCCCGGGTTCTCGACCAGGTGCAGGGTGATGATGGCGAGCCCGGCCGAGACGGCCGTCGCGGTCAGCCCGGCCGGCAGGCCGGCGGGCTCACCGAGCAGCGCCGGCATGAGCAGCAACACCGGCCAGTGCCACAGGTACCAGGAATAGGAGATCCGGCCGATCGCGCGCATCGCCGGACGGCACAGCAGCCGGCCGGCCCCCAGGCCGCGGGTGACGCTGCCGCCGCCGATGATGAGCGCGGTGCCCAGCACGGGCAGCAGCGCCGCGGTGCCGGGGTAGGGGGTCCTCGCGTCCAGCTGCGTGCAGGTCAGCACGATCAGCGCCAGGCCACCCCAACCGGCGACCGAGGCGGCGAGCAGCGACAGGTGACGCCATTGCTGGATCGAAAGGGCCAGCAGGCCACCCGCGGCCAGTTCCCAGGCGCGGGTCGGCAGTGAGAAGAACGCCCAGGGCGGCGCCCACCGGGTCCACAGCACGGCCGCCGCCAACGACGCCGCCCCGACCAATCCCAGGACCACCGCATACGGTGCCGCCCGGGCCGCGGTGCCCCGCAGCGGTGGGATGCGCCGGACCAGCCAGGCCGTACCGATGATCAGCACCGGCCACACCAGATAGAACTGCTCCTCCACGCCCAGCGACCAGTAGTGCTGGAACGGCGACGCCAGGTGCGGGGCCAGGTAGTCGGTGCCCTGGGTGGCGAACCGGTAGTTCCCGACATAGAGGGCGCTGGCGATCCCGTCGAGGAAGACGCTTCGCGCCTGCAACGGCGGCAGCACGACGGCCGCACCGATCGCGGTGATGACGCCGACGGCGGCCGCCGCCGGCAGCAGGCGACGGGCGCGTGCCCCGTAAAATCGGCCCAGCGCAACGGTATTGGTTGCGGTCACTTCGCGGAACAGCAGCCCGGTGATGAGGAAGCCGGAGATGACGAAGAACACGTCCACACCGATGTAGCCGCCGGTGATACCCGGGATGCCCGCATGGTAGAGCACGACCGCGATGACAGCGACGGCCCGCAACCCCTCGATGTCAGGGCGAAATCCGGTCCCTTTCACCGCCCGCTCCACTTGGCGGGTGGGGAGTTCGTTTCGCCGGACGGTCATCGGCCTCCGCTAGGACGCCATCCAGGCAAGTTCGGCGGGCAACTGCGCCCGCCAGTAGCCGATGTCGTGGCCGCCCAACGAGAAGCTGCCCGCCGGCGGCGTTTTCAGTTGGTTCACGAATTGCCGGGTGGCGAAATAGAACCGGTCGAAGGTGCCGCAATCCACGCGCAGCGGAATCTGCGACAACGCGGGCAGACCCAGCACGCTGTTCTGCGTCCAGTCGTCGTAGCTGTCGAACGCCTTGGGAGCGCTCTCCGCGAACGAGCTGTACAACGCCGGGCTGATCGCGCAGATCCCCGCGGTGCGCGCCGGCCCGAGCTTGGCGCCCAGGTGCAGCGCCCCGTATCCACCCATCGACCACCCCATGAAGCCCACCCGGGAGGTGTCGAAACCCATCGACGAAAGCATCGGCAACAGCTCGTCGAGCACCATCGCGCCGGAGTCGGTGCCGTCGGCCCGTTTGTGCCAGTAGGAGTCGCTGCCGCCGTCGACACCCACCACCGCGTAGGGCGGCTTGCCCTCCTTCACCAGTTGGGCCAGACCCTTCTCGACACCGCAGTCGATCATCATGTTGGCGTCGCCGTCCTTGCCGTGCAGCGCGATCACCGGCCGCAGCATCCCGGTTTGGCCCGGCGGCAACGCGATCACATAGTTCGTCTTCACGCCCCCGCGGGCGGCGGAGACGAACGAACCGGTGAGCTTGGTCGGCAGGTTGCTGCTCGCCGCCGACGGCTCGAACGGGGCGGGCGCCAGCGGCAATGTCGCGGCTAACGGCCTGACCGGATCGAGCAGGGCGCTCAAGGCGAACACGCCAGCGGCTCCCAGGCCGGCGCTGGCTCCCATCCGCAGCACCACCCGGCGTGTCAGGTCAGGCATGATCGCAATAATGCCGCGCTGACCGGGAATTGCCGCCCGAGCCACGCCGTATTGGAAGCATTATGTGATCTCGCGTGACCTATCGGTCTCCAACCGGTTACCCGCGGTGCACCGGGTCGCCGTCCGGGAAACAAGCCCAGCGCCCGAGTTGCGGCATCGTGGTAGGGCCATCACAAGGGCGCCGACCGGTGACGGTCTCTGCGGCAGATGACCGTATCATATTCTGGCGCAACATGATACAAGCGGGTTCCGCGCAGCGGCGCGGAGAACGATTCGCGGCGGCCCCCGCCGTGCCGGCATGGCACCACGGCCGGCGGGCCGGGATGCAATCTCGACGGTTTCAACCCTCGCGGGCCGGACGCAACTTTCGCAGGATGGAGCTTTCGTGCCCTGCGTCGTGGATTGAAAGAGGATTGAGGATGAATCTGGCGTTCCATTGGTTTCTGCCGACCTACGGCGATTCCCGGAACCTGGTGGCGGGCGGGCACGGCACGCCGATGTCCGGCGACCGGCCCGCCACACTGAAGTACCTGCACCAGATTTGCGCGGCCGCCGAAGACAATGGCTTCGAGGCGGTGCTCACTCCCACGGGATTGTGGTGTGAGGACGCCTGGTTGACGACGGCGATGCTGGTCGAGGCCACCGAAACGCTGAAGTTTCTGGTCGCCTTCCGCCCCGGGCTGCTGAGCCCCACCCGTCTGGACTGACCGGGGTTCGACGGCCGCCCGGCTGGTGTGCCGCCCGGGGATGTGCTGTCGTTAACGACCATGGCTAGCGCTTCGCAACTGCGCCAAGGGTTGTCGCAGCGCCAGCTCAGCATGATCGCACTGGGCGGTGTCATCGGCGCCGGCTTGTTCGTCGGCTCCGGTGTGGTGATCAAAGACACCGGCCCCGCGGCGTTCGTGACGTACGCGCTGTGCGGTCTGCTGATCGTCCTCGTGATGCGCATGCTGGGCGAAATGGCGGCGGCGAACCCGTCGACCGGATCGTTCGCCGATTACGCGGCCAAGGCCCTCGGCGGCTGGGCGGGATTTTCGGTTGCCTGGTTGTACTGGTACTTCTGGGTGATCGTGGTCGGCTTCGAGGCGGTCGCCGGAGGGAAAGTCCTCAACTACTGGTTCCACGCGCCGCTCTGGCTGCTGTCGCTGTGCCTGATGGTGTTGATGACCGCGACCAACCTGTTCTCCGTCTCGTCGTTCGGCGAATTCGAATTCTGGTTCGCCGGAATCAAAGTGGCGACCATCGTGATCTTTCTCGGCGTGGGCACGGCGTTCGTCCTGGGATTCGTGCCGGGCCATCCCGGTGGACTGGCCAACCTCACCTCGCACGGTGGGTTCTTCCCGAAGGGCGTCGGGGCCGTCTTCGCCGCCATTGTGGTGGTGATCTTCTCCATGGTCGGCGCCGAGATCGTCACCGTGGCCGCCGCCGAAAGCCGGGATCCGCAACTCGCGGTCCAGAAGGCGACGAGATCGGTGGTGGCCCGGATCGGTGTCTTCTTCGTCGGTTCGGTCTTCCTGCTCGTGGTGATCCTGCCGTGGGACTCCGTGGAACTCGGTGCGTCGCCGTATGTGGCCGCGCTCCATCACCTGGGGCTTCGCGGCGCCGATCAGGTGATGAACGCCGTGGTGCTCACCGCGGTGCTGTCCTGCCTGAACTCGGGGCTCTATACCGCGTCACGCATGCTGTTCGTGCTCGCCGAGCGGGGCGAGGCACCGATGCGGTTGGTCACGCTGAGCGGGCGTGGCGTTCCGCACATCGCCATCGTGTGCTCGTCGGCGGTCGGGTTCTTGTGCGTCGTCATGGCGCGCGTCGCGCCCAACACGGTGTTCCTCTTCCTGCTCAACTCGTCGGGCGCCATCATCCTGTTCGTCTATTGGCTGATCGCGCTGTCGCAGATCGTCCTGCGCCGGCGCACCGCCGCCGAAAAGCTGCGGGTAAAGATGTGGTTCTTCCCGGTGTTGTCGATCCTGACCCTCGCCGCAATCACCGCCGTCCTGGTGCAGATGGGCTTCGACCGCTCGGCGCGCAGCCAGCTCTGGCTCAGCCTGCTGTCGTGGGCGGTGGTGCTGGCGATCTACGCCGTCGCACGCGCCCGGGGGCGGGTCGGATCCGTCGGCCGCTGAACCGCGCTCAATCGGTCCGGTCGAACAGCACCGCTTGCTCGAACGGCAGCCGGGCGAACACCCGCCCCCACCTGCCGTCGATGTACTGCGCTGCCTCGTCTCGGCTGACCACGCGCGGGTTGGTGATGCCGAACGTCTTGGCGCTGCGACGCAGCTGCCCGCCCCCGGCCGCTTTGAGGTTCTTCAGCCAGTCGCGGTCGGGGCCGTAGGTCAGCACGATCGCCACGCCGGGCTTGCCGTCGACGGTGGTGTAGAAGGCGTTGACCGGCGTGCGGTAGGGCTTGCCCGACTTGCGTCCGGTGTGCTCGATGATCGCGAACGGTGGCAGCCAGCCGGCCCACCTGCGCTGAATCGGATTGGTGACGTAACGGTTGAACCTGGCCACTCCTTGCGGAAATTGCATGCCCTTCATCCAACTCGCCGACCCCGGACGCCTCAACCCCTGGCGGGACTCTCACACCGCAACCTCATGGCTCCCCAGGAATCCGGCCAACAGGACGCCCGCAGGCCCCTCCACTGCTACACCCTGTAGTTGAACCGGCCGCGGGGGCTGGGACACTGGTCGTCATGGGAAGCAGTGACCAGGCGACCGCGCGCGCCGGGACGACGACGGCGTCGGCCCGGCTGTTCGAGGATGCCTGTGCCGTCATCCCCGGTGGGGTGAACTCCCCGGTGCGGGCGTTCACCGCGGTGGGCGGGACCCCGCGCTTCATCACCGAGGCGCGGGGGTGCCGGCTCACCGACGCCGACGGCAATCGCTACGTCGACCTGGTCTGCTCCTGGGGCCCGATGATCCTGGGGCACGCGCACCCCGCCGTCGTCGACGCCGTCGCCAAGGCCGCCGCTTCCGGCCTGTCGTTCGGAGCGCCCACGCCGGCGGAGAGCCAATTGGCCGCCGAGATCATCGGGCGGGTGGCACCCGTCGAGCGGATACGGCTGGTCAACTCCGGCACCGAGGCCACGATGAGCGCGATCCGGCTGGCCCGCGGGTTCACCGGCAGGCCCAAGATCGTCAAGTTCTCCGGCTGCTACCACGGCCACGTGGACGCGCTGCTCGCCGACGCGGGTTCCGGGGTGGCGACGCTGGGTCTGCCGTCCTCACCGGGGGTTACCGGCGCGGCGGCGGCCGACACAATCGTGTTGCCGTACAACGACATCGACGCCGTGCGCCAGACGTTCGCCGAGTTGGGCGACCAGATCGCCGCGGTGATCACCGAAGCCAGCCCCGGCAACATGGGGGTCGTCCCGCCCGCGGCCGGCTACAACGCGGCGCTGCGCGCGATCACCGCCGAGCACGGTGCGCTATTGATCGTCGACGAGGTGATGACCGGGTTCCGGGTCAGCCGAAGTGGTTGGTACGGAATCGATCCCGTCGCCGCCGACCTGTTCACCTTCGGCAAGGTGATGAGCGGCGGACTGCCCGCGGCCGCGTTCGGCGGGCGCGCGGAGGTGATGGAGCGGCTTGCGCCGCTGGGGCCGGTGTATCAGGCCGGCACGTTGTCGGGCAACCCGGTGGCGGTGGCCGCCGGCCTGGCGACGCTGCGGGCCGCCGACGACGCGGTCTACGCCGCCCTGGACGCCAACGCCGACCGGCTGGCCGCCCTGCTTGCCGAGTCACTGACGGATGCCGGTGTGCCACATCAGATTTCGCGGGCCGGCAACATGCTCAGCGTCTTCTTCGCCGATGCACCGGTGACTGACTTCGCGTCCGCGCGGGCCAGCCAGACGTGGCGTTATCCGCCGTTCTTTCACGCCTTGCTGGACGCGGGCGTCTATCCGCCGTGCAGCGCCTTCGAGGCGTGGTTCGTCTCCGCGGCGCTGGACGACGCGGCGTTCGACCGGATCGCCGAAGCCCTGCCCAACGCGGCCCGCGCGGCCGCCGAGAAGGACGAGCCCTGATGGCTGAGCAAACCCGGGTCCACGTGGTGCGCCACGGCGAGGTGGACAACCCCAGCGGCGTCCTCTACGGCCGGCTGCCCGGATTTCACCTGTCCGACCGCGGACGGGAGCAGGCGGGCGCGGTCGCCGATGCGCTGTCGGGTCGGGACATCGTCGCGGTGGTCGCGTCCCCGCTGCAACGGGCCCAGGAAACCGCCGCGCCCATCGCCGCGAAGCATGGCGTGGCCGTGGACACCGACCCCGATCTGATCGAATCGGCGAATTTCTTCGAGGGCCGCCGCGTCGGCCCCGGCGATGGCGCCTGGCGCGACCCAAGGTTCTGGTGGCAGCTGCGCAACCCGTTCGCCCCGTCGTGGGGTGAGCCGTACGCCGAGATCGCGGCGCGGATGACGACCGCGGTGGACAAGGCCCGCGCCCGCGGCGCCGGCAGTGAGGTGGTGTGCGTCAGCCATCAGCTGCCGGTGTGGACGCTGCGGCTGCACCTGACCGGCAAGCGGCTGTGGCACGACCCGCGGCGACGGGAGTGCGGGCTGTGTTCGATCACCACCCTGGTGTTCGAGGGCGACCGGCTGGTCGACGTCGAGTACGCCGAACCGGCGGCGCCCTAACATGTGGCGACTGGCGATGGCCGGGGTCGTGCTGACGACCCTGGTTACCGGCTGTTCCTCCGGTCGCGACGCGGTGGCCCAGGGTGGCACCTTCGAATTCGTCTCGCCCGGCGGGAAGACCGACATCTACTACAACCCGCCCTCCGGCCGCGGCCACCCCGGTCCGCTGTCCGGGCCGGACCTGGCGGACCCGGCCCACCCGCTGTCGCTGGACGATCCGATCTTCGCCGGCCGGGTCGTCGTCATCAACATCTGGGGCCAGTGGTGCGGGCCCTGCCGGGCCGAGGTCAGCCAACTGCAGCAGGTCTACGACGCCACCCGCGACGCGGGGGTGTCTTTTCTGGGCATCGACGTGCGCGACAACAACCGGCAGGCGGCGCTGGACTTCGTCAATGACCGCCACGTGACGTTTCCCTCGATCTACGACCCCGCGATGCGCACCCTGATCGCGTTCGGGGGCAAGTACCCCACCACGGTCATCCCGTCCACGCTCGTCCTGGACCGCCAGCACCGCGTCGCCGCGGTCTTCCTGCGCGAACTGCTGGCGGACGACCTGCAGCCCGTGGTGCAAAAGGTGGCCCGAGAGTGACCGGGTTCACCCAGATCGCCGCCGCCGGGCCGCTGCTGGTGGCCCTCGGCGTGTGTCTGCTGGCGGGGCTGGTGTCGTTCGCCTCGCCGTGCGTGGTGCCGCTGGTGCCCGGCTATCTGTCGTATCTGGCGGCGGTCGTGGGCGTCGACGAGCAGCCGCCTCCGGGCGCGATCAAGGCCCCGCCGTCGGCGCGGTGGCGGGTCGCGGGCTCCGCGGCGCTGTTCGTCGCCGGGTTCACCACCGTGTTCGTGCTGGGCACCGTCGCCGTTCTTGGCATGACGACCACGCTGATCACCAACCAGCTGCTGCTGCAGCGGATCGGTGGCGTGCTGACCATCGTCATGGGGCTGGTGTTCGTCGGCCTCATCCCGGCCCTGCAACGCCAGGCCCGGTTCAGTCCGCGCCAGCTGACGACGGTCGCCGGGGCGCCGCTGCTGGGCGCGGTGTTCGCGTTGGGCTGGACGCCGTGCCTGGGGCCGACGCTGGCCGGCGTCATCACCGTCGCCTCGGCCACCGACGGCGCGAGCGTGGCGCGCGGGATCACGCTGGTGATCGCGTACTGCCTGGGCCTGGGCATCCCGTTCGTACTGCTGGCATTCGGTTCGGCGGGCGCGGTTGGGGCACTGGGCTGGCTGCGGCGCCATACCCGCGCCATCCAGATCTTCGGCGGGGCGCTGCTGATCACGGTCGGTGTCCTGCTGGTCAGCGGGGTCTGGAACGACTTCGTCTCCTGGCTGCGCGACGCCTTGGTGACCGACGTGAGGCTGCCGATTTGAGGCAGGTATTCGCCTGGGGGCGCAACACCTGGCGCGCGTTGACCTCGATGGGCACCGCGCTGGTGCTGCTGTTCCTGCTCGCGCTGGGTGCGATACCCGGGGCCCTGCTGCCGCAGCGCAGCCTGAACGCCGGCAAGGTCGACGACTACTTGCAGGCCCACCGGGTCATCGGGCCGTGGCTGGATCGGCTGCAGGCGTTCAACGTGTTCTCCAGCTTCTGGTTCACCGCCATCTACGTCCTGCTGTTCGTGTCACTGGTGGGCTGCCTGACCCCGCGGATGATCGAGCACGCCCGCAGCCTGCGCGCCACCCCGGTGCCCGCCCCACGCAACCTGGCCCGGCTGCCCAAGCACGCCAGCGCCCAGCTCCAAGCCGACCCCGACGAACTGAACGCCCTGGCCAATACCGTCACCAGGCACCTTCGCGGCTGGCGCACCGCCATCCGCCACCCGGACAACGAGCCGGACGGGGGCGAGGAGATATCGGCGGAGGTGTCCGCCGAGAAGGGCTACCTGCGCGAGTTCGGCAACATCGTCTTCCACTTCTCGTTGCTGGGCCTGCTGGTCGCGGTGGCCGTCGGCAAGCTTTTCGGCTACGAGGGCAACGTCATCGTCATCGCCGACTCCGGCCCGGGCTTCTGCTCGGCCTCGCCGGCCGCGTTCGATTCGTTCCGCGCCGGCAACACCGTCGACGGCACATCGCTGAATCCGATCTGCATACGCGTCAACGACTTTGCGGCCCACTACCTGCCGTCGGGGCAGGCGACCTCGTTCGCCGCCGACATCGACTACCAGGCGGGCCACGATCTGGCGGCCAACAGCTGGCGGCACTACCTGCTGGAGGTCAATCACCCGCTGCGGGTCGGCGGTGACCGGGTGTACCTGCAGGGCCACGGCTACGCGCCCAGCTTCACCGTGACGTTCCCCGACGGCCAGACGCGCACGTCGACCGTGCAATGGCGACCCGACAACCCCCAGACCCTGCTCTCGTCCGGGGTGGTGCGCATCGACCCGCCCGCCGGCAGCTATCGCAGCGCCGCCGAGCGCCGCCAGCACGAGATCGCGATCCAGGGGCTGCTGGCGCCGACCGAGCAGCTCGACGGCACGCTGCTGTCGTCGCGCTTCCCGGCGCTGGACGCCCCCGCGGTGGCCGTCGACATCTATCGCGGCGATACCGGGCTGGACACCGGGCGGCCCCAATCGCTGTTCACGCTGGATCCGCGGCTGATCCAGCAGGGCCGGCTGACCAAGGAAAAGCGCGTCAACCTGCGCGCCGGGCAAGAGGTGCGGATCGACCAGGGCCCGGCGGCCGGCACCGTCGTCCGCTTCGATGGCGCCGTGCCGTTCGTCAACCTGCAGGTCTCCCACGACCCGGGCCAGACCTGGGTGCTGGTCTTCGCCATCACGATGATGGCCGGCCTGCTGGTTTCGCTGCTGGTGCGCCGCCGCCGGGTGTGGGTCCGGCTCACTCCGGGGGACGGTACCGTGAACGTCGAACTGGGCGGGCTGGCGCGCACCGACAACTCCGGGTGGGGCGACGAGTTCGAGCGGCTGACCGAGCGGGTGCTGTGCGGTCTGGGCGAGCCCGCAGCGGCGCAGTTACTCAAGCCCCCCGCGTCCAGAAGGAGTTCTCAGGTGGACGTCAAATGAACACGCTGCACGTCAACATCGGCTTGGCGCGCTACTCCGACTGGGCGTTCACGTCGGCCGTGGTGGCGCTCGTCATCGCGTTGCTGCTGCTGGCCGTCGAGCTGGCCTACGTCGGCAGCCGCCGCGCCGACACCCGCGCTCGCGTTCTGGCCGGTGCGGTTGCCTCCGACAGCGCCACTCCCGGCATCGTGGAGGAGGCCCCCCAGCGGCCGTTCGACGAACGCGTCGGGCGGGCCGGGCTGGCCGTCGTCTACCTGGGCATCGGGCTGCTGCTGGCCTGCATCGTGCTGCGCGGCCTGGCCACCATGCGGGTGCCGTGGGGCAACATGTACGAGTTCATCAACCTGACCTGCATGTGCGGGCTGCTCAGCGGGGCGTTCGTGTTGCGCCGCCCGCAATACCGCCCGCTGTGGGTCTTCCTGCTGGTGCCGGTGCTGATCCTGCTCACGGTTTCCGGACGCTGGCTTTACACCAACGCCGCGCCGGTGATGCCCGCGCTGCAGTCCTACTGGCTGCCCATCCACGTGTCGGTGGTCAGCCTGGGCTCCGGCGTCTTCATGGTCGCCGGCATCGCCAGCATCCTGTTCCTGCTGCGCACCTCCCGGCTCGGTGATCCCGCCCCGGAAGACACTGCGGGCGCGCTGGCCCGAATCGTGCAGCGGTTCCCCGACGCGCAGACCCTGGACCGCGTCGCGTACCGGACCACGATCTTCGCCTTCCCGGTGTTCGGCTTCGGGGTCATCTTCGGCGCCATCTGGGCCGAGGAGGCCTGGGGCCGCTATTGGGGCTGGGACCCCAAGGAGACCGTGTCCTTCGTCGCGTGGGTGATTTACGCGGCCTACCTGCATGCCAGGTCGACGGCGGGATGGCGGGACAGGAAGGCGGCCTGGATCAACGTCGCGGGGTTCGTGGCCATGGTCTTCAATCTGTTCTTCGTTAACCTGGTAACCGTGGGCCTGCATTCGTATGCGGGCGTGGGGTGACCGCCAGCGACCGACCCAGGTAACCCGACAAAGGGGGAGTGCACGTGTCCGAGCATCCGATGACGGGCGTGGGGGCGCCCGAGCAACCGACCACGCAATTGCCTCCGCAGGGGCCGCCCGCCCCGACATCGCCGGCGCCTGGCGCTGAGGAAGGGCTGTCCGACGGCGGCGAGGCGCCGACCCGCGCGTTCGCCGGATTCCGCACCGAGCGGCGGGTCCCCGGCCCCGAGCGGCGGGAGGCGGCGCAGCCCCCCGCACCCCGGCCCGCGGGGATGCCGCCGTGGGATTCCACCCCGGTGACCGGTATCCCGCGGGTCGACCCAACCGCCTACGGCGCCTACTACGCCGGCCCGGCCCACGCGCCACCCACGCAGGTCCGGCCGCCGCGGCCGGAGCCCCTGCCGCACACCCCGTATCCGGAGTTGTCCACCGGCATGTTGCTGCGGCCGGTCAAGCCGCCGCCCTCCGAGGGCTGGCGCCGGCTGCTCTACGAACTATCCGGGCACCTGATCAATCTCGGGGAGAGCCCCCGGGCCGCCCGCTACAACAACCTGGTGGCGCAGGTGAACCGGCCATTGCGCGGCTGCTACCGGATCGCGCTGGTGTCGCTGAAGGGCGGCGTCGGCAAGACGACCATCGCCGCGACCATGGGTGCCACCTTCGCCACCGTCCGCGGTGACCGGGTGGTCGCGGTCGACGCCAATCCCGACCGCGGAACCCTGAGCCAGAAGATCCCGCTGGAGACGGCTGCGACGGTGCGTCAGTTGCTGCACGACGCCGGCAGCATCGAGCGCTACAGCGATGTCCGCCGCTACACCTCGAAGGGCCCGAGCGGCCTGGAAGTGCTGGCCTCAGAGACCGACCCGGCCATCTCGGAGGCGTTCAGCGCCGAGGACTACGCGCGCGTCGTGGACGTCCTGGAGCGGTTCTACGGTTTGGTGCTGACCGACTGCGGTCCGGGACTGCTGCATTCGGTGATGTCCTCGGTGCTGGAGAAGGCCGACGTTCTCGTCGTGGTCAGCTCCGGATCCATCGACGGCGCGCGCAGCGCGTCGGCCACACTCGATTGGCTGGACGCGCACGGGCACGAGGAGATGGTCCGCAATTCGGTCGCGGTCATCAACGGGGTCCGCCCGCAGACGGGCAAGGTCGACATGAACAAGGTGATCGATCACTTCTCCCGCCGCTGCCGCGCGGTCCAGGTGGTGCCGTTCGACCCGCATCTCGAAGAGGGCGCCGAAATCGACTTGGACCGGCTGAAGCGGTCGACCCGTGAGGCGCTCACCCAGCTGGCGGGCGTCGTCGCCGACGGGTTCCCGGGCGACCAGCGCAACCCCGGAGTCGCATAAAGCGAGCCTTTCAACGGGGGTTGTTGTCCCCGTGGCCTAACCGCTTCAAGAAGTCTGGATCGTCGTCGGGACCGATGACGCGGGTCTTCTGCCGGCCGGTTTGTGACCGCGCGGTCCGCCAGCCGACGTAGATCAGCGTCCCCAAAATCAAGACGAGCAGCAGGTAGAGCACTCGACACCTCCTTGGACGAATATACTCGCGTCGTAGGCTCTCCCCTGTGTCAGAAGGAGCGGGCGACGACGGCACCGGGGACCGCTTAGGCGAGGACCGGGCGCGGCGCGCCCGCCGCCGGGCGGTGCTTGACGTCCTGCTTTACGCGGCGGCGCGGCTGCTGCTGGTGGTGGCGCTCGCCGCCGCGATCTACGGAGTGGCGCGCCTGATGGGGGTCGGCCAGTTTCCGATCGTGGTCGCGGCGTTGTTCGCTCTGATCATCGCGATGCCCCTGGGCATTTGGCTGTTCGGTCCGCTGCGCCGGCGCGCCACCGCGTCGCTGGCGGTCGCCGGTGAACGCCGGCGCCGGGAGCGCCAACAATTGCGGGCCCGGTTGCACGGCGAGGCGCTGCCCGACGAGGGCAGCGACGAAGCGTGACATCGATCAGATGTTGGGCATCCGCACGACCTGCGCGGCATAACTGAGGCCCGCGCCGTAACCGATCAGCAGGGCCAGATCGCCCGGCTTGGCCGCCCCGGTTGCCAGCAGTTCGGCCATCGCCAGCGGAATGGAGGCGGCCGACGTGTTCCCGGTGTGCTCGATGTCGTTGGCGACGACGGCGTCCGGCCGCAACTCCAGGCCCTTGGCCAGCACCTCGTTGATGCGGCTGTTGGCTTGGTGAGGCACGAACACGTCGATCTCGTCGGGCCTGATGCCCGCCGCGTCCATCGCCTGCCGGCCGACCTTGCCCATCTCGAATGCCGCCCACCGGAACACCGCGCTGCCCTCGAGCCGCAGGAACGGGCGCGGGCCCGTGGGGGCGTCCATGTAGTCGATCCAGTCGATGTCCTGGCGTATCGCCAGAGCCTGTTCGCCGTCACTGCCCCAGATGGTCGGGCCGATACCCTGATCGGGCGTCTCGCCCACCACCACTCCGGCCGCGCCGTCGGCGAAGATGAAGCAGTTGGTGCGGTCCTGCATGTCCACCGTGGGGGACAGCTTCTCCGAACCTAGGACCAGTACCTTGGCGGCGGTCCCGCCGCGGATCATGTCGGCCGCGACACCGAGCGCGTAGCCGAAGCCGGCGCACCCCGCCGAGACGTCGAACGCGGGCACGCCCGTGGCCCCCAGGGCCGCGGCGACCGCCGGGGCGCACGCCGGGGTCTGCAGGAAATGCGTGCTGGTCGCGACGATCACGCAGTCGATGTCCGACGGCGTCAGCCCCGCGGTCCCGATCGCCTGCCGCCCCGCCTCGGTGGCCATGGACGCGGCGGATTCGTCGCGGGCGGCGAATCGGCGGGTCTTGATCCCGGTCCGGGAGAAGATCCACTCATCGGACGATTCGATGTTCTCGCATATCTCGTCGTTGGTGACGACCCGTTCGGGGCGGTATGCCCCGACGCTGAGCAATCCGATGTTCTTCGGTCCACTGGTCGCGGCGATCTGCTTCACTGCTGTCCCCGATCGGTGTTGTCCATGAACGGCCGTTGATCGCGGGCCGACCACCCATTGTTATCCGATCGATCGCGGGCCCGGGCAGCACCACCACGATCCGGCCCTCAGAGGGTGTTAGTCGGGTCGCTCAGCCGGCCAGTGCCAGCGCGGCCGCCACCGCCATCGCCCAGGCGACCATGGCCAGGCCGGTATCGCGCAGCACGGGAATCAGCTCCGGGCCGCCGCGGCCCGAACGCACCGGCCCCGCGGCGCGCAGCGCCAGCGGCGTGGCCACCAATCCCGCGGCACACCACGGCGTGGCCGCCATCAGCGCCAGGGTCAAGGCCCCGGCGGTCGCCAGCAGCGCCTGGTAGAGGATGCGGGTGCGGGCATCGCCCAGCCGCACCGCCAGGGTGATCTTTCCCGACCGCGCGTCGGTGGGGATGTCCCGCAGGTTGTTGGCCACCAGCACCGACGACGACAGCGCCCCGACCGACACCGCCAGCGCCAGCCCGACCCAGTCAACCCGCAGCGCCTGGGTGTACTCGGTGCCGAGCACGGCCACCAGGCCGAAGAACACGAACACGGCGACCTCGCCAAAACCGGCGTAGCCGTAGGGTTTCGAGCCACCCGTGTACAGCCACGCGCCGGCGATGCACACCGCGCCCACCGCGATCAGCCACGGCGCGCTGACCAGCGCGAGCGCCAAGCCGGCGGCAGCCCCGATCGTCAGGCTCGCCACCGCGGCGGCCAGCACCGAACGCGGGGCGGCCAGCCTCGAGCCCACCAGGCGGACCGGGCCGGCGCGGTCGTCGTCGGTACCGCGAATGCCGTCGGAGTAGTCGTTGGCGTAGTTGACGCCGACGGTCAGCGCGACCGCGACGACCAGCGCAAGCAGCGCCTTCCACCACACCGCGGAGTGCAGCCACGCCGCCGCGCCGGTGCCCGCGACCACCGGCGCCACCGCGTTGGGCAGCGTCCGCGGCCGCGCACCGGAGATCCACTGCCCGAAATTGGCCACGAGGACATCCTGCCAGCACCCGGTTGCGCGCCCCGCGCCCATGATGCGGCGAGGGCCATGCACCACAATGGGCGGATGCTCGGAGTCATCGGCGGCAGCGGCTTTTACACCTTCTTCGAGTCCGGTACCCGCACCGTCGACGTCGACACTCCGTATGGCCCGCCCAGCGCGCCGGTCACCGTCGGCGCGGTCGCAGGACACGAGGTCGCGTTCCTGCCCCGGCACGGGACCACCCACCAGTTCTCGGCGCACACCGTGCCGTATCGGGCCAACATGTGGGCGCTGCGCAAGCTCGGGGTGCGACGGGTCTTCGGCCCGTGCGCCGTCGGCAGCCTGAACCTCAACAACGGACCGGGTGCGGTGGTGGTGCCCGACCAGCTGGTGGATCGCACCAGCGGCCGGCCCGACACGTACTTCGACTCCGGCGGCATCCACGTCGATTTCGCCGACCCGTACTGCCCCACCCTGCGCGCCGCGGTCACCGGCCTGCCCGACGTGCTCGACGGTGGCACCATGGTGGTGATCCAGGGGCCCCGGTTCTCCACGCGCGCGGAAAGCCAGTGGTTCGCTTCCGCCGGGTTCGCTCTGGTCAACATGACCGGTTACCCGGAGGCGGTGCTCGCCCGCGAACTCGAAATGTGCTATGCGGCAATAGCTTTAGTCACCGACCTGGACGCCGGTGTCACGGCCGGCGAGGGCGTGACGACCGTGGAGGTGTTCGCCGAATTCGAGAAGAACATCGGGGGATTCAAAGAGCTGGTGCGCGCGGCCATCGGCCGCGTCGCCGACGAACGCAACTGCACACGCTGCCTGCCGCACACCGGCGTCACGCTGCCCGTCGAGCTGCCATGAGGGTGTTGCTCACCGGGGCGGCCGGTTTCATCGGCTCGCGGGTGGCCGCGGCGCTGCGGGCGACGGGTCACGACGTGGTCGGCGTCGACGCGCTGCTGCCCGCGGCGCACGGCCCGAATCCGGTGCTGCCGCAGGGCTGTCACCGCGTCGACGTCCGCGACGCCGACGCCCTGGCGCCGCTGCTGGAGGGTGTGGACCTGGTCTGCCATCAGGCGGCGATGGTCGGCGCTGGCGTGGACGCCGCCGACGCCCCCGCCTACGGCGGCCACAACGATTTCGCCACCACGGTGCTGCTGGCGCAGATGTTCGCCGCCGGGGTGCGCCGCCTGGTGCTGGCGTCCTCGATGGTGGTGTACGGGCAGGGCCGATACCACTGCGGGCGGCACGGACACGTCGACCCGTTGCCGCGGCGGCGCGCCGACCTCGACGGCGGGAGCTTCGAACACCGCTGCCCGCTCGGGGGCGAGGAGCTGCAGTGGCGCCTCGTCGACGAGGACGCCGCGCTGCGCCCGCGCAGCCTGTATGCGGCCAGCAAGACCGCGCAGGAGCACTATGCGCTGGCGTGGTCGGAGTCGACGGGCGGCTCGGTGGTGGCGTTGCGCTACCACAACGTCTATGGTCCCGGGATGCCGCGCGACACCCCGTATTCCGGGGTGGCGGCGATATTTCGTTCATCGATCGAAAAAGGCGAACCGCCAAGGGTTTTCGAGGACGGCGGTCAGATGCGTGACTTTGTCCACGTCGACGACGTGGCCGCAGCCAACCTCGCGGCCGCCACCTCGACGATCGAGGGCTTCACCGCGGTCAATGTGTGTTCGGGGCGGCCCGTCTCGATCCTGCAGGTGGCCGACGCGCTGTGCGATGCGCGCGGCGGTTCGCTCTCGCCGGTGATCACCGGCCAGTACCGCAGCGGCGACGTGCGCCACATCGTCGCCGACGCGTCCCGGGCGGCCGAGGTGC
Organism: uncultured Actinomycetota bacterium; assembly: GCA_963820045.1. Taxonomy (GTDB): domain Bacteria; phylum Actinomycetota; class Actinomycetes; order Mycobacteriales; family Mycobacteriaceae; genus Mycobacterium. The sequence continues at coordinate 1,346,615 of CAWFYN010000010.1, forward strand.
TGGGTTTCCGCGCGGCCATCGACCCTGCCGAGGGCCTCCGCGAATTCGCGTTCGCGCCGCTGCGCTGAGGGTCTTACGCCTGCGGCGGCCGGTAGATCTGGGGTTTTTGGACGGATATCTGCCGCGTCGCGGAGTCGTCGCCCCGGAAGAGCCGCGGGCCGGTAGTGATCCGGGTCGTCGCCGCGGCCGACGGCGGGGCGGCGTGGCCCACCGGGACGCGCGCCCTCGGCGCGGCGGGAGCACCGCCCGCCGGGACGGCGGGCTTGCGGGCGGCGCGGCGACGGCGCAGGCGTCGGCCACGCAGCTGCCCGGTGACGATGGCGGCACCCAGGATGCACAAGGCCAGGCCGCACAGCGTCACGTCGAACGTGCTGGTGATCTGCTGGGCGAGGTTGTTCCCGTAGACCGGGTGCTGGGCGGGGGAATTGGATGAATCCGCGAACCGCGGCGCCAGCACCAAGCCCACGACGACTCGGGCGACGCTCAGCGTGGCGACCAGCCCGCACAGCGACGAGATCAGTCGCGCCGAGCGAGCGGCGTCGCCCAGGTTGATGCGCAGCCAGATCGCGAGGACGGCGGTGGTCAGATCGAACCCGGCCAGCACCACGCTGTCGTACCGGGAGAACGGGTAATTCAGGCTGACGGAGACGAAGAGATCGGTCATTCGCATCGCCATCGAGCCCAGGCCCCATACGGCTATGAGCAGCAAGCCATTTCGGGCCGCCGCCCGCCAGGCGCTCTCCTCGGCCCCGGTCGTGTTGCGGTGACCGAACAACGTCCGCGGCGCGAATATCGCCGCGGCCGCCGCCCACGCCAGATAGCCCTCGAACCCGACCCCGGCGGTCGACGTGTTCTGCGCGATGCCGTGGAACGCGTCGATGTCCCGCCCCAGAGGCAGGCTCCACACCAGGATCCCGGCGACCACCGCGGACGATCCGAGCGCGACGGTGGCCAGCCCAGCGGCCCTGGTGCTGCGCAGCAACCACCTGGCGGCGACAAGCACGGCGACCAACGCCACCACGCCGTACACCAGCGCCGTCACGATGACCGCGATGTTCTGCTTGCCGAACTCGGCGGCGCCGCCGGCGCTTTGCAGCGCGTAGCGCACCCGCCAGTAGAGGTTGACGCCAAAGCTGAGCACCGCCAACACCATCGAGGCGTAGCCGATAAGCCGGGCGGACCTCAGCCAGCCGGTGTGCGTGTCGGCTTCGGGGACCGGTCCCGGGTGGGCGCCGGTGGCCGCCAGTTGCGCGCTCAGCAGGGAGCCGGCGATTCCCGCCCACGCCCCGGGCCCCACGCCGCCCGGCACGTTCACCGTGCCACCGAACCGGACGGTCTCGAACGCGTCGAACCCGACGAAGGCCAGCACCAGCAGCGCATAGGGGATGTTGAGGCCCAGGCGAAGCCGGCCCGCCGTCGCGGGGTTGAACTGCGCGCCCGACGACCTCCAGGAACCGGCCACGGCGACCGCGATGACGGACAGCACGGTCACCGCGAGCAGCACCGCGGAGAGGGTCGGGTTGCTGCCGGGAATCCCGACGCCGAAGTACAGGTTCCACGGCAGGAACAGGGCGATGACGAGCAGCGCGACGGCGGTCAGGTCGTTGACGACGTGCCAGCGCCGCGTCGAGTTCCCCGCCGCGGTCGCATCGCCGGCGGCCGGCCGGATGATGCGCGCGGTTTGCTGCGCCTCCCCGGGCCGCCCGGTGATAGGGCCGGTAGGCGTGTCGTCACTGCTCTGGGTCACCATGCCCCCCGGGAATCAAGGACGGTTACTCGTGGCGCAAGTTCGGGTGCGGGGCGGGTCGGCACCCTGCCGAGTCGGCCACACTGCTGGCTTGCGAACATATTCTCCGTTCGGACGGCGCGGCAGATTCTGCGGCGACCGTCCTGTCGCTCGAGAAGCTGGTTACGCTGCGTTATAGGCAAACCTTGTCGCCCGAATAATTGATACTGCCAACGGTATCGCAAGTGTAATGATGCCGGGACATTGCTGGTCGTGGGGTAGCCAGCCGAAGGAGAACCGGGATGGATGTCGTGTTGGGGGTCGCGGTCACGGGCGACGTTGCGCGCTTGGCGCTGGTCGGGCCGGGCGCACAGGGCGCCGACGTGATCGACCAATCCGTCGTCGACCTGGAGGAGAACCCCGTCGGGAAACTCACCGAGACGGTGGTCAGTACCAATCGGCTCCTGGCGGACGAGAACCACCGGCTCGTCGGCACCCGCGTGTGCTGGAGCGACGACCCGCGGGCCGGCCAGCTGCGGCAAGCGCTGGAAGATTCCGGCGTTTCCAATGTCGCGGTGCTCTCGGAGTCGCAGGCGGTGACCGCCCTGATGCGCGCGGCCGGCCGGCCCGGGGCCGCGCTGGTGATGAACGACGCGACGGCGACGCTGTTGGTGCCGGGTTCCGCTGATGACCTGGACGCGCCGCCGACCGTGCTGGCCACGCAGCCAGTCGCCGGCGGCGACGCCACCGCGACGTTCAACACGATGATGGCCCAACTCAGCGCCCGGCCGGATGCCCCGGGCGATGTGTACCTGGTGGGCGCTTCTACCGAGCTGGCCCAGGTCGCCGACCAGTTCCACGATGCGTCGACCATGCGGGTGCAGGTCGCCGACGATCCCGCCTTCGCCCTCGCCCGCGGCGCGGCCATCGCCGCCGCGGCGCAGACCCCGTTGTCGGCCGGCGATGCGACGGCGATGGCGCCGGCGGCGGGCCTGGCCGGGGACGAGACGACTGTGGTGCCCCCGCCCGAGGTGGAGGAGCCGCAGCTGGCGTATTCGATGGCCGAGGACGCCGAGCCGCTCGCAGGCGACGAGTACGGCCCCGAATTCGATGAATACGACGACGTCGACGGGACCGAGGCCATCCCCTCGCGCCTCCGCCGCCGATCCTTAGTTGTCGGCAACGCCGTGATCGCTTTCGCGGTCGTCGGTTTCGCGTCGCTTGCCGCCGCGGTGGCCATTGCGGTCCGTCCCACCGCGAGTCAACAGCCGGTGGTGGGACACCAGAACGCCGCTCCGGGCAAGTTCATGCCGTTGTTGCCGACGCAGCAGCAGGCGCCGGTACCACCGCCCCCGGTCGATCAGCCCAACGCCGGCTTCCAGGGCGGCGTCGTTCCCGACGCCAACGGTATTCTTCCGGCGCAGGGCACGTCGCCCGGCGTGGGTGGGCCGGCCGTCCCCGTTGCCCCGGTGTCTCCCGGCTACGTGCCTAACCCGAATCCCGCTGTGCCCATTCCGGTCCCGATCATTATTCCCTTCCCGGTATGGACCCCGACGACCCCAACGACCACTACACGACCACTACGACAACAACAACTACCACCACCACAACGACGCCGACGACGACGACAACGATGACAACGACACCGACCACGACGACGCCCACCACGACGACGCCGACGACAACAACGCCACCGCACGTGACAACGACGACACCGCCGACGAGCTCGAAGGCGCCGTTCACCTCGACACAGACGCCTACCACCGCGGCGCCGCCGCCCAGCAAGCACGAAACGACGGTGGCGCCGCGCACGCAGACCCAGCAGACGCTGATCCCGCAGGAGCCGCAGTCCCATCGCGGGTTCTGAGACGTCCATGCGCGATGCCGTCACGGTGGTGCTGCCCTGCCTCAACGAAGAGGAGTCGCTACCGGCCGTGCTGGCGGCCATACCCGCCGGATTCCGGGCGTTGGTGGTCGACAACAACAGCACCGACGGCACCGCCGCCGTGGCGCGGCGGCACGGCGCCCAGGTCGTCGCCGAGCCCCGGGCCGGGTACGGCTCCGCGGTGCATGCCGGCGTGGTGGCCGCGACGACCCCGATCGTGGCGGTCATCGACGCCGATGGCTCGATGGACGCCGGCGACCTGCCGCAGCTGGTCGCCGCGCTCACCCAGGGCGCCGATCTGGTCATCGGACGGCGCCGGCCGGTGGCCGGCCTGCACTGGCCATGGGTCGCCCGGGTCGGCACCGTGGTGATGAGCTGGCGGCTGCGCACCCGCCACGGATTGCCGGTGCACGACATCGCGCCGATGCGGGTGGCGCGGCGCGAGGCGCTGCTGAACCTAGGGGTCGTCGACAGGCGGTCGGGCTATCCGCTGGAGCTGCTGGTGCGCGCCGCGGCCGCCGGCTGGCGCGTGGTGGAGCTCGACGTGAGCTACGGTCCCCGGACCGGCGGCAAGTCGAAGGTCAGCGGTTCGTTGCGGGGGAGCGTCACCGCGATCCTCGACTTCTGGAAGGTGATCTCGTGAGCGTCTTGCCGGTGACGCTGCTGGTGGTCGCCAAGGCGCCGGAACCGGGCCGGGCCAAGACGCGGCTGGCGGCGACGGTCGGGGACCTACTCGCCGCCGAGATCGCCGCCGCCGCATTGCTGGACACGCTGGACGCGGTGGCCGCCGCGCCGGTGGCGAAGCGAGTGGTGGCCATGACCGGCGACCTGGACGCCGCCGCCGGCGCCGACGAGATCCGGCAACGGCTGCGGTCCTTCACGGTGATTCCCCAGCGCGGTGAGGATTTCGCCGACCGACTCGCCAACGCCCATGCCGACGCCGGCTCAGGCTTTGACGGCTATCCGGTACTGCAGATCGGGATGGACACTCCCCAGGTGACCGCCGAGGTGTTGACCGACTGTGCGCGCCGGCTGCTGGAGGCACCGGCCGTGCTCGGGCCGGCCCACGACGGCGGTTGGTGGGTGCTGGGCGTGGCGGTGCCTGCGATGGCGGAATGCCTGCGCACCGTACCGATGTCCCAGCCCGATACCGGATTGCTGACGTATAGGGCGTTGCACGACATGGGAATCGGGGTGTACCCGGCGCCGGTGCTGGCCGACTTCGACATCGCCGACGACGTCGCCGCGGTGCGCGAGGCCTGCGGGCCCGCCAGTCGCTTCGCGAAGGTCACCCGCGCGGCCGGCCTGTAACGAATCCCGCCTACCAGTTCGTGAGGATCAGGGTGTTCAGCAACAGGGCGCCGGTGGCGTTGAGCGCCAGCCACACTCGGTGTGACCGAATGGGGAGCAGGGCGGGCGCCGCGGTGAGCCAGATGGTGAAGGGCAGCCAGATCCGCTCGACCTCGGCCTTGCTGAGCATGCTGAGGTCAGCGCAGGCGATGGCGGCCATCATGGCCAGCAGCAGCAAGTGGAACCCGGAGCGACGACGAATCGCCGCCGCGTCGAACACCCGGCTGACGCCGGCGAGGGTGCCCAGCCCGATCGCGCACACTACGGACGCCAGGTTGGCCCAGCTCCAGTACTGAAACGGGCGGTCTTTGGCGATGCCTTGCCAATAACGTTGCTGCACAAGGGCGTAGCCATCAAACCAGTAGAATCCCGCGACCGCGAAGACCACCGCCACCGCCACCGCGGTCAGCGCCGCCGGGCCGAGCGCCCGCAGCACCGCTCTCCAGTCGGCGGCCGATGCCAGCACCGCCAGCGCCGGGAGCCCCATCAACATCAGGCCGTAGCTACAGAACACGCCCCAGCCCAGCAGCAGGCCCGCGGCGGCGGCCGTCACAGCGGGGAAGCGAACGGGTCGGTGCACCGCCACGGCCAACAGCGCGATGCCCCACGCCGCGACGCCGGCGAAGTAGCCGTCGGCGGAGACCGCGACCCAGATCGCCGTCGGCGCCACGGCCACGAATGGCGCGGCGCGCCGCGCGGTCTGCTCGTCGGCCAGTGCGCGGACGGCGATGAGCACCGCGGCCGCCGCGCTGGAGCCGACCAGCAGGCACAGCAGCCCGGCCCAGGCGCCACCGTGCAGGCCGAGCCGGTCCAGCCAGACGAACGTCAGCAGCGCACCGGGTGGATGCCCCGAGACGTGAGTGGTCCAGGAGTTCGGTTGGAAGTCCACGATCCGGCTCGCGAAGCTGCGCACGGCGGCCGGGATGTCGGTGATCGTCGGCACCTGCGACAGGTACTCGTCGCGGGTGGTCAGCCGGCCGGCGAAGCCGCGCTGCCAGCCGTCGATCATCGCCAGCGCGAACGCCCACCCGCAGGCGGTGACCCAGGTGGCAATGGTCAACACCCGCCACGAAAGGCGTTGCGCCAGAATGGGTGCCCACACCACTGCGGCGATCGCGATGGCAATGGCCGGCCCGGTTCCCCAGCTTGCGTGAATCTCCCAGGGGCCGAAAATCGGTGTGGCCCCGACGTGCGTGCCGAACCGCTCCCGGTCGACGTCGAGCCGCGGCCGGACGCCCCAGTGCAGCCGCGGCAGCACGAACGCCGCACCCACCAGCACCGCGCCCACCGCGACGGCCGATAACTCGCGACGTGCCACCCTCACGGTCGACCAGCCTATTGATCGCCCGAACCGGCGAACCGGCGCACCAACGCCGTCCGGTCGACCTTGCCGATGCCGCGCCGCGGTAGCGCGTCAACGACGTGCAATTCGCGCGGCGCGGCGGTGGGGTCCAGGGTGCGCGTCACGTGGGCGCGCAGCGCGTCCAGCGTCGGCGCCGAGCAACCTTCGGCCACCACGATCGCGGCGACCACCCGCTCACCCAGCCGGTCGTCGGCGAGGCCGAAAACCGCGCAGTCCCCGACGGCGGGATGGGTGCCCAGCGCGGCCTCGACCAGCTGCGGCAGCACGGTCAACCCGCCCGTGCTGATCGCCTCGTCGGCGCGTCCCAGCACCCTCAGCACGCCCGCGTCGTCGAGGACGCCCAGATCGTCGGTGCGGAACCAGCCCGGCTCGGCGAACGGGTCGGGGTGCACCGGGTTGCGGTAGCCCTTGGCCAGGGTCGCGCCACCGAGGACGATGCGCCCGTCGCCCGCCACCCGCACCAGGACGCCGTCCAGCGGTACGCCGTCGTAGACGCAGCCGCCCGCGGTCTCGCTCATCCCGTAGGTGCGGACCACGGCGATGCCGGCCGCCGCCGCGGCGTCCAGCACGCCGTGGGAGGCCGGGCCGCCGCCCAGCAACACGGCGTCCAGCTCGGCGAGCGCGGCCGCGGCCGCCGGATCGGTCAGCGCCTTGGCCAACTGCGCGGCGACCAGCGACGTGTAGCGCCGGCCGGATCCCAAACGCCTTATCGCGCCGGGTAATTCGGCGACATCGAAGCCGCGGGCCGGATCAGTGACGTCCAGCTCGACGGGCGCCGAGCCGGCGAGCGCGCTGCGCACCAGCACCTGCAGCCCGGCGATGTGATACGGCGGCAAGGCCAGCAGCCAGCTGCCCGGCCCGCCGAGTCGGTCATGGGTGGCCGCAGCGCTGGCCGTCAGCGCGGCCGCGGTCAGCAGGGCGCCCTTAGGCGCGCCCGTGGTTCCCGACGTCGTCGCCACCAGGGCAACGTCGTCGTCGATGATTTCCCCGACCCGCAGGCCCGCCCCCATCGCATCCGAGCCGGGGGCAAGGGCGACCAGCGCCGGGTCGCGTCCATCCAGCACCCGTTCCAGGGCGGGTAACAGCGACGAGACGGCCGAACCCGGCGGGACGGTGAGGGCACGCAGTACGGCTATGCGGGGTCCCCGGCCTGGTCTGCGTCGTCGAACGGCCAGCCCTGGGCCGCCAACCGCACCCGTACCCGCTCGATGTCGTCCGGTGCCGGCAGCTCGTCGGTGATCTGCGTGATCATCACCCCGATGTCGACGTCGTCGAACTCGCCGCGCCGAACCAGCTCGCAGGCCACGTCCTTGGCCTCGTCGTTCGACAGCCGGCGGGCCAGCAGCGCCAGCACCGGGAAGGTGTCCGTCGCTGGGACGCCTTCCGGGTATCCCGCGCGCAGCCACGAGACGATGGAACTGAGAAATCCGTTCACGCTGGTAGTGCTCCCCCCGGTGTCCGGCTCGGTAACTCGGTGGGCATCAATCGATGCTACTTGGGCTTAGCCCCAAGGAAAGCGATGCCGGTGTGGTGGGCGATGAAGTCGCGCGCGATGTACAGCAACGCCATCGCGATCACCGCGACCACCAGCGCGTAGATGGTCCACGCCAGCGCGGTGAACACCGGGTTGCGTCGCGGGGTGCCGCTCTCGGTGCCGTCGATGCTGATGTCGCCGGCCCCGGCCGCCTGCAGCCGGATGCCGAGGGCGAACAGCCCCGGCAGGGCGGCGCCGGCCAGCATGGAAAAGACCAGGATTTTGAGGCTGGCGCCGTAGTTGAACCAGTCGCTGAAATGACTCATGAGGCGTTCGCCTTGACCGTCGGGTCGTCGGAGCCGGACCGGGACGACGCGCCGCCGCCGTTCGTCGAGTGGATGTCCGATGGCGGCGACTGCTCGCCGGAATCATCCAGCCCGGCCGTGAGGTCGCCCTGCCATTCGGCGTTGACGTTGTTGTGGTCCACCTTGACCTTGCGGGACCGGACGTAGATGGTGGCCGAGACCGCGATCAGCAGCGCGAAACCGATGATGGCGCCCGCGAAGCCGCCGATCAGGTGCACAATCCAGTAGGTGACCGCGCCGACCAGCCCGGCCAGCGGCAGCGTCACCAGCCAGGCGACACCCATGCGGCCGGCGACGCCCCAGCGGACCTCGCCGCCCGGCTTGCCCAGGCCACTGCCCAGCACCGAACCCGTGCAGACCTGGGTGGTGGACAGCGCGTAGCCGAAGTGGGCCGACAGCAGGATGACCGCCGCCGACGATGACTCGGCGGCCATGCCTTGCGGCGACTGGATCTCGACCAGCCCCTTGCCCAGGGTCCGGATGATTCGCCAGCCGCCCAGGTAGGTGCCCGTCGCCATCGCCAGGGCGCAACTCACGATCACCCACAGCGGCGGCATGGAGGCGGTCTTGCTGACCGACCCGTAGGAGATCAGCGCCAGGAAGATGATGCCCATCGTCTTCTGCGCGTCGTTGGTGCCGTGCGCCAGGGAGACCAGGGATGCCGAGCCGATCTGGCCGCGCCGGAAACCGGCCTCGGCGCGCTTGCTCGGGACGCCGCGGGTGATCCGGTAGACCAGCCAGGTCGCCGCCGCCCCCACGGCGATGGCCAGGATCGCGGACACGACCGCCGGGATGATGGCCTTGGACACCACGCCCTTCCAGAGCACCCCGTGCGCGCCGACGGCCGCCATGGTGGCGCCGACGATGCCGCCGATCAACGCGTGCGACGAGCTCGAGGGGATGCCCAGGAGCCAGGTCAGCAAATTCCAGACGACGCCGCCGACCAGGCCGGCGAACACCAATTCCAGTGAAACGATGTTGGAGTCGATCAGGCCCTTGGCGATCGTGGCGGCGACGGCGGTAGACAGGAAGGCGCCCACCAGATTCAGCACCGCGGAGAGTGCGACCGCCGCCTTGGGCTTGAGCGCGCCGCTGGCGATGGAGGTCGCCATCGCGTTGCCGGTGTCGTGGAAGCCGTTCGTGAAATCGAAAGCCAGTGCCGTGATTACGACAATGATCAAGAGGAACAACTGGATGTTCACAGGGCCCGATTCTGGTGGTAGGGGGATTCCATTGTCGAATGCAGCAAGACCTGAATCGCGGGTGTACCTAGACTCGTCGCCAGATGTTACCTCTCAGTTAACCGGACGTTCCTTATCGTTCACCCCGGGTATCGCGGCGCAGCGGGTGGTCGGGCGGGACCTGAACAAAGATCAGCGTGATCCCGTCCGGGTCGGTCACGTGCATCTCGTATAGACCCCACGGTTCTTGGCGCGCCTCACGGGTGATGGGCACGCCGCGGCCTTGAAGCTCGGCCTGGGTCGCTTCGATGTCGCGGACCTGGAGCCACAGCGCGCCGGGGAAGGGGCCCCGCGAGTGGTCCGGGGAGCCGTAGCCCGCCAGCTCCAGCAAAGACTGGCCGGCGAAAAAGACTGTGCCCGCACCGTATTCACGGGCAATCGCCAGCCCGATCTGGTCCCGGTAGAAATTCAACGACTGCTGATAGTCCGCCGGCCGGAACAGCATCCGGCTGGCCAGGATCTCCATGACGTCGTGTCTATCACACGCGCCGGCTCAGCCAGCGTCTGCGCGGTTGGGCTGAATCCGTTGTCGCTGCATGATCGAGTTGACGAAGCGGGGGCCGAAGGTGTCCAGCGCCTTGGCGGCGATCGCCATCCGCGGCGCGATTCGCACCGGCCGGGTGCGGGCGGCGGTCAGCATCCATCCGGCGGCCTCTTGTGGCGTGAGAGCCGGCATGCCCTCGTAGGCCTTCGTCGGCGCGATCATCGGTGTGGCCACCAGCGGGTAGTACAGCGTCGTCGAATGCACACCCTGGTGGCCCCACTCGGTCTCCACGACGCGGCTCACCGCCGACAGCGCCGCCTTCGACGCGTTGTAGACGGCGAACAGCGGCGACGCCTCCGACAGCACCCCCCACGTGGAGACGTTGATGATGTGGCCGTCGCCGCGCTCGAGCATTCCGGGCGCCAGCCCGCGGATCAGCCGCAGCGGCGCGTAGTAGTTGAGCACGATGGTCCGCTCGACGTCGTGCCAACGCTCCAGCGACTCGGCCAGCGGTCGGCGGATGGACCGGCCGGCGTTGTTGATCAGGATGTCCACCCCGCCGAGACGCTCTTCGACGGCGTCGACCAGCGCGTCGACCGCGTCCATGTCGGAGACGTCGCAGGGCAGGGACAGCGCGGTGCCGCCCGCCGTGGTGATCCGCTTCGTGAGCGCGTCCAGCATTTCCTGCCGCCGGGCGACGACGGCCACCGTCGCGCCCTCGCGGGCCAGCAGTTCGGCCGCGGCCTCGCCGATGCCCGATGACGCCCCGGTGACCAGGATGCGCTTGCCGTCGAGGTCGACCGGCTTGATGGCGGGCCGGTTGACCAGCACCTGCGGGGCCATCGGGGGGCGCATGGTGGCCAGGACGAGCTGGTCGGTGAATCGGCGAAGTGGACTCTTGCTCACGTGGGGAGTCTAGGGGCGAGGCTCGTTGCCCCATTCGGCGCTAGAAGTACCGGGGAAATCGGCTCCAGTCCGGCGGCCGCTTCTCCAGGAAGGCGTCGCGGCCCTCGACGGCTTCGTCGGTCATGTAGGCCAGCCGGGTGGCTTCGCCCGCGAACAGCTGCTGACCCACCAGCCCGTCGTCGATCAGATTGAAGGCGAACTTGAGCATCCGTTGCGCCTGAGGGGATTTGGCGTTGATCTCGGCGGCCCACTCGATTCCCGCCCTCTCCAGGTCGGCGTGGTCGATGACCGCGTTGACCGCGCCCATGTGGTGCATCTGCTCGGCGCTGTACGCGCGGCCGAGGAAGAAGATCTCGCGGGCGAACTTCTGGCCGACCTGACGCGCCAGATACGCGCTGCCGTAGCCGCCGTCGAAGCTGCCGACGTCTGCGTCGGTCTGCTTGAACCGGGCGTGCTCGCGGCTGGCCAGGGTGAGGTCGCAGACCACGTGCAGGCTGTGCCCGCCGCCGGCCGCCCACCCGTTGACCAGGCAGACGACCACCTTGGGCATGAACCGAATCAGCCGCTGCACCTCGAGGATGTGCAGCCTGCCGGCGCGCGCGGGGTCGACGGTGTCGGCCGTCTCCCCGGCCGCGTACTGGTAGCCGCTACGCCCGCGGATGCGCTGATCGCCCCCGGAGCAAAACGCCCAACCGCCGTCTTTGGGTGACGGGCCGTTGCCGGTCAGCAGCACGACGCCCACGTCGGGGGACATCCGAGCGTGGTCGAGCACCCGATAGAGCTCGTCGACGGTGTGCGGCCGAAACGCATTGCGCACCTCGGGCCGGTCGAAAGCGACCCGCACCGTCGCGTCGGTGACGTGGCGGTGGTAGGTGATGTCGGTCAGGTCGTCGAACCCGGCCACGGGTCGCCAGGCCTGTGCGTCGAAGGGATTGTCAGCCAAGGTCTTTGAACTCCTCTACCGGATCCAGACGGAACACGGCGCAGCGGCCCGCCAGGGCTTCGAACTCCTCGGGTCGGCCTTCTGTGACGAGTCCCGCCCGCTTCATGAAGCCGACGCCCGTCGGCACCTCGGTGGGGAAGAGCCGCAGGATGGGCCGCGCGTCCGCGGCGGACAGCTCGGCCATCCGCACCTTCTGGGCGTGACGGCCGCGCGCGATCGTCGCCTCACCGGCGACGCGCACGTTGGCCACCCAGTCGGCGCCCGGAAACCCGGCGACCACGTACTGCCGGCCGTCGACCGTCATGGGGGTCACCGGTGTCGAGCGGGGCGCGCCGGACTTGCGGCCGGCCACCGTCAACACGACGGGGCTCTCGCCGCCGAAACTCATTCCCAGCCGCGACATCTGGATGAAGACCTTGTTGGCCGGCTTCAGCCACCACGGCGGCTTGATCGGTTTGCCCATAGGCAGCGACGTTACCCCGTGGCCGCTGCGCGACTGCCGAGTGTGAAGCCAGCCGCACATTCGAACGCGAGTGTGCGACCAGCCGCACATTCGGCGAACAGCTAGCCGACGGCGCGGTCGGCGCCCTCCCAGAACCGCGCGCGCACGGCCTTCTTGTCCGGCTTGCCCAGCCCGGTCAACGGCAACGAGTCGACGATCACCACCCGCTTGGGCGACTGCACGGAGCCCTTGCGCTCCTTGACCGCGGCCTGAATCTCGGCGGTCATCGTCTCGATCGCGGCGTCGTCGCGCGGGGCGTCGGCGCGCAGCACCACCACGGCGGTGACGGCCTCGCCCCACTTCTCGTCGGGCGACCCGACCACACAGACCTGTGCGACCGCCGAATGCTCGGCGACGACGTCCTCCACTTCCCGCGGGAACACGTTGAACCCACCCGTGACGATCATGTCCTTGACCCGGTCGACGATGTAGTAGAAGCCGTCCTCGTCCTCGCGGGCCATGTCGCCGGTGTGCAGCCAGCCGTCCTTGAATGTTTCGGCGGTCGCCTCGGGCAGATTCCAGTAGCCGCCGGCCAACAGCGGTCCGCTGACACAGATCTCGCCGGGCTCGCCCTGCGGCACCGGCCGGCCGTCCTGACCCAGCAGCGCCACCCGCGCGAACAGTGTCGGGCGCCCGCAGGAGGTGAGTCGCTTCTCTTCGTGGTCTCCCTTGGCCAAGTACGTGATCACCATCGGCGCCTCCGATTGCCCGTAGTACTGGGCGAAGATCGGTCCGAACCGGCGGATCGCCTCGGCCAGCCGCACCGGGTTGATCGCCGAAGCGCCGTAGTAGACCGTCTCCAACGAGGACAGGTCCCGGGTGTGGGAATCCGGGTGATCCATCAACGCGTACAACATCGACGGCACCAGCATTGTTGCTGTAATCCGTTGTTCTTCAATGACTTTGAGTACCTCGGCCGGGTCGAACTTACCCAGGACAATCATCTGGCCGCCCTTGACCAGGGTGGGGGTGAAAAACGCCGCACCGGCGTGCGACAGCGGCGTGCACATCAAAAAGCGCGGGTTCTCCGGCCATTCCCACTCGGCCAGCTGGATCGACGTCATGGTGGCGATGTTGCCGGTGGTGCCTATCACGCCTTTGGGCTTGCCCGTCGTGCCGCCCGTGTAGGTCAGGCCGCCGATATGGTGTGGCGGCAGGTCGGCAACGACCAGCGGCTTCGGCTCGTACTTGGCCGCCTCGGCCGCCACGTCGACAGCCACGCCGTTGAGTGCCTCGGGGACCGGGCCGATGGTGAGGATCTGCTTGAGCGAGTTCACCCGCTCCAGCAGCCCCAGTGCGCGTTCGACGAACATCGGGTTGGGATCGATGATCAGCGCGCTGGCACCGGCGTCGTTGAGCACGTACGCGTGGTCGTCCAGCGAGCCGAGCGGGTGCAGGGCCGTGCGCCGGTAACCCTGGGTCTGGCTGGCGCCGAGGATCATCAGCACTTCGGGGCGGTTGAGCGACAGCAGGCCGACCGTGACGCCGGTACCGGCGCCCAGCGCGTCGAACGCCTGGACGTATTGGCTGATCCGGTCGGCCATCTGCCCACCGGTCAGCGTGGTGTCGCCGAGAAACAGCACCGGCTTGTTCTTGTGGCGCTTGAGCGCGCCCACCAGCAGGTGGCCGTTATGGGTCGGGTTGCGCAACAGCTCGTCACTCATGGGGCAAGACTAGAACGTGTTGCAATTCCGGTCAGCCACCCCCTCGGAGCACTAGCATCCGTGCATATGGCCGCCGCAGATGTCGTCATCACCGGAACCGTGCTTACCGTCGACGACGCGCGGCCCACCGCCGAGGCGCTCGCCGTCGCCGACGGGCGCATCGTTGCCGTCGGCAGCCGCTCCGATGTTGCCGGGTTCGTCGGCGCCCACACCCGCACCATCGACGTCGGTGACGGCTGCGTCATGCCGGGATTCATTGAGGCGCATGGTCATCCGCTGATGGAGGCCCTGGCGCTGTCGGACCGGATCGTCGACATCCGGCCCGTCACGCTGCCCGACGCCGACGACGTCGTCGCCGCCGTCCACCGCGAGGTCGCCGCGACGGGGAGCGGCCGGCGCCTACCTCAACGGCTGGGATCCGCTGCTGCAGTCCGGGCTGCCCCAGCCGACGCTGCCCTGGCTCGACGAGATCGCGCCGGACGGGCCGCTGGTCATCATCCACAACTCCGGGCACAAGGCCTACTTCAACTCGCTCGCCGCCCACCGCGCCGACCTGACCCGCGACACCCCCGACCCCAAGGGCGCCCGGTTCGGCCGCGACGCCCACGGCGACCTGGACGGCACCGCCGAGGAAATCGGCGCGGTGTTCCCGCTGCTGGCCGGGGCCATCGCGCCCGGCGACTATCCGCCGATGCTGCGCGCCGAATGCGCCCGGCTCAACCGCGCCGGGCTGACCACCTGCTCGGAGATGGCCTTCGACCCCGCGTTTCGGCCGCTGGTCGAGCAGTTGCGCGACGAGCTGACGGTCCGGCTGCGCACCTACGAGATGTCCAACCCGCAGCTGTACACCGACGCCACCCCCGGCCAGGGCGACGACATGCTGCGCCAGGTCGGCATCAAGATCTGGGTGGACGGTTCCCCGTGGGTCGGCAACATCGCCCTGTCCTTCCCATACCTGGACACCGCGGCCACCCGCGCCATCGGGGTGACACCCGGCTCCTGCGGATGCGCCAACTACACCGCCGAACAGCTCACCGAAATCGTCTCCGCCTACTTCCCACTGGGCTGGCAGATGGCCTGCCACGTGCAGGGCGACGCCGGCGTGGACACCATCCTCGACATCTACGAAGAGGCGCTACGTCAGCACCCGCGCGACGACCACCGGCTGCGGCTCGAGCACGTCGGCGCCATCCGGCCCGAGCAGCTGCAGCGGGCCGCCGACCTGGGTGTCACCTGCAGCATCTTCGTCGACCAGATCCACTACTGGGGCGACATCATCGTCGACGGGCTGTTCGGGCCGGAGCGCGGATCCCGTTGGATGCCAGCCGGTTCCGCGGTGGCCACCGGCATGCGCATCTCGCTGCACAACGACCCCCCGGTCACGCCCGAGGAGCCGCTGCGCAACATCAGCGTCGCCGTGACGCGGATGGCGCCCAGCGGCCGGGTGCTGGCGCCCGAGGAGCGGTTGACGGTCGAGCAGGCGATCCGCGCGCAGACCATCGACGCCGCCTGGCAGCTGTTCGCCGACGACGTGATCGGCTCGCTCGAGGTGGGCAAGTACGCCGACCTGGTGGTGCTGTCGGCCGATCCGCGGACCGTGGCGCCCGAGCGGATCGCCGACCTGCAGGTGCGCGCGACGTTCCTGGCGGGCCGCCAGGTCTACGGCGCGTGATACCCGCGGTAGCGGACCTGCTGGACCGCCTGCACGTGGTGGCGCTGCCGATGCGCGTGCGGTTCCGCGGCATCACCACGCGGGAGGTCGCGCTGATCGAGGGCCCGGCCGGGTGGGGCGAATTCGGGGCCTTTCTGGAATACGCGCCGCCGGAGGCCGCGCACTGGCTGGCGTCCGGCATCGAGGCCGCCTACCGCCAGCCGCCACCGCGGCGGCGCGATCGCATCCCGATCAACGCCACCGTGCCGGCCGTCGAGGCCGCCCGGGTGGGCGAGGTGCTGGCCCGGTTCCCGGGCGCCCGCACGGCCAAGGTGAAGGTCGCCGAGCCCGGGCAGACGCTGGCCGACGACGTCGACCGGGTCAACGCGGTGCGGGAACTCATGCCGACCGTGCGGGTGGATGCCAACGGCGGCTGGAGCGTCGAGCAGGCGGTGCGGGCGGCGGGCGCCCTGACCGCCGACGGCCCGCTGGAGTACCTCGAACAACCGTGCGCGACCGTCGACGAACTCGCGGCGCTGCGCCGGCGGGTCGACGTGCCGATCGCCGCCGACGAAAGCATCCGCAAGGCCGACGACCCGCTCGCCGTGGTCCGCGCCGGTGCCGCCGACATCGCCGTGTTGAAAGTCGCTCCGCTGGGCGGCATTTCGGCCATGCTGTCGATCGCCGCGCAGATCGACATCCCGGTCGTGGTCTCCAGCGCGATCGACTCCGCGGTCGGAATCGCCGCCGGGCTGGCCGCCGCGGCCGCCCTGCCGGTCGTGCGCCACGCGTGCGGACTGGGCACCGGCCGGCTGTTCTTGGAAGATGTGGCAGACGTCGCCCCGCCCGTCGACGGCACGCTGGCGGTGGGACCGGTAACGCCCGATCCGGCGCGGCTGCAGGCCCTCGCCGCGCCCCCCGAGCGGCGGCAGTGGTGGATCGACCGGGTCAAGGCCTGCCACCCACTCCTTGTACCGTCGTCCGAGTGATCAACCTGGCTTACGACGACCGCGGCTCCGGCGAGCCGGTCGTGTTCATCGCCGGCCACGGCGGCGCAGGCCGGACCTGGCAGCCGTATCAGGTTCCCGCGTTCTTGGCGGCCGGATACCGCGTCATCACCTTCGACAATCGCGGGATCGGCGCCACCGAGAACGCGCAGGGCTTCACGACGCAGACCATGGTGGCCGACACCGCGGCGCTGATCGAAGGGCTGGACGCCGCTCCGGCCCGCATCGTGGGAATGTCGATGGGTGCGTTCATCGCCCAGGAACTCATGATGGCCCGGCCCGAGCTGGTCAGCTCCGCGGTGTTGATGGGCACCCGGGGCCGCATGGACCGAACCCGGACATTCTTCCGCGACGCCGAGGAGGAGCTGTGCGACGCCGGTGTCGAGCTGCCGAGCTCCTACGAGGCGAAAATCCGCCTGCTGGAAAACTTTTCGCACAAGACCCTCAACGACGACGACGCGGTCGCGGACTGGATCGCAATGTTTTCCATGTGGCCGGTCAAGGCCACCCCCGGCACGCGTTGCCAGCTGGATATCGCCCCGTACACCAACCGGTTGCCGGCCTACCGCAGCATCGCGGCGCCGGTGCTGGTGATCGGTTTCTCCGACGACGTGTTGACGCCGGCCTACTTGGGACGAGAGGTCGCCGATGCGCTGCCCAACGGGCGCTACGTGCAGATTCCCGACGCCGGCCACCTCGGGTTCTTCGAGCGCCCGGAAGCCGTCAACGAGGCGGCGCTGAAGTTCTTCGCCGGCACGTAGTTCGCCGCGCCCAAACGTCGACTTGTGGGGCGAAATCATAGCGAACCAGCCCGATAAGTCCACGCTCGGCGCCCGGTGAGCGGGCTGTGACACTCTGTATGAGTGAACCCCTCGACGACACAGGCCCGCGTCGTCGTTGACGAGCTGATCCGCGGCGGCGTCCGCGACGTGGTGCTGTGTCCTGGGTCGCGGAACGCGCCGCTGGCGTTCGCGCTGCAGGACGCCGACCGGTCGGGCCGGCTCCGGCTGCACGTCCGCATCGACGAGCGCACCGCCGGCTACCTGGCCATCGGACTGGCGATCGCCGCCGGCGCCCCGGTGTGTGTCGCAATGACGTCGGGCACCGCCGTTGCCAACCTCGGGCCGGCCGTGGTGGAGGCCAACTACGCGCGGGTGCCGCTGATCGTGCTCTCGGCCAACCGCCCCTACGAGCTGCTGGGCACCGGGGCCAACCAGACCATGGAGCAGCTGGGCTACTTCGGCACCCAGGTCCGCGCCACCATCAGCCTGGGCCTGGCCGAGGGCGCGCCCGAACGGCTGGATGCCCTCAACGCGACCTGGCGATCGGCCACCTGCCGAGTCTTGGCGGCCGCCACGGGATCTCGCACCGCGAACGCCGGGCCCGTGCAGTTCGACATTCCGCTGCGCGAACCCCTGGTGCCGGATGCCGAGCCCCACGGCGCCGCGGTCCCGCAGGGACGACCCGGCGGCCGGCCGTGGACGTACACGCCACCGGTCACATTCGACCAGCCGCTGGACATCGACCTGTCGCCTGACACGGTCGTCGTCGCCGGACACGGCGCGGGCTCGCACCCCAACCTCGCGCAGTTGCCGACTGTCGCCGAGCCGACGGCACCGGCCCCGGCCAACCCGCTGCACCCGCTCGCCTTGCCGCTGCTCCGCCCCAAGCAGGTGATCATGCTCGGCCGCCCGACCTTGCACCGGCCGGTGTCGGCGCTGCTGGCCGACCCGCAGGTGCCGGTGTACGCGTTGACCACCGGGCCGCGCTGGCCGGACGTCTCGGGCAACTCGCAGGCCACCGGCACGCGGGCGGTCACCACCGGGACCCCGCATCCGGCCTGGCTGAAGCGCTGTGCAGACATCAACAGCCACGCGAACGAAGCGGTGCGCTCTCAACTCGAGGCGCATCCGCTGACCACCGGTCTGCACGTCGCGGCGGCGGTGGCCGACGCGCTGCGGCCAGGTGACCAGCTGGTGCTCGGGGCGTCCAACCCGGTCCGTGACGCCGCGCTGGTCGGCTTGGATACCCACGACATCAAGGTCCGCTCCAACCGCGGGGTCGCCGGCATCGACGGCACCGTCTCGACCGCGATCGGGGCCGCTCTGGCCTACGAGGGACGCAGTATCGCGCTGATCGGTGACCTGACGTTCGTCCACGACAGCTCCGGGTTGCTGATCGGCCCCACCGAGCCGACACCACGCCGGCTGACCATCGTGGTCTCCAACGACAACGGCGGCGGCATCTTCGAGTTGCTCGAGCAGGGTGACCCGCGGTTCTCCGACGTGTCATCGCGAATCTTCGGAACTCCGCACGACGTCGACGTGGGCGCACTTTGCCGCGCCTATCACGTCGAGAGCAGGCAGATCGAGGTCGACCAACTCAGCGCGGCCCTCGACGAACCCGGGTCCGGCCTGCGGGTGCTGGAGGTCAAGGCCGACCGGTCGTCGCTGCGACAGTTGCATGCGGCCATCAAGGCGGCCGTATGAGGACCGCGTGAACTACCCGAAAACCTTGCTGCACTTAATGATTCACGGCCGCAGTGACAAACCGTCCAACCCCCGGTCGAGGATCGCGTTGCGCTGGGCCCGCATCACGGTGCTCATCGTCGCCGGCGTGGTCACCTTGCAGTCGATCTTGCTGGTCGCCGGCGCCTGGCGCGATGACCTTGCGATTCGGCACAACATGGGGGTGGCGCGGGCCGAGGTGCTCGATGCCGGGCCGCGCCGCTCCACCATCGAATTCGTCACACCCGAGCGGGTCACCTATCGACCCGAGCTCGGCGTGCTGTACCCGTCGCATCTGGCCACCGGTATGCGGATTTACGTCGAGTACAACAAGAACGATCCGAATCTGGTTCGCGTGCAGCACCGCAACGCCGGGCTGGCCATCATCCCGGCGGGGTCCATCGCGGTGGTGTGCTGGCTGGCGGCGACGGTCTTCCTGATCGGCCTGGCGCTGCTGGACAAGCTGCTGGATCGGCGCGCCGAAGCGGCCGACCAGCAGATTTCGCACGACGTATGCCCGTAGGCAACCTTCGCGACAGCCAGCGCTGACACTGTGGTGGCGTGCGCGTTGCCATCGTCGCCGAATCCTTCCTCCCGAATGTCAACGGTGTCAGCAATTCAGTGCTGCGCGTCCTGGAACATCTGCGCCGGACCGGACACGAGGCCCTCGTCATCGCTCCCGATAACCCGCCGGGTGAACTTCCGGCGGATCGCATTCACGACGGAGTCCGCGTGCACCGGGTTCCGTCGCGCATGTTTCCGAAGGTGACCACGCTCCCGCTGGGCGTGCCGATGCCCCGGATGGTGAGCGTGTTACGCGGATTCGATCCGCACGTCGTGCATTTGGCCTCGCCGGCGCTACTGGGTTACGGCGGGGTGAAGGCAGCCCGCTGGCTGGGGGTGCCGACGGTCGCCGTGTATCAAACAGACGTACCGGGTTTCGCGGCGAGCTACGGCATTCCCATGACGTCACGGGCCGCGTGGGCCTGGTTCCGGCATCTGCACAGTCTCGCCGACCGTACCTTGGCACCGTCCACCGTAACGATGGAATCGCTTGCGGCGCATCGCTTCCCGCGAGTCCACCACTGGGCGCGCGGGGTTGACGTGCTGAGGTTCGCCCCGTCGGCGCGTGATGAGACGTTCAGGCGGCGATGGTCGCCGCAGGACAAGCCGATCGTCGGCTTCGTGGGCCGGTTGGCGCCCGAGAAGCACGTGGAGCGCCTGATCCCGCTGGCCGCCCGCGGCGAGGTGCAGCTGGTCATCGTCGGTGATGGCGTCGACCGAAGCAAGTTGCAAAAGGCAATGCCGACAGCGGTTTTCACGGGCGCGCTGTACGGCGAGGAACTCGCTGCGGCGTACGCCAGCATGGACGTCTTCGTGCATCCCGGCGAGCACGAGACGTTTTGCCAAGTCGTGCAGGAAGCGCTGGCGTCGGGGTTGCCGGTGATCGCCCCCGACGCCGGCGGCCCCCGGGACCTCGTCACGCCGTGGCGTACCGGCTTGCTACTGGGCGTCGACGAGTTCGAGGCGAGGTTGCCCGCGGCCGCCACCCATTTGATCGACGAACGCCACCGCTACGCACTGGCCGCCCGGCGCAGCGTGCTCGGCCGCAGTTGGCCGGTCATCTGCGACGAGCTGCTCGGCCACTACGAGGCGGTGCTGTCGCCGTTTGCCCGCAGGCGGATGTTCGCCAAGCGGTACGCGCAGGGCGAGTGAGCTGTCGCTAGTCAGCCCTGCGCCGGTTTGATGCGCTGCACTCTGATTGCCCGGCCATTCGAACAAAACTGGAAGCGGTCTCAAAAGAGACGACGTCCGAGAGTCTCAAAAATTCGTCTCGGAAATTGCTCGGCGATACGACGGACATCGTTGACCAGCGGTGAAATGATACTGGCGTGGACCCCAGGCGGGATGGTGGCGGTGGACTGACCCCGACGGGGCTGTTCTGTGGGTCGTGCGGCACCGAACGGCCACCGAACTCGAGGTACTGCAACGAATGCGGTGCACCGGTCACACAGGTCGACCGATCGGCGGAGTACAAGCAGGTGACGGTGCTCTTCGCCGATGTCGTTCACTCGATGGACATGGCGGCGGCCGTCGGCCCCGAGCGGCTGCGCGAAATCATGGTGAAACTGGTCAACTGCTGCGCGGGGCCGGTGCAGCAATTCGGCGGCACGGTGGACAAGTTCACCGGCGACGGCATCATGGCGGTGTTCGGCGCGCCGGTGGCCTTGGAGGACCACGGGATACGTGCATGCAGGGCTGCTTTAGGTGTTCAGCGAGAGGCGAAGCGGCTCGCCGCCGAAGTCCGAGAGCGCGACGGCATGGACCTTCAGATGCGCGTCGGGCTGAACTCCGGCCAAGTGGTTGCCGGTGAAATCGGCTCGGGGCCATTGGGTTACACCGCTGTCGGTGAGCAGGTCGGGATGGCTCAGCGGATGGAGTCCGCCGCTCCGCCGGGTGAGGTGCTGCTCAGTACGTCAACCGCCCGATTGGTTGATGGCGTAGCGGCGCTCGGCCAGCCCGAGTTGGTTCAGATCAAGGGTGCTGATAAACCAGTCGCCGCCCAGCGGTTGTTGGGCATGGGGGAACAGCATCGTGCAGCCGGGCGCATTGAATCGAACTTGGTCGGTCGGCGGTGGGAGATGTTCGCCGTCGAGGAATTGTTGGAGCGCGCGATCGACGGTTACGGCGCGGTCGTAGGTCTTTTTGGTGCACCGGGCATAGGTAAGAGTCGTCTGGTGCGCGAAGCCTGCGCTCTGGCAACTGCTCGTGATATCGAGGTATTCACGGCTTTCTGCGAGTCGCACACCAGCCAAGTGCCCTTCGATACCGTCGCAAGGCTGTTGCGGGCAGCCACCGGGGTCAAGGGCCTTGACCCGCAAGCCGCACGAGCCCGGATCCGGGTTCAGGCTCCCGACGCGGAGCCGGAGGACTTGCTGCTCTTCGATGACCTGCTCGGCATCGCAGATCCCGATGTGGAGCTGCCGAAGGTCGACCCGGACGCGCGTCGGCGGCGGTTGACCGCGCTGGTCAATGCCGCTTCACTTGCGCGCGAAACCCCGGCGGTCTATGTCATCGAGGACGCGCACTGGATTGACGAGGTCAGCGAGTCGATGCTGGGCGCGTTCCTCACCCTGATCCCGCAGACGCCCACGCTGGTGATCATCACCTACCGCCCCGAATATCGCGGCGCATTGAGCCGGGCGCCTGGTGCTCAGAGCATCGCCCTTGCGCCGCTGAGTGACCCGGAGACTGCAGCACTGGTCTCGCAGCTGCTCGGGCCGGACCCCTCGGTTGCCGGGTGGGCCACAATGATCACCGAAAAAGCCGCCGGTAACCCCTTTTTCGCTGAGGAGATGACGCGTGACCTGGCCGAGCGTGGTGTGCTCGCCGGGGACCGTGGCGCTTACGTTTCCACGGCGGGTGCTGGCGAGGTCGGCGTGCCGGCAACTTTGCATGCCACGATCGCCGCGCGCATCGACCGGCTCGACCCGGCTGCCAAGCGCACCGTGAGCGCCGCGGCGGTCATTGGCGCGCGGTTCAGCCGGGACCTACTGGAAACACTAGGGATTGATCCCTTCCTCGAGGAATTGGTAGAGGGCGAGCTGATCGATCAGATCCGATTCACCGGACAACCCGAGTATGTGTTTCACCATCCGCTGATCCGCACCGTGGCCTACGAGGCACAGCTCAAATCGGATCGCGCTCAGATGCATCGAGGGCTGGCCGCCGCGATCGAATCACGTGACCCCGAAGCGGCGGACCAGAACGCGGCGCTGATCGCCGAACACCTGGAGGCCTCGGGTGATGGGCACGCCGCGTACGGATGGCACATGCGCGCCGCAAGCTGGGCGATGAACCGCGACATCGCCGCGGCGCGACTCAGCTGGCGGCGTGCCGAAAAAATCGCCGACGCCGTGCCCGCTGATGACCCGAACCGGGCAACCATGCGCATTGCTCCTCGAACCATGTTGTGCGGCAGCGCCTGGCGAGTCCATGTGAGCGTGGCCGGCGCACCCTTCGAGGAACTGCGCGAGTTGTGCGCGGTCGCCGGAGACAAGGCGTCAATGGCCATTGGGATGGTGGCGCTGGTGCTCGATCACGCCTATCATGCCCGGCTGCGCGAGGCCTCACCGCTGGCCTCGGAGGCCATGGACCTCATCGAGTCGATCCACGACGATATCCTGACGGTGGGGATGTCCCTGCCTCTCATCTACGTCAAAAGCGAGAGTGGCGAGTGGCGCGACGCGCTGCGGTGGTCACAGCGCGTAGTCGAGCTGGCCGACGGCGATCCGTCGAAAGGCAGTTTCATACTGGGGATTTCGCCGTTAGCTGCCGCCTTGCCCTTGCGGGCTCTGGCCCGCTGTTGCCTGGGTCTTACTGGATGGTCCGACGACGTGACCCAGGGCCTGGCTCTGGCGCGCGACGCCGACCCGCTCTCCTACGGGCTGGTTGTCGGGTACGTCTACTTCCCGGGCGTAATGGTTGGGTCGCTGGTACCCGATGATTCGGCGTTGAGCGAGATTGAGGCCGCCGTTCGGATTGCTGAACGATCCAGTGATGACCTCGCTCTGACCTTCGCCCGGGTGTCGCTGGGTGTTGCACTGGTACACCGGCAAACGATTGCCGAGCGCGATCGCGGCGAGAAATTGCTGACCGAGGTAAGCGACGTGTTCCTGCGCGGCGGACACAATCTCGGCGAGTTGCCGGTTGTCCAGACGTATTTGGCGCGTGAAAGGGCCAAGCGTGGAGAGCTCGACAGCGCCATACCTCTCATGCGCGCGGCCGTCGATGATCTGGTCCGCGAGGGACAGCTGCTGGCCTGGGGCATTCCAGCAACGGGCGTGCTGGTGGAGACGCTGCTCGATCGGGGGGGCGACGCTGATGTGGCCGAAGCCGAGACCGCGATACAGCGATTGGCCGGGGCGCCGACCGACGGCGGTTTTGCCATGTTCGACATCTGGCTGCTGCGATTGCACGCCCTGCTGGCCCGGGCTCACCGTGATGCCGCGGCTTACGCGAGCTTCCGGGATCGCTACCGCGACATGGCGAAATCCCTTGGCTTCGAGGGGCATGTCGCCTGGGCCGAGGCGCTGGTATGACGGCGGGCGCGGGCCCCGATCCGATGCCGACGTGTCGTCGAATTTGGACGAACGCGCGTTTCCCGGTTCACGCATTCGCTCTCCTGAGCCGCGCCATCTGGTGTAATCCGGGGGCTGGGGGATCGCCGAGAAGGGTGGTTGCCGGTGCAGTCCTATAACGTCAACGACTTGCACAAGGATCTGACCGGTCCTTTGGGCGGCGCATTCGAAGTCGCGGAGGCGTGTCTGCGTTTTGCGACCTCAGAGACGCGAGGCGGGTACCCGTTCGATTCGGCAAGGTGGCGGGATCTGGCCGAAAACGAAGGCTTTTGGGTGCTGATCTCCAAGCCCCTGAAGGCAAACTTGGATCCGGATCTCGTTCGAAATCTTGCCGAGGCAATCAAAAGATCGAATCAACCTCCCCTTGCGGCGTGGGTTACGGCGCAACTCATTTCGACGTGGATTGGACAGAGCTTCGCCGCTTTCGATGGCCCCTACGGTCCCGTATACACCCTGGAAGATCTGCAAGGCTTCGCCGTCCCGGTCCCGATCAAGAGCGCCGAAACTCTGTACGGCAGCGGGAAGAATTTGTCGGCGCAACCTGGGCCGGATTTCTATCAGCACGATCCCAGTGCCGTCAACGGACTCAAGCTATGGCTTGATGAGCCGCTTCTACACGGCCACTTTAAAGTGACCGTTGACAGGACCTGCGCCGCGCAATTCGACGCCGCCATCGGCGGTGACGAAAAGTTGAAGGTCGCGCTCATCCAGCCCAACAAGAGCCTTCTGGGGCTGAGCGTCACCATGGTTTCGCCCGAATCGAGTAAGGTTCCCCGATTCTTCGGCGTTGGCCCTCGCTTCCCGAAAGCTCAAACGAAGAAAATCCTCAAGGGCCTGAAGCTGGCGGAAGCCGCCGGAGCCGGTATCGCCCTGCTCCCCGAACTCGTGATGACGGAAGCCGAGGTCAAAAACGTCGCTGCCGCACTCGGCAAAGCCGGCAACATAATCGCGCCCGGCGCCCGGCCGCACACACTACGAGTGGTGGTGTCGGGCAGCTACCACCACGTCGAGGACGAGGTCGACCCCAAGACCAGCCAGGTACGCGAAGTTCGACGTAACTCGACTCAGATCCTTTTCCCCCGAACAGATCCGATGCAGCAGCGGCGGCACTCCAAGTCCGGCAAATTCATCTACGAAGCGCCGCAGACCGTCATGGAGGCGTGGAAGCGTTCTCGGTGGATCTTTGACTGGAAGGCGGTCTTCGCGCTGATGCTCGGCTCCCGTCGGAGCAGAGAGTTCCTCGAGGATGTCAAGGCCTCGACACACATCACGCTGTTCGCCGGCGACCAATTCTCCGTGGTCGTGGTCATCTGCGCAGACCTGCTGAACAAGACCTTCCGTAGAGTCCTGGAGACCCTGCAACCTTCGCTGGTCCTCGTGTGCAACATGACGCCGAAGCAAGGCGACTTCACCAGCGCGGCCCACGCGCTGATCCTCGCGTGCCAGTCGACGCTCGTTTCGGTCAACAACCCAGCGAAGTGGTTGAAACCGGGCGGGATGTTCGAAACCCCCGTTGCTGGTGGAATGGCCGGATTGGCCGTGAAAGACGGAAACGAGCGCGTCATCGAAGCGCACGTGCCGTCCAACAAAATCTTGATATTCGATCCGAAAGCGCGAGAGCTGGTGGTGTATCCCCGGTAAGCTTGCATCCGGCGGCACTGGCGATCGCAGGCTTGCCCCGGCGGGCGCAGGTACTTGACATGTAATATACAAAAATGATCGAGTTCGGCGAGCGTTCGCCCTACGAGACGTTTGCGGCTGTGAGCCCCCGTCTGCTCAACCGGGGCGCCGACACAAACACGGTGTCGCTCATGGGTCAGGCCGTTTCCGACGCTCTCGACCACGGCTGCCCCGATAGGGATGTGCAGCTGATTATCGCCGACCTGGAGGCAGCGCGCTCGAACGCCGCCGTCGGCGAAATCAACCGCGAGTGGGAACTGCCCCTGTCAGGCCTGTTGGGGGTGCTCAGGCAAGGCGCGCACAATCGGGAAGTTATGGTGGCGGCGCTCAACCCGAGCAGTACAACGTTGCGCGACAAGGTACTTGCGGCGATCGATGCCGGTGTCAACACGCCCACCGACATCGGTGCGCGCGTGGAATCGCCCACCACGGTCATATCGCGAGTACTGCGCCAACTCGCCGACGAGGGCCGCATCGAACCGGGCGAACCGGTTGAGGACCGGCGGCAGCGCCCCTATCGGCGGGTGGAAACCACCGCCGAGGGCGTTGGGGAATACGCGTGACCGCGGCCTAGGTTGTCTGCAAGATTAGCGGCGAGCCGAGATTGCAGCAGCCGACCGGCAGTTTCAGGGAACAGCGGATTCGCTAGTGACCCGGCGATCCGCCTCCATTCGTAGCTCTAAGTGTAGTCATTTCCGCTCTTTTCACATTGAAGCCTGATTTACATTGGCGAACGACGGACTCAGTTCGCGTTGGGGCCGCGATATCGCCAAAGCCCGCAACACGACCCTTGGTAAGAGCACAATGCATGGCTATGACTGTCAGGGAAGACGTTTGGATACCGTCGGGCGCTGAGCAACTCGCCGCGTATGTGTACCGGCCGGATCCAGACACGGGCAACGCCCCGTGTGTGGTGATGGCCCATGGTTGGTCGGCTACGCGCGACGACGGGCTTCCCGGCTACGCGGAAGCATTTCGCAATGCTGGTTTCGTCGTGATCCTGTTCGACTACCGGCACTTCGGCGCCTCGACCGGCGAGCCGCGCCAACTGCTGGACATCCGCCGTCAGCATGACGACTACCGCACAGTCGTCGCGTGGGCCCGTCGACTCAGCGGGGTGGACCCCGATCGCGTAGTCCTGTTCGGCTCGTCGTTCAGCGGTGGCCATGTGCTGGCTGTCGCCGCCTCAGATGCCCGCATCGCGGCGGTCATCTCGCAGGCACCGTTCACCGACGCTATCCCCACTCTGATGCTGGTGCCGCTGCGCAATATCGTGCGGTTCGTGGTCGCGGCCGTGCGTGATCAAGCCGGGGCATGGCTGGGACGCCCACCGGTGTTGGTGCCCGCTGTTGGCGAGCCCGGAGCCTTTGCGGCAATGACCGCGCCCGAAGCGAAACCGGGATTTGACCGCCTTGTCCCAGCAAATTCGAAGTGGCGCAACGAATTCGCGGCCCGCATGATGCTGACCTTCCCGCTCTATCGGCCGGGGCGCAAGGTCGCGAAGCTCGAGATGCCAATTCTGATTTGCATATGCGACTCCGATGCGACAGCCCCTATTGCGCCCGCTCTGAGCGCCGCCAAGCGTGCCCGCCACGCTGAACTGCGCCGCTACCCTTACGGTCATTTCGATATCTATCACGATCCACAGGCGAAGACAGACCAAGTTGCGTTCCTGCGTCGCACGGTTCAGGGTGGCAGTGCCGGGCCATGAAGCTGCGCCGACGAGGCCCGAGCAGCACTGAACGCCGTCTCAAAATTGACCAACAACGAGACGGCGAGTGAGCTAACAGTCAGCCCTGCGCCAGTTCCGCGACGGGCTGCCATTCCTCCCAGTTGCGTAGCCGGCTCTCATAGTCGGCCTTGGCCGTTTCCAGCGGTGACACGCCGAAAAACACTCGCAGCGGCGGCTTTTCGGCATCGACCACCTTCAGCAGCGCGGCGGCGGATGCCTCCGGATTGCCCGGGCTGGCCCAGCGCTTGCTGCGCTCGGCCTGCACGGCGGCGCGAACGTCGTCGTAGGCCGGCAGCGGATCGGCGTGCTTCGCCGAATCTCCCGCCCAGTCGGTGTCGAAGCCACCCGGCTCGATCAACGTGACGTGCACGCCGAACGGCGCGACCTCCAGGGCCAGCGCCTGCGAGAAGCCTTCCAGCGCCCACTTGGACGCGTGGTAGATGCCGACCAACGGGAAGGCGGTGATGCCCCCGATCGAGGACACCTGGATGATGTGGCCGCTGCGCTGGTCGCGCAGGTACGGCAACGCGGCCTGGGTGATCCACAGCGCCCCAAAGACGTTGGTCTCGATCTGATCGCGTGCCTCCTGCTCGGACAGCTCCTCGACGAAACCGAACTGCCCGTAGCCGGCGTTGTTCACCACGATGTCCAGGCGCCCGAAGTGGTCGTGCGCCTGCTTGACCGCCGTGAAGTCGGCTTCCCGGTCGGTGACGTCCAATCGAATCGGCAACAGCGCCTCGCCGTACTTATCGGCCAAGTCGTCCAGCGACGCCGTGTTGCGTGCCGTGGCGGCGACCTTGTCGCCGCGCTCCAGCGCCGCGATCGCCCATGCCCGTCCGAAACCCCGCGATGTACCGGTGATAAACCAAACTTTTTCAGTCACGCAGTGTTGCAACGCCGATGTCGCCGCCTAATTCCCGGGAGGTAGCGTCTGAATCGTGAGTCGCGCGGCCTTGGACAAGGACCCCCGGGATGTCGCGTCGATGTTCGACGGCGTCGCCCGCCGCTATGACGTGACGAACACCGTGCTGTCGATGGGGCAGGACCGGTACTGGCGGAAAGCCACCCGGTCGGCGCTGGCGATCGGAACCGGCCAGAAGGTATTGGACTTGGCCGCGGGCACCGCGGTATCCACCGTCGAGCTGAGGAAATCGGGGGCCTGGTGTGTGGCGGCCGACTTCTCGGTCGGGATGCTGGCGGCGGGTGCCGCGCGCAATGTGCCGAAAGTCGCGGCCGACGCCACCCGGCTGCCCTTTGGCGATGACGTATTCGATGCTGTCACAATCAGTTTCGGGTTGCGCAATGTCGTCGACCCGCAGACGGCGCTACGCGAGATGGCGCGCGTCACCCGGCCGGGCGGCCGGCTGGTGGTATGCGAATTCTCCACGCCCACCAACGCGCTGTTCGCGACCGCCTACAAGGAGTACTTGATGCGGGCGCTGCCGCGGGTGGCGCGCACGGTGTCCAGCAACCCCGACGCCTACGTGTACCTCGCGGAGTCGATCAGGGCGTGGCCACACCAGGCCAGCCTGGCTCAGCAGATTTCACGGGCCGGATGGGCGGCGGTGCGGTGGCGCAACCTGACCGGCGGCATCGTGGCCCTACACGCGGGGTACAAACCCCTACGCTGAGAACGCTCTAGTGCTGACCCGCCGACTGCACGAAGCCGATCTGGTCCGGGCAGTAATGGTCAACGGCGGCGCCGAGGAACTGGAACGCTTGTCCCTGGGTGGTGCCGCGCGGCAGGTTGCGCTGAATGAAAGTGGCCGACTTGTACGGGTCGCCGTCCACGCCCCTGCCAATCCGGTCGCAGGTGATCTTGCCCAGCCACGCGAGCTGGTCCTGCGGCTGGTAGATGCCGAAGCCGTTGACGGTGTTCTTGAACGGGGCGTCGTAGTCATTGGACGGCGGCGGCGACGCGAACGCCGGCGCGGCCAGCGCGATGGCAGCGGCGGCCACACCGCCGATAGTAGCCAGCTTCGTTCCCTTCATTAGCCGGACTATACACCGCTCGTCCGGGGTGTGCGGAAAAATCCCACCCGCCGATGGACCGGTCGGGAGCCTCTTTGCGCACGTCGACGGCCTTGCTCGGTGGTTCAGCTGAACGGCACTCGGCGATCGATCAGTCGCGACAGGCGTCCGCCGCCCCGCCAAGCCCGCGCCACCCAGTCGGCGTCGTCGTCGGTGACGAGGTTGGCCATCACCCGCACGGCGATGGTCATCAGCCTCGGGGAGCGCATCGCGATCGGCCCCGTCGCGGGCAGGAAACGCTGGAAGGTCAGCAATAGGGCCAGCCTGCGCGCGACGGAGAATCCCCGGCCGTAGTGCTGCTGCAGCAGCGACGGCCACACCTGGGACAGGTCGCGGCAGTCCAGCAGCTCGGCGGCCAGCCGGCCCGTCTCCAGCCCGTAGTCGATGCCCTCGCCGTTGAGGGGGTTGACGCAGGCCGCGGCGTCGCCGATCAGCATCCAGTTGGGTCCGGCCACCCCGGACACGGCGCCGCCCATCGGCAGCAGCGCCGACGACACGGCCCGCGGCGGCCCGGTGAAGCCCCACTCGTCGCGGCGCAGGTCGGTGTAGTAGTTGATCAGCGGCCGCAGCGCCAGATCGGCCGGCCGTTTCGACGTCGACAACGCCCCGACGCCGATGTTCACCTCGCCATTGCCGAGCGGGAAGATCCAGCCGTAGCCGGGCAACACCGCCCCGTCGGGGGAGCGCAGCTCCAGATGTGACGTCAGCCAAGGGTCGTCGGCGCGCTCAGTGGCCAGATACCCGCGGGCCGCGACGCCATACACCGTCTCCTGATGCCAACGCCGGCCCAGCTTGCGGCCCAGCGAAGACCGGGCCCCGTCGGCCACGATCAACTTCCGGCAACCCACCTCCGTGCCGTCGGCCAAGGTCAGCGACACCACATGTCTGGACGAGTCATGATGCACCGCAACGGCTTTCGTCCCCAACATCATTCGCGCCCCGGAATCCTCGGCGACCTTGCGGATCCGGTCGTCCAACTCGACTCGGGCCACGGCGCTGCCGGTCGAGGGAAAGGACGGGCCCGGCCAGCCGACTTCCACCTCGCCGCCGAACCCGCTCATCCGCAAGCCCCGATGCCGAATGCGGGTGTCCAGCCAATCGCTCAGCCCGAGGCGTTCGCACTCGGCGACCGCCCGCGGGGTCAGCCCGTCGCCGCACGCCTTGTCCCGGGGAAAGCTGGCGGAGTCGATGACCAGCACGTCGTTGCCCGCGCGCGCGGCCCACGCGGCGGCCGCCGACCCGGCGGGTCCGGCGCCCACGACCACCAGGTCGGCTCGGGTCGATCCCCTGTCCATGTACACCAGTATGTTTGTTCGCGTGAGGACTCCGGCGACGGTGGTGGCGGGCGTTGACTTCGGCGACGCCGTGTTCGCGGCGACCGTGCGCGACGGTGTCGGGCGAATCGAGCAGCTCATGGACACCGAACTGCGCAGCGCCGACGAGGTGATGACCGACTCCCTGACGCACCTATTCAAGGCCGGTGGCAAGCGATTCCGGCCGCTTTTCACCGTGCTGTCCGCACAGATCGGGACGGACCCGGACGCGCACGACGTGACGATCGCCGGCGCGGTCATCGAGCTGGTGCACCTGGCCACGCTCTATCACGATGACGTGATGGACGAGGCGGAGGTCCGCCGCGGCGCGCCCACCGCCAACGTCCGCTGGGGGAACAACGTCGCGATCCTGGCCGGGGACTACCTGTTTGCCACGGCGTCGCGGCTGGTGTCGCGGCTGGGGCCGGAGGCGGTGCGGTTGATCGCCGAGACGTTCGCCCAGCTGGTGACGGGGCAGATGCGCGAGACGCGCGGCCTGACCGGAGCGGCCGAAGGTGCGGACCCGATCGAGCATTACCTGAAGGTGGTGTATGAGAAGACCGCCTGCCTGATCGCCGCGGCGGGCCGATTCGGCGCCATGTTCTCGGGTGCCGACGCCGAGCAGGTCGAGCGGCTCAGCCGTCTCGGCGGCATCGTGGGCACCGCATTCCAGATCTCCGACGACATCATCGACATCGACAGCGACTCGCACGAGTCCGGCAAGCTACCCGGCACCGACGTGCGCGAAGGCGTGCAGACCCTGCCGATGCTCTACGCCCTGCGCGAACCCGGGCCCGAGGCCGCGCGGCTGCGTGAGCTGCTGGCGGGGCCCATCGACGACGACGAGGCGGTGGCGGAGGCGCTGGCGCTGCTGCGGGCCTCCCCGGGGATGGCGAAGGCCAAGCACACGCTGGCGGAATATGCGGCACAGGCGCGCGCCGAGCTGGCCCTGTTGCCCGATGTCCCCGGCCGGGGCGCGCTACAGACCCTGATCGACTACACCATCAGCCGGCACGGCTAGCCGGTTCGGAACCGCGAGCCCATCTCAGGCGTTGAAGGCGTGTAGTCAGCAGAATTTGTGTTGTTCCGAGGAGGACACCGATGACCTGGCATCCCCATGCCAACAGGTTGAAGACCTTCGTCCTGTTGGTCGGTATGTCCGCGTTGATCGTGTTTGTCGGATCCCTGTTCGGCAGGACGGCCATGTTTCTGGCGGTGCTGTTCGCCGTCGGGATGAACATCTACACGTACTACAACAGCGACAAGCTCGCGCTGCGGGCGATGCACGCACAACCGGTGTCCGAACTGCAGGCGCCGGTGATGTATCGGATCGTGCGCGAGCTGGCCACCGCCGCGCACCAGCCGATGCCCCGGCTGTACATCAGCGACACCAACGCGCCCAACGCCTTCGCGACCGGCCGCAATCCGCGCAACGCCGCGGTGTGCTGCACCACCGGCATTTTGGGGATCCTCAACGAGCGTGAGCTGCGCGCGGTGCTGGGACACGAGCTTTCCCACGTCTACAACCGGGACATCCTCATCTCCTGCATCGCCGGTGCGATGGCGTCGATCATCACCGCCCTGGCCAACATGGCCATCTGGGCCGGCATGTTCGGCGGTAACCGGGACGGCGAGAATCCCTTTGCGCTGCTGCTGGTTTCGTTGCTGGGCCCGATCGCCGCGACGGTGGTGCGGCTGGCGGTGTCCCGGTCGCGTGAGTACCAGGCGGACGAATCGGGCGCGGTGTTGACCGGCGACCCGCTGGCCCTCGCGTCGGCCCTGCGCAAGATCTCGGGCGGTGTTCAGGCGGCCCCGCTGCCACCGGAGCCGCAACTGGCCAGCCAGGCGCATTTGATGATCGCCAACCCGTTCCGCGCGGGCGAGCGAATCGGATCACTGTTCTCGACGCACCCGCCGATCGAGGACCGTATCCGCCGGCTGGAGGAGATGGCGCGGGGTTAGATATGGCCCGCTATCGGCGCTCTCCGCAAGGATGTGTGCGTTGCCGATTTTGGTATCGCCCGCGCTATCAAATTCGGCGAGAGCCATATGGTCCGGAGAGCCGCGCGGCCCTGGGGATGAGTGACTCCCGATTTTGATAGCGCCCGTGCTATCAAATCCCGCGTGACGCGCTACACCTACCGCGCCCAGTGGTTGCCCGACTACAACGAGTACCTGGGCGTGTGTATCGAATTGCCTTACATGAGGCGCGAAGCGCCGACCGCGCCACAAGCCGTGGCCGCCATTGAGGAGGCCGTCCAGGAGCACGTGGAGGTCCTGCGTGCCTCCGGAGAGTCAGCTCCAGAACCGCTTTCCGAACGCCGTTATAGCGGGAAATTCATCGTCAGAACGTCGCCGGAGCTGCATGCCCGCCTCGCGCTGGAAGCCATCGAGCAGGGGGTGGCGATGAATCAATGGATAGTCCAGAAGCTCAGCGGGAGGGCGCCGAGCAGTACCTTCGGGCTCTCCGGATTTGACTAGCCGGCTCGCCGGCAATCAAGCGGCCTCGGGCGTTTCGGGTTCAATGAGCTCGCCAGCATCCCCCCGGGGGGAATGGCCCGTCTCCAGCCTTCCCTGGATCCGGACGGTGCCGCCGTTGGCCTCGTGCTGGCGCTGCCAGTCGCTGATCGCCTGATGCGCCGCATGATCCAGGTAGTGCACCGAAATATCCACGGTGACAACGGTTCCGGCGGGCACCGACGCCAGCACCCTGGTCAGCCGCGGGAGCGCCAGGAACGTGCACGCCGCACCCTCGATGACCACCTGCCACTCGCCGCCGACGGGCTTGGCCTCGACCTTGGTCCGGATCACCCGCCAACCGGTCAGCGCGATGGCCAGCGCGAGCCCGATCATCACCCCGTGCAGCAGATTGAGGAAGACGACGCTGACGGCGGTCACCACGTACACGGCGAGATCGCCTTGCTTGGTCGCTGTTTCGATGTGGGCCGGCTTGAGCAGCTGAATGCCGATGACGATGAGCAGCCCGGCAAGTGCGGCGGTGGGGATCTCGTCGACCAGCCCGGCGAACGGGATGGTGAACAGCAGGATCCACACGCCGTGCATGATGGCCGAAGCGCGCGACTTGGCGCCCGCGTTGACATTGGTTGAGCTACGGACGATGACGCCGGTGACCGGCAGCCCGCCGACGGCACCCGACATGATGTTGGCGGTGCCCTGTCCGATCAATTCACGGTTGAAGTCGGTGCGCGGCCCGTTGTGCATGCGGTCGACCGACACCGCCGACAGCAGGCTCTCGACGCTGGCGATGAGGGCAACGGTGATCACCCCGATCGCAACGGCACCCCAGTTGTCGTGCGGAATGTCGGGCAGCTGCAACGCGTCCAGCGGCGACCCCTCGAGGTCGATCCGGCGGACGTGGAACGGGAACACGACCGAAATCAGCGTCGCGGCCACGATCGCGACCAACGGTCCCGGAACGCGGCGCACCTTGGCCGGAACCCACCGCCAGGCGATGAGGATGACGATCACCAGCACACCCAGGATGGCCCCGGGCCGATGCGCGCCGATGATTTGCCCCGGCAGCCCGATGAGGTTGTGCCAGGCCGTGCTCTTGGATTTACCGCCCAGCAACACGTGCGCTTGCTGCAGTGCGATCGTGATGCCGATGCCGGCCAGCATGGCGTGCACGACCACCGGTGAGATCGCCAGAGCAGCCCGCGCGACGCGGCTGAGTCCCAACAGCACCTGAAGGACACCCGCGGCCACGGTGATCAAACAAGTTACGCCCCAACCGAAGTCGGATACCAGATCGGCGACGACGACCGTCAGCCCGGCGGCGGGGCCGCTGACTTGCAGCGGTGAACCGCCGATGGCGCCGACCACGATGCCCCCGACGATCGCGGCGATGAGCCCTGCCAGCACCGGGGCGTTGGAAGCGATTGCGATACCCAATGACAACGGGAGTGCGACCAGGAAAACAACAAGCGACGATGGCAGGTCGTGTCGGATGATCGATCGCATCCGGTCCTTGCGCGAGGTCTCGCCCTGGTCGTGAGGTTGGTTGCCGAGCTGTTCGATGTTTTGCATCGGTCGCGTCCCTCGTTAGGTGTTAGCGGGGGATGTTCCGGATTCCGCCCATGTTGCGCTGTATTACGTCGGCGTAACACCCTGGCGCACAAACGGTTACGACCCGGCCTAACCCACAGAGGTATGGCCGGGAATCCCTGGTTGCTTCATCGACGGTATTTTGCTGGCAAACCCCGGTCAAGCGGACGGGCACGGCACATATGGAATGCAAAGATTAAAATTGCGCGGCGTCAGACGGTCACGTCAGAACCCCGAACCGTACACCTCGTGGCCGGGGACCTCGGCGATCAGGCCCCGATAGGCCTCCTCGACGGACGATCCGTGGTTGATCACCGCGTCCACCTCGCGAGCGATCGGCATGCTGAGGCCGAACTCGTCGGCGAACTCCATGATCACGCTGGCGGCCTTGACGCCCTCGGCGACCTGGTTCATCGAGGCGGTGATCTCGTCGATCGGCTTGCCGGCGCCCAGTTGCTCACCGACGTGGCGGTTGCGGCTGCGCTGGCTGGTGCAGGTCACGATGAGGTCGCCCAGGCCGGCCAGGCCCGGGAAGGTCTCGGGATTGCCGCCGACGGCCACGCCGAGTTTCGTCATCTCGCGCAGCGCGCGGGCGATCACCAGCGCGCGGGTGTTTTCCCCGATGCCCAGCGAGTAGCCCATGCCGACCGAGATGGCGTAGACGTTCTTCAACGCGCCGGCCATCTCCACCCCGATGACGTCGTCGGTCGTGTACACGCGGAAGCGCCGCGTGCGGAACAACCCCGACAGCCGGGTCGCCAGATGCTGGTCAGGCATGGCCAGCACCGCCGCGGCGGCATAGCCCTCGCCGACTTCGCGCGCGATGTTCGGCCCCGCCAGGATGCCCGCCGGATGACCGGGGAGTACCTCCTCGATGATCTGTGACATCCGCATGTTGGTGCCCTGCTCGAGCCCCTTGACCAGTGACACCACCGGCACCCATGGCCGCAGTTCCCTGGCCAGCTCGGTCAGCACGCCCCGGAAGCCGTGGGAGGGAACTCCCATGACGACGACGTCGGCGGAATTCGCCGCCTCGGCGAAGTCGGTGGTCGCGCGCAAGGTGTCGCTCAGCACCACGTCGTTGCCGAGGTAGCGGCTGTTGCGGTGCTTCTCGTTGATGTCGCTTGCGGTCTCCTCCGAGCGCACCCACTGCAGCGTCGGTCCACGGCGCGCACAGATGGACGCCACCGTGGTTCCCCAGGAACCACCACCGAGGACAACGACTTTGGGTTCGCGCTTCTGTGCTGCCATGGCGATCAGCGTATTGCCGACACCGCACATTTAGTAGCAGTTCACGAACTTCCGGCCGCGCCGGTCATGCTCATCCCGCGAGGGACGCCCGGTCGGATGCCCGGCCGAACACCATGGCCTCCTCGATGCGGTCGAAGCGGTAGTCGATGGCGTCCGCGAGGTAGTTCTGCCGCACGTTCCACGGCCGCTTGGTTCCGGATTTCGGCAGTGCATGCAGCGACCGCAGCACGTAGCCGGCGTTGATGTCCCAGGACGGCTTCTCGGTCATCGGCTCGTTGCCGCGATGTGGGTAGGCGTGGGTATAGCCGTGAGAGCTCATGTGCGCCAGCAGCTTTGCCGTAGCGCGGGCGGTGATGTCGGCGCGCAGCGTCCACGAAGCGTTCGTGTAGCCGACACACCAGAACAGATTGGGCACGTCTTCGAGCATGTGAGCCTTGTAGACGAAGCGGTCATTGGTCTTGATCTCGTTGCCGTCCAGGCTGATCGCGGTACCGCCCAGTGCTTGCAGCTGCAGGCCGGTGGCGGTGACGACGATGTCGGTGTCGAGGTGTCCGCCGGATTTCAGCGCGATGCCGCCGCTGTCGAAATGGTCGATATGGTCGGTGACCACCTCGGCGCGGCCAGCGGCGATGGCGGTGTACAGGTCGGCGTCGGGGATCAGGCACATCCGCTGGTCCCATGGGTCGTAGCGCGGCTTGAAGTGGGTGTCGACGTCGTAGCCTTCGGGCAGGCTGCTGATCGCCTTGCGCCGCAGCAGCCACCGCACCAGCCCCGGCGCCTTGCGGGACAAGGCGAAGAACACCGCCTCGGTCAGTGCGCTGTACATCCGGACGACGAGATGAGCCGGGTTGCGGGGCAGCACTTTCCGCGCGACGGCGGCGACCTTTCCGTATTTGGACGCCGAGATGAGATAGGTGGGCGAGCGTTGCAGCATGGTCACCTTGGCCGCCCGGTCCGACAGTGACGGGAGCAGCGTGACCGCGGTGGCGCCGCTGCCGATCACCACGATCTTCTTGCCGGTGTAGTCCAGGTCTTGCGGCCAGTGCTGGGGATGCACCAGTACGCCGCCGAACGTTTCGATGCCCGGGAAGTCGGGGGTGTACCCCCCGTCGTAGTTGTAGTAGCCGCTGCCGAAGAACAGGAAGCGGCCGCGGTAAAGCTTGCGCGCGCCGTCCTGCTCGACGGTGACCGTCCAGGTGTCGGTGGACGAATCCCAGTCGGCCGAGCGGACGTAGCTGTCGAACCGGATGCGGCGATCGATGCCGTACTTGCGCGCCGTGGCGGCCAGGTACTCGCGGATGTGGACACCGTCGGCCACGCCTTCCTTTCGGGTCCACGGCTCGAACGGGAAGGACAGGGTGAAGATGCTGCTGTCCGAGCGCACCCCCGGGTAGCGGAACAAGTCCCACGTGCCGCCGATCTGCACGCGCCGCTCCAGGATGGTGTAGGTCAGCTGGGGGTTTCGCTCGCTGATCCGGTAGGCCGCATCGATGCCGGAGATGCCGGCGCCGACGATGATGACGTCGGAGTAGTCATCCTGCTGGGGAGCCATCGTCATGTGAACCTCGCTTGCGTCCTGGGGGTTCTATTGGTCGCGAGCGTAACGCCTACCGGTAATTGACGAACTGCAGCGCGACGTCCAGGTCGGCCTGCTTGAGCATCGAGATGACAGCCTGCAGGTCGTCGCGCTTTTTGCTGCTGACGCGGATCTCGTCGCCCTGGATCTGCGTCTTGACAGTCTTGGGCCCGTCGTCGCGGATGAGCTTGGTGATCTTCTTGGCGTTCTCGCTGCTGATGCCCTGCTTGAGGGTGCCGGTGATCTTGTAGGTCTTGCCGGACGCCTGCGGTTCGCCCGCATCGAAGGCCTTCATCGAGATGTCGCGACGGATCAGCTTCTCCTTGAAGACGTCGACGGCGGCCTTGACGCGTTCCTCAGTGGACGACGTCAGCTCGATAGTCTCGTCGCCCTTCCACGCGATCTTTGTGTCGGTGCCGCGGAAGTCGAACCGGGTGGCCAGCTCCTTGGCGGCCTGATTGAGTGCGTTGTCGACCTCTTGGCGCTCGACTTTGCTGACAATGTCGAACGATGAGTCCGCCATTCGATCCGTCCCTTCATCCGGTGATGGCCGTTTGTGCTTTGTCTACCCCCTCGTTGTAACCTGTCTGGCGGCAGGTTGCCCGAGCGGCCAATGGGAGCGGACTGTAAATCCGTCGCGAAAGCTTCACAGGTTCGAATCCTGTACCTGCCACCAAAGCTCAGAGGGTGTTTCCGGCTACCACAACGGGTTCGGGCGCGTGGCCGGCACTGCACCACTTTCATCTTCGCCCGGCGCTGATCGCCAACGACGCACAGGTGCGGCGGAGGTCATGCAGCAGCACGCTGCCGGATCCCGTCGACTGCTGACTGAATGCCTTTCTTGTGGAGGCGACAATTTACCCATTTGATTAAAGAAGCATTCCAGGTAAGTTGCGAAAGGACGAAGATCAACGAGTCTGGTAATTGATGTCCCTACAGTTAGTCGATGAACCTCACGAAAATGGCCGTTACCAGCGCGCTCGCGCTCGCGACGGGGATTTCAGCAGCGTCGATGGCCATTGGCTATCCTGGACAGCAGCTGCCTTTGTTGATGCTGCAGTTTCCAAACATTTTCACGACCATTGGGTCTTGTGACGGGGCATGCGAATCCCCTGCGAACGACCAGCCCGGCGAGCCTCCGAGCGTGAATGCTGACGCGGTGGCGATCGACCTGGTGAGGTGACAGCGCTCTGACCGGTGACTCGCCATCGCAGGCAGAGAACCACTTACAACCGCAGCCCAGATTGCCTACTATGCGCAAATGGCGAAGCCCGTCGTCGTAGAGCAATCGCGTTCAATATCAGTCAGTGTCGAGGACGCTTTTCGCGGCACCTTGATGATGGATGTGCCGGCTGTGTTCCACCGTTGGTACGGGCCGTTCCCGCCCATCCGCCAAGTGCTCAACGAGGCCAATGCGTGGGGCACCGTCGGCCAGACCCGAACTCTGAAGATGGCTGGCGGCGGTAGCACGCTAGAGGAATTGACCATGGTTAACCCGCCAAATTACTTCGCCTACCACGTAGGAAATATCAAGGGCCCGTTATCCTTGGCCGCCAGCGGCATCGACGGCGAATTCGAGTTCACGCCCGCCGACACGGGTACCAAGGCAACGTGGCGGTGGAAGGTTTATCCGCGATCGGCCCTGACGAGGCCGGCTGTCACGATGCTCGGAAAGGCTTGGCACGGTTGGGCCCGCCAAGCGCTGGAGGAACTCTCCAACCAGCTCGTTCGCTGACCCCCGGCCCCATACTGGATTAAAGCTTCACCCGCTCAAGCGTTGTGGCGCCGACGGGTTCGATTCGTCGGCGTTTTTGACGTCGCGGCCGGCGCCGGCCGACACGGTGGCGGCCTCGCCGCGGGCCAGGCCCACCGTCGCGACGATCACCAGCACCGCGGCCACCGCCAGCACGATCCAATCGGCGCCGTGGGCGTCCAGCGTCTCGCCGAGCACGGTGATGCCAAGGACCGCGCCCACGATGGGCTTGGCTGCGATGATCGTCGGCAACGAAGCGGTGAGCGCGCCGGCGCGGTACGCCGATTGATGGATGATCATCCCGGCCACCCCGCAGAACACCCAGGCGTACAGCTCGGGTCTGGTCCATAACTGTTCGGGGTTGTGTTCGATGATGTCGACGACGCCCTTCATCAGCACCGCGAACACCGCCAACAACGAACCTGCAACGGCCGCGAGCAACAGCGCGGCCACCGGGCGGTCCGACCAGATTCGGGCGCCCAGCAACCCCAGTAGGAGCGGCGGACCCATCACGACCGCAACGATCAGCCACAACTGGGCCGGTGCGCGCTGCTGGCCGCCGGTCGGATCGCCGACCGCGATGACGACCACCAACGCCGCGGTCAACACCATCGCCCACAGCCACTCCCCGCGGGTTACCGGATGGCGGCTCATCCGCGCGTAGATCGGCAGGGCGAACAGCAGCGCGGTCACCTGCAGTGACATGACCAACAGCACCGAGCCCCTGTCCAGGGCCGCGGCAAGCAGGCAGTAACTGGCGATGTCCCCGAGACTGCCCATCCACCAACGGGTATCGCGCAGCAGCATGCCGAACAGCGCCAGGTGGCCGACCGGTTTGTCGGTGACCTCCTGCGCGGATCGCTGACGGACCACGTTGCCGATCCCCGACGCCAGCGCCGCGCCCAGGGCAAGAATCGCCGCCATATCAGTTGTCGACATGGGTGACCTCCTTGCGCCGAAAGCGCGGCACACTGATTTTCATCAATCTAGCCGGGCCCCGGCAAACCGCTCGCCGAGCACAGCTTCAGAGCGGGAACTCGGTCCCCGTGAGCTGCTCGGAAAGGGTCCACAGCGCCGCGGCGGTGCCTGCCCGCTTGGCCGGCCAGTTACGCCAGGTCGGCTGGGTGCGGCCATACAGACCAAAGCGCGGGCCGATGAAGGTGTCGCCGGGCAGATCCTGCGACACCGCGTACAGAGTCTGCCGGGCACCGAAGTCGGCATCGGTGGACACGACGCGGTCGACGGCCAACACGGCCGCGTCGCCCGCTTTGTGGCCGGAGTTGCCTTGCAGGTTCGTATGCGACCAGCCGGGATGGGCGGCCAGTGCGCGCAGGGGGGAACCGGCGGTGTCCAGGCGCCGCTGCAGTTCGCCGGTGAACAGCAGGTTGGCAAGCTTGGATTGGCTGTAGGACAGCCACGCCGAATACGGGCGGGACTGCCAGTTCAGGTCTTTGAGGCTGATGTAGCCGAAGTGGTGCATCAGCGAGGACACCGTCACCACCCGGTCGGTGAGCTTGGGCAGCAACAGGTTGGTCAACGCGAAGTGGCCGAGGTGGTTGGTGCCGATCTGGCCCTCGAAGCCGTCGACGGTCACCGCGTGTTTGGTGGCCATGATGCCGGCGTTGTTGACCAGCACGTCGACCGCGCCCATCTCGTCGGCGAAACGCCGCACCGACCCCAGGTCCTGTAGGTCGAGCTGTCGCACCTCGGCGTCACCGGCCATCCGCTCGGCGGCGGCCCTGCCCTTCTCCGTGTTGCGCACGGCCAGAACGACGCGGGCACCGACGCGCGCCAATTCGCGGGCGGTGACCTCACCCAGTCCGGCGTTGGCGCCGGTGATCACGACGGTGCGGCCGGCGAAGGAGGGCAGTTCCGCTGCGGTCCAACCAGGCATGTAGCCCACCCTAATATTGGGCAAAAACTTCGCAGGTATCGTGCGGGAATGGCCGGCGAGAACCCATCTGAGCGGATGTATCTAGGGGTCATCGTCAATCCGCTCGCACGCAGGAATCGGCGCGCGCGAGGCGACCGCGTCGCCGAGTTGCGCCGCATCGTCGGCCCGTGGGGCGAGGTGCACGAAACCGCCTCGATCGAGGACCTCGGGAAGACCCTGGACCGGATCCATCCGCGCGTCACACACCTCATCGGGGACGGCGGCGACGGCGCGCTGCACTGGTTGATCAACGAGATCGAGCGCTGCGAGAGCGACCCGGAGCGGTGGCCGACATTCGTGCCCACCAATGGGGGCAGCGTCAACGCCGTCGCCCGCAAGGCGCGGGTGCGTGGGCGGCCCGATGCCATCATCCGCGCCCTGGCGGCCGCCGCCGAGGCGGATCGGCCCCCGCCCGAGATGCGCCTCGACACCTTGGCGCTCGACGGCGAAACCGCGGACGGCGCCGCGTTCCATCGGCTGTGCTTCGGGCTGGCCGCCGGGGGTGTCGGAAACC
Organism: uncultured Actinomycetota bacterium; assembly: GCA_963820045.1. Classification (GTDB taxonomy): domain Bacteria; phylum Actinomycetota; class Actinomycetes; order Mycobacteriales; family Mycobacteriaceae; genus Mycobacterium. Next base: position 1,388,672 of record CAWFYN010000010.1, read on the forward strand.
GGTTCTACGACATGTACTACGGAAAGCCCGATCATGGCCGCGGGGAGGTCGTTCGGGTGATCGGTCGCTCGTTCCGCGACTACCTCGCTTCCAAGGTCGGGCTGAGCCGATCGCAGGCCTCCAATTACGCGTCGGTGTTGTTCGCTCCGACGCGCGCCCGCGTCGTCATCGACGGCGAGGAGGTTCCGGCGCGCACGCACCGCGTGTTGCACGCCGGCGCCATCGACCTGCGGATCGGCGGGCCGTTCCGGCTTTTCCCGAAGGCCGAAAATCCCGGCGCGCTGCATTTCCAGGCCGGCGAGATAAGACCCTCCAGGATCGTCGCGCAGCTGCCCGCGGCGCTCACGAACGGCACGCTCCGGGGTCGTCGGGTGCGCGACGTCAACGGCCGCGAAATGATCATCGAGGCGGAGGGGGAGCCGCTCTCGCCGATCATCGACGGCGAACGGTTCCTGGGTATCACCAGGCTGGTGGCCCGCGCCGGCCCGGTCATCCGTGTCGCCCGGACCCGCTGACTCCGTATCTCAGTAGATCAGCAGCGCTGCGGGTTGATCGTGGCGGAAATCACTCTCCAGCGTCAATGGAAAGCTCGACATTCGAAGGCTTTGGACGCGGCTACACGCTTTGCGCTGGCAATACGAAAGGAGGCCGAAATGGCCGCACGATTCGGGATGCCAGAAATAAGGATAAGTGGAAATACGTAAGTCAGTACCCACGTGTTTGCGGAAGCCAGCGCGAAGAAAGTCCCTGGTAGGCCACATTCCTGAGATACTGAACTCCGCGGTTGCGGACCCGGCTGCCCGCAATTCGCCGCTGCAGCTAGGCCTGTGCTGTGAGATTAATGTGCAGTGCTCAAAAAGGCCTCCGAACGCTTTGCTTGAAGTCCGTTAGCGGCGTTATATTGGGCTTTATAAATTGATTGGAAAGTTATTACCGGACATAGTTGACTCGGAAGGGGGTGGCTCCTGCGATGGAGACGCTCATTGATCATCTGCACAAGTGGGAAGCCCGGACACCGGACAAGACCCTCTTCCGCTTCGTCGACGACGAATGCCGCGAGCTCGAGCGCTACACCTACGAGAGTTTCGCCGAGCGGACGCGCGAGCTGGCGGCCTACCTGTCCACCGAGGCCGGACTCGAGCCGGGGGATCGCGCGCTGCTGGTCTACCCGCCCGGCCTGGAAATGGTGGCCGCGTTCTACGCCTGCGCGCGTATCGGGGTGATCGCCGTGCCGGTCAGCCCCCCTCTGCCCATGGCGTTCGAAGCCGGGATGGCCAAGCTGAGCTACATCGCGCGGGATTGCCAGGCCAAGACGGTGCTGTCGACCAAGGAGTTCGAATACAACTTCCGCCTGCTGCTCGATAACCGACAGGGCGCAATGCCATGGCCCGACGCCGAGCGGCTTCCAGAGTTGCCGTGGGTAGCGACGGATGGCACGCGAGACTTCGGCGGCGCCCCCGTGGCCGACACGCCCGGCCGGGTGCTCTTCCTGCAGTACACCTCTGGGTCCACCAGCGATCCCAAGGGCGTGATCGTAAGCCACGCCAACGTCATCGCCAACGCCGGGGCCGTCACGGGCCGCCCGGTGGCGGTCAGCTGGCTGCCGCAGCACCACGACATGGGCCTGATCTCCGCTTACTTGTTCGTATTAGTGCTCGGCGGGACCACGCATGGGATGTCACCGCTCGACTTCCTCAAGAGGCCGTCGGCCTGGCTGCGGCTCATCAGCGAGATGCGCGCCACCGACACGCCGGTGCCGAACTTCGCCCTCGAGTACTGTGTGCGCGAAGACAAGCTCCCCACGTCCGAGCTGGACGGGATCGACCTGAGCAGTCTGGAAACCATATTCGTCGGGGCCGAGCCTCTCCGGGCCAGGACCTTCGCACACTTCCGGCAGCGCTTTGCTCCCTACGGGCTGCGGCCCGACGCGCTGACCGGCGCTTACGGTTTGGCCGAAAATACCCTGGGCGTGACCGGACGAGGACGCCAGACCCTGACTCTGAACAAGCGAGCGCTGGAGAATAATCTTGTGCGGGTCGAAAAAGTCCGGTTCGAGAACAAGAACCAGGCCCCAGTGGTCAGCTGCGGCAAGCCCGTTGCCGACAACGTGATCCGCATCGTCGATCCCAAATCGAAGCAGGCCCTGGGCGAGGGCCGGGTCGGCGAGATCTGGCTGGCCGGACCGTCCAAGGGAGGCGGCTATTGGCACCGCCCGGACGCCACCGCGGAGACGTTCGGAGCCCGCATCAAGGACGATGACCAGCACACCTATCTGCGGACGGGCGACCTCGGCTTCCTCTACGAGGGGGAACTGTTCGTCTGCGGCCGGACCAAGGACCTGATCATCGTCCGCGGCGTCAACTGCTACCCGTCGGACATCGAGGCCGTCGTGGAGCGGTCGGCCGCGCAGGTTCGTCACGGCTGCGTCGCCGCGTTCTCGGTCGAGCCCGAGGACGAGGAGGTGTTGGTCGTCGTCGCCGAGGTGCGCAACGAACGCGACCTCCCGGACGCCAAGGCCCTGGCGCGTGCGATCCGCCGGCACGGCCACATCGATCCGCACACCATCATGTTCGTTCCGGCGCGCAGCATCCCCAAGACCACCTCGGGGAAGATCAGGCGCGCGGAGACCCGCCAGCTATGGCTGGACGGCAAGCTGCCCGTGCTGGCGACCTGGGTCCAGAAAACCCACGGAGGGCCGGACGCCAGCACGGGCCCCCTCGGTCGTTTCCGCCACCTCATCGAGAGCTACGACCTCACCGGGCAGGAGGACTGCTCCTTCGCCGATCTCGGCATCGACTCGCTGGCCCTGGCCGAGCTCCGTTCGGACCTGCAGGCCCTGCTGGAAGAACATGGCGCCGGTGAGCTGGCCGAGGAGGTCAACACGCGCCTCCTGCAGCGCCTGACGGTCGCCGAGTTCTTCCGGCTGATGCGACAGTTCGGCGAAGGGTCCGGGCAGCCGCTCGAGGCCCTGCGTCAGGCGTTGGACCAGATTTCGGCCGAGTGCGAGGCCTACGAGACCGCGCGGATGCGGGCCGACGCGCAGCTGCCCCTGCCGGCGCTGCCGCCGGCGCGGTCAGGCGCACCCAGCGACATCCTGCTGACGGGCGCGACCGGGTTCCTGGGACCGTTCCTGGTCAGCAGCCTGCTCGGCCGGACGTCCTTCACGGTCCACGCGCTGGTTCGCGCCACGGACTCCGCGCACGGGCTGGACCGGATCGTCGCGTCGCTGCGCCGGGCGCGGCTGTGGTCCCCGGCTCTCGAAGCCGAGGTTCGGGCACGGGTGCGCGTGGTCTGCGGTGACCTCGCCGAGCCGCGGCTGGGCATCGGCGAGGCGGGGTTCCAGCGACTGGCCGAGAGCGTCGACGGCATCGTCCACAACGGCGCCCTCGTCAATTACGTCCGGACCTACGACGCCCTGCGGCCGGCCAACGTGATCGGCACGCACGAGCTGCTGCGGCTTGCCATGACGGCGCACCGCAAGACCTTCCACCTGGTCTCCAGCACCTTCATCTACGGGTGGAGCGTCAAGCCGGTGGTCGGGGAGTCCGACGCAAACCTGGAGATGAACGCCCTGGACTTCGGCTACTCGCAGACCAAGTGGGTCGCCGAGCAGTTGGCGTTCGCCGCCCAGCGGCAGGGACTCGACGTGCGCATCTTCCGGCCCTCGTTGATCTCACCGACCAGCGCGGGCTTCGGCAGCCAGGACGACATCCTGGTGCGCACCGTGGCGTTCATGATCGAGCACGGCGTTGCCGCCAATGCGCTCAACCAGCTCAGCTTGCTGCCGGCGGACCTGATCGCCGATCACATCGTCGCGCTGATGGACCTGCCAGCCGAGGCCGGAACCGTCTACAACATGACCGCCGACGATTACTACAACATGAAGGACATCACCCGCGTCCTGTCCGAGCGTTACGGCTACCGCTTCGACTACCACGACATCCCGTCGTTCGCGGCCGAGATGAACCGCCGCTGCACGCCGCGGGATGCGATCTATCCGCTGGTCGACTTCCTCACCCGTTCGGCGGACAAGATCGCGGCCATGCGGGACAAGCGCTACGGCAACACCGGGTACCAAAGGGCGCGCGAGGTGGCCACGGTCGCGCTGCGTGAGCCGGCGCTGACCGAGACGGTCGAGAATCTCGTCCGGTTCTTGCGAAGTGAGCGCCTGATCACCGAGGCTGATGCCGAGGCGCAACGCAGTGCCTAGCGGCGCCTAAGACTCGAAGGGGGTCCAGATGTTCACCGTCGACGACCAGGCGACGGGTCCGCATGACGCCTCGCTCGACCACGAGCGGATCGTCCTGCAGGCACGTGACGTCGACTTCGACTGGGCGGCGCTGCCGTTCTACTACGTGCCCAACGAGCCCTTCACCACGCACTTCTGCAACGTGCTGCACCTGCTGCTGCCCGCCGGCGAGGAGTTCATCGTCGACGCGTTCAAGAACACGTTGCCGCTGATCAAAGACGACCAGCTGCGGCTGGATGTGCAGGGTTTCATCAGCCAGGAGGCCATGCACTCGCAGGCCCATTCGGGGGTGCTGGACCACTTCGCGGCCAAGGACGTCGACGTCACGCCGTTCACCGATCAGATGGCCTGGCTGTTCGGGAAGCTCATCGGGGACCGGCCCGGGTGGGGCCGGCGGCGACGACAGAGCTGGTTGCTCGAACGGGTGTCGATGGTCGCGGCCCTCGAGCACTACACCGCCATCCTGGGCGAATGGATTCTCGACACCCCGCAACACGACGCCTTCGGCACCGACCCGGTGATGCTCGACCTGCTGCGCTGGCACGGGGCCGAAGAGGTCGAACACAAGGCGGTCGCGTTCGACACCATGAAGCACCTGCGCGCCGGGTACTGGCGCCAGGTGCGCACCCAGCTGCTGGTGACGCCGGCATTGCTGTGGTTGTTCATCCGCGGCGTGCGGTTCATGTACTCGGTCGACCCAAACCTGCCGCCAGGCACCAAACCGCGCTGGCGCGACTACTTCAGGGCGGCGCGGCGCGGCCTGGTGCCCGGGCCCTTCCAGTTCCTGCGGGTCGTCGGCGCCTATTACACGCCGAGTTTCCATCCGTCCAAGCTCGGCGGCGTGGGGCGCGCGGTCGACTACTTGGCCCGATCACCCGCCGCCCGCGCAGCGCACTGACTTCCCGGAGCACCCCCGAATGACTCAGTCCAGCACCGTAATCGCCTCCGACGGCGTATCCCTCGCGGTCCACGCCCGCACGGACATCGACCGGCGGCGCCCGACCATTCTGGCGATACACGGCTACCCGGATAACCACCACGTGTGGGACGGAGTCGCCGACGAACTCGGTGGGCGCTACAACTTCGTGGCCTACGACGTGCGTGGGGCCGGCGAATCCTCGAAGCCGGCGAGGCGCTCGGGATACCGCCTACCCCAATTGATTTCGGACATCGGCGCGGTGATCGACAGCCTCGGGGTGGACGAGGTCCACCTGGTCGCGCACGACTGGGGGTCCATCCAGGCCTGGGCGGCGGTCGCCGACGACTCGGTGATGGGCAGGGTCGCCTCGTTCACCTCGATCTCCGGACCGCACCTCAATTACGCGGGGAGGTTTCTGCGGTCCCCGCGCACACCCCGCGGCGTTTTCGACGTCCTCAAGCAGGCGCTGGCGTCGTCGTACATCTGGTTCTTCCTGTGCCCGGGGGTGCCGGAATTGGCGATCTGGTCGCGGGCGACCGTGACAGTCTTTGCCGCGGTTGAACTGATCGGCCGACCACGCGGCGGCGGCCCGCGCGCGGCGCCCACCCGGTCGATCCGCGACTACCTCAACGGGCTCAACCTGTACCGCGCGAACATGCCGGCACCGTTTCTGGCCCCGGGAAAGCAGTTGCCACAGACGACCGTCCCCGTGCAGGTGCTGGTGGCGCGCAAGGACTATTTCGTGTCGCCGCCCCTGCAGCGGTTCACCGGCTCGATACCGGAACGCGGCCGGGTCATCCCCATCGAGGGCGGACACTGGGTGGTGACCTCCCATCCCGGGGTCATCGCCCAGCTCACCGCCGAATGGGTCAACCAGATCGCCGACGTTCGACAGGCATAGGAAATTCACTGTGGCACATGCGGTTTGGAGTAGCAGACCCGCCGACCTGTACGGTCGCCGCAAACGCGATCGCCTATACACGGCATTGTGGGGAGTGGGCACCCTCTTCGGCGGCCTGGCGTCGGCCTCGCGGTGGAACGCATCGCGGGTGGTGCCGGTGCTGCGGACCAACACCGCGGTGGTGACCAAGCGCGAACTTCTCACGCCCGACGTGGTCGCGCTGACGCTCGCCGACCCGCAGGGCGGATTGCTGCCGTCCTGGACCCCCGGCGCGCACATCGATATCCGACTGGCTTCGGGCCGCCGCCGCCAATACTCACTGTGCGGTCCGCCCGGGCGGCGCACCGACTACCGCATCGCGGTGCGTCGGATCGCCGACGGCGGCGGTGGCTCGATCGAAATGCACGACACCTTCGACGTGGGCGACCCGGTCGAATTCGAGGGCCCTCGCAACGCGTTCTACCTCGTCACCGACGAGCGCGAGGTGTTATTCGTGATCGGCGGCATCGGCGTGACGCCGATCCTGCCCATGATCAGCCTCGCCCAGCAGCGCGGAATCGATTGGCGCGCGGTGTATGCCGGGCGCAGCAGGGAGTACATGCCGCTGCTCGACGAGCTGCTGGCGGTGGCGCCCGACCGGGTCACCGTGTGGGCCGACGACGAACGCGGCCGCATCGCCTCCGCGGAGGAACTGCTCGCCGATGCGGGCCCGACGACGGCCGTCTACGTGTGCGGCCCAACCGCCATGCTCGAATCGGTGCGCACGGTCCGCGACCGACACGCCAACGCGCCGCTGCACTACGAACGGTTCGGTCCGCCGCCCGTCGTCGGCGGAGTCCCGTTCGAGCTGGAACTCGCCCGTTCGCAGCGGACGGTCAGCGTGCCCGCGAACCGGTCGGCGCTGGACGTGATGCTCGACGGCGACCCGACGACCGCGTACTCGTGCCAGCAAGGCTTCTGCGGCACCTGCAAGGTGAAAGTGCTTGCGGGGGAGGTTGATCGCCGCGGCCGTACCGTGGAGGACGACGGCGAGATGCTGGTCTGCGTCTCGCGGGCGAAAGGCGATCGTCTGGTGATCGACGCCTGAATTCACGCCGGGTGGCGCTGGAACCGGCGGTGGCCTACTCGTCGGGGTGCGCCGGGTAGGCGTGGACGAGTGCGCTGTTGAGCCGCGGCACGGCGTGATTCAGTTCGTGTTCGGCGTCATGAGCGATGCGGTGGGCGTCCTCGAGGCTGGTGTTGGGATCGATGTCGAGTTCCGCGTCGGCGTGCAGCTGGTGCCCTATCCAACGCATTCGAATGCTTCGCACACTTCGGACGCCGGGCCGGGCGGAGAGGCATGCTTCGGCGGTGTCGACGAGCTTGGGGTCCACCGCATCCATGAGCCGGCGGAAGATGTCGCGCACGGCGCGGTACAGCACCGCCACGATCGCCACCGTGATGATCAAGCCGACAAGCGGGTCCGCAAGCGGGTAACCGAGGGCAATACCGATCGCTCCGAAAACCACGGCCAGCGAAGTGAATCCGTCAGTTCGCGCGTGCAGGCCATCGGCGACGAGGGCGGCCGAGCCGATCCGGCGGCCGACCCGGATCCGGTAGCTTGCGACGCCCTCGTTGCCGAGGAATCCGACGACACCGGCCGCAGCGACCCAGCCGACGTGCTCGACCGCAACGGGGTGGATGAGCCGCAGGACGGCTTCATAACCGGCGACGATCGCCGACAGCGCGATCATGCCGATGACGAACAGACCGGCGATGTCTTCGGCACGTCCATAGCCGTAGGTGTATCGGCGGGTTGGCGTGCGTCGGCCTAACGAGAACGCGATCCAGAGCGGGACTGCGGTCAGCGCGTCCGAAAAATTGTGAATGGTGTCGGCGGCCAGGGCGATCGATCCGGACACGACGGCGATGACCACCTGCATGCCAGCGGTCGCGGCCAGGCCGACGAGGCCGATCTTGACGGCCCGGATGCCGACCGCACTGGATTCCAGGGGGGTGTCGACGCTGTCGGCTGCGTCGTGGCTGTGCGGGACCAAGAGTTGGGCCACCACGCCGCGAATTCCATGGGCATGTTCGTGACCAGGCCCATGGTGGTGGCCGTGGTTGTGGCCGCCATCCGTACTCATCTCCGCGCTGCCCGCTTACCTGCATGCATACGCAGATAATAGGCCACTCGACCGGTCCGCGCGAACGCGATTGGCTAGTCCTCGACCGCGGCGCCAGGAAACCTGACGGTGATTTGTGCGCCGCCGACGTGATTCTCGGCGGTGACCGTGCCATGGTTACGCTGCGCGAGGGTGTCCACGATGGCCAAGCCGAGACCGGTGCCGCCGGCGGTCCGCGCGGTGTCGGCGCGGGTGAAACGGCGAAAGGCGTGCGGGAGGAAGTCGGGCGGGAATCCGGGACCGTGGTCCCCGACGCGGACCTCGACGCCGTCGGCGATGGCCTGCACGCGGATACTGATCGGCGGGGCGCCGTGCTGGGCGGCGTTGTCGATGAGGTTGCCGACGATCCGATCCAAGTCGTCTGGGTGGACGCGGGCGTATTGGCCTACGGGGCAGTCAATGTCAAGCTGGTCGCCGAGGCTGTGCCGGTAGCGCTCGCCGATGCCCGCCAGGCTCGTGCTGACGTCGATTGTTGGCGGAGCGGCCCGCCCGCCGGTGTCTGCGGCCGTGAGCAGGTCGCGCGCCAAGCGGGACAGCCGACTGGTTTCTTGCAGGGCGGAGCGCACCGCGGCGACCAGTTCGGGGTTGCTTCGTGGGCGCCGAAGGGCGAGTTCGAGTTTGGTCGTCAGCAGGCTCAGCGGGGTGCGAAGTTCGTGGCCCGCATCGATGACGAACTGTCGTTCTCGCTCCAGCGCGTCTTGCAACCGCTGCAGGAGTTCATTGAACGTCGTTCCAAGATCTTGGATTTCATCGCGGGCTGGTGGGACGGGCAGGCGGGCGTCTGCGTCGGTAGCGCTGATCCCGGCGGCCCGAGCGCGCATGCGTTCGACCGGTCGAAGGGCGGCGGCCGCCAGAAGGTATGCGCCAATTGCGGCGGCCAACAACACGATCGGGAAGCCGGTGGCCAGCTCGTTGCGCAGATCCGCTACCGCGGCATCGCGATCCGCCAGGCGCTGGGCCGCGACGACGACGCGACCACCGGGGCCCGGGCTGGGGTGAACCTGACGGTGGTGCGGAGATGCGCGGGTAAGGCCGCCGAGAGTTGCAGATCGGGAAAGACGACCCGCGAGCTGCAATCACCGGTTTCTTGCCGATCGAATTCGATCTCAACCGGAATGCCTTGGCGCACCTGGATGACGTTGGGGCTGTACCCACCGTGGACCGTGACCTCGATCCGCTGCACCCCGGCGCTGACCGCAGCGGCGTGCGCTCGTCGCGGGGCAAAGAAGTACCACGCCAACCCGGCGATTACTACGGCCGTGCCCCCCACGATGCCAATATCAACACCCGACATCATGAACTCCTCGACAGCAGGGACAAATTAGGCGTTGCGCTGTGGACGGCGCTCGGAGTTGGCTTGCCGCGCCAGCTCGGTCATGCGGATCTGGTACGTCTCGACATCGATCTCCCCAGACAGCCGCTGCCGGACGATGAGCGCCTCGGCGATGAGTGTCTGACACCGCCAAAGGCTCGCACCCATGCCCGACGGCAATAGGTCGGACGGCCCGTCGGCGGGCGGTAGCGCCGCTTCGATGTGGCGCCCTCGGTAAACGCGCTGTAGTCCCGCGGCCGTAATCGCGACGAAGGTAAACAGCAGCACCACACCGATTAGCACCGCAGCCCAATGGCCGCTCGTAACCTGCCCGGACACCGCTATCACGGGTGCATATCTCCTCTGCTACCGCTGCAGTCCGGTCTAACATCCTGCCAACATACCCCCTAGGGGTAGGGACTTGCGTCACTTATCCCGGGGAAATAGGTCTCTAGCCCACCCACAACCGCCACCGCAGGATTGAGGGTCGAAGGTCCCTGACGCTGGTGCCGACGGGCTGTCTGATCGGAGGCAATCACGATGATGTTCTGGTACGACCACAACATGGGCTGGTGGGGATGGGCTGGAATGGGCATCGGCATGGTGTTGTTCTGGGCGCTGTTAATCGCTGGCATCGTTGCGCTCATCATCTACACGACGGGAGATCGCCAAGGTCGCCAAATCCCACCGCACACAACCTCGACAGCCTCGCCGGAACAGGTGCTCGCCGCACGGTTCGCGCGCGGCGAGATCAACGAGACCGAATATCGCGACCGGCTGGCAGTGCTGCGCGAGCACGCACGCCCGTGATTTGCGTGCCCAGTCTCAATCGGATCAGTGGCTTGCGCCACCGTTCGACGGGGCCTCTCGGTTCCCGAGTGCGCCCAGGGGCCGTGACGGTCGTGCGGTGAGCAGTACCTGCTGCGAACCGCGAAGCTCCGCGGCGAGGTCGTGTTCGAGCGCCGGGACCTCCAACCCCCGACGGCGCAACTGTCGATCCAGCGCCGCGACGAACAAGCCCTCGCCCTCGCGGCGGCACCCGAGAACGGCCCGCTCGTTCATGACGTCGCGAGTGAGGGCGGCGGCCGGACAGGACGCGACCACCTCCAGCGAAGCCCGCATATCCAATGTCGTGGTCACCCCACACGATGGCGAGGCGCCGATCCCGACCATCCCGGCAACCGTGATCCCGGAACGCTGGTAGTCGGCAACGTCGCGAACGACGTGCCGCGCCAATCGCCAATAGACGAGGCGGGTCCAGACCACGAACGCGCGCAGCAACAGCCCGCGCAGCGGATACAGCAAGCCGCCCTTGGAGCTGTACAGGCGCAGGCTGTGGGGCTTGAGCACCCCGCCCCAGGCCAGCCGCTCCGGGCACGGCAGCTGGTGCATCCCGTAACCCGCGCTGACCAGCTCATCGACCGCCTCCGGCACCGCACCGGGTCGGGTGGCGCCGCCGGCGTAACGCGTGTTCTCGTTCAGCAGGCAATGCGACACCAGCACAACCCGCCGGCTGCGCTCATCGCGCAGCTGGTCAAGCAGTAGCCGCGCGTGGGGCGGCGTCGATCTACGGCGCATGGTCGACACGCTATCTCGGCGCGTCGGGTGCGGAGCAGTTTTCGGCCGCTGCCGCCCCGAGCGCAGGCTGTGGTGAGCCCCGGGTGAAATCATGGCCGCCGGACGATGCAATCACAGGACTTCCGCCCCTAGGTCTGGCGCGGCACCGACAACTACCGTCGGCGCTACAGCGAGACGATTAACGCATCGACTGCGAGGTTGACCATGTATCAGGCTAAGTGGCTGCAGGTTGTGGTCTGCACGGCCGCGCTGTTGGTGGCGGCATGCTCGAGTCACCCGGCGCCACCGGCATTGTCATCCCCCTCCCCCCTAGCCGATTCCACCCGATCAAATGCGTTGTCAGCCATGCACGGTGAGGCGCTCGCCCATGCGAAGTATCTGGCTTATGCGACCCAGGCGCAGCAGGCCGGGCGGACGCAGGCCGGGCGGACGCAGGCCGCGCAGGACTTCACCAGCGCCGCCCAGACTGAGCACATGGATCACTTTGCGCGCGAGGCCGACCTGGTCGGGTTGGGCAGCGACATCGCGGCCAACCTGCGCGACGCGATCAACGGCGAGACCAACGAGACCAACACCATGTACCCGGGTTTCGCCAAGCAGGCCACCGCTGACAACGACCCGGCCGCGGCATCCGCCTTCAGCGAGATCGGCGCCGACGAGGCGACCCACCTGAAGGACTTCCAGGCAGCACTGAACGCGGTGAGCAACCCTGGCGGTGGTGCGTCGGTACCGGCCGGCGCAACGCCGGCACCGGTGGCCATCACGGCCGGGCCCCCGCGGTCCTCCGGGGCCACGCTGGCGAACCTGCGCACAGCGATGCAGGGCGAGGCGTTCGCCTACGCGAAATACATGCGCTACGCCGATCAGGCGCGACGAGACGGTAACTCGGCGGTGGCGCGGCTCTTTACCAACACGGCCAACTTTGAATTGAACGAGCATTTCGCGATGCTGGCCACGCTGGCCGGGTTGGTGGCCACCGACACCAACGCAAACCTGCAAGACGCGATCAACGGTGAGCAGCACGAGGCCGATGTCATGTATCCCGACTATGCCCGCCAAGCCGATCAGGCGGGAAACCCCCAGGCCGCCAACCTGTTCCGGGAAATCGCCGGCGACGAGAAGGCCCACCAGCAGACATTTCAGAAGGCGCTGACTCCGTCATGACCATGGCGGAGGCAGGAACCGGCACGGCCCTGATTGCGACCTGTGCCCGCTAAACCCGGGTGCGACATTCAGGACCAGGGACCGGGGAAGTGGCCGTCCTGGTCTTGCACCATCACGATGTCCTTGCAGTCCCCGTTGAGTGCCGCGGCATTCTCACCGCGGCATACCAGCGTCCAGCCCGATATCCGCGCGAAGGGGCGGACGGACCAGGTGGTCGCAATCGGTTCGGTGGCGGGCAAGGCGAGGACGGCAAACGTATTGCCGACGTTGGTGATGTAGAGGTGATCTTCGAAAAACGCCATCTTGGCAATCGACATCTTCTTGACCTCGTCCCGGTTCTTCAGCAGATCCCACTGCTGAGTGCGTAGGTTCCAAACGCCGAAGCCGAACGGGGAGTTGTCCGAATCGTGGCCATCGACGAACAATTTTCCGTCGGACAAGGTGGCCGACAGCCCGCCACCGGGAATGCGATCGGAATCACCCACCTTGATGACGGCCTTCGCGTTCAGGTCGTAGAACATCGTCGACAGCACCGGGGGGTTGTAGGAATCCCAGTGGGTGATCTTCACCAGTTTGTTTGGGCCATCGGATAATTCGGCGTCCACACTCCGAATGTCGTTGTCCTGATAGATTGCCTCTCCGCTGGGTCGGCGCAGCTCCGCCCCCGACGTCTTGGCCGGGTCGGTGTTGCGCTGAAACGCAAGGACGTCCTGCCAGGCGCGCCCGGCCTGCGGGTCGTTCCACGGCATCGACAAGTCGGCGCTGGAAAGGATCACGGTCCGGGGTGGCGACGTGGGGGCGTGCCCGTCGGTGAACGCGTTGATCCAGGCCACGCCCGACGCGGTGGAGGCCAGCGCCCAGTCCTTCGCCGCGGTCATCTTCAGGTCCGGTGTCGGCGGTTGCAGCTCTTTTGTCGCCAACGGCTGGGCCGCCTTGAAGTCGTAGGCGTAGGCGGTCGCCTTGGTGACTTCGGGTTGTTGCGGTTGCGCGGGTTTGACGGTCGTCACGATGTAGACGACCTTCATGTCGTCCGCCGTGCCCGTCAGCGCGCAGATGGCGCCGGTGAGATTCTCGCCGGCGGGGGCCGCCGGAACGGCCGGCGCGACGTATTGCCCGGTCTTCGGATCGAAAATCTTGGGGCGGATGTCCTCGAGTGCGGATTTGCTGACCGAAAGTTTGTCGGGGCAACCGAAGTACGCCGTTCCGCCGTAGATTTTCCAATCCTTCTCCAACGGACCCGTTATCGGCGCCGGCGACGCAACGGCGCCGGTGGCGGCTTTCGGCGAAGAAGTCGAGGTGGTTGGTGTCGCCGCGGGCGGGGACGCGGTTTCCGAACAGGACACGCCTGCCGCGCAAGTGACCGACGCGACGAGGGCAAGCCCGAATTTGGGCACAGTTTGCCCCGTGAACGCCCGCATCAAAAACCCCCGTTAAGTTCGTGTAACCAACGAGCGTAAAGCGGGCCGGGACCAACCGCGACTTGTGCCAGGCGGCCTTCGTCACACCATGCCGGCCGACCGGCTATCGGTCGAACTCGATGGGCAGGCTCTTCGGGCCGCTCAGGCTCACCATCGGTTTCCACGGAACCGGTCCGGCGGTGCGCGGGTTGAGCAGGCGGCTCGCGATGACGTTCAGCGCTTCGGCGATCTCGCGCCGGGCCAGGTTGGCGCCCAGGCAGTAATGCACGCCGCCGCCGAAGGTCAATATCGGCGGCGCCCCCTCGCGCGTGATGTCGACTCGGTCGGGGTCGTCGTACACCGTCGGGTCACGGTTGGCCGCGGCGGTGTTCACCAGGACCATCGTGCCCGCGGGAAAAAGGTAGCCGTCCAGCTCGGCGTCCTCGACCACCAGGCGAAGGGTTCCGCACGCGATCGGCGAGTGACGCATGGACTCCTCGACGGCGCGCATCGCCAGTTCGGGGTGCTCCTTGAGCAAGCCCCACTGCTCCGGGTGCTCGCAGAGGACGTGCACCGAGGCGGCCACCTGGTTGCGGGTGGTGTCCGTCCCGGCCAGGAGGAGCCCGCCCGCGAGCATCCGCAATTCGGCGGGGTTCAGGCGGTCGCCGTCGTCCTCGGCCCGAATCAGGTCGGAGAGCAGGTCATCGGTCAGGCTGTGCCGCCGCCGCGCCACCATGTCGTCGACGTAGTCGTCGAGCTGCCGCCATGCCCGCATGACGACGGGCTCTACTTCCCGTAGGTCGACGCTGAAGCTGAAGGCCTTGAAGACGTCGTCCGCCCACAGGGAGAACTGTTGCCAATCCCCGCGCGGGGCGCCGAGCAATGCGCAGATGATCGGGACGGGGTAGGGGCGCGCGAGGTCGGCGACGACGTCGCAGCGTCCCGCGCCGATGACGCCGTCGACCAGCTCGTTCATCACGTCGACCATGGTGTCGTGCAGCCGCAGGGTCGCGCGGGGGGTGAACGCCTTGGACGTCAGGCTGCGCAACCGGTGGTGGGCGTCGCCTTCCAGGCACAGCAGGCTGTTGATGACCTTGTCCCACAACGGGCCCGACGTGAGGCCCTGGACCATCAGATTGATCCCGGGCGGGATCTGGAATCGGGCGTCCCGAAGAACGGAGCGGACGAGGTGGTAGGAGAGGACTTCGGGTCCGTGCGGCCCGATGGCGACGGGAGCGTGCCGTTGCGCGGACTGGATGCGGGGATAGACCTCGGCGGGGGTTTCCTCGGGACCGTACGCCAGCGTCGGCAGGTCGGCATCGAAAACGCTTGTGGGAGCGGTACCGACGGTCATGACGGTCTGCCATCCGTTGCCAGGTTCAGACTCAACCCGTCACCTGCCCGCCTGGTGCCATGCGGTTCCGCGAGCACGAACTCGCGGACGACTTCCAAGCAATGTATGGCCGGCGCAAGGTGAGTGTCAACGAAATCCGTCGCCGAACACGGCTTCAAAACCGCGGCGCGACCTTCCATTCGCGCTGTTGCGGAGTAACTGATCCGTTGCGCAGCCGCACCCGTGCCCGCGGTAGTCACCATACGTAGAGCTGAAGGTGTATTGCCACGCTGGCCGCTGGGTTTTGTCTTGTTGTGCGCTATTCGTCTAGAACGTTCACCTGTCGCACCACTCGACCCCCCTTCAGGTGGGTGGTCTGCACGATCACATAGTCGAGCGATTCGCCGGTTGCGCGGGTCCGGTGGCGCAGGCGCGCCCGGCGCACGAACGAGCCTGGCGCCGCCTCGTCCAACGACAGATTCTCGATGGTGTTTTCCTCGTAACGGTCGAAGACCCCACGCCAAAACCCGAGCACGGCCCCGCGCCCCCGTAGCATGCCTCCCCGGTACAGCGGGGGCGGCGGGCCGTATTCGACGTCTTCGGCGAACAGGCCGAATACGGCGTCCAAGTCACCGCGATTGAATGCGTCGCGGGCACGCTCGAATGCGGCCCGCAGCACGCGCCGACGGACCGAGACAGGGACCCTGGTAATGGCCATCGCGACGAGGGCGGCCAACCCGGGCGCGCTCACCTCCACTTGGTCGGCCAGCGGACGAGACAACTTGCCCGATCGCGCTTCTTTGCTCACCGCGGTCCTTCGCCACATGAGCGGTTGCGCGCCGGGCCGGCAGCATGTGCAGTGATTCGATCCCTGATTTCCACGGTTCCTCCCACGGTTGACCTCGCGCCGTACACGGTTCCGTCAGCAGTGACCGACCGACAGGGCATTTTGGCCCCGGCCGCACCGCCCGAATGCCTCAATCGCGGGCGCTGACACCTAGCCGTGTCTCATAACGCGGACCAGCTGACCGCCGATCAGTACGACCGCGAACACGCCGCCGGTGACGCCCGAAATGAGCAGCGGTAGTTGGCCGTTCGAACCCCACAGCAATCCCGCCCACAACCCCGCCACCAGGACGGCCAGCCCGATGCCGCCCTGGAACACCCCCTGCGCGCTGGCCTGATGTTGCTGATCGACAAGCCCCGAAATCCAGGCCTTCCCGACGCCGTCGGTGCACCCGGTGAACATTCCGTAGGCGCCGATCAGCAGCCAGGCCGTGACGGTGTCGGTGGTCAGCCCGAGCCCGATGTAGCCAATCGCGAAGAAAACCAGGCCGACGCCGAACAACGCCGGTCGGCCGATGCGGTCGGCGAGCGATCCGGCCGGGTAGCTGGCCAGGGCATACACCGCGTTATAGCCGACGTACGCCAAAATCACCTCCACCACGGAATAGCCAATCTCGTTGAGCCGCAACAACAACAGGGCGTCTGGAAAGTTCACCACGCTGAACACCACCAGGAGCGCGGTCACCCGCCAGTACGGCCGCGGCAACGAGCGCACACCGGTCCACATGGACTGGCGCTGCGCTGGCGGGGTCCGACGGGTGCGCTCGCGCACGAAAAAGACGAGCGCCACGCTGAGGACGGCCGGCACGATGGCGACGTACAGCAACGGCGCGATTCGGTGGTCCAGCAGCTCATAGCCCACCAACCCGAGCAGCGGACCGACGACGGCACCGAAGGTGTCCATCGCGCGGTGGAAGCCGAAAACCCGGCCGCGCACGGCCTCGTCGACATCGTCGACCAGCAGCGCGTCCCGCGGCGCGCCGCGGACGCCCTTACCGAGCCGATCTACGACGCGACCCGCGAGCACACCCGGCCACGCCGCGGCCACCGCGACAATGACCTTCCCGAGCGCCGCCATCCCGTAACCGGCGGCGATCATCGGGCGCCGGCCAAACCGGTCGCCGAGCGGGCCCGCCGCGAGTTTCGTCAGAGAGGCCGCGCCCTCGGCCGCGCCCTCGACGGCCCCCACCACGGACGGCGGCGCACCCAGCACGGCGGTCAGGTAAATCGGCAACAGCGGATACAGCAGTTCACTGGCGGTGTCCTGCAGGAACGAGACACCGGAGAGCACCCGAACGTTGCGGGTGAGCCAGGCCGGCCCCGAGCGCCCCGGGATCAAATCCCGCGTCGGTGTCTCGTCGGTTTCACTCTTGCGCACGAAGCCGCACCATCCGCGTCGTCGACGTCTCGTCCAGCTCGACGACATCGGACCGCGAACGCAGGAAATCGCTGAATGACCGGAATCCCAAAGACCTTTCGCTGAACGACGGATCCATTCGCTTCATCTGTGCCTTCACCGCGGAGTTGTGCAGCCAGTCGACGTCATCCTTCTCCAAGCCAATCTGAAGCGCGCGCGTCAGCAGGGCCGTGGCGGCGGCCTGCGGATCGGGCGGTTCCGGTTCCTCGGGCTGCGCCGCCTTGGCACGCCCGGTGCGTTGCTTCGCTGGCTTGGCCTCGGCGCCGGCGTCCGCGGCCGCGGGCGCCGGTTCGAGGGCCGGCACCCCCGGCAGCGAGTCGTAGATGACGAACTCGTCACAGGCCGCGGCCAGCGCCCGGCTCGACGCGCCGGCCACCCCGATGCCCACCACGTACCGGCCGAGCCTCTTGCAGCGCTGGGCCAGCGGGATGTAGTCGGAGTCGCCGGCCACGATCACCACGTGGGTCAGGTCGGGCAGCCGGAACATGTCCTCGACGGCGTCGACGGCCAGCCGAATGTCGGCGCCGTTCTTGCCGTAGGCCGCCGCCGGGAACAACTGCACCAGATCGACCGCGCGGGCCACCAGCTGTCCGCGGTACCCGGCATTGATATCCGCCGACCAGTCCGCGTAGGCGCGGGTGAGCACCAGGGTCCCGAACGACGACGCGAAGTCCAGGACCGCGCCGACGTCGACGGTGGCCCGGTCCAGCCGCTCGGCATACTGGTCGAGCCCCTTGGCCTTGTCCCGCTGGAACGAGCTGCGGCCATGAACCTGGTCGTATCGCGAGATCACGATGTTGTCGAAGTCGAGGTAGACGGCCACGCGGGCCGCAACCGGTTCGGTCATGACTAGATCATCGCTGAGGCGTCCGGCACTGGGCGGCCCGGATGCGTTTCTCGTCACCATTTGCCCCCGCGGCGCCCTAATACGGGCCGGAGCGGGTACACCTGGCCAATGAGTAAGTTGAAGTTTCTCGAGCTGCACGGCGATAAGGTCGCCTACCGCGACGAGGGTGACGGTGAGGTGTTGCTGCTCATCCACGGCATGGCCGGCAGCTCCGAGACGTGGCG
Organism: uncultured Actinomycetota bacterium; assembly: GCA_963820045.1. Taxonomy (GTDB): domain Bacteria; phylum Actinomycetota; class Actinomycetes; order Mycobacteriales; family Mycobacteriaceae; genus Mycobacterium. Next base: position 1,407,024 of record CAWFYN010000010.1, read on the forward strand.
AGCGGTGATACCGCCGCTGTCGAAGAAGTTCCGGGTCATCGCCCCGGACCTGCTCGGCCACGGTGAATCGGCGAAACCCCGCACGGACTATTCGCTGGGCGCCTTCGCGGTCTGGCTTCGTGATCTCCTCGACGAACTGGGCGTCAGCCAGGCCACCCTGGTCGGTCAGTCACTCGGCGGTGGGGTCGCGATGCAGTTCGTGTACCAGCACCCCGACTACGCCAAGCGGTTGATCCTGATCAGCAGCGGCGGCCTCGGTCCCGACGTCGGTTGGGTGCTTCGGCTGCTCTCGGCGCCCGGGGCGGAGTTGGTGCTGCCGATCATCGCGCCGAAGCCCGTCCTGTCGCTTGGCAACCGGCTCAGGTCGTGGTTGAGAAGCGCCGGCATCCAGTCGCCGCGCGGGGCCGAGATATGGAGCGCCTACTCGTCGCTGTCCGATGGCGAAACGCGCCAGTCGTTCCTGCGGACGCTGCGGTCGGTGGTCGATTACCGCGGGCAGGCGGTCAGCGCGCTCAGCAGGCTAGGGCTGCGCGACGACCTACCGGTCATGGCGATCTGGGGCGAACGGGACGGCATCATTCCGGTCGATCACGCGTACGCCGCGCACGAGGCTCGTACCGACGCCAGGCTCGAAATCTTGCCCGACGTCGGCCACTTCGCGCAGGTCGAGGCCCCGAACCAGGTGGTGGAGCTCATCGAGGACTTCATCGCCACCGGCGAGCGCCACGAAACCGAGAGCACCCGCCTGCAGCTTGTGATCTGAGGCGTCGGCGAATCATTTCTCCTCCACTGCGCAAGCCGGTCGTAAAATTACGGCGATGCGCAAAGCCGCGCGTACCGAGCTCCCGCCGGGGCCCCGGCTGCCCCCGGCGGTACAGGCCGCGCTCATGCTGCACCGTGGATCGCACTTTGTCGCCGCCTGTCGGCGTCGTTATGGCAATGTGTTCACACTGCGCGTCGCGTCGATGGGCACGCTGGTGTATCTGGGCGACCCGGCCGATATCAAGACGGTGTTTGCCGGCGACCCGCGCGTGTTCCATGCCGGCGAAGCAAATTCGATTCTGAGCGGGTTGCTCGGTGACAGCTCTCTTCTGGTGATCGACGAAGACGTCCATCGGGATCGGCGCCGTCTGATGCTGCCGCCGTTCCATCGCGACGCCGTCGCACGCCAAGCCGGGCTGATGGCCGAGATCGCCTCGGCGACGATCGCGGGGTGGCCGGTGGGCAAGAGCTTCGCGGTCGCGCCCAAGATGTCGGAGATCACCCTCGAGGTGATCCTGCGGACGGTCATCGGCGCCACGGACCCGGCCCGGCTCGCGGCGCTGCGCGAGATCATGCCGCGGCTGCTCACCGTGGGTCCGTGGGCGACTCTGGCGCTGGCGAAGCCGGATCTGCAGCGCTACCCCCCGTGGCGGGGGCTGCGTCGGCGAATGGCCGAAGCCGACCGCCTGCTCTACGCGGAGATCGCCGAGCGCCGCGCCGACCCCAACCTGGCCGAACGCGCCGACGTGCTGGCCATGCTGGTCCGCGCCGACGACGGCGGGCGCACGATGTCCGACCGTGAGCTGCGGGACCAACTGATGACGCTGCTGGTGGCCGGGCACGACACCACCGCAAACGGATTGTCCTGGGCGCTCGAGCGGGTGACCCGCCACCCTGCGGTGTTGGCCAAGGCCGTGGCCGCCGCTGAGGCCGGCGCCGCGGGTGATCCGGCCGGTGACGAGTACCTCGACGCGCTGGTGAAGGAGACGTTGCGGATCCGTCCGGTGCTCTTCGACGTGGGGCGGGTGCTCACCGAACCGGCCGACGTCGCCGGCTACCGGCTGCCGGCCGGGGTCATGGTGGCGCCCGGAATCGGGCTGGTGCACGCGAGCGCCGCCGTGTACCCGGATCCGGACCGATTCGATCCGGACCGCATGCTGGGCGCCACGCTGAGCCCGACGACCTGGTTCCCGTTCGGCGGCGGCAATCGCCGCTGTCTTGGCGCCGGCTTCGCCTCGGTCGAGATGCGCGTGGTGTTGCGCGAGATCCTGCGCCGGGCCGAAGTGGAAACCACCACCGCGGCCGGCGAACGGCAGAAGCTGAAATTCGTCGTCCTGGTGCCGCATCGCGGTGCTCGCATCCGCGTGCGGGCGATCAGAGACGTCCCCGCTGCCGCGCCCGCAATGCCCCCGCGGTAGCTATATGCCGTAGTCGGGCAGGTCGAAGTCTTTGCGCACGCTGCGCGCGAAAAGCGGTGCCAAGGGCCCGAGGTTCATCGTCCGCATCGCCACGTTGCGGAACCACAGGCCAAGGCGGGTCTTCGTCGCGAAGAACGGGATATTGCGCGCCGCACCGGCCTGCTTGGCCTTGACGAAGGGGCGCAGGCGCGCCTGGTAGGCATCGAAGGCGCGGCGATGGTCGCCGCCGGCGCGGGCGAGCTCGCCGGCCAGCACGTACGCCTCGGTGATCGCCAGGCCGGTGCCCTCCCCGCCGAGCAGCGAGATGCACGCTGCCGCGTCGCCGAGTAGCAGCACGCGGCCGCGCCACCAGCGGTCCATCCGGATCTGGCTGACGACGTCGAAATACAAGTCGTCGACGTCGTCGAGCGTCGCCAGGATGTCACGGCTTTCCCAGCCGACGTCGCGGAACTCGTTGCGCAGCTGGTCTTTTGGTGACACAGCGGCGCTATCGTGCCCGGCGCGAAAGATAAACAGGAACATGGTGCGGTCGCCGCGCAGCGCGACACGCGACAGCTGCCGGCCGGGTGTGGCGTAGGTGACGAAAACCAGCTCGTCGCGCGGCCGGTAACCGTCGACCAGGCAGGCCGCGACCTTGCAGCCGAGGTAGTGCTCGAAATTCCGGTCGGGTCCGAACACAAGACGACGGACGTTGGAGTGCAGGCCGTCGGCGCCGATCACCAGGTCGAAATCGCGCGGCGCGCCCTTGTCGAAGCCGAGCCGGACACCGTCGCCGCGCTCGTCGACCGTGGCGATGCTGTCACCGAAGACCGTCTCGACCTCGCCCTCGATGGTGGCGTAGATTGCCGCGGCCAGGTCCCCGCGGGGCAGGCTGATCAAGTCGTCGCCGAACATGCGGCGAAACGCTTTGATGTCCACGTCCGCACTGGCCTCGCCGCGGGAGTCGACGGAGCGCACCTTTTCAATTTGGTAACCCGCTGCGCGGATCGGCCCTTCGATGCCCATGCGCTTGGTCACCTGGTATCCGGCGCCCCAGAAGTCGATCATGTACCCGCCGGTGCGAAATTGCGGTGCCTGCTCGATCAGCGTCGGGGTGTGGCCGGTCCGATGCAGCCAGTGGGCGAGGGCCGCCCCGGCCACGCCGGCACCGCTGATGGCGATTCTCATGGTGCTCTCTACGCTCGCACCCATTCCCACGCGGCGTCTAGTAGTTCACGGTCGAACGTTCGCAACTCGCCGCTCATCAGCAGCGCGGCGGCGACATTGACGCACCATTGCTCCCATCGTGGTGCGCCGACCACGGCGACCTTGCGAAAGTCGTTGCGGTGCCTGATATCGAAAAGGGTGTTGATCCACGCCGCGCGCAGGGTCCATCCGTCAAAGGGCTGGTCGATGAGGAACAGCACCTTCAATGTGCCGAAACGGTCGAGCAAGGTTTGCACCGCGGGCGCCAGCATGTCGCGATAATCGCTCGTGGTCAGTTTGTTCGTCGCGCGCAGCCCCAGCACGTCGCCGTCGCTCTCGCGCATGACGTCGATCACGACTGGCTTCCCGGTTGGGTGTAGGGCGCGAACAAGTCGTCGGCGGCGGTGCCCAAATGGGCCGGTGCGTCGATCATCACGACGAATGCGTCGTCGTCTTCCTCGGTGCTGAACCGGAGAAACGGGCAGCACTCCCGCTCGCGATGAACCAGTTCCCGTGCCTGCGCGGCGGCGGCCGCCCGGTATCGGAGCCATATGCGATTACCGGCGCGCCGATAGGTGTCCAGGGCCGTCGCGTTGAGCTGTGCTATCCACGCAATCCGCGCCGCGTGGTCGGATGCCGGGAGGGTACAAGCGACCGGTGTGGATCGATGTTCGGTGGGCATGACTCCAGGATCGGACTTCAAGTGGCTTGAGGGTCAAGACCGCACGCGAGACCATGGCCGTATGGCTCTCAGGATTGGCGAGCTTGCCGATGCGACCGGGACGACCGCGCCGACAATTCGCTATTACGAACAGGTCGGACTTCTGCCCAGCCCGCGGCGCGTCGGCGGTCAGCGTCGCTATGAAGACGACGATGTGCGGCGGGTGACGTTCGTCCGGCGTTGCCGCGACTTGGATTTCTCGGTCGAGCAGGTTCGCAACCTCGTAGAACTCACACACGATGCTGACCGTTCGTGCCTGGAGGCCCGTGACTTGGCGGAGCTTCATCTGGCGGCGGTACAGGCCAAACTCGCGGACCTGCAATCGCTCGAAAGCCGCATCGCCAAGCTGATCGCGACCTCGAACGACGACTGCGGCGGCGGACCCGCTGCGGAATGCGTTGTGCTCGAAGGTCTCTGCCGCCCCTGTTAGGGGCGCCTGGATTACGTCCGCGGGTCTTCGACGAGCTGTTTGAGATAGCGCAATTCCGTTCGGGTGTGCTCGCGATCCTTCTCGACCCCGTTGAGCAGGTGTATGAACGCGAAGGCCGCGATGCGTCCCACCAAGTGGCGCGGGAATGTGGCCCACACCCGCGCGCTGACCCGAGTCGTCGCCTCGTCGCTCGGCTCCACGCGCCAGGTCACACCCTCGCCCACCCGCAGCGAAACGCCCAGCCAGCGATACCGCGCGTCCGCCTCCCAGGTGACCGCCGTGCCCGGATCCACAGCGGTGATCGTCCCCTCGGCGACCCCCGGTATCCCGCCGATTTTTTCCGCGATCCGCAATCGCGCGCCGACCTGCGTCGCCGGTAGTGGGTCCAGGTGCTCGAGGCTTCCGTGCTCGTTGTTGGACGCCAGCCACCAGCGGTCGATGTCGCTGAGCACACTCCACACCTGCGGGTGTGTCGCTGCTATCAGGACCGATTCGGTGAACTCGAACACTTTGGAGCACATCCTTTCGCTATGTGTCGGATACCAACCACCACGATAGTGCATGCATGCGCATATGTGAATGCATAGCGGATTGGTTTGCCCGTCCGACGTTCGGCCAGCGGGAAGCTCGAGCTAGCGAGCCACCGGGGTCCGCGCGCCCCGGTAATCGACCTGCCAGTGCTTGATGCCGTTGATGAACGACGACCTCAGCCGCTCGGGATTTGCCAGCGGAGTCAGGTCGGGCACCTGATCGGCGAGCGCATTGAACATCAGGTCGATCGTCATCCGCGCCAGGTTGGCGCCGATGCAGTAATGCGCCCCGGTGCCGCCGAAGCCGACGTGCGGGTTCGGGCTGCGCAAGACGTTGAAGGAGTAGGGGTCGTCGAAAACCTCTTCGTCGAAGTTGGCCGATCGATAGAACAGCACCACCCGCTGGCCCTTGGTGATCCGGACCCCACCGAGCTCGGTGTCCTTGCACGCGGTGCGCTGGAAAGCCGTGATCGGTGTCGCCCAACGGATTATCTCGTCGGCCGCGGTCTTGGGTCGCTGCGCCTTGAACAACTCCCACTGCGCCGGGTAGTCGGTGAAGGCCATCATCCCCTGCGTGATGGAGTTGCGGGTCGTCTCATTTCCGGCGACCGCCAGCGTGACGACGAACATGCCGAATTCGGCCTCGGACAGGCCCTGGCCCTCGGCGTCGGCCTGGATCAGCGTCGTGACGATGTCGTCACCGGGCTCTTCGCGCTTGCGCGCCGCCAATTGCATTGCGTACCACATTAATTCGCCGGCGGAAGTCAGCGCGTCGTTGCCGACGAACTCCGGGTCGTCGCTGCCGATCATGTTGTTGGTCCAGTCGAACAGCTTGTCGTAGTCCTCCTGCGGAACCCCCAGCAGACCGGAGATGGCCTGCAACGGCAACCCGCAGGCCACCTGGCGGACGAAGTCGCCCGAACCGGCCGCCGCGGCTTCGGTCACGATGCGGCGCGCCCGCTCGGAAAGCTCGGCGCGCAGCCGCTCGACCGCGCGGGGGGTGAACGCCCGCGAGACGATCTTGCGCAACCGGCTGTGCTCGGGGTCATCCATCATGATCATCGACGCCCGGCCCGCCTCAATTTGGCCGGCAGCCAAGTCTTTTCGGTAACGCGGGACGATCGACTTGGTCGCCGAGGAGAACACGTCGCTGCGCAGCGAGACATCGCGGATGTCGCGATGCTTGGTCACCACCCAGTAGCCCCCGTCGCCGAACCCGCCCGCGTCGGGCGCCTGCGCGTTCCACCAGATCGGTTCCGTCGCGCGCAGTTCGGCGAACTCCCGCACCGGCAGCCGCTGGGCGTAGATGTCGGGATCGGTGAAGTCGAAGCCCGGCGGGAGGTTGGGAGTGGCCATGGATTCTCCTAAGACTTGGCCGCGGCGGTTAGGAAGATGGTAGCCGCGCCGGCGTGCCATCAGCCTGCGGTTCGGCTGGGAGCCCGCGCGGTTTCCCGCCCGCCGAGGTTGGTGGCCGCGGTGACGATGGCGCGCTCGATCTGACGGAGCGCGTGCACCGCGGTGAGGAATCGCCGAGTGTCGGGTCGCGGCCGGCCCGGTGATCCCGCCTCCCCGTCTCGCAGGCGGGCCAGGGTTTCGGCCGTGTCGAGGTCATCGGCCGCCGAGATGATCGTCGGCCCCTGGCCAGTGCCGATGGCGGCGGCCAGCGCGTCGATGTTGCGCCGCGTCTGGGACGCGGCGGCCGAGAAGGCTTGGGCCAGTTCAAAGGCAAGGGGCTGCGAACCCACCGGGTCCTGGTACTGCTCGCTGCTGCGCGCCAGGCTGCGGCCGTACCGGTCGCAGGCGGCGAAGATGCGCAGCGCGCGGCGAATGCCGCGCCGGCCCGCGAGGCCGGCGACCCCCGCCAGCAGCGGCTTGGCGGTGACCCGGAACTGCTGCAGGTCCCGGTCCAGCCGGCGCGCCTGCTCGGACGGGCTCACGCTCTCGTCTTCGCCGAACATGGTCGCGGTGGACACGTCGATCAGTGCCGACAGGCTGGCCAAGAGCGTGCGGGTGTCGTCGCGGATCGCGGCTCTGGTGTGCGTCGGCAGCACGACGATGGCCACGGTGACGCCGATGACCGCGCCGAGCGCGGTCTCCTCTAGCCGCAACATCAACACGCCGAAAGAGAACTGGCCGAGCAAGCCGTACAGCAACGCCAGCATCGTGGTGATCCAGAAGGTCATCAGGCTGTAGGTGACCGTCATGAAATAGAAGGCGCAGAACAGGCACACGAAGATCCCGGCGAGCGCGGCGGTGTTGTTGCCGGCCAGCAGCGTGGCCACCAGCACACCGCAGGGCACGCCGAGCAAGGTGCCGAGCAGGCGCTGCCAGCCTTTGGTCAAGGTTTCGCCCCACGAGTTGGTGCCGGCGAAGATGACGAACGCGGCGATCACCGCCCAATACCAGCGCGCCGGCGACACCAGCTCGCCGGCGACGATCGCCAGCGACGCGGCGACGGCCACCTGAATGGCTTGCCGGGTGGTCGGCCGTAGGCCCCCGGGTGGTGGCTGGTCGACGGGCTCGTCCTCGGGTGCGGTGTCGGATGCCGGCGGCCGCTCGCTGTCCCTGCGTTCCAGGCGGGCTGCGCCGCCGGTGGCCGCGCCCTCGACGATGGCCCGGACGTCGGAAGTCGCTGCGGCGGCGTTGATTATCGCCAGGGCCAAGCGGCGCACGGCGGCGCTACCCGGGTCGTCGCTGACCGGGGGTTGCTCGTCCAGCAGCCGCTGCGCTCGGCCGGCGGCCTGCCGAAGGCCGTCGGGGTCGGGCAGTCGGATGGCCCGCGCCAGCCGGGAGAGTGCGTCGACGAGCGCGGCCCGGGTTTGGGTGGGTATGGCGCTCGCGGTTTCCGCAGCCAGCGCCGCGGCCCGTCGGCCGGCGGTGGCCACCCATTCGATGGCCAGCTCGGCGTCCAGCAGCCACGGGGCCAACTCTTCGGCGGTCACACCCGGCCACAGCAGGGCGGGGTCGGCCTTGTCCTCGATCTGGCTCTGCACCATCAGGGCGGTCTCGTTGAGCCGGAGGGTGCGCGCCCGCATGCGGCGCCGGCGTCGTTCATCGAGGCGGCCGGTACGCACGGCTTCCGCCGTGGTGTCGACCACGATCGCCATCCGCGCCCGCAACGCCCGGATGGTGGCCCGCAACACGCGCTCGGGCCGATCGGGCATGACGTAGGCAGTCATCACGAAGGTGCACACGGTGCCGACCGCGACCGCCGCGATCATCCACGGCAGTTCCGAGATGCGCGCCCGCAGATACAACGTGAAGAAGTAGGACATGAACGCGACCATGCCCAGCGCCCTGCCGCGCGCCCCGAAGCGGCGAATGTACGCCGCGCTGAACACGACCACCACGAACACCGCGTCGCTGATCACCTGGTGGGACGCCAGCACCGCGGCGGCCGTGATGGACAGGGCGGCGGGCAAGGGCAGCAGCGCCATGGTGATCCGCTGCTGGCGCGGGTCCGGCTCGTTGACGGATCGCGCCGCGACCATGGTGATGACGACGCCCAGCAAGGCCACGGTCAGCGGCTGTCCCGTCGCCCTGGTCAGGACGTAAAGGGCCAGCAGCGAACAGCCGAGCGCGGCCGTCGAGCGGGTAGCCATTCGCAGTCGAAGCAGACCGGGATCGGAGCCGATCACCCAGTTGCGGGCTTGCTGGTAAACAACGGTGATCGCCGCGCCCCCTTCTCGCCTGCTGGACCCACCATGGTTACCCGAACCGTGCCGCGGCGGCCAAGCTAGTCTTCGACATCGTGACAGCGCCGACGCGGGCGAAGCTGGCCGACGGCCGTGACCTGCTGTTCTTCGCGCTGCCCGGGCACCGTCCGGCGCCGGTCGAGGATCGTAGGCCGCTGCCGGCGCGCGACGGGCCGCAGACCGAGTTGCGGTTCGACCGGACGACGGGGCAGTGGGTGATCGTCGCGGCGCTGCGCCAAGACCGCACCTACAAGCCGCCGCCCGACCAGTGCCCGCTGTGTCCGGGGCCGACCGGGCTGACCAGCGAGGTGCCCGCCCCGGACTACGACGTCGTCGTGTTCGAGAACCGGTTCCCCAGCCTGTCCGGCACCGGGCCGGCCCTGGCGGCCGCCGGTTCCGGCTTCGTCTCAGCGCCGGGGCACGGCCGCAGCGAGGTCATCTGTTTTTCCAGCAACCACACCGGCTCCTTCGCGGAGCTGAAACCGGCGCACGCACGGCTGGTCATCGAGGCGTGGCGGCACCGCACCCGCGAGCTGATGGCCACGCCCGGTATCGAGCAGGTGTTCTGCTTCGAAAACCGCGGCGAGGAAATCGGCGTGACCTTGAACCACCCGCACGGTCAGATCTACGGCTATCCCTATCTGACGCCGCGAACCGCCGCCATGCTGGGCCAGGCCCGTGAGCACCGAATGTGCCACGGCGGCAACCTCTTTGGCGAACTACTGGCCGACGAAGTGGCCGACGGCAGCCGAATAGTCGCGCACGATGACCTGTTCACCGCGTTCGTGCCGTTCGCCGCGCGCTGGCCCGTCGAGGTGCATATCTACCCGAACAGATTCGTGCGCAACATCATCGAACTCGACGAGAACGAACTGGACGGGTTCGCCCGTGTCTACCTCGACGTGCTGGGTCGGTTCGACCGGATGTATTCGTCACCGCTGCCCTACATTTCGGCTTTACACCAGTACGCGGACGCCGGCGCCCAGGCTGACGGCTACTTCCACGTGGAGTTGATGTCGATCCGGCGCAGCGCCACCAAGCTCAAGTACCTGGCCGCCTCCGAATCGGCGATGGACGCGTTCATCACCGATGTCACGCCCGAAAGCGTGGCCCGGCGACTCAGGGAATTGGGAAGCGAGCTGCGATGACGGTCCGGTACGCCGCGCCCGGGCGGATCAACCTGATCGGCGAGCACACCGACTACAACCTGGGCTTCGCGCTGCCGATCGCACTGCCGCAGCGCACGGTGGTGACGTTCACCCCCGATCGCGGCGAGGCGATCACCGTGGCCAGCGACCGCGCGGACGGGCCGGTGCGCATTCCGCTGGACACCGCTCCCGGCGGTGTGGCCGGCTGGGCCGCCTACGTAGCCGGGGTGATGTGGGCGCTGCGGCGGGCCGGCTACCCGGTGCCCGGCGGCGCGATGCGGATCACCAGCGACGTCGAGATGGGGTCGGGGCTGTCGTCGTCGGCGGCGCTGGAGTGCGCGGCGCTGGGCGCGATCGCGGCGGCCGCCGGTGTGCGCATCGACGCCAGAGAACAGGCGCGGCTGGCCCAGCGCGCCGAAAACGACTACGTCGGCGCCCCGACGGGTTTGCTCGACCAGCTGGCCTCGCTGTTCGGCCGGCCGGCGACGGCGCTGCTGATCGATTTTCGCGATCTCACCGTCGCGCCGGTGGCCTTCGACCCGGACGCCGCCGGCGTGGCGCTGCTGCTGATCGACTCGCGCTCCCGCCACACGCACGCCGGCGGCGACTATGCCGAGCGCCGTGCGTCGTGCGAGCGGGCGGCCACCGATCTCGGGGCGTCGTCGCTGCGCGAGGTCTCCGACCGCGGGCCGTCCGCCGTCACCGCGGTGGGTGATGCGCTCGACGCCCGCCGGGCCCGCCACGTGCTGAGCGAGAATCAGCGGGTGCTCGATTGTGTTGCTGCGCTGAATCATTCGGAATTTGCCGAGGTCGGGCGGCTCTTCAGCGCCTCGCACGCGTCCATGCGCGACGACTTCGGGATCACCACCGAACACATCGACCTGATCGCCGACACCGCCGTCCGGGCGGGCGCCCTGGGCGCGCGGATGACCGGCGGTGGGTTCGGGGGCTGTGTGATTGCGCTGGTGCCGGCCGACCACACCGGCGCGGTCGACGAGGCGGTGCGACGCGCGGTGCGCCACGCCGGTCTCGAGCAGCCGGTCATCACCGGGACCCGCGCCGCCGCCGGCGCGGGCCCGTGCGCGTGAACGAGCTGGGCGAACAGCTGGGTCGGGGGGCCGATTTAGCTCAAACACGGCGCCCGGTAGCTGTAACGTAACGGATATGTGGGCGATGACGTGCGCAGTGTGCGGGGCGGGCTTTTCGGCCCGGTCCGACGCGGTCTACTGCTCGTCGGCCTGTCGGCAAAAGGCTCATCGTGCACGGTCGGCGCGCCGGACGGCCATGCTGCGGGAGACCCTTCGGCGAAGCTCCGGGACGCGCCGGGGCACGCACTCCGACGCCAGTAGATCGCTGCAGCGATCCGCCGCCAGTTCCGTGCAACGCGCGCGACAGCAGCTCGACCGGTCGCGCGAACTGTGTCGCACGTCCGAGCTCCGGCTGCAGGAAAGCGATGCGATCCGGCGAGAGGCCCTCACCAAGTGGCCGGCGAGGTCGGCGTCGACGTCAGACACGGAGCGTGCGTTGTGGCCTGGCAACTAGACGGCCAGACGGCGGCGGTAGAGCAGGCCCTCGCCGGCGGCACCCCGCAGCGCGCCGGCTGGTTTCGCTTCTACTTCGAAGACCAGCGCTGGGAATGGTCGGACCAGGTGCAGCGGATGCACGGCTACGAGCCCGGAACGGTGACCCCGACGACGGAGCTGGTGCTCGCCCACAAGCATCCCGGCGATCGCAACGACGTGGCCGCAACCATCAACGACATGATCGAACGCCGGCAGGCGTTCAGCACCCGGCACCGCATCGTCGACACCCGCGGCAACATCCATGAAGTGGTCGTGGTGGGCGACGAATTCTGCGACAGCAGCGGCGAGGTCATCGGCACCCACGGCTTCTATGTCGACGTCACACCGACATCCAGCCGCAAGCGCGAGGAGAACATCAGCGCGAAGGTGGCCGAAATCGCCGAGCGCCGCGGCGCCATCGACCGGACCAAAGGGATGTTGATGCTGGTCTACGGCGTCGATGAGCTGGCGGCGTTCAACCTGCTCAAGTCGCTGTCCCAGGTGCGCAACATGAAGCTGGGTGTGCTCGCCGAACAAATCGCGAAAGATTTTTCCGCGTTGGGCAAGGAGCTCATCGGGTCGCGCTCACAGTTCGACCAGCGCCTGCTCACCGCGCATCTGCGGGCGTCCGGCTCCGACGAGTAGCGGCTACCCGGCCGGGGTGAGGCGCACCGCTCCCAGGTGCATCCGGTCGACCGCCTCGGCGAACTCCTCGCGGGTAGGGATCCGGTGATCTCGGAACTTCAGTCCGATCATCCGTTGTGCGCGCTGGACGCCGTAGGACTCGGCGCAGCGCAGGAAGAGGTCGGACACGACGGCACGGTCGCGAATGAGCTCGCCGCGCATCGCGGACGTCTTGCCGTCGTAGACGACGCGGGCCTGCGCACCGTCGCGGAAATTCTGCTTCCAGGCAGCCCCGGTCAGCGCGTAGAGCTGGCCGTCAATCACATGGGCGCTCAGCGGAAGGGAGAACGCCCGGCCCGTTTTTCGCCCGGTGAAACTCAGCACCATCAGCTGCTTGCGGGCGGGGCCGGCAAGCGGAGTGCGCAGCAGAAACCCCAAGATCGGGTTGACGATGCGCAGCAGGGCCGACGGGGGGTGCCCGGCGTCAATCGCATATGACTGCTCTGTCATCCGCTTACCGTAAAGCCAATCGGGTTCCGCGGCCGCAACCAACGAGCACCACAGTCAGCGCCACGGAAATGGTTGCTAGCGTCAAATGTTTCATAAATCCAATCTCCCGAAAATTGAGGCCGGTACCAGCGCCGGCCACGCCGAAATGACAGTAGCCGAAATGCCGTGCAACTTTGCCGTATCTTTTGGACTTTCCGGCGGTTCCGCGGCTGGCCGGCAAATCGTTACCCAATTCGTCTGGAAATCGCCCACCCGATACACCGTTGTCCAGTAAGAGACAGGTATGCGGTCACGAAGGACCCTCGTCGCAGTTCTGGCGGCGTCGGTCGTCTTCATGGCGTTCGTCGCCGCGGCGCCGCCCATCGCTTACGACGGCGAGCCCGCATTCGTGGCCAATCCGGTCGATCACGTCGCCACGCTCATCGGCACCGGGACGGGCGGACAGACGGTGGGGGAGATCAACAACTTCCCCGGCGCCACTGTGCCGTTCGGAATGGTGCAGTACTCGCCGGACACCGTGGGCAACTATGCCGGCTACAACTACGACAACCCGCGCTCCACCGGGTTCAGCATGACCCACGCGTCGGTGGGCTGCGCCGCGTTCGGCGACATCTCAATGTTGCCGACCACCAGCGGAATCGGGTTGCAACCCTGGAACGCCTGGGAACGGATCGCCCACGACGACACCGAACGGGGCGTGCCGGGTTATTACGCGGTGCGGTTCCCGGGTACCGGGGTGAAGGCCGAACTCACCGCCACCACGCGCACGGGTGTCGGCCGATTCAGCTATCCACGCAACGGCCGCCCCGCCCTCTTCCACGTGCGCTCCGGCGCGTCGCTGGCGGGCAACTCGCGCGCGACCATCCAGATCGGCGCGGACAACACCACGATCACCGGCTGGGCCACCAGCGGTGGATTCTGCGGCAAGAACAACACCTACACGGTCTATTTCGCCATGAAGTTCAGTCAGCCGTTCACCTCGTACGGGGCGTGGGATGGCACTGCGGTCTACCCGGGTGCCCGCAGCGTGAATTCGCCCTACAGCGGCGGATACGTGGGATTTCCGGCCGGAGCGGTGCTCGAGGTGCGGACCGCGATCTCCTACGTCGGTATCGACGGAGCGCGGGCGAACCTGGGGGCCGAGGGTGCTGGGAGCTTCGATGACGTCCGCGGCGCCGCGTCGAGGATGTGGAACGCCTCGCTGTCGCGCATCACGGTTGCCGGCCGCAGTGCCGACGATCTGGAGACGTTCTACACCGCCCTGTACCGGTCGCTGTTGCACCCCAACACGTTCAACGACGCGGACGGGCGGTACGTCGGGTTCGACGGCGCCGTGCACACCGTGGCCGCCGGGCATATGCAGTACGCCAACTTCTCCGACTGGGACACCTATCGGTGCCTGGCGGCGTTGCAGGCGCTGCTTTTTCCCGACCGGGCCAGCGATATGGCCCAATCGCTGGTGAACGACGCCGAGCAGAGCGGAGCCCTGCCACGCTGGGCACTGGCCAACGCCGCGACCGGTGAGATGAGCGGAGACAACGTGGTACCGCTCATCGTGAACTTCCACGCCTTCGGGGCCGAGGACTTCGACGTCAAAACGGCGCTGCGCTATATGGTGAATGCGGCGACGAAAGGCGGTGTCGGGCTTAACGGTTACGTGGAGCGGCCGGGGATCAACACCTACCTGCAATTCGGATACGCGCCGTTCTCATTTGAGTTCCGCACCGATGGCTGGATCGCCGACGCTTCGCTCACACTCGAATGGTCGGTCGACGACTTTGCCATCTCGCGGTTCGCCGATTCGCTCGGTGACACCGCGACCGCAGCCGAATTCCAGGGACGGTCGCAGTACTGGCAGAACCTGTTCAATCCGACCACCCGGTACATCTCGCCCCGCACGTGGACCACCTTCTTCCGCGCGGGCCCGGCGTTCGTGGTGTCCCCCTCGGACTTCGGCCAGGTCGGATTCGACGAGGGCAACGCCGCGCAGTACGTCTGGTGGGTGCCCCACAACGTGGGCGGCCTGGTGACCGCGCTCGGCGGCCGCGAGGCGGTGGCCGAGCGGCTCGATGCCTTCACCAAGAAGCTCAACGTCGGTCCCAACCAGCCATATCTGTGGGCCGGGAACGAACCCGGCTTCGGGGTGCCGTGGCTGTACAACTACATCGGTCAACCGTGGGAGACCCAGCGCACGGTCGACCGGGTGCGCGGGCTCTTCGGACCGACGGCCGACGGGGAGCCGGGCAACGACGATCTGGGCGCGCTGGCCAGCTGGTACGTCTGGGCGGCCCTGGGCCTGTATCCCAGCATCCCGGGAACGCCGATCCTCACCGTGGGCGCACCGCTCTTCGATCGCGCCGCGATCGCCCTTCCCGGCCGCAGAGCCATTCGGATCTCCGCACCGGGCGCATCCGGACCGCACCACCTCAAATACATCAGCGGCCTGCGCGTCGACGGCCGGGCCACCGACCACACGTCGTTGCCCGAGTCATTCATCCGCACCGGCGGAGACCTGAACTTCTCGCTCGCCGCCTACCCGGACAGGCGTTGGGGCACAGGCGAATCGTCCACGCCACCGTCGTTCGGTACGGGCAGCTCGACAGTAACGGTCAACGTGCCGGGCCCCATCGTCACGATCGCGCCGGGAAACACGGGCGCGGTGAAACTCGACGCTCAACGGATGATCGGTGATGCCGGCGGCTACACCGTCAACGGCACCGCCACGGACATCGGGATCACCGTGACGCCCGCG
This sequence comes from uncultured Actinomycetota bacterium, assembly GCA_963820045.1. Taxonomy (GTDB): domain Bacteria; phylum Actinomycetota; class Actinomycetes; order Mycobacteriales; family Mycobacteriaceae; genus Mycobacterium. The sequence goes on from CAWFYN010000010.1 coordinate 1,422,361, forward strand.
ACGGGCCAGTTCTCCGACGACGGGTCGGCGACCATCGACGTACCCATCACGGTGGCGCGGTCAGTGCCCGAGGAGTACTACTTGGTGTTTTTGACCTCCGCGGTCGGCCAAAGTTCGCGCACGTCAACGATTCTCGTGGTTGTGCAAGCCGGAAACGAGTGATGCTGCGGGGGCACCCTCAGATCATTTCGTTCTTGGTCAACCACCGCATCACCGGCCAGCCGGCGAACACGGGCAGCCAGCAGGTGAGCACCCGATACAGCAGAACGGACGGGACGCCGATGGCCGCCGGCACGCCGAAGGCGGCCAGGCCACCGATCAGCGCCGCTTCGACGGCCCCGACGCCGCCGGGTGTCGGCGCGGCGGAGGCCAGCGTGCCACCGACCATGGTGACCACGGTGACGGTGACGAATGTCGTGCCGCCGCCGAAGGCTTCGACGCTGGCCCAAAGCGCCAGCGCTGCGCCGAGAGTCGTTCCCGCGCTACCTAGTAGGATCAGCGCCAGCCGCCGCGGCTCTCGGGCCAGTGTCACCAGGTCGCTCGTCACCTCGTTCAACTTCGGGCGCACCTCGGTGGCCAGCCAGCGCCGCGACTTGGGCACGAACAAGAAGGTGCCGACGATGCCCAGCGCCACGCCCCCGATCAGGTAGAGCATCGTGGCGCTCGGCACGAAGTGCGACAGGTGCATCGATGCGCCCGCGACCGCGCTGAAAAAGATCAGCAGCGCGAGGTGCACGATCACCTGCACGGCCTGCTGCAGCGCGACCGCCGCGGTGGCGCGCATCGCCGACAGGCCGCTCTTCTGCAGATACCGGGTGGACAGCGCGAGCCCGCCGACGCCGGCGGGCGTGGTGGTCGCGGCAAAGGTGTTGGCCACCTGGACGACTGACAGCCGCCAGTAATTCACCGTCCCGTCGGTGCAGGCCCACAAAGCCGCGGCGGCCCCCACGTACGTCAGGGCCGACACCGCGAGGCCGAGCAGCGCAAACCACCAGTTCGCGGTCCTCAGCTGGGAGAAGAACGTGGGCGCGGTGCTGATGAAGGGATAAGCGACATAGACCAGCGCACCGAACAGCACCAGCTGAATGATCTGGCCGCGGGTGAAACGGGTGATGGTCTGGGTTTTGATCTGATCGGCCCCGGTTTGACGCTTCACCTCCGCGCGGGCGGCCGAGATGACGGCGCCGGCATCCGAGATCGACCTCCGAAGGGTCCGCGGCACGGCCACTTTCGTCAATCGACGCGACGCGCTCAGGATGGTGTCCCTGTCGAACGCGTCGATCGCCGCGGCCACCGCCGATTTGGGTTCGTACAGGGCCGAGGTCGTCACCAGCAGCTGGGCGATATCGGATTGGAGCTGGGCTTCGGTGGCGCCGTATTCGGCGCCGTGGAAGCCGCCGAAGAGCACGGCGCCGTCGTCGACGGTGACTTCGTCGGCGCGCAGGTCCCCGTGCGCGATCTGGTGGTCGTTGAGCATCCGCAGCGATTGCCACACCCGGGCCGCCGGCGTCGAGTCTGCGCACCGGTTGAGGGGCAGGCCGTGGGGCGGCTTGTGCGAGTAGAGAATCCAGCCCCGGTCGAGGGTAGCCACGGCGATCGTCGAGGTGTTGGCCAGCTTCACCTGCCCGATCGCGATAGTCATCAGCGCTCGATGCTCGACGGCGCGGCGCATGGAGGTCACCAGCGGCCCGGTCTCGGTGTCGCGCAGCCGCAGCTTTATCCAGAGTTGGCGCAGCGTGCCGCCGCTGCGCTGATGCGGGCCGTACAACTCGACGACCGCTGCGCGGTCGGGCTCTTCGCATCCGGCCAGCAGGACGAGCGGGCCGCGACCCGCGGGCCGGAGCACGGTGAGCCGGGAGACGACGAACCCGCGCCTGGCCATCGCGCGCACGGCCGCCTCCAGGGGCACCTCGAGCGCGGGGGTGCCGACCACCAGGACCACCAACGAGCCGACGAGCCAGCCGACCGCCAGGCCCAACAGGGCGCGCGCCGGCACGATGGCGCTGACCACGAGGTGGATCGGCACGAAGGCCAGCAGCAGCGCCCACCACCAATGCCGCCAGCGCGCGGGCAGCCACGGCCCGGAGACGGTCAGCACCGCCGCCAGCATGCCGATCCAGCGCGGGTCGTCGAGGAACTCGCCCAACACGGTCTGCAGGTGTTCGGAGAGGTCGAAGTGCCAGCGGGGCGCCGAAAACCCGTTGCCGCCAACCGACAGCGGTAACGCCGTCAGTAGCGCGGCGGCCGCGTACGCGCCGAGCAGTTTCCATTGCCGGCCGACGACCAGGCCGATCAAGATCATGAACGGCAGGGCCAGGATCGCGATGCCGTACGCGAGGTACACCAGATCGGACTGTCTGGGCGAGAGCACCCCGACGATCTGCGAGATGGACTTTTCCAGCGCGTCCCATTGCGGACGGGTGATCAGTGAACTCGTGATCACCACCGCGAGGAACATCGCGCTCGCGACGAGCCGCAGGATGTCGCTGGTTCGCCTGGTCAGCGGCTGCAGCAAGCTGCCGGAAACGCTGATCTCGCGCCCGTCGACTCGCATGGTGTAACGATCCTTCGGATCCGTTCGGCGCCGCTGGTCGATCCGCTCGCCGGCTCGCCGACAACTTAACGCCGATACCCGGTTCCGCGACAGTTCGCACCCACCCGGCGCGCGTAGGGTCGTGTACGTAGGCGAGCTAGCGAATCGGAGGGCGTGAGCGTGGGGAGAACCGACAACGACAGCTGGGAGATCACCGAGAGCGTGGGGGCGACGGCGCTGGGTGTGGCGTCGGCCCGCGCGGCCGAAACGCGCAGCGAGAATCCCTTGATCCGGGATCCGTTCGCGCAGGTCTTCCTCGACGCCGCCGGCGACGGGGTGTGGAACTGGCACTCGGCCCCGCAGCTGCCGGACGAACTCGTCGAGGCAGAACCCGAGTTGCCGCTGCAGATGCGGGCGATGGTCGGCTACATGGCCTCGCGGACAGCCTTTTTCGACGAGTTCTTCCTCGCCGCGACGCGCGCCGGCATCCGGCAGGCGGTGATCCTGGCGGCGGGCCTGGACGCGCGGTCATGGCGGCTGCCTTGGCCAGACCAGCCGGACGGCACGACGGTCTACGAGTTGGACCAGCCCCGGGTCCTGGACTTCAAATTGTCGACGCTGGCCGAACACGGGGCGCAGCCCGCGTGCCACCGGATCGCCGTCCCGGTGGACCTGCGCCACGATTGGCCGACGGCGTTGCGGCAGGCCGGATTCGACCCCTCGGCGCCCAGCGTGTGGTCGGCCGAGGGGCTGATGCCGTATCTGCCCGCCGCCGCCCAGGAGCTGCTATTCGACCGCGTGCACGGGCTCGCCGCGCCCGGCAGCCGGGTGGCCGTAGAGGCGCTGGGACCGAAGTTCTGTGACCCGGAGTTCCGCGCGAAGCGTCGTGAGCGGATGGACCGGGTCCGCGCGCTGATGGCGCGGGTGGCCCCGGACCGAGAGGTGCCGCGGACCGACGAGCTGTGGTACTTCGAGGAGCGCGAGGACGTCGGTGACTGGTTCCGCCGCCACGGCTGGAGCGTGACGGTCACCCCGTCCGACGAGCTGATGGCCGGCTACGACCGCGCGGCGCCCAAAGAGGTCGCGGACGCCGTGCCGGGAAATCTGTTCGTGGTGGCCGAGCGGGCGGGTGGCTAACCGCCCGCTGCTTCCGAGTCCTCGCGGTGCCCGGCGCGCCACTTCCGGTATCCGCGCCGCGCCGCGAACGCGCCGACAACGGCGGTGACGCACCACACCGCGATCGCCGCGTACGCCAACGGCGACGACCGGTTCCCGATCGAGGCGCCCAGCGCGGTGTAGACGAACGCTCGTGGCACGGAACCGACGAACGCGCCAATAGCCATCTGCCACAACGGGACTCCGAACGCCCCGAACGCATAGGAGGCGAGCGCGTCGGAGATGCCCGGGACGAAGCGCTGGCCGACGACCGCCCAGAGCCCGCGGCGTTCGATCAACGCGTCGATGCGGTCGGTCCGTTTCGGCCCCAGCAGTGCCCGCGCGCTGTCCCGGCCGGCGCGGCGACCGATGAGGCTCGCGACGACCGCGGTACCCACCGTCGCGCCCAGCGTCACGAAGACGCCGAGCACCGGACCGAACAGCAGCCCGCTGGCCGCGGCCAGAATCGCGCCCGGCACGAACAACGCGCCGAGGACGGCCGATACCGCGACGTAGGTCACCGGCGCGGCCGGACCCGTCGCCGAGACCACGCGGCGCAGCTCCTCGACGTCGATCACTCGCGCGACCGCCACCAGATAAAACAGCACGAGGAGGAACACGACGAACACGGCGAGCCGCACGATATGCGTCCGCCGGGACGCGGGTTCGGAAGTTGAGTCGTCGCTGTTGTCCATACTGACCGCGATTCTTCCGCATCGACCGGTTCACTCCACTTCGCGCCGTGCGAAAGACGTCACGCGCGTGCGCGGTCGCCGTAGAGTGCCACATATCACCGGAGTTGAATACCTGTGAGAGGCATTTCCCGATGACCGAGCAGCCCGAGTCCGCGCGGCGCAAGCGGATTGTCGTCTGCTTTGACGGCACCGCCAACCAAATCGGAGCCGGGAATCTCACCAACGTCGCCAAGTTCTTCGAGATGTTGGACAAGGACGATCCGGCCAGTCAGCTCGCCTACTATGACCCCGGTGTCGGCACTCTGGCGCCGCCGTCGGCGCATTTTCGGTTGACCCGCATCCTGACGCTGCTGTTCGAGCAGGCATTCGGTGTGGGTCTGAAAGACAATGTGGCGCAGGCCTACCGCTACGTGATGCAGCACTGGCGCCCCGGCGATTCGCTGTACATTTTCGGTTTCAGCCGCGGCGCCTACACCGCGCGCGCGTTGGCCGGCATGCTGCTGCGGCCGGGATTGATGCGGCCCGGTTCGGAGAACCTGCTGCCTTACGCGATCGAAAAGTACGCCATCAACCGGCCTTTCAGCCCGGACGAGTTTGACCGCTGGGCCGAGTTCGCCCGCGCGTTCTGCTGGCGCACCGACGGTGAGCCGCTTTTTTCGACCGTGCAGCGCAACAGCCCGAATCAGGTGTGGCACCACGCGGTGCCGGTGGCGTATCTCGGCCTGTGGGACACCGTGAAGGCGGCCGGCTTCCTGGGGGTCGGTGGCCTGCGGTGGCCCTACACTCGCTCGCTGCCCAATGTGGCGCGCATCCGCCACGCCGTCTCGATCGACGAACGTCGCCGTCCCTACCGGGAATACCTCGTCGAACGCCATCCGCAGGGACTGGAAGAACGCTGGTTCGCCGGCGTGCACGCCGATGTCGGCGGTACGTTCATGCCCGACCACCGGCTGGCCACGATCGCGTTGAAGTGGATCACCGACGGAATCGTCGGTGACCTGGCGATCGACGCGGCAGCCTACCGGCAGCAGTGCGCGGTGACCGAAGACTTCGCGGACGCGCCGATCCACCACAACGGCATATTGTGGGACCTCGTCGGTCGCCGGTGCCGGCCGATGGGTCCCGACGCGCTGGTGCATCCGAGCGTGCTTGTGCGCCGTCGCGACCACCCGGGCTACCTACCCAACCTGACCGAGACAGCGCAACGGCTCAGCGCCGACCCGACCGATTGGACGAAACCCGCGTTGTAAAGGAGCACACGCCATGGCACTGAATTCACTGACCGAGCTGGACCAGTACAAAGCCGCGCCGTTTCCGCCCGGCTATCCCGATACCACGCGAACGTTCTACAGTCCGGTCGACCGCGTGCACGAGGCGCTCAAGGCCTTGTTGACGTCGGCCAACAAGAGCATCGTCGTGGCGATGTACGGCTACGACGACGTGGAGCTGAATTCGGTGCTGCAGTCAGCGCTCAACGACGAAAAGACCTATGTGCAAATGAGTCTCGACTCCACTCAAGCAGCGGGCAAGTCCGAGCACGCGCTGCTGGCCCCGTGGCTCAACGACAAGATCGGCAACAGCATCGCGATCGGTCACAGCGAGAAGTCGGCGATCATGCATTTGAAGATGGTGATCATCGACGGCGTCGACGTCATCACCGGTTCGACCAACTGGTCCACCGGCGGAGAATCCAAGCAGGACAACCAACTCACCGTGATCCGGGACCCGTACGTGTGCGCGGAAGCCCGCTCGCGGATCGACATCATCCACGACGGCATGCTCAAGCAGATGGCCGCAAAAGCTCGCTCCGGTGCCGCATCCCAGGGCGGCCCGGCCCCTACCTGAACGACCGCAGCCGCTGCGCCAGTCCGGTCGCCCGCACGGCGCGGCGCTCGATGGCTGCCCGCACCGAGGCCTCGGAGCCGGCCACCCGAACCTTGACCTTCGCTCGTGTCACGGCCGTGTAGAACAGTTCGCGCGTCAGCAGCCGCGAATCCTCCGGCGGCATCAGGACCGTCACCTCGTCGGCTTGGCTGCCCTGACTCTTGTGGATCGTCATGGCGTGCATGGTCTCGACGTCGGTGAGCCGGCCGGTCGCGAAGCCCAGCGTCCCGGTGGCGCCGGCGATGACGGCGCGCAGCCCGTCGTCGCCGACCACGACCACTCCCGTGTCCCCGTTGTAGACCTTGAGCCCATAGTCGTTGGCCGTCACCAACACTGGTCGACCGGCGTACCACGTCGACCACACCGGCTGACCCGTCTCCTCCGAAAGCCAGCGCTCCACCTGCCGGTTCCAGTGCGACACCCCGTACGGTCCCCGCCGGTGCGCGCACAACAGGCGGTGCTCGTCGAGCGTCGCCAACGCCGCCCCGGTGGCGCCGAGCACCGCGGCCTCGCGCACCCGCAGCGCGTGCGGGACCAGCACCGCACGCAGCCGGTCGGTTGGTCCGTCGGAGTCGAGCCACTCGATATGGTCGCCGCCCGCGCGCAGTAACCCCATCACGCGGTCCGCGTCGCCGATCCGGATCGCTTCGGCCAGCGCACCGATCGATTCGCCGAATCGATGTGGTGTGCGCAGCGCCGCCACCCGCACATCGCCGCGATTGGTCAGCCCGTCCACCAGATCGGCCAGCACCGCACCGGCTTCCACCGAGGCCAGCTGGTCGGGATCGCCCACCAGGATCAGCCGCGTATCGGGGCGCACCGCCTCCAGCAGGCGGGCCATCATCGTCAGCGACACCATCGACGTCTCGTCCACGACGACGACGTCATGCGGCAGCCGGTTGCCGCGATTGTGCTTGAACCGCACCGACGTATCCGGCCGCGAACCCAGCAGCCGATGCAGCGTCGTCGCCTGCAAGCCGCCCAGCCGGGCCCGGTCCGGTGCGTCCAGCCTGCGCACCTCGGCGGCCACCGCCTCCGCGAGCCGCGCCGCCGCCTTGCCGGTCGGCGCGGCCAGCGCGATCCGCAACCGCGGGAGACCGCCGAGCTCGGCCTGCCCGACCAGCAGGGCCAGCAACCGCGCCACCGTGGTGGTCTTGCCGGTGCCGGGCCCACCCGTGAGCACGGTAACCGCTTGCGAGACCGCGATTTCGGCGGCCGCCCGCTGCTCGTCGTATCCGGGCGGGAAGAGCCGCTCGAAAGCGGCCACATCGCCCCTTGCCCGGGGCACGGACAGCGCGAGCAGGTCGGCGCACACCTGCTCTTCCTCGAGCCAGTACCGGTCCAGGTACAACAGATCGCCGAACAACCGCAGCACCGGGGGCGAGCCGAGCAGCGCACTGGCCCGCACGGCGGCCATCCACTCGTCGGCCTCGGGCCACGGCAGGTCGGCCACGTCGAGTTGCGCTTGGACGGTCCGCAGGTGCACGCACACCGAGCCACCCCGCAGCGCGCGCACCACCAGCGCGACCGCCAGGGCCACCCGCTCGTCGGACTCACCGACGAGCGCCGTAAGCCGCTGCGCCACATGGATATCGGCGGCCTCAAAGACACCGGCGTCGGTGTATGTCCGCAGCAAGCCCTCGGCGGTGATCGCCTCCAGCGTCACGCGACCGCCCTCCCGTCGAGCAGGTCCGACAACTCGGCTATCAACGACGAGGGCGGCCGCCAGCTGAACACCCCCGACGGATGGCCGTCGACCAACGGTGTGGCCGCACCGCACATCCCGCGGACGAACAGATAGAGGACACCGCCGAGGTGCCGGTCAGCGTGGTAGTCCGGCAGCCGCCACCGCAAGAACCGGTGCAGCACAACGCTGTACAGCAGCGCCTGCAGCGGGTAATCCGAGTGCAGCATCGCCTCGACCAGACGCGGCCGGTCGTAATCGGCGGACGTCAACGGCCGGTCGGGATCGCCGAGCCAGTTGGTCTTGTAATCGACCACCAGGTAGCGATGCGCCGCGCCGTCGGGCACCCGCAGCACGGCATCGACCGAGCCGGTGAGGTAGCCGCGCAACGGCTGGTCACCAAGGGGGCGGCTCATCAACCTACCGGCATAGGATGCCAGCGCGTCATCGGCCGGTAGGTGCGCGCGCAGCAACCCCCCCATATCCGCCAGCCTGATCTCGGGTGCGGCCGAGCGCAGATCGCCACCGGCCAGCGGAAACTCGAAGTCCAATTCGCGCAGTCGATCCCGCAGCCCGACCTGGCGCAGCGTCAGGTCGCCGGCCAGCGGGCCCAACGGAGTGTCGTGCATCGGCACCATGGCCGCCGCCAGCGTGTCCGGGGCCACGTCGACCGGCCACCACACCGAGTGGCTGCGGATGTGCGACTTCAGCTCGGTGGCCAGATCGGTGGCCAACGGGTCGGTGGTCTCGAGCACGGCGTGCACCAGCGTGCCGAACTTCGCGCCCATCGGCAGGTCCGCCATCGGCGACGGCACTTCCGGCCCCGATGCCTGCTGGGCCAAGGGAATATCGCCGACTTCGTCGTCGAGTTCGATGACCTCCGGCTCGCTGCTCACCCCGGTGGCCTCCGCCACCCGGATGAGACCGGAGTAGGAGGTGCGGCGCCAACCCGTGTCGATGTCGCGGTGAAAGTGGCGGCTATCGAGGTTGGACGGCACCGGCTCGGCCGGCACGGCCGGCGCCGCGGCTATCACCGACGGCTCGATCACCGGACCGCCCGCGGCCTCCCATTCGCGCAACCGGGCCATCGCGTCGTCGTCGGAGATCTTCGCCGGTTCGCATCGGTCGGGCACGAACGAGTCTTTCGGTCGGCGGCCACGCAGCAGCCGCGACAGTCCGCCATTGGGTTCGTCGAACGCCGGTGACCACCACGCCACGACCTGCGCCTGGGCGCGGGTCAGCGCGACGTAGGTCAGTCGGCTGTCGTCGCTGGCGTCCTCCTTGCGGCCCAGCCTCTCGACGTCCTTGAAGTCCGGACTGTCCTTGCCGCCGATGTGCAGGCAGCGCACCCCCTGGTCGTGGAACAACACCACATCGCGGTCCTGGGTATTGCGGTTGAACGCGAACGGCAAATACACGATCGGGTATTGCAGGCCCTTGCTGACGAACACCGTCATGATCTGCACGGCCGCCGCGTCACTGTCGAGGCGGCGATTGCGTTCGGGTGCGCCGCCACGTTCGTCGCGTTGCCTGCGCAGCCAGTCGCGAAGCGCGGGCAGGCTGGAGCGCTCCCGGTGTGCGACCTCCTGCAGCAACTGCGCGATGTGCGCCAGGTCGGTCATGTGGCGTTCGCCGCCGTGGACGGACAGCACGCGATCACCCATGCCGGAAAGCTGCGCGGCCTCGAAGATGGCGGCGACGCCGCGCTCGCGGGCGTGGCCGGCCCACTCCCGCAGAGTTTCCGCGACCCGATCGGTCAGCGCGTCACCGCCCGCCGACAGCGATTCCGCGGTCTCGCCGAAGAACATGGTCGCCGCCGCGGCGCGCACCATGCCGGGACGGTGCGGTTGGTCGAACGCCTCCAGCAGGCAGAGCCAATCTTGCGCGGCGTCCGAGGCGAACACGTCGGAGTCGCCGGTGTAGACCGCCGGTACGCCCGCGTCACACAGTGCCTTGAAGCAGGCGGCGGCGTCCTTGTGTTTTTCCACGATCACGGCGATATCGCGGGCCTGCAGCTGCCTACCGGCGAACATTGCGCCCCCCGCCAGCAAGGCGCGGATGTCGGCGGCCAGGTCGGCGCCGATGTGTGCCCGCAGCTCGTCGATGGGCAGGTTCTGAATCCCGCTGCGCCCCAGGGTCGCTCGTTGCACCACTCGCAACCGGAATGGGTCATTGTGCGGGGCGCCCGCGAGCCGGTGGCCCTGGTGGTAGGCGTCGACGTCGTCCACCACGATCGCGGGGTCGCCGAGTTGGGCGCCAAGCAGCACCACCTGCAGGCGCTCGATGAGCGCCGCATCGCTGCGCCAATTGGTGCCCAGCGTCTTGCGCTCGCCGGCCGTCTCGGCCGCCCGCAGATACGTCACGATGTCGCCGCCGCGAAACGCGTAGATGGCCTGCTTGGGATCACCGATGAGGATCAGGGTGGAGCGCCCGCTGAACGCGCGGTCGATCACCTGCCATTGCACCGGGTCGGTGTCCTGGAACTCGTCGACCATGACGATCGGCCAGCGCTGATGCATGCGCATCCGGGCGGGGGAATCGTCGGTGGCCAGCGCTTCGGCGAGCCGGCTCAGCAGGTCGTCGTAATCGAGGACGCCCAGACGCCGCTTGCGGGTGTCCAGTTCCGCGAGAACGTCTTTCGCGAACGTTACGCAGACGGCGGCCCGCGAACCCGGTTCGGGATCGAGCGGGCGCAGCTGCGTGGAGGGGTTCTTGACGACCTCGCGCGCCAGCCGCAGCGCGTCGCGATAGCTCAGCGCCGGATCGTGGCGCTCCCGCCCGAAGCGGGCGAGGTACTCATCGTCGACGATTTCGACGACCAGCTCGTCGAGGCTTTCCAGCAGCGTGACGTTCGCCGCGGTGTCACCGGCCACGCCCAGCGACTTCAACACCAGCTGGCAGAACTGGTGTGTGGTGGCGATGGTCGCCGCGTCGAAGCCCGCCAGTGCATCGCGCAGGCGCTGCTTGCGTACCGCGCGTTCGTCGTCGGTGCCATCCAGCAGGTACGCCACCAACTGGTTGTCACCGGCAGCCGACGGATCGGCGAAAGCCGCCACAGCGTCCACCATTTGGCCGCGGACGCGCTCGCGCAACTCCTGGCTGGCGGCCCGGCCGAACGTGATGAGCAACATCTGGTCCAGCGTCGCCGCGCCCTCGGCGACATAGCGGGTCACCAGGCCGGCCAGTGCGAACGTCTTGCCGGTGCCCGCGCTGGCCTGCAGCACGGTGGTGGACCGATCGGCGGGTAGCGGGCCGAGCAGGTCGAAGCGCTCTAGCACCTGCTTCATTTCAAGGCTTCCTCTCGGCGCGCAGCATCGGCAGCCAAACCCGGGCTGCGTATGCGCCCAGCCGGGTGTCTTCGCCGTCGTACTCCTCACCCGGCCGCGGCGGCTGCATCAGCTCGGTCAGTCGCGTGTTCTTGCCCCACGCCCGCACGTGGGCGGGTGCGGAGTCCTCCGCGGGGTATCGTTCGCTGGATTTCCACCGGTATTGCGCCTCGCGCAGCGGATCGTCACCGCAGTGCCGCGCGGCCGCCCAGGCATAGGACGTCTTGATGGGCAACGGAATCGGCTCCCGGCGCCCCGCGTCGTAGATCGCAACCAGCTCGCGCAGCAGCGCTGAGGCGTCCTCGCGCGGGCGCCCCAACCCCTCGGCGCGCGGGGTGGCACCCCTCTTGAGGCGGCCGATGCACACCGCCGACCAGTCACGGCCCGGATCCTGAGCGATCAACGCCAGCAACGGAATCCACGACTCGAGCAGGTGCTTGCCATCCAGCTTGGAGTATGTCACCGACACCAGCCGCTCCCCGTACACCGGCGACACCGTGCCCGTGAGGCGTCGCCCGGAACCGAGATCGATGTCGACGTCGTACGCCCGGGCATCGGCCCGGCGGTGCCGCTGTGCCGCGGCCGCCAGCAGGGCGGCCTGATCGCGGATCTCCGTCGCCGTGCGCCACCCCAGTTGGCCCGGGGGCAGCGTGCCGCGGCGCCACTCGGCCTGCCGCGCGTCGTCCGGCGTCCACCCGCGCAGGATGTCGCCCAGCATCCGGTCACCGACCGTCCACTCCTCGAGGCCGTCGAGGTCGACGGGCATGGCGTCTTGGATGCCGTCGACGTCCCGCGGCAGCGTGAACTCCAGGGCCCGGAAGAAGCCCTTGACCGGGTCCTTGAAGAAGGCGATGAGGTCGGCGAGGATCACGTCGTCGGCCGGTGGCGGCGGCAGCGGTCCCGAAATGAACCTGGGCGCTTCGCCGCGCTCGCCCGAGGCCACCCGCGCCGCCCGCAGCACGGTCGGGTCGAAGCTGAAGGGAACGTCCGGCACCAGCCTTCCCGGGATGACGTTGCGGACGTCGAAGGGCTGCAACGGATGGGCGACAACGACGCGGCCCCGGATCTTGTCCGTCTTTCCGCTCGACACGGTCATGTCCAGCGTGTCCAGGAGTTCGGCCAGTGGCACCGCCGGCGGGCGCGGCTGACCCGAGTACTCGTTGGCGCCGGTGTAGGTGATCACCAGTTTTTCGCCGGCCGCGCCGATGGCGTCGAGCAGCAATTGCCGGTCCTCGGAACGGATGTCGCGCTCGCCGGTCATCGGGTCACGGGCCAGCGCGTCGTCGCCGTCGACGACACCCAGCCGGGGGAACACGCCATCGTCGAGGCCCACCAGGCACACCACCCGGTGCGGCACCGAGCGCATCGGGACCATGGTGCACACCGTCAGCGTGCCGGTGCGAAAGTTGGCCCGCGTCGGGCGCCCGGCGAGGCGTCCATCGAGCAGTGCCCGGATGTCGGGCAGCCGCAGCAGCGTGTCGGCCCGCGGCCCGGCGTCGGCCAGGGTCGAAGCGAACTCCCGGTGCAGCTGACTGGTCTGCCACAGGTCCGAGTCGTCGACGCGGGTCAACAGCTCGATGCCGTCGGCCAGCGCGGCCAGCCAGTCGCGCAACGGCCGCGCGCCGGTGAGCGAGTCGACCACATGTTGCAGCCGGGACACGAATTCGGCGAACTGGCCGGCCAATTGGACGCGATTGCTGCTGACATCGTCGAGGGGCAACGTCGCGTCGATCCAGGCGTGCGAGTCGTCGGACATCGCGACGCCGGCCAGCACCCGGTCGATGCCGAAACGCCAAGTGTTGTGGACGAAGTCGACGTGGTAGGGCCGCCGGTGCTCCTGATCGAACCCCCACCTGATGTTCGCCTGCCGGACCCAACGGGTGATGGCCTCCAGATCGTCGTCGGTGAAGGCGAAGCGGGCGCGCACCGGGGCGGCCTGCGCGAAGTCGAGCACCTCGCTGGCCGTCACCCTGCTACCGGCCAGCGCCAGCAACTGCGCGGCGACCCCCAGTAGCGGATTGGTTTGCAGCGGTGAGCGGTCCGCGAGCCGCACTCGCAATCGGTGCGCGGGATGCGCGCCACCGACCACGTCGCCGAGCCCGAAGTCCGCGACGATCAGCGGCGCGTACGTCTCGATGTCGGGACACATCACCAGGATGTCGCGCGGCTCGAGCGTGGGGTCGTCCTGCAGCAGGCCGAGCAGCACTTCACGCAGCACGTCGACCTGGCGCGCCGGCCCGTGACAGTTGTGCACCTGCACGGAGCGGTCATCGGCGGCCAGGATACGCCCCTGCGGCCGAACGGCATTCGCGGCGATGTCGGACTGCAGCCAGCCGAGTAGGGTGCTGGGACGCCCCGGTGCGGGCAGATGTTCGTCGGTCTGCGGATCGGCGGGCAGGCCGCGTTGCAGTTCGCGCAGGTCGCGCCCGAGCGTGGCCAGCAGCGGATGGCCCACGCTGCGGTGGCCGGTGTCCGCGCGGCGCGGGATCGCGCCGCGGGCGCCGGCCAGCGCGCGCCACAGTTGGTCGCTGGGATGCGGCAGCCACAGGTGTAGGTCGTGGTGGACGGACAACGCGTCCAACAGCTCCACATCGGTGCACGCCAACCGTGTGTGTCCGAACAGCGACACCCGCGCCGGCAGGTCGGCCCGGCCTTCGCGCAGCCGGGTAACCGTCTTCTGATGCCGCAGGTGCGGGGGATCGGCGGGCACGGCGGCCACCAGCGCCCGCCAGAGCTCCGGCTGCCAGGCCAGGTCGGAGTCGAGGTCACCCGGGTCGCCCGCCAGCCAATCGGCGAGCAGCTGCGGACGTTGCCTGGCATACGAGGCGAACAAGCCGGCCAGCCGGCGCGCCACCGAGTAGCGGCGCCCGCGGCGCAGTTCGGCCTCTGTCTCCGTCGGCGCGAAGTAACCCAAATGCGTTGCCAGGGTGCGACACCACGGCTCATCCAGCGCGCAGTCGATCACCTGGAGCAGCGGCCAGGCCATTGCGTCCGGTGACCATGGATCCTCGTCGGCCGTGCCGGTGAGTTCGCCGATCAGGGAGCCGGGACTCCGGAACGCCACCCCGGCGCACACCCCGTCGCCGCCGCGGGCGCGACCGAGCACATGCGACAACCGCTGACTGAGCCAGCGTTCGACGCCGCGCGCCGGCACCAGAACCAGTTCTTCGGCGAACGGGTCGGTCAGCGGGTTGGCCAGCAGGGCGCCGAGACCGTCGGCAAGGAGGTCGGTGCGCTCGGCACGGTGGAGATGAAGTGCCATCGCGGTGCCACGATAGCCCCGGACACCGACACGGGTGGGTGGTTACGGCCTACTTGACCGGTCAGATACCTCGGGTACCCCTGGTAAACCGCTTCGGACTGCATACTGGCCTCAGCCGACGAATCCGGGGAATTTGGATGACGTTGCCCCCGTTGACCGGGAGTCGGCTAGTCCCAGAGGAGGCACACATGGAGGCTTGGGACGCGATCCGCGCCCGGCGCAATGTCCGCGAATACACGCAGGAGCCGGTCTCCGAAGACGAGCTGAACCGCATCGCCGAGGCGGGGTGGCGCGCGCCGTCGGCGAAGAACCGGCAGCCGTGGGACTTCGTGATCGTCACAGACCCGGCGCAGCTGCGAGAGCTGTCCACGGTCTGGCAGGGCGCCGGGCACATCGCCGCCGCCGCGGCCGCGATCGCGATCGTCGTGCCCGTGCCGCCCGAAGAGCGCCGGGTGGTCACCGACAACTACGACGTCGGGCAGGCCACGATGGCGATGATGATCGCGGCGACGGACCTGGGAATCGGGACCGGGCATTCGTCGGTGGGGGACCAGGTGAAGGCGCGCGCCATCCTGGGCGTCCCCGAGGACCGGCTGGTGGCATTCCTGCTCGGCGTCGGGTATCCCGCCGACCGTCCGCTCACCCCGATCCGCAAACCGAATCGGCGGCCCTTCTCCGAGGTCGTCCACCACGGTCGTTGGTGACGTAAGCGGTCGTAAGCTCGGCACCGTGCATGACCATCGGGGCGACTACGGAATCGATGGCTCCTTCCACACCGTCTCGGCGCGTGGGCAGGCGATAGGAGTCGCCGCCCAAACCGTCGCCCTGGCCGGATGGGCCGCGATCAGCTGGGCGCGGGCCCAGCGGGTGACGGCGGCGCTGGCGGCCACGTCGGCCGTCGGGATCGCTTCGAGCGCGGCCCTTTACGCGTACGCGACCCGGGTCGGCAAGTTCGTGGTGTGGGATCGGGTGCTGGGTGATCTTCGGCTCACGGGCGACGAAACGGTGCTCGATCTCGGGTGCGGACGCGGTGCGGTGCTGCTTGCCGCGGCCAAGCGGTTGCCCCGCGGCCGCGCGATCGGCGTCGACCTGTGGCACGCCGACCAGACGGACAACTCCGCGGAGGCCACGCTGGCCAATGCGGTGTTGGAGAACGTCGCCGATCGGGTCGCGGTCCGCACCGCCGACAATGACCGCCCTGCCGTTGGCCGACGACAGCGTCGACGTGATCGTCAGCAACCTGGCCATCCATAACATTCCGACGCGCGCCGGTCGGCGAAAGGCTCTCGACGAAGCGGTTCGGGTGCTGCGGCCGGGCGGTCGGCTGGCCATCGCGGACCTGTGGGAGACCCGCCGGCACGCCGCGCGCCTACGGGAGCTGGGTTGGCAAGACGTGCGGCGCCGCAACCTCGGATGGCGCATGTGGTACGGCGGTCCGTGGTTTTCCACCCGCCTGGTCACCGCGACGAAGCCGGGGTGAGACGGCCCGGCATGGCACGGCCCCGTACGTGCATGCTGGTGGGCATGGGGAGAAATGAAGTCACCGAACAAATCGTGTTGGCCCGCCTCAGGCTGGGCCTGACGTGGCAGCAGCTGGCCGACGCCATCGACCGACCGGTGGTATGGACCACGTCGGCGTTGCTCGGCCAGCATCCGATTCCCGCCGAACTCGCCAGGGTTCTCGTCGCGAGGTTGCAGCTGGACGAATCGGTGGTACCCGTGCTGGCGGCGCCACCCATGCGGGGCGGGCTGCCCAGCGCGGTGCCCACCGACCCGACCATCTACCGCTTCTACGAGGCCCTGCAGGTCTACGGCGGCGCCATCAAGGAGCTGATCCACGAACAGTTCGGCGACGGCATCATGAGCGCGATCAACTTCAGCGTCGATCTGCAAAAGAAGTCGCACCCGTCGGGCGATCGCGTCGTGGTGACACTGGACGGCAAGTTCCTTCCCTATCAGTGGGTTTCGGCGGACACCTGAAAAGACGGCCGAGACGAAACGTTCATCGGAGCCGTCGGCTCCGCTGGGCCGTCGCGGGGTGAAGTGACGGCGGGCGCCGCGCGTGTCACACTGGCCGCGAGGAGGCGAAGGGAGCGCGGTGGCGGCTAGCAGCGGCCACCGCGTTCGCCATTCAGCTCATCAACACCTGCGGTGAAAGCTCTTTGAGCATCGCGTTTGCCCAGCGCATCTGGCGCAATGTCTCGGGGTGGCAGGTGAGCAAAACGTCGGGGCCAGCCCGCTTTACAGCCCGAACTCGGCCTCGATGCCGTCGATTCCGGCGCGAATGGCCTTCAGCGCATCGGCGCGGGCGCGCAACTTGGTTGCGGCGTGGGCGTGTTGGTGCAGACCGGCGAATTCACGCGCGGCCTCTTCGGCGCGATCCACCACCATCTCCGGCAGCACGATCTCGTCGACGAAGCCGGCGGCCAGCGCGGTCTCACCGAAGAACGTCTTGGCCAGCCCGGCGGCTTGCTGATACGCCGACGGCGTGAGACGCAACTTCATGAGTTCCAGGGCCGCGTACGGGATGACCATGCCGATCGCCACCTCGTTGGCCTGGATGTTGTAGGCATGCGCGGCCACCCGGTGGTCGCCGGACGACAGCAGGAACGCCCCCATCGCGATGGCGTGGCCGGTGCACGCCATCACCACCGGCTTGGGATGCGACAACAACCGA
Organism: uncultured Actinomycetota bacterium; assembly: GCA_963820045.1. Taxonomy (GTDB): domain Bacteria; phylum Actinomycetota; class Actinomycetes; order Mycobacteriales; family Mycobacteriaceae; genus Mycobacterium. The sequence goes on from CAWFYN010000010.1 coordinate 1,439,577, forward strand.
TAGGCCAGCTCGAAGCCGCCCCGCAGCATGTCGATCGCCGGCTGCGCCTGGCCGGAGGTCAGGACCTTCAGGTCGAATCCGCCGCTGAACACCCGGTCGTTCCCGGTGATCACCAGCGCACCGACGTTGTCCGCGTCGGCCCGGTCGATCGCCTCGCCCAGGGCCTGCTGCATCGTCGGGCCCAAGGCGTTGACCTTGCCGTCGTCCATCCTGATGACCGCGATGGAATCCTTGAGGCTGTAGTGGACCGGGCCGCTCATTGATTGCTGGCTCCTTGCCGTCACGCGGGTTGGCCGTGGTGTTTACCCAGTTCGTCCTCGGCCTCACTCCAGCGCAGGCTGACATCGGTGGGCTCGTCGAGCTGGCGGGAGCGCCATCTGTCCTGCGTTTCCCGCACGGCGCCGTTGATCCGTTCGATCTCGCTGCGGAACACTTCGGGACGGGTTTCCTTGCTCGCGTAGTGGAAGTACGTCAGCAGGCCGCGCAGCAACTCCAGCTTCTGCTTCTCCCGCTTTGCCAGGTCGTGGGTGGTCATCAGTTCGATCCGCTGGACGGGCGGCAAGGCGTCCCAGTCCAGCACCACCTGGGTTTCCAGCGGAACGCGTTCGCGCTCCCAGAACCGCCGCGCCCGCGGCTGCTCCGGCCGGTCGAAGTAGCTGACGGTGCCGGTGAAGCGGGACTCGATGCCGCTGCCGATCTCGGCGCGGTCGAGCGCCGAATCCCACACCATGCGCCATTCCTGGCCCGGCGCCAGCACCGGCAACTCGCGGGGGAGTCGAAGTTCGGCGATGTCGGCGTAACCGTCGGTGGCGTTCTCGTATTCGGCCACCGTCGGCGGATTCATGAACGAGAACGTGATGTTGTACGCCGCGGTCTCACCGAAGTTCCTGACCACCAGTTCGATCACATGCCAGTCGGCGGCATGGGGCTCCATGAACATCGCGACTTGGGGCCGCGTCTGCTCCGCGACCAACCGACGGTTGCGGGTGATCTGCCGGTTGGTGAAGACCAGCGTGACGACGGCGATAGCAATCGCCGCCCACGCCGCCCACGCGATCCAGGTGCTGGACCCGACGTCCGTGATTCCGTGCCAGCCGTCCTGGGTCCACCCCATGGAATCCACCCTCCGCTTATATCACAGGCCGGTAGCCGGCTCGCCTGATCGAGCGATCGACGCCCGCCTCAGCCGCCCATCAGCGTTTGCCACTGGGCCAGGTCCGCGGCCCGATACACGTAGTTGGAACGCTTGACTTCGGACAGCGAAGCGCTGGGCTCCGCCGAATACCAGTGCCCGGGAAAAACCGTCGGGTCACCGGGCAGCGTCGCGAGTCGCTGCAGGCTGCGGTACATCTCGTCGGAGTCGCCGCCGGGAAAGTCGGTGCGACCACAACCCTCCAGAAACAACGTGTCGCCGGCCACGAGGCGGCCGTCGAGCAGGAAGCATTGGCTGCCGGGCGTGTGGCCGGGGGTGTGCAACAACTCGACCTCGATAGCGCCGATGCTGACCTTGTCGTGATTGTCATGGGCGGTGAGGTCACCGAGGCTGATCCCGGTAACCCGCGAAACCCATTGCGCCTCGTGGGTATTGACGTGCACCGGCACGGCCGCCCGTTCCAGCAGCTCGGCCAGCCCCTGCAGCGAAAAGCCCATCATCGATCCGCCCACATGGTCGGGATGATGATGGGTCACCAGCACCCCGGACAGGTGCATGCCGTCGGCCTCGAGCGTGTCGAGGAGCTCGCCGGCCGCGTACGCGGGGTCGACCACCACGCAGTCGCCGGTTTGACGGTCGCCGATCAGGTAGGCGAAGTTGCGCATTTGGGTCGCGAACATGTCGCCGGCGGCGAAGTCGCGACCGGAGAGCAGTTGACGAAAGTACAGCCGGTCTGTTGACACGTGACCAGACTAGGACCACGGCTGTGGTTTGGTCCCGTTGCGAGCCAGGCTGTACCCTCTTTTAGGCCCGGGGCAGTGCCGATTCGGGTGAACGGCCCCCTTAGCTCAGTCGGTAGAGCGTTTCCATGGTAAGGAAAAGGTCAACGGTTCGATTCCGTTAGGGGGCTCGGCGGACGCCGAGCAGGCGTGGCGGCCCCCGCCCCCAGGGGGTGGCCAGAGGCGATGTAGCTCAGTCGGTTAGAGCGAACGACTCATAATCGTTAGGTCGCCGGTTCGAGTCCGGCCATCGCTACAACACAACAATGCACTTTGAGAGATTTGAGAGAGAACCGTCATGGCTTCCAGTACCGACGTCCGGCCGAAGATCACCTTGGCATGCGAGGTGTGCAAGCACCGTAACTACATCACCAAGAAGAACCGCCGGAACGACCCGGACCGCATGGAGCTGAAGAAGTTCTGCCCGAACTGCGGCAAGCACCAGGCGCACCGAGAGACACGCTAGCGGCAACCCCGCGACCGATAATTCAGACCGACTAGGTAGATTTTAGAGCCGTGCCATTAACCGGAAACATCGTCGGGATGCACTACCGCTATCCCGACCATTATGTCGTTGAGCGGGAGAAGATCCGCGAGCACGCCGTCGCCGTGCAAAACGACGACGCTCCGTTCCTCGAGGAGAAGGCGGCAGCCGAGCTGGGCTACAAAGGGCTGCTGGCGCCGTTGACGTTCATCTGTGTATTCGGCTACAAGGCGCAGACGTCCTTCTTCAAACACGCGAGCATCGCGGTCCAGGACGCGCAGATCGTTCAGGTCGATCAGGTGCTGAAGTTCAACAAGCCGATCGTCGCGGGCGACAAGCTGTACTGCGACGTCTACGTGGACGCGGTGCGTGTGTCGCACGGCACCCAGATCATCGTGACCAAGAACGTCGTCACAAACGAAGCCGGTGACGTGGTGCAGGAGACCTACACGACCCTGGCGGGCCGTGCCGGCGACGATGGAGAAGAGGGATTTTCTGATGCCACTGCGTGAGTTCGACTCGGTGAAGGTGGGTGACCAGCTTCCGGAGCGGATCTACCCGCTGACGCGACAGGATCTGGTCAACTATGCCGGGGTTTCCGGCGACCTGAACCCGATTCACTGGGACGACGAGATGGCCAAGGTCGTCGGGCTGGACACCGCGATCGCGCACGGCATGCTGACCATGGGCATCGGCGGCGGCTACGTCACCTCGTGGATCGGTGACCCCGGTGCGGTCACGGAGTACAACGTGCGGTTCACCGCCGTGGTGCCGGTGCCCAATGACGGCAAGGGCGCCGAGCTCGTCTTCAGCGGTCGGGTCAAGTCCGTCGATCCCGAGACCAAGTCGGTGACGATCGCTCTGACGGCCACCACGGGCGGCAAGAAGATCTTCGGCAGGGCAATCGCGTCCGCAACGCTCGCCTAGCCGATGGCGCTCAAGACCGATATCCGCGGCATGATTTGGCGGTACCCGGATTACTTCGTCGTGGGCCGTGAACAACTCCGTCAGTTCGCGCAATCCGTCAAGAACGACCACCCGGCCTACTTCGAGGAAGGCGCGGCCGCCGAACTCGGCTACGACGCGATCCTCGCACCGCTGACCTTTGCGACCATCCTCGGCAAGCTGGTCCAGCTGGATTTCTTCCGGCATGTCGACATCGGCATGGAGACGCTGGTGATCGTCCAGGTCGACCAGCGGTTCGTGTTCCTCAGGCCGATCAAGGCCGGCGACAAGCTGTGGGCCCGCATGGACGTCCACTCGGTGGACGAGCGTTTCGGCGCCGACATCGTCGTCACCAAGAACACCTGCACCGACGAGGAGGGTGAGGTGGTCTTCGAGGCCTACACCACGTTGATGAGCCAGCACAGCGACGGGTCCGCCAACCTGCGATGGGACGCAGAATCCGGACAGGTCGTCAGAACGTCATAATTGGTATCGGATTTCCTGCGTTTAAGGGGAATCGAGTACACTCGGACCTCGGGGTTTTCCCAGCACCAGCGCGCTTTCCGTGAATCGAAAGAACGGGGAGCGCGCGTGTCATGTAAGCCCCGGTAGGTAAGCGCAGGTTGGCCTGCCAACCGCGAAGGGGCGTAGCTCAACTGGCAGAGCAGCGGTCTCCAAAACCGCAGGTTGCAGGTTCAAGTCCTGTCGCCCCTGCTGAACACGAAGGCGTGCCATGGTGGACACTGGAATAGTGCCCGACCACACTGGGACGGCCGGCGGGACACTAGCAAACTTAAGGAGCATGCGGTGAGCGACGAAGGCGACGCTGCCAACGACGCCACAAGCGACGGCGCTGACAGGGAGGGCGACGGCACGAGCGGCGGTCGGACCGCTGTGGTGACGCGGCCGCAGCGCCCGACCGGCAAACGATCCCGGCAGCGAGCGGCCGGTGCCGAGGACGCGGACGTAGAGTCGGCGGACGAGGTTGAGGTCGCCAAGAAGGACAAGGCCAGTAAGGGCCCCAAAGCCAAGAAGGCCAAAAAACCGAAGAAGCCCGGGGACCGTTCGGCCAACCCGATCGTCTTCGTCTACAACTACCTCAAGCAGGTGGTTGCAGAGATGCGGAAGGTTATTTGGCCCAACCGCAAGCAGATGCTCACGTACACCTCGGTGGTGCTGGTCTTCCTGGCTTTCATGGTGGCGCTGGTCGGCCTCGCCGATTTCGGCCTCACCAAGCTGGTGATGCTGGTGTTCGGCTGAGCGAGAAGATAGAGAGGACTGAAAACCGTGACTACCTTCGACGGTGACACGTCCGCAGGTGAAGCGGTCGACGTAGAAGAGCGCGCCGAGGTCATCGAGACCCCGGAAGCCTCGGAAACCCCGGCGGCCGAGGCTCCCGAGGAGCCGGCCGAAGAGGTCGACCCGGCCGCCGCGCTCAAGGCGGAGCTGCGAAGCAAGCCCGGCGACTGGTACGTCATCCACTCCTACGCGGGATACGAGAACAAGGTCAAAGCCAACCTCGAAACGCGCGTGCAGAACCTGGACGTCGGCGACTACATCTTCCAAGTCGAGGTGCCCACCGAAGAGGTCACCGAGATCAAGAACGGCCAGCGCAAGCAGGTCAATCGCAAGGTGCTGCCCGGCTACATCCTGGTGCGCATGGACCTGACTGACGACTCGTGGTCCGCGGTGCGCAACACGCCCGGGGTTACCGGTTTCGTCGGCGCGACGTCGCGACCGTCGGCGCTGACGCTCGACGACGTGGTGAAGTTCCTGCTGCCGCGGGGGGCGGCCAAGAAGGCCGCCAAGGGCGCGGCCACCACGGCCGCCGCCGCCGAGGGGGGCGGGCTGGAGCGTCCGACCGTCGAGGTCGACTACGAGGTCGGCGAATCGGTGACGGTCATGGACGGGCCGTTCGCCACGTTGCCGGCGACCATCAGCGAGGTCAACGGCGAACAGCAGAAGCTCAAGGTGCTGGTGTCGATCTTCGGCCGCGAAACGCCGGTGGAATTGACGTTCGGCCAGGTCTCCAAGATTTAGCCCGGTGACGATGCGGGGCGAACGCCCCGAGGATGAACCGGGCAATCAAACACAGTCAGGAAGGAACACCAACATCTCATGGCCCCGAAGAAGAAAGTCGCTGGGCTGATCAAGCTGCAGATCGTGGCGGGGCAGGCCAACCCTGCGCCGCCGGTCGGACCCGCGCTGGGCCAGCACGGCGTCAACATCATGGAGTTCTGCAAGGCCTACAACGCTGCCACGGAGAGCCAGCGCGGCCAGGTCATCCCGGTGGAGATCACGGTCTACGAGGACCGCAGCTTCACGTTCGCGCTCAAGACGCCGCCGGCCGCCAAGCTGCTGCTCAAGGCCGCGGGCGTGGGCAAGGGTTCGGCCGAGCCGCACAAGACCAAGGTCGCCAAGGTCACCTGGGACCAGGTTCGTGAGATCGCCGAGACCAAGAAGACCGATCTCAACGCCAACGACATCGACGCGGCCGCCAAGATCATCGCCGGCACCGCCCGGTCGATGGGGATCACCGTCGAATAGTTCGACCCCCAACCGTGGGAGGGCCAGCTTCGGCCCGCTGCTTAACCACGACCCAACACCAGATTGGACGAATCATGAGCAAGAACAGCAAGGCATACCGCGCCGCCGTCGAGAAGTTGGACCGCAACAGCCTGTACAGCCCGCTGGAGGCGGTCAAGCTCGCCAAGGAGACCTCCTCGGCCAAGCAGGACGCGACGGTCGAGGTGGCGATCCGGGTCGGCGTCGACCCGCGCAAGGCGGACCAGATGGTCCGCGGCACCGTCAATCTGCCGCACGGCACCGGTAAGACCGCCCGCGTCGCGGTGTTCGCGGTCGGCGACAAAGCCGATGCCGCGGTCGCCGCGGGAGCCGACATTGTCGGCAGCGACGACCTGATCGAGAAGATCCAGGGCGGCTTCCTGGACTTCGACGCCGCGATTGCGACCCCCGACCAGATGGCCAAGGTTGGCCGCATCGCTCGCGTGCTGGGTCCGCGCGGGCTGATGCCTAACCCCAAGACCGGCACCGTCACCCCGGACGTCGCCAAGGCCGTGGCCGACATCAAGGGCGGCAAAATCAACTTCCGCATCGACAAGCAGGCCAACCTGCACTTCGTCATCGGTAAGGCCTCCTTCGACGAGAAGGCCCTCGCCGAGAACTACGGCGCCGCGATCGACGAGGTGTTGCGGCTCAAGCCGTCCGCCTCGAAGGGCCGCTACCTGAAGAAGATCACCGTGTCGACGACCACAGGCCCGGGCATCCCGGTGGACCCGTCGATCACCCGCAACTTCTCGGAGGCCTGATTTCTTCTAACCGCCGCACTCGGCGATGCGGCGCCGCAGAAACTCGCGGCCCGGCTCGGAACCGTTGACTTCCAACGCTTCCCGGTACCAGATGACGGCATCTGCCAGCCTGCCCGCGCGCCGGAGCAGATCGGCGCGCACCGTCGCGACCAGATTGGAGCGGTCCAACCGGGTGTCGTGCGCCACCTCGTCCAGGGCCGCCAGACCGGCGTCGGGGCCGTCGCGGAAGCCGACCGCCAGGGCGCGGTTGGCGCGCACCACCGGTGAGTCGGTCAGCGCAAGCAGCCGGTCGTAGGCCGCGCAGATGGTGACCCAGTCCGTCTGATCCCAGGACGGCGCCGTCGCGTGCAGCGCGGCGATCACCGCCTGCGGCAGATAGGGGCCCGTCGAACCCTCGGCCCGGCGTAGCCGATCCAGCCCCCGGGCGATGCGGCCGCGGTCCCACCGGCGGCGGTCCTGCTCCTCGAGCGGCACCAACATCCCGGCGTCGCCGACGCGGGTGGCTCGCCGCGAATCGTGCAGCAGCATCAGCGCGGCCAGTGCGTGGGCGTCGGGCTGGTTCGGCATCAGCGCGCACAGCTCACCGGCCAGCCGGATCCCTTCGTCGCACAGTTCGTCGCGGATCGCCGACGGGCCCGCGGTGGACCAATACCCTTCGGTGAAAACCGAGTAGACGCAACCGAGCACGTGTGGGGTGCGTTCGGGCAGCAGCTCGGCGGGAGGCACCCGCAGCGGGATGTTGGCGTGGCGAATCTTGTTCTTGGCGCGCGTGATCCGCTGGCCGATCGCGGCGTCGGTCTGCAGCAGCGCGCGGGCGATTTCGGAGACGGTCAACCCCGACACCAGCCGCAGCGTGAGCGCCAGTTGCGACGGGCGGTCCAGCGCCGGGTGCGCGCAGGTGAACATCATCCGCAGCTCGTCGTCGCGAACCGGATGCGGGTCGGTGTGATCGGTGCGGGCCCGGATTTCGTCGACCACGGACACCAATTCCTTTCCGGGACGGACGGATTCGCGGCGCAGGCGGTCGCGCGCGCGGTTGCGCGCGACTGTCACCAGCCATCCGCCGGGGTTGTCCGGCTGGCCGTCGCGGCCCCAGCTGCGAAGCGCCTCGACGCAGGCTTCCTGGACGGCGTCCTCGGCGATGGTGAGGTCGCCGGACCACCGCGCGAGCGCGGCGACGGCGGGGCCCCATTCCCGCCGAAAGACGCCGTCCAGGTTGGGCATTGCCAGCGCTTAGAGTCCCGAGACTCCAGCCAGCTGCCGCACCTGCACCGTCGAAGCGGGGATCATCGACGCGAGCTTTACGGCCTCGTCGCGATCCGCGGCGGCGATCAGGTAGACGCCGGTGGCGATTTCGGCGCCCTCCGCGTATGGCCCATCGGTGATGAGCACCTCGCCGTCGCGCACCCGCACGGTCGTGGCCGTGGACCGGTCATGCAAGGCGGCGCCGCCGATGATGTGATCGCCCGCGGCCGCATGGAGGTCGGCGTGCCGTGCCGCCACGGCCTCCCACTCGGGCGTGCCCGGTGTGTGCGCCGATGCGGGGGGCTCGAGCAGCAGCGCCAGCCAGTCGTTCCCGGTGGGCTTGCGGGTCGGTTCGATCGCGTGGACCATCGGCCACACCTCCACGGCCCCGAACTGGGCGACCGGGATGTCGCGCGCCAATGCCAGCGCCTCGTCCAGGTTCTCCGCTTCGAAGACGTAGTAGCCGCAGGCCACCTCGGCCGATTCGGCAAACGGACCGTCGGTTGTGATGGGCGCGTCCGGGCCGCCGGTGATCGTCACCGCGGCCGCCGCGGGCGCCAGCGCGTCACCGCCTCGGATCGCCGCACCGGCTTGGGCATGGAAGTTTTCGAATGCGGTCATCGCGGCGGCCCCATCCTCGGGCGTACGGTCTTGCTCCTTGCTGATCAACAAGGCGAAGTACTGCATGGTCGTCACCTCCGGGTAGTGAGCGAAACCGGTTGTTCCACTCTCTACCTCTTTGACGAACGACGCGCGGGCAATCCGACAGCCGCGAAGTTCTAGGCGACAGCTCCCGGCTTGAGGTAGGTCACCAGGCTGCAATCCAGCATTTCGTCAGTGAAGTAGTGCTCGCACCCGCGCAGATACTTGATGTAACGGTTGTAGACCTCTTCCGAGGTGACCTCGATGGCCTTGTCTTTGTTGGACTCGAGCGTGTTGGCCCAGATGTGCAGCGTCTTGATGTAGTGCGGACGCAGCGAAAGCGGTTCGGGCACCACGAAACCCGCCTTCTCGCCGTGGTCGACCATCATCTGGGTGGACGGCAGCCGGCCGCCCGGGAAGATCTCGGTGACGATGAACTTGATGAAACGGGCCGTCTCGAAAGTCAGCTTCTTCCCGCGGGCCGCCATCTCGTAGGGGTGGTAGCTCACGCTGCTCTGGACGGTCATCCGACCGTCCTCGGGCATGATGTCGTAGCACCTCTTGAAGTAGTCGTCGTAGTTCTCGTGCCCGAAGTGCTCGAAGGCCTCGATCGACACGATGCGGTCGACGGGCTCGCTGAAGTCCTCCCAGTTCTGCAGGCGCACCTCACGCGAACGGTTAGTGTCGATCGAGGCCAACACCTGCTCGCAGCGGGCGTGCTGGTTCTTCGACAACGTCAGGCCGATGACGTTGACGTCGAACCGCTCGACGGCGCGCCTCATGGTGGTCCCCCAGCCGCAGCCGATGTCCAGCAGGGTCATGCCCGGCTTGAGATCCAGCTTGTCCAGGTTGAGGTCGATCTTGGCGTACTGCGCCTCTTCCAGCGTCATGTCGTCGCGCTCGAAGTAGGCGCAGCTGTAAATCCGGGTCGGGTCCTGGAACAGGGCAAAGAAGTCGTCGGAGACGTCGTAGTGCGCCTGAATGTCCTCGGGAGCCGTCCGCGTCTTCGTCGGGCTAGCCGGTTGATCAGCCATTTTCGTCTTGTTCTCCTGGATGAAGTTCACTGGTTATTACCCGCGCACCTGCTTCGGGGTGTGACGCGCAACGATACCCAAGTCTACTTTTCCAGCGTGAATTGGCTGCAATCGACGCAGCCCCTGCGGGCGCTATTTGGTGAGCGTGTACTGGGCGACGTTGGAGACGCCCTTGCGGAATAGGTCCGCGCAGCCCGTCAGATAGCGCATGTAGCGGTCGTAGACCACTTCGGACTGGATGGCGATGGCGCGTTCGCGATTGGCCTCAAGATTGGCCGCCCACGTGTCCAGGGTCCGCGCGTAATGCGGCTGCAGATATTGGGTCTGCTCGAGCGTGAAACCGCTGTTTCGTGCATTGTCGACGATATCGGGTTCGCCGCACATCTGCCCGCCGGGGAAGATCTCCTTCCCGAGGAAGTGCAAGAACCGCAGGTCTTTCATCGTGAGCGGAATGCCGTTCTCGTACCAGTACGACTGCGGGTGCGTGAATATGCTGTGCATCAGCATCCGGCTGTCATCGGGGAGGGTCTTGTAGGCCCAGTCCCAGAACGCGGGCCAACGCTCCTTTTTGAATGCGTCGAAGGCCTCGAAGCTGATGATCCGATCGACTTGCTCGTCGAACTCTTCCCAACCCTGCAGCCGGGCCTCGGCCCGCCGCGTCGTCGGGATCGCGGCCAGCCTCGCTTTGGTGCGCGCGTAGTGGTTGCGGCTGAGCGTGATGCCGATGACGTTCACGTCGTACTTCTCAACCGCGCGGACCACGGCCCCACCCCAGCCGCACCCTACGTCGAGCACCGTCATTCCCGGCTCGAGGTTCAGCTTGCCGAGCCCCAGATCCAGCTTGGCGAGCTGCGCCTCTTCCAGCGTCATGTCGTCGTTCTCGAAGTAGGCGCAGGTGTACACCATGTTGGGGTCAAGGAACAACGCGAAGAAGTCATCGGAAATGTCGTAGGTTGCCTGCGACTCTTCGTAAAACGGCTTCAGTTTGGCCATCGGGTACACCCACCTCCTTGGACAACCGTACAACCCGGCGACTGGGACTGCCGTCGCGGGGAAGTGTTTCGTTCGAGTGTTTTTGGTTCAGCCTGCCTCGGCGAAGTTGCTCGCCAGCACACCGATCACCTGGTCCCACAACTGCTGTGGCAGATCATGTCCCATTCCATCGAATAACACCAATCGGGCACCGTTGATGGCTCGTGCCACCGCGCGGCCGCCGAACGGCCGCATCAGCTTGTCCGCCCGGCCGTGGATCACGACGGTGGGCGCGACGGTGCGGCGGTTGTAGCGGCGCAGGCTGCCGCTGCCCAGCACCGCGCCGAAATGCCTCGCCACGCCCTGCGGGTAGTAGTTACGGTCGTACCCCTGCGCGGCCTCGGCGCGGGCCTGCTCTTCGGGCGCGCGGTAGCGCGGGCTGCCGATGATGTTGCCGACGCGCACCGCATTGTCGATGATCACCTCGCGCGGCGAATCCGGCGGCGGGCCGTTCAGCAGCGCCAGCAACGCACGCGGGGCCGGCGGCGGCAGAAGAGCCGAATTGTTGCTGGAGAAGATGATCGCCAGGGTTTTCGTCCGCTCGCGGAATCGTGCGGCGAAAATCTGGGCGATCATGCCGCCCATCGACGCGCCGACGATGTGCGCGTGCTCGATGCCCAGATGATCGAGCACGGCAGCGGCGTCGTCGGCCATGTCCTCGAGCTTGTACGCCGCGTTGCTCGGCAGGCCCAGCCAGGAGCGGGCCAACCGGGTCACCAGTGGCTGCCCCGAGCTGCGATGCCGGGTCTTACTCGACAGTCCGACGTCCCGGTTGTCGTACCGGATGACGCGCAGCCCGCGGCCGACCAGCTGCTCGCAGAAGGCGGTTCGCCACAGCAGCAGCTGGGCGCCCAGCCCCATGATCAGCAGTACGGGTGGGTCGTCGATGTCGCCCATGTCCTCGTAGTACAGCTTCAGGTCGCCTGACGTGGCGTTCCCGGTGCGGATCTCCATCAGACTTCTTCGGGCTGGTGCTCGCGGCTGACCTCGACCATGAAGTTGGCGAAGTACCCGGTCAGCTGCGGGTCGGACATCATCTGCCATTTGGGCGCGAGCAGCTTCATGTACCGCTCGACGTAGAGAAACTGCTTGCCGATCAGCACCAACTCGCGCGGCAGCCTGACGTCGTAGGCGTCGGCCAGCGTCGACAGCTGCCGGCCGATGTCGGCGTAGGACATGTCGCCCAGCGTTTGCATGGTCAGCGGGGTGGCGAACTTTTCCAGGTCCTTGGCGGCCTGGGCCTCGGGCTTCATGGTGCCGACCGCACCCATCAGCACCACGATCTTGCCCGCCGCGGCGTGGTCCTTCTTGACCAGCAGCGCGTACACCAGCTCGCGCAGCAGCCAGCGGGTGCGGGGGTCGATGCGGCCCATGATCCCGAAGTCGAAGAACACGATGCGGCCCGCCTCGTCGACGTAGAGGTTGCCCGCGTGCAGGTCGCCGTGGAACAGCCCGTGCCGCAGCCCGCCCTCGAAAAGCGAGAACAGCAGCGCCTTCACCAGCTCGGTGCCGTCGAACCCGGCCTTGCGGATGGCGGCGGCGTCGTCGATCCGGATGCCCTGCACCCGCTCCATCGTCAACACCCGGTCGCTGGTGAAGTCCCAGTGCACGGTGGGCACGCGGATGTTCTTGCCCAGCGGCGACACGTGCAGGTGCGAGACCCACGCCTCCATCGACTGCGCCTCGAGGCGGAAATTCAGCTCCTCGGCCAGGTTGGCGGAGAAGTCGGCGACCACGTCCTGTGCCGAGAGCCGGCGGCCCAGCTTGGCCATTTCGACGGCTTGGGCGAAGCGCTTCAGGATCTGCAGGTCGGCGGCGACCCGGCGGCGGATGCCCGGGCGCTGGATCTTGACGACGACCTCCTCGCCGGTGTGCAGCGTCGCGTAGTGCACCTGGGCGATGGACGCCGACGCGAACGGCGTCTCGTCCCACTTGGCGAACAGCTCGGCGGGATCGCCGCCGAGCTCGTCGACGAAGAGCTTGTGCACCTCGTCGGTGTCGGCGGGCGGCACCCGGTCCAGCAGCCCACGGAATTCGCGGGACAGCGATTCGCCGAACGCGCCCGGGCTGGACGCGATGATCTGTCCGAATTTCACGTACGTCGGGCCGAGGTCGGCGAAGGTCTGGGGGAGCTGCTTGATCACCTTCTGCTGCCACGGGCCCTTCCCCGGCAGCTTGCTGACGACGCGAGCGGCGGTGCGGGTGACCTGCCAACCGGTGACGGCTACCCGGGCCGCTTCGACCGGCAGCGGCACCCGGTCCAGCCTGGCCACCTCTCGGTGCTTGGTAGAACTCATCCCAGCAGTCTGCCAAATGGGCGCAGACAGGCCCAATTTCTAGCCCGGACGCTCGCCGCTTTTCCACGGTTGCACCCAGCCCTGGATCGCCCAGCCCTCCAGCCCCGCGATCAATTCGTACATGGTGGCGCCGTCGATGGTTTCGCGGATGATGTCGGCGTGCCCGGCGTGCCGGGCCAACTCGTTGATCACATGCAGGATCACCCAGCGCACCGACCAGGCCTCCTGATTCTTGGGAAACCAGGGGATGTCCTGCGGGACCGGCACCGCAGTCCCGAGGTCGGCGGTTTCCACCAGCCGCAGCGACTTCGCGTTCTGTTCTTCGAACGCCTTCAGCAGCCCGTTCAGCGTTTCGTCGGGCCGCATCACGTGCTGATCCGCGAATTCCTTGGCGATTTCGTCGAACGGTCGGGTGTCTTTGGGCGGGAGGTCCGGCGCCGCGGCCACTCGCGCCATCCAGCTGCGCTGCATGCCGGTGGCGTGCTTGACCAGGCCGCCGATCGATAGCGCGCTGACCGAGGGTGTGGACCGGGCCTGTTCGTCGGTGAGGCCGTAGCTGACGGCGAAATACGCGCTCTGGTGAAACGCCAGGTATTCGCGCAGGGCACTGCGTTCGTCGGCGACGGGCGGGGCGAGGGCGGGCATTGGTCGATCTTAAGGTCCCGTGCACCGTAAAGTGCGGGGATGCAGCTGGTTTCGGCACACTCGACCGAGCTGTTCGTCGGGCCGCCGGATGCTCCCCTGCAGCTGGCCCGGGTCACCGTTTCCGCAGTAGCCGAGCCGACGCCGGTGCGCGTCGAGGGGGACGGTTTGGGTGGGGAGACAGTCGCCGGGGTCGGCGACGAGGTCGTCGAGGTCGCCGTCGTGGTGGACCGCCCGGTCGTCGGACAGCGGCGCGCGGCCCGGGTCCTGGCCGCCGGGGCCCGGGAGCCGTTCGAGTTCATCGTGGCCGAGCCGGGCTGGACGATGTTCATGATCAGCCACTTCCACTACGACCCCGTCTGGTGGAACACCCAAGGCGCCTACACCAGCGAGTGGGCCGAGGACCCGCCGGGGCGGGCCCGGCAGACGAACGGCTTCGAGCTGGTGCGCGCGCACCTGGAAATGGCCCGTCGCGAGCCCGAGTACAAGTTCGTGTTGGCCGAGGTGGACTACCTCAAGCCGTACTGGGACACCCGCCCCGAGGACCGCGCGGACCTACGCCGGTTCATCGCGCAGGGCCGTGTCGAGGTGATGGGCGGCACGTACAACGAACCGAACACGAACCTGACCAGCCCGGAAACGACGATCCGAAACCTGGTGCACGGCATAGGTTTTCAGCGTGATGTGCTCGGTGCCGACCCGGCCACCGCCTGGCAGTTGGACGTGTTCGGCCACGATCCGCAGTTCCCCGGGCTGGCCGCCGACGCCGGGCTGACGTCGAGTTCCTGGGCACGGGGCCCGCACCATCAATGGGGTCCGGCGTTGGGCGCCGGCCAAACCGGTGGGGTGAATCGCATGCAGTTCTGCAGCGAGTTCGAGTGGATCTCGCCGTCGGGGCGTGGCCTGCTCACCCACTACATGCCCGCGCATTATTCGGCGGGCTGGTGGATGGACTCGTCGACCTCGCTGGCCGAGGCCGAGGATGCCACGTTTGCGCTGTTCGATCAGCTCAAGGGGGTCGCGCTGACGCGCAACGTGCTGCTGCCCGTCGGGACCGATTACACGCCGCCGAACAAGTGGGTCACCGCCATCCACCGCGACTGGGCGGCGCGCTACACCTGGCCGCGCTTCGTGTGCGCGCTGCCGCGGGAGTTTTTCGCGGCCGTGCGCGCCGAGCTCGCCGAGCGTGGCCGCGTGCCGTCGCCGCAGACCCGCGACATGAACCCGATCTACACGGGCAAGGACGTGTCCTACATCGACACCAAGCAAGCGAACCGGGCCGCGGAGAACGCCGTGCTTCAGGCCGAGCGGTTCGCCGTGTTCGCCGCGCTGCGGACCGGCGCCGAGTACCCGCAGGCGGCGCTGGCCAAGGCGTGGGTGCAGCTGGCCTACGGGGCACACCATGACGCCATCACCGGCTCCGAGTCCGACCAGGTCTACCTCGACCTGTTGACCGGCTGGCGCGACGCGTGGGAGCTGGGCCGCGCGACCCGCGACGCGTCGCTGGCACTGCTATCCGGCTTGGTCGACGGTGGCGACCTCATCGTGTGGAATCCGCTGGCCCAGGGGCGCACCGACGTCGTCACCGCGCGGCTCGACCCGCCGCTGGCCGGCGGGGTCCGGGTGCTGGACCCCGCCGGTGCCGAGCTGCCCGCACACGTCGAGCACGGCGGTCGGTCGGTCACCTGGCTGGCGCGCGAGGTGCCGTCGCTGGGTTGGCGGGCCTACCGGCTCGTCCCCGACGCCGCCCCCACCGGCTGGGAGCCGGTGCCCGGTTCGGTGATCGCCAACGAGCACTACCGCCTCGAGGCCGATCCGGCGCGCGGCGGGGGAGTCGTGTCGCTGGTTCACGACGGCCGCGAGCTGATCGCCGACGGCCGGGTCGGCAACGAGCTGGCCGTCTACGAGGAGTACGCGGCGCACCCGACGCAGGCCGAGGGCCCGTGGCACCTGCTGCCCAAGGGGCCGGTGGTGTGCTCGTCGGAATTCCCCGCGCGGGTGCGCGCCTACCACGGCCCGCTGGGACAGCGCGTCGTCGTCACCGGGCGGATCGGCACCGTGGCGCGCTACCGCCAAACCCTGACGCTGTGGCGCGGCGTGCCGCGGGTGGACTGCCGCACCACCATCGACGAGTTCACCGGGGTGGACCAGTTGGTGCGGCTGCGCTGGCCGTGCCCGGTGCCGGGCGCCATGCCCGTCAGCGAGGTCGGTGACGCCGTCGTCGGACGAGGTTTCGCGTTGCTGCACGACGGGCCCCACTCGGTGGACACCGCGCGCCACCCGTGGACGCTGGACAACCCGGCCTACGGCTGGTTCGGCCTGTCCTCGGCGGCGCGGGTCCGGGTGGGCCCGCCTCACAGCCAAGCCGTGCGGGCGATCTCGGTGGCCGAGGTGGTGTCGCCGGACGAGGCGGTGTCGGGACCGCTGGCGCGCGAGCTGATGGTCGCCCTGGTCCGCGCCGGGGTCACGGCCACCTGCAGCGGCGCGGACAAGCCGCGCTACGGGCACCTCGACGTCGATTCGAACCTGCCCGACGTGCGCATCGCGCTGGGCGGGCCCTCCCGCAACGCCTTCACCAAGGCCGTGCTGGCGCACGCCGACCCCGCGTACGCGGAAGAACTCGAGGGACAGTTGGCGACGACGGGCCAGGCCAGGGTGTGGGTGCCGGCCGCGACGCCGTTGGCCGCGGTATGGGTGCCCGGCGCCGACCTGCGCCCGACGCCGGCGTTGCCGGTGCTGGTGATCGCGGGCCGCGACGACGAATGCCTGCGCGCGGAGATCGCGTCGGTGACCGCCGACCTCACCGACGCCGAGATTCCGGTCACCCAGGACGCCCGGCCGGGCATGGACCGCTTCGAAGACCGCACCGTTGCCCTGCTCAACCGGGGGGTGCCCAGCTTCGCCGTCGACGCCGACGGCACCCTGCACACCGCGCTGATGCGCTCCTGCACCGGTTGGCCGTCGGGCATCTGGATCGACGAGCCGCGCCGCACCGCCCCGGACGGCTCGAACTTCCAACTCCAGCACTGGACCCACCTTTTCGATTACGCGCTGGTCTGCGGTGCCGGTGACTGGCGGCGCGCCGAGATCCCCGCCCGCAGCGCGCAGTTCTCTCACCCACTGCTCGCCGTCGCGGCGGGCCGGGCGCCGGGCGTGCTGCCCGCGGCCGGATCCCTGTTGAGCGTCGAGCCCGCCGGCGGTGTGGCGCTGGCGGCCCTCAAGGCGGCCGGTAACCCGCTGACGGCGGGTAGCGCCCGGTCGGTCGACCCGCGCGAGGTGGCGCTGCGGTTGGTGGAGACGACGGGGGCCGGGGCCAGCGTGGTGATCGGCTCGGACATCGTCAAGGTCAGCGATTTCTGCGACGCCGATCTGCTCGAAACTCCGCGCGAAGGCGGCCGCCCGCTCGATCTGCACGGCTACCAGGTGGCCACCGTGCTGGCCCGCTTCGAGGCGCCCCGCGCGCCGACGGAGTTCGGCGCGCTAGCCCCGCAAGCCGAAATCGCCCAGCCGTTGTACGCGCGCTACTGGCTGCACAACCGGGGCCCCGCGCCGCTCGGTGGGCTGCCGGCCGTCGCCCATCTGCACCCCGCGCGGGTGGCCGCCGAGCCGGGTGGCGAGGTCGCGGTGCGCCTCAGTGCGGCCAGCGACTGCAGCGATGCCTCCCTCACCGGAACGGTCACCCTGGTGTGCCCGCAGGGCTGGTCGGCTGAGCCCGCTGAGCTGCCCCTGACGCTGCCCGGCGGCGACTACCGGGAGGCCGACGTGGCCGTGTCGGTGCCGGACCGCGCCGAGCCGGGGCTGTATCCGCTCCGGGCCCAGCTCCGCATCACCGGGGACGAGGTCCCGGCCGCCTGGCGGCAGACCGTCGAGGACGTGTGCGTCGTCGAGGTCGGCGCGTGCGACGAGGCGGAGATGATCTACCTCGCCGAGGGGCCGTCCGGCGTCGAGTTGGCCGGCGGCGACACGGCGGCCCTGACCGTCACGCTCGGCAGCCGCGCGGGCGCGGACCTGGCGCTCGAGGCGCATCTGATCAGCCCGTGGGGCACGTGGGAGTGGCTGGGCCCCGCCGCGGCGGGCGCGGTCCTGCCCGCCCGCGGCACCGTTGACGTCAGCTTCGACGTGAGCCCGCCGGCCTGGCTGGACCCCGGCCGGTGGTGGGCCCTGGTCCGGGTCGGCTGCGCCGGCCGGCTCGTCTACACCCCGGCGGTGCAGGTGAGGGTGACATGAGCGTGGTTGCGACGGTTGCCGGGGTCGCGGTCTTGGCCGAAGAGATCGACGCGGCCGAAACACGGCTGCGCGGCGGGCCGGGCGCGGCCGCGCTGCCGGCCGGCGGCACCGGGGAGGGACGCCAACTGCGGCGCTGGCTGACCCAGCTGATCGTGACCGAGCGGGTCGTCGCCGCCGAGGCCGAAGCGCGCGGCCTGAGCGGACGGGACGCGCCGAGCGAGGCCGAGCTGCTACCCGGCGCGACGGCCCGGCTGGAGCTCGGCAGCGTCGCCGCGGCGGCGCTGGCCGACCCGCGCGCGCGGGCGGTGTTCGCCGACGTCACCGCCGCGGTGCGCGTCGCCGACGAGGAGGTGGCCGCCTACCACGCCCGCAACCCGCACCGGTTCGCCGAGCCGCGCCGCGACCAGCACGGCTGGCGGGCCCCGTCGCCGGTCGGGCCGCCGCTGGACGACGTGCGGTCGGCGATCGCCGACCATCTGCGGGGAGCCGCACGGCGGCGCGCCTTCCGGGTGTGGCTGGACGCGCGGCGGGCCGAGCTGGTGCGGCTCGCTCCCGGCTACGAGCATCCCGGCGACCCCCGCCAACCCGACAACGTCCACCGGCACTGATGGCGATGCTCACCCTCTGCCTGGACATCGGCGGCACCAAGATCGCCGCCGGCCTCGCCGATCCCGATGGGGCGCTGGTGCACACCGTCATCCGGCCCACGCCCAGCGGCGGCGCGGCCGAGGAGGTCTGGGCCGCGGTCGACGCGGCAATCGCCGACGCGCTGCGCGCGGCCGACGGCGGGGTCGCCGCGGTGGGCATCGGTTCGGCCGGCCCCATCGACCTGCTCGGCGGAACCGTCAGCCCCATCAACATCAAAGGCTGGCAAGGCTTTCCGCTGCGCGACCGGGTGGCGGCCGCGGTGCCGGGCGTGCCCGTGCGGCTCGGCGGCGACGGCGTGTGCATGGCGCTCGGTGAGCACTGGCGTGGCGCGGGTCGCGGGGCGGACTTCCTGCTGGGCATGGTGGTGTCCACCGGCGTGGGCGGCGGACTGGTGCTCGGCGGCATCCCCTACACCGGCCGCACCGGCAATGCCGGCCACGTCGGGCACGTGGTGGTGGAGGACGGTGGCCCGCCCTGCGTGTGCGGGGGCCGCGGCTGCGTCGAGGCCATCGCGTCCGGACCGTCGATGGTGCGCTGGGCGCGGGCCAACGGTTGGTCCGCGCCGGCCGCCGCGGGCGCCCGGGAGCTGGCCGCCGCGGCGGCGGGCGGGGATCCGGTGGCGGACCGGGCATTTCGCAGAGGGGCCACCGCGCTCGCGGCGATGATCGCCTCGGTCGGCGCGGTCTGCGACCTGGATCTCGTCGTCATCGGGGGAGGCGTCGCCAACTCCGGACGCCTGCTCTTCGACCCCTTGCGGGCGAAGCTGGCCGAGTACGCGCGGCTGGACTTTCTGGTCGGTCTACGGGTGGTGCCGGCCGAACTCGGCGGCGCGGCCGGGCTGGTCGGCGCCGCGAGGCTGGCGGGCCTGCGCTGACCACCGCGGTCACCCGAGCCCTCACCCGAAGGCCGCCGTTTTGGCTGACGGGGGCGGGTCAGGCTATCCTGATTGCCGATCCACCGAAGACCGTCGGTCACCGAGAAATCGGTTGAAGGTCCGGGAACATCCCGGCGGCCCACGCAGGAGGACGAGGCAGCAGCGCCGGCACGCGCCGGCGTCTTTCACGCCCCGGCCGCTTCCTGCGCCGGGGCGTTCGTCGTTCCATGGGTGATCACAGACGACACGTCGCATGGCTTTCACTTCAGGAGGTACGCATGGCCAGGGCTGACAAAGCCACCGCCGTGGCAGACATCGCCGAGCAGTTCAGGGAAGCGACCGCAACCCTGATCACCGAGTACCGCGGTTTGACGGTGGCCAGCCTGGCCGAGCTGCGCCGCTCGCTGAGCGGATCGGCGACCTACTCGGTGGCCAAGAACACGCTGATCAAGCGGGCGGCTTCCGACGCCGGTGTCGAAGGTCTCGACGAACTGTTCGCCGGACCCACCGCCATCGCCTTCGTCACCGGGGAACCGGTCGACGCCGCCAAGGCCATCAAGACCTTCGCCAAGGACAACAAGGCGCTGGTCATCAAGGGTGGCTACATGGACGGTCGCCCGTTGACCGTCGCCGAGGTGGAGCGCATCGCCGACCTGGAGTCGCGCGAGGTGCTGCTGGCCAAACTGGCCGGCGCGATGAAGGGCAACCTCGCCAAGGCGGCCGGCCTGTTCAACGCGCCCGCCTCGCAGGTCGCTCGCCTCGCGGCCGCGCTGCAGGAAAAGAAGGCCACAGAAGCCCCCGCGGCACCGGCCCCCGCCGCGGAGGCCGCGACCCCCGAGCAGGCCCCAGAACCAGCTTCGGAAGCATCCACGGAATCTTCTGAAACCCCGGCCGAAGCCGAATAACCCCAACCCAAACCAGGAAGGACCCACACACCATGGCGAAAATGTCTACCGACGACCTGCTTGACGCGTTCAAGGAAATGACCCTGTTGGAGCTCTCCGACTTCGTCAAGAAGTTCGAGGAGACCTTCGAGGTCACCGCGGCCGCTCCGGTCGCCGTCGCCGCGGCCGGCCCGGCCGCCGGTGGCGCCCCCGCCGAGGCCGCCGAGGAGCAGTCCGAGTTCGACGTCATCCTCGAGGCCGCCGGCGACAAGAAGATCGGCGTCATCAAGGTGGTCCGCGAGATCGTCTCCGGCCTGGGCCTCAAGGAGGCCAAGGACCTGGTCGACGGTGCGCCCAAGCCGCTGCTGGAGAAGGTCGCCAAGGAGGCCGCCGACGAGGCCAAGACCAAGCTGGAGGCCGCCGGCGCCACCGTCACCGTCAAGTAGCTTTACATCGCGAAAACCCCCGGAACCGCTTGGTTCCGGGGGTTTTCCGTGTGCTCAGCGCGCCGACTGCAGGGATTGCGCCACCCGCTCCGGCGAGTCGCCCAGCGCCACAAGCAGATTCGAATTCATCGAGGCGAGTAACGGCAGCACCGTGGCGCCGTCGTGGCCGTAGTAGCCGGCCAGCTCCAGCATCACGAACCCGTGAATCAACGCCCAGAACTGGGCGGCCGTCGCCAGCACCGCCGCGTCATCGTCCGGCGAGCCCGCGCTGATGCGGCCCGCCACCATGCACCGATGCACCCCGCGCACCACGTGCGCAAAGCTCGGGTAATGCCGCTCGACGTCGGCGACCGACAGGGTCAGGACGTTGTCCGCCGGTGCGTTGATGCCGTGCGCGCTGGTGCTGCCGAACATCAGCCGGTACATATGCCGGTGCTTGATGGCATAACGCCGGTAGGCTGCGCCGATCGCGAACAGGTCGGCGACCGGGTCGGCGGTCTGTTTCACCGTCAGCGCCGCGTCGAACTGCCGCAGCCCCTCCGCGGCCACCTCGGCGATGAGGCCCCGCATCCCGCCGAAATGGGTGTACACGGCCATCGTCGAGGTTCCCGCCGCACCGGCGACCTTGCGGGTCTGCAGCGCGTCGGGGCCGTGCTCGTTGAGCAGGTCGACCGCGGCGGAGAGCATCTGCTCGCGGACACCGCGTTGCCTCACCGGCGTGGTGGGCGAAGTCGTTTCCGAAGTCATCGTTGCCATCTTCCCATCCGCGGCGTACGGTTCCCATAACAGCGTCATATCAATGTTATAGGAGTTCAGACATGACGTCCGTGCAAACCGCCGAAACCCGCAATCCCTACCTCGAGGGCCTGCTGGCGCCGGTGAGCGCCGAAGTCACCGCGACCGACCTGCGGGTCACCGGGCACATTCCGGAGCACCTCGACGGACGCTATCTGCGCAACGGGCCCAACCCGGCAGAAGAGGTCGACCCGGCCACCTATCACTGGTTCAGCGGCGACGGAATGGTGCACGGCGTCGCGCTGCGCGACGGGAAGGCCCGCTGGTACCGCAACCGCTGGGTGCGCAGCCTCTCGGTATGCGCCACGCTGGGCGAGCCGACGCCGACCCGGCTCGACCCGCGGGCGGGCATGCTCTCGCTGGGCGCCAACACCAACGTCATGACCCACGCCGGGCGCACCCTGGCGCTGGTCGAAGGCGGGGTCGCCAACTACGAGCTGACCGACGAGCTGGACACCATCGCGACGTGCGACTTCGACGGCACCTTGGCCGGCGGCTACACCGCTCATCCGCACCGCGATCCGCGCACCGGCGAATTGCACGCCGTTTCCTACTCGTTCGCGCGCGGGCGGACCGTGCAGTACTCGGTGATCGACAGCCGGGGGCGGGCGCGGCGCACGGTCGACATCGAGGTGTCGGGGTCGCCGATGATGCACGACTTCTCGCTGACCGACAAGTACGTCGTCATCTACGACCTGCCGGTGACGTTCGACCCGATGCAGGTGCTGCCGGTGACCATGCCCCGCTGGCTCGCCCTGCCGGCCCGGCTGGCGCTGCAGTCGCTGATCGGGCGCGTGCGGGTGCCGAGCCCGATCAACGCCATGATGAACCGAAACCCGAAGCACTCCGACCGGATGCCCTACGCCTGGGATCCCGGCTACCCGGCGCGCATCGGGGTGATGCCCCGGGAGGGCGGCAGTAAGGACGTCCGCTGGTTCGACATCGAACCCTGCTACGTCTACCACCCGCTGAACGCCTACTCCGAGATGCGGGACGGGGCCGAGGTTTTGGTGCTCGACGTGGTGCGTTACGCCCGGATGTTCGACCGCGACCGGCGCGGGCCCGGCGACACCCCGCCCACGCTGGACCGTTGGACCATCAACCTGGCGACCGGTGCGGTGAGCACGGAATGCCGCGACGATCAGCCGCAGGAATTTCCCCGGATCAACGAGGGCCTGCTGGGCGGGCCGCACCGGTACGGCTACACCGTCGGTGCATACTTCTCCGGCGGCGCCTCCGCGCTGTACAAGCACGACTACGCGACCGGGGCCCGCGCGGTTGCGCCGCTCGATCCCGACCTTTTACTCGGCGAGATGTCCTTTGTGCCCAATCCCGGGGCCGGCCCCGAAGACGGCGGCGTCCTGATGGGCTACGCCTATCACCGCGGCCGCGACGAGGGCCAGTTGGTGTTGCTGGACGCCGCGACACTCGAGTCGGTGGCCACGGTGCACCTGCCCCAGCGGGTACCGATGGGTTTTCACGGCAACTGGGCGCCCGTCGGCTAACGCGCGTCGAATAGCGCGCCCGCCCCCGGCAGCGGCGTGATCTCAGGTCAGCCAATTTTTGCCGGCTGTGCCGCACAACCCTGATGCTGCGCAGCGAGCGTGCGCTACAGTGACTCATGCCACACAAAAGGGCAGGTGGCGGGGCGTGAGCGTCGACGGAAGGATTCTCCATGGGTGTCGCTATTGAGGTGAACGGCCTCACGAAGTCCTTCGGATCCTCGAGAATTTGGGAAGACGTGACGTTGGAGGTCCCCGCCGGGGAGGTCAGCGTCCTGCTGGGGCCGTCGGGTACCGGCAAATCGGTGTTCCTGAAGTCCCTCATCGGTCTGCTGCGGCCGGAGCGCGGTTCGGTCGTGATCGACGGCACCGACATCCTGCAGTGCTCGGCCAAGGAGCTCTACGAGATCCGCACGCTGTTCGGCGTGATGTTCCAGGACGGCGCCCTGTTCGGTTCGATGAACCTGTTCGACAACGCGGCCTTCCCGCTGCGCGAGCACACCAAGAAGAAGGAAGGCGAGATCCGTGACATCGTCATGGAGAAGCTGACCATGGTGGGTCTGGGCGGCGACGAGAAGAAGTTCCCCGGTGAGATCTCCGGCGGTATGCGCAAGCGCGCCAGCCTGGCCCGCGCCCTGGTGATGGACCCGCAGATCATCCTCTGCGACGAGCCGGACTCGGGTCTGGACCCGGTTCGTACCGCCTACCTGAGCCAGCTGATTCTCGACATCAACGCCCAGATCGACGCCACGGTCCTGATCGTCACGCACAACATCAACATCGCCCGCACGGTGCCGGACAACATGGGCATGTTGTTCCGGCGCAAGCTGGTCATGTTCGGCCCGCGGGAGGTGCTGCTGACCAGTGACGAGCCGGTCGTGCGGCAGTTCCTCAACGGCCGCCGCATCGGGCCGATCGGCATGTCCGAGGAGAAGGACGAGTCGACCATGGCCGAAGAGCAGGCCGCGCTCGATGCGGGTCAGCACGCCGGCGGTGTCGAGGAAGTCGAGGGCGTGCCGCCGCAGATCGTCGCGTCACCGGGGATGCCGGAGCGTAAGGCCGTCGGGCGGCGTCAGGCGCGGGTGCGCGAGATTCTGCACACCTTGCCGAAGGAGGCCCAGGCGGCAATCCTGGACGACCTGGAAGGCACCCACAAGTTCCGGGCGCACGAGTTCGGCGACTAGGACGCCGGCCCAAAGGTTCGCGATAACTTCGCCTAACTTGGCGGCCCGCCCTCTTGACGACGGGCCGTAAACGGGCCAATCTGTTGGGCAGCATGTATCCAGCGGAGAGTCGAGATGCCAGCCAGCGCCGATGTCCCTGGATGTGTTGTGATGCACAGTTGAGGAATGCGCCGCCCTGCGCTATTGTTGAACATTGCGCTGGCTACTTCCTGCCCACCTCACCCGCCACTTGACACCGTGGTCTAAGCCTGAGCCCCCTCTAGCGGCTTGGTTCTTTAGTTGTGCGCGTGAGATCCGGACAGTTCGTCCGCCGGCCTAACCGACACAATTCGCGGCGAACGCAACCGGTGGTCCCGGTTCTCGTGAGTCGCACGAGGTGCTGGAAGGATGCATCTTGGCTGATTCCCGCCAGAGCAAAACCGATCGCCCACATAGTTCCTCGAAAGGAAGTTCCCTAAACGGCTCCGTACCCGGAGCGCCCAACCGAGTTTCCTTCGCCAAGCTCCGCGAACCGCTCGAGGTTCCCGGCCTGCTCGACGTGCAGATCGACGCCTTCGAGTGGTTGATCGGCTCTCCGCGCTGGCGGGAGGCCGCCACCGATCGTGGTGAGCCCAGTCCGGTTGGTGGCCTGGAAGAGGTGCTCTACGAGCTCTCGCCGATCGAGGACTTCTCCGGCTCGATGTCGCTGTCGTTCTCCGACCCGCGTTTCGACGAGGTCAAGGCGCCGGTCGACGAGTGCAAAGACAAGGACATGACGTACGCGGCCCCGTTGTTCGTCACGGCCGAGTTCATCAACAACAACACCGGCGAGATCAAGAGCCAGACGGTCTTCATGGGTGATTTCCCGATGATGACCGAGAAGGGCACCTTCATCATCAACGGGACCGAGCGTGTGGTCGTCAGCCAGCTGGTGCGCTCGCCCGGCGTGTACTTCGACGAGAGCATCGACAAGTCCACCGAGAAGCTGCTGCACAGCGTCAAGGTGATCCCCAGCCGCGGTGCGTGGCTGGAGTTCGACGTCGACAAGCGCGACACCGTCGGCGTCCGCATCGACCGCAAGCGCCGCCAGCCCGTCACCGTGCTGCTCAAGGCGCTGGGCTGGACCAACGAGCGAATCACCGAGCGGTTCGGCTTCTCCGAAATCATGATGTCGACGCTGGAGAAGGACAACACGGCCGGCACCGACGAGGCGCTGCTGGACATCTACCGCAAGCTGCGCCCGGGCGAGCCGCCGACCAAGGAGTCCGCGCAGACCCTGCTGGAGAACCTGTTCTTCAAGGAGAAGCGCTACGACCTGGCCCGTGTTGGCCGCTACAAGGTCAACAAGAAGCTCGGCCTAAATGTCGGCGAGCCGATCACCAGCTCGACACTGACCGAAGAAGACGTCGTCGCCACCATCGAGTACCTGGTGCGCCTGCACGAGGGCCAGGCCACGATGACCGCCCCCGGCGGCACCGAGGTGCCGGTGGAAACCGACGACATCGACCACTTCGGCAACCGTCGTCTGCGCACCGTGGGCGAGCTGATCCAGAACCAGATCCGGGTCGGCATGTCCAGGATGGAGCGTGTCGTCCGCGAGCGGATGACAACCCAGGACGTCGAGGCGATCACGCCGCAGACCCTGATCAACATCCGGCCGGTCGTCGCCGCGATCAAGGAGTTCTTCGGCACCAGCCAGCTGTCGCAGTTCATGGACCAGAACAACCCGCTGTCCGGGCTGACCCACAAGCGTCGGCTCTCGGCGCTGGGCCCCGGCGGTCTGTCCCGTGAGCGCGCCGGCCTGGAGGTCCGGGACGTCCACCCGTCGCACTACGGCCGGATGTGCCCGATCGAGACCCCGGAGGGTCCCAACATCGGTCTGATCGGCTCGTTGGCGACTTACGCGCGGGTCAACCCGTTCGGGTTCATCGAGACGCCGTACCGCAAGGTTGTCGACGGTGTGATCAGCGACGAGATCCACTACCTGACCGCCGACGAGGAGGACCGCCACGTCGTGGCGCAGGCCAACTCGCCGATCGACGCCAAGGGCCGGTTCGAAGAGTCGCGCGTCCTGGTCCGCCGGAAGGCGGGCGAGGTCGAGTACGTGCCCTCGTCCGAGGTGGACTACATGGACGTGTCGCCGCGCCAGATGGTGTCGGTGGCCACCGCGATGATCCCGTTCCTCGAGCACGACGACGCCAACCGTGCCCTGATGGGCGCCAACATGCAGCGCCAGGCGGTTCCGCTGGTGCGCAGTGAGGCGCCGCTGGTGGGCACCGGCATGGAGCTGCGCGCGGCGATCGACGCCGGCGACGTGGTCGTGGCCGACAAGGCCGGGGTGATCGAGGAGGTCTCCGCCGACTACATCACCGTGATGGCCGACGACGGCACCCGGCACACCTACCGGATGCGCAAGTTCGAGCGGTCCAACCACGGAACCTGCGCCAACCAGTCGCCGATCGTGGATGCGGGCGACCGGGTCGAGGCCGGCCAGGTCATCGCCGACGGTCCCTGCACCGAGAACGGTGAGATGGCGTTGGGCAAGAACCTGCTGGTGGCGATCATGCCGTGGGAAGGCCACAACTACGAGGACGCGATCATCCTCTCCAACCGTCTGGTTGAGGAGGACGTGCTCACCTCGATCCACATCGAGGAGCACGAGATCGACGCCCGCGACACCAAGCTGGGCGCCGAGGAGATCACCCGGGACATCCCGAACGTCTCCGACGAGGTGCTGGCCGACCTCGACGAGCGCGGCATCGTCCGCATCGGTGCCGAGGTGCGCGACGGCGACATCCTGGTCGGCAAGGTCACCCCGAAGGGGGAGACGGAGCTGACCCCGGAGGAGCGGCTGCTGCGGGCGATCTTCGGCGAGAAGGCTCGCGAAGTCCGCGACACCTCGCTGAAGGTGCCGCACGGCGAGTCCGGCAAGGTCATCGGCATCCGGGTGTTCTCCCGCGAGGACGACGACGAGCTACCGGCCGGGGTCAACGAGCTGGTGCGCGTCTACGTGGCCCAGAAGCGGAAGATCTCCGACGGTGACAAGCTCGCCGGCCGGCACGGCAACAAGGGCGTGATCGGCAAGATCCTGCCCGCCGAGGACATGCCGTTCCTGCCGGACGGCACGCCGGTCGACATCATCCTGAACACCCACGGGGTGCCGCGACGGATGAACATCGGCCAGATCCTGGAGACCCACCTCGGGTGGGTGGCCAAGTCCGGCTGGAACATCGAGGGTTCGCCCGACTGGGCGGCCAACCTGCCCAAGGAATTGCTGAGCGCGGAACCGAACGCCATCGTCTCGACGCCGGTGTTCGACGGCGCCCGGGAGGCGGAGCTGCAGGGGCTGCTGTCCTGCACGCTGCCCAACCGGGACAACCAGGTGATGGTGGACGGTGACGGCAAGGCGGTGCTCTTCGACGGCCGCAGCGGTGAGCCGTTCCCGTACCCGGTGACCGTCGGCTTCATGTACATCATGAAGCTGCACCACCTGGTGGACGACAAGATCCACGCCCGCTCCACCGGGCCGTACTCGATGATCACCCAGCAGCCGCTGGGTGGTAAGGCGCAGTTCGGTGGCCAGCGGTTCGGTGAGATGGAGTGCTGGGCCATGCAGGCCTACGGCGCCGCGTACACGCTGCAGGAGCTGTTGACCATCAAGTCCGACGACACGGTCGGCCGGGTCAAGGTGTACGAGGCGATCGTCAAGGGCGAGAACATCCCGGAGCCGGGCATCCCCGAGTCCTTCAAGGTGTTGCTCAAAGAGCTGCAGTCGCTGTGCCTCAACGTCGAGGTGCTCTCGTCGGACGGCGCGGCGATCGAACTGCGTGAAGGCGAGGACGAGGACCTCGAGCGGGCCGCGGCCAACTTGGGAATCAACCTGTCCCGCAACGAATCCGCGTCCGTTGAGGACCTGGCTTAATCAAGTAACTAACCCGCAAGGGGAAAGGGAGTTACGTGCTCGACGTCAACTTCTTCGATGAACTCCGCATCGGTCTGGCCACCGCGGAGGACATCAGGCAATGGTCTTTCGGTGAGGTCAAGAAGCCGGAGACGATCAACTACCGCACGCTGAAGCCCGAGAAGGACGGCCTGTTCTGCGAGAAGATCTTCGGACCGACTCGCGACTGGGAGTGCTACTGCGGCAAGTACAAGCGCGTCCGCTTCAAGGGCATCATCTGTGAGCGCTGCGGCGTCGAGGTGACCCGCGCCAAGGTGCGCCGCGAGCGGATGGGCCACATCGAGCTGGCCGCGCCCGTCACGCACATCTGGTACTTCAAGGGTGTGCCGAGCCGGCTCGGTTACCTGCTCGACCTCGCCCCGAAGGATCTCGAGAAGATCATCTACTTCGCGGCGTACGTGATCACGTCGGTCGACGACGAGATGCGGCACAACGAGCTGTCCACGCTCGAGGCCGAAATGATGGTGGAGCGCAAGGCCGTTGAGGACCAGCGCGACGCCGACCTCGAGGCCCGCGCGCAGAAGCTGGAGGCCGACCTGGCCGAGCTGGAGGCCGAGGGCGCCAAGGCCGACGCCCGGCGCAAGGTGCGCGACGGCGGCGAGCGGGAGATGCGCCAGCTCCGGGACCGCGCCCAGCGTGAGCTGGACCGGCTGGACGACATCTTGGAGCACCTTCACCAAGCTGGCCCCCAAGCAGCTGATCGTCGACGAGAACCTCTACCGCGAGCTCGTCGACCGCTACGGCGAGTACTTCACCGGCGCCATGGGCGCGGAGTCGATCCAGAAGCTGATCGAGAACTTCGACATCGACGCCGAGGCCGACTCGCTGCGCGACGTCATCCGAAACGGCAAGGGGCAGAAGAAGCTTCGTGCCCTCAAGCGGTTGAAGGTGGTGGCTGCCTTCCAGCAGTCGGGCAACTCGCCGATGGGCATGGTGCTCGACGCCGTCCCGGTTATCCCGCCGGAGCTGCGCCCGATGGTGCAACTCGACGGCGGCCGGTTCGCCACCAGCGACCTGAACGACCTGTACCGCCGGGTGATCAACCGCAACAACCGCCTCAAGAGGCTGATCGATCTCGGCGCCCCCGAGATCATCGTCAACAACGAGAAGCGGATGCTGCAGGAGTCGGTGGACGCGCTCTTCGACAACGGCCGCCGTGGCCGCCCGGTCACCGGGCCGGGCAACCGTCCGCTGAAGTCGCTGTCGGATCTGCTGAAGGGTAAGCAGGGCCGGTTCCGCCAGAACCTGCTCGGCAAGCGCGTCGACTACTCGGGCCGTTCGGTCATCGTGGTCGGCCCTCAGCTCAAGCTGCACCAGTGCGGCCTGCCCAAGCTAATGGCGCTGGAGCTGTTCAAGCCGTTCGTGATGAAGCGGCTGGTCGACCTCAACCACGCGCAGAACATCAAGAGCGCCAAGCGCATGGTCGAGCGTCAGCGCCCGCAGGTGTGGGACGTGCTGGAAGAGGTAATTTCCGAGCACCCGGTGCTGCTGAACCGCGCACCAACCCTGCACCGCCTCGGCATTCAGGCCTTCGAGCCGATGCTGGTGGAAGGCAAGGCCATTCAGCTGCACCCGTTGGTGTGTGAGGCGTTCAACGCCGACTTCGACGGTGACCAGATGGCGGTGCACCTGCCGCTCTCCGCGGAGGCACAGGCCGAGGCACGCATCCTGATGCTGTCGAGCAACAACATCCTGTCGCCCGCGTCCGGGCGTCCGCTGGCCATGCCGCGACTGGACATGGTGACCGGGCTGTACTTCCTGACCACCGAGGTGGACGGGGACAAGGGTGAATTCCGGGCGGCCGCCAAGGATCAGCCTGAGGTCGGCGTGTACTCCTCGCCGGCCGAGGCGATCATGGCCGCCGACCGCGGCGTCCTCTCGGTGCGGGCCAAGATCAAGGTGCGACTGACGCAGCTGCGTCCGCCGGCCGAGATCGAGGCGGAGGTGTTCGGCGCCAACGGCTGGCAGCCCGGCGATGCCTGGATGGCCGAGACCACGCTGGGCCGCGTGCTGTTCAACGAGCTGCTGCCGGTGGGCTACCCGTTCGTGAACAAGCAGATGCACAAGAAGGTGCAGGCCGCCATCATCAACGACCTGGCCGAGCGTTACCCGATGATCGTGGTCGCGCAGACCGTCGACAAGCTCAAGGACGCCGGTTTCTACTGGGCGACCCGCAGCGGTGTCACCGTGTCGATGGCCGACGTGCTGGTTCCGCCGCGCAAGAAGGAGATCCTCGACCAGTACGAGGAGCGGGCCGAGAAGGTCGAAAAGCAGTTCCAGCGAGGCGCTTTGAACCACGACGAGCGCAACGAGGCGCTGGTGGAGATCTGGAAGGAAGCCACCGACGAGGTCGGTCAGGCGCTCCGCGAGCACTACCCCAGCGACAACCCGATCATCACGATCGTCGACTCGGGTGCCACGGGTAACTTCACCCAGACCCGGACGCTGGCCGGCATGAAGGGTCTGGTGACCAACCCGAAGGGTGAGTTCATCCCGCGTCCGGTCAAGTCGTCGTTCCGCGAGGGCCTGACCGTGCTGGAGTACTTCATCAACACGCACGGCGCGCGAAAGGGCTTGGCGGACACCGCGTTGCGTACCGCAGACTCGGGTTACCTGACCCGTCGTCTGGTGGACGTCAGCCAGGACGTCATCGTCCGCGAGCACGATTGCGAGACCGAGCGCGGCATCATCGTCGAGCTGGCCGAGCGTCAGCCCGACGGCACCCTGATCCGCGACCCGTACATCGAAACCTCGGCGTACGCGCGGACTCTGGGCGCCGACGCGGTCGACGAGGCCGGCAATGTCGTCGTCGCCCGCGGTGAGGACCTGGGTGACCCGTCGATCGACGCCCTGCTGGCCGCCGGCATCACGCAGATCAAGGTGCGCTCGGTGCTGACGTGCACCACCGGCACCGGCGTG
Source organism: uncultured Actinomycetota bacterium (assembly GCA_963820045.1). Classification (GTDB taxonomy): domain Bacteria; phylum Actinomycetota; class Actinomycetes; order Mycobacteriales; family Mycobacteriaceae; genus Mycobacterium. The sequence continues at coordinate 1,470,578 of CAWFYN010000010.1, forward strand.
TGCGCGACCTGCTACGGGCGGTCCATGGCCACCGGCAAGCTGGTCGACATCGGCGAGGCCGTCGGTATCGTCGCGGCCCAGTCCATCGGCGAGCCCGGCACGCAGCTGACCATGCGCACCTTCCACCAGGGTGGTGTCGGTGAGGACATCACCGGCGGTCTGCCCCGGGTGCAGGAGCTGTTCGAGGCCCGCGTTCCGCGCGGCAAGGCCCCGATCGCCGACCTCACCGGGCGGGTTCAACTCGAGGAGGGCGAGCGCTTCTACAAGATCACCATCATTCCCGACGACGGGAGCGAGGAGGTCGTGTACGACAAGCTCTCCAAGCGGCAGCGTCTGCGTGTCTTCAAGCACGACGACGGTTCCGAGCGGGTGCTGTCCGACGGCGACCACGTCGAGGTGGGCCAGCAGCTGATGGAAGGCTCGGCCGACCCGCACGAGGTGCTGCGCGTGCAGGGCCCCCGCGAGGTGCAGATCCACCTGGTTCGGGAGACCCAGGAGGTCTACCGCGCCCAGGGTGTGTCGATCCACGACAAGCACATCGAGGTGATCGTTCGCCAGATGCTGCGCCGGGTGACCATCATCGACTCGGGCTCGACGGAGTTCCTGCCCGGCTCGCTGATCGACCGTGCGGAGTTCGAGGCCTCCAACCGCCGGGTGGTGGCCGAGGGCGGCGAGCCCGCGGCCGGCCGTCCGGTGCTGATGGGTATCACGAAGGCGAGCCTCGCCACCGATTCGTGGCTGTCGGCGGCGTCGTTCCAGGAGACCACGCGAGTGCTGACCGATGCGGCGATCAACTGCCGCAGCGACAAGCTGCAGGGTCTGAAGGAGAACGTGATCATCGGAAAGCTGATCCCGGCCGGTACCGGCATCAACCGGTACCGCAACATCGCGGTGCAGCCCACCGAGGAGGCCCGCGCCGCGGCGTACACGATCCCGTCCTACGAGGATCAGTACTACAGCCCGGACTTCGGCCAGGCGACCGGTGCCGCCGTTCCGCTGGACGACTACGGCTACAGCGACTACCGCTAGTCAACGACGAGAAGGCCCCGGGTTTCGCCCGGGGCTTTTTCGTGCGCCGGGGCGGGCTGTCCGGCTACCCAACTACACTGGCCGACGTGCTCATTGGTTCCCATGTCCACCAAGACGATCCCCTGGCCGCGGCCCAGGCGGATGGCGCCGACGCGGTGCAGTTCTTCCTGGGCAACCCGCAGAGCTGGAAGAAGCCGAAGCCGCGCGACGACGCCGACGCGCTGAAGGCTTCCCCCATCCCGCTGTACGTCCACGCGCCGTACCTCATCAACGTGGCATCGGCCAACAACCGCATTCGGATCCCGTCGCGCAAGATCCTGCAGGACACCTGTGACGCCGCGTCGGCGATCGACGCGACGGCGGTGATCGTGCACGGCGGCCATGCCGACGACAACGACATGGAGGCCGGCTTCGAGCGGTGGGTCAAGGCGCTCGACTACCTCGAAACCGACGTGCAGGTGTATCTGGAGAACACCGCGGGCGGTGACCACGCGATGGCCCGCCACTTCGACACCATCGGCAGGCTCTGGGATCGCATCGGCGACAAGGGAATTGGGTTCTGCCTGGACACCTGCCATGCGTGGGCCGCGGGTGAGCAACTAGTCGACGCGGTGGACCGGATAAAGGCGCTGACCGGCCGCATCGACCTGGTGCACTGCAACGACTCGAGGGACGCGGCGGGCTCCGGCGCCGACCGGCACGCGAACTTCGGCACCGGCCAGATCGATCCCGAGCTCCTCGCCGCGGTTGTCAAGGCCGCCGACGCACCTGTCATCTGCGAAACCGCAGACGAGGGCCGCAAGGACGACATCGCGTTCCTGCGGGAAAAGATCAGCGGCTGATCCGCGGGCCCATGCTCGGTCGGCTCGCAACGCTTCTAGGGGTGCTCCTCCTGGTCGCGGGTTGTTCGCCGACGCCGCCCTCGGGCTTTGTCAAGGGCACCAGCTTGCACCACATCAAGGTCGGCGGGCACGAGCGCAGCTATCGGCTCTACGAGCCTGCGGGGATACCCGCTTCGGCTCCGCTGGTGGTCGTGCTGCACGGCTACTCCGGCAGTGCGAGGCAAGTCGAAAGGGATTACGGCTGGAACGGTTTGGCCGATTCGGACAAGTTCGTCGTCGCCTATCCGGATGGCCTCGGCGGGGCCTGGAACGTCGATGGGGAAACTTGCTGCGGCAGGCCGGGACGGGAAGGCGTCGACGACGTCGCGTTCATCGGCGCGGCGGTGGCTGACATCGCCAAGAACGTCGGCACCAATCCCGCCAAGGTCTACGTCGCCGGAATGAGCAACGGCGGCATCATGTCCTACACGCTGGCGTGCACCACCGACATCTTCGCGGCGATCGGCCCCGTTGCGGGCACGCAGCTGAACTCGTGCCGGACCCCGCATCCGACTTCGGTCATCCACATTCACGGCACCGCCGACCGGCTCGTCCCGTACGGCGGCGGCCAGGGTTTCAGCGTCATCAATGGTCCGCCGGTGCCGGGTGTGAATAGTTTCTGGCGCGACGTCGATCGGTGCGGCGGCCCGACCGCCACGGTCGGTGGCCCGGTGACCACGTCGACCGCCCGGTGCGCCGATAACCGCGGCGTCGTCCTGATCACCGTCGACGGTGGCGGCCACGAGTGGCCGGACTTCGCGACGCGGACGCTGTGGGAATTCTTTGCCGCGCATGCCCGCTGATCGACGGCATTACACCTCTTGTGCAGCTGTCGGAAAAATGTAACATGAGGGGCATGTCGGATACGCATGTCGTCACCAACCAGGTTCCTCCGCTGGAGAACTACAACCCCGCGACGTCCGCGGTGCTCGTCGAGGCCTTGATCCGCGAGGGCGGGGAATGGGGCCTGGACGAGGTGAACGAGGTGGGCGCGATCGCGGGGGGCCGCGAAGCCCAGCGGTGGGGTGAGCTCGCCGACCGCAACCGGCCCATCCTGCACACCCACGACCGCTACGGTCACCGGGTCGACGAGGTCGAGTACGACCCGGCCTACCACGAGTTGATGCGCACGGCCATCGCCGCCGGCATCCACGCCGCGCCGTGGGCCGACGACCGGCCGGGCGCGCACGTGGTGCGGGCCGCGAAGATGTCGGTCTGGAACGTCGAACCGGGCCACACCTGCCCGATCTCGATGACCTACGCCGTCGTTCCCGCGCTGCGCTGCAACCCCGACCTCGCGGCCGTTTACGAGCCCCTGCTGACCAGCCGCGAATACGACCCCGACCTGAAACTGGCCACCACCAAGCGCGGCATCACCGCCGGCATGTCGATGACCGAGAAGCAGGGCGGATCCGACGTGCGCGCCGGCACCACGCAGGCCACCCCGAACGGCCCCAACGCTGATGGCAGCTACAGCCTGACCGGCCACAAGTGGTTCACTTCGGCGCCGATGTGCGACATCTTCCTGGTCCTGGCGCAGGCCCCGGGCGGGCTGTCCTGCTTCCTGCTGCCGCGCATCCTGCCCGACGGCACTCGCAACCGAATGTTCTTGCAGCGGCTCAAGGACAAGCTCGGAAACCACGCCAACGCGTCGAGTGAGGTCGAATACGACGGCGCCACCGCGTGGTTGGTGGGCGAGGAGGGCCGCGGCGTCCCCACCATCATCGAGATGGTCAACCTCACCCGGCTGGACTGCACCCTGGGCAGCGCCACCAGCATGCGCACCGGCCTGACCCGTGCCATCCACCACGCCCAGCACCGAAAGGCGTTCGGCGCCTATCTGATCGACCAGCCGCTGATGCGCAACGTGCTGGCCGACCTGGCCGTGGAGGCCGAGGCGGCCACCATCGTCGCGATGCGGATGGCCGGCGCCACCGACAGGGCGTTGCGCGGCGACGACCAGGAGGCGCTGCTGCGCCGCATCGGTCTGGCGGCCAGCAAGTATTGGGTGTGCAAGCGCGCCACCCCGCACGCCGCCGAGGCGCTGGAATGCCTGGGCGGCAATGGCTACGTCGAGGACTCGGGCATGCCGCGGCTGTTCCGGGAGGCGCCGCTGATGGGCATCTGGGAGGGCTCGGGCAATGTCAGCGCCCTGGATACGTTGCGCGCCATGGCCACTCGTCCCGAATGTGTCGAGGTGCTGTTCGCCGAACTGGCCGAAAGCGCCGGGGCGGACCCGCGGCTGGGTGGTCATGTCGAGCGGCTGCGCCACGACCTGACCGACTTGGACACCATCGCGCACCGCGCCCGCAAGGTCGCCGAGGACATCTGCCTGGCGCTGCAGGGGTCGCTGCTGGTGCGCCACGGCCACCCCGCCGTCGCCGAGGCCTTCCTGACCACGCGGCTCGACCGCCAGTGGGGTGGGGCATACGGCACCATGCCCACCGGCCTCGATCTGGCGCCGATCCTCGAGCGGGCCCTGGTAAAGGGCTGAGCGGCGCCAATGACCCACGCGATCAGGCCGGTCGACTTCGACAACCTGAAGACGATGACCTACGAGGTCACCGATCGGGTTGCCCGGATCACCTTCAACCGACCGGAAAAGGGAAACGCGATCGTCGCCGACACCCCGCTGGAGCTCTCGGCGCTGGTGGAGCGCGCCGACCTCGACCCAGGTGTGCACGTCATCTTGGTGTCCGGACGCGGCGAGGGCTTCTGCGCGGGGTTCGACCTGAGCGCCTATGCCGACCGCACCGGCTCGGCCGGCGGGACCGGAGCGTATCAGGACACCGTGCTCAGCGGAAAAACCCAGGCGGCCAACCACTTACCCGACCAGCCGTGGGATCCGATGATCGACTACCAGATGATGAGCCGGTTCGTGCGCGGCTTCTCCAGCCTGATGCACGCCGACAAGCCGACGGTGGTCAAGATCCACGGCTACTGCGTGGCCGGGGGAACCGACATCGCGCTGCACGCCGACCAGGTGATCGCCGCCGCCGACGCCAAGATCGGCTACCCGCCCACGCGGGTATGGGGTGTCCCGGCGGCGGGGCTGTGGGCGCACCGGCTCGGCGACCAGCGCGCCAAGCGCCTGCTGTTCACCGGTGATTGCATCACCGGCGCGCAAGCCGCCGAATGGGGCCTGGCGGTCGAGGCGCCGGATCCGGCAGACCTCGACGAGCGCACCGAACGGCTCGTGCAACGGATCGCCGCGGTGCCCGTCAACCAGCTCATCATGGTCAAGCTCGCACTGAATTCCGCTCTGCTGCAACAGGGTGTGGCTACCAGCAGGATGGTCAGCACCGTGTTCGACGGTGTCGCCCGGCACACCCCGGAAGGCCACGCCTTCGTCGCCGACGCGGTGGAGCACGGCTTCCGGGACGCGGTGCGGCATCGCGACGAGCCCTTCGGTGACTACGGTCGCCGCGCGTCACAGGTATAACCCATGCCCACCATGACGGCCCGGTCGGTGGTGCTCAGCGTGCTGCTGGGGGCGCACCCGGCATGCGCCAGCGCCAGCGAATTGGTAAGGCTCACATCCGATTTCGGCATCAAAGAGACGACGTTGCGGGTGGCGCTGACCCGCATGGTCGGCGCCGGCGACCTGATCCGGTCCGCGGACGGCTACCGGCTCTCGGATCGCTTGCTGGCCCGCCAGCGGCGGCAGGACGACGCCATCGACCCGCGGCTCCGGCCCTGGCGCGGGGAGTGGATGACGCTCATCGTGACCAGCGTGGGCAACGACGCGCGTACCCGGGCGGGGCTGCGGACCGCCATGCGCGGCAAGCGCTTCGGTGAACTGCGTGAAGGTGTCTGGATGCGACCCGACAACCTGGAGCTTGACCTGGGCGCCGAGATCGACGCCCGGGTGCGGGTCTTGCGTGCACGCGACGACGACCCCGCCGGGCTGGCCGCCCAGCTGTGGGACCTGCCCGCCTGGGCGCGGGCGGGTAACCAACTGCTCGACGAGATGGCCGCCGCGCCAGACATTCCCGGGCGGTTCGTGGTGGCGGCGGCGACGGTCCGGCACCTGCTCACCGACCCGGTGCTGCCCGATGAACTGCTTCCGGCCGACTGGCCGGGTACCCGGCTGCGCGCCGCGTACCACGACTTCGCCACCGAGCTGCTCGGGCGGCGCCAACCACTATTTGCGGAGGCAAAATGAGCGATCCGGTGCGTATCGAGCGCAGCGGCCCGGTGACGACGGTGATCCTGAACCGGCCGGCTGCGCGCAATGCGGTCAACGGCCCCACCGCGGCGGCGCTGTACGCGGCATTCGACGAGTTCGACCGTGATGACACCGCGTCGGTCGCCGTGCTGTGGGGGGACGGTGGAACCTTCTGCGCCGGAGCGGATTTGAAGTCCTTCGGCACACCCGACGCCAACACCGTGCACCGGGCGGGCCCGGGTCCGATGGGGCCGACGCGAATGGTGTTGTCCAAACCCGTGATCGCCGCGGTGAGCGGCTACGCGGTCGCCGGGGGCCTGGAATTGGCCCTGTGGTGTGACCTGCGGGTGGCCGAGGCGGACGCGGTGTTCGGGGTGTTCTGCCGCCGATGGGGGGTGCCGCTGATCGACGGCGGCACCGTGCGGCTGCCGCGGCTGGTCGGACAGAGCCGCGCGATGGACATGATTCTCACCGGCCGCGGTATCAAGGCCGATGAAGCGCTCGCGATGGGGTTGGCCAACCGCGTCGTGCCCAACGGCCAGGCGCGGGAGGCGGCGGAGGAACTGGCGGCGCAACTGGCCGCCCTGCCGCAGCAGTGCCTGCGATCCGACCGGCTTTCGGCGCTACATCAGTGGGGGACAACGGAATCCGAGGCGCTCGACTTCGAATTCGCCAGCGTCTCCCGCGTCGCCGCCGAGGCGAACGAGGGGGCCGGGCGGTTCGCCGCGGGCGCGGGCCGGCACGGCGCTCCCGCCGGTTAGCCGACGCCTCGGGTCCGGTGTCTCACGGTGCGAGCCTCACCCTGCCGGGCGGCATGGGCGGCGGCTCCGGACCAACACCGGCACCGCCACCGCCGGGGCCGGGAGGGCTCCCCGGCGCAGGAGCAGCAGGCGGCTCCTGCTGCGGTCCCGGTGGCGGTTGTTGCGGGGGCGACGGTGTCGCGACCGGCCGGGGGGGAGTCAGGATGTGGGCGGTCGGCGGCGGAGGCGGCGGAAGTTGCGGTGGGTCGGGATCGCCGGTTTCCCCCTCGGGGAACAGTCCTATCGGTACGACATGCGCCTCACCCTCGGACCTGATGTGCGCGCCACCGCTGATCATGTGCTGCGTCGGTTCGTTCGATCCGGGCGCGGGATTCGCCATGGCCGCGATGGAAGCTATCTTCGGCTGATCGTTCGGACAATAGGCCTCGACTGCGGCAGAGATGAATCTGGCGATGGTCCGCATGACCCGGTCGGGAGGGTATTGGCCACCGGCCGAGTTGGCATTGAACGCCCGTTCCCTCATGTCGTTGACTACGCCGTCCACCGGCATCCCGCCATCGAGTTGGCGACAAACTCTATGGGCTGTGGCGATGAGGCTGGGTACGTTCTCGAGGGCGGGGATTCCTTTTTGGTCGAGCAGCGCAACAAACTGGTCGTCGGGGTTGGGGTCAGCCGCTGCGGCGCCGATGGGCAACATGACGACGCCGGTGAGCACGACGACGGCGGCAACCAGCGCGCTGGCGTGGCTGGTGGTACCGGTGAACATGGCTGGATTCCGTTCTGCCGGCACCATCATATGCCCGGGCCCTGCGCTGGGCACCTCGGCGGCACGGGGTGCAGGTCAAACATCGTCCGGCCGCAGAAGTACACGCGCAATGCGCCGCTGGCAGGTATATCGTTGTGGCGCAACAACAACGCTTCGCCTGCGAATTCTTTGACCACTCCACATGGCCCGAAAATCGGTGCCAGCGAACGACTACCGCTTAGCCGCCCTTGGTGATGGTGTTGCCCGAGCCGAGGTTGTCGACCTTGGGTTCACCGTCTTTGTAGGTGATGGTGTTGTTGAGCCCCACCACGCTGATGCGGGTGTCGACCTTGTCCAGGGTGATCTTGTTGTTCGTCCCGCCGACGCTCACCGTCACGCAGGTGCCGGTGATGGTCAGGGTGTTGTCCGAACCGCCGACGTTCAGCGACTTGCCGTCGGCGCAGTCAAGCGTTGCGGTGGTGCCCATCGACCCGTAGTTGAGCGTGTTGCCGATCTCGACCGACGCGGTGGTGCTCGCCCCGCTCGACCCCGTCGTGGGCGCCGCGCCGGCGCTCGTCGTCGTCGTCGCGCTGCTCTTCGTTGTCGTCGTGGAACCCGCGGGCGGGTTGGCCGTCGAACTGCAGCCGGCCACCAGCACCGCCGCGACGGCCGGCGCCACGGCGAGCCCGATCAGCCCCGAGGGGCGGCCAAAGATGTGGGCAGACAATGTTCCTCGATTCCCCTTTGTTGGATGGCGGAGTGGTGTCGGGCTCAGCCGGGTACCTGCTGGAGCCGGTTGGTCATGCCCAGCTCTCGGCCGCGGTCCCAGATGAACGGCGTGCCGTTGTGGTAGAACACCGTCTGGTTGTAGCCGTAGACGGTGATGTCGTGCGAGACCGAGTCGGCGACCACGGTGTTGGAAGAGCCCATCACCGTCACCGCGTAGCAGTTGCCCAGCGCCGTCACGTTGTTGAAGGAGCCGTTGACCAACAGCGTGGCGTCGTTGCAGTCCAGCGTCTGCTCGATGCCCTGCCCGACGACGTGGGTGTCGCCATTCTTCGCGTGCGCCGCCGGGGCGGGGAATGCGGCGACGGTGATGACGCAGGTTGCCAGCGACCCGGCGACGGTTGTCCAGTTCACTGCGGGCCCCCTCTGTGACGGGTGGATCTGCTCGAATGAGATTACGTCCATCCGGCCACGGCTGAAATAGTTTCGCGCCCGGCGTCAACTAGAGTCATTAGTTAAGCATCCCCATCATCGCAAGCGAAGGGCCCCGCCATGCCAGCTCGGCCGGAAACGCCGCCGGCGGCCCAGCGGCCGCGCGCGGGGAGAACCGGCTCGCGCCCGGCCAAACTGAGCCGCGAAGGCATCATCGACGGCGCGCTGACCTTCCTGGACAGGGAGGGCTGGGATGCCCTGACCATCAACGCGCTGGCGATGCAGCTGGGCACCAAGGGGCCGTCGCTGTACAACCACGTGGACAGCCTCGAGGACCTGCGGCGCACGGTGCGGATCCGCGTCATCGACGACATCATCACGATGCTGAACAGGGTCGGCGAGGGTCGCGCCCGCGACGACGCGGTGCTTGTCATGGCGGGCGCCTACCGCAGCTACGCCCATCACCACCCCGGCCGGTACTCGGCGTTCACCCGGATGCCGTTGGGCGGTGATGATCCCGAGTACACGGCGGCGACCCGAGGCGCGGCCGCGCCGGTGATCGCGGTGTTGTCCTCCTACGGCCTCGACGGCGACGAGGCCTTCCATGCGGCGCTGGAGTTTTGGTCCGCGCTGCACGGCTTCGTGCTGCTGGAGATGACCGGTGTCATGGACGACATCGACACCGACGCGTTGTTCTCGGACATGGTGCTGCGGCTCTCGGCGGGCCTGGAGCGGCGCGTCTCGCACGACGGCACCAGGCACTAGTCCGATGGTGGCGACCCCCAGCGCCCGGCTACGCCGCGCTTGCGATCGCCACTAACCGCCGCTTTGACCTGCGCGACCGGCGGCGGGTATTGTGGAGCCTCGTGCCTGGCGGCTTACGGCGCCTAACCGTAAGGAAGTGGATGCCGGGCGAATTCGCATGTCCACGATGCATCGGATCCTCGTCCGGTGTGCAGCGCGTGCGACACACCCGGCCGCGGGGCAGTGCGACCGGACAAAAGTGCAGTACGAAGACTTGAGAACAGCCGACAGACGCTCGACACGAACACAGAAAGCCGGTAGATGCCAACGATTCAGCAGCTGGTCCGCAAGGGTCGCCGCGACAAGATCGCCAAGGTCAAGACCGCGGCCCTGAAGGGCAGCCCGCAGCGCCGTGGGGTATGCACTCGCGTGTACACCACCACCCCGAAGAAGCCGAACTCGGCCCTTCGGAAGGTCGCGCGCGTGAAGCTGACGAGCCAGGTCGAGGTCACCGCCTACATCCCGGGCGAGGGCCACAACCTGCAGGAGCACTCGATGGTGCTGGTGCGTGGTGGCCGAGTCAAAGACCTGCCCGGCGTGCGGTACAAGATCATCCGTGGCTCGCTCGACACCCAGGGGGTCAAGAACCGCAAGCAGGCGCGCAGCCGCTATGGGGCCAAGAAGGAGAAGAGCTGATGCCGCGCAAGGGGCCCGCACCCAAGCGTCCGTTGGTCAACGATCCGGTCTACGGGTCGCAGTTGGTCACCCAGCTGGTCAACAAGATTCTGCTCAAAGGGAAGAAATCACTGGCGGAACGCATTGTTTATGGTGCGCTCGAGAACGCCCGGGACAAGACAGGTACCGATCCCGTGATCACGCTCAAGCGTGCTCTCGACAACGTCAAGCCCGCCCTGGAGGTGCGCAGCCGCCGTGTCGGTGGTGCGACCTACCAGGTGCCCGTCGAGGTGCGTCCGGACCGGTCCACCACGCTGGCGCTGCGTTGGCTTGTCAGCTTCTCGCGGCAACGCCGGGAGAAGACGATGGTCGAGCGGCTGGCGAACGAGATTCTGGACGCCAGCAACGGCCTGGGAGCCTCCGTCAAGCGGCGCGAGGACACCCACAAGATGGCCGAGGCCAACCGCGCCTTTGCGCACTATCGCTGGTGACAGCTTCCGGCGATGATGCCGGGGGCCAGAAAGACAGCAACCAAGCAATCGAAAGAGTGGGAAGACTTCTGTGGCACAGAAGGACGTTCTGACCGACCTGAGCAAGGTCCGCAATATCGGCATCATGGCGCACATCGATGCCGGCAAGACCACGACCACCGAGCGCATCCTCTACTACACCGGCATCAGCTACAAGATCGGTGAGGTGCACGACGGTGCCGCCACCATGGACTGGATGGAGCAGGAGCAGGAGCGGGGTATCACCATCACCTCGGCTGCCACCACCACGTTCTGGAAGGGCCACCAGATCAACCTGATCGACACGCCCGGCCATGTTGATTTCACCGTCGAGGTGGAGCGCAGCCTGCGCGTGCTCGACGGTGCGGTCGCCGTCTTCGACGGCAAGGAGGGCGTCGAGCCGCAGTCCGAGCAGGTGTGGCGCCAGGCGGACAAATACGACGTGCCGCGGATCTGCTTCGTCAACAAGATGGACAAGATCGGCGCCGACTTCTACTTCTCGGTGAAAACCATGGAGGACCGGCTCGGCGCGAACGTGATCCCGATCCAGTTGCCGATCGGCTCCGAGGGCGACTTCGAGGGCGTCGTCGACCTGGTCGAGATGAACGCCAAGGTGTGGCGGGGCGAGACGAAGCTCGGCGAGACCTACGACACCATCGACATCCCTGCCGAGCTGGCCGAGAAGGCCGACGAGTACCGCACCAAGCTGCTCGAGGCCGTCGCCGAGACCGACGAGGAACTGCTCGAGAAGTACTTCGGTGGCGAGCAGCTCAGCGTCGACGAGATCAAGGGTGCCCTGCGCAAGCTCACCATCAACTCGCAGGCCTACCTGGTGCTGTGTGGCAGTGCGTTCAAGAACAAGGGCGTGCAGCCCATGCTCGACGCAGTCGTCGACTATCTGCCCTCGCCGCTGGATGTGCCGCCCGCGGTCGGCCACGTCCCCGGTAAGGAAGACGAGGAGATCACCCGCAAGCCCTCGACCGATGAGCCGTTCTCCGCGCTCGCGTTCAAGGTGGCCACGCACCCGTTCTTCGGCAAGCTGACCTATGTCCGCGTGTACTCGGGCAAGGTCGACTCCGGTTCCCAGGTCATCAACGCCACCAAGGGCAAGAAGGAACGTCTGGGCAAGCTGTTCCAGATGCACTCCAACAAGGAAAACCCAGTGGAGGTGGCCAGCGCCGGTCACATCTACGCGGTGATCGGTCTCAAGGACACCACCACCGGCGACACCTTGACCGACCCGAACCAGCAGGTCGTGCTGGAGTCGATGACCTTCCCCGACCCGGTGATCGAGGTGGCCATCGAGCCCAAGACCAAGAGCGACCAGGAAAAGCTGAGCCTGTCGATCCAGAAGCTCGCCGAAGAGGACCCGACCTTCAAGGTCCACCAGGACAACGAGACCGGCCAGACCGTGATCGGCGGCATGGGGGAGTTGCACCTGGACATCCTGGTAGACCGCATGCGCCGCGAGTTCAAGGTCGAGGCCAACGTCGGCAAGCCGCAGGTCGCCTACAAAGAGACCATCAAGCGGAAAGTGGAAAAGGTCGAGTTCACCCACAAGAAGCAGACCGGTGGGTCCGGCCAGTTCGCGAAAGTTCTGGTCAGCCTCGAGCCGTTCACCGGCGAAGACGGGGCGACCTACGAGTTCGAGAACAAGGTCACCGGTGGACGCATCCCGCGCGAGTACATCCCCTCGGTGGATGCCGGCGCCCAGGACGCCATGCAGTACGGCGTGCTGGCCGGCTACCCGCTGGTGAACTTGAAGCTCACCCTGCTCGATGGCGCGTTCCACGAGGTCGACTCGTCGGAGATGGCGTTCAAGATCGCCGGTTCGCAGGTGCTGAAAAAGGCTGCCGCGCAAGCACAGCCGGTGATACTGGAACCGATCATGGCCGTCGAGGTCACCACGCCCGAGGACTACATGGGCGATGTGATCGGCGACCTGAACTCCCGCCGTGGCCAGATTCAGGCCATGGAGGAGCGGAGCGGTGCACGCGTCGTCAAGGCGCACGTGCCGCTGTCGGAGATGTTCGGCTACGTCGGCGACCTGAGGTCCAAGACCCAAGGCCGGGCGAACTACTCCATGGTGTTCGATTCGTACGCCGAAGTGCCGGCGAACGTGTCGAAGGAGATCATCGCTAAGGCGACGGGTCAGTAAATATCCCCTCGGAGTAATCTTGCCGGGTCATTGCAAAGCCTTGGGCGCGGCACAACTAGAAAACACCAACACTGCTTTAACGAGCACCAACAAGTCCAGGAGGACAACGAAGTGGCGAAGGCGAAGTTCGAGCGGACGAAGCCGCACGTCAACATTGGGACCATCGGTCACGTTGACCACGGCAAGACGACGCTGACCGCGGCTATCACCAAGGTTCTGCACGACAAGTTTCCGGACCTGAACGAGTCCCGCGCGTTCGACCAGATCGACAACGCTCCCGAGGAGCGTCAGCGCGGTATCACCATCAACATCTCGCACGTGGAGTACCAGACCGACAAGCGTCACTACGCCCATGTCGACGCCCCGGGCCACGCCGACTACATCAAGAACATGATCACCGGCGCCGCCCAGATGGACGGCGCGATCCTGGTGGTCGCTGCCACCGACGGCCCGATGCCGCAGACCCGCGAGCACGTGCTGCTGGCGCGGCAGGTGGGCGTGCCCTACATCCTGGTCGCGCTGAACAAGGCGGACATGGTCGACGACGAGGAGCTGCTGGAGCTCGTCGAGATGGAGGTCCGCGAGCTGCTGGCCGCCCAGGAGTTCGACGAGGATGCCCCGGTCGTGCGGGTCTCGGCGCTCAAGGCGCTCGAGGGTGACGCCAAGTGGGTGGAATCCGTCGTGCAGCTGATGGAGGCCGTCGACGAGTCGATCCCGGACCCGGTCCGCGAGACCGACAAGCCGTTCCTGATGCCGGTGGAGGACGTGTTCACCATCACCGGTCGTGGCACGGTGGTCACCGGTCGTGTCGAGCGCGGCGTGATCAACGTGAACGAGGAAGTCGAGATCGTCGGGATCAAGCCGGCCAGCACCAAGACGACGGTCACCGGTGTGGAGATGTTCCGCAAGCTGCTCGACCAGGGGCAGGCCGGCGACAACGTCGGGCTGTTGCTGCGCGGTATCAAGCGCGAGGACGTCGAGCGCGGTCAGGTCGTCGTGAAGCCCGGCACCACCACGCCGCACACCGACTTCGAGGGCAGCGTCTACATCCTGTCCAAGGACGAGGGCGGCCGGCACACGCCGTTCTTCAACAACTACCGTCCGCAGTTCTACTTCCGCACCACCGACGTGACCGGTGTGGTGACGCTGCCGGAGGGCACCGAGATGGTGATGCCCGGTGACAACACCAACATCTCGGTCAAGCTGATCCAGCCCGTCGCCATGGACGAGGGCCTGCGGTTCGCGATCCGCGAGGGTGGCCGCACCGTCGGCGCCGGCCGGGTCGTCAAGATCATCAAGTAGGTCTAGTTAGCCATAAAGCCCGGATTGCCGATTGAGGCAATCCGGGCTTTATGCGTTTTACCGGGCCGGACGCGGCTGGCTCCGCTACGATTCGGTGATACGGGGGTCGGGCTGGAGATGGCCGGGAGGTTCGGATGTCCTTGGTATTCGCGACGCCTGAGTACATCGCCGCTGCGGCGTCGGATTTGGCCACGATCGGGTCGACGATCACGTCGGCGAACTCAATGGCGGTGGGCCCGACGTCGACCGTGCTGGCCCCGGGTGCCGACGAGGTGTCGGCCGGCATCGCGGCGCTGTTCGGCGCGCACTCCCAGCTGTACCAGGCGCTCAGCGCTCAAGCCGCGGAGTTTCACGACCAGTTCGTGCAGCTGATGAACGGCGGCGCGGCGCAGTATCTCGCCACCGAGGCAGCCAACGCCTCACCCTTGCAGAGCGCGGCGGCCCCCGCGTCGATGGCGGCGCAGCTGCCGGCCGCGACGGCCGCGGGTGGTTCGGCGCCGGGCGTACCGGCGGCACCCCTGATGTCTGCGGTCGCACCGGCTTCGGCGATCGCGGGCGCGCCGGCGCCGGCCAGTCCCACTGCAGGCGCGGCCGGCACCGCGCCCGCCGCGCTGGCCCCCGCCGCCACACCGGCGACGCCGGTGCGGATGGTGACGCCCGCCTACGGCGCGGCCGCCCCCACGCAGCCGGTGGCGCCGGCACCGGCGCCGGTCAGTTCGCTCGCGGCCCCTGCGCAGGTTGCGACACCGCAAGGCGCCGCGGCGCCGGCGATGCCGGTATCGACCGGCACGCCGGTAAAGGTAGTGACACCCCATTCGCCCACCACGGCGGCGCCAGCGGGGTCTGCGGCACGCCCTGCGCCGGCGATAGTGCCCAAGGTGGACTGACGCGGGCCGGTTTGGGTGTATGGCACTCGCGGTCAGAACTCGACAGCTAACCTGACACGAAAATCCCGGCAAGGGTAAGGAGACAGTCGTGTTGGCGCGCTACCTGAAGGCACAGCTGGTGGTTCTGCTGTGCGGCGGCCTGGTCGGGCCGATTTTCTTGGTCGTCTACTTCACCCTCGGGCTTCACAGCCTGCTGCATTGGATGTTCTACGTCGGTCTGCTCATCACCGTGGCCGACGTGCTCATCGCGCTCGCGTTGGCCAACTACGGCGCAAAATCCTCGGTCAAGACGGCGGCGCTCGAGCAGAACGGGGTACTGGCGCTCGCTCAGATCACCGGGGTCACCGAGACGGGGACATGGATCAACAACCAGCAGGTGGTGAAGGTGCACCTGCACATCTCCGGGCCCGGGTTTGTGCCGTTCGACAGCGAAGACCGGGTGATCGCCAGCGTGACCCGGCTCGGCAACCTCAGCGCCCGCAAGGTGGTGGTGCTGGTCAATCCCACCACCAACGAATACCGGATCGACTGGGAGCGAAGCGCTTTGGTCAACGGCCTGGTGCCCGCGCAGTTCACCGTGGCCGAAGACAACACGACCTACGACCTGAGCGGGCAGGCCGGCCCGTTGATGGAGATCCTGCAGATCCTCAAGGCCAACAATGTTCCGCTCAACCGGATGGTCGACATCCGGTCGAACCCGGTGCTGCGCCAGCAGATCCAGGCGGTGGTGCGGCGGGCGGCCGAACAACAGGCTCCGGCGGCCGCGCCGGCCGCGGGCGCGGGGGCCGCACCGGTGGTCACACCCCCGCAACCGTCGATCGCTCAGCGGCTCCAGGAGCTGGAGACGCTGCGTGCCAGCGGCGCCCTGACCGACCAGGAGTACGACAGCCGGCGGGCCCAGATCATCTCCGAAATCTGATCGCCGGGCGAGTTAGAACAGGTTTCAGTTTCGCTGCTAGCCTGGCTGCGTGGCAGGACAAACTGGATCCCTGCAGGGGCGGGTGGCCTTCATCACCGGGGCCGCGCGCGCCCAGGGCCGATCGCACGCGGTGCGCCTGGCCGCCGAGGGCGCCGACATCATCGCGCTCGACATCTGCGGGCCGGTGTCGGAGAGCCTGAGCTACGCGCCGGCCACCCCGGAAGACCTCAGCGAGACCGTCCGTCTGGTGGAGGCCGAGGGCCGCAAGGTGCTGGCCCGCGAGGTGGACATCCGCGACGACCCGGCGCTGCGGCAACTGGTCGCCGACGGCGTTGAACAATTCGGCCGGCTCGACATCCTGGTGGCCAACGCCGGCGTGCTGGGCTGGGGCCGCGTCTGGGAGTTGACCGACGAGCAGTGGGACACCGTCATCGGCGTGAACTTGACCGGCACGTGGCGCACGCTGCGTGCCGCGGTGCCCGCGATGATCGAGGCCGGCAACGGCGGCTCCATCGTCATCGTCAGTTCATCGGCGGGGTTGAAGGCGACCCCGGGCAACGGGCACTACGCGGCCAGCAAGTACGGCCTCACCGCGCTGACCAACACCCTGGCCATCGAACTCGGGGAGTACGGCATCCGGGTCAACTCCATCCACCCGTACTCGGTCGACACCCCGATGATCGAGCCGGAGGCGATGATGCGGATATTTGCCGATCATCCCCGTTTCGTCCACAGTTTCCCGCCAATGCCGTTGCAGTACAAGGGTTTCATGGCGGCTGACGAGGTGTCCGACGTCGTGGCGTGGCTCGCTGGCGACGGCTCGGCCACGGTGACGGGCACGCAGATCCCGGTGGACAAGGGCGCCCTGAAGTACTGATCGGCGATCGTGGTATGAACTCCACGTGACCGCTAGCAACGGAATTGTGATCGTCGGTGGCGGTCTGGCCGCGGCCCGGACCGCCGAGCAACTTCGCCGATCGGAGTATGCCGGCCGTGTCACGATCGTCAGTGACGAGGTCCACCCGCCCTACGATCGCCCACCGCTGTCAAAAGAGGTGCTGCGCAAAGAGGTCGACGACGTCGCCCTCAAACCCCGGCAGTGGTACGACGAGAACGACATCACCCTGCGACTGGGGGCGGCGGCCATCAGCCTGGACACCGCGGCTCAGACGGTGACGCTGGCCGACGGGTCCGTGATCGGCTACGACGAACTCGTCATCGCGACCGGCTTGGTGCCGCGGCGCATCCCGACGTTGCCGGATCTGGCGGGCATCCGGGTGCTGCGCACGTTCGACGAGAGCATGGCGCTGCGCGAGCACGCGTCTGCCGCGCAACGCGCCGTCGTGATCGGCGCCGGCTTCATCGGCTGCGAGGTGGCGGCCAGCCTGCGCAGTCTCGGGGTGGACGTCGCGTTGGTTGAGCCGCAGCCGACGCCACTGGCCTCGGTGCTCGGCGAGCGGATCGGCGAGCTGGTTGCCCGCCTGCACCGCGAGGAAGGGGTCGACGTCCGCCTCGGTGTCGGGGTGGCCGAGGTGCGCGGTGACGGGCGGGTGGACACCGTGGTGCTGACCGACGGCACCGAGCTGGCGGCCGACCTGGTGGTCGTCGGCATCGGGTCGCACCCGGCCACGGACTGGCTCGAGGGCAGCGGCGTCGAGGTCGACAACGGCGTGCTCTGCGACGCGGCCGGACGGACCAGCGCGCCTAACGTGTGGGCCCTCGGTGACGTCGCCTCCTGGCGCGACGCGACGGGACACCAAGCGCGCGTGGAACATTGGAGCAACGTCGCCGACCAGACCCGGGTCGTGGTGCCCGCGATGCTGGGGCAGGACGTGTCGTCGGCCGTGGTCGTCCCGTACTTCTGGAGCGACCAATACGACATCAAGATCCAGTGTCTCGGGGAGCCCGAAGCCACCGACACCGTGCACCTCGTCGAGGACGACGGCCGCAAGTTCCTGGCCTACTACGAGCGCGACGGGGTGCTGGTCGGGGTGGTCGGCGGCGGGATGCCCGGCAAGGTCATGAAGGTGCGCGGCAAGATCGCCGCCGGCGCGCCCATCTCGGACATGCTGGGCTGAAACCCTACCGCCAGTGCACCGGCGGGCCGTGCGGATGGCATTCGCCGAGGATGTCGGTTTCGCCGTCCGGCCACCGATGCGCTCGTATGAGGAATCGGATCGGTGTGCCGGGTCCGTCGCGCGCCGGCTCGAGGGTGAGGTGCACGAACGGGGACCGCTCATCCGCCTGCTCGCCCAGTGCGCGAACCCGGGCGCGGACCGTGTCCCGCTCCCCTTCGGACAGGTACTGCCAGGTGATCGAATGCCATAGCACCGTCAGCGCGCCCTCGGCCAGCGTCAGGCCGGCGACCGCATCGGCGGCCGTCTGGCGCTGCAGCCGGGCCGGTACCCGCCGGGCCACCTCGATGGCCCCGCGCAGCCGCTCGAGCCGGGCCGTCTGGTCGGGCCAGACGTAGCTCAACACGGTGATTTCCCCATCGGGTCCGGTGACGTCGATGGGTGCGATGTCATAGCCGTGCCGCTCGGCGATCCGCACCCCGCCGTCGGGCGGCAGTGCGCCGCGCCACGCGTCGTCGATGGTCACCGGCGAATCGCTCGGTCCCCACTGACCGCCGGCGAATCGGTAACGGTAGTGGTCCGCGCGCAGGTTCAGTCCCGCGCTCGAACCGATCTCGAAAAGCCGTACCGGTAAGGAGGATTCACGATTGGTGCGCAGCAAGGCACCGATCAGAGCGGCGGATCGACCGACCTCGTTGGTCTGTGGGGGTTGCTCGAGCGCGGCCCGCAGAGCACGCCGGTGGTCGGCCGCGGCGTCCTGGATTTCGGGCCACGCCGACTCGGCGTCCCAGCTGCCCCCTGTGCTGGGATACCACCGGCGCAATTGCGATGCCCGCCCGTCGAGCACCAACCGGTGCAGGCCGCCGGCCAGCCGCAGCGGCACCGCCAGCCGCGAGGGGTCGTCCTCGCGTCCGGACAAGATGGCCGCGAAGACGCCGCCGGCTTCGACGTCGGTGGCCACCAGCTCGAAAAGCTCGCCGTACATCGGTGAGCCCGAGCTGGCGCAGAACCGCCCCTGCGACCGCAGGGTGTGCGGCAGGCGGTCACCGATCACCGATCCAGCCTGTCCAGCCCGGTACCGACAACGTCGAACGCATTGCCCAGTGCGGTCGGCAGCGGGACGGATTCGTCGCCGAGCCAGTGCTCGTAGGCCGACAACGCCACCCCCAGCATGGTCCAGGCGGCGGTCCGGGGCAGCAGGTCGGTCGTCTTACAGTCCGATCGGCGGGCCACGAAACCGGCGATCACCTCGCGCCAGCCCGCATACATCGTCATCGAATAGGCTTGCAGTTCAGCGGTTTGCAGGATGACCCTCATGCGCTGGCGGTGCCGCGCGGTCTCGGACTCGTCAAAGGTGTTGAACGCCAACAACGCATCGCGCAGCGCCTGGCCCAGCGGCACCCGCGGATCGACGTTGTCGAGCAGCTCGCGCAGGTGCGCGAGGTGGGTGTCGAAGTCACCCCACGGGATGGCGTTCTTGGACGCGTAGTAGCGGAACAGCGTTCGCCGGGAGATGCCGGCCGCCTGCGCGACGTCGTCGACGCTGACTTCGGCGAAACCGCGGGCGCTGAACAACTCGATGGCGACGCCGGTGATGTGGTGCGGCGTTGTCGAGCGTCGCCGGCCCACCCGCGGCTGCGGCATCATGAGACCCCGCCCTTCCATTTCGGCACTCGATGCCATATTCTGACGAAGCTTGTGACTCGATCCCCATCGTTGTCAAGACTCGACGAAAGGCAAAGACCCGTGGACCACGAAACCGAGACCGAGAGCCAGCTCGTCGCCGAGATCCTGGTCGAAGAGGTGTCCATCGACGGCATGTGCGGGGTCTACTGACCCGCGTGTTCGACCCTGACCGCGGCTGGCGGTTGCACCCGCAGGTGGCGGTTCGACCGGAACCGTTCGGGGCGCTGCTCTATCACTTCGGCACCCGCAAGCTGTCCTTTCTGAAGAACCGCACCATTCTCACGGTGGTGCGGTCGCTGGCCGACCATCCCGATGTTCATTCCGCCTGCCGCGCGGCGGGTGTGGACGACTCGGGAGAGGGGCCCTATCTGCACGCGCTGGGCGTGCTGGCCGATTCGTTGATGTTGGTACCTCAGGAGGTCCCATGACCGCCGGCTTGGCCAGAGTGCCGCGGCTTATCGAGCAGTTCGAGAGCGGGCTGGATGCGCCCATCTGCCTGACCTGGGAGCTGACGTATGCCTGCAACCTGGCGTGCGTGCACTGCCTTTCGTCATCGGGCAAACGGGATCCGCGGGAGCTGTCCACCCGTCAGTGCATGGACATCATCGACGAGCTGGAACGCATGCAGGTGTTCTACGTCAACATCGGCGGCGGGGAGCCCACCGTGCGCCCGGACTTCTGGGAGCTGGTCGATTACGCCACGGCGCACCACGTCGGGGTGAAGTTCTCCACCAACGGGGTCCGCATCACTGCAGAGGTCGCCGCCCGGCTGGCCGCCAGCGACTACGTCGATGTCCAGATCTCCCTCGACGGCGCGACCGCGGAGGTCAACGACGCGGTGCGCGGTCCGGGGTCCTTCGCCATGGCGGTGCGGGCGTTGGAGAACCTGGCCGGCGCGGGGTTTGCCGACGCGAAGATCTCCGTCGTGGTCACCCGGCACAACGTCGGTCAGCTCGACGACTTCGCCGCGCTGGCAAGCCGTTACGGTGCCACCCTGCGGATCACCCGGCTGCGTCCCTCGGGGCGGGGCGCGGACGTCTGGGAAGATCTGCACCCCACCGCCGACCAGCAGGTCCAGCTCTACGACTGGCTGGTGGCCAAGGGGGAGCGGGTGCTCACCGGTGACTCCTTCTTCCACCTGTCGCCGCTGGGCTCCTCCGGCGCGTTGGCCGGGCTGAACATGTGCGGCGCCGGCCGGGTGGTCTGCCTGATCGACCCGGTGGGTGATGTGTACGCCTGCCCGTTCGCCATTCACGATCGCTTCCTGGCCGGAAACGTCCTCACCGACGGCGGATTCGACCACGTCTGGAAGAACGCACCGCTGTTCCGTGAGCTGCGCGAACCGCAGTCCGCGGGGGCCTGCGGAAGCTGCGGGCACTACGACGCCTGCCGAGGCGGCTGCATGGCGGCCAAGTTCTTCACCGGCCTGCCGATGGACGGGCCGGATCCCGAATGCGTCCAGGGGCACAGCGCGTCGGCGCTGGCCCGCCGGCGTGAGACGCCGCGCCCCCGGGCCGACCACTCGCACGGGCGACGGGTTGGTCAGCCGGTGCCCCTGACGCTGTCCGTGCGACCGCCGGACGTGCCGCCTGCGCGCCTGTGCAACGAAAGCCCCCTGTGATCATGGCCGACCAGTGGTTTGAAACCGTCGCCATCGCGCAGCAGCGCGCGAAACGGCGGTTGCCGAAATCCGTTTATGCCTCGCTGATTTCGGCGAGTGAAAAGGGAGTGACGGTCGGCGACAACGTCGCGGCGTTCAGCGAACTCGGGTTCGCGCCCCATGTCGTCGGCGCGCAGGAAAAGCGTGACTTGTCGACCACCGTTATGGGGCAAGACATTTCACTGCCGGTGATCATTTCGCCCACCGGTGTCCAGGCGGTCGATCCGGACGGCGAAGTGGCCGTCGCGCGGGCCGCCGCGGCGCGCGGAACGGCGATGGGGTTGTCCTCGTTCGCGAGCAAACCGATCGAGGAAGTCATCGTCGCCAACCCCAAGGTCTTCTTCCAGGTGTACTGGCTCGGCGGGCGTGACGCGATCGCCGAGCGGGTGGAGCGGGCGCGCAAGGCCGGCGCCGTGGGCCTGATCGTCACCACCGACTGGACCTTCTCGCATGGCCGCGACTGGGGCAGCCCGAAGATTCCCGAACAGATGAACCTGCGGACCATCCTTCGGTTGTCCCCGGAGGCGATCACGCGTCCGCGGTGGCTCTGGAAGTTCGGCAAGACCCTGCACCCGCCCGAGCTGCGGGTCCCCAACCAGGGGCGCAGCGGCGAACCCGGCCCGCCCTTCTTTGCCGCCTATGGGGAGTGGATGGGTACGCCGCCCCCGACGTGGGAGGACATCGCCTGGCTGCGTGAACTGTGGGGCGGGCCGTTCATGCTCAAGGGCGTGATGCGCGTGGATGACGCGAAAAGGGCTGTGGATGCCGGGGTTTCGGCCATTTCTGTGTCGAATCACGGTGGCAACAACCTGGATGGCACGCCGGCTTCGATCCGCGCCCTGCCCGCGGTGGCCGCCGCGGTCGGCGATCAGATCGAGGTGCTGCTCGACGGCGGCATCCGCCGCGGCAGCGACGTCGTCAAGGCCGTGGCGCTGGGGGCGCGCGCGGTGATGATCGGTCGCGCGTACCTGTGGGGCCTGGCCGCCGCCGGCCAGGCCGGCGTGGAGAACGTGCTCGACATCTTGCGCGGGGGCATCGACTCGGCGCTGATGGGTCTGGGCCACGCCAGCGTCCACGACCTGTGCCCGGACGACATCCTGGTGCCGCCCGGCTTCACCCGGGCTCTCGGGGTCCCGGCGGCCGGGGACCCCTGAGGGGCTAAATATCCATATCCCGGGCAGATTAGTCCGGAATCTATTACCGGTCCCAAATTCGTGGTACACGCGGGGTACCCGTGACGAACGAGCACAAATTTCGAACGCTCGATGAACCGGCCAGAAAAAAATCGTTTTCAAGAAACAACAATTGGTGCACGCCAGGTGAATTCGTCCTACCATCACCGAGTGCCCGTACTCGGCGAATTGGGAATGGCGACATCAAGCCAGCTATCGGGGACCTCGCCGTCGATAATGATCCCGCTGGGCTCGACCGAACAGCACGGTCCGCACCTGCCGTTGGATGCCGACACCCGGATCGCAACCGCGGTCGCCCGCGGGGCGCGGGCGCGCCTGGAGCGCGAATGGTTGCTGGCACCGGCCATCGCCTACGGCGCCAGCGGCGAGCACCAAAGTTTCGCCGGAACGATCTCGATCGGTACCGAAGCCCTGACGATGCTGCTGGTGGAGTACGGCCGGTCGGCCGCCACCTGGGCCCGGCGCCTGGTCTTCGTCAACGGCCACGGCGGCAACGTCCCCGCGTTGGCCGCCGCGGTGGCCCGGCTGCGCGCCGAGGGCCGCGATGTCGGCTGGTGCCCCTGCCTGGCCGGCGGTGGCGACGCGCACGCGGGGCACACCGAAACCTCGCTGTTGCTGCACATCTCGCCCGCCGACGTGCTGACCGACCGGTGGCTCACCGGCAACCGGGCACCGCTGCCGGAATTGCTCCCGTCGATGCGCCGCGGGGGAGTCGCGGCGGTCAGCGCAGTGGGCGTGCTGGGAGACCCGACCACCGCGACGGCCGCCGAGGGCGAGCGCATCCTCGCCGAGATGGTCGACGGGTGCGTCCGTCGGGTGGCCCGGTGGTCACCCGGGCGCGACGGGATGCTGACATGAGTCAGCGGCGGCTGCCGGACGGCTTCGCCGTCCAGGTCGATCGCCGGGTGCGGGTGCTGGGAGACGGCTCCGCGCTGCTCGGCGGTTCGCCGACCCGGCTGCTGAAGCTGGCGCCGGCCGCTCAGGACCTGCTCTGCGACGGCCGGCTGAAGGTTCGCGACGACGTCAGCGCGCAACTGGCCCGCACCCTGCTGGACGCCACGGTGGCGCATCCGCGACCGGCCGGCGGCCCGTCGCACAACGACGTGACCGTGGTAATTCCGGTGCGCGACAACCTTTCCGGGGTGCGACGCCTGGTGAGCTCGCTGCGCGGCCTGCGGGTCATCGTGGTGGACGACGGTTCGTTCCCCCCGATCGAGCCGGAGGACTTCGTCGGCGCGCACTGCGACGTCGAAGTGTTGCGGCACTCCCGCAGCAGGGGCCCCGCCGCCGCCCGTAACACCGGGCTGGCCGCCTGCACCACCGACTACGTCGCCTTCCTGGATTCCGATGTCGCGCCCCGGCGCGGGTGGCTGGAGGCGCTGCTCGGGCATTTCTGCGATCCCACCGTCGCGCTGGCCGCGCCGCGCATCGTCGGTTTATCGCACAGTGAGAACGTGGTGGCGCGTTACGAGGCGTTGCACTCGTCGCTCGACCTCGGCGAGCGCGAAGCGCCGGTGCTGCCCCACAGCACGGTGTCCTACGTGCCCAGCGCGGCGATCATCTGTCGCTGCTCGGCTCTGCGCGGCGTCGGCGGGTTCGACGAGACCATGCAATCCGGCGAGGACGTCGACCTGTGCTGGCGGCTTATCGAAGCCGGCGCCCGGCTGCGCTACGAGCCCATCGCCGTGGTCGCCCACGACCACCGCACCGAACTGCGGGATTGGCTCGCGCGCAAGGCGTTTTATGGGGGATCGGCAGCCCCGCTCTCCGTCCGCCATCCGGACAAGACGGCGCCGGTGGTGATCTCCGGGTGGGCGTTGATGACCTGGATCCTGATGGCATTCGGGACCAGTTTGTCCCAGCTGGCCTCCGTCGTCGCCGCCGTCGTGACCGGTCGCCGGATCGCCAGGGCGATGCGCTGCGCCGAGACGTCGGTCACCGACGTGGTGGCGATCGCGGCCCGCGGCCTGGGATCGGCGGCGCTGCAGCTGGCGTCGGCCCTGTGCCGCCACTATTGGCCGCTGGCATTGGTCGCCGCCGTGTTGTCGCGACATTTCAGGCGCGTCGTGCTGGTCGCCGCCATCATGGACGGCGTCGTGGACTGGCTGCGCCGCCGGGACGCCATCGGTGACGATGCCGAACCGATCGGGCTGCTGACCTATCTGTTGCTCAAGCGTGTCGACGACCTGGCGTACGGCCTCGGGTTGTGGTGGGGTGTGCTGCGGGAGCGCAACCTGCGCGCGCTGAAACCGCAGATCCGGAGCTAGCCGCCACCTTGACCCTCCCTTGTTGAAGGCCGCCCCGCACAGCGATGTGCTGATCGTCGGTGCCGGCAGTGCTGGATCGGTTGTTGCCGAACGCCTTTCCGTCGATCCGGGCTGCGCGGTGACAGTCCTCGAGGCGGGGCCGGCCCTCGATGATCCGGGATTGCTCGCTCAAACCGCCAATGGGTTGCAGCTGCCGATCGGGGCCGGCAGTCCGCTGGTGCGGCGCTATCAGACCAGCCTGACCGATCGACCGGTGCGCCGGCATCCGATCGTGCGCGGGACGACGGTCGGCGGTTCGGGTGCGATCAACGGCGGCTACTTCTGCCGCGGCTTGCCGCGCGACTTCGATCGCCTGTCGCTACCCGGCTGGAGCTGGCCCGAGGTCCTGGAGAGCTTCCGGGCCATCGAGACCGATCTGGATTTCAGCGGCCCGGCCCATGGCGGCAGCGGCCCCATCCGGGTCCGCCGTACGCACGAAATGACCGGAACCACGGAGCTTTTCATCGCAGCCGCGCAGCGGGCCGGGTTCGACTGGATCGATGACCTCAACGACGTTGGCCCCGAGCCGATTTCGGGACTGGGCGCCGTCCCGCTCAACATCGTCGACGGCGTTCGTACCGGATCCGGCGCGGGATACCTGCTGCCGGCCCTGGGCCGGCCGAACTTGACGTTGTACGCGCGGACCCGTGCTGTGCGGTTGCGTTTCGCCGGCACCGCCGCCGTGGGGGTGGACGCGATCGGCCCGCACGGCAGCATGACGATGACCGCCGACCGGATCGTGTTGTGCGCCGGTGCCATTCAAACGGCACAGCTACTCATGCTCTCGGGCATCGGCGAAGAGGAAGGGCTGCGGGCCGTCGGCGTACCCGTGGTGGCACCGCTTCCGGTGGGGGCGTCGTTCAGCGACCACCCCGAGTGGGTGTTGCCCACCGACTGGACGGTGGCCCCGGGCCGGCCGGTGCTCGAGGTCGTGCTCGGCACCGCCGATGATCTCGAGATCAGGCCGTACACGGGTGGATTCGTCGCGATGACCGGGGACGGTACCGCCGGGCATGCCGACTGGCCGCACATCGGGGTGGCGCTCATGCAGCCGCGCGCCCGCGGGCGCATCACGCTGGCGTCGGCGGATCCCGACGTGGCGCCCCGAATCGAGCATCGTTACGACAGCGAGCCCGACGACGTCGCGGCCCTACGCCGAGGGGCCGAAATGGCCCGCGAATTAGCCGGTGCCGCAACGTCTGTCGGCGACCCTGTTTGGTCCACGTCGCAACATCTGTGCGGCACAGCGCCGATGGGCGCCGACGCCGACCCGCGGGCCGTCGTCGATCATCGCTGCCGGGTCCGCGGCATCGACAACCTGTGGGTGATCGACGGGTCGATCCTGCCGGCCATCACCAGCCGCGGGCCGCACGCCAGCATCGTGATGCTCGGGCACCGAGGCGCGGGATTCGTTCAGTGACGGCGGCGGGACAGCATTCCGCGCACCGGCCGTAGCTGCCGGCCGTCGCGGCCCGGCGCCCAAATCCCGATCAGCACGGCGGCGACGGTCACGATCACCGCCATCGCGATGGTCGACGCGTGCAAGGCCGCCAGGAACGCGGCCTTGCTGATGTCGGCCAGCTGGCGGCCCTGGGGTCCCAGCCTGCCGGCCACCTCGACGGCCTTGGCCAGCGAATCGGAGGCCGGGCCGCGGACGGGCGCGGGAAAGTCCGCCAACTTGGGCGCGAGCTCGTGCGAATAGCGGCCGGCCAAGATCGAACCGGCCACCGCGATGCCCAACGCACCGCCCATTTCCCGCGACGTGTCGTTCACCGCGGAGGCGACGCCCTGCTTCTCGTCGGGAACCGCTCCCATGATCGCCGACGTCGTCGGCGCCGTGCAGATTCCGATACCGGTGGCCAATATCAATGTCGGCCAGGCGAATTCCAGATAAGACGAGTGCAGATTCAACCGGTACATGCACGCGAACCCGACCGCCATCAGCAGCGTGCCGATAAACAGCGTAAGCCGCAGACCCAGCTTGGGCACGTACCAGAACGACAGCGCCGAGAAGATGCCGAGCGGCACCATGAACGGGCCGAAGGAGATCGCCGTCGCCAGCGGCGAGTAGCCCATGATCTGCTGCACGTATTGCATGCCGATGTAGAAGAACCCGAACGTCGCGCCGAACAGGATGACGATCGCGGCGACGCCGGTGGCGAAGTTCGCGTCGGCGAACAACCGGACGTCCAGCAGGGGTTGTCTGCTGCGGTCAGCGAGCCGCAGCTCGACGACACCGAACGCCGCGGCGAGCACCGCACCCGCGACGACCCCGCCCCAGACCAGCGGGTCGCTCCATCCGCGGGTCGGCGCCTCCAGGATGGCGGCCACGGCGATCGCCACGGCGGCCCCGATCAGGACCGCGCCCAGCGAATCGATCCGGGGGGCACCACTGTCGCGCGACGAGGCGACGGTGCACGCCAGCGCGAAGATCACCAGCCCGGCAGCGCCCAGGCACCAGAAAATCGCGTGCCAGTCCCCAAAGCGAAGCAACAGGCCGGAACCGAGCATGCCCAGCACGCCACCGGATCCGGCCGTGCCGGCCCAGATCCCGACCGCCTTGGTGCGGTCGTCTTTGGGGTAGGCCACCGTCAGCAGTGAGAGCGTCGCCGGCATCACGAAGGCGGCGCCGATCCCGGCCACCGCGCGGCCGGCGATGATCTGCTCCGGGTTGTGCAGCATCGCCGGGGCCATCGAGCCGACCGAGAAAATGACCAAGCCGATCAACAGGGCGCCGCGCCTGCCGTAGCGGTCGCCGATCGCGCCCGCGGGCAACAACAGGCATGCCAGGGCGACGGTGTATCCGTCGACGATCCAGTTCAGCTGGGACTGGGTGGCCGAGGTGGCCACCGCGAGGTCTCCCAGCGCGGTGTTCAAGGCCGTCATCGACGCGACAACCAGCGCGACACCCATGCAGGCAACGGCGAGCGTCCAGTTTCGCGCTCGGGGGCTACCGCCGATGCTGACTGCATCAGTACGCTGGTCGGGCCGGACCTGGGTTTCGACCATGTGATGCGCCTCCTCACGGTGGCGTTGGGAGTTTCGAGACCAATAGTCTTGTAGGTAGACCGATAGTCTCGTTTCCAAACTTCGGAGGTGGGTCACAATTACTGGCGGTACTACCGATCCCCGTCCAGCGCGCTCGCGGGCCCGCCTGCTCGAGGCCGCCGCCGGGTTGCTGAGTTCCGGGGGTCCCAGCGCGGTGACCGTCGATGCGGTCACCCGTACCGCCAACGTAGCGAGGGCCACGCTGTATCGCCATTTCCCGAGCGGAAACGATTTGCTGGCAGCGGCTTTCAACAGCCTCATCCCGCCGTCGCCGACGCCGCCGGCCCAGGGCTCGCTGCGGGATCGCCTGGTGGCGGTCGTCCTGGCCCAGGCCGAGTCGGTGGCCCAGGCGCCCGCCGTGATGACGGCCATGTCGTGGCTTGCCCTGGGTCGGGACCTGGACGAGTTGCCGGAGCCCCGCGACAGCCATGCGGTGGGCAGCACGGCGATCACCACCCTGCGCGAACGCATCGCCCAGCAGTACGCGGCGCCGTTCGACGCCATCTTCGACAGCCCGGAGGCCGCCGAGCTGGGCGAGGTGGACCGATCCCGGGCCATCGCCCTGCTCATCGGCCCCCTGGTGCTGGGGCGCCTGTCCACGCTTCCCGACTTCGACTACCGCGAGTGCGCGCTCGCCGCGGTCGATGGTTTCCTCTATGTCCAGCGCGCACACAACCGGGCCGGTGCGGCAAGCGTCGAATCGGCGGGTGCCTGAGGCCCCAAAAAGCCAGGTCGGCGGCCCTCGGCCAAGATTTGGCCAAACCCATGATCTAGGGCATACTGTTCAGGTTGCCTTGAGCCGGGTTTGCGCCTGGTCGGGGCATACGACCAGTGCCCAAACGGGCGCGTCCGGTCCCATCCTTGGAGCGCGATTTCAGCCGCGGTCCAGGCTGCGTGAGGGTGACACACCCGACCGCGGGGGCCGGTGGACCACGACAGGTAAACAGCGGCGCAGTATCCGGCGCGACGCTCGACCGGCCCAGATTGGCCCGGGCTCGATCAGCGCGCTGGGAGCACCAGGTCCGGACACGGATTTGTTGAGTTGAGTGAGGGTAGGAGAAGCGTGGCGGGACAGAAGATCCGCATCAGGCTCAAGGCCTACGACCATGAGGCCATCGACGCATCGGCGCGCAAAATCGTCGAGACCGTCGTCCGCACGGGTGCCAGTGTCGTAGGTCCGGTGCCGCTGCCGACTGAGAAGAACGTGTATTGCGTCATCCGCTCTCCGCATAAATACAAGGACTCGCGGGAGCACTTCGAGATGCGCACCCACAAGCGGTTGATCGACATTCTTGATCCGACGCCGAAGACCGTCGACGCGCTGATGCGCATCGACCTTCCGGCCAGTGTCGACGTCAACATCCAGTAGGAGATCCAGAACTCATGGCAAGAAAAGGCATTCTGGGTACCAAGCTGGGCATGACGCAGGTGTTCGACGAGAACAACCGGGTCGTGCCGGTGACTGTGGTCAAGGCGGGGCCCAACGTGGTGACGCGCATCCGCACCCCGGAGCGCGACGGCTACAGCGCCGTGCAGTTGGCCTACGGCGAGATCAGCCCGCGGAAAGTCAACAAGCCCGTCACGGGGCAGTACACCGCCGCCGGTGTTAACCCCCGGCGCCACCTGGCGGAGTTTCGGCTGGACAACCCGGAGGCGGCCGCCGAGTACGAGGTCGGCCAGGAGCTGACGGCGGAGATCTTCGCCGACGGTGCCTATGTCGACGTGACCGGTACCTCCAAGGGCAAGGGCTTCGCCGGCACGATGAAGCGGCACGGCTTCAAGGGCCAGGGCGCCAGCCACGGTGCCCAGGCGGTGCACCGTCGTCCGGGTTCCATCGGTGGTTGCGCCACTCCCGCGCGCGTCTTCAAGGGCACGCGGATGGCCGGCCGGATGGGCAACGATCGAGTGACCGTCCAGAACCTGGTGGTGCACAAGGTCGATGCCGAGAACGGCGTGCTGTTGATCAAGGGTGCGGTCCCCGGCCGCACCGGTGGACTCGTGGTGGTCCGCACGGCGATCAAACGAGGTGAAAAGTAATGGCAGCGGTAGAAGATTGACGTCAAGACGCCGGACGGCAAGGTCGAGGGTTCCATCGAGTTGCCGGCAGAACTGTTCGATGCCCCTGCCAATATCGCGTTGATGCACCAGGTGGTCACCGCGCAGCGGGCGGCGGCGCGCCAGGGCACGCACTCGACCAAGACCCGCGGCGAAGTCAGGGGCGGTGGGCGTAAGCCGTACCGGCAGAAGGGAACCGGTCGTGCACGTCAGGGTTCGACCCGGGCGCCGCAGTTCAACGGCGGTGGCGTCGTGCACGGCCCCAAGCCGCGCGACTACGCGCAGCGCACCCCAAAGAAGATGATCGTCGCGGCGTTGCGCGGCGCGTTGTCGGACCGGGCGCGTAACGGCCGCATCCATGCGATCACCGAACTGGTGTCGGGTCAGACGCCGTCGACCAAGAGCGCCAAGGCGTTTCTCGGCACGCTGACCGACCGCAAGCGGTTGCTGATCGTGATCGGCCGCAGCGACGAGGCCGGCGCCAAGAGCGTGCGCAACCTGCCTGGTGTGCACATCCTCACGCCCGACCAGCTCAACACCTATGACGTGCTGCGCTCCGACGACGTGGTGTTCAGCGTTGAGGCGCTGGGCGCCTACATAGCGGCCGGCACGGGCAATGCGGCTAGCACCGAGGAGGTTTCGGCCTGATGGCGACCATCACCGACCCCCGCGACATCATCCTGGCCCCGGTCATCTCGGAAAAGTCCTACGGCCTCCTGGATGAGAACGTCTACACCTTTGTGGTGCACCCCGATTCGAACAAGACGCAGATCAAGATCGCCATCGAGAAGATCTTTTCCGTCAAGGTCGCATCGGTGAACACCGCGAACCGGCAAGGGAAGCGCAAGCGCACCAGGACCGGGTACGGCAAGCGCAAGGGCACCAAGCGGGCCATCGTCACGCTGGCGCCGGGCAGCAAGCCGATCGACCTGTTCGGGGCCCCGGCCTAGCCGCGCCGCGAGAGAAAGACTTGATTAGACATGGCAATTCGAAAGTACAAGCCGACGAGCCCGGGCCGCCGCGGCTCCAGCGTGTCCGACTTCGCCGAGGTAACCCGGTCGGAGCCGGAGAAGTCGTTGGTGCGCCCCCTGCACGGTCATGGCGGCCGTAACGCACACGGCCGCATCACCACCCGCCACAAGGGTGGTGGCCACAAGCGTTCCTACCGGGTGGTCGACTTCCGTCGCAACGACAAAGACGGGGTCAACGCCAAGGTCGCGCACATCGAGTACGACCCCAACCGGACGGCCAACATCGCGCTGCTGCACTACCTCGATGGCGAGAAGCGTTACATCATCGCGCCGCAGGGCCTTTCGCAGGGTGACGTGGTGGAGTCGGGCGCAAACGCGGACATCAAGCCGGGCAACAACCTGCCGCTGCGCAACATCCCGGCAGGTACCGTGATCCACGCCGTGGAGCTGCGGCCGGGTGGTGGCGCCAAGCTGGCGCGGTCCGCCGGCTCGAGCATCCAGCTGCTCGGTAAGGAGGGCACCTACGCGTCGCTGCGTATGCCCAGCGGTGAGATCCGCCGCGTCGACGTGCGCTGCCGCGCCACGGTCGGCGAGGTGGGCAACGCCGAGCAGGCAAACATCAACTGGGGCAAGGCCGGCCGGATGCGGTGGAAGGGCAAGCGCCCTTCCGTCCGTGGTGTGGTCATGAACCCGGTGGACCACCCGCACGGTGGTGGTGAGGGTAAGACCTCCGGTGGTCGGCACCCGGTGAGCCCGTGGGGCAAGCCCGAGGGCCGCACCCGCCACCCGAACAAGGCCAGCAACAAACTCATCGTCCGGCGCCGGCGCACCGGCAAGAAGCACGGTCGCTAGGAAGTCGAGGAGTAGCACATGCCACGCAGCCTGAAGAAGGGTCCGTTCGTCGACGTCCACCTGCTGAAGAAGGTGGACGTTCAGAACGAGAAGAACACCAAGCAGGTCATCAAGACCTGGTCGCGGCGTTCGACGATCATTCCGGACTTCATCGGCCACACCTTCGCCGTCCACGACGGACGCAAGCACGTCCCGGTGTTCGTCACCGAGGCGATGGTCGGTCACAAGCTTGGTGAATTCGCGCCGACGCGGACCTTCAAGGGACACATCAAGGACGACCGGAAGGCCAAACGGCGATGACCGCAACTGAATTCCCGTCGGCGGTCGCCAAAGCGCGGTTCGTCCGGGTGTCGCCGACAAAGGCGCGCCGGGTGATCGACCTGGTGCGCGGGCGGTCGGTGACCGACGCTCTCGACATCCTGCGCTGGGCGCCGCAGGCCGCCAGCGAGCCGGTGGCCAAGGTGATCGCCAGTGCCGCCGCGAACGCCCAGAACAACAACGGGCTGGACCCGGCCACCCTGGTGGTCGCCACGGTCTACGCCGACGAGGGCCCGACCGCCAAGCGCATCCGCCCGCGCGCCCAGGGTCGTGCGTTCCGGATCCGCAAGCGCACCAGCCACATCACGGTCGTGGTGGAGAGCCGGCCGGCCAAGGACCAGCGTTCGGCGAAGTCGACGCGGGCCCGCCGCGCCGAGGCCAGCAAGGCCGCCGCGAAGGCGCCCGCGAAGAAGGCCGATTCCGGTCCGAAGGCCAAGGCGCCGGCCAAGAAGGCACCTGCTAAGAAGGCTCCGGCGAAAACCGCTGCGGCAAAGACTTCTAAGGCAACTGCTGAGACCTCGCAAGCGAAGGGAGGCTCAGACTAGTGGGCCAGAAGATCAATCCGCACGGCTTCCGGCTGGGCATCACCACAGACTGGAAGTCCCGCTGGTACGCGGACAAGCAGTACTCGGACTACGTCAAGGAAGACGTCGCGATCCGGCGGCTGCTGTCCACCGGTCTGGAGCGCGCCGGCATCGCCGACGTGGAGATCGAGCGCACCCGCGACCGGGTGCGGGTCGACATCCACACCGCGCGCCCCGGCATCGTCATCGGCCGCCGCGGCACCGAGGCCGACCGCATCCGTGCGGACCTGGAAAAGCTCACCGGCAAGCAGGTTCAGCTCAACATCCTCGAAGTCAGGAACCCCGAGGCGCAGGCGCAATTGGTGGCGCAGGGCGTCGCCGAGCAGCTGAGCAACCGGGTGGCCTTCCGCCGCGCCATGCGTAAGGCCATCCAGTCGGCGATGCGGCAGCCGAACGTCAAAGGCATCCGGGTGCAGTGCTCGGGTCGTCTCGGCGGTGCGGAGATGAGCCGCTCGGAGTTCTACCGCGAGGGCCGGGTGCCCCTGCACACGCTGCGCGCCGACATCGACTACGGCCTGTACGAGGCCAAGACCACTTTCGGCCGGATCGGTGTGAAGGTGTGGATCTACAAGGGCGACATCGTCGGTGGAAAGCGCGAATTGGCCGCCGCCGCTCCGGCGGGTGCCGACCGTCCACGCCGCGAGCGTCCGTCGGGCACGCGTCCCCGCCGCAGCGGCGCTTCGGGCACGACGGCGACCAGCACCGAGGCCGGCCGGGCCGCGAGCGCCGAAGAAAGCGCTGCAGCAGCGGCGGCCGAGGCCGCACCCGCTGCAGACCCGCAGAGCACGGAGAGCTGAATCATGTTGATTCCCCGCAAGGTTAAACACCGTAAGCAGCACCACCCCCGCCAGCGCGGCATCGCCAGCGGCGGCACGGCGGTGAACTTCGGTGACTACGGCATCCAGGCCTTAGAGCACGCCTACGTCACCAACCGGCAGATCGAGTCCGCGCGTATCGCCATCAACCGCCACATCAAGCGTGGCGGCAAGGTGTGGATCAACGTCTTCCCGGACCGCCCGCTGACCAAGAAGCCCGCGGAAACCCGGATGGGTTCGGGTAAGGGCTCACCGGAATGGTGGGTGGTCAACGTCAAGCCGGGCCGCGTGCTGTTCGAGCTGAGCTACCCCAACGAGCAGGTGG
Organism: uncultured Actinomycetota bacterium; assembly: GCA_963820045.1. Lineage (GTDB taxonomy): Bacteria > Actinomycetota > Actinomycetes > Mycobacteriales > Mycobacteriaceae > Mycobacterium. The sequence goes on from CAWFYN010000010.1 coordinate 1,504,402, forward strand.
CCCGGGCGGCGCTCACCCGTGCAATCCACAAGCTGCCGATCAAGGCACGCATCGTGACCCGAGAGGATCAGTTCTGATGGCAGTGGGAATTTCGCCTGGCGAACTGCGTGAGCTCACCGACGAGGAGCTGACCGAGCGTCTGCGCGAATCCAAGGAGGAGCTGTTCAACCTGCGTTTCCAGATGGCGACCGGGCAGCTCAGCAACAACCGCCGGCTGCGCGCGGTGCGTCAGGAGATCGCGCGGGTCTACACCGTGCTGCGCGAACGAGAACTGGGCCTGGCGTCCGGGCCCGATGGTAAGGAATCGTGATGGCAGAAGCGAAGAAGGCGGCTCCGAAGAAGGCGGCTCCGAAGGCGGCCGCGAAGGACGCCGCATCGAAAGAGAAGGGCCCCAAGCACACTCCGGCCAATCCGAAGGTGCGTGGCCGGCGCAAGGTGCGCATCGGCTACGTGGTGAGTGACAAGATGCAGAAGACCATCGTTGTCGAGCTGGAAGACCGCGTCCGTCACCCGCTGTACGGCAAGATCATCCGTACCACCACGAAGGTGAAGGCGCACGACGAGAACAGCACCGCAGGTATCGGTGACCGCGTCTCGCTGATGGAGACGCGTCCGACGTCGGCGACCAAACGGTGGCGGCTCGTCGAAATCCTGGAGAAGGCCAAGTAGCCCTGAAGCGACATCGAAACGCCCGAGACCTCGTGGTCTCGGGCGTTTCGCTTTGCGGGGGAGACGCCACCGCGAAAAGAGATCGGAATTTTCGCAGTCGCGTTACGCTCGGCGCACAAGGGCTACGAGAGTGAGGCTGGCGCATGTCCACTGACTTCAACGGCAAGGTCGAGCTCGATATCCGGGATTCCGAGCCGGACTGGGGCCCGTATGCCGCGCCGACCGCACCGGAGAACTCGCCGAACATCCTGTACCTGGTGTGGGACGACACCGGCATTGCGACGTGGGACTGTTTCGGCGGCCTGGTCGAGATGCCCGCCATGACCCGAATCGCCGAACGCGGTGTGCGGTTGTCCCAGTTCCACACCACCGCGCTGTGCTCGCCGACCCGGGCGTCGTTGCTGACCGGCCGCAACGCCACCACCGTCGGCATGGCCACCATCGAAGAGTTCACCGACGCGTTCCCCAATGCGAACGGCCGCATCCCATTCGACACCGCGCTGCTCTCCGAAGTGCTCGCCGAGCGCGGCTACAACACCTACTGCATCGGCAAGTGGCACCTGACGCCGCTCGAAGAGTCCAATCTGGCGTCGACGAAACGACATTGGCCGACCTCGCGCGGCTTCGAACGGTTCTACGGCTTCCTGGGCGGCGAGACCGACCAGTGGTATCCCGATCTGGTGTACGACAACCATCCGGTCAACCCGCCGGGTACACCCGAAGACGGTTATCACCTCTCCAAGGACATCGCCGACAAGACAATCGAATTCATCCGCGACGCCAAGGTGATCGCGCCGGACAAGCCGTGGTTCAGCTACGTGTGCCCGGGCGCGGGACACGCGCCGCACCACGTCTTCAAAGAGTGGGCGGATCGCTACGCCGGCCGCTTCGACATGGGCTACGAGGCCTACCGCGAGATCGTGCTGGAAAAGCAGAAGTCGATGGGCATCGTGCCGCCCGACACCGAACTGTCGCCGGTCAACCCGTACTCGGACGTCAAGGGCCCGCAGGGCGAGCCCTGGCCGATGCAGGACACCGTGCGGCCGTGGGACTCGCTGAACGACGACGAGAAGAAGCTGTTCTCCCGGATGGCCGAGGTGTTCGCCGGGTTTCTGAGCTATACCGACGCCCAAATCGGCCGAATCCTGGACTATTTGGCGGAATCCGGTCAACTGGACAACACGCTCATCGTGGTGATCTCCGACAACGGCGCCAGCGGCGAGGGCGGCCCGAACGGATCGGTGAACGAGGGCAAGTTCTTCAACGGCTACATCGACACCGTCGAAGAGAGCATGAAGCTGTTCGACCACCTCGGCGGCCCGGAAACCTACAACCATTACCCCATCGGCTGGGCGATGGCCTTCAACACCCCGTACAAGCTGTTCAAGCGGTACGCGTCGCACGAGGGCGGTATCGCCGACACGGCGATCATCTCGTGGCCCAATGGTGTTGCCGCACACGGGGAAATCCGCGACACCTACGTCAACGTCTGCGACATCACGCCCACGGTCTACGACCTGCTGGGCATGACACCGCCCGAGACCGTCAGGGGCATCGCGCAGAAGCCGCTGGACGGCGTGAGTTTCAAAGCGGCGCTGGCTGATCCGGCCGCCGACACCGGCAAGCAGACCCAGTTCTACTCCATGCTCGGCACCCGCGGGATCTGGCATCAGGGCTGGTTCGCCAACACCGTCCACGCGGCCACGCCGGCCGGCTGGTCGCATTTCGACGCCGACCGCTGGGAGCTGTTCCATATCGAGGCCGACCGCAGCCAGTGCCACGACCTGGCCGCCGAGCACCCGGACAGACTCGAAGAACTCAAGGCGCTGTGGTTCTCCGAAGCCGCCAAATACAACGGGCTGCCGCTCTCGGACCTGAACATCCTGGAGACGATGACGCGGTTCCGCCCCTACCTCGTCGGTGAACGGTCAAGCTACATCTACTATCCCGATTGCGCGGACGTGAGCATGGGCGCCGCCGCCGAAATCCGCGGCAGGTCATTCTCGGTGCTGGCCGAGGTGACCGTGGATACCACCGGCGCGGAAGGGGTGCTGTTCAAGCAGGGCGGTGCCCACGGCGGGCACGTGCTGTTCATCCAGGACGGACGCCTGCATTACGTCTACAACTTCCTGGGCGAGCGGCAGCAGGCGGTCTCCTCCTCGGGCGCGGTGCCGCTGGGCAGGCACCTGCTCGGCGTGAGTTATTCGCGCACCGGAACCGTGCCGAACAGCCACACGCCGCTCGGCGACGTCACGTTGTTCATCGACGACGAAGCCGTCGGCACGCTCGCGGACGTGCAAACCCACCCGGGAACGTTCGGGCTCGCGGGTGCCGGTATCACCGTCGGGCGCAACGGCGGCTCGGGAGTATGCAGCCGCTACAAAGCGCCGTTCTCGTTCACCGGGGGCACCATCGCGCAGGTCACCGTCGACCTGTCCGGCCGGCCTTATGTAGACGTGGAATCCGAAATTGCGCTTGCCTTTTCGCGCGACTGAAGCCTTAGCGCTGTGCCTGTTGGCCGCGGCGGCCGTGGGGTGCGAGAAGACCACCGCCGGCACCGCGGTCGGCGGGAGCGCCTCGTCGACGACGTCGACCACGCGACTGTCCGATCCGGCCGAGCCGGTGCCCGGCGTCGAAACCACTCTGCCCGACCACATTCCACCCAACGCCTTGGTCTGCTTCCCGCCGCCCACCAGCGGCACCATGACCAAGGCCTCGGTGGCGGACCCGGTGGCGCCGGCGCTCACGGTCCCGCTGCCGGACGGCTGGAGTTCGACCCCGGGCACCGGTGACGTCGCGTTGACGTCGACCGGTCCCGACGGAATGTCGGTGCGGGTGACCATCACCCGCACGGACCTCGATCCCGCCGGGGCGTTCTTGCGCTACGCCACCGAGTTGGGAACGGCGAAGCCGGGAGTCAAAGTCACCGTCACGGCGGCCCAGTTCTGCGGCTACAGCAGCCAGCTGCTCAGCGGCACCGGCGGGGGGTCCGGAGCAAACGACTTCGCCGACCGCATCACCCACATCTGGACCAACAGCCAGGCGTATCTGGTGGTCGTTCATCTGGAGGGGCCCGGCAAAGCGCCCGGATTCGAGTCGGCCAAATCTACGGCAATGCAGCAATTCGCCGTGATTATCCCCTGAAAATTGTGGTTGGCCCCTGCTAGCATCTGGCCCGTGATGCCTCAATGACCGCTGGGACTCCGGCGCCTCCCGCGCCGCCGGCCCCCGGGGCCGGCAAATCGCGATAGCTTTCGGGATTGTCGCGGCCCTCATCGTCATCTACGTCCTGTCGCTGATCGCGGTGCACCTGCTGGCAAAGTCGGCGCCGCCGCTTCCCGCCGTGGACCTGAGCAAGGTGGAGGCCGAGGACAGCGTCGTTCAGGTACGCCTGGAGAAGCTGGATACCGTGGCGAACCGCCTGACGGTGAATGTGACTGTCTATCCCAAGGATTCGCTGTACGACAAGAACTTCGGGGTGCTCACCACCGACGCGGCGGTGCGGCTGTACCCCGACAATGATCTGGGCGACCTGCAATACCCGGTGGGGAAAGCGCCGGCCCAGGTCAGCACGACGATCGAGGCGCACGGCGATCCCGCCAACTGGCCGTTCAACACCTACAAAACCGAGGTGATCGCCGCGGACGTGTTCACCGGTACCGGCGCAAGCCGCGAAAAGGCACCTGCCCGCTCGAGGCGACCGGAAAGTTGGATGGCTGGGACGCCACGGTCACCCGCGTCCACGACCCCGATGACGCCAACCCCGATGTGCGGGACAACGTGATCATCACGTTGCAAAGGGCCAAGGGCGCGCTGATCTTCGACGTCGGCGTCTGCCTGGTCCTCATCGCCCTGCCGGTGCTGGCGTTGTGGGTGGCCATTCCGATGGCGTTGGGCCGGACCTCGTTCTTGCCGCCGTTGGGAACGTGGTTCGCGGCACTGCTGTTCGCCGTCGTCCCGCTGCGCAACTTCCTCCCCGGTTCCCCGCCGCCGGGTTCGTGGATCGACCAGGCAGTCGTGCTGTGGGTGTTGATCGGCTTGGTCACCGCGATGTCCCTGTTCATCGTGGCGTGGTGGCGAAATCGCGACAAAAAGACGCCGAAGCGGGCCTGACACCGACTCGGGACGGCCAGGGCCGCCGCAGCGAGCAGGCTGATGGCGGGATGAATGGGTTCGCGACCGAACTTTTCGCTGTGGGGCGAACGAACGTTCCGCCGGTCGCCGGAAAGTGCCTCTTTATGGCGAAATTCGATGTCGCCTCGCGGGAGGCACGGGTTCGCTACCATCTCTCCTCGTGTGCTCTACCGCGGAGCTTCCCGACAGTCCCAGCGAGGTTTGACCGATGACCCATCACTCTCCTCCCGCACCGCCGCCACCGACGGCTCCGGAACAGCCGCTCGCAACTCCGCCCACCCGGCGGGGACGGCGTGTTGCAATCGGTGTGGGCATCGTCGTGGCGTTTCTCATCGTCTATGGGCTGTCGCTTTTTGGCGTCCACTTTCTGGCCAAATCGGCGGGGCCGCTCAAGCCGCCCGACCTGAATGCGACCAACGACACCGTTGTGTTGGTGCGTCTCGAGAAGCTGGATACCGTCGCCAATCGTCTCACCGTGAAAGTGCTTGTAATCCCCGAGGATTCGATATTCGACAAACGCCTCGACGTGCTCAAGACCGACACGGCGGTGCGGATGGACCCGGCGAACGACCTGGGCGACCTGCAATACCCGGCGGGAAAGTCGCCGGCGCAGGTCGCCACCACGATCGAGGCGCACGGCGATCCCAATAACTGGCCGTTCGACTCCTACCGCACCGACACCATGTCGGCCGAGGTGCTCGTCGGCCAGGGCGATGCCCGCCAATACGTCCCTGCCCGTTTGGAAGTGACCGGGGCGTTGGACGGCTGGGACGTCAGCGTCCAGCGTGTCGGCGAAGCCAGCCAGGAGTCGGACCGCCCCGACAACGTGATCATCACGTTGCACCGGGCAAAGGGCCCGCTGATCTTCGACTTGGGGATCTGCCTGGTGCTTTTCGCCCTGCCCACCCTGGCGTTCGCCGTGGCCATCCAAATTGCCTTGGGCAGAAGGAAATTCGTGCCGCCGTTCGTGACGTGGTTCGCCGCCATGCTGTTCGCGGTCATTCCGATCCGTAACTTTCTTCCCGGCTCGCCACCGCCGGGCGCGTGGATCGACCAAGCCCTGGTGATCTGGGTCCTGATAGCGCTCGTCGGGGCGATGGGCCTCTACATGGTCACGTGGTACCGGCAATCGGATTGACGCGCTTCGCAAGCGGCGCGCATACCCTTGGGTGATGCTCACCGAACTGGTCGACCTACCGGGTGGATCCTTCCGCATGGGGTCCACCAGATTTTATCCCGAAGAGGCGCCGATCCACACCGTGACCGTGGCTGCCTTCGGGGTGGAGCGGCACCCGGTGACCAACGCGCAGTTCGCCGAATTCATCTCCGCCACAGGCTATGTGACGGTCGCCGAGCAGCCGATCGATCCGGTGCTGTACCCGGGTGCTGACCCGGCAGACCTGTGTCCGGGGGCGATGGTTTTCCGCCCCACGCCGGGCCCGGTCGACCTGCGTCAGTGGCGGCAATGGTGGCGCTGGGTACCGGGTGCCAGCTGGCGACATCCGTTCGGGCCGGACAGTGATCTCACCGACCGGGCCGATCACCCGGTGGTGCAGGTGGCCTACCCCGACGCCGCGGCGTACGCGCGCTGGGCCGGCCGGCGACTGCCGACCGAGGCCGAGTGGGAATACGCGGCCCGCGGCGGAACCACGGGAACCTACTCATGGGGGGACGAGCCGAACCCCGACGGTCGGCTGATGGCCAACACCTGGCAGGGCCGTTTCCCGTACCGCAACGACGGCGCGCTGGGCTGGGTGGGGACGTCGCCGGTGGGGGCGTTTCCCCCCAACGGGTTCGGCCTGCTCGACATGATCGGCAACGTATGGGAGTGGACCGCCACAGAGTTCTCCGCGCACCACCGCCTCGATGAGCCGCCGAAAGCCTGTTGCACCCCGTCGGGCCCGGCGGATCCGGCCGTCAGCCAGACGCTCAAGGGCGGCTCGCACCTGTGCGCGCCGGAGTACTGCCATCGGTATCGACCGGCCGCCCGCTCACCGCAGGCACAGGACACCGCCACGACGCACATCGGGTTCCGCTGTGTCGCGCAGCAAACGGGGGCCGTTCTCCACGGCGCCTCCCAAAGCTGAAGCGACAAGCGGGCTACCGCCGCATGGACGGCGAGCGCCGGGGGCTTCGCCGATGCGCACGGTCTTTGCGAGTCCGCCTTCGTGGATAGACCAAGCCATCGTGCAGTGGGTGTTGATCGCGCTCGTGACGGCAATGAGCCTGTACATCTTTGCCCGGGTCCGGCAAGGCGAACCGCGTGAGCGAGGTCCGAGCTTTGGAAGCTGCCCGCGGGTGGTTGTTATCCACAGGCAAATGTTGGGCTACTTCTTTGTCCGACCCCGTGGCATAATCGAACACATGTTCGAGTCGAAGGTTTCATCGCCGGAAGTGATTGCCGGGTTTGATGAGCTGTTCGAGCGGCGGTATCCGTCGAAGACGCCCGAGTCGGCGGCGTTGTTGGCGGAGGCCGGCGGGTGTGCGCGGTCGGAGAATCGGGCGGCGGCGGCGCAGTTGGCCGCGATCGGGCGGTTGTTCGCCCATCGGCTCTCCCGTTGTGCCGAGACCGAGGAGTGGGCTATTGACACCGAGGCGGCGGTGGCGGCCGAGGTGGCCGCGGAGCTGCGGATCAGCCAGGGATTGGCGGCCAGCCGGGTGCGCTACGCCCGGGCCCTGCGCGAGCGGCTGCCCAGGGTGGGCGAGGTCTTCAAGTCCGGCGACGTCGACTTCCGGATGTTTGCGACGCTGGTCTATCGCACCGATTTGATCACCGATCCCGAGGTATTGGCTGCCGTGGACGGGCAATTGGCGGCCAACGTGGCGCGCTGGCCATCGATGACCCGGGGCCGGCTGGGCGCGCAGGTGGACAAGATCGTGGCCAAAGCCGATGCCGATGCGGTGCGGCGACGCCGGGAACAGGCGGCGGGCCGGGAGGTCTGGATCGGCGACATGGGCGATGGGTTGGCTCGCATCGAGGGCGCATTATTCAGCCCGGATGCGCACGCCCTGGATAAGCGGCTGAATGCGTTGGCGGCCACGGTGTGCGCCCATGATCCGCGCAGCCGCGAACAGCGCCGCGCCGATGCCCTGGGCGCCCTGGCCGCCGGGGCCGAGCGGCTGGGGTGTCGCTGCGGGGGGGTGGATTGCGCGGCCGGCAAGCGGCCGGCGGCCGGTCCAGTGGTGATTCATGTGATCGCCGAGCGGGCCACCGTCGACGGCAACGGCACCGCCCCCGCCTCCGAGGTGGGCGCCGACGGCCTCATCTCAGCGGAACTCATTCAGGAGTTGGCCGTCTCGGCCAAGCTGGTGCCGCTGGTCCACCCCGCCGACTCCCCGCCCGAAAAAGGTTACGTGCCCTCCCCAGCGTTGGCCGATTTCGTGCGGTGCCGGGATTTGACCTGCCGCTGGCCGGGCTGCGATTGCCCCGCGGTGGCCTGCGACATCGACCACACCATTCCGTACCGCGCCGGCGGGGCCACCCACGCGTCCAACCTCAAGTGCTACTGCCGCACGCATCATTTGGTGAAAACGTTCTGGGGTTGGCGGGAAAGGCAATTGCCCGATGCCACCCTGATCCTGACGTCCCCGGCCGGGCGCACGTATGTCACCACCCCGGGCAGCGCCTTGCTGTTCCCCAGCCTGTGCCGGGCCACCGGGGCGATCGCGGCCCCGGAGGTCGACGCGCCGCTTGACTACTGCGCCGAGCGCACCGCCATGATGCCGCGACGACGCCGCACCCGCGCGAAAGAGCGCGCCACCCGCATCGCCACCGAACGCCAACGCAACCGCGAGGAGTGCGCGGCCCGGCGCGCCGAGTGCTGGACCTACGCCGGTCCGGCCCCACCGAAGACCGGCGACGAAGAGCCGCCGCCCTTCTAGGTGGAAGATTGCTCCATGCCCGCGTCGCTGCCCCCGCTGGCCGCCGAAGACCATGTGTGTGCTGCCTGTGGGCTGAGTTATTCGGATGCTCGGATCGACGACGCCGTGGGCGTCATCGCCTACCTGCCGGACGCGGTTCGGGAGGTGGTCTCCGCGATCTCGTCCGAGGTGCGGCGGGTACGGCCCGGTCCCGGGGTGTGGTCGGTCGGCGAGTACCTCTGCCACCTGCGCGATGTGTACGTCAGCTTCACCATCCGGCTGTACCGCGTCCGAACTGAGCAACAGCCCGCCTTCGAGCCGATGTTCAACGACCTGCGGGCCCGCCGCTTCCGGTACAACGATTGCGACATCGATGCCACGCTCGACGAGTTGGCCGCGGCCGTGGCGGGATTCTGCGACGAAGTCGCGCGCACCGGAGATCACGGCTGGGACCGCACCGCGACCCGGTTACCGGGCGAGCGGCGCACCGCCCGCTGGCTGGTGCGCCAGGCGATGCACGAAGGCGTGCACCACCTCGGCGATATCCGGAGAATCGGGGAAACGGTTCCCTGAACCCGCCTCGATCCCGCCTCGGCCGCGAATTTGGCTCTGAGCTGGTCGTCCCCTAGACTCTAGGGGTTGCCTTGGGCAGACCTCGGCCGGTGCGAATCGGCCCCGCGTGCCCTTCGGTGACAAAGACCGCGCATGTCAGGTTTTTCGGCGGGCTGTGGCTTGCCTCCTGCCGTGCATACGCAACCAGGTCAGGAGATCGAGTGATTCAGCAGGAATCGCGGCTGAAGGTCGCCGACAACACCGGCGCCAAGGAGATCTTGTGCATCCGGGTGCTCGGCGGTTCAGGGCGACGCTATGCCGGCATCGGAGATGTCATCGTCGCCACCGTCAAGGACGCCATTCCCGGCGGCAACGTCAAGCGTGGGGATGTCGTCAAGGCCGTGGTGGTACGCACGGTCAAGGAGCGCCGCCGCGCGGATGGCAGCTACATCAAGTTCGACGAGAACGCCGCGGTGATCATCAAGCCCGACAACGACCCGCGCGGCACGCGCATTTTCGGGCCGGTCGGCCGCGAACTGCGTGAGAAGCGGTTCATGAAGATCATCTCGCTTGCCCCGGAGGTGTTGTAGATGAAGGTCCGTAAAGGCGACACCGTCTTGGTCATCGCCGGCAAAGATAAAGGGGCCAAAGGCAAAGTCTTGCAGGCCTACCCGGAACGCAACCGGGTGCTGGTCGAGGGCGTCAACCGGATCAAGAAGCACACCGCGATCTCGAGCAATCAGCGCGGAGCCCAGTCGGGCGGAATCGTCACCCAGGAGGCCGCGATCCACGTCTCCAATGTGATGGTGGTCGACTCGGACGGTAAGCCCGCTCGCGTCGGTTACCGGGTCGACGAGGAGACCGGCAAGCGGGTCCGCATCTCCAAGCGCAACGGCAAGGACATCTGATGACCACTGCAGAGAAGGTTCAGCCGCGCCTGAAAGAGCGCTACCGCAACGAGATTCGCAGTTCGTTGCAGGAGCAGTTCGGCTACGGAAACGTGATGCAGATCCCGACGGTGACGAAGGTCGTCGTCAACATGGGCATCGGGGAAGCGGCGCGCGACGCGAAGTTGATCAACGGCGCGGTCAACGACTTGGCGCTGATCACCGGGCAACGGCCGGAGATTCGCAGGGCGCGCAAATCCATCGCCCAGTTCAAGTTGCGCGAGGGCATGCCGATCGGTGTGCGGGTTACCTTGCGCGGCGACCGGATGTGGGAGTTCCTCGACCGTCTCACCTCGATCGCGCTGCCCCGCATCCGCGACTTCCGCGGGCTTTCGCCCAAGCAGTTCGACGGTGTCGGCAACTACACGTTCGGGCTGGCCGAGCAGTCGGTGTTCCACGAGATCGACGTGGACAAGATCGACCGGGTCCGCGGCATGGACATCAACGTCGTCACCTCGGCGACGACCGACGACGAAGGACGAGCGCTGTTGCGGGCCCTCGGCTTTCCCTTCAAGGAGAACTGAGCAGATGGCGAAGAAGGCACTGGTCAACAAGGCCGCACGCAAGCCGAAGTTCGCGGTGCGCGGCTACACGCGCTGCAACAGGTGCGGCCGCCCGCGCGCGGTGTACCGCAAGTTCGGGCTGTGCAGGATCTGCCTGCGCGAGATGGCGCATGCGGGCGAGTTGCCCGGCGTGCAAAAGAGCAGCTGGTAACAGCCAGGACCCCTAGACCCAACCCAGAACAGGCACGCGACAGGCCCGGAACGGGAACCACCGCGAGGAAGGTACCAACGCTGTCATGACCATGACGGACCCGATCGCAGACTTCTTGACACGTCTGCGCAACGCCAATTCGGCGTATCACGACGAGGTGACGTTGCCGCACTCGAAGATCAAGGCCAACATCGCCCAGATCCTCAAGGCCGAGGGCTACATCACCGACTACCGAACGGAAGACGCCCGGGTCGGCAAGTCGCTGGTCGTCCAGCTCAAGTACGGGCCGAGCCGGGAGCGCAGCATCGCCGGATTGCGGCGAGTGTCCAAGCCCGGTCTGCGGGTGTATGCGAAATCCACCAACCTGCCGCGGGTGCTCGGCGGCCTGGGCGTGGCGATCATCTCGACCTCCTCGGGCCTGCTGACCGATCGTCAGGCAGCCAGACACGGCGTGGGCGGCGAAGTCCTCGCGTACGTGTGGTAGCGGAGAGGCAGCAATAGATTATGTCGCGCATTGGTAAGCAGCCGGTTCCGGTACCCACCGGAGTCGACGTAACGATCGAGGGCCAGAGCGTCTCGGTGAAGGGGCCCAAGGGCAGCCTGAATTTGACGGTCGCCGAACCGATTACGGTGGAGCGCAACGACGACGGCGCGATCGTGGTCACCCGTCCCAACGACGAGCGGCGTAACCGCTCGCTGCACGGGCTGTCACGCACCCTGGTGTCCAACCTGGTCACCGGCGTGACCGAGGGTTACACCACCAAGATGGAGATCTTCGGCGTCGGTTACCGCGTTCAGCTCAAGGGCGCCAACCTCGAGTTCGCACTCGGCTACAGCCATCCCGTGGTGATCGAGGCGCCCGAGGGCATCACCTTCGCGGTCCAGTCACCAACGAAGTTCACGATCACCGGGATCGACAAGCAGAAGGTCGGCCAAATCTCGGCGAACATCCGCCGCCTGCGCCGCCCCGACCCGTACAAGGGCAAGGGCGTGCGCTACGAGGGCGAGCAGATCCGCCGCAAGGTCGGAAAGACAGGTAAGTAGTCATGGCGCAAAAACAAGCTGACACCGCCGCGCGAAGGCCGGTGGGGCAGAGCGTATCCGCCACTCGTCGGGTCTCTCGCCTGCGTAGGCATGCCCGGCTGCGCAAGAAGATGACGGGCACCCAGGAGCGTCCGCGGCTCGTCGTCAACCGGTCCGCGCGACACATTCACGTGCAACTGGTCAACGACGAGAACGGCACCACGGTGGCCGCCGCGTCGTCAATCGAGGACGACGTGCGCGGGCTGCAGGGCGACAAGAAGGCCCGCAGCGTGCGGGTGGGCCAGTTGATCGCCGAGCGCGCCAAGGCCGCCGGCGTCGACACCGTGGTCTTCGACCGCGGCGGGTACACCTACGGCGGACGGATCGCGGCGCTGGCCGATGCCGCACGCGAGAACGGATTGAGTTTCTGATGACAACTGGAAGGACCGCATAATGGCGGAACAGTCAGCCGGTGGCCCCGAGGCCCGCGGCGACAACCGCGACTCACGCGGTGACCGCGGTCGGCGCGACAGTGGCCGTGGCCGCGACCGCGACGGCGACAAGAGCAACTACCTGGAGCGGGTGGTCGCCATCAACCGTGTCTCCAAGGTCGTCAAGGGTGGGCGGCGCTTCAGCTTCACCGCGTTGGTCATCGTGGGCGACGGCAACGGGATGGTCGGCGTGGGCTATGGCAAGGCCAAGGAAGTTCCGGCCGCCATCGCCAAGGGCGTGGAGGAGGCGCGCAAGAGCTTCTTTCGCGTGCCGCTGATCGGCGGCACCGTCACGCACCCGGTGCAGGGTGAAGCGGCCGCCGGCGTGGTGCTGCTGCGCCCGGCCAGCCCGGGTACCGGTGTGATCGCCGGCGGCGCGGTGCGTGCGGTGCTGGAATGCGCTGGGGTGCGCGACATCCTGGCCAAGTCGTTGGGCAGCGACAACGCGATCAACGTGGTGCACGCCACCGTCACCGCGCTCAAGCTGCTGCAGCGTCCCGAAGAGGTGGCCGCCCGGCGCGGATTGCCCATCGAGGACGTCGCCCCGGCCGGAATGCTGAAGGCGCGCCGGGAAAGTGACGCGCTGGCCGCCAGTGCCGCGCGAGAGGGAACGGCATCGCAATGAGCCAACTGAAGATCACCCAGGTGCGCAGCACCATCGGGACCCGCTGGAAGCAGCGGGAGAGCCTGCGCACCCTGGGCCTGCGGCGGATTCGCCACTCGGTGATCCGTGACGACAACGCGGCGACCCGCGGCCTGATCGCGGTGGTCAACCACCTCGTCGAGGTGGAACCGGCCGAGGCACAGGCCGCCGGAGGGACGAAGAAATGACGATCAAGCTGCACGACCTGAAGCCCGCGCCCGGGTCGAAGACCGCGCGCACCCGAGTCGGTCGCGGTGAGGGCTCCAAGGGCAAGACGGCAGGTCGCGGTACCAAGGGCACCAAGGCCCGTAAGAACGTGCCGGCCACCTTCGAGGGTGGGCAGATGCCGCTGCACATGCGGCTGCCCAAGCTCAAGGGATTCCGGAATCGGTTCCGCACCGAATACGAGATCGTCAACGTCGGCGACATCAACCGGCTGTTCCCACAGGGCGGCTCTATCGGTGTGGACGACTTGGTGGCCAAGGGCGCGGTCCGCAAGAACGCGTTGGTCAAAGTCCTCGGCGACGGCAAGCTGACCGTCAAGGTCGACCTGACCGCGCACAAGTTCAGCGGCAGCGCGCGCGAGAAGATTACCGCCGCGGGCGGCTCGGTCACCGAGCTCTGATCAGCCCAGTCGCGGAATTACCTCCGCGGCAAGGCGTTCCATCTGCTCGCGATTCTCGGGGATGTCGAGTCCGACGGGATTGAGCAGCAGCATCTGGGCCCCTGCGTCGATCACCTCACGCAGCCCGCGGGCAACGTCGTCGGGCGTGCCCGACACGGGAACCGCCTCGATGCCTCCCATCTTGCCGTAGATTCGCCGCAGCCCCGCGAGCACTCGCTCACGGGCCCGCGCCGCATCGTCGTCGACCATCAGGTAGACGCGTTTGCCGATGGTGAAATGTGCCGGGTCCTTTTGCTGTTCGTCGAGTTCACGGCTCACCACGGTGACGGCCCCAGCGAACGCCTCGGTGGTCGACGAACCGGCACCCAGAAACGCGTCGCCGTGGCGCACCGCCCTGGCCAGGGCCTTGGGGGCCAGGCCACCGAACCAGATCGGCGGGTGCGGCCGCTGCACCGGCTTGGGTGCCACCGGCAGGTCATCGACGTCGCGGAACCGGCCATGGAAGGTGACCCGGGGCTCGTCCGACCAGGCCGCCTTCATCAGTTCCAGCCCCTCGGTGAAATACGAGATGTACGTGGCTTTTTCGACGCCGAATGCGGAGAACCTGCGGAAGCCGCCGCCGGTCCCGACACCGAGGTCCAGCCGGCCGTGGCTGAGCCGGTCGACGGCGGTCGCGGCCGAGGCGAGCTGCAGTGGATCGTGCAACGACGTCACCAGGACGGCTACCCCCAGGCGCAGTCGCTCCGTGCAGGCCGCGCAGTAGGCCAGTAGCTCGAGCGGTGCCAGCAGCGGTGCGTCCCCGATGATTTGCTCGAGTACCCAGCCGCCCTCGAACCCGAGCTCCTCCGCGCGGATCAGGTAGCCGCGCAGCCCTTCGGCGTCGAACCGGTCGTAGTCGAATTGAGGGATGGCGATGGAGAACCTCACCCCACCACCGTACGGCGGCGGCCGGAGCAGTCGCGGTTGGAGGGAAACTAGCCGGTGAGCCCGCCGCTGATGAAGATGATCTCGCCGAGCGGGTCGTCGTTTTCCGGGGCGGGCGCCTCGATGCCCTGCTGCCGGAACAGCTCCGTTCGGGTCGTGCCTTCGACGTCCCACCGCTTGGACCGCAGATAGTCCAGGACGTGGTTGCGCTCGCCGGCGTAGACCAGCGACGCCATGTCGATGTCCACGCCGTGCTCGCGGAAGGAACCGGACATCTCCCGCACCTTGTCGGCATCGAAATCGACGATGCCGGGCACGAATTCGGTGGCGATCGTGCTTGTCGGCGCGCTGAGCGCGGTGATGTTGTCGAACAACCGGTCCTGGGCTTCCGGCGGCAGGTAGATCAGCAGACCCTCGGCCAGCCAGGCGGTCGGTGCCGTCGTATCGAGTCCGGCCGCCCTCAGCGCGGTCGGCCAGTCGGCGCGCAGATCGATCGGGACGGTGCGCCGGGTTGCGGTCGGTTCGGCGCCGATACCGGCCAACGTGCCCGTCTTGAATTCGATCACCCGGGGCTGGTCGATCTCGTAGACCACCGTGGCGTCCGGCCACGGCAACCGGTAGGCGCGCGAGTCCAGCCCGGAGGCGAGGATCACCACCTGCCGGATTCCGCCGCCGGTGGCGTTGAGGAAGTAGTCGTCGAAATACTTCGTGCGCACCGCCATTCCGTCGACCATCGCCTGCACGCGCACCAGCGAAGAGTTCTCGATCGCGTCGAGGTCGAGCTCGCCGTCCATCATCTTGGTGAAGAAGTCCACCCCGACCGCGCGCACCAGCGGTTCGGCGAACGGGTCGTGGATCAGGCCGCGGGGATCCTTCGTCGCCATGGCGCGCCCGGCGGCCACCATGGTCGCGGTCGCGCCCACACTGGACGCCAGATCCCACTCGTCGTCGTGAGCGCGTGACATAGGCGAAACCCTAGCCAACCCGCTACGCCAGCGTTGCGGCGACGTAGCTCAACTCGCCGAAAGTGGCCGACATCTCGTCCTCGGGAAATTCAAACCCATTCTGCGCGTACAACTCCCGGGCCGGGTAGGTCGTCACCCGCCAGCCGTGAGTCCTCAGATAGTCGACGACGACGTTGCGTTCACCCCGGTAGAACAGGTCGGCTGCATTGAGGTTGAAACCGAAGCGCTGCCACCGTTCGCTGATGCGCTGCAACCGCTCGTCGGAGAACGCGTTGGGGTCGGGAACGTGTTCGGTGGCCACCCGGCTGCCCGGCGCGCTGAGCGCGGTGATGTTGTCGAACAGCCGGTCCTGGGCCTCGGGCGGCAGGTAGGGCAGCAGCCCCTCCGCGCTCCACGCAGTCGGCTGCGTCACGTCAAACCCGCCTTCGCGCAACGCCGCCGGCCAGTCGTCGCGCAGGTCGATCGCGATCGCGCGGCGCCCGGCGGTCGGGGCCGCGCCGAGGCCGGCCAGCGTGTCGGTCTTGAACGCGATGACCTGGGGCTGGTCGATCTCGTAGACCACCGTGCCCGCCGGCCACGGCAAGCGGTAGGCCCTGGTGTCCAGGCCGGAAGCCAGGATCACCGCCTGGCGCACACCGTCTTTGGTGGCGCCGGTGAAGAAGTCATCGAAAAACCGGGTGCGAACCGTGATCTGCTCGGCCCGAGCCTTGCGATTGAACAGCGGGTCGTCCTCGAAATCGACCTGTCCGTCGACGATGCGGATGAAGGGCTCCAGGCCGACGGCGCGGACCAGCGGGTCGGCCAGCGGATCGTCGAGTAGCGCATCGGGTCCCTGTGACGCGACGGCGCGGGAAGCCGCGACCATGGTGGCCGTCGCTCCCACGCTCGACGCGGGTCCCCAGCTGTCACCCTCCGTACGTCCCGATTCCACGGTCATGCAATGGCTCCTATTTCTTGTCCAGCGTGCCGCTTACGTAGCGCATCTCGCCCATCCGGATGTCGTCTTCCTCGAGCGGCGGAAGCCCGTTGGCCGAGAACAACTCCCGGATGCTGACGCCGTTCAGGGCCCAGCCTCGGTCGCCGAGGTAGGGGGCGGCCTCGTTGCGGTCCCCGAAGTAGACGAGCCCCGCCATGTCCAGGTCGAAACCGTGTGCACGCCAGCGTTCGGAAATGTGCTGCATGCGTTCCCTCATCTTGTCCTCGTCCCCGGGCTCGGGGTTGGGCGCGCTTTCGACGGCCAGTCGGCTTCCCGGCGCGCTGAGTTCGGTGATGGTGTCCAGCAGGCGGTCCTGCGCCTCCGGGGGCAGGTAGCCGAGGAGGCCCTCGGCGCTCCACGCGGTCGGCTGCGCCGGGTCGAATCCGGCGGCACGCAACGCGGTGGGCCAGTCGTCGCGCAGGTCGACGGCCACCACGCGCCGGTCGGCGCTGGGTGCGGCACCCAGGTCGGCCAGGGTGCGCGACTTGAAGTCGATCACCTGCGGCTGGTCGACCTCGTAGACCACGGTCCCGACGGGCCAGGCGAGCCGGTAGGCGCGGGCGTCCAGCCCCGAGGCCAGGATCACCGCCTGCTTGATGCCCGCGCGCGTCGCCTCCAGGAAGAACTCGTCGAAGAACTTGGTGCGCACCGCCATGTTGTCGGCCATGCGGGACATCGCACCGGCGGATCCGGTCGCGCCGTCGTGCGCGTCGTTCAGCTCGTCCGGGCTCACTTCGCCGGTCGCCAGCCTGGTGAGAAGGTCCACGCCGACGGCCCGGACCAGCGGCTCGGCGAACGGGTCATTGATCAGCGGGCGCTCGGCGCGGGTCGCCACCGCGCGGGCGGCGGCAACCATCGTCGCGGTCACCCCGACGCTGGATGCCAGGTCCCAGGTGTCGCCCTCATACCTGGTGGAAGTCATGTTCTCCCCTGTTCAGAAGTAGTTAGGCTAATATTTAGCCAATATAACAAGCTTCCACCACTGTACGCTGCCTCGATTCGCGGCAACCCTTCCTGGTAATCGCCGGCGCCCTAGGCGGGGCGCGTGGCGCGGTAGTAGTTCAATCGCCCGAGAATGCGGTGCCGCGTCGATGCGACCTCGGTGCAGTCGAATCCCGCCGCCTTCAGCAGTCGGGGAATCGCGTCGCCGAGATTTCCTGCCGCGTGGGGGCTGCGCCGGATGAGCCGCGCCATCAGGCCGTGGTCGGTGGTTGCCTCGCCGCCGATATCGACCAGGTGCAACCTGCCGCCGGGGCGCAGGACCCGGAAGATCTCTTCCGCCGCAGCAGTTTTCGCGTCGTCGTCGACATGGTGCAGCATCATGGACGACAGCACCGTGTCGAATTCGCCGTCGGCGTAGGGCAGCCGCTCGGCGTAGCCGCGCTCGAAACGGATGTCGTTCGCCTTGGGCCGCGCCCGGTCAAGCGCCCGCGGATCGGGGTCGCATCCGACCGCCTCCAAGTGCGGATAGCCGCGTTTGGCCCGAATGATGAGATTCCCGGTGCCGCAGCCTATTTCCAGCACACGATGGCAGTCGGCGAGCTCGGCCTGAGCGATGAGCGCCTCGTGGACCCTTTTGATGCCCAGCAGGCGCGACATCAGGTCGTAGCAGGGCAGCAGCGCGTCGTGGCCGGCGGCGGGCAAGTAATCATGTGGATGATGTTTTGTCACAAGATCCATGGTGAAGCGATGGACCGCGGAAGAATTGGGTGATCATCGGTGAAAATAGGACTATTTTAAGCAACATGACGCGGCCAGCTCGGATGGTTCGGCAGCGCGCGGGGGTGCCGATCTACGAATACCGCACCGATCCCGACACCCCCCCGGTGTCGGTGGTGCGGTCGGGCCCCGAGGATTTCATCGAGCGCGGTCGCCACATTCACGACTTCCCGGCGCTTTGGTACCTGCCTGCCGCCGGGCTCCTCTACGTGGCGGCCGCGGGTCAGGTGCTCGACCCCGGGCGGCTGGAGCTTCGCGACGCCGGTGTGGCGGTGTTCTTCGACCCCGCCGCGCTCGGCGAGGACGCGCGGTCGCCGTGGCCGGCGTGGCGGGCACACCCGCTGCTGTTCCCGTTCCTGCACGGCGAGGTCGGCGGGATACTGCGCCTGGATGTGCCCGAGGCCCGACGGACCGCGTGGAATGCCGCGATCCGTTCGATCGAAACGGAACTGGGCGTGCGGCAGGACGGTTATCGGCAGGCGGCGCTGGCGCACCTGACCCTGTTGTTGATCGACCTCGCGCGCCTGGCCGGGCCCGTGGTGGCCGAGCTGCGGCGCAGTGGCGAACCGCTGCTGGCCGAGGTATTCGAGGTGATCGACCGGCGTCACGCCGAGCAGCTGTCGCTGCGCGACGTGGCCGGCGAACTCGGCATCACCCCCGGACACCTGACCACCGTGGTGCGGCGCCGCACCGGACGCACCGTCGGGGAGTGGATCACCGATCGCCGCATGGCCGAGGCGCGCGGCCTGCTGACAGAAACGGACCTACCGGTCCATGAGGTGGCCAGACGGGTCGGAGTGCCCGATCCGGGCTATTTCAGCCGGCTCTTCACCCGGACCCACGGCGTCTCGCCACGCAAGTGGCGCGATCGGGCGGCCTGACCGCCGAAACTCAAACCGTCACGGCCCCCCGGGATCCGGTGACGGGCAGGTCGATCGGGGTGATGACGCCGGGTGGCGCGTCGCAGACGAACGGTATGGCGTTGACCGCGGCCACGGCGGTGCTGTCCATCAACACGGTCATCGCGGCCTGCCCCCGCTCGCCGAACCGGATCGTCGCGTCGACGCGCGGTTTGCCTTCGATCACCACGCTGAAACCCTCGGGGTCGCTCCATTGCGGGTCGAGCGCGTCGTTGCTCATGGTCCAGCAGATGGCGAGCTCGACCACCGGGCGGCCGCCGAGATGGCCGCGGTAGGTGCGGCGCTGGCCCCCGATGGTCCCGGCCGCGAAGTCCACCCACCCCAGGTTCAGGTCCCGGGTCAGCACGGCGGGCTCGACGAATGCGTCCTTGGAGTCGAGTTCGACACCCAGCATGGCGGCGATCATGTCCAGCGTCTCGAAGTAACCCAGGCCATACCGTTGGGTCGCCGGGTCGATTTGCGTCACCGGCTCCCGGGGTGTTTTGCCGAATCCGAGCACCTTCCACACTTCCCACACGGGATAGGTTGTGCAGTCCAAGGTTTCGACGAGGGTGACGCTGTGGACCTCTCGGCACGCGCCGGTGAGAAAGCCGGCGACGACATTGATGAAGCCCGGCTCGAAACCCGTTCCCAGGAAGGTCGCACCTCCCTGTTGCGCCGCCTCCTCGAGCATCGGGAGTTCGACCGGGTGATGGGTGCCGGTCAGGAAGTCCCCGGTGGTGACGACGTTGATGCCGGAGCGCAGCATCCTGGTCACCAGGTCGTAGTCGATGACGCGGGGCATGTAGCACACGCAATCCGGTGCAAGCTCGATCAACGCGTCGGCATCGCCGGTTGCGGCAACACCGACCGGGGCTTGGTCCGCCAGCTCGCCCGCGTCGCGGCCCACCTTGTCCGAACCCAAGGCGTGGACGCCGACCACGTCGAACTCATCGCGGTCCAGCAGGACGCCGAGCGCTCGCTTTCCGATGTTGCCGGTCGACCACTGGACCACTCGGTACCGCGCCATGCCCAACCGTAACCCTCGGCGATGCTCAGAGCGGCTCGAAGTCCAGCCAATGGTCGATGTCGAACTGGTCGACGACGGCGCGGATCGTTGCACCGCCGCGACCCGGATAGTGCGCGGGTATCACCGCGGCTTTCGCTTGCACGGCCTCGGTGAATATCCGGCGACGCGTCGCCGCGGCGGCCGGCGCGTCCAGGTCGAAGGCGCAGGCGTCGGCGGGTCGGCGCAGTTGCAGCGGGCTGTGGGTGAGATCGCCGACGAAGACGGCCGGCTGACCCGCATCGAGCCACAGCACCGAGGAGCCCGGCGTGTGTCCGGGGGCGGGGCGCAGCCGCAGCGACTCGCTGATCTGGTAGTCATCCGACCATGCGACGAGTTGTCCCGCCTCGTCGATGGGCGCAACGCTGTCGGCGAACACCAGCTGGTCGCCGCGTTGCTGAGCCGCTTCTTCCTCGCTGCGCGGTGTTTGCCCCGCCGCGGGCCCATCGGGTGCGAAGTGGCGGTAGTCGGCGGCCGGCACCACGTATCGGGCGTTGGGAAACGTCGGCACCCAGGAGTCGTTGTCTCCCATGGTGTTCCACCCGACATGGTCGGAGTGGATGTGGGTGTTGACCACCACGTCCACCGCGGTGCGGTCGATGCCCGCCGACCGCAGCGCGGCCAGGAACCCGGTGTTCAGGTGGTCCAGCGGCGGCATGTGCGGCCGTTGGCGGTCGTTGCCGACCCCGGTGTCCACCACGACGGTCAGCCCGTCGACTTCGATGACCCAGCTTTGGATGGCGATGTGCCACTCATCGGTCGAGGGGTCGAAGAAGTCCGGCACCAGCAGGTCGGCGTTGTCCCGCCAACCGGTCGGCGGCGTGTGCGGGAAAAAGCGCGTTCCCAGGTCGAATTGAAGCTCGGTTACCCGCGTCACGCTCGCGTGACCGAGCCGGACCGGGAGCATCAGGCGTTCGCGCGCAGGTAGCCGTAGACGCCGGCGAAGTTGCGGTTCACGTCCTCGGGGATGGGTACGGGGCCCCCGAGAGCCTTTGCACCCCAGACGATTTGGGCGGTCCGCTCCACCAGGGCGGTGATGTGCAGCACCTTGTCCGGCCGGGGCCCCACGGCCACCAGGCCATGATTGGCGATCAGCGCGGCACCCCGCCCGTCGAGCGCCCTGACGGCGTTGGCGCCGACGTCGGGCGTGCCCGACGCGGCGTATTCGGTGCACCGAACGTCGCCGCCGCAGTACACCGCGAACTCGTCGATGCAGGCCGGAATCGATTGGTGCGCAATGGCGAACATGGTCGCCCACACCGGATGGCTGTGGATGACGCTGCCGACGTCGTCGAATGCGTGGTAGCAGGCCAGGTGCAGCTGCAGCTCCGACGACGGCGAGCGACCGTCCGCGGCGTGCAGCACGGCGCCGTCGGGGTCGATCAGGACGAGGTCGTCGAGTTGCATGTCGCGATAGTCGACCGAGGACGGGGTGATGACGATGTTGCCGTCGGAGCGCCGCGCGGAGATGTTGCCCGCGGTTCCCTCGACCAGGCCCCGGCGCAGCATGTCCTTGGCCGCGTCCAGAACCGCGGTCTCCGGGTTATCAACGGATTTCATGCATGTCATGGGCCGAGCACCTCCGGGTTGACGATATGGGCGGGCGTCTGGCCGGATAGCAGCGCTTCCAGGTCGTCGGCCACCATCTGCGCCTGCCGAGCCTCAGTGTTCCACGTGGCGCCGCCGATGTGGGGCGTCAGCACGACGTTGGGCATGCCGACCAGCGGGTGGTCGGTGGGCAGCCACTCGCCGACGAAGTGGTCCAGCCCGGCGGCGGCCACCTTGCCCCCGCGCAGCGCGTCGACGAGCGCGTCGGTGTCGTGCAACTGGGCGCGGGCGGTGTTGAGGAAGACCACGCCGTCGCGCATGGCGGCGAACTGCGGCGCGCCGATCATGGCGACCGTGTCGTCGGTGACGGGCGCGTGCATGGAAACGACGTCGGCCTCGTCCAGCAGCTCGTCGAGGCCGTGCCGGGCGTCGTCGTTGTACGGGTCGTGGGCGATGACCCGCAGGCCCAGCCCGGACAGCCGCCACCGGGTGGCGCGGCCGACGGCGCCGAGGCCCACCAGCCCGGCGGTGCATCCCGCGATCTCCCAGCCGCGGAACCGTTGATAGGGGAGGCTGCCGTCGCGAAAGATGTTGCCGCTGCGGACATCGGAGTCGGCGGGCAGCAGCTGGCGGGTGGCGGCCAGCAGCAGGGCCACCGTCATCTCGGCGACCGCGTCGGCGTTGCGGCCCGGGGTGTTCAGCACCGGAACACCGGCCGCGGTGGCCCCGGCGATGTCGACGTTGTTGGGATCCCCGCGGGTGGATCGCGATCGCGCGCAGGCCCTGCTCGAACACCGGCGCGCCCACCGAGTCGCTTTCCACCACAACGACATCGGCGCCTTCGGCGGAGATGCGCTCAGCCAGTTGTTCGGCGCTGTAGATCCGCAGCGGGGTCTGCTCGATCCAGGGGTCATACACCACGTCGGCCAGTTCCCGCAGCTTGGCGAATCCCGGTCCACGCAGCGGGGCGGTCACCAAGGCGCGCGGTCTTGACGTCACGAACCCCAATGCTGGCGTACGGTGACGCCCGTGTCACGCGAAGACGTCACAATCGGCATCGACGTCGGCAGCACCGCGGTCAAGGCGGTCGCCGCGGACGCCGACGGCCGGGTGACGGCGCGGGCGCGGATCCCGCACCAGCTGCGGGTACCGACGCCCGCCCGGCTCGAGCACGATGCCGCCGAGGCGTGGCGGCGCGGGCCGGTGGCGGCCCTCCATCAGCTGACCCCCGGGCCGAACGTCCGCGCGGTGGCCGTCTCGGCGATGGTGCCGTCGCTGGCGGCCGTCGACACCGCGGGGGTTCCGATCACGCCGGGGCTGCTCTACGGCGACGAACGCGGGCGAACACCGGATCAGCAGGCGCAGCCGTTGCCCGCGCTGGGCGAGGCCGCCGAGTTCCTGCGCTGGACCGCCGCGCAGGCGCCGGAAGCGGCAGGGTATTGGCCGGCGCCGGCGGTGGCCAACCACGCGTTGGCGGGCGAGGCGGTGATCGACGTCGCCACCGCCGCCACCGCGTACCCGCTGTTCGACGGGACCGGCTGGGACTCCGCGGCGTGCGCCGAACGCGGCGCGCGGCCCGACCAGATGCCGCGGGTGGAGAGCATGGGGGCCGCCGTGGGACGGGTGCACGGCACCGACGCCGCGCTGGCGATCGGCGCGATCGATGCGCTGTGCGAGCAGATCGTGGCCGGCGCCGACCGCGACGGCGACGTGCTGGTCCTGTGCGGCACCACCTTGATCGTGTGGACCACAATCCCGGAGCACCGACAGGTGCCGGGTCTGTGGACCATCCCGCACACCTCGGCGGGCAAGAGCCAGATCGGCGGGGCCAGCAATGCCGGCGGGCTGTTCCTCGGCTGGGTGGACCGGGTGGTCGCACCCGGCGATCCGGCCGCCGCGCGGCCCGGACGGGTGCCGGTGTGGTCGCCCTACATCCGCGGGGAGCGCACCCCGTTCCACGACCCGGATCGCCGGGCCGTGCTCGACGCCCTGGATTTGACGCACGACGCGGCCGCCCTGCGCCGGGCCGCCTACGAGGCGTCGGGCTTCGTGGTCCGCCAGCTCATCGAGCTGAGCGGGGCGCCGGTGGCGCGCATCGTCGCCACGGGCGGCGGCACCCGCGTCGGGCCGTGGATGCAGGCCGTCGCCGACGCGACCGGGCGGCCGGTTCAGGTGTCCGGGGTGCCCGAGGGCGCGGCGCTGGGCGCGGCCTTCCTCGCGCGGATGGCGGCCGGCCTGGAAACCTCGATCGCCGACGCCGCCCGCTGGGCGTCCACCGAACGCGTCGTCGAGCCCGACCCCGCCTGGGCGGCCGCGATCCAGGACCGCTACCAGCGGTTCCTGGAGCTGGGAAACCGCCCTTGTAGCGCGCTGCCGCCACCGGCGTTCTAGGCTGATGGAATGACCGACCAGGACCGCAAAGCCGCCCGTCGCGAGATCGCCGATGCCCTGTTGAAAGCCCTTGAGCGGCGGCATGAAATAGCCGATGTCGTGGTGGAGTCGGAGAACAAGGCGGCCGCGGTCGAGGCGATCGTCCGCCTGCTCGACACCTCCCACGTGGCCGCCGAGGCGGTGATGGGGATGTCGTTCGATCAGCTCACCATCGACTCGCGCCGCAAGATCCTGGCCGAACTCGAGGACCTGAACAAGCAGCTCAGCTTCACCCTCGGCGAGCGGCCGGCCAGCTTGGGGGAGACCCTGGAACTGCGGCCCTTCTCCGCCGATAAGGACCGCGACATCTTCGCCACCCGTACCGAGGACATGGGCGCCGCCGGTGACGGCTCCGGCGGGCCGGCCGGCAACCTCGACGACGAGATCAGCGCGGCACTCGGACGTGTCGACGACGAGGAAGCCGCCTGGTTCGTGGCCATCGATTCGGGCGAGAAGGTGGGCATGGTGTTCGGCGAGCTGCTCGGGGGTGAGGTGAACGTGCGCATCTGGATCCACCCCGACTACCGGAAGCGGGGTTACGGCACCGCCGCACTGCGCAAGTCGCGCTCGGAGATGGCGTGGTGCTTTCCCGCCGTGCCGATGGTGGTGCGCGCGCCGGCCGCCAAACCCGGCTGAGCTACGGCACGACGGCCGTCACGTGGGCTCCTAGGTCAGCGTCGCGGTGACGGCGACGATGTTGCGAAGCTGGGACGTCTCGTCGTCCGGGAAGACGAGCCCGTAGTCGGCGAAGTACTCCCGGCGCTCGCGGGTGGCCACCCGCCAACCCCGGCCGGTCAGGTAGTCCACGACGTTGCTGCGCTCGCCGTCGAAGAACAGCCCCGACAGGTCGATGTCGCATCCCATGTTGGCCCACCGCTGGTTGAACTGCTGGGCGCGTTCGATCATCGTCCGGCCGGAATCGCCGTGGAATTCGGTGGCCAGCGTGCTTGCGGGCGCGCTGAGCTCGGTGATGTTGTCGAAAAGCCGGTCCTGGGCTTCGGGCGGCAGGTACATCAGCAGGCCCTCCGCGCTCCAAGAGGTCGGTTGCGTCGGGTCGAAACCGCTGTGCCGCAACGCTTCCGGCCAATCGTCGCGCAGATCGACGCTGACGGTCCGCCGGTCCGCGGTCGGGGTGGCGCCCAGCCCCGCCATGGCGGCGGTCTTGAACCCGACGACCTTGGGTTGATCGACCTCGTAGACGACGCTCCCGGGCGGCCAGCTCAGCCGGTACGCGCGGGCGTCGAGGCCGGCGGCGAGGATCACCGACTGGCGGATGCCGTCCCGGGCGGCGTTGAGAAAGAAGTCGTCGAAAAAGCGGGTGCGCACCGCGATCGAATCCGTTTCCAGCTGCAGGTCGCGGTCGCCGTCCTGCGCATCCGCGGGGGCCACTTCGCCGTCGACGAGGCGGCGGAAGAATTCGAGGCCGACCGCTCGCACCAGTGGCGCCGCGAACGGGTCGTCGATGATCGGTTGGGTGCCCTGGCTGGCCAGCGCGCGCGCCGCGGCGACCATCGTGGCCGTGGCACCGACGCTGGAGGCCAAGTCCCAGCTGTCTTGGTCAGTGCGTGTCATCGTGCTCCTATTTACTTAGCAAATGCAACGAGCCAAGAGCACTCTACGCTCCGCGGCTGACGGCTTCCTGTGCTTTTATCGGGTCATCGTTGACGGCCCTGGACGGACTTACCCAGACCAGCTGTTAGTCTCGTACACGGTTTGACGCGCGACGCCGTACGTCCTGGCCTGGGTGTTGGGCGC
This sequence comes from uncultured Actinomycetota bacterium, assembly GCA_963820045.1. GTDB lineage: Bacteria > Actinomycetota > Actinomycetes > Mycobacteriales > Mycobacteriaceae > Mycobacterium. The sequence continues at coordinate 1,530,343 of CAWFYN010000010.1, forward strand.
GTAATTCAAAAGACCCCCGGCTGCGCAGGAGGAAGAGTGCTTTCGACTTTCATCTCAGCGCTGCGGACAGTCGACCTGAGACGGAAGATCCTCTTCACGCTGGGCATCGTCGTTCTCTATCGGCTGGGCGCCGCCCTGCCGTCCCCTGGCGTCAATTTCCCGAACGTCCAGCAGTGCATCAAGGAGGCCAGCGGCGGCGCGGCCGGACAGATCTATTCGCTGATCAACCTGTTCTCCGGCGGTGCGCTGCTGAAACTGACGGTGTTCGCGGTCGGGGTGATGCCCTACATCACCGCCAGCATCATCGTGCAGCTGCTCACGGTGGTCATCCCGCGGTTCGAGGAACTGCGCAAGGAAGGCCAGTCCGGCCAGGCCAAGATGACCCAGTACACCCGCTACCTGGCCATCGCCCTGGCCATCCTGCAGGCGACCAGCATCGTGGCGCTGGCGGCCAACGGCGGGCTGCTACAGGGCTGCTCACTGGACATCATCGCCGACCAGAGCATCTTCACCCTGGTCGTCATCGTGATGGTGATGACGGCCGGTGCGGCGCTGGTGATGTGGATGGGGGAGCTGATCACCGAGCGCGGCATCGGCAACGGCATGTCGCTGCTGATCTTCGTCGGCATCGCGGCGCGCATCCCGTCCGAGGGCAAGACCATCCTGGACAGCCGCGGCGGGGCCATCTTCGCCGCCGTCTGTGTCGCCGCCCTGGTCATCATCGTCGGCGTGGTGTTCGTCGAGCAGGGTCAGCGCCGCATCCCGGTGCAATACGCCAAGCGCATGGTGGGCCGGCGCATGTACGGCGGAACGTCGACGTACCTGCCGCTCAAGGTCAACCAGGCCGGCGTCATCCCGGTCATCTTCGCGTCGTCGCTGATCTACATCCCGCACCTGATCACGCAGCTGATCCGCAGCGGCAGCGGTGGAGTGGGCAACAGCTGGTGGGACAAGTTCGTCGGCAGTTACCTGTCCGACCCCAGCGACCCCATCTACATCACCATCTACTTCGGGCTGATCATTTTCTTCACGTACTTCTACGTCTCGATCACGTTCAACCCCGACGAACGTGCCGACGAAATGAAGAAGTTCGGCGGGTTCATTCCGGGCATCCGGCCGGGCAAGCCCACCGCCGACTACCTGCGTTATGTGCTGAGCCGGATTACCCTGCCCGGCTCGATCTACCTCGGCGCCATCTCGGTCCTGCCCAATGTGTTCCTCCAAATCGGCAATGGCGGAGCGGTTCAGAATTTGCCGTTCGGCGGTACCGCGGTTTTGATCATGATTGGTGTTGGCTTGGATACGGTCAAACAAATCGAGAGCCAGCTCATGCAGCGCAACTATGAAGGGTTCCTGAAGTGAGAGTCGTTTTGCTGGGACCGCCCGGGGCGGGCAAGGGAACGCAGGCCCAGAAGCTCTCCGAAAAGCTCGGCGTCCCGCAAATCTCCACCGGTGAACTGTTCCGCAGCAATATCGAGAATGGGACCAAACTCGGCCTGGAGGCCAAGCGCTATCTGGACGCCGGCGACCTGGTGCCCTCGGACCTGACCAACCAGCTCGTCGACGAACGCCTGAACGATCCCGACGCGGCGAACGGTTTCATCCTGGACGGCTACCCGCGGTCCACCGAACAGGCCAAGGCGCTGCACGAGATGCTCGAACACCGCGGCACCGACATCGACGCCGTGCTGGAGTTCCGCGTCTCTCAGGAGGAGTTGTTGCAACGGCTCAAGTCGCGTGGCCGCGCCGATGACACCGACGAAGTCATCCTGAACCGAATGAAGATCTACCGCGACGAGACCGCGCCGCTCCTGGAGTACTACCGCGACGTACTGAAGACGGTCGACGCGGTCGGCACGCTGGACGAGGTGTTCGCCCGGGCCCTGCAAGCGCTGGGCAAGTAGCCATGAGCCCGCTGGCGCGGCTGCGGAGTCGCAAAATCGTGCCGCAGCGCACCGCGGATGAACTCGACGCGATGGCGGCGGCGGGGGCGGTGGTCGCGGCCGCGCTGCACGCGGTGCGGGCGGCGGCGGTCCCCGGGGTGTCGACACTGGGCCTCGACCACATCGCCGAGTCGGTGATCAGGGAGGCCGGCGCGATACCGTCTTTCCTGGGTTATCACGGTTACCCCGCGTCGATCTGCGCGTCGGTCAACGAGCGGGTGGTGCACGGGATCCCCTCGGCCGCGGAGATATTGGCGCCCGGCGACCTGGTGTCCATCGACTGCGGAGCGGTGCTGGACGGCTGGCATGGCGATGCCGCGGTCACGTTCGGGGTCGGGACCCTCGACGCGGCCGACCAGGCGCTCTGCGACGCCACCAGGGAATCGCTGGAAGCCGGGATCGCGGCGATGATCCCCGGCAACCGGCTGACCGACGTCTCGCACGCCATCGAAACGGGCACGCTCGCGGCCCAGGACCGGCACGGGCGCGCGTTCGGGATCGTGGAGGGCTACGGCGGCCACGGCATCGGCCGGCACATGCACATGGACCCGTTCCTGCCCAACGAGGGCTCGCCCGGGCGCGGCCCGCTGCTGGCCCCCGGGTCGGTGCTGGCCATCGAACCGATGCTGACCCTCGGGACGGGCAAGACCATGGTGCTCGACGACGAGTGGACCGTCACCACCTCCGACGGGTCCCGTGCCGCACACTGGGAACACACCGTCGCGGTCACCGAGGCCGGGCCGCGCATCCTGACCCTGGCTTAGGTGCCCTGAACTGGCCGCGATCGCAAGCGCGGCGAAGCCGGGCGCGGCGGGTCGTGGCCATTGAACCGAGCACCCGTTCGACTCGTTTCAGTAGTCGGAGGTGATGGAGTGGCCCGTGTGGCAGGCACTCGTGGGGCGTCGGGCGCTGCCGAAGCCGCCCTGATGAAGGCTCTCTACGACGAGCACGCAGCGGTTTTGTGGCGTTACGCGCTTCGGTTGACGGGAGACGCCAGCCAGTCCGAGGACGTCGTGCAGGAGACGTTGCTGCGGGCCTGGCAGCATCCGGAGGTCATCGGCGACACGGAGCGCTCCGCGCGGGCCTGGCTGTTCACCGTCGCCCGCAACATGATCATCGACGACCGGCGCAGCGCCCGGTACCGCAACGTCGTCGCTTCCACGGACGAGCCGGGCGCGCCCGAGCGGTCCACGCCGGACGAGGTGAACGCGGCGCTGGACAAGCTGCTGATAGCCGACGCGATGGTGCAACTGTCCGCCGAGCACCGGGCCGTGATCGAACGGTCCTACTACCGCGGATGGACCACCGCGCAGATTGCTGCGGACCTCGGCATCGCCGAGGGAACGGTGAAGTCGCGACTACACTACGCCGTGCGGGCGTTGCGGCTCACTCTGCAGGAACTTGGGGTAACCCGCTAAGGGGCTCCGGATGCTTGAAGGGTGATGAAAAATGGATGACATGAAGACGCCGCTAAGGGGCATCGGGCCGCCCGACGACCCGTACGTGATGTGGGATGCCGCATACGTGTTGGGTTCGTTGTCGGCCGCCGAGCGACGCGAGTTCGAGGCGCACCTGGCGCACTGCCCGGCCTGCCGCGGGGCCGTCGCCGACCTGAGTGGCGTGCCGGCCCTGCTCTCGCGGCTGGGCCCGGACGAAGTGGCCGCGATCAACGACTCCGACCTGGCCGCCGGAATGTCGGCGGCACCGCAGATGTCGCCCGAGCTGTTGACGACGTTGCTGGCCAAGGTGAGCTGGCGCCGGCGTCGCACGCGGATAGTGACCTGGGTGGCCTCGTCGGCCGCGGCCGTGGTGCTGGCGATCGGCGTCTTCGTCGGCGTTCAGGGGTATTCCTCGTCCTCGTCCCAGCAGGTGACCGCGTCCTCGGCGCCGATGGCGCAGGTGGGCACCACCCTGCTGGCCTCGACGGTGCAGCTGTCCAGCCAGCATTGGGGAACGTCCATCAATCTGCGGTGCGTGTGTTTGGCCCCGCTCACCGCGCACCACGACACGCTGGCGATGGTCGTGGTGGGTCGCGACGGCAGCCAGACCCGGCTTGCGACGTGGGTGGCCGAACCCGGTCACACCGCGACACCCGCGGGCAGCATCTCGACGCCCGTCGACCAGATCGCCGCCGTGCAGGTGGTTGCCGCCGACAGCGGGCAGGTACTGCTGCAGCGCTCGCTGTAGGCAACTGACGTGTCCGGGGATCGTTGCGGGCAACTGCTGCAACGGGTCCGGTTGATCAACTGTCGGCGCCGGGAAAGGCCGCGCCCGTGCGCCGAGTGCGGTATGAAGGGGCGTGGCTGCCGCACGACCGCCGAAGCGTGACCCGATCGCCGCGGCGCGCGCCAACTGGGAGCGCTCCGGTTGGACCGACGTGGCGCCGGGCATGGTCGCGGTGACGTCAGTGATGCGCGCGCATCAGATTTTGCTGGCCCGCGTCGAGACGGCGTTGCGTCCCTATGACTTGAGTTTCTCCCGCTACGAGTTGCTGCGGCTGCTGGCCTTCAGCCGGACGGGCGCGCTGCCGATCACCAAGGCATCCGACCGGCTGCAGGTCCACGTGACCAGCGTGACCCACGCGATCCGCCGGCTGGAGGCCGACGGACTGGTGCAGCGCGTACCGCACCCCACCGACGGGCGCACCACGCTGGTGCAGATCACCGATCTGGGCCGCTCGACGGTCGAGGACGCCACGGTCACGCTCAACGAGCAGGTGTTCGCCGATATCGGGATGTCCGAAACCGAAGCGCAGGCACTGGTTTCATCGATCGAGACACTGCGGCGCCACGTGGGCGACTTCTGAGTCGTGGCAGCGTTCGTCATGCCGCCTCCGGTTGCCCGCTGCAAGTGCCATGGACTCGATCGCGCGGCGACCCGACCATGTGTAGCCGATCGGCACGATGGTCCACGTCGCATCGTCTGTCAGGATCGATCCGACCGCCGCATAGTCGTCCGCCTCCACCATGCGGAAATAAGCTCGGATGAGTTCCTCGCTCTGTGTGGGTGGCACCGGACGAATCCCCCTGGTACGACTCAGCTTTCCCGCAGCATTTCGATGACCGCGCTGAAGTCCAAGGCGCCGTGGTCGGCCGCGAACTTGGCGTAGATCTCGGCGGCGTGCCTGCCCAGCGGCGCCGCCGACCCGGTCGAGGCCACCGCGTCCATGGCCAGGCCCAGGTCCTTGTTCATCAGGGCGCTGGCGAAACCCGGCTTGAAGTCGTTGTTGGCCGGCGATGTCGGCACCGGGCCCGGCACCGGGCAGTTGGTGTGCACGGCCCAGCAATTGCCGGTCGCCCCGGTGATGACGTCGAAGAGGGACTGCGCCGAAAGCCCGAGCTTCTCGGCCAGGACGAACGCCTCGCCGATGGCGATCTGCTGCACCGCCAGCACCATGTTGTTGCACACCTTGGCGGCCTGTCCGGCCCCGGCCGCGCCGCAGTGAATGACCTTGCCCGCCATGGGTTCCAGCACCGGCCGGGCGCGCGCCAGGGCGGCCTCGTCGCCGCCCACCATGAACGCCAGCGTGCCGGCGACGGCGCCCTTCACCCCGCCGGAGACGGGCGCGTCCAGCTGCGAAACCCCCTTCGATTCCGCGAGCGCGTGCACCTCGCGGGCGTCGTTGACCGAGATCGTCGAGCTGTCGATGAACAGCGTGCCGGCCTCGGCGGCCGGCAGAACGTCGGCATAGCAGCGCTTCACCACAGCGCCGTTGGGCAGCATGGTGATCACCACGTCCGCCCCGGCCACCGCGTCGGCGGCTGTGTCGAACGTCGCGACGCCGTGGCCGCCCGCCGCGCCCGCCGCCGCGGGCACCGGGTCGAACCCGCGCACCGTGTGGCCGGCGGCCACCAGGTTCGCCGACATGGGCCCGCCCATGTTGCCCAGACCGAGAAAAGCGATGCTCGTCATGGTCGCCTTTCTACGCGCTCGCGCGCACCCGCGCGGCCTCGGCCCGGCCGATGACCACCCGCATGATTTCGTTGGTCCCCTCCAGGATTCGGTGCACCCGCAGGTCCCGAACGATCTTCTCCAGGCCGTACTCACGCAGATAGCCGTAGCCGCCGTGCAGCTGCAGGGCCTTGTCGGCCACCTCGAAGCAGGTGTCGGTGACGTAGCGCTTGGCCATCGCGCACAGCTCGACCTTGTCGGGGTCGTCGTTGTCCAACGCATCGGCGGCCCGCCACAACATCATTCGTGACGTTTCCACCCCGGTGGCCATGTCGGCCAGGGTGAACCGGATGGTGGGCTCGTCGAGCAGGGCCTTGCCGAACGCCTCACGTTCCCGAACATAGGCGCCCGCCTTGTCGAAGGCGGCCTGGGCGCCGCCGAGCGAGCACGCCGCGATGTTGAGGCGGCCGCCGTTGAGGCCGTTCATCGCGATGCCGAAGCCGGAACCCTCGCCGTCCGCGCCACCCAGCATCGCGTCGGCCGGTACGCGAACCCCCTCCAGGATCACCTGCGCGGTGGGTTGGGCGTGCCAGCCCATCTTCTCCTCCGGTGCGCCGAAACTCAGCCCTTCCGCGTCCTTTTCGACGATGAAGGCCGAGATGCCGCGCGGGCCCTCGCCGCCCGTGCGGGCCATCACCACGTAGACGTCCGAGGCCCCCGCGCCCGAGATGAACTGCTTGACGCCGTCGAGCACGTAGTCGCCGCCTTCCTTGACGGCGCGGGTGCTCAAGGCGCTGGCGTCGGAGCCGGCCCCGGGCTCGGTCAGGCAGTAGCTGGCGATGACGTCCATCGGCGCCAGCCGCGGCACCCAGAGCTTGCGTTGCTCCTCGGTGCCGAATCTGTCGATCATCCACGCGCACATGTTGTGGATGGACAGGAACGCCGCGATCGTCGGGCAGGCGATGGCCAACTGCTCGAAGATGCGGACCCCGTCGAGCCGGCGCAGCCCGCTGCCTCCGACGTCGTCGCGGCAGTAGATCGCCGCCATGCCGAGCTTGGCGGCCTCGCGCAACACGTCTACCGGAAAGTGTTCGGTGGCATCCCACTCCAGGGCGTGCGGGGCAAGGCGTTTGGCGGCGAAGGCGGCGGCCGTCTCGGTGATGACGCGCTCGTCGTCGTTCAGGGTGAACATAAGGCCCTTAACTCATTGTGGGAATGACGAATTCGGCACCGTCCTTGACGCCGGACGGCCACCGCGACGTGACGGTCTTGACCTTGGTGTAGAACTGGATCGATGCCGGGCCGTGCTGGTTGAGGTCGCCGAAGCCGGAGCGCTTCCAACCGCCGAAGGTGTGGTAGGCCACCGGGACCGGGATCGGGACGTTCACGCCGACCATGCCCACCTGCACCCGGGAGACGAAGTCGCGGGCGGCGTCGCCGTCGCGGGTGAAGACCGCGACGCCGTTGCCGTACTCGTGCTCCGAGGGCAGCCGCAGGGCCTCTTCGTAGTCGTGGGCGCGCACGATGCACAGCACGGGCCCGAAGATCTCGTCGGTGTAGATCGACATGTCGGGGGTGACGTGGTCGAACAACGTTGGGCCGATGAAGAATCCACCTTCGAGGTTCGCGTCGCCGTAGGCGAGGTCGTCGCTGGCCCGCTCGCGCCCGTCGATCACCAATTCGGCGCCCGCGTCGACGCCCTGCCCGATGTAGTCGCGCACCCGCGCCAGCGCGGCCTCGGTGACCAGGGGGCCGTAGTCGGCCTTGGGGTCCAGGCTGTGCCCGACGCGCAGGTTGTTGATCCGCTCGATCAGCCTGGCGCGCAACCGTTCCGCGGTCTGCTCGCCGACCGGGACGGCGACGCTGATCGCCATGCACCGTTCACCGGCGCTGCCGTATCCGGCGCCGATCAGCGCGTCGACGGCCTGGTCGAGGTCCGCGTCGGGCATCACGACCATGTGGTTCTTGGCGCCGCCGAAGCACTGCGATCGCTTGCCGGTGGCCGCGGCCGTCGCGTAGATGTACTGGGCGATGTCGGAGCTGCCGACGAATCCCACCGCCTGGATATCCCGGTGGTGCAGGATGGCGTCGACGGCCTCCTTGTCGCCGTGCACGACCTGGAACACACCCGGTGGCAGGCCGGCCTCTACGAAGAGCTCGGCCAGCCGCACCGGGACCGACGGGTCGCGCTCGCTGGGCTTGAGGACGAACGCGTTGCCGCACGCCAGCGCCGGCCCGGCCTTCCACAGCGGGATCATCGCCGGGAAGTTGAACGGGGTGATGCCCGCGACCACGCCCAGGGGCTGGCGCAGCGAGTAGACGTCGATCCCCGGGCCGGCGCCTTCGGTGTATTCCCCCTTGAGCAGGTGCGGTATCCCGATGGCGAACTCGATCACCTCGATGCCTCGTTGGACGTCGCCGCGCGAGTCTGGCACCGTCTTGCCGTGCTCGAGGGACAGCAGCTCGGCCAGCTCGTCGATGTGGTCGTTGACCAGGTCGACAAACCGCATCATCACCCGGGCGCGGCGCTGCGGATTCCATGCCGCCCAATCCTTTTGGGCCTCGACGGCCGAGGCCACCGCGGCGTCGATGTCGGCCGTGCCGGCCATCGGCACCCGTGCCTGCACCTCGCCGGTGCTGGGGTTGAAGACGTCGGCGGTGCGGGTGGACTGGCCGGCGGTGCGCCGGCCATCGATGAAGTGGGGGATCTGTGTGGTCATGGTGCCCTCGGGTGTGTCGTTGACGACGCGAATACTTGGACATCCTAGTAAATGTGCACCGGGATTCGCAAGTTCCGCCCTCGTGAACCGCAAGCGGTTCCGGATCGTGTCAGTGCTGGGGCCCGAGGTCCGTGGCACCCGAGTAACACCACAGGGGGAACGCGGATGACGACGCAGGCCCGGGTCGGCCCCGACGCGGTTGTCATCGGCGCGGGGCCCGCGGGTCTGGCCGTCGCACGCCAACTCGATCACCGGCATGGCATCAAAGCGCTCGTCGTCGACCGCGCGGCGGCGCCGGCGATGTCGTGGCGCACGCGCTATGACAACTTCCGCCTCAACACGACCGGGTTCTTGTCGCATCTTCCCGGACAACGGATTCCCTGGACCGCCGGACGCTGGCCGACCAAGGAGGACATGGTCCGCTACTTCGATAGCTACGTCGCACGCCAGCACATCGCGATCATGCTCGGGTGTGCGGTCCACCGCATCGACCGGGTGGGGGCGCTCTGGCGACTCGCGACGTCGTCGGGTGAAATCCGGACCCCGGCAATCGTCCTGGCGACGGGCAACTACAGCGCGCCCGCCATCCCCGCATGGCCCGGACTCGGCCGTTTCGACGGCGAGATCGTCCACTCCGGGGACTTCACCAACGCCTGGCCCTACCGGGGCCGCGACGTACTGGTCGTCGGCGCGGGCAATTCGGCCGCCGACATCGCCGTTCAGCTCGCCAGCGACGGCGCGCGACGGATCTGGCTTGCGGTTCGCACGCCGCCCCACCTCGTGCGGCGGGCTATCGGCCCGTTTCCATCGGATATCTTCCTCGAGCTGTTCTCGAGGGTTCCCGCGCGCGTGGTCGATCCGGTGATCGCGCGGATGAACCGCCTGATGTGGGGTGACCTGTCGGCCTACGGCTTCGACCGGCCGACTCTCGGCCTGAAGGCGACGGTGGAGACACGAGGCCGCATCCCGACGCTGGCCGATGAGCTCGTCGACATGGTGCGGATCGGGCGCGTCGAGGTCGTCGGCGCCGTCGAGGCGCTCGAATCCGACGGCGTCATTCTCGCCGACGGCGCGTCCGTGGCGCCGCAGGTGATCATCGCCGCCACCGGGTTCGGCACCGATCTCGACGGCTTGGTCGGGCATCTTGGCGTCCTCGACGAGCACGGCAACCCCCGCGGCGGCTTCGCCTCGCACGTCGGCGACGGAATGTTCGCGATCGGATACGGCATTCCGCCCAACGGCCCCTTGCGGGCGATCCGCATGGGGGCGACGCCGTTGGCCCGGGAGATCGCGGCTTACCTGGAGCGGATCCGTCTATGTCGAAGCTCCGGCGGTGTCTCCATAGCGATGCAGGCTGAGACATTCCCCGCGAAAAACATGGGGGTGCGATGATTTTACTTTCCACCGAAAAGACCTTCTTCCGAGGCACGGACACCTACGAACTGGCCCGCCGGCAAACGGTATGGAATGGCCTTCTGCCGGAACGCTTTCCCGACGTAATCGTGCAGGCGCACGACACCGGCGACGTGGTCGCCGCGATCCGTTATGCGCGGAACAACGGATACCAGGTCGGCGTGCGTTCGGGCGGACACAGCTGGACGGCCAGTCACCTACGCGACGGCGGTCTGCTGCTGGACGTCAGCCGGCTCGATCACTGCACCGTCGAACCGGATCGGATGACCGCGGACGTCGGCCCGGGCAAGGTGGCCAGTGTCTTCGCGGCGGAGTTGGATGCCCAAGGGCTGTTCTTTCCCGCCGGCCACTGTGAAGGCATTTGCCTCGGTGGCTATCTCTTACAGGGCGGATACGGCTGGAACAGTCCGGTGCTCGGGCCGGCTTGTGAGAGCGTGCTCGGACTGCAAGTCGTCACCGCCGACGGGGACGAGATCTACTGCGACCCCGAAAACCATCCAGAGATGTATTGGGCCGCTCGCGGCGCCGGACCGGGTTTCTTCGGTGTGGTCACGGCGTTCAAACTGCGGGTTCACCCACGACCCGCGGTCTGGGGCACCTGCCTGTACATGTATCCGATCGACGTGGCCGACGAGGTGTTCGCCTGGGGACGCTCGCTCATTCCCGAGATCGACGACCGCGTTGAGTTGCAGATCCACACCGCGCGCAGCTTTCCGGGAGCCGGGCTCAACCAGCCCGGCATCACGATCGCCTCGCCGGTATTCGCCGACTCGGAGGACGACGCCATGAAAGCCCTTGCACCGCTGGGCACTTGCCCGGTCGTCGACAAAGCTATCGTCAACCTTCCGTACGCCCCGACAACTCTGGCCAATTGGTACACCGCCGTGATGACCAGCTACCCGAAGGGCTACCGCTACATCGCGGACAACATGTTCACGTCGGCGTCCGCCGAAGAACTGCTGCCGGGCATCCGCAACATCATCGAAACCATGCCACCGCACCCCTCACACTTCATCTTCACGGGCTGGAACACGTCCCCGGACCGCGCGGACATGGTGTACGGCTTGGAAGACGAGGTCTACATGGCGCTCTACACCATCTGGCAGGACGCGGCAGACGATCACCGGTACCGCGACTGGGCCGCGTCCAACATGGCAGCGATGTCGCACTTGGCGACCGGCAGCTCGCTCGCCGACGAGAATCTGTGCCGGCGTTCGGCGCGCTTCATCACCGAATCGAACATGGCACGCCTCGACAAGGTGCGCTCGGCCTACGACCCGGATGGTCGATTCCATAGCTGGATGAGCGGCGTCTGAGGACTGCCCAACCAACCCTCCCACGGGTGAACCAAACAGGGCCCTCGCTCGTTTCACCAGCAAGGAGGTGAATCCAGTGCCTATGCCAGCCAGATCGGGTAGACGGAAGTCCCGGCACGGGCCCGGCCGTTCACCGTCGCCCACAACATAAATCATCTACCAGAGCCGCGCCGAAAGGGCTGCCAGCAAGTCAGCCCCGGATTGTCGGCGTATCGCCGACGCCACCGGTCACCCGAGCGGCCGCCGCCTACGAAATACCTTACGCGCCAAGATATTCCCCAGGAGGGAACGTACACGATGATGCCGCAATGGTCGCCCGGGACGCCGCTCGACGCCGACCCATCCGGGCATGACGAGTACGCGATGTGGGATGCCGCATACGTGCTGGGATCACTGTCGTCCGTGCAACGGCGGGAATTCGAAGCGCATCTGGCCGACTGCCCGTTGTGTGGTAACGCCGTTGGCGAGCTCAACGGCATGCCGGCCCTGCTGTCGCAATTGGATCGCTGCGAAGTGGCACGGCTCGACCAGACCGACATCCGGGCCGCGCAACCCTCCCCGCCTGACGACTTGCTGCCGTCGCTGCTGGCCAAGGTGAGCTGGCGGCGCCGGCAGCGCCGCATCGTGAGTTGGACCGCCGGCACCGTGGCCGCCACGGTGTTGGCGATCGGTGTGTTCGTCGGCCTCGCGGGCCAATCCTGGACACCCGCGCCGATGCCGCCGCAGGCCAGCGTGTCGGTTCAGCCCATGGCGCAAGTCGGCACAGACAAGCTGGCCTCGACGGTCTCGCTCATCAGCCAGCGGTGGGGAACGTCCATCTCGATGAACTGTGTCTGCCTGGCCCCGCTGAACGCCCATCACGACGCGTTGGCAATGGTCGTGGTGGGTCGCGACGGCAGCCACACGCGGTTGGCAACCTGGGTGGCGAATCCGGGCCATACGGCATCGCCCGCGGGCAGTACTTCGACACGTGTAGATCAAATCGCCTCCGTGCAAGTGGTTTCCGCTGACGACGGCCGGGTTCTCCTGGAGCGATCGCTGAGAGTTTTCGAACCCCGGGTGAACTGAAGTCACCATCGGCTCGTGTTACCGGCAGCTACGCAAGTTAGGTGAGCAGATGCCAAGGCAATACAGGGTGGTCGACCATATCGTCGAGCATCTCGCGAAAATCGGCGGCGATTACATATTCGGTGTCGACGGCGCCAACATCGAAGACCTTTACGACGCGGCGCATTTCAGTCCGGACATCACCGCGGTGTTGGCCAAGCACGAGTTTTCCGCAGCCACGATGGCCGACGGGTACAGCCGCGGCGGCGCCGGTTTGGGGGTGGTGGCGGCGACGTCGGGCGGAGGTGCGCTCAATCTCATTCCAGGCTTGGGCGAATCATTGGCCAGCAGGGTGCCGGTGTTGGCATTGGTGGGTCAGCCCGCGACCACGATGGACGGCCGGGGCAGCTTTCAAGACACCAGTGGCCGCAACGGCTCAATGAATGCCGAGGCGTTATTTTCGGCGGTGTCGGTCTTTTGCCGGCGGGTACTGACCCCCGCCGACATCGTTTCGGCGTTGCCGAGCGCTATAGCGGCGGCGCGAACCGGAGGCCCGGCGGTGTTGTTACTGCCCAAGGATGTTCAGCAAGCGAGGATCGACACCAACGGCTATGGCGGTGCTGACCGGCATGGCTTCGCGCGCCCGGGGCGAAGGACCGGGGATCCACACGCGATCGTGCGCGCCCTGCGCCGAGCGACCGGACCCGTCACAATCATCGCCGGCGAGCAGGTCGCGCGTGACGACGCGCGAGCCGAACTCGAGGAGCTGCGGGCCCTGCTGCGCGCACGGGTGGCGTGTGTGCCCGACGCCAAAGACGTTGCCGGCACGCCGGGTTGCGGTTCATCGTCGGCGCTGGGTGTGACCGGTGTGATGGGCCATCCCGGCGTGGCCGACGCGGTGGCGGCGAGCGCGGTGTGCCTGGTGGTGGGCGCCCGAATGTCGGTGACCGCCCGCACCGGCCTTGACGACGCGCTCGCGGCGGTGCGGACGATCTCAATCGGCTCGGCACCGCCGTACCTGCCGTGCACGCACGTGCACACCGAAGACCTGCGAGGGTCACTGCGGAAGCTGACCCGGGCGTTGTCCGGGCCGGGTCGGCCGATGGGGCTACGCGTGCCCGATTTCGTCGCGGACACCGAACTGCGCCCACCCCCCTTCGCCGGTGCGGGCGTGCGGTACCGCGATGCCATGGTGGTGCTCGACCGCGTGCTGCCCGACGGAACCGACATCGTCGTCGATGCCGGCAACACCGGCGCCGCCGCGATTCATCACCTGCCCGTTCGCCGGGGCGGTCGGTTCGCGGTCGCACTCGGCATGGGCGGCATGGGCTACAGCTTCGGTGCCGGTATCGGGATGGCATTCGGCCGTGCCCGCAGCGGACGCACCGGCGCTCGTACCGTGGTGATTGCCGGGGACGGTGCATTCTTCATGCACGGCATGGAGGTGCACACCGCGGTGCAGTACCGGCTTGCGGTGACTTTCGTCCTCTTCAACAACAACGCCCATGCCATGTGCGTCACGCGCGAGCAGTTGTTCTACGACGACCTGTACAGCTACAACCGGTTCGCTCCGAGCCGGCTGGCGGTCGGTCTGGCGAACATGTTCCCCGGGCTGTCTTCGGTCGACGTGGCCGACATCGCCGCATTGCCCGCAGCGTTGGAACGGGCAATGGCCGTCGACGGTCCGTCGGTGGTCAGCGTCGAGTGCGCCGCCGACGAAATCCCGCCATTCGCGGCATTCCTGGCCAGAAAACCCGCCAACCACGTTGTCGAACAACAGATCACAACGCAGAAGGAGAACCGATTCCATGTCCGTAGCAGCGCTTGACGATATTGCCGTCCACAGCGGCACCAGCGAACCGATCGCGGGAGTGGTCCGAATCGAGACCTCGCCGCTCGAGGAGACCGCCCCGATGTTCATGGCGAAGATGCGGTCGGTGTACCCCCACGACGAGGTCTTCGGCCAGTACTGCACGGTCAACGATTACGTCGACTGCCCGCCCGATGAGCTGTTCGAGTACCTGGCCCACACCCGCAGCCTCGAGGAGTGGACCTACACCTTGCGTGACTTCACCCCGACTGAGCAGCCCGGGCTGTGGCTGGCCTACGACCGGTTGCTTCCCGATACCAAGATCTACACGCGCACGGTGGCCAACGCGCAGGCGCGCACCGTCGACTACCACTGTGCCTGGGACCAGGGCGAGCACCTGTGGATGATCTACCTGATGCGGGTGCTTGACGCGCAGATGGTGCTCGGCAAGCCCGGTTCCGTTGTGCTGTGGACCAATTGCCGCCACCCCTTCTACGACCACAACCCGTATCCCGAGGCCGCGCCGGCGGAGCGCACGGGTTGGGTGGGCGACTTCTGGGACATATTCGGCGCCGGCCATGGGCTGGAACTGAACAACCTCAAGTCCATCGCCGAATATCGCCACCGTAACGGGCTGCCAGTGACGCCGGCCTGGATGAGTGCGTCATGAAACAACCCACCGTCAGCCTGACCGACGTTTCCACTTATCTGCCCGGCGAACCCATCGGCGCCGACTACTACGCGCAGTTCGCCGGCTCGGACGACCTGGCGACCAACCTGATGTTCCGCGCGCCGAAGTTCCGCCATCACGTGGGGCCGGACGAAACGGTGACCGACATGATCGAGCGAGCCGCACAGGGCCTGATCGAACGGCACGGCCGGGATGTCATCGCCAACGTCGACGTGCTGATCACCCACGCCCAAATGCCCGACATGCCGTTCTACGGCGGCGGCGGTGGCATCGCGCACCGGTTGGGCATGCGGCCGAACTGGGTGCTGGATCTGCACAATGGCGGGTGCGCCGCGTTCGTGCTGGCTCTCAAGTTGGCCCGCCAGCTGCTTTCGTCCGGGCAGGGGAGCACCGCGCTGATCGCCATCGCCCAGAACGCCGCCGGCCAGGCCTTCGACCAGCCCGGGGTGCGCCGCAAGGCGCAGGCCTCGGTTCCGGGCGACGGCGCCGCCGTCGGGTTGGTGACACTGTCGGATCGATCGCCGATCCTCGAAGTCGAGTGCCGCACCTACGGCGAATACGCCGGCGACATGACGCTCGCCATCGACCCGCCCCGCAAGTGGTGGCAGGCCGGCCCCGGTGAGGCCTCCATCGGGTTCACCGAAACCAAGATCACCAAGGTGCTCGCGCGGGGCAATCGGCAGGTACCCGAGGTGGCGCTCGCGGTCTGTGATCGAATCGGCTTGGACTCCAAGGACATCGACCTGCTGGTCACCAACCAGCCAAACCGGGTGTTCCTGCGCAACTGGCGCGAAGCCCTCGACGTGCCGCCCGAACGCCATCGGGACACCTTCGACGAGTGCGGCAACCTGTTCGGCGCCGGTATCCCGATCAACCTGGATCATGCGATATCAGACGGCCAGGTTTCGGCCGGCGACGTCGTGATGATGGCCGCCTTCGCGCACGCCGGCGACTTCGCGGGTGCCGCGGCGGTCCGCTGGGGCGGGCGAAGCTGATGCCGTCCCTGCCCGAGCTGAGTCCCGTGACCGCGGAGATCCTCGATGCGCTGCCGAACGCGACCGATCCGTTCGCTTTGTCGCTCAACGAGAATCCGTTTCCGCCACTGCCCGCCGTGCGCTCGGCACTGATCCGCTCGATCGACGTCGCCAACCGGTATCCGGAGTTCCTGCCCGAACGGTTGCGCCGCTTGATCGCCGGTCATATCGGGGTGTGCGACGAGCAAGTGGTGCTGGGATCGGGTGCCACTGGGGTGGCGATGCAGGTCCTGCATGCGGTGACGCGCCCCGGTGATCGGATTGTGCTCAGCGAGCCGACTTTCGACGGGTATCCGATCTTCGCCCGGATGGGCCGGCTCACATCGGTGACCGTTCCGCTCGACAAGCGCGGCCACCACGACCTGGAGGCGATGGCCGACGCGGCGGCGGACGCGAGCGTCGTCGTCCTGTGCCGGCCCCACAACCCGACCGGCACCGTCGAACCCTTCGCTGATGTGCAGCGATTCCTGCAGCGGGTGCCCGACCATACGGTGGTGTTGCTCGACGAGGCCTACATCGAGTTTGTCGCCCCCCAGCATCGCGTCGACGGACCCGGCCTCATTCGGCGATTTCCGAATCTTGTTATTTTGCGGACGTTCTCGAAGGCCTATGGGCTGGCCGGACTTCGCATCGGATACGGGTTCTCCTCACCGGAATTGTCCACGACGCTGTGGGGGATGCAATTGCCCTTCGGCATGGGCATTACCGGGCTGGTTGCGGTGGCGGCGTGCTACGACGCCGAAGACCAATTACGGCAACGCATTCTGCGAATCAACGGTGAGCGCGATTACCTGCGCCGGCGCCTTCGGGCAAGGGGTATATACACCACCGACGGGCACGCCAACTTCGTGTACCTGCCTGCCGTCGGGCGGGGATGGCAAGAGGCCTTCGGCGACAGCGGGCTGAAGGCCCGTCACTATCCTGACGGCGCCGCTCGGATCACCGTGGGAAGCCGCGTGTCCACCCAAGCGGTGCTGGCCGCGGTGGCCAGGTCGCAAGACTGATCCGGTCGAGGACTGAAGTGGGTCATTTTACGAGACCGAGGCCGGCGCCCGACGCGACACCGACCCGGCCCCTTCGGATCCTCGTAGTCGGCGCCGGGGTGGGCGGCATTTCCCTCGCCCGCGGATTATTACGCGATGGGCATGACGTCACCGTCTTCGAACGTCGGCCGGATGTGCAGGCAGGCGGCGGCGCCGTAACCATTTGGTCCAATGGCTCGACCGTTCTCGGGCAGCTGGGGGTCGATATGGATGGGGCCGGTCAGTCGCTGTCCACCCTGCGGGTCGTGACAGCCACCGGGCGCCCGGTCACCACCGTGGATTTGACGGCGATCGTGGACCGGCTGGGAGCACCAGTTCGGATGGTGCCACGTCGAGTCCTGCTGGAACGGCTGCTGGAAGGCTTTCCGTCCGAACACATCCGGCGCAATGCCCGGGTGACCGGGGTCGTCGACACCGAAGACGGAGTTTCGCTCGAGTTTGAGGACGGCAGGTCTGCGGAGGGAGATCTGCTGATCGGTGCCGACGGTCTGCATTCGCTGGTGCGAGGAATCGTCGGCGCGCAGCCGGCGGAGCCGACCGGCTGGTGCAGCTGGCAGGGACTGGTCACCCTTCCCCACATCGCCGACAAGCATGTCGCACAGATGATTATCGGCGAGCACGGCAGCATCGGCCTGTGGCCCGCTGGGGGCTCGGACCTGCAGTGGTGGTTCGACTTGCCGTGGTCGCTGGACTTCGTCAGGCCGGCTCGTCCGATCGACATGATCCGGTCCCAGTTCGCGGGCTGGTCCGACTCGGCCGATCGAGTCCTCGCGACGTTGACCGATGAGGATCTGGTCCGTTCACCGTTCCCGCATTTCCGGCATCGGATCGCCCGCTCGGGCCGAGGGGCGGTGACGTTGCTCGGCGATGCCGCACACACGATGCCGCCCACGCTGGCGCAGGGCACCAATCAGGCCCTGCTTGACACGATGGTGTTGTGCAAGGCGCTTTCGGGTTTCGCAAAGGGCGCCGATGGCATGCGCCGCGGCCACCGTGATGTCACGAGCGCGCTGCGCTGGTACGAAAACACCCGGCGGCGCAAGGTCAAGGCCGTGTCCTGGGTCACCACGCTGCAAGTGTCCCGCAGCGAGGCCGCACTGAGGCCGGCGGCGATGGTCTCGGGCAGGTTCATGACCTGGGCGCTGACGACATTTCTGCGTTCGGTGAGTCACCGCGGCATGTCGGCGGAGATCAGCCGAGATCTCCGGGCCGCGGCGACCACCCATCTTGTCGACGCCAATGACTAAACCGGTTTCGGCGACCGCCAAGTCGCCACCCGCCAAGCTGGCCCGCGCCGTCGAGTGGATGCGCCACCACCTGTATCGGTTGCACCAGCGGCTGATCCCCGCGCCCGCGGCGATGATGGAGATGATCGTCGCCACCTGGACGTCGCAGGCGATCACCGTGGCGGCCCAACTCGGTGTCGCCGACGCCCTGGCCGGCGGCCCGTTGCCGATCGAGGAGCTGGCCGCGCGGGTGGGTGCGGACGCCGACGCGCTGCGCCGCCTGCTGCGGGCCCTGATCGGCAAGGGCATCTTCCGCCGTCGCCGCGACGGGCGCTATGAGCTGAATTCCCTTGCCGGCACCCTGCGTTCGGATGCGCCGATCTCGATGACGTGGGCGGCGCAGTTCTACGGGTCGGCGGAACAGCGCGAGCGCTGGACGTTGATGGTGGACTCGATCCGAACCGGGAGTTCGGTCGTCCCGGCATTGCGCGGCAAGGCGAGCTTCGACTACTTCGCCGGGCAGCCCGAGCTCGCCGAACTCTTCGACAAGACCATGACGAGCGTTTCGAAACTCACGGACGGGCCCGTCGTCGACGGCTATGACTTCGGCGCCTACCGCAGGATCGTCGACGTGGGCGGCGGACACGGTCCACTGCTGGCCGCCATCCTGGCGGGGGCGCCGGCTTCGCTTGGGGTGCTTTACGACCTGCCACGGGTGGTCGCGAACGCCCCCAGCCTGTTCCGCGAGCACAACGTTGCCGACCGGGTGCGTATCGCGGAGGGGTCATTTTTCGACAGCGTTCCCGACGGCGGTGACGCCTACATCCTCAAGAACATCATCCACGACTGGCCCGATGAATCTGCGGTGCAGATCCTGCGTAACGTTCACCGGGCAGCCGGTCCCCGGGCCACGGTGTTGCTGGTCGAATTGGTCATCCCCAACCATGATCGTGACTTCCCGGGCAAATGGGTGGACTTGGAGATGCTGCTGAATTTGGGGGCCCGCGAACGCACCGCCGCCGAATACCGAGACCTGCTCAGCCAAGCCGGATTCCGGCTGACACGAGTGGTGCAAACCGCTTCGCCCCTTAGCGTGATCGAGGCCCGAGCGGCGTAACCGCCACCCCCACGGCGCCGGCCGGGTTAGCCTTTATCCCGTATGCACACCATCGAGGCGGACTACCTGGTGGTCGGCGCGGGCGCCATGGGGATGGCGTTCGTCGACACGCTGGTGTCCGAGACGGACGCGCACGTGGTGCTGGTGGACCGCAACCACCAGCCCGGCGGGCACTGGACCATGGCGTACCCGTTCGTGCGGCTGCACCAGCCCTCGGCGTTCTACGGTGTCAACTCGCTGAAACTCGGCGGCGACTCGATCGACCAAATCGGTTGGAACCGGGGACTTTACGAGTTGGCCAGCGCCGGTGAGGTCTGCGCGTACTACGACCACGTGCTGCACCGGCAGCTGTTGGCGAGCGGTCGCGTGTCCTACTTCCCCATGAGCGAATATCGCGGCCACGACGACGGTAAAGGCCGGTTCACCACGCTCGCCGGCGCCGACTACACCGTCGCAGTGGCGCGCCGCGTCGTCGACGCCACCTACATGCGGGTCACGGTGCCGGCCATGCGCCCACCGCCCTACCCGGTCGCGCCCGGCATCACCTGCGTGCCCCCCAACGACCTGCCGAAGCTCGGCGCGCACGAGCGCTACGTCATCGTCGGGGCCGGCAAGACCGGCATCGACACCTGCCTGTGGCTGCTCGGCCAGGGCGTCGCGCCGGACCGGCTGACCTGGATCATGCCCCGCGACTCCTGGCTGCTGGATCGCGCGACAATCCAGCCCGGTCCGCTGTTCGCCAACCGGATCAAGGCCAACTTCACCGCGCAGCTACTCGCCATCAGGGATGCGGTGTCACTCGAGGACCTGTTCGCCCGGCTCGAGGAAGCCGGCGTCCTGCTGCGGATAGATCCGGCGGTGCCGCCGACCATGTACCGGTGCGCGACGGTCACCCGGGCCGAGCTGGAGCAGCTGCGACGTATCTCCGATGTCGTGCGGATGGGGCACCTGGTGCGCATCGAAGCCGACAAGCTGGTGCTCGACGGTGGCAACGTCACGGCGAACGGCTCGGCGCTTTACGTCGACTGCACCGCTGATGGTGCCGAAAAAGTGCCCGCAACAAAGGTTTTCGACTCCGGGCGCATCACGCTACAAAGCGTGCGCGGATGCCAGCAGGTATTCAGCGCAGCCATGATCGCCCACGTCGAAGCCACGCACCCCGACGACCCCGATGATGTGGCAAAAAACCGGCTCTGCCGGCCGGTGGAGCACCCCGACACCGACCTCGACTGGGCGCGCAACACCGTCGCCGACTACGGCAACCAAGTGCGCTGGCTCGACGACCCGGACCTGACCGGGTGGTTGTCGGCGGCGCGCCTGGACCTTTTCGGGCACCTGATGGGCCACCTGCTGGCGCCGGCATCGGCGAAGCCCCAGGTGCGGGACCGGATCATGAGCATGACCAAGTCGGCGCTTTCTGCCACCGCCACCAAGCTGGAGCAGCTGTTGGCCGACCAAGCGTCGCTGGCCGCCCCGAGGGTGTAACCCGAGCCGATATTCATCGGGTGAGGAGACACGTGACGGCATACAACGATCCCGTCGGCCCGCGCCCGCTGCGCGCAGTGCCAGATGACGGCTACGCGGACTGGGAAGCCGTGTACTCCGACAACGCGTCCTGGGTGTACCGCACGCTGTTCGCGCGCGTCGGCAACCGCGCCGACGCCGAGGACCTCACCACCGAGGTCTTCCTCGCCGCGCTGCGGCCGTTGCGGCTGACCGCAAGCGTCGGCGAGGTGCGCGCCTACCTGCGGGTGACCGCGCGAACGGTGCTGGCCGCGCATTGGCGGGAGACGCTGGGTCGGGAGATAACCTCGATCGACGACATCGAAGCACCACCGGAGAGCGAGGAAGCGATCAGCACCGCGCCGCAGCGTGTCGCCCGGGTTCTCGACAACCTGCCGGACCGCTACCGGCACATCCTGGAATTGCGTTTCCTGCAAGGCCATTCGATCAAGGAGTCCGCCGCGGAACTCGGGGTCAGCGTCGCTAACGCCAAAGTGCTCCAACACCGTGCTCTGCGGCTGGCGGCGCAGGTCAACGAGGGGGGCCAGCCATGAACGCGCGCGGACTACGACGCTACGTCGACGATCTACTGCGGGGCCGCCGGCCCAAGGCGTTCGAGCCGGACGACTTCGAGGCGGCGCAGCTCCACACGGCGATCGAGCTGCGCGCG
This sequence comes from uncultured Actinomycetota bacterium, assembly GCA_963820045.1. GTDB lineage: Bacteria > Actinomycetota > Actinomycetes > Mycobacteriales > Mycobacteriaceae > Mycobacterium. Next base: position 1,551,767 of record CAWFYN010000010.1, read on the forward strand.
GCCCGGCCGGGCCCCGATGCGGACGCCGCGCCGCGCCAAGAGTTTCTCACCGACCTGCACCGGCGTCTCGCCGAGCAGATGTCCGGCGCGACACCGGAACCGGCGCCCAAGCCGAGCAGCACCCGCCGCCAGGTCATCGTCGGCACATCGGCCGCCGCGGCCGCCGCCGTCGCCGCGGTCTCCATCGATCGCGCCGTGATCGGCCGCCCGACCGAGGCGCCCGCCCCGGATACTGCAGCCGGGCAGCTCACCCCCAACGACGGAAGCTGGCAGCGGGTCGCGGCGAGCTCGGACGTGCCCGACGGGCGCATGCATCCGTTCGACCTCGGGTCGGTCACCGGATTCGTCCGCCGCGTCGACGGCAGGCTCGAGGCCGTCTCCGGGGTCTGCACCCATCAGGGATGCCGGCTGTGGTTCGACGCACCCGTGGACAGGCTGCGCTGCCCCTGCCACTCGACGTCGTTCTCGCCCACCGGGCAGGTGCTCACCCATCAATTGCCGATCGCTCCGAAGCCATTGCCCGCGTTGATGGTTCGCGAGGCAGAAGGGGCGATCGAGGTGTTCGCCCCGTCGCGCCACCAGGAACCCGCCTGAGCGTGTAACCCGCCGCCCTATCTCTGGGCATGTTGCTTCGAAAACAGTTGGTTCCGATCACCGTGGGTGCGCTGTTGCTGGCCGGATGCGCATCGTCGCCGCCCGCAGCGCAGCCCTCGGTAACCTTCGGTGCCGGCGCGACCCCCGGCATGCCGGGCATGAGCGGAACGCCCTCGATGCCTAGCGCACAGGCGGGCACAGCGCCGGCAACCGGGTCGCCGGCGGCGGCCGCAGGCGACGCGGTCAGCATCGACAACTTCGCCTTCGCCCCGGCGACCCTGACCATCCGCGCTGGGGGCACCGTCACGTGGACCAACCGTGACGAGGAGCCGCACACGGTCGCCGCCACCGACGGGTCGTTTCACTCGCCCGCGATGGGGACGGGAGCGACGTATTCGCACACCTTCCCCGCTGCCGGAACATTCGACTACGTCTGCTCGATTCACCCGATGATGCACGGCACTGTGGTGGTGACGGGATGACCCACGAACCGAACGCGATGACTCGCCGCCAGCTGATCCGGCACACGGCGTGGTTCGGGGCGGCGGTCGGGTTCGCCGTGGTGGGCGGCGAGGTCATTTCGCATGTCGCCGGCACGGCGGCCGCCGAGCGCGCGCACGCCCGACCCACGCTGCGGTTCGCCCAATTAAGTGATAGCCACATCGGCTTCGCCGGTCCGCCCAACCCCGACGTGACCAGCACCTTCGGCCACGCGATCGATCAGATCAATAGCCTTGGCTACACACCGGATTTCGTCATTCACACCGGCGACCTCACACACCTGTCGAGCCGCGACCAGTTCGACCAGGTGAAGCAGATGCTGAGCAAGCTGCAAACTCCGCATATCTTCACAGTGCCCGGCGAACACGATTCGGTCGATGACGCGGGACAGAAGTACCGGAGCACCTTCGGCGCAGGAACCCGCGGCGACGGCTGGTACAGCTTCGACACCGCCGGCGTGCACGTGATCGCACTGGTCAACACCTTGAACCTGCACAAGCTGGGACATCTGGGCACAGAGCAATTGGAGTTCGTGCAAAAAGATGTCGCGGGGTTGTCGAGCGACACCCCGATCATCGTGTTTAGCCACATCCCGCTGTTCGCGATGTACCCCGACTGGGGCTGGGGCACCGACGATGCCGCCCAGGCGCTTGGCTACCTGCGCCGATTCTCGTCGGTTACTTGCATCAATGGGCATGTCCACCAACTGTTCTCGAAAACCGAAGGCAACGTGAACTTCTACAGTGGGACGACGACAGCCTACCCGTTGCCCCATCCCGGCGACGGGCCGGCACCCAAGCCGGTCACCCTGCCGGCCGGCAAGCTCCGCGACGCTTTGGGCATCCGCGAGGTCAGCTACACCAAGGGTCAAACCGCCCTGGCATTGAAAGAGACTACGCTGCAATGAAATTCCTACTTCGGTCCGCCCTGGCTGCCTCCTTGGCCGTCAGTGCCACCAGCCATGCTTACCTTTATATCCACGGCTATCGACACATTCCGATGATCGGCACCGCCTTCCTGATCCAGGCGAGCGTCTCGTTTGCGTTGGCTGCGCTGATCATCGCCGGTGGTCCCGCGTGGTTGCAATGGGCGGCCGCCGCCGTGGCGGGCGGGTCCGTCGTCGCATTCGTTCTGTCGCGGACCGTCGGAATTCTCGGATTTTCGGAGCGAGGCTGGGAACCCGCCCCCCACGCGGCGATCAGCGTGGCCGCCGAAGTGCTGACGGTGCTGCTGTGGGCTTCGGCGTTTCGGCAACCGGTCGGCCGGTTAAGGTATCGACGATCATTGTCCGAGAACCGCTAGGCCTGTACCGGCGACCCACGCTTAGCCGAGTTCTCCTTTGCTACGCATGTCGGCGATGAACTTCTGCGTCTCGTCCCAGGTCGGGAGCAGGCCTGCGGCGCGGACTTCCTCGAAGCTAGGGGCCGCGGCGTCGCGGGCGGACAGGCTGGGGGCGGCCCCGTTCACCAGGGGCCAGTCGATCCCGATCGCCGGGTCGGTCGCACAAATGGTGTGCTCGCGCCGGGGGTCGTATTCGGCCGAGCACAGATACATCACCGTCGAGTCGTCCTGCAGGGCGAGGAAGCCGTGCCCCAGGCCTTCGGAAAGGTAAAGCGTCCTGCGGTCCTCATCGTCGAGCAGCACCGAATCCCACTGGCCGAATGTCGGTGAACCCTCGCGGATATCCACCACAACGTCGAACACCGAGCCGCGCACGCAGGTCACATATTTGGCCTGGCTCGGCGGCAGCTGGGCGAAGTGCAGGCCGCGCAACACACCGGCGGACGAAACCGAACAGTTCGCTTGCCGGACATCCAAGCGGTGACCGGCGAATTCGGTGAACCCGCTGTCGGTAATCCATTCGAAGAACAGGCCCCGGGAATCGCGGTGGACGGTAGGGGTGATCTCCCAGGCGCCGGGGATGGCGAGTTCGCGAACCTTCATCTCACTGACCCCGCTCTTGGTAACGGGCTTCCGCGGCGTCCTTCAAAGGGAGCCACCATGATTCGTTGGCACGATACCAGTCGATGGTGGCGCTCAAGCCCTCTTCAAAATCGGTATGCTTTGGGGCCCAACATAGTTCGTCGTACAGCATCGACGGGTCGATGGCGTAGCGCAGGTCGTGGCCGACGCGGTCGGTCACGTGGTCGAAGTCGTCGGGTTCGCGGCCCATCGTCTTCAGCAGCGTGCGCAGCACACTCAGGTTGTCGCGCTCGCCCTCGGAGCTGATCAGGTAGGTCCGGCCGATCTCGCCCTTTTCCAGGATGCGCCGCACGGCGCTGTTGTGGTCATCGACGTGGATCCAGTCGCGGACGTTGGCGCCGCTGCCGTACAGCTTGCACCGCCGGCCGGTGAGCACGTTGGTGATCTGGCGCGGGATGAACTTCTCGACGTGCTGATACGGCCCGTAATTGTTGGAGCAGTTCGAGATTGTCGCGCGCACGCCATACGACCGCACCCAGGCCCGGACCAGCATGTCGGCGCCGGCTTTGGTGGCCGAGTACGGGCTCGACGGGTTGTACGGGGTCGATTCGGTGAACCGCTGGGGGTTGTCGAGCTCCAGGTCGCCGTAGACCTCGTCGGTCGAAATGTGGTGCAGCCGCACACCGTGGCGCCGCACCGCTTCCAGGATGGTGAACGTGCCGACCACGTTGGTGTGCAGGAACGGCCCCGGGTCGTCCAGCGCGTTGTCCACATGGCTCTCGGCGGCGAAGTGCACCACCGCGTCGGACTCGGCGACCAGCCGGGAGACCAGCTCGGTGTCGCAGATGTCACCCACCACCAGGCGGATGGCGTCCTCGACGTCGGCCAGCGACTCCCGCCGGCCGGCGTAGGTCATCGCGTCGAGCACCGTCACGGAGTCTTCCGGGTGCTCACGGACGGTGCTGTGCACGAAATTCGCGCCGATGAACCCAGCGCCGCCGGTGACCAGTAACCGCATGGTCAAACCCTAACGGGTGAGTCCCAGCGGCCCTGCCAGTTCGGTCAGCACGCGAAGCATCTCGTCGTCGCGGGCGCCCAGCACCTGGACCGCCACGTGGTCGGCGCCGGCGTCGAGGTGTTCGCCCAGGCGTTGCGCGATGGCGTCGGGGGTCCCGTGGGCCACCACCGCGTCGATCAGCCTGTCGCTGCCCGGTTTGCGGACGTCGGCTTGGGTGAATCCCAGCCGGCGCCAATTGTTCACGTAGTTACTCAAGTCCAGATAGAAGTCGGCGTACCTGCGGCCGACGGCGCGGGCTTCGGCGGGGTCGGTGGTGAGCACCACCTTGTGTTCGGGCGCCAGGAACACGGAATTCCCGACCAGTTCGCGCGCCATGGCCGTGTGTTCTGGAGTGGTCAGATAGGGGTGCGCACCGGCGCTGCGCTGCGCCGCCAGCTTCAGCACCCTGGGCCCGAGCGCCGCGAGCACCCGCCGGCTGGTCGGCACCATCGCCGCGTCGAGCTCGTCCAGGTAGGAGACCAGCGCGTCGTACGGCCTGACGTACTCCTGGGTGTGCTCGGGATGTCCCACCCCGACGCCCAGCAAAAACCTTCCGGGGTGGGTTTTTTCGATGCGTTTGAAGGATTCGGCGACGGCCGGGGCGGGGGCGGTCCAGATGTTGACGATCCCGGTGGCCAGTTGCAGCGACGTCGTCTGCGCCAGCGCGGGTTCCACCCAGGACAGCTCGGCGTCCGGTGAACCGCCGATCCAGGCGGCGCCGTAGCCGAGGGATTCGATCTTCGCGGCCAGCTCGGGGGTGATGGAGCGGGTGGGCAGCCATACGCCGAACCGGCCCAGGTCGGGTTTGAGTGCTACTGCCTTGGTCATCCAGGGCCCCCTCCAACGCCTGCTAGCTCAGCCCGAGCGGCCCCGCCAATTCGGCCAGTGCCGGAACCAGGTTTTCATCCTTCGTCAGGACCTGCACGGGCACGTGGTCGGCCCCCGCGTCGAGGTGCTCCTTCAGCCGGGCGGCGATCGCGTCGGGGGTGCCGTAGGCCACCACCGCGTCGACCAGGCGATCGCTGCCCGGCTTGGTGACCTCCTCGTCGGTGAAACCGAGCCGCTTCCAGCTGTTGCGGTAGTTGGCAAGCTGGAAATAGATGTCGAGCGCCCTGCGGCCCACCGCACGGGCCTTCTCAGGGTCGGTGGTCAGCACCGCCTTGTGTTCGGGCGCCAGGAACGCCGACGGGCCGATGAGCTCGCGGGCCCGCGCGGTGTGCTCGGGGGTGGTGAGGTAGGGGTGCGCCCCGGCGGCGCGCTCCGCGGACAGCTTGAGCACCCGCGGGCCCAGGGCGGCGACCACCCGGCGATTGGCGGGCACCCCGTACTCATCGAGCTGCTGCAGGTACTCCGCCAGCGCGTCGTAGGGCTTGCGGTACTCGGTGTGCGCCTCGGGATGGCCGACGCCGATGCCCAGCAGGAAGCGACCGGGGTAGGCCTTGTCGATGCGGTGGAACGAGTCGGCCACCGGCTTGGCCGCCGCCGTCCAGATGTTGACGATGCCGGTGGCCACCTGCAGGGTGGTCGTCGCTGCGAGGATCGGCTCCACCCAGGCCAGCTCGGCCGGCGGCGAACCGCCCACCCACACGGCCCCGTAGCCCAGGGATTCGATGTCTTTGGCTTGTTGGGGCGTCACGCCGCGTCCGAACGATCCGAACCGGCCGAGATCGGGCTTACTCGCTGCATCGGTCATGGTTGTTCCCAACCGGCCGGGTGGTGCAGCTATTCCGGGTCGGCGACCGCCTCGTCGGCGACCGGCGGGATTTCGAGCGGCAGCAGGACGATGAACCGGGTATCGCCGGGCACCGATTCCACCCGCAGGTCCCCGCGATGCTTCTTGACGACGATGTTGAATGCCAGATCCAGCCCCAGGCCGGTGCCTTCGCCGAACGGTTTGGTGGTGAAGAACGGTTCGAAGATGTGCTCGCGCACGTCCTCGGGCACTCCTGGCCCGGTGTCGCAGATCTCGACGCGGGCCATGCTCTCGCCGTCCCGGCAGGTGCGGATGGTCAGCGTGCCGCCCGTGTCGCGCATCGCGGCGATCGCGTTGTCGATGATGTTGGTCCACACCTGGTTGAGATCACCTGGGTAGCAAGGGATTTCGGGAAGCGATTGGTCGAAATCCTTGACCACGGTGATTGCGGGGTTCTTGCCGGCCTCCTTGCCCGCGTCCTTGGTCAACCGGTCGGCGAACATCACCAGCGTGCTGCGCAGCAGTTCGTGGACGTTGGCCACCTGGAACGGGGCCCGGTCAAGCTGCGAATACTGTTTGGCGTCGGCGACCAACGCCGAGATCCGTTTGCTCGCTTCCAAAATCTGGTTCATCAGCAGCTCGCTCTCGATGGTGTAGTTGATCCATCGGATCGCCTCCTCCAACGAGGTCGACGCGAGTTCCGCGCTGACCGTGGAAATCCGCTCCAGCCAGTCGGTGTCGATGCCGCCTTCGACGAAGGTGGGCGCGATGTCCCATCCGCCTTCGACGCCGTGGTCTTCCAGCCAGTCGCCGACGGCGTCCTCGCGGTCGGCGGTTTCCATGGCGCTCAGGTGCTCCGAGGCAGACTTGGCGACCTGCTCGGCGACCCCTTCCTGCAGGCGGACCAGGGCGCTGAGCGCCTCGGGGGTGACGGTGCCGTCGGCGAGCATCGCCAGCTTGTGCCGCATGCCGGCGACCCGGCCGCGCAGGTCGGCCGCGGCTCGCGCGATGGCCGCCGCGGGATTGTTCAGCTGATGGGTAAGCCCGGCCGACAACCGCCCCAGCGCCAGCAGCTTCTCCCGATTGTCGATGATCCGGCGGGTCCGGTCGGTGCCGACGGCGATGCCGTCGAGCAGGTGGACCGCCATCGGGAACTGGTCCCTCATGAACTGGGCGAACACCGGTGCGTCCATCACGAAGAACCGCGACGGCTTGGTCACGTGCACCGACGCGTCGTAGCTCTTCTGCTTCCCGCCGGTGAACGCCCGCCAGGCCCCGCAGTACACGCCGCGCTGCGAGGTGCGGTTGGTTTCGATGTCCTGTCCGCCGGAGAGCTTGGACATCATCAGCTCGCCGTCGATGAGGACGTAGAAGCAGGTCGCCGGCTCACCCTCGACGCAGATCGGGCCCGGTTCGTAGTCCTCGATGTGCCCGTTGGCGCACAACACCGCAAGCTGCTCGTCGGTGAGCGCCTCGAACAGGAACAGGGTGCGCAGCTCGTCCGGTTCGCACGGCGTCTTGGCGGTCATGCCCGGCTCCCTACGACTCCGCCAGGTAGCGGTGCACCAGCATGACGGCCATCGACCCCTCGCCGACGGCGGCCGCGACGCGCTTGGCGGACTCGGCCCGCACGTCGCCGGTGGCGAACACGCCCGGCACGCTGGTCTCGAGGTGGTGGGGCGGGCGGTCCAACGTCCAGCCGCACACGTTGCGCAGGTCCGGTCCGGTGAGGACGAAACCGTGGTCGTCGCGGGCGAGCACCCCGTCCAGCCACTCGGTGCGCGGCGCGGCGCCGATGAAGATGAACATCCGGGCGCACGTGACGTCCTCGGTGTCCCCGGTCCGGTTGTCGACCAGGGTCAGCCTCTCCAGGTGGTCGTCGCCGACGGCGCGGCGCACCTCGGTGCAGGTGCGCACGGTGATGTTGGGTCGCTGCTGGATCTGCTGGATCAGGTAGTAGGACATCGACGCATCCAGCGACGCGGCGCGCACCGCGATGGTCACCGACTTGGCCTCGCGGGACAGGTACATCGCGGCCTGGCCGGCGGAGTTGGCCCCGCCGATGACGTAGACCTCCTCGCCCGCGCATTCGGACGCGATGGACACGGCCGCCCCGTAGTAGACGCCGCGCCCGGTCAGCTCGCCACAGCCTTCGGCCGGAAGCTGGCGGTAGGCGACGCCGGTGGCCAGGATGACGGCGTGCGCGTCGACGGAGCCGCCGTCGGCGAACCGCACGGTGCGCTTGGGACCGTTCACCTCCAGGGCCGTGGCGGTGCGGGCGGTGATCAATTCGGCCCCGAACTTCTCGGCCTGCCTGCGGGCGCGGTCGGCCAGCTGGCCGCCGGACACCCCGTCGGGAAAGCCGAGGTAGTTCTCGATCCGTGAGCTCTGCCCCGCCTGACCGCCCGTCGCGGTGCGTTCGATCAGCACGGTGCGCAGCCCCTCGGAGGCGCCGTATACGGCGGCGGCCAGGCCCGCCGGCCCGCCGCCGATGACGATCAGGTCGTAGAAATCCTGTGACGGTGTGGTGGTCAGGCCCAGGGTGTCGGCCAGCTGCGCGTCGGTGGGCTCGACCAGGGTGTCGCCGCGTTCGGTGACGACCACCGGCAGCCGCAGGCCGTCCTCGCCGGCGGCCTTGAGCAACCGCTCGCCGTCGGGGTCGTCGGCCATGAACCACGAGTAGTGCAGCCCGTTGCGGGCCAGGAAGTCGCGCACCTGCCAGGACCGCTCCGACCAGCGGTGCCCGATCACCTTGGTGTGCGGGATCGGATGTTCGGGCGCCGCGCGCCAGGCGTCCAGCAGCCCGTCGATGACGGGGTAGAACTTCTCCTGCGGCGGGTCCCACGGCTTGAGCAGGTAGTGGTCCAGGTCGACGACGTTGATCGCGTCGATGGCGGCGTGGGTGTCGGCGTAAGCGGTCAGCAGCACCCGCCGCGCCGCCGGGTACAGGTCCATCGCCTGCTCGAGGAATTCGATGCCGCTCATCTGCGGCATCCGGTAGTCGGCGATGAGCACCGCGACCGTCTCGCCGCGCAGCTTGAGCTCCTTGAGCGACTCCAGGGCGTCGGGACCCGACTCGGCGCGCACGATCCGGTGCCGGTCGCCGTATTGGCGACGCAGATCACGGGCGACCGCGCGCGAGACCGAGGGATCGTCGTCGACGGTCAGCAGCACGGGCTTGCGAGGCTGGACTAAGGGGGGTGCGGGGGCTCGTCATCGGGGTTAAGTATGCCCTTGTCAGGGCGCCGCCCGGCAGGTCGAAGAGGCGGTTTGTCGGCCGGCTGGATTTCGCTGCCCGCGATTTTGGGTCAGGGCCCCTGACCAGGTATCGTGGGACAACGGTGCGTCATTCGCGCCGACTTTTTGCGTGCCGTGTCTTAGGAACTTCCTGGAATTTCCTGCCCTTGGCTCACGTTTCTAGTCGGGGCCGATGCTGCGCCGGTATGGGCGCACACATAGATACGAAACCAAAGACGAGGATTACTGAAAAGTTATGGCCAAGAAGGACGGTGCCATAGAGGTCGAGGGCCGCGTGGTCGAGCCCCTGCCCAATGCGATGTTCCGCATTGAGCTGGAGAACGGCCACAAGGTGCTTGCCCACATCAGCGGCAAGATGCGGCAGCACTACATCCGCATCCTGCCCGAGGACCGGGTGGTGGTGGAGCTGTCTCCCTACGACCTGTCCCGGGGCCGCATCGTGTACCGGTACAAGTAGAAGCCCGAATCAGGCAACGAGAAAGAACAGGATCGAACAGCCGTGAAGGTGAACCCGAGCGTCAAGCCAATCTGTGACAAGTGCAGGGTGATCCGTCGGCATGGGCGGGTCATGGTGATCTGCTCCGATCCGCGCCACAAGCAGCGGCAGGGCTAGCCCCTAAGCGGTTGCTACACAACTGAATGCAGACCTCCCAGCACCAGTGAGCGGCTGGCATCTATAGAGATGGGCCAGCTCATCCACGCCCGGACGGAGGCCGGGCCCCGCCTCAAACTTTCGGGGCCGGAACGGACTGGGATAACAACCTCCGCCTAGAAAAAGAGGAAACGCCACCTATGGCACGACTAGTAGGCGTCGACCTGCCGCGCGACAAGCGGATGGAGGTCGCGCTGACCTACATCTTCGGCGTCGGCCGCACCCGGTCCAACGAGATCCTGGCGGCCACCGGCATCGACAAAGATCTGCGCACCAAGGATCTGACCGACGACCAGCTGACCCACCTGCGTGACTACATCGAAGCGAACCTCAAGATAGAGGGCGACCTGCGCCGCGAGGTCCAGGCCGACATTCGCCGCAAGATCGAGATCGGCTGCTACCAGGGCCTGCGGCACCGCCGCGGCCTGCCGGTGCGCGGCCAGCGGACCAAGACCAATGCGCGCACCCGCAAGGGCCCCAAGCGCACCATCGCCGGCAAGAAGAAGGCCAGGTAATCGCCCATGCCACCAGCCAAGAAGGCAGCCTCTGCCCCCAAGAAGGGGCAGAAGACCCGCAAGCGGGAAAAGAAGAACATCCCGCACGGTGCCGCGCACATCAAGAGCACGTTCAACAACACGATCGTGAGCATCACCGACCCCCAGGGCAACGTCATCGCCTGGGCGTCGTCGGGTCACGTCGGCTTCAAGGGCTCGCGGAAATCGACCCCGTTCGCCGCTCAGCTCGCCGCCGAGAACGCCGCGCGCAAGGCGCAGGAGCACGGCGTGCGCAAGGTCGACGTGTTCGTGAAGGGCCCGGGCTCGGGCCGGGAGACGGCGATCCGCTCGCTGCAGGCCGCGGGTCTCGAGGTCGGCGCGATCTCCGACGTCACCCCGCAGCCCCACAACGGCTGCCGTCCGCCCAAGCGACGCAGGGTTTAGAAGGGTCTAGGAGGAGAGAATCATGGCTCGTTACACCGGACCCATCACCCGCAAATCGCGCCGGCTGCGCACCGACCTGGTCGGTGGCGACCAGGCTTTCGAGAAGCGTCCCTACCCGCCCGGCCAGCACGGCCGCGCGCGGATCAAGGAAAGCGAATACCTGCTCCAGCTGCAGGAGAAGCAGAAGGCGCGCTTCACCTATGGCGTGATGGAAAAGCAGTTCCGCCGCTACTACGAAGAGGCCGTGCGCCAGTCCGGCAAGACCGGTGAGGAACTGCTGCGGATCCTGGAAAGCCGGCTGGACAACGTCGTCTACCGCGCCGGCCTGGCCCGCACGCGCCGGATGTCCCGCCAGCTGGTCAGCCACGGCCACTTCAGCGTCAACGGCGTGCACGTCAACGTCCCCAGCTACCGGGTGTCGCAGTACGACATCATCGACGTGCGGGAGGGCTCGCTGAACACGGTGCCGTTCCAGATCGCGCGGGAGACGGCGGGCGACCGCCCGATTCCAAGCTGGCTGCAGGTGGTGGGGGAGCGCCAGCGCATCCTGATCCACCAGCTGCCCGAGCGGGCGCAGATCGACGTGCCGCTCACCGAGCAGCTGATCGTCGAGTTCTACTCGAAGTAGACCCCCTGTACTGAACCCGGTGCAGGTCTTAACGGCATCAAATAGCGGGTGCCGAGAAGGAGAAGAAGAAATACCATGCTGATCTCTCAGCGACCCACACTGTCGGAGGAAATCCTCACCGACAGCCGCTCCCAGTTCGTCATCGAGCCCCTGGAGCCCGGATTCGGTTACACCCTGGGCAATTCGCTGCGCCGGACGCTGCTGTCGTCGATTCCCGGCGCGGCCGTCACCAGCATTCGCATCGACGGCGTGCTGCACGAGTTCACCACCGTCGCCGGGGTGAAGGAAGACGTCACCGCGATCATCCTGAACCTCAAGGGCCTGGTCGTGTCCTCGGAGGAGGACGAACCGGTCACCATGTACCTGCGCAAGCAGGGCCCGGGCGCGGTCACCGCGGGTGACATCGTGCCGCCCGCCGGTGTCACGGTGCACAACCCCGACATGCACATCGCGACGCTGAACGACAAGGGCAAGCTCGAGGTCGAACTCGTCGTCGAGCGCGGCCGCGGCTACGTCCCGGCGGTGCAGAACCGGGCTTCCGGTGCCGAAATCGGCCGTATCCCAGTCGATTCCATCTACTCGCCGGTGCTCAAGGTGACCTACAAGGTCGACGCGACCCGTGTCGAGCAGCGCACCGACTTCGACAAGCTGATCCTGGACGTGGAGACGAAGAACTCGATCAGCCCGCGCGACGCGCTGGCGTCGGCCGGTAAGACCCTGGTCGAATTGTTCGGTCTGGCACGCGAACTCAACATCGAGGCCGAGGGCATCGAGATCGGGCCGTCGCCGGCCGAGGCCGACCACATCGCCTCGTTCGCGCTGCCGATCGACGACCTGGACCTCACGGTGCGGTCGTACAACTGCCTCAAGCGCGAGGGTGTGCACACCGTCGGCGAGCTGGTGAGCCGCACCGAGTCCGACCTGCTCGACATCCGCAACTTCGGTCAGAAGTCCATCGACGAGGTGAAGGTCAAGCTGCACCAGCTCGGCCTGTCGCTCAAGGACAGCCCGCCCAGCTTCGACCCGTCGCAGGTCGCGGGCTACGACGTCGCCACGGGCACCTGGTCCACCGAGGGCGCCTACGACGACCAGGACTACGCGGAAACCGAACAGCTCTAATCGCTTTGAGAATCTAGACAGGAGCGTCAGCAATGCCCAAGCCCACCAAGGGCCCCCGCCTCGGCGGGTCGTCTTCGCACCAGAAGGCCCTTCTGGCCAACCTGGCCACGTCGCTGTTCGAGCACGGCCGGATCAAGACGACCGAGCCGAAGGCGCGCGCGCTGCGGCCGTACGCGGAAAAGCTGATCACGCACGCGAAAAAGGGCACGCTGCACAACCGTCGAGAGGTGCTCAAGAAGATCCGCGACAAGGACATCGTGCATGCCTTGTTCGCGGAGATCGGGCCGTTCTTCGCCGACCGCAACGGCGGCTACACCCGCATCATCAAGGTCGAGCCGCGCAAGGGGGACAACGCCCCGATGGCGGTGATCGAGCTGGTGCGGGAGAAGACGGTGACGTCGGAGGCCGACCGGGCGCGGCGGGCGAAGGCTTCCAAGAAGTCTCCTGCAAAAGAGGCGCCCGTGGCGGCGGCGGCGGCACCTCAGGCGGCGGTCGAGCCTGAGGAAGCCGTCGGCCCGACGGCCGAAGAGGTGACCGAGCCGGCCGACGCCGGCGAGGCCACGGAAGCTCGAAGCCAAGGCCGCGGAGAAGGCCGACAAGGCCGTGGCGGCCAGGGCCGAGGCCGAGGCCGCCGAGGCGGACGACGAGGCTGACGAGAGTTAGCGAGGCCGTCCGTCTCAGGCTGGACATCGCCTATGACGGAACGGAATTCGCGGGCTGGGCTGCGCAGTCCGGCCAGCGCACCGTCGCCGGGGTGCTCGACGAGGCGCTGAGCACCGTCTTCCGCACGCCGATGCGGCTGCGGGCCGCCGGGCGCACCGACGCGGGGGTGCACGCCACCGGGCAGGTAGCCCACGTCGACGTCCCGCCGGCCGCGCTGGCGAACGCCTATCCGCGCTCACCGCAGGTCGGCGAGGCGGAATTCGTGCCCCTGATACGCCGGCTCGCCCGGTTTCTGCCCACCGATGTCCGGGTGCTCGACATCGCCCGCGCCCCAGCGGGTTTCGACGCCCGGTTCTCGGCGCTGCGGCGCCACTACGTGTACCGGCTCTCGACGGCGCCCTACGGTGTGGAGCCGCTGCAGGCCCGCTACATCACCGCCTGGCCCCGCGCCCTGGACGTCGACGCGATGGCGGCCGCGTCGCGAGACCTGCTGGGGCTGCACGACTTTGCGGGGTTCTGCCGTCATCGGGAGAACGCCACCACCATCCGCGACCTGCAGCGTCTCGATTGGTCGCGCGACGGTGACCTGATCACGGCGCACGTCACCGCCGACGCGTTCTGCTGGTCGATGGTGCGCTCGCTGGTCGGGGCGCTGCTGGCCGTGGGCGAGCACCGGCGCCGGTGTCGTGGTGTCGTGAATTGCTCACCGCCACAACCCGTTCCAGCGACTTCGCGGCCGCTCCGCCGCATGGGCTCACCCTGGTGGGCGTGGACTACCCGCCCGATGACCAACTGGAGGCGCGCAACCTGGTCACCCGGGATCTGCGCTCCCGCGACTGAACTACAGCTTGCCGGCGGCGAGGGCGGCGGCCTGATCCACCAGGCCGGAGTCAATGTAGGCCGGCTGCAGGTGCGATGACCAATGTGCGTTGCCGCCCGAACAGATCGGATCGCCGGGCGCGCACACCTCGATGGTTTTGCCGGCGAAGGCGGGGCTGAAGCCGGGGACCGGGCCGAGGATGCGCTGGGTGCCGTTGCCGAATAAGGCGACCGCCGCGACGTGCTGATCCGCACCGGGCGGCAGCGGGTTGCTGAACCCGAACGCCGGCTTGGTCTCCGCGATCACCAGGTCGGCCGCCACGGCGCCCAGCGAGTAACCGCCGAGCACCTCACGGGTGTTCGGGCAGCTTTTCGCCATCGACTGGACGTGGGCGCTCATGTCGGTGGCGCCCTTTGCGGGATCGATGTCGGCGGGGTAGTTGACTCCGTAGGCCGCGACCGGCATGCGGACCTTGGATTGCAGCGCGCTGACGAACGCGCCACCGACGTAGCCGACCCCGGGTGGTTCCTCGCGGCCCCGGGCGAAGACCACTTCCGCGCCCGGGCAGGCCGCCGACGCCGTGGGCACGTGCACGGGAGCCGGGGTAAGCAGCAGTCCCGCGGCCACCACGGCGGCGCCCGCGCAACCGAGGAGATAGTGTTTGCGCTGACGCATCAGTCAAACCTTGGTCGCGACGAAACGCGCTGCCTGGTTGGTCAATCCGGGCACGTAGCTCAGGTGCGAGGCCCACAGGTTGCCGGCCGAGCAGATCGGGTCACCCGGATTGCACAGGTCGATGGTCTTGCCGCCGAATTCCGGGGTCAGGGCGTTCATCAGCCCGCCGGCCCGGCCGGACGGATTCCCGAACAGGGCGACGGCGGCGACGTGATCGGCAGCCGCGGCCGGCAGGGGCTGGCGGAAGCCGAGGCCGGGCAACGGTGCGGCCGTGACGATGTCGATGACGGCGGCACCCTGGGAGTACCCGCCGAGCACCAGCTTGCTGTTGGGGCAGTTGCCGGCCATCTGCTGGATGTGGTTGCTGGCGTCGTTGGCGCCGTCCGCGGCGGCCAGGAAGTCTTTGTTGGCCGGGTAGTTCACCCCGTATGCCCCAACGCTTTTGCCGGTCTGCGCGCGCAGCGAGTTGACGAAGGCGCCGCCGACCTTCCCGACGCCGGGCGGCTCGTCGGTCCCCCGGGCGAACACCACCTCAACGCCGGGGCAGGAGGCCAGGGCGCGCGGAAGCAGTTGGGGAGCAACCAATAACGCCGCCCCCGCGAGCAGTCCGGTGCCCAGCGTCAATGAAAGAAGTCTCACCCCACGATGTTAGGGGTGCGTTGATCGCGGGCGGGTAACGATTCAGACGAGAGGAGCTTGCGGAGTCACCGTGCTCGGCGCGGCCGGCGCGTCCGGCGCAGGCGTTGGGCCGGTCCCGCCGTGAATCGAGGGGGGTGATCCGGGCGGGGTCTGCCCGTACACCGGTGACGGCTGGCCGTTACCGGGTTGCAACGGCCCAGGACCCTGCGACGGCCCGTAGCCGGGAACCGACTGGCCGCTACCGGCCAACAGCTTGGACGCTACGAACGCCGCGGCCTGGGTGGTGTAAACGGGGACGTAGCCCTCGGTGTGCCCGCTCCACTCGTTGCCCGGGCCCGCGTGGCAGATCGGGTCGTTGGGGTTGCACAGGTCGATCGCCTTGGACCCCAGCATCGCGCTCTGGGTGGGCAGCGTGCCGCCGGCGCGGTCGGCCACGTCGCCGAAGGTGGCGACGGCCGCGATGTTGCTGGCGTATTGCGGCGGGAGCGAACTGCCCCAGTTGATGCCGCCGATGGGGACGCCGGCCACGATGTCCATCACCGACGCGCCCTGCGAGTAGCCGCCCAGCACGATCTTGGTGTTCGGGCAGGTTTCCACGCTCTTCTTGACGCGGTCGATGGTGTCGTTGGCGCCGTCCCCGCCGTGCAGCTGCAGCTTGCTGGCGGCATAGTTCACCCCGTAGGGCAGGATGTTCAGCCCGCCGGTCTGCTGGCGCAGCGAGTCGACGAAGGCGTCGCCGACCCGGCCCAGGCCGGGGGGTTCGTTGGTGCCGCGGGCGAAGATGACCTCGACGTCCGGGCAGTCGAAGGCGGAGGCGATTGGCGCCGCGGCGGGGGATAAGAGCAGGCCAGAAGCTGTGACCAGTGCAGAGGCCCCGAGCCCGACGCAGCGACCTATGCGGTGAAATTTCACGCCGTAACTTTACCCAACCTAAGCAGGGTTCGAAACTTCGCTGACCTGTGGATCAATTAAGCGGCCGCGCGGCGGGCCGATTTACCGTGTGCACAACGAGTGCGCAGGGTGGAGGGATCAATGCCGCGTCAGCCGACCACGGGGCTGCACGCCAGCGGTTGCCGATTCCTGCTGCGTCGCGTCGAGTGCGCGTTGCTGGGCGGAAATATCGACACCCTCAGCGTCCGCTCACGGGCGCAAACAGCGGCACTGACCATCGGGTGTGTGCTGGCGGCGATCGCCGTCGCGGGAGCCGCGCTCGTTGCTTTGCTACGGCCAAGGGTGGCGCTGGACGGCACCCGACTGGCGATGGGACGAGAATCCGGGGCGCTGTATGTGCGGGTGGGCGATACCTGGCACCCGGTGCTGAACCTGGCGTCGGCGCGGTTGATCGCGGCGACGGCCGCCAACCCGCGACCGGTGCCCGAAACGGACCTGGCCCGCGCCAAACGCGGGCCGATGCTCGGCATCCCGGGTGCCCCGCAGTTTATTGGCGAGCCGTTGCCGGCGGACGAATCGGCCTGGACGATCTGCGATACGGACGGCGGCGCGGGCGCGACGACGGTGATCGTGGGCCGCACCGAGGACGCGACGACCCGTCGCCTGAGCTCCGGTCAGGCCGCCCTGGTCACCTCCGGCTCGGGTTCGCCCAGCTATCTCCTCTACGACGGCGAGCGAGCCGTGGTGGACGTCGCCGACGCCGCGGTGCTGCGCGCGCTCCGGCTGGAGGGGCGCGCGCCGCGAATCGTCTCGCAATCGTTGCTGAATGCCATCCCCGAGGCGCCGCCGATCAGGGCACCCCGGATCCGCGGGGCCGGCGACAAGGCGGATGCGCTGCCCGGGTTCGCGGTGGGAAGTGTGGTACGCATCGCACGCGCCGGGGGTGACGAGTATTACGCGGTGCTCGCCGCCGGGGTCCAGCGCATCGGACAGGTGGCCGCCGATCTCCTGCGCTTCGACAACTCCCGGGGCAGCGCGAGTGCGGTCGCAGTGGCGCCCGATGCGATCCGCGCCGCTCCGGTCGTCGACTCGCTGCCGGTGACCAGCTTCCCCGACCGGGCGCCGACACTGTCGGAGGACGGGCAGCACGTTGTGCGTCTCGTGGCAGGCAGCGCCGTCCGGCCAATCCGGTGTCACGCTGCTGGCCGGCAGCCGGCTCCCGCTGCCGACCGATCAGGCGCCGGTGACCTTGTCGCAGGCCGACGGCAACGGCCCCGCGCTGGACGCCGTCTACGTGCCGCCCGGCCGCAGTGCCTACGTGCGAGTCGGCACGCGCTACCTGGTCACCGACACCGGAGTCCGGTTCGCGATCCACGACGACAATGCCGCACATGACCTCGGGCTACCGACGGCGAACCCGGCCCCGTGGCCGGTTCTGGCGGCGCTTCCGGCCGGACCGGAGCTGAGCAGAGAGAAGGCGTCACTCGCCCGCGACTCTGTCGCGGGGACCCCGTAGCCGGCCCCTGGCCATACCGGCGGCCAGCGCTATCCCCAGCGCGGCAAGGCAGATGGCGACGCCGCGCAATGCGGTATTCCGCGCGTGGGCGGTCGGGGGTGCGGCGGGGGGCGGCGCGGCGACCGGTGCGGGCGTCGGTGTCGCGGTAATCGCGGGCGGACCGGCGTCGGTGCTGACTGCCGCCAGCGCGTCGATGGTGCCGTTGCCGACGAGCGCATCCCACCCGGCGGGTGGGTGATGCGCTGTCGACTCGATGCGCTGCATCACCTGCCGTGCGGTCAAAGCCGGGAACCGGGCCCGGATCAGCGCGGCCAGCCCACTGACCACCGGCGCGGCATAACTGGTGCCGGACACCGGTTCCGAGGCGAGCGGCGTCACCGCCTCGCCGGGAGCGGCGACATCCACCCAGGGCCCGGCGAGGGTGAATGCCGACGGCGTCCCTTCGGGATTCACCGAGCCGACGGTCAGCACGTAGTCGTCGTACCACGCCGGACTGACCGCGACTGTGACGGTCTCCCAGGTGGCATCCGAGCGCTGGGCCGGGCACTGCGCGTTTCCGGCGGTGTTGCCCGCGGCGGCCACGACGACGGCATTCTTGACGTCGACGGCGTAGGCCAGTGCGGCGCCCAGCGCGCGGTCATCGAGCGCCGCCGCGACGGGAACGCAGGCAACCGAGGAGATGTTGATCACCGACGCGCCAAGATCGGCGGCGGTGCGCACGGCTTTCGCCATAGTGTCGACGTCGCCGACGCCGGTGCGGGACCGATCGCTGGCGGGCGAGAACTTCGCACTGGACTGGCGAATGCTGATCAACGTCGCTTCGGGCGCTATCCCGTTGAAACTCGAATCCGAGCCGGCAGCGATGATTCCGGCTACCAGGGTGCCGTGCGCGTCGCAATCCTGGGTGCCGTCGCCGCTGGACACATAGTCACCGCCCGGCACCACATCGGGTAGCAGGCGGTGCCGAGAAACGCCGGTGTCGATGACCGCGACCCGTTGTCCAGCGCCGCGGGTGAGCTGCCAGGCCCGCGGCAGGTCGAGGAGGTCGGTCAGCCGGTCAGGCGCCGATCCCGTCGTCATCGTCGCGCAAACCTCGCGTTGCACCGTCGGCCACGGTGGCGCGGGCCGCACCGGCTTTGGTAACCACTTGTCGTCGATCTGCGGCGGCGAAACCGCTTGCGCCGGCGGCGTTCCAAGCAGTGATGCCGACGCCAGCGCCGACACCGACAGGAGGCGAGCGGCACGTGATGCCCTCACTGAAGATTCAATCCCCGGACGGCGCTATAGAGTCCACATATCCAGCACGCCAAAGGGACCATCGCAACCAGCGCCAGCCACTCCAGCGCCTCGACGCTTCGCCGCGCGACGGGCGGAAGCGATATTGCCGGAGCGACGAACCCGAGATACATCGCCGCGGCGGCCAGCGATGCCGTCGCCGCAGCGACCCACGGCCCGTGCCCGGGTGTGCTCAAGGCGGCGACACCGAAGGTTGTTCCCACGACGCCGCTTCCGGCGATGACGAACGCCAACATCCTTCTGCTGTCACTGGAACGCGCGCGCAGCAGTAACAAGGCACCGGTGATGCCGCCGAACGCCATGCAAGACAGGCGCGATGCGCCGGCCAGTACGGTGACGACGGCGCCGATGGCCGCTGATGACGAAAACCCGGCGAGCAGGCTCGATAACCAGGCGTCGGCGCGGATCGCTTGCGCCGCCAGGGAGGCCCCGCTGGGCCCGGTGTCGTCCACCTCCGGCGTGGGTGGCAGCCGGGGTGATAACCCCGCCAACACGATCGACACCCGCGCGGCTGCCCCAAGCAGGCCGAGGGATACCAGCGCCGATGCCGCGCCGATCGCGTGCGGCGGGGCGGCGGTGATCACGCCCACCAATGCGGCCACGGCGACAACCGTTGCGACGCATGACACGGCGGTCAATGTGACCGCGCCGCAGCCCGACGCCCGCATCGCCAACACACAGGTGACGGCCGCCGCCGTCGCGGCCAGCAATACGTTGCACATGCCCGGGCCGCCGGGCACCGCCAGGAAACCGGCAACCGCCGCGAAGGCCGTGGCGATCGCGTTCAGGGTCAACGCGGCGACGCCATCCCGATAGGCCCGGTGCGCAACGACCGCGGCCAGCAGGGCGACCAGGCCCGCGCCCGCCACCACGCCCACCAAGGGGCGGACGTCGCGCTCGACGTTGGCGCCGAGAGCATTTCGGGCCAGCGCCAGCACGCCGATGGCGGTCACGCAGCTCGCCGCCATCGCACCGATAAGCCGGGCCGCCAGTCGGCGCCGGGCGTTCGTCCACGGTTCGGGCGGCGCCGCCAGCGTCTCCGACACGGCCTGCGCGACGTCGTGGTGGCGTGCGGCCGGTGGCGGGGTCGACGGCTGGCTCAAAAGCAGAACAGCGCCATCTCCAACGCCGCTCTGCGCCAACGTCTTCGACGGGTCCAGGGTGCAGGAGCCGGGGACGGACAGGTGGTAGCGCCTCGCGGCCAGACCGTCATCGACGTCGCGGACCTTCAGGAGGTCGACGATGGACGGGGTCAGTATGGCGACGGGAATCTCGGCCGGCAGGGCCAGGTCGGCGACGGCGGTGCCGGAATGGACTGACACACGGCGCAGTCCCGGATCGGTTGCAGGCAACGTGACCCCTTCGATCGGATTGCTGCGAACATAGCCAGCTTTCGGTCCCGGGGTCTGCGGCTGTCCACAGGTGAGTTGCCGGCGATTTCGGTGCCGCCTACGGTCGTCGAACGGGGAGGGACGAGATGATCCAAGGGTTCGTGCCCGCGACGCGGCGGCCGCCGCCGGCGCCGCCGACCGCGGACCTCGTCGTCGAAGCGCCGCCCGGGCCGCCGCCGGGAGGGCCCGGTTTACTTCCCCGCCTGCTGCCGGGCCTGCTGGCCCTCGCCGGAATGGGCATCATGGCGGTGGCATTGACGTCGCGGTCGGGCGGCACCCGCGCCCCCATGTTCCTGGCCTTCCCGATCATGATGCTGGCCTCGACGGTGGTGACAGCCCTTTCCGGGCGCGCCCACCGTCCGGGCGACGGCATCGAAGCCGATCGCCTCCGTTACCTCGGATACCTGGGTCGGCTGCGCAATACCGTCACCGAAACGGCTGCTGCACAGCGTTCCTCGCTGACATGGAGTCACCCGGACCCCGACACGCTGTGGACGTTGATCGGCGGCCCCCGAATGTGGGAGCGGCGAGCCACCGACCCCGACTTCTGCCTCGTCCGAGTCGGTATCGGGGCTCAGCCGCTCGCCACCCCTTTGGTAGGCCCGCCGATTAGCGAGCCTTACGACCCGGTCACCGCCACCGCCTTGCATCGCTTCATGCGCACGCATTCGACGATCGTCGCGCCGATCGCGATCGGCTTGCGCGAAAGTCCGCGCGTGACGATCGACGGCGACGCGACCGTGGCCCGCGGCACGCTGCGTGCGATGATCTGCCAACTCGCCGTCCTGCACCCTCCCGATCAGTTGCTGATCGTCGCCGCGGTCAGCGACCGAAACCTTCGGCAGTGGGATTGGCTGAAATGGTTGCCGCACAACCAACACCCGACCGCGGTCGATGCGGTGGGTCCGGTGCGGATGGTGTACGGCAGCGGGCGGGAGGCGCAACACGCGCTCGCAGGGGTGCGGTCGGCGCACGCGGTGGTGGTCGTCGACCTGGACGAGGACGTCGACGGATTCGCGGGCGCGACCGTTGTCGAAGTCGGCGGCGGCCGCGACGGCGCACCGGTGACGCTGAGCAGCCCGGGTGAAACTCAGACGTTGCCGGACCCGGACCGGATGGACCCCCTGGACGCGATGGTATGTGCCCGCCGGTTGGCGCGGTACCGGGTCGGCACGGCTTCCCGCGGCGGCACCGGCCCGGAGTGGCAGAGCATGGTGGGGGTCGAGGACCTGGACCGGCTCGATCCGATCGCCTTGTGGCACAGCCAAGATCACCGCGACCGGCTCCGCGTCCCGATCGGAACCGGGGCTGACGGCGCCCGGCTGGAGCTGGATATCAAAGAGGCCGCCGAAAATGGCATGGGCCCACATGGGCTCTGCGTCGGCGCCACGGGGTCGGGCAAGTCGGAGCTGCTGCGCACGATCGCACTGGGCATGATCACGCGCAACTCACCCGAGGCGCTCAATCTGCTGCTCATCGACTTCAAAGGCGGCGCAACATTTCTCGACTACACGCGCGCTCCGCACGTGGCCGCGGTCATCACGAATCTCGCGGACGAGGCGCCCTTGGTAGCCCGGATGCGCGACGCTTTGGCCGGTGAAATGAACCGCCGGCAAGAGGTGTTGCGGGTGTCGGGCTGCGTCAGTGCCGCGGCGTACGAACGTGCGCGCCGGACCGGTGCCGCATCGACGGCCCTGCCCACCTTGTTCATCATCGTGGACGAATTTTCCGAGCTACTCAGCCAACATCCGGATTTCACCGACATGTTCGTAGCGATCGGGCGGCTCGGCCGGTCGCTGGGCATGCACCTGTTGCTGGCCAGCCAACGGCTGGACGAGGGTCGGCTGCGCGGACTGGACGCGCACCTGTCTTATCGAATCTGCTTGAAAACCCTGTCGGCCGCCGAATCACGGGCGGTGTTGGGAACACTCGATGCCCATCAACTGCCGAATGTCCCCGGAGCGGGTTACCTGCGCACGAGCGACGGAGAACTGACCCGCTTTCACGCCGCATACGTTTCGGGGCCCGCGACGGACGGCACGGCGGCCGCTGTGCCCGCGGCCGCGCCGTCCGTGCAGCCGTTCGAGACTCGGAGAATCGGCGCGATCGCCCGTGCGGTCGAAACCGGCGGGTCGCCCGAGCGGACGGCCCTGCGCGCGGTCCTGGACCGGCTGTGCGGGCACGGACCGCCCGCGCACCGAGTGTGGCTGCCACCGCTGGGCCCGGCACCTGCGCTGCAGAGCCTGCTTCGCGATGCCGTCCACGAGCCGGCGACCCTGACGGTTCCCCTCGGCATCGTCGACCGGCCCTTCGAGCAGCGTCGAACACCGCTGCTGCTCGACTTGCGCGGAGCCGCAGGCAATGTGGCGGTCGTCGGCGCACCCCAATCGGGCAAGTCGACCGCGCTGCGCACACTGATCATGGCGTTGGCGGCCACTCACGACCCGCGGCAGGTGCAGTTCTACTGCCTGGACTTTGGCGGCGGAACACTGGCATCAATGCGGAGGGTGCCGCATGTGGGTGCGGTCGCCGGCAGGGCCGAACCGCGACTCGTCGACCGGATCGTGGCCGAATGTGAGTCGGTTATCCGTTCGCGAGAAGCCATTTTCAGTGACCACGGCGTCGGTTCGATCGTCGAATACCGTCAGCTACGGGCGCAGCGCGGGGCCCCTGACACCGATCCGTTCGGGGACGTCTTTCTCGTCGTCGACGGCTGGGCGAGCCTGCGGCAGGAATTCGAATCGCTGGAATCATCGGTCACCGCCATTGCGAACCAGGGGCTTTCGTTCGGCGTGCACGTGGTGTTGTCGGCGTCGCGGTGGGCCGAGATCAGGCCGGCGCTGCGGGACCAGATCGGCACTCGCATCGAGCTCCGGTTGGGTGATCCCGCCGATTCCGAGCTGGACCGAAAAGCGGCGCAACACGTGCCGCAGGGCAAACCGGGCCGCGGTCTTTGCGACGACGGGTCGCAGATGATGATCGCCTTACCCCTGGCCGAGATTCCTCCCGCTGAATCGGTGGCGCCGCCAATACCGTTGCTGCCCACGTTGGTAGAGCGTGAGACCGTCATGCACCGAGCGGGCGCCGAGCGCGGTGATCGTATCCTGCTGGGCGTCGACGAGCGTCGACTGCAGCCGGTGACGTGCGAGTTCGACGAGCAGGCCCATCTTCTGGTGCTCGGAGACAATCAGTGCGGCAAGACCGCGACGCTGCGCACACTGTGCCGCGAGATCGTCCGGACGAAGACCCACGCGCAAGCCCACCTCGTGATCGTGGATTTTCGGCGCTCGCTGCTCGGCGTCGTCGAGTCGGAGCACCTCGGCGGCTATGCCATGTCACCGGGCGCGCTTGCCGCAATGCTGCCAGATCTGCTTGATCTGTTGCGGCGCCGAATGCCCCCGGCCGACGCGAGCCAGGCGCAGCTGCGAGCCGGGTCCTGGTGGTCTGGGCCCGATATCTACGTCATCGTCGATGACTACGATGTGGTCGCCGGCCCGGGCGGGAACCCGCTGGCGCCGATCGCCGAATACTTGCCATACGCAGCGGATCTGGGTCTGCATCTGGTCGTAGCGCGGCGTAGCGCGGGGGCGGAGCGAGCGTTGTTCGAGCCCCTGCTGGCCGGCATGCGTGACCACGGCTGCATGGGACTGATGATGAGCCGATGTCCCGGCGAGGACGGCGCCGTTCGGCTTCGGTCGCCCCGCGCGGTTGCCGCCCGGTCGCGGCGTCCTGCTCACCCGCGCGGACGAGCAGCTGGTCCAGGTGGCCTGGAGCGCGCCGTGAATGCGCATCGCGCCGTCATCGAGGCCGGCCCCGGGACGATTCGTCGATTATGTTGCGGGACAGGCGCGGCCACCCACGACGAGGCGTCCGAAATCATCGGGGCGGCGCTGGATGCGATAGACGATCGGGTGGCGTTGGTCGGTGAGCGCCCGGCTGACGTTGCTTCGCTGTGGAGTGACGCCCTGCGGTCGGTGGCCTGTCCGCGTGGCAAGGACATGACTGTGGTGCATCCGTCCTGGTGGTCGTCCTCGCGTGTCGAGACGGTGCGCGCGGCAGGCGCCACCGTGTCCGATGGTGTGCTGGTGCGGCCCCGGGCGTGGTTGCTGAGGCGGGCTGGCGGCGCCGATGCGGAAGCGACGGTCGTCGTGGAGATCACCGAGCGGATGGTGGTGATCGGTGGTGCCGAAGTCGTCGCGATACCGCGCAGGTCCCAACCGCATCGCGTCGCCGACGAGGTGGCGGCCGTTGTCGCCGGCATGCCCGCGGACCTCGTGCTGATCGACACGCCGGCCGCGGTTTCCGGGGCGTCGACCCTCGCGGCGTCGATCGCTGATGCGGCGCGCGGTAACGGGCTGACGGTGCTGCGAATCGACGACGCCCGGCTGGCCCGGCTGGCCCGATCGGCGGGGTCCGATCCTGATGAGGCGGGGGAGCAACGCGATCGTGTCCGATCTCGCGCGAGGGTGCTGAGCGGCCTCGCCGCGGCCACCATCGTGCTGGCCGTGACGGCCCCCGCGGTGATCACCGTGGACCGGCCCGGCAGGGTGACCCCGTCGCCGGTAGCAGCCGCGCCCACCGCCGTTCTGGTGGAAGGCCGGGTGGCAGCTGACGGTGCCCGCGGGTTGGCCCACGCAACGCGTGGTCGCCGGGCCGGGGTCGGCCCGAGTGCAGGTCACCTCGCCATCCGATCCAGAAGTGGCGTTGCACGTCACCCAGTCACCGGTCGCCGGCGACACGCTGGGTGGCACCGCTGAGCGGTTGAAACGGGCGATTGACGCGGAACCCGCCGGAGCGTTTGTCGACTTCAACCCCTCCGGGATAAGCGCCGGCAGGCCGGCGGTGACGTACCGCGAAGTCCGCGCCGGCCATCACGTGCGGTGGTCGGTGCTGCTGGACGGCCCGGTGCGGATCAGCCTCGGATGCCAGAGCCGGCCCGATACGGAAGAGGCCGTCCGCGCTGTCTGCGAGCAGGCGGTGCGGTCCGCGCACGCGATCGGATGAAGCCGGAATTGGGTGGAACCAGATGAGCCGCGGCGGGGTCGAACTCAGTATGGATGCACCGAACGCACTGAGCACCGACTTCGACCTGATGCGGTCGGTCGCGGGCACGACGGACGCCCGCAATGAGGAAATCCGGGTCTTGCTGCAGGCATTCATTGGTCGCATGAGCGGAGTGCCGCCCTCGGTGTGGGGTGGGGTTGCGGCTGCGCGGTTCAAAGACGTGGTGGACCGCTGGAACGCCGAGTCGTTGCGGCTCTACCACGTGCTGCACGCGATCGGCGAGACCATTCGGCACAACGCGGCCACTCTGCAGGAGGCCGGCCATGACCACGCAACCCACATCGCCGCCGCCGGCGGGAACCTGTGATCGAGAGGATCATCCGTGGAATCGGTGCTGTCCTATAACTTCGGCGAAATCGAGTATTCGGTGCGCCAGGAAATCCACACCACATCGGCGCGGTTCAACGCGGTGCTGGATGAACTGAGGTCTCAGATCGCCCCGTTGCACCAGCTCTGGACCCGCGAAGCGGCGGCCGCGTACCAGGTTGAGCAGCTGAAGTGGCACCAGGCGGCGACCGCTCTCAACGAGATCCTGGTCGATCTGGGAAATGCGGTACGCGACGGCGCGGACGAGGTGGCCAACGCCGATCGGCGGGCGGCCGGCGTCTGGGGACGGTAGCCGCGGCGATAGACGTCTGTGTGGTCCCGGTGGGGGAGAGCCGCTGGGACCACACAGTCATTTTGACCTGCGGGGACGCGCATCGGTAAGCTGCTCGGTTGGCGTGCGGTACGCCGGGGCCTCGGGTCAATGTCGGTCGCCGAGAACCCTTCCGTTTGGACCCACCGCGAACGCCTGACCGGCACCCGGCTCGACCCGGGATCCACCTCGAGAAGAGAAGAAGGTAAGCGCTGTGCCCACCTACGCGCCAAAGGCGGGTGACACCACGCGGTCGTGGTACGTCATCGACGCCACGGACGTGGTGCTTGGCCGCCTTGCCGTCGCGGCAGCCACCCTGTTGCGCGGCAAGCACAAGCCGACGTTCGCCCCCAACGTCGACGGCGGTGACTTCGTCATCGTCATCAACGCCGACAAGGTCGCCCTCAGCGGCGACAAACTGCAGAACAAGCTGGCCTACCGGCACTCGGGGTATCCCGGCGGCCTGCGCTCGCGCAGCGTCGGCGACCTGATGGAAAAGCACCCCGACCGCGTCGTCGAGAAGGCGATCGTCGGCATGCTGCCCAAGAACAAGCTCAGCCGTCAGATCCAGCGCAAACTCCACGTCTACGCCGGCCCGGAGCACCCCCACGCCGCTCAGAAGCCGGTTCCGTTCGAGATCAAGCAGGTGGCCCAGTGACCGAATCGACCGAGGCCCTGGAAACCACGGCCACCCCGGAAACCCCGGACACCCCGACGACGTACCGGCCGAGGCGCCCGCGCCCGCGGCCGCCGAGTCCTTCGTCTTCGACCGGCCCATCCAGACCGTCGGCCGCCGCAAGGAGGCCGTGGTGCGGGTGCGCCTGGTGCCCGGCACCGGCAAGTTCGACCTCAACGGCCGCAGCCTGGAGGACTACTTCCCCAACAAGGTGCACCAGCAGCTCATCAAGGCTGCGCTGGTCACCGTCGACCGGGTGGAAAGCTTCGACATCTTCGCCCTCCTGCACGGCGGCGGCCCGTCGGGGCAGGCCGGGGCGCTGCGCCTGGGCATCGCCCGGGCGCTGATCGTGGCGCAGCCCGAGGACCGGCCGGCGCTGAAGAAGGCCGGCTTCCTCACCCGTGACCCGCGCGCCGTCGAGCGCAAGAAGTACGGCCTGAAGAAGGCCCGCAAGGCGCCTCAGTACAGCAAGCGCTGATCAACCATCACTTTCTGGCCGCAACGGGGCATCATCACGCGTTTTACCGGCGTGTCTGCGCGCAAACCCGCCCCGTTTCGGTCAGAAAAGAACGGGCACCTGTTAGGTGCTGAACCGTCAACTGTGAGAGGTTTGTCCGCATGGGTCGACTATTCGGCACCGACGGTGTCCGTGGGGTCGCCAACCGGGAGTTGACCGCCGAGCTGGCACTGGCGCTGGGCGCCGCGGCCGCGCGGCACCTGGCCAGCTCCGGCGGCCCGGGCCGGCGCGTCGCCGTGATCGGGCGCGACCCCCGCGCCAGTGGCGAAATGCTGGAGGCCGCGGTGATCGCCGGGCTGACCAGCCAGGGCGTCGACGCGCTGCGGGTCGGGGTGCTGCCCACGCCCGCGGTGGCCTACCTGACCGGCGCCTATGACGCCGACTTCGGCGTGATGATCTCGGCGTCGCACAACCCGATGCCCGACAACGGCATCAAGATCTTCGGCCCCGGCGGCCGCAAGCTCGACGACGGCACCGAGGATCGGATCGAGGCGCTGGTCACCCCCGAAGCCGGGTCGCGCCCGGTCGGTGCCGGGATCGGTCGCGTCGTCGACGCCGAGGATGCGGCCGACCGCTACCTGCGCCACCTGAGCAAGGCCAGCACGCTGCGGCTCGACGGCCTGACCGTGGTGGTCGACTGCGCGCACGGCGCGGCCTCGTCGGTGGCGCCGCGCGCCTACCGCGCGGCCGGTGCGCGCGTCATCGCGATCAACGCCGACCCCAACGGGCTCAACATCAACGACAACTGCGGCTCCACCCACCTGGATTCGCTGCGCGCCGCGGTCATCGCGCACCGCGCCGACCTCGGCCTGGCCCACGACGGCGACGCCGACCGCTGCCTGGCCATCGACGCCAACGGCGAACTGGTCGACGGCGACGCGATCATGGTCGTGCTCGCGCTGGCCATGCGCGAGACCGGCGAGCTGGCCTTCGACACGCTGGTGGCCACCGTGATGAGCAATCTTGGGCTGCACCTGGCGATGCGATCCGCCGGCATCACCGTGCGCACCACCGGTGTCGGTGACCGCTACGTCCTCGAGGAGCTGCGGGCCGGCGAGTACAGCCTGGGCGGCGAGCAGTCCGGCCACATCGTGATGCCCGCGCTGGGCTCCACGGGAGACGGCATCGTCACCGGGCTGCGACTGATGAACCGAATGGCGCAGACCGGCTCATCGCTGACCGCGCTCGCCGCGCCGATGCATACCCTGCCGCAGGTGCTGATCAACGTCCACGTCGCCGACAAGGACACCGCCGCCGCGGCGCCCGCGGTGCGCTCCGCGGTCGGCGACGCCGAGGCCGAACTCGGTGACACCGGCCGAATCCTGTTGCGGCCGTCGGGAACCGAGCCCGTCATCCGGGTCATGGTGGAAGCGCCCGAGGCCGATGTCGCCCAGCGCGTCGCGAATCGGGTCGCTGAGGCGGTCAGCTCCGCGCGCTGAATCCGGGCGGAACCCCCGGGCAGGCCCCGCGGGCGGCAACTGAATTGATCCCCAGGCCTGTGGCAGTAATCTTGTCGCCAGCGCGGAAGGGGTGGTGATGGTTGCCGGTAGCGGTTCGCCGAAGATGGGGGTTCGCTCCGCTCGTCGGTGTCCGAAGGGTGCGGTTGGCCGGCCATCGCGGCGCGGCATGGAGATGCGGTGCAGCTGAAGCATCTCAGCATCGGGGAGCTGGTTGCCGGGGCCGGCGGTGATCCGTGGGAGATCAACCGGACTCTGCAAGCGGGCCAGCCGGGGCAGATCTCCAATTTGGCCAATGCCTTTCATGCTGCCGGGCGCTCGACTGCCGAGGCCGACCATGCCTTCGAGCTAGCCCGCAACCGCTTCAACGCGGCCTGGAATCACCAGAACGGTGATCACCCCATCAACGACTCCGCTGAAGTGCAGCGCACCGCCCAGGCGCTGGGAGCGCAGTCCGAGCAGTTGCCCAAGATCGGTGCGGATCTGGAAAATATCGCCGCCTCCCTGGCCGAGGCGCAAAAGACCGGTGCCGCAGAGATCGCTACCTTGGAAAGTCAGTTGGAGCAGCTCGATCATCTGATCGACTTGGCGATGCTGGATCTGCAGGACCATCCCGACGCGGCGAGCCAGCAAGAGTTGCAGGCGATCATTCGGGCGCTCAAAGCCGCCGCGGTCGATGACACCAAAGATGCGCTCGACCAGCTTCATGCGACACGCGACAACTATTCGAGTTCGCTTCACCAAACGCAGACCAATCTGGCCAACGACGGATACGACCCGGGCCGGGTCTTGGGCGTTGATGGCCACGAGGCCGAGACGCCCGAGCAGGCCGAACAAGACGTCAAGGGCGCACTCGGCGGTGATAAGGGGGCCGCCGCCCGCGTCAACGGGGTGCTGAACTCGATCACGCCCGATCAGCGTGCCGGGAAGGTGCCGTTAACCGCCGAGCAGGCTTCGGTGTTGAGTCAACTGCAGGCCCAAGAGCACGGCATGTCGATCGATGCCCTCAACACTGCCGAACAACGGCTCGGCGACGAGAAGGGCATGATCGGCAACTCCTGGCAGCTGATGAGCAACCCCAACCTCACGTTCCCCAAGACGCCGCTCCAGGTCGGCGCGAAGCAGGGGACCGAGACCATCAAGGGAGGGGCGGCGCAGCTGCCGGAAAGTGTCCAGCAGGCGTTGAACTCGTCTGGTCTGGAATACATGCGCCAGACCAACGACATTGCCAACATCGTCAAGGACGGCGACAAGTCGTTCCAGACGAACACCGACTTGGATCGGGCGATGATCCGCAAGGCGGGGGCCATGATGGACACCCCACTCTGGCAGCACGACCCGGCCAGCCAGGGTCAAAACGTCGAGCGCGATCCCGCCATGGACCCCGCCGTGTCCAATGTGCTGTCCGCGGTGTCGCCGGATCACCAAGTCGTCCACGACACCATCACCGGCAGCGATCACGACAAGTTCCTGCAGAACCTGACTCATCACGCCTGGAAAGACAACGGGCAAGCTGTTGGCTCGCTGTTCTCGTGGACCGGAGACGCCGCTCAGGGCCCTGAAGCAAAGATCGCTGGCGAAACCGCTCGGGCGTATTCGGACTACGTCGGCCGTCATGCCCAGGACTTGTTACACCTTCCGGGCAACCACACACTGGGACAAGTGAACCCCAACCTCGTCCAGGCGATGGGCCATGGCCTGGATCCCTACATCAACAACATCGCGGGAACATCGGGCGGACTGGGGGAATTCGGCAGATCCCTGGACGAAAAAGCCGACATTCATTCCGGCGCACTGCCCGTCGCCAAAGGTGTCTTCTCGGTAATCGACAGCGACCCGACCGCCGCCCGGGATTTCAACAAGAATGCATATACACAAGCGCTGCTGCACGACTCTTCTTTTGCGCTCAACCCCCATCACGATGGTTACAGCGACCAGCTCTACGACGCCGCCACGCTCCGGGGCCTAGTCGACGTCGGCACCCACGACGCCTATCAAGCCAACGAACAAAACGGTTACCACCAACAGCTCTCGGAATACGACTCGAAAAAGCTGGCTTACGAAGACGGCGTCCAAGCCGCCAGCACAGTGGGTGGATGGGTTCCAGGAGTAGGCAAAGTCGCCGGCCCCACCATCGGGATCCTCGGGCACAACCTCGAAAACGATATGCTGGGGCCCGCGCCCACGGCACCGGGCCAGACGCCGATACAACCCATGGACATCGGAAACGCAGACCAAGAGATGCTCGATGCGATGCTCGGGGCAAACCAACACATCTCAGGATTGCCGCCCGAATATCTTGTCTATGACCATGATCATCCCAGTGGGCGATTAGCGACCCTGGACGAGATGCAAGCCAAACATCCTGACCTCACCGCCGGTCAATACAACAACGTCATCGGCCCCGCTTTGTCTCAGTCACTTGCCTTGCCGCCCAACGAGAAGATGTCGCCAGACCAATACATGGTCGACCGCTACAACAACGTCATTGGTGTCCCCGAGCCGCCGGGGAAGAAGTGACTAGCATCCGGCGCGCATTGCGCACTTGCATGGCGCTGTCGACCATCACCGCCTCGATGGCCACCGGCTGCGCCTGGGGCAGCCACCCCGGCCCGGCCCCGTCGCCCACAACTACGGCGCCGCCCGCCGGATGGCCGGCGACACTGAACGATCTCAGCGTGGTGTGGAGCGCCGACCCCGGCATTGCCGTGACCACCTGGCCCGCCGTGGTGGTGCGGGCCTACACCGAGTCCTACCTGCTGGCCTCGATCACGGGCGACGACAAGTATCTCTACCCGGGATTCAACCAGGCGGTAGGTCCTAACCAGCCCCTTGACCATCCGACCGGCACCCGGTACCTGAGGCCAAAGGCTGACCGCCAGCCGGTAAAGCCATGGGTCGGCACCGAACAAGCCCACATCCTGTCGATCGTGAGCTCTGGCCGTGACGTCACGGTGGTGGTTTGCGAGTACCTATTCGGCACCGCACAAGAACATGGTCGCGGATATACCCCGAATATCGCTGAGCCGCCCCCTGATTCAGGTATTGCCCCGATGCGCATCACCATGACGGCTCCTACCAACCCGGAACCGCTTATGCCCGATCAGCAGGGACCGGCCCGCGCCGCGTCGGTCAACGTGTTCGGTGGCTGGAAGATCACCGACCACCAGGGCGGTTTCTTCGCCCCGTACGGGCTCGCGTCCGAGTGGCCTGATGTTGAACACGACACCGACGAGTGCCGAACTCGAGCTCCTCAACACCCCGACCTCGTTCGCGGCGGTGAATATCCGCGTTCCGACTTTCCCACCCTGCCGCCATCGCCGGGCTGGCCAGCCCCAAGCGCAGCTTCATAACGGTAAGCGATCAAAAGTCCCTAGCCCCAACAATTTTCGTTGTTATGGGTGTGCCGCACCGGCGGACACATGTGGCCCACGGCGCGGCAGCGCTGAATCTCCTCGGAACCAGGGCGCCTGCCCGGGCGTCGGATTAGGCATGAGATTCGACAGGGGAATACGACCCACAGCCGTGACCCGCACCGAGATCGACGTCGCCGCGACGCACCGAATCGCGGACCAGTTCCGTGCGGCCGCCGACCTCATCGACCGCGCGCTGAGCGATCAGCTGGGCCGGCTGGCTTTCGGCGGGGCCAGCGCCGGGCGGGCACACACCGCGCGCGGGGACGCCCTGCGCGTCGAGCTGGGGCGGCTGGCCGCCGAAGTGGCGCAGTGGTCGCGCGCGTCCGTCGAGATCGCCGCCGCCCTGCGGGCCAGCGCCGACCGCTACGCCGACGCCGAACTGTATGCCGCGGCGCGGATCGCCTGATCGTGGCCGCCCGTCTGGACGTCGCCGAGCGTCTCGCCGAGGGGCTGCCCGCCGTCGAGCACACCCAAAGTTACGTGCAGGCCTGCCATGCCCTGGGCTACCAACACCTGGACCTCACGGCGCACCCCGCGCAGGTCCGCGACTGGTATGGCACCGAAGAGGGCCTGGACCTGCGCGCCCTCGACCGCGACTGCGCGGAGTTGCGGGCGGCGGGCGAGGCGGTCTCCGAAGCGCTGCGGATGCAACGCGCCCAGGTGGCCGAGTTGGCCGCGGCGTGGACCGGCCCGGGCGGGGACGCCGCGGTGCGGTTCGTGGAGCGCCACTGCGACGCCGCCAGCGCGGTGGCCACCGAACTGCGGGCGGCGGCGCAACGGTGCGAATCACTGCGCGACAACCTGTGGTACCTGGTCGACTCGAAGGTCGCGACCGCCTTGGCCGTCGACGACCGCACGCAGGCGCAGCGGCCGGCATGGTTGGCCGCCGCCGCGGCGGTCGCGGCCGGGGTGGGCGATCGGCAAGCCGCCGAAGAGGTGGTGCGCGAACAAGTAATGCCGTACGTGGACAACGAGATCCGCAACGACTGGCTGACCACGATGCGCTCGACGCGCGACGGTGTGGCGACCTCCTACGACATGGTCACCGACCGGATGGCCGCCGCGCCGGCGGCCTGCCTTGAAGCCCCCGGTGACCTCGGGCCCGGTTACCAACCGTTGCGGACATCCCCGCCCAGCCCACCTCCCGTCGCGGTCACGCCCGCGGCCGTAACCCCGAGCCCGCCAGTGGATCCGGCGCCAACCGCGGCGACGCTCGCGCCGCCTCCGCTTCCCGCCACGCCGCAACCCGACTTGGGAACCGCACTCGGTGACGCCGCCGGCATGCCGGGGGGCGAGCTGGGCGGTGGACTTGGCGGCAGCGGCGAGGGTCTCCTCGGGTTGGCCAGCAGGATCGTCGACGCGGTCGGGGGTCTGCTCGGCTCGGCGGGCGATGAGCTCGGCGCCACCGATCCCGTCGAGGACGCTAACGCCTTCGACGCGGACCCCGTCGAGGCCGACGACACGGACGGGCCCGCTGACGACACCGACGGCGAGCCCGCGAAAACGGAAGACGTCGAGGACACCGAAGAGGCCAAGCCCGGCGCGGCGGCTCAACCGGTCAACGCGCCGGTGCCCGCGGACGCGCCCGTGTCCGCGGACGCGCCGCCACCCCCGGTGGCCGCGCCGGTCGACGCGTCCGCACCGGTTGCCGCTCCACCCGCGGGCGAGCCGGCGACGCCGACGACCGACGGGAAGACGCCCTGCGAGATCGCCGCGGACCAGCTTCCGCAGGCCGGGCAGTGAGGCCTCAGGCGGGGCGAAGCTGCAGCACTTCCTCGACGTAGCGCACGGATTCGGCGCGGTCGGCGGCCAACGGGCTGAGCAACAGCGTGGTCACGCCCGCCTCGGCGAAGGCGGCCAGGCGCTCGGCGACGTAACCGCGCGGGCCGACCAGCGACATGCCGCGCACCAGTTCGTCGGGCACCGCGTCGATGGCCTCCTTCTTGCGGCCCGACAGGTACAGCTCCTGGATGCGGTCGGCCACCTCGCCGAACCCGTACCGGGTCGCCAGGGCGTGGTAGAAGTTGCGGCCCTTGGCGCCCATCCCGCCGAGGTAGAGGCCCAGCTGCGGCTTGACCCACGCCAGCCGCCCGTCGACGTCGTCGCCGATGGCCACCGACGCGTGCACCATGACGTCCAGTGGGCCCAGCGCCGGATCCCGCTTGGCGGCACCGGCCGCCAGCGCCTCACCCCACACCGACGCGGCCTTGTCCGGAAGGTAGAAGACGGGCTGCCAGCCTTCGGCGATCTCGGCGGTCAGCTCGACGTTTTTTGGGCCCAGCGCGGCGATCGTGATCGGAATGCGCTCGCGCACAGGGTGATTGATGAGCTGCAGGGATTTGCCCAACCCCGTTCCGCGGTCGGGCGGCAACGGGATCTGGTAGTGCTTGCCGGCGTGCTGTAGCCGTTCCCGGCGCCACACCTTGCGGCAGATCTCCACGATCTCGCGGGTGCGGCCCAGCGGGGCATCGAACTCGACGCCGTGAAAGCCCTCGATTACCTGCGGTCCGGACGTGCCGATCCCCAGCCGGAAGCGCCCGTCGGACACGAAGTCCAGGCCCGCGGCCGTCATCGCCAGCAGCGAGGGGGTGCGGATGTAGATGGGAAACACCCCCGAGGCCAACTCGACGGTGTTCGTCTTGGCGGCCAGGTACCCGAGCTGGCTCACGGCGTCGAAGGCGTACGCCTCGGCCACCACGGCGATGTCGATGCCGGCCTTCTCGAGTTCAACCACGCGGTCAACGGCCTGGTGAAAGCCGCCCGAATAATCCAGAGCGATCCCGATTCGCATCAATGACAGATACCACGCCGCCACCCGCGCGCCGCGGGGCTGGGAAACTTCAGCCCGCCGAGGTGCCCGTCCAGTACTCCGCGAACCGTCGACCGTCGCCGGTCAGGCGCAGGATGTCATTGCCGGTGAAGGAGACCGGCCCGTCCGGGCCGCGGCCGGTGCCCACCCAGCGGCCGGCGACCAGGTCGCCCTCGGACAGCGGGCCCAGCTCGATGGCAAACGTCAAGTCCGCCATCATGTTTCGGGTTTCTTCGACCATCCGCCGGAGTTCGTCCGGTCCATGCCCACAGTTCGTTGATCCAGCGGTCGTATAGCGCATGCACGTTCGACACGGTGGGCAATTACCCGTTGCCGCATCACTTCAACAGCGCGACGATCTTCTCTTCCAAGGCAACCGGCGGCGCCTCGGGATCCGGCGGGTCCGTCTTGGGCAGGTGGACGTCGGGATCGGCGAAGTCGCGGTAGGCCTTGTCGCCACCCAGCGTGTAGAGCAGGTAACCGGTCAGCAGCGCGCGCACCGTTCGCTGCGTGCGCCGGTGCGGGCTGGCCAGGCCGAACACCTTCGTCAACCGCCGGCCCTCCACCAGCCCGCCGGGTTGGGCCTTGCTGACGATGCGCAGCGTGGCCGCGTCCCATGCGCGGGATAGCGACAGCGCGTTGGAGGTCAGCGACTTCGGATCTGCCGGCGCGGTCAAGATCAGCCCCGGGAGCTTCAGCGTCGTCGCCGGGTCCTCGGCCGGGGGGCTGGTGACGGCGGGAAACAACGCCGCCGCCGCGGCCAGCTTGTTCGGCATGCCGGCCGCGGCGAACACCGCGGCCGAGCCGCCGAAACCGTGCCCGACCACGCCGAGCTTGGCCGGATGCACGCTGATCTTGCCCGGTCCGAGCCGCACACCCGCCACGATGTCCAGCGCGGTCCCGAGGTCGAAGGCGAAGTTCAACACGGAAGGGGCCAGGCCGCGCTGGGTGTCGGGAGCGCCGGCCACGATGCCCCACGACGCGAGGTGTTCGAGTAGACCCGAATAGCGAGCGGCCTTGGTGAGCCAGTCGTGACCGAACGCGATCCCGGGCAGGCTCAGCCCCGCCTCCGGGGTGTACACCACCCCCGGCAAACCGGCGAAGGCCAGGTCACCACGCAAAACCCGATGCGGGCCACGGCGACTGAGGGCGGCGACGAGCTTGCGGGTGCGGGCCACGCGTCGACGTTAGCGCATCGCGGCTAGGCCCTGACCTCGATCATGCCCACCCGCCAGAGCGCCGCATACATGTGGCGCAGCGGGATGCTGAGCAGCCGGGCGGCCGCGTCCACCATCGGGTCGCCACCGCCGATCGGCTCGCGATGACGCCGGCGGGACGCAGGCTTGGGCGCCGGAGCCAGCGTCAGGCTGGGGGCGGGTGAAGTGGTTACCACATCGTCGAACAGAACGGCAGTCATGATTCTCCCCTTGAAGAAGGTATGCAGAATTTAGGATTAACATCTATTAACGTTTACACATCCGGCGGCTTACGCTGCGCTTTAATTTTTATGCCAAGCCCAAATTGAAGACCGGGCATGAAACGCAGTTACCGGGTAGCTGGACTATCGGCATTGATGTCTGTCACAAACGGTTATTGCTGAAAAGATAAGGTTGCGCTGCGCGCATTCTCCCCGGTGAACCCCGTGGTTACCCAGGCTGTCGTGATCAGGCGGGCGTCAACGAGTCGTCCTTTCTGCTGGCTTCGGCGGTTGCCAGTCGTAGCCGATATGCAGAATTTTAAGTAGCCGAATTGCTAGGGCGATGACGCAAGCGAAAACGTCACGAATACATCAGGTGAAAAGCGTTCCACCGTTTATGAAGACGGCATGAAGCGGACGGTCAGCGTCCTTGCGTGGGAAACCCGGGTTGATTGGTCCACGACGTCCACCCGGCCCCGTCCCAATAGCGGTGCCCGGGCCCCGACGGGTCGGGATACCACCCCGGCGGGGAGCGAGGGGAGCGGGCGGGGCGGGGGCATAAGCGGCGGCGGACGGCTGCGCGGCCAACTGGCGCACTCCCCGGATAGCGCTCCAATTGGAGATCAGCGCAACCCAATTCATCACCAGCAGCGACACCACACTCCACCACCCGGCCCCCAAGTTGTGCAGCTGCGCCGTGCGGTAGGCCGCTTCGCACTGCCCGAGGGTGCCGGTGAAGGTGTAGCTGCGGTGCTGCCAGAAGACGACCGCGCCGGTGTGCTCGCTCAGGCGGAGCTGAAAATGGCGGTAAGGGTCGGTCAACGTGGGCCTTTCGCGCAGGTGGGCGCCCTAACGTTGGCGTCGGCATGCCATGGCCGGGTGCCGGCTGCACTACCCTGGTGTGAATGTGCGGAATCGTCGGCTACGTCGGGCAGCAGCCTGCCTGCGAGGTCGTCATGGATGCGCTGCGCCGGATGGAGTACCGCGGCTACGACTCGTCGGGAATCGCACTGGTCGACGGCGCCGGGGCGCTGACCGTGTGCCGCCGCGCCGGTCGGCTGGCCAACCTGGAGGAGGCCGTCGCGCAGATGCCGCCGCAGTCGCTGAGCGGCACCACCGGCCTGGGCCACACCCGCTGGGCCACCCACGGGCGCCCCACCGACCGAAACGCGCACCCGCACCGCGATGCCTCCGGCAAGATCGCCGTCGTCCACAACGGCATCATCGAGAACTATCCGCCGCCTGCGCCACGAGCTGGAGGCCCAGGGCGTGGAATTCGCCAGCGACACCGACACCGAGGTCGCGGTGCACCTGGTGGCGCGGGCATACCCGCACGGCGACGACCGCGGGCGACTTCGTCGCCTCGGTGCTGGCGGTGCTGCGCCGGCTGGAGGGCCACTTCACGCTGGTGTTCACCCACGCCGACGACCCGGCACCATCGTCGCCGCCCGCCGCTCGACACCGCTGGTGGTCGGTGTCGGCGAGGGCGAGATGTTCGTCGGCTCCGACGTCGCCGCGTTCATCGAGCACACCCGCGACGCCATCGAACTCGGCCAGGACCAGGCCGTGGTGATCACCGCCGACGGCTACCGGATCACCGACTTCCGCGGCGAACGCGGACGTCGAATATCGCGCCGTTTCACATCGACTGGGATCTGGCCGCCGCCGAAAAGGGCGGCTACGAGTACTTCATGCTCAAGGA
Organism: uncultured Actinomycetota bacterium; assembly: GCA_963820045.1. Taxonomy (GTDB): domain Bacteria; phylum Actinomycetota; class Actinomycetes; order Mycobacteriales; family Mycobacteriaceae; genus Mycobacterium. The sequence continues at coordinate 1,589,716 of CAWFYN010000010.1, forward strand.
GATCGACGAGCAGCCCGCCGCCGTGGCCGACACCCTGCTCGGCCACTTCGTCGACGGCCGGATCGTGCTCGACGAGCAGCGGCTGTCCGATCAGGAGCTGCGCGAGGTCGACAAGGTGTTCGTCGTGGCCTGCGGCACCGCGTATCACTCCGGGCTGCTGGCGAAATACGCGATCGAGCACTGGACCCGGCTGCCCGTCGAGGTGGAACTGGCCAGCGAATTCCGTTACCGCGACCCGGTGCTGGACCGCAGCACCCTGGTGGTCGCCATCTCGCAGTCCGGGGAGACCGCCGACACACTCGAAGCGGTCCGGCACGCCAAGGAGCAGAAGGCCAAGGTGCTGGCCATCTGCAACACCAACGGCTCGCAGATCCCGCGCGAATGCGACGCCGTGCTCTACACCCGCGCCGGCCCCGAGATCGGCGTGGCCTCGACGAAGACCTTCCTGGCGCAGATCGCCGCCAACTACCTGGTCGGCCTGGCGCTGGCGCAGGCCCGCGGCACCAAGTACCCCGACGAGGTCGAGCGCGAGTACCGCGAGCTGGAAGCCATGCCGGACCTGGTGGCGCGGGTGCTCGCGACGATGGAGCCGGTGACCGCCCTGGCATATCGGTTCGCCCAGTCCTCGACCGTGCTGTTCCTGGGTCGCCACGTCGGCTACCCGGTGGCGCTGGAAGGCGCGCTGAAACTCAAGGAACTGGCCTACATGCACGCCGAGGGGTTCGCCGCCGGCGAGCTCAAGCACGGCCCGATCGCGCTGATCGAGGACGACATGCCGGTCATCGTCGTCATGCCCTCGCCCAAGAGTGCCGCCACGCTGCACGCCAAGCTGCTGTCCAACATCCGCGAGATCCAGGCCCGCGGCGCGATCACCATCGTGATCGCCGAAGAAGGCGACGACACCGTGCGGCCCTACGCCGACCACCTGATCGAAATACCCTCCGTGTCAACACTTCTGCAGCCGTTGCTGTCGACCATCCCGCTGCAGGTGTTCGCCGCGTCGGTGGCGCAGGCCCGCGGTTACGACGTCGACAAGCCGCGTAACCTCGCCAAGTCCGTCACCGTCGAATAACCAGCACCTGTCGTTGGGCCGTGACGGCCGCCGGCGTCGCGTTGTTGCTACATTCCCTTGAGCGGGGCTTCCCGCAGAATCGGCTCAGACGGTCACATCGAATAGGGATGGATGCATGCGTTCGGCGGTCAGAAGATTCGCCATGGCGGGTCTTGTCGTGCTCATTGTCGGAGCCTATGCCGGTTTGGTTGAGCTCTATGAGGACACGGTCGAAGGAGCCGCTCCCGGCACCCTGAGCGACACCGCCGAGGTGGCCGCCCACAGCATTGCGACGTTGACCGTGGAAGAGATGCAGTCGAACTACAGCGCGGTCGTTGCCAACCTGGCCGTGGCACCGGGATCCGAACTGCTGGACCCGGTGACCCACCGGCTCAAGGACGACCTCGTTCTGCGAGTCAGATCGGCGGCCCAGCCCAGTCGACGCGAATACTCGCGGGGCATGCTGCCCGGCGTCTTCCCGGTTCCGCTGACCATCGCCGGTCACGTCGAACGTTGGCCGTTCGACAACTACACGTCGGGACCGATCGAGGTGCAGCTCTTCCCCGGCGGCGACACGACCAAGCCGCCCGAACTCATCCCGGTGATATTGATCGACCACCTGTCCGGCTTCAAGGTCTCCGCCACCAAGATCACCGGCCACGAGGCGTACAGACTGAGCGTGCGGCGCGCGCTGAGCACAGCGGTGTTCGGCATCGTCATCTGCGGCGTGCTCGTTGCCATCGCCGGCCTCGGCCTATTCGTCGCGATCCAGACGCTGCGTGACCGGCGGAAGTTTCAGCCGCCGATGACGACGTGGTACGCGGCGATGCTCTTCGCGGTGGTACCGCTGCGAAACGCGCTTCCGGGCTTGCCCCCGTTCGGGGCGTGGATCGATGTGACCATCGTGCTCTGGGTGATCGTCGCGTTGGTGGTGGCGATGCTGCTCTACATCGCGTGCTGGTGGCGGCATCTAAGGCCTGAGGTTATTGCCCCGCCGGCGGATCCGGTCCCGGTGCCATCGGGCTGATGCCCGGTGCTTGGATCGAAATCCTTCCGTTTCAACACGTTTGCGGCGGCCCTTGAACTACATTGCCCCCTGGGCAAGCATTTTCGCGGTCGGTGGCCACGGGGGCCAAGTCGGGTAGGGGGCGTCTTGAGGTATGGGATCATCGCTCTGATCGTGACCATCGTCGGGGCGTACGTCGCCTCGGTCGCGCTGTACGCCGGCAGCGGTGGGCACCACCTGACGGAGACCCCGGCCGGGGGTGGCGGGAGCACGGCCACCTTGGTCATCGAAGACATTCAGTCGAACTACAGCGTGCTGGCGGCCAATCTGTCCATTTCGCCGGGATCGGCTCTGTTGGATCCGCAAACCCAGCACCTCAACCAAGACCTCAGTCTCCGGGTGCGATCGGTGGCGACGCCGACCCGCCGCACGTGGACGAAGGGCATGCTGCCCGGTGTTTTCCCCGTCCCGCTGACCATCGCTGGCGAGATCGAGAATTGGCCCTTCGACCACTACGGTTCCGGGCCGGTCGAGATCGAGCTCATGCACGGGCCAGGGGACGTGCCCGAGCGGGTGCCGGTGACCTTTGTCAACCATCTTTCCGGTTGGCAGGTGTCCGTCGACGGGACCGGTCCCTACCGGGTGACCGCGCACCGGTCGCTCAGCGCGGCGGCGTTCGGGATGGTCATCCTGGGGGTGCTCATCGCCATCGCCGGCCTGGGCCTTTTCGTGGCCGTTCAGACGGTACGCAACCGACGGAAGTTTCAGCCACCGATGACAACGTGGTACGCGGCGATGCTCTTCGCGGTGGTGCCGTTGCGCAACGCGCTTCCCGGCTCGCCGCCATTCGGCGGCTGGATCGACATCACGATCGTTCTGTGGGTGCTCGTCGTGTTGGTGATCTCGATGCTGCTCTACATCGCTTGCTGGTGGCGGCATCTGCGACCCGACGCCGACCAACCGACAACGCCGGCGGCACAATCGCCGACCGGTTGACGCGTTTGCCGCCTAAGCGGACGACGAGCCGACCGGCGTGCGAAGGTGATGACGTGACGGATGCACCGGTGCGGTCCCGGCTGCGCAGCATGGGGATCGCGGTCTGGCATTACGTCAGCGGCGCGCCGTTGACCTATGGGTGGCTGCTCGTCCTGCTGATCACGACGATCATTCAACACCACCTTCCCCGGTGGCAACTGCACTCGATGCTGCTGCACCATTCCACCAACATCAACGGACTGGCGCGGGATCCGCTCGATGTGCTGTTCTCCAGCCTGCTGTGGATCGACGGGTACAACCTGACGCCGTACCTGCTGCTGTTCACCCTGTTCCTGGCGCCGGCCGAACACTGGCTGGGCCAGTTGCGTTGGCTCACAGTGGGATTGAGCGCCCACATTCTGTCCACCTATTTCAGCGAGGGCCTGCTCTATTTCGCGATCGAGGACCACGACGCGTCGGAAAGGCTGGTGCACGCCCGCGACATCGGGGTGAGCTACTTCCTGGTCGGGGTGATGGGTGTGCTGGCCTATCACATCGCGCGACCGTGGCGCTGGGGCTATCTGGGCGTACTGTTGGTCATCTTCGGTTTCCCGTTGATCGCGATGGACCGTATTGAGCTGAACTTCACCGCGATCGGGCACTTCACCTCGATCCTGGTCGGGCTCTGTTTCTACCCGATGACCCGGCACAAGGACGGCCGGCAGCTGAGCCCGGCGCGGCTGCGGGCCATGACACGACCGCGCCGTTCGCCCGAGGCATCGGCCTGAGCGGCGTCGTCAAACCGCACGGTCCCTACCCGTAATGTGGCAATGGTGCGGCACTACTACTCCGTAGACGCGATCCGTCAGGCCGAGGCGCCGCTGCTGGCCAGCCTTCCCGACGGGGCCCTGATGAGGCGCGCGGCCTTCGGACTGGCCGCCGGGATCGTCGCCGAATTGCGGGCCCGCACCGGCGGGGTGGCCGGCCGCCGGCTGTGCGCGGTCGTCGGTTCGGGAGACAACGGCGGTGACGCGCTGTGGGCCGCGACATTCGTGCGCCGTCGCGGCGCGGCCGCCGACGCGGTGCTGCTCAACCCCGAGCGCACCCACCGCAAGGGGCTGGCGGCGTTCAGGAAGGCCGGCGGTCGTGTCGTGGAAAGCGTCTCGCCGGCAACCGATCTCGTCATCGACGGGGTCGTGGGCATCTCCGGCTCCGGCCCGCTGCGCCCGGCCGCGGCCGAGGTGTTCGCTTCCGTTGACGACGCCGGGATTCCGGTGGTCGCCGTCGACATCCCCAGCGGCGTCGACGTGGCGACCGGGGCGATCACCGGGCCCGCGGTGCGCGCCGCGCTGACCGTCACCTTCGGCGGGCTCAAACCGGTGCACGCGCTCGGCGACTGCGGGCGGGTGGAGTTGGTCGACATCGGTCTCGAGTTGCCGGACACGGACGTGCTGGGCTTCGAGGCCGCCGACGTGGCCGCGCGCTGGCCGGTGCCCGGACCCCACGACGACAAGTACACCCAGGGCGTGACCGGCGTGATGGCCGGCTCGTCGACGTATCCGGGCGCCGCCGTGCTGTGCACCGGCGCCGCCGTCGCGGCGACCTCCGGCATGGTCCGCTACGCCGGCAGCGCGCACCGCGAGGTGCTCGCGCACTGGCCGGAGGTGATCGCGGCGCTCACCCCGGCGTCGGCCGGGCGGGTGCAATCATGGGTCGTCGGGCCGGGATTGGGCACCGACGACACCGGGGCCGCCGCGCTGTGGTTCGCGCTGGAGACCGACCTGCCGGTGATCGTGGACGCCGACGGGCTGACCATCCTGGCGGCGCACCCCGAGCTGGTCGCCAACCGCAACGCGCCGACGGTGTTGACCCCGCACGCCGGTGAATTCGCCCGTCTGGCGGGTAACCCGCCCGGTGCTGACCGGGTGGGCGCATGCCGGAAGCTGGCCGACACCTTCGGCGCCACCGTGCTGCTCAAGGGGAACGTCACCGTCATCGCCGATCCGGGTGGGCCGGTGTACCTCAATCCGGCCGGGCAATCCTGGGCGGCGACCGCCGGCTCCGGCGACGTGCTGTCCGGCATGATCGGTGCGCTGCTCGCGGCGGGCCTCCCGGCGGCCGAGGCGGCCGCGGCGGCCGCGTTCGTGCACGCGCAGGCGGCGGCGTGCTCAGCCGCCGACCCGGGCCCCGGTGACGCGCCGACGTCGGCGTCGCGCATCGTGCCGCACATCAGGGCCGCCCTGGCCGCCCTGTAGCTCCAAGCCGTCCAACGAAAGGATCCGTCGTGACCCTCAGCCATCCCTCCGTACCCGCGCACTCCATCGCCCCCGCCTACACCGGGCGCTTGTTCACCACCCCCGTGCCGGCGCTGCGGCTGCCCGACGAGTCGATGGATCCGGAGGCCGCCTACCGCTTCATCCACGACGAGCTGATGCTCGACGGCAGCTCCCGGCTGAACCTGGCCACCTTCGTCACCACCTGGATGGACCCCGAGGCCGGGCGGCTGATGGCCGAGACATTCGACAAGAACATGATCGATAAGGACGAGTACCCGGCGACCGCGGCGATCGAGCAGCGCTGCGTCTGCATGGTGGCCGACCTCTTTCACGCCGACAACCTGCGTGATGACGATCCGTCCAGCGCGATCGGGGTGTCGACCATCGGCTCCAGCGAGGCGGTCATGCTGGGCGGGCTGGCGCTGAAGTGGTGCTGGCGCCAGCGGGTCGGAAAGGGTTGGGAGAAGCGCACTCCCAACCTGGTGATGGGCTCCAACGTCCAGGTGGTGTGGGAGAAGTTCTGCCGCTACTTCGATGTCGAACCGCGCTACCTGCCCATGGAGGAGGGGCGTTACGTCATCACCCCCGAACAGGTCGTCGACGCCGTCGACGAGGACACCATCGGCGTGGTGGCGATCCTGGGCACCACCTACACCGGTGAGCTGGAACCCGTCGCCGAGATCTGCGCCGCGCTGGACAAATTGGCGGCGGGCGGCGGCGTGGACGTCCCGGTGCACGTCGACGCCGCCAGCGGGGGATTCGTGGTGCCCTTCCTGCACCCCGAACTGAAGTGGGATTTTCGGCTACCTCGGGTGGTGTCCATCAATGTCAGCGGCCACAAGTACGGGCTGACCTACCCCGGTATCGGATTCGTGGTGTGGCGCAGCCAAGAGTATTTACCCGAGGATCTGGTGTTTCGGGTCAACTACCTGGGCGGCGACATGCCGACCTTCACGCTGAATTTCTCCCGCGGCGGCAACCAGGTGGTGGGCCAGTACTACAACTTCCTGCGGCTGGGCCGCGAGGGCTACACCCAGGTCATGCAGTCGCTGTCGTCGACCGCGCGGTGGCTGGGTGAGCAGCTGCGCGTCGGCGACCACGCCGAGCTGATCTCCGACGGTTCGGCGATCCCGGTGGTCACCTTCCGGCTCGCCAAGAACCGCGGGTACAACGAGTTCGACCTTTCCCACGAGCTGCGGGGTTACGGCTGGCAGGTGCCCGCCTACACCATGCCCGACAACGCCACCGACGTCTCGGTGCTGCGCATCGTGGTGCGGGAAGGGCTGTCGGCCGACCTGGCCCGCGCGCTGCACGACGACGCCGTTTCGGCCCTGACCTCGCTGGACAAGCTCAAGCCCGGCGGTCACTACGAAGCCCAGCATTTCGCCCACTGAGTCCGCGGCGGGCTTCCGCCGGGCAAGGGATGCGTGTGTCGCTCGGAGGCGGGCACATCGAGTGCCGCCCGGCGCAGCGACTCGTGGGGCGATTGTGGCCAGTGGGACGCCGCGGGGCGGTGGGCGGGCGGCGCATCCGGCCGGTTCTGGGACAATGGCGGCCGTGGCCGTTACGCCGATATCCCTGACCCCGGGCGTCCTCGCGGAGGCCCTGGTGGATCTGGGCGCCATCGCCCACAACGTGCGGTTGCTGTGCGAGCACGCCGGGCCCGCGCAGGTGATGGCCGTCGTCAAGGCCGACGGCTACGGCCACGGGGCCACCCGGGCCGCGCGCGCGGCGTTGGCCGGCGGGGCGGCCGAGCTGGGCGTCGCCACCGTCGCGGAGGCGCTGGCGCTGCGCGCCGACGGAATCGCCGCGCCGGTGCTCGCCTGGTTGCACCCGCCGGGCCTCGACTTCGGGCCGGCGCTGCTGGCCGACGTGGAGATCGCCGTCTCTTCGGAGCGCCAGCTGGGCGAGCTGCTCGACGCGGCGCGCCGGACGGGCCGGACCGCGACGGTCACCGTCAAAGTCGACACCGGGCTGAACCGCAACGGTGTCCACCCGGCGCAGTACCCGTCGATGCTGACCGCGCTGCGCCGGGCCGTCGCCGAGGACGCCATCCGGGTGCGGGGGCTGATGTCGCACATGGTGTTCGCCGACCAACCGGCCAACCCCGTCAATGATCTTCAGGCCCAACGCTTCAGCGACATGCTGGCGCAGGCGGCCGAGCAGGGGGTGCGGTTCGATGTCGCGCACCTGGCGAACTCCTCGGCCACCATGTCGCGACCCGATCTGGCCTTCGACCTGGTGCGCCCGGGCATCGCGGTGTACGGCCTGAGCCCCGTCCCCGAGCTCGGCGACATGGGACTGGTACCGGCGATGACGGTGAAATGCCCTGTGGCGCTGGTCAAGCCGATTCTCGCGGGCGAGAGCGTGTCGTATGGTCACACCTGGACCGCGGAACGCGACACCAACCTGGCGCTGCTGCCGATCGGCTACGCCGACGGCGTCTTCCGGTCGCTGGGGGGACGGTTGGACGTGCTGATCAACGGCAAGCGGCGCCCCGGGGTCGGACGGATCTGCATGGACCAATTCGTCGTCGACCTGGGTCCCGGTTCCACCGACGTGGCCGAGGGCGACGAGGCGATCCTGTTCGGGCCGGGCAGCAGCGGGGAACCCACCGCACAGGACTGGGCGGACCTGCTCGGGACCATCCATTACGAAGTGGTGACCAGCCCGCGCGGGCGCATCACCAGAACCTATCGCGAGGCACGAACCATTGAGCCGTAAGGAAACTCGCAGACGCCAGAAGGGAAGGGCTTGGCTCGCGGGAGGGGCGGGGCTGACTGCCCTCGCCACCATCGTCGGAGCCTCGGCCCGCCGGTCGATGATCCAGCGGGCCCGCGGCGTCGACGACCCCTACGCCGACGAGGATTTCGACAGGATCGACGACGACCGCGGCTCCGTGGTCACGACCCCCGACGGGGTGCCCTTGGCAATCCGGGAAGCCGGCCCGGCGGACGCCCCACTGACCATAATTTTCGTCCACGGATTCTGTTTGCGGATGGGCGCCTTTCATTTTCAGCGGACGCGACTGCCCCAGCACGTGGGCCCGGGCGTCCGGATGGTCTTCTACGACCAGCGCGGGCACGGACGATCGGGCGAGGCCGCGCGTGAGAGCTACACGCTGACCCAACTCGGTCAAGACCTGGAAATCGTGCTCCGGGTGGTCGCGCCGCGCGGGATGGTCGTGCTGGTCGGCCACTCCATGGGCGGCATGACGGTGTTGTCACATGCTCGCCAATTCCCCGACCAGTACGGGCGCCGAATCGTCGGTGCCGCGCTGATTTCCTCTGCGGCCGAAGGCGTTTCCCGGTCCCCGCTGGGCGAGATCCTGAAAAACCCGGCGCTGGAAGCGTTCCGGTTCACCGCGCGGTCCGCCCCCAAGCTGATCCACCGCGGCCGCAACGTGTCGCGTTCGCTGATCGGCCCGGTCCTGCGCGCAGCCTCCTACAGCGACCTGCACGTCAGTCCGAGCCTGGATGCCTTCTCGCAGCGGATGATGAACGGCACCCGGATCCCGACGATGGTGGAGTTCTTGGACGCCCTGGAAGCCCACGACGAAACCGCCGGCCTGTGGACCTTGCTGCGCATCCCGACCCTGATCGCCTGCGGTGATCACGACCTGCTCACGCCGGACGAATACTCGCGCAACATGGCGGCCTCGCTGCCGCAATCCGAGCTGGTCATCGTTGAGGGGGCCAGCCACCTCGCGCTGCTGGACAAGCCCGAGGCGATCAATCACGGGCTGGTCCGGCTGGTCAAGCGGGTCAACCCGGGCCGCACCGCGCTGGCGGCCCGGTGGATGCGGGAAAGAATGCGGCGGAGTGGCTGACACGGATGGGGGCACGGCCACCCTGGACCGCGTCGAGGACACCATCGCGCTGGGGTCGCGCCTCGGTGGGCAGCTGCGGGCGGGCGACGTGGTGGTGCTCACCGGTCCGCTCGGCGCGGGAAAGACCGTGCTGGCCAAGGGTATTGCCGCGGCGATGGACGTCGACCGCCCGGTCACCTCACCGTCGTACGTGCTGGCGCGGGTGCACCCGCCGCGGCGGCCGGGCGCGCCGGCGATGATTCACGTCGACATGTACCGGCTTTTGGACACCGACGGCGCCGACCTGCTGGGGGAACTCGACTCACTGGACCTCGACACCGAACTCGACGACGCGGTCGTGGTCGTGGAGTGGGGCGAGGGCCTCGTCGAACGCCTCGCCGAGCGGCACCTCGACGTTCGTTTGGAACGCCTCAGCGGCTCCGACGTGCGGATCGCTTCGTGGCAGTGGGCGCTCGCGTGAGTCTCGTCCTCGCTCTCGACACCGCCACCCCGGCGGTGACGGCCGGGATCGTCCGGCGCGACGACTTGTCCGTGCTGGCCGAGCGGGTCACCGTCGACGCCCGGGCGCACGCCGAACGGCTCACGCCGAACGTGCTGGCCGCCCTCGCCGACGCGGGGGTGGCGATGGGCGACCTCGACGCCGTCGTGGTGGGCTGCGGCCCCGGCCCGTTCACCGGCCTGCGCGTCGGGATGGCGACCGCCGCCGCCTACGCGCACGCGCTGGGCATCCCCGTGCGTGGGGTGTGCAGCCTGGACGCCATCGGGGTGCGTACCGCCGGGGAGGTGCTGGTAGTCACCGACGCCCGCCGGCGCGAGGTGTATTGGGCGCGCTACCGCGACGGGTTCCGCATGGCGGGACCGGGAGTCAACGCCCCGGCCGACGTCGATCCCGGCGTCGCGCAGGCGGTGGCCGGCTCGAAGGAGCACGCGGCGCTGTTCGACCTGCCGCACTGCGGGCCCGTCTATCCCACACCGGCCGGGCTCGTCGCCGCGGTGCCCGACTGGACGCAGCGCCCCTTGCCGTTGGTGGCGCTGTATCTTCGCCGCCCGGACGCCAAACCGATGGCGGCGCGGCAATGACCGCCCCCAGCGAGCCCGTGACCCTAGGCGCGTTGACGCCCGCTGACGTGGAGCGCTGCGCCGAGCTGGAAAGGCAGCTGTTCGACGGCGACGACCCGTGGCCCGCGGCGGCCTTCAACCGGGAACTGGCCAGCCCGCACAACCATTACGTGGGTGCGCGCGCCGGCGGCACGCTCATCGGGTATGCGGGAATCTCGCGGCTGGGCCGCACCGCGCCGTTCGAGTACGAGGTCCACACCATCGGCGTGGACACCCCTTATCAGGGGCAGGGCATCGGCCGCCGGTTGCTCGACGAGCTGCTGGGCTTCGCCGACGGCGGCGTCGTCTTCCTCGAGGTGCGCACCGACAACGAGGCGGCCATCGCGCTGTACCGCAGCGTGGGATTCAAGCAGATCGGGCTGCGCCGGCGCTACTACCGCGCGAGCGGCGCCGACGCGTACACCATGCGCCGGGTGGGGGCACCACCCGCTTGCGGGGGAGGCCCATGACGATCATCTTGGCCATCGAAACCTCTTGTGACGAAACGGGAGTCGGCATCGCGCGGCTCGACGGCGACGGCACCGTGACGCTGTTGGCCGACGAGGTGGCGTCCAGCGTCGACGAACACGTCCGTTTCGGCGGCGTGGTCCCCGAGATCGCGTCGCGGGCGCACCTGGAGGCCCTCGGCCCCACCATGCGCCGCGCGCTGGCGACGGCCGGCCTAAAGAAGCCCGACATCGTCGCCGCCACGATCGGGCCCGGCCTGGCCGGCGCCCTGCTGGTCGGAGTGGCGGCGGCCAAGGCGTATTCGGCCGCGTGGGGGGTGCCGTTCTACGCCGTCAACCACCTGGGCGGGCACCTGGCCGCCGACGTCTACGAACACGGGCCGCTGCCCGAGTGCGTGGCGCTGCTGGTGTCCGGCGGACACACCCACCTGCTGCACGTGCGATCGCTCGGCGAACCGATCGTGGAGCTGGGCAGCACGGTCGACGACGCCGCCGGCGAGGCCTACGACAAGGTGGCCCGGCTGCTGGGGCTGGGCTACCCCGGCGGCAAGGTGCTCGACGACCTGGCCCGCACCTGCGGCCGGGAGGCCGCGGAGATCCCAGCCTTCCCGCGCGGCATGACGGGCCCCGCCGATGACCCGCACGCCTTCAGCTTCTCCGGACTCAAGACGGCCGTGGCGCGCTACCTGGAGAGTCATCCGGATGCGGTGAACGCCGACGTCGCCGCGGGCTTTCAGGAAGCCGTCGCCGACGTGTTGACCATGAAGGCGGTGCGCGCCGCGACCGGGCTCGGCGTCTCGACCCTGCTGATCGCCGGGGGAGTGGCCGCCAATTCGCGGCTGCGGGAGTTGGCGGAGCAGCGATGCGCGGCGGCCGGGCTGACGTTGCGGATCCCCAAACCCCGGCTCTGCACCGACAACGGGGCGATGATCGCCTCGTTCGCCGCGCACCTGGTGGCCGCCGGGGCGCCGCAGTCACCGCTGGACGCGCCCAGCGACCCGGGCCTACCGGTGATAAAAGCCCAGGTGACGTGATCGCTGATAGTGAACATCCGGTACGCAGCGGGCCGCCCTTGAGTGCTAGCACTCTCGTGTATAGAGTGCTAGGTGGCAATCGGCCAAACCCTGTGTCGGCACCCGCGACGACGGCGCTCGGGCATGGACGACTGCCGAATCCCTGATAATCGGACGGTTGGGGTTACCCCCGGACCGACCGCCAACTCCGGCCGGGGCGACCGTCCCGGACCCGATCTAACTAGTGGAGGGCTCCAATCGTGGCGAAGGTGAACATCAAGCCACTCGAGGACAAGATTCTCGTGCAGGCCAACGAGGCCGAGACCACGACCGCGTCCGGTCTGGTCATTCCTGACACCGCCAAGGAGAAGCCGCAGGAAGGCACCGTCGTTGCAGTCGGTCCCGGCCGCTGGGACGAGGACGGCGAGAAGCGGATCCCGCTGGACGTCTCGGAAGGCGACACCGTCATCTACAGCAAGTACGGCGGCACCGAGATCAAGTACAACGGCGAGGAGTACCTGATCCTTTCGGCGCGCGACGTGCTGGCTGTCGTATCGAAGTAAGAACCGTGTTCCGCCCCGGCGATCCCCGCGCGAGACCGCGGGTGATTTCCGGGGCGGCATGCGTTACCAAGGAGCCTGATGAGCAAACTTATTGAGTACGACGAGTCCGCGCGCCGCGCCATCGAGGCCGGCGTCAACGCGCTCGCCGACGCGGTCCGGGTGACACTGGGGCCGCGCGGCCGGCATGTGGTGCTGGCCAAGGCCTTTGGCGGGCCCACGGTCACCAACGACGGCGTCACCGTCGCGCGAGAGATCGACCTGGAAGACCCGTTCGAGAACCTGGGCGCGCAGCTGGTGAAGTCGGTGGCCACCAAGACCAACGATGTGGCGGGCGACGGCACCACGACCGCGACCGTGCTGGCGCAGGCATTGATCAAGGGCGGCCTGCGCCTGGTTGCGGCCGGCGCCAACCCGATCGAGCTCGGCATCGGAATTTCCAAGGCGGCCGACGCGGCGTCCGAGGCGCTGTTGGCCTCGGCCACCCCGGTGTCCGGCAAGGAGGGGATCGCTCAGGTGGCGACGGTGTCGTCGCGCGACCAGCAGCTCGGCGAGCTGGTCGGCGAGGCGATGACCAAGGTCGGCACCGACGGCGTGGTCAGCGTCGAAGAGTCGTCGACGCTGAGCACCGAGCTGGAGTTCACCGAGGGCGTCGGTTTCGACAAGGGTTTCCTGTCGGCGTATTTCGTCACCGATTTCGATTCGCAGCAAGCCGTGCTGGACGACCCGCTGATTTTGCTGCACCAGGAGAAGATCAGTTCGCTGCCCGACCTGCTGCCCATGCTGGAGAAGGTCGCCGAGTCGGGTAAGCCGCTGCTGATCATCGCCGAGGACGTCGAGGGGGAGGCCCTGGCGACGCTGGTCGTCAACTCGATCCGCAAGACGCTCAAGGCGGTTGCCGTCAAGGCGCCGTTCTTCGGCGACCGGCGTAAGGCCTTCCTCGAGGACCTGGCGGTGGTCACCGGCGGCCAGGTGATCAATCCCGATGCCGGGCTGCTGCTGCGGGAGGTCGACATCGACGTGCTGGGCTCGGCCCGGCGCGTGGTGGTCAGCAAGGACGACACCATCGTCGTCGAGGGCGGCGGCTCCAAGGACGCCGTCGCCGACCGGATCAAGCAGTTGCGCGCCGAGATCGACAAGAGCGATTCCGAGTGGGACCGCGAGAAGCTGCAGGAGCGGCTGGCCAAGCTGGCCGGCGGCGTCGCCGTACTCAAGGTCGGCGCCGCCACCGAGACCGCGCTCAAGGAACGCAAGGAAAGCGTCGAGGATGCCGTCGCGGCCGCCAAGGCCGCCGTCGAGGAGGGCATCGTCGCGGGCGGCGGTTCGGCGCTCATCGGGGCGCGCAAAGCGCTGAAGGAGCTGCGCGGATCGCTGTCCGGCGATCAGGCGTCGGGCGTCGAGGTGTTCGCCGAGGCGCTCGCGGCGCCGCTGTACTGGATCGCCACCAACGCCGGCCTGGACGGCGCGGTCGCGGTGAACAAGGTCGGCGAGTTGCCGCCCGGGCACGGGCTCAACGCGGACACGCTCACCTATGGCGACTTGATCGCCGAGGGCGTGATCGACCCCGTCAAGGTGACCCGGTCCGCGGTGCTCAACGCGGCGTCGGTAGCCCGGATGGTGCTCACCACCGAGACGGCGATTGTCGAGAAGCCCGCTGACGACCACGATGACCACGGGCATGGGCACGGGCATCACCATCACTAGAGGCGCCTGGTAACGAAGCGCCCCCGGTCAAATTGGCCGGGGGCGCTTCGTTCGTTGGGCGTTGCAGCGGGCCCCCGACCGCCAGCTGGGTCAGTTGGACCGCCCGCCAGGCTTGACGCGCTGCGGCATCCGGTGCAATGTGATACACGTCATATGACCACTGGTCACACCGGTAGCGGGAAGGCAGTTCATGACTACGAGGGACAAGTACACGCAGGTGCCCGCCCCGTACTCGTGGGAGGTTCCCAGTGCCGGCGACGCGCGCTTCACGTGGGAGTACGACGACGGGCGCGCCCGACTCCTGTCCCTGTACCAAAAGGGAAAGGACAAGCAGTGGGACGCCCAGTCGCGGATCGACTGGGCGCAAGACGTCGACCCGACGAACCCGGTCGGGCTGCCCGACGAGTTTCATCCGTTGTTCGGCAGCCCGATGTGGGACGCCGCAGACGACGCACGGCGGGCCGAGATGCGCCGGCACTTCCAGGCCTGGCAGTTCTCGCAGTTTTTGCACGGCGAACAGGGCGCGATGGTGTGCGCGGCCAAGATCGTCGAGGTCGTCCCCGACCTGGACGCGAAGTTCTACGCGGCCACCCAGACCATGGACGAGGCCCGGCACGTCGAGGCGTTCTCGCGGTTCCTGCAGGAGAAGGTCGATCTGGTCTACCCGATCAACAAGCACCTGACCGCACTGCTGGACGACACCCTGCGAGACTCGCGCTGGGACATGCCCTACCTCGGCATGCAGGTCCTCATCGAAGGGCTCGCACTCGCCGCCTTCGGGGTGCTGCGTGACATGGCGCCGCCGGACTCGCTGGCCAAGCAGTTGCTGGCGTACGTCATGCAGGACGAGGCCCGGCACGTCGCCTTCGGCCGAATCTCGTTGAAGGACTACTACTGCGCGCTGACCGACACCGAGCGGGACGAGCGTGAAGAGTTCGTCGTTGACGCCTGCTACCTGATGCGCGACCGGTTCCGCGGCGAGGAGGTTTTCGAGACCCTCGGCATGGACGTCAAAGAGTGCGCCGCGTGGGTCGACACGTCGCCGCTGATGATCCAGTTCCGCTCGCACCTGTTCAGCCGCATCGTGCCGATCGTCAAGGACATCGGGTTGTGGGGCGACAAGGTACAGAAGGCCTTCCGGGACATGGGGGTCCTCGACATGGCGGGCTTCAACATCGAGGCGCTGATGAAGGCCGATGAGGATCAGGCCGAGGCGCTGGACAAGGCACACGCCGAGATGGCCGACCGGGCCCTCGAGGTGGACGAGGTGATCGCGGCGGGCGCGAGCTAACCCAACGTCCGGTTGACGCGGACGGCGTTTCGCCGGGGGCGATCGGTGTGCTCAGACCTTTGAACCCAAGCCCGCGATCAGGTTGATGGTGACCGCCAGGACGACGGCGCCGAGCAGGTAGGACAACAGCGCGTGGCGCAACACCGTCGCCCTGATCGACGTCAATCCGATCTCGGTGTCGGATACCTGAAAGGTCATTCCGACGGTGAAGGCCACATACGCGAAGTCCCGGAAGCGGGGCGGCTCGGGGTCGTGGAAGTTGATGCCCCCCGGCTCGCCCGAATAGTAGAGCCGTGCGTAGTGCACGGTGAATATCGTGTGCACGACAAACCAGGAAGCCGTCACCGTGAGGACGCCGACAACGGCGGCTGCCACCGCGCCGGCGCCCGAGCGGGATCCGGCGGCCACGACGTAGCCGACGCCGCCCAGGCTCGCGACGCTTGCCGACATGGTGATGAGTTCGGCGACCGATCGAGTGGGGTCTTCCCGGGTTGCGTATCTGCAGGTTTGCTCGGCGTCCATTCCGGCCAGGATGAACCGTGTCCACCCCACATACACTCCGGCGGCTACCACCCAGCCGGTGATGGCGAATCGCCAGCCGACGGTGTTGCCCACCGCCAGAGCCGTGGCGCCGCCGAGCAGCGCGGCAACCAATAGCCGAACCCCGACAGTGTCGCGGGTCAACGTGAGCGCGGATCTCATAAGCCCGACCTAAGCACCGGCACACACTATCCCGCACCAACGCTGAATTAGTTGCACAGACATTCCAGTGGTGGGGTCGTGGTGGATCGGCAGAGTCGAACGGTGGGAGAGCGTCGTCAGAGCCCGACGATGACGATGCCCACGCCGACCACGATCGCCACCGAGAGTGACACCAACAGGAAGCTGACGAATCCTTCCTTCGCCGCTGAGGTTTCATGGTCGGCCGCCGCGATGGGCGCGAGCCTGCGGCCGGCGCCCCATGCCGCTGCCAGCAGGCTTGCCAGCCAGTTGGTGTAGGCGGCATACACGATAAGTCCGACCGCCGTAACCCCCCACGCGTTGGGCAAGTGGATGTGTGGCCAGAGCAGGCCGAGCAGCACCAGGAACATGCCGTTGAGGACGGCCTCGAGGTGGCTCGACAGCGCCATGCGCGGGTTCTTCAGCGCCGGGACGGCGAATCCGGTGAGCAGGCCGAGCAGGAACAGGACCAAACCCAGGGTGAACAGCACCGTCTGCATGTCAGAAGACTATGGGCGTCGGCTGCGCGCGTCCGCCGTTATGGCGATCGCTGTCAGCGGCCGGGCGGGAGGCTGGGCGGAGTCGTCACGGTCGTGGTCGGCGTCGACGTGTACGTCGGGCTACTGGTGACCGTGACGGTGCTCGTGCTGGTGGACGGCGGCGGCACGGCCGTCGTGGTCGTGATCGTCGTGACGCTGGTCGTCGTCGAAGTGGACGAGGTCGTCGTCGCGGAGGCCGCGGCGATCACACCGCAGGCCACCCGCTTGCCTGACTCACCGGTGGAACTCCCACTCAAGTTGTCCGCGGTCTGGTGGATGACCAGCGCGGTGCCCGAGCTGTTTCTCAGGTCCGAGGCGGTGAACAGGTTAGTGGTGGTGACGAGTTTCGCCGACCCGTCATTGCGCACCTGCAATGCGGTCAGGTCACCGCTGGCCGGAAAGCCGGCGTGATCCGGCGCCTGGTAGACGCTTCCGGCGGAGTTGAAGTCGCCGGTCGAGCCTCCCGCCGGCGCAGCCGAATTGGCCTCGCATCTGCCCACCGAGTGGATTTGCAGCCCGTGGAAACCGGGGCTCAGGACCTGGTTGGGTCCGGCTTCCACGGTCACCGTCGCGTAGCCGTTCGCGAAATCGATGGTGGCGGTGGCAACCTGATTTCCATCGGCACTCTTCAACTGCGTGGTCATCCGCTCCGTGCCCGGCGGCGCGCTGGAGGACGGTGACGTCGTGGCCTGGCCACCCTGCTGGTTCGCGCATGCCGCCAACGGTGCGATGGTCGCGGCAAGCGCCACGGCCGCGAAGGATACGCCCTTATTCATGGGGCGGGCCTACCCGAATTTGCCGTTGTCGAAACGACCGCGATCGGCCGCTGCAGCCGACCGCAGGTTTTCGGTTGCCGGAACTCAGGCCGAGCGGCGGATGCCGCGCGTGCGGCCGATGTCGCCCTTCAGCAATAGGTCGCGCTCGGATTCGGACAAACCGCCCCAAACCCCATAGGGCTCACCGACTTCGAGCGCGTGGGAACGGCACGCCTCGATCACCGGGCATTGCCGGCACATGTCCTTGGCGCGCTGCTCGCGCTGCATGCGGGCGCGGCCGCGCTCACCGTCGGGATGGAAGAACATCGACGAGTCGACGCCGCGGCACAAGCCCTGCAACTGCCAGTTCCAGATGTCTGCGTTGGGTCCAGGTAGCTGCTCCGGCTGTGGCATTGGTGTCTCCCTCTCTGCACGGCTCGCCCAGTAAGGTCAGGTTCGCGAAGCGATTGTGCAACTGAATTGAAGTGGTGTCACCGATGACTACCCGTCACGCGTAGACGTTAGGGCGGACGGTGAATTTGCGTCAATAGGCACTTAGCCCGGCAAAATATGTAATGGTCATAAAAGAATTAACGTTGCGTTCATCTGCCGCCCATTGCCGAAACACGCACCGTGCTATCAGGTACTTGACCGAAACGAGATTTCCCAGTTCACGGGGCACGGGAGGATCGACCGCGATTAGTACAGGGCCTATTGTAATTAACAGTTCGGTAACGCTGACAGCACAAACTGTTTACTACCATCGTCGTGATTGAAATTGGTCACACTCCCGTGATTGGGCGAAAGTTGGCCGGCGCCGCCTTCGGTGACCAGCCCGGTACCTGGCCGCTCCCCACGGCGGTCACTCCGGGTGAATTGTGGCTGCGCGCCGTGGCGGCGGGCGGGCAGGGCCGCTACGGCAGCGCGTATCGCGATCTCGCAGTGCTGCGGCGCAGCGCCCCGGCCGGGCGGCTGGGCTCCCTGTCCCACAGCACGCAGGGATCGTTTCTGCGCCAACTCGGTTGGCACACGTTGGCGCGCGGCTGGGACGGGCGCGCCCTGGCGCTGGCCGGCGCGGACCCCGAGGCGCGTGCCGACGCCCTGATCGGACTGGCGGCCGACGCCTTGGGCGTCGGCCGCTTTGCCGCCGCGGCGACGCTGCTGGACCGCGCCGACTCGGTGCTGAGCGCCGGGCCGGTGCCCGACCGGCAGCCGGTACGCCGCGGGTGGGTGGCCGCCGAGTTGGCGATGGCCCGCGGCGACGGCGACGGTGCCGTGCGCCATGCGCGCGAGGCGGTGCGGCTGGCGGGCGCCATGGGCGTCCGCTCGGCGCGGCACGCGGTCAAGAGCGAAGTGGTGCTGGCGGCCGCCCTGTGCAGCGCCGGGGCCGTCGAGCGCGCCCGTACCGTGGCGGACGCGGCGCTTCAGGCCACCGGACTGCTCGGGTTGGTCCCGCTTCGCTGGGCGTTGGCGTGCTTGCTGATGGATCTCGGCAGCGTCACGTTTTCGACACGACAGCTGCGTGAAATTCGAGATGTCTCCGCAGGCCAGGTGCGGCGCGCCGGTGCGACGTGGCGTTCCGCTTGAAATGGCCTTCGGGCCGTTATTGTCAATTCGTTAGTTAGCCCGGTTAGCCCGCGATGTGTCCGGTTCGTAACGTTGGAGATACCGCCGTCGATGACAATTCAAGGGGATCGTCTCGATGCTGTGGTTGCCAAGGCCGTGGCGGGGGACACAAACGCACTACGGGAGGTGCTGGAGACCATCCGTCCGATTGTCGTGCGATATTGCCGCGCGAGAGTCGGGACAGCCGACCGGGGTGGGCTGTCAGCGGATGACGTGGCACAGGAGGTGTGCTTGGCGACTATTACGGCACTGCCGCGTTACCGGGACCGGGGACGTCCCTTTCTCGCGTTCCTCTACGGCATTGCGGCGCACAAGGTCGCGGACGCCCATCGCGCCGCCGGCCGTGATCTTTCCTACCCGACCGAGGCAATCCCCGAGCGTTGGTCCGCCGACGCCGGCCCGGAACAGCGGGCCATCGAAGCCGATTCGGTCAGCCGGATGAGCGAGCTTCTGGAGATCCTGCCCGCCAAGCAGCGCGAGATCCTGATCCTGCGGGTTGTCGTCGGCCTGTCCGCCGAGGAGACCGCGTCGGCCGTCGGCAGCACCACGGGAGCGGTCCGGGTGGCCCAGCACCGTGCGCTGTCCCGGCTGAAGTCCGAGATGATCGCGGCAGGTGACTGTGCCTGAATCCGACGAGTTCGCCCGCACCGACCTGCTTATCGATGCGCTCGCCGAGCGCCGGCCGGTGCACGTCGGCGACCCGGACACCGACGCGATGGCCACCCTGTTGGAGGACTGGCGTGACAACTTGCGGTGGCCACCGGCCAGCGCGCTGGTGTCACGCGAAGAGGCCGTCGAAGCGCTGCGCACCGGACTGGCCGACCGCCGCCGCGCCCGCCGCGGGCTGGCGACGATCGGATCGGTCGCCGCGACGCTGTTGGTGATGAGCGGCTTCGGCGCCATGGTGGTCGAGGCCCGTCCCGGCACGACCCTGTACGGGCTGCACGCGATGTTCTTCGACCAGCCGCGGCTCAACGAGAAAAATCAGGTCATGCTGTCCGCCAAGGCCGACCTGGCCAAGGTGCAGGAATCGATCGATCGAGGGCAGTGGGACCAGGCCCGGAATCAACTGACCGAGGTGAGTAGCTTGGTGCAGTCGATCGACGACCCGGCCAGCAAACAGGAGCTGACGAACCAGCTGAAGCTGTTGAACCTCAGGGTCCAATCGCGCAACCCGAATGCGACGTTGCCGCCCCCGGCGAACACACCGTCGACGTGGTCCACCCCCACCACCGCGGTCCCGACGGCGGCCATCCCGCCTTCCGAAGCCTCCCCGAGCCCCTTAGTCACGCCGTCGGCGAGTCAGTCGTGGAGTAAGCACCGGCATCACGGCCAGACTGCCGTCCCGTCAGCGGCGCCGAACACTCCCTAGCTGGGGTGTCGACCGCTCAGCGGCGGTATCCGTCGGCGTCCGAAGTGGCCTCGTTGAGGGAGGCGTCGGCGTAGCCCCGGCAGTAATCCCACGTGACGTAGGCGTCCGGTTCGGGATCGTAGGCGGGCTCGTGCGGGCGTACGGTGCCGTCGATCAGCAGCTGCAGCAGGTTGGCCCGCAGCATGTCCCAGTCGTGATAGTGATCCTGCTGACATTCGTCGCAGCACACCACGAGTCCGCGAATACCCTTGTGCGCCAACAACGCCTCGTACACCGCCAGGTCGGCAAGGTCGGCCTCGACCGCCATCCGCTCTTGGGCGTCCAGTGGTTGCCCCGGCTCTACGGCTTCGAGCGCAGCCGACGGGTCGCAGGGGTCGTCGGCGAAGGGGTCGGGTGGCAAACCCGGTGGGAGGTGATCGCGCACGCACACTAGCCTACGCAGCCGGGCCGGGATAACGCCAGCAGGGAAGCCGCCAGCCGGCTCCGTGCCGTTTGGCGCCCGCGGCGCGCCCCGCCAAGCGGGTCGAGGGGGCGAGCGAGCCGATAGGATGGGGTTCTCGCGTCGCATCGTATGGAGGGCCCCACCGATGACCCGTGGCATGTCCCACCTGGAAGACAGCTCCGACCTCGTCGGCAGCCCCTACGTGCGCGACCCCCGTATCGCGGGACTGGTCGACGATCCGGAGCCCACCGGGGGTGACGACCCACACAAGGTCGCGATGCTCGGGCTCACCTTCGACGACGTCTTGCTATTGCCCGCCGCGTCCGATGTAGTTCCCGCCACCGCGGACACGTCCAGCCAGCTGACCAAGAAGATCAGGCTCAAAGTGCCGCTGGTCAGCTCGGCGATGGACACCGTCACCGAGTCGCGGATGGCCATCGCGATGGCCCGGGCGGGCGGCATGGGTGTGCTGCACCGCAACCTGCCCGTCGCCGAGCAGGCCGGCCAGGTCGAGATGGTGAAGCGCTCGGAGGCCGGCATGGTCACCGACCCGGTCACCTGCCGCCCGGACAACACCCTGGCGCAGGTCGACGCGCTGTGCGCCCGGTTCCGGATCTCGGGTCTGCCGGTGGTCGACGACGCCGGGGCGCTGGTCGGCATCATCACCAACCGCGACATGCGGTTTGAGGTCGACCAGACCCGCAAGGTGGCCGAGGTGATGACGAAAGCCCCGTTGATCACCGCCCAGGAGGGGGTGAGCGCCGACGCGGCGCTGGGGCTGTTGCGCCGCAACAAGATCGAGAAGCTGCCGGTCGTCGACGGCCACGGCCGGCTCACCGGGCTGATCACCGTCAAGGACTTCGTCAAGACCGAACAGCACCCGCTGGCCACCAAGGACAGCGACGGCCGGCTGCTGGTGGGCGCCGCCGTCGGCGTCGGCGGCGACGCCTGGGTCCGCGCGATGATGCTGGTCGACGCCGGGGCCGACGTGCTGATCGTGGACACCGCGCACGCGCACAACCGGCTGGTGCTCGACATGGTCGGCAAGCTCAAGGCCGAGGTGGGCGAGAAGGTCGAGGTGATCGGCGGGAACGTCGCCACCCGGTCGGCGGCCCGGGCGCTGGTCGAGGCCGGCGCCGACGCGGTCAAGGTCGGCGTGGGCCCGGGCTCGATCTGCACGACCCGGGTGGTGGCCGGGGTCGGCGCGCCCCAAATCACGGCGATCCTAGAGGCGGTCGCGGCCTGCGGGCCGGCGGGCGTGCCGGTGATCGCCGACGGCGGACTGCAGTACTCCGGCGACATCGCCAAGGCCCTGGCGGCCGGCGCCTCGACGGCGATGCTGGGCTCGCTGCTGGCGGGTACCGCCGAGGCCCCCGGCGAGCTGATCTTCGTCAACGGCAAGCAGTTCAAGAGCTACCGCGGCATGGGGTCGCTGGGTGCCATGCAGGGTCGGGGCGGGTCCGGGACCGGCGGCAAGTCGTATTCCAAGGACCGCTACTTCGCCGACGACGCGCTCTCGGAGGACAAGCTGGTGCCCGAGGGAATCGAGGGCCGGGTGCCGTTCCGCGGCCCGCTGTCCTCGGTGATCCACCAGCTCACCGGCGGCCTGCGCGCCGCGATGGGCTACACCGGCGCGCCCACCATCGAGGCGCTGCAGCAGGCGCAGTTCGTCAGGATCACCTCGGCCGGACTGCGCGAAAGCCATCCGCACGACGTCGCCATGACCGTCGAAGCGCCCAACTACTTCGCGCGGTGAACAGCGAACTGGCCATGGTCGAAATCGGGATGGGCCGCAACGCCCGTCGCACCTATGAACTGAGCGAAGTCAGCATCGTGCCGTCGCGGCGCACCCGGTCGTCGCAGGACGTGTCCACCACCTGGCAGCTGGACGCCTACCGCTTCGAGATCCCGGTGGTGGCCCACCCGACCGACGCGCTGGTGTCACCGGAGTTCGCCATCGAGCTCGGCCGGCTCGGCGGGCTGGGCGTGCTCAACGGCGAGGGGCTGATCGGTCGGCACGCCGACGTCGAGGCGAAGATCGCGCAATTGCTCGAGGCCGCCGAAAAGGAGCCCGAACCGTCGGCGGCGATCCGGCTGCTGCAGGAGCTGCACGCGGCGCCGCTGGACTCGGAACTGCTGGGCTCGGCGGTCGCCCGCATCCGCGAGGCGGGCGTGACCACCGCGGTGCGGGTCAGCCCGCAAAACGCCCAGGCGCTCACGCCCGCGCTGCTGCAGGCCGGGATTGACCTGCTGGTCATCCAGGGCACGATCGTCTCGGCCGAAAGGGTGGCCAGCGACGGTGAGCCGCTGAACCTGAAGACCTTCATCTCCGAGCTCGACATCCCCGTCGTCGCCGGCGGGGTGCTCGACCACCGCACCGCACTGCACCTGATGCGCACCGGCGCCGCCGGGGTCATCGTCGGCTACGGCTCCACCCGCGGGGTGACCACCAGCGACGAGGTGCTGGGCATCAGCGTGCCGATGGCCACCGCGATCGCCGACGCCGCAGCCGCTCGGCGCGAATACCTCGACGAGACCGGCGGCCGCTACGTGCACGTGCTGGCCGACGGCGACATCCACACCTCCGGCGAGCTGGCCAAGGCCATCGCGTGCGGCGCCGACGCGGTGGTGCTCGGCACGCCGCTGGCCGAATCCGCCGAGGCGCTCGGCGGCGGGTGGTTCTGGCCGACCGCGGCCGCGCACCCGTCGTTGCCGCGCGGGGCGTTGCTGCAGATCGCCGTCGGCGAGCGCCCGCCGCTGCGGCAGGTGCTCAGCGGCCCGTCCGATGACCCGTTCGGCAGCCTGAATCTGGTGGGCGGCCTGCGCCGGTCGATGGCCAAGGCCGGTTATTGCGACCTCAAGGAGTTCCAGAAAGTCGGCCTGGCGGTCGGTAGCTGAGCTTTGGGCTCGCTGGTCTATTACCGGCGAGTACGGCCATACTGGTGCCATGAAGCCGGATTACGACGTCCTCATCATCGGTTCGGGTTTCGGGGGCAGCGTCAGCGCGCTGCGGCTGACGGAAAAGGGCTACCGGGTGGGCGTGCTGGAGGCCGGCCGCCGCTTCTCCGACCAGGAGTTCGCCGAGACCTCCTGGGACCTGCGCAAGTTCCTGTGGGCGCCCAGGCTCGGTTGCTACGGCATCCAGCGGATCCACCCGCTGCGCAACGTGATGATCCTGGCCGGCGCGGGCGTGGGCGGCGGTTCGCTCAACTACGCCAACACCTTGTACGTGCCGCCGGAGCCGTTCTTCAAAGACCAGCAGTGGGCCCACATCACCGACTGGCGTGACGAGCTGATGCCGCACTACGAACAGGCGCAACGCATGCTCGGCGTCGTCGAGAACCCGACATTCACCGACGCCGACCGCCTCGTCAAGGAAGTCGCCGACGACATGGGGTGCGGCGACACCTGGGTGCCGACGCCGGTGGGGGTGTTCTTCGGCCCGGACGGCACCAAGGCGCCGGGCAAGACCGTGCCCGACCCATACTTCGGCGGCGCCGGGCCCGACCGCACCGGCTGCCTGGAATGCGGGTGCTGCATGACTGGCTGCCGCTACGGCGCCAAGAACACCCTGGTGAAGAACTACCTCGGCCTCGCGGAATCCCATGGCGCGCAGGTCATTCCGATGACGACGGTCAAAGGCTTCGAGCAGCGCCCCGACGGGCTGTGGGAGGTCCGCACGGTGCGCACCGGAAGCTGGCTGCGCCGCGACCGCCGCACCTACACCGCCGAAAACCTGATCCTGGCCGCGGGCACCTGGGGAACACAGCACCTGCTGTTCAAGGTGCGCGACAACGGCAAGCTGCCCCGCCTGTCCAAGCGCCTAGGCGTTCTGACCCGGACCAACTCCGAGTCGATCGTCGGCGCAGCGACGCTCGAGTTGCGGCCCGAGCTGGACCTGACGCACGGCGTGGCGATCACCTCGTCGATCCACCCAACGTCGGACACCCATGTCGAGCCCGTGCGCTACGGCAAGGGTTCCAACGCGATGGGGCTGCTGCAGACGCTGATGACCGACGGCCAGGGCCCTGGGGGCACCGACGTGCCGCGGTGGAAGCAATTGCTGGACCAGGGCCGCGAGGACCCGCGCGGCATCCTCCGGATGATCAATGTCCGCCAGTGGAGCGAGCGTACGGTCATCGCGCTGGTGATGCAGCACCTGGACAATTCGATCACTACGTTCACCAAGCGCGGCAAGCTCGGCATCCGCTGGTACTCCAGCAAGCAGGGGCACGGCGAGCCGAACCCGTCCTGGATTCCGGTCGGCAACGAGGTCACCCGGCGCATCGCCGCCAAGATCGACGGCGTGGCCGGCGGTACCTGGGGCGAGCTGTTCAACATCCCGCTGACGGCCCACTTCTTGGGCGGCGCGGTGATCGGTGACAACCCCGAACACGGGGTCATCGACCCCTACCACCGGGTCTACGGCTACCCCACGATGTTCGTGGTGGACGGCGCCGCGATCTCGGCGAACCTGGGCGTCAACCCGTCGCTGTCCATTACCGCGCAGGCCGAACGGGCCGCCTCGCTCTGGCCGAACAAGGGCGAGAACGATCAGCGCGCACCGCAGGACCAGGCGTACCGCCGGCTGGACCCGATCGCGCCCGCGCACCCGGTGGTGCCCCGCGACGCACCGGGTGCCCTGCGTTGGTTGCCGATCACCCCGTCGCGCTCGACCGGCTGACCATCAGCTCCGGCTAGCTCGCGATCGCCTCGAGCGGGGCGCCGCTGACCACCCGGCTGCGCTCTCCGTGCACGTCGACGGGCACGTCACCCATCAAGGTGACGCGGTGCATCAGCCGGGGCTGGTCGTCATAGTCGTCGATGGCGCGGTGCTGGGTGGCCCGGTTGTCCCAGATGGCAACGTCACCCTGCGCCCAGTTCCACCGGACGGTGTTCTCCGGCAAGGTGATTCGCCGTTGCAACAGTTCCAGCAGCACGCTTGATTCGTAGCTGTCCAGGCCGACGAAACCGCGCACGAAGTCGCCGGCCAGCAGGGTGCGTTCGCCGGTCTCCGGGTGCACCCGCACCACCGGGTGTTCGGTCCGGAAGTCCGGCTTCTCGAAGACCTGGCGGAACGCGCGCTGCGCATCGCTCATCGCCGGCACCGATTCGCCGGCCACGTAGTCGTAGCGGTTGGTGTGCAGCGCCCACAGATTCTCGACCAGGCCCTTGAGCGCCTCGGGCAGGTGGTCGTAGGCGATGGCGGTGTTGGTCCACAGCGTCGACCCGCCATACCGCGGCAGGGTGACCGCCCGCAGGATCGACGCCGCCGGATAATTCGCGACGAACGTGACATCGGTGTGCCAGCGGGTCGCCTTGCCGTACTCGGAGTTGATCGGCGTGATGACCGGCCCGCTCTTGGCGGCGAACAGCTCGGCGGCCGGATGGCCGACGGGCGTGCCCAGCAGGCCGGCGAACGCCAGCTGCTGCTGGTCATCGAGGTGGTGCTGGTGGCGGAAGAAGATCACCTTGTGGGTCAGCAGCGCCCGGCGGACCTGCTCGATCGCGGCCGGGTCGAGGTCGCCCCCGAGGCGCACCCCGTCGACCCGGGCGCCGATGCGGCTGCCCAGCTTGGTGACGGTTACCTGACCTGTCATTTTCATCAATCCTCGCCTGGAAGAAATGTAGTCATATGACTACATCGAGTACTGTAGTCATATGACTGCAGCTTCCGCAAGTGGCCGCGCGAACATGCCCACCGGCAAGACCGAGGTCGCCGCGGCGATCCTGGAGGCCGCCACCGACCTGTTCGCCGAGCGCGGCCCCGCCGCGACCTCGATCCGCGACATCGCCGCTCGATCCAACGTCAACCACGGGCTGGTGTTTCGTCACTTCGGCACCAAGGAACAACTGGTCGGCGCGGTGCTCGATCACCTGGGCGCCAACCTGAGCGCCCTGCTGAGTGCCGAGCCGGCCCCCGACGAACTGGACCGGGCGCTGGACCGGCAGATGCGCGTCATGGCCCGCACCGTGCTCGACGGGTATCCGGCGGGGCAGCTGCAGAAGCACTTTCCCACCATCGCGACGATGCTCGAGTGGGTACTACCACTTCACGACGACGAAACCGAAGCCCGCCTCACCGTCGCCAATGCCCTTGCGCTGCAATTCGGTTGGCGGCTCTTCGCGCCGATCCTGCGCTCGGCCACCGGGCTCGACGAGCTGACGGACGACGAAATACGGCAGGCGGCCCGGGCCGAGGTGGGGCGGATCCTCAGTCCCGGCTGATGCTCACTTGTTCCGGGTCAGTGCCCGGCGGTGAAGCGGCTCGCGGCCCGGCGGCTGCTGCGGGGGCGACAGCAGTGGCTTGCGCTCGCGCACCGCAATGGTTTTCGGTGTATCGGTGCTCAGGGTGACCTCTTCGCCGGCGTGCCGGATGGTGAGCTGGCCGCCCGGCCCGTCGCGCACCGTGTAGGTGACGTCCGAGTGGTTGACGTCGACGGTCAGCCGGAAATCGCGCCACATAAGCCGGAACCGGAGCCGCGAAATGCCATCGGGCAGTGCGGGATCCAGCGACAGAATGCCCTCGTCGTCCCGCAAGCCGCCAAAGCCGCCCACCAGAGCCGTCCAGGCTCCGGCGAGCGAGGCCATGTGCAGGCCGTCGCGGGTGTTGTGGTGCAGATCGCGCAGGTCGATCAGCCCGGCCTCGTAGGCGTAGTCGTGCGCCAATTCGAGGTGCCCGACCTCGGCGCACAGCACCGCCTGGGTGCAGGCGGACAGCGACGAGTCGCGCACCATGCGCCGTTCGTAGTATTCGACGTTGCGCGCCTTCTGTTCGGCGGTGAACGCGTGGCTCCGCCACTGCATCGCCAGCACGAGGTCGGCCTGCTTGATCACCTGCGCGGGATAGAGCCGCACGTAGGGGTCGTGCAGCAGCAACGGGTAGGCGTGGTTCTCCTGGAAGTCCCACTCCGCGAGGGTGGTGAACCCCTCGCACTGCTGGTGGACCCCGAGGCCGGCGTCGAAGGGAACGTTGGCGGCGTCGGCCGCGTCGCGCCAGGCCGACGTCTCCTCGGTGGTGACGCCCATCGCCTCCGCCGCCTCGGGGTGGCGGTTGCAGGCATCGGCGGCGGTGCGCAGGTTGTGCGCGGCCATCAGGTTGGTGAAGACGTTGTCGCGCACGATCGCCGTGTACTCGTCGGGACCGGTGACGCCGTCGAGGTGCCAGACGCCGTGCCGGTCGTGGTGGCCGAGGGAGAGCCAGAGCCGGGCGGTCTCGACGAGTACCGCCAGGCCACACTGTTTTTCCAATTCGTCGTCGCCGGTGACGATGCGGTATCGCTCGAAGGCCATGGCGATGTCGGCGTTGATGTGCCAGGCCGCGGTGCCGGCTGGCCAGTAGGCCGAGCACTCCTGCCCGCGGATGGTCCGCCAGGGGAAGGCGGCACCCTCGAGGCCCAGTTCGGCCGCCCGTTCCTTGGCGAGGTCCAGGGTCGACGCCCGCCACCGCAGCGCGTCGGCCACCGCATGCGGCGCGGTGTAGGTGAGCACCGGCAGCACGTAACCCTCGGTGTCCCAGAAGGCGTGGCCGTCGTAGCCGGTTCCGGTGAGCCCCTTGGCCGCGATCGCGCGACGCTCCGCGCGCGCGCTGGCCTGCAACAGGTGAAAAAGCCCGAACCGCACCGCTTGCTGGGATTCGGGGTCGCCCTCGACCTCGACGTCCGCACAGTCCCAGAAGTCGTCCAGGTATGCCCGCTGCGAATCCAGCAGCCCCTGCCACCCGCTGTAGCGGGCGCTGTGGATGGCGGCGGCGGCCTGGTCGCGCAGCGCCGGGCGCGAACGCATGCTCGACCATCCGTAGGCCAGGTACTTGACGATGCGCAGCTTCTGCCCGGCGCGCAGCCCGCAGATCACCGTGGTCCGCGCCAAATCGTCGCGCGCGTCGGTGGTGAACTCGACGCGGCCGGGAACGTCGATCTCGTGATCCATCGCGGCCGACACCATCAGGGCGCTGCTGCGGGTGCGGTGCATGAGAAGCGCTCCGGTGTCGGTGTTTTCGTGGTCGACGGCCACCAACGGGTTCTCCAGAATGGCCGAGACCCGCGGGTCGCCCGAGGTCTGGGGCTGGTCCTCGTTGGTGACCAGTTCGGACTGCACCGTCACGCGAACGAAGTCGCCGACCGCTTCGATGACGTACTCGATGGCGGCCACACCGCGCTGGGCCAGCGACACCAGCCGGGTCGACACCAGCTTGATCTCCTTGCCCGCTGGGGAGCGCCAGTGCGCGCGGCGGGTCATCGTCCCGGCGCGCATGTCGAGAACCCGCTCGTGCGAGATCACTTCGCCGTAGCGGACATCGAACGGCTCGTCCTCGACCAGCAGGCGGATGATCTTGCCGTTGGTGACGTCGACGAGCGTCTGGCCGGCTTCCGGATAGCCGTACCCGGCCTCGGCGTAGGGCAGCGGCCGGATTTCGTAGAAGGAGTTCAGGTAGGTGCCGGGCAGGCCGTAGGGCTCACCCTCGTCGAGGTTGCCGCGCAGCCCGATGTGCCCGTTGGACAAGGTGAACAGGGATTCGGACTGGGCCAACAGGTTCAGGTCGAGCTTGGTTTCGCCGACGTGCCATGGATCGACGGGGAAGGCTTCGTCGTCGATCATGACTGCAGCAGCTCGGCGAGGTCGGTGACCACCACGTCGGCGCCGTTGCGCCGCAGGTCGTCGGCCTGGCCCACTCGGTCGACGCCCACCACGTAGCCGAACTTACCGGCATGGCCGGCCTGCACGCCCGAGATCGCGTCCTCGAACACGGCCGCCGCGTCCGCGCCGACACCGAGCAACTCGGCACCCCGCAAGTAGGAGTCGGGGGCCGGTTTGCCCGCAATGTGCTCGTCGCGCAGCGTGACGCCGTCCACTCGCTTCTGGATGAACCGGTCCAGGCCGGTGATCTCCAGGACGTCGCGCGTGTTGGCGCTCGAAGACACCACCGCGATTCCCAGGCCCGCCGCCGAGACCGCCTCCAGGTATCGCCGGGAGCCCTCGAAGACCTCGACGCCGTCCTTGCGCAGGACGCGTTGGAACATGTCGTTCTTGCGGTTGCCCAGGCCGTATACCGTCTCGGCGTCTGCCGCGTCGTCGGGACTGCCGTCGGGCAGATCGATCCCGCGGCTTTCCAAGAATGACCGGACCCCGTCCTCGCGCTTCTTGCCGTCCACGTATTCCCGGTAGTCGGCGGCCGCATCGAACGGGACGAATTCTTCCCCGATGCGCTTGGCCCGCTGGGCCAGGTAGTCGTCGAACATCGCCTTCCAGGCCTTGGTGTGCACGCTGGCGGTGTCGGTGAGCACACCGTCGAGGTCGAACAGACAGGCATGCACCTTCTCTGGCAGACCCAGCGCTGGGCTCACTGCGGACCTCACTTCCGGGATCGGGGTCGGGCGATATCCACTCCACCATGCTTGCCCGTTTGCCGCCAGCGTCACCGGCCGTCGCGGTGCCGGTTTACGTGCCGTTCAGCAGTCCACGCTCGACGAGGTCGAACACCTGGGCCCGCGCGAAACTGACGGCCGCGGGGCTTCTGGGCAGCGGTCCATCGAGTAGCAGGCAGGCCAGGCCGTGCACCGCCGACCAGGCGGCCACCTCGGCCCCCGGCCTGCGGCGCGCATCCAGCAGACCGGCGGCTTGGGCTTCGTCGAGCACTTGACCGAGGACCTCGAAAGGGTCCGGGCCCGTTGTCGCCTGATCGCGCTCCGCGTCGGGGGACATCGCGGGATGCGACGTGAACGCGGTGCGAAACAGTCCAGGCTCGGAAATCGCGAAGTCGATATAGGCGGTGCCGACCGCGCGCAGCCTCTTGCGAGGGTCGTTGGTGCGATTGACGCGTCGGCGCATTTGCGCGGCGAGCTCGCCGCGCGCAAAGCTTGACACCTCGGCCAGCAGCGCCTCGCGGTCGGAGAAGTGACGGTAGGCGGCCGAGTGCGATACTCCGGCGGCCCGGGCCGCCTCACGCACGATCACCCGATCGGGTCCGCCCTCGCGGGCCAGGGCGATGCTCGCCTCGATCAGGGCCGAGTGCAACGCGCCGTGGTGGTAGCCCCTTTTGGCAGGCGGGCCGGCGGAACTCACGCCATCACGATCTCACGCCGACCGAATGTTGACAACGGTCACATCCCGGTCGCATACTGCGGATGTAACCAGTGGTCACATTGTCTGGCCTCCGACAGGAAGGAACTCCAATGACAAACACACGTGTGCTGGTCACCGGCGCGACGGGAAGGATTGGCGGCGCGGTGGCGGCCCAATTACTGGAAAAGGGCGTGGCCACGAGGGCATTGGTACGTCGCGACGACGGGCGCAGTGCCCGTTTGCGGGCCTTGGGGGCCGAGGTTGTTGTGGCGGATATGCTTGACATTCAACAGGTTCGGGCCGTGGTCGACGGCGTGGATCGATTGTTCTTCAACCCCCCGTACCACCCGCACGCGCTCGACAGTGCGGTCGCCTTTGCCGTGGCCGCCCGCAGCGCCGGCGTGGAGGCGGTGGTCGCGCTGGGCCAGTGGCTGGCCAGCCCCGAGCATCCATCCCTGATGACGCGCCAGCACTGGTTATCCGACAAGCTGTTTCAGTTGATGCCGGACACCGCCCACGTCGCGGTAGATCCCGGATTCTTCGCGGACAACTATTTCCAGGTGCTGCCGGTTGCCGCCCAACTAGGGGTGTTGCCGACGCCGAGGACCGGGGGACGACTCAACGCGCCCCCGTCCAATGAGGACATCGCCCGGGTCGCGGTGGGCGCATTGCTCGACCCGCACCGCCATGATGGTCGGGCCTACCGCCCCACCGGGCCAAAGCTGTTGTCCGGCAAAGATATTGCCGACGTGGTGAGTGAGGCGTTGGGCCGCCGGGTCCGGCTCATGGAAATTCCTCCGTGGATGTTCATGCGAGCGGTGCGCGTGAACGCCAAGCGCCTCGGAGCCGACATGTACTTCGAGTCGGGTTTGCGCCATTACCTGCCCGAGACCGCCCTGGGAAGCTGGGAGGTGGGCGGACCGACCACCCACGTGCGCGATGTCGCCGGGGTCGAACCCGAAGACTTTCTCACCATCGCGCGCCGCTACGTCAAGGGGGCCGACACCCGGCGCACCGCGGGCAACATGCTGCGCGAGATCGGAAAGCTCACGCTGACCGGGCTGGTGCCGGCGCACCGGCTCGATCGCTTCGACAGGCGCCAGCAGCATCCCGGGCCGGCGCGACCCCGGTATTCGGGCGAGTCGGCCATGTGGCAAGGCGAGCACGCCCCGTCGGCTGACCCGGCCCACTACCGGTTCGGCCCAGACCGACTGTGGAACCAGCGATTGTCCGTGAAGTAGTTCAGGCGAGCTGACGGTGGATGTCCAGCAGGTGGTGGCGCACGTCGTGCAGCGTGTTCACGGCCACCCAGCGGAGCGTCCGCTCGCAGCGCTGCGGCCAGTTGTAGACGATGCGGAGCTCCCAATCGGGGGTGTCGAGCCGGCGTAGGGGCGTTCGCCAGCAGTCGCGGCGCTTGCGCGCCGAGAGGTGGCACGCGCGGGCGACCAGGTCGCGCTCCGTCGGACGCGGCCAATCGTCTTCGCTCTATTCCAGCGTGACGGGTGTCTTCACCTCCGTATAGCGGCTTTTTACGTCGATGAGTCCGGTGAGGCTGGGTTTCCCTGGTGGCCAACGTGCGCGTCGTGACGAAAGCGTGTGGTGGCCAATTAGGCTGTCGCGCTTGGCCAATGATGACGGTCGTACCCCGGCGCGGATCGACAGCCGAAACTTGTCGTACCCGGCTGCGATGATCGGGTTATGTCGTTGATCGCGTCGCCTGCCGCGGTGGTGAGCCCTGCTGAGCGTCTTGAGGTGTTGTTCGAGGAGTTGGCGGAGTTGGCCGGTCAGCGCAACGCGATTGATGGGCGCATTGTGGAGATCGTCGCCGAGATCGATCGCGACAAGCTGTGCGGGGTCACGGGCGCGCGGTCGGAGGCGGCCTTGGTGGCCTGGAAGCTGGGCTGGTCGTCGGCGAACGCCCACACGATCACCACGATCGCGCGCCGGCTGCAGGAGTTTCCGCGCTGCGCGGCGGGCATGCGGGAGGGTCGATTGTCGCTGGATCAGGTCGGGGTGATCGCCGCACGGGCGGGTGAGGGATCTGATGAGCATTACGCGGCGCTGGCGCGGGTCGCCACGGTCAACCAGCTGCGCACCGCGGTCAAGCTCGAACCGCGACCCGAACCCGAGCCCCAGTCCGAACCGCAGGCCTCGATCACCACGACCACCAACGAGCAGGGCAGCTGCTATCGGATCACATTGCCGCGTCTGGACGCGGCGAAGTTCGACGCGGCTTTGGCGTCTCATCGTGATGCGCTGATCGCCGAGTGGAAGCACGATCACGGCGATGGCGACAGCGACTCAGATCAGCGGCCCCCGTTGCCGGGCACCCTGGAGGCGTTTCTGCGTCTGGTGGAGGCTGGATGGGATGTCGAGGCGGCTTGTCGGCCCCATGGGCAGCACACCACGGTGGTGGTGCACGTCGATGTTGCCCAGCGCGCCGCGGCGCTGCATCTGGGTCCGCTGCTGTCGGATGCCGAGCGGCGATACCTGAGCTGTGATGCCACGTGTGAAGTGTGGTTCGAACGTGACGGTGAGGTCATCGGCGCCGGGCGAGCGACGCGGGTGATCAGCCGGCGGCTTCGCCGTGCGCTTGAGCATCGCCAGCCCATGTGCGCGGTTCCCGGCTGTGGGGCCACCCGCGGTCTGCATGCCCATCACATCTGGCACTGGGAAGACGGTGGTGCCACCGAGTTGGCCAACCTGGTGCTGGTGTGCCCGTATCACCATCGGCTGCACCACCGGGGCGTCATCACCATCACCGGACCCGCAGACGCTCTCACCGTCGCCGACAGCTCCGGTCGACGGCTCAGCCCGGGATCGCTGGCGCGTCCACCGACGAAACCCCCGCCCGCTGTCTCGCCGTGGCCCGGGCCCCTCGGCGAGCGCGCCGACTGGTGGTGGTACGAACCCTTCCAGCCGCAGCCACCACCAACACACAACTAGATCGGTCACCGGTTGGGGCATACAGAATCTCGTTTGCTCCACCCGCCGCTATCACTAATTTCAGCCAACTCGGGTTTCACCACCACAGCTTATGGACGCCGCGCGTGCCGGATGATGCGGACCATCTCGGTGGGGCGCTCGAGGGCCGAGAAGTGGCCCGCGCCGCTCACCGTGATGGCCCGGACACCAAGTTGGTGGGCAACCTGGTCCCGCTCCGCCGGGCGCGACCAGTCGTGCTCGCTGTAGACCAACGTGACGGGTGTCTTCACCTGCGCGTAGCGGTTTTTCGCGTCGATCAGCCCGGTGAGGATGCGCGTGATAGCCCGGTTCACCCTGGGGTAGCCGGGCCGGCGGCCGCTTCGGCGTAGTTCGGCAAGCAGGTCCTTCGGCAACGCGTGGTGGTCGGCGAAACCGCCGCGCAGCACGCCCCGCAGGATCGCGCGATTCTCCAATCGGGCGAAGACCGGCCCCGAGCCGGGCAGGCGGACGCCCGTTCCGATCACGCGGGCGAACCAGTTGCCGCGCTCGAGGCCGCCCGGGTAGTCGTAGGGGTTGAAGGCGATCACGCCGCCCACCCGGTCCGTTAGCTCGATCGAGGCCAACAGCGCGAGCGCGGCTCCCATCGATTCGCCCGCCAGCGTGGCTTCACGCAGGCCCAGGGTCCTGACGAATTCGACGACGGCGCCGCGCAATTCGGGCTCTCCGTATCGGGCGCCGGGCACGACGTCGGACCATCCCATGCCGGGCAGGTCCAGGGCGTACACGGTGAAGTCGTCCCAGAGCGCGGGCACCACCCGCTGGAAGTAGTCCAGCTGCGTGCGGACGGTGTGCAGCAGGACGAGCGGCGGCCCGGTTCCCGCCGTGAAGTAGCGCAAGCGGGAGCCGTCGGAGCGCGGCCGGAACTTGACCTCGCCGCGCCCGCCGCTCCACGCCAGCGTGTAGCGCTGATCGGGAATCTCGTTGGGCCTCATGGTGTTCGCCGTTCGCAAACCGCCTGGATGGCGCGCAGGCGCCCGTCGTCCAGGGCCCGGGTGAGGTTTTCGGCTTTTCGCTGGAAGTCGGTGACGAAGGCGTGCAGGCCCAGCGGGTTGACGGGCTGGGCCAAGATGGCCCGCATCAACGAGGCCGCCTGGTCGGTGAGATCGTTCCAGTGTTCGACGGCGAACCCGGCGGACTCGACGGCGGCGCGCAATTCGTCGGGAGTGACCAGATGGCTGCGGGCGGGGTGATCGGCCCACGGCAGCGGGTAGTCGAGTTGGGTGCCATCCCCAATCGTGATGTCCCACAGTGCGAGTCGGCCGCCATCTTTGAGTACTCGGCGCGCCTCGGAGTACAAGCGTGCCTTATCGGGAATGTTCATCTGGACGTGCTGGCTGATGGCGACGTCGAAAGCGGCTTCGGGAAAGGGCAGTTCGGTGACGTCGGCCCGGTGAACGGATATCCGATTGTCGAGGCCGACCAGTCGATTGAGCCAGCGGTTCGTTTCGCAGTACTCGTCGGTGAGGTCCACGGCGGTCACCTGGCTGCCGTAGCGGTCGGCGATGTAGCGGGCGGTGCCGCCGACCCCGCTGCCGGCGTCGAGCACTGCGCTCTCGCCGGTGATCTGCGCCAACTCGACCAACTGCGCGGTGGCGATGCGGCCCATGGTGTGAAAGTCCTCCAGCAGCGCCAGGTCGGCGGGGGCGAGGCGGTCGAGGTCCTTCCCGGCGGAGCGCAGCGCGTGCTCGATGTTGTTGCGCGACAGGCCGGTCGCGTACTGGTCCTGGATGGTGTTGCTCATTTCTGCACCCACGCCGTGATGATGGGTGGCATCGTGATGAGGGCGTTGGCCGCGAGCGCCTCCTCGCGGAAGCGCGGCACGAAGTTGTCGATGTCGGCGACCTCGTCGATGGCGAAGCCGCCCTGTTGTGCGATGGGGGAGACCAGCCGCCAGACCGCCGCGCCGTAGGCCAGGATGTCGGTGTCGGCGGCGGTGCCGATCGGGGCGCCGAGCGTCAGCCGCGGCGCGCCCAGGCCGGCGTCGGTGAAGACGGTGTGCAGCGTGGTGCCGAACCGCGCGGACAGGCCCATCGCCTCGAAGGCGCGCACGATCCCGGGTATCACCTGGCTGAACAGCGGCATGTCCGGGATGCTGCGCGCCGCGGCGATGTCGTTCTCGGAGAACGCGATGACGCCGCCGGGGCGCACCAGGGAGCCGAGGTGCCGCAAGGTGGCGGCCGGGTCGGGCAGGTGCATCAGGATCAGCCGGCCGATCACCGCGTCGACGGGTTCGTCGAGGGCGATCGCGTCGATCGCTGCGTGCATGAAACATACCGTGGGGAAGCCTAATTCGGCTGCTCGGCTGCGGGCCAGTTCGACCATCGCGGGTGCGGCATCGACACCGAGCACGCTTCCGGTCGGACCGGCCAGCCGGGCAGCGAGGAACGACACGTCGCCGGGGCCGCTGCCGATATCGAGCACCCGCATGCCCGGGCGCAGCCCGGCGAGCCGCAGCGCGTGCTCCGTGTAGTCGTTGTACAGCCGCCCCTGCAGCAGGAGCCGCCGCACCTCCACGTCGGCGTGGCCGAGGGCATAGGTGCTGTCGCTCATGGGATTTTCCTTTCGGTTCGAGGTCCCGTCTCCCTCGCCGGCAATAGCCAGCCGACGACGATCGCCGCGCCAAGCGCGATGCCCGCGCACACCAGCGAGCTCACCTGTAGTCCGTCCAGGAATGCCTGATTGACGGCGCCGCGGACGTAGCCTGCTTGTTGCGCGGGCAGTTGCTGGATCACCGTGTGCGCCAGGGCCATCGAGTGCTGCATCGCCTCGGCGGGCAATCCCGGCAAGGCCGTTGCTCCGAGATGTCCCGAGTACACCGACGCGAAGATGCTGCCGGCGATGGCCACGCCGAGGGTGCCGCCGAGTTCGCGCGTCGTGTCGTTGACGGCCGAGCCGACTCCGGCCTTGTCCGCGGACAGCGATCCCATGATGGCCTCGGTGGCCGGCGAAACGGTCAGGCCGAGTCCGCCGCCGAGGAGCAGCATCTGCACGCCGATCTGGGGGTACGGCGTGGCGGCGTCGGCCGTGGACGCCCATGCCAGCCCGGCGGCGAAGACGGTCAGGCCGGCGGCGACGACGGCGGTGGTGCCGACCCATTCCACCAGCCGGGGACCCGCGATGCTGGCCAGCGCGATCGAGGCGGCGACCGGC
>CAWFYN010000011.1:0-27356 GCA_963820045.1 uncultured Actinomycetota bacterium
AGGTGCTTGGGGTTGTCGATCCTTCTCGCCACGCCCGAGGCGATCCGCTCGCCGACCGAGCGGCCCTCGGCGAGTATTTCGCCTCGGCCCTCGAGCACATAGGTTTCCAGCGCCGTCGCGCTGTGCTGGGAGGCCACCGTCTCGGGGCGGGCCTGGACGATGTAGAGCTTTCCGTCCAGACCGTCCTTGGCCCACTCCATGTCCATCGGCCGCCCGTAGTGCGCCTCGATGGTGCACGCGTAGCCGGCCAGCTCCAGGACGTCTTCGTCGGTGAGGCAGAACCGAGCACGGTCGGCCTTGGGTGTGGGGATGTTTCGCGTCGTGTTCTTCGTCTCACCCTCGACGAGGATCATCTTCACCGCCTTGTCGCCAAGCAGGCGACGCAACACGGTGCGGTGGCCGGCAAGATAGGTCGGCTTGTGGACGTAGAACTCGCTCGAGTAGAGCGCGCCCTGAACCACATTCTCGCCTAGGCCGTAAGCGCCCGTCACGAACACGGCGTCGCGAAAGCCCGACTCGGTGTCGATGGAGAACATCACACCCGAAGAAGAGATATCGGAGCGCACCATCTTCATCACGCCGATCGACAGAGAGACCTTGAAGTGGTCGAAGCCCTGGTCGATCCGGTAATGAATAGCGCGATCGGTGAACAGGCTGGCGAAACAGCGGCGGCACGTGTCGAGCAGGCTCTCTTCGCCTTTGATGTTGAGATACGAATCCTGTTGGCCGGCGAAACTCGCCGTCGGCAGGTCCTCGGCCGTCGCCGAGCTCCGCACGGCGAGACTTACTTCTTCGCCGTACTCCTGCTGAAGCGTGCGGTAGGCATTCAGAATTTCGGCGGCCAGATCGTCGGGCAGCCCGGCGCCGTAGACGATTTCACGAGCGCGCTTGGCTTTACGCGCCAGCGCGGTGACGTCGGCGGGGTCGAGCTCGTCGAGCTCGGCATGCAGACGGTCCCACGCGCCGGCCTCGTCCAACATGTGGCGATAGGCCTGGGCGGTGATGGCGAATCCGTGCGGGATGCGGACGCCCTGACTGGACAGCTTCTGGAACATCTCGCCCAGCGACGCGTTCTTTCCGCCGACGAGCGGCACGTCCTCGATGCCGAACTCCTCAAAAAAGCGGACGTAGGTGGATTTACTCATGATTTGTCCTCTCGTAGCGCGTCACGCACTCGGCCAGCATCGAGCCCGACCCGCACGTCACGCAGCGTCGAACTTGCCCGGTATCGTCGCCCGACACCCCGCCCTCGAAGCGATTCCCGTGCCGCCAGCTCATCCGGGCCCCTATTCGGTGTCGGGTCGCGGCCGTACCCACCGTCACGTGCACGCCGGCTGGGGGACGCATTAATTCACGTCTGGTCGGTCGAGCATTCGAGTGAACGTGTGTACTGCCGAACGAAGCGCCACAAATGCCAACCTCCCACAGCGGTACGCGCCGAGCCAGGGCCGAAGGTAATCGAATGGGTAGCCCGACGCGGAGTGGCGTCAGAGGCGGCGGATGCATGCTCACCAGCCCACCGCGTCGGTCGGCCGGCGTTGGGTACGAGGCTCCGGATGATGAACCGCGAAGAAGGGCCGGCCGCAATGCGAGGACCTTGTCCTCTGCTGCCCGGCCTCAAGCGTGGTCAGACTCGAGGTGGCGTGCAGTTGATGCGCTACCAGACCACGACACTGATGAGGGGATCACGATGGCTATCCGAGTGGGCGTGAACGGTTTTGGGCGTGTCGGCCGAAACTTCTTCCGTGCGGTCGACGCACAACACGCGGCAGGCACCACCGACATCGAGATCGTGGCGGTCAACGACCTCACCGACAACAAGACTCTGGCGCATCTACTCAAGTACGACTCCGTCCTGGGACGCTTAGCGCACGAGGTCTCGGTCGACGGCGAGGACATCGTGGTCGGGGACCAAGTGATCAAAGCGTGGTCCATCGCCGACGGGCCGGCAGCACTGCCGTGGGGGGATCTCGGCGTGGATGTCGTCATCGAGTCCACCGGTCGATACACCGCCGCGGAGCAGGCCCGCGGTCACCTCCACGGTGGAGCGAAGAAAGTAGTGGTGTCCGCGACGTCGAAGGGTGCAGACCTCACCGTCGTGATGGGCGTCAACCACCGCGACTACGACGGCACTCAGACCGTCGTCTCGAACGCCTCGTGTACGACAAACTGCCTGGCGCCGATGGCGAAGGTGCTCGACGAGGTGTT
Source organism: uncultured Actinomycetota bacterium (assembly GCA_963820045.1). Classification (GTDB taxonomy): domain Bacteria; phylum Actinomycetota; class Actinomycetes; order Mycobacteriales; family Mycobacteriaceae; genus Mycobacterium. The sequence continues at coordinate 2,209 of CAWFYN010000011.1, forward strand.
CGGGATCGAGCGCGGGCTCATGACCACCATCCACGCGTACACCCCGGACCAGAACCTGCAGGACGGTCCGCACCGAGACCTTCGCCGCGCCCGCGCGGCGGCGATCAACGTGGTGCCCACGTCGACCGGGGCCGCCCGCGCGATCAGTCTGGTGCTGCCCCAGCTCCAGGGCCGGCTCGACGGGTACGCCTTCGGGTGCCGGTGCCCACCGGTTCAGCTACCGATCTCACCGTCATCGTCCGCGAGCGGGCGACAGTCGAGGCCGTCAACACCGCGTTCGCGGCCGCCGCTGACAGCGAGCTGAAGGGCTTCCTCACCTACACCGAGGATCCGATCGTCTCCTCCGACATCGTGACCGACCCGTCGTCGTGCATCTTCGACGCCGGACTCACCAAAGTGACCGGTGACCTGGTGAAAATCGTCGGTTGGTACGACAACGAGTGGGGTTACTCCCACCGCCTCGCCGACTTGACCGGCCTGGTCGCATCGACCCTCTGAGCCTTATGCCCGGTTCGGTCAACGCGCCCACGACGAAGGAGCGGAAATGAAGAAGGACCAAGCAGACCATCTTGAACAGCAACTGATGCAGCCGCTCGCACAGGCGCTCCGCACGAGGCTTGGCGGGGCAGGGGAGGTCCACGTGAAGAATGAGCCGCACCTGATGAGCGGTGAAAGGGTCGAGTACGCCACGTGGCTCGAGCTTGTGCTCAAAGATGCACGAACCGAAGTCATTTTTCGGCCCCTGAGCCGTGAAGATTTCTCTGCGGTCTGGCAATGGGGAAAGAGCGGCCGATTCATCTTCCCGATTCCGCAAGGCGACAATGCCGGCGACAGCGCCCGAACGTCCATTGACGCTGTTGCCGAACGCATCTGCCAAACGGCCAGTATGTGGCATGAGGAACCGCCCGAATCGTTTGGCTGGTCAGTCACCTGAAGGCAAAGCGTTCGGCGACGAATGCCAGGGTGCGATCGCCAAGCTCGCGGAACCTTCAAAGAAACTGTATGTGGCGCAGTGCTTCTTGGCATTCCGCGAGTGGGCTGCTGTCGTCAGCTCCTCAGGTTGCGATCACCAGCGGTATACGAAGCAGGCCATTCGACGGGGGACGGTGGTCGCGTGGTCGTCGACACCGACGAGCTATCCCACGGTCCCGCTTCCAGAGTCCCAGCGTTCTTGCGCGGCAGCTCTGTGTGTGCGGGATTCCCTGTCTCGCAGGCTGATCATGAGTAGGCCGTCGACGGTCGAGTCGTCGTCGGGTGCCGCCGCGGCCATCATGGTGGCATGTGCGCGGTCCGGGTCGCTGTGCGGCGGGACTACCAGCAGAACGATCCGGTTGCGGTCGAGTCCGAGCACTTCGACAGTGTTTGGCGGCTGGAGTCGGTATCCGTCCAGTCGTACCGCGTGGCCGCCGGTGGCGAGTTCGGTGGGAGCTTTCGCCCAGTCGTTGAGCTTGTACACCACGCGGTCGATGGGCCCGAGCCGCACCGAGAGCACCGCGAGCAGATCGGGAAGCTCTGTGGTCAGGTCATCACTGTGCGGCCACCATGCCCCATCGACATACCCGGTGTGGGGCGCCTTGGGTTTCAGCCGCAACCGCGGCGTGTGTTCGGGCGGTGTGGGGTGTCGGCCCCCATCGGTTCGGTTCTGTCGTGTCGTCATGGTGACACTCCTGTCTTGACCACGGTTCGTGCCGGCTTTGGTCGCTGCTTACGGGCGTTTGGCGTCGGCCAGAGCGACGGTACTTCCTTGGTGATTGTCAGTTTAATTCTGTCGTCGTCGGGTTCGTCCCACTCCGGGGGAACCGTGGCTCCAGCCATCTCGACCGCGTAGACGGTTGCTGTAGGTCAACTGTGTTGACAGGCGCTCTAGCAGGGCGTTTAATTGAGATCTACCGGAAATCCGCCGTCGGCAGCGTCCAGACGAATTTGCCGTCGGGTTCGACTACCGCACGACCACGACACGCGTCGGGACACATCCGACACATGCGTCCCGCCTTTCGGTCAAAGGAGAACGACCCTTATGAACAAGCGCAACCGCGCTCTGGCTCTCGCAGAGGCCACGACGGGTAAATCCGACAGCGAGCAACGAGATATCTTCGGAGAGCACGTGCTTCACATCGGTGCGGGTTTCGTAGCGAAAGAACACTCGCACCTGTTGGACGTGTTGTCGACCCTCGCGCCGCACCTGGGAAGGTGGGATCCGCGTGATGTGGATGTCGACGTCTCATTACAAGACCGCGGGGGCAGGGAGCAGCGCATTACATTGCGTACGAGCTTGCCGGGCCGTGCGTCGCTGGTAGCGGTCGCTGACAACCCGGACCTGACCCGCGCGCTCTGTGAAGCAAAGCGGGAGCTGGTCCGGCAGATTGAACATCAGAAATCCGCGCGCCAACCCATGAGCAGCCGCCGGCTCAGGAGCAGGACCATCCGCCATCCGGCGCCGTCCACGCCGTTCGACATCGCCCAATTTGTTTCGTAGACAAACGCCGCAGTTTCGAAACGCGAACGGCAGCTCGCTTCTGCGGGCAGATAGAAGGACAATCATGGCGCACACGGCCAACCCGCGTGTTATCGACAATCACGCCATCATGGCCGAGTCGCCCCTCGAGAACATATTCCGTGCCGGCGCACTGCGTGCGGCCAGACGCAGAGAAATACTTGCGGCACAGCCGACAGGGCATTCAGAAAGCCAAGCACCACGGTCCGGCATCCCAACAGCCCCACGCCGTGCGAGATCGTCCCATCTCCAACGTTTTCAGACGCCGCTGAGCAATTATCAACGCCGACAACTGAGTTGCCCAGCTCCGACAACCCTACGGGGCCCAAACAGCAGCTTGCTTACGCGGGCAGATAGAGACGAGATGACACACACATCACCGATGCGCGAGTTGTCGCCAACCGATGCCGCCATGGGCAGATCAGCGCCAGCAGCTACCCATAGGTCGTACCTAACCGTCGGGGAAGTGGTTCGTGCGGGTATGTGCCGCGCCGCCGGACGAAGAGCAATGGCTGCGGCGACGTCGACGTGGGATTCCGAAGGAGGCTCGACCGATCAGTGAACGACCCACGGCGAGCGGGGGACTGGGCCTCTGGTGCCGCGGGCGCGGTAGAGGCGCCGGGATATCGCAGCGGGCGCATGCCCGCTCAGGTGCTCGATGACGCAGCCAACTGAACGATCACGTTCCGGGCAGGCCGGCGAGCCGGACTCCATCGGGGAGGACGAGGACAGCGGCCCAATCACCCGCGCGGCAATCTTGGCCAAAGCACTCGAGATCGTCGATCGTGATGGCGTTGAGCGGCTATCGATGCGCCGCCTCGGCGAGGCGGTCGGCCGTGATCCGATGGTGCTCTACCGCCATTTGCCGAATAAGGCCGCCGTGCTCGATGGGATGGTCGAGATGGTCTTCGAGCAATTGTCGCTGGATACCACACACCCGGACTGGGCGGCCGCGCTGCGGGACCTCGCCCACGACTTCCGTGATTTAGCCTGCGCACACCCAAACATGGTGCCGCTCTTGGTCACCCGGCCCCTTGCGACGCCGCTGGGAATGCGGCCACAGGCCATGCTTCGACAACTCGAAGATATGCTCGCGCTGCTGATTGGGGCGGGCTTCAGGGGGGTCGACGCGGTGCTTATGTACCGGGCATTGTTCGGGTTCCTGTACGGCCATGTGCTCACTGAGTTGCAGGAGGTCGTCGAACGCCCCGAGGAGACCGACGATGTGTTGCGTTTAGGCTTGCACCGGCTGCGGATCAGCGAATTCCCCCGGTTGCGTTCGCTCGCGCCGACTTGGGCCGCCTACGACGGGCTCAGCGAACTAGACCGCGGACTTGACATTCTGCTTAGTGGGCTGGCCGCCCAACTCGGCTTACCCGATCGCACACCCTCGCCGGCGCGCACACCCGGGTCGACGTAACCATGCCGCCAAGAATGGACATGACCATGATGCGGCCGGCGCCTCCGCCCAAACTGAACACGCACTAAGCCTCTCGAGCAGCGTGCGGCGGGACCGCCGCCGCACGCTGCACCGACGAGCTGGCAGACCCTCGCCGTGTCGACGGCTTGGCTGCTTTGAATCAACCGGCGGATACCTCGTCGGTCCATACCCTGAAACTCGTCAACGTGGCAGGACCGAAGGTGTTGCTGAGCGCGACGTCGGCGGCGTCGCGGCCACGCGCGATCAACACCCTGCCGATGCGCGCGGTGTTATGGCGCGCGTCGAAGGTATGCCATTGCCCGCCGAGGAATACCTCGAACCAGGCAGAGAAGTCCATCGGATCGTCCACCGGTGGCACACCGATGTCGCCGAGGTATCCGGTGCAATAGCGCGCCGGGATGTTCATGCAGCGACAGAAGGCAACGGCGAGGTGCGTGAAGTCACGGCAGACGCCGGTCCGATCGTAAAAGGCTTCTAACGCCGTGCGTGTCATGCGCGCGTGTTCGTAGCCGAACGTGAGATGTCGATGAACGTAGTCGCAGATTGCCTGAACGCGGCCCCATCCCGTTGGCGCCTCCCCAAAGAGATTCCACGCCGTCTCTGACAACCGATCGGTTTCGCAATACCGGCTCCCAAGCAAGAAGATAAGTGTGTCCTCGGGCAGGTCCGGCACGGGGATCTGTTGGGCCCAGGGAACGATGGCGTCGGGCAGGCCGGTGTCATTGACGAGCGCATTGGCCGAGACGCGCGTGCGGCCTTGCGGCGCAACGATGCGGGTGCACCAGTTGCCGAAGTCGTCACGATAGGCGGTCACCGGGACCGGCGGGTCGAACAGCAGCTCGTCACGGCCGACCAGATCGGACACGCGGGTGAAGTGGACGTTCAGGTTGAAGATCATCGGGGTGGGCTGCGGGCAGTCGTAGATCATTTCGAAGCCGACATGAATGCGCATAATTAGTCCCTGGTATCCGCCAGGTGAGGTCGCGCATGGCTGGCGACGTAGGTGGTGGAAAGGGTTCTCATTCGGGCTCCTTGGCGCAGGGCTGAATCATCAGGCCGCACATCCCGTTTGTAACGAATCTATCAGCTTGCGCCGCAACGCCGTCCACCGTCGGTCCGCGGCGAAAACGATGTCCTGGTTGACTTCCAGTTCGATTCCGACATAGTCGCTCTGCGCGAAGCGCAGCCGCAAGTGCGAGGTCAACCCGTCTCCCTTTCCGGCGTAGGGGTAATTGCGGCGTACCCGAAGGTCCGAAGCCAATGCCGCGAGCGATTCCTTCCAGCGGGCGCACACCTCGGCCTCCCCGCGCCGCCTGGGGTGGTAGAGCAACCCGATGTCGGCGCTGCGCACCCTGCCATTCAGCTCCGCGGTAAAGCTGTGCGACGAAATGTGGATCACGCGATGCCCCCGCGCGACCGCTTGCCCGACGAGACGCTCGACCTGCGTGCGATAGGGCCGGTAATGGTGTTCGACGATCTGCGCACGAGTCTGGGCCGGCGCAGCGCGGGTCACCGCCGAAAAAAGTTGTGGGTGGCCGATCGAGCGATTGAGATCGATAAGCAGACGGCTGACGGTCGAAGCCACAAGCGGCGCTCCGAAGGCGCTGGCGAGTGCCTTCGCCATGGCTAGGGAACCGGGGTCGTACCCGCGGTGGGAATCAAGCAGCGCCCGTTGGCCCCGAAACAGCCGCCCGTAGGGCGCGGGTACCCGGTTGCCGCCGTGTTCACAGGTGAAGATGAAGGTGTCCATCGTCGTGACCGACCGCTCACCACTGCAAATCGGGCAGATGGCGAAACACCTGCCGAACACCTTCGCCCCATTCGTCGCTGAGGGCGGTGAAATAGGGGTCCCCCTCGTCGAATCGCCGCCGCCACTGCACTTCGAGGCTGTCCCGTTCGTAGCAAATCAGGTCGATCGGCATGCCCACTGACAAGTTGCTGCGCATGGTCGAATCGAAGGACACCAAGACACACTTCGTGGCGTCTGCAAGAGGCGTGTATTGCGTAAGCACGCGGTCGAGGATCGGCTTTCCGTACTTGGTTTCACCGGTCTGCAAGAAGGGCGTGTCGGTCCCCGCTTCGATGAAATTGCCTTCGGCATAGGTCCGGAACAGCCGTATCGGCTCGCCGAGGATCTGCCCACCGACGATGAACGAGGCATCGAAGCGGATGCTGTTCTCTTCCAGGTACCCGGCGTCGCGTTTCTCGATATCGCGCGTCGCGTCGGAGACCAGCCTCACGACGTCGAACATCGTCCGGGCACCCAAGACATTGGTGTCCGCGTCGCCGTCAGCACAACGCTGCGTCAATACGCTGATGACGGCCTGAGTTCCGGCCAGGTTTCCCGAACTCAGCAGAACGATAACGCGGTTGCCGCGACGCTCGAATACCGTCATCTTGCAGAACTTGGCGAAGTTATCCACCCCGGCATTCGTACGAGAGTCCGAGGCGAAAATCATTCCCTTGGCGAGCATTACGCCTACGCAGTAAGTCACGCAACGCGCCTTGTGCGCAATCGACTCCCCGTTCGTAGTCGCACGTGCTTGTGGCTGTGTGGCAGACGTGCGGTGAGAGCGATTCCCGATCCGGGTTCGATCCTGCCCGATATTGTCGACAGTACATGGCGGCTCGAGCTCGTGATCCGCGGCGCACTGGGCATTTCAGGCCGCCGATGATGCCATTTGTCGCCTGGATCCAAACGTCGGGCGGGCTAGCTGTAGGAGGTCACCACGTTGGTGACGCCGGTGGTGAGTCGTGATGCTGGTGGCTGGCCGTCGGCGGCAGAGTGTGGTCGATGGTAGTTGAAGTGGATGTTCCAGACCTTGAGCGCTTCGGCGCGTTGGGCTTCTGAGGTCCAGGTGCGGGCGTAGAGGAACTCTTCGGCCAGGATGCGGTGATATCTCTCCACCTTGCCGTTGTGGCGCGGGGTATAGGGCGTGATGCGCTGGTGGCGTGCGCCGTGCAGGACGTGGACGAAGTCCTTGGCGCGGTAGCACGAGCCGTTGTCGGTCACGATCCGCTGAATGCGATCGATCCCGTGCGCGGCGAACCAGACACGGGCACGATGCATGAAACCAATTGCCGTGGCGGCCTTTTCATCGGTGAGCGCTTCGGTGTAGGTCAATCGGGAGTAGCCGTCTACCGCGGAATGCAGATAGACGTAGCCCGCCCGCGTGCCTGATGCGGTGGCCACCGCCACGGCCTTGGCCTGGACGCTGCCCTTGCCGTGCACCCGCCACCCACCACCGTCGGGAATGCGGCCGACCTTCTTGACGTCGACGTGCACCATGTGCCCGGGGCAGCGGGCGATGATGCGTTGCGGTGCCCGGTTCAGATCCCCGCTGGGATCAAGGAACCTGCGCCGATTGAGTCCCAAAGTGACCAGCTGCCGGCTCACGGTGCGCCGGCTGATCACGACGCCGCGCGCATTCAGTTCGAAGGCGATCCGCGCCGCAGACCACTTGCGGCCTCGGCGCATCGCCTCGATCACAGCGATGACCTCGGCCGGAGTGGCCGTGGGCTGCCCTACCGGCGCCGACGAGCGGTCGTGTAGGCCGAGTTCGCCGAACTGTCGGAACCGGTTGACCCACTTGGAGGCACACGCTCGCGAGATCCCCATCTCCGCAGCTACGTGGGCAATGGGACGGTCAACGCAGCGGGCCACGAGGCGACGACGCCCTTCAACGGACAACGGGGCATTACCGTGGGTCATGGACGGGTTCCTTTAGGTTCAGGACGAGGGGTTTGGCGATTTCTCATCCTGCCGCCGAAGGACCCGTCCTCCTCACATCCCGACCGTGTCAGCGTCTACAACGTCATGACCCGTGTCGGCGTCGGGTGAAGACTGACCCCTAAGCGTCGGCTGAATTTGGACCCCCTCCGTTGATGCTGAGGAAGTGATGTCAGTGGAGGATTGGGCTGAGATCCGCCGGTTGCACCGGTCGGAGGGGATGCCGATCAAGGCGATTGCCCGGGTGATGGGTGTGGGCCGCAATACGGTGCGGCGGGCTTTGGCGGCTAAGGGGCCACCGAAGTATCAGCGGGTGCCGCGGGGCTCGAAGGTTGATGCGGTGGAGTCGCAGATCCGGGAGTTGTTGCGGGCTTATCCGCGGATGCCGGCCACGGTGATCGCAGAGCGGGTCGGCTGGGGGCATGGCATCACCATTCTCAAGGACCGGGTCCGTGAGTTGCGGCCGTTGTATCTGCCACCGGATCCAGCAGGGCGAACCCAGTATCGGGCGGGCGAGTTGGCGCAGTGCGATCTGTGGTTTCCGCCGGTAGACATTGCGCTGGGATGCGGTCAGTTTGGGCGTCCACCGGTGCTGGTGATGGTTACCGGGTATTCGCGGGTGATCACCGCGATGATGTTGCCGTCGCGGCAGTCGCCGGACCTGTTGTGTGGGCATTGGGAACTGTTGCGCGGTTGGGGTGTGGTTCCTCGGGTATTGGTGTGGGACAACGAGTCTGCTGTCGGCAAGTGGCGCGCCGGCAAGCCTGAGCTGACGACGGCGATGAACGCTTTCCGCGGGATGCTGGGTATCAAGGTGGTGTTGTGCCGTCCGGCTGATCCAGAGGCCAAGGGTCTGGTGGAGCGTGCCAACGGCTACTTGGAGACGTCGTTTCTGCCCGGGCGGTCCTTTGGCTCGCCAGCCGACTTCAACGACCAACTAACCACGTGGTTAGTGGTTGCTAATTCCCGCACCCATCGCAGCCTGGGGTGCCGGCCGGTCGATCGTTGGGACGCCGACGCCAGCGCGATGCTGGAGTTGCCGCCTACGCCGCCGACGGTGGGCTGGTCGGCAGCGGTGCGGTTGGGGCGGGATCATTACGTGCGCCTGGACGCCAACGACTACTCGGTGCACCCGTCGGTAGTCGGCCGCAAAGTCACCGTGAGCGCCGACCTGAACATGGTTCGGGTGCACTGCAACTCGGTTCTAGTCGCCGCCCATCAGCGTTGTTGGGCCGCACATCAAACGATCAGCGACCCCACCCACGTCGAGGCAGCCGCACAACTGCGTACCCGCCACCGGCGAACGGCGGCGACCGTGCCGGTTGATGAGGCGGTGACCTACCGGGATCTGGCCGACTACGACCGCATTCTTGGTCTGGGCGAAGAGGCCGCATCATGACCACCAAACGCACCTCGACCTCCAGCCGGGACGTCAGCGCCGAGTTGGCGTTTTTGACCCGTGCCCTCAAAGCGCCCTCCCTCGGGGATGCGATCGGCCGACTGGCCGAGCGGGCCCGCGCCGAGAGCTGGACCCATGAGGAGTTCCTGGCGGCGTGTCTACAACGCGAAGTCGCCGCCCGCGAGTCCCACGGCGGAGAGGGCAGGATCCGCGCCGCTCGGTTCCCGGCCCGAAAAGCACTGGAAGAGTTCGACTTCGACTACCAACGCTCCCTCAAACGCGACCAGCTCGCACACCTGGGCACCCTGGACTTCATCGCCTCCAAACAGAACGTCGTCTTCCTCGGGCCGCCCGGCACCGGCAAGACTCATCTGTCGATCGGGTTGGGGATCCGAGCCTGCCAAGCCGGACACCGCGTCGCGTTCGCTACCGCCGCTCAATGGGTCGACCGCCTCGCCGCGGCCCACCACGGTGACCGACTCCAAGACGAGCTGGTCAAACTCGGGCGCCTACCGCTGTTGATCATCGACGAAGTCGGCTACATCCCGTTCGAACCCGAAGCGGCCAATCTGTTCTTCCAATTGATCTCGGCCCGCTACGAACGCGCCAGCCTGATCGTCACGTCGAACAAGCCCTTCGGTCGATGGGGTGAAGTCTTCGGCGACGACGTCGTCGCTGCCGCCATGATCGACCGCCTCGTCCACCACGCCGACGTCCTCTCGATGAAAGGAGACAGCTACCGACTTAAGGACCGAGACCTCGGCCGCGTCCCCGCGGCCACAACCACCAAAGAAACCTAGGAGCGGGGTCCACTTTCAACCGACGCAAAGGGGTACAGATTCACCCGACGTTGACAGCGCCGAGCAACACGAAGTTTCGAGCCGGTGCCGCTACGGCGTGTCGCGGTTTGCCGCTCAGTCGGTTCTGAGACCGTTGCATTGTTACTCGCGCGGAACGCAAGGAGGCGGCGGTTGACCCCGACTCTCATTTTCTTGGTGTCGCTTCTCGTCGCCACGTTGGTGGTCGCGATCTTGGCGATCCTGTTCTTCGCAAAGCGGTTGCGCTCCGAACCGGCCTTAGCGGTTGTGTTGACGGTGATTACCGTCGGCGGCTGGGTATGGCGGATGCCACAGCGGTGGTGCACGATTCCGCAAATCGCTCGGCGCTACGGGGTAACGACTCGTCAGGTTCAGGAGGTCGCCAAGATGCTCGGTATCAGGACGGCCCTCAACCGTGGTGCGTTGCTCCCTCCTTCACAGCGGAAGAAGATGGTTCCCGAACTGATGCGTCTGAAGAAGCAGATGCGTCTGGAGAAGCAGAACGCGGTGCGTGAGTCCAGCGCAGCGAATGACAGCCGGGTGGTCTACGAGTCTTCAGATGAGCACTCCGGTTTCCTGGAGGAAGCCGACCGCATGCAGTTCTCTGGCGACGAGCTGTTGCGACATCTGTACCCGAGCATCACCGATGACGTCGCAGACGTCGAGGACAAGGCCGGCTGACGAGATAAGGGGGGTTGTGCAATGTCAGCAAAAGACCATCCCGGACGAGCCAGAGGCTGCGGCAGTATTTCGCCCAACGGAATCCGGGTCTCACACGTGTAGTCGACAACTCACTTGCGAGCAACGCTGGAGGCCGTCGGAAAATTCGTTCGCTCAGTGGATGATGGTCCACTGTGGACGAGGAAGTACGTGCCCGAAGCCACGGCACGACGAACTGCGCACAAAAGCCTGGCGGCGTGATGGGTGAGTGTGCCCCTTAAACGTGTTGACGAATTGAAGCCCGGAGACCGGATCCGCATGAAGATCGGGCACGCTACCGTCGTGGCGACTGAACCCCTTGGCGACGACCAGACTCTGCTCACCTTCCTCTACGGGACGAAAAGGCCTGCCGACAACTGTGTCACCGTAGATGTCCTGGATGATGACGAGTGGGGTTGGTAGGACGAGGCCCTGTCACGAGAGGCGTCTTGTCCTGTGCCGCCAGCCTTTTGGGGCGCAGTTGTGGTCAAGCGCGACCGGTTGCGCATCGCATGACTACTGCGTGGCGGTAAACGAGAAATTCCCGGCAGAGGAGATGAGATCCGGACCGCCGACGCAGCGAGCGATGTCCACGTTTGCCCGTCCTGACCCCACCTTCGCCACCGCGGCGGCACCGGCAGCGCTGCGGGTGGCGCCCCAACCCCCGACGAAGCCCTGACCATTGTCGGAGAGAGCCACACAGCCACCTCGCCCCTCGGCAAGGACGCGGCAGTCGGTTGCACGATGCCTCTCGGCACAATGACTCACCGCGTACGCCTCAACATCGGCCAAACTGGCAAGGCCGCCGCCGACCGTGGTTTCGACGGCATGGGTGGAGTCCGACCCCGCGATCACGATGTAGCCGCCCTGGGCTTGTGCCGGTGCGGCCAGTCCGACAGCACAGACAACAAGAACCAGTGCGGACGCAAGAGGTTTGAACACGTACTTCCTTTCACATCGTGTTAGGGCACAAATGGCCCGGAGCACCGTCGTACTCTCACGGTGCTCGCTCGACCGGGGATGGGCGTGGTGCTTAACAAAGCCTTGACTCGCGCGTAGCAAATCTTCACAGTGTTGGTCCGCGGACTGTGCGACTCGACGCCCGGCATCCTCAGGAGGTTTTCGCTGATGCTTTGCTGCGGCCTCGGTTCCCCTAGATGAGACGCGTGGCCGCGCCGACGCGCTCGCGCCGTAGACGAGTAGCTTGCACATTGGGCTCTCGGGTGGCGCCCTCATGGGCCGAAGGATGATGACCGTCATGGACGCTGAACTGAAACGCTGGCAGGGGTCCGGCGAGTACTTCGACTACCTCGGCTTCGACATCTTCTACCGCGTCGAGGGCAGCGGCCCTCCGCTGCTGCTGATCCACGGTTACCCGTTCAATTCCTTTGACTGGGCGCCGATCTGGCCAGAACTGACACAACGGTTCACCGTCATCGCACCGGACATGATCGGCATGGGATTCTCGGAGAAACCGGTGGCCTACGAGTACTCGGTGGGCGACCACGCCGACATGCACGAAGCTTTGCTGGCGCACCTCAAGATCCGCAACGCGCACATCCTGGCTCACGACATAGGTGATTCGGTGGGCCAGGAAATGTTGGCTCGTCAGGAGTTCGGTCAGCAAACCTACGGCGCACTGCGCATCGACTCGATCACCTGGCTCAACGGGGGAATGTTCATCGAGGCATACAAGCCCAGAACGGCGCAGAAGCTGATGTCTGGCACCCCGTTGGGCGAGATCTTCAGTCATGTGCAGGGCAGTCCAGTGTCTCGCCGGCTGCTGGAGCCGACGCTGCGCGAAATGTTCGGCCCGAATACCAAGCCGACCCGGCACATGATGGATGTGTTCAACCAGATCTTGGACTACAACGACGGCCGCCGGGTGCTGCACAAGGTCGGCCGGTTCATCAACGATCGCTACACGCACCGCAACCGGTGGGTCCGTGCCATGCGGCAGACCGCGGTTCCGATGCGATTGATCGACGGGCCGGTCGACCCGAACTCCGGTGCCCACATGGCGCGCCGCTACGCCGAGGTGATTCCCGGACCCGATGTGGTGATGCTCGCCGACGACATCGGACACTGGCCGCAGCTCGAGGCACCCGATGCGGTACTGACGCACTTCCTTGCCCACATCGACCGAATCGCCCGGCTCAACGAATAGGTCCTCGGGCGTCGGGCTTCCTCCCAACCGACCTCTAGCAATGAACAAAAGGCGGCCGACCTGGGCGACCCCGGACCCGACATTGTCAAGAAGGTGTCACAACTAGGTGCGAACAAGAGGGGTCGACGAGGGACTCCAGGATACGGTTTCGCCGGTCGGGCTGTTCTGACATTCATTGCAAAACAATGAGATCCAGCCCATGTCCGGCTGGGGTCAAGTGGTCGCAGGTTCAAATCCTGTCAGCACCAAATCGCGGCCGACACCGGACGCCGATGCTGAAGCGACGCGCACTGTGCCGGCCGAAAACTGCTCAGGCACCTCCGGGGACAAAGGCCCGGCAAGCCGGGACCATCGGCTCTTCACGTATCTGCAGGCACGGGGCTAACGTCTGACCGACCCGTGAAAGGGCCAATGAACACGATCACCTGACACCGCGGCTATGTAGGTGACTGACTGAGCAAGGAGCTCGTCATGATCGAGGAACTGCCAGGATTTCCCGACAATGTCGCGGCCTTCGCGTGCCATGGACATGTCACGAAGGCCGACTACGAATCGGTACTGATACCGGACGTCGAGAAAAGGCTGCTGCACCATGACAAAGTGCGGATCTACTACGAAACTGCCCCGGACTTCGCCGGCGTTGATCCCGGCGCCATCTGGGAAGACACCAAAGTCGGGTTCGCACATTTCCTTCGCTGGGAGCGATTTGCGATCGTCACCGACGTCGAATGGATCAAACAGATGACCAAATTCGTTGGATTCCTGATGCCCGGAGAGGTCCGTGCGTTCCAGCCCGCCGAAGCCAACGCCGCGCGAGACTGGATCACACACCAATAGAACTGAAGTCGGACAAGGCCAACATAGATCACCGGCGAATGCATTACGCCATCGAAGGTGCAGGGCCGCAAGGCCTTCTGACCGAACAGTCTGAGCTAGACCCCCGGGTCGCCCTGGGAGCCTGGCGCGAGCATAGGAGCCCGGACCCGGCCGCTGAGAGAAGAGTGAGTCGGCCGTCAATCCGTTGGTTGAGGGCTCCCTAACTCCTCGAGGCTGGCCAGGGCGATCCGCGTGCTTGTCTCGTGCTTGGACAGGGGCCGCATGTGGTCCCATCCCTCGATCACCAGCATTGGACTCTGGTGTTGGCCGCTGAACTCCTCCAGGAAATGACGCAGGGACTCACCTGTCGTGTGATCGACGAGTGGCACACGCGAACTCACGTGGAGATACACCGCCCGTGTACCGTGCGGAAGCTGCCCCAGCTCCCGAATCACGTGGAACAGGTTGAAACACACCAGGGGGCCATCCAAGTACAGGTGGTAGGTGCCGTCATCGAATTCCCGTTGTGACACCGGATTGCGGAACAGGCTAAGGAAGCGGACGGCAAAATTCGGCTTGGCGAATTCCGAGCCGTTCCTCAGGCTGTGCCAGAGGCCCACGTACCACAGGTTCAGTATCAACTCCAGGACGATGCCAGCGCCGATGCCCATGAGCAGGTCCGTCGTCAGGGTCACGAGCACTGTGGTGGAGAAGACGACGAACTGCTCCATCCCGACCCGTGCGACGTGGAGCCACAGCGCGGGCTTACACAGCTTGTAGCCGATGAAGACGAGGATGGCGGCCAGCACCGCCAACGGGACCATGTCGATCAGGTCATGGCCGAGCAGCACAAACATCAGCAGGAAGCACGCGTTGTAGAAGTTGGCCCACTGGGTCCGGCCGCCTCCCAGGATATTCGCGGTGCTCTTGACTATCCCGGGGATGATGGTCAAGCCACCGAGCAGGCTCGAGGCGACGTTGGAAACGCCCATGGCCAGCAAGGTCCGGTCCGGGTCGGACCGGCGGCGATAGGTGTCGATCTTGTCCACGGCCGCGATCGTCGCCAGGGACTCGGTCCCGTCGATCAAAAGCAGGGTCAAGACCAGGTAGGCGAGTGGAATCCACAGTGCGGCATGGGCGAACACCGCACCGAACTGCGGGAAGACGACCCCGTGCTTGAGCGAGCCGGGCACGTTGATCAGGGAGGATTTGTCCAACTTCAGGAACAATATGCTGACGACCGTGCCGGCCAAGAACACCCAGACCGGAGGCGGCATGACCTTCAGCAGCCGCCCGGGGATGGCCGACAGCACGAAGAGTGCCGCCAGGCTACCGACCCCCAGGGCGAACACCTGGTGGCTCATCGACCCGACATGGCGGGGCACTTCGCCGAGGACCGCCCAGAATTCGTGGGCCTGGAACTTCACTCCCATAAAGAGAGGAATCTGCTTGACGATGATCATCAGGCCGATCGCGGCCAGCATGCCCTGGATGGCCGCGGCCGGGAAGATTGCGCTCAGGCGGGCCACCTTCAACTTGGCAAGGATCACTTGCACCACGCCCGCGAGGGCGATGGCAACCAGAACCAGGGGGTATCCCACCGCGAGCAACTCGGATTGCGAGGCGTTGTGGCCCAGGCTGGTGTGTCCCAGGACGATCATGCCGGCGAACAAGGCCGTCGCCAGCCCCGCGGCCGGGCCACTGATGGTCACATACGAGCCGCCCAGGAACGGCAGCACGAAACCGGCGATGATCGCCGACACGATCCCGCAGATCGGCGGCGCGCCCGAAGTGATCGCGATTCCCATCGAGAACGGCAGCGAGATCATAGCCACCGTGAAACCCGAGCGAAGGTCATAGCGCCAGTGTTTGAGACCGGCCAGGCCATTGCGGGGCTTTTCGGTCGGAACAGTTTGATTCTTTAGCATGGGCGAGCCCTCTCAACAGCGGCCTGACAAGGTTGGGGTGAAGTGCTGCCAGAATTCGTGCAGCATTGATCCGACTCCATGACTGGATGACGGAAATACTTGCGTGCGGAACGGACTATCGCGTGACAGTCGTCACGGCGGCGTGCTCCGCTTCTCCGCGATCACCGTGGCATCCGCGCTGCACATGTGGACGCCGAATCGCCGCGCCGCCACACCGATTAACCCCAAGCCGGCCCGCGACGGCGTGATGCTCATCGCGGCTTTCGCGGTGGCCCTTGCCGCCCCGGCGATTCGCGCAACGAGGGATCGTGGACCCGGTGCAATTGCCTGCCTGGGCCCCATGCCGGCGCCCTGGAACACGGTGCGGCCACGGCGGTCGCGACCAAAAGTCTCGATACCCGCGGAATACCCGAGTCGGCATGCGTAGCTCCCGCCTATTGGCGCTTGGCCAACCCCGGGGTTACAAGCCGTTAGCACCGTCCGGGCAAATTGTCCCGGACCCAGGCGCGTGGCGCGCGCGGCGTTGCTGCATTCACAGTAGATTATTGCTGTATTCACAGCAGACTGTAAGCGATTCGCCTCGCGGTGGAAGCCTGCCGCCGCAACGGACTCCACTCGGGACTGTGTGGACGAGCGCCTCGGATTACCCGGACACGGCCGATCTGGGCCAGCGCAGCGTGGAATCGACGCGGGCACAGGGTTCTTCAGGTTGCGCTGTGTTGTGGTGAGAGATATCGGATTTTGCGGCTGCGGCCCGTCGGCGTGTGGTGGTTGCCCCGCCGCTCAACCACGTGGTTCGGGGTGAAACGTCAGAACATCGCGAAGTGGCCGCCGTGGCGTCATGGGGGGCGCCTCGCCAAGGACAGGGGCTTCGCCGACGCGGATCAGAAGTTGCGGCATGGCTGCCCGTCCGGTCAAGGTGCCGATGAGGTTGCGGCTGGACGATAGCTCCGTGAGATGGGTCAGTGTGCAGGTCGCCATCCCGGCCAACGTGCACTCCAACAAAACCGCGGACAACGCTTCGCCGCACCGCAATGCGTCATCGCGGGTGTCCTCGTCGGTGGACAGAACCAGCACTGTGGACTGGTCTTGTCCAATGCCGGCGTGCCGCTCGTTGTGAGCGCTAACCGGGAAGGTACGTCCGACGTCGACCCGCTCATTTTCGGCCGCCGACACTAGTGAACTGCGGGGAACTCCGTCAGAGTTCTCGAAATGACCTGTCCACCAGTATAATTCGGTAAGATACGAGGAATCGTACAGTCGCAGCGATTCGGTAAGTCGTGACGCCCTGGCCAATTCCGGACGCAGCTCGTTGGCTATCACGTCGAGGTAAACTGTCGTCGCATCGAAAGCGTTGCGCAGCAAAGGTTCGAAGGACTCCCAGTTCCTCGGTGCCGCGTAGGGCAGCCGATCGGTGCGGCGGTGCAGGATGGCGTCGGCACGGCGGCGGTGGCCATCGGTGACGAGGCTCATCGGGCTGAAATCCAGTGACGCGAGATGATCGGGGTTATCGGGGTCGGGAAACCTGTTGACGTTGGCAATCCACCCGGCTGCCGCCATCGCCACGCGTAGATGGTCGAGCACCGCGCCGCAGCTGATGTAGGCCTCCCGCCCAGACTTGTCGGTGGAAGGCAGAATGCGGCTGCGATCGACGTACAGGTGCAGTCCCGCACCCTCGGCGCCCCAGCGCCAGGGCTGGCTGTTGTGCAACGACGGTGCCCGGCACGCCAACTGCACCGCGGCCTTGAGTGCCTCGTTGTCCACCGACGCATCCGGCATGATCAACCTCCCGTCGCTGGTCGTCGAGTGCGAGCGTTTGTGGGCCCTCGCCGGCCGTTGACTCCCTGGTGAGTACCCCTGTGGGGCGGCGTTGTCGGGGCGATCGTGGTCCCGGCGGTGCCCGCGAGCAGTGCCTGCGCGTCTGCAAGGGCGCCGATGGTGGCCGGGTGCCCGGTCGCGGTGACGAACCGGCGGCGAGCCTCGATCTTGGGCCCCATCGGTCCGGACGGAAATCCCATGCTGACCAGGTTATCTGGATCCAGGGTCGTCGGTGGTGTGGCCGTCGGTGTGCCGTAATGTTCCACGACCGCGGACACGCCGGTGAGCACCAGCAAATGCTGGGCTCCGAGGACGATGCCCAGCAACGACGCGACGTAGTCCTTGTCGACGACCGCGTCGACACCGCTCAGCTGGCCGGTGGCGTTCTCGGTCACCGCCGCGCCCCCACGCGCCGCCGCAGATGACGACCGAAGTCCGCCAACTGGCCGGTGGCGTCGGGCTTGTCCCCGCGCGCGAGCAGCGCGTTGCCCCCCGGGCGATCACGATCCGCATCGACACCACGGGTCACGTGACCTAACGCCCGGGTCCGCACGGCTTTGATGGTGTGCAGACGATTAGTGTTGTCCCACTGGATCATTCGTGTCACACAGGCGCGGGCTTCTTTTCGTGGTCGAGGACGCGGTATGCGAGAAGTTTGATGCGGTCGCTGACGAGGAACCAGACGAGGGCGTATCCCCATACCGCGGCCGCCCACGTCCATCCGAGTGGTGTCATGAACAGCCCGTACACCGCGATCAGGGTGGCGATGGCCTGGGTGCCGAAGACGGCGATCAACAGGATCCGGGCCGGGCGGATCGACCAGAACGGTCCGCGGGTTCGGGTCAAGAAGATGGTGAGGTGACCGGCGACGGACAGCATCAGGTACATCAGCGTCTGGACACGCGGGTGGCCGAGGTCGAAGACCCGGTCGCCCAGGTAGAACAGGCCGAACGCGGCGATCGGTCCGACCACCCCCAAGACCGTGGCGATCCCGAGTACCAGGCGCATGTTCCACGCTTCGGGCTTGTTGGCGTAGTGGACGTTGTCGTAGGAGATGGACAGGATGGCGCCGTCGTTGAGCAGGGCGAGCATCACAATCATGATGGCAGTCAGCGGGTAGAAGTTGAAGACGAGGATGGCGGTAGTGATGAATAGCAGCACCCGCAGGGTTTCGGCGATGCGGTACATCGCGTAGCTGTTCATCCGTTGAAAGATCTTGCGGCTCTGTTTGATCGCGTCGATGATGACCGACAGCCCCGGGGTCAGCAGCACGATGTCGGCGGCCGCGCGGGCGGCGTCGGTGGCCCCGGATACCGCGATGCCGCAGTCGGCTTTTTTCAGCGCGGGGGCATCGTTGACCCCGTCGCCGGTCATCCCGACGATGTGGCCAAGCTTCTGCAGCACATCGATGATGTGGTACTTGTGCTCGGGAAAGACCTGGGCGAAACCGTCGGCGGTCTCGATGGACTCGGCCACCGCCGCCGATTCCTCCTTTTTCACCTCGCCCAGGCCCGCGGCGTCGAGGATGTCGGCGCCCAAACCAACCTTGGCCGCGGTCTCCTTGGCGATGGCCAGCGCATCACCGGTCACCATCTTGATGGTGACTCCCATTGCCCGTGCGGTGGAGATGGTTGCTGCCGCGTCGTCACGCGGTGGATCGAATAACGGCAGCACACCGACGAACCGCCAGTCACCGTCCCCGTCGGCGCGGGCCACCCCCAAAGCCCGGAAGCCCCGGGCGGCGAAATCGTTGACTGCCTTGTCGACGGTCGACGTGATCTGCGCGGCGTTGGCGGCCAGCGCGAGGATGACCTGCGGGGCGCCCTTAGTGACCCGGAACGTGGTCCCGTCGGCGGCGGTGACGGTGGCCTCGGTGCGCTTGTGCACCGGGTCGAAGGGTGCGAAATGGGTGATCGTGTAATCCTGCAGGGCCTCGGTGTCCTCGAGGCCGCCGAGCACCGCGCGGTCGATGGGGTCGTCGTTGTCCGCGCGGGAGGCCAATGCGCCGTCGAGGATGACAGTCGCGGGGGTGACGGTCTCGATGGCGAACGGGGTGCCCAACGTCAAAGAATTCTGCGTCAGGGTGCCCGTCTTGTCCGCGCATAGCACGTCCACGCCGGCGAGTTCCTCGATGGCGACCAGCCGACTCACGATGGCCTGCTTCTTGGCCAGCAGACGCGAGCCGACGGCCATCGTGACCGAGAGCACGGTGGGCATCGCCACCGGGATCGCCGCGACGGTCAAGACCAGGGCGAACTGCAGGGTGGTCAGGATCGCGTTACCACGCAGCAGGGAGGCGACGACGATGATGGTGACCAGCGCGACGGCCAGGATGATCAGGTAGTTGCCGATCTTGAGCACGGCGCGTTGGAAGTGGCTGACGGTGTGCGCTTCTTGCACCAGCTCAGCGGTCTTGCCGAAATAGGTATGGGTGCCGGTGGCATAGACCAGGGCGCCGATCTCACCTTGCCGGATGATGGACCCGGAGAACACGGCGTCACCAGCTGCACGGGTGGCGGGTAGCGACTCCCCGGTCAGCGCGGACTGATCGACCTCGATCTCGTCGCCGTCCAGCAGCCGGGCGTCGGCGGGGACGATGTCACCGAGGCGCAGCCGGATCACATCACCGGGCACCAGCTCCCGCGCCGGCGGGTTGACCCTTGCGCCGTCGCGGATGACGCGGGCGTTGATCGCCAGCTTGGCTTTGAGGGCGTCGATCGCGTTGCCGGCCTGCCGTTCGGAGGTGTATCCGACCACCCCGTTGGCCACCAGCAGCACCAGGATGATGAAGAAATCCGGCCAGTGCCCGACCGCGCCCGACAGGATGACGGCGATCTCGATCATCCACGGGATCGGGCCCCAAAAGTAGCTGAGGAACTTCAACAGCGGGTTGGTCTTGTGTTCCGCGATCTCGTTCGGCCCGTACTGCGCCAACCGCTTCGCCGCCTCGGCGCTGCTCAATCCGTCCGGCGAGTAGCCCAACTCCTTTTCCAGCTCGGGCATGGGCGCCGACTTCAAGTCGGGACCCGGTTCGGCTTTGCTCGCAGCGGGGGAGGGCGTGACATGCGGCGTGTCAGTGGTCATGGCGTCCGGTCCGTACGCCGTACGTCAGCGGCCGGTTCGCAGCATAGCGATCTGGGCGGTCATGCCTGAGCAGACAAAAGACGCTATCCATCGGAAGTATTGTGCACGAGCCGGTTTCGGTGTCCCCGGAGTGGTCATGGTGATCCCAGGTGTGCGGTTGTCGCAGGAACGTCCGGCACGAGCGACTGCTCAGTGAGGACAGCGGCGGACGGCTGGCCTCATCCCGGACTGGTTGAGCTGACCAACGCCGTTGACGCTACACCCCGCGGGCGTGGTGCAGCACTGGCGCCTCGCGCGCAGCGGCGGGGCGCCAACCAGCACACCAACGGCGGGGGACTGCTGCGCGACCTGCGGATGCCCGACTACCGCACCCACGCGGTCGCCGTGGCCACGGCGGGCGCGGTGGACGCCGAAGACAGCCTTGTGGCGTGTGGTGGCTGCCGAGGGGACTTGATGAAACGCAGCTGTGCGTCGGCGGTGCATCAGCAGACGGTAAGTGTTCGTAAGCTCGGACCATGGCGGCATCGAAGCAAGCGGCAGCGCATCCGGTCGGGCTGTGGGGTGCCGTCGCGATCGGCGTCGGTGGGATGGTCGGCGGCGGTATCTTCGCCGTTCTCGGGCTGTCGGTGCAGATCACCAAAGGGGCTGCGCCGCTGGCGTTTCTGCTGGCCGGGCTGGTGGCGTTATTGACCGCGCGCTCCTATGCGCTGTTGTCGAAGGTGTACCCCAGCCGCGGCGGGACGGTCACTTTCCTCAACCGCACGTTCGGCGCCGGGCTGTTCTCCGGCGGGATCAACGTGCTGTTGTGGCTGAGCTACATCGTGATGCTCGCGCTGTATTCCCAGGCGTTCGGCAGCTACGCCGCGAGTTTCTTGCCCCAGTCCGCCCACTCCCTGGGCAAGCATGTGTTCCTCACCGCGGCAATCGTGCTGATCACCGTCGTCAACGTCGCGGGCGCGTCCACGGTGGCCCGCGCCGAACGGGTCATCGTCGCAATCAAGATCGCGATACTCGTGTTGTTCGTGGCGGTCGGGGTGGCGGGAGTGTCCAGCGAGCGGCTGGCGCCCGCGCAGTGGAGTTCTCCGGTGTCGATTATCGCGGGCGGGATGATCATCTTCCTGGCCTACGAAGGCTTCGAACTGATCGCCAACACCGCCGAGGACGTCGCCGACCCCGCCCGGGTGCTCACCAGGGCGTACTACATCTCGGTGCTGTTCGTGATCGCGCTGTACGTCGCCGTGGCCATCGTCTCGGTGGGGTCGGTGCCGCTGTCGAAGCTGATCAACGCGCGTGACTATGCGCTGGCCGAAGCCGCCCGGCCCGCGCTGGGCGGCTGCGGCTTCGCGCTGATCGGTGTGGCGGCGATGCTGTCGACCGCGTCGGCGATCAACGCCACCCTCTACGGATCCGCGCGGATGACCTACACCATCGCGAAATCGCGGGAGCTGCCGGCCCAACTCGACCGACCGGTCTGGAACCAGCCCCTGGAAGGGCTGCTGATCACCGCGGCGGCAACCGTCGTGCTCGCCAACGTGCTGGACCTGGCCAGCATCTCGACCATGGGAAGCGCCGGGTTCCTCATCATCTTCGCCGCCGTCAACTTCGCCGAGGCTCACACGGCGCGAAGCCGGGGATCAACCCCGTGGATCTCGGTCGTGGCCGCCATGGCGTGTGTCGCGGCGTTGGCCGCGCTCATCGCCAAGAGCAGCCTCGAGTCCGTCAGCGTCTTGGTCGCGATGGTCGCATTGTCCTTCGGCATCGAGGCAACCTTCCGAAAAATCAGCGGCAGGCCCATCCACGCATAGGCGACACATCGACGCGTACTACTCGCGCAACTCCCGACGCTTCGCGTGCCTGCCGGTCGCCAGCGCAGTGAGGTCCTTCAAGAGACCAGGCGGACAACGCAATTGACGCTACTGAAGGCGAAGTTGGCGAGCACTACCCGGCGCACTGCGCAGGGCGCGGGTAACCCACGCCGACGGTGGTGGCAAACTCCGGTCGACCTTCTGCGAAGCTGACAGTGATCGTTGCACACAACCAGGAGGCGAAGTTGTCGGCGCTATGGAAACGACTGGCGGAGGCTACCCGGGTGGAGCCGGGGTCCAAGGTAAACATGGCCAAGGACTTCGATCCCGACCGCCACGACAAACAGCTTCGAAAAGACCACGGCGCCGCGGTGCTGGCTGACGCGAAGACGGCGCTACTCGATTTGCAGGACCGCTTCTTCGCCCGGGCCGACCGGTCGCTGCTGATCATCCTTCAGGCGATCGACGCGGCCGGTAAGGACGGCACGATCAAGCACGTCATGAGCGGCCTCAACCCCGAGGGTGTCGACGTGTACAGCTTCAAGACGCCATCGGCGACCGAGCAGGCACATGACTACCTCTGGCGCCACCAAAGGTCGCTGCCGGAACTGGGTCGTATCGCGGTGTTCAACCGGTCCCACTACGAGAACGTATTGATTACCCGTGTGCACCCTGAGACGTTATGGCCACGCACCGCAGTGCTCGACGCCGGGGAAATCTGGCAGCGGCGGTATCGCGAGATCAACGACTGGGAGCACTACCTGACCGACAACGGGACCGTCATCGTCAAGCTGTTTCTCAACGTCTCCAAAGACGAACAGGCGCGCCGGTTCCTCGAGCGGATCGACGAACCCGAGAAGAACTGGAAGTTCTCCGTCGCGGATCTACGCGAGCGCGCGTTCTGGGACGACTACCAGCGGGCGTTTCAAGACATGCTCAGCCACACCAGCACAGTCTGGGCACCCTGGCACGTGATCCCCGCAGACCACAAATGGTTTAGCCACGTGTCGTCTTCCGCGGTGCTGTTGGAGACGTTGCGGACTCTCAACCCGCAGTATCCCCAGGTCGACGTTGCCGCCAAAGCGGAGCTGGCAGAAGCAAGGAAGGAGTTGGTGGGCAACGAGGGCCCCGCGGCCGCACCGTCGTCGTAACGTGGACCCGTGGCGCTTACGCTGAACCAGGCTCGTCGGGTCTACGACCGGATCGGACGCGTCCAGGATTGGCAGGCCTTCTACGAGGACGCGACCATAAACCGCCTCGTGGCCGATGCGGCCCTCACCGGGGACCAGACCATTTTCGAGTTCGGCTGCGGCACTGGACGTTTGGCTGCGAACCTGCTGGGGGCGTTGCCTCCCAGTGTCAACTACCTCGGCGTCGATATCAGCCCGGTGATGATCAACTTGGCCACCAGCCGGCTGGCCGCCTGGACCGGGCGGGCCAAGGTGGTGCTAGTAGACGGCTCACTGCCGCTGCCCGCCGATGACGGATTCGCCGACCGGGTGCTGTCCACCTTCGTGTTCGACCTGCTCGACGAAGCCTACGCACGGGCCGTGCTGGACGATCTGCGGCGGATCCTGAAGCCGAATGGCCGGCTCTGCCTGGCCAGCCTCACTACGGAGAGCGGTTGCTCGAAAGGGCTGTCTGCGGAGCTGGACCGGATCTGGCGCGTTGCGCCACAGGTCGTGGGCGGGTGTCGCCCCATCAACGCGACGGTCGGCTGGCACACGCTGGAAGATCGAGCATCACTCACGCGTGCATCGTTGGGGACTTGTCATGGACGTCGTCGTCGCGGCTCCGAACACAAGCCAACAATGACCGCATCCTCGCCCTGCCCATCTCGCGCGCCGGCCAAGAAGACCGCGGCGAAGAAATAGTTACGCGGGCAGATCCACCCGCAGCGCCAGGTGCTCATCGAGTATCCGGCGCAGTGCGGCATCCATCGGATGCGCGGATGCGAGGTCACGGCCGCACCGGCTGTCCACCACGACGACCGCGCCCTCACGCAGTTCGGCGGTGTCGACCTGATCGACGAAAGGATCGAACAACGCGGGCGGCGCGGCCAGGTAATACAGCGCCCGGCGCGACTCGTTCAACTCGGCGGCATACAGCAGTCCGTGTTGGGTGATCACGAAAAGTTCCGAGGTGATCCTGGCGTTCGGGGTCTCGGCCTTGCCCCATGCCATGGCGGCGCACCGGGTCTGTGCCAATCTGTCGGGGACGTCGTCACTCAGCGCGAGTAACCTCTCGACGAGTGCGCCACCCATTCGCGGATATGCGTCGATGGCGGGTCTGAAGTACCGCTGGAAGATGTCGCCGAAAAGGTCGTACGGTTGCTCGCTCATCGCAGCTCCCCAGGTTTCAGGCGGATTCCTCAATTGTGCGCCCGTACCGTCAGCTGAGCACGAGTTTCGTTAAGGACGGCGGCCTCACGGATCACTAATTTCGCATCCGCGCGGCGTGCCTCGCTTCCGCTGACGTAGTTGGGATGATGGGTCGATGCGGTCGGCGGCAGCGGTCACGGCGCGGGTGCTGGGGGCGCGGTCGATGGTGTTGTCCTCGCTGCACGGTTACCGATCGTCGTGGGTGATCGGCGACCTGGTCGCGGCGCTGACCTTGCTGGCGATCGCGGTGCCTGAGCAGTTAGCCACCGCCCGGCTGGCCGGTATGCCGCCAATCACCGGCTTCTACGCGTTTATCGCGGGCAGCGTGATGTTCGCGCTGTTGGGATCGAACCCGCAGATGTCGGTCGGCGCCGATTCCACCATCGCCCCGCTGTTCGCCGTTGGCATCGCCGCCGTGGTGTCGGCCTGCTCCCCGGATTACGTGGCGATGGTCGGAATCCTCGCGCTGCTGGTCGGAGTAGTGGTGGCCCTGGTCGGTCTACTGCGGCTCGGGTGGTACGCCGAGTTTCTCTCGGCGCCGATCATCAGCGGATTCCTTGGCGGGGTT
>CAWFYN010000012.1:0-25838 GCA_963820045.1 uncultured Actinomycetota bacterium
CTAGCCCGCCCGACGTTCGGATCCAGGCGGCAAATGGCATCATCGGCGGCCTGAAATGCCCAGTGCGCCGCGGATCACGAGCTCGAGCCGCCATGTACTCTCGAGATCATCGGGCAGGATCAAATCCGGATTGGGAATCGCTCACCCTGCGCGTCAGCCACCAGCCACGAAGCACGTGGCATTGCGAACGGGGAATCGATTGCCCAGAAGGCGCGTCGCGTGACTTATTGCATCGGCGTAATGCTCGACAAGGGCATGATTTTCGCCTCGGACTCCCGTACGAATGCCGGCGTGGACAACTTCGCCAAGTTCTGCAAGATGACGGTATTCGAGCGTCGCGGCAACCGCGTCATCGTTCTGCTGAGTTCGGGAAACCTGGCCGGAACCCAGGCCGTCATCAGCGTATTGACGCAGCGTTGCGCTGACGGCGACGCGGCCACCAATCTCTTGGGCGCCCGGACGATGTTCGACGTCGTGAGGCTGGTCTCCGACGCGATGCGCGATATCGAGAAACGCGACGCCGGGTACCTGGAGGAGAACAACATCCGCTTCAATGCCTCGTTCATCGTCGGTGGGCAGATCGACGGCGAGCCGATGCGGCTGTTCCGGACCTATGCCGAAGGCAATTTCATCGAAGCGGGGACCGACACGCCCTTCTTTCAGACCGGTGAAACCAAGTACGGAAAGCCGATCCTCGACCGCGTAATCACGCAACACACGCCCCTGGCAGACGCCACGAAGTGTGTCCTGGTGTCCTTCGATTCGACCATGCGCAGCAACTTGTCGGTGGGCATGCCGATCGATCTGATTTGCTACGAACGGGACAGCCTGGAAGTGCAGTGGCGGCGGCGATTCGATGAGGGGGACCCCTATTTCACCGCGCTCAGCGACGAATGGGGCGAAGGTGTGCGGCAGGTGTTTCGCCATTTGCCCGAGTTGCGGTGGTGACGGTCGGTCACGGATGGACACCTTCATCATCACCTGTGAGCACGGCGGCAACCGGATACCCGCGCCCTATCGGCGGTTGTTTCGGGGACAAAGGGCGCTGCTGGATTCCCACCGCGGCTACGATCCCGGTTCGCTGGTCATGGCCAAGGCACTCGCCAGCGCCTTCGGGCGCCGCTGGTGGCTTCGACCGTCAGCCGTCTGCTCATCGATCTCAATCGCTCGATCGGCCACCCACAACTTTTCTCGGCGATGACCCGCGCCGCGCCGGCCCAGACCCGGGCGCAGATCGTCGAACAGCATTACCGGCCCTATCGCACGCAGGTCGAGCGTCTCGTCGGGCAAGCGGTGTCGCGCGGGGATCGCGTGATCCACATTTCGTCGCACAGCTTCACCGCCGAGCTGGATGGCAGGGTGCGCAGCGCCGATGTGGGTTGCTCTACCACCCCGGTCGGCGCGGGGAGGCCGAGCTGTGCGCCCGCTGGAAGGAAACGCTGGCGGCATCCGCTCCGGAACTTCGCGTACGCCGCAATTACCCCTATGCCGGAAAAGGAGACGGGTTGACCTCGCACTTGCGCCTGCGCTTCGCGCAGCGCGACTACGTCGGAATCGAACTGGAAGTCAACCAGAGCATAGTCTTCGCCGCGGGCCGACGCTGGACGGCGTTGCGGCGCATGCTGATCGATTCGTTACGCACGGGTGTGCCTGAGCGCGCGATGATTCAAGCCCTGCGCCAAGCAGCACGAGTGAGAAGCCTCCACCACGTACGCCGCCAGCCATGCGCGAGCTCACCGCCGGATACCGGAGACCAATGATGCGGATTCACGTCGGCTTCGAAATGATCTACGACTGCCCGCAGCCCACCCCGATGATTTTCAACCTCAACGTCCACTTCACCCGCGTGTCCGATCTCGTCGGCCGTGACGACCTGGTGGTCGACCCGCCGGTCCCGATGGCCGCCTATCGCGACGGCTTCGGCAACTGGTGCACCCGCATCGTTGCGCCGCAAGGCCGCACGCGCGTCTCGGCCGATGCGCTCGTCAACGACACAGGCCTGCCCGACGCCATCGTTCCTGAGGCGCAACAGATTCCCGTGCCGGACCTGCCCGAGGAGACGCTTGTCTTCCTGCTCGGGAGCCGGTATTGCGAAACCGATCGGCTGTCCGAGACGGCGTGGAATCTCTTTGGGCAGGCGCCAACGGGATGGGGCCGCGTTCAGGCAATCTGCGACTACGTTCATCGACATCTCACGTTCGGCTACGAACACGCGCGCATGACCCGGACGGCGCTGGAAGCCTTTCACGACCGGACCGGCGTCTGCCGTGATTTCACGCATCTTGCCGTTGCCTTCTGTCGCTGCATGAACATCCCGGCGCGCTACTGCACCGGGTACCTCGGCGACATCGGTGTGCCGCCGGAGGACGCGCCGATGGATTTCTCTGCCTGGTTCGAGGTATTCCTCGGCGGGCAATGGCATACCTTCGACGCGCGCCACAACACCCCGCGCATCGGCAGGGTGTTGATCGCGCGTGGCCGCGACGCCGCCGACGTCGCGCTCAGCAACACCTTCGGTCCCGCCACGTTGACGAGCTTCAGGGTATGGACCGACGAGGTATCCGCCGGTTGAGTCAAGCAGCCAAGCCGTCGACACGGCGAGGGTCTGCCAGCTCGTCGGTGCAGCGTGCGGCGGCGGTCCCGCCGCACGCAGCTCGAGAGGCTTAGTGCGTGTTCAGTTTGGGCGGAGGCGCCGGCCGCATCATGGTCATGTCCATTCTTGGCGGCATGGTTACGTCGACCCGGGTGTGCGCGCCGGCGAGGGTGTGCGATCGGGTAAGCCGAGTTGGGCGGCCAGCCCACTAAGCAGAATGTCAAGTCCGCGGTCTAGTTCGGTGAGCCCGTCGTAGGCGGCCCAAGTCGGCGCGAGCGAACGCAACCGGGGGAATTCGCTGATCCGCAGCCGGTGCAAGCCTAAACGCAACACATCGTCGGTCTCCTCGGGGCGTTCGACGACCTCCTGCAACTCAGTGAGCACATGGCCGTACAAGAACCCGAACAATGCCCGGTACATAAGCACCGCGTCGACCCCCCTGAAGCCCGCCCCAATCAGCAGCGCGAGCATATCTTCGAGTTGTCGAAGCATGGCCTGTGGCCGCATTCCCAGCGGCGTCGCAAGGGGCCGGGTGACCAAGAGCGGCACGACGTTTGGGTGTGCGCAGGCTAAATCACGGAAGTCGTGGGCGAGGTCCCGCAGCGCGGCCGCCCAGTCCGGGTGTGTGGTATCCAGCGACAATTGCTCGAAGACCATCTCGACCATCCCATCGAGCACGGCGGCCTTATTCGGCAAATGGCGGTAGAGCACCATCGGATCACGGCCGACCGCCTCGCCGAGGCGGCGCATCGATAGCCCCTCAACGCCATCACGATCGACGATCTCGAGTGCTTTGGCCAAGATTGCCGCGCGGGTGATTGGGCCGCTGTCCTCGTCCTGCCCGATGGAGTCCGGCTCGCCGGCCTGCCCGGAACGTGATCGTTCAGTTGGCTGCGTCATCGAGCACCTGAGCGGGCATGCGCCCGCTGCGATATCCCGGCGCCTCTACCGCGCCCGCGGCACCAGAGGCCCAGTCCCCCGCTCGCCGTGGGTCGTTCACTGATCGGTCGAGCCTCCTTCGGAATCCCACGTCGACGTCGCCGCAGCCATTGCTCTTCGTCCGGCGGCGCGGCACATACCCGCACGAACCACTTCCCCGACGGTTAGGTACGACCTATGGGTAGCTGCTGGCGCTGATCTGCCCATGGCGGCATCGGTTGGCGACAACTCGCGCATCGGTGATGTGTGTGTCATCTCGTCTCTATCTGCCCGCGTAAGCAAGCTGCTGTTTGGGCCCCGTAGGGTTGTCGGGGCTGGGCAACTCAGTTGTCGGCGTTGATAATTGCTCAGCGGCGTCTGAAAACGTTGGAGATGGGACGATCTCGCACGGCGTGGGGCTGTTGGGATGCCGGACCGTGGTGCTTGGCTTTCTGAATGCCGTGTCGGCTGTGCCGCAAGTATTTCTCTGCGTCTGGCGGCACGCAGTGCGCCGGCACGGAATATGTTCTCGAGGGGCGACTCGCCCATGATGGCGTGATTGTCGATAACACGCGGGTTGGCCGTGTGCGCCATGATTGTCCTTCTATCTGCCCGCAGAAGCGAGCTGCCGTTCGCGTTTCGAAACTGCGGCGTTTGTCTACGAAACAAATTGGGCGATGTCGAACGGCGTGGACGGCGCCGGATGGCGGATGGTCCTGCTCCTGAGCCGGCGGCTGCTCATGGGTTGGCGCGCGGATTTCTGATGTTCAATCTGCCGGACCAGCTCCCGCTTTGCTTCACAGAGCGCGCGGGTCAGGTCCGGGTTGTCAGCGACCGCTACCAGCGACGCACGGCCCGGCAAGCTCGTACGCAATGTAATGCGCTGCTCCCTGCCCCCGCGGTCTTGTAATGAGACGTCGACATCCACATCACGCGGATCCCACCTTCCCAGGTGCGGCGCGAGGGTCGACAACACGTCCAACAGGTGCGAGTGTTCTTTCGCTACGAAACCCGCACCGATGTGAAGCACGTGCTCTCCGAAGATATCTCGTTGCTCGCTGTCGGATTTACCCGTCGTGGCCTCTGCGAGAGCCAGAGCGCGGTTGCGCTTGTTCATAAGGGTCGTTCTCCTTTGACCGAAAGGCGGGACGCATGTGTCGGATGTGTCCCGACGCGTGTCGTGGTCGTGCGGTAGTCGAACCCGACGGCAAATTCGTCTGGACGCTGCCGACGGCGGATTTCCGGTAGATCTCAATTAAACGCCCTGCTAGAGCGCCTGTCAACACAGTTGACCTACAGCAACCGTCTACGCGGTCGAGATGGCTGGAGCCACGGTTCCCCCGGAGTGGGACGAACCCGACGACGACAGAATTAAACTGACAATCACCAAGGAAGTACCGTCGCTCTGGCCGACGCCAAACGCCCGTAAGCAGCGACCAAAGCCGGCACGAACCGTGGTCAAGACAGGAGTGTCACCATGACGACACGACAGAACCGAACCGATGGGGGCCGACACCCCACACCGCCCGAACACACGCCGCGGTTGCGGCTGAAACCCAAGGCGCCCCACACCGGGTATGTCGATGGGGCATGGTGGCCGCACAGTGATGACCTGACCACAGAGCTTCCCGATCTGCTCGCGGTGCTCTCGGTGCGGCTCGGGCCCATCGACCGCGTGGTGTACAAGCTCAACGACTGGGCGAAAGCTCCCACCGAACTCGCCACCGGCGGCCACGCGGTACGACTGGACGGATACCGACTCCAGCCGCCAAACACTGTCGAAGTGCTCGGACTCGACCGCAACCGGATCGTTCTGCTGGTAGTCCCGCCGCACAGCGACCCGGACCGCGCACATGCCACCATGATGGCCGCGGCGGCACCCGACGACGACTCGACCGTCGACGGCCTACTCATGATCAGCCTGCGAGACAGGGAATCCCGCACACACAGAGCTGCCGCGCAAGAACGCTGGGACTCTGGAAGCGGGACCGTGGGATAGCTCGTCGGTGTCGACGACCACGCGACCACCGTCCCCCGTCGAATGGCCTGCTTCGTATACCGCTGGTGATCGCAACCTGAGGAGCTGACGACAGCAGCCCACTCGCGGAATGCCAAGAAGCACTGCGCCACATACAGTTTCTTTGAAGGTTCCGCGAGCTTGGCGATCGCACCCTGGCATTCGTCGCCGAACGCTTTGCCTTCAGGTGACTGACCAGCCAAACGATTCGGGCGGTTCCTCATGCCACATACTGGCCGTTTGGCAGATGCGTTCGGCAACAGCGTCAATGGACGTTCGGGCGCTGTCGCCGGCATTGTCGCCTTGTGGAATCGGGAAGATGAATCGGCCGCTCTTTCCCCATTGCCAGACCGCAGAGAAATCTTCACGGCTCAGGGGCCGAAAAATGACTTCGGTTCGTGCATCTTTGAGCACAAGCTCGAGCCACGTGGCGTACTCGACCCTTTCACCGCTCATCAGGTGCGGCTCATTCTTCACGTGGACCTCCCCTGCCCCGCCAAGCCTCGTGCGGAGCGCCTGTGCGAGCGGCTGCATCAGTTGCTGTTCAAGATGGTCTGCTTGGTCCTTCTTCATTTCCGCTCCTTCGTCGTGGGCGCGTTGACCGAACCGGGCATAAGGCTCAGAGGGTCGATGCGACCAGGCCGGTCAAGTCGGCGAGGCGGTGGGAGTAACCCCACTCGTTGTCGTACCAGCCGACGATTTTCACCAGGTCACCGGTCACTTTGGTGAGTCCGGCGTCGAAGATGCACGACGACGGGTCGGTCACGATGTCGGAGGAGACGATCGGATCCTCGGTGTAGGTGAGGAAGCCCTTCAGCTCGCTGTCAGCGGCGGCCGCGAACGCGGTGTTGACGGCCTCGACTGTCGCCCGCTCGCGGACGATGACGGTGAGATCGGTAGCTGAACCGGTGGGCACCGGCACCCGAAGCGCGTACCCGTCGAGCCGGCCCTGGAGCCGGGGCAGCACCAGACTGATCGCGCGGGCGGCCCCGGTCGACGTGGGCACCACGTTGATCGCCGCCGCGCGGGCGCGGCGAAGGTCTCGGTGCGGACCGTCCTGCAGGTTCTGGTCCGGGGTGTACGCGTGGATGGTGGTCATGAGCCCGCGCTCGATTCCGAACACCTCGTCGAGCACCATCGCCATCGGCGCCAGGCAGTTTGTCGTACACGAGGCGTTCGAGACGACGGTCTGAGTGCCGTCGTAGTCGCGGTGGTTGACGCCCATCACGACGGTGAGGTCTGCACCCTTCGACGTCGCGGACACCACCACTTTCTTCGCTCCACCGTGGAGGTGACCGCGGGCCTGCTCCGCGGCGGTGTATCGACCGGTGGACTCGATGACGACATCCACGCCGAGATCTCCCCACGGCAGTGCTGCCGGCCCGTCGGCGATGGACCACGCTTTGATCACTTGGTCCCCGACCACAATGTCCTCGCCGTCGACCGAGACCTCGTGCGCTAAGCGTCCCAGGACGGAGTCGTATTTGAGTAGATGCGCCAGAGTCTTGTTGTCGGTGAGGTCGTTGACCGCCACGATCTCGATGTCGGTGGTGCCTGCCGCGTGTTGCGCGTCGACCGCACGGAAGAAGTTTCGGCCGACACGCCCAAAACCGTTCACGCCCACTCGGATAGCCATCGTGATCCCCTCATCAGTGTCGTGGTCTGGTAGCGCATCAACTGCACGCCACCTCGAGTCTGACCACGCTTGAGGCCGGGCAGCAGAGGACAAGGTCCTCGCATTGCGGCCGGCCCTTCTTCGCGGTTCATCATCCGGAGCCTCGTACCCAACGCCGGCCGACCGACGCGGTGGGCTGGTGAGCATGCATCCGCCGCCTCTGACGCCACTCCGCGTCGGGCTACCCATTCGATTACCTTCGGCCCTGGCTCGGCGCGTACCGCTGTGGGAGGTTGGCATTTGTGGCGCTTCGTTCGGCAGTACACACGTTCACTCGAATGCTCGACCGACCAGACGTGAATTAATGCGTCCCCCAGCCGGCGTGCACGTGACGGTGGGTACGGCCGCGACCCGACACCGAATAGGGGCCCGGATGAGCTGGCGGCACGGGAATCGCTTCGAGGGCGGGGTGTCGGGCGACGATACCGGGCAAGTTCGACGCTGCGTGACGTGCGGGTCGGGCTCGATGCTGGCCGAGTGCGTGACGCGCTACGAGAGGACAAATCATGAGTAAATCCACCTACGTCCGCTTTTTTGAGGAGTTCGGCATCGAGGACGTGCCGCTCGTCGGCGGAAAGAACGCGTCGCTGGGCGAGATGTTCCAGAAGCTGTCCAGTCAGGGCGTCCGCATCCCGCACGGATTCGCCATCACCGCCCAGGCCTATCGCCACATGCTGGACGAGGCCGGCGCGTGGGACCGTCTGCATGCCGAGCTCGACGAGCTCGACCCCGCCGACGTCACCGCGCTGGCGCGTAAAGCCAAGCGCGCTCGTGAAATCGTCTACGGCGCCGGGCTGCCCGACGATCTGGCCGCCGAAATTCTGAATGCCTACCGCACGCTTCAGCAGGAGTACGGCGAAGAAGTAAGTCTCGCCGTGCGGAGCTCGGCGACGGCCGAGGACCTGCCGACGGCGAGCTTCGCCGGCCAACAGGATTCGTATCTCAACATCAAAGGTGAAGAGAGTCTGCTCGACACGTGCCGCCGCTGTTTCGCCAGCCTGTTCACCGATCGCGCCATTCATTACCGGATCGACCAGGGCTTCGACCATTTCAAGGTCTCTCTGTCGATCGGCGTGATGAAGATGGTGCGCTCCGATATCTCTTCTTCGGGTGTGATGTTCTCCATCGACACCGAGTCGGGCTTTCGCGACGCCGTGTTCGTGACGGGCGCTTACGGCCTAGGCGAGAATGTGGTTCAGGGCGCCGTCGACCCCGACGAGTTCTACGTCCACAAGCCGACCTATCTTGCCGGCCACCGCACCGTGTTGCGTCGCCTGCTTGGCGACAAGGCGGTGAAGATGATCCTCGTCGAGGGTGAGACGAAGAACACGACGCGAAACATCCCCACACCCAAGGCCGACCGTGCTCGGTTCTGCCTCACCGACGAAGACGTCCTGGAGCTGGCCGGCTACGCGTGCACCATCGAGGCGCACTACGGGCGGCCGATGGACATGGAGTGGGCCAAGGACGGTCTGGACGGAAAGCTCTACATCGTCCAGGCCCGCCCCGAGACGGTGGCCTCCCAGCACAGCGCGACGGCGCTGGAAACCTATGTGCTCGAGGGCCGAGGCGAAATACTCGCCGAGGGCCGCTCGGTCGGCGAGCGGATCGCCTCGGGCGTGGCGAGAAGGATCGACAACCCCAAGCACCTGTCCGAGTTCAAGCCCGGCGAGGTACTGATCGCCGACACCACCACGCCCGACTGGGAGCCGGTCATGAAGACCGCCGCCGCGATCGTCACCAACCGCGGCGGTCGCACCTGCCACGCATCGATCATCGCCCGCGAACTCGGCATCCCCGCCGTGGTTGGCACCGGCGACGCGACCACCTGCGTGCCCGATGGCGAAGTCGTCACGGTGTCCTGCGCCGAGGGCGACTCGGGCCGCGTGTACCGGGGCGAAGTGGGTTTCCACGTGGACCGCACCGAGGTGGCGAATCTGGCGCGGCCGCGAACCCAGATCATGCTCAACCTCGGGAACCCCGACCTCGCCTTCAAGACATCGTTCCTGCCGAACGACGGCGTGGGACTCGCTCGGATGGAGTTCATCATCGGCGAGTACATCCGGGTCCACCCGCTTGCCCTGCTGCACCCCGAGAAGGTCGAAGACCCCGAGGCGCGCCGGACGATCGATCGGCTCATCCAGGCCTATCCCGACGGGAGCGCCTACTTCGTGGAACGCCTTTCCGAAGGAATCGGCACCATCGCCGCCGCCTTCTGGCCCAAGCCCGTCGTGGTGCGGATGTCGGACTTCAAGACCAACGAGTACGCCAGCCTGATCGGCGGAGCAGCCTTCGAGCCATCGGAGAGCAACCCGATGATCGGCTTCCGCGGTGCCTCGCGCTACGCGCATCCCGCCTACGCCGAGGGTTTCGCGCTCGAGTGCCGCGCGATGCGACGCGTGCGCGACGAGATGGGCCTGACGAACGTGATTCTGATGATCCCGTTCGTGCGTCGGATCGCCGAGGCGGACCTCGTCCTGCAGACAATGGCCGACCTCGGTCTGCGCCGCGGCGGGAACGGGCTCAAGGTTTACGCGATGTGCGAGATCCCGAACAACGTGATCCTGATCGACGAATTCGCCAAGCGCTTCGACGGCTTCTCCATCGGCTCCAACGACCTGACTCAGCTCACCCTCGGCGTCGATCGTGACAGCGAGATCGTGGCCTTCGACTACGACGAACGCGACGAGGGTGTCAAGGAAATGATTCGCCTGGCCGTCGAGGGCTGCCGCCGCAACGGGATCCACTCGGGCCTGTGCGGACAAGCGCCTTCGGACTACCCGGACATGGCCGAGTTCTTGGTCCAGGTCGGCATCGAGTCGATGAGCCTCAATCCCGACACGGTGATCAAGACCACCCGCCAGGTCCTTCAGGTGGAGAAACAGTTCGCACCGTCCCAATGAGCGGCGATGCGTTCCATCGGCCCGCAGCCCGCACAGGTTCGAGCAGGAAGTCGTGCTATGAAGGTGCCCGTTACCATTGACCCGCGCTACCACGACGCGGTGCTCTTCAACTTCGACGTTGCGCTGACAAACGACGTGCTTTTCGGGGCGACGGTCGACCTTGCCCGAAAGCTGCAGGGCGTCGACGTCGCCGCGGCGGCGTATTCGTCGAGCCCGAAGTGTCGGCAGGCATTGAAAGCCGCCGGCATCGATGACCTGTTCGGCGTCTGCATCGACGGAATCGCCGGCGAGCGCGGGACGGTCGAAACACCATATCCTGCAGTGCTTCTGGAGGCCACCCGCCGACTCGGTGTGCGGCCGCAACGGTGTGTCGTCGTCGAGAACTCCCACGCCGGCGTGGCGGCGGGCCGCGGCGGCGGTTTCGCGGTCGTCATCGGCATCGGCATCGACCCGACCGGTAGCGCCGACGACTTGGCGCGCAACGGCGCCGACGTCGTGGTCGCCGACTTGGCCGACGTCGCCGTGCGCACAGGTGACAAGCGGATCTCGGAACTCCCGAATGCGCTGACGTCCTACGGTCAACTGATCGGCATCACCAGTGCACGAGAGTCGATGTTGTTCCTGGACTACGACGGAACGTTGTCCCCCATCGTTGCCGATCCCGGTGCGGCCAGGCTCGTCGACGGAGCAGCCGAGGCGCTGGAACTCGTGGCGGCGGTGTGCCCCGTGGCGGTCCTGAGCGGTCGCGATCTTGCTGATATCCGCACCCGGGTTGACACACCCGGGCTCTGGTACGCCGGCAGCCACGGGTTTGAGCTGACGGGACCGGACGGCACCTATCACCAG
This sequence comes from uncultured Actinomycetota bacterium, assembly GCA_963820045.1. Classification (GTDB taxonomy): domain Bacteria; phylum Actinomycetota; class Actinomycetes; order Mycobacteriales; family Mycobacteriaceae; genus Mycobacterium. The sequence continues at coordinate 10,953 of CAWFYN010000012.1, forward strand.
AATGAAGCGGCCGCCGCCATCGTGCCTGTCCTCGAGCAAGCGGCCGCCGAGTTGCGCGACTGCCTGGCGCAGATTCCGGGAGTTCGGATCGAGCACAAGCGCTTTGCCGTGGCGGTGCACTACCGCGAGGTCGCACCGGAGCACATCGGCGAGATCGTCTCTGCCACACACAAACTCGGACAGCGAGACCGCTTGCGCGTGACGAACGGACGCATGGTCGTCGAGCTGCGGCCTGACATCGACTGGGACAAAGGGACCACGCTGGCCTGGATTCGTGATCGCATCGACGCTGCGGGTTCCCTACTGCCGATTTACATCGGCGACGACCTCACCGACGAAGACGCGTTCGACGCCGTTCAGTTCGACGGCATCGGGATTGTTGTTCGGCACGACGAGGATGGCGACCGCAAGACGGCCGCCCGGTTCGCCCTGCAGAGTCCCGATCAGGTGCGGGAATTCCTCAAGCGAGGGTCAGGGTGGCTTGCCTACAAGCACCAGGTGGCTTCCGAGGCTTGGGATTTCACCTATGAGGGGTATGACCCGCAGAACGAGAAGCTTCGTGAGTCGTTGTGCACGGTCGGAAATGGCTACTTCGCCGCCCGTGGCGCCGCGCCGGAATCGAAGGCCGGCCAGGTTCACTACCCGGGCACCTATGCCGCCGGGGTCTACAACCGTCTGGTCGACGACGTGTCAGGTACCGCTATCGACAACGAGAGCCTGGTGAACCTGCCCAACTGGCTTGCCCTGACGTTCCGGGTCGACGGCGGCGGCTGGTTCGACATCGACGCGGTAACGGTGCTGTCCTACCGGCAGACCCTCGACCTTCGCGGCGCGGTACTGACGAGGGAGGTGCGGTTCCGTGACGACGCAGGACACACCAGTTCGCTGACACAGCAACGATTCGTCGCGATGCACTTGCCCCACGTTGGTGCCCTTCAGACGACGATTGTCGCCGAGGATTGGTCCGGGACGATCGAGTTTCGCTCGACGCTGGACGGCAATGTCACGAACTCGCTGGTCGAGCGCTACCGAGACTTGGCCAACGATCACCTTGAGCTAGTGGAAAAACGGGAGATATCTCACAACTCCGTGCTGCTGACAGTTCGGACGACTCAATCGCGCGTTCCCATTGCCATGGCGGCGCGAAACATCGTGTGGCGTGACGGGACTCCAGTCCCGGCTGTGTATCGCCTGGTCGACCAGGCAGCCGAAGTCGGCCACGATATCGCCGTCGTAATGTCGGTAGGTGACGCGTTGACGCTGGAGAAGGTCGTCACCTTGTTCACCGGGCGCGATGTCGCGACGTCCGAACCTGCTGTCGAGGCCGAGCGCTGGCTGAGCCGAATCGGCCGGTTCGCCGAGTTGCGCGACGGGCATCTGAATGCCTGGGTACATCTGTGGGAGCGCCTGTCCATCGACTTTGAAGACTTCACAGGCGAATTGCGCATCCTGCGACTGCATCTCCTGCATCTCCTGCAGACGGTTTCACTCAACAGTTCCGACCTCGATGTCGGGGTGCCGGCCCGCGGATTGCACGGTGAGGCATATCGCGGGCACATCTTCTGGGACGAGCTGTTCATCTTCCCGGTACTCAACTTGCGCCTGCCGATGATCACCCGGTCGCTGCTCGGATACCGCTACCGGCGCCTGCCGGAGGCACGTCACGCCGCCAGGGCGGCGGGCTACTCCGGTGCGATGTTCCCGTGGCAATCAGGCAGCGATGGACGCGAGGAAAGCCAACGGCTGCACCTCAATCCGCGCAGCGGCCGGTGGAACCCCGACTCCAGCGCTCGTGCGCACCACATCGGGATCGCCGTCGCCTACAGCGCGTGGAAGTTTTACCAAGTGACCGGGGATCTCGCCTACCTGATCGATTACGGCGCCGAGATGCTGGCCGAGATCGCGCGGTTCTTCGTAAGTCGGGCCACATACGACGAAACCCGTCATCGCTACAGCATCCGTGGTGTCATCGGGCCCGATGAATTCCATTCGGGCTACCCCGAAGCGCCTTACGACGGCATCGACAACAACGCGTACACCAATGTGATGGCGGTCTGGGTGATCATGCGCGCCTTCGACGCCCTGAACCTGCTACCGCTGCCGAGCCGACTCGACCTACTGGAGACACTCGGACTGCGCAGTGCCGAACTGGCGCACTGGGATGAGGTGAGCCGACGGATGTATGTTCCCTTCCACGACGGCGTCATCAGCCAGTTCGAGGGATACGGCGAGTTGGAGGAACTGGACTGGGACCGCTACCGCCGGCAGTACGACAACATCCAACGCCTCGACCGCATCCTCGAGGCGGAGGACGACGACGTGAACCGCTACAAGGCTTCCAAGCAGGCCGATGCGCTGATGCTGCTCTATCTGATGTCGGCAACGGAGTTGCACGAGCTACTGGAGCGGCTCGGCTACCTCTTCATGCCCGACCAGGTCCCGAAAATGGTTGACTACTACATGGCCCGCACTTCGCACGGGTCGACGCTCAGCGGCGTGGTGCATACCTGGGTGCTTGCCCGGGCCAACCGCGATCGGGCAATGGAGTTCTTCCAACAGGCGCTCAAATCCGACGTCTCCGACATCCAGGGCGGCACCACGTCCGAAGGCATTCACCTGGCGGCCATGGTCGGCAGCGTCGACCTCATGCAGCGGTGCTTCACCGGGCTGGAGACCCGGTCAAACCGCATCATCCTCTCCCCGTACTGGCCGGAAACACTTGGTGTGCTGGCATTACCGATCCACTACCGCGGTCTGCACCTGCACCTGCGGGTCAGCGGAAAGGGCGTGATCATCAGTGTGGATCCACGCGATGCTGCCGGGGTCGAAGTGGAATGCCGTGGTCGAGTCGTTCAACTGATGCCCGGCACCACTGTCCGATTTCCCGGCTGATCGTTGCCGTATGAGTGTTGCTTCGCGTCACCAGGCCGAGGAACCATCCCCCCGGTTCACGGCGAGCGCCGGAAAGAGCACAGAGGTGGTCAGCATGCCCGGCCGTGGAGAACGGCCACGTCGACCGGTGATCACGGATGCGGCTGAAACCGGCGGCGGGCTGACCCGCGGACCCTATGCTGGGGAAATGGCTGGTGACGAGCACGCCAGCGAGGATGCCGGTCGGGGCACGGCCGCACCGCAGCTGCATGACCTCACGCCCCTTGCAGACCTGTCGCATGGGCAGTCCCGGGCCGGGCCGGTGCGCGAGCGCCGACCCGTCTACGTCGATCTGCTGCCGCCCTGCAATGCCGGTTGCCCGGCCGGGGAAAACATTCAGGCCTGGCTTGCCCATGCGACCGCCGGCCGGCACGAGCAGGCCTGGCGTCAGCTCGTTGCGGACAATCCTTTTGCCGCGATCCACGGACGGGTGTGTTATCACCCGTGTGAAACCGTCTGCAACCGTGCCCATCTCGACAGCTCGGTGTCGATTCATTCGGTGGAGCGGTTCCTCGGTGACCTTGCTTGCGAGCGGGGCTGGATGCTGGAACCACCGGTTACCCGCACCGGCAAGCGGGTCCTGGTCATCGGCGCGGGACCGAGCGGACTGTCCGCCGCCTACCATCTGGCACGGCTCGGGCACGAGGTCGAGATCCGCGACGCGGGCGCGATGCCCGGCGGGATGATGCGTTACGGCATTCCGAGCTACCGGCTCCCCCGCGACGTGCTGGATGTCGAGCTGAGCCGGATCGCGGCGATGGGCGTGCAGTTGACCTGCGACCATCGAGTCGATGACCTTGCGGCCGAGCGGGATGAGGGTGGCTTTGACGCAGTGTTCGTCGCAGTTGGTGCGCATCTGGCCAAACGTGTCGACATCCCGGCCCGGGACGCCGGCACGATGGTGGACGCGGTGTCGTTTCTGCGCAACGTCGCCTCCGGCGATAAGCCGGCGATCGGGCGCCATGTCGCCGTCTACGGCGGTGGCAACACCGCGATGGACGCCGCCCGCGTGGCCCGCCGCCTCGGCGCCGAAGACGCGGTCATCGTCTACCGCCGCACTCGCGAGCAGATGCCCGCCCACGAGGAGGAAGCCGAGGATGCCGAACGCGAGGGCGTGCGGATCAACTGGCTGCGCACGATCAGCGCCTTCGACGGCCCCGAATTGCGGGTCGAGGTCATGGAACTCGACGACTCGGGTTACCCACGACCGACCGGACGCTTTGAGACGCTGGCCGCCGACACCCTGATCATGGCGCTCGGTCAGGAAACGGAATCGGCGTTCATGCGGACGCTGCCCGGAGTTGAGTTCGATGGCGACGGCAGTGTGCGCGTCTCAGAATCACTGATGACGGGCTGTCCGGGCGTCTTCGCCGGCGGTGACATGGTGCCGTGTGAGCGCACCGTCACAGTCGGTGTCGGGCACGGGAAGAAGGCGGCCCACCACATCGACGCCTGGCTGCGCGGCGCGCCGGACGCACACTCGGCCAAACACCCGACGGCGACGTTCGACTCACTGCACCTCTGGTATTTCGGTGACACCGGGCGACGTCAGCAGCCCGAACTCGAGCCGGCAAAGCGCGTCGAGAGTTTCGAGGAGGTCGTCGGCGGTTTGTCCGCCGAAGAGGCGACCTACGAAGCGGGGCGGTGTCTGTCGTGCGGGAACTGCTTCGAATGCGACGGCTGCCTCGGCGCATGCCCCGAGGACGCGGTGATCAAACTAGGGGTCGGGCACCGCTACGAGTTCGACTACGGCAAGTGCACCGGCTGTGCCGTCTGCTTCGATCAGTGCCCGGTACACGCCATCGAGATGTTTCCGGAGCCGCAATGACACGTGTGACGGTGGACGGCAACGAGGCCGCCGTTTCGGTCGCCTACCGGCTCAACGAGGTGTGCTGCATCTACCCGATCACACCGTCCTCGCCGATGGCCGAGTTGGCCGACGTGTGGTCCAGCGCGGGGCGGCCCAATGTGTGGGGCACCGTCCCGACGGTGGTCGAGATGCAAAGCGAGGGTGGAGCGGCGGGCGCTTTGCACGGCGCCCTGCAGAGCGGCGCGTTGACCACGACCTTCACCTCGTCGCAGGGTCTGCTGCTGATGATCCCGAACATGTACAAGATCGCCGGCGAACTGACGTCGGCCGTGATCAACGTGGCAGCCAGATCGATTGCAGCGCAGGGATTGTCGATCTTCGGAGACCATTCCGACGTGATGGCCGTGCGGCAAACGGGATTCGCGATGCTCGCGTCGGCCTCGGTGCAGGAGGCACAGGACCTGGCACTCGTGGCGCAGGCGGCCACGCTGGCGACCCGGGTGCCGTTCGTGCACTTCTTCGACGGCTTCCGGACCTCGCACGAACTCAACACGATTGAGACGCTTTCTGATGACGACCTGCGGGCGCTGGTGCCCGAGGAGTTGGTGTGGGCGCATCGCGGACGAGCGCTGTCTCCCGAGCGCCCGTTCATTCGCGGCACCGCGCAGAATCCGGACGTCTACTTTCAGGCGCGTGAAACGGTGAACCCGTTCTACGCAAGGGTTCCCGGTGTGGTCGAGGACCTGATGGGCCGCCTTGGCGAGCGCACCGGCCGCAAGATGCACATCGTCGACTACACCGGACACCCGCAGGCGGAGCGGGTGCTGGTGGTGATGGGCTCGGGCGCCGAGACCGTGGCGCAGACCGTCGCCGCTCTCGTCGAGCGCGGCGACCGGGTCGGGGTGGTGCAGGTGCGGCTGTACCGCCCATTTCCCACCAGAGCGCTCCTCGAGGCGCTGCCGGCGACGGTGCGCACGGTCGGCGTTCTGGACCGCACCAAGGAGCCCGGGTCGATCGGCGAGCCGTTGTATCTGGACGTTGTCGCGGCACTCGCCGACGCCTTTACCGACGGGGAGCGGCTCGTGATGCCGCGCGTCACCGGCGGACGCTACGGCCTGTCCTCGAAGGAGTTCACGCCCGCGATGGTCGCCGGCGTGTTCGCCGAACTCGCGCGCGAGCAACCGCGGCGCCGTTTCACTGTCGGTATCGACGACGACGTCTCCGGTACCAGCGTCGACTACGACCCGTCGTTCGACATCGAGTCCCCTGACACGTTCCGGGCGGTCTTCTTCGGGCTGGGTTCGGACGGAACGGTCAGCGCGAACAAGAACACGATCAAAATCCTCGGGTCCGAGGAGGGTCTGCATGCCCAGGGATACTTCGTCTACGATTCGAAGAAATCGGGTTCGCAGACCGAATCGCACTTGCGTTTCGGGCCGGATCCCATCCGCGCCCCCTACCTCGTCAATGGAGCCAATTTCGTTGGCTGCCACCAGTTCCGGTTTCTCGACAAAGTGGACGTGCTGGGTCGGGCCGCCCCGGACGCGACGCTGCTGCTGAACTGTCGGCAGCCCGTCGCCAAGGTCTGGGACGCGCTCCCCCGGCTGGTGCAGGAACAGATCCTGGACAAGCGGATCACGCTGTACATCGTCGACGCCGGCCGCATCGCCCGCGAGGTCGGACTTGCCGGGCGAATCAACATCGTGCTGCAGACGTGCTTCTTCGCGATCTCTGCGGTGCTGCCCCGCGAGCAGGCCGTCGCTCGCATCAAGGAATCGGTCGAAAAAATGTACGGCGACCGCGGCGCCGACGTGCTGCGGCGCGAACTGGCCGCGGTCGACGCCGCACTGGACGGGTTGCACCGCGTCGAGCTGCCGGGCCTGGCCACCTCGGCGCGCGCGCCAGTACCGACGGTGCCCGAGGATGCGCCGCAGTTCGTGCGCACCGTGACCGCGGAGATGATGGCCGGGCGCGGAGATGCGTTGCCGGTCAGCGCACTTCCGGTGGATGGCACCTACCCCAGTGGCACGACCGCGTACGAGAAACGCAACATCTCCGAACTGGTGGCGGTCTGGGATGCCGGGAGCTGTATTCAGTGCGGCAACTGCAGCTTCGTCTGCCCGCACAGCGTGATCCGCTCGAAGTACTACGACCAGTCCCGGCTGGCGGGCGCGCCGGAGAAGTTCGACTCGGCGCCGCTGGACGCCGTCGGGCTGCCGAACGTCCGGTACTCGCTGCAGGTGTACGTCGAGGACTGCACCGGGTGCGGCCTGTGTGTCGAGGCCTGCCCGGTCGTCATTCCCGGCACCACCGTGACCAAGGCGATCAATCTCGCCGCCGGCGAGCCGCGGTTGGCCACGGAGCGAGACAACATCACCTTTTTCGAGACCCTGCCGATCAACGACCGGTCCCGGGTGGACTTCGGCACCGTGCGCGGCTCGCAGTTCCTGGAGCCGCTGTTCGAATTCTCCGGCGCGTGTGCGGGATGCGGCGAGACCCCCTATCTCAAGCTGCTTTCGCAGCTCTTCGGCGACAGGCTGATGATCGCCAACGCGACCGGCTGCTCGTCCATCTACGGCGGCAACCTGCCTACCACCCCGTGGACCACCGACGCCGACGGGCGGGGCCCGGCCTGGTCGAACTCGCTGTTCGAGGACAACGCAGAGTTCGGGCTCGGCATGCGGTTGGCCAGCGACGGACACGCCGAACTGGCACGGCGACGCCTCGCCGAATTGCGCGACGTACTCGGCGCCGAACTCGTCGACGCCATTCTGGCGGCGCCGCAGCTGCGGGAGTCCGAGTTGCACGCTCAGCGGCAGCGGGTGGCCGAGCTCCAGCGCCGCCTCGACGGCCTCGATCCCGCCATGACCAGTGACCTGCGCAGCGTGGTCGACCATCTGGTCCGGCGCAGCGTGTGGATCGTCGGCGGTGACGGCTGGGCGTACGACATCGGGTCCGGCGGGCTCGACCACGTCCTGGCCAGCGGGCGCAATGTCAACGTGCTGGTGCTCGACACCGAGGTCTACTCCAACACCGGCGGCCAGATGTCGAAGGCGACCCCACTGGGCGCGGTGGCCAAGTTCGCCGCCGCCGGAAAGACAGTGCCGTTGAAAGACCTGGCTCTCCAAGCAATCTCATATGGAAACGTCTACGTCGCCAAGGTCGCGATGGGCGCCGACCCGCAACAAACTCTGCAGGCATTTCGCGAGGCGGAGGCGTACGACGGCCCTTCGTTGGTGATCGCCTACAGCCAGTGCATTGCGCACGGGATCGATATGCGTCTCGGGATGGATCAGCAATACCGCGCGGTCGCCAGCGGGCACTGGCCGCTGATCCGCTACGACCCAGTATTGCGGGCGGGCGGGGAGAACCCGTTCCTGCTCGATTCGCACCGGCCGCGGATCCCGCTCGACGCCTACCGCAACCGGGAACTGCGGTACCGCGCGCTGGCCAATTCCGATCCGGCCGAGTACGACCGGCTGCTCGGCCTCGCCGAACAGGCAATTGCTCAGCGCTGGAAGGTGTACGAGGAGATGGCGTCTCACGGTCCGCAACACTTCACCGCCGACGCCCGCAGGGAGCAGTGATGGAACTGTCGACTAGCTATCTGGGCCTCACATTGCGCAACCCACTGGTCGCGGCGGCATCACCGCTGTCCCAGACCGTCGACGGGGTCCGGCGCCTCGCCGACGCCGGCGTCGGTGCCGTGGTGCTCTATTCGCTTTTCGAAGAGCAACTGCACCGCGAGGTGGAGCAGAACGCACGTCTTGCCGAGGCAGGTGCAGAGGGCTTCGCCGAAGCCCTATCCTACTTTCCGGCCGGAGCCGGCGAGGACCACGGTCCACGCCGGTACCTCAGCCTGCTCGAACGCGCAGCCCGCGCAGTCTCAGTTCCCGTGATCGGCAGCCTTAACGGCAGCACGCCCGGCAGTTGGGCCCGCCACGCCCGGTCGATGCAGGAATCCGGTGCGGCCGCAATCGAATTGAACATCTACTACCTGCCCGGCGATCCGCACATCTGCGGCCGCGACGTCGAACAGCGTCACCTCGACATCCTGGCGCGGGTCAAGGACGCAGTGACCGTCCCGGTGGCCGTGAAGCTCAGCCCGTACTTCAGCGCGACCGGCGAGATGGCGCGGCGCCTCGACGAGGCCGGTGCGGACGGGCTCGTTCTGTTCAACCGATTCCTGCAGCCCGACATCGACCCCGAGACCCTGACGGTGGTGCGCGCGGTGTCGTTGTCCACGCCGGCGGAGATTCGGTTGCCGTTGACGTGGATTTCGTTACTGCGCGGACGGGTCGGCGCGTCGCTCGCAGCGACGACCGGAGTCGAGAGCGCCGCGGAGCTGATCAAGTACCTGCTGGCCGGCGCGGATGTGGTGATGACCGCGTCAGCACTGCTGCGCCACGGCCCGCAACACGCCACGGTACTGCTCGACGGCTTGTGTGAATGGATGGGCCGCAAGGGATATGCCACGGTCGAGGAGCTCCGTGGGCTGCTCGCCACGCCCGTCGGCGCCGACGAGACCACACGCGAACGCGGGGACTACGTCAGCGCACTACGGCAAGCCAACAGCACCGACTACGGCCTTTGGTAACCGTAGCGTTATCACCTTGTCGGTCTTGTGCTCAAACTCGGCGACGCTCAGGGGTGTAGAGCGCTGACTGCTTCGCCGACGGAGGCGAACAAGTGGTCCTCGCCGATCCGCGCCAGGATGCCGCTACGCGCCAAGCCGGCGCGGGCCGTTTTGTTGGTTCGTGCCATCGCGAAGGACACCCCACTGTGGTCGAGTCGGTCGAGCATCTGGCGCAATGCGCGTGCTCCGGTGTAGTCAACGTCGGTCATTCCCATCGCGTCGAGCACGACTAGCCGAAGTGAGTGACCTGCGCGGCCGATCGCGGCTGTCAAGTCGGTCCTGAAATGACTGGCGTTGGCATACCAGAGGGGTGTCGCGAACAGCACCACGAGGACGCCGGGAATCTCGGCGGCTGGTTCGGTGCCCTCGAGCGGGGCCCAACTGGTGGTCGCGGGGATGCGGCCCAGGACGTGCAGGTGCGGGCGGGCGCTGAGGCGGGTGCGGTCGAGGATGGCCAACGCGACCGCGACGGCGATGCCCTGTTCGACGCCGACGAGTGCGACCGTGAGCAGGGTGATCAGAGCCAGTCCGAATTCGAAACGGTCGTAGCGGGCGATGTCGACCAGATCGTGGATGTGCAAGATCCGCGTGGCGATGAAGATCAGAATCGCCGCCAGGGTCGCTAAGGGCAGGTCCTCGAGCAGGGCGACGGCAGGGATCAACAGCACCAGGGCACCGGCAGCAGCCAGACCGCCTACCTGGGTCCGGCCGGACGCCGAGACCACCGCGGCGGTTCGTGGCGGGCTTGCGTTCACCGGGAAAGCGCCGACCAGGCCAGCGACGACGTTGCCGGCTCCGACGCCGAGGAAGTCGCGATTGACGTCCACCTCATACGCACCCTCGTCGGCGAACGCGCGGGTCGTCGCGGCCGTCTGGCTGACAATCACCAGGGCGACGACACCGGCGATCGGCGCGACAGCGACCAGCGCCGACCAGGACAGCCCGTGCAAACCGAGGTGCGGCGCGCCGTGGGGCACCGCACCCAACACCGTCACGCCATGGGCGTGCAGGTTCAACGCAGCGACGAGGATCGTTGAGCCGATCAGCCCGACCAGCGCCCCCGGAAGTCTGCGATCGACCCGATCCGCGAGGAACACGACGGTGAACACGCCGACCCCGATGCCCAGCGCCCACCCGTTGATCCGATGCAGGTCGCTGACCGCGGCGGTCACCCGGTGCAGCGTGCTGCCGCCGGCGCCGGGCAGTCCGAGCAAATCAGGTAGCTGGTGCACCACGATGATCACCGCAACCCCGCCAAGGAATCCGCTGATGATCGGCGCCGAGAGAAACTCGGCGATCCACCCGAGCCGCAGTAGACCGACCAGGGCCACCACTACTCCGACCAGCAGCGCGAGGATTCCGACCATCGCCACGTAATCCGGGGAGCTGGCCGACACCACGGCGGCGATGCCAACGGCGAACAGCGGGGCGATGGTGGAATCGGCGCCGACCGACATCTGCGGGTTCGATCCCAACAGCGCGAACATCACGCTGCCCGCGATAAACGCGTAGAAGCCGGTGATCGGCGGCATACCGGCCAGCCGGGCGGTGGCTAACTGCTCAGGCACCGCGATCGCCAGCAAGGTCAGCGCCGCGACCAGGTCGCCGATCACCCACGACGATCGGTAACCGTGCAGCGAGGACAACACCATCGACCGCGCCCCCAGCACCCGCGCCGTGAACGCTGCCGCCGACCGCATCGACCCATCATCCCAACTACGTCAGCGGAAGCGAGGCACGCCGCGCGGATGCGAAATTAGTGATCCGTGAGGCCGCCGTCCTAAACCAAACTCGTGCTCAGCTGACGGTACGGGCGCACAATTGAGGAATCCGCCTGAAACCTGGGGAGCTGCGATGAGCGAGCAACCGTACGACCTTTTCGGCGACATCTTCCAGCGGTACTTCAGACCCGCCATCGACGCATATCCGCGAATGGGTGGCGCACTCGTCGAGAGGTTACTCGCGCTGAGTGACGACGTCCCCGACAGATTGGCACAGACCCGGTGCGCCGCCATGGCATGGGGCAAGGCCGAGACCCCGAACGCCAGGATCACCTCGGAACTTTTCGTGATCACCCAACACGGACTGCTGTATGCCGCCGAGTTGAACGAGTCGCGCCGGGCGCTGTATTACCTGGCCGCGCCGCCCGCGTTGTTCGATCCTTTCGTCGATCAGGTCGACACCGCCGAACTGCGTGAGGGCGCGGTCGTCGTGGTGGACAGCCGGTGCGGCCGTGACCTCGCATCCGCGCATCCGATGGATGCCGCACTGCGCCGGATACTCGATGAGCACCTGGCGCTGCGGGTGGATCTGCCCGCGTAACTATTTCTTCGCCGCGGTCTTCTTGGCCGGCGCGCGAGATGGGCAGGGCGAGGATGCGGTCATTGTTGGCTTGTGTTCGGAACCGCGATGACGACGTCCATGACAAGTCCCCAACGATGCACGCGTGAGTGGTGCTCGATGTTCCAGTCGTGTGCCAGCCGACCGGTCGTGCTGATGGGGCGACACCCGCCCACGACCTGTGGCGCAATGCGCCAGATGCCGTTCCAGCTTCGCGAGACAGCCCTTTCGAGCAGCCGCTCTCCGCAAGTGAGGCTGGCCAGGCAGAGCCGGCCATTCGGCTTCAGGATCCGCCGCAGATCGTCCAGCACGGCCCGTGCGTAGGCTTCGTCGAGCAGGTCGAACACGAAGGTGGACAGCACCCGGTCGGCGAATCCGTCATCGGCGGGCAGCGGCAGTGAGCCGTCTACTAGCACCACCTTGGCCCGCCCGGTCCAGGGGGCCAGCCGGCTGGTGGCCAAGTTGATCATCACCGGGCTGATGTCGACGCCGAGGTAGTTGACACTGGGAGGCAACGCCCCCAGCAGGTTCGCAGCCAAACGGCCAGTGCCGCAGCCGAACTCGAAAATGGTCTGGTCCCCGGTGAGGGCCGCCTCGGCCACGAGGCGGTTTATGGTCGCGTCCTCGTAGAAGGCCTGCCAATCCTGGACGCGTCCGATCCGGTCGTAGACCCGACGAGCCTGGTTCAGCGTAAGCGCCACGGGTCCACGTTACGACGACGGTGCGGCCGCGGGGCCATCGTTGCCCACCAACTCCTTCCTTGCTTCTGCCAGCTCCGCTTTGGCGGCAGCGTCGACCTGGGGATACTGCGGGTTGAGAGTCCGCAACGTCTCCAACAGCACCGCGGAAGACGACACGTGGCTAAACCATTTGTGGTCTGCGGGGATCACGTGCCAGGGTGCCCAGACGGTGCTGGTGTGGCTGAGCATGTCTTGAAACGCCCGCTGGTAGTCGTCCCAGAACGCGCGCTCGCGTAGATCCGCGACGGAGAACTTCCAGTTCTTCTCGGGTTCATCGATCCGCTCGAGGAACCGGCGCGCCTGTTCGTCTTTGGAGACGTTGAGAAACAGCTTGACGATGACGGTCCCGTTGTCGGTCAGGTAGCGCTCCCAGTCGTTGATGTCGCGATACCGCCGCTGCCAGATGTCCCCGGCGTCGAGCACCGCGGTGCGTGGCCATAACGTCTCAGGGTGCACACGGGTAATCAATACGTTCTCGTAGTGGGACCGGTTGAACACCGCGATACGACCCAGTTCCGGCAGCGACCTTTGGTGGCGCCAGAGGTAGTCATGTGCCTGCTCGGTCGCCGATGGCGCCTTGAAGCTGTACACGTCGACACCCTCGGGGTTGAGGCCGCTCATGACGTGCTTGATCGTGCCGTCCTTACCGGCCGCGTCGATCGCCTGAAGGATGATCAGCAGCGACCGGTCGGCCCGGGCGAAGAAGCGGTCTTGCAAATCGAGTAGCGCCGTCTTCGCGTCAGCCAGCACCGCGGCGCCGTGGTCTTTTCGAAGCAGTTTGTCGTGGCGGTCGGGATCGAAGTCCTTGGCCAGGTTTACCTTGGACCGCGGCTCCACCCGGGTAGCCTCCGCCAGTCGTTTCCAGAGCGCCGACAACTTCGCCTCCTGGTTGTGTGCAACGATCACTGTCAGCTTCGCAGAAGGTCGACCGGAGTTTGCCACCACCGTCGGCGTGGGTTACCCGCGCCCTGCGCAGTGCGCCGGGTAGTGCTCGCCAACTTCGCCTTCAGTAGCGTCAATTGCGTTGTCCGCCTGGTCTCTTGAAGGACCTCACTGCGCTGGCGACCGGCAGGCACGCGAAGCGTCGGGAGTTGCGCGAGTAGTACGCGTCGATGTGTCGCCTATGCGTGAATGGGCCTGCCGCCGATTTTTCGGAAGGTTGCCTCGATGCCGAAGGACAATGCGACCATCGCGACCAAGACGCTGACGGACTCGAGGCTGCTCTTGGCGATGAGCGCGGCCAACGCCGCGACACACGCCATGGCGGCCACGACCGAGATCCACGGGGTTGATCCCCGGCTTCGCGCCGTGTGAGCCTCGGCGAAGTTGACGGCGGCGAAGATGATGAGGAACCCGGCGCTTCCCATGGTCGATATGCTGCCAGGTCCAGCACGTTGGCGAGACTGCGGTTGCCGCCGAGGTGATCAGCAGCCCTTCCAGGGGCTGGTTCCAGACCGGTCGGTCGAGTTGGGCCGGCAGCTCCCGCGATTTCGCGATGGTGTAGGTCATCCGCGCGGATCCGTAGAGGGTGGCGTTGATCGCCGACGCGGTCGACAGCATCGCCGCCACACCGATCAGCGCGAAGCCGAAGCCGCCCAGCGCGGGCCGGGCGGCTTCGGCCAGCGCATAGTCACGCGCGTTGATCAGCCTCGACAGCGGCACCGACCCCACCGAGACGATGGCCACGGCGACGTACAGCGCGATCACGAACAGCACCGAGATGTAGTACGCCCTGGTGAGCACCCGGGCGGGGTCGGCGACGTCCTCGGCGGTGTTGGCGATCAGTTCGAAGCCTTCATAGGCCAGGAAGATGATCATCCCGCCAGCGATAATCGACACCGGAGAAGCCCACTGCGCGGGCGCCAGCCGCTCGCTGGACACTCCCGCCACCCCACCGCCACGAAGAACACGAGAATCGCGATCTTGATTGCGACGACCACCCGTTCGGCGCGGGCCACCGTGGACGCCCCCGCGACGTTGACTACGGTGATCAGCACGATTGCCGCGGTGAGGAACCCATGCTTGCCCAGGGAGTGGTCGGCAGGGGCAAGAAACTTGCGGCGTAGCTGCCGAACGCCGACGCATACAGCCCCAGCATCACGATGTAGCTCAGCCAGAGCAACACGTTGAACGTGCCGGTCACCGGCCCCGTCCCGAAGGCTCGGTTGAGGAACGTCACCGTCCCGCCTCGGCTCGGATACCGGCTCGACAACACGGCGTAGGAGTGAGCGGTCAGCAGGGCGACGGCCCCGGCGATGAGGAACGAGACCGGCGCTCCGCCGTGGGAAATCTGCACCGACAGGCCGAGCACGGCGAAGATACCTCCGCCGACCATCCCCCGACGCCGATCGCGACGGCACCCCACAGCCCGACCGGATGCGCTGCCGCTCGCTTCGATGCCGCCATGGTCCGACGCTGGGGAACACTTA
>CAWFYN010000013.1:0-64569 GCA_963820045.1 uncultured Actinomycetota bacterium
ACCTCGTCAATGGAGCCAATTTCGTTGGCTGCCACCAGTTCCGGTTTCTCGACAAAGTGGACGTGCTGGGTCGGGCTGCCCCGGACGCGACGCTGCTGCTGAACTGTCGGCAGCCCGTCGCCAAGGTCTGGGACGCGCTCCCCCGGCTGGTGCAGGAACAGATCCTGGACAAGCGGATCACGCTGTACATCGTCGACGCCGGCCGCATCGCCCGCGAGATGGGACTGCCGGGCGAATCAACATCGTGCTGCAGACGTGCTTCTTCGCGATCTCTGCGGTACTGCCCCGCGAGCAGGCCGTCGCTCGCATCAAGGAATCGGTCGAAAAAATGTACGGCGACCGCGGCGCCGACGTGCTGCGGCGCGAACTGGCCGCGGTCGACGCCGCACTGGACGGGTTGCACCGCGTCGAGCTGCCGGGCCTGGCCACCTCGGCGCGCGCGCCAGTACCGACGGTGCCCGAGGATGCGCCGCAGTTCGTGCGCACCGTGACCGCGGAGATGATAGCCGGGCGCGGAGATGCGTGCCGGTCGGCGCCCCTCCAGTGGATGGCCCTACCCCAGTGGCACGACCGGGTACGAGAAACGCAACATCTCCGAACTGGTGGCGGTCTGGGATGCCGGGAGCTGTATTCAGTGCGGCAACTGCAGCTTCGTCTGCCCGCACAGCGTGATCCGCTCGAAGTACTACGACCAGTCCCGGCTGGCGGGCGCGCCGGAGAAGTTCGACTCGGCGCCGCTGGACGCCGTCGGGCTGCCGAACGTCCGTACTCGCTGCAGGTGTACGTCGAGGACTGCACCGGGTGCGGCCTGTGTGTCGAGGCCTGCCCGGTCGTCATTCCCGGCACCACCGTGACCAAGGCGATCAATCTCGCCGCCGGCGAGCCGCGGTTGGCCACGGAGCGAGACAACATTACCTTTTTCGAGACCCTGCCGATCAACGACCGGTCCCGGGTGGACTTCGGCACCGTGCGCGGCTCGCAGTTCCTGGAGCCGCTGTTCGAATTCTCCGGCGCGTGTGCGGGATGCGGCGAGACCCCCTATCTCAAGCTGCTTTCGCAGCTCTTCGGTGACAGGCTGATGATCGCCAACGCGACCGGCTGCTCGTCCATCTACGGCGGCAACCTGCCTACCACCCCGTGGACCACCGACGCCGACGGGCGGGGCCCGGCCTGGTCGAACTCGCTGTTCGAGGACAACGCAGAGTTCGGGCTCGGCATGCGGTTGGCCAGCGACGGACACGCCGAACTGGCACGGCGACGCCTCGCCGAATTGCGCGACGTACTCGGCGCCGAACTCGTCGACGCCATTCTGGCGGCGCCGCAGCTGCGGGAGTCCGAGTTGCACGCTCAGCGGCAGCGGGTGGCCGAGCTCCAGCGCCGCCTCGACGGCCTCGATCCCGCCATGACCAGTGACCTGCGCAGCGTGGTCGACCATCTGGTCCGGCGCAGCGTGTGGATCGTCGGCGGTGACGGCTGGGCGTACGACATCGGGTCCGGCGGGCTCGACCACGTCCTGGCCAGCGGGCGCAATGTCAACGTGCTGGTGCTCGACACCGAGGTCTACTCCAACACCGGCGGCCAGATGTCGAAGGCGACCCCACTGGGCGCGGTGGCCAAGTTCGCCGCCGCCGGAAAGACAGTGCCGTTGAAAGACCTGGCTCTCCAAGCAATCTCATATGGAAACGTCTACGTCGCCAAGGTCGCGATGGGCGCCGACCCGCAACAAACTCTGCAGGCATTTCGCGAGGCGGAGGCGTACGACGGCCCTTCGTTGGTGATCGCCTACAGCCAGTGCATTGCGCACGGGATCGATATGCGTCTCGGGATGGATCAGCAATACCGCGCGGTCGCCAGCGGGCACTGGCCGCTGATCCGCTACGACCCAGTATTGCGGGCGGGCGGGGAGAACCCGTTCCTGCTCGATTCGCACCGGCCGCGGATCCCGCTCGACGCCTACCGCAACCGGGAACTGCGGTACCGCGCGCTGGCCAATTCCGATCCGGCCGAGTACGACCGGCTGCTCGGCCTCGCCGAACAGGCAATTGCTCAGCGCTGGAAGGTGTACGAGGAGATGGCGTCTCACGGTCCGCAACACTTCACCGCCGACGCCCGCAGGGAGCAGTGATGGAACTGTCGACTAGCTATCTGGGCCTCACATTGCGCAACCCACTGGTCGCGGCGGCATCACCGCTGTCCCAGACCGTCGACGGGGTCCGGCGCCTCGCCGACGCCGGCGTCGGTGCCGTGGTGCTCTATTCGCTTTTCGAAGAGCAACTGCACCGCGAGGTGGAGCAGAACGCACGTCTTGCCGAGGCAGGTGCAGAGGGCTTCGCCGAAGCCCTATCCTACTTTCCGGCCGCAGCCGGCGAGGACCACGGTCCACGCCGGTACCTCAGCCTGCTCGAACGCGCAGCCCGCGCAGTCTCAGTTCCCGTGATCGGCAGCCTTAACGGCAGCACGCCCGGCAGTTGGGCCCGCCACGCCCGGTCGATGCAGGAATCCGGTGCGGCCGCAATCGAATTGAACATCTACTACCTGCCCGGCGATCCGCACATCTGCGGCCGCGACGTCGAACAGCGTCACCTCGACATCCTGGCGCGGGTCAAGGACGCAGTGACCGTCCGGTGGCCGTGAAGCTCAGCCCGTACTTCAGCGCGACCGGCGAGATGGCGCGGCGCCTCGACGAGGCCGGTGCGGACGGGCTCGTTCTGTTCAACCGATTCCTGCAGCCCGACATCGACCCCGAGACCCTGACGGTGGTGCGCGCGGTGTCGTTGTCCACGCCGGCGGAGATTCGGTTGCCGTTGACGTGGATTTCGTTACTGCGCGGACGGGTCGGCGCGTCGCTCGCAGCGACGACCGGAGTCGAGAGCGCCGCGGAGCTGATCAAGTACCTGCTGGCCGGCGCGGATGTGGTGATGACCGCGTCAGCACTGCTGCGCCACGGCCCGCAACACGCCACGGTACTGCTCGACGGCTTGTGTGAATGGATGGGCCGCAAGGGATATGCCACGGTCGAGGAGCTCCGTGGGCTGCTCGCCACGCCCGTCGGCGCCGACGAGACCACACGCGAACGCGGGGACTACGTCAGCGCACTACGGCAAGCCAACAGCACCGACTACGGCCTTTGGTAACCGTAGCGTTATCACCTTGTCGGTCTTGTGCTCAAACTCGGCGACGCTCAGGGGTGTAGAGCGCTGACTGCTTCGCCGACGGAGGCGAACAAGTGGTCCTCGCCGATCCGCGCCAGGATGCCGCTACGCGCCAAGCCGGCGCGGGCCGTTTTGTTGGTTCGTGCCATCGCGAAGGACACCCCACTGTGGTCGAGTCGGTCGAGCATCTGGCGCAATGCGCGTGCTCCGGTGTAGTCAACGTCGGTCATTCCCATCGCGTCGAGCACGACTAGCCGAAGTGAGTGACCTGCGCGGCCGATCGCGGCTGTCAAGTCGGTCCTGAAATGACTGGCGTTGGCATACCAGAGGGGTGTCGCGAACAGCACCACGAGGACGCCGGGAATCTCGGCGGCTGGTTCGGTGCCCTCGAGCGGGGCCCAACTGGTGGTCGCGGGGATGCGGCCCAGGACGTGCAGGTGCGGGCGGGCGCTGAGGCGGGTGCGGTCGAGGATGGCCAACGCGACCGCGACGGCGATGCCCTGTTCGACGCCGACGAGTGCGACCGTGAGCAGGGTGATCAGAGCCAGTCCGAATTCGAAACGGTCGTAGCGGGCGATGTCGACCAGATCGTGGATGTGCAAGATCCGCGTGGCGATGAAGATCAGAATCGCCGCCAGGGTCGCTAAGGGCAGGTCCTCGAGCAGGGCGACGGCAGGGATCAACAGCACCAGGGCACCGGCAGCAGCCAGACCGGCTACCTGGGTCCGGCCGGACGCCGAGACCACCGCGGCGGTTCGTGGCGGGCTTGCGTTCACCGGGAAAGCGCCGACCAGGCCGGCGACGACGTTGCCGGCTCCGACGCCGAGGAAGTCGCGATTGCCGTCCACCTCATACGCACCCTCGTCGGCGAACGCGCGGGTCGTCGCGGCCGTCTGGCTGACAATCACCAGGGCGACGACACCGGCGATCGGCGCGACAGCGACCAGCGCCGACCAGGACAGCCCGTGCAAACCGAGGTGCGGCGCGCCGTGGGGCACCGCACCCAACACCGTCACGCCATGGGCGTGCAGGTTCAACGCAGCGACGAGGATCGTTGAGCCGATCAGCCCGACCAGTGCCCCCGGAAGTCTGCGATCGACCCGATCCGCGAGGAACACGACGGTGAACACGCCGACCCCGATGCCCAGCGCCCACCCGTTGATCCGATGCAGGTCGCTGACCGCGGCGGTCACCCGGTGCAGCGTGCTGCCGCCGGCGCCGGGCAGTCCGAGCAAATCAGGTAGCTGGTGCACCACGATGATCACCGCAACCCCGCCAAGGAATCCGCTGATGATCGGCGCCGAGAGAAACTCGGCGATCCACCCGAGCCGCAGTAGACCGACCAGGGCCACCACTACTCCGACCAGCAGCGCGAGGATTCCGACCATCGCCACGTAATCCGGGCAGCTGGCCGACACCACGGCGGCGATGCCAACGGCGAACAGCGGGGCGATGGTGGAATCGGCGCCGACCGACATCTGCGGGTTCGATCCCAACAGCGCGAACATCACGCTGCCCGCGATAAACGCGTAGAAGCCGGTGATCGGCGGCATACCGGCCAGCCGGGCGGTGGCTAACTGCTCAGGCACCGCGATCGCCAGCAAGGTCAGCGCCGCGACCAGGTCGCCGATCACCCACGACGATCGGTAACCGTGCAGCGAGGACAACACCATCGACCGCGCCCCCAGCACCCGCGCCGTGAACGCTGCCGCCGACCGCATCGACCCATCATCCCAACTACGTCAGCGGAAGCGAGGCACGCCGCGCGGATGCGAAATTAGTGATCCGTGAGGCCGCCGTCCTAAACCAAACTCGTGCTCAGCTGACGGTACGGGCGCACAATTGAGGAATCCGCCTGAAACCTGGGGAGCTGCGATGAGCGAGCAACCGTACGACCTTTTCGGCGACATCTTCCAGCGGTACTTCAGACCCGCCATCGACGCATATCCGCGAATGGGTGGCGCACTCGTCGAGAGGTTACTCGCGCTGAGTGACGACGTCCCCGACAGATTGGCACAGACCCGGTGCGCCGCCATGGCATGGGGCAAGGCCGAGACCCCGAACGCCAGGATCACCTCGGAACTTTTCGTGATCACCCAACACGGACTGCTGTATGCCGCCGAGTTGAACGAGTCGCGCCGGGCGCTGTATTACCTGGCCGCGCCGCCCGCGTTGTTCGATCCTTTCGTCGATCAGGTCGACACCGCCGAACTGCGTGAGGGCGCGGTCGTCGTGGTGGACAGCCGGTGCGGCCGTGACCTCGCATCCGCGCATCCGATGGATGCCGCACTGCGCCGGATACTCGATGAGCACCTGGCGCTGCGGGTGGATCTGCCCGCGTAACTATTTCTTCGCCGCGGTCTTCTTGGCCGGCGCGCGAGATGGGCAGGGCGAGGATGCGGTCATTGTTGGCTTGTGTTCGGAACCGCGATGACGACGTCCATGACAAGTCCCCAACGATGCACGCGTGAGTGGTGCTCGATGTTCCAGTCGTGTGCCAGCCGACCGGTCGTGCTGATGGGGCGACACCCGCCCACGACCTGTGGCGCAATGCGCCAGATGCCGTTCCAGCTTCGCGAGACAGCCCTTTCGAGCAGCCGCTCTCCGCAAGTGAGGCTGGCCAGGCAGAGCCGGCCATTCGGCTTCAGGATCCGCCGCAGATCGTCCAGCACGGCCCGTGCGTAGGCTTCGTCGAGCAGGTCGAACACGAAGGTGGACAGCACCCGGTCGGCGAATCCGTCATCGGCGGGCAGCGGCAGTGAGCCGTCTACTAGCACCACCTTGGCCCGCCCGGTCCAGGGGGCCAGCCGGCTGGTGGCCAAGTTGATCATCACCGGGCTGATGTCGACGCCGAGGTAGTTGACACTGGGAGGCAACGCCCCCAGCAGGTTCGCAGCCAAACGGCCAGTGCCGCAGCCGAACTCGAAAATGGTCTGGTCCCCGGTGAGGGCCGCCTCGGCCACGAGGCGGTTTATGGTCGCGTCCTCGTAGAAGGCCTGCCAATCCTGGACGCGTCCGATCCGGTCGTAGACCCGACGAGCCTGGTTCAGCGTAAGCGCCACGGGTCCACGTTACGACGACGGTGCGGCCGCGGGGCCATCGTTGCCCACCAACTCCTTCCTTGCTTCTGCCAGCTCCGCTTTGGCGGCAGCGTCGACCTGGGGATACTGCGGGTTGAGAGTCCGCAACGTCTCCAACAGCACCGCGGAAGACGACACGTGGCTAAACCATTTGTGGTCTGCGGGGATCACGTGCCAGGGTGCCCAGACGGTGCTGGTGTGGCTGAGCATGTCTTGAAACGCCCGCTGGTAGTCGTCCCAGAACGCGCGCTCGCGTAGATCCGCGACGGAGAACTTCCAGTTCTTCTCGGGTTCATCGATCCGCTCGAGGAACCGGCGCGCCTGTTCGTCTTTGGAGACGTTGAGAAACAGCTTGACGATGACGGTCCCGTTGTCGGTCAGGTAGCGCTCCCAGTCGTTGATGTCGCGATACCGCCGCTGCCAGATGTCCCCGGCGTCGAGCACCGCGGTGCGTGGCCATAACGTCTCAGGGTGCACACGGGTAATCAATACGTTCTCGTAGTGGGACCGGTTGAACACCGCGATACGACCCAGTTCCGGCAGCGACCTTTGGTGGCGCCAGAGGTAGTCATGTGCCTGCTCGGTCGCCGATGGCGCCTTGAAGCTGTACACGTCGACACCCTCGGGGTTGAGGCCGCTCATGACGTGCTTGATCGTGCCGTCCTTACCGGCCGCGTCGATCGCCTGAAGGATGATCAGCAGCGACCGGTCGGCCCGGGCGAAGAAGCGGTCTTGCAAATCGAGTAGCGCCGTCTTCGCGTCAGCCAGCACCGCGGCGCCGTGGTCTTTTCGAAGCAGTTTGTCGTGGCGGTCGGGATCGAAGTCCTTGGCCAGGTTTACCTTGGACCTCGGCTCCACCCGGGTAGCCTCCGCCAGTCGTTTCCAGAGCGCCGACAACTTCGCCTCCTGGTTGTGTGCAACGATCACTGTCAGCTTCGCAGAAGGTCGACCGGAGTTTGCCACCACCGTCGGCGTGGGTTACCCGCGCCCTGCGCAGTGCGCCGGGTAGTGCTCGCCAACTTCGCCTTCAGTAGCGTCAATTGCGTTGTCCGCCTGGTCTCTTGAAGGACCTCACTGCGCTGGCGACCGGCAGGCACGCGAAGCGTCGGGAGTTGCGCGAGTAGTACGCGTCGATGTGTCGCCTATGCGTGAATGGGCCTGCCGCCGATTTTTCGGAAGGTTGCCTCGATGCCGAAGGACAATGCGACCATCGCGACCAAGACGCTGACGGACTCGAGGCTGCTCTTGGCGATGAGCGCGGCCAACGCCGCGACACACGCCATGGCCGCCACGACCGAGATCCACGGGGTTGATCCCCGGCTTCGCGCCGTGTGAGCCTCGGCGAAGTTGACGGCGGCGAAGATGATGAGGAACCCGGCGCTTCCCATGGTCGAGATGCTGGCCAGGTCCAGCACGTTGGCGAGCACTGCGGTTGCCGCCGCGGTGATCAGCAGCCCTTCCAGGGGCTGGTTCCAGACCGGTCGGTCGAGTTGGGCCGGCAGCTCCCGCGATTTCGCGATGGTGTAGGTCATCCGCGCGGATCCGTAGAGGGTGGCGTTGATCGCCGACGCGGTCGACAGCATCGCCGCCACACCGATCAGCGCGAAGCCGAAGCCGCCCAGCGCGGGCCGGGCGGCTTCGGCCAGCGCATAGTCACGCGCGTTGATCAGCCTCGACAGCGGCACCGACCCCACCGAGACGATGGCCACGGCGACGTACAGCGCGATCACGAACAGCACCGAGATGTAGTACGCCCTGGTGAGCACCCGGGCGGGGTCGGCGACGTCCTCGGCGGTGTTGGCGATCAGTTCGAAGCCTTCGTAGGCCAGGAAGATGATCATCCCGCCAGCGATAATCGACACCGGAGAACTCCACTGCGCGGGCGCCAGCCGCTCGCTGGACACTCCCGCCACCCCGACCGCCACGAACAACACGAGAATCGCGATCTTGATTGCGACGACCACCCGTTCGGCGCGGGCCACCGTGGACGCGCCCGCGACGTTGACTACGGTGATCAGCACAATTGCCGCGGTGAGGAACACATGCTTGCCCAGGGAGTGGGCGGACTGGGGCAAGAAACTTGCGGCGTAGCTGCCGAACGCCTGGGAATACAGCGCGAGCATCACGATGTAGCTCAGCCACAACAGCACGTTGATCCCGCCGGAGAACAGGCCGGCGCCGAACGTGCGGTTGAGGAAGGTGACCGTCCCGCCGCGGCTGGGGTACACCTTCGACAACAGCGCATAGGAGCGCGCGGTCAATAACGCCACCAGCCCGGCCAGCAGAAACGCCAGCGGCGCAGCCCCTTTGGTGATCTGCACCGACAGCCCGAGAACGGCGAAGATACCGCCGCCGACCATGCCACCGACGCCGATCGCGACGGCACCCCACAACCCGACCGGATGCGCTGCCGCTCGCTTCGATGCCGCCATGGTCCGAGCTTACGAACACTTACCGGCGGGGTGCGCGCGTTGCACCCGGGTTGCAGATGCCGTTATTGCGGGGGGTCCCAGGTCCAGTTGCGGATTTCGGGGTGGTCCTGGCCTTGGGTGTTGATGTAGAGGGTGTGTTCGACGAGTTTGTCGGCCATTGTCTGTTTGAGGTAGTCGCCGGTGGCGCCGAGGTGCGGGAGGCGGTCGATGACGTCGGTGACGAGGTGGTAGCGGTCCAGTTTGTTCTGTACCCGCATGTCGAAGGGGGTGGTGATGGTGCCTTCTTCGTTGTAGCCGCGCACGTGCAGGTTGGGGTTGGTTCTGCGGTAGGTGAGCCGGTGAATCAGGGTTGGGTAGCCGTGGAAGGCGAAGATGATGTGTTTGTCGGCGGTGAACAGGGCGTCGTAGTCGCGGTCGCTCAGACCGTGCGGGTGCTCACTGGCTGACTGCAATTTCATCAGGTCGACCACGTTGACCACGCGGACCTTCAACGCGGGCAGGTGGTCCCGCAAGATCCGCACCGCGGCGAGCACCTCCAGGGTGGGGGTGTCCCCGCAGCAGCCCAGCACTACGTCGGGCTCCGCGCCGGAATCATTACCTGCCCATTCCCAGATACCGATGCCTTGGGTGCAGTGCACTTCTGCCTGCTCCATGCTCAGCCACTGCGGCATCGCGCGTTTTCCGGCGACGATCACGTTGACGTAGTGGCGGCTGCGCAGGCAATGGTCGGCCACCGAGAGCAGGCAGTTGGCATCCGGCGGCAGGTAGACCCGGACGATGTCGGCTTTCTTATTCACGACGTGGTCGAGGAAACCGGGATCTTGGTGGGTGAAGCCGTTGTGGTCTTGCTGCCACACGTGGGAGGCCAGCAGGTAGTTCAGTGATGCGATGTCGCGGCGCCACGGGAGTTGCGCGGTGACCTTGAGCCATTTCGCGTGCTGGTTGAACATCGAGTCGACGATGTGGATGAACGCCTCATAGCAGTTGAACAGCCCATGCCGTCCGGTCAGCAGATAGCCTTCGAGCCAGCCTTGGCTTTGATGCTCACTGAGCATCGAATCGAGCACCCGCCCCTGTGGCGCGAGGAACTCGTCGCTGGCGACGGTGCGCGCCTCCCATTGGCGGTCGGTGACCTCGAAAACCGCACCGAGCATGTTGGACAAGGTTTCGTCGGGGCCGAAGAGTCGGAAGTTGCGCTGGTCCTGGTTGAGGCTGACCACGTCGCGCAGGAAGCCGCCCAGCACCCGGGTGTCTTCGGCCTCGACCGCGCCCGGTGCGGCCACGGCGACCGCGTGGGTGCGGTAATCGGGCATCCGCAGGTCGCGCAGCAGTCCCCCGCCGTTGGTGTGCGGGTTGGCGCCCATCCGCCGCTGCCCGCGAGGGGCGAGTGCTGCCAGGTCGGGCAACAGCCGCCCGGTCTGATCGAACAGCTCGGTGGGTTTGTAGCTGCGCATCCAGGCGTCGAGTAGTTCGACGTGCCCGGGATGGTGCTCGTCGACGAGCAACGGCACCTGATGCGCACGAAACGTGCCCTCGATCTGCAGGCCGTCCACGACCTTGGGTCCGGTCCAGCCTTTCGGTGAGCGCAACACGATCATCGGCCAGCGCGGGCGGGTGGTCTGGCCATCGGTGCGCGCCTCGCGCTGGATCCCGTGAATGTCGGCGATGACGGTGTCGAGGGCGGTGGCCATCAGTTCGTGCATGTCTTCGGGGTCATCACCCTCGACGTAGTGCGGGTCCCATCCGCAGCCGCGTAGGAACTGGTCCAGCTCCTCGCGTTCGATGCGGGCCAGCACGGTGGGGTTGCTGATCTTGTAGCCGTTCAGATGCAGGATCGGCAGCACCGCCCCGTCACCGACCGGGTTGAGGAACTTGGTGGAATGCCAGGCGGTGGCCAGCGGCCCCGTCTCGGCCTCGCCGTCGCCGATGACACACGCCACGATCAGGTCCGGATTGTCGAACGCGGCGCCGAACGCGTGACTCAGCGAGTAGCCCAGTTCCCCGCCTTCGTGGATCGACCCCGGAGTCGTCGGCGCGACGTGGCTGGAAATGCCTCCGGGAAAGGAGAATTGGGTGAACAGCTTCTTCATCCCGGACTCGTCCTGACTCACGTCGGGATAGATCTCGCTGTAGGAGCCCTCGAGGTAGGTGTTGGCGACCAGCGCCGGGCCGCCGTGCCCGGGGCCGGCGATGTAGAACATGTCCAGGTCGTAGGTCGTGATCACCCGGTTGAGGTGCAGGTAGATGAAGTTCTGCCCCGGCGTGGTCCCCCAATGCCCCACCACCAGCGGTTTCACATCCGAAAGCGCCAGCGGTCGCCTCAGTAACGGATTGTCATACAGATAGATCTGGCCGACCGACAGGTAATTCGCCGCCCGCCAGTACGCGTCCATCCGATGGAGCAGTTCGGGTTCCAGTGTTCGGGTGCGCGTCACGGGGTGTCCCTTGCTCGAAATGCCGCTAATGCTTTGTCAATTGAGTTCGTGGCTCGTCTGTGTCATGGCGCGGAGTTCGTGAGCAACCGGATCAGCTGGCGCTCGTCCGGTGCGGTCCAACAGCCGCGGGCGGTACGCCACTGATCGGGTTCGCACCCGATCAACGGCATGAAAATCACCGCGGCGGTCACGGCTGGCGCCCCGCGGCGGGGGTTCCGTTGGCCGCCGCTGCCGGGACGGGAATCGGTGGCTGTGGCTCTGGTCGGGCTGCTGCGCCGTTTTCGCGGGCCAGGAAGTTTCCGAGTTCGGCGATCGTCGACATCAACGGTGCCGGGAACACGACGGTGCTGTTCTTGTCGACGCCGAGCTCGACCAGCGTCTGCAGATTGCGCAACTGCAGCGCCAGCGGGTGGGCCATCATGGTGTCCGAGGCGTCGCCCAAGGCGGCCGCGGCCAGGGATTCACCTTCGGCGGCAATGATTTTCGCGCGCTTCTCCCGCTCCGCCTCCGCTTGGCGGGCCATCGCCCGCTTCATGCTGTCGGGCAGTTGGATGTCTTTGAGCTCCACCAGGGTCACCTGCACACCCCATTCGATGGTGGTGACGTCGAGGATCGCGCGGATGTCGAGGTTGATCTTGTCGGTCTCGGAGAGCGTCTCGTCCAGGGTGTGCTGGCCGACGACCTTGCGCAGCGTCGTTTGGGCGATCTGATCGATCGCGGAGTAGACGTTCTCGATCGCCACGACCGACTTCACCGCGTCGACAACCTTGAAGTAGGCCACCGCGGAGACGTCGACACTGACGTTGTCGCGGGTGATGATCCCCTGGGATTGGATAGGCATCGTCACGATCCGCAGCGAAATCCGGTGCAGCACATCGATTAACGGAATGATGAGCCGCAACCCGGGTTGGCGTTCTCCGATCACCCGGCCCAGCCGGAACAGCACGCCGTTCTCGTATTGTTTGACGATCCGCACCGCCATCGCCAGCACCAACAGTGAAAGGACGACCAGAACAACGACTATGACGCCCAGCGTTTTCATCGCCGTGCACCTGTCGGTGAGCCGTGCGCAGCGCTGCCTGCGGCCACGTCATGCGCAACCGTCGTTGTTCGGGGGTGTTGTGAGGGGGCCGATCTAGTGGAAAAACTCTGGGGAGTATTCATGGTGATCCTGATGTGCCGACGATCACCGGCGCGTAGGGGCCTCGGAGCCAATGCTCCTCAAGTTCTGCAGCGGACAGCTGAACTTGTCCCGAACCAGCTGAGATTCTCAGCACTTCCCACGCTACACCCGTGGAGACTAGCCCGCCGAATCCCGTTTGGGACGAGCCGTTTTGCAAGACTTGCCGGCGTTGCTGGTGGTCGACGGATTCAGGCGCGAGGTCGCGTTCTCGGCGCCGCCACCGGCAGGCGGTCCAGAACTGCCAGCGGCGGCGTTCTTGGTGGGATAAATCATCTCATGGCCCCTTGCGGCGTGGGTATGTCCCCAAGTTCTGCTGTGGGATAACGTGTTTCGTGCTGGGCCAGTACCGCAGGTGACAGAGTCGAGGCAGTTCACCAAGGGCATCCGCAGCACCCAGTCGGGTCAGCGACCTCCGAACAGTCGGCTGATGCCGCCGAATTGCGGGCCGGGATCGACGGCCCGGCGGGCTTGGCGGCCGGCAATCTGGGGTTGCCTGAGTTGCTGCCCGAGGTATCGACGTTCGCGCTGCGCGCGATACCGGGCGCCGAGGGTGCCGGGGGTGTAGCGTCAACGGCGTTGGGAAGCTCAACCAGTCCGGGATGAGGCCAGCCGTCCGCCGCTGTCCTCACTGAGCAGTCGCTCGTGCCGGACGTTCCGGTGACAACCGCACACCTGGGATCACCATGACCACTCCGGGGACACCGAAACCGGCTCGTGCACAGTACTTTCCGATGGATAGCGTCTTGTGTCTGCTCAGGCGCGACCGCCCAGATCGCTATGCTGCGAACCGACCGCTGACGTACGGCGTACGGACCGGACGCCATGACCACTGACACGCCGCATGTCACGCCCTCCCCCGCTGCGAGCAAAGCCGAACCGGGTCCCGACTTGAAGTCGGCGCCCATGCCCGAGCTGGAAAAGGAGTTGGGCTACTCGCCGGACGGATTGAGCAGCGCCGAGGCGGCGAAGCGGTTGGCGCAGTACGGGCCGAACGAGATCGCGGAACACAAGACCAACCCGCTGTTGAAGTTCCTCAGCTACTTTTGGGGCCCGATCCCGTGGATGATCGAGATCGCCGTCATCCTGTCGGGCGCGGTCGGGCACTGGCCGGATTTCTTCATCATCCTGGTGCTGCTGGTGGCCAACGGGGTGGTCGGATACACCTCCGAACGGCAGGCCGGCAACGCGATCGACGCCCTCAAAGCCAAGCTGGCGATCAACGCCCGCGTCATCCGCGACGGCGCATGGGTCAACCCGCCGGCGCGGGAGCTGGTGCCCGGTGATGTGATCCGGCTGCGCCTCGGTGACATCGTCCCCGCCGACGCCCGGCTGCTGGACGGCGACGAGATCGAGGTCGATCAGTCCGCGCTGACCGGGGAGTCGCTACCCGCCACCCGTGCAGCTGGTGACGCCGTGTTCTCCGGGTCCATCATCCGGCAAGGTGAGATCGGCGCCCTGGTCTATGCCACCGGCACCCATACCTATTTCGGCAAGACCGCTGAGCTGGTGCAAGAAGCGCACACCGTCAGCCACTTCCAACGCGCCGTGCTCAAGATCGGCAACTACCTGATCATTCTGGCCGTCGCGCTGGTCACCATCATCGTCGTCGCCTCCCTGCTGCGTGGTAACGCGATCCTGACCACCCTGCAGTTCGCCCTGGTCTTGACCGTCGCGGCGATCCCGGTGGCGATGCCCACCGTGCTCTCGGTCACGATGGCCGTCGGCTCGCGTCTGCTGGCCAAGAAGCAGGCCATCGTGAGTCGGCTGGTCGCCATCGAGGAACTCGCCGGCGTGGACGTGCTATGCGCGGACAAGACGGGCACCCTGACGCAGAATTCTTTGACGTTGGGCACCCCGTTCGCCATCGAGACCGTCACCCCCGCGACTGTCATCCTCGACGGCGCATTGGCCTCCCGCGCGGACAACGACGACCCCATCGACCGCGCGGTGCTCGGCGGCCTCGAGGACACCGAGGCCCTGCAGGATTACACGATCACCCATTTCGCACCCTTCGACCCGGTGCACAAGCGCACCGAGGCCACCGTCACCGCCGCCGACGGGACCACGTTCCGGGTCACTAAGGGCGCCCCGCAGGTCATCCTCGCGCTGGCCGCCAACGCCGCGCAGATCACGTCGACCGTCGACAAGGCAGTCAACGATTTCGCCGCCCGGGGCTTCCGGGCTTTGGGGGTGGCCCGCGCCGACGGGGACGGTGACTGGCGGTTCGTCGGTGTGCTGCCGTTATTCGATCCACCGCGTGACGACGCGGCAGCAACCATCTCCACCGCACGGGCAATGGGAGTCACCATCAAGATGGTGACCGGTGATGCGCTGGCCATCGCCAAGGAGACCGCGGCCAAGGTTGGTTTGGGCGCCGACATCCTCGACGCCGCGGGCCTGGGCGAGGTGAAAAAGGAGGAATCGGCGGCGGTGGCCGAGTCCATCGAGACCGCCGACGGTTTCGCCCAGGTCTTTCCCGAGCACAAGTACCACATCATCGATGTGCTGCAGAAGCTTGGCCACATCGTCGGGATGACCGGCGACGGGGTCAACGATGCCCCCGCGCTGAAAAAAGCCGACTGCGGCATCGCGGTATCCGGGGCCACCGACGCCGCCCGCGCGGCCGCCGACATCGTGCTGCTGACCCCGGGGCTGTCGGTCATCATCGACGCGATCAAACAGAGCCGCAAGATCTTTCAACGGATGAACAGCTACGCGATGTACCGCATCGCCGAAACCCTGCGGGTGCTGCTATTCATCACTACCGCCATCCTCGTCTTCAACTTCTACCCGCTGACTGCCATCATGATTGTGATGCTCGCCCTGCTCAACGACGGCGCCATCCTGTCCATCTCCTACGACAACGTCCACTACGCCAACAAGCCCGAAGCGTGGAACATGCGCCTGGTACTCGGGATCGCCACGGTCTTGGGGGTGGTCGGACCGATCGCCGCGTTCGGCCTGTTCTACCTGGGCGACCGGGTCTTCGACCTCGGCCACCCGCGTGTCCAGACGCTGATGTACCTGATGCTGTCCGTCGCCGGTCACCTCACCATCTTCTTGACCCGAACCCGCGGACCGTTCTGGTCGATCCGCCCGGCCCGGATCCTGTTGATCGCCGTCTTCGGCACCCAGGCCATCGCCACCCTGATCGCGGTGTACGGGCTGTTCATGACACCACTCGGATGGACGTGGGCGGCCGCGGTATGGGGATACGCCCTCGTCTGGTTCCTCGTCAGCGACCGCATCAAACTTCTCGCATACCGCGTCCTCGACCACGAAAAGAAGCCCGCGCCTGTGTGACACGAATGATCCGGTGGGACAACACTAATCGTCTGCACACCATCAAAGCCGTGCGGACCCGGGCGTTAGGTCACGTGACCCGTGGTGTCGATGCGGATCGTGATCGCCCGGGGGGCAACGCGCTGCTCGCGCGCGGGGACAAGCCCGACGCCACCATCCAGTTGGCGGACTTCGGTCGTCATCTGCGGCGGCGCGCGGGGGCGCGGCGGTGACCGAGAACGCCACCGGCCAGCTGAGCGGTGTCGACGCGGTCGTCGACAAGGACTACGTCGCGTCGTTGCTGGGCATCGTCCTCGGAGCCCAGCATTTGCTGGTGCTCACCGGCGTGTCCGCGGTCGTGGAACATTACGGCACACCGACGGCCACACCACCGACGACCCTGGATCCAGATAACCTGGTCAGCATGGGATTTCCGTCCGGACCGATGGGGCCCAAGATCGAGGCTCGCCGCCGGTTCGTCACCGCGACCGGGCACCCGGCCACCATCGGCGCCCTTGCAGACGCGCAGGCACTGCTCGCGGGCACCGCCGGGACCACGATCGCCCCGACAACGCCGCCCCACAGGGGTACTCACCAGGGAGTCAACGGCCGGCGAGGGCCCACAAACGCTCGCACTCGACGACCAGCGACGGGAGGTTGATCATGCCGGATGCGTCGGTGGACAACGAGGCACTCAAGGCCGCGGTGCAGTTGGCGTGCCGGGCACCGTCGTTGCACAACAGCCAGCCCTGGCGCTGGGGCGCCGAGGGTGCGGGACTGCACCTGTACGTCGATCGCAGCCGCATTCTGCCTTCCACCGACAAGTCTGGGCGGGAGGCCTACATCAGCTGCGGCGCGGTGCTCGACCATCTACGCGTGGCGATGGCGGCAGCCGGGTGGATTGCCAACGTCAACAGGTTTCCCGACCCCGATAACCCCGATCATCTCGCGTCACTGGATTTCAGCCCGATGAGCCTCGTCACCGATGGCCACCGCCGCCGTGCCGACGCCATCCTGCACCGCCGCACCGATCGGCTGCCCTACGCGGCACCGAGGAACTGGGAGTCCTTCGAACCTTTGCTGCGCAACGCTTTCGATGCGACGACAGTTTACCTCGACGTGATAGCCGACGAGCTGCGTCCGGAATTGGCCAGGGCGTCACGACTTACCGAATCGCTGCGACTGTACGATTCCTCGTATCTTACCGAATTATACTGGTGGACAGGTCATTTCGAGAACTCTGACGGGGTTCCCCGCAGTTCACTAGTGTCGGCGGCCGAAAATGAGCGGGTCGACGTCGGACGTACCTTCCCGGTTAGCGCTCACAACGAGCGGCACGCCGGCATTGGACAAGACCAGTCCACAGTGCTGGTTCTGTCCACCGACGAGGACACCCGCGATGACGCATTGCGGTGCGGCGAAGCGTTGTCCGCGGTTTTGTTGGAGTGCACGTTGGCCGGGATGGCGACCTGCACACTGACCCATCTCACGGAGCTATCGTCCAGCCGCAACCTCATCGGCACCTTGACCGGACGGGCAGCCATGCCGCAACTTCTGATCCGCGTCGGCGAAGCCCCTGTCCTTGGCGAGGCGCCCCCCATGACGCCACGGCGGCCACTTCGCGATGTTCTGACGTTTCACCCCGAACCACGTGGTTGAGCGGCGGGGCAACCACCACACGCCGACGGGCCGCAGCCGCAAAATCCGACCCTGATCGTCGTCGACGGCAGGCAACGACAGCGCGAGACCTGAAGAACCCTGTGCCCGCGTCGATTCCACGCTGCGCTGGCCCAGATCGGCCGTGTCCGGGTAATCCGAAGGCGCTCGTCCACACAGTCCCGAGTGGAGTCCGTTGCGGCGGCAGGCTTCCACCGCGAGGCGAATCGCTTACAGTCTGCTGTGAATACAGCAATAATCTACTGTGAATGCAGCAACGCCGCGCGCGCCACGCGCCTGGGTCCGGGACAATGTTGCCCGGACGGTGCTAACGGCTTGTAACCCCGGGGTTGGCCAAGCGCCAACAGGCGGGAGCTAGGCATGCCGACTCGTGTATTCCGCGGGTATCGAGACTTTTGGTCGCGACCGCCGTGGCCGCACTGTGTTCCAGGGCGCCGGCATGGGGCCCAGGCAGGCAATTGCACCGGGTCCACGATCCCTCGTTGCGCGGATCGCCGGGGCGGCAAGGGCCACCGCGAAAGCCGCGATGAGCATCACGCCGTCGCGGGCCGGCTTGGGGTTAATCGGTGTGGCGGCGCGGCGATTCGGCGTCCACATGTGCAGCGCGGATGCCACGGTGATCGCGGAGAAGCGGAGCACGCCGCCGTGACGACCGTCACGCGATAGTCCGTTCCGCACGCAAGTATTTCCGTCATCCAGTCATGGAGTCGGATCAATGCTGCACGAATTCTGGCAGCACTTCACCCCAACCTTGTCAGGCCGCTGTTGAGAGGGCTCGCCCATGCTAAAGAATCAAACTGTTCCGACCGAAAAGCCCCGCAATGGCCTGGCCGGTCTCAAACACTGGCGCTATGACCTTCGCTCGGGTTTCACGGTGGCTATGATCTCGCTGCCGTTCTCGATGGGAATCGCGATCACTTCGGGCGCGCCGCCGATCTGCGGGATCGTGTCGGCGATCATCGCCGGTTTCGTGCTGCCGTTCCTGGGCGGCTCGTATGTGACCATCAGTGGCCCGGCCGCGGGGCTGGCGACGGCCTTGTTCGCCGGCATGATCGTCCTGGGACACACCAGCCTGGGCCACAACGCCTCGCAATCCGAGTTGCTCGCGGTGGGATACCCCCTGGTTCTGGTTGCCATCGCCCTCGCGGGCGTGGTGCAAGTGATCCTTGCCAAGTTGAAGGTGGCCCGCCTGAGCGCAATCTTCCCGGCCGCGGCCATCCAGGGCATGCTGGCCGCGATCGGCCTGATGATCATCGTCAAGCAGATTCCTCTCTTTATGGGAGTGAAGTTCCAGGCCCACGAATTCTGGGCGGTCCTCGGCGAAGTGCCCCGCCATGTCGGGTCGATGAGCCACCAGGTGTTCGCCCTGGGGGTCGGTAGCCTGGCGGCACTCTTCGTGCTGTCGGCCATCCCCGGGCGGCTGCTGAAGGTCATGCCGCCTCCGGTCTGGGTGTTCTTGGCCGGCACGGTCGTCAGCATATTGTTCCTGAAGTTGGACAAATCCTCCCTGATCAACGTGCCCGGCTCGCTCAAGCACGGGGTCGTCTTCCCGCAGTTCGGTGCGGTGTTCGCCCATGCCGCACTGTGGATTCCACTCGCCTACCTGGTCTTGACCCTGCTTTTGATCGACGGGACCGAGTCCCTGGCGACGATCGCGGCCGTGGACAAGATCGACACCTATCGCCGCCGGTCCGACCCGGACCGGACCTTGCTGGCCATGGGCGTTTCCAACGTCGCCTCGAGCCTGCTCGGTGGCTTGACCATCATCCCCGGGATAGTCAAGAGCACCGCGAATATCCTGGGAGGCGGCCGGACCCAGTGGGCCAACTTCTACAACGCGTGCTTCCTGCTGATGTTTGTGCTGCTCGGCCATGACCTGATCGACATGGTCCCGTTGGCGGTGCTGGCCGCCATCCTCGTCTTCATCGGCTACAAGCTGTGTAAGC
Organism: uncultured Actinomycetota bacterium; assembly: GCA_963820045.1. Classification (GTDB taxonomy): domain Bacteria; phylum Actinomycetota; class Actinomycetes; order Mycobacteriales; family Mycobacteriaceae; genus Mycobacterium. The sequence continues at coordinate 19,188 of CAWFYN010000013.1, forward strand.
CCGCGCTGTGGCTCCACGTCGCACGGGTCGGGATGGAGCAGTTCGTCGTCTTCTCCACCACAGTGCTCGTGACCCTGACGACGGACCTGCTCATGGGCATCGGCGCTGGCATCGTCCTGGAGTTGATACTGAACCTGTGGTACGTGGGCCTCTGGCACAGCCTGAGGAACGGCTCGGAATTCGCCAAGCCGAATTTTGCCGTCCGCTTCCTTAGCCTGTTCCGCAATCCGGTGTCACAACGGGAATTCGATGACGGCACCTACCACCTGTACTTGGATGGCCCCCTGGTGTGTTTCAACCTGTTCCACGTGATTCGGGAGCTGGGGCAGCTTCCGCACGGTACACGGGCGGTGTATCTCCACGTGAGTTCGCGTGTGCCTCTCGTCGATCACACGACAGGTGAGTCCCTGCGTCATTTCCTGGAGGAGTTCAGCGGCCAACACCAGAGTCCAATGCTGGTGATCGAGGGATGGGACCACATGCGGCCCCTGTCCAAGCACGAGACAAGCACGCGGATCGCCCTGGCCAGCCTCGAGGAGTTAGGGAGCCCTCAACCAACGGATTGACAGCCGACTCACTCTTCTCTCAGCGGCCGGGTCCGGGCTCCTATGCTCGCGCCAGGCTCCCAGGGCGACCCGGGGGTCTAGCTCAGACTGTTCGGTCAGAAGGCCTTGCGGCCCTGCACCTTCGATGGCGTAATGCATTCGCCGGTGATCTATGTTGGCCTTGTCGACTTCAGTTCTATTGGTGTGTGATCCAGTCTCGCGCGGCGTTGGCTTCGGCGGGCTGGAACGCACGGACCTCTCCGGGCATCAGGAATCCAACGAATTTGGTCATCTGTTTGATCCATTCGACGTCGGTGACGATCGCAAATCGCTCCCAGCGAAGGAAATGTGCGAACCCGACTTTGGTGTCTTCCCAGATGGCGCCGGGATCAACGCCGGCGAAGTCCGGGGCAGTTTCGTAGTAGATCCGCACTTTGTCATGGTGCAGCAGCCTTTTCTCGACGTCCGGTATCAGTACCGATTCGTAGTCGGCCTTCGTGACATGTCCATGGCACGCGAAGGCCGCGACATTGTCGGGAAATCCTGGCAGTTCCTCGATCATGACGAGCTCCTTGCTCAGTCAGTCACCTACATAGCCGCGGTGTCAGGTGATCGTGTTCATTGGCCCTTTCACGGGTCGGTCAGACGTTAGCCCCGTGCCTGCAGATACGTGAAGAGCCGATGGTCCCGGCTTGCCGGGCCTTTGTCCCCGGAGGTGCCTGAGCAGTTTTCGGCCGGCACGGTGCGCGTCGCTTCAGCATCGGCGTCCGGTGTCGGCCGCGATTTGGTGCTGACAGGATTTGAACCTGCGACCACTTGACCCCAGCCGGACATGGGCTGGATCTCATTGTTTTGCAATGAATGTCAGAACAGCCCGACCGGCAAAACCGTATCCTGGCGTCCCTCGTCGACCCCTCTTGTTCGCACCTAGTTGTGACACCTTCTTGACAATGTCGGGTCCGGGGTCGCCCAGGTCGGCCGCCTTTTGTTCATTGCTAGAGGTCGGTTGGGAGGAAGCCCGACGCCCGAGGACCTATTCGTTGAGCCGGGCGATTCGGTCGATGTGGGCAAGGAAGTGCGTCAGTACCGCATCGGGTGCCTCGAGCTGCGGCCAGTGTCCGATGTCGTCGGCGAGCATCACCACATCGGGTCCGGGAATCACCTCGGCGTAGCGGCGCGCCATGTGGGCACCGGAGTTCGGGTCGACCGGCCCGTCGATCAATCGCATCGGAACCGCGGTCTGCCGCATGGCACGGACCCACCGGTTGCGGTGCGTGTAGCGATCGTTGATGAACCGGCCGACCTTGTGCAGCACCCGGCGGCCGTCGTTGTAGTCCAAGATCTGGTTGAACACATCCATCATGTGCCGGGTCGGCTTGGTATTCGGGCCGAACATTTCGCGCAGCGTCGGCTCCAGCAGCCGGCGAGACACTGGACTGCCCTGCACATGACTGAAGATCTCGCCCAACGGGGTGCCAGACATCAGCTTCTGCGCCGTTCTGGGCTTGTATGCCTCGATGAACATTCCCCCGTTGAGCCAGGTGATCGAGTCGATGCGCAGTGCGCCGTAGGTTTGCTGACCGAACTCCTGACGAGCCAACATTTCCTGGCCCACCGAATCACCTATGTCGTGAGCCAGGATGTGCGCGTTGCGGATCTTGAGGTGCGCCAGCAAAGCTTCGTGCATGTCGGCGTGGTCGCCCACCGAGTACTCGTAGGCCACCGGTTTCTCCGAGAATCCCATGCCGATCATGTCCGGTGCGACGACGGTGAACCGTTGTGTCAGTTCTGGCCAGATCGGCGCCCAGTCAAAGGAATTGAACGGGTAACCGTGGATCAGCAGCAGCGGAGGGCCGCTGCCCTCGACGCGGTAGAAGATGTCGAAGCCGAGGTAGTCGAAGTACTCGCCGGACCCCTGCCAGCGTTTCAGTTCAGCGTCCATGACGGTCATCATCCTTCGGCCCATGAGGGCGCCACCCGAGAGCCCAATGTGCAAGCTACTCGTCTAGGGCGCGAGCGCGTCGGCGCGGCCACGCGTCTCATCTAGGGGAACCGAAGCCGCAGCAAAGCATCAGCGAAAACCTCCTGAGGATGCCGGGCGTCGAGTCGCACAGTCCGCGGACCAACACTGTGAAGATTTGCTACGCGCGAGTCAAGGCTTTGTTAAGCACCACGCCCATCCCCGGTCGAGCGAGCACCGTGAGAGTACGACGGTGCTCCGGGCCATTCGTGCCCTAACACGATGTGAAAGGAAGTACGTGTTCAAACCTCTTGCGTCCGCACTGGTTCTTGTTGTCTGTGCTGTCGGACTGGCCGCACCGGCACAAGCCCAGGGCGGCTACATCGTGATCGCGGGGTCGGACTCCACCCATGCCGTCGAAACCACGGTCGGCGGCGGCCTTGCCAGTTTGGCCGATGTTGAGGCGTACGCGGTGAGTCATTGTGCCGAGAGGCATCGTGCAACCGACTGCCGCGTCCTTGCCGAGGGGCGAGGTGGCTGTGTGGCTCTCTCCGACAATGGTCAGGGCTTCGTCGGGGGTTGGGGCGCCACCCGCAGCGCTGCCGGTGCCGCCGCGGTGGCGAAGGTGGGGTCAGGACGGGCAAACGTGGACATCGCTCGCTGCGTCGGCGGTCCGGATCTCATCTCCTCTGCCGGGAATTTCTCGTTTACCGCCACGCAGTAGTCATGCGATGCGCAACCGGTCGCGCTTGACCACAACTGCGCCCCAAAAGGCTGGCGGCACAGGACAAGACGCCTCTCGTGACAGGGCCTCGTCCTACCAACCCCACTCGTCATCGTCCAGGACATCTACGGTGACACAGTTGTCGGCAGGCCTTTTCGTCCCGTAGAGGAAGGTGAGCAGAGTCTGGTCGTCGCCAAGGGGTTCAGTCGCCACGACGGTAGCGTGCCCGATCTTCATGCGGATCCGGTCTCCGGGCTTCAATTCGTCAACACGTTTAAGGGGCACACTCACCCATCACGCCGCCAGGCTTTTGTGCGCAGTTCGTCGTGCCGTGGCTTCGGGCACGTACTTCCTCGTCCACAGTGGACCATCATCCACTGAGCGAACGAATTTTCCGACGGCCTCCAGCGTTGCTCGCAAGTGAGTTGTCGACTACACGTGTGAGACCCGGATTCCGTTGGGCGAAATACTGCCGCAGCCTCCGGCTCGTCCGGGATGGTCTTTTGCTGACATTGCACAACCCCCCTTATCTCGTCAGCCGGCCTTGTCCTGGACGTCTGCGACGTCATCGGTGATGCTCGGGTACAGATGTCGCAACAGCTCGTCGCCAGAGAACTGCATGCGGTCGGCTTCCTCCAGGAAACCGGAGTGCTCATCTGAAGACTCGTAGACCACCCGGCTGTCATTCGCTGCGCTGGACTCACGCACCGCGTTCTGCTTCTCCAGACGCATCTGCTTCTTCAGACGCATCAGTTCGGGAACCATCTTCTTCCGCTGTGAAGGAGGGAGCAACGCACCACGGTTGAGGGCCGTCCTGATACCGAGCATCTTGGCGACCTCCTGAACCTGACGAGTCGTTACCCCGTAGCGCCGAGCGATTTGCGGAATCGTGCACCACCGCTGTGGCATCCGCCATACCCAGCCGCCGACGGTAATCACCGTCAACACAACCGCTAAGGCCGGTTCGGAGCGCAACCGCTTTGCGAAGAACAGGATCGCCAAGATCGCGACCACCAACGTGGCGACGAGAAGCGACACCAAGAAAATGAGAGTCGGGGTCAACCGCCGCCTCCTTGCGTTCCGCGCGAGTAACAATGCAACGGTCTCAGAACCGACTGAGCGGCAAACCGCGACACGCCGTAGCGGCACCGGCTCGAAACTTCGTGTTGCTCGGCGCGCCCGGGCCATCGCTGCGCATTGCCTGCAACAAGTGACACCAGGCTCGGCAGCTAGACGTTGGTCTGCCGCCGCAGTCGAGGATCGTGTTCTAAGAACAGCTGCGCTACGGCCCGATCACGTGCGGAAGTATCCGCAGCCTTCACCGGGTAACCGAGAACGGTCTGCATACGCCAGACCATGGTCTCGGCTGCACCACGAGAACAATTCACCTCGTCGGACAAGGTGTCCAAGTGTTCCGCAGTGAGATCGCGTCCGTCGTTGTCGATGACGGCCGCGGCAAAACGGCAGGTTTCCGATACGGTCCATATTTTCGTGCCACTCTTTTACCTTTCGTCAAAGACTAGGACCGCACCGTCGAGACCCACCGGAGCTGCGCCCAGCTAGGAATTGTATGAACTCGCCACAGGCGACGGGGCGACATCTTGCCATCGCCGACGACGACACGACGATCGAGCGTGCAGATGTAGTCGTTGGTGCTCGGTCAGGGAGGTGTCGCCTTTTGAGCGCCTGCGCGGATCCAGCCTTCAGGGCACGAGGACATACCGGGAACCGACGTTCGCCCGATCAGGTTGTTAGACGAGGCCGTAAATGTCCAGGAGCCGAAATCGTGTCGCATCCAGACGCTGGCCCAGAGTCGAAGCCACTTCCTTTACCAGCTCATATCCCAGCTCGTGATCCTCTTCGCATTTTGCCCGCAGGCACTTGCCATCCAGCGCAATCGCTCGGGTCATCTCCACCGCGCGCGCGTCGAACCGCCACCGATAGGGGGGTATCAACCAAGACCATCCGAGCATGTCGCCGCCGCTCAGAGTCTCAATCGTCAAGCTGCCGTGACCAGGAGCAACGACTTCGAGTGCGACTAGTCCTTCGCGGATGAGATAGAAGACATCGGCTTCTCTGCCTTCTTGAAAGATGAACTCACCGGCGTTGAAGCGGACGTTCGACGCACATCCGACTACCAGTTGATGATAACGCGGGTCCATCCGGCTAAAGAACGGATGCTTAGCCAGAATGCCTTCCAGCGTCTTCATTGCTTTTCCTTTCCGGGTGCGCAACTTCACCCAAATCAAGGTGCTTCAAGCCTCTCGCTGTAGGCAATAAGGCTCCGCCTCGCCCGTCGTCCGGCAAAGGGTCCTTTTACCCACATGCATCTGCCAGAGTGTCCATAGGCTCGATGGGAAGCCCAAACCCAAACCCTCACATTTCAACGGGAGGTCGGCGCTTTATTGAACCTGCCGGGATGCCAGTCGAAGGGTAAGCATGCAGTCGCGTCCGCGATCCTGACAGCCGGTGCTCCGCAACGGACGGCGGTATACGACGGCCGTGCTGTTACGGCCTTGGCTGCGCTGGAATGCGCCAGCCCCCGCGGGTACTTCTGCCGGTACATGGCCATCGTGTGTGCTCTGGCGTGTGAGGTCAACGACGCACGGGATCTTCACTGGTGCCCGCGCGATATCGACAAGGCGCTCTTTCGGATTGGCGGCCAACATGAGTCGGACGGCTCTCCTGATGAAGAGGAGCGCCGTCCGAAGCACCAACCACCTGGTTACCAAGCGTGCCTGATGGCGCGGTGAAATGTGGCCTCGGCGTCAGGAGAGAGTTACCCGCCTGACGCAAGCCCACCGCGCTGTGCCCAGTTGATGGGCTTTGCTTCGCGTGGGTACCTAGTGATCGTGCTGGGCGCCACAGCCGAGAGGAGGAATCTTTTCTTCCGATCCGACCTTGGTCTGCCGTGGATCCGTCCTTTCACTCTACGCCTGTGCAGGTAAACAACAGGAGTTGGGTCGAGCGTTCGACGCGCATCTCGCCCACCATCACCAATTCCTTTGCGCGCAAACGACATCGACGACCAGATCGAGGCGCGTCTGGCCCTTTTCATGTGGAAGGCGATCCTGGACATCAGGGTCCTCATCGCCGAAGACCAGGGCGCAGCGCCGACACCCCTGGTGCTCGCGCCGGTGGAGTGCTAAACCGGAAGGAGCGCAGCCAGCCGACACCCGTCGCGATGGCGCGGTGCGGCAACCGACATCTAGGAGGTGGTTGCTGTGCTTCATCCCGATCCATTCCGTGACATTGACAGACTCGCCGCGCAGCTGCTCGGTACATCGCCCGGATCCGCCCGAGTCCCATTGGCCATGCCGATGGACCTCTACCGCTCCGGTGATCACTACGTGCTTCACGCCGACCTCCCGGGCGTGGACCCCGATTCGGTGGACGTCAGTGTTGATGGCGGCATTCTCACCGTGGCGGCACAACGCAGCGAACGCACCGAACACGACGTGCAGTGGCTGAGCTCCGAGCGCTTCACCGGCAGTTACCTGCGGCGCCTGTCCCTGGGTCAGGACATCGACGCCGAACACATCGCCGCCACCTATCAAAACGGGGTGCTGACCGTAACCCTCCCCGTGGCGGCAAGGGCCAAGCCGCGCCGCATCGAGATCAGCCACGGGGCACGTGAGGAAACAAAGATCGTCGAGCCCAGCGACTCATCCGACCAGCACACCACGACCTAACCCTCTTCACCGGACGGGTCCAGGCGGGTCATGCCTGGCCTCAACGTTCCCTGATTTGTGATGTCTTGAAACAGACCGCATATGAGACATCTATCGAGGCGAATCCGCAGTCGGCGTTTCCCATGGTCGGGCTGTCTCAATAGTTCGTCTCAGCAATAGATGTCTCGTAAGACTCGTTGAAATAGTTGTGGGACGGGGAAATTCACTGGAAACGGACCTGCGCGTTGGTGGCGCGCGTCTGGGCTACACCAGGGTAAGTACCGTCGCCCAGACCTTGAATCAGCAGAACGCCGCACTGGAGGCGGCCGGGGTCACCAGATGTTCTCCGACACCATGTCCGGCGCTCGCGATGACCGTCCCGGCCTGGCTGCCCTGCTGGACTACGTCCGCCCCGGCGACACAGTGGTGGTCTGGAAGCTAGACGGGCTCGGACGCAACATGATCCACATTTTGCAGACCGTCAAGGAACTGACCGAGCGGGGCGTCACCCTGGTGTCGACCACTGACGGGATCGACTCCTCAACGCACTCCTCCGTCGCGATTACTGGGGACATCTACGGGCACACTAGCGATGACACCGCACGGGCAGCAGTGGAGGGCTTGGCCGGGGCGACTGGGTCTGCTGGACTGAGCAGCCGTTGCTATCCGCGTTGCGATCCATACCCCCGCCAGGAATGCGAAAGGGCGGCCCGGATCGCTCAGAAACACGCCTCTCACCTGCTACTTCTCTGGTCGGGCTGACAGGATTTGAACCTGCGACCACTTGACCCCCAGTCAAGTGCGCTACCAAACTGCGCCACAGCCCGGTGCCGCCTCGATCACCGGCAGCAGGTCGAAAGCCTACCGCAGACGACCCGGCCCCCCGTCAATCGACCGTCCCCAACGCGGCGGCCACCCTCTCACGAAAGTGATATCGCCTGCGCTATCAACTTCGCGAGTCGCCCATTGCCTCGAGACGGCCGCGCACATCCCCAGGCGCTCAGCGCCGCCTGGCTCCCCGCTTTTCGCGCACCCGCACGTTGATCCGGATCGGGCTGCCCTCGAAGCCGAAGGCCTCCCGCAGGCGGCGCTCCAGAAAGCGCCGGTAGCCGGCCTCCAGGAAGCCCGTAGTGAACAGCACGAACGTCGGCGGGCGGGCGGTGGCCTGGGTGGCGAACAGGATGCGCGGCTGCTTGCCCCCGCGCACCGGCGGCGGCGTCGCCGCCACCACCTCTTTGAGCCAGCCGTTCAGTGGACCCGTCGGGATACGCATATCCCATGAGGCGAGGGCGGTCTCCATCGCGGGCACCAGTTTCTGCACCGCGCGGCCCGTCCTGGCGGAGATGTTGACCCGCTGCGCCCAGCGCAGCTGCAGCAGCTCGCGGTCGATCTCGCGCTCCAACACCTCGCGCCGGTCCTCGTCCACCAGGTCCCACTTGTTGAAGGCGAGCACCAGCGCCCGCCCGGCCTCGATGACCATGGACAGCACCCGCTGATCCTGCTCGGTCAGCGGCGCCGAGGCGTCGATCAGCACGACCACCACCTCGGCCGAGTCGATCGCCGAGTGGGTGCGCACCGAGGCGTAAAACTCGTGTCCGCTGGCCTGGCCGACCTTGCGCCGCAGGCCGGCGGTGTCGACGAACCGCCACACCTTGCCGCCCAATTCGATGAGCGAGTCGACCGGATCGACTGTCGTCCCGGCGACGTCGTGGACCACCGAGCGCTCGTCGCCGGCCAGCTTGTTCAGCAGCGAGCTCTTCCCCACGTTGGGTTTGCCGACCAGCGCCACCCGCCGAGGGCCGCCCGGCGCGGGCACCGCCTCGGACACCTGGGGCAGCACGGCCAGCACCTCGTCGAGCAGATCGGCGATGCCGCGACCGTGGATCGCGCTGACGGCGTGCGGCTCGCCGAGTCCCAGCGACCACAACGCCGCCGCGTCCGCCTCACCCTTCTCGCTGTCAACCTTGTTGGCGGCCAAGAAGACCGGCTTGCCCGAGCGCAACAGGATCCGGGCGGCCGCCTCGTCCGCGGTGGTGGCCCCGACGGTGGCGTCGACCACCAGGATCACCGCGTCGGCGGTGCGCATGGCCACCGACGCCTGTTCGGCCACCAGCTGCTGCAGGCCCTTGGCGTCGGGCTCCCACCCCCCGGTGTCCTGCACGACGAACCGGCGGCCCGTCCACAGCGCGTCGTAGGACACCCGGTCGCGGGTCACACCGGGAATGTCCTGCACCACCGCCTCGCGCCGGCCCAGGATCCGGTTGACCAGAGTCGACTTGCCGACGTTGGGCCGCCCGACCACCGCCACCACGGGCGCGGGGCCCGCCTCCTCCAGCTCTGCCAGCTCGGATTCGACCGATTCCCAATCGCTTTCGTCGGTCCAGGTGCCGTCCTGAGTCACCGCACCGCTCCGCTTCGCTGTTTGACCAGCTCCAGCAGGTGGTCGATCACCTGCTCCTCGGTCATCTCGCCGGTGTCGACGACCACCGCGTCGGCGGCGGCGCGCAGCGGCGACACCGCCCGGGTGGAATCCAGATGATCGCGCCGCCGTACGTCGGCCAGCACCGCGTCGTAGTCGTCGGCCAGCCCGGCCGCGACGTTCTGATCGTTGCGGCGCCGCGCGCGGGTTTCGGCCGACGCGGTCAAGAAGATCTTCACGGGAGCGTCGGGGAGGACGACGGTTCCGATGTCGCGACCCTCGACGACGACGCTGCCGGGCCCCTCGGCCATGGCGCGCTGCAACCCGACGAGTCGGGTGCGCACGGCGGGGACCGAGGACATCGCCGAGACCGCACCGGTGACCTGGTCACCGCGGATCTCGACTGAAACATCTTCTCCGGCAAGGAAATAACGGTCACCGTCGGGGTGGTAGTCGACCGACATCTGCGCGGTCGCCCCGATCTGCGCGACGGCTTCGGCGTCCGCCGGGTCGACACCCGCGCGCAGTACCGCCAACGTCACCATCCGGTACATGGCCCCGGTGTCCAGGTAGCGTGCACCCAGCGCGCTCGCCAATCCTTTTGATACCGAGGACTTTCCGGTCCCCGCGGGCCCGTCGATCGCGACCACCACATCGCTCACAGCCCGACCGCCTTGTACAGCTGCCCGACCTCGCCGTGGCTCAAAGCCCGGATGCTTCCCGGCCGCTGCTTGCCCAGCGACACGGGTCCGAGGTCGGTGCGTACCAGCGCCTCAACCGTGAAGCCGGCGGCGGCCAGCAGCCGGCGCACAATGCGATTGCGCCCTTCGTGCAACACCACCCGGACCAGCGTCTTGCCCGGAATGGCGTCCACGACGGCGAAATCGTCGACGCGTGCCGGGCCGTCGTGCAATTCGACTCCCGCCTTCAGGCTCTTGCCCAGCCCGCGCGGCACCGTCCCGGCCACCGTCGCCAGGTAGGTCTTGGGCACCTCGTGAGAGGGATGCATCAACCGGTGCGCCAGCTCGCCGTCGTTCGTCAGCAGGATCAGCCCCTCGGTATCGGCGTCCAACCGCCCGACGTGAAAGAGGTTCTTGTTGCCGCGGACCCGATGTTCCACCAGGTCGCCGATGCACGGCCGGCCCCGATCGTCCGACATGGTCGAGAGCATGCCCCGCGGCTTGTTCAGCGCCAGGTACACCAGCGACTCGTCGAGGACCACCCTGGCACCGTCGACCCGGATCACCGAGGCGCCCGGATCCACCCGGGTGCCCAACTCGGTCACCACCTGCCCGTCGACCTCGACACGGCCGTCGATGATCAACTTCTCGGCGGCCCGGCGCGACGCAATTCCAGCCTGGGACAACACCTTTTGCAGGCGGATCCCTTCGGTCTCGACCATCAATCCTGGTCCACGTCGAACGACAGCGCCTCCGCGGGAGCCTGACCGCCCGCGAGTTTGATGAAACGCGGCTCACTGTCCAGGGATTCGCTCAGGTCCTCGATGCGTGTCGACGTCGGGTAGCAGCGGGGCGATATCGGGCAGGTCAGCGAGCGACGTCAGCCCCAACCGCTCCAGGAACAGGTCGGTGGTGGCGAACGTCACCGCGCCGGTGTCGTCGTCGGCGCCGGCCTCGGTGATCAGGCCGCGCGCCAGCAGCGTGCGCATGACGGCATCCACGTTGACGCCGCGGACCGCGCTGACCCGCGCCCGGGTCACCGGCTGGCGGTAGGCCACCACGGCGAGGGTCTCCAGCGCGGCCCGGGTCAGCTTGGATCGCGCGCCGTCCAGCAACAGCTTCTCCACGTACGGCGCGAACCGGGCGCGGGTGTACATCCGCCAGCCCTCGCCCGTCTGGCGGAGGTCGATGCCGCTGCCGCGTTGGGTGAGTTCGTCGGCCATCTGCTGCAGCCGTGCGGCGATTCGGTAGACGGGTTGCTGCGTGGCCGCGGCCAGCGCCTCGGTGCTGACCGGCGTGTCCACCACCAGCAGCAGCGCCTCCAGCACGGAGCCGAGTTCCTCGGCGTCCATGGGTGCGGCCTCGGCGATGTCGGGAATGCCTGCGATGTCGGAGTCGAGATCGACGTCCGGCATATCTTCAGTCATGAGCGCCGCTCCTCCTCATCGCTTCGCTCTGCATCGTCGCGGCGCAAGTCATCTATTCGTCCCGCACTTCTACCAAGGCTTCGCTGGCCGGACGTTCCCCGGTCCATGAAATCTGGAGCACGCCAAGGGGCTCCGACTGGTCGAATGCTACCGTCCGGCTCCGATAGAGCTCGAGCAGCGCCAGGAAACGCCCGACGACTTCCATCGGCGCCTCGCAGTCGGCGACCAGCTCGGAGAACGTGGCCCACTGGCCGCTGCCGCGGGACTCCAGGATCGCAAGCAGCTTCTTGGCCTGCTCAGGCACCGAGACCGCCACCTCGTGCAGGTGACCGATGGCGACCGTCGGCACGGGACGGGGGCTGAACGCGATCGCGGCGATCTGGGCGAACCTTTCGGCGTCGACGCCCAGCATCACCTCCGGCAGCAGCTCGGTGAACCGGTCCTCCAGCGACACGGCGCGCGGATAGCTCGCGCAGGGCGGTCGCCTCCAGCTCGGCGAACATCTCTGCGACGTGTTTGAACGCGCGGTACTGCAGCAGCCTGGCGAACAGCAGGTCGCGAACCTCGAGCAGCGCCAGGTCTTCTTCGTCGTCGATCTGTCCGGCCGGCAGCAGCCGGGCGGCCTTGAGGTCGAGCAGGGTGGCGGCGACCACCAGGAACGCGGTGGTCTCCTCCAGGTCCAGCTGGGATCCGATCTCGCGGGTGTAGGCGATGAAGTCATCGGTGACCTGGTGCAGCGCCACCTCGGTGACGTCGAGGCGATGGGCGAAGATCAGCTGCAGCAGCAGATCGAACGGCCCCTCGAAATTGGTCAGGTGGACGTGAAAACCGTTCTTGGCTGGCGCCTCACCATTTGCGCCGGCCGTCACGCGCCGAATCGGTCGATGAACTCGCGGGCCAGGGCGCGGTAGGCGATGGCGCCCGTGGAGCGCGGGGCCCAGGTGGTGATGGGTTCGCCGGCCACGCTGGTCTCGGGGAATCGGACGGTCCGGGTGATCACGGTGTCGAACACCAGGTCGCCGAACCGCTCCACCACCCGGGCCATCACTTCGCGCGCGTTGACGGTGCGCGGGTCGTAACGGGTGAGCAGGATCCCGCTGATCTCGAGCTTCGGGTTGAGCCGGTCGCGCACCTTGTCGACGGTGTCGGTCAGCAGCGCAAGGCCGCGCAGCGAGAAGAACTCGCATTCGGTGGGGATCACCACGCCGTCCGCGCAGGCCAGCCCGTTCACGGTGAGCAACCCCAGCGACGGCTGGCAGTCGATCAGGACGTAGTCGTAGCGATCCAGCACGGGGTGCAGCGCCCGGCCCAGGGTCTGTTCGCGGCCCACCTCGTTGACCAGTTGGATCTCCGCGGCGGACAGGTCGATGTTGCTGGGCACCAGGTCCATGTGCTTGACGCGGGTCTGCAGCAGCACGTCGTCGATCGACACCCGCGGCTCGACCAGGACGTTGTGGATGGTCTTGTCCAGCTCGTAGTGCGGGACGCCGAGCCCCGCGGACAATGCGCCCTGCGGGTCCATGTCCACCAGCAGCACCCGCCTGCCGTATTCGGCGAGCGCGGCGCCCAGGTTGATGGTCGACGTGGTCTTCCCGACGCCGCCCTTCTGGTTGCACATCGCGACGACCTTGGCCGGGCCGTGCGAGGTGCGCGGCTGCGGTTCCGGGATCGCCCGCGGCGGCCGCCCGGTGAGACCGAGCTCGACGCCGCTGTCCGGCTGCTCAGTCATGGCGGGGGTGTTCGGGAAGTGAACATCGACCGAAAGTCTAACGGGTCGACGCGCGGAAGCCGGGCGACCCGCAGGCAATTTACCAGCCAATACGCGCGGAAATTGCTTCTGGTGGCCACCTTTCGCCCGCCCCGTCACACCAGTCTCATCAGCACCATGGAGCCCGGGCCTCGGCCGGGCCTATCGTGGTCTCCTATGGACCTCAAGCGACGGATTCCCCTGCTGCGATGGTCGGTCTGGCGGATGGCGGCCGGCGCGCGCAACATCACCACGACTGGTCAGATCGGCGACGGGCGCGAAGCCGCCGCCGCGGACTACGTCCTGCGGAACGCCAAGCCCGGCGACATCGACGACGTGCTGGCCACCATCGACAAGTTCGCCTACGAGAAGTCGCTGCTGATCAACGTGGGCGACGAGAAGGGGCTGCTCCTCGACGCCGCGGTGCGCCGCGCCGACCCGGCGGTGGCGCTGGAGCTGGGCACCTACGTCGGATACGGCGCGCTGCGCATCGCCCGCGCCGCCCCGAACGCCAAGGTGTACTCCGTCGAGCTCGCCGAGGCCAACGCCGCCAACGCCCGGCGGATATGGGCCCACGCCGGTGTCGCCGACCGGGTGACGTGTGTCGTCGGCACCATCGGTGACGGCGGGCGCACCTTGGACGCGCTGGCCGAAGAGCACGGGTTCGCATCCGGTGCCCTCGACTTCGCGTTCCTCGACCACGACAAGGACGCCTACCTGAACGACCTGCAAAGCATCATGGCGCGCGGCTGGCTGCGCCCCGGCGCGATCGTGGTCGCCGACAACGTCCGGGTGCCGGGCGCGCCCAAGTACCGCGCGTACATGCGCCAGCAGCAGGGCAAGCAATGGGACACCGTCGAGCACAAGACCCACGTGGAATACCAGTCGCTGGTGTCCGACCTGGTGCTGGAATCCGAGTTCTTGGGCTGACGGCCCGCAACGTCGAGATCGACGTTATCGCGCCCGCGGATGCGCTCCGGCCCACACCTCGCGCAGCGCGTGCACGGTGACCATGGTGTAGATCTGCGTCGTCGTCACCGAGGCGTGTCCGAGCAATTCTTGCACCACCCGCACGTCGGCCCCGCCCTCGAGCAGGTGGGTCGCGAAGGAATGCCGCAGCATGTGCGGCGACACGCCTGACGTGATTCCGGCGCGCTCGGCGGCGTCCTGCAGCACTTGCCACGCGCTTTGTCGCGACAGCCGCCCGCCGCGCACGTTGAGGAAGATGGCCGGCGTCGCGCGGCCGCGACGGGCCAGGTCCGGGCGGCCGCGCACCAGATAGGCGTCCAGCGCCTGCACGGCGGGTCGCCCGACCGGCACCAACCGCTGCTTGCCGCCCTTGCCGCGCAGCAGCACCGACCGGGCCCGGGTGTCGATGTCGTCAACGTCGAGGCCGACGGCCTCGGAGATCCGCGCCCCGGTGGAGTACAGCAGTTCCAGCAGCGCCCGGTTGCGCAGCGTGAGCGGACCGTCGGAAGCGCTGTCGCCGCCCGCGCCTTCCAGCAGCGCCAGCACCTGGTCGATCGTCAGGCTCTTGGGGAGCCGACGCCCCGGTGTCGGGGGCCGAACGGCCCGCGCCACGTCCAGCTCGGCCAGCCCCTCGGCCGCGGCGAACCGGTGCAAGCCGCGCACCGCGATCAGGGCCCGCGCCGCCGACACCGCCGACAGCGCCGAGGTCCCCGAGTCGGGGTCGCCGCGGCGCAAGGCCACCAGGAACTCGCTGACGTCGTCCTCGCCGACCTTGGCCAGGTCGTGAATTCCACGGTCCGACAAGTGCTTGGTGTAGCGGCGCAGGTCGCGGCGATAGGAACTCAGGGTGTTCGCCGCCACGCCCCGCTCGATGGTGAGGTGGTCGAGGTAGCCCTGCAGTTGGGTGTCCAGGGCCACCATTGTCACTGCGCGGCCTTGCGCGCGACGAAGGCCGTCGGTTTGTCCGGCCACGGGCTGTCCACCGGCCGCGGTTCCGCGACCCCTGCGGTTACCGCGTGGGCAGCCAAAACCCCGGCGATGGCAATGGAATTCACGATCTCGCCGCCGAACACCCGGCGGACCGCCTCGGCGACCGGCAACCAGCGCATCGTCATGTCGGCTTCCTCGTGGTGCGCCTCGGGCCGCGCCACTTCGGTCAGCTCGGTGGCCAGATACACCCGCACCGATTCGTCGCTGAAGCCCGGCGCGGAATTCAGGTCGACCAGCACCTGCCACGAGCCCGCCCGCAGGCCGACCTCCTCTTGGAGCTCGCGGACGGCCGTCTGCTGTGGCGGCTCCCCCACCACATCGAGCAACCCGGCCGGAAGCTCCCACAACCGCCGGCCGAACGCGTGGCGGTATTGATAGACCATCGCGATCTCGTTGTCCTCGTTCAACGCCACAATGGCGACGGCCCCGTAGTGCTCGACGACTTCACGAACCGCGATGGTGCCGCCCGGCATCCGGACCTGGTCACTGCGCAGCGCGAAAATCTTTCCCGTGTACAGCGTTTCGGATGACGCCGTCTCGAAGACGTGCTCAGCCACGGGCCGCGGGCGCAGGTAGCCGCTCGACGCTGTCTCGATGCTGGGTGCCGTTGGGCGACTGCTCGGGGATCTCCACCGGAAGCAGTTCGCCCGATTGGTAGACCAGGGCCGCCCCGACGAATGCGACGAACAGCGGGTGGGGCCGGGTGGGCCGGCTCTTCAGTTCCGGGTGGGCCTGGGTTCCGACGATGAACGGGTGCACTTCGGGCGGGTATTCGACGAACTCCACCAGATGCCCGTCGGGCGAAGTTCCGGAGAACCGCAGTCCACTCTCGGCGATCTTGTCGCGGTAGGCGTTGTTGACCTCGTAGCGGTGCCGGTGCCGCTCCGACACCTGCGTGGCGCCGTACGCCTCGGCAACGATCGATTCCGGCTGCAGCACCGCGGGATAGGCACCCAGCCGCATGGTGCCGCCCAGATCGGCCTGGCCCGCCACGATGTCGACCTGGTCGGCCATCGTGGAGATGACGGGATCCGGTGTGTCGGGATCGAATTCGGCCGAGTTGGCCTCGGTCAGTCCCGCCGAGCGCGCGGCCTCGATCACGATGCATTGCAGCCCGAGGCACAGGCCCAGCACCGGCAGCCCGCGCGACCGGGCGTACCGGACGGCGCCGATCTTGCCCTCGATTCCGCGAATGCCGAAGCCGCCCGGGATCAGCACGCCGTGCACGTCGTCCAATGCGGCCGCCGCGCCCGCCGCGGTCTCGCAGTCGTCGGAGGGCACCCATTGCATCTCCACCTTGGCGTGGTGCTTGAAGCCGCCGGCCCGCAGCGCCTCGGTGACCGACAGGTACGCGTCGGAAAGCTCAACGTACTTGCCCACCAAGGCGATTCGAACGGTCTCGTGCGGCTCGTGCACCCTGCGCAGCAAGTCGTCCCACTCGGTCCAGTCGACGTCGCGGAACGGCAGGTTGAGCCGGCGCACCACGTACGCGTCGAGTTCCTCACGGTGCAGCCGCTTCGGGATGTCATAGATCGACGGCGCGTCCGGGGTGGAGATGACGCCGTCGATGTCGACGTCGCACATCAGCGCGATCTTGTTCTTCAGCGCTTCGGGGACGTCCCGGTCGCAGCGCAGGATCAGCGCGTCCGGGGTGATACCGATGCTGCGCAGCGCGGCGACCGAGTGCTGGGTTGGCTTGGTCTTGAGCTCGCCCGACGGCGCGAGGTACGGCACCAGCGAGACGTGCAGGAAGAAGACGTTTTCCCGGCCCAGGTCGTGGCGGACCTGGCGCGCCGCCTCCAGGAACGGCTGCGACTCGATATCGCCCACGGTGCCACCGATTTCGGTGATGACCACGTCCGGGCGGTTACCCTGGGCGTCCGGCTCCGCCATCGCCTTGATCCGCCGCTTGATCTCGTCGGTGATGTGCGGGATGACCTGAACGGTGTCGCCGAGGTATTCGCCGCGCCGTTCCTTGGCGATGACGGTCGAATACACTTGTCCCGTCGTGACATTCGCCGAACCCGACAGGTCGCGGTCCAGGAACCGCTCGTAGTGACCGACGTCGAGGTCGGTCTCGGCGCCGTCCTCTGTGACGAACACCTCGCCGTGCTGGAACGGGTTCATCGTGCCCGGGTCCACGTTGAGGTAGGGGTCGAGCTTTTGCATCGTCACGTACAACCCGCGGGCCGTCAGTAGCTGGCCGAGACTGCTTGCGGTGAGACCTTTCCCCAGCGAAGAAGCGACGCCCCCGCTGACGAAGAGGTGCTTGGTAGCGGATTGCTGGTGCTTTCGCACAGGCGGCCTCCGTGAAGACGGGCAGGGCGTCGAATTTTGCTAGTGAATAACTAGTTGGGCCTGCCGACCCACGGAAACCCACCCTAACATCCACGACCGCACAGGCGTGGGGAACACGCCCGCTACTGGGGCACCGTGATCGATGTGGCGCCGTGACCGGTGCCGTACTGGCCGGCGTGGCCGCCGTTGATCAGGTCGTGTAGGCCCAGCACGGTGGTGATGCGGCCGGGCGCGGTGTCGACGTCGTCGACGGTGCTGACCGCCGAGTTCATCTGAGCGTCGGCGCGCGTCACGGCGACGGCCGCACCCCCGGTCGCCGAACCGTCCCGCCCGGCGAGCACGGCGCCCGAGCCGTGCGGCGCCAGCGCGGCGGCGAATCGGGCGACGCTGACGCCCTGATTGCCGGCGTCCTGGGGTAGCGAGCCGCCGGTGACGACGAGCGCGGCATTCGCCGCGCCCATGTGGTCGTTCGGTTGATAGGTGATGAAACCCGTCTCGCGCAGCGCCGCCAGCACGGCGTCCCGCTGGGGCTGGTCGACCGGCGGGACCGCTGGATTGGCGTTGATCAGCAAGGCGATGCCCATCAGGTCACCGGCCTGCGAACCTTGGTCGACGAGCTTGGTGCTCAGCTGCTGACCGGCCGGCAAGATCGACGAGTTCACCACGGTCTGCAGTTTCTCCGCGGAATTGGCCTCGACGAACTCCTGCGTCAACGACACGGTTCCGGTCACCGCGCCGCCGGCCTGGCCGATGAACGTCGACACCGCGGCGACGTCGTCGTCTTTGGCGTCCGGGGTGCGGAACACCACGACCGACTTGCCGCCGAGCGCGTCGTGCACGATCCGACCGACCAGTTGGGTATCGAAATTGTTTGCCGCGCTGAGCTTTTCATTCAGCACGTTCTTCTGGTCGTTGAGCCCGCTGATCTGGGTGTGCAGGTCACGCTTCTCGTCACGCAGGCTGGACAGCAGCGTGTCGGACAAGAAGCCGGAACCGAGTACGACCCCCACGGCCAGCGCCAGGAAGACGGCGGCCAGCGATAGCGCGTGTTGTCGTAGCGAGATCATCGGGCCGACGTCCTAGGTCACCAGGTGCTGAACCCAGAGGGAAACGTGGTTCCAGTAATCGGTGACCCAATGCAACACCACGCCGTCTGTGCGTGACACCCAAAGCGCGACGATGACGGCGATCAGCATCGTCAGCGCCAACAACGCGATGGCGCCCGCCGAGATGTGGTTGCGGTAGAGCGTGGCCACCGCCTTGGCGTCCACCACCTTCTCCCCGACCCGAAGCCTGGTCAGGAAGGTCGACGGATTGGTGTGCGCGCGCGTCCGGTCGAAGAAGGTCTCGATGTTGGCGGTGTGGCCGGCGGTCACGAGCAGCGCGGCGCCGTGGTGATCGGCCAGCAGCAACGCCAGGTCGACCGCCGCACCGGCGGCCGGGAACGTCATCGCCCCGACCCCCAGATCCTGGATGCGTTCCAGGCCGGGGGCGTGGCCGTCGGCGTCAGCGGGCAGGACGACCTGCGCGCCGCACTTGAGGGCGTCGGCGCTGATGTGGTCGGGGTCGCCGACGATGACCTGCGGCCGGTAGCCCGCCTTGCGCAACACATCCGCTCCGCTACCCACGCCGAAGAGCACCGGCTGGTACTCCTTGATGAACGGCTTGAGGGACTTCAGATCCTCCTCGGCGCTGGGCTCGTCGGCGACGATCACCACGTGCCGGCGGCGCAGGTCGATGTCGATGTCGGGGATCCCGATGCCGTCGATCAACAGCGGGCTTTCGCTCTTGATGAACTCGATTGTGTTGCCGGCGAACGCCTCCAGGTGCGCGGACAGGCCGCTCTTGGCCTCCCGCATCAGGTCGGCGATGTCGTGGTCGGTGCGCTCGGTGCCGCGGACCAGCCTGCGGTCGCCGGAGTACACCCCGCCGTCGTGCAGGCGGATCTTGGTGCCGTCCTTGACCTTCTTGAAAATGTCGGGCCCGGTCTCGTCGATCAGGGTGACCCCGTTGTTGACCAGCACCTCCGGACCCATGTTGGGATAGCGGCCCGACACCGACGGCGACGCGTTGACTACCGCGGCGATATCCGCCTCCACCAGCGCGTCCGCCGTGATGCGGTCCAGATCCAGGACGTCGAGCACCACGATGTCGCCGGGGCACACCCTGCGCAGCAATCGGTCGATGTTCCGGTCCACCCGGGCGGTGCCGACGAGGCCCGGCCGGGCGGGGTTACGGGTTAGCAGGCCTGACATCTTCATGGGGGCGATTCTGTCCGCGATGCGCGGACGAGGCGTGGAGGCGCGCCGTAACATCAGCCTCAGAAGTTATCTAGAGTCCCTTTAGTCACATCTGTATCAAGGGTCCCCAACGGTTAGATCTCATCCTTCTGCGCCGCGTCGAGCAGTTCGCGCGCGTGCGCACGCCCGCTGTCGGACTCGCCCAGCCCGGCCAGCATCCGCGCCAGTTCGGCGACCCGCTCGTCGCCGGTGACCCGCCGCACCACGCTGGTTCCCTTGGGCCCGGCGCCATGCACCACCAGATGCACGTCGGCGTAGGCCGCGACCTGCGGGAGATGCGTGACCACGATGACCTGATGGGTGCGCGCCAACCGCGCCAACCGCCGCCCGATCTGCACAGCGGCCCGGCCGCCGACGCCGGCGTCGACCTCGTCGAACACCATGGTGGTGCCCGCCGCCGACGTGGCCAGCACCACCTCCAGCGCAAGCATCACCCGGGACAGCTCGCCACCGGAGGCGCTCTTCGCCAGCGGCAGCTGGTCCATCCCCCGGTGCGCCGCGAACCCGAACTCGACCTGATCGACGCCATCGGCGCCGGCCCGCGCCAGCTCGCCCGACAGCAGCGGAAGCGCGGCGGGATCATCCTTGCCGACGGCGACGTCGTTGCTCACGTCGATGGTGAATTGGGCGTCGGCCATCGCCAGCCCGGCCAGCTCCGCGGTGACCTCCTTGGCGAGTCGCTTGGCGGCTTTGCGCCGAATGCCACTGAGATCGACTGCGGCCTGGGCTAATTCGCGTGCGAGTTCGTCGACCCGAGCCGCCAGCGCCGTCAAACCCTCCTCGGTGACGTCGAGTTGGGCCAGTCGTTGCCGCGACTCCCGGGCCCACTGCAGCACCCCGTCGACGTCCGCGGCGTACTTGCGGGTCAGCGTGCGCAGTTCGGCTTGCCGGGCCAGCTTGGCTTCCAGCGCGCTGGCATCGACCGGCAGCTCGTCCAGAAAGCTGCCGAGTTCGCCGGCCGCATCGGCCACCACCGTCAACGCCTCACCGACCTGCCCGGCCAGCGCCCGTAGCTTCGGGTCATCCGTTGACTCCAAGGCGGCACGGGCCCGCCCCAGGCTGTCGGAGGCGCTGTGTCCGGAAACCTCCACGTCGTCGGGCACCCCGGAGATCGCCCCATGCGCGATGACCGCGGCCTCGCGCAGCGTGTCCAGCTCGGAGAGCCGCACGATGTCGGCGACCAGCGCATCGTCCTCGCCCGGTTGCGGGTCCACGGTGTCAATCTCGTTGAGCGCGAAGTTCAGCCGGTCGGACTCCAGGGCGAGTTCGCGCATGCGGTTCCGGCGGTCGATCAGGTCGTGGCGCGCGGTGAGCCAGGCGTCGCGCAGTTTGCGGTAGCGCTCGAGCGCGGGGCCGGACTTCGCGAACCGGTCCAGCGCGCCGCGCTGCTCCTCGGGCCGCATCAGCCGCAGCTGGTCGTTCTGCCCGTGCAGGGTGAGCAGCTCGGCGGTGAAATCACCCAGCGACTTGGCGGGCACGCTGCGACCGCCGAGGTAGGCCCGCGAAGGCCCGTCGCGGCTGACCGAACGCAACGCGATCACGCTGCCGTCCTCGTCGCGCTCCGCTCCCGACGCCTCCAGCATCCCGTCCAGCTGCGCCACCGCGGCGTCCTCGAGATCGGTTGTGGCGAAACGGCCTTCGACGACCGCGCGGTCGGCGCCCGACCGGACCCGGGTGGCGTCGGCGCGGGCCCCGCCGAGCAGGTGCAGCCCGGTCACCACCATCGTCTTGCCGGCGCCGGTCTCACCGGTCAGGACGGTCAGGCCGCGGTCGAACTCCCCGACCGCTGCGCTGATGGCGCCCAGCGACTCGATGCGGATTTCAGTCAGCATTCAGTCAGCACCGAGCCGCGCCGTTACTTGCCACGCCACCCGGTGACCGGCAACCGGAATTTGCGCACCAGCCGGTCGGTGAACGGCGCGCTGTCCAGCCGCGCCCATTTCACCGGCGTGTCACAACGTCGTACCTCGATCCGGCTGCCGGCCGGGATCAGCATTTCGCGGCGGCCGTCACAGAACACCAGGGCGTCGTGACCGTCCGCCTCGACCTCGATGGCGACGGTGGCGTCGGGACTGGTAACCATCGGCCGGCCGAACAGCGCGTGAGCGTTGTTGGGCACCACCAGGATTGCCTCGAGATCGGGCCACAACACCGGGCCGCCCGCGGAGAACGCGTAGGCGGTGGACCCGGTGGGCGTCGATACCAGCACCCCGTCGCACCCGAACGCCGACACCGGGCGCCCGTCGATCTCGACGACCACCCCCAGCACGCCCAGCCGCGGGCCCTTTTCCAGGCTGACTTCGTTGAGCGCCCAGCCGTGGGCGATTTCACGACCGGCCGCGCGCACGAGCACGTCCAGCGTCAGGCGGTCCTCCACCCGGTAGTCCCTGGCGACCACGTGGTCCAGCACGCTGTCGATGGCCTCAGCCTCGGCCTCGGCCAGGAAACCGATCCGGCCCAGGTTGACGCCCAGCACCGGGATCCCGGCGTTGCGGGCCAGCTCCGCCGCGCGCAGGAACGTGCCGTCCCCACCGAGCGCCAGCACCAGTTCGCAGCCCTCGGCGGCCTGCGGGTCCGCGTCGACCACCTCGATTTCGACGCCCATCGCCCGCATGTCGTCGGGGGCCACGTGCAGGGTGCCCCGGTCGACCGCCTCGGCGGACAGGACGCGCAGATGGATGTCGTTGTCGCCCAGGACTTTCTGCACCCGGGCCGCCGTATCGGTGGCCTCTTCGCGGCCGGTGTGGACCACCATCAGCACGGTGCGGTGCTCGGTCGAAGCGGTCATTGCGGGCCCTCTTTCACGGCGCGCTGCACCGCTGCCACCAACTCGTCATCCGCCAATCCCCGATCGGTATGGGCGCGCAGCCATAGGAAGTATTCGACGTTGCCCGCCGGGCCGGGCAGCGGGCTGGCGGTGACGCCGACGGTGTGCCAGGCCAGCTCGCCGGCGCGCCGGGCCACGGCCAGGATGGCATCGGCACGCAGGGCGGGGTCGTGTACTACTCCGCCGGCGCCGACCTGGCCCTTGCCCACCTCAAACTGCGGCTTCACCATGGGAACGATATCCGCAGTGGGGGAAGCACATCCAGCCAGCGCGGGCAACACGGTGGTGAGCGAAATGAACGACAGGTCGGCCACGATCAGGTCGGCCGGCCCGCCGATCGCCTCGCGGGACAGGTCACGGACGTTGGTTCGCTCGACGACGACGACCCGCGGGTCGCAGCGCAGCGACCACGCCAGCTGGCCGTACCCGACATCCACCGCCACCACCTCGGCGGCCCCACGGTCCAGCAGGACCTCGGTGAACCCACCCGTGGACGCCCCGGCGTCCAGGCAGCGCCGGCCCGCGACCGGAATCCCGAAGACGTCCAGGGCGCCGATGAGTTTGTGCGCGCCGCGGGACACCCAGCCCCGTTCGCCGTCGTCGGTGACGGCCAGTGCCGCGGTGACGGCCACGGCGGTGCCCGGCTTGCGCGCCGGTAAGCCGTCGATGCTGACCCGTCCGGCGCCGATCAACTCCGCGGCCTGCTGACGCGATCGCGCGAGGCCGCGCCGAACCAGCTCGACGTCAACCCGGGCGCGGCGAGACATGCGCGCACTCAGCCCTTCTCCGCCGACTCCAGCGCCGCCAGCAGCACGTCGTGCGCCTCGGACAGGCGGCGCGCTATCTCCTCGAGCTCCGCGAGCGAGAGCTCCCGGTCGGGGCTTTCGGGGGCCCCGGGTTCGGGCAGCCGGGCTAACAGGGCGTCGATTTCCGCGCGAATCTCTTCAGGATCGATAGTCATTGCGCTCTTACGCTAGTCACCCGTCAGTCGCTGCGCACCAAAGACCAGCGCTGCAGCGCGGCGCGGGCCCGGTCGTCGGCCGCCCGGATGCTCACCGGCCGGCCCCGGGAATCGGGGACCTGGGCACCCCACACCGCGCTGGCGACCGCCCGCACGATCGAGAGACCGTCGCCGTCGTCGGGACCGTTACCGCTGACGGTCACCGCCTGCTCGCAAACGTCGACGCGCCAGCCCGGCTGCGGTCCGACCGCGAGCTGCTCGCCGTCCTGGTGCAGCGCACGCAAGTCGTGGCCGATATAGGTGGGCCGGTGCGCCGGCTCGGCGTACACGGCGTCCCGGGCCGAGTTGACCCCGGTGAGCACCATCAAGCTGGGCAGCTTGGCGGCGTTGGCGCCCTCGATGTCGGTGTCCAGCCGGTCGCCGACGACCAGGGGGGCGCGGAAGTCGCCCCTGGCCGCCGCGTCAGTGAGCAATGCGGGCGCCGGTTTGCCCGCGACCTGGGGTTCGGCGCCGGTGGCCGCGCGCAGCGCGGCGACCATGGATCCGTTCCCCGGCAACAGGCCCCGCTCGGTCGGCAGGGTCGGATCGATGTTGGCCGCCACCCACAGCGCGCCGGACCGGATGGCCAGCGCGGCCTCGGCGAGGTCCGGCCAGCCGATGGACGTCGACAGGCCCTGGACGACGGCGACCGGGTGGTCGTCATAGCGGCGCACCGGGCGCAGCCCGACCGCCGCCACCTCGTCGGCCAGCGCGTCGGTGCCCACGATCAGCACCGGTGACCCCGCCCGCAGCTGATCGGCCAGCAGCCGGGCCGCGCTCTGGGCGCTGGTGGCGACGTCGTCGGCGGTGGCGGTGAAGCCGAGCTCGGTCAGGTGCGCCGCGACCTCAGCGGCGCTGCGCGACGCGTTGTTGGTGACGAAGAACGCGCGGCTTTGCACACCGGCCAGCGCCTGCACCGCGCCCTCGGTGGGCCGGCGGCCGCGAAACAACGTCCCATCGAGGTCAAGCAGCAGGCAATCATATTGGCTTGCAACGCTTGTCATCTCAGCCCAGCTCGCCGGCCCGGTCTTCGGCGTCGGTGACGCCTTCGACATCGGCGGCCGCCGAGCGCAGGAACCATTGCAGCGCTTCGTCGGCGCGGCCGAGGGCCAGCAGCGTGTCGGCGTAGGCGTAGAACAACCGCGCCGCCGTCGAGCCCTGGCGGCTCGGATCCAGCTGCGGCGTGGACAAGACGGTCAGCGCCTGCTCCAGCTGCCCGAGGTCCGCGCGCGCGCCGGCCGCGACGATGCGCAATTCGTCGGCGTCGTCACCTTCGAGCTGGGTGGCCTCCGGTCCGCGCGCGAGTTCGATCGCCCGTTCCGGGCGGCCAAGTCCGCGTTCGCAATCCGCGATCAGGGCGAGCAGGTTGGACTTGCTGCCCATTCTGCGCGCGGCGCGCAATTCGGCCAGCGCCTGGGCCCAGTCGCCGCACTGATAGGCGGCGATGCCGACCGCCTCACGGATCGCCGCGATTCTGCTGGATCGGGCGCGGGCCGCGCGGGCGTGACTCAGCGCGGCTTCGGGGTCTTCGTCGAGCAGCTCGCCTGCGGCAACCAGGTGGCGCGCCACCGCGTCGGCCGTGGCGCGGTCCAGGGTGCGCAGTTCGCCGCGGATTTCGGGCGCCAGCTGCCGGGCCTCCACGCCCGGCGGTATCGGCGGCCCGGTGTCAGGCGGGCGGTGGTCGCGGTCGCCGGCGGGGTTCTGCGGCTGTGCCGGCCGCGCGCGGCCCGGCCCCGACCAGGCGCCGGGTGGGCGCGGGCGCCGTTCGCCTCGCTGCCGCTGCCTGTCGTCGACCACGCAGCCGAGGATACGGGGGCCCCGAGGGCTAGTACGCCGTGAGCCGGTTCTGCAGCAGCGGCGCTATCACCGCCGGGCAGTAGTTCGCGACGGCGACGATGGTGAACAGGCCGGCCGACTCGTAGCCCAGGCCGCTGCGGTTGGCCATCTCGTCAGCGACCGAGTCGAAGGACTGGCCCGGTGCGACCAGCAGCGGGCACACCGACTCGCCCAGCGCCAGGGCGCCGTCCGGGTGGGGATAGGTGATACCGGCGTTGGTGAGCGCCATCAGGAAGGCGTTGCCCCGCATGTCGGCGCGGACGGGTGCGGCCAGCGGCGCCGCCAGGCCCGCCACGCACGCGCTCATCCCCAGGACACGCAGCAGGGCCAACTCCACACGCCTCAGGGATGTCACCGTGACCACCCTGGCCACTGCGGGTCACAGCCGCAGCACGGTGCGGTAAAGATTTGCGCACCAACGCGTTTTGCGGGTGCACCGCTAGACCTTTTCGATCCCGGCGATGGTGCGCTTGCCGCGGCGCAGCACCAGCCACCGGCCGTGCAGGAAGTCCGAGGGCCGCGGCGCCCACTCCTCGCTGTCGATCCGGGCGTTGTTGACCGACACCCCGCCCTCGCCGATGGTGCGGCGCGCGGCCTTCCTGCTCTCGGACAGGCCGCTGGCCACCAGCAGGTCGACAATCCCGTCGGGGCCACCGGGTTTGAGCTCGGCGACCGAGGCCTCGCGCAGCGCCGCCGCCAGCGTCGCCTCGTCCAGGCGGTCCAGTTCGCCCTGCCCGAACAGCGCCCGGCTGGCGTGCTCGACCGCCTCGGTGGCCGCCTCCCCGTGCACCAGGACGGTCAGTTCGCGCGCCAGCCGTCGCTGCGCGGCCCGCTGCTGCGGACGCTCGGCGGTCGCCTGTTCCAGCTCGCCCAGCTCGTCGGGCGACAAGAAGGTGAACCACCGCAGGTACCGGACCACGTCGGCGTCGGCGGTGTTGAAGAAGTACTGGTACCAGGCGTACGGGGTGGTCATCGCCGGGTCCAGCCACAGGCTGCCACCGCCGGTGGACTTCCCGAACTTGGTGCCGTCGGCCGCCGTCACCAGCGGGACGGTGAGCGCGTGCACCGTCGCACCCAGCTTCTGGCGGGCCAACCGGACCCCGGCGATGATGTTGCCCCACTGGTCGGAGCCGCCGATCTGCAATGTGCAGCCGTAACGGCGGTGCAATTCGACGTAGTCGTTGGCCTGCAGCAGCAGGTAGCTGAACTCCGTGTAGGAGATGCCCTCACCCTGAAGCCGCCGCCGGATGGTGTCGCGATCGAGCATGACGTTGACCGAGAAGTGCTTGCCGAGGTCGCGCAGGAACTCGATGGCCGACAGCGGGGCCGTCCAGTCCAGGTTGTTGACCACGATGGCGCCGGTCGGAGACGCGTCGAAATCGACGAAGCGCTCCAGCTGCCCGCGGATGCGCTCGGTCCATTCCGCGACGACGTCCGCTTCGTTGAGGGTGCGCTCGCCGACGTCGCGCGGGTCACCGATCATGCCGGTGGCGCCGCCGGCCAGGACGATCGGGCGGTGCCCCGCGCGCTGAAAACGACGCAGCGCCAGCAGCGGCACCAGGTGCCCCGCGTGCAGGCTGGGCGCCGTGGGGTCGAAGCCGGCGTACACCGTCATCGGCCCGCGCTGCGCCTCGGCGGCCAGCGCGTCGAGGTCGGTGGACTGCGCGATCAGCCCGCGCCAGCCCAGCTCATCAAGGATCCCGGAAGACATCGCCGACGACTCTAGTCGCTGGTCCCGGGCGCGGGCGCTCGCGGACTTCGCCGGTAGGCCGAGACTTCCGGCCGGCCGGCGAGCCAGAATCGCCACGGCCGGTCGGCGGCCTGGCTGACCCCGACGCGGGGACCCGACACCGCGGTCAGCGAAGCGTTGAGTTCCAGGGTCACCGGGCCGGCGGGGTCGAAAAGGTCGATGCCGTTGTCGTCCATGGTGATTCCCAGGGCCGAACACAGGTTGCCCGGCCCCCGCGCCAGCGCGGCGGCGCGGACCAGCTCGCCGCGCCGGGCGCGGGCGACGTCGGCGCCGTCCTCGAGGGCGGCGGCCCGCAGCAAGACGGCCGCGGCGGTCCCGTCCGGCCCGCACGAGACGTTGGCGCAGACATGGATTCCGTGGCTGCGATAGGTGTAGAGCCGGCCGGGAGGCCCGAACATCACCGCGTTGCGCCCGCTGATGCCGCGATAGGAGTGGGCCGCCGCGTCCGGCCAGGGCCCGTCGGGAACCCCGCCGTACGCCTCCACTTCGACGACGACGGCGCGCACGCCCCGCCCGGTGAGGGTGGCGCCGAGGAGCCGATGCGCAGCCGCGATGGGGTCGACGAGCAGCTGGCTTGCGGCCACCCACCGAACGTACCGGCGGCCCTTGCATGGCAGTATCCCGGTGTCCTTGGCAGCAGTGAAGGAGCGCACTCATGCATCCGATCGACCCCGCCGCCACCGCGTGGCTGCTGGCCAGCACCGCACTGGTTCTGCTGATGACTCCCGGCCTGGCGATCTTCTACGGCGGCATGGTCCGCACCACCGGGGTCCTCAACATGATCATGATGAGCTTCATCTCCATACCGCTGGTGACGGTGGCGTGGCTGTTGCTCGGCTACACCATCGCGTTCTCCCAGGACGGGGCGAGCGGGTTCCTCGGCAACCTCAGGCATATCGGCATGCTCGGCATCACCCCGGACACCGCCCACGGCGCGGTGCCCGAGCTGCTGTACGCCACGTTCCAGGTGACGTTCGCGATCATCACGGCCGCGCTGGTCAGCGGCGCGATCGCCGACCGCGCGAAGTTCGCCGCCTGGATGGTGTTCGTCCCGGTGTGGACGGTCGTCGTGTATTCGGTTGTCGCGCACTGGGTGTGGGGCCCCGGCGGCTGGCTGGCCAAGCTGGGCGTGCTCGACTACGCGGGCGGCCTCGTCGTCGAGATCGTGTCCGGTTCGTCCGCCCTGGCGCTGGCGCTGGTGCTCGGCCCCCGCCTCGGCTTCAAGAAGGACGCCATGCGGCCGCACAATCTGCCGCTCGTGTTGCTCGGTGTCGGCCTGCTGTGGTTCGGCTGGTTCGGGTTCAACGCCGGTTCCGCCCTGGCCGCCAACGGAACCGCCGCGGCCATCTTCCTCAACACGCTCGTCGCCGGCTGCCTCGGCATGCTCGGCTGGCTGTCGGTCGAACAGATCCGCGACGGCAGGCCCACGACGTTCGGCGCGGCGTCCGGCGTGGTGGCCGGGCTGGTCGCCATCACGCCGTCGTGCGGGACCGTCAACACGCTCGGCGCGGCGGTCGTCGGCCTCGCGGCCGGCATCGTGTGCTCGTTCGCGGTCAGCGCCAAATTCCGCCTCAACTACGACGATTCGCTCGACGTGGTCGGTGTGCACTTCGTCGGCGGCGTCGTCGGGGTATCGCTGATCGGGCTGCTCGCCACGGCGGTCATGACGTCGGGCCCGCGGGGCCTCTTCTTTGGGGGCGGCTTCGTCCAACTGGGCAAGCAGGCGCTCGCGATCGTCGTCGTCACGCTGTATGCGTTCGCGGTGTCGTTCGCGCTCGCGAAGGTGATCGACCGGATAGTGGGTTTCCGGCTCAGTGCGGAGGACGAGACCACCGGCGTCGACGTCACTCAGCACGCCGAGACGGCCTACGCCGAGGGCGTGCACGGCCACCAGCCGCTGCGGCGTCCCGGGTTGGACAATCGCTCCTCGTAGACCCTTGACATCGCCTCGCCAGGGGACGATATTCATCATATGATGACTTCATCACGTGATGAATTAATCGGGGACCAGGCCATCCGCATCGAGCACCTGCGGGTGATCCGCGGTAAGCGCCCCGCCCTGCACGACTTCTCGGTGCAGATAGCGCCGGGCAGCATCACCGGCCTGCTCGGCCCGTCCGGCTGCGGCAAGACCACCCTGATGCGGTGCATCGTCGGCACCCAGATCGTGACCTCGGGAAACGTCACCGTACTCGGCCATCCGGCCGGGTCGGCGGCGCTGCACCGCCGGGTCGGATACCTGCCGCAGGACCCGACCATCTACAACGACCTGCGGGTCGTCGACAACGTTCGGTACTTCGCCTCGCTGTACGGCTTCGACCGCCAGGCCGCCGACGCCGCGATCGAACGGGTGGGGCTGGCCGATCACCGGACGGCCTTCTGCGGCAACCTTTCCGGCGGTCAGCGCACCCGGGTGTCGCTGGCGTGCGCGCTGGTCTGCCAGCCCGACCTGCTCGTGCTCGACGAGCCCACGGTGGGCCTGGACCCGGTGCTGCGCGTAGATCTCTGGGAACAGTTCGCCGAACTCGCCCGCGACGGAACCACGCTGCTGGTTTCCAGCCACGTCATGGACGAAGCCGACCACTGCGGCGACCTGTTGCTGATGCGCGACGGTCACCTGCTCGCGCATACCACCCCGACCCGACTACGAGAGGACACCGGATGCACGTCACTGGAGGACGCGTTTCTGTCCATCATCAAGCGCAACACCATGCGCCAAGCCGGTTAGGGCTCAAGGGGTACACCGCCACCACAACGCGGATCCTGCGACAGCTGGCGGCGGACCACCGCAGCGTCGCGATGATCCTGTTCGTGCCGATCTTGGTTATCACGTTGATGTACTTCATGTTTCAGAACGCGCCGCACCGACCGGGCACGCCGGCCCCCTTCAACAACGCCTGCCTGATCCTGCTTGGCCTTTTCCCGCTTTTCGTGATGTTCATCATCACGGCGATCACGATGCAGCGCGAACGGGCATCCGGGACGCTGGAGCGCATCCTGACCACTCCCCTGCGCCGGCTCGACCTGCTGATCGCCTACGGCACCGCGTTCTCGACAGCCGCCGCGGCGCAGGCCATTTTGGCGTGCTTCGTGTCGTTCTGGTTGCTCGGCTTCGACACCGCCGGCAGCCCGGCGTGGGTGTTCGTGATCGCGATCGTCAACGCCATCCTCGGTGTGGGCCTGGGCCTGCTGTGTAGCGCCTTCGCACGCACCGAGTTTCAGGCGGTCCAGTTCATCCCGCTGGTGATGGTGCCGCAGTTGTTGCTGGCCGGCATCATCGTGCCCCGGGCATTGATGCCGCACTGGCTGCAGTGGGTCAGCAACGTGATGCCGGCCAGCTACGCGCTCGAGGCCCTGCAACAGGTGGGCGCCCACCCGCAGCTGACCTACATCGCGGTGCGTGACATCGTCGTCGTGCTGGGTTTCGCGCTCGCGGCCCTGTGCCTGGCCGCCGCGACGCTGCGGCGACGGACCGCCTAGTGGCGATCGCAAGCGCGGCGCTGGGGGCACCTCCCGCTTGCGGGGGACCGGGCGCGGCGGGTCGCCACGGAGGGTCCTAGTGGCGATCGCAAGCGCGGCGCTGCCGGGCGCGGCGGGTCGCCACGGAGGGTCCTAGTGGCGTCCACCAGCACCGGGCGCCGGCGGCCCGGGCGACCGGCCGGCAGCTCCGACACCCGCAATCGCATCCTGACCAGCGCCCGAGAATTGTTTGCCATCAACGGGATTCGTAATACTTCGATACGGGCCGTCGCGGCGGCGGCCGGCGTCGACTCGGCCCTGGTGCATCACTATTTCGGCACCAAGGAGAAGCTGTTCGCCGCCGCCGTTCACATCCCGATCGACCCGATGGACATCATCGGCCCGTTGCGCGAAGTGCCGATCGAGGAAATCGGCTACCGGCTGCCGTCGATGTTGTTGCCGCTGTGGGATTCCGATCTGGGCACGGGGTTCATCGCCGCCCTGCGGTCGGTCCTGGCCGGATCGGAGGTCAACCTGTTTCGCACGTTCATCCAGGACATCATCGCGGTCGAAGTGGGTGCACGCGTTGACGATCCGCCCGGCAGCGGTGTCATCCGGATCCAGTTCGTCGCCTCGCAACTGGTCGGCGTGGTCATGGCGCGCTACATCCTGCAGTTGGAGCCGTTCGCGTCGCTGCCGGCCGAGAAGGTCGCGCAAACCATCGCGCCCAACCTGCAGCGCTACCTCACCGGGGATCTGCCGGACGGGCTCGTGCCATGAGCCGGGCGTGCTCGTCGTCGTCGACGTCGCGGGCCTCGTCGACGAGCAGCACCGGGATGCCGTCCTCGATGCGGTAGGCGCGCCGCAGCCGCGGGTTGTACAGCAACTCGTCATCGACGAGCAGCAATGGGCCCCGATCGGCCGGGCACACCAGGATGGCCAGGAGTGCGTCGTCAACCATTGACGCGCCCGCTCAGCTCGGACCGCGCGCTGGGGGTCAGCTTCCGGAAGAAATTCGCGTCGGCGTCGAAGTACCACACCTGGCGGCCCGGCTTGGGAATTCCGGCCGCGCGCAGGGCGCTGACGGTCGGACGGTAGGTCGCGCTCAGTGTCATCTCCGGACACACTTGGACGATGTCGGGGCCCACGCCGATGGGGATCTTCGCGACGGCGTCGGTCAGGTCGGCCGCGGTGATGCTGGCCCCGGGGAGCAGCGTCACCGCCGAGACCGCCAGCTCCCCGTCGCCCACCGGCACGTTGTAGGTCACCGCGAGATCGACACCGTTGACGCAGCCCAGCGCGTCGGTGACCCGCTCGGCATACACCAGGCCGCGCGCGGTGCGGACCACCGAGCCGCGCCTGCCCGCCAGCCAATAGTCGCCGTCGTCGTCGCGGTAGAACAGATACTCGGTCGAGATCCAGGTGTCGCCGGCGGCGAAGACTCCCCGTTTGACCGATGCCGTCGGATCGATCGGGCCGTTGGACGCGGCGAGCAGTATCCCGACCTGTTTGGGCTCGGCCACCTGGACGAAGCCGCGGTCGTTCTCCAGGATCAGGTCGTGCTCGACGTCGTAGGCACCCAGCTCGATGCGCCCGGCGCCGGGCAGCGGGCGCCCCTTGCTGCCGATCTTGGCGCCGCTTACGTTGGCCAGCACCGCTTGTCCGTCGGTGGTGGCGAAGAACTCGACGACGTGGGCCGGCGCGAACGCGTCGATGACACGGCCCCACAGTCCCGTCGGCATACCGGAACCGATGAACAGCCGCACCGGGTGGTTGCCGTGCAACACGAAAGCGGGGTCGTCGACGATCTCGCCGAGCATGGCCCAGGTGTAGGACACCACGGTGACGCCGTACTGCCGCACCTCCTGCACGAAGCGGTCTCGGTCCAGGCCGCGGGACAGCGCGATGCGGGTGCCGCCCACCACCGCGCCGCCCAGGCTCACCAGCAGCGCCGACTCGTGATGCAGCGGGGTCAGGCAGTAGACGGTGTCGCGGCGGTCCAGGGCGGCCGTCGAGGCGGTCCCGAAGGCCGACACCGCCCAGCGGTAGTTGGTGATCTGCTTGGCCACCAGCTCGCCGCCGGCCGCGCTGAACGCGACGAACGCCAGGTCCCGCGCCAGCCCAGGGTTGGGCCGGTACCACCCGGGCAGCTCGACGGCCTCCGGGTCGATCCGTTCCATGTCGATGACGTCGCTGTCGTCGGGCAGGTGCAGATCCCGCGACTCACCGCCGCCGAGCACCAGCACCTGCCGCAGCCCTTGGCGGTCCGACCCCAGCACCGCCTCGAGGTTGGTGGGGTCGGTCAGCAGCTCGGTCACTCCCCCAAGCCGGACCGACGCGGCCAGGTCGGAATCGGGCCGCATCACCACCGCAACCGCGCCCAGCCGAGACAGCGCGGCGATGGCCACCAGCGCGCTGGGCCGCGTCTCCATCAGCACGCCCACCCGGTCGCCCTGCCGCACCCCGACCTCGATCAGGCCGCGGACGACGTTGTTGATGCGCCGGTTGACGGCCTCGTAGGTGTGCACGCGCCCGTCGAACAGCAGGAATTCGCCGTGCGGGGCGTTCTGCGCCTGCTCGTCGATGATGCGGCCGAGCGAGATCCGGGTGTGGTCGTTGATCTGCCCCAGCCGGACCAGGCGCGGCAGCGTGCGGGCCGTTTCGACGGCCAGGGTGCGCATCGATTTGTTCGCCGCGACCATCGTGTTCGCCGCGCCGCGCACCATGCCCAGCGCCGCCTCGGAGACCTCGCCGATGCCGTGCGCGAGCCGGGAGCTCAGGGCGACGCCGCTGTCGGTGTGCTCCTCGGGCTGGTCGGCCATCAGGTCGATGCCCTCCGGCTTGTCGCCACCGGTGGAGAGCCATCTCACCCATTCGGCGACGGTCGGCCAGCTCTGCTGCGCCGCCTTGGAACCGACGACCAGGCCGAAATGTCCTGTGCGGATGGTGCTTTCGTAGACCTCGGCGTCCGGCGCCGCCCGCCGGATGCCGCGCACCGACGCCGGCTGCCCGATGTCGTCCACCTCGCCGACGAAGGCCAGCACCGGGCAGGTGATGTCGGTGAGCGTGACCATCTGGCCGTTGACGGCGAAGCCGCCGGTCATCATCCGGTTGTGGGCGATGAATTGCTTGAGCAGCTCGGAGATCGCCGGGCCCGACCAGGCGATCCAGCCTTCGCGTTCGAGGAATCTGCGCTGCTGCTCGCGCGGCAGCAGGGCCTCCCGGTCGTGGAGCTGGCGCACGAAGTCCACCCGCGCCTTGGCGGTCTTGAGCGGGTCGAGCAGCTGAAAGCCGGTGCGCGCCATCCAGCTGGGGATGTCCAGCCGGCTGAAGACGTGGTCGGCCATGAAGTTGGCGGCGGGCGCGGCGAAGTTTGCCGGGATGCCCATCGGCAAGGCGGCCAGGGTGTCCACCGGCGAGCCGAAGGTGACGATGCTGGCCAGGCTCTTCGAACGCCGGTAGGCGGCGACCTGGTAGCACCACATGCCACCCTGCGAATATCCGACCAGATGGACGTCGCTGCCGGTGGTGTCCTTGACGGTGTCGATGGCCTGACTGAGCGCGACGATGTGGTCGGCCAGGGTGCGGCGCATGCCGCCTTCGACCTTGTCGGGTTCGCCGAAGTCGATGACCCAGGGATCCAGCCCGTTGGCGTGCAGGATGCCTACGGCGCCGTCCTCGCGGGTGACGTCCCACATGTCCGCCGACATCATCATCGGGTGCACCATCAGCACCGGCGGGCCCACCGGCGGCTTGTCCGGCCGGCTGTCGGGCGGAAAATAACGTCGGAGCTTGTACATCGGTACGCTCTCGACGATCTGTGACGGCGATGGGACGCTACCAGTTTCCAAGCCCCCCAGCCGGACGACCTCCAGCCCGTTCTGCGCCGTAGCTATCAGGCGCTCTACCGGTCGCGTGATGATCGACAAGTTGAGATCCACGGCCCGCTCCCCTGTGTCTTGACAGCTCCGACATCATGGCACACCAGCTGGCGTGGCGGGCCTGGCCAGGCGATTTGCCCGGCGGGATCAGTCATCCGTTAGAGGGGCGGTGGTTCGTCGTCCGTCTGGGGGCGCGGGGCCTGGTGCCCAACCGCACCATCGCGGTGCGCAGCCCTCGACGGCCGCGCGGCCCGGGACGTCACCGCTGGGCGCACAGGCTGGGAAACAGCAGCGCGCCGCCGGGGCTGGTGACATAGGTGTGCCGTCGGGCAACTGTCCATCACGCCACCGCGTGACACCGGAAATTTGACCTACTCCCCGGCTTAGACTTCCGCAATGTTCTCGGAGACGCGCTATGCGATGAACGGGGACTTGCGCGTCGCCTATCGCACATCGCGTGAAGGTCCTCGTGACATCGTGTTCGTGCCGAACTGGTTCACGAACTGTGAGGTCGCCCCCGAGCTACCGTCGCTTCAAGGGTGGGTCGAGGCGATGACCTCGCTCGGTCGGCTGATCTTCTTCGACCAGCCGGGCACGGGAGCCTCCGATCCCGTCTCACCCGGCGCGTTGCCGACCTTGGAGCAATGGGCCGACAGCATCACCGCAGTGCTCGACGATCTAAAGAGCGGCGAAGCGGCGCTCATCGCGATTCCCGGCGCGCTCCCGGCAGCGGCGCTGTTCGCCGCGACGCATCCGTCCCGCACCGCTGCGCTGGTTGTGCTTGGGGGCAGCGCGGATCCGTCGGGCATCGCCGATCTCGAGGAAGTGCTCGCTGCCTTCGTGGCCGCGTGGGGCACGGGGGAGATCGAGCATGTCTTGAATCCGGACATGCCGTGGAACGAGGAGATTCGGGCAACATGGGCTCGCATGGAACGCCTAGCGAATAGCCCAGCGACCCTCGCACGCATGCTGCCGCTGGCGGCCCGGCAGGACGTGCGGGCGGTCCTGCCATCGATCCGCGTGCCCACCGTGGTGGTCCAGCACGCCGACGACATGTTCATGACGCCCGCGCAGGGCAAGTACGTCGCCGACCACATACCGGACGCGAAGTACGTCGAGCTGCCGGGCCGCAACATGTGGCACTTCGTCGAGCCGTGGCGCGAGTCGTTCCAGGAGGTCGCCCAGTTTCTCACCGGCGAGCAGCCCGACGTAGCCGACGACCGTGTTCTCGCCACCGTGCTGTTCACCGACATCGTGGACTCGACGCGCCGGGCGGCGGAGATGGGCGACCGCGACTGGCATGCGTTGCTCGATGCGCACGACGCCATCGTGCGGTCACAACTCGCCCGCTTTCGGGGCCGCGAGGTGAACACATCGGGTGACGGCTTTTTGGCGATGTTCGATGGTCCGCAGCGAGCGATCCGCTGTGCCATGGCAATTCGCGACGCGGTGCAGCCGCTCGGCATCGAGGTGCGGGCCGGGTTACACACCGGCGAATGCGAGGTGCGCGGTGACGACATCGGCGGCATCGCCGTGCACATCGGTGCGCGCGTGAGCGCGCTGGCAGGCGCGAACGAAGTCCTCGTGTCCAGCACGCTACGCGAGCTGGTGATCGGGTCAGGGCTCGAATTCGAAGACCGTGGCGCTCATGAGCTCAAAGGCGTGCCCGGAGAATGGCGGCTCTCCGCCGTCGCGTCCGCCTAAATCGTTGAGCGGCAGTCAAAATGGCGGTGGTTCGTCGTCGGGCGGGGCGGGCCATGCGCACGTTGCGATTGCGCCGGGTAGCTGTTCATCCCGCCAGCCCCAGAACGTTTTCAGCAAATGATGGTAGCGATTAGCTAAAGCACACTCCACGGACTTCTCGGGTGTTGGGCCGTGCTACAGCTTTTGAGAGCATCTCGCGCCCACCCCCCGTGTACTTGTCGTTCAACCCGGGGTGCTATCAGCCGCTGATTATGGTGTTCCTGAACACATGAAAGGGGAACCGCACCATGGCTTCTGCGTCGCCTCGGGCGGCGGTGCATCAGGTCCATCCCAAGTAGTGGGCCCGACGTTTCCGTGCCCGTAGTAGACGCTCCACCACGTGTGGCAGACATTCCTGTCCCAGTTAACCCCCGCACCCGAAAAAGGGCATCCCGGACCGGGGCCTTGGGGATGTCCTTCTGTCTGTCCGGGACAGCATGTCCACGGCCCAAAGTACGGCTCGGCTTGCGCGGTTGGGGCTCCCACGCCCACAAGGGCCACGGCGATGCCACCCGACAGCAGCGTTCCACCGAGCATCCTCTTCACGGTGCGATAATGCGACACGGCCTCGCTCCCTTTCCTTGAAGATGCTGACGATCAGTATCGGCCCGCACTGAATCCGTCGCATTGGTAATCGTCTACGCGAAGCAGTAGATACGGGCCGGGTCGCTACCGATCCCAATAAACCGACCGAGTTTGTTCCGGCGGCGAGATGTCATGCCGCTGCTTTGCGGCCGGTGTAGACCGTCGTCAGTACGGGTGTTGCCGGCACAGGCATTTGAGGTTCGACGGATGCGTCACCCCACCATCGGCGTACGGATCGTATGGTCGAGGTCGCAGTCGACGGCCGGGCGATCACACCCCGGCGCCCGGCAGGTCAGATCCCGACACCGCACGACGTCGGCCCGCCGCTCGTCGCGGCTACGCGGGTCA
The DNA here is from genome assembly GCA_963820045.1 of uncultured Actinomycetota bacterium. GTDB lineage: Bacteria > Actinomycetota > Actinomycetes > Mycobacteriales > Mycobacteriaceae > Mycobacterium. Next base: position 56,347 of record CAWFYN010000013.1, read on the forward strand.
CGCTCACACGCCGTGGCTGCCAACGCTCATGCAGCCGCGTATAGCACATGTGTTCGAGTGTAGAACTGCGCACCGGTGGGTCCATGGCGGCGGTTTGGGCCGATCCACACCGGGTACGCACCGAATGCGCTTCGGTCACGACGCGTCGTCGGGACCACCTCGGTTGAAACACACAGCTGGGCGCTTTCCAGGTAACTGGGCAGCCATCGCGAGTCGTCATCGCGCGCTGACTGCCTAGGCGTGTTTCTTTCAGAAGTGAGGTGACGCATGAGCAAGGCGGCGGCGGACTTCCTCTGCGAACGCCCCCCATCCCGCCGCACGCGACTTTCGAGCAAGCCACGGACGGATTCCCCGGCGCCGTCGGGCGAGCCAACGATCTAGGAAGGGAAACCAATGTTGTTGTCAGGCAACGGCGGACGGCGGAACGGCGAGGCCGAACAGCTCAGCGAGCGGGCGTTGTACAACATCGCGCACGGTCGCTTCGAACGCTCGCTGTCCGGGCTGACGGCCATGGCGGCGGTGGTGACGACGGCGGAGATGTATTTGGAGCACTACAAGGCCAGCTTCGGCAACAAGTGGATGTGGAGCCCCGTCATCGTTACCCCGCCGGTGGTCGTGGCCGGCATCGGCGGGGTGTTCTCCCGGCGTTGGGCCAAACTGTGGCTGCCGATCACCGCCGGCATTTACACGGCCAACGGGCTGATGGGCGAGTACTTCCACGCGCGCGGGGTGGCGCGCAAGCCCGGCGGATGGAAGAACGGCTCCTACAACCTGCCAATGGGCCCGCCAATCTCGGCGCCCGGGTTGATGTGCATGGTCGGCGGGATGGGGCTGCTGGCCTCGATCCTGCGACGCGAACGGTTCCGGGGATAAGTCACCATGGCCGACACCTCTCTCCCCGACCATCTGCCCAACCTCCGCCCGGATCGCCAGCCCCCGCACCCGTCGTGGCTCCCGAAGCAGCGCCGCGGCACCACGCCGCAAATGATCGGGCGCTACCCCGACTTCGACGTGCTGGAAACCGCCGACTCGTGGGACGACGCCACCAGGAAGGTGGTGCTCGCCCGGCTGGAACCACCCGGTCCGCTGCGGTTCTTCACCGCGGAAGAGGAGCCGTGCCTGCGCGCGTTCTGCGACACGGTGCTGGCCCAGGACGACGAGCCGCGGGTGCCGGTGGCCGAGTCGGTCGACTCCAAGCTCGCCGACGGGCGCCTCGACGGCTACCAGTACGCCGACATGCCCGACGACCGCGACACCTGGCGGCTGGTGCTGCGCGGGCTCGACCAGACCGCCGCCCGCCGCTACGGCGCGGCCCGTTCGCCGCCGCCGAGCCCGCCACCCGCGAAGCGATCATCGACCAGTTCTCGCAGGGCCAGCTGGTGGGCGGGACGTGGGAGCGCTGAACGTCAAGCGCGCCTGGTCGGTGGTGATGCGCATGACGCTGTCCGGGTTCTACTCCCACCCGTGGGCATGGAACGAGATCGGCTTCGGCGGGTCCCGCCTACCCGCGCGGGTTCATGCGGCTGGGCGGTGCCACCGGGCCGGCCGCGGCGCGCGAGCCGTTCGAGACCCGCGGTGCCACCGACGAGGATCCCGTCCGAGTCGTGCAAAAGGGTGAGATCTGATGGGCGACTTCTGGCGCGGCGTGCTCAAGGGAGCGGTCGGACCGAAGCGACAACGACTCCCGATTCCTGCTCGACGTGCATTCCCGCGACCTGCCCGGCGAGAAGACCATGCGCCGCTACGGCGAGGACGACGAGGTCGACCTGGTCGTCGTCGGCGCCGGCGCGGGCGGCTCGGTGCTCGCGCAGCGGCTGGCGCGCGCCGGGCTGGCGGGTCGTGATCCTGGAGGCGGGCCCGTTCTGGCACCCCGACGAGGACTGGGTGTCCGACGAGGCGGGCAGCCACGCCCTGTACTGGACGCAGAAGCGGATGATCGGCGGCGACGACCCGATCGAGCTGGGCAAGAACAACTCCGGGCGAGGGGTGGGCGGCTCGATGGTCCACTACGCCGGCTACACCCCGCGGTTCCACCCCAGCGACTTTCCACCTTCACCGACGATGGGGTCGGCGCGGACTGGCCGATCGGCTACGCCGACCTGCTGCCCCACTACGAGCGGGTCGAGCGGGAGCTGCCGGTGGCCGGCCAGGACTGGCCGTGGGGCCATCCGCATCGCTACCCGTTCTCCCCGCACCCCATCTCCGGTGCTGCCGCGAAGCTGTGGCGGGGCGCGATGCAGCGTGCGGCATCGAGATGCGGGTCGGGCCGGTCGGCATCGTCAACGGCACCTTCGGCAACCGCCCGCACTGCATCTACCGCGGCTACTGCCTGCAGGGCTGCAAGGTCAACGCCAAGGCCAGCCCGTACGTCACGCACCTGCCCGACGCGCTGGCCCACGCCGTGGAGATCCGCGCCGACTGCATGGCCGCGCACGTCGAGATCGACGACGACACCGGCGCCGCCCGCGGCGTCGTCTACTACGACGAGGCCGGGCGGAACCGAGCGGCTGCAGCGGGCCAAGGTCGTCGCGATCGCCGGGTACTCGATCGAAACGCCGCGGCTGCTGCTGACCTCCACCAGCCGAGCGCCTCCCGCACGGGCTGGGCAACAACGACGACCAGGTCGGGCGCTACGTGATGGTGCAGGGCGCCACCCAGTCCGCAGGGCGGTGGCCCGAGGAGGTGCGGATGTACAAGGCGCCGCCACCGGAGATGTCCTCGGAGCAGTTCTACGAGACCGACCCGTCGCGCGGGTTCGCCCGCGGCTTCTCCATCCAGACCGTGTCGCCGCTGCCGATCGGCTGGGCCGAACACGTGCTCGCCGACGGGCATTGGGGCCGGGCGCTGCGCGAGTACATGCGCGACTACAACCACTGGGCCACCATCGGCGTGCTCAACGAGCTGCTGCCGCAGCCGGACAACCGGGTCACCCTCGCCGAAGAAACGCGACCCGTACGGCCATCCCGGTGGCCCGGATGGACTACACGCTGTGCCGACAACGACAAGGCCAACATGGCCTACTCCACCAACGTGATCGGCGACATCCTGCACGCCGCCGGCGCCCAGGACGTGCTGACCATCCAGCGTTTCGCCCACCTCGATCGGCGGCGCCCGGATGGGCACCCGCCCGGACAACAGCGTCGTCGACGCCGATCACCGCGTCTGGGGCGTCCCGAACGTGTTTCTCGCCGACGGCTCGGTGTGTCCCACCCAGGGTTCGGCCAACCCGGCGTTGACGATCATGGCGTTGGCCTCCCGGCTCGCCGAGCGGATGGCGACCGGGAAGATCGGCAACCACGCACCGGCGCAGCGGCCATTAAAGGCGGGAGCCCGTGGCTGACCGGACGATCGACGTCGAGGCGGCCTTCTCGCCCCGGGTGCTGCGCGAGTACGCGCTGCTCGCCGACGGCGAGCGCGGCGCCCTGATCGGGCCGCAGGGCGACGTCGCATGGATGTGCGCCCCGCGGTGGGATTCCGACGCCGTGTTCTCCAATCTCATTGGGGGCGACGGGGTCTACGCGATCACCCCGACCGACGTGCGGCACGTGTGGGGCGGCTACTACGAGCCGGACAGCCTGATCTGGCGAAATCGCTGGATCACCCGCGACGGCATCGTGGAATGCCGTGAGGTGCTGGCCTTTCCGGGCGACCCCGACCGGGTGGTGCTGCTGTGCCGCCTGATGGGCTGTCGCGGGACCGCGCGGGTGCGGGTGCTGCTGCGGCCGAGCGCCGCGTTCGGGCGGCACGGCCCCGGCGACCTGAGCGTCGACGACGGGATCTGGAGCGGGAAGTCGGGTCGGCTGCGCTGGCGCTGGCTGGGCGGCTGCGACGCGCGCGCCGTGAAAGCGGCCCACGGGCGCGGTGAACTGCTCATGTGTGAGATCACCGTCGACGAGGGCGGTCAGCACGATCTCGTGCTGGAGCTCTCCGAACGCACGCTTCCCGACTCGCCGCCCGATCCCGACATCGCCTGGGACGCAACCGAGGCGGCGTGGCACCGCAGCGTGCCGGAATTCAACTGCACGATCGCTCCCCGCGACGGGCGCCACTCCTACGCGGTGCTGCGCGGGCTGACCAGTAGTGGCGGCGGCATGGTCGCCGCCGCCACGATGAGCCTGCCCGAACGCGCGCACACCAACCAGAACTACGACTACCGCTACGCGTGGATCCGGGACCAGGTCTACGCCGGCATCGCCGCCGCGGCCGTCGGGGCGACCGAGTTGCTGGACGGCGCGGTCGAGTTCGTCGGTGCCCGGCTGCTCGACGACGGCCCCAACCTCAAGCCGGCCTACACCGTCACCGGCGGCGACGTGCCCGGCGAAGAAACGCTCGACCTGCCCGGTTATCCCGGAGGGGCCGACAAGGTCGGCAACCGGGTCAATCAGCAATTCCAGCTCGACGTCTTCGGCGAGGCGCTGCAGCTGCTGGCCCGGGCGGGCAACGCCGGCCGGCTCGACGCCGAAGGCTGGCGCGCCGCGCAGGCCGCTATCGGCGCGATCGAAAAGCGCTGGCGCGAGCCGGATGCGGGGATTTGGGAGATCGACGACGAGCACTGGACGCAGTCCCGCCTGGCGTGCGTGGCGGGGCTGCGCGCCATCGCCAAGGTATCCGGCGGCGGCGGCGAGGTGGCAGGCTGCGCTGCGCTGGCCGACGCGATCCTGGCCGACACCGCCGCCGGCAGCCTGCACCCGCACGGCGGCTACTGGCAACGCAGCCCCCGGCTGCCCGGGGTCGACGCGTCGCTGCTGCTGCCACCCGTGCGCGGGGCCGTGCCCGCCGACGACCCGCGCACCCGCGCCACGGTGGACGCCGTTCGCAAGCAGCTCAGCCACGACGGGTTCGTCTACCGCTTCCGGCACGACGAGCGTGACCTCGGCGACGCCGAGGGCGCCTTCCTGCTCTGCGGATTCATGATGGCGCTCGCCGAACACCAACTGGGGCACGCTCATTGCGCGATGCGCTGGTTCGAACGCAACCGCGCCGCCTGCGGTCCCCCCGGATTGTTCTGCGAGGAATACGACGTCAGGCAGCGGCAGCTGCGCGGCAACCTCCCCCAGGCTTTCGTGCACGCGCTGATGCTGGAATGCACCGCCACCCTCGTCGACGACGCCGCCCACCATGACTGATTGAACTCTGGAAAGGAGATTCCGCGATGACACAGACAGTGGTGATCACCGGGGCCAGTGCGGGCATCGGCCGCGCCACCGCCCAACTGTTCGGGCAGCGCGGGGCGAACGTCGCCCTGCTCGCCCGCGGGGCCGCCGGGCTGGACGGCGCGGCCCGCGATGTCGAATCCGGCGGCGGTAAGGCGCTGGCTATCCCCACCGACGTGGCCGACCATGCGGCCGTCGTCGCCGCCGCCGAGGAGACCGAGGCGGCGTTCGGCCCCATCGACGTCTGGGTCAATGTCGCGTTCACCTCCGTGTTCGCGCCGTTCAGCGAGATCAGCGCCGAGGAGTTCAAACGTGTGACCGAGGTTGCTTACCTCGGGTACGTGCACGGCACCATGGCGGCGCTGGCCAGGATGCGCCCGCGCGACCGCGGCACGATCGTGCAGGTCGGTTCCGCGCTCAGCCAGCGCTCCATTCCGCTGCAGTCGGCCTACTGCGGCGCCAAGCACGCCATCAACGGCTTCACCGAATCGGTGCGCTGCGAACTGCTGCACGAGCACTCGAAGGTACGGATCACCGTGGCCCAGATGCCCGCGGTCAACACCCCGCAGTTCTCCTGGGTGCTGTCCCGGCTGCCGCGCCATCCCCAACCGGTGCCGCCCATCTACCAGCCCGAGGTCGCCGCCCGCGGCGTCCTGTACGCCGCCGATCATCCGGGGCGCAAGCAATATTGGGTCGGAGACAGCACCATGGTGACGCTGCTGGCGCAGAAGTTCATCGCACCGCTGCTGGACCGCTACCTGGGCCGCACCGGATACGACTCGCAGCAGACCGAGGAGCGCGTCAGCGCTGGGCGGCCCCACAACCTGTGGCAGCCGCTCGACCAGGAGCCGGGCAGCGACCACGGCGCCCACGGCGGGTTCGACGGCAAATCCCACACCCGCAGCCCGCAGCTGTGGGCGTCCCAACACCCGATGGTCAGCGGCACCGGCGCGCTCGGCGCGGCGGGCCTGGGCGCGTGGCTCGCCGCCCGCCGGGGGACACGATGAGCGTCGACGCACGCATCGACGAGGTCACCGCGCGGGTCTACGAAATCCCCACCGACGCACCGGAAGCCGACGGCACCCTGCCCTGGTCGTCGACCACGCTGGTGCTGGCCGAGGTGGCGGCGGGCGGTCGGCGCGGGATCGGCTACACCTACGCCGACGGCGCGTGCGGCGAGCTGATCACGGGACCGCTCGCCGGCACGCTCACCGGACACAGCGCCCTGGACATCACCGGGCGCTGGCAGGCGATGGTCCGGGCGATGCGCAACAACGGGCGCCCCGGGCTGGTGTCGTGCGCCATCTCCGCGGTCGACACCGCGCTGTGGGACCTCAAGGGCAAGCTGCTGGACCTACCGGTATGCCGGCTGCTCGGCATGGCGCACGAGGCGGTACCGATCTACGGCAGCGGCGGCTTCACCACCTACGACGAGCGCACCACCCGCGCACAGCTCGAACGCTGGGTCGGCGAGTGGCAGATCCCGCGCGTCAAGATCAAGATCGGTGAGTCATGGGGCTCCGACGTGCGCCGCGATCTTGATCGAATCGACCTGGCGCGCAAGGTGATCGGGGCGGACGTCGAACTCTATGTCGACGCCAACGGCGCCTACCGACGCAAGCAGGCGATCCGGGTGGCCCACGCGATGGCCGACCAGGACGTCACGTGGTTCGAAGAACCCGTCTCCTCCGACGACCTGGCCGGGCTGCGGGAAGTGCGCGACCAGGTGACCCCGGACGTCACCGCCGGTGAGTACGGCTACGACCTCGCCTACTTCAACCGGATGCTCGCCGCCGAGGCGGTCGACTGCCTGCAAATCGACGTCACCCGCTGCGGCGGCATCACCGACTGGCTGCGGGCCGCCGCGGTGGCCGCCGCCCACAACGTCGACGTGTCCGGGCACTGCGCCCCCAACCTGCACGCCCACGTGGCCAGCGCGATCCCGAACCTGCGGCACCTGGAGTACTTCCACGATCACCACCGCATCGAACACCTGCTGTTCGATGGCGCCCTGGCGCCCGACGGCGGCGCGTTGCGGCCGGATCAGCACCGGCCCGGGCTGGGCCTGGGCGTCAAGTACGCCGACGCCGAGCCCTATCGCAAGTCCTGACCCAGGTATGAACCCGCGCAATAATGGGCATTGGTATGCAAAGGACATAGTTACGCATCTGAAGGACAAACGCAGATGACCGTGAACTTCGAAGACGAAGCCATTCGTCGGCGTGATGGGGAACCCGCCCATGACGGTTCGTCGGCCGCGTCCGAGGCGCTCATGTCCGACGTCGTCGAAGAACTCAACGCGATCGACCTGGTGCTCGGACTCGGCGAGCCGCAGCGCGTCGGCCGGTTCCGGTTCTTCCTGGACGGCCAACGCTGGGAGTGGTCCGACGCGGTCGCCCGCATGCACGGCTACCAGCCGGAACAGGTGGAGCCCAGCACCGAGCTGTTGCTGAAGCACAAGCACCCCGGAGACCGCGAGTGCGTCGCGGCCGTCCTGGCGCGCGTGATGCAGGGCAAGCCGTTCAGCAGCCGCCACCGCATCCTCGACACCGGCGGGCGCACCCACTGCGTCGTCGTCGCGGGCGACCGGATGCTCGACGACAAGGGCACGCTGATCGGGACGTGCGGGTTCTACGTCGACGTCACCGACTCGTTGCAGACCGAGATCAACAATGTGCTGTCGGCGGTGGCCGACGCCCGCGCAAAGATCGAGCAGGCGAAGGGCGTGCTCATGGCCGCCTACGGCATCACTGCGGAGCGGGCGTTCGACATCCTGGTGTGGCGGTCCCAGGAAACCAACCTGAAACTGCGCGACCTCGCCAGCCGCTTCCTGAACGCCCTGTCCTGCAAGGCGTCGGCGGAGACCCAGAGCCAAGTCGACCGGGCGCTGCTGACCCTCGAATAGCGGCAGTAGGGTCGGGCTAGTGGCGCACCTATTGGGAGCCGAGGCCGTCCGCCTCGAATATCCGACCCAGCTGGTCTTCGAATCGGTCACGCTGGGCGTGAACGACGGAGCGCGCATCGGCATCGTCGGGCGCAACGGCGACGGAAAGTCCAGCCTGTTGCGGCT